>NZ_FRBX01000008.1 GCF_900142715.1 Flavobacterium pectinovorum | reverse complement strand
AATCTAAAATCTAAAATCTAAAATCTAAAATCTAAAATCTAAAATCTAAAATCTAAAATCTAAAATCTAAAATCTAAAATCTAAAATCTAAAATTCAGAAAGATTATTTTCCTTTTCTTCTATTACGTTCTGCTTTAATCATAGATAATTCGCGGCTTGTTTGCCCAGCAACTGAAGTGTTTTCTTCAGCACGACGAATTAAATAGGGCATAACATCTTTTACAGGTCCAAATGGAAGATATTTTGCTACGTTATAACCGTTTTCGGCCAAATTATAGCTGATATTATCACTCATTCCGTACAATTGCCCAAACCAGATTCTGTTATCGTTTTTGGCAATACCTTTTTCCTGCATCATTTCCATCAATTTATAAGAACTCAATTCGTTGTGAGTTCCTGCAAAAATTGACATTGTTTCTAAATGGTCTAACATATAATGTACAGCAGCATCATAATTAATATCTGTTGCTTCTTTCGAAATACAAATTGGCGAAACATAATTTTTCTCTTCAGCTCTTTTGTTTTCTTTTTCCATGTAAGCGCCGCGAACCAATTTCATTCCAATAAAAAATCCTTCGTTTTTGGCAACTTCATGTAATTTTTTCAAATAATCCAAACGATCCCAACGGTACATTTGTAACGTATTAAAGACAATTGCTTTTTCTTTATTGTATTTGCGCATCATTTCGGTAACTAAATCATCTGCAGCATCCTGCATCCAGCTTTCTTCACCATCAATCAATAAAGCAACATCTTTTTTATGTGCCTCGCTGCAAACATTATTAAAACGAGCTACTACTCTATCCCATTCTGCTTGTTCTGCAGGAGTTAACGATTGTTTTTCTCCTAATTTTTCATACAATTCAAAACGACCAAAACCTGTTGGCTTAAAAACCGCAAATGGAATTGCCAAACGTTCTTTAGCAAATTCAATAGTTTTTAAAGTCATTTGCAAAGCCGCATCAAATTGCTCTTCTTCTTCTTTTCCTTCAACTGAATAATCTAAAACAGACGAAACGCCTTTTGTAAACATTTTGTCTACCACTGTAATACAATCGTTTTCGTTTACACCACCACAAAAATGGTCAAAAACAGTTGCACGGATTAATCCTTCTACCGGAAGATTTGCTTTTATAGCAAAATTGGTAACAGCAGTTCCTATCCTAACTAAAGGCTGACTGTCAATCATTTTAAAAAGAAAATAAGCTCTATCGAGTTCTGTATCACTTTTCAACGAAAATGCAACTTGGGTGTTGTCGAATATTTTTTCCATTAAGTTTATTTTTTGTGCAAATATAGATAGAGTTTTGATTATTGTTCAGTTATAGAGGTGTTTTTTTGGTTTTAGTTATGTTAAAACTCAATTAAAACTTAGATAATTAATTTAATGTAAATTTTCAATGCAGTGAGCATGATTAATAAATTGATTACTTCAAATTATTATTATTTTATTGTTGTAAGATATTTTTTAGAAAATAAAATGTAAGTTTTTATTTATAAATGTATCTTTGTGAAAATTTATTACGATGGAAAAAAGTATCAATCTAAAATCAATTCTAAACAAAGGTTCATTAGTTCCAAATTATATTGTGTTACTCTTTATAGGAGCAATTTTATTAATTGATTTTTTACCCCATTCTAAAACTATAGATATACTTTATCCTCAATTTTTATATCTGTCGATATTAAATTTCGTAATGTCTGTTTATTTGTATTTCAATGTAAAAGAAATAACAATAGATATTATTTCTTCCATTAAAAGATCTTATTTGTTTTGGGCCTATTTTACATTTATAATTCTTTGCGGATTATCAGTTTTTGCAGCAAAAAACACGACTTTGGTAATAGAAAAATTCATAGAATTGATAATTGCTTTTTGTCTCCTTATAAATTTGACAATCCTTTTAAAAAACAAACTTCACCTACTCCCTAAAATTATCCTCATAATTGGCATTGCCGCTTTTTTTCAATCTGTTTTAGAACTTTATTACTTAAAACAAAAAGCAAATCAAACCACAATAGTGACAGCACTTGGCTTAATGGCTGAAAGAGCAGGAAATATCAATATTTTGGCAGCAAGTTTAATGATTAAAATTCCCTTCTTGCTAATTGGGATAACGCATTTTTTGGGGCTTAAAAGAATCTTTTTATTAATTACCCTTTTATTGGCAACAACTACTATTTTTTTAACGGGAGCAAGAACAGCACTTGTCAGCATTATTTTAATTTATATTCTATATGTTATTTATTATTTTAGAACATATTCTTTTAATAAATCATCATTTTACAGTTGTCTTACATTTATAATTCCGGTTATATTCTCTATCGGAATAACAAATGCTATTTTTAAAAAATCTGAAAATAATGATCGCTATACTTCTATAAATAACAGAATAAAACAAATTAATACTTCAGATGCTTCAGCAAACCTTAGGCTTTTGTTTTGGAATAATACGCTGCAATTAATTGAAAAACACCCAATAAACGGCGTTGGTTTAGGAAATTATAAAGTAGAATCTATTCCTTATGAGAAAACTCAAATGGATGATTCAACTATTTCCCTTCATTCTCACAATGATTTTCTAGAAATCGCTTCTGAAACAGGAATCATTAATGGTTTGCTTTATATTTCCATTTTTGCATTTGTTTTTTTTGTAAACGCAAAACGAATTGTAAACGCAGAGGATATCGAGACAAAAACAATTGCCATTTTAGTACTGATGCTAACCGTAGTGTATGTAATGGACTCGCTTTTGAATTTTCCAATGTTTAGACCTACAATGCTGATTTTTCTATGCTTATTATTGGTTTTAACACTAGTAAACACACCAGAAATAAAGAGCTTCGAATATCATTCAAGCAAAAATAAAATTTATCTGGCTTTGCTTCTTGTTAGTGCGGTTACCAGTTATTTCGCATTTTTAGGATATAAAGCCTCAAACTTAGAATATGTAATACAAAAAGACAACAAAAATTCATTTGTAAATAGCGTTCTTACGGGAGATGAATTAATTAAAGGATTGCCTAAATACAAAACAACACTTAGTACTGCTGAATCATTTTATGAATATGCCGGGATTTATTATATGAATGAAAAAAAATATAACGAGGCTTTGAAGTATCTCTCTAAAGCAAATAAAATAAATCCGCATTTTGGGCGTATAGATTTTTATAAAATGCTTATTTCTAATGCAAAAGAAAACAGAGACAGCGCCTATATTTATGCCAAAGAAGCATTTTATTTGCGTCCAAGAAATTTAAACTTCTTTAAAATGTCAGCACAATTTGCCCGTGCAAAAAAGGATACACAGGAGATATTAAAAGAGCATAAATTAATTACTCAATACAGAAAAATTCCCCAAGCCTGGCAAATAGCGGCAGAAGAACTTCAAAAAGCAAATTATGACAGTAATAAAATACTAAATTTTATAGACCTTGGACTGAAAGAATTTCCTGGAGACAGTATTTTGACAAAGCAAAAAAATGATATTTTGGTTAGTAATTATATTAAAGAAGGACGAGCTCTTGTAGATAAAGATAACTCGGACAAAGAATTAAGTTTTTATATGAAAGCTCTTAAGCTAGATCCTCAAAATGCTGACATAATGCAAAATATGGCCTTCTACTATTATAATAAAGCAAATTATCAACAATCATTATCTTATTTTTTGGGTGCATTAAAATACAAAAAGTTTAATTCGGGAAGAACAGAATTCTTTATTGGGAATTGTTACTTAAAGCTTAATGACAAAGAAAATGCCTGTCAGTATTTCAATTTGTCCAATTCTAAAAACTTTCCTGATGCAAAACAGCAAATAGTTCAAAATTGTAAGTAATAAATCTCATCTGTACTAATACACGTGCAAATTCAAGTTTTATGCTATCTATACTGATTCTTTTTAGGGATTATTTTGTTTAAATTATAGAAAAACTTTGGACATTATTTAGTTAAAAATGCCTTATTTTGTGGTTTCAATTAACCAAAGAAATATGCAATCTATTCAAGCCAATAATTATTTAGTGCATTTCAACCAAAATGCATATGAAGCTTTAAATACACATTTAAAAGACAATAAATATTCAAATTTGTTTATCATAGTTGATAATGAGACAAATGAGCATTGTTTACCAAAATTTTTGCCTTTACTTGAAACCGATTTAACGATTGAAATAATTGAATTTGAATCTGGCGAGGTTAATAAAAATATTGAAACTTGTATTGAAATCTGGAACGTTTTAACTGAACTTGGTGCTGATAGAAAATCTCTTGTAATTAATCTTGGCGGTGGCGTTGTGACAGACTTAGGCGGATTTGTAGCTTCGACTTTCAAACGTGGAGTTGATTTTATTAATATTCCAACTACTTTATTATCTATGGTTGATGCTTCAGTTGGGGGAAAAACTGGCGTTGACTTAGGAAATCTTAAAAACCAAATTGGAGTTATTAATGTGCCTCAAATGGTTTTGATTGATACAAATTATCTTGAAACTTTATCGCAAAGTGAAATGCGCTCTGGTTTGGCAGAAATGCTGAAACACGGCTTAATCTACGATGCACCATACTGGAAACAATTTTTAGATTTAAAATCTATTGATTATGCTGATTTTGATGAATTAATTTATCGTTCTGTAGAAATCAAAAATGAAATTGTAATACAAGATCCAACAGAAAAAAACATCCGTAAAGCCTTAAATTTTGGACATACTTTAGGTCATGCCATAGAAAGTTATTTTCTGGAAAGTGAAACTAAAAAAACATTATTACACGGTGAAGCAATTGCTGTTGGAATGATTCTTGAAAGTTATATTTCATGGCAGAAAAATTTAATTACAGAAGCAGAATATACTGAAATCAAAAACGCAATTAAAAACATTTATGACCATGTAGTGTTTGAAGAAAATGACATCGATCCTATCTTAGAATTACTTATTCATGATAAAAAAAATGAGTACGGATTGATTCAATTTGCACTTATTGAAGGAATCGGAAAAATAAAAATTAACCAATCCGTTGAAAATAAATTGATTCTGAATGCGTTTCAAGATTATAAATCTTAAACTTTTTTTAATTAAAACCATTGCTTTAGGTATATATTATTTTTTACATTTGCCACGATGAAAACAAACAATAAACAGAGAAATTTTAGTTCTTATAGAAACCGACTCAATAGTTCTTTACTAAGGATGTTGAACCGTTTTTATAATAGCAAAAGTCCGTTTTGTTTTGATGTTTTCTCATGCTCAAAAGCAGAACACGAAAAACTGCAAATTATATTTGCCAATATCAGGGTTTGAATTTAAGATTATTATCGTATCTTAAATTAAAAAATTACAATCCTAAAATATTGAAAAATAAATGAATACAAAATATTCTGACCTAATAAATCAAACTTACTATTTTCCACAAGAGGAATTTAAATTAAATAAAGACAACTTACAATTTCACAATATCGATTTGATGAAATTAGTTGAGCAGTATGGCACGCCATTAAAATTTACTTATTTACCTCAAATTTCTGAAAATATCAATAAGGCAAAAGCCTGGTTCAGAAAATCAATGGAAAAAAATAAGTACGAAGCAAAATATTACTATTGTTATTGTACAAAAAGCTCTCATTTTGAATATATTATGAATGAAGCTTTTAAAAACAACATTCATATTGAAACATCATCAGCGTTTGATGTTAATATTGTTGAGAATTTGTTAGAAAATGGTAAAATCAACAAAAGTACTTATGTTATTTGCAATGGTTTTAAAAGAGATGAATATATCAGCAATATTGCGAGATTAATCAATAACGGACATAAAAATACTATTCCGATCATTGACAACTATGAAGAACTTGATTTGCTTCAGGGAGAAATCAAAGGAAAATTCAAAATTGGAATTCGTATTGCAGCTGAAGAAGAGCCTAAATTTGAGTTTTATACTTCAAGATTAGGAATTGGATATAAAAACATTGTTTCGTTTTACAAGAAACAAATTCAGGAAAATGAAAAGTTAGAGCTTAAAATGCTTCACTTTTTTATTAATACCGGAATAAATGATACAGCATATTACTGGAATGAGTTAGTAAAATGTATTAAAGTATACATTGCGCTTAAAAAGGAATGCCCTACTCTGGACGGATTAAACATTGGAGGTGGTTTCCCAATTAAAAATTCACTTGCATTTGAATATGATTATCAATATATGATTGATGAAATTATCAATCAAATTAAAATCGCTTGTGATGAAGCTGAAGTTGATGTTCCAAATATTTTTACAGAATTTGGTTCGTTTACTGTAGGTGAAAGCGGTGGTGCTATCTATCAGATATTGTATCAAAAACAACAAAATGATAGAGAAAAATGGAATATGATTGATTCGTCATTCATTACTACTTTGCCGGATACTTGGGCTATAAACAAACGTTTTATCATGCTGGCGGTTAATCGTTGGAATGATACTTACGAGCGGGTTTTATTAGGAGGATTGACTTGTGATAGTGACGATTATTACAATTCAGAACAAAATATGAACGCTATTTATTTGCCTAAATACAACAAAGAAAAACCATTATATATTGGTTTCTTTAATACTGGTGCGTATCAGGAAACTATTGGAGGATATGGAGGTTTACACCACTGTTTGATTCCGCAGCCTAAACATATTTTAATAGATCGTGACGAAAACGGAATTTTAGCTACCGAAGTTTTCTCAGAACAACAAACTTCTGACGATGTATTGAAAATTTTAGGATACACAAAAAAAATATAAAAAAAAACCTGCAAATTAAATGTTAATATATATAAAATTGTTAATTTGCAGTATCATGTAAAAGGTCAAACTTTTAATTCAAAAAAAAACAAAAAAACAAAAAAAAATGAAAGGACCTATCAGTCAGTTTATTGAAAAACATTATTTACACTTTAACTCTGCTTCTCTTGTGGATGCTGCAAAAGCATACGAACAACAATTAGCAAACGGTGCTAAAATGATGGTAAGTATGGCTGGCGCTATGAGTACAGCAGAAATTGGTAAAATTTTTGCCGAAATAATTAGACAAGATAAAGTACAGATTATTTCTTGTACCGGAGCCAATCTAGAAGAAGATATCATGAATTTGGTGGCACACTCTCATTACGAAAGAGTGCCTAACTATCGTGATTTGACACCAGAAGACGAATGGGCTTTGCTTGAAAGAGGATTAAATCGTGTTACAGACACTTGTATCCCTGAGCATGAAGCGTTTCGTCGTTTGCAAAAACACATTTATAAAATCTGGAAAGATGCTGATGATAAAGGTGAACGCTATTTTCCGCATGAATTCATGTATAAAATGCTATTATCAGGTGTTTTAGAAGAGTATTATGAAATAGATTTAAAAGATAGCTGGATGTATGCAGCAGCAGAGAAAAATTTACCTATTATTGTTCCGGGTTGGGAAGATAGTACAATGGGAAATATCTTCGCTTCTTACGTAATCAAAGGAGATTTGAAAGCTTCTACCATGAAATCCGGAATTGAATATATGACATTCCTTGCTGATTGGTATCCAAAAAATAGTACTAACGGAATTGGATTTTTTCAAATTGGTGGTGGTATTGCAGGAGATTTTCCTATTTGTGTTGTTCCAATGTTGTACCAGGATATGGAAATGCATGATATACCGTTTTGGTCTTATTTCTGCCAAATTTCAGATTCAACAACTAGTTACGGATCTTATTCCGGAGCAGTTCCAAACGAGAAAATTACTTGGGGTAAATTAGATATTAAAACCCCTAAATTTATTATTGAGTCGGATGCTACAATTGTTGCTCCATTAATTTTTGCTTACTTATTAGATTTATAGGATATTTATGAAAAGAGTTATAGTAGACTACGCTAAACTTACCAATGAAATTTTAAACCTTTTGGTAGAAAAATTTCCTGATGGTTATGATGATTCGGATGTAATCCGTTTTAGAAATGCTAAAAACGAATTGATCGAAGCTGTTGAAGTACGTACTGAAGACACTATTTATTTAGTAAAAATTAGTACTAAACTTGCTGACAGAATTGAGAATTACGATGAAGACGATGATATTGACGTTGATGTTGATACAATCGAACCAGTAAAAGGTCTTGATCTTGACGATGATATTGACGACGACGATGATGACGATGCAGTAGATAAACCAGATACAGATGGCGGAGATGACGATGACGATGATGACAGAGACCCAGATGATATTGCTGATGACGATGATGATGAAGACGACGAAGATTAATTTATCTCCTTCAAAATAAAGTAAAGGAACTCTATACGGAGTTCCTTTTTTATTTTGAATACTAAAATCATGCATTTTTTTATAAGTAAAATCTTATATTTACAATTTCTTTAATATATTTACTTTCGCAAATAAAAGCCCAATGAATTCAGATATATTACACGCCAAACTAAAAGAAAATTTTGGTTTTGAAAAATTCAGACCTAATCAGGAAACCATAATCAACACTATTCTTTCGGGTCAGGATACTTTGGCTATTATGCCAACAGGTGGCGGAAAATCGATTTGTTTTCAATTACCGGCTTTGGTTTTACCAGGAATTACAATTGTAATTTCTCCTTTAATTGCCTTAATGAAGGATCAGGTAGATAGTTTAAAAACCAACGGAATTTCAGCTTGTTATATAAATAGCAGTCAATCCAGCGAAGAGCAACAGTTTTATATAGACAATTTAAAATCGAATACTTTTAAGCTCGTCTATATTGCTCCGGAGAGTTTATCATACTTGGATGTTGTTTTTAATGAATTGACAATCAGTTTAATTGCTATAGATGAAGCGCATTGTATTTCATCCTGGGGACATGATTTTAGACCGGCATATACTAATTTAGGATATTTAAAAAGCCGCTTCCCTTCTACTCCAGTGCTGGCTTTGACAGCTACTGCAGATAAAGCGACGCGTACTGATATTACAAAACAACTAAAATTAAGAAATCCGAAAACTTTTGTCGCATCCTTTGACAGAAAAAATTTAAGCCTTGAAGTTCGTCCTGCATTAGATCGTGTTAAACAAATTATTGATTTTGTAGAAAGCAAACCCAATGAATGCGGAATTATTTATTGTCTGAGCCGAAAAACTACAGAAGAACTTGCCGAGAAACTGCGAAATAAAGGAATTACGGCAAAAGCATATCATGCGGGCCTGGATAATAAAGTTCGTGCACAAACACAAGATGAGTTTATTAATGATGATTGTCAGGTTGTTTGCGCAACGATTGCTTTTGGAATGGGAATTGATAAATCGAATGTGCGCTGGGTCATTCATTATAATTTGCCTAAAAATATTGAAGGCTATTATCAGGAAATTGGCCGTGCCGGTCGTGACGGACTGCCGGCAGAAACAGTTTTATTTGAAAGTTATGCCGATGTAATCCAACTGCAGAAATTTGCTTCAGAAGGATTAAATTCTGATGTTCAGCTGGCAAAACTGGAGAGAATGAAACAATATGCAGATGCTTTAAGCTGCAGAAGAAAAATTTTGCTTTCCTATTTTGGTGAATTGGTTAATGAAAATTGTGGTAATTGTGACATTTGTAAAAAACCACCCGTATTTTTTGATGGGACTATTCTAGCTCAAAAAGCATTATCGGCCATTACTCGTTTGCAGGAATCTGAGCCTTTGGCAGTAATTGTAGACTTTTTAAGAGGCTCGAAAAACGCATATATCTACGAAAAAAATTATCAAAGCTTAAAAACGTATGGAATTGGCGCTGACATTTCGTGGTATGATTGGAATCAATACCTTATTCAGTTGATTAATCTGGGATACCTTGAAATTGCCTTTCATCAGCACAATAAAATTTTGCTTACTCCTTTTGCCAAAAAAGTTTTATTTGAAGGTGAAAAAGTAAAATTGACGACGGTTGTTAAAAAAGTAATGGATAAAAACGAAATCAAAGAAACAAAAGCCAAAACTGCTAAAAATTCACTTTTTGAAATACTTCGAAAATTACGCTACGAAATTGCAAAGGACGAAGAAGTTCCTGCTTATGTAATTTTTAGTGATGCTGTATTAAGACAAATGGAAACCTTGCGCCCAATGAGCGATGAAGAATTTCTTGCCATTGATGGTGTTGGTAAGGCTAAACTTGAAAAATATGGCTCAGAATTTATAGATGCAATTGTTTATTATGAAAAAGTAAAAAAGACTAATGCTAAAGCTAAAAAAGAAGGCAACACTTATAAAACAACTTTAGAACTTTTCAAAAACGGAAACAGTATTGAAGAAATTGCAGGAAAACGAAATTTAGGGCAAACAACGATTGTTTCGCATCTGGCAAAACTATATGTAGATGGAGAAGATATAGATTTAAGTTCATTTGTTACAGATAGCGAAGTTCAGCAATTACACAAAGCACAAATTGAACTGGAATATCCAACAGCATTAAGGCCATATTATGATCACTTTGAAGAAAAATTATCTTATGATAAAATTCGTTTTGGTCTCGCTATTGTGGAGCGGAATAAATAGCTTTTTATAAAACAAAAAATCCTGTGAAGTTATTTCACAGGATTTTTTTATGCTAAATATTTAATACTATAAATACCTTTCTTCGAAAACTTTTTGATGATGTTTTTGATGACCAATAATTACAAAACCTAAAGCACGAACAGAAATCTGAATATTAGAAGCAGTTCCAATTCGTTTAAGTTGTTCTTCAGATAAACTCTTGTAAAACAATAAATTTGAATGTCTTAACGCAGATAATTCTGTTAGTAAATCCTGAATACTTCTCCCATTTGCATTGGTATTGTTTGCATAATCATCTTCTTCAAAACTTGCCAAAGCTGTTTTGTCGTTTCTTGAAAAACGTAAAGCACGATAAGCAAAAATACGTTCACAATCTATTAGATGCTGAATAATATCTTTAATTGTCCATTTTCCTTCTGCGTAGCGATAATCAAATTTATCCATCGGGATATTTTGAACAAACCGGATAAAATCATGCAGAGAAATCTCTAATTCTTCTATTAGGTTTACATCTCCGGCTTCACGAATATATGTTGCAAAACCACCTGAATATTCATTTTCTAATAATTGGTTTGAATTCATTTCTATTACTTTTTGTTATAAAATAAATTAAAATTCTAGTCTTAGGCTGAGTTTCTACTCGCGTTTGTATTTCCGAAAAGAGATCTTGTTACGATTTTTTCGTAAACTTTAATCAACTCTTCATTATTGCCATTTTCTTTGTTTAGCTCATTAATTCTCAACAAAGCATATTGCTGTATTGTCAACAACGGCATAACGATACGTTCTCTTATTTGAATAGAAGCTATACCATCAGGATAATTTTCCATCAATGTTTTATGACCTGCAATTTTAAGTAAAAGACGTTTTGTTTCTAAAAACTCATCGTAGATAATTTGCCAGAATTCACCAAATTCAGGATCTTTTTTCATGTAAGCTGTTAGAGGGAAAAATGATTTTGCCAATGACATCATACTATTTTCAAGTAATGTTCTAAAGAATAATGAATTATGATACAAATCACTCACCTTATCCCATTGATTATTGTCTTCAAAATATTTTAACGCAGTTCCTACTCCAAAAAACCCTGGTACATTTTGTTTCAATTGACTCCATGAACCTACAAACGGAATTGCTCTTAAATCAGCAAAATCCAATTGTTCAGATTTACTTCTTTTAGAAGGACGGCTTCCAATATTTGTTTTAGAATAATACTTTAACGTACTCATCTTTTCTAAATACGGAATAAACTTTGGATGATTTTTAAAACTTAGGTATTTATCATATCCTAAACCAGCCAATTGCGTTAAAATCTCAGTTTCTGTAGCAGTTAACTCATTTTTCTCTTTGCTGAAAACCTGATTCGTTACACCGGCACTTAATAAGTTTTCGATGTTATAACGGCAAGAATCCAGAGTTCCGAAATTTGAACTAATCGTTTGTCCCTGAACTGTAATTTGAATTTCGTTATTTTCAATTTTTGGTCCTAAAGACGCATAAAATTTATGTGTTTTTCCACCACCACGAGCAGGAGGTCCGCCACGGCCATCAAAGAAAATAGCTTTAATGCCATATTTTCTTGAAATTTCCGTCAATGCAATTTTAGCCTGGTAAATACTCCAGTTTGCCATTAAATAACCACCATCTTTAGTTCCGTCAGAGAAACCAAGCATAATAGTTTGTTTATTGCCTCTCGCTTGTAAATGTTTAGAATATTCAGGATTTGTATACAACTGCTCCATTATTTCATGTGCATTCTGTAAATCATCAACTGATTCAAAAAGCGGAATAATATCAACGGTAGGATTTTCCCAATTGTTCAAACGAATCATGGCAAATGTTTCCATAACATTCAGCGCACTTTCGTTATTACTAATAATATAACGGTTAGCACCAAACTCTCCATTATTTTGCTGAATCGTTTTTATAGCCTGAACAGATTCTAAAGTAGATCTGGTAATTTCATCTTCAAAATGTTCAGGATTCAATTCTCCTTTTACTTTTGATAAAACAACCAGTTTTTCTTCTTCGGATAATTCATAATAGTTTTCAGGGAAAATTTTCGAACCAGAATTCAAATAATAATTTACAACATCTTTGAACACGGCGTTGTGAATTTTACTATTCTGGCGAATATCCAAAGTCGCAAAATGGAATCCGAATAAATTAATTTTTACTAAAAATGCATCCAATTCATCTAAATATAATGATTGATGTTTTTCAATAATAATGTTTCGAATTGCATTAAGCTGAGATAATAATTCGTCTAAAGTAATATAGATTTCTCCTTTTGAATAAAAAACAGAACGATAAAGTTTTTGTTCAAGATCAGACACTAAAGTATCTACGCCTGAGAAAGTTAGCTTTCTTTTTAAACTTCTCATTTCAACATAATAACACTTCAAAATCGAAGTACGCAAACGTTCAGCAACTTTCAAAGTAATTTCAGTTGTCACAAAAGGATTTCCGTCGCGGTCTCCTCCCGGCCAAAAACCAAGTTTGATTAATTGGTTTTGAATAGCATTTCCGTGAAGGATATTTTTCTGCAGATAATGTACAATTTCTCCAGATGTAGCATAGAAAACATTCTCCAGATACCAAATCAAACTCACCGCTTCATCGTAAGGATTTGGTTTTTCATTTTGAATAAATGGAGTTTTACCCAGCTGAGCCAGTAATTGTTTAATCTGCAATAAATTATTCAATCGAATTGCTTCGGTTAAATCATTTATAATTCCAAGTACCGGACCTGGATAAAATTGCGTAGGATGCGCCGTTAATACCGTTCTTACATTGAAATTTTCAAGAAATTCAATAAGATCGTCGTCTTTTTCCTTTGCATCTGATTTTTCTTTGATATCACGAAGAGAACCACGCCCTTCCATATTATTTACAACCGGAAAAGCAGCATCTTCAATGGCATCAAATAACACAATCTGACGTTCTATGTATTGAATAAATCGAAACATTAAATCGATTTTTTCAGTCTCAGTTGCGTTATTTAAAAATTTATTAGAAAAGAAATCAAAAATCTCTTTTGGTGTTTCCTGTTTTTTAAAGCCCGTTTCGCAAGTTTCTGTAAATAAAGGAAGTAAAACTCCCGTATTATCTATAGAATCAAAAGGTAATGTTATAAAAACACTATTATAAATGTGGTATTTTGAGAGAACGTCTTGATTAAAGCGCTCAATTTTGGGTAACGTATACATAATCGTGTTATAGTTGGTTGGTTAATTGGTCATAAAAAAACCCCAAGAATAAACTTGAGGTTATATTTTAATATAGCATTCAAGAAAATATTACATATTTTTAAATATAGTATGCATCAAACGCTTCTTATCGTTTATACTTTCTTCTAATGAAATCATTGTTTCTGTTCTGTAAACGCCTTCGATATCGTCGATCATGAAAATAACTTCCTTCGCGTGTTTCGTATCTTTCGCTCTGATTTTACAGAAAATATTGAATTTTCCGGTAGTTACAGAAGCCACAGTTACGAAAGGAATTTGGTTTATTCGCTCTAATACAAATTTAGTTTGAGAGGTATTATTAAGAAACACACCTACATAAGCAATAAATGAATACCCTAATTTATCGTAATCTAAGGCTAATGAAGATCCCATTATAATTCCTGCGTCTTCCATTTTTTTTACTCTAACATGTACTGTTCCAGCAGATATCAATAATTTTTTTGCAATGTCAGTAAACGGAACTCTCGTATTGTCTATTAACATATCTAAAATCTGGTGATCTACTTCATCTAAACGAAATTTACTCATAATTCTTTAATTAATATTACTAATTGCTATAACAAAGTATAAAAATATGTATAAAAAATAACAAATTCACATAAAAATTAACTTTTTGTCAATCCGTTAACAAATTTAACATTTTTATTTAAATAAAAATTTGCTTTTTGATTCAATTTCGGAATGTTATTAAAGTCATCTGTATAATCTGCACCTTGAGCATCATATTCATAATGACCAAAATAATTTTCCAAGTCGCCTACTTCAACTATGTAAGCGTTAAACTGAATCTTATTTTCAATCAATTCTTCTTTGTATTGTGCGACAAAATTCGTAATAATTTCGATACCATCATAATTTATTTTGATGTTTTTATACATAAAATCATAAAAAACGACTTTATTTTGTGAAATATTCAAATAATCATTAATTCGATTGTCAACTAAATCGTTTTCGGAAAGGAGTTTAAAACTCGAAATTAGTGAGAAAAATATTAATTTTCGGGTAATTTCTCTTTGATAATCGTTCGGAAAATGACCAGCTTCAAATAAAATAGTTGGAACTCCTAAGAACTGAAAGGTATCTCCAATACAATTAATATTGAATGAATCATCAAAACGTCCCACCTGCCCCGGAATATACTCCTGTAATACATCATTAAGGCCCGCAATAAGGTTTATGGCTTTTAATCTGTTATCATTTATATCACGAGCTTCGTTATAAGATGGTGCCAAAAAAGAAACAGTTGCCGGTTTACCACTATCTCCTGCGCCAAAAATTGTGCGCTGATCATGAAGATTAAAACAATAATGAGGTTTAAAATCTTCGAATACTTTCCTTAAAATAATACTCTCTGGCTGAGTCAGATTCTGTGAATCTCGGTTTAAGTCAATTTTATTGGCATTTTCACGAGTATAAAGCGCCGCCCCGTCAGGATTTAGAATTGGAATAGTGTAAAAAGTAAACGTTTTTAGCATTTTATCTGCAAAATCCGACTTGCCGTTTAATACATTAATAAAATCAAAAAGCGCTTTGGTTGTAGTGCTTTCATTTCCGTGCATTTGGGACCATAAATAAATACGAGTTTCTCCTGTACCAATTTCATAACTATATATAGGTTTGTTTAAAACCGAATGTCCAATAATTTTTACCTGATTATTAGTATTTAGTTTATCTAATAATGGCTGAATATGATCTAAAGTTAGATAACGTCCCGCAATAGATTGCTCTTTGTATTGATTAAATAATTCTTCTAAATTCATTGTAATTTGATTAGTTTACAAAAGTAAACATCTTTATTTTTACAATTGTAAACATGAAAAATTTAAAATTATTTAGAAATGTAAACAGTTTTTAGGCTCTAAAAATTGGTTTTTAAGATTTTGAAGTTAACATTTGTTACTTCTGTTAATTAAATACATTATAAATCTGTATTTCAATCAGTTAAACGCAATCACCTATAGTAAATTTGAGTACTTTTTAATCTTAATCATCTGATTTACTATTGTAAAATTGCTTATTACATTTATTATAGTTACATTTGTAAACATCACTTTTTAAATATATAATTTACAATGGTAAACATCGATGATTTTGTAAAAAGGCTCGAAATAATACTCGATTATTATGCTTTAAATGCCTCTTCTTTTGCTGATAAAATAGGTGTGCAGCGATCTAGTATGTCTCACCTACTTTCTGGTAGAAACAAACCAAGTCTTGATTTTGTTCTTAAAATTTTGGAAGTTTTTCCAGATGTAGACTTGTATTGGATTTTAAATGGCAAAGGAAGTTTTCCTAAAAATGAGGAAGAAACCGTAAATTCTAAAATTGAAAATACAGTTGAAATTGAAAAATCTTCTGCTCCTATTCCATATAATGAAAATGAAGTTTCGAAAGATTTATTTTCAGGAATGAATAAAAAAGAGGAAAGTCAGGAAAAAAGATATTTTTCAGAATCTAAAAACTCAAATCTAAATTTAGAAGAAGGTGAAATCGAAAAAATTGTATTTTTTTATAAAAACGGAACATTTAAGGTATATAACCCATAATCTTAATTTTCGCGTATTTAATTTTTTTTTAAAATATTTTTCAAATAACGGATTCTCACGGAATCAAAAAAACAAACTAAAATTTAGATTTGAACACCATTCTCCGGGATTTTTCCTAAGACTCCAGTAAAATGTAATTTCAAAATTTCCAGATCGGCTTCATAATTCCCAGTTGGCTGAAGAGGTTTTCCAAAATTCACTTCTTTCTTTCCCCAGTTAAAAGTTACCGGAACAATGGGCACATTTGCTTTAAGAGCAATATAGTAAAATCCGGTTTTAATTTCCTTCACTCCTTTTCGGGTTCCCTCTGGAGCAACGGCAAGACGAAAAACTTCTTTTCTGTTAAAAATTGCAGCGATAGAATCTACCTTATTTAAACCGCCGGTGCGATCTAAAGGTTCTCCGCCCATATATTTAAAATAATAACCAAACGGAAAAGTAAATAATTCCTTCTTTCCTACCCAATTCATTTGCAATCCGGAGATTCCGCGGGTTAAAACTCCCAAATAAAAATCATGATTGCTTGTATGAGGCATAACCATCAAGACACATTTTTTTACTTCAGCATTTTCGATACCCACTATTTTCCAGCCCATTAGCTTAAAAAAAAGGAATTTGTATAATTTTTTCTTCATTAAAGTCAATTATTTCGTGCAAATTAAAAGATTTTAATGGTAAATTTGAGTTAAAGCGCAATAAAATGATTCAAAAAATATTCAGTTATCTGATTCCAATAAAAATATTCAAAAAAAAATCAGCCAGAAGCAAAGTGATCGAAGTTACCTGGGCAAATGGCGAATTAGTTTTAGATTCTGAAAACACCAATTATTCTTATGGAAGTCTGCAGCGTATATTAAGGTACGGATTACGAAATATTGGTTATGAAACCATTCTTAAGATGGAACATATTTTGTTGCTGGGCGTTGCCGGCGGAAGTGTTATAAAAACTCTCGTAGACGAAGTTGAATATAAAGGTAAAATTACCGGAGTCGAAATTGACCCTGATATGATTCAGATTGCCAATCAATACTTTAATCTTGACCAAATCAAACAACTCGAAATTATTATCGACGATGCTTTTGAATTTGTTTTAAAAACCAAAGACAAATATGACTTGATTATTATTGATGTTTTTGAAGATATAAAAATGCCCAATTTTTTATTTGAAAGTTTTTTTGCAAACCGTGTTTTTTCATTATTAAAAAACAAAGGGGTTGTCCTTTTTAACACCATGATTTTGGATGAAGCACATAATGTTAGAAATAGAAAGTATATTTCAGAAATAAATAGTAAATTGTTTTCCTCAAAAATGTTGCCTCGTGTGGAGGTTCATAACGAATTAATTATCATCGAAAAAGTCGCCTAATTTGCTATTTTATGAAGACCTTAGTTTCTATTTTAAAATCCTTGCCGCCTACTAAAGTTATTGATTCAAGTATAGATTTCTCAAAATATGTAGCATTAGATTTATCAGTTACCAACAAAGGACTAGTTGAAAGTAAACCTTTGACTGCCGCTGATTTTGAAAATTTTATAACCAATTATTTAAAAAAGAATAATGCCGAAATAGCTTTTGGCGGTTATATTGAAGGACGGAACTTATATCAAAGAAGTACTATTTTTAAAAATGAAACTCTTCCTGAACGTAATATCCATATAGGTTTGGACTTATGGGGAAAAGTTGGAACTTCCATTCTGGCTCCGCTTGATGGTAAAATTCACAGTTTTAAAAATAATGAAGGTTTTGGGGATTATGGTCCTACTATTATTTTGGAACATGAAGTTGAAAATGAAAAATTTTATACTTTATATGGACATTTATCGTTAGAAAGTATAGAAAATATTACCGTTGGAACAGTTCTTAAAAAAGGAGATCGTTTGGCAACCTTTGGAAATTCTACAGTTAATGGAGATTATGCGCCTCATTTGCATTTTCAGATTATAAATAATATTGAAAATTATTACGGTGATTATCCAGGAGTTTGTAACATAAACGACTTAAACTTTTATATAGAAAACTGTCCCGACCCTAACTTATTATTAAAAATAACATAAATAGTTATGAAGAAAGCAGGATTGATTATATGTTTGTTATTGCTAATTGGTTGTAAATCGAAAACCATAAGCAGAGACACTGAAGATTTAAAAATTAAAAAAGTTATTTCGTCCGAAATTAGTTCGGCGCAGCAACAAAAAGCGTATGATTTAGGTAAACGGGTTTTAGAAACCTGCAACACATCAAAATTTAAACCTTTTAACGAAACCGAAGTCACACAATCTGTAATGGAAAACACGACCGAAGAACGTTTAACAAAAACCTGCCAAAAGTTTAGACAATATTATGGCAGTTTTATTGATTTGAAATTGGATGGTGTTTACAAAACAAAACAAGAAACAATTTATCGCTATCATGCATTATACACCAAAAAAGTGGCAAACAAAGAATTGCGTGTTTTTGTAAATGAAGATAATTTAGTTTCTGCTATAAAATCAATGGATTGGGATGAAAAATTCGAATCTCAAATAACAGACTAATAAAATTAACTTATGATTTTAAAATTCCCTCTTTTTGTGTTATTGTTCCTTTCGACTTTGGTCAATGCTCAGGAAACCATGATTGTAAATGGCTCTAAACCTTTTTCGGCAACACAAAATTATACTTTTATCTGCGAAAAATATGCCTACACAGGAGAAGCTAATGTTCAGATTGCAAAAACAGAAAAAGGAGGAATTTTAAAATTAACAATTGCTACAGCAAACGACAAGGCCCGAATTGCCGGAGGAGTTTATGTAGATTTGGCAAACGCCGATGTAATAGCCTGTGTTGACAAAAATGTAAAAGAATATGCAGATGGCAAAACAACTTCCTACTATTATTTTACACCGGCAGAAATGAACAAGCTTAAAAATACTGATATAAAAGGAATTAGGTTTATCATTACCGGAAACTCAAATACCTTTGGCAATCAAACCGGATATTTTACAGCGGTAAACAAAACCAATTATTTTTCTACAGCTTTCGACCAATCAAAAAAAACATTCAATACAGCAAAAGAAATTAGCGTTTTATAAAGATTTTTTCTTCTAATAAATCTTATATTTATGCCCTAAATGTATTTTATGAACCCAAACGAAAACTTAATCACCAAATTCTACACAGCTTTTGCCAACGCCGATTATAAAACAATGAATGAATGCTATCATCCAAAAATTCATTTCATTGACCCCGCTTTTGGCTTACTAAAAGAAGAGCAGGTTTCTTCCATGTGGCAAATGTTACTTTTAAAAAGTAAAGGCAATTTAAAAATTGAGTTCTCAAATGTTAAGGCTGATGATTTTACAGGATCGGCAAATTGGGTTGCAACTTACAATTTTAGTAAAACCAACCGAAATGTTATTAATAAAATTTCTGCCGAATTTATTTTTCAGGATGGTTTGATTATTAAACACACAGATAATTTTGATGTTTGGAAATGGTCAAAACAAGCTTTCGGAATTAAAGGGCTTTTATTGGGCTGGACAGGCTTTTTTCAGGATAAAGTAAAAGAGCAGGCCTTATTATCACTCAAAAAATTTCAGCAGGCAAAATAATTTTGATAATATTATTTAATATAAAAACCCGACTTGTTTTGAAAAACTTGTCGGGTTTGTTTTTTAGAAGCAGTAATATCGAATTTTAAAGACGACCAGTCCCGCTTTCGCCTATATCTTTGTTCGTTCCTCTCAAAGGATACCGGCTCTATCGGGGCTAGATTAGAAATATAATAATTCATTAGAAATTTATTTTTAAAAATTCCCTATACATTATTTCATTTATAAATCTTCACAACGTTTACCGAAATATTTACCGCAATATTTTATTGGCAACGTATATCGTAGAGACGCACAGCAGTGCGTCTAACACATTGTTCTGGTCAATTAAATATAGTAAATTGGAACGTACACGCACTGCTGTGCGTCTCTACGGTTAATCTTTGTTAAAAAAATTATGATTTAAACCACTTTTCTACCAACTCATCTTCAAATGAATTTGCATTTTTATGGATAAATTCGTTTGTATTTTTTTCATAAGAATAATCTAAAGCCCAGGTTTCATGGTTTTTAGACAATTCTTTTATGCTATCACAAACAAATTTAATTTCTTCATCAGTAGTAGTTGGGTGAATAGACATTCTGATCCATCCCGGTTTTTTAATCAAATCACCAATCGTAATTTCGTTCACCAATTTATTTGAAGTTTCCTGATCTACGTGAAGTAAAAAGTGACCGTAAGTTCCGGCACAGCTGCATCCTCCTCTGGTTTGAATTCCGAATTTGTCATTCAATAATTTTACACCTAAATTAAAATGTAAATTTTCAATAAAAAAAGAAACAACTCCCAAACGATTTTTATGTTGGCCAGCCAGAATTTTGATATTTTCAACAGATCCTAATTCGCTAAAAACATAATCAACAATTTCATGTTCACGCTGCAAAATGTTTTCAATTCCCATTTCTTCCTTCAGCTCAATTGCCAAAGCAGTTTTTATAACCTGCAAGAAACCCGGAGTTCCGCCATCTTCACGATCTTCAATATTGTCAACATATTTATGTTCGCCCCATGGATTTGTCCAGCTTACAGTTCCCCCACCCGGACAATCGGGAATCATGTTATTGTATAATTTTTTATTAAAAATCAAAACACCCGAAGTTCCCGGTCCGCCTAAAAATTTATGTGGCGAAAAGAAAATCGCGTCCAAATAAGCTTCAGGATCAGCAGGATGCATATCAATTTCTACATAAGGTCCTGAACAGGCAAAATCTACAAAACAAACTCCATTATGTTTATGCATCAATTTTGCCGCTTCATGAAAAGGAGTTTTCAATCCCGTAACATTTGAGCATGAAGTAATCGAAGCGATTTTAATTGTTCTATCCGTATATTTTTCTAACAATTGCTCAAGATTATCAAGGCAAAAAAGTCCTTTTTCGCAAGAAGGGATAATTTCAACATCGGCAATTGTCTCTAACCATGATGTTTGATTAGAATGATGCTCCATATGTGAAATGAAAACAACAGGTTTTTTTTCGGCAGGAACCGTAATAAAATCCTTTAAGTTTTCTGGAATTTTTAAACCCAGAATACGCTGGAATTTATTGATAACGCCCGTCATTCCTGTTCCATCCGTAATCAAAACATCATCCTGATTTGCATTAGTATGACGCTTGATAATATGTCTGGCATGATGATATGCTTTTGTCATGGCAGTACCTGACACAGTAGTTTCTGTATGTGTGTTCGCCACAAAAGGCCCGAATTCATTAAGAAGTTTCTCTTCAATTGGGCGATATAATCTTCCACTTGCAGTCCAATCAGTATAAATAATCTGTTTTTTACCGTATGGAGACATAAATTCCTGATTTATTCCAACAATATTTTTTCTAAAATCCTGAAAATATGTTTCTAAGCTGATGGTATTATTTTTGCTATTCATTATTGTGCCTGAGTTTGATTGCAAATATATTGCTTTTTTATAGAATTGTGAATTTATCAATTATAAACTTCAAACATTAAATAACCTTTTAGTATCTTTAATTAAATAGTCTTTTTTTGAATAAATTATCATAATATTCTATCGGATTAATAGGGCATATAAAACTTTAACTATAACATTTATGGAAAATTTATCAGTAGCCACTTTTGGTGGAGGATGTTTTTGGTGTATAGAAGCTGTAATTCAGCGTTTAAAAGGAATAGAATCTTTAAAATCGGGATATTCAGGAGGTTTTATCAAAAATCCTCCATATCGTGAAGTTTGTACTGGCAGAACCGGTCATGCCGAAGTCATACAAGTTACATTTGATCCTGACATAATTTCATATCATGATTTGATTTTTATATTTATGACAAGTCATGATCCAACAACATTAAACCGTCAGGGAGCAGATGTTGGAACACAATACCGTTCTGTAATTTTGTATCATGATGCAGAACAAAAAGCAATTGCTGAACAGGTTTTTGAAGAAGTAAAAGATTTTTATGATGATCCAATTGTAACGCAATTAGTTGAATTTGAAGTTTTTTACGAAGCCGAAGAAGATCATCAAAATTATTACAATAACAATCAGGATGCACGTTACTGCCAAATCGTAATTGATCCAAAAGTGCAGAAATTAAAAAAAATGTACGCAGATAAACTTGTTTAAATAGAAGTTTTTTGTCTTAGATTTTATTGTAACAATCTAAAAAAAAAAGCCACGAATTCACGAATGATTACGCATAATTTTTTAAAATAAATTCGTGAATTCGTGGCTATTTTTCTAGATATTAGAATTATTTAATTTGTGGCAAAAAAAATAAAATTATAATGAAAAATTTAAAAATAAATAATCGATTTACTGCTGAACTACCCGCAGATCCGGACGAAACAAATGAAATTCGCCAGGTTAAAAATGCGTTATTTTCATACGTAAATCCAACAAAACCTACTGAACCAAAACTAATTCATGCCTCTGAAGAAGTTGCTGAATTGGTTGGAATTGCTGTAGATGAAATTCAGTCAGAAGCCTTTTTGAATGCATTTTCGGGAAAAGAAATTTTGCCGGAAACAAAACCTTACGCCATGTGTTATGCCGGACATCAATTCGGGAACTGGGCTGGACAATTGGGTGATGGACGTGCGATTAATCTAACTGAAGTTGAACATAATAACGAGTTTTTTACCCTTCAGTTAAAAGGTGCAGGAAAAACTCCATATTCCAGAACCGCTGATGGTTTGGCCGTTTTACGCTCATCGATAAGAGAATATTTATGTGCCGAAGCCATGCATTATTTGGGAGTTCCCACTACCCGATCACTTTCGCTAATGTTGTCTGGAGATCAGGTTTTGCGTGATATCTTATATAACGGAAATCCTGCTTATGAAAAAGGCGCCATCGTTTGTCGTGTTGCTCCGTCTTTTATTCGTTTTGGAAGTTTTGAAATACTTACAGCCCGAAATGAACTTAAAAATTTAAAGCAATTTGTTGAATATAATATCAAACATTATTTTCCGGAAATTACAGGCGAGCCAAAGGAACAATATTTACAATTTTTCAAAAAAGTTGCAGATACAACGCGTGAAATGATTTTACATTGGCAGCGTGTTGGTTTTGTGCATGGTGTAATGAATACCGATAATATGTCAATTCACGGAATCACAATTGATTATGGTCCGTATGGCTGGTTAGAAAATTATGATCCAAACTGGACACCAAATACAACTGATAGTCAAAACAGAAGATATCGTTTTGGCAATCAGCCTCAGGTGGCTCAATGGAATTTATTTCAATTGGCTAATGCACTTTATCCTTTAATCAATGAAGCAGAACCTTTAGAAAAGATTTTAGAATCATTTATAAATGATTTTAAATCGGATTATAAAGTAATGTTTTTAAGTAAATTAGGTGTTTTTACTTCAACTGAAGCTGACGATAAATTAATTACCGCTTTAGAAACTGTTTTGCAATTATCTGAAACTGATATGACGATCTTTTTCAGAAATTTAAGTAAAATTAAAAAAGAAGATTCTATAGAAGACGGTATTGAAAAAATTCAGGATGCCTTTTATATTCGTGAAGAAATTTCAGGAGACATTTTAGAATCCTGGAAAAAATGGTTTTCAGTTTACCTCGAAAGATTAAACAATGAAACATTATCGGATGAAGATCGTGCACAAAAAATGAATACAATTAATCCAAAATATGTACTGCGAAATTATATGGCACAATTGGCTATCGATGCTGCAGATCAGGAAGATTATTCGTTGATAAATGAATTGTACTTGCTATTGCAAAAGCCATATGACGAGCAGTCGGAATTAGAAAAATGGTTCGCAAAACGACCAGATTGGGCACGTTCAAAAGTGGGTTGTTCTATGCTTTCTTGTAGTTCTTAAAAGTTTTTTGCCACGGATTAAAAAGATTTAGATTTAAAAAATAGCCACGAATTCACGAATGATTGTGTTTAATATTTCAAACAAATTTGTGAATTCGTGGCAAAAATAATCAATAGAATCTTTTAATCTGTGGCAACTTTTTTTATTTCGAAGTAATAGAATCTACAATCATATTCGCATGAATGCGTGAGTTTTCGATAAACCATTTATGTGTCTGCATTCCACCGCAAACTACTCCTGCCAAAAATAAACCTTCGATATTAGTTTCCATAGTTTCAGGATTATAAGTTGGTATTTTTAGCTCATCATTAGAAAGCTGAATACCCATTTTTTCAAGAAAAGTCAAATCTGGTTTATATCCCGTTAAAGCAAGAACAAAATCATTTTCAATAGTAACTTTACCGTTTGGAGTTTCTATTTCAACTTCATTTTCTCTGATTTCAGTAATATTCGATTGAAAATAGGCTTTTATACTTCCTTCTTCAATTCGATTTTCGATATCTGGTTTTACCCAATATTTTACGCGATTATTGATTTCGTTTTTGCGAATCACCATCGTTACATTAGCTCCTTTTCGCCAACATTCTAAAGCAGCATCAACAGATGAATTGTTGGCGCCAACAACCAGAATATTTCTAAAAGCATATTCGTGAGCTTCCTTATAATAATGTCTAACTTTGGGCAATTCCTCTCCCTTCACATTCATTTCTATCGGAATATCGTAAAAACCTGTAGCGATAACAACATTCTTGGCTTCATAAGATTTTTTGTCAGAAGTTATTTTGAAAACCGAATTCTCTTGTTTTTCAACACTAATTACTTCTTCAAACAAATTAATGGAAAAATTAAAATAGCGATGAATGTTTCTGTAATATTCTAAAGCTTCCTGACGGCCGGGTTTTGGTGCAAGACAATTAAATGGAATATTTCCAATTTCAAGTCGCTCGGCCGTTGAAAAAAAAGTCATGTACAACGGATAATTGAAAATACTATTTACAATTGCACCTTTTTCAATAATTAAATAGCGTAAGTTTTTCTTTTGAGCTTCAATTGCACAGGCTAATCCAATTGGGCCGCCTCCAACAATTATCAAATCGTATTCTGTCATAAATCTATTATTTTTCCCAATCTTTAAAGGGATTTTTGCTCAAATAAGCGTTGTAATATCTTTTATCATTAGTAACTTCTTCTCCAAGCCACTCCGGTTTTTCAAAAGATTCTGTTTCTGATTCCAATTCAATTTCAGCCATTACCAAACCTTCATTTTCTCCATAAAATTCATCTACTTCAAAAACATGTTTTCCGGCTTTTATTTCAAAACGTGTCTTTTCGATTTTACCTTTTTCGCATAATTTTAGGAGTTCCAGCGCTTCATCAAGCGGAATTTCATTTTCCCACTCAAAGCGCGACATTCCACCGTGATGCCCAATTCCTTTTATTGTAATAAATCCCTTAGCTCCCTTTATTCGCACGCGCACCGTTCTTTCGGGAAGTGAACTCAAATAACCTTGTGCAATTTTATTTTGAGTAAAAGCCTGTTCTTTAAAATCATTTGATTTTACAAGAAACTTTCTTTCTATTTCAATCATTTTAACTCCAAATTAAATTTTTACTGCAAGTTACTCATTTTAATTCAGTTTGAAATTGCATTTTATCAATACATTTTAATCAATTTAATCCTGTAATCATCTCAAAAATAGAATGTTATATTTTAAATAACTGATTATTAAAGCATTTTGTATTTATTTTTTTGTTAATTTTGATAGGATCTAAACTTCATTACCATGTCTAAAAAAGCACTTTATCTATTAGGCATTGCTATAACAATTATTTTAGGCACTTTTTTATACCTTAAATTTTGTTGCAATTGCAGTATGAAAACGCCAACTGTTGCTGCTGAAAAAACACCCGTAGCTACCAATGATACTACTATGGTTCGTTTTATTCTTAATGGTTCCGGAATTGATTTTCGCACCGGTGATAACCTTAAATTCCTCAAAAACAGTGCTGCACTACTTACTCCCGTTAGCGATTCTATTGGAATTGGAATTGAAAATCTTAAAACATTTTTAGCTTCAAATTCAAAACAAAAAGTAATAATTACTGGATATGCTATTTCTGATGAAACCAACAACTCCACTTTTGAAAATCTTGGACTTGCTAGAGCAAATGAGGTTAAAAATTATTTTGTTTCTAAAGGTTTAACGGCAAGTCAGTTTGATACAAAAGGGGAAATTATTAAGAATTGGAAAATGATTTCTGATACTCTTATTGGTCCTGTAGAATATAATTTTCCGGCTTTAGATACCACTACGGTTGTTAATAATGAATGGAATACTTTAAAAGAAAAAATCAATTCTGATCCTTTGATTCTACATTTCAACACCAATAAAGCAAGTGATAATTTAAACGCGGTTGAAAAACAAAAAGTAACTGATATTTTGAAATACCTGAAAAATGTTAAAGACGCTACAGTTTTAATTGTGGGACATTCTGATAATGTTGGAAACCGTGATGCAAATGTAATATTGGGACAAAAACGTGCTGATTTTTCTAAAGATTATCTGGTGAAAAATGGAATCGATGCCGAACGTATTACAACCGAATCGAAAGGTCCTGATGAGCCAATTGGAGAAAATACAACTGCCGAAGGCAAAGCAAACAACAGAAGAACTGTAATAACGATCAAATAATAATCAAAAATATACTATTATGAATATACCTTGTATTTTAATACCTGTGCTAGTGGGATTAATCTGTGGAATTTTAGGTTACTTACTAGGGAAAATGAATTCAAAAGGAGATGGTTCTCTTGCAGCTGATTTACAAGCCGATTTGGATGCATGCAAAGCACATACCAAAAGCCTGAATACCAGAATTTCAGCTCTGGAAGCCGATTTAGCGGTAAAACTATCCACATCACAAACAACTCAATCATTTGCAGCCAGTACAACTCCGGTTTTTCTTTTTGATCAGGATTTGGCGGCATCGGTTTGCAATAAAAAAATAGAAGAGAATGATTTGAAAATTGTAGAAGGAATCGGACCAAAAATTGAAACTCTAATGAATGCTGCAGGAATCAGTACTTGGAAGGAATTATCAGAAGCATCTACCGAAAAACTACAGGCAATTCTAGATGCAGGAGGAGAAAATTATGCGATTCACAATCCTAGTACGTGGGCAAAACAAGCTTTACTTGCCTATGAAGGGAAATGGCAGGATCTGAAAGATTTACAGGAAAACCTAATGGGAGGAAAAGAATAAAACCAAATATTGATTAAACCTTAAAAACTGGTCAAAAGCCAGTTTTTTTTATGCTTTCTCAGGAAAATCAGAATTCCAGTTTTTAGTCTTATTATACCATAATTGACCATTAGAAACTTCAAGCGGGCAATCAATATTATTATTGTAGAGTGCGCCTGTTCCTAAACCTTGCGGCATTTTTGAATTTTGCAGAAAAGTCCATTGTGCAATGGCGTTTAACCCAATGTTACTTTCTAATGCTGATGTAATCCACCAACCAATATTATATTTATCTGCTAATGTTATCCATTCTTGTGTTCCTCTAAAACCTCCAACAAAACTTGGTTTTAGAATGATATATTGCGGTTTAATTTCCTGCAGTAATTTTTCTTTTTCTTCGAATGAAAAAACGCCTATTAATTCTTCGTCTAATGCAATTGGAAAAGGTGTTGTTTCACACAAGTCTTTCATCGCTTTAATATTACCTTTTTTTATAGGCTGTTCAATACTATGAAGCTGAAATTGATTTAGTTGATTTAATTTATTTAAAGCTTCATTTAAAGCAAAAGCTCCATTGGCATCAACACGAATTTCTATTTGTTCTGCAGAAAAATGGCTTCTTATAAACTGTAGTAATTCCAATTCTTTCTGAAAATCGATTGCTCCAATTTTCAATTTTATACAATTAAAACCATCTGCTAATTTCTCTTCAATTTGCTGTTTCATGAAAGAAGCTTCTCCCATCCAAACCAATCCGTTTATGGTAATTGATTGAGTAGTATTGGTAAAATCTGAAGGAAATAATAAATACGGATTTTCACTTTTAAGGGATAAAAAAGCCATTTCAATTCCAAATTGTATAGACGGAAATTCTAATAAAGCTTCCCAAAGTGCCGTTTCTCCTAAATTAACATTCTGGCATGCCCAATTTAGTTTTTCTTCATAATCATCACGATCATCAGCGCTTAAACCGCGCAAAATACCACACTCGCCTATTCCTTTTTTACCGTCTTTTTCAAGAACAATAAACCAGGTTTCTTTTTCTGTCATAACGCCACGCGACGTTCCCGACGGGCGTTTGAATTCGAGCATGTATTTATGGTAAGTTGCTTTCAAGTTGGTATGTTTTTTAAACCATATAAGTTATATAAGTTCATTTAAATATTGCGTAGTGGCTAACTTAAATTTACTTATATAACTTATATGGTGGAAAAAATTTTAATTATAAAGTTTTAAAACTTTTTCAAAATCTTTTGATGGTAAACCTGCTTTCTGGAAAGCGGCAAAATCTAATTTTGTTTTTTCTGTCCAGCTTAAACTGTCAGTAACATTTTGAGTCTGATATTTTTTATAAATCGCTTTTGCTTCGCTATAATCATCACTAACCAAATAAACATGCGCCAGGTTTAATTTGACTAATAGTTCTGTATCGTCTAATTTTTCACCTTCTTTTAATGATTTTATGGCTTTTGCATATTGCTTAGTCAAAATATAACAATAGCCTATAGAACTGTAGTCCAGTGCAGTTGCTTTTCCGTCATTAATTATGGTATTTAATTTAGGAATTGCTTCATTGTATTTTTGTTGCTTTATTAAAGTTGAAGCCTGAGTTCTCAAATCATTATAAACATTTTTTGAAATGTCAGCATCTTTGTAGCAAGCGTTACCAAAATCTTTATAAACTTTGTTTTTTTCGATTGGCAATAACTTTTGAAACTCTGAATAACGATATTGTTTTGTTATTTTATCCATAATGCAAACACAAAAATCATCAGAATTGGCCATTTTTTGTGCCATTGTAGATGTTTTGCATAAGCTGATAATTTCGTTTTTATTGTCCTGATTCCAGCCTCTATTTAGTTTTGTATCAACCCACGGCACAACTTCTAAAACTATTTTTTGATTTAAAACCCAGTTTTTACTGTGAAAACCAAACCATATCGTGTTTACGTTTTGTCCCAAACAAGAAGATTTATCTAGCGATAATCGTTTGGCATCTTTGCTTACAGCATCAACCTGAGCGTAACAAGCCTTGTCTGTTTTACCGTCTTCAATATATTTTTTTGCATTTTCACCCGAAGTAAATAATGCGTAAGTACAAGTATCGTCTCCGGAAATTTTTGACATTAAAAAAACTGCTCCGGCAGAACCCTGACTTATTCCTGTAGGATCCGGAATTGCTTTTAATACTGAAACTAAACTATTTGCCATTTGTTGGTTTTCGTCCAGAAGAGTAATTCTGTACACGATTTCGGTTGTTCCAACGGGTAAATCTTCAGTTGTCAGCGTGATTCGGTCACGTGCATAAACAATAATTTCTTTTGTCGTGGCGCGTTCTTTGTCCCAATAACCATCTTTTTGTGCAAAAGTGTTATAAGAAACTGTCATTAAAAGAAATAGGGCTATTTGTTTTAAATTCATTTTAGAAAATTTAGTTTAAATATTTCATGCAAATTTCAAGCCTAATTTTTTAGCATTCCCTGAATTCTTTTTTCAGCTTCTTCTTTTGTAATTCCTTCATAATAATCTTTTACAAAAGGATGGTCAAAATCCTGATGAGGAAAAATTTCCGGTCTGTCATTACCACTTTTGGTTACAACGGTTGTAGGAACGCTATTTGAAAATTTATATTGTGGAATATAATTGCAAAGCCATCCAAAATATTGTGTTTCATGATTTTCGTTATCAAAATTTTCGAGATAATCTTTAAAACTTTTTTCGCTTAAGGAAACCCAAAAACCATATTCAAGATCTTCACAATGGTCATTAACTTTCTGAATAAGAACACATCTGATAAATCGATCTACATGATCCGGATACTTAATTACACAAAAATCCTGATCGATTACGGCTATTTCTTCCTGTTCCTGAGGTGAAAGATTGTAATAACTGCTTGGGGTATTATAGGTTAGTGAAGGCCAACTCTCATGTTCTTTACCACAGCAATCACAAATAAATTTAATATTATCCATATTTGATTAACGAAAAAAATCTTTTTTAAACTTTGATAAAACATGTTCTTTTGTGGTCCCGGATATTTCAGGAACCACAAAACAACATAGCTAATAGTGTCGAATCAGTTATTAATTACAATTCAATAGATTCTCCAATCTCTAAAAGCATTAAATCTTTTCCTTTATCGAAAAATTTGCGAATAGATTCTTCTTTGTTGATTTCGATATAACCAAAAGTATCAAAATGATAACCTAAGATTTTATCACATTCTACAAAATCAGAAGCAATTATGGCATCTTCAACATCCATTGTAAAATTATTTCCAATTGGAAGAATTGCCAAATCTAATTTTGTTCTTAACGGAATCAGTTTCATATCCATTGTAAGTGCTGTGTCTCCGGCAATGTATATGTTTTTATGTTCACCTTCTATTACGAAACCACCAGGATTCCCTCCGTAACTTCCGTCGGGAAAAGAACTTGAGTGAATTGCGTTTACATATTTTACTTTTCCGAAATCAAAATTCCAGCTTCCGCCGTGATTCATCGGATGTGCATTAAGTCCTTGTTTGGCATAATAGCTTGTAATTTCTGCATTAGAAACAATTACTGCATTGGTACGATTTGCAATAGCTTCAACGTCAAGAACGTGATCGCCATGTGCATGCGTTAATAAAATATAATCTGCTTTTAATGTGTTTATATCGATTGCCGCCGCTTGTGGATTTCCTGTAATAAAAGGATCAACAATTATGTGTTTTCCTCCCACTTCGATACCTAAAGAAGCATGTCCGTAAAATGTAATTTTCATTTGATGAGTTTTTAAAATTGAACTTTATTTTATCTTCCGCCTAAGAAGAGATTAACGATGATGTCTGAAATCAGCGAAATCATACATACCGTTAATAATATAGAAAGTAAGAATGTACTAAGTGCGAGTTTTTTTAATTCCGGATCTAATAACTTAGGATTCTGGTTTTTATAAACAGTAATTAAATGTTTTGTTAAAGGTATATATGCCAATAAAAATAAATACTGATCAAAACGATAATCACTCAATATCGCAAAAACAAGAACCAAAAGCATAGCTGTTATAATCAATGCAAAATGGTATATTTTTGCTTTTGCCCCGCCCATTTGAACTACAATTGTATTTTTTCCTGATTTTTTGTCTGATTCTTCATCACGCATATTATTGAGGTTTAAAACTCCAACGCTTAATAAACCAATTGAAACTGCAGGTAAAATTAAAATAGGATCTACTTCTTTCGAATACAAAAAGTTTACTCCCAAAGTACTTACAAGTCCGAAGAATACAAATACAAAAATATCTCCAAAACCTTTGTATCCGTAAGCAGAATTACCAACCGTGTAACGAATTGCAGAAGCAATTGCCGCAATTCCTAATAGTAGAAAAAATATAGAATATCCGAAATTACTTTCTCCAAAAGCAAAATATATTAAAATAATTGCGGATAAAAAGGTCAATATCGAAATAATTATAATGGCTTTTTTCATTGCCTGCGGAGTAATTACGCCACTTTGTATGGCACGTTGCGGACCAACTCTGTCGGCATTATCAGTACCTTTTACACCATCTCCATAATCATTTGCAAAATTGGATAAAACCTGTAAACCAAGTGTCGTTAAAAGTGAAAAACCAAAAATTTTCCAGCTAAAAACTTCAGTTGGTGTATTGATGGTTTCGGTAGGGTTTGATAGGGCGTATATGCTTCCTACTATTATTCCGGAAACTGATAAAGGCAATGTGCGCAGTCTGGCGGCTTCAATCCAATGTTTCATTTATAATTTGTTTTGTTTAATTTTTGTTTCAAGTTTCAGGTTTCAAGTTTTGGATTTCGCAACTTGAAACCTGAAACCTGAAACAATTTTTAACTTCTTATGGTAACCATTTATTTTCTCCGAAATTTGGTTTTCTTTTTTCTAAAAAGGCATTTCTTCCTTCTTTTGCTTCTTCGGTCATATAGGCCAAACGTGTTGCTTCTCCTGCAAACACCTGCTGACCAACCATTCCGTCATCGGTTAAATTCATTGCAAATTTCAGCATTTTTATAGAAGTTGGTGATTTTTGAAGAATTTCCTGAGCCCACTCATATGCAGTATCTTCAAGCTCATCATGCGGGATTACGGCATTTACCATTCCCATATCCATTGCTTCCTGAGCAGAATAGTTTCTTCCTAAAAAGAAAATCTCACGTGCTTTTTTCTGTCCCACCATTTTGGCCAGATATGCAGATCCGTAACCACCATCAAAACTAGTCACATCAGCATCAGTTTGTTTAAAAATAGCATGTTCTTTACTAGCCAAAGTCATGTCGCAAACCACATGTAAACTATGTCCTCCACCAACAGCCCAACCAGGAACAACGGCAATAACCACTTTAGGCATAAAACGGATTAAACGCTGAACTTCGAGAATATTTAAACGGTGCTGGCCATCTTCGCCAACATAACCCTGATGTCCACGTGCATTTTGATCTCCTCCACTGCAAAAAGAATAAACACCATCTTTTGTTGATGGCCCTTCTGCAGAAAGTAAAACTACCCCAATCGAAGTATCTTCTTGTGCGTCGTAAAAAGCCTGGTATAATTCTGAAGTTGTTTTTGGTCGAAAAGCATTTCTAACATTTGGTCTGTTAAAAGCAATTCTTGCAACTCCATTACATTTTTTATAAGTTATATCTTCAAATTCTCTGGCAGTAATCCAATCCATTTCTATTTGTATCTTTTAAATAATTATAGTGTAAAAATAAACCATTTTTACATTTTTACCTACTCAATTTACTTTAAGTCTTTACTAAATTGTGGCTGAATGTTAACAAATAGTATTTACTTACAAAAAATAACATTATTTAACATTCGTTTTAAAAAAAAAGAAGTAATTTTACGCCCTAGAAATCAATTAGATACATTTATTTCATTGATTTCAGATTGATTTTCTTTCACTGATTTATTAACCTAAAAAATGATTTTTTTGAGAAAATTTAAAAAATTTGTCGCTCATTTTTTTGGGGTTTTGAATACTAAGACTTTAATTGATGGGCAAATGGTTTATGCATTTGTAAAAACTCAAAGGAGAGATAGTAACACCTAAGGTTAAAAAATAGAATTGTTTGCTCAATTTGTCTAACAAGGATTACGATAATGGGGACTTAATTAAAATTGAAGAACTTTCTATAAATATAAATATCAAACAAACCAAATGGTTCTGCCGTGAAATTGATTTTTTGCTTTTGATGCGAATGTTATAAGCTATTTAAAGACATACCAATCACGAAGATGATTTCTAAAATTTTTAAAGTCATTATCTTAATGATTGATTCGAATAATTTTATTTCTGTTTTTTTTTAATTACAATTTTTTTTAAAACTAGAATAAAAAGGGAAAGGCTACTTGTAATGAGTAGCCTTTCCTGTTATTATCACTTGAGTGGAATTCCAATATTTTAAATTCCAAATTCCAGTAAAAAATAAATTCCAAAACTTAAATCCCAAATTCCAATTTTTGAATTCTGGTAAAATAAAAAAATCCAAATTCCAATACTTAGGTCAGAATTGGAATTTGGATTTTTTATATTAGATTTTTTCCTTTTGGGATTTGGAATTTAAAAAATTGGAATTTTATTCATTTATAAGATAAATCCCGTCTTCTTTTATTTCTATGAGTTTGTCTTTATATAAAGCTCCAACAGCTTTTTTAAAGGTTTTTTTGCTCATTTTTAAGACTGTCTTAATGTCTTCGGGATGAGAATTGTCATTTAAGCGTAAAAAGCCTCTGTTGGCACGCAATTCATCTAAAATTTTCTCTGCATTTGGCTCAATACTTTGATATCCCTGTACTTGCAAAGCAACATCTATTTTATTGTCAGGACGAATGTTTTTAATATATCCAAGCATTCTGTCGCCGGTTCTAATCGCGTCGTCATACACTTCATCTTTGTATAACAAACCTTTATGTTGCTCATTAATGATCACATTTATTCCTAATTCGGTAATATGTGAAACAATCAAATCAACTTCTTCTCCTTTTTCAACTGTAAGCTGATCGTTCGACAAAAATTGGTTCAATTTACTTGAAGCTACCAAACGATTAGTTTTTTCGTCCATATAAAGGTAAACCAGATAACGTTTTCCTTTTTCCATTGGGCGCGCCTGTTCTTTAAACGGAACCAGAATGTCTTTTTCCATTCCCCAATCCATAAAAGCACCAACCTGATTGATATAATTTACTCGCAAAAGAGCAAATTCATTCAATAATATATAAGGCTCCAGAGTTGTTGCAACCGGACGCTGTTCATGGTCTAAATAAACAAAAACAATAAGTTCTTCGCCTATTTCAAATTCATTGGGAACGTATTTATTGGGTAATAAAATGTCGTGAATTCCTTCGGGATCTTTTTCAGGATTCCCTAAAAACAAACCAACTTTGGTATCACGTAATATAGTTAGTGTATTGTATTTTCCTATTTCAATCATATTCTAAGTTTCTAAGCTGATAAGCAACTAAGTTTCTAAGCCGCAAATGTACGAAGTTTGAAAATGGTTCACAGAAAAATATTTCAGATAAAAAGGAAAAAGCGCTATTTGCTTCATAAAGTTTGTTTTATAAAAAGAAAAAGCACCAAATTAATGGTGCTTTTGTATTTGATAGTTTCAATTTATTTGTAAACACTTTCTTTTTTAAAGTGCACTGTCAATAAATAATAAACTACTGCTCTGTATTTATGTTTGTTTGCTTTGCCATACTTTTCTAAAACTGCATGAATTGCAGTATCTAATTCAGGACCGTTTGGTAAACCTAATTTTTTTATTAAGAAATTTTTCTTAACTGTATCTAATTCTGATTGTTGGCTTCCTGCAACTGTAGATGCGTCTGAGTTGTATATAGACGGTCCGCAACCTATTGTTACTTTAGTCAATAAATCCATGTTTGGCGTTACACCACATTTTTCCTTTAAATCTTCTGCATACTTTTTAATTAATTCTTCTCTTGCACTCATAATAAATAGTTATTGATTGTTATTTTAAAAAATCAAACTTACATATTTATTATACAATCACAAAAATTTTAACCCAATTTAACTTACATTTTACAAATTAGATTAATTCCTTGAAAAATTGATTCAAAATAACATTGTTTTCAAAAGTGGGTGTAAAAATTTCCAGAATACTCGCAGCATTATTTTGATTGTATAATGAATCAATACTCTCGTTTAAAGAGTTCAAATCAGTTGCCGTCAAGTAATTCATTTTATACATCTTAGCCAAATGTTCAGCCGTTAATTGATGTGATGTTTCAAAATAAGTATTAAATACAGGTTTTTCTTCATGACCAGGCAAAATCCTGAATATTCCTCCTCCTCCATTATTAATCAATATAATTTTGAAGTTATTTGGAATATAAGAATTCCACAAAGCATTACTGTCGTACAAAAAGCTAATATCACCGGTTATAAAAACATTTTGCTTTTTACTCCCTACCGAAGCTCCAATTGCAGTAGATGTACTTCCATCAATTCCGCTTGTGCCACGATTACAAAAAACCTCTATGGAACTATCAATATCAATTAATTGGGCATATCGAATTGCAGAACTGTTGCTTATTTGCAATTGACTGTTTTTTGGTAAAGATTCAATTATTTTTTCAAAAACCTGAAAATCAGAAAATGGTATTTTACTTAGATATTCTTGTTTTCTTATTTTTCGCAAATCGTAAATCTTGTCGATTTTAGAAAAATAATCACTTTCAACAAATGCTGTTTTAGAAAGTAAATCGGTAAAAAAATCATTTGGTTGCATTACAATATGTTTTGTTTTTGCATCAAATGTATCGTAGGCACGCAAAGTATCTATGTGCCAATGTTGTTTTGGTTTGTATTTTCGTAAAAAAACCTTAATTCTTTTCGAAACTATCATTCCTCCAAAAGTTATTAAAATTTCTGGCTGAAAGTCTTCAAAATCACCATTTTCAAATGGAGTAATTAAAGTATCGATACTATTAATAAAACTTGGATGATGAAGATTAGAAGTTGTTTCTGTCAGCACTACAACCGAAGGATCGTTTGCTAAATTTTGAACAATTTCTTCATCAATAGCATTGGCTTCATTAACACCAACCATTATTAATTTACGCTTGGCAGAGTTCCAGATTGAAACTAATTCTTCGCTGTTTTCTATAGTTTTTGTTCCGATAATTTCTTCGGAAACGGTAATTTTTGGATGAACCGAAAGTGTATCTACGGTTTGATAAAGCGGTTCTTCAAACGGAGCATTGATATGAACAGGACCTTTTTGAAGAATCGCCGTTTCAATCGCTTTATTGATTTTTAAATCATTTTCTTCTGAAGCTTCTTCAGTTAAATTAGCATTAAAAACAGAATGATTCTGAAAAACATTTTCCTGACGAATCGTTTGTCCGTCACCAATATCAATTTTACTTTGCGGACGATCTGCAGAAATAACGATTAAAGGAATCTGGCTGTAAAATGCTTCGGCAAAAGCAGGATAATAATTTAATAATGCTGATCCTGAAGTACATATAACAGCTGTTGGCTGTTTAATTTGCTGGGCAATTCCCAATGCAAAAAAAGCGGCACTACGCTCGTCTGCAATACTGTAACAGGTAAAATTAGGATTTTGGGCAAAACCTATAGTTAAAGGTGCGTTTCTTGATCCCGGAGAAATTATAATATTGGTGATTCCTTTTGCTAAACAAATTTCGATAATGCTTTGTGCAAGCGGTATTTTGGGGTAAATCATTCTTATAATGTATTATTTTATAAAGAAAATCTTTAAGAGTAAGATTCACTTTTGATAGTACAAAGTTACAAACTTCGTACTGGATTTAACTTATAAATTAGGAAGATATTAAGACAGCTTTTGTAAAAAGAGGATATATTTGTGAAACGAAATTCCTAGTAAAAATTACAACATGCGTTTCTTATATATACTTTTTATATTCATTTCAATTCAAACAGTAAAATCTCAAAATCAGTTTATTCCTGATGATGTTCCTTATAAAACAGCTTTAGAAACTGCAAAAAATACAGGAAAACCACTTTTTATAATGCTTTATGCCGATTGGTGCCCGCATTGCAATCAAATGAAAAATGAAGTTTTTAGCGATGCAGCCGTAATGGATTTCCTGAAGAAAAATTATGTCTGCGTTTGGAAAAATATTGAAAAAGAAGAAGGTATTGCGCTAAAAGACAAATTCAATACCAAATCATTACCCACTTTTTTATTTTTGGATGATAATGAAACGCTTTTGTATGCTTTAAAAGGCGAAATGAAAAAAGGTGATTTTATGAGCGAGGCCAATTTTGCTTTGAATCCTAAAATGCAATTGCCTTATCTGGAAAAAGAGTTTTTAGCCGATAAAAGCAATTCAACTAAGTTTTTTGCTTATTTGAACACTTTGAAAAAGGGAAAAGACCGAACTGAATTATCGATTCCAACACATATTTATCTTGAAACGCAATCAGATGCTCAACTTGTTAGCGAAACAAACTGGCGCGTTATTGCCAATGGTGTTACTGATATTAATTCGAGGGAATTTCAATATGTTTTAAAACACCAAAAAGAGTTTGCCACCGTAGCTTCGCAAAATCGTGTTGATCGAAAAATAGAAAGTATTGTAACAGAGTTATTGCGCCCTTATGTAGATAATTTGGATACGATAAACTATTATAAACAAAGAGAAATTGCAAAGTCAATTCGCTTGCAAAAAACAGATTCACTCGTTTTTAAATTTGATTTAACTCTGGCCGAAAGAACCGAAAAATGGCAGTTTTATAAAAAAGTTACACTTGAGGATACTCAAAAATTAGTTTGGAGTGATGCCAGTTTCCTAAAAGATATTGGGCAAACTTATCTGAAACATATTACTGACGAGGAAAGCCTTAAAAAATCAATTTCGTGGGTAAAACATTCTTTAGAATTAAATGATTCTTACGATGGTAATTTGCTTACAGCAAGGTTGTATAATAAAATAAAAGATAAAAAATCAGCTTTAAAATACGCCAAAGATGCCAAAACAATTGCAAATCAAATGAATTGGAATTCTAAAGATGTTGATGTTTTATTGGCAGAATTAAATACAAAATAACCAAACTGAATATTTGCCACGAATTCACGAATTATTATTTAATTATTAAATTCGTGATTAAAAAAACTTAAAACCAAAAACTAATGAGCGTAACTCTTAGACCCGCAACAACAAAAGATTTAGAAAAAATTCTTGAAATTGTAAATCATTCTATTTTGCATACCACAGCAAATTATAGTTATGATATTCAGACTCTTGAAGTACAAACAAAATGGTTTGAAGATAAAAAAGCTAAAAACCTGCCTGTTGTTGTGGCCGATTTAGATGGCGAAGTAGTTGGTTTTGGCAGTTACGGACAGTTTCGCGAAAAAATTGGTTATCAATATACTGTTGAACATTCTGTTTATGTTGTAGATCATGTGATAGGAAAAGGCATTGGTTCTAAATTACTGACAGAATTAATTCGTTTAGCAAAAGAACAAGGCTACCATGTAATGATTGGCGCCATCGATGCCGATAATGCCGGAAGTATTGCTTTTCATGAAAAATTTGGTTTTGTAGCTACGGGAACGATTCGTGAAGTGGGTTATAAATTTGGTCACTGGCTTGACTTGGTATTTATGCAGTTGATATTAGTTTAAACCGCAAAGCTTTTTACTAATGTAATTTTGAACGCGGATGACGCGGATTCGCAAGCGAAGACGCAGATGTTCGCGGATTTTTCTCATAGTTTCTCAAATTTCTACGAAAGAGAATCACATCCAGAGAATGACATAATTTATGTTCATTTATATGATTTCTCTTTTGTCAAAATAGCGCGCTTTTGAAAACATTTTTCAACATATTATTGTCATTATTTACTCTACCAGAAAAAAATCCGCAATAATCCGTGTCTTCGCTTGCGAATCCGTGTCATCCGCGTTCAATATCACTCCAATATAAACTTTTGTAGATGCAGCACATAAGATTGCCGCGTTCCTCGCAAAGACGTACTTTGTCGTAAAAAAAAATCCACAAACTTGAGAAATTCAAATTTGCGGACTTTTTGGTTTGATAGTTAACTAATTAACTTTTTATCCAGTTTATAACTTCAGGATCTGTTGGTAAAGTTCTAGGTTTAATAACTTTAACCAATTCACCTTTTTCGTTGATTAAATATTTTTGAAAATTCCATTCTACTTCAGAATCCTGTAAGCCATTTTTAGATTTCTGAGTAAGGAATTTATATACATCGCACATATCATCTCCTTTTACAGAAACCTTGTCCATCATCGGAAAAGTTACTCCATAATTTTGTTGGCAAAAAGCACCAATTTCTTCATTTGTACCTGGTTCCTGAGATGCAAAATTGTTTGCCGGAAACCCTACAATTACAAAATCTTTGTCTTTATATTCTTTGTAAATTGCTTCAAGATCTTTGTATTGAAGCGTTAATCCGCACTTTGAAGCGGTATTTACAATCATTACTTTTTTACCTTTTAAAGAAGCAAAATCAAATGAATTTCCTGATAAATCTTCTACTTTAAATTGATAAATAGTTTCTTTTGTCATGACATTATCCGTTTTAGGCGTTTTCGTTTTATTGGTTTGCGCTTGGTTTTGGCAACTAAATAAAAGTAGTGCACCATACGCCATTATAAGTATTTTTTTCATGTGGTATATTTTTCTATAAAATTAGTCAAAATCAGTTTCTTAAAGAGATATTACGAGTATATTTTTTCTTAATCATAAGTTAAATAAAAAAATGAAGCCTAACGTTAATCACTCGTTAGGCTTCTCCCCATACAAACAAATCAAACCATGAAATTAATTTTATATATCTTTTTTATTTAAATTATAGCTGATGCACTGCGGTTATGATGAAAATTCTTTGTTCCTGAATTGTTAAACTTCCAAATACTTTCTGATTGGTGTTTACAATTTTTACATGGCTTATTTTCCTGGTCGTTTTGTAATTCAGGAAAATTTTCTGTCTGGAAGTCCGAGTAGCATCAACTATAAAATTTTATAAATCTTGATTTACAACTTTCTTATAAGAACTGTTATTTTCTAAATTTTCTATTTGATGTATTGTTAAAGAACTATGTCTAACAATACCTTTGCGAAGAATAGTATCTGTGGAATTTGAATACTGCAAAACACTAGTTAAGGCAATGATCAATATTTTTAATTTATTTATGTTACTCATGATGTTTTTTTTTGATTATTAAATTTCTTTTTTAATACTCTTAAAAGGCTCATACTAATCTTATATAAATCAAATTTTTAATCGGCTTTTATCTTTATTTTTTCAATATGTATTATTTCACTTACTTTTATAATTATATATACGAAAGAGATTAAATTTTGGTTTTAAAAAAAGTAAAAAAAAAGTAAAAAAAAACATTATTTTTCGTAAACCCCTTATTTTTGAAGACCTGACAACAATTTAAAAAAAATGTTTTTTCATAAAAAAAATAAATTATCTTTATCTGATTGTAATAAAATATTTCCTAAATTTTTTGTTTAAGCTTAAAAACCAAAATGTATGAGTCAAGAAGAATTATTAGTTTTAATTTACAAAAAAGACGAAAGAGCTTTTACCCATTTGTATGATATGTATTCTAAAAGTTTGTTTTCGGTCATCAATGTTCTCATAAAAAACCGTGAAGAAGCTGAAGATGTTTTGCAGGAAGTTTTTGTAAAAATCTGGAAAAATATAGATTCGTATAACGAAAGTAAAGGTCGTTTTTATACCTGGATCCTTAATATAGCTCGTAATACGAGCATAGATAAGTTAAGATCTAAAAATTTTAATAATAGCCAAAAAAACCTTTCTTCGGATAATTTCGTAAATCTGTTAGATGACAGTAATAAACTCACTAATAAAATTGACACCATTGGAATTCAGGAATTTGTAAAAAAATTGAAACCAAAGTGTATTGAAATTATTGACTTATTATTTTTTAAAGGATATACACAACAAGAGGCGTCAGAAGAACTGGCAATTCCGTTGGGGACTATCAAAACGCAAAACAGAAACTGTATTAACGATTTACGTAATTATTTAAAAATATAATGGAAGCACAAGAATATATAGAATCAGGAATTTTAGAACTTTATGTTTACGGTTTATTAACCGAAACAGAAAATCTGGAGATAGCCGAAATGGCAAAGAAAAATCCCGAGGTTGAACAGGAGATTCTTGAGATAGAAAGAGCTATTATAGCTTTATCATCGAGTTTTTCACCTTTTCATTCTGTAGCTAATTTCGAAAAGATAAAAGCACGCCTCGAGCTGAAACATGGCAAAGTAGTCGATATGAAACCAGCATCAAACTGGTCTCAATATGTGGGCTGGGCTGCTGCAGTTTTAATGCTTTTGGGGCTTGGATATCAAACTTTAGAATTAACAAAAACCAAAGAAGCTATTGCAACTGTTGGTAACGAAAAGAATAAAATTCAGAGAGAGTTTGCTTATTTAGATCAGCAAAATAAAGAAACGGAGAAAAACCTAACCATTGTTAGAGATATCAAAAACACTGGTGTAACACTTGGCGGTCAGACCGTTTCTCCAACTTCTTTTGCCAAAGTATACTGGAACAAAGACACCAAAACGACTTATATAGATGCTGCAGGTTTACCAAAACCTACAAAAGGCATGGTTTATCAGGTTTGGTCTTTAAAATTAAGCCCGGTTCTTACACCAACAAGTATTGGTTTACTGGATAATTTTGAAGAAAATGATCAAAAGATCTTTGCTGTAGATCAAACAGATTCGGCAGAAGCTTTTGGAATTACACTTGAGCCGGCCGGAGGAAGTGCAACACCTACATGGAACAATTATATACTTTAGGAAAAGTTTAAAATACAATTTAAAACAAAAACTTAAAACGCATATTAATTTATTTTAATATGCGTTTTTTTATTATTTTTAATTCAAAAGACTAATAATCAAATATATGAACGGAAATTTACTTTTAAGAATCGCAACTGCAATCATACTTCTCTCCCACTCTGTTTTTGGAATTTTTAATAATGGTATAAACGATTTTGGAAATCTATATCTTAATCAGATTGGTTTTGCACCGTTTGGTGTTTTTCTGGCATGGTCAATAAAAATTTCGCACATCATTGCTGCTATATTGTTACTACTAAACAAATATGTTAAGCCTGCAGGTTTTGTTACTATTTTCATTTTGATAATGGGCATAATTTTAGTTCATTTTCAAGAAGGCTGGTTTGTTGTTGGAGCCGGGAGAAATGGTGTAGAATATAACTTTTTGCTGATTTTTGTTTTATTAGCCATTATGTATCCAAACGGTTTTAAGAAATCTGAATAATTTAAAAGTTTAAAAATATGGAAATAACCTGTAAAAATTGCAATCAGACTTTTAAAGGACATTACTGCAATAATTGCGGACAACCTGCGGATACGCACAGAATAAATGCACATTTTTTATGGCATGATATTCAACACGGATTATTGCATTTTGATAATGGGATTCCTTATTCAATTAAACAATTGTTTATAAGACCAGGGCATTCAATTCGGGAATTTATTGAAGGAAAACGAATAAGACATTTTAAACCTTTGTCTTTAGTTGCAGTTTTGGGAGCACTTTATGGTTTTTTGTATCATTATTTTCATATCAATTTATTTCAGGCTTCTACAGATTTAGAGATTGATTTTAATGATTATAATGAGTGGATGGCAACTCATTTTGCCTGGGTTACGATTGCTACAATTCCTATTTATACTATTGGAACTTATATTGTTTTTAGAAAACAAGGCTATAATTTTGTCGAATTATTTGTATTGAACACTTTTAAGGCTTCACAAAGACTTTCTGTGCAAATTTTGACATTTCCAATACTTTTATATTTAAATAGTATACATCATGCTGAGAGGTTTTCATCTTTGACTTATCTTCTTGGTATTATATTGATATTTTGGACAAACATTCAGTTTTTTAATAAAATGTCAAGAACAAGAGCTTTCTTTTTAACGATTTTAAGTCACTTGATTTTTTTAGTTACTTTTTTTATCCTAATTATTATAGTGCTTGCTATTATTGGGAAATTGCCGAAATAAGAAATTATAAATGATTACTATTTGAATGCTCTAATGAAACCAAGTGCCCTAGCCCTGATGGGAACGGCATCATTTTATGGTGGTCCCGAGGCTTCGGGATCCATAAAAGATACAGTGGACAGCAGGAAACAGCTTCTAATTCTGCTAATGATCAAAAAAAAAGGTTCAACTTTACGCTGAACCTTTTAGAAGAATTAATAATTTGCTTTCTAAAATTATTTATTTTTTTGCTTTTACAGCTTTTTTGTTTTTATAATACTTATTGTATTTTGGATATGTTATAAGTGCAATTAAGGAAATAGTTCCTAGTGAATAATAAACCCAGCTTAGTGAATGCGCTTCTCCGCTTGCGTAAGAGTGCAGACCAACCAAATGGAAATTTACTCCATAATACGTAAATAAAATCGATACAAAAGCGTACATACTCATTACGTTGAAAAACCATTTACTACGAAGCGATGGTACAAAACGAGCGTGAATTACGAATGCATAAATCATGATTGAAATTAATGCCCAGGTTTCTTTTGGATCCCATCCCCAGTAACGTCCCCAGCTTTCGTTGGCCCATTGTCCTCCAAGAAAGTTTCCTATTGTTAACATAATCAAACCAATAGTTAACGCCATTTCGTTGATATAAGTGATTTCTTTGATGTTTAATTCCATTTTTGCTTTGTTTTTCTCATTGGTAAAGAAAATCAATATCAGGGCTACAAAACCTAAAATCATTCCAAGTGCGGTAGGTCCGTAACTTGCCACAATAACTGCAACGTGAATCATTAACCAATATGAATTCAAAACAGGTTGTAAATTGGCAATTTCCGGATCAATCCAGTTGGCGTTTGATGCCATGAAAATCATCGCCGTCACAAACGCTGCAGATGCCACAGTAAGTTTCGATTTTCTGTCAAAAGCCAATCCAAAGAACATTGTTGACCAAGCTACATACACAATGGCTTCATAAGCATTACTCCACGGTGCGTGACCCGAAATATACCAACGGGCAATTAATGCGACTGTGTGAAGTGCAAAAATTAACCCAATTAATATATGAAAACCATTTACAGTGATTCGTAACCATTTTTTATCGAAAAAGATACTGAAAAGTGTAAAAATCAACATGAAGATTCCTGAAAGAGAATACCAGTAAAACATTTTTGGCAAAATATTATAAGTATTGTACGCGATTTCAAGGTCAATTTTTTGTTCGCTTGGGCGTACTTTACTTCCAAATTTCTTCTGAAAACCATTAATACTTTCAACCAACTGATCGGCAGTACCAAAGTTTTTAGTAATAGAACCGTTGTTTAATGCACTAAAATACATTGGCAGAATTTGTTTTACATACGTAGAATCCATTCCTTTTAAGCCTGCATTATTCAATTCTAAATAAGAGATCCATTTATTGTTTGGGTCATTCGGAATAGGAAATATTCTTAAAATACTTCCGCTTAATGCCGACTCCATTAAATTTACTTTTTTATCAGCTTCGATAAAATCTTTCTCAAAACTATTTGGATTTCCTGCTTTGTAAGCAGCATCTAAATAAGGCGCAAGTTTATAATTTCCGTTTTCGTCAAAAAACTTTACAAACGGAGCTAATTTTGCTTTTCTGTCAATACCAATAATTTTACGGATACTATCATCTTTTGTATTCAGGTAAATAATAGGAACCTGAATCCAAACCTGGGCGTATTGCGTCATAGACAAAAATACCTGATCAGAATTCATTCCATTATAGGTATCGCTCTGGCTCACTTTTCTCAATAATTCAGATGAAAAAGTATTGATAGGTTTCATTCTACCGCCAGCATCCTGAATAATCAAACGCCCAAATTTTGCAGCATGTTCTTTCGGCGCTTTATATATTGTCAATAACGAATCTATTTGTTTTTGACTTGGTGGAGCAGTAACGTGATTGGCGTGATCGTTTGGATCTTCGTTATGCGAATGATTATGTTCATGAACATGAGGCGCTTGCGCAAAGCCATTCAGACTAAATAATAAAACAAAAATGGTAATTAGTTTTTCTTTTTTCTTTTTCACTGCTTCTAATTTGCGTTTCAAATCTGCAAAACGAGAATGTTTGGTAAACATAATGGCCATCAAACCAAAGAACAACATAAAATATCCAAAATAAGTAATTGAAGTTCCCCAGAAATCATGGTTTACAGACAATACAGTTCCTTTTTCATCCGGATCAAATGATGATTGAAAAAATCTGTATCCTTTATGATCTAAAACGTGGTTCATATAAATATCAGCATCAAAAGTTTCTGCAGAATCCTGAACGGTTACTTTACTTTCAAAAGAAGAATAACTTTTCTCAGTTCCAGGATATTTGGTTGCTATAAAGTCGTTTAATTTTACTTTAAATGGCAAAACATAGGCTTTACTTCCGTAGAATAAAGTGTATTCAATTTTTCCTATTTTAACTGTTTGAGGTTCACCAATACTACCTTTAGAACCTAAAAGTCTCACTTCTTTTTCCTCCCCATCTGCTTTTACTTTTACAACTAAAGCATCGGTATGAGATTTTGCTTTATAATCGTTATTAGATTCATAATCAACGATTCCTCTAACAGCAGGATCTGGAAAAACGATTCTAATATCACCAATACTATATAAAGATCGCATCATTAACGGCTGCACATTATCTTTAGTAACATCACCTTCAAACTTATCAGCCATTCTCATAAAACGTCCTTCAAAAGGTGTTTGAATGGTGTATTTTTCGCCGGTTGTATTGATATTTATGGCACCATCTGTTGGTTTATTTAAAGCAAATAAAACATTGTGAATGTTTTGAACTTCACCTTCTTTTAGGAAATGTTCTTCACGTCCGCCTGCTCCTGCTTCTACCAATTTAAGGTATAAAGTTCCGTTTGCACTTGGTTTTATAGTTTCTTTAGCGCCCATGATATATTTGTCGAAAGTCACTTCAAAAGGAGTTTCATCAAATTTTCCTGAAATACTAAAATCATTATTGGTAACGGGCGATAACAAAAGGCTTTTTTCAAAAACCCTGCGTTTCATTTCGCCTTTATATTCACCATCAGCAAGGATTGTAATAAATGTTTTATCAGAATAGATTTGGTTTTCGGCAGCGCCTTCGCGAATTGGCATCATACCTTCGTAACTAATATAACGGGTAATAAAAGCTCCTAAAAGAATAAAAATAAAAGCAATGTGAAGTAATAAAGTTGCCCACTTTTCTTTTTTTAATAATTGATAACGTTTGATGTTTCCAAAGAAATTGATCAGGAAGAAAACCATTATGGCTTCAAACCACCAGGTATTGTAAATTAAAATTCTGGCTGTATCGGTATTGTATTTACTTTCGATAAAAGTTCCAACACCCATTGCGATTGCAAATGTTAAAAAAAGAACGGCCATTAATCGTGTAGAAAACAAAAAAGAGAATATTTTTTTATCCATTTTTGAGGAATTACATTGTATAAAAGTGCCACAAAAGTACTTAAAAATGTTGAGTATCGATATTTGCCATTTGTTAATTAAAACCAAAAATAGGCTTAATTTAATTTGATGTTTTCATCTTAAACAAGTTAAATACTACAATTAATCTGTTTTAGAATTTCGTTTGAAAATGAAAAATTTTTATTAGATTTGTGTAATCGATTACATTTTTAATTTATATTTGAAAAACAGGAATTATTTCAGAATTGATAAAAATCGAGATTCAAAATAAGAATTACAGCTATTAATAACCACACTCATCTAATTTCGAAATGAAAACTAACTCAACTAACTTATTGTGCATTCTCGCAGCTTTTTTAGCTACTTGCTTTTCAGGAAGTATTCAGGCTCAAAAATCAAAAAAAACTGACATTTATTCTGGTATTGAATTTAAAATGTCGAAAGTTCAGGAACCACAAATTCCTAATAACTCCGTGAATATAAAAGATTTTGGAGCTGTAAACGGCGGTTACACTCTTAATACAAAGGCTTTCGCCGATGCTATAGAAGCTGTTTCAAAAAAAGGAGGCGGAAAAGTTGTTATTCCACCCGGAATATGGCTTACAGGGCCAATTATTCTGAAAAGTAACATTGAATTGCATGCAGAAACCGGGGCATTAATTAAATTTTCGACAGATAAAAGTTTATATCCTATTATAGAAACCAGTTTTGAAGGTTTAAATACATGGCGATGCATCTCTCCTATTTATGGTAAAAATCTCGAAAACGTTGCTTTTACAGGAAATGGTGTTTGGGATGGTTCAGGTGAAGTTTGGAGACAAGTTAAAAAAAGCAAACTAACAGAAAGCCAATGGAAGAAAGTCATTGCTTCTGGAGGAGTTTTAAATGAGAAAAAAGAAAGCTGGTATCCATCAGAAACTTTTATGAAAGCTTCTATTGGTGCTGATCAGAATGTGCGTCTTGATTTAAAAACAAAAGAACAATTTGAAGCTATTCATGATTTTCTTCGTCCGGTAATGGTAAGTATTCAAAACAGTAAACGAGTGCTGTTTGACGGACCGGTTTTCCAAAATTCCCCGGCATGGAATATTCATCCTTTAATGGTTGAAGATTTAATTGTTAGAAACGTAACCGTTCGCAACCCATGGTATTCTCAAAATGGAGACGGTCTTGATGTTGAATCCTGTAAAAATGTATTGATCGAAAATTCCAGTTTTGATGTTGGTGATGATGCTATTTGTATTAAATCAGGAAAAGATAAGGATGGTCGCGATCGTGGCGTTCCCTGCGAAAATATCATTGTAAGAAACAATATTGTATATCACGGACACGGCGGAGTAACGGTAGGAAGTGAAATGTCTGGTGGTGTAAAAAACCTTCACGTATCTAACTGTACTTTTATGGGAACTGATGTTGGATTGCGTTTTAAAAGCACACGCGGACGTGGCGGAATTGTTGAGAATATCTATATTTCAGATATTTTTATGACCGATATTCCATCGCAAGCCATTTCTTTTGACCTTTATTATGGAGGAAAATCTATCGCAGAAACTTTGGCCGAAGGTGGAAATAAAATCAATACAAAAGCGATTCCGGTTAACGAAGAAACCCCACAATTCAAAAACATTTTGATTAAAAACATAACGATTTCAGGAGCTTATCAGGCTGTATTCTTGCAAGGTTTGCCTGAAATGAATCTGGAAAATATCGAGATTTCAAATCTAACTGCAAAAGCAGAAAAAGGTTTTTCGATCATCGATGCAAATGGAATTAAAATAACAAATGCCAAATTAGACATCAAAAGTCCAACCATTTTTGAAATCTATAACGGAAAAAACATGTCATTAAAAAATGTTGAATTCAACTCGACTTCTGCAAAAGCCGTTACTATAGATGGCGCCGCAAGTGAGAAAATAGAATTGGTTTCTTCTAAAGATGTAAATTATTCTAAAACAACAACTATTGGTGAAACTGTTTCTAAAGGAGCGGTGAAAATGTAAAAAGATAAAAAAATATAACCCAGCTTATTGATACTAATTTACGCTGGGTTATTTTAAAATTATTTAGATAATGTGTTTTTCTTCAAAGCTATTATTTCTTCATTTTGCTTTTTATTTTCTTCTATCAAACTTTGAATATTCTTGTTTTGATCAATCATATAAAGTGTCAATTCCTCTATTTTCTGCAAAAGCTTGGCATTCATTTCGCCTAGATTAATACCGTTTTTAAGCACTTCTTCTTCATTTGGAATATTTTCTAAATGTCCTTTTTCATTAATATGTTTTTCAACTTCTGCAAGCGTTGGCAAATTGTATTCCTTTTTAAAAACAAAGTCAGACCAGCCAAGCAAATCTACTTTTACTTCTTTGGAGTGAATAGTTCCGTTTACGTCTAATTTATTAGTTGGGTTTGCTTTTCCAATACCAACGTTACCATCTATTAGAAAAAGTTCATTCATATATCCTTTTGAATAAGAACTTAATACTAGTCCCATTTTAGAATTTACCCCTGCTGCATAAGACAAATAACTTCTTATTTGAGGTCCTTGCAAATCAGATCCATAAGAAGTAAAAGTAATAATATTACCCTTTCCATCTAAATTGTCATAATTTCTTAAAATCAAATTTCCACTTATATCTAATTTTGCCAATGGATTAGTGTTACCAATTCCAACATTACCGTTTCCATCTGCCATTAATAATTGTTTCCACCCTCCCCATTGTCCATCAGTTGCAAATGCATTTCTATAAAAAATTCCGCCATTGTTGAAATTTAATTGATGGTTTTTATCTCCTGTATTATCATGCCACTGACCCACAGTCAAATTTGTTGACCAATATCCTTCACCAGGAACATTAATAACACTTCTTTCTTTAAAATCTGCTCTAATGTTATAGAAAGTGAAATTTGGTAAATCATTTATCGCTCTAGTATCATTTATTGATAAGGAAGTTGCAGTTTGTGCATCAATATTATTAATAGAAAGGAATATCAGAAAAACTGAGAATATTTTTATTTTCATAAGTATTTTATGTTTAGTACTATTATTGTTTTTTGCTCCCAAAAATAGATTAAAGAAATGATATTTTTTAGTTTTATTGTGAGTATTTGTCTTACTTACTTTACCTAAAAACCGGATATTTTTTTAAGTTTATCAGTCATTATTTCAAACTTGTATTAAAAAATAATGCTAATTTTGCGTTATGATTAAAATAACGTTAATTGGTTCCGGAAATGTTGCGCAGCATTTGATAAAAGCTTTCGCTAAAAGTGAGCTTGTTGAAATTGCACAGGTTTTTTCCAGAAAAAAAGAAACTCTGGCTTCTTTGATTGAATTTGATAAAATTGTAGACGATTTTCAGGATTTAAAGGAAGCAGATTTATATATTATTGCCGTTACAGATAACGCAATTTCCGAAGTTTCTGCACAATTACCTTTTAACAATCAGCTTGTTGTTCACACTTCAGGAACTGCATCAATAGATACTTTGGATGCTAAAAACCGTAAAGGCGTTTTTTATCCCTTACAAACTTTTTCTAAAAATAAGGATGTTGATTTTTCAGTGATTCCGATTTGTCTGGAAGCTGAAAACACATTTGATTTTCGTGTTTTAGATACCGTAGCAAAAAGTATTTCAAAAGCTGTTTTTCCTATAAATTCTGAGCAGCGCAAGGCACTTCATGTCGCTGCAGTTTTTGTGAATAATTTCACCAATCATTTATATCAGATTGGTCAGGAAATTTGTGAAGCGAATAAAGTTCCTTTTGAAATATTGAAGCCTTTAATTCAGGAAACGGCTGATAAAATCAATACTTTAAATCCAACTGAGGCTCAAACCGGACCTGCAAAACGCAATGATTCGACTACAATTGAAGCGCATTTGGAGTATTTAACAAATGAAAATCAAAAGAATATTTATAAAATACTAACACAATCTATACAAAATAATGGCAAAGAGTTATAAAGAAATAATGAACGATATTACAACATTTGTTTTTGATGTTGATGGCGTACTTACAGACAGTTCCGTTTTTGTAACCAGCGAAGGTGAAATTCTTCGCACGATGAATATTCGTGATGGTTTTGCCATGAAAGCAGCTGTAGAAAGTGGCTATCATGTTTGTGTTATTTCTGGCGGAAGTAATGAAGGTGTTCGTGTTAGACTTCAAAATTTAGGCATTAAAGACATTCATTTGGGAACTCCAAACAAAGTTGAAACCTTTAGGGAATACACTGATAATTATAATATTAAACCGGAACAAGTTTTATACATGGGCGATGATATTCCTGATTTTCATGTTATGAAATTAGTAGGATTACCAACTTGTCCGCAAGATGCAAGTCCTGAAATCAAAAATATCTCCCGTTATATCTCTCACGTAAAAGGCGGACGAGGTGCTGCACGCGATGTAATCGAGCAAGTGATGAAAGTACAGGGAAAATGGATGGAGTATTTTAATGGTCAGCACGACTAATAATTATGAATTATTAATTATAAATTATTAATGATTTTCGTTGTGGTAAAAAGCCTATGAACCTTTGTCCCTCAGAACCTTAGAACCTTCAAAAAAAAATGAAATACCTTAAACTCATTCGTTACCAAAACCTGTTAATGCTGGCTTTTATGCAGCTTTTATTTCGTTATGCTTTTTTAAAACAGCAGGATATTCCTTTGGCTTTGGCCGACTGGCAATATGGATTATTGGTATTAAGTACCGTTTTATTAGCGGCAGCGGGGTATGTAATTAACAATATTCTCGATGTTGCTACAGATAGAATTAATAAACCAAATGACGTAGTAATTGGCAAAGGGATTTCTGAAACCCGTGGTTACAATATTTACATTGGGTTAAATATTACAGGTGTTGCCATAGGTTGTTATTTATCAAATGTGATCATGAGACCAACTTTTGCCGTGATTTTTATATTGATTGCTTCGGTACTTTATTTTTATTCTACAAGCTTAAAACAAATTATGGTTTTAGGAAATTTTGTAGTAGCCGCTGTATTGTCATTTAGCGTTATAATTATTGGTGTTTTTGATCTTTTTCCGGCTACAAATGCCGAAAATCAAGCGCAAATGGCGAGTATGTTTTCTATATTAATTGATTATGCCTTGTTTGCATTTATGATTAATTTTATTCGCGAAATAGTAAAAGATATCGAAGATGTAAATGGCGATTATAATCAGGGAATGAACACTTTACCAATTGCAATTGGAAATAGCAGAGCTGCAAAAATAGCCTTGGGATTTGCTATTATTCCTTTCATATTGTGTTTACTTTACATTAATAAATACTTTTTAGAAAACAATTTATATATCGTTACTCTGTATGCTTTTGCTTTTGTTTTAGCACCGCTTTTATACTTTATAGTAAAAACATTTGGTGCAAAATCACAAAAAGAATTCCATCATTTAAGTAATGTTTTAAAACTGATTTTGCTTTTCGGAATTTTATCAATTTTGGTTATTACCTTAAATATCAAGTACAATGCTTAAAGAAAAATTAAAAAAATATACTTTAATCCTGGCTTCGGGATCTCCACGCAGACAACAGTTTTTTAAAGATTTAGACCTTGATTTCGAAATCAGGTTAAAAGATATCGAAGAGATTTATCCACCGGAATTAAAAGCTGTTGAAATAACCGATTATTTGGCTGAATTAAAAGCGAGCGCATTTGAAGGTGAACTACAACCAAACGAAATTTTAGTGACCAGCGACACCATAGTTTGGCATCAAAATAAAGCATTAGGAAAACCTAAAAGTGCCGAAGAAGCTTTTGAAATGATCAAATCAATGTCGAATACTACACACGAAGTATTTACATCGGTTTGTTTTAAATCGAACTCTGCTTCTACCCTAATTAATGATGTAACAAAAGTAACCTTCAAAGATTTGTCTGACGAAGCTATTTTATATTATATAGAAAATTACAAACCTTATGATAAAGCCGGTGCTTATGGCATTCAGGAATGGTTTGGTTTTATGGCAGTTGCAAAAGTGGAAGGCTCTTATACCAATGTTATGGGCTTACCAACAGCTAAAGTTTACGAATATTTGAGTACTTTAGTGTAAAAATTTATTTATGTTTTCTTTCAAAGAATATAGTCAGGAGATCTTAACCACCGTCATTCTTCTTTTAGCCTTAATGGCATTACGCGTTATTATTGCAAAATTAATTCGTCGTTATGCACATTCAAGTCAATTATTAGAACATCGAACTAATTTGGTCATAAAGTATATTCACATACTAATGAATATATTGGTAACCATTAGTTTAATTGTTATTTGGGGTGTTGATACCAAAGATATTTTTATTACCGTTTCTTCAATTGCTACCGTTATTGGCGTAGCTATGTTTGCGCAATGGTCTATCTTGAGCAATATAACTTCGGGAATGATTTTGTTTTTTTCATTTCCTTTCAGAATTGGCGATACTATTAAAATTCATGATAAAGATTTTCCCATCGAGGCAGAAATAGAAGACATTAGTGCTTTTCATGTTAATCTTCGAACAAGAGACGGAGAAAGAATCATTTTTCCGAACAATCTACTGCTTCAAAAAGGGATTTCAATCATGCCAAGCCATTATGAAGATAAAGAGTTTTTTGACTAAAATTTATAATGGGAATCTTGTAAAGTAATATAAAAAACGTACAACACAATTTTGTGAGAAATTAAGGAATTTTGTTTAGATCAATTTTCGATCCATGTAACTTAATTTCTATACCAATGATTCGAACAATAAAATTGCCATTTTACGCTAAACTTTCCTTCATTCTTATAACTTTAATTTGTTTTGCATTTATATTTTGTGTCGGAAAAGATATCATTACACCCGTATTGATGGCCTTTTTATTTGCCGTTTTATTACTGCCTATTTTTACTCTTTTAAACGTCAGACTTAAATTTCCCAGACATCTTGCCGCTATACTTTGTGTTTTAATATTTGCTGCATTTATTGTGGGCATATTAGTCTTTATATCTTATCAGGTCAAAGATATCGCGAACGATTTTGATGCTATAAAGAAAAACGTTAATGTCTTTATAATTGAGGTACATAAGTTTGTAAAAGACAATTTTCATATCAGTATTGGTGAACAAAAAAAATACCTTGATACAGTCACCAAAGATTCCGTTAAAAACGGAGGTGTCGTTACTTTGGGTTCTGCAATACTATCGATCACCGATCTCTTAATAGATTGTACTATTATTCCAATTTATACGTTTTTGTTCTTGCTGTACAAAGATCATTTTATTCTTTTTCTGGCAAAATTAGTCAACAAAGAAGACCATTCTGCTTTAAAAGATATATTAGGACAAATACGGGTTTCTATAAATAATTATATTGTTAGTTTATTGTTAGAAATGATTGTAGTTTCAATTTTGACCGGTTTAGGGCTTTGGATTGTAGGTGTCAAATATTTTATTCTATTAGGATTAATAACCGGAATTTTAAACCTAATTCCTTATATAGGTATTACAATTGCGGGTATAATAACTCTTTTGGCATCTTTATCCGGAACGCCCGAAACATCTGTGTTTTTAAGTATTCTGTTAGTAAATCTCGTTGTTCAGTTAATCGATAATAATTTACTTGTGCCTTTAATTATTAATTCTAAAGTAGAAATTAATGCTTTTGTATCTATTTTGGGAATCATTGTTGGAGGAGCCGCTGCCGGAATTTCAGGAATGTTTTTGGCGATTCCGCTTTTAGCTATTTTGAAGATTATTTTTGAAAGAATAGAATCGTTGGAACCATGGGGATATTTAATGGGAAATCACATGCCGAGAAAATTTACATGGAGAATCAGAAAACTCAAAATTGAAAATTAAATAATATAATTGATTCTTTTAAAAAATATCAGCTTTATTTATCTTATATTCATGTAAAAATTATCTGTAAAAAGCCCACTATACTTAATGTTCCGAAACTTTAAAATAATACTTTCTATTTCACTATGCTTTTTTTTGCAGAGCATTTGTGCGCAGGTAGATAAGCCAAAACCGGAAACCAAAAAAGATAGTGCGGCAATGTATAAAAAAATCCAAAATTATTCTAAAAAACACAAGTTTACCAAAACTTTGCACAAATTACTTTTTAGAGCCAATAAACCTAAAAAGAAAGAAGCTGAAATTATAGAAAAAGATACGGCCAATTACGATGGTAAAATTATTAGAAATATAACTGTAGTAACCTTAGATCCGTTTGGTCATTCGATAGCAGATACTACGGCAAGGCCTCGAAATTGGGGAGAACGAACCGGTAATAAACTTCATCTTAAAACTAAAAAAATAGCCATTTACAATTTATTGCTATTTAAAAGAAATGTTCCGTACGATTCTTATAAAGTGCAGGAATCTGAGCGTCTTATACGTGCGCAGCGATACGTAACTGCGGTTCGAATTACAAAGCAATTAGCGAGTCCGGCCTCAGATTCTGTAGATGTTACCATTCGCGTTTTAGATTCCTGGAGTACCATTCCAAAATTCTCCATATCAAGCAGCCGGGTTTCTGTGGGATTTAAGGAAAAAGATTTTTTTGGTTCAGGCCAGGAACTTGAATATCGCTTTACCAATCGTTTTGATGACGGCCAAAATGCCAATGACGTTATCTACACAATACCAAATATCAAAAACACCTATATTAGTACCAAACTAAGATACAATATGGATTTGGATAATAATTATTCTAAAAGTATTGATATTGAACGTGATTTCTACTCGCCATTGACCAAATGGGCAGGCGGAATGTTTTTTGCACAAAACTTTAGAAGAGATACACTTCAGGCGCCTTTACCTGATACAACATATGCTTTTCAGCCTTTTAAAAATAATGTACAGGATTTCTGGGTAGGAAAAGCATCAAAGGTTTTTGAAGATGATAATAATGGCGTTACCAATTTAATTGTATCTGCCCGTTTTCTGAATGTTGATTATACGGAAACGCCATCCGATTTATATGATCCAACACATTTTTATTCAGATGAAAAACTGCTTTTAAGCGGTATCGGAATCAATACCAGAAAATTCGTTAAAGACAGTTATATTTTTAGAAACGGTGTAACAGAGGACGTTCCTATTGGTAGGATTTATGGCATTACGCTTGGTTATCAGTATAAAAATAAATATTGGCGGCCCTATGTAGGAGCTCAGTTTTCTTTTGGAAATTACTATGACTGGGGATTTTTAAGTACCAATTTTGAAGCCGGAACTTTTTTTCATCAATCAAAAACGTATCAGACTTCGTTTTTATTTGAATCGAATTATTTTACCAAATTATATAGCATAGGAAATTGGAAATTAAGACAATTCGTAAATCCAAAACTGGTTTTGGGTGTAAATCGTGAGAAAATTATTGGAGACGAACTTAATTTAAATGAGCAAAATGGTCTTGCCGGATTTAATGCTGCATTATACGGAACTAGTAAAGCGGTTTTATCATTACAAACACAAACTTATTCTCCGCATGCACTATGGGGATTTCGTATGAATCCGTTTTTTAATTACTCCATTGCAGTGTTAGGAAGTCCGAATGATGCCATGTTCAACAACAAAGCTTATCAAAAAGTAACAATTGGTTTATTGATCAGTAATGACTATTTAGTGTTCAGTTCCTTTCAATTATCCCTGTCATACTACCCAAGTATACCGTTACAGGGTGATAATGTATTCAAAACCAATACTTTTGAAACTACAGATTTTGGTTTACAGAATTTTGAACTTGCAAAACCAAGAATTGTTGAATATAAATAATCGATTTTGTCTTTTTATTTTTTGCAAAAAAAATGAAGAAAAAGTGCTTTTTTAAAATTTAAGTAACTTTTTAAAAATCAACACATTCCCAATGCAGTAGCGGTTTTACATCGACGAAACCTATATTTTATTCGTCAAAATACAAGCTGTTTTTATTTTTGGCACAGTATATGAATATCGTTAAATAACATTACGATTAATATAAAAAACTAAACAAAATGAAAACAATTAAAATAGCAATCGCAGGATTATTTCTTTTGGTTGCAAATGCCACACAAGCCCAGGTATCAGTTAATGTAAATATAGGATCGCCTCCAGCTTGGGGACCATCGGGATATTCTGAAATGGAATATTATTATTTGCCGGATGTTGAAGCGTATTATGATGTTAGAGCTTCACAATTTATTTATTTTGGAGGAGGAAGATGGGTTAGAGCAACTCGTTTACCAAGACAATATCGTAATTATGATTTGTACGGAGGATATAAAGTAGTTTTAAATGATTATCATGGAAGAACGCCTTATACGTATTTTGACAGACACAGAGTAAAATATTATAAAGGATATCATGGTGCACCACAAAGACCATACAGACCAAGACCGGTTTATGGTTACAATGATCGTCATGACCACAGAGATGACAGACGCCACGATAACAGACATCATGATAAACATGATAGACACGATAAGCACGACAGACACGATCACGATGATCACGATGATCACCGTGGAAGAAGATAATTAATAGCCAATTTTTTTAAAGGAGAGTATCAAAATAATGATACTCTCCTTTTTATTTTTGTTTTTTTCTGTGTTTTCATCTTAAAAATCGGATCGATTTTTGAGCATTAACATTTCATTTAAATACTGTTCCATAAAATAATTAGTATTTTTGAAGCTATTTCAAAAAACAATCAAATCACACCATGCGAAAAATACAGGTTCAATTAATTCTTTTATTTTTTATAGGTTTTCAAATCTCATTTGCACAACAACCACAAAAACCAAGTTCTGTAGAAATCTACAATCAAATCAAAAAACTAAACTTTTTAGGTTCTGTATTATATATTGCTGCGCATCCGGATGATGAGAATACCCGTTTAATCTCTTATATGGCAAATGAAATAAATGCCAGAACAGGCTATTTATCATTAACACGAGGCGATGGAGGACAAAACCTAATTGGATCGCAATTGCGTGAATTATTAGGCGTTATAAGAACTCAGGAATTAATCGAAGCAAGAAAAATTGATGGTGGAGAACAGTTTTTTTCACGTGCCAATGATTTTGGTTTTTCTAAAAACCCAGACGAAACTTTACAAATTTGGGATAAAGATAAAGTACTTGCAGATGTTGTCTGGACAATCAGAAAATTTCAGCCAGACGTCATCATTAATAGATTTGATCATCGTTCGCCGGGAACCACTCACGGACATCATACATCATCGGCAATGCTGAGTATTGAAAGCTATAAATTAACAAATGATCCTAAAATATATCCTGAGCAATTAAAATATGTTAAACCATGGCAGGTAAAACGACAGTTTTTTAATCCTTCGTGGTGGTTTTACGGAAGTCAGGAAAAATTTGATGCAGCTAATAAATCGAAGTTCACCAAACTGGAAACAGGTGTTTATTATACCGGAATTGGAAAATCGAATCAGGAAATTGCTGCTTTAAGCCGCAGCCGTCACCAATCGCAAGGTTTTGGAAGTACGGGCGTTCGCGGAAACGAAACCGAATATCTGGAACTTATTAATGGAGAAAATCCTAAAGATCGCGATAATTTATTCGACGGAATCGATACAACATGGAACCGTGTTAAAGGGGGGAAACCCGTTGGAGAATTAATTTCTAAAATTATTTCAAACTATAACTTTAGTAACCCATCTGCCAGCGTTCCCGATCTGGTAAAAGCCTATTCGATGATTCAGTTATTAGAAGATGACCATTGGAAAGAACTAAAAACTAATGCAATAAAAAGTATTATTGCCTCTTGTTCCGGACTTTATCTGGAAGCTGTTGCCGCCGAACAGGAAGCAACTCCGGGAAGCACTGTAAAATTAAGTCTGGAAGCCATAAACAGATGTTCTGCTTCAATGGAATTAACGAGCGTAACAACATTACCGGACAATAAAACTACAGTTCAAAACAGTATTTTACAAAACAACAACGATCAGAAAATCAATCTTCAGATTCAGCTTCCAAATACAATTGAATACACGCAGCCCTATTGGCTAAAAGAAAAAGCAAGCATAGGAATGTACACGGTTTCGAATCAGGAAAATATTGGAATTCCTGATATTATCAGAGAAGTAAAAGTTGTTTTTAATGTAAAAATTAATGGCGTTGAAATTCCGTTTGAGCGCATTGTTGTTTACAAATACAACGATGGTGTAAAAGGAGAAATGTATAATTTTCTGGATATAGTTCCAGAAGTTACGACTTCAATTTTAGAAAAAGTTTTACTTTTTGGAAGTACAAAAAGCAAAATGATTCCTGTAAAAGTTCGTGCAGGAAAAGACGATATAAAAGGCATTTTACAACTTGAATTACCAAAAAGCTGGGCCGTTTCTCCAAAAGAAATTCCGTTTACATTAGCAAAAAAAGGAACAGAACAAATTTTTTATTTTGAAGTTACACCGCCAACACTGCCGGAAGAAGCCGTTGCAAAAAGTGTAGTCACTGTGGATAATAAACGTTTTGATAAAGATGAAATTGTCATTGATTTTAATCACATTACCAAACAAATGGTTTTAAAATCGGCAGAATCAAAATGTATTCGAATAGATTTAAAAACTTCAGGAGATGCCATTGCCTATATTATGGGCGCCGGCGATGAAGTTCCGGAAAGTTTGACGCAAATGGGATATAAAGTTACGATTGTAAAACCGGAAGAAATTACGCCAGAAAAATTAGATTCATTTAGTACCGTAATTACCGGAATTCGTGCTTACAACACCGTAAATGCATTAGCAAACAAACAAAAAATACTCTTTGATTTTGTAAAAAGCGGTAAAAACATGATTGTTCAGTACAATACTTTTGGCAGAATTGTAACCGATCAGATTGCACCATATCCTTTAAAAATATCAAATGATCGTGTTACCGAAGAAAATGCAAAAGTTACTTTTTTAGCACCAAATCACCCTGTCTTAAACACGCCAAACAAAATTACGACAAAAGATTTTGAAGGCTGGACACAAGAACAAGGTTTGTATTATCCTAATGATTATGATGCTGCCTTCACTCCTATTTTATCATCACACGACAAAGGCGAATCTGCTAAAGATGGCGCTTTATTAGTAGCACCATACGGAAAAGGATATTACATTTACACAGGCTTAAGCTTTTTTAGGGAATTGCCGGAGGGCGTGGCCGGAGCTTATAGGTTATTGTCGAATATTATTTCGCTGAAACAGCCAATCGAAGCGCCTAAACAAGAACTAAAAAAATAGAGATTTCAAGAATATGGAAGCTAAAAAAACAAAAAAATGGAAAAAAAGCTACACCTACGTTTTGGTAGCCAACGCAATTTACATTGTGATTTTTTTCTTAATCATGCAATTATACTCATAACTTATGCAATTATTTGATTGGATCGTACTGATCGTTACGCTTTTATTTATTGTTGGTTATGGATCCTGGAAAACCAAAGGAAGTAAAAACGTCGAAGATTTTATTTTAGGAAACAACGAAACTCCCTGGTATACAGTTGGTCTTTCTGTAATGGCGACACAAGCCAGCGCAATTACCTTTTTATCAACTCCTGGGCAAGCCTATCATGACGGAATGGGTTTTGTGCAATTCTATTTCGGATTGCCAATTGCTATGATTGTAATTTGTTTGACATTTATTCCGCTTTATCATAAAAATAAAGTTTTTACAGCCTATGAATTTCTGGAAAAACGATTCGATTTAAAAACGCGTTCTCTTGCTGCTATTCTATTTTTAGTACAAAGAGGTTTGGGAACAGGGCTTACCATTTATGCTCCTGCAATTATTTTGTCGGCACTTTTGGGTTGGAATTTAACTTTTATGAACATCATGATTGGTGTTCTTGTCATTATTTATACATTTTCGGGAGGAACAAAAGCTGTAAACGTAACCCAGAAACAGCAAATGTTTGTAATTATGTCCGGAATGTTTATCACGTTTTTCCTGATTTTGCATTATTTGCCAAACGATATGACTTTTAACAGTGCAATGCATATTGCAGGTGCAAATGATAAAATGAATATTGTCGACTTCTCTTTTGATCCCGAAGAAAAATATACTTTTTGGAGTGGTATCACAGGCGGATTTTTCTTAGCCCTTGCCTATTTTGGAACAGATCAATCGCAGGTTGGTCGTTATTTATCAGGAAAATCGATTCGCGAAAGCCAAATGGGATTAATAATGAATGGACTTTTAAAAGTTCCGATGCAATTCTTTATTCTGTTAACCGGAGTTATGGTTTTCGTGTTTTTTCAATTCAATCCGGTTCCGTTAAATTTTAATCCGAATAATAAAATTGTAATTGAAAAATCGGCTTTTAAGGAAGAATATCATGCCTTAGAAAAAAAATTAAGCAAACTTTCTGAAGATAAAAAAGTAATCAATTTATTGTATATTGATCAGTTAAATCAGGATTATGACAATCCAATTTTACGTAAAGAGTTAGTTGCTTTATCCAATAAAGAAAAAGATTTGCGCGATCGTGCCAAAGAAATTATTTCAAAAGCCGATAGTAATAGTGAAACCAATGATAAAGATTATGTATTTTTTCATTTCATTTTACATTATTTACCAAAAGGTTTAATTGGTTTATTATTAGCTGTAATTCTTTCGGCAGCGATGTCGTCAACGGCTTCAGGATTGAATGCATTGGCATCTACAACAGCAATTGACATTTACAAACGAAATCTGAAAACCGAAAAATCAGAGAAACATTATTTAAATGCAACAAAATTCTTCACGCTTTTCTGGGGAATTGTAGCCATACTTTTTGCCTGTGTGGGAACTTTGTTTGAGAACTTAATTCAGCTTGTAAACATAATTGGTTCTATTTTTTACGGAACTGTTTTAGGAATCTTTTTAGTTGGATTTTATTTGCGCCGTGTACGAGCAAAAGCAATGTTCATCAGCGCTATTATTAGCCAGACTACTATATTTTTCATTTATTATTTTATGATCTACAGCCAGGAAAAACTGGGTTATTTGTGGCTGAATTTTATTGGGGCCATTTTAACAATTGTATTGTCATTGTTGATACAATTTTTCTTTTTTAGAGGAGAGAAAGATGTTGATCAAATAGTTCTGGAGTAATTATTTAAATACACATAAAAAGAATAATGAAATTGTATGGAATATTTAAAAAACACACTCTTTTTCTATTCTTCTTTTTCTGGAAAATCTGGAAGAATCGAGTATGGAATTTATTGCATAGTTAATATTTTAATGTATTATTTTGCTTTAGATCTATACCATGATGTTAATTTAGATAATGAAAAGATTCTTAATTTATTTTATGTATGTCTCATTATTCTAATAATATTTGTTCCAACGCAGGCAGCAACGACAAGAAGGCTTAGGGATTTAGATGCGAATCCGACATTTATTATTTTTAATTTTATTCCTATCCTGAATTTAGCTTTTATATTTTTTTTATTAATAGCAAAGAGAAATATTAAATTACAAACTAATTAATATTTAGTAGCTATGAAAAAGAAATACCAAATCCTAAAAATCATAAAAAGAATTTGGTTTACCATTGCCATTTCGTTTACGATTTGGTTGTTTTATTCTTATCAGGCTAAAGATGTTCCGGATTACTATTTAGAGAGCAATGCTGCAATATCAGTAAAAGACAGCGATGATTATTTTCTGTTTGAACCAAAGCAGAAATTTGATAAAATCTTTATTTTCTACCCCGGCGCAATGGTCGATCCAAAAGCGTATGTGCCATTATGCAGAAAAATTTCAGAAAACGGAATCAAGGTTTATTTGATAAAAATGCCATGGAGATTAGCTACGAAAGGTTATGAAATTCCAAAACAGCTTGATTTATTTGCCGATAAAACCAAAACCTATATTTTATCCGGACATTCGCAAGGCGGAAAAATGGCTGCTCAGTTTGTCAAAGAAAATCCTGATTTAATTCAAAAACTCATTTTAATTGGAACAACACATCCGCGAGATATTTCATTGGCAGAAAGTAAAATTCCCATATTGAAGATATACGGTTCAAATGACGGTGTTGCCGATGAAAGAACAATTTTTAAGAATAAATCTAAACTTCCTGCAAATACAAAATTTATAAAGATTGAAGGTGCCAATCACGGGCAATTTGGCTATTATGGTTTTCAATTGGGAGATAATTCAGCAACAATTTCCCGTGAAAAACAACAGGAAGAAACACTCCGCCCCATACTTAATTTTATAAGTAAATAATTATGTCATAATTGTAATAAAAAGACTATTTTAGTATTTCCAAAATCTAGCCTTAAACAAAAGAAGAGTTTAAAATACTGATTATCAATTCGCAATTAGTTACTAAAGTAATTTAACTATAAAATTAGTAAATGAAATTTTCAGACGATATAGAGAAATTACTTCCGCTAGGTTATATCTTCCTTGTAATAATGGGAATACTAAAGGACAGTTTTTTCTATTATCAATTAGGAATAAACATTTTAAAATATTCTACAATAATGGACATCTTGATGAGTCCAATTGCTGAATTTACTTCAAATCCTATAATCTTAACCGCCATAATTCTATTATTTGGTTTGCATTATTATTTGCCTTCACTATTATTAAAATATAATAACATTAAATTCATACAAAAAGCATTTGAATTAAAACCTACAGAAGGTTTGTCAATAAATGAAACTAAAAGTTATTTCAATAGTATCGCAATAAAATCTCTGGCAATTTTTTTATGCTCCTTTTTTCTTGGTTATGGGGTTGCGGGAGGATATTTTACATCAAAAAAAATTAAAAATGATAAGATAAAATACAACTATAAATTAAACTATAACAGCGGAGAATCGGAAGAAATTTATTTGATAAATACAAACTCATTATATTATTTCTACATAAGCAAAGGAAGTAAAACCATAGAAATAGCTCCATTGGCATCTATTAAGAACATAGAGTTGACAGATAACAAAATGCTTGGATTAAATTCTATAAAATAATTCGGATTTTACATGCTGTTATATTTTAAAAAAATACATAGAATTAAATATTTATAAATCAAACCTTAAACAAAATGAAAGACCTACATAAAATCAGCAATAAAACCAAAGCTGCTTTCATTTTGCTGATTGTGATGCTGATTATTATTTTAAGCAATTTCAATACGCTGCAAAACTCTAAAAAGGTAAATGAAAATATAAATGGGATTTATAAAGATCGTTTGGTGGTGGCACATTATATTTTTCAATATTCAAAAGAACTTCACTTTATAAAAGCCGAAGCAGAGAAATTGAATCTAAGCGATACTATTAAAACAGATGAAATTATTAGCACATTAAAAGTAATTCATTCGATAGACCAATTATACGAAAAAACAGTTTTGACACCAACAGAAAGAATATTTTTCCAAAATTTTCTAAATTCTTGTAATACAATTAATAAGCAAACCCAAAATAAAAATTGGGATCAAATTGCAAAATCGAGCGAAAAAGCTTTAAAAACTTTAGAACAATTATCCCAAATTCAAATTACAGAAGGAAAAGTAAAATTAGCCAGCGCAAATGCTATGTATAATGACAATAACAGTCTAGGCCAGCTTGAGATCGCTTTGCTTATTGTTTTGGGCGGAATTACTTTTTATTTATTAATTGTCAAAAAAACGAAGCGAACTATCAAGATTCCGGAACCACCGAGCATGAATTAGTTTATTATTTCAGTTTTCTGTCTTCTTCTTTAATAGCAAGATCGTTTATACTGGCAAATCTTTTTTGCATTAATCCGTTTGAATCAAATTCCCAATTTTCATTTCCGTATGCTCTAAACCAATTTCCGTCAAGATTTTGGTATTCGTACTCAAAACGAACCGCAATTCGATTTTCTGTATGTGCCCAATATTCTTTTTTTAGTCTATAGTTTCTTTCTTTATTCCATTTTTGTGTCAGAAAGGAAACGATTTCCTCTCTCCCATTTACAAACTGGTCTCTGTTTCGCCACTCACTATCAACAGTATAAGCTTTTGAAACACGTTCTGGATCCTGGCTGTTCCAGGCATCTTCTGCCAATTGAATTTTTTCTAATGCCGTTTCGTATGTGAAAGGCGGCAATGGTAGTTTCTGTTCCATTTTTATAAAATTAAAGTTTTAATTATTTTTTTAGATTGTTCTATAAGATCGTTTGATTTAAATAACTGACTTTCGATAATACAGCTTTCAAAAAGCAAATAAACATGGTCTGCAATAAGATCGTTATGGATAAGATTCTTAAAATAATTCCGTAAATCTGATTTATGACTTTGAATTACGTTAAGCACTTTTGTATTATCCGAAGGAATTTCAGAAAGCAGGTTTAAAAAACTACAGCCTCTAAAATTCTCTTTCTCATTCATATAAATCAAAAAACCAAACGAAGCCTGAATTTTTAATTTTGGATCTTCTGTGTTTAAGGTGAAATTTTCCAATTCATTAAACCAATATTCATGACGCTGATTCAAAAAAGCAACGCACAAATCTTCTTTTGACTTAAAGTGTTGATAAAAGCTTGCTTTTGCCACTTTTGCCTCTTCAATAATCTGATTGATACCAGTGGCATTATATCCTTGTTTGTGAAATAAAACAAAAGCTTTGTCTAAAATTCGTTCTTTGGGTAACATTTGTGTGATGAATTAGAATTACAAATGTATGGAAAACTCAACACAAACAGACAAGTCTGTCTATTTATTTTTAAAGACGTTCACTACTGTTATTTCAAACAAAATGACAAAAAAAGATGTTAATTTGTTTTCTAATTAAAAAAAGAAGGCAAAAAAATTCCAAATTCCAAAGTCAAAGCTTTTGGAATTTGGGATTTTAAATGTTGGAATTTTAAAGCATTATCTGCTCCACTCCGCAATACTATCTTTGTTTAATTTTACGTAATCCTGATTATTAGCAGTTTCAGCAGCTGCCAATGAAGCTTTTGCGGTTTCAACGGCACCTTTTTTATCTCCTTGTTTTGCCTGGATCAACGATTTTAGTCTTAAAATAAAATAAGGTTTTTCAGTACTCATATCTAGAGATTTATCTACATAAGTTCTTGCTGTTTCGATATTTCCGTTTGATTGAAATAAATATTGAGATGCAGCAAAATAATCATTTGCTGTTGGTCCGCCTAAAGTTTTTTCGATACTTGCAATCGCATTTTTTGCAGTTGGAACTTCAAATTTTAAAGCAACATGAGAATTTTCCCAAGCCATTTCTAAATAACCGAAGTTTGGGTCTAAACTATTAATTCCAATTGTAAATGTCTCAACAGGAGTTGGTAAAGCCTCTTCTTTTACTGTAGTTCTTAAAACAACATACGATTCATTCCAGTTTTCAGGTAATCCCCAGTTATCAGTAGAAAGGTAAAAAATCACTTCCCAGCTTTCGATTTTAGGAATTGTATATATTGCATATTTTCCTTTCTTCAATGTTTTCCCATCAATAATAACATCATCACTAAAATTAATGATTGTATTTTCGTTAGCACCGGTTCTCCATAATTTACCAAACGGAACTAAATTTCCAAATACAGCTCTTCCTCTGGCACCTGGTCTTGAATAAGTAACTTCAACATCAGTTAAACCTACAGTTTGTTTTATATAACCCTTCGGACTCGCTTGTGGTGTTTTTATTTGTGCTTCTGTAGCAAAAGGAGCCAAAATAATGGCTAATGCAATAAGTAGTTTTTTCATTTCTTGTTTATTTTGTTTTGCCCAAATTTACAAATTCAATTAGGTAACAAATGTTAAATATTATATAATTCAAACGCCTAACTGTGATATTTTTTGTGCGTTTAATTCATTAAAATGATTGATAATTAAATCAGCAGTAGATAAATCCTGCATTTTAGAATGATGACTGTTATAACCTACACAAAACAAGTTTGCTGCTTTTGCCGCTTTCACACCATTTGTACTGTCTTCAATTACAATACAATTTTCTGCCGGTGCGACAGACAATGATGCTGCATGAAGAAAGATTGCCGGATTAGGTTTTGATTGCGGAAAATCTTCTCCACTTACAATATGTGTAAAATAGGGATGCAAATTAAATCTTGTAAAAACACGATCAATGGTTACTTTTGATGCTGACGAAGCTAATATCAACTGTATTCCATTGGCATACAAATCTTTGATTAAATCTTCTACACCTTCTAACAGATACAAATCTTCTTTGGTATCAAAAGCATCATTAAAAATATTTCTTTTTCTCTGAATCAGATCTTCAACTTCATGTTCAATCGTTGGAAAAAAGCCTTTTAAAGTTTGAAAAGTATTTCGGGTCGAAAACCCTGTAAACGAAGTATACATTTCTTCGGTCACTTCGATATTTAATTCTGTAAATTGTTTATAATAAGCATAACGATGAACGGGTTCTGTATCTACAATTACGCCGTCCATATCAAATATTACTGTTTTTATCATTTTTTTTAGGTGCTAAGATTCTGAGGGACTAAGGTTTTTTTCTAAGATTCTGAGTTACTAAGGTTCTAAGTTGTTAAGTTTTTTAGCTTTAAATTTAAAACTTAGTATCTCAGAATCTTAGCATCTTAGCTACTCTTTCTTCAACAAATATCTAATTACGGTTTCGGCAGCGTGAAGTCCGAATAATCCCGGCATATAACTGTTTGTTCCGTAAAATGACTTTTTAAAGTTTTTTCCGTCGGTTAATTTTAAGCTTTTTTCGTCTTGAATTTCAGAAGAGAAAACCACTTTTAATTTGTTGATTTTGACTTCTTTCAGACGTTTTCTGATAGTTTTAGAAAAATAACAGTTTATTGTTTTAGAAATATCACTCACTTTTACTTTCGAAGCCAGCATTTTTCCACCAGCACCCATACTGCTTATGATTTTAACTCTTTTGCGTTTGGCTGCAATAATCAAATTTAATTTTGGTGTGATACTGTCAATACAATCCAAAACATAATCAAATTCTGGAGAAACAATCTCAAAAGCACGTTCAGGAGATAAAAATTCCTGTACACGAGTTAGTTTCAATTCCGGATTAATATCCATCAATCGATCGCCAACAATTTTTATTTTTGGCTCACCAACTGTCGAATGCAATGCCGGCAATTGTCTGTTTATATTGGTTATATCAACTACATCGCCATCTACAATTGTCATACTCCCTACTCCTGCTCTTGCCAAAAATTCTGCTGCAAATGAGCCAACTCCTCCTAAACCAACTACTAAAACATTCGAGTTTTGCAAGTTCTGTAATCCTTCTTTTGTAAATAAAAGCTCGGCTCTTTCTGTCCACTCTGCCATATAAAATTCTTTTGTTTATTTCTTTATGTTTGTTTTCTTTGTTTCAGGTTTCAAGTTCCGTACTTGTGCTCAGCTTTGTCAAAGTTTAAAACTTTGACAAAGCTTCATTCTGAAATACTGTTTTAAAATTAACTGAGATAATATCTTGTAACTCATTAATTCTTATATTTTTATATTCTGCTGCTAAATTGTAAACCTGTTTGATACTTTCCTCTACCGTATCGGTTTCCAGAAAAAAACGATCGTTTGGAATTTGCTCAAAAACCGTTTTCAATTCCGGATTTCTCAATAAATATTTTCCAAACGAAAGATAAAATCCATCCTTAATAAGCTGATTTGCAGTTTGGGCATTTTTTGAAAAACCATGCACAATCATCGGAACTGAAATTTTCATTTCTTTCTTGATTGCGGTTATTTCCTGAAAAGCCGCAACACAATGAATTACAACGGGTTTCTTATATTTTTCGGCTAAAGCCAATTGTTTTTTGAAAACTATAATTTGCTGTTCTAACGGAATCTCAATTCGTTTATCCAAACCACATTCGCCAATAGCCAGACAATTATTAGTTTGCAATTTCTCTTCAATAATTTTCAAATCGGCATCAACTCTGTCTCCTACAATATACCAAGGGTGAATTCCAACAGAATAAAACGGAATTGCAGCATTAAATTCCTGCGGATATTGATTAACCAGTTCTAAAATATCAGGCTGGTTTGTAAATTGATGCGTATGAAAATTAAAGAATTCCATTAATGAAATGTTTTAACTCCGGCTTTAACTTCTACTTTCAAATCATTTTCTAAAGGAACCAACGGACATGAATATTTATGATTATAAGCACAATACGGATTATAAGCCTGATTAAAATCGACTGCAATTGTGTTTCCTTTCGGAATTTTCAAATCAATATATCTTCCTCCTATATAACTTTCTTTACCACTTGTTAAGTCAGAAAACGGTAAAAACAAATGATCTTTGTATGCTGCCGTTTTAGAAAGTTCAATATTTCTATAAACGTTCAATTGCAGGGCAATACCGTTTAAAGTAAAATATAAAGTTCCGTATTTGATATATTGTGGAGTTCTTGTTCCTGTAGTTTTCATTTCAAAGACTTTTTCATTCTTTGCTTTTACAAACTTTGCGTTCACAAAATATTTTGAATCTATAGGATAAAAATCTAAAGCTTTAAAAGTCTTTAAATCTTCTTCCATAAGCGGACTAGTCTTAGGATCAGCATATTCTGAGTTTATTGTTTTCTGAAATTTTTCTGTTTCTTTCTGATCAAATTTTTTCTGACCAAAACAAAAATTAACCAGTAACAATACTAAAAAAGCAATTACATTCTTCATCTTTGAAATTTTAAGCAAAAATAGTTTAAAAGTAACAAAGCTCCAACCGCAGGAAGTGACAAAGTTTCCTAACTTTGTTGCAAATACATATTTATAATGCTCAGAACTGCTTTTACCCACTACATCAATAATTTTAGAGGATTTTCAAGAGAAATTTGGATACTTACCCTGATCACGTTTATCAATCGTGCCGGTACAATGGTACTTCCTTTTTTGTCAAAATATTTAAAGGAAGATTTACATTTTACTTACAATCAGGTGGGTTGGATTATGGTTTCTTTTGGATTAGGATCGATGTTGGGTTCGTGGTTAGGAGGAAAACTATCAGATAAAATCGGGTTTTACAAAATCATGATATTTAGTTTATTTACAAGTGGTGTTTCGTTATTTCTTGTACAATATATTACCACATTTTGGGCTTTATGCGGTGCTATGTTTGTTTTAATGACTATTGCAGATATGTTTCGACCTGCAATGTTTGTTTCTTTGGGCGCTTATGCAAAACCCGAAAATCGTACCCGCGCATTGACTTTGGTACGTTTAGCAGTAAATCTTGGTTTTGCTGCAGGACCTGCTTTGGGAGGTTTGATTATTATGGGAATTGGTTATCAGGGACTTTTTTGGGTTGATGGTGCATCTTGTATCATTTCGATTTCCATTTTTGCTTTATTGGTTAAGGAAAAGAAAAAAGTAAACCACGGTGATAAAATGGAAATTTCGACAGAAATCAAATCGGTTTTTCATGATCGTATCTTTTGGGTTTTCTTATTTGTGAGTTTTATTACGGCAATGATTTTCTTTCAATTATTTACGACTCTACCTTTATATCATAATGAAAAGTTTGGCTTAAGCGAATTTCAAACGGGATTATTAATGACTTTAAACGGACTCTTGATCTTTGCTCTTGAAATGCCAACTGTTGGTTTTATGGAGAGAAAAGCTTTCCCTAAAATTAAAATCATTATCCTGGGATCGTTTATTATGGCTTTGAGTTTCTTCTTACTACTTATTAATGTATGGGCTGGTGTTTTGGTTATTAGTATGATTTGTATTTCGATTGGAGAAATTCTAACATTTCCTTTTTCGAATGCGTTTGCTTTAAGTCGTGCTCCACGTGGTCAGGAAGGTCGATATATGGCACTTTATACTATGAGTTTTAGTTTGGCTCATATCGTAAGTTCAAAAGTTGGTTTCGAAATAATTTCTCGTTTGGGTTATCAAATCAATTGGTTATTTATGGCTTGTATTGGGGTTATTGCAACTTTTTGCTGTTTCTGGATCAGGAAAGCTTTAGTCGACGAGAAAATTAATTAAACACTGGTTTGTGTGATTTTACCGCAAAGTACGCGATCCCGATAGCTATCGGGATACGCAAAGTTCCCTAAGTTATTTTTAAGGTGATGTGTTTATAAACACAAAGTTCGCAAAGCTTTTTCAATACAAAGCTTTGCGAACTTTTTTATTTAATAAAATCATACTTAAAAAAAAACCTTTGCGCACTTTGCGGTAAAATTTTTATTCTCGTTTTCGCTTTACTGGAAATCGCGCAATCCCGATAGCTATCGGGATACACAAAGTTCGCAAAGCTTTTTCAATACAAAGCTTTGCGAACTTTTTTTTATTTTATAAAAACACTTTCAAATAGAAACTTTGCATACTTTGTGGTAAAATTTCATTACACATTGAAAATCAATAAATTAAACTCATATTTCCTATACTTAAAACATAGTCAAACGTTTTTTTTAGTTAAATAACTACATTTATAGTTGTGTAACTAAAAAAATAGTTGTAGGTTTGAATTAAAATTAGAAAACATGCAAAAGTTAACCAATAAAGAAGAAGAGATCATGCACATTTTATGGAAGCTCAAAAAAGCTTTTGTAAAAGAGGTTCAGGCAGAAATTACTGAAGATCAACCACATTACAACACACTTTCGACAATTGTGCGTAATTTGGAAGAAAAGGGATATGTGGCGCATAATGCTTTTGGAAACACACATCAATATTATCCAATTGTGAGTATTGAAGATTACAGAAAAGGATTTATGAGTACTGCAATCGACAACTATTTTAATAGCTCTTACAAAAGTATGGTTTCGTTTTTTGCTAAGGAAGAAAAAATTTCGGCAGATGAATTAAGAGAAATCCTTAATATGATCGAAAATCCTAAAGAAAAGTAAGAAAAAAAAATCAACCAAAATAAAATAACCTTTTTATGGAAGCACTTTTCATATTTGTCGCAAAATCAAGTGGATTATTAATCTTGTTTTATCTTGCTTATCATTTTTTATTACGCAAGGAAACATTCTTTAATAGTAACAGATGGTTTTTACTAATTGGTTTGATAACTTCGGTTGCATTGCCCTTTTTAGTTTACACAAAAGTTGTCTGGGTTGATCCTACCCCACTGCCCAATTTTAACTATTCACATACTTACGTTCCACAAAGTATTGAAAAAGAATCATTTGTGATAGACTGGAATTTAGTTTCTCTTGCTATTTATGCCATCGGATTTTTGGCTTTTATGCTAAAGTTTGCTCTTGATTTTTACAGTTTAAACTCGGTTTTAAAAGGTAAAAAAGTACAACAACAAGCTGATTTTAAATTTGTTGACATCAAAGAAAATATTGCGCCTTTTTCTTATTTCGATTATATCGTGTACAACTCATCAATGTACAGCGAATCTGAATTAGAGAATATTCTGGAACATGAAAAAGTGCATAGTGATCAAAATCATACTATTGACGTTCTAATTTCGAGAATCTTTTGTGTGCTTTTTTGGTTCAATCCAATCATCTGGCTGTACAAAAAAGCGATTTTACAAAATCTTGAATTTATTGCTGACAGCGAAGCTACCAAAAAAATATCCGACAAAAAAGCATATCAATACACGCTTTTAAAAATAACAACACACGAATCATGTGTTGCAATCACCAATCATTTTTATCAATCATTAATCAAAAAACGAATTGTCATGTTAAACAAAAATCAATCAAAAAAATGGAATTATTGGAAGTATTACACCATTATTCCCGCACTTGTAGCCTTTGTATTTTTATTTCAAATCAAAGTTATTGCACAAGAAAAAGAAAGTAAAGAAAAAACAGAAGTTGTTGAGAAAACAGATCCTGTTGATGTTTACAAAATTAATAAACACACAACAGATCAGGATTTAAAGGAAATCGCCGAAGAGTTAAAGGAAAATTACAATGCTGATGTTGTTATTTCTAATGTGAAAAGAAATTCAAAAGAAGAATTGACATCTATTAGAATCGATATCAAAAAAGAAAATGAAGAAACCCAAACTCTTCAGATTGAAGGAGATCAAGCTATTAAAAAATGCGGAATTGTCGTATCTGTTGAAAATGATGGTTCTAATAAAATAGGTATACTTACAGATGATGCCATTGAAAAACCAATAAGTATTGAAAATCGCAAAATTGAAGTTAGAGAAATCAGAAATCAAGTGGGTGATGTAACTCCGCCTACACCTCCTACACCGCCAACAATGCCAGTGTTTCCAAGCGGTCCAATGCCTCCAGCTCCGCCTATTGACATGTCTAAAATGCCAAAAGCACCAAAAGCGCCAACAAACCATAATGATAAAGCAGCCATGAAAATTTTTGAAAAAGAATTGGCTGAATTTGAGAAAAAAATGGATGCATTTGAACCGGATATGTCTGCTTACGAAAAACAAGTAGAAGAAATCATGGCAAAACGTGAAGCCATTTATGACAAAGAAATGGCAAAATATGATCTTGCTATGGAAAAGTTTGATGCTGATATGGAAAAATTCAATCAGTACGTAGAAAAAACATACGGCTCAAGCAGCGACGAATATGCTAAAAACATGGGAGAGTATGAAAAAGGCATGAGAACTTATGAAAAATATATGAGACAGCAAGAAAGGGATATGAGAAAAGCTGAGAAAAATAAAAAATCATAAGATTTACTAAAATGAAAGAAACATTTTTTATTGCAACACTATTGTTCATTTTAAATTTATGTTTTAGTCAGAAAGAAATGAACGGGACAAAGCTAGATATTGATCGTTGTATCAAAAAAGTAATAGAAATAAAATTGAAGTAAATAAATAAGATATGAACCAGTGAACAAAACACTGGTTCTTTTTTTAGCTTTTATTTTTCTATTCAAAAAATTTAACCCAATATTTCTTTAAAAAGTGAAACAAATACTTAATACGAGAGTCTTTTAGTTACAAACTAGTACGAATCTGTTAAATAGAACATTAAGTCGAAATCAGATGAAAAAAATAATTTTAATAATATTGATAAGTTCGGGTTTCTCTTGTCTGGCACAGAAACAATTAAATAACTTATCCGAAAAAGAAATCCTGGCATCAATGGATAAAAATGCCACAATTTTATTAGAAAATTCCAAAGCCAATTCTGTTTCTATTGGTATTGTAAAAGATGGCAAAACATACACCAAACATTATGGCGAAATAGATAAAGGAAAAGGAAATCAAGCTGTTAATAATACCGTTTTTGAAGTTGCTTCGATAACCAAATTATTTACCGGATTATTAATGGCTCAAGCCGTTACAGAAGGAAAAATAAGTCCTGAAGATGATATTAGAAAGTACATAACAGGTTCATATCCTAAGTTGGAATATCAGGGAAATCCAATTAAAATTAAAGATCTGGTTTCATTTAGAACCGGGTTTAATAAAGATTTACCGGATAATTCAAAATTCAGAAATAATCCAAGCGATACCAGTTATCTTGGTTTTAAAAGAATGGATGAATCCTATTCCAGAGAAAAATTCTTTGAAGATTTAAAAACAATAAAGTTGGATACTTTACCGGGAACTAAATTTAAATATAGTAATGGAAGTGTACAACTGGCTGCGCATATGCTGGAGAATATCTTTCATAAAAGTTACGAAACACTTTTGAAAGAAAATATTCTGTCTAAACTCAATATGACATCGACATTTTTGCATCCTGATAAAAACACCATTATTGCAAACGGATATAACGGTAAAATACAAATGCCAATGCTGTCTGATAATCTTTGGGGAGCGGCAGGATCTTTAAAATCTACTTTAGGTGATTTAACCAAATTTATTGCTTTTGAATTGAATACAAAAAATAAAATAGTTCTGGAATCTCAAAGAAACCTATTAAATTCTGATAGTGATTTTAACGGTTATTTTTGGGATGGTATACAAGTTGACGACAACGGAAAAAATTGCTGGAAACACGGCGGAGCTTTTGGAACCCAAAATATGTTTTTAGCTTATCCAGAACGTGGTTTAGGTATTTCTATTATTGTAAATATCAGTAATGAAAAAACCGCAAATGCACTAGGAAATGCTATAGTGAGCTTGTCACACGATTTATTGGTTAATGAAAACAGGAAAAAGGAAATTTACGGCTATAAAATCAGTAACAATAATGTTGTTTTTACTTATCAGCATGATAAGGCGCTTGATGCAAGTTTGGTAAAAAGTGTTTCAATTGCCGGCTCTTTTGACAATTGGAGCCCAAAGGATCAAAAGTATCAAATGGTTCGAAAAAACAAAGATACTTTTGAACTTTCAATTCCAAAAAGCCAATTTGAAAATGATAAAGTACGTATGTTCAAATTTGTTATCAATAAAACGGGTTGGGTCGAAGCTCCTGAAAATGCTTTAAATGTTGAAAATGGGCCAGATAAAAATTTGCTTTTGAAGATTGAATAAAATTTCAATTTGAATCTTTAGAAAAAAAAATCCCAAATAAAATTAACTTTTTATAATCTTAAAAATGAAAGAAACTTTTATTATAGCAACTCTCCTATTGACTATTAATTTCTGTTCTGGTCAAACAAAGGAAACGACTACAAAACAAAAAATAGATGCATATATTAAGGATGTAATAGCAATCAATGAAATTCCTGGTGCAGCTTTGGCGGTCATAAAAGACGGCAAAATTATTTATGAAAACTATTATGGAAAAGCCTCTTTGGAAGAAAATAAACCAGTAGATCAAAATACAATATTCAAAATTTTCTCGACATCAAAACTAATTACGAATGTTGGCATTTTTCAACTTATAGAAAACGGAAAATTATCTTTAGAAGATGAAATTTCTACATATTTAGACAATTTACCCAAAGAATGGCAAACCATAAAAATCAAGAATTTATTAACTCATTCTTCTGGTTTACCGGATATTATAAAATTTGATGACATACCAATTACATTACCATATGATAAAAGAATAGAATTATTGGCAAAAAAACCAATGGAATTTTCTACCGGAAATCAATACAGTTATAACCAGACAAATTATTTGTTTTTAGCAAAAATTATAGAAAAAATCACTGGTTTAACGTTTGATCAATATATTTTGCAAAACCAATTTTCGAATGTAAAATCGGGTGTTTATCTTTCTTCTAACTTTGGAGAAGTGTTTCCAAATAGCGCTTTTAGATACATTTTTAACAGGCAAACCAATACATATGAAAAAAGTGTTACAGACAGCGGCAAAGATTCTCATTCTTCAAACGGAATAAATATTTCTCTTCCGGAATTTATTCGATGGAATCAAAATCTGGATAATAATAGTTATTTAAAAAGCGAAACAAAGCAAGCTATGTGGGAGCCTTTTCAATTTAAAAACAAATATAATTTTGGATATGGATGGGGAATTTATCCTGTAAATAATATTTTTACTTATGGATTTAGTGGCGGAAATGAAACTGCTTTCAGAAAATTTACCAAGAACAATTTGGCTGTTATCTTTTTATCAAACGGACATAAATATTCTGGTGTTCAGGATCAGGTTGTTACTCATGTTGCCGGAATTGTTGATCAGACTTTATTTGATGAATATGCCATTACTGATGAAAAAATAACTTTTGATTTTTTAAAACTGGATTTTAATAAAGCAGAACAAAATTATATTGCTATCAAAAAACAACATCCTGAATGGAATTTTGAAGAAAAATTAAATACCATTGGGTATGCATTAATGATTGGTAAAAGAATTAATGACGCGATCAAAGTTTTTGAATTAAATACTAAAGAAAATCCGCAATCCGGAAACGCTTATGATAGTCTGGCGGAGAGTTATTTTACAGATAATCAATTTGAAATTTCTAAGCAAAATTACCTGAAATCATTAAAATTAGCACCTGACAATAATAATGCAAAAGAGATGCTGAAAAAAATAGATACCATTTTAACTAAAAAATCTTAAACCTGTAACTCAAAAAGACTTTGCCGAAACGCAAAGTCTTTTTTTATATCTTTGACGAAAATTAACCCACCATGTATAAAATTTTAGCCAAAATAAATAAACTACTTTTACCAAGCTTCACTAAGCAGGGTTTAGACATTGCTAAAGCAAAAAAATGGCAAATGGCAATTATCGGTTACCGCGCTTATGTAACGAAACGTGCTTTGGGATAGTTTATAATCCAATATTTTTATAAATGTTGATTTATTTTCAACACAGCTTTCTATTTGAAAAAATTAGAAAAATACATCTTCTTAAGCTTACTACAAGTTTGCGTTCATCATAATTTAAATGAAAAATAAAGAATTCAATATTCCTCCTATTCCGGCGGTACTTTTAGCTATTATCAGTGTACAATGTGGTGCAGCAATTGCTAAGACGCTTTTCCCCGCAATAGGCGCAGCGGGAACGGCATCGATACGAATTGGAGTTTCGGCTTTGATTTTACTATTGGCTTACAGGCCAAATTTAAAGGCAATTACGCGTGAGCAATGGAAGATTGTAGTTCCGTATGGTTTGTCATTAGGAGCCATGAATTTGATTTTTTATTTAGCGATTGAACGAATTCCAATTGGTTTAGCGGTAACTTTAGAATTCATCGGACCATTATTGGTCGCCATAATTGGATCAAAACGTTTAATTGATTATTGTTGGATATTATTGGCCGCGGCAGGAATCGTTTTAATTGCTCCATGGTCAAATGAACGAATCGATCCGCTGGGTGTTTTGTTTGCCCTTATCGCCGGAGGTCTTTGGGCAGCTTATATTGTTTTGGGCGGAAAAATTTCCCGAATAATGAATGATGGTCAGGCTGTTTCTACCGGAATGTTATTTGCAGCGATTTTAATATTACCATTCGGTTTTTACGAAAACGGATTGGCAAATCTTACTCCAAAACTTTTCGGAATGGGTGTTGCGCTTGCTCTTCTGTCGAGTGCTATTCCGTTTACTTTGGAGATGAAAGCTTTAGGTCAGCTTCCTCCACGAACTTTCAGTATTTTAATGAGTTTAGAACCGGCTGCAGCCTCTGTTTGTGCCTTTATTTTTCTGCAGGAAAACTTAAGTTTTTATGAAATTCTGGCTGTTGTTTGTGTTGTTGCTGCTTCTGTAGGATCAACTTTAACGGCTAAGAAATAGATCTTTTAAATTCCAATATTGAAACACCAAAATTCCAACTTAGTTTTTTAAATTCCAATATTTTAAATTCCAAATTCCAATTTTCTTTGTAGAATATTATCAAATAAAAAATTCCAAATCTCAATTTGCAAATTGGAATTTGGAATTTTTTAAGTTTGGAATTTAAAATTATTACATTTTTGGCAATAATACAGTATCTACAACATGTATTACACCATTTGATTGATTTACGTCTGCAATAGTAACTTTAGCTTTACTTCCACTTTCGTCACTAATGTATAAATCTTTTCCATCCATCCAGGCTGTTAAAGTTCCGCCACTTACTGTTTTAAGAGTTGCTTTTCCTTTACCCGCTTTAATTGCTTTTGCAATATCAGATGCGTTCATTTTTCCTGCAACAACATGATAGGTTAAAACCGTTTGTAATGTTTTAATGTTTTCTGGTTTCAATAATGTTTCAACAGTTCCTGCCGGCAATTTGTCAAACGCGGCATTTGTTGGGGCAAAAACGGTGAATGGTCCTTTACTTTGTAATGTTTCTACTAATCCTGCAGCTTTTACAGCGGCAACAAGTGTAGTATGATCTTTTGAATTAACTGCATTTTCAACAATATTTTTATTTGGATACATTGCTGCTCCACCAACCATTACTGTTTTTTGTGCGAAAGATGCAAATCCAAATCCTAATGTTAAGATTGCTACGGCTAAAAATTTTCTAGTTTTCATAATTAATATTTTAAGTTATAAGCTCATTTACGCCGTAACAATGGTTTTGGTTTTGCTAAAAAAATAAAAAAGATAAAACTTTATTGCAAAATCCTTAAAATACACTGTAAAACAAGGCTTTAATAAATTAAATTATTTTTGAAATATTTTAAAAACCAACTCTATTTTTATTCGAAATTATCATTAACTTTCATAAAAAATTGACCAAATATGGAAAATCTATCTAAAAAAGTAAGAAGTAAAAAGTTAAACACACGAGTTGATTTAACGGCAATGGTTAGCGTTTCTTTTTTATTGATTATTTTTTTTATGGTTACGATTGAGTTGGCGAAACCAAAAGCTGTAGACTTAAGTTTGCCAGATAACGGCGACGGAACTATTTTTTGCGGACCAATCCGTGAAGGAGAAAATAGATTAATAACAATAATATTGGGTGAAAACAATAAATTAATATACTATATGGGAATTTTAAATTCACCAATAGTTTCACCAAAAAAAGTTGAATACGGTAAGGATGGAATAAGAAAAGAATTGTTTCTAAGAAATAAAAAAACACTGGAATATTCTACAAATTCTTCAAGACAGGAAAAAGTTATTGTAATAATAAAGCCAAGCAAAAAATGCAATTACAAAAATTTAGTTGATATTCTTGATGAAATGAAAATAACAGGAATAAATACTTATGCTATTGTAAACGATTTTACCCCTGAAGAAACAAAATTATTAGCTTTAAAATAATCTAAACTCTACATTCTAAAATCATATCACTCCCATTTTCTGCATTAAAAAAGTAGCACTTTTATTTTTGCAAATTCCCGGGCGCAATTTATAATCAAAATGGAGTTCATTATTTTGAATTTCGACTTCAAAACATTGATTCGTTAAAGTAGCAGGATATTCATTGGTTGTTAAGCAAACTTCGATATCATGAGTGGCGATCGCGCCTATTGCTTTTTTTGCAATAATCTTTTTTACGACTTCAATAGTTCCGTTACGTTTATCATCAGAGTTTGTTCCTCTTAAAATTTCATCTAATAAAACAAAAGCCGGTTTATCTTCAAGCGCATCCATAATTTGTTTCAAACGCTTTATTTCGGCAAAAAAATACGATTCGCTATCAGCCAAAGAATCTGATAATCGCATTGAAACTAAAACTGGAAGTGGATGAATGTTAGCCTTTGAAGCACAGACAACAGAACCTATTCCGCCTAAAACCATATTAATACCTAAACTTCTCAAAAAAGTACTTTTTCCGGACATGTTTGAACCCGTCAGAATCATGAAAGATTGGGGATAAAAATGAGTATCATTCCCTACTCTGGTCGCAGGATTTAATAGTGGATGACTCAAATCTGAAAATTCAATTTTGTATTCAGAATTAATTTCCGGAAAAACAAAATCAGAGTTATTATATGCCAAATTTGCCAAACTATTTAAAGCTTCAAATTCACCAATAATAGCAATCCATTTTTCCAGTTCATCAGAATAGTTTTCTTTCCATTTTAAAAGCGCTTTTAAAACGTGGAGATTAAACAAAAAAGTTCCGTTGAACAAAATAGCGGTCACAAAGTTGCTAATTGTATCCATTCTCGAAAACAGTTCTGACAAATCTTTTAGATGTTTACTTGCAGTTGCATTTTTAAAAATAAGCTTTTGCTGTAAATCAATTATTTTTTTAGACTGAAACTTTTCCGTTTCAATTTTCTCCACCAATAAACTGTATTGTTTGATGATTTTATCAACATTGTCTGCTTTGGCAATTTCTGATTGAATTCGTTTTAATGATCTTCCCAAAACAATCATATTTGCTATAAAAATATAAGTCAGATACGATAATAAAATTGTTTTTGAAGTGATAAAATAGGCAATTAACGTTCCGAAAAACAAAGTTGGAAGAATAATTGAGAGCGATAGTAAAACTTTAGATAAGGTATTATTTTTAAATGAATTCCAATGAATTATAGAATCATAAGAGTTTTTAGAATCATTGCTCACCATTGCCAAAGCTAAAAACTCCTGCCTCCAGTCTATTTTTGTTTTAAGCTCATTAACGGCTTCTTGATTTTCTAAAATAGTATCATTAGAAAACTGTTGTAACAAGTTATTCGCCAATGTTTTTTTACCGATAAAAGTCGCTGTTCTGTTTAGATTCTGAAACAAGGAATGTTCTCCAAAAATATCCAAATCGTATGCATAAGGATGATGAAAATCATTGAATTCTATTCCGTTTTCAAAAGGAATTTTTTCTCTTTTTAAGAAAGAGATTTCATTTTTATTGATTTTTAAAAGTGCCGTTGTAAGCTGTTTTTGAAAAGACAAACGCGAATGAATTCTCATTAAAAAAATAAAACCAACAAAAGATAGAAAAGCAAAAACAACGTACAGGATTTCGTTTGTTTTGATGTAATAAAACAACAGGAATAAACAAGCAAAAATGCTTAAAAGCCTTAATAAACTTAAGCTATTGTATCTTTTATTGATTTTATTAAGAAGTTCCGAATAATGCGCAACTTTGTCTTGATATGAATTCATTTTATTGATTTGATGAAATACAAATATAGGTTTTAGATCATAAAATCAATACTAAAAAAAGACTGAATTTAATCTTCATGCATAATTAAAACGGGTACTGAAACCTCTTTGGTTATTTTTTTTGAAAAACTGGATTCGAAAATACTTTCAAAAAAAGATCTTTTATGCGTTATGGTTGTCAATATATCTATGTCTTTATAAAGTATAAAATCAAGAATTGTTTCTTTTAGTTCATCACTGGGTAAAACTAGAAATTCGACGTTTTCGCCAGCAAATTCTTTTTCCCATTCTTTAACAGTAACATCAGTAACATCTGAATTTGAAGTTTTAACGTATAAACTTTTTACTCTGGCATTTGTTTTTTTAGCAATTTTCAATACTTTTTTCAGTTCTTTTTTGTCTTTTTCACGATAGCGGGTCGTAAATCCAATTGTTTTAATTTTCTTGAATTTAGCATCAACAGGAATGCATAAAACAGGAACATCAACTCCAGAAATTACAGAATTTGTGTTTGATCCGAGAAAGAATTTTGTCCAATCAGAAGCACCTGTTGTTCCCATAATTACAAAATCAATTTGATCTTCTTCAACGGCATTTTTCAAATTGTATAATAAATCACCATCCATCAGGCGGTGTTTTATCACTATATCACTCAGATTTCGTTCGGCCGCAATAGTTTTTAATTTTGGGATTTCACCTTTGAACATTTCAAATTTTGCCAACTCTATGGAGCTGTAAACTGTGGCATAATTTTCAGGGAAAAATTGGCTATCGTATACCGGAATCTCAAAAGTATGTAACAAAATAAGCTCGGCATTCACAATTTTTGCAAATTCTAATGCATGTACAAACGCATTTGTTGCTGCGTCAGAAAAATCGGTTGGAAATAATATCTTTTTCATTTTGTTTCAGTTTTATAAAGTTCTTCTCTCAAATTTAATCATTATATAAACAAAACACCCTGATAATTATCAGTATTTTAACATTAAGATATGGGTTAAATAGTGCTTTTACGAATGAGTTCCGGTTTCGGAAATTTGTGCCTTTTTTTATACCTTTGCACCATGATAAATCAAGATTCTATAGTTGCACTGGCAACACCATCCGGAGCCGGGGCTATTGCTATAATCCGAATTTCAGGTTCTGAAGCAATCACTATTGGAAATTCGGTTTTTAAATCGATTAAAAACAAAGATTTAACCAAACAAAAAACACATACCCTGCATTTGGGTCATATTGTTGATGATGTAAAAACGCTGGACGAAGTTTTGGTTTCTGTTTTTAAAGGCCCAAATTCTTATACCGGAGAAGATACTATCGAAATATCCTGTCACGGATCTACTTATATTCAGCAGCAAATTATTCAGTTATTATTGAGAAAAGGCTGCAGAATGGCCGATGCAGGAGAATTTACATTAAGGGCTTTCCTTAACGGAAAACTGGATTTATCACAAGCCGAGGCTGTTGCCGATTTGATTTCATCGGATAACGAAGCTTCTCACCAAATTGCGATGCAGCAAATGCGTGGTGGTTTTAGTAATGAAATTGCCAAATTACGTGAAGAACTTTTAAATTTTGCGTCTTTAATTGAGCTAGAATTAGACTTTGCTGAAGAAGATGTAGAATTTGCAGACAGAACTCAGTTTTATGAATTATTAAACAGAATTGAATTTGTTTTAAAGCGTTTAATCGATTCATTTGCTGTTGGGAATGTTATTAAAAATGGAATTCCGGTTGCGATTGTTGGTGAACCAAATGTTGGGAAATCGACTTTGCTAAACGCTTTATTAAATGAAGAACGCGCTATTGTTTCTGACATTGCCGGAACAACCCGCGACACTATTGAAGACGAATTGGTTATTGGCGGAATTGGTTTTAGATTTATTGATACGGCGGGAATTCGCGAAACTAAAGATGTTGTAGAAAGCATCGGGATCAAAAAAACTTTCGAAAAAATCGATCAGGCGCAGGTTGTAATTTATTTATTTGATGGTTTAAAGTTTCAGGTTTCAAGTTCTGAATTTGTTTCTGAAATTGAACAAATCAAAAATAAATATCCTCTAAAACCTTTGGTTATTGTAGTAAACAAAAAAGATATATTATCTGATGATGAAGTTTCAAACATCACCACTAAGCTTGAAAATTTAAATGCAAAACTTTTACTGATTTCTGCTAAAGAAAAAATTGGTGTTGACGAATTAAAGAATGAATTGCTTTCGTTTGTAAATACGGGAGCGCTTCGTAATAACGAAACTATCGTAACAAATACAAGACATTACGATTCGCTACTTAAAGCTTTGGATGAAATTACAAAAGTAAAATTTGGACTTGAAACAAATCTTTCAAGTGACTTAATTGCTCTTGATATTCGTGAAGCTTTATACCAATTTGGACTTATTACAGGTCAGGTTTCTAATGATGAATTGCTGGGGAATATTTTTGCTAATTTCTGCATCGGAAAATAGCAAGGCAAAATAACGCAAAACAACGATAAACAAACGAGTTAAAGTATTTATAAACAATATTTTAACTCGTTTTTTAATTCATTTTTCTTTTGGATATTATGTGATGTTTTGATTAAATTTGTACCTTATTTGTACCTCGGAAATGTGAGGTACAAATAATATTTTTTTTGGCCAAATTATGGCACGCGTAGACACACATAGTCACAGTGGGACACTTAAAGTCACACTTCTATGAGTACAAACATTAAGATTACCCGCATCTGTGAATTCTGCCAAAATGAGTTCATAGCCAAGACAACAAAAACACAGTATTGCTCGCTGAAATGTAGCAGCAGAGCCTACAAAGCAAGGACAAGAAAGTCGAAAATTGATGAAAGCAACCGGCAGACAGAAATTGCACGACAACCACATCTTGAAGCTGTAAAAACAAAAGATTTTCTGAGCGTTAATCAGGCCAGCCTTTTGTTTGGAATTAGCAGAAGGACAATTTACAGAATCATTTCCAGGGGAGAGCTTGATATAGCAAAATTTGGAGCCAGAACAGTTATTCGCAAATGCGATATGGATACTTTCTTTTCCATGCCGCTAGAGCAATCTTTGCTTCGACCGGTACAGGAATTCCCTGGATTAGAGAACTGTTACACTATTTCCCAGATACAGCAGAAATTCGGTATATCGCCGGGAGCTCTGTATATGCTTATTCAACGTCAGGGAATAGCCAAATATTCCGTAGGTAAGTTCAATTATGTTGCGAAGAAAGATATTGATATTATATTTAATGTAAGAGAAAAATGAAAAAGGGAAATGTAAGATTGAGAAAAAAAAATTGACAAATGGAATGATATCACTTTACCTGGATTTTTATCCGCCAATACTAAATACAGAAACTAATAAGTACACCAGACGTGAATTCTTAAAGCTGTATTTATATGAACGTCCAAAAAATCAAATTCAAAAAATTTCTAATATTGAAAACCTGCACACAGCTGAGCTTATTCAAATTCGAAGACAAAACGAAATGCGTAAGCATGATGTCTATAGCGAGTTTGAAAAAGAACAACTGGAAATCCAGAGAATTGGACGTGCTTCATTTTTAGATTATTTTAAAAATTTGGCAGATAAAAAAGTAGGGAAGAATCATCAAATTTGGTGTAGTGCTATAATTCATTTTGAAAACTTTCTTTCAGGAAGAGACTATGTTTTAAAGATATAACAGTGACTTTGATGGAAGATTACAAAGAATATTTATTAAAGGCCAAAAACAGAAGAGAAACCAGGAATACTCTGGCACGAAATACAGCCCTCTCCTATCACAATAAACTAAAAACTACACTCAAAAGAGCATATAAAGAAGGGAAACTTCGAACTGATATTAATGCTGGAATAGATTCTATTAAAGAACAGGAATTGCAGCGAAATTTTCTAACTTTAAATGAAGCTAAAAAATTATTTGCAACACCTTGTTCTAAAAATATTGTCTATAAAATTTCAATGTTTTCGACCCTTACAGGAATTAGATATTCAGATATAGCTAAATTAACGTGGTCAGAAGTTCAATATAGAGAAGATGATGGACATTATATCAGGTTTAAACAAAAGAAAACTGAAGGCTTGCAGACTATGCCAATATCAGATGAGGCTTATGAAGTACTTGGTAAAAGAACAAAAGATAATGACCAAGTCTTCGGGGGTCTGAAAAAATGGGATGTGGATAGAGTTTTGCCAGTCTGGGTTGTCCAGGCCGGAATTACAAAACACATAACTTTTCATTGTTTTCGGCACACTTATGCTACATTGCAAATTTTCTCCGGAACAGACATTTTTACCATTTCAAAAATGCTTGGTCATAAAAGTGTGAAAACTACCCAGATTTACACGAAAATAATTGATGAAAAGAAAAGGGAAGCATCGCTTAGAATAAGCTTGAAGTAGCATATTGTAAAATAAGAAAGACATCTTTTTGGAAGATGTCTTTCTTATTTATTTAAATGGTTTTCTCGAATTAAATTTCAATTCCGTTTCCTGCTGTATTTCAGTAATAGTTTTAATCCTACCCAATTTTATCCAATTTATTAATTCAGCACGATAAAAATAAAGACGCTTACCTTGCTTATTGGCTGGAATCTCATTTTTACAAACTTTAGTATAAATAGTAGCCACAGACAATTTTAACAATATTGCTGCTTCAGAAATAGTAAGTAATTCATCATTAGCTGCTACCGCATTTAATTTATTTTCTTGTAAAAGTTTTTCAATACTGTCAATTCTTGTAAGTAGCTCACCAATAATATCAGGTAAATCTTCAAATTTATATGGTTTCATAGCGTGCATTTATTTTATAGATGAAAAATTTCTTTTTAAATCATATTAATTTCTTAATTTTTGTGAATATCATTTGTTTATAAATGAAAGTAATAAATTAAGCAGCTATACTTAAAGCACTGTATTCAAATACATTATCATTCGGTGTTTTCATACTTAAAATTCGTTTTAAGTCCTCCAAAAATAGGGGGTTTGGAATTTGTATCGTAGCCAGTCATTAGCAGATGACCATGCTCCATGAACAATTACAATTGTGTTTTTACTGTTTGATGATGAAGAATTTAATTCGTTCTGTGTGTTTGTTTTTTCGTTTTCCATAATATTATTTGTTTAATACTATGCAAAGAAAGAGCGAATAAAACCTGTGGCACTTGTCTTGTGACAAGTAATGAAATTTGATTTATTTTTTATGATTCAATTACCCGAATTAAAGAATAAATCAAATATTATAATCTATTAATTATAGTTTAGGAAGAGTTGTTATATAATGTCGCTACATATAAAAATCCTCAAAAAACAATTGCTTTTGATTATGGAATTGGCTTCTTTTTAACGCAAAATTTTATGATACTAACTTTGCATAGTATAATAAATTATCGCCATTTTTAATTTTATGGCAAAATCTTGGAACATGTTGTTTGGAATTACTCCCAAATTTGCCATAAAAAATTGAGTCCCTTTTTTAAATATCAGGATGAAGTGGATACCTTTTTTGCTACAAAAAGCTAGGGGGATTTTTTAGAATATTTCTGTAAGCTTTCATAAACAAAATTAGATTTAAAATATTTTGCTAATTACAACTCCAGAAATTAACTGTACAGTATTGAGTAGAACAAAATGTATTTGAGGTACAAGTAAGATACAATGTAAAGAAGTAAAATTAGAGCCTTAAAATTAAAAGAATTCTATGAAAAGTTTTAAAAATTTATTAATCAAAGTTTTGTAGCATAATCGTGGCACAAAATGTTTTTAAAAACTAAAACCCTTTTGAGTAAAGACCTTCTGAATTTAGGTTCGAAACTTTTAGACACTGTTTATTATAGTCCTTTTTTGTTAACAGGTTTAAGTCCTTTTCCCGTTTCCAAAAAAAAGCTTCAGATTTCTCTGAAGCTTTTTTTTGGTTCGATAAATTTTATTCAGTTTCTTGAAAATTTAAAACTCTGTGGTTTGAGTCCCGTTAAACTCTTCCATCACTAACTCGCTATTTTTGATATAATTATGAAAAACAAAAATAGATCAATAATTTAGAGATTGCTTAGATACGCCAAGCATCCGTTGATTCCCCTAAGCCCTACCTGAATTATGATGGCATAGTCCTATCGTTTTTGGTTAAACTTTAGTCGTAAAGGCAATTTATGAGATAACACCTCGAGAAACGTAGGAAACAGATCCTGTTGGTTTAGCGTTATTCTTTGTTGGCGAGCTGTCATTGCCGTTTTGTGCAGAGAAAGTATAATAGCCTACTAGTCCCGCTTCATTTCCTGCAAGTGGCTTATTCATATTCGCTACAATTTCAGCAGCAGATAGCGAACGATTCCACACTCTTACCTCGTCTAGACTTCCTGTAAACTGACGGAATGGCTCCTGTGACTGGGCAACATTACCAATCATCAACGGAAGATTATTGCTTACATTAATTGAAGGGGAAGTATTAGAACGCGGATTAGACGGGATCAGCTTACCATCTACATAAAGTTCTAATACATTAGAACGTCTTACGGCAGTCAGGAAATGCCAGTTGTCATCATTTATTCCGGAAGGAACAGAATTTATTTCATAAAATCCAAAACCATTGTCGGTCGCAAATTTAATACTGGCATCATTTTTTATCACCACAAGAAATCCGCCGTTTCCGGGGCCACCCTGAGTTGATTTTCTTGAAATCACTGTACCTGATCCTTTTGTTCTTACCCATGCCTGAAGAGAAAAATCGGATGTTCCGAAATTATAAACCGGATTGGGCGGTGCACTCAGGTACGATGAATTGCCTGTAAGATTCAATGCATAACTTGCTGTTATATTATATAATATTGCAATAGCAGCATTTATGACATCGGGAGTAAAATTTACTGCGGTGAGCACCACAACCATATTTTCTTTGGAAAGGTTGGGGAAGATTGTTGGATCCAACAATATCTTTCCTAGCTGCAAGGCCGTCAGGTCTGGAAATCCCTTATCTGACATCAGCCCTTCGGCAACAAATTTCGGATCATTTTCGAACGCTTTTAGCCCCTGAGCCATTTCCAAAGGTGTTATTCCCTGCCATATTGCACTTAAAGCAGAGGCCAGCATTTGTGAACTTATTCCAAGATCTACTACCGGTGCGGCACCAGCAGCCATACCGCCGGATTTTAATTTTTCTACAGCTTTTTGAAGTGCCAGACCGCTCTCTTTGTAAGCGAGCAATTGCTGCTCTAAAATTTTAAGATTTTCCATAATTGATTGTTTTAATGATTTATTTATAACTCTGGTGAAAAATATTAGCTACTTCCGCAGGGGAGAGTTTCGGAAAATATTGTTTTAGGGCCGGGCCAAGCTGTTCAGTACTATAGCCTGCCTGTCCAAGAGAAACACCAAAATCCATAGCGCTTATTCCTGGAAATTGAGATACAAGATTTCCTCCTGCTTCGATAGCTGTCAGACCTTTCTCTTTATCTGATTTCGCAAGGTCAGCGGGTGTTGTCTTCCCAAAGGCCGCCGAAAGTGCCGCAGCAACCTGTGCTGGCGTAAGCTTAGGAAATCCAATTTTTAGAGCTCCAGCTGTCTCAGTGGATTTGTAACCCGCTTTTGCCAATGCTATAGCCGAATCATTAGCAGTGGCCGTTGGAAACTGGTTTAGGATAAGGGAAATGCAATCGTTGGCAGATTTATTATTTGCAAACTGCAGCCGGGCGAGTTCCAGCAAGGTGAATACGGTAATCGTTAGTTGTTTTTGGCCTACTATAACACCCTTTATCAAAGCTGTAAGGGTAAATGTTGTAGTCGCTAGAATAGTGTAAGAAAAACTTGCGTCTGTAAGTTTTATAGCATTATCTCCTGTGCTAAGATTGTTGATCCCAACTTCTGAAAAATAAGACAGTGAGAGACTGTCAACGCCTTTATCTGTAATCCAGGAGAACTGAATTTTAGCCCCTTCACCCACCACTGCCTGATTGACAAAAAAAGTAAGATACTCTTTAGTTCCAATTATATCCGGTGGCAATTGACCCACAGTAAGCTGTCCCTGCAGTTCTTGAATTTGAGGTACCTGCCCAGGATTTAGCTTTCCTGTCATCTCCCCCAGACCCGGTAGTTGTATTATGGCTACCCTACCCTTCAAATCCTTAATATCAGGCAGGATATCAGGGGTCAGCTCAGGTAATCTGTCTGTTTTAAGTTCTACACTTTCCCTATCGTTACTACTTACTACAACCAGTCCTGCGGTAACCCTGACTGTAGCGAGAATAACCTTATCTTTAGTTTTGTTTTCAGCAAATTCCAGAATTGGTGAGCCTGAATCGGCTGTGTTTGGAGAAATCAGAAGCAACCAGGTTTTATCCTGAAAAACTGGATCACTCATATCCAGCGAAAAAATTCCTTTTTGGGCTGTTATAGTGCTGTTATTATAGGTTGCGGTATTGTCAAGAACAATCTGGTTTCCCGAAGCATCTACAGCAATTCCACTTGTCAATTGTGCGATCTTATCTGTATTGCTGGCGGTCAATCCTGTAATTACCCCCGTTGTAAAAGCGTTTTGTACTATTGCATTGTCGTTATTAGGCAGGACAGGAAGTTGTGATGGAGTTAATTTTCCATTCAGATTCTGAAGATCAGGAATATGATTTCTGTCAAAAATACCTTTTGTTATTACTGAAGCATCAAGATTCTGAATCGATTGTTCGGGGATTCTTGAAGATAGAATCTGTACTGCCAATGCAGCATCTTCCAGTTTAGATACAACCTTATTGGTAATTGTCACATTGGCAAGCAGTATTGCATCATTTATTGGTTTTCCGGCAGCAATCAGGCTTAATGCCGGATCACTTTTCAGTTGATTCTTCGTGCCTGGCACAGGAATGGTCTGATGACTTATAACAAACTGATAATCTCCATCAGCCGAAGTTACTGCATAGGATTTTTCCGCTGTCAGTAATATGTAAGCTCCATTTATATCAATCGCCGCACCAGAGCTTACATTAATAGTTGAACCTCTTTTATCTACTATCAGACCCGAAAGCACCCCCGAAGAGAGCAGCTGCTGATTGCCAAAATTGCGGTACTGGATATGAAAATCCCGCTCCCGGTTGAAATCCTCAACCTGAAGCAGCTGTCCCGCGTAATACTTTTGTTCGATGATAGATGGTATAATATCAGCCATGATTTCTATATTTTAATGATGCACTTATCTTTGGTCGCGCACGATGATAATTTTTATGTAATTCTGGTATTTATGCCTATGACTGCCTGTCCAATCCTCAATTGGGTACTCTCACCGGTCTGGGTAGCATATACTATCTCTGAAGTCAAACCATTTTTATTGTAGCCTTTCATTTTGGTTACAAATGCTTGCAGCTCCTTATTGAATGCTACTGCCCCGTCGAGGCTGTCACCAATCTGGTTTAATGTGTTTATAGTACTTTGAAGATTATTTTCTGCCTCTTGGGTCAAGAAGGTATAACCGGTTATAGAAGTTTGGATGGATGCATTCATCCTGAAATCAGGGTCCTCCTGTAACATTTCTGGCCATTCTCTGTTATATGTAGTGCTTGTCATCGCTTTGAAGCCTGTCGGCGGTATTTTTGAAGGTATACCTCTGGAACCTATTTCTCCTCCTAAAAAATTTAACTGATAGACGATATGCAGGTTTTCTCCTAAATTCTTTGAAGGAGCCGGAAAATTCCAATTCAGCATATAATTGCCCTGATCGTTAATACCTGCTTCTAAAGATGTTACCTGTATTGTAGCAGCCATTTTCTCAAGACTGGAATCGAGAGATGATATAAGCTGCTGTACAGGTGCTTTGATGGCGTTCAGTTTATCCTGAGCCTCCTGCTTTCCATCGTCACCTCCAAATATTTTTTTGATGGCATCCCACACTTTTTCAAGAATACCCAGAAGTCCTCCTACAGCCCCGGCAATACCTGCGGCGAATACTGCGGTAATTACTGCACCAAGTTCAACCAATCCCTCGAGTCCTGCTGTTATAAGTCCTTCTGCTAAAGCTTTTGAAAGCGCCTGAGCTAGGTCCTTTGCAACTTCTTCAGCGGCTCTGCAAAGCATCCTTGCTGCCAGCTTAGCTGCTCCTTTTTTAGCCATCTCAAGAGCAATAGCTTTGTAAAATGTAGGACTTTTTAGCAGCTGTTCAACGATGCCTCCCATATTGAAAACAAGCGTTTCGATCATCGCCCCCGGCAAGCCGCCAATTGATGTGGGTATTGTCACATTTAAATCCATCATGATACTGTCGCTCATAATGGTTGTATCGCCAACAGAAAAAGTGTATTTTATTTTCAACGGCATAAGCATAGTTCCATTACGATTGTCAGTAGGACTTTTTCCTTCCTGCAATGCAGGACTGAAACTGGATTTTAGTCCTGCAAACATCGTATCTACAATGCTTTCGCATCCTCCACTTGTCATGTCGTTCAGTTTTTGAACCAACGCAGCGATAGATTTCAATTCTTCAGTATCGATCCCGTCAATTTTCGTAATTGAAAATCCTCCAGAACCTTGTTTTTTTGTCCATTGCCATTCAAATCCAAATTTTGGATTGTTAAGACTATAGGTTCCTGTAAAAATTCCATTTTGATATTTGGCTATGATTTTGTCCCCAATCGTAGTTCCAAAGAGTTTGAGATTACTTATGCTTATTTCAAAATTGTTTCCTCCTACTGTACCTATTGAAAGTACCGGAGATTCCAACGATATAAAAAAGGCTGTTATTACTGTAGCAATTGTAATCTTGCCATTCTCATAAGTACCTCCATAAGAACCTGAAAGAGTAATTCCATCAGTTTGTACAGACAGATCAATTACAAACACATATTTTTCAAACAGTAATAAATCGGCATGTATATGATAGCCGGGTTTAAATACGGTTAATGCATTAGCAATTCCTCCACCAGTAGAACCATCTAAATTTTGGGGTTGGTCGAGCTGTATGGGATTAGCATAGGAAAAAGTATAATTTTTTTTGTCTTTTACGGATTCCGGCACACTCAGATAATACATCGTACCGGAAATAAATCCGATCTGTTTAGTGACCTGATCAACCCATTTCCAAGGTTTTTGTATTACCTCTCTAACAAATTGATTTAGGGTTAATGCCGGTTTAGCATTGAGAGATACCAGTACCAAACGGGCTTCTTTATCTTCAAACACCACATTCCCCTGCAGCTGAAGTTTTACCTCGCTGAAATTAAAATCGATATAGCCGCCTATAGCCAGATCCAGTTTTTCTTTAACTTCCTGTTGTGTGCCTTCGGCTTTCTTAGCAAATGTTTTATTGATGCACAGATATAATCTCCCGAAATTGATTCCGGTCATGCCCAAGGGCTTATTGATGCTTTGATTTGGCGAACCTATAGTAATATCGACGGTCGCAACGAGCTTGTCATCATTGACCAATAAGTCGCCACCAAATACAAATGATTTTTCAAAAGCAGTAAAGGTTATGCTGCCGCTCAGTTCATATTGGTTTTTATTTGAAATATATTTAAAAAGTATTCCCTGTCTGCCCTTCAGCCCTTCTAATGTTAGAAAATTGAGAAATGTTATGGCTGGAAGCTGCGCATAAAAATAGGCAGCTGTAACGGGTTCGGGAGTACCACTTTTTTTGTTTTCCGTTTTAAATCCATATAGAATTAATGAATTTACCTGCTCGTTTTTGTATCCAATCGTAATCAGGGACCCGAATAAAGATATCTGGTTGAAATTAATCATTACCCAGAAGCAAATACCCGTAATATCTTCGCCTGAAAATGCTTCGGTAAACTGAGCCGTAAAATCAGTATCTATTTCATTGCCGGCACGTATGCCAACTTTTGTTATTGATGTTCCGTTTTCATTTATTGTTTTTTCAGCCAGCGGAAACGTAGATGGCATGTACCTGCTCACATCTGAATCGGCTGCAGGTCCTTCAGATTTATTTTGAAGACTTGCAATCTGGCGCAATGCGTCGAGGTAAGTAACCTCAGGAGCAGTTGTATCAGGGGCTCCTTCCTTACCGGGAATCGTTTTTTGAGCAGCTGTTTTGGCTACCCTGAATATTCCTGCACTTTCAACATCAATCGTCAGGTTTAGTGTGGTAACACCAAATATTGCTTCTATAATTTTGCCTACATTAATTTTTCCGGAAAAAGCAAAGTATATGACTGATGCATTGTTGGATAAGAAATAAGCTGCTTTTAGAGTAGCATCTTTGAGTACCTGAGAAAGTTTTGTGTTTTGTTTTATCGAAAGATTACAGCCAAGAAATATGATCTGATCTTTAAAATTGGACTGGCTGTTTGCAGCATTTGGGCTAAGATACAGATAATAGAAAAAAGCCTTATCTATACTTATGTCACTCAAAATGGGAATAGGAATCGTTATTTCCTCCATTTCCCCCGCAAATTTTATCAGTCGATATTCTCCATTTGTATTGGGTTTCTTATGCTGATCTGTTCTGGATATCGCACCGCTAAATTTAGCAACCGAAAGTTTACTGGAACCCTCAGGTATGATGACGTTAAGGCTATTAAACCTTTCTTTTACAGTCTCAGCAAGGTCAAATTTACAGCTCTTTACCTCAATAGATAAAGTAGTACTATTAAATGATGCCTGAAAAACTATAGGAATATCATCAGCTATGATTGTGGTGCCAATTCCGATATTTTGCGTATCTGAATTCATAACTAGAGATTAAATCAAATAAAAATGGATAAATCAATCATTAATAAAAAGGATTTCCAAAAAGTGACTTGCTATGATTAGAAAAACAAGCAGCCTTTCGGTTCACTTTTTGGAAATCCTTACGAAACAGTAACCCGCTTATGGTTTGGTACCCTTTACTGAGCCAGGTATTTCCTCTGCATTTACATAAGCACCTGTAGCAAACTGAATTGCAATATTTTTAATTGCAAATGTAGTCTTCGCAGGGTCAGTGCTGTCTTTGATATTGGGCAGGATAGATGCCGGCGGACTAAGCTCCAGATAAAAATTATCAGGAAATGTCTCTTTGGAGTCCACATTGTAAGATGCTGCAACATGGGCTAACATAGCCACGTTCTCTGTTGTTGGGGTCAGAGCAACTTCTGCTTCATTATAAATTGTTAAAGTGTAAGCGTTAACGTCCACAATTGGTTTGCTTGTCGGAATCGCAACGGACACGTCATAAGTGTCATCCAGGATAATGACGTCGGTCTGAATTTTACCATTAATGTTTGCCATTTTTTATAAATTTAGTTTGTTAATAATTGATTTTACTTTATAATTGGCTTACTTGGTTCTGTCGCATTTACCAGAATCAAATGTAAGTATTTAAGTATTTTTAAAGTTAGCCCGCTTATTTACAGAATGATTTAATTATTGAAATCTCTGGTCTAACCATCTAATCCTTTTTAAGCATATGAACAACTTCAATAATGCTTAGAGTTCTCTTTGCAGATTCAAAATTTTTAAAGCCGAATCCGTTTTGTATGCACCACTAAATAAAATGATGATACTGTTCTACTATTAAGATATTTACACTGTCGGATTTTATCTTTTAGAACAAACGCTTGTTATAAACTTTGATCGCTGCAGTATCAGAACCACTTTTATTACTCTTGGCCTGCAGTTATTACTAATATTTATATACTGCAGTATAATAGCCTTCGAATAGCAATGACCTTTCGTATTCATTTTTCGATTAGTTTAAAATTCTAAAAAATAAAGTCACTCCCAGATCAGAACCGGAACGTTTGGATATGACATTTTTTTATGTTTTTAGAAATTAATAAAAACTAATATTTAGAAATAAATCTGCTTTATTATAATTTAAAGTAAATCTAATTTATCATAGTACTATGTCATCATAAAATGTCATGAGCAAGCTTTTTTTAGACACAAGACAGATAAAATAGGCTATGAGTTTTTGTATAAAGAAATATTAAGGTGCTAAAATTTAAATTAGCTATTTATATATTTGATATGTTATATTTCTGCGCGTTCATTCTTTGTTTTTTTCTGGTCAAAAGAAAGTCAATTGTATTGCCTAATTTATCTACTGTCCTATCTAAATAACACCAAATACCTTTTACTTTGATATAGGTTTTATCCAAGCTCCAACTTGCCCCTGCTTTGCCCTTTCTCTTCTTCATATCTGACTCAATCAAAGGATTAAACTTATAAACCCAACGTTGGATTATGGCATAATCGACAATCACCCTACCTAATCTTCATTAGGTGACGGAGCCCCATACTCCGCCGATAAATTTTAACTATAAAAATCACCTTGAAAATAATTAAAACATTGACGTTTTAAGCTTTGTGGCAACATCGTGGCACATGGTGTTTTTGAAAACTATACCCCCTCGTAAAATCAAAGCTTAAGAACTTTAGGTTCGAAACTATTATAAGACATAAAGACAAACAACGCCATTGGAATTCAATGGCGTTGTTTGTCTTTATAAATCCGTTCTAATGTCTTGTATCCTCCTCAGTACTTATCGAATCTGAAAGATTTTCTTTTGCTATAAAGGCATTAATAAATTCCAATACTTCACTCTTTGTTTCAAAATAGTTGATATGAAATTCCTCATCCTGATCTATCTCCGAATATCCTTTAGCTACCAGGCTTTCTTTTAATTTAATTATATGCTGCTGTGCAGACATCTAACTCCTACAGATCGGCTGTAAGCCTTGTCCTAAAGTCTTAAAAAAAGATTAAATGTTCGATTGACTACCTGTCATTCTCCGAATGCAAAATGGCGGCAACTATTAGCTGTCATAAAAAAGATACCCTTTAACATTGCCTAACATATTAATCTGTACGGAAAAATAACATAAACGTGCCCTCGAACCACAAAAAAGCCTGCGAAAGTACTTTTGCAGGCTTTTTATTTTTCTTATGGCATTGATAGTAAGTAATTCGAAACTTTTATTGAAAGATGTGAAACTTTAATTATTTATAAAAAATCTATCACAATTTTTGTTTACCATCCGTAACCTGAATGAAAACTTTAATTATTCGACCAATTCAAAATCTCCCTGATCTACATATTTTAGAACTGCTTTATAATTGCTACCTACTATTTGCGCGTCATTATTGCCATTAATCAAAGTAATGGGATTAACCTGAGAAGTTTTAACTGTAAAAGTCATGGTATAAACCACTCCGTTTACAGAATAATCTACTCTGAAAGGTCTATTTTGATCCACATAATTAGTTTCTATTTTTATTCCGTATTTCACATTCGGACTAATACATTCATTTTCTGCTATTTTTGAGCCATCAGCATGTACAAAAGAAATGCTTTGAGGGCTAATCGTTATCTCGTCCTGATCTGAACAACCAAAAAATACAATCATAACTAGTATTAAAATCGAGTACTGTTTAATTTTCATTGTTATTGTTTTTGATTTATTACTATTTCTTTATTAATTCCGCCTATGCTCACATTGTATTTTCCTGCTTCCAGATTGTTAAAAACAGTTTCTCCATTCTGAATGGTTTGAGCCGTAATTTTAACACCTCCTTTTGTCAAAGTTGCCAGCGTATCATTTTCATCGTATAAAACTTTAACGACACCTCCGGCATAACATACGGCATCTTTTTTATAAAATAGTGCACTGCCTAATTTAACTATCACAGTCCATTGTTTCAAGACTGACTGATCTTCTGAAAGTACTTGAAATTGAACCGGACTATTAAAATCTACCGTATTTGATCCTGAAATTTTATTCGCAGTTCCTATAAATAATCCGGCTCCGGCACTTAATTCGAATAAAGCATTTAATGCCGAAACATTTGTTCCTTTAGCCACATAAAGCGTTATTTGCGAACCGTCAACAATCTTAGTTGCTGTTTTTAAATCCTTAAAACTAAAATCTATAATTTCGGCATCACTTTTCAATGACGGGCTTGCAAAACTGTAAGACTGAAATAAATCTCCATAGTGTTTATTGTTTTCAAATACTTTTGTCTTTACTACCTCTTTAATAACATTATTGGCAGAATCGTAGATTTTGAAATTGATAATTTCGCCATCTGTATTGGAAAAAACCGTTAAATAAACAACATACTTTTTCTCGCTTGCTACGTACAGCACATTGGCACTTCCGCGACATTCTCCATTTACAAAAGCGGCTACTTTATCATTGGCACTTGTTAAGTTTTTTCCATCAACAGTCAAAAAACCTTCAAATGACATGGTGTATTGAAATTTATTTTCATTTACTGACCAGTCTGGAGATTGGGCAAATACACTACTGCTTATTATAAAAAACAGCAATATTATATGTTTATAATTTCTCATTTTTAATTAATTATAAACTCCTAAAACAAACTTAAAAAGATGTTTTAGGAGCTCAATTATTTGTTCTTAGTTTTTTATAACTTTCGTTTTTACCAGCTTTCCATCTACTCCAACTTCTACTATGTAGACACCTTCGGCTATATTTGGCGAAATTGAAATCACATTATTACCGCTTTCAATAACCATCTTTTGGGTAAATACCAATTGACCGTGTACGGAATAAAGCTGCACTTTTACTTCCTGTTTTTTAGCGGCATTAAGTTCTATGTTCAAAGCCGTTTTAAAAGGATTTGGATAAATGCTGTTTTCTCTTTTTGAAACTTCTTCTAAAATAATCGGATTCGCAATTGTTCCAAGTACTTCATTGCCTTTAAAGACAAATGATTTTGAAGTTCCTTTTTTCGTAAATCCATCTCCCAGAGTAAAGGATAATTCTTCTGTATCTTCACCAAAAACGGTGATAAAACTTAGTTCTTTTCCTTCCACTATCTGATTTCTTGTAACACCTTTTAAAACACCTTTTGCATCATATACAAACAATTCATCAAATCCTTTCGGAAGTAAAACAACTGCATTCATGTTTTGCGAATACATTTTAAACTCTGATGCTATTGCTTCCTGTTCATTATTTGAAGCATTCTTAGATGTAGCATTTTTGCTTTTCTCTAAATTATCAGGATATTTAAAAGTCTGCTCTTTGGTAGACTTAATCATGTACCCTTTTCCGGCTTCCAGATACTTTAAAGTTCCGTTCCATCCAATGATCGGATCGTATATCGCAAACAAATTTTGAGATTTAATAACATCTCCATCATTGGCATCAAAATAAGCCAAAGCTTCGTTTGTGGTTTGATTCGATGCTAAAGGATAAGCAAGCCAGTTCCAGTTTTCCTTAATAGGGAAACTCCACGTAGAAACATCTACACTTTTTCCTTTAATTTTTAAAGTCTGCTCTTCTGTGATGTTTACTTTATACATTTTAGAAGGAGAAAGACCTCCGTTTGCACTTATTGTACCAGACCATCCACTGTTTAAAGGATTTGACTGATCTTTAAAATAAGTATCTAACTGCGCAGGAGAATGACTCAAAATACGGTTAGAAGTTTCTAATGTTAGATTTTTTGTCAATGCATTTAAATCTGAAAAATTTGGATCGTAGGCATTTAAAGAAATCCATGTCCATCCTTTGTTCAGTTTAATTTCCTGTTCGATTAAACCTGAATTTATAAAAATGTAGGGTTTGCTCATAGTTCCCAGTACTTCGTTATCCATAAAAGGAACAGATGGAACAGACTCTATACTTGCTTCTAAAATTTTACCCTGAGAAGCATCCCAGATTTTAAATTTTAGGTTTTCACCCGAATTTTTATTGCTGTAAACCGTTAAAAAGGCAAAATATTCCTTGTAAGCTTCATTATATACCAGCTTCACAGATCCTCTTGATTCTTCATTATAAAAAGCAGCAATTTTATCGTAAGAATCTGCAGACAGCACGCCATCTACTTTTATTTTTCCGATGATATTCATGCTATAATCAAAATGAGTCGGATCAACATTCCAGTTAGGTTCCGGAGCTAATACTCTTAATTTGATCTGTAATTTTTGATCATAACCAAAATCGGTTTGTAAATACAGATTCTCCAGATATTCGCCAACGGCAACATCCTGATCAATTACAGCTTTAATGGTCGTTTTAGTATTAGGATCAATAGAACCTGTTGTTTTGCTTAAACTTAACCAGCTTGGTACATTGTTAATCGTAAAAGGTTGTTGTTTTCCTCCTTTATTCACTAATGTAATTTCAAAAGTTTTAGTTTCTCCGCTATTTTTGGTAAGGTCTACAATTTCATTGTATCCTTCTGCAAACCAGCTTACTTCATTACGATTCACATAGGCTGTCCAGGTAACCGGAGATTCCTGCATGTTATTCGCACTGTCAAACATTCTGTGTACGGTTATATCAAGGATTTGTCCTTCTAATGAAGCCCAATCTGTAATAACCGGTGCGATAATCATTTCGCCATCTTTAATCACATTCGTAGTTACAAATTTAATCAGTTGTCGCTCTGGCTGAATTGCCGGAGTATCATTTGAATAATTTAAACTTCCGCTGCTTAAATTGGCATTGTTTACCACTACAGTTTGATTGGCATCTGCATGGTAATATCTTGGTCCGTTTGTCGTAACCGGATCCGGAACGTTCAGCCTTGTATATAACAATAAACCAATACTTTCCACATCAACCTCATTGTAACTATCCCTGTTTATTTGTTCTACGTTACGAAGTGTGTTCCATAAACGGAATTCATCCATCTTACCTTTAAAAGTACGATCAACGGTTTCTTTGCCTGACAAATCGCGTGTACCTCTGGCTCCAAGCCAAATTTTATTTCCAGAGAAACCCCCAATGGCTGTCATTTCATTTGAAGAAACTAATTTAGTATCTACATAAGTTCTCAATGATCCGGCTCTGTTGAACAACAACGTTACATGATGCCATGCATTATCAGTAAGTCCTTTTGATGTTAAAACATAAGAACGTCCTTCGCTTTTCAGCTGAAGATTTCCTGAATTATCCATATCAACAGACCATTTGTTTGATAATCCATTGCTTTGAATAACATCTGTACCGTCGCCTCTTCCATTTGAAAATAAAGTTGCTTCCTGTTGTGTATCGGTTTTAAGCCAAAACTCCATTGTAGCGTCCATTTCTTTCGTTAACTGAACAAAATTTACATTGTCCATCGTAAGATACTGTCCGTTATTAAAATCATATGAATTTCCTTTTGGTTTGATATCCCATGAAGCATTTACTGTTGCATGTTTAAATCGTACCAAATCTTTGGCCAAAGCATCTCTTCCTTCAGTCATCGGCCAATAGCCAATTAAATTCGCTTCATTTCCAATTAATTTAGCATACATTTTTGAATAAGAATCTTCTCTGGTCAAGGCTTTATTCCATAAACGAAGATCATGCATGTTTCCAACAAAGGTGTTTCCTCCTACTACCAAAGCATTGTTATTGGCAAATTGTGCATTGGCTTTGCCTGTTTTAGAAGCAATTTCAGTATCATCTTCAAAAATTCTATAATCACCGTTACTGTTGTTATACGTAAAGGCATAATGATGGAACAGATTATCGTTTTTCAATTCTCCCTGTAGGGTAACATCTGCCAATGTAAACGAAATATTTCCGTTATTTAGTCCGATATTTAATCCTTCTTCTTGTGAAATTACAGAACCTGCAGAGGCCGTTTGATTATTCATCCAGAATTCTAAACTTAAATTTCCGGATGCGATTTTAGGATTATTGATTACAGCTGTATTGTTAGCTCCTTCAAAATGCAGGCTTACGTTATGATCAATTTTTAACTGATTCGTTTGTCCTTTTATTTCGATTGTACTTACAGCAGGATTATAGAAAATATTTTCGTTAAAGCTTATTTTCAAATCTTCTCCGGCGCTTAAAATACCGTTGGTTGGCAATGGTGTACCAAATAACTGAGGCGCACTTAAGTCTACAAGCCCTGTAATAATATCAGATATAAATTCTGTATCATTTGTACAAGTACTTCTGGCTCTAATTTGATAATTTCCATTGGACAGTTTTAAAGCTGCGATATCAAAATTGTACGTTAAACTCACCGCTGCACCAATAGATGTAATTTCGGTTTCGTTGTTTTTTACTGCCTCATCATAAAACTCAGGAGTTCCGTAATACGTATGCAGACGAACCCAGTTAGGGCTTGTCGCTAATCTGTATTCCATATCAATTTTTTTGAAACTCTTAAATTTCGTGTTATAACCCGTTAGATTTATGGCTAATGGTTTTGTTGATCCATCTGTATTGTAAGCTTTCTCTCTGTTGTATACCCAGTTGGTTAGCGGTGCGCTTACCGTTACGCTGGAACATGACGGAACGAAGCTTGCCGAAATAAGCACTTCTGAACTTACATCTGCGCCGTCACATAATGACTGCAATCTGATTTTTATGTCTTTATAATCATAAATATCAGTAATAGATTTGCCTAAAGTTAGTTTATAAATAACTTGCTTTCCATAAGGCACGTGTACAATTGTGCCATTTTGTTCAATATTAATTAAGGCATTATTTGGATTAGTGGTATTATCTACAACTAGTAAAAAGTCTGCATCAGAACCTGAAGCACTGTTGTTTTCTAATTTTAATTCAAATTCTGCTTTTTTAGTTTCTACTACATTACTTACATTGTTATTTGTTACTGAAAGTACAGGAACTTCTACTTTTTGAGTAGCAAAACTCAACATCTCACGTTTGTCATCAGCCAGTTCATTAATTTCTGTGGCTGTATCGCTGTACGTTGTTTTATTATAGAAATGAGTTAATTCTGCATCTTCATAAGGACATGATGTTCTTCCTCCCTGAGTGATAAAAATAGGTCCGTTACCATCAAACGCATCTATTACATTTACACTTAAAAAATTCGCCGGATCATTATCTTTAATGGTATAGCCAATATTTGTTGTAGTCGTTTTTTCTTCAGACAGCGATGAATTTATATCCTGCTGAAAAAATGCATTAGTAGTAGTTATAATTCCTACATCATTTACCTGAAAGCCCAGCTTTAATGCTACCGATTCATCAACTACAAGGTTATAAGAATAAGAATGCGCTTCAACAACGCTTGTCTCTATACTTTGGGTATAAGACCCTAAACCTGAATCAAATGAAACATTTTTTTGAAAATTAGCATCTAATAAGCTTTTAACTTCATTTGACTGACTAAGCTGGTTGTTCAGCTTTAGTTTGGCAACCGGGTCATTTACTGTATTATAAACTTCATTAATTTTATTTTTAAAATTATTTATAACACTTGTCAAACCTGCTTTATATGACTCTGCAGAATTTTTTGCAGTATATTTAGCTTTTTCGTTATCCAAAATTATTTTTCTCCAAAGTCTTATCTTTTCAGCATATTGCTTTCTTTTATTTACATTTTCTACTGAATTGGGGTTTGCACCATTCAAATTATTTGTAATAAACAGCTCATATTCTGGTATTAAAGTATTCAAAATATGCTTTTGCGAATACATGAAAAATGTTGGACTGGTACGATCATTAAACATTAAAGCTTTCTGCTTACTTACATAAACCGGATTGGAAATAGTTCCCAGATTTACATATTCATTAGCAGGAAGAGGTATAGAAATACCGTTCTCCATTTTGGTTGGAATAGTACTGGAAACTTCAACATTATCAAACGAACCATAAAATATATTCTTAGAGTTCCCTATATACAAATCACCATCAGAACCAACATAATCAGTTGCATCACTAGTTGATATTTCTTTATTGAACGTATAAGTACTTGTCATCGTTTTACCATCAGAAGAAGTATTATTAAGGCCTACGCCAACATCAGCACCATTTACTACTTCTGATTCTGTTTCTGGCGTGGGAACGATACCCCCGCTGATTACAAACTTGATTCCCGAGTTGACATTAACATTCTGAGTGAATCCTTCCTGATGTGCGAGAGATGCTTCAGAAGTAAATGAAATGCTTTCTCCTTTTGCAATTGTAGCAAAACTATTAGATCCAGGTGGGTCTCTTAAAATTATAGCCGGAACATCCGGAGCTTCAGTAACAAATGTCTGGCTGCCATCTGATGCACCTCCTAAAACAATTCCGGTATCTTTAAAATTCTCAACTGCATAATCTACCTCGTTTAATCGGTATTTTAAACTGCTTTTTATTTCAAATGGCGGCGTAATTGACGGAATTCCACCCTTAAATCCATAAGTCAGTGTACTTCCATCTGTTGTAATGGTTTCTGAATCCGGCAAAGCCAGGTTATTCGTTTTTACCAACTCACCATCTGTAACCGGTACTTTTATCTCTACAGCTGTTCCTGAATCTTTATTGGTATAACGTTCAAAACGATTCATCACAATTTTATAGAACACGAACTGTTTGTAAACCGGTGTTGGAAAATTTTCTGTTGATACTGATTTTTCACCAACATTAATACTTTTTTCAGAAGTCTGTTCTGTTACCTGCAATACAGGTGTTGATCTGTATGTAAAACTTTTCTCGTAATGATACGGTGTTCCTGTTAACGTTTTATCTACGTTACTTTCTTTGTACTTATATTCAGGCGTTTTTACAGTTGGTATCTCTGAAAAATCAAATATTTCAGTAGTTCCTGCTTTTAATAACGAAATAGTTGGGTTACTTTTAATGACCAGATTATTTGCTTCCAGATTATACTTTAAAGGTATTACCGCAACTCGATATTCTCCTGAAGCTGTATTGGTCGTATAAGGAAACTTGGTGTAATTGGTAACATTGGCTCCAAGTGGCGCATATCCTAATGTAAAATCGGCTTTACCAATATTATTTACAGCACTTACTTCAAGTTTTTTTGTAATTCCAGAGTCGACAATAGTTTGTGTTACCAGACCATCAGCTCCAAAACCAATACTTTTGGCTGCTTCTACAGATCCTCCAATTACTTTACCTACAACGGTAACTCTGGTAGTGTCTACAAAATAAACAGGATCATTAGAGTCTTCAAAAAACTCTTTAAAGTCGCTTGTAGATGCTGGAAAACGTCCATTATAAACAAATTGATGACCGTCTTTTTTTATCGTGATATAATGTTTTCCAATAGGAACACTAATATCAAAATAACCATTATCATCTGTAACTACCGGAATGTTATTGGCATCTAAAACAATATTTCCGTCAATATATACATTTGCTCCGACTGTGTAAATTGAAGCATAACGATCTAAATAATCATCCGATTTATCTGTTGGAGTTCCGGCATCGTTTTTCCAATATTTAGCTTTAGGAAATTTTTCACCATTGATTTCATAGTAATTGTAACCTTCGTCTAGAATGTTTGCTCCTCCGTCAAACCAGTCGATATTTTTATTGTCATCATTTCTTTTTGTGGCTACTGTTGCATAAGATGGGAAAACTCCTCTGGTATCAAATGCTACAATCCCTTTAAAACTAAACGAAGACTGATCGATAAAATCGATTTTATTCACTACTTCTGAACCTAGTCCTAAATAAACCAACTGCTGGTTAGGTTCAAATTTATGCTGGCCGTACATAGGAGTAATGTTATAAGATTCTCCTGAACCAGAATATTGTATCGCGCTAATTTGGTAATTTCCTTTGCTGTCTGTTACTCCTAAAACACCTAATTGAGATGTTGTTGGATAATTATCTGCGTCTGCAGCCCATAAAACTTTATTAGCTTCTACTGTATTGGCCTCCCAAAGTTTACCATGGTTTTGGTTATAATTAAATCCGCTGCGAGACAAATCATAAGCATATCTTCCTGCTTTTTCATTCGCTCTTAAGTAGGTTACCATTCTGGCATCGTTTCCACTAATAAATCTGGAATAATCAGTTCTGATTACAGAAGATTCTAATGCCGCTTTCCAAATTCTTATTTCATCGATATAACTTGCTCTTCCTCCTCCAACTTTAGCATTATCCCAGGTAACGCCAGAAAGTTTTACGGTTCCAGTTGGAATTACTGCACTAAAATAAGGAGCAGTATAAGAGACATCAACACCTTTCAATTTGCTGTCAGCTTCTGTTACGTAAGCTTGTGTAATCTGTCTTCCGTTAATGTATAACAACGGAACCTGATTATCATTGATCACAACAGAAAAGTGAACAAAAGATTTATTAAATTCCGAAACAGGTACAAGCAGATCATTTCCTCTTGAGTTTAAATTACCTGATGGAAAATAATTATTCAATGTATATTTACTTGCGCCAATATTAACATCTAATGATTTAGCTGCTGGATTTAATTTTACAGTAACATTTAGATTGTCAGCACTTGTCGAACTTGAAATATTAAACAATCGAATAGCTGCTTCAGAATCATTAGCATAAGCTCCATTGGGTTTTACCCAAGCCTCAAAAGTTGCTGCATTTGAAATTAATGTACTCAATCCGCTTAGGTCTACAAAACCAAATTCAGGAACATTCAAGCCACTTCCTTTAACAGCACCACTGCCATTTGGAGTTGCGGTCACTACAACATCTTTAACAGGATTTCCGCCTTTATAACTAATATTTCCCGTTACAACCGCCGTAGGATTTCTGTATCCTATACCGGTAATATAAGTACTATACAATTCAGAAGCTGAACTAACTCCTTGTGCTTCTACTTTATACTCGTACAGAACGCCGCCTTCTACATATTTATCTTCGTAAGTTGTTTCTGTCGCAGAAAGACCCACTACTAAATTGTAGGGAAGATTTCCAGCTTCTGTATAAACTCTTCTGTATATCTTTATACTTTTTACCAGATTTTGATTGGCTCTTAAATCCCAGGTAATTAAAACCTTATCTCCATAAAAACCTTTTGAAACACTAAAAGATTCTTCTGCAAAAGTTTTATACAAATACAAAGTACTCCACGGAAAACGAATATCCACAGGATTTGTAACTCTTACACCACTTTTATTTTGTCCTAAAAAAGGAAGACCAACCTGTATATTAAAACCATTTTTTTGAATAGCCTGTGATACGGGTACTATTTTAGCTCCACTGGTATTTTGAGCATAAAGTCCCGCTCCCAGAACAAACATTCCGAGAACCGCAATTATTTTTCTCATAAGTACAGCTTTATAATTTAATGATATAGTTTACACCATAACTAACTGGTCTTGTTTCTGAACCTCCAAAATCAGCCGTTGAGCCACTTATATTATGTGTATGACTACCAGCATCTGGAATTGTTCCTGCAGAAGCGATATCGGGCTGACCAGCATTGTCATCTGTTTGAATAGCTGTAAACTTTCCGGTCATACTTAAAAGTTGATCATAATTTCCATTTTTATGGTTATGGTTACCAGCGGTTTCGGTAGTTAGTGTACCTTTACCATGTAAATGGCTTTTTAAACTTTCATCTTGTGTTGCTTTTAAAAGAGGTCCAGCCTGATTGTTTACAGTATTGGTTCCTGTACCTCTTAAAAACATACCTTGCAAATTAGGTGCGTTAGTCCCAACCAAAGCAATTAAAGCAGTAGCTGTTACCGGCAGAGCAGCGCCGTTGCAAAGTGCCCATCCATCTGGAGCAGCAGTACCAATAAAAGGCATAATAGAGCCGGTTGGAACACCGTTATTAGCAGAAATCGCATAAGGTACATGTCGCAGTTTTTCATCAGAAATAACTTCTACGCCTTTTAGTATTCTAAGATAAGCGACATTATTCGCAAACAAACTACTATTAACCGATCCTGAATCAATTATATCAGAAAAAACTCCAAATACATCAGTTGTTAAATTTTTGCTGATGGTATAAATAACTTTTTCATTTTTTGAAAGATCATAATAATAAAGTATAAATGTAAAATTAATCGTCTGATTTGCTAACGCAGTATTGCTGGCATCCCTGGCAATACCCTGCACCGCTATTCCTGATTCAGTGAATGAACTTTGAGCGTAATTTGAGATTGTTGCACAGAAAAAACACAACATTAAAAGTAATTTTGATTTCATAGATATCATTTAAATAATTAATAATTTAGACTGGTACAAAGATGTTTTTAGCATCTTAGAATAAACGCCGAATTTATTTTAAAATAATTACTTTATTAAATAATAGGGAGAGACAAAACGAGGACAAATTAGTGTTTCCAAATTCACAAAAAACTAATTTACAAACACTTCGAAAAACAGGTCTTACTTCCTTTACAAAAACATTTTTTTAAGCGAAAATTCCGGCGTCACTGTTTGAATAAGCAGCTGCAATTCATGATCATTTCTCCAATTAAAGATGATTTTTCAAATTCGATTTAATTCATCGGAAATATCTGTATCATAAAACAATAATTGTAGTAATAAAACGGCTTTTTTTAAGAAATTTTTCTATTGCTTATGATTAAGATTTCTGTTGATTTTTTTTTAGTTAAACCATTTATTTTTATAGTTTAGCAACTTACATAAGCCCCTTTTCCAAAATGATTTTCTGTACAAAAAAAGCCACACTATTTTTTGTGTTATCTGCCTTTGTTTTTTTTACAAAATTACATGCTCAAGAACTATCTTCTCCTTCTACTGATTTAATTAAGAATATTGAATCTATAATTCTCAAAGAAAAAAATACTAAAAAAGACACAATAGCATTAAAAAAACGTCTGTCTTATTTAAAGGAATCTTCTAATAAAAAATCCCATATTTTATACGATGCGCTTCTGGCAAATGGTTTTTCTGCTTTTTTTGATAAAACAAATAAAAGAAGTGAATATTATTTTTTAAAATCAATAGAAGAAGCCAAAAAGCATAATGATCCTACGCTCCTTATTTGGACGCAATTGAATTATTCGCAATACTTGTATTACTACTGTCAGATTGACAAACTGATTCCAATTGTACTTGAAACAATGGAAGAAAGTAATCAGGTGGATCCCACAGAAATGATTTTACCTGAAGAAACTTTTAAATTCTTTGGCTGGATCATGTCTACTGTAGAAGATGATTCTGCCATTAATTTTTATAAAAAATCAATGAAATACACGGAAAATCCTTCTTCAGAATCTGCCGGTGTTTTAAATGCAATTGGAAACTGTTATCTTAAAAACAAAGATTTATCAAATGCAATGCACTACTTTAATAAATCTGAAGCCGTTGCATTAAAAATAGGTGACAGTATACGATATGCAAAAATCCTGGGCGATAAAGCAGTTGTGTATGAAAAAAAAGGAAATCTAAAAACTGCTGTCGCTTTTTTAAAACAGGACATTTCTTATTCTCAAAAGTTTAAAATTGATAAGAATGAGATGTACGCTTCTATATTATTGGCCAGAATTCTTTTAAAATTGAAGGATACAACCGAAGTTGAAAAAATTCTGGAAAGAGCCGGGACAATCGCAAGCTCAAAATCGTATTACAGGAGTTCATTAAAAGAAATAATCGAATTAAAACTTATTGTTTTAGACGGTAAAAATTCTCAAAAAGAGTTAATATTAAGACGTCAGCTTAAACTAATTGAAGAATATTTACTTAAAACAAACGGCAATACCGTACTGCAAAGATCGTATTGGCTGATTCAGAAAAAAAAGCATGAAGATGATACTAAAAAAATACGATTAGAATTAGAACAGGGAGAAAGAACGAAAAATCTCTATATTGTCATTTTGCTTTTAACTATTGTATTAAGTTTTATTACTTACAATTCTTTAAACAAAAAATTAAAAGCAAAAAGAATAAAACTTGAAAATGACAAATTAATTTTTGAAAAAATGCTTTTGGATGCGAATTCCAACATTATTACTTATGCTGAATATCTCAAAAATAAAAATAAAAAAATATCAATTTTAGAAAATGAGCTTGAAGAAATTAAAAACTCCTCTTCCGTACATTCAGAAGAAGAAAAAGGAAAACTTCAGGAAATATTAAGCTCTCATTTAATGACAGATGAAAATTGGAGTGCCTTTAAAAGAGAGTTCATCAAACAGCACCGTAGTTTCTATAACACCATAATTGAAAATTTTCCGGAATTAAAAGAATCTAATCTGAAAATAATAATGCTCCAGAAATTAGATTTTAATAACTACGAAATGTCAAATTTATTGGGCGTAACAATTGATGCCATCAAAAAAAGCAAACAGCGATTGAAGAAAAAACTAGGCGATAAATATGATTTATTGTTTGAAATTATCGATTTGAAGTAACAGAAGAAGTATATCATTGAAATCTTTTGATAAACTCCATCATTTAGCCAATGGTTTGTATGTCTTCTTTTTTGGTCCAGCCAAGGGGGTGAAGTGGATATTTTTCTGACACAATAAGGTTAAGGCAGTCGAGCTACTTATTTTCTCAATTGTCAACATTTTTAGTTTTGTGGCAGAATCGTGGCACAAGGCGTTTGGAGTGGATACCTTTTTTGCCACAAAAAATTAAGGCGTTTTTTAAAGATATTTCACCATTCTAAGTTTTGTGGCAAAATCATGGCGCAGTAGAATTTTAAAAATAAAAATACTGCATTAATGGGAGCTGTAAACTTAAGGTTCGAAACTGCAGCTCTCCGATGCATAACTAGTAAATCCAATATTAATTTCTGTAAATGAAAAAGCTGCAAAATGTCGATCCGACAAATGATATTTTTTTATAAATTTGCTTCAATCACTGGATTAATGTGTTCTTAAAAAAGATGTATTACAGTTTAACAACTTCATCTTCTAACTTGAAAATCAAGGTTTGTTTGTTCTTTATTTTGTGTGATTTTGTTCAAATTTTGTACCTCTTTTGTACCTCGATATCTGTCAACCTCAGCAAACACTGGACTGCTAATTTCTGTATTGGAAAATAGCAGAACAAAATAACACAACAAACAAACGAGTTAAAATATTATTTATCAACATCTAACTCGTTTGTTTGTTTTAGATAATTTACCTATTCAGATATAAATATCCAGCCTTTTCATGTGTAGTAGATCGCTTATCCTTATATCTTAATATATAATAATAGGTACCTTCTTCTAATTCGTTTGAGTATTTATTAGAAAAAGCTCCTTCTGATATGCCCCTAAAAGCGATATCGTTGTTATTATAATGATTTCTCTCGAATACCAAAATTCCCAAACGGTTGTAAATCTGCACTGTGTTATCCGGATAACATTCTAAACCCTGAATATAGAATCTTGAGTTATTTTGATCTCCATTTGCAGAAACAGCGTTAAAGATTTTGATCAGACAATCACCAAATTCTAAAACAGTTGGTCTTTCACCATTAAAATCACTAAAATCTGACTTGTCCGTAACAATTATTCTGCTTTTACTATTTCCTGATGCCATTGCCTGATTACTTATAGTCCCGGCATTTAGATCTGCCTGAGTTAAAACATAGGTTCCTGTAATCGAAGAATTATCCATTTGCCCAATAGCTAAATCGATAGGGCCACCAAATATCGTAATTCCAGGTAAAGGATCAGTAACTGTTATGTTTTCAAGATCAGAGTTTCCTTTATTTGCTATTTCGAAGCTATAAGTTAAAGTTTCACCCACTTCTGTATATCCATTTCCATTATCATCGTTAAAAACCGCTTTCTTAACTATTGCAATGGCAGGAATTTCCACAAAAATACGCACTGTTGCTGTACTGCAATTAGATAAATTAGCCACTTCACATATTTGATAGTTGAAGGTATAATTTCCTGCCTGTGTACCTGGCGCTACATCAATTGTACCATCAGTGTTAATAGTAATTCCAACAGGAGAATCTATAGCTTTTATTATCACTTGCGAAGCAGTAACAGGAATACCGTTTATCTTATCATTATCTAAAACATTCCCTATTTCTAATGAACCATTAATACCGTCCGCATTCCATATAGGATCTCCTGCTGCCTCCAATAGTGCTGCTGAAATTACTACAGTTATCGTTGCCGGACTTGCGTCTATAGCTCCCTGGTTATCTCTTGCAGTGAATGTAAATGTATCATTACCAACAAATGTTCCGCTAGGATCATAAGTGAGCATTGCTGCCTGCGTCGTTGTCAGTACCTGATTTTTTGTTACCGGAACACCTGATAAAGCTAAAACACCGTGAACTGGTAAACTTAAGATGGTATAACTAACGATAGTTCCATCAACATCTGTTGCCGTTAATTTATCGATAGGTGTTGCACCGGATGTAGATAATATTGCTGTATTTACATGATCTAGTGCAACCGGATTATCATTGACAGCCCTAACTCTAATGAGTTGGTTTGCTGTCGCGGTTCCACCATTCCCATCGCTTATTATATAAGGAAAACTGATGGGTGTAGCCGAATTATAGTTAGCATCCGGCGTAAAAGTAATCACACCTCCTATTATGTTTACTTTGGCATTTGGCACAAATATCATCTGGTCAAAACCTGTTAAACTTGTTCCATTAATTGAAGTGATAGTCAATGTATCACCATCAAGATCTGAATCAAGATTTAATGGGTCCAATGTTGCCATTTCGTCTTCTGCAACTGTATAAATATCGTCTACTGCAACCGGATTATCATTGACAGCCGTAACCGTAATAAGCTGGTTTGCTGTAGCAGTTCCTCCATTACCATCGCTTATTGTATAAGGAATGTTTATGGCTGTAGCCGAATTAAAGTTTTTATCTGGTGTAAAAGTTATCACGCCTGCAGCCGATATGTTTATAGTGCCGTTCGATACAGCAATAACCTGTGCTGCACTTGTTAATGTCGTTCCATTAATAGACGTTATACCCAACGTGTCGCCTTCAAGATCTGAATCAAGATTTAAGGGGGTTAATGTTACCGTTCCATCTTCAGTAATTGTATAAATATCGTCTACTGCAACGGGATTATCGTTGACAGCCGTAACGGTAATATACATGTTTGCTGTAGCGGTTCCTCCATTTCCATCGCTTATTGCATAAGGAATACTTATGGTTGTAGCGGAATTAAAGTTTTGATCTGGTGTGAAAGTAATCACACCTGAAGCGGATATATTTACTGTTCCATTTGCTACGGAAATTAACTGTGCCGTGCCGGTTAAAGTGGTTTCGTTGATGGACGTAACATTCAATGTGTTCCCATCAGGATCTGAATCAAGATTTAAGGGAGTTAATGTCAATGTCACATCTTCCGCAACTGTGTAAATATCATCAACCGCAACTGGCACATGATTGATATTTGGATTGACAGAGCTCGAATTATCTCCAAGGATTGGATCATGCTCTGTTCCTGTTATACTAGCTGTATTGTTATAATTACCTGTAGCGTTTACTCTTGCAAGGATATCCAGCGTTGCAGTAGCTCCGTTAGCAAGACCACCAATATCCCAGTTTGGTGATGACCAGGTTCCTGTTGACGCCGTTGTGCTGACAAAAGTGTAACCAGAAGGAAGAACATCTATTACCGAAACTCCCGTTGCAGCGCTTGGTCCGGCGTTGGAAGCAGTGATGGTAAATGTAATGTTATCTCCAATATTCACCGTGTTATTGCTAATGGTTTTAGATATCGAAAGATTGCTCTGAACTACTGGTGTGGCAGTTGATGTATTATTTGCTGTATTAGTGTCCGGATTATTCCCAGTAATGGTAGCTGTATTAGCATATATTCCTGAAGCTTTAACTGTTGCAACAATTGACATTGTTGCAGTTGCTCCGTTGACAAGGTTACCAATATTCCAGTTTGGTGATGACCATGTTCCGATAGAAGGGCTTGCACTAACAAAGTCATAACCCGATGGAAGTACATCATTTACAATTACTCCAGTAGCTTTATAGGGTCCATTATTTTTTGCATTTATTGTGAAAATACTAGTACTTCCGATACTTGGATTAAGATTATCCACTGTTTTTGTAACCTCTAAATCTAACGGACAAATTGCAGTCTCAAAACTTTTTGTGACTAATGATTTACTTCCACAAGAAGTAGTTACTAAATATTGAACCACAACAGTACCTGATGCGGTAAAATTTAGCGTATTTCCTGTCAGGTTTCCTGGACCGCTGCGTATACTTAATCTACCACCTGCGGGAGTTGGATCTAATAAAACAGGATCATTAACGCAATATTTCATACCAGGCCCTCCTCCTGCGGTAACTGGCTGAATAATAGGAAGTGACTCTACACCACAAATTTGTACTGGAGCTGTAGCAAAAGTATAATTTAATTCATTTGTATCTATATCACTCCCATCGCCCATACTTCCATGGTATCTATGGCCGACGTATCCAAATTTAACTTCACAATCTTTAACAATCATTGAGGTGTGCCCCCCGGTTTCTACCGCCAGAATATGATCTTGTCCATTTAAACCATTAGGAATAACAGGGTTTGAAGTGGAACCTGTAGTTCCAAGTAACAAGCCATTATTACCAAATGCGTAAATACTTTTACTGTTGTTAATCACATTTATGGCGCCATATTGACCGTCATGTTCCTGCGGGCTGAACCATTTAATATCATTCATCACAGGACCTGCCGGGGACGAATATCTGGGTTGTACCCACGATAATCTGTCAGTAACTGTCCAATCTCCCAGCTCCCTATTAGAATTTTCACCCATACTATATAAGTTACCGTTTGTTGCTAAAATATAGTACGATCTTGCTGTCCCGTTTCCAGTCGAACCAATCATTTTTGGAGTTGCATTCAAAGGCAGTGTCATCTGTACCGCCCTGGCTTGACTTGGAATAACAGGCGAGTTATTTCCCAATAAGACATTATTCCCCCAAACATATATAGTACCATCTGACTTTAATGCCATAAGTCCATCGTTATTTCCTCTACAGGCAACGACACCCGTCAAAAATGGATTTCCGGTATCCGAAGTTGTTACTTTGTACCACGTAACAGCATTTCCCCTTCCTCCATTACCTCTTACAGTTGATGTTTGTGAAAGTACCCACACATCTCCGCTACAAGTTGTTATAGCCAATGTCTTGTATGTCGCAAACATCATTTTAACATCTTGGGGATTTACACCAGTAGGCAGACCATTTGAGTTGCCATTTATAGTGAGTTTTTGAAAAGCTGTGCTTGAGGTAATTGCAGCGCTAAGAACAATTCCTTCTTTTGACCATGCATACAATCCATCAGTTGCTAAAATAATAGCCTGAATATTACCCGTGGAATTACTTCCCAAAGCAGCCTTGAGAGGGATACCCGTTAATGCCGGAAAGTTTAATGTATTTATCGTTAGAGGTGCTAATACATCTGTAGTTCCGTCATTTGCAATTTTTTCTCCCCAGATCTGGAAAGAACCATCAGAAGTTCTTACAACTGTGCTATGAAAACCCGAGACGAAATTATCATATTCTATTGTTGCAGCATCATTATTTGACTCACTTCCAAAATTGGATAAATTAGTGTTTGAACATCCTACAATTGGTGTAGCACATTGACTACTCGCAATTTGACTGAATATAAAAAAAACAAAAATGAAGCATATTTTTTTTAAGTTTGATCTATTATCTGTTGATCTATTATCTAAGGGAAAATATCGTATTGGCATAATTTTCGGATTATTTTATCTGGGGAAATTAGATAATCGTTGGTTATTCAATTCATAAAACTCTTAACTTGATTTTCTTTACTTTTATTTTAATTGCAAGTACTTTTTTATTCAATTTGTGATATGGGGATGCTGTTCATACAATAATTAAGTAGTAAAATTACGACACTTTACTATTAGTGTACTTACAATTAGTAATTATATAATTACATAATTGCCAGCTGGCAAAACATCAATATTTCAAATTACTTATCCCAACATTCAGCCAGTTAAAATGATATTCAGTTATCATTTTAGATTTTATTGAACGCCTGAAAGTTGAACTTAATTTTGATGAAAAACAGGTTTATTTAATGGGTTTCAGCCAGCAAGGAATTATGAACTATAGTGTAGCGCTATACCGAAAAAACAATTAAATAATAAAAGCGCCAAATCAATGGCGCTTTTTATAACTTTATATATTTAAAATTTCATTTTCTGAATTCTCACAGCATTTAAAATTGCCAACAAAGCCACTCCAACATCTGCAAATACAGCTTCCCACATCGTAGCCAAGCCTCCCGCACCCAGAATCAAAACAATCCCTTTAACTACAAAAGCCAGCGTAATGTTTTGCCAGACTATCTTGCGCGTTTGCTTTCCTATATTGATTGCCATTGGTATTTTACTGGGTTTATCATCCTGAATTACAACATCGGCTGTTTCAATTGTTGCATCACTTCCCAAGCCGCCCATTGCAATTCCTACAGTACTTAATGCCACAACCGGCGCATCATTAACACCATCACCAACAAAAGCTACTGTTTCATTTTTAGCTTTTATTTCATTTACTTTATTTACTTTATCTTCAGGCAATAAGTCCCCAAAAGCATTACTTATACCTAGTTTATTGGCAACAAACTGCACTACAGTGTTTTTATCCCCACTTAGCATTGTGGTTTTAACCCCCATCGATTTTAGTTTGTCGATAGTTAGCTGTGCATCCTCTTTAATCAAGTCAGCAATAGTTAAATATCCTGCAAACTTTTTATCATAGGCAATGGCAATCAACGTGTAAACAATAGAATCTGGATCAATATCATACGGAATGCTAAATTTGTCCATCAACTTAAAATTGCCCACATGAAGTTCTTTTCCGTTGATTTCCGCTTTTAACCCATGCCCTGCTATTTCTTCTACATTTTTAAGTTCAATGGAAGGATCAATTGCGCCTACGTGATTATGAATGGCAGTAGCAACCGGATGGTTACTTTGACTTTCTAAAGCATTAACCATTTTGAGTATTTCTTCTCTTTCAAATTCATTTGAAATAATAACTTCCTGAACCATAAAAACTCCTTCGGTCATGGTTCCTGTTTTGTCCATTACTACATTTTGGATATTGGCAATACTATCCAAAAAGTTACTCCCCTTAAACAATATCCCGTTTTTACTCGCTGCACCAATTCCTCCAAAATAACCAAGCGGAATACTAATTACTAAAGCACAAGGGCAAGATATTACCAGAAAGACCAATGCCCGGTATAACCAATCATTAAAATCATAGTTAGCCACAAAAAAGTAAGGCAATAAACAAATGGCAATGGCTAGAAAAACTACTATTGGTGTATAGATTTTGGCAAATTTTCTGATGAATAGCTCCGTTGGTGCTTTTTGAGCTGTTGCATTTTGAACCATTTCTAATATTTTGGAAAGCTTACTGTCATTATAGGCAGTAGTTACTTTTACCTGAGCAATGGTTGTTCCGTTTATCATACCCGCCAAAACGGTTTCTCCTTTTACTTTAGTATCTGGCTTGCTTTCACCCGTTAGAGCGGCGGTATTAAACGATGCTTTCTCTGATATTAATTCTCCGTCTAATCCTAGTTTCTCCCCGGATTTAAGCTGTATAATAGTCCCAATACTTACATCTGCTGCTTTTACGGTTTGTACAAGATTATTCACTAAAATACTAACTTCGTCAGGACGTTGGTCCAACAAACTTTTTATATTTGATTTTGCCCTGCTTACTGCCAAAGTCTGAAAAACTTCGCCAATAGTATAAAATAGCATTACTGCGACTCCTTCCGGATATTCACCAATAGCAAATGCTCCAAGTGTAGCAATACACATCAAAAGAAATTCAGAGAAAAATTCGCCTTTTGTTATACTTTCAAATGCTTCTTTCAAAACAGGAATTCCAACAGGTAAATAAGCCACTATATACCAGGATAATCTAACATATTTTGTAAACCAGCTTTGCTGAAAATAATTATCAAGACCTATAGCTACCAGTAACAAAACTAATGAGATTATAGCAGGCAGGAACATTTTTAAGGTACTTTCATTAGCATTATGTTCATGATTATGCCCATCCTCATCAGAATGTTCCTGTTCATCATGTGCCGAACAACAACCGCTGTTTTTATCTGATTTTTTATTAATTTTTTCCTCTTGTGTGCAACAAAGCTGTTTGCCATTTGCATCGTATTTGTGTTGATGTATCATAATTTTTTTGATTTTTTCTAATTCAAAAATTTAATTATCGAATGTTGATTTTTTAATGTTCATGCTCTCCACCGCCTTTTATCGCTGATAATAAATAAAAAGCACCCTTGAAAACTATTCGTGCACCAGAAGGTATTTCATCTACAAATTTTACCTCTGTAAAACCAAGGTCTGTTGTTCCGGGAATAACTTCAATAGCTTTAAAATGAATTTCATCCTGTTCTTTTTCTTTGTTCGCACTTTTCTTCCCGAGGTGATTTTGTTCCTGAATATAAACAAAATATTTATCACCATTTCTAACAATAGCATCTTTTGGTAATGCGGGAACAGTTGCATTTGTGATATTGATGTTTGCCGAGACATACATTCCCGGAATTAAATCTTTTGCATTGGCAGGATCTATTTTTGCATGTACGGCTACCGTTTTACTTTCATTCGAAAAAGATTTATTAATTCCGAAGATTTTTCCTTTAATAGATTTATTCGATTGATTCGTTAACACAAAATCAATCACCTGCCCAACAGAAATAGAACCCAGATCTTTTTCATAAACATTTAAATCTAAGTGCATCTGACTGTTATCTACTACTTCAAATAAAATCAGTCCAGTTTCTGCAAATGCTCCTTTTGCAATGTTTATTTTGCCTACATAACCACTAATGGGCGCCACGATAGGAACAAGTGAGCTACTCCCTTTGGTGCTTACATGCAAAGCTTCGAGTTTATTTTTTGCTGCCTGTGCTCTTGCTCTCTCTGCTGCCAGCTTTGATTTTACTTCCTGAAAAATTTTCCGTGGATTTACATTCTCATCACTCAGTGTTTTCTGGCGATTATATTCTAATTGTAAATATTCGATATTTGCTGTTGCAGAATGATAATCTCCCTGCATCTCGATTACTTCCAGATTTTGAATGGTCGCCAGAACTTTTCCCTTGTTGACATAAGTGCCTTCTAAAACAAAAATATCTTTAACCGTTCCGCCAATTAAGGTGGCTACTTCTGCAGAATTTTGAGGCGGTACCGTTGTATAACCGTTTGCTTTTATGATTTTATTCAGGTTTCTCTCTTCAACCAAACCGGTTTCGATTCCAACGGTTTTAAATTGATCAGCCGTTAATGCTACTTCCGTTTCAGATTTTTCTTCTTCATGTGTTTCTTCGGTTTTTTTATCCTGACAGGAAGTGATTAAAAAGAGACTTAAAACCAGTATCAATAAACTGATTTTAGCTGTTATTTTTGAAATATTATATTTTTTCATTTTGCGGAATTTATTTATTTGTAAGGGATGGAAACTGTAATTCGATAGCACTTTGGTTAAAGGAATGTGCTGCTTCTGCATACTGTTTTTTAATGTCAATGGCCTGATTCAAAAAACTGATGTACGACCAATAGCTCATATCACCATTAGCATAACTTTTTTCTGCCGACTTTATAATCTGATCCGCATATTGTGTTCCTTCATTTTGATAATAGGTCAATGCTTTTTTTTGCTTTTCAAAATTGTTCTGTAATTCCTGCATTTGAAAATTCAAAGCCAGTTTGTTTTTATCTAATGCAAGCTCTGACTGCGAAATGCTTATAGAAGCTGCCTGTGCCTTGGCTGTATTGACTCCTCCAAATAACGGAATTTGAAGCCCTGCCGTAAAGCCCTGAAACAAAGATTCTGTATTGATGGTTTGGGCAAAATATCCCAATCCCAATTTGGGCGTACGCATAGCTTTAAACGTATTGGCTTCTTTTTGATATACCGAAATTTGCTGATTATAATAATCTGTAACCAGACCCTCTGCTTTTGATTTTCCTTTCTCATTTACATCAGAATAGAGTAATGTAGTATTGGTATCTGGTACTATATTTTCGTTAGTTTGAACGAAAAACTGAAATTGCTTTTGGTAAATGGCCATATCATAACTAAGCTGCTCTTTTTGCGTTTCGATCTCTTTTACCTTCGCCTTGGCACTAATAACCTCGATATTGCCACTTTCTCCGGTTTTGAAACGAAGCTCTGCATTTTTAAGAAATTTGGTATAAATATCATTAAGTTCAGAATTCAGTTTTTGGATTGAAATACCGTATAGATATTGATAATAAGAGAGCGTGATTGCTTTTTCTATTTCATATTCAGATAATGCTTTTCGCTTTTCAGCCAGCTTGACCAGTTCTTCTTGTAATTGTCGATTGGCTTTGGTAATTTTTCCTATCGGAAAGTATTGCTGAATCGAAATATTATGATCAAAATCAACACTGTTGAACTGACCTCCCTGATATTGAACATTAAGCGGATCTGCCTGGAAAGCTGTCTTTTTAAGAGCGGTTTGTTTCTCAATTTCCTTATCGGCAATTTTTAAATCTATATTGTTAGATTTCCCTATTTCAATTGCTTTTTGTAAACTTACCGGTTGTGTCGTTTGGGCAAATGAAATACTCGTAAAAAGCAATAACAATGCGATGGTAAGAGGTTGCGATATCATTTTTCTTTTTTTAGTATTGTTCTCCAATAGCAGATATAGAATTGGCAAAACAATTAAGGTGAGCAGGGTTGCCGAAAATAATCCGCCAATAACTACTGTTGCCAATGGCTTTTGTACTTCTGCCCCTCCACTGGTTGATAATGCCATTGGCAAAAAACCCAGAGATGCCACGGCAGCTGTCATTAATACTGGTCTTAGTCTGGTTTTGGTTCCAAGGAACACTCGTTGTAGGGGATCTGTTATTCCTTCTGCTTTAAGCTGATTGAAATACGAAATCAGGACAATTCCGTTTAATACTGCTATTCCAAATAAAGCAATAAAACCAATTCCAGCCGAAATACTAAATGGCATACCTCGCAACCAAAGTGCAAAAATTCCTCCAATGGCTGATAACGGAATAGCTGTAAAGATTAATCCGGCTTGTTTGAAACTATTAAAAGTAAAAAATAATAATATTAAAATTAATCCCAATGCAATTGGCAATGCAATTGATAACCGTTTTGTGGCTTCAATTAAATTCTCAAACTGTCCTCCATAAGTAACATAATAGCCTGCGGGAAGTTCAAAACTTTTATCTAGTTTTTGCTGAATTTCCTCCACTACACTTTTAATATCACGACCACGAACATTCAGTCCGACTGTTATTCTTCGCTTACCATCTTCACGCGAAACCTGTACAGGACCTTGCTCATAATTAATGGAAGCCACTTGCGAAAGTGGTACCTGCTGCCCATTCGGCAATGGTATAAATAAATTGCTCACATCGGCAATATCACTTCTGTTATCGGCATTCATTCTTACTACAACATCAAACCGCTTGCTTTCATCGTATATCTTACCTGCAATCTCTCCCGCAAATGACGAACGAATAATGCGGTTAATATCAGATATATTTAAACCATATAAAGCGATTTTATTATAATCATATTTGATCGTAATTTGTGGTAAACCAGTAACTTTATCTGCTTTTAAATCTCCTATTCCTTCAATGTTTTTTACTTTCGAAATGAGTTCGGCTGCTTTTGCATCCAGAATTTCTAAGTCATCTCCAAAAATCTTAATTGCAATATCACTTCTGCTTCCGGTCATCAATTCATTAAAACGCATTTGAATAGGTTGTGAAATCTCAATGTTTACTCCGGGAATAATTTCCATTTCTTTTTTCATCGCATTCGCTAAATCTTCCCAATTTTTGTATTTTCCTGACCATTGCTTTTTATCTTTAAGAACAATAATCAAATCTGCACTTTCTATTGGCATTGGGTCTGTTGGTATTTCACCGCTTCCAATTTTAGCTACAACGGTTTTAATCTCAGGAAATTTATCTTTTAAAATTTTTTCATATTCCGTAGTAGTCTTTATCATTTGGGTTAGAGAACTTCCTGTCATAATAGTAACATTTAGTGCAAGATCTCCTTCTTCGATAGTTGGAATAAATTCTCCTCCCATATTTTGAAAAACAATAACTCCCAAAATAAATAAACCAAGAGCAATACCTAATACTGTTTTTTTAAAGGCCAATGCCTTCTCTAAAAATGGTGCGTAAATATTCTCCAGCCACGCCATCATTCGGTCACTAAAGTTTTCTTTGTGTTCTGTATTTTTAGATAAAAACATGGCACTCATCATGGGTACATACGTTAACGAAAGAATAAAAGCACCAATAACAGCAAAACCAACTGTCATGGCCATAGGTTTAAACATTTTTCCCTCTGTACCAATAAGAGCCAGAATAGGCAAGTACACGATAAGAATAATGATTTCTCCAAATGCAGCACTATTTCTAATCTTAGATGCTGAATTATATACTTCAGTATCCATTTCTTCTTGTGATAAATTATCTTTTCTTTTGAGTTTCTGCAAATGATGCATCGTAGCTTCAACTATGATAACCGCGCCATCGACGATAATTCCAAAATCAATTGCTCCCAAACTCATTAAGTTTCCGCTTACGCCAAAGGCATTCATTAAAATAACGGCAAAAAGCATCGCCAGCGGGATTACAGATGCTACAATTAAACCTGCACGAAGATTTCCTAAAAATAAAATAAGTACAAAAATAACGATCAATGCTCCCTCCAATAAATTTTTACTTATTGTTCCAATAGCACTATCAACTAATTTTCCTCTGTCAATGAAGGCTTCTGCCACAACTCCTTCTGGAAGGCTTTTATTTATTTGGATCATTTTTTCTTTAATACGCGCAACAACTGCACTTGAATTTTCTCCTTTAAGCATCAAAGCCAGTCCACAAACAATTTCTCCCTTACCATCTTTAGTAGAAGCACCATATCGAAGTGAAATGCCTTCCCGAACTTCTGCAACATCACGAACCAGAACCGGAGAACCATTACGATTTTTGACTACTACGTTTCCTAAATCTTTTACACCTGTAGCCATGCCGACTCCACGAATGAAGTAGGCATACTGGTCTTTTTCGATATAAGCGCCCCCCGTATTTTGATTGTTTTTCTCTAAAGCATCAAAAATTTCAGTGATGGTTACGCCTAAACTATTTAAAGTATTTGGATTGACAGCTATTTCATATTGTTTTAATTTGCCCCCCCAGGTACTAACATCTGCTACGCCTGCTATTCCCTGCAATTGCGGAATAATAATCCAATCCTGTATAGTTCTTAATTGTATCGCATCATACTTATCTTCATATCCTTTTTTGGCATAAACATCATATTGATAAATTTCTCCTAAACCAGTTGTAATAGGCGCGAGTTCTGGAGTTCCGGCATACGCAGGGATATTCTCTTCTGCTTGTTTTAAACGCTGAAATATTTGCTCTCTGGCCCAGTAAATGTCAACATTATCTTCAAAAACCACGGTCACTACCGATAAACCAAAACGAGAAATACTACGAAGTTCAATGACTTTAGCAACGGTCTTGACAGATTGTTCAAGCGGATAAGTAATTAATTGCTCTACTTCCTGACTGGCCAAAGTTGGCGCTGTAGTAATAATTTGAACCTGATTATTGGTAACATCAGGCAATGCATCTAGTGGTAATTTTTTAAGCGAATAGCTTCCCCAGGCAATTAATACCAAGGTAAACAATAGTATAATGAATTTGTTCCTTATACTAAACTGTATAATTTTATCTAACATTTGAATATATAATGAAATGAGAAATTAAGACAATAAATTGTCTTTAAATTGTGTGGAAAGTCCACAAATCTCTAACCGAATCCCGAAAATTCGGGACGGGCAACATTATACTATTTGAGGTGGCTGCCAAATACTTCCGTAGAAATTGGAAGCTAAAACTGAGATGTAATTTGGTAACGGACGCTTAATCAAAGCCCCTATAACATGAAAATCAAAATTAATTGCAGATGCATAGCTTAACACTTGCACTCCACAACAACTGCATACGCAAAATGGTGAGCACAAATCATTTTGTGTGTCATGCGAATGATCAATATGAGTTTCAGTAAATTGAGCTGTCTTTTGCGCAGCATTATTCATTTCCATATCAGCACACGGCATGAAGGAAATAATAAGAATGATAAAAGACAATATGATATTGGTTGTTTTCAATACAGTAAAAATACTATTTATTCTATTACAAAATTAAATTATTTAAAGTGTCTGCTATAAAAATTGGAAACCTTGGTTTTTATCAATCCACAACTCTTTCGATCTGCATATTTGGTATCTTTTTTGAAAGCCTTAATGACTGTGGCAAAAAGCCCGTAAACATAAAATAACCTCCAAAATCAAAATAACTTTGGAGGTTTGTAATTGTGATGAATGCTGATGCGCTCCATTTATTTCTTCATACATTAGAAATATTTGGTATTGCGTCAAATTGCCATCTGATATATTATTTCAAATTATCTTTAAAGAATTTTTCCAGCTTATCGAAAGGAATCACATTAACTTTATCATACAAATCAACGTGAACAGTATTTGGGATAATTATTAATTCTTTTGGTTCATTTGCTATTTTAAAAATATCTTCACTAAAATATCTTGAGTGCGCATTTTCTCCTGCGATTAAAAGCATTGGTCTCGGCGAAATTTCTTTTACATAACTTAAAATTGGCATATTCATAAAAGATATTGGATTTGTCATCAGCCAGGCTCCGTTTGAGTTCACAGAGTTAACATGAAAACCACGTTGCGTTCTGTAGTAATCAAAATATTCTTTTATAAATTGTGGTTCATCGCCTTTCAATGTTTCCGGTAAATTTCTTGGGCCATCTGCCGGTTTTCCGTTTTCTGCATCTTTCCAACGCTGCTCACCCAGATTTTCTAATGTTTTGGTTCTTTGTTCCAAAGTAACAGAATCATTGTAACCCTTCGACATTACTCTGGTCATATCATATAAACTTGTCACAGCAACCGCTTTTACTCGTTTGTCAATTGCAGTGGCATTTAAAGCAAAACCTCCAAAACCACAAATCCCGATGATACCAATTTTATTTCTATCTACCATTTTTTGCAATCCTAAAAAATCAACCGCAGCACTAAAATCTTCAGTATTGATTTCCGGAGAAGCTACATTTCGTGGTTCGCCACTGCTTTCACCCGTATAAGACGGGTCGAATGCTATCACAGCAAAACCACATTCAGCCATTATATTTGCGTATAATCCTGACGATTGTTGTTTTACAGCTCCAAAAGGCCCGCTAATTGCTAATGCAGCTAATTTTGTGTTTCCGACATTTTTCGGAAGATATAAATCTCCGCTTAAAGTAATACCATAACGATTTTTGAAACTTACTTTTTGACGCGTTACTTTATCACTTAATTTGAAAGTATAATGTTCTTTTGATGTATTCATTTTTTCTGATTTAGATTTTTTGTCTTGCGAAAATGCTTGCATTGTTAAAAGAAGCATCATTGTAATAATCAATGTTTTTTTCATTTTATTAAATTAAATTGTTTTTAAAATTTTTGCAGGAATTCCGCCTACGATCGTATTATCGGGAACATCTTTAGAAACTACCGCTCCTGCTGCAACAACTGAATTTTCGCCAATCGTTACGCCCGGCAAAATGGTAGCGTTGGCACCAATCCAGGCATTTTTTTTAATGAGAATTGGTTTTGGAATTAAAGAATGCCGGTCTTCAATTGAAGTTGGGTGACCTTCAGATAATAAACTTACTTTCGGAGCTATTAATACATTGTCTTCAATGGTAATTCCGCCCAAATCAAGAAAAACGCAATCGAAGTTGATGAATACATTTTTGCCGATTTTGGTATTTTTTCCATAATTGATATATAACGGTGTAAATACAGTTACACTTTTGTCAATCTCAGATGCTGTGATCTGGCTTAAAAAATTTATGATTTCCGCAGGATCTGACGAATTATTCATCTGAAGCAATAATTTCTTTGTAGCAAAGGAAGCTTCACGCATTTTATAGGCATCTTTATCTGCTGACGAAATGATTTCACCATTTCTTAATCGGTCGAATATTGTTGTTTGCATCTGTTTAATATTTAAAAACACAAAATTAAACACAAAGCCTCGCAGTGACTTTACTGCGAGGCTCAAAGAATCTTTCTGACAGGCTCAATAAATTTAAGAAACAGGTCTTGTTTCGATAATCAGGAAATGAGCAACACGGTCTTTGATAAGCCATTTTCCATTTTGAAATACATAACTGTCATCATATTTTACACTGTAATCAGTCAAAATATCTTTTCCCTCAATCTCTCTGATCATTTTGATTTGAGTAAAAGAAACTCCAGAAGCAGTTTCGTTATCGATTTTTACAGTATGCTGTCCGTTCAATGTAAAATAGTTTTTTACCAAAGAAGCATGATGATTAAAATCTTTTTCCATATTTTCTCTTCCGGAAACATCGGCCACCAAAACGCCACCCATATAAACTTTATAGGTAACATCCGGTGTTAATAAATCCATCACTTCTGCAATTTTTTTATCATCACCTAAATAGGCATAATCATCAATTAAGTTTCTAAGTTCTTCTTTTGTTTTTAAAATCTCTAGGGTCATAATTTTGTCGTTTAATTCAAATTGAAAATTTATTTTGTGTAATTATTACATGTCAAAATTATATTATATTTGCTTACATTTTATTAGTGATTACCTAAAGGTTAGCAGGTAATAAACAACATAGTTATGAATGAAGTAAAAGAAAATCAAGTAGATAACAAAGCATTTACAGAAGATTGCCATAAAGTTTTAATGGCAGTTTCAGACGCTTTATATGCCATTGGCGGCAAATGGAAACTGATGATTATCATCGCCATGGCAAGAGGAAATAAACGATTTACCGAAATTCAAAGACAAGTTACAGGAATCTCTGCAAGGGTTCTTTCCAGCGAATTAAAAGAACTGGAAATGAATGGTTTTATCATCAAAAAAGTAGAAAATGGATATCCTGTAAGCATAGAATATGAACTTCTCCCCTACAGTCATACGCTTGAAGAAGTTGTAGGAGCCATGACAAAATGGGGAATGCAGCATCGCGAAAAAATTAAAAGCGAACATTCTCCCGGAAAATTAAAAAAGGATAAAAAAGCCTAAAGTTCTGTTGGCGAAATTCCGTATTGTTTTTTAAAGGCGGTTGAAAAATGAGATGGGTTTTTAAAACCAACTTCCATATATACGTCTTGTACTTTTCTGCCTTCTTCCTTTAGTTTTATGTAAGCCATTTCCAAACGTTTTTTTATCAGCCATTTTTGAGGTGTAAGGCTGCTGATTTTTTTAAAATCTCTTTTAAAAGTAGCCAGACTTCGTCCTGTAAACGAAGCGATTTGCTCCATTGAAAGTTCCTGATTATAGTTTTCATTGAGGAATTCCAAAAGGTCAATTTTCCAGGGTTCGGCAAAGTCAAAAAGTATTCGATAAAGCTGTTCATTGCTATTTAGTAAAGCATAAATTCCTTCCAATAATTTTAAATGTGTAACACCTTCCGTTGGTTTTATGTTACTGTCAAAATAAGGGGTAAGCGATTGAAATAAACTTTCTATTGCTGGACTTGAATCTAACTTAAAAACCGTTTGATCGGTAACTTTTACAGCTTTAGGAATTTCAAATTTATTCATTTTGTTGTAAAAATCACGCAATATATTTCGCTTAAAAGTCAATGAAATACCTTTGTACAAATCGTCGCCTTTGCTATTTTTATACATTTTCAAGCGATGATCTCTTCGGATAAAAGCACAATCACCAGCCTGTAATATTATTTTTTTATTTCTGTCCTCTATAATCTGTTCTCCGGAGTACAAATAAACCAAAACATGTTCGGGCGTGGCGTGAACACACTTTTCGCTATAATCACTAAAACAGGACAAAAATATGCCCGAATAGCTTAATGTTTTTAATTTATCGTCTTGCTGAACATCCATGATTTCTGATACTGTATTACTAACATACAAAATTAAAATTTATATTTTGGTAATGCTTTGTTGTGAGGTTCATTTAATCTTTCTGTAAGGCTCAATTAGATTATTGGCAATTACTCAAAGAATACTTCTAAAGGAAACCTAAAAAAGAGCTGTTGGCAAAAACAGCTCTTTTAGGGTTTCTCAAATGATGTACAAGCTTACTAATTCAAATACTTCTAAAAAATAATAATGTTTTGAAAAACCAGTATTGTGTTATTTTAATTTATTAAAATTCCCTACTCCTTCTTTTAACCAATTTGTATAAAATTGAATATCCGGATTGTATGCCGTTGGCTGATTTAGGGATTCTCCGTTATGATCTGTTAAAACATAATAAGGTTGGGCGTTGGTTTTGTACTTCAGGATTTGAAATTCACTCCATTTCTGTCCAGTATATTTTAATTTTTTACCTGTTATTTTTGATGCAATCTGCTCGTTTTCTGCAAGTGGTCTTTTATCGTCTACATATAAAGAAATAACGACAACATCATTTTTTAACTGTGATAAAACCTGCGGATCCGGCCAAACTCGCTCTTCCATTTTACGACAATTTACACAGGCATATCCTGTAAAATCGATCATAACGGGTTTGTTTACTTTTTTGGCGTAGGCCAAACCAGTTTCATAATCATGAAAAGTCGTGATTCCGTTTGGACCGCTTTCTGCGCCTTCCGGCAATACCTCTTTTGCATCATTTGAAACCGCTGTGTTTCCAAAACCATTTGGCGATTCACTATATTGTTTTGCCGGCGGAAAACCGCTTATATATTGCAATGGAGCTCCCCAAAGTCCCGGAATTAAATACACTACAAAAGCCAGAACTGCAATTCCTAAACTCAATCTCCCAACAGAAAGATGTGTTACAAGAGAATCGTGCGACAATTGGATTTTACCAAATAAATACAAAGCCAAAACAAGGAAAATCGCGATCCAGATAGCCAGAAAAACTTCTCTTTCTAATAAATGCAATTGCAGCACCAAATCTGCATTGGATAAAAATTTAAAGGCCAAAGCCAATTCTAAAAAGCCTAAAACAACTTTAACCGAATTTAACCAACCGCCAGATTTTGGAAGTGAATTCATCCAGCCCGGAAAAGCAGCAAAAAGTGTAAACGGCAAGGCAATAGCCAATGAAAATCCAAACATTCCGATAATGGGTGCTAAACCTCCCTGACTTGCTGATTGCACTAATAACGTACCCACAATTGGTCCTGTACACGAAAAAGAGACTATCGCTAAAGCCAAAGCCATAAAAAAGATGCCGATAACACCGCTTTTTTGTGAATTATTATCGACTTTGGTCAGCCATGAACTGGGCAAAACAATTTCAAATGCACCCAAAAAGGAAACCGCAAAAACAACCAATAATAAAAAGAATATCAAATTGAAAACGACATTTGTAGCCAGTGCATTTAAGGCATCTGCGCCAAAAAGTGTGGTTACCAATGTTCCCAGCGCTACATAAATAATGATGATAAACCAGCCGTACAACAATGCATTTCGAATTCCGGCCGCTCTGGTTTTGCTTTGTTTGGTAAAAAAACTAACCGTCATTGGGATCATCGGGAAAACGCAAGGCGTTAACAATGCTGCCAAACCTGCCAGAAAACTCAATAAAAAAACACTCCAAATATTTTGTTCTTCCGGCGCGGGAACATTTTTTACGGCAACAACCGCTTTCTTGATCTCCGGCTTGATCGTATTTTCTTTTACGGTATCTGTTGCAACCGTTGCAATTGTATCGGAATTTGTGGTTTTAGTTTCCACAATTACTTTTGTTTCTTCTTTTAAATTACCTTTCTGAATTTCAAAAACAAATTCTCTTTCCGTTGGCGGTAAACAGCTTTGATCGTTGCAAACCATAAACTCAATGGTAGCATTTATCTTAAAAGCATCATTTGTTTTTCGCTCTATTTTTTGTGTAAAAACAGCTTTGGTTTCAAAAAACTTAATGCGCATATTAAAAACGGGATCATCAACTTCGTGTCCGTTTGGTTCTGTAACGCCGCCTTTTACCGTATAATTTTTAGATTTTGCAAATTTAAAACTCGTTGGCATTGGTCCGTTTGCCGGAACTTTTTGAGAATAAATGTGCCAGTTTTTTTCTATTTGGGTTGTAATACTTAATTCATAAGTATTACTATCTAATTCTTTTACAGCTGTTTTAAAAGATACCGGATCGTAAATTTGAGAAAATGCGTTTTGAAAACTAAAAAGTATCAAAAACAATAAAAGTAATTTTTTCATAGCAGGAAACATTTCATGATCGATCCAATTAAGGGAAGTTCATAATTAATTGATAAAACGAAAAATAGTTTAGATAAAGAACCTTGGTAATCCGGTTGTTTGTGGTTTTCGATCTTTGTCAAAGTTTCAAACTTTGACAAAGATGATTACCTAATATTACTTTTTATATCGGCTTAAAATCCATTTGGCGATATCATCCAGAACTTCGGGAGCAAAAACTTCGTCTATTTCTTTGACTTCTTTCTGTGTACAAGCAGTGCAATGCTGGTACATATGATTTAGTCCCGGATAAATTTTAGTCGTCAGGTCTTTGGTTTTTAGATATTTTTTGAATGAATTTACATTTTCTACCGCCGGAACCTGAATATCTTTATCTCCATTTCCTATAAATACCGGAATTGTAATTTTTGGCAGATAGTCTTCCGGATTGTAATGAATGGTGTAGCGATACCACTTTTTGTCTGCATCTCTCGAATAACGGTAGGTAAAAGTCTCATCTCGCCTGTCTGAAAGCTGTATTTTTTTTAGCATAACTGAATCCTGCATTTTTATCCAGGCTTTTGTTTTTGCTTCAATAACAGGTTTTGCAGATTCAGCATCTTTTGTATCATAAACGGCTTTGAACAATATGTTGTACAGCTCCATTTGTTTAGCGACAACTTCATCTGTAAAACCATAACTTTTAAGAATAGCCGTATTTTGTAAGTTCAGCATTTCAAGTCCGCTTACTCCTACTCCGGATAAGCTTATCATGAATTTTACATCTTTGTTTTTCGAACTTACAATTGATGCAATCATACCTCCTTCGCTATGACCAATTACACCGATATGAGATGCATCGATAGTTGGATCGCTTTTTAGGTAAGTAATTTCTTCATCAATATCGTCGGCAAAATCTCCGGTTGTGGCAATTTCAAAATCTCCTGTTGTTTTGCCAATTCCACGGTCGTCAACGCGCAAAGAAGCGATTCCGTTTTTTGCCAGATAATCTGCTAAAACGGTAAAAAATTCTCTTCCTACATACGTGTAATTGCGATCGTGCTGTCCTGTTCCTGAAATTAAAATAGCCAGCGGATATTTCTTTTTATTTTTAGGAAGTGTCAGTGTCGCGCCATATGTCAGTTTGGTATTTTTTCCTGAAAAGGTAAAATCCTTAACTTCATACGGATACGGTTTTTGCGGATGTTGTGCAAAAAACAACGGTTTAATTTCGTTTTGTTTCTTTAAGATAATTGTCGCATTTGGAATCGAGTAATTATTAAAAATCCCAGTAATTGTTGTTTTCTGCGGATTGTATTTTCCTTTAAAAGTAAACCCATACATATCATTTTTAAAGGAAACACTATCAGCAACAATTTTTACGGCAACTTTAGATTCTGAACCTAATTCAGGAATACTAAAGGCCAGGGAATCTATTTTACTATCAAAATCACCAGAAACTAATATGCGGTACGATTGATATTGCCCCTGCCAGATGGTTTGTGAAAAACCAGTCTGACAGCACAATAACAAAATACTGAGATATAAAAAATTAACAATTTTCATTTTCTAACCTTTTTAACTAAATTATTTTTTCTCAGCTTTTAAATATTCTATGATAATCGAAATTTCATCGGCAAGTTCTGTTGGACTTCCAAAATATCCATTAGACATCCATCTTAATTTTCCGTTTTGATCGATAATCATTTTTTCAGGAATTCCTGAAAATTGAAATGCTTTTGCATATTTATCATATACTTCGTCAAATTTTCCTGTTTTTGGATTTTTTCCATCATACAAAATCGTAAAATCAAAGTTTTTCTCTTTTATAAATGCCTGTGTTTGTGCTTTAAAATCTTTGATATATTCTTGTGTATCTACAAAATAGAAATTCACATTAGGATCTTGTTTGTATTTTTCAACAGCCATCTGCATTCCCGGCATTGCATTTTTACAAGGTCCGCACCACATTGCCCAAAAATCAAGTACGACAATTTTTCCTTTGTGATCGGCTAATTTTACTTTTCCGCCTTTGCTGCTTTCTAACTCAAAACCTTCAATTGGCTTATTGATAAGTTCTGCAATCAATTTGGTTTTGTGTTCCTGAATATTACTGTCTGATTTAAATGAATTGACATAAGCTTCAAAACCTGCTGCTGCACCGCCTTCTTTTAAATAAATGGCTTTTAATGAAGCGAGCATTTCCGGAGTTGATTTGTTTTCTCTAATGCTGATAGCCAATAATTCTTTAGCGTCCAGCGTTTTTCCTTCTCTTAAAAGCATTCTTGTATACACTTCATTATACGAAGCGTCTTTATACCCGTAAAACGGCTTAACTTTATCTAAATACCTTCTCTCTAAATCATAGTTTTTAAAGTATTCCTGAAGTTTTGCATAGGTAAAGTATTCTCTTGCTGCATAATTCAATGCCTGAGCCTGCCATTCTTTAGGAGATAATTTTTGAACAAATTCTTTGGGAACATACAATTCCCTGCTTTCCATTTCCGGAATAATGATATCGGCGTATTTTTTTAATGTTTCCAAAGATGTTTTTTCAACTCCGTCTTCATTTCTGTTAAATGGAATTGAAATTAAGTGCCAGGAATAATCTAATACATTATAGAACGAAACTTTTTTTACGCTGTTGATTGCAAAGTCGTAATCTTTGTTTTTTACGATATAATTGTAAGCGATTGCCTTGAATAATTTATCGCTGAAAAGACTTTCTGTCTCAGTAACAACATCTAAGAATTTTTCTTTTGGAAAGTTTTTTTCAAACTCGTTATATTCTTTTACTTTTTTATCAAAATCTTTTTCCATAAACATTTTTTTGATTTCAATATCACGAGCCAAAACCCCTTTTGGATATTTTTTCAAAATTGCCTGTTGTACTGAGTCTATAAAAGCTTTATTAGCCGTTGGCTCTAATAAATTCAATGTTCTGGTCACATTGTACTGATCCTGATTATCTAATTCATTAGTAAGTATAAATCGAAGTTCTTTTTTAATACGAGGAGAAAAATCACCGCCTCTAACAATTTGAGCTACTTTTAAAGCAGGATAAAATATCTTTTTGCGGCTTTCCGGATGGTATTGCAATTCGTAATTTACCCACATTACGGCTACAGAATCATTTTTAAAAGCAGATTCATCAACAATATTCGGAACATCATTTTCAAAAACTTTATTGCGCAGCATTCCCCAGCCAATATAAGCACCCTGAGATTTTGGCAACATCCAGCTGTAAGTAGTCAGTCCGCCTTTATCTACTAAAGTATCCGAAGTAAAAATAAAAGTCACTAATGACGCATGATCTGAAAGTTTTACTTTAGTCTGCCATTTTTTATCTGCATTAGCTTTTAGATTGATATCCTTAATTTGCCATTTGAAATTATCGTAAGTATAAAGTCTAGCCGAAACTTCCTTTGCGTTTTTTAAAATCGTTTGTGAAGGGTCGTATGTTATGGTAATTTCTTCTCCCGGATTTGGTTGCTCTGGTGCAACATCAAATGTTTTAACTTGATCTTGCGCATATATAGAAGCATTTGCAACTATAGAAAGTGCTAATAGTTTTAATATTTTCATTTTTTTGATTTTATAAGCACGCCCATGTAGGTTTTTAGGCGTGCTGTATACTATTAAATTTTATTAATTTTGTTGTAAATCAGGGGCGTAATCAAAGTAAATTGCAGCAAAAGGAAACTGATAACGGGCTCCGTTTGGTTCAATGGTAAAAGTTTCGTTTAAGTACTTATGTGTAATGGTCTTAGCAAAACGAGGATCATTATTTAAACGTTTCAAATCGGCCCATCTAAATCCGCCTCTTCCCATTAATTCTTTTCGGCGTTCTGCCAATACTTTAACAAGAGCGTCATTGGCATCAACGGCAGTTAAATCGGTATAATCTGCGGCTCTAAAACGACTTTTTCTTAAAGTATTAATCGTATTCATTGCTGCTCCGGCACTTCCTGCTCTGGCTTCACACTCCGCTTTAATTACATACATTTCAGGTACTGTTGGTCCGGCGTTACGTCCGTCTCCTGATAAAAGCTCTTTTGAGAAAGCTCTTCCCTGAGTAAGAGTTCCGTAAGTCATATCATTTAATGATCTTGTGTACAACTGGTATCTAAGATCGTTTGTGTCAAATGAATCTAATAATTCATCGCTTAGTGATAAAACCATTGGCGAATACATATAACTGCCTGATTCTTTTGCTAATATATTTTCAGTATCCTGAAAAGTTCTCGGCCATGAATAATCGCCCAGATTTTGATAATCTTCTAAATTCAATAGGTTATTTTGCAAGGCCAGTGCGGCTTCGGCACTTTGCTGTGCTTCCGTATAATTACCCATATACAAATTGGCTCTTGCCAAAAGTGCAAAAGCAGATGCTCTTGAAGGGAACCAGATGTTTCTTCCTGTTTGCACGGCTTTTAATCCTGATGTAGTGGCTTCTGTAAGATCTTTTACAATTTGATCATATACTTGTTTTACAGATGCTCTTGTAATGTTTTCGGTTACAGTTGGCATCGTTAAAAGCGGAATTCCCGGATCTGTGTCTGCAGTTGCAGGATTATACGCCTTTCCAAATACATTTACTAATGTTAAAAAGATATAAGCCCTGTGTACCTGTGCTTCTCCTTTTATGGCTAAACGCTCAGCATCTGTACCATTTGTACTGCTCATTACCTCAGAAATTATTACGTTGCAGGTGTATAACGATGTATACAGAGAATTCATATTACTGTCTGTTTCTCCAATCGGAATAATTTCATCAGCCCATTTATAGCTGTTTGCATAAGGTTTGTTGAAAGCAGAACCAGAAAAATACTGTTCGAAATAAGCAGCATGATCATCTCGCATTACAATATCATCTGAAGCCACATCTACTAAACCGTATGTACTGTTAAACGTACTGGCCCCCTGCAGTAAATATCTGTAGTTTTCTGTTTGTTTGGGAATTAGTCTTCCTTCAGTTTGTATGTCTACGTAATTATCGCAACTTGTTAAAAGTGTTGATAAAATTCCTATATATATTAAATATTTTTTCATCGTTGCAGCTTTTAAAAGTTAAAATTGAATCCCATTGAATACATTGCTGTTGGAGGCAGTTTCATAGTATTTCCTGTATATGGCAGAAAATCAGGGTCTAAATCCTCTTTGTTTTTTCTCCAGATAATTCCAAGGTTTCTTGCAGAACAGGTTAATGATGCGCTTTGTATAAAAGTATTGGCAAACAAATCTGATAAATCATATTTTAGCGAAACTTCTTTAAAACGAACATGGTCTCCATCAATTACTCTGTTATCACTAAAAATATAACGTCCGTAACTGTAGCCAGTCATTCCTCTTACACCAGGAACATTTGTTGTTGCTTCATCTCCCGGATTTCTCCATCTATCATCAATTTCTGCCGTTAAATCATATCCATTGAATGTTCCGTATCTGCTTACATAATTGCTAAATGCAGGCTTAAACAATACATAATCTAATTTATAGGTTGCTAAAAGATATAGGGAAAGTTTTTTATAACTTAAATTAGCACTTAAACTTCCGTAATATTTAGGTGTAGAACTTCCCATGTATTTCATGTCTTCAATATCTGTTAACATTACATTTGACTGTACAATGTTTCCGTCTTTATCATAAACCTGAGTTGCTCCCGAAGCATTTAAACCTGCATTTCTAAAAGCAAAAACACTTCCTGTTGGATATCCTACTAATGGTGCTGTACTTCCTGAACCGTTTAAAACATTAGAGAAATTGGTAAATCTTGAATCGGTTACTTCATTTTTGTTATAAGACGTTACCAAATTCAAATCAAAACTAAAATTTTTGGTTTTAACGATAACACCGTTTAAATTCAAATCAATTCCATGCCCTTCTAATGTTGATGCATTTCTGACTAACATATTGTTTGGAGTACCATAAAACGGCGAAACCGGAAATTCCATAATTAAATCCCTGCTGTCTTTTTTATAATATTCTACAGTTCCGTTTAAACGATAATTAAGAAGGCTGAAATCTAAACCAAAATTCATGATTCCTGTTTTTTCCCAACGCAATGCGGGATTGGCTGCTGCCGAAACAAAAGCATATGGCAGTTGCGATAATCTATCAACATCTCCAAGAGAAATACTGGTAAAAGGAAAAGTACTCAAACTAATATTACCGTTGTATCCGTAACTTGCTCTAAAAGCCAAATTATCAAATAAGGTTACTCCTTTCATGAAATTTTCCTTGATGATATTCCATTTAAAACCTGTAGACCACAAAGGTGTTCTTCTATAACTTTTATCTACACCAAAATTGTTGTAATCGTCTAAACGTGCACTCCCTGAAAGGGTATATTTACCATTATAAGTGTAAGATGCGTTTCCATAATAAGACAAAAAGCGACGTGTTGCACTTTTTAAGCTATTATTGTAACTCAATCCCTGAGGATAACCATAAATTGTGTTAGGCGTATTTGAAGGAAGATCAATAGAAGTCTGAGCAGTTTCATTATAACCAAATAATGTTCCTGTTTGATTTGATTCTTTGGTTTCTCTAAACTCTATACCTCCCATAACATCAACAGAATGTTTATCAGCAAAAAGCGTGTTATAAACTAACTGTCCTCTGGCGGTGTAACTGTCTTTACCAAATCTTGAACTTTGGTTTATCCCTCCTATCGGAACCCCATAAACAAGTTCATTTGTTGCCGGATCAAGATAAGTATACTGGTTAACAAAATCTCTTGCAAAAAAAGTATCCGCATTAGATAATTTTCTATTATCCAGATTAGAAGTTTCAATATAATAAGCTCCAACTGCATCCAAACCTTTAAACAAAGGTGCCGTAACAGAAATATTGGCAGAGTAATTTCGCTCTTTTAGATTTGTGTTTGCATTATTTAATTCATCCATATAATTGTAAGTCCACGGCAAATATCCCTGACTTTGAAGTCTTTGGGTATCTGCACTATAAAAACGTCTATCGTATGAAACTGAATTTCCGTTGGCATCTACAATTTGGTCATAAGGCAAATAAGTTGTTAAAGACGAACCAAGCGGCGTTAATCCTAAACCATTTTGATCATAATCAAAAATAGACCCTTTAAAACTTGTGCTTACTTTTAAATAATTAAACATTTTAAAATCCTGATTTACAGTAAAAGTCATACGTTTACCGCCAGTACCAATGGCCTGCGTTTTTTCGTTAGAAAAAGAGGCTGATGTAAAATACGAATAATCATTTTCGCCTCCGCTAAAAGAAAAATCATAAGTATTAGATTCTGATGGACGCATCAAATACTGACTAATCTGGTTGTAATTATTTCTTCCTCTTAAAATATCCAGTTGCGCATTTTTTTCATCTGCCGTTATTGTACCTCTTTTTTCCTGAAGCATTAATTCGACTCCCTGACTTACAGGTGTTGAATTATAAAGACTAAAAGCCATTGCCGGATCTGTAATAATACCTTTATCTACCAGTTCCTGCTCCAGATTTAAAACCTGAGATGAATTCATCAAAGGCAGGCTTGAGATCTTGGCTGTGTTTGCAATAGCATAATTTTGAGAAGCGCTGAATTTTGTTTTCCCTTTTTTTCCTTTTTTAGTTTCGATTACCATAACACCATTTGCAGATCTTGCACCATAAATAGAAGCCGCTGCGGCATCTTTCAAAAAAGTTATTTTTTCGATGTCTTTTGGATTTAAAGTTCTAATATCCAATTCCGTAGGAGTTCCATCTAAAATAATCAATGGTAAGCTGCTGGCACCGCTGGTATCATAAGTAGACTGTCCTCTAATTCTAAAATTGTAACTGGTTTTACCTTGTTGCTGACCAAATAAATTGGAGTAAACAAATGTATTATCAGAATCCATAACGTCGATTGCCAAACCCGCAACCTGACCTTCTAATTGGTGCATTACGTTTGAAACCGGAATTTTCTCCAGATCTTTTGCTGTAATTACAGATACAGATCCTGTCGATTTGTTTTTTGAAATTTTCTGATAACCATTATTCACGACTATTTCGTTCATTAAGGCTACTTTATCTTTTGCTGTTATTATGATATTGGACCGACCTTCAAGAAAAACTCTTGTCGTTTCTAAGGTTAATCCTGAGACTTCAATAATAGCATCTGTTGGCACATCGTATAAAACGAAGCTTCCGTCAAAATCAGTTACGGCTCCAATTTTTGTTCCTGTTACCCAAACATTTACGCCCGGATAAGGATCTTGCTGTCCGTTTAGTACACGTCCTTTGACCTGAATAGAACCTGTAGATTTATTCTCCGGTCTTGAAGAAGTAACAACAATAGTTTTGTCCTGAATAGAAAAAGAAAACTGCTGGCCTTCAAAAATAATGGCTAAAGCTTCCTGAATCGTTTTCTTCTGAATATTCAGGTTGACTGGTTTTGCATTCTCTAATATCTTAACATTATAAAAGAAAACATATCCTGTTTGCTTCGTAATACTGTTAAATACAGTTTGAAAACTTAAATTATTACCATCAATAGTCACTGTCTTTGTGCTTTGAGCAAAAGACGAGCAGCTAATAAACAACAATAATATAAGGTATAGTTTTTTCAAATTGCCAGTTGTGATGGACAGTAATTTTTCTATTTGGGAAGAATTCTTGTGTGGTTGTAATTTTTGATTAGTTAAAAATTTCATTACTTTTGAACGGTTAGTTATTAAATAGGATCGGTTAATTTTATTTAGAACTACGCTATACATACCCACAGCGCTCCAACGCTATGGGTATTTTTTTTGCGTAAAGTTCTTGCGGCACTATATTACTGTGTCACAAGCACCTCCTTTCCTGAAACTTTAAAGTGAACATCTTTGCTTTCAAGCATTTTTAATACCTGATTTAATTTTAAGTCTTTTTGAATGGCTCCCTGAAATCTTTCATCCGGAATTTTACCTTTATAAATTACTTTCACATCATACCATCTTTCTATTTCCCGCATGATTTCATCATATTTTGCATTTTCAAAATAGAAGAGTCTGTTTTTCCAGGCGATGGCGAGTTCTATATTGACCTCTGCAATTTTCATCGAATGATTTGTAAGAGACACTTTAACCTGCTGTCCCGGTTTTACCAAAGAAGAATTTTCTCCTTCAGTAATTTTAATTTTTCCTTCTAATAAAGTAGTTTTTAAAACCGGTTCATTTTCATAAGCCCTAATATTAAAATGAGTTCCTAAAACTTCAACCTGCTGTCCGTTTGAGAAAACCTTAAACGGCATTTTTTCATTATGCGAAACTTCAAAATAAGCCTCGCCGGTTAAAACAACCGATCTTTCGTTTCCATCAAAATAAGTAGGATATTTTAGTGAAGATCCAGCATTCATCCAGACATTGGTTCCGTCTGGCAATGCAATCTGAAAAGTTTTTCCGTTAGGAGTAATTAGCGTATTGTAGGTAGGTTTTCCGGTATGCTGATCGTTGTTTTCATCATATCGAATGCTTCCGTCTTTATCTTTGGTAATCACGACGCTTTGCTGGCTGGCGACAACTCCATTTTTCTGATCATTCAAAATTACTTTTGAACCGTCAGATAAAGTAAGTACAATATCATTAGAATTTTGAATTATCTCTTCGGTTTCAATTGTTTCTTTTCCGGAATCAATTACGTTTGTTTTGGTTACTGTAAAATATCCAATTCCTAATAATAAAGCCACAGATGCGGCGATGGCATATTTATAATATGATTTTCTACTTTTCTTAGGAGAAATTCTTTTATCAACTGCCTGCCATGCTTTATTAAGATCAAGTTCGGCTTCGGTAATTTCAATTTGGTAATTTTCCTTAACCTTTTCAAAATATTCCCTGTGCGAAGCTGACTCTTTGTACCATGTATCAAAAATTGATTCTTCTTCTGGGGAAAGAGTATCGTTTATTTTCGCTATGATGATTTTAAATTCCATTTTCAGAATCTCTTTAAATTAACAATTACTTAATGTAATATATTAGCAAGACAACCGAAAGATGAAAATGGGTGACAAAAAATTAATAAAAAGTGAAAAAAAAGTAAAATTAACCTAAAAAGCAAAATTTAACTTACAACAAGGGAGAAAACAAACTAAGCAGCAATGGTATAGCCTGATTGATTTTCTGTTTGGCACGCTTAAGCTGCGTCTTTACCGTATTGACAGATATATCGAGCTTTTCTGCTATTTCGATGTATTTGTAATTTTCGACAAATTTTAGTTTAAAAATTTCCTGCATACTTTCGGGAAAAGTTTCGATAATTTTTAAAATTTGAGTATATAGGATTCTTTTTTCTTCTTCAGAAATCATTTCAAAATCTTCTTCCCAGACTAATATCGAGTTCAGGTCAATTAAATTAATATCGTCTGTAATTTTTATTGATTTTAGATAGTTCAGGCATTTATTGCGAACCATGGCATACAAATAGGCTTTTAACGAAGATTTAATCTCAATGTCGCCGGAGTTTTCCCATAGTGAAATAAAAACTTCCTGTACAATATCTTCACTGGCATCTTTGTCGTATAAAAAGTTATTTGCATACAAAACCATCCCTCTATAAAAATGATTAAAAACATTATTATAAACGGATTTATTCTGATTGCGAAGCTCTTCTAAAACTATATTTATTTCCAAAGTGAGATTAAAAAAAATAATATGTTTGTGCAAAAAACAAATCTATATAAATTTAATTTATCCTGAAATATCATTCCAATTTCTTTGAATAACATCAAAATTGATTGCCAAATTAGAACAATAATTGATAAATAATAAAAAAAGCAGATTTTAATTATTATAAAAAAACAATATTAGTACTTCTCTTACTCAACACTTACATTGCTTTAATACTATTAATCTTAGGCGATTTTTAAACTTAATACTATATGTACGTAAATTTCTCTTTTTAAGTTCCTGTTTCTCTGTTTAAAATATAAAGAAAACAAATTAATTTCAAAAAATGAACACTGTTCAAAAAATAATTTTATATTTGCAGAATAAATTATACAAATGAGTACTGCCGAAAGAAAAGCACGTGAAAAAGAAGCCTTAAAACTACTTATTCTAAAAGGAGCCAAAAAACTCTTTTTAGAACGCGGTATTGAGCAGACTACTATTCGCAATATTGCTGATGAAATAGATTACAGCGTAGGAACTGTGTATGTTTATTTTAAAGATAAAAATGCCATTCTGCACGACTTACACTCTATTGGTTTTGAGGAACTAGGAGGCTATTTTAAAGAATTATTTTCGATAAAAGATCCTATGGAACGCCTTAAAAAAATGGGGTTTACCTACATTAAATTTGCCCTCGAAAATACAGAAATGTATGATTTGATGTTTATCGTTAAAGCGCCCATGGAGTTTATTGAAACCTCTGAAAAAGAAGCCTGGAATGAAGGTGTTGGCACATTTGGCGCATTAAAAAAAACCGTAGAAGAATGTATGAATAAAGGCCATTTTAAAGGCAATTCTTTAGAGCCTTTGTCCTTTATGATCTGGAGCATGGTGCATGGTATGTGTTCTCTTGAAATACGCCAAAGAACAAAAGGTGTAAAATTCTCTAATCCGGATACAATCTTGTTTGACGGATATAATGAATATTTAAAAATAATAGAAAAGCTTTAAATTTTTTTTTGATCAAAAAAATGAACAACGTTCAACTAATAAACAATGTACAATAAAATGAAAAAAGTAATAACCCTAACGCTTTTTTGTTTTGGATTTCTAGGATATTCCCAAAGCAAACTCGACAATTATATCCAGATTGGATTAAAAAGTAATGAAGTCATCAAACAGCATAATTTTGACATAAACAAAAGCATGTATGCGCTTAAAGAAGCTCATGCCCTGTTCTACCCCACTGTTTCCTTAAATGCCAATTATACCAAGGCAGATGGGGGAAGAACAATCGACATACCAATTGGCGATATGCTGAATCCGGTTTACAATACCTTAAATCAGATTACAAATTCGAACGCATTTCCTTCTTTACAAAATCAATCTGTGCTCATCAATCCGGATAATTTTTATGATGCTAAAATTCATACGACAATGCCTTTATTGAATTTTGAAATTATTTACAACAAGAGGATTAAAAGCCAGCAAACTTCTTTACAAAAAATAGAACTTGAAATTTACCAGAGAGAATTGGTCAAGGAAATCAAAATTGCCTACTATAAATATCTGCAATCTATTGAAGGGATTAACATTTATAAGGATGCTTTAAAATTGGTTAAGGAAAACCAAAGAGTGAATCAGTCTTTATTTAAAAATGATAAAATAAACCGTACGGCAGTTTTGCGAAGTGATAATGAGGTAATTCGCATCGAAGCAAACCTCGAAACAGCAAAACAAGTAAACAGCAACGCCAAAACTTATTTTAATTTTTTAATCAATCAAAAATTGGATAGTGAAATTGAAATTGATGCAAACAACGAATCTACACCTACTATTTTGGTAAATGAAAATACATCAAACCGCGAAGAGCTTTCAAAATTAACTCAGGTTAGCGAAATTAACAGTAATGTCAGCAAGCTTACAGAATCGTATTGGTATCCAAAATTAAGCGGTTTTGCTGATTTTGGTTTTCAGGATTTTGATTTTGAAGTCAACAAACAATCCAGATATTATTTTGCAGGCGTTGGTTTAGAATGGAACATTTTTTCTGGCAACAAAAACAAATACAAACTAAAACAGGTTGAAGAAGACAGTAAAAAAATAAGTTCCCAAACCGATAATGTGAGACAGCAATTACTGCTTCAGTTTCAGGTATCTCAAAACAATCTCAAGTCGGCTCTGGAACAATTCAATGCAGATAAAAATCAAAAAGAATCGGCCAAGAAATACAACGAAGATATCACCAAATTATACAAAGAAGGTCAGGCGATTTATATCGAACTCCTTGATGCACAAAATCAATGGGTTAATGCCCAACTCAATACGAATATTTCACTTTATAATTCCTGGATTGCTTTTGCCGAATTAGAAAGAGCCAATGCCACTTTTACTTTTAAATAATCCCAAAAACAAAAATTATGAAATCAAAAATTTACGAATACCTAAATAATAATTTTATACACAAAAAAGCATTAGCAATATGTCTTTTTGTATTTCCTGTTTTTTATGCGTGTCATGAAGAAAAAAAAGAGACAAATCAATTTGAAAACAGCGAAACTGTTGCCATCAAAACAGCGACTGTCGAATCTCTTTCCTTAACGAGCAATATAAATGCTTCTGGTTTAGTGACCACAGAAAATTCTGCTAATTATGCTTTTAAAATTGGCGGCGTAATAAATAAGATTTACGTAGAAGAAGGTCATTTCTTCAAAAAAGGACAACTTCTGGCTACTTTGGATGCTACCGAAATCAGCGCAGGTTTAAACCAGACAGATCTGAATGTAAAAAAATACGAACGCGATTATAACCGTGCATACAATTTGTACAAAGACAGCGTGTATACTTTAGAACAGCTTCAAAATACAAAAACTGGTCTGGACATTGCCAAAAAACAAAAAGATGCCGTGGCTTTTAATGCGCGTTATGCCAAAATATATGCTACTGCCAATGGTTTTGTATCGCAAAAATTAGCCAATGAAGGCGAAGTTGTGGCGCCCGGTTCTCCAATTTTAGCCATAAACGAAACGACTAAAAACAATAATTATTTATTAAAAATTGGTTTGACAGACAAAGAATGGGCAGCCGTAAAGTTGGGGCAAAAAGCCATTGTAACCCTTGATGGTTATCCTGATAATCAGTTTAATGCGACTGTTTTTAGAAAATCGCAGGCAGCAGATGCTGCACTTGGTTCTTTTCAGGCCGAATTAAAACTGGACATGAAAAACAGTAAACCGGCCGTGGGTATGTTTGGCAAAGCCGAAATACATACTGATAGTACAAAAGATGTAATTACAATTCCGTATGATGCTCTTATTGAAGCCGATGGAAATAAAGCTTTTGTATTTATTGTAGCAAACAACAAGGTAAAAAGACAGCCTGTTTCTATTTTTAAATTTGAAAATAATACAGTGTACATCAAAGACGGCCTGCAAAAAACAGATCAGATTGTGATCTCGAACAGTGCTTATTTAAATGAACAATCAACGATCAAAATCATTAAATAATCATAAGATGAAGATAACAAACTTTGCCGTTAAAAATTATCAGTTTACGCTGATTATATTTCTTCTAGTGTCGGTTGTGGGGTATATCACGCTATTTTCGATGCCAAGATCTGAAGATCCATCCACGCATCCGCCCCAATATCTTATTACGGTTATTTATCCCGGAACGAGTCCGAAAGATATGGAGGAACAAGTCGTAAAACCTATTGAAAATAAAATTTACGGACTTGAAAATATCGATAAAATCTTAACTACTGTCGAAGATGGCGTTGCCGCTTTTCAGGTAAAATTTAAATACGGAGTTGATGTTGACAACAAATATCAGGAAATTTCTACTGAAATGAACGCGCTCAAAAACAGTGAACTTCCAAAAGATATTTATCAGATTAAAACAGAAAAAATTGCTTCTTCTGATGTAAAAATTCTTCAGGTGGCTTTGGTTTCTGAAAATGCTTCGGATAAAAAATTGCGCAATGAAGCGGATGAATTAAAATCAAGACTGGAAAAAATTACCAATTTAAAAGACGTAAAATATTCCGGCGTACCGGAGCAGGAAATCCGAATTGATCTTCAATTGGATAAATTAGCACAATTAAAAATTCCGTTGAATGTGGTTATGGGAAGCTTACAAAGTGAAGCCGCCGATATTCCCGGAGGAAGCATTGATCTTGATACCAAGGTTTTTAATGTAAAAACAAGCGGAAAATTTAAAAATGAAGAAGACGTTGCCAATACCGTTATTTACAACGCAAACGGAAAAATAATCTACATGAAAGATGTTGCCGAAGTAAGCTACAAATCTCAAACCGTAGATCATATTACCCGCATTAACGGACATCGCTGTGTTTTGGTTACGGCCGGAATGAAAGACAATGTAAACATAACCGATGTAAAAAAACAATATGACCCAATTGTAGAAGAATTTACCAAAGAATTGCCGCAAAACATTAAATTGATTAACAACTTTGATCAGGCGAATATGGTTTCGCAGCGTTTAGGGCATTTGGGTTTTGATTTCGGACTTGCCATTTTTCTCGTTATTATCACGCTTTTACCGTTAGGATCAAGAGCTTCTATAATTGTGATGATTTCGATTCCGCTATCCTTGGCTTTAGGATTAATTGCCATGAATGCGTTGGGTTTTTCTTTAAACCAATTAAGTATCGTAGGTTTGGTTGTTGCGCTGGGTTTACTGGTGGATGACAGTATTGTTGTTGTCGAAAATATTGAACGCTGGCTTCGTGAAGGCCACTCAAAAATGGACGCGGTTTTGAAAGGCACAAAACAAATAGGAATTGCCGTTGTAGGATGCACCGCAACGCTGATTATTGCGTTTTTACCTTTGGCTTTTCTGCCCGATGTTGCGGGCGAATTTATTAAAAGCCTTCCAATGGCGGTTATTACGAGTGTTTTAGCGTCTATGGTTGTTGCCTTAACATTGGTACCTTTTCTTGGCAGCCGATTTTTAAAAACACACGATCACGCCGGTGGTAATATTTTTCTTCAATACCTGCAAAAATTTCTAACGAGATCGTATCGTGATATTATGCCAAAAGCGCTACAATATCCTAAAACAACCATTGCGATTTCATTATTATTGAGTTTTACAGCCTTTGGATTATTCAGTCTTACGGGATTTAAATTGTTCCCCACTTCTGAAAAGCCAATGTTTTTAATCAATATAAAAACACCGCTTCAATCGAATATTTCAGAAAGCGACAGGGTTACCAAAATGATAGAAGCAGAATTAAAAAACCATAAAGAAATCGCTTTTTACACCTCAAATGTTGGTAAAGGAAATCCTCAAATTTATTACAACATTCATCCACAGGATCGAAAACCTGATTTTGCACAGATTTTTGTTCAGTTGGAAGATGAAGCAAAACCTTCTGCCAAAACGGAATTGATTGAAAATTTAAGAGAGAAATTTAAAACAATGCCGTTCGCCAAAATCGAAGTAAAAGATTTTGAACAAGGTCCGCCGCTGGAAGCTAATATCGTGGTACGTTTATTTGGCGAAGACCAGAAAGTGCTTCGAAAACTGTCTTCTGAAGTAGAAAATATTTTAAGAAATCAGGAAGGAACGATTTACGTTAACAACGAACTGAATACGTATAAAACCGACGTTAAGGTAAAAATCAACAAAGAAAAAGCAAGAACACTTGGTATTTTAACTAGTGAAGTTGATAAAGTTATTCGCCTTGCTGTTGCCGGATTAACTGTTGGAGATTATATTGACGATCGTGGCGATGCCAGAAATGTAACACTCACGCTGCCTAGAGATAAGTTTGCCAATCTTGACGCCTTAAAAAACTTGTATGTCAATAATATTCAGGGAACTCCAATTGCATTGAATCAAATTGCGACAATCTCTTTTGAAACTTCGCCAACAGCAATCAATCATTTTAATAAATCCAGATTCTCAAAAGTTACCGCAGTTTCTAAACATGGTTTTTATGCAAATGATTTGTTGGTAGACATTGTTCCTAAATTGGATAAATTAAAAATGCCAAAAGGATATTATTACAAGCTTGCAGGTGAAAAAGAATCCGAAGGCGATTCGCTGGGAGGTAATTTTCTTTCGGTCATTATTTTGAGTACTTTTCTATTCATAGCGGTTTTATTGCTTCAGTTTAAAACCTTTAAAGGAATTATCATTGTATTGTCTATCATTCCGTTAGGGATTTTGGGTGGCGTAGTATTTTTGCTAATCGACGGAAGCCCAATGTCATTGGTGGCGATTATTGGTTTTATCGGCCTTTCTGGTATACAGGTTAAAAACTCTCTTTTGCTGGTCGATTTTACCAATCAGTTGCGACAAGAAGGACATTCTATTGATGAAGCAATTGCTATTGCCGGCGAAACCCGTTTTCTGCCTGTTGTATTAACATCAATTACGGCAATCTGCGGACTTATTCCTTTGGCATTAAACTCAAATCCATTGATTGCACCATTGGCGATCGTATTAATTGGAGGTTTGATAAGTTCCACTATTCTTTCCAGAATTGTAACACCGGTAATGTATAAATTAATACCTCCTAATCTTGATATTGAATAATTAGGATTCAATAAGATTTGATAAAATGGAAATAAAAAACATTTTTTATAATCTACCACAAATTACGTTTCAAAAACAAAAAGGCTGTCAGACAGCCTTTTTTTGTTTTTGTATAATAGCCTAAAAATCTGCAAACAATTTGCTGCCTTCTTCGTTGTCCTCAATAATAACAATTGTCCTTTTTAATTCCTAAATTAATTACTTTAAGAGCGAAAGTATTTTAGTGAACACTTCATTATTTTCATATACTCCCTGAAAATCCTGCGAATGTGGTCCATAAGAAAATATAGGCACCATCGTGGCAGTATGATCGTTTGTTATAAAATCACCTTCTATTTTGTGCTTTTTGATGTTTCCCTGTGGAATACCAAATCCGGAAGTTTCATGATCTGCTGTAATGACAACTAATGTTCCTTCATTTTTATCGGCAAAAATAAGAGCCTGAGTTATGGCTGTATCAAAATCTATTGTTTCAGCTACTATTCCGGCAACATTGTTAACGTGTCCAAAACTGTCAATTTGTGCGCCTTCGATCATTAGAAAAAAGGGTTTGTTTTTTTTATTTAAAAATTCAAGGCTGTATTTTGTCGCATCTGCCAATACTTCTCCTCTTCCTTCTAAAACAGACGGCACTCTGCCTTGGGAAATAAAAACACCAATAGTATCGGCAGTTACTGTCTGCATGTCTTTTACTGATGGCAATACTTTAAATTTAGAATCTAATGCAATATTCTTAAAAGTAGAAGCACCTCCTCCAACAAATAAATTCAATTTACTTTTTAATAAATATTTAGCAATTACCTGTGTATTAGATCTTTCTATTGTATGAGCATAAAAAGCAGCGGGTGTTGCTCCAGTAATTTCATCTGTTGTTATCACACCTGTAGAAAATTTTCTTTTTTGTAAAATTTCCAAAATGTTAGTGATTGGTTTTTGCAAACTATCTGTTCCAATGGCTCTGTTATTTGTTTTTTGACCTGTTGCCAATGCCGTTCCTGCAGCGGCAGAATCTGTTGTAAAATCGTCGGCAGATTGTGTTTTTATAAAACCAACGCTTTTTAATTGTGTTAATGACAATGCGCCGTTATTAGCCAAAACAGCCGAAGATATTTGAGATAAACCATTTCCGTCTCCAATTAAAAGAATTACATTTTTAACAGGACTATTTTTTTGATCTGTTTTGTAACTAGGCTTATAAACTGTTGAAGAATTTGTGGCTGTTATGAATCGCTTTGGTAAAAATCCAAGATATTGAACACAATTGTAAGGTGTGTCTGTATTGATAATATCTACTCCTAATTCTGAAAATGCTTTCCAGGCGCTTTTTGTATCCGGAGCACCCCAAAAACGGAATGGTTTATTGGTTGTTTTTGCTTTAGAAATAACTGAACTTACACGATCGTAATCTTCTTTTGTTAATTTTCCCAATCCATTCCAAACAGAATATTTTTTAAAATCTACACTAACCATTGCGACTTTTTCCCAATTTTCTTTTGAAATTGATTTCCCTAATTCCTGAAAATCAAAGTAAATAAAACTAGGATATTTTGTATAAGAATCTGAATTTGGTCTGTTTCCCGAAACGATGATTTTAATATTCTGATCTTCTGTGATCGTTTTATATTTATTTAAAACAGAAACGAGTTTGTTAAGTGTTGGTTCAGCATCCGTTTTAATGTCTATTAACAAAAATAATTGCTGCTCTTTTTTGTACTGCATTTTCAAAGCAGTTTCCAGAGGTTTTAAATACAAAGATTCTAATGTTCTCGAAGCGGTAATATTTTGCTGATCGTGAGCAACATATAAATCATTGTCTTTCAAAAAAATATCAGCTTCTATAGACGCTGCTCCGTTTGAATATGCATCCCAAAAAGGTATAGTATGATTGTAATCGTTGTGTGAATGTACTTTTACTAAATCTTGAGAATATATTGAATTTCCTGCTCCAAATAATAGTAGGAACAAGCTAATGAATAAAAATGATTTTTTCATTTGAAATGAATTAATGAATTGAAAAAAAGCAATTGGGTATTGGGGCAAAAAGGGTATTAGCGTAAATCATTCGCTTATTCTGACATCAGAATAAATTGATATTTTTTCTATCAGATTGTAGGTTTTCTGAAAGAAGAAAAACGTAAAAAAACAGGGTGCTTTAAAAATTCTAAACACCCTTGTTTTTAAAAAAAATAAACACAAGAAGACTGCTCATTATATAGCAATGGCAAAAATGAACAGTCTTCAATTCAAAACAATTAAACAAATTTTAATATCCTTTATTTTGTACTAAATATCCAGGTGTGTTAGAAGCTCCGTCAATTGCTACCTGAGGAATTGGGAACAATCTGTGGTTTACATCTACATCTGATTTTTCAGTCCATTTATCTTCAAAATGGTTAAAACGAATTTGAGTAGTTCTTCTTAAACCTTCCCAATAAAATTCAAAGCCATATTCTCTGTACAAAATATCTAAATTAATAGCCGTAAGTGCAGCAGGAATTGGGGCACGTGCCGTTCTTGAAGTTCTCACGATATTCATATCAGCCAATGCTTCACCAATTTGTCCTTTTCTTAATTTAGCTTCGGCACGCATCATATAAATTTCTGCATATCTAAGCAGTACCATGTCTACGCTGCTGTATGTATTTCCATCAGGAGAAGTATGGCTAAATTGATATTTAGACACTCTGTATCCGGCAGCGTGCGTACTGCCTTCGTTAGTAAAATCAACTTTAAGGGTAAGGTTCACATAACCTACGTTTTTGTCAGGTCCGTTTCCTTTAATTTGCTTAACTGGATAAATTCTGTATCCGCCATCACACTTATAAAAAGCTCCATTGGCATCTTTTCTGGCTGCCCACGGAATACCTCTCATAATTCCTCTGTCAATTTCAAAGTCCTCAGCTTTTACACAGTAGTAATGATTTTCATCATTTAATGGCGAAAGTCCGGTAAGATCTTTTAAGTTGTCTGGCACTTTTGCATTATTTTTATAAAATCTTGAATCAGCATCTGCAGGATCTACAGCACCATAAGCATCAACCCATGTTTGATAAAAATCTGATGTAATAGCCGGACCATCTGTTCCGTCTACGTTAATAGATTCCGGTCTGGCGAACATTGATCCCGGTATTGACCAGTATGCCCAACGGTTATGCTCATCTGCCAAAACTCCACGCTGATCTATTGCAAAAATTAATTCAGGGTTAGAATTATTAGCATCATCAAATAAGTCAAAATACTCTGGAGATAAACTGAATTTACCTGAGTTTATAATGTTATCAGTATATTTAATCACCTTATCCATATCTGCTGCTGCAAATGCAGGCGTTCCGTAAGGATCACGGTAAACAGCAGCATTTAAGTACAATCTTGAAAGAAGTCCCCAAACTGCAGACTGCGTCATTCTGCCCGGTCCTCTTGTAGTATTAATAACATCGGCAACAGACAATAATTCACTTTCTATATAAGAAACGGCGTCTTGTCCTCTCAATATTTCTGAGGTACTGGCCGATGATTCTTTTTTAAATACAAGTCCCCAGCTGTCCAATGTCTGCATGTTTAAATAAGCTCTCAGGGCTTTCATTTCGTAAAGCGCTCCTTGTGCTTCTGTGTTTCCACCTTCTGCAAGAGGAGTTAATACTTCAATAGCAGATAATGTTCTCGAAATATTTTTGGTAAGAGCATTCCATGTACTTGTAATCAGGTCATTTGTAGGTGTTGTAGTATGCGCGTGTACGGCTAAATATTTACCTCCATCATACCAGTCAGTTCCTCCTCTGTAAGGTAAAATACCTTCATCACTTGCAATTAACTGCAAACCAAAATTGTTTGTATGATACCATGTCGATTTTAATTGACCGTAAGCGGGAGCAATTGCACCACTAATTGCCTCTGCTTGTCCTTCCCCATTTAAGGATTCGTCAAGGACATTTTCTTCTAAGTCAGTACAACTCCAGTTAAAGAATAAACTGAATGCAAGTCCTGCTATTATTATTTTATTTTTCATGTTTTGTTATTTTTGATTAAAATGCTGCGTTTAAGCCAAATACAATAGTTCTGCTTCTTGGGTAACTGAAATAATCAATTCCAAAAGACTGAATTTCGCCTACTGAAGTTCCAGTATTAATTTCAGGATCATAACCACTGTATTTTGTGATTACAAATAAGTTTTGTCCTGTAACCGAAAGACGAATGTTGTCCATTATATTATCAAGTCCGATTGTTTTTGGGCTTAAATTGTAACCCAGAGTTGCATTATTTAATCTTAAGAAACTTCCATCTTCTAAATATCTTGTAGAAACTGTATTTGAATTCGTAGATGCTTCGTTTAAATATTGAGAAGCTCTGTCTGTAGTATTAAAAGAATTTGCCAAACTTCCTCTGTTGAATGAAGACATTGCAACGTGGTTGTAGATTTTATTTCCCTGAGCTCCGTTAAAATTAGCTCCAAAATCAAAATTCTTATATTTCAAATTCAAATAAAACGCATAAATATAATCCGGTAAAGCACTTCCTGCAACGATACGGTCATTGTCCAGAATCTTACCATCGTTATTTGTATCTTTAAATTGGTTTAAACCATCAGCGCCAATTCCGGTAAATTCAAGCATATAAAAAGAACCAATTGGCTGTCCGTTTAACACACCGTTTATCGTTGCTCCAGATTGTCCGCCTCCCTGCGCTCCTCCTGTAGTTAAAATTTGATAAGGTGAATTTTCTACTTTGTTGTTTGTAAAAGAGATATTTCCACCAATGCTATATGAGAAATCTTTGCTTTTGTCGCTGCTGTAATCCAAAGCAACCTCAATACCGCTATTTTTGATTTCCATATTAGGAATGTTTGTCCAATATTTTGATGTAGGCTGAATTGGATCTACCGGCGCTACTTCTAATAAAATATTCTCTGAAACTTTGTTGAAATAATCAACAGTACCTGATAATCTGTTATTTAATAAACTAAAATCTAAACCAATATTGGTTTGTGTTGAAACCTCCCATTGAATATTAGGATTGGCTAAACGTGTGTAGATTGAACCATAAGGATATCCGGCTAAATCTGTAGCAGATGGGTCTAATGGATAAGTATCATATCCGCTGTTGCTTTCTGTGTAACTTGCTTTTGTAATTTTAGAAGGAATCTCCTGAGAACCTGTCTGACCCCAGCTTGCTCTTAACTTAAGATTGTTAAGAATTTCAGATTCTTTTAAAAAATCTTCATTCGTAATGTTCCAGCCTAAGGCAACAGATGGAAAATATCCATATCTGTTATTTTTACCAAATTTAGAAGAACCGTCGGCACGCATCGTTGCGGTAAGCAAATATTTGTTGTCATAGCCATAATTTAATCTTCCAAAGAAAGACTGAAGCTCATTTTCTACCGCAGATGAAGACTTGGTTCTAAGCTCAGTAGCTGCTTCTATTTGATTTTTTGGTTCAACACCATTATCAGGGAATCCCTTAAAGTCGTAATTCTTTTGGTTTACTTGTATTTTCTGGTAAGACTGACCCGCCAAAACTGTAAAACTATGAACATCTTTACTAAAATTATACGTCAGTGTATTTTCGTATAAGATATTATTATTAGTAGTTGTAATATTGTTCAAAGTACTTTCGGTTGTATTAGTTGCCGAAGTATATGGCAAAACTTGTATGTCTCTTTCAGACATAGAATAATCAACACCAAGATTAAATTTATAGGTTAATCCTTTTATAAACTCATAAGATGGCGCGATATTAGCCAAAATACGATTGTTGTTTGTTTCATCAGAATAAATTCTCTGACTGATTAAAGGATTTACAGCATCATTACTTAAGTTAACATTTGGTTCTCCATTCACAGAAATTGCATCAGTTGGGTTCATTGTCAACATGCTGCCCACTACACTTCTGGCATCTGGTCTTGAATTTTCAAGTTTTGTTGCTGTCATGTTAAAAGCAACATTAAACTTGTCATCAAATGCTTTTTGGTTTAAATTTAAACGTCCCGAATAGCGTTTTAAATCACTATTTTGTAAAACACCTTCCTGATTGTCTACTCCTACAGAGGCTGCATAAGTTGATTTATCTGTTCCTCCGCTCATTGAGAAATTAACGTTTTGAGAAACTCCCGTTCTGGTTAATTCATCCTGCCAGTCTGTATTTGCTCCGCCGTCTTGTAAATTTCCGTTTACAGCAACAACTTGTTTTCTAAATTCATCGGCACTAAAAACATCAACTTTATTAGCCAATGTTGAAAATCCGGTACTCACAGAAAGGTTTATTTTAGTTTGTCCTTTCGCTCCTTTTTTAGTTGTAATTACAATTACTCCATTTGCAGCTCTTGAACCGTAAATAGCCGAAGCAGATGCATCTTTAAGTACCTCGATACTTTCAATATCCTGCGGATTGATAAAGTTTAAAGGATTTGAAGCAACTCCATTGTTTGTGTTATCCAAAGCAAAACCGTCTACTACATAAAGCGGTGTTGTTCCGGAGCGTAAACTTCCAACTCCACGAATAATGATATCTTGTGAAGCGCCCGGCTCACCACTTGCCCCAACAACGTTAACCCCGGAAACTTTTCCCTGAATCAATTGTCCGGCATTGGCCACCACTCCTTTGTTAAAATTTTCACTTTTTACAGAAGCGATAGCACCGGTTACATCAGATCTTTTTTGAGAACCGTAACCTACAACTACTACTTCATTTAAAGTACTAACTTCTTCAGTAAGACCAACAGTCAATTTTTGGCTGCCAGAATAAGAAACTTCTTTTGTTTTAAATCCTACATAAGAAAAAACTAAAACACCATCATTTTGTTGTGCTTTAATTTTAAAATTTCCGTCAAAATCTGTCGTAACAGCGCCTTTTGGTTCTCCTTTAATATAAACAGAGACTCCCGGTACGGGTACTTTTTCAAGATCAGAAACTACGATTCCTGATACTGATACCTGCGCATGGGAGTATGACATACATCCTAAGGCAAGAATTAACAATGCGTAAACTTTTTTCATTTAAATACTTTTTTAGTTTCGCCAAAAGTATTTTATGGATCCCGGCAATAGGAGGACTTTTGTATTTCAAAAGTGGACTTTTAATGCAATTTAGGATAGATTTAACGGCAAAAAAGGGTAATTTTTGTTCATTAACATTGGGCTAACTTTCTGTAAATGCAGTCCTAACAAAAAACTACGTGCTATATTCTTTATATTCCTTCGGACTTTTGCCAAAATACTTTTTAAAGGAACGTCCAAAGTATTTCGGATCGTTGTATCCGCACTCAAAACTAATCTCAGATATGTTCAGTCTTTTCGTTTTTAGCAAAACTTCTGCTTTTTGCAATCGAAGCGACATTAATATATCCAAAGGAGACTGATTTAGTGTTTCTTTAAACAAACGATAGCATTTTACCCTCGAAATTCCCAATTGCTCCACAAGCATTTCTACATTAAAAGAAGGATTTTGTAATTCCTCCTTAATTATTTCCAAAGCTCTTTTTAAAAGTTTTTCATTTGGTGTAATATGTTCATTGTCTTCCGTGAGAATCTCAAATATTTTTTGCTGAATTTTATATTCTCGCAAAGGCTCTGCATTTTGATTGATCAGGCTATCAATTTTCTTTCTGATAAATGATGCTCGCGCCGGCAATTTAATATGTGTATCGATACCTATTTCCAATAATTGTTCGTCTAGTTCATAATTAATATCTTCTGAGATATAAATCATGGGGATTTTTATATTGGTATTTCCTTTGTTTGTTTTTAAAAAATGAATCAGGTCATTGGAGAATGCTACCTGATAAAAAACCAAAGCGGCTATATCGATCTGTTTTGTGATTGCATTTAAATTAGAAACAGAACTTTCAAAAATCAGGTTGTAATTTTCGCTTTCCAAAACCTGATTTGCGGCCGCATTATTAAATGGATCGCCAAAAACCAAAAGACATTTTTTATCTGAAGAAAACTGATCTTCATAATTAAAATTTTTCCAGGAAATTGTTTCTTTAAAATTGGTTTCAGGATCAACAACCTCTATCGGAATTAAGATTGTGGTTTGAAATTGTTCTTCTGAAGATGGAATCAATTCGCCTTCCAAATCTTGTATTAAAACCTGTAAAGCTCTAAAATAAGGACTATAATGCACGATATTTTGCCAGTTGTTTTTTAATATAACACTATCAGAAACCGCGTTAATTTTTAAAAAATTATTTTCATACGTGATTGCAATACTTAAAGTGCTGTCTCTGTCTGAATATTTGCAGAAATCATTGAAAAAATACTGCAATGCCAGTTTTAAACGCAATACATCAATAATGGCAAAACAATCTGTTTTGTCTATTTCACAATTAAAATTTACCTGATGAAGCTGCAGCTCTTTCTTTAGTTTTTCGACATTATTTTTTAAAACAGGAAACAAATCTGTAGCAGTTTTTTTTATTGGGCCAAGTTCTTTAACATGTTCGAGGTAATTCCATTCAGAAATAAGGTTCATCAATTTGCCGGATTGTGACATTAGGGCGCGCTGGGTTTCTGTATCCTTTTTAAACGAACTCGAGATTTCAATTATTCTCGCTATCGGATCCTGAAATTCTGCCAGCATAAAGGTTTTAAACTTTTCAATTTCAAAATTTTCATTTTTAAAATTACTGTGCAGAATCAAAAGTTTCTCTTTTTGTTCTTCTATTTTTTTATTTTTTTTATCCAGTTCTGCATTAATTTCTTCCAGGTTTTTTTTCTGTTTTTCAATAACATTAGTACGCGCTTTTACAAGTTCTTCCAGATATTTTTGCTCGACAAGTGCTCTTTTATTTTTAACATAAATTACTATTACACAAACGAGCAATATAAAACCTGATAACAGGATATAAAACAATGCCGATTCGTAAAATGCTTCGGTAATGTGAAGCGTAAAAAATGCAGGTTCAGGAATTCCGTTTTTGCCCTGTTTTATCATAAAGACATAATCTCCGGAAGATAAATCAGTATATTCTATTTTATTGTTAGCACCCAAAGGAATCCATTCCTCATCATTTCCTTCGAGTTTGTAATAAATATCACTTCTTTTGGCTTTTGGAAATAGTATTGGTATTATTTCAATTTCCAATTCATTATCACTAAAACTTTTTTCTATTTCTGCCGGATAATTTTCATTACCATCGATTTTCAATTTTACTCGTGCTTTTGAATTTTCGGTGTGAATCGTTCCGGGATTAAAATAATTAAGTCCGTTTATGCCTCCAAAAAATAAATTTCCTTTTGAATCCTGATGATAGGCCCCTTCAGAAAATTCGGGTGCCTGCCAGCCGTGATCAGGGTTATAAGAAGTTACGGTGTATTTTTTCTTGTCAATAGAAGCAAGTCCTTTTGTAGTGCTAACCCAAATTTTATTTCCATTATCAATAAGTCCGTAAACCATATGACTTGGCAATCCTTCAGACTCTGTAATGTTTTTTATTACGCCGGTTTTTTTATTAAAAACGGTTATACCTCCCAAAGAAGCAATCCAGTAATTATCTGATTCATTATCTACAAAAACAGAATAGACACTATTGCCTAAAATTCCATCTTTGGTAGTGATTTTTTTTAAAGCGCTCGTCGTTAAATTAAATACAATTACTCCATTATTTTCTGTTGCGAGTATAAGGTTTTGATTGTTTTTTTTAACGCATCTTATATTGTATTTATTTAATAATTCCTGGCCCTTAAATGTTTCAAACTTTCCTGTTGTCAAATTAAATTTGGCCAAACCTCCCCAACATCCCATCCAAAGCTGTTTGTTTTGATCTTCAAACATAGAATAACATCTGTTAACAGGCATCCCTTTGATATTGCTTGTTTCATAGCTGGTACATTTAGTATCAGAAATACGTAAAATTCCTTTGTAAGTTCCGGCCCAGACTGTTCCATCGCTTGATGTAAACAAAGTTCTTATTCGTTCCCAATCCGGACTTGAAGCAGCTTTGTCTATTTTAAATTTTTCATATAAGTGGCTTCTGTCGTTGTAGCAATAAAGTCCTCTTGTATAATAACCCAACCAGATTTTTCCTTTACTGTCTTTGGTAACTGCTCTTATTGTTTCATCCGGCAGATTAGGTTCTTTTATAGGATGCGGCATAACAGAATTTATTTTTTCAGAACCGGTAAATGCCATACTCAAACCACCATCTTTTTGTCCTAACCAGATATTTCCAAAATCATCCTCATGAAGTGTTTCTATTTCATTATTTGTGAAAGAATATGGTGCATACAAATCAGAGGTAAAATGTTCTATATTATTTTCATTAGATTCATTTGTAATGATATACAATCCGTTTTCACGAGTAGCAAACCATATATTTCCCAACTTATCTTTTAAAATATCGTTGATAATAAGTTTAGGATATTTTCTAAGCAAAATACTTTTTAAGTTTTCAAAATCTGTTCTTTGTACATTATTTTGAGGAATTTCGACAAAGGAATTATTTTTAAATTCATAATAAGCTGTACTTGTTTCTACTACTATATTTCCTTTTTGAGATAAATGAATCCCTTTTGGAGTACTTTTAAACTTAAATGCTGCAAACTCATCATTTCCAAGGTATTGGTTTACATTACCTTCTTTTGTAATGAGCCAGATTCGTCCCAGGGCATCTTTTTGTAATTTTGTAATATAATTACTTGAAACTGTTTTATGATCTTTAAAATTGTTTTTAAAAATCTTAAAGCTGTAACCATCAAAATAATTCAGACCATCCCAGGTTGCAATCCACAAGCCGCCATCTTTATCGCTTTCTATATCAAGTACCGAATTATTTGATAAGCCCTGGTTTGTTGTAAAGTTTTCAAATTTTATCTGCTGTCCAAAAGAATAAATTGTAGAAAGACAAAATACTAGTAATACTCGAATCATTGTATATTATTTAACTCGCAAGTTTACAATTGCAAGTTAATTTAAACATGAACTATGTGTTAAGTTAAAAATGAAGCGAAATGTAAAGTACAATGAAACAGTTTTGATTCTTTTAAAATAAAAAAACCTGCAATTACAATGCAGGTTATATTTATAGTAAGTTTCGTTGTTTTTATAATTATGAAGTTTAGTCGGCTTTATATTTATTATTCCAATATAACATTAGGAGTAATGTAACAATTATGCACGAAGCAGTTCCCTCAAAAAACAAACACAAAGAATATGTTGCTACCGATGGCTCGCCTCCAAACATAAACGCTTCAGATAATGATTTTACGTATTTGTCTCCTCCTTTAGCATAACTATAAATAAGCAATGCTATAATACTAATAACCACTCCTGTAAAAGAAGTTACCATAGCCGAAATTGCGTTGGGAACAAAACTGTTCTTACCATCAGCAAGATTCATTTTTAAAGTTCTGTTTACACCATAAAAAATAAAAAGTACATTTAATAAACGCAGATAAAATAGATGAGCAAGATTTAAAACTTCCAGCAATAAAAAGAAAGCAGCGATTCCTAAAAATATATAAATCCCATTAATAATTTCTCTAGGTATTTTCATAATAAGTTATTTTTAGTTAAAAAATGAACATTGTATAGCACTGTAATTTTATATATCAAATTAAATAAAAATGAAAGAGAAAAAATTCTACTATTCCATGCCAAAAATTACAAAATGTCCATAAATTCTTAAATACAACTTCAAATTAAACAACTGATAATAATACAATTAAAGATCGAAAAAGTATAATTTATTCTTATTTGTTGTCTTTAGATTTGTAATTATTAACTATAAACTTATTATTATGAATACTTCAGACCACAGAAACGACAGATCAGATAATCAGAATAATAAATCTGAAACCATGGAAAGCAAGGATACTATACTAAATAAAGATCAGGCAGATACTTCTGGAAAAAGAGATCAATATAATGAGAAAGCTAATGAACATCCAATTCAGCACAGACTGGATGATAACGATAATATTGATCCCGATTTTCAAAAAAACACCAATAGACCGCAGTATCTGGATGAAGATTTAAAAAAGGATAATGATCCCGACAGAAGAACTTTGGATGAATATAATGCAACTACTGCCGAACCTGAAGATGATGATACCTATACAGAAGATGATGTAAATAGATAAATCTGTATATAAAAATCGGAATTTTATAAAAAGTAATCTAAACCGCTGGACAAAATCCGGCGGTTTTTATTTTGCTGATAACAATCTGTTATTTACGAAAATATGCTAATGTATTCTCAATCATTTCTTTTTGAAATAAGCGTTTTAAACTATTTTACCTAATTTTACAGCAATCCAAATCTTATCAAATGAAACGTTCCGGCACAGCAGATCTTCCTTTACATTATGGGCATGTTCCATTGTGGCTTGCTGAACGAATGTCTAAACTTGGTTTTGCCATTGTAGAAACGATTGCTTTAGAATTTTCTACTTCTGAAGTAATAAGCAAACTAAGTAATCCTTTTTGGTTTCAGAGTTTTGGTGCCGTAATGGGCATGGATTGGCATTCATCGGGCATTACAACTTCTGTACTTGGAGCTTTAAAAAAATCAGTAAACCCGCATTCAAAAGAATTGGGAATATATATTTGCGGAGGCAAAGGCAAACATTCGATGCTAACTCCGCAGGAACTTTTATTTGTTGGCGAAAAAACAGGTCTTGACGGAAATAATCTTGCCAATTGCAGCAGACTAACCGCCAAAGTTGATAATACGGCCATTCAGGACGGATTTCAATTGTACCAGCACAATTTTATCGTTGATAATAAAGGACAATGGGCGGTTATTCAGCAAGGAATGAATCCTAACTCGCAAACTGCCAGAAGATATCATTGGCATTCACAAGATTTAAAGTCCTTTATAAATGAGCCGCATACTTTTATTTATGGAGAAAATCAAGGCACAATCTTAAATCTTACGGCTGAGGCAGCTACAAAATCCAGAGAAGGCATTTTAGAATTATCTAAAGAATCTCCAACAAGAATCATGAAAGAAATGCAGCATCTTTCTATGCCTGCGCATCACGATGTGAGAATGGAAGATGTAAATATGAAAAGATTGGGCGCAATGTTGTGGGCAACCCACGAAAATAAACCGGAAGATTTTGAAGAATTATTGCTTTTAAAAGGAATGGGACCAAGAGCTTTACAATCGTTAGCATTGGTTAGCGAAATAATTTACGGCACTCCTACCCGATTTGAAGATCCTGCGCGTTTTTCTTTCGCTCACGGCGGAAAAGACGGACATCCGTTTCCTGTTCCTGTAAAAATTTATGATGAGACAATTGATACTTTGCAAAGGGCAATTAATCGTGCTAAAATTGGAAATAGTGACAAAATACAGGCCATTCAAAAATTATCTGAGATTTCAAGAAAAGCCGAAGAAAGTTTTACACCCAATTCTAACTTTGATGCCCTGATTCAAAGAGAACGCGATGAATCGCACAAATATGGCGGAAGAACTATTTTTGGTGATGCCAAACCTCCAAAAAGCAAACCTTCAAACCCTAATAATCAATTGGAATTATTTTAAACTGATAACAGGTTTCAGCAAAAAAAAATCCCATTTCGATAATGAAATGAGATTTTAAATATTTATTGAAAAAATACTTTTTTATTACCCAAGCTCAAACCATTTTTGTACCTCTTTTTCAATATCTTCTCCAATTATAACATTCTCAAATTCATTGGAAGAACTATTGTATTTGTAATCCTTTTGCCATTCCTCATAATTTTGCGCAACTTGCTGTATAGCATCACAAATAAACAAAAGTTCTTCATTTGTCATGATTGGATGCAGGGATAAACGAACCCAACCCGGTTTATTGGTTTGATTTTTCTGAAGCAATTCGTTTGTAATTTCTTTTGATTTTTCTTCGTCAATATCAAACAAATAATGCGCATACGTGCTGGCGCAGGACCAACCGCCACGAACCTGAATTCCGAAACGGTCATTTAAAAGTCTCACAACCAAGTTGTAATGAATATTTTCGATTATAAAAGAAACACAGCCAATTCTTTCGGTTGTAATATCTCCCAAAATAGATAAACCCGGAATTTTACTAAACGCTGCATAACAAAGATCAAGCAATTCTTTTTCTCTGTTTTTTATGTTTTCTACTTCCATTTGGTCTTTTAGTTCCAAAGCCAAAGCAGTTCTTATTACCTGCAAAAATCCCGGAGTTCCGCCATCTTCTTTTACTTCTATTATGTCACTGTATTGGTATCCTCCGGATGGATTTGTCCATTTTACGTTTCCTCCGCCCGGATTATCGGGGATGTTGCTTTTGTATAATTTTTCATTAAAAACCAAAACCCCGCAGGTTCCGGGACCACCCAGGAATTTATGTGGAGAAAAGAAAATCGCATCCAATTGTTCTTCAGGATCTTCGGGATGCATATCAATTTTTACATAAGGTGCTGAAGCTGCAAAATCAACAAAACAAAAACCACCGTTTTGATGCATGATTTTTGCCAATTCATGATAAGGCGTAATTATTCCGGATACATTTGAGCAAGCGGTAAAAGAACCTATTTTCAGTTTTCGGTCTGCGTATTTTTTTATTTTCTCAGCAAGAATTTCAGGGTTTACCAAATTGTTTTTGTCAGCAGGCAAAATGACCACATCGGCATTGGTTTCATACCACGGAACCTGATTAGAATGGTGTTCCATATGCGTAATAAAAACGACTGGTTTATCTATTTTATCCGTAGTTTTAGAATGCAATTTATTATCGGCAGTACGCAAACCCAGATAACGCTGTAATTTAGATAAAGCCGCTGTCATTCCGGTTCCTGTGGTAACCAAAACATCAGATTCATTAGCGTTAACGTGTTTTTTAATTAGTGCTCTGGCATGTTGATAAGCATATGTCGAAGCTTTTCCGGTTTGACTGGAAAATGAATGCGTATTGGCAATCATCGGACCTATTTTATTGAGCATTATATCTTCAATCGGAATATATAATCTTCCGCTGGCAACCCAGTCAGCATATAATAAATTTTGTTTTCCATAAATGGATTCAAAAATGTGATTTACTCCTATTGTATTTTCTCTAAATTTCGAAAAATACTTTTCTAATTGGCTTGTTTTTACTTGCTTCTCAATAACATTCATTTCCCTATCATTTTAAATTAACATATTTTATTTCTGGTTGAATCTTTCAAAGATTTCAAATTTCCAAAGTGATTTTTTATGGTTTTGTAACCGATTTTTTACCGCAGAGAACGCAAAGATTTTTATCTAAGAATGCCTTAAAAAGCACAGAGTTCGCAAAGCTAAATCAATACAAAGTTTTGCGCCCCGAAGCTTCGGGATGTCTTTTATAAAAGCTAAGAATAAAAAACTTAGCGTTCTCTGCGGTAATTTTTTTTCTTTCTCCACAGGTCTTGGGATTGATCCTATTTCATAATAATTTAGTTTAAAATTGAACATACTTATCCCTGACCAATTGGAAATGGTCTAACGTAACGTCAATAAAGGGAAATAGACTGGAAAAAATTACCTGCTTTGCATTCGAAAAACTAAAGATTTGTTTTCCTGAAATAGCAGATTGGTTTCTTTTAAATTGGCGTATAATAATAGCTCAGCTTTCATTTTGATGAATAAAAAAGTTTAATATTGATGAGCTTATTCAGATTTACTAAACGAAATCTTTCTTATCTGTCCGCCGTAGCGGAAGGATTTAGCACCTTATTTGGCAACAGGTTGCTAAGACATCATCGGGCCTATTCCCTCAGTCTTTCTGGATAAGTCATGTAGAAATTTTCTACTCTGCAAATATATATAAATTCTATCGAATTAATATAGTTTAAAACTGTTTTTTTTAATTTTTAACAATAAATAAAGTATTACGCATTGTACGATCTCTTTTCTGAACAATAAACAATTGACATAAATCCTTTGTTTCTATAACCTATTATTTAGTTGAAATGAGCATCTTTGCATATTGAAAAATAAATTTATTTAATGATAAAAATTACACCCGAATTATCTTTTCCATTAAAAGATGTATTATTCTCATTTGCATTAGAATCTGAAGCGGCAGATGTTTTCGTTGGTCAAAATACGCTCATTACCGGAATCGGAAAAGTAAATGCAGCTTATGAATTAACCAAAGCTATTCAAAATAAAAAACCATCTTTAATCGTTAATCTTGGATCAGCAGGAAGCAATTCTTTTCAAAAAGGCGACATTATTTGCTGTACTAAATTTGTGCAAAGAGATATGGATGTGAGAGGTTTGGGATTTGCACAATATGAAACTCCTCTTTCAAATTTGCCAGTAATTCTTGACTATGGTTTGGCAATGGATAACCTGCAAATAGGTATTTGTGGAACAGGTGATAGTTTTGAGATGGGTCATGCCACCAAAATATACGATGTGGTAGATATGGAAGCTTACGCCCTTGCCATGATTGCCATGAAAGAAAATATTCCGTTTTTGTGCTTAAAATATATTTCAGACGGTGCAGATGACAATGCCGCTGATGACTGGGTTATTCAGGTTCACAAAGCCGCAGCAGCTTTCGGAAACATTTTACAACTTAATAATAACATTTAAACACGGATTTCACGAATTTGCACTAATTTTTTAATTGTTAATCTTAAAATCAATTCATGCAAATTCGTAAAAGCCATAATTTATTTTACTTGTAAACATTGCCAACGGTTTCAACCGTTGGGACATAATGCATTTTTATTATGCATGTCCCCCAAGGTTGAAACCTTGGGCTATATTCATCTCTCTTTCTTTCTTCTATCCTCTTGCCTCTATTCTCTTGCTTCTATTCTCTATTCTCTTTCCTCTATTCTTTTGCTTCTATTCTCTTCCTTCTTAATGCGATTTCTTCAAATATTCATCAAAAGCTTTATTTGGATCTGAAGTTGCGTATTCATTTTCTGGTTCCGGAATTACGTGAATCTTTGAATCATTTAAGGACACAATAGCAGAACAAACATAGACCCCTATTTTTCCTTCGCTGTATTTAAAATCCAATAAAGTTAATTTAACGACTTCATTGATAGATACTTCATAGTAATTTCCGTGACGGATTATTTTAAAATAGATTTCTTTTTTATCGATAATTTCAAATTGATTGGTTTGAATATTTTCGAAGATAAAATTGTTTTTGACGTCTTTTTCATTAAATCCCCACGCTCGAAACTGAACAAAACCATTTACAAAATCAATCGAAACATAATAGGCAGTTCCTTCTTCATCACACTCAATTACAAAGCCTGTTTTTCCCATTCCTTCAACCGCCAGCGTTCCTTCCCACACAAAATCATTGGATGGTTTTTCAAAACAAAAAACTTCATAACCGCTTCGGCATCCAAAACGCCATTTATTTTCATGTTCCAAAACAAAATTTGCAGATGGATTTCCTAAAATAGGCACCGGAATTGGTAAATTCTTTTGTGCAATTGTTCTCTGATAAATCGTTTCCCAATGGTGATAGGTTTTTAATAAAAGTCTGCCGCTGGTATCAACATCTAATTGTTTTGGTGGCGGAATTACGCGATGTGTGTTGACATTTCCACCCACAAAATAAAAATTGTAAATCAAAAAATAATCGCCTTCTTTTACAATTCTTGCGGCATAATTGCCTTGTGGCATTAGCACATTATTATGAAAAGCATGATATTCTCCCTTAAAATCAGGAGAAAACCAATAACGAACTTTAATATCTTCGCGAATCGAACCCAATAAATAATGCATTCCTTTTATTTCGACTACACAAGGGCATTCCACGTCATCATATACATACGGAACATGCAACGGCTTTTGAAGCACAAAACCAGTCGCTTCTCTTTTTGCTACACCAATACATCCCCTTCTGTAAGTTGGTCCGATGGCACTTCTGGCGCAAATTAGCAAATAATCTTCTCCCTCAAATTCATACTTATACGGATCTCTAAAACTAATCCATTCGCGGGGATTATTGGCCGAACTTTCATAATAAGGTGCCTGACTTTTTAAGGGAAGACCATATTCGTTTTCTTTCGTCCAATGAATTAAATCCGGAGAAACTGCCCTTCCTACTTTTTGCATTATTCCTTTATCCTTGCGCTTTAATCCTGTATAATACATTTCATAACCTTCTCCCGCGGTGTTTTTACTTACATGCATCGTCCACAACATATCGTCATCCCATTCTCCGGGATCTCCAACCCACAAAGCATTTTTTACTCTTTTCCAGGAAAGACCATCACGCGATACGGCATGTGCGATATAATCGTGATTAGGAATAATCAAATGAAACAAATGATGAAGTCCGTTTTCATCAATAAAAACATCAACATCGCCTATTTCCCAACTGCTAAAACCTGAACCTGAATACATATTATTTTATTATTTTATAATGTTTTAATCCTTCTAAAATCCCTAAAGATGCTGAACTTTTTGCCACAAAAATACTTTTGGTTGTTTCATAATGATCTAATTCCATACTTCTGTTTCCCACAATAATTCCTTTTATTGCACCTCTAAACATGTCGATATCATTTCCTGAATCACCTGCCGCAATTACGTTAGACAAAGGAATTGCCCATTTACGGCATAAAAATTTAATTGCGTTTCCTTTTGAAGCCCTTTTGGGAATAAAATCCAGAAATTGTCCGTGACTCGGAATAATGTTTATTTTATACCATCCTTTTCCTAAAGCTTTGACTAACTCCTCGTGATCGTATTTTTCTTTATCATAATAATAAGAGATCTTAAAAGGATTTTGAGCTTCATCTTCCTGAAGTTTCATCCACGGAATTGCTTTTAAACGATTTTCAATATCATCTCTTTTCCATCTTCCTGATAAAAAAGTCGCCCAGCCTTTATCTAAAATGTAATCCGTACCATTTGTATAATAAATTTCGGTTCCAACAGAACAGATAATAAAATCCGGTAACGGAAATTGTTCTTCATCAATCACCTTTTTAACCAGCGCCAAATTTCGTCCGGATGCCAGGGCAAAAGCCATTTTATTGGTACGATTTACTAAATGCACTTTTAATTCTTTTAAACCCGGATTATTTAATTTGGGTTCAATCAGCGTTCCGTCAATATCCGAAACCAATAAGTTTTCGACTTTTCTTTTTAACCGCTCAATATTGATATTTGGATAGTGCCTGTTTTTAATACCGGAACCAGATGAAAGCGTCAGATTCTCATTAATTAATTCAACATATTGGTTTACATGACTTAACCAACTGTAATGTTTTTGAATATTAATAGCTCCGTTATTCGAATAATATTTCCATTGATTTTCATCGGTTAATATATTTCGCACCGCTTTTTTAATTTCATTTACATCTAAAGGATCTACCAATATTCCGTTTTGGCAGGTCGGAATAATTTCAGATGGCCCTCCGTTTTTGGTAACCACAACAGGCAAACCAGAACTAGCTGATTCTATTACGGTTAAACCGAAATTTTCGTGCAGCGTCAGATTGACAAAAACACCTCTTTTTTCGGCCGCATAACGGTAAATAATCGAAACCTCATTTTCTACATCATGCTTTTTCGGAATTGCCATTTTCCCGTATAAATCATACTTATCCATTAACAGCAGTAAATCTGTTAATACATCTTTTTCTGATTCCGGCATTTGTGAAATATCTTTTCTTATACCTGCAAAAATGACCAGATTAGCGATGCTTTGCAGTTCTTTGTCTTTGCCATAAACTTCAATAAGTGTATGAAGGTTTTTATGGCGATCTGGCCTTGAAAGTGCCAAAATAAAGGGTTTGTGGGGATTTATAAGAAACTTAGAAATGGTTTCTGCAACCCAATATTTTCTTTGTTCTTCTTCCATTTGCTTATCTAAATCCTGTTCGAGATGATAATAGGGAACAAATTTTCTGGTATCGATACCGGGAGAAATGGCGTGGTACTTGGCTAAATCAAAATTTTTATACGGTTTATAAGTTTCAATTTCCTGCTCTGTCGAAGTAACAATAAATTCTGATAGTTCGAGTGTTCTTTCTTCTGCGGCAATTCTGGCTTTAAACTTAAATTTCTTTTCGAGTTCCTGTTCGTCTATCCCGCTTTCCAGCAATTTTTTCTTTTTATGAAAACCTAAAGAGTGTCCGGTATGAGCAAAAGGAATATTTAAGATTATCGATAATTCGCTGGCCACATAACCCGCATCTCCGTAATGCGAATGAATCCAGTTGGGAAATATGTCATGAACTTTAATATGCTGAACAATTCCGTTTACAAAAGTGTCAAGACCTTCCCATAATTGTTCTTTCGGTTTGTATTTTTTCCCTAAAAAGGGAATTCGCCTTATGGTCAATTTTTCATTTACTACTTCAATAGGTACTGCATATTCTGGAGAAAGACTGCGATCATCAATCAATCTTGTAAATAAATCAACATGCTCTACATCTGCATGTTGGGATAAAAATTCGGCAAGTTCGTATACATATTTAGTTTGTCCTCCATTATCAGCATCTCTGCCAATCTCAAGACCTGAGCCTTTCAAAAGTCCGTGAATATTGATCAATGAAATTCTTAATTTTGTCATCATCTTTTTTATTAATTTGATTTTAAGGTACGAAAAATAAAGCGAACTGACCCGAAATCTGAGGAAAAACAGACAATTTAAATCAAATCTGTAAAAATTATGGCAATAAAATTCCATTCACATCAACAAAAAAATGATGAATATTTCATCATGTAAATCTTTGATTTGCAATAAATTTCTTTTTGATTATTAAAGTATAATGGTAACCTATTGAATAGTTTTTGAGTCAACATTCCGCATGACCTGAATAAGTTTGCGTAAATTTGCCAAAACAGCAATTTTTAAAATGAATATAAAAAGGTCAGAGATCAAAAAAATTATTGAAAAAGCAGAAGACAAAAATTTATCTTTCCGCGTTTTTGATTTAGACAAAAAACATATTGAAAACTATCAGCAGCCTCACAAAAATGATCATTTTTTGATTATTATTGTAGAAACAGGAAAAGTTGATGTTCAGATTGAAGACAAAATTCATTTTCTAAAAGCAGGAAAAATTTCTATCATTTTTCCGGAGCAAATTTGCTTTATCTCTAATTTCAGTAAAGATTTAACCGGTAAAATAATTTTATTTGAAGAAGTATTATTTTGTTCCGATATATTAAAGAATGAATTAAGTCCTTATAATGTAAATCTTTCTGCCAATCTTAATTGTACAGCGCTTCCTGTCCACGAATTTGAAGAAGCGATTACGCTTGTAAAAAGTATCCAGAATATTTACAATAAACCAAGTCTTGTCAAAAAAGAACAAGCCCGTTTTTACATTAAAGTTTTTTTATTGGGACTTATAGAATCTATTCACGGACAACATCCTGTATTGCATCAAAAAACAAATCAACATATTTATATTGGTTTCAAGAAACTCTTAAACCAACAATACAGAAGCGAACGTACGGTACAGTATTATGCTTCTCAGCTTTCAATTACTCCTAAAAAACTCAACGAAATAACCAAAAAACATTGTGGAGAAACGGCCATAAATGCAATTCATAACCGCATCCTGACCGAAATCAAAAGACAATTATTGTTTTCTGATCTGTCTCACAAGGAAATTGCATTCGACCTTGGATTTAGTTCTCCATCTGCACTTAATAAATTTGTAAAGGCAAAACTAAAAGAAACTCCAACCGAATTGCAACAGGAATTGGCTCAAATTTATACCGCATAGTCTTGTTTGTATAACATCCTGCCCTGCCCGCACCTCTAACTTTGCATCAATAATTAAATACTATTAAAGATGAGCAAATTATTTGTTGCAGGAGAGGTTTTCCACGGTCCGGGAAGTCTTGAAGAATTAAAAAATATAAAAGGTAAAAAAGCTTTTGTTGTAACCGGCGGAAATTCTATGAAAAAAAGCGGAACGCTTGATAAAGCTGTGGCTTTTTTGAAAGAAGCAGGAATTGAAACTTTTGTTTTTGATGGTGTTGAAGAAGATCCGTCATCTGCTACAAGTTTTAAAGGTGCAGAAGCTATGCGTGCGTTTCAGCCAGACTGGATCGTAGGTATTGGTGGATGTTCTGCTATTGATGCAGCCAAAACAATGTGGATTTTTTACGAACATCCTGAAACTGAATTTGATTCGCTTATCAAACCTTTCAGCGTTCCGGTATTAAGAAACAAGGCTAAATTTATCGCAATTCCTTCTACAAGCGGAACTGGTACTGAAACAACTGGTTTGGCGGTAATTACAGATCGTGAAAAAGGGGTTAAATACCCAATTGTATCTTACGAATTAACTCCGGATATTGCTATAATCGATGGCGAAATTTGTGCGTCTATGCCTGCTCATGTTACATCAAATACAGGATTGGATGCTTTAACACATTGCGTTGAAGCTTACGTTTCTAATATTGATGATAATTTTGCTGATGTATTGGCAAAAGGCGGATTAGAAATTGTTTTTGATAATCTGGAAGAAGCTGTAAAAAATCCATCAAATATTACGGCTCGTCAAAACATGCACGACGCTTCTTTTATGGGAGGTTTGGCTTTTAATAATGCATGGTTAGGAATTGTTCACTCATTATCTCATCAGGTTGGTGCTTTATACGGTATTCCACACGGATGCGCAAATGCGATATTTTTACCAAATGTTATTCGTTATAATAGCGTAGCTACAAATAAATTTCCGTCATTGGCAAAAGTAATTGGACTGCAAACTGCCGAAGAATTGGCACAGGCAATTGAAGGATTAAGAAAAAGAGTGAATAATATTTCGTCTCTAAAAGAATTCGGAATTTCAAAAGAAGACTGGGATAAAAACCTGGATTATATTGCAAACAACGCATTCATTGATCCATGCACCGGTTTTAATCCGCGTGTAACCAGCGTAGAAGAATTGAAAGATATTTACAACGCCTGCTACGAAGATGTCGTTTATGTAAATGATGCTGTATTGAATTAATTCTAAAGACAAAACAATACTTTATAAACCAGACATTTATTTTATTTGTCTGGTTTATTTTTTAATAACATCTCTATTATTCAATTATCTTTTTTCGGTGTTCAATGCCCCACTCTGTCAGATTATTAATTATTGTCTGCAGGGTTTTGCCATGTTCCGTAAGCTCGTACTGAACACTTATTGGCTGCGTTTCTAAAACCGTTCGCCTGATTAATTTGTTTACTTCAAGCTCTTTTAATTCTTTGCTCAGCATTTTGTTTGAAATACCTACTACATCATTCAAAATATCCGAAAATCTTCTTTTGTTATAATAACAAACAGAGGAAATAATCGCAATTTTCCATTTTCCGCTAAGCACATCCATTGAATCCTGGACTGCCATCATCTCTTTTTTGTGCTTCTCTTTTTCAGGTACTTTACACTCCATAAGGTTACTTTGTTACTTCAAGGTTACTGTTACTTTTAGTTACAAAGTTACTAAAATAAATTAATCTGCTCTAAATTTGCCTTTGTAAAATCATAAAAATAAAAACATGAATAAATTAAAAAACAAAGTAGCAATAGTGACAGGCGCATCAAAAGGAATTGGAGCTTCTATAGCTAAATATTTTGCGGCAGAAGGTGCCAAAGTTGTTGTCAATTATGCATCAAGCAAAGAAGATGCAGAAAAAGTTGTAAAAGCAATAACAAATAATGGAGGAACAGCTATTTCTGTAAAAGCCGATGTATCAAAAGAATCAGAAGTAGCTAGATTATTCGAAGAAACAAAAACTGCTTTTGGTACCCTGGATATTTTGGTAAATAATGCTGGTATTTATCAATATGCCCCTATCGAAGAATTCTCTGCAGACTCTTTTCATCAGCAATTCAACATCAATGTTTTGGGATCATTACTAACGATTCAGGCTTCTCTAAAATTATTTGGAGATAAAGGCGGTAATATTATCAATATCAGTTCTGAAGCCGGTAAAACACCACTTGCAACAGGATCGGTTTATTCTGCTACAAAAGCAGCTTTAGATGCCATTACGATTGCTTTGTCTAAAGAATTCAGCGGAAGAAATATCCGCATTAATTCTATTTTACCGGGCATTGTAGAAACTGAGGGTTCGCATACTGCAGGTTTCATTGGCAGTGAGGCCGAAACAAAATTTGTTGCCAACACACCGCTTGGCCGCACAGGACAACCGGAAGATATTGCAAAAGTAGCTGTATTTCTTGCTTCTGATGATGCTGGTTGGATTACAGGAGAAAAAATTTCCGTTTCCGGAGGTATTTACGGTGTATAAATCTTCCTCAATTATTAATAATTAAATATTCAAGATTAAAAGAAAATGATCAAATTAAAAAATAAAGTAACGGTAGTTACAGGCGGTAATAGCGGTATTGGATTTGGTATTGCAGAAGCATTTAAAAACGCAGGTGCCGTTGGTACAATTACCGGAAGAAATGAAAAAACGCTGGATGTTGCCGTAAATGCTTTAGGCAAAGATTTTATAGCAATTAAAGGTGATGTCACTAACAGTGATGATTTGGAAAATGTATTCAAAAAAACAGCTGAAAAGTTCGGAAAAATTGATGCTTTGGTTGTAAATGCAGGCGGAGTTGTAGATGGTGTTCCTATGGGAACCATAAACGAAGTTACAGAAGAAAGCTATGACAGCTATATGGACCTGAATTTGAAAAGTGCTTATTTTACAGTACAAAAAGTACTTCCGTATTTAAACGATGGTGCTTCTGTCATACTTATTGGTTCAAGTGCTGCACATCGCGCTGCTCCCGGAATGGCTATTTATGCGGCGGCAAAAGCGGCCATTATATCTTTGGCCAAAGGTTTATCGCTGGATTTGCTGCCGAGAAAAATACGTGTCAATACACTTTCTCCGGGTTCTATTGATACACCCGTTTTTGGAAAATTGGTACCGCAGGAACAATTAGAGCAGGTAAAACAAATCTGGATCGATATTACGCCTGTTGGCCGACAAGGACTTCCATCTGATATTGGAAACGCTGCTGTATTTTTGGCATCAGATGATTCGGCTTTTATAGTGGGTACCGAAATCCTTTCAGACGGTGGTATGACCAATATTAGTCTGATGAAATAATATTAATCAAAACCTGATTTATAAAACCTGAAAACCTCCAAAATCAATAATTTTGGAGGTTTTAGTTTTTAGAAAATGAATTAAAAAAAAACACCTGACATAAATTGTTTTATATGCCAGATGTAATTACAAATCAATTTTAACAACCTAATTTTTATTGCACCAAATAATCTACTTTATCTGCTTCACAAAGCCTGAAATAACCAAAAGCATAATTATTGACATCATTTGTATTTATAATATTACCTCTGATGTTACCGGGAGGAATAGAAAATGGACTTCCACCGTATACTTCTAAAATTAAATTCATGTAATTATAGAAGTTTTTAGAAATACCGCGATGTGTAATTTCAATCGTATGCCCGGTCTTCAGTTTATCTTCATTCGAAAATCTTGTGTTTATTTCATTTCCGTTAAATAATTCATCGTCTGTTAGTTCATATTCCGGAAAAATTAAAGATTCTGTTTTATAATCTGTAAGATAATAATTGACTGCATCAGCCGGATCTTTATAATAATAGGTAACTTCAATTACATCTTCGCCTCCAAAATCAGGAACCATCTCTTGTTCTACACGATCAATTGGTGTTACCGAAGTCAACTTTTCAACAGCCGTAAAACTTTGCCCTTCTGCCGTAACATACAAAGTGTAATCCATGCCAATAACAGGAACAAAATTAGTGCATACATACAAGCCCGCTTCTGTCTCATTGAAGGTAAAAACATCACCATTAGTATTTTCAATTCGTACTTGAGCGCCTGAAACTTTTGGCGTTGTATTATTATAATAAGGAGCCGTTTTACTAATTTTTATGGTTTGCTCGTTACCGTTTGTTCCTTTTAGCCAAATAATTTCTGCATCTACCACTAATCTTGTTTCCCCCGTTTCTAAATCAAGCGTTACGACATCTTCACAAGATGCAAAAAATAGTACGAGAAACAGGCTAAATAAAGTCAGTGCTTTACTTTTAAAATTATATTGTTTAAACCTTTGCATATTCATTAAAATTTAAAATTATAAGAAATACCAGGTACTATTCCAAAAATAGACAGTCTTCTGGTTTCATTCGCTCCCGTATCTTCGTTTGTTGCAAACGTCATCGAAGCGGCATTTTTTCTATTGTAAATATTATAGATGCTAAATACCCAATAGCTTTGCCAGCCTTTCTTTTTATCCGGTTTTGGCGTATAGGTTGCCGCCAGATCTAAGTGATGAAAAAGTGGCAGTCTGTTTTCATTTCTCAATGAAAAATTAGGAATATTGATTCCTCCAAACTCATAATACCCATTTGCATACGTTACAGGCTGACCTGATTGTAAGGAGAAATTAGCATTAAAAGACCATTTCGGATTGTATTCATAACTACCTACAATATTCAGATTATGCATTTTATCATATCCTGATAAATACCAATCACCATTTGCAATTCCCGGTTCGCCTGGGGTTCTGCCGGGAGTTTTTTGTTCTGCCCTTGATAATGTGTATGAAACCCAACCTGTAAAATCACCGGTATTTTTTCTAAGTAATAATTCCAAACCATACGATCTGGCTTTACCATTCAAAATAACCTGTTCTATATTATTGTTGGCCAATATATCGGCACCATCAATATAATCAATACGATTTTGGATATTTTTATAAAACAATTCTGTTTCAAGAGAATAATCTCCATCTTTAAAATTCTTAAAATATCCAACAGCATATTGATCCAAAAGCTGTGGTTTTGTAAAGGGTCCGCTTGGTGTCCAGATGCTCATTGGCAATGGCGATTGTGTATTGGATAAAATATGAATGTATTGCGCCATTCTGTTGTAACTTGCTTTTACCGAAGTATTATCATTAAAAGCGTACGACAATGCTGCACGCGGTTCCAGATTATCAAATTTACTTATGGTTGCGCCACTTTTATACGAAATACTTCCGGTTGGAGTTCCTTCTTCATAAATATTATATAACGGATTGTAAACTACTGCCTGCCCGTTTTCGTAAGTGTTGATGGTCTCACCTCCTAAACGATAAAACATGCTATAACGAAGCCCGTATCTTAGATTTAATTTTTCTGTAAGCTGATGTTCAAAATCCAGATAAACAGACGATTCAAAAGCATATTTTTTATCAAACTGTTTGTAATTAAACTGCGAATCTGAGCTTGTTGGCTGTACAGTTCCCGGATTAAAATCGTAATACTGACCGTCAATTCCGTAGTTAAGTTTCAATTTTTCTGTTACAGCATGATTCCATCCGTATTTAAGACCGTAGCTTTTTATCGTGTTGTTCCATTCGAAATTTTCCGTAGAAATATCAAGATTAAATTTATAATCGCTGTAGAACACGGCTAAATTGGTATTTATTTTATCAGAAAATTTATGTTTCCAGTTTAATATTCCCATTGTATTCCCATAAGTGCTGCCAAAACGATCGTTTATATCGAAAACATCATTTCCTAAATATCCCGAAAATGCAATCGTATTATTGGCACTAAGGCGATAATTTAATTTAGCATTAATGTCATAAAACATCGCAGAATTACTATTATCAGACAGCTTCAAAAATAAATGGGCATAAGAAGCACGACCGGCAATAAGAAAAGATCCTTTTTCTTTCTGGATAGGTCCCTGAACCAATAAACGACTTGATATCAAACCAATACCACCGTTTACTTTGTAGTTTTCAAAATCTCCTGTTTGCTGGCTAACATCAAGAACTGAGGAAACTCTTCCTCCAAATTTAGAAGGAATTCCGCCTTTATACAACTCCAGTCCGCTGATGGCATCTGCATTAAAAACAGAGAAAAAACCAAACATATGAGAGTCACCATATACAGGAGCTCCGTCTAAAAGAATTAAATTCTGATCGGCAGCACCTCCCCTAACATTAAAACCTGAAGAAAGTTCTCCTGCATTTGTAACTCCCGGCAATGTTAATATTGATTTTAAGGGATCCGGCTCACCCATAGCAGATGGAATTCTCTTAATTTCTTCCATAGTAAGCTTATTTACACTCATTTGCGTATTTCTTACATCAACCGCTTTGGTGTTGGTAATAATTACCTGTTCTAATTGCTGGCTGTCGGACTCCATTTTAAAATTTATTTTTTCATCATCAGAAACTGTAATTTGCTTTTCCTTATTTTTAAAACCTACATAGCTCACCACAACGGTGTAAGTTCCTTTATCCAATTCTAATGAAAAAATTCCGTTTTTATCGGTCGTAGCACCTGTCTGCAGTTCTTTAATAAAAACATTTGCACCAATAACAGTTTCATTGTTATCGTCAAGTACCTGACCGGTTAACTTTTTTTTTATTCTGCCTGTATTAGTTTTAGAAGCTTTTTGCTTTACGAAAATATTATTGCCTACAATCGAAAACTGAATCGTAGCATTCTTATTAAGTTCATTAATAAGTTCTTTGATTTCGATATTTTTAAAGGTGTTTTTTTGATTAAAATACTTTTGACTTGTATTAACCTGATCGGTAAAGGCAAATTTAAAATCGGTTTGATTTTCAATTTGCTTAAAGAATTCTTTTAAGGTTACCGTTTTGTCAACAGTTACAGTTATGTTTTGAGAAAACATGCAACAACTGAATAAAAAAAAGCACGCTGAAATTATATGCTTCATGAATTTTTGTATTTTTGAATATTATTAAATGGAATAGTTTTATACTATCCTGACTATGAGGAGGATGTTTTTAGTTTCGCGGCTAGTGCATCCTTTTCTTTTCTATTGAAAAGTAATTTCTTTTAATTCGTCATTTACTTCGAAGTTTAGGTTATACATTTCTGATATTAATTGAACAATTGTTTTTAAATCCTCTTTTTTGTTTATTCTTACTGTAATTCGCTGGTTGTAATATTCCTGCGGAATTGCCATTTTATAACCGTAATTCTCCTCAATATAAGTTCCTAATGCGGTTAATTTTTCGTTGTCAAAATCAATAAACCTGTCAAATTCGGCCACTGCTGCTATTTCGTTTCCGTACGTAAATTTGTCGCCCGGTTCCAGTATCCATTTTTTATCCTGACCTTTTACATTCATCTGGACGCTTCCTTCATAAAGTGCTATAATGGCTCCGTTTTTAGTATATTCTTTTACAGTAAAAGAAGTTCCTAAAACAGTTGTTGTGGTTTCATTACAAAAAACCTGAAAAGGATGTTTTTTATCTTTTTTTACTTTAAAATAAGCTTCTCCGTGAATTTCAATTTTTCTGTTACTTTCAAAATTATTGGCATATACAATTTTAGAATTTGGGCTTAATTCTACTTTTGAACTATCCGGCAGGAAAACAGTTTTTATTTTTGAAGTCGTATTTTCAATTACATTAGAAGCCGCATAAACATTTTCCTGCAAAGGGCTTCTGCTAAAATAAATTCCGGTTCCGATAAGCATGAAAATGATGACTGCCGCTGCTGCTGCATAACGCCAAATTTTAAAATCCTTCTTTTTTGGAGCAAAGGCTTTAGATTGAAAACTCTCCCACGAAGCCTCTTTTTCAGCATCAGAATGTAAATTGGGAGTTTCGTCCCAGATTTTTTTTAATTCTTCTTCTATTTTTTTTTCATCCATGTCTTTGAGCGTTAAAGTTTCTGACAATAAAATCCCTGCTTATTAAAAACACCATACACCATTTCCTTAATTTCTCTGTTGGTTTCGATTCTTAGAATATGATTAGAATCTTCCAAATCAAAATTCATGATACAATCAGAAATAACAAATTGAAGAAGTGCTACAATGAACCTTGCATCCTCCCTTGTTGTAACATCTGTTTTATAAGCCTCAATTTCCATTTCTTATGTTCTATTTTTATATATAACAAACGAGAACATAAAAGTTCCTAATGGTTTTCGATTTTTTTTCTAATAAATTTACTGGCGAGATAAATATGATTGGCTATGGTCTTTTCAGAAAGATCCGTCATCGCTGCAATCTCCTTATAGCTAAGGTTTTCCAGTTTATGTAAAGTAAATATTTTTTGTTGCTGTTCCGGAAGCTGATTTATGAAATTATATAATTTTTCGCTTCTTTCTTCAAAAATTCCCGTATCAATCTCTTCTTCTGCGATTTCAAATTGCGAAGGATCAAACTGAATTATTTTATTTTCTCTGTTAAGATGATTGATAATGATGTTTTTGCATATTACAAACAGTTGTTTATCAAATAAAACATCTTCGTTCAGTAATTCTCTTTTATCATATAATCTTAAAAAGGTTTCCTGAACAAAATCCTGCGGGGTAAGAACCGTAAAATTAAAACGTCTGGCAATGTTTATCAGTTTATCGTAGTATTTTAAGTAAGCTTCCCTGAAAGAAGCCTCATTACCTTTTTTTAAACTTAATATAAACTTTTTGTTGTCCATAACGTAAATATGATAATTAGTCTAAACTCAATGTCCAGAATAATATTGCCTTCTAAAGCTAATCGCTTAAGACAGCTTTAACCATTTCTTTAGTAAATGCTAAGTTGCAAAGAACAGAAATTTATTCGAAAATTATTTAATAGAAAAAATATAAATCAAAGTTTCTATCATTTAATTAGATTTTATTGGGCTTGCTAACGTATTTATTGTCTTTTACAAAAAATCTCCAGGGCAAAAAAGCATCTTCCTGCGCATAGGCAACACCTACGCGCGGACCAGACACGATAGCATCATCAGGATATTGAATGCCATGATCTTCTACCCAGATTTCTTCGCCGCCTAAATCTTTTTTATTGAAAGAATTATCAATTCCCAAAGCCTTCGCCGCAGAACCAGGACCAGATGAAATAGCACTTTTAGAAACAGGCATTTCCCGTCTCAATTCCATGATTTCCTGACCAATTAAAGGTTCAATTGCCCGAATTAAAACCGCGTGAGGTTCGCCATTTACAGAAGTTACAATATTAAAAAGATGATGAATTCCGTAACATAAATACACATACGAAACCCCGCCTTCACTATACATTATTTCGGTTCGGTTCGTGCGTCGGCCGCCATAAGCGTGAGAGGCTTTGTCTATTTCGCCAAAATAAGCTTCGGTTTCAACGATAATTCCTGCGGTTATTTGTCCATCAACTTGCGTATAGAGAACTTTCCCAAGCAAATCTTTGGCTAAAAAAAGCACATCGGGATTAAGATAATAGGATAATGGTAATTTCAAAACTGAATAATTTAATACTTTAATATAAAGATTTACAGACCTCTAAATTAATTTAAAAGCACTTCATTTCATTACCAAATTAACCTATTTATAATAAAAAATCATTAGTATCTCTAAGATTTTTTTGCTAAATTGGATATATGAAAACAAATCCGGATGTAGTAATTATAGGCGGTGGTCTTGCAGGTTTGACAGGAGCCATACATTTATCAAAAAAAGGATTAAAAGTAACCCTTATCGAAAAATCCGATTATCCGCGTCATAAAGTATGCGGTGAATATATTTCTAATGAAATTCTGCCCTACCTTCTATGGCTTGGTGTTGATGTTTTACAATTGAAGCCAACCAATATTTCTAAATTTGAGTTTACTACACAAAATGGCAAAATGGCAAAAACAGCACTCCCATTGGGCGGTTTTGGCGTAAGTCGTTTTGCACTCGACAATTTTCTATATCAAAAAGCATTAAAAAACGGCTGTACCATTATCAATGAAACAGTTACTTATGTTTCTTTCCACAATAATACGTTTACAGTTACAACTCAAAATCAAGTCTTGGCATCAAAAACAGTATTGGGTGCTTTTGGAAAACGTTCTAATTTAGATCAGGTTTTATCCCGGGATTTTATCACTAAAAAATCGCCATGGTTAGCCGTTAAAGCGCATTTTTCGGGAGATTTCCCAGATGATGTTGTGGGCTTACACAATTTTAAAGGCGGTTATTGCGGTGTTTCAAAAGTAGAAAACAATGTTATAAACATTTGTTACCTCGCTGATTATGTCACTTTTAAAAAATATAAAAACATAGACGATTACCAGCAAAACGTACTTTATAAAAACAAACATCTTAAAAACGTTTTTGAAAACAGTAATCCCGTTTTTGAAAAACCACTAACGATAAGCCAAATTTCTTTTGATAAAAAACTGCCTGTAGAAAATCATATTTTAATGATTGGCGATACGGCAGGTCTTATTCACCCGATGTGTGGTAACGGAATGGCAATGGCAATACACAGCGCCAAAATAGCTTCAGAATTAGTACTTGATTATCATAATGGTAAGATAGCATCCCGTGAATTATTAGAAAAAAAATACATTAAAAAATGGAATAAGAATTTCGCAAAAAGACTGCTTATGGGCCGGTTTTTGGCAAAAACTTTAACCTACAAAATAATCACCAATGTGTTTGTTGCAATAGTAGCTTCAATGCCTGCACTATTATCCGCAATAATAAAACAAACGCATGGCAAACCTATAGCAATCGAATAATGAGCATAAATACCAAATATAGAACACAGGAAGCCGAAATAATGGACGATTTTTCGCTTCAGGGCAATGAGCTGACGGCTGCGCTCGATCAAATTGCGCGTATAAATCAATTCCTGGGAGGAAATAATCTCACGCTTAACGGCGTAAAAAAATTATTAAACAAAGCTGATATTTCAAAAACCATAACAATCGCAGATATTGGTTGTGGTAATGGCGATATGCTGCGAATGTTATCAAATTACGGGCGAAAAAACAATATCTCTTTTAAACTCATTGGTGTAGATGCAAATGCTTTTACTATCAATTACGCCAAAACACTTTCAAATTCATACCCGAATATTGAATATAAATGTATCGATATTTTTAGTGAAGATTTTGCAGCTCTTCATTACGATATTCTTTTGTGTACACTTACACTTCATCATTTTTCTAATGAGCAAATATTAAATATTATTACTATCTTTAATAAGAATGCTGCTATTGGTGTTGTGATAAACGATTTGCACCGCAGTAAATTGGCTTACAGACTTTTTGAAATAATTTGTTCTGTATTTAATTTAGAAAAAATGTCTCGTGAAGATGGTCTGGTTTCTATTTTAAGAGGATTTAAAAAAAATGAACTGGAGGAATTCTCCAAAAAACTAAGTTTAAAAAACTATACCATACGTTGGAAATGGGCTTTTCGCTACCAATGGATAATTACTAAAAGATGAGTGTAAAAATAGTTACTGTTGCAAAACAACTACCACAATATTCCAGAACAACAGCCGATATACTTCCGTATTTGGATGGATGGCTTGATGGACAGGAAGAGCGTTTTATAAAAAAAGTAAAAAAAATATTTGAAGCCGCCGCTGTAGACAAACGCTATTCGATAATGGATCCTGTTGAAGTTTTTACAGCGACATCTTTTGAAGATAAAAATGATATTTACAGTCGAGAGGTTATTATTTTAGGAGAACAGGTTTTAGAAAAAGCACTTGAAAAAGCAGGCTGGGAACCACAATCTCTTGATTATATTATAACGGTAAGCTGTACCGGAATCATGATTCCCTCGCTGGACGCTTATCTTATCAATAAAATGAAACTGAAACAGGATATTGTACGATTGCCGGTTACAGAAATGGGTTGTGCTGCAGGTATATCCGGAATAATTTATGCCAAAAATTTCCTAAAAGCCAATCCCGGAAAACGCGCCGCAGTAATTGCGGTTGAATCGCCTACAGCAACATTTCAGCTCGATGATTTTTCGATGCCGAATATTGTAAGTGCAGCCATTTTTGGTGATGGAGCAGCTTGCTGTCTTTTGTCATCTTACGAAGAAGATAATGGCCCGGAAATACTGGCTGAAGAAATGTATCATTTTTATGATGCCGAACATATGATGGGATTTAAACTGACTAACGGAGGTTTGCAAATGGTTTTGGATATTGAAGTTCCGGACACAATTGCTTCACATTTTGACGATATCATTCATCCATTTTTGAAAAAAAACAATTTAGAAATTAAAGATCTGGATCATATGATATTTCATCCCGGAGGCAAAAAAATAGTGACAACCGTAGAGACACTTTTTTCAGGATTAGGCAAAAATATTGATGATACAAAAGAAGTCCTTAAGCAATACGGCAATATGTCCAGCGCAACCGTATTGTATGTTTTAGAGCGTATTATGGACAATAAACCACAAGCGGGAGAAAAAGGATTAATGCTTAGTTTTGGTCCTGGATTTTCGGCACAGCGTGTTTTATTGCAATGGTAATTATTTAGAAAAACAATTATGGAACTTAACAATATTATAGCACAACTGCCCTACAGCGAACCATTTTTATTTGTAGATGAATTACTGCATGTTGATGAAAATGGCGCAACGGGAACATTTACTTTTAGAGAAGATTTAGATTTTTACAAAGGTCATTTTAAAGATAATCCTGTAACTCCAGGCGTTATTTTAACCGAAACCATGGCGCAGATTGGTATGGTTTGCCTCGGAATATTTTTATTAAAGGATGACTTAAAAAAAGATACTGTAGTTGCTTTTACATCAGCAGATATGCAATTTTTAAAACCTGTTTATCCCAATGAAAAAGTAACCGTAACTTCTCAAAAAACATTCTTTAGGTTTGGTAAACTTAAATGTGATGTTGTGATGAAAAACGAAGCCGGGCAAGAAGTTTGCAAAGGCATTGTAGCCGGAATGATTACTACAAAATTATGAGTAAACGAGTTGTCATAACAGGCTTGGGTGTAGCGGCTCCAAACGGGGTTGGAATTCCTGCATTTACTAATGCGCTAAAAAAGGGCATTTCGGGTATAAAACATGATGTTCAATTGCAGGAGCTTCAGTTTTCCTGCCAAATAGCGGGTAAACCGGAAATAAGTGATGAACTGAAATCACACTATTTTACTGAGCTTGAACTTCGCGGATTTAATAGTACTGGGATTTTGTACGGTGTTATTGCGGGCATAGAAGCCTGGAAAAATGCAGGATTACCTATAGAAAACAACAATGAACCCGATTGGGATAACGGAACTATTTTTGGCTCGGGAACTTCGGGAATTGATAAATTTCGCGAAAGCATTTATAAAATAGACGAACTGCAAACCCGAAGATTAGGAAGCACTGTTGTGGCTCAAACCATGAACAGTGGTGTTAGCGCTTATCTTGGCGGTAAACTAGGACTTGGAAATCAGGTTACTACAAATTCATCGGCCTGCTCAACGGGTACTGAAGCTATTATAATGGCATACGACCGTATTCGATCCGGACAGGCAAAACGTATATTGGCAGGCAGTACGGGCGATAGCGGCCCTTATATTTGGGGCGGATTTGATGCTTTAAGAGTATGCAGTTCTAAATTTAATGATAATCCCGAAGAAGGTTCCCGCCCAATGAGTGCCACGGCCGCAGGCTTTGTTCCCGGCAGTGGTGCCGGAGCATTGGTTATAGAAGATCTGGAAAGTGCCTTACAACGGGGCGCAACTATTTATGCCGAAATATTAGGCGGCAACGTAAACTCTGGCGGACAAAGAGGGAACGGAAGCATGACCGCGCCAAACAGCGATGCCGTACAGCGATGCATTACAACTGCAATTACGAGTTCCGGTATTTCTGCAAATGAAATTGATGCCATAAACGGACATCTTACAGCCACCACAAAAGATAGTCTGGAAATCGAAAACTGGACAAAAGCATTAAATCGAAATGGAAATAACTTTCCGTATATAAACTCTCTGAAAAGCATGACAGGACATTGCCTGAGTGCCGCAGGAAGCATCGAAAGTGTAGCGACCGTTTTACAGCTTTACGAAGGTTTTTTGTTTGGAAATACAAATTGCGAAGATTTACATCCCGAAATTACAGCGCTGATAGATGCATCAAAAATACCTTTGAAAACAATAAATATAGATCTTACCATAATTGCCAAAGCAAGTTTTGGTTTTGGAGATGTAAATGCCTGTATACTATTTAAGAAATTTGAAAATTAAAAATCAATCATGAATAAAGAAGAACTTATTGCAAAACTAAAAGAAATTATAAAGCCATATACCACAAATACAGAGGCTTATGATAATCTTACAGAGAAAACTGATTTTATTAATGATCTTAATATTAATTCGGCAAACCTTGTGGATATTGTACTTGATATTGAAGAAGCCTTTGATGTTGTAATCGACAATACAGACATGGAACGCATGCTTGACGTAAAAACTGCCGTAGAAATCATAGAAACTAAACTTGCCGCAAAATGATTGGTAATGATGTGATAGACATACAACAATCACGTCATGAAAGCAACTGGCAGCGCAAAGGTTTTATTCAAAAACTTTTTACAATTGATGAGCAATTACTTATAACCCATAATCCTGAACCTGAAATTATGGTCTGGACGTTATGGAGCATGAAAGAAGCTGCTTATAAAGTTTATAACAGGCAGACAAAAATTAGAGAATATATTCCCCAAAAACTAGTTTGCAAGATATTATCACAACAAAATAATGCCGTTTTTGGTCAGGTTATTTGTTGTGAAAACACCTATTTTACAAAAACAACTTTGTCAAAAGACATTATTCATAGTATTGCAACCCAAAATTTGCATGATTTAAATAATGTCACCGAAATTGAAAGAAAAGAAATTTATAAAGACCATAACGGTATTCCGCACTTGCTAAATATTGCTTTAAATAAATTTCAGAATGTTTCGATTAGTCATCATGGTCGTTTTGAAAAAGTGGTTACGATAAACACTCCATTTAATTTATAAAACAACTTTAAGGTTTTTAATCAATTTTGAAAATTATTGAATGCGTTCCATATTATAAAATGAAACGTATTATATTAATTTCAACTATTGAAAAAGGGAAAATGGCTTTAATTTAGATGAAATTAAAAATCAATTTGCGATTTAGCTATTAACTTCTGAAAGTATCTCAAATGCAAAGAATTTCATTTACATTACTATTCTTTCTGTTCTGTTTATTGGCATTTGCACAAAATAAACCAATAGATAGTGCGGCAACCCCTGCTCCCGCCAAAAATATTGATTTTAATGTAATGCCTTATATCAACTACAATAGAACACTTGATTTTATGTTTGGGGCAATCCCGATGATGATGTACAAAATAGATAAAACAGATACTATTTCTCCCAAATCTCTATCAGGGTTGTCTGCAGTTTATACCACCAATAAATCTTATTTTATAAGTTTGTTTAATAAATTTTATTTTAAAGAAGACAAATGGCGTGCACAATTGTTTTTTGTAACAGGCGATCATAATTCACAATTTTATATGGATGATCTCGAAGCGCCGGATTTTTATGATTACGGAACTAAAACAACAATCGTAAACACAAGTCTTCAGCTTAAAATAATAAAATCGTTATACTTAGGAATTGGCTATTCGTATGCGCATTATAACACAAAATATGAAGATGATGTACAGCCAGCTTCTATTACCCACACCAATGGTTTACAATTGATTACCTTATACGATACCCGCAACGCCGTTTATTATCCTACCAAAGGTGATAAAATAAGATTGCGATGGATTACTTACCCGGAATGGTTTGGAAATGATGTGAATGCCAATAAGATATTAACTGAATACAATAAATATTTTCCAATGCGAAGTGGAAATGATGTACTTGCCACTCGTTTTTCGGGAAAATTCGGATTAGGAAATATTGCTTTTGAACAGCAAGTCACCATTGGTGGTGAAGACATTAGAGGATATTCAGAAGGAAAATATCGTGGTGACGGGCTTATAGCTTTACAAAGTGAATATCGCTATAATTTTAATAAAAAAATGGGACTCGTAGGGTTTGCAGGAATTGCTACTATTTATGGTTCTGATACGGCAGATTTTAATTGGAATCTATATCCCGGAGCTGGTATAGGTTACAGATATAGAGCTTTTAAAACAGAGAAATTTAATGTTGGACTTGATGCTGCGTTAGGAAAAGGAGATTGGGGAATTTATTTCCGTATTGGCGAAGCTTTTTAAACAATTTACATTATTGTTTTACTATTTCTCATAAATCATAAACATGGGAATTATATAACAAAAAACAAAAATTATATAAAATCGTCTTATGCTGTCGGATTATTTTTATAAACAATCCATTATTAGACAGCAGATCTTATAACGTCAAAAAATACAAATTCATTAAAAGTTCAAAATCAGACTATTGTAAAAAATACATACATGATAAAAAATTATTTAAAAGATTTAAAGGTAACAAGACAATACTCCATCAATTACATGGATTTTGCTAGCAATGATATTTAAAAACGTAGAAAGCTTGTTATAAACAAGTTTTTTTTATCCCTATATCTTTTAAAAATAATCATAATCTTATATTATTAATAAATCAATTTAGTTTCGGGACAAGGAAAACTAAAAGATCACAATTACTTAAGAATAGAAAAAGTCAACCAAACATTTTATAAATGAAATATAAAAATATTTTGCAAATCGATGATGATTTTGATGATTGCGAATTTTTTCAACAAGCTTTGGAATCTGTATCCAATGCCGTATATATGGCTTTACATAATCCTGTAGAAGCTTTGCAAAAATTAATAAACAGAGAAATCAAACCCGACATAATTTTCCTGGATATCAACATGCCTTTAATGACAGGCATTGAGCTTTTGGCTGAAATTAAAAAAACGGAGGCAATCAAAAATATACCTGTTATTTTATTTTCGACCGGACCAGCACCAATTGCTTATCCCAAAGTACTTGGCGCAGAAGATTACTGGACTAAACCTAACAATTTTAACGAACTAAAAAATCTTTTAAAGGATATAGTCTGAAACCAATTTAAGTAACAACCAAAGAAAATGACGCCCAAAAAGCGTCATTTTTTATTATCTGAATTCTATTTAATTTATCTTCATTATCAATTTCTTACCTTCAGTTTTATTTTCCCGAAGCATTTGATGTGCTTTTTTAATGGTAGCAACTTCCAATGGACCAATTACATTAATTACCGGAGGTTTTATTAATTGTTTTTCTAATAAACCTTTTAGCTGCTCCAATCCATTTTTATAATAATCATATCGTTTTTCAAGACCATATGTATAATTTGAAATATTCATTATTGTAGCCCCTTTCCCAAAAAGTATTTCGCGGGAATATTTGGTCGTGAATGCAGTAACATCGAGATAAGTTCCGTTCGTTTTTAAAAGTTTTACAACGATATCCGCGATTGCATTTCCCACTAAATCAATTACAAAATCAAATTTTTTAGCCGCATTTAAACGAAGTGCTGTTTCCTCTATCGAATCAATTTTGTAATTTATAATTTGATTTCGTTTTACACCCATTTCTATTAGTGAAGCAATACTTTGATCATTTCCTGCTGTTACAATAAAATTATGATAACCGTTTGCAATCAACAATTTAACCAACAAATTACCTACTCCTCCGGCTGCTCCGGTAATCAAAATTGAATCTGTTTTAAACGCCTGCATTCTATTTAAACATTGCAGCGCCGTAAGTCCGGAAGAAGGAATTCCGGCAGCTTCTTCAAAAGAAATGTTTTTTGGCAAATGCACTGCAATTTCTTCGGGGATACAAATAAATTCGGCATAAGTCCCGTTAGATCCCATACTTCCTGATCCTGAGAAAACTGCATCTCCTATTTTAAAACTAGTGACTTTTTTTCCAATAGCAGTTACAATTCCGGAGAATTCCCTGCCAAGAATTGGCGAATGCAAATACTTTTTTTCAGAGCCGCCTTCTGTCATTTGATAATCTACCGGATTAAAACCAGAAGCGATAATTTTTACCTGAATTTGATTTTCCTGCGGTATTGGAGCAACTACTTCTTCCAGAATAAATTCATTATTTTTATATACTATTGCTTTCATATTTATTGTTTTATTATACAAAAATATAGCGCTAATACCTTATTTTTGTTATGGGTTAACCCAAGGTAACCGGTTACCAAAGAGAAACTAGTATGGCAAAAATCAATGATAACGGAATAGTTCGGGAAGCAAATTGTTCAGAAGAATTAATGGCAATGCGCGATAGTCTTGATGTTTTGGGTGGCAAATGGAAACTGATGATTTTACGTTTCCTGACAAACAGAACACATCAGGTTATTCATTTTAAAAAAATGCAGCGCGAAATCGATGGTATTTCTGCTAAAATGCTAAGCAAAGAACTCAAAGAATTAGAAACTAATTTACTTGTTAGCAGAACTATACAAGAAACCAAACCCATTACAGTTGCTTACGCCATTACAGAATATGGAAAATCTGTTTTACCGGTAACTGAAACACTGGTAAACTGGGGACTTAGCCATCGTGAAAAAATTATAGATTCTATCAATAAATAATTCTTTTTTTTGAGGCAGACTATTTATTATCCAAAATGTGCTTTTATTTATTCTAATAATTTACGATAGCGAATTTAAATGATCGCAAGGAAAATAAATCGTTATGGCTGTACCTTCGTTTGGTTTAGATTCAGCGCGAATTGTTCCTCCACAGGTTTGCATTATTTTTTTGCTCAATGCCAAACCAACTCCCGAACCACTGTATTTTTCTTGTGGATGTAATCGTGTAAATATTTTAAAAATAGAAGCGGCATATTCTTGTTCAAAACCAATTCCGTTGTCTGTAAAAGTAATCCAGTGACAATAAATTTGAGTTGAAAAATTATAAGGTTCCGGTTTTTGCGAAGCTGTTACTTTTATAACAGGCAATCTGTCCGAAGATGCATATTTTAATGAATTTTGCAGAATATTAGAAAACAGCTGTTTCATCAAAAAATGAATTCCATAAATTTCAGGCAGTTTTTCGTATTCAATTAAAGCGCCACTTTCAGTAAATGATTCTTTCATTTCATCGAGAGTAAGCTCCATAATATGGTTTAAATCAATTTTCTGAAGTGCATCTTTGGTATATTTTATACGGGTATATTTTAGAATATCCTGTAACAAAACCTGCATTCTGTTTGCTGAATTTGAGACACGCTGTAAAGAATCATAAACAGATTGAGGCGGAACTTTGTCTATTTCGAGAAGTAATTTAGAAATAATAAGCTGAATCTTTCGCAAAGGCTCCTGCAAATCATGTGTACTAATCCAGTTGATATTTTCCAGTTCTGAGTTTGTTTCTTTTAAAACTTCACTCTGACTTCTATATTTCTCTTCTTCCTCACTCAGCATCAATAAAATAATCTGATTGTGAAGTACATGCGCATAACTTGCTGCTGCATTTATTTCGGGATGAAGCCACCTGCTACTTTGATTTTTAACAATTTGTTTCCAGATATTAAACGAATTTCTGGGATGAAGTCCATTATTGTCTTTGATAATGGCTTTTTCCGGATCTCCTCCCCAATTTATTTCTGATATAGTTTCTGGTCTGTACCATACAATACTATTTTCATTTCCTAAAGAATGGTAAATAATTCCGGCAACATCCGGATTATCATTAAATTCCGGAAAATAATCTGTTAGTTTATTCGTAGTGAATATTCCTTCTTTAGCAAAATAATTAATTTTTATATTGATTCGCCCAATCTGATCATCAGAAGGTGTAACGCCATGTTTGTATATTTTATCTCCAACGCAGATAGAAACACCCATTGCATTACAAAGATTTAATAACTCAGGATCTGCACAAATGGTTGCAAATGATAATGGATCCAAAGGCAGATCTAAACCTGTTAGATGTTCCAGTGCCAAAGATGTTTTGCGCGCAATTTGATATTCATCTGTAGATTGTCGCAAATCAATTTGAGAACTAATAAATTGTCCCTGAAGTTTTGCTGCAAGCCTGATTTCGGGAGAAATATTTTTTGCCGAATAATGGTGGCATGCAATTAATCCCCATAATCTGTCATGATGAATAAGAGAAATCGTTAGTGTAGCGCCAACCCCCATATTTTTAAGATATTCGACATGAATTGGTGATGTACTTCTTAAAATTGAAAGACTCAAATCGAGGTTTTTATTTTCCCGGTCATCGATCGTAAAAATCGGAACGGGTTTATAATTCATATCAACTATCAATCGCAGCTGATTTTTCATATACAATTCTCTCGCCTGTGCCGGAATATCTGTATGCGGATAATGTAATCCTAAAAAGGATTCTAAATCTTCCCTGCAATTTTCAGCAAAAACTTCTCCATTATAATCGGCATCAAAACGGTAAATCATAACACGATCGTAACCGGTTATTTCGCGAGTCCCTTTTGCTACAAGCGCACATAAGTCCTTCAAACTACTTGTGCTGTTCATATCGGTTATAAACTGAAGCATTTGAGTATATAATTCAGCTGTATTCTCTTTGCTTCCAAAATGCGGTTCGGCTTCAAGAACATAAATATCATGACTTTTGTGAACGCTCAATTGAAATGATTTTCCTAAAAACTCAATTTCAAGCGGAAAAATCAATTGTTTTTTGTCACTATTGATATAAGTAATAATTTCTTCTTTTGCCTGAACCCCGAAAGTGGCACTAAAATCTTTCCCAATTATATCTTTATAAACCAGATCAACGAAAGCTGAAATATTTTCGGTACAAAAATCTATTTTCCAATCTGCAGTAACGCCAACCAAAAAACCATGTGGCTGAATACTGCCCGGAATATGTATGGGCTCATGCTCGCAGTTTGTTAACGTAACAATATCCCTATTTACAATATCTTTAATTTTCATTTTTCTGTATCTCCACAAAATGGTCATGAATACAATCAAAAGCATAAATTGCTCCTTTGATTATTTCATTTTCACAATTATTTTCTTCCTGATATTCGGTTAATACATTTAAGAAATTTTTCCAATGACTTCCTGTTTTATTACCGTATCCTGTAAAATACGAAACTCCTTTTCCTTCATCAAGTCCTTTTATTGTTTCGATATTTTTCAATATAAATCGACCTCCCAAAGAAGAACCTTCAACAACGTACAAAATACCCAATGCAAATGGTATTGTTATATTTTCAGTATTAAAAACCGGACTTACAACGGGTTGCTTATAATTTAAAAAAGTAAGATCTTCTTCTATTAAATGTTTCTTTTTTCTTTCTGTTAAATCAGGAATATTACCTGAAAGCAACGGAAAAATATTTTCTTCTACATCATAATGAACGTCGTACATCAATTTTAGATAATGTGCATAATCTTCTATTTTCATTTCCGGAGAAAGAATACAAGAAGAAACCGGTAAATTTTCCAGTCTTTTATGCGCACCGGCTGTTTGTGTTTTAAGCGTATGTAAAAAATCTAAGGATAAGGAAGAATTCAAATCTGGGGTCATTTTGTTTGTATTAATTTTCTTGATTTATACAAATATACTATTTTGAAACATTTTTTATTCTATAAATTGATGATCAAATATAGTATTAATAAAAAGAAAAAGCGCTAAACCAAAAGATTAGCGCTTCCTTATTTAGAAATGTGATACAATTTATATTACCATCCTTTTACAGCTCCGCCCTTAAATTCGCGAACAGCTGCTTTTTCAACTTCAACAGATTGAAAAGCTTTTAAAAATTGCTTTACTTTTTCTTCGTTTTTATTGTCTACTCTGCTTACTACAAGATTTACATAAGGAGAATCTTTGTCTTCAACAAACAAAGCATCGGTTGCCGGAACTAAACCTGCCTGAGATGCGAAAGTATTGTTGATAATGGCAATCGTTACATTTTCATCATCTAAAGCTCTTGGCAATTGTGGCGCTTCTAACTCTAATATTTTCAGGTTTTTAGGATTTTCTGTAATGTCGGTTACTTTTGGAAGCAAACCAACGCCATCGCGAAGTTTCAACAAACCGTTTTTCTGCAAAAGCAATAAAGAACGTCCGCCGTTTGTTGGATCATTCGGAATAATGATGGTGCTTTCGTTTTTCAATTCAGAAAGGTTTTTGATTTTTTTTGAATAACCTGCAATCGGGTAAATAAATGTTTTTCCGATAATCGCCAGTTTGTAACCTCTTTGTTTTGATTGTTCATCTAAATAAGGTTTATGCTGAAAAGCATTGGCATCGATATCGCCCTGACTTAAAGCTTCGTTTGGAATAACATAATCGTTGAAGGAAACCAATTCTACTTCAAGTCCGTATTTTTCTTTGGCTACTTTTTTTGCTTCTTCTGCCACTTTATATTCTGGTCCGGTTGCAACGCCTACTTTTATAAAATGCGGATCGTTGTTTTTACTTTTTCCGCAATTAACCAATGAAAGTGACAAGGTTAAAATGGCGATTGTTTTTAAAAAATTATTTTTAGTAATCATGTTTTTATATTTTAATAATTAATATTTATGTATTGTAGAATTTGCCACAAAGTCGCAAAGACACTAAGTTTTTCACGCAGATTTAAAAAGATTTAAGCTGATGAACGCAGATTATTTAATTCAAATCTGCGTGAAACAAAATTATTGACTTAAATAAAAACTTTGTGTCTTTGTGTCTTTGTGGCAACTTTATCTATCTATGATCAAAGCGTTTTGATAATGTATCGCCTGCAAACTGAATCAGGAATACCAAAAGTACCAGCAATGCCAATACCGAATTCATCGTTACGGCATCATAACCAATATATCCGTATTGATAACCCACCTGCCCTAAACCGCCTGCTCCAACTGCTCCACCCATTGCAGAATACCCAACAAGTGTAATTAAGGTAATTGATGCTGCATTTATTAACGATGGCAAAGCTTCGGGAAGCAATACTTTGTAAACAATTTGAAAAGGTGTTGCGCCCAATGCTCTTGCTGCTTCTATTAATCCTGATGGTAAGCCCAGTAAACTATTTTCTACAAGACGGGCAATAAATGGTGCTGCGCCAATACTTAACGGAACTAATGCTGCACTTACGCCAATGGAGGTTCCTACAAGCGCTCTTGTAAACGGAATCATCCAGACGATTAATATGATAAATGGAATGGATCGGAAAATATTAACCAAAACAGATAAACTTCTGTTTAAAACGGGCTGATCTAATATTTGATTTTTTCGCGTAAGGAAAAGTAAAATTCCGGTTGGAAGTCCTAAGGCAAAACCAAAAAAGCCTGACACGAAAGTCATTACTATGGTTTCCCAGGTTCCTTTTACTAATAATTCAATAATTGCTTCAGACATAACCTATGATTTCTGTTTTAATATGTTTTGAAATAAAATAATCGATTGCCGCTTTGTAATTTTCGCGTTTACCGGATAATTCGATCAGCATAACACCAAAATTAACTTCTCCGGCCTGATCCATTTGAGCAGAAATGATTTTGAAATCGGTATCAAATAATCTTGAAACTTCTGAAATTACAGGTTCGTTTACCGATTTTCCGGTCATTTCAAGTCGCAACAGCGGGTTTAAAGTTCCGTTGTCTTCTTTTTGAAGTTTGTCCTGATAAACAGACGGAACATCAAGATGTAAGGAAGAAGCGATAAACTCTTTTGTTAATTCATGTTTCGGATCGGCAAAAATTTCACCAACACTTCCCTGCTCTATCAATTCTCCGTGACTAATTACGGCAACCTCATCACAAATTGATTTCACCACTTCCATTTGGTGTGTAATTAGTAAAACTGTAATATTTAAACGACGGTTGATGTCTTTTAATAATTCAAGAATTGATCTTGTAGTTGCAGGATCCAATGCACTTGTGGCTTCGTCGCACAAAAGTACTTTTGGGTTGTTTGCTAAAGTTCTGGCAATAGCCACTCTTTGTTTTTGCCCTCCTGAAAGACTTGCCGGATAATCGTTTGCTTTTTCTCTTAAACCTACCAATTGCAATAATTCGAGAACGCGCGTTTCAATAGCTGCTTTTGAAGTTCCTACTAATTCTAACGGAAAAGCAACATTTTCGAAAACAGTTCTTGATGAAAGTAAATTGAAATGCTGAAAAATCATTCCGATTTGTCTTCTTTCGATTGCCAATTGAGAATTTGATAATTGCATCAGTGATTTTCCGTCGACGATAATTTCTCCGGAAGTTGGTCTTTCCAGTAAATTTACACATCGAATCAATGTGCTTTTTCCTGCTCCCGAAGTACCAATTACACCAAATATTTTTCCCGGCGGAACTTTAAGTGAAACATCAGCCAAAGCAGTAACAATTCTGTTTTTCTGATGAAACGTTTTGGTAACATTTTTTAATTCAATCATTATTTTAATTCAAATTAATTTGCATTGTAAATGTCTTTTTACCGCAAAGAACGCTAAGATTTTATCCAAGAGTTTCTTATGAAAAACACAAAGTTCGCAAAGCTAAATCAATACAAAACTTTGCGAGTTTGCGGTAAAATGTATTCGCATTTTTTAAAACAAAAAAACCTTTCAACGATTATGAAAGGCTTTTGTAATTAATCATATTATTTTTATATAAGCCAGACATTTTATTGCATAACAGCATCACAACACATCATGATGTTATGGCTATTATGGCTAAAATTCTGGATCTCGTTTTTCATTGCTGCGGCAAATTTAAAGAGATAATTTGAATTTGAATGCATAAAAACGTAAAACTTTTTAAACCCTATCAATATAATAGACTAATTACAGAATTAAGTAGTATTTGCTAAATATTTAACAGAATAATTTTAAGGTTTTCAATTAATTATTGATTACAATTTAATTGTAAAACATTGGCTCCTAAAGGCTGTTCGAGTTTGCGTTCTAATTTTTCATTATGAATGGTAATATAAATTTCCATTGAGCCTGTTCCTACTTTTAAAGCCAGAATATGTCCGCCATAAGCATCAAACTTATCATCGGTTGCTACGCCATGAACGTGAATGGATGGTTTTTCTTCTTTCCAGGCGATTGATCCGGTTAAACTTCCCATTTCGACTTTATTGAAGGTTTTGGGATTGAATTTCTTTGCATTAAAATCATAAAAACCAAAAGTAGCGTCGCTTGCAAAGCCAATTCCGGTAAAGTTGGCTGAGGGGATTTGTTTTTCTTTTGCTAAATTTTCAAGGTTAGCCAAAACATCATCTCCTTCTCTTAAAACCATTAAATAACCATAATCTGTTTTTGTATAGCGACATTTTTCGTTATCTGCTTTTTCTTGCGTATGTGCTGCAAGTAGTGCCATACCTATTATAAATATAGCGAATATTGTGAATATTATTGTTTTTGGTGATAAGTTCATATGGTGAATTTTTAAACAAAACCTGCAGTAATTATTACTGCAGGTTTTTCTGAATCAATAACTAACATTATAAATAAATTGAATCAATACATAGATTTATTAATCTATTTGCTGTTTTCCTATTTCGGAGTTGTAGTTGCTGTTGTGTCTTTTACAGCTGTTGTGTCAGTAGGTACCATTGTAGTATCTACTGCGGCGGCATTGATACTATCAACTGTAGTGTCTGTTGAATCGTACGTTGAATCTGCCGGGACAGTGTCTGTCTTTTTGCATGAAAATGCAAGTCCTGCTAAAATAACAAGTAAGGCAACTTTGGATTTGATAAGTGTTTTCATAATAATACGGTTTTTCATTGATAACTAATTATTCAAATTTAGACTTTGATTACATTAAATTTCTTACATAATTATTTTTAGTTTTTACAAAATATTACATGTAAAAAACTAAAAAGCAACAAGTTAATCAAGAAAATAAGACCTTAGTCTTTATATTGAAATACAATATTGCCTCCTTTATTAAAACTATTTACTAGTGAGTTTCAAATAAAAAAAAGGTGCATTACTGCACCTTATCATGTTTATTAAAAAAAATCGTGAATCTTCCGGACTATTTTTTATCAATTTTATAGAGTCTTCCACCATCTGTAACGGCGTATAAAGCTCCTTCACTTCCCTGGGTTACATCTCTAAATCTTTGACCTTCGCTGGCAAGCAATCTTTCTTCGCCAATTACTTTATTATCTCTAATGGCAAGACGAATAATATGTGTTGCGCTTAATGAACCGATGAACAAATTGTTTTCCCATTCTGGTACACGGTTTCCTGTGTAAAAAGTCATACCACTTGGAGACACAACAGGATCCCAGTAATAAACAGGTTGTTCTAAACCATCTTGTTTTTGAATTCCGGCTCCAATTTTCTCTCCGCTGTATTCAATTCCATATGTTATTGTTGGCCATCCATAATTAGCTCCTCCTTTAAGGCGATTGATCTCATCACCTCCACGTGGTCCGTGTTCGCTTTCCCAAATGTCACCTGTAACCGGGTGAAGTGCTAAGCCTTGTGGATTTCTATGTCCGATAGAATATAATTCTGGTAATGCACCGCTTTGACTAAAAGTTGGATTGCCTGATGCTGCCTGACCATCTTTTGTTATTCTAACTACTTTACCAAGACCTCCAGTTACGGATTGAGCCAATGGTCTGGTTTCAAGAACAGAACGTTCTCCGGTACTAACTACCAGATTTCCTGTTTTATCAAAAAGAATTCTTCCTCCATAATGAAGCGTACTTGGGTTTGCAGGATTCGCATGATAAATTACCGTAGCGCCTTCTATTGTTTTTTCGTCATTTGCTAATCTTCCTTTTGCAACTGATGTTTGATTTCCTCCTGTTACTGCTTCTGAGAAAACCCAATAAATCATTCTGTTTGTAGTAAAATCAGGATCGAGCACTAAACCTAATAATCCGCCTTGTCCTGCAGGATTTACAGCCGGGGCTCCGGTAATAGCGGCACTAACTACTCCTTCTTTAGTTACAATTCGAAAGGTTCCTCCTTTTTCGGTTACTAATAATCTGCCGTCAGGAAGGCTTTTTACACCCCATGGAGCTGTTAAGTTTGTTGTAATCACTTTTCCTTCATAAGGAGTATTTGTCTGCACACCATTAATACGGGTCTGACCTGTAAATGCAGGAGCATAAGCTGTATTAGGTGTTTCTGTTTCTACCGGATTTGTAATTGTACCGGGATCAGTATGTGGAATTTTGTCATCGTTTGAACAACTCGTAAGAGCTAATAATGCACCCGCAAGGATAGCAAAGATGTAATGAATTTTTTTCATGGTATTTGGGAGTTTAAAAATTAAAAAAGGTTTATATATAAATAGGTTAACACTAATTGAATAAGAATTTTACTTCATTTTCTTTTCGTAGGTTCAAATTTCTTAACTTTATGAATATAAAATCTTACATAATTTAACGCAAAACTTATACAATTAATTGTTTGATTCTAAAATAAACCTACAAAATTGATAATCCGACGATTTAATTGTAACACTAAAAATTTATTTCATGACAGTAAATTCCTATTCCATGACATATTAATCTGGTGCAGCGTATGAGATATTTACTTTTAAACTGAAAAAATAAATTATTCATATAAATAAAGAGTAAACGAATATCATTTGACAAAAAAGTGAATAATTATTCCGTTTTCTATAAAAAAATAAGTAAAAACTTGCTTTTTTGAGACAAAAACAGGTATAAACACCTGTATATTAAATAGATATAAAAAGTAACTTAGCATTATACTAAAAAACTTTCAAATCTATCTTTTACTATACAGATAAGATGACAAAACCAAAACAAAATTTATTAACTATCTAATTTTTAAAACCATGGAAGAATACATTGCGACCATCAAAGCTTTTGCTTTTAATTTTGCACCAAGAGGCTGGGCATTTTGTAACGGACAAATCATGTCCATAGCACAAAACACAGCACTTTTTTCGTTAATCGGAACAACTTATGGCGGTAATGGCCAAACAACATTTGCTTTGCCTGATCTAAGAGGCAGATCTATTGTACACCCTGGACAAGGGGCTGGATTAAGTAATATTAACTATGGAGAAGTAAGCGGAACTGAAAGCGTTACTTTAACAATAAACAATATGCCAGCTCACGGACATCCTATTCCTGCATTGGGTCTTACTGCTGTTACAACTATTAACGCATTAACCGGCGGCACAGTTAGTAATGAAACTGATGGAGGCAACAATTCATTTTCAAGTGGCGGCTCTACAGCAAATGTGTATAGTGAGCCAGGAGGTACTGCTACTCCTATTAAAGGAGCAACAACAACTGGAACAACTGCAGTAGGCAATACTGGTATTGCAGGAGGAAATAATCCAATTGGTATAAGAAATCCTTATTTAGGAGTTTACATGAGCATTTGTTTAGAAGGTATTTTTCCTTCCAGAAATTAATAAAATATGAAACAGAGGTATCTAATTGCCTCTGTTTTTTTTAATCTCATTTTATGGATAACGACATCAAAGTAGGAATTTTAATTCCAAAATCGCAACAGTATCCTACATTAGATAAAGATTTTATACGAGGCTTAAAACTTAATAATCTCAAAGTAAAATTTTTTGTGGAGAGTATTGGTATTGGTTCCAGCGAGAAAGTAATAATTGAGAAAATACAAAAATTAAATTTTCAGGAAGAAGTATCAGTTATCATTGGCTTTTTTGGTCATAATAATATAATGGAAGTTTATAATTATGCCTCACAAAATGATATTTTATTACTCGCTGCAGATCTTGGAGCGACATTACCTTATGAAACCACCACACCCAAAGGAGTTTACATTAATTCGTTTGGATTAACGGAATCCTGTTATCATTTAGGCGGCTATTTAACAGACAAAAAATTGCAAAGAATTGCAACAGCCAGTTCTTTTTATGATTCAGGTTACGGTATGCTGTCGGCAATTGAATATGCTTTTCAGGAAAAGGCGAATTTTTCAGGACATTATATTACTCCTTTTGTTCCCAGAGAAGATGAATCTTCACAAATGGATCAATCTATAAATGCTCAGGAGCCTGATGCTGTTTTTGCTTTTTATAGTGGTTTATATGCTCAGGAAAATGCTGATTTTATAAGTCAAAATAAAATTACTCAAAAGTATCCGTTTTATGTTACTCCGTTTTTTATTAATGATAAAATTCTGGATGATTATAAAAATGACCCTCACGAACTTTATGTAGTAAGTTCCTGGATGCAAAATGATAGTGATACTGCAGATTTTACTATCGAATATAAAAAAGCATATGCAGAGAATCCGTCGGTTTTTTCTATTCTGGGTTACGAAAACGGACTGATTTTAAAGAACATTCTTCTTAACACTGATAACAATCTTAGTATTGATTTTTTAATTGAGGAGATGAACAAATTAAATATTACCGGACCAAGAGGCAATATTCGATTTGATAAGGACACCAACAGAACTATATTTAATCATTACATCTATGAATTAAATCTTGATTCTCTTAATACTATAAGCTTTAAAAAAATTGAAACATTGATAAATGACGGACATTTTATTAAGGCTTCTACTTCATTTACTAAGCCAGATAAAATAGGCGGCTGGCACAATGCTTATCTATGTCATTAAACTAACATTATCTATTATGAAAAAAAAATTACTATTATTCATTATGCTCTTATGTACATTTTTTGTGCATCAAAATGCAAAGTCACAGACTTTAGCAGCGGGCGATATAGCTTTCATTGGCTACAATACCAGTCCTCTGGATGGCTTTTCTTTTATTACATTAAAAGATATACCTGCAGGTACAGTAATCTATTTTACTGAACGTGGATGGGGTAACGGAACCTGGGTAGCAGGAAGTAACGAAAGCCATTTACAGTGGATTGTGCCCGGACCAGGACCAACTCCTGTAGGGACAGTTGTCTCTGTAATGGAAACAGCTGATGATACATTTACAGTAACAGGAACAACGGGCATTGGTTATGCTCCTGGTTTTACTGGTTTTAATCTTTCTGCCGGTGACCAAATTTTGGCTTACCAGTCAGCAAGTGGTGTTTTGCCTATTTTACCAAATCTGCCCACTTTTATTGCAGGTATTCATGGAGAATATAATTCTGCTGATTATGATGTGACAACTAAATGGAATTTATCAACTACAAGCGGAGGTCCTGGAAGTGCTCAGCCATTAGGTTTAACCAATGGTTTAAATTGTATTTCTTTATTTCCTGCACCAGGTCCTGAAGTTGCAAATAGCAAATTTACCGGAACATTAACAGGTAGTGCTGTCGATATTATGACAAGTATTAATACCTATACAAATTGGTCTCATAACGGCACGGTCAATTATACTATAACTCCTATAAGTTACCCAACTCCGGCAATTACTACCGCAGTCGCACCAACAGTTACAACTACCGCAGCCGGAACTATTAAATCTGTTTCTGCAACACTTGGTGGTGTGGTATCCGCAGATGGTGGTGATGCTAGTATTGTAAGAGGAATAGTTTGGGCTACAACAGCAAATCCTGTTATTGTTACAAATAATACTGTTCAAATTGGAACCGGTACAGGAACATTTTCAAATGTTATAACAGGACTTCCTCCTGCTACAACTATTCATTTTAGAGCTTATGCAACAAATAGTGGAGGTACCGGTTACGGAAGTGATTTAACCTTTACTACAGGAGCGGCTTTGAGTACCTCATCAACTCCGCAGACAAATATTAGCTGTAATGGCGGTACTAATGGTTCTGCCTCTGTTGTAGTAACTGGCGGTACTACTCCTTATACTTATGCATGGGCTCCATCCGGAGGTACAAATGCAGCAGCAACAGGACTTGGTGTTGGCTCATATACGGTAACCGTTACAGATGGTGAATCGACACAAATTACAAGAATTTTTAATATAACACAGCCGCCAGTACTTAACGGAACTCCAGCTACAACTCAAGTGGCATGTTTTGGAGGATCTAATGGTGTTGCCAGTGTTACAGCATCCGGAGGTACTCCCGGATATACTTATTTATGGAATACAGGAGCAACAACTTCTGCTATTACCGGACTTACCGCAGGAACTTATAGTGTGACAATTACAGATGCGAATGCATGTACAAAACTTGTAAGTAATATTATAGTGGCACAGCCAGCAGTTTTATCAGCTTCTCAAGGCACAATAACTAATGTAAGCTGTAATGGAGGTGCTAACGGATCTGCAACTGTTACAGCTACAGGAGGCGCAGGAGGATATACATATTCATGGTCTCCATCTGGAGGAACGGCTGCTACAGCATCGGGACTTTCTCAGGGAAATTATACGGTTACCATTACAGATGCTAACTCATGTCAGGTAACTCAAAATTTTGCAATCTCACAACCTGCTCCATTTTCTGTAACAACTTCACAAACTGATATATTATGTAATGGAGCTGCAACAGGATCGGCAGCAGTAAATGTAACAGGCGGAACTGGTGCTTATACCTATTCATGGTCTCCATCTGGCGGAACTGCTGCAACAGCAACAGGACTTACAGCGGGAACTTATACAGTTACGATTAAAGATGCTAATCTGTGTCAGACTACAAGAACTTTTACTATCAATCAGCCAAGTGCATTGATAGCTACACCGAGTGCACAGACAAATATTGGATGTCGTGGTGAGGCTACAGGATCTGCAACGGTAAATGTAACTGGCGGAACTCCGGGATATACTTATTCATGGGTGCCATCTGGAGGAACTGCTGCAACAGCAACAGGGCTTACAGCAGGAACTTATACAGTTACGGTTACGGATGCTAACGGATGTATAGCAACACAAACTTTTTCAATTACTCAACCGGCAGCAATTTTATCTGCCACTACCGCAACAGTTGGTGTTAGTTGTTTTGGCGGAACTAATGGAAGTGCTTCTGTAACAGTTTCAGGTGGAACATCAGGATATACTTATTCATGGGCGCCTCTTGGTGGTACTACAGCAACTATTACAGGACGACCTGCCGGTAATTATACCTGCACAATTACAGATGCAAATGGCTGTACATTAGTTAAAAACTTAACAATAAACACACCTCCTCTATTTTCGGCAACTGCAGTAAAAACAGATGTTTCATGTAATGGAGGTACGAATGGTACTGCTACTGTAAATGCATCCGGAGGTACTCCGGGTTATACTTATTCATGGTCGCCATCTGGCGGAACTGGTGCAACGGCTTCAGGTCTTGCGGCAGGAACCTATACTGTCACTGTTACAGATGCTAACACATGTCAAACCACTGCAACCGTTACTGTAGGTCAACCTTCAACTTTAGTAGCCTCAACAGCAAAAACTGATGCACTTTGTAATGGAAGTGCCAGCGGAACAGCATCAGTAATTGTTTCAGGAGGAACAGGAGCATATTCATACGTATGGTCACCTTCTGGCGGCACGGCTGGTACAGCAACTGGATTAGCAGCCGGAAGCTACAATTGTTTAATTACAGATGCTAATGGATGTACTTTAACTAAAACCTTTACAATTAATCAGCCTGCAGTCTTAAATGCTACTACTACGCTAATTAATGCAACTTGTACAACTGGAGGTCAGGCAGCCGTAGGACCTGTGGGTGGTACTTCGCCATATAATTACCTATGGTCACCTTCTGGCGAAACTACGCAAACGGTAACAGGATTAGGTAATGGAAATGTTAGCTGTTTAATTACAGATGCTAACGGATGTACAGTTACAAAAAACTTTACTGTAACCACAACAAATACATTAGTTGCTACAACATCTCAAACAGATATTTTATGTAATGGATCAAGCACAGGAACCGCATCTGTAGTACCTTCTGGTGCTCCTGGTCCGTTTACGTATGTTTGGTCACCTGCCGGAGGAAATGCAGATACAGCAACAGGACTTACTGCAGGAAATTATTCGGTAACAATAACTTCTTCAAATGGCTGTTCAATTGTAAAAAACTTTACAATAACTGAACCTACTGCTTTAACAGTTACACCTTCACAAACAAATATTTCATGTAACGGAGGATCAAACGGATCTGCTTCGGTAATCGTAACAGGCGGAACGGGAGGTTACACTTATTCATGGTCACCATCTGGTGGAACTGCTGCAACTGCATCGGGATTAACTGCAGGCACTTATACTGTAACTATTACAGATGCCAACTTATGTCAGACAACACAAATTTTTACATTAACTGAGCCAGCTGCCCTGGCTACTACATTCTCTCAAACAAATGTTTCCTGTAATGGAGGATCTAACGGATCTGCTTCTGTAAGTGTAACAGGAGGAACTGGTGCCTATACTTATGTATGGTCTCCATCTGGCGGAACTGCTGCAACAGCATCAGGATTAACTGCTGGTACTTATACTGTAACTGTAACAGATGCTAACCTATGTCAAACTACAGCGGTTGTTACTATAACAGAGCCTAATATTCTTGCAGCAACAACATCACAAGTTAATGTTTCTTGTAATGGACAAAGTGATGGTTCTGCCACAGTAAACGTAAGCGGTGGAACTAGTTCTTATACTTATTCATGGGCTCCATCAGGAGGAACTGCAGATATAGCTTCGGGCTTGGCAGCAGGAACTTATACCGTAACTGTAACAGATGCAAATGGATGTACATTAACAGAAACTGTAACTATAACTACAATTCCAGATGTAACATTACCAGTACCAGATGTAACAAATCTTCCTGATATCACGAATTATTGTTCGGTTTTACCGGCCGAAATTGCTATACCAACAGCGACTGATAATTGTTCAGGAATTATAACTGCAACAACAGCCGATCCTTTAAGTTATATTGCAGTTGGTAATTATGTTATTAACTGGACTTATACTGATGATAGCGGAAATACTGCAACTCAGCAACAAAATATTAATGTAATAGCTTCTCCTTTAGATCAGGTAACTTTTACCGATGCAGAATTCACTTACAATGGAAGTGTTCATACGATAGAAGTTGCAAATCTTCCTGCCGGAGCAAGCGTAGTTTATACCACTACTCCATCAACAGGAACATCAAACGGAGCTGTTGATGCAGGTTTTTATACAGTGACTGCAATAGTATCACCTTCTGTAAGTTCGCCAAATTGTTCACCAATTACACTTACTGCACAGCTTGAAATCAAAAAAGCACCTCAAGAAATTACTTTTGGAGCTTTAGCAGCGAGAATCCTTGGAATTAATAACGATTTCAGTTTAGAAGCTACATCAAATTCAGGTTTACCAATTCGATATTCGTTTACTTATACATCTGCACTTCCTCCGGCAAACGTGTCTGCGAGTGGTTTAGTGAGTATGATAAGATCAGGACAATTGGTAATTACTGCCCATCAGGATGGTGATGATAACTATTTACCAGCCGTTTCTGTTTCTCAAACTCTGGTAATTAAAAACAACGATGTTTCGATTACAAGTATCACTATCAATGGTGATGTTTATAGCAATCCTGCAAAAGATATTACGTATGTAATGGAATGTGGAGAAAACAATCCAAACATCGCTATTTTAAACAGTACAAATGCAACAATAACACCATCTGCTAATTTTACGGTGCAAACTCCTAAACCGGGAATTTATACACAAAACGTAACCATAACTTCAGAAGATGGAAGTACTACTGCTAATTATACTATCAAAGTAGAAAAACCATTTGGTTTCTATGATATTGTGAAACAAAAATTCAACAATGTACTTCTTGTAAACAACAATCCTCAAACAAATGGCGGTTATGAGTTTACTGCATACCAATGGTTTAAAAACGGACAATTGATAGGAACTGGTCAATATTATACTGCAGGAAATGATTCTAATAACGTATTGGACCCAACTGCATCATATAGTGTAAAAATGACTACTAAAGATGGAAAAGTACTTCAAACTTGTGGATCGACAATTACAATACAAAATTCACTACAAGCCAAACTTTATCCTAACCCTATTGAAGTTGGAAAAGTACTTACCGTAGAAGCCGATTTTCCAGCAGAAGATCTGGCAAATATGCAAATTTCACTTTATTCTGTTTCAGGAAAACTAGTTAAAACAGTTCAGTCATCTTCAGTAATAACTGAAATACAATTACCTGCAACGACTGAAAGCAATATGTATCTCGTAGTTCTTGAAAGCGCGAACATAAAAAAATCATTCAAAGTAATTGTAAAATAAATAAACCCGCCAGTATCAGATAAAAATGGTACTGGCTAATATAACTTTAAGATGAAAAAATATATAAGCAATCCTATAAAATCATTAACCATAGCCGGGCTTTTAATAATTTGCCTAAATAGTTATGGCCAGGATAAAAAGCAGGAAATATCAATCTCTGTAGGCGGGCCTTTCTCCTTTCTGAAATATAATTCAGCGGGCGAAACAGTACACGGAAATGGTATTAATGCAGGAATTCGTTATTCGTATTATTTAAACGAAGGTTTAAGTATTGGAATTGGTGTAGAATATCAAACTTATAATTCTGATGCAAAATTTGGTTATTTGGCAGGACAATATATGACTACAGATGCCGAAGATGAAAATTTTCAGTTCAGATATAAAGCAACAAATCTAAGAGAAGAGCAAAAATTGGGTTACATTAATATTCCAATAGGCATTCAATTTGAAACTCCCGGAACATCACAATTATATGTTGCAGCCGGGGCAAAAATTGGATTTGCAACAAGTGGAACTTACGAAACCAAAATGCAAAATCTAACTACAAGCGGTTATTATCCGCAATATAATGTAGAATTATTTAGTCCTGCATTTGCCGGTTTTGCCAGCACAGATAATGTTACAGCCAACAAACAGGATATTGATACAGATGTATCTTACTCTGCCACTTTTGAAACTGGTTTAAAGCAAAAAATCGGAGACAGAACCGCAATCTACATCGGTGTTTATTTAGATTACGGCCTAAATAATATCTATGATAAAAACAATAATAAAAACCTGGTTCAATACAATCCTGAATTGCCCGTGCAATTACAATATAGCAGCGTATTGGAAACTCCATATGCAAACGATGTGCGACTAGTTTCGTATGGCCTTAAATTACGATTTGCCTTGCGTTAATCTTAATTTAGTTAATTAATGAAGCCGGTTTCTTGGGGGGAAACCGGCTTTGTTTTTTTATTTAAAGGACAGATGTTACAAAGACAAATTTTGTTTATTTTTCGAATATTCTAATTGAGGTAAAATGCGGATTATTGGAATAAATGATATTTCAAACAAAATAATTCACATATAACCTATCCACACAACGCATATCGTAGAGGCGCACAGCAGTGCGTCTCCCGCAAAGTAACCTCACAGTTTATAAAAATTTTCAACCTGCAACAAAACAAAAAAAAGCATGCGAAACCGCATGCTTTTCAACTAGAATTCTAAAAATATTAGAATTTATAAGTTACACCAACTCTAAAATTTCTTGGGGCTTCTGTTTGCCAGTAATAAGCACTAAGCCATTCATAATAAGATCCACTGTAAAGGTATTTATCCAAAATATTAAACACATTAGCAGTAATTTTTACTTTTCCAATTTCATAAGACAAACCTCCGTCAAGTTTAAAATAGTCCGGCAATCTTTCTGCTCCCGGGCTCCATGTATCAGTTTGACGTCCTGCAAGGAAAGTTCCTCCAATAGAAGCGCCAAATCCTTTAATTTTACCGCTTTGAACAGTATAATTTAACCACGCATTTGCAGTATGTTTAGCATATCCGGGAACAACTGAACCTACCGTTAAAATATTAGATTCTGTAACTATTGATTCTGTAAAAGCATAATTCGCGATAAGATTCAGTCCGTCTAATAATTTTCCTCTAACATCAAATTCAAAACCTTCAGCTCTTTTTTCTCCTAGTACAATTTTATACGGATCATTTGGACCATTGTTAGGATCTGCAGTAAGTTCATTTTCTTTTATAATTCGGTAAGCCGATAATGAAGTATTCCAGGATCCGTCAAACCAGTCTTTCTTTATACCAAATTCTATATTACTACCCGTAAGAGGTTTTACTTTATCTCCGTTAAGAATTATACCTGATTGAGGTAAAAATGCCTGATCATACAATCCGTAAACCGCCAGATTATCTGTTATAGAAAAACTAACACCCGCACGTGGCGTAATATGGCTATCTGCCTGAGTTTCTCCCCAACTTGTCTGGCTAATCCAAGTGTATCTTGCCGCAAGAGTTACTCTTAATTTGTTTTCAAAAAATCCTAACTCATCCTGAACATAACCAGCAGCATATTCTGAACTCATAATTCCACCCGCAGCTGCAGCCCTAACACTAAGAGGCGTTGTATGGTCAAAATTTGGAAGTCCGTTTGATGGAGTTCCATAATCCGGGTTATTTACATTAAATGGATCGTCTACTGTATCAAGATCATGAGATTGTCCCCAATCTGCCATATAATCTTTACTTGCTAAATCTATACCTCCTAATACTTTATGAGTGATTGGTCCCGTATTAAATTTTCCGTTAAGAAATATTTGTCCCAAATACATATTACTTTCCGCATCCCAAATACCAACATTTCTAATAATTTCACCAGTACCTAAGCTTCCATCAACAGTTGGTCCTACCGTACTTGGCCATGAACTGTATCCTTGTTGTAAATATTTAAAATAAGAAGTTTGTGCTGTAAGTTTCCAATTGTCATCAAACTTATGTTCAAACATCAGGTAACCACTATGATCCTGAATATTAGTATCCGGCAATCCTGGCTGTGTCATTGTAAAATCTACAGGAGTTGTTGCATATCCTCCGGAATCAGCACCAAAAACATAATAAGAACCAACTTCGGTCATATTTGCATACTGAAAATTATATTCTGCAGTTAATTTTGTTTTATCATCAATTTGATACGAAATTACCGGAGCAATTACATAACGGTCGTTGTGTTCAAAAGGCCTGTGAGAACCTTTCTTTTGAGCCGCTCCGTTAAATCGGTATAATAATTTTCCTTTTTTGTCCAGTTTCCCGTCAAGGTCAAGACTTACTCTGTAAAAATCATAACTTCCAACTAATGCAGAAACTTCGCCTTTTGTAATTCCTGTAGGCTTTTTAGTCACTACATTATAAAGTCCGCTTGGATCACCGCTGGAAAGCATAAATCCTGCCGGCCCTTTTACAAATTCAATATGATCTACAAAACTCATATCTTCAGTAAGTGGCCCCCAGAAAGAAGATACTACGTTGAAACCGTTACGGAAAGCCTGAATTTGAGAACCACGCATCGTAATATTTGTGTACAAATCTCCCCAGTGTTCTAAACGTACAGCTCCACTCACGTTACGAATAACTCCATCACTCATACTTGTAATTTGTTGGTCTTTTAGAGTTTGACCACTTACAATCTGGATGTTTTGCGGAATTTCAAGTACCGGAGTTTGTAATCTTAAAGATAAAGAAGGCTTATCCTGTTTGTATTTATTTTTTGTAATTACTACTTCATCAAGATCTTCTTTGCTCTCAGAAAGAGAGAAATTTTTAATTGTTGTCTGACCAGCAGTTACGACAATATTATCTTCTACAGAATTTATGCCAACTGATTTTATACTAATTGTATAATTTGCCGGCTTTACATTTTTTATTTCATATTGCCCTTTATCATTGGTAACTGCATTGTATTTTGTTCCTTTAAGACGAACAGTAATATTATCTGCAGGAGTATTTCCGCTAAGGACAATTTTCCCGCTTACTTTTCCCGTTTCCTGTCCTAACATTGTTAATGAGGTCAGAAACAATAAACTAAACAGAATTTTTTTTATGGTTGTGATGTTCATTTTGGTTATGATATTAAAATTTTCTGACAAAAGTAATTGCTAAAATCTTTTTATCCAAATTATTTTTAACCATTCTAAATAAAAACAATGTTTTAATTGTAAATAAACCTTCATAAAAAAAGCGGATGATATTATCTTCATCCGCTTACTGTTCTTAAAATAAAGTGAGTTTTTAAAAAGAAAACCAAAGCTTTACATCCTCACCAATTGTTTCTTCTTTTATTACATTATCAAACTCATTTGTACAAGGATTATATTGATAATCCTTTTGCCATTCTTCATAATTTAGACTTACTTTTTGAATGGCATCACAAATAAATAAAAGCTCCTCATTTGTCATTGTTGGATGTAATGATATGCGAACCCAACCCGGTTTATCAGTCAAGTTTTTCTGAAGAATTCCGTTTGTAATCGCTTTTGATTTTTCTGTATCAATATCAAATAAATAATGTGCATAAGTACTTGCGCAAGACCAGCCGCCACGAACCTGAATTCCGAAACGATCATTTAAAAGTCGTACTATTAAATTGTAATGAATGTTTTCTATAACAAAAGAAACACAGCCAATTCGCTCTGTTTTTAAATCTCCTAAAAGAGACAAACCGTTTATTTTTTGAAGTTCAGAAAAACAAAGATCCAAAAGCTCCTTTTCTCGGTTTTTCATGTTTTCGATTCCCATTTTTTGTTTTAGTTCCAAAGCCAAAGCGGTACGCATAACCTGAAGAAATCCCGGAGTTCCGCCATCTTCTTTAACTTCTATGGCGTCGCTATAATGATATTCGCCCCAAGGATTCGTGCATTTTACATTTCCTCCTCCCGGATTATCAGGAAAATTAGACTGATACAGTTTTTCATTAAAAACCAAAACACCACAAGTTCCGGGACCGCCTAAAAATTTATGTGGAGAAAAGAAAATCGCATCCAGTACTTCTTCCGGATCTTCTGGATGCATATCGATTGGAACATAGGGTGCCGAAGCCGCAAAATCAATAAAACAAAATCCACCGCTTTGATGCATTATTTTCGCCAATTCACGATATGGCGTAATGATTCCTGTAACATTCGAACAAGCCGTAAACGAACCTATTTTTAAACTTCTGTTGGCATATTTTTTTATTTCTGCGGATAATATTCCAGGATCAACTAAATTGTTTTCATCGGCAGGTAAAACCACAACATCTGCCATAGTTTCGTACCACGGAACCTGATTAGAATGATGTTCCATATGTGTGATAAAAACCACTGGCCTTTCATCTTCATGAAGCAGTTGCAGACTATAAATATTATCTGCAGCACGCAAACCCATTATTCGCTGTAGTTTAGATAAAGCAGCCGTCATTCCCGTTCCGGTTGTCACCAAAACATCAGATTCATTGGCATTGACATGCTTTTTAATTAGATCTCTCGCATGATTATAAGCATAAGTTGAAGCTTTTCCCGTTTGACTTGAAAATGAATGTGTATTGGCAATCATAGGTCCAATTTTAGCACACATGATTTCCTCAATCGGAGCGTATAATCTTCCGCTGGCAATCCAATCTGCGTACAACAGCTTTTGTTTTCCATAAATAGATTCAAAATGATGATTTACGCCAATTGTATTTTCTCTAAATTCAGAAAAATATTCTTCCAGTTGGCTCGTTTCCGGTTTATTCAAAATAGTATTCATTACTTTTATATCTTAAAACAACTTATTTTTTAAAATTTTTAATTCCCGAATTCAGCCAATTGTAATAATTTTCAATATCAGGATTATAAGCTGATGGTTCTGTCAAATTTGCACTTTTATGATCTACAATTACATAAAATGGCTGTGCGTTTGCTTTATAGGTTTTTATTTGTAAATCGCTCCATTTGTTACCAATTGTTTTGATTTTTTTTCCTGTAGTTTCAGACACATATTGTTCACTTTCCGGCAACTCTTTTTTATCATCAACATATAAAGAAATTAGAACTATCTCATTTTTCAAAACGCCCAAAACTTTTGGATCAGACCAAACCAATTCTTCCATTTTTCGGCAATTTACACACGCATAACCTGTAAAATCAAGCAAAACCGGTTTGCCTGTTTTTTTGGCAAACTCCATTCCTTTATCATAATCATGAAAGGTGATAATATCCTGTGGACCGTATGCTGCGCCGTCGGGTAAACTTTCAGTATTTGCTGTTCCTGTATTTTTAGAAAAACCAACTCCGTATGGAGATTCACTGTAATGCATTGGCGGCGGAAAACCACTTATTAATTTTAAAGGAGCTCCAAAAAGCCCGGGAATTAAATAAATGGTAAAACTTAAAACAAGCAATCCTAAACTTAATCTTCCAACAGAAATATGATTTAAGGGTGAATCATGAGGAAGTGTAATTTTTCCGAATAAATAAAAAGCCAATGTTCCGAAAACGGCAATCCAAATCGTTAAAAATACTTCTCTTTCCAGCCAATGCAATTGCAGAACCAAATCGGCATTTGATAGAAATTTAAAAGCCAAAGCCAATTCCAGAAATCCTAAAACTACTTTAACGGTGTTTAACCATCCGCCAGATTTTGGCAAAGCATTCAGCCAACCGGGAAAAGCGGCAAATAATGAAAAAGGCAATGCAATCGCTATTGAAAATCCTAACATTCCAACAATTGGTGCAATTCCGCCTTTTGAAGCTGCTTCGACCAATAAAGTTCCCACGATTGGGCCCGTACATGAAAATGATACAATTGCCAGTGCCAAAGCCATAAAGAAAATACCAATAAGTCCTCCTCTGTCTGCCTGCGAATCGACTTTATTGGCTAATGCATTGGGCAGCATAATTTCGAAAGCGCCTAAAAAAGAAGAGGCAAAAACAACCAATAAAACAAAGAAAATAATATTAAACCAAACATTTGTGGAAAGTGCATTTAGAGAATCGGCACCAAAAACCGCCGTTACAATCGAACCTAATAAAACGTAAATAATTACGATTGAGAACCCGTAAATTAAGGCGTTTCTAATTCCTGCAGCTTTCGTTTTACTTTGTTTTGTAAAATAACTTACTGTCATTGGAATCATTGGAAATACGCAAGGCGTTAACAAAGCCGCAAAACCGGATAAAAATGCAATAATAAAAATGCTCAGTAAACCTTTTGAGTCATTCTTTTTATCAGGATCAATTTTATCTTTTTTTACAGCAACAGTTTCTTTTTTTGCAGTAACAGTTTCATCGGCAGAAGCCACATTCTTAGCATTCGGAATTTTAAATACTAATTCTTCCGAAGACGGTGGCAAACAATTGCTATCATCACAAACCATGAATTCAACTTCAGCCGCAATATTCGAAACAGCATCCGAAGTAAATTTTATTTTTTGTGTAAAAAGTGCTTTATCTTCAAAATATTTAATTTTCATATCGAAGATTTTATCAACTACTTCGTGTCCTTTTTCTTCGGTAGTTTTACCCAATAATTCGAAGTTTTTCTTTTTAAAAGCAAAAGCTGTTGGCGATGGCCCTCCTTCTTCAATATATTGTCCGTACAAATGCCAGCCAGCTTGTATTGTGGCTTCTGCTTTTAAAAGATATTCTTTTTCAGAAATTTTTTCAACTGCTGTACTCCATTTTACGGGATTGTACATTTGTCCAAAAATGCTTCCGCAAAAGAGCAGCATTACTATTATGATGATATTTTTCATTTGATTATTTGATTTTTTTTCCTGTTTGTGATTTATATAAATACATAAAAACATAGGTTCAAAAAAGGCATAGATCTCCCTTGCTCAAAATAACAGATCTTAAAAGCTCAACGAAAAATTTAGATTTTCCGGAAACTTCCAAAATTGAATTTTAAGTCTACGTATAAAATGTAAAGAATTGTATTTTTAAAAGAGCTGTCGGCAAAACAGCTCTTTATGGTCTTTCATAGAAAATGGCTTACTAATTCAGATTCTAAAATGAAAAATGAAAGACTGCTATTAAAATTTATTTTTAAGTTACCCCATACTGTCATCCCGAGGAACGAGGGATCTCCGCGAGAAGCTCCACAAACTAAATCGCCAATCTTTGTCGAGTTGCTTACGGAGATCCCTCGTTCCTCGGGATGACAAAAATGAGAATAATAACTTTGTCAAAGTTTAGTTACCCCTTATTGCAAAGGCTTACCATCCTTATCAAGAGACCCGGATTTAATGATAATCATTTTATCTAACTGAATGTATTTCTTAATAGCATCGTTTACTTCTTTCAACGTTACTTTCTCGATATCTTTTGGATATTGTTCGATATAATTTGGCTCCAAACCTCTTTCGACAAAACTCAAAATCGTTCTGGCCATACCGCTTGTAGTTGACATTCCTACTTTAAAACTTCCAATTAAATTAGTTTTCTTGTTCTCTAATTCTGCTGTAGTAATTCCGTCTTTTACCCATTTATCAACCTGAACCATAGTGGCATCCAATCCTTTTTGAAACAAAGTTGGGTTAAATGATGCATTCACAAACCAATATCCTCCGGTGGTGATATTTCCACCTAAACCAGATGAAATACTATATGTTAAACCATCATTATCACGAACAGTCTGCATTAAGCGTCCCGCAAAACCGGCACCTAAAGTATAATTGGCAATGTAAAACGGAATATAATCTGCGTCGGCTCTTTTTAAACCTGTGTATTGCCCAATGAATAATTCGGCACTTGGTTTTTCGGGAATAGTAACCACTTCTGTTTTTGATGCTGCTTTTTGGGTTTCATTAAATTTCAACGTTTCAGTCACACCGCCATTCCAGTTTTTAAATGATTTTTTTAAAGATGCAGCTAAGTTTGCCCCTTCTGTATCACCCACAATTACAAAATGCATTGATGCCGGACCAAAATATTTTTTATGAAATGCTTTTACTTCATCAAGCGTTGCATTTTTGATATTGGCTAAATCCTCTTCAACACTTAAACTGTAATTTGGATTTCCTTTTTCATAAATCGCCTGTGATAAAGCAATATCTCCTCTTTCACCCGGATCGTTTAAATTTTGCTGTGTATTTCCGGTAAATTGCATTTTAAGGTTTTCAAATTCGGTCTTGTCAAATAATGGCGAACGCAATTCTTCTGCCAATAAAACAATAACCTGATCCAGATCTTTTTTCAAACATTTAAAACCAATATTAATTTTTGTATTTGACGCCCCAATATTAATGTTTACGCCTAATTTTTGAAGTTTTTCTGAGAACTTGAATTTATCATTAAGCGTAGTTCCTTTTGATAACAGGGATGTTGTTAACGAAGGAATCATCGAATTTTTAGTTTCACTGGCGAAGTTTCCTAATGAAATACTTGCTGAAACGGTAACAAAATCTTTGGCAGAAGTTTTTACAGAAACCACATCGATTCCGGCAATTTTTTCTCTTTTATAAGATGAAGCTCCTTTTTCAATTGCATTTTCAACGTTTTCATCAATAGCTTCTCTTGCAGTTTTTTGTTGAGATGAAAGAGCTGAATGACTTTCTTTTAAATGATTATGATTTGAATCTCTATAATAAAACGGACCATTTTCTGGCATAAAATTCCCTGCTTTTGCCTGATCCTGTCCCTGATTTCCTGATTGTTTCGGAATAAAATACCCTGTTGTACTTTGATCTTCAACTAAATATTTTTGAGCCACACGTTGCACATCGGCAGGCGTTACTTTTTTTAGTCGGTCAACTCCCGTTACAAAATCTGTCCAGTCACCAGAAGCAATTGCTTCATTCAATTCTGATGCAATAACACCAGAACCATCACGTGCTAAAATAGTCTGAGCGCTAATTTTTGCCACAACACGATTTACTTCATCCTGTGTTACGCCTTCTTTTTGAATTTTAGCTACAACCTCACTTATTTTGGCATCAATATCTTCATGTTTTGAGGTCGTTGGAAAACCAACGCCAATGGTAAAAAGTCCCACTTCCTTAAAGTTCGTTGCACTGGCATACGCATAAATTCCCATACGGCTGTCTACAAAAGTCTTATTTAAAATCGCCGAAGGTCCCGAGCCAATAATTTCACCCAAAATATTTAAAGCCGGTAAATCTTCATGTAAAGCACCCGGAATTTTATAAGCTTTGTTTACAACGCCCAATTCTCCCGGTTTTTTAACTACAATTTTACGAGGCCCATATTGTTGAGGTTCTTCTGTATACGGCTGTGGCATTTTGTTTGGCGCTTTGGTAATTTTACCGAAATATTTCTCAACTAACTGAAAAACATTTTCTTTTTGAAAATCACCAATAATGGTCAAAGTCGCGTTATCCGGCCAATAATAAGTGTTATAAAAATTACGTAATACTTCAATTGGTGCTTTTTCAATATCTGATTTCCAGCCAATTGTCGAATGATGATACGGATGTGCAATATATGCCGAAGCCCAGATTTCTTTGTCCAGTAAACTATTTGGGTCATTTTCGCCACGTTCAAATTCGTTACGAACTACCGTCATTTCGGCTTCTTTATCTTCTTTTAATAATAAAGAATTACGCATTCTGTCGGCTTCGATTTCTAATGCCAAACCAATTTTATCACTTGGTAAAGTTTCAAAATAATTGGTACGATCGTACCAGGTTGTAGCGTTTAACTGTGCTCCGGTATTTTGAAGAACATCAGTAATTGTATTTCCGTTTTTTTTATTGAAAGCTGTAGTCCCTTTAAACATCAAATGTTCAAGAAGATGCGTTGATCCTGTGTTTCCTAAAACTTCATTTTTAGAACCCACGCGATATACAATTTGAACGGTTGCAACCGGTGATGCATTATCCTGCAGAAGTAAAATATTCATACCGTTTGGTTCGTACAAATATTCTTCTATTCCGCCTAACTCTTTTATTTTCTTAAAGTTAACAGATTTATTTTGCGCTGAAATTAAGGTACAAAACGCTAATGAGCAGTAGCCCAAAAAGATGTGTTTTTTCATTTTTTGTGATTGATATGTTGTTTTTAGATTGAGATAACTTTCTCAAAGTTAAAAACTTTGAGAAAGTTTAACTGCTTATTTTGTATTATTTAAGACTTACTGAAAATTTCTTTCAATTTTGACTGAAGTGCTTCTTCTCTAAGATTTTTGGCAACGATTTTTCCGTCAGGTCCAATTAAATAATTTGTTGGCACTAATTTTACGCCATATAAAACAGCGGCTTCATTCTTCCATCCTTTTAAATCAGAAACATGAGTCCACGTTAAACCATCTTTTTCAATTGCTTTTTCCCAAAGTTTCTTTTTATCATCCAGAGAAACGCCTAAAACATCAAATCCTTTGTCATGATAGGTTTTGTAAGCTACAAGTACATTTGGATTTTCTTTTCGACATGGACCGCACCAGCTTGCCCAAAAATCTACTAAAACGTATTTTCCTTTGTAATCTGAAAGTTTTACTACTTTTCCGTTTACATCTGTTTGAGAAAATTCCGGAGCAGTTACACCAACAGCCGTTTTATCATTAAGATCGATTGCTTCTTTCAACTGTTTCCCGTAAACTGATTTTTGTACTTCCGGAGATAAAACAGCGTAATACGTTTTTACCTGTTCCGGAGTTCCGTATGATACAATTCGGTCATTAATTACTAAAGCTGCAGCGATTTTATCTTTATTTTTTCTGATGAATTTATCGGTTAAACCATCAGCAAAAGTTTGAAGATCTTTCCACTTTTTATCCATCATCGTTTGTTGTTCAGCAGTCAGTTTTGCTTTTCCGTTTTGAGTTAAAGAATCTGATAATTTGTAAACAGGACCGGCAATACTTTGTATTTTTTTGAATTCATTATCGTAAAACGATTTGTAAATATCGTTTTGTACTGCACCGCTTACTTTAGCTTTGAAAATAGAATCTTTTTTGGCTTCAACTTTTATACTTTCATTATCTAAAAGAAAAAAAGCACCATATTCTTCTCCTTTTAATTTAATAGTATGTAATAATGGCTCTGAAACTTTTCCTGTAAAGGTAAAAGCTCCGTCTTTATTGATTTGAGCAGAATCTGCTATTGTTTTGTTTCCTTTTTCATCTGTATTTTCCAGATAAACAGTTCCCTTGTCTAATCCGGCAATTGTACCGGTAATAGTAAATCCTTCTTCTTTTTTAGAGCATGAAGAAATTGTCGTTATTAGCGCTAAAGCCAATAATCCTGATTTAAAGATTGTACTTTTCATTTTTGATATTTTTGTGTTTATTATTTTTTAATCTAGGTTTTCAGTCCCGGATTGAGAACTTTGTCAAAGTTTAAAACTTTGACAAAGTTGCTGAAACTGAATACTACTTACTTACATTCTGCGTTATCGTTCCGTTTCCTGGGTTTTGTGTAGCGCCTAGCGGAAATGGCATTGTCCATAAATGAGAATCTGATGCTAAAGTGTAAGTAGTTCCGTTTGCTGTTTTGGTGTAACTTACTTTATAAACGCCTTCAGCATTTAAACGACGTGCATCTGCAAAAGGAATCAGCGTGTTATTAAGTTCGTTATTTTTTGTTCTAAAAATAGCATTCAAAGCCGTAGTTTTATCAGTAGTAGAAATATCCTGATAAGAAGCTGGCAGAATACGCGTTTTACGAACTGTATTTAAAACATCCAAAGCCTCACTAATTTGCCCCGCACGCGCAAGACATTCGGCTTTAATCAAATACACTTCAACAGTTGTGATGCCTCCAAAATTAAAAGCACCGGATAAGGTTCTTCTGTAATACGTTTCTGCGCCCACTGTATAAATTTTCCAGCGAGAGATAAATTTGGCATCTCCAGCTTCAAAACGCTGTGCACGTTCTACCGGAATACTGTTTTCTGTGGTTAAAGTAGAAAAAGTACCGTGACGAAACGTATAATTTTCTACATAATTATACCCCATTGGAGATATGGTAGTGGTATACGAATTTGGAGCATCAATAATGGCTTTATTTGTATTGTAATAACCTATCCAGTCGTATAATTTATTGTTTTCTGATAATGCTAAATCTGCATATTTCAGGGCTTCTGTATAATTATTCATTTGCAGATAAACTCTTGCATAAAACGCATAACCGGCACCCAAATTTGGATGTAAAGCTGTCTGGGAAACTTTCGGCAGATAAGGCAATGCATCTTTAACATCATTCAGAATAAAATCATACATTTCCTGAATTGTAACTTGTTTGTTTGGTGCATTAATATTGGCACTCGTTATTAACGGAACTGATAATTTTGTGGAAGCTGTAGAAGCGACATAAGTATCAGCATAAAAATTAACCAGATTAAAATAGTTCATGGCACGCAGTACTTTTGCTTCTGCCCAGACTATTCTTTGTTCTGCTTCGGTCGCTTTGGTTGTAGTTAATGCATTTTCGATAATTAAATTAAAAGTCGAAATTCCGGCATAACTTGAATAATAAGTAGTTTCGTCTGATACCTTCAATGCAATACGATCTGCATTTTCGTCCCACATATAATTTGCATTATACAATCTGTAATTTGCTAAGTTGGCAACAGTTACATATTGGTCATTTAATAATTGTGAAGCTCCGGTAATATCAACTCTGTGATTGGTGTATTCGTCACGCAAAAAAGCTTCATAATCTGCTAATGTTGTTGGTGATTTTGATCCTTTTGGAACATCGCTCAAATAATCTTCGCAAGAGACAAATGTTAATCCTAAAGCTAATAAACACGCTATCTTTTTATATATATTTTTCATCGTCTAGTCTTTATAAATTAGAAATTAACATTTACGCCTAAAACAAAACTTGGAGAAGTGAAACCGCCTAAAATGAACTTAGCATCTCTGCTTTTTGCAAAAGTATATACGTTTTCTGCGTTTAAATTGAAACGTATGCCGTCTAGTTTTACTTTTTTAATAAGTGCCGCCGGCATTTGGTACGCTAATGAAATGTTGCTTAATCTCACATTTGAAGCATCCAGAATATTGATATCTGCATACGAATAAATAGTACGGGAATCTGAATTAAATTCAGGATCATATTCGTAAACTGCTCTCGGAATATTTGTAAAAGCTTCGTCACCAGGCTGCATCCAACGATCGGCAATATGATTGTTTACTACTGTAATATCAGTTACGTAACCTCCTGCTGCTCCATTGTAACTATTATTTAGCATTGGAAGAAATGAATTTCTTACCTTGTGTCCTAACTCATAAATGAAAAGTGCCGAAAGCGAGAAATTCTTATAATTGGCAGAAGTATGAAATGAACCGCTATGTGTAGGAACTGTTGAACCATAATCTTCAATCGCTTCTAATTGTCCCGGATTGTATTTTACTGCTGTTCCCGAAGCATCATAAACTTGCGGAATTCCTGTACTGCTTAATCCTGCCCATTTATAGCCATAAATAGAATTAAAGTTGGTGCCTACTCTTGGAAAAGAATCAGCATGATCTAACTGCAGGTAATAAACAGGTGCTTTTACATTTACATAATCTACCTTGTTTTTGTTATTGGCATATAAAACAGCCGCGTCCCAGGAGAATGAAGGTGTTTTTACGATTGTTCCTCTTAAACTAACTTCGATACCTTTGTTGGTCATTTCTCCGTTATTGATTTTATAAGTAGAATATCCCCATCCTTCTGTTGGAATTCCCTGGCTGCTTGCTAATAAGTTTTCACCTTTTTTGTTATAATAATCTAAAGTTCCTCCTAATCTGTTTTTGAAGAAGGAGAAATCCAAACCAACATTGGTTGTAGTTGTTTTTTCCCAGGATAATTCCGGATTTGGTCTTGCGCTAACAGTTCCCTGATTACCTCCAACATTTGGATTAGAATTATAATAAGCTGTTAAATACGGTGCAGAATCTTTGGCAATATTTCCACCAATACCATAAGAAACACGAACTTTAAGTGCGTCTACCCATGAAGCAGTAAAGAAAGATTCTTTATCGATATTCCATCCGGCTCCGGCAGACCATGTAGGCTTATTTTGATATTCGCTGTCGGTTCCCCAAAGATTAGAACGGTCCCATCTTAAACTTCCTGATAATGAATACTTTTTATCATAAGTATAACCTCCTGTTCCATAAACAGAAACGTAACGGTTTAATAATTCTTTTTCTAATGAAAAATCGTCTTGTATCATAGATCCTCCAAAAACGCTTCCGTATACTTTAAGAAGATCTGCCTGATTTACCGGTGCAAAACCTAAAGTTTGGGCATCATAACCATAACGTGTATTAGTATTGAATTGTAGCTTAGTGTGACGAATTTCCATACCTGCAATAGCAGATACATCATGCTTTTCGTTAAAAGTTTTATTGAAATTTAACTGTTGACGGAAATTATAAGCATTTGTAATTTGCTCTGTATTTTTTATAATATCTCCGTAAGGCAAATTATAAACTGCTTTGTTATTGGCAATTGTCACCATACTATTTACCATACTTCTTACGTAATATGAGTCTTTATCAAATAACTGGTTGGCACGATCTGAACCAAATTCGTATTGAAACATGGTATTATAAGTAAATGCATTACTGAATTTTACATTAAACTTGGCAAATGTTCGGTTTAGGAAATTTTTACTTTCTGTAAGATTTCTTCCCAGCTCATCCATTGGCGTAATGTTCATATCATAAAGACCATAGTTTTTGATAGAATTTAGCGTAAAAGCATTGTAGCGAGATTCTGGTGTAGAAACAAAATTAGTTCCATCGTCATTAACTAACTGATTGTATGGCATATATTTATAACCAGGATTATTTGAAACAGAAGCTGGATTTGTAGGCAGATAACTCTGCGTATCACCTTTTCCAAAATTGGTATAAGATCCTAAATCCAAAGAAAGCCAGCTGTTAATTTCAGTTGAGTTTTTTAAGTTAAGACCAACTGTTTCATTTTCAGAATACATATCTTCAAACTGATTGCTTTTGTACGTCAAAGAAGCATTAAAAGTATTTGTTTCTGTAGCTTTGCCTAAACTAAGATTGTGCTGTAAAAAATATTGATCACGTTTAGCATATTTAGCTACATCATCATAATATCTATAACCTTGAGAGCCAAGCTGATCCAAACGACCGTTCATTTCTGTTTGCGAAATATTTCCTGCATAACCATTTAAAATAGTCTGCATTCCTAAACTTGTAAATACAGCATTATTAAGCAATGATTGTGAATAAGTACTTGCATTAGCCGTTTTCAAATTAGGGTTTCCATCTGCCCATCCTCTTTCTAATCCTATAATATCTGCAGAATCTGTTAGGTTTCCTGTATAATTTCTATAAGGAGTAATTGTTAAATTACTTGAAAATGAAATATTTGTTTTTCCTGCTTTTGCTTTTTTAGTTGTAATTACCACAACTCCATTAGCTGCACGGGCACCATAGATAGAAGAAGCTGCTGCATCTTTTAAAACCGTAATCGATTCGATATCTTCTAAATTCAGATTAGGCAAATTTTCTTCTATAGTAGCATACGGAGTTAATTTTGTATTCTCTACCGGAAATCCATCAATAACATATAAAGGTGTACTTGTACCGGTCATAGTAGTTGTACCACGAATTTTTCCATTTTGATATCCAACGATACGTCCTTCCAAAATGTTGTCTAAACTACTTAAACGCTGCTCCTGAAAATCCTTTGCTTTTAAACTAGAAAAAGATCCTGTCGCTTTCTCGGCACTAATGTCCTGATAACCTGTTTTTAAAACAAGACCTTCTAATTCCAGAACATCTTCCTTCAAAACAACATTTATAACATTTCTACCCCCAACTTTAATTTCCTGTCTCTCAAATCCTAAATAGGCAAAAGCCAGAGTAGTTTCACTGCTTACAGCAATAATCTGATATTCACCATTAAAATCAGTCTGCACACCTCTTCCCGAACCGTTATCAGAAATCGCGGCACCTACTAAAGGCATTCCTTTTTCGTCCGTAACTCTACCTTTTACGATAAAATCCTGAGCTTCATTTACAACTGGTTTGGGTTTGGTTTCTTCCGGTGCTTTTTTGGCACTTAGAACAATATGAGATCCCGAAATTTTAAAATCCGTTCCCGTATTATTAAAAATTACGCTCAAAATATTTTCCATCGAAACATTTGTTAGACTAATGTCTATCATTCGATCGAGATCAACAGATCTAACATTGTAAACAAATCTGTAATCTGTAGTATACTCAAGCTTTTCAATCACTTTTGCAACAGTCATATTGTTTGCATTGAAAGAAATCTTCGCTTTTTGGGAGTACGATACCCCAGCGTGCATTACAGATAAAGTGGTCAATAAAAATATTGTAGTCAATTTCATTTTCAAATCAAATTTCAAAAAAGGCTTATCAAACCTAATTTTGTTCAAGAGTTTTTTCATACTTTTAAATGTTTTTTAGTGTGGTTGGTTAATTAACTGATCGCATTTTATCTACCGGAAAATGTTGGCGCATTTTCCGGTTCTTTTTTAAACACGATCCTTTTAGCGGGATTTTTGCTTCATAGGCGTTTTTAAATTTTAGATTCTTATTTAATTTTAGATTGTTGATTTTAGATTTTAGATTCTGTATTAATTCTATTTTCTATATTCTATTTTCTATTCTCTTGCTTCTTGCTTCTTTCCTCTTAACCAAACTACCTAATCACAATCTCATCTTCATCAATCTTATAATCAATAGCATAACTGTCGCTGAAATATTTTAAAACCACTTCTATAGGTTCATTATCAAAACGGGCATTAAAAATTTCTTTTCCTAAAGCTTTATTTCTGTTGATGAAAGTTACATTGTAATTACGTTCAAGTTTTTTAATGATCGACGCAAAAGATTCATTTTTAAATACTAAACTTCCTTTTACCCACGCAGTATAATAATCTGTATTTACTTCTGCTTTTGTAATTGTCGATTGTCCTTTTACATTCGTTCCTTTTAATCCCGGAGTTAAATAAACCTGATTGTCGTTTGTTTTTTGACCTTTATAAAGCGAAACCTTACCTTCAACCAACACAATATCGGTGCTTGTATCTTCTGTATACGAATTCACGTTGAATTTAGTTCCCAAAACTTCCACATCAACTTCTTGTGTATTTACCGTAAACGGATGCGCTTTATCTTTGGCAACTTCAAAATAAGCTTCGCCGGTTAGAAAAACTTGTCGGCCTTTATTTTTGATAAACTGAACCGGATATCGCAACGATGTTCCTGAGTTTAAATGCACAATAGTTCCGTCAGATAATTGAACTTCAAACTTTTTACCGTACGGAATCTTCAAAGTATTATAAACCAATTCTCCGCTCGACAAAGTATTTGTATAAACCAGTTTGCTTTTGCTTTGTTTTCCTATTATGTTTCCAAATTTATCGGTAACATTTCTCTCTTCAGACGGATCAATCGTTTGTTCTGATTCGTTACCAAATTGTAAAACAATATCATCTTCTCTCGGAACCACAACATTATCTTTATGATGAAATAAAGTCGAATTTGTATAGAAATAAAAACTGCCCAGAACCAATATTAATATCGCTGCATATTTATAATAAGAGGAAAATCTTCTTTTATAGAAAACACTTTTCTCACTTTGAATTCTTTCAGATAATTGTTTTTTCACTTCCGTAGAATCAAAAGTGTACATGACTTTATCAACGGCATAATTTGTTTTTACAAACTCTTTAAATGTGATTTTGTTCTCGTCCTTTTCAAGCCACTTTGTTAACTTTTCAATTTCTTTTTGATCGGCCTGGTTGGTGATGTATTTTACAATTAATCGTTCTGACTTTTTCACTGTCATTTTAGTTATTTTTAATATTATTACGAAGCCAAAAAACAAAACCCTAACAATTTGATAAAGTTTTTTTCATTTTGATAAATTTTATGTTTTTCACAAGTCTTTTCTCGCAATAAAACTATACTAATTCAATAGAAATAATCAGGTAAATGATTTATCTTTGCTTTTTTGCTCCTTTTTATTTGTAATAAAATTCAAGTAAAAAATGGTAAAACACCGATTCTGAGCGAAATTAAGCTACTAAATGAATCCTAAAACCCATTAATTTATATATTTGTTTCTATGAAAAATGATGATTATAACGATAACAACTTGCTGATTGAAGCTCTGAGAAACGGAGATGAAAAAGCGTACTCGTATTTAATCGATACTTATCATCATAAACTTTGCGTTTATGCAAACAGTTTGGTAAAAAACATTTACAGCGCCGAAGATATCGTGCAAAATGTTTTTATAAAAGTTTGGGAACAGCGCACCAGATTAAAATCAGATCATGCCCTTAAAAGTTTTCTTTATAAATTGGTTTACAATGAATTTATTGATTTGTACAGAAAAAACCAATCGTTGTTTTCTCTGGAAAAATCGTATTATGATGCTTTAAATTCCATTGTTTTTGAAGATGATTCAGAATCATTTCAGCGTGTTTTAAATGTTGTAAATAAAGAAATCCAAAACTTGCCGCCAAAATGCAAAGAAGTATTTATTTTAAGTAAAAAAGAAGGTTTGACCAATATAGAGATTGCCGAACATCTTGACGTCTCTGTAAAAACAGTCGAAGCTCAAATCACGAAAGCCTTCTCTATTTTACGTACTTCTCTTGAAGAAAAAATAAAAAATGTGCTGTTTTTATTATTCGGAAAAAAGAAAAAACTGGGATTAAATTAGAGTACAGTTTTTTTGCTACGCATTGCACAAATTTCCACCAATTTAATTTGCTGATAAAAAATCCTTCTGTAATCTGTGGCTAATATTTTTCACGCAGATTTTAAAAGATTTAAGCAGATGTGCGCAAATTATTCAAATTAAATCTGCTGAATCTGCCAAATCTGCGAGAATTTTTTTTTTAAATCCTGGCAAAAACTACCAAATAAATTAGTGCAAATTCGTGTAATTCGTGGCAAACCAAAAATCATTTTAATCTTCAAATCCGTGGCAAACCAAAAAAAATAAAAAACTAGTTCTAATTTATTTCTATATTTGCAACCAAGTTGCGTTATTTGCCGCAAAAGATTTTCCAAAATCAAGAATGAAGAAAAAGAAATTTTTAATAATTAATCTTTTAATGTCGTTGACAGTATTGTTCGCCATGCTGTTTCAAACGATACATTCTTACGAACACGTTTATAAGCAATTAACAGAAAAACCTTGCGAGCATAAATACAGCGCTCATAAAAATCAAATTACACACAGTCATAGTGTAGAAAATAATTGTCCTGTTTGTCATTTTACATTTAGTACTTTTATTTCAAATTCATTTCATACTTTTTCATTTCACAAACAAGAGGTTTCAACTTTAACTGTATTCTTTTACAATAAAGAAACTTCAACATTTTTTAAGGGCAGTCTCTTTGCTTTAAGAGCACCTCCTGCCCTGTCTTAGTTTACATACCGATATTTAATTTAGAATGAACTTTTGTTTTGTTTAAAAGCAAAGAGTATCACTATTTCATTTTTTTTGATGAATTCTATTTTGGCGAATAGAACAAAATCTCAAAATGTGCTTTTCTCTCTTGGAGAAAACCAGATAATTCGTTAGTAAACATCACCTTCCGCTATTATGAAATATTTTGATTCATCAGCTTTAAAAAAGTTGATAGATCAGATAATCTTATTATTAAAATTAAATCCCAAACAAATATAAAACCATGCTTACAGCAGAAAATCTGACTAAAAAATACGGCGATAATATTGCCCTAAACAACTTGAATCTAACAATTAACAAAGGCGAAATCTTTGCTCTTTTGGGACAAAACGGTGCCGGAAAAACGACAACAATAAACCTTTTTCTTGGATTTATAAAACCAACACAGGGAGAAATTAAAATCAATAATATTTCGGTTGTAACCGATGCTGAAAAAACAAAAAAAGACGTGGCTTACATTCCCGAAACTGTAATGTTATATCCTAATCTTACTGGTTTAGAAAACCTTAAATTCTTTTCTTCTCTGGCCGGGTTTAACTATTCTACCGGAGAACTGACTTATTTTCTAACAAAAGCCGGTTTGCAAACCAAAGCTCACGATCAAAACCTTGGCGGATATTCGAAAGGAATGCGACAAAAAGTGGGAATTGCGATTGCGATTGCCAAAAAAGCAAAAGTGCTTTTATTAGACGAACCTACAAGTGGTTTAGATCCAAAAGCATCAAATGAATTCTCTCAAATCCTGAAAGAACTTTCTGCAGACGGAACAGCGATTTTAATGGCAACGCACGATATTTTCAGAGCGCGTGAAGTCGCAACACATATCGGAATTATGAAACAGGGAAATCTGGTAACGGTTATTGAGGCTGAAAAAATTTCGGCTAATGAACTGGAAAATTTGTATTTACAAACGGTTTAAAAGGAAATATTTCCATCAACATAAAAATGAAACAGCTATTTTCCTTTATATTTTTAATAATTGGGACACATTACGTACAATCTCAAACCAATAAAGTTAATGACAGCATTGCTAAAGATTCCATCAAAACAGAAGCGAAACTCAACGAATTACAAACTGTTGAAATTGTAGGTCGGTCTACCAAAAAATACAACAGCGATTATTCTTTTGCTGCGACAAAAACGGCGGCACTAAACAAAGATATTCCGCAATCTATTTCGACTGTCACCAAAGAATTAATTGCCGATAAAGCCGCTTTTTATCTCGCCGATGCCGTAAAAATGACGAGTGGTGTAATTCCGTCAAGTTATTACAATCAATACACCATTCGCGGAATCAGCCAAAACGAAGAAGGTCAGATTATCAACGGAATGCGAACCCGACAATATTACTTTTTACAGCCTTTAACCAATAATATTGAACGTGTTGAAGTAATAAAAGGGCCGTCGAGTGCGACATTTTCTTCTGTAGATCCTGGTGGAAGCATCAATTTGGTGACCAAAAAACCTTTGGTAGCAGACCGAAAAGAAGTCACTTTGAGCGTTGGCAGTTTTAGTACTTTTCGGGGAACACTTGATTTTACCGGACCTTTAAACGAATCAAAAACACTTTTATATCGCGTAAATGCAGCGTATCAGGAAGCCAAATCGTTTCGTGATTTAGTAGGCAATAAATCGTTTTTGCTTTCGCCATCCTTTAGTTATATTCCTAATGAAAAAACTGCTATCAATGCCGAATTAATCTTAAGCGACATGACGGGAATTCTGGATCGCGGACAGCCCATTTTTGGTGCCGTTGCCGGAGTTACCAACCTAAATAAAACGCCAATTAGTCTGAATCTGGGTGCGCCAAGTGATTTTTTTAAGTCGAAAGAATTGATTATGATGACCAATTTTGCGCATAAATTCACTTCAAAAATTGGTTTTAATGCCCAATATATGAAACAATCCTGGACAGAAGATCTTCAGGAACACAGAACTACAAATGCTTTTGCGGTCGATATGAACAATCAGCCCGTAACAAGTTTGGCAATGATGCAATTTGTTCAGCGTCAGCAATATTGGAACGTAGACAATTTAAGCACTTATTTTAATTTCGACCTAAAAACCGGAAGTCTAAAACATAAATTACTGGCCGGATACGATTTAAGCAGTTGGAACAAAACCAAAGGCGGCGGACAAAATGCAGCAAGAGGGTATTTATTAAAAGACGGAACGGTTGCCGGCACTTTTGTTCCTGCAAATGCTGCAAATTATCAAACCACAACAGTTGACGGCGTTGTTTTGCCAAAACCAAACGTAAATTTTTTCAACTTAAATAATCCGGTATATACAGTTCGAAGCCCCGAAGATTATACTTTGAATGTGAGAACAGCACTTCCATCTGCATTAACGACAACCAATGCCATTTATATTCAGGATATGATTCAGTGGGAAAGATTTACTTTTTTATTGGGTTTGAGAAACGAATGGTTTGAAGACATTACAAATTATGAAACCAACAACGAACTAAAAGTAAAAAAACAAGCTTTACTGCCTCGTATTGGTATTACCTATGCTGTAAATAAAGCTATTAACGTTTATACAACTTATCTTGAAGGTTATCAGCCACAATCAAACACGGTTACTTTAATGCCTCAAACAGGAAGTTTACCAGCCGGAAGTTTATTTGATCCGCTTGAAAGTAATTTGAAAGAAGTAGGCTTAAAAGCAACATTTCTCGACAACACAATGAGTTTTAATGCAGCAGTTTACGAAATCAATCAACGCAATATTTTGATGAATGCCAATGATCCTGCAAATCCTGATTTATTGGTTACCAGAGGTGCCGAAAGAAGCCGTGGTTTCGAGTGCGATTTGGCAGGATATATCACGCGTGATTGGCAAATCAACGCTTCATACAGTTATATCGATGCCAAAATTGTAAATGATCGCGACGCTTCGTTAATTGGCGCAAGAAAACAAAACACACCAAAAAACAGCGCCAATTTGTGGACACGTTACAATTTTAACTCTGATTCTGTTTTAAATGATTTTGGAATTGGTTTGGGAATGCAGTATCAAAGCAGCAAAATTCCTTGGTTCACCAGAGATTTTACCCTTCCTGATTTTACCGTTTTTGATGCCGCTTTATATTACAAACCTACTAACAGCAATATGCAAATTGCCATTAATGCGGGTAATATTTTCAATAAAACCTATTGGCTGGGTGCACAAAATTATCTGCGTTTATTTCCTGGTGCGCCACGAAATGCAACGCTTACTTTAACTTATAAATTTTAATAAAAGCCATGTCTTTACACGTAGAAATTTTAATTGCAAAACATTTAAAAAATTCAGCTTTTAAGAATTCGGCTGTTTTTATAATTACCTTTTTTATTGGTATTTTACTCGCTTACGCCGTTTTTTCTGGCTGGGAAAATTATACCAATCAAAACGAAACCAGCGCAAAATACCAACACGAATCTCGCGAAGACTGGTTGAAAAATCCGGATAAAAACCCACACCGAATGGCACATTACGGCAATTTTGCTTTCCGCAAAAGTACTTCGTTAAGTGTTTTTGAATTTGGAATGGAACCGTTTTTTGGAAATGCAATTTTCCTCGAAGCTCACAAACAAAATACCGCTAATTTTTCTGAAGCCGGATTCTCTAACAGTATGTTACGTTTTGGCGAAATTAGCATTGCCATGATTTTGCAAATTTTATTGCCACTTTTGATTTTTTTCTTCGGATTTAATTCGGTTGCGGCCGAAAGAGAAAACGGAACTTTAAAACTTCTTTTAAGTCAGGGAATTAACTGGAAACAGCTTTTGTTAGGTAAAACTCTCGGAATTGCTTCTGTAATTATGATATTGTTTATTCCAACAATTATTGTTTTGGTTTTCATTTGGTTAGTACTTCAAAGTTTCACCATTTCATTTGATGAAACGATTAAGATGATTCTGTTTATTGTATTTCATTTTTTGTATTTGATATTCTTTTGCGTCATCGCAGTTCTCATTTCTGCTTTTAGCAAAACCTCAAAAAAAGCTTTGATTTCCCTTATCGGAATCTGGCTGCTTTTTACGATTATTTTGCCAAGAGTTACACAGGCAATTGGCGCTTATATTTTTGAAGCTCCTTCTAAAATAGAGTTTAACAGCAACATCGAAAAAGACATTCTAAAACAAGGAGACAGCCACAATCCGAATGATTTGCATTATAAAGCAATAAAAGATTCTTTACTTGCGGTTTACAAAGTCGATTCGGTTCAAAAATTGCCTTTTAATTATTCCGGTTTTATCATGACCGAAGGCGAAAAAATTAGCGCCCGAATTTACAACAGACATTTGGATACTTTACTTCATGTTTACCAAAAACAAAACAGTTTTTCCAGAGCCATGTCCTTTTTAAATCCGTATATCGCGATGAAAAACCTTTCTATGGCCTTGTCAAATACCGATTATGATTCGTATATCGATTTCCAGAAACAAGCCGAAACCTATCGTTATAATATGGCTCAAAAAATGAATGCTTTACAAATTAAATACATCAGTAATCATAAAAGCAAACCCGCTTTAATTGGCAAAGATCACTGGGGAGAAGTAAAGGAATTCCATTATGAACCAAAAGGAATCCGGGCAATTTTAAAAAATGAAATCACTTCGGTCATTTCTCTTTTTCTGTGGATTAGTTTACTGTTAATTTTCATCAAAATAGCCTCAAAAAATCTTAAAGCCATTTAATATGTTAGCATTACTATTTAAAAATTTCATTCGATCGAAAGGAACAAAAATTGGATTATTGTTTCTATTTCTTATCGGATTTATAAGCCTTTTAATTGGAAAACAATTTCAGGAAAAACAAACTAAAAATATTGCCGAAGCTGCAGAATATCAAAAAGAGCATATTGCGCGAAATGCTGCTTTTCATAAAGCCGAAATTGGGCTTCTGCTCTATTATGTCAAGTTTTCGCTAGTCAATAAAACGTTTCCGATAAACAGTCTGGCAATTGGACAGCGAGACGTAAATCCGTCTATTCAAAGTGTTACAATTCGCGGTTTGGAAGGTCAGAAATATGATTCGGAATTAAATAATCCGAGTAATCTTTTGTTAGGAAACATTGATTTTAGTTTTGTTCTCGTTTATCTTTTTCCTCTTTTAATAATCGCTTTTACCTATAATATTGTTTCTGAAGAAAAAGAAAGCGGAACCTGGAAAATTGTGGCAACACAAACTGATAATACATTTTTATATATTCTTAAACTATTTTATATCCGGATTTTAAGTTTAATTGCATTATTAACGATTGTAACTTTCATTGCCATTTTTATACTGAATATTCCATTTAACAAATCACTTTTTACATTTTACATTCTAAGTATTTTGTACATTCTTTTTTGGTTTTCGGTTTGCTTTTTTATTGTTTCATTGCAAAAGAATTCAAATTTTAATGCGGTTATTTTGTTAACAATTTGGCTGTTTCTGATTATTATTTTACCGGCAACAATTAATACTTATATAGTAAATAAATATCCGGTTCCCGAAGCTTTGGAACTTACATTGAAACAACGAAATGCCTATCATGAAAAATGGGATATGGATAAGCAGACAACGCTTGATAAATTCTATAAACATTATCCTCAATTTAAAAGTTATACTTTGCCTGATAAGGAATTTAGCTGGCTTTGGTATTATGCAATGCAGCAAATGGGTGACGACGAATCGGCAATTCAGTCAAAAGAATTAGAAACCAAGTTGACTCAAAGAAATCACGCAAGCCAGACAATTGCACAATTTATTCCGACTTTGCACACACAAATTCAGTTAAATGAAATTGCAAAATCTGATTTAGGAAATCAACTTTTGTTTATGCAAAAAACGAAAGAATTTCATGAAAAAATGCGATTGTATTTTTATCCGAAGATATTTGATAATGCTCCGGTAGAAAAAGAAAACTGGTCTAAATTTAAGGTTGAAACTTTTAGTGACGAATCGACAATCAGTTTTACGAAGTCTTTTGTTCCTTTACTCCTTTTCAATTTATTGCTGATTGGTTTTGGATGGCGAAATTTTAAGCGTAACGTTTTTTAACCGCAAAGTACGCTAAGCTTTATGGTGAGTTTTACCACAGAGATTCACAAAGGTTTCCACAGAGATTCGCAAAGATTGTACAAAGCTTTGATAATTTATTTCGCGCAAAGTCGCAAAGCCGCAAAGTTTATTTTCTTTGCGGCTTTGCGCGATTAATAGAACAGCTTTTAATAAAACCTTGCGCTCTTTGCGATAAAAAAACTTTGCGTACTTTGCGGTAAAATATACCCCAACGATAAATGAAAAAAATAATATTAATAAGCTTACTTGTTATTGCGGTTTTCTACGTTCTTAAACAATTCGTTTACAGACCTTATGCATGGAAAAAAGCAATTAATAGTCCGGAACATAAACTACAATTGGGCAGTTTTATTTTTAGCAAAAAAAGAGGCTCAAACGGAAGCCAAAGCATGCAGAACTATTATTTTGCTTTTAAAGTAATTGAAATAAACGGCGATTTGGTAAGACTTTCGGTGATCAGAAAATTATCAGATAAAAATAATCTTTTGCAATCTGATTTTTCGACTACAAAAGAAGCTTATAAAAACTTAAAACAAAACATTCAAAATCTCACGATTACCGGAATACTCACAGAAGATTTATACAAAGTTGATGGTGCAACATACATCATAAATGACTATTTAATAAGTAAATATCCAGATTTAAAAAAGTCGAGATACTATTATCAGGATATTCCGGTGAATAAAAAAAATACTACTGTACCAACAAATCCTGACGATCTGATTATGTATTACGATTTAGTTTATTCGAAAGAAGAAATCATTAAAAACGGCAGACTTTCTCCGTATACAATGACAAACAGAACTAAAGGCGAAATCGATACAGGATTATCTCAAGATATCGATTTGATTGTAAATTAGCTGCGTGTTTTTAACCGCAAAGTTCGCAAAGAGTTACACAAAGTTTATGCAAAGCTTTGTGGTAATTTTAGCTATAGAGTTCGCAAAGCTTACACAAAGCTTTGCGAACTTATGTTTTATTAAAAACCGCTTATCCAAAAAATCTTTGCGTGCTTTGCGGTAAAAAAACATTCCGGTTAACTTTTTACACTTATTCTGAATAATTTTTCGGGAAACATTCTTTATTTTAATTTTATTTAGAATTAGTATAAATAATATTTTATATTTGCCGGAATCTGAGCAAAATCGAGTAGTTTTTAGAAATTACTTATATTGCTTTTCCAAAAACAGAAATCCGTTTCGATGATTGATAATAACAGTTTTGAACTTAATCTTTTTGAATCTTTTAAAGAAGGAGATCAGGCTGCATTTACTTATTTTTACGAAAAATACTTCAACAGGATTCAGGCTTTTTGTGTTCAGTTTGTTTATGATAAAGATGAAGCAGAAAATCTGGCTCAGGAAGCTTTGCTTTATTTATGGCAAAACAAGGAAAGTGTTGATTCTATAAACGGAATACAATCTTTTTTATATACCTACGCCAAATCGAAATGTTTGAATATGATTCGTCATAATAAAGTGAAGGATAAATTTAAAAGCGATGTATTAAATCAGAAAGAAAGAGAACTGGATATCGAAGTCTTAAATTCGATACAATTTGACACTTTAGAATTAACCGAATTAGAACGCATTATTCACGAATCGATCAACGAACTTCCTCCAAAAACCCGAGAAGTTTTTATAAAAAAACGATTCGAGAACAAAAAAAATGCAGAAATAGCAGAAGAAATGCAAGTGACCTTAAAAGCTGTAGAAGCCCATATGACAAAGGCTTTGAAGATTTTAAAAACAAAATTATCTGATTATTTATTTTTACTTTTTATTCTTATTTGTAATAATTAAAAATAAAAGGTAGGGTTTTTTATTTCTGAAGTGTACTTACTAAAACCAAAAGATTAAAAACCAAAAAATGATTTCAGAAATACTTCATAAATATTTATCGAACGAAGCTTCGGAACAGGAAATTCAAACTCTTTTTGAATGGATCGATGCTTCAGAAGAAAATAAAAAACAGTTTATAAATTTAAAAAAGACCTGGGCAATAACTTCGTTGTCTGAAGGTTTTTCGAGTGAAGCTATTCCAGTAATTTCAATCAAAAAGAAAAACAAACTAACAACCTGCTTAAAATTTGCTGCTGTATTTTTAGTCCTTTTCGGATTAGCAAAACTGGCTTTTAATTATAGTCAAAAAACAGCATCTTTAAAAGAAATTGTGTTAGAACTTGCAGACGGAAGTTCAGAGTTAATTACTTCAAATAACCAATCGAAAGTAGTAAATGACAAAGGAGATTTGATTGCCAAAAAATTTCCAAATCAAATTATTTACTTCGGAAAAGTTCAGGATCAGGAAGTCGTGTATAATACACTTAAAGTTCCGTACGGAAAAAGATTCAAACTACAACTTTCAGACGGAACGGTTGTTAGTTTAAATTCAGGAACTACTTTTAAATATCCGGAGCAATTTGGTGTAAACGGAAAAAGAAATGTTTACCTGACCGGTGAAGCTTTTTTTGAAGTTGCCAAAGACAAAACCCATCCTTTTATTGTGCACGCAAACAAAGTTGAAGTTGAAGTTTTGGGAACAAAATTCAACGTAAGCGCTTATCCTGAAAACCCAACAGTAAATAGCACTTTGATCGAAGGAAGTATTCAAATGGCAGAAGTAGAAAACAAATCAAATGCTGTTTTATTGATGCCAAACCAAATGGCAACATGGCAAAACAATTCGAAAAAAATTACAACCAAATTCGTAGACACAAGCATTTATGCCGCCTGGACAAAAGGCGATATTGCTTTTAAAGATACCCCATTTTCAACCATTGCAAAAATTATAGAGCGCACTTATGATGTGAAAATCATCAACGAAAATTCTGATTTGGCCAGACAGAATTTTACCGGTTCTATAAAAATTAGTGAGTCGAGCGTCGAGAATATTTTAGAATTGCTAAAACGCGACACTCCATTTAATTACGCAATAAAAGAAAATACTATTACTATTACCAATATTCCATAATTAACTAAAAACATGACATTTACGATACCCAATTTAAGGAAAATGCTATTTTTCCTAGCTCTGTTCATATCTGGTTTTAAAGGTTTTTCCCAGACTAAAACGATTACTTTACATGCAAAAGAGCAGCCTTTAACTGTAATTATAAAAGCTATCGAAGAGCAAAGTAATTTCAGAATTATTTTTAATGCCCGTAAAATCGATGCTGATCAAAAAGCGTCTATTGATGTAGATAATGCAACTTTAGAAACTGTTTTGACACAATTGTTTAAAGGAAAAAATATTTCATTTTACGTTCAGAATAAACAGGTTTTACTAACTAGCTCTGCTCCTGTTTCTACAGATAATTCATCGCAGGAAACAGAAAGATTCATTACTGGAACTGTTTACAGCGCCAAAGACAAACTGCCTCTTCCGGGTGCCACAATTCGCATAAAAGGAACTGGAATGGGTGCTGTAACCGATTTTAATGGAAAATTTGTTTATCAGCTAAAAGGAAATAACATCAATAATCTTGTTCTGGAAGTTGCTTTTTTAGGAATGATTCCACAATCTCAAAAGGCAGAAAACAAGAAAGATTTTGTGTTTTATCTTGAAGAATCTGTAGACGAATTAAATCCTGTTGTGATTACGTCATCTTACGGAACTACAAAACTGAAGGAGGAAATTGTGGGGAGTATTTCGACAATAACTGCGAAAGATATTCCGGTGCAGCAAGCCTCAGAAAGCGTTGATAAAATGCTGGAAGGACAAATTGCGGGAGTTTTAATTGAAAACACTTCTGGAGTTGGTGGTCCTGTAAAAATAAATATTCGTGGTCAGGGAAGTTTGAAATCGTTAAGTAATTCCATTTTGGGGACATCTACTCAACCTTTAATTATAGTTGATGGTGTAATTATGAGTGAACAAACTGGAATTGACAGCCAATATTTTGACGGAGGAAGACTCGCAGAAGGATTATCAAATCCATTGGCAATGATTTCGCCTGATAATATCGAAAATTTCACTGTTTTAAAAGATGCCGCAGCTGTTGGTATTTATGGTGCCGATGGTGCAAATGGTGTAATTTTGATTACAACCAAAAAAGGAAAATTAGGAAAAGCTAAATTTGGTTTCTCCAATCAGCTTGGTATTTCATCAGCTATAAATCAAATTAAATATTTAAACGGAGAACAATATACAGAAGTAAGAAATCAGTATTTAAAAAATACAACTTCCGGTTATGTTCCTGTTGCTTATAACGGAGTTGATACAGATTGGTTTGGTTTATTAAACAGATCTGGCATTTATAATAAGTATAATTTTAATGTTTCAGGAGCCACTTCAAAATTCTCTTACCGAACCAATATTTCTTATTTAAATATTGATGAACCACAAGTAGGAAATACTACAAAACAGCTTAATGGAGGGATAAACTTAGGCTATCGTGCATCAAAATGGGATATTAATTTATCGCTTAATCCTAGTTATATTAAAAAAGATGCTCCAAACATTTATTATGATTTTGCTTATTTGCCCACTATATCTCTATACAATGCTGATGGAACTTATGCTAATTTAGGTGTATCCGGTGGTAATACAGGAGGAAATCCGTTGGCTGCAATTGAGCAAAACAAAAATGAGACTGAATCACGTGGACTTTTAGGAAGTTTGAATGTAGCTTATGAGCTAAATAAAAACATAAAATTTTCGACTTTATTCGGAATGGATTATGTTGATAAAGTTCAGGATCGCTGGTTCTCTGGCGAAAACGAAAGCGGGCAAAATAACGGATCTTTTATTTTAAATGGCACTACTTATCCAAACTGGGGAAGACGCCTTTTTAATAACCGAAACTCAACCAAATGGAACTGGCAAGGGCAAATGCTATATAATAAACAAATCAATCCAAATCATGGTATCGATGGCGTAATTGGTTTTGAACTTTCTGAAGAAAAAACCAATTTTGATTATGCATCGGCTTCCGGTTTTTCAAATCCAAATGTAATTAACAGAGTTGAAGATGCCATTCAGGATGATGACACCACAACTCCATTGGTTGATGAAACAACAGCAAGACAAGTTAGAGGATCTGATTTTAGCAATAATTCAAGGGTTTCTTTATTTACACAAATCAATTACAATTATAAAAAGAAATATTACGCTTTAGTCAATTTTAGACGCGACGAAAGTTCTGTTTTTGGAGATGATACCAACGTTGCTTACAACAGCGGCGCAGGTTTGGCCTGGATTACAAGCAACGAAGATTTTTTAAAATCAAGTTCATGGATAGATTTATTAAAACTTAAAATTAGTTATGGCTCTACAGGAAATTCCCGAATAGGTTCTTATCGCTCAAAAGGACTTTATACGCTTTCGCAAAATGGATATAACGGATATCTTGAAGCTAATCCAAGTGCGGCACCAAACGGAAATCTAAGCTGGGAAAAAAATCTAAAATTTAATACAGGAATCGATTTTAATGTATTTAATACGGTTGAATTATCATTAGAATATTATTATGACGACTTACAAGATTTGATTACAAGTAGAAATATCCCAACTGAAACAGGATATGGAACGGTACAATTAAATGCTTCAAGCATGTATAATAAAGGTTTCGAATTTTCAACGCGAATTAAATGGTTTCAAAAAGGTAAATTTAAGTGGACATCAGCATTTAATATATCAACTGTAGACAATAAAGTAACCGAGTTAGTTGGTTTAGGAAGCAACTATTCTATCGCAAATCTTGCACTTGCACAAAAAACCGGTTACAGTACCACTACAATTTGGGGTGTAAACTGGGTAGGAATTGATCCTGCAACAGGCAGAGATCTTATTAAAAAAGATGGACAGCTGTATGATTCTACAACTTATGCAAGAACATTTAGCGAGGCCGACTGGGTGCCAATTGGAGATTTACAGCCAAAAGCTTTTGGTGGTTTCAGCAATTCTTTTTCATTAAACAATCAAATTACTTTATCAATTAATGGTGCTTTTCAATGGGGTGGAGATAAATTGGTTTCAGAAGAAATAGTAGCAAAATACAGAACTTCGTCAAACAGAAATATGTCTGTCAACGCTTATGATTATTGGAAAAACCAAGGAGATATAGTTTCACAGCCTTCTCCTGGAGATAATACCATAATTTCTAACATGAGTAAATATGTTTATGATGCTTCGTACATTAAAATAAGCAATATTAACCTGAGCTATAATGTTCCTTTAAAAAACACTTTTCTTGATACATTAACTCTTTTTGCTGATGTTTCTAATGTGCTTTACTGGTACAAAGAAAAAAGTCCTTCCGGGATGAATGGCATTAGAGAATTTAATTACACTTATCCACAAGCCAGAACTATTTCGTGTGGAATTAATACTAAATTTTAAAAAGATGAAATACTTCAAAAATATAAAGAGGTTTAAGTTTCTTATGCTTTTGGCAGCAATTTGTTTGCTGCAAAGCTGTAGTGATTTTTTAGAACAGGAACCTGGAACTCAAATTTCAATTACTGAGCAATTAAAAACAAAACAAGGTGTTTTACAGGCTTTAAATGGTATATACGGCGATCTTGAAACTGATGTTAGAGGGGAACGTTTTGCTGTTTATGCAGATTTGCAGGGAGGAAACTTAAAATTTAGTCCATCATTAACAAATGGTTCTCAAGGACAATTTACTATTCCGACTAACATTAAAAACCTGTATTCTTTTGGAGATATTGCTGATGAGTCTAACTTCTCAATTTTTTATGGCGATAGTTATGATATTATCAATCAGGCCAATTTAATTTTAGAATTTACAGATGCTTTAACAGACGCCACTGAAGCTGAAAAAAACCAGATAAAAGCCGAAGCTTTAACAGCAAGAGCATATGTGCACTTTTTATTGAGTGAAATATACAGTCAAAATTATGGTTATACTGATGATGCATCACATTTGGGAATTGTGTATAATACAAAATCTATTACCGAAGGAATTCAATATCCTTCGAGAGAAACTGCTGCAAACACTTATTCCTTAATCATTAAGGATATAACAACAGCTTTAAACCTTTATTCTGACAGTTCACTTTTGCAAGGTCCGGTTTATTCCTTTTTTAATACTAAAAATACAAAAGCTCTTTTGGCAAGAGTTTATTTGTCTAAAAAAGACTGGAAAAATGCTTATGAAACTGCAAATGATGTAATTGAAAATTCTGGCGTAAGCTTAATGAATTCTGCTGATTATATTGCGCAATGGGAACAACCTGATCTTCCTGTTTCAGAAATTTTATTAGAATTTTCGATTCCAAAAGGTTCAGACGGAACAGCCAGTGGATCATTATCTTCCTATTTTGGTTATACCAGCGATGCCAGTTACTCCAATTATGTCGCATCACAAGACTTATTAAGTTTGTATGAAACAGCAGATATTAGAAAACAATTGTTTTTAGAAAAGCCATTATCAACATTGGTCAACAATCAACAAATCAAACAAAATTATTATTTTACTAAAAAATTTCAGGGAAATCCGGGATACATTGCTTTTAGATTGAGCGAACAATATTTAATTCGTGCCGAAGCAGCATTGGAACTAGACAATACCGATCAGGCAAAAAAAGATATTAATACCATAAGAACCCGGGCAAATGCAAGTGAATTAACAGAGACTGAAGATTTGAAAGAGGCATTGTTTCTTGAGCGAAGAAAAGAATTGTGTTTTGAAGGTCATCTCTTTTTTGATATTGCCAGAAATAAAAAAGATATTTCCCGTAATGATGGCTGCATATCTCTTAATTGCAGTTTAACCTATCCGTCGCCAAAATTTGTATTGCCAATACCACGAAGCACTATTATCGTTAACCCAAACTTAAAACAAAATGAATCATATTAAAATTATAGCTGTAAGTATCGTTTTAACGTTATTTGCTTCATGTTCAAAAGATGATTACAAATTAGATTCTAAAAACATAGATCCCTTTATCAGGTTTAATTTCCAGACTACAAGCACTGGTATTCCGTTAGAATATCCAGCAATAAATACTTCATTAGTACCTGCCAGTACATACGATAATAAATCTGTAAAAACTTTAAAAATACCAGTAACACTAACCTCTACAAATTTAAAAAATGCTGTAGAAGCTTCTTTTAGTGTAACAACAACCGGAAGTGAAGATGATTTTACTTTAAATCCTGTTGATAAATTATTATTTGAAGGAACAAAACTTACTGATACCCTTTTTCTTTCTTTTGATAAAAGATGGCAGCCAAATCAAAGTATTACACTAAAACTTCAAGAAACTTCAGATCCGGCAATTCACATTGGTAATTTGAATACATCTGCGGTAAATGACGTATTTACAGTAAATTTGGGAGAAATAAGCACGACTTATACTTTTCCTGTAAACCGAATTAATATTAAAGGAGTTGCCGGAGAAACAGTAGATTTTAAAATCAATTTCCCAAATGGATTCTTACCATCTGAAATTGAAAATCTTGATACATTTACATTTCTTAATGGTTTTGAATATTCTTTAACACACGATGATTTTGGGGATGACAGAAGCTCAATTACATATCATTTAACGCTTTTAGAAGATATTCAAAATGATGATGTTCGTTATGTAACTGATATTACTTTAAACAATACAACAAATTACACCGCTACCGGAAATACTATTTTACAAATTATAAAACCAATTAAATCACCAAGAGATGTTCAGGCCAATCCGGCATCTAAATTTTATGATTTATCAAATCAGTTTTACCTGACTTACGGCGAGCATTGGTTTGATAAAAGCGGTACATGTGCCTGGCAGACTTTTAATGCCTTTACGTTTCCTTTAGTAGTAACAAAAGACAACGAAAATGCTATTTTATATAGTGATAAGGGTACAACAAATACGGCTGATGATGTCTATCATGACGCTTTTATAATTGGATTTAATGTTGTAACCGGAACAAACACAACAAATTCATTTGGGTTAAAAAGATTTTTCTCTAACGAAAGTACTGCAGCGCAATATTCTCCCGGATTTAATATTACTTCGGCTCTTGAATTTTTTCCAACAAATGGAAACAGTAAAACTGATGGTAAAGTACTTGTTATTCCACAATATATAACGATTGGAACTACTAAAGTATCTCATGTTATTGCTATAGCTGGTGAAGGAACTTACAAAGAAATTAGTACCGGTTTGTTTGAAATTTCTTTTGAGTTAAAACTAACCAATGACGAACTTTTTGGAGGAACGGTTTCTACACAATATAAAATGTATAACAACAAAACATATCCAAAAATAGACCCAATAAACGACGCTTGCCCTAAAGAAGTTACGCTTTAAGTTTTAAATTAAAAAAGTTTCAAGTTTCAGGTTTCACGTTCTGCCGCAACTTGAAACCTGAAACTTGAAACAAAAAATAAATATGAAATTAAAAACCTTAATAATACCTATCGCCCTTCTCCTAAGTTTAACAGCTTATAAAAGCGTTGAACAGCCAGATTATATCGATATTACAGAATTAAGAAAACTGTATTCCAACGGAGATGCTTCGAAATGGCCTGCAGCAGAATTACACGAAAGTATCGATAAATCTAAATTTGAGGATATTGGTGTTTTGCCTGCAGTTCCTTATCCGGATTATAATCCGTATTCGAAAGAGAAAGAAGCGTTGGGGAAAATATTGTTTTTTGATCCGAGATTGTCTTTGAGTGGACAAATTGCCTGCGCGTCGTGCCACAATCCGGAATTGGGCTGGACAGATAATTTAACGCGTTCTTTTGGTCATGATCGCCAAACGGGAAAACGAAATTCGATGACGATTTTAAATTCGGCGTATGCCAAAACTTTATTTTGGGATGGCCGTGCGAAAAGTTTAGAAGATCAGGCACAATTCCCGATTGGAGATCCATTGGAAATGAATGAAAAACTAACTATTGCCGTAGATAAAATTGCGAAAATTAAAGGATACAATTCTCTTTTTACAGATGCTTTTGGAGACAAAACAGTGAACCTGCAAAGAATTCAATATGCCATTGCTACTTTTGAAAGATCTATTAATAGTCCGAAAAGTAAATTTGACAATTTCATTAGCGGAAAATCTGAAGCATTTACAGATGCTCAGGTAAAAGGATTGCATTTGTTCAGAACCAAAGCGCAATGCATCAATTGCCACAATACGCCTTATTTTAGTGATAATCAATTTCATAATGATGGTCAGACTTTATTCGGAACCAAAAATGAAGATTTCGGAAGATATAATGTGACCAAAGATGTAAAAGATATTGGCAAATTCAGAACGCCAACACTTCGCGAAGTCGCGAACACAAAACCCTGGATGCATCACGGACATTTTCCGTCTCTATTAGATGTTGTTGAATTGTATAATGGAGGAAATCCCTCTCCTGTTCAAAAGAAATATCTGGGAACGGCAAGAGATTCCCTGATTCCAAAAGTAGATCCGATGCTTAAAAAATTAAACTTAAACAAAGAAGAAATCAGCGATTTACTGGCTTTTATAGAAACATTAAGCACACCAACCAGACGTATTATGACGCCAATAATGCCAAAATAAATTATTTGATAAATTGTGAATGCGCCCCAAAGTTCCACAATTTTAAAGCTCGTTTCATTTATATGAAACGGGCTTTTTTATTAATAACCAGTTAATTAAAAAATATATTTTGTTTTAATACAATCAAGACACATTCGAAAAAAAATGCATTATTATTGATGGTTTTCCTTCTATTCAAGTACAAATATATTTACAAAAAAAGGAATACGCTTGTAAAGTTTTAAGAAGAAATTGTTTTATTTGTAATACAAACCAAATTTTTAAAAACTGAGAAATCGTTCTTAAAAATATATCCAAAACTAAAATTATGGCAACCCTTAAAACCTGGAAAGAAAGACCAACTGAACCTGAAGTACAAAAAGTAGTAGAAGATTTTTTTGCTTATTTAAAAAAAGGCGAATTAGACAATGCTAAAAATTTAGTCGATCATGTATATGATGATTGGGAAGAATCTATACATGTAATCTGGCGCGATCATTATCTTATTCATGAGATCGCAAACGATGAATCTTTTGAAGGAAAAGAATGGCTTAACAATCTGAAATGGTTAAATAATGTTGATATTTTAGATGATTATATGTGGGCCGAAGAAAATGGCAACACAAGATATTTTGATGTTAGTTTAACCTATTTAGGTGAACCTTCGGGATTTGCTGCTCAATTTTATTTGGTAAAAAATGATGATCTTTATTTTGTAAAAAGAGGTCTTATAGATATGGCATAAGCACTTTTTAAAAAAATGAAAAGCCCGTTTCATTTATACGAAACGGGCTTTTTTTATTTTTTATTGAACGAATTCCACTACAATCTTGTTTCATTTTCTAAAGTGAAACCAACTTACAGCGTTTAAATACTTTTTCTGTAAAACTAAAATTAATTTTGATTTATAATTTAAAACCCCTTGTTAAGTCACTTAACACAAACTAATTACAAATCAAATTAAAACTAAAATTATGAAAAAGTATAATTTATTATTTGCTGTTTTTTTATTTTCAATTTTTGCAAAAGCACAAACTTCAAACTCATTTCTGCTTAATTTATATGCAGGTTATGCCTTTCAGGATAAAGTAGAATATGATAACTCTTATGCTTATGTAGAAGACGGTTTTGAATATGGTATCGGTTTCGAGTATTTTATTGTAGAAAATAGTTCTATCGAATTAAAATACAACAGACTCGATACAAAATTGCCTTTATATGGTCCCTTAGGAACGCAACTTAATGCCGGAGATGATAAAGGTGCATTAAACTATATTTTAGTTGATTACGCACATTATTTTGATATTGGTTCTAACGTGATGCCTTATCTTGGTGCCGGTGCCGGTATTACTCTTCTTGAAACACCTCAAAGCGGAACCGAAAATTATTTTGCCTGGGAAATAAAAGGCGGTGTAAAAATCAAAACTTCTTCGCCTTGGTCTATCAATTTAAATGCTTATTTGCAATCTATGTCCGCCTCAGTTGGTACCAGCTATTACTGGACTTATTATGGTCCGGTTGGTGTAACAGATTTTGTAGCAACCTATCAATTTGGTTTAGGAGCAACTTTAAGTTATGATTTCAGTAAATAAAAATAATAGTATTTAAAAATATTCTATAATCAATAAACATCAAAAATTATGAAAAAATTATTTCTTTTCCTGGCCATTATAGCTTCAACATCCATATTTGCTCAATCTACAGATGATGTGATACTTGTGCAAAGTCTTTACGGAAAATCTAAAGGAGATATTATAAAAGATTATTTGAATTTGGCAGAACCACAAGCTACAGCATTTCAGGCTGTCTACGATAATTATGAAGTAGAACGCAAAGCATTGGGTCAGAAAAAAATACAGCTTATAAACGACTACGCTATCAATTATGATAAAATTACGGATGAAAAAGCAGATGAACTGGCAAAAAATAATTTGAAAAACAATGTTGATTTTGAAAAGCTTTTATCTAAAGCTTACGGCAAAGCAAAAAAAGCAATTGGACCAATTAATGCCGCAAAGTTTATCCAGTTAGAGCAGTATTTTCAAACTACAATAAGATCTGCGGTTCAGGACGAAATTCCGTTTATTGGAGAATTGGAAAAAACGAAAAAATAGTTATCAGTTATGAATTATAAATTATGAGTTTTGAGTTAGGGGTGAAAAATCATAAACCATAAAATTTAACTCAAAACAAATAACTTGATTACATTATAATAGAAAAGGCTGCCGTTTAAACTGGCAGCCTTTTAACTAAAATTACAAGCCATAATTTATAACTCATAATTCATAACTAACTCTTACTTTTTAATAAAACGTTTGATCGTTTTAGTTCCATCTTTCTCAAAAACAATAAGATAAATTCCGTTTCTTAGACCCGAAACATTTAAATTATTGTCGTTGATTTTTTGTGACACAACCAAACTTCCTGTTTGGGAATCTACCACGCTTACGTTTCCTCCCACTACATCTGTAGTAAAGAAAAGTATATCTGTAACCGGATTTGGATATACGTTTAAAGCAACTGAATTTACCTCATCTTCAACAGTAATAGACGAAGCTACAGGAGTTGCTGCTGCGCCAATTTTGGTAATCCTGATCCAGTTAATGTTCATTCCCGTATTTTGAATATAGATTCCAAAATTATAAGTTCCGGCATTTACGCTAACTGTTTGCGTTACAGTTTGCCAATTTTGCCATCCTCCGGTGTTGGGAATATCAACATTTCCTAAAATAATTGTTCCGCCGTTTAAATCTGAAGATAATTTACCGCCTGCTACTCCACTCGCAACTCTGTATTCAATTAAATAAGAACCTGTTGTTGGAAAATTAATATTATTATAGGCTAACCAGTCTCCTGTTTCTGTATAACCTACATTTGAGCCTCCACCTGTATCTGTTGTAACTTCGGTCTGGATTCCGCTCATAGCAGAATAATCTTCTGCCTGAATTAGGGTTGAAGTTTGCGCAGTTGTGGTTGAAATTAATTTCCATTGTCCGCAAACCTGTCCATTATCCTGCCATTGCTGGACATTGGCACCATTTGTTGTGCTTGCTCCTGCAACCTCAACTAATTTGCCGCTATGTCTGGCAATAATTTTATAAAATCCATCTCCGGTAGAAAACAATATAAACTGTTGATTTGTAGTTCCGTTGTACGGATATTGCTCTACATTGGCACCATTGTCTTTATTAAAATTATTTACATCTAAAGACTGGCCGCTATGGTTAGCAATAATTTTATACAGACCGTCGCCCAAATGTGTAAACGTAAACTTTTGATTTGTAGCCGAATTTGCAGTTCCCTGAGCCACATTGGCACCATTTGATAAACTTGCATTCCAGACATCCATGTTTAAACTGCTGTTTCTGTTTTGCAAAAAGAAAGTTTGATTTCCTAAAGTGGTAACTCCGTTTGCAAGAATTCTAATCGAACTCACTTTATCATTCCAGGTTGTGTTCAAACAAGAATTATCAGAATTAATTACAGTTGAAGTTCCCGTAAAATTATCGTCCTGATATAAAATTGCCTGAAATCCCTGCGTGATTCTTAATGACGAAATATCATCATTTAAAATTCCCAAAGAATTTAAACGTGCCAAATTGTAATCACCAATTGTTAATCCGCCAGAAAATCCGGTGTAGTTACAATCTTTATAAGCCGTAATTACATCTGTTGAAGCGGCTATATTTCCTCCCGGCGGAATTGTTCCTGTAACCGTATAACTTCCGATAGAACCGTACGCCGAATATCCGCCATAACCCGCACTTCCTGCACCGTTGCCATCAACACCGATAAAGTATTTTCCGGCTGGTAAATTCACATTCATCGAAGCGTTTAAAGCAAAAGGATCAGAGTTCCAGTACGTTCCCATTTCTGCTCCCGCTGAATTGTATAAGCGAATTAAAAGATGCAGATTTGCATGTCTGGAAACGGTATTTGCATTAATTGAAACATTTCCTCCGCCTGTTGTAAACGTAAAGAAATCATAATCGGCTTCGCTGGAAATAATTCCATTTTTTTGGTTGATGGCTCCGCTTGCGTTATAATCTAAAGTGGCTGCAGATGCGGTTGTATTTCCGTAATCATCACCTCTGTAACCTACTCCGAATTTATTACTTGCAATAATCGCAACATCATCTTGTTTGTTGTTCGCATAATCGTATTCACCTTTACTCCACTGAACTACAGGTCTGTAATATCCTGCGCCCATAATTGGCGCCCACGAAGTATTGTTTATTCCTACGAAATAATCTTCTGCAGGATTTGTACGTCCATCGTGACCAAGGTCAAAAGTATGACCAACTTCATGCGCAGAGGCATCTCCACCAGATTTACCCGAGGTAATAAATACCCAGCAAGGCACATCGTTGTCCCAATTGAAGGAACCAATATACGCTACTCCCCCCGCCCCCGGGGCCGCAGTATTGGTTGGAGTTACCACCACACGCATTCTTCTGTTTCTTGGGTATGAGTTAAAAACAGCTTCACTTGTTGTAACATTCACGTTAAAAGGTCTGTAATCTTCAGCCACGACTTCCCAATGTTCCTGAACGGCTGCATCGCTCATTCCCGATGGCGCTGCATTTATCGCATTTCCGTTGTTCCAGAGATTTCCTGCCGGCATATTGTATCCGTCAAAATCTAAAAAAACACAGCCTGCCGCTCCAGGTAAACTTTGCAAATTCAACAAGGCCTGAGCAATTTGTGCTGCGGCTGTTTTACTTGTTATTTGAGTTTTTTCAGGAACATTTTCATAGTTCACACAAATCAGCGTATTGATATCTACTTTCGATACAAAAGCATTTCCGCTGGCATCAGAATAGTATTTGTAAGCTTCTTTTGTTTTCTTTAGAATAATATGTCCTTCCAGCGATTTGTCCATCACTTTGATATAAAAAGAAGATTCAGGAACATTCTTGATTTCACCAATCAAAAATTCACTTGAAGCATTTGATTGTTTGTAATTGATTTTTCCATTGAAGTTTTTATGCTCCGCCTGAAGTAAAACGGTTTTCTCACCCGTACTTTTTGAGGTAGCACTTGCGAGTCCGTTTTTTAAATTATTCATAAATGTTTTACTCGAACCTAAAGAAGTCTGCGCGACGGCAAAACTGCTAAAAGCAATAAAAACAAATAAACTTAACCGAAATCTGTAATTGTTTTTCATATGATATTTGAGGTTTGGGGTTACATATTTGATATAGTGTGTTGCTATTTAAACACATAGAAACATAGACGTTTACTTATAAAAAAAACGTTTCATTTGATTTTAATACACCCCGACGCTTCGGGACTATGTGATTTTATTTCACGCAGATTTTAAAAGATTTAAGCAGATATGCGCAGATTATTATCAAATTAAATCTGCCACAATCTGCAAAATCTGCGTGAAAAAATCTTTTTAATACTATAACACAGCTAATGAAATTTTTAATTTTTAATTCTCAATTTTTAATTAAATCCTTATTTCTTAATAAAACGTCGCACCGTTTTGATTCCGTCTTTTTCGACCAAAATCAAATAAACTCCGCTTTTTAAACCGGCAACATCAATGCTGTTACTATTGGCTTTTTGCGAAGAAACCGTAGCGCCATCCTGAGAATTGATAATGCTTAAATTTGCTCCTATAATTTCTGCAGAAAAGAAAAGCTCTGATTCTGTCGGATTTGGATAAACAGTCAAACTTTCAATTTTATCTGTTGAATCTGATTTTGCTGCTAAAGCCGATGCCGATTTCGTGATTCTGATCCAGTTGATATTCACACCCGTGTTCTGAATATAAATTCCGAAATTATACGTTCCGGCGTTTACATTTACGGTTTGAGATACGGTTTGCCAGTTTTGCCATCCTCCGGTATTCGGAATATTGACAGCCCCAAGCTGAATCGTTCCTGCACTTAAATCTGAAGAAATGATTGCTCCGCTGACACCACTTGCCACTCTGTATTCAATTAAATAAGAACCAGATGTTGGAAAATTGATGTTGCTGTAAGACAACCAGTCAGCCGTATCGGCATAACCTACATTTAAACCTCCGCCTGTATCTGTGGTTGCTTCGGTTTGAATTCCGCTCATGCTGGTATAGTTCTCCGCTTCAATCAATATTGAAGGAGAAGAATTGGTTACTGCCCTAACTCTTACAGAACTAGCAATATCATTGAAACTATTAGCCACCAGGCACGTATTATCTGAAGTAATAATAGCAGAAGAACCAGCAAAATTATCATTTGCATAAAGCACTACTTCATAACCGGTTTGTACTTTAAGCGAAGAAATATCATTATCTAAAATTCCTTTCGCCTGTAAATTAGCTAAAGTATAGTTGCCAGCTGGTAAACTCACAGCATATCCGCCATAATTGCAATCTTTATACACTGTGGCAACACCACTTTGCGGTGTGTCATAAAAGGTTTGTCCAGCCAGATTTCTTCTTTTCAATCCTTGTGCTTTATAACTGGCAACCAAAGTATTAATCTGAGCCAGATCTACTGCTGTGTTTTTATAATATAAAACCCAGTCGGTCATGAAAGTATTTTCTCTGTTACCAGTTCCGATACCTAATACATTGTTCCAAATCCAGTTTGCAAATGCGATCTGCATCGTACTTCTGGGATAAACCGAAAGACCTGCCTGAGTTTCATTGTCTGTAACAGAATGCGTTGCAATAAGCGTGTTATCCATATAATATCTAATATTCACGCCATCTGTACATGTAGCAATAAAGGTATGCCACCCGGCTAATGATTTTTGCTGGGTCGAATAGGTTTTCCATGGCTTCCATGGATTTGCGATATATTTGTGATAAGAGGTTGTATATCCTACTCTGTTATCCGGAGAAACACCCCATTTATCAGCAGCCATATATTCAATGATATCCAATTCACTATATTTTGAACCATCCTGAGCAAGTGCTGAACTTACAATGGTAAAAAACGTCTGTATATTGGCATCTTTACTCGCAAAAGCTTCATCTGATAAATATACTCTTGATGCATACGTTCCTTCAAAATATTCATACGAACTTTCTATTCTGGAATGTGTTATCGCTTTTGACTGACCATTAACGGTTGTTTTTAAAGTCATTAACTTATTCGATGCGTCATTCGGGTCTGTAATAAAATTGACGTTATTACGGCTGTAAGTGGCTCCTTCCGGAGGTCCACTTACGCCATTAATAATTTGCCATTTGTTAAACGATGCCAATTGCGGATCTGTATTACCGGAATAATTAAAATCATCAAACATGATAACCTGAGCCTGGCCGCTTAAACCAAAGAAAATAAATGTTAGTATCAGTAACTTTGAATTACTTAAGACTTGTATATATTTCTTCATCCTTATTTTTTAATAAAACGTCTTACCGTTTTAACTCCGTCTTTTTCTACCAAAATCAAATAAATTCCGCTTTTTAAACCTGCAACATCAATACTGTTGCTGTTGGCTTTTTGTGAAGAAACCGTAGCGCCATCCTGAGAATTGATTACGCTCACGTTTGCTCCTGAAATTTCTGCAGAAAAGAAAAGTTCACTTTCTGTTGGACTTGGGTAAACGGTTAAACTTTCGATTTTGTCTGTTGCAGCTGATTTTGCAGCTAAAGCCGAACCTGATTTTGTGATTCTGAACCAATTTAAATTAAAACCTGTATTTTGAACATATATCCCGAAGTTGTATGTTCCTGCATTTACGTTTACGGTTTGAGTGATCGTCTGCCAGTTTTGCCATCCTCCGGTATTTGGTACATCAACAGCACCAAGCTGAATGGTTCCGGCACTTAAATCAGAAGATAATCTTCCTCCTGAAACAGCACTCGCTACTCTATATTCGATAACATAAGAACCAGATGTTGGAAAATTAACATTGTAATACGCCAGCCAGTCGCCTGTATCTGCGTAACCTACATTTAAACCTCCGCCAGTATCTGTTGTTGCTTCGGTTTGAATTCCGCTCATTGAAGAGAAACTTTCGGCCTGAATTAAAGTTCCGCCGCCAACTGGTGGCTGACTTCCCGTAATAACCTGATTTACGGCTGTCAATAAAGATTTTGATCCGGTTGCATCTTGCGATAATTCCCAAATCATAACACCACCCGCATTTTGAATCGCGAAAGTAGTTTTTGCTTTTATGGTTGGTATTCCGTTATAATAAATCGTATTTCCTACCTGATCCTGATTTTCTGCTCCCGGATATTGTGCTACAATATTCGCAAAAGAAATTCCCTGATTGGCAGAAGCTCCAAAACCATAACCATAAAAAGGAAGTCCGATAATGGCTTTGCTTGCCGGTAAACCTCTTCCTGTCCAGTAATTAAACTGGTTTACAGCCATACTGTAAGGAGAATGCTGTCCTGGATTTCCTGGTGCCCAAGGACCTGTTGCATCGTACGCCATAATGTTGATCCAGTCATAAGCCGCAAAAGTAGATGAAGGCACATTGGCACCACCGTAACCTTCAGAAAGTGCTGCTGTAATTTGTTTTCCTCCTGAATGCAATTTATTCGCTAAAGCAATTACAAACCCTCCGTAATCACCGTTAATTGCAGGACCTTCTAAATCTACATCGACTCCGTCAAAATTATGCGCTATCACATAATCGTAGATCTTTTGGATAAAAGCTGTTCTGTTGCCAGGCGTAATCAAATTAAAATAATTATCACGAATAGCGCCACCTTCAGAAATTGCGCCTCCGCCAAGCGAAACAAAAACTTTTACGTTTTGAGCGTGAGCCGCATTAATAATTGTGTTTGATCCTGAGTTGAAAGTTAAATATCCGTTGGCATCCGGATTTTCAAACGCAATATTTATGTGCGTTAATTTGCTGTACTGAATAGTGCTCGAAAATGAATTCAAATCAATCCAGTTGGGAATGTAAGCGATTACTTTTTTTTGGGCTATTGATAAATTAACAACACCCAGAACCAAAATTAAGATCCATTTTAACTGGATCACTTTGTAATTGTTTTTCATAGTAACATTTTTTAATAGATTAATAGATATTTAATTTTCGGGGGAGAAAATAATTCCAGATTTTAGACTTTAGATTTCAGATTATTATCTAATCTTAACCTAAAGTCTGCGATCTAAAATCTCTTTTAAAACTATTTTTTGATAAAACGTTTCACCGTTCTTTGACCATCTTTTTCTAAAACAATTAGATAAATTCCTTTTTTAAGTTGAGAAACATCTACGCTGTTATTGCTAACTTTTTGTTTTGAAACTGTATTTCCACTTTGAGCGTCTACAATACTTGCATTTTCACTGCTTACGGAAGTTGTAAAATAAAGTGTGTTTTCTGCCGGACTTGGATAAACGTTTAATGCCGTATCTGGTGCTTCTTCAATTGTTTCTGTCGAAAGTGTTTTTGCAGCTAAACCAGCACCCACTTTTGTGATTTTAATCCAGTTGATGTTCATTCCCGTATTCTGAATATAGATTCCAAAATTGTATGTTCCTGCATTTACGTTTACGGTTTGAGAAACCGTTTGCCAGTTTTGCCATCCTCCGGTATTTGGGATATCAACATTGCCTAAAACAATCGTTCCACCATTTAAATCAGAAGATAATTTACCGCCAGTTACACCACTTGCAACTCTGTATTCAATTAAATAAGAACCTGTTGTTGGGAAATTAATGCTGTTATACGCCAACCAGTCTCCGGTTTCTGTGTAACCAACGTTTGAACCTCCTCCGGTATCTGTAGTTGCTTCCACCTGAATTCCGTTCATGGCTGAGTAATCTTCGGCCTGAATTAAAACAGACGTTTGTGAAGATGTTGCTGCAACCAATTTCCATTGCGCACAAGTTTGTCCGTTATCCTGCCATTGCTGTACATTGGCACCATTTGTAGTGCTTGCACCAGCAACTTCTATTAATTTACCGCTGTGTCTGGCTACAATTTTATAAAATCCGTCACCTGTAGCAACCAATACAAATTGCTGATTTGGTGTTGCATTGTATGGATATTGCTCTACATTGGCACCATTATCTTTATTAAAATTATTTACATCTAAAGACTGACCGCTGTGGTTGGCAATAATTTTATACAAACCGTCACCTAAATGTGTGAAAGTAAATTTCTGATTGTTTGCTGAGTTTGGAGTTCCCTGCGCCACATTTGCAGCGTTTGCTGTACTTGCGTTCCAAACATCCATATTCAGATTACTGTTTCTGTTTTGAAGATAGAAAGTCTGGTTTCCTAAAGTGGTAACTCCATTTGCCAGAATTCTGATCGAAGTTACTTTGTCATTCCACGTTGTATTCAAACAAGTATTATCAGCATTAATTACGGTTGAAGTTCCTGTAAAATTATCATCCTGATACAAAATTGCCTGAAATCCTTTTGCTACTTTAAGTGAAGAAATATCATCGTTTAAAATACCCAGAGTATTTAAACGAGCCAGATTGTAATCTCCAATGGTTAATCCTCCTGAAAAACCTGCGTAATTGCAATCTTTATAAACCGTAATCACATCTGTTGTAGCAGGAACCGAAGGAACTGTTCCGGCATATCCGCCAAAAACAGCAATTACTTTTGTTGGCTGCGGTGTATGTAACGATGGCGACTGATCTGCAACATCATCATAAGCAAAACCATAAGCCAGATTATCAATGCTGATGCCTGGTAAATGCCAAAATTTTGAATAATGATTGGTTGGGTTTACCTGATAAAATTTCGAAGCATCGTACCAATTTTGCTGACCCGGATTTGGCGTTGTTGTATTCACAACATGTCTGTTTATTGCCGCCGTTAATTGTGCCTGAATAACCAAATCTAAATCTCCATCAACCAATCTTCTGTCCAGAACGCCTTTTCCTTCAAGTGCTTCCTGAGTTGTAGGTCGGTTCTGAACTCTTCCTGTACGGCCTACAAATCCACCGGATTGTCCTACCATTTCCAGTTGTTCTCCAATAACTCTTCCCTTGAAAACTCCCGCGTCTCCGGCATAAAATATTAAGTCTTCGTTTTTATATTTGTTCCAAATGGCATCAATATAAGATTTTAAATAATTAGCCTGAGGTCCTACAGAAGTACCTCCTGTTCCATCTGCAAAAGCAGGCGTTTTTGAAGGTGCCGTAATTTCTCCCGTTGCATCATTTACACAACCCTGAAATTCTGATGGTACATTGGCTTTAAAAGCAGCCACGATATCGGCATGTTTTTTTAATTCACCCACTTTTTTCTGATATCCGTTGGCACCAAATAGCTCAAGTCCCATTGGGTATTTATACGAATCCACACGTGAAGGATTTCCGAAGAAACCATATTGATTATTCGTCAACTCAATAATTTCATATAAAATTCCCTGATTCGGATCTGTAACATTCAAAGGGTTTGGCGAAGTATATCCAGATGGCGCACCATTGGCACCAAAAAAGTAGAAATACAATTGCTGCCCTTTAGCAATAAAAACTCTACAGCCTGCGATTAAAGGCAATGTGAAAGTTTTATTTGGAATTTCACTTAATTTGGTAAAACAAGCCGCATATTTTGAGTTTTGTCCCGGGCCGGTATTCCCGCCAATTGTTGGTCCTGTAACGGTATTATAAGATGGACTCATTGGTAAAACCTGACTCGTTTTGGCATTGACCCAAACGTGGTTTCCGGTTGTATAATCGATACCTACAATAGCAACGTACAATTCGTTGTCATTAAATGTAGAACTATTTGTAATTGTAAATGGTATGGCACCCTGGCCGTACATAAGGTTTGAAAACACCAGAAACAGTGTTAACAAAGATGATATTCTAAGTTTAATTTTATTCATATCTAAATTATTTTGGGGTTACTTAAATAGTTTTCAAATCAAAAAATTATGTCCGTCAGGTGTATTGTTTGGTGCTATCCTTTAAATTTAAATTCCTATTTAATTAGGCAATATTCTTTAAAATCACTTTACACCCAACGGATTATAATTATTGCTTAATCAGTTTTTTAGTCCAACTTTTTTGATCTGATTTAATATTCAGAATATAAATTCCTCTTGTTAATCTGCTAATATCAATTACGCTTTCCTGTGTATCAGCATCTACTTTTGTCTGTATTAAAGCTGTTCCTGAATTATCATAAATCGTAATTACTTTGTGATCTAATTTTTCAGGTAATGAAACCTGAATATAACTGCTTGCAGGATTTGGATACATTACAAAATCTGTATTGGTAACTTCGGCTTCCTCCACAACATTTGCTATTTTAGCTGATGATGCAGATCCGTAAGCTTCAATTTCAAACAATGAATATCCGTACGGAGCCAGCGCTTTTGCAGAACATAAAATTCTCAGGTATCTTCCTGTTCCGCTTACCGCTAAATCATCTGTTCCGCCATCACTTGCCGTTTGCGTATTTAGGGTTTCATTATCTGTGAAAACATTATCTGTAGAAAGTTGTATTTTATATTGGGTTGCAAAAGCCGCTTCCCATTTTAAAACCACACGATTAATGTTGTAATTAGATCCTAAATCAACATAAATCCATTCGCTTGCATTAGCAAAACTACTCGCCCATCTTGTGGTTGTTGCGTCGCCGTCTGTGGCTTTCGCCGAAGAATAAGTGGTATTTTCTTCTGTTGAAGCTGTCGCTGTTTTGGCCAAAGCCAAATTGACATTGCTATTTGGAGGTGTAATATTTCTAACAATTACGTCGCTAAAAACTCCAGTTGCCAAAGTTCCATTTGCATGGGAAGTCACGGCCATTCCCACATAAATCGTATTGGCCATGGCAATCGTTCTTGGTGTTCCAAGTTGTGTCCAGGTTGTTCCGTTATCCGATGTGTAAGATGTAAATACATTTCCTGAACGAACAATACGAAGCCATTTTGGGGTTGTTCCCGCTGCTCCCTGCTGAATTGTTGCTACTGCAACTGCATCTCTTGATAAAAATTCTACTCCAGCCGCAGCCGTAATTGTGGTCATAGCGTGTTTAGAAGTGGGCGTAAGCGTTTCTCTAAACATCACTCCCGCTTTTGCATAAGTATTGGTATTTGTCAATGAATTTACTCTGGCAATAATTTCTGCATCACCAGTTATCGGTTGATATACATATTGAAACTGATCGCTTGATTCCCAAATATCAGTTCCTGAACCTTTTATGGTGAAAGTTCCGCTGGCGTGCGTTGCTTCTCCTGCCGGAGTTACAGCGCCTAAATCTGTACTCACCCACGGTGCAGGTAAAGTTGCCGGAGGATTTTCTGTAGAAACTAAATTTAAAGCTCTTAAATTATCAAAATAATAGGTGTTTCCTGAATTTGTTCCAGGTTCAAACAAGAATACAAAACGATTTACATCGCTGTCTAATGTAGAAGCGTCCGGAGTACTTGCATATGTGAAAGTTACGGTATGCCATGCATTGCTTTGTTTTACAACACCTTGGTAAATGCTATGTCTACCCGCAGGATAATTGGACGGAATAGAAGCATTACTTTCTGCCTGCCATGAAATTATAGATCCAACCGGAGCTGAAGTGTACACATCCATCGCAAACTTTTTAGTTCCTGATTTGAAATCTCCAATATTGGTTAAAGTGGTATTGAACGAAAAATTATCATACAATTCAGTTGATTTTCTAACATATCGCCCAACATTTGAAGAGGTATTTATCCCGCTTGCATTTGGATTTGCTGTGTTAGCAGTATAAGTTCCGATGGCATCTCTAAACGTAATATTATGTGTGTTTTGATAATCTTCATAAACAACACCCGGCGTAAAAGTGTCCGGTAATTTGGTTGAACCAATTCTGATGTTATCAAAATAATAGGTATCGCTTGTATAAGAACCTGAATTAAATAACAATACCATTTGGTTTATTGCCAGATTTGAAGTTCCTGCGTCGGGACTTGAATTGTAATAGAAAGTTAGTGTTTCCCATTGATTTTGTTTGGTTGTGATCGCTACATAGTTACTGTTTCTTCCTGTTGGAAAATTAGCCGGAAGCGATGTGGCACTATTCTCTAAATTCAAACTTACAACTGTACCAATTGGTGCCGAAGTATAGACATCAATCATAATTTTATTGGTCTGATTTTTCAATAAACCAGCATCTTCAATTGTGCTTTGTGTATTGAAAAATAAAACGTCATATTGCTCGGTTACATTTCGAACATAACGTGCCACATTCGCGGAAGCGTTAACTGAATTTGCACCCGGATTTGCTACTACGGAATAAGTTCCTGTTGTAGTTCCTTTAATGATTTTATTTATTCCGTCGTAGTTTTGCAAAACGTCGGTCGCAATAATTGGTTTTTCCGGAGCGGCTTTTGTCAACAGATTATCAAAATAATACGTCGCTCCTGAATTTGAATTGGATTCAAAAAGAAAAACTACAGTATTGATTGTCAAAGCACTTGTATTGGGGTCGATTACTTTTTCGAATTCGAATTCGATCGTTTCCCATTTGTTTTGTACCGTTGTCGTTGCTTTGTAACCACTGTGTCTTCCTGACGGAAAATTGGTTGCTGTTGTTACCAAACTGTTTTCTAATTGCATGGAAATTTTTGTACCAACCGGTGCAGATGTATAAATATCAAAAGACATTCTTTTTCTTCCGTATACATAATCATTTGCATTGCTGATTACCACGTTTTTAATATTCAAAACATCATATAATTCAGATGAGTTACGAACATATTTCCCCACCAAAGCAGAAGTATTTATTCCTGTTGCCGATGGGTTTGCTGTAGCTTCTGTTAAAACTCCCGTTTTAAGACCATACACTATATTTCGATTCGATTGAAAATCTTCATGGATTTTTTCTACAGGCAAAACGGCTTCTGTTGTTACGGCCAGTTTATAAGTATTTGCAGTACATCCGGAAACTGTTGTAGCTACGGCAACATCTCCTCCTGATGTTCCCCAGTTAACCGTAATGGTATTTGTTCCTTGTCCAGATGTAATGCTGGCACCTGCAGGAACTGTCCAGTTGTAAGTGGCACCGGCAATTGCATTTAAAGAATACGTTTTATTGGTTTCGTTTTGATACACTTTTGCATCACCAACTACACCGTAATTAAAACTTCCGCTGTAAACACGAACATAATCTACTTGTAATTTTGCCGGAAAATCTGCCGGAATTGGCTCAACTCCTGCACCATTTACACTTGTATAAGGCGTTCCTAAACTACCAACAGCCAGATTTAGAATAATATAAAACTGTTGCTCATTAAAAGGCCATCCGCCGTTTACTGTAGTATTTGGAGTAGCGGTATGAAATAAATTACCATCAATAAACCATTTGATAATATTTGGTCCCCATTCTACAGCATAAACGTGAAATTCATTAGATAAATCTGTTGGCGATGTATAACTTCTGCCTGTATAATGGTATCCGCCTCCATCATAATGAATAGTTCCATCTATTGATTTTGGGTTTCTGTGTTTGGCTTCCATAATATCAATTTCGCCAGTATAAGGCCAGTTTGCGGTACCTGCCGGCAACATCCAAAATGCCGGCCAAGCTCCCATTCCGTTAGATAACTTCATGCGGGCTTCAATTCTTCCGTACTTTATGGCATACTTTCCTTCAGTTGTTAATTTGGCTGAAGAATAGGGCTGTTGCGGAAATGATGCGCTTGGCTCGTATTTCGCCTGAATATTCAGATAACTGTCTGTACCTTCTTTGACGATTGTTGCCTGGTTTGGATCATAACGCTGAGCTTCTGCATTTCCAAATCCGCAAAGCGAAGGACAGCCATTTCCGGAAATACTTTGCCATTTTGTTAAATCTACTGTGGTTCCGTTAAACTCATCAGACCAAACTAAAGTGTTGCATTGTGCCTGAAGTCTTAAAAAAGGTGTAAGAAAAAATAGTATTAGAATAATACACCTTTTTAAAAAATAGTAATTACTTCCCGGTGGTCGGCCGAAAGAAAAGTCTTTTTGTTTCATTTTTTTTTAGTTTTTTGTTAGTAAAGTTCATTAACACAATAAATCTTCTATTTTTTAAAAAACAGTTCTATATTGTATTAATAAGATGACAATATTAACAAATAAACTACCGAAGATGTCAATTTTGAGGTACGGTTTGACTACGGTGTTTGTAAAAAAATGTAATAATCAGCTTTCAAAAACCGTAAAACTACTTAGGATTTTACTTATAGTGAAAAATTGCTTAACGGTTGGTTTTAGAGAGAAAAAGCTTGAATTTATTTTGTAGGAATGCGTAGTGAAATGTTTGCCACAGATTAAATGATTAAAAAGAATTATAAAATCTGTCCTCATTTTGTAATTTAGAACAAGATGCGTTAAACCCGACTGGTTTTAAAAACCTGTCGGGTTTGAAATGCCGATACTTTTTGTGTTTAGTTTGTCATTTAATCACATAAAGTTAAGACACACAGTTCGTCGCTCTCTGGATGTGATTTCTCGTTCCTCGAAATGACAAACTAAAAATTCAAAATAAACTCCGTAATATTCGCATCTGACGAAAGTTGTAATTTCTTGCGAATGCGATATCGGGTATCTTCCACGCCTCTTACGGAGATTCCTAAAAGCGGCGCAATTTCTTTGGTATTAAAATTCATTCGCAAATAAGCACACAGACGCATATCACGGGGAGTTAATTCTGGAAAACTCGTTTTCAAGCGTTGCATAAAATTATCATGAAGCTGGTTGAAAATTTCTTCAAATTCATTCCAATGCTGATCTCCCTGAAGTTCATGATCAATCAATCGGTTTATTTTGGTCAATAAACTGAAATTTACATTAGTGTCATTCTTTTTATCAATTTGTCCGATAAGTTCTTTTATCGAAAGCAAAATTTCATTTAAATGGATTAGATTCACCGTACTAGAAGCTACTTTTGCATTTTTAAGATTAATGGTAGCTTCGAGGTTTTCGCGCATAATGGCCATGTTTTGCTGTTCTAATGCCAGTTTTTGTTCGTTTAATTCTGCTCTGTTTCGCAATAATTCTTTTTCCTGATTTAAAATCAATTGTTCCCGATCGCGCTCGGCAAGATTTTTTTGATATTTAATAATCGCATAAATCAAAACACCAAAAAGCAACAAATACAAAATATAAGCCCAACTTGTTCTGTACCACGGCGGTGAAATTTCAAATTTAAAAATAGCTTCTTCGCTTACGACATCGTAAATATTTTTTGCCCTTACGTGAAAAATATATTCGTTTTCAGGCAAATTGGTATATTCTTTTTCCGTCTGTAAACTCCAATCCGACCATTTTTCTTCAAAACCTTCCAGCCAATATTCGTACTTTGTAGCATCGGCTTCATCATAACAAAGTGAAGCAAACGAAAAATGCAAAGCATTATTAGAATGTGATAAAACGGGAGTGAGTTCATTTTTATCCAATTTTATATTATTAGGAAGTACATCGTATCTACTGGAAAACAATAAACTATCTTTTGGTAAAATACATTTCACCTCAGAAATAATCGCTTTATACTTTGCCTGATAACTTTTATTTTTGGTTGCGTTATAATGAATTAAGCCATCCTGAGTACCAAAAAAAACATCGCCATTTGTAGTGGTTTGAATGTTTTCAAAACCCGGAACATATAAATATCGAAGTTTTCTAAAAGGCAATTCTTCTACAGTAAAATTTCCATTTGTCTGTCGGGTCATTTTTCCGGTATTTTCTCCGGAAACATACCAGAAATTATTTTGATTATCTGCTTTAAGCAATCGAATATGATTTTCCAATCCCAAATACTTTTTAAAAACCGCGTCGGGAATCATTTTTTTTGAAGTTTTGTCTTGTTTATAAATACCTTTTGTAGTTCCGAAAAGTATTTGATTATTAATTTTAAAAGTATTCAAAAACAAACTAGAAGGAAAACCACTTTCCTGATTGTAAAACTGAAGATCTGAAACTGCATCAAATGTTTTATTGAGTTTAATTTTAAAAATTCCCTTATAACCATGAGCAAGCCAGATACTTTCGTTATCAGTTACAATTATCCTGCTGCTTTCCTGAAAACCTTTAATTTTATGCTGATATACCCAGGAATCATTTATTTTTTTTAACAAATGCATTCCGTTATAACCGCCAACTAATAATAAATCAGGACGATTTGGAATATTTATGCCTTGCCACGCCCCATCAGTTTTTGCCAGTAATTGAGCCGAATTCCCTTTGATTTCATAGATTCCGTTTTTTTCAAAAGCCAATAGCGATTTACCAAAAACGCCAACATTCCACACATTTTCAGACATTCCTGAAATGTGTTGGAAATGTGTATTTTCACGCTTTCCGTTTTTATATGCTTGCCAATCCATCCAAAATAAACCGTTATCTGTAGCGATATATAATTTATTTTGATAAATCTGGCTGCAATATATTTTAGTTTCTGAACTTGATGTGTCTAATATTCTGGACAAAGGCGAAGAAATCTGAATTAATGAAATACCTTCTTTTAAAGTTACCCATAAATTGCCTTCTTTATCCGTTTTAAGATTTGTAACATATTCATTTTGCAGCCCCATTTGTTTATTAATGTGCTGAATTAAATGTCCGGTACTATCAATAACTATCAATCCGGATTGTCGTGTTCCAATTCCTAAATAGCCATCGGGAAACAAAATTGCGGTCGTAATTTGATACTGTTTCAATAAATAATCAGCTTCTGTAACAAAAGGTTTTATTAGATTATTTTTATAAATAAAAAGACCATTTTTTTGGGTTAGCAGCATCAATCCGTCTTTAGTAGCAAAAGCTTTCCGAATTTTCATTCCCAAAAATTGTTGCCCTTTTTCTACAGGAATTAAAACATCATCTTTTAACTTCAACAAACCTTTTCTGTTATCTAAAACATAAATAGAAGTGCCAACATTAAAAAACTCATCAAAATTTGAAGTAGATTCTATTACCTTGATTTTATTGTTCTTATAAATAAATATTTTTTCGTTTGAGAAAAAAATCACTTCGTTATTTCGAACAACAGTATGTAAAACATCTCCAAAATTTCTGGACGAAACCGGAAGTAATTTGACCAATGAAGTATATTTGTATTGCCCGTTTGGCAACTGAAAAGTATAACCAAAATCGCATTGAGCCCCCACATATATCCGATCATTTTTATCGATTGCAAGGGACCTTACCATACTTTTATTTTCTGGCTGTGTAACAATATTCCATCGCACACCATCAAATTGCATAATACCAAAATGATTGGCAAAAAACATCATTCCCTTTGAATCCTGCAAAACATCCCAGTTTTCTGAAGCTGCCTTGTATGTTTTTGGATTATAATTTGTAATAAACGGAACTCCGATTTTTTTTATTTGCGCACTTATAATAGCAGGCAAAAAAAAGATCGATACAACTAAAAATCTAATTATACATTTTGTCATTTTGTTTCTGTCTGTAGGTTATTTTTTATGGTCGTGAGAAAACCATAATCCTAAAAACAACAGCTTGGGATTGCTGTTTTCAGGCAAAAAAAATTGTTTTATAATGCTTTTTAAAATTATAATTTGATAATTTCCAGGGCTATAAAAACAATTATATATAATCAAATATATAAAATTTTATTTTATTGTAACAAATTACATTAAAAATAGAAAATTTGATAATGCGTTTAATTAGATAATTGGATAATTAGAAAATGAGATAATTTTAAACAAAATCTTGTCAGGCGAAGTCGAAGCTTGTCCTGCTGGACAAAAGCTATAGCTAACGCAGTATAAACACAAAACCCGACAGGTTTTAAAAACCTGTCGGGTTTAATAAACTAAGCGAACCTGAAACACGAAACAAAAAAACCTGTAACTCTATTTCAAAAGATTTTCTAACTCTTCATAACTATTAAAGAGAATGGCACCCTCGTTTGCCAGGTCTTCATTGTTATATCCATTGGCAAAACCATATACTTTAAATCCGCCACTTTTTCCTGCCTTTACTCCTGCTTTACTGTCTTCGACTACAATGCAATCTTTTACATCAAAACCTATTTCTTTTGCTGCGTGCAAAAAAATTCCGGGTTCTGGTTTCCAACTATTAATTTGGTAGGAACTAAATATTTTATTTTCGAATTTATCCAATAATCCGGCAACTTCGAGATTAAGTCTGATTTTATCAACAGGACCGCTTGAAGCCACACAATACGGGATTTTTAATTTTTCTATAAATTCAACTACCCCTTCCATTGGTTTAACCTGTGTTTTAAAAGCTTCAAAACTTTTGGTACGATATTCATTTTCAAAATTCTCCGGAAGTTTTTTATCAATTGCAGTTTCTATATGCTGAAAACATTCTTTTAAATTACGGCCGTTAAAATCGCGGTAAGCATCTTCCAATTTCATTTCAAAACCATGTTTTGCCGCCATTTCAAGCAAAATTCCGTTACCAATTTTTTCGGTATCTACGAGAACTCCATCGCAATCGAAAATTATACACTTAGTATTCATATTTAATTTTTTACATTTAATTATCAAATTTGACAAGAATGTAAATTACAAAATAAATTTTAAAAAGTCTGTAAAATTAAAGTGAAGCAGATATTCTGGAAACAATCTGAACTATAAAATCAGCCTGTGCCGGGTTAATTTTTTTTAAAGCTTCTGCCGTTTGAAACCATTCTGCCCTGTCAATTTCAGGAAAGCTTTTCATGCTTCCGGACTTGGGCGGCCATTCGATTTCAAATTCATTACTTTTTATTAAAGTAACGTCAATATCAAATTCTAAAGCCCAGGCAAAAACTGTTTTACCTGATTTGAGTTTTACAGGCTCCAGTTTAATAAAATCTCCGTCTGCTTCAAAGCCTGTTTCTTCGAGAAACTCACGCTGGGCGGCAACTAATCCATCTTCATCATCTGTAAACTCTCCTTTTGGAATCGACCAGCTTTCTAAGTCCTTATTTTTCCAAAATGGACCACCAGGATGAACTAATAAAAAATAAATCGTTACATCTACAAATTTATAGAGTAATAAACCGGCGCTTTGTTTCATTTTTTTGATATTATAATCTTAAAGATAATTCTTTTTATTTAGCAAAAGTTCAATTTGATATTATTTCAAAAGTGATTCTGTTTAGTCATGATTTACCATTTGGCGATAAAGCATCAAAACACCATTTTTATCTCTTTTCCAGATATTTGTGCTTTTTCCGGTTACGGTTGCTTTTCCTTTTTTCTTGTCCCACGAAACATCTACATAATAATAACCATATTCTATAACAAATTTATCTAGAGCAATCATTTTACTTGCTTTAATTTCTAAAAAATCAATTGATACTCCATTTGGTTTCTCATGTTCAACAAAATAAGGTTTTATATTATCCATACCTATCAGCATTGGCGTGTCATAAGTCATGTATATCGCATCATTTGCAAATAACTCTGTAGCATGTTTCTCCCCTTCTCTTTTTGTTACAAGTTTAGCAATAAGATCATTACGTTTATTTACTTCATCAGATACAGATTTGTTTACCTTTAGCTTTGGCATATTACTGGCCTGCGGTTTTAAGAATGAAAAATTAGATTTATCTACTGCACTGTTGGCTCCCCAAATTTCTGATACAAGTGTTAGATTCTCATCTTTCTCAATTCGCCATACATTCATGTACTTTCCGTCATAAACAAATAAAGTACTATCAGGTTTTGTAAAATTATTTGTAAAAGTTCCAATTTCTACTAAGTGATTTTTAATTAATAAAACTTCGTAAATAGTACGTTTATACGAATTTATCTTAACGTTATCAAACCATTGCTGATAGTAGTATGCTATACCATATTTTGAATATATTGCCTTATAGTATTCAGGCATGCAGGTTGGCTCATTTTCATCATAATATTTCATTATGACATTGATGTCTTTATTTACAAATGCATCTGCTAATTGAGTATTTATAGAATTTAATTTTTCTTTCCAGTAGTCAATACTTTTAGCTGTTTGATCCTGTGCAGACAACTTTAGAAAACTCAAGAAGATTATTGTAATCAACAAATATTTTTTTTTCATCTTTTCTAATATTTAAATTGATATACTAAAAGTAATAAATAACTTTTAAAACACTACAATACAGAATATTAAATACAATAAATAGGTTTTTATATTAACTGCTAAAATTAATTTTTTGTACATTTTTATACCATATTTGTATTTATATCTAAAGTTTGATTTGTAATTTTAGAAAGTCATAAGCAATTCATGACACTAAAACTTTCTAACGAAAATTAAACCACAAAAAATTGAAAAAGTATCTTTTACTCACCGTAATTCTGGCAAGTAATTTTGTCGCCCATTCTCAAAACAAAATTATAACCGTGATAAATTCTCTCAATATTGAGAGGGAATTTGAAACTGTTGAACTCACAAAAAAATCACTCGGATTACCCGATTCTGCAAAACTGGAAGAACTTGCCATAAAGGAAAAAAATAGTAATTTATTTCTCGAAAGTCAAGCTGTAGATAACGATGGCGACGGAACAATGGATGTTTTATTATTTCAGCCGAAAGTAAATGCTTCTTCTCAAAAAGATTTTGAAATTGTTCCGACAAAAAATACATCAGCAGCAAAAAATAGTATTTGCTATTCGAGATTTGTTCCTGAAAGAACAGACGATTATGCTTGGGAAAACAACAAAGTTGCTTTTAGAACTTATGGTCCTGTAGCACAACAAATGGTTGAAAATAAGATTGAAGGCGGAACTCTGACCAGCGGAATTGACGCTTGGTTAAAGAGAGTCGATTATCCTATTATTAATAAATGGTATGAAAAAGCCACTAACGGAACAGGAACTTATCATAAAGATACTGGCGAAGGTTTGGATAATTTTCATGTTGGAAACAGTCGTGGCGTTGGCGGAATAGCCGTGAAAGTTGACAATAAATATTATTTTTCTAAGAATTTCATCAGCTGGAAAACTATTACAACTGGCCCAATCAGAACCAGTTTTATTCTAACTTATGCCGATTGGGATGCAAAAGGAAATAAAATAACTGAATCTAAATTAATTAGTCTGGATTATGGAAGCTATTTATCCCGATTTGAAATTTCAATTACAGGAACCAAAACAATTGCTGCAGGGTTAACACTTCATGATAAAAAAGGAACTATCGGTACAAACATAAAAGAAGGCTGGTTAAGTCATTGGGAACCAATTGACGATTCTGAAATTGGAACTGGATTAGTTGCGCCAAAAAATACTCTAACAAGTTTTGATAATTATCTTACCAATGATAAAGACTTAAGTAATTTGTATGGAAACTTAAAAGTAAAAAACAATAAAGCAATCTATTTTGTTGGTTTTGGATGGAAAAAAGGAAGTCCATTTCAAACCAAAACAGAATGGGAAACGTATTTGAGTTCTTTTGCTAAAAAGATTAATAATCCACTTGTTGTGAAAGTAAAGAAGTAATCTAAAACATTTTTTAGAAACGAGTAAAAAAAGTCCCACATTGTGGGACTTTTTATTTAGAAGAAGTTATTTATTGTTTGATAAATTTCATGCTTGAACTTCCTTTATCTGATTTCACTTTTACAAAGTAATTACCTGTTCTAAGTTTTGAAACATCAATATTAGAAACTGATTTTGCATTTGGAACAGCGATAACCAACTGTCCTAAAATATCATAAATAGCTAATGATTGTATTTCTATACTTTGAGTTGCAGTAATATTTAAAACATCTTTAACCGGATTTGGATACAAGGTAAAATAATTCGAAAACTCGAAATCCTGGGTCCCCAGATTACTAACAGTTTTAAAAGTTGAAATGGCTTTATTAGTTAAAATCGGAAAATTATAATCAAAATAAATATTAGCATCATTGGTGAATGAATCTCCAACAACGAGTGTCGGTTTGGTCTTAATTTTAAAAGCAATATAACCATCATTAGTTGCATCATCAAAAGGGAGATTGATATTTTCGAAAATGAATTCTACTTTATTTCCATCTGAAATTTTGGTTACAAAAGGGTGGGTTGAACTTGTTGGAATTAAAGTTGAAATATCAAATTTATTTAAATCAATCATGTCCTTTACAACGATATTTTGTGCCGGATATGTTCCTGTATTTTCAAAACGAATTATATAATGAACGTATTCACCTATTAGACTAGATGTAATAATTGAACCTTCTAAACAAGTTTTATCGTTTGGATCATAAGAACCTACAACTGTTTGATTCAAGGTAAAATTATTATCTAAAGGTGTGTCATCTGTAAAGGCAGACACTATGGATGCTTTAAATGACAAAACATCTCCATTATTTACCGGCGGAACAGCGGTTGGAGTATTTACTTTAAATGTAAAAATGATTTCTGCAGATTCAAAAGGTTTTAGATTACTAAAGTTCCACGATAAATTATTTAATGCTTGAGTCGCAACAGGATTTGTGGTAACCAAATCTAAAACAGCATCATCAAAAGCTAAATTTACAACACCTGATTGTGTTGTATTTCCTTTGTTTTTGTAAATAATTTTATATGAAGAATTAAATCCGGGTATAGCCGCAGTAATTGGTAAAATTGAAACCTCTAAATCGGGATGGCTACCATTTGCAGTTATACAAAAATTTTGTTCTAGCGGGCTTATTTGTCCCGGAAAAGTAACATTGAAATCCGTTGGCGAAATGTTAAAATAAGCTGGGTTTTCTAAAACCGGAGTTATTGTATGAGAACCAACTGGTAAGTAAATTGAATAATCACCATTTACATTAGCTATTATGCTGGCGTTATTAGTTCCATCTGATAAGCTAAATTTTAAATTTGGAAGACTTAAATCTGAACCATCGCAACCATTATTATTTAAGTCAAATTTATTAATTCCCTGAATAGTATAGTAGGTTCCAATTGGCTTAAACGAGCAATAAGAATTTAAATTGCAATTACTATAACCGTATTTAGTAATTAGGCTTTGAACATCTACTAACTGACTCTCGTCTGCACAAACGTATTGTAAATTAGGATTTTGCGAGAAATCTAAAGTTTTTCCCTCATTGCTTCCGTTTCTGATAAATAATGAGGTAAGCTCATTTTGATAGCAGCTAAATTGTTCTATTTTATTTAAATCACTTAAGTCTAGTGTACTCAATTGGTTATGATAGCATTCAAGATTTAAAAGATTTGTTAATCCGTTTAAATTCAACGAAGCTAATTGATTATAACCACATTTTATCCCCTTAAGATTTATTAATCCATTTACGGTTAGTGTTTTTAATTGATTATCTGTACAATTTAACCACTCAAGATTAACTAAACCATCTAAATTTAGCGACGGAATATAATTTCCATCGCAGTATAACTCTTTAAGATTAACCAATCCATTTACATTTAATTCCATTAATTGATTTGAAAAACATGTTAAATTTACTAAGTTTATCAAACCGCTTACGTTTAATTTAAGCAATTTATTAATTTGACAAGATACACTAGTTAGACTTGTTGATCCGGTAATGTTTAGTTTGCTTAATAGATTTCCTCCACAACTTAAACTTTTAAGATTGATTAAATTGCCTGCATCTAATGTTTGTAATTGATTACCTTGACATTGCACATTTTTAAGAGCTGTTAACCCATTTAAATCCAGGGATGCCAACTTATTGTTAGAACACCAAAGATCTGTCATATTTACTGCACCGCTAATACTTAATGACGTTAGGTTCTTATTACCTGTACATTGAACTTCTTTTAAATTTGATGATCCATCAAGTATTAATGTCGTAAGGTTTGAATTTACAATATTAAAGTACGTAGTACTTTGAATAAAAGAATAGTTTAAATAAGTGAGTTTTTGAAGTAGATTAAAATCAATTGAATTAAATATTGGATTGTTGCTACAATTCAAATACTCAAGATTTGTAAAGTTCTCTAATCCTTGTAAAGAATTAATATTTGAATTACTAATGTCTAAAAATTTTAAATTTAGTGCTTCAGAAGTTTCAATTTGAAAATTTGAGTTTGTATCAATATTTAATGATATCAACTTCATTTTAAGATTATTGTCTGGAATATTAATAACCTGTGCATTCAAACTATTCAAAAAGCATAAAGCAAAAGCCAAAAAGTAGAGTTTCTTCATATATAGAATTTTATTACAAAAATAACTTTTTAAGAGAATAACACAACTTTATTTGTTAAAATCTCTTAAATCTAAAAACAAAGAACAAAAAAAAGTCCCACATTGCTGTGAGACTTTCTATTTAGAGGAAACTTAAGAATTATTTTTTCTCAGTTTTTTCCATTTTAGCTTTTAATGCAGCTAATACATCATTGTTATCTCCTAAAGTTGCAGCTGGTGCATTTGTAGTAGAGTTAGATGAAGTATTTTCAGTTGCAGCTTTCACGTTTTTCTCTTCTTCTTCACGGAAGATAGCAGTGTGAGAAGCAACTACTCTTTTGAATTCTTTGTTGAATTCGATAACTTTGAAATCAGCAGTATCACCTTTTTTCAATTTCTTTCCGTCTTCTTTTTCAAGGTGACGAGTAGGAATGAAAGCAACGATATCATCTCCGAATTCTACAGTAGCTCCTTTGTCAACGATTTCAGAAATTTCACCATTGTGGATAGTTCCTACAGCGAAAGAATCTTCGTATTGATCCCAAGGATTAGCAGTAGTTTGTTTGTGACCTAAAGATAATTTACGTCCTTCAACATCTAATTCTAATACAACTACATCAAGTTTCTCACCAACATTTACAAATTCAGATGGGTGTTTGATTTTCTTAGTCCAAGATAAGTCAGAGATGTAAATTAATCCATCAATTCCTTCTTCTAATTCTACGAAAATACCAAAGTTTGTAAAGTTTCTAACGATACCTGTATGTTTAGAACCTACTGGGTATTTAGAAGTGATGTCAGTCCATGGATCTTGAGTCAATTGTTTGATACCTAATGACATTTTACGGTCATCTCTATCTAAAGTTAAGATAACAGCCTCAACAACATCTCCAACTTTTACGAAATCCTGAGCAGAACGTAAATGAGTTGACCATGACATTTCAGAAACGTGGATTAAACCTTCAACACCTTCAGCAACTTCGATAAATGCACCGTAATCAGCGATTACAACTACTTTACCTTTTACTTTATCACCAATAGTTAAATTAGCATCTAAAGCATCCCATGGGTGAGCGTTTAATTGTTTCAATCCTAATTGAATTCTTGTTTTCTCATCATCGAAATCAAGGATTACAACGTTTAATTTTTGGTCTAATTCAAGAACTTCACTTGGGTGGTTGATTCTACTCCAAGAAAGGTCAGTAATGTGAATTAATCCGTCAACACCACCTAAGTCAATGAACACACCATAAGAAGTAATGTTTTTAACAACACCTTCTAATACTTGTCCTTTTTGTAATTGACCGATGATTTCTTTTTTCTGTACTTCGATATCAGCTTCGATAAGCGCTTTATGAGATACAACAACGTTTTTGAATTCGTGGTTAATTTTTACCACTTTGAATTCCATCATTTTGTTTACATATACATCGTAGTCTCTAATTGGCTTAACGTCAATTTGAGAACCAGGTAAGAAAGCTTCAATTCCAAAAACGTCAACGATCATACCACCTTTAGTTCTGCATTTTACAAAACCATTAACGATTTCTCCTGTTTCGTTTGCAGAAATAACTCTATCCCATGATTTAATAGTACGTGCTTTTCTGTGAGATAATACTAATTGACCTGTTTTATCCTCACGGATGTCGATTAATACTTCTACTTTGTCACCAACTTTTAAGTTTGGGTTGTAACGGAATTCGTTTAAAGAAATAACACCTTCCGATTTTGCGTTGATATCAACGATAACGTCTCTATCTGTAATTCTAACAACTACACCTTCAACTACTTCTTCTTGGTCTGTAGCGATGAAAGTTTTTGAAACTAGTTCTTCGAATTCTTGTAAGTTTTTCTCATCTACTGCATCAATTCCTTCTTGGAAGTTATGCCAGTTAAAATTTGCTAAAAACTCTTCTTGTGATTTTAATTGTTCAGACATGCTCTGATAAAAAATTTGTATTCTGTATTTCTCGAGTTTCTTAATGCAGTAGAAAAAACAGAAGTTGTTTTACATAAATAGTTGATACCTAAAGGAAACTCTTCTTTGCCAAAAGGACTGCAAAATTAATACATTTATTTGTAATGGCAAAATAAAACCAAATGATAATCAATCAATTATTCAGGAGCAGAAGATTTCAGGTTTTTCAAGACGTTCAGTCCCGCTTTCGCTCCTATCTTTTATGGTGAACGCCACCATAAAAGGATATCCGCTCTATCGGGGCTAGATTAGAGGTTTTAGTGTTTTTAAAAAACCCAACCCTTCCTTATTGACAAACCCGACAGGTTTTATCCCGAGGCTTCGGGACTGTCGGGTTTACTATGCGCAACTATCTTTGTCAAAGTTTTAAACTTTTACAAAGTTTTACGAAACCTGCAAATTCTGATTTTCTATTTTCACATTAAAACTAATTTCAGCTTTTAGTGCTTTGAAAACCTTAATTATAGTATCAATTGTTGCGCTATTTGCACTAGTTTCCAATTTAGAAATTTGTGCTTTTTTCACACCAATTAATTCTCCTAATTGCTCTTGAGTAAGGTTTCTTTCTTTTCTTGCGGTCTTGATCATTCTTCCTAAAATATCCATACGAAGTTCATATTCATATTGATCTCTATCAGGTGTACCAACTATACCAATATATTTATCTTTCATTTCAGAAAGAGAGTACGACTTAATTATTTTCTTTTCCATAATTTTGTTTTTTACTTATCTTGCAAATAGCGAATCCTTATTTTATTTGCTCTTTCAATCTCGTCAGTTGGAATTTTATCCACCTTTTTGAAAAAGCCATGAGTTGCAAAAACTAAAGTTTGTTTATTATCCGTTTTATCCCAAAATGCTAATAGCCTAATTTGAGTACCTCCAAATCTCACTCTAAATTCCCAAATCTCATCTTTCAATTTTTTAAATAATCTTGGATCATGACTTTTCTCTGCCAAATCAATATTATAAAATAATTTATTAATTATTTTTCTATCAAGTTTTGATATAAACTCATCAGCCTCTTCTAAAAATTTTGTTTCAAAATATTTCATTCAAATTGCATATAACAAAAATACCACAAAAGTTTCTAAATTTAGAAACTTTTGTGGTATTTTATATTTATTAATATTCTTTGTTCAAATACTTGTTATCAAAGCCTGAACGAGAACAAAGATAATAGATTATTTCTTATCTCTCTTAATCCAAAAAAAACCTCCCAAAACAGAAACAGGTGCAAAAACAAAAATTGCCAGCAATTGCGTCCAGGAACTACCACTCGATTTAAAAAGTGAAAAAGCAGCAAAACCAGCCATGATAATAAAAAGCACATAATTAACTTTTAAGTTTCTCGCCTTTGAAATTAATTGAGCAACTAGCCCACTTATAAACGAAAAAAAAGTTCCGTAAACAAATGTCAAAACCATAAATAACTTCGAAACATCTTCATGCGGGTTAACTCCTGAAAATTTAAAAAGAAATATAGAACTAATTACAAAAATAGCATACCCAAGTATAACACCTAATATTTGCTTTATCATGACTTAAAATTTTAAAACAATTAAAATCAATAAACTACAAAGTATAAAATTACCAAAATTAAAACACAAAATAAAAATCCAAAAAATTGAATTTGCCTTCGTTGACGATAATTAATCAGATAGTTTTCAGGATCAATATAATGCTTAACAAAAATTGCGGGATCTATAGTAATATCAGGTCTGTAATGCGCTGTTCCTAAAACAAAAGTCCTAATCAATTCCAACCGGTTAGAATAAATCATTGCAAAAAAGTGTTTCCCTAAAAAAGCATCATTATGAACCATAACTTTATCGTTAATTAAAACCGGCCAATAAAACTGATCAAATACTGCTTTCATAGGCGTATTTGAACTAACATCATATTTTGGTGGTTCCAAAATGTATTCAACTTTTTCTTTTTTAGCGAAACAATTCCACGGTAAATCTTTTATAATAACATTATTGAATTTATTTAGATAGCGAATTCCTTTTTCATCAATTATAGTTGTGGTGTACATTCTTTTTTTATAATAAAATAGCAATGCCGAAAAACTTACTAAAGCAAATAGAAATATCAAAAAAAAAGCAACCGTAGCAATTTCATCCAATCCGGTTTCATCAGAAGAATTAGTCATTATAAAAATTATTCCTGCCAGAAAGAATAAAAGAAAAAACACTCCAAAAAGCCCTAGTAAAACATTAATAAATACCATTGGTTTCGAAGTAACAGCTTTGAACGGCGGTAGTGATTTTTTTATCTGATTTTGCATTTTTAAATATATGATAAAATAATAAAAGAAGAAACCCGACAGAATTTAAAATTTGTCGGGTTCTTTATAAAATGAAATAATCTTAATGACTCAAATTTTCTATTTCTTTCGGATCATGTTTATGTTTAAATAAAATAGCAAAAGCAATCGCAATTACTAAAGCGTAAGCTGCAAATGACAGCCAGATGGTATGCCAGTCTTTCATTAAAATTGGATTTGCAAAAACTCCATCTGTAGAAATTGAATTTCCCTGACTTTTTACAAACTCTAACATTTTTGAGTTTGAAGAATCTGTTTGTAAAAATCCGGCTAATTCACTTGTATTTGAAAACGATTTTGTAAAGAAACGATCAATTGCCCAACCTGAGGTTAAACTTCCTAAAACTGCTCCTACTCCATTGGTCATCATCATAAATAATCCTTGTGCTGATGAACGTATTTTAGAATCGGTATTGCTTTCTACGAATAACGAACCTGAAATATTAAAGAAGTCAAATGCCATCCCGTAAACGATACATGACAAGATAATCATCCATAAACCTGTTACAGGATCTCCAAAGGCAAATAATCCGAAACGTAAAACCCACGCAAGCATACTAATAAGCATTACCTGTTTGATTCCGAAACGTCGTAAGAAAAACGGAATTGCCAGAATAAACAAGGTTTCAGAAACCTGTGAAATCGACATAATAATCGTCGAATATTTAATTACGAAAGAATCTGCATATTTTGGAAAATGTTTAAACTCATCCAGAAATACATCTCCGTAAGCATTTGTTAATTGCAAAGCCCCTCCTAAAAACATAGAAAAAACAAAAAACAAAGCCATTTTATAGTTTCCAAATAACTTAAAAGCTTCTAAACCTAATGTTTCTGTTAATGAAGCATCTTCTTTGGTCAATCTTTGTGGCTCACATTTTGGCAATGTAAAAGCATAAATTCCAAGAATTAAAGCTCCAATTCCTGCAATATAAAATTGATATTCTGTGGCTTTACTTCCACTTAAATTGGTAATCCACATTGCGGCAATAAAACCAATAGTTCCCCAAACACGAATTGGCGGAAAATCTTTTACAATGTTTTTATTATTTAATTTTAATGAAGTATATGAAATTGAATTACTCAATGCAATTGTGGGCATATAGCAACACATTGCTGCAAGCATTACATAAATAAAATTATCAGGAGTTGTAACTTGTGCAATACCAAATAAAACTAAAGCATATGTTATATGCAAATAACCATATAATTTTTCGGCATTTACCCATCTGTCAGCAATAATTCCGGTCAAAGTAGGCATAAATAAAGAAGCAATTCCCATAGTTCCGAAAACAAGACCAAATTGAGTTCCTTCCCAATTTTTAGTTCCAAACCAATAATTTCCAATTGTTATAAGCCAGGCTCCCCAAACAAAAAATTGAAGAAAGCTCATTATAATCAACCTGTTTTTAATGCCCATATGATGAATTTGTCTTTAGAAATAAATGAAGCGGTAAAACTACCATTAAAAATGATATCTACAAAAAATTAAACTGTTTTAACAACGTCATTTATTAATTCTAAAACAGCAGCAAATTGTTCTTCTCTGCTTAAGTAAGAATTATCTATTTCAATTGCATCATCTGCAATAATTAAAGGAGAATCTTCGCGGTGTGTATCTATATAATCTCTTTCTACTACATTTTTTAAAACATCTTCATAAGAAACATTGTCTCCTTTTTGCTGTAATTCATAAAAACGTCTTTGCGCGCGGGTTTCGGCACTGGCAGTCATGAATATTTTAAGTTCTGCATTTGGAAAAACTACAGTTCCTATATCCCTGCCATCCATCACGATAGCTTTGTTAGTTCCCATTTCCTGTTGTTGTTCAACTAATTTGGTGCGTACTTCAGAAACTTCGGCTACTTTGCTTACAAAACTGGAAACCTCAATTGTTCTAATTGGTTTTTCGACATTTTCACCATTTAAATACATCTCAGCAAAACCTAAATCAGCATTGTATCTAAACTCTAATTGAATTTTTGGTAAAGATTCAATCAAAGCTGCTTTGTCAAAAAAATCAGCACCAATAAACTCATGCTGCATTGCAAAATAAGCCACAGCGCGGTACATTGCTCCGGTATCTACATATACATATTCAAGTTCTTTTGCCAATTGTTTTGCCAAAGTGCTTTTTCCTGTTGATGAAAATCCGTCGATAGCAATAGTAATCTTTTTCAATGTTTTATGTTTTAGTTTTTATTATTTTAAGAGCTTTTCAATAATAAATACACATCAAAATATTAGATTCTGATGCATCAATTATTTTGGCTATTCTTTCAAAGTATCTTTTATTGACCATTGGACAGCCATAACTGTTGCAAATGTAGCCATCTTTCTCGTTATATGGAACATCGTAATAATAATGAAAAACAATATCTCGTTTGAAGGCATTATTGTTAGTAGAATCTAATCCATATAATTTATAAGCCTTTCCAAACTTACCTTTGTAATGATTTCCAATTGAATATTTTCCTAATGAAGTACTTAACGAATTAGGTACATTGCTAAATTGAAGTTTTCCTTTTACTCCAGTTTCAGAGCCAGAGCCGTGAGCGACCAATCCCTTGTCTATAATTTTATCTGTTTTTAAATCATAAACAAAAAATCGATTTTTGCCTGATGGTATTTTCATATCTATAAAAAAGGCAACATCCTTATTATACTTAGGATCATTACTGATTATCTTTTTTATTTTATTAACATGAGAATTGATTCTGTTGTTCGTTGCTACATCAGAATCAGGTTTAACATCCTTATAGATAAACCTGTAAGCAATAAATGCCAACAATATAAAAAACAAGATAACGAAGAGCTTTTTCATAGAAATTGCAAAAAAAATCTTTTATGATCTAAAACAAAAAACTGTTTTAGATCATAAAAGATTTATGTGAGTTTTATTTTATCCAAACGAATAAAATTTTAATAATAAATATCTAAAACTATTTTCGATTTAGAATTATCAATTATTTTTTCTATTCTTTTAAAAAATTGTTCATTAACCATTGGACAGCCTTTGCTGCGTGATATATAATAATCTTGTTCTTCCTCTGGAACTGCAGAATAATGATGTAAAACTATCGCTCTTTTTAAAGCATTGCTATTGGTCTCATCTAATCCGTTTAGTCTGTAAGCTTTTCCAAAAATCCCTTTATAACATTTTTCGATCGAATATCTGCCTAATGCGGTACAGTTAGAATTTGGTTCATTGCTAAATTTTAATTCTCCTCTAACCGGAGTTTCAGAACCTGATCCGTGTGCTACAAGTCCCTGGTCAAGAATTTTATTGTTTACCAGATCGTAAACAAAAAAACGATTTTTACCTGACTTTATTCTCATGTCAACTAAAAAGGCGATCTTTTTACTGTACTTCGAATCAGTACTAATCACTTCCTTAATTTCATTTAACTGATTATTAAATCTTTCGATTTCGGCATCAGTCATGTTTTCATTTTTAAAATTTAATTTTGAGGTATTAAAAAAACCTGCAGTAACAAAAAGAATCAAATAAAATAGCTTCATAAATTACCTAATTATTGAAAGTTTATGATTAGTCCAAAAAGACTCGAATTACCCGCTAATGTGTATCGTGAATATGAATAATTAAATTTTAAACGGTTCATTCTTAAACCGAAACCCAAAGAAATACCAGAGAAATTACGCTGATCATTGATTCTCAATTCCTCACCTCTTCTAAAGTTGTAACCTAAACGCAAATTAACTGCTTTTTGTGGAAAAAGTTCTGCCCCAATAACAACATGTCTTAAAGCATTATTTACAAAGGAAACTTTCTCTTCACTTGTTGTTCCGTCGATATTGGTTTCACCACGCACAGGATTCGAAAAGGAAACGTTCCATTGTTGTAAATTTTCTAAAGAAAGATGCCAGCGCAGTGGCACATGCTCTAATTCTTGCGACACTCCTGCAATGATTTCAAGTGGTAATTTTTCCTGTATTCCTGAATATGTTGTAAACTGAGTTCCTATATTTCGAACTACAAGTGCCAGATTTAAATCATTTTTTTCAACTATGTATAAAAAGCCTAAATCAATTGCGCCTCCAAACGAATTATAACTTTCTAATGTTGAAGTTATTAACTTTGCATTTACTCCAACATGAACATCTGTAAATGGTATATTGTATGCATAACCAAACGATAACGCTGCTTCACTACCAGTAAAGTCAGATGTTGCCTGACCATTTTCATCATAACCTTCAAATGTTCCGTAGTTAATATAGCTTATTCCGGCATGAAAAGTTTGTACATGTCGATCATAAGTATAAGCATAAGAAGCAGTTCCATAAGATGCTTCTCCATAATAACTACCATAATTCATAGCCAGATGATTGTCCATATCCTGGTTTAGGGTAGCTGGATTAAACATGACCTGATTAACATCTTCATCATAAATCGTTATTGTTTTACCACCTAATGCCGCCTGTCTTGGTGATGTCGTTAAATTTAGAAATTCATAGGTGTAGCGCCCACCAATTTGTCCGAAGGAAACCGAACAAAATAGTATCATAAAAAATAAAACAAATTGTTTTACCATATTTTTTTTGGCGTTCCTATATGGGAATAACGCAAAGACAAAGATAAAATTATATAACTTATAAAATAATTTTATATGAAATTCCAATTGAAAAAAACACCAAAAATTAAATTCCAAATTCCAATTGAATTGAATTCAAAAAAAAAAAAAAAACAAATCCCAATCTTTAAGTAAAGTTTGGAATTTGGAATTTTTAATCCCGATAGCTATCGGGATGGAATTTACAATTGAAATTTTTTATTTCAATGTTTTAGCATTTTTAGCATTTTGATCCGTCAAAGCCAAAGCCAGAACTTCGCTCATTTCTTTTACATAATGAAAAGTCAAACCTTCTAGATATTCGGCTTTAATTTCATCGATATCACTTTTGTTTTCGTGACATAAAATGATTTCTTTAATACCTGCTCTTTTTGCAGCTAAGATTTTTTCTTTGATTCCGCCAACAGGTAAAACTTTTCCACGAAGTGTAATTTCTCCTGTCATGGCAAGACTCTTCTTCACTTTCTTTTGTGTCAATAATGAAACCAATGACGTTAACATTGCAATACCGGCACTTGGTCCGTCTTTAGGCGTTGCACCTTCGGGAACGTGTAAATGGATATTATATTTTTGAAATAATTCTACACCTAAGCCAAGTTTTTTAGCATTTGCTTTAATATATTCCAAAGCAATTGTTGCAGATTCTTTCATTACATTTCCTAAGTTTCCGGTAATTGTTAAAGCACCTTTTCCTTCAGAAATTAAAGATTCTATAAATAAAATATCACCGCCAACACTTGTCCAGGCAAGACCTGTAACAACTCCGGCAACATCATTATTTTCATATTTATCACGCTCTAATCTTGGTACACCCAAAACAGTTACAATATCTTCATCTGTAACTTTTTTGTTGTACTCCTCTTCCATAGCAACAGCTTTTGCTGCGTTACGGATAACCTGAGCAATTTTTGTTTCCAGATTACGTACACCAGATTCACGTGTATAACCTTCTACGATTTTCTCTAATTGTTTTTTTCCAATTGTCAAATCTTTCGAAGTTAATCCGTGTGCTTCTAATTGTTTTGGAAATAAATGTCTTTTTGCTATTTCAACTTTTTCTTCAATTGTATAACCTGACATTTTAATTACTTCCATTCTGTCACGCAATGCTGGCTGAATCGCCGACATATTGTTTGAAGTGGCAATAAACATAACTTTAGATAAATCATAACCCATTTCAAGGAAATTATCATAAAAAGCATTGTTTTGTTCCGGATCTAAAACTTCCAATAAAGCTGAAGACGGATCGCCGCTATTTCCACTTGATAATTTATCTATTTCATCTAAAATAAAAACAGGATTTGATGTTCCGGCTTTTTTCAAACTTTGTATGATTCGACCTGGCATGGCGCCAATATAGGTTTTTCTGTGTCCGCGAATTTCTGCTTCGTCACGTAAACCACCCAAGGAAATACGAACATATTCACGTCCTAAAGCTTCGGCAACAGAACGACCAATAGAAGTTTTACCAACTCCCGGAGGTCCTGTTAAACAAATAATTGGCGATTTCATATCGTTACGAAGTTTCAATACAGCCAAATGTTCGATCATTCTTTTCTTCACTTCTTCAAGTCCGAAATGATCTTTATCTAATATTTTCTGAGCAAATTTCAAATCAAATTTATCTTTAGAATATTCGCCCCATGGCAATTCTAAAAATAACTCAAGATAATTTCTTTGAATACCAAAATCCGGCGATTGCGGATTCATTCTACGCATTTTAGACAATTCTTTTTCGAAGTGTTTTTGCGTTTTTTCATCCCACTTTTTGGTTTTCGCTTTCAGTCCCATTTCGTCCATTTCTTCTTCCTGCGAAACGCCTCCCAATTCTTCCTGAATGGTTTTCATTTGCTGATGAAGGAAATACTCACGTTGCTGCTGATCTAAATCAAAACGAACTTTTGACTGAATGTCATTCTTCAATTCTAATTTTTGCAGCTCAACATTCATGTAACGCAAAGTTTCAAGCGCGCGTTCTTTTAAGCCGTTTATCGATAATAAATCTTGCTTTTCTTTTACCGATAAATTCATGTTTGAAGAAACAAAATTGATTAAAAACGATTGGCTTTCAATGTTTTTAATCGCAAAAGTTGCTTCTGAAGGAATGTTTGGACTTTCTTTTATAATTTGAATGGCCAACTCTTTTACAGAATCTAGAATAGCCGTAAATTCACTGTCGTTTTCTTCAGGACGTTTTTCTTCAACTTCTTTAATAGTTGCTGTCAAATAAGGTTCTTCTGAAACAACCTGGTCAATTTCAAAGCGTTTTTTTCCTTGTAAAATAACCGTAACATTTCCGTCAGGCATTTTCAAAACGCGTAGAATTCTGGCTACAGTTCCTATTTTATGAATATCATCTTTTGATGGATCTTCGTCTTCTTCATTAATTTGAGAAACAACTCCAATGATTTTTCCACCGGCATTTGCATCATTAATTAATTTTATTGATTTATCTCTTCCTGCAGAAATCGGAATAACGACACCCGGAAATAAAACGGTATTACGTAAAGGTAAAATTGGTAACGAAAGCGGAAGTTCTTCATTGTTCATTTCCTCTTCGTCTTCCGGAGTTAATAATGGAATTAATTCTGCTTCTGAATCAAATTCTTGAAGTGACAGATTGTCAATAGTAAGTATTTTATGATTTGACATAATATTATATAAGTCGTTTTGTCATTAAAAGTTAAATTCTAACTGCAAAGTTAACCTTAAATACAACAGTTTTTGTTAAAAGTATAATAAGTGTTTCGTTTACAACGTAGGCCATAAAAATAGACAATCATTGTGCCAAATGCAAAATAGTCAGTTTTGAAATTTATCTTTTCTTCCTTATTTATCTTTTATAAAATCCTGGATATAAAAAAACCCGAAAGTAATTTCGGGTTTTTGTTTTATTATGGTTCTTTATTATTTTAAAGAATAAGAAACTAATACGCTTACTGTACTTCCAGAAGTCATTTTAATTATACCAACATCTTTGGCAACCCAATAGTCTACAGTTACAGAACTTGCGGTTTGTCCTTCCATTTTTGTTTCCATAAGAAATTTAAATTTAATTACATCCTTATATGAAACACTATTAACTGTTGCTGTTGCACCTTTTTCTAAAATTGTACCTGTATAGTTAACATTTAATTTTATTACAGGAACACCCGGGAAATCAAATGAAGTTTCTTGTGTATAACTTCCTGTCCAGGTTTTATTTACTTCTAAATAATCTTTAAAGAAAATGAATTCATAACCAGTTGTTTTACCTGTAATACCATTTGCATTGTATATTACGTCAGCAATTTTAATGTAATAATCTCCTTTAACTTTTTTGATGGCAGCAGTAGCGCTTCCTTCTCCTCCATCCTGAGCAAGTGAAAACTGATTGAATTTAAAGTAAGTGTCGTCATTTACTTTTTCTGAACTAATAATTTTCATTGTACTTTCTGTTCCATTCTGATCCAGAACCCATTGATTATTAACTGCTGTAGGCCAATAATCTCCTGTTGAAGCTTCTGCAGTATTTTCATTATCCGAATCATTCGAACAAGAAATAAATAACGAACTTGACATCAATAATGCCAATAAAGCAATACTTTTAATTTTTCTCATGGTTAAATTTGTTTTTAGTGCTCCAAAATTAACATAAAAAACGATTTTTTTAGCATTTTTTTAACAAACTAATTCTTCAAAACAAACAATTTCGTAATACATTATATTTCAGTATTTTAAACTTAATCCTTATAAAAATAAAGTATGTTTTAAGAACTACTATCGAAATAGACTTAAAATAATTTTAAAAAAATAATCAAAACTGTAACAAACCAAAAAAAGCAAAGTCATTATAAAAAACTAGCAACCATTACTTGAATATAACTAATCAAAATATCGAAGAATTAATTGCGCTTTGCAAATTAAATAATCAAAAGGCGCAATTTGAAATTTACAATCGTTACTGTAAAGCTATGTACAATGTAGCTTACAGAATTGTAAAAGACGAACATTTTGCACAAGACGTCATGCAGGAAGGTTTCCTGAAAGCTTTTACAAAAATTAACGATTATAAACAAGAAGTTGCATTTGGAGCCTGGCTTAAAAAAATCATTATTAATTATAGTATTGATTTTTATAAAAAAAATAATGCTTTCCAAATGGATGACCTGAACAAAACACTTTATAAAATAGAAGAAAATGATGATTTTTTTTCTGAAAATATCGATTTAAATTCACTTAAAGTGAAACAAGTTTTAGATGCTATTTCAGGTTTAAAAGATAATTATCGAATGGTTTTGACGCTTTTTTACATTGAAGGTTATGATCAGGAAGAGATTAGTGAAATCTTAAACATTAGTTATGCAAATTGCAGAACTACGTTAAGCAGAGCTAAAGAAAATTTACGAAAAAAATTAGAGGATATATGAAAAAGGAAAATGACAATTTAGACGAGTTATTTAAAAAATTGGAGAATCAATGGGATGTTCACGAAATGAGTTCTGATCATCAGGTAGATTTTTTGAATAAATTGAATAAAAAACAGCCACAGAAAAAAAATTATGCCGGTTGGGCCATTGCGGCTTCGATAGCTTTATTATTAGGGATTTCTGTTTTGTATAACAATAACGAAAAACCAAAAGAATTCAAATTTGCATCGCAGGAAACCAAACGCACAGATTCTATTTTTAATATTTTAATCGAAAATGAACTTGTTAAATTAAAAGAAAAGAGTTCTCCTGAAAATGAACAAATCATAAATGATGCTTTAAAACAAATGAAAGTTTTTGATGCTGATTATGAAAAAATCATAAAAGAAGTTCAGAAAAACGGTGAAAACAAACAAATCATTTATGCGATGATTAGCAATCTGCAAACCAGAATCTCCTTTTTACAGACGGTTTTGCAGCGTATCGAAGAAAATGAAAATTTAAAAAACACAACTCATGAAAAAACATTATAACATACTTATTTTATTCATCTTGCTTCCTTTTTTAGGGTTTTCAAATGATGATACGGTAATTTCAAAACAAAAAAATATCAAAAAAACATATATCGTAAATTCTAATGCAGGAATCGATATCGAAAATAAATACGGAAACATTACTGTAAGTACCTGGGATGAAGATAAAATTGATCTTGATATTACTATAAAAGTAACGGGAGGAAATGAAAACTGGGTAAATGAAAGATTAAATAGTATTGATATTGATATAACTGCCTTAAAAGGATTGGTTTCTGCGATTACCAAACTTGGAAATTCTTCTATAAAAAGTGGTGGAAGCAGCAATAGCTTTGAAATCAATTATGTAATTAAAATTCCGAAAAACGGAACTGTAAAGCTGGATAATAAGTACGGTAATATTACAATTCTGAGTTTAGAATCTACAACTGATATTTCGTGCAAATACGGTAAAGTTAATTTAGGAAAGCTAAACGGATCCAATAATCGTATTCATATTGAATATTGCCAAAACTCAACTATTGACTATATCAAAAACGGAACTATTGAAGCTCGTTATTCTGGTTTGAAAATCGTTGATTCGGGTAATTTAAATTTAGATACAAATTATACAGATTTGGTTATTTCCGAAGGACAAAATATAAAATACGATTGTAATTACGGGAACTTTAGGTTTCAAAAGATAAATTCATTCTCAGGATCTGGAAATTATCTGACGGTTAATATTGCCGAAATTTCAAATAGTGTCAATCTGGATACCAATTACAGCAAAATAAATATATCAACAATAACAGATAAGGCAAATAATGTCAACATTAACTCAACTTATTCTGATGTAGCCTTGGGGTATGACACTAATTACTCTTTTGATTTTGATATTAATACGAGATACGGAAATATCAAAAGCGATAATTCTCTGGATGTTTCTGTTACTGAAAGTAAAAGCACCAGTAAAAGAATAAGTGGTTTCAACAAGAAAAAAGGTCAAAATAAAGTAGTCGTCAATTCAAATTACGGCAGTGTATCATTAATCAAAAAACAATAATCAAAAATCAAAACAATGAAAAAATCAATTCAATTATTAGTTTGCGGCGCATTTTTAATGGGGTTCATTGCAAATGCACAATCATCAAAAATAAAAGGAAATGGCAAAGTGGTTACAGAAACAAAAACTACAGGAGATTATGACGCTATAAAAATTGGTGGTTCTTTTGATGTAAATCTTGTAGCGGGGAAAGAAGGAAAAATTATACTTAAAGGAGAAGAAAATTTATTATCTGTTATCAAAGTTGAAGTTGAAGATAATACTTTAAAGATTTATGTTGATAAAATGGTCAATATCCGACCAACTTCTAAAATTGAAATTACAGTTCCGTTTGAAAAAATTTCTGCTATAAGTCTGGCCGGCTCGGGAGATGTTAGAACAAAAGATCAAATTAAAAGCGACACTTTTGCAGCAAAATTATCAGGTTCAGGAAACTTTAATTTGAATGTCAATTCTAATGATTTTCAATTGAATTTAAGCGGTTCCGGAGATGTTACTCTAAAAGGTTCTGCAGATAAATTTACTTCGAAACTTGCGGGATCAGGAAATGTAAATGCTTCAGATTTAAAATCAAAAACTGTTGAAGCCAATGTTTCAGGTTCTGGAAACAGTACTGTAAACTGCGAAGGAAGTTTAACTGCCAGAGTTGCAGGTTCAGGAAATATTAAATATTTTGGAAACCCTGAAAAACGTGACGTAAAAGTTTCCGGATCAGGAAATATTACAAAAGGTTAATTCAAAAAAAGCTCAATACTAAATATATTACAATCATCAATCCGTTTTAAAACGAACAAAATCATCCTTTTTAGTATTGAGCTTTTTCTATAAATTTTCTACTTAAATAACAAAACTAAGTCAGGTGTTTTATTAATTTAAAACGCCTTTTTTTGGCACTCTTCGTAATAATAAAATACCTACTGTAAAAAATACGCCTAATACTACAATTGCATATCTGGGGCTTCCGGTAATTTGATCAATTGCGCCGTAAACACACATTCCAATTACGATTCCTATTTTTTCGGCAACATCATAAAAACTAAAAAAAGATGCTGTATCATCAGATTCCGGCAATAATTTAGAATAAGTAGATCGTGATAAGGCCTGAACTCCTCCCATTACAAATCCTGCCAATGTAGCCATCGCATAAAAATGTATTGGCAGCCAGATAAAATAAACAATAACACAAAAAATTACCCAAATAGAATTTATTACAATTAGGGTTGGAATATTACCATATTTTGCAGAAGCTTTAGAAGTTAGAACGGCTCCAATAACAGCTACTAACTGTATTAATAAAATACAAATAATTAAACCTTTTGTGCTATCAGCCTGAGATGGCCAATCAATTTCCTGAGCACCAAAGTAGGTTGCTGCAATCATAACGGTCTGTACAGCCATACTGTAAACAAAATAACTGCTCAAATATCTTTTTAAGGAGATGTTTTCTTCCAGTAATTTCCATACTTTTTTTAATTCTTTAAAACCATTAAAGATTACATCTTTATTTACTTTTTGATCTTCTTTTTTATTTCCTTTTGGTAAATAATAATAAGTATATTGACTAAAGCCAATCCACCAAATTCCAACCATTAAAAATGAGTAGCGCATCGCTTTCATAGCAGCTTCGCCTTCAGTCCCTGTTATGCCAAAAATTTTCGGTTTCATGATCATCGCAAGATTAACAATCATTAAAATAACGCTTCCTATATATCCTAAAGAATATCCTTTGGCACTTAGTTTATCTTGCTGTTCAGGAAAAGCAATATCAGGCAGGTAAGAATTATAAAAAACCAAACTTCCCCAAAAACCAATCAATCCCAAAAAGTAAAAAAGTAAGCCAATGTATATGTTTTCAAGGTTAAACCAATATAAACCCATACAGGACAAAGCGCCCATATAGCAAAAGAATTTCATAAAAGTTTTTTTATTCCCCACATAATCAGCAATACCAGATAATAATGGCGAAATAAAAGCAACAACCAAAAATGCTGCAGCAGTTATAAAACTTATTAAAGCAGAATTTTTAAGATTCATTCCGAAAACATCTATATAATGATCTTTGTCTGAAAATAATGCTTCGTAAAAAATTGGAAAAACGGCCGATGAAATAACCAATGGATAAACTGAATTTGCCCAATCGTAAAAAGCCCATGCATTTAATAATTTTTTATCTCCTTTGTTTAAATCTGCCATATTTATGAATTTGGTTGCTAAATTATTTCTTTTTTTCTATAATTGGATATAATATTCATAAATCGTACATTAATAAATTATTATTTAATCGCAATTAATTGACTTAATGATAAGTACAAAAAAAAAAGCTACTCTAAAAGAATAGCTTTATATATTTTTTTGATATAGATAATCTTGTTTTATCTGATAACACCAACTTTTGCAGCTGTCGCCCTTGCATCAGGAATTAATGCTTTTAAATTTGCAATTCTTGTTGCGTCAGAAGGGTGTGTACTCATAAATTCAGGAGTTCCCGATCCGCCAGATTTAGCCGACATTCTGCTCCAAAATGCAATTGAATCATCGGGATTGTAACCTGCAATTGCCATAAGTGTCAAACCAATTTTGTCGGCTTCACTTTCATTGCTTCTGCTAAATGGAAGCATTACTCCTACTTCAGAACCAACTCCGTAAGCTTGCGAAAATATGGCTCTTGTTGACTCAGATTTACCGCTTGTTGCAGCGTCTAAAGCAACTCCTCCAATTTGCTGCAATTGTGCTGCACTCATTCTTTGTGCTCCGTGATTAGCCAATGCGTGAGAAACTTCATGCCCCATAACAGTTGCCAAACCTGATTCATCCTGAGTGATTGGCAAAATTCCTGAATAAACCACGATTTTACCTCCTGGTAAACACCAGGCATTTACTTCTTTGTTTTCTACCAATTTGTATTCCCAACGGTAATCTTTTAAATATTGCGTTTGTCCTAAAAAAGTTAAGTATCTTTCTGCAGCAGCTTTAATTTTACTGCCCACAAGATCTACTCTTTTAGCATCTGCAGTTCCTGTAATAACTTTATTTTCTGAAATAAAAGCATTGTACTGTTGAAATGAAGTTGGAAATAACTCGCTGTTTGATACAAAGTTAAGAGTTGATTTTCCTGTTACAGGATTTGTCGCACATGCAGCTAGTAAAAGCGCCGCAAAGGCGGTTAAGAAAAAGTAATTTTTCATGGTGATAGATTTTAATATAAAATAAAAATACGATTATTTTTAATAGGTATTTTTATATAATTAAAACGAAACGTATCATAATTATTATTATTGTCCAATAATATGTAATTCGGTAAATTCTTTATCAATAATCAGGAAATAATTTTCTTCAAATCTTTCACTATCAAATTCCACTTTTTCGTTATCAATCTCTATTTCAGTTACTTTGAATGGCAATCCAATTAAATTAATTTTATATCTACTATAAGGCGTATCGTATTTTCCTTCTTTATGCAATTGAATAATAAGTTCTTTTTCTTTTCCGATGGTTCTAAAAGATAAAAAGCTGTAACGTCCTTTTTTATAATCGTAACCATCTTGTGCATCTTCGTAAACTACTGATTTTTCCTTACCATTTTTATAATATAAATCCAGCGTTAATTCATCAAATTCAAGTTCACCTACATATTGCTGAACAGGATATTTCGGGATAATTGCTCCAGCTTTTACAAAAACCGGAATTTCATCAAATTTGGTATCGATCCAAACTTCTCTTCCACCTGTTGTAAACTCATTTGTCCAGTAATTGTACCATTCTCCTCTTGGAATATACATACGTCTTCCTAAAGAATTAGGCTCAAGAATTGGACAGACTAATATTTGATTTCCGAAGATAAATTCATCGTTACGATAATGTGTTTGGGTATCATCCTGATCGTAGTAAACCAATGGTTTCAGCATTGGGATACCTTCTTCTATATATTGCCAAAACATGGTATACAAATAAGGCAATAGCTGATAACGTAAGCTCACAAATTTTCGGGTAATATTGATCACTTCTTCATCAAAAGCCCATGGTTCCTGATTGCCGTGATCTCCAGAAGAATGCGTTCTGCAGAAAGGATGAAAAACACCCAACTGAATCCAGCGTGCATATAATTCTCCAGTTGGCTGTTCTGCAAATCCACCAATATCAGAACCCGTAAAGCCCATTCCTGAAATACACATTCTTTGTACCTGAATATTGGCAATCCATAAATGTTCCCAAGTTGCTACGTTATCACCTGTCCATGATGATGTATAACGCTGTGCACCTGAATATGCCGATCTTGTAATTACAAATGGACGTTTAGGATATGCAAAACGCTTTACTCCATGATAAGTGGCACGAGCCATTTGTGTACCATAAATGTTGTGTGCTTTTCTATGGCTACAAGGATTTCCATCATACATATGACGTACATCCATTGGAAACGTTTTATTCGGAACTTCCATAACAGCAGGTTCGTTCATATCATTCCAAACCCCTTTTACACCAAAGTCCGAAATTAATTCTTTAAATAAGCCCGCCCACCATTCTCTCACTACCGGATTTGTATAATCCGGAAAATTACATTCTCCCGGCCAGACTTTTCCTTTCATGTAAGGTCCATCTGCTCTTTTACAGAAATAATCTTTTTCAAGAGCTTCCTGGTAAACCCAATAATTCTTATCAATTTTAATTCCCGGATCGATGATTACAATTGTTTTAAAACCATCTTCGGCTAATTCTGCAATCATTCGTTTTGGGTCTGGAAAATATTCACTACTCCAGGTAAAACATCGAAAACCTTCCATATAATCGATATCCAGATAGATAGCATCACAGGGGATTTTTAATTCTCTAAATTTTGAAGTGATTTCTTTTACTTTGCTTTCCGGATAATAACTCCATTTACATTGGTGATAGCCCAAAACCCAAAGTGGCGGTAATTCTGGTTTACCTGTTAAATCAGTATAAGTTGTAACAACATCCTGCATTTGAGGACCGTAAATAAAATAATAGTTCATTTCACCACCTTCGGCCCAAAAACTGGCAACATTTCTTCTTTCCTGACAAAAATCAAAGAAAGTTCGGAAAGTATTATCAAAGAATATCCCGTATGATTGTTTGTTGTGTAAACCAATGTAAAAAGGAACAACTTTATACAATGGATCTTGTTCTTTTTGAAAAGCGTACTGATCTGTCGCAAAATTTTCTAATCTTTTGCCTTTTAAATTCATTTGCGTGGCTTTGTCGCCTAGACCGTAAAAACATTCTCCATCTTTGGATGATTTACTCATTTTTACAATATTTCCGCCATATTCATAACTTTCTTCCCAATGAAAGCCAAGCTCATCTTCAAGAATTAGAAAATCATTGAGGTCATAAATAGACAAACGAAGATCCTGTTTTTGAATTTTACACTTTACTTTACTGGTTCTTATTTGAAAATAAGTTTCCTCTTCGGTTAATTCTAAAAAATTATAGCCGTGCAATTGTGTTTTATCTATTGCGTATGAAAAATCATTGCTGAAATAACCTTTTGTAGTAAATCGAAACCGAATTAAACTGTCTCGAAGAATAGTGACTTTTAAGATTACTTTGTTGTCTGTATGAAAAAAGATGGTATCTCCTTCATGTTCGTGCGAAACAATTTTTGATGGATATAAATCGCCTTTATACTCTAGTGCTGTATTTGTAATCATACGCTAAATGAATTAATTATAGAACTCCAATCTTTATCTCAAACATACAAAAAAACTTAATAAGCCTCTCTGAATAAAAGGATTATTCACGAAAACGATTTTTCTGAATGACTATTAAATTACATCTCAAAAAATCAGGAAATCGATAATTTAAGAATGCAAAACTGATAAAATTGCATTACGAAATAAAGATTAAATTTTTATTGAAAGGAATAAACTGTTACGCTTAAGGGAGGTAAAGTTAATTCTACAGAATAATCTCTTCCATCATAGGAAACAGTTTGAACTTTTAATGTTTCTGAATTCCCTACTCCACTTCCGCCATATATAATTGAATCGCTATTAAAAATCTCTTTCAATTTTCCTTTTTGCGGAATTCCGATTCTATAATTTTCCCTTATCACTTGTGTGAAATTACAAACAACAATTACATTTTCTTTCTCGATATTTCCTTTTCTGATATAAGACAAAACTGCATTTTGATGATCTGAATAATTTATCCATTCAAAACCTTCGCCAGTAAACTGTTTTTCATATAATGCAGGATGAGTTTTATATAAATGATTCAAATCTGTGATTATCTTTTTTATGCCCAAATGATAATCATATTGAAGTAAATGCCAATCTAAACTTTTCTCGAAATTCCATTCATCACTTTGTCCAAATTCTGACCCCATAAACAATAGTTTAGTTCCGGGATGTGTAAACATATAACCGTATAACAAACGCAGGTTAGCAAATTTTTGCCACTCGTCGCCAGGCATTTTATTGGCAATAGATTTTTTCCCATAAACCACTTCATCATGTGAAAATGGCAACATAAAATTTTCGGTAAAGGCATATGTCATCGAAAATGTCAAATCATTTTGGTGGTATTTGCGATAGACGGTTTCTTTCTGAAAATATTTTAATGTATCGTGCATCCAGCCCATCATCCATTTCATTCCAAAACCTAAACCTCCGGTAAAAGTTGGTCTCGATACCATTGGAAAAGAAGTACTTTCTTCTGCAATTGTCTGAACTCCGTCAAAATTAGCATAGATAACTTCATTAAATTCTTTAAGAAAACTTATAGTATCAAGATTTTCTCTTCCTCCATAAATATTGGGTTCCCATTCGCCTTCATTTCGCGAATAATCAAGATATAACATCGAAGCTACGGCATCAACTCTTAGACCATCTGCATGATAATTTTGCAGCCAGAAAACAGCATTACTTATTAAAAAAGCACGAACTTCATTTCTACCATAATTAAAAACCAAACTTTTCCAATCAGGATGATAACCTTTTCTACGATCCGGATGTTCGTATAAATGTGATCCGTCAAAAAAGCCTAAACCGTGTGCATCATCCGGAAAATGTGATGGAACCCAGTCTAAAATAACGCCAATTCCAGCCTGATGCAGCTTATCAACCAAAACCATAAAATCCTGAGGTTTTCCAAAACGGGAAGTTGGCGCAAAATATCCAGTTAATTGATATCCCCATGACGGATCGTAAGGATATTCCATAATTGGCATAAATTCAACATGTGTAAATCCGGTTTCTTTTACATAATTAACCAAATCATCCGCAAGCTCTAAATAGGTTAAAAACCGATTTTGATCACCTCTTTTCCAAGATCCTAAATGAACCTCATATACAGAATAAGGTTTATCCAGCTTATTACTTTCCTGACGTGATTTCATCCAGTTTTCGTCTTTCCAGTTATAATCCAAATCCCAGACAACCGAAGCCGTGTGAGGTGGTTTTTCACAATATAAAGCAAAAGGATCTGCTTTTTCGGTTACAACGCCATCAATATTAGATTGAATTTTATATTTATAAAGTGCTCCTTTTTCTATATGTGGAATAAATCCTTCCCAAATTCCGGACGAATCCCATCGAACTTGCAATAAATGTTCTCCTTGTGTCCAATAATTAAAATCTCCAACAACAGAAACTGATTGCGCAGTTGGAGCCCAAACGGCAAAATAAACACCTTTTTCTCCATTGACTTCAATTAAATGTGCTCCTAATTTTTCATATAATTGGAAGTGCTTTCCTGCTTTGAATAAATCAATATCGAAATCAGTAAATAAAGAATGCGTGATTACTTTAGACATATTTGGTTTTTAAGGCAATAATTAATTTTGAAATTTTATTCAATTCTGAAATTATCTGAGAGAATTGCGCCTTTTTTAATAACTACAATTCCATCTTTTATGCTGTATAATTCGTTGGTAAAATTATCTAAATGTTTTCCTCCGCTTATGTGAACATTATTTCCTATGCGGACATTTTTATCTATTAAAGCATTGCTTATAAAACAATTATCTCCAATTCCAATATGGATTTTATTAATAGTACTTTCATGGTTCATTTCATCAAGATCCTGGTAAAAATCATTTCCCATCACATAACAGTTTTGCAACACAGTTCCTGTACCAATTCTGGAACGGATACCAATTACAGAACTTATTATTTCTTTGGCATTAATAATACAACCCTCAGAAATCAATGATTGATTTATAATTGAATTTCTAAATTTTGATGGCGGTAATAATCTTGGTCTTGTGAAGATTTTATTCTCATTATCAAACAAATTGAATTCCGGAATATCAGCAGTTAGACCAATATTAGCTTCAAAAAATGATTCAATATTTCCTATATCCGTCCAATATCCTTCATATTGATAACTTAGAATTTTATGTTTTCCAACGGCCTGTGGTATAATTTCTTTTCCAAAATCTTTCGTTTCAGTATCAGACATTAAATCTTCCAGCAATTGTTTATTGAAAATGTAAATCCCCATTGATGCTAAATACTTTTTACCTTTTTCCTGCATTTGTTCACTTACCTCAGATTCCCATTCAGGCAATAAAGATGCATCTGGTTTTTCTATAAAAGCTTCAACACAATTCTCGTGATTGGTTTTAAGAATACCAAATTCAGGAGCATCTTTGGCATTTACAGGTAAAGTCGCAATAGATATCGCAGCATCTGCAGCAATATGGGCTTCTAACATTTCGTTAAAATCCATTTGATATAATTGATCTCCGGATAGGATTAAAGCATGATCAAATTCATGCTTTTGAAAATGCGACATACATTGTCGAACTGCATCTGCAGTTCCCTGAAACCATGTTGGATTATCAGGTGTTTGTTCTGCTGCCAAAATATCAACAAATGATTGACTGAAAATACTGAAATTGAAAGTGTTTTTGATATGAGCATTTAAAGAAGCAGAGTTGAACTGTGTTAGGACAAATATTTTGAAAATATCTGAATTGATACAATTTGAAATTGGAATATCTACCAGTCTATATTTTCCTCCAATTGGTACTGCAGGTTTTGATCTCGTTTCTGTTAATGGAAACAAGCGGGAACCTTGTCCTCCTCCTAAAATAATGGCAACGACATTTTTCTTTTTAAACTTCATTTTTCTCAATTATTAGGTTGTATATCTCGATATATTCTTGGCAAACTCTTTCCCAGGAATGATCAATGCTCATTCCTGTTTTTATAACTTTATTTAAATTTATTTTATCATCGTATAATTTTACAGCGCGATTTATAGAATAACAAATATCACCAACCGAGGCCTGATCATGACAAATCCCATTACCATTATCGCCAAAATCAACTACAGTATCACGCAGACCTCCTGTCCTCCTGACAATCGGAATTGTTCCATAACGCAACGCATACATTTGATTTAAACCACATGGCTCAACTCTTGAAGGCATTAAAATATAATCTGAACCTGCATAAATCAGATGTGCTAATTCTTCATTATAACCAATGAAAACATTGTAATTTCCCTTATAATCATTCCGTAGCTGCATTAATTGTTCTTCAATTAGGGAATTTCCAGAACCCAAAATCAAAATATTGATATTTTCAAAATTTTCCGACAAGGCCAATGCCGAAGCCTGAGGCAATAAATCTCCTCCTTTTTCCTCAAATAAACGCCCAATAAAACTAAAAAGAGGTTTTCCGGGATCTAATTCAAATTGCTCACACAAGTTTTCCTTGTTCATTTGTTTTCCAACTTCAAAACTATCAATCGAATAATTTTGTACAATCATTTTGTCTTTAGAAGGATCCCAAACTTCGATGTCAATTCCGTTTAAAATACCTTTTGATTTACTTTGAACCGAATTAAATAAAGACTCTAAGCCATTTGCTGAATAGTTTATTTCGTTTAAATAACTCGGAGACACCGTCGTAACAGCATGTGCGCATTTAACTCCAACAGCCAATGAATTCAAAGAACTTCCCCATTCCAGAAAGCCAACATGAATTAAATCGAACTCAGGTAAATAATGTAGTTTATCAAAACCAAACCAACCTTGATATAAACCGTTATGAATTGTAATTACCGTTCTTACACTTTTTAAACTTTCATATTTATAAGCATATTTTAGCAAAAATGGAACTAATCCAGTATGATGATCATGACAATTTATTACATCAGGAATTGTTTTTCTGGCTAAAAGCCAATCTAAGGTTGCAATTTGAAAAGAAAAAAAACGCTCAATATCATCTTCATATCCATAAACATTTGGTCTGTCAAATAGTTCCTTAATTTCTATCAGATATAATTCATAACCCAGTTTATTTGAAGTTTCTTTTAAAACACTAAAAGGAAAATCAAAATTTCCCAATTTAACATTTCCCCAATGAACACATTCAAAGTTATTTTCTTTTTTAAATTTTGTATCATAACAAGGAACCACAACTCTAACAAGATTACCCGCAGCAGCTTGATATTTAGGTAATGCACCAACAACATCGGCCAAACCACCAACCTTTACCATTGGATAACATTCTGCACTGATATGAAATATTTCCATGTTAGAAATTTATAGGTTTAATAGTAAAATTAATTCTCAAATTATTTTTTAAATAAGCAATTATTAATATGTTACTTTTATGTTTTTTAAATTTAGGAAAAAATAAACAAAATTAAGCCTCAAAAAAATATTTATTGATATGACAAAAAATATAACTAATCCTACTAAATCATTAAAAATTCCGCAGTTTATAATTATATCCTGTAAAATTTGTGCTTTTATCTCAACAAAATTAGTTACGTCATATGCTGCTAAGCTATTCACAACTCCGATAAAACATAAAGTTCCAAAACGGGAGCTTGAAATGGATATAAAAAGCATTCAAAATAAAATCTATATTCCTAAAATTGACAAAAGTGTAGTAACTTATAAATATGGGGAAAGTGATCGCAAAATTTTATTGGTTCATGGATGGTCAGGGAGAGGAACACAACTATTTAAAATTGCTGATGAACTTTTAAAACTAGGTTATTCTACAATTAGCTTTGATGCACCTGCACATGGAAAATCTAAAGGAAAAACCACAATTATGTCTGATTTTATCGCATCAATATTAGAAATTGAAAAACAGTACGGACCGTTTGAGGTTGCTATTGGTCATTCCCTTGGTGGAATGTCGGTACTAAATGCAATTAAAGATGGTTTACAAGTAAATAAAGCAGTAATAATTGGTAGTGGAGATATAGTTCAAGATATCTTAGATGATTTTACTGCTAAATTACGTTTAAAACAAGAAATTAGTGAGCGATTACGTAATTTGTTTGAAGAGAAATATCAGGTAAAAATGGATGATTTTTCAGCATATAAAGCAGCACAAAAAATACAAATTCCAGTTTTGGTAATACACGACAAAGATGATCCAGAAGTTCCTGTAAAAGCAGGAATTCATATTCACGAACAACTTAAAAACGGGATTTTATATATTACTGAAGGTCTCGGGCACCGAAAAATACTTGGAAATCAAAATGTGATAAAAAAGATATTAGAATTTATTTAAAGTGCTTAAATTTGTGTTAGTTACATTTTTAATTGTATAATTCTAAAGAAAAACAAAATGGATTTATTTGGAGAAATATCTGATTGGGAAAGTAAACTAAAACCTCTTTTGAAAAAATATAAAGGAAAAAAACACCCTTTAGATTATCAAAACATCTATCAATTGTTGGTGATGGTAGTTCTATCAGCACAAGATTCTGATGCAAACATTAATAAAATTGCTCCACTCTTATTCAAAAAATATCCCACTTTAAATAGTCTGTCTAAAACTGATTTAGAGACATTTACTCCCTATATAAGTAAGGTTCGAAATTATCCAACAAAAGCACAATGGCTTCTGGAAATTGCTAAGTTTATTAAAGATGATAAAGACATACCTTTAAATATGAAGGAATTAACAGCTTTAAAAGGTATTGGTAGAAAATCTGCAAATGTGATTCTAAGAGAAAGCCACAAACCAGCAGAAGGAATAATTGCAGATTTACATGTAATACGTGTAAGTCCAAGAATTGGTATAATAAAAGAACGTAAAGATGGAAATAAGGTTGAAAAAGATCTTATGCAGGCATTACCAAAAAATATATGGTCAGAGATAGGAATGGCTCTCTCATTCTTAGGACGGGAAACCTGCAGACCAAAACCAAAGTGCGAAGAATGTCTAATCACAGATTCTTGTCATTACTATCTAACAGAAGTAATATAACTATTATTTCCTTCTGGTATCAATTAAATAGATAATCTTCCATGAATCTTTTTCTTTGAATAAAGTAAAAGCATTAACTCCAGAATGGCTCAATTTATCATTTAAATAAAATTCATAAGGAGTCCAAACATGCGCCATACTCCCATCTATTTGGATATTATAATTCAAGATTTTCTCCTCAAATTTTAAATTAGAAGGTATTGAAGCGATAGACTTGTAGAATTCCTTTATATTCTCTTCAGATAACTTATTTCCTTTGGTTACACTTTCACTAATAGATTGCAAAATAAGTTTATCAGAACAAACTGACTTCAATTTAATTGTGTCTTTTTGATGAAATGCTTCAAAAAAAGATTCAATGGCTTTCTGCACATCCTGCTGTTGTGCATTTGAAGATAATCCCGCAAACATTAAAATTATAATAAAATATATTCTCATAATTGATACTTTTCTTAAACTGAAACTGACTTATCTAATACAAAGATATTAAAAGATAATTCATGATGAATAATAAGAAAGTGTAGAAGAGCAAACTCCAAAATAAGAAGATTTTATATTTCAAAATGTTTTAAAAACAAAAAACCCTATCCGTATTGGATAGGGTTTTTCAAAAGAAAGGCGACGACATACTCTCCCACATAACTGCAGTACCATCTGCGCAGGCGGGCTTAACTACTCTGTTCGGGATGGGAAGAGGTGAGCCCC
>NZ_FRBX01000006.1 GCF_900142715.1 Flavobacterium pectinovorum | reverse complement strand
ACATTTGCTTTCTGCTTTTTTCCGGGATTTTATCCTTTTGAATGCCTTTTTTGGCTTTTTGCAACAAAGGCATTAAGACACAAAGTCTTTTTTTTCTGCTTTCTCCTTATATAAACAACACTTCTCCTGAAAACAACTCCCCTAGCCCCGATGGGAGGGAAAATCCTTTTGTGGTGCGGTTCACCACAAAAGATTGGAAGGAACAGCGGGAAACAGCTCCTCATTAATATTAATTTCAATAAAGGAACTCCGACTTCGCTCTGACAAAATCACACTTATATATTACAGTATAATTTTCACCTTATATAAAAAACAAATCCGACAGTTATTAAAAACTTGCCGGATTGTAAATGTGAATTCTTAATTATACTAATCGAATCGAATAGCTTTAACTGGAGAAATCTTGGTTATGATATAGGAAGGAATCAGCAATACCAGAAAGCAAATTGTAATAGTCAACAGATTCAATAAAATCACATAGCCCCAATTTATATAAACCGGTGCCTGGTTGACATAATAATTTTCAGGATTTAACTGAACAATCCCGAATTGCTGCTGAATGAGCAATATGGAAATACCTATTACATTCCCCCAAAAGAGTCCTCGTATAATGAGATAGAAAGCATTGTACAAAAATATTTTGCGAACTGTCCAATTATTAGCTCCTAATGCTTTTAGAATTCCAATCATTTGTGTGCGTTCTAAAATAAGAACCAATAAAGCTACAACCATGTTTATAGTGGCTACTAAAATCATAACCGCCAAAATAACGATGATATTGAAATCGAAGAGCTGTAACCAATCGAATATATAACTGTATTTTTCAACTATAGTTTTTGTATCTAAACTTGAAGATGTTTGTTCGTAAATTTGATCACCGGTTGTTTTAATATTCTTAAAATCTTTTACAAAAACTTCAAAAGCGCCAACCTGATCCAGATTCCATTTATTGATTCGTTGTATATGGCGAATATCTCCTATTATATAAGTTGCATCGAAATCCTGGAATCCTGAATTAAAAATACCCGTAATTTTGAATCGACGACTATTGGGCATCTTGCCTTGTTCTTCTTTAATAAAAAAGGTATTAAAATTATCTCCAACTTTTAAGTCTAAGCGATTTGCCAGAAATTTGGAAATAATTACTTCTTCATTTAAGTTTTTAGAAAAATCCGGTAATTTACCTTCTACTAAATATTCTTTTATATTATTCCAGTCATAATCTCCTCCTACTCCTTTGAAAATAATTCCTTCAAATGAATTTTCAGTTCTAATGATTCCCGCTTTACTTGCGATTGCCTGAATATGACTTACCTCTGGAACTGACTTAAAATTGGGATAAAAATCTTGTTTTTTAGAAATTGGAACCAATGTTACATCTGAATTATTATTATCGTAATTCGAAATAATAATTTGACCATTGAAAGCTGAAACTTTTTCGCGTATTTTTTGTTGTAATCCAATTCCGGTTGCAACTGAAACCAACATCATTATAATGCCAATGGCAATAGCCGAAATGGCAATTTTGATGATCGGGGCCGAAATACTGCTTTTGTAATCTTTGGCAGTAATAAGTCTTTTTGCTATAAAATATTCCAGATTCAATTTATAAGGGTCTTATTGATTTATTAAGTTGGTTAAGTTTATCTTATTCAAAAATACATTTAAAAAAGCAAAAACGAATTGTAACTAAAAACAATTACAAAACATTTAAGTTCTTAAAGTGGTAATTTCTTTTTCATTTCTTCAACAATATTATATGCTGCCGGACAAATCGCAACATTTTTCAATGTAAGATCTGCAATTTGATGAAACTTTTTTCTGTCAGTATGAGGAAATTCTCTGCACGCTTTCGGCCGAACATCATAAATCATACAATAGTTTTCATTATCAAGAAAAGTACAGGGCACACTTTTTAAAACATAATCTTTATCTTCATCTATTCGAAGATATTGATCAATAAATTGCTGTGGTTTTTGTCTAAAAGATTTTGAAATTCTTTCAATATCCGCCAAAGTAAATAATGGCCCGGTTGTTTTACAACAATTGGCACATTGTAAACAATCTGTCTTTTTAAATTCGGCATCATGCAAATCCTGCATTACATAATCTAAGTTTTTAGGTTGTTTCTTTTTCAGCTTATCAAAATACTTTTTATTTTCGATATGCTTATCTTTGGCTAACTTATTTAAGTTATTTAAAATCTGTTTCAAGTTTGCTTTTTAAAGTTGATGTACAAAATTAAGCAACTTTAAACTTGAAACCTTAAACTTTGAACTAAATTACCATGAAAGATCTTTTTGGAAAAGCAATGTTTGATTTTCAGACCAATAATTCACCTGAACATATTATTACCGAAACTACAATTTCTGAAGAAGATGAAATGAGCGTAGATTATTTATTCCGTTCTTATATTGAAATGCCCAAAATTGAGCAAAAGGCACTACAATTAGCAACTGGAAAAATACTTGATGTAGGTTGCGGAGCCGGAAGCCATAGCTTGTCATTACAAAATGATCGAAAGCTAGAGGTTACTTCTATAGATATTTCAGAAAAAGCAATAGAAACCTGTAAACTTAGAGGTGTAAAAAATGCCAAGGTTCAGAATATTTTAGATTTTGAGGAAGAAAAATTCGATACCATTATATTATTGATGAATGGCGTTGGCATTTTTGGAAAATTAGATAACTGCAATAAATACTTATCGAAACTAAAATCACTTTTAAATGAAGGCGGACAAATTTTATTAGATAGTTCTGATATAATATATATGTTTGACGAAGATGAAGATGGCGGAAAGTGGATTCCATCAAATAATGATTATTATGGCGAACTTGTTTTTAATATTTCTTATAAAGGAGAAAAAGAAGAGCCTTTTGATTGGTTGTACTTAGATTATAACACACTTCAAAATGCTGCTATTGCAAATGGATTAAAATGTGAACTTGTTTTAGAAGGAGAACATTATGATTATTTGGCCAGACTTTCAATTTAAATACACTCGAATTCATGGAAAATTTAGATTTAGAAAAATTAAAATACCCGATTGGAAAATTTATTGCTCCTAAAACGTATTCATCAGATTATATATTAGCCAAGATTGAAGAAATAGAATCTTTTCCAGAAAGACTGAAAAAAGAAACAGGAAATTTAAATAATGATCAGCTTGATACTCCATACCGTCCTGGTGGATGGACAGTTCGCCAAGTAATCCATCATTGTGCCGAAAGCCATATGAATTGTTTTATTCGAATAAAATGGACTTTAACAGAAAATAATCCGGTTATAAAACCATATGACGAAAATCTTTGGTCGGCTTTGCCAGATAATTTACTTATGCCAATAGAGTCAAGTTTGACTTTGTTGGAAGGCTTACATGCGCGACTGGCATTTTTAATGAAAAGTTTATCCAAAACTGAACTTGAAAAATCATTTATTCATCCGGAAAATAACTCAGAATATAAAATAAAAGAAATTATCGGTCTTTATGCCTGGCACGGAAATCATCACCTAGCGCATGTTACTTCTTTAAAAAAATATAACAACTGGAAATAAAAACATTGTATCCTTTTTATACATTTTATACATTGTTGTATACTATTTACTTAAAACAAAAAAAACTCTTCGTTTGAAGAGTTTTTTTTTGTTTTAGACCATTTATGGAATATTTAAATATTTATGTGTTTGTAATGAAACTCTCCATTTTGGATTGTTCATTACATAATCAACAATTAAAGGCGTCATTTCTTCTTTTTTACTCCACTCAGGCTGAAGAAATAAAATTGCACCATCATTTACAAGTTCAGCTTGTTCTTCTGCAAAGATAAAATCGTGTTTATTATAAATAATCACTTTTAATTCGTGTGCATTATCATAAACTGTTTGGGTTGGTAATTTGTTTTTTTTAGGAGAAAGACAAATCCAATCCCAAAATCCTGTAAGCGGATAAGCGCCTGAGGTTTCTATATGAACTTTTAAATTTTTATTTTTTAATTCCTGAGTTAATAAAGTCATATCCCATGTTAATGGTTCTCCTCCTGTTATTACAACTGTATCAGCATAAGTTGCAGCGTTCTTTACAATTAAATCAACACTTGTTGGCGGATGTAATTCTGCATTCCAACTTTCTTTTACGTCACACCAATGGCAACCTACGTCACAACCTCCAATTCGTATAAAGTAAGCAGCTGTTCCTGTATGAAAACCTTCGCCCTGAATGGTATAAAATTCTTCCATCAAAGGCAACATCGCTCCTTTATTTACTTCTAATTGTATTTCTTTTGATAACATTATTTTATTTTAAAGTGCAAAGATAGTCAATTAAATACGGAACAAAAAAACCGATAGTCTTGCGAGCTATCGGTTTTGTATTTAATTAGAAAACTATAATTATTTTAAAGCTTTCACAGATTGTTGAGCATAAGTATTAGCCGGATCTAAAACTAAAGTTTTATTGAAATATTCAACCGCTTTAGCTTTATCTGTATTAGCATAACTAGCACCAATGCTATTGTAAGCTTCTACAATTTTCTTAACTGTCGCAGGTTTCGCTAATTCTTCAGCACCTTTTGCAGTTATTTTAGTAATATACTCTTCGTAGTTTTTGATAATTTGATCATCTTTCTCTAACAGGTTATTGATTCTGCCTTTGTATAAGTAAGCTTCATCATAAGTAGGAGAAGCAACCAAAACTCTGTCAAAAGCAGCATCAGCTTTACCTAAATCAGCAACAACTTCAGGAGCTGTAGCCGTTTTATTTACATTTGCATAATAAAGAGAGATTCCATAATACACATTATCAGTTAGGTAATTTTTTGATTCTGTATTACTAGAGCTCAATTCATAAAGAGCTGCAGCCTGAGCAAATTGTTTTTTACCAAATAATTCTTTACCAAAATCACCAAGCTCTTCAACAGCTAAAGGATCCATCGCAACTCCTTTTTTAATTTCGGCTAAACCAGCATTAAAAACTGCAGGATCAACAACACCTTCTGCATTAGTTCCTTTTTTAATCTTTGCGTAACCTAAATACAAATAATCTCTTCCGATAATTTTATTTGTTGGTACTTTAATATAATCTTCAATAGATTTAATAGCTACATCATAATTTCCATTTTCATAAGCAGCATATCCTAAATATCTAAAGATTCTTGGATTAACTTTATCTTCAGCAATCATTTTGTTTGCAACAACTTCAAGATTTTTATAATCTTTAACTAAGATTAGGAAATCTGCATGACGCATTTTTGAATCTAAAGAATAGTCTGTAAGGCTTAAATATTTCTCGTAATTCGTAATTGCTTTTTGCAAGTTAACAGTAGAAGTAGAAGGTTTATTTCTAGCCCATTTGTAATATGTTTCAGCTAATTCTCTGTAAACAGGTCCATAATTAGCATTTAAAGCAATAACTTCATTGAAAGATTTAATAGCTTCCTCATAAGATTTTGCTCCTTTTAACAAAACTCCCAATTGCATTTTAGCTCTCAAAAGTGTTGGATCTGCAGTAAATGCATCACGATATGCTTTGTAAGCGTCATTTTGATTATTTGCTCCATAATATGCATCACCAATTGCTAAAAGCGCCTGAGCATTTTGTGGTTCAATAGCTAAAGCTTTTTTCAAAGAGGCAACAGCATTTGTATAATCAGGATTTACTGAATTCATGTATGCTTTACCAATGTAAATAAATTCATCTACATCTTTACGTTTTATGTCTTTTGTTGCTAACCCAAAATTAGCAGTAGCTGAAGCAGTATTTTTATTATCAAGATCAATTTGAGCTAAACCTATATAGTTTAAGTGTTTCTTTTCAGATGCTTCTAATCCATTTAAGTAATAAATTTTAGCAGAATCAATAATAGATTGATTTAAGTAAACATTACCTAAAACAAAATTAGCTTCTCCATCAGATGGTTTTGCTTTAATGATTGATTTCAGCAATGATTTTGCTTTTTGAAATTGCTCTGCATCGATTGCTTTTTTAGCTTCTTTGATATCTTGCGCTTTTACTACAGAAGCTGAAGCAACTAAGGCAAGACTAAAAATTTTAAATTTATTCATCTTTATTGTAATTAATTTATTCTTTATCGTTTATAATTTGACTTCTAATTTGTAGTTTTCTTCCGGGAGTTCTAACAGGGAGCAATCCAGATTTTAAAACTATACGTTGTCCAATATCTCCGGCGATGAATGAAGCAAACCCCATTCCTAATCCAGAATATCCCTGACAATTTATAATAAACAAATCACGTGCCAAAGGATATTTTAATTCAGCAAGATCATTTTGTGTTGGATTATAATAGTTATTATCTTTTAATCCTTTTACGCTCAAAACATTAATTTTCTTTACAATGTCAACCATATTTGGAGAAGGCTGTGATAACCAATTTACGCCAACAACACCAATCATTCCATCATTCTCCGAAACAAATTTAATAACTTCATCATTTGTTTTGAAAGAAAAAACACCATTTGACGGAATTTCTTTAACCTTTGCCAAATCCTTCATATAGCGCACCGTACTTGAATTTGGATTATCAAAAACTAAACCTTTAATTCTTGTGTCTGATTTACCTTGCATAAAATCTATTACTGACTTCAACGCAATTAAAGTATCATTATTGCTTTTGTTTGAAATTAAAGCAATTGCATCAACTGCGAAAGGAGTTACTCTTGGATTAATTTTACTCTTTTCAAATTTTTGTAATTCCTCTTTAGTTAGATTACGAGCTGTCACTACTACTTTAGCTTTCTGACTTAACAAATCATTTATAAGCTCACCTTCTGACTTAGGTTTTACAGTAATTTTAGCATCGTAATACGTTCCTTCAAAAACAGCTACCTGGTCATCTACAATTGGTTTTATCGTTTCATCAGTAACAATATCAATTGATCCCTTTAAAATTGTTTCTTTCGATTCGTTTTTGCTTTTTTGGTTACACATGGCAAACAAAAAGACAAAAACTACTAAACCGAAAACTTTACCATATTTCAACATAATTTATTCTGCATTTGAATTAATTAACCTTAAAAAACGGATTGCCGAATAAACAATCAGTAAACCACCAAAAGCATATCTATACTTAGGTTCCATATCTAATGGAAGTTTCTTCCAGAACATAATCATTAAACCCAGTACAAGATATATTAAAAAAAAGAGTATTCCTAAAACAAGAAGAAATCGCTCTTTGAGCGATTTCTTCTGAATATTATTAAGCATATCTTTTAACATTATTCTGCAGATTGAATAGTAATAGGAAGAGAGTAAAGTACTCTGACTTTTTTACCATTTTGCTCGCCGGGAGTCCATTTTGGACATTTTTTAAGAACACGAATTGCTTCAGCTCCTGTACCGTAACCGATATCCCTTAAAACTTTAATGTCGGTTAATGAACCGTCTTTTTCAACTACAAAAGTAACATAAACTTTACCTTTTAAACCTTCTTCTTCTGGAGTCTTGTAATTATTTCCTACGAATTTGTAGAATTTTTCAATTCCTCCAGGGAAATCTGGTTTTACTTCGATACCAGCTGTGTTATACACATTGTTATCTTCTTCTACTACCTGAGAAACAGGACCTGTTCCTACTGGCTCATCTACAGTAAGTACTGCATTTGGATCTCCTTTGATAGTTTCAGAACCAACTTTCTTATCCTTAAGTTCCTCAATTTTTGGAGGATCTTCAGTAATTTCATTTGCTTTAGCCACAACCGGTTTCACAAACTTCACCTGATCCACTTTTGGTGGTGGTGGTGGTGGTGGTGGTTGGTTTGGCTTAATTTCCTCTTTTTTCGGAGGTAATTTTACAGTAGCAATCTTAATATCGTTATTTACATCTTCTTCTTGAGAGTCTGGTAAAAAACTTGCAATAAGAGGAGCTGCAACGGCAAAAGCAAAAATAACAGAACCTATGATAAGCGCTTTTATCGTAGTTTTACTGTTCGATTTTCTTAGCTCATATGCACCATATATCTTATTACGTCCTTCGAATACGATATCAAGCCACTGATTTTTTATAATATCTAATTTCATTTTTCTTGATTATTAGGAGGTTAAAACAAGATAACTCTTATTTTTTATCTATCAAATTTGTTTCCTCTGGTGTAAACTCAGGAACAATTGCATAAGTATCTACTCCCGCTATCGCCATCTCATCCAACATATCAACTAAGTTGCGATAAGTTGACTTTTTAGTTGGCTTAATAATAACGATGATACCATTTTTCGGTTTTCCTAGAGCAGCAGAATATTCTAAAACTGATTTTTTTCTTTTAAGAACTTCTCTACGTATACCATCTTTACCATATGTAATATCTTTAGGTCCAGCAATAGGAGACGCTAATAATCCCATATAATAAATCATTTTATTATTTTCCCCTAATATTACTGTCATCGTACGATTCTCATCTACCTTAATATCTTTATTTTTAGTAGGATCATCGTCTTTATCTGGCAATGACAAATCCATCGATTGAGGTTTTGACAACGATGTGGTTAACATAAAGAATGTGATCAATAAGAATGCCAAATCCACCATTGCCGTTAAATCGACTTTAGAATTTTGCTTTTTACTTCTTACTTTGCCACCTTTTCCGCCACCACCGTCGCCGGTATTTAATTCAGCCATTTTAGTGTATCTTTTTTAATTAAAAGTCTTTTCCTCTCATACCTGTAACTAAGTTAAAGGAATTGATTTTCTGATCTTGTAAAATATCCATAATCTTTTTGATTTGTGGATATTGTTCTTTAGCATCTCCTTTTATTGCAATCTGCAATTCTTTATCATCAATGTCAATTGAAGCTCTTCTTGCTACCAAAAGCCACTCTTTTAATTGATTATCTAAAGAATCGATTGGAATACCAGGTTGATTTGCTTTAACTCTATCAGACGCCTTCATATCAATGATTTGTTTCAAATTTGTTACCGGAACACCGAAGTCATCCATCAAAGCAAATTTAGTTTTATCATCTTCTGAAAAAGTCACACCGAATTTTGCACCCATTCCTTCAAGAGTTCTTTTACGAATCTCTCTCCCTTTAATGTCAAAAAACACTTTGCTTTTCCCGTCATCTCCTTTACCTATCGTAATAATTGCCAAATCAGAATCTGGTAATTTACTTTGAACAGTAGAAGAAGGCATATCTACAGGAAGTGCTTCTGGCACTTTAGCAGTAGCGGTCAAAATAAAGAACGTAAGCAAAAGGAACGCAACATCACACATGGCAGTCATATCTGTCGATGTTGACTTTTTTTTCATTTTTATTTTAGCCATTCTCTTTTATTTTTATTTTGATATAATTAATTGTAATTATTCAAAAATTAATTATTGTTTCAAACTTCCTCTGAATCTTCTGTAAGTATTCACGATTGTAGTACCAGCCTCATCGATAGAGTAAGTTAAATCGTCAATTTTAGCAGTAAAGAAGTTGTAAGAAACGATAGCCAAGATTGAAGTAGAGATACCTGTTGCAGTGTTGATAAGTGCTTCAGAGATACCTGTTGCAAGAGCAGCCTGATCTGGAGTTCCAGCAGAAGCTAACGCACCAAACGCTTTAATCATACCAGATACAGTTCCTAATAATCCTCCTAAAGTTCCTAATGATACTAAAGTAGAGATAATAGTCATATTTTTTTCTAACATTGGCATTTCTAATGAAGTTGCCTCTTCGATTTCTTTGTGGATTACTTCTGAAGCTTCTTCACTGTTGAAACCTTCTTTTTTAACGTCTTGATATTTAATCAAAGCAGATTTAATTGCATTTGCAACTGAACCTTGTTGTTTGTCACATGCAGCGATAGCAGCTTCGATGTTACCTTCTTTGATACTTCCCTGAACGCTTTTCATGAATTTGTCTAAGTTAGCTTTTCCAGCCGCTTTTCCAATAACGATAAATCTTTCAATAGAAAACACAACAACCATTAAAAACATACCTAATAATACAGGTACAATAAATCCTCCTTTATATACTTGACCTAATGTATTGATCGGGTGACCTGTTTCAGGATTACCTCCTTCGAAGTTAGCAGCATCTCCCATGATTACTTTCCAAATAAACACCCCAACCAAAATACACGCAACAATAATGATTCCAGTGATCATTCCTCCCCCATTCGAAGTGCTTTCTTTTTTAACTTTAACGTTTGCCATTTTTTTTAAATTTTAATAGTTTTAAATAATTTTTATTTTTTAGTTATATTTAACTTGTAGAGGAGCAAATTTATACGTTTAGTTTAAATAAAAAAACTTTTTTTAATTTTATTCAAGCAAATTTAACGTCAATTTAAAAAATATCTCATTAAATTGCGAACCTCAGGTTTTCGATAAAACAAAAAATAGCATGATTTCTGGGAAAATTACAACGTTTTAGTAAATATTCAAAGATTCCATTGATATCTTCTTAAAAAGTTGCGAAATAATTTTTTATTATATTTTTAACCCGAAAAAGCTTTTTCTTACTAAAAAAAAAGTAATCAAATTGTTAAAAAACAAAGCAATACTCTTATAATCATCTAAATTACAAACAAAAAAATGAATAAAAAAGACAATTTCATTCAAGATATAAACAATGGTTATTTATCTAAGGGTGACAGCATCATTCTTGGTGGTGCAATTCTTGACGGCGAGCCAATTGCGGAGGCACACGTAAAAATTCCGCTAAAAACTTTAAACCGTCACGGGTTAATTGCCGGAGCCACCGGAACGGGAAAAACTAAAACTATTCAGGTTTTTTCAGAGCAATTATCAAATGCCGGAATTCCCGTCCTGATGATGGACATAAAAGGTGATTTTAGTGGTATAGCCAAAGAAGGAAAAGAGGAAGGTTTTATTACAGAGCGTCATGCCAAAATAAACATACCTTATAATGTAACTGCATTTCCTGTTGAATTAATGTCTTTGTCTAAACAAAACGGAGTTCGCTTACGCGCCACGGTTTCTGAGTTTGGCCCTGTACTGTTTTCCAGAATTTTAGATTTAAATGATACGCAGGCCGGAGTTGTTGCGGTAATTTTTAAATATTGTGATGACAAACAAATGCCTTTACTGGATTTGAAAGACATTAAAAAGGTCATTAACTATATTACCGAAGAAGGAAAAGACGAAATCACACAAAGCTATGGCAAGATTTCGACTGCAACAACGGGAACAATTTTGAGAAAAATAATCGAATTAGAACAACAAGGCGGAGATTTGTTTTTTGGTGAATTATCTTTTGAAATTGATGATTTAATGCGAATTGATGAAAACGGAAAAGGATATGTAAACATTATCCGCTTGACCGATATTCAGGACAAACCCAAATTATTCTCGACTTTTATGTTGAGTTTATTGGCTGAAATTTACCAAAAGATGCCTGAAAAGGGAGATGCTGAACAACCGGAATTGGTTATTTTTATTGACGAAGCACATTTAATTTTTAACGAAGCCAGCAAAGCATTATTAGAACAAATTGAAACTATCGTAAAATTAATTCGTTCTAAAGGAATTGGCGTTTATTTCGTAACACAAAATCCAATGGATGTTCCGAGTGGTGTTTTGGCGCAATTAGGATTAAAGATTCAACATGCTCTTAGAGCTTTTACTGCAAATGACAGACAAGCAATTAAAAAAACAGCTGATAATTACCCAACATCCCAATATTACAAAACAGACGAATTGCTTACTAATTTAGGAATTGGGGAGGCTTTAGTAACAGCTTTGAATGAAAAAGGAGTTCCAACACCGCTTGTCGCTACTATGATGCGTGCACCAATGAGCCGAATGGATGTTTTGACTTCTGATGAAATCGAAGCTATCAACAGCAAATCTAAATTAGTAAAGAAATACAGTGAAGAAATTGACCGTGAGAGTGCTTACGAAATTCTAAATAAAAAAATTGAAGAAGCAACTCAGGCTGCGGCAGAGCAAGAAGAACAAGCCCCGACAAGATCTTCAAAATCTGAACCTAGTACAGCAAGTGTTGTTGGAAAATCTGTTTTGAAAGTCGTAACAAGTGCTACTTTTATCAGAGGGGTTTTTGGCGTTCTAACGAAAATCTTCAAAAAATAAAAATTTCCACCATATAAGTTATATAAGTTCACATAAAAACTTTGCGTAAAGATTAAATGAACTTATATAACTTATATGGTAGAAAAAATTATGCGTTTTGCAACAACTGCAAAATCTTGTTGTCAATTTCCGGAGTGTTCCAGATATTCTCGATGTTGTCTGTTTTTAGAATTTCTTCCATAATTCCGTTTTGGAAATCACCAATCGCCAAAGCCTCTGCGTATGGGCGATCGCTAAAAGTGACACGGCTGTACAGCGGAATCCATTTTTCAGGATATTTATCAGAAAAAGCTTTTTCGATTTTCTTTTGAAGCAAGAATTTCTCATCGGCTGTTTTTGTACTCATTTCCATAAAATTACGGTACGAAAGTTCTGCAATTGCATCGGCATTAGGTTTACGTGAAAGTTGATATTCAGAAAAAATCTTCTTCCAATCGTCACCGTATTCCTCAATCATTTCGTTTAAAACCGTAATGTCTTCAAAACCTGCATTCATTCCTTGTCCGTAAAACGGAACAATGGCATGACAGGCATCTCCAATTAATGCAATTTTATCTTCGTATGTCCATGGGAAACATTTCATGGTCACCAAAGTACTTGTTGGGTTTTTAAAGAAATCTTCGGCCAGTTTCGGAATCACTTCAATCGAATCGGGGAAATTTTTTGTAAAGAAATCTTCCACCATTTTTCGATCTGTAAGCGATGCAAATGAATTTTCTCCTTCAAAAGGCATGAATAAAGTACAAGTAAAACTTCCGTCCAGATTAGGTAGCGCAATCAACATATATTCGCCTCGAGGCCATATGTGAAAAGAATTTTTATCCAGTTTATGGGTAGCATCAGTATTTGCCGGAATATTCAATTCTTTATATCCCATATTTAAAAATTCCTGCGAATAATTAAACATACTTTGGCGCTGCATTCTGTGACGAATTCTTGAAAAAGCACCATCGGCACCAAAAACCATATCATATTTCTTCTCCTCCCACTCGCCTCTTTCGGTTTCACCAATGTGCAAAGTTGCATCGCTTAGTGTTACGTCCCATATTTTTTGGTCAAAAAGAAATTCAGCTCCAGCTTGTTCGGCAAGATCAATCATTTTCCGGTTTAAAGTTCCTCTCGAAATCGAATAGATCGACTCACCTTCCTGACCGTAATTCTGAAAATTGAGTTTATCCACCAGATGAATTGCCCTTTTGTCCATCGGAATCGCGATTTCACGAACCGAATCGCCAACGCCAACGCCATCAAGTGCTTTCCAGCCTCTATTTGACATCGCCAGATTGATGGAACGTCCAGAAAAATTTATTTTGCGAATATCAGGACTACGATCATAAACATGAACGGTGTGACCTGCTTTTTTAAGATAAATTGCCAATAATGATCCTACCAATCCAGAACCTACAACGGCAATTTTTAGTGAAGTTTGCATCAAGAAAAATCTAAATATAAGATCGTAAAAATAAGTAATAATTCTACAAGACCTTAAAAATAAAGGAAATATTTATGATTTATATAGTATGCAAATCCCGTTTTCATAACAAAATCCTGTTTTTATGGATTTATTAGAAATCCGAAAAGGATTATTTTCGCTGAAGAATAATCTCGCAAAGGCGCAAAGACGCAAAGTTTTTTCTCATTTATTGTCATTTCGAAATGACAAGATTGCGCAAAAACTTTGCGCCTTTGTGACTTCGTGGCAAACAATTAAAACAAAATCCTATGAAAAGCGAACTATTACAATCAAATATAATCTTAGAAAACGAACGCGTTTTATTACTTCCATTTGAAAATGAAAGAAACATCGAACTCAAAGAAATCATTTTTGATGACGAAATCTGGAAATATATGGGAATGTATGTTCGAACCGAAAATGACTTCGAAAACTACATCAAAAACACCTTAAAACAAAAAGCCGAAGGAATTTGTTATCCATTCTTAATTATAGACAAAGCAACCAACAAAGTCGCCGGAAGCACAAGATACGGTTATCTAAACCACGCTAGCCAAAAATGCGAAATTGGATGGACCTGGTATGGAAAACAATTTCAGGGAACCGGTTTAAACAAAGCCTGCAAATACGAATTACTGAATTTTGGTTTCGAAAACATTCAATTCAAAAGAATACAATTTAGTGCTGATTTGGAGAACACAAAATCTCAAAAAGCAATTGAGAAATTAGGTGCTGTAAAAGAAGGAATCTTTAGAAATAATTATGTGGATTCTGAAGGAAAAAGTAAAGATGATATTTATTATAGTATTATTTTGGAGGAATGGAAAAATACAAAACGAGAATATTTTTCTGAGTTCAAATAGAAATTTCCCTATTTTAGCTTCATAATAACACCAATTTAAAATGGAGATCGTAAGTTTGATAACAATTTCTATCGGGTTTGGATTTGTTTGGTTTGTAACTCTAGTACATCCTCCAACACACAGAATATTGCGAGAGAAAAAAACATATAATATACTTTTTTACTTTTCAATTTCATCTCCAATATTTTCTATTATTGCATATAATAATGAAATGTCACTAAAGAGAAAAGAAGCACTATTTATGTCTCTATACTTATTATTCTTTCTATTAATGTATAAATACTGTGATAATTACATCTTAAAAAAACATCAGCGTAATCTTTATTTTAAAAAAAAGTATAATTCTGTTTGGCATGATCAAGAATCTGATGAAGTTGAATCTATTGAAGAATGGTTTCAATTTGGATTAACTATTTTACCCCTAATATTATGTTACATTTTAAAATATTTAATAATTGATCTATTTCTCAATCAATATTGAAACAAAACCAAAATTATGACGTCTAATAAATTATTAGACGTCATAATCAATCAAAATCATCAATCAAATCAAATGAAAAAATCAATCATTCTATTTTCAATTCTCCTACTAACTTTTGGAACTCTTTCTGCGCAGACAGAAATCAAAATTCCATACGGAAACAATCCTGAAGCGGGACATTACAAACAAATTAACGGCATCAAAATGTATTATGAAGTTTACGGAAGCGGTCAGCCGCTGGTTTTACTTCATGGAAATGGCGGATCAATAAAAGGTCATACTCGCAGAATTGAATATTTTAAACAATACTTTCAGGTTATCGCAATTGACAGCAGAGGCCACGGAAAATCTGTAGATGATTCAAAAAAACAATTGAATTATGTGCAAATGGCAGATGATGTAAGCGTTTTATTAGATTCCCTTAAAATTAAAAATGCTAATATTTGGGGACAAAGCGATGGTGGAATTCTAGGTCTTTTGCTAGCTATAAATCATCCGGATAAAACTGCGAAAGTAGCCACTTTTGGTGCGAATATATTTCCGGGGAAAAAAGCCATTTTTAACGAAATTGATCAAATGGTTTTGGATACTTTAAAAGTAACCAAAGATCCTCGTACCAAAAATCTCTACACTTTATTAGCGCATCAGCCTAATATCACCGAGAAAGATTTGCAGAAAATTAAATGTCCCGTGCTAATTATGTCGGGCGATAGAGATGCTATACGATTAGAACATTCGATTAAAATTTTTGACAATATCGAAAACTCTAACTTTTTTGTAATGCCAGGCGCTACTCATTTTGGTGCTTACGAAAAACCGGAACTCTTTAATATGGTTTTATTGAGTTTCTTTAATGATCCGTTTAAAAAAACATCAAGTGTAGAATTATTTACAGGAAAAAAATAAATCTGAGACAATCAACAACATAATAATCTAAAAATGAACTTATATTCAGAATATTATGTGAGCGAAAATTGCGAAAGATTTGTCAATAAAATTTGGTGTCTCGATAACAGCATCGGCGAAAGCCTGATCGAAAACAAACTCGTTTTACCAAACGGCTGTTTTAATCTCGCCATTGTGAGTGGAAATTCTATCGAAGTTCATACAAGCAAACAAAAATATGAAATGCCAGAAGGTTTTTATTTTTGTTCGCAAATGACGAATAAAGTTTTGGTTCATATTCAGCCGAAAACAAAAGTCACCATAATTCAATTGCATACCTGGACACTTTCGATGTTTCCTAATTATGATTTAAGCAATTTTACCGATTCAATTATCAGGATTAATAAAAATGAATTACCATTTAAACACGAAATTAATTGTGGTTTAAATGGCAATATTTTAGTTTTACTCGATATAATCAATACGTATTTTGAAGGCTTAAATACTTCACATTCAAACAAAAATCTTGTCGAAAGAATCTGTGAAATCATTAAAATTCATAACGAAGAAATTACGGTTTCGGAAATTGGAAACATTTTAAATGTCTCTCAAAGATTATTGCAAATTAAATTTAAAACCGCAACCGGACTTACAATCAAAAAATACATTCAGATTCTGAAATTCAGGAAATCAATCGATCAAATGGTAAATATCGGTCTGGAAAAATTAAACCTGACAGAGATTGCCCTTTATAATAAATATTTTGACCAGTCACATTTTATAAAACAATTTAAAGATGTGATGAAAACAACTCCAAAAACATTTAATTCAAGTTCTTATTTTCTTTCTAAAAAAAGAGAATAATTCGCATTTGTACAATTTTAAAAATTTTCATTGTACTAATATTGCAAATCATCAATCAATCAAATCAATCATAAAATGAAAATCAATCCATCATTTTTCCCATTAAAAGCAATTTTAGTGGGGACATTCCTCTTTCAATTCCATTTTGGATATTCTCAGGAAGAAAAAACCTCAACATTATACAAAACCATCATGTCAAAAGACAGCCTTCTGTTTAATGTTGGCTTTAATACTTGCGATATTTCACAGTTTGAAAACCTTGTAAGTGATAATTTTGAATTTTATCACGACAAAGACAGTATTTCTGACAAGACTTTATTTCTGAAAAACCTTAAAAAAGGTCTTTGTGGTTCTATAAGTAAATTTCAATCCCGAAGATATCTAATCCCCAACAGTACCGAAATTTATCCTTTATACAAAAAAGGTGTTTTGTATGGCGCTATTCAAATAGGCATTCATCAATTTTATGAAAAGTTTGCAGAGAATAATGAATCTCTGGCGGCCGCTAAAGAAAATTTTGGCAGTACAGCCAAATTTACGCATCTGTGGATATTAGAAAACGGAATCTGGAAATTGCGCAGATCCCTCAGCTATGATCATCAGTCTTCTCAAATGGCCGAAACAAAGTCTGATATTTTTGATAATGATGAAGAAATTGAAAAATGGCTATCACAAAATAATGTTCCAACATTGGGAATTGGCGTAATTAACAACGGAAAACTGCAGCAAGTAAAAGTGTTTGGCGAACTTAAAAAAGGTATTTCAGCTCCTTATAATACCATTTGGAATGTCGCTTCATTGACAAAACCGGTAACGGCAATCGTAACGCTAAAACTCGTAAGTCAGGGAAAATGGAATCTTGACGAGCCACTGTATAAATATTGGACAGATCCGGATATCGCAAACGATCCAAATACAAAATTGCTGACGACAAGAATTATTCTGAGTCACCAAACCGGTTTTCCGAATTGGAGATTTATGAACGAATCCGGGAAATTAGATTTTAAGTTTAAACCGGGAACAAAATATCAATATTCCGGAGAAGGATTCGAATATTTGAGAAAAGCATTAGAAAAGAAATTTCATAAAACATTAGATCAACTAGCAAATGAATTGATTTTTGATCCGTTAAAAATGAGCGATACACAACTAATCTGGAATGATAAAATCGATCTTTCAAGATATGCTATTAATTATAGCAACAAAGGAGTTGCCTACGAACCAACCAAAAACAAAACCGTAAACGCTGCCGATGATTTATTAACTTCAATTGAAGATTACGGAACTTTTTTATGCAGCGTAATGAACAGCGATGATTTGAGCGAAAAAGTTTTTAACGACATGATTTCGCATCAAATTGAGACAAAGAAAAACAAATATTTCGGGTTGGGTTTTGAAATTTACGACTTAGGAAATAACAATTATGCACTTTCGCATGGTGGCGCAGACAAAGGCGTTCAGACGATTTTTTTATTGCTTCCAAAAACAAAACAGGGCTTACTTATTTTTACCAATGTTGATGACGGCTATAAGGTTTACGAAAAAATTGTCAACCATTATTTAGGCGAAAACGGAAGAAAAATAATTGAAATAGAAACCAAATAATATAGAAGCTATGACACGAATGATAAACACATTAGCCTTTTTTATATTGTTTTTAAACAGAGAAGCAAAGGCGCAAACCAACCATGAAGTTTCAAAAATGGATCTTCTGAAAACTGAAATCATCAAAATGGATAGTTTACTTTTTGATGTGGCATTTAATCAATGTGATGCCAGTCTTTTTAAAAAAATAATAGCCGAAGATGTCGAGTTTTACGACGATCGTTTCGGATTAAATACTTCTAAGGGAAACGAAATAAAATCGTTGGCCGAAAAATGCGCCGGAACTGAAAAACTGACCCGGAAATTAGATTCCACCACAATTGATAAGTTAGGCGATTTTGGCGCGGTACAATTGGGTGAACACACTTTTCTTGTGAATAATATTCCGGTTGGCACTGGGAAATTTATTCATATTTGGGAACGGAAAGATGAAAATTGGATATTGAAACGAATTGTTAGTTACGAGCATAAACCTATTAAAAAGTAATCCTGATTTTTGTGGTTTTTATAAGGTATTAAGACAAATACCAAAAAATTGATTGATATTTGAAACAAAATGAAAGAATAGTCGTCTAATAAATTAGAAGAGTTTCATTCATCATTTCATAATCAAAAACCACTCATTAACCCTAACTAATCAATCAAAAATGAAAAAACCAATCAAACTTATTGCAGTTTGTTTTCTTGTACTATCTGCTTTCAGCGTTTCTGCTCAGGACAAAGCAAAACAAATTGAACAATTATTAAACCAATACAATCAATACGGATTATTTAACGGCTCTGCACTTGTATCAGAAAACGGAAAAGTCATTCTGCAAAAAGGATACGGTTCTGCCAATATGGAATGGAATATTCCAAATCAGCCGGATACAAAATTTAGATTAGGTTCTATAAGTAAACAATTTACGGCTCTGTTAATTGTGAAATTGGCCGAAGAAGGCAAAATAAAATTAGATGTTCCAATCACAACTTATTTGTCGGATTATCCAAAAGAAACGGGTGACAAAATCACGATTCATCATTTATTGACCCATACATCCGGAATTCCAAATTATACCAGCGCACCCAACTTTATGAATGAAAAGGCCCGAAATGCATATTCGCCTGCAGATTTTGTGAAAACATTTTCGAATTTACCGCTTGAATTTAAGCCTGGTGAAAAATTCGCTTATAGTAACTCGGGTTATTTTTTATTGGGATATATTATTGAAAAAATTACTGGTAAAACTTATGAGCAATATTTACAGGAAACTATTTTTACTCCTTTAAAGATGGTCAATTCTGGTTACGATCACAGCGATGTTATATTAAAAAACAGAGCTGCTGGTTACGAAAAACAAGGTAAAAAAATCGTAAACTCTTCTTATATCGACATGAGTATTCCGTATGCTGCGGGTTCTTTATATTCTACTGTAGAAGATTTATATTTATGGGATCAGGCACTTTATACCAACAAATTGCTTTCAGAAAAATCAATGGAATCTTTGTTTAAGCCTTATATCGCACAAGGAGATGAGGCTTATGGTTACGGATGGTTTCTTAGAGATGTAACAAACGGAACTAAAGGAAAAGTAAAAATTATTGAACATGGCGGAGGAATTAATGGTTTTAATACCAATATCTCCCGCGTTCCATCTGACAAGATTCTTATTGTTTTATTAAATAATACAGGAAGAACTGTTTTGGGTGAAATGACAGAATCTATTAGAAATATTTTATACAATCAGCCTTTTAATCAGCCAAAAAAATCAATGGCATTTGAATTATTAGATGTATTAACAGAAAAAGGCGCAGCCACAGGAGCAGAAACTTATAAAAAACTAAAAGCAGATTCAACTTATGGCATTAAGGAAGATGATATGAATAATGTTGGATATCAATTATTAATGACCGGAAAAAAGAAAGAAGCTCTTGAAGTTTTTAAAATTAATGTAGAAGCTTTTCCTAAATCCGGAAATGCGTATGATAGTTTAGGCGAAGCTTATTTAGCCGATGGAGACACAAAATTAGCAATTGCGAATTACAAAAAATCGATAGAACTTGATCCTAAAAACGAACATGGAAAAGAAGTTTTAGCAGAAATTTTGAAAAAGAAATAATCAGAAACGAAGAATAAATTATTCAAATTAACTCTAATAATTCAGCTTAAAACTGGATTGTTGGAGTTTTTTTATTTGAAATGATTATTTTAGCTAAGCTATTTAATCAATAAATGACATGAAAATTCACACTACAAATTATCAAAATACTTTTATTGAAGTTGCAGAAGATTGTCCGGCAACTAATGGTGAAATCCCACAGCAAAAAGGCGACAAAAAAACCATTGCCAATATCGAGTTTGAAATCATCAGCAAAAATCCATACAAATATTCTTCTGATGATGTTTTGTTTCAGGTTTTTGCAGATAAAAATGATTTAACCAAATCAGAATATGAAAAATCCAGAGAACAGTTTTTCTCAAAAGGTCAGGCGTGTTTTCGCGCTTCGCCTTTAACCAAAAGATACGGTTGGGGAATTCATAATGATGAAAATGGGAAAATTGCCTTATACGGAATGGAAACTCCTGAATACCAAGAATTATCAAAAGATAAAAACCTAAAAGTCGTAAAAGCGATGCGAACTTCGAGAAAATAAAGGATTGAAAATGCTATTCTTCACTATTACTTTACAAATCTCCGACAGCAGAAATTTTAAAATTTGCTATCGGAGATTTTTTATTTAAAAGTCATTTTTTCCATTGAATATTCAGAACAAAAAAACTATTTTAGCCAAGCCCAAAAAATAATATTTAAAATCTAAATCAACCTGATCTACAGCTTAAAAACTGTAATCAATTTTAAGATAACCTATGAAAAAAAACTACTTTCTGTTTCTTGTATTATTGATGTTTGTTCCTGCTATTTGTATTTCTCAAACTTCGGTTGCTAAGGCTCCAATGCCAACCCAGCAAAATACTATTATTGTCAATAAAATTATTGATGTTACCAATTACAAAACCTATTTTGTTGATTATTGCTTAACCAAAATAAACGAAACGGCCTATAAAGAAAAATGGAACGAGCAAAAAACGGTTCAAATAACTGAAACCATCAACTTTAAAAACTTCAGAGATGCAGTTTATAATATGTTTGCCTTTTACAACGAAGTAGAATTAGAAACATTATTAAAAGAATATCAAAAAAATACGGCTTACCAAACTACAAACGCAATGACAACCAACAAAGTCCTGCTTAACAATCTGGATATTTATGCCAAAGATGTTGTTGAAGGGAAGTATTTATTGGCTAACTAAGGCACAAAGATTCAGAGTTGCAAAGGTTCAAAGGTTTTTTCTAACCTTTGAACTAACTTGAAACCTGAAACAAATCAAACTATTTTTTTTCTGGTTTGAAAACCAATTTTGTCGAAGTTTTTATAATTTCTTCTTTATTCAACTTCATTTTTCTGAATTTCCCGTGAACAAACATATCAGCCTGATCGTCGTAATGTTTGCTAAAAGGGTTTCCGGATTGTCCGGTTGGCAAAATGCTCCAGCTGTTTTCAATATCAGCAAAATCTACAATTCTTCTGGTCGAAGGTCCGCCTTTTACATAATATTTCCCTTCTTCATTATATCCAAAAAACTGATTGTTGATCACTTCATTGGATCCTGGATCTGCAAATGGACCAACATTAAATAATCCGCGTAAAGCAGCCACTTTTCCAAGCGGATGTTCGTGTTCTACCGTATGGACTTTCCCCCAATTCCAATCCGGAACATTATTTCCTAATTGTTTTTTCAGATCGGTAATAGCTTCGTGAAATGATTTTGATACGATTTCACTTCTGGTTTCTTTTACGTTTTTGGTTTTTATATTATCCCACCAAACCGAATTTTCATTTACAATCTGTCTGGCTATAATTTGTTTTCCTAAACTCACTCCAAGAAATAAATTAAAATTGTCAGATCCCATTTCGTCTTCAAAAGTATTTTTCAAATACAAATAAATCCATTTGTTGTAAATCGTTGGCGCAATATCTTCTAAATTATTAGTTCCTTTCCAGGCTTTTAAAACTCCAATTGCCTGTCTTTCTTCTATCGAAAGAGATTCCTTATTTAAACTCGAAATTAGATTTTGAGCAACGCCCGACGAAATATCAGAAGTATTATCATAAATCATTTTACTAATTTCTTCCTTATCCCAATTTGATTTTGCATCCATTAAGCCTGAAATTCTTTTTGCACGATCTTCAGGCAAATAATATCCCGGATATAAAAAGCCATCAATAGCTTCCGGCTGGTTATTGGCGGAATAAACATAACCCCATTTTGGATTTTCTGCCGATGGATTTTTGGAGAAATCCAGATATTCTGCAATATCATCTTTTCCGCTGGCACCGTCTAAAATAAAGTACGTACTCACGCCTTTATTATGTTTATATAATTTTCCCGTTGCCCACCAGGCTACATTTCCTTTAGCATCGCCGTACATTACGTTCAATCCCGGCCCGGCAACTAATTGTACTGCTTCTTTAAAATCATCTTTGCTTTTAGCGTGCGAAAGCCCATAAACAGCATCCAAAATCTGAATCGGCTGTTGGGTATAAGTCCACGTCATTGCAATTGGATTTTTACGATCTAAACGTTCCAGTAAATCATTCATAATAGGTCCGTGTCGACTTGATTTTACAGTTAAAACTACATCAGAACTATCTTTTACTTTAATTGTTTTTTTGATCAATTGATATTTTGCAAAACCATCAGGCGTTTGATATTGAGTTGAATCTCCGGCTTTATTTTTTTCCTGATAAAAATCAATGTCATCATTTTCAAACATTGTTAATCCGTAAGCATAATCGCGATTGTGCGCCAATAACGGAAACGGCGTTCCAGCTAAATAACAACCGTACAATTCATGATTTGGCGTTACCAAATGCGCTTCGTACCAGGTCCCTGGCTGCGAAAACCCAATATGCGGATCATTCGCAAAAATTACTTTCCCGCTTTTCGTTTTATTTGGTCCTGCAATCCAGCTGTTACTGCCCACAAATGGAGGAATGGGCGATTTATCCAGCAAAGCCGCAACCGACTTTGAAATTGCCGTATATTCTTCAATATTTTCTTTTGAACTTTTGATTTGTGTAGTATTAAATTCGCCTTCAATTCCTAAATCTTTCAAATAGGCAGAACCGTATTTATTTCTAATATCTGTCAATAGAGGATCTGTTTTTTGTGCCATTGCGAAACTAAAAGACATGTATCCAAAAATATTATAAACATCTTCTATCGTGAATTTTTTCTTTTTTACACCAACCAAAGTAAATTCAATTGGTGTTACGCCTTTCTCTAAATATTGATTAATTCCGTCTAAATACGCCATTGTTAATTGATAACTCTGGCTGTTTTTATCCAGTTTTGCTATGGCTTTCGCTGAAGCATCTTCGATACCAATTCCGGAGAAAAACATATCATTTTTAAGCGCAACAGATCCAAAAATCTCTGATAATTTCCCTGGAGCAATTCGGCGTAATAATTCCATTTGCCATAATCTTTCCTGCGCGTGTACATAACCTAAAGCTGTCATTGCATCTTTTTCAGAATTGGCATAAATATGGGGAACACCAAAATCATCAAAATAAACGATGGTTTCTTTTTGGATGTTTTTAAGTTCTAATTCACCTTCATATTTAGGCTTTAAATGAAAAATGTAAGCGCACAAACCTATTCCAATTACAACTATAAGTACGAATAAAACCAGCAGAAATTTTTTAAATCTTCTCATATTTTGAAATAAGTAAATAATAAGGTTTGTAAAATCATGTAACCAATAAAGAGAATAATGTAATAATCCTTTTTTTTTAAAGCCTAAATTTATGTATTTAAAACCAATCCTATAAATGTCAGTATATAAAAAAATAGCAATCGGTGTAATTTCCCTTTTTTTACTTGTGATTTTTGCCAATATTGGTCTGAATTACTGGATCAAAAAACAACTTCCGATTATTATTCACGAAAAAAACAATACGCCATATAACATTAATTACGAAAAAATTGAAGTATCGCTTTTTTCCAGAAATATCTACGCCGAGACATTATTAGTAAGCCCGAAAAATGAACCTAAAGACAGCAAAAACGGGCTTTTTTCGAAAATCGAATCTATTACCATTCAGCATTTTAATATTTGGGATTTGGCTTTTCGCGACGTTATTCAGGCCGAGAGCATTATCATCAATAAACCCAGAGTTATTTTATATAAAAAAGGCGAAAAACTTTTGAATAACAGCAAAAGCATTAAGAATGAAATTATCGCACCCTTTCGTAAAATAATTGCTGTTTCGAACATTTATTTAAATGACGCATCTGTGGATGTTGTTTCTTTAGATTCTCAAAAACCAATTTTCAGTATTAAAAAAATGATTTTAAAACTGGAAGGTATTTTAATTACCGATGCAACCTTAAACGAAAAAATTCCGCTTCGATATGAAAGTTACGCTTTAGTAATTGATAGCTTATTTTACAAACCAAGTGCTTTTTATCATATTAACATTGGCAAAATAAGTACCGAAAAAAACTTTATAAAAATCAATGATTTTTCTAATCTTCCTCAATTTAACCGACGAGATTTTATTAAGCATTTAGATAAGGAAAAGGATATTTATACGCTAAAATTCGATTCAGCCCAAGTAGCAAAAATGGATTGGGGTTTTAAAAATGATCGTTTTTTCTTTAAAGCAAATTCACTTGTAATCAATCATTTTGATGCCAATATTTATCGTGGCAAAATGCCAAAAGATGATTTAAGCAAAAAATATCTTTACAATCATTTATTACGAAATATTAAATTTCCGCTACAAATTGATACTTTGCAAGTCTTGAAATCAAAACTGGTTTACGAAGAAGAAATTGATTTTTCTAAAGGTCCGGGTGTTTTAAACTTTGATCATTTTAATCTTCAGGCAACAAATTTGAGAAGTGGTTTTGGGTTGAAAAAAATGGATGATGTAAAAATCAAAATTAACTGCGTGTTCATGAAAACTTCGCCATTAAATGTTAATTGGAATTTTAATGTTTTAGATAAAAAAGACAGTTTTCATATTCAGGGCGTTATTTCAAATTTTGATGTTGCTGCTATTGGCCGATTCAGCAAGCCTTATATGAATGCTTCGTTTACGGGAGTTTTTAACAAATACCGTTTTAATTTTTATGGAAATGATAATGTCTCCAAAGGAAATGCTTCTTTAGATTATGACGATCTGAAAGTGAAATTATTCAAAAAGAAAAACCCGGAAAAAGAAGCAAAATTAAAATCTGCAATCGTTAATTTATTAGTGAAAAACGACTCAAAAGACAAAGCAAAAACCGCCGAGGTTGAACTTGAAAGAATTCAGGAAAAATCATTCTACAATTTTTTATGGCGAAGCATTGCAGAATCTTTGAAGAAGATTTTGATTTAGTATTTTTTAGCCACGAATTACACGAATTTCCGCAAATTTTTTATTTGTTGACATAGCCAACGGTTTTAACCGTTGGAACACAATGTATTTTACGCCCCGTCTCCCACGGTTGAAACCGTGGGCTATGTAAAGAAACCTCGAACCTGATAATTATCAGGTTTTCAGTAATTATTTTTCTTCACATTTGTTTTTATTTTAATTTGAAAACAAATGACAAAAAGGCCTTTACATACCTTTCATATTCCGGTAATGGGACTCGCTTATACTATTGACAGCCCGATACGAGTGGCGCAATACGGGATTTCGTCTGTGATTTCTATAGCCGATGATGATTTAATTGAAAAGATGCGTGATTTTTACAGCACCAAATTCAATTTTCCATATGAAGAAATAAATCAGAAATTCCATGATTATCGCGCCGAAAGAATCACTTCGTATCTAAACTTAGTAGACAAAATCGTAAAACAGAAGTTTGAAAGTTTTAAAACAGAATTAGCTGAAAGTAAAACCGCTTTAGAGAATTTTATAGCAACATTACCCAATACCTCTGACATTAAAAAAGGTTTTCAAAATTTACTGGAAGATGGAATTTTATTCAAAGAAAACATTCAAAACTACATCGAATCCAATCTTTTTCCAGGTGAAATTGATGTAAATATCATGACGAAACTGGACAAAGATAATTTTGTCAAAAATGAACAGCTCCCTATTGAGTTTAATGACGCCCATGCTGCTTTAAGAGGTTTTGCAAACAGCAATCTTGAATCTTCAGTAGTACTTTCTGCGGGAATGAATCCAAGACTTTACAGCTATTTCGAGAATTTTTCAGACTTTTTTCCAAATCAAAAAAACGAACTCAAAAAGAAAATTATTCTAAAAGTTAGTGATTTTAGGTCTGCGATGATTCAGGGAAATTTTTTAGCTAAAAAAGGACTTTGGGTTTCTGAATATCGCATAGAATCAGGTTTAAACTGCGGCGGACACGCTTTTGCCACTGATGGGCTTTTATTAGGAACTATCTTGGAAGAATTTAAATTGAAAAAAGAACAATTAATTCAATCTGCTCATGAATTGATGGTAAAAGTGCTGCAACAAAAAAATGCACCTATTCCTGATCAGCCCCTGCCTTTAAAAATTACCGTTCAGGGCGGCGTTGGAACTACGGAAGAACATGAATTTTTATTAGAAAAATACGAGGTCGATTCTGTTGGCTGGGGCTCTCCTTTTTTATTAGTTCCCGAAGCAACATCTGTAGACCAGACAACCCGTAACTTATTGATAAATGCGAAAGAAAAAGATTTGTATTTGAGTCATATTTCACCTTTGGGAGTTCCTTTTAATACCGTGAGAGGCACATCAAATGAAATTTTAAAACAAAAACGAATCCACGAGAATAAAGCAGGAAGCTCTTGCCCTAAAAAATTTCTGGCGTTGAGTAAAGAATACGATCCTCACGGAATTTGTACAGCTTCAAAAAAATATCAGGACATAAAATTAGCCGAATTAGATAGTATCAAAAACACTCTTTCAATTAATGCTTTTGAGAATGCTAAAACTAAAATCACAGAAAAATCATGTTTGTGTGTTGGTTTAGCCAATTCCTCTTATTTAGAAAATGATATTAAAATAAAAGGACAGGCACAAGGTGTTGTTATTTGCCCTGGCCCTAATATGGCGTATTTTGATCAAGAAGTTTCACTTACTGATATGTTGCAGCATATTTATGGAAATAAATCTGTTTTAAGGGCTAAAAATCGTCCTAATTTATTTGTGAAAGAATTAAAGATGTATATCGATTATTTTAGAAACGAGATTGAAACTATTTCCGGCGAAGTTACTGCCAACCAACTTAAAAAATGGAACAGTTTTAAAGCTAATCTTCTGGAAGGTATTGATTATTATCAGAATTTATTTGAATCCGGTTTCTATTTTAGAAGCGATGCAGAAAAAATCAAATATCAGTTCGATTTTTATAAATTGGAATTAGCAGCAATAAAAATTCCAACACCAGAATTAGTATAAAAACAAAACCCCGATCTGGAAATCCAGATCGGGGTCTTATATATAGCGCTATTTAGCTTACTCTTTTTTATTTTTACTGTCAATAACAGCACCTGTTCCCGTTCCTAAAGCGGCGCCGGCCAGACCACCAATAATTGCACCCTCACCTTTTTTCTTACTTACAATTGCTCCGGTTGCAGCACCAACTCCGGCACCAATTACGGCACCTTTAGCAGTAGCACTCCAGCCTTTCTTTTTAGTTGTTGTAGTTGCAGTATTTCCGTTTGCTGCCTGTTGATGTACTACTACCACTTTTTGAGATTCTACTCGTTGCTCTTCTTTTATTTTTGCCATCTCCGTTTTCATCGAGTCCATTACTCTTTGTTGTTCAATTGCAACTTTCATGGAATCTATACTTGCCTGTTTCGCTTTTTTCATATCCGCATTTGATTGATTCTGACAAGAAACAATTGATAGGGCTACTAGTAATATATATACAGTTTTCATGATTGTAGTTTTAAGTTATTATACACTACAAATTAACGAAGATAGCTTTTGTTAAAGTTACAGGATTTTGTGGAAAGGTTATAGAATTTGAAGATTGCCCTGTAGATTAGAACGCGGATGACGCGGATTGCTAAAGCAAAACACTGATTAAAAACGGATTTTTTTATTTGTTAATTTTTTTTCACGCAGATTTGAAATGGATTTTAGCAGATTCTTTTTGAAAAATATTTTTAAATCTGCTTAAATCTGCGTGAAACAAAAACTTCGCAAGATTCTTTTATTTCTCTAAAATTCCCTTTTTCAGAATTTGTCCAAAATCATACATATCCTCATAAGAACAATACAGTGGAACTGGTGCGAGACGAATTACATTAGGTTCACGCCAATCTGTAATAACTCCGTTTTTCATTAAATAATCGAACAAACTTCTTCCTTCTCCGTGTAAAAAAACAGACAACTGAGAAGCTCTTTCTTCAGGGTTTGAAGGTGTAATGATTTCAAAATTACCTTTTACTTCCTTATCAATTTCATGCAGAATAAATTCTAAATAAGAAGTTATATGATCTCTTTTTACAATTAAAGCATCCATTCCAACCTCAGCAAACATTTCAACTGAAGCCAGGTAAGGCGCTAATGAAAGAACAGGTAAATTACTAATTTGCCATCCTCCTGCCCCATGAACGGGATCAAAAGTTGGTTCCATTTTAAAACGACGTTCTTTATTATGTCCCCACCAGCCTGCAAATCTTGGTAAATCAGCATCATTGTGATGTTTTTCATGTACAAAACATCCGGAAGCATTTCCCGGACCAGAGTTCATGTATTTGTAACTACACCATGCAGCAAAATCTACATTCCAATCGTGCAATTCAAGTTTGATATTTCCAGCAGCGTGTGCCAGATCCCAACCCACTTTTGCTCCAGCTTTGTGTCCTGCAGCGGTGATAGTTTTAATATCAAAAACTTGTCCTGTATAGTAATTTACTCCGCCAATTAAAACAAGAGCAAGTTCATCTCCAACTTCTTCAATTTTTGCCACAACATCTTCCAGACGAATATTATGTTCGCCCTCACGACGTTTGATTTCTACAATTGCATCTTCTGTTTTATATCCATGAAAATGAACCTGACTCTGAAACATATATTGATCTGATGGAAAAGCTTTTTCTTCGCAGATAATTTTATAACGTTTGCCTTTTGGCTGATAAAATGAAACCATCAACAAATGAAGATTTACTGTCAAAGTATTCATCACCGTAACTTCTGATGGCAAAGCGCCAACAATTTTACTCAATGGTTCTGCAAATCTTTCCTGATAATCCCACCATGGTTTTTGAGCATAAAAATGACCTTCAACGGCTAGTTCTGCCCAGTCATTCATTACTTCATCGATATAAGCTTTGGTGCGTTTTGGCTGTAAACCTAAAGAGTTTCCCGTAAAATAAATTACGCGTTTGTCATTTACTTTAGGAAATATAAATTGATCCTGATAATGATTTAAAGTATCTTGTGAGTCAAGTTGTTTCGCGAATTCGCGTGTATTTTGAAAAGTCATTGTGTAATTTTTGAAAGGTAAAAATAACAAAAAATGCTATAATAGTTAGTTAATTTTGTTTCAGGTTTCAAGTTTCAGGTTAGATCAACGATGCGTTCAGCTTGAAACCTGAAACCTGAAACTTTTAAACCATAAAAAAACCCGTCATTTCTGACAGGTTTTATATTTGATTTGACTTGCAAATTACAAAATCAACATTGCATCTCCGTAAGAATAAAATTTGTATCCTTCTTTAATTGCTTCTTCGTATGCTTTTTTCATTAAATCATGTCCACAGAAAGCAGAAATCATCATTAATAATGTTGATTTTGGTGTGTGGAAATTTGTAATCATACAGTTTGCAATACTAAAATCGTGAGGAGGAAAAATGAATTTATTTGTCCAACCTTCGTAAGGATTTAAAGTATTTTGAGATGAAACTGAACTTTCAATAGCACGCATTGAAGTTGTTCCAACAGCACAGATACGTTTTTTAGCCACTTTTGCAGCATTTACGATATCGCAAGCTTCTTGTTTAATGATCAATTCCTCAGAATCCATTTTGTGTTTTGATAAATCTTCAACCTCAACCGGATTAAAAGTTCCTAAACCTACGTGAAGTGTTACTTCTGCAAAGTTTACTCCTTTAATTTCCAGTTTTTTCAAAAGGTGTTTTGAGAAGTGTAAACCAGCAGTTGGTGCCGCTACAGCTCCTTCTTCTTTTGCATAGATTGTTTGGTATCTTTCAGCATCTTCAGCTGTTACTTCTCTGTTGATGTATTTAGGAATTGGAGTTTCTCCAAGTTCTGTCAATTTGTTTCTGAACTCTTCGTAAGAACCGTCATATAAAAAACGTAAAGTTCTACCACGAGAAGTCGTATTGTCAATTACCTCAGCAACTAACGAATCATCGTCACCAAAATAAAGTTTGTTACCGATACGGATTTTTCTAGCCGGATCTACCAAAACGTCCCAAAGACGTTGCTCTGAATTTAATTCTCTTAATAAGAAAACTTCAATTCTTGCTCCAGTTTTTTCTTTGTTTCCATACAAACGCGCAGGGAAAACTTTAGTATTGTTAAGAATTAAAACGTCTCCGTCATCAAAATAGTTGATAACATCTTTAAACATTTTATGTTCTATAGTTTGTTTTTGACGATCGATTACCATTAAACGAGACTCATCTCTGTTTTCTGCTGGAAATTCCGCTAAAAGTTCTTTTGGTAAGTTAAATTGAAAATGTGATAATTTCATATTGGCATTGTGATTTTTAGAGTGTAGATTTTAGATTTTTTATCTAAAATTATAAATCGTGTGCAAATATACGATTGTGAGATAGGCGTTGTCAAGTGTTTTGCTGTTTATTTTCAAAAGTCGTTGATTTAGTGGTGTTTCGAGTTGATTAAAAAAGATTTTTTTTAACATATAAGTCGTATAAGCTCATTTAATCCGGATTCTTGTAAAATGTCAATAATTTTATTTGGCTAAAGCCGAAAACAATAATCATAAAAAAAACCTCCAGTTAAAACTGGAGGCCATGTATTTTTTTGCCACGAATTCACGAATTATTATTTTAAATTCGTGGTGAATATTTTTATTTATAATTCTGATACTTCGAAATTTAATGCTTTAAGATCATTCCAGAAATCTGGATATGATTTTGAAACTACTTCGGCATCTTCGATAATAATTGGAACTTTTAGGGCTAAAGGAGCAAAAGCCATTGCCATACGGTGATCATTGTAAGTGCCGATTTTTACATTATGATTAATATTATGCGAAGGCACTAAAGTTAAAGAATCATTTGTAACAGAAATATTAGCTCCCAATTTTGTAAGTTCAATGTGAAGTGCTTCCAATCTGTCTGTTTCTTTAATTTTTAAAGTATGAAGACCTGTTAAATGACAGCCAATCCCCAGACCTAAACAAGTTACAACAATTGTTTGTGCGATATCCGGAGTATTATTTAATTCAAAATTTACATCTTCAAACTTAAAATTCTCTTGTTTTACCAAAGTCATTTTATTTTTTTCAAACGTAGTCTGAACACCCATTTTTTCATAAAGTGACACCAACTCTGAATCACCCTGCAAACTGTCTTTTTTATAACTGCTTAATGTAAGTGAAGCTGAATCAGACAAAGCAACCAGACTAAAAAAGTAAGATGCCGAACTCCAATCAGATTCTACAACCATTTCTTTAGCTGCAACTTCTGTTTTTGGATATACTTTAATAACATTTCCTTCAAAACTGGTTTGAATATCCAAATCATTTAGCAAAGCCAAAGTCATTTTGATGTACGGAATTGAAGTGATTTCTCCTTCTAATGTCAACTCTAAACCGTTGTCTAATTTTGAAGCAACTAGTAATAAAGCCGAAATATACTGACTGCTCACATTTGCAGCCAAAGTTACTTTTGAAGCTGTAACTTTTTTTCCTTTAATTCTTATTGGCGGATATCCTTCTTCTTTTTCATATGAGATCTCAACCCCTAATTGTGCCAAAGCCTCAACCAAAATTTTTATCGGACGTTCCTGCATTCTGCTTGAACCTGTCATTACTACTTCTCTGCCTTCGTTTACAGCAAAATAAGCTGTTAAAAAACGCATTGCAGTTCCTGCATGATGAATATCTACAATTTCGTCATTTCCAATTAAAGCTTTTTGCATTACTTCGCTATCATCAGAATTGGAGGTATTGGCTAATGTAATGTTTGGAAATAATGCTTTCAGTAATAATAAACGATTGGTTTCGCTTTTGGATCCGGTTATATTTAATTGAGAATTATCAATGGTGAATGGTGAATTCGTGCTTAATTTTAAATTCATTTTTTTTATTGTAAGTGGTGAATTTGAATTATGATGGATTAGAAACCTAATTCAGGCATGCAATTTACCACTCCCCATTCATAATTCAAAATTCAAAACTCATAATTCAAAGTTTATAACTGATATTTCACAATTATTTCAATTTATCGTTGTTTTTGTGACGATCTTTATCTCTAACCGATTTTAAATCCATTTTTTTGTCAAAAGCGGCCTGTAAATCTATTCCGGTTTGATTCGCTAAACATAAAACCACAAAAACAACATCGGCCAGTTCTTCGCCTAAATCTTTATTTTTATCGCTTTCTTTTTCTGACTGCTCGCCATATCTGCGGGCAATAATTCGGGCAACTTCACCAACTTCTTCGGTAAGCTGCGCCATATTTGTTAATTCATTAAAATAGCGAACTCCGTGTTCTTTTATCCAGGTATCAACGTCTAATTGTGCATTTTTCAAATCCATGATTATATTTTTAAAACAAAATTAACCTAATCTTTTGATGATGTTATATTCTTTTTAAAACTATTTTCTCTGTTTCTTTTGCAATCATTGCCTTGTAATATTCTTTTAGCATTTCATACTTGTCAGTTCCAACAATAGCTTCATTAATTTGATGCGCAACAACTAATTGTAAAGAATTTCCGCTCACTGCAATATTATATTTGAAAGTTCCTAAATTATCCTCCATTGTCATTACTGCAGGCGCCGGCAGACTCTCTACCGAAAAACCTTCCGGAATTTGAATGGTAATATTATACTTGTCTGCAAATGGAAAACCAAAATCAACCGGATATTCTCTAACTTCCTGCTTAAAAGGATTTTTTTCATTTGTAAAAAACAACATCGGATTAATATAGATTTTACCCCCAATTTGTTCGCATAAATTATTTCCTGTAAAAGAATAAGTTTCAACAATTGGCAATAAGATTTCCTTTTCGTTTGTTCTGGAATATTCGCTTATTTCTATTTTATTATTTTCATTCTCCAGTTTCTCCAGATATTCTTCTTCTTTCAAACCAGAAATATTATCCCTCGTTATCATTGCATTATAATCTGTACATTGTCTTCTGGTTTTTCCGGTAACTTTACCTTCGTTGTCAATAGTATAATTGATAAAAACATTATCACCTGATGGCTTTCTGGGCATTAAATCAACATCTTCTGATGTTCCGTCTTTTCTAATTAATCTTCCCTGCCAGTTTAGTGTTCTTAAAGGCAAGATATTGGGTGTCGAAAATTTATCGGTTGCATCCAGTAAAATATTTCCATTTGGAGTTTCAACTGCGGCAATAACATAATTAAAAGCTGTTCTGTTTGGGAACAAAGGAATTCCATTTGAACGTGTGCTCACCAAAACCGGATTTGCCGTTAAGCCCGCATAACGCAACATTGCGGTAAGCATTAAATTGATATCACCAATATTTCCTGATTTTTCTTTATATGATTTTCGTACTCCGTTATCGCAATCATAACCGTAATATCCATTCCATTTTACACTCGATTTTACATGATTTAAGATTGTCATAATTTTTTCTTCGTCAGAATTTTTATTGGCTAAAATCACTTTTAAATCATCTTCAAAATAACCGGTTCTATTTAATTCAGGTCCAAAAGTTTCATAATCGTAAATTGTTTTTACGACCGAATTCCAATCTGTTGAAAAAGGTTTTAAGGGCTCATTTGGAAATTTTACCATAGACAATTCATGCTGAATACTTGATGTGTAGTTATCAATGTTATTTACAAAAGCCTCATCTTTCATCGCTGGAAAATTTTCTCCAACATAAGTAGTTTTTGTTTCTATATAATCAAACTTGTCCTGAGAAAATTCTGTTCTTGTAGCTGTAAACCCTCCTGAATTAACCCTTTCTTTAGAAGATATAATTATCGACTTATTGTTTTTTTCAACAGTCATTTTAGGAAAAACATATCCTTTTTGCCTTGAATTAAAAGTATAATATTCTGGAACAAATGTTACAAATTCAGAATAATTTACAGGAATGCTGGTTTGAAAATCCCATTCTCTAATCATTCTGGCAGGACTTCTAATGGTATATTTAAATTCGACAATTGAGCCTTCTTTTACATTGGGCATTGTTATTTTTTTTTGGCCACTAAATTTATTGCGAACTTCATCAAATATTCCTTCGCTCTTTAACTTTGTTTTCTCGATTTTGCCATCTACTAAATTATAAGTAATCGCATCACTAAAAGAAACTTTCTCAGATATATTACTGTTGTTATAATACCAAACCTTATGAGTAACCCAGCTATAACCTTCTTTTTTATAGATTTTAATTCTGGTCTCAACATCAGTTACCGTAACAAATCCATCGTTTTGATTGTACTCGATTCTTGAACTTCCTTTTTTATATAATATCGCTGCTGCAGCTGCCGTATCTTTCGGATGCGCTTTCTCTTGCAATTCAGCAATAGACACTTTTCCTAATTTAAATTCCTGCGCATTTACATTTGAAATCAATAACAAAAGAATTGAAATACAAAAAGGTTTAATAAGTTTCATATTATGGTTGGTTTAGTTATTTCAGATATTTGGTTAGTTCTTGGCTAAAATAATTTTGGCATTATCGTTTTTGGACACTTGTTCCATAAAAAGCCTATATTCATCATATTCTTTATTCGAATATTTTCCCTTATTTAAAAACATCGAACGTTTGTAAACGAGTTTGTTATTTTCTTTTTTGATGATTTCGGTTTTGTATTCCCCAAATTTTCCTTTTAATTCATAGTTTGCAGGCAAAAATTCGATCGTAAAACCATTTGGTAAATTGATTTCTATTTCATCAGAATCTAAATATCCACGTTGAATTTGAAATGGATTTTTTCTGTTTCGAATTCGTTTAATTGTATTTGCATTTTGATTAAAAGCATCAACGGGAAAAATTAATTTGTTGGCAGCAATTACACCATAATTTATAGCACTTACCTGAATGTTTTCTGTAAACCGAATATTCTCTTTATCGTTAGTAAAAACTATTTTATCAAGTTTTAAATTATTGATATTGTCCCAATATTCTTTATAATATTTTTCTTTTTCTGTAGGCTGCAAATGTTCTATTCTTGATTTTGAACTGTATTGTGACCCTTCTGAAACAATTAAAAGTGATCCCGAAAAATTTCCATTTTCATCTATAGTGTAATTGCCTTTGTCTGTTTGCGTATTGCCTTTGTCATCATAGATTGTAGTACGAACGATTTCTCCTCCTTCGGGCTTAATGACCAAAACATCTCTGTCATCTGTAAAGGTTCCCTGATAACCAAAAGGATCATCCTGACTTGTGCATTCCAGCCATGTATAATGATTTCCGTTTGGGATACACAAAATCATGTGATTTCCCTGCATGGCAACAAAATCAGCTTCTATATTGGTTTTATAACTATCCCCATATAAAACTGTATTGTACGAAGGAACATCAACAGCTTGCAAAAGTGCTTTGGTATAATTTGTTAAAGCTTTACAATCACCGTAACCTAATCGATCGACATCTGTAGCCAACATAGGTTTCCAACCGCCAATTCCAACCTGAATACTAACATAGCGGGATTTTTTTTGTACAAAATCATAAACTAATTTTGCTTTTTTAATCGGATCTTTTTCATCTCCAACAAAAGCTTTAATTTTTGATTTTGTTTCTTCAGGTAAATCTGTTGTTCCGGATAATATTTTTTCAGAATACCACTTGCCAAAATCAACCCAATTTGTGGCTGTTCCATCAACACCTTCTAAGTGAAAATGCTCTAAACCCATCATTACTTTAGGAAATAAATCTCTGTACGACGGACTGTAATCTTCCTTTTTTTGAGCCAAAATATTGCTGGCATTATACGACAGTTGTGTATTGGTATCTGTTATTTTTTTTATATTAAATCCTAAAAACTGAATTTCTTTCTTTTTAAAGCCCAAATCTGCCGGGTAAATTACATTTAAAAAAGACTTTTCGATACTAACACCATAACTTCTCAAAGGCATCCATTTTGGAATAAAAGCTGTTGAAGAAGTTTGAACTTCACTATTAAACTCAATTGTAAAAGGATATGAAATCGGCGTATAATCCAGAAAAAGATAACGATTATCAGAAAAAAGCGTACCGCCGTCAGCAACACTTTGATCTTTGAAATCTTTTCTCCTGATTTTTTTTATTTCCTTGCCCGAAGCATCATAAATAATGGCTTCGATATTTTTGATTGAAGTTGATTTATCATAGAATTCGTAGGCACTAAGGCCATCAAAACCTTTTTTATTAAAAACCGTTACAACCCAATGGTTTTTGGTATTTAAACTACGTTGAGATAATATGATGATATCGGTCTGGTCTAATCGTACCACCGCATCGGCGTTTTCTTTAAGACTGTCAGAAATTGTAGTTATAGGATATTCACTCTTTTGAGCAGAAGAAATAAGTGTAAAAAGAAGAAAAAATAACGCAAAAACGGGGCTTTTCATCAGTAAGGAATTTCGCCAAATATATATTATTTTTAGAAATCCTTAACATTTGTTTATGATTTTTTACTCTCTGTTTTTACTATCTATCACAATAGTAACGGGACCATCATTTAACAAACTAACTTTCATATCTGCACCAAAAATTCCGGTTTGTACTTTTTTATTGAATTCTTTTTCTAAATATTTTACGAAATTCTCATACATTGGAATGGCAAACTCTGGTTTGGAAGCTTTTATGTACGAAGGTCGATTTCCTTTTTTTGTAGAAGCATGAAGTGTAAACTGACTAACCACAATAATCTCACCATCAATATCCTGAACAGAACAATTCATAACATCATTTTCATCACCAAAAATTCTCATTTTAATGATTTTGCCAACAAGCCAGTCAATATCTTCCTGAGTGTCGGAATCTTCAATTCCAACTAAAACCAATAATCCCTTTTGAATATCAGCAACAATTTTAGATTCGACAGTTACGGATGCTTGTGATACTCTCTGAAGAACTATTTTCATATTTTATCTAATGATGTGGTTTTTGCCACAGATTACACGGATTAAAAAGATTTAAATTCTAACGTTAGATGCACTGCAGTGCATCTCCACAATCAACCTTAATCTATATAATTTATTTAGGTTGGAATTTGGAATTTTCGATTTGGAATTTAAATTCACAATTACTTTTGATTTCTTGTTTCATCGCTAATTTTACGATCTTCATCATACGAATCTGTACGGTAATTTTCTTCATCACCTTCAAGGATCTTTAAGTAACTATTGTAGCGCGACCAAGCGATCTCGTCTCTTTCTAAAGCTGCTTTTATGGCGCAATGCGGTTCTTCTTTATGTAAACAATTGTTAAACTTACATTGATCTTTCAATTTGAAAAATTCAGGAAAATAACCACTGATTTCTTCTTTTTCCATATCAACGATTCCGAAACCTTTAATTCCCGGCGTATCGATGATTTTTGCATTAAAAGACAAATCATACATTTCGGCAAAAGTTGTTGTATGCTGACCTTGTTTACTAGCCTCAGAAATAGTCTTCGTTTTAAGATGTAAAGAAGGTTCCATAGCATTTACCAAAGTCGATTTTCCAACGCCTGAATGTCCGGAAAACATGCTTACTTTACCAATCATCATTTCTTTTAATTCATCAACACCTTTCATTTCGGTTGAAGAAACACGCAGGCATTTGTAACCAATTTGCTGATAAACATATTGCATATACAATTGATCTTCCAGCGTTGGCTCGTCAAAAGTGTCAATTTTATTAAAAACCAGAATTGTTTCAATATTATAAGCTTCGGCAGTTACCAAAAAACGATCTATAAAGTTGAATGTTGTTGGCGGATTATTAATCGTAATCAATAAAAAAACGCGATCAATATTCGACGCAATAATATGCATTTGATGCGAAAGGTTAACCGATTTACGAACGATGTAATTTTTTCTTTCGTGAATATTAAAAATCGTTCCCGTTACCGCATCCGAAGTTTCTTCGAGTTCATAATCGACAATATCGCCTACAGCAATAGGATTTGTACTTTTAATACCTTTCATCCTAAACTTCCCTTTCATACGGCATTCTATAAAATCGCCTTTTTCAGATTTTACGGTGTACCAACTTCCTGTAGATTTATATACGAGTCCTGTCATTCTTTAATTTTAGATTGTTGTCCCGAAACTTCGGGATTAGATTTCAGATTGAAAACCTAAATCTCTGCAAAGATAAATGAATAATTTTAAACATAGTCCACGGTTTCAATCCTGGCGATAAAGATTATGATTATCGATACGTTCCCACGGTTGAAACCGTGGGCTATGTAATAAAAAGCAAAAAATCTCCAAATCTTCTTTCGAAGAAATGGAGACTTAAAAAACAATTTAATCTTAATTATGATATAAGAAAATTTAAATTAATGAAAACAAAAAGCTTAAAAAACTTATATCACTTATATGGTTTAAAAAAATATTATGCGTTGAATATTTTTTCCTGGTGACCAATACTTTCCTGGTGAATTGCTTTGAACATTCTCAAAACAAACTCTTCAGTAAGACCTTTTTTCTCACCTTCTAAAATCATTTTCCCTAAGATTTCATTCCAACGATTGTTTTGAAGAATCGCAACGTTTGCATCTTTTTTCACCTGACCAATTTCGTCAGCTACTTTCATACGTTTACCTAACAACTCTAATAAGTTAGCATCAAGAACGTCGATGTTCGCTCTTAATTTTGTCATTTTTTGAGTGTACTGATCTGTAGTATCATCCGTTTTTCTGATAGTCAAATCTTTAATGATTTGTTTCAAAGTGTCTGGAGTAACTTGTTGAGCAGCATCAGACCAAGCGTTATCCGGATCGTAGTGCGTTTCGATAATCATACCATCGTAATTCAAATCTAAAGCCTCTTGTGTTACTTCGAAAATCATTTTACGATCTCCGGTAATGTGAGACGGATCGATGATTAAAGGTAAATCAGGGAATTTATTTTGCAATTCGATAGCAATTTGCCACTCCGGGATATTTCTGTATTTTGTTTTTTCGTAAGTCGAGAAACCTCTGTGAATAACTCCTAATTTCTCGATTCCGGCCATGTGTAAACGCTCAACACCACCTAACCATAAAGCTAAATCTGGGTTTACAGGGTTTTTAACCAAAACGATTTTATCAGTTCCTTTCAATGTATCAGCAATTTCCTGAACAGCAAAAGGGTTTGCAGTTGTACGAGCACCAACCCATAAAACGTCAATATCATGTTCTAAAGCAAGTTTACAATGTGCTGCAGTCGCAACTTCAGTACCCATTAATAAACCCGTTTCTTTTTTAGCTTTTTGCAACCATTTTAAACCAATTTCTCCAACACCTTCAAATCCTCCCGGACGCGTTCTTGGTTTCCAGATTCCTGCTCTGAATACACTAACTTTTGAATCTTTTAATTCGTGAGCAATTTTCAATACTTGATCTTCTGTTTCTGCACTACATGGTCCAGCTATCACAAGTGGGTGATTTAAATTGAAATCTTCTAACCACTTTCTCATTTCTTTCTTATTTTCCATCTTAATTCTAATTTACTTTTTAGTTGTTGTTAATCCGTTTAGTATTTCTTTTATTTTATTCGTGCTTTCCATTTCTTCAAAAATGGCATTGTAATTTTCTTCTTTTAACAAATCCCTAAACCGACTCAGGTTTGAGATATATTCTTCCAATGTTTCAATAACATGTTCTTTGTTTTGCTTAAAAATTGGTGTCCACATTGCGGGAGAACTTTTTGCTAAACGAACGGTACTTTCAAATCCACTTCCCGCCATGTCAAAAATATCCTGTTCGTCTTTTTCTTTGTTCATTACTGTTTTTCCGAGCATAAACGAACTAATGTGCGACAAATGCGAAACGTAAGCAATGTGTTTGTCGTGCGAAATCGGGTCCATATATCGAATTCTCATTCCTATTTCTGCAAAAAGCTTCAAAGCCTTTTCCTGCAATTTAAAAGTGGTTTTTTCCACCTCGCAAATAATATTCGTTTTTCCCTGAAACAAACCTTTTATTGCCGCCGAAGGTCCTGAAAACTCTGTTCCTGCAATAGGATGTGTTGCTATAAAGTTTCTTCTTTTCGGATGACTTGCTACTGCTTCACAAATTGGCTTTTTAGTCGATCCCACTTCAAAAACAATTGTTTTATCTCCAACCAAATCCAGTACTTTAGGTAAAACCGTCAGCGCGACATCAACAGGAACTGAAACAATTACAAAATCGGCTTCAGCCAAATCTTCAAAACTTCCTGCTTTCTCGATAACACCCAAATCAATTGCTTCCTGTAAATGTTTTTCGTTATTATCTATTCCAAAAATAGTTGCGTTTGGATGTTTTTCTTTGATGTCCAGCACCATCGAACCGCCAATTAGCCCTATTCCTATTACGTATACTTTCATAATTATTTTTATTTGAAGCAAAGGTTTCAAACTTCAATTTTTAAAATTCCAAATTCCAACTGCGATGGGCTTCTCCCGAAGCCTCGGGATCGCTCAGCCTGACAAACTATGTCAAAAAATCTTGCTTCTTGCTTCTAAAATCTTAATACTTAAAATCTATCTATCGCTTCTTGTACTTTTTCCTCTTTTACACACAATGAGAATCTAATATATCCTTCACCATTGCTTCCGAAGATCGTTCCCGGTGTTATGAAAATATGTTTCTCGTATAATATCTCGTCAATGAACTTTTCTGCTGATTCGATTCCTTCCGGCAATTTTGCCCAAACAAAAAGCCCAACTCCTTCTTTATAAACTTTGCAACCTAATTTTTCTGCTAGTTTTTCTGTTAATTCTCTGCGGCGTCTGTAAATTTTGTTTTGATCTTCGAACCAGGATTTATCACAATTTAAAGCTGCAATAGCTCCTTTCTGAATTCCGTAATACATTCCGCTGTCCATATTGCTTTTTACTTTTAAGACTGCGTCGATAATTTCAGGATTCCCTAAAACCATACCCACTCTCCAGCCTGCCATGTTGAATGTTTTGCTTAATGAATTTAATTCCAGAGCCACATCTTTCGCTCCTTCAATTTGCAATAAACTCATCGGATTATCATTCAAAACAAAACTATACGGATTATCATTAACCAATAATATGTTGTGTTTTTTAGCAAAAGCAACCAATTTTTCAAATAACGCTAAACTTCCTCTCGCTCCTGTTGGCATGTGCGGATATCCCAGCCACATAATTTTTACTTTCGAAAGATCTAATTTTTCCAAAGCTTCAAAATCCGGTTCCCACGCATTCGCTTCTTTCAAATCATAATAAACAGGAACAGCTCCTACCAAATTAGTTACCGAAGTATACGTTGGATAACCCGGATTTGGAATTAAAACATGATCGCCTTCATTTAAAAATGCTAACGAAATATGCATGATTCCTTCTTTCGAACCCATCAAAGGCAAAATCTCATTATTGGGATTTAATTCAACACCAAATTGATTCTGATAAAAATCTGCCATTCCTTTTCTCAATTCCGGTAATCCCTGATAGCTCTGATAACCATGCCCATTCTCATCTTGAATTGCTGCGGCAACCGCTTCAATTACTGCTTTCGACGGACTCAAATCAGGGCTTCCGATTCCCATATTGATGATAGATTTTCCTTCAGACTGCAGTTGTCGAACTTCTCTCAATTTTGATGAGAAGTAGTATTCTTCAACTGTATCTAATCTTTTTGCTGTTGTAATCATTTTTTTTTGCTTTACGCTTTAAGCTGTAAGCTTTAGGCTCTTTAACTAATAACTTTTAACTAATAACTTCTAACCTATAAAAGGTTTAGTGTTTTTATATTCTCCCAAAACCTTTAAATATTCTGCCATTATATTTAATAATGATTTGGCTTTTGCAAAATCTTCATATTTCTCAAATGTTACATCTACGAAAAACGAATATTTCCAGGGAGTTTCAATTTTTGGAAGTGACTGAATTTTCGTTAAATTCAATTTGCAATCGCTCATTACATTCAAAACCGCTGCAAGGCTTCCTCTTTTGTGATCTAATTCAAATTTAATTGAAGCTCTGTTAATTTCGCTTTCCGGCAAAAATGAATTCTGCTTTTTGATAATCACAAAACGAGTCATATTGTTTTTGATCGTTTGAATTTCCGGCGCGATGATTTCCAAATCATACATTTCAGAAGCTACTTTACTCCCTATAGCTGCAATTCCTGTTAATTGTTTTTCCTGAATTCTTCTTGCTGTTTCAGCTGTATCTTTATCTTCAACCAATTTGATATTTGGATATTGTTTCAGGAAATCCATGCATTGCAAAAGTGCCATTGGATGAGAATGAACTTCTTTTATATCTTCTATTTTCTGACCTTTTAAAGTCATTAAATTTTGATGAATGCTTAAATAATGCTCGCCAATAATGTGTAAATTATTCTTGTCAATCAAAGCATAATTCGGAATAATTGGCCCTGCGATCGAATTTTCAATTGCCATCACTGCCTGATCAGATTTTCCTGAAAGCAGGCTGTCAACTAATTCTTCAAAAGACAAACATTCATCAATAGCCACATTTTCAGAGAAATACTCCTTCACAACCTGATGATGAAAAGAACCTTTTATACCTTGTATTGCAATTTTAGTTGTCATATATTCAAAAAAAAATCCTGATTTGCATCAGGATTGTATATTAGTTTTATTTGTATTTTATATTTTTCAAATAACCATAGCACAATCCTCACTTCTACTAAAGAAGAAATAAAAAGAGTTGCTAAAATAAAAACGGTTATTAGACATTTTGTTTGTGTTTTTCAATAAATTCTCTGCGAATGTATAAATTATTTTCACTGCACCAAAAAAAATATTGCATTTTATGAAACAAAAGAGGATTTCTTAACAAATTTATCAAGTTTTGTATGATAATGTAAAAAAAGCAGCTTAAATGTAGTTTTAAAAAAGAGGTTTCTAAGATCTTCGTTACTAAGATGCTAAGATTTATCCGCCACGAATTCACGAATTAGTACAAAATAATTGCGTTGTAAAATTAAATTCCCCAAATTACAAATCAAAAATTCGTGAATTTGTGGCTATTTTTGAATCCTAAAACAACCCGGAAACCGGCATATTCTTAATCCCTATTTTAGAATAATCAAAATTCATTTTTTCCTTTAATAAAGAAGCATAAACACTTCTGAAATCAATTTCATATTTTAAATCACCACTATCTAAATCTGCCAAATTTGGATTTTTCCCTAAAATTGTTCCTTTATTATTTCCTCCAATGATAAACATTGGCGCTGCGGTTCCATGGTCCGTTCCGTTTCCGTTGTCTTTTACACGTCTTCCAAATTCTGAAAATACGACAATCGTTACATTTTGAAGCAATTGAGCCTGTTTTAAATCCTGATAAAAACTAAATAGTGCATCATTTAATTCGGTTAATTTTATTTTATGAAGAATCAGCTGGTTATCATGTGTATCGAAACCGTTAAGGGAAGTATAGTAGACTTTTGAATTTAGATTTCCTTTTATCAATCGGGAAATCCATTCTAAGTTTTTAGATAATTCGGTTTTTGGATAACTTATTTCTGATTTAGAATTAGTTAATGCTTTCTGAATTTTTTCTGAACCTTCGGTAACCGAATTAGCAACTTTTCTAACGAAATCCAATTGCGGATTGTTTGATAATTTTACATTTTCATCATTACCTGATTTTATCTTAAATCGATCCGGATCTTTTAATGTTATTGAATTTGGTTCAGCGCCTTTCAATGCCAGATTATCTATCGAATCCAAATTTATTCCCGCTGTTGGCTGATGACCAAGATCATGACATTGCAAATCCAAATAACGTCCTAGCCAGCCTTCATTATTATATTTATTAGAATCTACTGCCGTTTGCCAAATTTCCTGGCTTCTAAAATGAGACCGAATAGGTTCTGGATATCCTACATTTTGGATTACAGTTAAATCTCCGTTTTGCTGCATTTGAGCAAAATCTTTTAATGAAGGATGAAACGCCATTCCGTTATTTTGACCAATAACTACGTCTTTTTTTAAAGCAATTTTAGTCCTTAATTCATAATACAGCGGATTGTCATAAGGAATAAAAGTATTGAGTCCGTCATTTCCGCCATTCAGCTGTACAAAAACAATACACTGCTCTCCCACAACCAAATTGTTTTGCGAACCAAAAGCGTGTAGAAATTCAGGAAGTACTAGCAGTCCTCCGGTAAATGTCCCTGTCAGTGTTAAAAAATCTCTTCTGTTCATAACGCTATGTTTTAAATCAATTGATATTCTGGCAACTTGGTAATGTAATTAAACAATCGAATAACAGCAAAATTGGCATGTTCCTCTTTTGGATCAAAATCATATTTCAACAGACTCTCCATATCTTTCTGCATCGAATCGTTTACCTGGAATATTAATCTGTCAGTTAATTCGGCTATAATGGTTTTATTATTTCCATTAGTATTAAAATCTATTTTTACTTCAAATTTTTCATAATCAGATCTTGGCATATCGCCTTCTTTAATTGGTTTTATTGTTTTTTTCGTAAGACTCATACCACTGCAAAGCGAATTTGAAATATTATTTCTTTGCAAATAAATCTGTGGTGTCAGCCATAAATTTCCGCCATCCCAGCCTTTTACACTCTTCTGATTATACAAATCCATTCCTTGCTGTTTCAAGAAATCGGTAATCATTATATAATCAACGTTCGCAATTTGCAATTCATCTGCTAATTGCAAAATATAAACTAACGGATTTTTGATTTTAATTCCGGCCGTGTCTTTCTTATATTCTTCCGTAAAAATTTTGGTTAACAAAGATTCGATTTCAAAATCTACTTTTCTAAAATAATCTCCATAATGAACCACTAAATCTTCTGGCGGATTATCATATATAAACCATTTCAGAATTTTTCTTGTAATTAAATACGGAATACTTTTCTGTTCAAAAATAATATCTACTAAATCATCTGCTTTCCAATTTCCGGTTTTCCCGAAATAGGTTTTATTAGTATTGTCTTCTTCTAGTTTTCCATAAACTGCGCCATTATCACCTGCATTTAATCCGGCTAAAGCTTTTGCTCCGTTTTTAATATCATCTTCGGTATAATTTCCAATTCCGATAGTAAATAATTCCAATAATTCGCGGCTAAGATTCTCGTTGATTTTGCCTTTTTTATTATCCCCGTTGTCAAGATATTTCACCATGGCGTTAGACTTAAGAACCTGTTTCGTAAGTTCTTTGAAATTGCCAAAAGCATTTTCACGCAAAATCATATCATATTGATAAATCCAATAATTGACGTGTACTTTTTGAGAAATTGCTACGAAATGATTGTGCCAGAAACAAACCATACTTTCCCGAAGCGGGAACTCGCTGGTTCGCATTTTATCAATCCACCATTTTTTTTGTTCAACCCGACAGTTTGCTTGTTTACTGAGAATACTTTTCTTAGTTTCCGGATCGGCAATTTTTATAGATTGATTAAATTCTTTTTGCTCAGCAAGTGTTTTAGGTTCTTCGTTTAAAAAAGCAGGAAGTTCTTTGTCAAACTTTGATTCATAGGAATTCTTTAGAAAATTTTTTAATCCAAGTTTTTCGATTTTATCGGCTTGCTTACCGGAAAACCCCAATCGTAACGACCAAAGATTGCTTTTTTTCATAATTCAGGAATTATTACAATAAGACTTAATTTTTCTATAAAGGTTTAAAATAGAAGGTGCTAAGTTTTAAAATCTTTAACACTAATTTAAACGGAGATTTTTTGGGGATATTGTTTATTTTATATTTAGCAATCATAATCAAACATAGCCTGTGGTTTCAACCACGGGAAAGAATGCGTTAATCCAATTCGTTTCCCGTGGTTGAAACCACAGGCTATGTTTAAAGAGTTTCTCCTGGAATCTTTTATAAAATAACAAAATCACTAATAAACTTAAAAAAGAAACCACAAAAAAAGCAGCTATCATTACAATAACTGCTTTCTATTAATTAAAGAATAAAATCTTTCCTCTTTATTCTATCTTCTTTCTTCTTAAAAAAAAATTAAGACCCACACATTTCACAATCCTCAGGATCTGCGGCTTGAGCTTTCAAAAGCATTGCTTTATAATCTTCAACGCTGATTTCTTCTGTTTCTGCAACAAGAGTTGGAACTTCTTCTTTTTTATCGTTGTTTAATGTGAATTTAATCGCATCTACAGCTGATTTCGTTCTTAGGTAATACATTCCAGTTTTTAAACCTGATTGCCAAGCGTAAAAGTGCATTGACGTAAGTTTAGAATAGTTTGCATCTTGCATGAACAAGTTTAACGATTGAGATTGGTCAATGAAATAACCTCTTTGGCGAGACATATCTATAATATCTTTCATAGACATTTCCCAAACTGTTTTGTACAATTCTTTAAGGTCTTGCGGAATCACATCAATGTTTTGAACAGATCCGTTATGACGCATGATTTCTTGTTTCAATGTTTCGTTCCACAAACCTAATTTTACTAAATCTTCCAGCAAATGTTTGTTTACTACGATAAATTCTCCAGACAATACACGACGCGTGTAAATGTTTGATGTATACGGTTCAAAAGCTTCGTTGTTTCCTAAAATTTGCGAAGTCGAAGCTGTTGGCATTGGCGCAACCAATAATGAATTACGAACTCCATGCTCCATTACTTCTTTTCTTAATGAAGCCCAGTCCCAACGACCAGATAATTCTTCATCTTTCATTCCCCACATATTGTATTGAAATTCTCCCTTAGACATTGGAGATCCTTCAAATGTAGAATATGGACCTTCTTCTTTTGCCATTTCCATAGAAGCAGTTACGGCTGCAAAGTATAAAGTTTCGAAAATTTCCTGGTTCAAAGCTTTAGCTTCGTCACTTGTAAACGGCATACGCAACATGATAAAAGCATCTGCCAAACCTTGCACTCCCAATCCAACCGGACGGTGACGCATGTTTGAGTTTTCAGCTTCTTTTACTGGATAGTAGTTTCTGTCGATTACTTTGTTCAGGTTACGAGTTACGCGTTTTGTAACGTTGTAAAGCGCCTGGTGATCAAATTTTCCGTTTTCAATAAACATTGGCAACGAAATTGAAGCTAAGTTACAAACTGCAATTTCATCTTTAGAGGTGTACTCCATAATCTCTGTACACAAGTTTGATGAACGAATTGTTCCTAAATTCTTGTGGTTCGATTTACGGTTTGCCGCATCTTTATACAACATATAAGGCGTTCCTGTTTCGATTTGAGATTCAAGGATTTTCTCCCATAATTCACGTGCACGAATGGTTTTTCTACCTTTTCCTCTAAATTCATAATCCAAATACATGGCTTCGAATTCTTCTCCGTAAACATCATATAATCCAGGGCATTCGTTCGGGCACATTAAAGTCCATGATGCATCTTCCTGTACACGTTTCATAAACAAATCTGATGTCCACATGGCGAAGAATAAATCTCTTGCACGCATTTCTTCTTTTCCTGTATTTTTCTTTAAATCCAAAAATTCGAAGATATCAGCATGCCATGTTTCGATGTAAATCGCAAAACTTCCTTTACGTTTTCCACCACCCTGATCTACGTAACGAGCCGTATCGTTGAAAACTCTCAACATTGGCACAATCCCGTTTGATGTTCCGTTTGTACCACGAATGTAAGATCCCGTCGCACGAACGTTATGAATAGAAAGACCAATTCCTCCCGCTGATTGCGAGATTTTAGCCGTTTGTTTTAAAGTATCATAAATACCATCAATACTATCATCCTGCATAGCCAAAAGGAAACAAGAAGACATTTGTGGTTTTGGAGTTCCGGCATTAAACAACGTTGGCGTTGCATGCGTAAAGAACTTTTTAGACATTAAATCGTACGTTTCAATTACCGATTTTAAATCGTCTAAGTGAATACCAACAGAAACACGCATCAACATATGTTGTGGTCTTTCGACAATTTTTCCGTTGATTTTTAACAAATACGAACGCTCTAAAGTTTTAAATCCGAAGTAATCGTAATTAAAATCTCTTGTATAAATGATATGGGAATCAAGGAAAGCAGAGTTTTCCTGAATCACCTTAAATACTTCATCCGAAAGTAGCGGTGCTTCCTGACCGTTTCTTGGATTTACGTAGTTGTACATATCTTTCATCGTTTCTGAAAACGACTTTTTTGTATTCGAATGTAGGTTTGAAATCGCCACACGAGCTGCCAATTGTGCATAATCAGGATGCGCAATAGTCATAGATGCTGCCGTTTCTGCTGCAAGATTATCAAGTTCAGATGTAGAAACTCCGTCATACAATCCTTCGATAACTCTCATGGCTACCTTAACAGGATCTACAAGCTCATTTAGCCCGTAACACAATTTTTTAATTCTTTCTGTAATCTTATCAAACATTACGGGCTCTTTGTGGCCATCTCTTTTTACTACATACATAAGCTTACTTTTTTTAGTTTATTGAAAAAATGAAAGTCACTAGAAAACGAATTCCGGGACTTAAACATTGTGTGTTTTTAAATTATTTTTTGAGAATTACGGCATTCTCAATAGCCACCCTATTCCAATCTGAAATCAGACCGAAAATGCGTTGAAAATTATTGAATCTTCGATTTGGGAAAAGAGATTCTAAAAATGTTTTGTTATAAAATTTTAATCGTAATCAGTGTTTATTTGGGGAAAACACTAAAATATTTTTTGTTGTCTAAAAATCTGCATCGAATGAAATTTTCTGAGCATCACTATCTGTGTTCATCACACCAGATTTTTGATATTCTGCAACACGTTTTTCAAAGAAATTAGTTTTTCCCTGAAGAGAAATCATATCCATGAAATCAAACGGATTTGCTGATCCATAAACACGTTCGCAACCTAATTCTACTAAAAGCCTGTCAGCAACAAACTCTAGATATTGTGTCATTAAAGCTGCATTCATACCAATTAAACTTACCGGAAGAGATTCTGTAACGAACTCTCTTTCAATATCTAAAGCATCAACAATAATTTCTTTAATTCTGTCTTTTGGTACTTTATTAATCAAATGATGATTGTGAAGGTGAACTGCAAAATCACAATGTACGCCTTCGTCACGAGAAATCAACTCGTTAGAAAAAGTTAAGCCTGGCATTAAACCACGTTTTTTCAACCAGTAAATAGAACAAAAAGCTCCCGAAAAGAAAATACCTTCAACTGCTGCAAAAGCAATTAGTCTTTCAGCAAACGAATCAGATTCAATCCACTTTAAAGCCCAGTCTGCTTTTTTTCTGATAGCCGGAAAAACTTCCAAAGCATTAAATAATTCTGCTTTTTCTGCTTCATCTTTAACGTAAGTGTCAATCAATAAAGAATAAGTTTCACTGTGAATATTCTCCATCATGATTTGAAATCCGTAGAAAAACTTCGCTTCAGCATATTGCACTTCGTTTACAAAGTTCTCAGCAAGATTTTCATTTACAATTCCATCAGATGCGGCAAAAAACGCAAGAATGTGTTTAATGAAATATCTTTCTTCATCATTTAACTTATTATTCCAGTCAGTAAGATCCTGATGCAAATCGATTTCCTCTGCAGTCCAAAAACTAGCTTCCATTTTCTTATACCATTCCCAAATATCATGATGCTTGATAGGAAAAATAACGAAACGGTTCTTGTTTTCTTGTAAAATTGGTTCGACTTGCGACATGGCTTTTATGTTTAATTTTTTTACTGATTTTTTGCTTTTTCAGAGTAGTACAAAGATTGTCATTTATCGCTAAAAATGAAAGCCAAACTTATTCACAATTTGGCGTAGTTTTTAACAACGGCAAAAAAGTAGTCTATTTTTCAGACAATATTTAAATTATTGAAAATGAGTATTTTAAAACCGTCTATTTAACCTTAAGTGCCGTAAAATATAGACTTTTTACAATAAAAAGCAAGAAATTTTTAATTGTTTTTAAAAGTTTTTTTAGAGTTAAAACTTTAATTCATTGAGTTAAAAAATACCACATGAAAAGCGTATTTTTTACAATTCTTTTTTTAAGAATTTTTAAGTTCCTGAGCTACTTTTTCAAGCTCCATATACCAATCTTCGCCAAAGCGACGAATCAGGGCTTCTTTTACAAACTTATAAACCGGAACTTCTAATTCTTTACCTAAAGAACAGGCATCATCGCAAATATCCCATTTGTCATAATTTACAGCAGCGAACTCCGTGAAGTCTTTTACGCGAATTGGATACAAATGACAAGAAACTGGTTTTTTCCAGTCAACTATTCCTTGATTATACGCTTGCTCGATTCCGCAAAGTGCAGTTTTTCCATCAAAAATAACGTAGGCACAATCTTTCTCGTCGATTAATGGCGTTTCAAGATCTCCGTCGGTTCCTTTTACCCAGGTTCCTTGCGCTTCGATTGCAGCAATTCCTTCTTTTCTTAAAAAAGGTTTTACTTTAGGATAAATCTCTTCCATTATTTTGGTTTCAGCTTCGCTCAAAGGCGCACCCGCATCTCCGTCAACACAACAGGCTCCTTTACAAGCCGACAAGTTGCACACAAATTCTTTTTCAAGAATATCCTCTGAAATAATGGTTTTACCTAATTGAAACATGATATTGAAATACTGAAATTTATAAAGTGCAAAGATAGTCAAAGAAAGCAGATGAAATGAGATTAAATTTTACCGTACAAATCAGTGAGATTTTACCGCAGAGTTACACAAAGTTTTTTCGCAAAGATTCGCAGAGTTTTTTACTTTTTGGCTGTTTTTTTAAGTTCACAAAGCTTTGAAATTTAACTTTCGCAAAGCTTAATAAACCTTTGTGTAACTCTGTGAAAAACTTTGTGCATCTCTGCGTAAAACTCACAAGATTTATAAACTCTAAAAATTAAACTTTGCGAAACTCTGTGAAAATCTTTGTGAATCTCTGTGACAAAGTCATCAATTGTTACAAATATCACTTTTTTAACCAACAAAACGTGTTTTTATAACAAAAACACATCGTATAGAAAAAACACCTACCTTTATTATCTACCTTTGCAAAAATTTTAAACGCTTAAAATCAAAGTAATATGTTAGAAATCGACTTTAAAGAAATAATTACTGTTGGAATGGTACTTTTTGCTGTAATTGATATTGTGGGTTCTATTCCGATTATTGTGAATTTAAGAGCGAAAGTTGGTCATATTGAATCTGAGAAAGCTACTATTGTTGCAGGAACCATTATGATTGTTTTTCTTTTTGTTGGAGAAGGCTTTCTTAACCTAATAGGTATCGATGTTCATTCGTTTGCTGTTGCGGGTTCTTTTGTCTTATTTTTTCTTGCTTTAGAAATGATTTTAGGACTTAGAATTTTTCGCGATGAAGAACCTGGATCTGCCTCTATCGTTCCATTGGCTTTCCCACTAATTGCCGGAGCCGGAACAATGACTACTTTATTATCACTTAGGTCGCAATTTCATACCATAAATATTGTGATTGCTATTTTACTCAATATCATCCTTGTTTATATCGTTTTAAAATCTTCTAAAAAAATCGAAGATTTATTAGGAGAAAACGGACTTGGCGTGGTTCGCAAGACATTTGGAGTGATACTTTTAGCGATTGCTGTTAAATTATTCGCCGCTAATGTTAAAGGTTTGTTCGTCTAACGTTTATTTTTATAAATTTACCCCCATTAAAATTTCTAAATACAACTTTAAGACAATTTTACGTCAAAAGGTTTTACTTATTATTTTAGACAAACAAAATAGCCATATGAAAATTTTCACTTCCATATTAGTACTTTTAGCTTTAGCTTTAATCGTTTTTAACATTACATTGTTAGACTTTAAAAATCCTTTTCAGGGAGATAGTGCCGTTGCTTTTATTGGAATAGCCGCTTCTTTTTGTGCCGTTTTAATTCTTTTGATTTTTAGAATTTCAAAAAGAATTGAAGAAAAAATGAACGGTAGATAATATGTTTGATGTTTTAATTATCGGCGGAGGCGTTTCTGGCATGTCCTGTGCTCTCGTATTGGGGTCTGCCAAAAACAAAGCTTTTGTTACCGATAAAAAAATCGGGATTTTTACACATCAAAAAAATTCTTCTTTACAGGAAGCAATTTTCTACAATGCTTACGGAATTACACCAGGTAAATTAGGATCTGATTTACTTATAGAAAGCACACAGGATTTGGCACTGACTTATCCTCATATTACTCAGATTGCAAATGAAAAAGTAATTAAAGTTGAGGGATCTTTTCCTGAATTCACTGTAATTACGAATAAAAACTCATACAAAACTAAAAATATCGTAATCGGAATTGGTTCTGCCAATACTTTTGATATCGAAGGTTTAATGCAATATGTTGAACCTCACAAAAAAGCATTACCAGAAAAACAACGTATTCAGCTAAAAAACGACGATCATAAAGTCGCTGATGGCCTTTATGTTATTGGAACTCTTGCAGGCTGGAGAAGTCAACTGGCTATTGCCGCAGGAAGTGGTGCCGCTGTTGCAACCGATATTCTGACTTTATGGAATAACGGTATACAAACTCACGCCCACGATAGCATTCGATAAAATTTCAAACCATAAGTTTTTATATTTACCATTAAGATATTAAGTTTATTAAGCTCTAGTATCAATTATTATTGGCAAAACATATATTTCATTAAAAAATTAAACCACATAAGTTATATAAGTTCATATAAAATGCTTTGCGCATAGATTATATGAACTTATATAACTTATGTGGTTTAAAAATAAATTTATGTTGTTATTTCACTGAAACAATCTCTTGTACTTTCATGTGTTTTTCGTCGTCAGTTTTCCAGATTTCTCCTTTTAATGAAACCTGATCTCCTATTTTAACTTGTTTGTAGTTTTGAGGTCCGCCGACATTTACAATGCTGATTGTTGCAAAATAAACTTCTTTTGTATCAGTTATAACTTTTGCTGTGTAACCATCTTTTCCTGATTCTACCGATTCTACTTTTCCTGAGATGGCCTTATTGGTATCTTTCATAGCTGTACAAGAAATTACAAAAGCCATTAAAATTACTAATGCACTTATTCTTTTTAGATTTTTCATATTTGTATTGTGTGTATTAAAATTTAACCGCAAAGCTCGCAAAGTTTTACGAATCCCGAAGCTTTGGGACGCAAATTTTTTAAATTATTTATCTGGTAAAGTTCGCTAAGACTGCGACTTTAAATGTTATATTATACTTTAAAAAATTATTATTATTTGAATTATTGCAAAACGACACAGCTTCCGGCAATTACCTGAAGATCTTCATTAAACTGTTTCCAAACTCTAACATAACGATAAGCACCACCTAACGGATTACCATCATAAGTTCCCCTTAATGAAACGGTTACAGCAACAACTGCAACATCATCTATAATATTAATAAGTTGATCTGAAGCTTCCAGCGTTTCGACCTTCATTTTACCCAAACGATAAGATTCCAAATCAAATTCTTTGGTAATGGTATTTCCGTCAGGCAAATTGAATAACAAATCGTCATGAAGCATTCTTTCTAAAACTGGAACATCTGCTTTTTTGATTGCCGTTAAAAGTTCGATTTCTGCATTAACAACTTCTTCTGTTTTCATATCAAAAAAAATTAAATTATTTTTTCTTCGGATTTAAAACTGTTTTAATCATGGCATCTTCTTTCAAAATCACATCATAATAATACAGCTCTCCGTATAATTGTCGGGCAAATTCTGCTGTAATGTAGCGATTTACCAATGCTTTTGTTTTATCTAATTTTAAATCTAAACCAGTCATTAAAATATAGTTTTGAAACTTTTTGAAATAGGCATCAGAACCTTTCATTTTGTTTAGGAACTCATTAAAATGAAGTCCTGCAAATGCATTTCTGTTTTTATCTAATTCTTCAAAAACAAAATGCCCTACTATTCCCGTTTGCAATAAATAAGCGACATTTTCATTTCCGTGTTCAGCTTCCATCGGTACAAAAACATCCGGAACGATTCCGCCGCCGCCGTAAACAATTTTACCTTTTGGTGTTTTAAACTTTAAGGAATCGGCTACTTTTATACTGTCTTTTGCATAAAGTTCTCCAGATTTTATACGATCTTCAGATTCCTTATAATATTCTTCGTTTCCTTTTTTATACGGTTTTTGAATCGATCTTCCGGTTGGCGTGTAATATCTTGCCACGGTTAATCGAACTGCAGATCCGTCGTTGAAATCCATTTCACGTTGTACCAATCCTTTTCCGAAAGAACGTCGTCCAACAATAGTTCCGCGATCATTATCCTGAATCGCACCGGCTAAAATTTCACTTGCCGAGGCACTATTTTCATTAATTAAAATATATACTTTTCCAGTTTCGAAACTGCCGGCTTGTGTAGCATATGTGTTTTCGGTTGTTCCGTTTTTGTTTTTGGTAAAAACGATCATTTGTTTATCTTTCAAAAACTCATCGGCAATAGCCACAGCTTCTTCCATATAACCGCCTCCATTATCGCGAAGATCAATTACGAGTGACTGAATCCCGTTTTGCTTTAATCTTGTTAATCCGGTTTTGAATTCTTTATAAGTAGTTTCGGCAAAACGATTGATTTTAATGTAACCTGTTTTATTATCCAATAATAAAGAAGCGTCGACACTTTTTAGCGGAATAATATCTCTCTTAATTTTAAACTTGAGTTTCTTTTTTTCCGATTTTCTAAAAACGGTCAATTCAATCTCAGAACCTTTTATGCCTTTCAATTTCGAAAACAAACTGTCAGAAGGTAATTTTCGTCCAAATAATTTCGTTTTTCCGGCAAATAAAATTCGGTCTCCAGATTTTAGTCCGGCTTTCGCCGAAGGTCCATTTTCAACCGGCCTGATAATCGCTACAGAATCCCGATACATATAAAAATTGATTCCTATTCCCACAAAATCACCTTTCATACTTTCGGCAACTTCTGCTTGTTCGCTTGGCGGGATGTAAACAGAATGCGGATCCAATTTTGATAAAATATTATCTACAGTAAGATTTACAATAGAGTCTGTGTTCACTTTATCAACATATTCATTATTGATAAAATCAATCAGTTTATTTAGCTTGGTTTTTGAACTGGTTTTAGCCAAAAGCTGGTCATCGGCAGGAGCACTGGTCATGCTTCCGACAATTGTACCAAGAGCAAAAGTAGCTCCTATAACGATGGGTAAATATGTTGGATTAAATTTCATTTATTCTTCTAAAACAGGAATATGTTCAACTTCGATACCTGCTTTTATTAAAAACTGAATTCCTGAATCGTCACGATAACCATCCTGATAAACAACTCTTTTTATCCCTGACTGATGTATTAATTTACTGCATTCTTTGCAGGGCGAAAGTGTAATATACAATGTTGCTCCTTCACAGGATTGTGTTGATCGTGCTACTTTTAAAATCGCATTTGCTTCGGCATGCAGAACATCCCAGCGCGTTAATCCGTCTTCGTCTTCGCAGCAATTTTCAAATCCCGATGGTGTACCGTTGTAACCATCAGAGATAATCATTCGATCTTTTACGATAATCGCGCCTACTTGTTTACGCTTGCAATAAGATAGCAAACTCCATTCTTTGGCAATTCGAAGATACGCTTTATCGTATTTATTTAATTTTATTTCCATTTAATTTTATCTGTTCCAAATTGGGCTTTCTACAATCATCGGAATTACAACTCCGATAATAAAAGCCGACATTACAAGTGCCCAATCGCGTTTTGAAAAACGAAATACGGTTTGCACTATATATGATAATAACAAAACTACAAAAACAACAACTAGTTGTGCAGTTTCGATACCCAACGCAAATTCCCCTAAAGGTAGTAATTTTGATGTTGCGGAACCTCCTAAAATTGTTTTAAAATAATTGGAGAAACCAAGTCCGTGAATTATCCCAAAAAACAATGTTACAAAAAATATCAAGTTCAGTCCGTCATTTTTAGTTGCTTTTCCTGCTGTAAAAAGATGGAAAAAAGCGGTTATGAGAATTGTAGTAGGAATTAAAAACTCAACCAGGCTTACTTTTACGGCTATGATTCCAAAAACAGAAAGCACCAGAGCTAAGGTATGACCAACTGTGAAAACTGTAACCAAAAGTAAAATTCTTTTCCAGTCTTTAAAGGTATAAGGAACTGTTAATGCGATTAAAAAAAGAACGTGATCATAAGCGTGAATATCTAAAACGTGCTTCAATCCTATCTGAAAATAAATCCAAAATTCTGACATAGGTATAATGGTATTAATTGATTAAGGGGTGGTAAACTTACGATTTATTTTGAAAAAACTGAGAAACCCCGATATTAAATCAACGTAGAAAATAAAGTTAAATTTTATGAGAAAATTAAAATTATTAATTTAAAATAAGATTTATATTTGCGTGATATAAAACTCCATAATTATGTCATTTTCAGATTTATTCGATAGCGAATTCAAACAAAGAAATAAAGGTCACTTTTCAGCTATTGTTCGTGTAGCATTAGCAGATGGAATTGTTCATCCTGAAGAAAAAAATTTCTTAGATAAATTAGCTTCACGTTTAGAAATTTCAGAAACTGAATACGAAGAAATTCTAAACGACCCATTAAAATACCCAATCAATCCTCCTTATTTACATGTTCAGCGATTAGAGCGTTTATACGATTTAACAAGAATGGTGCATGTTGATCATCATCTTGAAGACCAACAAGAGGTAATGTTAAGAAAGTTAGGAATTGCTTTAGGTTTTACGCCAAGCAACGTAAATTATATCATTGCAAAAGCATTGTCCTTAGTAGACAAAAAAGTAGATGCTGACACTTTTGTTTACGAAATGCAGCACATGCATAAATAGTATTCAGTTTACAGTCTCAGTTTACAGTTTTAAATTGAGTCCAAAACTAAGATCGAAATTAAAGTATAAACCCGACAGATTTTTAAAATCTGTCGGGTTTGCTGTAACTGAAAACTGAGACTGTAAACTATTCAGCTTCTGCCATAAATTGCTCAGCTTTTTCTACCATATTTTGACTTCCGCAGAAAAAAGGAACTCTTTGATGCAATTCCGTTGGCTGGATTTCCATAATTCTTCCAAAACCGTCTGTTGCTTTTCCTCCAGCCTGTTCGGCAATAAATGCCATCGGATTACATTCATATAACAAACGTAGCTTTCCTTTTGGTGCTTTTGAACTTGTTGGATAAATATAAATCCCGCCTTTGATCATATTTCGATGAAAATCAGAAACCAGACTTCCAATATATCTTGAAGTATAAGGTCTGTCATCTTCTTCACGCTGGCAATATTTAATGTAGTTTTTTACGCCCTGCGGAAAATGCACATAGTTTCCTTCGTTTACAGAATAAATATGTCCGTCTTTTGGAAATTTCATATTTGGATGTGACAAATAAAACGTTCCGATTGCCGGATTCAGTGTAAAACCATTTACGCCAAAACCTGTTGTATAAACCAACATGGTCGATGTTCCGTAAATTACATATCCTGCCGCCACCTGATTTACTCCCGGTTGTAAAAAATCCTCGCTTGTAACCGGAGTACCAATTGGTGTGATTCTTCTAAAAACCGAAAAAATAGTTCCCAGAGAAACATTGACATCAATATTTGAAGATCCGTCAAGCGGATCCATTAAGATAACGTACTTATTATTATGACAGTTGTCGCTCCCCTGAACTGTTATAAAATCGTCATTTTCTTCTGAAGCAATTCCACAGACAATCTCACGGTTTATTAACGTCTGAATAAATACTTCGTTTGCATACACATCTAATTTTTGCTGCTCTTCTCCCTGAATATTTTGTTCGCCCACGGCGCCAATAATATCCACTAACCCGGCTTTGTTAACTTTATAGTTGACGACCTTTGCCGCCAAACGTATAGAGTTGAGTATTCGGGAAAGTTCTCCCGACGAATACTGAAATGCTTTTTGGTTCTCAATAATAAACTCTCCCAGTGTTTTATTGCGTTCTTCCATTGCTATATCGTTATAGTTTTAATTTTAAGTCACAAATATCGCTTATTTTGTGAGAATGATTTAAAAATTATTTTGTTAGTTTGCTACTATTGTATATTTGCTAATTAAAGGCAAAAAGAATACAGTAAAAGCATATTTTTTGGCTTTATAAATAATTAATAATAAGAATAATGAATATTAGAAAGGGAAATCCTGAAGACATGAAAGCGGTTTTGGAACTGATACAGGAGTTGGCAATATTCGAAAAAGAGCCTGAAGCTGTTGTTATAACCGAAGAAGATTTAATACGTGACGGTTTTGGCGAAAAACCATTATTTAATGTTTTTGTAGCCGAAATTGAAAGTGAGAAACAGCAAAAAGAAATTGTTGGAATCGCATTATACTACTACCGTTACTCTACCTGGAAAGGAAAAACAATTCACCTTGAAGACTTAATTGTAAAGGAAAAAATGCGTGGTACCGGTTTGGGATCTGCACTTTATGCCGAAATTATGAAACAGGGAAAAAAAGATAATGTGAGAAGAGTTGAATGGAATGTTTTGGACTGGAATACACCGGCTGTAAATTTCTACAAGAATTCTGGCGCAAGAATTCTTGACGGATGGCAAGTTGTTCAAATGGATCAGGACGGAATTAATTCTTTCTTAGAGAAAAATTAAAAAAATATTAGCCACGAATTTCACGAATCTACACGAATTTAATTTGTGTTAATTTGTGAAATTCGTGGCAACCATAAAAAATAGCAGATTTCATTCATTTGAAATCTAAAATTAAAAATCTAAAATTAATAATGAGAGTATTTAAATTTGGTGGTGCATCGGTAAAAGATGCTGCGGGAATTAAAAACGTATATGACGTTTTACAAAAAGTGGGTTATGAAGATGTGATTTTGGTAGTTTCGGCTATGGGAAAAACCACAAATGCTCTTGAAGTTGTTATCAAGAATTATTTTGATCAATCACCAGAGTTGAATTCATCTGTACAGGAAATTAAAAATTATCACAATCAAATAGTATTAGATTTATTTGAAAATGAAAAACATGAAGTTTTTGCTGCCGTAGATGCTCAGTTTACTGAACTGGAATATTTTTTGGCACATAATAAATCTCCAAATTACAATTTCGTTTATGATCAGATTGTGAGTTTTGGAGAATTGATTTCGACTACAATTTTAAGTCATTTCATGAATTTTATGGGTATCCAGACAAATTGGCTTGACGTTCGTAATTTCATCAAAACAAATGCAAACTATAGAGATGCCGAAGTAGACTGGGAAGCAACAGAAGAGCTTATCAGCAAAAATGTACCAAGAAAAACTTTAAATATTACACAAGGATTTTTAGGTGCTGATGAAAACAATTTCACTACAACTCTTGGTCGTGAAGGTTCTGATTACACTGCCGGAATTTTTGCTTATTGCCTTGGAGCCGAAAGCGTAACAATTTGGAAAGACGTTCCCGGAGTTATGAATGCAGATCCGCGTTATTTTGAAAATGCGAGTTTGCTAAACCAAATTTCGTATCGTGAAGCAATCGAATTGGCTTTTTACGGCGCGACGGTTATTCACCCAAAAACATTACAGCCTTTACAGAAAAAAGAGATTCCATTATATGTAAAATCTTTCATCAATCCATTACTCAAAGGAACCTGCGTTTCTAAAGGTGTTGATCTTGAGCCGCAATATCCATGTTTTATTGTAAAAAGAGAACAGCTTTTAATTTCTCTTTCATCAATAGATTTTTCTTTTATCATGGAAGAAAATATTAGCGAGATTTTTGGTTTATTCCACGAATTCAAAATCAAAGTAAACTTAATTCAGAACTCGGCGATTAGTTTTTCTGTTTGTGTAGAAGATAAATTTGGAAATTTTAATGATTTGAATGCCATTCTTTCGAAAAAATTCAAAGTAGATTATAGCGAAAATGTGACTTTATATACAATTCGTCACTTTACAGAAAACGCCGCACAAACAGTTGAAGAAAATAAAGCTGTTTTATTGAAACAAGTGAGTAGAGAAACAATGCAAATTGTGACTAAGGAACTTAATTAAGACTTTTAGAAGGTAAGTAACGCTAACATATTTCGCGCAAAGACGCGAAGACGCAAAGTTTTTCTCATTTTATGTCATTTCGAAGGAGAGATCACAAACAAAATAGGTTAATTTAAAATTCATAGTAAAAGGTTTCACTTTCGTGAAACCTTTTTGCATTACCTCGCTCTATTATTCTCCGTCTCCCCAATCTCAGATTTCTTATAATTTGTCTTTTTAGAATTCCCGAAACTATAAGTTGCGATCAATTTAAAGTAATTTGAGGTATAAGTTCTGTGATAATAAATTTCGGTTTGCCCGACTGTATAATTTCCTGAAACCATAAAATCGTGAAAAATATCATTTGCCGTGAAATTGAGTTTTAAGGCATCTTTAAAAAAGTTTCTTTCAATACCTAAGGTAACTGTTGATCTGCTATTATCGCTTCGTAAACCGTAACTTTTATCGCCCAAATACCAGGCAAGCAATTGAATTTTAAACCAATCCGGAATTGTAAACGTATTATTCGAATACAAATAGATTTGAGGTTTTACAGGTCCTAAAGCGTAGGCATATGCATTATCAACCGCTTTGGTTAAATTCATACTTACGGTATTGGTAGAAGTCCACCATTTTGAAGTAAACGATCTTGAAATTGAAGCAAAATAAGAATGCTCTTTCTCGAGATTTAAAGATCTCAAAATATAACTGTTTGGTGTATCGCCACGTAAAGCTGCGGCAGAAATAGGATCTGTTTTATAGGTATATCCCATTTTAAAATCAAACTTTTTGTACATCGCTCCAATTTCAAAAGCATGAATTTTTTCGGGCAATAAATTCGGATTTCCTTCAATTGTCGTAAACGGATCCTGATAAATAACATACGGATTTAATGCCTGATATCTTGGTCTTGTAATTCTGGAAACATACGAAGCGTGAGCTTTTAAATCATCCGAGAGATCGAAATTTAAAAGCAGGTTCGGAAAAATATTTCCGTAACTTTTACTGAATTTTCTGCTTCCGTTTGCGTTTGTAAATAATTCATAATTTGTGTACTCACCACGTGCACCAACCGAAAAATTAAACTTTTCGCCCCAGGAATTTCCATAATTAAAATACGCTGCACCAATTTTTTCTTTATAAGAGAAATCACTTGAGAGTTCACTATCCAACTCAAAAACTTCGTCTTCCGGATTTGCAATCAAAAAATCTGTGCCCGAATTTATAGTCGCATGACTAAACTTTGCTCCTGTTTCCAGCTTTGTGTTTTTATTGTTTTTTTTAGAATAATCTACCTGTGCCATTATTATATTTATACCATTAGCAACATTATTCTTTAAGTATTTTTCGGTATTAACCTCATTTTCAAGACTGTTCTCGTTAATGAAGTCATGTATGGTTCCATTATAATTTGAATATTGAGTTCCTATAAATAATGATGAACCTTTAGCATCCGTGATCATATTGTAATTTAAATTGATGAACTGATTTAGTAAAACATCATTTTTAGCAATATCCGTTGCATAAAAATTAGTTCCTGTATTATCTTCAATTGAATTTCGGCTTTCAACAACTCCGCCCAAATCTTCAATATTTCCGCTATAAGCCAGAGAAATATAATCCTTATCAGAAAAAGCATATTGCAATCCAAAACCAAAATTGGAGTAATTATTAAACTGACGTTTCCAATCTGTGGTTAGTTGAGATCGCATAAATTCATCAGGATTTGGCCGTGTTCTTGTTGTGTATAAAAGTTCTCTGCCTTTTCCTAATTGTAATCCGTAATTGGTTATAAACGAAAATTTTCCTTTTGTATAATTAAAATCTAAAAGTGTATTGGTGCTTGTTCCAGCAAATTCTGAAACTGTAACTTGCTGGCTTGCCGTTCCCATTATTCCGTTTTCGATATTTCTTTTGGTAATAATATTGATCACCGCTTTTCCTTCTGCATCATATTTTGAAGATGGATTGGAGATTACTTCTATTTTTAAAATTTGTGAAACCGGAATCGCGGCAAAACGTTCGTAATTAATCAAAATTCCGTTCAGGTAAATAATGGCTTCACCTTTTCCCAGAACACTAATTTGTCCTTCGGCAACGACAACGTTCGGAACTCTGCTTAATACTTCATTTACAGAACTGCTTGTGGCCAATAAGGTGTTGGCAACGTTTACATCAATATTGCCGTTTGCTCCGTACTTTATTAAGGAAGCCTGTCTTTTTATTACAACTTCGTTTAACTCATTATTTTGAGGTTCGACTTTCGGCTGAATCGTTGGTTTAGTTTGTGCATTTGCATTTGTCGAGGCAAAAACAAAACAATAAATAAGAATGAAAACTGAGATTAAAAACTTCATAAATTTTGCGATTGAGGATTTGACTTTTTGTAGTGACAAAAGTCAGCTCAAAACCGCGAAACGAGGTAATGGAAAGAGATTTCAGGAGTACGATTTTATAAATCAATACTCTGTTTTAGGCTTGAAATCCCTGAATTTGAAAGTTTAAAGGCGTTGTTCCGGTATGTTTTTTAAAGGCAGCAAAAAAGGTTGATTTCGAATTAAAACCAACATCATAGCCGATAGATTCTAATGTGAGCTTATCATTTGAAACTATGGTTTTGCAAGCCTCTTTTATTCTAAATTCATTTACAAAACTTGTAAAATTCTTGCCCAGATTATTGTTTAAAAATTGTGATAATTGATGGCTTGAAATATTTATTTCATTGGATAAATCCTGTAAACTCAAATTCGGGTTTTTGTATAAACTCTTTTCCAGCATTATTTTTTCTAATTTTTCTGCTAAAATTGATGCTTCTTTTGGATCTGATTTTTTGTCTTTTGAGATATTCAACAGAAACAAATCGTCCGTTTTTTTTCGGTATAAAAGAATCGAAAAAGCCAGATATAAAATAAATGTAAAGGATAAACAACCTGTAACGCACGAAATAAACGAAACTCTGGCAAAGCCCAGAAAATAAAAAAGAAAAATAATCGCGTTACCTAAGTAAATCATTCCGAACCATTTTTCTGCCGGAGTCGTATTATTATAGTGTTGAATCATTTTTTGAAGCAATATTCGACTTTCAAAACCTGATATAAAAAGGTAACTAAACCATTGCAGAAAAATTAATGCTACAAAATAGTCGTTCCATAAAACCGGATAATTTTGATATGGAAATAAAAATCCAATGCCAAAAATCGCAATGAACCAAATCATCAAATGATATTTCCATGTTTTAGGAATTTTATTAATAGAATGAATTCCCGCTTTTAAAAAATAATATAAAAAAGGGCCAATTAATAAACAAGACGAAAGTCCGATTTGAAGATACGTTTTTAGCAACGCATTATTAAAATAAACAAAAACCGTGACAGTAACCCTGATACTTAAAGCTAAAAGCAACGAGCCTAGAAAAAGATTAGTCAGATATTTTTTTCTGGTAAAAAAGAAAAAGTACGCACTCAGAATAAATCCGTTGAATGCGCCCAAAGCACCAAAAAAGAATAATATTTCTTTACCAATATTCATAACCTAAGTTTGTAAAGCCTGAAGCTGATAATTTAATGGCGTTGTTCCAGTATGTTTTTTAAAAGCTGCAAAAAATGTCGATTTTGAATTAAAACCTACGTCGTAACCAATCGATTCCAAAGTCAGTTTATCATTCGAAGCAATAATTGAGCAGGCTTCTTTTATTCTGAATTCGTTTATAAAACTGGTAAAGTTCTTTCCTAAATTATTATTTAAAAACTGTGATAATTGATGACTCGAAATAGTAAGTTCCTGTGATAAATCTTGTAAACTTAGGTTCGGGTTTTTGTATAAACTTTTGTCGCTCATTATCTTTTCTAATTTTTCAGATAAAATTTTGGCTTCAGCCGAATCTATTTTTTTACCTGAATACTTTTGATTGTTCAGCAGAAACAAATCGTCTGCTTTTTTTCGGTATAAAAGAATAGAAATAATCAGATATAAAATAAAAGAAAACACAACTGCGCCGCTAATATAAGTTGCTCCCGGAGCACCCATAATTGAAAGGAAATAAAAGAGAAATAAAAGAAAATTACCCAGAAAAAGCATTCCAAACCACACTTCGGCAGGATTTGTTTTTTGTCTTGGATCTATTATTTTCTTCAGAATTGTTCGAATGGTATATCCTGAAAAAACAATATAAACGAACCATTGAAAATAAATAAACCTAATTAAATAGCGTCCCCAAAGTTTTGGATAATCTTCATATGAATATAAAACGCCAACAACGACAATCAAAATTCCCCAAAATAGTAATGCAAATTTCCATGATTTTGGCATCACATTTATTTCTTCAACCGCCGATCTTAAAAAGTAATACAAACACGGCCCAATAAAAAAACAAGCCGTTAACCCAAATTGCAAATACATTTTAGGCAAGGTGGGATCAAAATATACAAATACTGATTTGCCTATTCGAATACTTAATGCAAACAATAGTGCGCCCAAGAAATAATTAGTCAGGTATTTTTTCTTTGTAAAGAAGAAAAAGTAAACCCCAAGAATAATTCCGTTGAAAGCTCCCAAAGCACTAAAAAAGAATAAAAGTTCTTTACCAGTATCCATAATTTAAGTTGGTTAGATGCAGACAAAGCTAAAAAAAAGATTGATTTATGATACTACTACTATTTCAAAATATTAAAACAAAGATTTTATTAACAAACAAAAAACTAAGATTATTCTTAAATCATAATTTTTAACTAACTTTAATTTTTATAAAAAAGTCAACAACATAACTATAAATTATGAAAGACTATAACGAACCTAGCCAAGAAACTAAAAATGAATGGGAAAACGATCCGGATAACTGGATATGGGGAATGTTTTATTATAACCCAAAAGACAAGAGATCTTATTTTCCAAAAAGAATAAAAGAATTTGGCTGGCATGCTAATTATGCAGATCCTAATTACATTATTATTCTCTTATTGTTGGTTGCAGTAATAGTTGTTTTTATAAAATATACCAGATAATCAGCATTAATCCATCATAATTACTGCTAAAACTAAAATATCCTCCACAACATTTCCCAATTATAAATACTACTTTTGGCTTTTTAGAGTTAAAGTGTTTATGTTGAAAAAATTACTGTTTTTTACGGTGCTTATTTGGTTTTCTGGTCTTCGGGCGCAGGAAACGGAATCTTCGTACCAGACAAAAAAAGTAACTGTTACACGAGACACAATTCACTTAGAAAAATTCAGCATTAATTCGAGCTTTTTCGAACTTTTAAATACTAAAAATGAACCTATTGATTCGACATTTTACAAAATCGATTTTCAAAAAGGAACTTTACTTTTAAACGAAAAATTCACTTCAGATTCAGATACACTAGTTGTCAATTATTTAAAATATCCTGACTTTTTAACCAAAGAATATTCGCTTTACAAAGACAGTCAGGTTGTGAGTAACGATGTTGGCTCAGAGAAATTATACAAACTTGAAAATACTAATGCCAAAAAAGTTACTCCGTTTGACGGATTGAATACTTCCGGAAGTATAACGCGTGGCGTAACAATTGGAAACAATCAAAATACGGTTTTGAATTCGAATCTGGATCTTCAGATTACCGGAAAAATATCCGATAAAGTTAGTTTGAGAGCTTCACTTCAGGATAGCAATATTCCGCTGCAGGATGGCGGATATTCTCAAAAACTGGATCAATTTGATAATATTTTCATGGAACTTTTTAGCGATGACTGGAATATTCGCGCAGGCGATGTTTTCTTAGAAAATAGAAAAACACAATTTCTTAGTTTTAATAAAAAAGTTCAGGGACTTGCAACCAGTTTTGATTTTGGCGACGAGGATAATAAAACCAATGTTTTTGCATCGGTTGCTTTTGTAAAAGGGCAATATGCCAAAAGTACTTTTACCGGACAGGAAGGTAATCAGGGACCTTATAAATTAAAGGGACAAAATGGAGAATTGTACGTTTTGGTTATTTCGGGTTCTGAACGTGTTTATGTAAATGGTGTTTTGCTGAAACGTGGCGAAAACAATGATTATACTATTGATTATAATGCAGGCGAAATTGTTTTTACGTCGCTTTTTACGATTACCTCAGAAATGCGTATTAGTATTGAATACCAATATTCTGAACGAAATTATAACCGACTTGTTACGTATGCGGGCGCGACACATCAAAATAAAAGCTGGAGTTTTGGCGGTTATTTGTATTCTGAAAATGATATGAAAAATCAGCCTTTACAGCAAAACCTTTCTCCGGAACAAGTTCAGATTTTGAGCCAGGCGGGAGATGATCAAAACCTAATGGTGGCGCCATCTGCTTACGAAGATGCTTATGCTGATAATAAAATTTTGTACAAAAAAACGATTGTTAATTCTATAGAGGTTTACGAATATTCGAATAATTCGAGTGATGTTTTGTATAATGTAAAATTTAGCCTTGTTGGCAATAATCTTGGAAATTATATTATTCAAAACAATAACTCTGTTGAGCGTATTTACGAATATGTTGCGCCTGTAAATGGTGTTTTACAGGGAAATTATGAGCCAATTGTAAAGTTGGTTGCTCCTATGAAAATTCAGGTTGCGACTTTTTTAGGAAAATATAATCCTGACGAAAAAACGCTGGCTGATTTTGAAATTGCTGTGAGTAATAATGATCAAAATTTATTTTCGAATATTGATGATGCCAACGATGACGGAATTGCTTTTAAAGCTAATATTAAAAAACGTCTTTTTACCAGAGACTGGACTTTGGATGCTTTTGCCAATTATCAATTTGTTCAGGAAGATTTTAGATCTGTAGAACGTTTGTATAATATTGAGTTTAACAGAGACTGGAATTTAAGTACAACAACACTTTTGGGCAATCAAAGTTTGCTGGTTACGGGATTAAATTTTGATTTATTTTCGAAAAAAGAAACTACAAACATTGGCTTATTTATGTATCAATTTGAAAAACTGGATTATACCGAAAGTTATTCGGGAGCACGACATACGGCAACAGCATTTTTTAAATTAAATAAATGGACAATTGAAAACCAGGGAAGTTTCCTGAATTCTGATGCCACTACTTCTACTTCAAAATTCATTCGAAATCTTACTAAAACCAAATATCATTTCGGTAAAAACTGGGTTGGAGGAAGTGTTCAGATTGAAGATAATCAGGAGAAAGATAAAGTTACTAATGAATTTTCGACACTGAGCCAAAGGTTTTCAGAATATGGTGTTTTTGTTGGGCGCGGCGACAGTACAAAAGTTTTTGTTGAAGTGGGATATTTGCAACGTCGCAACGATAGTTTACAAAATGGTTTATTACAACATGTTAACGATTCTAGAATGTATGTTTTGAAATCGAAATTGATTCAGAACAAAAAAACAGATTTAGCCGTTTATGCCAGTTATCGAACGTTGAATTTTACGGATGTTTCCCGAAAAAATGAACCTTCATTAAATTCGAGAATTCTATACAACGATCGTTTTTTTAATCAGTTTATGCAAATTGGTACGGCTTATGAAACGAGTTCGGGAACTATTGCACAACAGGAATTTACGTATGTCGAAGTTCCTACGGGTCAGGGCGTTTATACCTGGAATGATTATAATGGCAACGGAATTCAGGAACTGGAAGAGTTTGAAATTGCCCCTTTTCCGGATCAGGCCAAGTTTGTGCGCATCTTTTTACCCAATCAGGTTTATATAAAAACAAATCAAAATAAGTTTTCGCAATCTGTAACTTTAAATCCGTTGCAGTGGCAAAACGAAACGGGTTTCAAAAAACTGGCTTCTTATTTTTACAATCAGACATCTTTTATTATGGACCGCAAGGTAAAAAGTGATGGCGATCGTTTAGAGCTGAATCCATTTAGTTCGTCAGATGAAAATATGCTGGGATTAAATTCGAGTTTTAGAAACAGTTTTTATTATAACAGGGGCAAACAAAAACATTCTGTAACGTATTCTTATCTTATTAATAAAGGAAAAAACTTGCTTTCGATTGGTTCTCAAAACGTAACCAATAATTCGCATCAATTGCAATACACACATTTGCTGCAAAAAAGCTGGCTGTTTAATTTCTTTACTAAAACCATAAAAACCAATTTAGTTTCTGAAGATTTTACTGAGAAAAATTATGATTTGGATGGTTATCAAATTGCTCCAAAAATCAGTTATTTATTCTCGAAAAACACAAGCCTGGATTTCTTTTATGAGTTGCAAAACAAGGAAAATAAAATGGGGAATTTTGAAACACTGCGTCAAAATAGACTGGGAACTTCTTTTTCTTATGCCGGCGAGAAAAAGATAACAGTAAATGGCGAGTTTTCTTTTTATGAAAATAAATTTGAAGGAAATGAATTCTCATCTGTAGGATTTCAGATGCTTGAAGGGCTTCAGGCGGGTCAAAACCTGGTTTGGAAGCTTCTTTTACAAAAAAACATTACACAGTTTTTAGATATCAACTTAAATTATCAAGGCAGAAAAAGTGAAACCGGAAAAACAATTCACACCGGAAATGTACAGCTTCGCGCTTATTTTTAACACTTTGAGAACAACATTATCATAAATTGATTATTTTTAATCGAAATTTTAATCTCTCAACTTATGAAAAAATTCTTATTAATCTGTTTTGTACTTATGCTTTCCGGCAATTTCTACGCTCAGGAAACTACAACAACTACGAAGTCTAAAACTGAAACTAAAGCAAAAAAAGCAAAGTCAGATGCAGACAAAGCTGCTGCAGACGCTAAAAAGGAATCTGCGAAAGCCAAAAAAACAGCTGATGCAAAATCGGATGCTGACAAAGCTGCTGCCGCTGCCAAAAAGGAATCGGCAAAAGCTAAAAAAGACGCAACTAAAGCAAAATCTGATTCTGAGAAAGCAACTGCAGATGCCAAAAAAGCAAAATCTGACGCTGCCAAAGCAAAAAGCGATGCCACCAAAGCAAAAGTTGAAGGCATAAAATCGGACACAAAAGCTAAAACAACGGCAACTAAAAAAACCGGTACCAAAACTGTAAAAGAAACAACTGAAAAAGCACCAAAAGTTGCAGACAAAGTGACCGGAGAATACAATGGTAAAAAAGTATATACCGGGCCTAAAGGTGGTAAATACTACATAAACTCAAACGGTAACAAAACGTATATTCAGGATTAAGAAATAATTTGATAACTAATAATCAAGAGGCTAAATTTTTTTAGTCTCTTTTTTTATACATTAACTTTTATGTTAATATATAAACAAAGCCTTACAATAGAGTTAATAATTTAGTAATATGCGCTAAATAACAGAAATCACTTATTTATATATCTTCGTCAAAAAGCAAACTTAATATGAGTATTGAATATTCGGCAAACAAAACTATTTTAGTCGCACCGTTAAACTGGGGCTTGGGCCACGCCACAAGATGTATCCCGATTATAAAAGCATTACAGGAAAATAATTTTATTCCGATAATCGCTTCTGACGGAATTGCACTGGCTTTGTTAAGAAAAGAATTTCCATATGTGCAAACTCTTGAATTGCCATCTTATCATATTGAATATGCCAAAAATGGTAAAAACTTTAAATGGAAACTGATTAAAAATCTTCCTAAAATGATTACAGCCATTCGTGATGAGAAAAAAATGGTAAAATCGTGGGTTAAAAAACACGGCATTGATGGTATTATTTCAGATAACAGGTTAGGTGTTTTTAGCAAAAAAATTCCATCGGTATTTATTACGCATCAATTAAATGTGATGACTGGAAATACAACATGGTTTACGAGTAAATGTCATCAGCATGTTATAAAAAAATATACGGAATGCTGGGTTCCTGATACGGATGAAAAAGTAAATCTTACCGGTGATTTAGGACATCTTGAAACTAATGAACTAAACTTAAAATATATTGGACCTTTGAGCAGAATGCGCAAAAAAGAAACTCCAAAGGTTTATGATTTGATGATTATTCTTTCGGGACCAGAACCTCAACGTACTTATCTAGAAGAAAAATTAAAGAAAGAGGTTGTTAATTATGAAGGAAAAGTTGTGTTTGTAAAAGGTGTAGTCGAAAAAGATCAAACCAAACTAGAATCCGGAAATGTTACTTATTACAATTTCATGAATTCAAAACAGTTGGAACAAACCTTCAATGAAAGTGATTTGGTTTTGTGCCGTTCCGGTTATACTACCGTTATGGATTTGGCAAAATTGGGCAAAAAAGCTTTTTTTATTCCAACTCCGGGGCAATATGAACAGGAATATTTAGCGATAAAACTTCAGGATGAAAATCTGGTGCCGTATGCATTGCAAGACGACTTTACCATTGAAGATTTATCAAGAGTAAAGTCGTTTACAGGTTTTTCTCAATTTCAGGATAATATCGACTGGGATTCTCTATTTTCTATATTTGAAGATAAAGCTTAGAAGTTAAACTGCGCTTGCAATCGCAATAAGTTTCCTTGTTGCCTATTGATTGGGAGCGCACTGTCTTCAAAAGTTCTGTCGGCAATAACATATTCTGCCGTAAGTTCGAATGCTTTAAATGGCTGCCATTCTACACCAATTTCGTAATCACGTACAACATAACTTCTGGCATCTTTCTCATATTTTTTTCCTCCATCATAATACTGAAATTTGGCGAAAGGGTAAATATGCTGTTTTTTTATGTCTAATTTATAATTCAATATTACATAACCACCATTTAAATCTGTTTCATCAACAGTGTTTGTAAGTGTGTTATAGCGAGGTCCGGTTCCAATATTATATTCCGTCTGAATTCCGAATGGCTTTGGATACAAAACAAAAGTCGCTCCAACTCTCTGGTCTTTTACATATTGAGGATCATTAACTGTAACGCCATTTGAAATTTCGCCTGTGAAAGCCCATTTTCCAGTATATGCCTGAATTCCGGGTTCGATAATCTGATTTCCGATAACAAATGGATAAGTAACTCTGGCCACTACATTTAAATCTCTGTTTCCGTCAAGTTTATTGGCAATTTGCCCGTTGTAAACTCCAAAAGCAAAAACTCCAAAATCGCCTGAACCTTTATAACCATCTTTTACCAACATCGAGAAACGCTCTCTGATTTCGGCCGGAGCCCAATAAAAGAATAACCCTAAATCACGTTCGTTTAATATAGCACTGTTCATGGCGTCGTTTCTGTCTAAAGCCAATCGCTGCGAGCTGGATTGCATGTTTTCAAAACCATACGGAATTTTACTTTGTCCGACACGCACACGGTATTCCTTTTTCTTATCGAAAGAAAGATCAAAATACAGGTCACGTATTTGAACAAAATTTTGAATTCCGGTACTTGGTGAACTGGCAAAATCTGGCTGGAAGTAAAAAAACACATTTGGATGCACTTGTCCTGAAAACACTAAACGTGCTCGTCTGATAAAAAGTCCATTGTTTGCTTTTGCGTCCGGAGCTGTAGAAGTTGTTCCCCATGATTTATCGCATTGGTCACAGGAAACTTTATCGTTTGTAGAAAACAAACCATTGTATCGTATTTGCGCATAACCTCTTAGGGAGATTCTGTCGTACCAGTGCTCATCATTACTAACACCCGATTTGGTATCCGGAAGTTTGGCTTTATTGATAGAATCAAGAAGACGAACTACTTCTTTTTTTACATCTTCTTTGGTTAACTCTTGCGCATTTGCAACACAAGTAATTAGCAATAAAATTGCAATTATTTTTCTTTTTATCATTTTCTTCTAATGCACTAAAATTCAAGGTGCAAAGATGTATCACCAATGTTAAGAAATCATTAACACCGTGTTATCATAATAAGAAGATTTGTTTATAAATAGTTACGCAAATATTATTGGCCTTGCCAAACCTTATTCTTCGGCACTTAATAGCTTTGAAGCTTACAATTTTTTAACCTCAACTTTCTGCGCTTTATATGCTTTTTCGAGTGTAAAAGAGAATTCAGAACCAATTCCGAATTCACTTTCTACATATACTTTCTCTTTATGTGCCTCAATAATATGTTTTACGATGGCCAATCCTAAACCAGAACCACCTTCAGATCGGGTTCCGCTTTTATCGACACGGTAAAAACGTTCAAAAAGTCTTGGGATATTTTGTTTTTCCACCCCTTCTCCATTATCACTAATTCTGATTAAGACTTTTTTCTTGGTTAAATTAACTACTCCAACTTCGGTTAAACCACCTTCTTTTCCGTATTTAATTGAGTTTACAATTAAATTCTCCAAAACCTGCTGAATTCTGTCCTGATCTCCACGAACAATAACCGATTTTACATTTCTGCTTTCAAAAGCCAATTTGATTTTTTTCTTTTCGGCTTTCATTTCCAATAAATCAAACACATTCTGGATCAACTCAACGATATCAAAATCAGTCATATTCAAATCCAGATCACCAGACTCAAGTTTGGTAATCATGTCGAGATCTTCCACTATATATATAAGTCGCTCTACTCCTTTTTCAGCACGTTTTAAATATTTTTTTCTGATGTGTTTATCATCCATCGCACCATCAAGCAAAGTCGAAACATAGCCCTGAACCGTAAACAAAGGTGTTTTAAGTTCGTGTGAAACGTTTCCTAAAAACTCCCTGCGGTATTCTTCACGAATTTCGAGCATTTCGATTTCGAGTTTTTTATCTGTAGCAAACTTTTTTACTTCGCGCGAAAGCGTTTCCATATCTGTCGTTATGGGCTGATTGATAAGTGTTGTCGATTCTAATAACGAAACCTCATCGTATATTTTTTTTACTCTTCTGTATATAAAACGTTCTACACGATATTGCAAAACCAGGAAAGAGAAAATGTAAATCGATAAGAGAAAAACTAATCCAAACCCTATTTGATGTTTCAGTTGATTTTTATAAAACAACGACATCAAAATCAGTACAAATCCTGTTGCAAAAAGACTTATATATAATGCCGACTTTACAGCAAATTTGTATGTTTTCTTAAAATTAATTTTCATTGAATATTTTTAACCATTAAGGGATTTTTTCACCATATAAGTGATATAAGTTCATTTAAAAGTAAAACTTATTTTCTATGTATTGAGAAAAATTTGAAAAAGTCAATCTTTGTCAAAGTTTAATTTGACAAAGATTGACTTTGATTTCAAAAGTATGGACTATAATTGAATGTTAGATCACAATCAAATACTTAGTATCTTAGAAACTTAGCAGCTTAAAAAATTAAACTTCAAATTTATAACCTACTCCTTTTATTGTTTTAAAAAGATCTTCTCCAATCTTTTCACGTAATTTCCTGATGTGAACATCGATTGTTCTTCCGCCAACTACTACTTCGTTACCCCAAACTTTATCAAGTATTTCATCTCTTTTGAAAACTTTTCCAGGTTTTGAAGCCAGTAGGTAAAACAATTCAAATTCTTTTCTTGGTAATGCAATTTCTACATTCCCTTTTATGATCTTATATTCTTCGCGGTTAATTTCGATTCCGCCAACATTTAAGGTATCGCTAACAACTTCTTGTTCTTTTAACCTTCTTAACAAAGCCTTTACTTTACTTACCAGTAATTTTGGCTTTATCGGTTTTGTGATATAATCATCAGCACCTGCATCGAAACCAGCTACTTGCGAATAATCTTCGCTTCTTGCTGTTAAAAATGTTATGATAACATTATTTAATTCTGGTATTTTTCTGATGTTTTCACAAGCTTCCATACCGTCCATTTCTGCCATCATCACATCCATAATAATCAGGTCTGGTAATTCTTTCTGAGCTTTTGCAATTGCATCTTTTCCGTTTGAAGCTGTTACAATTTGATAGCCTTCCTGAGCAAGGTTATAGCCTACGATTTCTAAGATATCCGGTTCATCGTCGACCAATAAAATCTTGGTTTGAGTTTTTTTCATAAAATAGCAAAAATTGAGTTTTCTCATCAAATTTGATTCTAATAAATCTGATGGTTTTTAATTGCGATGGTAAATATAATAATAAATCGACGGTTAAAAATCGCAGTTAACGGTAATTTAATCTCGTAACAATTTGATAATCTACAGAACACAAAAACATAACAAGTGCGTAACATGAACTTTACAGGGCGGTTCTTTCTTTGCAAAAAAATAAATTAAACACAACTAAAATGAAATTCAATCTAAAATTTCTATTATTTACATTATTTATCTGTACGATTTCGGTCGCTCAAAACAAAGGTACAATTTCTGGTGTATTAACCGACAAAGAAATGAACAATCAATCGCTTCCTTTTGCGAATGTCTTAATAAAAGGAACAAACATTAGTGCAAACACTGACATTGACGGAAAATATTCAATATCTGTAAATCCGGGAAGCTATACTTTAATTTTCAGCTTTTTAGGATACCAAACTATAGAAGCTCCGGTTACAGTTAAAGCAAATGAAACTGTAACAATTAATCAAACACTTACTTCTGGAGAAGGTTATGCTTTGAAGGATGTTGTTGTGCAATCATCTGCCGGAAACAAACAAAAAGAATCAGCTCTATTATTAGACCAAAAAAATGCAGTTTCTTTTAAAGCTGCAATTGGTGCCGAAGAAATAGCTCGAAAAGGAGTTAACGATGTAGCAAATGCTGTATCTAAAGTTAGTGGGGTTTCTAAAAACGACGATTCAGGAAATGTTTTCGTAAGAGGATTAGGAGATCGTTATAATGTTACAACATTAAACGGACTTCCATTACCATCAAACAACCCTGCAAATAAAAATATACTTTTAGATATTTTCACGACAAATATTGTAGATAATATTGGAGTAAGCAAAACATTTGAAGCTCAAAACTATGCCGATTTTGGTGGAGCAAACATAGATATTGCTGCAAAAAAATTCAGCGGTAAACCTTTTGTAAGTTTTTCAATTGGAACAGGGGCTAACACAAATGTTTTAGGCCAAGATCATTTTTATCTACAAGATGGCCCTACTTATACTGGATTTAAAAAAGTTGGAGTTCCAGACTCTCCATTACAACCATATAGCTATGCAACAAGCTGGGACAGACAGGAAAACAAAAACATATTAAATGCTTTCTATACTTTATCTGCTGGTAAAAGATTCAATATAAATGATGAAAGTTCAATTGGTACTTTTGTTACTGGTTCATTTAGTGCAAAAAATAAATACACAGAAGGATACAGTAGAGGGGGAATTACTTCTGACGGAGATATCTTTTCTGATTTTTACAGAACGGCGTACAAACATAGTACTACTACAACTGTGATGGGTACAGCTGATTATAAAATCAACAACAAAAACTCGATCTTCTTCACTTCTTTATTCTTGAATTCAAGTGAGCAAGATTACAGCGAGTATGAAGGAACAAACCAGAATTTTGACGGTGGTGGAGATGCTCTTCAACAAATATCTGGATTTATTAAACGTGGAACTTTTGAAAGAACTCAATTAATTGTAAATCAATTAACAGGGAAAAATAAGTTCAACGATCAGTTGAATTTAAATTGGGGTGTAGGATACAGCATGTCTAACAGCGCAACTCCAGATCGTATGCAAAACTCTTTTGTGTATGCTCCAAATGCTATAGACTATACATTTTTTACCAATTCAAACATCAATAATCACAGGTTTTTTCAGGACTTAAAAGAAAATGAAATCGCTGCAAATGTTGCTCTTTCTTATAACTTCAAAAAAGGCAGTGATGATACTTACAAAGGAAAAGTAACTGTTGGTTATTCAGGAAAGTTCAAGAGTGTAGATTACAACATGGAACAATATTCATTTTTTCCGAACAGAACTACAATTTCTTTTCCTAAAGAAGACATACACCATGTAGATAATTATTTAGATCCTGCACACTGGGGTTCATCTTACTCAAACAGAATTAACCAATTGTATAATGGAAATTTAGATATTAATGCTGCATTCGTTAATGTTCAATACTCTTTAACGGATAGATTGAGTGTGATATTAGGGGCTAGACTGGAACAATTGAATCAAAGTGTTTTCTATATCACAACAACCGTTCCGGGTGGCGGCAATTCTGATGATTCAAAGTTTAACATTTTACCAAGTTTAATTTCAAAATATACTTTAACAGACAAACAGAACTTAAAGTTTTCTGCGAGCAAAACATATACACTTCCTCAGTTTAAAGAAAAAGTGCCAATTATTTATGAAGATGTCGCACAAGCATACGAAGGAAACCCTAATTTATATGCTTCAACAAATTACAACTTCGATTTAGGATGGGAATTTTTCCCGAAAGCAGGGGAATTAATTTCTGTAACTGCATTCGGAAAAATTATTCAAAACCCAATCAACGAAATGTTCCTTAACTCTTCTTCAAATGACATCTCTTACGCAAATACAGGAGATAAGGGAACAGTAGCAGGAGTTGAAGTAGAATTCAGAAAAGATATTTTTGAAATTGAAAATAATGACAACCTAAAGACAAAACTTTCTTTTGACGCAAACGGATCATATTTATACACAAACCAAGATCTAAGCAACGATAAAGTAAACAACGAAAATGATTTTGGAGCAAACTTTACTTTTTCAGAAAGTAAATTAACAGGAGCTTCTAATTTCCTTGCCAATGCTAACTTATCATTTTTAAATGAATTCAGAGAAGGACAGGATTTCAGTGCAACGGTATCTTACTCTTATTTTTCAGATAAATTAGCTGTTATTGGAACCTCAAGAGTAGGAAACCTGGTTGATAAAGCTGTAAATAAATTAGACTTTATCGCTAATACAAGTTTAACTAAAAACTTGAAATTAGGTTTTATTTACAATAACATCCTGAATCCAACTTTTAAACGTGTACAAGAGCAAGGAAAAGTACCAGGAAAAGAATCTGTTGGTGATATTACCGCAGTTTCATACAAAGCAGGTTCAGATTTCAGACTTACTTTAAATTATACATTCTAAGAAACTGTTCTAAATAAATACAAAAGGTGATTAGGTAACTCTAATCACCTTTTGTAATTTAAAAACGGCAATGTAAATTTTATATTAAGTCGAGTCTTATTTATACCACTATACTTAATACATTGTTAATACGGTCTTAACTCAACAAAAACATATGTTCATTTACTTTGCCTTGAATAAATAAAACAATAAAACACAACAAAAATGAAAAAAAGTTTATTTGCAATGGCTGCAATATTAGGACTTGCTTTAACAAGCTGTAGTTCTGATGACAATAACAACAACAATACGAACAACAGTTCTTTTGTTTTAAAAGTTGACGATTTAAAGGGAGAGATTAAAGATGGTACTGTAACTTTGGACCCAACTCAAACTTATACTTTAACAGGTGGTCTTGTTGTTAAAGGTGGAGCTACTTTAGTTATTCCTGCTGGAACAGTAATTAAAAGTTCTGCTACTGCAGAAGCTACTTCTTTATATATCGCTGTAGAGAGAAATGCTAAAATTAACATCAATGGTACTGCTGCTAAGCCAGTTATTATGACTTCTGGAAAAGCAACTCCAGCTCAAAGTGACTGGGGTGGATTAATTATCGCTGGTAATGGTAAAGTGAACACAGGAGACAATGGTACTTCTGAAGTAGGTTCTTTAAGCTATGGTGGTAATGACAATGCAGATTCTTCTGGAAATATCAACTTTTTAAGAATTTCTTACACAGGTTCTAAATATACTGCTGAAAAAGAATACAATGGAGTTTCTTTCTTCGGAGTAGGTTCAGGAACTGTAGTATCTGACATATACACTTTCGAAAGTGGTGATGATGGAATTGAATTCTTCGGAGGAGCTGTAAACGCTTCTAACTTAGTAATTGTAAACTCTTATGATGATTCTTTAGATTTTGCTGACGGATGGCAAGGTACTGCTACAAACGTATACATTAAAGGTGTTACTAAAGCAGGTGTTGAAGGATCTACAAACGCAAAAGATCCAAGTGGAGCTGTTCCAATGACAAACGCTAAAATCACTAACATCTCTATCGTTAAAGGTGATGCTGCTTTCTTAGCTGACGAAAAAGCAATCAATTACAAAGAAGGTGGAGGAAAACAAGCTTACACAAACTTATATGTTGCTGACGGAATGCCTAAAGATCTTGCTAAATTATCTACAGATGCTGGTGCAGTTGCAAATATCGCTGCTGGTAACTTTACTATCACAAACTATACTTTTGGAGCTTCTGTTACTGCATTTGATGGTCCTAAATTATCTGGAACAACTACTGGTGCTTTAGGTGCTGGTGCTGGTGCTGACTTACCAACTTGGGCTAACTGGACTAAGTAATTAAACTAAGTTGATTTTCTAATCACTTAACACATAAAATGTTAAAAACATCCTAATTTTTTAGGATGTTTTTTTTTGGCGTAGTTTTTGTATTTTTTTTTGTATATTTACAATAATCAAAAAATAGCGATGGCAAAAAACTACTTTTATATTACATTTTTATTGGCTTTTTTCTTTACTACTATAACGGCATCAGCGCAGGATAATAGTAAGCAATTACCAAAACCTCAGGACGGAAGTACCATTGAGGGCCTGAGCTTGTACCCTAACCCTGTTACAAACGGCAAAGTCTATATAACATCAAAAAACGATTTAGAAAAAGAAATAGTTGTTTTTGATTTGTTAGGAAAAAAAGTAATTCAGGCACATTTAACGACCAGAGAATTAAATGTTAGTGATTTAACTCCCGGAGTTTATATTATTAAAATAAGCGAAGAGAACGCTTCAGCTACCAGAAAGCTTATCATTCGGTAAAACATAAAATCTATCAAAAAGCTCCAAATAATATTGGGGCTTTTTTATTGCCGTTTTTTTAGTTTCCAGTCACAGTCTGGGTTTTGAGACTCTGTACAGGAAAACTGTGACCAAAAACTGAAAACTATTTACATTTATACTTACCTTTGCACAAAAAAAGTTTTGATTACAGCCAGCGATATATTTACCATTTCGAGTCAGAAACAATTTGAAAAAATAGCATTGAAAGTGTTTCGTTTTCAGCATGAAAACAATCAGGTATATCGTGACTTTTGCGACTTTCTAAAAGTAAATCCGCAACAGGTAAAATCACTGGAGCAAATTCCGTTTTTACCAATACAATTTTTCAAGAGTCATAATGTAGTTTCCAATTCAAATCCTGTTCAGGTTACCTTTACCAGCAGCGGAACAACGGGCATGATTACGAGCAAACATTTAGTGACCGATATTTCCCTATATGAGGAAAGTTACCGCAAGGGATTTTCTCAGTTTTATGGCAATATCGAAGATTACGTTGTTTTAGCTCTTTTGCCGTCTTATCTCGAAAGAGATGGGTCTTCGCTTATTTATATGGTCGAAGACTTAATAAAACTATCCAATCAGCCCGAAAGCGGCTTTTATTTACACAATCACGACGACTTAATTAAAAAACTGACGGCTTTAGACGAATCAGGACAAAATGTTATTTTAATTGGTGTTACTTATGCTTTATTAGATTTGATAGAAAAACATCAATTCAACCTTCAAAATACCATTATTATGGAAACCGGAGGAATGAAAGGCAAACGTAAAGAAATGATTCGCGAAGAACTTCATGAACAGCTTTGCAAAGGCTTTGGTGTTTCGGCAATTCATTCAGAATACGGAATGACCGAACTTCTGGCGCAAGCCTATTCTTTAGGCGAAGGCGTTTTCGAATGTCCGTCATGGATGCATATTTTAGTTCGCGATCCCGAAGATGCGCTTACTTACGTAAATAATGGAAAAACAGGCGGAATTAACGTTATTGATTTGGCCAATATCAATTCATGCTCTTTTATTGCCACTCAGGATTTAGGCAAAAAAAATCCCAACAACTCTTTTGAGGTATTGGGACGTTTTGATAATTCTGATATTCGTGGATGTAATTTAATGGTTTTGTAAAAAAGGTTAATCGTTGATTTGTTAAATCGTTTATTCGCTTTACAACCGATTAAACAATTACACGATTAAACAATTTTAAACCACTCTAATCACAAAATAATTCTTCTTTCCGCTTTGTAATAACACAAACTGATTATTAATCAAATCATTTGCAGTCAAAACAAAATCTTCTTTGATTTTTTCTCTGTTTACAGAAATTGAATTCGCTGTTAAGGCTCTTCTCGCTTCTCCGTTTGATTTAAAGAAACCTGTTTTTTCGTTTAAAACAGAAACAATGTCCAATCCGTTTTCAAGATCTGCTTTTGCAATTTCAGCTTGAGGAACTCCGTCAAAAACTTCTAAGAAAGTCGTTTCATCCAATTGTTTCAAATCCTCTGAAGTAGAATTTCCAAATAAAATATTCGAAGCCTGAATTGCTTTTTCTAATTCTTCTTTACTATGAACAAAAATCGTAATTTCTTCAGCCAGTTTCTTTTGTAAAACTCTTAAATGCGGAGCTGCTTTATGCTCTTCGATTAAAGCATCAATAGTTTCTTTATCTAAAAAAGTAAAGATTTTAATATATTTTTCAGCATCAGCATCAGTAGCATTTACCCAAAATTGGTAAAATTTATATACTGAAGTTTTATCAGCATCCAACCAAACATTTCCTCCTTCAGATTTTCCAAATTTAGATCCATCTGCTTTTGTGATTAAAGGAGTTGTTAAAGCAAACGCTTTAGCATTTTCTCCTCCCATTCTGCGAACTAATTCTGTACCTGTGGTAATATTACCCCATTGGTCAGAACCTCCCATTTGCAAAAGGCAGTTGTTGTTTTTATATAAATGATAAAAATCGTATCCCTGAATTAATTGATATGTAAATTCTGTGAAAGACATCCCTTCCCCTTCTCCGTTAATTCTCTTTTTAACAGAATCCTTCGCCATCATATAGTTTACCGTAATACGTTTTCCAACTTCACGGGCAAAATCAATAAACGAGAATTCTTTCATCCAATCATAGTTATTTACCATAATTGGAGCGTTTGGTTCTTTTGAATTAAAGTCTAAGAAACGAGACAGAACACTTTTGATTCCGGCAACGTTTTTAGCCAAAGTTTCTTCGTTCAACAAATTTCTTTCGTCAGATTTTCCGGAAGGATCACCAATCATTCCGGTTGCACCACCAACCAAAGCAACAGGCTGATGACCAAAATTCTTTAAATGAACCAATAAAATAATCTGAACCATACTGCCAATATGCAGTGAATCTGCCGTTGGATCAAAACCAATATATGCCGCCGTTACCTCTTTTAGCAATTGTTCTTCCGTTCCTGGCATGCTATCATGGTATAAACCGCGCCATTTTAATTCTTCAACTAGATTCTTCATTTTTAAAATATTTTGCGCAAATATAATCAATGGTAATGGCAATGGCAAAAACTTATGCCACTAAGGCACAAAGGCGCAAATATTATTAAAAACAAAAAAACTTTGTGGCTTTGAGCCTTTGTGGCAAAAAAGCAAAAACTTATCTTTACAAAATGGTATTAGTAACTGGAGGAACAGGTTTAGTTGGCGCGCATTTATTGCTTCATTTAATCGAAAATGGAGAAAATGTCCGGGCTATTTACAGAAACCAGAACAACATTCAAAAAACAAAATCGGTTTTTGAATTGTATAAAAAAGGAGATTTATTCGAAAAAATCAATTGGCTTGAAGCCGATATTTTAGATGTTCCTTCTCTAGAAATTGCTTTTATCGACATTGAATACGTTTACCATTGTGCCGCTTTAATTTCTTTTGATCCTAAAGACGAAGATGCACTTCGAAAAACCAATATCGAAGGAACTGCCAATATGGTTAATTTTTCGTTGGCCAAAGGAATCAAAAAATTCTGCTTTGTAAGCTCAATTGCCTCTTTGGGAGATTTACCACCACATGAAACCTATATTACAGAAGAAACCGACTGGAATCCTGAAAAACCTCACAGCGATTACGCTATTTCAAAATATGGCGCCGAAATGGAAGTCTGGAGAGGCGTTCAGGAAGGACTGGATATTATCATTATTAATCCGGGCGTAATTTTAGGACCAATCCCAAAAACAAAAAAATGTGAACAGGGAAGCGCTGAGCTATACGTAAAAGTGGCAAACGGTCTTTCGTTTTATACTCTTGGAAATACAGGATTTGTTGCTATAAATGATGTAGTGAGAATTGCTTACGAACTAATGAAAAGCACAATCAAAAATGAACGTTTTACCTTAATTGCAGACAATATTGTTTTTAGGGATATTCTAAACACAATTGCAGAAGTCTTAAAAGTAAAAAAACCAAGTATTCATGCAACTCCGTTTTTCATGAATTTTCTTTGGATTGCAGGCAAAATATTCTCGACTTTATTTTTCCAAAAAAGACGTTTAACAAAAGCAACAGCGAAAGCCTCTTATTCGAAAAATTTGTATTCAAATGAAAAAATAAAAACCGCTCTGGGAACGGTTTTTTTAGATGTACATCAATACATTAAAGAAGTATCGAAGTTATAATTATCTTTTTGTCTGTCTTATTGCTCTTCGTATAGAATCAACATTAATTTTTCGGGCAGGTTGAGTTTCATTAAGTTTAGGAGCTGGTCCTGTTGTTTTGCCTTTCTTATTTTTGTTTGCTTTTGCTGCTTTCTTCTCTTCGATCTTAAACAGTGAATCTGCTTTTTTCTGATTCTTTTCTAATCGTTTCGCAATTTGATCAAACATATCTTTATAGCTCTCATAATCTGACGCATAGTACATATTACTTTGCGCAAATTGTAGACTGTCTACTTTATATTTTTGAAGAATAAATCGCTTCGGACTAGCATCAAGTGAATCTAAGGATAATGGATTGTGATATTTTATGGCATCCAAAACAGATAAATCATACATAATATCAATCATTTTTCCTTTCTCAATAAGTCGTTTAGGCTCTTTTACAAGCTCTTTTTTACAACTTACAGCAAAAAATAAAACCAATATTATAATTACAAAATTCTTCATCTTCCTATTTTATCTGTCAAACAATAATCTTTTTCCGTTGCGAACGTCTTTCACTTTAAAATTGTTATAAACCAATTCGCCGTTTACAAACGTATGGGTAATCCTCGATTTAAAAGTAAAGTTTTCAAAAGGAGACCAGCCACATTTTGATAAGATATTTTCTGATTTTACACTCCACGGCAAACTCGGGTTTACAATTACCAAATCAGCAAAATAACCTTCTTTTACAAAACCTCTTTTTTCGATTTTGAAAATTTTAGCCGGATTGTGGCACATTTTCTCTACGATTTTTTCAACAGAAATTTTTCCTTGGTGATGCGCTTCAAACATTGCCACAACAGCATGCTGCACTAATGGTCCGCCTGAAGGAGCATTTAAATAGGATTGACTTTTTTCTTCTTTTGTATGCGGAGCGTGATCTGTTGCAATAACATCAATTCGACCGTCATTCAAAGCTTTCCAAAGTTCTTTTCTGTCTTCGGCAGTTTTTACAGCAGGATTCCATTTAATGAAATTTCCTTTTGTTTTATAATCTTCATCGGTAAACCAAAGGTGATGTACACAAACCTCAGCTGTGATTTTTTTATCTTCTAATGCAATTTTATTCGTAAACAATTCCATTTCCTTCGCTGTAGAAAGATGGAAAATATGCAAACGCGCTCCGGTTTTTTTCGCCAAAGCCACTGCTTTTGAAGACGAAATATAACAGGCTTCTGCACTACGAATTAAGTGGTGCGCCGTTACCGGAACATCATCACCGTATTGTTCTTTAAAAAGGGCAAGATTATTTTTAATTGTCGCTTCATCTTCACAATGAACCGCAATCAACATCGGCGTGCTGGAAAATATTTTTTCTAAAGTTGCTTCGTTATCTACAAGCATATTTCCCGTTGAAGAACCTAAAAAGATTTTGATTCCGGCAACGTTTCTTGGATTGGTCTTTAAAACTTCTTCCAGATTATCATTGGTTGCACCCATCATAAACGAATAATTCGCAAATGATTTTACGGCAGCAATTTGATATTTTTCTTCTAAAATTTCCTGAGTAACTGCATTAGGAACCGTGTTTGGCTGTTCGATAAAAGAAGTGATTCCGCCCGCAACTGCAGCTCTTGATTCTGATTCTATATCTCCTTTATGTGTTAATCCCGGTTCTCTAAAATGTACCTGATCATCAATTGCACCCGGCATTAAATAATTTCCTTCGGCATCTATCACAATACAATCTGAAGTTTTTAGGCTGATACTATCTGCAACTTCAACAATTAAGTCGTTCTCGATCAAGACATCACCTTCAAAAATAGACCCTTCGTTTACAATTTTAGCATTCTTTATTAAAATCCTATTCATGACCGTGGTATTATAATGTATTGATTAATTTTTTTAATCGAAGTGAAATTACCCCAAGAATAGCTTCTTTAATAATGGCATTGCTCATTTTTGAAACTCCTTTTGTTCTGTCTGTAAAAATAATAGGAACTTCGGTAATTTCAAATTTAGCACAATAGGTTCTGTACTTCATTTCAATCTGAAACGCATAACCAACAAATTTTATTTTATTGAGATTTATTTTCTCTAAAACTTCTCTTTTATAACAAACAAAACCAGCTGTGGCATCATGAATTTTCATTCCGGTAATAAATTTCACATATACCGAAGCAAAGTAAGACATTAATACACGACTTAAAGGCCAGTTTACCACATTTACACCTGTTACATAACGAGAACCAATTGATAAATCGGCACCACCAAAATGGCAGGCATCATACAATTTTTCAAGATCATTCGGGTTATGCGAAAAATCGGCATCCATCTCAAAAATGTAATCATATTTGCGTTCCAAAGCCCATTTAAAACCATGAACATAAGCTGTTCCTAAACCTGATTTTTTGGCTCTTTGTTCTAAAAATAATCTGCCCGGAAATTCTTCCTGCAATGCAATCACCTTGTTTGCAGTATGATCGGGAGAATTATCATCAATAATTAAAAGATGAAAAGGTTTATGTTGTGAAAGTACGGCTCTTATTATACTTTCTATGTTTTCAATTTCGTTATAAGTGGGAATTATGACAATACTATCATTCATTTTTCTTGGCAATTTCATGGCAAAAGTAAACTTTTTATGCCATTTCATTCATAATAAATTTATAATAAAAGTATTGATACAAAAAATTACTAATTTTGTAACGCTATGATTGAACATCTTCAACCCAGAATTCTAGAGAACAAAGATTGGGCAACACTTTTATTTGTGGTGGCCTTTGCTCTCGTTGCTATAACTAAATCGACTTACGAAACAAGATTTAGTGAGTTTAGCAAACTTATTTTTTCTGATAAATATGCAAAAATTTATCGCGACACCAGCAACCTGAAAGGCAGCTTTATTGTTGGGCTGTTTTTTGTTCAAATTCTGTCGTTTTCATTTTTCATTTTGCTTACGCTGCATATTTTTGGATATGCTTCAAAAACAGATTGGATCTTGTACATTCAGATCGCTACATTTTTACTTTATTTTATTCTGGGGAAATTTTTAATCGAAAAAATCGTTGCAACTTCTTTCAATATTGATGAATTTGTAAGCCTTTTCAATCTACAAAAAGCGACTTACAGGACTTACATTGGTGTTTTAATACTGCCTTTTAACGCAGTTTTGTTCTATTATGACAATATTCCGAAGATTGTCCCGCTAGTAATAATAGGCGTTTCGCTATGTATAAGTCTATTTTCCTACTTTATTTCAATTAAAACGTATCAAAATATAATAATCGGTAAGTTATTTTATTTTATTTTATATCTTTGCGCTCTTGAAATAGCCCCTTATTATTTCATGTATTATTGGATAACAAAAGAGGTGGCTTAGTAAATGTTTATAATATGAAAGTGAAAACAATTTTGGTGTCACAGCCTGAACCTAAAGTGGAAAATTCTCCTTACTTTGAGCTCCAACAAAAACACAAAATAAAAATTGATTTCAGACCATTTATTCATGTGGAAGGGGTTAACGCAAAAGAGATTCGATTACAAAAAATCGACCTTAATCATTACACTGCGATTATTTTGACAAGCAGAAATGCTGTAGATCATTTTTTCAGAGTAGCAGACGAAATGCGCTACAAAGTTCCTGAAGGATTGAAATATTTTTGTCAATCTGAAGCAGTTGCGTTTTACCTGCAGAAATATGTAGTGTACAGAAAGCGAAAAATTTATGTAGGTGCTAAAGATTTTGCTGATTTATCTCCATTAATTAAAAAATACAAAGACGAAAAATTCCTGCTTCCGGCATCAGATCAGTTAAATGCTGACGCGCCTATTACCTTAAATGGTTTAAAAGTAGACTGGACGCAAGCTGTTTTTTACAAAACAGTAATGAGTGATTTGTCTGATTTAGCAGATGTTTATTATGATGTTTTAGCATTTTTTAGTCCAACCGGAATTAAATCATTGTTCAAAAACTTCCCTGATTTTAAACAAAACAATACCAGAATTGCTGTTTTTGGAAGCACAACTCAAAAAGAAGCTTTAGATTATGGTTTAAGAATCGATATTCTTGCTCCAACTCCTGAAACGCCTTCTATGACAATGGCTTTAGAAAAATACATTAGCGAAGCAAACAAAGGAAAATAATCCTTTTTAAATAAAAATTCCAAATTATAAATTCCAAATTCCAACCTTCTTGTTGGGATTTGGAATTTTTTGTTTTTAGACTATTTTGAGTGTTTCGGACTAAGATTTAAACACAATTTTGTCATCCCGAGGAACGAGGGATCTCCACAAGAAACTCCGTAAAGTAAGTTGCCAATCTTTGTCGAGCTACTCGTGGAGATCCCTCGTTCCTCGGGATGACAAAAAATGTGGATATACACTTTGCGCGCATCTTTGTCAAAGTTTAAAACTTTGACAAAGATTTAAAACAACAATTTTCTATTCAATTAAAACTTTAATCCTTAAATTTGATTTCTATTTAAAACCAAAAAACCAATATTAGTTTCAAACCACAACTCTCATGAAAATCAATTCTCTTTTAATCGAAATTGACGGCATCGACAAAGAAATACTTCGCTATTTAATGGATGATGCCCGAAAACCTATTTTACAAATTGCTAATAAAATTGGGATTTCTGGAGCGGCGATTCATCAGCGTTTAAAAAAACTGGAACAATCGGGTGTAATTTCAGGATCGAAATTTACTGTTAACCCAAAAGTTTTAGGTTACAACACAATGGCATTTGTTGGCGTTTATCTGGACAAAGCTTCCCGAAACTCAGAAGCTGTAAAAGATTTAAAAAAAATTCCCGAAGTTTTAGAATGTCATTATACCACCGGAAACTGGTCGGTTTTGATCAAAATAATTTGTCGTGACAACGAACATTTGATGCAGCTTTTAAACACAAAAATCCAGGCTATTGAAGGAGTTTCAAGAACAGAAACATTTATTTCACTCGATCAGCAGATTGATAGACAGATTCAACTTTAAATGTGCCAATTAGATAATTAGTTAATTAGATAATTCTTAAAATGCTTAATAAACAATTGTCTATTGTTTCAAAATAACAAAAACCCGATTAGTTTAAACTAATCGGGTTTTTGTTATTAATTATCTAATTGACTAATTATCTCATTACCACATTAATTCCTCCTGCTTCCGGAATAAATAGAGATATAGTACAACAACGTTGCGATTGATCCGATTGCTGCTACTACATAAGTTCTTGCAGCCCATTTTAAGGCATCTTTTGCTCCAGCCTGCTCTTCTTGTGTCAGCATGTGTTTATTTTCTAACCAGGCAAGCGCTCTGTTACTTGCATCGTACTCTACAGGCAAAGTAATAATCGAAAACAAGGTTGTTGCCGCAAAAATGATTATTCCTATCAATAACAATTGAGGAAAAGTTCTAATCATCAGGATTCCTGCAATCAAAATCCATTGTACATAATTTGAGGCGACGCTTACAATTGGCACTAATTTCGAACGCATGGTTAACCATTCGTATCCAATAGAGTGCTGCACGGCATGACCACATTCGTGTGCCGCAACAGCCGCTGCCGCCGCATTACGATGATTATAAACTGCTTCGCTTAGATTAACAGTTTTATCACTCGGATTATAATGATCTGTTAACTGCCCCGGAGTCGAGATAACGCGAACGTCTCTAATACCATTATCTGCCAACATTTTCTCGGCAATTTCTGCACCGCTCATTCCATTTCGAAGTTGCAGTTTAGAGTATAATTCGAACTTGCTTTTTAATTTTGAACTAACCAACCAGCTGAATAACATAATTGCACCAGCAATAATTAAATATCCACTTCCCATTTTTTTTGATTTTTTGATTGAAATTTAAAGTTACAAAACAAACAGCAATTTACGAACCAATTTCAAAAAATGTCATTTTGGCATTCAGAAGATTTTGTTAATTTAAAAGATTGTTCTTCAGAAGGAAAGTAATTAATTCGGCCACATTTTTTACTTTATATTTTTGAAGAATATTGCGTCGGTGCGTTTGTACGGTCAAAAAACTCAAGAACAATTCATCGGCAATTTCCTGAGTTGATTTGCCTTTTGAGAGCAATAAAGTAATGTCTTTTTCCCGACGGCTAAGACTCGGGATTCGATCTAAATCTTCAGATTGTGGCTGACTTATAACTGCCCGAACCTCATCGCTAAAGACAATTTCGCCATCAATTGCTTTATGAATGCAATTTTTAAATTCATCAAAAGAAGCACTTTTTAAAATATAACCATTTCCTCCATTTTGAACAAATTGCATAACCAGACTTCTCTCTGACTGGCTACTCATCCCGATAATAATTATTTTAGGATATTTTTGTTTGATGGTTTTACAAAGATCAATTCCGTTTATCACTGGCAAAAAAATATCCATTAAAACCAGGTCTACTTCATTTGTTTCGATATAATCTAAAAGCGCAACGCCTGACTGCAATTTCTCCACGACCTCAACAATCTGAAAATCTGACAGTAAACCCGAAATTCCGGAAATCACAATCGGATGGTCATCTACAATTACTGTTTTATATTTTCTAGTCATTTAGCATTTCGTTTTTTACCTTCAGCTCAATATAGGCCGAAGTTCCTTTATTAATTATGCTTTCAATTTCTAATTTCCCGTTTAAAAACTCTACACGGTTTTTTATATTTCTTAAGCCCATTCCGGTATTACTTCTTTCCGAAACGTTAAATCCAACTCCGTTATCTTCGACCGTTATAAAAAAAGTTTCCTTATTTTGAGAACATGAAACCAGAATCTCTGATGCATTTGCATACTTTAAAGCATTATTCAATAATTCCTGAATAATGCGATAAATAAAAATTTGATGGTTTTTAGACAAGTTCGATTTGTTAATCAAATACTGAAATTCAACATTTGTTATTGTGTTTGAATTTGCCATGCACAAATCACGCAAAGCATGTTCTAAACTTAGTTTCAGCAAACTTTCGGGCATTAAGTTTTGAGAAATATTGCGGAGTTCTTTGATCGAATTATCCAGTAAAGTCGTTACTTCTGTCGTACTTACATTATCTTTTTCTGCCAATTTTAAATGAATTTTCAATCCCGAAAGCATACTTCCAAGTCCGTCATGCAAATCTCGCGCAATTCGTTTTCTCTCTACTTCTTCACCTTCGATTAAGGCATTTGAAACTGATAATTTCTGCTGATTTTCAAGTGCCGTCAATTCCTGCTGGTGATTAATCTCTTTTTGAAAACTCAGCTTCTTTTGGTTTTTATTCAAAATCCACAAAAACAAAACAATCAGAAATAATAAAACTGACAATACAGCAAACAGAAAAGAATTCAACCGATTGTTATAAACCAATAATGCCGCTTTTTCATTTTGCGATTGAAGAGCCGTTATCTTTTTCTCATTTTCGGCTTTTTTGTACTTTGCTTCGAGTTCTACAATTTCTTTTTGAAATTTTGTATTGTTTAAACTGTCGTTTACAACATTATATTTATTGGCATAAAAATAAGCTTTATCATAATTTTTAACAGCACTGTAAACTTTAGACAATTCGTTGTAATAGTTCTTTTTATCTACAATAAACGGCGTATTCTCTAAAAGATATTCCAAGTTGTTTTTAGCTTTTTCATATTCCTTTAGCTTAAAAAGCATTTCATATTCCGCAAATTTCAACCTGTTTAAGGCAATTGCATTTTGATGATTGTTGGCAGATTTTATTCCTTTTTCATAACTCGCCAGAGCTTGTGTGTATTTGTTCTGTTTGGCATAATATATTCCTTCAGAATAAAAATAAGAATCGTTTAGATTGGATTCAGGAAATTTTTTGAGTGTAAAAAAGGCTTTATCAAGTACTTTTTTAGCATCATAAAAATGTTTTAATTCTACTAAATTTTCGGCATTGATAATATAAGTCTCCATTTTAGATTCTGCCAATGTAGGAGATCGTTTGGTTGCTTTTTCGATATAATTCTGTGCTTCATCCAAATATTCACTTGCTTTTTGGCGTTCGTTATTATTCATAAAAATAATAGCAACCGCTTTATACAAGCCGCTTATCAGTTCATAATCGCCGCTCTTCTTTGCAAGGGGAATGGCTTCATTGACCAATAATTTCATATACCCCTTTTCGTTATTTTTTCGCTGTTGCATAATGCCATAATTCTGCAACAGGATCGCGCGAAGTCTAAAAGCTTCTGTATTATTGTATTGTTTTAATTTGGCATTGGCTTCTAATAATGTTTTTTCGAAACCTATGATATCGCCTTTTTCAATAAAACTATAGGAATTATAATAAATCGAAGCATCCTTCAAAAAGGGAAATCCTGATTTTAGTCTATTGGCCTGATTTAAATATTCTTTGGATTTTTCAACATTCTGAACCATCAAAAACAATCTTGATAATTTAAAACTGTAAAGACATTTTATACTATCAGATTTTGTGTTTCTGGTCACTTTTGCAATACTGTCTATGTAAACGGTATCATCATCTAAAGAAAGAATAACTTGTGAATGTGCAAAGGCAGATAAAAATAAAAAAAGCGTCAAAAAGCAGATTTTCTTCATAAAGTGGTATTTATTCAAATTTATTAAATTAAAAAGTGTTTCAAAAAACATTCAGTTGCTTTTACCTGATATCAGGTAATAAAAAATACATTTTATCAGGTATTGCCAACTGTTTTTCAAGCCTGTAATTTTGTTTTAAATGAATATTAATTATTAAAGAATTTATTATGAAATCAATTTTTAAAACAGCAGTGCTTGTATTAACACTTGCTTTTACAGCAGTTTCATGCAGCAGCGACGATGATAACAACTCTGGACCAGTAACAGCATCAAGAGATGTAAAATATGAAATAACAGGAAATTTTACGGGTGAACTTGATGTAACTTATATGGAAAAAAGTGGTGCTCCGCTTATTGAAGATGTTCCTGCATTGCCATGGACAAAAGAATTTACTGCTGACGCGGGTTCAGACGGAGCTTTAGTACACACAAGCGGTCTTGGCGGTGTTGCAGGACAAACGGTAACGGCTAAAATTTATGTGGGAGGAAAAGTGGTTTCTGAATTAACCGGAACGGCAAATTCAGACGGAATTATTGTAGTACATCCAAACACTTATGTATTTCCGAGATAAGAATCAGAGGTTAGAAATTTAATTTGATAAAAAAATCGGTTTGTAAAATTTACAAACCGATTTTTTTATCAAATTAAATTTCTAATTGCTTATTGACTTCTTCAAATTTTTCTATCAGACTATTTAATTTGGTTTCTTGTTTTTTGATTTCCTTTGGCCTCAAATAAAACCAGGCAAATCCTATCCATAAAAACAACATCACATACGTTAAAACACTAAAAAACGAACTCATTTTTGATGCGTATTCATACATATACAAACTTATTCCTATACTTAATAGAATAAAGTATAAGCTTAAAATTCGGGATTGCAAAAATTGTTGTTTTCTTTTAATTAAAATGAGTTTCTGCAAATATTGCTGATTGGTTTGGGTTGCGTCTATATTTTTATAAGTGGATAATAACCTGTTATAAACAATCAGATAAATAAGCATTGCTAAAACCGTTAGAACAATTCCAATTTTAGTCGAGATCAAATCAGGCTGATAAAAATACCAGATAAAAATAATAAAAGTACATGTTGCAAAAAGCAGGATATTAGTGATCCATAAACTGCGCAAAGCTGTTTTTTTAAACTGTTTTAATCTTGCCAGTAAATCTTCTATGTTCGGTTGATTTACGGTTTGTTTTTTCCATAAATCTTTAAAATCTATATTATTGCTGTCCATTTTCTTTGAATTTTTCAGTCAGTTTTTCTTTAATTCTATGAATTTTCACTCTTGTATTGGTTTCCGAAAGCCCTACGATTTTAGCTATTTCTGATTGTTTTACATCTTCAAGTTCAAGTGAAATAATAATACGGTCGGTTTCGGGCAATTCAGCAATGCATTTATATAAAAACTGAATTTGTGGTTCTAATGAATATTGCTTTTCCTCAGTAAGATGAAGTGGTAATGCCGATTTCGGAAAACGTTTCTGCCTCTCAATCTGCCTCAAACAATTATTAGAAGCGATCCTGAAAATCCAGGTTCCTATGCCCGATTCGTTTCTAAAAGTTTCGAGTTTTTGCCAGACAATAATAAAGGTTTCCTGAGCCAGATCCTGCGCAATATCATAATCGTTAACAAACCCCATACAAAGCCTGAATATTCGATCCCAATATGCTTTATAGATATCTTCGAATTTCATTTTATGCTTTTATAAAATTGCTTAATTGGTTTAAATACCATTTCGAAAATAAAAGGGCGATAATTAAAATATAATTTTTCATTTTAAATAATTTTAAGTTGATAAATAATCGGATCCGTCCTTTTGATACGAGAACTATTAAAATGTTACAACTGAAATGAAAATTTCAATAAAAAATTCCAAATTCCAATTGAAGCATGGTGAAGTTTTGCCACGAATTACACGAATTAACACAAATAAAATTCGCGAAAATTCGTGTAATTCGTGGCAGAAAAAATTACTACAAAAAAAAATCCCAAACCCCAATCGTAAAATTGGAATTTGGAATTTTATATTGGAATTTAAATCTGGTTAACCAACCAAATTGATGATCTTTCCAGGAACAATAATCACTTTATTTGGGATTCTTCCATCAAGTTGTTTTAATGTTCTTTCATCTTTCATGATGATTTCTTCGATTTGCGCCGCGGTTAAATCCAAAGGCAATTCGATTGTGAAACGCATTTTTCCGTTGAAAGAAACCGGATATTCTTTATTCGTTTCAACTAAGTGCTTCGCATCAAAAACAGGAAAAGCAACTGTCGAAATAGAATCTTTATTTCCTAATTGCGACCATAATTCTTCAGCAATATGCGGTGCGTAAGGCGAAACCAAAATCGCTAATGGTTCTAAAATCGCTCTTGAATGACAATTTTGAGTTGACAATTCATTCACACAAATCATAAATTGAGAAACCGAAGTATTGAAAGAAAAACTCTCGATATCTTCTGCTACTTTTTTGATCGTTTTGTGCAACGATTTTAAGTTGTGTTTTGTAGGTTCGTCGTTGTTTACGATTAAACCGTTATTTTCATCAAAATACAATCTCCATAATTTTTTAAGGAAACCAAAAACTCCCGAAATTCCTGCAGTATTCCAAGGTTTTGCCTGCTCTAACGGGCCTAAAAACATTTCGTATAAACGTAATGTATCAGCTCCGTATTCTGCACAAATATCATCCGGAGTTACCACATTGTATTTTGATTTCGACATTTTTTCGACTTCACGACCAACAATGTATTTTCCGTTATCATCTGTGATAAATTCAGCTTTTGCATAATCAGAATACAAAGGATGATTTTTGAAGCTATCGATATTTAATTCATTAGACGAATTCACTAAAGACACGTCAACGTGAATTCGCTGTACAATTGCAAAAGGAATTTGTCCACTTAATAATCCTTCCGAAAAATCTTCTAAATCTCCTTCATCAAATTTACCGATTTCCTCATCTGTAAATTTCGATTTAGATTCTTCTAAACTTCTATTATATTCAGATTGGGAAATCATACGAATTTTGTCGTTTTCTCTAGACACATAAACAAACGCACTAGTTCCCAAAATCATTCCCTGATTAATCAGTTTCTTGAATGGTTCTTCCGTTGGAGCGAAACCTTTGTCTTTTAAGAATTTATTCCAAAAACGAGAATATAGTAAGTGTCCGGTTGCGTGTTCGCTTCCGCCAATGTATAAATCGACACTTTCCCAATAGGCTAACGCTTCTTTGCTTGCAAATCTATCCTCGCTGTGTGCATCCATGTAACGCATCCAATACCATGAACTTCCCGCCCAACCCGGCATGGTGTTTAGTTCAAGAGGGAAAATTTCGAAATTATCGACCAAATCAGTATTAACAACTTCGTTGTTTTTTGTATCCCAAGCCCAAATTGTTGCGTTTCCTAATGGAGGCAAACCATCTTCGGTTGGTAAATATTTCTCTACTTCCGGCAAAATAATCGGCAAATGTTCTGTAGCGATCATTTTTGGAAGTCCGTTTACATAATAAACCGGGAAAGGTTCTCCCCAATAACGCTGACGAGAGAAAACTGCATCACGCAAACGGTAATTTGTTTTTCCGCTTCCTTGATTTATCGCTTCTAATTCGGCAATTACTTTTTGAGTTCCTGTTTTATAATTTAATCCGTTTAGGAAATCAGAATCTATTAATTCAAATCCTTCTTTGGCTCCAAAAGCAGCTTCTGAAATATCTTTATTAAAAATATTCTTAATTTCCGGCATTCCGTTTTGACCTTTAAAGAAATTTGCAAAAGCATAATCTCTTTCGTCTCCACAAGGAACCGCCATTACTGCGCCAGTTCCGTAACCTGCCAAAACATAATCTCCAATCCAAACTGGAATTGGTTCTTTCGTAAAAGGATGTTCTGCATAAGCTCCGGTAAATACTCCCGAAATGGTTTTTACATCGGCCATACGCTCACGCTCAGAACGTTTTGCTGTTTTTTCGATATACGCATCAACAGCATTTTTTTGATCTGCGGTTACAATTTTAGCCACCAAATCGTGTTCTGGTGCCAAAGTCATAAAAGTTACGCCAAAAATAGTATCAGGACGAGTTGTAAATACGTCGATTACTTCATCATGATTTTTCACGTTGAAAGAAACCATTGCACCAACCGATTTTCCGATCCAGTTTCTTTGTGATTCTTTTATAGATTCACTCCAGTCGATATCATTTAAACCTTGCAACAAACGTTCTGCATAAGCAGAAATTCGCATGCTCCATTGGGTCATTTTTTTACGAATTACAGGATATCCACCACGCTCAGAAACTCCGTTTACGATTTCGTCATTTGCTAAAACAGTTCCTAAACCAGGACACCAGTTTACTTCGGTTTCTGCCAAATACGTTAATCTGTATTGCAACAATATTTTTTCCTGCTCATCTGCTGAAAACGCTTTCCATTCGCTTGACGAAAAACTTTGAATATTATCATCAGATACGGCATTTACTTCTGCATTTCCTTCTTTTTCGAAAATAGCTGTCAAAGTCGAAATATCTTCGGCTCTGTTTGTTTCTTTATTGTACCATGAATTAAATAACTGAATAAAAATCCATTGTGTATGTTTGTAATAATCAGGATTTGAGGTACGTACTTCACGCGCCCAGTCAAATGAAAACCCGATTTTATCTAATTGTTTTCTGTATCCGGCAATTTGTTTTCCTTCTTTATCCACTCCACCGTCAATATTTACGCGTGTTGTATCTTCGGGACGCTGTCCTGTCTGAATCGCATATTGCTCTGCCGGCAAACCAAAACTGTCATAACCCATTGGGTGCAAAACATTGAAACCCTGATGTCTTTTGAAACGAGAATATACATCTGAAGCAATGTAACCCAGCGGATGCCCAACGTGTAATCCCGCTCCAGATGGATAAGGAAACATGTCTAACACGTAATGCTTCGGTTTTTCAGAATTGTTTGATGCAGCAAAAGTTTGGTTTTTAGCCCAATATTTTTGCCATTTTTCTTCGATTTCGTTTGGATTGTATTTCATTCTCTTTTAAGGTTCAAAGGTTCAGAGTGACAAAGATTCAAAGGTTTGTCACCGAATTAAGATCGCAAATTTACATTTATTGTAGATTGTACCAAAGCTATTTCGTTGACAAACAAATAAAAAAACACATTACTTATTTTTAATTACGTAAATATACTTATATTCGTGTTTTTATACTTAGATAAATTGCGTTTTCTGAATCATGAAGAAAAGTTCCGGAGGAACGACCAATATTGTAGGGCTGGATTTCAATCCAGCACAAATAAAGAATAATAGTGCTATTTTTGTAAGATCACTAAAAGAATAAAATGAGTAATAGCAAAAAATATTCTGTTGAAGTTCGCCTTTGGATTGAAGAAACTGAAGGTCCATTTCTGGGAATTGGGAAAATCTGGCTTTTAGAGAATATTCGAAAAACAGGATCTATTACCAATGCGGCAAAAGAAATGAAAATGTCCTATCGTCAGGCGTGGCAATTGGTTGAAGAAATGAATCAGCGTGCCGAAAATCCGCTGGTAGAGAAACTTCTTGGAGGAAAAGGCGGCGGCGGAGCAAAATTAACCGAAGCAGGTGAAAAAGCTATTGTTGTTTTTTATGAAATTGAAAAACGTATTAAGGATTTTGCCCTAAAAGAAACCCAAAATTTAAAATTTTAAAACACATTATTCATTTAAAAAAAAATCAAACAACCAAAATCATTTTTTATAACCATCAGTGTTCATTTTAAAACATACTGAAATTTTTTATTCTCTTATGAAACTAAACCTTTACACATTTCTGCTTTTGATAAGTTTAAAAAGCTTTTCTCAAACTCAAAATTCAAAAAAAGATCAGGACAGCATCAAAAAAGAAGATTTAAACGAAGTTGTAATTACCGCTTCCCGTCGATCTGAAAATATTATGCGTTCGCCGATAAGTATCGAGCAGTTAAAATCGGCGGAAGCCAAAAAAATGGGTTCTCTAAGTATTTATGAAGCATTAGAAAATGTAAAAGGAGTTCAGATTATTACGCCAAGTTTGGGTTTTAAAGTAATAAACACAAGAGGTTTTGCGAATTCGACCAACGTAAGATTTGCGCAATTGGTTGACGGAATAGACAATCAGGCACCCCATTTGGGCGCGCCAATTGCAAATGCACTCGGCGCAAATGATTTGGATATTGATAAAATCGAAATTATTCCGGGAACGGCTGCGGCTTTGTACGGAATGAACGCTATTAACGGTTTAGCAAATATTCAAACCAAAAATCCTTTTGAATATCAGGGCGTAAGTATTCAGCAATTAACGGGCGTCAATCATGTTGGCAATGTTGATCGGTTTTCACCGAAAATTTATTCTCAGTTTAATTTAAGATTTGCAAAAGCTTTCAATGAAAAAATTGCCTTCAAAATAAATGCTTCAACTACGGGCGGAACAGATTGGGTTGCCGATGACAGAACCGATTTGGCGCCAAATGCCAATGCTTCGACCAATTTATCCGGCGCAGATAATCCGGCTTATGATGAAGTAAACGGTTACGGAAATGAATCGGCAAACAGAAAAACTTTAAACTTAAACGGTAAAAATTATGTTGTTGCCAGAACCGGATATCGCGAAACGGATATTACCGATTATGACATTAAAAATTATAAAGCTGATGTTGGTTTTTACTTTCGTCCGAAAAAAGGAAACGAACTTTCTGTTACTTATAAAACAGCATTGATTAATACTATCTATCAGCGTTCGAACAGATTTCGATTAGACGATTACACATTGAATCAATTTGCGGTTGATTATCACACGCCTATTTTTCAGGTAAAAGCATACGCCACAACCGAAAATACCGGAAACTCATATAACCTTCGTTCTTTGGCAGAAAACATGGATCGCGCTTATAAATCAGATGATAAATGGTTTGCAGATTATTCAACCTCTTATAAAAATGCTATTACAGGCGGAGCAAGTATTGCCGACGCTCATAAAATGGCCAGATCACAATCTGATCAGGGACGTTTTGAACCGGGAACTCCGGCGTATGAAGCAAAAGAAAAAGAATTAATCGATATCAATAATTGGGATATTGGTGCGGCTTTGCGCGTAAAATCGACTTTAGTTCATGGCGAAGGGCTTATTAATTGGGATAAGGCTTTTGTTTCTTTCTTCGAAAAAATCGATACTAAATTATTAAGCGGTTTCGATTATAGAAACTACATTATTGTTCCTGACGGAAATTATTTTATCAACCCAAAAAGTACTACTGAAAATTTAACGTATCAAAAAACTGGGGCTTTTACACAGTTAACGAAAGACTTTTTCAATAGCAAATTACGTTTGGGCGCCACAATAAGAATGGACAAATCTGATTATTTTGATGCAAAATTCACCCCTCAGTTTACAGCGGTTTATTCTCCAAAAGAAACGATTAATTTCAGGGCATCGTACCAAAACGGATATCGTTTTCCGAGTATTTTTGAAGGATTTTCGAATGTAAATTCGGGAGGTGTAAAACGTGTTGGCGGTTTGAGGATTATGTCTGATGGTGTTTTTGAGAATTCGTATACAAAAGCATCGATTGATAAATTTCAGGCGCAGGTTAACACCGATGTAAACACAAATGGTTTAACTCAGGCACAAGCTATTGAAAAGAACAAAAACATGATTCAGAAAAACCCGTACACTTATCTGGAACCTGAATTTGTAAAATCTTTTGAATTTGGTTTTAGGGGAATGGCATTAAACAAAGATCTTTTTATTGATGCCGATTTTTATTACAACTCTTATAAAAACTTTATTGCTCAGGTGGAAGCCAGCACTGTTAATACAACAGATCAAACACAAATTCCAACGCTTTTATATTCGAGAACAACCCAAAATCGTTACCGTTTATGGACAAATTCTAAAAGTAAAATTTACAATTACGGCGGAAGTTTAGGTTTGAAATATAGAATTGATGAAACTTTTACGGCTTTAACAAATCTAACCTACACAAAATTGGACAGAACAGACGATAAAGACGGTCTTGAAGATGGTTTTAATACTCCTGAATTTAACGTAAACGGAACTTTAATTGCCAATAATATCTGGCGAAATCTTGGTGCGAGCGCGACGGCACGTTATCAAAACAATTTTGATTATGTTTCTTTTTTAGTTTCCGGAACTGTACCCGCTTATTGGTCTATGGATGCGCAAATCAATTATTATTTTCAAAAATCCGGAATTACTGCAAAATTAGGAGCCACCAATCTTTTAAATCAACCTTATACTTCTATTCTGGGCGGGCCGTCCATTGGGGGATTATATTATTTGTCTCTGGTTTGGGAAACTTTTTAAGGTTCTTTCTAAGGTTCTAAGACGCTAAGATTCTAAGTTGCTAAGTTTTTTATCTGTTGACTTTCAAAATACGTCTCCCGAGGTTAAAACCTCGGACTATATTGATAAAAAATACAACATTAAAACATAGCCTGCGGTTTCAACCGCCGGAACACAACGCAAAATTCATCAAAATACGTCTCCCGAGGTTAAAACCTCGGGCTATATTGAATAAAAAAATACAACACTAAAACATAGCCTGCGGTTTCAACCGCTGAAACACAACGCAAAATTCATCAAAATACGTCTCCCAAGATTAAAACCTCGGGCTGTTCTGAATAGATAGATAAAAATTATAACATTAAAACATAGCCAACGGTTTCAACCGTTGGAGACGTACAAACAATCAAACTAAACTTTACGATTTTGCCGAGATTAAACAGAAACAACTTTACGGTTAAATCGGCTTGCAAGATTTTTAATTCTTGATTTATTAAATCCTGAATCGTATCTTTATTGTACAAAAGTCAAAACTTTGGTCGTTATTAACTTTAAATAAAGAAATACTTTATTATTTTTACCACATAATTTAAGCATACTATGAGTTCTAACTTTGATAAATTTCAAAAGCGCAGGTTAATTTCCTCTTATTTTTCGGTTGTATTAAGTGTATTTCTGGTTTTATTCCTTTTGGGAGTACTGGGATTATTCATTATCAATTCTAAAAAACTGGCTGATGACTTTAAGGAAAAAATCGCGATGACGGTTTTCTTAAAAAACGAGGCCAATGATAGTGTAATAAAAGCTTTTAATACTGAATTGAAAAGAGCTCCTTTTGCAAGATCATATGTTTATGTAACCAAAGAAAAAGCTGCAAAAGAACATACTGATATTATCGGAGAAGATTTCCTTACTTTCTTAGGAGAAAATCCATTATTGAATTCTTTTGATATTCATTTAAAAGCAGATTATGTTGAAAGAGACAGTATCTTAAAAATTGAAAGTAAATTACGTCAAAACACTATGATTGAAGATATTGTTTATGACAAACAATTGGTAAATCTGGTAAACGATAATATCAAAAAAGTAAGTATGTGGATTTTGATTATCAGCGGTTTCCTTACCGTAATTGCTGTTTTATTAATCAATAGTTCATTACGTTTATCGATTCACTCTAATCGTTTTATTATTAAAACGATGCAAATGGTGGGCGCTACAAAATCGTTTATTCGTAAGCCATTTGTTATGCGAAGCGTAAAATTAGGAATCCTTGGCGCTGGATTAGCCATTGTTGCCTTGATTGCACTTTTACTTTATGTAGAAACAAATTTCCCTGGATTAGGAATTTTAGAAGACAAAATCTTAATAGGATTGGTGTTATTGGCCGTTTTCGGTTTAGGAATCCTGATTACATGGGTAAGCACGCACTTTGCAACACAACGTTTTCTAAATTTAAGAACAGACGATCTTTATTAATTTTAGATTTCTGACTTTAGATTTTAGATTTTTTAAAATAAAAACGCCTTCTCCCGAAGCTTCGGGACGCTCAGGCTGACAAAAAAATAGCAATGAAAAACAACAATAATACAGAACAACAACCACAAAAACAGGAATTCCTTTTTGACGGTATCAATTATAAAATTCTATTGATCGGAATTGGCGTTATCGCATTAGGATTTATTTTAATGTCTGGAGGAGGAAGTGATAATCCGAATGTTTTTAATGAAGATGTTTTTAGTTTTAGACGTATCCGTTTAGCTCCAACAACTGTTTTAATTGGTTTTGGAATCACGATTTATTCTATTTTCAAAAAATCTAAATAGACTTTCTTAGACTGCTTAGACAACTTAGATTTTTAGATCTTCTCTTTAAAAATCTGACATCTAAGAAGTCTAATAATCTAACAATCTAAATTAAATGAATACATTACAAGCTATCGTTCTTGCCATTATTGAAGGAATTACAGAATTTTTACCTGTTTCTTCAACTGGACACATGATTATTGCCTCTTCTTTTTTCGGAATTGCACACGACGACTTTACCAAACTTTTTACGATTGTTATTCAGCTTGGCGCGATACTTTCGGTAGTTGTTTTATACTTCAAACGTTTTTTTCAAACACTTGATTTTTATTTTAAACTTTTGGTTGCGTTTATTCCTGCCGTTGTTTTAGGTTTATTATTGAGTGATTTTATTGATGGTTTATTAGAAAATCCGGTTACTGTTGCTGTTTCACTTTTAATTGGAGGTTTAATTTTATTAAAAGTAGACGAATGGTTTAACAACCCAAATACAGCAGAAACATCTCAGGAAATTACTTATTTACAAGCACTAAAAATTGGATTATTTCAATGTATTGCCATGATTCCCGGAGTTTCAAGAAGTGGTGCAAGTATTGTGGGCGGAATGTCGCAAAAATTATCAAGAACTACAGCAGCTGAATTTTCATTCTTTTTAGCGGTTCCTACAATGTTAGGAGCAACAGTAAAAAAATGCTACGACTATTATAAAGACGGATTCGAATTATCGCACGATCAGGTTAATCTGTTGATTATAGGAAATGTGGTTGCTTTTATTGTAGCACTTTTGGCAATTAAAACCTTTATTGGTTTTTTAACTAAAAACGGTTTTAAAGTTTTTGGTTATTACCGAATTATCGCCGGAATCATTTTGTTATTGATTCACTTTTTCATTCACCCACTTACGATTATATAATGACAACTGAAGAATATTTAGACGGACAAGTTTTATTGATTGACAAACCTTTAAAATGGAGTTCGTTTCAAGCTGTCAATAAATTAAAATACCTTTTAATCAATAAAGTCGGGCTTCCTAAAAAGTTCAAAATTGGTCATGCGGGAACACTTGATCCTTTGGCAACTGGTTTATTATTGATTTGTACCGGAAAATTTACTAAAAGAATTTCTGAACTTCAGGGTCAGGCCAAAGAATATACCGGAACTTTTTACATCGGAGCCACTACTCCATCGTATGATTTAGAAACCGAAATCGACCAGACTTTTCCAACTTCGCATATCGACGAAGCTTTGATTCACGAAACGGTAAAACAATTTTTGGGTGAAATTGACCAGAAACCACCCATTTTTTCAGCTATTAAAAAAGATGGCGTTCGTTTATACGAACACGCACGAGCAGGAGAAACGATAGAAATTGAAAGCAGAAAAACCACAATTCACGAATTTGAAATTATAAGAATTGCACTTCCTGAAATAGATTTTAGGGTTGTTTGCAGCAAAGGTACTTATATTCGTTCACTAGCTTTTGATTTTGGAAAAGCCATGAATTCAGGATCACACTTAACTGTTTTACGCCGAACTAAAATTGGTGATTACGACGTTAAAAATGCGATTGATATTACTTTATTCGAAGAAAGCCTACAGCAAAACTAATCGTAAATCGTATGAAGAGATTTTTATTTGTGTTTATCATGATTTTACTAGCTAGTTTATCTGTTAATGCACAAAATAAAAAATTTACTTATCTTCAATTTGATATTTCTGCATCTTTGGCCGGAAATAATGAAAGATATGAATCAGAAGATTATCCGGATCAAAAAAATAAGGATTGGTTTGTTCCTGATGGTTTAGGATCAAAAATTGGATATGGAATTCATTACAAAAAATGGATTACTTTAGGAATTCACAGTGGTATAGACTGGAAATGGGAAGATAAATTTGTAGCAGTTCCTGTATATTTAAATTTTGGTTTAAGTCCGAAAGTAGGCGAAAACACCATAATTACAGCGCAAGCCGGTTACGGAAAAGGATTTGCATTAGGGCGTGGAAATCTAAATGGAGAATATAGAAAGTTTAGAATTGGAATAGGTTCTGATGACTTTATTATTTTCATTGAAACTGCCCAATACGATATTATACTCAATAATCAAAAAAGCATAAACAGCATCAACTTAGGAATATCTGTCGTGAATTTTGATTTGTAAGTTTTCTTAAATGGAATTGAAATTTATTTAGAGAAACTCCAATAAATTAGAAACACATTACAAAAGGTAGTGCTATTGTAATGTGCCAACTCCTAAATTAATTGTTTTGGAAATTAATAGTGTGGTACATTTTTTCCGTCAAACAATAATCTCGAAAAAAAATCGTAAAATTTTTCGAATAACTTTTTCATAATAGTGGATTTTTAATAGTTCAACATTAAATAAACACCAATAAGAGTAAATCAAAAAATAATAATAGAAGTGGGTTTTCTTATTACTAAGATACAAAACTTTATATTAAAACCAAATATTTTAATAAATTTTATGATGGTACGACATTAATTATCAATATATTACCTAAAATAGACAGTTTTACAGCCTATTGTATTTTATATTTTCCATAATCTGAACCAGTTCTTCCTGAACAGAAATTCCTTTATCTGCCAAATACCACAATTGCAAATCGGTTTTTATTTTTTCATCAATTACGCCAAATTCCTTTTTATAGTTAATCATTAATTCGGAGGCGCCTTTTGGTCTTGGTCCCCAATCAGCACGAACAATTCCGGCTTCTTTACAAATTACAATTACTTTCGGGATTGCTTTTCCTCCATTTGTTAAATACTGGCTCATTAATTCGTCATTTTCATCTCTTAAAACAATCTTGAGATCTATTTTTTTATCAGATGCCAAAGCCATTTTATTAAGTATCGGAAGTATTTGTGCCGCATCGCCACACCAGCCTTCAGAAATTACAAGCCAGATATAATGATTGTTTAAGTTTTGCAGCTTCGAAATAACGTCTTCAGAAATTTTAATGGTTTTTTCCAGTCGGTTCATTCTCGCTTCATTTAAACTGGTATAATGAGTGAGACTTTCTGATTGATCATTACCGGTTGATTTCCCTTGTGATAATAAATCTGTGACTAATTTTCGGTACTCAGGATAAGAATGACTGTTGAATAATCCTTTGGCTACAATACTTTTCATATTTCTTTCGTTTTGATACGATAAAAATACAAATTTTAAAAAGATGCAAGAATGACTTTTATCAGATTGAAGAGAAATAAATGTTCTTAAACTTAAAACTCAAAAGAACAAATTAATTTTTTAAAAACATTATTTTTAAAAATCAGAATATGTCTATATTTGCACAAATTAACGCAACAACACATGAAATATAAAAGAATTCTTCTAAAACTAAGTGGCGAAGCCTTAATGGGTGATTTACAATACGGAATCGACCCAAAAAGATTAGCCGAATATGCTGAAGAGATTAAGCAAATTCACAATAAAGGAGTAGAGATTGCTATTGTTATAGGAGGAGGAAATATTTTTAGAGGCGTTGCAGGTGCAAGTGCCGGTATGGATAGAGTACAAGGCGATTATATGGGTATGCTGGCTACTGTTATTAACGGAATGGCTTTGCAGGGTGCTCTTGAAGACAAAGGAATGAAAACACGTTTGCAGACTGCTTTAAAAATGGAATCTATTGCAGAACCATACATTAAAAGAAGAGCAGATCGTCACCTTGAAAAAGGAAGAATCGTAATTTTTGGTGCCGGAACCGGAAATCCATATTTTACAACTGATACCGCTGCCGTTTTAAGAGGAATCGAAATTAATGCAGATGTTATCTTAAAAGGAACACGTGTTGATGGTGTTTATGATTCTGATCCCGAAAAAAATGCATCGGCAGTGAAATTTGATACTATTTCGTTTGATGATGTTTTGAAAAAAGGATTAAACGTAATGGATACAACTGCTTTTACATTAAGCCAGGAAAACAAATTGCCAATCGTTGTTTTTGACATGAACAAAATTGGAAACCTTTTGAAAATCTGCGACGGTGAAAATATCGGAACTGTAGTGAATGTTTAGACTACTTAGATATTAGATTATTAGAATTTTTAATTCTGGTAATCTTTTTAAGAAAAATTAAAAAACAAAAACATATTAGTTAGTAAATTAGACGAAGCCTTTTTTAGAAACCTAAAAATCTAATCGTCTAGAAATCTAAAAAATCTAAAAAAAATGAGTGAAGAAATAGATTTTATTTTAGAAAGTACTGAAGAATCAATGAATGGTTCGATTGCGCATTTAGAAAAAGAATTCTTAAACATTCGTGCTGGAAAAGCTTCTCCGGCAATGTTGGGAAGCGTTTTCGTAGATTATTACGGATCTGCAACACCGCTTTCGCAAGTATCTAAAATTAGTGTTCCTGATGCCAGAACAATCACTTTACAGCCTTTTGAAAAAAATATGCTGCAGGTTATTGAAAAAGCAATTATGGTTGCCAATATTGGCTTTAATCCAATGAATAATGGTGACGTAATTATTATCAGCGTACCGCCTTTGACAGAAGAACGCCGTAGAGATTTGGCTAAACAAGCAAAAGCTGAAGCTGAAGATGCTAAAATTGGTATTCGTAACTCTCGTAAAGATGCTAATACTGATATCAAAAAATTAGAAAAAGAAGGAACTTCAGAAGATGTTTGCAAATCTGCAGAAGAAGAAGTTCAGACCTTAACAAATAGTTTTATCAAAAAAATTGACGAGTTATTGGCTGCTAAAGAAGCAGAAATCATGAAAGTTTAATTTTATTTGAAACAAATTAAAATCCGTTTAGTTAAAATTGTACTAGACGGATTTTTTTATTGCTATTTTTGCATACCAAAATTTAATTGTTTTCGTTTTGCAACTATAATTCTCTGTATGAAGCTATTCTGTTTACTGACTTTGTTTTTCACGCTTACTATTCAGGCGCAATTTCAAATAAACGGAATTGTAAATGACTCGAAAAACAAACCTCTTCCTTTCGCTACAATTACTACTTCGGACAATAACAATACTATTACAGACGTCGACGGGAAATTCGTTCTTCATTCCCTTACAAATATTCCTTCTTTTACTGTTTCTTATGTTGGTTTTACTACCAAAACGATTACGGTATTAAACAATAAAAAGTTCTATTCGGTTTTACTTTCTGAAAAAACAGATAATTTAAAAGAAGTTGTAATTGCCAACGAAAATCCTGCTTTGGCTATTTTAAGGAAAGTAATTGCAAATAAAAACAATAACAATCCGCAAAAAAAGCTGAATAACTTTGAATATAAAACCTATAATAAACTTATTGTAACGGCAAATCCGGATTCTATTGACGGTAGAATCGATTCTTCTGCAGCTTATAAAGATTTCAATAAAAAAGAAATTAACATAGATTCCTCTGATTATAAGTTTAAGGAAATAATAACCAAACAGCACTTGTTTCAAACCGAAAAAGTATCACAATATCAGTTTGCAAATAATAAACTGAAAGAAACGATTCTGGGTTCTAAAATGGCAGGTTTTAAACAGCCAATTTATGAAATCATCGCTTTCAATTTGCAGTCTATTTCTATTTACGACACTAAATATGAATTGTTTGAAACTAAGCATGAAAGCCCGATTTCAAACAATGCGCTTGCCGATTACAGCTACAAACTCCTTGATACTGTAGCTATCAAAGGAAGAAATACCTATATGATTTACTTTAAAAACAAAAAAAGAAGATCAAACAGACTTGAAGGTGTTTTGTATATCGATCAGGAAAATTTTGCTGTAGCAAAAGCAGTAATGCGAATAAAAGGCGTTTTGGATATTAGCGGAATTCATGAATTTGAATATGTTCCAAGTGAAAAATTATGGTTTCAAAGCAATACAACTTTTAAAATCGTAAAAGGAAAAAACGATGAGGATATAAAAATCTTAGGCGGAACTATTCAGTTTGATGCAGATGCCGAAGAAGATTATGAACCGAGAAAAAAAGTAGCTTCAGACTTCACTTATGTCCTTTCTGAAAGCAACAATTTTGACATTCACTACAACAATAATCCATCAGTAAAAAATCCAGCGCTTTATATTGAAATTAAGGATGATGCCAGCAAACAGCCCGAAACTTTCTGGAACAAATACCGAAAAGACAGTCTCGATTTAAAGGGTCAAAAAACATATCAATTATTAGACAGTCTTTCTATCAGTAAAAGAATAGAAAAACGACTGGGATCGGGAAGAAAAATCATCAATGGTTATTTTCCAATTGGCCCTGTTGATCTTGATTTAAAGAAAATAATAAGCTACAATAATTACGAAGGTTTTAGATTGGGTATTGGCGGAATCACTAATGATCGTTTTTCTAAAGGTTTTAGAATTGAAGGTTACACGGCTTACGGAACAAAAGATGGCGTTGTAAAATACAGTCTAGGCGGAGGAGCTTTATTAGACAAAAACACAAATACCTGGATAAACGGTTATTATACTGATGACATTAGAGAAATTGCAAGTACTGTTTTTGCCGTTGATAAACGTGTTTTTAAAATTTATGATCCACGGCCAATTAACATTAGTACGTTTTATCACTACACGACCTGGAAAACCAATCTTCAAACCAAAATAATTCCTAAAACTGAAGCTGTTCTGGAATTATCAAGAAATTATGTTGAGCCAAAGTTTGATTATCTTTTTAATTTAAACGGAAAATTATACTCAAGTTATATTATGACAACTGCGATGTTGTCTATTGTTTGGGCGCCTTTTAGTGATTTTATGCAAACTCCAACAGGCAGAAACGAATCTGATAAAAGATTTCCGAGGTTTACTTTTCAGTACACACAATCATTGCCAAATGTATTAGGAAACGATTTTACCTTTGGAAAAATAGATTTTAAAACAGAATACGAAAAGAATTACCTAAACGGCCAAAAAACAAGCTTGTTACTGCAGGGAGGTTATGCAATGGGCGACGTTCCAATAACACATTTATACAATACTGCTCCAAACAACTTAACAAAAGAAACGGTTATACAGCGTATTACTTTTGCCGGAAGAAACAGTTTTGAAACCATGTATTTTAATGAGTTCTTCTCTAGTCAATATATTATGTTTCAGGTAAAACATGGCTTTGATAGAATTAGATTATTAAGAAAAGTTCGTCCGTCATTGGTATTAGTAACCAGAATGGCATGGGGAAATATGGATCATCCGGAACAACAGGTTGGGCCAACTTATAAAACACTTAACAAAGGTTTTTTTGAATCCGGAATTGAATTAAACAAAATTTACAAAGGGATTGGTTTAGGCGGATTTTACCGCTACGGACCAAATCAATTAATGAGATTTGAGGATAATATAGCAGTTAAGATTTCTTATGTTCTTGATTTGGGACTTTAGGTTTTAAATTTCAATCTTTTTTAAATTCCAAATACCAATCTTTTTAAACTATATCCATAAAATCTTTGTCAAAGTTTTAAACTTTGACAAAGATGAAAAAGAAAAATCCCAAACCCCAATCGTAAAATTGGAATTTGGGATTTTTTTATTTAAAATTTCCTCTCGTATTATGGTCTCAAAATCAAAACCGAAGGTGTATTATTTAGCCATGTACTTTGAGATTCTATTAATTTTTTCCAGCTGTCTAAACTAATAATCATTAAGTTTTGGCTTTCTAAAAACTCTTTCTTAATTGTTCTGTCGTGCATAATCATAATATGATTTGGTGCAATTTGTTCGATCGAGCGAATACTTTCCTGAATGTCGCGGGTATTTTTTACTTCACCACTGGCATCCAGAACCGTAATTTGCGAGCCATTATTATTGATTAACTTCTTGGCATAATCTATCAAAAATGAATCTTCTTTGCTAAAAATCGGCATAAAAATCTGATTCACATCTTCGAGATCTTTATCAATAAAAATTCCAACCGGCATTTTTGTTTTAGCAATAATATGACGTGTTCTTTCATCAAAAGGAGAATTTTCGAACAAACCTTCTTTTCCGGTAAACTTATCAATTAAACGATCCGGATTTACAATTCTGGTTGTAAAGCCAAGAATCTTACCCAGTAAGGTTCCATCAAAAATAGATTGTCCTAAACCAACCAGTAATAAATCATATTCTCCCTGATTTGCCGTATCGATAATTTCTGTATCAATATCATTTGTTACTTTAAAAACACTAACCATATTTTGATTCAAACGTTCAGATTCTGCTATAACCGGAAGCAGCATTTTGCGTTCATGATCTTTTACGTCAAACGAGTGAACTTCTGTACTTAAAGACAAATGCATTGCCGCAACAATAGAATTATCAGGTTGTTTTTTAACCAAACTATTTGCAATTTTCAACAGCTTTTTTCCTCTTTCCGGAGTTGCAAATGAAAGCAGAATCTTGTACTTACTCTTATTTCCAATTTCTTCAGGAATTGCCGTTACTTTATCTTTAAAAATATAACCAATAAAATCTAACGCAGGTCCTGTCATAAAAGTAGTGACCAAAGCCATAATTACCATCATGGTAAAAATTTCTGTAGAAAGAACACCTAAATCATAACCGATATTTAAAACTACCAATTCCATTAAACCACGGGTGTTCATTAAAGCGCCAATTGCCAGACTGTCTTTCCAGTTTTGACCAACGAATTTGGCCGCCAAAGCACTTCCAAAGAATTTCCCCGCCACAGCCACAGCAATGATTACTGCAGTAACTTTCCATAAATAAGGATCGTTTAACAACCCAATTTGTGTACGCAACCCTGTAAATACAAAAAACAATGGCAGTAAAACAATTATGGCAACGTCTTCAACTTTTTCAATAAAAATATTTCTGAATTTATTGTTTTCCGGCATGATTGCTCCTGCTAAAAATGCTCCGAACAAAGCATGAATTCCAATTAATTCAGATACATAAGAAGAGAACAAAAGTGTTATAAAAAAGATAGCAACTACGGGTTTATTCAAACTTTCGCGAGTCGAATTTAAATCTCCGACACGTTTCAGGAACGGACGAACTATTTTCAACATTACGATTACGTATAAAATTGCCAAACCAATTACGTATAAAGCACTTGTAAATGAACCTGCTTTTACAATGGCAATTACTACTGCCAGAATACACCAGGCAGTAATATCATCTGCAGCGGCACAGGTTATGGCAATGGTTCCGAGTTTTGTTTTTTGCATTCCGCGTTCCTGAACAATTCTGGCCAAAACCGGAAAAGCAGTAATACTCATGGCAATTCCCATAAATAATCCGAAAGATGCAAACTCTACCCCAACCGGAGCAAAAGTATGATAGATAAAATAAGCCAAAGTCAATCCCAATGCAAATGGAATAACAATACTTGCGTGGCTAATTACAACAGCATCGTGAGCCTTGTTTTTAAGCACTTTTAAATCCAGTTCCATACCAATAACAAACATGAAGAGTATTAAACCAATTTGGCTTAAAAACTGTAAGTTTCCTAATGATTCTTTTGGAAATAAAAGAGCTGAAAATTCAGGAAAATACATCCCGACCAAAGATGGTCCTAAAACAATTCCGGCAATCATCTCACCAATTACGGATGGCTGCCCTATTTTTCTAAAAATCCATCCAAACAAACGTGCTACCAAAATAATAGTGACAATTTGTGCCAGTAAAATAGCCAGCGGATGCTGCAGGTTTTCAATCATAGAATGCAGGAAATCATTCCAATGATTACTTTCTATTTTTTTCTGAACTATTCCCCGCCCTACTTCAAGCGAAGCTCCTTTTGAAATTACCCAATATATTAAAGCTGTGAAACCACCAATAACAGTAACGTAAAATAAAGAGTTTTTAATATTATTCATAACTCGTTTTTTTAATTTATTGGTGCAAATATCAGAAGTGAAAGTTACCTGAAAAAGTAAATTTAAGGCTAATTTTCAATGTATGTAATAAGTCTGAAAAACTTTGTAATAAGTTAGATTTTGACCTTTTTCAAAAAGTCAGATCGATAGGTTTCGCTCAAAATTAAAGTACTGTTTTTATCATTTTTATCTAAATGATGCAAAACAATTTCGTTATGATTGAAGAATTTTATGGCTTTTACAGCAACAATTTCCTTTTTGTTTACGCGACAGAAATCAGCATCGGGCAATTCATTCAAAAGGGTATCAAATTTAACGTTTTTCAGATTCATAAAACTGCCATCTGTTAAAAGAACCGTTTTATCACGGCTATCACTAGCCGCAGTTTTGACATATTGAATTTGATTAAAATATAACAAAGTTTTCCCCTTGTCTGTATTGAGCTGCATAAATTTCTTTGCTGTCTCGGGTTTATGAAAACGTTCAAAAGCTTTGGAGATTGCTTTTTGCAAACGTTCTAATTTTACGGGTTTAGTAATATAATCTACAGCATCAATATTAAATGCCTCGGCAGCATACTCTTTATATGCCGTGCAAAAAATAACCAATTTATCCTGAATCATTTCCGCCAAATGCAAGCCATCAATTCCAGGCATTTCGATATCTGAAATTAACAAATCAAAATCGAGATCCGGAATTTCCGCCAATAGTTTCTCGGGATTATTAAATGTTTTTACGATTTCTATTTCATGAATTTGTTCGCAAAGCATTTTGAGATACGTTAAACCCGGCAACTCATCGTCCAGTAGCAAGCATTTCAGTTTTGTATTCAAGTAAATCTATTTTTAGATGAGCAATATAAATATCGTTTTCAACAAATCTTTCAAGTTTAAAATTATTCTTATAAATAATTCTCAAACGATGTTCTAAAGCAACATTTCCTAAACCGCCCCGTTCTTTTTTTAGTACTTTTTTATCTGATATTTTATTCGAAACTGTCATAAAAAAAGCATTGTCTTTGAACTCAAAAACTACCGAAATAAAAGCATCGGCACTTTGCAGATCAGCATGTTTAAAAGCATTTTCAATTAAATCAATTGAAATTAGCGGCGCGAGTAAAGGCTGTTCATATAATTTATCTTCTTTATTGATGTTGGTTTTTATCTTCAACTCAAAAAGCGGACTGATTTTAATTTTATTGATTTCGATAAGATTCAACGCAAAATCAATTTCTTCTTTTGCCGTGACAAATTTCTTTTTGCTTTCGTATAAAATATAATCCAAAACATTGGCCAATTTATCCAGGGCAAAATAAGTTTGATAAGCATGAGATTGAATCGAGTTTAAAATATTCTTAAACAAATGCGGATTCAGTTTCGACTCTAATGTTTCTAACTGCAAATCATTTACCTTCATTTCGAGTGCATAAAAACTTTTTTCAGCATCCTCTTTTGCTTTTTTAGACTGCATTAATTGATACACCATAAAACAAATGATGATAATTAGCAGTAAAATAATCGCTAAAAAAATAAAAGTGGTGGTATTGTTTTCCTGCATTAAAACCTATTTTTTATAATATCTTGTAAAAGTAGCTAAATATTTTTTGCCCACAGATTTTACGGATGAAACGGATTTACGCCGATTTCTTTTTTATAGTATTTTTCTATTTTCAATAAATAAAATCATCTGCTTAAATCTGCGTGTTTTTTTGCCACGAATTCACGAATTAATTAATCTGCGTAAATCCGTTTCATCCGCGTCATCCGCGTTCCAAAATTAATGACTAGAAACAAATTTCAACCCAATAATTGAAGCAATTAATGTTGAAAGAAAGAAAATTCTCCAGAAAGTCGCAGGTTCTTTAAAGATAAAAATTCCAACCAAAACAGTTCCAACAGCGCCTATTCCCGTCCAAACAGCATAAGCAGTTCCTATTGGCAAAACCTGCGTTGCTTTGTACAATAAAACCATGCTGATAGTAAGGCAAACAAAAAAACCAGCCATCCAATACGTTGACAAAATTCCGGTTGTTTCTTTGGCTTTACCCAAACAAGATGCAAATCCAACTTCAAAAAGTCCGGCAATAATTAATAAAATCCAGTTCATTTTCTTTTCATTTTTAAATTAATTGCAAATATGAGAAAAGCTAACGAGGAAATCATCAATTGTAAGTAAATTATCATAAAAATTACGCTGTTAATTTGTGTTAACATTACGTAAATTACAAGTGATTATTTATGATTTTGAGGTCTTTTCACTACATTTGCATCCATTTTAAATAATTTATGAAAAACGCTATTCAAGTTGGATTTTGGGAAAAAGTTGCCCGAATTATACTTAAAAACAGAATAACAATTTTGGTTTTGGTTGCCGCCCTGACAATTTTCCTTGGTTTTCAATGGAGAAACCTTTCCATGACTTATACCGAAGCTAATTTACTTCCTAAAGATCATATTGCAAATAAAGATTATCAAAAATTCCTGGACAAGTTTGGAGAAGAAGGAAACCTTATTGTAATTGGTTTTCAGGACAAAAGTTTCTTTACACCCAAAAATTACGCTGCATGGAATGAATTAATGACCGGTCTGAAAAACTCAAAAGAAGTGGATTTGGTTGTTTCGCTAAATGATTTAAAAAAATTAGAAAAAGACACTGTCAACGAGAAATTTGTTCTGTCTCCGTTTATCGACCAAAGCAAAACAGTTGATCCTGAATACTTAAAAAAAGTACAATTTGATTTATTTCACAATTTGCCTTTTTATGAAGGATTATTGTTTAACAAAGAAAGCGGCAGTGTACGCTCGGCCATTTACATGAAAAAAGCGCTTGTAAATACTGCTGAAAGAAAGACTTTTATTCTTGAAAATTTAGTTCCGAAGATCGATAAATTCGAAAAAACAACCGGAATCGATTTGAAAGTTTCGGGAATGCCATACATCAGAACGATCAATGCAGACAATATGAAAGGCGAAATTGGTCTTTTTATTGGTGCGGCTTTATTGACGGTTTCTTTGATTTTCTTTTTCTTTTTCCGTTCTTTCAGAGCAACATTTATTTCGATTTGTATTTTAATTGTTGGTGTAATCTGGTCGTTTGGAACACTTGGATTATTTCATTATAAAATCACGATTTTAACGGCTATTATTCCGCCATTGATTATCGTAATTGGGATCACGAATTGTATTTTCCTGATTAATAAATACCAGCAGGAAATTAAATTACATAATAATCAGGCAAAAGCTTTACAGCGTATTATTTCTAAAATTGGAGTTTCGACTTTAATGACAAATTTAACAACTGCCATAGGTTTTGCAACCTTTATGATTACTGGAAACGACCTCCTTTTTGAATTTGGTTTAGTAACTTCTATCAACGTGATTTCTGTTTATTTATTGACGCTTTTAATTGTGCCAATTGTTTACAGTTTTATGCCGGTTCCGGGAGAAAAACACTTGTATCATTTAACAAAAACTTACATTTCGACTTTATTGAATTTTGTAGAAAATGTGGTAAGAAACAAACGAAAAGTAATTTATACAATTTACGGTTTGCTTTTGGTATTTAGTATTATTGGGGTTTCGCAAATGAAAGTTTCCGGAAGTTTGATTGGAGAAATGCCAAAAAGCGCTTCCTTCTTTAAAGATATTTTATTCTACGAAAAAGAATTTAACGGTGTAATGCCGCTTGAGATTATGATTGATACCAAAAAGAAAAAAGGTGTCATGAAAGCGTCTACAATTCGTAAAATGGACGAATTGCAAAACACAATTGCCGAAATGCCGGAATTGGCAAAACCGGTTTCTGTGGTGAATTTGGTTAAATATTCGAAACAGGCTTTTTACAACGGAAATCCTGAATATTACCAATTACCAACTTCGCAAGAGCAGACGTTTATTTTGGCATACGCCAAAAACGCAACCAAAAACAGCAAAGAAAACTTAATGAAAAGTTATGTTGATTCTACTGGGCAATATGCCAGAATCACAACTTTTATGAAAGATATTGGTACCGATGAAATGGCGAAAGTCGAGAAAAAATTACATTCTAAAATAGATGAAATTTTCCCGAAAGATCGTTTTGAAGTTACCGTTACCGGAAAAGCATTGGTTTTCCAGAAAGGAACATCATATTTGGTTGACAACTTAATTGAATCGTTGATTTTCGCAATTTTGGTGATCGCAATTTTGATGTTGTATTTATTCCGTTCGTTCAAAATGGTTTTTGCATCGGTAATTACGAATGTTTTACCACTTTGCATTACATCTGGATTGATGGGTTATTTCGGAATTCCGTTAAAACCTTCAACTATTTTGGTATTCAGTATCGCGTTTGGAATTTCGGTTGATAATGCAATTCAGTTCATGGCGAAGTACAAACATGATTTAATACAAAGTAACGGAAAAGTCAAAAAATCTGTTTTTAGTGCTTTAAGAGAAACCGGAATCAGTACTTTCTATACATCAGTAGTTTTAATTTTAGGATTTGCTACTTTCACGCTTTCTAGTTTCAGCGGAACAATTGCACTTGGTGGATTAATTTCATGTACATTGGCGTTTGCGATGTTTGCAAATTTATTAGTTTTACCGGCTTTGGTTTTAACTTTTGAGAAGAAGAAAGCTAAGAAAGAGGATTTGGAGGGATTGGAAGGAAACACGAATTTCACAAATTAGCACGGATTAAATATCACGAATCTTTGTCAAAGTTTTAAACTTTGACAAAGATAAATACGCAAACTTGTCATTTCGACGGAGGAGAAATCACACACGTAATTCTACAAAGATTGGCGATTTTGTTTACGGAATTCCTTGTGTGATTTCTCCTCCGTCGAAATGACAAACGGCTCTTTTGAAAACGATTGTCCTAGCCCTGATAGAAGCGGTATCCTTTTTCTGGCTTCTTTAGACAGAAAAAGATACAAGCGGATAGCAGGAAATAGCTTCTAATTTTAATAATTATCGTTTATATTTGCAGTTATTACACAACAAATAATTTAATTTCAACATTATATACAAAAATGAGACACACAAAAGTTAAAGACTTATTAAACAGTACGACGACGCTTCAGGAGGTTAATGCAAAAGGATGGGTGAGAACTTTTAGAAATAATCAGTTCATCGCGCTTAATGACGGTTCTACCATTAATAATATACAATGTGTTGTTGATTTTGAAAATACACCAGAAGAAACTTTAAAAAGAATCACAACCGGAGCTGCGGTTTCTGTAATTGGAACTTTGGTTGAAAGCAAAGGTGCTGGTCAGAAATATGAAATTCAGGTTAACAAACTTGAAATCCTTGGAGATTCTGATGCGGAGAAATTCCCAATGCAGCCGAAAAAACACTCATTAGAATTTTTACGTGAAAATGCACATTTACGTGTTCGTACTAATGCTTTTGGAGCAATTATGCGTGTGCGTTCGGTATTGTCGTTTGCGGTTCACAACTATTTTCAACAAAAAGGGTTTGTGTATGTAAACACGCCAATTATTACCGGAGCTGATGCTGAAGGTGCAGGAGAAATGTTTCAGGTAACTTCATTGCCATTGGATAATCTTCCAAAAAATGAAGAAGGAAATATTGATTTCAAAAAAGATTTCTTCGGAAAACATACCAACTTAACGGTTTCGGGACAATTAGAAGGTGAAACTTTCGCTATGGCTTTGGGTCAGATTTATACATTTGGACCAACGTTTAGAGCAGAAAATTCAAATACTTCCCGTCACCTTGCAGAATTTTGGATGATTGAACCTGAAGTTGCTTTCAACGACCTTGATGACAACATGGATTTGGCTGAGGATTTTATTCAGTATGTTATAAAATATGCTTTAGACAATTGTAAGGATGATTTGAAATTTTTAGAAGGAAGACTTCTTGAAGAAGAAAAATCAAAACCTCAGGCAGAAAGAAGCGAAATGGCTTTGTTAGAGAAACTGAATTTCGTTTTGGAAAACAACTTCAAACGTGTTTCTTATACCGAAGCAATTGATATTTTAAGAGATTCAACTCCAAATAAAAAGAAAAAATTCAGCTATATTATCGAAGAATGGGGAGCTGATTTACAATCAGAACACGAACGTTATTTAGTAGAAAAACACTTTAAATGTCCGGTAATTTTATATGATTATCCTGCAAACATTAAAGCGTTTTACATGCGTTTGAACGACAACACAGAACCTGGAAGAGAAACTGTTCGTGCAATGGACATCCTTTTCCCAGGAATTGGAGAAATTGTTGGTGGTTCTGAAAGAGAAGAGCGTTACGATGTTTTGGTGGAGAAAATGAAAGCTTTAAACATCGACGAAGAAGAATTATACTGGTATTTAGACACCAGAAGATTTGGTTCTGCAACTCACGCAGGTTTTGGTTTAGGATTTGAGCGTTTGGTATTGTTTGTAACCGGAATGACAAACATTAGAGACGTAATTCCTTTCCCAAGAACTCCTGGAAGTGCGGAATTTTAGAAATAGTTTAATCGGTTAATCGTTCATTCGGTTAACCGATTTTCACGAAGAAACGAATTGACGATTAAACAAATAAACGATTAAACATTATAAATGCTAAAGCAATTTTTAAATTTAAAATTATCACAAAAATTATCTCCACAGCAAATTCAGCTGATGAAGTTAATTCAATTGCCTACGCAAGCTTTTGAACAACGTTTATTAGAAGAAATGAACGAAAATCCGGCTCTGGAAGCTGGAAAAGAAGACGAATACGAAGCAGATGAATTCGCCAATGAAGACTACGACGATTATGATGATGCAGAATCTGACAGAATCGAAGCAGACGACATTAACATTGACGAATATCTAAGTGACGATGATACTCCGGATTATAAAACCCAGGTTAACAATTATAGTGAAGACGAAGAACGCGAAACGCCTTTTGCCTCGCCTATTAGTTTTCATCAGGACTTAATCAATCAGTTGAATACTTTTATTTTGAATGATGAAGAGCGTGAAATCGCTGAATTTCTTGTTGGAAGTATCGATGATATGGGTTACATCCGCAGAAGCGTTTCTGACATGGTTGATGACATGGCTTTTACCCAAGGTATTTATACCGATGAAGTTATGGTCGAAAAAATGCTGCATGTTATTCATGAACTCGAGCCTTCGGGCGTTGGAGCGCGAGATTTGCAGGAATGTTTATTATTGCAGTTGAAGCATAAAACACCAACCGAATATGTTGATTTAGCAATTGATATTATCGAAAATCAGTTTGATGCTTTTACCAAAAAACATTACGATAAATTATTGCAAAAATACGGCGTTTCAAACGAACAGCTGAAAAAAGCCATTCACGAAATCGAAAGACTAAACCCAAAACCGGGTGGATCTTTTACCGGAAATAATAAAGTTACGGAAAATGTGGTTCCGGATTTCGCTATCAGAATTGTTGACGGCGAACTTGAACTAACCTTAAACGGACGAAATGCCCCTTCCCTGCACGTTTCTAAAGATTATCAGGAAATGATGCAGACATACAAGGATTCTCGTGATAAATCATCAGCTCAAAAAGACGCAGTTCAGTTTATTAAACAAAAACTGGATTCGGCAAAATGGTTTATTGATGCGATCAGACAGCGTCAGGAAACGCTTTTTGTAACGATGAATGCCATTATGCATTATCAGGAAGAATTTTTCTTAGACGGCGACGAAACCAAACTAAAACCAATGATCTTAAAAGACATTGCCGATATGGTTGGTTTGGATATTTCGACAATTTCGCGTGTTGCTAACAGCAAATATGTAGAAACACCCTACGGAACAAAATTGATTAAGGAGTTTTTCTCTGAAGCGATGAAAAATGATCAGGGCGAAGATGTTTCGACTTTAGAAATCAAAAAAATTCTAAAAAATACAATTGAAGAAGAGGATAAAAAGAAACCTTTACCAGACGATCAATTGGCAGAAATCTTAAAAGAAAAAGGATATCCAATTGCGAGAAGAACTATTGCAAAATACCGCGAGCAGCTTGATATTCCCGTAGCGAGAATGAGAAAGAAGATTTAGGTTTTTTAAATTTAATATATTCGTAATTCATATTAACCGGATTAAAATCCGGCCCTACAATACGGTTCGAGGCGAAGGCTCTTTCAAGTTCCGGAGGAACATACTATATTGTAGAGCTGGACTTCAGTCCAATAACCCATATTAAACCGGATTAAAATCCGGCCCTACAATATGATTCGAGCCGAAGGCTCTTTAAAGTTCCGGAGGAACATATTATATTGTAGAGCTGGACTTCAGTCCAGTTTAAACAAAGGAACATACAAAATAACAAAACCCGACAAATTCAAAATCTGTCGGGTTTTATTTTATATCCGAATTTCTAAATTATTTATACTGATCCGGTAATATTTTCACATCAAACAAAAACACTTTCTTCTTGTCATAGTAGCTATAAATCAACGTATAATCATTATCTCTAAAAACCTGAAGACCCGGATTTGCTTTCGCTGTACTCAAGAGGCTTTTTTCAATTTCAGTATGTATTACATTAATTTCTGCAGTTTCTTTTTCCACATTCATGAATGTCAAATTATACTGAACGGCTCTTTCGTCAGACAGTTTAGGCAAACTGACACTGTCCAGACGAATTCCCTGCTGAATTGTTAACGGGCAATTCTTATTATATTTTGTAACCAGCTCTGTAATTTCAGTCTTTACTTCATCTGCACTTTCAGAAAGAAAAAACTGAAAATAAACAGCTAAAGCCAGTGCAGTTCCAATTACGAGTAATAATAAAATATTCTGCTTTCTTTTATTTTTCTTGTCTTGCATTGTTGCTTAAATAGAATTAAAACCTATTTCTCCTGATTTTTTTTCATTGCATTATAATATGCTGCACGGCTTAATGGCTCATATTCTTCGGTTTCGCCAAGCATTACCAATTTATCGTTATCTGTTTTACGAAAACTGTAGTTGGCAAGATTTCCTGTTCTGGTGCAAACCGCGTGAACTTTGGTCACATATTCTGCTGTTGCCATAAGTGCCGGCATTGGTCCGAAGGGATTCCCTTTAAAGTCCATATCAAGTCCTGCAACTATTACACGAATTCCCTGATTGGCAAGATCATTACAAACAGTAACAATTTCATCATCAAAAAACTGGGCTTCATCAATTCCGATAACATCGCAGCCTTGTGCTAAAATGGCAATATTGGCAGCAGCAGGAACCGGAGTAGAGCGAATTTCGTTGGCATCGTGCGATACCACCATTTCGTCATGATAGCGGGTATCAATAGCAGGTTTAAAAATTTCGACTTTTTGTTTGGCAAATTGGGCGCGTTTTAATCTGCGGATTAACTCCTCGGTTTTACCCGAAAACATTGATCCACAAATAACTTCAATCCAACCAAATTGTTCTTTGTGATTTACTGTATTTTCGAGAAACATTTTGTATTTTTCTACCTTTTAAAATGAATAGTTTTTATTACTTTGTACTGGTAATAATTTGACGCAAAATTTTGATGATTTTACATTTTTTCAAAAGTAGAAAATTTTTATCAAATCGAAGATTCGCAAATGCTTATTAACAGAAATAAAAAATAGTTCTGCGTATTTTCCTTCACAAATAAAGACATTCAAAAGACAGAATATATTAAAATATCCTATTCACTATAATTTCAACAGTTATGAAAAAAAAATTGGAAGCCGATTTAATCAGCATTGCACATCGAATTTTAAAGCTTAAAAATAAATCCGATATCAATCAATTATATCTTGAGACTCAGAAATTATATGAGAAGTTAGCTGTTTTAAAATTTGTAGATGAAAATTTTGACGATGTAAAACCTACTATCGGACGAGGTGAAATAGAATCTAAGCTAGAAACCATTTTTGATCAGGAAGAAACACTTCCTGCAGAAATTAAAGTTGAAGAAACACTTCCCGTTGCTGTTGAAGAAACTGTAATTGAAGCCGAAGTGACTCCTGAAGCTGAAATTATTGAAGAAACTCCACAAGAAATAATTGCTGAAATTCCTGAAGAAATAATCCCGGAAACTATTGTTGAAACTATTCCTGAAAAAGTCGAGGAACCTGTAATTGAAAAAACAGAAGAACCAGTTGCTGAGGAGAAAAAAGAAACTGAAACAGAATTATATTTCAGAACCATTAACGAATCAAAACCGATTCCTGATTTTAAACCTTCTTTTGAATTGGATAAGGAAGAAATAAAAGAGGAATTAAAAGAAGAACCAAAAACTGAAACTTCAACAAAGTCAAATCCCGTTCACATTTCGTTTGAGGATATTTTGGGCGTTAATTATGCAGATGCACAATTTGTAAAAGTAGATAGTTTTGATAATGTTCCTCCTACTCCAACCCCGTCAATAAACGAATTTAAAGAAACCAAAACTGTTACAGAAACAGCAACTATAGAATCTGCAAAACCAAAAGCCGTTCCTTTAAACGAAAAACTGGCAAAAGGTTTTCATATTGATTTGAATGACAGAATTGCTTTTACTAAAAACCTTTTTGGAAACAGCACCGAAGATTACAGTCGTGTTTTAAATCAACTATTGACTTTTGATACTTTTAGTGAAGCAAAAGATTTTATCGAAAACATGGTAAAACCAGATTACAATAACTGGGAAGGAAAAGACGATTATGCAGAACGTTTTCTGGGAATTGTAGAAAAGAAATTCTCGTAAAAAAGTAAAAACACAGATTTCACGAATTAACACGAATTTTTTCTTTGTGAAATTTTTAAAAGCAACTGTAATCTGTGTCAATTCGTGAAATTCGTGTTATAATATAAAAACTATGTCTAAATTATATATCGTTCCTACGCCTATTGGCAATCTTGAAGACATGACTTTTCGTGCCATTCGCATTCTAAAAGAAGTCGATTTGATTTTGGCCGAAGACACCAGAACGAGTGGAAAACTGCTGAAGCATTTTGAAATTGGCACGCACATGCACAGCCATCACATGCACAACGAACACAAAACAACTGAAAACTTAATTGCACGTTTGAAAGCCGGCGAAACTATTGCCTTAATTTCAGATGCTGGAACTCCGGCAATTTCAGATCCCGGATTTTTATTGACACGCGCTTGTGTGGAAAATAAAATTGAAGTAGAATGTTTACCTGGTGCAACCGCTTTTGTTCCGGCTTTGGTAAATAGCGGACTGCCAAATGATAAATTTGTTTTTGAAGGTTTCCTTCCTGACAAAAAAGGCCGTCAGACTCGATTTTTGGCTTTAGCCGAAGAAACAAGAACGATGATTTTGTACGTTTCACCACATAAACTCGTTAAAACTTTAGCTGAGTTTATACAGTATTTTGGAGAAGACAGACAAGTTTGTGTATCGCGTGAATTATCAAAAATGCACGAAGAAAACGTACGCGGAACCGCAAAAGAAGTTTTAACTCATTTTGAAAAAACAGCACCGCGCGGTGAGATTGTCGTAGTCGTTGCCGGAAAAACAATAATAAAAGAACCTAAGAAAAGTAAGTTTTCTAAGGATGATGAAGAATAATATTTGCCACGAATTCACAAATTAAAATACATTAAAAAATGGTAGCCACGAATCACACAAATTATCACGAATTTAATTAGAGGAAATTCGTGAAATTCGTGGCAAAAAAAACTAACAACAATATCATGAGCATTCAAGCCTTTTTAGAAAAAGTAAAACAAACTCCAACAGAAATAAAATTCCCTGAAACTATCGCAGTAATTGAGGAAAATTACAACTTTACACCAACTGCTTTTCAAAACGGAACACAGCATAATGCAGCCGGAGAAAACTCTGGTTCCTGCAAATTATTTTCTTTTGCCAAATTGCAAAACTTAACTAAAGAAGAAACTTTAGCCTGTTTTGGTGCTTTTTATTTTGAAGAAGTTTTAGGAGATCCAAACGGAACAAATCACCAAAACATTAGAAATTTCATCAACTTAGGTTGGGACGGAATTAAGTTTGAAGGAAATGCATTAGAATTAAAATAAAAAAATTTTAAATCTACAATGTCAGGCTGAGCGAAGTCGAAGTCCCGCAAAGAATCTCGACTTCGCTCGATTTGACAGCCACACATAAAACTTTGTCAAAGTTTGAAACTTTGACAAAGTTAAAAACCGAATATTTCTGCCACAGATTTAACGATTAACACAAATCTAAATCACATTTAATCTGAGGCGAAAAAAATTACATACCAGATTAAACGATTTCAAAAATCTGAAATCTAAGATCTAAAATCTACAATTAAAAAATGCGTTGGACATTAAAACCAAAACCTTCTGAAGATAAAATCAAACATTTGGCGCAAGCCCTCAATGTAGAAGATTTTGTAGCAACACTTTTGATTCAGCGTGGCATTGAAACTTTTGACGATGCCAAAAATTTCTTTCGCCCTTCTTTAGAACATCTTCACGATCCGTTCCTGATGAAAGATATGGACAAAGCAGTTGCCCGAATTGAACTGGCGATTGAAAATCAGGAAAACATTCTGGTTTTTGGTGATTATGATGTCGATGGAACAACGGCGGTTTCTTTGGTTTCAGCGTATTTAAAATCTCATTATCCAAATATTGCCACTTATATTCCGGATCGTTATGACGAAGGTTACGGAATTTCTTTTAAAGGAATTGACTTTGCCGATGATAACGGATTCTCTCTAATTATCGCGCTCGATTGTGGCATAAAATCCATAGATCATATCGCCTACGCGAAAGAAAAAAACATCGATTTTATTATTTGCGATCACCACAGACCTGGAAATATTCTTCCGGATGCTGTTGCGATTTTAGATCCAAAAAGAGAAGATTGCGATTATCCGTATGATGAGTTGTGCGGTTGCGGAGTTGGTTTTAAACTGATTCAGGCTTTAGGAAAAAACCGAAATGAAACTATTGAAGATCTGGTTCCGTATCTGGATTTGGTTGCTACGGCGATCGCTGCAGACATTGTCCCGATTACAGGTGAAAATCGCGTTTTGGCTTACTTCGGATTACAGGTTATTAACTCAGATCCAAGACCGGGAATTAAAGCTTTGGTTCATCAGGTAAAAAAGAAAACTTTAGATATTACTGATGTTGTTTTTATCATTTCGCCAAGAATAAATGCTGCCGGAAGAATTAAACACGGTAATCATGCGGTTGAATTGCTAACTGAATTTAATTTTGAACAAGCGCAGCAATTTGCTTCAGAAATTGAACAATACAATTCTGACCGAAAAGATTTAGATAAAAGAATTACCAAAGAAGCGTTTCAGCAAATTCTGGAAAATCAGGAAGAAGAACGATTCTCTACTGTTGTTTTTCAGGAAGATTGGCATAAAGGCGTGATCGGAATCGTGGCTTCACGATTAATAGAAACCTATTATCGCCCGACATTGGTTTTTACCAAAAGCGGTGATAAATATGCAGCTTCGGCACGATCTGTAAAAGGCTTTGATGTTTACAATGCCTTAGATGCGTGCGCTGAACATTTGGAACAATTTGGAGGCCATATGTATGCTGCCGGAATGACTTTGAAAGCCGAGAATTATAAAATTTTTAAAGAGGCTTTTGAAAAACAGGTTTCGGCAACTATTTTACCTGAAATGCGAACTCCGGAAATCGAAATTGATGCAGAGATTAACTTCTCTGACATAACACCAAAACTCATTCGGATTTTAAAACAATTTGAACCTTTTGGACCGCAAAACATGACGCCTGTTTTTATGACAACAAATATAAAAGACACAGGTTATGCCAAAACTCTGGGAGCAGACGAAGAACATTTAAGGCTTTTTGTTAAGCAGAATAATTCGGAAGGAATTGCAGCAATCGGTTTTGGCCTTGGAAAAAAAATAGACATCACAAAAAATCAAAATACATTTCAGTTAGCTTATTCTCTGGCCGAAAATGAATGGAACGGGAACGTTTCGACTCAACTAATGCTTAAAGATATTAGAACAAATGACAAATAAAGAAAAGAAAAACGACCCGTATGAGGCGCTGCGTTACAGAGAATTCAATGTTTTTTTAATATTGCGTTTTGCTATGGTTTTTGCCTGGTCGATGCAATTTATCGTTATTGAATGGGAAGTTTATAGTTTAACCAAAAATCCGCTTTCTTTGGGAATTATCGGTTTAATGGAAGTTATTCCTGCCGTTTCAATGGCATTATTTGCCGGACATATTGTAGATCAAAGAGAGAAAAAAGGATTATTGGTAAAATGTATCCTGGGGTTTTCGGTAATTAGCTTTGGGTTATTTTTATTGACCTGGCCAAAAATTGTTAATGGCTGGTCTTCAACTCTAATTTTATACTCAATCTATACTTTAGTCTTTTTTGGCGGTTTGGTTCGTGCATTTCTGGGACCAACTATTTTCTCTCTCCTATCCTTGATTATTCCTAAAAAAGCATACCCAAATGCTGCAACCTGGAGTAGTTCGGTTTGGCAAATCGGGGCCGTTATGGGACCAGCACTTGCAGGATTTTCAATTAACTGGGTTGGCGTTCACTGGTCAATGTGTTTGGTATTTGCATTCTCAATTCTTTCCTTAATCGCTTTATCTCAAATCAGTAAAAAACCAATACTAAATCCGAAGATTGGAGAATCAATAAAGGAGAGTCTTACAGAGGGTTTAACTTTTGTATTTAAAAACCAAATTGTTTTGGGCGCCTTATCGCTTGACATGATCGCTGTACTTTTTGGCGGCGCGGTAGCATTATTGCCAATTTTTGCTCAGGATATCTTAAAAGTTGGTGCCGAAGGTTTTGGCATATTAAGAGCCGCTCCTGCGGTGGGAGCTTTTATTACGATGCTCGTTTCTGCTTATGTGCCTTTATATAAAAATGCCGGAAAGAAACTTTTAGTCGCCATATTTGTTTTTGGATTATCTATCATCTTATTTGGGTTTTCTACGTCATTCTGGCTTTCTGTTTTTGCTCTGTTTCTAAGCGGACTTGCTGACGGAATTTCTGTAGTAATTCGCCAGACTATTTTACAGCTTAAAACACCCGATCATATGCGCGGACGTGTTGGTGCTGTAAATTCAATTTTTGTTGGATCTTCTAATGAATTAGGCGCCTTTGAAAGTGGCGCAACCGCCAAATTGATGGGAACTGTAACCTCTGTTATTTTTGGAGGAAGCGTAACACTTTTAACCGTAATCGTTACTGCATTAAAATCGCCTACATTTAGAAATTTAGATCTTCATAAAGATATGCAAGATCACCAAAATATGGAGTAATGAAACAATCGATAATGGTTTTCTTTTTGATGTTGTCTTTTTTAATAAACGGACAAAATCTCTACATTAAAACATACGGAAACAAAGAAAATAAAGCCATTATTTTTATTCATGGCGGTCCAAGCGGAAACTCGACTTTATTTGAAGGTACAACAGCACAAAAATTAGCTAACAAAGGATTCTATGTACTTGTTTACGACCGAAGAGGCGAAGGAAGATCATTAGATCCTCATGCAAAATTTACTTATCAGGAAGCTTTTCAGGATTTAAATTCAATTTTAAAAAAATATAATTTAAAGAAAGTTACTCTTATTGGTCATAGTTTTGGCGGTTTGGTTGCGACGCTTTACACAGCAAAATATCCTCAGAATGTTAGTAATCTCATTTTGGCCGGAGCTCTATTTTCGCAGCAGGAAACTTACGATCATATTTTAAATTCTTTAAAGAAAAGTCACAAAGGCGATTCTAAAACACTCAATAAAATATCTTACGTAGAGAAACTTGATAAAAATTCTGCCGAATACCGCAAACATTGTTTTGATCTCGCAAGTGATAATGATTATTTTAAAATGCCAAATCCTACTAAAGCATCAAAAAAATTATACAGCGATTACGAAGCAGGCAAGTTTTACAAAACCAATATCCGAAACAAAAATGCTCCATTACTTTTTTATAAAAATGAAAAGCAAAATAATATCGATAGCCGACCTTTTTTAAAGGAAATAAAAGCAAAAGGAATTCCTGTTTATGCGATTTACGGACAAGATGATAGAATTTTTTCTGCGTCTCAAATTAAATCCATTAAAAATATAGCCGGAGAAAATCATTTTGTATTATTAGAAAACTGTTCTCACTATCTATTTGTAGATCAGCAAAATAAATTCCTTTCAAAAATAAAAATGTGGCTTAAATAACAATATAAACCAATAAAATACTATAAGATAAATTAAGTTTTATTTCAGGTTCTTCTAAACAAAATTTATATCATCGTTATATTTTTAAAAACATCTTTTTTATGATTTTTTATTTAGAACTAATATAAATAATATTTATATTTGTTGAAACAAAAGGATTCATAATGAGAGAAATTGAACAATTATACCACAACAATTTTGGAATTGCTTTTTACTGGAAAAAGGAAAACGAAACCATAACCGACAAAGTTCAATTGGTTTTTAAAGAAACCGGTTTTTATTTTACAATTCAGGAGCTAAATCATTTCTGTGATTTGATAGAAGACAGCATGATTGAAAATGCATGTTGCGAAGCTTGTGAATTAAAATATTCCTGTCATAAATTTTTATTAAAAACTCCTTGTACTGCAATTGATTTGGCTGTTTCTATGACCGAATTAAAATCAATTAAAGATTTAGTTGAAGGTTCTTTGTTTAGAATTGACCTTGACGAATATGTTTATGGAGCAGGAATGAATTAAGAATTAATCTAAACAATTTAACAGCATTTTTTCATATTTGAAATATATTTTGAATTTATTCAGAAAAAAGTATATTTACAATAATGAAAAAAACAGCTATTCTTTTTTCCATTTTTGCTTTGGTCTTGTTATTAATGGGCTGCAAAAATGAATCTGATAATTACATAGACCCACGCGGAACCGATTATGCCGGTTCTGAAAGCTGTATTCAATGTCATCAGGCACAATATGAAACAGCTTTTCACAGTTCGCATTTTAAAGCAAGCTCTCCTCCTACCAAAGAAAATATTTTAGGACATTTTACAAATGGCCGCAATACTTTTGTTTATGATAAAGATACTAAACTTGTTATGGAAGAACGTAACGATAGTCTTTATCAGGTACTTTATAAAAATGGAAAAGAAGTAGAAGCCCATTCTTTTGATGTTCTTTTTGGAACGAAACACGCACAAACAAGTGCATATTGGAAAAACCACTATACATTTGAGTTACCTCTTTCTTATTACAAATCCTTAAACAGTTGGGCCACCAGTCCGGGTTATTCTGCCACTAAAGTAAATTTTGAAAGACAAATTGATAAGGAATGTTATGGCTGTCACAGCTCTAATATTGCCAGCAGATATGTTGAAACCAGCTCTGACAGTATTACTTTTATGACTATTGAAGTAGAGGATTTCATGAACAAAAATACTTTACTATACGGTATTGATTGTGAGCGCTGTCATGGACCGGCCAAACAGCACGTTCAGAAGCATTTAAAATTTCCCGATTTAAAAATTGCTCAAAATATTGTTTCATTCAAAAAACTAACAAGACAGCAGAAAATAGATGCGTGTGCACTTTGCCATTCAGGAAATGATAAAGCAAAGATAAAATCACGTTTTCAATTTAAACCCGGAGATAAACTTTCTGATTATTTTAGAGCAATACCGGGATCGAATGACAGTATTCATTATGATGTTCACGGAAATCAATTAGGGCTGCTTGCCCAAAGTAAATGTTTCAAGAAAAGTGAAAGAATGGATTGCATGACGTGTCATAATCCACATGAAAATTCGTCGCAAAACATGGTTGTTTATTCTAAAATCTGCATGAGTTGTCATCAGCAAACAAAACACACCGAAATGACTTTGACGACAATATCAAAAAAGTCATTACAAAATAATTGTGTAGAATGTCATATGCCAAAACAAATGTCGAATGCGATTACTTTTCAGGCGTCAAACAGCAAAAAGAAATCTAATTATATGCTGCGAACACACAAAATTGCGGTTTATCCAACTAATAAAAAGTAACTATTGTTCGAATTTTTGAAGCTCAAAGGTTTCACCGTCAAAAACTCCATAAGTAAAATAACCAATCCAGTCACCAAGATTTACATAATTGGATTCTTCTCCAACAGGAATAATCATTGGCAAATGACGGTGTCCGAAAATGAAGTAATTATAATGTTTGGTTTCGAGTTTACGTTTGGCATACAAAACCAGCCATTCGTTTTCTTCGCCTAAAAATTTGACATCTTCATCGCCGGAAATCAATTTATTTTTAACCGATAAATATTGTGCTAAACTTACGCCAACATCCGGATGCAACCAACGAAAAAGCCATTTTGAAAACGGATTTGTAAATACCTTTTTCATTCGTTTATAACCTTTATCGCCAGGACCTTTTCCGTCTCCGTGACCAATTAAAAACGTTTTTCCATTAAAAGTAAATTCCTTATTATCATGATATACCGGAATATTCAATTCGGTTTCAAAATAATCATTCATCCATAAGTCATGGTTTCCAACAAAAAAATAAATCGGAATTCCGCTGTCGCGAATTTCTGCCAGTTTACCTAAAACCCGTACGAAACCTTTTGGTACAACAGTTTTATATTCAAACCAAAAATCGAATAAATCACCTAATAAAAAAATAGCTTCTGCATCTTGTTTAACAACATCCAGCCAGGCAACAAATTTTTGTTCGCGCGGCAAACTCAACTCAGGAGTTGGAGCGCCAAAATGCTGATCAGAAGCAAAATATACTTTTTTCATTCCGTGAAAGTTATGAGTTATGGATTATGAGTTATGAGTTAGACTCACAATTGGGATTTGGAATTTTAAAAAATTGGGATTTCTTATTGATTATCACTTGCATACCATTCTGCAAACGAAGATTCTGTTTCCTGAAGTTTAAGCGAATGGAGTGAAATTCCTGCAGGCAAACGAGAAATAATTCTTTTCGAAAAATCAACTACCATGTTTTCACTTGTTGGCTGATAGTCAACTAAAATTACGTGATGACCACGATTTTTCAATTCATTTGCCAATTCGATATGCGGCGTAGTTTCGTTAAAAACAGTTGCATGATCAAATTGGTCGACGATTTCTTCTTTTACAATTTTCTTTAGATCCGAAAAGTCAATCACCATTCCGAATTTCACATTCGATCGATCTGTAATTGGCGAACCAATAACTGTTACCGATAATTTATAACTGTGTCCGTGAACGTTTTTGCATTTTCCGTCGTAACCATATAAAGCATGCCCGGTTTCGAAATTAAATTGCTTTGTAATTCTGATATTACTCATCGATTTGAATTTTAGGTTGCAAATTTACAAATTAATAACCGTTTAAATAATAAATTCCAAATAAAGAAAAATTCCAAATTCCAAGTTCTATTGGGATTTGGAATTTAAATATTGGAATTTCCCTTTTATTTATTTTTTAAATTGTGTCAAAGCATTTTTTGTAAAATCAGACAAAACCAATTTTCCTGTAATAGCGGCACGTTCAAAAAGTATAGATTCCCATTGTTCTGTTCCTTCCCAAATAATTCTCTTCATTTCAAACAAAGCTTCAGGATTATAGGAACTTAATTTTTGGGCAAAATTTTCTACTTCGATATCTAACTGATCTGAATTATGAATCTCCGAAAAAAGTCCTTTTTCCAGAGCCCATTCAGCCGATTTCCAGTTTTGCGCCGCCAAGGTCATTTCGGTCATCGCTGTTTTACCAATTTTTCTGGAAACGGCTGGCTCAATCACAAAAGGTCCAATTCCGATTGCCAACTCCGAAAGTTTTACAGCGCTTTCCGGTGTAGCCAAAACATAATCACAAGTGGCAATAATTCCAACACCACCACCAACGGCTTTTCCCTGAACGCGGCCAATGATAATTTTAGAACAGTTGCGCATTGCGTTTAACAAATGAGCAAAGCCAGAGAAAAATTCTGTCCCCTGTTCTTCATTTTCTACTGCCAAAAGTTCATCAAACGAAGCTCCGGAACAAAAAGTTTTCGAACCTTCGCTTTGTAAAACAATAACTGAAACGGTTTCATTTCGGCTCAACGAATTAATTTCGGCAGTTAAACGATTTAATAATTCACGGGGAAAAGAATTACTCGCCGGATGGCCAAATTGCACAATTGCAACTGCGTTTTGAAAAGTAGTTTGTAATGTACCGTTTTGATTTTCTGAACTCATAAAAATAGTTTTGAACGTAAAGTTACGGTTTTGGTAATTATTTTTGCTCTAAGCGATTTGAAATTTGTTTTTTGAAAATTAATTGACTTTATTTGCTATCGCTTTGGGGGATTAGCTCATTTGGCTAGAGTATCCCGATCTGATCGGGAGGGCTGCCGATTCGATTTTCAAAAGCAAACAAAACAAAAAAGGGGGATTAGCTCATTTGGCTAGAGTATCCCGATCTGATCGGGAGGGCTACCGATTCTATTTTCAAAAGCAAACAAAACAAAAAAAGGGGGATTAGCTCATTTGGCTAGAGTACTTGCCTGGCAGGCAAGGGGTGACCGGTTCGAATCCGGTATTCTCCACAAATATTTTTACAAAAATACCCAAATAGTTAAAACAACTGTTTGGGTATTTTTATTTATAATACCTATGTTTTACACTTATATTCTATACTCTAATACAATTAACAAATACTATGTTGGTTCATGTCAAGATATTGAACAGCGTTTACAAGATCATTTGAATAGCAGAAGTAAATACACAAAAGTGGCTAAAGATTGGGAATTAAAATATTTTGAAACTTTCCTTACCCGAAGTGAAGCATGTCAAAGGGAATTAGAAATCAAAAAAATGAAAAGCAGAAAATATATCGAAAACCTAATTAAAACAAAAGGCTAGAGTATCCCGATGCATCGGGAAGGTCACCGGTTCTCCCGATGTCTCGGGACGGTATTCTCCACAAAAAAACCGTATTACTTTATTGTGATACGGTTTTTTTTATTTTTTTAGAAGCAGAAGATTTCGTTTTTTCATTATTTTTTGTTCTTTTTTTTCTTTCAAGCTTTGCAATTCTACAGGAGCTAAATTAGTCGTTTTTAATTTTGAAAAAATTATATTCAAACTTCTATCTTCTAATATTTTAGCAATTCTCAAAATCCTGTCCTTTCACTTCAAAACAAACTTAATAAGATAAGAAATCTTAATTTTGTAAGATCTAATTTAACAAAATCTTAACCAATTTAAGATCAAATAGATAGAAATCAAATTGTAAGTAAAAGAATACATTTAAATTCGATTTTTTCTTAATTTATTAAATTAAACACAATAAATCTCACAACAATTTACAATTTTTTCACGATTTAACAGAAAAAAAATGAGAATTTTCTTTGTTAAGAAAAATAAAAACTTACATTTACGAAAATTTTTAACAAGTCTTTCCATGGTAAAAAAACCGAGCAGTTTGTTGCTCATTATCAATTCCTTACTAATTTTCGCATTAATTTTATATGTAATTCTTACGGGACTTTCATCTAGAACTAAAATTGTATATGTAGATAATTCAGAATTATTTGACGGATTTTCTATGACGAAAGAATTAAAAAGTACTGGTGAAAAGGAATTTATTAATCGAAAAACAGCTCTTGATAATTTATACACACAAATACAATCAAAATCTATTAATGCTTCTGAAAAAGAAATATTAATGAAACAATTTATTCAGGGAAAGGAAGAATTAGAACAATTTAATCAAATCTTCGCTACAACTGAATCTTCAAAAATCTGGTCACGAATCCACAGTTACACAGAAGACTTTTCTAAAGAAAATAATTACCAACTTATAATTGGCTCCGAAAACAAAACAAACGTTTTGTATGCCGATGAAAAAATCACAGTAACAAAAGAATTACTTACGTACATAAACAAAAGATATGAAGGACTTAAATAAGTTGTTTTGTGTTTTTTGTGTTTTTCTATGTATCTCCTGTAAAAAAGAAACAAAAGATGATTTCAAAAATTCTGAAATCAAAGACCGCTATTTTAATCTTGAAAAAATAGGGTGGAAATCTCGTGCTTACACTCAAAAAGCCGACGATATAGATTTTACTGCAATTGAAGTTCCTATTCAATATTACTTATTAAAAGATTTAGGAAATGAAAATCTAATATCAGTTGATTCTCTTTATGAAGAAAACAAAAGAGAACGTATTATAGAATTTACCTTTCAACAAGACGAAGAGAAAGATTTACTTGGCAATGACTTTACAGGAATGGAATATACCGATGCTGTAAAATATATGTCTTTTGGATTAGAAAAAGATTTCTACGTTGTTACTTCAAAAAAAGATACCATTGCCTGTTCAGGAGTTACTTACGAACGCAATTATAAAATAGCACCCTACCAAAAAGTTTTATTGTTTTTTTCAGGAATTGATCCTAACGAAAAAATACAATTAGTCTATACTGATTTCCTTTTTAGAAAAGGAACATTAAAATTTCAATTTAAAGACACCTATACTCAAATAGCCTTATGATTCAGCCAAAAATTAATAAGTTTAAAAAAACTCTTGCTATTTATTTAGCTATGATGATTCTTTTGGAAACATTTCAACCCATGCAAATTTATGCATTAACCGGTGGACCATCACAACCGGAATTTGAGTCCTTTACTCCTATTGGAACTTCTGATATGGTTGACTTGGCAAGTGGTGATTTTAATTACAACATTCCAATTATGGATGTAGGTGGTTATCCGATAAACTTAGCTTACAATTCTGGCGTAACCATGGATCAGGAAGCATCTTGGGTGGGACTAGGCTGGGATCTTAACGTTGGACAAATTACGAGACAAATGCGAGGTTTGCCGGATGATTTTAATGGGGATGAAATGACCTATGAAAATAACATGAAACCTAATGTAACTATTGGGTCAAGTGCAAGTCTTTTTCTGGCTGGTTTTGGTACAAATGAACCTGATGGCACAAAAACAGAAGCAAAAGGAAAGCCTAAAGTAGATTTTGGAATGGCAATTAAATACAATAATTATGATGGTTTTGGAGCCGCAGCAACGGGAGGCGTAAGTTTTGAAATTGCAGATAACTTAAGGGTAGGAATGAACATGGAATCTTCTGCATCTGAAGGCGTTACTATTGCTCCATATGCTTCTTATAGTCTAAAATCTTCAAGTGAATCTATGAAAAATTATTCTCTTGGAATGAATACAGGAGTTAGTTATAATAGTCGAAAAGGTATTGAAAGTACCTCAATGTCTTTTGCACCAACCAAACAATATAAAAATGAAGCATGGAAAGGTCAAGAAAGAAAAGATGGTACTGCAACTGGTACAATTGGAGGGTCACTTAGTCAAATTAATGCATCTTATACACCAACAAAACGCCTTGGAATGGTTTCCACAAATTTCATGTTTGGTTTAAATATAGAACTTGAATTTTGGGGGCTTGAACCAGGAATGAAATTTAAAGGATATAGAACTAGCCAAGGAATTAAAGACTCTGAAAAATATAAAATTGAAAAAGCATATGGTTTTGAAAACACATATAACGCTGATAAATCTTCTATTTTAGATTATAACAGAGAAAAAGACAGAAGTTTCAATAAAAACACAACTTCTTTACCTCTTACTAATAACACCTATGATATTTATAATATTTTAGGACAAGGTGTTTCAGGAACATTCAGACCGTACAAATCACAAGTAGGCTATGTTTATGATAATGAGATAAATGACGATAGCTACGGCGGTAGTTTAGGAATTGAAACTGGAGCAGGTGGTGGCTTTCACTGGGGTTATGATGCAAGTGTAACTCTAGGTAAAAGTTATACAAAATTATGGGAAAACTCAAATCCGGCTTTAGGAAGATTTAAAGAAAAAAAAGGAAAAAGGCCTGATTATGAAAAAGTCTTTTTTAAAAATATTGGAGGTACACATGTTGATAAAGAGCTTGACTTATTCAACAACAAACTGGGAGGTTACAATCCTATAAAATTAGGTATTAGTGGCGGTAAATTTTCCAGAAGTACTAACTTAAATTACTCTAAGAATACTGGAACCATAGCAAACACAGGAAGTATCCAGAGAGAATCATCTCGTTTATCAAGAAATCAATCTATACAAAAACTTACTAAAGTTGAAGCTAAAAGATTTGGTTCGAAAAATCAGCCCAGTGCTTTTTCCAGAGACCATCATACTACTGAGATTAGAATTACTAAGGAAGGTGGTGAACGTTATATTTATGGCAGAGCGGCATACAATGTTACAAAGAGAGAAGTTACATTTGATGTGAGCGATAAAAGCAATCCAAACGGTGAGGTCAACTTTCAAACTGGATTAGTAAATTACAATCCTAATGTTGACAATTCAGCAAGAAACAAGAAAGACGGAGACCAATATTTTAATAGGGTAACAACTCCCGCTTATGCTCACTCTTACTTGTTAACATCTGTATTATCATCTGACTATCAAGATTTAAAAAATGATGGTCCAACTGATGACGATTTAGGTTCATACACCAAATTTGAGTATGAGAACAAAACGGCTGACCATTTGTATAAATGGAGAATTCCTTTTTTACAAAACAAAGCAAATTATGATGAAGGGTTACGTTCTAGTAAAAAGGACAACAAAGGAAATTACATCTATGGCGAAAAAGAGCTTCTTTATATTAAAAAAATTGTAACTAAAACTCATATTGCTATTTTTCATTTATCAGAACGAAATGATGCATACGGCGTTAAAGATGAGAATGGAGGTCGTGGAGACGAATCCAAAATGTTCAAATTAGACAAGATTTCACTTTACTCAAAACCAGAATATTTGGCTGAAGGCGATAAAGCTACGCCCATAAAAGAAGCTAATTTTGAATATAATTATAGTCTCTGCAAAGGCATTGATAACAGTATAACAAGTGAAGGAAAGTTAACGCTTAGTAAAGTCTATTTTACCTATAAAAATTCTAATATGGGTAAATATACTCCGTATGTCTTTAATTATGGTTTTAATCCAGATTATGACATGAAGGCATATGATGTATGGGGAAATTACAAACCTGCAAATGATCAATTGGGTCCGGCAACAACATCAAAATTATCTAATCCAGAATTTCCTTTTGTTGACCAAAGCAATAAAACCAATGCTGATCAATATACAAGTGCATGGCTGTTAAAATCGATTCGCTTGCCTTCTGGAGGTCAAATGCAATTAAACTATGAATCAGATGATTATGGTTCGGTTCAAAATAAAGACGTAATGCAAATGTTTAAAATAGTAGGAAGCGGATCAAAAGCCGGACTAACTGCAGCAAACATTTCTAATGGAATAGAGAAGAAAGGAATTGGAGAATATATCTACGTCGAATTAGATAAGAAAATAGATGAACAACTATCTATTAATGATTCAAAAATTCCGGATATTTTTTATGATAAATATTTAAAATCAGTAGGAGACGCAAGCAATCCACTGTATTTTAGATTCTTATTAAATATGGTGAATCCTAATCCTTTACCTGGAATTGATGGAACCGACAAATACGATTATGTAACAGGATATCTTAATACTGCTAAAAATCAAGAAGGAAAAGTAGACTGTGGTTTTCTTGAATCAAATGGAAAACAATATGTCGCTATACCTGTTGATTATGTTGAGAAGGGAGATGGATTTAACCCTAATAGCCATGAAGTAAATCCTATTACTAAAGCTGGGTGGAATTTTGGAAGACATAATCTTCACAGACTTGTTTACAGCATGACGAACGAAGAGGACACTACTGACTTAAAAAGTATTGTCATGGAGCTTGTCGGTTGGATGCCAACACTTCTTGACATTTTTAAAAGTCCCAATGCTAAATTAGAGCAAACTGGTATAGCAAGCAGATTTATTACTAATAAATCTTGGATTAGACTTCTACAACCGGATGCAAAAAAACTTGGAGGTGGCTGCAGAGTTAAGGATATTAAAATCAATGATCAATGGGATGTTATGACAGATCATGCCGACAACAAGGTATACCAACAATCTTACGGTCAAAGATATTCATACCAAACAGAAAACGGAAAATCATCTGGCGTAGCTACTTACGAGCCATTAGGCTGTAAAGAAAATCCATTTGTAAAACCTTTTTATGATGAAAAAAGAAGAGAGCTATTGTTAGGTCCAGACGATGATAATTATGTTGAAGAACCATTTGGAGAGTCTTTTTTCCCTGCTCCTAAAGTTACCTACAGCAGAGTTACCGTTACGAACTTACCACGAGATAAATATAATGAGTCGAATGAAATTACAAGTTCCGTCAAAAAACATGCAACCGGATCTGTCATTACAGAATTTTACACCAGTAAGGATTATCCAACAATTGTAGATCGAACTACTTTATCGTCAAATTATGATACATCAAATATATTAGCGAGTATTCTTAGTTTAAATGTAAAGGATCACATTACATTATCACAAGGCTATTCTATTCATACTAATGATATGGATGGGAAAATGAAAAATCAACGTGTATATGGTGAAGGGCAAAAAGATTTTATTTCGGGAGTCGATTACAAGTACAATACAATAAGCGAAACACATAGTAAAGATCAAGGAAAGCTTAATAATACTGTTCAAACAATTGATTCAAAAGGAGCTATTGCTTCTAAATTGGTTGGTGTCGATTATGATGTAATAAATGATTTTAGAGAAACCAAGACGACAACTACAACTGCTGGTATTAATTTGAACTTTGCTACAATAATTTACGGAATTTATGTAGTAATGATTCCTGTTCCCTTACCTAGTTATTCTAAACATGAAAGTCAGATTAGAATGGCTGTAACAACTAAGGTGATTCATACTACAGCTATCCTTTCAGAAAAAATAGCATACGATCTTGGTTCTAAAGTATCTACAAAAAATCTTGCGTATGATGCCGAAAACGGAGATGTTTTATTAACGGAAACAGTTAATGAATATAACGATAAATATTTTAATTTTAATTTTCCTGCATACTGGAGTTATGACGGAATGAGTCAGGCTGCCAAAAATCTTGGTTTGGAATGGGATATTGAAAAAACAGGAAATAATCAATATCAATTTACAGGAAATCACAGTGAATCTGATTATTTAATTGATGGTGATGAATTATGGCTTAATGGTTTGGCTACTGATGGAAAAACGAAGACAATGATGAAAGCCTGGGCCGTTCATGTAACCAATTCTACTTTTAAACTTATTGACGAAAAAGGATTACTTGTTAAACAGGATGTCATTAATACAGCAAAAATAAAAGTAATTCGTTCGGGACACAGAAACATGCAAATGGCTTCTATGGCGAGTGTAACTTCTATGACGAATCCGTTATATAATTATGGCAGCAATAATAACATTACAACTATAAAAGACAGTATAGGAAAAAACCCTTTTATGTCGACCACAGCTATTAACAGAATTGTTAATGCTTCTGCTGTACAATACAACAATGTTTGGCCCTCTCAATGTGAATGTAATTTACCTAAAATGGTATTCGAAAATGGTAATCTGGCATTTGAATATGAAAAAGAAAACAATACAGCCGAAGAAGACGATATTATCAAAAGATCATACAATCCGTATCTGTATAATATTTTAGGAAACTGGAGAGCTAATAAATCATATGCTTACTTAACAGGTAGAAATTACACCGTAGATCCTACGCCTCGTAAAACAGGTTTCTTTAATGACTTTTTCCCTTTTTATGTGTATGATAACGACAAAAAAGTATGGGGAATGACTGCTGCAAATTATGATCGCTGGACTTTTGCTTCTGAAGTTACGCAATACAACCCTACCGGTCAGGAAGTAGAAAATAAGGATGCTTTAAAACGTTATTCTTCGGCTTTATATGGTTATAACAATCGTTTTCCGGTTGCAGTGGCTTCAAATACAAAATATACAGAGCTTGCTTCTGATGGTTTTGAAGATTATGATTTATCGAACTGTGGAAATGCTTCTCACTTTGACTTTCAGGCTCAGCTAAAAATAAATGATGTTTCTGTTTCTAATAAACAATCTCATACTGGAACAAAAAGTTTGAAAATCTCGCCAAATAAAAAAGCTACTCTAAAAAAACAGGTTGTTTCATGTAGTACTGCTACTACTCCTGCTGTAACCGCTAAAAAATAATTAAGATCCAGATGAAATTAAAATATACATTAGTTTTTACTATAATTAGTTTTTTTATTACTACTGTTGGGTTTACTCAGACATATAGTGATCAGGAGATTGGGTTTGATGCAGCTCGATTTACTACTTCTTTGAAAGAGCACGGAGTAAGTGATCAGGACATTCCTTTTGAGATTACCAGGCTCCGAAATATGAAATTAATTCGGTACACACAAATTAAAAAAGAAGAACAAGCTAGTTTAATACAAAAGCTAAAAACACAGCAATCTTCAAAATCCAGCACAAGTAAACTTGCAGCTGACGAAGTTACTGACATTTCTGCAGCTGAAAAAGCGGTACTAAAAACATTGTATGATAATCACGGTGGTACGAATTGGAGCAATCGATCAGGATGGGATTTTAGCACTCCTGTTACTTCCTGGAATTCTCAAACACAAACCGGCTGGTATGGAATAACCGTAGTTAATGGACATGTCGAAGGAATTAACATGGTAAGACAAAATATAACTGGAATATTACCAGATTTAACACCTTTAAGTTATTTAAAACAACTGCATTTAGGTTATAATAACCTAAATCCCCAAAATTTTCCTTCTTGGATAACAAACCTTAATAACTTAGAACAATTAAGTCTTGGGGGATGTAATTTAAATGGAGCATTTCCAAATCTTTCTTCCTTACAAAAATTAACTCATCTGACATTATCTCAAAATCCTTTTGATGTTTCAGTAATGCCTTCGTGGTTTACTCAACTTCCTAATTTATTTTCACTTGAGGTTTATGATTGCAAATTTAAAGGACCAATTCCTGATTTATCCAGTTTAAACAAGCTTAGATATTTAAGTATCGGTTTTTCTGACTTTAGTAATGAAACGATTCCTCTATGGCTAAATAATATGCCCCAATTATTTGATTTGGATATTTCAGTTAGTAAGTTAAAGGGCGAAATTCCTGATCTCTCGAACCTAACTAGCTTACTATATTTTGATTTTTCATATAATCAATTAACTGGACCAATCCCTAATTATTTTAATAATTTTCCAAATCTAAATTATATAAGTTTATATAACAACAATCTAACCGGACCTATACCTGAAGTTTCAAATTTAAAAAATCTTAGACAATTATCATTTGCCAATAATCAAATAGCAGGAAATATTCCTGATTTGTCAGGCGCAACTAATTTACGGTCTATAGATTTCTCTAACAATAAGTTAACCGGAACTATACCAGATTTATCAAATTTGGACTTAACTTATTTGCGTTTAAATTCAAACCAACTAAGTGGTCCTATACCAAACTTAAAACCAACTCCTTCTCTGGGTTATTTAGAAATGGGAAATAATCAGCTAACTGGTACATTACCTGACTTGTCACTATTTACCGGATTATATGGCATTGACTTTAGTTTCAACAAGTTGACTGGCTCAGTACCAAGCTATTCTTCTATAACTAACTTAAATACTTTACGTTTAGATAATAATCAATTAAGTGGCAATATTCCGAGTTTAACCTCTAATACAGCATTAACTTTTGTTTCTATTAATCATAATAAATTTAGATTTGTTGATTTTGTAGACCAATTTACGTTTTTAAATGCTCGCTCTTTTGGCCATTCTCCTCAAGCACCAATAGATATCCCTCAAACATTTGACAAAAAAACTGGGGAAAGTGTTACTTTTAAAATGTGTATGGATGATATCTTACATCCTGGAGACACTTTTCAATGGTTTCGTAATGGACAAAAAATAATTGAAGCTACCGGCCAAACCTACACAATAGACAACCTATCTATAGGTCTTTCAGGAACTTATACTTGTTTATCATATCACGATCTTCCCGGTATGAAATTAGCTTTATCACGAGAGCCTATTACTTTGAACGTTACATGTGCTGATATTGTTGGAAATATTAAAATGGATAAGGAAGAAAATGAAGTGGACACAACTATTAATTTCTCTTTTGAAACTACGTCAACTAATCTAATTTATTACTGGAATTTTTACAATTCGAATGATATCAATGTATTCCATGCTGAAACAATTAATGCAACACCATCATTTAGTGTGCCTGGAATGTATAAGTTAGAATTAACAATAATGGACCCGGGCAATTCTAGTTGTAGAATAGACTTAGAAAAATTTTTTACAATCACTCCTAAACCTTGCGTTCCTCTTTCAGGAGCAATAACAACTTCTACTCAGAATATTTTTCCTAATACATCAGTTTTATTTTCTTTTGATCGTACACTTGAAAATTCAACATACGAATGGACATTTTATAATTTAGACAAAACTAGTTCTACTACTTACACAAGCAGTTCATATAGATATGTATATACTGCAATAGGTAATTATGAAGTGAATCTAAAAATAACTGACAAATATGGCTGTTCCACTAATTTTGTAAAACCTATAGCGGTAACGCAAAAACCACCATGCGTATCTATTGTTGGAACAATGTTACCCGCAGAAGATAAATTTCTAACCAATTCAAATATAACCTTTTCTTTAAATACATCTTCAAGTAATTTTGGGTACAATTGGTCATTCTCTAAACCCGATGGTTCATACGATTCAAGCAATGACGCTTCTGTAACAAAATCTTTCAGTGAAACTGGTAATTATACAATTGTTTTACTTGCTGTGGATATATACGGCTGTATTACAAGATTTGAAAGAACAATAACAATCAGTAAGGCGGGCTGTGTCCCTATTGCTGGTAATATAACAACATCCACACCAGATGTTTTTGTTGGCACAAGCACTAATTTTTCTCTTGAAACAACTGCAACAAACTTATCATATAAATGGACATTTACTCAAGATAGTGAATCTACTATTTTTACAACTAAAACCGTAGATTATACTTACATTCGACCTGGCACTAATAATGTCACATTAGAAGTTACTGATTCAAATGGATGTAAAACTACATTCCAAAAATTAGTAAGCCTTAAAACAGGATCTTCTCTGTGCGACAACGTAACACAATTTGGGCGTGCATATGTTCAGGTTGGAAGTAATACTGATTTATTTAAAGCTGCAACAATTACTGTAAATCAAACTACAAACGTAACTTTCCCAATTCAGAGTTATGGTCCAGCATTTGATTTCGAATATAAATGGAGTTTATTAAACGAAAATGATCAATTAGTCGATTCCGGTACCAGCCTTAATTTTCCGATTATGCCTACTAGTGGAGGATTTTACAGAGTAGTTTTAGATCTTAAAGAAAATACAAGTGGTTGTGTTCATCAATTTACCAGAGCAATTATTTGTACTATACCTAACAGTTGCGCCCAAACAAATCCGCAATCTACAACTGTAAAAGGATTAGTAGTTAATTTATTAAAAAATCTAATGTCACGAGCTATCATGGGCGAAAGTGATGTCCAAATAAATTCAAGTGCTGTTACAGCAGAATTTAATGCTCTAAAACCTTACATAACATCAGGTCCAAAAGATAAAATATACAATTTTACATCAACCCGAAGTCTTAATGGTGAGTTTACCAGTGTAGATTTTTCTTTTTCACCTGATAGAGTATCTGATGTACATATTTCGGTTCCTCATGGTTTAATATATAGCCAGGGTATGCCTTTAGAATATTTACAATCTTCAATGATAGAACCAAGATTGTACATTGATTTAAGTCAGTATACTTCGGCAAATCAATATTTAATTTCCTGTCTATCGGATGGTACTGGCAAGAGTTTATTAAAACCAAACGATTGTCAATACGGATCTGAGATCAGATATATTGATTTTTGTCCTAATGAATGTGATCCATTATTAGGAGTAGTTAAAGTAAGCACTGAAAAACCAACTTTAAACACAGCTATTAATTTCTCCCTTGAAACTGCTGCAACTGGTTTAACTTATAATTGGACGTTTTACAATGCTGATAATACAGTAAAAGGAAATCAAACATCAGCTATTGGTTCTCAAACTTATACAGCTCCAGGAAATTACAAAATTGTTTTAATTGCTACTGATTCTAATAATTGCAACACTACTATTACAAAAAATATAAATATTGCTGCTCCTTCATGTGTTGCTGCTACAGGAACAATAAAAACAGTATCTCCTAACATATTTGCAGGAACGACTACTAATTTCTTTTTTGATACTACAGCAACAAACTTAACATATCAATGGACTTTATACCGAAATGTTAATTACAGTGTAGAAACTTCTACCACCAATAATGCAAACATGTATTATGATGTACCTGGGAGTTACAATGTTAAACTAGTTGTCACGGACACAAATGGATGTACCAATACTTTCCGTACTACTGCTGTAGTTACGGTAAAACCACCTTGTGTTACTGTTGCAGGAGATATAAAAACAGCAAGTCCAATTATTTATACTAATGAAAATACTACGTATTCATTTGATACAACAGCGACAAATCTAACTTATAATTGGACATTTCATAGTTTAAACAACACCCCACTTGGTACTGCAACGACGAGTACAGCATCGGTGGTTTATCCTTATGCCGGTAATTATGTAGTTACTTTAGTCATTGTTGATGAAAACAATTGCGCTACTACAATTAATAAGAATGTTACAGTACAAGTAAAACATATATGTACTGAAATTGCAGGATCAATTAAAGCTTCAACAGAAAAAATAAAAACCAACAACAATACTGTTTTTTCTTTACAAACAACAGCAACTAATATTACTTATAAATGGATTTTTTATAACACAAACTCTGTTGAAATTGGCACCGCTACAACAAGTACGGCAGAATGGGTATATACCACTCCTGGCGATTATTTAGTTGCCTTAGAAATTACAGATCAATACGCATGCAAAACTAAATTATATAAAACTGTAAAAGTTACTGAACCAGTACCATGTACGCCTTTAGTTGGTACAATAAAAATGGATACTGATACTCCTTTCTTATATACATATGCTACTTTTACATTCGAAACTACAGCTACCGATCTTACTTACACATGGAATGTCAAGATTCCTGAAGATGGAGGATATTATAATAATCCACTAGGAGGTAATCCATTTCAACTTTATCTTCAATATGGAGAAGGAGAATATACAATACTGTTAGATGTTAAGGATTCTAATGATTGTGTAACTCATTTTGAAAAAAAAATTACACCTATATATGACTGTAGGACGAATTCATTAACTGGTATTATATTCAATCGTACCCATCCAAACTATTACAGTCCTAAGGTTTTAATAAATAAACCAAATGAATTTACATTTTGGCCATACAGTGTGTGGAACTTAGATGATCTGACACTCAATTGGGAATTAACCAAGATGGACGATACACTTATAACCTCTTTTACAGGAGAAATATTTGTTTTTACACCAACAACATCAGATAATTTAAAATTGAAACTAACAATTACAGACCGTAATAACTGTCCTCATTATTTTGACAGAGAGTTAGAAGTTACGGAGGCTTGTGAATTTAGTGAAGAGACAATAGATGGTTTCATTGGTTTTCAGAGTGAGGATAATACCGAAATATTGACCACAAAAATCAATGAGGCAAAAATGCTTTTGTTTAATGCCACTAAGGAAATTGAGAGAAATTATTCTTACAAATGGCAAGTTTACAACTCTAGTGAGCAATTGTTAAGTTCTGGAACTGAGAATAATCATCAGTTAACGTTAACAAATCCAGGATTTTATAAAGTCACTTTAGACCTTGAAAATGAATACGGCTGTATTAAGAAATTTTCTAAAACAATTAACTGCCTGATCGAAAATTCATGTACATATGAAAATCCAAAGTCAGAAATTGTAAAAAAAGTATTTGTAAATTTTGTAAAAAATCTAATTGTAAGATCACTAAAAGGTGAAACTGATGCTCAAATTAACTCATTTGGCACTAGAACCGGATTTACAGCTTTAAGAGCTTATATTACCAATGGCACTAAAAACAACATATATAATTACTCAACTTCTCGAGATGAAAAAGGTAAATTAACCACTATTATGTTTTCATTTTCACCTGAAACAGAATATGATGTAAAAATATATGTAAAAAAAGGAATTTGGGATTATGAACAAATTGCTGATGGAACTACTAATGAATTTGCTTCAAAAATTGAATCTGAAATTTATCTCAACTTAGAACAATTTATATCTCCTGATGATTATTTAGTTTCTTGTTTTAATCAAAAACCACAAAACTCAACCGTCACTAAATTTGTTCCAGAGCCAAATGATTGTCTTTTGTCATCAGAAATACGACACATTGATTTTTGTCCGGCAGAGGCCTGCCTTCCAACTATTGGTATCATTAGAACTGGGACAAGTATCACGTATCCACCACAATTTGATAAAAGTTCTAAACAAACTAAGTAAGATTAATAAATCAATTAGACAAAATAGATGCTATTTCAATTAAATAGTTAAAAAACATATAACTCGATTATGGTAAATGATCTTAAAATAAAAAAATACTTGATAATCGCATTCTGTCTGGTGTTTTGTACGTTAGCCTCTTTTGCACAAGAATGCGGGCAATATTCTTACAGTCGATATGGTGAAATATATTTTTCAGATAATTCAGCAGGAGACAATAATGGTGCGCTTATCAATACTGCGACTGATATAACTTTTGGAAGATATAATTCACCTTTACCAGGTTTAACATACGATTGGAAACTTTACGATGCTAATGGTTCTTTAATAAAATCCGGGAATACTATTAATTTTTCTATTACACTGACAAAACTTGAAAAACACAAGATTACACTTCGTGTTTCAGATTCTGACGGATGTACTGATTATGAAAAAACAATAACAGGCAGAGACTCGAACAATTGTATTATTCCAAGTAAAGACCGTTTTGATGATCAGGTAGCAATCTATTTATCTGATTATCGAGGAGTAGAAGTAAATACAGAAACTACTCTGAGTATTGGTTATGTTTCTGGATATTCACCATCAAACTTTACTTTTGATTGGAAAATATATGATTCAAACGGAGTTCTAATAAGTTCTGGAACCCAGCCTTCTATTTCTATAATATTTCCAAAAATTGAAGAATATAAGGTAGAATTTGTGTTAAAAGACCTCAATGGCTGTATAACTAATTATACCAAATTAGTTACACCTTTAAGTACTTGCGATTTTAATACAGATGATCGCATGGGATATATAACTAATGACAATACTAATTACAATGAGCTAAGTGTAAATAGAGGTGAAACTACAAATATGTATTTTATCCCTTATAATTCAGCTGAAAATTTCACTTACGAATGGGAGGTATTTAATTCAAGAGGTATTTCGGTAGCCTCTTCAAATCTTGATCTTTTTCCTTTAACTCTGGATAAAGGAGGAAAATATGAAATTCATTTAATAGTTAAAGATACAGTGAAGGGATGTGAAAGAAAATTTATAAACGAACTTCAATGTATCATTGATAATTCTTGTACAACAACGAATCCGAAATCTCAGAAAGTAAAAGAATTATATGAAGAGTTATTAGTAAGTCTTCTTGCAAGATCAATTCAGGGGGAAACAGATGAACAGATAAATACAAGCCCTCCTTCACCCGAGTTTATTGCTTTAAAACCTTACATCACGAATGGTCCTAAAGATAAGATATATAATTATGTATCAACATCACGAAATTATACAGAAGTAAATGGCAGGGAAAAAATTTTCGGAGCCCGTTTCTCATTTTCACCCAACAGAGAATATGACGTAAATGCTATTATAGGATGGGGAATTGGATATGACCCTAAAAAAACTACTTTAACAAATCTAAAGACAACAATAAGAGATTCTATATATACCGATTTAAGTCAATATATATCTTCTGAGCAATTTATAAAATCTTGTAAAAGCAGATATAGTGGCGGAGGACGAATGAGTAAAAAGATGGATCTTGCCTCTTTAGATTATTGTGACTTTGGCGCAGAAATCAGACACATTGATTTTTGCCCTGGACAAGTTAATACTTGTGACCCTGCAATAATTGGACATATTAGAAATCCTGATCACACAATTTTTACAAATCAGGATGCTTCATTCTATTTTTACACTGATGTACAAAACCTCACGTATACCTGGACAGTCACATCAGAAGAAGGCGAACTAATAAACACCAGCGATCCTGATATAACAGTTCCCTATATATATAATTTCAAATATGAAGGCAATTATGTCGTAAAAGTAGTAGCTAAAGATCAAACAGGCTGTACGGCAACTTTCATAAGTTTAATAATGGTCACTGATACTCATTGCGCAAATAATCCATATGGTTTTAAATTTGAAACAGATGAACCTAATTTAATTTATACATGGACAGCTGCAAAGGAAAATGGGGATATTATTATTACAGAGACAAATACAACAGGTCTGTTTATTTTTACACCAACTGCATTTGGGCATTATGTAATAAATTTATCTACTTCTGGTACAGAAAACTGTGATACAGTATTTACTAAAGATATATTTATTACAAGTTGCGGCGGAACTGTTTCTTGTACAAAAGATAATCCCCTAGCCCCAAGAGTACACACCCTGTTTATGGATCTAATCACTAAACTTGTTAGCACACCAAATGATGCAGATGTAAATTCTTATGCTCAAAGTGAGATTGCTGCTTTTATACCTTATACTATGGGTAAGGGCGGTAAAATATACAAGTTTGTTAATACAAGTACATATATATCCTTCTCTTTCTCTGACGACACATTTAAAAGTGATGTAACCTTGCCTAAATCAGCAACGGGTACAATTACCAGTATCGACTTAAGTAGATTTTATGGCCCACAAGCAACAACAGCAGTTACTACTAATTATAGTGATGGGACTTATAATATGGCAAGTGGAAATGTTGAAAACATTAATTTCTGCCCTTCACAAGAATGTATTCCAATCGTAGGAACCATTAGTATCGTTAAGAGAAACGGTAATCCTGGCACCCCTCCTCCAACGCCATTGCAAACATCAGTTTACAAATATGAAGGAATATGGCAAACCAACGATGCTGCTCAACCTGCAACAAATGCGTGGGTAGATTATAAAGATGCTTTTGGAGTTCAGAAAAGAATTATAGTAGGTGCAATAACCAACGGATGCAAAGAAATTACAGCCTCAAGCATTGTAAATACAAATGGTGTTGATGTTTGCTCTGATTGTCAGGAACTTCATGTTGAAAGTAGAGACACTGAGTTATGTTATAACGTAACCTACCTTGATTGCTCCGGAGAGATAAAAACACTGGTTACAGATGCAACAACGGTATTTCCGGGCAAAAGGATTATCAGTGCCGTGCAACAAGGATGTAACTCGACAGATCCTCCTCCAACAGATTCAAGTAAAATGTCAACAAGCAATCGTACAAAAATATAACGCACTTAGATAAAACACACTAATTGTTTTAACAAACAAGTAGTTATAAAAAAAGATAATTAGATTATGGTAAACAATCTTAAAATAAAAAAATACTGGATAACCACTCTTTGCATGGTGTTTTGTTCATTGTCTTCTTTTGCTCAGGACTTAAGTGATGCAACTATAGGTTTTAATGCAGACAGAACAACTGTCTCTTTGAAAAAGTATGGTGTTAAAGATCAAGATATAGTTCGTGAAATTTCTATTCTGCGTGACTTACAATTAAATCGATATTTAGAAGCAAAAAAAACAGAAGATATCTACTTTCAACAAACTAAATCTGGACAAAGTAATAAAGCTACGGCAGAAATACCTCAAAGCGAAAAAGACGCTTTAAAATTGCTATATGACAGTACGGATGGTGATCACTGGAAAAATAAAACTGGTTGGGATTTTTCTACACCTGTAACAAATAGTTGGCGTGGTATTAACGTCTATAATGGTCATGTAACTAGTATAAATTTACAAAGTAACAATTTAAATAACGGTACTAATCCGTTTCCGGATTTAAGTGCCTTAACAGCGTTATATGGACTCTTTTTGAGTGACAATCCCCTTAACGGAAGTATGGAAGCATTTAGCACTTTAACAACTCTAAATACGCTTTGGCTTGGTTATAGTAATTTTTCAGACACAACTATTCCTACTGGTTTTCAAAACTTTACAAATTTACAAGACCTAAGTTTAACTGGTTCAGGTTTAAGTAATATGACAGATTTAAAATTTATTGCAAATCATCTTACTGGTTTGAAATATTTAAATTTAGATCAAAATAATTATTCGGGTTCATTGCCAACTGAATTACAAAATTTGTCATTTCTTAACACAATCACTATTTCTCAAAATAAAATTTCTGATATTTCTGCATTAAGCAATATACCAACTTTAAAAACCATAGGCTTCCCTTACAATAACATTACATTTATTCCGTCAGGTTTTACTAATTTAAACTTAGAGCAACTTCTTTTAACAAACAATAAAATTATAGGCTCAATTCCTACTTTTATTAAAAATTATCCAAATCTTAGAACATTGTGGCTAAGTGAAAATCTTTTAGAAGGGAACATACCTGATTTTACAAATTTAACTTTATTAAAAAGTTTTATTATTAATACCAATAAATTCCGTTTTATTGATTTTAGTAATCAATTTCAAATCTATAAAACAAACATAACTACTCAATTTAATTACTCACCACAATTTAAAATCAATCAACCAGAGACCATCACCAAGGGTATCGGACAGTCTGTAACATTCAAAATGTATCCGGATGGCGATGAACGTTATCTTCAAAATGACACGTATAAATGGTTTAAAAATGGAGTTGAAATTAATGGGGCAACTGGTCTTACTTACACAATATCAAATCTAGCTGCAACAAATGCTGCTACATATTTTTGTAGGTCTTATCATGCTGCTAATCCAGATATGTCTCCACTTGTATTAGAAAGAGAACCAATAATATTAAAAGTATCTAATTGCACTCCAACCGAAGGAACAATAACATCCAGCACAGATAAATTCCACACCAATGCAGAAAGCAGTTTCGCGTTCGAATCTACGGCAACTGGTTTAACTTACGAATGGTCTGTAACTCCTGCAAACGGAACCGCAACATCAAACATATTAAACTCCTATACACATACTTTTACAGAAGCAGGAGATTATGAAGTAAAAGTTGTAGCTACGGATGCAAACGGATGTTCTACTACTTTTACAAAACCTGTTAAAGTAGAGGAAAGATATTGTGACAAAGAACCTATTGACTTCGCTTTTAATACAACCGAAACTAATTTAACATACAACTGGACAAGTACAGACTCCCTTGGAAACATTGTGCACAGAGAAACAAATGCTACAGGGCTATATACTTTTACACCTCAAGTTGGTGGAGAATATGTAATTGAATTGGTGGCAAGCAGTGCAACAAGCTGTAAAACGTTGTTTAGTAAAAATGTCATTGTTGATCAATGTACACCTTATATTTCTTGTACAAAAGACAATCCTCTTTCTCCGGAAATACACAGTTTGTTTATCAATTTAATTGGTAAATTGGCAAGTACTCCAACCGGAGCAAATGTAAACGTATACTCACATAAAGAGATTGCTGCCGTTGCTCCTTATACAGCAGATAAAAAGGCAACAATCTATAATTTCACAAATACAACTGAAGCGATTAGTTTCTCATTCTCAGCAACTGCTGCCGAAAATGAAGTTTATATTCCTAAATCAGCTTCGGGGTCAGTTACTGCTATTAATTTAGACAAATATAAAGATGCGCTAACGTCAACTATTGTTGCCACTAGTTATAACAGCGGAGCTACTAATAATTCAGACGGACACGTTCGTAATATCGATTTTTGTCCTAAGGAATTATCGTGCGTATCTCATATCGCTCTTGTTGTAGATGAATCTGGTTCTCTTGATTTTACTGAAATTAATAAAATCAAAAAACAATTGAAATTATTTGTTGCACGACAAGCGTATACAAATGATGATATAGGATCTAATATTTACGTTTCGATAACGGGAATGTCAGACAGTGATAATGACGCCAAAAGAAGAACTGATTTTATTGAACCAACTAAAATGACTGCGAGCAATGTATACAGGTTCAATGCCTGGATCGACAATTTAGGAAAAAGATATGGTAATGAGACAGGAATTAGCCAGGCCTCTGATTACTGGAGAAGTGGTTTAGAAGGCGCTTTGGCCTTCACCATGAAACCAACTTTTGTTTTAATGATCACTGACGGTTCTCAAACAGACGATGTAGCCAAATTAAAAGAGACTTTTACAAAATTTGATAATAACAATAAAACGGTTACTGTTCCTAAACTTCCTCACTTATATGTAGTGGGAATCGAAAACGGAAATTATGTTGACAGGGATTCATATACTAGTAAATTATCCAGAGATTTAGATCCTAATTATAATCCATCATTGGGATCAAATAATAGTCTGACAGCTAAAACAACGCCGTTACTTACTAAATCATTACAGTATTTACTAGGTCTTTCTGCAACTCAATTCCCTGTTTCTGATATCAATCAATTTAATGTCGGTACTTATTTCGGACATTCAAATTTTGATTTATTGGCTTCTGATGAAACATATTTTGCCGATAAAGTTGTCACAGGAAACTTTGCCTGCGGAACTCCAGCAATAAAAGATTTTTGTGATGACTGTTTTTCTTTCAAACCAGAACCTGGAAAAGAATATATCCTGAGCGCATGGGTAAAAGAGGAATCAATTGAACAACTTAAAACCTACACTAACCCAGTAATTCAATTAGTATTTTATAATGATAAAGAGGCACTTGACATAGATGCACAAAAAATTGATTCTTTATCTATAAAAGCAAGTGGAGACATTATTGACGGATGGCAGCGAGTGGTTCAAAAATTCAAAATTCCAACTAATACAATCACAATAGGTATTGAGTTAGAAAACTTAAGCCCAAGTATTCCGGTTTATTTTGATGATATCAGAATTCATCCGCTTCAGGGAAGTGTAAAATCATTTGTTTATGATCCTGAAACATTCAAATTAATGTCTGAACTGGATGAAAACAACTACAGTACTTTCTATGAATATGATAATGAAGGAGGTTTGGTTCGTGTTAAGAAAGAAACTGCCAAAGGAGTTAAAACCATTCAGGAAACACGTTCGGGAAGTGTAATCAATGCAACAACAACAAATCCTTAAAAGTATGTTTAAAAAATTACTATACGTATGGGTTTTATTCAGTAGTTGTTTAGCACATACACAGACCGTAAGTCAGGTTTTTCAAAAATTAGCCAAACAATATAGTGAAGCTAAGCCTTTACAATACAAATCAAGTTATTCTTTATATAAAGATTTTGATGCTAAAAAAGTGGAAGAAACTTACAAAGGCATTTATTATAAAAATGCCAGTAATGAGATTTACACCAAAATTGGAGATACTGAAATGCTGAATTCAAAAACAGTATTTCTTAAAATCAGCAACGCCGAGAAAGCAATTGAGATTTCAAATCCGGTTCCTAATTATGCAGGAGATTTTGATATGAAACCGCTCCTTGATGTCTGTAAAATTGAAAAATTTGTTGATTATAAGTCGTATTGGGAAATAACTATGGTGGCAAAGCCCTACTCTAGCCTTCCTTATTCAAAAATTGTGGTTCAGGTAACAAAAAGTTATTTCTTGCAAAAGCAAACTTTTTATTATAACACGGCGGTCAATTTTTCTAAAGATTATCGAAGTCCCGATCCACATTATCCAAGACTAGAAATAATCAATACAAATTTTAACAGAAATCCGGTTAATGCTTCGGTTTTTAATACCAAAACCTACTTTACAACATCGGCTAAAAAGCAAATTCTTTTAGTAGAAAGATTAAAAAAGTACGAGCTTAACGATCAAAGAGTTATTTCCAATAAATAAAATAAAAAATAGATATATGTATATCAACAAGCATCTAATAGCATTTATATTTACACTGTTTTCATTGTTTGCATTTAGTCAGCAAGAGGAGACTTTGGGCGGCAGAAAACAAGGAAATGACCTAAACGTACAACCAAAATTAACGGTTGAAGACTCTAAATTTGCAAGTTTAGGCCAGAAAAATCTTTTTACTTCAGTTAAACCTGTAGTGTCTATTCACTTTGGTTTTAACGATAATCTGGCAGATTTGGCAGCTTATGCCGCTGTATATTATAGTGAAATTGAATTACTAATTAAGCCTATTGATAAGGCTGGTAATCAAATTATGACTTATGTGGATAGTGCTAATAAAATAGTAACATATCCAAATCCTTTTAAGATTACGTTAAAAATAAAACATGATAATGTAACAAAAGGAAAATCGTTTAATGATTACGCTGTATATCAATTACCCGGAGTTCATAAAGCTGAAGTAACAGTTCAATCTATCAAATATACAGATATAGATAATCATGATTTAACAATATCTAACTCTCCCGCATATCTGGAGTTAAAATTTAAAACAGATCGTTACTACAATTTGCATTTTAGTGCCACTGAAAACACATCGGTATTTCCGATGTCTCATAGTCTTATAAAATACAATGGATTAACCGAAGAAACTGTTAGTAGCGGTGCCGAAGAGTTAATCATCAACTGGACAAAAGATGCTGTTGCTCCGGCTGTTGAATATGAACTCGAATGGACATGGATAGATAACTATGGAAAAGAAAACAATAAATTAACTCCTGAAGAAATTGCGTTAACAGAACAGGATTTTAAACGTAATAGCACCCGAATTCAAACAAAAGAAGTTAGTTATAGAATTCCACTTGTATATTCTAAAGGTTATTTAGTTTATCGTGTAAGACCTGTAGGGCGTTTTCTTGACAATATTTCTAAAAACTACTATGGTCTTTGGTCAAGTGGTTTAACAGATACATTTACCAAATTAAGTCACTGGCGTCAAACTCAAATAGTCGAAATTAATCAGGCACACGAATCGGGTAAAAAGAACTGGCAATATCAGGCTTCTTTTGCCGAAGACGGAAAAAAGAAAGAAGTTGTAAGTTATTTTGATGGTAGTTTGCGTAATCGTCAAACTGTAACAAAAACTAATACTCCGGGACAGGAAATTTCAGGATCACAAACCATAACTACGCAAGGAAAAGCTATAGTTGGTGAGGTTATTTATGATACTCAGGGAAGACCTGCTATTGAAGTTTTACCAGCTCCTGTAAATTCATCGGGAATTCATTTTTATGATGCTTTAAATAAAAATGCCAGCAATTCAATCTATTCTCATAATGATTTTGATTGGGATAATCCTTCAGTTACAGACTGTACTCCAATTCCTGTTTCGATTATGTCTAATGATGATGGTGCCGGTAAATATTATTCAGAAAACAATGCTACTTACAAAAACTATAAAGATTTAGTTCCTAATGCAGCAGGATATCCATTTTCTCAGGTAGAATATACTCCTGATAATACCGGAAGAATCAAAAGAAAAGGTGGTGTTGGAAAAGACCACCAAATTGGTACCGGTCATGAAATGCAATATTTTTACGGGCAGCCAAAACAAGAAGAACTAAACCGTCTTTTTGGTTACAAAGTGGGAGATTTTTCACGTTATAAAAAGAATATTGTTATCGACCCAAATAAGCAAGTCAGCGTAAGCTATCTTGATCCTCAGGGAAGAACAGTTGCAACGGCACTTGTAGGAGATAATCTTAAAGATGCACAAGGCAATTCAACTCTTGTTTCTTTGTATGATGAAACAGACAATACTCTTCATCTGGAAACAACAACCAATTTATTATCAAATAATGATAAATATGCATCTGGTAATAATGGTATTCAGGAAGATGGTATTCGATTGAATACTCCGGTTTCTGTAGTAAAAGAAGGAGAAATTAAATTTGCTTATACATTAACCAAAACAGCTGGTTCATTTACTGATGTTTGTCTTAGTGCAAAACAATATCCATTTGTTTACGACTGGTCAATAGCTTTAAAAAATGACTGTGCAAATGAATTGCTTATCCCTTCAGATTCTTTGTCATTAAAAATTGGCAAGTTCAGTGTAACCTCTTCTACTCCTGCTTCTTTAAGTTTCAAAAGAGATTATACAGCATTAGACGCAGGTAAAGCTCTAAAAGTAGGAACTTATCCTTTAAGCAAAGACCTTCGTGTAGACTATGATATCTTAAACAAATATGCTGATGATTATATTGCACAATTAAAGTTAGACCAAAAATGTTTGCCTGACTATGCCGGCTTAGAACCTGATATTACAGAAGAAGATTGTAATGTAACTTGTAAAAGCTGCGAAGAATCGTTAATATGCGACAATCTAACTCCTGAAGAATGTACCGCTTTTAAACTAAAACTTTCTGCCGATCCTGCTGATCTTGGTAAGGTTGCCGATAGAGAAGCCCAGGTTTTAGCTGCAGAAAAGCAATATGTGATTAAAAACCTAAATGCGAATTTCACAACGAATACATTCGCTTACAACGGATCACAATTTACCGGAACTGATACTGATCAAAAAGTTATTGCTCAAAAAGATATTCTTCCAAAAGTAACTTCTTACAAACTTGAGTTTAGAGGTTTATTAACCGGATGTCGTGAATTGTGTAAACAGCCAATTAATGTTTGTAATCTTAATTTAGAAAACCTATTGGGTGATGTTAGCCCTCACGGACAATATGGATCTGTAGAAGGATTAGAATCTGAAGATGATGAAATCAACGATCCTGCATCAAGCAAAATAACAGATCCGTTAAGTGTTTTTAACGACCACAACCAACTTTTATACGGTGGTTATACAACAGTTATGGATACCGTTCCGGATACTACTGAACTTGTAGAAATAAAAGTTTCAAACTACAACTGGAGAAGACCTTTTGGAGGATCTTATAAAAACGAAGACGGATCAATAGCTAAAATTAGAGTACAACTAACCGGAGAAGGCCAATACAGACCTGCTTTGGTTGATACAGTAGTTTTAACTCCGGAAAATGATGATGATCCGGATAGTGATGATCCAAGTGTATTTTTGGTAGAGCCTAAATATATAAAGTATATAGCCGATTTTGTTCCGTTATGGAAACCAAATTGGGCAAATGCTTTGTTACCATATCACCCGGAATATCAATATTATGTTTACAATTCTGCAATATGCGAAAAATTAAACACAGTTGGAGATAACTCTGATGGCTTTGATGAAAAAATAAGAGAAATTGAGTACGCTGACGGTGAAACCGGAGCGATCAAAGACACAGAAAATAAAATATTTGCACCAAACGGTTTAATTACAAAATTATTAACCATTGGCGCTCAGGATGCAGACAGCGATCCTTATTATACTTCTAAGAATAATCTGGAATCTGATACCGATTTCAGAATCCGAAAAGATTTAATGAGAGAAGCGACAACTATCAATTATGATGGTATTAAGATGGCCAATGGCAAAAGAATGAACATGCTACAGGCATCTTATTATTTTGCTATTTATAATAACGGAATTGCACCAGAGTCAGTATATGAAGATTTTATAAATCTGTCTACAGCAGCCTTATTGGATAATATTGATAAAATGCAGGATCCAATTTTAAAACAAAGAATCTGGACAAATTTCAAAACCAATTATATTTCGTTTAAACAAAAGACAAGAACAGTCTTTTCTCATGTTTACGCCGCTACAAAAAACAACTATAATGATTGTATTGGTAATGTAGAGAGTACTGACACTTTTGTCACTTTATTCAAAAAATATGATGCAATTAAATATGTTGGTAATAAAACTAATTACCAATGGGTTACAGAGGCAATAGATACTATTCCGGATAATCCTGCTACACCAAGCACAACTCCTGCAAGTTTAGGAATTGAATGGGCATGCTCAGAAGAAACTTCTTCTTTATATTTAAACAAAGAAAGACGTTTTGTACCTGCTGATTACGGATTTGATTCTTCTATTGAAGATGCTCAGGCTCTTGCTGATATAAAAAACAGTACAGAATCTGCCATGTATATGGAAACCGGAAAATGTCCGATGGCTTTTGAAATGGAATATTTCTTAAAAGGATTGGTTGATAAAACAATACAACCGGATGGTTTATTAATTAATGGTTTCAAAACCACTAGTATGCCATATCTGACTAAAAGTTTATTTAATGCACAGATTAATCCAACATTTAATTTAGCAACAGCTTCAGAGACTCCAAAAATTAAAACTTTTGAAGATGCTTCGGGAGCCTTGAATATTGGTTTTACTTATTTGGGTAATACTAATATTGCTACACCTATTGTGTTAAATTTTGTAAATAATAATTCTTATCAGGATGCGTGTGGTAACAGTCCTGATGCACCAAATTGGGAAGATATTATTGGTTTCAAAAGCTTTTATTACATACCAGGATCTTATGACAGAGAAAACCAAACTTATCAATTTCAGATTTTAGGAATTGTAAAAAGAAAAACTGCATCAGGATCAAATTGTACTGCTCCCGAAGAAGTACTTATTGAAGGAATAACAAAAGCAAACATTGGTGAATGTGGTTATTTAACAGAAGCTCCATGTGATAAAAAAGAAAGATTTGATGAATCATTTAGAAAATTAGTACTTAATCTGCAATCTGCCGGAACGCTTAGAAATGCTGACTTAAATATTACGGCAAATCCTGTTTTTACAGATGGATATCTTTATACTTATTTAGGTATTAAACAAAATGATGTTGTAAAATGGAAAAATACTACAGAAGGTGTTTCAATTTCTGTAAATGATGAAAAACGTGTCAACTTAAATCTGGGAACCTATACTTTAGGATCTGACCGTATTTCTAATATCGTAATTGGAAATCAGCAAGGAAACTATAATCTTGTAAGAGTAACAACAAGAAGACTATTATTTTCTACCAGACAGATATCTGCAAAAATTACATCAGGAAATACAAACACGCCACTTTACTTCACATGTTGTTCTACTTGTGGCGAATGGGATTTAAATGGTGATGGTGTAGGAGATGCATGCGGTGGCGGCGGAATCTGTGGTACAGTTGATAGTGATGGTGATGGATTTTTTGACAATTGCGACAATTGTCCTAATATACCGAACCCGGATCAAAAACCTTGTAACACCTACACTCCTATTACATCTTGTTCTGTAGCAGCTAATGATGAGCTTACTTATGAAAACAATGTAAAAAACATATTGAACGATTTCTTAATTACAAGAAACCATGAAGTTAATGCAGATGGTGATTTCTACAAATCAGGATCTGTATCTGGTTACAGTCCGATTAGTGCTTTTGTCAGAGATTCTAAATTAGTGTCTCACTTCCAGAAAGCAAGAACCAGATATACTGAAAATAATTTAAAAGCAGTTGTAATAGACAAATATTCTATTGTTGCAGAAAACAATTTAGTAAGCATCAACTTTGACGAAAATTCAGGATCAGTTTATAACAGGAATTTCATCAATTTCTATGATATTAATATCAAAAATGCAAGACGCATTAACTACATTGATGTTACAAGTGACTTAACGTTCAAAATTAACTTTGTTGATAGTCAAGGGCGCACAGTAACACAAAACGGTAGTAAAATTTCTCACTACACGTTTACAAAAATTACAAGCTCAGAAGCCAAAGCTCCTGCCGTACCTTTCTGTCCGTTTATGTCAGAAGTTTATCCGCCTAAAACAACAAGCAAACAATCAATTAACAGTGGTGATGATTTATATGTTTCTGTTTCTGAGGACGGACAAATCATAGCTCAAAATAAAATGGCATTGTCTGCTAAATCAGCCAAAGCCAGTGTTGTAACATCTATAGAAGCAGAAACTTCAACTTTTAGCTGTTCAGACCTATGTATTCCTAGTGCAGTGGCACCAGTTGTTTGTGGTCCTAAATGGCTTACTTTTAGACAAGTTGTTGCTATGCAGGTTCCGGATTACAAAATTCCGGAAAACATGGATAAAGATGCTACTTATTTCTGTGAAGCTAATTTTGCATATATCAGTACAGATTATTTACAATATTTAGCAAAACTGGAGATAACAACTATTCAGAATCCATTATTTTTAACAATTAGTGAATTTGGGTCAACTAAATTAAGATACGGAAATACAGTAACAAGTACTGTTATTAATGAATACTACAATTATATTCAATCACAAATTGCAAACCCGACAGAAGAATTATTAGTTTGGTATCAATTTGCAGATAAATACGCTATTGATAATAAAATTTGTCCACCAGCGATCATGGTTCCTTCATTTAGTTTAGAAATTCCTGTTATACCAGGAACTAAAACACCTTGTGAACTATATGCAAACACCGTAAAATCGGCAAACAAACAAGAAATAGAAAATGCTTTTTATGCGACTAAAAAAGAAGAGTTTAGACAAAACTATTTAAAAGCTGCTTTTGAGGGATTAACAGAAACCTTAACTCAGACTTCTTTCGACAAGGAGTATCAATATACATTATACTATTATGATCAGGCTGGAAATTTAATACAGACAGTTCCACCAGAAGGAGTTGACAGATTGAAACCTAACTCTGATGCAGCAATAAAAGATGTTAGAGAAAATAATCCGGAAAAAATAGATACTACAGCTGTAAATGGTGTAGCTGTTGCTCCGGGTCATAAAATGCAGACACAATACCGTTACAATTCATTAAACCAATTGGTGTGGCAAAAAACACCGGATGGTGGTGAAACTAAATTTGCATATGATGCGTTAGGAAGGATTGTGGCTTCACAAAATGCAAAACAGTCAAAAACTACACCTTTGTTTAGTTATACAAGATATGATGGTCTTGGCCGAATTACAGAAGCAGGACAGTTTGAAGTTAAATCTGGTGTAACCATAAACATCAATGAAAACGGAAGATTAGTTTTTGGAGCTGCTACATCAAATGATTTAGTTCCTGTTGATGCTGTAGAAGATAAATTCCCTTACAGCCAGGGATCACATTTTGATCAGGTTACTAAAACTTTATATGATATTCCGGTTCAGAACACTACAGATTGGTTTACTTCTTATGCTGCTGATAACACTCATAAAAGGGTAACTGCTGTAATGTATTACAATCAGTTAACTGCAGAAGTAACAGAAATCAAAGCATTTGATAAATATGATAATGCCATATTATATGATTATGATGTTCACGGAAACGTAAAAGAATTAATTCATCATACAAATAATAATAGCAAACTAACTGAAATGAAGTTAGACCGCAAAAAAGTGGTTTATGATTATGATTTAATTAGTGGAAACGTAAATCAGGTAACCTATCAGCCTAACAGTACTCAGGACAAATTTATACACCGTTATGAGTATGATGCTGATAATAGAATTAAACAAGTTTACACAAGTAAAGACAACGTAATTTGGGAGAAAGAAGCCAATTATTTGTATTACGAACATGGACCGCTGGCTCGTGTAGAAATTGGAGATAAAAACGTTCAGGGATTAGACTATATTTATACTTTACAAGGCTGGCTGAAGGCAGTTAACTCAGAAGAACTTGGTTCTCAATATGACGCCGGTAAAGATGGATTAGTAGTTGCCAAGGATGCATTTGGTTTTGCATTAAATTATTACAGAGGAGATTATAAATCAAGATTTAATACAACTCCACAAAGTACTGTAGACAATAATTTATTTAATTTTAGCAAAGGAGCTAATTTTGAAGGTGATTCTAACTTATACAATGGTAACATCAAAGAGATGGTAACATCATTGTTGGGTACAGATCAACAGCCAATCCCTACACAGTTTAATTATTATACATACGATCAGCTGAATCGTATCAGTAGTATGCACTCAAAAGCTGTTTCTTATACAAATGGTGTAGCTAATCCTTTTGTTGAAGGATTCAAAAGTGATTACAAATATGACAGAAACGGTAACATTACATACCTTAACAGTTGGGCACCATTAGCAAATGGTGCATTAAACACAACTCAAATGGATCAGCTTACTTATAATTATTTAGCTGGTACAAATAAATTAACACATGTTAATGATGCTGTTCCTAATAACGCTTTTACTAACGATCCTGCTAAACCAGATGATACTTCATTGGATATTGACAACCAAAGTGCCAATAACTACGAATATGACGAAATTGGTCAATTAGTAAAAGATGCCAAAGAAAATTTAGATGAAATCAAATGGCGCGTAGATGGTAAAGTAGAATCGGTTACAAAAAGTAAAGGCAAAACGGAACAAGTTGTTATTAGTTTTGAGTATGATGGTTTAGGAAACAGAATTGCTAAAACAGTAAAAACTGCTTCTACAACCAATACAACTTATTACCAACGTGATGCTCAGGGCAATGTACTGAGTACTTACAAAATGGTTAACAATGGTGGAACTACAAAATACTACCTTATTGAACAGGATATTTACGGAAGCAGCCGTTTAGGTGTTGAAAGAGGAGAAAAAGAAATCACAGCAGATGTTTCTTCAGCACTTAAAAACTCAAAATTTGTAACAGCAAGCGAAAAAAATGCTATTGTTGCAAAAGTAGCAGAAACAATATCAGGAAAATGGGGATTAGGATTTACGTCAAGTATGGGGACTGCCTTGTGGTCCGTAAACGAGAAAAATTCTATCAACTTATTTGACAATAAAACACCAAAAACAGAAGCCGTATCAATAGTTTCTCATTTTAAAATTGGTGACGATACCAGTGATGTAGTCGCATTTAATTTAGCTGCATTACACGGATCTTCTACAGAAGGCAGTTTTCCCGGAGACAATTCTATCTCGTATAGAAGTTCAATCTTAGTTGGAATTAAAAAACAAGGAAATGGCTACACACCAACAATTTCATTGGTAAAATACCGTCGTAACCATAATAAATATACCGTAAGAATAAAACTTAAAAAACGTACCCGCTACTCTTATAGAAGTTATGCAAGTGCTATTGATTATACTGTAAAGCCTTCAGAAAGACCTGATATGCCTATTATTTCTATACCCGAAAAAGAATGGGATTTTAAAGCTGACATCAAGCTAAATCAGGCTACATCAAATTATGATATAACGATTATACTTAATGGAAACGTTTATACTGCTGTTGCTTCACAATCTTATAATATTTTAAATGGAGAAGAGAACAAAGGAATGGATAGTGGAAGTAAAGATCTAAAAATTGTAATTCCATTTAATTCACTTGGTTCGGCAACCGTTCCATTTAGACCAGGAAAAGACGATAAAAACATTAATTCTCCTGCTCATAAATCAGAGGTATGTGATTTTACTTATAGTATAAATAACGGAGAAGAACCCGAAGATCTTAAGGTTAATACATTTGAGCTCGACGAAGGAGGAACTAAAACCGTTGCAACATCTAATACAAACATCCCAATGGTATTGGCAAATGATGGCGTTAAATTTGCAAATACCTTCTGTAGTAATCCTGATGAAGATACAGATGGTGATGGTGTTATAAACACCAAAGACAACTGTCCGTTTATATTTAATCCTTTACAGGAAGACGGAGATAAAGATGGTGTTGGTGATGTTTGTGATAATTGTATTGCTATAGCAAATGGAAAAGAACAAAAAGACGTTGCCGGTGTGGGTAATCAATTAGACACAGACGGAGATGGTCGCGGAGATGCATGTGATAATTGCAAAAAAACACCTAACTTTGATCAAATTGATTCTGATGGAGATCTTGTTGGTGATGTTTGTGATAATTGTAGAGGAAAAGCCAATCCAGATCAAACAGATGCAAACGCAAACGGAATTGGAGATGATTGCGAAGGCGAAGACCAAGGTGAAGGAAACGAGGGAGTGGCTTCAAACCCATTAACTTCTTACCGTTTTGTTGGAGATAAAAACTATGAGTTATCAAACCATTTAGGTAACGTACTTTCTGTAATTACAGATCGTCCTTTATTCGCTTATAGTGATCAAACTTATAGCTTCAGTCCAGACGTTCTTACGTTCTCAGATTACTATCCTTTTGGAATGCTGGTGCCAAATCGTCATCAAGACAGCAAAGAATACCGTTATGGGTTCCAGGGGCAGGAGAAAGATGATGAGCTGAAAGGGGAAGGAAATTCGATGAACTATACTTTCAGGATGCATGACCCTAGAATTGGTAGGTTCTTTGCCTTAGATCCGTTGGCTAATAAATTTTCATGGAATTCACCATTTGCCTTTAGTGAAAACAGAATAATGGATGGTGTAGAATTGGAGGGACTTGAATTTGTTAACTTAGACAAAAAAGCTTTTGTTAAGAGAGTAAATGATCTTAAACAAAATCCACTTTTAATAGATCAAGATAAATCTGGAACATGTGTTCTCGCTGCAGTAACATATTTATGGATTAAACATGATAAAGAGGGATTTGTTGATACAATGATGAAGCTTTATGACACAGGAAAAGCCAAATACAATCAATTTGTATTTCATCCTGGAGATTTACAAGATTTTGATCCAAAAGAAGATGCGTCATCACATGAAAAAAAATATAGTGCAGATTGGTTAATTTTAAGTAGTATACAGCAAACCATTAATTCTCAAACTGATCAACCTGATTACCATGGAAAACCTAATGAGTATACGGCTAATACTAGTATTACTACAAATTATTTAATGAGGAGATTGTTAAACTTTAGCGATGTTAAAACAATTAAACCAAATGAAAAAAATACGGGTGAATTTACTATGAGCCAAATCGATAAAAAATATAAAAGTGGGTTTGAAATTATATTATCATTTAGAGCTACAGCTATGAATAAATATAATAATGGTAGTCCTGGTTTTACGGAAACTGATGGTAACCATGCCATTTCATATCTAGGTGGTCTAAAACCTGCTGGCACTGATAAATTTGGAGGTAAAATGTTTACATTTAATATACAGACTTGGGGGGATAAAACTGCTACATTAACTTTGTCTGAAAATAGCATAAGATATTTACTTAATAGTTATACACAAGGTAAGCCAAAAGATAAAAATGAAAATAATAAAAAAGATGAAGATTGTCCATAATAAATTTATAACCAAAAAAATCTTATTTATATTTTTTTTGTTTATGATAAATTGTAGCAATAGAGAAAAAAAAGATTTATTTGAGTTTAATCCAGAAATGACAACAAACCTGGATCTAAATAAAACCGATAGTATAATTTTAGAAGAATATAGTAATAACAAAAGAGTTTACTCAGAATGGGTTAAATTTGAATATAAATTTAATGTAGATACTGCATTTACAGAATTTAAATTAGCGAGATATCAATTCGCATTGAAAAAAAAATTTATTATTGGCAACAGTTATAGACTTATTTTTAATGTAAAAAACAAAAAGTATAAATATATTTTTCAAAATTTTGGTTATGATACTTTATATGTGAGTAATGGTATGAGCTATGCAATTAGATCGTATATATTAAATGGAAAAAAACGTTATTATAGTAAGTCGAAATATTATTTAGATTATTAACTCCGTTCATGAAGTGCTCTCGCTATAGAAAGAATAAATTGTCGGAGCTGTTAGTCTTTAAAAGTTTTATATTCAAAGATAAAATCATAAATAATAAAAGCTACAACCCTAAAAAAGTTGTAGCTTTTATTTTAATAACTCTCCAATTTACTATGCACCTTCTCAATCTCTTTATCCATATAAGCTTGCGCATAATGAACATATCGATTAAAAGAACTACTCGCATTGCTATGACCACTAATTTTGCGAACCAGATGTTCCGGCATTCCTAAAATAAGAAGTGTCGTAATTGCAGTTCGCCGCATCATGTGTGAGCTCATTTTGTCACAAAAACGGTTTTTTGAAGTATCAGTTTTCCTGGTTAATTTTTGTGTTTTTCCTTGTTTTTCGCGGGAGACTTCAATAGGCATTGTAAAACCTGCCTGTTCCCCAATTTGTTTTAAACTTTTATTAAAATTGAATAAACTGATACTTCCAAAAAGTGTTGTTTTATCATTTGTAGTTTTATAACGCTGAAAAATAGTAACGGCATAAGCCGAAATTTTGATAAAACTAAACGTTTTGGTCTTTTGAGATTTGAGTTTCAAATACCAATCACCTTCCATTTGTTCGAAGTTTTTATTCGTCAATAAAAAAATGTCTGAATATCGTAATCCCGTAGTACAGCCAAAAACAAAAATATCCTTAATGCGTTTATGGCTAGGAATAAGTGTTTGCTCGAATTCTTTATCATGGATTAAAAACTTTAGTTGCTCCGGAGAAAGGACAAAAATTTCAATCTCTTCTTTTCGAACATAAAATAGCCTTTGAAAATCACCGGTAATGATATCTTTATCATTTTTCAGATAATTAAAAAATACCCTTATAACTTTAATATTCGCCCCGACATAATTATCATGACATCCCTTTTTGTATAAAAACTCTGTAAACTTTTGATAGAATTTTTTCCAGTAACTTTTCTCTGATGTCAGTTCGCGTTTGTCAAGTTTAGATGCATCACAAATACGTAATTCAAATTTGGTATCGCTCGAAAACTGAATAAGATTGTTTAGTACATAATAATAATTTTGTATTGAACCGGGTTTTATTTTTTCACCATTTTTTTTGAGTCGCTTTCCACTTTCCGTTTCTTTTATGAATTGTTTGAATAGAGGAATAATTGGACTCGTTTTTTTCATTGTTGTGGTTTTGTCAAAAATACAATTTTAGCGAAGAGGGGAATGAAATTATTAATAAAACTACAACCCTAAAAAGTTGTAGTTTTTTATTATGCCGCATCGTCGCGAGTGCAAAGTTTGGGAAATATTCTCATAGCATACACGATAAATTTATTATTTGAAGAACTCTTGGAAAGCCATGGTCACCAATTAGCTCTAAAATCCAGTAGTTCATTTGAAACTTTTCTTTTAATAAAGATTTCTGCCTCTCTGTATTTACTAGTAATCAAATAGATTGTATCTCCTTGAACATTTATAATTCCCGATAATTTGCCGATTTCCTTTGTTTGCGTAATTGGAGCGAAGATATCAAATCTAATATCACTATCTTTTTTATTATAATAGCCTCTATACCCAGAATAAGAAGGATTAAAATTATTTTTAATTAATAATTGATTCCTTTCCCTGTTTAAATAAAATTGATTAAAACGACCATTGCCATAAAATCTTAAAACTCCATAAATATTGGTCTCAACATGTTTGTCTAATCTCGATAAAATCTTATATTCTATATTAAACTGTTCGTAGATACAACTTGTATCAATAACTTTATTCAATTTTAAATCAAATTTTTCAATCTCTAAATAATTCGTAGCGTTAACAGGAACTTTTGTGAATCCGTTTTCTAGCATATAAGTTTTGACTCCACAAGAAATAAATAATAAGAGCAAAATAAAAATATTTTTTTTCATCGTTTCTATTAATAATCATAAAGAGTAAACTTAGGAGAAGTACTATCTCCGTTATCTTTAAATTGAAAAAATGGCTTAATATCATCTGTTAAAGATCTAAATCCTGGTTGACGAGTATTAGGTGTAGACATATCATGTGCCCAGTTATCTTGAATAGCATGCCTTATGTATCGATCAGACTCAATTCCTATTTTTGTGCTTCCATAGCTTAAAAAAGCAGCTCCAAATCTATAAGGTTTACCAGTTTCAATCACATATCCATAAGGCATTTTTTCTCCAAATTTACCAATTGTTGGTCCAAAATTTAATCCATCTGAAACCTTTTCTTCATCTCCTTTATAATTATCTCTATAACCCGTAAATAAATTAAATCCTCCAGAAAATTGCCCCCAATTAATTTTAACTGCAGCACTTCTATGACTATCATGACCATCACTCAATCCAATTTTTTGGAAAGGAAACCCATCGTTTTCATAAGAGAAGTTGAATTTACCAATTCCAAAATTCAATATTCCAGTTCTTTGACCAAACTCAGCCATTCCCCCTGCTCCTCTAAAATAATTTGTTCCTAAGGTAACATTTAATCTGCCATCATTAAATCCACCTAAAACGGATGCCTTGAATTCAAAACCGCCCTTTCCTGTATTATAAAATTGTTCATATAAAGTAACGCTTCCTCCAACAGAACCTTGCCAATTACCAATATTTCCGGTAGTATGTCCAGTTAGACTAATGGATTTATTATTACTTCCCCAATTTAAAGATACACCAACATATGGTTTAATTTCTGCAGCACTTTCGCATCCTTCCAATTCTTTAGCATGGATAGGTTGATTAGAGCTAAATTGGTAAGGAGTTAAATATGGATATTTTTTAGTCAAAGGATCCATTGCAAAAAACCTACCAATCCTAGCATCATGCATCCTGAAGGTATAGTTAAGCGAATTTCCATCACCACCTCTAATTTCATCATCTTTTTCCTGTCCCTGGAACCCATAACGATACTCTTTGCTGTCTTGATGACGATTTGGCACCAGCATTCCAAAAGGATAGTAATCTAAACTTCTTTAAAGTCAATAAAAACAATAACTCAGGCAATAATAAATATCCTGAAAAATGCACCAAAAGGTCATTTTCAGCATTTCAAAGATAGAAAATTTAGGCTATTTTGAGCTTAATTAATAGTCACAAAAACAGTAATTTGAATTGCAATTTCATAACATTTCTTTATCATTAAAAAACCTACAGAATTTATTTGTAAAAGAATTTTAAAAGTTTATCTTGCCCCAGTTTTATTAAAAAAAATACCACATTGAAAACAAAAGTATTATCCGGTTTTTTACTGCTTTTTTTTAGTCTTTTTTTGGTTTCTTTTTCAGATCCATATGCCATCAAACGCATATCTGATGCCAACTTCAGATACGAGTTTTATACTACCGATAAAAAGATAAAGGTAAAAGACCATAAAATGTACTATTGGTTTAAAGGCGGTGCAATTCATAGTGCCGAATCTGGTATTGCCGGAACTTTGCTTGATGATAAATTTGTAAAAATGTATCACAGCAATCAATTGGCCGAGCAAGGTCAGTTTAAAGAAGGCCTTAAAGTAGGAACCTGGAAAACCTGGCATTCAAACGGAACTATTGAATCTGTTCAAAATTGGAAAAAAGGCTTAAAATGTGGCGACTATTTACGTTACGACCAAAATGGCGCTCTTGCCGAAAGCGGAAAATACAGTAAAGACCTAAAAACGGGTAAATGGGTAAACTTCGAAAAGAACGATACACTTGTTTACAAAAAAGGAACTCTTGTTCCTAAAAAACAAAAACTGTCTAAATCTCAGGAATACAGACTGAAAGAAGAACAGGCTAAAATTGAAAAATCTCAAAAAGAAGCACAACAACTTGAAATTACGCAGGATGCTAATACGTTAACTTCATACAAAGAAGCAACCAAAGAAAAAGAAAAAGCTGAGAAAGAAAGAATAGCAAAAGAAAAAGCAGCCGAAAAAGAAAAAACAGCAAAAGAGAAAGCAGCCGAACAAGAAAAGAAAAAAGCAGCTGATAAAGCTCCCAAAAAAGATTCTAAAACAAAATCTTTCTTTAAAAACATATTTACAAAAAAGCAATAAACTAATGATCAAAGCTCATAGTTTATTATATGCCATTTACATCTGCTTAATCGTATCCATAATATGCGGAGCATTGTTGTATTTTGCTAATTTGTACAATCAGCTTAACTTATATTACAATTTACAGGAAGAATTATATATTCAGAACCAATCAGTTGTCAATTTTGCTTTAGGAAACAAAATTCTTCCGCAAGAAATAGAAAAAGATGAAAATTCAGGAATAGAAGGAAGATACAAAACCAAATCTTACGGTTTGCTTACCCTTTTACTGGCTGAATCTTCCGTAGGAAATGATACCGTAACCTCAGCCCATTTTGTTGGAAATTATGTTACCGATAAAACTGCTGTTTATTTAACCAATATTTCCAAATCGCTTAGTTATTCGGGAACGGTTACTTTAACAGGAAACAGCGAATTGCCTTCGGATTTTATTGATGCTGCATACATCAACAACAGCCCAAACAAGTTTACCAATAACGGAAAAATCACAGTTTCGGATATTAGATTACCTGAAATAAATCCTGATTTCGAAAAAATATTTGAGGAAACAGAAGGTGTAAAAACGGCATTGAAAGACGTAGAAAAACCAAAAGATTCACTTTACTACAATTCCTTTTTTAACGAAACCAAAGATATTTACATAAACTCCTCACTTTCGAATATCATTTTTAAAGGCAATTTTATTCTGAGATCACAAGATTCTATCCGGATTAAAAAAAGTACAGTTCTGGAAGATGTAATTTTGATTGCACCAAAAATAACTTTCGAATCCGGATTTAAAGGAACCGTTCAGGCATTTGCTACAAAAGGTATTGAACTTGAAGAAAAAGTGACTTTAAATTATCCTTCTGTAATATGTGTTTACAATAAAAACGAAGAAGAAAGCAAAATCGTTATAAAAAAAGAAAGTACAATAAGTGGCGCTGTAGTGCTTTTTGGCAATTCGCCAGACGACTTTGATAAAAGCAGCATAGAGATTGCCGAAGAAGGTTTAATCTTTGGAGATATTTATTGTACCGGAAAACTGGCCTTAAGAAGCAATGTTTACGGTTCTGTTTACACCAATCGTTTTTTTGTAAAAACAATGGCTTCAACTTACGACAATACGATTAGCGATGTCGAAATAAATGCCAGTAAACGACCGGCTTATTTTATTTCAATTCCTTTGTTTAACAATCAAAAATCTGCCTATGGTATTCTTAAAAAAGTATTATAGTGTAAAAGCAAACTCCATTCTGGAGTCAGTAATCGCGTTAACCATTATCTCGATTTGCCTGTATTTTGCTATTTTGATTTTTGCTTCTGTTTTTACACCCAGAACATCAGCTAAGTTTTATAACACTCAAAACAAAGTAAATGAACTGTTTTTTTTATCACAATTAAAAAATGATTCACTGCAATACGAAAGTGCAAACGAAAATCTTTTGATAGAAGAAGAAATTGTAAATGATCATTTAAAAAAGATTTCGGTACAATATAAAGATAGCACGCAGTTTAAATTCGAAAAAAGTTTTTATGTCGAAAATAATCCTTAATCAGAAAAACTCTGTATCGGCATTTTCGATTATAGAAACAATTGTTGGCATGGCGATTACGGCAATTATTATGAGCATTTTATTTGTCATCTTTAATATCGTCACAGAGCGAATGCTGGATTTCAAAAATCAAAATCAGCTCGTTAACGATTTAAACCGACTGACTTACAGCATAAACAAAGACATTTTTGAAAAGGAAAAAATGACCCGAATTGATAATGAATTATTTTTTAAAGGATATGCAGGAGAAAAAGTAACCTATAATTTTCAGGAAGATTTTACAATAAGAACTCACGAAACATTTATAGACACTTTTAAAATTAAACTAAAACAAATCGTTATCGATACCGTCAGGAATAAATCGCAGCAATTACTATTTCAAAAACTAAAATTAAATGTAGAAATTAATGAAAACGAATCCTCTTTAAATTTCTACAAAAGAGTTTATGCTAATGAATTATTACAAAAAATACCAAAATAATGAGCCTCGATTTAAGCACATATAAAGCACCAAAAGCGGAGAAAACTGATTTTAAATTACCATCAGCAGGTACGTCATTTCAATTTTCGAAGAAACTATCTGATAAGAAAAAAGAAATTTTTTACAGAGAATTGGGCATGCTCTTAAAATCTGGTGTTGATTTTAAAAAAGCTTTGGAGATTCTTAGTAATCAGTCAACAAATAAGTTTGAAAAAGAAATCATAATTCAAATTAAGGATAAAGTTATTTCGGGAAGAAGCATTTACGAATCAATGCGCGAAACCAATCAATTTTCGGCATACGAGTATTACAGCATTCAGATTGGTGAAGAAACCAGAAAACTGGAAGAAGTTTTAGGCGAACTGCAAAAATACTTCAACCGAAAAATTCAAATGAAAAGACAGATTATTTCTGTTTTAACATACCCGACAATCGTAATGCTTGTCACTATTTTGGTATTGTATTTTATGTTGAATAAAGTAGTTCCGATGTTTAGTGGTGTCTTTAAACAATTTGGAAGCGAATTACCAAAAAGCACGCAGATTATTATAAAAATCTCCAATCATTCCGGGACCATTTTTGCCGTTGTTTTTGCTTTCATAATTGGTCTTGTAATTATGCATACTTTACTTAAAGAAAAAGATTTTTACCGGGCTTTTACCACAAATATGGTTTTGAAGATTCCGTATTTTGGAAACCTCATCAGAAAAATTTACATCTCACGTTTTTGTCAGGCGATGAATTTATTGATTACATCAAAAACGACTTTAATAAACTCATTATCCCTTACGGCAAAAATGATTGGTTTCTATCCAATCGAAGTCGCGATTCAGGAAATAAAAGAAGATATAACCCGTGGAGCTTCTTTAAATGAAAGTTTAAAAAAACACAGCGTATTCGAAAACAAAATGGTTTCCATGGTTGAAGTTGCCGAACAAGTCAATCAGCTTGAAACTATGTTTGAGCGACTTACAGAACAATATAATGAAGAAATTAGTCATCAGACAAAAATGATTGGAGTTATTCTCGAACCCATGATAATCATCGTTATCGGAGTGATTGTAGGAGTAATTATGGTGTCTATGTACGCCCCAATGTTTGATTTAAGTAAAATTATAAATAAATAGTAATAGTTTCGTTACAATTTGTATTTTTGCCGCCAAAGATATTAACATATTTTAATAAATAAATGCATACAAATGTCAAATAAGATAAAAAAATTATTAAAAAATAGTAAAAAAGCTACAATTAAAGCATATTCGTTAACAGAAATTTTAATTGTATTATGCATTATTGGAATATTATTGTTAATGGTTTTACCTAATCAAACTTCTGTAATTGGACAAGCAAAAGCTATTGAAGCCCAAGCTATGCTTAATCAGGTTTATGGTTTAGAAAAAAGTCATTTTTACAGACATTCAAAATATTCAGGCAGTCTTGAAGAATTAGGTTTTGAACAGGAACAAACTGTAGACGAAGGCGGACAGGCCGTATATAAAATTGAAATTCTTGAAGCATCAAATGATTCATTTCTTGCCAGAGCTACCGCAACCTCAGATCTTGATGGGGATGGTAATTTTAATACCTGGGAAATTGACAGTAAAAAAATGCTAACCGAAGTAACAAAAGAATAATTTGGAAATAACTTTACTTTGTTTATCATTTACTTTATTGTTTGTGTTTTTTCAGGATTGGAAATACAGGCGCATTCATGTATTGCTGCCAGTCGCTATCTTTCTTTTATCATTATATATAACACATTTACAACCTTTAGTTTTTAAAAACACTCTTTTAAACGGAGCTTTTTTTCTTATTACACTGGTTGTACTTGTACTTTATATGAGCATTAAAAACAGACAATTTCTAAATCCATTTCAACATTATTTTGGACTGGGTGATTTACTATTTTATATAGCAGTCACTCCCCTGTTTTTATTGCCGAATTTTATTTTGTTTTTTATACTTTCTATGATTTTTGCTCTTGCTTTACAAATTATATTCAAGAAAATTATTCATGAAAATACAGTTCCTTTAGCAGGGTTTTCGGCATTATTTTTATTTATTATTCTGATAAAAGATTATCTGTCTTTTTATCAAAAATTTACTTTGATATAATTATGCAGGATATCACCATTCTTTCAGAAAACCAGCATATTGTGTCAAGCGATCTCGCAAACCAATATCGAATATTACCAAAATCAGTTTCAGAAAACACTTTAGAATTATATGTTGATGATTCCTATAATAATGCTGATGCAAAAGAAGAGCTGGAACTTTTTTTAGGCAAAAACATTATATTTAGCCCAATTGATTCTTACGAAATAGAAAAAGCACTTTCTATTTATTACCGTAAAGAACGATTGGCAAATTCTAATAAATCATTAAATTTTGACAGAGGTGATTTTCTTGAAAATTTACTGAAAGAAGCAAAATCATTAAAATGTAGTGATATTCATTTTGAGGTCTATGAAAATTCTGCCCGAATCAGGTTTAGGATTGACGGACAACTTATTGAACGTTACAAAGTTGAACGCGAAAATTATCTTGAATTAGTAAATAAAATCAAGATTAAAGCAAAACTTAATATTACCGAAAAACGTTTACCGCAAGACGGAAGGATAACTAATGATTCGTTTGATATAAGGGTTTCTATTTTACCAACCTTATTTGGTGAAAAAATAGTAATGCGTTTATTAGGACAAGATGCATCTAATATCGATTTGAGCACACTCGGGCTTCAAAAAGAAGAATTAGAACATTATCTTGAAGCTGTAAAAAAACCAAACGGAATTATTTTAATAAGCGGTCCTACAGGTTCGGGAAAAACAACTACACTTTACGCAACGTTACGATTACTAAATGATAGCCGTAGAAATATAGTTACTGTTGAAGATCCTATCGAATATACTCTAAAGGGAATTAATCAGGTTCAATTAAAAGAAGATATTGGACTAACTTTTTCATCGGCCTTAAAATCATTTTTAAGACAAGATCCGGACGTTATAATGCTAGGGGAAATTAGAGATTCTGAAACTGCATTAATGGCCATCAGAGCTTCATTAACCGGTCACTTGGTATTATCTACCATACACACCAACTCAGCAATAGGAACAATTTCCAGATTGATTGATATGGGCGTGCCTTCCTACCTAATTGCTGAAACCTTAAACCTTTCTGTAGCTCAGCGATTAATTCGAAAACTGTGTCCGAATTGCAAAAAAGAAACACCTTTTATCAGGAAGGATTTCCCTATGAATTATAAATTGCCTTATGAAATAACATCGTATTACAAACCTGTTGGCTGCAACCAGTGTTTTCATACCGGATATAAGGGAAGAACCGCAATTTATGAAGTCCTGACAATAGACTCCATAATTGCAGAAGCTATAAAAAACAACACCGTTACTAAATTATTCAGTAATGATGAAAATTATAAATCATTATCAGAAAAAGCTTTTGATATTTTGGCCGAAGGAGAAACGGCCTTAGAAGAAATATATTCTATTTTAATTAACTTATAAATAAATGTTTAAAAAATTAGGTTACGTAATTATTGTACTATTCTTTACCAATAGTATTGTTGCACAACAAGATATAAACGAATTGAGCAAACAGTTTGATGCCCTTTCGGCACAAAAAAAAGGACTTAATGAAACTATTAAAATAGATGTTTCAGGCTTAACACTTCATGATTTTATTTCTTCAATCGCCGAAGAACATCAGTTAAATATTGATGTCGATACCGAATTGAATCAGCCTGTATCAAATAACTTTTTTGATGTTACAGTCAAAGATGTATTTATACATCTCGTACAGAAATACGATCTTGAAGTTACTTTCATGAACAATATTATTCTATTCAAGAAAAGAAAGGCAGTAAAAGTTGTCGAGAAAAAGCTCCCAAAAGTTATTGATGTAAGCTATAATTCGCAAAATGATTTTTTATCCTTAAAATTAGAAAATGACACTTTATCAGCAGTTGCAAAAGCAATTATTGACAAATCGGGTAAAAACCTAATTTTGGCTACAGAAGTTAAAAATATCCGCGTATCATCTTACATTTTAAATCGTCCGTTTGATCAAGTAATAGAAATGATGTCAAAATCAAATGACCTTATTGCAACAAAAGATGAAAATGGTTTTTACTATATCGAAAAAAATAAAGATGGAACCCTTTCATTAAACAGTACTTCTCAAAAATCAAAACAGCCAAAAGCCAGTAGCGGAGTACCTGGTTATTATGAAGTTACTTTAAATAAAAATGGTCTTTTAAATGTAAAAGCATATATCGCAGATGCATCTGATTTATTGACAGAAGCAGCCGAAAAATTACACGTTAATTATTTTTTATATAATAAACCTGAAAACGAAAAAACAACCCTTTCTGCAGAAAATATTACTTTTGATGAGTTATTATTTCACATTTTTAAAGGAAAAAAATATACATTTAAAAGACAAGGCAACCTGTATTTAATTGGAGATGAAGGAGCAGAAGGATTACGTGCTACAGAAATACTTCAATTAGAAAACAGATCAATTGAACTTGTTTTGGCTTCACTGCCTAAAGTCTTTACAGAGAAACTGGAAATCAAAGAATTTGTAGAACTAAACGGATTAGTAGCCTCCGGATCTAAATCGATATTGGAGGAATTAAAACTATATATCAAGCAAATTGATAAAGTAGTGCCAATGGTTCAGATTGAAGTAATCATTGTACAATACAATAAATCGCACGATGTACAAACGGGAATGAAAGCCGGTCTTGATAAAATCAACAAACAGGTTACCGGCGGAACATTGTTTCCAACAACAGATGTTACCGTAAACTCAACCTCTGTTAACAGTTTAATCGATGCCTTTAATGGTTTTGGAATTTTCAAACTGGGAAAAGTCACTGAAGCTTTTTATCTTAATTTAAAATTATTAGAAAACAATTCTATAGTTAAAGTAGAATCAACTCCCAAAATCGCAACTATCAGCGGCCACGAAGCTAAATTATCTATTGGAGAAACAAGCTACTATTTTGAACAAAGTAACCGTTTGATTAATAGTAATATTGGAAACGACATCTTAAATTCAGGAACATGGAAATCTACAGATGCTAACTTAAGCCTTTCTATAAAACCGTTTGTTTCAATTGATGAAAATGTAACACTTACCATAGTAGTTGAAAAAAGTTCTTTCCTGGCAAGAGCCGGCGAAAATGCTCCTCCGGGAAAAGCAACCCAAAAATTTGAATCTCTTGTTCGTGTTAAAAATGGCGAAATGATATTATTAGGCGGTTTGGATGAATTGAAAAAAGAAGACAGCGGTTCAGGAACTCCTCTATTATCAAGAATACCTATTATAAAATGGTTTTTTAGCAGTAGAAAAAAAGGAAAAACCAACTCAAAATTGCACATTTTTATTAAACCAACAGTGGTATATTAATGATTACATTTTTATCTAAAATAATAAAACTAAACAATTTACACGTAATTGGAATCATTAAGAAAGATAATGAGGAGAGTTATCATGTTCTGACGGTTAAGAAAAAAGGAAGTAAGATTGATATTGTCAATGCCGTTTCATTTGATTCTTTCGAAAAAATTGCCCAGAATATTGACCTTAAAATCCCTGTTCTTTTGGCTATTGATGGAAAAGGAATTTTGAATAAAGAAATCAATTTCAACAACGAGAGTGATGTAACCTGGTATAAAAATATAGATTTTGAATCGATTTATTATACCAGCCTGATGGGTTCAAGCAGTAATTTTATTAGTTTCTGCAGAAAAAACATCGTACAGGAAATTACCGAAAAATTTCTCAAAAAAGGTTTTCAGGTTGCCGATATTTATGTAGGTTCTTTTTTATCAGGCTTAATGCACAATGCAATAAAAAAAGATTCTATTACGTCAAACGATATCATTTTACAATTTGAAAACGGAAAACTTGCAGGTTTCACCAAACAAAGTGACCCTGTAAAAACAGAAGAATACACTATTGGCAAAGACAGTATTTCAAGCAATTTCATGCCTCTTTATGGAATTATTGTTCACTTTTTTATTCAGCCTAAGGAAGTTTCAAAAACAAAAAATGATAGCTTAAATACAGAAGAAATTGTATACAAAAAAGCCTTTAATGTTTTAGGAATTACGATGCTCGTGGGTTTTTTAATTAGTTTATTGACAAGCTATTTCCTTATACAATACTATGGAGCAAAAAATGCAGAATTAAATCTCCAGAGTGTTTATTCGAATCAATCGTATCAATTAATACTGGATCTTGAAAAACAAAAAGAAAACAAACAACAACTTTTACAAGAGTCCGGGTTTCTGTCGGCAAAATTTCTTTCTTTTTACAGTTATGAAATAATTAAAGGAATTCCACAAGATATTTCTTTAACTAATCTGAATATCATTCCGGTAAACAAAGAAATTAAAGCCACTAAAAAAATAAGTTTTGATGCAAAAACAATCATCATTAAAGGAGAAACTTTCAACGAATCTTCATTTAATAATTGGATGGAAAAAATAAAAAAAATGGACTGGCTTAAAAATTTTGAAATTATAAGCTTTAAAAAAGACAAGAAAAATAAATCGCAGTTTGAAATAAAAATCACGATAAAAGATGTTTGAAAACTATTCCTATAAAAAGAAATTCATGGTTTTGCTTCTGGTTTTTGTTATGCTTTTAATAACAGCATATAAAAGATCTTTTCACAACTTGTTTCAGGTAATACATGAATATAAAACATTATCTGAGAAAACAAACGACATCAATAAAAAAGCTAATAATACAGAGAAACTAACAAAAGAAATTAATTATCTGGATCGTGTTATTGGCAAAGAAGGTATTACAAAAGAAATGGTACAACAAGGAATAATAAGTTTTGCCTCTACTGAAGATCCTAAAATTTCTATTAATGACTTGCAATCTTCTCATGTTTTTTCTGATGAAAATTACCGAATAATTAGTAATCAGCTTGATGTAACCGGAAACTGCAATCAATTATTAGCCTTAGGATATGGTTTTGAAAAAAAGTTTGATTATTCGAGAATTGTCAGCATGAATTTTTATACCACCAAAAAAAACAATACCTCTGAAGTTTTACATTTAAAAATGATTTTTCAAAATTATGAAAACAATAAATAAAATTATATTCGCACTTTTAGCCCTATCGATTATATCTTGTGATGATGTTTTTGAAGAAGACATTTCAAATGATACCATAGAAACGATATCCCCAAAAGATGATGCAACAATTGAAAGTAATGTAGTCAACTTTAAATGGAACGAACTTGATGGAGCAAAAAAATATCGCTTACAAGTATTAGATTTAGAAGAAACAATAGTGTTTGACTCATTAGTTAGCCAAACAAGTTTCATTTGTCCATTAGAGCCGGGATCTTACTTATGGAAAGTAAGAGGCGAAAATTTTGCTTATGAATCTGAATATTCAGAAACTTCAACTTTCTCTATAATAACTACTGAAGACCTCGCCAATCAGCAAGTTATATTATCCAGTCCAGACAATAACATTTACAAAAATACAACAAGCGTTACGCTTAAATGGCAAAAACTGGCGGCAGCAACGAGTTATAATGTAGAAGTAGTAAATACTACAACCGGTGAATCTGTTTATACCGCAGAAAGTATATCCGAAACAACTGTCGCGTTAAGCAGCACAGATTTAGAGCAGGACGCTGTTTATCAATGGAAAATAAGAGGTATAAACAGTACGAGCCAAACCACACAAGTATCTACAAGAAATTTTATGATAGATACCGTTGTTCCAAATGTACCGCAAAATAGTGTCCCGGCAACTAATGCTACCATTACAAATAACGTATCAACTGCTTTCACCTGGATTTCTCCAACCGACAGTGGAACAGTGCAGTCGCCATTGTTGTACACTATAGAATTTTCGACCACCAATACTTTTACCACCCTCCTTTTTACTACAAACAATTCAAGTACATCCTATCAATATACATTTACGGCTATTGGAGATTATTACTGGAGAATTAAAACTAGTGATTCTGCAGGTAATATCAGTGCTTATAGTAGTCCGTTTAAGGTGACAGTAATCTAAGAAAAAATGGTTAAAAAGAAAATTAATATTGTTTTAATAATTGTAGTTTTAGGACTATGGGGGTCTGTATTTTATAAAACGATCAGTCAATATTTCTTTACTAAAGAAATAGCTGCCAATACCGTATATTCAGAAAAAATACAGTTCAATCAAATCAACAAAGATACTTTTGCATTAGAAAAAGTATCGAGAGATCCTTTTCTAAACAAGCAAACGCAGGAAGCAGTCTCCTTCCCTAAAAGACAATATACAAATAACACTTCTACAGCACCAAAAAGAGCAAAACCCGCAATTCAGCCTCGCCAACTAACAGTGTGGCCGGCAATTTCGTATCATGGTTATATAAAAGATTCACGCGGAGAATTGGTCATCATTAAAATCAACCAAAAAATGTTTCGTTTAAGAAAAGATGCGCTTGCAGATGGAATTATCGTAAAAAAAATATCCAGCGATTCTTTAGAATTAGATTTCAATAAAGAAAGAAAAATAATTAAGCGTTTTAAAATTTAATTGAATCATTATCTTATTCCAGCATTTTAGACTAATCAACCATAACTTTAAAAGAAATTGTATCATTTATAACGGTCTTTTCTTTATCATTAAATTCATATTTAACTATCGCTCTTATAGTATTTATTCCTTTTTTTGTTAAAATCTCTTTTACATCAATACCTGTTTGAGAAGTTTTTTTGAATGTTCGTTTAACTTTTTTATTATCAACATCTAAATTTTCTATCTTAAAATTGCGCTTGGCATTAGGTATATTTGCTATAAAATATTGATGTTTTAAGGTATCTCCAACTTTTAAATATTGATTAATTTTTATTTTGAATTGTTCTTTATTTGCTATTTTATATTGATAAATTTCTATTAATGGCAAACCTTCGTAGCTTTTTACATTAGTTGATTCATCATATCTAATTAAAAAATCAAGTATTCCAAAATCATCATACATAAGATATTTCATGACCTTGCCACTTGGATAATTATAGGTACTTTCTTCTGTAACTTTACTATTTTTTATATAATCTATTGATTCTATATTTCCATTGTCGTAATAGTGAATGGTTTTTCCTTTAATATGCCCATTTACAAAAACACCTTCATATGTTTTGTTCCCTTTTTCATTATAGCAAATAAACTTACCCTGAAAAATAGTATCTTTATCTTTTATGATATATTCTAAGGTTGTGGTTTGTTTAGTTTTAACATCATATTTCTTTAAAATATGAACCTCCTCATTTTTAAAGAAAAATAATAATACTACCAAAACCAATATTACTACTATGAATATTAGTACCAAAATCATTTTATTCTTTTTATTCATCATTTTACTTTACGTTCTTCATTAATTAATTTACCTTTTTCATACGTAAGAACTGTTACAGAATCTGACACATGTTTTTTTTCTCCATCACTTTTACTCTCTTTAATTTCTTTTATCGCCTTTGTAGCATTTCCAGCATTATCAACAGCATTTATTCCATCGTCAATTTTATTCTCATATGTTGGTTTTCCTCCATTTGTACCTTTTCCTTTTGAAGTACTACCTTTCACGTCAAACCCCAATATAATAATAAGCGCTTCAAATGCACCGCCAAAATCAATCCATGTCACATCTCTCGATCCTTTGCGTAATGAGCCAGGGTCTTGATTGTTTCCTCCGTCAGAAAATGCATATCCTCCACTAAAAAATGATGATTTTTTATTAAAATTGTGAATAACTTCTCCGTTATAGGTAACTTGTTTAGTATCTCCATCCAATAATAATCTGTCACCATTTGCAAAAGTTTTCCCCCAAGTATGCCCTAGATTAGAATAGTGGTCAATTCTCGCATGCCCGTCAAGCCAAATTATTTCCCCTGTTTTTTTATTTCTGTACCAATCAAATGGAGTTCGTCCATAAAAATCAACCAATCTCAATAAATCGTTGTTGTAGGATGCGTATGAGGAATATTGCCCAAGATCTTCATCTTTCTTAAAATCATTAAAATTTTCAAACATTGTAAATAATGTATTATTGTAAGTTATTACTTATTTTAAATACAATAATACATATAAATTATTTACAAAGTACTGATAACCAAATTTAAAATCAGTACTTACAATAAATTCAACATTAATAACCATAAAGAAGCTTTGCGTCTCCGCAATTTTTCAAGCAAAAAACTCAGAACCTAAGAATCTCAGTCCCTTAGCAACTTAAAAAATCTACTTCAACAAATACCCCAATCGAATACTCCCGTAAAAAGATCCCGTCATATCATGACTTTCCAATTCTTTGCCATGATAAATAAAAGAGTAAGACATGTTGAAGCTATTATGACGAAATTTTAAACCAAATTCAGCATTAAATCGCCACGGAATCAATTCGAAAGTTACCGGACTTGTATTGCTAAACATGCTTCCTTCGATTGTAGCATCATAAAATTGGTAATTGATACTTGGAATAGCGTAAAAGTAAAATTCACGAACATTGTATTGTGCTTGTGAACTTACAGAAGCATCGTGCAAATTAGAATCGTAAATTGGGAGTAATTTTTTGAAACCTAGTCGGGTTAAAAATCCTGCGGAAACTCCGGTGAAAATTGTTCCCACATTTGCTTCTGTCTGAAAGTGAAGATCGGCAAATTCGTTGGGTTCATTTTTAAGCAATTTCTTCGAATACAAAGCATGCGCCTGAATGCCTAATGCATTGTGAACCTGATTTTCCCAACCAAAAACTTCTTTGTATCCAATAGTATGATGAAAAGCTTCCTGCATTTGTCTTCCAAAAGCATTTGGCCCCATATAACCCAACTGAAAATCGGTTTTTAAAACTGACTCAGATTGGTAAAAAAAGCTTCTGCCCGCTTCGGCAAAAAGATAACCGGCAAACGGACGGTTGTTACGGTTACGAGCTTCGATATTAATATACCTCGGATTATAAATATATTGACCCACACGAAACTCAGTTATTTTCTTGTTGATTTTTTCATTTTCATTTTTCGATAAAAATCGGTAAAAAAGCTCCAAACCATTTGTATAATACATGTCATTTTTAGACGATGTATATAAATCATTATCAGTAATAAAACCTATTTCTTTAGTTTTTCCTTGTCCAAAAGTCAACGTAGTAGTTAATATCAGGAATGCAAAAACAATTTTTTTACTTCCCATCATAATTTATTTTTCCTACGGCGCGCATTTCACGAACAATTCTTTCTTTACGTCTGTTTATATAACTGGAAGATCCTGTAGCCTTGAATTTTCTTGGATTTGGTAATATTGCAGCAATTCCGGCAGCCTGCATTGGCGTTAAACTCGAAGCATCGCGACGATACCAATGTTCTGTTGCGGCATAAGCTCCGTAAACACCATCACCCATTTCGATACTGTTCAGGTACACTTCCATAATGCGTTCTTTGCCCCAGATAATTTCTATTAAAACGGTAAAATAAGCTTCTAAGCCTTTACGGAAATAACTTTTTCCCTGCCATAAAAACACATTTTTGGCCGTTTGTTGTGAGATCGTACTTCCGCCACGAATTCGGCGTCCGCGTTCGTTGCTTTTATATGCTTTTTGAAGTGCCTTGAAATCGAAACCATTGTGTGATAAAAAAGTTCCGTCTTCACTTGCGATAACGGCTTTTTGCAAATTCATCGAAATTTTATCAATTGGTTCCCAATCGTGATCAAAATAAACCTCTTTTCCTCCGAGTTTATTTTCTATAGCCCTTATTAACATTAATGGCGTAAAAGGAACGGGTATATATTTAAAAAATATCACGGATCCAATTGAGAGTCCGAAAAACCATAACATCAGTTTAATAAAAAACCATTTTACTTTTTCGCCAAAAGAACGATTTCCCTTTTTCTTAGCTGTTGGTTTTGGTTTACTTGCGGTTGTTGTTTTTTTTGGTGCGGGTTTTTTAACTGCCATTATATTAAATCTGCTAATTCTGTTCCTATTAAACTTCCTATTGCAACGCCCATCCCGCCCAAACGTACTCCACAAAACACGTTTTCAGACAGTTGCGAAACAACAGGTTTTTTACTGTTTCCGATTCCCATAATACCACTCCAACGATGCGCAATTTGAAAATCCTGATTTGGTAAAATTACATTTTTAAGTAAATCTTCCAACTTATTTTGTACAATTTTGGTCTGCCCAAATTCAGTTGTGTTTTCTGCTTCAAAATCGAGGTTTCTTCCTCCGCCAAGTAAAATTCTGTCACCAATATTTCTGAAATAATAATAACCGCGATCCAAATGAAAAGTTCCTTTTATATCCAGATTTTTAATCGGCTCTGTTATTAAAACCTGTGCTCTGGCTGGTTGCACTTCTCCTTTTGTCAAAGCATTGGCAAAACCATTTGTGGCAAAAAATATTTTTTGAGATTTAAAACTAAAATCGCCAAGTGCAATTTCAACCTGATTTCCTAAATCGGCATAACCGGTTACGTTTTGTTGATTCAAAATTAGAATATCTGCAGCAACGGCTTGTTTCAGCAATTCCTGCATCATATTTCCAGTATCAATTTGGGCTTCAAACGGATTAAAAATCAAATATTCGTGAATATTTTCAAATCCAAATCGGTCGACTTCTTTGGCAAAAACATCACTCTTAAAAATGGGTTTTAAAATTTCGTTGATAAATGGCAAACGCATTACAGCTTCATTAAAAACTCTTTCATCTTCTTTTAGAAACAATTCATATCCGCCATGAGGTTTAAAATCTATTGCAGTGTCCCCAAGTCTTTTTCGAAGTAATTGCAAACCCTGCCAGCGTTTTTCAATCAATTGCACAACATCTTCTTCTGAGTGCGTGTTTAAATCTTCTAAAATTTCAGAAAGACTACCAAAACAGGCAAAACCGGCATTTTTCGTACTCGCTCCTTGTGGTAATGCTCCTTTTTCTAAAACGAGAATTTTAGCTGCCGGAAATCTTTCGCGTAAGCGTAAAGCTGCATGCAATCCTACAATTCCACTTCCAACAATTGTATAATCAACGTTGGTGAACCAATTTTTCAGTTCCCAGTAACTTAAATCCATTTTGGCAATTTTTTATAAAAATAATGATTTTTTGTACCAAAAAATAAATTTCAATTTTAAAAATTCCAAATTCCAATTATGGGAGTCAAACTCGATTTAAGGTTTATTTCTGACTATGTCAGGCTGAGCGTCCCGAGACTTCGGGAGAAGCCTTTTTTCACACTTAAGCCTTCTCCCGAAGTCTCGGGACGCTCAGGGTGTCAATAAGGTGTGCAAGATGGTAAGTTTAACATTAAATTGGAATTTGGAATTTAAAAGTTGGAATTTAAAATCCGTACTTTTAGCCCCACAAAAATTAGAATTTTATTATGAAAAAAGTATTATTTACAACCTTAATAATGATGAGTTTAAATGCTATCGGACAGAATGTAATGTCACCGGAATTGTTATGGAAGTTAGGAAGAGTCTCTGCACTTGGGCTTTCGAAAGATGAAAAAAATGTTGTTTTTAAGGTTTCAACTCCTTCTGTTGAAGAAAACAAATCGCATTCTAAATTTTACACGATTCCTGTAAATGGTGGAAATGCAACTGAAATTAAAGATACTAAAGAAGTGTTGAAAGACAAAAATATTTCGCCTGACGGAAAATTTTTAGTATATAATGAAGAAGTAAAAATTGATAAAGTTTTAGGAAAAGACTATTATCCTAACCTGACAAAATCAGATGTTCAAATTTATAATGGTTTAGATTATCGTCATTGGGATACGTGGAATGAAGGAAAATTTAACCACGTTTTTTATAAAGAAAATAAAGAAGGCGCAAAAGGTATTGACATTTTAAAAGGTGAAACTTTTGATTCTCCGCAAAAACCTTTTGGCGGTGATGAAGATTATATCTGGTCTCCTGACGGAAAAAGTATTTTGTATGTGTGCAAGAAAAAAGCAGGAACTGAATATGCTGTTTCTACAAACACGAATATTTATGAGTATAATTTAGAGACTCAAAAAACTACTAACAGAACCGAAGATAATTTGGGTTACGATACGGCTCCGCAATTTTCTCCAACAGGAAATTTAACGTGGTTACAAATGAAACGTGACGGTTACGAGGCTGACAAAAATGATATTATTGTTGAGTTTAAAGGAATCAAAACTAACTTAACAGCAAACTGGGACGGAACTGTAGATAATTTTATCTGGAGCAAAGATGGAAAAAATGTTTATTTTGTTGCTCCGGTTGATGGTACAAAACAACTTTTTGTTGTCAATTTTCCGGGTTTAACAAGAATTGCAATTCAGGTTCGTCAAATTACAAATGGTGATTTTGATGTAAATGATTTAGTAGGATTTTCTGGCGATGATATCATCGTAACAAGAAATGATATGAATCACGCTCCTGAAATTTTCTCTTATAATTTGAAGAAAAATACCTGGAAACAACTTTCAAATGTAAATACCGAAACGTATAAAACATTGGCGTTAAGCAAAACTGAAAGACGTTATGTTACAACAACTGATGGCAAAAAAATGTTGGTTTGGGTAATTTTACCTCCAAATTTTGATGCTTCAAAAAAATATCCGACTTTATTATTCTGTCAGGGCGGACCACAAAGTGCGTTGACACAATCGTATTCTTTCCGTTGGAATTTCTCTTTAATGGCGGCAAAAGGGTATATTGTTGTAGCGCCAAATCGTCGCGGAATGCCAGGTCACGGTGTTGAATGGAACGAACAAATTAGTAAAGATTGGGGCGGACAGGTTATGGATGATTACCTTTCTGCGATTGATGATGTTGCCAAAGAAAATTATGTAGACAAAAGTCGTTTAGGTTGTGTTGGTGCAAGTTATGGAGGATATTCGGTATTTTATTTAGCCGGAATTCATAACAACCGTTTTAAAACTTTTATAGCTCACGATGGCGTTTTCAATACGGTAAGTATGTTAGGAACTACTGAAGAAGTTTTCTTTAACAATTGGGATTTTGGAGGTGCATATTGGGAAAAAGACAATGCTGTGGCTCAAAAAGCTTACACTACTTTTAATCCGGCAACTTTGGTACAAAACTGGAATAAACCGATTTTAATTTTTCAGGGAGGAAAAGATTTCCGTGTACCAATTGGGCAAGGACAAGAAGCTTTTCAGGCTGCACAGCTTCGCGGAATTAAAAGCAGATTGGTTTATTTTCCAGAAGAAAACCATTGGGTTTTACAGCCACAAAATGCTCAGGTTTGGCAGGGAGAATTTTTTAAATGGCTGAGCGAAACGCTTTAATATATTAAATAGATAAAATTAGCCATCTAATTTTGCAGATTCAACTTTGTTAGTCGGCAAAAATAGATGGCTTTTTTGTAAATTCATATTACAATTATATAACATATTGATATGATTTTATACTTGAAAATCAGAAAATTTTAAATAAATTGCAATACTTTCAATTTTAAAAATACCAGCAATTACAGCCTATGGAGAGCAAAAGAAGTTACACTGCAATAAAAGTCCTCTTCAGTTATATTGCCTTATTGGGATTAGTTGTTACTGTTGGATGGTTTTTGTATTCAGAGAATGTGGTGTACAATAAACTTGAAGGCAAGATTGCTTTCGAAAAAACAAAAATTCTGAGAGTCAGCAAACTTTTTTCGAATGTTTACAAAACCGAAAGTCTCGCCAGAAAAACAATTCAGACCAATTCAGAAAGTGATTTTAAAAGTTATCTTACTGAAACAGATTCGTTACGATGCAGGATTGATACTTTAAAACAAATTGTTACTACAGAGTATCAAAAGGTTTTATTGGATAGTGTAAATTATTTACTATCTGAAAAAACAGAAAACATCAGACAATTAAAAACGATAAAAAATAAAGCTGAAGACGAAGTTTCGGTAAATACGGCGATTGACGAGATTACCAAAATGGAGTTTAAACTGCGCAAATTAGAACTTCAGGATTTTACCAAAAACCCAAATGATCTTGGTAATTATCAGCGAAATGTATTGCAGAAATATGTAGATTATCTCAATCAAAATATTCCCGATGACAGCACCAATACGTTGAGCAAACAAGCCTCGGATTCTATTTTGGCCAATTCAAAAAAACTGCTTAGTAATGTAAAACTAAAAGCAGAAAAGAAAAAAGAGTCTCTGAATTTTGAAGAAAACAAACTCTTGAAAAATGAGATTGCAATTTCGGAACAACTTCGAAAAGTGCTTCGAATTATCGAGAGAGAAATCATCATTAACTCTATTAAAAATAATTCACTAAAAGAAAAATCACTAAAAAAGGTCAATGAGATTGTTACGGCTTCGGCCATAATTGGTTTGATTTTAACGCTGTTTTTCTCGGTTTTAATTGTTAGTGATTATTCAAAATCGCAATTGTATAAAAAACAGCTTGAGATTGCGAATTTTAAAACCAAAAATCTGCTGAAAAGCCGTGAACAATTGATTTCGACAGTAAGTCACGATTTAAAAACGCCATTAAGTACAATTGTTGGCTACACGGAACTTTTAGGGAATTCTGATGTAAACTCGAAGCAATCCTATTTTGTAAAAAACATTAAAAACTCATCTGAATATATTTCGCAATTGGTTCAGGATTTATTGGATTTCTCTCAAATTGAAGCAGGAAAAATTACAATCGAAAAAGTACCGTTTTACTTACCTGAAATTGTTGAAGATGTTGCTAAAAATATCCAGACGGTTTATAAACAAAAAGATATTGAACTGATTATTAATGTTGATGAAAAGCTGAACACTAAAGTAGTGGGAGATCCTTTCCGCTTAAAACAAATTCTGACCAACATTATTGGAAATGCTTATAAATTTACGGAGGAAGGTTTTATAAAAATAAGTGCTTTTGCCGATATTGAAGATCCTTTTTTTATTATAACAATTGAAGATTCAGGAATAGGAATTGAGAAATCGAATCAGAAACTGGTTTTTGAAGAATTTGCTCAGGCGAATGAAAACATCGAAAAGAAATATGGCGGAACTGGCTTGGGTCTGGCAATTTGCCAAAAAATAATATCGATTTTAGGTGGAACTTTAAATCTTGAAAGCACTTTTGGAAAAGGAAGTACTTTTGAAATTAAACTGCCATTATTGTTTGACACCAGTGAAAATACAATACCTGAAATTAAAAAACCTATTTTTCTCAACAATAAAAAATTTACTTTTATTGTTATCGACGACGACATCAATTTATTGAATTTAACGAGCGGCGTTTTAAAACAGGAAAAACATAAAGTTCTGTCTTTTGACAGGGCAACAAAAGCATTAGAAGCTGTTTCAAACACGAATTTCGATTTTATTATTACTGATATTCAAATGCCGGAAATGGATGGCTTTACGTTTATTAAAAAATTGAGAAACTACAATTTTTCAACCTATAAAAACCAGCCGATAATTGCACTTACAGGGCGAACTGATTTGGATTTATCCGTTTACACCGAGGCAGGATTTACGACAGTAATTAAAAAACCCTATTCGCCAAAAGTATTACTACAGACTATTCAACATATTTTAGAAAACAAAGATATTCTAACTACTGAAGTTAATGAAGTGGAACCAAATTCAGCTCAATTCTATTCATTAGAAACTTTAAAAGAATTTTTAGGAAATGACGATGATGCGCTAAAAGATGTCATTGTATCATTTGTTGAAAGTACTGATGAAAATATGGTCTTTTTAGAAAAAGCAATAGCCCAACAAAATATAACAGAAATCAATACAATTGCTCACAGAATTGCTCCAATGTTCAGGCAAATTCAGGCAAATGAAATTGGAAATATTCTTAAAAACCTGGAAAGAAAAGATTTAGAAAGTGAAGGTTTAGAAAATATTCTCGAAAGCTTAAAAATCAAGACCGAAACTCTTTTCACATCTTTAAAACAAGAAATTGTTTAATCGATGTTGTATTGCTTCAATTTATTGTAAAGTGTTTTTCTGGTAATTTTAAGCAATTTTGCTGCTTCCGATTTGTTATTTTGCGCTTTTGATAAGGCATAGATAATGGCTTCTTTTTCATTTTCAGACAATGAAAAATTACCTGTATTTGAACTTTGTTTTTGAATTTGAAAAAACTCTGCAGGCAAAACATCGCTTTCTATAAAATCACCACGAGATAATAATGTGGCGCGTTTTACACAGTTTTGTAATTCGCGTAAATTTCCGGGCCAGCTGTATTTTTGAAAAATATCGACCACTTCCGGCGAAAATCCGATAATTTCTTTGTTCAGTTGTTGATTGGCTTTCTCCAAAAAATAATCGGCAAAAACCATTAGATCTTCTCCCCTGTCTGTTAATGATGGAGACTGAATTGAAAATTCGTTTATTCTATGGTATAAATCTTCACGGAAATCTCCGTTTTTAACGGCTTCGCGTAAATCTTCATTTGTTGCAGTAATGATTCGAATATCAACATTAATTTCTTTATTGCTACCAACAGGTTTGATTTTACGTTCCTGAAGCGCTCTTAAAAGCTGTATTTGATTTTCGTAGGACAGATTCCCTATTTCATCTAAAAAAAGAGTTCCTCCGTTAGCAGCCTCAAAATAGCCCATTTTATCGCTAATAGCTCCGGTGAAAGATCCTTTCAAATGCCCGAAGAATTCACTTGCGGCTAATTCCTTTGGAATTGCTCCACAATCGACTGCAATGAAATTATTATTTTTTCTATTGCTTTGCTGATGAATGCTTTTGGCAATGATTTCTTTTCCTGTTCCGCTTTCGCCGATGATTAAAACAGACATGTCTGTTGGGCTTACCAATTGAATGTGATCGAGCAATTTTTTTGAAGCAACAGAAATTCCTTTTACGAATTCATTTTCAGACGAAGTTGTTTGTTTTCTTGGTGCTTTTTTTTCTTTTGAGGGAGTTTCTTCTGTTGTTGTTTCGCTTTGCAGGGCATTTGTAATAACTAATAAAACCTCATCAGGATTAAAAGGTTTTGAGATATAATCGGCTGCACCATTTTTGATTGCTTTTACCGCTGTATTAACATCTGAATATCCGGTCATTAAAATTACAGGAATATCGGGGTAAGAATCTTTAAATTCTTTCATAAGTCCAATACCGTCAGAATCAGGCAAACGAAGATCTGTCAAAATCAAATCGAAAGATTCTTTTTTGATCGCTAATCGTGCTTCTTCTGCTGAGAATGCAATAGTTACATCATATGCTTTTTTTAATAGAAATCGTTCTAATAATTTGCAAAATGAAATGTCATCTTCTATTAATAATATCTTTGGCATCTGTTTTTAGGGACTTTTCTGCTAAAATAACACTATTAAACTTGTATTTTCATAAAATTTTGCAAAAAAAAAGAGATTGTTTCCCAACAATCTCTTTTTCACCAAAAACATAAATCTAATTCACCTAATTATATTTTTAACCAGTTACCATTGACATCTGAAAAAACAGTAGCCTTTTGGTCTTTTACCGATATTTCTAGTTTGTATTCTTTTTTATCGTTTACATATGCTTTTACCAATTTCGCTCCCGGATAAGCAGTTTCCAAGGCTGTTTTAACAGCCGTAGGAACCGCATCGGCACTGATTTCTGTATATTCGGCTTGTATAGCAACTTCACTTTTCACTATTTCAGATTGTAAAGTTGTGGTTGCGTAAATAGATAAACTTGCTAAAACGATCGCTACTGAAAGGACAATCTTTTTCATGATAATTATTTTTTAATGATGTTTCCTTCAGCATCTGCAAATACAGTATACTTTTGATCTCCTTTTGAGATTTCAAGTTTATATTCTTTCTTTTCGTTTACATACGCTTTTTCAAGTTTTGTTCCCGGAAAAGATTTTTCAACCGTAGACTTTACTGCGGCAGGCACAGCATCAGCACTAACTTCAGTAAATTCATCCTGAATAGTTACTGATTGATTCATTGAATTTGTTATTAACGGAACGGTAGCTGCATTTACAGTTAAACTTCCTAAAACGATTGCTGTGGATAATAGTAACTTTTTCATAGTGATTGTTGTTTGGGTTGATGTTAATTTATATTATTTTTTAAGGATTGTTCCTTTTTCGTCTGTATAAACAATAGACTTAACATCTCTAACGCTAATTTCGATTTTATACTCTTTTTTTGCGTTTACGTATGCTTTTTCAAGCTTTACGCCTGGATAAGCATTATCCAAAGATGTTTTAACTGCTGCCGGAACAGCGTCGATTTCTTTATATTCGTCTTGAAAATTTACTGTTTTAATATTTGAATTTAAAACGACATTATTTCCTGCTTGCATCGACAATGTTCCCAGAACAATTGCCGCTGATAATATTAACTTTTTCATAATAATAGTTTTTTAGTGTAATTTATAACCTAAGTCGTTGGTTAGTCGACTTATTTTTTAATCCAAGATCCGTCTGCATTAGCATAAAGAGAACCTACTTTGTCTCCCACAGTGACATCTAATTTGTACTCAGATTTTGTGTTTTTATATGCTTTCGAAAGCACTGCATCCGGATAAGCTTTTTTCAGAGCTTCTGTTATAGGAGCTGGCACTTCTTCAAGTTTGATTTCAGTGTAATCATCCTGAATAGAAATTGTTTTTACGATTGTATTTGAAATTGGAGAAGTTGAAGCAAATGATGTTAAACCTCCCAAAACGATTGCAGCTGATAAAAATAAATTTTTCATAATAATATATTTTAAGTAATAACGTTAATTTTAGTAATCTGTTGTAAATCAGATATTATTTTTATTTTTTAATCCAAGTTCCGTCTGCATTAGCATAAAGAGAACCTACTTTATCTCCTACGGTAACTTCTAATTTGTATTCAGATTTTGTATTTTTGTATGCTTTTGTAAGTACTGCATCCGGGTATGCTTTTTTAAGTGCATCCGTAACTGCAACTGGTACTTCTACTACTTTAATCTCAGTATAATCATCCTGAATAGTTACTGTTTTTACGATTGTATTTGAAATTGGAGAAGTTGAAGCAAATGATGTTAAACCTCCCAAAACGATTGCGGCTGATAAAAATAGATTTTTCATAATAGTCATATTTTAATATTTGTAATTTTATTTTAGTATTCTTAATTTGAATAAACATAAAAGTCTATTAAATTATTTTTTAATCCATGTTCCGTCTGCATTAGCATAAAGAGAACCAACTTTGTCACCTACTGTAACATCTAATTTATATTCTGATTTTGCATTTTTGTATGCTTTTGAAAGTACTGCGTCCGGATAAGCTTTTTTCAAAGCATCTGTAATTGCAGCAGGAACTTCTTCTACCTTAATTTCTGTGTATTCATCCTGAATAGAAATTGTTTTTACGATTGTATTTGAAATTGGTGAAGTTGAAGCGAATGATGTTAAACTTCCCAAAACGATTGCGGCTGATAAAAATAAATTTTTCATAATGTGTATATATTTAAATAGTTAATAGTTGTTTACGCTTTAGATAATGAAATAACTATGCCGTAACAAAATGATAATCGCTTAATCTCTGCAAAAGCCTGTTTTTAAAGACATTTAGGCGAATGTGCCAAAAATCAGTAAATTAAAAAAGTGTGTAATTCACTGATATTGTGTGTAAAAAGTATACACAAAATGTGTTTACCATATAAAAAGTAACCCCGACAGGTTTTAAAAACCTGTCGGGTTTGCGACAATGATGTAAAATAAAAAAAGGCTGCCAAATCTGACAGCCTTTTTATATTATTCTTCTATGGGTTTCATTTTAAAAGTATCCATAAATGCAGTTGTATAATCTCCTGCAATATATCTCGGATCATCCATTAATTGTCTGTGGAAAGGTATTGTAGTTTTAACACCTTCGATAACAAACTCATCCAAAGCTCTGCGCATTTTGCTGATAGCCTCTTCACGAGATTGTGCCGTAGTAATTAATTTAGCGATCATCGAATCGTAATTTGGCGGAATAGTATAACCAGAATATACGTGAGTATCTAAACGAACTCCGTGACCTCCCGGCATATGAAGCGTAGTAATTTTTCCTGGTGAAGGACGAAAATCATTATAAGGATCTTCAGCATTAATACGACATTCGATAGCATGCAATTCCGGTAAGTAGTTTCTACCTGAAATCGGAATTCCGGCAGCCACCATAATTTGCTCACGAATCAAATCATAATCAATAACTTGTTCTGTGATTGGGTGCTCTACCTGGATACGCGTATTCATTTCCATGAAGTAGAAGTTTCTGTGTTTATCAACCAAAAATTCTACAGTTCCTGCACCTTCGTATTTAATGAACTCAGCGGCTTTTACAGCAGCCTCACCCATTGCAGTACGCAATTCATCTGTCATGAATGGCGAAGGAGTTTCTTCAGTTAGTTTTTGGTGACGACGTTGTACTGAACAGTCTCTTTCAGAAAGATGACATGCTTTTCCGTATGAATCTCCAACCACCTGAATTTCGATATGACGTGGTTCTTCAATAAGTTTCTCCATGTACATACCATCATTTCCAAATGCTGCAGCAGCTTCCTGACGTGCACTTTCCCAAGCTTTCAATAGCTCTTCTTCTTTCCAGACAGCACGCATTCCTTTTCCACCACCACCGGCAGTTGCTTTAAGCATAACCGGGTAACCAAATTCTTTAGCTAATTTTTGTGTTTGTTCGAAAGATTCTAACAATCCTTCAGAACCTGGTACACATGGAACTCCTGCAGCTTTCATTGTTGCTTTTGCAGAAGCCTTATCTCCCATTCTGTCAATCATTTCAGGAGCAGCACCAATAAATTTGATTCCGTGTTCCTGACAAATTTTTGAGAATTTAGCATTCTCAGAAAGAAATCCATATCCTGGATGTATTGCATCTGCGTTTGTAATTTCGGCAGCGGCAATGATATTTGACATTTTCAAATACGATAAGTTACTTGGAGGAGGACCAATACAAACCGCTTCATCAGCAAACTTAACATGTAGACTTTCTGCATCGGCTGTAGAGTAAACTGCTACAGTTTTGATTCCCATTTCTTTACATGTACGAATTACACGAAGTGCAATTTCTCCTCTATTCGCAATTAATATTTTTTTAAACATCTTACTTTAATTAGATAATTAGACAATTCGATCATTAGATAATTTTAGATGATTAACAAAATTTCTAATGCGAACCAGTCTAAAATCTAAAATCTAAAATCTAAATTTATTTATGATGGATCAACTAAGAATAAAGGTTGGTCAAATTCTACAGGAGACATATCATCTACAAGAATTTTTACAATTTTACCTGAAACTTCTGATTCGATTTCGTTGAATAATTTCATTGCTTCAATTACACAAAGAACATCACCTTTTGCAATAGTGCTTCCTACTTCAGTGAAAACTGGTTTGTCCGGAGATGGTTTTCTATAAAAAGTACCAATGATTGGTGATTTTATAGTAATATATTTCGAATCTTCAGCCGGAGCAGATACTTCGCTAGTTACATTTACAACAGCTGGAGCTTGTTGAGGAGCAACTGCTTGTGGTAATTGCGCTTGAGCAGGCAATTGTTGTACATAAGTAGTTTCAGTAACATTTCCTTCTAAAGTTGTTCTAATAGTGATTTTCACATCATCCATTTCCAACTTTACTTCTGCAACTCCCGAATTTGCTACAAATTTGATTAGGTTTTGAATTTCTTTTAAATCCATAATGATTCGTTTTTAGTTTTAATTTATTTTTTATCGTAAGCCCATTTCAAATAGATAGATCCCCAAGTGAATCCTCCACCAAAAGCGGCAAAAATAATATTATCTCCTTTTTTCAATAAGTGTTCAAAGTCGTGTAGTACTAATGGCAAAGTAGCTGAAGTTGTATTACCATATCTTTCGATATTCATTAACACTTTAGAATCATCAAGATTCATTCTTCCTGCAGTTGCATCAATAATACGTTTGTTTGCCTGATGAGGCACTAACCAATTTACATCTTCATTAGTCAAATTGTTTCTTTTTACGATCAATTCGCTTGCATCAGCCATATTAGTAACAGCAAATTTAAAAACGGTTTTCCCGTCCTGAATAATATTGTGCTGCCTGTTTTTTACGGTTTCTTCTGTAGTAGGTATTAAAGAACCACCGGCAGGGATTTTAAGATAGTCGCGTCCTTGCCCATCGCTTCGTAGGTATTCATCTTGCAAGCCTAAGCCTTCATAATTTGGTTCGAATAAAACAGCTCCTGCTCCATCTCCAAAAATAATACAAGTTGATCTGTCTGTATAATCTACAATTGATGACATTTTATCGGCACCAATTAATAGTACTTTTTTGTATCGACCTGACTGCACATATGCTGCAGCAGTTGACATTCCGTATAAGAAACTTGAGCATGCGGCTTGCAAATCATATGCAAATGCATTTGTAGCTCCAATTTGTGTAGCAACATAAACTCCTGTAGAGGCTACCGGCATATCTGCTGTAGCTGTTGCCATGATTATCATATCTATCTCTAGCGGATCGATATTAGCTTTCGCTATTAAATCTTGTGCTGCTTTTATAGCAAGAAACGATGTTCCTTTATCAGCATCTTTAAGAATTCTTCTTTCTTTAATTCCGGTACGAGTGGTAATCCATTCGTCATTGGTATCTACCATTGTTTCTAACACTTTGTTCGAAAGAACAAAGTCTGGAACATAGCCTCCAACAGCGGTAATTGCGGCTGTGATTGTATTCATTATATTCTATTATTTCCTTCCAAATATTATTATTTGAAAAATTTTTAAAAGACTTGAAAATTACAAAAAAAAACGAAGCGAATTTGTATCTGTTTTCTTAAAAACCGAAAATTATATCCAACAAAAAAAACTCTCACTATGTGAGAGTTCTAGTATAATTTACAAAAACGTATTAAGCAACCGCTTCAGATTTATCGATAACAACTTGCCCTCTGTAATACATTTTACCTTCATGCCAGTAAGCTCTGTGGTATAAATGTGCTTCTCCAGTAATAGGACATGTAGCGATTTGAGCTACAGTAGCTTTATAATGTGTTCTTCTCTTATCTCTTCTTGTTTTCGAGATTTTTCTCTTAGGATGTGCCATTTTACTATATTATTTATCCGTTAATAGTTTCTTTAGTTTGTCCCAACGCGGGTCAATATCTTCTTCTTGTTTACTCTCTTCTTTTTGTTCTTTTACTTTTAATTCATTCAGTTTGGTTAAAGCTTCACTTTGTAAAGTTCCGTCTTTAACTCCAGGATGAACTCGTTTTAGCGGTACCGAAAGCGCAATCATTTCATAAATGTATTGTTCAACATCTATTTCATGCTCACCATGAGGCAGAATTAACAGCTCTTCGTTATCATTATTGAATTCATCTCCAAAGCGAACAATCAATTTCATTTTTCCTTTTATAGGAAGATCAAAATCTTCGCCTGTTAGATCACAAGGTACATTTACAGTTCCTTTGTGTTTGAATTCCAACTCTAACATGTTGCTTTTCTTATCTAAAACTAAACTCACTTTGATATCCGAACTTTGAAATTCGTCGTAATCAAAGTTCTCAAAGAACGCATTACTTATTTGATACTCAAAATGGTGTTTTCCCAGCTTTAATCCAATAAATGGAATTAAAAATTCTTTTGTTTTGCTCATTTCAACATCAATTTGTCCTCTTCATATCTAAACTAGATATCCGAATTGGGGTGCAAAGATATAAAATTATTGTAAAACTAATAATCTTATTCACCTTTTTTTGTTTATAACTGTTTTTCTTTTATTTTAAGAGGTTTTTCGCTAATCTCCTCATACTGATTACGCGAGCGAAAAATATCAATCGCGAGATAAACTGCTTCCTTAAACGAATTGTAATCTGCCATATCTTTTCCTGCAATATCATAGGCTGTGCCATGATCTGGCGAGGTTCTTACCTTATTTAATCCCGCAGTATAATTAACTCCTTTTCCAAATGACAATGTCTTAAAAGGTATCAATCCCTGATCGTGATATGTTGCCACAATAGCATCATATTTCTCATATTGACCGCTTCCAAAAAAACCATCTGCAGGAAAAGGACCAAAAACCATTGTTCCCGAATCAAATATTTTCTTTAAGGTCGGCTTTAAAACCAAATCATCTTCTTTCCCAATCACTCCGCCATCACCTGCATGTGGATTTAATCCTAAAACAGCAATCTTTGGCTTTACAATACTAAAATCCTGAATTAACGATTTTCTTACTGTTTCGATTTTTCTTGTAATTAATTCTTCTGTTAAATGCGAAGAAACTTCGCTTAAAGGAACATGATCTGTTAACAACCCTACTCTAAGATTATCCTGAACCATCATCATCAAGGCATTTCCTTCTAGTTCCTGACCTAAATAATCTGTATGTCCCGGAAATTTAAATTCTTCCGACTGAATATTGTATTTGTTGATGGGAGCTGTAACTAAAACATCAATTAAATCTTCTTTTAACGCTTTGGTAGCCGCAACAAATGACTTTATGGCATAGGTTCCTATTTTCTCATCATTTGACCCTAAATTAATATCAACTCCTTCTTTCCATAAATTATACACATTTACTTTTCCCGGCAAGACCTGATCTAATTTATCTACACCGTGAAACTGAACCGTTGAAGTAAAACTTTTTTTAACGAAAGAAAGGATTTTGGCATTTGCAAAAATAACCGGCGTACACAGTTCTAACATACGAGAATCTTCGAATGTTTTTAATATAACTTCGCTTCCAATACCGTTTAAATCTCCTATTGAAATTCCAACAATTATATTTTCTGCTTTTTTATTCATGAGCTCAGATTATTTATTACTAATTTTGATGTGCAAATTTAGTAAAATAAAACAACAATGTTTACAGGAATTATAGAAACCCTAGGAAGGATTCACGAAATACAAAAAGACCAAAACAATCTTCACATAACAGTCGACTCTTCAATTACACATGAATTGAAAATCGACCAAAGCGTTTCGCACAACGGAATTTGCCTGACGGTCGTTGCCAAAAAAGACTCTTTTTATACCGTAACCGCTATAGATGAAACGATTTTAAAAACAAATATTGGAGAATGGAAGGTAAACGATATTGTAAATCTTGAAAGAGGCATGAAACTCGGAGATCGCCTTGACGGACATATTGTTCAGGGCCACGTCGACCAAACAGGAACATGCGTTAAAATTGAAGAAGCAAACGGAAGTTGGAATTATACTTTTGAATACGATAAAAACCTCAACAACATTACGATCGAAAAAGGCTCGATCACTGTAAACGGAGTTAGTTTAACAGTTGTAAATTCTAAAACCAACGAATTTAGTGTCTCGATTATACCTTATACTTTTGAAAATACAAATTTCAAAAACTTTAAGGTTGGGACAAAAATAAATCTGGAATTCGACGTCGTAGGAAAATATATTTCAAGGCTTTACGCGATAAACAAATAAAATTTCAAATGTGTCATAAATAAAAAAGCTTCAATTTATATTGAAGCTTTTTTATTTAAATTATATCTGTATATCGTATGTATTCCAAAAGAAAAACCACATATTAACAAAACTATTAAATATTCATCAATAGGCCCATCTGCCGGCGGCGGCGGAATCGCTGAGGCTCTATTACCAGGTGAAGGCGGAGTTCCATCCGCGAGAACACTTGATACATTTATCAAGGTTATTAAAAATGCTAATAAAACAGTCTTTGTTATTTTCATAAATCTTAACGTATTGAAAAACAATAGTATATATTATTAAATTCAACTTTATTTATTATAATTCGCACAAAAACAATCTTTTACGCTTTATTACAGCGGCAAATGTAGAAGATTTTGTCTTAAATCCAAGGTTTTTAAGCAAAAAAACTTTGTGATTTTTTGTGTTCTTTTTTCAAATCTCAACAGATCATCCATTACAGCATATCATATTGCTGTTTTTACATTTACGAATATTTTTCACTTTTGGTTTTACAATAATCTATTTATAAATATAATAAGACAATAATTTATTCGTTCAGGCTTTAAAATTCATAAATACTGTTTATTCCATAAAATAAATTTCAAATTTCATTGACAGCTCTTTTCAAAGATCCAATTCAAAGTTAAATATTTTCTCTCTTTTGTATATTGAAAAACGTCTTGAAATAATGTTTTAAAATCTTCGTCAGAAAGTTCTCGAAACTTCTAGCTCAAATACTATTACCATAATTTCCAATTTCTTCTAGTAAAAAAACGTGCATATTCCAATTGTTCATTATTACAAACAGCTTTTATAATAATATTTACTATCTCAAAATATGTAATTGTTATCACTTCATTTTCTTTTACTTTTTTATAATCCTCTTCACTTATATAAATTCCTTTTTTTTGACCATCTTTATTTATTAGATACAATTTAAAATAATTACTATCTGAAGAGGAATCTGAAGTATATATTGCCATTATTTTGATTGCAATGGTATCTTAATCGGTAGGGTATAGAGACACCTTACCTTTTTTCCTTTCTGTTCTCCGGGAATCCATTTTTCAGATTTATGCAAAACCCGAACCGCTTCTTGTCCTGTACTGTATCCAATGTCTCTGAGAATCTTAATATGTGATAGTGAACCGTCTTTTTCGACGATGAAAGAAAGATAAACAGTTCCTTTAAGCCCTTCCTCCTCTGGCGTTATAAAATTATCATGAAAAAATTTATACAAAGCATCAATACCGTTTGGGTATTCTGGCTTTATTTCTAATGCTCCTGATTGGTATACGTTATTCTCTAAATCTTCATCAGCAGTAGGCTCGGTTTCATTATCCATTTCGGGATCCCCTTTTACCGTTTGACTATATATCACTTCCTTTCCATCTTCTGTATATTCTTTAGATTCCCCATTTTTCTTATATCGATAAATTTTTCCGCTTGGATAATATTCTGTTTCTATTATATAACTTTTACTGATATGGTTTGGCTTTTGAGTTTTTTTGCTCTTGGTAATTGTTCCGTCTGGATTCCAAATTTGATCTTCATCAAATTCCACCTTTTTTATTGCAAGTTTCCTATTTTCATAACCTAAAGTTTGGATTTCTTTTGTTTCCCAATTATAGTCGATTTGTTGTGTCAACACTCCCAAACTATCATATTCTTTGCGATAATAGAAACAGGTTTCATCTGTCTCCAATGCACCGTTTTCATAATAATCATATATTTTTAAATCGTGTTTAAGGCCTTGATAAGTTTCTTTATAAATCTTGCCTTTTTCTTTAAATATCTGACCTTTTTCATCAAAGTAGTAATGTACAGAAACTAGCTGAGATTTAGTTTCCCATTTTTTTAGCATATCATTGTAAGTTTCAATATTCTTGTTTTTTATATGTAAGCTATCCATTGTTTTTCCTGCGGAATCAAAATAAACGTCACTTTGCCATGCCCCTTCCTTCAAGATCGTTTTGCAAAATGACTTATTGTAATAATATATTATGAAAAGCCCATCAACATTCCCTTTTGAGCTAATGTAAAACTGGATTGGAACTTTTTCTTTCTCTATTTTCGTTTCGTAAAAACCCATTGGTAGTTTTGACCCATCCTTGTTCGTAATAGAAATGGAATTTTTTGCAAAGAATCCATTCCTTTTATAAATAAGTTTTGAAGAATTTATCTTTTTATATTCCTGAGCATTACCAATCTGACTTATTATTGATAATAGAATGATTATATATTTTTTCATTTGATTTTTTTTTAAATTGTTTGATTTTTGAGATGTTTAATTTTTTAATTAGTTTGCTTGTGTTACCCTTGCAGAAGTTGGGAGACTTTACAGAGTAGAATTGATTCCAATTGCTAACTAGTGAACATCCATATAAGAAGGCAAAATCTTCAAAGATTTTTTAACATTTTTTAGTGTTGCACTTTAACATTAAATCCAAAAATAAGACTCCATTTTATGTCTGGATAAATAGAAATATTTACATTTTGCTGAAAAGCACAAGTGCTCGCAAGTGCTTTTATTTTTGAAAGTTTGCCTCTTTTTTCGAGATTACCAAGCCAAAAATATTTTGCAACTTCAATATATCTAGCAGGGCTATCCATAGAAATATTATAATTATAAAACGCATCAAACTCTATTTGATTTTGTTTTACAGTTATTATTCCTTTTTCTTTGTTTATCTTTTCTTTTTGTGTTATTTTTCTATTTGGTCATTTTTCTATGTTTAAATATCCTTTTTCGACTAAATAACTATTTGCTACAAATGCTATATTAAAAAACATTGCATATGCAATTTTTGCTTTATCTGTAAATATGTCATTATTTATATCGTTTCCTGAAAAATAAAAAATTATGTTAAATAAAATAAAAAATGCACATAAACAAAATGCTATAATTCCAGAGTTGACATAAACTTTGAATTTTAATAAATATGATTCTACAGATTTTTGTGGATTGTAAAGAATATAACCTATGTTTAAAAATAAAAAACTATAAACACCATAATACAATTCAGATTGATTTACATTCCGCGCAAATCTAAATGGAAATTTTAGTACTTCTAAAAATGGAAGCCCCAAATAGTTAATAATTAATACAAATCCAATTAGAATTAAGGAGAAGAAAAAAATAAATAAAATGGTAATTAAATATGGTGTTAACGCATTGTCTAATGATATAATGTTATAGCTCATAATATCAAAATATTTTTTATTTTGTTTTTTTCTATTATCTATTCCCCTTTTTGCACTAATAAATATTTTTAAAGGATTCAATATTGAAAAAAAAATAAGTAAAATAATAGATGATACTTGAAAAAATAATAAATTTATAATATCAGCCCCTTCATTTATATAAAAATCTTTAGAATAAAATTTAAATAGATAAAGAATGGAATAACTTAAGTTAAAAATGACTGTCGTAATGAAAAAAAAGCTGAATTTGTTTTTAATTGAATTCATGGTTATCTAATCACTTCTAATGGAGCTCCAGCTTTGGGGCGGTACAAGTACATTATGTAAGTTTGAACATTCCCTTCAGCATCTTCCCGTATTAAATTTGAAAAATTAAAATAGTATTTATCTGTTCTTACTAAAGCAACCATTTTTCCATTTCCATAAAATCGCATGGCGTAATCCTCAAATACAAAGGGCTTAACATCATTTACATCTTTTATCCATTCTTCTATTAGCATTTGAGAATCTTCAGGCTTATTTCTGTATCCCATTTTATCTAATTCTAATTGTCTTTTGTAATATTTTCCAGCAATAGCATTTACATCCTTGGCATCATAATACCCTATTATTTCTTTGTAGAAGTCCTCTACTTCTTTCAACAGTTTATCTTTATCTTCTTTAGTTAAATCTACACCGTTTTTCCATCCTTGTATATCATTCTCATAAGGTAGTACTGGAACATCAAATTCTAAATGTACTTCATAATAAGGTAATTCTCCTTTTTGCTTGGGTAATTCATATCTTAGAGCTTCTTTAAAATCTTTTACTTTTTCTTTTCCGTATTCTCCATAATTAATACTAAGCTTCAATGCTATATTTTCCATGTCAATTTCCTTTGCCATAATAAAATTATCATCTTTTAAAGGAGTCATTCGGATTGTTAATCTTTGTTTTCCAGAATGTAGCAATGCTTCATTAATTGGCATAGAACCTGTAAAATTCTTAGAATTATAGTTTTTTATCAATTGTTCATCATTTACCAAGGCTTCGAAAGTAAAATTGGAAACCTTTTCAATATGCAGTGTATAACTAGGATTATAATCATACTTTTTTACTTCTTTATAAATATTTGCTACTTTTTTTATATTTTCCTGATTCATTATGTCTTCTTTTTTTATTTCTTTTTGTGCACAACCTGCAATACTGTAATTAATTAATAATAGAATAATTATTTTTTTCATGATATTAAATATATTTTATCTGTTTCAAATTTGTAATTCAAAAAAGTTACCTCTCCTTCTATAGATCCTCCTATTTCAAATAAAGGTTTCTTATTCTTTAAATTTACACTATCCCCTTTTTTAAACTGGGCTATTCCCGTTGCCGAAAACGAAAGTTTAATTCCTTCAAATTCTAATTCTTTCTTGGCGAAAAAACCTTTATTATCAATTCCGTAAAAATCAGTTACGCCAATTCCCGCTTCTGCTCCGGCTCCAAATCCTAATTGCAAAATAGCTTCGTATCCAAGTGTTTTGTATGTATTTGCAATGTTTATTTTAAATTCCAGAGCTGTTTTAATGCTGGTTTTTCCCTTAGCTTTAATTTCTTTAAACCCTGCCAGCCTATTGTATTTAAAATCTACAGTGGTATCTATTTGTCCTGATACCGAAAATTCGCAGGTTATAGCGCTTGGATCATCTGCTAATAGGTACAATAAGGCATCAACAGCTTTTAATACTGCGTATGCAATGGGGTGTCTTCTGCATAAAAGCTCAAATATATCCCATTTTATGGAGACTCCTAAAAGTGGTGCCGCTTTTAATATTACATCTACTCCCAATCCTTGCCTTCCTGCTAATGTAGGATATTGTTTAGCATCTATTTGTTCATAATACCATGAACCTACACCTGATAATTTAGGGTATAATATTTCATATTCAACCGTTTTCCTTTTGAGTTTATCCATTAAGCCATCAATATTTTTGTCTTCTTGAGGTGAAAAATCCTTTTTATCATAGTCACCGTCAATTAACCCGACTCCTCTTCCTGCTAAAATAATCACAGGTGCTAATTGTCGATAAAGTTGCTTTACAAAATCCTCAGTTAGTTCGTTTTTTATATCTCCACCATAATGCTCTTCCTCTAAAGAAACCGTAATTCTTTTTAGTATCTCCAGAAGCTGCTTAAAACTTGTTCCTTTGTCTACAGGTGATACTTCTGTTACTTTGGGTTTTAAGTTGTATTTTTCAGTAAAATATTTTTCAGCATTATCTAATGTTTCTTTGCGTCGAATATTTGCCTCATTAACTTTATCACTATTTTTTTCATTAGCTCTAAAGTTAGCTTCATCCTTCTCTTTGGCATTATCCTCAAAGGTTTTTAAAGGTGCAAAAGTTCCTCCTTTTTTATTTAATTTTTCAATATCTTCTTTTTTTACATTAAACCCAAATTTTAATGTCCATTTAATGTCGGGATATATTGCAATATTTATATTTTGTTGAAAAGCACAACTCTTTGCAATTGCTGTGATATTATTTATTTTATCTGCGCCTAAATTAGGAAGCCAGAAATACTTCATTGCCTTATAAAAAGTAGTTACAGCATTAGCATCCTGCGGAATATCATAATTATAAAATGTATCAAACTCTATTTGTTTTTGTCTAACTGTTACAATACCTTTTTCGGAAACAACACTTTCTTTTTGCGTTGTCTTCATACCCATCGTCGAAGTTTTATTACTCGATTCAGATTGTATTAATTTTTTTTCTTCTTTATCAACTTTATGCTCAGCTTTAGAACTGGAATCAATTTTTAATTCATAATCTTTTGGAATGCTAAGTACTATAAGTTCTTTGTTAATGTGTTTTACAGGTTTATTTTCGCATTCTACAGTTTGAAAATCAAAATCCAGAAAGCGAGTTTTTTTCTTTCCTGCAATAACTTCTACATCGATTGTCGTTTTTATTCGTTGATAAATATTGTTAGAATCAAAAACAGAGGTACCATCGAGCTTAATGCTATCATACCTGCAATGCTGAAAATGCGCCACATTAGTCTCAACATCCCCTACAATCAAAGGCATATTGGTAGCCGGAATTGGCTCCTGATCTAGTGTTATACTTTTTTTCTCGTCACTAACGTGTATACAACTCCTGCTAAACTCCTTAAAAAAAATTCCTGTTTTTATAGATTTTACGACAGCATATATTTGTAAATTGGCTCCTGCCGTTTTTATCCACGCATTATCAAGGACTACTTCTATTTCTATTTTTTGTGCATAATCTACCTGGGCGTTATCTACTGTTAGAATACCAGAGACGCCTTTTTTATTAATATCGTTAGGTTTTAGTTTATGAACTTTTACCTCACGGGTAAAAAAATCTTCTCCGGCAATTTTTAGTTTATCATTAGGCGTAAATATATCACTATCTGCCAAATGCACCTCAACTTCCTGACCATACAGTCCGGCAGTATAAATATGTAATATAACCTTAGACCCAAAAGCTACTGTTGTACCCTGATTAATTGTGTTGTATCTTAAATCAGTCCATTCTGCACGAACAATTTGGGCAGCACCTTCTGCCTGCACATACATCCCGAAGGGAGATATTCCTTTTGGTTTTTCATTTTCATGCCAGGCCTCGAGCCAAGCAATACCTCCTCCTTCTAATAATTTAGGAAATGAGATACGATCATGAATGCCTTTTTTAAAAGCAGCATAATGTGTTATTTTATTGGGATCTAATCCATTATTGACTAATTGCCATGTCCAGTTTAAGTCGTCAAATTTTTTTAAACTTTCATTATATAGCTTTAATTTTTCACTGTATTTTTTTACATCAATATTATATTGCTTTACATTAACAGTATAATTCCATTTTCCTGTTTCGCTTAGTAAATTATAATTCTCCTTAGATAATTCGGTTAAGAGTTTTGGAGGTACAGGCTTTTGTTTTTTTAAATCCTCTATCTCTTTTATTGTTATATTAAAAGATTCTGCTTTTTTTAATACTAAACTGTTTAGTTTAGGATCGTATTTTTGTCCTGCCTCTACCTTTTTGGGTATGATGTGTACTTGTTTTTCCATCTAATTTGTATTATAAATTATTAGGTATTTTTAAAATATCATTTTCTGAATCATCCAAATCGAAGCCGGGAAATAGCTCGGTTGCAACTTCAGGACTGGTATTTTTTATATTTTGCTTGCTTAGTTCTGCAACTTGTCCGTGATTTTTTATAATTATGCAATCCGGTCCTCCTATTGGACAGGTGGCTTTACTGTCTTCAAGCAAAATTTTACCCTGGTTTGAGAGGGTAACTTCCTGATAAAAACCACTCCACTCTGTAATTACGGCCTGGCAAGGTTTGTAACTAGAACCCATGGGCTGCTTTTTGCATTTGCCAAAGGTGTTTGCCTCCAGGGTCTGCCCAATTTCTTTAGTAGTAGCAATAAGTTTTTTAGACCCATCTTTGTCATTGCCATAATGTTTGGAGTGGGTTTTGACCTGTAAAATATCGGTTTTAGGAGTTTCGCTAAACTTGCATTCGCAAGTAGCTCCATGAACAACTACGTGTTTTTCTGCCATAATTTTTTATTTTTCAATTCAAACAAAAATCTATTGTTGATATATTTCTATCTGAACTTTGTTTATTTTATCGTTGCTCATTTTGGTATTGAAAGTTCCTATTATAGAAAACATGCTATTATCAGAACTATTGAGTTTATACTGTACATTTCCCTCAGATTGTATATATTGAATATTAGGGCGTTCTTTTTCTAATACCGTTTTGTTTTGCAAAACTTCATCAATAGTCCGGTGATCTGTTATTTTTCCTATATGATTGATAATTACTTTACCGCTCTTGGTATAAACATCTTCCAGGGTTTGTTTTATTTCATATTCTACTAATCTCTTCGACAAGAAGGGTAGTTTGGTTGTATATTGAATTTCAGGAGAATTACGATATATAGGTTTAAAAAACAGATTAAAAAACCAATTATTTGACAGCATTCCCCGCAATTGTTTTTCGTTATTAAAGTACAAGTCTGCTTTGTTTATGATGGTATCTGACTGTTCTTTTTTATAATACTGCATTAGTTCCTCTTTGCTAGCAAGCCAGCGTTTTTTTATTTCTTTATGGTTCGCAATTGCTATTATTACTCCGCTATCATTAATTTCCAGCGCGATAGGAAACATGTTTTGGGCAATTTTATCTAAGAGTTGTTCTATTGCAACGTCAGGCATTTTATGGTTTATATAAACTTGTTTGCGATTTATTTCTATAATTTTTAAATTATAGTCATTTTCTTTATAAACCGTATCTATCTCATAATGAATCTTATTTTTTAAACGATCTCCCTCATAATTTTCCAGCGTATAGCCATACGTTTTTGGGGTATAAAAAGGAATAGGAATCAGGTTTATCCCTATTTCTTTTTTTCTCTTTTTTTCAGGCGATTGTTCTGTAAATACATCCGAATAAACATAAATCTCAGTCAGGTGTTTAGGAAACCTGCTTCTTATTTTATCCCAGAATCCAGCCTTAGCATTGTGTACCTCTTTTAAATATTCAGTCTCAATATTTAATTTTTCGGCAACACTCTCTAGTGTGTCTCCTTCTTTTATTGGATATTTTGTTAGATAAATTATGCTCATTCTTTATTGTATTTATGGCTTCTTATTGTCGTAATTTTTATGTTCACGAGCGATACGTTCACGCAGCAGATGATTTCTAAATTTTTATTAATTTAATAAATGATTTAAGTATAGTTCTATAATATATAAAGCTGTAATAAGTAATATTATTCCAATATTAGAAACTGCGTGTTTTATTTTGGAATTATAAAATAATTTAAACATTTCAAACAATAGAAAAGCTCCAAATAGTATCAATAAAGTAAATGCGAAAAAGAGAGATACATTTATCCCAATTCCACTATTCCCACTTTGTTTTTTAGGTAAAAAAATTAAATTAGCAAGAATCCCAATTGGAATAAGTCCAAATACAATTCTAAATAAAATGTGTTTCTTTAAATCTCGTTTCATTTTTGACGACTTTATTTATACCGATCATGAAATTATCACTAACGGAGTTCTCTTGCGACAAGAGGTTTAGGATTAAATCACGACTCATTTCGGATTTGCCCAAACATTCTGAATACAAAACCAACTTCCTCATTAAGTATATTGCCCAAATATGCTGTAGTAGCTAAGTTAATATGTCCGGTAAATCATTTTCTTAATATTTTTTTATCTTCTTATTAAAACACTGGCTTAAAATTTTATAACTAGGCAAATTAGCTACTACAATACCTCAAAAAATAGAATTCTAGCGTAGGATCTTTATCTTAATTTTTGTGCTACCACATATTCTTGAAATCAATTTTCCTGATAGGATTTTATTGTTTTGCAGATTAAAAATTAGGCTACAATTCTGAAAAAAAAATAAACATTCTATAAAATAAGAACAATAAAAGTATAGTCCCAATGATATAGATCTCAATTCTGTTAATTTTCCTTACTCCAAATATCCTCACACAAATTCTGTCTATTATCGCTACTGCTATTATAAATGGACTGAATAACAGGCCAAATCGAGCTACGTAGTCAACTAGGAGACTACAGTTGCTAAATAGAAGTTTTATAATTATTGAAGGAACAATTATTCCTAACAAAGCAATTAGACTTATTCCAAAAAATAGTGTTAATGTTTTTAAATATCGTGTCATAAAATTTTTAGTTTTATATATTCTATTTAATTACACTGTATAAAATTCCTATTAACAGCACAAAGGCTATTATTATAAGTGCTTTATTGATAAAATTAAATTTCATTTTTCAGGTTTTTAAGGACGAAATGATTTCGAAGAAATCCATAGTACACTATAGCACAACACATTAAATATTGAAAGTAAAATAAAAAACACTTTCCCAAGTTGGTATTTTTTTCCATGATAACTAAATGCATAAAAACCCAATAAAACATTCACGCTCATACTAAGCCAGAGAAATTTTCCCTCTGATGTTAGCTCATCTTTTAAATTACCTACATTCATATAAATAATAAGCAATGTTATATTAGCTATAATAAGCAGAATACTCCAATCGCTATTTCTTTCTTTGAGAAATTCTTTTTGATTCATACATACATTTTTTTCATACTTACCCTGCTATTATTTTTTGCATTATTTTCTCTCTTGTCAAAATATTACAACTAATATGGAATAGACTTTGTAAATGTCTCTTGCGAAACAACCGCATCTTTCATATCAATTTCTGAAGTCGCTATTTTTAGTTTTATCTTTATCCCTGTTGTTTCCCTTGGCTTCGTATTTCGATCAATTTCAATGACAAATTGTATGCCTTCGTTAGGTTTTGTTTTCTCAAAAAGAGCCATTGCTTTTTTCTCATCAAAAAACACATCGCTTTCCATACGCCTGTCGTTTATATCGTGCCAAACCACATTTAACTTTCTAGGAATGGCACGCGAATTTACAGGCATCACATTTTTGTTTAAACTCAAAAAAATAGATTCAAATTCGCCATTGATATAATTAATCCCCAGTGTTTCTACTTTATCTTCGGTTTTCACTACAGGCATTAAATGATATTTCCTGAAAAGTTTTTCCCAGTACCCAAATGGTATCGTTCCATTTTTAATTTGATCTTTTATTTCTTCGGGTAAATCTTTAGTCATAACTCCCACTACTTTATCAATTCCTGCCTTATCTTTCATTATTTCATGTGCGATACCCCAATCTACATTTTTATCCTCATGCGCCTGATAACGACCTACAATAGTCATGTTTGAAGGACTAAAAACATATAAAACGACCATACCACCCGGAAATAATCCTGCATTAATCGTAAAATCATAATCTTTTACAATTCCTATTTTTTTAGTTTCCTGATCCCAATATGGCCTTTCACTCCCATTGATCATTAAAGATTCTATTTTTTCTGAATCGAGTTTAAAAATACCCGAGTAACTTTTGTTCTCCGTAAAAGACATCCAGGTAATGTCTAATGTTTTTGGAGATATTCCTGTAGCTTCACCTGAGGATGAACCATCATTATCACCTAAATAACGACTATTAATTACTCTATTAAATGGCATATATACGTAGCCGCTTTCAGGATTATTACCCACTATTAAATGACCAGAAAAAATTTCAGCTGGATAGTTTTTGGGTGTGCATACGGATGCATCCCAAAAATATTTTTTTTGTTTCATATTATTTTGGCAAGAAATGAGAGTTATAATTAACAGGGCAATTATTATTTTAAATGATTTGTTCATAGCTATCCGGATATTATTTTTCGATTCCAATCAATGTCTATTAAATTATGCTTCTTATTTGGTTCCATACCAATACCATTCATACTAGCAGAACAGTGAAGATATTTATAAGGCCGAGCATTAATAAATTAAAAGGCTCGTAACACAAAAAACTTTTGATTGAGATAGCTAATATTTATTATCATATTTAATATTTTAATGTACTTCCCTTACTCCATTTGATCTAGGATCCATTCCTGTGCCATCGTAATCTGCCGACCAATGCAGGTATTCATTTCTTAGTGTTCTGAGGTTTTTCTGTTCTTCCAACTCTTTTTTATATTCAAGATAACGTTGATCTGATACTTTTACGCCTTTATATATTTCATGTATCTTAGTAAACCACTTAAAATCGTAAGGTTTTCCATCTTCAAGAATGTAGTCTTTTAAGCGCTCTTTAACACTTATTAGCAGCTTGTCATCTGATATTGAATACTTTTTTGTAATTTTTTCTATACTAAATGGCAAGTCATCTTTTATCCCATAATCTGCCATAAAATGCAGCGGAATATAGCTATATGTTTTTTTTACAAATCGATCACTAGAGAGCTTATCACTAACTGTATAATTATGAATGACAAATAATTGTTTGTCTTTAAACCAGCCCTGGGCAATAAGCTCTTCTTTTCTCTTTAATAATATTTCTTTATCACCATTTAAAATTTCATCTTTTTTTTCTGTTCCATTCTCGTAACTGCCGCCAATATCACAATGCACTCCTGGAAATTTTTTCTCAATACCATAATATATAGGCTTTTGTTTTACTCCGTTAATTTTTTTGTCGACAGCTACATTAGTAAGATCAAAGTTCACCCGATGCTCGTTTTCTGCAACAAAATGAACTATTTTTTTTGCTTTTGTAATATTATCTAAATTCAATTGTTCAATATCATTAGAAAAATTAGGACTTGATGTCCAAGTATCCTCAGAGTAAGAAGATACAGTATCGAAAAGCCCCAAAAAGCGAATTTTCACTATTTCTATCGTAAGCCCAGCTTTTCTCAATTCTGAGCCTAGATTGCCATAAGGGGCTATATATGGTACTTTTTGTCCGCTTTTAGAAACTTCATATACAAAATGTCTTGCAGCTGCCGCACCTCGGCTAAAACCAAAAACATCTATAGTAAGAGTTTTTATGGATTCAGCCTTTTTCGTTTTCTTAGTAATCATTACTTTTTTAGCAATTTCTACGCACCCCTTTGTCACTTTAGCAACAATTCCTGTCTCTTCTGCTCCAAAAGCCTTACCGTCTATCTCGTCACCTTTTCTATCTTCTGTCCCAATGCCTTCTATATATACACCAATGTCTTTATCGTAATTATCCCACAACCGTGCTACATTACTCCAATCGTTATTATAGCTAGTGCTATCCTCAAGGCCTCCTCCATGTTTTTTATAAGTTTCGGTTTTTGCCAAACGCTCTTGAGTATTGGTTTTATTATTCAATGTACCATCAAAAAAAACACCGATTACTACATCAATCGTTCCATTTGGAAGTGGTGGAGGCGTATAATTACCAAAACTAATGTTTGTTGCCATTCTTTAATTATTTTAACTGTTCGCGGGTTATAACTTCCTTTTTTAGTTCTATTTCTTCTGTTTTGTTTTTTACAAAAACTCTACAGCTTTCATTGTTTGGGGCAACTTTAAAAAATAATTCAATATTTTCTTTGTTCCCTAGTTTTTTAAAAGCATTTAGTATCTCTTGTTCATCAAAAGGATCTGCCCAAAAACCATATCTATTATTTGTTTTATTATTATAAAAAAAAGCTAAACCATTAGGAACTGTTCTTAATGAAAAAGTATCATTCAATAATTCATTACCCCCTAATATTTCTATTTCTCCATTAAAGAAACTTGTATTTGTTTCATCTAAAACCCCTCCCTCAGGAAGCAAGATTATCGATTTCCAATTGTATCGCTCTCTGTAAAGATCATACACAGCAGGGTCTGGCCTGCCATATTTTGCTATTTTTTCCAGAATTTCGGGTTTAAATGTTTTGTAAATAGGGTCATTTACCATATCTTCTGCATAATCTTTTTCTAACATATACCGTGCATTTTCGTAAGCCTTTTCTTTGGTAATAATAGTATCATGCGCCTGAAAAACACCTACTTCTTTCGTGATGCCGGCAGCACTTGCCCAAAGCACCACACGCCCTTTGGGAGCTAAGCCTATGATAAAAGTGTCGTAGGTAGCTCTTTTATGAGTGTCATAATTCATAAAACCTTCTTCAAACAAAGCAGTGATTTTTTCTTTGTCCAACTGCCATTTGCCTGTATAAAACTTTTTTTCTACCAATGAAAGCCAAGTGAACTCTAAAGTGTGCGGAATTTCCATTTGCTCAGTACTCACACTCATTGTACCTCCCTGATTACCCCAACCTGTATTCTGTGTTCCCCATATTGCATCAAAGCCATAAGAGAAATCATCAGCAATTAGATTGCCTAGGTAAACTTCAGCAGGGTATTCCTTTGGTGCAGATACTGTTGCCAGCCAGTGATATTTTTTTTCTTTTTCCATACTTTTACAAGAAATTAGAGTCAAAATGAATAAAAATTGAATTATTCTATTTATTTCTTTCATTTGTTTATTTTTCTAGAATTTTATTAGACAATAGGAAATTTTTAACTTTTGATGATGATGTATGCTACAAAAACTAACGTTTGTTGCCATCTGATATTATCTTTTTATTTGAAATTAAAATCAGGTTCTCCTGAGTAGCTTCCATATTAAATTGATTGGCGATTTTTGTTAATTCACCACCAACCACCAAATTATACTCCTGATTTACAGTCACTTTTCTGTTTTTAGAAATTTTGTTGATTCCCATAATTTTAAAACATTTTAGATTTCTCTGCACTATTAACCTCAACCGTTTTACCACTTTGCAGGGTTAAATTCTCTTTATTGCTAAAAATACTAACTCCGGAAGCTATTACATTTGAGGTATCTGCCTGACGTAGAAAATCCTTATCAACAAGTTCTCTTCTATTGTCTGAGCTTTCAGTAATATCTCCAGTTGCTCTTTGGGTTAAATCATTACCGGCAGTTTGAGAGATATTGTTTCCTGCATCACAATCCATATTTTCTCCCGCACCAATTTTTACATTTTTACCTGCGTTGATAGTAAAATCCTCGCCTGCCTGCATTGTAATATTCTTTGGTGCAGTAACATTAATATTTCCTTTACCATCCATAAACCAGGTATTGCCTGATGGGTCTTTTACCAGAATACTCGAATTCCCTTCGTCAAAAGTAATTGTACTTCCTGTACGAGTATAAATACTTTTGATGTTGTTTTTTAAGTCTCCGCCAGTACCTGTTTTACCGTTAAATAAACTACCAATTACAAATGGTCTGTTGGGATCGTTATAGCGAAACCCCAGCATAACCTGATCGCCCACTTCGGGAATAAAAACCATACCGCGGTTGGTATTAACCTCACCACTACTTCCTGCATCGGGAGTCATTACGCGTAACCATGGTGTAGATTGTTGTTTGGTGGATTGCCATAGCATCTTTACACGTATCCTGCCTTGTCCTCTTGGGTCTTCGTTATCTACTACTTCAGCTTGTTGCATTTGTGCTACAGGAAAAGCGATATTTGGTTCAGGCAACTTGCGTATTTTGGCCGGCAAAGCTTTAAAACTATTTTCGTACTCGCCTATGTCGCTGGCTTTGTGAGTTATTTCTGTAATGATATAAATCCCTACTTCGTTGGTTTCGTAGTTGATTTTATTAATATCTTGTCCGCTGGTATATGCAGCCAATTTGTCTTTTACCTGCATGGCATCTATGCTAATGCTCATCCCTATTCGTAAGCTTCTGTTTCGACTTGTTGCGGTTATAAAATTAGATTCTGCTGCGGCACTTTGCTGTCTGTTTTGCAGTATGGTTTGCAAATACATATCGTCACCAGCGGCAATCCTGCCATATTCTAATGATGATGTAGCATATAGTTTTTGAGAAGCAGTTATGGCATCAGTACCCAATTTTGGAAATCCTTCTATCTGGTCTCTGGTTTTGGCCTGATACAGTTTGTCTGCATCTTCGTTATAAGTAAAGGCTCCAAACTGGTTAGGAATCGCCTGAACAGAAATGTTTAGGTTATAAAGATCTTTGTTATAAATCAGTTTTGTAAACTCTGTAGCTGTATTTGGCTTGCCAAAAAAAAGTTTTTCTCCATCATAATACAACCATTCGTTGTATTGTTTGGCTAAGCGTTGTATAAATTGAAAATCAGTTTCGAGGTATTGGGTTTGGTATTCCAAATTGTTGCCAAACTCAGGTTTGATATCGTTTTGTAATTGTTCACCTGCAGCTGTTTTTATCACTCCCTCAATGATATCCTGCAAGTTGGTATCTTCCCAGGAATTGAGTTTTGGTCCTGATTCAAGAAGTATGGTTTTAGAATAACCCGAAATAATAATTTGGCTTCCCACATGTCCTAATTCCTGGGCATATTGAATATTGGTTACTATTCCCAAAAAATTATTATTGTTTTCAAAAACAATGTGCACAACGCCTCCCAACCATTTTTGTGCACTCTGCATCGTATATGCTCTTGGTTGTTCTATCACAGAATGCGGAACACTAATTTTAAAATGATGGTGGTTATTTATGGTTTGGTGTAGTTCGATAGTGGTGAAATGTGAGATTTCTTTTCTATCAATACCAAATATTATTTTAGGAATGACCATAATATGTTTAGTTATAAGTTTGATTTTTAATTTTTAACTTAAATAGATTATAGTCTAAAATTCTTATTTCTAAAGTTCTTATACCGAATTCGATTCTAAGCTAAAAATATCATGTTCTGAAAATATAGAAGTGATACTAATCAATGTTTTGTTCAATAAATTGCATAAAAAAACAAGAAGCGACATAACCGCTTCTTGTTTGTCAATAGGGAAAAATTAAATTTTAGCCCAATTGTTATCTAATGTTGCATTTCCTAATGTGATTTTTTCTGCAGAGAAAGTAATCTCAGTAGTCATTGGAGTTTCTGCCATAGCATCAAGCTGCTCGCTGAAGAATACAATAAATGCATTTTCAAAAGAAAGCTCTTTCATTACTTGTTCAGAATCTGCCTTGAAAAATTTTACTTTTCCGCTTACAGGTTTGTGCTGACTGTTTACTGCCTGCTCAATTACAGTAGTATTGTCTGTAGATTTTAATTTTAGGTTTAATCTACCTCCTTTAATTTCAGATGAAACTGCTCCTTTACCATCAGTATGTCTTAACATATCAACTTTTGAGAATAATACTTGGTACTCGTTTCCTTCGAATTCTAAAATTGCTTTAAATGCCATAATAAAAATAATTAATTTGTGAAATTGTTAAAAATTGTTTTTAGAACCCTCTCTCTGTTGTCTGACTAGTATAAACAAAAAAAGAGGTATTCTATATGATTTTAGAATACCTCTTTTTTGTACTTAAAGTACTTTTTTGATTTGCTTCTTGTAGGAAGATGAAGAGGATTCGCAATCAATTTGTTTGTACGAATATACAACTACAAATAACATAAGCAAGCCAATTTGTAAATTTTTTCATCAAAAAAATAAAAAAAGGATTAATAGAATAATTCTAATATGTAAGAATCCGGTATTTACTTGGTGTGGCAGAGAATTTGTCTGTTTTTTATATTTAAAAAAAATACTGAATTTCAAAAAAAATACAAATTTCTATTATTGAAAAATTATTATTGCTTCATGTCTCCTCTTTCATTTACCTTCTATTATTCATGCGTAAAATATACTTGTGATAGTCAAAATATTTTTTTCATGATTAATTTTGTTATGAGTTATTTAGTGACATTTAAAATACAACTCCATAAACAACTAACAATCAACAGCTATCAGTTACAAAAGATGACCATGATAGGATCATCATTTATATTTTTTAAATTGTAATTAGCCAAAAAGTCTTTGCAGATTAAACCAATGATTCGTTGAAATTATTCAATTATTCAATAGTTATGAAAAATATCTAAAGCAGATATATACGGGAACAAGATTCTCGCAAAATCAGAAGAAATGACAAGATTTAGAATAAATGGTCATATTATAATAAATTATATTATATAAAGTAAACAAACCTAATTAATTATAAAACAATTGATGCTTGTCATAAGAAAACAAAAAAAGCCTTTACATTGCTGTAAAGGCTTTCTATTTCTGTGGTCCCACCTGGGCTCGAACCAGGGACCACCTGATTATGAGTCAGGTGCTCTAACCAGCTGAGCTATAGGACCGGTTTGAGGATGCAATATTACTACTATTTTTCGTTCACTCCAAATATTTTAAGGCTTGATTTGCATTTAATTTAAAATCATATCCACTCATGTTAAAAACACAATTGATTTTCAATATCTTATTTAAAAACCAAAACCAAGTTTTTTTATTTAATTTCCTGACAAAGCTCTACCAAAACGCCATTTGTATTCTTCGGATGCAAAAAAACAACCCATTTATTATCGGCACCTTTTTTAGGAACCTCATTAATCAGCACAAAACCTTCGCTTTTTAACCGTTCTATTTCTGCAGAAATATCATCAACATCAAAAGCAATATGATGAATTCCTTCTCCTTTTTTTTCCAAAAACTTCGCAATCGGACTTTCTGGATTTGTCGCCATCAAAAGTTCAATTTTATTGGTTCCCGTTTGAAAAAAAGAAGTTAAAACGCCTTCACTTTGTACTTCTTCTGATTTATAAGAAGGAACACCTAATAATTTTTCGAACAAAATATTTGACTCCTCAATGTTTTTGACTGCAATTCCTATATGTTCAATTTTATTTACCATTTGCTTTTATTATTGATTAATATAAGTATTAAAATAACCGCATTCCGAAATCACATCCTGATAATATTTAGTATCAGAATAATCCTTTTTCAAGGTTTTAAACCCATTCCAGGCGATAAAATTAACTTTGTCATCCTGAATTTCCCACCAGCTGTTTACGCTATTGTATTTAGTGTTGTAATATTCGTTGCGCTCGCATTTTGCCAGCATGTAAATACATTTTGCTTTTTGTTCTTTTGTCGTTGCCGCTTCTAATGCTTTTTGATAATACATTTTCGGCACATCACAATTTGTAATCATTTTTTTCATCGAATCTCTAAATGAATACGGACTTGAACCGTAACCTACAATGCTTATTTCATAGAAAGTTCTTCCATTTCCAAAATGTGTGATATTATAAAAAGCATTTCCTAACAATAAACTATTTGTATAAACATCTTCTTTTTGAGCCAGTTTATCCTGCATTTCTTTTATTGTAGTTAGAAAATCCAATTGAGAATATTTCTTTTTTTGATAAGCCGAATGATCACAATCGTGGCAATCTTTTATATTTCCGTTAAACGGATTTCCTAAAAATTGATAATACTGAACAGAATCCGTTTGCTGAATAAAACCAATTGCTTCTGGGATTTTATTTTTAAAAGTTGCCTGAACTGCCTGAAAATTGCTAATATCTTTTACTTTCAAACTATAAATTCCTGCGGCTATTTTTTCGATTTCTGTTTTATCTGTTTTAGTCAAAAACGCTTTCATATCCAGTAAATTCTTTTCATTGTCATAAAAAGAATTTCCGCGACCCCAATAATTATCGGGAGTATCACCAAATAATTCTGCCATAACCGGATTTGATTTTGCTCTGTAAAGTGATGCTAAATAATTTTTACTCCACTGCGCAGCATTTTGATAACGAAACTCCTGCCCTTTATATGTTTTTGGCAGCTCCTGATAAAGCCAGTTCAAATCTGTTAAAATTGTTTTTTCGTTTTTATCTGTAAGTTTATCGATCTTGCTCATATTGTTTACAAAACGAAGTAATCTTAACTGAAGTTTTGCCAACTCTGTATTAGGCATTGTTTTTTCCGCTTTGTCAAAGTTAGTTTCTGCTGTTGCATAATCACCTTTTAACGTTTGCAAATATCCTAACGAAATATCCCATAAATAAGGCTTATTGCTGTTTCCTGCCGCAGCAATTTTAGCTACTACATCAAAGGCAGTTTTATCAATTTTACTTTTATTCAGCTCTTTATTTTCGGCAACGGTTTGCTTTTTTGCCGGAAGATTATCTTTGGCACTTTCTTCAAACGAATTATTAATGCTTTGCTCCTGCCCGTTTACCAATCGGGTTAACAAATAATTCAAATGCTCACTTTTTGGATCAAGTTCATAAATTTTAGCGATCGCTTTCTTTTCATCTTTATAAAATCCATGAATTGCCCAAAGTGCTGCTTTTTCACTATTATTTTTAGCCAAAAACAACGATTTATTCCAATCGGCATCATTTTGTGGGTGAAAACTGTAAGCCGTAACAATTCTCAATTCCGGACATTTATCAAACACTTGTGCATATAAACAATTAGATTCTGAATATTTTTTCTGTTTATGTTTTATTCCCGCAACGTATGAAAGCCCACGATAATACAATACATTTTTAGGAACTGATTTTTCTGTTTTATTAAAAAAATCAATCGCTTTTTGTTTGTTGCTGCTATAGAAATAGGCTTTCATGGCAAGAAACCAATACCTGTTTTGCAAAAACATATCTTTACTTGTATTGTAAACATTTTCAATAGACTGAATCATTTTAAAATCATTGAAAGTTTTAGCCACAACCGGATCATAACTCCAATAATCTTCTCCAATAGAAACGGTTTCTATTTTTTGCGCCAAATACAAAAATTCGATAAAGCTCTTCACTTTATCATCTTTCAAATTGATTTTCTTTCCCCATTTTAAAGAAGTCGGATTGTCTTTTTTAGTTTTCAAAAAAACATGAAGCTGCGTGATATCGGTTTTATTCTGAGGCGTTTTTTTCTCAGATGAATACATTGGCGTTTCTTCCCCAATCAAAAAATAGCTTACTGTTGAAGCATCTACTTTTCCCTTTAAATAATTTTCCCAGTCTGATTTTATATCTTCATTAAATCTCGAATTATGCTGTGTATCAAAACCAATTCCGTAAAAAATATCTCCCGATAAAAAAAGTGGCGTATATGATTTATCCGTAAAAGTTTCAGGCGTAAAATTGGAGTTGTAACTAAAAAAATCCCAGTCGTCTCCACCAGCGCAGGCATAAATTATTCCGTAAACAAAAAGGAAAGAAGCACTAGAAATAAGAAACAACTTGTTTAAAAATATTCTTTTCATAGGTTTTTATATTGAATTCATCTAAATCGTAAAAAATAATTTCGTTTGGTCTCTGAGCTAAATTTCCATCCAACTCTTGTGCCATTTCTTTTAAATCTTCTGCAGAAATGGCTTCTATTTTGAGTTTATCGTTTTCTTCGTAAAAAATGCCATTTTTATAATTTGATTTTTTCACTTTAAAGAATATCGCATCAATCTGCTCGAAGTTTTTATCTTTTTTAAGTTCGCTTACATTTAATTTGGAACGTAAACCTATCACTTTTTCATCGCGAATATGAACTCCCCAGGAATATATTGGTAAAGCAAAATCAAGATGCAACGGATACTTTTTTAAACTTTTAAGATACTTTTCGGCAATTTTAGAACTGTAAATAGAATTTTCCGCATCGGGCGCAATTGAACCCATATTATAGTACATTAAAACTCCGGAATCTACATTTGGAATTTTGGTCTTTTTGAAATATTTAACCTGATGCAATCGTATTGTTGCGGAGAGTTTTTTATGCGAAAGTTTTTTAAATCGCTCAATAAACTTCAAGTAATTACCTTTACTTTCAAGCGTCCAGTCGCAATCTATTTGAATTTCCTGAGATGCAATTTTGTTTTTTGCATTTATTTCTTCAACCAAACTAAAAGTTTTTTGAGCTAAATCTTCAATATCAAGATTGGTTTGCAGCATGACTTTATTTTTGATAAAAACAACCGGAACAACTTCAAAGCCGTCCATATTTTCCTGAAAATGTATCGGACTTATCGGAATTGGCTCTTTGGATTCGGGATGTAAACCAATATCAAAATAGCGAATATAAAGCTTCGTGACGTTATTTTCTCTTAAAACCTCTTTCTCGGTTTCAGACAATTTGAAGATAGTTTTCCAATAATAAAAAGATACAATTGGCTCTTTTGTTTTGCTACAGGAAACAAGCAGTAAAAACACAAAACCAATTAAAATATTATTTTTCAAACCAATTAAATTAAATGCAGATTCAAAAGTAAGAAATTATAATCCGGTTTCTGAATCGAACTTCAAAAAAACAAGAAAAACTGAAAGGTGGAATTCCTAATAAATAGATAAAAAATTTCGATTAAAGCAAATATAATCGTTATTTTGTGCAATCAAATTTAAAACAGTTATGTTGAAAAACAACTTCAAATATATTCCATTTCTATTCGTATTGTTAATGATGAGCTGCGCCAAAAGAGGCAGCATTACCGGTGGATTAAAAGACACTTTGGCGCCTGTGCTAAGCTCAAGTTCACCTAAAAACTTCAATACTAATTTTAAAGGAGATCAAATCGTCTTAAATTTTGATGAATATGTTAAGCTTAAAAACCTTAACAAACAGCTTGTTATTTCGCCACCAATGAAACACGAGCCTCTTATTACGCCAACAAATGTCAGCAAAGTTTTAACGATAAAAATCAAAGACACTTTAGAACCTAATACAACATACAGTTTTAATTTCGGGCAAAGTATTACAGACAATAATGAAGGTAATGCGATGAACCAATTTAAATACATTTTTTCGACAGGACCTTACATCGATTCGCTTTCTATTGGCGGTATTGTTAAAGATGCTTACGAAAAAAATGTCGATAATTTTGTTTCGGTAATGCTATATGAAGTAAATGACAAATACAAAGATTCTGTAGTTTATAAAGATCTTCCAAGATATATTACAAATACTTTAGATAGTTTGAGAACCTTTAAACTTGAAAATTTAAAAGCAGGAAAATATCTTTTGGTAGCCATGAAAGATAAAGGCAGCAACAATAAATTTAATCCTAAAGATGATAAAATTGGGTTTATAAAACATTTTATTACTGTACCAAATGACACGCTGTTTGAATTAGAATTATTTAAAGAAACATTACCTCTAAAAACTTTAAAACCAATACAAGCTTCTGGAAACAGGTTGTTTTTACCGTATGAAGGAAAACAGAATTTCAAACTTTCCCAGCCAAAAATTGTTCTTAAAAACAATGATGAAATACTGGAAACTATTGTAACACAATTTCCTAAAAAAGATTCTTTGCAGGTTTGGTATAAACCTCTAAAAGCAGATTCGTTACAGCTGGAAGTAACAAAAGAGAATTACAATAAAAAATTTACTTTTAAAATTAAGGATCAAAAGAAAGACACTTTAAATATAACAGCAGTACAAAACGGGGTTATTAATTTTAGAGACAGATTTACTTTAGAAACTGCAACGCCATTAGTAAAATTTGATAAGTCGAAAATTAAACTAATCAATAAAGATTCGCTTGACTTAGATTTTACGACAGAATACAATGAACTCGAGCAAAAATTATATGTTGATTTTAAGAAAGAACCATTAGAAAAATACAAGTTTACTTTTCTACCGGGTGCTCTGACTGATTTTTACGATAACGTAAACGACACTTTATCGTATAAACTAACAACCAAGGAATATGCTGACTATGGAAATTTGGTTTTGAATTTGAAAAATGTAAAAAGGTTTCCAATTATTGCTGAAATAACTAATAAAAAAGGAGATGTTGTATTGGCCAGCGACTATTCTGAAGGCAATACAAAAATTCAATTTGACTTATTGCAGCCGGAATCATTTACGTTGCGAATAACGTATGATGATAATAAAAACAAAATATACGATTCAGGTAATTTCTTAAATAAAACCTATGCTGAGGAAGTATTTTATTATCAAAAAGAAATCGATGTTCGAACCAATTGGGACGTTGATGAAACTATCGATTTAAGTATTCCGTATAATCCTGAAGTCGATAAAAAAGAAACCGACAAGAAGAAAAAAGAAGAACAGAAAAAGAAAAAAGCGTTCTAAATTAAACTATTCAGCCTAGCAGAAATTTGACACGGATTTCACGAATTAGCACGAATACAAAATAAACTGATTTTAATTTCACCAAAAACATTCACAATGTAATTTGTGCAAATTTGTGTAATTCGTGTTTATTTTTATTTAAATCCTGTATTAATTTACTTAAGCTAAATAGTTAGCTAAATTTTAATTTCGAAAGTATCTTTATCACTTAGAAAATCTAGTTTTTTTCTAGTTTCCACCATAACATTTTTATCCAATTCGACCACAAAAACACCTTCAGTTTCTTGTGGTTCGAGGATATAATTTCCTAAAAAATCAACTACTTGAGAATGTCCGATATGTTCATAATTATTGGCATCGAAACCTATTCTGTTTACGCCAACAACATAACTCAGGTTTTCTACAGCGCGCGCTTTTAGCAAAATATCCCAGGCATTTGTGCGCACTTTTGGCCAGTTGGCCACATATATAAGCAAATCGTAGTTTTCTACATTTCGTGCAAAAACCGGAAATCTTAAGTCGTAACAAACCTGCAGGCAAATTTTCCAGCCCAAATAATCAACAATCACTTTTTCGGTTCCGGCAGTATAGGTTTTGTCTTCTCCGGCGAGTGTAAACAAATGTCTTTTATTGTAATATTGAATTTCTCCGGAAGGAAAAACAAAGAACATTCTGTTATAAAACTGTTCATTTTCGGTGATTACCAAACTTCCTGTAATCGCGCAATTTTTCTGTTTTGCCATTGTCTGCATCCACAAAATAGTTTCTCCCTGCATTGTTTCGGCTACAGCCAAAGCATTCATGGTGAATCCGGTAGAAAACATTTCGGGCAAAACGATCAAATTAACTTCTGAATCAATTTGATTTATTTTCGATTCGAAAGCATTTCTATTTTTAGAAACATCTTCCCAATAAAGATCTGATTGTATAAGTGCGATTTTCATAATTCAAAAATACGAATTTTAATATGAAAATTATTTTTTGCAGAAAAAGCATATTCTGCAAAATTTTCTCAAAACACCGCTAAAAATCACACTTCTTTTCGAAATTAAAAATAGTACGGTAAAAAATATTGCAAAAAAAATGCATTTTATGCAAAAAAAATGCAAGTGTGAAAAATATTTATATATATTTGAACCTCAATACAAAACCAAAAAAAACAACTAACCAAAAAAAATTATGAAAACAAGGCTAATTTCATTAGTGTTTATCGGAGGAATCATCTTCTCCGCAAACGCCAAAGAGATTGCAATAAAAAAGCATCTTTTTGAACAACAAAGCAATCAGGTTGAAATCTCGGGTCAGATTTTAGGCCAGGATGACGGTCTGCCAATTGCGGGAGCTACTATTTATGCAGAAAGCAATAATAAAATTGCAACAATATCAGACGAAAACGGAAAATTTAAATTAACTGTTCCGGAAAACGAAGCCCATATTATTGTAACGTACATGGGTTATGAAACTTTATCATTTGCTTTAATTAAAACTACAAGTTTAGTAATCAGACTAAAACCAGCAGAAAATGTTCTGGAACAAGTTTTGGTAACCGCACTTGGAGTTAAAAAAAGCAGTAAATCTGTCGCATATGCTGTAACAGAACTTAAAGGAACTGAGTTTACAAAAGCAAAAGAAACAAATATAGCCAATGCATTAGTTGGAAAAATTGCCGGTGTAAACGTAAGCAGCACTGCAACAGGACCAAACGGATCGAGCAGAGTTGTGATTCGTGGAAACGGATCTTTAAACGGAAATAACCAACCGATGTATGTGGTAAATGATTTGCCTATTGATAATACGCAATTGAATTTACCGGGAATTGGAAACGGAGCCGGATCAACAAGAATAAATGTGGACCGAGGCGACGGAACTTCGGTTATAAATCCCGATGATATTAAAACTATTACTGTTCTTAAAGGTGGAACGGCTGCAGCTCTTTACGGCGCAAATGCTGCAAATGGTGTAATTTTGATCCAGACGAAAAGAGGTGCTGCACAACAAGGAATTGGTGTTGAGTACAATAGTTCTTTTACTTTTGAAACGCCATCTATTACTCCGGATTGGCAATATGAATATGGTTCCGGAGCAAATGGTCTAAAGCCAACAACTCAAGCCGAAGCCATTGCTGCCGGACGCTGGTCATGGGGTGCAAAAATGGACGGAAGTAATGTTATTCAATTTGATGGTGTTGCGAGACCTTATGTAGCACAAAAAGATAATATCAAAAATTTCTATAAAACAGGAACAACTTTTATCAATTCGATTGCTTTATCTGGTGGAAATGAAAAAGCTACAGGACGTCTTTCGTTTTCGAATATGGATAATGAAAGTGTTTTACCAAACTCAGGATTTAACCGCAAAACGCTGAACATTGCCGGGAATGTTAACTTAACAGACTGGTTAAAGTTTGATGTTGTAACACAATATAATTTAGAAAAATCAGAAAACAGACCTACCGTTTCTGATGCTGAAGCAAATGCCAACTGGGGAACTTACATGATTGCAAACACTGTCGACATTAGAAATCTTGCCCCGGGCTATGATGCAAATGGTGTTGAAGAAGCATGGAACCCGGTTGCCGTTGCTACAAACCCTTATTTTGTGGTAAATAAAATTAAAAACCGCGATACTAAAAACCGTTTCATCGGAATGGTAAACGTGAAATTGAATTTTACCCGTGATTTATTCCTTCAAGGGCGAATTGGTCAGGATTATACCGATTATGATTTCTTCGGATACATCCCAAAAACAACTTTAAACAATCCGGTTGGATATGCGCAGGGTTCACGAATGAAATTATCCAACTTAAACTCAGAAGCAATTCTTAATTACACTAAGAAAAACATTTACAAAGAATTCTCATTAAACGCATTAGTTGGGGTTAATTCAAGAACAACGCTTAGGGACGAAACTAAAGTAGAAGGATCAAATTTTGTACTGGATGATTTTTATGCTTTGAGCAATTTATCGACTTTGGCTTATAGTTATCCTTACGGGAAAACAAAAACTAACTCTGTTTATGGCGCTGTCGATTTAGATTATAAAAACATTGTTTTCTTAAACTTTACAGGTCGTCAGGATTGGTTTTCGACTTTATCCGCAGAAAACAATACGGTGTTTTATCCGTCTGTGGGAACAAGTATCATTGTTTCGGATATTATTACAATGCCTGAATTTGTTTCATTTGCAAAACTTAGAACTTCCTGGGCCGAGGTTGGTGGCGCAACTCCTGATCCGTACGCATTAAATCAATCATACTCCATGATTCAGGGAGGACACAACGGTCAGCAATTGCAAGGCCCTACAAGTTCAAGAGTTCCAAACTCAACTTTAAGTCCGTTAACTTCTACAACATTTGAAATTGGAACTGATTTAGGTTTTTTTAATAATCGCTTAAATGTAGATTTTGCATGGTACAATCGTGCCACTACAAATGATATTGTCGAAACTACAATTTCAACAGCTTCAGGAGCAAATACAGCTTTGTTGAACCTTGGAAAAATGAGAAACAAAGGTGTTGAACTTTTGCTTACCGGAAAAATCATCAACAATAAAAACTTTTCGTGGGATGCTACTTTCAACGGATCATACAATAAAAATACTGTTGAAGCACTTACAGATCAGCTAAACTCGATTACAATGGCAACTTCTGTAAACGGTTACGTAACAATTGCAAGTGATGTTGGTCGCCCATACAGTATCATAAAAGGATACAAACCTCGTGTTGATGCAGATGGAAATACAGTTTATAACGTAAGTGGCGGTTCTGCAACTATAGCACAAGGTCCACTTGAAGAATTAGGTCAGGGAGTTCATCCTTGGGGAGCAGGAATTAGCAATGAATTCAAATATAAAAATATCTCATTCAGCTTTTTAATTGATGGAAAATTCGGCGGAAGCTTATACTCCGGAACTGATTTGTACGGAACTCGTATGGGTTTAACCAAACTAACGCTTGAGGGTCGTGAAAGCGGTTTGCCAATTTCCGGAGTTGACACAAACGGAAACCCGGTAAATATGGTTATTGCTCCTGAAAATTTGAGAACCTATTATGACGGTTTAAGAAACATTTCATCCACTTTTGTTTATGATGCAAGTTTTATCAAACTGAGACAAATTATTTTGGGTTATTCGTTGCCAATTGAAAAAATAAAAGGTTTGTCTAAACTTCAGGGCGCTTCTCTTTCATTCGTAGCAAGAAACTTATTCATTCTTTACAAGAAAACACCAAACGTAGATCCGGAATCTGTATTTAGTGCCGGAAATGCTCAGGGTGTTGAACAATTTGGAGTGCCAAAAACAAGAAGTTTCGGTTTAAGTTTAAACGTTAAATTCTAAAATTAAAAGACATGAAAAAGATAACCATTTTATATATCACAGGCGTACTTTTAGCTAGTATGACAAGCTGTACCAAAGATTTTGAGGAAATAAATACGAACCCGAATGTTGTCGAAAAACCAAACCCGAATTTTATTTTCAGTAAATCTATTTTAGACGGCTTAAACAATAATTATTTTGCTACCAATATTTTGGAATGCGGCGGAATGTTGCAGCATTATGCGACTTACAAAGAAGCATCCGGAGTTGGAGATAAATATTTGAGCAATGAAGTTTATTTTTCGGCTTATTTCAATCAGGTTTATCCAACGGCTTTAAATGAAACCGAAATTGTAATTGATGCCGTAAAAGACAATGCAAACGACAGCAATAAACTGAGTGTTGCCAGAATCTGGAAAGCATATTTGTATCACAGAATTACAGATTTATACGGAGATATTCCGTACACGGAAGCTGCAAAAGCAAACAGCACGCAAATATTTCTGCCAAAATACGATACACAGGAATTCATTTATAAAGATTTATTGAAAGAATTAGACGAAGCTGCTTTGGCATTAGATCCGGCAAAACCAACTTTTGGAAATGCCGATTTTATCTACAACGGCGATGTGGCAAAATGGAAAAAATTCTCGTATTCGCTAATGCTTCGTTTGGCAATGCGATTAACAAAAGTTGATCCGGCATTGGCACAAACCTGGGCAAATAAAGCAATCGCCGGCGGTGTAATTTTGAATACTGCCGACAATGCCATTATGAAATATACAGACGGTCCAAATGATATCAACAGAAATCCGGTTGGTTTTGATTCGAGAAAACAAGATTTTACCGCAGGATCTTTTGGACAGAAAAATGTGGAAGGCGGAAAATTATCCAAAACATTTATAGATTTACTTCAGGCGACTGCAGATCCAAGAATTAGTGTTTATGCAGGCGTTTGGGAAGGAACGGTACAAAACACAAGTCTTGCGGTACAAAAAGGTTTTCCGAACGGAACAAAAATAGCACCAACACCAATAGAACAAGCGACTTATTCTGAACCAAATCAAAGTACGGTTTTTAAATATGATGCGCCAATTATGATTTTAAGCAATGCCGAAACTAATTTTCTGTTAGCCGAAGCTGCTGCAAGAGGCTGGTACACCGGAGAAACCGATCAGGCTTTATATGAAAAAGGTGTAAAAGCTTCATTTTTAAACATGGGAATTTACGGAACAGCGTACACAATTGCAGATGCAACGCCTTATTTAACATCAAATCCATTCAACGCCGCCGGGTCTTTTGAAGATAAAATGAATCAAATTCATACTCAAATCTGGATTGCCCTTTTTGTAGACGAGCAGGAAGTTTATGCCAATTGGAGAAGAACTGGATATCCGGTTTTAGTTCCGGTAAACTTTCCCGGAAATGTTACAAACGGCACAATTCCAAGACGTTTCAGATATCCAACCAGCGAATATTCAGTCAATTCAGCTAACTTAGCAGAAGCGGTTAAACGCCAAGGCGAAGATAATTTCACGACAAGAATTTGGTGGGATAAATAATAGTAAATGTTTTTTGCAAATAATTCAACAAATAAGTTGGCTGCTAAAAAAGTATAATCCCTACGGGATATTTCCAGGGTATGCCTTTCGTTATTCTACCAATATTTAACTCCTAACGGAGTAATAAAAAATATCTCGGAGAGATTACATATTGGTAGAAATTAATTTATTTGTGCCATTTTTTTGTCCAGTAGGGACTACAAACTTGAATTAATTTAAAGACATAAAACATAGTTTCAAAGATTTTTAATTTTTAATTCTCAATTTTTAATTAAAAGAATAAATGAGCATATTAATTCTTACGGCATGCATTGCATTTTTGATCCTTCAAATTGCCTGGTTTAAAATCAATCCGTTTATTGCCTTTATCATAACAGCTTTACTGGCAGGTCTTTTTTTAGGTCTGCCAATAAACGCCTTATCGCAAACGGTACAAAAAGGTTTGGGCGAAATGTTGGGTTCGATTACACTGATTATCGTTTTCGGAACCTGCATTGGTAAACTTACCGTTTCATCGGGCGCAGCCAATGTTATTGCAAAAACAGTTATGGGATGGACAGGCGAAAAATATGTCCGCTTAGGCTTAATGATTACCGGATTTATTGTTGGGATACCACTGTTTTATAGTGTTGGATTTGTTTTGTTAGTACCTTTAATCTTTTCAGTAGCCCGCCAATTTAAACTATCAAAAGTATATCTGGGAATCCCTATGCTTGCGTCACTTTCAGTTGCGCACGGTTTTTTGCCTCCACATCCGTCTCCAATGGCGTTAAGCAGTATTTTAAATGCTGATATTGGTCTCGTTTTAGTTTACGGAATCATCATCGCCGTTCCAACAATATTTATTGCGGGATTATTATTTTCGAATTTGCTCAAAAACATCAAAACAGAATCAGATCATGAAATTTTAAATGTTGAAGAAGTCGTAAACGCAGGAAAACAACCGAGCTTTTCTGTTAGTTTATTTTCTGCCTTATTTCCCGTTTTCGGATTAACGATAACTTCGATATTGCCTTTACTTTCAGATAATGAAACGTTAGTAAACATTTGCAAAACAGTTGGCGAACCCAGTATAATCATGCTGATTTCCTTGCTTATTTGTACTTATACTTTAGGAATCAGAATGAACCGAAGCTTAGCATCTGTAATGGATGATTATGCCGTTGCCATAAAAGATGTTGCGCTAATTGTTTTAATTGTTGGCGGCGCCGGAAGTCTGAAAGAAGTAATGATCGTAAGCGGTGTCAACGAAACTATTGTTTCAACATTAACCCAAATCAATATTCATCCCTATTTACTGGCCTGGATTATGGCGGCAATTATCAGGGTTTGTGTAGGTTCTGCAACCGCAGCGGGATTAATGACTGCCAGCGTTTTATTACCTTTATTACAAACTAATAATCTCGACCCCAACTTATTAGTTTTATCGGTTGGAGCAGGAAGTTTGATGTGCTCGCATGTAAACGATCCGGGTTTCTGGATGTTCAAAGAATATTTTAATATCAGCCTGAAAGATACTTTTAAATCATGGACCGTAATGGAATCCTTGGTATCTGTTTTGGGAATTGTTTTCGTTTTTATTTTAAACTCTATAATACATTAATATCATGAATTTATTGCCTCAGGAAAAATTTGAAACCCTTGGCTTATCATTACCGCCAGCGCCTCAACCTCTTGGTATATATAAACCTTATTTAGTCGACGGAAAGTATTTGTACCTTTCTGGTCATGGTCCGGTGCGCGACGACAAATCCCTGATTATCGGAAGAATTGGCGACGATATGGATATCGAAGAAGGAAAACTGGCCGCAAGACAAGTCGGCTTAACCATGCTTTCGACAATTGTAACCAATTTTGGAAGTCTGAACAAAGTAAAAAGAGTTATAAAAGTATTGGGAATGGTGAATTGCAACGGCGATTTCCTTAGACATCCCTACGTTATAAACGGCTGCAGCGAATTATTCGCCGAAGTTTGGGGACAAGAAAACGGAATCGGCGTAAGAAGCGCCGTAGGAATGGGATCTTTACCGGACAACATTCCTGTTGAAGTTGAAGCTGTTTTCGAATTATATTAGATTTAAAGAATTTAGCCCACAGATTTTACGGATTAAACAGATTCGCACAGATTCAATATTTTCGCCACGAATTCACTAATTTTTACTAATTATTGCCTTAAACTAATTCGTGAATTCGTGGCGAAAAAAATCATTTTAATCAATACAATCTGTGGCAAAAACAAAAAATATGAATACAAATACATCACAAACAAGAATTGCAACTTTCGGAGAATTATTACTTCGGATGAATGTTGCAGATGGAAATCGTTTTACGCAGGCCAGTGATATTAAAGTTCATGTTGGCGGAGCCGAAGCTAATGTTTGTGTATTACTTTCTCAACTCGGCATTCAAACCGATTATATTACGAGATTACCGGAGAATGATTTGGCACAACTGGCCTTAAACGAATTGCAGAAATACAAAGTAAACACTTCAAAATGTGTTTATGGCGGAGAACGTTTGGGATTGTATTTTGTCGAAGCCGGAAACCAAATCAGACAGTCGCAGGTTATTTACGACCGAAGCAATTCGTCTTTTGCAACCATTCAGAAAGATCAGATTAACTGGGATTTGGCTTTCGCCGATGTAACTCATTTTCACTGGTCTGGAATAAGTCCGGGCGTTTCAAACGAAGCTGGTTTGGTTTGTAAAGAAGCCATTCTTTCGGCACATAAAAAAGGATTGCCCATTTCTTCCGATTTTAATTATCGTTCGAAATTATGGCAATACGGAAAACATCCTTCAGAAATTATGCCCGATTTACTTCAATACAGTACCATAACCGTTGCAGATTTAGACGCGATAGAAATTTACTTCGGAATAAAAACCGATAAAAATGAATCGGATGCAAATCGTTTCAGGAAAACATTTGAGTTATTAAAAGAAAAAATGCCTTATCTGAAAACCCTCGCCATGAGTTTTAGAAAATCAGACGGACTGGCGCATTTATACAAAGGAATGTTGTTTCACGAAGACAATTTTTACGAAACAAAAGAATACAAAATACATCTGGTAACCGATCAAATTGGTTCTGGAGATGCGTTCAACGCAGGATTATTATACGGATTATCAAACAAATTATCTGCACAGGAATGTATCGACTGGGCAACGGCCTGCGGCGTAATCAAACAAAGTATTCACGGAGATTTTGCCATGAGCAATCCAACAGAAATAAGTCATTTTATTGCAAATGGCGCGAGTAACAGAATCAATAGATAAAATTATATTTAAGCATATGTACAGCATTTTAAAAGCACAAGGCGTACTTCCGTTAGTAACACAAATCAACATCGAAACAGCCAAAATTGTGCTGCAGTCCGCCGCAGATGCCGGTATAAAAATTATCGAATTTGCTGCTCGTGCAGATAATGCTAAAGAGGTTTTCACTCAAATGGTTGCCTTTAAAAAAGCAAATAATTTAGAGGTAAAAATTGCCGTTGGTTCTATTTTAAGCGTTGACGATGCTGAAACATTTCATCAATTGGGCGCAGATTGTATCGTTTGTCCGCATACCGATCCTGAAATTGGCAATTATTGTTTAAAAAATAATATTTACTGGATTCCCGGCGCAGCAACTTTAAACGAAATATTGCATGCCAATAAATTAGGTGCCGATGTTGTCAAACTTTTTCCTGCAGATAAAATTGGCGGACCCGGTTATGTGAAAGCAATTCGAGCCCCGTTTCCGAATTTAAGAATAATGCCAACCGGAGGCGTAACATTAGAAGAAAGCAATTTGAAATCATGGTTCAAATCCGGCGTTGTTTGTGTTGGAATTGGTTCTAATTTATTTTCGAAAGAAATGCTTTTGAATTTAACTTATGAAGAATCGCTTCAGGCTTTTCAAAATTTAATTGAAGTGGTAGAAAAAACAAGAAACTAGATTATGCAAAAAAATTGGTGGAAAATTAATTCCGAAACTCGTCCCGACACTCCATTTTTGGCCGTTTACGAAGATCGTATCCGGTTTAATCTCGAACGCCTAATTGGGGCAGTAAACGGCGACACTCAAAAATTAAGGCCTCACATCAAAACACATAAAATAGGCGAAATTCTGGAGTTGTTTAAAATTTACAACATCAAAAAAGTAAAATGCGCCACGATTGCCGAAGCCGAACTTTCTGCCATACATGAAATTCCGGACGTGCTTCTCGCCTATCAGCCTGTTGGTGCAAAAAAAGAAAGATGGGTTTCGTTACTTCAAAAATATCCAAATATTCAATTTTCGACTATTGTCGACAATTTAGAATCGGCGAAAGCCTTAAATCAAATTGCTGAAAAAAATAACCTGATTCTAAATATTTTTCTCGATCTAAATACGGGAATGAACAGAACGGGAATTTCAATTTCTGATAAATGGATTGATTTAGCTTCTGAAATTATTACATTAAAAAACATTCATTTTGAAGGTTTTCATATTTACGACGGTCACATAAAAGGAACTGTTGATGAACGAAATATTCAAGCTTCAAACTCCTTTTCAATTATTAAAAAAGAGATTGAAATACTTCAGCAAAAAACAGATTACGAATTAAAAATCGTTGCCGGAGGATCGAATACATTTCCGTTTTATGCCACTCAGGAAAATGCAGAATCCAGTCCGGGAACTTTTGTTTTTTGGGATTCTAATTATCAGACCAATTTACCCGAACAGGAATTTAAACCCGCTTTGGTTATTGTAGGAACGGTGATTTCAAAACCAACAAATACAACGCTTTGTGTTGATATTGGATACAAAGCCGTTTCATCAGAAAACCCGATCGATAAAAGATTAGTGATTTTAAATGATGAAAATTTAATTCCGATTTCGCATTCAGAAGAACATTTGATTGTAGAAAATCGGGGAAAAAATCAATATAAAATTGGCGATACCGTTTATGCCCAGCCGTATCATGTTTGCCCAACCTGCGCACTTTACGATTCGGTTCAGGTCATCAACAAAGAACATCAAATTTGCGATCAATGGCTGGTTGTCGCGCGAAGCAGAAAAATTAATATCTAGCAGCAGAAAAAGGAGAATAAAGATAAAAAGAATAGAAAATAGAGCAAAGAAGAAAGAGAATAGACCTCATAATAACACTTGTAGAGAACCTCTGAGCCTTTGGACCTTTGTGCCTTAAAAAAAATACTATGTTTATAATAGACGCCCATTTAGACCTGAGCATGAATGCGATGGAATGGAATCGAGATTTAAGAAATGACGTTCCCACCTTGCGCCATCTCGAAAAAGGAATGACGGATAAACCAGATCGCGAACGTGCCACGGTTTCGTTTCCGGATTTGCGACGCGGCAATATCGGAATTGTAGTCGCCACGCAAATTGCAAGATTTGTAAAACCCGACAGTATTATTCCGGGTTGGAATTCTCCTGAACAAGCCTGGGCGCAAACGCAAGGCCAACTTTCGTGGTATAAAGCAATGGAAGAAGCTGGAGAAATTACAGCGATTACCGATAAAAAATCACTCCAAAAACAAATTGATTTATGGAATGACGGAACTCCAAACGATAAAAAACCTATTGGTTATATTTTGAGTTTGGAAGGCGCGGATTCTATTATTGATATTTCGTATTTAGAAAAAGCATACCATTACGGATTACGCGCCATTGGTCCGGCACATTACGGACCGGGACGCTACGCAAACGGAACAGATGCAACGGGAAAAATGAATCAAAACGGTCTTGATTTATTGAAGGAAATGGAACGTTTGAATATTATTCTGGATGCAACACATTTGTGCGACGATGCTTTCTGGCAGGCTTTAGACCATTATAACGGACCAGTTTGGGCAAGTCATAACAATTGCAGAAGTCTGGTTGATCACAACCGTCAATATAGCGACGAAATGATCAAAGCTTTGATTTCGAGAGGAGCCGTTATTGGTGGAGCTTTAGATGCCTGGATGTTGGTTCCGAATTGGGAAAGAGGCGTTTCTACACCTTTGGGAATGAAGTGCGATCTTGAAACTGTTTTCAAACACATGGATCACATTTGTCAACTGGCCGGAAATGCAAATCATATTGGCGTAGGTTCAGATTTGGATGGCGCTTTTGGAACAGAACAGTCTCCGTATGATTTAAATACGATAGCCGATTTGCAAAAATTGGTTTTAATTTTTAAAGACAACGGATATTCTGATGAAGATTTAAATAAAATCTTTCACCAGAACTGGATTAATTTTTTAATGAAAAACTGGGATTAAGTAATAGACAGTCTACGAGGAATATCAAACTTATTTTTTACCACGAATTTCTCTAATTTTTATTTTGAAACTGCTTAAAAAACTAACCGCAAATTTCACAGATTTACACAAATTTTTTAATCTGTACAATAAAAATAATTCGCGGTAATTCGAGAAATTCGTGGCAAACTTTTTATATTATTTTGGCTTGTTATTCACAATGGATAGTAATATTAAATAAAAACTAAACTTGGAACTGCCTTTTTATAAGCTTGTAATTTTGCGTCGTTAGGATCAACTTCCGTGACAACGTAATCAACTTCAGATAAATTGGCAATTTTCATTTTTAGAACCGTGTCGAGTTTTTCAGAAATAGTCAAAATCGCTGTTTTTTCAGAAGCCTGAATCATTGCTTTTTTTACCTGAACGGTTTCCCAGTCAGAATCTGAGAATCCGCCTTCGATATCCAAAGCATTGGTTCCTAAGATTAATAAATCGACTTTAATATTTGCCAATTGATTATAAACATCGCCACTCACACACATTTGACTGTAAGATGAAATGCTGCCGCCAATCATGATGATTTTCACATTGGGTTTGTCCAGAAGTTCAACCGCAGATAAAACAGTAACAGTAAAAATAGTAAGATTTAAATCATTAGGAATTAAGCGAATGAATTCACGAATTGTAGTTCCGCCGCCAATTAATAAAACCATGCCGTCATGAAGTAAACCTAGCGTTTTTTGTGCAATAATTTGTTTTGATTCGCCTGCATACGTTTGATTGGATGAAGAATGATGGTACGCTTTTGTCATCGCACCGCCTTTTACCTTAATCAATAAAGATTCTGATTCAAGTTCATTAATATCACGTCTGACAGTATCTTCTGAAACAAATAATTTAGCCGAAAGTGTTTCAAAACTTACGCGGGTATGCAAGTTAATCTCTTTTAAAATAAGATTTTTACGTTCTTCCTTGCTATAATTTACCACTTCATTATCGTTATTCATGCGAATTCTTTTTTTGAACAAATGTAAACAATAAATGCAATATTCTTGCGAATCAAATTATAACACAACGTAATAAAAAAGTTAACACACCTAATTTAAAGACTTTTATAACAAATTAAGTATTGCAAAAAAAATGCAACTTTATGTGACAAAACCTAAATTTGTTTAACAAACCAAAAAAGCAACCATGCAAAAAAGTATATTTCTCTTTTTGATATTCTGTTATTCGTTCGGAAATGCTCAAATTGCTTCTAATAACAATTCGATAATTCCTGCTCCAAATTTCTATAAAGCAACCGGAGATAGTATTTTTTTAAACGGACAAATAAAAGTTGTTTTTGAAAAGAATAAGTTTAGTGCGAAAGAATTAAAAACAGCACAGATTTTTGAATCGGCCATCAACAAAAATGTGTCCTCGAAAAAGAGCAATATTGACGTTTTGTTTATTACTCAAAATCCGTCTTCATCTTTAAAAAAAGAGGCTTATAAAATCAATATTTCGGCTAAAAAGATCATCGTTACCGGAAGTGAAGAAGGATTATTTTATGCTGTTCAGAGTTTAATGCAGCTTTTGCCCAACAAATTTAAAAATCAGGAAATAAAATTGCCTTGCATTACTATCGAAGACGAGCCGAGATACAGCTACCGCGGGCTTCATCTTGATGTTTGCCGTCATTTTTTTACTACTGATGTTATAAAAGATTTTATTGCACAAATGTCCAGTTATAAACTAAATAACTTTCATTGGCATTTAACCGACGATCAGGGCTGGCGAATTGAGATCAAAAAGTATCCAAAATTAACCGAAGTCGGATCTAAAAGAGCACAGACTTTAGTTGGAAATAAATTTGAAAGATCACCCTATTTTTTTGACGGAAATCCGTACGGAGGATTTTATACTCAGGAAGAAATTAAGGACGTTGTAAAGTTTGCCGAAGAACATTATGTAAACATTATTCCGGAAATCGAAATGCCCGGTCATGCAACTGCCGCTGTAACGGCTTATCCAAATTTATCATGTTTTCCAGACAGAAATTATAAAGTTGTAGAATATTGGGGTGTTTTTGAAGATATTTTCTGTGCGGGAAAAGAGGAAACTTTTATTTTTCTGGAAGATGTTTTGACAGAAGTTATGGCTTTGTTTCCGAGTAAATATATTCATATCGGTGGAGACGAATGTCCAAAAACAAGATGGAAAGAATGTCCGAATTGCCAAAAGCGAATCAAAGATTTAGGTTTGAAAAACGAACATGAATTACAAAGCTATTTAACCACACGAATTGAAAAATTCCTAAACGCAAACGGAAGACAAATTCTGGGTTGGGATGAAATGCTCGAAGGCGGACTCACTCCAAACGCGGCCGTAATGTCCTGGCGAGGAGAAGCGGGCGGAATTAGCGCCGCAAGACAAAAACACAACGTAATTATGAATCCGGAACAGGTTTTATATCTGGATTATAATCAAGGATATTCACCTAACGAACCTTTAACAATTGGAAGATTAACGACTGTTGAAAAAATATACAATTACAATCCAACTCCGATTGATAGTTTAACTGTTGAGGAACAAAAATATATTATGGGCGTTCAGTCTAATCTTTGGTCGGAATATTTGACGAGTCCGGCGAAATTAAATTATATGCTTTATCCGAGAATGTTTGCTTTATCAGAAATTGCGTGGACTGAACCTCAAAACAAAAACTATAATAATTTTGTTTTAGATAGAATTCCGCATCATTTAGAAAAATTAGATGCGCAAAAAAGATTGTATAAAGTTCCAACGCCTTTTGGAGCTAATGAAACGGCATTAATTGCATCAGAATATGTTTTAGACCTGAAACCAACCATCAAAAATGGACAGATTTTCTATACAATCGACGGTTATAATCCGGATGAAACCGCAGAACTTTACACAAAACCCTTAACGATAAATATTCCGAAAGGAGAATATCGAATTATAAAAATTGTTCAGATTAATTCGGGTGGACGAAGAAGTTCTATCAATAAAATAGTAGTTCGAAATCCGGATCTGAAATCGGCTTTAAAAATAAAACCAACGAAGAAGGGTTTAAAATACGATTATTTTACCGGAACTTTATTTCAGCAGGTTCAGGATTTAGAATTGGCAAAACCTGTTAATTCAGGCATTTTTGAAGGCGCAATAAGCAGCGAAAAATGGAAGTCAAAAACAGAGCGTTATATCGGCTTAAAATTCGACGGATATATCTATATTCCGGAAACGGCAAATTATACAATTTCAACGCTTTCAGATGACGGATCGAAGCTTTTTGTCGACAATGAATTAGTTGTCAATAATGATGGCATTCATTGGTTGAATGAAGCTTACGGAGCAGTGAAACTCGAAAAAGGGTTTCACAAAATTAATATCAGCTATTTTGATCAAATTGGAGGAACTACTTTAAGCTGTTTTATGCAGCAGGAAGGAAAAGAAAAACAGGAAATTAGTGCTTCGCAATTGTATTATGAATAAGAGTATAAAAAAACGCATTCAACTTAATGAATGCGTTTTTTATTATTTAAAAACTATTTCTTAAAATTATCCTTTTAAGCTTGCAGATAAATATTCACGGTTCATACGTGCGATATTTTCAAGAGAAATTCCTTTCGGACATTCTACTTCGCAAGCTCCGGTGTTGGTACAGTTACCAAAACCTTCGTGATCCATTTGGTGTACCATGTTTAATACACGATCAACAGCTTCAATTTTACCTTGTGGTAATAAAGCATATTGAGATACTTTTGCAGCAACAAACAACATTGCCGATGAGTTTTTACAAGTTGCAACACAAGCTCCACAACCAATACAAGCAGCAGCATCAAATGATTTATCTGCATCATGTTTGTTAATCGGAATTGTATTTGCATCGATTGTATTTCCTGAAGTGTTTACCGAGATAAATCCACCAGCGTGCTGAATTCTGTCGAAAGAACTTCTGTCAACAACTAAATCTTTAATTACCGGAAAAGCTTTTGCTCTAAATGGCTCGATAAAAATCGTGTCGCCATCTTTAAACATACGCATGTGCAATTGACAAGTTGTAACTCCTCTGTCTGGTCCGTGTGCTTCTCCATTGATGAATAAAGAACACATTCCGCAAATTCCTTCACGACAATCGTGGTCAAATGCTACTGGCTCTTCTCCTTTGTTGATTAATTGTTCGTTAAGAACGTCAAGCATTTCAAGGAAAGACATATCTGGTTCGATTCCGTCGATTGGATATTCAACGATTCCTCCTTTATCCTGGGCGTTTTTCTGACGCCATATTTTTAATGTAAGTTTCATTTTCTATAAGTATTAAGTATTAAGAAATAAGTATTTAGACTTTTTCAGAATACTATTTATAACTACGCTGTACTAATTTAATATTTTCGTAAACCAGAGGTTCTTTGTGTAATACGGCATCGCTTGGTTTTCCTTTGTATTCCCAGGCTGCAACGTATGCAAAGTTTTCGTCATCACGAAGTGCTTCTCCTTCTTCTGTTTGGTATTCTTCACGGAAGTGACCTCCACAAGATTCATTACGGTGCAATGCATCTTTTGCGAACAATTCTCCTAACTCTAAGAAATCGGCAACACGTGTTGCTTTCTCTAATTCCTGATTAAATTCGTTAGCGCTTCCAGGAACTTTTACATCTTTATAAAACTCTTCACGTAAAGCGGCAATTTCTTCGATAGCTTCGGCTAAACCTTTAGCATTACGAGCCATACCTACTTTATCCCACATGATTTTTCCTAATTTCTTGTGGAAATAATCTACAGAATGAGTTCCTTTATTATTGATAAATCTGTCGATTTGATCTTTTACTTCTTTTTCTGCTGCTACGAATTCTGGTAAATCTGTAGAAATTTCTCCCATTTTAATATCCGGAGCTAAATAATCTCCAATAGTATAAGGAAGAACAAAATATCCATCAGCTAAACCTTGCATCAAAGCAGAGGCTCCAAGTCTGTTTGCTCCGTGATCAGAGAAGTTAGATTCTCCAATTGAGAAACATCCCGGAATTGTAGTCATTAAGTTATAATCAACCCAAGTTCCACCCATTGTGTAGTGAACCGCAGGGTAAATCATCATTGGCGTTGTATAAGGATCTTCGTCAACGATTTTGTAATACATCTGGAACAAGTTTCCGTATTTACTTTTTACGATTTCAGCTCCTAATTTAGTTACCAATGTAGCATCATTAGCATCTAAACCTTTTACAAAAGCTTCTTCAGTTCCGTAACGTTTGATCGCCGCAGCGAAGTCTAAGTAAACAGCTTCTCCTGTTTTGTTAACTCCAAAACCGGCATCACATCTTTCTTTTGCAGCACGAGATGCCACATCACGAGGTACTAAGTTACCAAAAGCAGGATATCTTCTTTCTAAGAAATAATCTCTTTCAGCTTCAGATAAATCAGTTGCTTTTTTCTTTCCTTCACGGATAGCTTTTGCATCTTCTAGTTTTGCAGGAACCCAAATACGACCGTCATTACGTAACGATTCAGACATCAAAGTCAATTTTGACTGGTGATCTCCCGAAACCGGAATACATGTTGGGTGAATTTGTGTGTAACAAGGATTTGCGAAAAACGCTCCTTTTTTATGAATTTTCCAAGCTGCTGTTGCGTTACTTCCCATAGCATTTGTTGACAAGAAAAATACGTTTCCGTATCCTCCAGAACCAACTACTACTGCGTGAGCAGAATGTCTTTCTATTTCTCCTGTAATTAAGTTACGAGCGATAATACCTCTCGCTTTTCCGTTCACGATTACTATGTCCAGCATTTCGTGACGGTTGTACATTTTTATTTTTCCACGACCAATCTGACGGTTCATTGCAGAATAAGCTCCTAACAATAATTGTTGTCCGGTTTGTCCTTGTGCATAAAAAGTACGGGAAACCAAAGTTCCTCCAAAAGAACGGTTATCTAAAAGTCCGCCATATTCACGAGCCAATGGAACTCCTTGAGCCACACACTGGTCAATAATATTAGCAGAAACTTCAGCCAAACGGTGAACATTTGCTTCACGCGCACGGTAGTCACCCCCTTTTACAGTATCGTAGAACAATCTGTAAACAGAGTCACCATCCCCTTTATAATTTTTTGCTGCATTGATTCCCCCTTGTGCTGCAATAGAGTGCGCACGTCTTGGTGAATCCTGAAAGCAGAAAGCTTTTACGTTATATCCCTGCTCAGCCAAAGTAGCCGCAGCCGAACCTCCAGCCAAACCTGTACCAACAATGATAATATCTAAATTACGTTTGTTAGCAGGATTTACTAAATTAATATGATCTTTATAATCTGTCCATTTGTCCGATATTGGGCCGTGTGGAATTTTTGAATCTAATGCCATTATAATTTATATTAATTATTGAAATGATGAAATAATGCGATAATTACGAAAGCAGCCGGTACTACAACAGCGAACCAGTAACCTACTTTTGCTAAAAATCTTGAGTATTTGTTGTGCATTCCCACTGATTGAAGAGAAGATGCAAATCCATGCCAAAGGTGAAAACCTAATAACACAAAAGAAATACAATACAATCCTGTGCGAATTGGATCGTGAAATTTATGAACTAACTCCCCATAATATCTTGTAGCATCAGGTGCCGTTCCGTTTACATATTTATAAGCAACTTCAGGAAACCAAAAATCATAAAAGTGCAATCCTAAGAAAGCTAAAATAACCAATCCGGAAATAATCATATTTCTAGAACTCCATGAAGCATTTGCAGCTCCGTTGTAATTTGCGTAAGCAATTGGTCTAGCAGCTCTATTTTGAGCAGTAAGTACAAATCCCATAACAAAATGGAAAATTACTCCGAATGCCAAAACAGGTTGCATTACATATTGAATTAGCGGATTGTAACCCATAAAATGAGAAGCTTCGTTAAAAACATCTTCACTAAGAATAGAAATGAAATTTAAGGTAACATGCAGCGCTAAAAACGTGATTAAGAATATTCCCGAAAGAGCCATAGCCACTTTCTTTAAGATGGAAGCATTCAATAGTGCAGATTGTGCCATAAGTGTTTAAGTAGTTTGTTTTAAAAAATTAGACAAAAATAAGTCAATTAACAAAGAACTACAACCATTTCGTTGTTATTTATAATGATTTTAAAATAGACTACGTAATACGTATTTTTACGTATATAAAATACTTAATATCAAATAATTTTATTATAAAAATCTAAAAACGCACGCTTTACAGAAATTATTTAACAGTAATAGCCGCTATCTGACTCTCACAAAACTTTATGAAATTACTATTTTAATCAAACATTTAATTTATTTTCTTCAAAAGTGCTCGCTCATCGCAATTTTATAGCCGAAAAAAATGGTCATTCCATTACATAATTTTACCTTTATCAGCTTCAAAAAAAATCAGAATGAAAACAGGAATAGACGCTATATCATTTGATGTAGCCAACATACATTTACCCATAAAAACTTTGGCTGTTGCCAGAAATATTGAACCCGAAAAACTAGAAAAAGGTCTTGGATTAATTAAAATGACTTTACCGGACGTCCATCAGGATGCGGTTGTTTTTGGAGCAAATGCTTTAACTAAACTTATTTTTGAACACAAAATAAACCTTAACGAGATTAGCCGGATTTATGTTGGTACCGAAAGCGCCATCGATAGTTCAAAACCTATCAGTTCTTATTTAATTAATTTAATGGAACAAAAATTTGGCGAAGATTCTCTTGCAGAATGTGATGTTGTCGATTTTACTTTTGCCTGCATTGGCGGTGTTGACGCTTTGCAAAACTGCATTGATTTTGTAAAACTGAATCCGACAAAAAAAGCAATTGTAGTTACGACTGATTTTGCAAAATACGATTTAAACTCAACCGGAGAATATACTCAAGGCGCCGGAGCATTGGCAATGCTAGTAACTTCGAACCCAAGGATTATTGCTTTTGATGAAAATTGGGCAACAAGTACAAAAGGAGTTTTTGACTTTTTTAAACCTTACAGAACTATATCAAAGGAAACGATTACAAAAAACAGAAATAACGATCCGTGGTTTGATAATTTAGAAGCTGAAATTGAAGTTCATAAAGACCAGCCTGTTTTTGATGGTCAATATTCGAATCAATGTTATATGGACCGTACGCGAAATGCTTACTTCTCTTTCAAGAAATTAAAAAACACAACCGAAACTTTATACAATACCTGGAATAGTATTATCATGCACTTGCCATATTCATTTCAGGGACGCAGAATGTTGTCTGAAATTTACGCTTTAGACAGTGCAGATAAAATCATTGCAGAAAATATTGATCCCGCAGATTATCAGAATAAAATTAAAGAAGTGGGAAAATCGGATGAATACAAAAAATTTGTAACCGAGAAATTACAACCTGCAGAATTGGCTTCATCGCTAATTGGCAATCTTTATACTGGTTCCATTTTCATGGGATTATTATCGACTCTGGCACATTATTATGACACTAAAAAAGAAGTTGCCGGAACAAAATTCGGATTTCTGGCTTATGGAAGCGGATCAAAATCAAAAGTTTTTGAAGGAACAATTCAGCCAAATTGGCAATCAGCTTTAGCCAAAACCAAACTTTTTGAAAACTTAGAAGAAAGCACCGAAATTGGTTTTGAAACTTATGAAAGTCTTCATAAAAAAGAACAAAAACAAAGTGTTCGAATTCCTAAAAACGAATGGGTTTTGGATCGTATCGAAAAAGAAATTCCTAATTTAATTGGGGCGAGATATTATAAATGGGTTGATTAAGAAATTTCAATTTTTTAATCCCGATAGCTATCGGGACCAAATTCCAATTTAATAAATGCGCAAAACCTTTGTCAAAGTTTAAAACTTTGACAAAGGTTTTTTTATGCGCAATATAATTACGCACAAGCTTGTCATTTCGACCGAAGGGAGAAATCACACAAGTAATTCCGCAAACAAAGTCGCCAATCTTTATCGAGTTTCTAGTGCGATTTCTCCCTTCGGTCGAAATGACAGAAATGCGTTAGAACCTCAAAGAAGACTAATCCTTCTTATGCTGTTCGGTATAATTTTGATTTCCTTTAGTTGCCTCTTCATGAACATTCATTCCGTTTGACATTCCGAGCATAAAAGCGGTTATTATAACAATAAATTTTCTTTTTATCCAATGAAGCGGTCGCTTAGATTGCTCTAAACGTGTTTTATTTTTGTGTTTATACATTTTGAAAATGATAAATGATTAGACATTATTTTATCATCACATGCTTTGAAGCGCATGAATACTTAGAAAACTAAGCGCTGTATAAACTTTTATATAAATTATTGCAAGTAATAAGTTCGTTTACAAAAACGGATTGTCTTATAAATGAACTTATATTTTGATGAAGAAGACTTTGAGTTTTTTGGATAATCCCAACTTGAAAACTACTAAGTTGTTTGAATTCCAGATACGTTACAGGAATCGAAAACGCGATTTTTATTCGGGAAACAAATTTATTGAATACGTATAAACGAGATTTTTTACAATCTAATTCTTCTCTTAAAACAACAAACGAAGATTGATAATAATCCGCCGATTTTGACTGAGAAATTAAAGTACCATCGCTCACAGTCACGACGAAAGCCAGAAAGATTGAGATTAGGTATTTTAGATATTTATTCAATTTATTTAAATTCAGTTATTCCCTTCAAACAAAAATACAAATTAAAAATAGAGATTCTGTTTTGAGTTTATTATTTATCAAATTGTTCGTTTTGGTTTTCTTTTCTATTAAGTAAAAAAGCCAATCCTAAAACAAAAACCACACAACCCGAAAACATATAAACTCCATTTTTTAATATAAAAAAAGAGAAACCTATTGCTAACGAAGAAAGAAAAACCATTAAAAAACTTATCACATTAGTTTTTATAAAGTTCAACGCGTGAAGAGACAGACCAATAAAAAGCAAAGATGGACCAACAATTACAAAAGGGTACAAAATTGATGGTACATTACTAATATGCCGGCTTAATTCTTCTTTCGCGAGATCATTTGTTCCATAACTCGACATTATGAAATCGATTGTACAAAGTCCGATATGCGCAACAACTCCTAAAGTTGTTACAAAAGAAGCAAAAGAATTTAATCTGTTTTTAGGAAATACATCATTAAAGGAGAACAAAAAACAGGCCCCAATTAAATTGAACCAATGTGCAAAATCAATTGGACTTTGAAAATCAGGCAAAACTTTAGAAAATAGCAAATAACTTATTACAAAAAATAGTAATCCTAGCATACAAAAGTGTTTTGTTTTCATAATTTATTTTAAAATTGATGAAACAAAACTAGGATGAAAAACTTCTTCAAATACCAACATCATTGACTTTGGTACAAAACGTATTGTTTTAGGTACGAAATTACAAAGTCAACAAACTTTCTTTATAATTTTTAGAAACCGGAAGTTCCATTTGAGTCAGAATAACAGTATTTGAATTTCTCCAGGACTTAAAATGAATCGGATTTATTAAATGAGAACGATGGATTTGGATTAAAAAAGTAAAATCTTCGAGAATTTTTTTGAGTGAAGAACGAATTAGTTTTGAATGCAGCTTCCCATTTTCCAGATAAAAAATCTCCACATAATTTTGGGCATTAGAAATACAAACCAAATCAACTTTTTGGACTTTTAAAATGTCTAATTTGTTTTCCCCAATAAAAGTGAGGACATCATCTTTTACAGGAATGAGTTTGATTAGATATCTTCTTGCCAGAATAACTACGGGAGTTAAAATCAAAGCAACTTTAATAAAAATGATAGAGAAAAAATCATAAAAACTATAACCTCCTTTTAAAATCGGGCTTTTGTAAAAGGCATAAATTCCAAACAGATAAATAAGAAAAAACAAAACAATACTTCCAATTTCTAAACTAAGATTCCATTTTGAGATTTTCTTGTAAATCCCATTTTGAAGAACAGCAAGAATACCATAACATAAAAACGCCATTATACTAAAACCAAAACTTATTAGAAACCAAGCTCTTAGATTTATAGTTCCATCGTCAAAAGGTTTTATGATGAAAGCAAAAACAAATAACCAGAGACCAATTAGCGAACCAACTATTAAATGATGTTTTATTTTCGGATTTAATTCTTTCATCTTTTCCTGAAGCAATTATTAGTTTACAATATTAAACTTTAATCCAATTTGCTTCAAGTAAGATTCACAAGTTTTTTTACTTATTTTCAAAATCAACAATTGCATTAAAAACACAAAAAAGAAAGAATTTACTGTTATTTTAAGTTAAAAAAAGAAAAATATTAAAGATTTTTGAAAAATCAATCAGAATCTACATGTTTCTTTTTGTAAGTATTTATTTAGAAAAAATAATTAGTATTTTTATCAAGTAGTATCCAAAAACTTACAGAACAGAAAAATCCAAAAAACCTTATTTATGAAAAACTTACAAAAATTGTCGACACAAAAATTATCAAAAGAAGAATTGAAATCAATTAACGCCGGTAATAATGCACCTTGTATACCATGGCCACTATGTAACGGTCAGGAAGCCACTTTTTATGTAATAAACTCATGTGGCTGGTATTTATACAAAACATCAACAGGTAGTACGTGTATGGAATATGGAGCAGTATAACAACATAATTATCCATTTTCATCCAAATAATATCTAGAACAGAAAAATCCAAAAAACCTTGTTTATGAAAAACTTACAAAAATTGTCGACACAAAAATTATCAAAAGAAGAACTGAAATCAATTAATGGCGGAGTTGTAAACTGCGTGCCATATCCGTTATGCAACGGTGACGAAGTTTCTTATTATGGAAGAAACATATGTGGCTGGTATTTGTACAGAACAGCAACAAATAGTATCTGTATGGAATACCTACCATGATAACAACATAATTATCTATTTATTAAAACTGCTACCAACAAAATAGCAGTTTTTTTTATGTTCAAACTTTCATAGCTGGAAAGCTATTTATAAATCGTAAACTTATTATGCGATAAGGTAAAACCAAGATTTTCATAAATCAACACGTTCTCAACTCTTCGGCGATTTGTGGTAACTTCGATACTTTTCAGGTTATTTTGATTTGCATATTGCATGATCTTCTCTATCAATTGTCTTCCAATTCCTTTTCCACGATGGTTTTGATCAATAAAAAATTCCTGGATTTCTCCTACTCGCCCGCCGTGATGCAAAAGATTTTGTGTATGAAAACTAATAAAACCCAAACCTTCATTCTCATTTTCTGCTATCAAATAGAGATTTTTTGAATTTGAAATATTTTCATTGAATATTTCTTTGAAGACTTTGAAATCTAATTCTTCATTTTCAAGTTCGCAGATTGCTTTGTAAATAAAATCCAGATCTTGTTTTTCGACTTTTCTGATTTCAACTTTTTGTTTCATAATTTAGTACTGGACAATTAATTGCAAATCTTGCGTGTCATTTTCTACAAGTTACCGTAAACAACTATATAATCAGCATACGTTAATTTATCTTCTAGCCAGTTTGTTACTTCTTTCAAGAAAAACTGAACTTTTTCATCATTATTTTTTATATGAGATATCTTTTCTACGATAATTCTACAGGTTTTATTATCGAAAAAATTATTACCAACAGGATCAAATTCATCCTCAATATCATTATTCCAAGGATTTTTTAATGGAAAAACAGATTGAAACTCTTTTAGGATAATGTCAAAATCTTTTGTACGAATAAAGACATCATTTCTTTTGGCTGTTTTATAGAATTCTCCTGCAGCGTTTTCGGGCCATAAAACAAACCCAATTTTAGAATCTGTTGTATATCCGGTTGTAATTATTACTTGTTTTTGATTAATCCTTTCAATCGCTTTTACTATATCGTAATTGCACAACGCATAACTTTCGTTCGCCGTTTTGTAATCACATTCTGCTTTCTGAGAAATTGTTTGGATATTAATATCATGAAATTCCTGCTCACATAATAAAACATCATTATTATTCTTTTTAAGAAGCTCAACAGCGACATTTAAAGGAACTGCAATTTTACTTCTTAGTATTTTTATCTTTTCGTTATCCATTTTTCAAATAATATCATTACAAACCAATGCGTTCAAGCTTATGTTTGTACTTTTCAACATATTTATTCCACTCTGCTTCATTTTGAACATTATCATAAACAGATGCCGCGTATTCAAAAACTTCTTTGCTAAAATGATTTCCAAAAACCGCGTCAAGATTTATTATTTCAGAGTCAATAACACGTTTTAAAATCGATATTTTATCTTTTCCATTTTCTTTGCAAGCTTTATCGAGCCATAATCCTTTTCCAATTTTTACATATTCTTCCAGCAAACTTTCAGTAATAAATTCAGAAGGAACATCGTTAATATCAGGTTGGTGTTTACCATTTTTGAAAGTCGTCAGAATTAGTTCTTCCGAATAAAAATCATGCGGAATCAACGAAATCAATGTTCCGCTTTCTGCCGCTTTCAAACAAAGTTCCTGGGTTATAAACTGACTTGGTATTTTCTGAATTGCAAAACCATCTTTCTCTACTAATTTTTCACAAACTTCAGCCGTAATAAATTCCTCATTTACAAATGGTAAAGCATGAAATGTATTATTCAAAGCCAACTCACATAATTCTTTAGTTTTAAATTGAGGCGGAACCACTTTTAAATCTCTGTAATTTGACTTTACTCTATTTTGCCAATATTCATAAGTTTTCGGCTGCGGATTACTTTGCCTTAAAACCAATTCACCTCTTTCTAATTCCCGCTTTAATTCTTCAAAAGTTGCGATTAAAGGATTTTCAAGATGTTTGCGCAATTCAATTGAGATACTATCTTCATCAAATTCTTCATCGTATTCACAATCGTTTTTAGAATCATAATCATTTGCTTTGTCGTTGTAATAAAACAAATCATTTTTTCGTTCTCCGAAAGTTGTATAATGATCTTCGACTATAAAAACCGGAGCTTCAATAATACCCGAACATTTAAAATTACCATGATTATACGAAGTCATTACCATTTCTTTGGCCTTGACATTGCCCATTATTTCAACATACGAACCTCCTAACAGCAAACTTTGACAAGTAACATTTCCATTAATAAAAATGTATGGCCCATAATCGCCTTCAGCATTTATGATTGTTCCGTTTACAGAGAAATTTCCGTTTATTAAAACACCTTCAATTCGTGTTTTTTCAATTTCTTTTAATGGAAGATTTAACAAATTCGAAAGCCATTTTTTCTCTTTGTCTTCATAAAGATCTAAATAGAAATCACCTTCATAAATCACATCTTCATTTGAAACTAAAAAGAAATCCTGATCTTCCCATTCTTCAAAATAATCAAAACCTTCATGATCCAATAAAAATGGATATTGCGATTTGACTTCTTTAATTGTTATTAATTTAAAAGCTGAATTATGCATTTTCTATTTCTCCTATTCTATTAATTTTTAACTCCATTATCGGCAAATATCGATCTTTAATGGAAGTTTCCATTTCCCCTACTTTTACAAATCCGAATTTAATATAAAAATCCTCAGCGTTTGGTTCTGAATTTAAAATTACTTTCTGAGCATTGCTGTTTTTCATTCGATCAAGAAAATCATTCATTAAAATTTTTCCAAATCCTTTACCAATAAAATCAGGCAAAACAAATAAGTTATCCAGTTTTATAGTGTTTTCACTTTCGTGGAAGAATGAATAATAACCAATAATCTTGCCCTCAACAATTAAATTATATACCGATTTAGTTTCGATATATTCTTTTGAAACTGTTAAGAATTGAGACCAGATTTCGATTTGCTCATCAGAATATCCCCAATGTGCTTTTGATTTTTTGGTTATTTCTGTGAGGATTTTGTGATCGTTGGGGATTGCTTTTTTTATGGTCATTTTTTTGTGTAATAATTTACTAAACCAGACAGGTTTTTAAAACCTGTCTGGTTTATCGAATAGTCAGAAAAATTGTATTTTTACGATTCGCAAAACAATTTACAAAATGTATCGCACAAACACGTACTTGTTTTCTACCGAAACCGAAAATGTAAAAGAATTTTAAATATCTTTGAACTATGAGCACAGCACCAAAACCTAGACACATCGGGCGAAACATAAGCCGAATCAGAGAGCTTAGAGATATGAAACAAGAAGCACTTGCGATTGCGATTGGCACGACGCAACAATCTATTTCTATTATTGAAGGAAGCGAAAGCGTTGACGACGAAAAACTAAAAGCAATTGCCGAAGCTTTGGGTGTTCCTGCTGATGTAATAAAGAATTTTTCTGAAGAAGCTGTTTTTAATATTATTGGGAATACTATTGATATAGAAAACAACAACGGCTCTTCTGTAATAAGTTATGGATGTACATTTAATCCTTTTGACAAACTTCTTGAAGCTACTGAACAGAATACAAAACTTTATGAAAGATTACTTCAAGCTGAAAAAGATAAAGTTGTTTTTTTAGAGAAGTTGTTGAGCGAGAAAAAATAATTTCTACGAAAGATATATCTATAGAAAAACCGAAGTTTTAATTGCTTCGGTTTTTTTATGGATTTGATTTTGTTGCAGACACAGATTATAAATCCGCTCTATATGGATTCATCAATCTCTTGTCCAATGACTTAACAATACCTCTCCTTCTACTAAATTTGAATTATATTTCATAATTAATTTATCTAATATGCCTTGATCCATCTCAAAATTCTTTTTTGTAAAGTCATTTGTGTCTACTCCAATATGAACTATGAGATTTATTTTAAATTTTTTATTTATTTTATTTATACAGTCCATTACAAACATTTGTTCTCCCTCAGTGCAAAATATAAATGGATGATACCTCATATTTGCAAAATCTTCTATTACTAAATTCATTTTTTATTTATTTGTTTTCAAATTACTAAAATTTGATATTGGTTTTGCTTTTATTTCAATAAATTATTTAAAGAAGGTTTAATTAAACTTATTAAATCTTTAGAAACTGTTTCACTAATTACACCACCAACGGTCATCTCAACAACTTTTCCTGTTAGTAGTTGGTGCCATTTCTTTTTCCCTAAAAAATACAAACTCTTCAATTCTTCAAATTCTTTTAAAAGATCATCATAAATGATCTGATTACCCAGTTTGACATCTTCTAGTTTCTCTAGAATTTCTTGAAGCTGATAGTTTGTATCAATTTTTTCTTCATTTGTAAAAGTATCTCCATTTAATTCAACACCTAAACTTTTTAATTCTTGTTGTAGATAGAAAATTAACGTTTCAGCATCCTCATTTATTTGACAGCTATTAGGATTTGAACAAGTCTTCAAATGTTTTTGATACTCTTCATTAACCCAATCGATATGAAAGTTAAGAAACTTTATTTTATCCAGTTTAGAATCTAAATCATAAACTAATAACTTAATATTATTTACAGAATCTCTATTATTACCTCTACTAAATTCTATATTGTCCCGATAAGATCTCTTTGCCAATTTCTCAACTATATCCATACATTTAATTTTATCCTTGCTAAAATAAAGATTTAATTAATATGCCTAACATTTAAATATTTTATGAAACCAAGTTCGCGTGAGGGATAGAGGCGGTATCCTTTTATACAGCGGAGCGAAATAAAAGATATAGCCGAAAGCCCGACCCGGAGGGACACGCCCATATTAAGATTATAAGGTTCTGAGAGGCTAAGTTGCTGAGTTTTTTTTCACTCGCGAATCGGCAAAGATTGGCTATATTGTTTGCGGAGTTTCTAGTGTGATTTCTCCTCCGTCGAAATGACAAGACTTTGCGCTTATAAATTTTTGTTTAAAAAATTATTAAAAACTTTGTGCCTTAGCGCCTTAGTGGCAAAACCAAAAACAAATAAGAAAACTTTAATAATTCAATTTTGCTATACATCTTCAAAAATCACTAATTTTGAAAATCGAAGTTCAAAAATCAATTTTTATGAAATATCATCAAATAAACAGCGCTCTTTTTGTAAAAAATCGCAGAAAATTCACGGCAGAAATGAAACCTAACAGTGTTGCCGTTTTCAATTCAAATGACATTTATCCAATTAGTGCAGATAGTACTTTGCCATTTGCACAACACAGAGATATTTTTTATCTGAGCGGTGTAGATCAGGAAGAAAGTATTTTGCTTTTGTTTCCGGATGCGCCGTATGAAAATCAAAAAGAGATTCTTTTCCTGAAAGAAACCAGCGAACATATCGCAATTTGGGAAGGTGAAAAACTGACTAAGGAACGTGCTTTTCAGGTTTCTGGAATCAGAACTGTTTATTGGTTACAGGATTTTCATAAAGTTTTGAACGAAATGATGACGTATGCCGACACAATGTACATTAACACAAACGAACATTACCGCGCAACTGTTGAAACAGAAACACGCGAAGCTCGTTTTGTAAAATGGTGGAAAGAACGTTATCCTGCACATAATGTTGCAAAAAGCAACCCAATTTTGCAGCGTATTCGTTCTGTAAAAGAAAGCGAGGAAATCGATTTGATTCAGCAAGCTTGTGATATTACCGAGAAAGGTTTCCGCAGATTGCTTTCGTTTGTGAAACCAAATGTTACAGAATATGAAATTGAAGCTGAATTGGCTCACGAATTCATCCGCAACCGTTCTAAAGGTTTTGCTTATACGCCAATTATTGCTTCAGGAAACAATGCAAATGTTTTGCATTACATCGAAAACAATCAGCAATGCAAAGCTGGGGATTTAATTTTATTGGATGTTGCTGCAGAATATGCAAATTATTCTAGCGACATGACGAGAACAATTCCGGTTTCGGGAAGATTTTCTGATCGTCAAAAAGCAGTTTACAATGCGGTTTTGAGAGTTAAAAATGAAGCTACAAAAATGCTGGCTCCAGGAACACTTTGGAAACAATATCATATTGAAGTGGGTAAAATCATGACTTCAGAATTATTAGGTTTAGGTTTAATTGACAAAGCCGATGTTCAGAACGAAAACCCTGATTGGCCAGCTTACAAAAAATATTTCATGCACGGAACTTCTCATCACATGGGTCTTGACACGCACGATTACGGATTACTTCATGAACCAATGAAAGCAAATATGGTTTTTACAGTTGAACCGGGAATTTATATTCCGGCTGAAGGTTTCGGAATTCGTTTGGAAGATAATCTTGTGGTTCAGGAAAAAGGAGAACCTTTTAACCTTATGCGTAATATTCCGATTGAAGTGGATGAAATCGAGAGCTTGATGAATTCTTAATTCACAATGAAAAAGATTTTTTTACTTGGTTTTTTATTCTTTTTGGGAAACATTTTTTCTCAAACAGAAGGCTATGCAGTTAACGCTGATGGAACCAAAACCTTTTACAAAACTTTCGGGAAAGGCGAACCGCTTTTAATTATAAACGGCGGTCCGGGAATGAACAGCAATGGTTTTGAAGATATGGCGAAAACTTTGGGCGAAAATCAGCAAACAATTATTTACGATCAAAGGGGTACCGGAAAATCGAAACTTTCAAAATTAGATTCTAAAAGTATTTCGATGAAAATAATGGCTGATGATGTTGAGTCGTTAAGAAAGCATCTTAAAATTAAAAAATGGAATATTCTGGGGCATTCTTTCGGCGGAATGTTAGGTTCTTATTATGCTACTGTTTACCCAAATAGTATCGATAAATTGATTTTATCATCATCTGGTGGCGTAGATTTGACTTTATTAAAAAGTCCGAATTTAATTGAAGCCGGTTTAAGTAAAGCTGAAAAGGATTCTCTGGATTACTGGAATGATAAAATCGAAAAAGGCGACACATCTTACAAAGCAAGACTCGGCCGCGGAAAAGCGATGGCTCCGGCTTATGTTTACGATCGGAAATTTGTTCCCATAATTGCCGAAAGGTTAACACAAGGAAATTCTACAATAAATGGCTTGTTATGGTCTGATATGCAGAAAATGAATTTTGACTGCAAAGACAAGCTAAAAAGCTTCAAAAATCCGGTTTTAATTATTCAGGGAAAAGAAGATATCATTAGCAATGAAATTGGAGAAATTGGTCATAAAGCGTATCCAAATTCGAAACTTATTTTATTGGAGCATTCTAAACATTACGGATGGCTCGATGCAAGAGATAAATATTTCTCGGATATTAATTCATTTTTAAAATCATAAAAATCAAAAAGCCCTTAATAAATATTAAGGGCTTTTTGATTTTATAACTGTTTATTTATCCGATTTTTGAAATTTGAAGATCCAATTGAAATTTGCCGTCAGCTTCGTTTCCGTTGATCAATTCAAAAAGCTCTAAAGCTCTTCTTGCGTTCTTCTCTTCTTCTCTTTGTTCAGCTACATACCACATCATAAAATCTTCTGTAGCATAATCATTCTCAGCTCTACATTTTGCAATTACTTTATTGATTGCCTGAGTAACTGCAATTTCGTTTTGCAAAGCAATTTCAAATACTTCCCTAAAAGAAGCAAATTCTTGCTGTACTTCTGGAACAGATGGTGTAATTGCAATCCCTCCCATATCTGTAATGAATTTAAAAATTTTTAGAAAATGTTCTCTCTCTTCTTCAGCCTGCTTATACAAGTACGATGCTGTATTGGCATAACCATTTCTATCCAGCCATGCAGCCATAGCTAAATATTTATTAGAAGCGTCACTTTCTATTTTTGCTTGTAAATTCAATATATTTTCTATTCCTTCAACTAATGAAGTACTTGTTCTTAGTAAATCTTTCATAATCTTCAATTTTTATAAATGTAAAATTACAAAATTAAAGACGACAACTGTAAATACCTGAAAATTTGGATTTAATCTAAGTAAGAATCTAAATAAGCTCGACGTTGACAGTATTACAAAGCAACGAATGTAAAGTAAGGGTAAATTTAGTTCCGTTTAATAAATCTCTTAACTGCACTATTTCGCAGATCGTAAGATTTCTGGAAAAATTTCTTTTAGTAGTTTCAATCAATTGTGCATCTGACTGATCAGACAAGTCATAAAGCATATTGAGAATGTCAACGCTATTAACCTTTCTTTGAAAAATCAAAAAATCATGAATTTTATAGCTTGACACTGTATCAACAAAATTGATAATTATACTATTAGTCAAATCACATTGATAACTGTATCCTTTTTCGGTTTCAAATAATACTTTGGTGGTCAAATCACTAACTAATGCCATTCTGATAAAATATAATAATGGTGCAAAAATATAGAATTTAAAGCAATAAAAAATATAATTAAGACTAATTTAAAATAACAAAATCATTTATTGTACTTAAAAACAGCTGAAGTCTCTCAAATATTGTAACATTCTACAGTATTATTAGTCTAATTTTAAAAACAAAAAATTAGAAATTATGCAAGCGCACGAAATAGATTATCAGATTTTTGGAGAAGAAATGCAGTACGTTGAAATTGAACTAGACCCGCAGGAAATTGTAATTGCCGAGGCTGGGAGCTTTATGATGATGGAAAACAACATCCAGATGGAAACTATATTTGGAGACGGTTCTCAACAACAAGGTTCAGGTTTGTTTGGCAAACTTTTAAACGCAGGTAAAAGAGTTCTTACTGGTGAAAGTTTGTTTATGACGGCTTTTTTAAATCAAGGAAATAGCAAAAGCAAAGTTTCGTTTGCATCCCCATATCCCGGAAAAATCCTTCCGATTGATTTAACTCAATTTCAAGGTAAATTTATCTGTCAAAAAAGTTCCTTTTTATGTGCTGCCAAAGGTGTTTCTGTCGGAATAGAATTCTCTCAGAAATTAGGACGCGGATTATTTGGTGGAGAAGGTTTCATTATGCAAAAAATAGAAGGAGATGGAATGGCTTTTGTCCATTCTGGCGGAACAATGGCAAAAAAAGAACTAGCGGCAGGTGAGGTCTTAAAAGTGGATACGGGTTGTATTATTGGTTTTACCAAAGATGTCGATTATGACATTGAATTTATAGGCGGAATCAAAAACTCTATCTTTGGAGGAGAAGGTTTGTTTTATGCAACCTTAAAAGGCCCTGGTGTTGTTTACATCCAATCTTTACCATTTAGCAGATTAGCTGACAGAATCATTGCATCGGCACCGAGATCAGGTGGAAATGACCGTGACGAAGGAAGCTTGCTAGGCGGACTCGGAAATCTTTTGGATGGCGATAATCGCTTTTAAATTAATACGATTTACAAACGGCTTTCATTTCTGAAAGCCGTTTTTTTATTTCAAACAATTTATACTATGATAAAAATGATATCACTATCGAATAAATATTAACTCAATAGCATATATGTTTCTTACACAGCCTGTGCTTTCTTATATTTGTACTTTAAAATTTAAATTATCATTTTGAAAAATATCCTATATAAAAATACCAAAATATCCTTTACTGATTCTGGCGAAGGGACAGCAATTATATTTCTTCATGGCTTTTTGGAAAACAAAAAAATGTGGAAGGATTATGTTGCACTTTTCTCAAAAAAATATCGTGTAATTACCATCGATTTATTAGGTCACGGCGAAACAGAGTGTCTGGGTTATGTACATGAAATGGAAGAAAATGCAAATGCTGTTAACCAGGTATTAGAACATTTAAATCTTGAAAAAGCTATTATTGTTGGTCATTCTATGGGCGGCTATGTTGGTTTGGCTTTCGCCGAATTATACCCGGAAAAGATCCAGAAATTGGTTTTATTGAATTCTACTTCGAAAGAAGACAGCGCCGAGAAAAAATTAAACAGAACCCGGGCCATTAAGGCGGTAAAACAGAATTATGTAAATTTTGTTAGCCTTGCAATTGCAAATTTATTCAGTGAAAACAACAGAACGCGTTTTGCTTCTGAAATTGAAAAAGTAAAAGTACAAGCTTTAAAAACACCTTTGCAAGGAATTGTAGCTTCGCTTGAAGGAATGAAAGTAAGAAAAGACAGAGAGACACTTTTACAAAAAAATCTTTTTCCGGTTTTACTTGTTTTAGGCAAGAAAGATCCCGTTTTAAATTATGAAGAAAGCCTTGCCCAAATCGAGGATACAACCGTAGAACTTGTTTCATTTGAAGACGGACACATGAGTCATATTGAAAACAAAGAAGAACTGGAAATTAAATTGACTGAGTTTTTTCAATAATTCTAAACAATTAATAATCAAAAAAGGCTGTTCAAATACTATTGAAACAGCCTTTTTCTATTGTTGGGGGCAAAAAATTACACTTTAATAATAGTTTTTTTTGAACTTAGCAATGCAAATTAATTACTGAAAACGGTATCCATTTTGCGTAATAAAAGTCCCATTTTGCTTATATCTTTAGAAAGTAATGCAACACAATTATCATCCTGATCTTTATTTGCAACGACAATTCCGTCATTGTTTTTAATCATGATTTGTTTAAGATCTCCATTATTAAGATCTTCCGACATTTCCAAACTCATTTTCAATATCATACCGATCATTGCTGCTACATTTCCATCATATTCTAAATTAACAGACTTAAGCAAAATCCCATCTATGTTAAAAATTAATCCAGATTCAGCGCCAGTCTCTTCTACAAGTGTATTTATATCAACCATGTTGTTTATTATATTGTTTATCAATTACCAAAGATATTTCAACTAAACCTAATTTTTCGATAAACACTTGTTAAAAAAAACACCTTCTATAATATTCAAACTTAGTTTTATTTATCCCTTAGTTTTTAGCTTTTTTTTAAATAAGATGCGCAAAAAAAATTAACAGAAAAAAGGAATTCATTCATAAATATAACATTTTGTTCAGTAAAATTTAATTATAAAATTAAGCTGTATTCTAAAGAATGATTGAGAGAAGTTTTTCATAAATTTGCAAAAATTTTATAAAGATGAAAACTGTAGAAGAATTAAGATTTGATCTGAATGTGAAACTAATGAAGTTCAGAAGATTTCGCTTTGAAAACGGAAGTATAAATAACATTACCGCAGAAGAAACCACAAAAAAAGGGTTCTTTAAAAAAATATTCAGCTAAAAACTACTTACAAAAAAGCTGAAATTTTTAATGATCATTTTTACTAAAATTTCAGCTTTATCTTTTTAAATCAACAATTGTATTCGGATCTTAAAATTAGATTTAAAAATTTAGGATTACATTTTGGATTGATAACTTCTCTGTTTAAGCTTCCTGTTTTAAATCATAATTTCGATTTACCAAATTATTATTTAGTATAGAAGAATTCAATAAAAAATTATTCAGCAAAACATCTTTTCCAAAAATTAGACAACTTTTATTTTTATTCAGAAATAATAAATTTCACACTCCTCAATTTTTCTTTATTACATTCAAAATAAAACAAATACCACAATAATTTTAAATATTGTTTATACTTCCATTTTCCGCATTGGCAAAAACCGTCTCACTTTGAACTGTTTAAAGAATTTTTTCTTCGAAAGGAATATCAATATCAAAAATCTCGTTTAAAAGCAAAGCTATTTCTTCTAAATAATTATTGAGAATTTCCGGAGTTATTGTAATAGTAAGTTCCTTATCTTCCTTAAAACCAAAAGGAAGAAAACCCGATCTTAGATTTTTAAACGAAATAATTCCAACTTCAATCGGAATATCTTTCATTTCATTTTCAAACATAAACGCATAAGCCAAAACCTGAATAATTTTGTCGTTTTTAAGCTCCTGTGTCAATCCATTCCATGATTTCAGTATAACGTTTGTTTTTTCTACTTTTCCGGTCTTATAATCAATAATCCGTATTTTTCCGTTACGCAATTCAATTCTATCGACATTTCCTTTAATTAAAACCGGGAAAGGCAAACTCGGATGATTGAATTCACGACCAAAAGTTTGTTCTAAAGCAATAATCTGAACTGCATCTCCATTTTGAATTGATTCTAATTCCATTCTCAGAAAATTTGAAACATTTCGTTTTGCAACTTCAAAAGCCAGAAGATTACGACCTTTTTTAATTTCACCTTCTTTATAAACTAATTTGAACTGCTTTAAAACTTCATTATCCAATAATTTAAAGCAATTTGAAATATCTGTCTCTGAAATAAATTTACCAATAAATGGCTCATACAATGTTTTTAAAGTCTCGTGAATTATAGTTCCAAGGGTATTTAGCGCAATATTTTCTTCAACTTCTTCGACTTCCCGAATCCGCAGAATTTTTTGAAAGTAAAAATCAATCGGATTTCGAATATAACTTGTTAAAGCCGAAGGAGAAAAACCCGTCAAAGCAATTTCTTTTAAACGCTCCATCACTGCCTCAGACTTCGGAACCACCATCGGTTGATATGCCGTTGTAGGCAAAGCCGGATTATAAATATCAAAAGTAAGATTGTGCTTCGATTGTTTTTCAACCTCTAGTTGCGTGATAAAACGACTGCGCTCACCGGCATCCAAACCATCATTTTCGGTATTATATATAAGATAAATATTTTTGGCTCTTTGCAATAAATGGTAAAAATGATAGGTATAAATAGCGTCTTTTTCTTTAAATGTTGGCAGACCTAACTCTTTCTTGACATCATAAGGAATAAATGAATTCTGGGATTTCCCGGCAGGAAATTTCCCTTCGTTCATAGAAGTTACGATAACTGTATCGAAATCTAAAACACGACTTTCCAGAACCCCCATAATCTGCAGTCCTCGAAGCGGTTCGCCTTCAAAAGAAACTTCGGCAACGTCTATAACTTGTTTGTAAATCGCATACAAAGTGTCAATATTATCAATATGCTGATGTTTAGAATAATAATTAATCAATTTGTTAATTACCTTAAAGATTGCATAAACAAAAGCTTTAGCAATTTTTTCTTCTTCATTATCGTTGCTAAAATTTTCTTTTATCAAAAGCAAAAGTGCCGAAATATTCTCCAGAACTGCAACTGCACCACTTTCCCATTTTTGAAACAATAGCTGAAATAAAGTTGTAGAATTAGATCCAAGCTCAATAAGTCTGTTATGGGTAATAAAAGTATAATTATTTTCTTTAATAATCTTTACTAAATTGTTTGCATTCGCATAAGGCTCAACTAATGGATGTGTTAAAACATCAAGCACATCCTTATAATAAAACACATAGCTCTCCCCTTTTCTGGAAAGCGCATTAGTATGCATCTTAAACAATTTTGCAATTAATATTTGTGATGGATTATTTTTACCCGAATAACCCATTGTTATATTTAATGCTCCAACCGAAGATGGCAAAGCATACAAAACCGGCATTAATAAATTTTCTTCACCTAAAACAATTGCAACTTTATCCAGAGATGTTTCCGGCATCTCCTTTATTATAGTATCTATAATATTACCCGCCAATTTAGCCTGCCCAATAGTCTTGGGAGTTCCAATTACCTGAATGTTTTTAGATTGAGAAAAATCATCTACAATCCACTCAAAAAGATTTGATTTATAATGCTTCCAGTTCTCTTTAAAACGTCTTACAAATAAACCCGCATCATGGTATGGATCATTTAAAAAAGTTTGATCCGCATCCCAATAAATTTTAGCCTGATCAAGAGCCAAAAGGTGCTGCACAATTTTTTCTTCAGCTGCATTTAAAGCATTAAAACCTGCAAATACAAAAATACGATTTGAAATAGTATTCGAAAAATGATTTAGGTTATTAACCGCTTCTCGGTAAATTAAACCTTGATAACCAATTGCTTTATTTAATAAATGATCATAAAGTGAATTATAATAAAGTGGAAGAAGTTTCCAGAAATCAATATAATTTTCAAGAAGTTTTGTTTTGTTTTCCACTTCGATTCCCCATTTTTTAATGTCTTCAATGTCTTTCAAATAAGACAGAACATGAGAGGGCTCTAATAAATAGCGATCGATTTCATTAAAATCCTGCAAAAGAGTTTTTGCCCAATTAGCAAACAATTCAAACGACTGTTGATTTTGTTTTTCTGTTACCGAAAGATAAACTTCATAAAACTCAAACAAAAGCTCAATAGAGTCAACAGATCTGATTGATGCCACATCCTGAACAAATTCTTCAATACTAATAATTTCAGGAGAAAGAATGGTGTGTTTAGTTTCTTTTTTGAGAGCTTCTATTAAAAAAACTTTTGCTCTTTTATTTGGGAGAATAACAGTAGTTTCCGCCAATTTAGCCGAATAATTCTGAATTATAACATTAGCTATTTTTTCGAGAAAAGAAGAATTTATCATTTGATAAAAATAAAAAAAGCCATTCAATTAAGAATGGCTTTTCTGCATTATTTACAAAGTAAATTATAGTTTACCTTGGTATTTAGAACCAATGTGTCTAATTTCAGTTCTTCTGTTTTGTGCTTTACCTGCAGCAGTTTTGTTACTTGCAACTGGTTGAGACTCACCGAAACCTTTAGATACTAAGTTATCAACATTTACTCCTCTTTCGATCAAAGCGTTCATAACAGCAGCAGCTCTCTCTTCAGAAAGTTTTTGGTTCAATTTATCAGAACCATCGCTATCTGTGTGACCTTCAATAGAGAATTTCGCGTTTGGATAGTTTTTAAGGATTTCTTTGATAGCATCTAATCTAGCTGGAGTTTCTTTGTCTCCTGTTTTGAAAGTAGCTTTACCTGAGTTGAAGTAGATTGCTCTAGCTTGAACTTTAAGATCTTCTAAAGCTTCAGAAGTAACTTCTGGACAACCTCTGTTAGAAGCAGGACCGTAAACTGTAGGACAATCATCATCTTTGTCTAAAACACCATCTTTATCAGCGTCTAAGAAAGGACAACCACCATTTTCTTTAGGACCAGCAACTGTAGGACATTTGTCATCTTTGTCAGCGATACCATCACCGTCAGCATCTGGACAACCTTTTAAAGCAGCTAAACCAGCAACATCTGGACAAGCATCATCTTTATCAGCAATTCCGTCTCCGTCAGTATCAGGACATCCGTTTAATGCAGCTAAACCAAATACATCTGGACAAGCATCACTAGCGTCAACGATTCCGTCTCCATCAGTATCAGGACATCCGTTGAATTGTTTTAAACCTGCAACATCTGGACAAGCATCATCTTTATCGTAGATTCCGTCTCCGTCAGTATCTTTACCTCCGAATTTGAAGATAAGACCTGCAGTGTGTTGGAAATGAGATGGAGTGTCAATTTCTCCATTATAGTCATTTCTTCCTGGAGGATCACTTGGAGAAACTGCCCATTTATATTTAGTAGCAAGCTCTAAACCAATAGCGTCAGTAAACCAAAAAGTAATTCCAGCACCTGGATTTACAGTTCCAAAACTATCATCTCCTAAGAAAGTATAACCTCCACCAATAGATAACGAAGGATCGATTACTTTAGATTTGATTAATTCCTGGAAGCTATATTTGATAGTAGCATCAATTCCATAATACATTAAATCACCAGGATTAGTAACAACATTACCTCTTCCATCATGCCCAGGAGCAGTTGGTCTAAAGTAAACTGCTTTATCAATTTTGTTTACTGATCCTTGTAAACCTACAGAGAAACCACTTCCTACGTATCTAGACACACCAATGTAAGATAAAGAAGGAAGGATATTCCAGTTGTCTTTTACAGCAAATGGCTGCGAAAAATGTTGATCAAAGAATCCACTTCCACCACCAGCACTGGTTCTAGTGTCTACGGCATTAACTCCAAAAGAGATAGCCCATGGATTGTTACTGTCTTGCGCGTGAGAAGCTAGCCCCATCACCATCATCACAGCAACTAAAAGTTTGTTAAGATGTTTCATACTTAATTTTTTTAATTACAATTTAGTTAATTACAGACAAAAGTAACACCAAATTTTTTAAATACAAAATGAAATGTTAAAAAAAACCTACAAAAATTATTTAAAATGGGAATTATATAACTTTTAACATTTTTCCTACTGATATAAAAGCATTTATTGCTTTATCCAAATGTTCTTTAGTATGAGCGGCCGATAATTGAACTCTAATTCTCGCTTTATCTTTAGGAACAACCGGAAAGAAAAACCCAATTACATAAATTCCTTCCTTCAAAAGCTCATTAGCCATTGTCTGTGACAACTTTGCATCATATAACATAACAGGTACTATGGCAGAATCACCATCTATAATATCAAAACCGGCTTTCTTCATACCTTCTTTGAAATAATTGGTATTCCATTCTAATTTATCTCTTAAGGAAGTATCTTTCTCTAGTAACTCAAAAACTTTAATGGAAGCTCCAACAATTGCCGGAGCAAGTGAATTTGAAAACAAATAAGGACGTGAGCGCTGACGTAGCAATTCGATAATTTCTTTTTTCGCAGTAGTGTATCCTCCCATCGCACCACCTAATGCTTTACCCAGAGTTCCTGTGATAATATCGACTCTGCCCATTACACCTTTTGCTTCAAGAGTTCCTTTTCCTGTTGCTCCGATAAATCCGGCAGCGTGGCATTCGTCAACCATTACCATTGCATCATATTTATCTGCCAAATCGCAAATTTTATCCAAAGGCGCCACAAGACCATCCATTGAGAAAACACCGTCGGTAACAATTAATTTAAAACGGGCACCAGCTTCATTGGCTTTAATTAATTGTTGTTCCAAATCTTCCATATTGCTATTTTCATAACGATATCGGGCTGCTTTACACAAGCGTACACCATCTATAATAGAAGCATGATTTAAACTATCTGAAATAATGGCGTCATTTTCTCCCAATAAAGGTTCAAAAACCCCACCGTTAGCATCAAATGCTGCTGCATAAAGAATCGTATCTTCGGTACCATAAAATTCTGCAATCTTTTTTTCCAATGTTTTATGAATATCCTGTGTACCGCATATAAAACGTACAGACGACATTCCGAAACCATGTGTATCCATCGCGTCTTTTGCAGCCTGAACAACATCCGGATGCGAAGAAAGTCCTAAATAATTATTGGCACAAAAATTCAAAACTTTTTCTCCTGTCGAAATTGTAATTTCTGCATCTTGTGCAGATGTTATAATTCTTTCTTTTTTGAAAATCCCGTTTTCTTCAATTGTCTGCAGCTCACTTTGCAGATACTCTTTAATTTTACCGTACATTTTAATATATTTAATATGTTAAAAATTAACAAGTTAACCTCATTAACCTCTTAACACCTGATTAATTTTATCACAAATTTACCACATCGATTTCGGTTCCGATGTACACTAATGCCCTTTTTAACACTTTGTATCCTAAATCCTCAATTGCATCCTGATATTCTTGAATTTGCTGTGTGTATTTTGAATTTATTGCTCCGGTTTTATAATCCAACAAATATGCTTCTTTGTTTTGGGTTAAAACGATTCGGTCCGGCTTTAAAATCTTCCCTTCTTTTTGTACGATTGTCTGTTCGTTCAGAATGTTATTTTTTCCATCAAAACAAATATTCAATTCAGGGTGATTTACTATTTCCAGAAGTGTCTGCAAAACCTTTTCGGCCTGATCAAAATTTATCAAACCATTCTCTAATGCTTTTGTCACTGCCAAATCAACATCTGATTTATCTTTTATAAAAGCTAAAATCTCATGAACTATATTTCCATAAGATATAGCTTCCTGCTGATGCGTTCCCCACATTAACGATTCTCTTTGCGCAATTTTTATATTTTTCGGATTTAAAACTTCTGAAACAACAGGAATAGTTTTAACCAAATTCAATACTTCACCTGAAATAGAAAGTCTTTTTCTATCTCCAAATTTGTATTCTAATTTTTCTGAGTCATAAATTCCTTTATGCATCAAATATTTAATAAAGAAAGAAGCCATATTATTTGGAAATTCTCCATCTTTTTTCTCGTTTAAGGATTGGGATATTACATATAGTTGCTCCTCGGCACGAGTTAATGCTACATACAAGACATTAATATTATCCAGTAATTCTTCTTGTTTTTTTAGATTAAAAACTGCCGAAGCACTTTCGCCAAAACCTTCAACCGCACTGCTATTGTCGATCAAAGCTTTTGGAACGCCTAAATCAGCATCTTCGGCATCAAGCCATAATTTATCTTTGGGTTTTCTACTATAATCTTCTTCTGCAAAGGGCATAATTACGACAGGAAACTCCAAACCTTTTGATTTATGGATAGTCATAATTCGAACAGCGTTATTTCCTTCCGGAGATGGGATACTGAATTTATGCGCATTTTTATCCCAATAACTCAGAAAATCAGCAATTCCGGCTTGGTTTCGAATATCACGTTCCAAAACAATATCCAGAAAATATTGCACATAAGCATTTCCTTCTGAAGGAAGAACAAATTTAGAAATGATAATCTCTACAGCTTCGTACAGTGATTTTTTTCGAATATCTTCAAATGAAAGCGAAACATCAAATGACAAAAGCCATTTTTCGAAATCATTTTCAAATCTTTGAGCCATTCCCTGTGCGATAAAATCATGAATTGGCATTTCAATTTCTTTTGTATTTCCTAAAAAATGCAGGAAGTTAGCTTTTGCCTCCAGATCGATACTATTGTTAAGATATTTTAGCAGATGAACAATCAAACGAACTTCTGTCGCATTTTGAATCATCAACGTTTCTGATGACAAAAGCGGAATATTTTGTTCTGTTAAATAATTTGCAATCGCAATTCCCTGATCTCTTTTTCGGGTCAAAATCACAATATCCCGATATTCAAAACCTTCACGAAGAACATTCTGAATTGTGTTTAAAGTTGCCAGAACATACAGATCTGATTTTTCAACAACATCTTCCTCATCTGCAAAATCACTTTTTTCAATTATTGGAAGGAAAGAAATATTCACATAACCGCCTTTTTTAGAATTTGAATTCTGAAAACTATGATTCTCGTACAAATCCTTATAATCTTCATTAGAAAATTCAGTCGAAATCAATTTAAAAAAAGCATTATTAAAATCAATTACTTCACTATAACTTCGGTAATTTGTATCTAAATGCTTGATTAACTTATCCGGGTTATTGAAGGGATTTACATCTTTACTTAATTCAATAAACTGCTCTGCTTTTCCTCCGCGCCAGCGATAAATGGATTGTTTAGGGTCTCCAACAATCATTAGCGTTCCCTTATTTCCTAAATCATCCTGGCCAGAAAGTGCATTGTCAATTAACGGAATTAAATTTTGCCATTGCATCTCTGAAGTATCCTGAAATTCATCTATAAAAAAATGACGATAACGCTCCCCCAAACGCTCATAAATAAAAGGCGCTGGCTGATTTTGGATTTCGCGATGAATTATGGCATTGAATTCTGAAATTGATAAAATATTTTGTTCTGATTGTATTTTGGCCAGTTCATTACTAACGGTATTTAGCAATGAAAGTGGCGTAATATTTTTTAAGAATGCTTTATAAAAATCTCTTTTTTCAAAGTTTTTATAAACCTTATCCAGAGATTGAAGCAACTCAGGAATTATATTTTCAATTAATGTTCTGTCTTTAGCTGTTTTATTAATGGCAATATCATCAAACTCATGAAATGTTTTATTTCTCGGATTGAATTTTCCATCGCGAATACTTTCTAAATGATTTGGAAAAGTTCCTCTCGAAAATGATTTCAAATCAATTCCGTTTTTTTCAATTAACAAAAGAAGTTCTAAAGCATAATCAGCATTTTCTTTTTCTAAATCGCCACATAAAATCGACATTTTCTTTTTGATGGCAACAAATTCTTCAATTGAAGTATCATGAAAATGCGAAATTTCATTTCGATTATTTTCATTGAGAACTAATCTTCCTGTTTCAAGAATTTCACGCGAAACATCCCAACTTTTATCATCATCGGTTTTTTCCATCGTAAAATCGATCAATAATTTTGTCAGTGTTTCATCCTGGCCGGCTTGAGCAATAATTGCATCTACAGCTTCAACCAATAAATTTTCGGTATCCAAAGTGACCTCAAATGTCATTGGCAAATTAAGATCATGCGCAAAAGCACGAATTACTTTGTGCGTAAATTTATCTATGGTAGAAATATCAAAAGCAGCATAATTATGAATTAAGTGCTTTATAATATTTTGAGATTTTGTTTTGATTTTAATTATAGAAAGTCCTGTTTCACGAGACAAATCTTCCATTAAATCCATGGCTTTCGCCGAAGGTGTATCTTTTGTAAATTCAGACAAACTGCCAACAATACGGCTTTTCATTTCGTGAACCGCCTTATTCGTAAAAGTTATTGCCAGAATATTACGATAAGCGTCATTTTTTGGGGATGAAAGGATAATTTTCAGATATTCTCTAACCAAAGTATAGGTCTTTCCCGAACCGGCAGATGCATCATATATAGAGAAAGACGGACTTTGCATAAGTTTGGTTTTAATATTGTAAAAATAGGATATTAATATTAAAAACAAATCCCAAAAAAATCAAATTCCAACAACTATGTAGTAAACACAAAATCCAATAATAAAAATTCCAAATCCCAATATCTGTATGTAATTAATACTTCAAATTTTGGAATTTGGAATTTGATTTTTTTGAAATTTAATTTTTTGGAAATGCTCTTTTATTGAAAACAAGCAAAATACCTACTCCTGTAGAAATCGCCATATCGGCAACATTAAAAATAGCATTAAAAAACATAAAGTGTTTACCTCCAAAAAATGGCAGCCAGGCTGGAAGATTTCCTTCCCAGATAGGAAAATAAAACATGTCGACTACTAAACCATGAAACCATGTTCCATATGGTTCTGGTGAAAAAAGTGTTGCTAAATTATTTGTGCTGTCATCAAAAATAACTCCGTAAAAAACAGAATCTAAAATGTTTCCGGCAGCTCCGGCAAAAATCAATGCGATGGAAACGATCAAATAAGTTGAGTGACGTTTTTTAATAGAATCTGCCAGCCAATACCCGATTCCAAAAACTGCAAAAATTCTGAAAACAGTTAAAATTAGTTTTCCGTATTCGCCAGGAATTTTTGTTCCCCATGCCATTCCTTCGTTTTCAATGAAATGGATTCTAAACCAATTAAAAACTTCAACTTCTTCGCCTAAAATAAAATTGGTTTTTACATAGATTTTCGAGATCTGATCAACAAGTAAAACTAAAAATATGAGGAAATACGCTTTTCGTAATGACATTTTATGATTTTTTGATGCGCAAAAGTAACAATTTAATCAAAAAAAACCCTCATTACGAAACGTTAATTCTTTCATATTAAAACGAATTAAACAAAGTCTGATCTCTTTTTTCAAGGCAGACTTCTCCCAAAAGCAATTTTACTTTATATAATAACAAAAAACGCCCCTAAAAGGAGCGTTCTTATATATTATCGTTGTAGATTTTTTGCTTCGATACTCATTGTTGCATGAGGTACGATTTTCAGCCTTTCTTTGCTGATCAGTTTACCTGTTACTTTACAAATACCGTATGTTTTATTTTCTACACGGAATAAAGCATTTTTAAGGTCACGGATGAATTTTTCCTGTCTGATAGCCAACTGCGAGTTCGCTTCTTTGGACATTGTTTCACTTCCTTCTTCAAATGCTTTAAAAGTTGGTGAAGTATCATCTGTTCCGTTATTCAAATCATTCATGTAAGCACTTTTTATTAAATCCAGATCGGCTTGTGCTTTTTGTATTTTATTTTGAATTATTTCTTTGAACTCTGCTAAATCAGCGTCAGAGTATCTTGTAATTTCATCTATCATGGTATTTCTATTATTTTGAAATTAATATCACTGTTTTAATATCATCAAACTCAATTTCTGTGCCGTTTTCTAAAGCGTCTACAAAAACCAAATCGTCTGTTAATGTCTCAGACTTAATATAGTCTTCATTTTTCAAAATTGCTTCTTCTAAAAGACCGCTTCTTTGTATTTGAACTTTAATTTTATCAGTAACTTCAAATCCTGAATCTTTACGGATATTCTGAATTCTGTTTACTAATTCTCTCGCGATTCCTTCATTTTTCAATTCTTCAGAGATTGTAATATCAAGCGCAACTGTAATTCCGTTTGAATTTGCAACCAGCCAACCTTCAATATCCTGAGATGTTATTTCGACATCTTCTAATGATAAAGTTACGTTATTTCCAGCAATAACAATATCTAGCGTTCCCTGCTTGTCCAATTCATTGATCTGATCTGCAGAAAAAGCCTGTATCTCCTTAGAAATCAATCCCATATCTTTTCCAAAACGGGGTCCTAAAGCTTTAAAATTAGGTTTAATCTGTTTTACTAAAATTCCTGAATCATCATCTAAAAGCAGGATTTCTTTTACATTTACCTCTGCCTTGACTAAGTCAGAAATAGCTAGAATTTCAGCTCTTTGATTCTCGTCAAGTACCGGAATCATTACCTTTTGCAAAGGTTGACGCACTTTTATCATTTCCTTTTTACGCAGTGAAAGAACCAAAGATGAGATAGTTTGCGCTTTCTGCATTTTGCTTTCCAACGTTTTATTAACAAAGTTTTCGACAAATTTTGGGAATTCAGCCAAGTGAACACTGCTATATTGCTCAGTTTGTGTCGAACTTGTTAAATCGCGGTACAATTTATCCATGAAAAAAGGAGCGATTGGAGCGCTTAATTTACTGATCGTTAACAAACAAGTATAAAGCGTTTGATAAGCTGCAATTTTATCGTGAGCATATTCGCCTTTCCAGAAGCGACGACGACATAAACGAACGTACCAGTTACTTAAGTTTTCCTGAACAAAGTCAGAAATCGCTCTTGCTGCTTTTGTTGGCTCATAATCTTCATAACATTCGTCAACAAATTTTATTAACGTGTGTAATTCAGATATAATCCATTGATCGATTTCAGGTCTTTCGTTTAACGGAATTTCCGCCTCTGCGTATTTAAAACCATCGATATTGGCATATAACGAAAAGAATGAATAAGTGTTGTATAATGTTCCGAAGAATTTACGACGCACCTCAGCAATTCCCTCAATATCAAATTTTAAGTTATCCCACGGATTTGCGTTTGAGATCATGTACCAACGTGTGGCATCAGGACCATATTCTGCAATTGTTTCAAAAGGATCTGTCGCGTTTCCTAAACGTTTCGACATTTTTTGTCCGTTTTTATCCAGAACCAAACCATTCGAAACTACATTTTTATAAGCTACTTTATCAAAAACTAAAGTTCCGATTGCGTGCAGCGTGTAAAACCATCCACGAGTCTGATCGACACCTTCTGCAATGAAATTTGCAGGAAAATCTTTGTTCTCGTCGATTTTGTCTTTGTTTTCAAAAGGATAATGCCATTGTGCATACGGCATTGCTCCAGAATCGAACCAAACATCAATTAAATCACTTTCGCGTTTCATTGGTTTTCCTGAAGCCGAAACTAACGTAATTTCATCAACTACATTTTTATGTAAATCGATTAAATCATAGTTTGACTCAGACATGTTTCCGATTTCAAAACCTTTAAACGGATTTTCTGTTTGAAAACCTGCTTCGATAGATTTCTCGATCGCATTGTATAATTCTTCAACAGAACCAATAAGAACTTCTTCTTTTTTATCTTCAGTTCTCCAAATTGGCAACGGAATTCCCCAATATCTAGAACGAGATAAGTTCCAGTCATTGGCATTTTTCAGCCAATTTCCAAAACGTCCTTCACCAGTAGACTTAGGTTTCCAGTTGATAGTTTCGTTCAGGTCGAACATTCTATCTTTTACATCGGTTACTTTAATAAACCATGAATCTAGTGGATAATATAACAACGGTTCATCAGTTCTCCAACTGTGTGGATAACTATGTACGTATTTTTCAACCTTAAAGGCTTTATTTTCTTCTTTTAATCGAATCGCAATTTCAACATCAACAGAACGCTCTGGCGCCTGACCTGCATCATAATATTCGTTTTTCACATATTTACCGGCCAATTCTCCTAAATGCGAAGTAAATTTTCCTTGTAAATCTACTAGAGGAACTGCTGTTCCGTTTTCGTCTAAAACCAACATTGGCGGCACTTCAGGAGTTGCTTCTTTAGCAACTTTAGCATCATCAGCACCAAAAGTTGGAGCGGTATGTACAATTCCTGTTCCGTCTTCTGTAGTTACGAAATCACCTGCAATTACTCTAAAAGCATTTTCAGCATTTTGATAAGGTAATACGTATGGCAACAATTGCTCGTAACGAATTTCAACTAAATCAATTCCTTTCGCTTCCGCTAAAATCTTATACGGAAGTTGTTTGTCGCCATTTTTTACTTTTTCGAAATCAGCATCGTCTTCGCTTGCAAAAAATCCTTTCGCAAATTGTTTTCCAACTAAGTTTTTAGCTAGAACAACGTTTATTGGCTCAAAAGTATATTGATTGAAAGTTTTTACTAAAACATAATCGATTTTTGGACCAACTGTTAAAGCGGTATTCGAAGGCAATGTCCATGGAGTTGTCGTCCAGGCCAAGATGTGAATATCTCCAAAACCTTGTAAAAAGCTCGGAAGTGTTTCCTGTAAAGTTTTAAATTGCGCTACAATCGTAGTGTCTGTAACGTCTCTGTAAGCTCCCGGCTGGTTTACTTCGTGAGAAGACAATCCTGTTCCTGCTTTTGGAGAATATGGCTGAATAGTATAACCTTTGTACAACAAACCTTTATCGTAGATTTGTTTTAAAAGCCACCAAACCGATTCCATGTATTTTGGTTTATAAGTAACATATGGATCTTCCATATCAACCCAATATCCCATTTTTTCGGTCAAATCATTCCATACGTCGGTATAACGCATTACGGTTTTTTTACACGCTTCGTTATATTCTTCGATAGAAATTGTTTTACCAATATCTTCTTTTGTAATTCCTAATTCTTTCTCGGTACCCAATTCTACAGGTAATCCGTGTGTATCCCAACCTGCTTTTCTTTTTACCTGAAAACCTTTTTGAGTTTTATATCTGCAAAAAATATCCTTAATTGCACGTGCCATCACGTGGTGAATTCCCGGTAATCCGTTTGCTGAAGGTGGACCTTCAAAAAACACATAAGGCTCTGCGCCTTCGCGGGTTGTTACACTTTTTTCAAATATATTTTCTTTCTTCCAAAAATCAAGAACTTCTGACGCCACTGTTGGCAAGTCAAGTCCTTTGTATTCAGTAAATTTTGTACTCATTTTATCCTTTTCTTAAACGAGGTGCGAAAGTAAGAAATTTTGAATTATTGACCGCCAATTTCTCGAAATTTCACAAACTTTTGTTGAGATAACAGGTGCAAAAACAAAAAAATCGATTAGTTTCCGGTATTATTCTCAAAACGCTGAGCAAATAAACCAAAAACTAATCGATTCTAAATATCCGTAACAGGATGGTAACAATTATTTAAATCCGCCGAAATATACTTCTTTCATAAAGATTCTATTTCCAAAAACAGGATTAATTTCAATTTTCTCCCTTTGTTCCTGAAAAATGGTTTCTCCGTTAAAATCTTCAATTTCATAATTGATTTTGTATGGTATTTTCCCAGAATTTAATGCTGCAACCGGACGATAATCTCCAAAAAGTTTTTTCTCGAAAAAGCTCTTGTTTCCATTATCAAATTCTGTTTTTTCAGTAGAAACGATATTGAAATTTTCTTTATCAATAAAAACGTGATAATCTGTTTTAGGAATTGTTCTGTTACCTGTGCTTAACGTTTTCTCAAAATAATTAAGATGGTAACACATTTTTCCTTCGTACATTTCATCTGGTAAAACTTCAAAATTATTCCATAAATCAAGTCTTAAATCGGTAAGAAAGTTGATTAAATCTACATTTTTAGACAAATTACCAAAATCATAAGCTGTTAATTTTGTCCATTTTGCATTCAAGCCGCTTTCGCGATCGTCGTGGCTCCATGCTTCGGCTCCGTTTACAATCTCATAATAGCTTTCAGGCATTTTTTTTCTAAGAAGATAATTAGAGTTAGTTGCCCATTTTTCTTCTGTTTGAGACACATTATTTCCTTCAATTTTAAGTTTAGAAAACAAATGTGCTTTTTCGACTTTCTTTAGTGCATCGCTTCCTCCTAAATTAGCAACCACTTTGGCCAATAAATTAGCGTTTAACTGGTAAGGTATTGAATCGAGCATATTAAATCTTTGCATTCTTGCTTTCTCAACGTTTGCCTCTCTGGCTGCTTTTTCAACTTCCCACTCTGCATCCTGTTGCGCTATTTTTTCAAAGAAAGCTAATCTTCTTTCCTCTTTTTCTTCGGCAATTTGAACACCTAATTTTTTAAGATCGGCAAAACGGGTGGTATGGCTTCTTATTTTTTTATCGGCAAAATAACCATTATTTACTTTTTTAATAATCGAAGATCCTCTTGAATCCTGTTTATCATTCTCGACTAATAAATTAGCATATAGTAATGCTTTTTCTTTGTTTTCAAGTAAAAAATAGGTCTCTGCCAAATTGTTGGTTACGATAAAGCGTATATTTTCGTTTGCAGGCGAAGGAGGATATTTAACCAGCAAGCTTTCCAGATATTGCAAATGTGGTGTCAGCAACTTTTCATCTAAACCTTTTTCCAGGGTCACTTTTTCCATCTGAGCCGTTATTTCGTTCTCAAATGCCAACATCTGGTTGTATTCAGAATGCCCTTTAGAAGTTACAAATTCAAATTTTATTTTGGCCTCGTCTACATAATAAGCCAATTTATAATTTAGAAAATTCTGAATTCTGTCGACAGAACTAAAAATGATATGATCTATCCCTAATTCTTCTGCTGTATAATCACCGTCTTTTTCAGCTTGTGCACTTCTTTTATTACTTAGCTCAACAGCAAGTTTCACCTTACCTTTTTCGTACATACCTCCAACTATATGTGATTCCGTACTATTAAAATCCTGAGTAAATAAAATTTTATCTCCACACTTAGCATCCACTTTTATTCTTACATCATAATTAGAATAAACCTGAAATTCCCAGCTATTTCTTTTTTTATCAAATGTACTATCTACTTTCGTTGCATTGAACTTAGGCAACGAAACGGTCAAGAAAATTTTTAGTTTTCCGTTTGCAGGATCTTTTATAAAACCATCTATGTGAAAATATTTTTTCTTTAAAATAATCTCCTCTTGAATCAACTCTTTATCCATTTGATAAAAAGTGGTTTGCGTTAGAGCATTATCAAGAACAGGAAATTCTGAATATTTAATTACGGGTATATAAAATTTCTTCTTTTTTGAATTTATTTTTTCTTGTGCCTGAATTGAGGTAATTACAAGCAGAATAATAAAGAGTAAAGTTTTTTTCATAGGCAAAAAAAAAGCCATCAGAAGTAAATCCTGATGGCTTTTATATGTTTATTATTATTTTTTGTTGAAGATTTGAATAGACTTGTCCGAAACATAAAAAATGTTTTGTGTCGCAGGATCTATTTCATAAAGTGGTTTGTTGTTGTTGAAGATAATTTTGTCAACTTCAACTCCGTCAGCTTTATTCACTTTAACTAATATTTTTTCTCCTGTATCTGCTTTTGCAAAAATATAAGAGTAATCTCTGTTTTGTTTCATTGCGTTGAAACGTTTGTCAAATTTAGCCGCTACCAATCCCAAAGCTGCTGAACCAGCTGCCATATCTCTTGATTGTTTCATTTTTGATGAATTCTCTTCTCTAACAACAGTAGATCTCATGTTTCCGTTAGAATCACGATATGTCATTGTTAATTCAGAACCTTGTATAGCACTTACTCCAGAACCAATTCCTAAACCAATACTTCCTGCAATGGCAGCACTTTTAAGTAAACGTCTTGTTCCTTCGCCTGGTTGTGTGTATACGTGGTGGTATTTTACAGTTCCGTCCAGATTAACTCCCATTACTTCAACTGGGCCGGAAAGAACAACTCCCCAAGGGAATAATTCGATACTGTTTAATTCTTTTTCTTTTTTGATGTTTACTTTAGCAAACGGCTCTGGTTTATCGCTGATGCTTGGATCAAATTTGTATAATTTTTCGTCGTTGTAAACTAAATACGAATTTGTTGCTTCGTCGTAAGTTGGTAAAACCGGACGGCTTTTATCAAAATTGATGTTACGTTTCCAAAGTTTAATTCCGGTTTTGTAATCAACCATGTTTCCGTAAGTACCAGTTAAGTACATTACTTTTTCACCTACTTTACCTAAGTAATAAATTGGATCTTCTTTGTCATCAGAAATTTCGATGAATTTTTTCCAAAGTTTTTCTCCGTCTTTATTGATTAGCATCATTTCATTTTCTGCAACATACAAGAAATCCTGATCGATAGGAATTACTCTTTTCAAACCATCTCCACGTGCATCTTTTTTCCAGATTTTTTCTCCTGTTTTTAAATCAAAAAAGTTAAATCCACTGTTGTGAGCCACCAATAATTTTGTTCCCCAATCTTCTAAATAAACAACTTGTTTTGTTTTGATAGATTCTTTCCAGATACTTTTTCCGTCATCTGTACTTAAAACATTTAAATATTGTTTGTTAGAAAATAAACCTGCAGCGTTCACTACAACAATATTTTTGTCATTTTGAGTTTCATAGAATTTTGTATATTCTTCAGCTGCTTTCCAGTTTAATTTTCCAGTTTCTTTATCAAAAGAATATAAATTACCGTAAAGTAAATAATAAACAGTATTTCCGTGAATTTTTGCTTTGTTGGTATTAGCAGATAATTTCAAAGAAAAACTAATCATTGCTTTTGCTTTGTCAACAGTTGTAGTCCATTTAAGTTCTCCTGTAGCCATATCCAATAAAGCAATTGCCATATCTCCGTCTTTTTTCAAAGTAAGAAGATATTCATTAGTTTCAGGAATAAAATCTGATTGAAATACCCAGAAAGATTCTTTAGAAGAATTGTAAACAACTTTTCCTGTATCTGTATTGATAATTAAATACTTTGAATTGATATAAGCTTCAACATAAGGACTTCCCGAAACGGTTGTTAAGTCTCTTTTGTCTTTGAACATGTTTCCAAAATCTGGATCAGTTAATATATCTTTAGACGTAATTGTTCCAAAATCTTCTTTCGTTAAAGTCCAGACAACTTTTTTTGTTTCAGGATCTAAACCTTTTACAGTTCCACCTTCTTTAAAAACAACAATTCCTGTTATTTCGTTTTGAACAATATCCTGTACACTGTTCTCTGTTGTGATTATTTCATCGTATTTTCTTTGAGCAGTCGCCGAAAAGGCAACTAAGAAAAGCAAAATAATCGAAAAAGTAATTTTCTTCATAGTTGTTAGCTTATAAAATTAATAAATTAAGTATGGGCAAATTTTTGATCTCACTAATCGTTTGCGAATATATATAAATTATACTTTAATTAAGAAAAAATTTCCCTCAAAACATCTAGTGATTTTGGCCTCTTAAATCCCTCTAAATGAAAACTATAATACTCAATTAGAACTTTTAGTAAGACTTGTCTTTCAACCACATGAAATACCCTTTGATCGTTGTCAAATTTTAGGTCAATTAATTTTTTAAACAGATTTGTTTCATGCTCCGTTAAGGCATTTATTCCATGAAAAAGTGTAAAAACGCCATCGTTCATTTCAAAAAAAGGCAAATCAATTTCGGAAACATCCGGATAAAAACCCAAATATTTTGTTGCCTCTAAAAGTAGGATTAAATGAAAATTGGAAACTTCGTCGTGATGGTCAAACCAGATTAAGGCGCTTTCTAAAAATTCAAAAAGTGATTCGTTTTTTTCTTCTTCCTGAATAGAATGATGCAGCATTTCTGAAAGAAACATTACAATAGTGCTTTTTACAATGTCGGTATGAATGGTTTGAAAAGGAACTGCCGTTTTTATTTCTTTTAAATTTTCAAGCGTGCCTTTGTTCTTATGAACAGCTTCAATTTCTAAAATCGAAAATGGCTGGAAATAAGCAATCTTCTGACTGGTTTTTCGATTTGAAAAAGCGTCACGCACAAAATAAGATTTCAGTCCGCTTGAAAGAGTAAAACATTTTACGATCAAACTTTTTTCCTGAAATTTTAATGCTGAAATAACAATTGCTTTGGTTTTGACTAACAATTTAGATTTTAGATTTTAGATTATTAGACTTCTTAATATATTAGACTTTTGATTGTAGTCATTAATTAGATTATTTAGTCCAAATAATTATCTAATTATCTCCATTTCCACATTATCTAATTATCATTACTTTCTTCACTTTAGTTTCGCCACCGTCCTGAGCAGAAATAAAAATCATATACACGCCAGAAGCCACTTTATATCTTCCAAAAGCTGTTGTATCCCACTCAATTGTTCCTCCTGCCGAAGTTGCTTCGTAAACTAAACTTCCGGTAATATCGGTAATTTTTACATTGGCTTTATCCAGCAAACCTGCAATTTTTACAGTTCCCGTAAACTCCGGACGTACCGGATTTGGGTATACATATACACTATTCAGATCTTCGTTGGCACCTGTTGCAATACCGCCAAAAGAAATTAATCCTTTATTGGTTGCAATAAGAACTTCTCCGGTTGTACTGTTGATTTTTATATCGTTGATGGTATTACTTGGTAAAGGTGAATTATTTATAGTAAAATGATATTTCGTTTCCTGGCCGTTTGGTGAGACCATAAAAACTCCCGAATCTGAAGTTCCAATCCATTTATTATTGGCTCCGTCGACCACAATCGAAGTAATGAATTGCTCATACAATAATTCCTGAGCCAGATTATCATCTATAATAATGATTGCATTTGCCGTTAACTGACTTTCTGTTTGAAAACTACTCACGTTTGACAAAACCCTTAATCCTTTTGTGGTTCCAATCCACAACTGGTTTTTAGTATCAACAGCCAATGCACGAACATCTACAGAAGGTAAATTCCCAACATCGGTACCAAAAGTCATTTTTTTAAAGGTATTGGTAGTTTCGTTAAAACCGACTATTCCTTCTCTGTAAGTAGCGATCCATTTTGTATTATTTTTATCTACAACAAGCTCGCCGTAAGAATTGTTTTCAACATTATTAAGAATCGTTGCCAGCGAGTAACTGCCCCATTGTCCGTTTGTTTTTAAAACTTTCAAACCATTTTTAACCCGGCTATTTGTTATCCATAAATTTCCTGATTTATCAAAAGCTGTTGCGTTGGCACGAATGTCTACAACATTATAATTATCAACTTTTAAACTTTCCAGACTGCTGTTTTTTTCATTATATAAAATAGTCGGAGTATCGTTTTCTAATTTTAATAGACCTGAAAAAAAGGAACTTGCATAAACCTGATTGTCATTATTCGGATTAATAATAACACGAGACATTGATTTTGCATCAAAAACATCTTCGTAAGGAATATTTAACCAGCCTGAAGTATTGTATTTACTAATACCGTAACTATCTAAAGGATAAGGATTATAACTCAAATCATAATCTCCATAAACAGCCCAAACACTGTTTGGACTAACATCTAATGAGAAAATATTGTTTCGTACCGGCCCAATTGGTGTTATATTTTCGAAAGCTGAATTCCCGGAAAGAGTTGAAGAAAATAATCCGTTTTCTTTTGTCCCGATGTAAATCACATCTCCAACAGCAGTTGCACAACTAAAACTTAAGGTATTATCTAAAACCTGAGTATTGGTTATTTGACGATTTAAAACCATTTTGTTATTATAAACATAAACCGTATTTGCGGTTGTAATAAACAAATTATGATTTTCTGCTTTCATATCCGCAGAAGGCTGCGAAAGCTGTAAAAACCCAATAAATGTATTTGAATTAAATCGATGAATATATCCAACTGAATTAATTGCAATAAGTTCTGTATCCAGCGCTTCAACGCTTGACCAGTCGCCGGAATTTACAATGCCCCATTGATTAAAGTCAATTAAGTTAGGACTTGTACTATTTGCTCTTCGAATACCGCTGGAAGTTGCTGCGTAAATAAATCCGTTAAAAAATGCGGTTTGTTTTACACTAATTTCGGCTCCGTTATCGCCTATAAAATAAGTATCACCAAACTGAGAAGTAGTTAAATTAAATTGTACAATACCAAAATCACATGAAACATAAATCAAGCCATTATATTCCATAAAATGATTGACTTTTTTAATATTGGCGGCCAATTGTTTATTAATGATATCGACTTTTTTTATTATACTTCCGTCAGTTTCATTGATTACAATGATCATCCCGTTTTCGTAACCTATAATTGTCTTTTTGAAAGTTTCACTATGATATATTGCCGAAATTGTTTGTCCCGAAAGTCCATCAATTGTAGTGGTTGTTTTAACAGTATTTGAAATATTGCTTTTAGAGAACAAAGCATTTTCTGAAGCAGCAAAAACAGTTGTTGAACTTTCTGAAATATCTTTTATTTCATTAAATGAAAAATAACCTTGCCACGATAAAGTATTCTGTGCAAAACTTAATTGCATAAAAATAAAAAACAAAATATACAGAAACCTTCTCATCATATTAAATATATTCGGATAGGCAAATATACTACAAACCAAAGTATTTGAATTTTGTTCTGTATAAAATGATTTTCCTTATAATTATCCACCACGATTTCACGAATTATTTCATTATTTGAAAAAAAACAAATTCGTGAATTGGTGGTGAAAATAAAAAAGCCCTCATCTTACTTTACGAAAAATGAAGGCTTTTGAAAATTGTATTTAAAAATTATACTACACCTTGCGCAAGCATAGCATCGGCAACTTTAACAAATCCGGCAATGTTTGCTCCTTTTACGTAGTTTACATAGCCATCTTCGCCCATTCCGTATTTTTTACATTGGTTATGAATTCCAACCATAATATCTTTTAATCTCAAATCTACTTCTTCGCTTGTCCAGTTTAAACGAATTGAGTTTTGTGTCATTTCAAGACCAGATGCAGCAACTCCACCAGCATTTGCAGCTTTTCCTGGTGCGAATAAAACTTTATTATCCAGGAATAATTTTATAGCGTCTAATGTTGAAGGCATATTTGCAGCTTCGGTTACGCATAAAACACCATTATCGATCAATTTTTTAGCATCTTCGCCTGTCAATTCGTTTTGAGTAGCACACGGAATAGCGATATCAACTTTTACTTCCCATGGACTTTTTCCTTTATGAAAAACAGCTTTTGGATATTTCTTAGTATAAACTTCGGCTCTGTTATCACCGGTTGCTCTCATCTCTACCATATGCTCGATTTTTTCTCCAGAGATTCCTTCTTCATCATAAATGTATCCATCAGGTCCGGAAATAGTAACTACTTTCCCGCCTAATTCATTTATTTTTAAAGCAACTCCCCAAGCCACATTTCCAAATCCTGAAATTGCTACTCTTTTACCTTTAATCTCATGTCCGATAGTGCGCAACATTTGATCTGTAAAATAAACAACTCCGTATCCTGTAGCCTCAGGACGTATTAATGAACCACCATATGCAAGTCCTTTACCGGTTAAAACCCCTGTAAATTCATTTCTTATTCTTTTATATTGACCAAATAAATAGCCAATTTCTCTTGCACCAACACCAATATCTCCGGCAGGTACATCTAAATCAGGACCAATATGGCGACATAATTCTGTCATAAACGATTGACAGAAACGCATGATTTCGCCATCAGATTTCCCTTCAGGATCAAAATCAGAACCACCTTTTCCACCACCCATTGGAAGTGTCGTCAAACTATTTTTGAAAACTTGTTCGAAAGCAAGGAATTTCAAAACTGATAGGTTTACAGTGTGATGAAATCTGATTCCGCCTTTGTATGGCCCAATTGCAGAGTTCATTTGAATTCTAAAACCTCTGTTTACAATTATTTCCCCTTTGTCATCTACCCATGGAACTCTAAAAATTATAGAACGTTCTGGCTCAGCAATTCTAAGAAGTAAGTTTTTTCCATCATATTTTTTTCGCTCTGCAATAAATGGAATTACCGTTTCTGCAAATTCTCTAACGGCTTGAAGAAATTCTGGCTCGTTTGGATTTTTTGACTCGACTAGAGCCATAAACTCATTAATTTTTTGTTCCATTTTGAAATAAATTATTCAAGTAAATATTTAAATTTTAGCGCAATAAACAAGAAAATACGTTTAAGAAAACGTTTTCGTTTTAACAAACAAAGATATAACAAAATGCTAACCGAATGTTATTTTTTTTAATTCTAAAGAGTGAATTATATAATTTTCAAACATTCCTAAATATAGCATTTACCACATCTCTATTTAATTCAAATCATCACAATTAAAGTTAACAAATTAAGTATTTTGTTACTTATTTTTTAATACGTTAATTTTATATTTTGAATCGTACATGTTTTTTATATATTTGCCAAGATTTGAAAGCCCAAACAACATGCTTAAACCAATAGTACTCACATTATTCGCCTTTTTAGGAATCACTACAACTGCCTTTGCTCAATCTGATTTAGCACAAGAAGTAGGAATAATATTCGGACCTGTATCTTTTCAATCTGATTTTGGAGAACGCCACGATATGAAAACCAATGTTGGTAACTCAGGTTTTGGTGTAGGATTAGTTCACTTTATTAACTTTTCTGCAAATAATAACAGAGAAAGTTTCTTTACAGAACATTTTAAAGTTAGATCTGAATTATCTTTTAACAAAACCAATCTTGAGCATTATGGTCAATGGGTGGATAGAGAAGAACAAAAGGGACTTGTCCAACATCTAAGAGCGATGAAAGGAAGTACAACTTTAGTAAACCTTGGATCTCAATTAGAATTTTCTTTTATAAAAATTCATGACTTCGAAAACTCAGTTGGCAGCTTTAGTCCTTATTTAAGTTTAGGATTTCAGGCAAGTTATTATTCTACAAAAGTAGGATCAAGATTGGGTCAATTAGGACTTCCTTCAACAACTTTTGCAAAATACCTTACTCCTTCGGATGGCCGCCCTTATGGTTTTTCTAGCGAAAATGGCGTTGTATTATCTGTAGTTACCGGGGTTGGAGTTCATTACAAACTAACTGAAATGAGCGATTTAATGTTTGATATTCGTTATCAAGGATTCAATTCTGACTGGGTTGATGGTTTAAATCCAAACAAAGATATTTATAAAGAAAATAAATCAAACGATTCTCAGGTTTGGTTCAACGTAGGATACATTATGTATTTAGAATTTTAAAGAAATCTCAAAATAAAAAAAATCCCAAATTCCAAAATATGATTAACATTGGAATTTGGGATTTTTTATTTGTGATAATTTTTATGCTAAAGCCTGCTCTATATCAGCAATTAAATCTTCTGCATCTTCAATACCAACACTCAATCGAACCAAATCGTCGGTAATACCAACTTCGGCTCTCTTATCAGCAGGAATAGAAGCGTGCGTCATTAAAGCCGGGTGATTGGCCAAAGATTCAACTCCACCTAAAGATTCTGCCAGAGTAAACACTTTCAATTTCTCTAAAAACGCAATCGAATCTTCTTTTTTACCCGAAACAAATGTAAAAGAAACCATTCCGCCAAAAGCTTTCATTTGCTTCTTTGCAATTTCATGAAACGGATGACTCGGTAATCCAGGATAATAAACTGTTTTGATTTTTGGATGGTTACTTAAAAATTCAACCACTTTTTCTCCATTTTCACAATGTCTTTGAACTCTTAATGAAAGCGTTTTAATTCCTCTTAAAACCAAAAAACTATCCATTGGACCAAGTGTTGCACCGGTTGCAAATTGCTGAAAATGCAATTGTTCTCCTAAAGCTTCATCTTTTACAATTAAAGCTCCCGCTATTACATCAGAGTGTCCTCCTAAATACTTTGTAGCAGAGTGCATTACAATATCGGCTCCCAAATCCAGAGGCTTTTGTAAATAAGGCGTTGCAAAAGTATTATCAACAGCAAGCCAAATTTTCTTCTCTTTGGTGATTTTTGAAATTTCTTCAATATCAGCCAGTTTCATTAAAGGATTTGTTGGTGTTTCAACCCAAATCAATTTTGTATTCTCATTGATTAATGATTTCAATTTTGCAATATCAGTCATATCAACAAAATGAAATTTAATACCTGAATCTTTATAAATTCTCGAAAACATTCTATAAGTTCCACCATATAAATCATCCATTGCGATGACTTCATCTCCAGCTTTAAATCCTCTTAAAATACAGTCTGTTGCCGCCAATCCAGATGAAAAAGCCAATCCGCGAGAACCATTTTCAATACTTGCCAAAGCATTCTCTAATGCTGTACGAGTTGGGTTCGATGCACGGCTATATTCATAATCGCCCAAGGGTTGTCCCGGACTTGTTTGAATATAAGTTGAAGTTTGATATACCGGAGGCATAACAGCTCCTGTACTTGGATCATGATGTTGACCACCATGTATTACTTTAGTATTGAATTTCATATAGTTACGTATTTTAAACTCTGTTTTAGATTACAAATTTACCGTTTAATTTATTTTAATCCTGATACAACTTCTTACCTTTGTATATAATTAACACTTTTAGATATGAAACAGTATAGTTTTTTAGTCTTCTTGTTTCTATTATTCACTAGTTGTAACAAGGGGCTTTCATTTGAAAATGAAACATTTGAAAAAAAATCTACCATACCATGTAAAATCGATTTCCCTCAAATTACGATTGATATTCCTATTGCAAAAAATATTCCTGTCGTTGCAGACAGCATAAATAAAAAACTCTTTTTAGTAATAAAAGAAATTGTTTATTTTGGAGAAGAACCTCTAAAACTAAATGATTACAACACATTGGCTACTTCATTTATTGCTTCTTACGAAGAAATGCATGAAAAATTCCCCAACGAAACATTTGGATGGGAAGGAAAAATTAAAGGAAACATAGAATTTGAATCCGACCAGATTATAAATATTAAACTAGATCATTACACTTTTACCGGAGGCGCTCACGGATATCAGGGATATCGCTCTTTATTATTTAATCCGAAAACTGGAAAAACCATTTTTAATGATCAGATTTTTAAAAATGAAAAGGAATTTAAGGCTTTCGCCGAAAAGGAATTCCGCAAGAAATATAAAATTCCATCAAAATCAAATATTAATGCAACTGGCTTAATGTTCGAAAATGATAAATTTCACCTGCCACAAAATATTTTTTATACCGAAGAAGGTTTGCTTTTATATTACAACTCTTATGAAGCTGCTTCGTATGCTGATGGCCCAAAAGAAATACTTTTCCCTTATGACAAAGTCAGTAAATATTTGAAATATCTATAATTGAAGAAAACAAATTTGGCTAAATCTGGATGTAATTCAAAAAATAATCACTTTGAGTTAGACGCACTGCTGTGCGTCTCTACGAGAAAACCTTTGTAACTTTGCACCTCTGAACCTTTATTTCGAACCTTCCTGAAAATCATATTTCATCTTTCTCAAAATTCTTAGTGCTTCTTTAAAAGATAAATAAACTTGCGAAAAAGGTTTTAAAAGCAATTTTGAATCAATTAATTTTTGTTTTGCATCATCAAAACCATTCAAATAACAAATCATAAAAGTCGAAGGAAGATTTTCTAAATCTTTAAGTTCCCGTTCAGATAAAACAGAACCTTTTTGCAGTTTTTGAAGCAAAGCCATATTCGAATTATAAATATGAAAAAGCATTGGTCTGTTGAATTCAGGAGGCTGGAAAAGCATTTTACGATCGATTTTATAATAACCGTTGTCAAAAAACCGAATCGTTTGCTCTTCCAGAGGATAATAACTCGTTTTGTCATTTAATCCTAACGGAACATATTCGGTTATTGTAAAACTATCATCATCAAAAACAATTGTAACAACATCCTGAGCGGAATAAAAAAGTTTAATTTGTTCGTTGATTAATTCGATATCAACGCGGGAAAGAAAGGTTTTATCACGGGACTTTTTAGGAACTCCCGCCCAGCAAATTACAAATAATTCCTTAAAAACATAATATTTGGGCGACATATCCTTATGTCTGAAATTCATAAAATCGATGACGCCATCAAGAGTATATTGAATACTGTTGCGCGAACTATTTTCGATTCCAATAACAGTTTCTGTATTTTGGTAATTCTTCTCTACTTCACCTTCAAACGGAATAGAATTACTGCCTCGCCTAATAAAAACACTATTGGGGAGAATGGTATGAATTCCTTTTTTGAAATAAGAAACTTTGTTTTTAGGTTTAATAGTTACCAATCCAATTACTCTGTCTTTTGGAAGATTTGGGAATGGGACGTTTTCGTATTGAATTTTTGGTGGATTTTCTAAAAAGGCATTAACGAGATTCTGAATTCGGCTATCGTCAAAGAAATCGTCGCCAACTATTTCATTATCCTGATCCTCAACACCAACCACGATATAAGAATTATTGGTTGGGTTTGAATTTGATAACGCACAAATGTGTTTCAAAAATTTCCCTTTTCCTTCTCGTGTATGCAAATTCAACTGTCTTTTTTTATCATAAAAACTGCTCTCGTCATTATGAGCGAGTAAGTTTTTGATTAAAAGACGTTTGTTGATCATTCTTTTAGATTGTTAGACTGGCTTAGATTTTTAGACTTCTTAGAATATTGACTTTCAGATTTCTAAATTAATCTAATTTTCTAAGAAGTCTAAAATTCCAGATTATTTTATTGACAATAATAATGCTCTAGCGGAGCATTATATTTATAGCTAATTAACATACCTCTATAAAAAAACTCCAGAGGAGCGATATTAGACTTTCTATATAATCATATTCAAATATTTCACCTCGCTGGGGGTTCTATCGAATAAATTTACAAACATCTATAAATATAATGTCCCTCTGGGACTTGATATTATGAGCTTCTTTAAGAATTTTAAATCTATAAATTAGATATTTTTTTTCACAATTGTCGACGATGCCTGCGCCGTACTCATTACCATCAAATCGGCAATATTTACGTGATACGGTCTTGAAACCACAAAATGAATAATATCTGCAATATCTTCAGCTTGCAACGGATCAAATCCTTTGTATACATTCGAAGCTCTTTCTGCATCACCTTTAAAACGTACTTCGCTAAACTCTGTTGCGACCATTCCGGGGTGAATTGCGCCTACGCGAATGCCAAACGGATTCAAATCTATTCGCATTCCGGCAGTAATAGCATCAACAGCATGTTTTGTTCCACAATATACATTTCCGTTAGGGTAAACTTCTTTTGCGGCAGTTGAACCAATATTGATGATATGCCCCGATTTTCTTGCTGTCATTTGCGGAATCACAGCTTTTGAAATATACAAAAGACCTTTTACATTAATATCAATCATCGCGTCCCAATCGTCCAAATCTCCCGTTTGAATAGGATCTAAACCATGCGCATTTCCCGCATTATTTATTAAAACATCAATTTCTGAAAATTCTGCCGGCAATGAATTGATGTTTTTCAAAACCGCCTCTTTATCCCGAACATCAAAACTTAAGGAATGTATTTCTGTAAAAGCCGAAAGTTCTTTTTCAAGTTCTTCTAAGCGTTCTTTACGTCTTCCGCAAAGGATAATTTTATAGTTATTTTTTGCCATTATTTGTGCGGTGGCTTTTCCAATTCCGCTTGTGGCACCAGTAATTAAAACTGTTTTTTTCATTTTATTTATTGTTTTTTGCCACAGATGAAAAGATTCTCACAGATGAAAAAATCATTTTTATCTTGTAATCTGTGGCAAATATTTCTTAGTTCTCAATTTTTATTATTCCATTCCTCTAAATTCAACACCATATTCACCGCCGTCCAGGTTTCACCATCAACCTCTCTTAATAGTTTTTTATCAGGATTCATTTTGAAACCGACTTTTTCATAACACTTTATTGCGCCAATATTAAAATCAAAAACGTTCAATTCAATGTGTGTTTCTTTTCTATTTTCAAGAATGAATTTCACTAATAAGATTATCATTTGCTCTCCAATTCCTTTTCCCCTTTGGTTTTGATCAATAATCAGGATTCGACCCAGCTTTGCAGAATCGTTATTAAAATAAATTTGACCATGTCCAATAGTACTTCCATCCGAAGAATTGGCAACTCTAAAAGCAATTCTGTTTTTATCAGAAAGTGTTTTATTAATTTGCTCTTCCGTTAAGGGAAAAGTAAATTCCGGGCCGCCAAACTGCATTAAATCCTTTGCATTTTTTACCGAATCTATCAATTCAGTATAGTGTTTTTTATCAAATTTTTCTAAGTGTATCATTTTTCAGAAATGCATTATTTAAGGCACATCGTCGCCCATACTTTCTGTCCAGATTGCAAACCAGTCTTCTTTATCCATTTCTAATTCAACTGCTTTCATCAAAGATTGAATTCTGGCAACATTAACAGTTCCTGCAATTGGAACAACTTTAGCAGGATGTTTTAAAATCCAGGCCAATAAAAGTGTATCAGAACCAAAACTATATTTTTGAACCAATTCTGAAAGTAATTTTTTTAAACGACGTGTTTTCTTGGTGTCTTCTCTAAAAACAGTTCCAAGCGGATTCCACGACAACGGACAAATCTTGTGCGTTTGCATATAATCTAAACTTCCGTCAGTCATTGCTTCATAATGAGTTGCAGAAAACTGCACCTGATTATAGCTCACTTCTGTTTTCTGGCGAATTAATTCGGTTTGAGAACTCGTAAAATTTGAAAGTCCAAAATCAATAATTTTTCCTTCCGATTTTAATTTCTCAACAGCCTCTGCAATTTCATCTGCCTGCATTAACGGACTTGGCCTATGTAATAAAAATACATCAATAAAATCTGTTTTTAATTTCTTCAGAGATTCTTCAACAGACCAAATAATATACTCTTTCGAATATTCATAATGTTTGATTTTGTTCTCCGGACGTTTTTCAGCAATCATCTGAATTCCGCACTTGGTAATTAACTGTAATTTTTCGCGCGAAATCTTGCTGGCGTGAAATGCTTTTCCAAAATCTGCTTCGGTGGTATAATCTCCGTAAATATCGGCGTGATCAAAAGTAGTAATTTTGTTTTCGATACAAATTTGTATCATGTTTTCCATTTCTTTAGTTGTAAGGTTTTTATCCCATACTCCCCAATTCATAGTACCCGAAATTATGGGCGATAATGCTGTTTTGCTCATGGTTTTATTGCGTTATTTTTGGTAATAAATATGCTTTTATAAAACATATTGACCAAAGTTCTTAAAAATATAAAAATAGATTCCCAATTCGTCCTTAAAATTAGGTCTTTGGTCGAAGTTTTAACCATTCTTTAACATCTTACTTCTCAAAAAATATTCAATTTGCACTCTCAAAAGTTAGACATAAAAATCAGCGTTTTAAAAAAGGTTTTAAAAATATTTATATGGAAGAAAATACAACGACTTTAGACATTAGAGCGATAAATGAAAAAATTGAAAGAGAAAGTGCTTTTATAGACCTTCTTACAATGGAAATGAACAAAGTTATTGTGGGCCAGAAACATATGGTCGAGCGTCTATTAATCGGACTTTTAGGACAAGGGCATATTTTATTAGAAGGTGTTCCCGGACTAGCCAAAACTTTAGCGATAAATACATTGTCTCAAGCGGTACAAGGTTCTTTCAGCCGTATCCAGTTTACTCCCGATTTATTACCTGCCGACGTTGTCGGAACGATGATTTACAACATCAAGGCAAATGAATTTTCTATTAAAAAAGGACCAATTTTTGCCAATTTCGTACTTGCAGATGAGATTAACCGTGCTCCGGCAAAGGTTCAATCTGCCCTATTAGAGGCGATGCAGGAAAAACAAGTTACTATTGGCGACACAACTTTCAAACTAGACCGTCCGTTTTTAGTACTTGCAACTCAAAACCCTGTTGAGCAAGAAGGAACATACCAACTTCCGGAAGCGCAAGTTGACCGTTTTATGTTGAAAACCGTAATTGATTACCCAAAAATTGACGAAGAGCGTTTTGTAATTCGCCAAAACTTAAAAGGATCTTACGAAAAAGTAAATCCGGTAGTTTCTGTAGAACAAATTTTGCGTGCGCAAGAAGCGGTTCGTGAAGTTTACATGGACGAAAAAATCGAAAAATATATCTTAGATATCATCTTTGCTACTCGTTACCCAGAGAAATACAAATTAGCCGACTTAAAACCTCTTATTAGTTTTGGAGCATCGCCACGTGGAAGTATCAACCTTGCCAATGCGGCAAAATGTTACGCTTTCATCAAACGTCGTGGATATGTAATTCCAGAAGACGTTCGTGCTGTTGTACATGATGTTCTACGTCACAGAGTTGGTATAACTTATGAGGCTGAAGCCGAGAACATTACTTCTGTAGACATTATCAACAAAATCGTAAACGAGATTGAAGTACCTTAAAAATTTGTTTAATGTTTCAAGTTTCAGGTTGTTGTAAAGCAAACTTGAAACTTGAAACTTTTAAACTTTAAACAAATCAAATGGATACAAAAGAGCTTTTAAAAAAAGTACGGAAAATAGAAATCAAAACCAAAAGACTGAGCAATCATATCTTTTCGGGAGAATACCACTCATCATTTAAAGGGCGCGGGATGACTTTTAGCGAAGTGCGTCAATACCAATATGGCGATGATATTCGTAACATCGATTGGAATGTAACCGCACGCTATAACGAAGCACACGTAAAAGTTTTTGAAGAAGAACGCGAATTAACCATGATGTTAATGGTTGATATCTCGGGTTCTGAAGGGTTTGGTTCAAAAAGTCAGTTTAAAAAAGACATCGTCACCGAAATTGCGGCAACGATGGCTTTTTCGGCTACACAAAACAATGACAAAATTGGTTTAATATTATTTTCTGATAATGTTGAATTGTACATTCCGCCAAAAAAAGGACGTTCGCATGTTTTGAGAATCATTCGTGAATTGATCGAATTTGAACCAAAAAGTAACAAAACCGATGTTGGCGCTGCTTTAAAGTTTTTATCAGGAACCCAGAAAAAGAAAGCGATCGTTTTTGTCATTTCCGATTTCATGTCTGAAAATTATGAGCAAACATTAAAAATTGCTTCAAAAAAACACGATATTACAGGAGTTCGCGTTTATGATATCCGCGAAGAAAAAATCCCAAATTTAGGAATGGTAAGTATGCTTGACGCTGAAACGGGAAAAATTCAACTGGTTGATACTGGTTCGAAATCAGTGCGAATGAATTACGAAAAACACTATCAGGAAAGAGTCAATTATTTCAAAGATATTTTTAGTAAATCCGGAGCCGGTGTTGTAAACACAAGAGTCGACGAAAATTACGTAACAAAATTATTGGGTTATTTTAAGTCAAGATAAATATAATTTTAGATTGCAGTCCCGATAGCTATCGGGATAGATTTTATAAAATTCATAATATTATACACATAAAAAATCCGCTTAAATCAGCGTCATCCGTGTTCCATATTTAAGCAATACGTTTTAGACTAAAATCTGAAAACAAAATCAAATGAAATTAAAGTTTTACATATTTTTATTTTTACTTTCCTCCTCTATTTTTGCGCAGCAAAAGCAGATTGAGACAAGCATTGATACTACAAAAAATAAAATTGGAGCTGAATTTAAGTTAACCCTTAAAACAGTTGTGAGTTCAAAATCGAAAGTTGTTTTTCCTAAACTAAAAAACATTGGTCCGCTTGAAGTGATTCAATCCTATCCAATTGATACGGTTAAGAAAAATGATACTTATGAATTGATCAAAAAATATGGTTTAACGCAATTTGATTCGGGAAAATATACCATTCCGAGCATTAAAATTTTAATTGATAAAAAACCTTTTTCGACCGATTCAATTCGAGTTGAAGTTAATAACATTAAAGTAGATACATTACAACAAAAAATGTACGACATCAAAGACATTACCGCTGTTGATAACGGTATTGGCGATTGGTGGATTTATGTTTTACTTGTAGTTGTTATTATCGGAATTGGTGTTTTTGTGTACTGGTTCGTCAAAAAACGTCAACAGAAAAAAATCGAAGAAGAAGTTTATAAAACACCAATTGAAAAAGCGACAAGTTTATTGAACAACTTAGAGCAAAAAGAACTGGTTCAAAAAGGTGAAATCAAAGAATATTATAGTGAATTAACGGATATTGCCCGTAATTATATTGAAGAAGCAATTCATATTCCGGCAATGGAAAGTACAACTTCTGAATTGATTCAGGCAATAAGACTTGCTTCTACCAAGAAGAAAATGACCTTAACGCCAGAAACAGTTGAGAATCTGGAACGTGTTTTACGTCAGGCCGATTTAGTGAAATTTGCTAAATCTAAACCGCTTGATTTTGAAATTACAGATGACAGAAACAAAATCCAGAAAGTAATTTTAACGCTGGATAACGCAATTCCGACTGAAGTTCCTGAGGAAATAGAAGATCAGTTATTGAATGAAGCACAAAGACAAAAGCAAATTAAACTGCAATTACAGAAAAAGCGCAACAAACGTATTGCAATTGCCGTTGGTACAGTTGTCTTTTTATTGGCTGCAACAACAACTTTTTTCATTGCTACAAAAGGTTTCAAATATGTAAAAGATAATGTAATCGGTCATAAAACCAAAGAATTATTAGAAGGAGAATGGGTAAAAAGTGAATACGGAAATCCAGGTGTTTTAATCGAAACTCCAAAAGTTTTAAAACGTATGGATACTCAAAAAGTACTTCCAAAAGAGGCAATGGCCCTGATTAAGGAAATGCAGCTTTTTGCATACGGAAGCATGATTGATAATTTTTACATCACGGTTTCAACAAGTAAATTTAAAACTCCAACTGATATTGATTTAGCAAAAGCGCTGGAAGGAAGTTTAAAAATAATTGAAGCTCAGGGCGGTCATAATATCATTGTAAAACAAGAAGATTTTCAGACTAATGAAGGTGTTCAGGGAGTAAAAGGATATGGAACAATGACGCTTTTAAATCCAGTTGATAAAACAAGTGCAAAAGCATATTACGAGATTTTATTATTCAAGCAAGATCAGGGATTACAACAAATCATGATTTTGCACGAGGAAGGCGATACGTATGCAAACGATATTACAACCCGAATTTTAAATTCTGTTGAACTTAGAAAAGCTAGTAACTAATGAATAAAATAACTTTTTTAAATCCGGAATTTTTTTGGTTGTTTCTTTTAATTCCAATTGCAATTGCTTGGTTTTTCTGGAAACGCAATCAGCAATCGGCTACGTTAAAAATGAGTTCAACTCAGGGTTTTAAAAACAGTGAGTCATTTTGGACAAAACTAAAGCCTTGTCTATACGTTTTTAGAATTATTGCTTTATGTTCTTTGATAATTGCATTAGCAAGACCAAGAACAGTAGACATCAGCAATCAAACTAAAACAACAAAAGGAATTGATATTGTAATAGCAATTGACGTTTCAGGAAGTATGCTTGCCAAAGATTTAAAGCCAAACCGCATGGAAGCTTTAAAAAGAGTGGCTGCAGATTTTGTTGAAGAAAGACCAAATGACAGGATCGGGTTGGTTTTATACGCTTCTGAAGCCTATACAAAAACTCCGGTAACGAGCGATAAACCAATTATTCTGGAGGCGATAAAAGAAATCAAATACGATAATCTGTTACAAGACGGTACAGGAATTGGAATGGGATTGGCAACTGCAGTAAATCGCCTTAAAGACAGTAAAGCAAAAAGCAGAGTGGTCATTTTAATGACCGATGGTGTTAATAATGCCGGTTTTATTGAGCCGGAAACAGCTGCAGATATTGCTAAACAATATGGGATAAAAGTATATACAATTGGCTTGGGAAGTAACGGAATGGCTTTGTCTCCGTATGCATATGCACCAAACGGCGGATTTTTATTCAAAAATCAAAAAGTAGAAATCGACGAACAATTGATGAAAAGTATTGCCCGTAAAACCGACGGAACTTATTTTAGAGCAACAAGCAACGACAGGTTAGCACAGATTTACAGCGCAATTAATAAATTAGAAACAACTGAAATCCAGGAATTAAAATTCTACGATTACGACGAAAAATACAGACCTTTTGTTTTACTCGCAGCATTTTTATTATTATTAGAAGTTGGTTTAAGAAATACAGTTTACAGAAGTTTTATTTAATTTTTTCAAAATTAAAAAATTACAATTTTTAAAATTCCAAATTCCAAATTGAATTGGGTTTTAAAAAAATGAAGTAGGCAAAAATTTGGAATTTGGAATTTATTCCCACAATAATTGGGATTGGAATTTAAAAATTATATGGAATTAGACGAAAAAAAATATTTATACCTTTTATTCTTACTGCCAATTGTGGTGTGTATTTTCTTTTTCAATTTGTATTGGAAAAGAAAAAAACAACGTGAATTTGGTGACATTGAAATGGTTAAAAAACTAAGCCCTGAAAGTTCTGTTTTTAAACCTGTATTGAAATTATCCGTTTTACTTTTGGCACTTGCGTGTATCATTATCGGATTAGTAAATCCGAAGATTGGAACTAAAATGGAAACCGTAAAACGTGAAGGTATTGATATTGTTTTTGCAGTCGACGTTTCTAAAAGTATGCTTGCAGAAGATGTTGCACCAAGCCGTTTAGAGAAAAGTAAACAATTGGTTTCGCAAATTATTAATAATCTTGGAAGCGACAGAATTGGAATCGTGGCTTATGCAGGAAGTGCGTTCCCCGTTTTACCAATTACATCAGATTATAGCGTTGCCAAAATGTTCCTGCAAAGTATGACTCCGGATATGGTTTCATCGCAAGGAACTTCGCTTGACGAGGCCATCAGATTATCATCTACTTATTTCGATGAAAAAAGCAAAACCAGTAAATTATTGATTTTGATTTCTGATGGAGAAGATCATTCTGAAGGCGCTTCTGCTGCTGCGGAAGAAGCCAATAAATTAGGAATGAAAATTATTACGATTGGTATTGGAACTGAAAAAGGAGGAACAATTCCGTTAAGAGAAAATGGGATAATAAGAAATTACCAGAAAGATCAAAACGGACAAACTGTTATTACAAAACTGAATCAGGAAGGCTTAAAATCAATTGCTAAAGCAACAAAAGGCGGTTATGTCTATGGCGGAAATACAAAAGAGGTTTTAGAATACATTAAAAATGCATTGAATAACATCCAGAAAACAGAATTTGAAGCTACGCAAATGGCCGATTTTCAATCGCAGTTTCAGTGGTTTCTTGGTTTAGGATTCTTATTGTTATTTGTAGACATTTTCCTTTTGGAAAGAAAAACAAACTGGATTAAAGAGTTGAATTTATTTAACGAAAAGAAATAATTGTTTCTAATAAAATTGAAACAAAAAAATAAAAACATTAGAATGAAAAATTTACTTCTTTATATTTTACTAACGGTTTCCTTGGCGGTTTCGGCTCAGGAAAAAGATAAAACATTGCCTGAAGGTAATGAAGAATATAAGCAGAATAAATTTGTTGATGCTGAGGCAAATTATAGAATTTCGGAATCAAAATTCGCAAAACGCGGTGTTGCTTCTTATAACTTAGGAAATACAATTTACAGACAAAATCAGGCGTCTGAAGCTAAATTGGCTTACGCGAAAGCAATTAAAAATTCCAAATCAAAATCGGACAAACATAAAGCCTATCATAACTTAGGAAATGTTTTCATGAAAGAGAAAGATTATACGCAGGCAGTGGAAGCTTACAAACAAGCATTGCGTAATGATCCGACGGATGATGAAACGCGTTACAACTATGCGTACGCCAAACAAAAACTAAAAGAAAATCCTCCGAAAAACGATAAAAACAAAGACAAGAATAAGGATAAGGACAAAGACAAGGATAAAAATAAAGATAAGGATAAGGACAAAGACAAAAATAAAGACAAGGATAAGGATAAAGACAAAAAAGACGACAAAGGAGATAAAGACAAGGACAAAAAAGATGGTAAAAATGATCCGAAAAAAGATGATAAATCAGACAACAACGGAGAACCAAAACCACAACCTGGCGGAATTTCAAAAGAGCGTGTTCAGAATTTATTAGATGCCGTAAACAACGAAGAAAAGAAAATTCAGGATAAAGTAAATGCTCAAAAAGTAAAAGGCAGTCCTAGAAAAACAGAAAAAGACTGGTAAAATTAAGTTGAATCGTTTAATCGTTGATTTGTTTAACTGTTAATTCGATTAAACAATAAAACGGTAAAAAAAACGATTAAACATATTAACAATTAAACGATTAAACCCCAAAACGATTAAACAATTTTAATGAAAAGATATTTAATTCTATTACTATTCACTTTTCAGGGGCTTATGGCTCAAGTTCAATTTGAAGCCAAAGTAAGCAAAAACACGCTTGGACTTAACGAAAGACTTCGTATTGACTTTATTATGAATGTTGATGGAGATAACTTTGACCAGCCAAATTTTGAAGGATTTAGAGTGGTTGCAGGTCCGAGTCAGCAAGTGAGTCAATCGTGGATAAACGGCCGAAGTTCTTTTCAAAAAATTTACTCTTATATTTTACAGCCTGCACAAAAAGGCACAGTAACTATTAAACAGGCCACAATTGAGTTTAATGGTCAAATCTACAAAACAGCACCTATAAAAATTGTGGTTACCAATGCTGTTGCCGAGGAAAGAGATCCGAATGACAGACCACAAGGTTCCGGAAGTGAAACCTTAAATCTTGTTGCCGAAATTTCGAAAACAAGTCCATATTTGAACGAACCTATTACGGTAGTTTATAAATTGTACTTTAATAATATTGGTGTTACCGGTTTTAAAGAGCTGGCAAAACCAAAATACAATGATTTCTGGAATCAAAATATTGACATCAAACAATTAAAGATCGAAGAAGGAACTTATCAAGGTCAGAGATGTTATTTTGTGGTCTTGAAAAAAACGATCTTATACCCTCAAAAATCGGGGAGATTAACAATAGAACCGCTTTCATTAGATATTGGTGTTCAATTGCCAACAAATCGCCGCGATATGTTTGGGCAAATGATTTTATCTGATGATAATAAAATAGTTTCGGCCGGAGCAAAAACTATTAATGTAAGACCTCTTCCTGAAGCTACTAAACCGGAAGGATTTAGCGGAGCAGTTGGTAAATTTAATTTTACGGTTACACCTTCAAGAACAACTTTAAAAAGTGGCGAAAGTCTTGATTTATATGTAAGTGCCAGTGGAAGCGGAAACATGAAACTGTTTACTTTGCCAAAACCGGTGGTGCCAAATGCACTTGAAATGTATGATCCTGTTCATGACGAAAAAGTAACCACAACATTGTCTGGAATGTCTGGAAAAATCTCAGACAAGTACACCATTATTCCGCAATACAAAGGGAAATATGCCATAAAAGCAATGCAGTTTTCTTATTTTGATTTGAATTCGGGTTCTTATAAAACCATAAATTCTCCGGAAATTATGATTGATGTTCTCGACGGACCAATGCAGGCAGAAGCCAACGCAACAGCAAGCGCGTCTAAAAATGTGATTTCGAAAACAGAACAATTTAAATACATAAAATCAAAAACCAATCTGGTTTCGATTGCTAAAGATGATTTTTACGGTTCGAATTTATATTATACACTATTGTTCCTGCCTTTCGTGATTTTACCGATTATTATCTTAGCTAAGAAGAAAAAAGAAGCTATTGATAGTGACGTTACCGGAAACAGAATCAAAATGAATAATAAACTGGCGAAGAAATATTTATCTGAAGCCAAGAAACAGCTTAACAATAAAGAGCCGTTTTATATCGCATTGGAAAAAGCAATGCACAATTTCCTGAAAGCGAAATTACATATTGAAACCTCAGAAATGAGCAAAGACAATATTCGCGAATTATTATTGTCAAGAAATGCAAATCCGGAAACGGTTCAAAGTTTTATTGTTTTGACAGAAAACTGCGAATTTGCGCGTTATGCTCCGGCTTCGAGCGCTTCAATTCAGCAGGATTATGATAAGGCTGTTTTGATTATTTCGGAATTGGAAAAGCAAATCGTTTAGGTTTTTAACCGCAAATTTAGTTTTTACCGCGAAGTTAATTTTACCGCAAAGTGCGCTAAGAAAAGTGATTTTGATTGCGTTGATTTTAAGTTCGCAAAGTTTAAAATCTTTTACATATTTAGAAAATGAAAAATATATTATATCTCTTTTTATTAATCTCTCAGGTTTTCTTTGCTCAAAACGGCTTTGAAAAAGGGAATGCTTTTTACCAAAAAGCGCAATATAAGGAAGCGGTTCAGGAGTACGAAAGCGTTATTAAAGAAGACAAACAGCAATCTGCAGAGTTGTATTTTAATTTGGCCAATTCTTATTATAAACTGAACAAAGTAGCACCTTCTATTTACAATTATGAGAAAGCTTTGGTTTTAAAACCAAATGATGCTGAAATTTTAAACAACTTAAAATTTGCAAAAAAACTAACTATTGACGAAATAAAAGAAGTTCCAAAAGTAGGTTTCGCAAAACTGATTCAGAATTTTACCGGTATTTTTACCTATAATACCTGGGCGGTAATTTCGGTTGGAATTGCTTTTGCTTTCTTGCTAAGTTTTATTGGTTATTATTTTTCTCAGCTTACGGTTTCAAAAAGAATTTATTTCATCGGAATGTTTGTCCTTTTGGTTGCTTTACTATTAAGCATAGCATCTGGAATATCTGAAAAAGACCATTATGATAATGATCGCCCCGCAATTGTTTTTGCTGAAGTTAGCGAAGTAAGAAGCGAACCTCAAAAAGCAGGATCAGCTATTTTCTTATTACACGAAGGAGCAAAAGTTTACGTTACAGAAACTTTAGGCCAATGGAAAAAAATAGAATTAACAGACGGAACTGAAGGCTGGATTGATTCTTTGACAATTAAAGAAGTAAAATAAAAAAATTTAAAATTCAATAAAAAAAATCCCAAATTCCAAGTTAGTAACAATTGGAATTTGGGATTTTTTTATTTTTTGATTCTTTATTAGACCATCTATATCGTAGAGACGCACAGCAGTGCGTCTACGCAAGGTTTGTCGATATGCTGGATGTTAGACGCACTGCTGTGCGTCTCTACAAAACAATATGGTGAAAATTTAAAATGTATATATTTTCTCAGGCGTAACACAATAATCCAATTTTACATCAGATTCAAAAACATCATCGATTTGGTTTACGGCTTCAAAAAATGAAAGACCAATTTTGATGGTTTCAGGTTTGCATTCTGCTAAAAATTTATCGTAAAAACCTTTTCCGTAACCAATTCGGTTTCCAAAAATATCAAAAGCTAAAAGTGGTACAAAAACTACTTCAATAGTTTCAGACGGAACCGGCAAACCATTTACAGGTTCGGGAATATTGTATTCGTTTTTTTTAATTTTGGTATTATCTGTCAATAAAAAGTGAGACATTTTTCTGGTTTCAAAATCACTTTTTGAGATAACGATTTCTTTATCTTTTCCGGAAAGCAAATGCAAAATATATTCTGTATTGACTTCTTTTTGTTCTTCTATCGGTAAAAAAACGTGATAATAGGTTTTATCCCAAATTGGCAATTGCAGTAATTCATTGGCTACAGCCAGACTTTTTTCTTCAATTTCGTCAAGCGAAAGTGCTGCCCGAAGACTTTTATAATGTAATCGTAGTTCTTTTTTATTCGTCGGCATCTTCTTCTCCTGGATTATTTTTAGAAATATGATAAATCGCATCGCCTTCATACACAATTGGCGAATGATTGGCGTTGATTACATAACCTTCATGCGGCGCTTTTACTTTTTGTTCAAATTTGCCAAACGGATCTGTGATTATCGCTAAAATTGTTCCTTTGGTGACAAACTTGCCAATCAAATTATAATCGTGTAATAAACCGGAACATTTGGCACGAAGCCAAACTGAATTTTTAATAAAAATTGAAGGGCTTTCTGGTTCTTCTACAATCTGAATTGGATCAAGCATGCCCAAATAATTCAGCAAACGCTTCACTCCCATCACACCTTCGTTGGCAATAACATTATTGATGTCTAATGATTTTCCACCTTCAAAAAGCAACATTTTCACATTGGCTTTTTCTGATGTATTCCTGAAAGAACCACCAATATTTTTAGAATAAAGAGTAAAAGGCGCATTAAAAACATCTGCCAAAAGTTTTAATTCCTTGTTGTTTTCTGTAATTCTGATTTGTGGAGCGTTAAATCTGCTTGCGCCTCCGGCATGAAAATCGACTGCGTAATCTATAATCGGTAAAATTTCGGCTACGATATGAAACGCAAAACGACTTGCTAACGAACCTTTTTTACTTCCCGGAAAAACACGATTTAAATCACGCCCGTCAGGAAACTCTCGCGATTTATTTACAAAACCATAAATATTGATAATCGGAATACAAATTATGGTACCCCGAATTGGTCGATTTATTTTCTTGCTAATAATCTGGCGTACAATTTCGACACCATTTATTTCGTCGCCGTGAATTCCTGCAGAGAATAAAACCACAGGGCCATCAAGCTTTGAGCGACGTACAATAATAGGAATATTCAGTTTTGTAGTCGTGTGTAATCGGGCAATTTCAACGTTGATTGTTTTATGTTCTCCTGGCAAAACCGGTTCGCCAAAAATAATCATGGGCTTGTTATTTTTCATATGAATTATAAAATCTAAATATAGAAATTATTCTTTTGATTTCGTAAATTTGGAACTAAATCAATGTTAAGCTTCAAATGAAAATCGGAATGGTTTTTGGAACGCTTTTCAGACATCTTCAGAAACAAAAAACAGAATGCAAAAACCGTCTTTAGAACTTCAAATACAAACCTTGCCGGACAATCCCGGCGTGTATCAATATTACGATAAAGACGATAAAATATTGTATGTTGGCAAAGCCAAAAATCTAAAAAAAAGGGTTTCTTCTTATTTTAATAAAATTCATGATACCCGAAAGACAAATGTTCTGGTTAAAAAAATTGTAACCATAAAACATATTGTTGTTCCTACCGAAACCGATGCACTTTTATTAGAAAACAACCTGATCAAAACATTGCAGCCACGCTATAATGTGTTGTTGCGTGATGACAAAAGTTACCCGTGGATTTGCATTAAAAAAGAACCTTTTTCGAGAATATTTTTAACCCGAAGAATGGTCAAAGACGGGTCTGAATATTTTGGACCCTACACAAATTTCAAAATGGTGCATACAATTCTGGATTTGATCAAAGAATTGTATCCGTTAAGAACCTGCAATTACGATTTAAGTCAATCGAATATCAATTCGGGTAAATTTAAAGTTTGTCTCGAATATCATATTGGCAATTGCAAAGGTCCTTGCGAAGGTCATGAATCGTTTGAAGATTATCAAAGACAAATTGACGCTATTCGCGAAATTCTGAAAGGAAATTTTAAAGAAAGCATGAAAGATTTTAAGCGTTTGATGAACGATTATGCGCAGAATCTACATTTTGAAGAAGCACAGAAAATCAAAGAAAAAATAGAAATTCTTGAGAATTACCAATCGAGGTCGACAATTGTAAATCCGAAAATTACCAATATTGACGTATTTTCGATTGTATCAGATGAAAGTGCGGCTTATGTGAACTTTTTACAGATTTCGCACGGATCAATCATTCGTTCGCATACCATGGAAATCAAGAAAAAACTGGACGAAACCGATGAAGAATTATTAGAACTGGCGATTATAGAAATGCGCGAACGTTTTAATTTATTATCAAAAGAAGTAATTGTTCCGTTTGAAATTGATTTGGGAGAAAAAATAAAAACAACGGTTCCACAGCTTGGCGATAAAAAACAAATTCTGGATTTATCAATCAGAAATGCTAAGTTTTACAGGATTGAACAACTCAAACAATTGCAAATTGTAGATCCTGACCGACATGTAAATCGTATTATGGCACAAATGCAAAAAGATTTGCGTTTGCCTGTAGAACCAAGACATATTGAATGTTTTGATAACTCAAATATTCAAGGGACAAATCCCGTTGCGGCCTGCGTAGTTTTTAAAGATGGAAAAGCCAGCAAAAAAGATTATCGCCATTTTAACGTAAAAACCGTTGAAGGCCCTGACGATTTTGCGTCGATGACCGAAATTGTTTATCGTCGTTACAAAAGATTACTGGATGAAAATGAACCGCTCCCGCAATTGATTATTATCGATGGAGGAAAAGGACAATTATCTGCTGCTTTAAAAAGTATTGACGATTTAGGATTAAGAGGAAAAATTGCCATTATCGGAATTGCAAAACGTCTCGAAGAATTATTTTACCCGGGAGATTCCATTCCGTTATATTTGGATAAAAAGTCTGAAACGTTAAAAGTAATTCAGCAGTTAAGAAACGAAGCGCACCGTTTCGGAATCACGTTTCATCGTGACAAACGAAGCAAAGCCGCGCTCAATTCTTCTGTAGAAAGCATACCGGGCATTGGCGAAAAAACTATGCTTACGTTAATACAACATTTCAAAAGTGTTAAAAGATTAAAATTGGCTACCGAAAAAGAAATATCTGACGTTGTAGGAGTATCAAAAGCCAAAAAAATTGTCGACTTTTACAAAACCAACTAGTTATTTCTTATGCGCCCAATTCAGCTGTACATTACGAATACTTGTTCAAAACAATTTTTTTCCATTTCCAACTGGTTTGTTCAGTTGGTAGTTCTCGCATTTTTATTTTTTAATTCGCAACAAATATTTTCGCAGGAACAACAAGACAGCGTAAAAAGACCCAAAATAGGTTTGGTTTTAAGTGGTGGAGGTGCCAAAGGATTTGCACATATTGGAGTTTTAAAAGTTTTGGAAGAAGCCGGAATCAAAATCGATTATATTGGCGGAACCAGTATGGGGTCTATAATTGGCGGACTTTATGCTTCTGGCTACAACGCCTCTCAAATTGATTCTATTTTCAAAAAAACGAATTTTGACGAATTGATAAACGATTATATTCCGCGCTCGTCTAAAAACTTTTATGGCAAAAAAAATGATGAATTGTATGCCATTGTTTTGCCTTTCAGTAATTTCAGAGTCGGTATTCCCGAAGCACTCTCAAAGGGAATGTACAATTATAATTTATTAAGCAGTTTAACCCGCAATGTTAGGCATGTTCGCGATTTTAACAAATTACCAACTCCGTTTTTATGTATTGGTACAAACATCGAAACGGGTGAAGAAGTTTTATTAAACAAAGGAAATCTTGTTCAGGCAATGATGGCAAGTGCGGCTTTTCCTTCCCTTTTTACTCCGGTAGAAATCGACGGAAAATTATTGGTTGATGGTGGCGTGGTTAATAATTATCCTATAAAAGAAGTTCGTAATCTTGGTGCAGACATTATAATTGGTGTTGATGTTCAGGATGATTTACTGAACCGAAAAAGCCTGAAAAATGCAACCAGAATTTTGGTACAAATCACCAATCTTCAGTCGATTGACAAAATGAAAAAGAAAATCAAAGACACAGATGTTTACATAAAACCCGACATTCGTGATTATGGCGTAATTTCATTTGATAAAGGTGAAGAAATAATAAGAAAAGGTGAAGAAGCTGCTTTTGCTGTTTACGAAAAAATCAAAGCCCTGACAAACGAAACTACTTTTTATAAAAAACCAAAGCTAAAAATAAGCTCTGATACTATTCAAATTAAAAAAATAAACAGCGATAAATTAGATAATTATACTAAAGAATATATTCGCGGGAAACTTCGTTTTAAACCCGAAAGTACTATTACTTATGATGATTTAAAAGCCGGAATGAATAATCTGGATGCAACACAAAACTTTAGTGCGATTTCTTATTGTTTACAACCAAATGGAAATGAGGATGATTTAGATTTAGTATTAAGAGAAAATCCAACGCAAACGTATTTGAAATTGGGCTTGCATTATGATGGACTTTATAAAAGCGGAATTTTATTAAATCTTACACATAAAAAAACATTCTTAAAAAATGATGTAACTTCTTTAGACATTATTTTAGGGGATAATTTTAGATATGATCTTAATTATTATGTTGAAAATGGTTTTAATATAAGTTTTGGATTTCGTTCGAGATTAAATCAATTTAATCGAAATGTGACCAATAGTTTCAGCAGCTTAATTACAGAAAGTCCAGGAAATTTAATTAACGTTGACTTTATGGACGTTACGAATCAGGCTTATTTTCAAACTATTTTTGTACAAAAATTTTTAATGGGCGGCGGGTTTGAATATAAATACTTGAAAATAAATTCGCCAACACTTTCTAATGAAGATAACATCATCGAAAAAAGCAGTTATTTTAGTGTTTTTGGATATTTAAAATATGACTCTTTAGATAATAAAAGTTTCCCTCACTCGGGAATATATTTTTCTACAGATGTGCAAACCTATTTGGCATCTTCAGATTATACACGAAAATTCAAACCTTTTTCTACAGCAAAGGCAGAAATTGCTTTTGTTGACAGATTATTTAAAAAAGCTACTTTTAAAATCGAAGCCGATGCCGGATTTAATATTGGCAGTGACAGCGTTCCTTTTTTTGATTATATTTTGGGTGGATATGGATATAATAAGATCAACAATTTTAATTATTTCTACGGATATGATTTTTTAAGTATTGCCGGAAACAGTTATATAAAAACAGCATTGACGCTTGATTATGAAATATTGAAAAAAAATCACGTTAATATTTCTGCTAATTATGCTAATCTTGGTGATGATATTTTTACGACTGTTGATTGGGTTTCTATGCCAAAATATTCTGGTTATGCTATAGGCTACGGACTTGAAACAATTATAGGACCAATCGAAATTAAGCATTCGTGGTCGCCGGAAATGTCAAAAAGTTTTACCTGGTTTAGTATCGGATTTTTGTTCTAATCTCAATTCTTTAAATGTTGTGGAAAAACGTAATTATTTAACCGCAAAGTCCGCAAAGTTTTTTAAAATATTTTAAGTTTTGTCAAAATGCAAAGCTCGCAAAGCTAAATCAATACAAAGCTTTGCGAGCTTTCCCTTCTTTATAAAATCTAATAGTAAAAAACTTTGCGGACTTTGCGGTTAAATTTTTTGCTTTTCAAATTTGCTTTAATTGAGAAAAAATTGAATTATTTTACAACTATATCGTTGTAATGTCAAAAATTTTAGATTAATTTGCGGTTATTAAATGATATGATTTATAATTTAAATCAATAAAAATTACGACATTTGTTATAATGAAAACAAAATGGACAGGTTTATTAGAATATCTTCAATTCCTCATCAAGAGAAATCCTGAGTGAAACCAACGAATTGAGATGATTAGTCAATAATAAATTGATCTGATTATCTGTTCACACAATTCACCTTTTTCGAATTATCTAATTTACAAATTATCTAATTGAAAAGCCATGCCATTATATCATAAACTTGGAGATTTCCCTCAAAAAAGACACACACAATTCGAAAAACCTAACGGAGGTTTTTATTACGAACAACTGTTTGGAACCGAAGGTTTTCACGGACATTCGTCATTATCATATCATGTTCACAGACCAACTCAGGTTAAAGAAATTTTAAACTCTTATTCGGTTGAACCAAAAATTGCAATCGGAAAAAATATAAAATCATTACTATTTAAAGGTTTTGAATTGAAACCGGAGAATGATTTTCTCGACAGCCGAAAAGCCATGATGGTCAATAAAGATTGTATTATTGGATTGGCCGCTCCAAAAGAATCGCTTCGAAATTATTTCTACAAAAATGCCGATGCCGACGAAATGCTTTTCATCCATAAAGGGAAAGGAAAATTAAGAACCATGTTAGGAAATATTCCTTTTGAATATGGCGATTATCTTATTATTCCGAGAGGCATCATTTACCAAATAGAATTTGAAACGGAAGAAAACCGACTTTTTTATGTCGAATCTTATTCTCCTTTTTATACTCCAAAACGTTATAAAAACCAATCGGGTCAGCATTTAGAGCATTCGCCATTTTGCGAACGTGATTTTATTTTACCAAACGAATTGGAAACACATGACGAAAAAGGTGATTTTTTAATTAAAATCAAAAAAGAAGGCATGATTCACGAAGTGGTGTATGCCACTCATCCTTTTGACGTTGTGGGTTGGGACGGTTACAATTTCCCATACGGATTTTCAATTCATAATTTTGAACCTATAACGGGACGTGTTCACCAACCGCCTCCGGTACATCAAACATTTGAAACGGCCACTTTTGTCGTTTGTTCATTCTGCCCTAGACTTTACGATTATCATCCGAAAGCAATTCCGGCACCTTATAATCACAGCAATATAGATTCTGACGAAGTTTTGTATTATGTTGATGGCGATTTTATGAGCCGTAATAATATCGAGCAGGGCCATATCACTTTACATCCAAAAGGAATTCCGCATGGACCGGCACCAGGCGCAATGGAACGCAGCATTGGTCACAAAGAAACCCAGGAATTGGCCGTTATGGTTGATACTTTCAGACCATTAATGGTTACTGAAGAAGCAATGGGGCTTGATGATGGCAAGTATTATAAGTCCTGGACGGAGTAAGATAATTAGATAATGTGCTAATTAGAAAATTAGATAATGTTCTTGAAAACGCAAAAATTAGAAAATGCGGCAATTAGAAAATTAGATAATTATAAAAAATGATTTAATTTGTAAATTTAAACTTACATAAAATAATTATCTCATTATCAAATTTTCTAATTTATCATATTACAACATGACTTTCAACGAAAAATACAAGGACAACGCTCTTTTAATAAAAACTTTCAATTTTGCACTAAACATAATTGACTATACAACTGAATTACAAGACCAGAAGAAGTTTGTAATTGCAAATCAGTTACTAAAAAGCGGAACATCAATTGGGGCAAATTCAAAAGAGTCACAAAACGCAGAAAGCAAAGCAGATTTTATTCATAAATTAAAAATTGCAATTAAGGAAGCTGACGAAACAGAATATTGGTTGTTTTTGTGTGATGCGCACAGAGAATATCCAAATTGCAAACGTTTATTAAATGATCTATCAGAAATTTTAAAAATTTTAAATAAAATAATATCAACATCAAAAATGAAATAATAATTAGATAATTTGTCAATGTGCCAATTAGAAAATTAATCTAATTAAGTTCATTTTAGGAATTATCTCATTATCTCATTCTCAAATTATCTCATTATGAAAGAAGTAAAATCAGTAGAATACGGTTTAGAAAAAATCTTTGAAGGAGCACAGGATTTCCTTCCGTTATTAGGAACCGATTATGTAGAATTCTACGTAGGAAACGCAAAACAATCTGCACATTATTATAAAACTGCTTTTGGATATCAGTCATTAGCATATGCAGGATTAGAAACAGGAGTTAGAGACAGAGCGTCTTATGTTTTGAAACAAGACAAAATCAGAATTGTTTTAACAACGCCATTAACGCAAGATTCACCAATTCACGAACATCTTAAAAAACACGGGGACGGAGTAAAAGTTGCCGCACTTTGGGTTGAAGATGCGAGAAGTGCTTATGAAGAAACCATAAAACGAGGTGCCCGCTCTTTTATGGAACCAACGGTTGAATCTGATGAGTTTGGTGAAGTTGTTCGTTCAGGAATTTATACATATGGAGAAACAGTTCACATTTTTGTAGAAAGAAAAAACTATAATGGTGTTTTCTTACCAGGTTACAAAGAATGGAAATCTGACTATAATCCGGAACCAACGGGATTAAAATATATTGATCACATGGTTGGAAATGTAGGTTGGAATGAAATGAATACCTGGGTAAAATTCTATGAAGAAGTTATGGGATTTGTAAATTTCCTTTCTTTTGATGATAAACAAATTACCACAGAATATTCTGCATTGATGAGTAAGGTAATGTCGAATGGAAACGGAAGAATTAAATTTCCAATTAACGAACCTGCCGAAGGAAAGAAAAAATCGCAAATCGAAGAGTATTTAGATTTTTACGGCGGACCAGGAATTCAGCATATTGCTATTGCTACAGATGATATTATAAAAACAGTTTCGCAGTTAAAAGCACGCGGAGTTGAATTTTTATCTGCTCCTCCTCATACTTATTATGAAGCAATTCCTGAAAGATTGGGTGTACATATGGGTATGATGAAAGAAGATATAAACGAAATTGAAAAATTAGCCATAATGGTCGATGCCGATGAAGATGGGTATTTATTACAAATATTTACGAAGCCGGTTCAGGACAGACCAACGCTATTTTTTGAAATTATTCAAAGAATGGGGGCAAAAGGATTTGGCGCAGGAAACTTTAAAGCCCTTTTTGAGTCGATTGAAAGAGAACAAGAATTAAGAGGAACTTTGTAAAACCGCAATATTTTTACATTAAATCGAAGAATTCTCGGTAAAACGATGCTTTTTATGCAAATGTTATGTTAAACTTGCTTTTTGCTATTTGTTTTTTGAACTTTATATCTACCTTTGCACTCGCAAATCAGAAAGGGGTGGTTTCCTTTCGAATTGATATAAATTTCATAATTTATAGTTTTTTGGTTAGTTAATAGCATAAAAACTCAGTCATTTTTGACTGAGTTTTTTTGTTTTGGTACATTTGGAATAGAATTTGCATTTAATTACCTTTATAATGAAATGTAAAAATTGTACTATGAAAAAGTTATTTCTCATCATATTAGCCCTTACCGTTCTCAGTTTCGACGCCCAAAAAGAAGATGCTTTTGATACTGGTGAATATTTTAAATTCAGAATCCATTATGGAATTGTAAATGCCGGTTATGCCACACTCGAAGTTAAAGACGCAACCATAAATAATAAAAAGGTTTTTCATGCCGTGGGTAAAGGATATACCACCGGAATGTCAAAATTTTTCTTTAAGGTTGAAGATTTATACGAAAGTTATTTCGACAGACAAACGGGTGAACCATATCGCTATGTTAGAAAAATTGACGAAGGCGGTTACACCAAAAATCAGGAAGGTATTTTTAACCACGGAGAAAATAGAGTTTTAGTAAAAGATTACAAACGAAAAACCGAAAAAACAATTCTTCTTACTGATAATGTGCAGGATATTGTTTCGTCTTTTTATTACCTGCGAAATCATCCCAACATTGATAAACTAAAATCTGGAGAGTCAATTACAATCGACATGTTTTTTGATGAAGAAATCACAAAATTTAAGTTAAAATATGTAGGTCGTCAGGATATTACAACTAAATTTGGAACCGTTTCTACTATGGTCTTTAAACCATTGGTACAAACAGGAAGAGTTTTCAAGGAAAAAGAAAGCTTAACACTTTGGATATCAGACGACAATAACAAAGTTCCGGTTAGAATAAAAGCAGATCTTGCAGTAGGATCACTCAAAGCAGATCTTGATGAATATAAAGGATTAAAAAATCCATTTAAAGTAAAAAAATAATGAACACCACAGATAATTCTGAATCACTTTTAAAAGAAATTGACCTTAAATTTCAAGCTATAAATCAGAAAACAGATGTACAACTTGAAGGTTTACTTTGGTCAAAACCAATTACATATTGGGATTACATTCAGACTGATGCACTTTTAAATTTACAGATTCAGCGTACTACGCTTCCTGACGAAATGGTTTTTATCATGTATCATCAGGTAAACGAATTGATTTTTAAAATGATCTTGTGGGAAATTGATCAAATTGCTGATACAGAAAATATTCAGGTAGATTTTTTTAGTGAAAGATTGTCCAGAATCACACGTTATTTTGACATGCTTACGAATTCGTTTAGTATTATGGAAAACGGAATGGAAGTGGATCAATACATGAAATTCAGAAATACTTTGACTCCTGCCAGTGGTTTTCAAAGTGCACAATACAGATTAATCGAATTTGCATCTACGGATGTTATCAATTTGACAGATCGCAGATACAAGGAAAGTTTTGATGAAAATACAGATCCAGAAACCAGTTTCGAACATTTGTATTGGCAGGCCGCAGGAAAAGATTATCAAACCGGAAAAAAATCTTATTTGCTTCAGGAATTTGAAAACAAATATAAAGATCAGTTTTTGCGTCAAATGTCATCTTTCAAAACAAAAAACATTTGGCAAAAATTTACACAGTTACCCCAAGCAGATCAGCAAAATGAGGAATTAATTAAGGCAATGCGTCATTACGATCAAACGGTAAATATTACGTGGGTAATGCAACATCTTAATACTGCAAGAAAATACATACTAGAAAGCGGAAAAGGCAATGGCGAGGCAACTGGCGGAAGCGATTGGCAAAAATATATGCATCCAAAATTTCAAAGACGCATCTTTTTTCCTAAATTGTGGACCGAAGAAGAATTGTCCAATTGGGGAAATGAAACCACTGTTTAATTTCTCAAAAATTTTAAAAGTTTGAAAAAAGCATTCGTAATTATAATAGTATTATTTTCCATATTTTCATGTAATAAAACTGCTGAAAAGGTAGAAACTAAAATTAGCAAACCAAAATCTAAAAAAATAGAATTTGGTTTTAATTACGCTGACTTTAATGTACTTCACGATACTATAAAAAAAGGAGATTCGTTTGGATCTATTTTCCAAAGCCAAAATATTGGCGACAAAAAAGTGTATGATATTGTCGAGCAGGTAAAAGATTCTTTTGATGTAAGAACGATTCGATACAACAAACCGTACACCATTCTTCGATCTAAAAATAAAACCAACAATTTAGAAGTTTTTATTTATCAGCCTGATGCTTTAACTTATTATGTAATTGATGTTAGGGATAGTATTGCAAAAGCTTATAAAAAAATAAAACCTGTAACTTTTAAACGTAAAATAATTGGCGGTGTTTTAAAAAGCTCATTATCTGAAACTTTAGGAAACGAAAGCGTAGAAACAGCGCTTGCCAGCAGAATCACTAAAGTATTCTCCTGGTCTATTGATTTCTTTAAATTAAAAAAAGGAGATCGTTACGGATTAATTTTTACTGAACGTTTTATAAACGGAAAAGTTTATGATGGCGTGGAAGAACTTGAAGCGGCATTTTTTGAATATAAAGGAAAAATTATTTATGCTTTTCCGTTTGAAAAAGATACGATTTCAGGAAAAGTAGAATATTATGACGATGAAGGAAAAACACTGAAAAACTTCTTCTTAAAAACTCCAATTAAATTTAGCCGAATCACTTCACGTTTTACGATGAACAGATTTCATCCGGTACAACATACCTGGAAAGCACACAAAGGAACTGATTATGCAGCTCCAACAGGAACACCAATTTCTACAACTGCATCCGGAGTTGTTGAAGCGACTGGTTATACGGCCGGAAACGGAAACTTTGTAAAAGTAAAACACAACGGCACCTACTCTACTCAATATCTGCACATGTCCAGAATTCTAGTAAAACGCGGACAAAGAGTTACACAGGGACAAAAAATAGGATTAGTTGGAAGCACAGGACTAGCTTCTGGCCCACACGTTTGTTATCGTTTCTGGAAAAACGGAATTCAGGTTGATGCACTTCGATTAAATCTTCCAACGGGAGAATCTTTAACAGGAAATGACAGAAACCGTTTCTTAAAGCAAATGGAACCTTTAAAAAGAGAATTGGATAGTATTGGGAATTTGTAATATTCTTTTTTATTCAAAAAAATCAGGAAGGAACACGAAAAATGTTTCACAAAACAAACCTATTTCGAAAATGTTTTCCTAAACTCCGACGGATTCATTCCTTTATATTTTCTAAAAACCTTATTCAAATGACTTTCGTCTGAAAAATGAAGTTCATCGGCAATTTCGTTTATTCTCATATCAGTATTTAAAAGTCTCGCTTCGATTAATCTTAATTTATAATTTGAAATATATTCCTGTAATGTTTCTCCGGTTTGTTTCTTAAAATACTTTCCGAAATAATTCAGCGAAATATTAAAATGCTCACTTATTATATTTGCTTTTAATTGTTTCGGATTATAAATATTTTCCTGAATATAATGCAGTATTTCAAGCACAACTTCACCTGTCGCTTCTTTAATATTCTTTGGTAATTTTAAGGCAATATTTCTCGCTACAATTGTGATTATTGCATTTACAATTTGCTCTGTTATCTTTTGATGATAAATTTGCTGATTTGTTTGTTCGTTGATAATACTTTGAATAAGCGAAGCAATCAAAGGTTTGTCAACTGTGTTTTTTAAGATACATCCCGGACGATGACTTGCGTTTTGCAAAATATATTCCATACGCCGCACTGTTTCCTGCAATCCGTTTTGAGAATTTGTTTTAATATAATATTCATTAAAACGAAGAAAGAAAAATTTGGTTGGCGTTAAAATTTCAAACGAATGTATGTCCTGAGGCGTAACAAGAAATAAATTTCCTGCACGATATTGAAATTGATTATTATTAATAATCTGAATTCCGGTTCCGCCCACAACATATATCAACTCAAAAAAATTATTCTTCCGCGTTGTTTTCGGAAACTGCTCAAGTTCTTTTACATCGACTTCAAAAGGGAGATATAAATTTGTGTTTGTCATCATGCTAAAATACAATTTTAGTACCAATAAGTACAATTTTGATTGAAAGCTAACCCGCTAATTTTGTATCTGATAACAAACAAAATTCGTAAAAAATGAAAATACTTTTAATTGGAGCAAATGGTGAAATTGGTAAAATACTAAAACCTGAGTTTGCTAAAAAACACGAAATTATTTCTGCCGGAAGAACAAGTGGAGATTTTAATGTAAATATTACTGATGTAAATTCGATTGAGAAATTATTTCAGCAAATCGGAAAAATTGATGCCTGCATTTGTGTTGCCGGCGATTGTTACACGGGAGAATTACTTTCGCTTGACGAAGAAAAATTAAACATTGGCATTCAGAATAAATTATTGGGACAAATAAATCTTGTCTTAATCGGACAGAAATATCTAAATGACAACGGCTCTTTTACTTTGACTTCTGGAAAAATGGGAGATAAACCGGTAAAAAACAATTCGGCAAAAGCAATTGTTAATGGCGGAATAAACAGTTTCATTCTCGCCGCTTCTTTAGAACTTGAAAGAGGAATTCGCATCAATGCTATAAGTCCGGCAAAAGTTGCAGATATTCCAATTCATGAATTAACAAATGCTTATTTTAAAAGCGTCGAAAGTACTGTAAACGGAGAAATTATTAAAGTAAACTATTAATCATTTTAAGATGAAAAAACTAAAAAAGGTTGCAATAGTATTATTTATCGCCAATATTACTTTTGCCCAAAAAATCGAAAAAACATTAATTGGCACGTGGAAATTGATTTCTGTTGAAAATACAAATGCTGATGGAACTAAAACATTTCCGTATGAAACAAATCCAAAAGGTTTATTATTTCTTGACGACAAAGGAAACTATGCTATTCAAATTTACAAAAATGAAAGGCTTAAAATAATCTCGGGAGATAAAAACAAATGTACTCCTGAAGAAAATGTGGCGATCGTGCAGGGAAGCAATTCGCATTTTGGCAAATATGAAATTGATGATTCTTCGGAAACTATTATTTTTAAAATTGAAACTGCTTCTTTCCCGAATTGGGAACAAACAGAGCAAAAACGATCTTACAAATACAATAATGGTGAATTAGAATATATTGTTGTTAATACAACACAAGGCGGAAAATCGGTTACGGCAAAAGTCGTCTGGAAAAAACTTTAAGAGCAATTAACAAAAAACGTTTTCGTAACTAATTGTTATATAATTATGAAGCTTTAAGCTATTAAAAGTAATTTCAGTATTTTTGTGTTTCAATAAACAAACTTTCAATACAAACAAAAATGGCTTTAAACACAACAAACCCAACCGGGACTGAAGCGTGGAAAAATCTGCAAAACCACTATAATGCGATTCAAGCAACTACGATACAAGAATTGTTTCAACAGGATAATGCCCGCGTTGAAAAATTCAATTTACAATGGAATGACTTTTTAGTTGATTATTCTAAAAACAATATCAATCAGGAAACCATTTCGCTTTTGTTAGAATTGGCCAATTCAATTGGATTAAAAAATGCGATTGCTGATTATTTTGGCGGAGAAATCATCAATCAAACCGAAAACAGAGCGGTTTTACACACAGCTTTACGCGCGCCGGAATCGGCAACGATTAAAGTTGATGGCGAAAATGTAATTCCTGAAGTTTACGAAGTAAAAAATAAAATCAAGAAATTTACAAACGAAGTTATTTCGGGAGAAAGAAAAGGTTTTACCGGAAAAGCTTTTACTGACATAGTAAATATCGGTATTGGAGGTTCTGATCTTGGTCCGGTTATGGCTGTTGAAGCTTTACAGTTTTACAAAAACCATTTGAATGTTCATTTTGTTTCGAATGTTGATGGTGATCACGTAAATGAAGTAATCAAAAAACTGAACCCGGAAACAACTCTTTTTCTGATTGTATCGAAAACTTTTACAACTCAGGAAACTTTATCAAATTCTGAAACTATAAAAGAATGGTTTTTGAAATCGGCTAAGAACGAAGATATTGCAAAACATTTTGTGGCTGTTTCTACAAACATTCAAAAAGTAACAGAATTTGGAATTAATCCTGATAATGTTTTCCCGATGTGGGACTGGGTTGGAGGAAGATTCTCTTTGTGGAGTGCTGTAGGTTTAAGCATAGCTTTGGCAATTGGTTTTGACAATTACAATGATTTATTGAAGGGAGCCAATGAAATGGACGAACATTTCAGGACTGCAGAATTTGATAAAAACATTCCGGTAACTTTAGCTTTATTGAGCGTTTGGTACAACAATTTTTTTGGTGCTGAAAGCGAAGCTTTGATTCCGTACACACAATATTTACAAAAATTAGCTCCATACCTGCAACAAGCAACAATGGAAAGTAATGGAAAAAGTGTTGGGCGTGACGGAAAACCTGTAAACTACCAAACTGGAACAATTATTTGGGGAGAGCCAGGAACTAATTCTCAACATGCTTTTTTCCAATTGATTCATCAGGGAACAAAATTAATCCCAACTGATTTTATTGGATTCGTAAAACCATTATACGGAAACGAAGATCATCACGACAAGTTAATGTCAAACTTTTTTGCTCAAACCGAAGCTTTGATGAACGGAAAAACGGCAGAGCAAGTTCAGGCAGAATTTGACAAACAAGGACTTTCTGCAGAAAAAGCTTCTTATTTATTGCCTTTTAAAGTTTTTACCGGAAACAAACCAACGAATACGATCTTAATTCAAAAACTAACGCCAAAATCTTTAGGTTCGTTAATTGCTCTTTACGAACACAAAATTTTTGTTCAGGGGGTTATTTGGAATATCTTTAGTTTTGATCAATGGGGAGTAGAATTAGGAAAACAATTAGCCAATTCTATTTTAGAAGAAATAAATACTAAAACAGTAAAAAATCACGATAGCTCAACTACGTTTTTACTAAATCATTTTTTAAGTAATAAATTAACTTAAAAATTACATAGCAGATTTGAAACGCCTTAATTTAACAAAATTAAGGCGTTTTTTCGTATAAATCATGTCATTTAACAAAGAAAACAGATATTTTTGAAAGTTAAACACTACAAGCTAGAGTGTATTATTATCATTTTAACAAAAAACACGGCATTAAATTCAAAAAAAACTGATTTTAAGTAATACAAAAAGAAAAAATCATTTTAATGTGCAACAGATTAAACAAATCTACCCTTTCTTAACATTTTGATAACATTATCTGATTTTAATGTTATAATTTTGCCAAAAACAATAAACTAAATAAACAAATGAAGACAATGAAAAATTGGTTACTCACGGGACTATTGTTCATGATAGTTTCAACCGCATTTTCTCAAAACAAAATTACGGGTACTATTACCGATGGTGCTCTTTCTTTACCTGGTGCAAATGCAGCAGTTAAAGGATCTTCAGACGCTGGTTCAAGTGATTTTGATGGTAAATTTACGATTACAACTTCAGCTACATCTGGACAAGTTGTTGTTTCTTATCTTGGATATGAATCAAAAACAATTTCTTTTACTGTTGCAAATGGAGGAACTGCTAACTTAGGTGTTATTACTTTAAGCGCAAATTCAAATGAATTAAGCGAGATTGTTGTTAAAAGTAGCACAGTAGATATCGCAAAAGACAGAAAAACTCCTGTTGCGGTTTCAACTATTAAAGCAGCTGAAATTCAAGAGAAATTAGGTTCTCAGGAATTTCCTGAAATTCTTAAAAACACTCCTTCTGTATATACTACAAAAGCAGGTGGTGGATTTGGAGACTCAAGAATAAGCATTCGTGGTTTTGACCAAAAAAATATTGCGGTTATGATTAACGGTATGCCAGTTAATGACATGGAAGGTGGAACTGTATACTGGAGTAACTGGGCAGGTTTATCTGATGTAACTTCTGCAATGCAGGTTCAAAGAGGTTTAGGATCTTCAAAATTAGCAATTGCTTCTGTTGGAGGAACAATTAACATTTTGACAAAAGCTTCTGATTTAAAAGAAGGAGGATCAGTTTCAACTTCATTTGGAAATGATAACTATATTAAATCACAAGTTTCTTATTCTACAGGAAAATTAAGCAGTGGTCTTTCTGCATCTGTTTTATACAGCCATACTCAAGGTGACGGTTATGTAGACGGAACAAAATTTAATGGAGATAATTACTACATTGGTCTTGGTTATGCTACTAAAGATAACAAACACGACTTTCAATTTACTTTTACTGGTGCACCACAATGGCACAACCAAAGAACAAGTAATATTACTTTAGAAACATACCAAAAATACGGAACTGCTACTGATCCAAATATTAAATACAACTCTGACTGGGGTCTTTTAAACGGAAAAGAATTTAACATTAGAAGAAATTACTACCACAAACCGGTAGCTTCTCTTAACTGGGATTACAAAATTAACGAAACTACTAAATTATCAACTATCGCATACGCTTCTTTCGGACGTGGTGGTGGAACTAATGGTACTGGTGGAATTCAAGGAAGTAACTATGCTAACGCTAAATTAAGAACTGCAGACGGATTAGTTGATTATGACAAAATCGTAGCATACAACTCTGGTCAACCGGTAACTCTTGCTGGTGCAACAACACCAATTACACGTACACCAAATGCTGCTGGTCAGTATCAAAATACGTCAAGTTCAGCAGGAACTGGAGCTGGTATTTCTCAAATTTCATCAATCAACTCTCATAACTGGTATGGTGCAATTATCAATTTAGATAAAAAACTAGGACAATACTTTACTTTAGATGCTGGTATTGATGTTAGAGGATACAAAGGTCTTCACTACCAAAACATCAACAACCTTTTAGGAGCTGACAATTATTTAGATAATTTTAATGTTAACAGCCCTAACAGAGTTTTAACTCAAACAAATTCTGTTTATCCTTCTTGGAATCCTTTCAAAAGTACAAGTGGAGAGGAAAAAATTAACTTCAACAATGATGGTGATGTAAACTGGTATGGTGCATTTACACAATTAGAATATTCTAATGATAATTTGACTGCATTTATTCAGGGAGCTATTTCTCAACAAGGTTTCAAAAGAGTAGATTATTTTAAATATGCATCTTCTGATCCATTATCTAGTACAGATTACGAAAACATCCTGGGAGGAAACGTAAAAGGAGGAGCTAACTACAACATTAACGAACACCACAATGTATTCGTTAACGCAGGTTACTATTCTAAACAACCTTTCTTTAACGCAGTTTATCCAGGAAATGCGTCAATTGTGAATCCACTTTTGACAAATGAAAAAATATTAGGTCTTGAGGCAGGATACGGATTCCGTTCAGGTATCTTTAACGCAAATGTTAACGTTTACCGTACTTCTTGGAAAGATAGAAACTTAAGAATCACCGATACAAGAACAACAAATACTGGAGGTTATTTTGACTATACTGGAATTACAGAAGTACATACAGGTATTGAACTTGAAGGTACTGCAAGAGTTATGGACAAGTTAAAAATTAACGCAATGTTCTCTATGGGAGATTGGGAATATGAAGGAGAAGCAAACGCTACTACTTATGACAACCAAAATAATGTAGTTGAAAGCGCATTATTATATCTTGACAAAGTAAAAGTTGGTGATGCTGCACAATTAACAGCTTCTTTAGGAGCTACTTATGAAGTACTTACAAGATTGAACGTTGATGCAACTTACAACTATAATGAAAAATTATATGCTTTCTTAAATCCAAACAGTTTTACGGCTGCTGATAATAAAGGAGCTTTAGAGTTACCTTCTTATGGATTAGTAGATGCAGGTATTTCATACAAATGGTTAGTTGGAAGAACAAAAGCAAACTCTGTTAACTTTAGACTAAACGTAAACAACTTGTTTGACACAGTTTATATTGCTGAATCAAAAACAAACAACTTTGCTAGTGATAATCTTCCTGTTGCAGCTGGTCAACCAGCCGGATCAAATGGAACTTACGCTTCAAATGGTTTAGTTTACAGAGGAATTGCAACTAATAACGCAGTATTCTTCGGTTTCGGTAGAACTTGGAACTTTAGCTTACGTTACGATTTCTAATATTTAGAATCTAAATAAATATCAAAAACGGCATTGACTTTTAAGTTCAATGCCGTTTTTTTATACCCTTTTTTGTTATATTTGTTTCAATCAAAAAAACAATTTATGTATTATTTTCTACAAAAATTTCACTCTGGCTGGGCATATTTAGCTTTGCTTCTTTTATTAATTGCCGTTGTAAATGCTATCATCGGATTAACTTCAAAAAAAGAATTTACTGGTAAAGATCGTAAAATTGCCTTATTTGCTTTAATCGGAACTCATACTCAATTATTAATCGGTTTGATCCTTTATTTTGTTTCTCCTTTGGGAAAAGCTGCTTTCGGACAAATGTCTAACGCAGAACTTCGATTAACTTCATTAGAACATCCTCTAATTAATATTATAGCTATCATTCTAATCACAATTGGATGGTCTAAACATAAAAAACTAATTAATAGCGAAGCAAAATTTAAAACATTTGCTATTTTTTACGGTTTAGGATTATTGCTTATTTTAAGTAGAATCCCCTGGAATCTGTGGTTTTAAAAACCATCAACTAAAGCCCTAAAATTAGGGCTTTTTTTATCTCGGCATATTATTTGTACAAAGTCCCCAAGTCTGAAAAACAATAACCCATGAGAATTAAAAAAAACATTACCCTCTCTCTATTTGCAGTTACATTTTTAAGTTGTTTTACTACTATAACGAGTCAAAACAAAACAGCGGTAGAGCCTCCTAAAATTATTCAGGACACAGTAAAAATTGGAAAATTATCAGTCCCGCCGTTGGAAAGTGATTCTATATTTACTGACAATGGTTTAAAATTAAAACCTTACAAAAAAAATGCACACGCTTCTTATTACGCTGATAAATTTACCGGAAGAAAAACAGCAAACGGAAGCAGGTTTGACAATAACAAATACACTGCAGCCCACAAAAAGCTCCCATTTGGTACCAGAATAAAAGTAACCAATGAAGCAAACGGGAAATTTGTAATTGTAAAAATTACCGATCGTGGTCCGTTTGTAAAAACGCGTGAATTAGACCTCTCGAAAAGAGCTTTTATGGAAATAACAAAAAGCAAAGGTGCAGGTGCAATGAAAGTAACAATAGAAAGAATAATAGAATAATAAAAAAGTCCCAATTATGGGACTTTTTTTATTTAAACAAACTTTCGAATACTCATTATGATTCCGGTATGAATTCCTTCATGATAATTTACAAAGTCTAACGCATCCTGAACATTTGTGAGTTCAAACCCCATACTTGTCATATAAGTCGTATAGTTTTGAAAAATGCCATCCTTAACATCTTTTTCAGTTTTATCCAAAGTTGAAAAAAGTAATGCTCTGATTTCATCAAGTTCTGATTGTGAAACATCGCCTTCCGGTTTTGTTCCTTTTTTATATTTATCAATAAATTGATCAGAAACCAACGTTGGCAAACCTGATAGTTTATATACTAAAACTTGTTGTGAGGAAATGCAATGCGCCACATTCCAAATCAAATTATTACTATATCCTGCCGGAATTTTATTTAATTGTTCCAATGAATGATTATCCAAAATCTTCAGGAGAATTTCGCGAATGGTTTTCTGTACTTTAAAAACTGAACTCATATTTATATTTTTTTTATAAAATTAGTCATTTTTATATTTCAAATGGATTTTCTTTGTATTCTAATAAATCAGAAATCATGAACAAAATATATTACTTAGCTTCTTGCGATACGTGCCGAAAAATCATTAAAAGTTTACCAAAAGACAACAATCTGGTTTTTCATGATATCAAACAAAACCCAATCACGGAAGAAGAACTGGAAGAAATGTATCAGCTTGCCGGAAGTTATGAAGCTTTATTCAGCAAAAAAGCACAATTATACAAATCGATGGATTTGAAAAACAAGAATCTGACCGAAGCTGATTTTAAAAAATACATTCTGGAACATTATACTTTTATCAGCCGTCCGGTTTTTATTATTGATGAAAAAATTTATATTGGCAATACACAACCTGTGACATTACAGGTAATGAAGGCTTTAGAAAAATAATAACCCTAAAATTCTAAGAATTCGGGGTTGCGTTAGGGATAGAAGCGGAAATCCTTTTTTTGAGCTTTTTCTGCTCAAAAAAAGATTGGGAGCGGATAGCCCGACCGAAGGGAACGCCCAAAAAACAATCTTAGCTCTAAAAAGTTAGCCACTAATTGGACAAATTTGGACGAATTAAAATTTTTAATTAATCGAAAAAATCAATAAATTCATTTTTGCTAATTCGCAAAGATTTAAACAATAGTAATTAGTGAAAATTCGTGAGATTCGTGGCAAACAAACTGTTTTAACAGATTAACGAATTAAAACCCAACACTGCAAAGTTTTATTTATCTTTGCGCCTTTATACTCAATTATATGATACAATCTATGACAGGGTTTGGCAAAGCTTCTTTGCAATTGCCTACAAAAAAAATTACCGTCGAAGTAAAATCCTTAAATAGTAAAGGTTTAGATTTAAACGTAAGAATGCCGTCGCTTTATCGCGAAATGGAACTAGGTTTAAGAACTCAGATTTCTACCAAACTTGAAAGAGGAAAAATTGATTTTGCAATCTATATCGAAAGTACTGCTGAACAAACTTCGACAAAAGTAAACGTTCCTGTTGTTAAAAATTATATCGCTCAACTAAGAGAAGTATATCCTGCTGCAGATGAAACGGAATTAATGAAAATGGCGATTCGTATGCCGGACACCTTAAAAACCGAGCGCGAAGAAATCGACGAAAACGACTGGGAACAAATTCAGGTTATTATCGAAGAAGCGCTGCAAAATATCCTAACTTTTAGAAAAGACGAAGGTGAATCTCTTGAAAAAGAATTCAACCTAAGAATTGGAAATATTCGTCAATATATGACAGATGCTTTAGAGCTTGATCCGGAACGCGTTCAGGCAATAAAAGACCGTTTGCAAACTGCAATTTCTGAATTGAAAGTTAATGTAGATGAAAATCGTTTTGAACAGGAATTGATCTATTATCTTGAAAAATTGGATATTACCGAAGAAAAAGTCCGTTTAACCAATCACTTAGATTACTTCTTAGAAACCATAAAAGGTAAAGAAGCAAATGGTAGAAAATTAGGCTTTATTACTCAGGAAATGGGTCGTGAGATTAATACAATGGGGTCAAAATCGAATCATGCTCAAATGCAGAAATTGGTTGTGATGATGAAAGATGAATTGGAGAAGATTAAGGAACAGGTTTTGAATGTATTGTAAAAGCTGTAGGCTTTAAGCTATAGGCTATAAGCAAAAAACACAGCAAACTAAAGCTTAAAGCGTACAGCCTAAAGCTTAAAGCATAAATTAAAGCCTAAAGCATAAATAATGAATAAAGGAAAATTAATTGTTTTTTCAGCACCATCTGGATCAGGAAAAACAACTATAGTAAAACATTTACTTGGGAAAGAGGATTTAAATTTAGAATTTTCGATCTCAGCGGCTTCACGCGACCCTCGCGGAGAAGAAGAACACGGAAAAGATTATTATTTTATTTCGCTGGAAGAATTCAAAAAACACATTAAAGCCGAAAATTTCCTGGAATGGGAAGAAGTCTATCGCGATAATTTTTACGGTACTTTAAAAGCCGAAATTGAGCGTATTTGGGCTTTAGGAAAAAATGTGATTTTTGACATTGATGTTGCCGGCGGATTGCGTATTAAACACAAATTCCCAGAACAAACCTTAGCCGTTTTTGTAAAACCTCCAAGTGTTGACGAATTAAAACGTCGATTAAAAGAGCGTTCTACCGAAAGTGACGACAAAATCAATATGCGTATTGCAAAAGCTTCGGTTGAATTGGCGACGGCGCCACAATTTGATACGATTATTAAAAATTACGATTTAGATACAGCTAAAGAAGAAGCTTATCAGTTAGTGAAAGCTTTTGTTTCCAAATAGTAATTAGTCGTTAGTTGTTAGTCCTTAGTCTGTGAGGAAATTAAATTAAGATTTACATGAGTGGTATTAAATCGTACAAAGAGTTATTCATTTGGCAAAAAGGAATCAAAATAGTTGTTCTGGTTTATAAACTCACAAAGAGCTTTCCTAAAGAAGAAATTTACGCCTTAACAAGTCAATTAAAAAGGGCGAGCGTATCCATTCCTTCAAATATAGCAGAAGGTTTTGGACGCCAAACCGATAAATCATTTAACCATTTTTTGAATATTTCCAGAGGGTCTCTGAATGAAATAGAAACACAATTAATTATTGCAAAAGAATTAGAATTTATTTCTGATGATAATCTATTTAACGAGATTATGTTTTTGATTGAAGAAGAAAGCAAAATGATAAATGCCTTTTCTAAAAACCTTAAAGACTAAGGACTAATAACTAAGTACTCTAAAAATGAAAATAGGTCTTTATTTCGGAACATATAATCCCATTCATGTTGGTCATATGATTATTGCCAATCACATGGCTGAGTTTGCCGATTTAGATCAGATTTGGATGGTCGTTACGCCTCATAATCCGTTAAAAAAGAAAGCAACTTTATTAGACGATCATCAACGTTTGCAAATGGTTTTTCTGGCTACAGAAGATTATCCAAAAATCAAACCTTCGGATATTGAATTTAAATTACCTCAGCCGAATTATACGGTAAATACGTTGGTTCATTTACAGGAAAAATATCCAACTCATGAGTTTTCTCTAATAATGGGTGAAGACAATTTAAAAACGCTTCATAAATGGAAAAACTATGAAGTGATTCTGGAACATTATGATATTTATGTTTATCCGAGAATTTCTGAAGAACCTGAAAATACTGAACTAAAATCGCATCCAAAAGTACATGTTATCGATGCGCCAATTGTAGAGATTTCTTCTACTTTTATTCGAAATAGTATTAAGGAAGGAAAAAACATTCAGCCGTTATTGCCTGCAAAGGTTTGGGAATACATTGATCACAATAATTTTTATAAGAAGTAAATGTCTTTTACTGCTTCGATTTTTTATCCTGACAAACCCAAACAATTCGACTTTACTTTATCTGAAAAGCTGAATTGGTATTCTTTAATCTCAATTATTATCTATCCTCTCCTTTTACTATTTGTAGAAAAATCGTTTGGATACGATATTTCAAAATATGTGTATTATTTACTTATAATTCCTGCAATAACATATTTTATTGCTGGAGCTATTCGATTAAATGAATATGAAAACCTGAATGGATCTTTTATAGGAAGTATTTCTTTTAAAGAAGATTTCGTAATTATTGATTCCGTAGAATATCAATACAACAAAATAGAAAATTTAATTTTATACGGAAATTCTTATTCAGGTCAAAGAAATGAAAACACAAGATCTGGTCCAATGTATAGTAATGGAGTCCATAATCTAATCTCTTTTAATTATGATGACAACAAAATAGCCCGAAATTTTAAATTAGATTCTGAAAGACATATTGATGAATTGCAATCTACTCTATTAGATATTATCACAAATGAAAAAATTACGTACCAACGAAAATATTTAAATTTAATAAACGAAGAATATCGCGCATTCATGAAATTTGAATCGTTTATTGCAAAACTGATTAAAGAAAAAAGAATAGAGTGTACAGAAGGATTACTTTTAATTGGATACAACTCTGATAAAGAAGCAAAAGAAATGAGAACAAAATACTGCTGTTAAAACACACAATAAATAAAGAAATAAAAAAGCCTGAATTATAAAATTCAGGCTTTCGTTTTTAATATTAAATTATTTATGAATAGCTTCCAGCGGAGCTTAATATTTATAGCTACCAATAAGCGTTTGTTCCAGAGCTCCATGGGAGCGATATTCTGACCTCCAAGTATATCACCCCGACGGGGTTTCCTTCTCGCAATCTCTAAATCCCTATAAATATGTCGTCCCTTTGGGATTATTCTAAATCATAATTAAACTTTTTTATGCTTCAACATTAACGGCACTTTTTACCCTCGCTCTAATATCACTCAAAGACTGATCTACTAAAAGTTTTCCATCTCTGAAAACTTCTTTCAATTCGCCTTGTTTTTCTTCTTCCCACGAAACATTATCGGTTAATTGGTACACACCATCAACTAAATCAATTTTCATTAATCCTTTAGCCGATTTTTTAGTCCCGTCATCAGTAATTGGATCTTTGAAGATAGCTCTTCCTTCTCCGTCAACTTCACCGTAAGTTGCTTTCATGGCAAAACCGAAAGTATCTCTGGTGTTATATTGATAGGTAAAAGAACCAATTCCTAAAACAACGTTTGTAGAGGCAAATCCTTTTTCTTTTAATCTTTCTGCAATTTGAGTTGCTCTTGCTACCGTAATACTATCGCCGTAAATAGCGCCAATTTGCGGAATAAGCTCTTTATATCCTTTTGCATTGGTTGTTCCTCCAAAAACATCCCAAAGAAGCTCAATTACGCCTTTTTTCTCTTGTTCTGTTTTTCCGTTTGGATTTCCGCAGATAATATCAACCGGATCTCCACTATCAGGACGAATCACGACTTTACCTTCTCTGGCAATAATATCTTCTTTTAAACGAGGCAAATAATCGGTTAAAACTTTCCATAAATCCCAAGTATCAGAAACGATGGAAACAATTCCTTTTGGATAAACTTCTGTCACTAATCTTTTAAACGTTTCGCACTCGCCTTCAGTAGTTCCCATACACATTACAGAATGCTCTGTTGCAGCGACTGAACCTGCGATTAATTCTTTATCTGAATTGGCATTGTAATAATCTTCGAAGAAATCAATTACAGGAATAGTATCTGATCCTGTAAAACTCAATAAGTGACCGGCTGCAGAAGTTATCGCCGCTTCGATTCCGCCCATACCTCTCATAGAGAAATCGTGTGCCTGCCAATCTACAAATTCAGGAACAGAAGAAGTTTCGTCAGCGTATTTGTCTAATACTTTTCTGTATTCTTTGGCAATTGTAGCAGAGTTACAAGGAAGCCAGATTACCGCAGAAAGTAACGTTTCGAAATAATTCGTCAGCCAGAAAAATTCCGGAATCGTATTATACATTGTAAACATTGGTACTCTCAAAGGCACGCTTGCTCCTTCCGGCAAGGCTTTAAAAACCATCGGAATATATCCTAAATCGTGTAAATCTTCGATATGTTTAGTTCCGACTTGGTTCTCTCCCAAATAATTATTGATTCTTCGTGCGTATTTTTTTACTACTTCTTCTTTTGGCTGTTTGAAAAAATCAGCATCAAAATCGTGAATAATATATTTTTTAATGAAATATTGTAATCCAAAAAACACCACCTCATCAAGACCTTCAATTCTTGATTTTCTTGGTGTCCAGTTAGAATATACTAATGTTGTTTTGTCCGGGTATTGTCTTCTGTGGTCAACTTTGTAACCGTCTGTTAATAATAGTGGGTTCATATATTTTAGTTATTTAAATTCTCGTAAATTTTGGGTTTCACAGAGATTCACAAAGTTTATCACAGAGACTCGCAAAGTTTTAATTTTCTTTGTGCTGTTTTGTGTTTTCTCTTCGCGTGTCTTTGTGTAATTATTCTTTGTCCTCAATCCTATTTCAAAACTACTTATTTCTTCCTTTTTCATTTATATAAAATGTCTGCACAACATCGCTTTGCCAAAATACTTTTGTTTCTATATCAATACAACTTAATTTTCCATAAAAACCTGCGCCTGTATCAATATTCCAGACATTACAGCCTTGCATTGGAATTTCGATATTATAATGAAGTGTTGGCGTATGGCCAATGTAAATTTCATTATAAAGCAACAATCTTTTAGGATAAGAAAGCGAATCTTTTTTGATTCTCTTATCCATCGTTAAAGCCATTTCCCAAAGTGTCCTGTCCCAGGAAAAATTGCTTGCATAATGTTCTTTTTCCGGACCGTGCATGGATGAAAAACCAGCGTGAATAAACAAATTATTATGCTCATCTACAAAATAATCTTTCATATTTGCAAAAAATTCAAGATGTTTCTCTTTTTCCAAAGAATCAATGTTCTGATAACTTTCTATAGTTGATTTTCCACCATGCAGATACCAAATATCATTTACAACATCATTCTTCAACCATTCGTGACACCAAACATCATGATTTCCGCGTATAAAAATACATTCTTGTTTTTGAGATAAGTCGATCAAAAAACCAACAACTTGTGCAGATTCACTCCAGCCATCAACATAATCTCCAAGAAAAATAAGTCTGTCATTTTCTTTAACGGCAACTTTTTCAAGTAATTGAATTAAAGCTTTTAAACCACCGTGAATATCGCCAAAGACTAATGTTCTCATTATATTTATTTATGAAGTAGTGTTTTTTGTTACTTAATAATCCCAGATTAATCCTTTTTCGTTTAGTCTATATTGGTACTTTTGGGTATCCCCGAAAGTTTTATATTCTCTGTAATTTCTATTTATAATTTCATCATAAGCCAAAAACATTTGATTAGAAGCAATATGAAAAGGCATTCTTCCGCATCCAGTACATAAACCCGGAATTGTTACTGTTTCTATTTTAGGATTATTTATACAAGCTATCAAAATTGCTTTCATAGCTAGAAATGCATTTACTGAAGTTGCAATATTAAAGCTCATCGGAACTCGCATAGTTGGAGCTGAGATTAAAAAAGGAACTTCACTATCTCCTGTTTCTAATGTGATTGATCTTCCAATTAAGAGTTCTCTTTCATCAAGTTGAGCAATTTTCACTTGTAGTTCATCCTGCAAATGCCATCCAAATCTTTCTGACAAATGCCAATCTAATCCGCCGTCCATGAATCCAAATGAATTTGCAGGACTTACAACTGCGTCAGATTTTATTTTTGTAATATCCCCTTTTATTATACTGAGATTCGCCGGAACTTCATCCGTTAACCAAACATTATTTTCGGATAAATAAAATTTAAATCCATCTTTATGCATGTCGCCGCTTCTAACAGTCAAAATTTGAGCAACTCCTCTTCTACTGCCTACTTTTATCGCCGTTTCACGATCTTTGGAAAGATGCACATGTTGACGGCTCATTTTTTGTAAACCTTCTTTTTTAATGCTTTCCAAAAACTTTGCAACAGTTCCATGATATAAATATTCCGAAGGCTCTGTTTCATTCAGGTTTAATTCAACCGAAATGGAATGTCCTTGACTTGCTCTGATTTTCGATTTATCTTCATTAAAAGCAAAACGCTTTTTATCGTTATTTTCTACTACGTAATCCAGAAGTTCTGAATTTAATGTTTTTCCTTTCTTATTGCATTTTGTAATTAATTCCTCAACATCTGCCCAACCGTTTTCGTCTAATTTTAGTCCGATCTTTTCTGGTGAATGTCTAAGTATCAAACTCAGAAACTTACTTACATCTTTTGTTATTTTCTCATTCATTATTTCCAGAGATTTTTAATTTTTTATTCAGTTCCTCATCTTTAAAAAGGAAAGGTTTTTCAGCAGGAACCATCAGTTTTTCTAATTCTTTATTCTGAACAAATTCGTATTGTTCTTTTACAAATTCAGAAATATCTTCGATCAACACTATGTCTTCTTTTGCAAAAGACTTTATAAAATCTTCTCGTAAACCAATCTGAATTGCTCTTCGCTCCAACTTATTCCCATACGGATCATGATCTGGATCCCATTGTAATCTTACAGAAGATGTTTTTACACTTTCTTTCCATTCTTCCTGACTCATTTCGAGTGAAGGGCTGTAAGACGAATAAACCGCGTTTTCTAAATATTTATTGAATGCCGAAATTTTAAGGTGAATCGCCAAAACGACTTCTTGCCCTTCTTTTGTTCCCCAACCGTTTCTGTACATCATCCACAGAAAATTTGGTTTGATCCACGTCATTCTATCCAGGCTAAATGCTCCGCCAAAATATTGATTTTTTGCAGCAAATTCGCCAATTTCTTTTCGGTACGATTGATACACTATTATTTCTTCCTCGTCATATTGAGCCATAATGTGATAGCCTGATTTTGGCCATTCTACAATTTGCTCATCGTATTTTTTTAATTCTATTTTCATTTTGTATTGTACACAATATCTTCATTGTGTTATTTTTAATTTTAATTATCTGAGTTAGATTGTAAAATGCAAATCCCAGGGGGATGCTATATTTATAGAAAGTTTAATTTATTTCAAACGAACCCCATCGGGGTGACATATTTTTGAATTCAAAATACAAGAGGATATATCGCTCCGCTGGAGCTTTTTTCATAAATACATATCTATTTTGCTATAAAATATTATGCTCCGATGGAGCTTATAATAATCAATATGTATCCATCTTTTTTAAAATTCTAAACCACGATCTAACTCATTTTTTATCTATTTTTTCTAATAAATCATTGTAGATTTTATAACTCTCATCATCAAAGCAAACAAATATTACTTTTTCTATTTCTGAAATTTTATCGAAATTTAGAACTGTTTTTATAGCAATTTCTGCTGCTTTATCTTTTGGAAAATGATAAATTCCTGTGCTAATACCCGGAAAAGCTATCGTTTTAATGTTATTTTCAACAGCCAGTTCTAAACTGTTCTGATAACAAGCTGCAAGCAAATTCTTTTTTTCTTCTTTATCTCCATTCCAAACCGGACCAACAGTATGAATTACATATTTAGAAGGCAAATTACCCGCCGTTGTAATAACCGCTTCTCCAACTTTACATCCGCCTTGTTTGTTTCGAATCTGGATGCATTCGTCTAAAATTACTTTTCCGCCTTTTCTGTGAATGGCACCGTCAACTCCACCTCCGCCAAGCAAAGAAGTATTGGCTGCGTTTACAATTGCATCAACATGGATTTCAGTAATGTCTGCTTTGAGAATTTCTATTTTCATGATTAATTTACTCTAATTCATCCCTAACTTCCATCAAAGCAAAACCCAGCAAATTCAAACCTTTCCACTTCTTCGGAGTCAAAACATCTTTGTGATCACCAGCCATCCCGATTCCCCAAATGGCATCAACGGGACTTGCTTCTACTATAACTCTGTCTTTTGTATTTAGCAAAAAAGTTTTTAACTCCGGATTTTGCCTGAATTTATGATAATTACCTTCTTTGACAATGTCAAATCTGGCGGCTAACCAAAGCGTTTCATTATAATTCTTTACTTCTCTTCCTAACTTTTTGGCTTCGGCAGGAGAATTGGCTTTAATGATTTTTTCTAAAACTACATTGTCCTTAAACAATTCGGCTTTTTTGGCCATCATCCAATGTTCTGCAGTTTTGTAGATCACTTTATCGACTTCAAAAGAGCTTAACCACCATTGACTAAAACAGGTTTTCGAAATACTTCCGTCCTTATTGGGCTGATGTCCCCAGAAAAACAAAAATTTATTTTCCGGATCTATATTTTCTATATTATATTTCATTTTTTCTTTTATTGAAACAAAGAAGTTATCTGTTTGAAATCTTTAGAATCGGGTGAAAATGATCCATAGATTTCCTTAAACTCTGTTGTTAAATGTTCAAACTCATAATCTTGTTCTAGCTGATCCATACAGGTTACAACCAAATTTCTTTTTGCGTTAAAACTGTAAGCTGCATCCAACTTTAAACTATAATTTAAAAGATTATAATCTAAATCGCCTGTTCGAAATTCTCTTTGAAAATCATTGTAAACACAGGTTTCTTCTTCGTTGTTTTTTAATTTTAATTCTCTTTCATTTGCCATCCAGCCGCTTCCATGTCGGGTTGAATAACTTCTCGTAACATAATAAACCTCAACATCCTCTATTTTTAATTTCTGGCAGATTTCAACTGCATTTTTTGAAGTTGTATTCGCATACGTTACATTAGGAAAAACACCATGATCCATGTCGAGTAAAATCCCCTGGCTTCCTTCAAAGATCAGATTCTCATACTTTTCTAAAAAACTGTAATCACTGATATTCCATTTTATTTGATCAATGATTTCCAAGTAATGATCGACTTCTGCATCGATTTCACTTTCATTTAAAAAACCGTAGTAATAAGCGATTTTTTGCAATTTCTCTAAAAGCATTTGTCTTGGCGCGATTAAATCTATGGCGTACAATTTGTACTGACCTTCATTTCTTTTCATTGTGGCCCCAACACCTTTTCCACAAGTTCCGTGATCCAGATTTCTCACGTTATTTCGGTTTTGCCAAACATCAAACGGAGTTGTTATTTTGGCTAATGGATGAATATGAAGTTCAACATTGCCGCCTTTTGCTTCCAGTTCTTCTTTTTCATTGAATAAAAAAACCGGATGAATCGTGCAATGTTCGCCATAATAAGAAGGCAAACCGCGAAGTGCTCCGCTGGCAAAACTCGAATGAACGTGTTTTTTACCGTCAATCATTACGGTATGCGCCGCTTGCTGTCCGCCTGAAAACCGAATAACTATAGATTCAGGATTTTGCTTCGCCAGAAAATCTGTTGTAATTCCTTTTCCTTCATCACCAAATCCTAAACCTATAACTATTTGAGCTGTTTTCATTTTGTAAAATATTTTTAAGTTCTTTAAACTTAAATTTCAGAAAAAACTTTGCGTCTTCGCGACTTTGCGAGCAAATTTCACGCTAGTATTAAAAAAACTTAAAATAATAATCTCGCAAAGACGCAGAGGCGCAAAGTTTTTAAAGCATTTCTATATTATCTAAACCTGTATTGTTTGTATAAGAAACTGGTATTGTTCCTAAACCAGAACTTTTATGTTTATCACAAATGATTTTCTTGATTACATTCGGGATTTCTTTGTGATCTTCGATAGACAAACAGTTTTCTCCCAATAATTCTTTCCAGGCCACATTTGCTCTTACCGCCTGATCAGAATGTAAAACGCTGATATGATACACTTCGTAACGTTTTTGCGCTTCTTTTAATAATTCAAGAGACGTATATGTTTGCTGTCCTGAACCCATAATTTCTTTTATGGCAGATGCCGGAAGTGTTGGTAAATTTGGCTCGTCACCAACAGTAAACAACAATCCTTTTTGACCTCTTTTTTCGAAAGCATCTGTTTTGGTATGAAAAGCGGCAAAATACCACGCCAAAAGATAACTTTCTCCAGCGTTTCCTCCGCCTCCGCCTTCAATATACGTTCTCGTTAACCACATATCCAGTTCTTCATCGCCAGATTCAAATTGTCCAACCTGAAGCGGAAATCTGTCGCATTCGTGATCTCCAATTCCTAAAAACAAAAGTGCCGGATCCGGAACACCACCCTGAATAATTCCACCCATTAATTTTGGAAGTCCATCCTTAATCAATTCATGCGGAATATGCCCCATACTTCCTGTAACATCCAATCCTAAAATAATTGGAACAGTATTGGGGTGAACTTCAGAATCTCTTGCTTCTCTAAACGTAATGCCGTTCGGATTCATAGATTCATGTGCCATATGCAATGAATTTTGCGTAAAAATTTCACTTGCTGATTTTTTTCCGTAACCTGCTGCTTCGGCTCTGCTCAAACGAGCGCCTAAATCGTATCTTGTACCTCCCATGATTAAAATGTTTTACCAAATAAATATTCAAATCTCTTTTTTGTCACTTCAAACTGAATATTTAAATTTCTGATTGTTAATGATAATTCCATATCTTTTTGCACAAACGCTTCCGGTTGAAAGTCGGCAAAAGTCAAACTATTCTTGTCAAGCGGACTAATATCGATAAGGCCTTCCTGCTCTCTTTCGAGTCTTTTTATTTTAAGTTCGATATCTTCAACTCGTCGTCTGTAAATTAATTCAGAATCTTCACCAATGGTTTTGGCTCTGTCTTCTCTAATCTGATCATTGTTTCTTTTTAAAGATTCAATAAATCTTGGTTTTAAATCATCGCTCATAATTTCTAGTTGTTTGGTTATAGTTTTTTGATTGGGGTTTTCTTTGTTTCAGGTTTCAAGTTTCAAGCTGCTTTGGATAACTTGAAACCTGAAACTTGAAACATATTTACATAGTTAATTTAACTACTGTTACACTTTCGCCTTCGAAGTCTTTTACTGAATTCGTTGTAAATATTTTGTCGAAACAATCTAAAACTTCAAATCCTTTATTAAAGATTCCGTGGCTTACGGCTAAGTATAATTTTCCGGCATTTTTGTTTTTTAATTCTTCGGCTAAGCCAACAAAAGTTCCGCCGCCGTCGCAAATGTCATCTACAATTAAACAATCAATTCCGTTTAAGTCGTCTTCGTATACTTTAAAACCAGATAATTTTCCGGTTTTTACATCGCGGCTTTTACTGCATTCTACAACATCAACTCCGCCTAAAAACTCAGACACTTTGTAGATTTTTTTAAGAGCGCCACCATCCGGAGAAATCAATTTTACGTTTTCGCCAATTACGTTTAAAACTTCTTTTATAAAAGTATGATTCGGAATCACTTCGCAATTGTTTACCAATGCCGGAGTAACCTCAGAGTGCGCATCAAAAACAAAAACTTTATTCAGTTGAAGTCCGTTGATGATATCTGCATACACTTTTACAGAAAGAGATTCTCCTTTTATCATAACACGATCTTGTCTTGCAGCCGGGAAATACGGAATAAACAAATCGATAACTTTAACATCCATTCTACGCAAAGCATCTACAGTAATACACAATAAGCCCAAATCGTTGAATGAATTTAATCGGTGTGTGATGGTTACTTTCTGATTATGATCAAAATCCGGATTGATTTTAATATGTGGTTCTCCGCCAGAAAATGTAAAACTTTGAAATTTGATTTCTTCCTGATTAGTTACAGGAGTGAATTTTGGGTCTAAATTTAGTATCATAGTGTTGCAGTTTGCGTTAATTATACGCAAATATAGATTTAATTATTTAATAAACAATTTTATTTTGTGTAAAATTTACGCAAACATGCTTTTTTTGTTCTTTAGCTACAGATTTTCAACGATTAAGATTTTTTTTTTACCATTAAGATATTAAGTTTCATTAAGCAGCATACTTAATTTTCTTAATATCTTAATGGTGAAAAATTTTACACTTTTATGTTAGTTATCGTCAGCAGCTTCTTTAAAATATTCTTTGGCTACTTTTTGGGCGATTAGTTTTCGTTTTTCTTTTAGTGCTTTATCCTCGCTGTCAAAGGCTTTTACCATTTTTTGGCCTTTGGTTCCTACTCTGCCGTATTGAACAATTATAGTATTACCTTCTGTACAAATTTCCCAAAACTTATTACTTCCGTTTGAGGTATTCAGGTATCTTTCAAAATTAGTATTTGCGTTAGTTGCTGATTCAGGATTATTTTCTGAGACGTTGTTTTCGATTTCGATAGTCGTTTCTTCCATTTCTACATCATCAAAAAACGACTGATTGTGCAACGCTGCCCCAATCATTTTTAAAACTCTTGGTTTGTTTTCAATCCAGTCTTTCGAATAAATCTGGCAAACCGTCCAGCCGTTGGCTTTCAGGATTTCCGGTCTCAAAAGATATTGTTCCAAAATATCGTTATTCGCATAATGAAGATCATCGTCAATCATAATTCCTAAAACAAACTCTTCATCTTCTGCCGCTTTCTTGATTCCTAAATGGCATTTAAATTTACTTTGCCCAATATTTTGCGTGGCGAAGTAACCCATTTTTTCCACTTCTGACTGAATCTGATTAGCGATTAAACTCGACGTTTCAATTTTGTTTTTACTATTTATCGAATTCAAAACATTATTTGCCGCTTCCAATTGCCCCAAACTAATCAATTCCGCATATTGAAGGTATTTTCTAAAGTAATTGGCACCTTCGTTGTATTCGTTTTTAATGTCCGTATATTTTATAGAACTCACGACGCACATACTTTTCTTGGCTCTCGAGAAAATTACATTCAAGCGTTTTTCACCGCCGCGTTTGTTGATTGGTCCAAAATTCATCAGCATTTTTCCCGTTGGGTTATAACCGTAACAGGTACTCATAATAATAATGTCACGTTCGTCTCCCTGTACATTTTCGAGATTCTTTACAAAAAGTCCAACAAACTGGTTATTTTCAATACGTTTGTATTCTTCTTCAATCAGGTTTTCAAAAACTTTATCTTCGATACAAATGTTTTCAATTGCCGTTTCGATTTCGTTTTGCTGCTCCATCGAAAAAGCAACAATCCCGATACTTTGTTCTTTATTCTGAATTAAAAGTTCGCGAACCATATTGGCAATATATTGCGCTTCCAGCGTATTAGAACGCGCATTATAAACTCCTTTTTGAATATAATGATAGGATATTGGTTTAGAAAACAAATGATCCAGATTGTTTTTTGCTTCTTTTACATCTTCAACAATTATGGCTTCACCAACTTTGCTGTGATCTTTTAAATCCGGAATCGTTAACAATTTACTATCATAGAATGAAGCATTCGAAAAACCAATCAAAGCTTCGTGTTTGCTTCGGTAATGCCAGCCCAACATGATCGACGGAAATTTGCGCGCACCTTGTGTCAGGAAACTATCGGCATCCAAAGAAAAATAATCATCATCATCCTCCGTGGCGTCTGTCCATAAATCGTCCTGATTTCCGGATGAACTTCCGAAGAAATTACTTGGCGGCATTTGCATTTCGTCCCCAACAATAATGGTTTGTTTGGCTCTGTAAATTGGCACCAATCCTTCTTCGAGCGTAATCTGACTCGCTTCGTCAAAAATAACAACATCAAAATAGTTATCATCAACCGGTAAAGTATCTGAAACGCTCAACGGACTCATTAACCAAACGGGTTTTATTTCGCGGATAATCTGTCCCGAATCTGAAGACGCCAATTCACGAATCGATTTAAATCGGATACTTTTGCTGAATTCATTTTCCAGAATTTTTCTTCCTTCAGTAATAGATCTTTTGCTTTCTTTTTGTTCCGATGTCATTCCGGAAACCGACATTTCAGAAGTTAAAATCAACTCTTTTAGATTGCTTACCTGTTTTGCAATGATGTATTTTCCGTTTAATTCTAATAAATCGGCATACATTCTTTTTACTTTTTCGATAGAAGTATGCAGCAAATCCATATTGAACTTTTTATGCGTATAATTAATCGCATAATATTTCTCTAGTGATCTTTCTGCCAAAGTAATTTTCAAATGATCGAGCGGAATTTTTGTTCCTTTTAATAATTGAATAACCGATGGATTTACATCTTGTATTTCATCAAAAAACGAAGCGTACAAGTCAAAATAAGCTTTCTTGGTATTGATTGCTGTAATTTCGTTTTCAATGGCCGATAAACTTAAATTCTCGTAGTTTTCGATACTATCACACAAAGACGAATTGACTTTTAAGAACAGATTCTTAATTTCCGAAACTTCTTTTCGTTCTTCAGCATTCAGGTTTTTGGCAAAATCCAGAATCGTGGCGTCTAGTTCTTTTTTAAGCGTTTCGGTATGGTATTTTAATTCGAATAAATCACCAAGATTATAATGGCTTTCAAAATCACTTTTTAAAGTATTGAATTTCTCTTCAAGCTCAAATTGAGCAATGTAATTTTCTAAAACAACCGATAAACTTGGTTTTACTGCATGTTTATTGAGATCATAAACGGCAAGAATTTCGTTTTTTGTTTTCTTAAAATCAGAACTTATAAAATTAAAAAAGCTATTTTCATTTTTTCTGATGATTTCCAAAGCCGTTTTTGCTTCGGTTTCAGATATTGTGTTGGTCCAATACGGATATTGTTTTGCCAGTTTTTCGATATCAGATCGTAACTTCAATAAAGTCTGAACATCTTTTTCCAGCGATCTAAAAAGAGCACTGTTTGGTTCTAATAATTCGGCAACATTATTATCAAAATAAATAAAAGTCCCGATTGCTTTTCGAAGGAATTTATGAATCTCAAAAAACGTGTCTATTTTTGGCGGAATCGAAACAAAATCCAGTCGTTCTGAAATGTTTTCCAATAATTCCTGACTGTTTTCTAAGTCCTTTTTTAAATCTGAAATATGTTGGTATTTACGAAAGGCATCCATTTTTAAAAATCGAAACGGATGCACCGAGAAAAACTCAGACTGATTGGTTTCCAGATTTATCGCAAATAATTTCTCGAATAATTCGTGGTTTTTGTTCCAGTCTTCCAGTCCTGCCCTGTCATCGAGCGTGTTTAAATTGTCCAGTAAAGCTTTGTGCGAATTCGAAATCAAAACATCAAAAATCGATTTGATCGTGAGATTGGTTTCAGAATCGATTCTGGCATTCATAAATTCATGAAAAATTGCCACTTTATTGATTTCTGCGTCAATTTTCTCAACGAGTTTATTTCGCGTTTTTGCTATCGCTTCAAAATTATTTTTGGATGCTGTAAAATCGTTAAAAGTTTGTTTCAGATCAAAAATAAACTCTTTTTTATCTGCCTGCGAATCGTGAATTAAACAGCATAAATCATCTAAACCCTGATTCTTAAGTCGGTAAAAAACAACGTCTAATGCAGCGCGTTTTTCGCAAACGAATAAAACCTTTTTGTCATTGGCCACATAATTGGCAATTAAGTTGGCAATGGTTTGTGATTTTCCTGTTCCCGGCGGACCTTGTATAATATAGCTTTCTCCAGATTCTGAATATTTTACGGCATTGTTTTGCGTAGGATCGCTCGCCACAACATTAAACGTTTTGGTAAAACTGTTTCCGGATTCTAGTTCATTCTTAAAATCTTTTTGTGCCAATGAATTAAACAAACTCTTGAAAACATTGTTCTCAACATCATTTTCTATTACCTGATTGTAATCGCGAACCAGAGACATTTTTTTATAATTAAAATTGCCTAAAATTAAATTACAGGTATCAAATTCCCAACGGAAAGGGTTTACGTCGCCTTCATCAAGCTGATAAAATTCTCTTTCGATGGTTTTATTCTCGTTGAAAAAATGAGGATTCTGTTTGATATCGCTGTTGATCAGATATTCCAGAGATGAAGCTTGTTTGAAAACATAATTTCGAAACAACTCTAAACCATACGGCTGATAATTTTCGGGTTTATAAGAATAATTCAGGTTTCTTTGATCCTGAATGGCTTCTCTTTTTTTGGAACGTTTATTAAACTGCGTCAGGATTTGTTTTGCCTGCGAATGAATCAGTTTTATCTTGGGTTTCTCAATATAATCCAGAACAATTCCCGAACCATTTTTCTCGACTTGAATTCTTAATAATTCATAGATTTCTTCAATTTTAGTTTCAGAAAGCTGAATTCTTTCGGGCAAACGAATATCATATAAATCTTTTAGCATATTGGCCAAAACAGGATTTATCTCGACTTCAGAATCCAGGAATTCCAGTGTATAATCGTCTTTTACACCTTTTTTCTTGGTCAGTGTAACCGATGCCAAAAGCAAAGGCGAAACTATTTTCTCTGAACTATCTTCTTTGGTATTGAACCAATTAAGGTTGCACAAAACGAGTTTTAATTGACTAAATCCGTATTCATTAATGTCTTTATTGGCTTCTAAACGAATTTTATCCAGCGTAGGAACGATATACGTATTGTCTTGAAATTCTAAATATTTGTTGAGCGAAATCGTACTGGTATTGCTGATTTTTTTGGAGATTTCGGCATTCCAGTAAAAAATAGCATTTGGATCAATATTTTCATAATTCAATGCCTGCGGAACGGAGGAAACGGTAAGATTCAGGAATTTCAAATTTGGCTGAAAATACAAAAGTCGATTTCGTTTGCTGTTGTCAAATAATCGGTTTCGAAGTTTCTCGTGAATAAACTGATTTTTATTCTGAACTTTAGCGTCGATTAAATGTGATAAATCATATTCGGTTTCAGGATTGTAATCTCTGTAATTCTGGAGTTTTTCTACAATTTCGTTTAAATCCTTCCAGCGATTTTCGCGATTCAATTCCGTCATTCCCAAAATAATATTGGCAATTGCGGGATTTATTTTGCTGTTCAGGAAGTACATTTTCTTTCGATATTCTACGAAACGTTTTACATCTTCGACATCTGTAAAATCAAATTGCAAAGCGATACTCGCCAGAATCATTCCCAAAACAAAAATATCTGTCAACGGATCATGATGGTCAAACTCAAATTCGAAAGAGCTGTAATCTTTTACATAAACCGGTTTTTTAGAATCTTCTAAATCATCTTCAGAAACACTTTTGTCACTGTATTCTCTTTTTACATTTTCTCCAATTTCGGTAGTATTAAAATGTTCACCAGAAATTTCAAACGCTCTGCTTCTACTTTTAAAGAATGCCGAAATTACTTTCGAATTATCTTGTATTTCGAAAGCATTATCCAAAATATGAAAATGTTGATTTTCGATATAAATCGTCGAAATATCCTGCAGCGACGCCACTTTTCCCTGATTATGAATAGTTGCAACTGTTTTTAACAAAGGCATTATTATGGCAATAATATCATCGTTGGCAAATACTCCTTTTTGAAAGTTTTCGGTAATAAATTGATAAAAAGCGGATTCCTTTATTGGTGTAATCATCTTAATAAGTGTTTTCTAAGTCTGATTCTAAAATAGTATTTAAGGTAGTTGTGCAATTTTGAGCAAAAGCTTTATAGGTTTTCTCGGTAAGATTCAGTTCTTTTTTCAGAATCGTTTTCATTTCATCTTCTAAACTTAATTGTTCCGAAATATCCAGAATATGCCCAATAAATGCTTCTTTCAAATCCGAATCGCACAACGCAAAATCGAGCATTACGTAAGCATAATATTCTTTTAGGTTTTTCTTGCTGTTTTCTATTTTCAGTTTGAAGGCATCATCAATAAAAGCGTCTGTTTTTTTATCTGAATTCGAAAAATATTGTTTGTAGAGTGCTGTACAATATTCAGATTGTGTCCATTTTGGTTTTAGAATAATCGAGATTAATTCTTTTGTAGTATCAAAAACCAGTTTTTTATTGAATAAATTGAGTTGATGCAAATCGGTTTTTCCGGAAATAATTTTTTCTACTTTCGAATAAAAATTGGCGTTATCATTTTCGAAAATTTCCAGAGATTTAGCCCTGATAAAATTCTCCGGATGCGTTTCTCCGTCAGAACCTTTTTCTATTCTTTCCAGAATTTCGTTAGCTTGTTTCAAATAACTCTCTGCCGAAACTTTTTCTAAACCTGTGTTTAATTTTACTAATGTCTGAATTGTAGTTTCCAGACTTCCACTGACTTTTAAAGCGCCCAAATCACAATATAATTCGGTATAAAGCTGATACAATCTGGCGGTTTCGTAATAAAACAATTCGCTGTTATTATCACTTGCAATGGTATTGATGATTCTGTTGGTGATTTCAAAATCGCCATTTTCCAGATTAAACAACAAAATATGCGACAATTCGTGTCCGAATAAAACCAGTAATTCGTCTTCGTTAAGCAATTTTAAAATCGTTCCTGATAAAATAATGTGGGCTTCATTTTCAAAAAAAACAACTCCGGCATTATTATCCGTACTCTGCGATTGATAAATCGTAATCGGGACAATGATTCCTAGTTTATCTTTTGCCTTATTTAAAATTTCATAAACTTTCGATTCCGTTTCCGGATCTATTCGATAAGAGTTCTTTAATAAATCGGTTTTAAAGGCTTCTTGCTGTTCTGCTTTTACTTTTTCTTCAGAAAACCAAGACCAGGTTTTGTCTTGCTTTTTAAAATAATCTCTTAAATCAGAATGGAATGGAAATGGTTTGATCATTATAATTTAGTTTAAGCAAATTTTATTTCAAAATGGAAGCCTCTTTCTATCAAATCATTATATTTCAATTTATTGAACTTAAATAATTTTGCCGGACGACCACTTTTTATGGGCGAAAATTTTTCTGTTTCTTCTAAAAATCCATAACTGAGGATTTTTTTTCTGAAGTTTCGTCGGTCAATTTCTTTTTCTAAAATCGTGCAATACAAATTTTCAAGATCAGAAAACAAGAATTCTTCGGGAAGTAAATCAAACCCAACAGGCTCGTAAGTAAGTTTAGCCTTTAATCTTGAAATCGCTTTTTTGATAATTAAATTATGGTCGAATGCCAAAGAAGGAATTTCGTCTATTTTGTACCATTGTACTTTATCGGCATCTGTATCTGCTTTAATTTCGAGATTGGAAGCATCAACCAAAGCATAATAAGCAACAGAAATAACACGGTTTCTGGAATCCCTGAAAATATCATCTCCAAAGGTGTAAAGCTGTTCCATGAACTTTAATTGCACATTGGTTTCTTCATGCAATTCTCTAATTACAGCGTTGCTCAACGATTCATCATTTTTTACCAAACCGCCAGGAAGCGCCCAGTATCTCTCTGCAGAACCAAATTTTTGTTCTATTAAAAGCACATATAAACTGTTGTTTTTATATCCAAAAACAATGGCATCAACTGCGATTCTAATATTTTGAAGATTTTCCATACTATCACACACATTAAAAAGTTCGCCACGAATTCACGAATTAATACTAATTTTTTGAGCGATTAGTTAAAATTAATTCGTGAATTCGTGGCTAAAAAACTATAATCTATTGCCTAAAAACAACTTTAATTCTTTTCCAATACTCTCGAAAAACGTATTCAAATTGTTGTTTTTAGCCGTCAATAAATATACAAACTCTTCAGGAACGTGAAAACTATTCCAGACTAATTGCAATTTATTTTCTTTAATATATTTTCTCGCATTGCAATTCCATGTTATGGCAAGTCCCGAGTTTTTGGACAGCATTTCCAACATTTCAGATTCTGAAGGAATAATATAATTAGGCACCATCGAAGGCCTTTTTTTACTGAAAGCATGCAGCCAGAATAATTTGATATGCGGAATTCTTGCATCATGACTGTACCATTTTTGGTTGTTAAGCCATTTTTCAGTTTCGGTATAATTATCTGCTTTTAGTTTCTGGCGGAATTCTTCGATATTTAAATTCATTGGCGCCACCATGATCAGTTTAATTTTACCTACGATTTCGTAAATGGTATCAAACGTATCATATCTTTTTGTTGTAATGGCAAAATCGAGTTTCTTGGCATCGACAAGTGCAAAAAGGGCATCATCTTCGGCAAAAGTAAAATCAATAAAATCAAATTTGGAGATCAAAATACTTCCGCAGCTATTAAATAAATCTTTTGAAACACCAACAGAAATCAAGCGGACAGAATCTTCTGCTTTTGCCCTGAATCCGTTTTCAACAGTTTCTAACCTATCGAGCGCGTCAATAATTAAATTATTCAGTAACTTAGCGTATTCGGTTGGTTCTACGCCTTTTGATTTTCGGTTAAACAACTTATAACCAACATGTGCCTCTAACATAGCTATTTGCTGACTAACCGCGGGTTGGCTCATAAACAACTCTTTTGAAGCGACAGAAAAATTTCCATTTTTATATACAGACTTAAAAGTTCTGTACCATTCCAAATTTACCATGATATAACTTTATTTATAACAAACATAGTTTATTTTATTTTTACTAATATCACATAAACCGTAAATTTGATCAAAATTTAAACATTGATAATAAGATATGAAAAAAATCGCATTAATCGCAATAATCGTATTAACAGCTGGCTTTTCGGCAACAGCTCAAAAAACAAAAAAGATGAAAAAAGTATTATTTGTTGTGACCAGTAATGATAAACTGGGCAATACGGGAGAAAAAACCGGATTCTGGTCAGAAGAATTTGCTGCTCCTTATTATGAACTATTAGATAAAGGTGTAGAAATTACTATTGCATCACCGCTTGGAGGCCAGCCGCCAATTGACCCTAAAAGTGCAGATCCTTCATCAGCAACCGAAGACACTAAACGCTTTGATGCTGATAAAACATTACAGGAAAAATTAAAAAACACTCATAAGCTTTCAACAATAAATCAAAAAGATTATGATGCCGTTTTTTATCCTGGAGGTCACGGTCCGCTTTGGGATTTAGTTGAAGATAAAAATTCAATCGCCTTAATCGAATCTTTTTACATGCACAATAAACCGGTTGCATTTGTTTGTCACGCACCAGCCGTTTTGAAAAATGTAAAAGTAAAAGGTGATTATTTAGTAAAAGGTAAAAAAGTAACCGGTTTTACAAACGAAGAGGAAGAAGCTGTTGGTTTAACCAAAGTTGTTCCGTTTTTATTAGAAGATGCTTTAACTCAAAATGGAGCAAAATTCTCAAAAGGTCCAAATTGGGCTCCTTATTCTGTAGAAGATGGTCTTTTAATTACAGGACAAAACCCGGCTTCGTCTAAATTGGTCGCTGGTAAATTATTGGAAAAATTAAAATAAAAAGGTTCTAAATTGCTAAGATTTTGGAAATCTTTAAAAAACTTAGACACTTAGTATATCAGAAATTATTAATAAAAGATCTACGTTGCTAAGATTAAAAAACTTAGAACCTTAGCAACTTAGCATCTCAGAAACTCAAAAAAAATGCTAAACTTTGAATTATATAATCCGACAAATCTAATTTTCGGAAAAGGACAAATTGAAAAACTTTCGACTTTAGTTCCAAAAGATGCTAAAATTCTTTTGGCGTACGGCGGTGGAAGTATTTTTAAAAACGGAATTCACGAACAAGTAATCAAGAATTTAAAAGGTTTTGATATTGTTGAATTTGGGGGAATTGAGCCAAATCCGCATTTTGAAACGTTGATGAAAGCGGTTGAAGTTATCAAAGCTGAAAAAATAGATTTTATTCTGGCTGTTGGCGGTGGATCTGTTATTGATGGTGTGAAATTTATTTCGGCAGCTGTAAATTTTGACGGAAACCCACTTGATATTTTACAAAAACGTTTGTTGATTAAAGAAAATGCAGTGCCTTTTGGAACTATTTTGACTTTGCCTGCAACGGGAAGCGAAATGAATTCTGGATATGTCGTAACCATTAAAGCAACTCAGGAAAAATTAGCTTCGGGCGGAAGTGCTTTGTTTCCTAAATTCTCTATTTGTGATCCAACAGTTATTGAATCGTTGCCAAAAAGACAATTGCAAAATGGTGTTGTAGATGCTTATACACACGTAATGGAACAATATTTAACGTATCCGCACGAAGGTTTTTTACAAGACCGAATTGCCGAAGGAATTTTACAAACGTTAATTGAAGTTGGTCCAAAAGTGGTAGAAAACCCAACGGATTATGCTTTGGCTTCGAATTTTATGTGGAGCTGCACGATGGCTTTGAACGGATTGATTCAAAAAGGAGTTCCTTCTGATTGGGCAACACACATGATTGGCCACGAATTAACAGCTTTATACGGAATCGACCATGCACGTACTTTGGCGATTATAGGCCCAAGTTTATACAATGTAATGTTTGACACTAAAAAAGGAAAACTGGCACAATACGGAAGAAGAATTTTCAACTTAACAGGTTCTGATGACGAAGTTGCCAAAGAAGCGATCAATAAAACAGTAGAATTTTTCCACACCATGGGAATGGATACTAAATTATCTCAATATACAGATGATTACACCAACACAGCAAATTTTATTGTAAAACGTTTTGATGAAAGAGGCTGGAAAGGTCTTGGCGAAAACCAATTGGTAACTTTAGATAAAGTAAAATCGATTGTAGAATTAAGCTACTAACAAATAAAATTCCAATTTTTTTAAATTCCAAATTCCAATGCTCTTACCAGTATTATTGGAATTTGGAATTTTTTTATTTGATTTTTTAACATCAACCGTTTGGAATTTGGAATTTATAAATTGGAATTTTTTGTTTTTTTTAAACAAAAAAGGCGTTCTTAAAATATTTAGGAACGCCTTTTTAAAATACTAAAACAAAACTAACTAACTCAATTTTTGCTAAACTCATTAAAATTCTAATTTATAAACAGTTATAACGTAAGGATTGAATTATTATTGTATAAAGCATAAAATATTTTTGATAATTATTTAGAACTAGCTGAAAACCATTGTTTACAGACCTTGTTTTTAAATTTCTTAAATCAGATTTTGTATTATTACTACATTATTAAGTACTTTTGCTTTAAATTATTAAAATAATGAGCGAAAAATTAAAGTTTGCAGTAATTGGAGGAGGGAGTTGGGCAACGGCAATTGCAAAGATGTTATGCGTAAATCTTTCAGAAATAGCTTGGTATATGCGTAATGATGCTGCAATAGAGCACATTCAAAAATACAAACACAACCCAAACTATTTAAGTTCAGTCGAATTTGACACTACTAAACTTAAATTAACCAACAATATAAACGAAGCAGTTGAATATGCAGATTATGTAATTTTTGCTATTCCGTCTGCTTTTTTAGATGCTGAATTAAAAAATCTGACTGTTTCTTTAACAGATAAAATAATCTTCTCCGCTATTAAAGGAATTGTTCCTGAAACGAGTTTAATTGTTGGAGAACATTTTCATATTCAATACGACATTCCTTATTACAATATTGGGGTTATTACAGGTCCTTGTCACGCAGAAGAAGTAGCGTTGGAAAGACTTTCGTACTTAACCATTGCTTGTGGCGATCCGGACAAAGCCAGCATTGTAGCAAAATCTTTATCAGGAAATTATATTAAAGCCAAAATTTCAGACGATATCATCGGAACTGAATATGCGGCGATGTTAAAAAACATTTATGCCATTGCAGCCGGAATTGCACATGGTTTAGGTTATGGTGATAATTTCCAATCGGTTATGATGAGTAACGGAATTCGTGAGATGAAGAAATTCATCAGAAAAGTGCATAAAATGAAACGTAACATTAATGACTCGGCTTATTTAGGCGATTTATTGGTTACAGGATATTCCGTATTCTCCAGAAACAGAATGTTCGGAAACATGATTGGAAAAGGCTACACCGTAAAAAGTGCGATGATGGAAATGAGTATGGTTGCCGAAGGTTATTACGCCACCAAAAGTGCTTATAAACTAAATCAGGGTTACGGTGCCAAAACGCCTATTATCGACGCCGTTTACAGCATTTTATACGAAGGAAAAGATGCAAAATCTGTATTTAAGAAACTGACTGAGTCTTTGGATTAAAGAAAAAAGAGTATAGAGAATAGAATAAAGAAAATAGACTTTTGTTTATGACATAAAAAAAGAGCCAAGATCTAAATAATTAGTCTTGGCTCTTTTTTCTTTTACTATTTTGTAAAGTCTATTTTCTTTATTCTATTCTCTATTTTCTTTACTTCACCATAACTCCTTCAACAAACAAAATCGGCACTTCTTCCGTATTATTTTCGCTAATTAGGTTAGATTTGAAAATGAATTTCTTGTCGTATAGAGTATTTCCGATGAAGAAAGTCACCATGAATTCATTATTTAAAACCAATAGGCTTTTTTCGATCATTTCAATTTTTACTACTGAAACTGCCGGAACTTCAACAAAAGCGTGGCGTAAAACAGATGTTTTTTTCATTTCGCCATCGATAGTTCCAAATGCTTTTGAAACTACCATAACGCTGTCGAGATTAAAGTCGCTGTCATTTACAAGATAAGCGTACCACACTTTTTCCATAAAATCGTCGCTCCATTCCTGAACGGCGGCTAAAAATACGTTTTCTACTTCGGGGATTGTTATATCTTTTTTCATCTTTATTTAAAGCTTTAAAACCTTTGTCAAAGTCTAAACTTCAACAAAGGTTTATTGTATTAATGAGAATTATATCTTCAGAATTAATCTGAAATCTACAATCTAATATCTAAAATTAAATATTGGCTTTGAATTGCTCTAAGAAACGAACGTCGTTTTCGTAAAACATACGAATATCACCAATTTGGTATAATAACATTGCAATACGCTCTACTCCCATTCCGAAAGCAAAACCGTTAAATTCATCCGGATTTATATCGCAATTTTTAAGAACATTCGGGTCAACCATTCCACAACCACCAATTTCTAACCAGCCTGTTCCTTTTGTAATACGGTAATCCGTTTCTGTTTTTAGTCCCCAATAAATATCAATTTCGGCACTTGGTTCCGTAAACGGAAAGTACGACGGACGCAAACGGATTTTTGATTTTCCGAACATTTCTTTGGTGAAATAAAGTAATGTTTGTTTCAAATCTGCAAACGACACATCTTTGTCAATGTACAATCCTTCAACCTGATGGAAAATACAGTGCGAACGTGACGAAATGGCTTCGTTACGAAATACACGCCCCGGAGAAATAGTACGAATTGGCGGTTTATGATTTTCCATATAACGTACCTGAACAGATGATGTATGCGTACGCAACAACACATCAGGATTTGTCTGAATGAAAAATGTATCCTGCATATCACGCGCCGGATGATATTCCGGTAAGTTCAACGCCGTAAAGTTATGCCAGTCGTCTTCGATTTCCGGACCTTCGGAAACATTGAAGCCAATGTTAGCAAAAATATCTATAATTTGATTTTTTACAATAGAAATAGGATGACGAGAACCAATAATAACAGGCTCTGATGATCTTGACAAATCTCCAAAAACCCCTTTTACTTCTTGTTTACTTTCAAGCTCTTCCTGAATAACTCTTACTTTTTCTTCAGCTACGGATTTTAAAGTATTTATTACTTGTCCGAAATCTTTTTTCTGGTCGTTTGGAATATTTTTAAACTCTGTAAAAAGTTCTTTTAATAACCCTTTACTACCTAAATATTTAATTCGGAACTGCTCTAAAGATTCTTTATTTTTATCATTAAAGGCTTTTGCTTCCTCTATATGCTGTTTTATCTTGTCTATCATTTTCCTTCAATAATTGAGAATACAAATTTACATAATTTGTTTCAAGTTTAAAGTCTAAAATTTAAAGTTTCCCTTCACAGGTTACGATATTCATTTATAACTATTTTATTAAACTTATTTTGCTTTCGATTTCCCGGACTCTGCCCAGCCAAAAATCTATTCCATCCTGATTCTTAACAACCTCTTTTTTAAAATTTGATGAAATAGTATTTAACTTTCCCCAATTTCTCTGGTTGTCTTTATCGCGTTCCACTTTTGTAGTCGGTTCTATTCTAGTTCTCCAAAAATCAATATTTTTAAGATAGTTCACTTTTAAATCTTCAAAATATTCTATTAATTTTTCTTTTGAATTAGGGATATATCCCGGACCGTTGCATCCGCAAGAATGAAAAGTAATCCCAACAGAATAGAGACTTTTCAAGTGTTCCCACTTTTTTAAATCATTCTTTTTCGGTGATTCAAAATCAAGCCCCATATTAGCCATTAACTCACCACATTCCGGACATTTAGCTTCAAAAGTTGATTGTTCTCCTTTTTTTATATCTCCCATGAGCCTCCTTTTAAATGTTTTACAACAATTAAAACAAGCATAATGAGGCTTATAAGCTATCATTGCATATCTACACATTTCTTTGTTATAAGTGTTCAGCACAGTTTACAGTCGCAGTCACAGACTGAATACTGTAAACTAAAAACTATTCGATAAGTTCTCTTTCTAAAAAATAACTTACAATCGCTTCTTTCATTAAAACCGATTGTTCTCCTGCTTTTAGCGGTGGTAATTCTTCTTTTACTTTATAATGCGGCCATCCGTCTTCATCAAAATATTCGAATTCATAAAATCCGTAAGGCTCTAATAATCGGCAAATAGCGATGTGCATTAAGTTTAATTTTTCATCTTTTTTGAATTCTCTATGAATCTTTCCAAATTCCTGAACTCCGATTAGGTAAATAATGGCATCTAAATCTAAATCTTCGCCTTGCGAAAATTGATTTGAAAGTATATCGACGAGCTTTTCCCAACGCTCTTTTAATTGTGTATCTCTTGACATATATATTTGTGATTTTAGATTTTAGATTTTAGATTGCTGACTTAAAAATCTAAAATCTGCAATCTGAACTCTAAAATAGATTTGCAAAGATACGGACTTCAAATCCAAAGACCTAAAATTAACGGTTTGCCTTATTGTATAGAGAAATTGCCCACGGATTTAACGGGTTTTACTGGTTTACACAGGTTTTTTCTATTCTTAAAGTGTATTTTGTAAATTCTTAGCATTTAATCAGCCACGTCTTTTTTTAATCAGTGTCAATTCGTTGCATCCGTATAATCTGTGGACTATAAAAATACAAAGGAATTAAAAATGGGCTTTTGTAGAATTGTCCACGGATTTAACGGGTTTCACTGATTAACACAGGTTTAGTTTTTTTTCATCCCGTAAATCCATGGTTTTATTTACGCAAAAACTTTAGCTCTTCACCAGCCAACTAATTTTAATCAGTGTCAATCCGTTAAATCTGTGGGCTATAAAAAAACCTCTGCGCCTTTGCATCTCTGAACCTCTGCATCTTAAAAACTAGATAATTCTTTTATATTTGCGCCTCAATAAAACGACAGAAAATATGAGTGTTTTAGATATGATTTTGGGTGCGCTTTTGGCTTACAGTTTATACAAAGGAATTAAAAATGGCCTTTTTGTAGAAATTGCTTCTTTTATTTCTTTATTGCTCGGAATCTATTTAGCGATTAAATTTTCTTCTTTTATGACAGAAATAATCTCAAAACATGTTTCCTGGAATCCAAATACGATTCAGGTTACAGCTTTTCTGCTAACATTTATTCTGGTTGTAATTGGTGTTTATTTATTGGCCAAAGCCTTAACTGGAATTGCAGATTTTGCTCAATTGGGCTGGCTGAATAAACTGGGCGGCGGATTTTTCAGAATCCTGAAAACGATCCTGATTGTAAGTATTGTAATTGCGCTGTTTGAGAAAATAAATTTCGACAATACCTTTGCCAAACAAGAAACTTTAGACAAATCTATTTTTTATAATCCCATTAAAAAAGTAGCGGGTTTTGTTTATCCTTCTATCGAAAAATGGTACGAGGAATTTAAAGAAAATCATGTTAAAAAATCGCCTGAATCAGAAAAGACTGAAACAGAAAAAGAATAATTGAACTCTTTAGGTGCAATTATTTTAACACATAGAAACATAGGATTATTGAACTTAAATAAGGCGTTTCACTTGCATCAACACACATAGCTATGTGTGAGAAACGAGTTTCTTTTTAACTTGCTTTTTTTAAACAGAAAATCTATGTTTCTATGTGTTTAATCAAATTTTATGAATTACACCCAACAAGTTGATTCATAAAGAAGCTATTCTTTTATTCTTCTTCATTAAGATGTTTCGGAAATAAATTTTTCAGAATAATCAACATCATTCCTATTACATTTACAGACGAAGTTGTCAATAAAGTAATTAATACATTTTCTGAAAGATTCAGATGCAGTAAATTATCATTGAAATATAAAATAGACACTACAGCCGCTAGCCAAAGAAAAATAATGAAGGCAAAAATATAGGTTAAGTGCCTTCTAAGTCTGGTGTCTTCTAAAAAACGACCTACTTTTGCGCTTCCTAATCTGTCTTCAAGAATTTGATTTTGCAGGCGCGCTTTGCTAAGGTCTTCAGGGGTTAATGAAGAACTATTTGCAATTGAAATTTGGTTAAGATTTAGGGAGGACATATAAGCTTAAATTGGTTTTAACTTAGTTTTATAATGTTCAAAAATATCATCATCAGAAATAACAGCATTAGAATCTTTGCGGTAAACTTTTCGCCACGGCGTACCGTCGTTGTGGGTTAATGCACTTAAATAAATACCGTCAAATCTTCCGTAGACTTCCCATATTTTATCTAAAAATTTCTCGTCTTCGCTAGTTATTTTTTCGTCTTTTAAGGCATTCGGAATTTTCTCTGTTATTTTTTCTTTCTTGTATTGCTTGATGCTGTAATACAAAGATGGAAAAACAGGCCCAAAATCCCAGGCAATAGGACTTTCGTCCAGCAATCTTTCTTTTTTATCTGTTAAGGCCAAATACCATCCATAAGCAATATAAGTTAGCTTAATTATTTTCATTGGCGTAAGATTTCCTGTTTTGGAATGTTTATCTATGAAATAATTGGCGACTGTTGTTGGATTGTAAGTCATAATTATAATATTTTAATCAAAGTTAATGAAAATAACTTTGTGACAAAATTTTAAGAACTTATTGTAATGTAAATCAGTTGTTTTGCTTAATAATTAAAAGCAAACCCGACAAATTTTAAAACCTTGTCGGGTTCATTATTTGTCTGGCTGAGCGTCCCGACGCTTCGGGAGAAGCCCACGTCTGCAAATCCAGCCTTCGACTCCGCTCAGGGTGACATTAGTTTTCAAAAGCATGAAACCCGACAGGTTTTAAAAACCTGTCGGGTTTGATAAAGATTATGCTTAGAACTTTCTACCAGTTTATTTCTAAACTTTCCCCTTTTTTCAAAGTGACATTTTGTTTTTTATCCCCACTGATTAGGTTTGTTTTTCCTCCAATTTTAGAGGAAACAGTAACTTTCTTTAAAATTTTATTGTCCCATTCCATTGCAATTTCAAAACCTCCACGGGCACAGATTCCTTTTACAGATCCGGTTTCCCAGACATCCGGCAAAGCGGGTAATAATCTTATTTCGTTTTCATCAGATTGTACTAACATTTCGGCAACCGCTGCAGCGCCGCCAAAATTTCCATCAATTTGAAATGGCGGATGAGCGTCGAATAAATTCGGATACGTTCCTCCGCCTCTTCGTGGAGTTGCTGTTTTCTTTCCGTCGGGATCTACGTATCTCAATAATTCCCTAAACATTTTATAAGCACGGTTTCCATCCCAAAGCCTTGCCCAAAGATTGATTCTCCATCCTTTTGACCAGCCAGTGGTTTCATCGCCTTTTATCTCTAAAGTTTTTCTCGAAGCTTCGGCTAAATCAGGCGTTTTCTCCGGTGTAATATGATCGCCGGGAAAAAGTCCGAATAACTGCGATTGATGACGGTGTTTTGGATCTTTATCTTCCCAGTCAAAATACCATTCCTGCAAATTTCCTTTTTTGCCAATTTGATACGGATATAATTTTGAAAGCGCCGTTTCTAATTTTAGTCTGAAATCAGCATCAATATTTAGAACTTTCGAAGCTTTTATTGTTTTCCCAAAACATTCTCTAATCATGGCCAAATCTGCCGTTCCGCCATACATTGTTGCGCCAACAAAACCATCTGGTGCAATGTATTGATTTTCGGGTGAAGTAGATGGTGACGTAATTAAATTTCCGTTTTTATCGGTTATCATCCATCCTAAAAGAAATTCTGCTGCGCCTTTCATCAAAGGATAGCCTTCTGTTTTCAGGTAATTTTTATCTTGTGTAAAAACGTAATGTTCCCAAATGTGTGTACTCAGCCACGCTCCCGCTATTGGCCAGCAAGCCCACATTGGATCTTCTTTACCAAATTGTCCAACGGGATTTGTCATTGCCCAAATATCCGAATTATGTGCTGCGGCCCAGCCTTTGTTTACGCCATAAAAAGTTTTGGCCGTAACTTTCCCTGTTACCGAAAGGTTTTTTATGAAAGACAAAAGCGGCAAATGCATTTCTGAAAGATTGGTGTTTTCGGCAAGCCAGTAATTTTCTTCCAGATTAATGTTCATCGTATAATTACTGCTCCACGGCGGGTTTAAATGAGGATTCCAAATTCCTTGTAAATTTGCCGGAACACCCAGAGTTCTGGAACTGCTTATTAATAAATAACGCCCGTAATTGAAATAGAGAATTTCAAGGTTTTTATCTTCTTTTCCGTCGGCGTAGCGTAATAAACGTTCGTCTGTTGGTAAATCCGGAGCGGTTGTTTTGCCTAAATTTAAATCAACACGGTTGTAGAATTTTTGATAATCAGTTGTGTGCGATTCTTTTAATTTATCGAATGGTTTTGCAAATGCCTTATTCATATTTTGCACTGCAATTGCTATATCGTCTAAACCTTCACTTGCGGGATTTTTGTCAAAACCATTAAAACTTGTTGCAACAGAAACATAAATAATGGCTTCCGTCGCATCTTTTAAACTTAAAGATTCTCTTGAATTTGTAATTTTTCCGTCGGTTTTTTTGATTTGAATTAAAGTGGTAAATTTTGTTCCTCTTTCTTGTATATCCAGATATTTTGGCAAAACTGTATATCCTGCATTTTCGTGAATAGGTGCAGAACCTGTCATTACCAGAATATTATTTCTCACTTCAACATTTGATTTTAGTAAACTCTTTAAATTAATATCAAAATTTAAAGTGCCTTTGTGATCGCTTGTCAATTTGATGATCATAATTTGATCCGGAGCAGAAACAAAATATTCACGCGTATATTTTACACCGGCCATTTCGTAACTTACTTTTGATATTGCATTCGAAATATCAAGTTCCCGATGGTAATTAACAGCTTTTCCTTTTTCAGAATTATTGATTTCTAATGTTCCCAAAGGCGCAAAAGATTCAGAGTTTTTACCCTGAATTTTTTTGTTTAATTCCTCTGCCAGTTTGTAGTTTTCGTTTTTTAAAGCTTCACGAATTGCCGGAATATTTTTATACGCTTCCGGACTCATATTGGCATTTACGGGTTCTCCAGACCAAAGTGTGGCGTCGTTCAAATAAATTTTATCAGCATTTGCGCCACCAAAAACGGTTGCTCCCATTTTCCCGTTTCCTAAAACCAAACTTTCTTCAAAGAATTCTGCGGGTTGATTGTACCATAAAACATGTTTGGATTGCGCCGATATGTTTGTGCTGAAAGAAGCGAATAGTAAAATGAAGAATATTTTTACGAGATTTGATTTCATGTATTCTTTTTGATTTTGAATTTCGTTTAAATATATGCCGTTCCTACGGAACTTTGTTATCATGCTCATTCTTATAAACGGATTAATCCCGAAGCTTCGGGACGTTGCTACAATATAGGTCGTTCCTCCAGAACTTTTGAGAGAGCCTTCGGCTCGGATTATTTTGTAGGGACGGATTTCAATCCGTCTTAACAATATGGATATTCAAATCTATCCAATTTTCTGAATTATTCGATTTCTTAGCTTATAAATAGGTAAATATCTCGTTTAACGGTTTCGCGCGTGAGGGATAGGAGTTAGCTACCGAAGTAGCACGGATAGCCCGACCGTATTTGCGAAAGGCGCACATAAGCGGTTTGTTAAATAGCGCCTTTTGCAAATACGGTCACGCCCAAATGTCACACCAAAATATTATTTACTAACCTTATATATTTCGTTTGCTGTAATCATTTCCCAATTATCAGTTCTAAAAGGCGATGCAGGGAATTTTTCTTTATTGAAAAGATTGATTTCCGTATCGTCGTCTGCCCAACCGTAATGAACTGCAACGGGATTTTTTACTTCGTCGTTCGAAACTATAATCGTGTTGCCTTTTATGATCGCTTTCGCGGAATGAAAAACTTTGTCGGCACCGGCGATTTCAAATCCTTTTACGTTTTCTGAATTATCCGGAGTCGATAATCCTGAACCGATATTATCGAAAGTCAGGATTATTTCATTTCCTTTTATTTGCTGAGATTTATAGGTTGGCCCGCTATAAATTTGTTTTTTGCCGTAAACATTGTTTAATGCAATGGCGGCCAAACGTAATCCGACATCTTGTTTGTTTGTGGGATGAATGTCTTTTGCGTTACCGATATCTGTGGTTACGACCATTCCTGTATTGGGTACTTTTAAAGTTTCGGATTGTGCTTCGCGAAGTTCTGCCCAACGGCTTCCGACTTTACTGTTTCCGTTGAATTCGTTGAAAGTCGATAATTGTACGAAATAAAAAGGAAAATCGCCTTGTTTCCACTTTGTTCTCCAATCCTGAATCATTAACGGAAATGCTTTTTTGTATTGTTTTGCGCGCCAAACATTGGCTTCGCCCTGATACCATAAAACACCCTGAAACGCATAGGGAACCAGCGGATTTACCATTGCATTGTACAATAACGATGGATAACTGTTTGGCGAAATCGCAATTTTTACCTGAACGACATTGAATTTCCAAAGTCCTTCGAGTGGAATATTTTTGTCTTTAAACTGAATTTTTAAATCGGCTGGATCGCCGTAAATTCCGCCACCGCCGGAATAATCTGCAATACGAACTGTGATTACATTTTTTCCTTCTTTTAATGTTCCTGCCGGAATTTTATAAACTCTTAATGCTTCCCAAATTTTATTGGTTCCTACTTCAACTCCGTTTACATAGGTAATATCTTCGTCGTCTACTTTTGAAAGATGTAAAACGGACTCGCTTTTGGCTTGTTCTGCCGTTAAAGTAACCGTTTTTCGCATCCAGACAACGCCGTCAATATTGCCAATTTGTTGGTTTTCCCATAATGATGGAACTTTTATTTCTGGCCAGTTTTTATCATCAAAACTGAATTCCTTAAACTGGTTTTCATTTTCCATGGAAACATCAAAACCCTGAATCTTTCTTAAATTTTCTAAAACTGATTTTTTGTAAACTTCAAAAACGGCGTCCATATCTACCTGAGGAACATCTGCAATCATGGTTTTGAATTCATCGCTTTTTTGAAACGCTTCGTGGCTTGTCCAGGTTTCTACATTGGTTCCGCCCCACGATATATTTATAATTCCGATTGGGATTTTTAATTCAGCATATAGTTTTTTGGCAAAGAAGAAACCTGCCGCTGTAAAATCACGAATGTTTTCTTTATTGGCAACTGCCCATTTTCCTTGTTTAAGATCTTCTTTTGGAGTTCCGCTTAAATCTTGCGCAACGCCAAAATGACGAATCATTGGATAATTAGAATCTGCCATTTCTTTTTCAGCGTTCATTACTTTGTACATCTGAAATTCCATGTTCGACTGTCCGCTGCAAATCCATACTTCGCCAACCAAAACATCTTTGATAACAATTTTGTTTTTTCCTGTAATGATTAATTCAAAAGGTCCGCCCGCTTTTTCGGCAGACAGTTTAATCATCCATTTTCCTTCTTTATCGGCCTGAATGGTTTTGGTTTGTTTGTTAAAACGAACCTCCACTTTTTCATTGGCTTCTGCCCAACCCCAAACCGGGATTTCTTTGTTGCGCTGCAACACCATTCCGTCAGAAAACAACAATGGCATTCGCACATTTGCGTTTGCCATTATACTGAATATCAAAAAGATAAAAACTTTATATTTTTTCATTTTGTGCATTTTAAACCATATAAGTGATATAAGTAAATATAAGTTATACCGAATAAAAAACTTACATTTACTTATATCACTTATATGGTGAATTTTAATTTTTACTGCAATCCTTCTTTTAAAGCTGTTAAAGCCTGAGTATCAAAAACGCTATTATCGCTTCTTTTAAAGATTCCGAAACCTTTGTCTCCTAAACTTCCTTCGTCCCAATAAAAAGGTAATAATCCGTTTGCTGTAGCAGTTTTAACAACTGTTTTTAAATAATAAGCTCTTGAAGCCAAATGTAAAGTTAAGGCATCGCCGGTTAAAGTTGTTCTGCGAATGGCGCCAAATTCTCCTAACAAAACAGGAATTCCTTTATCTACAAATTGGGTTTTCATTAATTTGAAGTTTTTCTCTAAATCTGCTTCTTCTCCCCAACTTGCATTTCGTTCTGTATCTGTTGCTGAATGGAAATTTGCTCCCCAATAATAAAACATTTTTCCCCAGGTTTCATCTTTGGTTAAACCGGCAAAATTCCATGGTGAATAGTAATGTACTTCTACCATCATTTTGTTTGCCACTTTATCTGTTGGCAATGTCAACATTAGTTTATTTGTTTTTTCGATATCTGTTGTTGGTCCCTGAATTACTAAAACACGATTGGCATTTTTTCCTCCGGTAGAACGAACGGCATCAATAAAAGTCTGGTGATATGAAGTTAAAACTGCCATTTGTGCAGCATCTTCAACTGCTGGTTCATTGGCACTGGCAAAAAGTACATGCTCATCAAAACCACGTAACTGTGTTGCAATTTGTTCCCAAAAAGCTTTTTGTTTGGCATTGTTTTCTACTTTTTTGGCTTCGGTAATATTGTTTTCCAGCCAGCCACCGTCCCAATGGATGTTTACAACCACATACATATCGTTATCTACGCAATATTGCACTACTTCTTTTACTCTGTTTAGCCAGTCTGTTTTGATTTTGGCTGTAGCCGAATTTTCTAAATACTGGTTCCACGAACACGGAATTCGAATTGCATTAAAACCGTTTGCCTTAACGGCGTCGATAAGTGCTTTGGTTACTTTAGGATTTCCCCACGCTGTTTCTCCTCCGGTTGCTTCAAGCGTGTTCCCGATGTTCCAGCCTAATTTTATTTTGGCTGCTAATTGCACGGCTGTACTTGACATTCCGCTTGCATCTGCAGGGATTGGGTTTGTATTGTAACTTGGATATAAGCCCTCAGCTACAATTTTTTGTTCTTGTTTTGTTTCTTCTTTATCTGAACTGCAAGCCCAGAGACTTAAAAAAGAAAAACATAATGCGGTGCTTAACAGATAACGTTTTACAGTGTTTTTCATTTGGTGTGGTTTAATAGTTAGTTATAAGTTTTATTCAGGCAACTTCATTTTTTATTTATTAAAAAATGCTCTTCAATAAAAATCAAAGAGCATTAATGTTTCAAGCTTTATTTAATTGTTACAACAAGTTCATTTTTTATATCTCTTGAAGAATTTCCTAATTTCAAAGTGTATTTTCCTGGTTCAACCGTCCATTTTTTAGCAGTTACATCATAGTAAGCCAATTCTTTTACCGGAACTTTAATCGTTACTGTTTCTGAACTTCCCGATTTTACCAATGTTTTTTGGAAACCTTTCAATTCTTGTGCAGCACGCGTAATTTTTGAATCTGATTTTGAAGAGTACAACTGAACAACTTCTTTTCCGTCAACTTTTCCGGTGTTTTTTACATCAACAGAAACTGTAATCGTTTCGTCTTGCGCATAAGTAGTTTTGTCTGTTTTTGCATTTTCAAAACCAAAAGTCGTATACGATAATCCGTATCCAAAAGGAAATAATGGCGCAATATTTTTAGTATCAAACCAACGGTATCCTACCAAAATTCCTTCTGCATAATTTACTGTTTTTCCTCCAGGGAAACTGTTTGTAGCGTGCGCTGGAGAATCCATAATATTTTTAGGCATTGTCCAAGGCAATTTTCCAGACGGATTTACTTTTCCTAAAAGTACATCTGCCAAAGCATTTCCTCCTTCTGAACCATTAAACCATGTCCATACTACAGCTGAACTTTTTTTGCTGATATTTTCAATCTCAAAAGGCGCTCCGGCAACAAAAACAACAATTGTTCTTGGATTTACGGCTAATACTTTCTGAATTAATTCTTCTTGTCCAAATGGTAATTTCAGGTTTCTACGATCAGAAGCTTCTGTTTCGTAATCACGGTTTGAGCCTGCAAAAATAATCGCAACATCCGATTTTTTAGCCGCTTCAACCGCTTCCTGAACTTTTGCAGGATCTAACTGATCGATTGTTACCGGACCATTTGATGTAATATTTCCTAAGTTTCCTTTATTCTTTTCGTCGTAACGCTCTAAATATCCTTCAGCATAATTAATTTTTACTGAAGATGGCAATCTGTTTTTTAAACCCTCAAGCGGTGTAACTTCTCTTTTTGTTTTTACACCTGCACCAAATCCGCCAAGCGCGTTTTTCTTCGTTGCATTGTTTCCAATTACCGCGATAGATTTAACTCCGTCCAATTTTAATGGTAAAGCATTGTTTTCATTCTTCAATAAAACTATCGCTTCTGCTGCAATTTTATAAGCATCCTGATAATGTGCGTCGGTTGCAATACTTCCTTTTGCACGGTCTTTACTTTGACTTCCCATTGCTTTTACCTGAAACAAAGTGCGTAAAATTCTTTTTACGTGTTTGTCCAATTCTGCTTCTGAGATTTCTTTGTTTTTTGCTGCAGCGATTAATTTATCGGCAAGGAAAAATTCGTTGAATGGTTTTGGAGTTCCCATTTCAATATCCAATCCGCTATTTAAAGATTTTACTGTCGAATGCACAGCAGCCCAGTCTGAAACTACAACGCCTTTAAATCCCCATTCGTCACGAAGAATTTTGTTTAGCATATAATCGTTTTCACATAAATATTCGCCTCTAAATTTATTGTAAGCGCCCATTACGCTGTATGCATGCGCTTCTTTTATTGAAGCTTCAAAAGCCGGTAAATAAATTTCACGAAGTGTACGTTCGTCAATTTGAACATCTACAAAATCACGATTTGTTTCCTGATTGTTTGCAGCATAATGTTTTACGCAAGCCATAACATCATTGTCTTGTAAACCAACAATTAATGGCACAGCAATTTTTTTGTTCAAAAACGGATCTTCAGACATATATTCGTATGTTCTTCCTCCAAGCGGTGTTCTTACGATATTTATGGCTGGTGAAAGCAGCATATCTTTATCTCTTGCGCGCATTTCCTGCCCAAGGCTGTTCCCGAAAGTATATGCCATGTCAGCATTCCATGTTGCAGCAAGTCCGCCGCCTGCTGGGTAATAAGTTGCAAAATCATTTGTTAAACCTGCCGGAGCCCAATTGTCACGCGAAATTTCTTCACGAACACCAAGTGGTCCATCTGCCATTTTCAATTCCGGAATCCCCAAACGTTTTACACCGCCAGAAGTAAACATGCTATTTCCATGTAACATTCCTATTTTTTCCTCCAATGTCATTTGAGAAACCAACTTGTCGATTTCTGCATCAAACTCAGATCCAATTTCTTTCCCTTTGTATTCTTTTTCTGCTGTTTCAGAATCTGTGGTTTTTACATCACTCTTACAAGATGTAAATACTGCAAAAGCCAATGCTGCTGACAGGTATAAAATTTTGTTTTTCATGCTTAATAAATTTTAGTTTTTGATAGTTTGTTTTTTAGAAATTAAAGCTTCACAAAATTCAATAAGAAAACATCATTCTCATTGATTTTTAAATCTTTGCTAAAAGTTCCTTTTGCATCAATGGTTACTTTTTCACTCGCCCACAAAGCACCATTGTTTTTTTGTTTGATTGTATTTACCTGATCGCGTGTTAACTGACTTGGTTTTCCCATGGCCAGATAATCCGCGTAAGCGTCGTTCGATTTATAGCCTACTTTGTAGATTTCTAAATTGTATTTTCCTTTTTTGAGACCTTCCAATTCAATTTTTAAATTTCCTTTTGGTTTCGACGGTAAATCTTTTATATAATACGTTTGATTATTGACAGAATCTCCCGGATGTGTATTGGTAAAATCCCAAACTAATAATTGAACATCGCCTTTTTCATTTTTTGTCGCCCATGAAGAAGTGTCTTTATTTTGAAATTCTGTTTCTCCTAATTTGTTCAAAAAAGCATAAGAGAAATAAGCCGGTTTTTTAATTCCCTGCGTATTTAATAATCCGAAACCACCGTGAAAAGGCGTGAATCTTGGACCCGGTTCTTCAAAAATATCGGTAAAAACCCAATATGACATTGAGTTTGCCGCATTGCCAACTTGTTTTAATTTCTGCAAAATATAAGCTGCCGAATGATAACTATCGTGAATAGGATCTGCCGGCGTATAAGATGAACTCCATTCTGTATAATGCAATTCTAATTTTGGCTTAGCCGAATTTGAAATTTGCTCGCGAGACGTAATTACTTCACCACTTATACTGGAATCTTCTTTATTCAAAACCGTTCCAGAAGTTCCGAATTCGTCTAAATATCCTTGTTTTACGCCGTAAGTATGTGTTGAAATAAAATCTAAAGGCACATTATTTTTAGCACAAAAATCGATTGTTTCCGGAACCCAGCCTGCGCCTGCCGTTGCCGGACCGCCTACTTTGTATGCAGGATTTACACTTTTTATGCCTCGCGCTGCGTATTCGTAAAGTTTAAAATATTCTGCCTGAGTTCCTGTCCAGAAACCCGGAGATAAATTTGGTTCATTCCAAACTTCAAAATACCAGGTTTTTACTTCTTCGTCTCCGTAACGTTCTTTGAAATGCTGGGTTAGGTTTCGAATTAAATCTTCCCATTTTTTATAATCTTTTGGAGGTGTTACATTTCCTTTCCACCAAAAAATAGTTTCTTTTCCACTTGCCAAAGCATTAGGCATAAATCCTAATTCTACAAAAGGTTTTACTTTAATACTTAAAAGAAAATCATACAAAGCATCGATATATTGATAATTGTATTCTGGATTTCCTTTTGAATCTTCTCTGTAAACTGCCATATCATCAGACAATAAACCGTGCATTCTGATGTATTTAAAATCGCATTCTTTTTTGGTCATTGCCAATTGCTGTTGCCAATCAGCACGTAAACCTTCGTTTGCTCTTCCGGCACCAATACATTCCTTAAACATGGTGTTCAGTTTTCCTGCAGTTTTATTATAATCAACTTTTATGGTTCTGTTTTCAGCAGCATTTTGTCCAAACAACGGAACGTTGATTAGAGAAAGCAAAATAAAGAGTATCGTTAGATTTTTTTTCATTGTAAATTATTTCACTGTTATTTTTTTGTTCAGCAGAATTTTATCCGAAGCACTTCCTGTTTGAATTTCAATTGTATTGTTTTCTAATTCAAATTGTTGTTTTGCTGTATTCCAGTATTCTAAATCTTTGGCTTTCAAAACCAAAGAAACATTCTTCGTTTCTCCTGCTTTAAAGAAAACACGCTGAAATGCTTTTAATTCTTTTTCAGGACGTTCTACTTTTGACTGCAATTGTTTTACATACAACTGAATTACCTCATCTCCGTCTTTGGTTCCTGTATTGGTAACAGAAACTGTAACTTTTACTTCACCATTTTTAGAAATGCTTTCTGAGTTTGTTTCAATAGAATTGTATTTGAAAGTCGTGTAACTTAAACCATGACCAAAAGCATATAAAGGTTTCCCTTTAAAATACATGTAAGTTCTGCCGTTTCGAATATTGTAATCTAATAATTCAGGCAGATCAGTTATATCCCTAACCCAGGTTTGTGTTAATCGTCCGGCCGGATTATAATCTCCAAATAAAACATCGGCCAAAGCGGTTCCTGTTTCCTGACTGTTTTGTGTCATGTGTACAATTGCCGGCAAGTGTTCTTGTGTCCAGTTTATGGCATAAGGAAAACTGCTTATCAATGCTACAACTGTTTTAGGATTTGCCTGATACACAATTTTGATTAAATCTTCCTGCTCTAAAGTCAGTGATTGACGATCGACAGATTCTTTGCCTTCGCTTGGCACGGGACAATTTGCCCAGCCTGCATTACAAACCGGATGATTTCCGACGATGACAATAACTGCATCTGCTTTTTTTGCTATTGCAGCCGCTTTGCCGTCAATGTTATTTTTAGCATATAGAATTTCAACATTGTTTCCCAACTTATTTTTAATTCCCTGTAAAGGTGTAATAATATAAGGTGGCGTTCCGCTGTACCAATCCAGAAGTACTTCATCAGCACGATTTCCTATTATTGCAATCGTTTTTAATTTATCTTTTTGTAAAGGCAAAAATTGAGCATCATTTTTAAGCAAAACAATGGATTTTTGTGTTGCTTCTAAAGCGATTTTTTTATGTGCTTCTGTTTTCCAAGGATCAATAGTATCTTTTCCGGTTCCGATTTTTGCATACGGATTTTCATCTGAAACATCCAACATTCCCAGTTGAATCATTACCCGATAATCTCCGCGAATAACAGCATCAATATCTTTTTCTTTTAAATATCCATGCGAAAGTGCACCATAAACTGCTTCCGTATATTCATCTAAAAACTGATTAATTCCTGCTTTTATGGCTGCAGCAGCTCCGAGATATTTATCAGCATAATATTTATGATCTGAAAGCAATAATTTGAATGCGCCTCCATCTGTACAAATGATTCCGTTTTGTCCCCATTCTTTTTGGGTAATATTTTTCAGCATTGGGTGAACCATTGCCGGAATGCCATTTACTTTATTGTAAGCTGCCATATAAGCACGAGATCCTCCATCAACAACGCCCATTTGAAAAGGCAAAGCATAATATTCTCTCCATAATCTTTCATCAAAATCAGATGAAGTATAGGTTCTTCCATCTTCGTTGCTGTTGGCCAGAAAATGTTTCATTAACGCAGCCGTTTGCCAATATTTTGGATTATTTCCTTGCAATCCTTTTACAAATGCAACGGTCATTGTTCCGTTAAAAAAAGCATCTTCTCCGTAACTTTCTTCCGTACGACCCCAACGCGGATCTCTTGCAATGTCTGCATTTGGAGCCCGAACGACTAATCCGCCACGATGGTATTTTTGAAAAGCATATCGCGCTTCATAACCTTCAACCTCTGCCACTTTTTGAAGTAAATCAACATCCCACATTTCTCCTAAACCATAAGCCTGAGGAAAAGTAGTTGTTGTTAATGGCTCTTTATTTTTTCCGCCCCATTCGCCCGGCCCGCCAAGTGCCAAACCGAGCAAACCTTCTACATGACCTGTTCCTGTAACGCCTAATCTTTTTATCGATGGATTTGTGCTCAAAGCCTGAACTTTTTCATCGAGTGTCATCAATGACAACAAATTATCAATACGCTTTTCAGTATCTAATTTAGAATCCTGAAAAGGATATTGTTTTTGCTGTGACAACATCAAATTGACCGACAAAAGAAAAACGATATGCAGAATGAGATTTTTCATTTAAAAAGTCGTGGTTATTTAAACCCGACAGGTTTTTAAAACCTGTCGGGTTTGACAATCTATATCTATTTTTCTATAATTATAATTTTTTGAATCTAATTGCTGTTCCTCCAGCGCCGCCTAAATGTAATTTTAGAGAATCTGATGCTTTAACAGTTTTCTTAGAAATTGCAATTTCTGCTGGATTATGTGTTTCATCTGTTCCTACGGCATCAGCATAAATCTGCGCTTCGTAAGTTGCATTTGGATCTAAAAATGATAAAGCAACATTTACATCTCTTGCGTTTTCATTTGTGATTGTTCCTAAATACCAGTCAGCACTGCTTCTGTCTTTACGAACTGTTGTGATATATTGTCCAATTGCTCCTTCTAATACTTTTGTATCTTCCCAATCTGTCGGAACATCTTTTAGGAATTGCAAAGCTGGTTTTCCTTCGTAGTTTTCAGGTAAATCTGCCATCATTTGGATTGGTGCATAAATCGTTACATACAAAGCCAATTGCTGTGCTGCTGTTCCATGCACTCTTTTTCCAGGAAAACCTTGTTTTACCTCAACATCAAAAATTCCAGGTGTAAAATCCATTGGACCTGAAAGCAATCTTGTAAACGGAATAATCGTTAAGTGATTTGGCGGATTTCCTTCGCTCCAGGCGTTATATTCTTGTCCACGTGCTGCTTCTCTCGAAACCATGTTGGGGAAAGTTCTTCTTTCTCCGGTATCTTTTATTGATTCGTGGTATAAAACAGCTAAATCATATTGCGCAGCTTTTTCTAAAATATACCTGAAATAATTCACCCCAAATTGTCCGAAGTGATTTTCTTTCATGTTTAATTTAGAACCTACGTGACCAATTTTAACGGAATGCATTCCTAGTTTTTTGTACAATGCAAAACCTTCGTCAACTTCTTTTAAGTAATTAATCAAGTTTGAACCTGTTTCATGGTAACCAATTAGTGCTACGCCTTTTTTGTTTCCATAATCCACCACTTTTTCTAAGTCGAAATTGTCGGCGCTTTTTGTGAAACTGAACATGTGCATGTGGTTTTCATACCAAGCCGGTGTCCAGCCTTTGTTCCAGCCTTCGATCAATAAATGATGAAATCCTTCTTTTGCTGTAAAATCGATATATTCTTCAGCATGTTTGGTTGTTGCGCCTTGTTTGTCGCTTTCCCAAAATGTATATTTACCAATGTGCATTCCCCACCAGATTCCGAAATATTTGTATGGTTTGAAATAACTTGCTGTGTTTTTTAATTTGTTTGGATCATTCAGATTTAAAATTAAATAAGAAGTAATTAATTCTGATGGATTTTCTCCAATCTGAATCGTTCTCCAAGAAGAGGTAAACGTATCTTTTACACGAACTTTTACACCATCTGCCCACGGCACTAAATCTGATTTTAACTGCGTTCCGGTTGTGTTAACCAAAGTCATACTTGCAAAATCTACTAAATTTGCTTCGTGAAAACTCAATGCTAATCCGCTTTTGCTTTCAATTGTAAGTGGAGTCAAAACAGTATCTAAAGTACTTACTGCAGCATCTTTAAAAAGATATTCGTCGCGGTTTTCTCTGTTTGCCGGAATCCACCATGCTTTTCCATCTTCTTTTAAGTTAAAAGTCGTTTTTTCATCCATAATGAAAATACTGTCTTTTACATTTTGTTTTGGATACACATATCTAAAAGCAATTCCGTCATCAAACGCGCGAAACTGAATTTCAAGTTTACGTTTGTTTCCGCTTTTTTGCTGTAACTGAACAGAAAGCTGATTATAATGGTTTCTGATGTTTTTCTTCTCGCCCCAAACTTGTTCCCAAGTTTCATCAAAAGAAGTATTTTTTACGCTTTTTACTTCAAAGTCAGAACTTAAATTTTCATTTCCTTTTAATAAAAATCCCATGTCTGATGGTGTAATCACTTCGGTTTTTCCGTGAGATACAGCATATTTTGGAGCGTTTTTTACTAACTCAAATTTGATTTTATTCTGCCCGTTTGGCGAAGCCAATTCATAAGCATTTTTATTTTTCTGACTGTATCCGATCGTAATAGAAAGTAATACGGCGGAAAGAACTAGGTTTTTTTTCATGATATTTTTTCTTGAATTCTCAAATAAATCGAATGAAGCGCTCAAAACTTCATCCGATTTAAAACTAAACTAAACTAAAACTTATTTTTATCCTGTTGGGGATGTTTTTTTCACGCAGATTCTGCAGATTTAAGCAGATTTATTTTTTAATCTTTGACTTTTGTTTTGCCACGAATTTCACTAATTTACACTAATTCAAATTCGTGATAATTCGTGCAATTCGTGGCAAACCCTTTTTATTTAACCCACTCCGTTTTAAAAGTGGTTTTTCCGCTTAATGCGTTTGGTGTTACGTCAAATGCACTTCCGTTTTTGTTTACTGTAATTTCCTGAACGGCATCGCCATCCGGTAAAAATACTTTGGCTTTCGCCGAAGTTGTTTTGTCACTTGCGTAAACTTTCAACGTTAATTTACTCCAATCCATGTCTTTTGTAGATTGTGCCAAAGCGATGTGTGGCAATGCAGTTCCATCTTTTACTAAAACTACGATTGGCACTTCACCCGCTTTGATTTTATGCCAGCCGGATTGGTATACTTTTTTAGTTTGGTAATCAATCCATGTTCCTTCCGGAAGATAAACATCTCTTTCTGTAACTTCTTCAAAAAGTGGTGCAACCAACATGCTTGAACCAAATAAATATTCGTTATCAACCAACCAAGCTCCCGGATCATTTGGATATTCTACAAATAAAGCACGCATCATTGGCAATCCTTTTTGAGAACTTTCTTTGGCCTGAGCGTAGATATATGGCATTAATTCGTAACGCATATTATCTGCTTTTCTAAATCCTTCCAAGAAATCTTTGCTGTATAACCAAGGTTCGCGCGGAGGTTCACCGTGGCTTCTTACGTGTGACGTAAACATTCCGAATGGTGCCCATCTTCTGTATAAATTCTCTGGCGATTTTGTTGCAAATCCTCCAACATCATGACTCCAAAAACTGAATCCGCTTAAACCTAATGAAAGTCCTCCACGTAATTCTGCTGACATTGCGCCATTTGTAGTTTCAGCATCTCCACCCCAATGTAATGGATAACGTTGAGATCCTGCCCAGGTACTTCTTGCCCAGATTAAAGTATATCCTTTTTCTTTCTGTGTAATTTCAGCAACTGCTTTATTATATCTTAATGGGTATAAATTGTGTTCGTAAAAACCTGTCCTTCCTGAATGGTAAATTCCGTCTGGCGGTGCAGCTTCTCCAAAATCTACTTTGAAAACAGCAACTCCCTGATCGAATAAATGTTTCAGTTTTCCTTGATACCAGGTTACGGTTTCCGGATTTGAGAAATCAAGAACGGCATCTTCGTACGGAAGATTTCCTTTACGGTCTCTTACCGCTAAGTTTTTGTCCATGATTTCGTTGAACAACGTATTCTTTGGAGTGAAGTAAGGCAATTGCCATAAACAAACCTGAAAACCGTCTTTTTTCAAATCGGTCATCATTTTTTGTGCATCCGGGAAACGGGCTTTTGCAAACTCGTAATTGTTTCTCCAGTCTACATCAAACCAACCTGTATCAAAGTGAATTACATCTGTTGGAATTTTATATTTACGTAAATCTCTTGCTACGTCACGACCTTCTTTTTCAGAAAAATAAGTGATACGGCTCATCCAGAAACCAAATGACCAAAGTGGTGGCATTGCTGCTTTTCCGGTCAAATTGGTGTATTGGTCTAAAACGTCTTTTGGCTCTCCAATAAAGAAAAACAAATCGGCTTCGTCGTCTCCAATATACATTTCGTTGGCACTAGAATAATATCTTCCAAAATCAACCGTAATTGGTGTTGAATGATGCATAAAAACTCCATAACCACGGCTGCTCATATAAAATGGAACCGGTTTGTACATCGTTTCATTCTGAATTCCGTTGGCGTCATCTGCCCATAAAACTACTTTTTGTCCGCGTTTATTGAATTGTGTGAATGATTCTCCACAACCAAATATTTTTTCGTCTGGCTCTAAGCTAAAAGCCGCGCCCATACTTCTTGAATAATCGCTGTTTCTGCGAACGTAAGAAAACGGAAGTGTTGGGGTATATGTGTTTTTAAAATCAGTATCGTGCAATGTACTAGTTAGCAGTTTTCCTTTTTCATCGTAAATTTTTACGTGCCAAGGTTTTACTAAGATTTCGACAACTCCATGTTTGCTGGTGTATTTATGACCTCCTTCAATTTTAGAATATTTCCATAATTCCGGGTGGTTTGGCGCAACACCGTCAACCAGCATCAAAGATTCTTTTTGCGGATGAAACTGTGGTCCTGAAGTAGTTTTGATCCTGATGGTTCTATCAGAAATAAACTGAATCTCAAACGGCAATAAAGGCGAAGCTTCGTATTCTGTTGCAGGAAATTCGTTTGCAGCAACAGAGTCCGGTTTCATCATCATGTTGTTGAAAGCCTGACGTGTTTTATAATTGTATCGCAAATATTTTATTGTCCCTTTTCCTGTAGCAGGATCAAACGCTTTTAGTTCATCGGCAAAATAAAACGTGTTCAGATAATTCTGAAAATCTTTGCTGATATCTATCGGAGCATTTAGCACATCGGCATTTTGAATTTGTGCCGACGCTTTTGGCGAAAGCAATCCAAAACCCATGAATAGAGATAATGAGGCTATCTTTATTTTTTTCATTGTGTGTTTTTTAAGTTTTATTTATTTGTGGTTATTCTGCTGTAATCTATTACTTTATATCCTGCAAGGTTTTCGAAACCTTGTAGGTATTGTGTTGCCATATTCTATGTGTTAATTATACCTACAAGGTTTTGAAAACCTTGCAGGAATGGCAACTAACTATTATTCTGCTGTAATTACAATTGTCGACGGTTTTAATCCATTCGCTTTAGCGGTTAATTCTAATCTTCCGGTTTTATCGCCAGATTGAACAATAACCAGACATTTTCCGTTAAGCGCTGTATGTTTTAAACCTTTGTATGATTCATGACTTACGGGATCTCCGCTTGCAACTCCTACGATTTTTCCATTTCCTTTTAAGGAGAAGTTGATTTCGTTATTGGCAGTTGGAGCTAAAGTTCCTTTTTCATCTAAAATATCTACCGTTACAAATGAAAGATCATTTCCGTCTGCCTTTATTGTACTTCTATCTGCTGTCAGTTTTAAGTTTGATGGATTTCCGGCTGTTTTGATTTCTTTTTCTAAAACAACTTTTCCGTCTTTACGAGATACCGCTTTTAGAGTTCCAGGTTGATATGGAATTCTCCACATTACGTGTAAATCATCTCCTTTTTTGCTTCTGATTCCAACTGATTTTCCGTTAAGGAAAAGTTCAACCTCATCCGCTTTATTATAATACGCCCAAACATCAACGGTTTGTCCGGCTTTCCAGTTCCAATGTGGGAAAATATGCAGCACCGTTTTATCTGTCCATTCACTTTGGTACATATAATAAACATCTTTCGGGAAACCAGCTAAATCTACAATTCCGAAATAGGAACTGATTGACGGCCATTCGTAAGGAGTTGGTTCTCCGATATAATCGAAACCTGTCCAGATGTACATTCCAGAAAGAAAATCGTGTTTTTTAATGACTTTCCACGTTGCTTCGTGCGTTGAACCCCAAGGTGTTTGCACCTGATCGTAAGCTGAAACGGTGTTGCCCGGATTTCCTTCTGTAAATTTAAGATCCCATCTTACTGGCCATTTTTTTATAGTATCTGAAACGGCATCATAATAGCCTCTTGTCTGTAATCCAGAGGTTGTTTCTGTGGCAATGAAAGGAACTCCGGGGAAATTCTTTTTATGATGTTCATACGTTTGATGCGCATAATTGTAACCAATTAAATCCAAAACGCCAGATGCGGCAAGTGGATTAATTTGAACATTATTCTTTTCGAATTGTAACGTTACGTCATCAATATTCATATTTACCGGCGGATTCATCGCTGCGGTCAACGGACGTGTTTTGTCGTATTGACGTGTAATGGCTGCTAATTCTTTGGCAATTGCCACACCGTTTTCGTTCCATTGTTCCGGAATTTCATTCCCGATACTCCAAACAAAAATACTTGGATGATTACGGTCACGCAGCAATTGATCTACTAAATCTTTTTTGTGCCATTTGTCCCAATCGTTTCCGTAATCGTATTTGGTTTTGGTTTGTTTCCACATGTCGAATGCTTCATCCATAACAATGAAACCCATTTTGTCACAAAGATCAAGAAGTTCCGAAGCGGGAGGATTATGTGAAGTCCTGATTCCGTTTACGCCCATTTCTTTCATGATTTCCAACTGGCGTTCGATGGCACGCGTGTTGATTGCAGATCCTAACGGACCTAAATCGTGATGTAAACAAACTCCTTTTATTTTTACCTGTTTTCCGTTAAGGATAAAACCTTTATCAACATCAAACTTAAAATCTCTGATTCCGAAATTGGTTTTGTATTGATCTACAATCTTATCGTCTACCGAAATTTCTGTAACTGCTGTATACAATTCAGGTTTTTCAACTGACCATAAAACTGGTGTTTCAACCTGAGTTTCTTGTTTGATAGTTTGATTGGCATTTGCACCAATGGTTATATTTTGTGTAACGGATGTTACTTTGGTATCTTCTTTAAAAATAGTAGTTGTTACTGTTGCTTTTTTTGAAGCCGGATATTTATTCTCAATCGTAGTTTCAAAATTTACCGAAGCTTTTTCGGCAGTAACTTTTGGAGTTGTAACGTAAGTTCCCCAATTTGCTACATGTAATTTATCGGTGGTTTCGATCCAGACATTTCTAAAAATTCCTGATCCTGAATACCAACGTGAATTGGGTTGTTTTGAATTGTCAACCTTTACAATAATTTCATTGTTTTTATCTCCGTAATTTAAGTATGGCGACATGTCATATTGAAAACCAATATATCCATTAGGACGTTTTCCTAAATAATGTCCGTTTATCCAAACTTCACTGTCTTTGTAAACACCATCAAAGGTAATTGATATAGTTTTACTACTATCAGAAGCATTTATTTTAAAAGTTTTCTTATACCATCCTAAACCTCCATTCAATGCACCGCCCCCATATCCAGCGGGACTTTTTTCATCAAATTTTCCTTCAATGCTCCAATCATGCGGTACGTTTAGGGTTCTCCATTTGGTTGAAGTCCCAATAGTATCTTTATCTGTTAGACTATCATTTAGATGAAAACTCCAATCTGAATTAAAAGAAACTTTGCGGTTCACAAAAGTGTCTTCTTTTTTGCTGCAAGAACCAAAAAGAATTATCGTTACTAATGTTAATAAGGAAAGTGGACTGCTTAAATTCTTTCTTTTACGCATTGGTATTATTTTTTGTTTGGAAATTGAAGATAGAAATAAAATGATTGCTTTATTTCTTAGAAAATAATTTAAGTCTCAGTTTTAAAGAACGTTACAAACGATTTTAAAACTGAGACTATAGAATTAAATAATTAAGGCTTTGGCTTGTAGTGGAAAACGATTTGTGCTTTTCCTTCACCAGTTCTGCTTTGATCGCGTACTACTGACAAACGTAAAGAAGTTTCTGTAAGTTCAACAACATGTACATTTGTCCAGTTACTTGCATCACCATAATAATCACCACCATAAAGTAACTCAACACCTTTGCTAAATGCAATTTTATTATTTGCCATATCAAAAGTAAAAAGTCCGGTTTTAGTAGTTTTATCGTTAGTTGCCAGCGCTGTTTGCGTTACATAGGTATTATATCCTCCATTTAAGTTAAAATGTATTTCTCCCCAATCTTTGTTTGGCATCACCCAGCTATTACTTGCATAATCAGGATACCAGTTCCAGTTGTCTCCGCTTGTAGCCGGGAAATCTAAACCTGCCCAACCGATCGGACTGCTCATATCTAAAACCCATGTCTTACCATTTACACCATTAGCCAGCATATTCCATCTTGGGTCACTAAAATAGCTTTCATCATTTTGCAATACGTCAACTACTACAGGTGCAGCATCTACAGAACCTCCTCTTGTGTAAGCTGTAAAATAAATATTGTATTTACCCGCAAAAGGTAAAGTAACCTGATCATTACTTTTATTAGAATGCCCGATCTCACTGCCATTAGCATCTATAAATTTCCAGTACGGAATTACCGTTGGATCATCACTTTTTAGTGTGACAACATTTGGATTTTCAGTTGTTGGCTGCACTGAAAATTTTAGTGTTTCAGGCGTTAAGGTTACTGCTGGCAAGCTCTCACGATCTTCTACAGGCTCGCATGAAAATAACAATGAGCCTATGGTTACTGCAGCTATTACTATATATAATATACGTTTCATAATCATTTGTTTTTTAGTTAATTCCAACCTGGATTTTGTGTAATAGTACCGTTTGAAAGTACAATTTGTGATTGCGGTAACGGGAACCAGCCTAAAGTTTCTGGTCTAAAAGTTACAGCAAATTGAGATCCTGCCGGATTTTTTTCAATCGCAGTTTTAGCAACCGTCATATCTTGTCTGATTAAGTCAAAATAACGTTGTCCTTCAAGAGCTAATTCTAAACGACGCTCTTCCATGATATTTTCTTTATTCGCAGTTTTACGATTTGTAGTATTTTTAAAGGCACGATCACGAACCTTGTCTAAATCTGACTGCGCTAATGCTAAATTTGATTCTAAATTTAATTCGGCAGCCATAAGCAATACATCCGCATAACGAATAATAGCATAATCCTGATAGTTATCAATTTGGAAATTTCCTCCATTTGTTTCTACAATCGCAACTCCTGCTGCATCTGTAATTGGGCAATATTTTTTCCATGAATACCCTGTGTACTGACGTTGCTCTCTGGCTTCCGGATCAAAATCTAAACCTTCTTCCTCATAAGCAATAATTGTTGCATCTCTACGTGTATCTCCCGATTCATATGCTGCATACAATAATGGATTAACTGTTGCTCCTCCCCATCCTGTAGCATATTTATTACCAACACTTCCACCACGTGGTGCAATATTTACCTGAAAACGGTTTCCTTCGTGTAAGTCCCAGCTTCCTTTTCCTGAACCATTAAAACGAACAGCCCAAACCATTTCTGTATTATCTTCTCCTGCAAAGTTTGCGAAAGATGCAGCTAACCAAAGATTAGCAAAATCCGAAACCAATCCGTGTCCACTATTGCTTACCACATCATTAATATATGTTGTAGCTTCTGCTTTATTAATGACACCTGCTAAATCAGGTTTTTCATAATAATCAGTGTAAAACAAAAATGTTCTTGCTAAATAAGCTTCTGCAGCCCACTTTGTGATACGTCCGTAATTTGCATTTCCTGGTTTTGAATAATTCTCAGGCCCTAAATTATCTGCAGCAAATTTTAAATCATTTGCAATTAATGCATAAGTAACTTCGGCAGATTGTCTTGGTAATTGAAACTCACTTGTTGTTACAGTGTGATCTAGTGGAATTATTTCTCCAAACATTTTTGCTGCCTGAAAGTGAAAGTGCGCTCTTAAAAAACGAGCTTCAGCTTCGTATTGTGTTTTCAGGGCAGTTTGAGATCCCCAGTTTACTTTATCAAGATTTTCTAATAAAATATTAGCTCTGTAAATTCCTAAATAAGAGTTTGTCCAGATAAGTGCGTTCATATCTTTATCTGTAGTATATAAAAAGCGGTCCCATTCTAAATCTACAGTTGGATCTGCGATACCAAAACCTCCATAACAATCATCAGATGCCTGCTCGCTTACAATTAATTGTGTACCATAAGCTTCTCTTTGCAATACATCATAAACAGCTACCAATCCTTCAAAAGCGTCAGATGGCGTTTTATAAAAATTGTCTGTTACCTTATCTGTATAAGGCTCATTTTCTAAAAAATCTTCCGAACAAGCTCCTAAAACCAATAAGCTTGAAAGCGCAAATAATTTTATATATGTTTTCATCGTTTTCATAAATTAAAAGTTAACATTAAGACCCATCATATACGTTCTTGGCTGTGGATAAAATCCAACATCAATTCCTCTTGCCCATTCTTGTCCTACAGTAGTATTTCCGAAACCAATTTCCGGGTCCATACCTTTATATTTTGTGAAAGTGTAAAGGTTATTAGCAGCAACATACAATCTGAATTTGCTAAAGAAATTTAACTTGTTTGTTAATTTTGTCAAATCACATCCGATAGTAATATTCTTAATTCTGAAGAAATCAGAATCCTGAACATATAAATCTGAGAATTTAGTATAGTTTCCATTAGGATCTGTTCCGTAAGTTACTCTTGGTGTTGTGTTAGAAGTTCCTTCAGAAGTCCATCTGTTTAAAACTTCGGTTGTGTTGTTTGTATAAGCACGAGTATAATCATGAATTCCAAAAACGTTTTGACCACCTGCAGATCCGTAAGTATTAACCGTTAAGTCAAATGCTTTGTACGATAAATCAAAATTAACTCCATACGTATAATCAGGATTTGGGTTACCAACTTCTGTTTTATCATTGGCATCAATTTGTCCGTCTTTGTTTAAATCAACAAAACGAACGTCTCCAGGTTGTGCATTTGGCTGAACTCCCGCTGCAACTTCTGCTGCATTTTGAAAAATACCAGCTGTTTTTAAACCGTAGAAATATCCCATTGGTTTACCAACTTCAACACGGTTCATCTCGTCTAAACCTTGAAACAATAAGTTAGATTCTCCGTGAATAATTCCTTCGTTGTTTGCAATTCTAAGTACTTCATTTTTATTATGAGAAACGTTTGCATTGATACCAAAATTCCAGTTTCCGAAACTTTTACGATATGCTACTGCAACCTCAAAACCTTTGTTGCTTACGTCTCCACCATTAACATAAGGTGCAGAAGCTCCGGCATAAGTTGGAATAGAAGCCAATACTAACCAATCTTTTGTTTTTTTGTCGTAATAATCAAATGTCAAACTAAAATTAGTAAACAATGTAGCATCAAAACCGAAATCTAATTGCTCTGAAGTTTCCCATTTTAAGTTAGGATCTGAAAGCTGGTCAGGGCTTGAACCTACTAGTAAAGTTTCGTCTCCTGTACCAAAATGATATGTTTTGTCTTTTGAGCTAATTGTTGACATGTAAGCAAATGTTCTTGAGAACTGATCGTTACCATTTTGTCCCCAGCTCGCTCTAAGTTTAAATGTATTTACAACTGCATTTTCTTTAAAGAAAGCTTCGCGGTCTAAATTCCAACCTGCAGAGAATGAAGGGAAAATTGCATATTTATTATTTGGTCCAAATTCTGAAGATCCATCTCTACGTACTGTTGCAGAAAATAAATATTTGTTGTTGTAGTCGTATAACATACGTCCAAAGTAAGATTGGATTGCATAATCTTTACGATTTCCTTTTACCACATTTGATGTTGGATCTTTAGCATTATCTAAATAAGCATGTTCAAAATCAGTAAAAATTAAATTTCTACCCTGACCTTCCATATAATCTGCAGTATTCTTTTTTGCTGAAGTACCTACCAAAAAGTCGAAATTATGTGCTCCTGCAATTGTAGTTTTATATTGAAGTGTGTTTTCAAAAATCCATCCTAAACTTTTAGTTCCGCTTTGTGTAACACTTGAAACTGTATTGTTATCACTTGAAGATAAAGAATAAACAGGTCTGAAAGAACGGTAATTACTATCTGTCATATCAACACCATAACTTGTTCTGAAAGTAAAATCTTTAAGGAATTTTAATTCTGCAAAAATATTCCCAACATAACGATTTACCTTAGTCTGGTTGAAGTTATTGTAATAAAGTGAACCAACCGGGTTACTCACGTCTGCAGAAATAGTTGATTTAGCAAAATTTCCATCAGCATCGTAAGCCGCGTCAATTGGAGCAGCGTTTAAGAAACTTCTAATTCCGTTGCTGTAAATACCATCATCTGCAACTCCACTAGATTTTGTATTTGATAAAGTGAAGTTTTCTCCAATTTTCAAATGATTTTCGATTACTTCTGAAGTTGAATTCACACTAAAAGTAATACGATCGTATTGAGACTGGCTGTTTGCACCACCAATCATACCTTCCTGACCATAGTATGAAATACCTGTAGCAATAGTCGATTTTTTATCACCACCTGTAATCAAAAGAGAGTGATTTTGTTTCATTGCTCCTTCATTAAACAAATCATCCTGCCAATCGTGATTTGGCAATGCTGCAACCTGAGCTGGCGTGTATAATGGCGTAAGCCCAGAGTTTACACGAGCTTCATTCATGATTGTCGTATATTCCTGTGTATTCATCAAATCAAGTTTTTTAGCAACTTGCTGAAAACCTGTATAAGAATTAAATGACACATTCATTTTTCCGTCTTTACCTTTTTTAGTTGTAACTAAGATAACTCCATTTGCTGCTCTTGCTCCGTAGATTGAAGCCGCAGAAGCATCTTTAAGTACATCGACCCTTTCGATAACCGAAGGATCAAGATAGGAGATTCCGTTATCAACAACAACACCATCTACCACATAAAGCGGATCACTTTTTCCTGCTGTACCGGCTCCACGAATGTTAACCACCATGTTAGCGCCCGGTTGTCCTGAAGATGAAGTAACGTTTACCCCAGATGCCTGACCTTGCAAAGCATTGGTAACATCAAGACTCGCAACCTGCTGAATATCTTTTCCAGATACAAGTGAAGTGGCTGCTGTATTTACCTTTTTCTTTTGTGTACCGTAACCAATAACTACAATTTCTTTTAGTTCTGCAGTTTCAGCCTGCATGGTTACATTTATTTTTTTATTTTCTCCAACAGTGATTTTTTGTGTTTTATACCCCATAAAACTAAATACCAGTACATCACCGGTCTTCGCTTCAATTTTGTATAATCCATCAAAATCAGTGGCAGTACTTGTCTTAGTTCCCTGTACCAAAATAGTGGCACCTGGAACTCCCATGTTATCATCTGCCGAAATAACATTTCCGCTTACAAACTTGGATTGCTCTTGGGCAAAACCAGATTGTATCATAAATAAGCTAAGCAATAATGCCATGTAATATGGCAGCATTGTTGTTTTTATACAATATTTGCTTTTCATAATAATTAAGAATTGGTTTAAATTTATAGTTAGTTACCTTATAATTTAATATTAGTATGCATTCGAAATAATTTGTTCGAATAATTCTTGTCTACCACTTAATGGTTGAGGTTCTCCGCTTGCACGGGCAATTTTGCTAAGATCTTCAAGAGACAATTCTCCTTTTTCAAACTTGGCTCCGTTACCACCGTCAAACGAACTGTAACGCTGTGTGCGTAATTTTCTGTAATCTGTATTTTGTAAAATTTGATCTGCGCAGATTAATCCTCTTGCAAAAACATCCATTCCTGAAATGTGCGCAATGAATTTATCTTCTAAATCGATTGAATTTCTTCTCACTTTAGCATCAAAGTTTACTCCACCGCCTTGTATTCCGCCACCTTCAAGGATAACCAACATAGCTTGTGTTACTTCCTGAAGATTGATTGGGAATTGATCTGTATCCCAACCGTTTTGGTAATCTCCGCGGTTAGCATCAATACTTCCTAACATTCCGGCATCAACAGCAACCTGCAATTCATGTTCGAAAGAATGTCCGGCAAGTGTTGCGTGGTTTACTTCTAAGTTTAATTTGAAATCGTTTTGAAGTCCGTATTTATTAATGAAACCTAATGAAGTCGCTGCATCATAATCATATTGATGTTTTGTAGGTTCCATTGGCTTTGGTTCGATAAGGAAGTTTCCTTTAAAACCTTCTTTACGGGCATAATCTTTACAAGTATTCAAGAATTTTCCCAAGTGGTCTAATTCTCTTTTCATGTCTGTATTTAACAAACTCATATATCCTTCACGACCTCCCCAGAAAACATAATTTTCTCCACCAAGAGCGATAGTAGCATCGATAGCAATTTTTGCCTGAGCACCTGCATAAGCCAAAACATCAAAGTTTGGATTTGTCGCTGCACCGTTCATATAGCGCGGATTGCTGAATAAATTTGAAGTTCCCCACAACAATTTAATTCCAGATTCCTGTTGTTTTTGTTTTGCATATTCAACCATTGTTTGAATACGAGTTTCAAATTCTGCCAAGGTTGGCGCGTCATCCACAACATCAACATCATGAAAACAATAATATGGCAAACCTAATTTTGTCATGAATTCAAAAGCTGCATCCATTTTGTCTTTAGCTCTTAAAATCGCGTTTTCATTTTTATCCCATGCAAAAGTTTCAGTCGAAGCTCCAAACGGATCTCCACCTGTATTACATAGCGTATGCCAGTAAGCCATTGAAAAACGTAAATGTTCTTTCAAAGTTTTTCCTGCAACGACACGATTTTCATCGTACCATTTAAAAGCTAACGGATTGTCACTTTCTCTGCCTTCGAACTTAATTGTATCGATGTTTTTAAAATATTGATTGGTAGTGCTCATTATTATTGTTCTATTTTAATTTGATTTTTCCATTCCTGATAGAAATCCTGATATTGTGAAGTCAGGACTTTGTTGGGTTCAATTCGGTCTAAACACTGCAATCCTGAAAAAGCTTCGTCAAGCGAATTGTAATATCCTAATCCGTAAGCGGCGCCTCTTGCAGCACCTTCTGCTCCCGAAGTATTGTATAATTCTAAAGTAGTTTGGGTTGTATTAGTAAAGATTTCCCTGAAAACCGGACTTAAAAATAAGTTCGAATTTCCTGCACGAACCACAGTTCCGGAAACGCCAACTTCTTTCATCACATCAAAACCGTAGTTCATCGCAAACACGATTCCTTCGCAGGCCGCGCGCACCAAATGTGATGGCTGATGAATATTGAAATTTAAATTCTGAATTCCTGATGTTGCATTTTTATTATTGAAAATACGTTCAACACCATTTCCGAAAGGATAAAAACGAAGTCCGTTGCTTCCCGCCTCAACTTTTGCAGCTTCCGCATTTAGTTTTTCGTAGGCGATTAAATCAGCTCTGTCAACAGACATGATTTTGCGAAGCCATTGGTATAAAATTCCAGAACCGTTGATGCACAGCATTACACCATTTTTCTTTTCGGTTTCTGTATTGTTAACGTGTAAAAAAGTATTGATTCTGTTTTGTTTGTCATAAGCATCCTGATCGCTTACTGCATAAACAACTGCAGATGTTCCGGCTGTTGTAGCAATTTCACCAGGTTTTAAAACATTTAATGACAATGCATTATTTGGCTGGTCTCCTGCGCGATACGTAATTTTTACATCAGGATTTAATCCTAATTCCTGAGCAATTTCAGAATGTACTGTAGCCTGAATTCCGAAGTTTGAAACAATTTCAGGAACGATATCCGAAGACAATCCCATTTGAGAAAGGATTTCAGTTGCCAATTTTCCTTCTGAAAAATTCCATAAAGCTGCTTCTGATAATCCTGAAGTACTAATTTGAGCCACTTTTGATAATTTCGCAGCAATAAAATCGCCCGGAAGCATCATGTATTTTGCTTTTGCGAAAATTTCTGGCTGGTTCTCTTTTACCCATTTTAGTTTTGAAGCCGTAAAATTTCCCGGACTTCCTAAAATTTGTTTTTGGCAGTTTTCGGCACCAATTTGAGCATACACTTCATCCCCAATAATAGCAGCGCGGCTATCGCACCATATAATCGAAGAACGAACCGGATTCAAATTTTCATCGGTTAAAACCAAACCATGCATTTGATACGCAATTCCAATTCCGGCAATTTTCCTTAAATCGATATTAGATTTAGCACCCAATTGTTTAATTCCGTCTTTTACATATTGCCACCATGACTCCGGATCTTGTTCTGCCCAGCCAAATTGTTGTGCGATAATTGGCATTTCAAAATCTGGAACGCTTACTGCGCCAATAGTCGTTCCTTTCTCAGGATCGAAAACTGATAATTTTATTGAAGAGCTTCCTAAATCAATTCCTAAAAAAAACATTTGTGGTACTTTTTAATTAGTTATAGATTTGTCCTTTTTAAACTTATAGTCAAACTGAACTTATCTTATGGTTATTTTGACTACAAGTGTAAAACATTTTTTCTATATTAACAAAATATTAGATGTTTTTTTTGGCTATTCAGATAAATTGATGTTCATTTTTACAGATACAACAAAAAATGAATTAAAAGTGAAATAAAAATTGTCAAAAAAATAACGAATTATGAATTTGACAATCAGACGTTTAAGAATTAGAATTTGAAAGTTGAAAAATTATCAATTAAATAAGACACTGATTACCAGAAAATTGTTACGTTAAAAAAAATATAAAGCTTTTACGAAGGCAATTATTCATTTTATTTATTTAATTTGTCAAAATTTTATAGCATATGGTTAAAAATGTAGAGGATAATTCAGTTTTGAAGAACGAACAAACTGCAATGAATGCAATCACGATTGACTGTGTAATATTTGGTTTTGATAAAGGAAGTTTAGAAGTACTTTTGGTACAGCACGGAGAAGGGATTAGTAAAGGAAAATGGGGACTTCCCGGAGGATGGATTTATAAAAAAGAAAGTACAGATAACGCCGCACATCGTTTGTTGAATGAACTTACCGGTCTTGATAATATTTATCTTGAGCAGTTAAAAGCGTTTGGCGACCCCGATCGTTTCCCGCTTCGACGCGTTATTACGATTGGTTATTATGCTTTGGTAAAACGCGAAGATTACAATATTAAAGCAGGTTTTACAGCATCTGATGCTAAATGGTATAAAATAAATAATATTCCGGATTTGATTTATGATCATAATGAAATCCTGTCCTATAGTTTAAAACATCTTCAAAACAGAGTTCGCCAGGCACCACTTGGATTTAATCTTTTGCCTGAAAAATTTACTTTACTGCAATTAATGCATTTATATGAAGAAATTTTAGGAATCGAAATGGACAAATCTAATTTTCGCAGAAAAATTCTTCACATGAAATTACTGGTTGCTTTAGATGAAAAACAACAAGATGTCTCGCACAGAGCCGCAAAATTGTATAAGTTTGATCCTGATATTTACAAAAAACTGACTGAAAAAGGATTTAACTTTGAATTTTAATGGCTTTTTCTTCTTCTCAAAATATTTCTGAAACGAATACCAATATAACTGCAGATAAAAAAACAGTTATACATGGCATCACGATTGACTGTGTTATTTTTTCTTTCGATAAAAAAAACCTTGAAGTACTTTTGGTACAACATGCCGGAGGAGCAAGTGTTGGAAAATGGGGACTTCTGGGTGGAGATTTATATTTAGACGAAAGTATTGATAATGCTGCCCTTCGAATAGTATATGAATTGACCAGTCTTGACAACATTTATCTGGAACAACTAAAAGCTTTTACGGATCCGGATCGTGTAAAAAGTACAAGAGTTGTAACTGTTGGTTATTATACTTTGCTCAATAGGGAAGATTATGATATTAAAGCCAGCATTTCTGTAATTGAAGCCAAATGGTATAAAATTAAAGACATTCCGGATTTGATTTTTGACCACAACGAAATTCTCGAATTTAGTTTGATGCAATTGCGTAATCGTGTTCGCCAGGCCCCAATTGGTTTTAATCTTTTGCCGGAGAAATTCACTCTTTTGCAGTTAATGCATCTTTACGAAGAAATATTAGGAATTGAATTAGACAAATCCAACTTTCGCAGAAAAATTCTGCACATGAAATTATTAGTTGCGCTTGATGAAAAACAAAAAGACGTTTCGCACAGAGCTGCAAAACTGTATAAATTTGATCCTGAAATCTACAAGAAACTGACCGAAAAAGGTTTTAATTTTGAATTTTAAAAGTAATTTTAAAACGCAGATTCTAACAATCAGAGATCTTCATTCCAGAATCCAAAACTTTGCGCTATCTTTGCCCCTTAATAACACGCTCTAAAGCAATTGCCCAAGAGTAAATTTATACCCGGAATTACTTAAACTCGTATAGAGAATTGATATTATAAAATGAAGAAGATACGTAACTTTTGCATTATTGCACACATTGACCACGGTAAAAGTACATTGGCAGACAGATTATTGGGAGCCACACAAACCGTTACAGCTCGTGAAGAAAAAGCACAATTGCTTGACAACATGGATCTGGAGCGCGAGCGTGGAATTACTATTAAAAGTCACGCCATTCAAATGGAATATACTTATAAGGGAGAAGAATATATTTTAAATTTAATTGACACTCCTGGTCACGTTGACTTTTCATACGAAGTTTCTCGTTCGATTGCTGCCTGCGAAGGTGCGCTTTTGATTGTTGATGCTGCACAAAGTATTCAGGCACAAACGATTTCAAATTTATATCTTGCTTTAGAAAATGACCTGGAAATTATTCCGGTTTTGAATAAAGTAGATTTACCAAGTGCTAATCCTGAAGAAGTTAGTGATGATATTATCGATTTATTAGGATGTAAATTGGAAGATATTATTCATGCTTCGGGAAAAACAGGTTTTGGTGTTGAGAATATCTTAGCTGCCATTATTGAAAAAATCCCGCCTCCATCAGGAAATATTGATGAGCCTTTACAAGCTTTGATATTCGATTCACACTATAATCCGTTTCGTGGAATCGAAGTTATTTTTAGAGTTGTAAACGGGCAAATCAAAAAAGGGCAAAAAATTAAATTCATGGCTACCGGCAATGAATATTTTGCTGACGAAATTGGAACTTTAAAATTAAATCAGGTTCCTAAAAACGTAATTTCTGCTGGTGATGTTGGTTATTTGATTTCCGGAATTAAAGAAGCGAAAGAAGTAAAAGTTGGTGATACTTTAACGGATGCAAAAACGCCAACCACAAATATGATTACGGGTTTTGAGGATGTAAAACCAATGGTTTTCGCCGGAATTTATCCTGTTGATACTGAAGATTATGAAGATTTGCGTTCTTCAATGGAGAAATTGCAATTGAATGATGCTTCGTTAGTTTTTACACCTGAAAGTTCTGCAGCGTTAGGATTTGGTTTCCGTTGTGGATTCTTAGGAATGCTTCACATGGAAATTATCCAGGAACGTCTAGAACGTGAGTTTGATATGACTGTAATTACTACAGTTCCTAACGTTTCGTATTTGGCTTATACTAAAAAAGAACCAGAAGTTCCATTTGTTGTAAATAATCCTTCAGACTTACCTGAACCTTCTCGTTTAGACCGAGTTGAAGAACCTTATATTAAAGCTACAATTATTACAAAAGCTGATTTCGTAGGAAACGTAATGAGTTTATGTATCGAAAAACGTGGTCAAATTACCAATCAAACATATTTAACAACAGAACGTGTTGAATTGAATTTTGACATGCCTCTTGCTGAGATTGTATTCGATTTTTATGATCGTTTAAAAACAGTTTCTAAAGGTTATGCTTCTTTTGACTACTCTCCTATCGGAATGAGAACGTCGAAATTAGTAAAACTGGATGTTCTTTTGAATGCTCAAACGGTTGATGCGCTTTCTGCATTGATTCACGAAGACAATGCTTATAACATCGGTAAAAAAATGACCGAGAAATTACGCGAATTGATTCCGAGACAGCAATTTGATATTCCGATTCAGGCTGCAATTGGGGCAAAAATTATCGCTCGTGAAACGATTAAAGCACTTCGTAAAGACGTTACCGCAAAATGTTACGGTGGAGATATTTCGCGTAAGCGTAAATTACTTGAAAAACAGAAAAAAGGTAAAAAACGTATGAGACAAGTTGGAAACGTTGAAATTCCGCAAGAAGCTTTTATGGCTGTTTTGAAACTTAACGATTAGATTTTTATTTTAGACAGAAGAAGCAAGAATAAAGAGAATAGAATATAGATGAACCCAATGACGAAAGTTGTTGGGTTTTTTGTTTGTTTTTATTGGAGATTTTATTGTAATATAATTAAGAAACTGAGCACTGCATGGCTTTACCTTACATATAAATTACAAAACCTCATGCAAAAGTGGCTTCTTAAGGCTAAAAAACACATCAGTAAAAACTTATAAAAAATGCGATTTTTAACTCTATAGCTTTGAATTTTAATTCATATGATTTTGGTTGATTAATGTTTTAAGAGAAAAAATATAACTTTAATCTTACAAACATTAAAAGCTTTTATTATGAAAACGAAATTTTTATTTATTTTATCGTTGTTGACTTTTTCATTTGCAAATGCGCAACAAGTCGAAGCTGAAGAAGAAATGAACTCGGCAAAAGGCATCACTTTTCAAAATGGTGATATGTTCCTCGAAGGTTCTATTAAAATTAGTACTGGCGGAGAAGAAGATTATTATGGTTTTAGTCCAAAATTTGGTTACTTTTTGAATGATAAATTCGCCGTGGGAGCAAAAGTAGATTATGCCAGCATTGAAGAAGAAGCGACTGACACCAAAACAAATGTGTTTGGAGTTGGGGCATTTGCCAGATATTATTTTCTGGAACTGGACAAAAAACGTTTTAAAGCATTTGGAGAAGCAGGCTTAGGATTCGGAAGAAATAAGACTGAAGTTTTGGGAGTTGAAGATACTGATAATAGTATTACAGCTGATCTTACTGTAGGTCTTAACTACTTTGTTACCAAAAACATTGCGGTAACTTTTACTCTTGCCAATGTTTTATCGTACAACAGTGTCTCACCTGAAAACGGACCATCATCAGATACTTTTAACCTGAACATTAATTTATTTGAAAATATTTTTGATCAGCCACAATTTGGATTGTTATACAGATTTTAATGCTTAATTAGTTTCGGACATTTAGTTTATAGCATTAAAATTTAATCTTGAAGATGTAAAAACATCAAAACAAAAACCCGATAATTCGTTATCGGGTTTTTTGTTGCAATTTTTTAGAAAAATAATGTTATCCATAAGAATATTCTCTTTTTAAATGTAGTTTCAAATTGCGAATATTTTTTAACCGATAAATCTGTCCTAATTTGGAACATCTTTTTTATTTCTTTAAACTTTGAACCTTTGTATCTTTGAACCTCTGAACCTCTGAACCTCAAAAGAAAAAAATGGACGAAACTCCAAAACGATTTGACCGAATTGTCGCTATCCTGATTCAATTGCAATCTAAAAAAATTGTAAAAGCTCAGGAATTGGCCGATCGTTTTGACTGTAGTTTGAGAACGATTTACAGAGATATTCGAACTTTGGAAGCATCGGGAGTTCCTATTTACAGTGAAGCCGGAGTTGGTTATGCTTTAATGGAAGGTTACAGATTACCGCCTGTAATGTTTACGCGTGAAGAAGTAAGCAGTTTTATTGCTGCCGAAAAACTCATGCAGAAATTTACAGATCCTTCTTTGGGAAATCATTACGCATCAGCAATGTACAAATTGAAATCGGTTTTGAGAAGTAATGACAAAGACTGGCTTTCGAATATTGAATCGAGGGTTGTGATGCAAACTGCAGAACCCATGTTTAACGATAATTCGCCTAATACGCTGGCGGTTCTTTTTGAAAGTATTGCCGAGAAAAAGCAAATTTTGTTATCCTATAAAACCTTTGATAAAGAAGAAGTAACGCAGCGAAATATTGAACCCGTTGGCGTTTTTCACGACCATAATAATTGGTATTTTCTGGGTTATTGCCATTTGCGAAAAGACTACAGACAATTTCGAACCGATAGAATTCAGGCAATAAAAAAAACAGACTGTGATTTTACGATCGAACATGATTCATTAGAAACATATTTAAATAAAACAGAAACAATTCCAACGACGAAAGTTAGAATTTTGATTGAAAAGAAAATTGCAAGATATCTTGTAACCGAAAAAAAATATCACGGTTTTGTTTCAGAAAAAGAAGTGGACGGGAAAATTGAAATGACTTTTATGTCCAGCAGTGTAGACAATGGTTTTCCGCGGTGGTTTTTAATGTTTGGAGATTATGCCACAATATTAGAGCCTGAAAGCCTTAAAACTAGAACTTTAGAATTATTAGAAGTCAACAGAAAAAGACTTTTATAAAAAAACTCCCGAGAGAATATCTTCGGGAGTTTTTTATTTTATTGCTGAGTTTTCACAACATTATAAAAGTTATAATCTGTATTTGAGGCATCTGTAATTCCGATGTTTCTTCCCATTGTTACAATCTGACCTCTGTGATAAGTGCCGTGATTAATGACCTGAAGTAAATAATCAGAAATTGGAAGCTCACATTCAAACCAGGGATTAATGATTTTAACTTTTTTTACCAAATCTTCTTCTGACAATGAATTAATATAATCGGCCAATTTTTTAGATGAATTTAATAAACCTGAAAAGATTTCTTCTTTAGACAATTCACTTTCCGGTTTCTTTTCTAATAAAGAAGTTTCAGAAATAACAGAAAACCAATATTCTTCTGTCGACCAAATATGATCGAGTGTTTTCATAATAGTCGAAAAACTCGAAGGCACTTCTGCATAAAGCATTTCATCAGATTTCAGCGAAAGCCAATTCACGAATTGTTGATTTACCCATAAATTGTAATCTGCATAATTGGACATTATATTTTTTAAGCTCATGGTCAATAATTTTAGATTTGTTCAATAAAGTTATAATATAAAATTTGTCTAATTATCTTTCCCAGAAAAAAGGGGGCTCAATGCCTAAAGCTCTTAGGTACACATAACCTTGTCCGCGATGATGTACTTCATTATCAATAAAATATAAAATATTCTGAATTACCGGAAATTCATATTGACCAAAAAGATTAAAATTTTCATTAAAATCTTCTATCGAAAGTTTTTGCCAATACTCGTTAATTTCTGCAGTTGCTTGATCCCATTTTTCAAGATATTGTGCTTTAAAAACTAATTTTTCTGAATCCTCAGCAAATGGTTTTGTTTCTTTAGTCACGATTCCTTTTAAACCCGGAACCGCAATGGCTAAAAGTTCATCGGCTAATTTTGCAAAAGGTCGCATTCCTGCAATAGAAAATTCAAAAAAGTCTTTTTCAGGAAAAGCTTCAATTACACGACGCGTAAGAGCGCGGTGACCTTGCCAATGTTTCAATAAATCTTCTGGAGTAATTACCTGGGCTGCTAATGTTTTCATGATTTTAAAGTTTTAATTATTTAATACTTCAAAATTATTAAGGGTTGGTGACAACAGTTTGTCAACAGGAAATAAAAAAATAGAAAAATTTCTATTTTTTTATTTCCGTAGAGACGCATTTGTAGAGACGCACAGCAGTGCGTCTCACACAACGTAACCTCATTTTATTCCGTTATGCCAAACCCGACAGGTTTTAAAAACCTGTCGGATTTAGTATTGCGTTTACGATGTGTAATAAATTGTGGTTACTTGGCGGAAGACGCACTGCTGTGCGTCACTACAATTTAGACGATATAGATTGTGGAAAACATCTGTTTCTTTAAATATTATTATTGAAAATTATTTACCTCAGAACCAAACCCGACAGGTTTTAAAAACCTGTCGGGTTTGGTATTGCGTTTACGATGTGTAATAAATTGTGGTTACTGTGCGGGAGACGCACTGCTGTGCGCCTCTACGATTTAGATAGACGATATAGATTGTGGAAAACATCTGTTTCTTTAAATATTATTATTGAAAATTTATTTATTCTCTGTGCCAAACCCGACAGGTTTTTAAAACCTGTCGGGTTTAGTATTGCGTTTACGATGTGTAATAAATTGTGGTTACTGTGCGGGAGACACACTGCTGTGCGCCTCTACGATTTAGATCGACGATATAGATTGTGGAAAATATCTGTTTCTTTAAATATTATTATTAAAAATTATTTACCTCAGAGCCAAACCCGACAGGTTTTTGAAACCTGTCGGGTTTAGTATTGCGTTTACGATGTGTAATAGATTGTGGTTACTGTTCGGGAGACGCACTGCTGTGCGCCTCTACGATTTAGATCGACGATATAGATTGTGGAAAACATCTGTTTCTTTAAATATTATTTTTAAAATTTATTTATCTGCGAGCCAAACGAAACTCATAATTCATAACTAATAACTTATAACTAAATTACCTATTCTTCAACCATTCAAATAAACGATTGGCATCTTCAAATTTAAATAATTGTGTGCCTTCATTCATTGTTGCGGCAGATCCGCAGGCGACGCCCCAGCGAATTACTTCTTTCAGGTTTTTATTTTGAGATAATGCCCAAACCATTCCGCCCACCATACTATCTCCTGCTCCAACGGTACTTTTTTTAGCCACATTGGGTGCCGGAACAAAATCACAACTATCTTTTGTGACTAAAACTGCTCCTTGCGGACCAAGGGAAACCACTACAATTTCTGCTCCGCCGTTGGCAATGATTTTTTTAGCCGCATCATCAACTTCTTCCATCTCCAGACGTTCAACGCCTATTAGTTTTGCCAGTTCACCAACATTTGGTTTTATGAGATATGCTCCCGTTTCTAAAACTTTCTTTAATGCTTCGCCAGAAGTATCTACAACTAATTTTGAGTTTGATGTTTTTGCTATTTCAGCTATTTTTTGATAAAAATCATCAGACAATCCTTCATTTAGGCTTCCGCTTGCAACCAGAAATTTTGGCTTTAAATTCGAAATTGTTTCTAAAATTCCCTCAACTTCTGAATCTTCCAAAACATCACCCGAAAATCCAAAGCGATATTGCGAGTTTGTATGATCATCAACGGCAATAAAATTTTCTCTTGTTGCTGTTTTGGTTTCGATTACTTCAAAATCTATCTTTTCTTCTGTAACCAAATCTTTTAGCATTTCTCCAACTGGTCCGCCTGCTGTAAAAACGGCTAATGAATTTCCGCGTAAGCGAGAAATTGCTTTAGAAACATTTATTCCGCCACCGCCTGCGTCAAATTGAGGGTCTTTGCATCTTATTTTTTGTTCTGCAATTAAGCCTGAAAAGTGAGTGCTTTTATCTACAGAAGGATTTACAGTTAGTGTAACTATATCAAATGATTTCATGTTTTCTGTTTTTTAATTCTCTTAAAGATCCGAAAAAAATGTCAATTTTAGTATCCTATTATTAATGGAACCAAAGTGATTCTCATTAAAATAAGCCAAAACCTTTGCTCCCGAAGCTTCGGGATTGTACCTTTGTAGCATAAAAACATTGGAACTTAGAAAAAATGATCGAAGATAAAAATCCGCAACGTACCAGTTTAGCGCAATTAGGCGAGTTTGGCCTGATTGAACATTTAACCAAAAATTTTGATGTTACACAAGAATCTACTTTAAAAAGTATAGGCGATGATGCCGCGGTTCTTGATTTTAAAGATAAAAAAGTAGTTATTTCTACCGATTTATTAATTGAAGGCGTACATTTTGATTTGGCTTATATGCCATTAAAACACTTAGGTTACAAAGCTGTCGTGGTAAATGTGTCTGATATTTGTGCGATGAATGCCAAACCAACGCAAATAACGGTTTCTGTAGCTGTTTCTAATCGTTTTCCACTAGAAGCCCTGGAAGAATTATTTGAAGGCATTACACACGCTGCAAAAGAATATAAAGTTGATGTTATTGGCGGAGATACAACCTCATCTCAAAAAGGATTAATTATTAGCATTACTGCTATCGGTGAAGCTAATGAAGATGAAATTGTTTATAGAAATGGAGCCAAACAAACTGATTTGCTTGTTGTAACGGGTGATATTGGAGCTGCTTATATGGGATTGCAGGTTTTGGAGCGCGAAAAACAGGTTTTTCAGGTTAATCCAAACAGTCAGCCGGATTTAGATCCTTATACCTATTTGGTAGAACGTCAATTAAAGCCGGAAGCCCGAAAAGATGTTCGTACTTTATTGCATGCTCTTGAAATTAAGCCAACTTCGATGATTGATATTTCTGATGGATTATCTTCAGAAATTATTCATTTGTGTAAACAATCAAAAGTGGGTTGTAATTTATATGAAGATAAATTGCCGCTTGATCCTCAATTTATTTCGACTTGTGAAGAATTCAATATTGACAGCACAACGGTTGCGATCAATGGCGGAGAAGATTATGAATTGTTGTTTACGATTGACATTAATGATTTTGACAAAATAAAAGGAAATCCAAACTTTTCAATCATTGGCCACATGGCTGATGAAAGTGAGGGAATAAATCTGGTTACACGCGCAAACACTCAAATTCCTTTAAAAGCTCGTGGCTGGGATGCTTTGAGCGAGTAAACTTTTAATCTCCAAAATAGAAATTCCAAATTCCAACGATACTGAGTATCAATTAGAATTTGGAATTTTTTTATTGTAATTTTTATTCTAAAAAAGCCCTTTACTTTTGGCTTCTTTGACCAATTCTTCGTCAAGTCCGGATTTTATTTTTAATAGCTCTTTCAGATTGATTTTTCGTTTCTCGATTGCGTTTAATGAAATCGGAATATATTGTGGCATTTCGTGTGTTGGAGTTCCTTTTGATAAATGAAATAATATTTGTTTATCAAATTCGTCAATTTCAATGGAATTATGAGGCGACTGATTCAGCATTTTTTGAACGGACTGACTGTAATATTTATCGTTTTTCATTACTTTATCAAAGGCAAAAAGCAATTCATCAAACGTAAGGTCGTTTTTAATTACTAAACCATTTGGGTTTATGGTTCTGATTATGGTTTTAATTTTCAGTAATTCTGTATACATGGTAAGCAGAATAACACTGCAATTGGGCATTTTTTTCAGAATTAACTTTGCCAGGTCTTCACCAGAATAAAGATCTTTTTCTTCATAAGCCGGCATACTAATATCTAAAAAGGCAACATCGAAATTTGGAGTTGCTTCATTCTCGATTAAATCATAAGCAGATCTGCAATCATAAGCCTGCGAAATAACAAAATCATATTTCTTAGGATTGTACCGTGTAATAGCATTTTTGTATCCTTCAATAATAAAAGGATGATCGTCAACTATTAATACATTACGTCTAATTAATTGAGAAACTGGGGGGTTTTGTTCAATTGTCATTATTTTGCAGGTTAATTTTTTGATCTATTGGCACTTTTACAACTAGTAAGGTTCCTTCTCCCTGAACAGATTTTATTGACATACTTCCTTTACATTCTGCAGCTCTGTATTCAATATTATGCAAACCTATTCCGTTTTTTGTTCTCTTGGTATTAAACCCAACTCCATCATCATAAATTGATAAAATCAGATAGTTTATTTCACTTTTAAATTCAACAGTAATTTTTTCTGCATTAGCATATTTATTACAGTTTTGAAGTGCTTCCTGAATAATTCTGTACATATTAATCTTTACGGCATTACTCACTAATTCCCACTTTATTTGGGGATCAATAGAAGTGATCAGTTCCGAATCATACGTGTTTTGTTGGTTTTCAAACAATTTGTTTAAAATTAGGACAAAATTATTAATTAGTTCGGATTTTTCTCTATTTAAATCATGGGAAATTTCACGTATATCTTCTTCGATATTTTTAAGCTCCGTCAAATATTTTCTTCTTTTCGGTAATGCTTCGTCTTCATCCATTTGTTCCAGGCTGTCAAGACTAATTCTAATGCCAAACATTCTGCCCAAAACTCCGTCGTGCAATTCCTGGGCAACCTTTTTCTTTTCTTTTATACGTGTTAATTCGATATCATTTTGCTGAGAAATCAGCAAATTATAAATATCTTCATTGGCAACTTGCTGCTGCTGTTTAAAAAGCAATTCCCTATTACGGGCTTGCTGGGTTTTATAAACGTAGAAAAATAATCCCACCAAAGTACAAATACTAAAAACATAAACTAAGGTTTTGTTCTTTTCCTGTAAGTTGGAGTTTTGATCTTTAATTTCATTGGTTTCGTATTCAATCCGCGAGAATTTTTCCCCCATATTACGTTCAGCTTTCAACATTTTATCATTAAGATGAATATATTCTTTTGAATAAATGGAAGCGTTTTTTGGATCAACTATTGCAATTTGTTTAAGAGCAATTAAGGTATTAATTAATTTATCTGATGTACGAGCCTGCATTAAGGCTTGTTTTGAAAATTGTATGGCTTTAAATGTATCTTTTTTAAAAGCAAAATACTCTGATAAATGAATTTTGGTGGCTATTATTTCTGCCTTAAGCTTTAAACTATCTCTAATCTTTAAAGATTGGTAAAACAAGTCCGGCAATTGATCAGATTCTTTTAATTTAAATTTAGTGTAAGCCAAATTATCCAATAGTATAGCATATAAGGTTGGTTTGTCCTTAAACAGATTGGTTTGTTCTAATCCTTCTTTAAAAAAAACTTTCGCTTTTTTATAATTATATGTCTTTAAATAAACATATCCTATATTATTTAATGAAGTCGCTTTATATTGAAATTCTAATGGTATTGATTTATCTTCTAATACCAATAAGGCTTTGTTTTGAAACTCGAGTGCCTTGTCATATTCTTCTCTTTCATTATATAATATTCCCAAAATATTATAACTCTCATAAAAAAGATCATTTACATTTTTTTGTTTTTTTAAACTACTTAAAGCCTTGAATACATTAATTTCACTTTCAAAAAAATCACCTTCGTTATATTGAAGACTAGCTTTATTTAAAAACGTTTTAGCAATATGATATTCATCTTTTAACCTTAAATAAAGTTTTTCAGCCTTATAGTAATTCATAAAAGCACTATCAGCAATAGATTTTACTACATAATAATCTCCTAAATATGAATAGGCTTTAGCAATATTAGCCGAGTCATTAGATTTTTTTGATCGTTCTAAAATTAACCTGGTGGTTTCGGTGTATCCCTTCCAATCGCTCATATTGTAATATCGATTGGCAACTTTAAAAAGATTTACTTTATTAATTGAATCATCTTTTTGATTTAAAATAATAGACAAGGCTTTTCTATTATAATCTTGCTTAAAATTTAAAGGCAATTTTTCTTCATTAGCCAATGAAAGATAAGTTGGAAGACTGTCTGAGGAAGAAATTATATTTTTATCTGAATTTGTTTTTTCAGAACAAGCTCCAAAAACAAAAATTAAGAATAATAGTATGTGAAATTTTCTTTTCAACGTTGTCAATTTCATCAAAAATACTAAAACTATACATACAAAAATAAGGCTGCCAAAATTTTGGCAGCCTAAAATATTATCAGGTAAATTAATTAAAAATTAATCTTGCTTTTTGTTTAAGCCTAAAGATTGATTAACAGCTGTAAAATCTAAGTTATTGTTTATTAATGTAGATTCTTCAGTTGGCATTAGTCCATCAACTTTTTTAGTTTGACCACCTGTTGCACCGCCTCTGGGATCAATAGATTTTTCAAAATAAGTATTTTTATTTAAAGCATTTGCTGCCATTTCTGGTGCCGTAAATGAAGTTGTTACTACTACTAAAGAAAATAATCCGATTGTTAAAGCTGCTTTTTTCATGTTTTTGAGGTGTTTAGTTTTGATTTATTTTTGGGGCTTATGATTGCTTTGGTTGCAAATCATGGGACAAAGCTAAGACCACGACATAAAAAAATTGTGCGAAAAAATCAGTTTATGGTAAAACATGCCCAATTGATAGTCAATGAACGTCAAATCGATGTAAATACTTAGTTTTTAGACTTCTAAGTAATTTCCTGCAGAAAAATTAGTAATAATCAAATCAACATTTGATTTATAGGTTTTTGAGAAAGGAATTTTCTTCGGAGAATTTTTAATGTAACAAACTGAGTGTCCGCTATGAATTCTGGAAATGTAATTTTGATTGATAATAAAGCTATTGTGAATTCTTACAAACGGGTGCGATAAAACAAACTCAAAATGTTTTAAGGTTTTAAAAGCGGTTATCATTTCGCCGGAACTCAAATAAATATCTGTAGAATTATTATCGGCCTGAAAATAACAAATATCGTCTGTAGATATATAACGATAATCGCCATATGATTTAATGCATAAAATAAGCGGTTTATCAATTTGAGCTGGCTGCAAAGTTGGAGTTACTGAAGTATTAATTCTATTTTTAATTTTAGCAGCATTTGCTTCTAAAGTTGTCTTGTCCAGCTTTAAAATAATTTTAAGCAAATCAATCTCTAAAACAGGTTTCAGGATATAATCAAAAACATTGTATTGAATCGCATCAAAAGCAAGCTCTTTTGCAGAAGTGGTAACAATTATTTTAGGTACTTCTGTAAGATATCGATGCAATTCATTAATGAAGGAAAGCGATAAATTGCTCGACAATTCTGTGGGATCAATTTCTAAAAAAATAAAAGAAGGCTTATGTTCTAAAACTAAATTCAATCCGTCCTGATAATTTGTAGCCGTTGCAATACAGGTAAGTTCTGAAAACTCTTCGGCCAGCGCGTGAGTTTTCAAAATATCTTCGGCGTTATCATCAATAATAATATAAGAATACTTTTTCAATATTATTTTTAAAAATGGTGTTTAGACTTTGTATGCGCATCTAATTTACGCAATTCTGTTAATCAAACATTTCATTGTTAATAAGTATAAACAAATGTTAAAATAAGGAAATAAACACGCCAATGCAAAATTAAAAAATCCCAAACTCCTATTGGAATTTGGGATTTTAATATATGAAATTTAAAAAAATTACATTTTCATCAACCAGTTTTTCATAGAAACTTCGTTTTCGATAATATCTTTCAATTCAGAAATTTTTACACGATCTTGTTTCATGGTATCTCTATGACGAATTGTTACTGTTTCATCATCGATTGTTTGATGATCTACAGTGATACAAAACGGAGTTCCAAGTGCATCTTGTCTTCTGTAACGACGACCTACTGCATCTTTTTCGTCATAAGCGACACTGAAATCCCATTTTAAATCTTCGATGATTTTTCTGGCGATATCCGGTAAACCGTCTTTTTTAACCAATGGTAAAATAGCGGCTTTTGTTGGTGCCAGAACTGATGGTAATTTCAATACTGTTCTAGTTGAACCGTCTTCAAGAGTTTCTTCTTGTAATGAAGTGGCAAAAACAGCCAGGAACATACGATCTAAACCTACTGAAGTTTCCACTACATATGGCACGTAGTTTTCATTTAATTCAGGATCAAAATATTGCAATTTTCTACCAGAATATTGTTCGTGTGCTTTTAAATCAAAATCTGTACGAGAGTGAATTCCTTCTAATTCTTTAAATCCGAACGGGAAGTTAAATTCAATATCGGCAGCAGCATTGGCATAATGGGCTAATTTTTCGTGATCGTGAAAACGATAATTCTCTCTTCCTAATCCCAAAGATAAATGCCAGTTTAAACGGGCTTCTTTCCAGTGATGGTACCATTTCATTTCTTCACCCGGACGAACGAAAAATTGCATTTCCATTTGTTCAAATTCACGCATACGGAAAATGAATTGTCTTGCAACGATTTCATTTCTAAACGCTTTACCCGTTTGAGCAATTCCAAAAGGAACTTTCATACGCCCTGATTTTTGAACATTCAGGAAATTCACAAAGATACCCTGAGCTGTTTCCGGACGTAAATATAAATCCATTGCAGAATCTGCAGAAGCTCCTAATTTTGTTCCGAACATTAGGTTGAATTGCTTAACATCTGTCCAGTTTCTTGAACCGGTTTCAGGATCAGCAATTTCCAACTCTTCGATTAAAGCTTTTACATCCTGAAGATCTTCGCTCATTCCTTTTGCAAGTCTTGATAAAATTTCTTTATATTTTGAAAGATATTCTACAACACGAGCATTTGTGGTAACAAATTCTTCTTCATTAAAAGCATCTCCAAAACGAGCTTTTGCTTTTTCAATTTCTTTTTGAGCTTTTTGATTTAGCTTTTCAGCATAATCTTCAACTAAAACATCTGCTCTATATCTTTTTTTCGAATCTCTATTATCAATTAACGGGTCATTGAAAGCATCAACGTGGCCTGAAGCTTTCCAGGTTGTTGGATGCATCAATATTGCAGCATCAAGGCCGACAATATTCTCATTCATCTGAACCATTGATTTCCACCAATATTCACGGATATTCTTTTTTAATTCGACTCCATTTTGTGCGTAATCATACACTGCACTTAATCCGTCGTATACTTCGCTTGACGGAAAAATAAATCCGTACTCTTTTGCGTGCGAAACCACATTCTTAAATATATCTTCTTGTTTTGCCATAGTGATGCAAAAATATAAAAAGTACGTTTAAAAAAAAGAAAAATTATAAAGATTGAAGCATTGATTTAATTATTTTTGTAACTAAATTCTGTCTATTTGTGTTTAATTCTCTTCTTAACCTGTTTTTCCCTAAAGTTTGTGCCGGATGTCGCAAACTTTTATTAGCAACCGAAAATGTTTTATGTACAAATTGTCGTCATGAAATGCCTCTGACTCAATATCATTTGGATAGCAAAAATGAAGCTGTCAAAAAATTTTATGGCAAGATTGAAATCGAGTATGCATCTGCATTTTTATATTTTAATAAAAAAGGAATAGTTCAGGAACTTATTCATAATCTAAAATACAAAGGACAAGAAGATATTGGTACTATTTTAGGAAACTGGTATATTGAAGATCTAAGAGAACTGCAATTGAAAATTCCTTTTGATGTTGTAATTCCGGTGCCATTACACAAAAGAAAACTTAAGGAACGAGGTTATAATCAGGTTACAACCTTTGGAAAAACTTTGGCAAAAGGTCTAGAAATTGCTTATGATGATACTGTTTTATACAGAAAAAAGTATTCTAAAACACAATCCAAAAAAAATCTTTTGGGGAGATCAGAAAATATCGAAAATATATTTGATGTTCATTCTATAGAAAAGCATCAAAACAAACATTTATTAATTATTGATGATGTACTTACTACGGGCGCCACGCTTGAAGCCTGTTCACGTGCTTTACTAAAAATTCCCGGAATTAAAATAAGCATTGTTTGTATGGCGATGGCGAACTCTTAAAATTTCAATTTTTTAAATACCAAATTCCAAGAAACAATATATATTAAACTGGAATTTGGTATTTGAATATTGAATTTTAATAAATGATTATTTTTTTCACGGTTCTTTTATCTCCAACAACAACTGTTACAAAATACATACCTGCTGCTACATCAGATAATTGAATGTCCTGGATAAAGTTAGTTTCACCTTTAAAAGAATTTGTATAAACATTTTTACCTAAGATATCATTTACAAAAACCTTTACAGTTTTGGTAGAATCACTTGAGAATTGAACCGTAAAATTTCCTTTATTAGGATTTGGATAAAGAACGAAAGCAACGTTTTCAAAATCAGGTGTTCCTAAAGTAAATGTCTGACTGCAAATATTTATCGATGCAGAATTTATACTTCCAAAATTTCCTGAAACTGCATCACGTACTCTTAAAGTCCAGGGTCCTTGCGGATTTTCTCCATTAAATGCAGCCAATGCATCTACCGGAAGTACAATTTGAGTTGTTGTTTTCGCACAATCTAATGCAACTCCAGAATCATCAAACTGTAAGGACATGGTCGAATTTGTATTTGCGCACCCTTTATTAAACAATCGGGCAACCGTACCACTTGGACTAACCATTTCAATTTCTAAATCAGAAAATCTTGCATGTGTTACATTTATGTTTACGCTTACATTTGAAACTGTAGATGTTGATGACGGAACAGTGATAGTTCTTGTTGTATAAGTAGTTGAAGTTGGAATACTAACCGAACTGCCAAAACTATACAAATTACATGTTGTTGACGCTATATAGCCAATTGCAAATGATTTACTATTTATAGCATAATAAATATTCTCTGTTGGCTCAATTAAAACTCTGCAATTTGTTGAAATCACACTTGTTGGAATCAGGACACTTTCAGAACCATCATTTGGTACATTAGCGGCTAAAATTACAGGAAATGTTAAACCTCCATCTGTAGATAATTTAATATTTACATTTGAAGATCCCTGCAAAGTATTCGTATTATTAACACTCCAGGTAATTGTTTGATAGGATCCTGGCGCCCAACTTATACTTGTCGTGTTTTGAGAAGTAATTGCAAATGGCCCAGCTGAAGAAGATACGTTTACAATCATTGCATCAGTATTTGTTTGAGCTGTTCCCAAAACCCCATTATCTCTTGCTGTTAGAGTAAAATGCAATGTTCTTGCAATAGACGAAACAGATTCCCAGGTTGTTGTTAATCTATTTTGAAGAACAGAACTAAGACTTGGCATATATCGAATTAGCGAACTATTAGGAGCTACAGATCTAAATAATGGTCCGTCTGGCTTAGTAGCATATGCGATACTATTTCCATTTGAAGTTGTTGTTGCATTATCATTTTCTTCCCAATTATAAGTAGTGGCGCTGCCTTCTACATTTGATCCTGTACCGGTTAAAAGGAAAGGTGTACTAATTGGAATTGTGTAATCTGCCCCCGCGCCAATTGTTGGCGGATTATTTGTCAATGCTGTACTTACCGGACAGCTTTTTCCTGCAAGATTATTTTGAATTTGTAAAATACTAACATAAGCAAAATAGTCGTCAGAATTGCTTTGAACATCATAATCTGTTATTCCGGCATATCCCATAATAGTAGAACCACTTCCCGGTTCAACATTTACGTTTGTTCTTTCTCCGGCATCATATGAAAAAGTATGATTTGCTCCCAATTGATGTCCTATTTCGTGAACCACAAAATCAATATCAAATGTATCACCTTCTGGTTTTCCGTCTGATGGTGAGGTGTAAGCGCTTCCTTTTTCAGAATTTACACAAACACAGCCAATACAATTTGCATTACCTCCGCCTCCAGATGCACCAAATAAATGGCCAATATCATAATTAGCTTCACCAATTACACTGGTTAAAGTAGATTGTACTTGTGTATTCCACGAACCTTTTACTCCATCAGTTGCATTCGCATAAGGGTCCGTTGAAGAATTTGTATAAATTACAGCATCATTATTTGCAATTAAAATTAATTGCACAGCCAAGTCTTTATTTAAAATCCCGTTAACTCTTGATAAAGTTGCATTCATTCCGGCAAGTGCCCCAACTTTTGTACCTCCAAAATACGAAGTATATTCTCCGGTACATGACAATGCCAATCGCATTGTTTTAAAAACTTTGTTATTTGAAGTTGTTTTTGCAGTTTTATCTGAACTATTACGGTCTGATTTTACATCAATAGTTTTACAAATTAATTTCGAACTTTCTGTTTTATTTGAAGTAAACAAAATGTATTCTGATTTATCATCCGGATTTTGCTCTATAAATTCGGTTGCTTTATCGGCACGAATTACCATTGTTTGCGTACCAATTGGTGAAACGCTAAAGTGTATTTTTGCCGATTTATCGTCTAATCCACGACCTTCGTAAGCTCTTATTTCAGGATATTTTGCCTGTAATTCAGGATCAAAATTTGAAAATTCCCAAACTGAAAATCTTTCCAAAACACCTTCCGAGTTAGGAATGGTAATTTCTGAAGTACTATTTTTTGAACTTTTATTGGTTGCCGATGAAAGTTTTGCTTTCAGAAAATCTGAATTCAATTTATAATATAATTTATTCGAATCAGACGAATTTACACTTTTATTCAAAACTGAACCAGAACTCCTTTGCCATAAATCATCATTTTGAGCATGGACTTTGACACAACAAAAAATAAGTAATAAAAATAGTAGCTGTTTATTCATACTCAAGGGATTTAGAAAAATCAAAATTAAGTGAATTAAATTAAATTCTTACATATATACGACAATTAATGGTTTTTTATCGACCAGCGAGCCAATTATCATAAAAAGTGACTTTATAATCTTAAAAAATCAATTAACCTTAGTGTCAAATTTAAAATAGATAGTATAAATTTGCACCATCCTAAACAATTTGCTTTGAAGCTCTTTCATTCTATAAACGATTTTCAATCAACCAAGAAAACTATTTTAACTCTTGGTACCTTTGATGGCGTACATATTGGTCATAAAAAAATTTTAGAACGAATTACCCAAAATACTGAAAACGGGAAATACGAAAGTTTAGTGCTTACTTTTTTTCCGCATCCGCGAATGGTTCTACAGGAAAAATCAGAAATAAAACTTTTAAATACGATTGCCGAAAAATCGAAACTACTCGAAGAAACCGGAATAGAAAATCTTGTTATTCATCCGTTTAACGAAAGTTTTTCGAGATTAACAGCCGAAGAATTTGTTCATTCGATTTTAGTAGATCAGTTTCATATTCAAAAGATAATTATCGGGCATGATCACCGTTTTGGAAGAAACAGAACGGCTAATATTGATGATTTAATTGCTTTTGGTGCTGAATATGGTTTTGAAGTAGAGCAAATTTCGGCACAGGAAATTCAGGATGTTTCGGTAAGTTCTACCAAAATCAGAAAAGCTTTAGATGAAGGAAATATAACTTTGGCCAATGATTATTTGGGTTATGCTTATTTTTTAAGCGGCGAAGTTGTAAAAGGAAAACAATTAGGAAGAACAATTGGTTTCCCAACGGCCAATATCCAAATTGAGGAAGATTATAAAAAGATCCCTAAAAACGGTGTTTATATTGTGAAAACCTTCATTGATAACACAGCCATTTTTGGAATGATGAATATTGGTTTTAATCCAACTGTAAATGGACAAAAGCAAACTATCGAGGTCAATCTTTTTGATTTTGATGCTGATATTTATGGTCAAAAACTAGAAATCTCTTTATTGGAATATATTCGGGAAGAACAAAAATTCGGCTCTGTAGATTTACTTAAAGAACAATTAAATCAGGATAAAAAGACTGCCTTAGACTTTGTGGGACAACTTTAGGAATATTTTCCATTCATTTTTTATAAATATTTTTTTTGCAGATTATAATATATGTAGTCCCTACGGGACAAAATTGTGCTATCTAATATTTTTTGCTACCAATAGATAATCTCTCCGAGATATTTTAAGATTTTCCATGCCGGGACAAATCCGATATCTAACTATATTTTCTACCAATCTCTCTGAGATATTTATAATGTCAATATTTTACAAAATACTCCGCTAGGAGTTAAATATTGGTAACAAACGAAATCACGATACTCAGAAATGTCCTGTAGGGACTACCCCTGATATCTATTATTGCCACTATATATACTTTATGCCCATTTAAAAAACTTTGTACTTCTTTTTTTAGTAAATTTGATATACAACTCTGTTTGTCAACAATTTACTATTAACTTCTTTAAAAATAACCACTATGAAATTACCTAAAGAAATTACCAACGGTTTTTTAATTTTCCTGGGAATTGGCATCTATTTTTTATTGATGAATCTTTTAGGACTCGCTGATTTGTTTTATTTACGTACGCTAAATGTCTTTTTTATATTTTATGGCGTAAACAGAACCATGCAGATGAATCTTCATGAAGGAGAAACCAACTTCGTATCCAACGCAGTTTCTGCTATGACAACATCTGTCGTTGGTGTATCCATGAGCGTTTTTGGCTTGTTAGTTTACAGTTACGCACGAGGTGGTGATGCATATGTAAAAACACTGTCTGAAGCATTTATGTTTGGAGGAAATCCATCTGTACCAACTTATTGCATTTGTTTATTATTTGAAGGACTCGCCTCTTCTGTTATTGTGACTTTAATGATGATGTTGTATTGGAACAATAAATATGCAGCCGATTAATTTTTTTAGAATAAAATACATAATTTAAACACTCTAAAATCATAAAAAGATATAATTATATGATTTTAGAGTGTTTCTTTTTTGAAAATAACTATCAATTGTTCATTTACAGAATTCGGCATTGGTTGATTAGAACAATTTCGTTACTTTTGAAGCTTCAAAAACAATGTACCTAATGAGTATTACAAAACACAACTGGACAAAAGACGAGATAATCGCCATATATAATAAACCAATGATGGACTTGCTGTATGAAGCAGCAACAATTCACAGACAAAAACATGATCCGAACGTAGTTCAGGTATCTACATTACTATCTATCAAAACCGGGGGCTGTCCTGAAGATTGTGGTTATTGTCCACAAGCTGCACGCTACAACACAGGAGTTGAAGGAAATGACTTGATGAGTGTAAGTCAGGTAAAAGCTCAGGCTTTGCGTGCAAAATCAAGCGGATCATCTCGTGTTTGTATGGGAGCTGCCTGGAGAAATGTAAAAGATGGTGAAGAATTTGATCAGGTTCTTGAAATGGTTCGTACCATCAACAAATTAGACATGGAAGTTTGTTGTACTTTGGGTATGATTACCGAAAACCAGGCGCAACGTTTGGCTGAAGCAGGTTTATATGCTTACAATCACAATTTAGATACTTCTGAAGAATATTATAAAGATGTAATTTCTACACGTGGTTTCGAAGACCGTTTGCAAACGATCGAAAATGTTCGTAAAACGAATGTTACTGTTTGTAGCGGAGGAATTATTGGAATGGGAGAAAGTATCGAAGACAGAGCAGGAATGCTTGTAGCACTTTCGACTTTAAATCCTCAACCTGAATCTGTGCCAATTAATGCTTTGGTTGCTGTTGAAGGAACTCCGATGGAAGAAGAAAAACCAGTTGAAATCTGGGAAATGATTCGTATGGTGGCTACTACAAGAATTGTAATGCCGGATACACAAGTTCGTTTATCTGCAGGAAGAACAAATATGAGCCGTGAAGGACAAGCAATGTGCTTTTTTGCAGGTGCCAATTCTATTTTTGCCGGAGATAAATTACTTACAACACCAAATCCTGATGTACATGAAGACATGAAAATGTTTGAAATGTTAGGATTAATTCCGCAAAAACCATTTACAAAAGTTTCGCAGCCAAAAACTGTTGAAGCATCAGATTCTCAATTTGCTCCTTTAGGCGAAAAACCAAAATGGTCAAGACCGGGACATACAATTGAAAGAAATCTTGAGGCTTCGATCAAATCAAAAATTTAAGTTATTGAGTTAATAAATCTCTAAAAATATTTTTAAATTGCTTATAACAAGTGTTATAAGCAATTTTTTTATTTAAAAGAGATGAATTTAAAACAAATCGAAAGGGTAAAAAAAATCTCAAAATCTGATTTTATTTCCCAATACGTAAAAAACCAAATTCCCGTTGTTATCGAAGAGCTGACTGAAGACTGGCCGGCTTATTCTAAATGGAAATTATCATATATGAAAGAAATCGCAGGTGATACTATCGTTCCTTTATACGATAACAGACCTGTAAACCACGAAGATGGCTTTAATGAAGCGCACACTAAAATGAAGATGAGCGACTACATTGATCTTTTAGAATCCAAGCCAACAAACTACCGCATTTTCCTTTATAATTTAATGAAAGAAATACCAACGCTAAAAGACGACTTTTTATGGCCTGATATTGGCTTGAAATTAGTGAAGCAAATGCCTATGTTGTTTTTTGGAGGAGAAAATTCAAAGGTTTTTATGCATTATGATATTGATTATTCTAATATTTTGCATTTTCATTTTCATGGAGAAAAACAATGCATGCTTTTTGCTCCGGATCAGTCTAAATATATGTACAAAGTTCCGCACGCTTTAATTTCGAGAGAAGACATTGATTTTGATGATCCTGATTATGAAAAATGGCCCGCCCTTAAAAATGCCGAAGGTTATATTACTAATCTTAAACATGGCGAAGTATTGTACATGCCAGAAGGATATTGGCATTATATGAAATACTTAACTCCTGGTTTTTCTATGAGTTTGCGTGCTTTTCCAAAAAATATTGCCCATTTATCAAAGGCGGCTTATAATGTATTTATTATGCGGCATTTTGATATTTTGATGCGAAAATTTAAAGGGCAAAAATGGATTGACTATAAAAACGAAAAAGCAATTCAGAACACACATCAAAATCTGACGAAATCTGAAAATCTGGCAAAGTCTGCCTGATATAATTAAAAAAGCCGTTGCGAACTTAAAGGTTTACAGCGGCTTTTTTATAAACAACTATTAGAATACCATTTTTGTAGTAGTTACATTTCCATTATCCAAAATTGTTTTAATCAACAAAACCTGATTAGATTGTAAACTCGATATCTGCAATTCTGTACTATCTATTTTCTTTTTATTATAAAGCAATTTTCCGGTAACATCAAAAATAAAAACCTCTGTGATATTTTCTTTAGTTGATGTTACCTTGATAATTTTCTCTTTTGAAGAAACCAAAATTTTCTGTTCCACATCCTCAATAGCAACTTTTTTCAAGGTTTTATTATTAGTATAACGCAACACAAAACGACCATCAAAAATACCTGTTGAAGTTGTAAAGGTATAATTGCCGGTTCTTAAGTCATGAATTGAATTGGTAGTTTTGTCTTCTAAATAAATAGCCTGATTAACCAAATTACCATCGGCCTGATCTATAGAAATAGTAAAATTGCCAGCAATTGTGCTTTTATATCCAAGCGGTACAATATCAGTATCCGAAAAAGGTACGGCGCGTCCCTGAATTACAAGTTTATGTCCATTATTTACACTATAAAAATCCAAATATGGATTACCATCAATTGTTTGACCGTCATATCTGGTTTCATAATCGTTAGTAGCTCCTTCAATATAACCAATTAAAATTTGTTTAAAGGCACCACCATCATTAGTCATATTAAGCCATAACCGATTTTTTTCAAGTGCAGCTTTTGAAGTTTTTGCTGGTTTAAAAAACTGACTGTTTGAGCCAAAACGCATCGCATTTGTAAAAGTTACTGTTCCGGACGAGCTTGTTTCAGTAAAAAAACCTTGCCCGGCTGCTATTTTACCGCCTGGTATTTCCTTATTGTTTCCTGATGCTGTGGTTGCTGTTTTGGCTGCAACGCCCCCAGTTAAATTATAACTTGCATAATCATCTGAATTGTATTTATAAGAAGTTCCAAATACTACGGGCGTGTTGTGTGTCCAGAAATATAAGGTTCCGGTTAAAACCGGGTTATTCAAAATAAATTGATCGGCATCTAATGCTGAAGGATAAGGATTTCCGAGCAAATAAAATTTTCCGCTATCTAATGTCGCACTGGTTACATTTCCATTATTAGGAACTCCAATAAAAGAAGCTGTGTAATCGGTCCTGATTGTATTAGAATAAGTTTGCGGACCACGAATTATATAACCTTCTCCAACAACCATAGTCGTACTTCTGTTTGTGATTACCCAATTTGTTCCGCTATATCTAAAATATTTATCCCCTAAAGTTAATGGCGAAACATCAACGAGTTTTTGTGGGTTTACGGGAGTTGACCAATATACAAAATCGGCCTGGCGAATTTGCGGGCTTATTCGTTTGTAGATAATATTTCCGGTATTAATAACATTATTACGTTGTATTAAACTTGCATTATTCTCGAATATTAATTTTGTTCCTGTTGCAGATTCTACCGTAAGTTGGTTATCAATAAATAATGTATGTGGAGAATTTATTGTCACTTCTTTTCCCCCTTTTACTTTACAAGAGCAACCGCTTATATCTCCTGTTGACTGAAAGTTTTCGGCAAATTCAATGATATCAGAAGATATCGGCACGCTCCCTTTCGACCATGTTGTTCCATTCCACGTATTTACATCCGGTGCTTTTATTACAATACTAACTGTTGGCAATGAAGTGCAGTTTACACCATCCTGTGCCGTAAAAGTATATGTTCCGGGAGCTAAATTAGCAATTGTATAATTGGAACCCGAAACGGAATAAGTTTGAGTTGATGAACCGCTTTGGTAAACTTGTCCATTTGTTGCAGATATAAATCCGTTAAGTTGTACACTTCCTGTTGGGATAACACAAGTTGGTTGTGTAATAGTAACAACATTGGGTGTGGGTAATGAAGATTTAACGGTAACAGTAGTGACTGAAGAGGCAAGGCTTTGACATCCTGTGGCATTTGTTACCTGAACAGAATAATTTCCAGATGTTGTTACCACTATACTTTTTGTAGTTGCACCCGTTGACCATAAATAACTTGCTCCTGTAATCGAAGTCAATGTAACATTTCCACCATCACAAAATGTTGTAGCCCCGCTTGTGGATATTGTGGGAACAGCAGGTCTGGCATTAACGGTTGCAAAAATAGTTTTAGAACTGGTGTAAACAGATCCTCCGTAAGTAGTAGTATAGGTAAGATTGGCTTCATAAGAACCTGATACAGCATTTGTAAAAGATACTACTGATTGTTTATCTGGATAGTTTACAAAAGATGCCGCACCGGGAAGTTTTACAGACCAATGCCAGTTCAATGCAGCTCCGTCTGCTCCATCTTTTGCTGCGGTAAAATTAAGAGTGCTTCCCTCACAAATTGGCGCATTACTTGTAGGCTTTGATTGTAAAGTTCCTCCTAAATTATTAAGCTGCGCGAAAGTATATTCGGCATTGCCACTTCCTACACAAACGGCAAATTTTACTGTACCGATATACAAAGCAACCTGATTTGAGCATCCTCCTCCTGTGTCATCAATTTTCCCCGGTGGATTGATATCTACGATTGTCCCGGCGGGAAAACGAATAGAACTCTGATTTGTATTAAAATCCAGTACTCCATTAATAGTAACAACCAGAATATTTCCTGCAGAAGTTGATACTATTGGATCTCCTGAAGCCAACAATGTTCCGTTTATCGTTAACGATTTTATTGAAACATTTGTGCTAAGCGTTATGGTTGATCCGGAAGCAATAATAACATCATCATTTATAGTAGGTACTGTTCCGCCAATCCATGATGTTGTAGCTGTCCAATTTCCCGTTCCTGTACTTGTTATGGTAGCTCCATTTGAAAATCCAAAACAAAATAACATTGAAAAAATAAATAGTAATTTTCGGTTCATTTCACGTGGTATTTAAATTTAAACAATAGATCTTTTAGTAAATTATTTTTCAAAAAAAGCTCTTAAGAATTTTGCTTTTTTTTAGTCCATCCCTGAGGAAATTTTAAGGCTTTTTTTATCACCTGTTTTTTCCTCAAAACACCATAAACAATTTACAATTTTCTATTCACTAAGATTAAATTAATACCCTGTATTTCAGTCAATTAAACTCAATTTTGCTATTTTAAGTTATTTCTCATAAATACTTTTTTTTTAAGTAATTCATCATATAAAAAATGCAAATCATCTGATTTTATAAATATGCATTTTTCATTATTTTTTAAAAATTATAATAATTTGAAAAAAAATTATGTTAAAAATAAATTTAACCCCAAAAAAAACGTCTGGAAAACAATATTGGGTCGAAATTTTATTTAAAAAATAGTCGCTCTTTAAACGCAAAATGATCATTCAAAATGAAAAGTAAAAACTTATTAAAATAAAATTTTACGTGTTGAATGATATCCGTTTTTCAACGATATTTTGAGTAGTAAAATTTGATTTTTGGAGGATAGATTTTCAATACTAAATCTGGAGTTTTCTATCTCAGTTTTTCTGTAAATCTGTTTACCAGAAATGTCAAAAATTGCAATATCCTTAATCTCATTTTTGTTAGCGTCGATAATTATATTATTGTTGTTTACAAAAACTGATATTTGATTTATTTCTCTCTCCGGATTATCTATTTTTAAATCTTTACTAATAAAATTCAACTCAAAACGTTCATTAAAATTTCCCTTTTTTGTAGAAAATAAATAGGGCGATTCTTTTAGATCATGTTTAATTTTCAAGTCCTTATCTTCAATAAAAACATTTAGATTACTAAACAGTCCATCATCATGGTCAATACTAACACTAAATTCACCATCAATAGTGCTTGAATAGCCTAACAAAATAGAATCAGTATCTTCGAAAGGCAAACCTCTGCCCTGAATTACTAATTTTTTATTTTCAACAACACTATAAAAATCTACAAATTGATTTCCATTAAAAGATTCCGCATCATAACTTTCATCATACAAATTGGTTGCCCCATTTATATATCCCAATAAAATCTGTTTAAAAATGCCTTCATTATTTTTAAGATTCAACCAGATTCTATGTTTTTCGACAATATTTTCTTTTATTTTGGCTTGCTTAAAAAAAGTAGAATTTCGACCAGAAATACGCATACTATTATTGAATTCAGCAATTTTAGAATTTTTACTGATTACAAAAAATGCTTGTCCCGAGGCAATAGTTCCATCGGGAATACTTTCATTTATACCTAATGAAACTGCGCCACGTGTACCAATACCTCCCAGCAAATTGTAAGCAGCATAATCATCAGATGTATATTTATTATTAGTTAATGGTGTATTATGTGTCCAGAAATAAAGAGTCCCTAAAATATTTGACGTGTTATTACTCAAAAAAGCATCTGCACTTATTGCTGATGGATATGGATTACCAATTAAATTAAAGCCATTTTGTTTTTCCAAACTCACCTCTACTTTTCCATTAACCGGAATACCTTTAAATACGGCTTCAAATTTTGAAGGTTTTGTTGTTGAAAAATGCTGTGGACCACGGATACTATATCCTTTGCCGGGAATCATGATATTTGATGCATTTTCTATCTTCCACTTATCCAAAACAGCATCATAAGAAAAAAACTTATCCGGCAATGTCTCTGGCGAAACATTAATTAGTTTTTCATTATAAACAGGCGAAGACCAATAAGTATAATCGAATTTTAATATTGGCGAAGATTCTCTTTTGACATTAGCAATACCAGTATTTACAATATCATTGTCCCGCTGATATAAACTTGCTGTATTTTCTAAAACTAAAGTACCCAGACCCGAATAGTCGAACTCAATTGCTAATGTATTTCCGCTTAAAAGTGTTACTGTTTTACCTTCGTTAATATAACAGCTGCAAATATTTGAAGACGTTAAGGCCGGATAGTCGTCTTGAAAATAGATTTGCTTTCCGCCTGACGGTAAACCATTTGACCAGCTGTGACCATTCCAAATTGAGGAATCTAAACAAAGGTTCAAACGTGCAATTCTGTGTTTGGATATTCCTGATACAGAATTGAAATCTCCCCCAATCATTAATTTAAAATCTGATGTGAAGGCCATAGTGTATAATTTACTATTTAAACGGGCATCAAAAGAAGTATCATAATCTCCTGTTTTTAAAAGTCTTATTAATCGTGACGAAATGACATTTTTATAAGTTCCGGAAAAAGTTCCGCCCACCACGATACGATCATCTGGCTGCACCAAAATACTTCGCACATCGCCTTTATTAAAACCTGTGCCAGAATCAAAAGTCATATCTAAACTTCCATTGGTATTTAACCTAAGAATTCGCTTTTGGGAAGTGCCATTATAAAATAAAAAACTTCCTCCAACAATAATTTTCCCATCAGATTGCAATGCCATTGCATAAATGTAGTTGTCAAAACCTGCACCAACATTGAAACTGGAATCAATACTTCCATCCGCATTTAACCTCACCAGTTTTGCAGCAGAATTTCCATTAAAATTATTAAACCTTCCACCAAGCAATATTTTTCCATCTGGCTGAATCAAAACAACTTCAATAATACCATCAGCACCATGACCAACATTAAAACTTAAATCCCGAGTTCCATCAGGTAATAATCTTACTATTCGAGTTGCAGTATTGACAGCACCATTATAATTTGTAAAACCTCCCGCCGCAATTATTTTCCCGTCAGACTGAGTTGCCAAAGCGTAAACCTGACTATTAAAACCTGAACCGTTATTAAATGTTTGATCAACTGATCCGTCAGACAAAATCCTAATTATCCGATTACAGGCTATCTCGTTATATCTCGTGAAATTTCCGCCAAGAATAATTTTCCCATCAGGTTGCAAAACGGCTGTTTTAATTAAATTATTAGCACCTGATTGCCTTAAATTAAAACTTTCATCATAAGTTCCATCTTCTAAAAGCCGAACAATTCTTGAAGCCTGTTCGCCATTAAATTTTTTAAAATTTCCAAATACCATTGTCTGTTTATTTTCCAGAGGAATCACTTTATAAACAGAATTATCAAAACCAACTCCTGCCGATAAATATGCTGTATCATATTCTCCTGCCGGATTAATTTTTGCTAATCGGCCTTGATTTAATCCATCGAAAACAGAAAATGAACCACCAACATACCAAGAACCTTCTGCGTCATTTTCTAAAGCTAAAACTGATGCTGTTGCAGGTCCGGAACCAAAATCCAAATCAGTTCTAATAGTTCCGTCCCGGTTTAAAACACAAACCCGATTTACCTCAGCTCCATTATAGAAACCGGTAAAAGATCCTCCAATCATTATATTACCCGAAATATCTGTTTTTATAACCTGCACTGCGCCTCCATTAAATCCTGATCCTGATAAAAAAGTCGAATCTAAGCTTCCGTCTTCATTAATTCGAATAATTCTATTTGTCGAAATTTCATTATAACTGCTAAATTTTCCGCCTAATAGAACTTTTCCATCCGATTGTATAAACATTGCATTTACATCATCGTTAAACCCTGTTCCGATATTAAAACTTTCATCAACTCTTCCTTCGGGAAATAGTTTTACTATTTTATCAGAAGAGATTCCATTAAATGCTGTAAAATTGCCGGACAAAAGTATTTTTCCGTCAGATAAAATTTCGACGTTTGTAATATTTGCTGTTGTTCCAATTCCTGTATTAAACGTAGTATCAATCGCGCCATTGGGCAAAATACGTGCAATTCTATTTACGGTGATACCATTATATTTTGTAAAACTACCCACGATGATAATTTTTCCATCAGCCTGCTCGCAAACATCATAGATAATTCCTGCTGTTGCACCAATTGTTGTATTAAATGAAGCATCATAAGAACCATCTGAATTTAATCTGACAAGTCTTCCTGAATTATTTCCATTATAGGATGTAAAGCTTCCGCCAACGATTATCTTTCCGTCTCTTTGAATGTGTGAAGTATAAACTTTACCGTTGAACCCGGTGCCAACACGAAAATTTTCATCAATTATACCATCTGGATTTAAGCGGGCAAAATAAGGAGAAGGGATTCCGTTAAGATTCAGATAATCTCCGCCAACAATTAGGTATTGATTAGGTTGTATTGATAAAGTTCGAACTGTATTATCAAAACCATCTCCGTTTAGTCCATCATCAATGGTATTAAAATAAGTATCTACTTTGCCTTGCTGGGCCAAAAGTTCCAGACTAATAAAAGGTAAAACGAAGATCAGGGAAAAAAGTATTTTTTTTATCAAAATGTAAATAAAATTTAGTCAATAATTATTTTGTAAGAATCGGACTAAATTTATAATTCGTTTTGAAACCCTGCAATACCCACTTACCGTGATTTTTCAGGTGATTTTCTCTGGTTAGTTTAATGTCAAAAAACAAAAAAGACGCACAATTGTGCGTCTTTTAGAAATAAACTAATTTATATTTTTAATTAAAAATTATCTTTTTAGTTGTTGTAAAGTCATTATCAAGAGTAACTTTTACAAGCAATACCTGATTGGATGATTGCAGGTTTTGTATTTGCAGCTCTGTTGTGCCTGCTTTCTTTTTGCTGTAAAGCAGTTTTCCCGAGATATCAAAAACCGTTACCTCTTTTATGTTTTCTGTTGAAGAAGTTACCTTGATGGTTTTGTCTTTTACAGAAACCAGAAGTCCGTTTTCAATATTTTCAAAATCTCCCGTTCCAAGTGTTTTGTTGGTGTAACGCAATACCAAACGATCGGTAAAAGTTCCTTTCTCGGTAGTAAAGGTATAATCGCTTGTTGTTAAATCGTGTATTACACCGGTTTTCTTGTCTTCCAGATAAATGGCATGGCTGCTCAAATCACCATCGGTCTTATCAATAGAAATCGTAAAATCTCCGGTTATCGTTGTATT
>NZ_FRBX01000010.1 GCF_900142715.1 Flavobacterium pectinovorum | reverse complement strand
GAAGTATTTCCTCCTCCGTAATTGGTCAATCTTAAATCGGCTCCAAGTAAATTAGAACGATAAATGAAAAGCGCTACTTCATCCCCTGCCAAGGCCGCTGCTTTGGCCTCATCCCAAAGGTAGCTTACGTGCTTAAAATTCATATTTGGTGTTTTTATTATATTTGACATTATATAAATGTATTGGTTGGTTGTATGTCTTTTATTTTATAATGAATTTCCAATCCCGACCAAAACTATCGAAAGCATGATCAATCCAATTCCCCATAAAAAAGTATTGAATGTTTTTTTGGAAACTCCTTTCCATTCTTTCAAATAAAATCCCCAGAAATTGGCTGTAAGGATAATTGTTGCCATGTGCAAAATCCATGAACTGGCTCCGTTTCCTAGTTTGCTTTCACCCATTCCGTAGAAGAAAAATTGCAAAAACCACATCGTTCCGGCAAGTGCAGAAAAAAGGATATTTTTAGTAATTGGTGTTGATTTATTAGTATAATCTCCAAAGGTTTTATTTTTGAAATTAAGGTACATACACCAAATAAAGTTCGTTGTAAGTCCGCCCCAAAGAAGTACGATATAAGTAACATTATTTTGAAACAAAGGATTACAGCCTGAAACTACAGCCGCTTCTGCCATTGGTTTTCCGGCTTCGATTCCGTAATTGAAAAAAGAGCTTAAAATACCAGATATTACAGCGATAATAAGTCCTTTTGTAAGATTAAAATCTTTGTCTTTATCTTCATGTCCAACGGCAAAATCTTTTTCTTTTAAGATTCCTGCTTTCCCTGAAATGGCAATTCCGATAAGGCAAACCAAAACGCCAAGCAACACGAGCTGTCCGCCAGTGCTTTGTAACATATCCGTAAAGGAAATTTTTCCTTCGGTTGGATAAAAATTATAATAAATAGAAGGCACTAAAGCTCCAAAAGCGGAACAAAAACCTAATACGATAGAATTTCCTAGCGACATTCCTAAGTAGCGAACGCCTAAACCGTATGTTAATCCACCAATTCCCCAAATCAATCCCATAGAAAAAGTAAAGGCTTTGATTGTAGGCGAAGCTGCAGCAATAATATCGACAAAATTCGGAATCGTTAAATAAGCTGCAATTGGCGGAACGATAAGCCAGGAGAAAAAACCTCCTACGAGCCAGTAGCTTTCCCAAGCCCAATTTTTAACTTTCTTGAATGGCATGTAAAAACTCCCTGAAGAAAAACCTCCGATGGAGTGAAAAATGATTCCTAATAATGATTCCATTTATTAATTTGTTTGTGGTTATTGTGATAGTTAATCTCGTTTGGTAAAATAAGAAAATGTAAAAAACAAAACTATCCTGTACTATCCTTTATATTATATGTTAAAACAGAGAGGTATTGTAAAGAAGAGTCTGATTATATTGAAAAAATAAATTTAAAATTTCTATTTTAGCAATCGATTTCGCAATTATTAAAATGATACTTATTTAATAAATAAAAAATCAGATTAAGAATTAAGTTCCTTAAATTTAATGTCTCCTTTTAATTGAAACACTAACAAAACAAGGTAACAGATTAATTTAAAACTATTTACAAAAAATATAATTTAGAATTGCGTTTTATTAAACGAGCGTAATTTGCAATTACAAGCCCCATGATCAAACTTATTAAAATAGATGAAGATTCAAGAGTTCCAAAATACAAACAAATTGTAGACTCGATTCTGCAAAATATTGCCAACGGAAATCTAAAAATAAATCAAAAAATTCCTTCTATAAACAGCTTTAGTGAAGAATTTTATATGTCGAGAGATACAGTTGAGAAGGCTTATAATATTTTAAAAGAACGAAAAATTATTTCATCTATTCGGGGAAAAGGCTATTATATTACCCGAACCAAGCTGGAATCTAAGGTTAATATTTTGTTTCTATTTAATAAACTGAGTGCGTACAAAATGAAAACGTACAACTCTTTCATCAATACTGTGGGTGCAAATGCCCATACCGATTTGCATATTTACCATTGCGACGAAACATTATTCCTGAATTTACTGGACAAGTTTGAAGGTGTTTACGACTATTATGTTATTACTACGCATTTTAAAACGGATGAATTAAAGCACTTAAGTTTTACTGATGAAGTTGTAAAAGCGATTCAAAGAATTCCTCAGGATAAATTGGTTATTATGGATAACATAAAACTGACAACGGAAGGCGAAATTATCAAAATTTATCAGGATTTTGAAAATGATATTTACAATGCCTTAAAAGAAGGTCTTGCCAAAATAACTAAATATAAAAAATTAATCCTGGTCTATCCCGAAAAAGCCGTTTATCCTTATCCGCGCAGAATTTTGCACGGTTTCAAAAAGTTTTGTGTCGAACACGAAATCAATTTTGAAATCCTAAGCGAGGTTTATGACGATATGGTGCTTAAAAAAGGCGATCTTTTTATTACTATTGAAGAATCTGATCTTGTTAACCTTATGAAACAAATTCGCGATGAAGAATATGTTTTAGGAAAAGATATTGGCGTAATCTCTTATAATGATACTCCACTAAAAGAACTCTTGGGAATCACCGTAATGTCTACCGATTTTAATGTTATGGGCGAAACTGCAGCCCGAATGATTTTAAATAAAGAAAAAGGTTCGGTGAAGGTGCCGTTTAATTTTATTGACAGGAATTCGATTTAATGAATCAATAAAATTCAAAAATATTTCATCATAATATTGTAAACATAGCCAACGGTTTCAACCGTTGGCTCGCAATATATTCATACAATGTGTATTCCGATTACATGATTGAAATCGTTGAAAAACAATGCATTTTACAATACGTCTCCCACGGTTGAAACCGTGGGCTATGTGTATAAAATACGATATGATAGAATTAATCTTTCCTCACAAAATTCACCACATTTTCATGAATATCCTTTTCTCCTGAAACATTATCAGCTTTAATATTTTTAAGAAAAACATTCTCAACCGGAAGTTCTTTTTGCCCTAAAATTCTTGAAATAAACTTTACGTTTGTTGCTTTAATATTTTCCAGATAAACGTTTTTTATTGGCGTTAATTTTCGCTCGAGCGTTGGCACTAAATTTCTCCATTGATACATCACATCAGTTTCAATTCCCAGAATTCCTTCGTCGATTTTACCGCATGTAATGTTACTCATATAAATATTGTTGACATATCCGCCGCGGCGTTCATTGGTTTTAATGAAAAGAAGATGATTCAGTTTTGCGCCATCCACGACAGTACAATTATCGATGAAAACATTTTCTATTCCGCCCGAAAGTTCGCTTCCAATGGCCACCAATTGATGTCCGTTTTTAACGATACAATTTCGCATGACAACGTTTTTTGAAGGCGTATTCAATCGCCAGGCATCCTGATTGCTTCCAGATTTTATTGCAATTGCATCATCACCCTGATCAAAAACACAATTTTCAATTAATACATTCTGACTCATTTCAGGATCAACACCGTCATTGTTATGTCCGTGTGCGTAAACTTTTAGATTTCTCAGGACAACATCTTTAGATAAAAAAGGATGAATCGTCCAGAACGGACTATTGGTAATCGTAACACCATCCATTACAATATTCTCACAGCGATTGAACTGAATAAACTGAGGTCGAAAATGCGCCGAATCATTTACCATTTGGCGTTCTTTCAACGGTTTATTGTAAGAAGCCAAATAATACAATCGTTTTAAACTTTCCATGTGTCCTTTTGGTCGTTTAAACCATTCTTTCCAGATATCCATTTTTGCCTTTAATTCGCCTTCTCCCGTAATGGCAATATTTTTACATTGGTATGCATAAACCAACGGCGAATAATTATAGCATTCATAACCTTCCCAAGTCGAGGAAACGGCGGGTAAATAATCATTTGGATCTTCTGAGAAAAGTAAAACCGCTCCTTTCTTCAAATGAAGGTTAACATTGCTCTTAAAATGGATTTTTTTCGTAATCCATTCGCCTTCAGGAATCACAACAATTCCGCCTCCCGCTTTATTGGCTTTTGTGATCGCTTTATTTATGGCTTCCGATATTTTGTCCTTATTTCCTTTTATAGCTCCGAAATCTACAATCGAATATTCCTTGCAATTACTAAAATCGGGAATTTTGATTGACGGCATTTCAAAAGGTGCTTTTACAACGACTTCTTTTAACGTTACACCAGATTGATTTTTCTTAAATGATAAAAAAATAAGAGAAACTAAAAGAGCAAAAACAAACACTATTTTCTTCATGATAAGTAGTTTTAATGGATTCATTTAAAAATCTTCAACGAAATCAAAAACGTATTAATCTAGTAAAGTAAGAAAATACCAAAAATAAAACCATCCTGCACTATCCTTCTATAATCAATAAAAAATCTATTATTTTTTCAAACAAATGATTTTATTTTAACACATTTAATAATTACTATATTCCCAATTTAACATCATAGTACAGGATACTTTATCAAAAATGAACGATTAGATTTGAATAACAAACCCATTAAAATTTTACAAAAAGTGGCAAAAATCACAACCTTATTTCTTTGTTTTTTTTCCTGGACTTTTGTCTTTGCTGTGTCTTCGAATAGCTATTTGAATGATACTATTAAAAACAGAAAATCTGTATGGTTTGATTTTGGAACTTCTGTAAAAAACTCAAAAGGAACCATAATCAATACTGCTTTGGTTTACGATCCAAATGTGGGCTATGGCTTTGATTTTAATACGGCTTCAAACATCAAAATGGATCCCAATTCTTTTTCAACAAAAAAACCAACTTACTTTTCTGTGAAACTTCCCGAAGGAAATTATCAGGTGGAAGTTGTTATGGGAAATTCAGAAAAAGAGTCAAACATCACCATAAAAACAGAATCCCGAAGATTAATGCTCAATCAACTTGCTATTCAAAAAGGAAAGTCAGTCACAAAGATTTTTAATGTTAATATCAGAACTCCCAAAATAGATGAAAACCAAAACATTACATTAAAAGATCGCGAGAAAGACATTTTTGATTGGGATGATAAACTCACGCTTGAATTTTTGGGCGAAGTTTCGATTCAAAGCATCAAAATTACTTTAAAAGATAATTTGACAGTTGTTTATCTCGCCGGAGATTCTACGGTTACCGATCAGGATGTTGAGCCGTGGGCATCTTGGGGACAATTTGTTACTAATTATTTTGACACAAATATTGTTATCGCAAATTATGCATATTCAGGTTCTTCTTTAAGTTCTTTTAAAAATTCAAATCGTCTAAAAAAGATCCTTTTACAAATAAAAAAAGGCGATTATTTGTTTGTGGAATTTGGTCATAACGACGAAAAAATAAAAGGCGCAGGAAATGGTGCGTGGGAATCTTATTCTGATTTATTGACTGAATTTGTTCACGCTGCAAAAGAGAAAGATGCGATTCCGGTTTTGGTAACACCTACACAACGTCGGTTTTTTAATGAAAATGGAACTTTAAAAGAAACGCATGGTGATTTTCCTGCTGCGATGCGTGCTGTGGCCCAAAAAAATAATGTTGCGCTTATTGATATTACAAAATTAACGACTGAACTTTACGAAACCTGGGGCGATGAAGTTTCCAGAAAAGCTTTTGTGCAATACCCAGCCAATACTTTTCCCGGACAGGAAAAAGCGTTGGATGACAATACACATTTTAATAGTTTTGGAGCAAACGAAATTGCGCTTTGCATTATTAAAGGAATTCGCGAACTAGATATTCCTTTGAAAAAAAATATCAAAAAAGAAATTTCAAATTACAATCCTAAGAAACCAAATTACATTTCAAGCTGGACTTTACCAATGAGTAACCGCTTTGAAATCACTAAACCAGATGGTAATTAACTATCAAATAATAAAACTATTATGCTGCTAAAAAATACATTTCAAAATATTGTTCTTGCTGCGTTTTCGCTTGTTTTAAGTCAAACCTCAATCGCTCAGCAAACGGATAAAATTTACCTTTCGGGAAAAGATTTTGAACATCCTGTACAATGGGATTTTTATTGTACGGGCGGAAATAACAGCCAGAAATGGTCTAAAATAAATGTTCCGTCGCAATGGGAATTAGAAGGTTTTGGCGAATACACATATGGTCGCTGGTACAAAGAACTGAACCAAAAAGAACCAAGTAAAGAAGAAGGTTTGTACAAATATGAATTTGAAGTTCCTGCAGATTATAAAGATAAAGATGTTGTAATTGCCTTTGGTGGTGCGATGACGGATACAGAAGTAAAAATCAACGGAAAACTGGCCGGAGCAATTCATCAGGGCGGATTTTATGAATTTAAATATGATATTTCGTCTTTATTGAAATTTGGCTCTAAAAATATTTTAGAAGTTCATGTTTGGAAACATTCAGCAAATAAATCAGTTAACGCGGCAGAACGTCGTGCAGATTGGTGGCTTTTTGGTGGAATTTATCGTCCGGTTTGGCTGGAGGTTTCGCCTAAAACTCATATTGAACATATTGCGGTTAATCCAAAAATGGACGGTTCAATTACGGTTGATCTGAATTTGAAAAACATTCCGAAAAACACGGTTTTGAAAGCGACGCTAAAAGGTTTCAATGGAGAAAATTTCGAAACTTTTACTTTTCCGCTTAAAGCGAAAACTATAAGAGAATCTATATCTGCAAAATGGAAAAACATTAAACCGTGGAATCCGGAAAATCCTAATTTATATGATTTACAACTTGTTTTAAAACAAAACCAAACCGTGCTTCATCAATATAATAAACGCATTGGTTTTAGAACTTTAGAATTTAAAAAACAAGACGGGATTTATGTAAACGAAACAAAAATAATAATGAAAGGAATTAACCGTCATTCGTTTTGGCCGGAAGGCGGAAGAAGTACAAGCAAGCGAATCAGCGAATTAGACGGGAAATTATTAAAGGATATGAATATGAATGCGGTTCGTGGGCATTATCCTCCAGACGAGCATTTTCTGGAAGTTTGTGATTCTCTTGGTCTTTTTGTTTTGAATGAATTAGCGGGCTGGCAAAATTCTTATGATACAGAAACGGGAACCAAATTAGTGACGGAAATGGTGACACGAGATGTCAATCATCCGTCGGTAATTATTTGGGATAATGGTAATGAAGGCGGCTGGAATTATAATGTTGATAAAGTTTTTGCAGAAAATGATCCGCAGAAAAGAATTGTGATTCATCCGTGGGCTGATTTTAATGGTTGGGACACGCACCACTACCCGACTTATTTAACCGGAATGCATCGTTTTAATGCTGGCGAAAATGTATTTTTTCCAACGGAATTTATGCACGGAACTTACGACAACGGTCACGGAGCGGCTCTGGAAGATTTCTGGAATCGGTATAAAGAAAGTCCGCTTTTTGCCGGAGGATTTATGTGGGCGATGCTCGACGAAGCCGTAAAACGCTCTGACTGGACTGGAGATGTAAAATTTGATTCGAAAGGTTCGCTTGCTGCGGATGGAATTTTGGGACCTCATCGTGAAAGAGAAGGAAGTTATTATACCGTAAAAGAAGTCTGGGCTCCTATTCAGTTTCTGCCAAAACAGGTTACAGAAGATTTTGACGGTTCGTTTTTAATTTCTAATGATTATCTTTTTAGCAATTTGAATTCCTGTAAAATGGAATTTAAGGTTCTAAAATCAGAAACCAATGTTCTTTATACCAATGGAAATTCAACTGCAATTAGTTCAGGAAAAATTGAAATTCCAAGTATTGATCCGGGTGAAACGCGTAAAATTCAATTTGCTGTTCCCAAGAATTTTGCTGATGGTGATATTTTATCAATCTCAGCTTTTGATCAATTCAATAAAGAAATTTATACCTGGACATGGCCCATTCATAAAGCAAAATATTACGCTACTAAATTTTTAATTATTGAAAATACAAAAGCCAAAGCAACAGCCACTAAAACAGGAAATGAAATCATTTTAAAAGGGAATAATGTAACAATAACTTTGGATGCTTTGACGGGAGAAATCTCTTCTATAAAAAATAAAACTTCAATAATTCCGCTTACAAATGGCCCGCGACCAATTGGAATGAAAGCTAAACTAAAAGATATTCAGGTTTCGCAAGAAGGTGAAAAAGCTATTTGTACTGTAAATTATTCTGGCGGTTTATCTTCCATAAAATGGATTATGGAACCTGACGGAAGATTCAAAATGGAATTAATTGCTTTGAAAAATGCGTCTGGAGGTGAAGGTTTTGACGGTGCTTTTTTTGAAGATAAAATCAGCGCGTTTGGAATCACGTTTAGTTTTCCGGAAAAAGAAGTTACAGGCATTAAATGGTTTGGAAGAGGCCCTTATCACGTTTGGAAAAACCGAATTAAAGGAACAACGTACGGCATTTGGGAGAAAGCCTATAACAATACAATAACGGGCGAAAGTTTCGAGAATTTGGTTTATCCTGAATTTAAGGGGTATCATGCTAATGTTCTGGCCGCTAATTTAAAAGCAGGAACCTCATCGTTTAAAGTTTTTAGCGAATCTGATAATTTATTCCTGAGGTTATTTACACCTGATTTGCCTAAAAATGGTTTTCAGGGAAGTTATCCGCAGCCGCCATTTCCAGATGGTGATATTTCGTTTATGTATGAAATTCCTGCGATGCGGGATTTTAAACCTCTAGAACAACAAGGACCACAAAGTCAGCCAACTAATATTCGTATTAAAAGCGGCGATGATGGCATTAAAATGAATTTGTGGTTTGATTTTAGGGGAGAATAAAATTGTTTCAGGTTTTCTTTGTTTCAGGTTTCAGGTTGCTGTAGTTTGTCATTTCGAGGAACGAGAAATCACACTAGAAGCTCCGCAATTATAATCGCCAATCTTTGTAGAGTTACGCATGTGATTTCTCGTTCCTCGAAATGACAAATAATACGCTTAATCATTAACTTAAAAATAAAACTTTGCGCCTTTGCGTCTCTGCGAGAGAATTTATGTGTAAACTTTAGTTTATAGACAAAAGTTTAAACTTGAAACCTGAAACAAAGAAAACATGAAACTTCTATCCTTTCACCTGTATTGAACTATCATTAATCTCAAACTGGGTGTTTTTCAAAAGCAAAATCATTTCGGCTCCGGCCAATAAAACGGGACCGTAGCCATGCGCGGCATATAAATTTACGGGCCGATAGTAATAAAATGCTGGATCAAAACCCATTCCGGTTCCTACGCAGGTTCCTTCAACCTGACCTTTTGCATTTACTTTTGAGGCAACTGCATTCCACGCTAAAACAACGGCGGGTGTGTAAGCCAGTTTGTCGACATAACCACGGTTTATGGCTCTGGCAATAGCGTAAGTGTATATGGCTGTCGCCGAAGTTTCTAAGTAGGTATCATTTCTATCTAATAATTGATGCCAAAAACCGGTTCCGTCCTGATATTGCAATAAACCTGCAATGTGTTTTTGAAGCTGTGCTAAAACCTGCGGATATCCGGGATGATTTTTTGGTAAAACTTCTAATAATTCTACCATTGTCATCACCGCCCAGCCATTGGCTCTGGCCCAATGAAACTCAGGATGAACCTGCATAGATTCTACCCAGCCGTGCATATAAATTCCTTTTTGAGAATTGAACATTCTTTGAGAAAACTGATTGACCTGCTTTACGGCATCGTCATAATATTTTACATCGCCTGTATAACTGCCCATTTGCGCAAGCGCGGGCACACTCATAAACATATCATCTAACCAAAGTGTGTTGTCCTGCGGACGGTTTCTGGCGAGTGTTCCGTCTTTTAAGCGAAATTCTTTTTCGCTTATGTATTGAATAAAATTATTTATTACAGGATCTACATTGGCATTAATTCCTGCTTTTTTGGCTTTTATAAATGCAGCACACAAAGCGCCCGCATCGTCTAAAGCTCTTGGATTTAAAACGGTATGTACGGGAGAATCTTTTAGATTTTCGGTTTTATAATTTTCTGCGACATCTGCAATGAGTTTTATACGCTTATTTGTATAATCTGAATATTGTTTGTTTCCGGTTGCTTCGGCTGCTAAAAGCATTCCTGCATAGGTTACACCCCATTCGTAACTTGTTAACCGAAATGCTCCTGGGGCAAATTTGATTTTTCCCTTTACTTTTTTAAAATCTTTTATTTCTGAATTATCATTAGCATTTATAACTTTTGAAGCTGTATTTTCTTCGAGAAAAACATAAACTCTATTCAATACATTTTCGATATTGTTTTTTTCAGGAATTACATACGGCGTTACATAATCGGGCTGCATTAAATGCAATGGCGTAGTTACGTCGTTTGTTTGGGCATTTATAGAAAAACATATTCCGAAAGTGAAAAATGTTATTATTTTGGCTGGTTTATACTTCATAATTGTAGTTGGTTAAAAACCTGAGTTCGATTATTAATAAATTGACTTCTAGTTTCATTTTTTTTGATTATCCTGCACGGTTTTTTTTCAACCTTGTAGGAGTTGCAACATTATATATAAAAACCTTTTTTTAATGATCATTTAATCTAAATGAAAAACTTCTTTTAATGAAATGGCAACCGGCGAATTATCCGGGTTGGTTTCCATAATATCAGCCATATAGGCCCACCACGTTTTTACTATTGGATGATTGGGCAAATACTTCTGATCAAAGTCGGGACTAATTTTCTGGACTGCAAAAAGTATCAGGGTTTCTTCATCTAAAAAAATACTATAATCCTGAATTCCCGTTTCTGAAAGTAGTTTTACCAATTCCGGCCAAATTTCGTCATGCCTTTTTTTATATTCAGCTTCAAAACCAGGCTTTAATTTCATTTTAAAAGCATTTCGAATTGTTGCGTTGTTTTGCATATTCTAATGTATTGTGAAGTTATTAAAACAAACACGAATTTCACTAATTTGCACAAATCTGGATGGTTATCTTAATTTGTTCAATTAATTTCACAAACTAGTAATTCGTGATAATTCGTGAAATTCGTGTTTGAATAGTATTAATTAGAAATCAACACTAATTTCATTAATTAGCACAAATCTGGATGGTAACTTTGCTTGTGAAATTATTTCACGAACCATAATTCGTGACAATTCGTGAAATTCGTGTTTGAAATTTGTGTTCAATAAATCTAGTATCCAGGATTCTGCATGGCATCTTTTTCTGAGGCGGTCAACGGTCTTCCATTTGCATAAACTCCATCAAGGAAAGTTTGCGGAATAGGACGCAGATGATGGAAATCCTGAATATTTGGATTCGCTTCAATATTGTAGGCTTTTGCTCTGGCTATCAAAGTTTTGGTTCTGCTTAAATCTTCCCAACGATGAAATTCTCCACAAAGTTCTCTGGTGCGTTCGTTTAAGATTAAACACAGCATTCGGTCATAATCACCTGCATATCCTAATTTTGAAATTACCGCCTGATCTTCTAAAGGCAAAGCCCCAATACTGGTAATTGCCAAACTTGTTGCAGCTGTTGATACAGGAATGTTATTTGACTCATAATAGGAATTTTCAGGAACAAAAGAAATCGGAATTCCTGCCTGACCTGTCGTTGTATAGGCTGCAGAACCATCTGTGTAAGCAGCACGATTTTCTCCCGCTTTGTATTGGGCACGAGTTCTTACGGCGTTGATATAAGGTAACGCATCCGAAAATGTAGCGCCGCCTATTTGTGCCAAACGTATTTTTGCCTCTGCTGCCTGCAAATAGGTTTCTGCAGAACGCGCTAAAATAATATCACGCGAGCCTTTTGTATTACTCAAATCAATTCTGTTTCCATCTAAATGTTTGCTTAAAGACGGAAATCTTACATCGGCCATCAAACCAATATTGTCTGCGGCATAGGCTACATAAACACTCGGAACTGTTTTTCCGGTTTTTACATCAACTATGGCATCTGTATTTTTAGTTTTTGCGAAACGGGTATCACCTGCATTATTAACGATATACATGATTCCTAAATCACCGTTATTATAATAATTTCCGGATTTGTTGTTGATAATGCTTTTGGTCTGGAAACTTTTCCAGAAACGGGAATCGTTAACATGATCATAAACATCATATACAAAATAAGTTGGCGCTAAACGGCTAAAAGGTCTTCCTCCAGCAAGATTACGTCGCATTTGCGGAAGCTGATCATAAGTTGAAAGAAAATGCAAATGTTGCTGATTTCCTCCTGTCGTTAATGTACTGGCATTAAATTGGGCTGATAAAATTAACTCCGGAAGTTTTTCATTTGCTCCATCTGCAACAGTATAATTCCATAACTCCATAAAATTTGAAGCCAATGGATGATGTGCAATTACTTCATCTGATAAAGTTACCACTTGCTGTAAATCTGTAAGTTTTGTGGCCGAATTCCAGGTATCATTTATTTCACTCGCACGTGTTAAATAGGCTTTTGCCAAATAATGTGCTGCGGCATCTTTTGTAATTTTTGCCGGGGCGCCTGCATTACTCAATAAATTATAAGCTTGAGTAAAATCTGCAATTACCTGTTCTAAAACTTGTTGCGGGGTTGCTCTGGTAAATTCTAATTCAACTGTAGAACTTGTGGTTAATTTTAAAGGAACACCTCCATATTGATTCACTAATTTTAAATAATTAAAAGCTCTTAAAAAATAGCCTTCACCTAAAGCTGTTTTTTTAATCGCATCGTTGGTTGATGCAATTGCTGTTGCTGATTCTATTAGTTGATTGGCATTCCCGATTCCGATATATAAATTATCCCAATTGGTATTGGCGGCAACTGTATTGGCATTAGAAACGGTTACAAATGCCTTAAATCCTGAAGAATACGAATTCCAGATCCAATTGGATGGATCTCCTCCCGCATGAAATTCATCTGTTCCTGATTCTGTTGCCGTAAGCGGAATTTCTGTTGCAAATTCTGCAGCAAATACCTGATAATAAGTTCCAATTGCCAAAGCCTGAATTCCGGATTCGGTTTTATAATATTCCTGAGTATAAGCTGTAGTTAATTCTTCGTCAAGAAAATCTTTGTTGCATGAACTGCTTAAAAGTAAAACAGTAACAAGCATCAAACTGATATATTGTTTTTTATAATTTTTCATAATGATTTTTTTAGTTTAATTAGAATTCTACATTTAAACCTAAAGTCACACCTCTGTTTGAAGCTGTTGTCTGCGTATCCAGATCTGTCCATTTAACTTTGGAGAAAATCATTCCCGGATTTGTCGCCTGACAGTATAATTTCATTTTAGAAATTCCTAGTTTTTGTATTAAATCTTTATCAAAATGATAGCCTAACGAGATGTTTCGCATTTTTAAGAATGCTCCGTTTCGATATCCTAAAACAGGAAAATAAGGATCTCCTGTTCCGGCAGAATAAATTGGTTTTTGATACTCGGCATTTGTATTATTATCTGTGTAATAATTAATGGCTCGCTGACTTCCTTTTGCACCTTCGTTTTCTCCTAAAGTATCATACAAATAGCCCATTCGACCGTAAACAAAGAAAGATAATTCGACATTTTTGTATACGAAAGTATTGGTTAAACCCACAATATATTTTGGATCTTTTGAACCGATAATAACACGGTCATTATTAGCATCAATTTTATAATCTCCATTTTGATCCACAGGTCTGGCATTTCCAAATGAAAAAATATTCGAACCTGCTGCAGTATTAAATTTTGCCATTTCTACTGCATCTTCGGGTTTCCATATTCCGTTTGAAGCAAAACCGTAAATTACATTTTGCGATTCTCCAATAAATAAATTGTTGTTGATATCATCAAATTTTCCATTTTGAAGCGATACAATTTTACTTTGCTGATACGATCCGCTAAAATTAGAACTCCACTCAAAATCTTTTAAAGTTACGTTTACAGTATTCAACGTAAGTTCGACTCCGTTTCCTTCTGTTTCACCAACATTTTGATACGTGTCTTTTACACCAAGAGTGGTAGGAACGCTACTTTTTAATAACAAATCTGTGGTTTTGCTAGTGTAATAATCTAAAGCACCTGAAATTCTGTTATTAAACATAGAAAAATCAATTCCGTAATTAAACTGCGAAGTCTGCTCCCAGCCCAATTGCAAATTTCCAAAAGAAGTATTATTTGTAACACCGGATCCGTTTGGATAAACGATCCCTATTAAAGGCGGCTGAGTAGCATAAGCAGGAACTGCAGCATTACCGGTAACACCATACCCTACTCTCATTTTTAATTGGTTAAGCCAGCTTACATTTTCCAGAAATTTTTCTTTGTTGATCACCCACGCTACAGAAGCACTCGGAAAAAAGGCCCATCTTTTGTCTGGAGCTAATTGAGAAGCCCCGTCAAAACGACCAGAAGCCGTAAGTAAATATTTGTCGTCATAACCGTAATTTACTCTTCCCATGTAGGATAACAAACCTGTATCGGTTAAACCGGAAGAATAACCTGCAAGCGTAACATTAGCAGGATTTAAGGCATTCCATTTGTTGGCAGGATTTTTTATATCATTCGCAGACATTGAACTTTGTTCATTGTGATATTCTGTCTGGCTCATTAACAAAGTAGCTCCGAAGTTATGATTTCCTACTGCTTTATTGTAAAAAATCAGATTGTCCAGCGTGTACGAAATTGATCTTTCATTGTATAAAGAAGCAAAACTTGTTCCGGAACGAATGGCCGATTTTCCATCTAAATAAACACCATCACGATAAGACGTAATATCGGGACCAAAATTAATTCGGTATTTTAAACCATCCAGTTTAGACGAAAAAGCACCAAAATCCAACTGTGCATATAAACTACCAAAAGCACGTAATGAAACACGCTGATCCTGAGAATATTTATCTTCATCAACAGGAGTTCTTATTGTAGAATCTCCTCCGGGATTATCAATTCGTACTCCGTTATTGTCATACGGCACCGCGTATGGAAGATTTGTACGGGCTGTAGCATAAATTCCAGTAGTAGTTGTAACGGCAGTTCTACCCACATTTGATTGTCCGTATTCATTAACGCCATAACTTGTGTTAAGACTTACTCCCATCTGGAACCATTTTGTTGGTGTAATGTCAACACTTGCTGTACCACTATAACGCACGTAGCCTTGCCCTTTTAGTGTTCCGGTATTGTTGAGATATCCAAAAGAACCGTAGGCTTTCATTTTTTCTGTTCCTCCGCTTACGCCAATGGTATGCTGTTGTGTAATTCCGGTTCGGGTTACAAATTTTGTCCAGTCTGTAGTTCCTACTTTTGAGCCATCCCATGTTGCGGTTAAATTTCCGTCGCTATCTCTCCATCCTTTTTCAATATTGGCCCACGCAGAAGGATCGGCGGAAGCCAGAAAAATTAATTTGTCATTTTCAATTGTTGGTGCATCTCCTTTTGGAAAAGCACCGGGATTGGAATAATACCTTCCCCAACGGCGAAATTCGATATATTCTGCCGAATTCATCATGGGTGCATTTTCATGAATGGTTTCGAACATAATCGATGTATCATAATTTAAAGTAAATCTTCCGTTTTTACCTTTTTTTGTCGTTACAATAATAACTCCGTTTGCACCACGTGAACCATAAATAGCTGTGGCAGAAGCATCTTTTAAAACATCAATCGTTTCAATATCCGTAGGGTTCAAAAAATCGATTCCACCAGAATTCGGATCCACACTAATTTTCCCTGTGCTTGAATCGGTAATTAATCTTGAATTTAACGGAATTCCATCTACCACATAAAGCGGGGCATTGGATGCTGAAATAGAACGTGCGCCACGAATAGTAACCGTTCCAACCGTACCCGGACGCTCATTTGTCGTAATATCTACTCCGGCTGCTTTTCCTTGCATTGCCTGTACCGCATTTACAACGGGCCTTGAAGCGATTTCCTCAGCGCCTACGCTTACAATCGAGCCTGTAAGATCTTTTTTCTTTTTTACACCATAACCAACGACAACAACTTCTTCGAGAGAATTATCCTCTTCTTTAAGGACAACATTGTAAACATTTGAATTTCCAACAGTGATTTCCTGTTTTTTAAAACCAATAAAACTGTAAACAAGAACAGCACCCGATGCAACACTGATGGAATAACTTCCGTCCATATCTGTACTTACACCATTCGGGGTTCCTTTAATGAGGACATTAACACCTGGAACGGGTAATCCGGTTCCGTCTGTAATTGTACCTTTAACTACTTTGTTCTGTGCAAAAGCTGATGCATGAAGGAGTGCAATCAAAGCTATCACCAACAGAAAACTTAATTTGTTTTTCATAAAAGTTAATTTGGTTAATTAATAGTTAGCTACTCAAATTTATCCAGAAGTAATTTTCTTACCATCCTGTAGTATCCTGTTAGTTTTCAATGCATTACAACACATTATTAAGATTTTTTTAACCAAAATAATCGTCAACTACTTGATTTTCAATAAACAAGAAATAAAAACAAACCCAAATAGTAATATCAAAACAAAATGAGATTTTAATTATAGATATCATATTTTTATTTGTAAAAAATTATCAAATAAAAATACGATCGTGTAAATTGATGGTTATTTTATATTTGTGAAAATTTACACAACAAAACACATAATAATGATTCAAATTTTAAACAAAAATGATTTTGCAGGATGGGATTTTTATGCATTAATTATACTTTTACTAATGAAGAAAAATACCTTTGAAAATCATTTTTTATGAAGAAATCAAGCGCATTAAAAAATCTAAAAACCGTATTGTTTTTTATTTGTTTTTGGATGGCAATTCCGGTGGAATCTCAGCATAAAACTCCAGACGGATATATATTTACTTATTTTAAAGGAAATGGAGAAGATGGTCTACATTTGGCTTATAGCGATGATGGTTACAAATGGATTGCTTTAAAAAACGACACATCATTTTTAACTCCCGAAGTAGGGAAAGACAAACTGATGCGTGATCCCTGTGTGATTAAAGGTGGCGATGGCTTATATCATATGGTCTGGACGGTGAGCTGGACTGATAAAGGCATTGGTTATGCTTCTTCTAAAGATTTGATTCATTGGTCAAAACAAGAGTTTATTCCCGTAATGGCATATGAAGAAAAAACCCGAAATACTTGGGCGCCCGAAATTACTTATGACGAAAAATCAAAAACATACATGATTTATTGGGCTTCGACAATTGATGGAAAATTTCCCGAAACAAAATCAGAAGAAGAAAAAGGATACAATCATCGTATTTATTATACAACAACCAAAGATTTTAAAAAATTTGCAAAAACAAAATTGCTTTACGAACCCGGATTTAATGTAATAGATGCTACGATTGTAAAACAAGATCAGGAATTTGTGATGTTTTTAAAAGATGAAACCCGAAATCCGGTGCAGAAGAATATCAAAATTGCCCGAAGTAAAAACCTAACAGGACCTTACAGCAAAGCAAGTGAGCCTATTACAGGAAATTATTGGGCAGAAGGACCAACAGCAATTAAAATTAATAACAACTGGATTGTTTATTTTGACAAGTATACTTTGAAGAAATACGGCGCAGTAAAAGAAACCTCAAATGGCTGGGAAGATATTTCGGAACAAATTAGTTTTCCCGAAGGAACACGCCACGGAACTGTTATTAAAGTTTCTGCCGATGAAATTAATACTTTGAAAAAACAGTAAATAATAATTTAAAAAAGCGTTCCGATTTAAAACGGAACGCTTTTCTTTTATTTCTTAACAGGCATTAAAACAATATTAGGTTTTGGTGCGGGTTTCATGTCTTTTCCCATATAAAAACTCGTATGCGGCGGCTGATTGTAACCCACATTTTGCCAGGCAACGCTCAACCTATATTGTGGATCATGCATTAAAGTATATTGCCTGATTTCGGTTGGAATTGTGGTGGAGTAAATTCGTAATTCTTTATTGTCTTCAGATCTTAGAATCAGTTCTTCCCGCCAATCGCCCAAAATATCTGCAGAAAGCGCCGGAGTCGATTTTGTCCCGTTATTTGAAGCTGCGCCCGTTGCTGTAAACAATCTCCCAGCATTATACTTATCAATATAATTAGAGTTGAGCAATTCTCTAGAAGTATCTCCATCCCAATAAATTAAAAAATTCGTTGATGTTGGTGCTTTTCCAATCGGCTTGCCTTTTATATCATGCAAATCAGGAGATCCAGACCACCAGCATTGCGCTCCTTTTCGGGTTGGATCAATATTATCGGCAACGCCACGGCCAACATCTTCGTTTGGAGAATCTGTAAATAAAACTTTGCCATCTGCAGCAGCAAACAAAGTAACTCCCGGACCTGTTGTTCCGTTTTCAATTTCATGAATTCCAAATGCTTCCAAACCCGGAATATCAGGATCAAGATCAGAAACATGCAACGCATCACCGTGTCTAAAACCAGTTGTGTACAAACCTTTTCCATCGTCATCCACGCACATTGCGCCGTAGATAATTTCATCTTTTCCGTCGTTATCAACATCAGCAACCGTAAGTCCGTGATTTCCCATTCCGGAATACGGATTCTCGGCATCTTTACTATCAAAAACCCATCTCGAAGTGAGTTTGTTATTTTTAAAATCCCAGGCTGCCAAAACCGTTCTTCCGTAATAACCTCTACACATCACAACGCTCGGATGAATGCCGTCTAAATAAGCAACACAAGCCGTAAAACGATCTATTCTGTTGCCTTTTGTATCATTTCCTCCGCTGCCGCCTCTTCCGCCCCAGCCTGCGAGATCACCTCTTTCTGCAATGTAATCAACCGTTGTAACCAGCTTTCCGTTTCTTCCATTAAAAACCGAAAGATATTCAGGGCCTTTTAGAATTTTACCATAAGTTGGCGATTTTTCATCCCGATCAACCCAATCTTTTGATGCATCGCCTACTACATTATTTGCACTGTCTGTTGTTCCGTCGGCAGTTTTGCAAACCAATTCAGAAATCCCGTCACCATCCAAGTCATACACCATAAACTGTGTATAATGTGCGCCTTCGCGGATGTTCTTTCCTAAATTAATTTGCCATAAAAATTTCCCATCCAAAGTATACGCCTGAAATATAGGCGGATCTGTAATTCCGGTATGCGAGTTATCATGCGCTTTTCCCGTCATGTGTACAATCAAATCGTAACGTCCGTCGCCATCTAAATCTCCCACCGAAAGATCATTTGGGATATAACCTTCAACGGGTTTTAGCACAATCGACAAATACTCTTTATCCGGACTTTCGGCAGGAATTGTAAAACTTCCTTTTGCATCCGTTTCTTTTCCTTTTAAAACCGTTTTTACAAACCAGGTATTTTCTTCCTTAGGATTTGCTTTCGTATCAATAAAATTTGTCGCTCCAAGAATTGGTTTTTCATTCAGTTTGATTGCTTTTTTTATTCCGCTTTTACGGTATAAATTAAAAGCCAAATCATCAGGATCTGTTCCTAAAACACGCCATCCTATAAAAAACTGATTGTTGTTTTTTACTGCGATAACGCCGCGGTTAAGGTTTTCCATTTGTTTTTGTGCAAATAGTGAACCTGATAAAAACAAGAAGGTTAGTAAAAGTTTATTTTTCATAATTAGTTTTTTTTTGTTGGATTGTAATGGCACGCGGATGACGCGGGTTTAGGCAGATTGTCGCTGATTTTTTTTATTTTTTTTCGCTGTATTGTCATTTCGACAGAGGAGAAATCACATAACGTAACCACACAGTTCGTCGCTCTCTGGATGCGATTTCTCGTTCCTCGAAATGACAAAACAATAAAAAATCCGCGTTAACCCGTTTAAACCCGCGTCATCCGTGTGCCATTTCTCACTCAAAACATTTTCTTAAATCCTTCACTCTTCACTTTCCAGGTTCCATCTTTCGGGAAACCGGGATTTTCTTCAGTCGATCCGTCCCAACCGGCGCACATCATGGCGACTGCGGTTAATAATCCGCCGTTTCCGGGAAGGTATAATGTTAGTCTTTCTGCCTGATAATTATGTCCGTTTTTTAAATACGTATTTGTTGTTACGTTCATAAAAAGGGCATCAATCGCTTTTTCCGGCATTTGCAAACGTGCTGCAGACATAGCTGTCATCGGGAAATCCCATCCCCAGGTTTTGTCCCATGACCAGGTTTTCCAAACCAGATCAAACGTATTTTTCATGATTTTTTTATCTAAAAGAGATGTTTCAGGAAGCATTCCGAAAGTTCCCAATACAGATGGATGATCGGTTTTAAATTCTGGATTTGTGTATGAATCTGTCGCACTTTCCGTAGCCAGATAAACCTGATCTGAAACGGGTAATTTTGATAATTTAGCCAAAACGGTTTCCCATTTTTCAGGTACTTTCTGATTTAGTTTTTTCTTCCATTCGATTGCTGTTTTTAACGCCCAATTCCAATATGCTAATTCATAAGTTGGGTTAAAAGTTTCCATCGCCTTAAAGCGTTCTTGAGCAGGAATTACACCCGGTCCCAAAACATATCGATCATTTTTAGCATCATAATTAGCAAACGAAGCCATAAAATCTGCCGTAGCAAAAACGCGTTCGCTATACAAATTCAAGGTTTTATTTGTTGGATTTGCTCTGTATATTAATTCGGCATAAGTAATAAAATGGGGCTGTTGCCAAATCAAAAATGAACCTACAGACGATGGACTTTCATTTCCATCAGGATCGGTCATTTTTTGCCATCTTGCACCTTCAAAACCTTGTCTTTTGGCTATGTTTTTTGCTTTATCAAAAACCTTTTGATACCATGGCAGGCTTTTTTCTAATAGTTCCGGTCTGTTCCAAAGTGCAAAATGAACGCCATGCCACCAATGCATTTCTAAATGCGGTTTTCCGTACCAACTGTTATAGGTTAATCCTGTTTCCTGTGGTGGAACTTTTCCTGTACATTGCACTTTGGTAAGATATTGAGATAGAATAACCCGTCTTTCTAATTCATTAGCACGCTTATCTGTACTTCCTGAAAAATCTACAGCTGCACCACTTTTCCAGAATTTTTCCCAGCCTTTTATACTGCTATTTTCAATTTCTGCGAAAGAAGAATTTGCTGCTTTTTTTTCTGCTAAAGCAAAAAGACAGCTCAATTCTAAAACATTCGTATTCGAAGCTTCAACAACAAAATAATGATCTGAGTTTTTTTTAATTTGCACATTTCCTTTCCACATCAAATTTACATGATAAGAAATACTGTCCATTATGTGCGTTACAACAGCTTCATTTTTAGACTTTTCTACAAGAGTACTTTTATAATCTTGTTTTCCTTCCCATTGTGTTCCCATATCTGCCCAATCTCCGGTTGGAAACGGAATTCTTAAGCTAATTTTCAAGCGTTTTAGCTGCAATAAATCTGATTTTACTTTTACGCCAATTGCATCTTTTTCCTGATGAGAAGCTGTTAAAACCGTTACCGGAATGCCTTCTACTTCAAAATAACTTTCGATTTCTCCAGACCATAAATTCAGTTTTTGAACAATTGATTTTATGTCTTCCGGTTTTGCTGTGGTCCCGTCTTTTTTGGTGATTTCAAAACCTAAATTTCCTAATTGCAGTAAATGCGGATTTTGACGAAACCAATTCACCGCTTCGACTCTTCTCGCCGGTTCTTTTATTTGAACGGTATATGAAATGTCTCTTCCGTATTGTTTGTAATCTCTTAAAGTCTCTGAAAACTTATAACCTTTTGTGTTTTTATAACTGTCCCAACCCCATTCTGACTGCGTTCCTAACGGGATTCCGTTTTCATATTTTTTTGGAAAAGTCTGCAAGCCTGTAGCGTCTACAGTAAAAGCAAAAGCACCATTACCTACAGTTAACGAAGCCAAAGTATCGATAGCGGTAATTTGCACGTTATGTCTTGTTACTACTGCTTTTCTGTCTATTTTTTGTGCAAACATCGAAACGGAAAATAGAAATAAAGTAATTAATTGATATTTTTTCATTTGAATATAGGGTTAGTTTTGATAGTTTCAGGTTCTGATTTGCGGCAGCTTTGTCAAAGTTTTAAACTTTGACAAAGCTTTGACATGCATTATCTAATTAATAATTTATATATCGTCCCTCTGGGACTTTAATTCCTATGGGTAAAATGTTTCTATAAATATATTGCTCCTCTTGAGCTTTTTTTATCACTATCTAAGCTTTGTCAAAGTTAGCCACGCATTATCTAATTATCTCATTGACACATTCTCTAATTAAAAAATTATCTAATTAAAGTAACACTCATCAAACCAATCACAACATCATTTGCGATAGTTCTCAAAGTCAAACTTTTTAATGTTTTATTTTTATCCAAAGGCAAATCCAAAATTGTTCCTGCGCCTCCCTCAACTCCATAATTTGAGAAACCTTTTATGGTTTTAAAAGCTGCAAAATCTCTTGTAATTTCTCCTGTTTTTAAATAAACTCTTGGCGGTTTTGGCGCATCAGTTGTAAACGCAAGTCCGTCAATAAAATAATCCTGTTCAATTGGCCACCAGTTTTCAGGATTTTTTAATTCTAAAACATCCGAAGTTCCATCCGTATAATTTATTTTTATTTCACCATTTACAATTCGGCTTTGCATTGGGTTTGTAGTTCCGGCCATCATAAAATAAGTATGAGAAGCTTTTCCGTCAAGCGGAATATCAATACTTTCCGGAAAATTATCCCACATCGAAGTGAAGATTATATTTTTTTGATTTTCATCAGAAGGCGTTTGAAACGGAATCCCGTTTGGAGTTGTAATTTTTCCGTTTGCCTTTGCTTTTTCGCGCAATCCTTTGTCATCAATTTTTACCGAAACGTTTGGATAACACCAATTTCCAATTCCTTGTTTTGGTAATTGTAATGTTACCGTTTTCGGTCTTGGCGAAAGATATTCGTAATTAAAAATATCGGTTACTTTTGAATTGAAAAAGGATGAAAGAGAAATTGTTTCTGCACGTACCGATTTATCCAAAGGTTTATCCCAATCTGTGACTTTTTCATTTGATTGTTCTTTTGCTTTTATGTTTAAGTGTATCGGTTCCCACCAAAAGAATTCTCCCTGTTTCAATTTTACAAAAAACATCTTATTTCCCTCTCCGTTTACAGTCGCATGAAGCATTTTTTCTTTATTCGAAATTTCTCCCAAAACAGATTGCGGATCATAAACAGAAAGGATTTGAGATTTAAAAACCAGCATATCCAGATTTTCTCCTGAAGTATAAAATGGTTTTGGATGCATTTTTTCGATAGTTCCTCCGCGCCAGTTAACAACCACATCATAAGTTTTAGCATACGGTGTTTCTATGATGATTTTAGGATTTTCTATTGTTTGAGGAGCAGCTCTGTAACTGGCTATTTTACCATTTACAGTAATACCCTGAATGTTTTCGAAAGGAGCGTTTACAACCAAACACAAATTCATTTGTGTTCCTAAACGATTCTCAATATGATACGTTTCTTTTTTATTTTCTCTTTTGAAAGAAAAAGTAATATCCGGAATTTCTAAAGAAGCTTCGTTCCATTTTGAAGAAAAACCGGGTTTAATAGTTAAAACGCCTTTTAGAGCATCAGGCTGAATTCCGTAAAGTCCTTCGACTAAAGTTCGCGACGCCATACCAATTGGATCTGCAAAATCACGATATAATTCTCCACGTATTGCGTCCTGATACAACAATTGCTCAAAACCTCCGGGTGATGCGCCCAAATACATACTTTCGATCAAAACACTTTCCCACATTTTGTAAGCTTCTTCACTTTTTCCGCCTTGCCAAAAAGCCAATGAAGTATGCAATTGCTCGGCAAGAGCCACGTTATTAATCGACCAGGTATAAGGCTGCCAATTGGTTGTACTTATTACGTACAAATCTTTTTTATCCAATCCTTCTACTGAAATTGGAATATGCGGAATTTGTTTATCGACATAATTCAGCATTTGATAACTTTCAAAAGGATTTGATAATTCTGAATCGATCGTATGATAAATGCTCCAGATTCCGGGAACATCGTGTAATAATCTATTTCCGAGAGCATCTTTATATTCGGCAAAAATTCCTTTTTTGGGAATCCAAAGTTGATCGTTTGTGGCTTTTAAAATTTTGTCGGCTTCATTAGAAAATGGCTTTGTATCTGCGTTTACAATTTTGGCAACCTCAGCAACAGTTTTATTTGCATAATAATTATATGCCGAAGAATGAATCACGCCTCCACCGCTGTATTGCAGTGCATCGCTCGCCCAAATAGTTGCATATGCATCATAAAGTCCGTCATTATCAGCATCAAAATTTCGCTTTTCCCAGTTTAAATGCCTTTGAATTGTGGGCCACATTTCTTTCATAAAAGCAACGTCGCCCGTCCATTTAAAATGGCGCAACATCTGATCTATGAATACCAGATTCATATCATAATGATGCGCCAAAGTATTTTTATTTGGATTACGGCTAATATAACCGCTGCTAAACATCGAGGTTCCGATTTCTTCTTTTTGACGTGCGAGATTTTTTTCTTCATCAAAAACAACCGGACCACTTTCTGGCGATAAAACCTGCGAGTTGCTGTAGCTTGTAAAATGTGTTTTTGCCCTGTCATGCCATCCCAAAGGATCTGCAGTATAAGCACCACGCCAGGCATTTAGGTACATTCGCCATGCAATGGCACCATGAAGATATGCAGGACTTTCCCAAATTCCGTCGGCTGCAATTGAAAGCGCTGAACCTAGTGTATTAATATATGGATCAGGAGTTTCGACTTTAACTCTATTTGCTAAAGTCTGTGTTTCCTTAACTGATTTTTCGTAAAGTTCTGCTATTGTTTTTTGGGTAAAATTATCTTTTGAATCTTCTGATAAAAATAAAAAATATTGTGCTTTTTCATCAACTGAGTTTCTTTTTCCTGTAATAGCGGGCAATGATTCTGCAGTAGAATTAAACAATTCCAAGGGAGAATTTTGACTGTTCGCATTGGCTAAATGCATTTGAGATTCAGGAAAAAATCCGTTTATATTTTTATTATTTCCTGTTTTTTGTTTGTTGCTTTCTGAACCATATTCCAACAAAAATGACTCTTTTTTTAAAGTGTATTTATTGTTGGTGCAATATTCTGGTTTTAAATAAAAAACAGATTCAGGATCTGCGCCAATATCTCCATCACGACTGAACTTTTTACCTGTTGCGCCACCAAATGCCCAGATTAAATTGGTATTTTTTGATACGTTTTTACCGTAGACTTTTACAACAAAACCTTCTTTTTCTTTTAAAGCAACGACATCAATAAACAATTTTCCGGATCCTAAAACCGGATCCTGAATTTGATATTGCATTATTCCTAAAACATATCTTGTTTCAATTTTTGAAGCTTCTGTAATCCATTTATTCTCTTTTCCGTTTACTAAGCCAAACTTTAAATTCCCACCCATTCCGGGCATATACATAGCAAATTCCGGCAAATCCCCTGTTTCTACTCTAAATCCTGTATTTGAGCCATAAAGTGCTCTATTGAATTTTCGCGTACCATTTTTAAGCACAAAACTATTTCCGTCCGGAACATAGTGTATTTTTCGGGACGTTAGTTTTTCCTGACTAAAAGATAGCGTTGAACATAATAAAAATATGCAAATCAAAATTGGAGTGTAATGTATTTTAGTAATGGTAAGCTTCATGCACGATTGGGTGTTACTTATAATTAATCATCAACTAAATCCTAAATATTTGACAATTCAATTGCAATTTCTTTGTTTTTTTATGTTTTACCATCCTGTACCTACCTGATTTTTACAATTTAATAATTTATAATTCGATAATATTTTAACATCATAGCACAGGATAGTATATAAAAATGGAATAGTTAGTTTTGAAATAGTTTCAGGTTTCAGGTTTCAGGTTTCAGGTTTCAGGTTTCAGGTTTCAGGTTTCAGGTTTCAGGTTTCAGGTTTCAGGTTTCAGGTTTCAGGTTTCAGGTTTCAGGTTTCAGGTTTCAGGTTTCAGGTTTACTTAGCTTTTTCAAAGTTTTTAAACTTTGAAAAAGCCAGAGCTTCACATTATCTAATTATCTAATTGACAAATTATCTCATTCATGAAATCAATTAAAATTTTTTCTGTCCTTTCTCTCGCTTTGTTACTTTTCAGTTTCTCAGAAGATCAAAACTCCAAACCAACTGTTTTTATGGTCGGCGATTCTACAGTAAAAAACGGCAAGGGCGACGGAACTGGCGGGCTTTGGGGCTGGGGAGATTATATTGGTCAGTTTTTAGACACTACAAAAGTTAGCGTAGAAAACCATGCCTTGGGCGGAACAAGCAGCAGAACTTTTCAGGATAAAGGTTTATGGACACCGGTTTTAGACAAATTAAAAAAAGGCGATTATGTTTTGATTCAGTTTGGACATAATGACGACGGACCAATAAATGATAGTCTTCGCGCACGCGGAACGATTAAAGGCATTGGAAATGAAACGCAGGAAATTGATAATATCCTGACCAAAAAACACGAAACCGTGCATACTTACGGCTGGTATATTCAGAAAATAGTTAGCGAAGCAAAATCAAAAGGGGCGATTCCGATAATTTGTTCGCCAATTCCAAGAAACGATTGGAAAAACGGTAAAGTTCCACGCAACAATAATTCATACGGATTATGGGCAAAACAAATTGCTGAAAAAGAAAAAGTCACTTTTATTGATTTGAATAATAAAATGGCTTTGGAAATGGAAAAAATGGGTGAAGTAAAAGTAACGGGAACTTATTTCTACAAAAAAGATCATACGCATACCTCGGCAAAAGGTGCTGTACTTTCGGCTTCTATTATTATTAATGGATTAAGGGAAAGTAAAAATTCCCTGAAAAATTATATTTTGAAAGATCCAAAAATTGTTTTTCCTCCAAAGAAAAAAGTATTCTTAATTGGAGATTCTACCATGGCAAATAATAACGATGAAAATGCTGTAGGCTGGGGCGTCACTTTTCCTACATTTTGCGATACCACCAGAATTGAAGTTATTAATAAAGCACGAGGCGGAAGAAGCACAAGAACTTTTGATCACGAAGGCCTTTGGAATGAGGTTAAAAACCAATTACAGCCCGGAAATTTTATCTTAATTCAGTTTGGTCATAATGATGTGGGAGCTGTTGATAAGGAAAAATTCAGAGGTTCTTTAAAAGGAAATGGAAATGAAACTCAGGAAGTTGTTCTGCCGGACGGATCAAAAGAAATTGTTCATACTTTTGGCTGGTACATGGAGAAATTTATTCGCGAAGCCAAAGAAAAAGGTGCGGTTGTAATTGTATTAAGTCAAACTCCAAGAAACGAATGGCCCAACGATAAAGTTGAAAGACGAACAGAAACTTATGGAAAATGGTCAAAAGAAGCAGCTGATAAGGAAGGTGTTCTTTATATCGATTTAAATGAAATTGTAGCATTAAAATACGAAGCTTTAGGTAAAGAAAAAGTAAAAGATTTTTTTCCAAAAGATCATACGCACACTGGTTTTGAAGGTGCCAAATTAAATGCCCAAACCGTTGCAGAAAGCATTAAAAAGTTAGGTTATGAATTATGAGTTATGAATTATTTTATCACTAAACTAAAAACTCATAACTAATAACTCATAATTAAAAAAGAAAACCTCGTTTAATTGCTTAAACGAGGTTTTATCTTTTTAGTTCAAAAAAGATTATTTTTTTGATTCTTCGATAGAAACTTTTCTGAATTCTTTTAAAAGTTTTTCAATTTCTAAAGTTGCTTTACGAGCTCTAGGTCCAGCAGCTTTAACTCCTTTTTCAGTTAATGATTCAGCCTCTGCTTTGAATGTGTCGATTTCGGCGTTGATTTTTACTAATAGATCTTTCATGCTTATACTTGTTAAATTAAGGCGCAAAAATAAAAGTTTGCTTGAAAGATAACGCAACTTTAGTGTTAAAATTATCACTCATTTTATCCCGAAAGTTAATATTTGATTAACTGATCTTCTTCATCATTCATTATCAATCCATTACGAAAATAACTTTTTTTAAGAAAATTTCATCTTATCGCTTAGTAATCACCGTATAATGGCAATTTTCAGACATTTTTTATAGTACAAATTATGCTCAAAAGTCAATACAACGGTAAACTCTTACAACTATCTGCTTCTGCAAACTAATCGACCAATTGTTTGTTTACATAGACGTTTTTAAATATTACACCGCTTATTAAACTTTTGTCGATACTTGTTTTAACGGTTTCAATGTTTAAGTTTTCGAAGGTAAAATTGGATAAGCGAACATTTGGATCATTTTCAACTCCGTAAAAAGTCTCACATTTTAAGTCTATATTTTTTAAGGTGATATTATCTCCGTAAGAAAGCGGAATATCTTTTCGCCCTTTTAAATCAAAAAATTGTTTCCAGGCAAAAACGGCCAAACCTGTTTTTGCTTCTCCTTTAATATCTTCAACTCTTATGTACTCATAGCGCTGTGGTGTATCCGGACGCATTTTAAGCCATAACATTCTTGATGCGCCGTCTATTTTACAATTGCGCATAATTACATTTCTGTTGTGAATTGATTCGCTTCCGTTTGTTAAAGAAGAATGACAAAATCCGAAATTGCAGTCTTCTATGATAATATTTGCATTTGGTCCGTTGTTTTTATCCTGATCTGCATACGGTCCTTTTCCACCTTTTAAGGCAATCGCATCATCATTAACCGACAGATAACAGCCTTTTACTAAAAAATTAGTGCAAATATCAATGTCGATCGCATCGGTACTTGGTGCTTTTACGCCAACATGCGGTGAAAATATATACAAATCGAGCATTTTTACATTATTACATTTGTAAAAATGGTTTGTCCAAAAACCCGAATTTATCAATTTTACATCTTGTAATTGTACATTGTTTGAATTCCATACAAAAACTAATCTTGGTCTTGAAACTTCAAGATTGGTGCATTTTGGGTTTTCTTTTCGTCTTTGCCAGAATGCTTCCCAATATTTTTTTCCGTTTCCGTTGATGGTTCCTTTTCCAGAAATAGAGAAATTATCAACTCCGTAAGCGTTTACCAAAGCTGGAAAATAATCCAGATTTTGCCCTTCCATTCTCGATGGCATTATCGGAAAATCAGCAATATTATCTGAACCTTTTAAAACTCCGCCTTCTAAAACATACAAAGCTGTTTTTGGTTTAAAAAACAATGCTCCGCTTAAATAAACTCCTTTAGGAATTACAATTACACCTCCGCCATTTGCAGCTGCTTTGTCAATTACTTTTTGAATTGCTGTGGTTTGAATTTTGGTACTGTCTTTACCTACGCCAAAATCTGTTATGGCGTATTGCTTGCCTAAATCTTTTAGCTGCAGCTTGGTATAATCTTTAAACCAATTTGAAATTGGTGATCCGTCCGGGAATTTATCGTTTGCGTAATTTTGGGATAATGACACTTGCGTAAAAGCGAAAATGCCAATTATAGAGATTAGTATTTTTTTCATTTTTTGGTTTGGTATTAGTAGTTAGTTGTTTTTTTTGGTTATTTCACCTCAACTTTAATTTTTGCTGACAATTGTTTCGCTAAATCCGTAACATAGCTGGTAAAATAAGCTGAATCTTTAAAGTTTTTATCTGCACTTAATTCCCATGCGGCGATTGGGTAATAACTAATTTGCTGATTATTTTTTACGTTTAATTTTATTAGATAAGAATCTGTTAATTGTCCGCTTTTTGGTGCTTCGATGTATCCTTTATAAACATCTTTCGGAATAATTACGGCTGTTCCTAAAATCCATTGGCGATCATAGGTTAGTTTATCGTGCTGTATAAAACACACAAAATCTCCTGAATCAATTACTTGCAATGGGTTTTTATTGTTTAAGTTAGAAAGCGTTATAAGCAACGTTTCGTTTCCTTTTAAACCATTTAAAGAAACAGTGTTTTTATAACCATACATTCCTGGCCAGATCGAAGAAGTTTCTTGTGCGTCATAATTATTTCCGTCTATTTTCCAATTGTGGTAATTATAGCTTAAAAGGGAGTTTACCGGACCTTCGCTCACGATTTTGAAAGTCGTTTTTTCGATATTGTTTACAGTGTCATTGGCGATAATTCCGAGTCTGTTGATTTTATCCTCTTTTAATAATGCAAAACCACCTAATCCTGCCGAATTTCCAACGGGAAAAATATCTCTTCCCCAATCGTACATAACGTGATAATTGTCTTCAACGGCGCCTTTGCTGTTTATACCAACATCTTCCGGGGTTATTCCCGGCAATTTTTTCCCGAAAACGTCTTTAGAATTTCTTCCGTCTAAATAATGCCTAAAGCCTACTTTGTCGTTTTCCCAGGTTGGTCCGTCGGTTTGGTATTTTTGATATCCTAATTTTTTATGTATCTGATTTGCCATCAAAACTTCTTGTGTATCTGGATGAACCGGCATGTCTTTTCCTTCCCTTTTTCCAAAACGAACACTTGTTTTTACAGGAAATTTAGGATCTGTTTTCGACCATTTTAGTTCTAGGGTTTTGCTTTCGTTTGGAGCAAAATCAGCAACTAAAAATAATTCATCCCATTTTCCGTCTCCATCCAGATCATTTACCTGCGCCGGAATTGTATCTTTTTTATAAATCAAAATTGGATATTGGCTTGCCGCATCTTCAATAGAAAGCTGATTTCTTTTAATTGAAACTGCCTTTTGGAACAATGCCATTTTTGAAGAATTCTTTAAAACAATTTTGTTTCCTGCTGTTTTTTGCTGTGCGTTAGAGCTTGCAAAAACCAATGCCGTAAATGCTATTGGGAAATATAATTTAGTTTTCATTATTTATTTGTTTATGCTGTTTGTTTATCATAACAATTTAATCATTTTATACTATTCTAAAAATAAAAGCCGAAGCTGTTTCGTATTTCCCTCCCTGAGAAGCAGTAAACAAATAGGTTGCTTTTCCGTTTTGAAACAATAATTGCGGACGTTCTACACGGCCATATCGGTTTAAATATTTGGGTGCTTCGGGCTGTTTTATATATTTATCCAATGGTTGATAGGCTATTGAAGGATCGCTCCAGTGTATGCCATCGTCAGAATCCATATAAAGTCCGTGATCGATGCCGAAAACGCCCATATCTCTAGCCAACATTTTAAATTTCTTATTTTCGTACCATACAAAAGCATCTTCGCATTGCTGGTTATTTCCTAGTTTAGAAAAATCAATTAGCGGATTGTTTTCATATTTAATATAAGGACCTTCAAGGGTTTTTGAAATCGCCAACCCGTATTTTCTATTTCCTTTGATTTCAAATTTTGGATGCACATAATTTTCTGTATCCAATGATTTATAATACAGCCAATATTCGCCGTTTGGATGTTTTAAAAAGGATGGGTTTGTGGTTAAAAGATCGTCCCATTCTCCTTTTTCTCCCGGTAACAATAAAGGTTTATCGGGTCTTTTCCAAGGGCCATAAAGTGAATCTGAAGTTGCTAAACCAATGCGTTTGGTATCCATTTTTCCGTTAGAATTTCCCATAAAAAACAAGGCATATTTTCCGTCTACAAAATGGATACTTGGATTATGGCAGGTTGTGGCGTCCCAAAATCCTTCTCCTCGCGGTGCCAAAATGGTACTTATATATTCGTATGGCCCTTCGGGTTTATCGGCAACGGCATGTGCAATTTCTGAACTATTGATCCAGCCACTCATTCCTTTTGATTTTTTCCACCTCGAAAAAAACACATGGATTTTTCCATCCGGACCTTCAATCGGACTGTTGCACCAAACATAATAATCTTCAAATTCGAGTGCGCGTCCTACTGGTCGAAGCCTTTTTTCAAAATCTGAAAGTTTTGGATCTTCCGAAAAAATATTGCTTCTGACGGGAAATGGCAAACATAAAGCCATTAACGCGAGGGAATTTCCGATTATAAATTTTCTTCTGTTCATTTTTAGATTTTAGACTTTAGATTTTAGATTCATTACTATGGTATATGTATTTTGTTATCCCAAGGAACGCAATCAAAATCGCCAATCTTTGTCGAGTTGCGCGTGTGATCCCTCGTTCCTCGGGATGACAAACTTTGTGGTTACTTTGTCAAGCTTTGTCAAAGTTTAAAACTTTGACAAAGCTTATACAGATCTTTTTTCCACATCGCTATGTTTATTTAAAACAAGTGAAACGTCTTTTTACGTTTCTATTGACTATGTTTCTATGTGTTTAAATAATTACACTCAAAGTTTCTTCTCAACTTTATCAACCCAATCATCTGTTCTGAAAGGCGATGCGGGCAGGTTTTCATTATTGAATAAATTGGGTTCGGGAACTGCTTTCCATGCAAAACGAACGGCTGCTGGATTTTTTACTTTTAATGAAGAAACTATGATTGTTTTACCATCAATTTTAGCGTCGGCGGGATAAAAAACCTGATCTTCTCCGGCAATTTCAAATTCTTTTAGCCTTTCTCCTTCTTTCTTCAAACCTGAATCAGCATAATCAAAAAACAATTGTACTTTTTGTTTCTTGATTTTCATATTATTATAAATGGGTCCTGAATACACTAATTTGTTTTCGTTATAGGTTTTGGCTCTTGCCCATAAAGCAAGGCGATGCCCAACAGTTTGTTTGTCTATTGGGTGAATGTTGTTTGCGTCGCCAACATCTGTGGTAACAGCCATTCCGCTATTTGGTATCGTTTTTAAGGAAAATAATTGCGCTTCGCGAATGTCGGGAGTTTGTCCTTTGTGAGGTGTTATTTGTACATAATAAAAAGGGAAATCTCCTTGTTTCCAATCGTCTCGCCAGTTTTTTACCATTGCCGGAAAAAGTGTTCGGTATAAATTTGCCTGACCGGAATTGCTTTCGCCCTGATACCAGATTACGCCTTTCATCGTATAATTTATGAGTGGATATAACATTGCATTATAAAGCACATAAGAAGTTTTATTGGCTTCTTTTTTTGGCTTTTTTAATTCCAGTTTTGGAGCATTTGCAGCGCTTGCTATTTGTTGGTTTATGGAAGCTAAATAATAGGCTTCGAGTTTTTCCTGATACAATTTTTCATTTTTAGCATCTTGCTGTAAAATTGGCAAAAAGGAAATGTCTTTTTCCAACACATTTTGAGACGTCCAGGCTTCTGCTTTTGTTCCTCCCCATGAAGTGGAAATTAATCCGATTGGTACGTTTAGTTTTTGATACAATTCTCTTCCGAAAAAATAAGCCACGGCAGAAAATGTATTGATGCTTTCGGGCGAACATTGTTTCCATGAACCAATTACATCATCAAGCGGTTTTGGTGAGGCATTGGTTAAAACCGTAAATAACCTGATATTGGGAAATGAGGCATTTTTAACTTCTTCCTGATAATTTTTAACTCCGGTTTTCCAGGTTCCTTCTTCTTTTCCCACAGGAAAATACATATTTGATTGTCCGGAGCAAATCCAGACTTCGCCAATTAAAATATTGTTTAGTACAATTTTATTATTTGCGTTTATAGTAATTGTATAACCTTTTTCGCTTGCGTTTGGTATGTCAACCGTAACTTTCCAATTTCCATCCGTATTTGCTGTAGTTTCTATAACCGCATCTGACCATCCTAACTGAATGTTTATTTTTTCGTTTGGAGACGCCCATCCCCATAAATTAACTTTTGCATTTTGCTGCAAAACCATATTATCACTTACTAAAGCAGGTAGTTTGACCTGAGCTGTAAGAGAGAATTTTGCGCTAAAAATCAATAAAAATAAAAGAAACTTTTTTAAGTAAATCATCGGCATTGCGTTATTAAATCCTGAACTTTAAATTTAAAATAATTAAACACAAAAAGCATCCTGTGCTTTCCTGTTTATTTAGCATTAGAAAAATGCAAAAAAGCTGTCAAAAGAGACAGCTTTTTTCAAAAAAAACAAAATATAAAAAAAAATTGGGGGCAAAGTTTTTTTAGTCGTAACCAATATTCTGATCATACAGTCCCGGAACAGCAAGTATTTCAGACAACGGAATTGGATAAATCAACGCATTATTATCTATTGTTCTTATTTTTCCATCTGTATCTTCAACTGCTTTCCAGGCATTCATTATTTCTACTGCTTTACCAGATCTGATTAAATCAAACCATCTGTTTCCTTCAGAGAAAAATTCTTTTCTTCTTTCTGCAAACAATTCATCTAAGGTAATATTGGCAGCATTTGCCGTTACTCCTGCTCTTGTTCTAACCTGATTTACAATGGCATCAACATCGGCCTGGGAGCCTCCGCCTCCATGGAGCGTACATTCGGCCATCATCATTAATACATCTGTGTAGCGAATTACCATAAAATCTACGCCCCAGTCTTCACGACCGTTTCCGTATCTTGCGGGATCAATATATTTTTTGAAAACCGGTAGTGTATAACTTCCTTTGTATGTTCCTGAAGCTACTGTATAACTTGTAGCTATACCGAAAGCTTTTCTTTTATCGGTTGCTGCAAACATGTTTAAGAACTCGGTAGAAATTTCTTTGGCTTCCAATGATCCCTGTGCTGATAAATTGAAAGAAGCAAAATAAGGTTCATAGCCTAGTTCGACCATAAAATTACCTCCTACACTAAGCGGCAAACTTTGTGTGTACGGAATAGTCAAAACATTTTCTTTGTTTGCATTTCCTTCTACTTTAAAAATAGCATCATAATCTGCTCCAAACACGTATACGCCACTTGTTTTTATATCATTTAATTGTTGATACGCTTTATCCCATTCGTTTAAGCCAAGTGTAGCACCATCAATTCCGTAAGTCGGGCTTGAGCGTGTCATGTAAACAAGGCCTAATAATGCTTTTGCTCCGTATTTAGAAACTCTTCCGTAGTTTGCGGCATCGTATGACGGAGGAAGATCAGGAATAGCCTGTTCAAGATCTGAGATTATAAAATCATACACTTCTGTAACCGGAGTTCTTGGTATTTTAGCAGCTTCGGGAGCTGTCATTGTTCTTTCGATTAAAGGAACACGTCCAAACCATCTGATTAAATCAAAATAACAAAATGCTCTTAGAAAACGGGCTTCGGCAGCCATTGCTGTTTTATCTGCAGGATTTGTAAAAATCTGATCTCCTTTTTCTGCAATTTTTTCAAGCAACTGATTTGCTTTATTTATCGCATTATAATTACTTGTATACGCTTCTTTTATGTATGAATTAGAGCTAATGTTTGTATAAAAACTATTAATTCCTTCCCACTCCCTTGATGCGGTTGTGGTTGCATACAAATTATCGGATCTGGTTTCGCTTAAATTCAATACCCTGTTGGCATAACCATAAGTTCCGGCACCATGAAAAGCTACAGAATAAGTGGCGTTTCTGGCCTGTACGAAATCGCCCGGAGTAGCATAAAAATTCTCTATTGTTCCTTGAGACAAAGGCAACTGAGTCAATTCATCATTGCAAGAGGTAAAGGCAAATAATGCCAAAGCACTTGCAGCTAAATAAATATATTTTTTCATTTTCTTTTAATTAAAATTAATGTTAAGACCTAAAACAAGTGACTTTGCAAGAGGTGCTCCTCCATAATCTACCGGTACAGAAAAATCACTATTTGAACTTGCAGATGTATTTACGGCTTCCGGGTTGAAACCAACTTTGTACTTGTTCCAGTTGAACCAGTTTTCTCCGGTGATATAAAGCCTTGCATTGTCGATTCTGCTAAAACTTTTTACAGCTTCTCTTAAGTTAAAGCCTATTGAAATACTTCTGATACTTACATAATCTGATTTATACATCCAGTCAGAGTTTGCCTGATATCCAAATGAAGTTCTCCAGTTTCCTCTTACGGCCGGGTCAACGTCTAGAGAATTTTCTACAGATCCCATTCCGGTACGGTCAATTGCTCTTCCTGTCAATCCATAAACTGATCCTCCATTTTGTCCTTGTACCAAAATATTTAAATCAACATCTTTATATTTAAAAGTATTGGTGATTCCCCAAGTGTATTTTGGTGTTGGATTACCTAAATCTACACGATCTTCTGAGTTGATTTTTTTATCTCCGTTCTGGTCAATATATCTCGGATCTCCAAGAACTAGTTTGTTTCCTCCAATTGTAGTTCCGCCTCCATCAATATCAGCCTGTGTTACTACACCATTTTGCTGTAATCCGAAAATGGTATACATTGGTTTGCCAACTTCTAATTTTATAAACGGAACTCCTCCATCAAACGAATTACTGATTTCAATTTTAGACTGATCAGGACCTAAAGCCAGGACTTTATTTTCGTTATGACTTATATTTGCAGAAGTTCTCCATTCGAAATTATTTGTTTTTACGTTTAAAGAGTTTATCTCAAATTCCCATCCCTGATTTTGTACTTCTCCAACATTGGTTAAATAACTTGTAAATCCGGTTGCTCCAACGATTGGAACTCTTAAAAGTAATTCGCTGTTGTTTTTTCTATATACTTCGAAAGTTCCTGAAAGTCTGTTTTTTATAAATCCGAAATCTATACCTGCATCAACACTTCGTGATTCTTCCCAGTGTAAAGAAGGGTTAGCAATAGATGATGCACCCTGCCCGATTGCAGCTGCTCCTCCAATTGAATAATTATAGGAGGCAAGTGTGGCATATGAAGCATAACTTCCAATATTATTACTTCCGTTGATACCTGTACTGGCTCTCAATTTCAAATCACTAAGCCAATCAACATCTTTCAAAAATTCTTCTTGTTTTACTCTCCAGCCCAATGAAAGAGAAGGAAATACTCCCCATTGTCTGTCTGATCCAAATTTTGAAGAACCATCACGTCTGATACTGGCAGAAATCAGGTATTTTTCTTTGTAGTTGTATTGTAATCTGGCAAAATAAGAAAGTAATGTACTTTTTTCTGCATTTGTAGAACCTAATGATCCCGTTGGCAAGGTTTCTACAGTAGAACTGTTGTAAAGTGCTCCTGATGACAAAGTAGATCTCATGATTTCATACGAGCTGAAAGACTGTCCTAAAAGCAAATTAAAATTATGATTTCCAATAGACTGATCGTAGTTTAAAGTATTTTCATTTACTAAATTTTGTCTTCTGTACGTATTGTATGCTCCTCTAATACTTGCCTGAACATCGTTTGGTGTATAACTTTCGTTGGTATTATCTGAGTTGTCAAAATTGATTGTGCTTTTAAACGTAAAACCTTTTGCAAATTGATAACTGGCATAAGTAGAAATCAAGGTTCTGTACATAGAGTTTTTTCCTGTTCTTGCCAACGCATTTAGCATGTTGGTTGTACTGCTTCCCCACGCATATCTTGTGGTGTATTTTTCTCCGTCAGCATTTGATGCACTTTCAAAAACAGGAGTTGCAGTAAGAGCCTTAAATAATGTATTGTCTTTACCTTCAACACCCGGATCATTTTTTACAGAATATGAAGGTGCTATATTGATTCCCATTTTAAAAGAATCAGACAACTTTACATCAACGTTTGCTCTGGCAGAAAATAAAGTATAATCAGTACCTACGATATATCCGGTATTTTTTTGATAATTGGCAGATACGTAATAATTTACGGCTTCTGTCGCTCCCGAAACAGACAATTGATAGTTGCTAAATTCTCCTGTGCGGAAAACTTTATCCTGCCAATCGATATAATCTAACCCAGGATGTCCCGGCATATCCCATCTGTCATCATACAAATATGTGAAGTATCTTGAATTTGCAGTTGTAAGCGGGGCGGTTGGGTTTACTGCATTATAAGCCGCAATACGCTGCGCCGTGTTTTGACTCGCTGATGCACCTGCAATACCAGAACCAATCCATTGTGAATCGATCATGGTTTTGGCTCTGCCAATCCATTCTTCTGACGATAACATATCTACTCTGTTGGCTTCTTTATTAACCCCTCCGTAAGTGTTAAACGTAAATTTTGGTTTTCCTATTTTACCTCTTTTTGTGGTAATTAATACAACTCCGTTTGAGGCTCTTGATCCATAGATTGCTGCTGCCGCGGCATCTTTTAATACTTCGATCGAAGCCACATCATTTGGGTTCATATTATCGAGCGGACTACCACTTGAAAAACCTCCGTTGCTGTTTGATCCTTCGGTATAAATTGGAAATCCATCTACTACATACAACGGTTCGTTTCCTGCCGTGATAGAACCTGCTCCACGAATTTCGATACTAAAAGGCTGTCCCGGTAAACCTGTAGTTTGCTTAACACGAACTCCGGCTACCTGCCCTACTAATCCCTGATCTATTCTGGAAATAGGCCTTTCGGTAAAATTCTCTGTTTTAATACCTGAAATTGCTCCGGTTGTTAATTTTTTCTTTTGAGTTCCGTATCCAATAACTACAACTTCATTTAAATTTGAACTTTCAGTATCTAAAACAATGTTGTAAGTATTTGAAGTTCCAATTTTTACTTCTTTGGTTACAAAACCTATGAAAGAGAAAACAAGCGTTTCTCCTTCTGAAACCTTAACACTGTATTTTCCATCAAAATCAGTACTGGCCGCTCTTTTTGTACCTTTTACAAATACATTGGCTCCCGGTACCGAGAGTTTGGACGGATCTGTAACTGTTCCTGTAACCACTTTTTCTTGCGCATAACCCACAGAATGGAATAATCCAAACAGGGCTATAATCAGCAATAGATTAAAATTATTTTTCATAAAAAGTTTAATTTGGTTAATTAATTAGTTTAACCAAATTTATTTAGAAGGGAATCGCACAGCATCCTGTAGTATCCTGCTAACTATCAATATCTTATATTTTTATTTGTATTTTATTTAACAAAAAAGCAATATAAGTAACTGATTTACAATGCGAAAAATATAAATATCATATTAAAAATTTTATGCATTTATTTTTTTTAAATCCATATTGAAATTCATATAAATATAAATTATGATAAAAATATTAGCCAATTTTAAGATTATTTCATATTTCAAACAGGACGCTACAGGATGGCAATTTCAAGAAGGACTTTTACTTTTACTTTATTGGATAATCATCTTTTGAATCTTAAATAATGAGACTAATCAAAACCTATTTCTTTGTATTCTTTTGCATTGTATTGACTTGTCATTCTTTTGCACAGAAAAAATCTGAATCTCCATGGCCAAATTCTACCAATATCAATCAGCCGTGGGCACGTTGGTGGTGGATGGGAAGTGCGGTTGATAAGCCAAATTTGAAGAAAAGTCTTTTAGATTTTCATAATGCCGGAATTGGTGGTGTAGAAATAACTCCCATTTATGGCGTAAAAGGAGAAGAAAATAATTTTATAGATTATCTGTCTCCAAAATGGTTAGAAATGCTGGATTATACCATTCACATTTCAGATAGTCTGCACATGCAGGTAGATATGGTTTTAGGAACCGGCTGGCCTTATGGCGGATCTCATGTTACACTGCAAAATGCCGCAACTAAACTAATTATCGAAAAATATCAGCTTAAAAAAAATGAAACTATTGACAAGAATATAGTACTCGAAAACACAAAAGAAAAAGTACCTCCCGAGCTTTTATATGTTGTCGCTTATGGAAATGACGGAAGTTATGTAAACTTAACAGATCTGTTAAAAGATAAAAATTCAAAAGTAAACGACAAAGGAATTGAAGGAAATCCTGTTTCGCTGCAGAATCCGCTAAAACCAAATAAATTAAAATGGAAAGCTGTTAAAACAGATTATACGATATATGCTGTTTTTAGCGGAAAAACCGGTCAACAGGTTAAAAGAGCGGCTCCTGGAGGAAGCGGCTATACTTTAGATCATTATTCTGAGGAAGCATTGAATGCTTACGTTGTTCCGTTTAATAGTGCTTTTAAAGGTCGCGAAGGAAAAATAAGAGCTATTTTTAATGATAGTTATGAAGTGTACGGAACTGATTTTACTCCGAAATTCTTTGAGGAATTTAAAACTTTAAGGGGCTATGATTTAAAACAACAAATGCCTCTTTTATTAAATGAAACCGATAACGAAATTGGTAACCGAATAAGAAGTGATTACAAACAAACGATTGCCGATTTATTACTCAATAAATTTGACAAACCATGGACAGCATGGGCAAATTCCAAAAACTTTAAAACAAAACTTCAGGCGCACGGTTCTCCCGGAAACCTGATCGATTTGTACGCTTCGGCAGATATTCCGGAATGTGAAACTTTTGGTTCTATGCCTTTTGATATTCCGGGTTTTAGACGTGAGAAAGAAGACATCCGTGAGGGTGATGCTGATCCGGTTATGCTAAAATTCTCCTCTTCGGCAGCACATATTTCAGGGAAAAATCTGGTTTCTTCTGAGACTTTTACATGGTTGAGAGAACATTTCAAAACAGCTCTATCTCAATGTAAACCTGAAGTTGAAGACTTGATGTTAAATGGTGTAAATCATGTTTTTTTACATGGATCAACTTATTCCCCTACAAGAGCTGCGTGGCCAGGATGGCAATTTTATGCTTCGGTAAATTTTAATGCCAACAATAGTATTTGGGAAGATGCTCCTACTCTTTTTTCTTATATTTCTAATTGTCAATCGTTATTGCAACAGGGAAAACCAGATAACGAAATTTTGCTTTACTGGCCCATTTTTGATGTTTGGGACCAATATCAAAAAGGTAACTTATTTTTTCAATTTAAAATACATTCGTTATCAGAATGGTTACACGGAACATCTTTTTATGATACTACAAAAAGCCTTCTGAAAAAAGGATATGGAGTTGATTTTATATCGGATAACTTTATTACTGAAGCAAAGGTTATTGATGGAAAGATCAGTTTGCCGGGTGGAACTTTTAAGTCATTAATTATTCCGTCCTGTAAAAAAATGCCGCTTGCCACTTTGCAAAAATTAATAGCCTTAAAAAAACAAGGTGCAATTATTATTTTTGAAGGATTACCAGAATCTGTTCCCGGATTTAATGATTATAAAAAACAGGAACAAGAACTTCAAAATCTTTTAAAAAAGAATAATGAATTTGTAAAACCGGTTTCGGATATTTTTATTGCTTTAGAAAATGCAAAAATACAGCCGGAAACACTTGTAAATTCTGGTTTAAAATTCATCAGAAGAGATGTTAATAGTGAAAAAATATATTATTTGGTAAACCATACTCCTAAAACAGTTGATGAATTTATTCCGTTACAAATTGGAAATAAAGAAGTTATTATTCTGGATCCATTAACGAAAGAAGCCGGAAATGCAATTGTAAAAAAATCTGGTTCGAATACTTTAGTAAAAATTAAAATTGAACCGGGACAATCTTATTTTTTAAAAACAGAAAATACGGCTTCTCAAAAAAAATGGAATTATTATGAACCTGTAACTGAAGCTATTTCTTTAAAAGGAAACTGGAAAATTAACTTTGATAAAGGCGGACCAAAATTACCCCCAGGCGCAACAATTTCAACTCTGGAATCCTGGACTAAATTAAGTCCGGAAGCTGAAGCTTTTTCAGGATCTGCGACTTACTCTTTGGAATTTGAAAATCCGAATAATAAAATAGAAAACTGGAATTTGAATTTGGGCGATGTGCGCGAAAGTGCAAAAGTCTGGATTAATGATGAATTTATTGGAACTGCATGGTCTGTTCCTTACAAACTGAATATCAAAAATTTAAAATCCGGAAAAAATATTTTAAAAATACAAGTCACTAATCTTTCTGCCAACATGATCAGGGATAAAGAATTAAAAGGCGAAGAATGGAAGATTTTTTACGAAATAAATATGGTTGATAAAGATTATAAAAAATTTGACGCCACAAAATGGAATCCAATGCCTTCGGGGTTGTTGGGGCCGATCACGATTACGCCATTAAAACTACAAACTAATTAACCGAATATAAGATGAGAAAATTACTTTTATGCTTTACGATATGCTTTTTGTACACCAATATAATAAGTGCGCAACAGCCATTTGATAAAAAATTAGTACTAAAACAAATGATTTTGGCGAATGATTATTTTATGCAAAAATGGCCTGAAACCGGTAAAACTATCATTACCAACAAAGAACGCCCAAGTAACATCTGGACACGCGGTGTTTATTATGAAGGATTAATGGCATTGCATGAAATTTTCCCTAAAGATGCTTATTATGATTATGCTTATTCGTGGGCTGAATTTCATAAATGGGGATTCAATGGCGGAAACACGACGCGTAATGCTGATAATTATTGTGCTGCTCAAACCTATATCGATTTATACAATTTAGAACCTGATTCTAAAAAATTAAAAAATACAATTGCAAATACAAATATGCTTTTGAACACTCCACAATTAGACGATTGGTCGTGGATTGATGCGATACAAATGGGAATGCCTGTTTTTGCCAAAATGGGTGTTTTAGAAAAAGACAATCGCTATTTCGAAAAAATGTATCAAATGTATATGTACACCCGAAATAATCATGGCGATCACGGTTTGTTTAATGTAAAAGATGGTTTGTGGTGGCGTGATGCCGATTTTGATCCCCCATATAAAGAACCAAACGGCGAAGATTGTTATTGGAGCCGCGGAAATGGCTGGGTAATTGCAGCTTTAGCAAAAGTATTAACCATAATTCCTGAAAACGCACCACACAGAGAACAATACGTAAAAGATTTAAAATTGATGGCTGCAGCATTGATTCCTATTCAAAGACCTGATGGATTCTGGAATGTAAGTTTGCATGATCCAACAAATTACGGGGGCAAAGAATTATCAGGAACAGCATTATTTGTTTATGGAATAACTTATGGCATTAACAACGGAATTTTGAAAAAGGAAACTTATTTACCTATTATTCAAAAAGCATGGAATGCCATGACTACGGAAGGTTTACAGCCTAATGGATTTTTAGCCTATTTACAATCCACAGGAAAAGAACCAAAAGATGGTCAGCCGGTAACTAATGATAAAATTCCGGATTTTGAAGATTATGGATTGGGTTGTTTTTTACTCGCCGGTTCAGAAATTTATAAAATGAAATAAAAAAGTTTCATTAATTCAAAAAGCCCATTCCTTTCGGTTTGGGCATTTTTTTAGTCTTACAACTTTAGTTGCTTTTGCTTATTATTTAAGAGTAGGTAATAAATTAACCGGCATTCGCTATTACTAATTTTTTAATCGAAGTATAAGATTGATTTTTCTGTGCATAAAAATTAGAAAAACCAGATTCAGACACTTGTTGTTTAAAACCTAATGTGCTTTTAAAACTAGATTTTAAATCGTTCATGATTTCATTTCTGGTCTTTGAACCGTCTAATAGAAGCAAATCATTAAAATCTTCTAAGAAAATTAAATCTGTGTATAATTTTTTATTAAAAATACATACTAAGATATTGATTCCTTTTTTGTAAAATTTAAAAAATTCAATCAATTCAAACTTATTGTAGATGACAAGAACTATCCTGTCGAAATTTATTATTTGATCTTCTGTATGGTCTAAGGAAGTACTATCAGTAAATTCAAACTCATTACTAAATTTTCGCTTAAACATTTTCATGAAAACTTTTTTGTTGTCACATACTAAAATATTCTTCTTTCCCATCTTTATATTTTTTATTATTCTTCAATAATAAAACTGAATTAATAAGGTCTTCCGGTTTGGTTATTTAGTTTCAAATAAAATAAATAAGCAATTATTACATTTTTGTAATCTCAATTACATTACGTTCTACAAATGCAATTAATTCATTTATATTTCTGCCGTTATTAAATTTATTCGAAATGGATATGATATGATGATCATCATCTTTTACATATAAAAAGAAAAAATCTTTGGTCAGAACAGCTCTTTCTATCTGGCTCCATTTATGTGCAAAAGCTCCTAAGGGTGAGTGAACATAAATGAATGAATTGGTAAAATTTAATTTATACTTTCCTAAAACAGTAGTGTAATCCGTTATTTTTTTAGTTATCCTAAAAATGGTTTTACAGATTGCATTTACAAAAGAATAGCGAAACATTAAGAACAATATAATGACAACAAGATTTCTTAATTCCCATATTATAAGATCTTCATCTTTACTAAGATTAAAAAAATCTAAAAAGATTAAAAAGATCAGAATTAATGCAAAAAAAATGGTAACTCTTTCTTTATATAAATCTTTGTAATACATTTTGTTTAACTTCTGTATTTCAGCAACATTCAATTCAAACTCTAATGAAAATTTGGAAGTATTCATATTCTTTTAAACCGCTATTTAATTTAGGTATCTTTTGTTTTTGTTTTGATCTTTTCAATAATTTTTAAATTACTAAAAGACTAAGACAAAATTACTCTTAACATAAAGTTGATATTCACCGCAAAAGCTTTTAGAATAGTAAAATAGGACTTTTGAATAAGTAAAGTATGTGCTTTAAAAAATAGTTTGAAACAAATTAGAAGTAAATAAAACTCAAGAAATCTTCCTTTTTTTCCTACACCACCATATAACTCAAAAAACAATCTTAATAAGGTATATAAATATCAGAATAAGGCTAAAAATTAAAACTTATTTATTTTATTTTCAAATAGTTAAATAAATTCTAAATTTAGAATACAGAGAAGATTATTTAAGTAATTTTGGACTTTATTTAAAAACAGAATACAGACTACTTCCTACAAAATGAAATTTGCTACCGCTGAGGAAAAACTTAAAGAGAGAGTAAAAGAACTTACTTGCCTTTATGAGATTTCAAAAATAATATCAAAGACAAATTCTGATCAAGAAGAATTTTTTAAAAAAATAATTGTAAGTACAAAAAAAGCATGGAGATATAGTGAAGATGCTATTGTAGAAATTCAGATTCGGGATAAACACTATATAACAGCAGCACTTTCATCGGAAACTGTTTATCAAAGTAGTTACTTATATATAGATAGTGTCAATATTGGTTTTATAAAAGTACATTATCCAAAAAATAAGTACATGCAAAATCATCTTTTAGAAGATGAACAAAAACTGCTGGATACTATTTCTTTTGAAGTTGCCAACCACATTGAAAAAATCAAAAAATTAGAAAGAGAAGATTTACTTAGGAGAAGTGCAGAAAGAATAGATCGATTAGCAATTCTTGGTGAAATAACCGCTGGAATTGCCCACGAGCTTAATACGCCTCTTGGAAATATACTTGGATTTTCTGAGCTCATCAAGGATAATAATACAAATCCAGAAATTGACTCTGATATCTCTATAATAATAAATTCCGTTTTATATTCTCGCGAGATTGTAAAAAAATTACTTTTTTTCTCGTGCGAGATGCCACATCAATTACAATTAGTTGAAATAAAACCTATTATACATTTCGTTCTTTCATCTCTGAATCAAAATTTTCAAAAAAAAGAAATTAAAAGTGATGTCGTTTTTAAAAATGAGAAAATCGCTGTAAAAGTCGATTCGGTACAACTAACACAGGTTCTCTTCAACTTACTAATCAACGCTATATACGCTTCCCCACAAAAAAGCTCCATTAGAATTGTCGTTAAAAGTGATCATAAAAATGTGATCATAAAAATTGAAGACCAGGGCCCGGGAGTACCCGAGGATATCAAGCATAAAATCTTTGAACCTTTTTTTACCACCAAGCCATTAAATGATGGTAACGGACTCGGTCTTAGCGTTGTTCATGGCATCATAAAAAAACATAAAGGTGAAATAACAATAGAAGACAACCAGCCTACCGGCGCAATCTTTACAATAAAAATACCGCTAAATTAATTATAATGAATCTTAAAAAAGAGAACGTTCTTATTGTCGATGACAATTATGATATGCTTAATCTACTTCAACGTCATTTAAAATCATTCGATTATTACACTTACAAAGCTTCGTCTGTAAATGAAGCATTAGATGTACTAAAACACAATACAATAGATTTATTAATTACAGATCTTAATATTCCTGACATAAATGGCATTGAGTTATTAAAATACGCAGAAGAGCATTATCCTCTACTGCCCAAATTAATCATAACCGGACTACCATCTATAGAAAATGTCGTGAGAGCCATAAAATCCGGTGCATTGGATTATTTAATAAAACCATTTACAGCGGAAGAATTGCAAAAAGCAATACAAAACTCTTCTCAAAAAAGAAAACCGATTGTAGAAAACATACACGATAAAGCTGAAAACAATTATGCAGGGATAACTGGATGTTCGAAAAAATTTAAAAATTTAGTAGAAATAATAAAACGCGTAGAAAACAACAAAGTTAGTGTTCTTATAGAGGGCGAAAGTGGCACAGGGAAAGAACTAATTGCAAAAGCAATTCACTTTAAAGGAGCTTTTTCTAACATGCCGTTTATATCTGTAAACTGTTCAGGAATTCCGGAAAATTTAATAGAATCTGAATTGTTTGGTTATGTAAAAGGTGCCTTTACAGGAGCCGGTGAGTCCAGAATTGGCTTTTTTCAGGCCGCTTCTGGCGGAACTATTTTTCTGGACGAAATTGGCACAGCATCATTAGCATTACAAACTAGACTTTTAAGAGTATTACAAGAAAAAGAAATCACAAAAGTTGGATCCAGAACTCCAGAAAAATTAGATGTTAGAATTATAGCCGCAACAAATGACGATTTATTTCAAATGGTCCAAAAAGGCACATTTAGAGAAGATTTATATTATCGCTTAAATGTTATTAATATAAAGACAGAACCCTTAAGAGAACGAAAAGAAGACATAATACACTTATTAAACAATTTTATCAAAAAGTACTCTGCTGAATTAAACAAACCAGGAATCACAATTAATTCAAAAGTTACAGAAATCTTACTTCGATACTCCTGGCCCGGAAATGTTAGAGAACTCGAAAACGTCATACAAAACATGATCGTAATGAGCGATGACACTATAGAATTACAGCATATTCCGGAGCATCTGAAATATCATATTCCTGAACAAAAAGGGACTCTTAAATCATTAAAAGAATATGAAAAAGAGCAGATCATAAAAGTATTAGCGGCCGTAAATAATAATAAAACTAAAGCAGCTCAAATTTTACAAATAGATCGCAAAACACTTAACCAAAAAATAATGTAAGCAGGGTAATATTTCCCTGTTTGGTACGAAATTCCCAGCTTAAAAAACAAAAAAAATATTTTCTAAATTTTCTACAAAAGTGACTAGTAACTTGTTATAGTTTTAATAAAGTTTCAGGCATATCTTTTGTATAAAGTAAATGTATGAAACAATTACATTTAAAAAAATCACATAAAGTTTATATTAGAATAATATAAGACATAATTAATAGGATATAGGAGACAAAATTTAAATTATTAATCGACAGTATTGCTCACAAAATTTAGAATGTAAAAATTGGTATTATTAGAAAAGAAAAAACATTCTTTTTTATTAACAAACAAACTTATACAACTACAAATCAAATTATTACACAATAATAAAATAAAATAAATTAACTTTATATACTTAAAATTCAAATACCATGAAAAAAATTGAACATTACTATGGTGCAGATTTAAATTGGGTTGAAAATTTTGCAGAACAATTTGGCGGTAAAATAGACGGTAATTTTATTATAGTACCAGAAGAATTTCAAACAGGCACAAGATATTTTTTTGATTGTGGAGATGGTATTATAGCGTATTATCTTAATGTAAAATATAATAAAAATTTAAATCTGATTCAAAAAAACACAAATAGTGATTTTATTGGGTTTTATTATAATTTAACTGATGGTGAAGCAACATTATCGGGTCATAATTTCATGAAAAACGTAGGAAGATGGCAATATAACTTATCTGTAATTGATGGTTCTCTTGAATCTAATTACTTTGTAAAATCCGGAAGCAGTACCTATGCTTTATGTATTTTTATAAAAAAAAACAGTATAAAAGAATTTGCCGAAAAAAATAATATTATACTTCCGGACGTCCGAAAAATAATAGATCCAACAAAAAATACTGTTGTAAGATTTGACAGAATTAGTAGTGAGAGCTATCATCTATTAAATGACTTGCGAAAACTTCCTGTAGGCGGACCAATATTTAATCTGAATCTGGTTGGTACTGTACACATGTTAATTTCTAATTACTTAAAAAAAATATCCCGTAACAGAGTTATTATCCAAACTGTTAATCAAACAGATCTAAATAATATAATAGCTATACAAATGTTTCTAATTGAAAATATTGAAGAACATTTCCCGAGCATTTCTGTAATAGCAGGCAAAGCAAATATGTCAGAATCAAAATTTAAGAATTTATTTAAAAAAATTACAGGCTGTACCCCTAATACATTTTTCATGGAAAATAAACTACTATTGGCCAAAGAGTTACTTGAAAAAAAGCAATTATCAATATCGCAAGTTTCTGACAAATTAAATTTTACCAATAACTCCTATTTTGCCTCAAAATTTAAAGAACATTTTGAAATGTCTCCAAAAACATTTGTCAAACAACTGTAGGTAGCGCTTAAATGATTTAAAAACAAGTTTTTATTTTTTACATAAAAAACTATTTGTACATGAAAAAAATTACTCATTTTTATAGTTTAACGCCAGAATGGCAATACCAGTTAGCCGAAGAAATGGGGGCTAAACTTATTGACAACAAAATAATTGAAATTCCTGAAGCATTAGGCAATGGGCATACTTATTTTGCCCAAATTACCCCTGAAATTTCAACTCTCTTTATTGATTTTACATTAACGTCTCCTCTTAAAATAACCAGATTACATTCTAATAACGAGCTGTATATTTTTCATTATGATTTAAGTGAGCACATAAATCTGATAAAGATTAACAATGCAGATTATGAAATTGGTTCTTTTGACAAACTTGATTTAGCTATAATTGATAATCAACTGGAGAGTTCTTTCAAGCCTGCAGTTAATGAAAGAGCATTTGCTATACGTTTACTTGTTGATAAAAAATTATTAGCTGATTTTATAGAAAAATATTCGAGTAAAAACAAATCAAAACATGCGGATAAAGATGATACGAAAACTTTTTATCATTATGGAAACATTGACAGTAACAGCATATTGCTAATCCAGTCTATTAAGAACAAATCTGTATATGATATATCATTTGATTCTCTTCTTAAAGGTATTTCTCTAAAATTGCTAGGAAACTTTTTTAATAAATTTTATGATTCGCAAACAGAAAAAAATGAAATAACAGAAATTGAAAATGAAGCAGTTAACAGAACAAGAGACTATCTCGTTAACAACCTATACGGACCATTTCCTTCTTTAACATTTTTATCAGCAATGGCAGGTATGTCTGAATCTAAATATAAAAAAATGTTCAAAAAATGTTTTAATAACACACCTAATAATTTTTTTATTACAGAAAAAATGCACCTCGCCAAAGAACTATTGGAAAGTGGTGAATTTCATAGTTTAACGGATGTTGTTTACGAATTGAATTATAGTAAGCTAAGCTATTTTTCATCAAAATATTATGAGCTTTTTAAACGTAAACCTTCTGAAGATTTAATTAAGAAGAGACATTAGCAATTTATTATTTTTTCTCTTTAGATATTGTCCATACAATTTTATTAATTATTTAAAATAAAAAACAGGATGTTCAAAAAGAACATCCTGTTTTTTATTATCTATTATTCACCTTTATAGTGAATTCAAATTCTTTAGAGATAATTTTTTAGAATAGTATCTCATTTTCTCTATTTACTCACTGATAGTATAAATTCTGAACGTCTGTTAAGTTCATGTTCTTTTTCAGTACATTTTACCCCATTAGCACATTTGTTAATCAAACGTGTTTCTCCAAATCCATGTCCACTAATACGTTCCGCACTTATTCCATTAGCTACTATATAATCTACTGTAGCTTGGGCTCTATTCTCTGATAGTTTCATATTGAACTCATCTCTACCTCTGCTATCCGTATGTGAATTTACAGTTATCGTAATTCTAGGGCGGGCAATCATTAGCGCCACAATCTTATCCAATTCAGCTTTTGATGATTGTCTGATTTTATATCCACTATAATCAAAATAAATAGGCTGCAATTTAAGTTTGTCAGTAAGATTATCTCCTTCTTCAAGTACTACTTTTTGATTATTAACCATTACTTCCATTTCCTTAATCATATTTTGCGAGAATTCCCTTTTCTCTAATGGCTTTAATGGAGAGATATTTTTTGTTACTTCAACCAATCCCTCTTTTTTATAAATCAAATTATAATTTACAAAAGGATCCAATGGCACAGAATATTTACCATTTTTATCTGTATACCAGGTACCTATTTTTTCTTTTGAAGAATTATAAGCCTCAATAGCAACACCTTCTATCGGAAGCCCATCTGTGTCATCTTTTAATACACCGAACACAGTTGGTTTAATATTAAAATTAAAATCAACCTGTTTGTTCTCTATAAAACTATAGATATCATCATTTCCACTTCTATTAGAAGAAAAATACCCTCTTCTGTTGTCGGTCTGAATTGTGTAAGCAAAATCATCTGCAATTGTATTTACGCCATCTCCTAAATTAACAACATGATATAAACCTGTCTCATCTTTAATTGCTGCATATACATCTAAACCACCTAAGCCGGGATGCCCATCTGAAGAAAAATACAAAATACCTGAAGCATCAATGAAGGGATACGTTTCTTTACCTAATGTATTGATCTCATCTCCTAATTTTCTTACATCATTACTAATCAAGCCATTTTTTATACTTACTACATATAAATCTGAATTACCAAATTTATTATTTCGATCTGAAGCAAAATAAAGTTCATCTTCATTAGGACTTAATGCAGGATGTGCTGATGAAAAGCCATCACTATTAATCGGATATGCCAACTCTTTTATGTTTTTCCACTCTCCTTTTACATTTTCAGCTGTGTAGATTTTTAAATATGTCGCTCCATTTTTATCAGCTCCAATTTTGCCGTCAAGATAATTGTTTCTTGTAAAATACATTGTTTTACCATCTTTAGTTATAGCAGGAGTACTTTGATGGTATTTTGTATTTACATCTCCTTTTAATAGAACAGGATTTTGCAATCCGCCATCAGTAGTAATGTCAGCTGTATATAATTTTAAAAATGATTTTTCATTCCAACTATGTTTACGTTTTATAACTATACCCGTATCTCTTGCCGAAGTAAAAATTACTTTATTCTTATCATAAACTGCAGCACCAAAATCTGAAAATGGTGAATTGATTTCTACCGGTTTTAATGTATAACGACCTGATTGTTTTTGGATCGCCTCCAATAGTTTTCCCTCATTCCAGTTTTCACTTAAATCTTTTGTACCTGATTTTGCGTAATATTTTTTCATTATCGCTTCAGATTCTTTATATTTTTTGCTGTTATTTAAAGCTTGTGCATATCTAAAGTAATATTCAGGGCTAACCTCATTTGTTGAGCTTATCATTTTAGAATAACATGTGGCAGCTTCAGCATAGCTTCCATTATAATAATAACAATCCCCGAGTTTCGTGTATGCATCTATTGTATTATTTCCTTTGTCAACAATATCTTTGTACAACTTTGCAGCCTCTACAAAAGCAAATTTATTATATGCTGCATCTGCTTTCTCCATTTTTTTATCCTGAGCCTGTATACTACTTATATGCATTATACAAACCATAAAGAAAACAAAAGTAATTTGTAATTTTTTATAAATCATCATGTTTGTTTTAGTCGTTATTAGAAGAATCTTGGTGTAACTAATCTCGCTTTCGATTTGCTTAAGAAATCAAATCTTAAAAATAATTCGTGAGATCCGGAGTTATATCTTCCCAAGTTTGTAGTTTCATAATCATAGGCATATCCTATTTGTATAGCATCCGAAACCTGGAAACCAGCCATGCCACTTACACTTGCATTTAAACGATATGCAGCACCAAGTGTTAACTTATTACTGATCAGGAAATTTGCTGATAAATCGACTGCTACAGGAGCACCTTGAACAACTTTAGCTAAAACTGCCGGTTTAAATTTTAAATTTGGATTCAAATCAAAAACATATCCTCCTATGAAATAAAGATGTGATTTCGTTGAATAAACAGATTCTGCTACATCATCAAAAAAGTCTGTTTTTAACAATTTAGGAACTGCTGCTCCAACATACCAATTATGGCTGTGTACATAAATCCCTGCACCAACATTTGGTGAAAATTTAGATGTTTTTCCGGTCATATAAATATCCGGATTTTCAATATTTAATTTTGAATAATCAACTTCAAAATTGTCAAAACCACCTGATATACCAAATGATACCCTTACATTATCATTAGCATCAATAGTATAAGCGTAACTTACCATCGCACCAGTATTTTTTGTTGGTCCAATCTCATCATTTACAATGTTTAAACCAATACCATTACCATGATATCCTAACGGACTTTGTATAGAGAAGTTCATTGTTTTTGGAGCACCTTCTAAACCAACCCATTGAGTTCTATATAATCCCATTGCACTAATTACCTCCCTTGACCCCGTATATCCAGGGTTAAAAGACATTGTGTTGTACATATATTGCGTATACTGTGATTCTTGCTGCGCCGAAGCTCCAAAAACACCCAGCAGCAATAGTGTTGCTACGTAAAATATTTTTTTCATTAGTTCTAATTTCTTTTATAATTGTCTTAATTATTATTTATATATAAGTAACCTGATTTCTGAATACCTTTTACACCATTGTTATACTTTAAGATGTAAAAATATGTTCCGGTAGGAAGTTTATCTCCTCTTTTTACCGTTACACGTCCATCAGAATATCCTCCAAACATGATATCACTTTCATTATATGATTTTGCATCATAAACTTTAACTCCCCAACGGTTATAAATTTCAACTGTGTTATCAGGATATTTGGCAATTCCTTTAATATGGAACGTATCATTAATTCCGTCGCCATTTGGTGATACCGCATTGTACACAATTAAATCATCCGGTTCCGGTTTTACTTTTTTAACAATAGCCATAGTAAAAATTCCATATCCGCCTACCTGAGCAGTTAATAATTTTGAAAAGTTCTCCGTAGAAGCCGGATCACTTACTTCTCCTCCATCATTTATCCATTTAGATAATGATGCATCCCAACGTACGATTGCCAATTGGGTATCAGGGTTTTCATTAAAAAAAGCAGACGGGGTAGTATCTGAATTAAGAGTAAGACTTAAAACAATGTTTTCTTCTCCATTATCTTGGGTTATTTTCCAATATTCAGCATCATTTATCGTTACAATTGTTTCATCTTTACTTGAATGAGGATATAAGTCATTAGAGTTTTGAAAAAAGTATTGTGTTGTGTATGCATTTTGCACAGAAGAACCTGCTGCATGATAAGACGGTCTAAAATAAAGCTCGTCACCCACAGGGAATTGAAATGCTACATCGCCTTTTTTCTCTACCATACCATCAACAAAACTTTGATTTCCAACATTTGAATGCGAAGCATTTTCATTAAAAATCATTTTACCATTAAACTCAGCAGCATTAATAATTCCATTTTTGAAATCTGTATTATCACCAACCGCAATTGTGGTTTTCAGTTGAAATGGAACCAGCGATGTTAGATTGTTAAAAATAATATTCTGAAAATTCGCTATCTTCGAACCCACAATAAGTTGTTCCTGACTACCTGCAAAAAAAGTTTTTCCTAAACTCGAATTACTATAGGATACAGTACCGTTATTAGCCCAATTATTAAAAATATACACTTCTCCATCATTAATAAAGTTTCCAGATGACTCATTGTCATAATCCATATAAACTGACAACAAAGCATTTTTACTTACTTTTACATCACCTGTATTAACAAACTGAGCTTCTACTTCCTGACATGTAAACAAACCCAACATTAAACCTATAATGCAAACTGGACGTTTGCAATTTCCTAAAACAAAAAACGGTTTCTTTCCTGCTTTATATAAGTAATTATTTTTCATACATATTATTTTAATTTTTTATACAAATTGCACTTTAAATCACAATGCGAAATTAAGCCAATAACAAAATTTACTTACCCCTTAAAAGTTATTGATGTATCATAATAAGGTGAATTAATCTATCTTTTTTCAACAAAAAAAACAGAAAACCATATTGATAAACAGGTTTCTATTTTTATTTTATTCACTATTAATCTGACATAACTTTAAGCTTTTATTTCAAAAAGATATTTTTAATTTTAGAATCATTTACTGTCCATAATAAAGAAGAGGAAGCTTACACTTCCTCTTCTTTTACCAAAACATTAAAAAATTCAAAAAATTTATAATTCAAAAATACATCAGCAATAATTATAGTTACCGTACCGGTCATTAAATTATGACCGGTTTAATAACTTAAAAATAAATTACATTGTATATGTGATTACGTACCAATTTTCTCCATCTGACTGTAATGTCATTTTTATACTTCCATTAGTTACACCTCCAAACATACTCGCTGTCATGTATGGATACGAAGCCGCGTCTGAATATACAACATCAGTATTAAAATTCACTTTTACAGGAACCTGAATGTCAGGATTTGTATTAGGTATAATTACATTATACTGATTGATAACCAATAGTCTTCCTGTATTTGTTTTTGCATCAGGAAGAGTAATAGTAATGTCCTGTGTTAGTTTGCGCGCAATAATTGTATAATCGTCGTTTCCTACTGTATAATCAGCACTTATTACTTTGATTCCCATAACATTATTTTTAGCTGCTGCTTTCCATCCTACGACTCCTTCTGCAGTTGTTGTTATTACATCTCCTACAACTGTTGAAGGAACAACATTTACTGTAGCTGCAGTGAATGTAGAACCTGTACCGCTTACTGCTAATACAGTATCAGGTGTTGAAGTTGTAATATCTGCAAGGTTTATTGTTGTTGACTGTTCGCCTTCTCCATTATAAACCAATGTTTTTGCTGTAGTATTATGAACTAAAGTTGTAACAGTTTCCTTGCTATCAACAATTTTTGTAAGTTCATTTACAACATCAGTATTATTGAAAATTGTTGAAGCATTAGAAATAACATCTGAAACTACATTTATATCAGATGGAGCTCCTGCTTCATTTACATAAGTATAAGAACCTGATCCGTTATTGGTAAGCGTTGTAACTGTCTCACTTCCTTTGATAACATCAGCAATGTTCACCACCTGAGTATTCCCGGCAACATCAACATAACTAAACTGTTTTGTCTCTGAATTATAGGTTACACTTCCGACAGTCTGCTCTGAAATTTCCTTGATGAAATTTGTAACTTCTGCATTATTGAAAATTGTTGAAGCATTGGCAACAACATCACCTACTACATTGATGTCAACTTCAACTCCTTTTTCGTTTGTATAAGTATACAAACCTTCTCCTTTATTCTCAAGAGTAGTTAACGTTTCGTCTGTCTTGATTACATTAGTAAGCTCTGTCTTGAATTCTGAATTATTGATAATTGTTGAAGCATTGGCAACAACATCTCCAACCACATCAATATTAACCTCAGTTCCTTCCTCATTTTTATAGGTATACAATCCCTCTCCTTTATTCTCAAGAGTTGTAACTGTCTCACTTCCTTTGATAACATCAGCAATGTTCACCACCTGAGTATTCCCGGCAACATCAACATAACTAAACTGCTTTGTTTCTGAATTATAGGTTACACTTCCGGCTGTCTGCTCTGAAATTTCCTTAATGAAATTCGTAACTTCTGCATTATTGAAAATTGTTGAAGCATTACCAATAACATCACCTACTACATTGATGTCAACTTCAACTCCTTTTTCATTTGTATAAGTATACAAACCTTCTCCTTTATTCTCAAGAGTAGTTAACGTTTCGTCTGTCTTGATTACATTAGTAAGCTCTGTCTTGAATTCTGAATTATTGATAATTGTTGAAGCATTGGCAACAACATCTCCAACCACATCAATATTAACCTCAGTTCCTTCCTCATTTTTATAGGTATACAATCCTTCTCCCTTATTCTCAAGAGTTGTAACTGTCTCACTTCCTTTGATAACATCAGCAATGTTAACTACCTGAGTGTTTCCGGCAACATCTACATAACTAAACTGTTTTGTTTCTGAATTGTAGGTTACACTTCCGGCTGTCTGCTCTGAAATTTCCTTGATGAAATTCGTAACTTCTGCATTATTGAAAATTGTTGATGCATTGGCAACAACATCACCTACTACATTGATGTCAACTTCAACTCCTTTTTCATTTGTATAAGTATACAAACCTTCTCCTTTATTCTCAAGAGTAGTTAACGTTTCGTCTGTCTTGATTACATTAGTAAGCTCTGTCTTGAATTCTGAATTATTGATAATTGTTGAAGCATTGGCAACAACATCTCCAACCACATCAATATTAACCTCAGTTCCTTCCTCATTTTTATAAGTATACAATCCCTCTCCTTTATTTTCAAGAGTTGTAACTGTCTCACTTCCTTTGATAACATCAGAGATGTTCACCACCTGAGTATTCCCGGCAACATCAACATAACTAAACTGTTTTGTTTCTGAATTATAGGTTACACTTCCAGCTGTCTGCTCTGAAATTTCCTTAATGAAATTCGTAACTTCTGCATTATTGAAAATTGTTGAAGCATTACCAATAACATCACCTAAAACATCAATAGTAACAGCAGTACCTTTCTCATTTGTATAAACATACACACCTTCTCCTTTGCTCTCAAGGGTAGTTAACGTCTCATCTGTCTTGATTACATTAGTAAGCTCTGTCTTGAATTCTGAATTATTGATAATTGTTGAAGCATTGGCAACAACATCTCCAACCACATCAATATTAACCTCAGTTCCTTCCTCATTTTTATAGGTATACAATCCCTCTCCTTTATTCTCAAGGGTTGTAACTGTCTCACTTCCTTTGATAACATCAGAGATGTTCACCACCTGAGTATTCCCGGCAACATCAACATAACTAAACTGTTTTGTTTCTGAATTATAGGTTACACTTCCGGCTGTCTGCTCTGAAATTTCCTTGATGAAATTCGTAACTTCTGCATTATTGAAAATTGTTGAAGCATTACCAATAACATCACCAACAACATTAATATCAACTTCAACTCCTTTTTCATTTGTATAAGTATACAAACCTGATCCTTTATTCTCAAGAGTAGTTAACGTTTCGTCTGTCTTGATTACATTAGTAAGCTCTGTCTTGAATTCTGAATTATTAATAATTGTTGAAGCATTGGCAATAACATCTCCAACTACATTAATATTAACTTCAGTTCCTTCCTCATTTTTATAGGTATACAATCCCTCTCCTTTATTTTCAAGAGTTGTAACTGTCTCACTTCCTTTGATAACATCGGCAATGTTCACCACCTGAGTATTCCCGGCAACATCAACATAACTAAACTGCTTTGTTTCTGAATTATAGGTTACACTTCCAGCTGTCTGTTCTGAAATTTCCTTGATGAAATTCGTAACTTCTGCATTATTGAAAATTGTTGAAGCATTGGCAACAACATCACCTACTACATTAATATCAACTTCAACTCCTTTTTCATTTGTATAAGTATACAAACCTGATCCTTTATTCTCAAGAGTAGTTAACGTTTCGTCTGTCTTGATTACATTAGTAAGCTCTGTCTTGAATTCTGAATTATTAATAATTGTTGAAGCATTGGCAATAACATCTCCAACTACATTAATATTAACCTCAGTTCCTTCCTCATTTTTATAGGTATACAATCCCTCTCCTTTATTTTCAAGAGTTGTAACTGTCTCACTTCCTTTGATAACATCGGCAATGTTCACCACCTGAGTATTCCCGGCAACATCAACATAACTAAACTGCTTTGTTTCTGAATTATAGGTTACACTTCCAGCTGTCTGTTCTGAAATTTCCTTGATGAAATTCGTAACTTCCGCATTATTGAAAATTGTTGAAGCATTGGCAACAACATCACCTACTACATTAATAGTAACAGCATCACCTTTCTCATTTGTATAAACATAAACACCTTCTCCTTTGTTTTCAAGCGTAGTTAAGGTTTCGTTTGCTTTAATCATCTTACTGATATCAACTAACTGAGTATTTCCAGCAGCATCTGTATAACTGAACACATTTGTAGTTGGATTGTAAGTTACACTTCCGGCAGCTCCTGAAGATTCACCTGAGATAAGTATTCTATTCCATTTGTTATCAAACCAGTAATAGTACCCGGGTTTAATATCTGAGATTGCATTTGTATTAAAAACCAACAAACTTTCTACATTGCCTTTACCAATAGTAGTAGCATCTGTAGAGCTAGTTAGTTTTACTCTTGGTATCAACATACCTTTATCTGTAGCAAACACCTCTAATTGAGCTGAAGGACTAGGGTCCAATTTTCCTATACCTACCTGTGAGTAAGCTGAAAAACCTCCTAAGACAAAAAGTAAAGGGAGTAATCTATTCTTCATATTATTTAATCTTTAATGGGTTATTATTTTTTTATACTATTTGATAGAAAAAAAATACTTTGCGAAAATTTCATAAAATCATAAACTAATATCAAACAACGTGTTACATCAATAATCCGTTACTTAAACTTATAATCAATAAATTTTACTGTTATCTTCTTATTGCTTTTTATAATTCAATTCCATCGTATTTCCAAAAACTTACTAGCTATCAAACCATTAAGTTTCAGAGTGCAAAGTTCTCGGTAAATGAATCTTATTTATACCCGTAAAAGTTTTTACTCTTACATATTAAGGCACAAGTACATCTATTGAAATAGAAAAACTTTTGAAGCACTATTGGAAATGAAGAAGATCTTTAAATTGCTTAAACACTTCAAATACTATTTATTGGTCTAAATATTTCTCTTTAGATAATTTTCACAAAACTCAAATTTGAGTTTTTAGAGGATTGTATGCATAAATCAACTATAAAAAATCAGGAGTCGATGAAATAAAATATATCAGAAAAAGCTTAAGCATATTTAATATGATTAAATGCAAGAAGCCCGATCACTACCATGATCGGGCTTCCAAAAAAAAAACAATATTATATGATTACATTGTATATGTGATCACATACCAAAATCTTCCATCTGATTGTAAAGTAACTTTCATACTTCCTGCAGTTGCACCTTGAAATAAGCTGGCCGCTAAATATGAATATTTATTTGCACTTGAATAATGTAGCTCATGATTAAAGTTTACCATTAAAGCAGTTTCTCCATCTGCTTTTACCATATCAAATTGGTTTATTACCAACATTCTTCCTTTACACAAGGTCGGGTCTGGAAGATTAATTGTGATATCACTAGTCATTCCCTCAGCGATAATTGTGTAATCTCCAGGAAGTACTGTATAATCAGCTTTAATTACTTCAATTGCCATAACACTAGGCGCTTTCCATGCTACTACTCCTGCTGCAGTAGTAGTTAATACATCTCCCACAACTGTTGAAGGAACAATATTAACTGTAGCTGCAGTGAATGTAGAACCTGTACCGCTTACTGCCAAAACAGTAGAAGGTGTTGTAGTTGTAATATCTGCAAGGTTTATTGTTGTTGACTGTTCGCCTTCTCCATTATAAACCAATGTTTTTGCTGTAGTATTATGTACTAACGTTGTGATAGTTTCCTTGCTATCAACAATTTTTGTAAGTTCATTTACAACATCAGTATTATTGAAAATTGTTGAAGCATTAGAAATAACATCTGAAACTACATTTATATCAGATGGAGCTCCTGCTTCATTTACATAAGTATAAGAACCTGATCCGTTATTGGTAAGCGTTGTAACTGTCTCACTTCCTTTGATAACATCGGCAATGTTCACCACTTGAGTGTTTCCGGCAACATCAACATAACTAAACTGTTTTGTTTCTGAGTTATACGTTACACTTCCGGCTGTCTGGTCTGAAATTTCCTTGATAAAATTTGTAACTTCTGGATTATTGAAAATTGTTGATGCATTAGCTACAACATCTCCAACTACATCAATAGTAACAGCATCACCTTTCTCATTTGTATAAACATAAACACCTTCTCCTTTGCTGTCAAGGGTAGTTAACGTTTCATCTGTCTTAATTATCTCAGTAATCCCTGTCTTGAAATCTGAATTATTGATAATTGTTGAAGCATTAGCAACAACATCTCCAACCACATCAATATTAACCTCAGTTCCTTCCTCATTTTTATAGGTATACAATCCCTCTCCTTTATTCTCAAGAGTTGTAAC
>NZ_FRBX01000005.1 GCF_900142715.1 Flavobacterium pectinovorum | reverse complement strand
TTAAGCCTGCCGCTAGCGTTCATCCTGAGCCAGGATCAAACTCTTCATCGTATATTGTTTGCTTAAATAAATCTAAGCTAATTATTATGCGATGATTCTCTATCGGTTCTTTTCAAATCTCTCGATTCCATTACTCTTATTCTTTTGTTTTGAAATCTCTTTCAAAACGGCTGTCAATTCAATATGTCTACGAACGTGTTTCAATTTTGTTTCGCTTGTGTTTCAAAGCGGGTGCAAAAGTAGAAAACTTATTTCTAACTGGCAAATGTTTTTTGAAGTTTTTTTAAAGAAATTTTAATTTCCTTTTTCCTCTTATTTACCAATCTGTCAATGAACTTTCCGTGTTTTGCGGGGTGCAAATGTAACTTCTGTTTTTAAATCTCACAAGCTTTTTTGAATCTTTTTTTGAAAAAAATTTTCTTTCCAAAATCCGTATGCCTGTCAGTATTTCTTAGAACGTCTGTCGCTGTTGCGGGTGCAAAAGTAGCACCTTTATTTACATTTACAAGCCTTTTTTTTATATAATTTTAATCTTTTTTCTAAATCACTGGTATAACGGTTTTTACAATGCAAAGTTTTTTTGATCGGATTGGGGTTTTGTGGATTTGTGCCGCTTTGTGTGGGTTTGGATGGGTTTGCCGCAAAGGCACTAAGGCCCCAAGATTTTTGTTTTTCTTCTTTTTATTGGAATGGAAAAGGCACAAAGCTGTATTTTGGGCTGGTTTTTGTTTCGCGCAAAGTCGCAAAGGCACTAAGTTTTCTTCTTTGTTCCTGAATTTTCCTCTCTTTATCCAAATGTTTTCTTGAAAACTAATGCCCTAGCCCCGATAGTAACGAAAATCCTTTTGTGCCGGGGTTCGGCACAAAAGATTGTAGTGCATAGCGGGAAATAGCTCCTTCTAAAAACTAAATTCCAAATTCTTCAAACTCCAAAATTCCAATTGGGCGATACTTCGGCTTCAGTTCAGCAGGATAAACTATACATATATAATTAAACAAGCTTCTCCTTATATATAGGTAGCAAAAAATAAACCCGACAAGTTTAAAAAATGTCGGGGTTAGGAAAGAGTAAATCTACTCTTTATATAATATGCAAAAATACACCTTATATATAGGTATGGATAATTAGTTTAAAGCATCAATTACTTCTTTAGTGATTTGGATGCTTTTTAGTTTTTTCTGATGATCAAAAATTGGGCTGGTTACCATTAGTTCATCAATTCTTGAATAGTCGATAAACTTTTTAAGATCTATTACCAGTTGTTCCTTATTTCCCGTAAAAGTACATGCCGTCATTTGATTGACATGAAAACGTTCTTCTTCGCTCATGATATCATCTAAAGACGGTACAGGTGGCTGTAGCCCTTTGCGATCGCCACGAATGAGATTTAGAAACATCTGATACAAACTTGTTGATAAAAATTCAGCTTCTTCATTTGTATCGGCTGCAATAATATTGACGCATGCCATTGTTTTTGGCTTATCTAAAGTGGCGGAAGCCTGGAAATTTTCACGATAAAACTCAAACGCCTGAATCATTTGGCGTGGTGCAAAATGCCCCGCAAAAGCATATGGTAATCCATAAGCCGCGGCAAGAGCTGCACTTTCCATACTTGAACCTAAAATCCAGATTGGAATATTTGCGCCTTCGGCCGGAAAAGCGCGCACTTTTGCTGTAGCATTTTCGACTGAAAAATAATCCTGAAGTTTGCTTACGTTTTGAGGAAAGCGCTGCGCCTGTTCAAAAAAGTCTTTTCTAATGGCTTCGGCGGTTGGCTGATCTGTTCCTGGCGCTCTTCCTAATCCTAAATCAATTCGGTTTGGATAAAGCGTTTCTAAGGTTCCAAATTGTTCGGCTACTACTAAAGGAGAATGATTTGGCAACATGATTCCGCCCGAGCCTACACGGATATTTTGAGTTTGTCCAGCAATATATCCTATTAAAACAACTGTTGCCGTACTTGCAACGTGTGCCATATTGTGATGTTCAGCTAGCCAAAAACGCTTGTAACCTAATTTATCTGCGAGTTGGGCTATGTCTTTTGTTTTTTGAAATGTTTCTGTCGCATTGCTATCCTGTGTGATGATAGCGAGTTCTAATATGGAGATTGAAATTGGGTTTTTCATGAAAATTTTTGATTTATACAAAATTAATTCATTTATAGAGATGTCTTTTCTTTTCTAGTGTTAATAGAATTATAATGTTTTCCTTGGAAGCAAAAACAATAACAAATAAGTATATTTCAATAATTAATTATTGTTTTACGATAATTAATTATATATTTGCAACAACAAAACTAATTTAAGCACAAATGAAAACCACTCACATTGTTTCTAAAATATTATTTTACGTAACACGATTTCTGGCTATTGTTTATTTTACATTATCAATTTATTCTTTACTTACTTTAAGTACCGGATGGTTTTTAAATTTTAAAGATGACGGAAAGTATTTCCAGATTTGTTATCCTTTTACGAATCATCCGCTAATGTTGGGCGATTACAATTTACCCTATATTATTTTTGATTTTTTGTCGCCTTTGAGTCTTTACGGACTTTTCTTTTTACTGATTAGCAATGTCTTTAAAGTGTTTTTTCAGCCTAAATTATTTACTCAAAATGGTATTAAACATTTAAGAAGATTTTATTTGGGCAATTTATTTTTACCTGGTACCATCATATTTATTTCTTCTATTTTTGTTTCACTAGATAATGAGATCTCAATATTTATTGTATTACATTTTATGTTGGGAATATTTGCTTATTTTTTAGCAGCTATTTTTAAACAGGGTTTAAACCTTCAGAACGAACAAGACTTATTTATATAATCATGCCGATAATTGTAAATATTGATGTAATGCTTGCTAAACGCAAGATGCAAAGTAAAGAGTTGGCTGAAAAACTAGGAATCACGCCTGCTAATTTATCGATTCTGAAAACCGGAAAAGCCAAAGGAATCAGATTTGATACTCTGGAAGCTATTTGTAAAATATTAGATTGCCAGCCGGGCGATATTTTAGAGTACGTAAGCGAATAAATCTTTTAAATCTTAACTAAAAAAAAATCGACTCTTGATGTCGACAGGGATTTTATTGCCTATTTTTTTCAAAATAATTATTTCAATCAATCATTAAATCAATCACAAAATGAACAGTTTATCAATCAAAAATCTCAGCAAAATGTATGAGAACGGCACGCAGGCTATAAACGACGTGTCACTGGAAATTACTAACGGAATGTTTGGCTTATTGGGGCCAAACGGAGCTGGAAAATCAACTTTAATGCGAACCATTGCGGCTTTACAGGAACCTACTTCGGGAATAATTGAATTTAACGGAATCAATATTCTTGAAAACCCAATGTTTATCAGAGAAAATCTAGGATATCTTCCTCAGGAATTTGGGGTTTATCCTAAGATTTCGGCTTATCGTTTGTTAGATCATTTAGCGATTTTGAAAGGAATCGTGAATAAACAGGAAAGAAATCATCAGATTCTGACTTTATTGCAGCAAACCAATTTATTGCAACACAAAGACAAAGCGGTTCACTCTTTTTCTGGCGGAATGCGTCAGCGATTTGGTATTTCACAGGCTTTACTGGGAAATCCGAAGATTATTATTGTCGATGAACCAACTGCGGGACTTGATCCTGAAGAAAGAAATCGATTCAATAATCTTTTAAGTGAAATTGGCGAAAGCATTATTGTGCTTTTGTCTACTCATATTGTTGAAGATGTTCGGGATTTGTGTACCAAAATGGCAATTATCTCAAACGGAAAATTGATTTTGGAAGGAAATCCAAATGAAACAATCGATTTATTGAAAGATAAAATCTGGATGAAAGCCATTCATAAATCTGAATTGGCAGAATATCAAACGCATTTTAATATTATATCCTCGCATTTGAATTCGGGTAAATTGAATATTCATGTTTTTTCGGATCAGCAGCCAGATTCTGGTTTCAACTTAATTTCGCCTGATTTAAGTGATGTTTATTTTAGTGTTTTATCAAATCAACTTAAAAAATAACGTTATGCTTTTAAAATTAATACAATTTGAATGGCATAACAATACCAGAAACTGGAGTTTTTATGCCACATTTTTAGTTTACTTAATCCTGGGATTTTTTATGAGTGCTTTTGCGAATTTTTCGTTTTCCGGCGCTTACAAAAACAGTCCTTATGTTTTGACCTATGCAATTGGTTTGATTTCTTTAACGACGATATTCTCGATAACACTTCAGGTTGCGCAGAATTTTCTAAAAGAATATGAAACCAAATTCGACTCCATTATCTTCACCACTCCTATTTCTAAGTTCAATTATCTAGGAAGTAAATTTATTGTCGCTTTTGGCATAACTGTTATTTCTTTTGGCATGTTTATTATCGGGATGATGATTGGTCATTTGATGCCCTGGCTTTCAAAAGATGAAATTGGGCCATTCTTTATTTTGAATTATTTTTGGCCGTATTTGGTTTTGGTGATTCCTAATATCGTATTGTGTCTTTCTATTTTAACGACTTTGGCTTGGTTAACCAGAAGTAAACTCTTTATTTATGTTGGCGGTTTTCTGATTTACATTTTATATATCGCAGGTTCGCTTTTCTCCAACTCTCCTATTTTTGCGAATGCTTCTCCTTCGTCTGCAGCGGCGATGTCTTTTGCGGCAAAAATAGATCCGTTTGGATTGGCGGCATTTTTAGAACAAACACGATATTGGACTTCAATTCAAAAGAATAATGATCTTCTGGAATTATCCGGTAATTTTTTATTGAATAGAATGCTATGGATAAATGTTTCCTTTCTTCTATTATTTCTTTCTTATAAATTATTTCCTTTCCGAAAAACGAAAACTAAAAAGGTAAAATCATTTAAGGTTTTAAAAATTGAATCTCTTTCATTTTCTACAGAAGCACCAAAAAATATCGAATTTAGAACTTTCAAACATAATTTTCTAGTTTTAAAAAGCTACATTAAAATGGATGTTTCCTTAATTTTAAAAGGAATTCCGTTTCTATTGATAGTTATTTTATTTTCAGGATTGCTTTTAATTGAAATTTCAGATGAGATTGATGGCGGAATCAGATTGGCACAAAATATTACGAATACAGCTTTGATGATTAGCACAATTATGGATCGTTTACCTTTTATTCTAATTATCATTTTGCTTTTTTATAGTAATGAATTGATAAACCGAAGTGAAACATCTCGATTTGAAATGTTGGAAAACACAACGCCTCATCAAAAAACGGTCGTTTTAACAGCAAAAATTATTTCATTTTTTACAATTCCGCTTATTATAATTGCTTTAAGTATTTTAATTGGTTGTGGTTTTCAAATCGTTGATGCCAATGCTCCTATAGAATTTGGACTTTATTTTTCGTTATTTTATTATTTAGGTTTGCCTATTTTATTGATTTCTGTTTTAATCGTTTTTATTCAAACTGTTATACCTAATAAATATTTAGGCCTTTCGGCAGCGGTTATTATTACGATTTTGATAAGTACCGGAATTGGGGAACAGTTAGGGATTTCGCATCCATTATTAAGGTTTGGAAATCCTTTTGAAAGAGAGTATTTTGATTTGAATGGTTTTGGAAAATATCCTATTTCGTTTCATGTTTCGATGTTGTACAATTTTGGACTGGCTTTAATTTTACTAATCTTAACTGGTGTTTTATGGAAAAGAAATACTTCCATCCTGAAATCATTTCGAAGACATTCGCTGAATTCACTTCAGAAAACAACTTTTACTTTGGCAATTCTTCTTTTTATTGGTTTTGGAAGTTTTCTGTTTTATAAAACCAATATTGAATATCCGTATTTAACTGAAGAAGATCACAACAATTGGAGCGAACAATATGAGTTACAATTTAAAAAATATATTGATTTACCTCAACCAACAATAACTTCCGTTAAAAGTGATGTTGCTTTGTTTCCTGCAGAAAATCGTTATGAAGTGTCTGGGAAATATCAATTGATTAATAATTCTGAAAAAGCAATTGATAGTTTACTCCTATATATAGATCGAAATTCAAAACTAACTTCAATCAAAATTCCGAATGCTGTAAAATTAAACGACGTTTCTCAATTCAATCATTATTGGTATCGTTTAGCAAAACCGCTTAAACCTCATCAAAAAATGGAAATTTCATTTTCATTTAAATCAGGCTGGTCGCCGTTTAAAGGTCATACTTCTTTTAATTCGGTTATAGAAAATGGTTCTTTTATGCGAATAAGTCGTTATTACCCAACTTTTGGTTATCAGGATGCGAATGAAATCAGCAGTAAAAAGGAACGTTTAAAAAGGTATTTGAAATCTCAAACTCCGCTAAAAAAACTCGAAGACAAAACAGTCAGTCCATACAATTTTATTGATTATGATGCTGTGGTTTCAACTTCTCAAAATCAAACGGCAATTGGTGTTGGTAATTTAATTGGAAAATGGACAAAAAACAATCGCAATTATTTTCATTATAAATCAAATGGGAAGATTCCGTTTCGGTTTGCTTTTTCTTCTGCTAAATATCAAATTCAAAAAACAAATTATAAAGGAGTTACAATTGAAGTATATTATGACAAAAGACATTTTAAAAATGTTTCGAAATTAATACAAGATGTAAAAAATACTTTAGATTATTGTCAAACCAACTTTGGAAAATATCCTTATAAAACAATCCGTTATGCCGAAGTTTCTGCTTTCGCCGATGGTTTTGCAGCAACTTCATATCCTTCGACGGTTTTTATGAAAGAGAATTTTGGTTTTTACAGCGACCTTTCCCATAAAGATAAGGAAGATGTTATCAATCAATTAACTGCACATGAGTTGTCGCACGAATGGTGGGGAAATGCACAAATTAGTCCGGAACAAAAAGAAGGCAGCTGGATTTTAACAGAAACACTAGCGCAATACACTGAACTAATGCTTTATGAAAAAGAACATGGTGTAGAAAAAGCTCTTGAAACTTTAAAAATTCATCTGGATTTGTATTTAAGCAGCCGAAGTTATGATCCGGAAACACCTCTTTATAAAACAAATTATGATACACCGCATTTACCTTATGATAAAGGAATGCTTGTAATGCATCAATTGCAAATGTTAATTGGAGAGAAAAAATTAAATCTTGCCTTAAAAAATTTTCTAAATCATTATAAATATCCAAACCAAATTCCTGATTCTGAAGATTTATTAAAAGAAATTCATTCGGTAACTGATCAAAAATTGCATTACAAATTAGATGAAATGTTTAAACAAATTATTACCTATTCATCAAATGTCGTTTCGGTTGAAAGCAATAAAAAGAATAATTTTTATGAAATTTCTTTTAAAGTAAATTCTAAAAAATATTCTGAGAATGCAACCGGAAAACGAAAACTGATTAAAAATGATTCTATAATAGATATTGGTGTTTACGATGAAAATGGTAAATTGTTTTCTTATCCTTTTTTAATAAAAAATAATGTAGTTAAAGGGAAAATTAAACTCAAAACCAAACCTCAACTTATTGTTGTTGATCCGTATTTAAAAAATACAGACACCTTTATTAAGGATAACGAAAAGGAAATTAACTAAAGTTTTTTGCCACAGATTAGATCTTATTTCACCAACTAAGTAGTAAAAATTTGCAAATCTGTGTCTGTTTTTATTCTAATTCATTTCTCTTTTAATTTCTAATTTCTTGATTTTTGAATTTAATGTCGATGGATGAATATCCAGGATTTCAGCAGCTCCGCCAATTCCGGATATTTTTCCATTGCATTTTTTCAGAATATATAAAATATAATCTCGCTCATTTTCTAAAATGGTTTTGATCGAAAATGATTCGCTTGCTTGTTCTGCATGCATTTTTGAAGATGTCGAAAATTCCATCTCTTTAATTGTGTTTCCGTCTGTCAGCAAAATAGCTCTTTGTATTACGTGTTCTAATTCACGAATGTTTCCCGGCCAATTGTAGTTTGTAATTTGCTGTAATGCAAAATCTGAAAGTAATGGAGATTTTCGTCCCATTTTTTCACTGTATACTTTTATAAAATGATTCGCTAATTCAGGAATATCTTCTTTTCGTTTTTTAAGCGACGGAACTATAATCGGAAAAACGTGCAGGCGATAATACAAATCCATTCTAAATCTTCCGGCAGCTACTTCTTCTTCCAAATTTTTATTGGTTGCAGCAATTATTCGAACATCTATTTTTATAGGCGATGCTCCTCCAATTCTTTCAATTTCTCTTTCCTGCAAAACGCGCAATAATTTTACCTGAAGTTCCATTGGCATTTCTCCTATTTCATCCAGAAAAATTGTTCCGCCATCGGCCAGTTCAAATTTACCAATTCGTTTATCCATCGCTCCGGTAAAAGCGCCTTTTTCATGGCCAAAAAGCAATGATTCGGCCAGATTTTCTGGAATTGCACCACAATTTATAATCACCAAAGGCTTATTTTTTCTTGGAGACAATGTATGAATACTTTGAGCGATCTTCTCTTTTCCTGTTCCACTTTCTCCTAAAACTAAAACTGAAGTGTCAGATGGTGCTACTTTTCGAATGTAATCAAAAACAGTAATCATTTGAGAACTATTTCCAATAATCCCTTCAAAACCAACTGATTTATTAATTGGTTTTATTTCTTTAATAATTGTTTCTTTTTGGTCTGAGTCTGAATTTGTTTTGGGATACATTTTAGTAATAAACTGAACAAATGTATTTTCAAGATTACTCAAAACTGCTATATTTTCGGGAGAATAAACATTAAAATTTCGACTGTAAAAAGTGAAATGAAATTTTTGAATTGCTGCAATTGAAAGAGGAAAAACCAAATAAGATTTAATTCCGAAATTATGCGCTATCAGACCTTTTATAGGCGCAACCTGAAAATTATTGATTAAAGATTCTTCACTATAAACAACAGGTTTTAAATCTATTTTTGATTTTTTATAAGTCTCGTCTAATTCTTTTATAGAAATATCTGCAATTTTTGAAAACTTTTCGGGATTAATAATCTGGTAATCATCTACATTTTTACGCATGACGCCAAGATTTGCATAATGCGTTGTATTTAAAAAACCAACTTCTAAATAATCAAAAGAGATAAAAGTCTGTACCACTTTTGCAAATGCCAACAAAGCATTTTCCCATTTAAGATTTAATTTTATAATTTCTGCAATATTATTCTGCAACTGAAACTGCTGCATTAATTGCGATTCTAAACTATATTCTTGACGATAAAAAGCAATTTCCAGTGTTGTTAAAACGTCCTGCTCACGAAATGGTTTTACGATAAAACCATAAGGTTGGGTAATTTTGGCCTGATCTAAAATACTTTTGCTTGAATTGGCAGATATATAAATGAAACTAATATGGTTTTCTTTTAAAATTTGAGCCAGTTCAATTCCGTTTCTGCTTCCTTTCAACATAATATCCACAAAAACCAAATCCGGTTTTTCCGTTTGAATTTGTTCCAAAGCCTGATCAACAGAACGCGAAATTCCGATTACTTCGTAATTTGCTTTTTCGAGAATTAACTGCAAATCATGAGCCTCAATAAATTGATCTTCAACAATTAAAATTCGCTTTTTTAAAGTAGGTTGAGATGAATTATTGGGAAACTCAGAAACCGTTTTCATAATTGTGGCATTTTTAGTGTTATAAACCTGTAATTTATTGGTATAAAATTAGTTAATTATTGCAAGTAAAATAACATTTTTACCAAATATAAATCATCAAAAACAACTTTAATGTGAATTTTCTTCATATTTTTTCACAAGACCACATGTCTTTTATTTTATATTTGTTTCCGAAAACTTCCAAAAAACTAATTCTCACCAAATTATGAAGCAATTCTATTCTCTCAATTTTTTATTCTTCATTATTCTTCCATCTTTGGCACAAAATTCACCTTCAGTCGCTAAATATGATTTAAAGAAAAAAAGATTGCTCATTCAGGCCAGCTCAATGTATTTGTATAATTCAAATCAAGGTGCAATAGATGCAGACAGCGCTGTTGTTTTGGCTTGTAAAGCTTATAAATTACCTGTTTCGTTAGCTTATGATGAAGGATTTAATGATGGCTCTTACCTGATTGGAAATGATTTAATTGAAAAGAGAAAAGTTAATGCAGTTAAAAAATTACTTCTAAAATCAAAAAATGAAGACCGAATTAAATTATTACTTCAACTAGGAAATTTTTATCTTTTTAAACCTGGTACAAAACCCGACGATTTACAAAATGCATTCTTGTATACAAAAGAATCATTTGATTTGAGTAATACACTTAAAATAAAAAAATGGCAACATCAAAGTTTACTCTTATTAGGTAAATATTATTTTCAGGCTAATAATCAGGCTGAAGGAAAAAAATGTTTTTTGCAGGTTATTACCCAATGCCGAAAACTAAATGATAAACCAGGTCTTGCTGATGCTCTGGATGCTTATGGAACTCTCTTATCCAACTTAGATCCTGAAAAAGAAAAAATTCTGCAAGAAACTGTTTCGCTTTATGCTTCTTTAGGATTAGAAGAAAAAAGGATCGAAAATTACATGAAAATTACAACCATTTATTTTTGGGGAGGAAAAATCAACGAAGCTAAAAAGAGACTCTACCAAAATTTGGCCGATCTGCGAAAAATTAACTTTGCACATCAGCAATTTGCAGAAACCACAATTGTTTATATTGAATTGTTTCAGCACAATATACAAACTGCTTTATATTATGCCTTAAAAAGTGTAAAAAGAATGGAAGCTGAAAAGGATTATACTTTTGGGGACGTCTTTTATATGCGCCTGGGCGATGTTTATAATCATTACGGTCATCATCAGGAAGCGTTGGACTTATACAAAAAAAGTATCGAAATCGGTCGGCAGACAATTAATACCGGTACTTGGTATAAAAGTTTTTTTAGTGCTGTAGCTGCTTTATCATTAAAAGGAAAAACTAAAGAAGCTGTTGATTACATCAATTCTATAACCGCAGAATTTCCTCCTAAAAGTACTTTTGATAAAATGTCTGTTGCTTACATAAAAGCTAATTGTTATGAAGTGCTGAAAGATTTTGCTAAAGCCGAAAAATATTTTAAAGAAACCGACTATTATGCAAAACAGCTAAAAGCGCCGGAAACTTTTAGAGAAGTTATTCATCAATATACAATAATGGCTTTGTTTTATATCAGAATCAATAAACCCGACAGCGCCAGGCATTATAAGGACAAAGTTTTTGCTCTTTCCAAGACTTATAATCAAAACTACAATTCAGAAGCTCTACAGCTTTTATTGTATAAAACAGATTCTATTGATGGTAACTATAAAGATGCTTTAGCACATTTTAAAAATTATAAAAAAATAAATGATTCTGTTCATGGAGTTGATAAAAACAAACAGATAGATGAACTTAAAATTCAATATGAAACGGCTAATAAAGAGCAAAAAATCATTTTTTTAAACGATCAGGATAAACTGCAAAAAAGCGAATTGCAAAAATCTAAACTTTTAAATAGTGTCTCGATCTGGAGCTTGATTTTATTACTTATTACAATTGGATTATTGTACAACAGATACCGATTAAAACAACGAAATCATGCAAAACTAGAACTTAAGGAAAAAGAAATCAATCAGAAAAATATAAATCTTAGGCATTTATTGGATGAAAAAGAATGGCTTCTGAAAGAAATTCATCATCGTGTAAAAAATAATCTTCAAACGGTTATCAGTCTTTTAAATTCGCAATCGGCATATTTGGATAATGATGTGGCTTTGTCGGCAATAAAAAATAGTCAGCACAGAATTCATTCGATGTCATTGATTCATCAAAAATTATATAATTCTGAAAATATTTCGACGATTAATATGCCGAATTATATTAGAGAACTGGTTGAATATCTAAAGGAATCTTTTTCGCTTGGGCAAAGAATCAGATTTGAATTAAAAATAGATCAACTGGAATTAGATGTAGCACAAGCCGTTCCGCTTGGACTTATTTTGAATGAATCCATTACCAATTCTATCAAATATGCGTTTCCTGATGAACGAAACGGGATGATTTATGTAACGCTTGAAGCAACAACTGAGAATCATTATTTACTAACAATTTCGGATAACGGAATTGGAATTGATACTGATTTTAGTGCCAAAAAACTAAATTCGTTTGGAATGAGTCTGATAAAAGGTTTAAGTGACGATTTAGAAGCCAAATTTTCGATGGAAAACAATAACGGAACTATTTTAAAAATTGAATTTTCACAAGAATTTCCAATGAATCAAAAAAGAAAAGTAATTTAAAACCTAAATTTGTAGTGTTAAAATGAATTTCGATTTTAACCTTTTCCTCAAATGATACACAAAATTTTAATTATAGACGACGAAGAAAAACTTAGAAGTCTATTGGCACGCATTATAAAATCGGAAGGATTTGAAGTTATTGAAGCCAAAGATTTGAAATCAGGTTTTAAAAAACTCGAACAAACAGATATTGATGTTGTTTTGTGTGATGTAAAATTACCGGATGGAAACGGCGTTGATTTTCTGCAAAACATAAAAGGAAGTTTTCCTTTGGTCGAAGTTATTTTACTTACCGCTTTTGGGAATATTCCTGATGGTGTTCAGGCCATGAAAAACGGTGCTTTTGATTATATCGTAAAAGGCGATGACAACGACAAAATTATTCCGCTTCTTTATAAAGCTGTAGAAAAAGTACAATTACAAAAAAAAGTAAAACAGCTTGAAAAACGCATAGGTGATAAATATTCGTTTAATACTATTATAGGAAAATCAAAAGGAATTGAACAGGTTATTGATTTGGCAAAAAAAGTCGCCAAAACCGATTCGACTGTTTTACTAACGGGCGAAACCGGAACCGGAAAAGAAGTTTTTGCACAAGCAATTCATGAAAATAGTAATCGTGTCGGAAAATCTTTTGTGGCCTTAAACTGTAGTACTTTTAGCAAAGAAATTCTGGAAAGCGAACTTTTTGGACACAAACAAGGAGCTTTTACAGGAGCTTTAAAAGATAAAAAAGGTTTTATTGAAGAAGCAAATGGCGGAACTTTATTCTTAGACGAAATTGGAGAAATGCCAATTGAACTGCAGGCCAAATTATTACGTGTTCTGGAAACCAGTGAATACATACCAATTGGTGATACAACTCCAAAAAAATCTAATTTCAGATTAATTGCCGCAACAAACCGGGATTTAAAAACTGAAAGTGACGAACACCGTTTTCGTTCTGACTTGTATTTTCGTTTGAATATTTTCGAAATAAAACTGCCGCCGCTTCGAGAAAGAGTTAAAGATATAGCGTCAATAACAAATTATTTTGTCAAACAATTTTCTGAAAAAACGAATAAAAAAACATTAAATATTTCAGATGATTTTCTTCAGAAATTAGAAAATTATTCCTGGCCGGGAAATATTCGGGAACTTAAAAATGTGATTGAAAGATCTGTTATTCTGAATAATGGAAACACTCTAACTTCAGATGTTTTACCTTATGAAATGCAGCATCAACCTGAAAAAGCAACCAAATCAATGTCGGCTTTTTCGATGCAAAGCGTTGAAAAATTGCACATTCAGAAAGTTTTAAATTATACAAAAGGTAATAAAGCAGAAACGGCAAGATTACTGGAAATTGGAATTGCGACTTTGTATCGAAAATTAGAAGAATATAGTATTCAATAAAAAAAATAAAATTCCAATCTCGATAGTTATCCGGATAAATTCCAAATTCCATTTAAAAGCTCCAGCGGAGCAAAATATTTATAGACAATTTAATCTGTTTTACACAAAGCTCCAGCGGAGCGATGATATATCTGGGTTGCTAAATTTGTCACCCCGATGGGGTTCTAACAACAAATCTATGTTTTTCTATAAATATGGCGTTCCTCCGGAACTCAAATTTTAAAATTAAATCCCTATCATTTCAATAAAAGCTTATCATTTTGATAGGCTTTTTTTATGCCTGTTTTTTGGCACAAAACCACATTCCTTTTATTTACAACACTTTACCTACAACTTTACTTTTTCGGAACATATTTTGGCATAAGGAGGAAGAACAAAAAAATTCATTCAAAATGAAAAATCAAGTCACCTCAATCTACAAACAAGCCGAACGCTTTGCCGAGATTACTAAAAAATCTATTATTTCCGGAAATATTGTGAGAGCCAAAAAATGTCTGGCACTTGCTGAACGGTTATTTATTACAGGAAGTTTTGAAACCAAAAATGCGATTTCAAATGTCTACATTTTCTCCGTCTCCTCTTTTATGGAAATGCGTCACTGCAATATTTCTCATCTTTTTCCTCAAACGCTTAAAGCGGAATATATCAAGCAAGTTAATACTTCGGGCGTATAAAAAGTTTAATCGGTTAATTGTTTAATCGTTTAATCGAATGACAATCTAAAATCTAAAATCTGAACTCTAAAATAATCTTATGATCACTTTTCTTTTACTCGCATTGGCAGTTTTACTGTTTGCTATTTGTTTCAAATCTGTTGAATTCTTCGAAAAAATCTAAATCATGACAGCACTATTTATTGTTTCCATCGCCGTTTTTGGTTATTTGGTTTATGTATTAATCAAACCAGAAAAATTCTGAAAAATGAAAAAGTCACAATCCCCAAAAAAGCTGCTACTATATGTATTTGCGGCCTGGACATTAGCCTTTGTAACACTTATTATGTTTTTATAAAAGTCTAAAATTTATTTAATTTCTAACAAACAAAATATGAACACAGAATTATTTGGCGTCATTAGTATTTTTATCATTTCGATAGTTTTAGCGATTCCCGTGGGAAAATATATTGCTAAGGTTTATTTGGGAGATAAAACTTTTCTTGACCCGATTTTCAATCCAATTGAAAAATTTATTTTTAAAATTAGTGGAATTAATTCCACAGAAGAAATGAACTGGAAACAACATTTAAAAGCACTTTTAAGTGTAAATATGATTTGGTTCTTTCTTTGCTTTTTTGTTTTACTTTTTCAGGGATCACTATTTTTAAATCCTGATAATAATCCATCCATGACGCCTGATTTAGCATTTAACACTGCTATTTCGTTCGTTGTAAACTGTAATTTACAGCATTATTCAGGCGAAACCGGACTTTCATATTTGTCGCAAATGGTTTTAATGTTCCTGCAATTTGTTTCTGCAGGTATAGGAATGGCCGCTGCAGCAATGGTTTTCACTGCAATGCGAGAAAAAACAACCGACAAATTGGGTAATTTTTACAATTATTTCATCAAAAGCTGTACTCGCATTTTATTACCCCTTTCTGCGATTGTAGCAGTTGCTCTATTATTTAGCGGAACTCCTATGACTTTTGAAGGCAAAGATGCAATTACCACTTTACAAGGAGACAATGTTGAAGTTTCCCGAGGACCTGCGGCAGCGTTTATTGCTATTAAACATATAGGTACAAACGGAGGAGGTTTTTTTGGAGCCAATTCAGCACATCCTTTAGAAAACCCAACTTATTTAACGAATGCAATTGAACTTTGGGCACAATTAATTATTCCGTTTGCAATGATTTTTGCGCTTGGATTTTTCCTTAACAAAAGAAAATTATCCTATATCATTTTTGGTGTAATGACGGTTGGTTTTTTACTATTGGTAATTCCAACAGTTATGACCGAACTTAACGGAAATCCGGCTATCGAAAAAATGGGAATCGCTCAAACAACCGGAGCGATGGAAGGAAAAGAAGTTCGTTTTGGTCCGGCTATTTCAGGCTTCTGGAGTATTGCCACAACGGTAATTTCTACGGGTTCTGTAAACAGTATGCACGATAGTTCAATGCCGCTTTCAGGAGCTATGCAGTTGTTAGCCATGATGGTTAATGCCTTTTACGGAGGCTGTGGCGTTGGCTATTTAAACTTCTACATTTTTATCATTTTGGCTGTATTTATTTCCGGTTTAATGGTTGGTCGAACTCCTGAATTTTTAGGAAAGAAAATTGAAGCACGGGAAGTTAAAATTGCCGCTTTTATTGCTATTCTTCATCCTTTATTGATTTTAGCCGGAACAGCTTTAGCTTCTTATTTTGCTGCACATGACACAGCAATGGGGTATTGGTTTAGCGGAAACGCCACAGGCTGGTTAAACAATCCGGGAAATCACGGATTCTCAGAAATGTTATATGAATATACTTCGAGTGCTGCTAACAACGGTTCTGGTTTTGAAGGTTTGGGAGACAACAATCCGTTTTGGAATATCACTACGGGAATTGTTTTACTATTAAGCCGTTTCATTCCGATAATAGGTCCATTGGCAATCGCAGGTTTATTGGCTAATAAAAAATACATTCCTGAAAGTGCGGGAACCTTAAAAACTGATACTACCATTTTTGGAGTTATGGTTTTTGCCGTAATCGCAATTATTGCTGCTTTATCATTCTTCCCGGCTTTGGCCTTAGGTCCATTGGCAGAATATTTTACAATCAAATAAAAATGCAGCAAATATTTTTAAACACATAAAACATAAACGCAAAATATTTCAAACATAGCCCGTGGTTTCAACCACGGGAAACGAATTGCGGGAACAAAGATTCTGACATACGTTGCGTCCCAGCGGTTGAAACCGCTGGCTATGTTCTATAATCTATGTGTTTTTAGTGCATAACATTTAACAAATAACATTTAACTTTTTACAAGAAAATGACAACTAATAAATCCGCATCATTGTTTGAAAGCAAACAGGTAAAAGAAGCCTTAGCGCAGTCTTTTGTGAAGCTTAATCCAAAATTGATGATCAAAAATCCGGTAATGTTTACCGTAGAAATAGGAACTGCTATTATGCTTGCCGTTTGTATTTCCATTTTAATGGGCGCGACAGACCAAGGCAGTTTCACTTATAATTTAATTGTGTTTTTAATTTTATTAGCAACACTTTTGTTTGCCAACTTTGCCGAAGCAATTGCCGAAGCCAGAGGAAAAGCACAAGCAGATAGTTTAAGAAAAACACGTGAAGAAACTCCGGCAAGACAAGTTTTACCTAACGGCGAAATCAAAAACATCAGTTCTTCTGAATTGAAAAAAGGAGATGTTTTCGTTTGTGAATCTGGCGATTTAATTGCAACTGACGGAGAAATTATCGAAGGATTGGCAACCATTGACGAAAGTGCCATTACCGGAGAAAGTGCTCCTGTAATTCGCGAAGCCGGTGGTGATAAATCTTCCGTTACCGGAGGAACAAAAGTGCTTTCTGATAAAATTAAAGTAATCGTAACATCAGAACCAGGTGAAAGCTTTCTGGATAAAATGATTGCTTTGGTTGAAGGTGCAAGCCGCCAGAAAACGCCAAACGAAATTGCCCTGACTATTTTATTGGCAGCATTTACCTTAATCTTCGTGATTGTTTGTGTTACGCTAAAACCATTTGCAGATTATGCTAATGCGCCAATTACAATCGCAGCTTTTATTGCCTTATTCGTCTGTTTGATTCCGACCACAATTGGCGGTTTGTTATCAGCAATTGGTATTGCAGGAATGGACAGAGCGCTGCGTGCCAACGTAATTACAAAATCAGGAAAAGCGGTTGAAACTGCCGGAGATATTGATGTATTGCTTTTGGATAAAACCGGAACCATCACAATTGGAAACAGAAAAGCAACCAATTTTTATCCTGCAAAAGGAGTTACTGAAGAAGATTTTATAAAATCTGCCGTGTTAAGCTCACTAGCAGATGACACTCCGGAAGGGAAAAGTATCGTGGAACTGGCAGGAGCCGAAACTGCCAATAAATTATCAATTGAAGGTGCTACTTTAATAAAATTTACCGCAGAGACCAGAACTTCCGGAGTTATTTTAAAAGACGGAACCAACATTAGAAAAGGTGCTCAGGATGCTGCAAAAAATATTGCAAAACAAGCCGGAAATGCATTTCCCGAAGATACCGCTCAAAAAGTAATTGACATTTCTACAAACGGAGGAACGCCATTGGTTGTCATTAAAAACAATCAGGTTCAGGGTGTTATCGAATTGCAGGATATTATTAAAACCGGAATGAAAGAACGTTTTGACCGATTGAGAAAAATGGGTGTAAAAACAGTCATGGTTACGGGAGATAACCCGCTTACGGCTAAGTTTATTGCCGAAGCTGCCGGTGTTGATGATTTTATTGCCGAAGCAAAACCTGAGGATAAAATGAACTACATCAAAAACGAGCAAAACCTTGGTAAACTTGTTGCCATGATGGGTGACGGAACCAACGATGCTCCTGCCCTTGCGCAAGCCAATGTGGGTGTTGCCATGAACAGCGGAACCCAGGCGGCAAAAGAAGCCGGAAACATGGTCGATCTTGACAATGATCCAACAAAATTAATTGAAATTATTGAAATTGGAAAACAGCTTTTAATGACTCGCGGAACGCTTACTACTTTCTCGATTGCGAATGACGTTGCGAAATATTTTGCTATTGTTCCTGCACTTTTTATAACTGCAATTCCAGCGCTTCAAGGTTTAAATATTATGCATTTGCATAGTCCGGAAAGTGCGATTTTATCAGCGGTAATTTTCAATGCGATTATCATTCCGATCTTGATTCCGCTTGCGTTGAGAGGTGTTGACTACAAACCAATTGGCGCAAGTGCAATCCTTAAAAGAAACCTGTTGATTTATGGTTTAGGCGGTTTAATCGTTCCTTTTATCGGAATTAAATTAATTGATTTACTGGTAGCACTTTTTATGTAACTGCTAAGGTGCTAAGTTGCTAAGGTTCTAAGTTTTTTTGCTTAGTGCCTTAGATTCTTAACCGTTTACATCATCAAAAAAATCTTAGAAACTTAGAGACTTAGTCTCTTAGAAACTTTAAAAACAATGAAAAATATATTCTCACTATTAAAGTTCACCTTGATTACTGTAATTCTGTTTGCAGTTATTTATCCTCTTGCAATTTACGGAATTGCACAATTTGCTCCGAATCAGGGAAAAGGAGAAACTATTTCGGTTAACGGAAAAGTGGTTGGTTACCAAAAAATTGGTCAGAAATTCGATAAGTCAAATTATTTCTGGGGAAGACCTTCGGCTGTGGATTATAATGCTGCCGGAAGTGCGGGAAGCAACAAAGGACCAAGCAATGCTGATTATCTGGCTTTGGTTCAAAAAAGAATCGATACGTTTTTAGTTGTTCATCCTTATTTGAAAAAATCGGAGATTCCGTCAGATATGGTTACGGCTTCGGGAAGTGGTTTAGATCCGAATATTTCTCCAGCAGGCGCTTTGATTCAGGTGAAACGTGTTGCTAAAGAACGAAAATTATCTGAAGAAAAAGTAAAAGCTTTGGTTGAAGCGAATATTAATACCCCAAAAGTTATGGGAACTCCAACGGTTAATGTGTTGGAATTGAATGTTGCTTTGGACGGATTGAAGTAATACGTTTTTAAACCCGACAGGTTTTAAAAACCTGTCGGGTTTGACAAAGCGTTATAAAATAAATACCTACAAGGTTTTAAAAACCTTGCAGGAGAATAAAACACCTTTTTACCCCAAAAGCCCTAGCCCCGATAGTAGTGGAAATCCTTTTGTGCGGGGGTTCCGCACAAAAGATTGAAACGGATTGCTTCGCCAATTCGCACTTTCAGGCTCGGGTGCGGGAAACAGCTCCTTAAAAACCTACTAATAAATACCTACACGGTTTTAAAAACCTTACAGAAAAAACAAACACTCTTTTACCCCAATAAAAATGAAAAAAATAATACTTACAGCTTTAATCGCATTCGGTTTTAGCAATTTACAAGCACAAGAAGAATCAAAAAGTCCGTTTACGTTTTCGGGATATTTAGACGTTTATTACAGTTATGATTTTGCGAAACCGGAAGATCATACGCGTCCGGGATTTTTTTACAGTTATAACCGAAGCAATGAAGTGAACCTGAATTTAGGTTTGGCAAAGGTGAATTATTCAAAAGACAATATTCGCGGGAACTTTGCTTTAATGGCAGGAACTTATGCGCAGTATAATATGTCGGCAGAACAGGATTTATTGAAAAATGTTTATGAAGCTAATGTTGGTGTAAAGATTTCGCAAAGTCATAATTTATGGATTGATGCGGGAATTATGCCTTCTCACATTGGTTTTGAAAGTGCCATTGGAAAAGATTGCCAGACTTTAACCCGAAGTATTCTGGCTGAAAACTCTCCGTATTATGAAGCGGGAGTAAAAATTGGCTACACATCAGAATCTGGTGCGTGGTATTTGGCTGGAATGTATTTGAACGGCTGGCAGCGAATTCAGAAAATTGAAGGAAATCAAACGCCTGCTTTTGGAACGCAAATTACTTATAAACCAACTGATAAAGTGGTTTTGAATTGGAGTACGTATGTTGGAAATGAACAACCTGATATTGACAAAAAATGGCGTTATTTCAACAATTTTTACGGGCAATTTAAGGTAACAGATAAAACAAATATTACGGCTGGTGTTGATGTTGGTTCGCAACAATCGGCTAAGAATAGTGACAAATATGATACTTGGTTTTCACCGGTTTTGATTTTGCAATATAAACCAACGGGTAAAATTCAATTAGCAGCGCGAGGTGAATATTATAGTGATGAAAAAGGTGTTATTATCGCAACAGAAACGCCAAACGGTTTTAAAACTTACGGATTTTCAGCTAACTTTGATTACTTAGTTACTGATAATGTAATGTTTAGATTAGAAGCAAGAAATCTTTCGAGTAAAGATGAAATCTTCACAAAAAATAACGTTCCAACGGATACGAATACGTTTGCAACGACTTCGTTGGCGATTAGTTTCTAAATATTAAAATTATTTTTTACCATTAAGATATTAAGAAAGTTAAGCTTTGCCTTTATTAACTTAATATCTTAATGGTAAAATAAAAAACTTTGTGACTTAGCGCCTTCGTGGCAAAAAACATGAAAGAAGAAAAAGAAAATAACGCACAGCACTTTCTGGATTTAATTCAGAAATCACGAAAAGGAAAGTTTAAAGTCTACATTGGTATGAGCGCCGGTGTGGGGAAAACCTTTCGTATGCTTCAGGAAGCGCATTCGTTGTTGAAAAACGGAATTGATGTGAAAATTGGTTACATCGAAACGCATATGCGAAAAGAAACGCATGAACTTTTATCTGGTTTGCCCGTGATTCCGCGGCGAACCATTTTCTATAAAGGAAAACAGCTTGAAGAACTTGATGTGCAGGCAATAATTAACTTAAGACCCGAAGTTGTTATTGTCGATGAATTGGCGCACACAAATATTGAAGGAAGCAAAAATGAAAAACGCTGGCAGGATGTTTTGGAGATTCTGGAAGCGGGAATTAATGTGATTTCGGCTGTGAATATTCAGCATATTGAGAGTTTGAATGAGGATGTAAAACGTATTACAGGAATTGACGTTCAGGAGCGGATTCCGGATAATGTTTTGCGATTGGCAGATGAAGTTGTCAATATCGATTTGACTTCTGAAGATTTGATTGCGCGTTTGAAGGAAGGAAAAATTTATACGGCTGATAAAATTCAAACAGCTTTAACCAACTTTTTTAAATCAGAACAAATTCTGCAATTGCGTGAATTGGCTTTGAAAGAAGTTGCAAGTCAGGTCGTTAGAAAAGTCGAAAACGAAGTACCTCAACTGCACGCTTTAAAACACGAAAAATTGTTGGCATGCATTAGCAGTAACGATAAAACAGCAAAAATTGTTATTAGAAAAGCGGCACGTTTGGCAAGTTATTACAACGGTTCGTGGTATGTTTTGTATGTTGAAACACCTAAAGAAAGCAGCACCAAAATCGCATTAGACAAACAACGCCATTTGATTAATAATTTTAAACTCGCGGTACAATTAGGTGCAGAAGTCATTAAATTGGAACACAAAAATATTGCCGATGCAATTGTAATTGCGGTAGAAGAAAAACAAATTACAACTGTCTGCATCGGAAAACCGCATTTGAATTTATTTAAAGTAATTTTGTCTACAACAATTTTCAGGCGTTTGTTAAATCGGCTTTCATTATCAAATGTTGACCTGGTTATTTTATCGTAAATTTTTTTAACCATTAAGAGATTAAGAAAGATTAAGCTTTGACTTAATGAAACTTAATTACTTAATGGTTCAAATAAAAAAACTTGTTTTTAAACATCATGAGAATTAAAACTAAATTGAATCTGGGAGTTGGGTTATTATTTTTATTAATAATTATACTCACATTGGTAAGTGCTTTTTATATTTTTTCTATAAAAAAAGATACTGAAAATATTTTGAAAGCAAATTATAATACGCTGGAATATTCCAGAAATATGCTTTTGGCATTAGACGAAATTAACGCTAATAAAGAAAATGCGATTGTTACTTTTAAAGAAAATCTCTTAAACCAAACGAAAAATGTTACCGAAGCCGGAGAGAAAAAAGGTACCGATAGTCTAAAGAAAAACTTTGCTCTTTTAGAAAAAAACAGTTCTGATGAAAGTTTAAAAATGCAAATCAGACAGGATATTTTTGAGATCATGAAACTCAATATGAATGCCATAAAACAGAAAAGCGATATCGCCAAACATACCGCCGAAACTGCCAATTTATGGATTGCCATTGTGGGAACTTTGTGTTTTTTAATCGCCTTTAATTTGCTGATCAATTTACCTCATAACATTGCCAACCCAATTAAAGAATTAACGCTGAGTATTAAGGAAATTGCCAATAAAAATTATTCAGAGCGTGTGCATTTTACCAATCATAATGAATATGGAGATTTGGCAAAATCTTTTAATACCATGGCGCAAAAGCTTCAGGAATATAATAATAGTAATTTGTACAAACTTTTCTTTGAGAAAAAACGACTGGAAACGCTTATTAATAATATGCACGATCCGATTATTGGTTTGGATAATGAAGGAATTATTTTGTTTGCCAATGATGAAGCATTGAAAATCATTGGTCTAAAACTGGAAGATGTTATCGGAAAATCGGCTTCTGCCCTTGCTTTATCGAATGATTTAATGCGTTCCTTAATTTTAAAAGAACTAGATGCTGATTCGCAGAAAAAGAAACCCTTGAAAATTTTTGCTAATGGAAAAGAAAGTTATTTCGATAAAGAAACGATCAATATCACGATAACACCAACGGGTGAGGAAAAAGAAATCAATATTGGTGATGTTATTATTCTGCGAAATATTACCTTATTTAAAGAATTAGATTTTGCCAAAACCAATTTTATTGCCACGGTTTCGCACGAATTAAAAACACCAATTGCGTCTATAAAACTGAGTTTGCAATTGCTTCAAAATGCTAAAACCGGCGATATGAACGACGACCAGAAACAATTGGTTGAAAGTATTAAAGATGATAGCCAAAGGTTATTGAAAATTACAGGGGAATTACTCAACTTATCACAATTGGAAACCGGAAATATTCAGTTGAATATCGAAAAAAGCAATCCGTATGCGATTGTAAATTATGCTGTTGAAGCGGTAAAAGTTCAGGCAGAACAAAAGCAAATTAAACTCATAATTGATGCCAATGAAAACTTGCAGGATGTAAAAGCAGACAGCGAAAAAACAGGCTGGGTTTTGATTAATTATTTATCGAACGCTATTACGTATTCATCTGAAAAAAGTACGATTCTTATCAAATTAAAAAATGAAAACGATCAGATTGTATTTCAGGTTATCGATACCGGAAAAGGAATTGATGCAAGATATAAAGACAAAGTTTTTGATAAATATTTCCAGATCCCAGGAAGCCAGAAATCAGGAACGGGATTGGGTTTAGCGATTAGCAAAGAATTTATTGAAGCCCAAAATGGGATAATTGGCGTAGAAAGTAATTTAGGTTTGGGAAGTACGTTTTGGTTTTCGTTGAAAGTTTAGATTTTTTTTCGCCACGAATTCACGAATTTTGATTTAAAATAATTCGTGAATTCGTGGCGAAAAAAATTATGCATTCGAAGTATTATTTTTAATCTCCATAACCTCTCTTTTTACCTCCAAAAGCAAATCTTTCATACTTTGCGATTCTGTTTGCTCGTGTCGTTTATCACTGCGTCCGATATTGCATTCGTATTCCCAGATTTCTAAAATATCTGAGGCTTTTACTTCATAATTCGGATAAAAACGATTGTCTGATTCCAGAACCAAACTATTCTTTTTATTCTTATTGAGACGCTTGTAAACCATTCCTTCATTTTTGGTAATCAGGATATAGGTTTTGCCATCCATCACCTCTCCCAGCCTTTCTACATAACGACCAATGATGATAGAACCGTCTTCGTGTGGAGGCATCGAATCTCCTTCTACAGGAAATCCGCGGTGTTTTCCCGGACCTAAAAACGGCAGCGAAACTTGTTGCAGACTCTCAATATATTCCGGATCAGCATATCCGTTAAGATATCCGGCTTTTGCTTTTTGAGATACAATTTCAATGTAATTCTCCCCAAAACTATCTACTTGTATAGGTAAAATAAGTCGATTGCCTTCTAATTTTATCAAGTTTTCTATATTGATTTTACGTATATCGACAGACAATAATAAATCGATACTCATATGAAAATATAAAGCAATCTGCTTTAAAATATCATACGGTGCTTCTGAAGTTCCGTCTTCGTATTTAACGTATCTACCACGGGTAATTCTAAGGTTTTCAGCTAATTTCTCCTGCGATATTTTATGCTTAACCCTCAATGCTCTGATATTATCTGAAAATAAGGACATAATTAATTTGTTATAATTTGGAACAGCAAATATACAAAAAAATGTTATCATCTGTACTAATTTTGTGATGTGCAAAAAATAAATTTTTGAAGTGATTATGAAATTGATGAATATAAATACCACGAAATCAATAGAATTCTACATTCCGGATGTAAGTTCAGAAGTAAATTTGCCATTTTTTGACGTTGGTATTAGCGCCGGTTTTCCTTCGCCTGCTGATGATTTTATCGAATTATCGATTGATCTCAACAAAGAATTCATCAAACATAAATACACCACTTATTTTGCAAGGGTAAAAGGTCATTCTATGAAAAATGCCGGTATCAGTGATGGTGATTTATTGATTATTGATAAAAGTCTGGAGCCTCAAAACAATAAAATTGCTGTTTGCCAAATTGATGGCGAATTTACTGTAAAGCGTATCAGAATAGAAAAAGACATCATCTGGCTTATTGCCGAAAATGAAGATTATCAACCTATAAAAGTAACTCCGGAAAATAATTTTGTGATTTGGGGAATTGTGATTCATAGTATTAAATCTTTTTAAGTTGTTGTCAGTCTGAGCGAAGTCGAAGCCCTTTTACACAATGAAGCCCTTTGACTCTGCTCAGACTGACAGAATAAGAAATAAAAAACACGTTTAAAAATGTTTGCTTTAGTTGATTGTAACAATTTTTATGCTTCTTGTCAAAGAGTATTTGATCCACGTTTAAGGGGAAAACCTATCGTTATTCTCTCTAACAATGATGGTTGTGTTATTTCGCGTTCTGATGAAGCCAGAACTCTGGGTATACCAATGGCTATTCCTGCTTTTAAGTATGAATCTGTTTTTAAGGAAAAAAATATTTTTGTTTATTCTTCTAATTATCCGTTATATGGCGATATGAGCAATCGGGTAATGAACCTCCTTCAGACTTATACTCCTGAAATCGAAATTTACAGTATTGATGAAGCTTTCCTGAAATTTTCAGGTTATGATTTATTTGATTTAAATGTGCTTGGTTTAAAAATGCGGAAAGAAGTGACACAAGGAACGGGGATTCCGGTTAGTATAGGTTTTGCGCCTACGAAAGCTTTGGCAAAAATGGCGAATAAAATTGCCCGAAAATTTGCAGATCGTACGCAAGGTGTTTATTGTATTGACTCTGAAGAAAAAAGGATTAAAGCATTAAAGTGGACTAAAATTGAAGATGTCTGGGGCATTGGAAGAAAACACGCCAAACGACTTAAATTAAAAAAAATCAACACAGCTTATGAATTTACCCAATTTCCGGATGCCTGGGTAAGAAAAGAAATGTCTGTAGTAGGACTTCGATTGAAACATGAATTAGAAGGGAAACCAACTTTGGAATTAGAAGATGCCACAGAGCGAAAAATGATTGCCACTACGAGATCTTTTGAAAAAAAATATACTACTTATGAAGAAATATCAGAAAGAATCAGCACGTTTACAGCTTCTTGTGCAGAGAAATTAAGGCGTCAGGATTGTCATTGCAATATGGTAACTGTTTTTATTCAAACTAGTTTTTTAAAGAACGAGCCATCACATTATTCGCGAAGTATTACCATCACAACTGATTTTCCAACCAATTCGACAATAGAGCTGAATGAAGCTGCCCAAAAAGGATTTAAAGCTATTTTTAAAAAAGGCTATCGTTATAAAAAAGCAGGTGTAATTGTAATGGGCTTAACACCAAATAGTGAAACGCAGCTTAATTTATTCGAAACTTCAAATCCCAAACATCGACCTTTAATGAAGGTTATCGATGAGATGAACCAAAATTATGGTAATAATAAAATCAAATTCGGTGTGCAGTCTTTAGGACGGCAATGGAAAATGAAGCAGAACAGATTATCTCCCAATTTTTCTACTTCTCTCAAAGATGTGATTACAGTTAAAGTTTAAAATTCTAATAATAAAAGATAACCTAACACAGATTTTAATTTAATAAGATAATAGAAAATAATCGATTTCACGTTATATAATAAAGATGAAAAAGCTGGAATATGCCATAGTAGATATCGAAACCACCGGTGGAAACGCCAGTGGCAGCCGCATTACAGAAATTGCCATTATTATTCATGACGGAAAAAATGTAATTGATCGCTTTGAAACACTTGTTAATCCGGAAAAGGAAATTCCGATTTCGATTTTTGCATTAACGGGCATTAATAACGAAATGGTAGCTAACGCTCCTATATTTGATGATATTGCAGAGAAAGTACTGGAAATGCTTACTGATCGCGTTTTCGTTGCACATAATGTCAACTTTGATTATTCTTTCGTACGCCATCAACTTGAACAGGCGGGGTTTAAGTGGACGGCGAGAAAATTGTGCACCGTTCGCGCGGCAAGAAAAATAAGACCTGGATTCTCGTCTTACAGTTTAGGAAATCTTTGCAATTCATTAGATATAAATTTAGAAAACCGACATCGTGCCGGCGGTGATGCTGATGCGACAGCAATATTATTTTCCCGATTACTGGAATGGGATTATGAAGGCGAAATCGAGAAAATGATCAAGAAAACAGCACAAGATCAACGTTTGCCTCCTAATCTTCCGCCTGACGATTTTAATCAATTGCCTGAAAAACCCGGTGTTTATTATTTTTATAATCAGATGAAAAAGGTTATTTATGTTGGAAAAGCAATTAATTTAAAAAAACGGGTAGCTTCTCATTTTAGTGGACATAAAATTAATCCGCAAAGGCAAAACTTCTTACGCGATATCTACAGTATTTCTTTTGAAGTTTGTGGCAACGAACTAATGGCGTTGCTCTTAGAATGCACAGAAATTAAAACACTTTGGCCAACATACAACAGAGCATTAAAACGTTTTGAGGCAAAATATGGACTTTACCAATATGAAGCCCGCAGCGGATACAAATATCTGGCAGTTGGAAAACTAAGCAAATTTCAGGTTTGCATTCATGAATTTAATAGTCTGTATGACGCAATAAATATATTGCGAAATCTGGCCGAACAGTTTGAAATCGATCAACGATTTTGCAAATATTCTAAACAGGAAGAAGCCGAATTTTTTCCGAACCAAGACATTAAAATATTGCCTGATGTGACGATTCATAACGATCAGGTTGAAAATGCCATTGAATTTTTATTAAGTAACAGACCCACTTTTGCTATTATAGACAAAGGCAGATCGGCAGATGAGCGCAGTTTTATTTGGGTTGAAAATGGACATTTTTACGGAATGGGCTACATAGCATCTGATATTACAATTACTGAACCATCAGCTATAAAAGATTATATAACCCCTTATAAAAGCAATCAATATATAACACATTTAATTTATGCTTATGCCGAGAAATATCCACGGAAAGTTTTTTTCAGCAAGCACTTCTTAAAATAAATTTTAAAATAGAGCTATAAACTTAAACATTGACTTATGACACTATTTAACGATACCGAATTATTTACTACTGGAAATCGTGGTAAAATTGTATATAATCTGCCTGACACAGAACTAATTTTGATTGATAATTTCTTCACTAAAGAAGAATCTGATCGTTTTTATGAAAAACTGCTTCATCAAACCAAATGGAGAGAATATGAAATGGAAATCTATGATAAAACTTATACTGCACCAAGAATGATTGCCTGGTATGAAGACAAAGACAATCACGGATCAAGTCCGAATGGGCTTGACTGGACTTATGAATTGCTGACAATAAGAAGCCGGGTGGAAAAAGAAACACAGCTTGATTTTAATGCCGTATTACTCAATTTATACCGAAACGGCAAAGATGGCGTGGGGTGGCATAGTGATAAAGAACACAATACGGGACAAAATCCGATTATTGCTTCGGTGACTTTTGGAGAGACGAGAATGTTCAGACTGCGTCATAAATTTAGAAAAGATATTCCGCAGGTCGAGATTCCTTTACATCATGGTTCTTTTCTGCTAATGGCAGGAACAACCAACAGTTTTTGGCAACACGAGGTTCCCAAAACAGCCCGAAATGTGTTACCCAGAATCAATTTGACTTTTAGAAGAATTTATCGAAAAGAAGATAACGTACAACATTTTCACACTAGAAATAGTGTACAAAAATTCCTCCTCTAAAAGTTAAAACACTCACAGTATGAACCTTTTATTAGGCATACCGTATTTTTTTTAGTACTTTCGCACCCTTTTTTTCATATATATAATACCAAAATGGCTTACTCAAACAATGATTTAATGCGTTTTTTAGATGCACAAAATAAACTTTATCTTACTGCTTTTTCTGAAATCAAAAAAGGAAAAAAAGAGACACACTGGATGTGGTTCATTTTTCCTCAATTAAAAGGATTGGGCACCAGCGATACTGCAAATTATTATGCCATTAATGATCTAAAAGAGGCTTCTGCATTTTTAGAACATCCTATTTTAGGAAAACACCTTATAGAAATATCAGAGTTGCTATTGACTTTTAAAAGAAAATCAGCAGATGGTATTTTTGGAGATCTGGACGCTCGAAAACTTCGTTCGTCAATGACTCTTTTTTCTTTGGCAGAAAATACAAATCCAATATTTAAGGAAATACTGGATGCGTTCTTTTCCGGAGAAGAAGATCCACTTACTTTGACCATTATTAATTCAACTATAAAACCTTCTATTGAATCTACTGTTTTTTAACCGAAAAGTTTAGACAAAAGTTTACTACGAATGGTTTTCTGCTCGCAAATTCGCTAAGGCGCAAAGTTTATTTTCTTTGCGATTCTGATGAGTTTGCGAGATTTTTTTTCACGCCAAATCCTAAGATTTCCTGTTGTTTTTTCTCTTTTAATAATTGATTATTTTGCACCATAATTAATTCTATATTAGTACTTACTAAATCAATCTCTTAAATCAACCAAAATGACCGAAAAAATCAAAACTCTCCAGATAATACATTTTGCACTTTGTGCAGGATTAATAGTTGCTTATTTTGTAATAGGAGAAATTTCAGTTGAAAAATTAAAAACAATTCCCACTATCGATTCTTCGTCGATTGTATTTGCTATTATACCTTTTTTAGCCATTATCATGGCTAATTTTCTATTTAAATCACAATTAAAACAAGTAGATCGAAATTTGAAACTTGAAGATAAATTACCTGTTTATCAAACGGCTTCGATTATTCGCTGGGCAATTCTTGAAGGTGTTGCCTTTATAATATTAATTCTGAAACCTGATTTTTTAATATTTGGAATACTTGTTATAATATATCTTATCTTTTTGAGACCAACAGAAGAAAAAATTACTAACGATTTTTCAGAATAGTAATTTTACCGCAAAAAAAGCAACCTTTTACACAAATTCACCAGGAAAAACAACTTCACAATCTCTCTTTTTTACATTTTACTGTTTCACAATTTCTCCTAACGAAATTTCACTAAACTAAAATAAATTAGCGAAATATAGTACTTCAAATAAGCTAAAAACAAGCATAATCACTACTCTTTCAGCACTTCTTCGCTGTGGCATATATATTGGTTTCTTATAAAAAATTAATCTTAAAACCACTTTATAATGAAGAATTTTGACTACCAAAAAATAGTATTAACCCTGTTTATTATTTTAGCAAATACTACTATGAAAAGCTATGCACAAGTTGATTACGCAACAGATCCGCATTTGACACCTGCGGTAAAAGAATTTTTGAAACCACTAAATTCGGGAGGAGCACCATTAGAATCGCTTCCGGTTGCCGATGCCCGAAATGTACTTGTTGGTGCACAAAACGCATTTAAAGTTGATTTATCAGGAATCGATGAATCTGAAAAAGAAATTACTGCCGATGGATATAAAATAAAGCTCAACATTGTTCGCCCAAAAGGAGCAAAAGGAAAACTACCCGTTTTCATGTTCATTCATGGCGGAGGCTGGGTTTTGGGTGATTATCCCACACACAAGCGTATGGTTCGCGATTTAAGTGTACTTACCGGTTATGTTGGTGTTTTTGTAAACTATTCACTTTCGCCAGAAGTTAAATATCCACAACCTGTAAATGAAGTTTATGCAGCAGCAAAATGGATCGCTGCACATGGAGATGAAATAAATGTTGACGGAAGCAAATTGGGAATTGTAGGTAATAGCGCCGGCGGAAATTTAGCCACTGCAAGTGCTTTAATGGCAAAAGAAAAAGGAACGCCATTGTTTAAAGTTCAAATTTTATTCTGGCCCGTAACCGATGCAAATTTTGAAACGGAGTCTTATAAATTGTATGGAAAACAGCGCTTTCTAACCAGCACTTTGATGCAATGGATGTGGGACCAATATGTTGATCCATCAAAAAGAAATGAAATTTACGCTTCGCCTTTACAAGCTAGTTTAGCGCAGTTAAAAGGTTTGCCACCAACTTTGATTCAGGTTGCCGAAAATGATATTTTAAGAGATGAAGGCGAAGCTTACGGGCGTAAACTGAGCGATGCAGGAGTAGTTGTAACAACAATTCGTTACAATGATGTAATTCATGATTTTGGCTTATTGAATGGTTTAGCCGAAATTCCGCAAACTAAAACTTTGTTTCTTCAGGCTGCCGCCGAACTTACAAAATATTTAAAATAATTGTATCAGCAGACATATTTATAAAAAACAAAGCGCCTTAAAAACAAGGCGCTTTTATTCTATTTAAAGTCTTAAATTTTATCGCTTGAAAAAATCCTTAGAATCTTAGCAACTTAGAACCTTAGCATCTTTCTTTAACTCTCTTTTGGTTTTGTAAAATAATAAACCGGAATTCCGATTAGCATGATTAAAATTCCCCAACCACAGGTTGAAAATTTTGTAATTAATAATGAAATACAAATTGCAGTTGCAATCACGATATACAACATTGGTAAAAACGGATATCCAAAGGCTTTATAAGGTCTTTCTACATCCGGCATTTTTTTTCGCAAAATAAAGATTCCGTAGATTGTTAGGATGTAAAAAATCAAAACAATGATGATCACAAAGTCTAATAAATCTCCATATTTTCCTGTTAGACACAAAGCCGAAGCCCAGATACATTGCGCCCATAATGCCCATTCAGGAACGCTTGCTTTATTCAGAACTGCCGCTTTTTTAAAGAATAAACCGTCGTTTGCCATCGTATAATATACTCGTGCGCCCGCCATGATTAATCCATTATTGCAGGCAAAAGTCGAAATCATAATCATAATTGCAATAATCAACGTTCCAATATTTCCAAAAATATATTGAGAGGCCACTACTGCTACCCTATCCGATTTTGCTGTTGCGATTTCGTCTAGTGGAATTACAGCCAAATACATCAAATTTGTTAAAACATAAATAATTGTTACGATAAAAGTTCCAAGAAATAAACTAAAACCAACGTTGCGTTTCGGATTCTTAATTTCTCCTGCAATAAAAGTTACTCCGTTCCAGGCATCACTTGAAAATAATGATCCTACCATTGCAGCAGAAATTCCGGTAATCAAAGCCGTTCCACTAATTGGTAGCCAAGATCCGCTTTCAGCATTGTATGAGCGTGTTGTCCAGGCATCTGCCCAATTGGCATCCCATATTGAAGCTTTTGCTGCAAGCGTTAGTCCAAAAACGATTAAACCTACTAATGATAAAATTTTGATAATCGTAAGAACAGTTTGAAGAATTTTTCCGTTTTTAACACCGCGACTATTAATATAAGTCAATAAAACAATTGTCAAAATCGAAACAATTTGTGCGGCATTCAATTTAAAAGAGCCTAATTCAAAAAGTATATTTTCATCACTTAATGGTTCATAAAGATAAGCTGCAAATTTCGAAAAAGCCACACCAACGGCAGCAATCGTACCGGTTTGAATCACTGCAAAAAAGCTCCATCCGTACAAAAAGGCAATCAGTTTGTTGTAAGCTTCTTTTAGATAAACGTATTGTCCGCCTGCTTTTGGAAACATTGCACTCAACTCGCCGTAGCTAACAGCAGCAATAATCGTAATTAATCCGGAAATAAGCCAAATCAGCGTTAACCATCCTGCAGATCCTACTTGTCTGGCGATATCGGCGCTTACAATAAATATTCCTGAGCCAATCATAGAACCCACAACAAGCATGGTTCCGTCTAGTAATCCGAGTTCTCTTTTAAAATTTTCCTGGTTTTCTTCTTGCATTATTTTGTTTTTTGGGTTGGTTAAAGATATACTTTTTTCTGAAATTCTAGATTTTAGATTTTAGATGCTGCAAAAATATTTTGGGCGTGTCCCTCCGGGTCGGGCTTTCGGCTATATCTTTTGTTCCGTTTCACTTCACAAAAGGATACCGCCTCTATCCCTCACGCAAACCTCATTTCATTAGAAGTTTTTAGATAATAATTGCGTTTACGGTTCTTTGCCAAAATTATAATTATTCAATTGTTTACATTTGAGAAATAAAAAAGAGAATTAATAATTAGAACAAACACCAAAAATGAATATTGACATTCTGCTTTATATAATTTTTATAATTCCAATAGTTATTGTGGGATTTCAAATCGAAAAATTAAATCAACAAAAGATATTCCTAATTTGGATTTCAATTTCAATCTTATTGATCATTGCCGGAATTCTAATTGAAGATAACTCCAATAATGAAATGAGAAATCTAAGTTATTTCGGTTCGCAAATGCTTTTTATCTTTTTAATTATTCAAAAAATAACCAGAACGCTGTACTTCAAAATATTTAAAAGAGAACCGGAAATTGGAAAATTTCCAAAACACAAAATTGATTATCTCTACACTTTTTCATTATTATTTGGAACTATGATTCTTCCTTTTCTAATAGATGATTATATCTTTAAAAAGTTCTAATTAAAACAGAAGAAGTAGTCAACAATATTCCTGGACAAAGAAAAATAATTCAATGAAGAAACAACAGATATATTTATTTTCAATACTTCTAATTGGCGTAACATTTTACACTTACACTTTTGTGCCTGCAAAATTTAAAATTGAAGGAGGCTCTTGTTATCAAGGAATAACAGCTCTAATTTGTAGATTCTTTTTAGAAATATGTGCCATTCTAAATTTAACAGCATTGTTTTCTTTATTTAAGTCAAAGGTAAACAGAGCAAGAACTTTGAGTATAATTTCTGTTGTCATTTGGTCTTTGCTTACCATTTCTCATACAGTTAGTGAAAATCAGGAGGATTTTATAATTGCTATCAAGTATTTTGCTCCTTTTCTAATTATTACTATTTTGCTTATTATCCTTTGCCGTATTAAAAAAACTGAACCTTTAAAAAGCTAAACATCATTTTTCATTCAATGACTTCTAAAGAAGAAATAATAAACAAAATCGCTCAGGATAAAATTGACTTTAAGACTGGGTTAAAACTTTTATTGGAAGATGAAGAATATAATTTTGAAGGACTTTTTACAACATTAAAAAACTACATATTTAATGCTATTCCGAATAAAACCGACTACAATTCAGAAACTTATCAGAAGGCAATAAATACCATTCCTTTAAAACCGACTTATACTCCAATTGTAATTCTAAAAAATTATTCTACAAGAATTGCATTTAACAAATTGCTTACACTTCCCAAAATTGAAAATAAAAAAACAATAACCGCTTTGCTTTGGGTCTTTAAAATTACTGATACAGAAAGAAGAAATACAGAATGTAAAAATGGTTGTGCCCATTTTTGGCATCAAATTGAATAAATAAAAGCATCTATTTTTCACTCTATTAGTTAAACAAAAACTTTTTTTATTTGGCACTTCTTTTTCTACCAGAGTAAGAATGAATTTGTTTCAAATTTTAAACGACAGCCTCTAAAATACATACAAAATACTAAAAATCAATACATTAAAAATTAATCCGTTTAAAAAATAAAATTAACCAGAAAAAACAAACCGTTTGTAAAACCGTAATATTTTTTTACTAATTTTGAGTTAAGCGATATAATGATGTTAAATTTTAAAATTTTTATTAACATTTGTTTAAAAATTAGAACAATCTCGCTCCAAAGATTATTATCAAGGAATATCTTTTTTCCACAAGAGACAACCAAAAATCAGAATCAGATTATCAACCAACAAACTCGAAAACTATGTCTAAATCCCAATTTTTTAAGAAGTTGCGTTTTGCAAATGTTTTCATACTTATTTTAATAGTTTTTGTTTGCTGTGCTTTATTAATTTGTATTAACTTTTTTACCATCAAAACATTATCTGCAACCAGAGCTTATGTAAATGGTGAATCACATTATTCAAAAGGACAAAAAGATGCTTCCCGCCATTTAATAACCTATTTATACACTAAAGACAAAAATCAATGGAAATTATATCTTGAAGAACTAAAAGTTCCACAAGGTGATGGAACCGCCAGAGTTGCATTACTAAAAGCCGGAGATAATGCAATTGCCCGCAAAGCATTACTTGTTGGCAGAAATCATCAGGAAGATTTAGACGATCTTGTTTGGTTATTTGTGAATTTTAAGAAGGTTTCATTTTTAGCCAAAGCCATTAACGAATGGGAACAGGGCGACAAATTAATCTTCAAATTATTCATTATAGAAGAACAAATTAATGCCAAAATAAAACATAACATATTAACCGCTGCCGACCAACAAAAATTCCTCCAGCAAATTAGCATAATAAGTGATAAACTCACCATTAATGAACGCAATTTTTCGAATACATTAGGCGAAGGAACACGCAAAATAAAAGACTTACTGATCTTTACTAATGTTTTTTTTATTCTGATTATCATTTGCAGCGTTTGCCTTTATTATTCGATAATGGTAAAACGCCTCATTGTTTCTAAAAAAGAAATAGAAGTTAAAAATGAAAATTTAATATTGGTTAATCACGAACTCGATCATTTTGTTTACAGTGCATCACATGATTTGAGATCTCCTATAACCTCTTTACAAGGATTAATCAAAATTACCCAAGAAGAAGACAACCTTAATCAAATTAGGGAATATTTGACTTTAATGCATACGAGTCTGGCCAGGCAAGACCAATTTATTAGTGATATTATCGATTATTCTAAAAATAAGCGAAAACAAATCATCTTGGAGCCTGTTAGCTTACAGGAAATATTTGATGAAGCAATCTCACAATTAATGCATTTTGAAAATGCCAGCCAAATATCCATTACAAAAGAATTATTGGTAGATGAAATTCAGAGTGATAGTTTACGCTTAAAAATTATTATCTTCAACCTACTTTCAAATGCCATTAAATATGCCGACAATACCAAACAGCAAATGTTTATTGCTATTAAAACCTACATTGCTGATGGTTGTAATAAAATTGAAATATCTGACAACGGAATTGGAATTAAAGATGAATTTAAAGACCACATTTTTGAAATGTATTTTGGAACAAACAAAAACAAAGGATCAGGACTGGGGTTATACATTGTAAAAGAAGCCGTTGAAAATATTAGAGGAAATATTTATGTCTTGTCTGAAAACAATATCGGAAGTAAATTCATTATAACAATCCCTAACCATCATGGATCTTAAACCTGTATTTTTATTAATTGAAGACAACCTGATCGATCAGCTCGTTATCAAACAGCTTATAAAAAAATCTCTTGATAGTGACATAAACATCACTAACAATGGCAGAGAAGGTTTGGAGTGGCTATACAACCATCAGGACTTAAACCAAACTTTAATTATTCTATTGGATATACAGATGCCAATAATGAACGGTTTTGATTTTTTGGAAGAATACGATAAGTTAAGTGACGAATTTAAAAAAGAAAATCAGATTTATGTACTTTCGTCAACTCTGGATTCTGACGAAATAAAAAAAATCAAAGAGAATAACTATGTAACTGAATTTTTAAATAAACCTTTTCCAATCGAGGATTTCAAAAAGAAATTACATTTTAATTAATTTCTCTTTTATTGCAAAACTCTGTTTACTTGTGAAAAAGCTCGTTGGTAATATGGTTCTTTTGTTGACGAAATCATTACACCGCCATGAGTTGAAGAGTGAACAAATTTAATTTCACCATCAACAACTTCTACTACCATTCCAACATGATTAATTTGTCTTCTTCCATTTGTTTTAAAGAAAATCAAATCGCCTTTTTGGGCTTCATCAGTAGTAACTTTCATTCCAATGCGGGATTGCTCTATTGAACTTCGGGGCAATTTAATATCAAAATTACTAAAAGTCGAAATCATTAAACCTGAACAATCAAAACCTGCTTTTGTAGTACCGCCCGATCGATATCGCGTCCCGATATTTTCTGTAGCGTTTACAATTAATTGATCGACTAATTCAGAATGATTACTCACTTTTATAATTGTACTCGTTGAATCAGTTTGAATTGCCGGAGATGTATTTTCTGCAATTTGCGTTTCTGACGATGGTGTTATTGTCTCTTTTATTTCTTGTGGAGAAACCAAAGCTGCAGCAGCATCTGCTTTTTCTTTTGAAGTTCTAATTTTCAAAACATAACCAACCGGTAATTTCCCTTTAATAAATGGATTTTGCCTTTCTAATTCAGCCACTGTCAATCCATATCTTTTTGCAATTGCGTATTTAGTTTCTTTTGGCTGAACTTCTACAACCACTTCAACATCTGTTACAATTTTAAGATCATCAATTGGTTTTTCTGATACTGCAATTGAATTGGATGGAATAATAATTTGCTGTCCAATTTTTAAACCTTCTGTTTCTAAAAGCGGATTGGATTTTTTTAAATCTTCGACTGAAATATTGTATTTTTTGGATATTCCCCACAGCGTTTCTTTAGCCAAAACCTCGTGTGTTCCAGAAGAAGTATTATTTACAGCAACTTCATTTGTTGTTGCTACAGTAGTTTGATTTGTATTGGGAATTAGCAAAACCGAGTTTAGCTTTAAAATTTTAGGTGCATTAGGATTTGCATCTATAATAGCTTTAGGTTTTACTCCGTACTTTTTTGCAATTGTAGTGATATTATCACCTTTAGAAATAGTATGCTTAATATATTTTTCCTGTGAAAAAACACTTAAACTTAAAAACAACATTATGACGACTAACTTAAAATTCATTTCTTGGGGGGAATTTTTTTTTAAATTTTGTAGTTCATTTTATAAACTCAAAAAAAGAACGATTCTTTTACTAATAAGGCGAATTTAACATTTTTATGCAAAAAAAACGTCTTTTTTAACAACTTATTAAGTTCAAATTAACAAAATTCAATCGATTTAAAAGTAATAAACTCAAAATCACTACATTAAACAAAACATATAAAATTCGTTATTAAATCGAAATATATAAGTTTTATCCTGCAAATATAATTATTTTTTATTAAATATCATACTGCAGCTTACCTGAAATAAAAAACGCCCTGTTTTCACAGAGCGTTTTTAGCATAATTAAATCATATAGATTAAGCTTTTCCAGCAGCAATTAAATTTAATGCTGACCCCGCAACGAACCAGCCAATCTGACCTGCATTGTAAGTATGGTTTGCCAGGATAATATCTTTAGAACCATCTGTATGAAGAAACTCTAACGTTAATGGTTTTCCAGGAGCGAACTCAGTTAAATCAATAAAGTTAATTGTATCATTTTCCTGAATTTTATCGTAATCTGCTTCATTAGCAAAAGTTAATCCTAAAAGCCCTTGTTTTTTAAGGTTTGTTTCATGAATACGTGCAAACGATTTTACTAATACCGCTTTAACACCCAAGAAACGTGGCTCCATAGCAGCATGCTCACGAGAAGAACCTTCACCATAATTGTGATCTCCCACAACGATTGATGGAACTCCGGCAGCTTTGTATGCACGAGCTACAGCAGGAACTGCATCATACTCTCCTGTTAACTGATTTCTAACAGAATTTGTTTTTTGATTGAATGCATTTACAGCGCCAATCAACATATTGTTAGAAATATTATCCAAATGTCCACGGAAACGCAACCATGGTCCAGCCATAGAAATGTGATCTGTAGTACATTTTCCAAATGCTTTGATCAACAATTTAGCACCTGTAATATTTTTACCATCCCAAGCATCAAAAGGAGCTAATAATTGCAAACGTTCTGATGCAGGATCTACCACAACCTGAACTCCTGAACCATCTTCAGCCGGAGCCTGAAATCCAGGATCTTCGGCATCAAAACCTCTTGGAGGCAATTCGTCTCCTGTTGGTGCTTCAAGTCTTACTTCTTCTCCATCTTCATTGATCAAAGTATCTGTCAATGGATTGAAGCCTAAATCACCGGCTATAGCCATTGCAGTTACCAATTCAGGAGAACCCACGAAAGCTAAAGTATTCGGATTACCATCTGCACGTTTTGAGAAGTTACGGTTAAAAGAGTGAACAATAGTATTTCTTTCTTCTTTCTCTGCTCCATCTCTGTCCCACATACCTATACATGGTCCGCAGGCGTTAGCAAAAACGGTAGCGCCAATTTTTTCGAAAGTATCGATAAATCCGTCTCTTTCAATTGTATAACGAACTACTTCAGAACCCGGAGTAATTGTAAATTGAGATTTTGTTTTTAAGTTTTTAGCACTTACTTGTTTTGCCAAAGAAGCGGCACGAGCAATATCCTCGTAAGAAGAGTTTGTACAAGAACCAATTAAACCAACCTGAATTTGTAACGGCCAGTTATTTTTAATCGCTTCTTCTTTCATTTTAGAAATTGGAGTTGCCAAATCAGGTGTAAAAGGACCGTTTAAATGTGGCTCTAATTCTGATAAATTGATTTCGATTAACTGATCAAAATATTTTTCCGGGTTAGCATAAACTTCCGGATCTCCTGTTAAGTAAGGAGCTACTTTATCTGCAGCATCTGCAACATCAGCTCTGCCTGTAGAACGCAGGTAACGACTCATAGAATCATCATAACCAAAAGTTGAAGTTGTAGCTCCAATTTCAGCACCCATATTACAAATAGTACCTTTTCCTGTACATGACATAGAAGTTGCACCTTCACCAAAATATTCAACTATAGCACCTGTACCACCTTTTACAGTAAGTATACCGGCAACTTTAAGGATAACATCTTTGGGAGCAGTCCATCCTGATAATTTACCAGTTAGTTTTACTCCAATTAATTTAGGGAATTTTAATTCCCAAGCCATACCAGACATAACGTCTACGGCATCAGCACCACCAACACCAATAGCTACCATTCCTAGACCACCTGCATTTACAGTATGAGAATCGGTACCAATCATCATTCCGCCCGGAAAAGCATAATTTTCAAGCACTACCTGGTGAATAATTCCGGCTCCTGGCTTCCAAAAACCAATTCCGTATTTATTAGAAACTGACGATAAGAAATCGAAAACTTCGTTACTTTGTGTTTTTGCTCTGGCCAAATCGGTTGCAGCATCCACTTTTGCCTGAATTAAGTGATCGCAGTGAACTGTTGTAGGAACAGCAACTGTTTTCTTTCCGGCATGCATAAATTGTAATAATGCCATTTGAGCTGTTGCATCTTGACAAGCAACACGGTCCGGTGCAAAATCAACATAATCAACACCTCTTCCAAACGCCTTCGTTGGATTTCCATCCCAAAGGTGATTGTACAAAATTTTCTCCGTTAAAGTAAGTGGACGACCAACAATCTCGCGTGCTTTATCAACACGACCGGGCATGTTCTCATACACTTTTTTTATCATTTCAATATCAAAAGCCATAAGTTATAATTGTTTTGTTTTTTTATTTTGAACACGACAAGGTACAAAAAATAGAGGAGCCAGAAAAGAAAAAGCCCGAGTTTATCACTCGGGCTTTTTATATATAATGATTATAACTAATGGTATTATTACATCACTAGTTGCTTGCTAGAAGGCGCAAACTTAGTCAAACTAATACCTTCTACTGCAGCTGTATATTCATCCATTGTAGGAGTTCTGCCAAGAATTGTAGACAAAACTACTACTGGTGTTGAAGAAAGCAATGATTCTCCTTTTTTACCTTCAGTATCTTCTACAACTCTTCCTTGGAATAAACGTGTCGAAGTTGCCATTACAGTATCTCCTTTTGCCGCTTTTTCCTGGTTACCCATACAAAGGTTACACCCTGGACGTTCTAAGTACAACATGTTTTCGTATTCTGTACGTGCTGCACCTTTAGGAGCATTATCGTCAAATTCGAAACCAGAGTATTTCTGTAAAACTTCCCAGTCTCCTTCAGCCTTAAGTTCATCTACAATGTTATAAGTTGGCGGCGCTACTACAAGCGGCGCTTTAAACTCAACTTTACCATGTAAATCTTCTATATTTTTAAGCATTTGGGCAAGGATTTTCATATCTCCTTTGTGAACCATACAAGAACCGATAAATCCAAGGTCTACTTTTTTTACTCCTCCATAAAAAGAAAGAGGCCTGATAGTATCGTGCGTATATCTTTTAGAAACATCAACATTGTTAACGTCCGGATCGGCAATCATTGGCTCTACAATTTGATCAAGATCCACAACCACTTCAGCATAATACTTAGCATTTGCATCTGGAGTTAAGGCTGGTTTCTCAGCTGATTTAATTTCAGAAATTCTCTTATCAGCTTTATTAATCAATCCCTGAAGAACTTGTTTGTGATTATCCATCCCTTTATCGATCATAATCTGGATTCTTCCTTTTGCAATCTCCAGTGAATCAATCAAAGTATCATCTTCAGAAATACAGATAGAAGCTTTTGCTTTCATTTCTGCAGTCCAGTCTGTAAACGTAAATGCTTGGTCAGCAGTAAGAGTACCAAGATGAACTTCAATAATTCTACCCTGGAATACATTTTCACCACCAAATTTCTTAAGCATTTGAGATTGTGTTGAATGAACTACATCACGGAAGTCCATATAACCTTTCATTTCTCCAATAAATGTCACCTTTACAGATTCCGGAATTGGCATTGAAGCTTCTCCCGTTGCAAGTGCAAGAGCAACTGTTCCTGAGTCAGCACCAAAAGCAACACCTTTTGACATTCTTGTATGAGAGTCACCACCAATAATGATAGCCCATTCATCTATTGTAATATCGTTTAAAACTTTGTGAATTACATCCGTCATTGAATGATAAATGGCTTTAGGGTCACGTGCTGTGATTAAACCGAAATCATTCATAAATTTCATCAATTTTGGGATATTTGCCTGAGCTTTTTTATCCCATACTGAAGCTGTGTGACAACCAGATTGGTAAGCACCATCAACGATTGGTGAAATAACTGTAGCAGCCATAGACTCCAATTCCTGAGCAGTCATAAGACCGGTCGTATCTTGTGAACCTACGATATTAACTTCTACACGAACATCAGAACCAGCGTGTAATACTTTACCCGGAGTGATACCAACAGCATTTCTGTTAAAGATTTTTTCCACAGCTGTAAGACCTTGCCCTTCAATAGAAATCTCTTTTGATGGAGCAAATACAAGTGGTGCTTCAATATCAAGAACTTTCGCTGCTAATGTTTGAAGTTTTTTACCAAATACAATTGCATATGACCCTCCAGCTTTAATGAATTCCATTTTCTGAGGCGTGAATGCCTTTGAAATATCAATTAACTCTTTATCGCCATTATAAAGCTTCTTCGTTTTTGTATTTATTGTTAATACAGTTCCTGTAGCAACAGAGTATGCTTCTTCCAAAATTGGCTCATTATTCTCATTACGAATAATATCACCATTTGCGTCAAGCTTTTTTACCCAGTTTTTAAGGTCCAAACCAATTCCACCAGTAACATCAACAGTTGTTAGGAAAATTGGAGAAATACCATTTGTTCCTGCAACAATTGGAGCAATATTAATAAATGGAACGTATGGACTTGCTTGTTTACCTGTCCAAAGTGCCACGTTATTTACACCTGACATTCTTGACGAACCTACACCCATTGTACCTTTCTCTGCAATTAACATCACACTTGCATCAGGATACTGAGCTTGCAGCATCTTGATTTCGTCTTGTGCCTGAGGAGTAATCATACATTTACCGTGAAGTTCACGATCAGAACGAGAGTGAGCCTGATTACCCGGAGATAATAAATCTGTAGAAATATCTCCTTCACCAGCGATATATGTAACCACTTTAATTTCTTCAACTACTTCTGGTAATGAAGTAAAAAACTCTGCCTTTGCATAGCTTTCCAGAATTTCTCTGGCAATTGGATTTTCATTTTTAAATGCTTCTTTTAAACGGTCTGTATCCGCCTCATAAAGGTAAACTTGCGTTTTAAGAACGTTTGCTGCTTCTTTTGCAATAGCAGCATCATTACCAAGGGCTAAATCAAGCAACACCTCAATTGAAGGCCCACCTTTCATGTGTGATAATAACTCAAAAGCAAAAGCAGATGTTATTTCTTTTACTATGGATTGACCAAGAATGATTTCTTTTAGAAATTTAGCCTTCAGACCAGCTGCGCTCGTCGTTCCCGGTACAACATTATAAATAAAGAACTTAAGAGAATCTTCTCTGTATTCATTATTCAAATCTTTAATTTGTTCAATGATTTCGCTTAATAATTCAGCACCATCAATTGGTTTCGGGTGAAGCCCTTGACCTTTTCTTTCTTCAATTTCCTGGATGTAATCCTTATAAATGTTCATAGTAGAGGTATTTCTAGGTATTTTTATTTTTTTGTTCGCAAATTTAGCTATTAAAGCCGAGAATTAAAAAAAATATAATAGAAGTCGCCTTTTCAAAAATTATTATTGTTAAAAAACGATTTTGATCGCTTGTTATTGCGAAAATATCAATTTTGAAATAAAAAAATGAATTATTGATATTTTAAAATCTTTTCTTTAACAAAGTCGAAATTTGTTGTTATAAACAAACCCTATTTTGAGCCTGTTTTAAGTAAAGAATCTTTCTAAATTAGAATTTACATCGTTATAGTTGACGTCAAATTCACTTTTTCAATGATATTGAAATAAAATTTTATCGAAGTTTTATTAAAGATTATTTTACGATATGAATTTCAAATCAAACAAAAAAAAGCCTAACAATTTAATGTTAGGCTTTTCGCAAACTTTGTTAGTTTTATAATAATTTCTGAATAATAATTTCTTCCGTTATTCCTTCAGCATCAGCTTTATAATTTTTAATAATTCTGTGGCGTAAAATACCAATTGCAACTGCTTTTACATCTTCAATATCAGGTGAAAATTTACCATTAAAAGCGGCATGTGCTTTTGCTGCCAAAATTAAATTTTGAGACGCTCTTGGTCCAGCTCCCCAATCTAAATAATTTCTAACAAAATCATTTGTCAACTTATTATCCGGACGTGTTTTACTTACTAAAGACACCGCATATTCAATAACATTATCTGCCACAGGAATTCTGCGGATTAAATGTTGAAAATCGATAATTTCCTGTGCTGTAAATAATGGATTTATAGTTGTTTTAGCATCAGAAGTTGTACGTTTTACGACTTGCACTTCTTCTTCAAAACTAGGATATTCTAATTTTATAGCAAACATAAAACGGTCTAACTGGGCTTCCGGCAACGGGTAAGTTCCTTCTTGCTCAATTGGGTTTTGAGTTGCTAATACAAAATAAGGTAAATCTAATTTATGATTTTCACCAGCGATTGTAACAGAACGTTCCTGCATCGCTTCAAGTAAAGCTGCTTGTGTTTTTGGCGGTGTTCTATTAATCTCATCAGCCAGGATAATATTAGAAAAAACAGGTCCTTTTATAAATTTAAACCTTCTATTTTCATCTAAAATTTCACTTCCTAAAATATCTGACGGCATTAAATCCGGCGTAAATTGAATTCTTTTAAAATCTAAACCTAATGCCTGAGACAAAGTATTTATTAATAATGTTTTTGCTAATCCCGGCACACCTATCAAAAGAGCATGTCCGCCCGAAAATATACAAAGTAAAATTTGATCTACAACGGCGTCCTGCCCTACAATTATTTTTGCTATTTCGGTTTTTAATTCGTTACGTTTTTGAACTAAATTATGAATTGCTGTTACGTCAGACATTTATGAATATATTTAAAATTAAAAAGAGTTAGCGCTATGAAATCATAAAACTAACTCTTTTTATTTATTTAATAAAAATTATTTTTTCAACCAATTGTTTGTAAAAGTACAATCTCTGTACTCTCCAATAATTTTGATATAGGTATCTTTTATTTTTTCGTCAAACCATTTAGCAATGGCATTGATTTGTTTTTCTTTTAATGCTAATTCTTTAATTTTAGTATAATCTTTAGCATAATCCGCCGTATGTTCTTCGATTCTGTTGGTAACGGTAATTAACTTATATGTTTTTTTACCTTTTTCGTCTGTGTTTAAAAGTGGCTGAGAAATTTCAGCATCTTTTAAATTTGAAACCTGACTGTATAATGTCGGATCCATTTTAGTCAATTCAAAACGTGTGTCTTGTGTATTAGGATTTACTAAAGTACCACCATTTGCTCTAGTTTCTTTTTCATCAGATTCTGTTCTGGCTGCATCAGCAAAAGAAATTTCTTTACTTTCAATCTTTTTTCTAATATTTATGATTCTTTCTTTAGCTTCTTTCAAAGCATCTTCAGAAACAGTTGGCGCTATTAAAATATGACGTAATTCAACTTCTTGCCCTTTAATTTTATCTACCATAATAATATGATATCCAAAATTGGTTTTAAATGGTTCCGAAATTTCTCCTTCTGCCAAACTAAATGCAACATCTTTAAACTCTTTTACGAAAGGAGTTTTTCTTGTCATTTTATAGAAACCTCCACTAGAAGATGATCCCGGGTCTTGTGAATATAAAACTGCTTTGGTAGCAAAACTAGATCCGTCTAATACATCTTTTCTAATACCATTTAATCGGTCAATAACCTTTTGCTCGTCTTCTTTTGAAACTTTTGGTTCTACAACAATTTGTGCTACTTCCATTTCTGCTCCAAAAGTTGGCAATTCATCTTTTGGTATTTTTTTAAAGAAATTACGAACTTCTTCCGGTGTAATCTCAACTGCATCAATAATTTTTTTCTGCATTTCAGAAGCTAGCTTTTGCTCTTTTAAGATATCAGCAAAGTAAGTTTTGAATTCTTCTACAGAGTTTTTCTTATAATAAGCTACAACCTTGTTTATGTCTCCAACTTGCTGCATCATATAGTTTAGACGCTCTTCCATCATTCCTCTTACTTCAGCATCGCTTACAATAATACTATCCTGAATAGCCTGATGCGCATATAATTTATCCTCTAAAAGTTTACCAAGCATTTGGCATCTTGTAATATCTTTTGTAGAACCTCCCTGACTGGTAATTTCTAAATATCCTTTATCAATATCAGAATCTAAAACAATATAATCTCCAACAGTTGCAATAATACCGTCAATTTTTTGCCTCTGCCCAGAAGGAACTTCAACTGGTTTTTCTGCTACAACATCCGGAATAATTTCCTGTGCTGAAATAAATGAGTTGAAAAAAAGTAAAAAACATATTGTTAACCCAAATTTGTAATCAATTGTTTTTAGCTGAATTTTTTTTAATAACATTATTTTAAATTTAATTTGAATGCTTTAGACTTTATTTAAACTACCAATTCATTTATTTCTCTTTCAAAAATTTATTCTGAAACATTAAATAATTAACTTCTAGTTCTTCTAACTTATAACGAACAAAAATAACAATTCAATTACATAATACAACTATCAGCAATACTATTAACAAAAAATTATGGGATAGCTCGTAAATTCAATTAATAAGAAGTTGTTTATCAGCAGAAATACTTCAAAATACAATCTCCAAATAATAAAGCTCATATCGATATAATTGTGGTTTTATTTATGACGGAATTGTTTAAATTTTTTACTCCTAAAATTAAAAGTTTTCAACACTACAACGTTTTCGTTATATAAAAATTTTCCTATAATTCACAAAATAATAAAATTTACATACTTTAGATGAGTAATTAATATTTTATATGTGATAAAATTGAGAATAATTCACTTTTACCATTAATATCCGATACAATTACAACTTTATTAATCTAACCTTAACCAAATCATTATTATGAAAAAACCTTTTGTGAAATTTTATTGCTTTCTTGCAATTACTGCATTGTTTTGCGCTTGTTCTGACAATGAAACATCTGAAAATGGCGCAAGTGCAGCGAGTAAAGAATTCAAAATCATCAATGTAACACATCATGACGGAAAACCTTTTAGTACCGGCGAAACCAAATCATCCCTAACAGGCAAATATGTTGATAATCCTGGTGGAGGCGTTATGATGCAGGCTTTTTATTGGGATGTTCCTGCGGGCGGAAACTGGTGGAATACTGTTACGACTAAATTAACCGACTGGTCTAATGCCGGAATTGGATCTGTATGGCTTCCTCCTGCCTCAAAAGCGCAAAACGGAGCATTTTCTATGGGATATGATCCAACGGATTATTTCGATTTTGGAGATTATAACCAAAATGGAACTATCGAAACCAGATTTGGTTCTAAAACCGAATTGGTAAGCCTGATTACAAAGGCACATACTGAAAACATGAAAGTATATGCTGATATCGTAATTAATCACAATAGCGGTGGCCAATCTGAAGCAAATCCTTTTACGGGAACAAATACCTGGACAAATTTTACCGGAGTTGCTTCTGGAAAATTTAAACGTACTTATAATGATTTTTATAAAAATAGTTATGGCAATAATGATGAAGGAAGTTTTGGTGGATTTCCGGACTTATGCCACGCAGCTCCTAATGTGAAAGATTGGTTGTGGCTGAGAGCTGATGGAGTTGGTAAATATTACAAAAACACAATGAAATTTGATGGCTGGAGATTTGATTACGTTAAGGGTTTTGGTTCTTGGGTTGTTAGGGACTGGAATGCAAATGTAGGTGGGTTTTCTGTAGGTGAATTATGGGATTCTAATGTAAACATATTAAATGACTGGGCGAATAATGCTAATAGTTCTGTATTTGATTTTGCTTGTTACTACAAAATGAATGATGCTTTTGACGGAAATAATCTGGCTCTTTTAAATGACGATATGATGTGGAAAAGAAATCCATATAAAGCGGTAACTTTTGTAACCAATCATGATACGGATGAAATTTCAAATAAATTATTGGCGTATTCTTATATTTTAACGCATGAAGGATATCCAACAATTTTCTATAGAGATTACGAGGAATGGCTGGATAAGAGCAAATTAAACAATCTAATCTGGATTCATAACAACAAAGCAACTGGTACAACTTCAATTTTATATTCTGATAATGATGAATATGTTGCCAGAAGAAATGGATACAACGGAAATCCGGGATTAGTGGTTTATATCAATAATTCATCTTCCTGGCAAGAAAGATGGGTTGAAACTAATTGGGCAAATACTCAAATTAAAGATTTTACCGGAAACTCAACCTGGTATCCAACTACGCAAGCAGACAAATGGGTAAAAATACAATGTCCTCCAAAAGGATATTCAGTTTGGTCAATTAATCAGTAATTTAAAATGACTAATGTAAGGCTGTTATAATAACAGCCTTATTTTTTTCTTTAAAAGAAAGACTTCCCAAATTAAGAAGTGAATATTTTTATTAAGCGGTAATTAATAGTACTTTTGCAACCTATTTATACAAAATATGAGCTTTTTAAAAGAAATACAACGCAGAAGAACATTTGGAATTATATCGCATCCCGATGCCGGTAAAACAACTTTAACTGAGAAATTATTGTTGTTTGGAGGGGCAATTCAGGAAGCTGGTGCTGTAAAAAATAATAAAATTAAAAAAGGAGCAACTAGTGACTTTATGGAAATCGAACGCCAAAGAGGTATTTCGGTTTCAACATCTGTACTTGCTTTTAATTATAAAGACAAAAAAATCAACATTCTTGATACTCCGGGACACAAGGATTTTGCCGAAGATACTTTTAGAACTTTAACGGCTGTTGATAGTGTTATTGTTGTAATTGACGTTGCAAAAGGAGTCGAGGAACAAACGGAGAAATTAGTTGCCGTTTGTAGAATGCGTAACATTCCGATGATTGTTTTCATCAATAAATTAGACCGTGAAGGAAAAGATGCTTTTGACCTAATGGACGAAGTGGAACAAAAATTGGGATTAAAAGTTACTCCTTTGAGTTTTCCTATCGGAATGGGCTATGACTTTCAGGGGATTTATAATTTATGGGAAGAAAATATCAATCTTTTTAGTGGTGACAGCCGTAAAAATATCGAAGAAACGATCGCTTTCTCTGATGTTCAAAACAATCCTGAATTAGATAAAATCGTTGGTCAAAAAGCAGCTGATAAACTTCGTGAAGAATTAGAATTAATCGATGAAGTTTATCCAAAATTTGAGCGTCAGGATTATTTAGACGGAAAAATTCAGCCAGTATTTTTTGGATCGGCATTAAATAACTTTGGAGTTCGTGAATTGCTAGATTGTTTCGTAACAATCGCTCCTTCTCCAAGACCAAAAGATTCCGAAACACGATTAGTTGATCCTAAAGAAGAAAAAATGACAGGTTTTGTATTTAAAATCCATGCTAATATGGATCCAAAACACAGAGACCGTTTGGCTTTCATTAAAATTGTTTCGGGAACTTTCGAAAGAAACAAGCCTTACTATCACGTTCGTCAAAAGAAAAATTTAAAATTTTCGAGTCCGAATGCTTTCTTTGCTGAGAAAAAAGAAATTGTAGACATTTCATATCCAGGTGATATTGTAGGTTTGCACGACACCGGAAATTTTAAAATTGGAGATACTTTAACCGAAGGCGAAATCATGAGTTTTAAAGGAATTCCTAGTTTTTCTCCGGAACACTTTAGATACATCAACAATGCTGATCCAATGAAAGCCAAGCAATTGGACAAAGGGGTTGATCAGTTAATGGATGAAGGTGTGGCACAGTTATTTACTTTAGAGATGAATAATCGTAAAGTTATTGGTACAGTTGGAGCACTTCAATATGAAGTAATTCAGTATCGTTTGGAGCATGAATACGGTGCAAAATGTACGTATGAAAACTTCCCAGTACATAAAGCTTGTTGGGTAAAACCTGATGATGCTAAAAATGATGAGTTTAAAGAATTTAAACGTATCAAACAAAAATTCTTAGCACATGATAAATACGGTCAATTAGTATTTTTAGCCGATTCTGATTTTACAATTCAAATGACTCAAAATAAATATCCAACTGTAAAATTATTCTTTACTTCAGAGTTTGATTAATTTTCATTTCAAAAAAATAACAAAAAAAGCGCTAATTTAAATATTAGCGCTTTTTTTTAATCTGAATTAAATCAACCTTACTAAGTCATTATATTCTAAAATTACTTTTATCCTAATTACGGAATGTCTAAGTTATTACATTAAAATTGCATAAAGAAATATACTCGATAAAGTGAAATAAAAATCGGACAAACTACAGATTTCTATATTTCAATTTTAACAAAAAAAAGCCCCATTACTGGGGCTTTTATAATTATGCTTGTCCCGCAGGACCAAAATTAAGCGGTATTGGCGCTTGTTCAGTGTCTTTGATCTCGCCGTGAGCTACTTCAAAACGATGAATGTTTTCACCAATTGCTTTTAATAATCTTTTAGCATGTTGTGGTGTCAGGACAATTCTTGACTTTACCTTGGCTTTAGGAATACCCGGCATAATGCTCACAAAATCTAAAACAAACTCTGATGATGAGTGATTTATAATCGCAAGATTAGAATAAATTCCTTCTGCGATAGTTTCATCTAACTCGATATTAATTTGCTCTTGTTGTTGTTTCGGATTACTCATAGTTTCCTAATTAATAAATATATTCTTCTTTATTGGCCATCATTTCATTGTAATCGTCTTTAGATCCTACAATAGTGTTATCGTATTCTCTCATACCAGTTCCCGCAGGAATTCTGTGTCCAACAATTACATTTTCTTTTAATCCTTCTAAATCATCTACTTTACCAGCTACAGCAGCTTCGTTAAGTACTTTTGTTGTTTCTTGGAAAGAAGCAGCAGAAATGAATGATTTAGTTTGAAGCGAAGCTCTTGTAATACCTTGTAAAACTGGCGTTGCAGTTGCAGTAATTACGTCTCTTGCTACAACAAGATTTTTATCAGTACGTTTCAACAATGAATTTTCATCACGTAAATCACGAGGAGAAATAATTTGTCCTGGTTTCAATACAGCTGAATCTCCAGCATCTTCAACTACTTTCATACCATATAATTTATCGTTTTGAACAATAAAATCTTTAGTGTGAATTAATTGATCTTCTAAGAATAATGTATCTCCTGGATCCTGAACTCTTACTTTACGCATCATTTGACGGATAACTACCTCAAAGTGCTTATCATTAATTTTTACCCCTTGTAAACGGTATACCTCTTGAATTTCATTTACCAAATACTGTTGAACAGCAGCCGGTCCTTGAATTCTTAAAATATCATCTGGTGTAATTGCACCGTCAGACAATGGTACTCCTGCTCTTACGAAGTCATTTTCCTGAACTAAGATTTGACTAGAAAGTTTAACTAAATACTTTTTAATCTCACCAAATTTAGATTCAATAACAATCTCACGGTTACCTCTTTTAATTTTTCCAAAAGAAACAACACCGTCAATTTCAGAAACAACCGCTGGGTTTGAAGGGTTACGAGCCTCAAGCAACTCAGTAATTCTTGGTAAACCTCCCGTGATATCGCCTGCTTTAGAAGAACGACGTGGAATTTTTACTAATACTTTACCTGCTTTAATTTTCTCACCGTTCTCAACCATAAGGTGGGCTCCTACTGGTAAGTTATACGAACGAATCAATTCACCTTCTTTACCGTAAACCAATAAAGTTGGAATTAATTTTTTATTTCTTGCTTCAGAAATTACTTTTTCCTGGAATCCTGTTTGCTCATCGATTTCAACCATGAACGATTGTCCTTGCTCTAAATCCTCGTAAGCAATCTTACCAGTAAATTCAGAAACAATTACACCATTATATGGATCCCATTTACAGATCACAGATCCTTTAGTAACAGTTTCTCCATCTTTAACAAAGATACTAGAACCGTAAGGAATGTTATGTGTATTTAAGACGATTCCAGTTTTCTCGTCAACTAATTTTAATTCAGTTGAACGTGATACTACGATATCAACCGCATTACCTTCACTATCTTCACCTTTAACAGTTTTTAAATCTTCAATCTCAAGTCTACCGTTGAATCTTGTAACAATACTAGATTCTTCAGAAATACCTCCGGCAACCCCTCCAACGTGGAACGTACGAAGTGTTAACTGTGTACCTGGCTCACCAATAGACTGAGCAGCAATAACTCCAACAGCTTCACCTCTTTGTGTCATTTTACCGGTAGCTAAGTTTCTACCGTAACATTTAGCACAAATACCTTTTAAAGCCTCACAAGTTAATGGAGATCTAACCTCTACTCTTTCAATCGGAGAAGCTTCGATAGTTCTCATGATTGCCTCAGTAATTTGTTGACCTGATTGAACCATTACTTCATTAGTAAGTGGATTTATAACATCTTGCAATGCAACACGTCCTAAAATTCTTTCTCCTAATGATTCAACGATTTCCTCATTTTTCTTCAAAGCAGAAACTTCAACACCTCTTAAAGTTCCACAATCTTCGATGTTAACAATAACATCTTGCGAAACGTCATGAAGCCTTCTTGTTAAGTATCCGGCATCGGCAGTTTTAAGGGCCGTATCCGCAAGTCCTTTACGAGCACCGTGAGTAGAAATGAAATACTCAAGGATCGAAAGACCTTCCTTAAAGTTAGAAAGAATCGGGTTTTCAATAATTTCTCCACCACCAGCAGTAGATTTTTTAGGCTTAGCCATCAAACCACGCATACCAGTTAACTGACGAATCTGTTCCTTAGAACCCCTCGCTCCAGAGTCAAGCATCATATATACAGAGTTGAAACCTTGTTGGTCTTCTCTAATATTTTTCATTGCTAATTCTGTTAACTGAGCATTTGCTGAAGTCCATACGTCAATAACTTGGTTGTAACGTTCGTTATTGGTAATAAGACCCATGTTATAATTCACAGAAATACCTTCAACTTGCTCTCTGGCGTCTGCAATTAATTTTGTTTTTTGTTCTGGGATTCTAATATCACCAAGAGAGAATGATAAACCTCCTCTAAATGCGAATTTATAACCCATATCTTTCATGTTGTCCAAGAAAGCTGCCGTTGTAGGTACATCAGTCACACTTAAAATGTGTCCGATAATATCTCTAAGGTTTTTCTTAGTCAATACATCATTGATATATCCAGCTGCTTCAGGTACTACTTCATTAAATAATACACGCCCTGCAGTTGTTTGAATAATTTTGTACACTAATTCTCCAGCGTCATTAAAATCTTTCGCTCTGATTCTTACACGAGCATTCAATTCTAATCTTCCTTCGTTTAATGCAATGTTTACTTCTTCAGCAGAATAGAAAGTTAAGTCTTGACCTAAAATTACATGTTCTGGTGTCGAGATACGTTCTTTGGTCATATAATATAGACCCAAGACCATATCCTGAGAAGGTACAGTAATTGGAGCACCATTTGCAGGGTTCAAGATATTGTGAGAAGCCAACATTAATAATTGTGCTTCTAAAATAGCCTCTGGTCCCAATGGCAAGTGAACTGCCATCTGATCCCCATCAAAATCGGCGTTGAAAGCCGTACATACTAATGGGTGCAATTGGATTGCTTTTCCTTCAATTAATTTTGGTTGGAAAGCTTGAATACCAAGTCTGTGTAACGTAGGAGCACGGTTAAGCAATACTGGGTGGCCTTTAATTACATTTTCAAGGATATCCCAAACTACAGGCTCTTTTTTGTCAATAATTTTCTTAGCAGATTTTACTGTTTTAACAATACCTCTTTCAATCAATTTACGGATTACGAAAGGTTTGTATAATTCAGATGCCATATCTTTTGGCAATCCACATTCAAATAATTTTAATTCAGGACCAACAACAATTACCGAACGAGCAGAATAATCCACACGTTTTCCAAGTAAGTTTTGACGGAAACGTCCTTGCTTACCTTTTAAGGAATCAGATAATGATTTTAATGGTCTGTTAGATTCTGTTTTAACAGCAGAAGCTTTACGAGTGTTATCAAATAATGAATCTACAGATTCTTGCAACATACGTTTTTCGTTTCTTAAGATAACTTCAGGAGCTTTAATCTCCATTAATCTTTTCAAACGGTTGTTACGGATGATTACACGACGGTATAAGTCATTTAAATCTGAAGTTGCAAAACGACCTCCATCAAGTGGCACAAGAGGACGTAATTCTGGTGGAATAACAGGAACCACTTTCATAATCATCCACTCAGGACGATTTTCGCGGTTTAAGTTAGACTCACGGAATGACTCAACAACTTGCAATCTTTTTAAAGCTTCAGTTTTACGTTGTTTAGATGTCTCGTTGTTAGCGCTATGTCTTAATTCATAAGATAAAGCATCTAAGTCAATACGAGCCAATAAATCCATAATACATTCTGCTCCCATTTTGGCAACAAATTTATTAGGATCCATATCATCTAAATATTGATTTTCTTGTGGAAGAGTATCTAAAATATTCAAATATTCTTCTTCAGTTAAGAAATCTAATCTTTGTAATGATTCTCCATCTGCATTTTTAGCAATACCAGCCTGGATTACTACGTATCTTTCGTAGTAAATGATCATATCTAATTTCTTAGATGGAAGACCAAGGATATAACCAATTTTGTTTGGAAGAGAACGGAAATACCAAATGTGAGCAATTGGCACAACAAGGTTGATGTGTCCTACTCTGTCACGACGTACTTTTTTCTCTGTAACTTCAACACCACAACGGTCACAGATGATACCTTTGTAACGAATTCTTTTATATTTACCACAAGCACATTCAAAATCCTTAACAGGTCCGAAGATTCTTTCGCAGAAAAGTCCGTCACGCTCTGGTTTGTGAGTTCTGTAGTTGATAGTTTCTGGTTTCAACACCTCTCCTCTTGATTCTTTCAAGATAGATTCTGGTGAAGCCAATCCAATTGAGATTTTATTAAATCTTTTAACTGGATTTTTATCTTTATTATTATTTCTATTATTCATCATAGTTTTTACTATTGATTTATTTGCAATTAAAAAATTGATTTTAGATTTCTGAATTTTTCCACTTTAAGCGAAAGCAAATCAGTAAACTACTACCTCGGGTTACTTCTCTAAACTTCAAACCTTAATTATTTTGAAGTGCTAATTATAAAACTCTTAGGGTTTATATAAAAAATCGGAACGGGTTACGGGTATAAATCCTAAAAACTTCTATAAATGAGTAATCAGCCCCGACAAAAATCGGGACTGAAAACTTCCTAATACTTATTATTCTTCTAAACGAATGTCAAGTCCAAGACCTTTCAATTCATGCATTAATACATTGAATGATTCAGGTAATCCTGGCTCTGGCATAGACTCACCCTTAACGATAGCTTCGTAAGTTTTCGCTCTACCAATAACGTCATCCGATTTAACTGTTAAGATCTCACGTAGTGTACTAGATGCTCCATAAGCCTCAAGTGCCCAAACCTCCATCTCTCCAAAACGCTGACCTCCAAATTGAGCTTTACCTCCAAGTGGTTGTTGAGTGATCAACGAGTATGGTCCGATAGAACGTGCGTGCATCTTATCATCAACCATGTGTCCTAATTTAAGCATGTAAATTACACCCACAGTTGCTGCTTGATGGAAACGCTCTCCAGTACCACCATCATAAAGATGTGTATGTCCGAAACGTGGTACTCCAGCTTCATCAGTTAATTCATTAATTTGATCTAAAGAAGCACCATCAAAAATTGGAGTAGCAAATTTTCTACCTAAATTTTGTCCAGCCCATCCAAGAACAGTTTCATAAATCTGACCAATGTTCATACGTGAAGGTACCCCAAGTGGATTCAATACGATATCTACTGGTGTTCCGTCTTCAAGGAAAGGCATATCTTCATGACGAACGATTCTTGCAACAATACCTTTGTTACCGTGACGTCCTGCCATTTTATCCCCTACTTTCAGTTTACGTTTTTTAGCGATATAAATTTTCGCTAATTTCAAGATTCCAGATGGTAATTCATCTCCAACTGTAATAGTGAATTTTTCTCTTCTTAAAGATCCTTGTAAGTCGTTCAGCTTAATTTTATAGTTATGAATCAAATCATTAACCATTTTATTAGTAGTATCATCAGCAACCCATTGACCTTTGCTTAAGTGAGCAAAATCTTCTACTGCGTAAAGCATTTTTTGAGTATATTTTTTACCTTTTGGTAAAACTTCTTCACCCAAATCATTCATTACACCTTGAGATGTTTTTCCGTTAACGATCAAGAATAATTTCTCAACCAATCTGTCTTTTAATTCAACAAATTTAGTTTCAAACTCCATTTCTAAAGCGCCTAAAGCATCTTTATCCTGAGTACGTTTACGTTTATCTTTTACGGCTCTTGCAAATAATTTTTTGTCAAGAACTACACCGTGTAAAGATGGAGAAGCTTTCAATGAAGCATCTTTTACATCACCTGCTTTATCCCCGAAGATTGCACGAAGCAATTTCTCTTCCGGGGTAGGATCTGATTCTCCTTTTGGTGTAATTTTTCCGATCAAAATATCGCCAGGTTTAACCTCTGCTCCAATTCTGATCATACCGTTTTCATCTAAATCTTTAGTAGCTTCTTCAGAAACGTTAGGAATATCGTTTGTTAACTCTTCATTTCCTAACTTAGTATCTCTAACCTCTAATGAATAATCATCAACGTGGATAGAAGTAAAAATATCATCACGAACTACTTTTTCAGAAATTACAATCGCATCCTCAAAGTTATACCCTTTCCATGGCATGAACGCAACTTTTAAGTTTCTACCTAAAGCTAATTCACCATTTTGAGTAGCATATCCTTCTGATAATACTTGTCCAGGAATAACTCTGTCACCTTTTCTTACGATTGGTTTCAAGTTAATACTTGTACCTTGATTGGTTTTTCTAAATTTAATTAAATTGTATGTTTTCTCATCAGCATCAAAACTAACCATTCTCTCGTCTTCTGTACGATCGTATTTAATAGTAATAATATTAGCATCAACATATTCAACAGTTCCATGCCCTTCAGCATTGATTAATACTCTTGAATCTGAAGCTACCTGACGCTCTAAACCTGTACCTACAATTGGTGCTTCAGGACGGATCAAAGGAACTGCCTGACGCATCATGTTTGATCCCATCAACGCACGGTTCGCATCATCATGTTCCAGGAAAGGAATTAATGAAGCAGAAATCGAAGCAATCTGGTTAGGAGCAACGTCTGTATAATGAACTACAGATGGTTCAACAACCGGGAAGTCACCTTCCTCACGAGCAATAACATTGCTAGCTGTAATTTTACCATTTTCATCCATTTCAATGTTTGCCTGAGCAATCATTTTACCTTCTTCTTCTTCAGCACTTAAGTAAATTGGAGTACTTTCTAAATCAACTACACCATTAGTTACTTTACGGTATGGAGTTTCGATGAATCCCATTCCATTAACTTTTGCATAAACACCAAGAGATGAAATCAAACCAATGTTTGGTCCCTCAGGAGTTTCAATCGGACATAAACGACCATAGTGTGTATAGTGAACGTCACGAACCTCGAAACCAGCTCTTTCTCTCGAAAGTCCACCTGGTCCAAGTGCAGAAAGTCTTCTCTTGTGCGTAATCTCAGCTAATGGATTCGTTTGATCCATAAATTGAGATAACTGGTTAGTACCAAAGAAAGAGTTGATAACTGATGATAATGTTTTAGCATTAATCAAATCAATTGGTGTAAACACCTCGTTATCTCTAACGTTCATTCTCTCACGAATAGTTCTAGCCATACGTGCTAAACCAACACCGAATTGTTGAGACAATTGTTCTCCAACTGTTCTAACACGACGGTTTGATAAGTGATCAATATCATCAATCTCTGCTTTAGAGTTGATCAATTCGATCAAATATTTTACAATGGTAATGATATCTTCCTTGGTAAGCACTTGCTTTTCCATTGGGATATCCAAACCAAGTTTTTTGTTCATTCTGTAACGACCAACTTCACCTAAGTTATAACGTTGATCAGAGAAGAACAATTTATCTATAATACCACGAGCAGTTTCCTCATCAGGCGGTTCAGCGTTACGCAACTGACGGTAAATGTGCTCTACAGCTTCTTTTTCAGAGTTTGTTGGATCTTTTTGTAACGTATTGTGGATAATAGCATAATCTGCCTGATTATTATCCTCTTTGTGTAACAAAATAGATTTAACGTTAGAATCGATGATTTCTTCAACATTATCTTTGTCGATAATAGTATCTCTATCAAGGATGATTTCGTTACGTTCGATAGAAACTACCTCACCGGTATCTTCATCAACGAAATCCTCATGCCAAGTGTTCAATACACGCGCAGCAAGTCTTCTTCCAATATATTTCTTAATACCAGTTTTAGAAACTTTAATTTCTTCAGCAAGGTCGAAAATTTCAAGGATATCCTTGTCTCTTTCAAACCCAATTGCACGGAATAAAGTTGTTACCGGTAATTTTTTCTTTCTATCGATATAAGCATACATTACGCTGTTGATATCTGTAGAAAATTCTATCCAAGATCCTTTAAAAGGAATTACTCTGGCAGAATATAGTTTTGTTCCATTTGCATGGAATGACTGTCCAAAGAAAACCCCAGGAGAACGGTGTAATTGTGACACTACTACACGCTCGGCACCATTAATAACAAAGGTACCACTTGGAGTCATATAAGGTATTGTTCCAAGATAAACATCTTGTACAATTGTTTCAAAATCTTCGTGTTCTGGATCAGTACAGTATAGTTTCAACCTTGCTTTTAAAGGCACACTATACGTAAGACCTCTCTCTATACATTCTTGAATTGTATAACGTGGCGGATCAACAAAATAATCTAGGAATTCCAATACAAAGTTGTTTCTTGTATCTGTGATTGGAAAGTTTTCCATGAAGGTGTTGTATAACCCTTCGTTGCCTCTTTCGTCAGATTTAGTTTCTAATTGAAAGAAATCTTTAAAAGATTTAACCTGAACATCTAGGAAATCCGGATAGTCAGGGATATTTTTTGTAGAGGCAAAATTCAATCTTTCAGTCTGATTTGTTATCATCAATGGACAAAATTTTGATTAAAAAAAAGTAATTTTTTGTGTAAACACACACTGTTTAATCTATACTTTCTTATTATAATCAATACATCTTTAAAAATAATCCGGTAAAATTTCGGGCTAATTTTTTTCTTCGTATTGATCAAAAACTTTTTCGTATTTTAAACTATTTGATAATAAAACTTGATCTATTTTATTATACGAAAAATGGTTTAGGCCATTGAGCGTTGACTCAAGACCTAAACCTAGTTCTTAAAACCGAGTGAACTTATTTAAGTTCAACTACAGCTCCAGCTTCTTCTAATGATTTTTTAAGACCTTCAGCCTCTTCTTTAGAAACACCTTCTTTAACGTTACTTGGAGCACCGTCAACTACATCTTTAGCTTCTTTAAGACCTAAACCTGTAAGTTCTTTAACTAATTTTACAACAGCTAATTTAGAAGCACCAGCTTCTTTTAATACAACTGTAAACTCAGTTTGTGCTTCTTCAGCAGCACCTTCTCCACCACCAGCAGCAACTACTACAGCTGCAGCAGCAGGCTCGATACCATACTCGTCTTTTAATATTGTTGCTAATTCGTTAACTTCTTTAACTGTTAAGTTAACTAATTGTTCTGCGAATTGTTTCAAATCTGCCATTTTTTCTATCGTTTAAAATGATTTGTAAAATATAATTTATTTATTGTGCGCTTATTTAAGCTGCAAGGAAATTAAATTCCTTACAATAATTATTATGCTTCCGCTTCTTCTTCGCTACCAGCGAATTTGTTTTGTAAAGCAGAGATAATTCTTTGTGCTGGTGATTGCAATAATCCAATAAGTTCTCCAAGAAGTTCTTCTTTAGATTTAATAGTTGCTAATGCATCTAATTGATTATCTCCAATATAAATTTCATTATTAATGAAAGCACCTTTTAAAACTGGTTTATCAGATTTCTTACGGAAATCTTTGATAATTTTTCCAGGAGCATTAGCTACATCAGAAATAAATATAGCACTATTACCAGTCAATACTGAAGGTAAATCACCATAATCATTAGCAGAAGCTTCCATTGCTTTTGCAAGCAAAGTGTTCTTTACAACTTCTAATTTGATACCAGCTTTAAAGCAAGCTCTACGTAAGTTTGAAGTTGTCTCTGCGTTTAATCCAGAAATATCAGATACATAAATGATATTTGTACCAGCTAACTGCGCAGTTAAATTTTCAATCGCGATTGATTTTTCTTCTCTAGTCATACTAAAAATTTTTAACTACCAATTATACTGCTTTTGGATCCAATGCAATTGCAGGACTCATAGTGCTTGTAAGGTGAATACCTTTAATGTAGGTACCTTTAGCAGCAGTTGGCTTAAGTTTTATTAATGTTTGAATAATTTCGTGTGCGTTGTCAACAATTTGCTCAGCTCCAAAAGAAACTTTACCAATTCCTGCGTGAACGATACCAGTTTTATCAACTTTAAAGTCAATTTTACCAGCTTTAACCTCTGCAACAGCTTTTGCAACATCCATAGTTACAGTACCTGTTTTAGGGTTTGGCATTAAACCTCTAGGTCCTAAAATACGACCTAATGGACCTAATTTACCCATAACAGCCGGCATAGTGATGATAACATCAACATCTGTCCAACCATCTTTAATTTTTTGTAAATAATCATCAAGACCAACATAATCAGCCCCAGCTTCTTTAGCTTCCGCTTCTTTATCTGGAGTAACTAATGCTAATACTTTAACGTCTTTACCTGTTCCGTGAGGTAATGTAACTACACCTCTAACCATTTGATTCGCTTTTCTTGGATCTACACCCAAACGAACTGCGATATCAACAGACTCATCAAATTTTGCAGAAGCAACTACTTTTAATAATGCCGCAGCATCTTTAAGAGAATATAGTTTGTTCTTTTCAATCTTTGAAGCAGCCTCTTTTTGCTTTTTTGTTAATTTTGCCATGTCTTTTTCTTAATTAAAAAGGAGCTTCTCCTGATACAGTTATACCCATAGATCTAGCTGTTCCAGCAACCATACTCATTGCAGCCTCAATAGTGAATGCATTTAAGTCAGGCATTTTGTCATCAGCAATTGCTCTAATTTGTTCCCAAGTAACACTAGCTACTTTTTTACGATTAGGCTCACCAGAACCAGATTTTAGCTTTGCAGCTTCCATTAACTGAACTGCTGCTGGAGGAGTCTTAACAACAAAATCGAATGATTTGTCTTTATACACAGTGATTTGCACTGGGCATATTTTGCCAGGTTTATCCTGAGTTCTAGCATTAAATTGCTTACAAAACTCCATGATGTTTACCCCAGCAGCTCCTAAAGCAGGTCCAACCGGTGGCGACGGATTCGCAGCACCTCCCTTAACTTGTAGTTTAACTACCTTACTAATTTCTTTAGCCATTTTTAAAAAATTTAACACTGCAATCAATGGAAGCGATTACAATGGTTATTATATATGTAACAAAAAATTATACTTTTTCAACTTGCATAAAACTTAATTCTAATGGTGTTTTTCTTCCGAAAATTTTAACCATAACTTCAAGTTTACGCTTTTCTTCATTGATTTTTTCAACTGTTCCGTTAAATCCGTTAAATGGACCGTCGATCACTTTAACAGTTTCTCCTAAGTTGAAAGGAATAGCACGAGTATCTGTATTAACAGCCAACTCATCTACTTTACCTAACATTCTATTTACTTCAGAAAGTCTCAAAGGAACAGGTTCTCCTCCTTTGATCTCACCTAAAAATCCAATAACACTAGTAATAGACTTGATAATATGAGGTATCTCACCAACTAAATTGGCTTCGATCATAACATATCCAGGAAAATAAACTTTATCCTTAGACATTTTCTTTCCCTCTTTTACAGTAACTACTTTTTCTGTAGGCACTAAAACTTGGGAAACATAATCACCCATACCTAATCTGGCAATCTCAGTTTCGATGTAAGCTTTGACTTTGTTTTCCTGTCCGCTTACAGCTCTAACCACATACCATTTTTTTACATTATTATCTGCCATCACAAAAAAATTATCCTTTTAACCAGTTAAAAAATCCAGCCAAAGCTTTTGCAAAAAATTCATCTACTCCCCATGTTGCCAAAGCGAATAGAACTGAAAATACAGCCACAACAATTGTCAATTTCTGAACCTCAGCCCAAGCAGGCCAAGTAACATTTGACTTTAACTCTTCGAAAGCCTCTGATAAATAATTAGTAACTTTTGTCATTTGATATATTTTATATTGCACGGGCGGAGGGATTCGAACCCCCATCAACGGTTTTGGAGACCGCTATTCTACCCTTGAACTACGCCCGTAATTAAAAGCCAGTGATTTCAGTTAAGAAAACAACTGGCTTTTTATAATTTTTATAGGATTATCCTACGATTTCAGTAACCTGACCAGCTCCTACTGTTCTACCACCTTCACGGATAGCGAAACGTAAACCTACGCTCATTGCGATTGGGCTTAATAAAGAAACATTGATAGTTAAGTTATCTCCTGGCATTACCATCTCTACTCCTTCTGGTAAAGTAATAACTCCTGTTACGTCAGTTGTACGTACGTAGAACTGTGGACGGTAGTTATTATGGAATGGAGTATGACGTCCACCTTCTTCTTTTTTCAAGATATAAACCTCAGCTTTGAAAGTAGCGTGTGGTTTTACTGATCCTGGCTTAATGATAACCATTCCTCTTTTGATAGATTCTTTATCAATACCTCTTAACAATAAACCTACGTTATCTCCAGCTTCACCTCTATCAAGGATTTTACGGAACATCTCAACTCCTGTAATAGTAGAAGTTAATTTATCAGCTCCCATACCAATGATTTCAACTGGATCTCCTGTATTAGCAATACCTGTTTCGATACGACCTGTAGCAACAGTTCCACGACCAGTAATTGTAAATACATCTTCAACCGGCATCAAGAATGGTTTAGCTACGTCACGCACTGGCTCTTCGATCCAAGCATCAACAGCTGCCATTAATTCAATGATTTTTGGTACCCAAGCAGGATCATTATTCAATCCTCCTAAAGCAGAACCTTGAACTACAGGACCATTATCTCCATCATATTCGTAGAAAGATAATAAATCTCTAATTTCCATTTCAACAAGCTCTAACAATTCAGCATCATCAACCATATCCACTTTGTTCATGAAAACAACGATTCTTGGAATACCAACCTGACGACCTAAAAGGATGTGCTCACGAGTTTGTGGCATTGGACCATCTGTAGCAGCAACTACTAAGATAGCTCCGTCCATTTGAGCAGCACCAGTAACCATGTTCTTTACGTAATCCGCGTGACCTGGACAGTCAACGTGAGCGTAGTGACGATTAGCTGTTTCATACTCTACGTGTGATGTATTAATAGTAATACCTCTTTCTTTCTCCTCTGGAGCGTTATCGATTTGATCAAACGATTTTGCTTGACAGTAACCAGCATCAGACAATACTTTTGTAATTGCTGCAGTTAATGTAGTTTTTCCGTGATCCACGTGTCCAATTGTACCTATGTTTAAGTGCGGTTTGGAACGATTAAAATTCTCCTTTGCCATTTTACTTAATTTTTAATCTTAGTTATATATTAATTTCAATTTCCTACTTACTTGAGCCAATGTCGGGAATTGAACCCGAGACCTCTTCCTTACCAAGGAAGCACTCTACCCCTGAGCTACACCGGCAGAGTTCTGATTTTAGACTGTAGATTTAAGAATTTAGACTTTAACAATCTAAAACCAACAATCTGAATTCTAAACTTTTTTTTGTGGGGAGAGCAGGATTCGAACCTGCGAAGTTCACACAGCAGATTTACAGTCTGCCCTCGTTGGCCGCTTGAGTATCTCCCCTTTTTTTTTATCAATAATTGCATGAACAATTTCAAATCGCATTTGAAATATTTAGAGCCGGCGGAGGGACTCGAACCCACGACCTGCTGATTACAAATCAGCTGCTCTAGCCAACTGAGCTACGCTGGCAATATCAATAAAAAAGTCCGCTATTTCTAACGGACTGCAAATGTAGCTATTTTATCTTTGTATCAAAACATTTTTTGAAAAAAATTTTCAATTATATGTGTGCTCTTATTTTTTCTTTCCTTTTTACCAGCAAACGTTCTAAAGATTCAGCCGAAAGCTCTACTGCTTCTTCGAATGTTTTGCATTGTTTTTTAACCAAAAATTCGTCTCCAGGAACATTAATCTTAATCTCTACCGCCTTATTCTCCTTATCACTTGTTCTTTCCACTTTTAAAAAAACGTCAGCCGAGACAACTCGATCGTAATATTTTTCTAATTTATCCATTCTCTCCTGAATAAAATCAACCAACTTTCTGTCAACAGTAAAGTTAACGGCATGAACATCTACCTTCATAATACTAATTTTAGGGTTAAACATTTAAGAATTACTATTTATTTCTCGGATGCGCATTAGTATACACTTTCTTAAGCTCCGCTAAACTATTATGAGTATAAACTTGCGTAGACGCTAAACTCGAATGTCCTAATAATTCTTTAACTGAATTTAAATCTGCTCCATTATTTAAAAGATGAGTTGCAAAAGTATGCCGAAGCACATGCGGGCTTTTTTTCACCTTCTCAGAGACTTTACTAAAGTAAGAATTTATTAATCGATACACAAAAGATTCGCTCAATTTTAACCCTTTTTTTGAAATAAAAAAATATTCACCATCAACGATGTTCTCAACTAAAGCCCGCTCGTTTAAATACAATTTAAGCTGATCAACAATAACAGGTAAAAGTGGAATAATGCGTTCTTTATTTCTTTTCCCTAAAACCTTAATAACACTGGAAGACAAATCTACATTGCGCAGCATCAAATTTATCAGCTCTGCCCTCCTCATTCCGGTTGTATAAAACATTTCAACAATAAGCCTATCTCTTATTTCTTCAAATCCTACCGGATTACCTACTTCCTGAATTAAATCTGTAAGTTCTTTTTCTGAAAAAGGAATCTGGACAATTTTGGGAGTTTTTAAAGCTTTATGCTTTAGCATCGGATTTATATCTATTTGCTTTGTCTTTAAAAGAAATTTATAAAAAGACTTTAACGAAGCCATTTTTCTATTGACAGAAACATTAGAAACATTCTGATCAACCAAAGAAACAATCCAGCTTCTGATTTGACTGTAATTTACCTGATCAATATTATCCTGCTCAAAATGAGTTTTATTGAAATCTTCAAAAAACGTCACATCATTTAAATAAGCATTAACAGTATGCGGAGAATATTTTTTTTCGAATTGAAGATAATCACGAAACGCTTCTTTATTTGATTTCATAAGAATACATTCTTTTACTTTACACAAAAATCCAATATTACACCTATATATAATATCTTCAAAATCTTATTTACTTCAAAATTAAGCATAAAAAAACCGTTAGTATCAAAATTTGACAACTAACGGTAATTATTTTTGAAAAGCTTAATACTAACTTTCTAAACCATCTCTCATGTTTTGGATGTAAGCAGCTTTTTGAATTTGAGCTCTTTTGATAACAGAAGGCTTAATAAAAGCAGTACGTGCTCTTAGTTGACGAACAGTTCCTGTTTTATCAAATTTTCTTTTATAGCGCTTTAATGCTCTATCGATATTTTCTCCGTCTTTAATTGGTATAATTAACATAATATAGACACCTCCTCTCGTTAAGGTTGCAAAAGTAATTATTAATTATTAATTATGAGTTATAAATTGTAAATTATTTTAAAAGAAAATAGAACATAGAAAAAAGAGAATCGACTTCTCTGAAAACCGATCACTAAAAAGAGCAAATTAAGAATATTCTTTATTCTTAATTCTTTATTCTTTTAGCAAATTCCTTGAAATTACAAGTTTCTGAATTTCAGTAGTTCCTTCGCCTATAGTACACAATTTAGAATCTCTGTAAAATTTCTCTACCGGAAAATCTTTTGTATATCCATATCCGCCGTGAATCTGAACTGCTTCATTTGCAATTTTCACACAGGCTTCAGAAGCATACATTTTTGCCATTGCTCCAAGCGTTGTAACCGGCTTATGTTTTTGTTTTAAAAAAGCAGCTTTATGCAATAACAATTCTGAAGCTTCGATTTCAGTTGCCATATCGGCTAATTTAAATGAAATCCCCTGAAAACTACTGATTGGCTGCCCAAACTGATGTCTTTCTTTTGAGTATTTCAATGCTGCTTCATAAGCTCCTTTTGAAATCCCCAATGATAAGGCTCCAATTGAAATTCGACCCCCATCTAATATTTTCATAGCCTGAACAAACCCTTGCCCAACTTCACCTAATCTATTTGCATCGGGCACACGACAGTTGTCAAAAACTAATTCGGCAGTTTCACTGGCTCGCATTCCTAATTTATTTTCTTTTTTACCTGAAGTAAATCCGGGCATTCCTTTTTCAAAAACAAAAGCAGTCATTCCTTTAGAATCCCCTTTTTCTCCTGTACGAACAATTACAACGGCAATATCTCCCGAAATTGCATGTGTTATAAAGTTTTTTGCACCATTTACAATCCACGAATCACCATCTTTAACCGCAGTTGTATTCATTCCTCCGGCATCAGACCCTGTATTATGTTCTGTTAAGCCCCAAGCACCAATATATTCTGCAGTTGCCAATTTAGGCAGCCATTTTTTCTTTTGTTCTTCATCTCCGAAAGTCAAAATATGATTGGTACATAATGAATTATGGGCCGCAACAGAAAGTCCGATTGAAGGATCTACTTTAGAAATTTCCTCAACTACAGTAATATATTCATGATAACCTAATCCGGACCCTCCATATTCTTCAGGCACCAAAACACCCATAAAACCCATTTCACCTAATTTTTTAAATAAATCGACAGGAAAAATTTGCGCTTCATCCCATTCCATTATATTAGGTCTAATGTTTTTTTCTGCAAACTCTTTTATAGACTGAGCAATCATTGATTGCGTTTCATTATATTCAAAATTCATTTCGATGTTATTTTTAGAACTCCAAATATAAACTAATTATTTTTGCTTTTTCAACAGGAAAATCTTTAATTTTTGCTAAATCCTCAATATTTTTAAAATTTCCATTCATACTGCGATATGTGATTATCTGTTTTGCCAATGCATATCTGAAATACGGAAACTGCGCCAACTCTTTCAAAGAAGCATCATTTACTGCAATTTTCTTAAAATTTGGGACCGTTACAATTTTAAAATGTGTATTTAATTCGAAAAGAACTTCTGGTGAAAGTCCCCAAACATCTTTCATCTGTTCCATGGAAATAAAACCTCCTAAAATTTCTTTTTGCTTTAATATCCGAAGTGACAAAGCTTCTCCAATGCCAAATATTTTCATTAAATCTTCCTGACTTGCTTCATTAATATCCGATAAAATTATCTTTTCCTTTTTAGGATATTCTTTGTGAACATATTCTACTCTATCTGTTTTAAATGATTTTTTATTCTGAATCCAATCCGGAAATTTAAAGAGTGGTGAAATAACATTTAACAATGAATCTGAAATTTTAGTTATTTCCTGAAATTCTTTGGCTGAATTCACATATTTATTTTCTTTCCGAAAGGCCAACAATCTATCTATTTCCTGAACTGACATTCCGAGTTTATACCCTTTATAATCTGAAATGAAATTTGGATTAAAAGTATAAACTTTAGCCACTACATTATATTTTTCCACTTTTAGTGAATCTATTTCCGATTGTAAAGAAAGCCATTGCTCTTCTTCGGGAGAGAAGGTTTTCTCCTGAATAGAAAAATTGACAAAAAAATAAATCATTTGTAGTATTACAATGATGCCTAAAAGCAAAAAAATCCCTAAACGTTGTTGATTTGTAAACTTAAAATGATGCTGCAGAGCTTTAAAATTAATCATTTGATAACTTTTCAATTTTTTAAAAGTCAAAATTAAGTCAAAAAAGAGCTAAATTATAAGAAAAATACTAAATTTTTATAATTTATAAAAAAATGCATAATGTATTTTTTATCAAAGTAAGTTGACAAAATAGAGTTGTTCGAACTGAATTTCGGATGATCCTGTATTAATTTTAAACATTTTATAACTTAAACTTATATAATTGTTTTTATTTTTTATAAAAAACGATACATTTGGAGCTTAATAACAATAAACCACTATTATAATATGTCAATTTGGAGAGTTAAACCGATATCGGCTTTTGAAGCGGATATGAAAAAAAGTGATTTAAAAAGAGTTCTGGGAAAATGGAGCCTTACAGCCATTGGAGTTGGAGCTATTATTGGTGGAGGAATTTTTGTTCTAACTGGTACCGGTGCATATTATCATGCTGGTCCTGCTTTAGCACTTTCTTTCATTATTGCAGGTGTTGCCTGCGTTTTTGCAGCTCTTTGTTATTCTGAGTTTGCGTCAATTTTACCAGTTGAGGGTTCAGCTTATGCGTATGCTTATGGTACAATTGGAGAAATTTTTGCCTGGATTATTGGTTGGGGGCTAATCCTTGAGTATGCGATGGGATCAATGACCGTAGCTGTTTCATGGTCTGGATATTTCAACAAATTACTTAAAATGTTTCACATTAAACTTCCTGACTGGCTCACAACAGACCCGGCAAGTTATACTGGTGAAGGCTTTTCAATGAATCTACCTGCTTTTTTAATCGTGATTTTAGTTATTTCGTTACTTATTAAAGGTACAAAAAGCGCAGCAAAAGCAAACAATATGATCGTTATTCTTAAAGTTTCTGCTGTTATATTTGTAATCATCGCCGGTCTTTTCTTTATTAATACTGCTAACTGGCATCCATTTATTCCTGAGGCTACTAAAATCATCGAAAAAGAAACTACTCACAATGCATATGGGATAGCGGGAATTGTTTCTGGAGCTGCTGCAATTTTCTTTGCTTATGTAGGTTTTGATGCCGTTTCAACACAAGCCGGTGAAGCTATTAATCCTAAGAAAGATGTACCGTTTGCAATTATTGCTTCGTTATTAATTTGTACTACATTATATATTCTTGTTTCTTTAGTTTTAACAGGAATGATGAATTATCAAGACTTTAATCCACTAGGAAAATATCCGGAAGCTATAAAAGCACCAGTAGCTTACGCATTTGATATTGCGGGGCAACCATGGGCTGGTTTTATTATTACAGTTGCTGCAACTATTGGATTGATTTCTGTATTAATGGTAATGATTATGGGACAATCAAGAATTTTCCTTGGTATGTCTAAAGATGGTTTAATTCCTGCTGTATTCTCTAAAGTAAATCCAATTTCAGGAACACCAAAAACTAATTTAATTATCTTAGGTGGTATTATTGCTGTAGTTGCAGCTTTTACACCAATTAACAGATTAGCAGATATGACAAGTTTTGGTACCTTATTTGCTTTTACAATGGTTTGTATTGCTGTTTGGATTCTAAGAGTAAAACAACCTCAATTAACAAGAACATTTAAAGTTCCAGCTCTTCCAATAATCGCAATTTGTGGTATTTCAATCAATACGTACTTAATGATTAATTTGAGTTTAGATGCTCAATTACTTTCACTAGGATGGTTAGCTATAGGTATTATTGTTTATTTTGCTTACAGTAAAAAACGAGCAAAACTAAACAGACCAGAAGAAATAGAATAAAAAAACACAAAATTGAAAAGCCCCTTATTTATTAAAATAAGGGGCTTTTTTTATATCCAATTTTTAAAATTACAAGTCAAAAACAGAAGTTCGTTTGGCGCGAATTAAATCTTTTAAACGAATCCAAAAGGCTAAAGTCAGATAAATACCAAAACCTAATCCTGCTGTTACAAACGAAATGTAAATAAAAAATAATCGTACGCTCGTAACACGCATTCCGAGTTTATCTGCTAATCGCGATGAAACATGGAATCCATATTTTTCAAAGAAAAATTTAAGTCTTAAAATTGCCGACATGTTTAGATTTTAGATTTTAGATTTTAGATTTTAGATTTTAGATTTTAGATTTTAGATTTTAGATTTTAGATTTTAGATTTTAGATTTATTCCTCGGCTACGCTCGGAATGAATAGTGTGACTTCCCTTAGAAGTATATGCAAAAATACAAAATTATCTCATTGCCACATTTTCTAATTCTCTAATTATTTCTTAATAGCTCCATCCCTACCGCGCATCTCAAACAAGCTTTTTGATTACAGTATTCATTTTTAAGCTGAATCAATGTTTGTGTGTCAAACGCATTTTTAGAAGAAATGCCAAAAGATTCAAACTTTTCGATGATAGAGTTCTTTTCCGGAGAAACTTCATTTAATAATGCTATTAAATCTTCAGAAAACGATTCTCCCATAATGTTCGAATATGCAAACTGAATAGGAATAATGGTATTAATAATTAGTAAATCAATAAATGACTTTGACAACGGTTTTGATTTCTTCGGGCTTTCTTTATCAAACTGATAATGATTTTGCCAATATAAACTCGCTGAAACGTTTAACAACTCATATATGCTTTTGACTGATTTTAAAGCAATAATCTTAGAAAATAAATTTTGATGTTTGTTATACAAACTTGCTAACTGTGAAAACCTGATCGTGGGAAAATTATCAGGACGATGTTTAAAAAACTCCACGGGATCTGTATAAGCCTTATCTAATTGATATTTATACAGAAGATAAAAATATCTAATTTTCAAATCCTTAAAATACACATCTTCTTTCTCAGCATCTAATAAACCTGAAGTTCCTAAAAGTAAAGCCTCTAGATTTTCGACTTCGAAGCTTTCTTTTCGAATAATTGAAAACGGAAGTTTTTTGGCTATTTGCAAAAATGCATTTCCATTTGTATTGAGTCCAAAATTCTTAGCCAAGAGGCAAAACAAAACTGCTTCCCAATCCTGATTTGTTTCTTCGAGTAAATCATAAATAAATTTTGATTTGCGTTCTAATCGCTCAAAAAACAATCGCTCCTGCCAATTCTTAAAAACAAAATCATCTATTTGAGCAATTTGTTTTTCGCAGGATATCCACGATTTTGGGCTCATTAATGATTGATAATTATTTACAGTTTCTGAAGAGACATAATCTTTTAAAACCAAAACAGGAATTTCTCTATTATTTTTTCCAAAAATTTCGGTATCATGTTCCCAAACTACATGCAAAATAACATTTTCATAAGCAGCATCTTTTTCGTGGCCATGAACATACCAATCAGATGATTTTAAATGGATCTCAACATTTCCTGCCCATTTTTGTTTTCCAATTATAATTTGGGCATTAAAAAAATCGGGGCCCGAAAGCTCTAAATAATCACCGGTTTTAATTATAATAATTTGTTCTTTCTGAGTTGTTATTAAATTCAAGGTTTCAAACTTCTTGAATTTCCAGAGATAATGAAGAAAATCTTCTTTCATTTATTGGCTTTTATATTAAATTTATAAAAGCTCAAAATTAAATAAAATAATATTAATCTTACAAAATATATTGTTTATCGCAACATATATAATTTGGCACAGGCCCGAGCATCAGAAAGTGCTTCATGATGGTTTAACTGAATATTCATTTCGCGACAGCAATCACTTAATTTAGTAGGTTTAAGTCCTTTTGCTTTATATATCTTAACTGTACATTCCCATTTCTCAGCAATATTTAAATCTTCATATTGCAAACCACAAAGTGCCATTGTTTTCATCAAAACATTGCGGTCAAAACTTTCGTTATGTGCTACCACTACTCTATTTTTCAATCGCTTTTCAATTTCAGGAAAAACCTGGCGAAATGATTTAGCATTTATTGTATCACGCGGATATATGCCATGAACGCGAATCGTAAACGGATTATATTCATTATTTGGCGGCTTAATCAAAGTCACAAACTCATCTGTAATTATTCCGTTTTCAACAGTAACAATTCCAACAGAGCAAGGATGATAACCTGTGGCAGTTTCAAAATCTATAGCAGTAAAATTCATTATGAAATGAGATAAAAAATCCATAAATCTAATTTATTAAACTAGATTTATGGACAGATAAAGTTATTAAAACGGTCTTATTTTATAGACCCGATAATATCATATTTTGTAATAATGTGATGTTTTCCATTCCCTAAATCAACCAAAACAGCATCATTTTCTTTCGTAAATAACTTAGATACTTCTTCGATCGTAGTTCCTAATTTTACAATTGGAAAAGGTTTTCCCATTACTTCTTTGATCGGTTTTTCGGCAACATTTTTGTCGGCAACATAACTTCTAAATAAATCTGTTTCGTCGACAGAACCAACAAATCCGTTAATATCTACTACCGGAATTTGTGAAATTTTATATTTACGCATACGTTCGATAGCGTGTGAAACCAATTCTTCTGTACGAACAACGATTAATTCTTTATCAATATGGTCCTTGATAACATCTTCGGCTTTTGTCACGTTTTCTTCTAAGAAACCACGCTCACGCATCCAGTCATCATTAAACATTTTACCAACATAACGGCTTCCAGAATCGTGAAAAAGCACCACAACAACATCATCAGGCTTAAAATGTTCTTTAAGCTGTAACAATCCTTTTATACAAGCTCCGGCAGAGTTTCCAACAAAGATGGCTTCTTCCATTGCTATCTTTCTTGTATAAACGGCAGCATCCTTATCTGTTACTTTTGTAAATCCGTCAATTAAAGAAAAGTCAACATTTTTTGGTAAAATATCTTCTCCAATTCCTTCAGTAATATAAGAATAGATTTCGTTTTCATCAAAAATTCCGGTCTCATGATATTTTTTAAAAACCGAACCATATGTATCAATTCCCCAAATTTTAATATTTGGATTTTTCTCTTTCAAATACTTTCCAACACCAGAGATTGTTCCTCCAGTTCCAACTCCAACAACAAAGTGAGTAATTTTTCCATCGGTTTGTTTCCAGATTTCCGGTCCGGTTTGTTCATAATGTGCCAATGAATTCGACATATTATCGTATTGATTTACATACCATGAATTTGGTGTTTCTTCAGCCAATCGTTTTGAAACTGAATAATAAGAACGAGGATCTGTAGGTTCAACATCTGTTGGACAAACTACTACTTTGGCGCCAACAGCACGCAAAATATCCATTTTCTCTTTAGATTGTTTGTCTGATATTACACAAATCAATTTATATCCTTTTATAATGGCTACAAGTGCCAATCCCATTCCGGTATTTCCAGAAGTTCCTTCAATAATAGTTCCCCCAGGTTTTAAACGACCATCAGCTTCAGCATCTTCAATCATTTTTACGGCCATTCTGTCTTTTACAGAATTCCCCGGATTAAAAGTTTCGACTTTTGCCAATACTAACGCATCAATTTCAGCAACAATTTTGTTGAGTTTTACTAATGGTGTATTACCAATTGTTTCTAAAATATTATTTGAAAAGTCCATTTTTCTTGAATTTAAATTATTTGGTTTAAGTAAAGTAAAGAGTATAATTTATTGGAAGAAATTCCAAACTAAACCAAATCGGATAGTGAAATCACGATATGGATTATTAGGCGCTGAATAATAATTGTATCCAGAAAAAGCAGCGTTAAAATGTTCTGCCTTAAAGTAAAATCTTGTTTGTCTTATTCTGAAATTTATGTAGTAATCAAAGTTGGCATAACCTCCAATTTTTTTATCTGTCTGAACAAAAAATTCTCCAACAACAGGATTATAATCATTACCGTAATAACTGGTAAAATAATTAAAAGTTAATCCTGTTTGCATAAACAATGCTTTTTTGAAAAAGTAGCTTGAATAATAAAGTGTATTTCTGGTTACAAAATCAGGCACGTTTAAAATCAAATCAGATTGATCCACTTTTTGATATAAAAATGTATTATCAAAACCAAAAGCTCCAAATTTGAATTCTTTGTTGGCTTTAACAGAAAGATAATTAATTACATTTCCGTATTGAGCCGGGTTTACAATTTGGGTTTGCGCAGCTATTTGAGCATCTGTAGATACATCTTCAAAATATAAATGATCTTTTAATACAGTATATTGAGCTTCGGCATTTAACCAAGGCGTATAAATACTGGCACTTAGTGAATTAATTTTTTCATTTTTAAAATCATTCGACCAGTTATATTGTATAAAACTGCTTTGGTATAAATTATAGTTATTATTTGGCAGTTTATTGATGTTTCGATATCTAAAATCAAATTGAATTTTATCGTTTAAATTGTATCTTAATTTGGCATCTAAATCAGAAAGTGATTCATTTGTAATTGATCTTGAATACAAAAATCGGCCATTCCACTTATTTTTTTGATATTCATATTGTCCACCAACATTATTAAACTGAAGAAATAAATTATCAGGAATTCTGGAACCATCAGCATTTATTATAATTCTATTATATTCATAATTAGATCTGTAATCATCTATAAAAAAATTGAATTTCCCCAGAAGTGAATTTTCGTAAGCAAGTCCTGCTTTGTTGTACAGTTTTTCAAAACGCGTCTGATCATTAATTGCGCTTGCAACATAAGCGTCTCCAAATCTTGCTACCTCTGCACCATCAACAGTAGAAAAAACTGTTGGCTGATTATATTCGAAAAATTTATTTTCGTAATTAAATTGATGCGTTACATATAAATTATTATTTCCTGCTGTTGGATTTACTCTAAAAGCATGATCAAAAAACAATCGTTTTCCTTTTAAAAATGATTTTGCATCGGTTAAATAAACCTGTAATCTTTGACGGTTCTTAAAATCAGCATCTCCGCTTTCAAAATCTTCCGGTGTTGTTATACCGCCATTTTCTTCATTTGAAATATCCTGAAAAGTAACATGAGCATTTAGGATATATCTTTTATCTGTAGTGAAATAACTTGTTGTAAAACGAAAATTTCCGGTACTTACCAATTGATTAATATAATTTCCCTCAGAACGTAAACCTCTGTAGGCAATAGAAAAATTTAGATTTTCGGAAGTATTCAGCGTAATAAACGAATCTACGTTCTGACCTTTATTAATAGTCGTATTAAAAAACAACTCTGTAAAAGGTGTCGCAACCGAATAATATCTAATGTCACTAACTTCAAGATAACTAAAATGTTTTGCTTTAAAACCGATTTCAGGATATGGCGAGAAATCAGTTAAACTGTATTGTAAAGTATTATAAGGTTGTCCAATGTTGGGAAATTCCAAAAGTCCGAAATTGTCCTTGCGAAGATAATTTTGTTTATAAGCACTTTTTAATGTTAAGGAAGTATCAGCATAAGTAGTATCGTGTTCTAAAGTATAAATTTGATACTGTTCGATTTTAGCAATTTTTGCTTGTTTTTTTTTCAGCGTATCGGTAATACTGGTGTATTTTGTATTCATATCTAAATTGCTTTTAGACGCATTTTTTTTTTCTTGAGAAAACAATAAGGCGGGTACGACTAATAGATATAGAAAAAAGAATATTCTCATTTGATAGCTTTATATATAATTATTTTGGCAAAATTTGTCAGGCAAAGGTAAAAGATAAAAACGTATAAATAAAAAAACACTTCAATTTATACCACTGCTTTTTCAATAAGTTAAAGAACGAAAATTTTCGGCAAAAATTTTATAATATTGTGTTTTGAAAATTTAAATAAATGCTTGCAAAAAATTTCTCCGGATTTATTTTAGAAACTGGTACTGATGAAGCTGGCCGTGGTTGTCTGGCTGGTCCGGTAACTGCTGCTGCCATAATTTTACCGGCAGATTTTGAGCATGAATTTTTAAATGACAGTAAACAATTGTCTGAAAAAATAAGGTTTCACTTAAAACCTATTATCGAGAAACATGCCGTTTGCTATTCTGTAACACATCTTCATGCAGAAGAAATCGATGAAATCAATATTCTAAATGCATCAATGAAAGGAATGCAGGAATGTATTTTAAAATTAAACCAGCGTCCGGAATATATTATTGTGGATGGAAACAGATCGCTTAATGCAAAATTAGGTTTAAAGAATACTTTTGGAAAACAATTTTCGAAAGATGAAATAGATTTATTAAAATCTATTCCAAACCAAAGTATTATAAAAGGAGACGCAAAATTCGTGAGTATTGCAGCCGCTTCTATTTTAGCCAAAACCTATCGTGATGAATACATGGATTTAATTCATGAAGAATTCCCGATGTACAACTGGAAACAAAATAAAGGATATCCTACCAGAGAACATCGGGACGCTATTAGAAAATACGGAACTACAAAATACCACCGAATGAGTTTCAGACTTTTGCCGGATCAATTGGAGTTAGAATTCTAACTAGCTTATTTATTTTCGTTTAAAAAAGATATAATCTGATTTTCCCATTCTGAAATATTTTCTGAAGAAGCGCGATCTGCTTTATCAAAATAAAAATGCTGCTGAATTTCGAATCCGCAATAATTAAAAATTCCAGTATCAGATGTTAAAGCCAAAGCTTTATCCAAGCCACTTTCGGCATATTCTGCGTTTGATTTTCCGTGCGAATTGATGATGATTGCTTTCTTGCCAGCCAATAATCCTTTTTGAATTCCCTGATCGTATCTATATGCAAATCCGTAACTAAAAACACGGTCAATATAACCTTTCATTACAGCCGGCATTCCTGTCCACCAGATTGGATAAACAAAAATAATGCGGTCTGCCCAGGTTATAAAATCCTGTTCGATTTTTACATCATTAACAACTTGTCCCATTCTTTGTCCGTTCATATCATCTAAAGAAAGCACCGGATTAAAATTCAATTCATTTAAATCGCGAACAATAACTTCTTGTCCCGATTCTTCAAGGTTTTCGACAATAGTTTGTTTTAAGAAATGATTTAAACTAGCCGGATTTGGATGCGCATAAACAATTAAATTTTTCATGTTTTCTATTTTTTAAAGATTACATGACAAATGTAAAACGCAATGTTTGGGTACAATTGTAAGAAAACGAAAAGCGGCTTAAGTACCTTTTGAACTGCAGATATCGCTTTGAAACTTTAAGAATTTTGTTGGCGAGATGTTCATATAATATTTAAAATCATGAATCAACTGACTTTGATCGTAATAACCGCATTGTTCTACAATCAAAAGCCAATCTTTTTTTTCGTTATTATCTGAAGTTTTCTGAATGAGATCAACCGCTTTCAAAAAACGTTCGTAGCGACTGATTTCTTTAATTGTATAGCCAAAAAATTTCTTTTGATGAAGCTGAATATTTCTTTCCGTTTGATTTATCTGTGAAGCAATTGCTTTTATCGGATTTAAAGATTCTTCTTTAAAATCAGCCAAAAGTGTTGTTGTCGCATTTTGCTCTCCTAAATATGGTTTGCAAAATTCTAAGATATAATCAACACGGTCTTTTGTGTTGGGAATTATTTTTAATTTTTCCCATAAAACATCAAAACAATTTTGAGCTATTAAAGCATCGGGATGAATGGGTAAAGAATGCGTTAAAAGCGCATTTCCGAAGAATCTGTAAAAAGCATCTTCTTTAAAATTTGCCACTAAAATTTCAGAATCAGGTTCTAAAGTATAATCAAATGCCTGTTTTATTGGTCCTAAAACAATGCATTTCTCCACTTGTAAAACGGTATTTTGTTTTGATTTTAAAAAAGATTTTGTACCGAAGTTAAAAACCAAAATAGTCTGAAAACTTGGCAATAATGTTTTTGTTATTGGAAAAACTGTTTTATTTTCTGCGAAGTAAAAATGAGAAAAAACAGTTGAAAATACTGAAGGAACATCAATTCTATAATTGTTATTTTCTTCAGCATTTCCCATATTTTATTTTTTTGAAACTATTTAACAAATTCAGCTTCAAACAATTCAGTCAGATGTTTTACAATTTTAGATTTTACTTCGTCTTCGTCAACTTTTTCTACGCCAAGTTCAACTTGTAAGGAAGTAACACCTTTTCCGCGAATTCCACACGGAATGATATTGTCAAAATACCCTAAATCAACATTTACGTTTAAAGCAAATCCGTGCATTGTAACCCAGCGTGAAGCACGCACGCCAAGCGCACATATTTTGCGTGCAAACGGAGTTCCTACGTCTAGCCAAACTCCGGTTTCGCCTTCGCTTCTGCCACATTTTAAACCATATTCTTCTAAAGTCAGAATGATAGCTTCTTCAAGAAAACGTAAATATTTATGAATATCTGTAAAGAAATTTTCTAAGTCTAAAATAGGATAACCTACAATTTGTCCCGGTCCGTGATAGGTAATATCGCCGCCACGATTGATTTTATAAAAAGTTGCTCCTTTTGCTTCAAGTTGTTTTTCGTTTAACAACAAGTTTTCAAGATCTCCGCTTTTACCCAAAGTATAAACATGCGGATGTTCGACAAACAATAAATAATTTGGAGTTTCTAATTCTAGTTCCTCTCTTCTATTTTTAATTTTTAAGTCGACTATGTCTTTAAAAAGTTCTTCCTGATATTCCCAGGTCGATTTATAATCTTTACTTCCTAAATCTTGAAGTTGAATTTTTTTATTCATTTTAATTATTTTTCAAACTCAACATCAAAGTTAAGTTTGTCAGGATTCTCCATATAATCCGTAAAAGAGTATTGTAATGTAATTGATTTTCTATCGTCGCTAAACAAAGCACTTGGGTTTGATACCTTTTTAATTCGCTTAGGGAAATGATATTTTAAAATATAATTAGAAGATGCAAAAATCATATTTGACATATCTGCAGCACTATCTTTAGCCTTTTCGGCTGATTTTTGTTTGTCGATTATTGCTTTACGCGTAAATTTATTTCCGTCGTAAGTATAACTTAATGTACTATTATTTTTTCCCAAACCACCTGCAAAAGGATTTGAAGCGTTTGAGCCTCCTTCTAATTTTTGAAGTGTACTCATGGCTTGTAAAACATCCTGCAATTCGTTTACGTTTTTAAAATCTTTTGAAAATGCCATCAGAAATTCTTTTTTCTCACCGTTCATTTTCAGGTTCACCGTAAGATCTTCCAGTTTTTTGATTTCGTTTTGAACCTCTGGAGATAATTTTGCGATGCTGTCTTTTTTATCTGCCAATAATTGTTTGAAGGTAAAAGTTGAATCGATATTTTTTTTGGCATCGGCACCCATTTGGCTTCCAAGCTGATCTCCTGCCATTTCCATTAAGGCAGAACCATCCATATCAAGAGCAAATTTTCCGGTTCCGTTATCGCTTACATAAATATTTTCGGTGAAAGTGCAACTTGTTAAGGTTGCTAATAAAAAAGAAAAACTAAGTAATTTATATAATTTCATCGTGGTTAATTTTTTTATCAAATATACGAAGACTATTTTAAAGAATATGGTTTTGCAATTTTGGTTTTTAATCTTCAAATAGTACTTTAAAACCTATTTCCATATCGGTATTCTCTTGCATATTTTCTAAAGGAACATCATAAATAAAACTTTTCCTGTCTGTTGCAATTACTGCATTTTTTAAAGAAACTGTTTTTATTTTTTTCGGAAAATGATATTCCATAGAATATTTACATTCTTTCAGCATATCATCCATTTTTTTCAAAAAAGGATCGTCTTCTTTCTTTTTGTTTTTCTTTTTAGGCTTAGCTGTCTTTTTATTATCCTGGGAAGAAACAATCGTTTTTACAAAAGATTTTCCATCATAAATAAACGATGCTGCATTATTACTCTCCGGTTTTGGTGCTGCACTTAGTGCTCCAAGTCGTTTTTTATCAGAAAGTGCAAGCTTTTCCATAGCTTGTGTTGCAGATGCCATTTTTTGAATGCTGTCTAAATTTTTAAAATCAAATGTCATATTATATTCCATTTGCTTTTGTTCTTCGTTTACTTTTAAATTAATTTTAAAATTTTCAAGCACTTTAAGCATTTCCTTATCAGCAGCCGGAAGTTTTGCAATACTATCTTTTGCTTTGTCAAAAAGTTCTTTAAAATTAAAAGAAGTATCAATAACCTTTTTATTATTTAAGGTATCAGTACTTTTCATTCCCATTTTATACATTGCTGCCATGTCAAAACCGTATGAAAAAGATCCTGAACCATCTTCATTTATTATCATTTTTTCTTTAATCGTACAACTTGATATACATAATGCAACAAGGAAATAAAGTAAATATTTTTTCATATTTCAGATTTAGATTAGTGAGCAGCGAAGATACTTTCTTTTGATAATTATTTGAATTTATTCTAAAACCACTTCCAAATTTGTCATTTCCGGATTTTGCAAACAATCTAAAAGTGGAAATTCGACAGTAAAAGTTTTTTTATCCGGACTAATAATGGCTTTTTCATTTGAAACGGATTTTATTTTTTTCGGAAAATGATAGCGAAGCGTATAAGTTTGCGTCAGTTTTAAAGAAGTATATTTAGAGCCCGTTTTCTTAAATTCATCTTTTGTTTTTTGAAGTTCGACTGGATCTGTAATAGAAACCAGGCGCTTAAAAACTTTTCCATCAAAAGCATATTCTACCTTATAATAATGACTTTCGGCAGTTAAGGCATAATTATACTTTATATCACCTGCATAATTTTCTGTTTTATACAAATCCGGAATTTCCGAAACTTTACCAAAATCAAACGAAAAAACATTTTTAAATTCTTTTTCGAAAGAGCTTTCTTTAATATGCACTTTTACATTAGAATATTTTTGAAATAGCTTTTGCTCTTCGGGTGTATACTTTAAAAAATTCTCTTTGTATTTTTCAATATATTCTTTAAAAACATAGGCTGTATCTTTAAAAGCTTCTTCATGAGAATAACTTTCGCCTGCTAATTGCATATAACTATTTTCATCACGAAGCTGTACTACTTCAATATTTCCACTCCCGTCCGGATTAATTGTGATGGTTTCTGTGACCTGGCAACTTGTTACCAGAAATAGAATTACAAAGGCTTTTATGAATTTCATTTTTTTTGAAAGGTTCTGAGGTTCTGAGATGCTAAGATACTGAGGTTTCTTTTCGATTTTTCTTTTTATCAAATAATATTCAATTGACTGTTTTGTCATTCCGAGGAACGAGGAATCTTCGCAAGAAACTCTGCAAAGATTGGCGATTTTGTTTGTGGAGCTACTTGTGAAGATTCCTCGTTCCTCGGAATGACAAGATTGCGTAGACACTCCAGCAAAAACCTCTCCTAAAAACTAAAACCTCTAATCTAGCCCCGATAGAAGCGGTATCCTTTTTTGCTTTTTCTGCAAAAAAGATACAAGTGTCCCGAAGCTTCGGGAGCGGGACTGAAGATGATTGAAATACGATAAATTTCTGCTGCAAAAAATCTAAAAACTGCATTCTGAAATCTACTTTCTTTTCTTTATCTTTGCACACTTAAAAAAAGAGCACAAAATGGCATTATCAGAACAAGAAATCATCAGAAGAGAAAAACTTCAAAACTTGCGCAACTTAGGAATCAATCCTTATCCGGCTAATCTTTTTCCTGTAAATCACACTTCGAAGCAGATAAAGGAATCGTTTGAAGAAGGTAAGAAGGTTATCGTTGCGGGTCGTTTGATGAGCGTGAGAGATCAGGGAAAAGCTTGTTTTGCTGAATTGCAGGATAGCGAAGGACGTATACAATTGTACGTGAACCGCGATGTTTTGTGTGAAGGTGATGATAAAACTTTATATAACACTGTATTTAAAAAACTGACTGATTTAGGTGACTTTATCGGTATCGAAGGTGAATTGTTTACTACAAAAGTAGGTGCACAATGTGTTCGTGTTGACGGATTTACTTTTTTAAGTAAAACTTTACGTCCGCTTCCTTTACCAAAAGTAGATGAAGAAGGAAACGTTCATGATGCTTTTAATGATCCTGAATTGCGTTACAGAATGCGTTATGTAGATTTAACAGTGAATCCACAAGTTAAAGAAAACTTTATCAAACGTACCAAGTTGTTTAGTGCAATGCGTGGTTATTTTAACGATGCCGGTTATCTTGAGGTTGAAACTCCGGTTTTACAGCCAATTGCTGGTGGAGCTGCTGCGCGTCCGTTTATCACACATCATAATTCGCTTGATATTCCGCTTTACATGCGTATTGCAAACGAATTGTATTTAAAAAGATTAATTGTTGGTGGTTTTGAAGGTGTTTATGAGTTCTCTAAAAACTTTAGAAATGAAGGAATGGACAGAACGCATAATCCTGAATTTACCGCTATGGAAATATATGTAGCCTACAAAGACTACAACTGGATGATGGAATTTGCAGAAGGTCTACTTGAGCATTGTGCGATTGCCGTAAATGGAACTAGTGAAGTTACTTTTGGTGAACACCAAATTAACTTTAAAGCGCCTTACGCTCGTGTTACAATGACAGATTCTATTAAACATTTTACCGGTTTTGATATCTCAGGAAAAAACGAAGAGGAATTGTTTGAAGCTGCAAGAGGAATGGGAATCGACGTGGATAAAACAATGGGGAAAGGAAAATTGATTGATGAAATTTTTGGAGCTAAATGCGAAGGAAATTATATTCAGCCAACTTTCATTACCGATTATCCTAAAGAAATGTCACCTTTATGTAAAGAACACCGCGATAATCCTGAGCTTACAGAACGTTTCGAATTAATGGTTTGTGGTAAAGAAATTGCAAATGCTTATTCTGAATTGAACGACCCAATTGATCAGCGTGAGCGTTTTGAAGATCAAATGCGTTTGTCTGAAAAAGGTGATGATGAAGCAAACGGAATTATCGATGAAGATTTCTTAAGAGCATTAGAATATGGTATGCCTCCAACTTCTGGAATGGGAATTGGTATGGATCGTTTGATTATGTACTTAACAAACAATGCATCGATTCAGGAAGTTTTATTGTTCCCACAAATGCGTCCAGAGAAAAAACAAGCTCAGATTGAACTTTCTGATGAAGAGAAATTTATCGTAGATTTATTAAAAGGAAATGAAAATAAAATGGATCTTCAGCAATTAAAAATTACTGCAAATTTAAGCGGTAAAAAATGGGATGCGTCTATGAAAAATTTATCTAAACACGGTTTGACTAAAGTTGCTGTTGAAGGTGAGTTTAAATTTGTTGAGTTGGTGGAGTAATTTTTTATTGTTTAGTATATTTAAATCTGTCTTCGGGCAGATTTTTTTTGCTTTATATTTGTTAAAGTGATTAACTTCATAAATTTACAGTATGTACGAAATCGATTGGGAACTCACTCATAAATATTTACCCGCAATATTATCCTTTTTGGGGTCTTTCTTAGCAATCTATTGGGCTGGAAGTAAAAAGATAAGAGAAATAAAAGCTGACTTGAGATACAATAGGGAATTTAAACAAATCGATCTTGAATATCGAAGAGCAGAATTCATTTACACTCAAAAGCACAATGGATATGAGAATTTACTAAAAATAATAAGTAAATACTCAGCAGAAACAAGAGATCTGATTTTTGAGGATTTCCTGTTTGTCGTATTTGAATTTAATTTTGAAAAGGATAATTTTTGTGATGGTGATAATGAACAGCGTGATTTATTTCATGAAAAATATCGCGAAAAATTCAGTTCTATTTCAAAAAAATACAATGATTTATATCAATTATTAAACATAGAAATCCAACCTTCAATTTTAAATTCATCAGATGAAGTGCATGACCTAATTGAGAATGTCAAAAATAGTTATAACGTAATTTTTAAAAAGTTCACAGATGATTATCTTCCTAAACTTACAACATTAACTATAGAAGAAATGGAAAAAGATAATCATGAAATAAAAGCCTTTTTTGAAAAATATCAATTATCATTTGATAAACTTAAAATTCAAATGAGGAAGGAAATAAAAGAAGAACAACAAAAAATTAATACTTCTAGAATATAGTAAATACAAACAGTTAGATCTTATTCAATGGATAACTTAATAAAATATCTCAAACAAGAAAATAGTAATTCATTGAACTTATATCAATTCGAACAATATGAATTAGATATTCTTAAAAAAAGCGAAGAAGATATAAAATACGGAAGAGTTATTTCTCAAGAAGACTTAGACAAAGAAGACTTAGAATGGCTTTCTCAAATATAATTTAAAACCCGGCAGGTTTTAAAAACCTGTCGGGTTTACTTTTTAAAACGAATACTTCTCTTTGTTTCCAGAAATATCCAAAACTTCAGTACTTTCTTTAGGGAAATCTCCTTTCCATTTTTCCTGAACGGAAGGATTTGACGGATATTTACCATTTTTCATTTTCATCAAATACAATGCATCTTTACTTTTAAAGATTAAATCCTGAAATTTTTCGGAAGAAGTTGTTGCTACGAAAATTGGAAAGTCAGTTACGGTGAACGAATTAATTAAACTTCCGTCATTATTTAAAATATAACCTGAACAGCCTCCGCTTCCGCAAAAATAAGGATTAGAGAAACCAACAAAATATTCATTTTTCTTATCATTGTTCAAATCAAATGCCTCGTAATAAAAAAAGCGATCTTCTTTTGTCATTGCAGGTAAATCTTTTTTTAGTAAAACTAAAAGCTGTTTTCTAATTAATTTGACCGCTTTATCATCTCTGGGTGGAGCTTCGCTTAAATCTGCAGTTCCGGCTACTGTTTTTGATAAAGTATCCTGAACAATTGTTTTAATGATGTTTGAATCCTTTTTATCCTTATTCTGGCAGGAATATAGGGTTAGAATTGTGATTATTATTAGAATTTGTTTTTTCATAATTTAGATTTTAATTTTTCACACCAGCAATGCAGCCTTATTTTCAATATCATTTTCAGCCAACAACGATTTTATATTATTAAAAGTAACCAAAGCAATCTGCGTTAAAGCTTCGTTGGTAAAAAAGGCCTGGTGCGCCGTTACCAAAACATTCGGAAAGCTCATCAAACGTTGAATCGCATCGTCCTGAATAATATCTGCAGAAAGATCTCTAAAGAATAGTTTTTCTTCCTGTTCGTAAACATCGATTCCCAAATAGCCAATTTTCCCTTCTTTTAAACCTTCAATAACACAGGCCGTTTCTATTAATCCGCCGCGGCTGGTATTGATAATCATTACGCTGTCTTTCATTTCATCAATAGATTTTTTATTGATTATATGTTTAGTCTGCTCATTTAATGGACAATGCAAAGAAATAATATCACTAGTTTTGAAGATTTCTTCGAGAGAAACAAACTCAACTCCGTCTTTTTCCATTTCGGCATTAGTTACAATATCATAAGCCAAAACTTTACAGCCAAAACCCAATGCAATTTTAGCAAAAGCTTTTCCAATATTTCCTGTTCCAATGATTCCGATTGTTTTTCCGAATAAATCAAAACCTAATAATCCGTTTAAGGAGAAATTCTGCTCGCGGACTCTGTTGTAGGCTTTATGTGTTTTTCGGTTTAAAGTTAAAATCATGGCCATGGCATGTTCTGCAACTGCCTGAGGTGAATACGCAGGGACGCGACACACTTTTAAATTGTATTTTTTGGCCGCTTCTAAATCGACATTATTAAAACCGGCGCAACGCAACGCGATAATTTTTACATTTTTTTCTGCCAGCTGCTTAATGACTGCTTCGTTTACAATATCATTTACAAATACACAGACAATTTCAGCTTTTTCAATTAAAACAACAGTTTGGGGATTAAGCTGGGTTTCGTAAAAATCCAATTCAAAACCAAAATCAGTATTATATTTATTAAAAAAGCTCTTATCGTAAGGCTGTGTCGAAAAAAAGGCAATTTTGTTATTCATAAGATTTTGTTTTTGGGTTTTAACTTCTGGTCTTACTAAGGTAAGCAATTATTTTTGAAGTAATTTTCTGATCTCAAATCCATTTATTAATTTGTATAAATAGACATTACCTTCGACTGTAATTTTTCTTAATGCCATGAGTTTTTATTCTCTAAAATTCAAATGATCTGTACTAAAAAGCAAACCAATTCCGCTGTAAGGATCTTTTTTTAAATCATAAAAATTATTTACTCCTGCCAAATCTTTATATAAATCTGAAATTATCGAGGATTTCTGAAATCCATCTATCGTATGATTTATGATAGTATCTGCCAAACACGTTAATTCTTTTGTAGTATTTGTAACACCAATATTATTTCCGGTTTCCCAATCCCAAATAATCCAATCCCAATTGTGTTTTTTATGAATACACTCCATCCATAGATAAGACAGATTTTTAATTTTTATCTTTCCTAATTCTTTCTCTTTCCAATATTCAACACTTTCAATTATAGCTTTAATGGCATCATCTGCGTGATCATAAATAAAATCAGGACTTGAGATTTGAATTATCTTTATAGCATCTGCGATCTTGGTATTGATTGTTTTTGATTCCTTTTCGTTGGGCTTTCTTAAAAAAGCAAACTCAATATCTTGGCGTCCAAAAACAGTTCCTGGTGATTTTACCTGCATTTCTTCGGGAATGCATCTAGTATTAGAATTTTTATCCAAAAACTCCTGCTTAGGATCAAAAGAAAAATTTTTATCTTCATAAAATCCAGAAATATATCTTTCTTCAATTTCTTTTATTATTTGATAAGTCTCATAATTGGTATCTTCTTTTATTTCCTCTTCGTTTTTGAATTTACAGAAATAATCCGGCTGAAGCATCCAATACAAACAAAGTGCTGTTCCTTTATCAAGATGTTTTTGTTTGATAATCCATTCAAAAGGTTCAATTCCGTCATCATAATTCCAATGTTGTACAAATTGATGCAATTCAGCAGCCGTTAATTTTTGATAAGACATTTCGCCATTTACGGCTTTAAGAACACGGTTTTTATTTTTCTTATTAAATAATTCTTCCATATTTTATTCTGGTAATTCTATTTTGAAATTGTCAATGCACTAACAAATTTAAAAACCTATTCTTGTAAAACATCATGATTCACCGGAATTAAAAAAGCATTGAAAATAAAAATACAATATCGCTAATCCATTTTTCGTTTTGTTAAAAACTACAATTCTGATTATTAGATTAAACCTATTCAATTGAATAAAGTCTAATTACTATAACCTCAAAAAAACAAATCATGAAAAAATTATTTATTGCAGCTTTGTTATTCGTTGGAGTAGCAAGTTTTGCACAAGATGCTGATCAAAAAAGAGAAAGATTAACTCCTGAACAACGCAATGAAAAACAATTGCAAAAATTAACTTCTGAATTAAGTTTAGATGCAAATCAACAATCTCAGGTAAAACAATTACTGGCTGAAAGAAGTGCTAAAGCCGAAAAATTTAAAGAAGCCCGTCAGGCAAAAAAAGATAGTGATGTAAAACCAACTGCTGAAGAAAAAGAAGCTTTTAAAAAAGAAATGCTAGCTGAAAAAGAAGCAAACGACGCTAAAATGAAATCTATTTTAACTGCAGATCAGTATACAAAATGGCATGCTTTGCAAGAAAAAAACAAAGAAAAAGCCAGAGAAAAAATGAGAGAATATAAAAAAGAAAACAACTAATTATAGTTTATAAAAAGAGGCAATTAAGCCTCTTTTTTATTTCTTTATCAACTTTATATTTTCATTAATAGTTTTTGTTAAATAAAAGATAAATCTGACAATCGCATTAAACTTAGCAAACTCTTTGAAGTCTAAATGCTATAATCTAAAAAAAACGAATTATGAAAAAATTATTTATTGCGGCTTTATTATTCGTTGGAGTAGTAAGTTTTGCACAAGACATCAATCAGAAATCAGGACGTGATCAAAGAGAAAATTTAACTCCGGAACAACGTAACGAGAAACATTTACAAAAACTGACTTCTGAATTGAGTCTGGATAAAAAACAACAAGATCAGGTAAAACAATTATTGGCTGAAAGAAGTGCCAAAGCAGAAAAGTTTAAAGCTGCCAGAAAAGACAGTAAAACAAAACCTACTGATGCAGAAAGAGAAGCTTTTAAAAAACAAATGGAAACTGAAAAAGCAGCTAACGATGCTAAAATGAAATCTATTTTAAATGCTGATCAATACACAAAATGGACAGCTTTGAAAAAAGACCACAAAGGAAAAGGAGATCATAAAGGTCATAGAGATATGAAATCTCCACAAGAACGCAATCAGGCACATTTGCAAAAATTGACAACAGATTTAAACCTAAACGCAGATCAGCAAAAACAAGTTGGTCAACTTTTATCTGAAAGAAGCACTAAAATGGAAATGCTGAAAAAGAGCCGAAAAGATTCTGATGTAAAACCAACTGATGCTGAAAGAAAAGCTATGAAAAAACAAATGGAAGAAGATCATAAAGCAACTGATGCAAAAATGAAATCTATTTTAACAGCCGACCAATACAAAAAATGGGAAGCAATTAAAAAAGAACACAAAGACAAAATGAAAGATCACAGAAAAGATAAAATGTAAGTGAGATCAAAAAAAAGAGGCTTTTAAAGCCTCTTTTTTGATTTATTAAAATGTCTTTGAAACTTTGTCAATTGCATTTATTGTAAAATCTAAATCTTCATACGTTAATGCATCTGTTATAAACCAGGTTTCGTATGCAGATGGCGCGATATAAACACCTTCGTTTAATAATCCGTGGAAGAATTTCTTAAACGTTTCATTGTCTCCTTTTGCAGCCGTTTGAAAATCGACAACCGGATTTTCATCAAAATGTACCGAAATCATCGAACCTACTCTATTGATGGTGAAAACAATATTATTTGCTTTTAAAACTTTATCTATTCCTGCTTCCAGATAAGCTGTTTTTTCTTCTAAACGGGTAAAAATAGCGCGGTCATTATCTAACGATTGCAACATTGCCAATCCTGCAGCCATTGCTAAAGGATTTCCAGACAATGTTCCTGCCTGATAAACCGGACCAAGTGGCGCCAAATAATTCATGATTTCTTCTCGTGCAGCAAAAGCGCCAACAGGCAAACCTCCACCAATCACTTTTCCGAAAGTAACGATATCAGCATTGATATTATACAATTCCTGAACTCCGCCACGAGCCAAACGGAAACCTGTCATTACCTCATCAAAAATTAATAAAATTCCGTTTGCGGTACACAAATCTCTTAAGCCTTGCAAGAAACCTTTTTGAGGTGGAATACAGCCCATATTTCCGGCAACCGGCTCAATTATAATTGCTGCGATTTCGTTTTTATTGGCTTCGATTAAAGTTTTTACATTCTCTAAATCATTGTATTTTGCCAACAAAGTATCTTTTGCAGTTCCTTCTGTAACGCCCGGACTATTTGGAGATCCAAAAGTTACGGCTCCACTCCCAGCCTGAATCAAAAATGAATCAGAATGTCCGTGGTAACAACCTCCAAATTTGATAATTTTATCTCTTTTGGTAAATCCGCGAGCCAGACGAATAGCACTCATACAAGCTTCTGTACCTGAATTTACAAATCTTATTTTATCAATATTCGGAACCATAGAAACAGCCAAAGCAGCGATTTGAGTTTCTAGTTCTGTCGGCATCCCAAATGAGGTTCCCAGTTTTGCTTTTTCGATTACGGCATCAACAACGGGCTGATACGCGTGACCCAAAACCATTGGTCCCCAAGAATTGATATAATCTATTAATTTATTTCCGTCTTCATCATACAAATAAGCACCTTTGGCACTTTTTACAAAAATAGGAGTTCCTCCAACTGCTTTAAAGGCTCTTACTGGCGAATTTACTCCTCCCGGAATTACTTTTTCTGCTTCAGCAAAAAGCTGACTACTTCTTTTATAGATCATTTTTATTTTAGATTTTTAGATTTTAGATCGTTAGACTTCTTAGATTTTTGAAGCAGACTAATCCAATATCTATTTGTATTTTTTGATTTTATATAATTTATTTCACTTTCAACTTTTGTCCAATTGAAAGTGCGTTGTCTGAAAGATTATTTTTTCTCTTCAAATCATCAACCAATAAATTGAATTTTTTTGAAATCGAATATAATGTATCTCCTTGTTGAACTTCGTATAAATTGGGATCGTCTGAATTTGAATTAGAACTTTTGGTTGAACTCGAATTAGTTTTAGTTGAAGTTGAACTCGCAACTGATTTATCAAAAGGTTTGTAATTTTTTCCCGTTACCTGACAATCGTATTGATGCAGATTATAACGCTCGATATAACTTATTAATTTATCCGGATAATTAGGATCTGTGGCATAACCTGCAGCTCTTAAGCCTTTTGCCCAGGCTTTATAATCGTCTTTTTCGTAAGTAAATAAAGTTGCATATCTGTTTTTTCCAACCAAAAATAAGGCGTGGTCTTTATAAGATTCTGAAGCTTCTGTATATTTCCTGAAACATTCCTGAGAGGAATCATCATCATGCCGAACACTTTCTCCCAACCAGTCTTTATGGCATTTTATTCCGAAATGATTATTGGCTTCCATTGCTAAATCGCCTTTACCGGCTCCCGATTCTAAAATTCCCTGAGCCAGAATAATACTTGCCGGAATGCCATATTTTTGCATATTTCCCATTGCAATATCTTTGTATTGCAAAACATAATCGGTAATTACATTGCTGGTTACAACTGTTTTTGAAGTAGACTGAATAACCTCAGTTGTATTATTTGTAGTTGGATATTTTTTTACAGTTGGTCTTGAATCGGTCGTTTTTTTAGTAGTCGCCACCCTCGGTTTCTGCACTGACGCTGCTTTTTTAGTTGTTGCAATCGCCGGTTTACTCGAAGAACAACTTGCCAAAGCTGCTATTATAAAAAGTATTATAATTTTTTTAAACATTCGTTTTGAGTATTGGTAATTTCTTCTGCTTCAATTTTAAATTCATTCCTTCAATTCCCTGCAATCCGCCTGTGTGAATGAGTAAAATTTTTGAATGCGGAGGAAAATATTTTTTAGAGATTAAATCTATAACGCCAAAAAACATCTTTCCTGTATAAATTGGATCTAAGGGTACTTTATTTTCGTCAAAAAAAGCATTAATAAATTCAATTAATTCTAAATTTATCTTGCCATAACCTCCAAAATGATAGTCAGAAATTAATTCCCAGTTATCTTTTTGTGCAAAAATACGAATTTCATCGATTAAAAAGTTACCTTTTAACGCCGGAAACCCTAAAATTTTCTGATTTGGCAATGCACTATTTATTAGTCCCGAAATAGTTCCGCCTGTTCCAACAGCGCAGCAAACGTAATTAAAAACCGCATCTTCATCTGTCAAAATCTCTTCACAGCCTTTTACAGCCAATTCATTTGTGCCGCCTTCGGGAACTAAATAAAAATCACCAAACTTTTCTTTTAATTTTTCTATAAAAGAAATTTCACTTTTATTTCGATAATCTTCTCTTGAAATAAACTCAAATTTCATTCCGTTTTCCTGAGCAAATTTCAGGGTCGGGTTTTCTTCAATTTTATCAAAAAGTTCATCACCGCGAATAACTCCAATAGTTTTAAAACCCTGCTCTTTTCCCGCATACGCAACCGCAGCGATATGATTCGAAAAAGCACCGCCAAAAGTGAGCAAAGTGGTTTTGTTTTCGGCTTTCGCCTGAAGTAAATTGTATTTTAATTTTCTTAATTTATTCCCTGAAATAAACGGATGATTTAAGTCTTCGCGCTTTATTGTCAAAGAAATATCATTAGGAAAATTGATATTGATATTCTGGTTCAAAATGGATTTATTTTAATTTGATATATTTTAGAAACTGAAAAAAAGATCGGTTTTTCAAATAGTTTAAATCGGTTTCTTTTGCGTAAGCTTCTCTTTCAAAACTAATATTTCGATAAGCCAAATCCTTGTTTTTATACTGAATTAAGCGGAATAAATATTCCAGGAAATACCAGATAAAAAAAGGTAGAATCAGCATTTCTTTTTGTTGTTTCAAATGAATCTTTTCATGGTTCACAAAAATCTTATTTACTTTATCCAAATCATATTTCATCAATACAAACGGAAACACAGCCATTCCGCGATATCCTTTCGGAATTAAATATTTAGCAACAATCAGAAACATTAGCTGTAAAGTTTATAAATTTGTGGATATAAAATTATGAGATTTCATTAAAATCATAATCAATTATTTATTTTTGATTTTTAAAGAAATAAAAATACAACCGAAAGCAGATTTATGAAAGAGCAAAGTAATGAAAATAAATTAATCGAAGGTGAAGATTTTTACTATACGCCCGAAGGTTATAAATGCTTTACCGAAAAACACCATTTAAAACGCGGTTATTGCTGTAAAAGCGGCTGCCGTCATTGTCCGTACGGGTTTGATAAAAATACAGGCAGGATTAGAAAATAATCTAATTAGAAAATGTGCCAATTTGATAATTAGATAATTATTGAAAGTAAATTTTAAATTAAACTAACCTCATTAAAGATAGATATGATTTTCAACTTCAAAAAAATCTAAGAAGTCTAACTATCTAACATCTAAAAATCTAAACAAAAATGAACGTTTTTATAAATAAAAATATACCAGAGGCCGGCATTGTATTACTTCGGGAAAAAGGCATCAAACTTACCATAAATCCAACTGAGAATGTATTATCAAGAGATGAATTCATCAAAATCTGTCAGGAAAATGATGCGCTTCTTAATGTTGGAACCAATAATTTTGATGAAGATTTTTTTCAGCAATGCCCTAATTTAAAAGGTATCGCTTTATTTTCTGTTGGATTTGATGCTGTAAATATTTCATCAGCAAATAGTCGAAAAATACCTGTGGGAAACACGCCTGATGTTTTAAGCAGAGCAACTTCGGATATTGCTTTTTTATTGATGCAAAGCGTTGCCCGAAAGTCATTTTACAATCATAAAAAAATTATAAACGGAGAATGGGGAAGTTTTAATCCTTTGGCAAATTTAGGACAAGAACTCTACGGCAAAACACTCGGGATATTCGGTTTGGGCAGAATTGGTTTTGAAATGGCCCAAAAATGCAAAGCCGCCTTCGGAATGAATATCATTTACCACAATCGTTCTCATAATGAAAATGCCGAAAATGAACTTAATACGGAGTTGGTAGATTTTGAAACTTTACTTGCAAAAAGTGATGTTTTGAGTGTTCATTCTAATTATACAGAAGAAAATAATGAACTTTTTAATAAAAGTGCTTTTGCAAAAATGAAACCTAGTTCTATTTTCATCAACACAGCAAGGGGAAAATTCCATAATGAAGACGATTTGTTTCATGCCCTGACCAATAATATAATCTGGGGCGCGGGACTTGACGTTACTAATCCGGAACCCATGAAAAAAGACAATCCTTTATTATCATTGCCAAATTGTTGTATTTTGCCACATATTGGTTCCGCAACATACGAAGCCAGAAATGCAATGGCAGTTTGCGCCGCACAAAATATAATAGCGCTTTTTGAAAATAAAAAAATGCCGTTTTGTGTTAATGAAGATGTTTATTTTTAATTAGATAATCTAAAAATGTGTCAATTAGATAATTCGAAAATCTAAAATCATCAATCTAAAATCTAAAATTACATATGGATATTCGCTCAAGAAAATTTAGAATTAGGATCTACAAATCCTATCATAGGTCGGATATTCGTTATCCCTAGTTTTTAATTAGAAAATGTGTCAATTTGATGATTAGATAATTATTTTCAGGTTGAATATTGATAGATATTTCGCTCCAATGGAGCTTTATTAATTGACGCATATTGTTTTCTATAAATATTACGCCTTTCCAAGGCTAACTCCAGAGGAGTGAAATATTTATAGAAATACAATTAGCATTCAGAATTTTAGCCCCAGCGGGGCGACATAATAAAACATATAATAATTTCAGATGTTGAATCTTACGTTTTGCAAAAATCTAAAATCAACAATCTAAAACTTTAGTCCAGCGGAGCGACATAATAAAAAAACAAATTAATCTGTTGTTAATCTAACTAAAATATCTTAGCAACTTAGCACCTTTAAAAAAATGACTTTCAAAGAAGAAATACAACAGGGAATTCCAACGATATTACCTCCAAAAAAACAATACGATTTAGCGATTAATCACGCGCCAAAACGAAAAGAAATTCTTTCGGCAGAAGAAAAAAAACTAGCTCTAAAAAATGCATTACGTTATTTTGAAGCCAAACATCACGCTGAATTAATTCAGGAATTCTCAGAAGAATTAGAAAAATACGGACGTATCTATATGTATCGTTTGCGTCCGGATTACAGAATGTATGCGAGACCAATTGACGAATATCCTGGAAAATCATTGCAGGCAAAAGCGATTATGCACATGATTCAGAACAATCTGGATTATGCTGTGGCGCAGCATCCGCATGAATTGATTACGTATGGCGGAAACGGAGCTGTTTTTCAGAACTGGGCGCAATATTTATTAACCATGCAGTATTTGTCTGAAATGACAGATGAGCAGACTTTAACGATGTATTCAGGGCATCCGATGGGATTATTTCCTTCACATGCTGAAGCGCCAAGAGTTGTGGTTACCAACGGAATGGTTATCCCGAATTACTCAAAACCGGACGATTGGGAAAAAATGAATGCTTTGGGCGTTTCGCAATACGGACAAATGACGGCGGGAAGTTATATGTATATTGGCCCACAGGGAATTGTACACGGAACTACAATTACGGTTTTGAATGGTTTCAGAAAAATAAAATTAAATCCTGAAGGAAATCTTTTTGTGACTTCAGGTCTTGGCGGAATGTCTGGCGCGCAGCCAAAAGCCGGAAATATTGCAGGTTGTATTACGGTCTGCGCCGAAGTAAATCCCAAAATCACCAAAATCCGTCACGAACAAGGCTGGATTAATGAAATCGTAACTTCAACAGAAGAATTGGTAAAAAGAGTCAATTCGGCGAAAGCCAATAAAGAAGTGGTTTCGATTGCTTATTTAGGAAATGTAGTTGATGTTTGGGAATGTTTCGACAAAGAAAACATCAAAATTGATTTGGGATCTGATCAGACTTCATTGCATAATCCTTGGGCTGGCGGTTATTATCCTGTTGGAATTTCTTTCGAAGAAGCCAACGAAATGATGGCCAATAATCCTGGTTTATTCAAAGAAAAAGTTCAGGAATCGTTACGTCGTCAAGCGAAAGCAATAAATAAACATACTGCAAAAGGAACGTACTTTTTCGATTATGGAAATGCTTTTTTATTAGAAGCTTCACGCGCCGGTGCTGATGTAATGGCAGAAAACAACATCGATTTTAAATATCCAAGTTATGTGCAGGATATTATGGGACCAATGTGTTTTGATTATGGTTTTGGGCCTTTTAGATGGGTTTGTACCTCCGGAAAACCGGAAGATTTACAAAAAACAGATACTATTGCAAGTCAGGTTTTAGAAGAATTAGCGAAAACTTCTCCAAATGAAATTCAGCAGCAAATGCAGGATAATATCAAATGGATCAAAGGCGCACAGGAAAATAAACTGGTTGTGGGTTCTCAAGCCAGAATTCTGTATGCTGATGCCGAAGGTAGAATTAAAATTGCCGAAGCTTTTAATCAGGCAATTGCAAAAGGCGAAATTGGAACTGTTGTTTTAGGTCGTGATCATCACGACGTTTCGGGAACGGATTCTCCTTACAGAGAGACTTCTAACATTTATGACGGCTCTCGTTTTACGGCTGATATGGCAATTCAAAATGTGATTGGCGACAGCTTTAGAGGTGCAACCTGGGTATCGATTCATAACGGTGGCGGAGTTGGCTGGGGAGAGGTTATAAACGGCGGATTTGGTATGGTTCTTGATGGTTCTAAAGAGGCTTCAAAGCGTTTAGCATCAATGCTTTTCTGGGATGTTAACAACGGAATTTCAAGACGAAGCTGGGCAAGAAATGACGAAGCTATTTTTGCTATAAAAAGAGCGATGGAAGTTCAGCCTTTATTAAAAGTAACTTTGCCTAATATAGTCGACGAAAGTTTATTTTAGATTGACGTTATTTGCTTAAATTGAGAACAAATAAATTTTTATAAATATGAAAACATTCAAATTAGTACCCGTTTTTTTGCTTTTAATATTAGCCTCTTGCAGCACTGTTAGTGTTTATTCTGATTACGACAAAAACGTAGATTTTGCGCCTTATAAAACGTATGCTTTTTTTAAGCCGGGAATTGACAAGGTTGAAATTTCTGATTTGGATAAAAGACGAATTCTTCATGCAATAGATACTGAAATGCAGGCAAAAGGTTTTACCAAAAGCGAAAATCCTGATTTATTAGTAAATATTTTTACTAAATCAAGAGAGCAAGTAAATGTAAACCAATTTAGCGCTGGCTGGGGTTACGGCTGGGGCTGGGGTTGGAATCCTTACATGATGTATGGAGGAAACCAAACTACAGTTTCTACCTCTACAGAAGGAACTTTATACATCGATTTAATCGATGCCAAAAAGAAAGAAATGATCTGGCAAGGTGAAGGAATTGGAACCTTAACTAAAAACATTGATAAAAAAGATGCCAGAATACAAGAAATTGTAAGCAAGGTTTTGGCTCAATATCCACCTGTTAAGAAGTAAGTTTTTCAGTCACAGTTGATCAGTTTTTGTAAAAACTAAAAACAGAGATTGAGTATTTCAAAAAATAATTAATACATTTGTTATTCAGACAACAAAAAAATGACAAACTTTAGTAACATTATTATCGCTATTATCAGCATTATTGCAATTCAGCAATGATGGCGAGGTGTTATATAAAAAAGTAAACAAATACAATTTATGAAACCTCCCAATCGGGAGGTTTTTTTATTTAATGATTTTTTGCCACAGATTTCACTGATTCTCACAGATTAATCTTTTAAATCATTTAATCTGTGGCAAAATAAAAAAACAAGACAACATGACTTTATTTAACGAAGTAATCAACGCAAAAAAACAGCTCGAAAATGTAGTTGCCGCTACTCCGCTCACACAAAATTTAAATCTTTCAGATGAATTTAAATCAACTATTTTATTAAAAAGAGAAGATTTGCAAATTGTTCGTTCGTATAAAATTCGGGGTGCTTATAACAAAATTTCTTCGTTGAAAGATTCCGAAAAAGCAACAGGAATTGTTTGTGCCAGTGCCGGAAATCATGCACAGGGTGTTGCTTATTCTTGTAATTTACTGGAGATAAAAGGCAAAATCTATATGCCAAAAACCACTCCGAAACAAAAAGTAAAACAAGTACAATTATTCGGAAAATCGTTTGTTGAAATTGTACTTACAGGAGATACTTTTGATGATGCTTACGCTTCGGCAACGGCAGATGCTATTAAAAATCATAAAACTTTCATTCATCCTTTTGATGATTTAAAAGTTATTGCAGGGCAAGGAACTGTTGGGTTAGAAATCTTGGATAGCTATAAAGAACATATTGATTATGTTTTTGTGCCAATTGGCGGTGGCGGACTTGCGTCAGGATTATCTGAAGTTTTTAAACATTTAAGTCCGAATACAAAAATTATCGGGGTTGAACCAAAAGGTGCACCCTCGATGAAAACTTCTATCGATCAAAATAAAAACACCGCTTTAGCCACAATAGATAAATTTGTTGATGGTGCTGCCGTAAAACAAGTTGGCGACATGACCTTTGATATCTGCAGAAATAATTTAGACGATATTATTTTGGTTCCCGAAGGAAAAGTCTGCACGACAATTTTGCGTTTGTATAATGAAGAAGCAATGGTTGTTGAACCGGCAGGAGCATTGACAATTGCTGCTTTAGATTTTTATAAAGACAAAATAAAAGGCAAAAAAGTAGTTTGCGTCGTTAGCGGAAGTAATAATGATATTGAGAGAACTGCTGAAATAAAAGAACGTTCTTTACTTTACGAAGGTTTAATGCACTATTTTATGATTCAGTTTCCGCAGCGTCCGGGTGCATTGAAAGAATTTGTAAACAACATTTTAGGTCCAGATGATGACATTACTTATTTTCAATTTCATAAAAAAAACAATCGTGAAGTAGGCTCTGTAGTCGTTGGATTAGAACTGAAAAAGAAAAAAGACATTATGAATATTAAATTAAATATGACCAAAAACGGATTTGAGTTTCAATATTTAAATGACAATCAGGATTTGTTTACACAATTAATTGGGTAAAAAACAAAAGGCTGCCTGAAATAAATATCAGACAGCCTTTAAACTCAATATAAAATTACTAATTGAATCCAGAAATTTAAAAATTATTGTTTTACAACTTTTTTAGAATAAGAACCTTTACTGTCAGTAACTTTCACAATGTAAAGTCCTTTTGGTAATTTTGAAATTTCAATTTCAGCATCACTTCCATTTACAAAATCAACAGTTCTTTTTAAAAGATTTTGACCGGTAACCGAGTAAATCTCAACACCGCCAGAACCCGAATTTGGTGTATTTATTTTTAAATAATCATTGGTTGAATTGATATAAATTGAAAGATCTGATTGAGAATTAAGTTCTTCTGCAACAACTTTTTTAGCTGTAGATTCAACCTGTACAAGCTGCCATTGCTGGTTTAATCCGCCTGTATAACTCCACACCTGAATATTGGCTCCGTTTGCAGTTGAAACATTTTCGACATCAAGAGATTTTCCACTATTTAAATTGATGATTTTATAATAACCTCCTCCAAGACTTGTAACTGTCCATTTGAATTCGTTAGAAGCAGAAAATGTTTTTTGCTGTACTTTTAGTCCATCTGCCGTTCCGTTGTTTTCAACCGCAAGATACATTCCTGTCGATTTTACAATGATGTAATAGTTTCCACTTCCGTCAGAAACAAATTTCCAACGCTGATTATTTCCTCCGCCATTTGTAATATCATATTGCTGAATACGGCTTCCGCTTGTTGTGGCATTATCTGCAACATCCAAACCTTTGTTACTATTTCTTGAAATAATATTGTAATATCCCGGAAAACTTTCAACCGGAGGATTACCTGATCCCCAATTGAATGTTACAGCAGATGTTGCAGGTACAGAATAATTAAATGCCGATGATCCTGAAACCACTTTGATTGTATTTGCTGATCCGCTTGAATTATAGACAACAAGCGAAATCGAACCATCAGGATTTTTAAATCCAGCAGAAAAAATACTTCCGTTTGTACTTGAAGAATTAATTCGTAAAGCGCCCGGTTTTACAAATTTTGAAATTTGACCAATAATATAATACGCTACATTTTTAGTATAACTTGTACTATTGTTTACCGTAATTGCACCTAAACACGTGTTACATCCGCCCGGAGTTCGCGGTCCCAAACCAGAGTTATTTGCTGCATTCCATTCCAGAACCGTTTTTGCCCAGTTATTTGTACTACCAATCACTACATTTTGCATGTGCCAGCCAAAATCTCCGCTAAAACTTCCTCCTGATCCTGTGTATTGTTCTGTAAAATATACATTTTTATTGGTTGCATTTCGTACTGTTGACATTGCTGAAATATTTCCTAAATATAAATGAAACGCCGCGCCATCAACATAACCACTGTTATTTAAAACATCAATAGGATAAGCTGTATTATCACAATTATGATCAAAAGCAATGATTTTTATGTTTCCGTAACCAGCTGCTGCCATTTGCGGACCAAGTTGTTGATTAATAAAATTCTTTTGTTCAGTAGAATTCATCAGCATACTTGGTTCGTTATGCGGATTTTCAGGTTCATTTTGAGGTGTGATTCCCCAAATTGAAATTCCCTGCGCCTGCATTTCATCAAAGTATTTTACGAAATATCTGGCATACGCGGCATAATATTGTGTTTGTAAACTTCCGCCAACCCATGAATTATTTGTTTTCATCCAACGGGGAGCCGACCACGGAGTTGCTAATATTTTAATGTTCGGATTAATTAATTTTATCTTTTTTATAATGGGAATTAAATAGGTTAAATCCGGTCCGTTAAGACTAAAATTATTCATATTAACATCGCCCGAAGTTTCGTTATAACTATAAGAAGAACTGCTTAAATCTGAAGCTCCAATACTAATACGAACTACACTTGCGTTTAATCCTGTAGTAGGATTGTATAAATCATTTAATAATTGATTTTGCTGAGTGACCGCCATTCCGCTAATCACTTCACAGCTTCCTTCAGTAAGTGTGTAGCCAAACCCATCCATAGTTTGATAGGTTGTTGATGGATTTACAGTAACCGTCGAAGGATTTGAGCCTGAATTGGTTCCAAAGTTTACGGTACTTTGTTGCTGTAATAATTTCGTTTGATCGCCTGAGGTTATCCACGGCGTAACTGTTTGTGCAGTCGTCTTACTAATTAGTGAAGTCATAATAATGCAAAACATTAGCATAAAATTCATTCGGTTTTGTGGTTTTTGGGTAATTTTGTTCATAGTTTTGAGGTTTTAGATAATTAAATTTTTCTTATTTTTTAAGATTAATTTTATTAATTCACATCAATATTATGATATTTTTAATTAAAATGATATTTTTCCTACATTACAAATACACATCATTTTGAAATTTAAACCTTACAAAAACTTATCTATATTTTTCACAAATTATTGATTTTAAATACTTTAATTTAATTAAAAAACATAAAAACCTTACTTTTAGAATTCAAATAATCATAAAATGATAAAATCAACGCAAAAACTCTATATTTCCTTATCTGCCAATCATATTTTATTATATAAATGATAAATATCAGAAATTATAAATCGGCAGATATCGTATTTTTGCAATTCATTTTATAATAGAAAACATGACAACTCTTAAAGATATTTCAAACATAGAAGACATAAAATTAATGGTCGATTCTTTTTATGATAACATTAGAAAGGATGAACTTTTGGGGCCAATTTTTAATGATAAATTACAAGATCGCTGGCCTGTGCATTTGCAAAAAATGTATGGTTTTTGGCAAACAATTTTATTTGATGTCCGCGCTTATTCAGGAACTCCTTTCCCGCCACATAAGCAATTACCGGTAGACAAAACACATTTTGACCGCTGGATTCAACTTTTTAATACTACAATTGATTCTCAATTTTCAGGACCAATTACAGAAGAAGCCAAAATGAGAGCAGCAAATATGGCTTATATGTTCAATCACAAAATCGAGTATTTCAGAAATGCCGAAAATGAGTTAAAAAAGTAAATAACCAATTAGATTTGGATTACCGTTTTTATTAAATAAATTTGATCAGCAAAATTGCTATTAAAAACCAAATCAAAACAAATCCAATCTTTAATCATGAAAAAGACAATTCTGTTTTTTATAATCTGCTTTTCCTTTTTAAATCATCTAAATGCACAAACAGCCCCAATTTTTAATTTGTACAAAGGCACTGTCGACGCAAAAAATCCCGTAACATTTTATATTAAAACAGAAGAAAACCCATGCACGGCAGATCTCATGTATACCGCCATGTATCGTTATGACAAATCAGGAAGCTGGATTCAGTTAAACATTACACAAAATGTAAAAATCGAAAATCAATTCGTTTTCGTAGAACACGGTTTTAGCGGTGTAATGATTTTAAAGAAAACCGGAAACACTTTTACTGGTTTATGGATTAGTCCCGACACAAAAAAACAATTGAAAATTGATGTAAAAGAAGCTTCGATGACAAAAAAGGAAATCGAAAAATATGAAAAGACACTGGAGAAAGTGAATTATGAAAATAATGACTGCTAATTTCCTTTGTCTTCAAAATCTATAAAAACGCAATAAAAGTTACTTTCGAATAAAAATATTGTGATGAACAGCAAAAATTAGCGAGCTAAATTCGTAATTTTACATTCTTAATCTACAACGTTTTCGAAAATGAATGCATCTATAGAAACAAATCCGTTATTAGAAAGATTGCCAAAACATTTAAAGCAATTCATCAAACCGCAGGATTATAGCGATTATACGCCAATTAATCAGGCAGTTTGGCGCTATGTAATGCGCAAAAACGTAGATTATTTATCGAAAGTTGCACATCATTCTTATTTGGATGGTTTGAAAAAAACCGGAATCGAAATTGATTCTATTCCAAGCATGTACGGCATGAACAGAATCCTGACCGAAATTGGCTGGGCTGCAGTTGCTGTTGATGGATTTATTCCACCAAATGCATTTATGGAATTTCAGGCTTACAACGTTTTGGTTATTGCTTCAGATATTCGTCAATTAGAACATATAGAATATACACCTGCACCAGATATTATTCACGAAGGTGCCGGCCACGCGCCTATTATTGCAAATCCTGAATATGCAGAATATTTGCGTCGTTTTGGGGAAATTGGATGCAAAGCCATTTCATCTCACAAAGATTATCAAATGTATGAAGCCATTCGTTTGCTTTCTATTTTGAAAGAAGCCGAAGATACGCCTCAGGAAAAAATAGATGAAGCTGAAAAAGCGGTTTCCGATTTGCAAAATAATATGGGCGAATTGTCTGAAATGGCTCAAATTAGAAACCTTCATTGGTGGACAGTAGAATATGGTTTGATTGGAACTGTCGAAAATCCAAAAATATATGGCGCCGGATTACTCTCTTCTATTGGTGAAAGTGCCTGGTGCATGACGGATAACGTAAAGAAAATCCCTTATGATATTTCGGCTGCGAATCAAAATTTTGATATTACACAGTTACAGCCTCAACTTTATGTAACTCCGAATTTCTCTTATTTGAGTTTGATTCTCGAAGAATTTGCCAATAAAATGGCTTTAAGAACCGGAGGACTTTCTGGAATTAAAAAACTAATTCACTCAAATGCTTTAGGAACTATTGAATTAAGTACAGGTTTACAAATTTCGGGTGTTTTTACCAATGTTCTGGAAGAAGAAGGAAAACCGGTTTACATTCAAACTACGGGAAAAACTGCTTTATCTTACCGTGAAAAAGAATTAGTTGGCCACGGAACTTTAACGCATCCTGACGGATTTGGAAGTCCGATTGGAAAACTAAAAGGATTCAATTTAGCAATTGAAGACATGAGTCCGAAGGATTTACAAGCGTATAGTATTGTTGAAAATGAAACTGTAAAACTAGAATTTGAAGGCAATATAATTGTTGAAGGTGAAATCATTACAGGTTCCAGAAATTTACACGGAGAAATTATCCTGATCAGTTTTAGAAATTGTACCGTTACGCATGGCGAAACTATTTTGTTTCAGCCAGAATGGGGAAATTATGATATGGCAATTGGTAAAAAAGTAGTTTCTGCTTTTTCCGGTCCAGCCGATGTAAATAGTTTTGATCTTATTAATAATGTTCCGAAAACTACCACTATAAAAGCAAAACATACAGACGAGCGTGATGATTTAGAAGTTTTATATCAAACAGTTCGTATGATTAGAGAAAACAAAGATTCTAAATCTGAACTGAAATCTGTTTTTGAAAAACTGAAACACAATCATCAAAACGATTGGTTGCTTTCTATAGAAATTGCTGAACTTTTAAAAGATTCTGAAGAAAAACAACTTTTGCAGGAAGTCTTGGTTTATCTGGATCAACTAAAAGAAAAACGTCCTGAAGTTGCACATTTAATTGCTGGCGGATTGGATTTGATTTTTGATAGTTCTTTGCCACAAAGGCACTAAGGCGCGAAGTTTTTTTGTTATTGCGGAAATTTTGCCCACGGATTTTACTGATTTAAATCGATGAACGCAGATTGATTTCTCAAAGAAAGCAATAAAATACAAGCTTTTGTCATTTCGACGGAGGAGAAATCACACTAGTAATTCCGCAAAGAATATTGTCAATCTTTGTCGAGTTTCGCGTGTGATTTCTCGTTCCTCGAAATGACAAACAGTATATTAATGAACAATTATCTTAACAAAAAACTTTGAGCCTTAGTGCCTTCGTGGCAAATCAAATTACAATTTCAAATCTTCGTTAAAATCTTTGTCAGATTCTATTGTTTTTCCATTGTATTGTAGTTTCCAACCCATAGAATTTGTTAAAATCAATATCTTAGATAATTCGCTGATTAACCTATTTTGGGCATTACTTTTAAGTGAAGATTTATCGATTTTTTTAGCCAGATTCGCTTTTACTGATTTGTTGATTTTATTGTAATCGTCGCCAGTAAATGGATTTAGTTTGCTTTGTTCGACATCATAAAACTGAATATCGGGATTGATGGTAATTTCTTCTTTGGGAATATTTAAAATCGTAATGGTTTTGTTTTTTTCGTCGATATCGTATTTCATTTTATGCAAATCGTAGGCAACGGTAACATTTGCATTTACAACAACTAATGCTTTCTTCTCAAAAGAAACCATATCCATTAAATATTTCTGTTGATTTTTATAGGTGATAACTTCAGAGAAATGTCCTTCGGTAACAACCAACTTTCCAACGTTAAGAATTTGCTGCTGAATTAGATTGGTATTGTAATCAATTGTAAAATCGTCGTCTTTTTTGAACTGACAATATTTGAAAGCCAAAACAACCAAAAGCACGACCGAACCTAAAACTATAATCCTTTTTATTAAATTTTGCATTCTATTAATTTATTAGACCAATTTACAAAATGTGAATTAAAGTTTGCCACGAATTGCACTAATTTTCGCTAATTATAATTTACACTTAAAGAATGGTTTTAAAAAATAATTCGTGCCAATTCGTGAAATTCTTGGCGAAAAAGAATAATTTGTGGCTAAAAAAACTAAAAAGGATATCCAATAGCAATATTCAAAATTAGGTTTTCTTTTCTCCAGGGACCGCTTCCAAAATCAATATCTTTTATTACCCATCTTTCGTTTTCAGGCAAATAGGGTTTTCTTAACGGAAATGCCAAATCAGTTCTTAAAATCAGGAACGACAAATCAAAACGTAATCCGGCTCCGGCACCAACGGCAATTTCTTTCATAAAATCTTTCGAAAATTTAGCGCCGGGTTTATTTGGGTCTTCGTTCATCAACCAAATATTTCCAGCATCAACGAACAATGCGCCTCGCACGATACTAAAAAGTTTCGCGCGATATTCGGTACTAAATTCTAATTTTAAATCTCCAGATTGATCCGGCAGATAATCATTTACAGTTGGCACATTGAAATAGCTACCCGGTCCAAGTGATCTCGCTCTAAAGGCACGAATACTATTTGTTCCTCCCACTACAAACTGTTTTGATGTTGGCAATGAAAGTGAATTTCCATACGGAATTCCTGCACCAACTATAATTCTGCTTGCTAATTCGCTTTCTTTACTTAATTTCAAATAATGTCTAAAATCAGCACGAATTTTTACGTATTGACTAAACGGAACATCAAATATATTTTTCTGATTGCCTTCTTTAATATTGGCTCCGGTTACCAAACCAGTTACGTTTCCTGCCAGATCTATTTCTCCGTTAAAATAGAACGTATTTTTTTTACGCTTCTGCATCGTATTGGTGTACGTATATTGATATGTTGGCCCAAAAATTAATTGTTTTTCGATCACTTTTCCCAATGCGGGATCTGCATCGATGTCAGCCTGATATTCTTCAGTAACATTATTCGGACTTACATATGTTACATCCAAAACATTCAATTGATGTTCTTTCCTGATGTTTTCTTTCCATAAATATCCAAAAGAAGCATTAAAAGAATTCAGTGCATAAAGCTGTGTCCTGTTTTGAAATTCATATCGAAGTGTGGCTTTGGTCCTTGGCACAAATTCACTTGAACCGGCAATTTTCTTAAAAGGCACAATAAATCTTGGCCAGGTCAAACTGGTTTCTGCACCGAGTTTATAGATGTTTTTTCCGTTATTGGCTCCGGAAAGCTGAAAATCGGCACCTCCAAAAACAGAAACCGTAAGCAATTCCGCACCTCGAAATAAGTTTCTGTTATTCCAGTTTACATTGACTTCTGTTCCGGTATAACTCGCTGAATTTGTTTTTCCTAAAACCTCAACACGAATAAATTTTTTCGGCAAAAGTGTTAAATAATAATACGAATCCAATGTGTTTGGTAAACTATCCGATTGCCTGAATTCATTTTTTACAAAATTAAACGTCCCCAGATTTACAAATCGGTTTAAGGTTAAATTATGGTCTTTTCTGTTATAAAGATCCCCTTTTTTAAAATATATAGTTCTGTCAAAAACCCTCGGGTTGAAAGTATTTGCCGTATCTATTATCGTAAAATCATTATACTGCGTAATATCTTTTTGAGTGTATTTTATACTGTCTTTTGAAATCGAAAAATTGGGATACACGACAATTTTACCAATTTTATATGCTGTTAGCGCTTTTGGCGGTGCATCGGCTTTTATTACCAATTTAATTTTTACCTCGTGATCGCCTTTACTGCTATCAACCTGAGCCAAAATATAATCGGGATTAAAGTAATAATATCCTTTTTCTTTCAGTCTGGCATCGATACGCTCCCGTTCAGATTTAATGACTTCTAAATCATACGGTCTACCGACTTTTAATAAACTTCTTCGACTTGATCTTCCAATTATTTTTGACATTTTTAAAGAGTCATCCGGAAAAGTCACACTTTTAATGATGTATTGTTTTTTGGGTATGACAGTATATTCAGCTGTCGCTCTTTTATTTTTAGCTGTAGAATCTGCACTTACACGTGTTTTAAAATAGCCGCGGTTTTCGGTATAGTTTCTTAATACTGACGCATTATAATCTAAATCGACTTTGCTGAAAAGTACCGGTTCTTCTCCCACTTTATTTCGCAGCCAATATCGTATTCCTTTGTCTTTTTTAGGTTCTCCTGCAATATTATAAATCCATAATTTAGGTCTTAATCCTAAAAATTGTTTGTTGGGTTTCGGGCGTAATAAATCTTCTAACTCTTTTTCAAGTTCTTTTCTTTGTTTCTTTTTAATCACAGAATCCTTTACCTCAACAGAAGCTCCTGTGTATAATAGATCGCCTTCCGGCAAATATTTTGTGTTGCTGCATCCAAAAACAAAAAACAAGGATACCAGCATCATCAAATATTTTATATCTTTAATATGACTATGTTTTTTGCTCATTTCCTTCAATTTGGTCATTCTCCTGATTCTGTTCTTTTTCCTTTTCTTCTTTTTCTTTCTGTTTCTTTTTTTCTTTACGAAGTTTCTCTTCTTTAATCATTTCCTTTTCTTCTGCAGAACGATGAAAAAGTTCACGAAATTTATTGTAACTCATTGTGATAATAAAAGCAACTCCGGTTTCTATAACCTGCCCTTCTACCGCAACCTGATATTCATTTTTTCGATACGCACGAACCATGTATCGTCCGTCTTTTGTAAGCTGATAATCTAATGCTACATCTCCCGCAATATTGGTACTTTCTTCATTGGCGCGTTCCTGGCCTTCAACTCCAAAACTGCTTCCTACGGTCACTTTTAATCGGTCATCCAAAAGCTTTTTAGAAACCCCAACATTCAAATCAGTTCTGTTTTCTCTGGTTCCGGTGGTGTAATCATCTGTAGATTCAAGGTCGAATTCTAATTGAACACCTTTAATTAATTCTCCGGCAAGATCATTTAATTGCTGCGAAAGAATTTTGCTCACACTTTGTCTCGCCAAAGATTCAGCACTTGTTCCGCCACTTTCACTTGCAAATGGATTTTCGCCAATAAATCGGTTCAGTAATAAAAGTGCAAAAACCTGTTTGTTTAGTTCTGCCGGTTCTTGTCTAAGCTGTTCCAGTTTTGCCTGAGAAGCCGAAACAATATCAGATGAAACATCATAATTTCCGTCTGGCAGAACAATATCAAAACTAATTTCGGGTTTTAATAATTCACCTTTCATTTTCAAATGTGTCTCAAACGGAATTTTCTGTTTGTAGGTATTTTTAACTGTTGAACTAACTGATCCTAATTGGTTTCCAAGCAAATCAATTGGAGCGGTTTCTACTTTATAGATCGCCGTAATATTTAAAGTTGCCATCGTTGGCTCGCCGTTCCAGGTTATCGAACTCCCTTTTTGAATATTAAATTTTCGACGAATCATATTGAAATTCATTTCATACGCTCCGTCTGTAAATTCATATTTCCCTGTTAAAGTTGTTTTTCCAGATGGATCAATACCGCCTGTAAGCTGTGCTTCACCTTTAAGATTTAAATAATCCCCGTTTCCTTTATCGATCACCAAAGTAAGTTCTGCTTCTTTATCGATCGTAATATCAACGCTTACGTCCATTCCTTTTAACTCAGACTGATTGAGTTTTTCCTGCATTGCTGCGGTTTGTTTCAGATACAAATTATCTTCGTCAACAAATTCTACAATTCCTTCTCTATCAGCAATTGAAGGATCTGATTGCGGTAAAACCACAGAGAATTTTGTTTCTTTATTGATCTTTATATTTCCATTAATAACGGGGCTTTCAAGCGTTCCTTTGACATTTAATTTGGTATCTAAAAATAAATCGCCGTAAAACAAATCATTGTCTGCAGCTTTTGAATGAATCGCTCTAAAATCATTGGCAACAACGGTTAAACCAAAATTGTATTTTCTAAAATCAGGGGATTGAATTGTTCCGTCTAATGATAATTCGTTGTCGTTTTCATCTATAAGCGTAAACTTATCAAACGAAATCACATCATTTGAAAAAGTAATTTTTTCCTGATCTGTTTTAAAATATGAATTTAGCTGAGTTACTCTAAAAGCCGTATCGTTAAAGTTTAATTCTCCGCCAATTTTAGGAGCAGAAGCATTTCCTGTAATTTTGAAATTTCCTGATAAATAGCCTTTCCCTTCGGTAATATTCCCCATTGTGAATCCCTGAATACTTTTGATATTCAGTTTGTTGATATCCACATTAAAATCCAAATTTCCACCATTTATCGTATAATTTCCGGTCAATTTTACGTCATTATCCTGTCCGGTTAAATTGACATTTGCAGCCAGAATATTATTGGTTTTATTATCAACTTTGATTTCAATATCGCCCACAGGTTCTGCTTTAAAGGCAAAATCAGTAATTTTAATGTCCGAAGTAAAAGTTGGGGTTGTCATTACGTTTTCAACAACGGCATTTCCGTTTATCAATCCCTGCATCAACAACTCGTCTTTTTTTACCATATTTAAAACAGTTTCGATTTTGAAGTTTACAAAATCTACCTGCAAGGGCGCATTATCCTGAGTTCCCTGTGATTGTATTTTTAATTCATTTCCGGCATTGTCCAAATAAAATTTATTGATATAAAGGCGTTTTCCTCCAAATTCAACGACATTTTCAGTGTCAATATTCCATTTATCATAATTAAGAACAAAATTTTCGGCATCAATTTTAAAGATATTTTTACTATCATCACGGTTTAAATTTCCGGCGATAAAATACTGTTGTTTGTCTTTTGCATCTTTTACTTCAAGCGCATAGGTCAATATATTATTTTCGACTTTACCTGATAAACTGGTAAACGGAATTTTCATCGAACCGCTTTCGATTGTTGCGACAGAAATTTGGTATTCTAAAGCATTTTCTTTGGCTTCGATATTTATTTTTCCGTCGGCAATTGTATTGTTGTTGTACACAATTCGCGGAATCGTTCCTTTTATTTCTAATGAATCGGTTACGTTGTTGTATTTTCCTGTAATTTTAATTGGCTCTAAACCAGTTAATTTCGGAATTAATTTAAAAATCAGCGGATCGTTATCTACCGTTAATGTAAAAGCCAATCTTTGTTCATCAGATTCTCCGTTAACTTTTGGATTTTGTAAATCAAGATATTTTGATAATGACTTTTTTATCGCCGCTGTTAAGGTTGTCAGTTTGTATTTACCGTCAACCTCAGCTTTTAAAAACTGAGACGAAATTTTGATATTATTTCGACTTTCGTCTGAAAAAGCAATTACGCGTATCGAATCCAATACAATTGGTTCTGCATCCTGCAAAATCTGAACGTTAGAAAGAAACACTTTTCCGTTTAAAAAATCCGGATTACTATTGGCAATATCAGCGTCAATATTTCCGCGCAACTTCATTGGTCCGGCATGAAGATTTAGTTTTTCAAGATCGGCAATATCCAGGTTTAATTTTAATTGAATAGATGGGTATTTATCTTTGGTATTTCCGCTCGCGGCTAAATTAAAGTTCAAATTTGGGTCGTTCATTCCTGATTTTACGTTAAAAGACCCGTTTTTAATATTTCCATTTAAAGCTAAATCCCTGTATGTATATTTATTAAATACCGCTTTCTGAACCAAACCATCCAATTCTGCCTGAGCCGTTTTGGGGTCTAAACCTTTGCCTTTTACTTTCGCTTTAAGCGTAATTTTTCCAATCGAATCATTTTTGATTAATCTCCCTAAATCAAAATCAAGCAAATAAACGGTTGCATCGTATTTCTCTTGTTTTTTAATTCTTTGATCGAATAATGCATCGACTTTTGCATTTCCAAAACTACTGTTTAATGCCAGATTTGTTTTGAAATTCTGAACCGAACCTTTAAATTTTCCCTGCAAATTAAATTGAGATGGCAATTGAATATTTTTCGGAATTGTTCCAGCAGGCACAAACGAGTATACATCTTTTGATGTACTTGATAGCTTTTTAATATTCAGATCATAATAGGCTTTTTGAGCATCTGGTAATCCTTTTATTTTTCCCGAAAGAGAAACTTTTGTAGTACCGATTCCGCTCATTTCAAATTGCGGAATATCAAGGTCTTTTATTTTTCCACTTAAGCGTGTATTGAGATATAAAATAGCATTTGGATTGCTTTTAAACGGATTTGTTTTTTGCAAATCTGGAGCAAAAAGCAAAATATCTTTAAACCCAATTTTGGATTGATTTAAGTTTGCATCTAAAGTCAGGTTTCCTAAATCTTTTTTTAATGCGTCAAGCGAAGTGTATTTCACTTTAATTTTATTCTGCAAAAGCGTTTGAGGCGTTCTTACATATAAATTTTCTAAAGACGCATTTTTTGGTCCGTAAAAGAAATTGGTTTTTAGAGACTGAATTTCCAATCCACTTTTTTCATTTGCGGCAAGCGATTTTATATTTCCGGAAATTACACCGTTTCCATAATAAAGTTCTTCTCCTTTCAGATTAAATTTACTCAAATCTAAATGGCTGTAATCAATTCCTTTTTGAGTTGGCTTTGATTGCATATCATCAAATTTGAAAACTATATTTTGTATGTCAACATCATTCAGTTTCACCTTCCATCCGGTTTGTTTTATGGAAGTTGAATCTAAACTTGGTGCTTTTATTTGTTTGTCTTTTACGCCTAATCTTAAATTCCCTTTTAAGTTTTTTAATTCGAAAGAATCAAAATCTAAAAGCTGCTTATTTAAATCAATTTCGTTAACGGTTAAATCTAAATTTCCCAGCTTAATTCCGGAATCTAATTTTGAATCTTTATTATCATAAGAAACATCAATTTTAGACAAACTGATTTTATCTAATTTTAATTTAAAGTCTTTCCTTTTCGAAATTGTATCAACCGTTTCAACTGAAACTTCGGCAATTTTCTCCACGGCATCCTGATCTAAAACCAATTTTAATCCGTTTAAATTAATATTCGGGATATCAAAATTCATTTTATCCAATTCAAATTTGTTGAATTTAGTATCAAAATGTGTCAGTTTTACTTTTACGTCATTTTTGGCGAAATCATCTTTAAAATTAAAATTAATGTTATCCAGATTTACTTTTACGACTGAAATTTTGAAAGGTTTGCTATCCGGATCTTCCACTTTTGGTTCTTTCGATTCGAATGCTTTTATGATATAATCGAAATTAAAAACGCCATTTTTATCTCTCGAAATATTAGCTGTTGTGTTTTCTAATGAAACAGAATTGATTTCTAATTCGCTGCTTATCAGCTTAAATAAATCAACATCAACTTCTAAACGTTTTCCGGCAAGCAAAACTTTCTTTTTTTGGTCTTCAAAATAAAACCCTTCCAGAACTACATCTTTGGGGAATTTGATTAAAATTCGGTCTAACGAAACTTTGGTTTTTATTTTATTATGCAGATACGTTATGGCTTTATCTTTAGCGTAATTCTGAATTGATGGGATTTGGATTAAAATAGTAAGAAGAAGTAAAAGTGCAACTATAGAACCCACGCACCAAAGTAGTACACGTAGTCCTTTTTTAAGAAAATGAATGGGTTTCTTATTCATACGTCAGTAAAACACAATTAAGATTAAAGTTGCATTATTTATAAAACTGTATTTCTACAGTTTACAAAATTGTAAATTTTAATTCTTAACAATTTACATAATTATGCACAATTATTCTAAAATTATACGAACAAATAGTTAATTTCTTACTTTAAGATTTGCCACGAAGACTTGAAGACACAAAGTATTTCTCTCGCTAACTGCGCTTAAAATCTAATGTGTGGTAGTTTTTCTCCCAAAATATTTATTCTTTGCTGAAGTTTGGCTAAGAATTTCTGATGCTGTTCTGATTCCGGATTAAAGCTTCTGTGGCGCAGACTTTTTTGAATTTCTTCTATTTCATTCATGATCGAAATCGCGTTTTCAGCAATATAATTTTCACTGAATTTATGCCAGATATAATCAATTGCAACGGCATTGGGATGCAGCATGTCTTCTCCATAAAAGCGATAATCGCGAAGTTCGTCCATCACGATTTCATAAGAAGGAAAATAGTTAGCAGTTATGAGTTTTGAGTTATGAGTTTTTAGAACCTGATGAAGTGCAGCAAACAAATGCGATTTACTCAATTGATTCTCAGCGAAACCATCTTTTATATGGCGAACGGGTGAAATGGTAAAAATGAAGTTTATATCCGGATTTAATGTCTGGATTAAATTGATGGTGTTTTGAATACTTTTTTCGATTGCATCGACAGTTAATAATTCTTTTGAAAACTGCTTTTGAGGGACTTTATGACAATTGGCAACGATTTGTTCACTTTCCAGATTTCTATAAATCCAGGACGTTCCGTACGTAATAATGATATGAGTTGTCTCTTTTAATTGTTTACGAGTTTCTGAAATCGCTTTGTTTAAAGTTTCCAATAATTCTTGTCGATCTGAATTGCTTAAATCAGAATGCACTTCAAAACTATGCCAGCGTTCGTTGTGAAAGAAAACATCTTTTTCTGTAAACCATTTTTCCTGAACTGTCCTGTCAATTATTTTCTCAATCGAAACCGGATTAAAAATAATTCCAAATGGATTTGTTTCATTTTGAAACTTAAAATAATCAAATTTATTGGCCATATTTTCTGCAAAGCAGGAACCAAAAGAAAGTACTTTCGAATTATAATCGATTGGATTATTGGTTTTAGAAAGCGGGATTTGGGTTCTGAATTGCATGGCTTTTTATTTAAACACGAATTTCACCAATTTTCACCAATAAAAAAACCAAATACAGAAAGTATTTGGCTTATATGAAAATAAACTTTTTTTGATTAGTAAGTGTATTCGATCGTTTCGTTTACTGATCCATCTTCATTGTAAGACGTTTTTTTGGTTGGATAACCTTGCTTGTTATATTCATAAACACTTTTTTCAGAATAGGGTTCAAATACCATTCCATCATAAGGATCCAAAACAATTTCTGGATCGCGACTTGTAGATACACTATATTCTTTAATATTATTTATTGAAAAAAAGTTAAGTTCTGAAAAACCTAAATTTGCTTGATCTAACAACAAATTAAAACCTAAAATATTTTTAAAAGCATTATTTCTTACATCATAACCATAATGATAAGTATGAATATAAGCTCCATCGGCCCAATGTAAAACAGATTTTATTATATTTCCTTTTTCAAATGTCAACATGTCAATACTGTAACTTTCTGACTGTTTTCCTGTTTTGATATCAATTTCATATATTTCTTTTTTAATCGTTCCATCACCATTATCAATATATACACATTTTGTCTTTTTTCCGTTTAATGATTTTGTAACAATTTTAAGATTATCATTTGAATAGCTATATGATTTTTCAGTATGGCTTTCACCATAATTCCTATATTGATTTTCTTTTACTATACGATTACCATCATAAGTAAAATCAATGTATATATTTTCACTAGAAATACTTTCAATTTTATTACCATTATAACTAAAAATTGTTGTTTGATAAATCTTGTTGTTTTTATCCCTATATGTTATTCTTTTTGGCAGAATCGAACTATTATTATCACTATTTTCATCATTTGTACAGGAAGCAAAGATTAATGCTACAGAAGCTATTAAACAATAAAGTAATTTGGTTTTCATAATAGTTTGTTTTGAAGATTAATATCATGTAAAATGACATGTTTTTATTAAATAATAATCGTCACAATACGGTATAATTACAACACTTTAAGACATATCTGAAAATTACGTATCTGAAATAATCTTTTGATGATTAAATTGCGTGTTAACTTTGATTAACCGCAAACCATGGAAAGATTAAAAATTATAATCGCCTTTTTAGCATTAGGATTTTCATCCTGCGCTCAACAAAATGAAGAAAATAGCAGTAAACAATTCTCGCCTTCATCCGGTAAAAAAGCAGTAGATATGTGCGCTTTTGATCTTATAAATTCACAAGATGATTTCATTTCAAAGCCTGATGCCGCAATTTTACAATGGCCATTATGGAAACCGGGCCAAACTATTAAAATTAAATTTTTGGATGGCGATAGCGCTTCTCAGGAAAAAGTAAAAAGAATCGCAGCACAATGGACTTTGTATGCAAATCTTAAATTTGAATATGTAACTAAAGACGAATATGCAGATATTAGAATTGGTTTCCAAATAGGTACTCCCGGCGCTTGGTCAGAATTAGGAATGAGATCTGCTTATGGCGATTTAGACAGACAAACAATGCGTTTAGGTACTTTAACTGGTGATGAAGCCTCTTCAAGAAGAACAATATTACATGAATTTGGGCATGCATTGGGACTTATCCATGAAAATGCAAGTCCAATAGCTCAGATTAATTGGAATTTATCAAAGGTATATCAGTATTATAGTGAATGGTCTAAAGAAGAAGTAGATCGATTTGTAATAAAAAGTCCTGAACAAACAAATTATACTACATATGATCCTTTATCTATAATGCATTACTATATAGATCCTTCTCTAACAACTGATGGAGTTGGTATAGCTGAGCAAACCGAATTATCAAAAATTGATATAAAGTCAATAAATAAGTGGTACCCGTTTCCTATAGTATCTATTTTAGAATCGGGACAAAGTATATACAATCTTCCTTGGGATAAACGTATAAAATCTCCTAATGGAAGATATTCGCTAGAATTTGATCCAGGCCTTCTAAAAGTTATTGATTTAGATGAAAAAAAAGCAATTTGGGAAGTTGGAAATTCTTCTTATCGTCGTAAACCAAGTTGCTATTTCGAATCAACAACCGGAAATATTATAATTAAAGGTTCAAAACTTAGTGTGCTTCCTACAAGCATAATCTGGACAAGTAATACAACTGGATTTCCCGGAGCAACATTGCATTTAAAAGATGATGGCAATCTTCAATTAATTCATAATGGTATTGTAAGATGGTCCTCTAAAACTGGAAAAATATAAACTCAATTCTTCTAATAAAAAAGTCCAACAGGTTTAATATTCTGTTGGACTTTAGTATTTTAAAAACTTTTAAGATTCTTAATACGTGTACTCCACTTCATATTCTACAGATCCTCCCCCACTTAATGATGTTCTTTTGGTTGGATAATCGCTATCGTTATAAACATAAGTAGTTACGTAGTTTGCTTGTGTTGGAAAATCACTTAATACACTTGTGGTTTTAATAACATTATTTTTTCCAAATGCAGTAATTTCATTTAATAATAAGTCAAATCCCAAAATATTTTTTAGAGGATTATGCTTTGTATCATATTCATAGGTTCTTGTTCTTGTCGATGATCCTGAAATTTGCACTTCTTTGATGAGATTTCCATCTTTATAAGTCAAAGTTCCTTCGCTATTTTTAACTTCTTCTTTTGTATTTTTATTCACATTATAATTAATATATGAAATAAGGCTGGAAGAATGTATATAAACGATTTTTTCAATATACTCTCCATCAGGATATGCTGGTCTAATATCCTCCTTAAAAATTCTGGTCTTTAATTTACCATTTTCATATCTATATTCAACTTCTGCACTTTTAATTTCATTCCCTAATTCATTAATATCAAATTGTTCTTGTTTTACAATTATGTCACCATCATAAGTAAATACTGTTTTTGAATCATTTTTAACACTGCTTATGATCTTGTTACCATTATAGGTATTTGTACTGATACTATTTGTACCCAAAATTATATCCGGATAAGTATAAGAAATAGTTTTAGGTAATACAGAGTTATCTTCTGAAGAAGAATCTTCCGTAGAAGAACTTTCATCATTTGAACATGATGTCAGTACCAATGCAAGAGCAAAAAAAAGAGATAGAAGTTTTTTCATTTTTAGTAGGTTATATAGTATCAATTGAACAAATATAATCGAAAATCAAAAACATGAAAATATTTAATAGTTTTTTAAACTAAAAATCAACTTTACAAAGCAAAACTATTCACTACTTTTGCATCTTCCATAAATCTAAATTCATATATGAAATTATTATATTCTTATATAATCAAACATAAAATGCTACTATTTTTTGCTTTGATTATGGCTGCTATTAACATCTGTTTCAGCTTATCAGATTCTATTATTACCGGTAAATTAATGCAGGATTGCGGTGTTGGACTGCATAAATACAAAGGAAACGAAATTGGATTCATTAAATCTCTGTCCTTTTGGTTAGGACTTTCGCTTGGTGCTGCAATGATTTCCAGAATTACCAAAAACTTTCAGGATTATTTTACCAATGTTGTTATTCAGCGAACAGGCGCGCAAATGTATACTGACGGAATTAAAAAATCACTCGATTTACCTTATGCAGAATTCGAAGATCAGCGAAGTGGTGAAACTTTAAGCAAATTGACCAAAGTACGTATTGATTCTGAAAAATTAATTACGCTTTCTATTTCTTTAATCTTTCAAACCGTTATCGGATTTATATTTGTAATTCTTTATGTTGCCCGAATTGATTATCGTATTTCGCTTATCTTTTTGGTAACGGCTCCAATTATTGCTTTAGTTAGTTCGTATTTAGGTAAAAAAATTAAAATTGTATCTAAAAAAATCGTTAATCAAACGAACGCTTTAGCGGGTTCTACAACCGAAAGTTTACGAAATATCGAACTTGTAAAAAGTCTTGGCTTAACGTATCAGGAAGAAAAACGTTTGAATCTAAATACATTTAAAATCCTTCAGCTTGAATTACAAAAAATCCGTTTTATCAGAAGTTTGAGTTTTATTCAGGGTACAACAGTTCACTTTTTAAGAACTTGTGTTGTTTTTACTTTATATTATTTCTTATTTGGAGGAAAAATTATTGTGGGCGATTTGTTGACAATGGTGTTTTTTACTTTTTTCATTTTTGGACCTTTACAGGAATTAGGAAATTTTATCATTGCATTGAATGAAACAAAAGTTTCAATGGAAAATTTCAAAATTTTACTAAGTGCTCCAAAAGAATTCCGCCCAAAAAATCCAAAGCATGTTGGAGCAATTCAATCGTTACTTTTTTCTAATGTAAGTTTTCAGCATAAAACAGCAAAATTCAAAGCTGTTGAAAATATCAATTTTGAAATTAAACAAGGGCAAACCGTGGCTTTTGTTGGTCCGTCTGGTTCCGGGAAAACAACTTTAGTAAAATTATTGGTTGGTTTATACACCCCTGCAGAAGGGCAAGTGCTTTATAATGAAATTGATTCGACTGATATTGATTTATTAGACCTAAGAAAACAATTAGGATTTGTAACTCAGGATGCACAATTATTTTCCGGAACAATTCGTGAAAATTTATTGTTTGTAAAACCCAATGCAACCGATGAAGAAGTTTACGACGCTCTGAAAAGAGCAAGTTGCGAAAAATTACTAAACCGTGCCGAAGATGGCTTAAACACCACAATTGGTGAAGGTGGAATCAAAGTTTCGGGTGGAGAAAAACAACGTTTATCAATCGCAAGAGCTATTTTAAGAAATCCGAATTTGTTGATTTTTGATGAAGCAACTTCTGCATTAGATTCTATAACCGAAGAAGAAATCAACGCAACAATTAGAAATATATCTGATAAAAACAGAATCACTGTTTTAATCGCCCACCGTTTATCAACTGTAATGCATGCTGATAGAATATTTGTTTTAGAACAAGGTAAGATTATCGAATCAGGTAAACATGAGGATTTGATTGTGGAGAAAGGTTTGTATTACGCTATGTGGCGTCAGCAAATTGGGGAACGCAAATAAGTTTTATTAGCTGCAAAAAATAATCTCGCAAAGAGGTAGAGTCGCAAAGTTTTTTAAGCTTTGCGGCTTTTCTTTTTCTATATTTTAAGTTTAAATAAAAATCGCGCAAAGGCGCAAAAGTTTAGTTTTAATTTTTTTTGCGCTTTTATGAGATTCAAAAAAAACTACTTAAAAAAAGACAAGCTTATAAAAACTTTGCGACTCTGCATCTTTGCGCGATTAAAAAAGCTACTTTAATCACGCTACAAAAAAAAGCCGCAAAGCTTAAAAAACTTTGCGACTCTACCTCTTTGCGAGATTAAAAAATTACTTCACAAAATCAATTGCGTGAGCCAAAGCCTCAGCAACTCCATTTGCATTTTTACCTTTTCCGGATGCGAAGAAAGGCTGCCCTCCTCCGTTTCCGTCAATATATTTTCCTAATTCTTTAATAACAGCATTTGCGTTTAAGTTTTTGCCTGCTACTAATTCTTTAGCAATATAACAATGAATATTTGGCAAACCATCTTCAATTGAAGCTAAAAACACAAAAGAATCAGCTTTTGAACTTCCTAAAGCAGAAGCCAAATCTTTAGTTGATGCCATGCTTAAATCTACTTGTTTAGCAAGGAAATTTACGCCGTTTACTTCCTGAAAATCTTTTTCTAATTCAGTTTTTAAAACACCTATTTTTTCTTTTAGCAATTGCTCGATTTGCTTTTTCAGTTTTGCATTATCATCCTGTAAAGAAGCTACTGATTTTAAAATATCCTGTGGATTTTTTAATGTTTCTTTTATTTCAGCTAAAGTATTCTCCTGATTTTGATAGAAGTCTTTTACTGCATCGCCTGTAATCGCTTCAATACGACGAATTCCAGCCGCTACAGCTCCTTCAGAAATGATTTTGAAATGCCAGATTTCTGCCGTGTTTTTTACGTGAATTCCACCACAAAGCTCTTTACTTTCACCAAACTCGATCATACGAACATTATCTCCGTATTTCTCTCCAAATAAAGCCATTGCACCTTTATCCAATGCTTCTTTAATCGGAATATTTCTGTGTTCTACCAATTGCAATTGTGCTTCAATCTGCGCATTTACACTTGCTTCAACCTGACGTAATTCATCCTCTGAAACTTTAGAAAAATGCGAAAAGTCAAAACGTAAATAGTTCGGATTTACCAATGAACCTTTTTGCTCTACGTGAGTTCCAAGAAGGTTTCTTAAAGCCAAATGCATTAAATGCGTAGCAGAGTGATTTTTAGAAGTTGAACCTCTTAAATCGTTATTTACTTTTGCCACAAAACCAGCTTCAATATTTTCAGGTAACTGTTTTGCAAAATGCAAAATCAAATTGTTTTCTTTTTTAGTATCGATGATTTCAATCGTTTCGTTTGCAGAAACCAAAGTTCCTTTATCACCGACTTGTCCTCCACCTTCCGGGTAAAATGGTGTATTGTCTAAAACAATTTGATAAAGAATTCCGTCTTTTTTAGAATCTACTTTACGTATTCTGGTGATTTTTACGTCATTTTCTACTTGATCATAACCTACGAAAGTTTCAACATTTCCTGGAATCAAAACCGTCCAGTCTTCCGTTGAAACTTCAGATGCTGCGCGTGAACGATTTTTTTGTTCCTGCATCGAAGCATCAAATTCTGTTTCATTAAAAGACATTCCTTTTTCTTTCAGAATCAAAGCCGTTAAATCTTTTGGGAAACCAAAAGTATCATAAAGCTCAAAAGCTTTTGCTCCCGAAACTTCAGAACCTGTAGTTTGTGCAATTACATTATCTAACAATTGTAATCCCTGATCAAGAGTTCTTAAGAAAGAAGCTTCTTCTTCGCGAATTACATTGGTAACCAATTGTTGCTGCGATTTGATTTCCGGAAAAAATTCTCCCATTTGGTTTGCCAGAACTTCAACCAATTTATTGATAAAAGGTTCTTTCGTACCCAAAAATGTAAATCCGTAACGAATTGCACGACGTAAAATTCTACGAATTACATAACCTGCTCCTGTATTTGATGGCAATTGTCCGTCAGCAATTGCAAAGGCAACCGCACGAACGTGATCTACCACAACACGAATCGCAATATTAGTTTTATTTTGTTCTTCACTGATGTTTTTTACTTCATCAGATGTATATTTTAAACCTGTAATTTGTTCTACTTTCTCGATAAGCGGAGTAAAAACATCTGTATCATAATTTGATGTTTTTCCTTGCAACGCCATACACAAACGCTCAAATCCCATTCCGGTATCTACGTGTTGTGCAGGAAGTTTTTCAAGAGAACCATCCGCTTTACGGTTGAATTCCATGAATACATTATTCCAGATTTCAACTACTTGAGGGTGATCGTTATTTACCAGACTTTTTCCTGTAACCAATGCTTTTTCAGATTCCGGACGTAAATCAACGTGAATTTCAGAACAAGGTCCGCATGGTCCCTGATCTCCCATTTCCCAGAAATTATCTTTTTTATTTCCAAGAATAATTCGGTCTTCGTCGATTAATGTTTTCCAGATATCCCAGGCTTCCTGATCAAATGGAACATTATCTTCTTTACTCCCTTCAAAAACAGAAACATAAAGATTTTCTTTTGGAATTTTATAAACTTCTGTCAATAATTGCCATGCCCAGTTGATTGCTTCTTTTTTGAAATAATCACCAAAAGACCAGTTCCCCAACATCTCAAACATTGTGTGGTGATAAGTATCAAAACCAACATCTTCAAGGTCATTATGTTTTCCTGAAACACGAAGACATTTTTGCGTATCGGCTATTCTTTTACTTTTTGGTGTTCCGTTTCCTAAAAAATATTCTTTAAACTGGGCCATTCCCGAGTTATTGAACATAAGAGTTGGATCGTCCTTAAGAACGATTGGAGCAGAAGGAACAATTAAATGTCCGTTGCTCTTAAAAAAGTCTAGAAATTGTTTACGTACGTCTTGTGATTTCATATTTTATTAATGTGACAATTTGATAATGTGTCAATTAGAAAATTACTAAATATTTCAATTTGATAATCTGATAATTTTAACTAAAAAACTTACTGCCTTAAACAATAAATAAGCTAATTCATACATTATCTAATTATCTAATTGTGTCAATTATCTAATTGATTTTATTCTTGAAAAAAGCTGTCAACAACTGAAACATTTATTAAATTTGTTCGACAAACTATTTTACAAGCTGCAAAAATAGGGTATTTTAAAATATGGCGAAAGTAAAATATTATTACGACTCAGAAAATCTGGCTTATACGAAAATAAAAACCAGAAAAAGAATCAAAATCGGTTATGCATTACTGTTTTTGCTGGCTGCGGCGCTCTTTGGATTTTTCATTTTTGTGCTTTTAATAAACACTCCTTACTTCGAAACGCCAAAAGATCGTTTACAGGCACGTGAAATTGAAAATTTAAAATTGCAATATGCTATTTTGAATAAAAAAATGGACGAAATTGATGCTGTAACCGAGGCACTTGAAGACAGGGATAACAATATTTACAGAGTTTATTTTAATAAAGCAGAAATTCCGGATTCTATTAGAAAAGCGGGTTTTAGAGATATTAACAGATATAAGGATTTAGAAGGCTACAACAATTCGCAATTAGTGTTAAATACAACAAAACGAATTGATAAACTTTCAAAACAATTGGCTATTCAGTCAAAATCATTAGACGAAATTTTGAAACTGGCGAGTGTAAAAGGAAATCTGTTGCTGGCAATTCCTGCCATTCAGCCAGTTCGAAATGAAAACTTAAGACGTGTCGCGTCAGGTTTTGGATATAGAATTGACCCTTTCACGAAAGTGAGAAAAATGCACAACGGAATGGACTTTACAGCCCCTACAGGCACTCCTGTCTATGCAACCGGTGATGGTGTTGTCGCAAGAGCCGATGACGCAGCTTCGGGATTTGGAAATCATGTTGTGATCAGGCATGGTTTTGGATATGAGAGTTTGTACGCACATTTAAGCAAATACAATTGCAGAGCCGGACAACATGTTAAAAGAGGCGATATTGTTGGATTTGTTGGAAGTACAGGAAGATCTGAAGGACCGCATTGTCATTATGAAGTACATAAAGATGGAAAAGTTGTGAATCCGCTTAATTTTTATTACGGAAATATCTCGGCTGTTGAATACGTTGCTATTTCACATATGGCAAATCAGGAAAACCAGTCATTAGATTAATACTATAAAAAGTAGTAATTTTGGAATAAATAAGAAAAACAAGAATCATGCACATTGAACTTTCTAAAGATAAAAGATATTACAGCATTGGCGAAGTTGCCAAGGCTTTTAATGTCAACGCGTCTTTGATACGTTTTTGGGACAGCGAATTTGACATTTTGAAACCTAAAAAAAATGCCAAAGGCAACAGAATGTTTACGCCGGAAGATGTTACCAACCTGCAATTGATTTATCATTTAGTTAAAGAACGTGGTTTTACGCTTGAAGGTGCCAAAACGCATTTGAAGGAAGGACAAAAGAAAACATTAGATAAATTCGAAATAATACGTAAATTAGAGACCATAAAAACACAATTAACAGAAATTAAAAACGAATTATAATAATATCAAAAACTAGAAATAAACTTAAATCAGAACAAACATGAAAAAATGGTTAATCCCCGTAGGAATTATAATAGCCTTAATTGCTATAATTGCTTTTTGGTCAATCGGAATTAAAAATACTGGTTTGCAAAAAAATCAAGCAGTTAATAAGGAATGGGGAAATGTGAGTACTACTTACCAAAGAAGAAATGACCTTATCGGAAACTTAGTTAACACAGTTAAAGGTGCTGCAGATTTCGAAAAATCAACATTGACAGCTGTAATTGAGGCTCGTGCAAAAGCTACTTCCGTGACAATCGATCCAAGTAATGTCACTCCTGAACAATTGGCTCAATACAATCAGGCTCAAAGTGGCGTATCTTCATCTTTGTCAAGATTGTTAGTTTCTGTTGAACAATATCCGACTTTAAAAGCAAACGAAAACTTCCTGAAATTACAAGACGAATTGGCAAGTACAGAAAATCAAATTTTAACAGCCAGAACTCGTTTTAACGAAGCTGTACAAGATTACAATGGTTACGTTCTTGCAATTCCAAACAGTTGGTTTTTAAGTTACAAAGAAAAACCATACTTTGAAGCTGTTGCAGGTGCTGAAAAACCAGTTGAAGTAAAATTCTAAAAAAAAATATTTTTGGTTAATGATTCAGGTTTAGCCTGAAATCTAATATCTGAAATCTAAACTCTAAAATAATTTCAATGTCAAAAGTAGAAGATTTTTTATCCAAAGAAGAAGAACAAGAAATTGTTGAAGCTATTCGCGTGGCCGAAAAAAATACTTCTGGCGAAATTAGAGTACATATAGAAAAAACAACTTCTAAAGTTCCTTTTGACAGGGCTTTAGAAGTTTTTCATGAATTAAAAATGAATGAAACCCAACTTCAAAACGGTGTTTTATTTTATTTTGCCATCGAAGATAAAAGCTTTGCTATTTGTGGAGACAAAGGCATTAACGATGTTGTTGCAGCAGACTTTTGGGATTGTACCAAAGATAAAATGGTGGAACAATTTAAAGCAGGAAATTTTAAACAAGGAATTGTCGACGGTATTTTGAACGCCGGCGAACAATTAAAAAAGAACTTCCCGTGGTCTGAAGGTGACACAAACGAATTATCAAACGAAATTTCAAAAGGTTAAATGATGAAAAATTCCAACAATACAATTTTAAATTCCAACGGAATTTTTCAGTTTACTTTTTTATTTATCGCATTTTTTGTCTGCAATAGTATTTTTGCTCAATTTACTATTCCCGAAAAACCAAGTTTTCAGACTTCAGTTTACGATTATGCAAATATTTTAAGTGCATCAGAAAAAACACAGCTTGAAGAAAAACTGGTTCGTTATTCAGATTCTACCACAACTCAAATTGTCGTTATTACAATCGAAAGTTTAAAAGGTGAAGATGTAAGCCAGCTCGCTACAAAATGGGGACAAACCTGGGGAATTGGCGGAACAAAGCAAGATGATAATGGTGTCATTATTTTATTGGCCAAAAACGAGAAAAAAATTGCTATTAATCCGGGATATGGTGTTGAAGATCGTTTGACAGCCGGAATTGGAGGAACAATCATCAGAAATATTATTATTCCCGAATTTAAAGCAGGAAGCTTTTACAACGGTCTTGACAAGGGAACTGATGCTATAATTGATGTTTTTAAAGGAAAATTTAAAGGCGAAAGAAAACAAGCTTCTAAAGGAAACAATTTCCCGATACTTCCTTTTATTGTTATTGTCGTAATTGTATTAATTTTGATGTTCCGAAATAAAGGCGGAGGAGGAAATTCTGGCAATAATAACGGAGGAGGACCAAGTTTAATGGATGTAATTCTTTTAAGCAGTCTTGGCAGAAGCAGCGGCGGAGGATTTGGCGGTTTCGGCGGAGGATCATCAGGAGGTGGTTTTGGCGGCGGAGGCGGTGGCTTCGGCGGAGGTTTTGGCGGCGGCGGATTCTCTGGTGGAGGTTCTAGCGGAAGCTGGTAATTTTACAGTTTTCAGTCGCAGTTTTCAGTTTTCAGTCGCGGTTTGCAGTTACAGTTTTGAGTTTCTGTAATTCATAATTCACAATTTATAATTCATAACTAAATATAGATGTTATCACATAAAGCAAAATACGCCCTTAAGGCCTTACTTTATTTAGCAGAACAAGACGAAAATCACATTTCCAGAACTGTGGAAATTGCTGAGGGAGCTAACATTCCTAAAAAGTTTTTAGAGCAAATTTTATTGGATCTAAAACGCGGACGTTTTGTGAGCAGTAAGCAGGGAAAATTCGGTGGATATTATCTGATAAAATCAAAAAATGAAATTACTCTGGCAGAAATTCACCGTTTATTTGACGGTGCAATTGCACTTTTGCCTTGTGCTTCTTTAAACTTTTACGAACCATGTTCTGACTGCAAAACTGAGTCAGAATGCAGCTTACATCATGGTTTAGTGCTTATTAGAGACAAAACTTTGAAAGCCATGGAAGGCATCACAATAGCTTCATTAGTAAAGAAATAAAAAAATATTTTCTAATCCCTAGTAAATCTATAGAATTTACATATATTTGCAAAAAAATATAGTAACCAATTAGAAAATTTTAACCAATGAAAGTAAATTACAATCTATCAGGTGTAGCTGAAAATCTTTTGCAAAGAAACCAAAATAGTTCATTCACAATTGTGGAAAGTATTTCGTGTATGATGTGTATGTGTTGTTAAAAAAAATTTATTTTAAACTCTACTAATCACATATACTTAATATAAAAATGAAAACTATATATAAAATATCACTTACAAGCATTTTTTTACTTTTAGCCTTCACAACATCTTACGCACAAAATATCGAAGGTGTCGTTAACACAAACGAAAACATTCCATTAGAAGCTGCGAATGTTGTTATAAAAGGAACAACCTCAAGCACTACTACAGATCAAAACGGAAAGTTTAGTATAGATTCTAAAGGAAAACTTCCTATTACACTTTTAGTTCAGTACGTAGGCTATAAAACTACAGAAATAGAAATTACAGCATTACCAACAGCGCCTTTACAATTGATTATTCGCGAAGAAAACGAACTTATTGAAGTTGTAGTTTCTTCCAGACGCCGTATCGAAAAAGTTCAGGATGTACCAATTGCGGTTTCTGTAATTACAGGAAAACAAGCAGAACAAACAGGAGCTTTTAACGTAAATCGTATTAAAGAATTGGTTCCTTCTGTTCAATTATATTCTTCAAACCCAAGAAATACTGGTATTAACATTCGTAGTCTTGGTTCTCCTTTCGGACTTACAAATGACGGAATCGACCCTGGTGTTGGTTTTTATGTAGACGGTGTTTACTACGCACGTCCGGCTGCAACAACGCTTGATTTTATCGATGTTGAGCAAATTGAAGTTTTGCGCGGACCACAAGGATCTTTGTTTGGAAAAAACACTACTTCGGGAGCATTTAACATTACAACTCGTAAACCAAGTTTTACTTCCGGAGCTGATTTTGAAGTGAGTTATGGAAACTATTCTTTCCTTCAGGCCAAAGCATCTGTCACAGGAGCTTTGGGTAAAAAAGTTGCGGGACGTTTATCTTTTTCAGGAACACAACGTGACGGTTTAATTGATAATGTTGCTACAGGAAGAGCTACTAATACATTAAACAATCAGGGAATTAGAGGACAATTGCTTTGGACTCCAACTGTAAATACAAACATTATATTGGCTGCTGATATTACAACACAGCGCCCTGACGGATATGCTCAGGTGGTTGCTGGCGTTGCACCAACACAAAGAGCCGCTTATCGTCAGTTTGATGCTATTATTGCCGATTTGAATTACCAATTGCCAAGCAGAAATGCATTTGACCGCAAAATTGACCAAGATACTCCATGGCGTTCTAATCAGGATATGGGAGGAATATCTCTTAATATTGATACGAAAATTGGAGGCGGAACTCTTACTTCAACAACTGCATGGAGATTCTGGAATTGGGATCCGTCAAACGACAGGGATTTTACAGGATTACAGGTATTGGCAAAATCTCAAAACCCTACAAGACAAACTCAAATTACACAAGAAGTGCGTTATGCAGGTCAGTTAACATCAAGAATAAGTGGTGTTGCAGGTGTATTTTTTATCGATCAGACCTCTCAAACAGATGGTACTGAAGAATCAGGAAACGCACAATGGCGATTTGCGCAAAGTTCAACAAGCGCACTATGGAAAACTCCGGGACTTTTTGAAGGATACGGAATAAAAACTGATGCCAATATCAGAGCATCAAGTGCTGCAGTATTTGGTCAGATTGACTGGGCTATTACAGACCGTTTGCATATTTTACCAGGTGTGAGATATAATTTTGACAAAAAAGATGCTCATTATGCCCGTACAACCTACGGAGGGTTACAAACGACAGATCCTGCTTTACTTGCATTAAAAAAACAAGTGTATTCTGATCAGGCATTTGATTCAAGCACAGACAATACAGATTTTTCAGGAAACATAACTGTATCTTTTAAAGCATCTGATAAAATTAATGCTTATGCAACTTATGCAAAAAGTTACAAACCTGTTGGAGTAAATGTAGCCGGACTTCCAACAAATTCTGCTGGTGCGCCATTATTGGAACTTGCTGTTATTAAACCGGAAAAAGTAAATCATTATGAAGTTGGAGTAAAAACTTCACCATTCAAAAATTCAATCTTCAATTTAACGTTTTTTCAAACAGAAATTAAAGATTTTCAAACCAACGTTCAGGCAGCTGAATTAGGTGTAAATCGCGGTTATCTTGCTAACGCAGATAAAGTTGAAGTTAAAGGCGCAGAATTAGATGCAAGCTTTGTTGTAAGCCCACATTTAACGATAAACGGAGCAGCAACTTATACGGATGCTAAATACGTTAAATTTACAAATGCCCCACTTCCATTAGAAGAAACCGGAGCTCCGATTTCCTTTAAAGATGTATCCGGATCAGCTTTACCGGGTGCTTCAAGATGGGCAGGATCTTTAGGAGGTGAACTTTCTAACAATGCAAAATTCTTTGGAAATGCAGGAAAAGTATTCTTAGGGGTAGATTCTTATGCCCGTTCTGAATTCTCATCAAGCCCTTCTGCTTCAAAATATTTAGTTGTTCCGGGATATGCTATTTTTAATGCTCGTTTAGGTTTCCGTGCATCGCAGGGATTATCTGTTCACTTCTGGGGTCGTAACCTTTTAAACAAAGATTATTACGAACAATTATTACCAGCAGGTGGAAATACAGGACAATACGCAGCTGTATTGGGAGATCAGAGAACTTATGGTATTACTTTAAAATATTCACTATAAAATTGAGTTAATTTAGATAGTTGAAGCGAGATAGATTTTAAAATTTATCTCGCTTTTTTTATATTCTAATTTTTACAAAATCACAAAATTGAAAAGAAAACCAATTTAAAAGTCAATATATTACCTCATAAATCAATTCTCATTTGTATATATTCGCAGCTTGGATTTATATAAATGAAAATTCTGAGGATATTTTTCTTTTTTACTTTTTTGACTCAAATTGGCTTTGCTCAAACCAAAAGAAATTTTGATCAGCAAACACTGACCTGGATTCGGTATTATAATATTTTGCCTTTAACCGAAAAGTGGGCCTTACATTCTGAATTTGATAATCGTAGTTTTATAAATCCTGTTCATGAAAATCTTTTTGTCATAAGAATTCAGGGAAGATATCGAGCCACAAAACTTGTAGATTTAGGCGGAGGATTTGCTTATTTTAATGTCAATACTCAGGATCCGAACGTTGATCCTAATTATTCAGTTCCTGAGTATCGAGCTCAGCAGGACATTACTTTAATTAATGATATTGCAAAAATTACTTTTCACAATCGTTTTCAACTCGAAGAACGTTTTATACAAAAAGCAACTAAAACAGAATTACTGGATGATTTTTCTTTTGCTTTTAGGTTCAGATACCGGTTACAATCGACTTTTGATCTTTGGAAAAAAGAAAAACGAAGTTTAAAAGGCACTCTTTCTGATGAAGTTTTATTCAATTTCGGAAAAGACAATAAAAGAAACACTTTCGATCAAAACAGAATTTACGCGGCATTACGTTATCATTTCAATCCAAATATTGGTTTAGAATTAGGGTATCTAAAAAGCCTTCAAAGACGTGCAAGTGGTGTCGATTTTTATGATCGGGATATTATTCGTTTTACAATTTATCATAGAATTGATCGGAGATTTTAGATTTTAGTCCCGAGGCTTCGGGATTTTTTTTAATCTTTATTCCTTTGCCACTTTGCACCTATGAACCTAAATAAAAAACTAATCTCTTTCTCTTCTTTTTCCACCCTTCTCTGCTCCTTTAAAATTTCCAATTTTATAAGCCAGAGAAAACATCACATAACGTTTTAAAACGGTGTTTTCTTCATCACGAATAGATGTTGCAGAAATTGTTCTTGTGGCGCTTAGATTCTGATTTAAAACGTCGTATACTTTTACTTTTGCGTATAGTTTTTTATCCAAAAATCCATAAGACAAACTCGTATTCCACAGATAAAAATCTTTCTTGAAATCATCAGAAATATTGGAGTTGTAAGTATATCCAAAATCATTTCCAAAAATTAAATTCTCCGGCCAATAAGTCGTTGTTTGCAAATTGATTCTGTGAACCACATTTGAAGTCGCATCTCTTGAATAATTCTCATATTTTGACTGATTGTATGATAAATTATAAGATGGTGCAATGGTTAATATTTCTCCGTAATCGTATGACAAATATACTTTTGGTGTAATTGATGTCGATTTTGCGTTGTATAAAACAGCATTTGTAAAGCCTTTATCAAAAGTATAACCGGCGTTTAATCCTAATCCGTATCTTAAAGTATGTGCACCACTTTTTACAGATTGATTCCAGTTTGCACCAATCGACGCGTTGTAAACTCCTGAAATGTTTACATAAGTTGTCGTTCTTTTTCCGCTATCGTCATATAGTGAAGTCGATACAATATCATTATCATAATAATCTCCTTTTACATATAAACTGTAACCGGAACGCGAACGGAAATCATAATTTTTAAAATTAAAGCTTACACTGTTTTTTTCAATCGGTTTCAAATCCGGATTTCCAACAATTGTATTCAAAGGATTATTAAGATTTATAACCGGCATTAACTGAGTTGCAGATGGCAGTGCATTTGAATAATCGTACTTGAAAGATAAATTTTTAGAACGACTAAATTTGTACCTTAGCAATGCAGTCGCAAAAGGCAATGCATACTTTTTATTTAAATCTGTGGCATTATTTAGATATACAGAATGATTGTCAAAATTTATAATCGAAGTTCGGCTGTCAAGATTCAGGGTAAACTTGTTCTTTTGCAGCGTAACTCCAACTTTTGGCGTAACCGAATTTTGTATTGAACTCGTATAGTTACTCAAAGCTAGATTCAAATCTGTATATTCTTGTGTAGCAGGATCAAAATTAAATGTTCTTTCGTCATTTGCAGAACTTTTCCAATCAAAATCAGATCCAAATCTAACTCTTAACGAATCAGTTATAGGCTCTGTATATTCTAGATCTGCTGAATAAGAATCGCTGCTGCTTCTCTTTTTTGTATTTTGATTTCTTTCGTCATTTGGCTGATTGTCCTGATAAAAAATCGTTTCCGAAAGATTTCTTGTATTTCCATCAGAACTTGTATTATTATTAGACAAAACGAAACTTAAATTTCTTGACTTTCTTTCAAAAGCTTTATTAAAATTGATGGTATTCCCAAAACTAAAATTGTTACTTTCGGAATACGAATTTGCATTACTTTCATTTAAAGCGTTTCCATTTTCATCTTCAGAAAAACTAGAAGAACTTGAGTTGCTATTGGTGCGGGATTGATTGAGTCTTGGCGCAACTACAATTCGCATTGTTGGATCAATTTTATATTCCAGCTCAAAATTAACATTGTTTCCTGTACTTTCATTTCTCGATTTAGAATCGGCCGTTGTAATAATATTTCCGGTTGGCAAAAAACTAAGCTGATTTGATTTACTATCATTTTTATTAACTGTATTAGAAAAATTATAACTTCCCATGGCAAGCAAATCCTTTGTCCAGTCATCAGAATAATTTAAGCCTACTAAATTAGATTGTGTAATTCCTTTTCCGCCAGAGCCTGAACTTCCGCTTTTGCTATTACTATTTCGTCCGCCAGCCATATTATCAAAAACATCATCCATAGAAAATCCTGTAGAATTGATGTTATTGGATGAAGCTAATAAACTAATTTTCTGTTTATTATTAAAGAAATTCAAATTAACGTTTGCCTCATATCTGTCATCAGATCCGTAACCTCCCATTACTTTCCCAAAGTAACCTTTGTTTTTCTTTTCGTCAATCGTAATATTAATACTCGAAAAATCCGAAGTCGATTCCTGTTTAGAAAGCTCTTCTTTCTTGGTTTTAAAATCAGAAACCTGAATTTTCTTGATGATATCTGCAGGCAAATTTTTGATGGCAATGGCTCCATCTTTATCAAAAAACGTTTTCCCATTTACTAAAACCTGATTGACCTCTCGTCCATTTACGGTAATTTTTCCGTCGTTGTCAACATCAAATCCGGGCAATTGTTTCAATAATGTCTCTACATTAGAATCAGGGCGGACTTTATAAGAAGAAGCATTAAATTCCAGTGTATCTTTTTTGATGGTTATTGGTGCTGCTTCTGATTTTATAATAACCTCATTTAGGGCATTTACATTTTCGATTAAATATACTTTACCAAAATCCTTACTTTCCGTGAGTCCTTTATACTCTTCATAATAAGTTTGGTATCCCATATAATTTACCTTTAAAAATACAGGCTTATCATATTTTTTAATGTTCATTGCAAAGTTTCCGTTCTTGTCTGTTGTAGCATATTCAATAACAGTAGAATCTTTTACGGTAGTAAAGTAAACAGTTGACATTTCCAGTGGCAATTGCGTATTAACATCAAGAACAGTCCCTCTAACAGTAATGTCATTTTGAGCATTTGCAGTAAAAACAAAAAGGAAAAAAAGTGCTAAAAAAGAATAAATTTTGGTCATAAAAAATTGGTTAGTTTTAGTTAGACTACAAAAAAACAAAAAGGTTTAATTGTAGTTTTTACATTTATTCAAATAGTGTGCCATTAAAAAAAATTACTCATAAAAAAGTCCCCAAATTTGGGGACTTTTTATTTTATTTCTCTCTGATATAAATATCGATTGGCACTCCCGAAAAATCCCAATTTTCTCTGATTTTATTTTCCAGATAACGTTTGTAAGGTTCTTTTACATATTGTGGCATATTAGCAAAAAACACAAACTGAGGCGTTAATGTTGGCAACTGCATGCAATATTTAATTTTTACATATTTACCTTTTGTCGCTGGCGGCGGATAAGCTTCGATAACTTTCAACATAAATTCGTTGAATTTTGAAGTAGGAATTCTTTGTTTTCTGTTTTCAAAAACCTGAACTGTAGCTTCCAATGCTTTCAATAAACGTTGTTTCGTTAAAGCCGAAACAAACAAAATTGGCACATCTGTAAAAGGCATTAATTCTTTTTTAATTTTCTCTTCGTAATCACGAGTCGACATGGTATCTTTTTCAACCAAATCCCATTTGTTTACTAAGATTACAACACCTTTACGGTTTTTCTCTGCCAGCCAAAAAATACTTTGGTCCTGACCTTCAAATCCGCGGGTTGCATCGATAACCAATATACAAATATCTGCATGCTCAATCGCACGAACAGAACGCATTACAGAATAAAATTCTAAATCTTCCTTAACCTTAGCCTTACGACGGATTCCCGCTGTATCAACCAAATTAAATTCAAAACCAAAACGGTCAAATTTTGTATCAATTGCGTCACGAGTGGTACCAGCAATATCGGTAACCATGAAACGTTCTTTACCAATTAAAGCATTGATAAAACTAGATTTACCAGCATTAGGACGTCCTACAACAGCAAAACGAGGCAATACAACTTCTTCCTGAACTGGCTCTGGTTTTACCGGGAAAGACTCGATTAAAGCATCTAATAAATCACCGGTTCCACTTCCTGAAATACTTGCAAAAGTAAAATAATCTCCTAAACCAAGATTATAAAACTCAAGAGCATCTTTCTCACGCATTGCGTTATCTACCTTATTTACAGCCAATAAAACCGGTTTTGTTACCTTACGCAATAAGCGCGCAACAACATCATCCATTGGCGTAATTCCTTCTTCTACATCAACCACAAAAATAATAACATCAGCTTCGTCGATAGCAAGCTCTACTTGTTTGCGGATTTCACCTTCAAATACGTCATCAGATCCACGAACATATCCGCCGGTATCAATTACAGAAAACTCTTTTCCGTTCCACTCGCTTTTACCGTAGTTTCTGTCTCTGGTAACTCCAGAAACCGAATCTACAATAGCTTCTCTTCTTTGTATCAGCCTATTAAAAAGGGTTGATTTCCCTACATTAGGTCTTCCTACTATCGCAACAATGTTATTCATTTTTTTTTAATTTTAGATTTCAGATTTTCAGATTTTAGATTCTGCTTTTGACAAAATCATATTAAATTGTAAATCCAAAATGCTGTATTTTAATTTTTTGCAAAGGTAGTTAAAAAAAGTTGCTGAGAGGCTAAGTTTCTAAGTACCTAAGTTTTTTATTATTTTTCCTGTTATTTTAGGATTGTTTTTTGGAGCTATTTCCTGCTATCCGTTTCAATCTTTTGTTCCGCTAAAGCTTCACAAAAGGATTTCCACTTCTATCAGGGCTAGGGCTTCAAGGTATCAAGAACTTTTCGGCATCAATCGTATTTCAACATAAAACCTGAAACAATTTATACGTTCCAATTTCGCATTTCAAACTTGAAACCTGAAACTTGAAACAATTTTTTTTATTGATTATACCCGAAACGCTTCAACATATTTGCGTTGCTTCTCCAGTTTTTATTCACTTTAACCACAAGTTCAATGTGAATTTGTTTTCCGAAGAACTTCTCCAAATCAGCACGAGCTTCAGTTCCAACTTTTTTCAAAGCGGCACCTTTATGTCCAATAATGATTCCTTTTTGCGTTTCGCGCTCTACCATAATGATTGAACGGATTCTGATTATATTTTCATCCTCAAAAAATTCTTCTGTAACAATTTCGACCGCATACGGAATTTCTTTGCTATAATTCAACAAGATTTTTTCACGAATCGTTTCGTTTACGAAGAAACGTTCTGGTTTGTCTGTTAATTGATCTTTTGGGTAATAAGCTGGAGATTCTGGTAACAATTCGATGATTCTTCCAAAAACTTCCGGTACATTAAAATTCTGTAAAGCCGAGATTGGAAAAATTTCAGCATTTGGCACTTTTGCTGTCCAAAAAGCCACTTGTTTCTCTAATTGTTCCTGATTTGAATTGTCGATTTTATTCAACAACAACAAAACCGGAATTTTAGCGTGGATTATTTTATTAAAGAAAGCTTCATCTTTTAAGTCCTGCTCTCCTATTTCAACCATGTAAACCAAAATATCAGCATCTTCAAAAGCCGACTTTACAAAGTTCATCATCGACTCCTGCATTTCGTAAGCCGGTTTGATGATTCCGGGAGTATCCGATAATATAAGTTGAAAATCTTCGCCATTTACGATTCCAAGAATACGGTGACGAGTTGTTTGTGCTTTTGATGTAATGATTGATAATCTTTCTCCAACAAAGGCGTTCATCAACGTTGATTTTCCAACGTTTGGATTCCCGATGATGTTTACAAAACCTGCTTTATGTGACATTTGTGAATTATTTATTTTGCAAAGGTAGTCATATCAACTCAATACAGAAAATAAAACATTTTTTAAAGTTTTCGTTGGATTTCTCAAAAAACGGCGTATCTTTGCACCCGAAACATCGCGGGATAGAGCAGTAGGCAGCTCGTCGGGCTCATAACCCGAAGGTCACAGGTTCGAGTCCTGTTCCCGCTACTACGACAAAAAGCTTCAGAGAAATCTGGAGCTTTTTTGTTATATTACTTTGTCACGAGCAAGACGCTCGTGAACGCAAAGTGCTATTTTTCAGCGGTATCAGATTCTGTTTCTTCCTTTCTATATTCAATCTTTACTTTATAAGTAAAATAATTTTCGCAATCGTCATATCTTTTTCTTCCTTTTGGGCTTCCTTCATAACCTTGGCAATATGATGTCCCTTCAGACTCTGGTTCTTTTTTTAAAACTAAATCTCTAATTGCGTCACCAATATTAAAACCTCCATTATAACATTTTGGATTCTTGCAATTTATATATTCTCCAATTGATGTCTTTCCATAATGTGATGTTCCAGAATCTCTATATGGGCCTTTTCCTTTTTCGTTTACTGTTACAGAAATATTTTCAATTTCAGGAAATGCTTTTTCAAATGTTGTTTTTTGTGAAAAGATGAAATTTGTATCATTAAAAACATCTTGTGCTTTTTTTCTGTCCTCCATAATTGTTCGTTTAGTTTAATCCAGAATCTCTAATATTCCTTTTCCAAAAATCTATTGTCTGTTAAATTTCGGTCTTAAAATCTTCTATTTTCGGAATCGGAATTTTATGATTTGAAATGTTAGTTCCAAGCTTTCTTTTATTAAACATTTTTGAAAATTCAAAAGTAGCCTTATCAAGCAAATCGAATAAAACTCTACTGTTGGTGTCTTTCCATTATTTTTCACTTTATAGCAATTAAATGTTTTTGTAGAGAAGACAATTCCGTTGCTAGAATTTTTAACATTTCACTCTATCCAAACATTAAAACAACAACATTCAGGTTCGTTTGGATCTTGCGGTGAAATTCCAAGTGCATGTTCGTAATTAATTGTATTACTTCCGATAAACTTCATTACGTCGTTTTCTAGTTTCCAATCTTCAATCTGTTGATCGTAGTTATTTATTACTTCCATGTCAAAGTATATGTTTTTTAAATGAGTGTTAACGTTCCGCTACTACAGCGGGTTTGAGACTAAATTAAGTCAATTCTTCGGATTTGCCAAATCATCCCAAATACAAAACTGACTTTCCATTAAGCCAATTGCCCAAATCTGTTGTAGTAGTTGTTAGTACCAGTTTTTATATACGTTTTTAAATTCGGTTATAATATCATAAGGAACATCATAAACTTGTAATGTATGAGTTCTTTCTTTACTTTCTGTTATCTCATAAACCTTTATTTCATTTGTTGCAGTTTTACGATTTCCAACAAATGTTTCAATATTATCTATTGCTTCATTGAGAGTTACGCCTTCAACTCTGTAAATGTACTTTTGTATAATAGTAATGTAATGAGTTAGTTCATTTATCAAAGGAATTAAATCGAAATCTTCATTAAGCTTTAAAAGGTCTTTATATACTATGCTTCCAAATAAATCTTTTTCAGCGATTAGTTTTTCAATATGCAATATAAATTGGAAAGTGTGACGACTATTTTCTGGATTTTCGTGGTTAAAATTAATGTCTAAATGTATAACTTCTAAAGGAAAACCCAAGTGAATTGCATAATTTCTCAATTTGGATAAAAACCTGTAGGCAAATGATTTGTCAAAGCAATCATTAGTTAATTTTATGAAGTCTGTTGCAATTAATGATTCCTTACCATAGTTTCTTTTAAGATACGTTTCTGCATTATCAAGAAAAAATTTAAAGCCCATTATAACATTTAAAATCAATCTATTTGCCTCTAACACGAAATGAATGTTTGTTGGAATTGCAAAATTCATTTTATAAGCAGGTACATCTGACCATTGATTAATAAATTTTGAATACTCTTTAATATTTAATTGCAGAAATTTAAAAACAACGAATTGAGTATAAGAATTCTTAATAACTGTACAATCATCTTGTAGTGAGTTATAACTTTCTTTACTTAAAGTCTTGAACGGTTCAAAAGAGTTATTTTCAAAAGTAGATAATCGTATCATAAATATTCTTTAAAATTGGCACTAACGTTATAGGTCTACAAGATGTTTGTGAGTTATAAAGCTGAGTATCTTCAGCTTAACGTAAACGTGATGAAAAAACGTTAGTTTCACTAAATTCACAAATATCTTGTAACGGCTGTTGTTCGATCGGCTTTTTACTCTTTATTTTCGTTTATCCACTTCGCTAATAGATTCATTGCGTCATTGGAAATTCCAACATATTTTGAATAATCGTTAGCTTTATCAAAACGAATATTACCCATAATCAGTTCACAATATCCAAATTTTTCAAATCGATTATTGTATTCATTTTCTTGGAAGAATAATTCATATTCCACACCACTATTGTCACGATTTGGAATTTCAATAATTTTTAGCATATCGACTTTCATTCCGTTCGGAGCAATTTCATATAATAGCGTAACGGGTTTTAAATCTGTTTTTGGTAAATTAAGTTTTTTTTGATAAAAATATTTACTTATTTCTAAATATCTTTTATTGTGGTTATAATTATTTAATCTTTCAATACTTACTTTTTTTGATAATTTGTAGTTGTCATTTTTAGAAATAGTTTTTAAATCTTTCCAACCATTTTCAAAATATTTCAAAATACTTTTTTCAAGATTATTTGATAAATTAATAAAATCATTTTTTAGAATTATTCCAATACTTTGTATGTTTTCATCTGGGACATTATCTAATGTTTGGTCAAGATTTGCAAAATAATCTTGTATAAAATATATTTCTTTCAAAACATCGTTAGACAACCAATGAGAATTATTATTTGCTTTAATGAACAAATCTTTTTTCCAATCTAAATAATTTTCTCTATTTGCTAAAATTATTGGAAAAGTAATAGGTTCAAATTCAACCGTAAACTTGTTTTCCGATATTGTTGAACGAAGATATTTTGCTAATTGTAGGACATTTTCGTGAGCTTCAAGTTTTTTATCTAATATTTTTTCAGATATTTTTAGACGAGTTTCTTTTTTTTTCAAAAATGATGACGAAAAAAAAGCTAAAAAAGCACCGATAATCACTCCAATAAAACTCAAAAGAGGAGTTATTAATATTTCCCAATTTAATTCATTCATAATTTTCGGTTTTTTTAGCTGTTACACAACGTGCTTGTACTACATCGAGTTTGGGACTAAATAATCCCATTCTTCTGATTTGCCAATTCATCCCAAATGCAAAACCAACTTTCCATTAAGCCTATTACCCAAATCTTTATAGCTGTTGGCAGCAGTACTTCTAAAGTTCAGTATATAATTTTATTTCAATCACTTCTTCTGGATTCCTTTCCCCCTCCTCCTCGTCATAAAATATTTGATCTCCAATTTTTTCTTTTAATGTTTGACAAGATTTTGCTTTTTCCTCTGAACAAGGATATGCATGAGACACAGCACTTGATTTATTTATTTCAATTAATATATATTGACTCTCATCACCTTCATCTGTAACCCCCATTTGTTTATTACATCTAACCCCATATCGAATCGTTTCACTTACTATGATTTGTTTGAAAAAAGGTTTAATAGTTTTTATTAAAATATCATCTAGTTCCATTACGCTAATATCATGGTAGAAATACCCCGCGCTTTTTCGAATTGCCAACTTTTTTAAATCCGTAACGGTCATTTTCTTATGGGGAAAATGCTTTTCATAAATACTGCTATCCGCCATCATTGATGTTATTGACTTTGCGCGCTCTGAAAAATCATTTTTTGCCTTTTCAATCCAATAAGATAAATTTATGGCTAATGGTTTAAGTTCGTCGAAATCGTCTTCATCCAATTGAAAATCTCTTTCCTCGTCATCATCGAAAATATATTTAGCTTCTGCATTTATTTCATGCACAGAACATACATCTTTCCAAAGCCAAATCAATTCATCTTGTAATAAATGATATCGTTCACCAGGTCTAACAGAAAGAGGGCAATCAAGATGTACTTTAAAATAATCTCGTAATTGCTCCTCATTAAGCGTTAAAATATACTTTTCGTTTGAAGGCATTATATCCATAGGGTTCTTTTATATTACTGCCAACTTAGTCATTCCAGTCATAAAATGGCATTAATACATCTTTGTAGGAGAGTTTGAGCTATAAATGGCTTTCTTCGAACGAATATAAGAAATATTTTTACTAGAAATTAATTATGCATTTTAAAAAAACAATGTTATAGCAGTAAGTAAACGTACAATTAAGCATATAGGATTTCAATAAAATCTTATATAAATCTGTTAGATATTTGAATGCTTCCCGCTATTTAAACAAAAGCTTCAGAGAAATCTGAAGCTTTTTTGTTTTAATCTAAAACGCAAAAGTTAGGGGACTTTTATAAAATTTAATAATTTCTAAAACAAAAAAAATTGCGCAAAGTTCACAGAAAGCGAGGACATTACCAAATTGTTATCCTATCTTTCTTCGGCAAAAACATTTTATCTCCAGCTTGTACATTAAATGCGTCGTAAAAAGGTGTAGTATTCATTAGAGGGCCATTAACACGCCAATTTGGTGGAGAATGTGGATTATTGTTAATCCACAAACGCAGGAACTCGTCTTTCATTTTTACTCGCCATATTTTGGCTATAGAAATAAAGAAGCGCTGGTCTGGAGTAAAACCATCAATTTTTGTGTTTCCTTTTCCTTGTTCGGTCATTTTAAAGGCATCGTAGGCAACAGCTATTCCGGCAATATCCGCCGTATTTTCGCCAACTGTCATTGCGCCATTAATGTGTACATCACCTAAAACAGTATAGGTACTATACAAATCGATAACTTGTTGTATTCTTGACTTAAACTGTGCATAATCTTCTTTTGTCCACCAGTTTTTTAAGTTGCCATCCTTGTCATATTGAGCACCCTGATCATCAAAAGTATGGGTTATTTCGTGACCTATCACCATTCCAATTCCTCCATAGTTAAGTGCATCATCCGCATTATTATCAAAATATGGGGCTTGTAAAATACCTGCTGGAAAAACAATTTCATTTGCAGTGGGATTATTATATGCCGTAACGGTTGGAACTGTTGTATACCATTCTGATTTATCGACTGGTTTGCCCAATTTTGCCAATTGAAATTGATATGCAGCTGTAGCGACCGAAACCATATTCTCAAAATAGGTATTCCTTGCTATATGTACCATACTATAGTCTCTCCATTTATCCGGATATCCTATTTTCTTAGTCATGGCTGCCAATTTTTCTTTAGCTTTTTGTTTCGTACTTTGACTCATCCATTCCAGGTTATCAATTCTTTTGGCATACGCTTTTTGCAGATTATTCACGAGGATCAACATGCGTTTTTTGGCATCTTCTGAAAAATATTTCTTTACATACAATTCACCCAACGCTTCGCCTAAGTAAGTATCAAGGACACTAGCCATTTTTTCACCACGTGATTTTTGAACAGCCTGACCAGAAAGCACTTTGGTATACTCAAATGAGGCATCTACAAAAGGTTTACTTAAATCATCTGCATATCTTTCTAAAGAATTTGCTTTCAGGTAAATTTTCCAATTAGTAATGGGGATGGTTTTTAATAGCTTATTAAGTACGTCATAATAAGCAGGTTGGCATACATTAATAGAATCGGTTTGAGCACCTAAATTATTTAAAAAAGTGTTCCAGTCTATGTTGGGATGTCTTTTTACAAGATCTGTCACAGCCATTTTATTATAATTTGCCTGTACATCCCGAAGTTCAACTTTTGTTTTATGCGAAACGGCTAGTTGTTTGTCAATATCGTAAACCAAATCAGCATTCTTTTCAGACTCTTTAGCATTGCTGCCTGTTTGTTGAAATAATGTAGTAAGGTATTTTTTGTACGCCTTCTGTATGGCAACAGTTGATGAATCTGATTTGAAATAATAGTCCCTGTCAGGCAAACCAATACCGGTTTGATAGATTTCAGCAATGTTCATACTGCTGTTTTTCTGATCGGGTGACACTCCAAAAGCTATAATAGAAGAATTGCCCACTTTTTCTTCAGTAACTACAAATTTCATTAAAGAAGGTAAATCGCTAATTGCTTCAATTTTGGCAAGCAGGGGTTTGATAGGTGCATAACCGCGTTTGTCAATCGTTACAGTATCCATACCTGATGCATAAAAGTCTCCTACCTTTTGTGCTATACTTCCTGCCGGATTTTTACTTTGCGAAATACTGTCCAATATTCCTTGCAGGCGAATTCGTTGTGGAAAATTCATAAACATATAGGCACCAACTCCGGCTTGGGATGCAGGTATTGATACAGAATCGTACCATTTGCCATTTACATATTTAAAAAAATCATTACCCGGTCGCAATGTGGAATCTATTCCAGTGATCGCAATATTTTTTTTACCTTCATGTTTTGAGCACGCTGTAAAAGCTAAGAATGCTACGAAGAGCATTAATGATTTTTTCATAATCTGGACTATTTCTATTAAAATGAACTGAAAAACGGCAGAACAATATACGAATTCAGTTTTTAATTTTAAAGTTTTTATTAGAAATACTACTTATAAAAGTCAGAATTATAAGCGGTAATCCAGCATAACGTTCCGGGACTACGAATAAAAGTATAGAAACAAATAAGTCATAAAAGTGGTTTTAGTCGAAATCTCTTCTACTTTTGCCAAATGTTAGAAATTCTTTACCAGGACGAATATATTATAGCTATTAATAAACCAAGTGGATTGTTGGTTCACAAATCATTTTATGCACGCGATGCAAAAGTTTATGCTATTCAGGAATTGAGAAATCAAATCGGGCAACACGTTTATCCTATTCATCGGTTGGATCGCAAAACATCTGGCGTATTGTTATTTGCGTTGGATAAAGAAGTTTTGAAAATTATGAATGATCGTTTTGCTACACGGGAAGTCTAAAAAAAATATTTAGCCATTTTACGTGGCTGGTCACCCGAAGAGCTAACGATTGATTATGATTTAACTAATGATGATGACATTACACAAAATGCAATAACATACTTTCATCGATTGCAAAATGCCGAAGTTGAGTTAGAATTTAATAATAAACCAACATCACGATATTGTTTGGTAGAAGCAATTCCTGAAACAGGGCGTATGCATCAATTACGAAAACATTTCAAACATATTTTTCACCCCATTTTAGGAAGTCGTCCACATGGTTGTAACAAACAAAATAAATTATGGCTGGAGAATTATGACCTCAAAGGAATGATGCTTCATGCCCATCAATTAATTTTTAATCATCCAATAAAAAACGAACAACTAATCCTGAATGCAAAGATTAACGAAGAGTTTAGCAGAATAGGTACTATTCTTAATCTGGATTTGAATAAGTATAAATAGAAACAACTTTGCGTTCACAAACAGAACCTTCGCCAGCAGAAGAATAATTACTTATAACAACTGAGGTTTTATTTTAAGATCTCGGTTTAGGCAAATTTCTGTCGTACATAATAATAGTTCCTGCGACAGCCACATTCAGACTTTTTACCGATTTAAATTTTACTAGATGATGGCATTTATCCATAACTTTTTTGGATAGACCATGATCTTCTGCTCCCAATAAATAAACACAACGTCTTGGATGCTCAAAAGTTTCTAAATCAGAAGCTTTTTCATCTAATTCTACACCAACCAATCGTGCCCCTTTTGGTAAGTTTTCAAAAAAAGCTTCAAAAGTATCATAATGAAAATAAGGAATTGCTTTTACCGCATCATGAGTATCAGAGGCTTGCTTGGCATATCGATTACCTATGGTAAAAATAAAAGTAGCACCTAAGTTTTGCGCTGATCTCCATAAAACACCCAAATTTTCAGGCGTTTTACCATTTTGTATTCCAATCCCAAAATATTCATTTATAAAATTATCATTCATAAGGGCAAAAATACAAACTGCAAATATAAAAATCAATTTTTATTGAGTTGAAAGAAAGAAAGAAAGAAAGAAAGAAAGAAAGAAAGAGCTTCTTCGGGAAAGAGGCATTTTAGTTAATCATTTCTTAATCCCTTAAGAAAGTAATCAGTATTAATATAAATTCGTTTTACCAATTCATATGAAATAAGTTATGTTTTAAAAAATGACTAATTACCACGATATCCAAAAACAGATCTTAAAAATAACTTTTATATTAAAAAATTGATATATACAACACTTTTAAATATTGCGATTTTTCAGGGAATGGTCTTAGGCTTAATTATTTTAAAGTCTTCTTTATTTAATAGTAATTCAAATAGATATCTCGCCTGCTTACTATTTACACTTTCCATTGTTTTACTAAATTATGTTTTTGAACTTGAAGATGTATTTACATCCTATCCCTTGTTACGTTTTATAGACGCTATTGACTGGATATTTTTATTACCTGTTTTCACATTTCTGTTTATAATAAACCGCATTGATGACGCGGTAAAAAACAGACAAAAAATTTATTTGTGTCTTATTCCATTTGCCTATTCTGCTGTTCTTAATATTACACAAGATCTTGATCATGTTGCAGGAATTTACACTATTCCTGAGTCAGGTATTGATCTAATCAATATACTTGGTCTGATTCATCTTGCTTTAGCCGTAACATTCATGCCATTCCTACCGATTTATTCTTATTTTATGATAAGACATTTAAAAGATTCACAGGAAAAAAAATGGATAATTACTTTATTAACAATTATTTCTTCATTGGTATTCGCTTTTCTTATTACTGCTCTAGCCGGCTTATTTCTTCAATATGACATTTCTTCTACTATGAGCGTCCTGGCTTTATCTGCAACATTCATAATTCACTGGACAGCTTATATAGGCATTTACAAATACAAACTCGCCAAGAACAAAGATGCTGTTTACAATTTTCTAAATAATGATTTCGCTATTTCGTATAGTAATCTGGAAATTGTAGAAAATAGTACACCAGAAGAATATAGGGAATCTATCACGGTAGATAATCTTTATTTTCAAAAACTGGAACTTCTCTGTAAAGAGCAGCACATTTATACGGACAGCACATTAAACAGAGAAAAAGTCGCCGAAAAACTAGGCATAAGCGCCGGATATGTTTCACAAATTATAAACACAATAACAGGGGACAATTTTGCCAATTACATCAATCAATATCGGGTTGAAGCTGTTAAGGAAATGATGTCAAATTCTGAATATGAAAACTATAATTTACTGACGATGGGATTAGAATCTGGGTTTACTTCAAAAACAACTTTTTACAAAGCCTTTAAAAAAGTTACTGGCCAGACACCAAATGAATATAAAAATACCAGCAAATAAGTACCATTTTATACACTTTTAAGCTTTTGAAACCTCGCCTAATTTTTCTTAAGTGAATTTTGCATCAAATAATTCAAAAACACTTTTTATGAAAAAAATTTTATTACTAGCTGTCGTTACAGTTTTAGGATTTACAAATGTTAATGCCCAGGAAATTAAATTTGGTGTTAAGGGAGGTTTAAACTTTGCAACTATTAGCGGAGATAATACCAAAGGTATTGATGTTGTAACATCATTTAATTTTGGTGTTGTATCTGAAATTCCCGTTTCAGATAAATTTTCTTTTCAACCTGAATTAATGTATTCTGGTCAGGGATACAGTTTCAATGACAATACAGTTGCCTTAAGTTATCTGAACGTTCCTTTAATGGGAAAATATTATGTTACAAAAGGATTGAGTGTTGAAGCCGGACCGCAAATAGGTTTTTTACTTGCTGCTAAAAATGAAAAGACAGATGTAAAAGATTCATTTAATACTGTTGATTTTGGTGTTAATTTTGGTTTGGGCTACAAACTTGAAAACGGACTTAATTTTGGCGTAAGATACAATCTGGGATTAACTGATATTAATAATGTAGATAATTCTTCTTTTAAAAATAAAAACGGGGTATTTCAAGTATCTGTTGGTTATTTCTTTTTCTAAAACTTAGTAATATCATCGTTTTGACACTAAGAATACTTGGAAAAATATTTAAATAATTAAGCTAAAAATCCTTATTCAAAAATGAATAAGGATTTTTTTTACAATCATAACTAGTTATTAATCTTGTGAATATGCCAAAGAAAAACAATTGGTTGACTGTTTTACCTAAATAACATTTATATTTCCTTTATGGTTTTGTTCCTTATTTTCATAAATGGTTTTTCTATTGTCAAGTGAAGAATATATGCTCCTAAGATACAAGTTATCAAACAAATTAGAAGCATTACATTATTCTCTATTTCAAAATCTTTTAATAGTTTGTGGGTTGTCGTAATTATTCCTTTATGTGTCAAATAAATTGAAAAAGAAAGATTAGCTATAAACGTTGTAATTTTTGAATTCATTTTATATAAAAAACTTGTAGAGCTAATCGAACCTACAACCATAAAACCAAAACCAATTGCAATTAATGGAAATCCAAAAACAGATATTTTGAAAGTCTGTAAGTCTTCACATAAAAAATAAGCACCTGTCAAAATACATAAACTTAATACAAGAAACTGATTACCATATTTTGAAAGTCTGGTCCATAAATTTGGTAAAAATTGATAAATTCCTGCAATAGAAACACCAACTAAAAGTCCGTCTAAGCGATTGTAAGTCGGATAGTAAATAAATTTATACCAATACACCCAACTATTTTCTTCACCAATTTTCGGCAGATACAAGTAATTAAAACTATAAAATCTAATCGCAAAACCAAATAAAAACAAGCCTATTAATAGCCAATATGATTTAGAGAACAGTTTTGAAGTCTGTAGAAATATTAAAATAATGGGTAAAAAAAGGTAAAAATGTTCTTCTACGCATAGCGACCAGCAATGTGAAAATGTTCCATAATCCTTTAAATTAAGATTGAAATTTTGAGTAAAAGTAAGAAACCTCCAAATTGAAGGCAGTGCTTCTTTTTCTCTAAAATAAGGGAAGCAAAAATAAATACCAACAGTTGCTAAATAGGCAGGAACAATTCTAAAAAATCGTTTGATGAAAAAAACTTTAAATGAGATTAATTGCCCATTTTTAATTTGTAGAAATAATTGAGAAGAAATTAAAAATCCACTTAACACAAAAAATAAATCAACTCCTGTCCAGCCAAATGAAGCTACATCAGGAAGCCATTCGGGCTCTCCGTCACTTATAATATAATAATGAAAAAAGAAAACTAAAATAATAGCAAAAGCTCGTAAATGATCAAGCCCAAATAGTTTTTTATGAACTTTAATTTCTGATTTATCTATCACTATACCTTTCTAATTTTAAGTTTATTTTTTCGCTGAACTGTGAACAAACATAACACTTAACTTTTAACTATACCTAAAAAAATTCATTGAAAAAATTTCTAAAAAGCTAAAAATTTGTACTAATAATATTTATTATATTCGCTTGAAGGAAAAATACCTAATAAAGGTAAATACTAACTTTTCCGAAACAAAAACAACGAACAAAAAAATGATTAATGGATAAAATTAATTTATTGGTTACAATCTCTATAATAATAACTTTCATCGCATTATTTTTATCATTTTTTTTACTTACCGTCAAAACAGCACATAAATTAAGTAATCGTCTTTTTGCTTTTTTTCTCGTTTTGACTGCAATCGATATTAGCGCAAATCTTGGCGATTTATTAGCAATTTCATTAAATGTGAGAGTTTTTATAAGCTCATTTTTTTTCTTGCAACTTCCTGTTTTTTATTTATATGTACTATCTGTGTGCTATTCTGATTTTAAGTTAAAACCAAAGCATTTACTTCATGGTCTTACTTTTTTAATAGCAAATTTAATCTTGTTGCCCCGCTTTTACGCAGTCGATCTGGAATCTAAAATCAGTTTTCTTGCAAATATCAGCAGTATGCCAGAAGTACAGTTCAATCATATTTTAATGCATATTCAAATGGCATTTTACATTGTTGGAGCTTTTATGATCTTGAGAAAAGCGAAAAAAATATATCTTGAAAATTATGCAGGAGCAAGCATTGAATCCCTTAATTGGCTGTTTCAGTTTACTATAGCTCTTTCAGCTTTTTATTTTATTGCACTAGTAAAAAACATCTTTAAATTTACCCAATATCCTAACATTTCAGAAGGATTAAAAATTGGACTTCTCTTATTTGAACTGATCATTATTTTTTGGTATTTATTTAAGGCTTTAAATAATCCAGGGCTTTTTAGAACTATTGACTCAAAATTAAAGCTTGTACAACATATAATTTCTGAAGGAAAAAATACTACGCAATTAGCTATAAATGAAAAAGAACATAATGAAGAGTTGTTGAAATTGCAGCAATATATGGTTGAAAAAAAACCATTTCTTAATCCTTCTTTAACCATTCAGGATGTTTCTGCTGCTATTGAAATTCCTGTTCGTAATTTGTCTCTTTTAATTAATCATACATTAGAACAGCATTTTTATGATTTTGTTAATTCCTATCGCATAGAAAATGCAATGGAGATTTTAAAAGACGACACAAAAAGTAAAGTCACTATTTTAGAAATTCTGTATGATGTCGGTTTTAATTCAAAATCATCATTTAATACTGCTTTCAAAAAACACACCGGTTACACTCCAACTGTCTATCGCAAAACACTATAAAACAGTATTTTGTAATTACTCGTACTTATTTTAAAAGCTACTCGTACTTATTTTTTGAAACAAATGCGTTCGACTAATTTTATTCGGTCGCACAGGTTTAGCTTCTTCCACATCTTTGTATCGAAATAAATTTTAACCTAAAAAAAACGATACAATGAAAACATCATTAAATTTCTTAACCGCACTATTATTAATAAGTACTTTTTCTTTCGGACAAAACTTCACTAACAAGATTGACTCAATCATAAAGGACAATTATCAAAAGAATCCTAACGTTGGCATTAGCGTCGGTTTTATCAATAATAATGAAGAATTCCATACTGCTTATGGTAAGTTGAATGCAGAAAGTCAAGCAGAGATTAATAAAAACTCTCTATTTGAAATTGCCTCTATCACAAAAATTTTGACTTCAAATTTAATTGCACAAGCCGTTGTCGAAAATAAATTTAAAGTAGACGATTATATAGATAACTACCTTCCAAAAGAATATATTTTACATTCAAATCTTAAAAACAAAATAAAAATTTCAGATCTGGCTTCGCATCAATCAGGTTTGCCAGATATTGATTTTGGAAAGTTAATTGAACTAAATCCACAACAGCCAATAAGTAATGTGACTCAAAAAACATTGACGGACATAATCAACAATTGTACTGAACTAAAAGACTATGGCCAATATCGTTATTCTACAATTGGATATACATTACTCGGACAAATATTAGAAAAAGTGTATGGCAAAAGTTATGATGAAATTATTAGAGAGAAAATAATAACGCCGTTAAAGATGAAAAACACATTGACTAAGGACTTTAATGTAAAAAACAGAACAGTAGGTCATAATTCAGAGGGTGGCGCTCAGGAATTCCTAACCTGGAATGTTACAGCTCCAGCCGGTTTAGTAAAATCCAATGCATTTGATATGATTACGTATTTAAAAGCAGTTTTAAATAAAGAAACGCAAATAGGAAAAGCGGCCATTATTACGGAAAAAAAATTCTATAAAGTAGAAAATAGAGAATTGGGATTAGGAGTAAACATCGTGACGGATGATAAAAACACTATTTATTTAAAGTCTGGAGATTCTATGGGACAATCTTCTATTATATGTTACAACAGAACTAAAAATTGGGGTATAATAATACTTTTAAATCAAAGAAATTCAAAAATGAGACAAGATCTTTTGAATAAAATTTATGATACAGTCTTGAAATAATAAAGGTATAAAAGAGCAAAATCGAAGGAACACAACGATATGTAATAGTCAAAATTCAAAAGAATATTCTTTCAAACTAAATAACTTTAAAAATAATTTTCAATTTTCTAAAAAATTATCATTTTAATAAAAGAAGAAAAAAAATACTTTTCTATGTAATCCAAAAAATTATTAATCAAATAAATACATCTCAAACAGCTAATTTTATTTACGATTGATTATTTACAAATGTGATATTTTGGGAATAACTAAAAACAATTTTCTAAAAAATATTTTTGTCAATTCTAAAATTAATTGCATTTTTGCACCCGCATAGAAAAACAGGCCCGTTCGTCTATCGGTTAGGACGCATGGTTTTCATCCATGTAAGAGCGGTTCGATTCCGCTACGGGCTACAAGAGAAAGCTTCAGAGAAATCTGGAGCTTTTTTCGTTTTAATCAGTTTCACTACTAAATCAATTTGACGAATATTCTTTCTCAACATCCTGGAAATAATAAAAATCGCACATAATTGTCCTCAAAACACTATCCTGCTAATTAAATTCCATATTTTACAATAACTGCATTTATCTTAGTAAATGTTTTTATAAATTTGTGATCTTATATTAAAACCCGTTATTTTTAATTTAAAATTATGACTTTCGCATAATTACTTTAAAAACTTTATTCAAATAAATATATTTTAACCATAATTAAATCAAATGCTTAAAAAAAACAGACCCCAGGTTCTTATTCTTATTCTTTTAAATTTACTTTTTTCCATTAATGCATTTTCGCAAAAAAGTCTTTATGCAGGAATTGAAATCGGTCGCAGAGCTATAAAAGTTTCAGTTCTGGATGTAAACAATATCAAAAAAGCTGATTATAAGATTCTTTATTTCTGGACTGAGAGAATTAATTTTGCCGAACATATTGATAAAACCGGTGAGCTTACTCAGGACGATATTGACAGAACAAGTACAATAGTTGTTGATCAATTAAAAAAAATAAGAGCAGAATATAAAATGCCTGAAGAAAACATCTTTCTTGTGGCTGCTCCTCTTTTTACATCTGCCCGCAATATTGACGTTTTAAGAAATAAAATAACTTCTCTAATTAACAAAGATGTTGAGATCCTTAATGTTAACGAAGAAGCTAAAACGCTGGTTAAAGGTGCTATCCCGCCGGTTGATTATGCTAACGCTTTTCTGCTTGACATTGGAGCGCAAACTACCAAAGGAGGATATATAGATGAGCTTAAAGATGACAAATTAGAGTTTATTCCTTTAGAGCTTAATTTCGGCACAATGACACTTACTGATGCTGTACAAAAAACGGTTGTAAACCAAAACCAGGTTAATGATATGTCGGTATATCAGGAAAAATCTTTTGATTTTAATTCGGTGCTGCTTAAGAAAGTAAAAGAAATGTTTGACAAAAATCCTCTTTTATCAAAAAAGGATAAAATGTATTTATCAGGCGGGGCAGTTTGGGCGTTTGCAACTCTATATTACAATGAAAACGTTAAAGAACATTATGTTGCTTTAAGTAAAGAAGATGTTATTAATTACGATGCAATCTTAAAGAATAATTTCACCAAGTTTACTACTCTTTCTAAAACTAACAAAGAAGCTGCCAGAGTTTTAACTACCTATGACCAGAAATACTTAATCTCTGCAAATAACATTTTATTATCTTGCCTGGAAAGCATTCCGGATTTAGAAAAAAAGAAAATATTCTTTGTAAAAGAAGGACAAACAATTTGGCTAATCTCATACATTGCAGATCGCTCTAAAAAAGTAAATACTAATTTTTAAATCTAGTTTTGCTATTAAAGAAGCCTTAGAAATTTAAAATTCTAAGGCTTTTTTGTTATCTAAAAGTCATATTTTAATTGCAACAAATGCACTTTCGTTAAAGCACATGGGATGTTTAAAAACTATTTCACAAACTACAACAAACTCACAAACATCTACTTAGTATTAATATTTCTGCAAAAAGCCTGTAAATCTCACATTACAGGCTTTTTTTATATCATCATATTCAAAAATTTATCTGATTTGAAATAAAACTAAAAATGAATTAATTCAACGAAAAACAGTTTTTTAAAATTCTCCATTTTTTGTTCCCGCTTAAATCTAAAACTTGAATGTTTTAGATTTTTTTTTCACTAAAATTTTATCGATTTCAATAAATTACGACGTTTGCTTTTTTACAAAAGACAAAATTAAACTATTTTTAATACGTAACCAATTGTAAATCAATCACATAAAAAACAGTTTAACCCTAAAAAAAAGGGCTATTTTCCCCTTTTTTGATACACTCCCATTGTTCTACTTTAGACAAACCTACCAGCCTTATTTCTATTTCAGTTTTAAAGCAAAGTCAAAAGCCTCCATTTTTATTTTTCAACCTACATATTGATAATGAGCTTTTTAGCAATTTATCATAACTATATAAGTACTGATTTTTAAAATTAAAACTTTATCACAAAATGGTTTTTGAAGTTATTCAAATAATTGCAGAACAAGTAAACAACTATCTCGACGAAATTGGGTTAGAAAAAACAGTTGTGGCTGAAAATATTGCTTTTTTAGAATCTCAAAACGAAACCGTATCCGGAAATTTAGAAGATAAAGTAGCCCTTACCCTAATCAATTTGGATGAAGAAGCTACTTTAAAAAACTTTCCCAATCATTCTGTTGAAAATGCTAAAACAATTTACAAAAATAGCGTCATCAATTTAAACCTGTATTTACTTTTTAGCGCCAATAGAAATATATACATCAACTCGCTTAACGATATTTCAAAAATCATTGCATTTTTTCAAGGGAAAAGACTCTTTACACAAGCCAACACTATTTATAACAGAAATAATATTGCAATGGCAAATATTGATGATTTCAGATTTTCAGTTGAACTCTACACGCCCACTTTTGAGGAACTGAACTATATCTGGGGAACATTAGGAGGCAAGCAGCTTCCCTCTGCTTTATACAAGGTAAGCATGATACAAATTGAACGCAATATTGCACAAGCCGAAGGACAGCTTATCAGCAAATTTAAAGGTTTAACAAAAACAAAAGAGCAATCATGAGTTTTGATTTTACATACGAACTATTATTTGAAGTAACGCTTTTTCACAATTATTTTCTGAATAGCGGTGAAGATACTTATACAGGAATGTCTTTAGCAGATAAAGAAAAAATGCTGCAAAAATTCGACAGCGGCTCATTTGCAACTATAGTTCCAACCATAGAAACCAATACAAGATTAAAAAATTATAAAATGGTTTTTAAGTCTACCAAAACAGGTTTTCGGGTATATACTAAGGTCAAGGAAGCTGATGAAACTGATCCGTTTATAAGTATTCCGGCAGATTTGAAACTGGACTTTAAAATCTCCATCAACGATTATCAGTTTGAGAATTATACCGATTTGGATTTTTTCCTAAACCAAATGTTTTTATTCAGTAACGTGAAACCTACAACGGAACCCGTAACATTTAAATACATTCCCAAAAACAATGAAAACATCCTGATTTCAAATGCTTTTTTAGTATCCGAAAAAACAACGGCGCATTTTTTATCCGAACTCCATTCACCAGAAAGACAAGATGTTTTCGGAATCATCTCTTTGACAATGAAAGGCGATACTAATCCGGGAAATATTGTAACTAATTCGGGTAAAATACTAAGTCCTCATTTTAAAATACATTTTGACAATAGAAAAACGTTCTGGAAATACATCAACAAAAAAGCAAAAACCGAGATCAAAACCGATACTGTAAAACCCCTAACCTATTCGGGTTTTGTTGAAATTGACCCTCTCAACGATTTTACGCCCAAAGAGCCGGTAAACAGCCAGTATCCAAATCCTTCTGTAAAATCAATAACAAAAAGCAATGGCGATTATTATTCGGAAATATTTATTTAATAATTAAAACAATCAATTATGGCAACAACTTACAAAACACCTGGTGTATATATTGAGGAAATCGTAAAGTTCCCTCCCTCTGTAGCTCAGGTTGAAACAGCGATTCCCGCTTTTATTGGCTATACTGAAAAAGCTACGAACAAGATTAATGGAGATTTAAAATTACAGCCAACCAGAATCACATCTCTTTTAGAATATGAACGTTTTTTTGGCTTTGCAAAACCAGAAACAACAATTAGTGTTACAATTAATGATGTTTCCGGTAATAGTGGCGACACGAGATCTATTATTGTAGATCAGCCAACTTCAAAACAACCTTTCTTAATGTACTATTCAATGCAGTTGTTTTTTGCAAATGGCGGCGGTCCTTGTTACATTATTTCAGTTGGTCGTTATGGAAATGATTTAGATGAAACAGACTCTCCGGTTACAGTAATCACCAATAGCGATGCACTCAATGATGGATTGGCAGAATTAGAAAAAGTAGACGAACCAACACTAATTTTATTTCCTGACGCAACAAAAGTAGATGGAATACTTCCAGATAGTTTTTATGGATTATACAACAATGCGCTTGCACAGTGCCATAATCTTCAGGACAGATTTACCTTAATTGACACTCTAAGTTACGACGAATCAAGTCCAACAGATCCTAACATAGACGCTTTAAGAAATATAATTAGTTCTGAAAAAGATACTATTAAGTACGGTGCAGTTTATTATCCTCACCTGGAAACCATATTGGACTATACTTTTGATGCCAGCAAAATTACAGTAAAACATTACTCCTATACAGCAAAAGCATATGATCAAATTGCTGCAGGATTGGAGCTTATAGAAGGCCCTACAGGAATTGACGCAACCGTAGCCAAATTGGTTGACGATTCTGTTGCAGGAGATATTGCCGGTGAGGTCAGTGACATGTTTTTACAAATGTATAGTAACAATGCAACGGGTTTTAATTTAGGAGTGACTTTTGTTACCGACGCAGCCAAAAAAACAGCTTTTTTAAAAAACCTGGATAAAGTACTTGCTACTTTAGAAAGTTTAACACTTTTGAGAAACTCGCTAAACGACGAAGCAAATGCTGCAATCAGTACAATATCTGATGAAGATATGGTTATTGCAGGTAATATTTCAAGTGCCTTGACAGCCTTTAATTTGAATTTTACTGCCACAAATAAAATTGATTCTGTATATAAAAATTTAAAAACATTAAAGAAAAAAATACAGGACGAGAACACAGCAGCTAAAATGCTTAAAATTATATCAACCGATGATGTAAGTTTTGATAAAGAATTAAAAAAACTGCTAATCTATGATCAATTGAACCTTCAAACGGGAATTACAGGACTTACAAATAATTTTTCCGGTGTTAAAGGAACGTTGCTTACACTTTTAAACCACATTAAATCTGTTAACGGAAAAGATGTAAATAATGGAGCATTAAACGGAAGAAAATTAAGCGCTTTAGAAGATATTGACAACGCAACGTTCAATAAAATACTTACCGAAATTTACAATTTACCCATAACACTTCCTCCTAGTTCTGCTGTTGCAGGGGTTTATGCCAGAGTTGATCGTGACAGAGGCGTATGGAAAGCTCCTGCGAATGTAAGCCTGAACTATGTTATAAAACCAACCGTTAAAATAACAAATACAATTCAGGATAATTTAAATGTTGATACTGTGGCCGGTAAATCCATCAACGCCATCAGAAGTTTTACAGGTAAAGGAACCTTGATTTGGGGATCGAGAACCCTGGCAGGTAATGACAACGAATGGCGTTATGTACCGGTACGACGCTTCTTTAACATGGCAGAAGAATCTATCAAAAAAGCAACCGAACAATTTGTATTTGAGCCTAATGATGCCAATACCTGGATAAGAGTCAGAGCGATGATTGAGAATTTCTTAATTCTTCAATGGAGAGCCGGAGCTTTGGCCGGAGCAAAACCTGAACAGGCTTTTTATGTTAGAATCGGAATAGGACAAACCATGTCGGCCTTGGATATTTTGGAAGGCAGAATGATTGTTGAAATTGGAATGGCAGTAGTTCGTCCGGCAGAGTTCATCATCCTTCGTTTCTCTCACAAAATGCAGGAATCTTAACTAAATATCAACATTAAAAAAATATAGATCATGAGTTATCCATTACCAAAGTTTCATTTCTCAGTTGACTGGGGAGGAACAAAAATAGGCTTTACAGAAGTCTCCGGATTAGATGTAGAAACTGAAGTTATCGAATACCGTCAGGGCGCAAGTCCGGAGTACAGTAAAATCAAGATGCCGGGCATGCAAAAATTCTCTAATATCACCTTGAAAAGAGGAACTTTTAAAAGTGATAATGAATATTACAACTGGTGGAATACGGTAAAATTAAACACTATCGAAAGAAGGGACATTACCATCAAATTACTGAACGAAGAACACGAACCGGTAATTACCTGGAAAGTAAAAAATGCATGGCCAACCAAAGTTCAGTCGACTGATTTAAAAGCCGATGGAAACGAAGTGGCGATAGAATCAATGGAATTAGTTCATGAAGGTTTATCGATTCAAAATGATTAATCATGGCTAACTATTATCCACCTGTTGGTTTTCACTTTTTAGTTGAATTTGAAGGTCTTGGCTCACAGGCAAAAGACCATCAGTTTCAATCGGTTTCCGGTTTATCTGTTGATATTGAAACTGAAGAGATAGCCGAAGGTGGTGAAAACAGATTCAAGCATAAACTTCCGGTAAAGACAAAATATCCAAACCTGAGTTTAAAAAGAGGAATGCTCATAGATTCTGCAGTAATCGACTGGTGCCGGGATGCTATCGAAAACTTCTCATTTAAGCCAGTTAACCTGACAATCAAATTGCTCAATGAACAGCATCAGCCTTTGATTTCATGGAATGTGGTTCATGCTTATCCTGTAAAATGGGCTGTTGAGGATTTTAATGCTCAGGAAAGTAAACTCGTTGTAGAAAGCTTTGAACTCACATACAATTATTTCACTTTACTTAAAAGTTAGTCATGCCGATAGAAATAAAAGAGCTTCACATCAAAATAAATGTGAGTGAAGGATCAAAACCGAATTCTTCTGCCAGCGCTCCAAAAAGCAAAGGCGAAGATCCGGTAGCGGAATGTGTAGAACAGGTAATGAAAATTATTGAACGTAAAAAAGAAAGATAGCCATGGCTGGAGAATTAGAAAAACTTAAAGTTGTTGCTTACAGTGATCCGGAATTTAACACAAAAATTGCCGATGGTGAATTTTCTACTTTAATGAATCCGGAAAAGTACACCTATCATTATAAGATTGAAACCGATGAAAATCAGGCTGCAGGCACAAGTACGGTTTCTCCAAAGTTCAATAAAAAATTACCCGAAAATCTGGAACTCGATTTTGTTTTTGACCGAACCGGAGTAATTAACGGCTTCGAAAGTGTTCCAAATGGAATTATGGATGACATTGATAAATTCAAAAAAGTCATCCTTGATTACAATGGCGACGAACACAAGCCCAATTACCTGATTATTTCGTGGGGAACATTGCTTTTTAAAGGTGCTTTGACCGAAATGAATATTGAATTTAAACTCTTTAAACCAAATGGAACGCCAATAAGAGCGATTGCAAAAGCAAAATTTCAGGGTTTTGTTGAAGATCAGTTAAGGGCTGCAAAGGAAAACAATAAATCGCCGGATTTGACACATTTCAGAACCGTAAAAGATGGTGATACATTGCCTCTGATGTCCTTTACTATCTACGGTGATTCTAAGTATTATCTGGAAGTTGCCAGAGTAAATAACATTGTCAATTTCAGAAAATTAAAAACAGGGCAAAAACTATTTTTCCCACCCTTACAAAAACAATCCTGATGAACAATAGCGGAGTCATACAAACCAGTAAAAATGCCGATTTAGTAACGCATAAAATTTTAATTGAAGGAACAGAATTATCTAAAACCTATCAGGTAAAAAGTATTGTGGTACAAAATGAGGTTAACAGGATTCCTATGGCTCAAATCGTTCTGACAGATGGAGAAGCTTCTGAAAGAGATTTTAAATTAAGTAATGAAGATTTGCTGATTCCGGGGAAAAAAATTGAAATAACAGCCGGTTATCACAATGACGAAGAAACAATTTACAAAGGCATTGTCATCAAGCATTCTATTAAAATAAAAAGCGGGACTTCGTTATTGATTATCGAATGCAAAGATGAAGCGGTAAAACTTACTATTGGCAGAAAAAGCAAATATTTTTATGATGTAAAAGACAGCGAAGCATTTGAGGAAATTATTGGCGCTTACGGATTACAAAAAGATGTAGAAGCGACCAATTTCAGCCACAAAGAACTCGTTCAGTATAATACATCCGATTGGGATTTTATGGTTTCGCGGGCGCAGGCAAACGGCAAACTTTGTTTTGTTGAAAACGGTAAAATTACCATTAGCAAACCAAACGTAAAATCATCATCTGTTGAAACAGTAACTTTTGGAGCCAGCTTATTAGATTTTGATGCTGAAATAGACGCCAGAAATCAATTTGCAAAAGTGTCTTCGTATAGTTGGGATTACAGCAATCAGGAATTGGTTGAAATTGAAGCAAAAGATCCGGGTATTTCCTTAAATGGAAATTTAACGGCATCAGATTTAGCCGAAACCATCGAACTGGAAAACCTCGAGTTACGTCACGGCGGAGCAATCACCGAAGCTGAACTTCAGGATTGGGCAGATGCAAAATTACTTTTTCAGCAATTATCAAAAATTCGCGGAAGAGTGAAATTTCAGGGAATTCCGGCAGTAAAACCTAACACCATTATTACGCTTGAAGGCGTTGGTGATCGATTTAACGGAAAAGCCTACATCACGGGAGTTTTTCATGAAATAGCAGAAGGAAACTGGACTATTGATGCGCAATTCGGATTGAATCCGGAATGGTTCTCTGAAACATTTGACATTCATACGCCGACCGGTTCCGGAATTATTCCCGCTATAAAAGGGCTTCACACCGGAATTGTAACACAGCTCGAAAGTGACCCGAATGGCGAAGACCGAATTTTGGTGAAGATTCCAATCATCAATAATGAAGAACAGGGAATTTGGTGTCGCGTAGCTTCTCCTGATGCGGGAGAAAACAGAGGTGTTTTTTTTAGACCTGAAATTGAAGATGAAGTTATCATTGGTTTTATTAATGAAGATCCAAATAATGCCATCGTTTTAGGAATGCTTCACAGCAGCGGAAAACCTGCTCCGATAACGGCTTCTGATGATAATCATCAAAAAGGAATTGTTACCCGAAGCGAAATGAAAGTTTTGTTTGATGATGAAAAAAAATCAATTGGAATTGAAACTCCGGCAGGAAAAAAAATTACGCTTGACGAAGACAAAGGTGTTATTGTTATTGAAGATGAAAATTCGAACGTAATCACCATCGACAGCAACGGAATAAAAATGGAAAGCGCCGGAAACATCGAAATAAAAGCAACCGGAGATGTTAAAATTGAAGGAACGAATGTTTCGATAAGTGCCTCCGCACAATTGAAGGCAGAAGGAAGCGCGGGCGCAGAATTATCGTCTGGCGCAACAGCCATCTTAAAAGGAAGTATTGTTCAAATAAATTAAAATTATGGGAGCACCAGCAGCAAGAGTTTCAGATATGCATGTTTGCCCAATGGTAACTGCAACGGTTCCGCATGTGGGCGGACCAATTTTACCTGCCGGCGTACCAACCGTTTTAATTGGCGGAGTTCCCGCAGCCTGTGTTGGCGACATGGCTACTTGCAGTGGTCCGCCGGATAGCATCGTAATGGGGTCATCAACAGTTTTAATTGGCGGAAAACCAGCTGCCAGAATGGGAGATTCAACCGCACACGGCGGAACAATAGTAGCCGGATTAGCAACAGTTTTAATAGGATAGTTATGGAAAGTGAGCAAGCTTTTTTGGGTACCGGATGGAGTTTTCCTCCAGAATTTAAAAAAACAACAAAATCTGTTGTCATGATTTCTGATGAGGAGGATATTAAAAGCAGTCTGGAAATTTTATTATCGACCAAAATTGGAGAACGTATTATGCTTCCAAAATATGGATGCAATATGGATGAACTTCTTTTTAATCCGCTAAACAGAACATTAAAAACCTTTGTAGCTGAATTAATAAAAACCGCTATTCTATATCATGAGCCAAGAATTGATGTAGAGAAAATCGACATCAATCAGGGAGATGACTTAAATGGTGAATTACTAGTGGTTTTAGATTATAAAGTAAGAGCGACCAATTCCAGAACAAATATGGTATATCCTTTCTATAAAGAAGAAGGAACGAACATTTGAATTAAAAATTGAGAATCAAAAATTAAAAATTTTGTGTGTTAAAATATTTGGCCACAGAACATAGCTTTTTTTGATAACGATTTGCAGGCTGAGCGAAAGTCGAATGTCAGGCTGAGCGTCCCGAGACTTCGGGAGAAGCCCACGTGCCAATTGGGGCGCCCTTCTCCCGAAGCCTCGGGACGCTCAGGGTGACAATTCAAAAAACAAACTATAAGAGAGAAATCTGCTTGATCTGCAAAATCTGCGTGAAAAAATTTTAAAACAAAAAAGGAATACCTACAAGGTTTTGAAAACCTTGCAGGATTAGCAGTAAATAAAAGATTAAAAATAATTACACCTCAGCGAAGGTTAATATTTAATAGTATTATGTGTAACAACAGCGACCATACAAACGATATATTATTCAAACGAAATGGCACAGACCAAGGCGATCGCCTGAATACTATTCTGGATCCCAACAATTTGCAGCTTCATGACTTTGATATGGAAGATTGGTTAGTTTTTACCTATAACTTCGCCAAACAGGTTAATTTTTTTGAAACAAATGACAGCCAAAATCCAGCTGGTAACTGGCAGGAAATCTTTGATCATTTTGGCATTCCCAAAGATATTTCTAACAGAAATGACAAGGTTTATAATAATGTAAAACAAAATATTTCAAAAACACTTCGCAACATTGAGTTTGAAGGCACATTAACACCACATATGACTCTTTTTGTGTGTTTCTTAAAACTATTGGAATTATCTAAAACACGTTTTAATTTAATTACAAAAAAACACCTTGATTTCTTTTATAAAGACATTTTGCAAATTGAAAAACTTCCTGCAAAAGCAGATAAAGTGCATGTTATTTTTGAATTGGCTAAAAAAAGTATCGAGGAACGAATTGCTTCACAAACTGAATTAGACGCCGGAAAAGATGCTGCAGGAAACAAACTTATTTATAAAACTACCGAAGAATTAATTGCCAATAAAGCTCAGATTACACAGCTTAAAAGTGTTTATAATGATATTGACCGAGGCAAAATAAAAGCCAGCGAAGTGGCAAATTCGCTTGACGGAAAAGGAGAAAGCCTTAAAGAAGAATCAAAATACTGGTTTCCTTTTGGATATACTGCTGTCGAAGAAAATTATACCGAACTACAGGCGGCTAAACTTGGTTTTGCAATTGCTTCTCCCCTGTTAGCATTACAGGAAGGAGAAAGAAATATTGATATTACAATCACTTTTAACAAGGCTCTTGACTTTAAACAAGAATCCTCTACCACAGAGGATCTTGTAAATAATATCAGTGTTTTTTGCAGTGGCGAAAAAAAATGGCTGGGTGAATTTAAATTGGATGGCGAGGCTTCGAGTATTTCAGAAGATCAATTAAGACTTGTTTTTCAGATTTCGAAAGATACTCCGGCAATTGTCAATTACAACCAAAAAATATTGGGCGAGCATTTTTCCAGTACACATCCTGTTATTCGATTTTTAATTCATACTGAAAATACAGAAGGACATTCTTTATTTAGAAATTTAGTCACAAAAACCGTTAGTAACATTAATGTAAAAGTGGATGTAACAGATGTTACCTCTTTATTGCTGGAAAGCGACACAGGTTTGCTTAACGCCGCTAAACCCTTCTACCCTTTTACAACCCAGCCTACAAAAGGTTCTTCATTTCTAATAAATTATCCTGAAATCTTTTCGAAAAAATGGAAAAATATTGACCTTACCATCAATTGGAAAAATACACCAAACTCTTTCGTAACACACTACGATGCTTATAAAACCATCTATCTGGACGCAAACGAGAATGCATCAAGTTCCATTGTAGATAAAGATGCGTATTTTACAGCTACAGCAGCTGTATTAAATAAAGAAAATTGGGTAAGCAAAGATGAAGAAGTTGTATTGTTTACAGCAAATGAGGCTACGAAGGGATATAAAACTGATTTTTCTGTAAAAGAAGATAATTATGATATTGACAAAAGCGGTCCGATACGATTGACATTAAACCAATCCTTTCTGCATTCTTTATACCCAAAAATATATACGCTTGCGATATTGAGCAAAGATGCAAAACCAACGATTCCAAACGAAGCTTATACGCCATTTATCGAAACCATCAGTTTAAATTATACCGCAGAGGAAACTACAAGTTTTACCAATCAAACCGAAGAAGAATACCAGACAGATCGTATAAGATTATTTCACGAAGCTCCTTTTGGACAAAGTGAAGAGCATTTGTATCTAAAAAAACTAGCGCAGCAAAAAGCGGTTCTTGATGTAAATAGTACCATTGCAAGCCACCTGGTTCCTGATTATTGCAACGGAGGCGAATTCTATATTGGTCTTGACGAAGCAGAAGTTACACAGCAAATTTCCTTATTGTTTCAGATATTAGAAGGAAGCGAAAATCCGCAGACTAAATCTTTTACAGGAAAAGAAAAAGTACACTGGTTTGTGCTTTGCGATAATCAGTGGAAAAATATTGAAAACGAACTTTTGGCCAATTCCATAGATAATTTCTTAAAATCGGGTATTGTAAAATTTACTATCCCGAAACAGGCAACAAAAACCAATACTTTATTGCCGGATAACCTCATCTGGATCAAAGCCAAAATGCATAAAGCTTATGATGCAGTCTGCAAAGTTATCGATGTAAAAACACAAGTCGTTACCGCTGAATTTTTTAACAATGAAAATGATTTATCGCACTTAAATAAAGGATTACCGGCAGAAACGATTTCTAAATTGATTAACAGAATTACACAAGTCAAAAGTGTTTCGCAGCCTTTTAATTCTTTTGGAGGAACACCTATAGAATCTGATGATACATATTACAAACGTGTAAGCGAACGCCTTCGCCATAAAAACAGAGCGATAACTCTTTGGGATTATGAACATCTTATTCTTCAGGAATTTCCGGAAGTATTTAGAGTAAAATGTCTTAACCATACCAATAATACAACCAATTCGTTTCTTTCGCCCGGCGATGTAACCCTTATTGTGGTTCCCGATATTATCAACAAAAATGTATTTGATATTTATGAGCCAAGAGTTAGCACAGCAACCTTAAATAAAATTCAAAATTACATCAGCAATTTAAACAGCATGCATGTCGATGTGGCGGTTATTAATCCGGAATACGAACAAGTGGTGGTTAAATTAAGTGTCAAGTTTTATGCTGAATATGATGAGAATTTTTATATAAAACAATTGAATGAAGATATAGCAAAATTCTTGTCTCCGTGGGCATTTGATACCTCTCAGGATATTCTTTTTGGAATTGAATTACACCGAAGCACCGTAATTGACTACATCGAAAAATTATACTATGTAGACTATTTAGCCGAATTGGAAATGGCAAAACTTGAAAACAATCCAGAACCCGAAAATCCAAATGATGCTGCTTATCAGGCCAAATTGGAATTTCTGCCAATGGTCTCTCCGTCAGACCCAAAACGCATTCTTGTATCAGTAAAAAATCACATTATTTCTACAAAAATAAAAACTTGTAAAGATCCAATTATTCAACTACCAGAAACATGTCAGTATTGAACCCACATAACACTATTCCTAAAAAAGTTGCCACCGAAGACGACCTGGATTTCTTTTACCTAAGAAAAAAAGGTATTGAATATATCGAGCAACTTGGAGGCAAATTATGGACCGATTTTAACTCGCATGATCCGGGTATCACGATGTTAGAAATGTTATGCTATGCCATAACAGATCTTGGCATGCGAATGAATCTTCCTATCGAAAACATATTGGCTTCTGATCAAAAGAGCAAGGGAATTGCTTCACAGTTTTTTAAAGCGTCAGAAGTATTGCCTACAAGTCCTGTAACAGCACTCGATTACAGAAAATTGTTTATCGATATCGACGGCGTTAAAAATTGCTGGCCGGCAAAACATAAAAAAACGGTTTATGTAAATTGTAAAGAAGATAAATTATCCTATGATTCTAAAGATTTTAACGAAGTTCCGAGAGGTTTTAAAAAGGAGTTTAATCTTAAAGGTTTATACGATCTTTATGTAGATTTTGAAAGCACAAATCCTTTGGAAATTAACAAAGTTAAAAACAAAATCAGAGAAAAATACCATGCCAACAGAAACCTGTGCGAAGATCTGATCAACATTATAAAAGTAGATGAATTTCCGATAAAAATATGCGCCAGTATTGAGGTAGATACTCAGGCCGATGAAGAAATGGTTCACGCGCTTGTATTGCATGCACTTGATGGCTATTTATCGACAACAGTCAATTTTTATTCTGTTAAACAAATGATGGATAAGGGATATACTTCCTTAGAAATTTTTGACGGTCCAATTCTTGAAAATGGTTTTATAGACACCAAAGAGTTAATCGAAGCCGAACTAACCAGTGAAGTACGATTGTCTGATATTATAAAATTAATCATGAATGTGCCGGGTGTTATCTCCATCAAAGATATCGCTATGGGAGATTGCGGAGATGGCGATGCAAATTTAAATCAATGGTTAATTTGTCTTAAAGAATATCAGAAACCGATAATTTGTTATAAAAGTGTATTCAATTATAATAAAGGTTTACTGCCGTTAAATATCGATAAGGCACAAGTAGCAATTTATCTTGACGAAATTGATGCTGCAAAAGATGCGGCCACTGCTTTTTCGAGTCAAAATAAAGAACTGAAATTACCCGACGGAAGCTATCTGGACATAGAAAGTTATACAACGATACAAAATGATTTTCCGGATACTTATGGTATTGGAGAAGATGGTTTGCCAACAAGAGCTACAGCAGCCCGAAAATCTCAGGCAAAACAACTTAAAGGTTATCTTTTATTTTTTGATCAGATTTTAGGAAGCTATTTTAAACATTTAGGACAGGTGAATGAAATGCTTTCGGTAAGCGGTAATCTTACCAAAACATTTTTTACTCAGGCTATAAAAGATATCGACGGGCTTAGTGAACTGGTTACCAATTACCCAGAAAACAATGATGAACATCTTACAGAAATTCTTTTTGAAAAACTGGACAATAATATAGAGAGAAGAAATGATATTCTGGATCATCTTTTAGGTCGTTTTGCAGAAAGTTTTTCTGAATATGTTTTCATCAACAAAAGTATTTATGGCAATGCTACAGACGAAGTGGTACTAAAAAACAAAGAAGATTTTTTGAAAGATTATAAAATCGTAAGCAAAAATCGAGGCAACTCTTTTAACTACTACAAACAGCCCAATAGTAATTTATGGGATACCGATAATGTTTCGGGAGTAAAAAAGAGAATATCCAGACTTTTAGGAATAAAAGATTATAATAGAAGAAACCTGTCTGATTCTTTTGTTGACTTATATCATTTTATTGATTCAGACAATCAGCTTGTTTACCGATGGAGAATCAGAGATACAGAAGACAATATTGTACTCTCCGGAACTACTGAATATTATGATACTTCGGCGGCCAACAGAGAACTATATTTTGCGGTTTTGCAAATTATTCAAACCAGAGAACATGATGTTGAAGAAGCTTTTAAAAAAGGAATTTCAGATCCTGAGGTTATTGGCAACATTCAGATTCATCAGGCAGATTCGGGCAAATATTCTTATGACATCATTAATCCGTTAATTACAGACGAAGACAACCCTGACCGAATTATTGCAAAACGATATACGTATTATGATACTTTACAGGAACTAAAACAATCTATTCTGGATTTGATTTATTTCATGAAAGAAGTTTTTACAGAAGAAGGAATGTTTATTGTCGAACACATGATGCTTCGTCCCGATGTAAATCTGATTACCGTAAATCCGGAAACATTTTTACCGATTTGTACTGATGAATGCAAAAGCTGCGAACCGCTGGATCCCTACTCCTATCGCATTAGCATTGTCCTGCCCGGATATACGCTGCGTTTTGCCAATACCGATTTTAGAAATTATATGGAAAAGGTCATTAAAGAAGAATTGCCATCGCACGTATTAGCAAAAATTTGCTGGATCGGGCACAGGAAAAATGAAATCGATGACCCGCTCGAAAATGAACTTGTGCAGTTTGAAAACTCTTATAAAGCATATTTGTTTGCCAAAACAGCACTGAACCAGGAACAACCGGAAACAGAATTAATATCATTTATTAAAGCTCTCTCCCACCTTAGCAATATATATCCTACGGGAAGATTATTTGATTGCAGCGACGAAAACGAAAATCAATTCCAAAAAATAATACTGGGAAAAACAAATTTAGGATCACTATAAATACCATTCAAAATGTTAGCAAAACTTTCAACCATAACAACTTTGTACCGAAAATTTACAAAAAACCAGGTACTTACAGAAGGACATCTTAACGAGATTGTAGATTATTTTGATGATCAGGACCGTATTTCCAGAATTGGTCTTAGTGGTGTGGGCATCATTTGCGGATTTCAGGTCTCTTATAATGAATCTTCAAAAAACATCTCCATAACACAAGGCAGCGGAATAACTACTGATGGTGATCTTATTCATTTATACAATACTATTCCTAACGGCGAAAAAGTCATTGATTTTGAAAGCAAACAATACACGCATTACAAAGTGCACGACAACAAAAAAGCAGCTTACAAACCTTATTTCTACAATGGCAGCGATCAGCTTGAAATTTTCGAACTCTTAACTTACGAACAACAGGTGCTTGACAGTGCCAATACTTTCCCTATAGAATTTCTTAAAGAAAATACAGGATTAGATCTTACTGATGCTGTAACTTTATTATATATAGAAACTTATGAGAAAGAGGCAGATCTGTGCGTAAGTCTTTCCTGCGATAATCAGGGATTAGAAATTATTGGCAATCACAAAGCATTATTGGTTAGTAAAGCTATTGCGGAGCAAATTAAAAGCCATGATATAATTTTCAACGCAGTCAATTTTGCTAACCTGTATTATAACCTGCCATCGGTAATTTCAAACCGTATCGTTTTACATCCCGAAAATTTTATCAATTATACCGAAATCAAAAAAACATTCACCAACGGTATATTCAAAAACAATGTGATAAAAAAACTGCACGAAGGTTTTGAAATCCTGCTGAAGAGTTTACAAATGCCGGAAATTTTAAATTCAATTCAAAAAAATCTGGCAGAATTATTTGATTTTGATGAGAATAATATCCCTCCCGATTTTCAATACAGATACGATCTTCTCAACGATTTAATTGATACTTATAACGAGATAAAAAACTTATTAGCTCATATGGACGGTGAATTTTGCTGTCCGGATTTAAAATCTTTTCCCAAACATTTAATGTTGGGAGAAATCGTAAAAACCAAACCGTATTTTGAATACCGACACGGTTTTTACAAATCGCCTTTGCTTACCGGTCAAAACCTTAGTACAGCCAATGATTGTTTGCCATTTGACTTGTTTAATGAGCCCGTAAAAGAAGAGGAAGTTTATGAATTTATTATCGATCCGGAAGGTAAGGAAATCAAAATTTGCTACGGAAAAAATACCCATTTACAACAATTATACAGCCTTATAAAACGCGCTGTACAACTATTGGCCAATTACAATGTCAATTTTAATGACATCAAAATTACGCCTAGTTTTGAGTTGGGTAGTTTAAGTAAAAAAGCGATTCCGTTTTATAATAATGTTGGAAATCATCTTATTGAACTTTGGGATTACGAAAAAACAGCAATAGCAAAACAATACAGCAACAGAAGTTACCACGACCAATATTTGAATACAAAACAACCGCTGGAATTTATCTCAGACCATGATTTTTACAGAATTGAAGGGCATCACGGAAAAAATTACAAGGAAGCCTTAAAAATGATTCAGGAAATAAAACGTCAGCATGGTTTAGGGTTTAATGTTGTCGTACTTGGCGTAACTGAGTATGAAGCAAAAGAAGTTATGGAGAATTTTACTTCGTATTATCTCAACAAAAATCATGGCTACGAACACAAAGCAGGTGTAGCACCGGGAGGCACGTTTATCATGATTTATATTGAAGACGAATACAGATCGTATCCGTATTATTATTCAGAAGGAAATTCCTTAGCAGGCGATTTTGAAAGCGAAGGCAGTAAGGAAGAAGCGATTGTATATAATCCCATCATTGCCGATTTTACTTTGCCTTATTTGTGCTGCGACGATAATGTAATATCGCTCTCTTTACCTGTAGATAAACTTTGTTTTGATGAAAAAACTTCCTATTATCCATTTCATGTAACGCCAACCGGAGGTTATGTCAAAGCAGATATTAGCGAATATTTGAATGGAGGAGTTACAAAAAATGAATACGGCGAATTTGTTTTTGATCCAAAACTCGTGAGCGAAGAACTTATAGGCCAGCCCATAACTTTTACGGTCAATAACATCGAAACAAAATGTCAAGTAACCATTTTTAGAAAACCAAAATTTGATTTTACAACCGTAATCACGCCATCAGAAGAAAGCAATGAAGTTACTGTTGATTTTATCATTACGAGCGATAATCAGGACAAAATACAATACGTTTGGGATTTTGGTGATCAAAGCGGTATCATTATCACTACTGAAACAAAAATCCAGCATACCTATACCTATGAATCGCCAGTCGAAGACAGTTATAGTTTTCCTGTAAAAGTGGTTGGAGATAATGGCAACTGCAGCTACACAGTAAACCATTCGGTAACTTTTGAAATTGCAGATATCAAAGTTAGTATTGACGTTAATAATGTCTGCAGAAATGACGATACTCCGTATGTTTTCACCATCGAATCTAAAGGTAAAAAAGTAATATTAAGCGGCGACGGCGTTTCTTTCGATGAAGATACAAAACAATATGTTTTTATTGGTTATGATGTTCCTCCAGAAGTAAACAAGGTCGTGGTTTACGTAAATGGCAAACCTTCGGATATTGTCATTAAGATGCTAAACCTGCCAATAGCAAAATTTGATTATACTATTGAAAATGATAACCTGACCTTAATCAACAATTCTGAAGACGCAGTAAAATATGTATGGGAAATAGCAGGAGTAGTATTTGAAACCGAATCAACTGAACCCTTAATAAGCTCTATTTCAAAATATGAAAGTGCATCCATTCAGGTAACACTTTATGCCTACAGTAAATATTGCGGTGAAGATACCGATGGTCCAAGAGATATACCTCTTATAGAAAGAATTCCTATAGATAACTGTACAAAAAGTGTCAACACCTTTATCAAAAAAACAAAACTGATGTTTAAAGAAATAGACAGTCTGCCTGAATTAGAAAAATTTGGTAAAGACACTATTTTTATCAAAACCGAAGTTGAAAAGCAAATTCAAAATGTAGCCGAAAAAACAACTGCTTACATAAATGGTGAATTCAACCATTTATTAGTCGAAATGTTTACAGACAGTCTTTATAGCAAAGTATTAGTTGCTACAGATACTACAATAAATAGTGAAAAAATAGCTCTGAGTTCCCTTACCGAAAGTCATATCGAGCTGTTTTATTTTATCCTAAAATGCCAGCAAACAAAAAACATCAAAGAATTTACTGATCAGATTAAATCTGTTTTGGATCGTATTAACGCGTTGCTGGTAAGTCTTAAAAAAGTCAAATACAATACAGACCCTAAGGGAACATTAAAAATATTCCTGTCAGATATGAAAGTTGTATTTAATGATGTCACTTTTATAGTAGACGAAATCAACAAACAAATAAACTATCTAAGCTAAATGCCGACTGCGAATCAACATATTATCAATAAGCTGTTTCTTGAAGTCAATACCCCTTCTAAACAAAAGGCGTATTATCTTAAAGACAATCTAAACACGTTTTTAAAAGAGGAAGTTTTTCCTCTTTTAGAAGCTTATTTTGATACGCTTCATGATAAAATGCCATTGCAGAGTATTCAGATAGAAAAATTAAACATCGATTTTTCAATGCCTGTTGATTTTGATTTTAATACCCTAAAAATCGAAATCATAAATCAGTTTCAAAAACAAATAGAACAACAAATTGACAAGGGCTTTCCTGATACAAAAAATTATACCCTGGTTCCTGCCAAAGAAAAAAACATCAATGAATTTTTTAGTTTTTTACAAACCGGAACTACTTCGTGGAGCGCTCTTTCAAAAGATATTCTCAACCTCAGCACAGAGAATCAATTTGAAAAAATGATCAGCGAAAAAGCTTTTGGTTTAAAATTAAAAAAGGCATTAGAAAATCGACAAAGCAGAATCAGATTCATCAAACAATTATCCGATAATCAGATTTATGGTATTCTTGCGAAAAAATTTCTTTTCGAATTAAATGCTGCTGAACAAACAACTTCGGGAAATAGTAACAAAATAAAAGACACTATAAATGCCGTTATTTCAAAATCAAAACAAGGATTACATCAGAGAAATCTAGTTTGGGATCTACTTATTTCGCAATTATTAAAGGAAAACGAAAGTCTAATACAGAAAAAATTAGTTGATCTGTTTACTTCTTTTGATGTTATTAAAAAGTACCCTTCAACATTTGTTTTAGAAATCATAAAGAATCAAATAGTAAATCAATCCGTTTTAGAAATACTAATTAATCTGGAAAATGAAGTTTTGCTTATAGCGAATTTTCTCGAACAAAAAATTTCAGAAACACCTCAAAATAAAGACAATAAATTATTAGAATCCAATTTTACAAAATCACAGGAATCTTCTGTTTCGGATGATAAAAAAGTTGAAGAAATAAATTTGATTTTCGATACTAATAAAGAAATTTTCAATAATAATAAAGATGTTAAAACAGAAGAAATTTTGAATTCTGATTTGTTATTAAATGAAGAAATCCTTGCTGAAACCGCTACTGATTATTACGTAAACAATGCCGGATTAATTCTCATTCACCCTTTTCTAAAACAGCTTTTTGAGAATTGCAAATTACTCCATAAAGACAATACCATAAATGATCCCGAAGTTGCGGCGCACCTTTTACATTATATCGCTACGGCCAAAGAACAGGATTATGAACACGAAATGCTGTTCGAAAAATTCTTGTGCAACATTCCGGCAAACCAAACCATAAACAGAAATATTACACTATCAGAAGAATTAAAAAATCATAGTAACGAAATGTTACAGGCCATTCTGGAAAACTGGTCAATCATGAAAGATTCTTCTGTTGCCTTGTTACAAAACGAATATTTACAAAGACCGGGAAAAATAATGTTGTCTGAAGATCATCCGAAAGTTATTGTCGAAAGAAAAACACAGGATATTTTGCTGGATAAAATTGCCTGGAATTTAGGAATTGTAAAACTGGCCTGGAAAAACAAAATAATTTTTGTTGACTGGTAATAAATAAATGAAGATGAGCACCGAAAATAAAACATTTATGAAAGAAGAACCAAGAATTATCTACAGTCTGGATACTTTTCCTTTACTAAATAACCGCTGGCAAGTGGGTAATAAATTGAAGGAAACCATCTATATGACGGCTTTAAGCATTTTGTACAGTCATCTCTGGTACAAAGACATTGAACTTTATGCTGACGAAACTGTGTATAAATTCTTGTATATGCTGCCATGTAAAGTGACAAAAGTAAGCAATGAAAAAAATAAAGAACTCTGGATGAAATCGAAAATTCATGCTATCGAAAAACAGACAAAATCCTTTGTTCATCTCGACACAGATGTGTTTATAAAAAACAAAATCAACTTTAATTTCGAGACTGTAATGCTGGAAAGAAAAGAATGCGGCTACGAAATGCATTATAAAAGACAAATTGATTTTTTTTCTCAATATACCAAACAACTACCCTATTGGCATTCTAATTTAGGACACGCTTATGGTTGTGGCATATTGGGTTTTAATGATCTCAAACTTCGCGACAATTTTGTAAACGCCTATTACGATCTGGAACAAATTTATGTGACACATCGCGAAGAATTTGCTCCCTTAAAACAACAAGGATTTGAACCCTGCATTGTTATCGAACAATACAATCTGGCAGCGATTTTAAATTATTACAACATCACGCCAACCTTATTGCTTAAAGGACAAAATATCACCGAACATGGCAGATGTGCCAATGAATTGGGCTATAGCCATCTCTTTGGTCTTAAAAAGTACAAAAAAAACATTACAGACGAAATTGAATACCGACTGTTTAAAATTTTTCCGTATTGGTATGACCAAATAAAAATTGAATTAGAAAAACATCAAATACTGCAAAAAGAAGATGTAAATCCTAAAATTATGGTTGCTTAAAATAAGCCAATTAGGAGTAAAGAAATAATTATCTGTTTTAAATTATAAAAAATGAAGCTATGAGATCTTTAGAAAACAGAAAACAGGACAAGCACTCGCCTTCTCCTTTTTTTGAACCAAAAATTCAGAAAAAATTAAAAACAGGAACGGCAGGTGATCAATTTGAAGTAGAAGCCGATAGAGTTGCAGATCAGGTAACAAACAATCGTTCTTCTGGCGACGGACTTTTGCAATCGAAAGAAGAAATTCAGCAAAAACCCATTTCAGAAACTATTTCTTCTGTTCAGGCAAAAGATATGAAGGAAGAAAAAGAACCCGTTCAAAAAAAATCGGATAAAAAAGAAGACGAAAAACCTGTTCAGAAAAAAGGGAAGGACGAAGAAAAACCCGTTCAGAAAAAATCAGATAAAAAAGAGGACGAAAAACCTGTTCAGAAGAAAGGAAAGGACGAAGAAAAACCTGTTCAGAAAAAATCGGAAAAAAAAGAAGACGAAAAACCGGTTCAGAAGAAAGGAAAGGAAGAAGAAAAACCCGTTCAGGCGAAATGCGACAATTGCGAAAAAGAAGATAAAGTTCAGAAAAAAGATAAAAAAGAAGAGGAAAAACCAGTTCAGAAAAAAACAGAAAATGCAGAAAGTGACATTCAGAACAATGAATTGGAAGGAAAATTGGAAAGTTCAAAAGGAAGCGGAAATCTTTTAGACCAAAAAACAAAAAGAGAAATGGAATCAGGTTTTGGCAGCGATTTCAGTAACGTAAAAATCCATACCGATTCAAATGCCGTTCAAATGAGTCAGGAACTAGGCGCACAGGCTTTTACCAACGGAAATGATGTTTATTTTAACGAAGGAAAATACAATCCTGATTCTAAAGAAGGAAAACATTTACTGGCGCATGAATTAACACATACTGTTCAGCAAGGAAATCGAAGTAAAAATGTTCAAAAACAAAGCAATGTTGTGCAATTAACCACAATACCATGGAATATAAACCAATGGACAACACACAAACGTGTATCAAACAACTTTAGTGTTGGCAGTGGTGGTTCTATACAAGTGAGTTCTAATTTGGGTTGGGTTGGTCCGCCCAGATGTAGTGATATAGCCAATGCAATAGAAGTTAAAATATACCGAAGTGCAGATTATTGGTTTGATAGTAATGTGCATTCCGAAACGATTTCATTATCAGGAGGAAGTACCTCGGTTTCAGATTTAAGCAGCGGCACTTATTATGTCGAAATTTATTTGGGAGGCTATAACGGAGATCCAACGCATTGCAGTTTAACCGGAAACATTTCTATAACAACATCATAACGAGACTATAAAAGCTTTTCTATGTCAGCATTTAGCCAAAAATCAAAATCAAATCCTTCCAGCCCATCTGCTTTTAACTCAAGACAGGGCGACGATTTTTTTGGTGTTCAGGCAAAGCTCAACATTGGAAAATCAAATGATAAATATGAAGTTGAAGCCGATAATGTTGCTGACCAGGTAGTATCAAAAAAACAAAATAGTACTTCCGAATCTTTCTTTAGTCCATCGCCTGCAGTTCAAAAAAAATCAAATGAACCGAAAAAGGACGAAAATGCTGTTCAGAAAAAATCATTAGCAGAAAATATCACTCCTGTTGTTCAGTTAAAAACAGAGAAAGAAGAAACCGTCCAAAACAAAACTGAAGTCACTAAAGCTGCCGAAAAAACTCCAAAACCAAAACCCCTTGTTCAACAAAAGAAAGCCGACGAGGAAATTCAAACCAAAGGAGAAGAAGAAATTCAGGCAAAAGAAGAAGATAATGAACTTCAGATGAGTCCGGCCGCAGCATCGGGTTCGTCTGACAGTCCTAATATTGAAAGCACTTTAAACAGTAGTAAAGGCGGAGGTTCTCCCCTTTCGGGAAAAATTAAAACCGAAATGGAATCCGGTATTGGAGCCGATTTCAGTAATGTACGCATTCACAATGACTCCACCGCTGTACAAATGAATCAGCAATTGGGCGCACAAGCATTTGCAACCGGAAACAATATTTATTTTAACGAAGGAAAGTACAATCCAAATTCTCAGGAAGGCAAGCATTTACTGGCACACGAATTAACACATACTGTTCAGCAAGGCGCTACTATTCGCAAAAAACCACAAGAAATATCCTCTGCTCCCGAAATGATTCAAGGTTCGTTATTGTCCTTTGCGATTCCCGGTTTTATAAAAGACAACGTCAGACATATTCCGGGTTATACACTGCTTACAGTTGTAGCAGGTTATGATCCCTTGAATGATGTAAATGTCGATAGAAATGCCATCAATCTTATTGAAGGATTTATGGGATTGATTCCCTTTGGGACAGCAATATTTGATAAATTGCAGGAATATGGCATTATTGATCGTGTTTTTGATTGGGTCAACAATCGTTTGAGTGAATTGGGCCTCAGTATGGACGCGTTACTCAAACTCGTTAAAGATGCTTGGGACGAATCTTCAGTTACAACTTTCATAGATGTTGCCAGAACTAAATTTAATGAATTAGTACATCGGGTAACTACTTTCGCAACTTCGCTTGTCGATCAGGTAATTACCTGGATCAAAGAAGCCTTGATTGGTGTTGCTGAACCTCTACTGGCTGAAAACAAAGCCTGGTCATTAATCAAAAAAATAATCAAATACGATCCATTACGCGATGAAGCAGTCAATGCAACAACAGTAGAAATATTAGAAGATTTCTTAATACTGATAGACAAGCAAACAGAGCTTGAGCAAATGCGCGAGAAAGGCACGCTGCAAAAAACTGCCGACTGGCTTGACACTCAGGTTGGAACTTTTAATTCTTTATTAGGCGAACTTCGCGGACTTATAACTTCGGCATGGGATGCTATTCAGCCTTCTAACCTAATGAATATTGCTGATAATCTTACAGCACTTGCAGCTCAGGCGGGCGGATTCCTGCAACGTGTTTGGGATTTTGCCTCTGGCGTGGCTCTCAAAGTATTAGAACTTGTTAAAGACTCATTGTTAGGATGGCTGTCTTCACAAGCCGCAACCGTAAGAGGTTATTCTTTGATAAAAGTAATTATAGGGCGTGATCCATTTACAAATGAAACTGTCGAAAGATCGGTTCCAAATCTCATTAGAGGTTTTATGAGTTTGATGGAAGGCGGCGAAGAACAATACGCCCAAATGGTTGAATCTGGTGCAATAGCCAGAATTGCCGGCGAAATTGAAGCGGCTGTTGCTACTCTAAACATGACGCCTGCTTCAATTATTCAACTCTTTACAGATCTTTGGAATTCGTTTACCATCAACGATCTTATTAATCCCCTTGATGCTTTCATTAGAATTATCGACAAATTCGGAGAACCAATCGGCAGACTGATTGCTTTTGTGGCAGAAATCATCAGGATTGTGATTATGGCGATTCTTCAAATCATGAATTTCCCATTTGATCTTATAGGAAACATCATTACCAGAGCTTTAGAAGCAATTGACGATATTAAAAAAGACCCAATTGGTTTCTTAAAAAATATCTTTAAAGCCCTGAAACAAGGATTTATTCAGTTCTTCGACAATATTGTTACCCATTTAATCAATGGTGTAACGGGATGGCTGATGAGCGAATTAAAAGATGCCAACATTCCTGTACTTACTGATTTTACTTTAAAAGGTGTTATTACCTGGGTAATGGAAGTATTGAATATCTCAATGGAAAAAATCTGGGAAAAACTTGCGGCACATCCACGCATAGGACCTGCAAGAGTTGCCAGAATTAGAAGCATGATTAATACGCTCGAAGGCATTTGGACATTTATTAAAGATGTTCACGAAAGAGGAATGGCTGCTATTTGGGATAAAATTCAGGAACAGCTCAGTAATTTATGGAATACCGTTCTCGACGCTGTAAAAAACTTCGTGATGGAACGCATCGTAAACCGCATAACAGCCAAGCTTTTAAGCATGTTAGACCCAACCGGAATCATGGCAATTATAAACGGGGCAATAGCTTTCTTCAACGCCATACAAAGTTTTATAAAATACCTGCGTGAAATGCTGGAAGTCGTTAACTCTTTTGTCAACGGTGTCGCAGATTTAACCAAAGGCAATGTAACAACAGCAGCCAATTATCTGGAAAGAACTATGGGACAAGCCATGCCGGTCGTAATCGGTTTCCTTGCCAATCAGGTTGGCTTAACAGGAATTGGAGCAAGAATTGGCGAAATGATTATTTCTGTACAGCAAATGGTGGATGAGGCGCTTACTTGGCTGGTGAATAAAGCTGTTGATACGGGAATGGCGATGTTGGATAGAGTTATGGGAAGAGGTGAACCTGAAGCTGCTGCAAGTGGTCCAATTGCGGGAGCTTTAGCTGAAATTGATAGTGAAACAGAAAAAGAAAATGATGAGGGAGAAGTTACGGTAGATGAAGCTCAGGCAATAAAAAACAAAGTAAACAATGACCATTCGTCTGTAATTGAGATTTCATCAGTTGCTGATGGAGGAGAAACCTGGGATTATACTTACATACAGAAAGCTGGCGGAGTTAAGAAGACTCCTAGAAAAAAGACAGATCCTACAGTTATAGCCGCAACTGCTGATGGCGACGGAAGACCTTCGAGAGTAATTGCAAATCCATTAACGAGTAAAAAACCAGTCGCTGGCCCAGGTGTTGCTACCGGAAGCAGATCGGTAATTGTCGGTCAGAATCTGATTGATCAATGGGTGGCACAAACAGGTGTAAAACATCCTCAATCAACTGCTTTGGGTGTACATATTGTAGCTCATCATTTATTTGGAAAATGGAATGCTTCTAATATTGTTTTTGGCTTAAAAACTTTGAATGAACAAATGAAAGTACCAGAAAAAATTGCGAGCGATAATAAAACAAGTAAACTTGAATATGACATGACAGTCCAATACCATGAAAACGATAAAAGTGCTGCAGATGCCCTGCCTGGTATTACTGATCCTACAATTGATCAAGTAAAAAAAGCAATAGGATTTTATGTTGCCAAATCAATAACAGGACCAATTAACAAAATAAATGATGATGGCTCAAAAACCTCTATCGGAAATGCAAATGCACAAGCCCCTACTTTTCCGGATATTGGAAGAATTACCGATATTGGTGAATTAATTATCGAGCGTCTTAAAGGTAATACAAGCGCAATAACAACCGTTGAAGACGGTGTAACATACAAAAAAACAGGTTACACAAATTATACAACCCTCGCTGCTGATATTGGCAAAAGTGTAAATAAAACAAGGGAAAAACTTCAAATTTTAACAACTAGTAAAAAAATAACACGGGTTGGAAATAATTATTATGTTAATCCTAATGCAACCTAAAAATTCAGTAATTATGAAAAAATCAGATATATTATTAAATAAACTAAGTGAATTTGGCATAACGTCCTTTGATAAAATCTGGCCTGATTATATCAAAGAGCTGGATCTAAAAAAAACCGATGCCAAAACACTTATACAAATCATTGCCTCATCAGATCTAAGTGTCATTACAACTGGAGCTTCAATGGAGCAATTTGCTCCTATGCATGCATGGAGGGCTTTGGGACAATTACATTCAAAAGAATCAATTGAAACTCTTTTAAATTCATTAATAGAAAAAAAAAATCAGGAAGCATTTTGGTATCGTATTGAATTACCAAATGTGATTAAACAAATTGGTGGTGAAGCAATAAAACAATTGGAAGTTTTTCTTAAGAATGAACAAACTTGGGAAGACAAGGTTATCATTATAAATGGATTGGTAGAAATAGCATTGAAAGATCAGGAATATAAAAATCAGGTCGAAGAAATCATTTCTGAAATTTTGAAAAAATACAAAAAAAATGATTTGGCTTTCAACGCTTCAATACTCAATGCTATATTCAAACTAAAACCATATAATAATAAAATAGTTAGAGAAATTATCAATAAAGATAAATTTGACTACAGCTTTATCGACCGTCCAGAATTGGATAAATTCATTAAAAATTCTAAGATGTACGAGTAATAAAATCGCTTAAAACTATTTCATAAATATTGAAAAGGAATCACTCATCTTAAAAAACCATAAATAATATTTATTAACTAAAAACCTTAAGTCATGCAAAAAACATCCTACCAAAAAGAGCTGCTTATAAAAGCAACACAACAAAAAAAAGGAGTGAATAACAACAAAAAAGACGTTGAAAAAATTCAGTCCTGGCTAAATTTATTTGCTATACAAAATCCAGAATCAGGAACCGCAACCGGAATTGATGGTGATTTTGGTCCGGCGACAGAAAAAGCAGTCCTTAATTTTCAAAGAGTTAACAACCTATCGCAAAACGGAATTGTAGATCAAAAAGTTTTTGACAAACTTGTATCTCCTCTTAAAAATGCTTTTGAAAATTCAGTATCAGGCAATAATTTGAGAGAATTAGTACTGAATACAGCCAAAAACCATCTTAAAAATCACCCTTTCGAACTTGTCATCAACAACCAAAGCAATACGGGTCCGTGGGTGCGAAGTTATATGGATGGTCATGAAGGATCTGAATGGTTTTGGTGCATGGGGTTTGTTCAGGCGATAATTGATCAGGCGGCTTCTGTTCAGGGAAAAAATTTCAAAACCCTGATGCCTTTAACTTATAGCTGTGATACTGTTGGCGTAACCGGAATTCAGAAAAAAATAGTAACTCGTTTTCAAACGGCAAGAACCAATCCGGCTTTGATAAAACCTGCAGATATATTTCTGATTCAAAAAACAACAAATGACTGGTTTCATACAGGAATTGTAACTGCTGTTAACGGCGATTTAATTGAAACAATTGAAGGTAATACTAATAGTGACGGTTCGCATAACGGAAATGCTGTAATGAACAGAATCAGAAATTACAAACAATCAAAAATTGATTTTTTCTCAATCGAATCTTTAGTCGCATAAAAGATGGAAAACGTAATCACCCACTTAAAAAACCAATTCGTATTTCAGCTTGACCAACTTTTTCAAGCAGAAAGTCCTATGGAAAAACCCGTTTTAATACAACAGGATTCTGATGGATTTATCAGCGAATTTATTATCGAAAATAACCTGAATGAAATGGATATTCTTTTACTGGTTTTGGCACTTATTCCGCATATTAAACCTGATTTTTTAAGTTCGATTATTGCCGATTATTTACCTAACGGTGGCGAATTACCCGAGTTTGGTGGAATTAAAACGAAAAACCATCGTGGAATTTTACCAACAGGTGAAACGGCACAATTTTTAATTGCAGGAAATGATTTAGATGACCGGATTTCGTTCTACAATTACTTACACAATGAGTCCTTTTTGTATCAAAAAAGAATTATCAAAATAGAAACTGTTCCATATGGTGAACCCAAATTAAGTGGCTTGCTAATTTTAGAAGACGAATACATCGAAAAATTCATAACCGGAAAAATTTTAAAACCTCAGCTTAGCAGCATTTTTCCTGCCCAATTAATCGAAACCCAATTAGAATGGGAAGATCTGGTACTTAATTCCTCCACTTTAAACCAAATTAAGGAAATAGAAACCTGGCTCAAATTCAACGAGATTTTACTTCACGAATGGGATATGAAAGCCAAGATAAAACCAGGTTTCAGGGTTATGTTTCACGGTGCGCCGGGAACCGGGAAAACACTTACGGCTTCCCTACTTGGAAAATACACCAAAAGAGATGTATACCGAATTGATTTATCTACGGTGATTTCAAAATACATTGGTGAAACCGAAAAAAATCTTTCTTCTCTTTTTGACAAAGCAGCTGATAAAGAATGGATTCTCTTTTTTGATGAAGCTGACGCCGTTTTCGGAAAAAGAACAAATGTTAGGGATGCGCACGATAAATACGCTAACCAGGAAGTTTCGTATTTGCTGCAGCGTATTGAAAATCATCCCGGATTGGTAATTTTGGCTTCTAATTTTAAAACAAATATTGATACCGCTTTCACCCGAAGATTTCAATCTATTATTGAGTTTGAAGTACCTTCTTATAGCGAACGCTTAAAACTTTGGCAAAATAATTTACCAAAAGGAATTAGAATTGCTGAAGATGTAAATCTTAGTGAGATTTCAAAAAAATATGACATTACCGGTGCTAATATTGTCAATATCATTCAATATGCCTGTTTGAGAACATTAGAAGATGAGAACGAAAGTATCAACCTTGATCACTTGCTTCAGGGAATTAAAAAAGAATATGCGAAAGAAGGAAAAATGATGTAGAACTTACATTTAGTACAATTACAAAGCATCTAATTTGTTTGATTTATTCGTGTAAAATTCTGGTTTTAGTTTCGGTTTAAAATAAATTATATATTAGCTAAAGAAATTAAAAACAAAAACTTTAGTCATAAAAACCAAACGCTCAATGACCAAAAAAACCATAATTTTAATCGGATTTATAATTTTAAAATTTGCTTTACAATATATATTACTAAGCCCTGAATATGATTTACAGCGTGACGAATACCTACATCTCGATCAGGCACATCATTTAGCATGGGGTTATTTGTCGGTTCCACCAGTAACTTCCTGGTTTTCGTATCTTATTTTTTTGCTTGGAAATTCTGTTTTTTGGGTCAAATTCTTCCCTGCCCTTTTTGGAGTTTTAACACTCATAGTAGTATGGAAAACTATTGAAGTTCTTAAAGGAAATTTATACGCTTTACTTTTAGGCGCAACTTGTATTGTGTTTTCATCATTGTTGCGAATTAATATGCTTTATCAGCCCAATTCACTAGATGTTTTGTGTTGGACAGCTTTTTATTATGTTGTTATTCAATATATCACAACCGAGGAAAAAAAATGGTTTTATATTGGTGCTGTCATTTTTGCTTTTGGTTTTTTAAATAAATACAACATTCTTTTTCTTCTTATTGGTCTTTTTCCGGCATTATTACTCTCTGAACAAAGAAAAATATTGACCGAAAAAAAGCTTTATTTAGCCTTGATTTTAGGATTGATATTAATTCTGCCGAATCTCTTATGGCAATACAACAATCATTTCCCTATTGTGCATCACATGAAAGAATTGGCCGAGACACAATTGATCAATGTCGATCGTTTAGGATTTCTTAAAGAACAATTATTATTTTTTATTGGTGCATTATTAGTGATTTTTTCATCGTTATATTCTTTGTTATTCTTCAAACCTTTTAAAAAATATAAATTTTTCTTTGCGTCAATTATTTTCACACTGGCGGTCTTTTTATACTTTAAGGCAAAAGCTTATTATGCAATTGGTTTATATCCAATTTATATTGCCTTTGGATCTGTTTTTCTTTCCGAAATTCTAAAAACAGGCTGGAAACGTTATTTACAGCCCGTATTTATCCTGATTCCGTTACTGTTGTTTATTCCGATGTACAATTTGGCTTTTCCCAATAAAAGTCCGGAATATATAGTTGGACATCCGGAGAAATATAAAAAACTGGGAATGCTTCGCTGGGAAGATGGAAAAGATCATAAATTGCCACAAGATTTTGCCGATATGTTAGGCTGGAAAGAACTTGCCCGCAAAACAGATTCTATTTATGCCAAACTTCCAAATCCCGCGAAAACCCTGGTACTTTGTGACAATTATGGTCAGGCTGGCGCGATTAATTATTATACAAAAAAGAGAATTAAAGCTGTTTCTTTTAATGCCGATTATGTAAACTGGTTTAATCTTGATGTACAATATAAAAACCTAATCAGAATTAAGGAATTTGAGGAAAACAATACCGAGTTTAAAGAAACAAGTCCTTATTTTGAAAATTCAAAAATTACAGGCGAAATTACTAATCCAAACGCCCGTGAATACAAAACCACAATTTTTGTTTTCACCAATGCTAAGGTCAACATTAATAAAAGAATAGAACAAGAAATTAAAGAAGAAAAAAATTATAGTAAATAATGACAGACTTTACTAAGATAGAATATTTAAAAAATGGGAATCAAAAACAGGTTCTGGCTTATAAAATACTGTCAGAATACAAAGTCTTAGCAAACATTGCCGAATTTGACCCCATTTTAGTTGGAACCATTCCAATAAATATTGATATTGAAAACAGTGATCTCGATATTATTTGTTATTGTAAAAACAAGGAATACTTTATTGAAAAACTTAAGTCTTTTTTTGGAAATAAAAATGAATTCACAATCAGAGAACCAATAATCGACAATGAAGAAACAGTCGTTGCAAATTTTAAAATAGAGCGCTTTGAAATTGAAATCTTTGGACAAAATATTCCCGTCAAAAATCAAAATGGTTATAAACATATGATTATAGAACATAAGATTTTGCAGTCTAAAGGTGAAGATTTCAGATTAGAAATTATTAAACTCAAACAAAAAGGTTACAAAACCGAACCTGCTTTTGGTTTTTTATTAGGCTTAAAAGGCAATCCATACCAAGAATTATTAAATCATAAAATTAACTCTGCCTCTTAAATCACTTTAAAAAACACACAAACAGCTGTATATTAACAAGTTATTAAATTCAATGGTACTTAAAAAATATTTTCAATTTTTCTTTGGATAACCGTATATACTGCTTATCTTTGCACCCGAAACATCGCGGGATAGAGCAGTAGGCAGCTCGTCGGGCTCATAACCCGAAGGTCACAGGTTCGAGTCCTGTTCCCGCTACTAAGATAAAAACACCACTTGAAAAAGATGGTGTTTTTTTCGTTTATAGCACTTTGTATTATGGAAGAATTTGTTGTTTATATTCTCTTTTCTGAAAAATTCAATAAAAACTATACAGGTTACACTTCTAATTTAATTGAAAGATTTAAATCTCATAATGTTCTTGAAACAAAAGGTTATACTTTAAAATTTAGACCTTGGGAAGTAATTCACGTTGAGTTTTTTAATTCTAAATCTGAAGCAATAAAAAGAGAAAAAATCATCTCAGCTACAAAACCAATTTCAAATTAAGCCTAATGCCCAAATTGCTTGTAGCGTGTGTTGGTGGCAGTTTTTATTTCGTCCGTTTTGCTTCTATCTTATTTCCATTCTGTAATAAAAACAAATTTGAAATTTCTCCTTTTTCGTTCTTTTCAAACTGAATTTGCGCATCTACTACTTTAAAGGAAAATAACATTTCACTTTCTGCAAATATCGGGAACGCATTTTGTCCTGTCAATTGTGAAAATAGTTGGTCTTTATCTAATGAAATTTTGATTTCAAAATCTTTTTCAACTTCATAAGTCCCAACAAACTTTTGAAGTTGTTCAGTTGTAATAATAATTTCTTTTCTGATTTTTTGCACAGGCAATGGTTTATTATATAGAATACTTCTAATTGATTTTGAAGGAATTGAAACGTTATTGTGATTTTGAAGTATTATTATTGTTTTATCATTTGTAATATGTCTTTCGATAAAAGTTACATAACCTGGCCAACCACCACTATGGTTTGCAATTTTTCCAAAATCAGCATTTTCTTCAATTCCCCAACCAAAACCATAATTCCTTTTAGATCCGTCTTTCAAAGTTGCTACTTCAAAAACTGCTTTCATTCCCTCTTTTGTGAGTAATTTATTGGCATATAATGCTCTATCCCAAATCCATAAATCCTTTATAGTTGAATTAACTGTTCCGTCTCCAACAATACCATCAAGCCAAATAACCATTTTAGTTTCTTTCAATTCGTCTGGTAAAACATATTTTTTCAAACTATCTGAGTAAACATAACCAAAAGCATAATTGTCAATTTTCTTTGGCGATAATCTACGAGTGTACACAAAGGTATTTTTCATTTTCAACGGTTGGAAAATAGCTGTTTTTAGATAGTCACCGTATGTCAAACCCGATGCTTTCTCAATTATTGATGCCAATAGTGCATAGCCCGTGTTGCTATATTCCCATTTAGTATTTGGCTCAAATACTATTTTTGGTTGATGTTTACTAAATATATTAATAATGTCTTTGTTAGTGGCAATTTTAGATTTGTCAAATAAACTATCCATAAGCTGCATATAGTCTGGTAGACCTCCAGTATGATTTAATAAGTTTATTATAGTTATACCTTTATAAAATGAAAGTTCGGGTAAGTATTTTCTGATGTCATCGTCCAAATTCAACTTCCCTTTTTCTTTAAGTATCATTATCCCCATAGCTGTGAACTGCTTTGAACAAGATGCCAATTCAAAAATTGAATTTTCGTTTAATTTATCTTTTGTTGTTTCGTTTGCAAGTCCAAAACTATGGCTATAAATAACTTTCCCTTTTTCTGCAAGTAGAAAATTTCCATTGATTTTCTCTTTTGAATAAAGAGAATTGAGTAAACTGTCAATTTTTTGAATTCTGTCTTGTCCAAATGTAAGATGACCAATTAAAAGAAGTCCGATTGTAATTGTTAATTTCATTTATTTCTTGTTAATTAATGTAGGTGAGTTGTCTCGCAAAATTGCCACCAACTTATTTATATGTGTTACAAAACCACAAAAAGCCATCCAAATTCGGGTAGATATGTGGGATAAATTTCACACATTATTTATTTCAAATTTTTTTTTTACTACAAACTCTCAAAAGGACTTTAAAATTGATTAGTGATTTTTGGCAATTTATGAGTAGCTATACAAACAAAAAGCAGAAAAAAATTAAGATGCGGATGCTAAAATATGTAATAATCTTCAATAAAGTGGTTAGATATTTGAATGCTTCCCGCTACTAAGATAAAACACCACTTGAAAAAGTTGGTGTTTTTTCGTTTATAGCACTTTGTATTATGGATGAATTTGTTGTTTACATTATATTCTGAAAAATTCAATAAAAACTATACTGGCTTTACTTTGTAATAGAAAGATTCAAATCCTATAATTTTCTTGAAACAATCTGGATCTTTTTGGTTTTGATTCACATTATTTTATTAATATCTGGCTCATAAGCATATTTTCAGCTTCACTTCCCCCTGCATAGCTTTTACAAATATATCTTTGATTACCTGACTTTTATTTCGCCATATTTTTATCATTTTTCTAATTTCATCAACACATTCAACACCAAGATCTGTTTGAAATCATTTTATTGACTTAAGATATTATAAAATAAAAAAACAACCCGAAGGTTGTTTTTAATTATAAATAGTTAATTAAAAATATTATCAAATAGTATTTATCATATTAAAAGATTATCTAAAATTATTATTGTTTTTATATTTATAGACAAACTCGTTCGACTGTTTATCTCCCGGAAGATTGTACTTCATTACTATTTCATAGTTTCCATAGCGCATAAAGAGAAAACTAGCACCCATAAAACGTTTGGCAATTGAATCGGCACTTGCATCTCCATTAACATAAGCGTTAATAATTTGATTATTTAAATCAACCCAATCCTGTTTGTAAAGCAATGGCATATTATACTTAAATGGAAAATTTCCTTTTGTCCATGCCTGGTTTACATTATTCTCTATGCTGGACATGTAATATGCATTAAGCGCAATTGCTTTTGCAGGAATAACGCCCAACTCTTCTGTATCTCTATTGTTGATAGAAAAATTACCATTTAGCGGATAATCTTTATATAAGTACGGGAATATATCAGCATTATAGTACTCATCATTTAATTTAGACTGCGCAATTATTAAAGCTTTATTATCACTATAAGTCGCTCCTTGCAACTCAGTCAAATCAAATGCTTCCTGACTTGAAATAGTGTTAGTCAGATAAATAACATCTGAGTACAAAACTCCAAAATTATAATTTTGCGTATTTATCGCATTCATTTTAGAATTGAATGTTTTGTATTTACTTGTATTAAATGAATACGTTAAACGCTCAATACTGCCTTCTGCTTTTGATAATGCATCAGCCTGATTTTCTTTTATCTGTATATCATTTCCATCTTCGCTAATTGTATTTGTTTTTGTTGCTGCTGTAGTATTTTTTTGTGCAGCTTGTTTCAAATTACTTACTATAGAAAAGTTGTATTTTTTGTCCTGGTTAATATTTGGCAAATCATAATAAATTTCATTTGAGCCGGTATTATAATTAAAAGCTGTTGCCTTTGAATTAGAGGTTCCGTCTTCATCTACTTTGATACTAGTTTCCCAACTGCCATCTTCAAACAAGTAATCCTGACCTCGCTTAAGTTGAATATAACCTTTTGGATATTCTTCCTCCAGAAAATATTTTTGATCTACAACAGGATAAGAATACTTAACGTTTGTAAGCGGAATATGATTAGGTGCACCACCTGTCTTAAAGAGTCTTTCTTCATATTCTGTAGCTACCTTTCCATCGACTTTTATGGGTTGAAAAACACCATTTATCATCTTTTGAAAACTAACTTCAACCTGAACTTTAAGTTCTTTATTTGGTGGCAAAATGTCTGATGATACAAAACTAACTTTATCTTTCATTGATCCCCATTCAAAAACACCTGGAATTTCGGTTGTACCATCAAAAACTTTGAATTTTTCTAATATTACTTTATAGGTCACATCTCCTGCATCTTCAGGAATTACAAAAGCTTCGTTTACTTTCATTGAAAAAGCAGCTTGTGGTACAGCAAAAACATCTACATCAGTTGAACTTTGTTTTGGAGTTACATCTGTTATCAATTTAAGACCTCCTAACGGAGATGCATTTTCAAATTGACATTCTTCTCCAAGTTCAAATTTAAAACGGAATTTTCCTTTTATTAATCCTCCAAGAATATTCATGTTTCCGGCCACATAACCTCGCATCCAAACCGGATTTGGTAATTTTGCCTGCAATAAAACTGCAGCTCCTCCTGAGATAATTGGAACTTTGAATTTTAAAAATGATAATTTAACTCTAATCCCTAATTCACCCTGCAGATATGCATAAGATTGTCCGTTAGCATACCATCCGTTTATACCTACCTGATCTCCTGTATTAGAACATCTTGCTTCCTGATAATCTTTAAGCATAATATCGAATCCCATTCCTGCCTGAAAACGGGCATAAAAAAGCAAGAAACTTAAATCTCCGGTGTCAAAATCTAAGCTTGCACCAAAGGCTAAACCACCTCCATTTGCCAAAGCATTTTCATCACGCATATAATCTAATTCCTGAGCATCAACGCCTAAAATTTGCGCTACAATCGCAGGCGGCGGCGGACTTCCCGGAAGAACTGTTCCTGCCATAAAGTAACTTGTTGTTTTTAAGAACATTCCGGCTACCCCTATTTTAATACCACATCTGTCATCTGGCGTTCCCATATACATATACCAGTCTTTTGGGTCTTTATGGAAAACTCCCCAGACTGCTCTTCCTCCCGGTCCTATTCCTGAAAGGAAATTACCTGGCGTATTGATATATACATCTGTTGTAGCATGCATCGAATTATTTTCAAAATCAAATTCAATAGCTGCTGCCATCTTTATTCCTACCGCTGCTGATAAATCTCCGGGAATAGCTTCTTTAGCTTCCGGAATATATTTACTGGCAAAAGACCCCTTAAGATCGCTATCTGTAACTCCTAGGAAACTTTTCTTTGATGTAACATTTGAAGACACTTTGGTCATTAAATCCGTAATATTTTTTAACCCCGGTATTTTGGCCATAACATTGGCTTTACCAAAAATAGCCAATCTGTTTACTCCCCCTTTTGAGTTAAAAGCCATTTCAAATCCGGCTTCACCGTCACAAATAGTTTCTGAGCCTACATGAAAGTAAATTAAAGCTTTAATCCCAAGACTTATTTTTTCATCTGGAGTATAACTTAACCCTGATGGAGAAAAATCGCCAATAGCAACATCTGAATTTCGATGCATTTTATAGTAAGCTCCACCTCCAAAACCGGTAATCATAAACGGAACACCTGGTGTAGGAGGAAATTTTACTGCGGCATCAAAATACCAGTATCTAAAAGTAGTCCGCCCGAAAATAGCCTTTGCCTTTACGTTAACGATTTTTGCTACATCTACCTCTAAATCAGCATTGAATCCATCTCCGTAAACAGGATCCTTTTCCATCAGGATAAGACCTCCTTTAATGGTTAATCCGCTAAACTCACAATTAATATTAATGGCAGATAAATCCAAACCATCGTATCGGCTTCGCTGTCTGTATCCGTCATCATACATTTTACCTTTTATACCAATTCTGGCTGTGGCACCGGCACCAATACTTTCCATCAGATTAATTCCTAAATCAAAATCGATTCGGGAATTATCTCCATTAATGGCGACATTTATATTACCAATAGAAACAGGGAAATTACCAAAAGCAACTGTACCTTTATACCCCATATTTCGAACCGAAATGATAGGTGAAACGGTTTGCAGTTGTAAATTTTCAAAAGAAATCCCTTTAAAATCAACTGTTTTTTTTCCTTCTACGTCCTTTTCATCAGATGCTCCTTTATTAGTTCCGAAAGTAACTGTTCCGTTTAAATTGGCTTTTGGCAAAAATTTTCCGTTAACCAATTTTAATTCCACAGAACTATTAGGCAATAACAGGGCTTTTGCTTTCCAGATATCAAAAGCTATAGAATCTTTTGTAACAACAATTAATTGCTGTTCTTCCATGGAAATAAAACCATTATAAGCCAAACCTGCTCTATTTGTTTGGGCTGGTTTCGCCGGAGTTGTTGCTGTATTTGCCGTTCCAGTAGCCGGGGTTGTAGTAGTTGGTGTTGCAGCTGCTGTAGTTTCTTTCTTTTCTGGCGTTGCTTTACTTATTGGCAAAAGAATCTGACCGCTCAAATTTGCTTTTACAAAAGTATTGGCGGCTATTGTTACATCAATATGGTCCAGAGAATAAGCCCACGATTTTTCCTGACTTGTGATGCCTCGATCGAGTGGAAAAACATTATCTGCATAAAAAGTTCCCGAAACTCCATATTTATCTATAATAAGATTTTGTGCTCCTACATGAAGTCTTTCTTTACTTGATGCAGTATCAGTAGTTTGAAATTCTTTTGGCAAACCAACATCAAAAGTCTGGATGAACACACCTTTCCAGGCTTCCTGGCTTGGCACTAAAAGTGCATTTTTTGCATAATATTCAGGAAATATTACGGTCGGATCGTTTTTTAAATCACTTAAATCTAAAACTGCATTACTGACTAAAAACTGAAAATTACCTTCAAAATCTTTTCCGTTTCGTTTGTCTTTTAATGTAAAAGGCTGCAAGCTTACATTCACCAAAATATCGTTCCAGCTACTTGCCATAAAGCTAAACTCTCCTCTAACCCTATTTGGTATTTGAACAGTTTTTCCGTTATAATAGGTTTTTGGAACTGTAGTTTTTGCTTCGTCTACAGTTTTAGTTACGGGATCAATTGGTAATATAAGATTTCTTGAAAACTCTACTGCTCCGGAAATTTTCATTTCTTTAAAACCGTCGCAGTCAATCGTGACATACGTTAAATCCTTAACATCTCCGGTTGCCATTTCAAAACCACCATATAAAGATACCTGCCATTTATTATCGCTAAACGGAATATCTACATTGCCCAGCAATACCAATTTAGCTTCGCCCATAATACCTCCCTGATGCGATAATTTTACATTATCAGCACCAAAAAACAATTGCATTGGCTGCCCATTTTTGTCTTTTTGCGGAATATCAACTCTACAGAAAACGGTCAAAGTAGTATATTCTGGCGAAAAAACAGCTTTGGTAATTCCGATGGAATACTGAACATTATTTACTGTATTTCGAATTCCGATTGGCAATTCTACCAAATCCTGATTCGAAAATTTATCTACCCAGCGATCAGAAGCTTCTATTTTTTCAATAGCGCTCGAAGCTGCACCTGCTTCTTTTGGGGCTGCAAGATCCTGCCCGTAAGAAAAGACAACTGAAAGTAAAATAAATAATACCGATAGATGTATTTTGTAAAATTTTTTCATAAGCAAATAATCATATTTTTTTGTAAATGAAGCATAATAACTTCTCTATATTTTAAGCCTGACTTCTATTGAAACGATTCTAAAACCCTTCTTATAAAAAAGAGCAATATCCTTTTAATTAATCTTTAAATATTTAAATTCAACTTCATCATCTTTGACATTTTTAATAGCTAAATCATGATAAAAAGGAATTAATTTGATTTTTAATTCTTCAATTACTTCTGTATCTGTTTTTTTCTCTTTCATCATTTTAAAGAATTGATTAAGTTCTTGTTTATTAAAATTTGAAAGATTTTCGTTTTGATGAATTTCAGCAGCTGGTGTATTCGCAAGTATCGAAATTTCATTAATCATCCATCTATGAACTAACAAAGGCTGTAATTTTTTATTTTTTCGCTCAACTAATTTTAAATACGATTTATAACTTGTTTTATCTGTTATATCTTCTTCATTTACACCGTGTAGTTTATGTTTATTCACTCTTCCAAGCGCCATAACATAATCATTTTCAAAACCTTCATCTTTTCGTTTCATTTCTTCTTGTAAACTTTTTACTGTTTCAAGAATATAATTGTTGTACTTGTCTAAGATGTCATTATTTAAATCATATGCTTTTAAATAAGTCAAAGCTTTTTCTTTAAAACTTTCATCATCAGGAGTCAAAGTTGTGAGGGTCAGTAAATGCTGCAATTCATCTGAATCTTCCTTTGGAATTGGTCGCAAAGCAAGTTGGAGATCCTGTAATTGCTTTATGATTTCATCTCTGGTTCCCTGATATGTCTTTTCCTTATAATTTATTTTTAAAACAGGATTTAAAACAATTTCCTTTTCTTTTTTAGGTTCTTTTTTCGCAGGTAATTTTACTTTATCAATTGAGTATGCGTAATTGAATGTAGCGGTTAAATCATTAAATTTCTGAGTATTTGTACTGCTTCTAAACATCGAAATAATATTCATGCTAAAATTATGTTGCTCTAGCAGCGTATAGCTATTATTGAACTTAATTCCAAAAACAGAACTCGAATTCATATCTCCCTGAGAGTTATTATACAGAAATCCCAAATTTGTATTTAGCTTGTCTTTAAATAACTTCTTTGAAGCTCCAACTGAAGCCCCGGTTGAGGAACTGTTATTTATACCTACCTGATTATTAGTGTAATTAAGTGAGCTGTTTAAACCTACTTTCATCTCAATAAAATTTATCGAATGTGCCAAATTATAATTTTGTACCGTACTTGCCTGCCCTCTGCGTATTACCCCTCCCTGCTCATTTGCCTGACCAGCAATACTATAATTGAAATTTAAATTTTGATTTCTTTTGCTCCCAAAAGCATACGACATATTTACATTTGCATTTTGCGACAATTGTCTATAATCTAAAGTATCGGATACTACTACATTTGGGTTGTTTATGAGCTCAAACTGATCCAGCTTTTTATTTGTATAGGTCGAAAAATTAGAATAACTACCCGTAACATTAATTTGATCTGTTACTCTATAATTCATGTTGATCGAACCGACAACACGCTTGGTATCTTGCTTTTTTTCTTTCGCCAAATCGTCTCTTTGAAATCCTAAACTGGTTGATACCGTAATTTTATCCTGATAAAAGGGACGCGAAAAACGCAGTGCAATATTTTCTAAATCATTATTAAAATATAATGCTCCTAAAGTATTATAATTTGGATCGATACGCTCATAAGTTAATCCTACAATGCTTTTTTGAATATTATAATCAAAATTTACATTTAATGCGTTCATAAAACTTGTACTTTCTTTACTGGAAAATAACTTATCCCTAAAATTTCCACCCGAAAGAGTATTACTTCTGGTATCATCGGTTAGAACAGACAAAGCATATTCAACATTTAAATTTAAATTTTTGATTACAGATGTACTAAAAGTCAAACTGTTTACAAAATTTTCTTTTGGCGTTACTCCTTTGTCAGTAACCATTGTTAGTGAATTAACATCGTCTTTGGCGTAAAACCCAATCCAGCCAAGTTTATATCTTTCTTTTTCAAAACCTATTTTTGCTCCGTAACCAAAACGTTGGTATACCGGAATTCCTCCTAAAGCTTCTTCTTCTGAAACTGCTTTTAATAGTTGTCCTCCCATTAAGGTTATTTTAAAAGGGCTTTGCGGCGTAAGTTCTAAACCAACTCCTTTAAACGGAAAACCACTTAAGGTATAAGGCGAAAAAGTCATACTTACATTGCCTATATAAGCTTTTACCCACTTATATTTTGGCATAATACTTAATCTGTTAAAATCAAATGGGGCTGTATAACCTAAGTTATTCCCCTGATTGGTAATACTATAAAATAACGGAACGCTAAAATTAAAAGCACTAATGTTTAAATTTCCTGATAACAAATAAGTAAAAGGTTCACGTGAATTTTGCGTATCAGCATTAGATGTATAATACATCATATTCGCATTCACATTTCCTGTTACTTTAAAATTTGGCTTATAAAAATTCTCTAAATCTACATCTTGAGCATATCCCTTCCTGCAAAAACAACAGGCAAAAACAATACATAACCAAAACAAGATCTTCTTATTCTCTCTCTTCATTTATTGGTTATTGTTTTTGTACTTTGATGTCACATAAAATATAAGAACTTGCCCCGTTCTTAACCATATCTTTAATTTTTATGGCTCCTTTTCTTCCGTCTTGTGTTTTAAATAAAATGATTCTTGGGTAGATCAAACCAAACTGCTGTTCTCCCGCAGCGCTGTAACTTATGTTTAAAGATTTTATCGGACTGTCATTTACCATAGCATCAAACTGCGATTCTGTGAAATTTAAGCCACAGTTACACAAGTTTTGAGAATTGATAAAAATGGTGCTCTGTGCATTTTGCAATGACAAAAACCCATAATTATTGGCCTGATCCGGCGATATAAATCTATTGTAAGTGAAATTGCTGTTTAATCCCTGAAAAACGATATCTATAAGACCGCTATTCTGGTCGTTTATTTCATTTGCTTTGTAAACCTGTCTCGTTACTGTCGAGAACATAGCTCCAATATTATTGTTGTTATGTGCCGAATTTATTCCTAATTTAATATTAGTTAATGTGCGCAAATTAGTATCTGGTAAAACCGTAATAGTCGATTTAAAAATTTGGCTTGTTTTGTCATTAAAGGCTTCTAAAGTAACTTCATGACTGCCCGCATTTGTAAAAACAACTTTAGGATTTTCTTCTGTTGAAATAGATGGATTTCCACCTTCAAAACTCCATTTATAACTAATGGCACTAATCGATTTATTAGAAAAATTAATGGTTACGGGAGCCTCATTATCATCGTCTTCAAAATTTGGCTCATACGAAAACAGGCTCACTAAATAAGGAGCAACAGTTATGGTTTGAGTTTGTTTTTCTGACTCAAAACCATTTGAAACAGTAAGTGTTATAAGATGATCTCCAGGAGTTGTAAACACCACATTTGGAGGTGTTTTGCCTGTAAAAGTTGCTGGAGCTCCATCCTGAAAATCCCATTTAAAAGTTAATCCTTCTCCAATAGTAGCGTTTTTTAAAACGACCTCAACCGGAGAGTAATTGCTTTTTATAATTTCATGGGTAAACTCAATATTAATTCCCTCTTTTATTACTACACTTTTACTAAATTCTTTACGTTCTCCGTCTACATTTGTAGCTATTAATTTAATGGTATAAGTCCCTTGCTTTTTATATAATACTTCACCCGGATTTTTTGCAGACGAAATAGCAGGCTCACCACCTTCAAATGTCCATTCGTAACTATCTGCCCCGGTAATTTTATTATCAATTTTAATAATGACAGGAATTGATTCGTCTTCGTTGGCATACGAAGTCGTAAAATCACCCTCTATGACTATAGCGGTTTCCTGATAACAAGAAGTAATAACAATAAATAAGAGTAAGAGTAAAGTTTTTTTCATTCAATTTATTTTAAAACATTACAGCTTTTTAAGGCTGTAATGTTTTTTATACTATATAAAATTTCTATTGTTAAAAAATTACAAATAGCGTTTGATTATTTTATCTGTAGAAATAGCCCAAACAACATTGTTTTTATAACTTATTCCTCTAATAGATTGGTCATGTGTATAATCCAGAATCCACGAAACTCCGCCATCTGTAGTTTTGTAAATTTTATTTTCTAAAACTGCCCAACCAGTATTACCATCTTTAAAAGTAAATTTTGTAAATTTTTCTCCGGTATAAACTTTACTCCAAGTATCACCTCCATTTATGGTTTTGTATATTGATGAATTAGCTATTAAAATAAAACCATTTATCTTGTCGGCAAAAGACACTTCAGCAACAAATGAATTTGGTTCATTTACCAAATAATGCTCTTTCCAACCGTCTGTTTCATTATTTTTAAATAAAATGAAAGGATAATATATTTTTCCAACTGTTTTTTGACCAGCAGCCCAAATATGATTGTTATCAATTTCAGCAGATCTACTTATAGATCCATCCTCATATCCTTCATCCTTAAAATGGGCATCATAAACTTGCGAAAAATCTACTCCATTAGTCGTTGTATACACATCTCCTTTTAGAGAAATAATTGTTCCATTTTTCATATCAGAATCAACATAAACAGAGTAATAACTCCCCCCTTTTGCTGTCTCGATAAAATCCATTGTTGCAGAGCCTCCAACTGGTACTTTTTGAATCCAAAAGGATGTATCAGCCCAGCCTTCGTCATTTTTAGTAGCAGAAAAAGCACCAGAAAACCCAGTTCTTCCCCATTCTTTAAACGTAATACCTCCATCTAATGTTCTGTACGCTCCACTTCCACCATAATCTGCCATAGAATAATACATGATTTTATCATTAAAAATCTGCATATTATAAATTTTACTATCTTTTTTTACAACATTTTCCATTGTAAACCATTCCGAAATTGAAGCCTTAGGTAAAATCCCTATATTCCCTTGGTAATCATTCTTAACTTCGTTGCTAACTGTTCTATTCTCAATTGTCAAAGATAATTTTGGTACTAACTTTTCAGTAGCTGGTAATTTGAATACAATTTCATTAGCTGTCGATGAAACAATTGTTGCTGCAACACCATCAAAAGTTATTGTGATATCGCTTATTTTATCTGAAAAATTTTCGCCGTAAATACTAATTGTTTCCCCAGTTTCTCCTGAATTTTTAGAATATGATGTTGCTTTTGCTGTTTTTATGATAACAACAGGCGGTTCTGGAGTTGGCTCTGAATCACTTCCTGAATCTGAGCTACAACCGTTTAGAACTAAAAAAAGTTGTAATACCGCTACTAATAAAATTCTCTTTTTCATTTTTATTTTTTATATATTCTTAATTATTTTTTCTCCAAAGATGGACTTCCTAAAGTATAACCGTTACCTACTAATACCCTTGCAATATTCATAGCCGTAATATCTTTACTCATTTTGTATCCTATAGGATTACCTCTATTATCAAAAGTTGCTTTTAGAACTTTTTTATCGAATGTAATCAGCTCCTGATTTAAAAATTTATCATAACCTGAAACCATTCCTGCTTTTGCAAACCATGTCGCTATCAGATAACCATCTAAGTCAGTAACTTCGTATTTTAACTCTCCGTTTGTAGAAGGCGAAGTCATTTTGATATACCCGATTTTTTTATCATCTGGATCTTGATTTTTTGCCTTTACGCTATAAATAACACCTGTATCATCAATTGCTAACTGATAGGTATCTGCCAAGCTGTTTGCCTTATCAATATCACCCTGAGCTCCCAATTTTTTTGCGGCTATACCTGCTGATGGTCCATTAATAAAACTTTCGATTGCTTCTTTAACTAAACCTTCTGCAGTAATATAATTTCTGTCAAACAGTTCATAAATAATACTTCTGTCATAATTAAAGGCACTGAATTTTCTGCTCTTATTCTTAAATTCTAATTCGTTTGACTTTCCTGTAGCTTCATCTTTAAGTTCAATCCACGGAAGGTCCATCGAAGTATCGTTAGGAACACTCTTTAACTCAGCTGTCACGTAATAACTTTTATCTAAATTGTAAATTTTAAAAATTGGTTTTTTACCTTCTATATAACCAATTGTTTTTTCATCGAGTTTAATTTCTCCTTTATCGATTTTTATTTTTTGTGCAAAACTACAAGTGCTTATTAGCACAATTAGTAGGGTCAAAATGTTTTTTTTCATAATGTTTATTCTTGTATTTATCTTTTGTTTTTGAAAGTTCTATTTACTTTCCGCTATTGATAATTTTTAATTATCAATTAATTTTTTTATTTGTGTTATACCATATCTTAAATGGTTAATATTAAGCGCGCTAAGTTAATAAATTTTGTAAGATAAATACTGCTTTTTATTACAACCTCATTATTTTCTCGCTGCGTTCAAGAATATTTTGCTCTAAACGCTATTAACTAGAAAGCTATTTAACAATTTTTTGATGAGGTATTAATAATCCATGCCGTGCGAAGTCTCCCACTTCATTTCCTCTCCAATCTATTACAAAATTGTATTTATTTTTTTTTCGTTTTTTTTTACAATCTATATCTTACTTTATCTTAACAAGAAAGATGCATGCGCAAGCGGGAAAATTACCATCAAGCTCTAATTCGTCTACATTCTCAAACATTAACTATTTTCTCCTTTTATATATTTTCGATAATATTTCAATATATATAATGGAAAAAAGGCAAGCATAATAGGTAAAAAAATAGAAAAAAAGGCATTCGGAAACTTAAATAGCATAATTTCAATGAGTATAATAATAAAATAAGAAATAACCGGAATTATAAAAAAATGTTTCTTTTCATTTTCTTTATCAAAATAGATAAATACAGAAGAGCAAAATAAAAGAGAGTATAAAAAAAGATTTAGAAAAAAAATTATTAATTCTCCTTTAGTTCTAACCTTTCCTTCGAAATGCAAATTTGTAAAAAATAATATCAACAGAAAACCTATTATGTAATTAAACATTATGAAAAAACCAGATTTATATGAGATATAAACTAGAAAAATAAGAAGACTGACTTGAATTAGATTACTTAGCATATTTATATATTTAATCAATTGTTATTACAAAAGCTCCTGCTGACACGAGCATCTTGCTCGTGAACCCTCTCATATTTCACCTAAATCTCCTCCATCAATATTTTCTCTCTGATATACTTTCTAAATGTTTTTCCTGTATAGTGAAGCTCATTTGAATCGTGCCAAAACTCAATAACTTCATCTTTATTACTTAATATATCAAACCCAGCAAAATCACCTGAATAATTATCACCAAACAACTTAATATTATCAGGTAAATAATAGATCCCTTCCAATCCTAAATCATTAAAATCAAATAAGACATTCATTACCTTAAACTGTGATTCCATTATATTCCCAGAACCTACTTCTAATAAATAATCAAAAAAATCATTAGGTAAATTTGGATAACTCTCTTTTAAATGATTAATTTCGGAAACAGTACTTCTAATTTTATTATTAATTAATTTATCTTGATTTTCATTTTTCTCTAGAAAATTCAATTCTTTTTCAAAACTCACAGTAAAATACTTAATTTGCTATTTAACAATTTTTTGATGAGGCAGTAATAATCCTACGATATCTTCATAATAAATAACCTCTCCATCAAACAAAACACCATTTTCTGAAAAGTCATTTAAGCCTAAATTTTCAAATTCAAAATCATTTGCTCCATACTTAAAACAAAGTTTTTTCAAATCTCTCAAAAAACTATTTAATCTTTGTGTATTTAAATAAGCTAAATCAGAGTTGTCTATAGGATATTCAAATTCAAGACATTTTTTATTTTCTAACCTTAAATTAAATATATCATTATCTAAATAATAATATAATTGAATCCCTTTTGTACCAATATCTAAAGCTACTTTAATTGGTGTACAAGTATACTTACTGTTCAATTCTTCTAATCTTATAATAGGGTCAATAGATACTATTGGTTCTGGTTGTTGTTGTTCATTATTAATAAACAAAATACTTGGGAATACCCATGATTCATCATAGGTATGAATAAATAGCAAGGGATTATGATACCTAATATCATCGAACATGCTTTTATATAATAAAAATTCGCTTTCAAAATGATGAATATTTTCAAAATATTTTGTTGATGTTGCTATACCAAATTTATTTGACAAACATATGTAGTCCCATGCAAAAGAATTTTTTGCATTTAAAAAAAAATCTAATGATTCTTGTTTCTCCCACCTAAGAAAACCATAAACACTAAGCTCTGCTTCATAATCATACCAATAATCAGAAGAATTATTTACTTTAATATCTTTTCTTTTCATTACTAATCAGTATTTTTGAAAAAATAGGCATAGACAAAATTTATTTTTCCTCAATTCTTAATTTATATTTTTTTTTTTAGATTATAATTTATTTCAAGATTAGAAAATTTACCAAATAGTTGTTTCGAATCTAAAGAAGAAATTAGTCTATTTTCTTCATTGAATACTAAGTATTGTGGTTCATTCTTTAATATTTTATTTTGTAAAATATGACATTGGAAGTCCTCTCAATAAATTACTTGAAGCATCAGATACATGCTTTGTCCAACTATCTAATTCAAAATTAACAGAACTCTCAAAATCTGCATCATTAAATCTTTTATCAATCTTACTGATTTCAATATAAATTTTTTGTATATCCCTATATAATAAAGGGTAATCTCTGAAGTAATAAAAATGTGATGTTGTAGATGCAATTTCTCCGATAGCTGAGACTGAATTCGAACTTATACTTTTCAATGCAATTTCACATCTTAAAATTTCAAAAGACAAAATGATAAAAATATCTGCAGCAGTAATACCACTTGAGTCATATTTTTTTTTTATTTCCTGAATTACATTATCTATTTTCTCTAAAATTAAACTATCCATACTTTTTTTTTAGTGTGCTACTTCTTCTGAAATCATTTTGATATTATGCTGTAATTTATCCGTTATATACTGTAAAAATCCTGTATTCATTTTGGTCTTTAATACTTTCGTGTTTTCCAAAATTTCGTAAGTCACAAGTTTATATCCAGATGCATCTGCGAACCCAACTGCTCTAACCCCTTCATCAGCTGCTGATCCATCAGTAAAGAAATGTTTTTCAGGTTCAATATTTCCAATTGTTCGTTCAAACCTCCAGACTCTAGTTCCTTTTTTTAATTCAATTATTGAAACTCCTCCAGATAAATCGACCTTACCCTTAATTATATTATTTATTTCACTATTTTTTTTATTCATATCTCTAAGCCAATCTGCTATCATCTCAATTTTCCTTTGTTTAGAAGCATTTGAACTTGTAATTAATGCAACATCTTCGACGCTTGCTTTACTATCAACAATAGCGTCGTCGGCTTGATTCTCTATTACATTAGCACTATCATCTACATTATCACCTTCAACACCATACTTTTCAGGATGTTCAACAAAATCCTCTATAGCATCTTCTGTTTGTTTTTCACTATATTTTTTTCCTCGCCATGCTGAAAACTTACTAATACCAAAATTAACTACTTTTTGAACTATAATATTTAAAATTGCCTGTTTTATCCCATTTAAAGTACTTTTACCGACTTCAACTTCTGATAAACTCTTTCCACTTTTCAACTGACTCCAAACATCATCTCCAAAACCCACAACAAAACCACTGACTCCTGCACAGCCTGTTCCACATTGATCCACCAATGCCGATGTATAACAACTTGTCAATGCACTAGGCAGCGAAATCTCTTCCATTAATTGTCTAGTTGTAAATTTTTCATTAAAATATGTTTTGACAATTGCATTTATTCCCATTTGAAATCCAGCGTCAAGGATAAATCCTGAAATACATTCGGTCGCTTTTTTACTTGCAAAAACCTCTGCCGTTCCAATACTTAAAGCTCCATAAAAAACTAACTTCCCCATTGTATCGGCAAACTGTGCCTGCGTAGATACACCTTTTGCAACAATAGCTTTTTGTGTACAAAAAGGGTCTGTTTGGTCTGGAACAGGATCTTTAAAATATATGGTAACATCTACTCCTGTTGCACTTCCATCCACATCATTGAGAACATAGCTCAACCAAAACTTTGTAATTTTTAATTTATTTAAATCAGGATCTTTAGTCTCAATTAAGAATAAATTCTGAACTGGATTACTAATACTCCACCCTTTATAATGAGTTATTTTTAAGGTTCCGTTTTCTTCATCATAAACAGATGTTTTATATGTTTTATCAGTTCCTGGAAAAGTTGCGGTGTTTTTTGAAACCTCGCTGGCAGCTAATTTTAAATAATTTACTTTTTCTGTTGCCAAAAATGCTACAATTGCTTTTAGAGAAGCATCACATTTTTCACTGAAAAACTTGTTAACTTCCTCAAAAGTGGAATTAGTTTTTGCTAAATTCTCTTGGTTTTGATTACCTGCTGTTGAATAATTATTAGAAGCCAAATCAACAAAAACTGGATCTAATTCAGCAACTTTTTTCTTTAAATCTTCAGGAACATCAGGAGCATTTACCAATGTTTTATATTGCTGGTCAGCTTTTTCTAAACCAGCATATATCTCTTTCCAATTTTTATTATAATCCTCTTCACTAATTGTACCAGCAGCTTTTTGCTTTTCTAATTCATCTGCTCTATTAAATAAATCTGCAATTCCTTCTAATAGCCCTTTTACATCGTTTACTATTTCACTACCATTTATCACATTTCCCCATTTCGGATCATAAGCCGTCTCTACAACCCCGCTAATCAATTGATAATCTGTATTAATAGTAATATTGTTAAATTGAACTGCTATTTTAGTCTCATTTAAGTATGGCACTATGATATAGCCTTTTCCTGTGTAAGGCCCCTTGCCTTCCAATTCTAAAACAGTAACCGGAAAATCTCCAGCCTTAAAAGTTTCACTCTCTATTAAATTCGTAAGCGGTTTTTGATTCTGAATATTAATTTGAGGAACAATACCACAATTATATGCCGGAACTCCGCTAGTTTCTGTAGGAGTTGTAAAAGTGTTTATTCCTGAATACGTAAACGACTGAACGCCTTCGCTTACAGGATCACAACTTGAGCCTACTCTAAACTGATACGTTACACCTGGTTCTAAATTGGTGATTAAAGTTTGTCTATTTAAACTGTAAGATGAAAACCATTGTGCGTTGCGTACATCTTGCTTTTTGTATTGTACCTGATAACGAGTATGCTCCGGTATTCCTTCCCAAGTAATTTTTACACTTTTAGAACTCTGAGATTCGCTTAACAAAAAGGTTGGAGCCGCACAAGAGGCAGTATATTTAAACGAATATATCTCACTATAGCCATCATTTTTAAAGACGGCATTCTCTGAAAGTCCGGTAGTCGATATAGCTTTTACACGCCATGCGTATCGTAGACCAGGAGTAAGAATTGGCATACTCAGATTATACAGCAAAGCAGTTCCAAAAAGTGTTTCCTCATATAAAATGGGAGACATTTGAAACCCAATTTGAGGATCTAACGTTGGATCGATAAGCTGTTTTAATTCGAATTTATACGATATATTGGTCGCATTTATTTGACGCGGAGTCCACGTAAATAAAATATTCGGAAATTCTGTCGATGCAATTTGCTCGTTTTTTTGTGGTGTGTTTAATAGTGGAGGATCATTTAATATCAGGTATAAACTGGCACAACTTTTCTGTGAGATCTTTTGGTTGGTTACAAAATCGTACATCTCAAAACAAAAATTGTACATTCCTTCCGGCAACGGATTAGCATATTGAGCCGGAGAAATTCCCTGTAGATTTTCTAATCTAAAAAGGGCGGAAATATCGGTATTGGTCAGCGTTTGTAATTCGCCTCCATTTATAAAAATAGGTCGTTGTCCTTGTATAAAATCACTACTCTGTATATTAAGTCCGTTGCCTTGTATGTATAACTTTAAACGCACCTGCCTTTGCGATATAGAGATGTCGGTAGGATTAATCAGCAGCTGCATTTTAGTATCCATACTAGTCGCATAATCTGATATTTTGACGCTGTACGGACTATTAAAAACAGGTGTTAACTGAACTGGATATAATTGCGCATATCCGGTTACACTAAAAAACAGAAAGAGAACAAATAAATGTATGTTATTGAAAAGGTTTTTCATTTTTTTAATAGATGATAATTTTTTTAACCAATGTTTGTTGTCCTGTTTCTAATACCAGAATATACATTCCGGATTCTAATGACGTCTCAAAATCTATTTCATATTTTTTCTTTCCTGAATCATTTTTCTGAATCATCGTATTTTGTCCCGTCGTAGCGAATAACCTTAAATTTACAGCACTAATATTTTCTAAAGTTACAAGCGCTTTAAAATTACCATTACTTGGATTTGGAGTTACAATAAAATCTACAATAAATTGCGATGTAGTACCTGTATTTGGTAAACCACTTCGTTTTTCAACGGTAATATTTTTACTGAATGTTGCGTAACATTCTCCTTGCGTTTGCTCTAAACCAATGGCATATACGCCTGTTGCATCAAACTTAAGGGTTATGTATTTTTCCTTTTGCTCTACAATTTTTACTCCGTCAGGAATTACCCAATTTGTGCTTTCTCCAAAAGGATTACTGGTATTCACTAAGATTACTTCCTCATCTAAATAGGCTTGTGAACTCAATAAAAACTCTGAACTAATAATAGCCTGACTTGTTTTTATTACAATTTCATCTTCGCTAATGCAACCTAGTCCTGAAGTTACTTTTACCTGATAAGTTCCGGCTTTTGATACATTTATTTTTGCTTCATTTGATGTAAATCCGTTTGTAGATGTCCAGCTGTATTGTGCATTTTCATCGGTAATTGTAGCATCTAAGTCCAGGCTTTGTTCACTACATAATGTTCTGTCTGGACCAATATTAACAATAACTGCTTCCGGATCTTTTAAAACAAATCTCTTTTTGTACACACAACAATCCGGACAGGTTATAGTCACTTCATAATTTCCTGCTTTCAGATTATTTAAATCTTTAGTAGTAGCTCCAGTGTTCCATAAATAGCTGTATGGTAAGTTTCCTCCAGTAACATTTAGTTCTATTGAACCATCATTTCCTTTAGAACAAACTGGGTTTATAATACTTTCTGTGGTTAATATTCCATTTGGATCACCTACAAAAATACTTCCCTGAACGACACATCCTTTTGCATCTGTTACTATTACAAAGTAATTATTTGTTGTAATGTTTTCTATTTTAGGTGTTATCTCACCATTTGTCCACTCGTAAGTATATGGCGGAGTTCCTCCTGTAACACGCGCTTCTGCCCAACCATCATCTCCTGTTGTACAGCCAACATCAAACTTGGTGAAGGATAATTGTAATTTTGAAGGTTCCGGCATATTTTGTGTAGCGTCTTTTTCTTCAACCAAAACATTATTGATATAAGTTCCCAATTTTATTCCGTTAGCATCTTCAATATTCAGGGCGTAATTGCCATCTGATAAATTTTCTGCAGTTTCATCGTGATCGTTCCAGATAATCCAGGAATTACCTTTTTGTTTTTTCCATGTATAAAAATAAGGTAATCCATTGTTTTTTGTAGCCTCTAACTGAATTCCACCTTTTACATGAGCGAACAGAATACCATCCTGAGATTCATCTCTTTGATTGTCTTGTGGATTTGCATCTGTTTCATTTCCAAATTCATTACCTACATTACAAGAAATAGTACGAACTACCTCAAAAGTTACTTCAAGCGGATCCGGATCATCTAAAGTTGTAATAGAATTGGCAACTGTACAGCTTGTTTTATTTTTAGCCGCATCGTAATTTGCATCACGAACCGTTAAGCTATATAGTTCTTCGCCAACTCCATTTAAAGAAATAGTGTATATATCATTATTAAAATTGGTAGTGGTTGTAGTTTGTATTATGCCTTTACTGTTTTTCCATTCAAACCAATAGGTATTGTCTGAAAAAATGGTTCCACCGGTAACTTCTACAACAATTTTTCCATTGGTTGCCTTATAAAAACTCGGGTTCAGAACTTCTTTATATTTTATAGAAATAGGTGTTTTTGGTTCGGTAATTGTAACCTCTGCTTGTGTAGTACATCCTCTAAAATCTGTAACAGACACCAAATATTTACCCGCTTTTAAAATTGTATTTTCATCAATTTTTACCTCATTCGACCATACATATTCATACGGAGGTGTACCTCCCACAGCACTTGCTGTAGCCCAACCGTCATTTCCACCGTTACAAAAAACATCACCATGAGTAATAGTTACAGATAATTTTGATGGTTCTTCCATTAATTGAGTAACATCTATTTGCTGTGTTAGTACATTATTAACATAAGTTCCCAGCATAATACCATTTCTGTCCTTCACGTTTAAGGCATAATTTCCATAAGAAAGATTAGAAGCGGTTTCACTTGTAATATTAGGCAAATCTGTCCACGAACCATTTTCCTCCTGTTTTTTCCAATAAAAATAATAAGGCAATCCATTATTTTTATCTAGTGCAAGCGGAGTTCCCCCTGTTACATGCGCCTTCAAAATTCCATCCTGCGATTCATCTCGTTGACCGTCTTGTGGTGTTGTATCTTTATCGTTTCCAAATTCATTACTTGTATTACACGAAATAGTTCTAACTATTTCGAATACAACTTTTAAAGGATCAGGTTCATTTAAGGTTACTTTTGACTCTAAAACAGAACAATTAACAATTTGACTCGCAGCTTCGTTATAATTTTTATCTTTAATTGTCAAAAAATAATCATCAGCCGGAACTCCATTTAGTGTAATGGTATAAACTCCATTTTCTATTATGTCAGTTGTAGTTTGTATTATTCCTTTACTATTTTTCCATTCATAATTATATGATTTATCATCATATGGTGTTCCACCCGTTATCTTCGCTACGATTCTTCCATTTGTAGCTCCTGAAAAAGTAGGTGTAAAAATCTCTGCATAATTAATTTTAACTTCTTCTGTTGGCTCACCAATTGTGATACTATCTTTTATAAAACAGCCATTTGCAGCTGTAACTTCTACAAAATATTCTCCTTTTGTTAAGTTCGAAATTTTGTTTCCTTCAATAGTTCCCGTCCCTACATTAAACCATTTATACTTATACGGAGCTTCTCCTTTGGTTACGGTTGCTATAACCCAGCCATTCTTGCCTCCATGACAGGAAACATTTAGCGAATCAAATACTAATTCCAGTTTCTTTGGCTCTAAAATTTCTTGTGTTGTGGGAATTGCTGTTATTAAATCTTTTGTATCATAAGTTCCTTTTACAATTTTATTAGCATCTTCAACATTTAGCGAATAGATTCCTTCTGAAAGGCCAGTTGCTGTATCGGTTTTATAATCTTCTAATTTATCCCACTTACTTGTTTCTGTATTGTATTTTGACCAGTTAAAGATATAAGGCAAACCACCATTTTGTGTTCCGGTAAACTTAATACCACCTTTTACTGTTGCTTTTAAAATTGCATCTGAAACGACAGTCTCATCTCCGGTTGGATCTAAATTTGCTGTATTACAGGAAATTCCCTGAATAATTTCTAATTCAATTTCAATTGGATCAGGATCATCTAAAACAGTTACTAAATCAGTTACTTTTAATGGATCTAAAGTACAGTTTCTGGCATCTGTAATATATAATGTATAAGTATCAGCAGGTACATTGTTCAGTGTAATAGCAAAAATATCATTTAAAAAAACAGCTGATGATTTACTCGCTGCGACGGTTTCATCCTTACTATTCTTCCAAATATAGGAATATGAATTTCCACTAATTGGAGTGCCCCCAGTAATTGAAGCCGTAATTTTACCATTTTCTGCTTTGTTAAAAGTTGGATTTACCGAAGTAATTTTCACTAATTCAAGTGCACTTGCAGGCTGACCAATATTTTCTGATAATTCTTTATCATTATTGTCTGCTTTTTTTGCTATACAGCCAACAATATCATCTGAATTTCTTAATTTTCGTACTTTTATATAACATAATCCCAAAGAAAGTCCGCTTATGGTAGTTTTATCAACATCTGAAAAATTCTTCCAGCTTGATCCTCTATCTGTTGAATATTGATAAATACCATTTTCAATACCTCCTGTAGCCAAAATGTCAATTTCGCCATCTGCTCCTCCAAAACAATTAATATCTCTTTTCGTGACAACAGAAAAATCAACAGGTGTTGGTGAATCTATATTAAAAATATAAGGATCAATCTCAGTATGTGGAGACCCAGTACTTGATCCGTTTATAAATCCTGTAAATGCAATTCCGTATTGTCCTTTTGAAAAATCACATGGAAATTTGTAACTATTGTTTCCATCAAGAGAAATTAGATCTTGTGGCCCCTGTGATGAACATACAACTGACATCCATTTCCCCTCTTTTTCGTCAAATTGTCTAATACTAAAAGTCAATTTTTCTGTATTGAATAATGGTCTGTTGAATTTTAAAATCAGCTTACCATCTTTGCTATCAAAACAACTCGTTTTTTCTTCTGTTTTTGAGACTATTTCCGGAGCAGATTGTCTAACTATATAAGTAACAGGGTCAGAGAAAACATTACATGCCTTTTGTCTAAAATAGATTTCTTTTCCATGATTTTCTCCAGCATTTATCCCTAAAATTTCTTTAGCACTAGCACTAAAACTTGATTTTTCAGCAAATTGCGGCATATCAATCCAACTATTAGGGTCTTGTAGATTAAGCGAATATTGCCAATTATACTCTGATGAGGAAAAACCTGTATTTGATGCTATCGTGATTTGTTTGTCTGTAGGTAATTCATTCTTGTTCCCAGGATCTGCAATTACAAGAATTGGGCGAATTTTTACATTAAAAGAGGAGCTTCCTATTCCATCTCCATCATCTACCACATTTTTAAATTGCTTAAATTCAAAGGTGTAATCTAAGCAATGAAATTTATCTGTAGTAGTAATCCTTCCGCTATTATTAGGCCTGTTTCCTCTGCAAGATTGTCTATCATATCTGGAAGCAGAAAAAAACATTGACACCGGAATTTTATCTGCTGTAAATGTAGTTTTTACATTAGTGTATGTATCAGTAACTCTGTTATCACTGTAAGTGATATTTAGAGGGTTGTAGTTATCCCCTGAAGCCTTAAATTCGAGAGTCACAAATGCTACACCACAATTGTGATGTTCATCTCCATAAGCCCAACCATTAAAAACAACTTCGTATGAACCTAATTCTGGAACGGTAGCCTGAGCAAACCCAAATCCTGAAATCAATAAAATGATGAATAAGTAAATTTTCTTCATAGGCTTAATATATAACTGTTAAGGTTTCTGCCTTTGCAGGGCTGTCGCTTTCCAGATTAGGAATCAAATGATATTCGTATTCCTGATTAATTTTTAAATTTTTATCTTCTAAAGTAAAAACGTTTGCGTTTAATTCCTTCCATAAAGTTGGCGGAGTTCCTTTTACATTTTTGTAAATACTTAACCCCAGGACTTTGCCTTTATTTTTTGCATAATCCCAGCTTAATACTATCTTTTTATTCTCTCTATCTGGTAATCCCTGCAAAAATGTAATTACTTTAACAGGAGTAAAGTTTAATACATTTACGGTTATTATAGAATGATCTAATGACGACCAAAGATTACTTTTATCTTTTGCCAGAATAGCGTACTGGTATGTTTTTCTATTTTCTACCCTGTCATCCGTAAATTCCTGAATGGTATCATTTATCTGTTTAATCTCCAACCATTTTTCCTGTCCTTTCTCTCTCCTTCTAAGACTATATCCTACTACATCTTCACTATAACTGCGTATCCATTTTAAATGTACTTTGCCATCTTTATTATCATAATCCTTAAAAATCGGAGCCGCTGGCGGAATTTTATCGGGCTTATCCAACACCAAAACATCAGATGGATCTGAAATATTAAATCGCATGTCTTCTGCAGCAATTCTGTAATATACTTTACTGTTCGTCATTTTAAGACTCACGCTGTCTTTGTAATCATTACCCACATACGATTTGTGATAAATATCTACAAATTCTTCATCGGGATTATTGGCTTTTAAAATTCGATAACCTCTTAAATCTTTTTCCAGATTCGCTTTCCATTTTAGTCGCACCACTCCAAGGCTATCTATTACGCCTTCTAATCCGATTGGTTTTGCGGGCGGTATAGAATCTACAGGCTGAACCAACATACTCTGAGATGTTAAACGCTGGTTGTTTTTACCAACAACAGAAATGGTAAAATAATTGGACGGATATAAATTCTCCTTAAAATTGAGTTTTCTCTCCGACGGAGGAATCATTTTAGAAACTACTTTATACGGACCTTTGTCATTATTGGCTAAATTGATTTCATAACCCTGAATAAAACCTTCAGAATCTTTAGGGTAATCCCATTCTAAATTAACCTCGTTTGAGTTAACAATATTATAATCTACAAGCCTTGCCGGAGTAACTATAGCAGCCACCCCTTTTGCAGTAATAGGTTTTGTCAATTCTCCTTTTTCTCCAAATGAAGTTATACCATATAACCTATATTGATATATTTTATCGTTTACGCTAAGTGTATCGATATAATACATCGATTTTGAAGGATGCTCATCTTTATCATTCAGGTTTACTAAAGGCGTAGTAGCGATGGGACTAAAATTGACTCCGTCTGAAGATTTCTCTACCATAAAAGAAGTATAAATTCTTTTAAAAGTTTCATAATCCCATGATAGCATTACTTTTTTATCATCAGGAATTGCAATAAAATCAGTAGGGGCAGGTAAAGTAGTATAATCTTTCAGACCTATCATATAAGATGACTCCTTGACTTTTGGACTTTCAAAAACACTTACCTGATAAGCATAAACTTCATTTTTCTTTACATTGGTATCTACAAATCCCCAACCTGCCTTTAATGCACCTTCAAAGCTCATATCGGCTGCATATAAAGCAAAAGTATATCGCTGATCCAGTTCATCGGCCATATTTACTATTTTGGACAAATCTCCTTCTTTAGCTGCACTTACTTCAAAACTTTCACCATAAATAGATTGAGCTATAATAGCTATATTATTATCTTTTTGTACTAAATCAAGCCAGGAATCTAAAGGCTCAGGCACTAATGATTTTGGAGTAAGTAGTATTTTTTCGGGTTTTGGCAAAACAACACCATCCCTCAATATAGTTGTCCTTGTAATTACAAATCCTTTTTTATTTGCTTTTTGCCATTCGCTTGGTGAGTTTATTGCCCAACGAATCAAAATTTTATCTTTTTGAGCTCTGGCATTGACCATTACAGTAGCTTTTTTGGTCTGAGAATACGATAAGGATACAAATAATATGAATAAAAAAAGAAGCTTGCTTTTTGACATTAATGTGTAATTATTTCCATGTTAAAAAAGGCAAAAATAATGTTTTATATTAACTAGCAAACAGCTGTTTACTAAAAAAAAACAATAAATTAGGGTAAATAGAACATTAATTTAAATATTAATCATTAAAACCAAGAAAATACCTATATTATTTTATTATATCAAAAATTGAATGAAATTATGCAATGCGTTTAACGGTGAATTTCAGATAAAAAAAAGACTGCCCAGAAATTGAACAGTCTTTATTTATTTTATCAATTCTAAAGCCTAAGCCATAAACAAAGCATATTTATTATAATTATATAAAACCTGATCATATGGCACTAAAAGTGGCGCAATTTTTTCTGAAGACGCATTGAATGTAATTCCGTTATGCTTTCTGAATAAATAGATCTCTTTTAAACAATTTGACAAACTTTGGTGAATTGATGTTGTAAAAGTTGGCAATTGTTTGTCGCCTACCAACAAATCAATTTGGTAATTTGAACTACTTTTAGAAAGATTGTTTCCAATGATTCTTATCGTAAATGTGGTCGGTTTTCCGTATTGTTCACCTTGATACTGTATTACCATAATTTTAGTATTTAGAGTTTTAAAATTAGTTTTTCCTTCACTTCAGATCGTATTCAATATTAAAGTTATGAAAAAAAAACATGTTGTTTCACAAACTGATTCTTAAATATCAATTTATGGCAAAGTTACTATAAATTCTATTTCAAGAATTTTTTATTTAAGGCTTAATGATAATTTAATTCCAAATATCGGCAATTGCTTTACGTTCGATATTAATAGCAAACAAAGGTGTTTCCTCTTCATTATGTAATACAACATTTTGCAGCATCTGACTTTTTACGATTGCTAAATCAGTAATATTAATTGATTTTAATAACGCTAAAAACTCTTCGGTTGCGCTCACAATTACACGATTAGAAAACTCACAGCTGTCATTAGATAACGCTGTAACTTTTAACTCCCAGGTAATTCTTAATTTTGTTGTTCCCAAAGAAGAAATTGAATCTGATACAGAATTTACTCTGCAATGATTTCTACCTCCTATTTCTTCAATATAATGCTGTACCAGAAGATTATCGGCAACTTTTTCAACATTTATTGACATTCTTTTTCCATCTTTTGAAATTGAAATTCCGCCAGCAATATGCCCTTCTGAGCAAGATTGATATTCATGATCTTTCAATGTAAAAAGCCATTCTGAAAGATTTATTTTTTCTGCAGCACAATGGATTATTGCTGTTGCAGTAGATTCAGCAAGTATTTCCATGTTTATGACTCTAAAGATTTTACAAATTCAGCTGCAGATAAAAGAGAATGCCCGTAATTGGGAAAATTAGTTTCTACAGTAGCTTTTATTTCTTCCTGATTAAAAGCACCAATTCCGTCCTTAATTAAGGTAACATGATAACCTAATTCAACACCATATCTTGCAGTAGAATCAATACAGGTATTTGCTCGCATTCCAGCAATTATAATATGATCGATATCGTGCATTTTTAAAAGAAAATCCAAGTCAGTATTAGCAAAACCACTCGCTGTCCAATGATTTTGCGCTATTAAATCTCCATCTTCCGGCAAAAGTTCCGGATGAAATTCTGCACCCCAGCTGCCCTTTTCAAAAAGCGTCAAATTTTTACTGCCATTATGTGATGGAGAAAAAAATTTCCAATTTAAATAATCTCCTTTTTGAGTATGTCTGTGTGGTGCATAAACAATTTGAATTTTATGTTTCCTTGCTGCCGCTAAAACATTTTTCATATTCTGAACGACATTTCCATTCTGGACAGTTTCTTTTACAAAAGGCCAAAGTTTTCCATTCTCAGAAAGGAAATCATTAAAAGGATCAATCAATATCAATGCGGTTCTTTCATTTTGATAAACACTCATAATTTTATATTTAGAAATTAAAAATATTTAGCCTCAAAACCCAAACCAAATCATAACTAATTAATTTTAAGTCACTTACAATAAGAAAGATTGTTTAAATATCACTATTACTCTGATTATCATCGAAATATCAAAAAATACGGCAAAAAAAAACCGTAACGAGAGTTACGGTTTTCAACAATTAACTAAATATATTTAATCAACTTGTTAACGAGAGTAAAATTCATTCATAAGCACGATTAATTTTGGGTAACAATTGTAGTTTCTTTTTCAGTATTAATTTCTAGTAAAACAGGATTTCCGTTTTCGTCAAGCATAGTCATATTTAAAACATCTAATACGGCCAAGTTCTTAGAAACAGTTCCTTTAAATTTATTATAAGACAAATTCAATTCAGTTAAATTATGTAATTTTTCAAGTCCACCCGGAATTTCACCTTCCAAATTATTATCAAATAAACTTAAATTTTGCAAAGCATGAAAATTTATAATTTCAGGATTCAAAATTCCTGTAAGTTTATTATTATTCAAAAGTAATACTTTTAAAGTAGAAATTTTATATAATGAACCAGGTAAATCGCCTTTAATTTCATTATTAAACAAAGCAAGAATTTCCAATTGTGCTAACTGTCCGATTTCCAATGGTAATTCTCCTGAAATTTTATTTTTAAAAAGTTCTAAATCTTTAAGTTTTTTTAATTCGCAAATAGATTTCGGTAAAGATCCGGTTAATTTATTATCAGAAATATTCAAAATTTCAAGTTCTTTCAGGTTTTCGATTGCATTTAACAATGACCCTTTAAGATTATTTTGATGCAAATCGATGCTTTTTAAAAATACCAAATTAAAAAATTCAGAAGGCAATTCTCCCTGCAAATTATTATCAGATAAATTCAGTGCAATTACTTTTCCGTCTTCAACCTGAACACCATACCAATCTAAAACAGAAGTGGATAAATCCCATTTTATTTTCCAATGCTTCCCATTTGTCGCATTATAAAATTTAATTAAGGCATTTTTCTCTTTTTCTGAAACAGTATCTGCATAAATATTCAATGAAAATATAAAAGCTAGAAAAATTGGGGCTAAGCTTTTCATAACAAAATTTGGGGTTTGTTTCTGCGTGTAAAAATATACTTTTTACAGATAAAAAACATATGGTGTAGATAAACTGTTAATAAGTAAATATTTAATCGTATTTTTACTACTTTTTTAAATATTCAGAAATAAATTAAATTTTAATTAAATTTGACCAACTAATTATAAAAACCTCATATTATGGAAATTAACTTTATCGCATTATTATTAGCTGCAATTGTAACCCTTGTAGTTGGTTTTATTTGGTACAATCCAAAAGTTTTTGGAACGATCTGGATGAAAGAAAATAATTTGACACAAGAAGAACTTCGAACAGGAAATATGCTCAAAATTTTTGGGTTAACCTATGTTTTCTCTGTTATGATTACAATGACACTTATGTCATTAACAATTCACCAGTCTGGAGCTATTGGAATGGTTGGCGGACCACCAATGATAGATAGCGCAAAACCATCATTTCAAGCATTTATGACAGATTACGGAATGGCTTATCGTACTTTTAAACATGGAGCACTTCATGGGTTTATATCCGGTCTGTTTTTTGCTTTTCCAGTAATTGGAATTAATGGATTGTTTGAAAGAAAATCATGGAAATACATTTTTATTCATGCCGGATACTGGCTTGTTACACTAACTTTAATGGGGGGTATTATTTGTGCATTTGCTTAAAAATATAAAAATCAAAACCCGTTTAAAGTAAATCTTAAACGGGTTTTTCTTAATAATAACTTAAACAAGTCCTGTTATTATAAATATTATCTAATTTTGAACAAATTAGCAATTACTCTTGAATACAACTTATTCTTTTCAAATATATAAAAGCGCATCATTACTACCCTTAGAATGGAATTCGCTTGCAACTAAAAACATTTTCTTAACTCGGGAATACCTCGAAGTGCTCGAAAAATCTTCTCCGGTAAATATGATTTGCCATTTTATCGGAATTTTTAAAAGCGAAAAATTAGTTGGAATTGCTTTAACCCAATTTCTGTTTACAGAAAAACTGGAATCTTTTGGCGAACGTGACCAATGTTTAAAAACATCTGTACGCAATTTTGCCTTCAAAAAATTTGCGTCACATGTTTTATTTATTGGCAACAATATGCTGACTGGCCAAAATGCATTTTCATTTGTCGAAAATGTAAATCAGTCTAAAATTATTAAAACACTCCATAAAGCCATTAACGAACTTAAAAAAGAACTTAAGTCAATTGGCAAAAAAGTGCATATTACCAGCATAAAAGATTTTACAGAAAGTGAAATAGAACCATTAAAAGCTGAATTTAAAAATAATTTTACATTTTCAACTCAGCCTAATATGATTTTTGAAATCAATAAAAACTGGAAATCAGAACAAGATTATATTGATGCGCTCTCTAAAAAATATCGGGATCAATATAAACGTGCAAGAAAAAAAATGGACGGCATCGAAAAAAGGAAAATGCCTTTGGCAGAGATTATCAAACATGAAAATGTGATTTATGATCTTTATTCCCATGTCGCCAAAAATGCACCTTTCAACACTTTCTTTCTGGCTAAAAATCATTTCAGCACTTTTAAGGAAATCATGAAAGAGAATTTTCTTTTTTACGGTTATTTTTTAGATGGAAAACTAATCGGTTTTAATACTTTAATCAAAAACGGAGCTGTAATGGATACTTATTTCCTGGGCTACGACGAAAGTATTCAGCGTGAAAAAATGCTATATCTTAATATGCTTTACGACATGATTGCCTATTCTATCAATCAGGGTTTTACTGAAATAGTTTTTGCACGAACAGCCCTTGAAATAAAAAGTTCTGTTGGTGCAAAACCATTAAAAATGTACGGCTTAATTACACATACTAATGCGTTAATTAATAAAAACATTGGTAAATTATTCGATTATTTAGAACCAAAAACCGATTGGAAAGAGCGAAATCCGTATAAAGAAATTAGTTAAGGAACCGCAATTTTCATTTGTTTGTGTAAAATATGAATTTCTAAATTAGTTTGAGCACCGCAATATTCTCCATCAATTTGAAAATTAACCGGATAATCCGTTTTTATAGTCGCTTTATCTGTCGAGATAATTACCACATCATCTGAATCCAGAGGCATATTTCCGGTAATAATTTTTCCGAGCAATAATACATCCAGACTTTTTAAAATCACCAATTCAAATCTGCCATCGTTCATAGCGCCATTTGGATTGATCGTAACGCCTGTTCCGTATTTCTGCGAATTGGCAATTACAATAATTCTGGCTGTATGTTCCACTGTTTCTTTATTCGCTGTAATCGTTGCTACAAAAGGTGCGGCAGATTCAACTAAAGTTGTGTAGGCTTGCAACGCATAACCCCAAATTCCGCGTAGATTACTTTGTTCGTAATTTTTTACCAAGTCAGCATTGATTCCAATATCGCTTAAATGGATACTTTTTTTGCCGTTAATACAAATCATATCCATTTCGATATAATGATTGAGAAAGGCAATTTTTAGGTTTTCCTCGATCGTTGTCGGCAAACTTAAATCAACAGACAGGCCATTTGCAGATCCTGCAGGCAAAATTCCAATGATAATGTCGTGATCTTCCATCGCTTCGGCAACCATTTTTATGGTCCCGTCACCTCCGGCAACAATAATTCGTTCTGGCTTATATTGATCATAAAGTGATTGTATTTGTCTTAAATCGCTTTTGCCTGTAGTTTCATAAACTTCAAGATCAAAATGATTTGTAGTTGCAAACTCTTGTACGGCTTCTATTAAATCTGTTTTATCCAGATCTCCCGAAATTGGGTTTACAACAAATATGATATTCTTTTTCAAAATTTTATTTTTTAAACCGATTAAAATAATTAATTTACAGTCTACATAAAAATACACAATTAATGAAACCAATCCTACAATTATATCGCGGTTATGCTAATGAACAAGAATTAATTGTAATGGGACACGTTTTTAAAAGGACTTATGAATATGATTTTCAGAAAAAAAACCTGAAAAATGCCAAATCAATAATCAATCAGTTCAGAATAAAAACCATTAAAAATCATGATGTTTATCTAAAATTCGACAATCAGGAAATACATTCAAAAACATTAGACGATGGTTATTTTAAATTTTGTATTCCGATAGAAAAAAAAATTGACTTTGGATGGATGGAATATGAAGTGCTTATAAAGTATAAATCAGAAATTATAACAGCAAAAGGAAGTTTTATTCATCCTCACGATGGAAACTTAGGGATTATATCTGATATTGATGACACTTTTTTAATTTCACACACACAAAATATATTCAAAAAAATATATATTCTTTTGTTTAAAAATGTAAATGATAGAAAAGTATTTAAAGATGTTGTTCCACATTATCAAGCCTTAAGCTCAGCCGGAAGAAATAATAAAGACGAGCAAAATGCCTTTTTTTATATTTCGAGCAGTGAATGGAATTTGTATCAATTTATTACAAGATTCACCAAAATACATCAATTACCAAGAGCTGTTATTTTATTGAAAGATATTAAACGCGGCGTTACAGATTTTTTTATGAGTGGAAGAGGAAACCACGATCATAAATTTGATAAAATAAAACATGTTTTAGAGTTTTACCCCAATCTTAAATATGTTTTATTGGGAGACGATTCGCAACATGATCCGATTTTATATGAGCGTATTTGCAAAATATTTCCCGTAACGGTAAAAGCGGTTTATATTAGACAAACCGGCAAACGTAAAAAAGAAGCTACGAAGACTATTTTGAAAAATTTAGAAAATCTAGAAGTTTCAGTTTGTTATTTTAAAGATAGCAGTGAGGCAATTATGCATTCTAAATCTATTGGGATTATTAAGTGAGTTTAATTTGTTTCAGGTTTCATGTTTTTATTGGAACGTGGATGACGCGGGTTTTATTCTCCTTTTGTCTTTTATTCTTTTTTTGTTATGTGGCTATGATAAGCTCTTTTTCAGGAGCTAATCCCGCTATCCGTTTCAATCTTTTGTGGCTCCCGATAGCTATCGGGACCACCACAAAAGGATTTCCACTTCTATCGGGGCTAGGCAAATCATTTTCATAAGAATGTTTTCGTGCAGTTTGTCATTTCCACGGAGGAGAAATCACACTAGAAACTTCTCAATCAAAATCGCCAATCTTTGTAGAGTTCCGTGTGTGATTTCTCGTTCCTCGAAATGACAACTCTCAGCATTCTAGCCGAGATTGAAGTGAAAAGTCCAGAGCTAAAAAAACTAATTTTTCTTGCCGGAAAACAGCGACCAGCGGAATCTCGTTTTATGGCTTAGAAAAATAGTTTTTTTTAGCGTCCCAATAGCTATCGGGATGTAACGGAAAGCTGGATTAGCTCCTGAAAATCATAAAAAAACCTTTATCAAAGTTCAAAACTTCAATAAAGGTTTATATAATGAAATCTCATTTCAAAAAACTGAAACTGATACTGAAAATTAATTAAGCATTAAAATTATCAATCTCTTCCTGAACCACTTCCCAGTCTAAAAGTAATTGGTCAAGGTCTTTTTTCTTTTTATTGTATGCTGTAAAAAACGAAGCGTCTTCGATATGTTTGTCGTAATTAGAAGCCAGCAATTTATCGTCGTGCTGAATGTCTTTTTCTAATTGTTTGATTTGACTTTCTACTTTGCTTAATTTGTTTTGAAGTGCTTTTCCTTTTTTCTGGTCTTCGTATGAAGCTTTATTGGTTTCTTTTGGAGCAGCCGCTTTAGCAACGTCTTTTTTCTCGACTTCGCGCATGTTTTCAAGATTGCGCTGTTCTAAGAAATAATTGATATCTCCTAAATATTCTTTTATCTTTTGATCTTTAAATTCATAAACAATGTTCGACATTCCTTGCAAAAAATCTCTATCGTGAGAAACCAATAATAAAGTTCCTCCAAATTTTTGCAAGGCTGCTTTTAAAACGTTTTTAGATTTGATATCTAAGTGGTTCGTAGGCTCATCCATCAACAAAACGTTGATTGGCTGCAACAACAACTTACAAAGTGCCAAACGGTTACGCTCGCCTCCTGAAAGTACTTTTACTTTTTTCTCGACATCATCGCCACGGAATAAAAACGAACCTAACATATCACGTACTTTAGATCTGTTGGTGTCCATTGCGGCATCTTCCATTGTTTGTAGTAATGTAATTTCGCCATCCAGATATTCTGCCTGATTTTGAGCAAAATAACCTAATTGAACATTGTGGCCTAATTTGATGTTTCCCTGATATTCAAACTCATTTACAATAGCTTTAATGAAGGTTGACTTTCCTTGTCCGTTTTGACCAACAAAAGCAATTTTGCTTCCGCGTTCTACCAATAAATCGATATCTTTTAAAATAACTTTATCGCCGTAAGCTTTAGTTACATGTTCAGCTTCAACAACCACTCTTCCAGGTTCTTTTGAAACCGGAAAAGATATATTCATTACAGAATTGTCGTCTTCATCAACTTCAATTCTTTCTACTTTATCTAGTTTTTTAATCAATGATTGCGCCATTGAAGCTTTTGAAGCTTTTGCACGGAATTTCTCGATTAATTTTTCTGTTTCTTCAATTTTCTTAGCCTGATTCTTTTGAGTAGCTAATTGTTTCTCACGAATTTCATGACGCAATTCTAAATATTGAGAATAAGGCTTGTTAAAATCGTATGCTTTTCCTAATGAAATTTCGATCGTACGATTCGTAACATTATCCAAAAACATTTTATCGTGTGATACAATCACCACAACACCAGGATAATTGCGAAGGAAACCTTCTAACCAAATGATACTTTCGATATCTAAGTGATTGGTTGGCTCATCGAGAAGCAATACATCATTTGACTGAAGTAATAATTTCGCTAATTCGATACGCATTCTCCAACCTCCTGAAAATGTTTCAGTTTGGTTGTTAAAAACTTCTCTTTTGAAACCTAATCCCAAAAGAATTTTTTCCGTATCACCTACATAATTATAACCTCCTAAAAGTTCAAAACGGTGTGTGTAATCTGATAAATCCTCGATGATCTGGCTGTATTCTTCACTTTCATAATCGGTTCTGGTAACCAATTGGTGATTAATTTGTTCCAGTTTTTTTTCAACAATTTTTATCTCTGTAAAAGCTTCGTAAGCTTCTTCAAGAACGGTTCTTCCTTGTTCGAAATCGATATCCTGACGTAAAAACCCCATCCTGATATCTTTCTCCTGAGAAATAACTCCAGAGTCAGGAGCAAAATCTCCTGCTAACATTTTAAGCATGGTAGATTTTCCTGCACCATTTTTTCCAACAAGTCCTACCCGATCACCGGCACCTAACCGAAAAGTTACTTCTTCAAACAAATAAGTACCTCCGAAAGAAACCGATAAATTATGTATATTAAGCATGTATTGTTATTTTATAACTAATTGATTTTGTAAATTTACATTCCCAAATCAATGGGAAATATTAATTTTTTGCAAATGTTAAAAAAAGGATCCAAACTAAATAGTATTTTAACAGGAAGTTGTCCAAAATGTCAAAAAGAAAGTATGTATTTAGACAAAAATCCGCTTCATTTGACTAAAGTTCTAAAAATGAACGATCATTGCAGTCATTGTGGATTAAAATATCAGATTGAACCATCGTTTTTTTACGGTGCAATGTATGTAAGTTACGGATTGAATGTTGCTGTGGGAATTGCGGCTTTTATTGTTTCATTTGTATTTTTTGGAGTCACTATAGAACAATCATTTCTGACCATCGTCATCTCATTAATTGTGCTATTCCCTTTCGTTTTAAGGCTTTCAAGAAACTTATACATTAATATGTTTGTTTCGTACGATCCTAAGGCTGGTCATAAATAAGCGTTTTCAAATATTTTTTATGAAATCTTTTAATATCAATTTCAGGACTTAAAGGAATATCATTTTCAATATTATCAAATAAAGCTTTTGCCATAGCTGGTCCAAGCATTACGCCGCGCGTTCCTAATCCGTTAAGAATATGCAGCGATTTACGTTCATGATGAGTCCCAATCAAAGGTCTTCTGTCTTTAACCGTTGGTCGAACTCCACCAAAATGCTGTATGATTTCAAAATCACACATCAGAATTTCTTTAATACGATCAATAAGCTCCTGTTTTCCTTCTTCAGTTGGTAAATCGGTTTTGTCCTGCCAATTATAAGTTGCTCCTACTTTAAACAAGTCATTACCCATTGGCAATATAAATACACTGGTATTTACAATAACATTAAGGTCCAAATCGGGTGCTTTTATAACAAGTAGTTCACCTTTTGTTCCATCCAAAGGCAAGTAATTAAAAAAAGCATTTTTATGTAATCCAAAGCCTTCTGCAAAAATAATATTGCGGGCTTTTATATTTTTGTATTGAATTCCGTAATCAAAAAATTCAACGTAGAGAGAGTCAAAAGATTCCTCAACTAATAGATTATTTTCTTGTAAGTATTTCTTATAGGTATCTAATAATAATGCCGTGTCTACATATCCTGTATGCAATACTTCTCCATAATCGTATGGAGAGTCAATACCACTATATTTTTTAGAAATTATTTTTGTAGATAAAAAAGGTGCCAGATTTTTTTTATCCGAAGCAGCAAACCAGTTATTTTGCTCTTCAATCGAAAAAAACTTCCTTAAAATAGGAAGCCTGAAATTAAATTTCGTTTGTAGCTTTCTTTCAATATCATTGTAAAATTCGTCCATTAAAGTCAATTGTTCTTCTGCATTCCAAACTTCACTGAAACGTTTTAAAATAACCGGATTATACAAACCACCAGCAACTCTTGAAGAAGCTTGCGATTTATTATCCATTACTAAAATAGATTTATTGTTTTTAAGGGCTATTTCAGCAAATGAAATTCCGGCTAATCCAGATCCGACAATTAAATAATCAAACATATTGTAATAGGTAAAAGAAAAAAAACTCTTAATACAAAAGTACTAAGAGTTTTTGTTATAATGTATATAGAGACTTAGTAGTTCCACATATCTTGCTCAAAATTACGTATTTTCTCTTTTACTCTTTCAGATTCAAACAATTGACTTTGCGCATCATCTCTTATATATTGTTTGATCTCACGATCTCCATACATATTTTCTTCTTTATAGATAACTGCATTAAATCGCCTTGAATTCAATATCTGATCAAAAGAAATTGGTACAGCCGAATTAGCATCATTAAAAGCTTTTGCTTCATGCAATGCAACCCGTGCATCTGGGAAGAAAACCCAAAATAATTCAATATAATCCTTTTCGTCACTATTCATGGTATAAACGTCCGGAGTTACAGGGCAAATACCTAATAAACGATATTTTAACTCACTTTGACGTTTGTCAAAATACCAATATCCTTTAATTTTATATTGTGTAACATCTGCTGCTGTAAGATCTTGTCTTAAGATATATTCAGCAGGGACCGTTCGTGTTGGCCCTATAGTTTGATCAACATAGGTTACGACTTTCTTTTTACCTGTTCCTGTTACTACTTTTTTCTTCACTACTCGTGTCCTATAATCATCAGGATATTGATTAATCAGTTCTCTACCCGCATCTGTTGTGTCAACACGAGATAATGAACCTTGAATATCTTTTAAAGTTTTTTTGGTATTAAAATAACTATCAGAATACACTTCTGTTATTTTCCCCTCTCTCATAGCTTTAGTCAAAACATCATACAAGGAACGTCTGTCTGGACCAATATTAGCAGAATCTACGGGAAAATATAATGGAAAGTTGATTTTTTCGTTTAAATCAATAATTTCCCAAACTGTCTTTCCCATTAAAACATCCCTGTCGTCAACATAACCATATGACAATGGTTTGTCATTGTCTGAAATAAGCTGAGCAGGGCTTTTTTGCCCAATTTGATCAGCTGTTTTTGCGTTAAGCAAATTCGACTGTGCATTAGAAACAAAACTTCCTAAGACCCATATAATAGCAACTAAAATTTTCTTTATATCCATCATCATATCGTTAAAACATTTCAAACGTAAAATTACATATTTTATTGTTATTTTTCCTACATAAATAAAAAAACAATAAAATTTAACAATTTCTCCAAAAGGGAATTAAGGATTAAAAAATCCAACCAATTTCAGGTATCAATAATTTTAATTAAGATGGGGCAAAAAAAAACTCTTACTACAAATATAGTAAGAGTTTTTTATAAAATTTTGATTTAGAACTTAGTAGTTCCACATATCTTGCTCGAAGTTACGGATTTTCTCTTTCACTCTCTCAGATTCTAACAATTGATTTTGTGCGTTATCCTTCATGTATTCTTTGATCTCGCGATCTCCGTACAAGTTTTCTTCTTTGTAGACAACAGCATTAAAACGTCTTGAATTTAAAATTTGATCGAAAGAAATTGGTAATGCTGAATTGCTATCGTTAAAAGCTTTTGCTTCATGCAAAGCTTCTCTTGAATTAGGATAGAAAATCCAGAACAACTCAATATAATCCTTTTCGTCACTGTTCATAGTATAAACGTCCGGAGTTACAGGACAAATACCTAATAAACGATACTTCAATTCACTTTGACGTTTGTCAAAATACCAATATCCTTTAATTTTGTATTGTGTAACATCTGCAGAAGTAAGATCCTGTCTTAAGACATACTCAGCAGGAACTGTTCTTGTTGGCCCAACTGTTTCATCAACATAAGTAACCACTTTCTTTTTACCAGTACCAGTAACTACTTTTTTCTTCACAACACGTGTTTTGTAGTCATCAGGATATTGATTGATTAACTCTCTACCAGCATCTGTTGTATCAATACGAGATAATGAACCTTCAATATCTTTCAAAGATTTTTTAGTATTGAAATAACTATCAGAGTACACTTCAGTTATCTTGCCATTTTTCATAGCTTTAGTCAAAACGTCGTATAATGAACGTCTGTCAGCACCAATGTTAGCAGTATCTACCGGAAAGTATAATGGAAAATTAATTTTCTCATTCAAATCAATGATTTCCCAAGTAGTTTTTCCCATCAATACATCTCTGTCATCTACATAACCGTAAGCTAACGGTTTGTCATTATCTGAGATAAGCTGTGCAGGAGTCTTAAGTCCTATTTGTGCAGGTGTTTTTGCATTAAGCAAATTAGATTGCGCGTTAGCAGCAAATCCTCCTGCAATAGAAACAATAGCTATTAAAAAATTTCTTACTTTCATCGTGGTATCATTATAAGATATTGAACGTAGTTTTACCTACTTTATTATTGTATTTCGTAAATTACCGGAGCAGTTCTTGGTAATAAATAACTACCAGCTCCAACAAGTTTAGTTTTAATTTCAGAAATAGTAACCTGATCTCCTTTTCCAGCTCTTGAAAGAATTTGTTTGCATTGTGCATTTAATCTGTTTCCAGTTACAACAACTGTAGGTTGTCCAGTAACTTTTAAGTTAAATCCAACAACATCTAAACCAACTTCGAAATCAAAATCAAGTAATTTAGCACCAATTGTAGCAATTTCTAAGTTAGATTTAGGCCCTTTAACAACACCCATTTCACCTCTAATTGTACCTGTTGGTCCAGGAATACCTTTAATTCTAAATGTTTTCTTATCTGTAACTTTATCTCCGTTTGGTAATGTTCCGGTAACAGAAATTGTAGCTTCTGTTCCTTGACCCGGGCTCATGTTATATTTACCTGGTTTACCAGCAGAAGCTAATCCTGGCGCGCTTGCAACAATTTTGTTAGCATCAACACCAGCAAAAGATACAGAAATTGGGTTAACAACTCCTCTATAAACAACATTCATTTTATCAGCAGAAATAGTAGCTGAGTTAGGTCTTGGTACTACAACATATTTTCCAGCAAATTTAAGTGGAATGTTTTTACCATCCTCTAAGAATGTAAATTGTCCATTAATATCTTGCTCTCCAACACCACCTGCAGTTAATGAAATAACAGCTTGTCCGTTAACAATTTGTCCAGGACCTTGGAATGAAGTTGGTTTTGTATTTTCGTCATAACGACCTAAAACTACTTTACCAGTTACTTTTTCTCCTTGGAAATAAGCATTTTTATCTAAAACAACGATCGCTTGATAATTACTGTAAGAAGCAGCAGCAACCGCAGCTTTTCCTAGAGCACTGTTGTAAACATCAGTTTCAGCTTTTTTAACGTCATTTTGCCAAGTTGAAAGTTTTGCAGCCGAAGCAATTGCAGGGAAACCTTTAAAGTGGTAATCTAAGTATTTTTGTTTTACACCTTCTTTATTTTTTACATCAGAAACATCGAATTTTTTTTCAATCTCTGCGATAATTGGAGCATATTTTTTATCTGTTCCTAAAGCAGCTTTCATGTCTGCTTTGTATTTTTGAATTGCAGCAATAATATCGTTACCTTTTTTAGTGTAACCGTCTCCTGTGAACCAGTCGTCGATATTATCTCCTCTATCCATTGCCTCATATGGCAATTTTCCAGTTTCTTTTTCTACTTCAAAACCTTTGATAGATTGAGCCTTTAAAGTTGCTATATAATCATAAAATCCTTTTGAGATAGCTTCTACTTTGTGAGCAGTTACTGCAGCAATAGCGAATTCTCCTTTTGCTTCAGCAGCTTTTTGATCTAAAGATGTCAATAATGAAGTGTTTGTTGCAACTGAAGAAGTGTTTGCATCTTCAAATTTTTCATTCATCAAACCAAAAGCAGAAATTACTTCTTTCGATACGTTCATTGCCAACATTGCGATGAAAACCAGATACATCAGGTTAATCATCTTCTGTCTAGGGGTTAATTTTCCTCCTGCCATTTTTTTCTAATTAGTTCTTATTAATAATTTTAATATAATAGTCAAAAACTAATTATCCTTTGTTACTCATTGCAGAAAGCATACCACCGTAAACACTGTTTAAAGAAGCAATGTTTGCAGTCATAGATTGCATTTGTTCTTTTAATTTAGATGCATTGTCAGCAATTTCTTTATTAGCTTCAGCATTTCTTGAAGCACTTTCTAATTGAACTTTGTATAAGCTGTTTAATGATTCCATTTGAGCAGCAGCCATAGATAATTCTTCGCTATATTTTTTAGTAGAAGCGATTGAATCTACAGTAGGAGCAATTCCTTTAGCAGCTGATTCGAAATTTTTGATGCTGTTTCCTAAACTTGACATTAACTCACCGTCAATTTTAGCTTCTTTTAACATTACGTCTAATTTTTGAGACAATAATCCTTGAGCATCAGAAGGAGTTTCTACTTTGTCAGATTTTTGTCTAGCTTGTCCGTTAGCTAATTCCGGGTAAACAAGTGTCCAGTCTAATTCATCTTCAACTGGTTCGAAAGCAGAAAGGGCAAAGATTAACGCTTCAGTTAATAATCCCACAGAAAGCATTACAGTACCTGTTAATGGTCCAATTTCAAAGTGAGTAATTTTGAATAATGCTCCAACGATTACTACTGCCGCTCCCATACCATAAGCGAAATTCATTGCTTTTTTACTTAATAATGCCATAATGATAATTTTTTTTTAGGTTTTAATTTAAAATAGATTCGATTTGGTTATTGATTTAATTATAATTTACTTTTTCTTTTTTCCGCCCGTTACTTGAGTTCCCATGTAATCTTGTACAGTTCTGAAACCAATATAACTTCTAGCAGAATCCGCGTATTCGTGATCACGAGTACTTACTTGTAGGAAGTAAGCAACGTCTTTCCAAGATCCTCCACGAACCACTTTTCTTTGGTTGTTTCCATCAATTACGTTAGGGTTCATTGTAGAAACATATTCGTAAGCATTTGGATTATAAGCTGAATCCGTCCATTCTGAAACGTTTCCTGCCATGTTGTATAATCCGTAACCATTTACTTCATATGATTTAGCCTCAACTGTATACAAAGCTTCATCAGCAGCATAATCTCCTCTGCTTGGTTTAAAGTTTGCTAAGAAACAACCTCTGTCACTTTTAGTATAAGGACCTCCCCAAGGATAAGTAGCAGATTCCAGACCTCCTCTTGCAGCATACTCCCATTCTGCCTCAGTTGGCAATCTGAAAGAGTTTACTAAGTCACGTCCTTTTTTCTTAGATTTAATGTAGCTGTTTTTATTTAAAGTTCTCCAAGCACAAAATGCTTTTGCTTGTTTCCATGTAACTCCAACAACAGGGTAATCTCCGTAAGCTTTGTGCCAGAAATAATCATTATGCATTGGCTCATTATATGAGTAAGCAAAATCCTTAATCCATACTGTAGTATCAGGATAAATTCTCACTTGTTCTGTTTTTACAAAGTCTTTTCTTTTTCCAACTTTAGCTTTTGCTGCAGCCTGGATATCCATCCAAGAATAACGGAATTTCAATTTATTTACATCAACTGTTCTTAAACCATTATATGATTCTTCAATTGGTAAATACATAGAGTCCATTACCTCAGTATAATACTCATCCGGATAACCTTTTGTATCTTTAATTAACTTAACTTTTTTGTTTAATTTTCTACCAGCATAAGGATCATCTTTTGTTCCAACGCTATAGTAGTTATCATACATATACTTATCGTAAGCCGTCATTTTATCTGGCTCAGAATCGTTAAATGCATAATCAGCAATACTTCCAGCTTTTTTACCTTTACCATCTGACGATGCTTTTTGACCAGTTTCATCAGCTAAAATAGCCAAACGCACTCTCATTGTAGAATCTTTTACCCATTCTACAAATTGACGATACTCACTGTTAGTGATTTCAGTTTCATCCATGTAAAACGAACGAACTGTTACAGTTTTAGTTGGAGCATCCTCAACATTAGCTAAATCAGCATCTGATTTACCCATGATAAAAGATCCGCCTGGAACCAAAGTCATTCCATATGGCTTTTCGGGATGCCATTTCCCTCCTGTAACACCAACTAACTCTCCTTTGTCACCTGACTTACCACAGCCGATTACTAGTGTTAAAATTGCTGCAAATGCAATAAACTTCTTCATATAAATTTGGGATTATCTATTCATTATTATAAGTCCGTAAACGTATTTATTATTTATTAAAAAAACAACACTACTCACGAAATTTATTTCACCGTTCAAAAATAATGTTAAATAAAATAAAAAAAAAATATTTTGTCGATAAACTAACGCAAAAAACCGACGTAAAACGTTAAATTTTATATTTTATAAATATTAACTTACTAAATTTATTTAACAATTTTTTACAAAAATTCTATTTTTCTGATTTTCGTTAAATTTTTGCTCTACAAAGCGTTTTTTCTCTGCGCTTTCCACCATCTTTCCGGCAATTCTTGGTTGCAAGCGCACAAATATTCGTCATAAGAACAGGGTAATAACGTATTTCTTTTCAATTTATTGTGACCATTTGATTCAAATGGAATTTCGATCCACCAACGATCAGTTTTGTCACTTTTATAAAAAATTAATTCTTCATCTTCCATTGGAACTATATATTTCAAATAGTTCGTTCTGCTTCCAAAAGGATACTCTTTAGAACGATAATGATACCCTTCTATAAAATACCAAATAATTTGCGCAATCATTGCAGACTCATATACGGTATTATTGTGATTAAAGATTCCAAATGACGAAACTTTATCGCTAATTCCCGCGTATCTTGCTAAAGCACAGATCTCTTTACCATTAAAACCATTAGGTTCAAAATTAATATTATTACCCGAAGCCGATGATTTTACAGAATTCAAATCGATACTAACTAAATCAGCATCTCTAAAAACAGGTTCTGCCAGAGCTATATTATTCGAAATTTCACCTAATCGGTATGCATCAAAGAACAATTTTTCTATCAAATCAATTTCTTCCTGAGAATTGTAATAGGTTTGATAACCGATATTACAATAATTAAAAAGGTTATTTGGCTCATCAATTATGATTTTTGTAAGATATGAATTGGCAGAAACCGTCTCATTTTCCTTGCCAAAATCAAATCTGTTATCCACAGCAACCATATTAACCATTTGCTCTAAATCATCATAAGCACGATACAAAGCATAGGTTAAATCCTGTGAACCTCCCAGGACTATAGGAATCACTTTGTTCTTAATTAATGCCGAAGTTACCTTCTTAAGTGCAAAATAAGTATCCTCTACAGAATCGCCTGCAAGAATATCTCCTAAGTCAGCAATAGACGCATCCCAATTACCTGGAAACATGCCATAAAGCTTTTTACGAACAGCCGTCAGGTTTACTTCATTAACGATATCAATATTTCTACGATCTTCTAAAACTCCAACAATAGCAATAGTAATTTTGCTAATATCCGGAAACTGATCCTGTGTGTGCAAAACAATTTTGCTACCCAATTCTTGAGAAGACAACGAACTAATGAATTTTAAAATTCCTTCGTTAACTGGTTCTAGAAAATCAAATTCCATTTTTTATTTCTTTTTTGCAGCTGCTTTTTTAGCCGGTGCTTTTTTTGCGGTTGTTGCTTTTTTTGCTGGTGTTTTCTTTGCCGGAGTTTTAGCTGCAATCATTTCCTGAACCTGAGCCAATGTCAATTGTGTAGCATCAACATCTTTGCTTAATTCAATTTTGATCTTACCTTTTGTAATCACCGAACGACCCCAACGCGCTTTTTCAACCAAAATTCCTTCGTCTTCCCAATTGTGAAGAACTTTATCTATATTTTTCTGTAATTTATCTTCAATTAATTCTTCAACATCTTGTTGCGATAAATTATCAAAATTGTATTTTTTGCTTACGTTTACAAAAAGACCGTTCCATTTAATGAAAGGACCAAAACGCCCCACACCTTTTTGAACTGCTTCTCCTTTATATATTGCAATTGGCGCATCAGCAAGTGCTTTTTCGTCAATTAATTCCTGTGCTCTTTCTTTAGCAACTCCAAGCGGATCTTCTCCTCTTGGCAATGAAATAAAAACACTTCCGTGACGTACGTAAGGTCCATAACGACCATTACTTACTTCTACTTCTTCTCCTTTATATTCTCCTAAACTTTTAGGAAGCAAGAATAAATTTAAAGCTTCTTCAAGTGTAATGTTTCCAATATTCTGATCAGACATTAAGCTTGCAAACTTTTTATCTTCATCGTCAGCTTCTCCAATTTGAGCCATTGGTCCAAATTTTCCTAAACGTACAGATACTTGTCTTCCGTCAGCATCTTTACCCAAAATTCTTTCTCCACTTTCACGTTCTGCGTTAGCTTCAACTTCTTTTACATTTGGGTGGAATTTATTGTAGAATTCCTGCATCATGGTTGCCCAGTCAATATTTCCTTCGGCAATTTCGTCAAAATCCTGTTCTACTTTTGCTGTAAAATTATAATCAAGAATATTTCCGAAATTTTTAACCAAGAAATCAGTAACAATTGTTCCGATATCTGTTGGAACTAATTTTCCTTTATCAGAACCTGTATTTTCTTTCAGCAACTTCTCTCCAACTTTACCAGTTTGCAAAGTAAGTTGCGTATAATTACGTTCCTGACCTTCAAGAGTTCCTTTTTCAACATAATTTCTGTTGATGATAGTCGAAATAGTTGGTGCGTACGTAGACGGACGTCCAATTCCTAATTCTTCTAATTTTTTCACCAAAGATGCTTCTGTATAACGAGCCGGTGGCCTTGAATATCTTTCTGTAGCCGTAATATAATTGTTTACTAACTTTTCGTTTACTTTTAATGCAGGCAGCATTCCTTCTTGTTCTTCCTCATCATCATCGTGCCCTTCAAGATATACTTTAAGGAAACCCTCAAAAAGTAAAACTTCTCCTGAAGCTGTAAAAAGCTCATCGTGATTATTAGCTTCAATTTTTACATTTGTTCTTTCTAATTGTGCATCACTCATTTGAGACGCTAACGTTCTTTTCCAGATCAAATCATACAAACGAGCCTGATCACGATCAATATTTACGGTATGACGCGACATATCCGTCGGACGAATTGCTTCGTGCGCTTCTTGTGCTCCTTTGCTTTTATTGGCAAAAGTTCGAGGTTTTGAAAACTCTTTTCCGTATGATTTTATAATTTCAGCTTCGGCAGCATCCATTGCATCTTTAGAAAGGTTCACACTATCCGTTCTCATATAAGTAATAAGTCCGGCTTCGTACAAACGCTGTGCAAGCTGCATGGTGATTCCTACCGGCAAATACAATTTTCTTGCAGCTTCTTGTTGCAATGTAGAAGTTGTAAATGGTGCTGTTGGAGATTTTTTGGTAGGTTTAGTTTCTAAATCTGCTACCTTATATTGTGATCCGATGTTTTGTTTTAAGAAATCTTCGGCTTCTTTTTTAGTATTGAAATTTTTTGGCAATTTAGCTTTAAAAGCTTTCCCTGCCTCATTTACGAATTCTGCAACAACAGAATAACTGGCAACTGCGTTGAAATTCTGGATTTCGCGTTCTCTTTCTACAATCAAACGAACAGAAACTGACTGTACACGTCCGGCAGAAAGTCCTCCTTTAATTTTTCTCCATAAAACCGGAGATAATTCATAACCTACTAAACGATCCAAAACACGACGTGCCTGTTGTGCATTTACTAAATTATAATCAATTTCTCGTGGATTCTCGATTGCTTTAAGAATCGCAGATTTGGTAATCTCGTGAAAAACAATTCGTTTGGTTTTTTTTACATCTAGTTTTAATTCTTCCGCCAAGTGCCATGAAATAGCTTCTCCTTCGCGGTCCTCATCGCTTGCTAGCCAAACCATTTCGGCATTTTTAGATAGTGTCTTTAATTTACTTACTAAGGCTTTTTTATCAGGAGAAACTTCGTATTTAGGTTTAAATCCATTTTCAACATCTACCCCTATTTCCTTTGATGGTAAGTCGGCTATGTGTCCATAACTAGACTCGACCTGAAAATCACTTCCTAGAAATTTCTCTATCGTTTTCGCCTTTGCAGGTGATTCCACTATTACTAAATTCTTTGCCATTGATCTATTTTTCTGCAACAAAAGTAGAAGTTTTTTTTAAATATCAACCCCGATAATGCATTTTTGAGGTATTTTGATATTATGTTTCCAAAAATTGCAGATTTATCTGTAAAGTAATGCATTATATATATAGGTATAACTTTTAAAGAAAGTACGATTCAGATATGCTCTTTTTTTAACAGTAAACTTCTTAGAAGGAATTTTAAATTGTAGCTTCAGACTTTAGCTTTTAGATTATTTATATACTACATGCTTTTGGAAACACTAAAATTTTACCGCAGAGGCCGCAAAGGTTTTACACAAAGTTTGCTAAGTTTAATTTGAGCTGAAAATTTTCAGAGAAAGTTCGCTAAGCTTTGAGAATCTTTTTTAATCCTTTAATCTGAAACTAAGTTTATTAAAGAAAAGGCTTCTATAGGCGCTATAAACCTATCTAAAATCTATCCCGAGGCTTCGGGACAGAATTCTAAAATCTTTTTCCTGCCATCTTGTCACAATTATACCTTTTGCGTTATCTTTGCACTTTGAAATTATACAATGGAAAAGATTATTGAAGAAAGCAAACAGGGTGAAAGTCTTGTTTTGGAGAATAAGCCTGAGAATACAAAAAAACTTTTTATAGAAAGTTACGGTTGTGCGATGAATTTTTCGGACAGTGAGGTCGTAGCTTCCATTTTATCGATTAACGGATATAATACTACTCAAACTCTTGAAGAAGCAGACTTGGTTCTGGTAAATACCTGCTCGATTCGAGATAAGGCAGAACAGACTATTCGTAAACGTCTGGAAAAATATAATGCAGTAAAACGTATTAACCCGAAAATGAAAGTAGGCGTTCTAGGCTGTATGGCCGAACGTTTGAAAAGTCAGTTTCTAGAGGAAGAAAAAATAGTCGACCTTGTTGTTGGTCCTGATGCTTACAAAGATCTACCCAATTTATTGGCAGAAGTTGAAGAAGGCCGTGACGCTATCAATGTCATTTTATCGAAAGAGGAAACATACGGAGATATTTCACCGGTTCGTTTGATGAGCAACGGAATTACAGCTTTGGTTTCGATTACCCGTGGTTGCGACAATATGTGTACGTTTTGCGTTGTACCTTTTACACGCGGACGTGAGCGTAGCCGTGAGCCACAAAGTATCATGAAAGAAATTCAGGATTTATGGGATAAAGGCTTTAAGGAGATTACACTTTTAGGTCAAAACGTTGACAGTTATCTTTGGTACGGCGGCGGTTTGAAAAAAGATTTTGTAAACGCCTCTGAAATGCAAAAAGCAACGGCCGTAGATTTCGATCAATTGCTTGAAATGGTTGCAGTAGGTTTCCCAAAAATGAGAATCAGATTTTCGACTTCTAATCCGCAGGATATGCATGAAAGTATTTTGCATGTTATTGCCAAATATCCAAATATTTGCAAACACATACACTTGCCTGTTCAGTCTGGAAGCAACAGAATTCTAAAAGAAATGAATCGTTTGCACACTCGTGAAGAATACATGATTTTGATTGATAAAATCAGAGCAATTATTCCAAATGCTTCGATTTCACAAGATATGATTGCCGGTTTTCCAACAGAAACGGAACAAGATCATCAGGACACGATGAGTTTAATGGAATATGTAAAATATAATTTTGGTTATATGTATTCATATTCTGAGCGACCTGGAACTTTGGCCGGAAGAAAAATGGAAGATGATGTTCCAGAAGAAACAAAAGCCAGAAGATTACAGGAAATTGTAGATCTTCAGCAAAAACACGCCTGGTTTAGAAGTGAAGAATTCGTTGGACAAACTGTTGAAGTTCTTGTAGAAAAAGTTTCTAAAAAATCAAAAGAAGAATTTTCAGGAAGAAACTCACAAAGCATTACAGTTGTTTTCCCGAAAGAGAATTACAAAATTGGAGATTTCGTAAACGTAAAAATCACAAGTTGTACTTCAGGAACCTTAAAAGGTGAAGCTGTGGGATATTCTGAAATGAATTAAAAAAAGTTCGCCACGAATTTCACTAATTTACACTAATTTTCTTACTTTATTTTTTTTAATTCTATAAGTTTGCGCAAAAACACATTATGGAATTATATAGAAAAGAGGAATATTATAAAATAGTTGGGATTTGTATGGAAGTTCACCGAATACTTGGCGGAGGACTTCTTGAAATTGTTTACAAGGATGCTTTAGAATATGAATTTAGAAAACATAATATTCCTTTTCAGCGTGAAAAAGAATATAATATCAAATATAAAGACATTGTTTTAGCACATAAATTCTATGCTGATTTTATAGTTTATGACGAAATCATTTTAGAAATAAAAGCATCAAAAGATATAATTGATGAACATATTGCACAAACAATAAATTATTTAAAACTTGCAGATAGTGATTTAGGAATTATTGTTAACTTTAATAAAAAGTCATTAGAGCATAAAAGAGTTATTCATTGACCCCGATTTTAAAATTTGTGAAAATTCGTGAAATTCGTGGCAAAAGAAACAAAATTTTACATGGAAACAGTTCAAGCAATAAAACAACGATTTGAGATTATTGGGAATGACCCGAAATTAAATCGCGCCATTGAAAAAGCCATTCAGGTTGCTCCTACTGATATTTCGGTAATGGTAACCGGGGAAAGTGGTGTTGGTAAAGAGAATATCCCGAGAATAATTCATTCGCTTTCACACAGAAAGCATGGTAAATATATTGCTGTAAACTGTGGAGCTATTCCAGAGGGAACAATTGACAGTGAACTTTTTGGACACGAAAAAGGCGCTTTTACCGGTGCCACAAGCACACGTGAAGGTTATTTTGAAGTTGCAGATGGCGGAACTATCTTCCTTGATGAAGTTGGTGAATTACCTCTAACAACTCAGGTTCGTTTACTTCGTGTACTTGAAAACGGTGAATTTATAAAAGTAGGGTCTTCTCAGGTTCAAAAAACCAATGTGAGAATTGTTGCAGCAACGAATGTGAATTTATTTAATGCAATTGAAAAAGGAAAATTTCGTGAGGATTTATACTATCGTTTAACTACTGTAGAAATCACTTTACCGCCTTTACGCGAAAGAAACGAAGACATTCACTTGTTATTCAGAAAATTTGTGGCTGATTTTGCGCATAAATATAAAATGCCGCCGTTAAAATTAGACGACGATGCCGTTCAGCTTTTGCAAAAATTCAGATGGAACGGAAACATTCGTCAATTGCGAAATGTTGCCGAGCAAATCTCTGTTTTAGAAACCAATCGCGATATTACACTAGCCACTTTACAATCGTATTTGCCAACTGAAGGAAGCAATTTACCATCGGTAATTAATGATAAAAAGAAAGAAAGCGATTTTAGTACCGAAAGAGATATTTTGTACAAAGTGCTTTTTGACATGAAAAGTGATTTGAACGATTTGAAAAAACTCACTTTAGAATTGATGAAAAATGGATCATCGAAAGTGCAGGATATTAATCCGAATTTGATTCAGAAAATATACGGTTCGCAGGAAAATGACAGTGAAATAGATTTTGAAGAAGAACCAAGAACTGCAGTTATGACGCCCGCAACGCGTGAAGACAATTATCAGATTCAGGACGACAATTATTTGTTTGCCGAGACTATTGAGGAAGAAGAAATTTTACGTTTAGAGCAAAAGGAAATCGAAATGATCAAAAAATCATTAGAAAAAAACAAAGGAAAACGTAAAGCTGCTGCAGATGAATTAGGTATTTCTGAAAGAACTTTATATAGAAAAATTAAACAATTTGATTTATAGTTTTGCCACAAAGACGCTAAGACGCAAAATGTTTTAAACGAAAATTATATCTTTGACCCGAAGCGTGAGCGAACTCGCAAATGAATTCTTAAAATAAAAAATGAAAAACTTAAAATATCTTTTAATTCTTTTAGTTGCTACGACTTTTAGCGGCTGTGGAGTTTATAATTTTACCGGAACAGGAAAAATTGATGCTGAAACTTTTCAGGTAAATTTCTTTCAGAATAATGCTGATTTGATAGAACCTGGAATCGACAGAGATTTTACATTGGCATTACAAGACTTAATTCAGAATCAAACTAACTTAAACCTTGTTAGCAGCGGTGGTGATTTAACTTATGAAGGAGAGATTGTAGATTACAGAACAACACCAATGACTGCAACAGCAGACCAGCAAGCGGCACAAAACCGTTTGACAATTCGTATAAATGTTCGATTTACAAACAAAAAGAAAGAAACAGATGATTTTGAAAAAACATTTGAGTTCTACAAAGATTATCCGGGAACAACACAACTTGTTGGGTCTTCTTTAAATGCTGCCATTAAAGAAATTTACGACAGGATTACTCAGGATATTTTCAATGAGTCATTAGCAAAATGGTAAAAAAGTTGATTTGTTAAATCGGTTAATCGTTGAATCGGTTTTACAAACGATTAAACAGTTAAACAAAATAAACGATTAAACAAATAAACAATGAATGTAACTGATTATACATACCTAATAAACAAACCCGATGCCATTACAGAAAAGCAAACGGAGGCATTAGGCAATGTTTTGATTGAATTTCCGTATTTTCAAAGTGCGAGAGCGCTACGATTAAAAGGGCTTTTTAACCAAAATAGTTTTAAGTATAATTATGCATTAAAAGTTACTGCGGCACATACTGCAGATCGCTCTATTTTATTTGATTTCATTACTTCGGAAACTTTTACTTCTATTCAAAATGATTTTTATGATAAAAAACTTCGTGATCTTTTAAATATTAATGTTCTTGATAGCGAAGTAGTTTCGCCTGATGAAATCAAAAAAAGTATCGAAGTTAGAATTGATCCTATTGAGCAGTCTATATTAACATCTATAAAACAAGCTACTTCGAATGTTTTTGAAGATTCAATAAAGACAGAAGAGAAACCTGAAGATAGTATTGAAGATGCTAATGCAATAACGATTGAAGAGAAGAAATCGGTTGTTAATGAAGAAATCGTAAAAACAGAAGATATTATCATTAAAGAAGATGTCTTAATTGCGGTTGAAGAAACAGAACCTGCTGTTTTTGAAGAAGTAAAAACTCATGACGAATCAATTGATAGTACTAAGGAAGAAACTATCGTGATTCCAGTTAAAGAAACCAAACACACTTTTTTTGAAGAAGTAGTAGATGATGAAGAAATAGAAGATATTAAAGAAAACTTTGATCCTGTTATTGAGAAACCAGTTTCTACTATTGAAGAAATCGCACCAGTTGTTTTTGAAGAATCGAAAAAACACACTGAAATACGAATTGATCCTATAGAAGAATCAATCTATAACTCAATCAAAGAAGCCACAACAGTTGTATTTGAAGAGTCAAAACCTGCAGAAAAAGAAGCTGCAGCTATTATTGTCGATACACCAAAAATTACAGAACAGCATAAAGAAATTGCCAGTGTTATTTTTGAAGAGGTAAAAATTACAGAAGAAAAACCAAACGAAGTTATTCCTACTATTCCGGATCAACCAACGACTGTTGAAGAAAGTCCTAAAGAAGTGATTAATTTTATTCTTGAGGAACCTATATTTATAGAAGAGTCTAAGGAAATTATAACAGATAGCATCGAAGAATCGATAATTGAAAAAAATATCCTAAAGACACAATTTGAAGAAACTGTAAAAATTGCCGAGGAAAATCTCGAAATAGGAAAGCCTTTAGATTTTTCGGTAAAAGAGAAACATTCTTTTCAGGAATGGCTGCAATTAGCAAGACCGGAACCTATTGACAGAACAAATGAAATTGTTCAGGAAGATATAAAAACAGTTGAAGAAAATACACAAAAAGTAGAGAGAACTCCTGAACCAATTAAACAAACAGTTCCGGAAACAGAAATAGTTGAAGACGAAAAAAAGAAAAAGGCAGAACTGATTGATAAATTTATTGAAACAAATCCTAAAATTTCGCCAATCAAATCAGATCCAATAACGCTGCCTCCAATTCAATTTAACATTAATCAAGAGGACAATTCGTATTTGATGACCGAAACTTTAGCCCGTGTTTATTTGGAACAAAAAAAATATACAAAGGCAATACAAGCATATGAAATATTAATTTTGAAATATCCAGAAAAAATTAGTTTCTTTGCAGACCGTATTTCGGATATAAAGATTTTACAACAAAATAACAATAATAAGTAAGCAATGAGCACATTTTCAATTTTTTTAGTTTTAATCACAATAGTTTGTTTTCTATTGATCGTAGTAATTATGGTTCAAAACCCTAAAGGAGGCGGATTGTCGTCTACAATTAGTGGAACTCAAATGTTAGGTGGAGTACAAAAAACAACTGACTTTTTAGATAAAAGTACTTGGACATTAGCTACAATTTTGATTGCTCTAATCTTGCTTTCAAGTTTAAGCTTTACAGGATCATTAAGCGATACTGATTCTAAACTTATTGAAAAAACAGAAGCTCCTGCAACAAATACACCAGCAGCTCCGGTACAGCAAACACCTGCTCCGGCAGCACCTGCAGCAAAATAATCATTTTGAAATAATATTAAATGCCAGCCTGTCAAAGCTGGCATTTTTTTTAGGAAATAATGTCAGTTTTTAGAGCATGGCATAATTTCTGAAAGTTTATTGAACATTAAAAAACGTATAACTTATAATAATATAAAATCATGGCCTTAAACATTAAACCGCTTTCAGATCGCGTACTTATTGAGCCTGTTGCAGCTGAAACCAAAACTGCCTCAGGGATTTTTATTCCGGACACTGCCAAAGAAAAACCACAAAAGGGAACTGTAGTTGCTGTAGGAAATGGTTCTAAAGATCACACTATGACCGTAAAAGTTGGCGATACTGTTCTTTATGGTAAATATGCAGGAACAGAATTAAAACTTGAAGGAACTGATTATTTGATTATGCGTGAGGATGATATCTTAGCAATAATCTAAATCGCTTTATGCTATAAGCTGTAAGCTATAGGCTTTCTTGAAAAGCTTAAAGCATATTGGCTAAAGCTTAAAGCTAACAAAAAATGAGGGATTTTAAAAAATATGATATTTGGCAGTTAAGTCATTCTTTTACATTAGAAATCTATAAAATGACTTCTACTTTTCCTAAAGAAGAATTATATGGTTTGACAAGTCAGATTAGAAGAGCTTCTTCATCAATTCCAACCAATATTAGTGAAGGATGTGGAAGAAATAGCGACAAAGAATTTAATCAATTTCTCAACATAGCCTTAGGTTCTGCCAATGAAACAGAATATCTTTTGATTTTAGCTAAAGATTTGCAATATCTTAATAATGAAATTGCACAGAATCACATAGAAAAAATCAACAGTATAAAAAGCAAAATTTACAAATTAAAACAAATATTAATTCAGCAGTAGAAGGCTTAAAGCCTAAAGCCTACTGCCTAAAGCAAATTAAAAAATGGCAAAAGATATAAAATTTGATATTGAAGCACGTGACGGATTAAAACGTGGTGTTGATGCATTAGCAAATGCTGTAAAAGTAACACTTGGACCAAAAGGTCGTAACGTAATCATTGGAAAATCATTTGGTGGACCAACAGTTACTAAAGATGGTGTTTCGGTTGCAAAAGAAATCGAATTAAAAGACCCATTAGAAAACATGGGCGCCCAAATGGTTAAAGAAGTAGCTTCTAAAACTAATGATTTAGCAGGTGACGGAACTACAACTGCTACAGTTTTGGCTCAGGCTATCGTAAAAGAAGGTTTGAAAAACGTTGCTGCAGGTGCAAATCCAATGGATTTGAAACGCGGTATCGATAAAGCTGTTGAAGCTATCGTTGCTGACCTTGCAAAACAAGCTAAAGTTGTTGGAAGTGATTCTGATAAAATCAAACAAATTGCTTCTATCTCTGCAAATAACGACGAGGTTATTGGTGAATTAATCGCTACTGCTTTCGCAAAAGTTGGAAAAGAAGGAGTTATTACTGTTGAAGAAGCTAAAGGAACAGACACTTTCGTTGATGTTGTTGAAGGTATGCAATTTGACAGAGGATATCTTTCTCCTTACTTCGTAACAAACCCAGAGAAAATGGAAGTTGAATTAGACTCTCCATACATCTTATTATACGACAAAAAAGTTTCTTCTTTAAAAGAATTACTACCTGTTTTAGAGCCAGTTGCTCAATCAGGGAAACCATTATTAATTATTGCTGAAGATGTTGACGGAGAAGCTCTTTCTACATTAGTAGTAAACAAATTAAGAGGTGCTCTTAAAATTGCTGCTGTAAAAGCTCCAGGTTTTGGAGACAGAAGAAAAGCAATGTTAGAAGATATCGCAATCTTAACAGGTGGAACTGTAATTTCTGAAGAAAGAGGATATACACTTGAAAATACAACTATCGAAATGTTAGGAACTGCAAAAAGAGTTTCTATCGATAAAGACAATACTACTATTGTAAGTGGTGCTGGTGAAGCTGATATCATCAAAAACAGAGTAAACCAAATTAAAGGTCAGATGGAAACTACAACATCTGATTATGATAAAGAAAAATTACAGGAACGTTTAGCTAAATTAGCTGGTGGTGTTGCTGTTCTTTACGTTGGTGCAGCTTCTGAAGTTGAAATGAAAGAGAAAAAAGACAGAGTTGACGATGCATTACATGCAACTCGTGCTGCTGTAGAAGAAGGAATTGTTGCTGGTGGTGGTGTTGCTTTATTAAGAGCTAAAGCTGCTTTAGCTGACCTTAAAGCTGACAACGCTGACGAAGCTACAGGAATTCAGATTGTATCTCGCGCTGTAGAATCTCCATTAAGAACTATTGTTGAAAATGCAGGTCTTGAAGGTTCTGTAGTTGTAGCAAAAGTTGCTGAAGGTTCTGGTGATTTTGGATACAATGCCAAAACTGATGAATACGTAGATATGCTTAAAGCTGGAATTATCGATCCTAAAAAAGTAACTCGTGTTGCATTAGAAAATGCTGCTTCTGTTGCCGGAATGATCCTTACTACAGAATGCGCATTAATTGATATTAAAGAAGAAAACGGAGGCGGAATGCCAATGGGTGGCGGTATGCCAGGAATGATGTAATCGTTCTTAACTTCTTAAAATTTAAAACGCCAGATTTATGTCTGGCGTTTTTTTTGCCACAGATTGCACGATTAAAAAGATTTTTTTTCGCCACAAATTACACGAATTTTCACGAATTAATTTTCTTATAATTCCGCATAAAAATTTAGCGGAAATTCCTGTAATTCGTGGCAAACTTTCACTTAGTTTAACATTCTCTTTTTCTTTTAAAAATCGGTTATCAGTATCTTTACAGTCTATTAAAATTGCAAAATGAGAAAATTCACTACTCACCTATTATCTTTTACACTCTTACTTTTTACAACGCTTTTACATTCACAAATCAACAAAGAAACTTATGTTGTTTTAGTTTCTATGGATGGATTTCGCTGGGATTATGCTAAACATTTTCATCTTCAAAACATGAATAAAATCGCAAAAGAAGGCGTTCATGCAAAATCTATGAAACCTTCTTATCCAAGCAAAACTTTTCCAAATCATTATTCGATCGTGACTGGACTTTATCCGGATCATCACGGAATTATTAACAATGTCTTTTATGATGCTACTCTAAACCAATCGTTTTCATTATCATCAAATGCAAAAAATGATTCGAGATTTTATGGAGGAAATCCTATTTGGAATGTCGCTGAACAACAAGGTGTAAAAACGGCTTCTTTTTTCTGGCCGGGTTCTGATTTGGATAAACGAAGACCAAGTTATTATAAAAATTACGACAGCAAAATTCCGTATGAAACCAGAATCGACACCGTTATAAAATGGTTAGAACTTCCTGAAAAACAACGACCTCATCTTGTAACTTTATACTTTGACGAACCCGATCATACGGGACATAATTTTGGCCCGCTTTCTTCGGAGAATGAAAAAATGGTTCACAAAATGGATTCGGTTATGGGGCAATTATCTTCAAGACTTGATCAATTATCCATCGGAAAACAAATCAATTTAATCATCGTTTCAGATCACGGAATGACGGACATCAGCAATGATAAAAAAGTAGCTATTTTAGATTATTTAAAACCAGAATGGCTGGGTTATAAAGATGTAATTAATCCTATTATGAGTTTGGAATCAAAACCCGGATTTCAGGATTCTATTGCCAAAGCTTTAAAAAAAGTACCCTATATTAAATTCTGGAAATCAAGCGAAGTTCCAAAACGATTGCATTATGGAACCAATCCGCGTGTGCATGACTTTGTTATCGAAGCTAAAAAAGGATATAGCTTAGTCAGTAAAGAAAGTACGCATATAAAAGGCGGAACGCACGGTTACGACAATAACGAAAAAGATATGCACGCTATTTTTTATGCAAAAGGTCCGGCTTTTAAAGTAAATAAAGAAGTCAAAACCTTTCAAAATGTTTCTGTTTATCCTTTAATTGCTCACATTTTAGGTTTGCAAATTGATAAAGTTGATGGAAAATTCAGTGAAGTAAAAAATATGCTTGTTGATTAAATTAGTTAATGTGTCAATTAGAAAATTAGATAATGATTAGCGTAATCTATAAAATTTTCTAATTGACACATTTTCTAATTAGCTAATTAAAAACCTGTCGAAACAGAAACGGCTTTCCATTTCTCCAATTCTTTTTGAACTTCGGCAATTTTTACATTTGCCATATCGTAGGCATCTTGCCCCACAAATAAATGCAATGCGGGATTTTTTTCCTCGCTCATTTTAATTAAGGCATTTGCAAATTTTTCAGGATCTCCCGGTTGATTTTCATTGATGCTTCCTTTATGTGCATTTTCAGATTCCCTCACCGCTTTATAGTCCGAAATTGGACTCTGAGGCAATAATAAAGAACTATCTTTTAAGAAATCGGTTCTAAAATAACCCGGATAAACCAATGTTACATTTACTCCAAATTCTTTTACTTCTGCCGCTAAAGATTCTGTTAAACCCGCAACTGCAAATTTTGTAGAACAGTAAATTCCCCAACCCGGAAAACCTCCGTTGTAACCTCCAATCGAAGCGATATTAAAAATATGACCCGATTTATTGGCGCGCATATACGGCATTGTATTTCTAATGACATTCAATAAGCCGAAAACATTTACTTCGTAGTTTTTTCTCGATTCTGCATCGGTTAGTTCCTCTAATGATCCTAATAAACCATAACCTGCATTGTTAACCAAAACATCAATTGTTTTAAAATGACTTACGGTTACTTCAATCGCATTTTTAACGCTTTGCTCATTTGTCAAATCCATTTCTAAAGGCAGAAAATTGGCAGACGGGTCTCCTAATTCTTTAATTAGGGCTTGTTCACTTCTTGATGTTGCGGCTACTTTTTTTCCTTCAGCCAATAATTTTTTTGCTAATTCTAATCCAAGTCCTTTTGAGGCACCTGTGATAAACCAAACTTTGTTATTTTCCATGATTTCAATTTTTACATTTAATTATGACACAAAGATATCAGCGAAGTGCTTTTAAAAACTTAAAGCAATCAAACGATAAGTTACGAAAATCAAACAATTTCGGTTACGCGATATGTTTTTGGTGAAAGCTGAACATTTTTCTTAAAGAAATTGATAAAATGAGACAATTCTTCGAAGCCTAAACACCAGGCAATTTCATTAATATTCCAATTAGTTTGTTTCAATAAAATCATTGCTTCCTGAACAATTCTTTCAGAAATGATTTGAGAAGTCGTTTTTCCAGTCGTTTCTTTCAACGCTTTATTCAAATGATTCACATGCACATTTAACTGGCTGGCAAATTCTGAAGGTGAACGGAAATTAATTTGCTGGGATATGGATTCAATAGGAAACTGTCTTTCTAATAATTCTAAAAATAAAGAAGAAACCCGAATCGTTGCATTCGATTTACTGTATAATGAAGTAGTTACAGTTTGTGTTTTTAAAGCCAGATGAATAATTTCAAAAACCAGATTTCGAAGAACATCATATTTAAAAGTATAATCAGAATTGATTTCGTCAAACATTTTTAAATAAACCGTTTTCAAAGATTCCGCCAATTCCATTGAAATAGGAACAATTGGATTTCCGCCGGGTTGGAATAAAGGATATTCTTTTAAATTCCCAAACTGATTGAAAAAAGCTTCTGTAAAAATGCAGAAAAAACCAGTTTGATTTTCGTCAACCTGTTCCCAATTATACGGAATTTGTGGGTTTGCAAAAAACAAGGCCTGATCTTCTATTACAGAAATCTTATCAGCATAATGTATTTTGTTTTTTCCAATGATCAAGCTTATTTTATAAAAGTCTTTTCGGGTGTAAGGAAATGGTTTACAAGTATTACCAACAAAGTCATCTAATTTAAAAACATTAAAATGTCCGATCTCTTTTCTAAGATTTTCGGGCATTCCATTTACTTTGATGGTGTAAAAATCTTCTAAGGTTTCTGTTAGCTTCATTTTACAAAGTTACGAAAATCAAATTATTTAAATTAGAAAATGTGCCAATTTGATAATTAGATAATTTTTCTGCAGATGTTTAAATTAATTATCTAATGCTTATAACGAACAAACCCGACAGGTTTTTAAAAACCTGTCGGGTTTGTTCGTTACCAATAGTGAATTCAAAAATTAGATAATAAATCATACACAATCTAAGAATTATCTAATTATCAAATTGGCACATTGCCGCATTATCTCGAAACCACTTTATATTTAGGATCTTCAATAACATTTACATTAATTACGGCGTCGGCGTTTTTAAGTAGTATTCTACAATCTTCGCTTAAATGTTTCAGTTCGATTACTTTGTTTAACTGGCTGTATTTTTTGGTCAGATTATTTACTGCTTCAATTGCCGACATATCAGCGATTCGGCTTTCTTTAAAATCTATAATAACGTGTGAAGGATCATTTTGTATATCAAACTTTTCCATAAAAGCAGTTATCGATCCAAAAAATAATGGTCCGTAAATTTCATAATGTTTCACTCCTTCTTCATCAATATAATGTCTCGCACGAATTCTTTTGGCACTTTCCCAAGCAAAGACCAAAGCCGAAATAATAACTCCAATTAAAACTGCCAAAGCCAGATTGTGCAATAAAATAGTAATTACAGCAACCAGAATTCCAACAAAAATATCGTGTTTAGGCATTTTATTAATCACCTTGAAACTTGCCCATTCAAAGGTTGTAATCGCCACCATCATCATTACGCCAACCAAAGCTGCCATTGGCAATTTTCCAATTACGGGCGCGCCAAAAAGTATGATAATTAAAATAGTCAAAGCCGCAATTATTCCCGAAAGTCGGGCTCTTGAACCAGCGCCGAGATTCACTAAAGTTTGTGCAATCATAGGGCATCCACCCATTCCGAAAAAGAAACCGTTCAAAATATTTGATCCGCCCTGAGCGATACATTCTCTGTTACTGTTTCCGCGCGTTCCGGTAATTTCATCAACTAGATTCAGCGTAAGCAAGCCTTCGGTTAAACCAACAGCAGCAACAATTATTGAATACGGAAATATCACTTTTAAAGTATCAAAAGAAATTGGAATATTCGGAATATGAAATGGAGGAAAACCGCCCTGAACAGAAGCAATATCCTCTACCGTTTTGGTTTCGATATTAAAAATCAATACAATGGCAAAAACCACCATAATAGCAACTAAAGAAGCCGGAACTGCTTTTGTGATTTTAGGAAAAAGCAGCACAATACCAATTGTCAAGGCAACCAAACCGAGCATAATATAAAGCGGAGTTCCCTGCAACCACGAAACTTGTCCGTTTACAATGGTTTTAAACTGTTCTAATTGCGACATGAAAATGACAACTGCGAGACCGTTTACGAAACCAAACATTACTGGCTGCGGGACCAATCTGATAAATTTTCCGAGTTTAAAAAGTCCGATGCAAATTTGCACGACACCTCCAAGTGCTACAGCTGCAAAAACATATTCTATGCCGTGTGATTTCATCAAAGCAATCAAAACAATCACGGTTGCTCCCGCTCCACCAGAAATCATTCCGGGTCTTCCACCAAAAATTGCTGTGACCAAACCTGCAATAAAAGCAGCGTACAAACCAACCAAAGGAGGAAATCCGGCCAAAATTGCAAACGATAATGATTCGGGAATCATAGTCATTGCGACAGTTAAACCAGCTAAAATTTCGTTTTTGTAATTGACTTTTTGCGAAAAGTCGAAGAGAGAGAAGGCTTTTTTCATAGATCGCAAATTTAAAAAAATAATGCGCACAATGTTAAGAAAGCTTTCTAATGAAAAAGATCCGGAAAATAATCCATTAAATAATCAGGCTTTTTAGTAAAGCTGATCCAATAAAAAAACCAAAAGCGAAAGAATGAAACTTATCATGATGGATAAATATAAAGTTTTTATGAAGAAATTATTTCGCCAAAATTATTGATAATCTAATAGAAAAAAACGGGTGTTTTTACCCTTTTTCTAGTCAAATCTATTTTTTTTATTCTAAAGCTACACAAACATATCCAAGACAATTTACGTAGTCTATAATGTTTTTAGGTTCAAGTTCAACGCCTTCAACCCTTAATATCTTATCGCAGTCTTCTAAATCAAAATTGATTTTATAATTTGGAAACTGACTTTGGATCACGGCAATAACATAATTTTTATCTGCCTCTTTCTGAACATTTGTTTTAAAAACCTCAACTGTCATAATTATTTATTTTAAATTATAATAAATCATGAATTTCGATTAAAAAGGATTGTATGATATTCCGAATCTAAAATATCCCTGCGTGTCTTCGCTGTGGTCATAAACGTATTTGTTTGTGCGCTCACCCTTTTCGGTAATTCGCGTACTTAATACGTTATTAACTCCGGCTTTTACGAAAGTGATTACCTTTGGTGTAATACAATATTCGTATGTAATACCGGATTTTAACTCCAACTGATTCAACTCATAAATCCCCTTCAAATTTGAGGTATTCAAATTTAAGTAAAAACTTTCAGAGTTTAATTCAGTACCTAAGGAAATTCTTCCGTTTTCAAGCAATTCTCTTCTAAACAGTAATCTTTGCGGCAAAATAAAATCAATATCCCATTTTGAATCCGTAAACTTATGATTATAAGTAAGTAACGGCGTTATCGGAATAATTGCCGAAGGATCTATCATTGCTAAAACACCTGCCGTAATTGTGGTGTTTGCGGTTCGTTTCAAAACCAGGCTTGCGGTTACAAATCCTTTTACACGTTGTACACCATCTTCACTTCCATCAACTGTGGCGGTTGCATTATAAATAATCGGTTTTTTAAAAAGTGTCGACATATAAGTCGCACTCATTGCCGCCGCCATAAAATGAAAATCCTCTTTTTCTCTTGTATAGTTTGTGTTTGAAGTATAGTTGTAAATATCTCCAAAACCGTATGTTTCATATTTGTAACGCAGCGATCCGGTTAAAATAAGCCTTTTAGATTCTGATACATAAAATGGCATATTGAAAGCTACTTTTAATCGGTTATGATTTTCGATTCTGCCTCTTTCAAAACGATTTCCAAACAATTCCGAATCATAATTTGTTGGTCCCAACTGTTCGTATTGTACATCTAAAATTCTCGTTGTCGGAAATTTATCTGTAATCACTTTTACCACCGTTTGCATGGGCTGATTTTTTTCCTGAGCCATAGTGTGCAATGACGTACATACGAATAGAACAGAGATGATTCTTTTTTTCATATAAAGTGGTATTAATTAAGATTGTTTTTGAAGATCGAAATCCTGAGCAAATGTAAATGACAAGCCTCTTTAATAATAGCATATTTATACAAACGGCGTAACATTTATACCAATGGCGTTTGTATAATTTTTTTATCGTAAGTAGGTATAAACTATAATATTACTCTAATTTTGCCGTTATGACAATGCTTAAAATTTACCAGAACTTCTTTCTCCGAAACCTCATCGTACACACTTTCATATTTTTGGTGATTTTGGCGTGTGTGTATGACGAAATACGACTTGACGGCCACAGCTGGTCGTATATGATCAGTAAAATAACTGTTGGTTATTTTCCTTGTATTGTATGGATTACCATTTTCAATCTTTTTATCATCAAACCTTTCTTATTCAAAAAAAAGGTTAAAACATTCTTTACGCTTTTCGCCATTTACTGGACCTGTTTTTACTTTTTTATGAATTGGTTTTTCCCTCTTATGGGTTTAGGAAATTTCAAAACACTTCAAATATTATCGCTTATTTTCAACGGAATGTTTTTTTATTTTATTCATGTTGCGATCACTAAAAAAATCATGGACACGGATAAAGACATCATGAATTTTAAATCTGAACTTTTGTTTTTAAAACAACAGCTTAATCCGCATTTTTTACTCAATGCGATGAATAATCTATATGGAGAATCGCTGGCAGAACCTGATAAAGTTCCGGACAGAATTTTGAATCTCTCAGACATGCTTCGTTATCAGATTGAAGCTACCAAAAAAGATTATGTTTTGTTGGATGAAGAAATTGCTTTTATTAAAAAGTATATGGAATATTATACGTTTAGAAATGAAAGACTGGCGATAACACAAAAATTTGAAGGCAATTTTGACAGTATTGATATTCCGCCCTTATTCTTTTTGCCTTTGGTAGAAAATGCCGTTAAGTTTTCGGCAGAAACTGCTGAACCTTTTATTAATATTGATTTAAGGGTAAAATGCAACAGTTTATCATTTATTATAAAAAACAGTTATCTGGAATCCGGATCACGAATTTCTGGCACCGGAATTGGAATCGAAAACCTGAAAAGACGCCTTGAAGTTTATGGTTTAAAACATGAATTGAACTGTAAAAAAGAAAAGAATACCTTTATCGTAAAATTAAACATATGGCACTTACCTACCGCTGTCTTATCATAGATGATGAATCGCCGGCACACAAGGCACTTGCATCTCATATCTCAAAATTTGACGATCTGGAACATTCCGGAAGCGCTTTTAATGGAATGGAAGCCATAAAATTACTCAACGAAAACACTTACGATATTATTTTTCTGGATATTAATATGCCCGTAATTTCGGGGGTTGAATTGATGGAATTACAGCCAAAAAGACCTTTAACGATTGTAACAACTGCTTATTCTGATTTTGCGCTGTCGGCTTACCAAAACGATGCTATAGATTATTTACTAAAACCTATTTCGTTCGACAAATTCTCTAAAGCAATCGAAAAAGCCAAAATTTATTCCTCTGGAAACAGCATAAAAAAAGAAGACAGCTCCTGCGAGAAAGTACTTTCTATTCGTGTAAGCGGACAAATGATGAACATACCTTTAGCGGATATTATTTACATCGAAAGTCTTGGCAATTATATGAAACTTTACAGCGCCAAACTCAATTTACCCTTAATCGTTTACGGTTCGCTTTCAAGCATTGCCTCAGAAATTGACAGCAATAACTTTGTGCAGGTGCATCGTTCGTTTATTGTAAATGTTGCCAAAATTACTTCTGTCACTTTCAAATCTTTAACAATGTCTAATAATGAGATCATTCCTGTAGGCAGAAAATATCAGATTTTATTAGATAGTTTCTTTAGATAAAGATTCGTTAACTATAAATTTACAAAAAGCTCAACTTTAGATGGTTGGGCTTTTTTATTTTGCTATTTGTAATAAAATACCGTATAAATACTTGGTGGTTATTGTTGAACAATTGTTAATATTGTTGTAGATATGTTAAAGAAATTTTATCAAAAAAAACAGTATCTAAATAACTAAACCAAAACAAAATGAAAAGAACTTATGACACAGGAATTGACACCAACAAAATCGAATTAGCTGTTAATGTTGGAACTGTAGGTACAGCTTATACATCTGTATATCTTTCTCGAAGCGGTGGACAAAATTCTAAAATCGATGAATCAAATGAAGACAGCGGAAGCATAAAAAATACCATTATAGGAGAAGCGAAACAAGTAAGAGCAGGTTACCTAATAATTAGAACAACTGTTGACTTTTCAAATATTGATAAGGAAAAATGGCAAAGTGAGGCTGAAAAAATAATAGTCAAATACTACCTTGATGGAGGTTTTTCTGGAAATCAAGTATATAATTATGATACCGATGATGTAGACATTGTATTAAATGGAAAAGTCGTTGTAATTACAAAACCAATTGAATTAACATGAAAAAGATATACTTAATAATTGTATTTTTTATTTTGGCGGGAAAGAACGCATGGAGTCAATCTAAAGAAATTAAAGCTGACACAATAACGCTAAAAGAATTAGAAATCCCAAATTCTCCTGCTTTCATATTGCTTGACCAAACACCTTCAACCATTGAAAGGCCAAGTTCAAGCAAAGCTTTTGCTTTGAGTATACTCAATTCTTTTCAAGACAGTAATGGTATTCCAAAAAATTATGCCGTAGATTTTACTCCGTTCTGGTTTTTTAAACATCCTAACATGACGTCTTTAAAATATGCAGGCTACAATGTAGAAAACAAAAAACAACGTGTTTTTGGAAATATAGAACGAGCATCTATCTCTTTTGCGTTTATTACTACTAATGATACTTTAACACAAAAAACTATAAATAATTTATCTATTGGGTTACGTTTTAATTTAATATCGATTCGAAGCAAACAAGATATAAAGGACATAATAAAAGCAAATTCAGATCTTATAAAATCCATTCGAGAAAGAGATGATCGATTAAATAATTTTGTTGATATTAGTCTTGCAGCCACTAATCCTACTCTCTATCATCTAAAAGTAAAAGAATTTTATGCGCAAGATAGAGAGAAAGAAAATAGCGAAGAAAAATTAAAAGATATTTTAGCTCGTAAATCAGTATTTGCAATTGATGGAGCAATTGGTTACAATAAATTTTATCTTGACAATAAATTTTCTAATGGCCATTTTGGAAGATTTGGTGCATGGCTTACATTAAATTATTCATGGCACATTGATAAAAATGCTAATGGAAAGAATTACTTCAATTTATATGCTATAGGAAGATATTTGTCAGATGGGACTTCAATTAGTAATGGAGAATATCAAAAACAAAATTTTTACGATTTTGGAGGAAAGGCAGAATTTGAATTTAAAAAAATTTCTTTAGCATATGAATATATATATAGAGATAGTAGTAATTCTAATACTTTCAGATCTAATGGTTTGTTAAAATACAAAATATCAGATAATTTATTATTGACAGGTGCATTCGGTAAAAACTTCGGTTCAAATAATAATCTTATTTCAATGCTTGGAATTAATTGGGGGCTTTCTACAGGTACCGAAAAAGCAACTGCAAAAGAACCTAAATAGTTATCTTAAAATCTGAAGAAATCTTTCTGGATTTTCAAATAGGTTTTATAATTTAATGACAATAAATTTAAAATAATTATTATGAAAAAAATAATATTAAGTTTTTTTATAATTCTTTCAATAGCTTCTTGTTCATCATTAGGAATAAAAAAAGGAATGGCAGATAGTGACGGGGATGGAATTGCAGATAAGGACGATGTCTGTCCTAATGACTTTGATCCAAATGGTTGTGCCGACGGAAGGGAAGGTTCAGCTATACCTGAGTATGCAATATATTTTCAAAAACTAAAACCTACAAAATCTATAAAACTTAACAAATATTTTAAAACAGGGTCTACTTTAAAAGAATGCAACACTAAAATAACAAATATTTTAGAAGTTGGATTACACATCTCAGATGGCAACTATAAATATTTTTCTATAAATGAAAATAGTTACGCAATAATTACCACAAAAGAATGTATTCACGAAGATGGAACACTTATTAATAAGCAAAACTGTACCCTAAACAATCGTTGTAATATGTTTAATCCTTTCTGCGTAGAAAAAGGATATGCAAGATTCCATTTGATTTTGGTAACTACAAAGGTACTTGGTCACACGCCTCTCGATTTTGATGAAGAGGAATTTAAAACTGTGTATGAAAATGATGCATTAGATTCTAATTGGAACACAATAGTCGGAATAAAAAACTTATTAAATAGTTCTAAAATATTTAATGACGAATATTCAATTGTTATAAAACTATTCGAAACAAAAAAAGTAGGCACAATGGGTGAAGTCGAATTATTGATAGATCCAACTTACAATTTTGACAAACAAATTGATAATTTTTTTAAACCTACATTACAATGACATTCTTTTCAGCACAAAAACAATTAATCACAATCTGGTTCATATGGACAATGCTTTTGGTAATCTTTATCGGTTATCATCTTTTATTTGGAATCCTTATTCCAGTTGACAATGAAGTTATGACATGGTTTGCTAAATATTTAGTTTCAATATTTTCTTTAATTATTGCCAGTACATTTTTCAGTAGAGAAATATTCAAAGAAGAACTAGCAAGCAAAATATATTATTATTTAGCCTTAGGAACTTCTGTATTATATTTAATTTTTATAACTGTAGTGTTAGTGGTGGTTCCGAGAACAGAGCATTTAACGAAACAGAAATATATAGATAAATTAGACAGCAGTGGATTAATTCTTAATTTTCTATTACCAATTCTCACAGGAGTTCTCGGATATTTCTTTTATCAGAATAGAAGCAAAACTTCTTAAACATATTAAAAAAATTAACTAATTTAAAAAACCTCAACCAACACAATTAAAACCCGATATCACAGATTTGCAATCCGCGCTCACAACAATAAAGCATAAAGTTAAAAAGCTGCAACTTAAAAAATTGCAGCTTTCCCTAATATATTGATCGAAAAAATATGTCTACAACAAAACAGACATGTCATTTTAAAAACTATTATCTAAATTTAACTTCTAAGCAATATTCCCCAATCCATCTGGAAAAGGTCGATAAGCATAATACGACAACACTTCTTCAATCGCCATTTTTAAGGCTTCATTTATAGGGATTAAAATAACTCCCATTCTAAGGTCAATTTGTGCCAGTCGCATGTAATAATCAGAGAAAATAGGAACGTATATTTTCTTATTTATAAGTTCTTCTGCTTTTGTGAAATTTTCAGTTTGTTGTTCTTTTATTATTTTACAAGTAGCCATTCGCAATTTTCCGAATTTATCGGTATTTGCCGCATAACCAAAAAGACGACAGACCAAACCGCGATAACGATAATTGCTGCAACTTCCTTTTTGATATTCTAATATGAAAATCGAACGGTATAAATGACAATTTTTTACCTCATTGTTTTTTAATTCAACCAATGTTTCTTCGGCTTTTCCATTCAAAAATAAATGAAATGCCCAAGGTAAAAATTCTAAAGGCGATGCGTATATATTAGGAGTAGAACAACATTTGCCGCAACCTGCGTTGCAATACAAATGAGTCTCTGATTTAAAAGCGGTTATTTCAATTTCAAGACGATCAAATAATGCTTCAACCTGCTTAACCTTCTCCTCTATTGCCATCTTTTTTTGGTAAGGTAGGCTAATAGAAATGGCTCATGCCAGATTAGTATTTTTATTGTGATTATAAAAAATAAAATCTAAATTAAAAAATTCCAAATTCCAAACTTTTGCCACTAAACCTTAAAAAAATATTAGCTACTTAGAACCTTTGTCCCTTAGAATTTTCAAATAATCAATCGCACCAGTAGACCACAAAGCCCACAAAATCAGAATAGGCTGAAAAAACAATCGAATCAAACGGGCTTGATCTGTGTTCATGCCCAAAGCGTCTGTTCCGTTTAAGTATTGTGCAATATTCCCCGGAAAAACCAGCACGTAAAATATGGCAAGCCCAATTCCTATTTGTATTTTATAGCGGGTTAGGAAAATAATAGCCAAACCGATTGCCAATTCTACAATTCCGGAAAGTATTACAACCAGATCTTTATCTATCCGAACCCAATTTGGGACCTGTGCCTGAAAATCGGTTCGTTGAAAAGTAAAGTGACCAATAGCGGCCGTTATCATGAAGATTCCCAAGAATATTCTAAAAAAATTTTGGATTTTGGTAGTTTGTATATTTTTCATTTCAGCTTTGATTTAAATTTAATTGAAACATTTTATTAACAAATAAATGTTACTCAAATTTACCGTAATAATCATCAAAAATTTTCCATGTTTTTCGTAAAATCCTTACGTAATCACCATAATATGAATTTCTTTACTTTTTTAAAACCTTGTTTCTTTTGCTTCTTTTTTAACCACAAAAGTGCCCTACGAACCCTTCTGTTCAAAAAAACAATTAACATTAAAATAAATTTCTTACATAAATAATTATCTTCGCACTGCTATTAAACTCTAACCCCCCAAATTTTAGAATAATGACCTTTTTTAATTTCCTGTTTAAAAATTCAGATTTAGAATGCCCAAGATGTCTGGGAAAAGGATTCGTTGGTCCGGAAGATATACGACGCTTAAATAAACAATTAAAATGGGCTCCCGGTCCCTGTGCCTATTGCGATGCATCTGGAAAAGTTACCGAAGAATTACTCTCAAAAGTAGCCGTAGATACCACTTATCTCACGATCGATTTACCTGAATCTGAAATAGAAAAAATAAAAAATGGGGATCCCGAGACTATAGAAAAAGGAAAACTGCAAGAGCTTTTTATAGACAATCTCATACAATATATTGAACATCAATATCTACTCAAAAATATGGATGCCGAAAGTATTGCCGATTTGTATCTAAGTACCGAAGATGAAAATGCTGTCTTTTCGGTAGAAAAAGAAAATTTACTGCAATACATTCGCAAAATAATCCACTTAAAGAACTCTGAACCAAATTAGTTACTATTTCTTTATCAATAACCTGAGGTTTTATCTTCGAAAACACAAAAACAGGTATAAATACGCGGTGACAAAACTATTTTTAGTGGTAAAATTGCCATTGAATAATTTTTGTCATTAAATTATAATTTCTCAAAAGGGAAACTATAAATAGTATTATTTTTTTTGGAGCTATAAAATGGGATTTCAAATCTTTAATAAAGATTGGAAATCCCATTTTTAGTTTTCAATATTTTGTTAATCAGCCAAATAGATAATTTTACATTTCCTTACTACTTTTAAACAAATTCCTCAAAATATCATGCTCAAAAGAATGTTCATTAATCATTCAAAAGGTTAACTTCGAAAAATCCTTTATAAAATGTAAAAAAGTAAAAGATAAAGACGTCAATTATTGGTTGATTTTTATAGATTTGCAAAACTACATCATATTAAAATACGGAAACAATTATAAAATTTAAGACAATGAAATTTATTACTTCGACATTTTTATTTTTCATGTTTATTTGTTCCAATTCTTATGCACAATTAAGCTCGGATCAAATATTTGAAAGCTTTAAACAAGGAGAACGAACAAACTGCTCATCAATTGCTTTTATTAAAGCTTCTTTGAATGTTTATGGACTGGACAACCTTTTTGTAACTGACACAGTAAGCGATGGTGTATATAAAATAACATTAAAAAATAATGCTTCTTTTAATTTAAAAAAAGAAGAACTGGATAAAGCCAAATTTTCTGCAGATTTTGTCTATATCAAAGATAACCCAGAGAGCGAGAAAATCACAGAATACGCCATTCTAACTTATGCAGTAATGGCAAAATACAGACAAATTACAGATAAGAAGGAAACTTTTGAAAAAGCTTTGGAAGATCTGGAAGATGGTGAAGTCTATACGCCTACTATTTATAAATACCTGGGCTTTGAAAAAGGCAAACAAATTCAAAAATTAAAACGCCAATCAGGAAGTGAATTTTGTGGAGTTGTGGCCTGGTCTACAGCACACGCTGTATTTGTTTGCGAAGATTTTATGGATTATTATGGCAACAAAAAAAGCCTGTGGCTTAAATATCCGGGACGTTTTAGGATAATTAAATCTTAAATTCCAAGTTTTTAAAATTCCGAATTCCAACTTAACAAGCTGGGAAAAAACCTTAGGATCTTAGAATCTCAGAACCTTAGGAACTTTAAAAAAAACCTTTGTATCTTTGGGCCTTAGTCCCTAAGAACCTACAAACATGACACGAGAACATTATATTCCCTTTAACAAGGAATTCTTACTCGAGCAGCAAATAGCCACTTTCGCCGAAAACAAAAAAAAGATTGATGATTTTAAAAAGTTATTCGATATTATCGAACATTATTATCATTATGAATCTTTTAACCTGAACCGAAATTTAAAGCAGAACTACGCTTTATTTGATCCGGATTTGAGTTTGAAAGAACGTGAAAGTTTTATTGGCAAAAGTGATTTTGGAATTTTCAAAGAAACACTTCGTCAGGTTTTAGAACGTGGCAATTATACCAAAATTGCTCATGAAACTTTAGACGAAGCTTTTAACGATTCTGATTTAATTGGGCTGAATCTTTCGATAGATTTCAATGCTTTTAAAGATTATGAATTGTACGTTCGCGGTAGTCACAAAGCAAAAGAAAAAGTCAAAAAATATATCTTCTGGAAGAAAGAAATTGAGATCGAATATTTCGATCGTGTTATGATTTACCTCAATTATAACGAAGCCGATTATCTGAAAGAAAACAAAGTCAAACTAGGTAGAATGCCTATTGATCCCGGATCTATTGGTTTAAAAATCTTTAAACGTGTTCCTAAAAATGATTTGGAAACCATTTTTCCAAATGCAATTCCACGAATGTCCCTGAAAGATAAAATGCTGCTTTGGGTACCGGGAGTTTTTGGTGGAATTTCGTTATTAAGTGCCCAGGTAATTCCGGCGTTGATTAATATGTATACCGCTTATGAAACCGGCGAAACAATCGATTTACTAAACAGCAAAACATCATTAAATCAAGGTTTGATTGCACTGGGAATTTTAGCTGCTTATTGCTTTCGCCAATACAACAACTTTATAAACAAGAAGATCCGATATTCTAAAATGCTTTCGGATAGTTTGTATTTTAAAAATCTTGGAAATAATAGTGGTGCTTTTTATTCTTTACTAAATTCTTCTGAAGAAGAAGTGCTTAAAGAAACTATTTTGGCATATGCTTTTTTACATAAAAGCGAAAATCCGTTAACGGCTCAGGAACTAGATAATCAAATTGAATTCTGGTTTAAAACAAAACTAAAAACAGAAATTGATTTTGATGTAACAGATGCCTTACTGAAACTAAAAAACATCGGTCTTGGTGTAGAAACAAATGGAAAATGGGAAGCTCTTCCTTTAGAGAAAGCTTTGATCCAAATTGATGAATTGTGGGATAATGTTTTTGATTATAATCAAAAATAAGATTTTGTAGACTTTTGTTTATTCTTATTTCTAATCTTTGTTGTGGAACGCGGATGACACGGATTTGCTTTGCAAAAACGCGGATTTAAACGGATTTTTTTATTTTGTCAACATAAAACATAGAACGTTGGACATCTTTGTCAAAGTTTTAAACTTTGACAAAGATTTACCGCATAAAAGATATAACTACTAAATCTTATTATCAATATCTTATAAAAACAAAAAAGAGAACTTAAAGCTCTCTTTTTATATAATACTAAAGTAGATTATTCGCTATCTGCTTCTACAAGATCTTCTATATTTTCGCCTGTATCACCTACAGCTACAATTTCTGGTTTAGAAGCTTTTAGGGCATTAAATCTTTCCAATTGTTCTAAGTCTCCTTCTTCACCACTAAAATATGGAAAAACATCCATAATTGGTGATTCTGAAATTGCCGGAATGGTGTAATCGCCCATTGTATTTTTCATGGCTGCAATCGTATTGTCATAGGCTTCTTTTACATCATTGGCCTGAACTAACAAATACATATTTGTTTTGCGTTCTTTACCACTTTCTTCATCATAAGCCATTAAAGTAACCTTCGATTTAAACCAGCGATCAGCATTTTCAAAAGGATGAATCTCGGCATAATTTGCCACTTTAATATTGGTGATTTTAAATTCTTCACTTACATAAGCCTTCATTTCTTCATTAATTCTGCTTTCGGCTTCTGTATAAGATATCGCATCTACCAAATAGGGTTCTGTAGTAACCTTTTGTGTTCCGATGTCATCTGTTTTTCTATATTTTACTTTGCATTCGTACCAAGTTGCGCTCATTTTTCATTTTTTTAAGGATGCCAAAGATAGATTTTAAAGGAAATAAAAAATCTTAATTTTCAAAATAGATATTCACAATTTGAAATAAAAAGCCAACCCTTAGGCAAATTAATTTAAACACATAGAAACATAGATTTAAAATCTAAAAAAAGGTGTTTTACCTTATTAAAAATACATACAGCAGCACTATACGAAAGAAATGTGTTCTGTTTTGTAAAATTGTTTTTTTTTTACATAAAACCTATGTTTCTATGTGTTAAATAAATTGTTATAAATTATACCAAATGCAATAAAGCTTAAAATAAACCAATAAATATTTAATAAATTTGTAAGTATACTACACTAAAAACTAATAATACTAATACCCCAAACTATTTGTATAACTTAAAAAAACAATACCATGAAACTTACCAAATTTTTAGGCGATCAGGGTTATGACTTAATCGAAGGACCTTTAAGAAGTCATAAACCACTACAATTATGGTTGAAAAAACCTTTTGATGAAGCTCAGCTTTACTATGCAAATATCAGTCACGCTTTTAAAAGCGATATTGAATTAATAGAAATCGAAAATCCGGCGTTGAGCGTTGATTATACAAAAAAAGACGATTATGGTTTTAATATAGGAATCACACTTTTAGAAGAAATTCTAAAAACATTAGGACTTGGTACTTTTGAAATTTCTGCCAAAATAAAATCCGGAAAAACCGTAACCATCAGTTACGAAAACTCTGTTACCAAAGAATATGCATTGGGCAATCTCGAAGAATATTTATTTTCTGCTGATTTCCAACATCCAAATCCTTCTCTTTTAAAAAATGCCAATCGCAATTATCTTCTCCTCATTACGGGAACTGTTTTTGCTAAAAATCTGGTGGTCGATATTGAGACTGATTTTACATTAGATGCGGGTTTAATTGCCAGCCTAAATGCAGTTGCAGAAGGTAAACTGGATTTTACAATAAGCAACCAAAGCAAATTAAAAATGACTTCGAATATGGGAATTTATTTTCCTATTGCCGTTCAGGCCAGCAGAATAGATTTTGACAGAAGCCGATTTAAAAAATTAATATTGGTAACAGATAATCTTAATATATTTTAACATCACGGTATTTTTTAACCACGATGTTTTTTTTAACCGCAAAGATAAATCAATACAAAGCTTTGCGAACTTTTGCGTAAATCTTTGCGGGCTTTGCGGTTAAAAATTAATTTGTTTCACGCAGATTTTAAAAAGATTTAAGCAGATATTTAAATTTAATCTGCTCAAATCTACAGAATCTGCGTGAAAAAACATTTTAAGCTGTAAGGTTCTATGTTTTTTGATTTTATTCAAAGTCAGAAAATTTTTAATAGATTTGTTTACTATCTAAACCAAAAAAATGAGAACATTAGACCAATGGTTTGACGAATATGCCGTAAGTCATCAAAACCCAAAAAACAAAGCAATACACTATGTTTGCGTTCCGGCAATTTACTTTTCGATTGTAGGACTATTAATGAGTATTCCGAGTACTTTTATTGCCAATACTCTTAAACTGAATGCACCGATTATCGAAAATTGGGCCGTTGTTGTGTTACTTTTTGTTCTTGTTTTTTATATCCGATTATCAGTTGCAATGGCTATTAAAATTGCTATTTTCTCTGCTCTTTGTCTGGTTGTGAATTATTACATCGGTCAGCTTTTACCTTTATGGCTGTTTTCTATTGGCGTGTTTGTAATCGCGTGGATTGGGCAATTTTACGGTCATAATATTGAAGGCAAAAAACCTTCTTTTTTAAAAGACCTTCAGTTTCTAATGATTGGTCCGGCCTGGGTTGTAGAGAATTTGTTTTCTAAGAAATAAGACATCTTTATGTTCAATTTTTTCAGAAAACAAAATGAAATCCCCAATTTCAGCATCATTAAAAACTATTCAAAAAAAGATTTATATTTTTCAAGAAGTAAGAAATGGGACTGGTTAAATGATAAACAAATTTTTCTTGCGGATAATGATTCTTATGGAAAAATTAAAATGGTTACTCTTGATTTTTGGTCACAAGAAATGTTTTTAGATGCAAACGGACAAAAAACAATGACAGAATATCTTACTATCCTTATTAATCAATTTCAGAAAAATAAAATGGAAATTCCTACCGATTTAGATACGTTTATGATTGAAACTTTAGAAAGTTTGAATAACGATTTAAATGCAATTGAATTTAGTGATTTCCCTATAAAGATTGCTCCTGAGTTTGATAATTCATTAACAGAACAATCCATGAAAAATTAAAAAAATAAACTAAATAATAAAATATAATACGATATGGGAATGATCGCTAATTTACTTCGCGTAACTACTACTGAACTTGAAACTTATTTACAAGATAGTTCGCTTTTGGAGGAAAGAATTTACGATGAAAATGCAACCGAAGATCAAAATTTAAACGATGTTGACAAAGCTTGGATGGTATTATTTTTTTACTAACAGGGCAAAACATTCAAAATGCAGATCATCCACTGGTACAGGTTTTATTTAGTGGTCAGCTTATTGATGAAGAACAGGATTTAGGTTATGGTCCCGGACATTATTTAACTTCTGATCAGGTTAAAGACCTAAGCGAACAAATCTCAAAAATTACAACTGAAGATTTAAAAAACAAATATAACTCCAAAACAATGAACGAGTTAGATGTATATCCAATATGGGATGAGGATTCTTTTGATTATTTAGATGAAAACTTTAAACTTTTGCAACAAATATATGCAGAAGCTGCCAACAACGACCAAGCGATAATAACGTTTTTAAATTAAGTAAAATTAAAAGCTTATATTTTGTCAGAACAATATTCTACATACGTCAAAGAACAATATGAATATGTAAAAGGTTCAAGAAATGTACTTTTTGAATACTGTAAAACTATTAGTCCAGAAGATTTCATTAATCAAAATACATCATTTGGCCGTGGCGGAAGCATGAGAAACTTACTCGTTCATATTGCCAACACATACGAATATTGGATTGCGAATCTTGCATTGAAAAAGAACCTAAAATATGCTGAATATGAAGACAACTTAACAATACAGGATGTTATTTTACTTTTTGATTCTGTAGATCTTTTCATGGAAGAATTTATTCTGGAAATGGATCTTTCTGATCGAGAGATAGTCTACAAAATACAAGGCAATAAAAATTCAGCATCGCCTTTAAAATTTTTTAGTCATGTTATTACACACGAATACCATCATAAGGGTCAAATTTTATCTCTAAGCAGGCATCTTGGTTATATTCCGGTTGATACAGATATTATGAGATAAATCTTCTAAATATTTAGTTTTTTCAGGTTTAATTTGTATTTTCGTTTTGTAAAAAATTACCATTTTCAAACAACCAATTCTGTAAATTATTAATAATCTGATTAATATATTTATAGAAGTAACAAACAGCTATTATGACACAATTAATTTGGGGTATCTTAAATATAGCAATCTTTATCGCATTTATTGTTATATGTTTTCAGGCATTGAAATTTATTCGTGAAAAATTGGGTCTTTTTGCTTGTGTTATTTTTGCTTTGGGTTTATTATCTTTTACTTCTAAACCAAAAGACAACAATTCAGAATTCAAACAATTTGATTTAAATAATAAAACCGCTAAAGTCGCTAATAGCTATAATGGCCGAAATGAAAGAATAGTTATTGATGATAATCTAACTTCAAAAATGACTCTTTCTGTAAATTATACAGCTAAGGAACTGCTTAATGCACAATCTTCCAGAGAAGGATTTATAAGTGGTACAAACTGGTACCCAATTAGTATTATTTTAAATAAATCTAATGGAGAAAATCAATACGTTTATTCTGTTTATGGAACTTTAGAATGGAGACTTTTAGGAATTACCATCTATTCGCAATCGAAAAAATTTGAGGGTAAAATAGAATTACCACAATCAGATTTATTGTATTCTCCCTCAAACTAAGAGCTCAACTTTATGTTTCCTTTAATCAACTCATAATAAAATGAAAATAGATCCTAAGGAAATAGAAATTGAACGTGACGATATTTTCACTTATAGAAGAATCAGGCGGGCAATTGGTTATTTAGGAATTAGCATGCCAATACTTTTGGTTGGTTTGTCTTTTATTTCTTTTTTCAAAACACAACTTCAACCTTCAATAAGTCATTATTATTTCACCAATCTAAGAGAAGTTTTCACGGGAACCTTGTGTGCTGTAGGTTTATTTTTAATTTGCTACAAAGGCACAAGCAATGCTTCAATCTGGAAAAATGATAATTTATTGACTAATATTGCGGGAATCATGGCGATTGGCGTAGCATTGATACCAATGAATCCGGATGATTTTGCAATTAAAATTTACACAATAATTCCATATCCGAAAAAATGGCTTGGCTGGTTTCATTATGGCTTTGCGGCTTTGTTGTTTTTAATCATGGCTTTATTGTCTATTAATGTTTTTACAATTGGTCAGAAAAATGAAACCAGAGATCCAAAAAGTATTCTTAACGAAAATAATATTTATAGGTTTTGCGGATATTCCATACTTGTTTTTATAATTATGGTACCTGTTTCCGAAAGTTTGAAATTTTTCACTTATTCAACATTAGTTTTAGAGGCACTTGCTCTTTTTGCTTTCGGGATTGCCTGGCTGATAAAAGGTCGCGCTCTTGGCGACAAAGGCATGATTGGTAAAAAATTATATCAGGAAAATAATCCTGTCAATACTGAAAAAGTTTTTGAGGAATAAATAGTTTACTTCAACGCCCGTTTTAGGTGGTACATTTTTTGGATAAAAAAGTTAACTATTTTAGATAATTATCAATTTATAAAATCTATTTATTATGAAGATAACTTATTACGGACATTCTTGTTTTTCAGTTTATGCCAATGGAAAAAACATCTTATTTGACCCTTTTATTACCGGCAACGATTTAGCTAAAGATATTAATATTGACAAAATCAAAGCTGACTATATTTTTATTTCACATGCCCATTATGATCATATTTTAGATGTAGAACGTATTGCAAAAAATACAGGAGCTAAAGTTCTTGGCAATTTCGAAATCTATAACTGGATCTTAAAAAACGGAATCGAAAATGCGCACCCAATTAATCCGGGTGGAAAGTTTGATTTTGATTTTGGATCCGTAAAATGTGTTATTGCACAGCATCCAAGTAGTTTTATGGATGGAAGTTATGGCGGAATTGCCTGTGGTTTTGTGTTAACTACCATTGATGGAAATTTTTATTATAGCGGTGATACGGCCCTAACTCTGGACATGCAACTGATTCCGAAATTTACCAAACTTGACTTTGCTGTTTTCCCAATTGGAGATGGCCTTACAATGGGAATTGAAGAAGCAATTGAAGCATCAAAATTAGTTGGCGTTACTAAAATATTGGGCGTTCATTATGATACTTTTGGGTTCATTATTATGGATCATAAAAAAGCTGAAGAAAGTTTTAAAAATGTAAATCTCCATCTTTTCTTACCAAAAATAGGCAGTACAATCGAAATCTAATTTTCGAAATATCGCTAAAACATATTAGTTATAGCGATATAAAACAAAACATACGAATGTAAAATTCATTCAATATCCCTAAAACTATTGGTTCATAAATATTTTTCACTAGGACATTAAAATTGTTTATCTGAATTTATCATTAACCAAAATTCAAAACAATGAAAACATTTACAATTCCATTTGTTTTATTGCTCATAACAAATTTATCTATTATGAATGCACAAAAAATAACTGCTTTAAATTCTAAAACAGAATTTGCTGATGTTTCAGGCAGAAAAATCGCTTACCGTACTATAGGAAAAGGAACTCCCATTATTTTAGTAAATCGCTTTAGAGGAACACTAGATACCTGGGATCCGCTGTTTTTAGACAAGCTTGCCGAAAACTACAAGGTAATTACTTTTGATTACACTGGTATTGGCTACTCAACAGGAACTTTACCAACTGACTTAAAAGATGTTGCAAAAGATGTAAAAGATCTTGCCGATTTTCTAAAAATAAAAAAAACAATTATAATGGGCTGGTCTTATGGTGGATTAGTAACTCAGGTTGCAACATTGCAATTTTCAGATCTTATTTCACAAACCGTATTATTAGGGACCGGGCCTCCGGGTGAAAGAGTTGTTCCGCTGGAGCAGGCATTTCTGGATTCAGCTTTAAAACCAGTTAATGATTTTGATGATGAAATTGTATTGTTTTTCGAACCTTCTTCTGAAGAAAGCAAAGCAGAAGCCAAAGCATCACACGACAGAATTGCAAAAAGAATTGATGTTTCTAAAATCCCTTCTACTATGGAAGTTTTTCAACTTTATTTTAAAGGCAGTGCTGGTTTAACAGAAGATAAAGATAATTTCAAAGGAAAACTTAAAACCACTAAAATTCCAATTTTAATTATTTCCGGAGATCATGATATTAGTTTTGCCGTCGAAAATTGGTATCCGTTAACCAAACAATTACCAACAGCGCAATTAATCGTTCTTCCACAGACAGGACATGCACCACAACATCAACATGTAGATCTTGTAGCAAATTATATTCATGCTTTTTTAGAGAATACAAAATAAATTGATGACCATTTAGAATATTATCATGTTAAAATGAAAAAGCCAGTGAAAATAAATCACTGGCTTTTTTTTACTGATTAGAATCACATTCTTTACTCAATAAAGAACCTATTTTAATTATGATAAACTCTTATATTACAATTTATAGTTAAGTCCAACTTCAAAAGTATTGTTTGCATAAGCACCAAGACTTCCAAAATATTTAGAATAAGCCAGAAAAACACCCAAATCGTTAAGCGAAATACCAAAAGCTGTAGAAACAGTTTTATTAGTATGGTAAAATGCTGATACATTCATCTTATAATCCGGAAAGTTAAATCTTGCCCCTGCATCTAAAATATCTTTGTGTCCTTTAACCCCTCTATAAGCGATCAATGGTTCAACATTTAAGTTTTCATCTTCATTTGACAGTAATATTTTATAACTCACTGATGAATAAAAAATAGAACGATCTACATATTTTTTCACACCATCATTATTATCATACATTAAAGCATTAAGGTTTGGCAATGCTGCCTGGATTGTCAATAGTCTACTAGTATACGCAATACCCAGATCTCCATCAAAAGCAGCACCTTCATTATAATTCTGTAATAAAGCGTCGTCCCTATCCCCTACAACTTTATTGTAATCAATAGAAGCAAATTTTGCACCTGCAGATAATCCGAAATTTAATTTTTGGTCAACTCCTATTGGTAAATGATAGGCATAAGTTCCCATTATTCTTGTTCTATTGATTAGTCCAGCTCTGTCACTACTTACATTTAATCCTAACCCTGTTCTGTTGCCTCCATTATATTCGAAAGTGGCATTCATTAATATTGGATTCCCGGGAACTTCATCCCATTGTCTTTGGTAGCCTATGTTAAATTTCATACCTTCTTCTAACCCTGCCATAGCAGGGTTATTTAAGTATTGATTTTGAAAATACATGGACTCGTATTCTGTTAACTGCGCATTTGCGGTATTTGCTCCTAATAGAATCAGGAACATCATTACCTTTATATAGATTACTCTCATTTTTTTAATTTTCATTGTTTTATTTCTTTCCTTCTTAATTATTAGTCTCTAATAATTGAAATGAACCCTTTAAGTTTAGGTGAACCATTCCCTAGATCAATTAGATAGTAATAAGTATCCTCAGTAAGTGGAGATCCTTTATAAGTACCATCCCAATCACTGTTATAGTTATTTTTAGAATACACTAATCTTGCTGCTCTGTCAAAAACTTTAACTGAATTGTTAGGATATACATTCAGACCTGGAACTACCCAAACATCATTTTTACCATCTCCGTTTGGAGTAATAATATTTGAAGGGATAACTGGTACTGCATCTTCTCTGTTTACAATAATAGTATATGTTTCTTGTGTACCATCTGGAGCTGTAACAACTATTGTAACTACATTCTCTCCTGTTTTTAGATCAATTGGAGCCGTATTATCAGTAACTGTTTTTCCATCAACTATTATCTCAACAGTTGCATTTGGATCGATTGGTGTAGGAGTGATTATAATTGAATTAGTCTCATTTGGCACATCTACTGTGTAATTTTTTGTATCTGTATTAAATTCTGGACTTAAAGTACCTTCACTTACAACAATGTCAGATAAACCTGCATTATCAGATGGCTTAGAAGCTGCTTCTTCTCTTGTAACAACTATTACATAAGTATTAGTAGTCCCATCCTCTGCAGTTACTACTGTAGTAATCGTATTTTCACCTACTTGCAAAGGAATTTCTCCAGAAGCTTTTCCGCTTGGTACTTCTACTCCATTTACTGTTACTGTTGCTGTAGCATCTGCAATAGTTGGTGTAACTGTAATCCCTGTAACATCATTAGGTACTGTAGCTGTATAATCTTTAGTTCCTTCTGCAAAAGTTGGGCTTAAAGTACCTTCACTTACAACTAAATCTGTCAAACCTGCATCATTAGAAGCTTCTCTTGTAACAACTATTACATAAGTATTAGTAGTTCCATCCTGAGCTGTTATTATCGTAGTGATTTCATTTTTACCTACTTCTAAAGGAATATTTCCCGAAGCAGTTCCACTTGGCACCTCTACTCCATTTACTGTTACAGTTGCTGTAGCATCCGCAGTAGTTGGTGTAACTGTAATATTTTTAACATCATTAGGTACTGTAGCTGTATAGTCTTTAGTCCCTTCTGCAAAAGTTGGGCTCAATGTACCTTCACTGATAGTTAAATCTCCTAAACCTGCATCACTAGAAGGCTCTCTTGTAACGATTATTGTATAAGTTTGAGTAGTTCCATCTTGCGCTGTTACTACTGTAGTAATTGTATTTTCACCTACTTCCAAAGGAATATTTTCAGAAGCAGTTCCGCTTGGTACTTCTTTTCCATTTACTGTTACCGTTGCTGCAGCATCGGCTGTAGTTGGGGTAACTGTGATTTCTTTAATATCATTAGGTACTGTAGCTGTATAGTCTTTGGTTCCTTCTGAAAAAGCAGGGCTTAAAGCACCTTCACTGATAGTTAAATCTCCCAAACCTGCATTGCTAGAAGCAATCACTGTTAAAGTTCCAGAAACGTAGCTAATAGCATAATTTGATGAAACTGCTCCACTAGCAGCAATTGGATAAGTACCTACTGCACTTGTTTTAACTGCTGTAGTTGTAATTGTAGGTAATGTTGTTAAACTAACCTGAGTATCTCCATTTACAAACCCAGCATAACTTGCTGTTAATACTGGATTGTCTGATCCGTAAACTTTACTGTTATCAATTGCAGTAATAGTTAACGCTGCAGGAGTAATAGCCAATACTGCATTTGCTCCATAAGTAATAGTGTAGTTTGATGAAACTGCACCACTTACTGTGATTGGATAATTTCCAACTGCACTTCCTTTAACCGCTGTAGTTGCAATTGTAGGTAATGTTGTTAATTTTGCTTCAGTGTCTCCATTTACAAAACCAACATAAGTTGCTGTTAAAACAGGATTATCTGATCCATAAACTTTAGTGTTATCAACTGCAGTAATAGTTAACGCTGCAGGAGTAATATCTAATATATTTGCTACATAAGTAATGTCATAGTTTGAAGAAACTGCTCCACTAACTGTAATTGGATAATTTCCAACTGCACTTCCTATAACTGCAGTAGTTACAATTGTAGGTAATGTAGTTAATTTCGCTTCAGTATCTCCATTTACAAACTTATCATAAGTTACTGTTAAAACTGGATTCGCAACACCATATTGTCTATCTTTTTTAACTGCTGTGATAGTCAGTGGTGCTTTGTTTACAGTACTTGTAGCTATTGGTATATTTATAGTGGTTGTACCATTACTGGTTAACACTAGATTTCCAGAATAATCTTTTGCGTCAATTGTTCCTTTTAATCGAACATACACTTTTGTAGATGCAATAGCGCCTGCAGCTCCAATAGTAATTGTATTGCTAAAAGTAACTCCATCTGTACTCACTTCAAATCCTGAAGGAGGAGTAACTAAAATTCCTTCAAGCATAGCAAGACCAGATAGGTCAAAACTATTTGAACTTGATGGCGTACCATAAGTTGTAGTTAACCCAGATAAGCTATCGGTACTTACTACAATTGTTGGTCCAACATTAACAATTCCATTATTAGAAGTAAAGAAAGTATTATTTTTATTAACTGCGTTTGAAAGAGAGCTTCCCCATGATCCACCAGATCCGGTTGTAACACCCAATTTTATACTTTTGGCAGTATGCACTAAATTAGCAGTAAGATCTGCAACTACTCCGCTCACGATAGAGAAAGTTTCATTTATTGTAGTTTTTGCACCAAAAGTTTTAGTTCCAGCTCCTGATAATGTAAGATTATTATAAATTATTGATCCCGTTCCTAAATTTTGTGCACCTCCATTAAATTCTACCGTACTTGTTCCCGCTGTAAAATTACTTCCAGCGCCACTTACATTTCCTGAAAATTTTAAAAGACTTGAATTAGCATTTAATGTTCCTTGTGTTCTAACCCAATCAGTAAAACTATGAGTCAAACCAGCTCCAAGATTAAGTGTTCCTGCACCATCAATTATTAATTTCCCAGTATTTAAATTTTTTGTAAAAGTCGCTACACCAGCAGTTTTATTCATAACAACTCCTTTTGTTGCTGTAAAACCATCTATAGTTTGACTAACAGCACCTGTTAAGTAAACAAACCCATCTGTTGTCAACGATCCGTTATTGTTTATAAAATCACCGCCAAAATACAAATCTGTGTTAGTAGCTACTAATGAAGCACCCTCATCTATTACAAGCGATACCCCATCATTAAATCTTTTTTCTACACCATTATTACTTAAAGTTACTATGCTTGAACCTGTAACAGAAGAAATTTGAACCCCTCCGTTTGCAATAAATGGACTAACCCATTCCGGTCCGGCTGTCAGGGATGATGCGCTATTGTATTGTAAAGAAGCATTAGCACCATAAGTTGGTGCAGCAGAAGCTGTCGCCGTACCTGCCATGGCAAGAATACCGTTTACAATTACTGAAGGAGTAATTGTTCTGATGCCACTACCAGAAATTGTTAAATTATTATAAGTATAGGCACCTATAGCTCGCGTTCCTGTACCATTATAAGATACAGTTCCTTTCCCACTTGTTAAAGTACCTGCATTTAATATTCCTCCTGTCATTACTCCTCCAATCAGCAAATTTCCATCTCCGGAAAAAGTCACATCATTTTGAAGAGCAGTACCATTCATTGTAACATTTCCCGTTACAGTTACTTTTCCAGTATTAATAGTTAAACTACAATCGCTGGTATCCCCCCCGCCACTATTCATAATTATCGATGCAGGAGAAAAAGACCCCGCACTTACTGTTAGAACAACAATACTGCCTGGAGTTGAATTTGACAACTCAAGAATTGCACAAGCAGCTCCCGCAACAGATATTACAGGTTGATTGGATGCATTTGTTATTAATACATTGTCAGTAGCAGTCGGCCTTCCTTCAGGACTCCAGTTTGTATCTACATTCCATGCAGTACTCGTGGCACCGGTCCAGGTTTTAAGACTTTGTCCATACCCTACACTAAATAAAAGAAGGGCTAATACAATAAGTAAATTTTTGTTCATTTTTATTTTATTTCTATTCATTTTTGTTTTTAATTTTCATTCATTTTTGCTAATTTTCTAATTCATCTTTTTTCTTTTTTTAAGCCATTTTTGTTCATTTTTATCCATTTAATTATTCACTTTTCAAAAAAAATTAAAGTCCAATATCAATTTTTCTAAAAAAATTCCATCCATTTCCTTAGACATTTAATCCTAAATCCGCATAAAAAATTAATTTAACCGTCTACTAAAAAAAACAAGAACGAGTTGTAATCGCCTTATTTTACAGTAGTTTTAGATATTTAATAAAAAAATCTGCCGGACTTAGAGACTAACAGAATTTAATTTTCCAAAGGTTAAAGCCATTTTGATTTATTATTGCCTTAAAAAGTTTTTAAGTTTACAAATAAGGACATTTCTTACACTATGAAGAATTGTTTAAAAAAATTAATAAAAACCATATATATTAATAGGCAGGGATCTGCAAAAAAAAGCCTACTTAACACCTTATAAAGTCGGATATAAAATTTAATTGAATAGTGTCAAAAGGATTTTAGGAAGAAAGACAAACAACAATAAAAATCGTATTATAATTTAGTTGTCATAAAAACGTGGAGATCAATACTCAAAAAAAAACAGGCAAAATACATTACTTATGTATTTTGCCTGTTTACTGTGACCGCGGAGGGGTTCGAACCCCCAACCCTCAGAGCCGAAATCTGATATTCTATCCAGTTGAACTACGCGGTCAATATATTTAAAATTCAATTTTTAAATTCCAAATTCCAATTTAAATTTGGAATTTCTATTTTGGGTTTTCCAATTTTGGAATTTGGATTTTTTTTATTGGAATTTAAACCAAAAGTTTCTTCACAATTGCAGAAATGGTTTTTCCTTCAGCAGTTCCACCCAATTGAGCAGATGCCAATCCCATTACTTTACCCATTGAAGCAATTCCGGAAGCTCCTGTTTCAGCAATAATTTTTGCAATTACAGCTTCTACTTCTTCTTCACTTAATTGAGCTGGTAAGAATTTCTCAATTACCGCAACCTGAGCTAATTCTGGCTCAGCCAAATCAGGGCGGTTTTGTTCTGTAAAAATCCTTGCGCTTTCTTTACGTGTTTTAACTAGTCTTTGAAGTAATTTTACTTCTTCGTCTTCTGTCAATTCTTCTTTAGAGCCAGAAGCTGTTGCAGCTAATAACATTTCTGATTTAATAGCTCTTAAAGCTTCTAAAGCTACTGTATCTTTTGCTCTCATGGCGGTTTTAATCTCGTCCATGATTAATGTTTGTAAACTCATTTTTGTTTTTATTTGAATAAGCAAAGCTTATAAATTGATTAATTTTTCTGAAAGTTGCTATCAACCTCCGCTCGAACTGACAACAAAATTAACTTTAAAGGTTAAGCATAGAAGTCAAATTTTTAAATTCTGTGCGAAGATAAAAAAAATAACCCGAAAATTAAATCCAATTTTCGGGTTATCCTATTATTATGAATGTAATATTAATCTACGTTATCGTGCAAAAATGAATTGTTTGAACGTAATTGTAAATCGTTATTACTATCTGTACCAACAGAGATTCTCGAATTAGTTGTATTAGATTGATTATTTGAAAGATCAATACCTAATCTTTTGTAAGCAGGCTCTTTTTCTAGTTCATCAATTCTAGAAACATTGTTATGGAATTTATAATTAAATTCTTTTAGTTTCTTTCTTCTTTCTTCTGCTCTTAAACGTAATGTTTCTTCGATTGTTAATTCCATCGGAGACGCATGATCTGTTGTTGTAAAAGCAGCTTCCTGTGCAAAATCAACTTTTGGTTTCAAAGTGATATTCAATTCCTCAGGAACTACATCTTCTACCACTTTTTCAACTGGTTTAGATGTGATTAAATCATTTTCAACCTCCATATATTCTTCTAAAGAATATTTGATGATTCCGTTTTCAGCAACTTCAGTTACCGGAACAAATGAAACAGGATCATTTACCTTAATATTACGTGTTTCGTTTGTTAATTCAAACAAAATTCTAGTATCTTCAACAACCGGTTCTTTCTTTACTTCCGGCTCTGCTCTAAAAAGAGGTAAATCAAAAGAGAACGTTGTTTGTTCTTCCTTTTCAAATACTCTTTGAACAGGTTTTACTTCCTGAAAAGTTTGCGCTTGCGGAGTAGAAATAGTAAAATCGATATCTGTAATTGGCGAAACGATTTCAAAAGTTACATCAAGGTTTTTAATAAACTCTGACATTACTACTAATTCTTCCTGATTGATTACTGGAGCAACAGCAACCGGAGAAGTCTGAATCACGGGAGCAACAACCGTATCTTCCATCAAATCAAAAACAATTTTTTCTTCTGATTTTGCAGTTGGTGTACTACTGCTTAAATCGAAAGATGTAAGTGCTTTATTCGTTAAATTATGAACACTTCTTTGTTCATCTTCCAACGTATGAATGATTTTCTTAGGTTCTGTATTTACAATTTCATTTTGTTGTTCAACATCAAAACCAGTAGCAATAATAGTTACGGCAATAGCCTCACCAAGAGTTTCGTCTTCACCAACTCCCATGATAATATTTGCGTTGTAACCTGCTTCTGCCTGGATATGATCGTTGATTTCTCCAATTTCGTCAAGTGTAATTTCATCAGATCCAGAAACGATAAGCAACAATACGTTTTTGGCTCCTGTAATTTTGTTGTCGTTTAATAACGGAGAATCCAATGCTGAAATAATAGCATCTTTTGCTCTGTTTTCACCTTCGGCAACAGAAGATCCCATGATCGCAGTTCCACTGTTTGCTAAAACAGTTCTTGCGTCACGTAAATCGATATTTTGAGTATAGTGATGTGTAATTACTTCAGCAATCCCTCTTGAGGCTGTTGCTAAAACTTCATCCGCTTTAGAGAATCCTGCTTTAAAACCAAGATTTCCGTATACTTCTCTTAATTTATTATTGTTGATTACAATTAAAGAATCTACTTGTTTACGTAATTTTTCGATTCCTAAAAGCGCTTGTTCCTGACGAACTTTACCTTCAAACTGAAATGGAATTGTTACGATACCAACGGTCAAAATTTCTCTTTCTTTTGCCAATTGTGCAATTACCGGAGCAGCACCTGTACCGGTACCACCACCCATACCAGCGGTAATAAATACCATCTTAGTACCACGGTCTAACATTTTTTCGATATCAGCGATACTTTCAATAGCAGATTGCTGTCCTACATCAGGGTTTGCTCCTGCTCCAAGACCCTCTGTTAAGTTCATACCTAACTGAATTTTATTTGGTACAGCGCTATTTTGAAGTGCTTGTGAGTCTGTATTACAAACGATAAAATCTACCCCTTTAATACCTTGCTTGAACATGTGGTTGATTGCGTTACTTCCGCCTCCACCGACACCTATTACTTTGATTACATTTGATTGGTTTTTCGGTAAATCAAATGAAATACTTCCAAATTCTGAGTTGCTCATCATCTTTTTGGTTTTGAAATTCTTATTAAATACATTTTTTACTTCTTGACTTGGGGCAAAAAGTAATCCTTTTCGTTTTACTTTATTATTATTCTGCGTTGTCTAAAAAATCTTTGATTTTATCGACATAACGATCAAAAAATGATCTTCTTATTTTTGTTTCTGTAGACTCATCTTTTGTAGCCACGTTACTTCTAACTTCTCTTGGTGGTTCAAAAGCTTCTACTCTTTCAACGTAGTTTTCTTCAACTTCGTATCGCGGCTGAACAGGTTGTTGTGCCTGAGGCGGAACGTTTCTGTATACTACTTTTGGCTGTTCATTTACAAGTTCCATTCTAACAGCACTTTGTGTGCTATTTTCGATACTGTTCATTACTAAACCAACTGCAGTTGCAAATAATGGACTTGAAATTTCTTCGCTTGAATTTCCTGCTAAATGCTCGTTTGGATATCCAATTCTGGTGTCCATTCCTGTAATGTATTCAACCAATTGTTTGATATGTTTTAATTGAGCTCCACCACCTGTAAGCACAATTCCTGCTATTAGTTTTTTACGAGGATCTTCGTGTCCATATGCTTTAATTTCTGCAAAAACCTGTTCTACAATTTCTACTACACGAGCATGAATAATTTTAGATAAGTTTTTAAGCGAAATTTCTTTTGGCTCACGTCCTCTTAATCCTGGAATAGAAACAATTTCATTGTCTTTGTTTTCTCCCGGCCAGGCTGATCCGAATTTTATTTTTAAAAGCTCTGCCTGTTTTTCAATTATAGAACATCCTTCTTTAATGTCTTCCGTAATTACATTTCCTCCGAAAGGAATTACAGCAGTATGACGAATAATTCCATCTTTAAAAATAGCTAAATCTGTTGTTCCGCCACCGATATCGATAAGGGCTACACCAGCTTCTTTTTCTTCCTGACTTAAAACTGCATCTGCCGAAGCCAATGGTTCTAATGTTAAACCGGACAACTCAATTCCTGAACTCTGAATACATCTTCCAACATTTCTAATAGAAGACGCTTGTCCGACCACTACGTGAAAACTAGACTCTAATCTTCCGCCATACATTCCGATTGGTTCTTTAATTTCAGATTGTCCGTCGATTTTAAATTCCTGAGGCAAAACGTGAATAATTTCTTCTCCCGGTAACATCGCAAGTTTATTAACCTGATCAATTAAAAGCTGAATATCATTTTCGCCAATTACTTCTTCCGGATTACTACGGCTGATGTAATCTGTATGCTGTATACTTCTAATGTGCTGTCCGGCAATACCTACAACAACATCCTTAATTTTATATCCTGAATTATTTTCTGCTTCTAAAATAGCTTGTTGAATTGATTGAATAGTTTGCGTAATGTTGTTTACAACACCTCTCGCAACACCCAAACTTTTGGATTTACCAATACCCAAAATTTCCAATTTACCATACTCGTTCTTCTTGCCTATCATGGCAACTATTTTGGTTGTTCCAATATCTAGACCTACTGCAATATTATCTTTTTCCATTTTCTATTATTTTGTGCAAACTACTTGTTCCGTAAATCTCAGGTCAATCTTATTGTATTTATATAACGAACTATCTAAAACTGCTTTTTGAAAAAAGGCTTTATAGTTATTAAATTTCTTGTCAACATTCATCGTTCTGCCAAAATCGATAAAGTAATTATAATTTCTATTAAACATTTTTAGGCTACCATTAGGCATAATTTGAATTGCAATGATGTTTTTTTTCAAAAACGCATCGTCATAAATTGTGCGAAATAAGGTAGCTAAATCTTCGTTATTTTTTTTATTTATTGCCCCTGAAACGAGAGGAACACGCGCCGTAAAATTGTCTGATAAAGGCATTTTATTTCCCTCATAGTCAATATAAAAAGAGTTATCACCATCATAAACTCTCGCTATTGGTGTCTTCTGTTTTACTATCGCTTTTAGAACACCATCAATACTTACAAAAACATCCGACTTTTCAATCATGTCTTGCGTATCAAGGGTTTTTTCTATCTTATTCAAATCTACTTCATCTTTTCGGATAGTGGAAGCGTCTTTTTTATTTTCTATTAACAATTTATTAACCGCTTCAGGCTTTATGAACAGAGTGTTTTCTCCTACAAAAACAACCGTGCATTTCTTCAATTTTCTATCTCCATTTCGATGTTGGGCAAACGAATATAAAAAAAGTACAAGCCCAAAAATGAGTACTAATCGAATATTTGTCCAATTAAATATTTTCATTTAGCATTTTTTTAATTGACGGAACCATTTCTCCAATATCACCAGCTCCTATTGTCACAATTATTGGCGCATCACTGGCTTTGATTTGCGCTAATAAATCACTTTTTGCAACATTTTTTTTGTTCGAATTTGTCATTTTCCCTAACAGCCAATCAGATGTAATCCCTTCCATCGGTAATTCGCGTGCCGGATAAATATCCATCAAGAACACTTCGTCAAATAGAGATAAACTTTCGGCAAATCCGTCGGCAAAATCTCTTGTTCTGCTAAACAAATGCGGCTGAAAAATGGCCAAAACTTTACGATTTGGATACAATTCCCTAACTGCTTGATGTACAGCATTTATTTCTGTTGGATGATGTGCATAATCATCTATATAAACTAATTTGTCAGATTTAATCTGATATGAAAAACGTCTTCTTATTCCGTTAAAAGAAGCCAATGCTTTTGCAATCGAATCTGTAGCAGTCCCGAAGGTTTTTGCCATTGCAATAGCCATCAAAGCATTCATTAAATTGTGTTTTCCTGGCAATCCAAAACGTAAATCTTTCATGATTTCTGATGGCGTCTGCACATCAAAAACATAACTTCCGTCTTCTATTCTAACATTGAACGCCTTATATACAGCATCTTCATTTATAGCACATTGCACGCCTTCAAGAGGTAATTCTTTGGTTATAAACAAATTGTTTTTATTTTCAACTTTATTAGCAAATTCTACAAACGAAGCTTCAATTGCATCACTTGTTCCATAAATATCCAAATGATCTGCATCCATTGATGTTATACAGGCAATATTTGGGTGTAAATGCAAAAACGAACGGTCAAATTCATCTGCTTCTACAACTGTTACGGTTTTTCCGCTTCCAATTAAATTAGAGTTGTAATTCTCTACAATTCCGCCCACAAAAGTTGTTACATCTGCACCGCTTTCGTATAAAATGTGACCCAGAATACTTGACGTTGTTGTTTTTCCATGCGTTCCTGCAACGGCAAAACTGAAAGTATCTTTGGTTATAAGTCCCAAAACTTCTGCACGCTTTTTAATTTCGTAATTTCTTTCTATGAAATAATTCCATTCAGAATGTGTTTTAGGCACGGCAGGCGTAAAAATTACCAAAGTATTCTCTACAAAATAATCACTTGGAATCAAACTGATATTATCTTCAAAATGAATATCAATACCACTTTCAATTAATTCACTTGTTAGCATTGATGGCGTTTTGTCGTAGCCTGAAACCTGTTTTCCAATATATTTGAAATAACGGGCCAGCGCACTCATTCCGATGCCTCCAATACCAATAAAATAAACGTTTTGTATTTGATTTAAATTCATTTTAATTTCTAATTTTGAGCTATTTACAGGTTGCTTTATTGTATAAAAAACTAGTAGTTAAGCCTTTGTAATTTTCTTATTTTAATAACTCAAAACACCTAAAAATAGCGTTCTAATTTTTTTATTCTGTTCTATAATTATCTTAAAAAGTTATATTATAACAACTTTTTAATTTCCTCTACTATAACTTTTACAGCATTCGGTCTGGCCAGTTTTTTAATATTTTCACTTAATTGACTTTGTTTTCCTTTATCTTTTAATAAAGCTTCAAAAACGATACTAAACTGACTTTCCAAATCTGATTCTTTTAATAAAACCGCTCCTTTCGCATCTACAATTGCCTGCGCATTTTTGGTTTGATGATCTTCAGCAACGTTTGGTGATGGAATAAAAATTACTGGTTTCCCCACAATACATAATTCCGAAACTGACGATGCTCCTGCACGTGAAATAATCACATCTGCGGCAGCGTACACAAAATCCATTCTTTCAATAAAATCAACTACTCTTACGTTTGGCTGATTGTATTTTTTATAATCTTCAAAATATAATTTTCCGCATTGCCAGATAATCTGAACATCTTGTGAAAGTATATTTTGTAATTCTTTTTCAATTAACTGATTAACTCTTCTGGCTCCTAAGCTTCCGCCTAAAACCAACAATGTCTTTTTGTTCGAATCTAAACCGTAAAAAGCAATTGCGTCTTCTCTTTTGCTGTCAATATCGATTAAATCCTGACGAACCGGATTTCCCGTCAATACAATTTTTTCTTTTGGAAAAAATCGCTCTAAATTTTCGTATGCGACGCAAATAGCATTGGCTTTTTTGCTAAGCAACTTATTCGTAATTCCCGGAAATGAATTTTGCTCCTGAATTACTGTCGGAATTCCTGCCCCTCCTGCCGCTTGCAATAATGGTCCGCTGGCAAAACCTCCAGTCCCTATTACAACATTAGGCTTAAATTGTCTGATGATTCTTCTTGACTCTAACAAACTTGTTGCCAATTTCAATGGAAACATCATATTTTGTAACGTCAGTTTTCTTTGCAAACCGGCAATCCAAAGACCTTTTATTTCGTAACCAGCCTGAGGCACTTTTTGCATTTCCATTTTATCTTTGGCACCAACAAAAAGAAATTCTGCATCAGGAAATTGTAATTTTAACTCATTTGCAATAGCGATTGCCGGATAAATATGTCCGCCAGTTCCGCCACCACTTAATATGAATTTATACTTTGTCATATCTTTAAAAGTTATAAGCTCTAAAAGCTATTCTCTTTTTCTTTTTATTTATTTAAAACAGCATTCATTGGATTTCTTGAATTATCTTCGATGGAATACATTGGTTCTCCTTCATAGATTTCTCCTCTAATTTCTTCTCTCTCATCAACCGGCAAATCTTCTTCTGCCAATTCTTTATCAATCAATCTTTGAAGTGCTTCTTTTCTTCTTTCTTTTTCTTGTTGCTCTTCTACGATTTCTTCATCTTTTTTAGTCACACTAATGATAATTCCGAGAGCGAAACACGTCATCCAGATCGAACTACCTCCACTACTTATCAGCGGAAGTGTTTGCCCTGTTACAGGCAATAATTCTACTGCAACAGCCATATTAATCATGGCCTGAAATATCATCGGGAAACCGAGTCCAACGACGACTAATTTTCCAAATAATGTATTGGCTTTATGCGAAGCAATTACAAATCTGAACAAAAGCAATAAATACAAAAGCAAAATCGAAACGCCACCAACTAAACCATATTCTTCAACAACAATAGCATAAATAAAATCGGAAGAAGATTGTGGCAAAAAGTTTTTCTGAACACTTTTCCCTGGTCCTAAACCTCCTAATCTCCCTGATGCAATGGCGATTTTTGCTTTTTCAATTTGATAATCATCTTCATCAGGCTTATCTGTAGTGAAGTTCGTAATACGACTTTCCCAGGTTGCTACCCTGCTAAAGAATCTTGATTCCGGAAATGCTTTGGCAACTAATAAAAAGAAAGCCAGCATTGCAATTCCTGAACCGATAATAAAACCGATGTATTTTAGTGGATATTTACCAATAAAAGTCAACATCATAACCATTGAAAAAATCAATGCTGTTGTCGAAAAGTTAGCCGGTAGAATAAGTACTAACGTAATAAAAACCGGAATCCAAAGCTGTACAAATGAGGTTTGAAACGGCTCATTTTCCTCTTTGGTTTTTGATAAATATCTTGCTACATATATGAATAAAACTATAGAGGCCAAAGTTGAAGTCTGAAACGTAATCCCTATAAACGGAACCTGAATCCAACGACTTGCATTTGCACCTGCGATTACGGTTCCTTTTAGCAATGTATAAAGCAATAAAATCCATACTACAGGCAAAGCAATTTTTGAAATCGCCCTGAAATAATGATACGGAACTTTATGTACCCAATAAATAATCATGAACCCAATACAAATGTGCGCCAAGTGTTTTACCAAATAGCCTAATGTATTTCCTGTTCCGTGACCGATATAAGCCAAATTACTACTCGCACTAAAAACAGGCATAAACGAAAACAGCGCCAATAAAGCCACGAATGACCATATTACTCTATCTCCTTTTAATTTATTTACTAGCTCTTTCATTGCTTTTAGTTTCAGGTTTCTTTTGTTGCATGTTTCAAGTTCCTCCTAACGTGAAACTTGAAACATGAAACTTTTTTTACAGGTTGTGAACTGCTTGTTTGAATTGCTTTCCACGATCTTCATAATTTTCGAATAAATCGAAACTTGCACAGGCCGGAGACAATAAAACAGCGTCACCTTTTTCTGTTAATCTTTGTGCTGTTTTTACTGCATCGTTCATGTTGTTTACTTCGACCATGATGTCAACAACAGCTCCAAAAGCATTAATAATTTTATGATTATCAACTCCTAAACAAATAATTGCTTTTACTTTTTCACGAACTAATGACATCAATTCGTTGTAATCGTTTCCTTTATCAACACCACCCACAATCCAAACTGTTGGTACATTCATACTGTCTAAAGCAAAGAAAGTAGCGTTTACATTTGTTGCTTTTGAATCGTTGATGTATTGTACATTCTGAATTTTTAATACTTTTTCTAAACGGTGTTCAACACCTTGAAAATTTGATAAACTTTCGCGAATTGTTGCATTTCTAATTTGCATCAATTTTGCTACAGAGCTTGCTGCCATTGCATTTTTCATATTATGTTTTCCTTCTAACGCAATGTATTCTGTTTCCATTGTAAACTCTTCTTGGTTGATCTTTATTTCCATTTTGTTGTTATTTATAGAAGCTCCTTCGTCAAAACTTTTTATTAGTGAAAAAGGAATTAATTTTGCTTTTGTTTTGTTGTTTTTTAACCATTCTGTACTTGCTTCATCATCTGCATCGTAAATCAAATAATCGCTTTCTGTCTGGTTCATTGTTATTCGAAACTTCGAATCGATATAATTTTGATACTTATATTCATATCGGTCTAAATGATCCGGACTTATATTTGTAATTATCGCAATATCTGGTCTGTATTCTATTATTCCGTCAAGCTGAAAACTACTTAATTCAAGAACGTATGCATCATATTTATTTTCGGCTACCTGCCAGGCAAAACTTTTTCCGATGTTTCCTCCCAACCCTACATTCAAACCTGCCGATTTTAGCAAGTGATGCGTTAACATTGTTGTGGTAGTTTTACCGTTACTTCCTGTAATTCCAATTGTAAGAGCTTCTGTAAACGGTTTAGCAAATTCAATTTCCGAAATCACTTTAATCCCCGCTGCGACAAGCTTTTTTACTATGGGAGATTTCTCAGGAATTCCCGGACTTTTCATGACGACATCGGCATTCAAAATCAGGCCTTCTGTATGTTGCTCTTCTTCCCAGGCAATCCCATTAATTATAAGAACTTCTTTATAGCTTTCTTTTATCTTTCCAAAATCAGAAACAAAAACATCGTATCCTTTTTTCTTTCCGAGAATAGCCGTTCCAACGCCACTTTCTCCTCCGCCTAAAACAACTAGTCTCATCTATCTTAATTTTAGGGTAACAATTGATAATATGGCTAACATGATGGCAACAATCCAGAATCGGGTTACGATTTTACTTTCATGATAGCCCTTTTTTTGATAATGATGATGTAATGGCGACATCAGAAAAATTCTTCGGCCTTCGCCAAAACGTTTTTTCGTATATTTAAAATATGCCACCTGAATAATTACTGAAGCACTTTCCGCAAGGAAAATTCCGCAGAACAATACAATCAAAATTTCTTTACGAACCGCAATTGCCAAAACTGCAATGATTCCACCAATGGTTAAACTTCCGGTATCCCCCATAAAAACAGAGGCGGGATAGGAATTATACCAGAGAAATCCGATCAAAGCTCCCACAAAGGCAGATATAAAAACCGTCATTTCTCCTGAATTGGGTATGTACATTATATTGAGGTAATTCGAAAAAATTATATTTCCTGAAACAAACGTAAATATTCCGAGTGCGAGGACGGATATTGCCGAGGTTCCTGCGGCGAGTCCATCAATTCCATCTGTTAAGTTAGCCCCGTTAGAAACTGCTGTGATGATAAAAATCACTACGGGAATAAAAATCAACCATGCCCATTTTTCATATCCATCTCCTAAAAACGATAAAACTTCTGCATAATCAAATTCATTATTTTTTACGAATGGAATTGTTGTTGCAGTTGATTTTTCTTCAATAGGTGCCGGTACAACCAGAGTTGTAGTCGTATTTGCTCTCAATAAATCGGTTCTTCCAGTATCGGTTCTGACGGTAACAGCAGGATTGAAATACAAAACCGTACCTACAATAAGTCCTAACCCAACTTGCCCAATAACTTTAAAAATTCCTTTAAGCCCTTGTTTATCTTTTTTGAATATTTTGATATAATCATCCACAAAACCAATTGTTCCCATCCAAAGTGTAGTTACAATAAGCAATACGATGTAAATATTTTGCAAACGAGCAAACAATAAAACTGGTAAAATAGTAGCAAAAATGATAATCAAGCCACCCATTGTTGGTGTTCCAGCTTTTTCATTTTGACCAGCCAGACCAAGCTCACGAACTGTTTCACCAACTTGCTGCTTACGCAAAAAATTGATAACCCGTTTTCCGTAAATTGTTGATAGAAGCAACGAAAGCATAAATGCCAACGCTGATCTAAAAGTAATGTACTGAAAAACTCCCGCTCCCGGCATGTCTAATGTTTTTCTCAAATATTCAAATAAATAGTATAGCATATTTCTTTGTTTTAAACTCCAATTTTGAAACTCCAAATTCCAATCTATCTGTGGTATTTTCGGATTTAAAAACTGATTATTATTTATTTAGCTGATCTAATATTTCTTTTACTGTTTCCATATCATCAAAATGATGACGAACTCCATTTATTTCCTGATAAGTCTCGTGTCCTTTTCCGGCAATTAATATAATATCATTAGGCTGAGCCAATTGACAAGCCGTTTTAATAGCTTGCTTTCTGTCTGTAATTCTCAGCATTTTTTTATAATTCTGTGGTTCAACACCTTTTTCCATTTCATCCAAAATTACTTCAGGATCTTCATTTCTTGGATTATCAGATGTTAAAATGGCTTTATCGCTTAAATCTGCAGCAATTTTTGCCATAATTGGCCTTTTGGTTTTATCTCTGTTTCCACCGCAGCCTACAACCGTAATCAATTGTTCGTTTTTAGTTCGAATGTCCGCAATCGTTTTTAAAACATTGTCTAATGCATCCGGCGTATGCGCATAATCTACAATTGCTGTAATATTTCCTTCTGAAATGATATACTGAAAACGTCCTGAAACGCTTTCTAAATCAGACAAAAGACGCAAAGCTTCTAAACTGTCCATTCCTAATTCCACCGCAGTTCCGTAAATAGCCAGGACATTATAAGCATTAAAAGTTCCGATAAGTTTTACCCAAACTTCGTTATCATTTACTTTCAATAATAAACCTGACAATTGGCTCTCTAAAATTTGAGCTTTAAAATCAGCATAAGTTTTTAGAGCGTAAGTTCTTTTTCTTGCAAACGTATTTTGAAGCATTACGGGTCCGTTTTTATCATCTATATTGGATAAAGCGAAAGCCGTTTTTGGCAATGAATCAAAAAATGATTTTTTTACATCTCTGTATTCTGCAAAAGTTGGATGATAATCTAAATGATCGTGCGAAAGATTCGTAAAAATCCCTCCAACAAAATGTAAAGCTTCTGTACGTTTTTGGTGAATTCCATGCGAACTCACCTCCATAAAACAATGTGTTACACCAGCTTCAATCATCTCATTTAAATAATGATTAATGGTTATAGAATCCGGAGTTGTATGTGTTGCATTATATTCTGTTTCATCAACCATGATTTTTACGGTTGATAATAAACCTACTTTAAAACCTGCTTTTTGAAACAACTGAAACAATAATGACGCAATTGTTGTTTTTCCGTTTGTACCGGTTACGCCAACTAATTTTAACTTTTCAGAAGGATTTCCAAAATAATTAGCCGCCATAAAAGCCAATGCCGTATTGGTATCTTTTACTTTTATATACGTGATTCCTTTTGCAGGATTGTCTGGTAAAGTATCGCAAATAATAGCAATTGCACCTAATTGAATTGCTTTTTCGATATAATCGTGACCATCAGAAAGTGATCCGCGAATGGCTATAAAAACATCATTGTCTTCAATTTTTCTTGAATCGAAATCAATTTTGTTTACAGCGATTTCTGTCGAACCTGTTACAGACTCAATAGCTACTTTATATAATATGTCTTTCAGTATTTTCACGATAATTCTAATACTATAGTTGTGTTTTTACTAATATTTTGTCCAGCTTGTAACGACTGTTTTTTTACTTTTCCTACTCCGTTTACTTTTACTTTCAAGCCTAAGTTTTCAAGTAAAGCAATAGCATCCATTCCTGGCATTCCTTTTAAATCCGGAATTCGATTTGATTTTTTATTGGCTTCAACGACATAATATTTATCATAACTAGAATCTTGTTTTGGAACTCTTGAATCCAGTTTTTTAATTTTATTGGTTGATGGAGCATCTGTAAATATCTTTTGGGCAATTCTTTTAAAAACCGGACCTGCAACATCGGCACCATAATAATTATTCTTAGATGTATTTGGTTTGTGAACCACTACAATACAAGAATATTTAGGATGATCAGCAGGGAAATATCCTACAAAAGAAGAAGCGTAATACAACGCTGATTTCCCTTCTTTCCCTCCATAATTCATCTGAGCTGTTCCTGTTTTTCCTGCCATCGAAAAATCTTTCGAATACAATTTTGATCCTGTTCCTTTTTTAACAACATTCTCTAATACTGCTTTCAGTTTTTTAATAGTTTCCTGTGAACAAACTCTTGGGTTCATTACTTCAACATCAAACTTTTTAATGGTCTTATTCCACTCTTTAATTTCTGACACAAATTGCGGCCTCACCATTACACCATTATTGGCAACTGAATTGTAAAATGCCAATGTCTGCATTGGTGTAACTGAAACTTCATATCCAAAAGCCATCCATGGAAGTGAAATTCCCGACCAATGTTTGTCTCCAGGTTTTGGTATATAAGGCCTTCCTTCTCCTTTAAAATGCAATCCTAATGGTTTATCTAATCCGTAACTTTTAATGTGATTTACAAATTTGGATGGATTACTTTTATAGTTGTCATAAACTGCCTGAACCATTACGGTATTTGACGAAAGTTCGAAACCACGTGCTAATGAAACTTTTCCGTAACCTCCATGGTGTGAATCATTGACGGAACGCCCGTAATATTTTACTTGTCCGCCGTGACTATCGTAAACCGTACTTGTATCTGCTACTTTATCTTCTAAAATTGCCATTAAATCGACCAATTTAAAAGTAGATCCAGGCTCATGAGATTCTGCAACAGCATAATTTGTGGTTTCATAATACGATCCGTCTTCTGCTCTTCCTAAATTCGAAATTGCTTTTACATGACCGGTTTCTGTTTCCATAACTACCACACAACCGTGATCGGCTTCGTAATCTTCCAATTGTTTCAACAAAGCGTGGTGTGCAATATCCTGAATAAAAACATCAATTGTAGAGATTACATCGTAACCATCGATAGGATCAACTTCGTTTAAATCACGAATTGGTTTCCACTGCCCTTTTGCAATTTTTTGTTTTAAAATTTTACCGTCTTTTCCGTTCAGGTAACTTTTAAAAGCCCATTCGATTCCTTTTCCAACCTCTACTCCTGTCGCGGGATCAATTCGGTCATAACCAATGGTTCTTTCAGCAATTTTTCCTATTGGATGTTTTCTAACTGTTTCCTGCTCAATGATAATTCCGCCTTTAAACGGACCTAAATTAAACAATGGAAATCCTTTTATTTTCACATATTCGGTATAACTCAAATTGCGTCCTATTAAATAGTAGCGATTTTTATTTTCTCTCGCTTTTCTTAATTCTTTTTCATAATAACCTCCCGGTCTATCCAAAACCGTTGCTAATGAATCTGATAACGCTTTTACATGCTTTTCAAAAGTTTCTGTTTTTGGCGCTTTTGCATCAAATCTAATTTCATAATTAGGAATTGATGTTGCCAGCAAACTTCCATCGGCAGAATAAATATTTCCTTTATTGGCCGGAATTACAAAATTCTTAATGGTACGCTGTTTTGCCAGTTTTCTATAGTAATCTCCTTCAACCCATTGAATATTAGTTAATTTAACAACAATAGCAATTGCCATCAAAAAGATGAAAACTGCTACGAGGTAAATTCTGTAGGATATATGTTTATCGTCTACTGCCATATTCTTTTAAAGAAATTTTTTTCTTCTTCTTTTTTAACTTCTATTTTTACAGGAGGAACCGTTGACGGAAAAATTTGCTTTTCCTGCATTTTATCCGATATCGTCGACTCCATTTTTAACTTCATTAATTCTGATCTTCTGTCTACAAATTCTGATCGTAATTCTTTTACTTCATTATTCAGTTTTGCAATTTCAAAAACCTTTTGCTCGTATCGTTGCGTATTGGCAATCATTATTATGGCAAGCAAAATGAGAAAAACAATAAACCGCCAGTTTTTTACCGCGTCATCGTTTAATAGAAATCTTGCTTTTAATATGCTAAATACTCCGCCTTTCATTTTTATACCTTAATTATATCTTTTCAGCAATTCTTAATTTTGCGCTTCTTGCTCTGTTATTAATTTTAATTTCAGCATCATCCGGAACAATCAATTTTCCAATGGTTTTAAAAGGAACTGAGAAGTTTCCAAAAAAATCACGCTCAGGCTCACCTTCAAACATTCCGTTTTTAATAAATCTTTTTACCAGTCTGTCTTCTAAGGAATGATAAGAGATTACTGAAAATCTTCCGCCCGGTTTTAAAATTTCTAACGATTGCTCGATAAATTCTTTTAAAACATCCATTTCCTGATTTACCTCAATTCTAATCGCCTGATAAATCTGCGCTAATATTTTATTTTTAACTCGTTCCGGTAAATATTTTGCCAGAACTTCTTTTAATTCATCTGTTGTTTTAATTGGTCTATGCTCTCTGGCTTCTACAATTGTTCTTGCCAAAACGGGTGCATTTTTCAACTCCCCATAATCAAAAAAAACACGACGTAAATCCTGTTCTTCATATTCGTTAACCACCCGATAAGCATTTAAATCACTTTTCTGATTCATCCGCATATCCAGATCGGCATCAAATCTGGTTGAGAAACCTCGCTCCGGAACATCAAACTGATGGGATGAAACTCCTAAATCTGCCAAAATTCCATCTACACTTTTTACTCCGTGAAAACGTAAAAATCTTTTTATAAATCTAAAGTTCTCATTAATTAAGGTAAACCTTTCATCCGGTAATGCATTTGCAAGCGCATCTTCATCCTGATCAAAAGCAAACAATTTTCCGTTTGGCCCCAATCGCTTCAAAATTTCTTTTGAATGACCTCCGCCACCAAATGTTACATCTACATATATTCCGTCTGGCTTAATATCTAAACCATCAACTGTAGGATGAAGTAAAACCGGATTATGATATTCCATTGTCGTCGTCATTAATATTTCCCATTACTTCTTCGGCTAAATCTGCAAAATCCATATCTTCGCCGCTTATTGATTTTTCATATAAATCCTTATCCCAAATCTCCACAATATTAACCGCAGATGAAAAAACCACATCTTTTGAAATACTTGAAAAAGCAACCAAATCCTTTGGGACCAATAATCTTCCTAATGCATCAATTTCTACCACTTTAACTCCTGCAGTAAATCTTCGAATAAAATCATTGTTTTTTTTTACAAAACGATTAAGCTTGTTGATTTTTTGCATCATCAAATTCCACTCGTCCATTGGATATAATTCTAAACACGGTTGAAAAACAGAGCGCTTCAAAACGAAACCGTCCTGAAGAGATGAAGCCAATTGCTTTTTTAAAGGTGCAGGCATCATTAGCCTTCCTTTAGCATCGACTTTACACTCGTATGTTCCTACAATTGTGTTCAAGAAAAATTCATTAACATGTTATACAGCAAAAATATAAAAAAAAATACCACATTTTACCACAATCTACCACTTTGTTAATAAGTTTAACCACTTTTACCACAACTCACTTAATTAATAGATAATCAATACGATAGATTATAATTATTGAATTGATAATTCTGTTTAACAATTGCAAAAAATACATAGACTTTCTCTTAAAAATTAGCCATAATATTAATTTTTTAACATTTGGCAATTATTCATTTTTAAACAATAAAACCTGATTTTTAACCACTTATAAATCCTACTGAAATTATCTAGTTAAAAAATGTCACCAAAAATTTATTTTTATTTATTAAACCCTATATTTGTCCAAATTGAAATTGGCATTAGATTAAATGGACAAAAACTACAAAAAAGAAGGCAAATACAGCTATTATGAAGCTGGAGAAGGAACTCCTATCGTAATTTTACACGGCTTAATGGGAGGTCTAAGTAACTTTGATGCTGTAGCAGAATATTTCCCAACAAAAGGATACAAAGTTGTTATCCCTGATTTGCCAATATATACCCAAAGTATTCTAAAAACGAACGTAAAAAGTTTTGCGAAATATGTAAAAGACTTTATCACTTTTAAAGGTTTTGATAAAGTAATTTTATTAGGTAATTCACTTGGAGGACATATTGCTCTTTACCATACAAAATTATATCCCGAAAAAGTTGCCGGCCTTGTAATTACTGGAAGTTCTGGTCTTTACGAAAGCGCAATGGGAGACAGTTATCCAAAAAGAGGTGATTATGAATACATCAGAAAGAAAGCTGAAGATGTTTTTTATGATCCAAAAATTGCTACTCCGGAATTGATAGATGAAGTTTATGCAACCGTAAATGACCGCATTAAATTAATCAAAACCTTAACGATTGCAAAGAGTGCTATTCGCCACAATATGGCCAAAGATTTACCAAAAATGACAGTGGAAACCTGTATTATTTGGGGTAAAAATGATGCCGTAACTCCACCAAATGTGGCCGAAGAATTTGATAAATTATTGCCTAATTCATCTTTATACTGGATAGACAAATGTGGACACGCTGCTATGATGGAACATCCTCAGGAATTTAATACGATTCTGGAAGAATGGCTCGTTAAAAAGAATTTATAGCACTTAACTTTCGATTTTAAGGAGGTTTTAAAAACAAAACACATGAAAATTACAACCGCCGAATTTATTATCAGTAATTCTGAAGTTGCAAAATGTCCACAGGATTTTTTGCCGGAATATGCTTTTATCGGAAGATCAAATGTTGGTAAATCATCGTTGATTAACATGATTACCAATCATAAAAATTTAGCAAAAACATCCGGAAGACCTGGAAAAACACAACTTATAAATCACTTTAAAATCAATAACAATTGGTTTTTGGTCGATTTACCAGGTTATGGTTATGCTAAAGTATCTAAGAAAACAAAATCTGTTTTTCAACAATTTATTACCGATTATTTTGAAACGAGAGAACAGCTTGTATGCGCTTTTGTTTTGATTGATATTCGCCACGAAGCTCAAAATATTGACATTGAATTTATGTCATATATGGGCGAAAGCGAAATTCCGTTTTGCATTATTTTTACTAAAGCAGACAAAATCAGTAAAGTAAAAATAGATTCGCATGTTGCAGCTTACAAAAAACAAATGTTTACTAATAACTGGGAAGAAATGCCTCGATATTTTGTAACCTCATCTACAGAATCCACTGGAAAAGAAGAACTTTTATCTTATATCGACGAAGTAAATCAGGAAGTTTTTAAGAACAATAGTCAGTTTTAAAATTCCAAATTTAGAAATTCCAAATTTAGAAATTCCAAATTCCAATAAAAAGTAAATAATACTCAATAAAAAAATCCCAAATTCCAATTGTAAACTTGGAATTTGGGATTTTTTTATTTGGAATTTCAATTCCTTGGGTTATTTTGTCAAACTTTGTGTAAAAAAACCTTTGTCAAAGTTTTAAACTTTGACAAAGGTCTCTCGCATGGTTTGGAATTTGGAATTTAAAATATTGGGATTTATTTAGTAAGTTCCAGTTTCTCTGCAAAATAATCACAGAAATCTTTCATTGTATCTGCCATCTTTTCGTCGTCTGTGGCACGTTTAAACGTATCTGACATTGCTACTAATGTTTGGTGAAAGAAAATTTTCATTTCATCAACCGGCATATCTTTTGTCCACAAATCAATACGCATTGTTTCTTTGGCTTTGCTATCCCAAATAGACAACATTATTGCTTTTGCTTCTTCAGCTTGTACGCCACCGTCTTGCGCGCTCCATGTTAATTTTTCAGGAACACGGTTTTCGTCTAATTCTATATTGAATTTAATTTCTGAGTTTATTGTATCTGACATTATTTCTTAGGTTTATATTTGGACTTTTCGAAAATTTCTTTAGCATTTGTTTTTAATAATTCCGGCAGCGTTACATTATTATTTTTCATGAACGAACGTACTACTTGCCAGCCAATCCAGGCACCAACTCTTCCGGGAGAATCATTATCTATTTCAAGATAAAATTTAGAAAATGGTGCAGGAGCAATAAATCGGGTATTTAATTTAGGATCTTCACTATACAGCATTTCATTTTCAATAAAATGACGCCACATGTATTCTTCATTTTCTTCACACCATTTTATTTGTTCTGGCGTATAACCCATTTTTTCTGCATCTGTATAGTCTGGTAAAAGTAAATCTTTGGCATACAATTGTTTTCCTTCAAAAATCATTTGAGAAAGCAAAGTTCTATCCGCAGAAGCCGGAATTTTTCTAAAAGAAAAACTAGAAACTACATCAGGCATAATTTGCCTTTCCTCAAAATTCTCTTTCAGGTAATTGGGAAATTCATAAAACTTATGGTTTTTTCCCAAATACAATTCTAAGGCTACAATAACCAGACTATCTGCGTAAATTGCTTTTGCATTATAATCCATTTCCCCAATTACCGTAATTACTTTTGGTATTTTAGTTTCAGGAAAATAATATTTTACGTGTTGGAAAAGCACATTGAATTCTTCACGAACATGTTCAAAATTGGAATATTTTTTTTCAACTTCTGTATAAACTTCTCTCCAGATTGGATCCTGCATTTTATTCAGCCACACATTATCATCATTCCCGGGAGGAAAAAAGAAAGGATATTGTTTTTTTACTTTGGCTAAATCCTGAGGTTTTGTTTCAAAAAATACTTTATCGAAACGTTCTACTTTTACATCAACCGGGATTTCCTCAACAGCTTTTTCTACTTTACTTTTTTGATCACAAGACAAAAAAAACAAGCACAGAACCACTACAAAGCGATATAATTTCATTTTATTTTAATTAGATTTGTGTTGCATGAATTTAAGCACAACATGCACTTAAAAATATTTGTGCAAATATACATTCCAGTATCTTAAACTTGACCTATTATGACTAAAAAAAGTACAATTCAAGCAGAAAAAGTAAATACGCATATTGTTGAGTGGTTAAAAAATTACGCTAGCAATGCAAAAGTAAATGGTTTTGTAATCGGAATTTCCGGTGGAGTTGACTCTGCTGTAACTTCTACTCTATGTGCCCAGACGGGTTTAAAAGTTCTATGTGTTGAAATGCCTATTCATCAGGCAGAAAGTCAGGTTTCGAGAGGAAGAGAACATATTGACCAATTGAAAAAGCGTTTTCCTAACGTTTCGGATGTAAAAACTGACTTAACATCAACTTTTGAAGCTTTTAAGGCTTCTGTGCCTTCTACAGAAGATTCAACAAAAGTTAATTTATCACTAGCCAACACACGTGCCCGTATCCGTATGACGTCATTATATTATTTAGCCGGAATTCACGGCTTATTGGTTGCAGGAACTGGGAACAAGGTAGAAGACTTTGGTGTTGGTTTTTATACTAAATATGGAGACGGTGGAGTCGATTTAAGTCCAATTGCTGACTTAATGAAATCGGATGTTTATGCTCTTGGAGAATTTTTAACAATTCCAAGCTCAATTTTAACAGCAGCGCCTACAGATGGTTTATTTGGTGATAACAGAACCGATGAGGATCAATTGGGAGCAAGTTATGACGAACTTGAATGGGCAATGGAAGCCTCGGAGTCAGGAAAGACGCCAGCTGACTTCACAGGGAGAGAAAAATCTGTCTTTGAAATTTATAAACGTTTAAACACCAGCAACAAGCATAAAATGGATGCCATACCTGTCTGTTTAATACCAAAAACGTTAAAATAAAACTTTTTAACATTTGTCTGCGATTAATTACAGAATTTATTTATTAATTTTACAGCTCCAAAAAACATGATAATAATTCTAAAAAGGTAAAATTATGATTAAAGTATGTCTTGCAGACAATCATCCTGTGACTCACTTTGGCGTGAAATCTTATTTCAAAGACCACGATCAAATTTCAATTGTTGCTAACGTAGGCAATTTTTCAATGGTTAGAGATATTCTTCAGACGAAGGAGATCGATATTCTAATTCTGGATTTAGAATTAGAAGGTCTTTCGAGCATCTTCGAAGTGAAATCTATCCTAAAAAATTTCCCGAAAACAAAAATTGTAATCTTCAGTGATCTCGCTGAACAAATGTATGCTCCAAACGCGATTAAAGCGGGAGTTTCCGGTTACGTGCACAAAACAGAAAAACTTGAAACTTTAGGTCTTTCTATTATTAAAGTACACGAAGGGAAAATTATTATCAACGAAACTGTACGTAAAAACATGGCGCTTATTGCTAAACAAAGCAAAAGCGAACGCTTGTACAGAAAACTTTCGAACCGCGAAATTGAGGTTTTGCGTTACTTAAGCGATGGTAAAAAGAATAATGAAATCTCTAAAATTTTAAACCTGAACGAAAAAACGATCAGTACTTACAAATTGAGATTATTAACTAAATTAAACGTGACTAATTTAGTTGACTTAGTAAATAAAGCTAAGACATTAGAAATTATTTAATGGTGTAAAATTACTCTTGCTGATATCTTCCAAATATCAGTTGAATAATCCAGAAACCGTAAACAAAAGCTCTGTACTATTAAGTACAGAGCTTTTTAAGTTTTTAGTGATAAGGAACTACAACCCTGCCTAATTTTCTTGAAAAATTATTCAGCAATTTAGAATAATCAACTACCATAGATAAAAGTTCTGAATTATCTTCTTGCGGATCTGACAATAAAGATTGTTTTAATTCCTGTATAATTTTTGAAACCAAATACCAGCGCATCGAGAAAATGGTGTCAGAAACATTTTGTTCTATTGTTACATTTTTATGTTTTGGAAAAATGTTTTGCCCTTCCCAATTGTGAATAGCCACTTTTTCATCTTCCATTAATATATTGGTCACTTCCTGAGCAAATTCCGGTGGTAAATGCATTAAATATTTATCTAAACTAAAACTTTCGTTTTGATTGTAAAAATCAATCAAACCGTTAAAAATACTTTGGAATAAAGAATTGGAAAGCTCAACCTCATCTTCCTGAAGGCTTAAATATACTTTTTCGTAAACCTTATATTTTCTTTTTTCGCTTACTTCCTTAATAACGCCTTCTTCATCGGCTTTTAAATAAACATCTTCAAAATCTTCTAGAACACTTCCGTAAAGCAATAATATTTCGATTATTTTGCGTTCAAAACCATATAGAATATCTACTTTTTCTGCCTGTTGCGGATATCCCGGTTCTCCCGGATAATCGTCCGGCGGGCCTGTTCTTGGATCATCCGGATCGCCGCCAGAATAACCGGTATTTGGATTTTGATTTCTAACTACTTCAAAGGGCTTTTGTTGCTGCTTTTGCTTTTTATCAGCATCAGCAATATCTTTTTGGATCAACTGTGCCAGCGTGCTTACTAAAACCTGCTCCGAAATATCCATAATTCGGGCACATTCCTGAAGATATACTTCTCGCTGAATACGGTCTGGTATTTTCGAAATACTCGTTACCATATCCCGAATCAAATCTGCTTTTTTGATTGGGTCGTTTTTGGCTTCGTTCATTAAAATCGAAGCTTTAAACTGTATAAAATCTTTGCTGTTTGCTTCTAAATAGGCTACTAAATCATCATGAGAATTTTTTCGTGCAAAACTATCCGGATCTTCCCCATCAGGAAAACCACAAACTCTTACGTTCATTCCTTCTTCCAGAATCAAATCGATTCCTCGAATAGACGCGCGCAAACCTGCAGCATCTCCATCAAAAAGCACAGTAATGTTTTTTGTTAAACGATTGACCAAACGAATCTGATCTGGCGTTAAAGCCGTTCCTGAAGAAGCCACAACATTCTCGATTCCAGCCTGATGAAACTGGATTACATCTGTATAACCTTCAACCAAATAGCAATTGTTGAGTTTTGCGATCGATTGTTTGGCCTGAAAAATTCCGTAAAGCACTCTACTTTTATGGTAAATATCACTTTCGGGAGAATTTAAATATTTAGCTGCTTTTTTATCATTGGTTAAAATACGTCCTCCAAATCCCAAAACCCGTCCGGACATACTTTCTATAGGAAACATTACACGACCCTTAAAACGGTCAAAAGGGCGATCTTCTCTGGCAATTGTCAAACCCGTGCTTTCCAGAAATTCCAGTTTGTATCCTTTACCCAAAGCTTCTTTGGTCAATGCATCCCAGGTTTCCGGTGAATATCCTAAACTAAATTTCTTGATGGTTTCGTTGGTGAAACCTCTTTCTTTAAAGTATGAAAGTCCAATTGCTTTTCCTTCTTCTGAATGTAAAAGTGTATTATGAAAATATTCTTTTGCAAATTCTGAAACCAAATACATACTTTCGCGAACATCCGTAATGGCTTTTTCAGCATCTGTCTGTTCAGTTTCTTCAATTTCAATATTGTATTTTCTGGCTAGGTATCGAATAGCTTCCGGATAGGTAAATTGTGAGTGTTCCATTAAAAATTTAACAGAGTTTCCGCCTTTTCCGGTACTAAAATCTTTCCAGATTCCTTTTGCAGGCGACACCATAAACGACGGAGAGCGCTCATCTGAGAACGGACTCAGACCTTTAAAATTACTTCCGGCGCGTTTTAAATTTACGAAATCACCAATAACCTCCTCTACACGAGCAGTTTCAAAAACAGTATCAATTGTATTTTGTGAGATCAAAACGTAAAATATTTTTAGAATTTAGAGCCTGTAAAAGTACACAAATCAATCTTGAAATTTTATCATTTTTTCATAAAAAAAGCACTTCTTTCAAAGTGCTTTTTTACTAACTAAACTCAACTCAATTTTTAATTTAAATCGAAACGCAATCCTAATGAAATATTTTTTTCGTCAACCAGATTATCCTGAAACAAAGGATTTAAATCATATTTTGCATACAAACTCAACGATTTGTAACCAATGTAAGAACTTAATCCATAAATAAAATTATTTACATTATAATCGCCTTTTATGGTCGTTTTATATTTTAAATCTTCTTCTTCAAATTTTAAAATTTGTTTCGATTTTACGTTAATTCCGGCATAACCTCCAATTCCGAAACGGAAACTTTTATGTGTTTTAAAATACGTTTTTCCATTACTTACTGTGGGTTTTGTAAAATCAAATTCTAAATGTACAGGCAATACTAAATACACATTTCTAAAGCGGGATTCATTGAGATGTATCGTATTGACCTCCAAATTAGTCTGATCTTGATTTACTACAAAACTGCGATTGTCTGTTGGACGAATATTATTATACATTAATGACAGTCCGTATTTTGCATGCAATAAATTATTGTTTTTCATTAATCTTGAATTATAAGTAAAACCCCATTCATAAAAATGCGAACCTATAAAACTGTAATTCGAATCCTGAAGTTTGCCGTCGACCATCATATTATTTAACCCCATTGCAAACACAAATTGCGAAGTGGTTCTTTTTTCGCCATGAATAGAATCTTTTACTTTTTTTCTTTCTTCCCAATTTCGGTCATTCCAGTGAATAACCAGCATGTGTTTTTTTGTTGAATCCTGCTCTTGGATTTTCCCATCTACTTTTTGCTGTACCAGGTCATTAAGTTCATTTTGAGCCAAAGTCACTTTTTCTTCGATTATTACGGCTCGGGCTTCGGCCAGTTCTTTCTTGCGTTTATCGGCTTGTTCCTGAGTTATTTTCCCTTCAGACAACTGAACATTTACAGCTTCAACTTCTTCTTTTAAAGCAGCTTTTTCTTCTTTTGTTATCTTTTCTATTTTATCGGCAATTTGCTTTGCTCTTGATTCAAAAGTTTCCTGTCCCAGCACTTTGCTGACAAATAAGAAAACTAAAATTACGAGGTAAACGGTAAAATTTTTCATGATTGATTTTTTAATTTGATTGTTGATTGATGATGATTAATTGTGAATTGTAAATACTTTTATTCCATCTCCATCGGGTTAAAACCCGACGTTACAATATGGATCGTTCCTCCGGAACTAAAAATCTATATTCTATTCTCTTTATTCTTTATTCTTTACTCCTCCTGATTTCTATTCGCCAATACCACTTTTACGGTTTGATAATTTTTATTGACTTTTGTAATTACTTTTTCTCTAAACGAAGTTTCTAATTCTCCATCGACCTGATTAAGTAAATCATTGGCGTTGATTTTTATTTTCGATTTTGGCTTAGCCGAATGTTCTGCAACCACAGTTTTTTCGGCTGTGTTTAGCAATTGATCGACATTTTCATTTTTAGAAGTTTCGACAACTGATGTTTGATTATTGATTGATTGTTTTTCCTGATTGTTTTTGATGATGACTGAACACTCCGCTATTTGATTTTTTTCATTTTTTATAAGTTGATATGATTTTTGTTCTGAAACGTTATGATTAATTTTCTTTTCTCTTTTATTTGAAGTTTGAATTGACATTTTCTCTGAAACCGCAATTTCTGTTTTATTAGAATCTATTACATTCAAAGTTGGTTGTACAGCCGAATCTTTCTTAGCATTATCTTCTGTAACTACATTTACTTTTGGAGTTTCAACAACATTTTTCTTCTGATTGAAAAAGAAAGTTCCAACTAATAAAAAACCAACAATACTTGCCGCGATATACAACCATTTATAGTTCTTTTTAGGCTGCTTTTCTTCTGCAATACTCAACATAGCGTCTAATCGATCCCAGGTTTTGTTACTTGGTTCAATCGTACGTTGGTTTAGTTTTTCACGGAAATCCTTTTCAAAATTATTCGGTTCCATTATCTAGTTTTTTTAATGTATTAATTTGTGTCTGCAGCATTTTTCTGGCGTGCGATAATTGCGATTTTGATGTTCCTTCATTTACACCTAACATCTTGGCAATCTCATTGTGTTTATAACCTTCAATTGCATATAAATTGAAAACCATTTTATAGCCGTCTGGCAAAGCATCAATTAAAAACTGAATTTGCTCTATCGAAAACTGACTGTCAATGGCGTTGAAACTTTCTTCGACATAAATTTCATCTTCGGTAAATTTTACCTTTTTCTGAACTCTTAAATACGATATGCATTCGTTAACCATAATTCGGCGAATCCAGCCTTCAAAACTTCCTTTATGTTCAAATTTATTCAGGTTGGTAAATACTTTCATGAAAGCGGTTATCATTACATCTTCTGCCAATTGAATGTCTTTTATATATTGCCGACAAACACTTAACATTTTTGGAGAAAACCGACCGTAAATTTGCTGTTGTGCTTGTCGATTATTCTCGACAGCCAACTTTATAATTTCAGTTTCTTCCTGATGTAAATGAATAATTTTCATTAATAAGCGTTCCGGTTTTGTTTTACTAACAGACTTCTATTAGCATAGACGAGTTTGGTTTTGAAATGGTTGCATGGGAAATAAAAAAAATCAAAAAATAAATTCCAAATTCCAAAATAAAAAACAAAAACAACTGATTTACAACAAAGTAAAACAATTATCTAATTTTCTAATTGACAAATTATCTAATTACTTCTTTCTCTCAATAACGTAATTCACCATCAGAATAAGGGCATCTTTAAACTCAGAATCGGGGTAATTCTCTAATAGTGAAAGTGCTTCCTGCTGGAATTCGATCATTTTATTTTCGGCGTAAGCCAAACCATTATTGTTTTTTACAAAAGCAATAACTTCTTTTACGCGTTTTTTGTCTTTATTGTGGTTTTTGATGGAGTTTATCAGCCACTTTTTTTCTTGCGGAGTACAAGTATTTAAAACATGAATTAAAGGCAAAGTCATTTTTTGCTCCTTAATATCGATTCCGGTTGGTTTACCTATGGCTTCTTCGCTGTAATCGAATAAGTCGTCTTTGATTTGAAATGCCATTCCGATAAGTTCACCGAATTTGCGCATATTCTCGACCTGAATATCATCTTCAATTACCGATTTTGCACCAAGAGCGCAACAAGCCGCAATAAGTGTAGCGGTTTTTTTTCGGATAATTTCATAATAAACCTCTTCGGTAATATCGAGTCTTCTGGCTTTTTCTATCTGAAGCAATTCTCCTTCGCTCATTTCGCGAACGGCGACAGAAATAATTCGGAGTAAATCGAAATCACCATTATCTATCGAAAGCAATAATCCTTTCGACAATAAATAATCACCAACCAAAACAGCAATTTTATTTTTCCAAAGTGCATTGATAGAGAAAAATCCGCGGCGGCGATTACTGTCATCAACCACATCATCGTGCACTAAAGTTGCGGTATGAATAAGCTCAATAACAGAAGCTCCTCGATACGTTCTTTCATTTACAATACCCCCGGAAACCATTTTTGATGTCAGAAAAACAAACATCGGACGCATTTGTTTTCCTTTTCGATTTACAATATAATACGTAATTCTATTCAGCAACGCAACCTTTGAGGTCATCGATTCATGGAACTTTTTTTCGAAAAGTTCCATTTCGTTAAAAATGGGCTGTTTTATTTGAGAAGTAATGTTCATTTCGACTCCAAATATACTATTTTAAATAAAAAAACGTTGACTATTTTATGTTAGTATATGAACAATTTATGTACTAATTAAAAAATTAACCAAAAAAACATCTAATTCCAATTCCCAATTTGAATTCATTAATTAAAAGTAAAACCTAAACTATTTATTATGAAAACAAAATTTTTATTAATTGGAACTTGTATCACTTTATCATTTTTTATTAGTTGTAATTCTGATGAAAGTGCAAACGACGGAACGAATGCTAAAATTTCAAATGATGAAATTGTTACCAATTCTAAAATTGATGCATCGATAGAGGATGTAACTAATATTGCTGAAGATCAATTTGATGCTCAGCAAAACAGCACTAATAAACCTAGCGGCACAATCAAAAACTTTTTACCAAGCTGCGCCACAATTACTACTGTTTTAACCAATAATACCTGGACAAGAACAGTTGATTTTGGTGTAGAAGGCTGTACGCTGAACAATGAAAATACTGTAAAAGGAAAAATGGTTGTTTCGTTCTCTAATGACTTTTCTGCTTCGACACAAACCATTAGTTATACTTTTGAAGGTTTTTACCACAATGGCAAAAAAATTCAGGGAAGCAAGAGCATTGTCCGAACTAAAAAAGCTACCGATTTGCTTGCAGAAGTGCATCCGGTTTTAACAGCAACAATTGATATGACTGTTACTTTTGATGATGGAGGCGTTTATACACGAAAAGGAACTTTGACAAAAGAAACTATTTCCGGTTATGATACCTGGTTTAATTGGGATGATAATAAATCTGTTGTAACAGGAAACGGAACCACGACTTTCCCGAATGGCGATACTTATTCGGCAGAAATTACAACTCCACTGGAATTTAATGCTGCGTGTAAAAAACCATTTGCCGTAAAAGGTGTTTTATCGTTAACTAAAAACGGCGCTAATGCGATTATTGATTATGGAAATGGAGATTGCAACACTTTGGTAACAGTTACTAAAGATGGTGTAACCGAAGAAATAGATTTGAAAAAATAATGCCTTTTTTGCCCAAACAAAAAGCATTAAGAACAAGAAACAATCCTGTTTTTAATGCTTTTTATTTAAAATTATCCGTTTACGGGATATTATCTTTTTTCCTGGATCATTATAATTCTGCTTCTTTGTTTGCCAATTGCCCACAAGCGGCATCAATATCTTTTCCGCGGCTGCGACGAACTTTTACTACTACTCCAATATTTTCTAAAGCTTTTATGTAAGCCATAATAGATTCTTCCGAAGCTTGTTGAAACTCTCCGTCGTCAATTGGATTGTATTCGATTAAATTAACTTTACAAGGCACATATTTGCAGAATTTAACCAAAGCATCAATCGAAGCTTTATCGTCGTTAATTCCTTTCCAAACTACGTATTCGTATGAAATTTTACTTTTTGTTTTTCTGTACCAATATTCAAGTGCTTCTCGCAAATCTTTTAAAGGAAAATTTTTGCTGAAAGGCATAATCTTCGCACGAATTTCATCAATTGCCGAATGCAGGGAAACTGCCAATTTGAACTTCACATCATCATCGGCCATCTTCTTAATCATTTTCGGAATTCCTGATGTCGAAAGCATAATACGCTTTGGCGACATTCCCAGACCTTCCGGCGACGTGATCATATCAATTGCTTTAATGACATTATTATAGTTCATTAAAGGCTCACCCATTCCCATAAAAACAATATTCGAAAGCGGATGATTGTGATACAAACGGCTTTCTTTATCAATCGCCATAATCTGATCGTAGATTTCTCCCGGTTCCAGATTTCGCATACGCTTTAATCTTGCCGTCGCACAAAAATTGCAGTCTAAACTACAGCCAACCTGACTTGAAACGCAAGCTGTTGTTCTGGTATCTGTTGGAATCAAAACAGATTCTACAACTAAACCATCATGCAGACGAACGGCATTTTTTACAGTTCCGTCACTGCTGCGCTGCATTGTATCAACCTTAATATGGTTAATTACGAAATTATCTTCGAGCATAGAACGTGTTGTTTTGGCAACATTCGTCATATCCTCAAAACTGTGTGCTCCTTTGCTCCACAACCATTCATAGACTTGATTTCCGCGAAAAGCTTTGTCATTATTTGCGACAAAAAAATCTCGTAATTGATCTTTTGATAAGGCTCTTATGTCTTTTTTCTCCAATTGCATGGTGCAAAGTTACTGTTTTTTTCTTAAAAAATTCTGACGCTATATTGTCGCTTATTACCTGCAAATACTTGTTTTTGTTTTTGGAATTACACTATTTTCTATTTTACAAATTATAATTATTTAATAAATTTCTAACTATGATTTTTATCATTCTCTGCTTTATGTATTCCCAATAATTTTGGTCTAAGAAATAATAGGAATTTTTAATCTTTAAAAATTCCATTGAAGTTTCCTTTATTCCAAAAACAAACTAATACCATATCAAAATGAAAGTAATTAAATCAATTTTATTGACAGTGATTTTTACAACAATGTCATTACAGGTAAATGCGCAAAAAAACTATACTATAGCAAGATCAACTTTTGAGGTTGCAGGAACTTCAAATGTACACGATTGGTCAATGAAATCTTCAGAAGGAAATGGAATTGCCAATTTAACAGTTATAGATTCTAAATTGGTTGATATAAACAACTTAACTATTACACTATTAGCAGAGAGTATAAAAAGCACTAAAACAAGCATGGATGATGTGGCTTACGAAACACTGGACACAAAAACATACAAAAACATTAAGTATGTTTTAAAATCTGCCACTAAAATAAACGAAACAACCTGGAATTTAACCGGAACATATACAATTTCAGGAATCAGTAAAGAGTTTAAAACTGTTGTAAACGTAACGTCTATAAATGGCAGCTTTATTTTGAAGGGATCAAACCAGATCACTTTTGCAGATTTTGGAATGTCAGCCCCAACAGCAGCACTTGGTGTGGTTAGAGCCGGAAAAGACCTAACTTTAATTTTCAATCTTACTTTTAGCGAACTAAGCATGAAAGGATCTTTAACACAAAATTGATTGCTATAATATAAAATAACAAAAACTCAAAAAGAGCTATTTGACAAAAATCAAATAGCTCTTTTTTTATACATCAATTTTAATAAAAATGAAAACGTTGTAGTTCTTAAATATGAATTTAATAAAATTTTAACAATGATTATTGTCATAAAAATCCCGGAATAACAGGAATAAATTTGAACAAGAAAATAAAACACGTGATTAAAATTGAATTCAAAAAATTATCTCACTTCACTAAATAATAGTAAAAATGAAATCAAACAAAATTAAATTATTCGCCTTTATCATTTCTTTTTTAGGAATGACAACATTTGCAATTGCTCAAAAAAATTATGCATTAGACGGTAAATCTGCATTTTCAGTTTCAGGCACTTCAACATTACATGACTGGGAGATGAAATCAAATTCAGGAACAGGAACAGGGAACTTTACAATAGCTAATTCAAAAGTTACTGATATCGAATCTTTATCAATAAATCTTTTAGCAGAAAGCGTTAAAAGCGAGAAAAAAAGCATGGATAAAGTGGCTTATAAAACACTGAAAACTGATACACAAAAAACTATAAAATATGTTCTTAAATCTGCCCAAAAAGTAAATGAAACAACTTGGGAACTAACAGGAACGTATACTATTGCAGGCGTGAGCAAAATCCTGAAAACTACTGTAAAAACAGCTATCACAAAAGATGTATTAAACATGCAGGGATCTAACAAAATTACTTTTACAGAATTTGGAATGAAATCTCCAACCGCAATGTTGGGAACCATCACAACCGGTGAAGATTTGACTGTAAAATTCAACTTAAACTTTAATTTATAACTGCCATGAAAAAGATTTATGTATTCATTATTGCATTAGTCAGTACGTTTGCCGTCAATGCACAAGTTAGTTTTGGACATATTCAGAATCAGATTCCACGAAACCAAAAAGGAATTAATCAATTTGATGTTAAAAAAGATACTGTTGCCTTTAATGGTTTAAGTGTAGATATGGGAGCTGCATTCGCGCTTCAGTTTCAGGCTTTGAATTCGTTTAATGATCAAAGAGGTTTGACTACAGCACCGGGTTACAGATTGAATAATCTGGAGAATAATTTTAATTTACCGAATGCTAATTTCACCATTGGAGCTCAGTTATATGATGGTGTTCGTGTGAATTTAGATGTTTATCTGGCTTCAAGACACCACAACGAAACCTGGGTAAAAGGAGGTTATTTGCAAATTGACAAACTGGACTTCATTAAAAAAGATTTCCTGGCTGATTTTATGCAATATACAACGATCAAAATTGGTCAAATGGAGAATAACTATGGTGATGCACATTTTAGAAGATCAGATAACGGAAATGCCTTCATGAATCCGTTTGTTGGAAACAACATTATGGATGCGTTCATCACAGAAATGGGAGCAGAAGTTTATTATAACAGATCTGGTTTTGTAAGCATGATTGGAGTCACCAATTCTAAACTAAATCAAAATGTTGCAGAGATTGTACCAACAACTCCAACGACTGCAAAACCAGATTCTAATACTACTATAAGCCCATCTATACTTGCGAAATTAGGCTGGGATAAACAAATCAACGAAGATTTGAGAATTAGACTTACAGGATCTTATTACCATACTGCAAATTCTAGTGGAAATTTATACGCTTCAGACAGAGCAGGAAGCCGTTTTTATGGTGTAATGAGTCATGCTGATTATAATATTATTGATCCCGCAACCGGAAATGTTGTTACAGCTGTAGCAAACAATTTTGATCCGACTGTCAATAAAGATACAGGAAGATTTAATCCCGGATACGGAAACTGGGCAACATCATACATGGTAAACCCGTTTATAAAATATAAAGGACTTGAATTTTTTGGAACTTTAGAATTTACTTCAGGAGGTGATTTTAAAGGTACCGACGATACTCGTAAAGTAAACCAATATGTTGGGGATTTAGTCTATCGTTTTGGTGAAGGAGAAAGATTTTATATAGGTGGAAAATATAATTTAGTTGATGGAAAATTGGCCAACGCAAATACTCAGAGTATTCAAATAAATAGATTTGAAGCGGCAGCGGGCTGGTTTATGACTAAAAATGTTTTGGCAAAATTAGAATATGTTGACCAAAACTATAAAAACTTCTCTCAATTTAACGGAGCAACTCCTAACGATCTTTTTGGCGGCAGTTTTAAAGGATTAATGTTCGAAGCAGTAATTTTATTCTAATGAAATGAAACGCCTGTTTTTAAATTTAATCTTGGGTTTAGTATTTTTTTCATTCTTAGGAAGTACTAAACCCACTTTTTTAGGTGATCCTCTTTTAATGATTAATAAAATCAAAATAGAAATTACAGGAGTCTCCACCGTTGGCAAATACAATTGTTCAAATACATTTTCTAAAACAGATACTGTTTATTTGAATTCTAAAAACAACAACTTCAATACCGAAATCAAAATGACAGATTTTGATTGTGGCAACAAAATAATGACTAAAGATTTACAGGGAACTGTAAAAGCAAAAAAATTCCCTAACAGTACCGTTTTTCTTTCCGACATTAAACCTTGCGGAAAAAATTACAAATGCAATCTCACTTTTTTAATCACTAATAAAACACTTAAATACAAAGATTTTATTCTCTATAATGCTGAAGATAAAATTCACGGATCTTTAAACTTAAATTTTTCTGATATAGAACTTGTACCGCCTGTAAAAATGGCCGGTTTAATAAAAGTGAAAGATGAAATTGTGATTAATTTTAGTTTATACAAAACACCTTAAACAATAAAGCAAAATTATTGATCACATTGAATTGTACTTTTTACTTCCTACTATTCTTTAAAACCGATTTCAAAGGAATTTTTAAAATCTAAGTTTCAAAAACAAAAAATTTGGCACGAGAATTGTCTTGCTCTTAGCAGAAAAATAATCTTACGAAGAGCGCTTAATTTTAAAATTTGTATTTTTATTTTTTCAGCTTTATAACCTTTATATTTTATCAACTTTTAAAAATGAATTAATCATGAAAAAACAAATTTTAAGCTTAGCTGTTATTGCTCTATTGGCATTTTCCGTACAATCTTGCGGAGATAAAGAATTAAAACCTAAGGAAGACAATCTGACTCTTGGAAACAAAGTTGATTCTTTAACTACAGATATTGAAGAAGTAAAAGACAGTGCCGTTATTAAAGCCGAAGATGCTGCTGCAAAAGCAAAAGCAGCTTCAGAAAACGCTGTTCAGGATGTGAAAGATGCAACTAAAAAAACAGCTAATGAAGTTGAAACTGCTGCAAAGAAAACTGCTGCAGACGTAAAGGAAGCATCTAAAAAAGCTGCAGATAAAGCAGAAGCTGCTGCAAAAGCTGCCAAAGACGGAACAGTAAAAACCGCTAAAGACGTTAATGAAGCATTGAAAAAATAATTTCCTTTGAAATCAAAATTAGAACCATTCGTTACGGCGAATGGTTTTTTTTATGAAAAAAAGTGAGCCGATATTTTTTGTATTTTTGTGTTTAAATAAGAACTACAACAAAAATGCATTTTATATCACAAGAACTAGAAGATTATATTGAACAACATTCTGAAAACGAACCGGAATTGTTAGCAAAACTAAATAAAGAAACCTACCAGAAAATACTTTTACCAAGAATGCTAAGCGGGCATTTTCAGGGTCGCGTTTTAAGTATGTTGTCTAAATTGATTCGTCCGGTAAATATTCTCGAAATAGGAACTTATACCGGCTATGCAGCTTTGTGTTTGTGCGAAGGAATGCAGGAAAACGGACAATTACATACTATCGATATTAAAGAAGAATTAGTCGATTTTCAGCGTAAATATTTTGATGCTTCGCCTTGGGGAAAACAAATTTTTCAGCATTTGGGTGAAGCTGTAGATATTATACCAACGCTTGATGTAAAATTTGATTTGGTTTTTATTGATGCCGATAAAGAAAATTACCTGAATTATTGGGAAATGATTGTTCCGAAAATGAATAAAGGCGGCATTATTTTATCTGATAATGTTTTATGGAGCGGAAAAATCCTCGAACCTGTTCACCCAAATGATGTGAGCACAAAAGTACTTTTAGAATACAATTTACTTTTAAAAAACGATCCAAGAGTGGAGACCGTTTTACTTCCAATTCGCGATGGGTTGACGGTGAGCCGTGTACTATAGTGGTATTTTTGTCATTTCGACGAAGGAGAAATCGCATTTGCTGCGTACATACAGTTCGTCGCTCTCTGGATGTGATTTCTCCTTCGTCGAAATGACAAATCTTTGTTGAATTTCTTCTTTTATCCCGGAAAATATTGCGGTTTCAACTTTCTATAAACCAAATAAAGCAACGATCCAAAAACTGCTCCAAAGAAATACCCCGTAAGAATGTCTCCCGGATAATGCAATCCTAAATAGATTCGGCTATAAGCGAAGATTAAAGGCCATAAAAACAATAATCCAAAATACTTGAAATGGCGTTTTAAAATCCAGAACAAAAAGGTAGCAACAGCCATTGTATTTGCAGCATGTCCTGAGAAAAAACTGTATGAATTACGAATCTGAACGGCACGAATAACACCTTTAAGATCAGGATTGTTACACGGACGCAAGCGCGCAAAAGTATGTTTAAAAAGATTTGTAGCCTGATCTGTAAAAGCGATCAAAACTGCAATAAAAAGCAATATATATAAAGTTTGCTTTACTCCTATTTTTTTGTAGATCAGAAAGAAAAGAAATAAAAAGAATGGTGTCCAATACAATTGATTGGTAATAATAAGCCAGAAGCCGTCAAATTTTTCAGAACCTAAACTATTAAGATATACCAATAAATTGATATCTAATTCTTTTATTTTTTCAAGCATTATTTTTGGCGTTTTACTGGTCCTGAGATTGTTTCTATGTCTTCTTTTACTTTGTCGATTTCTGTAGCAGTATCCCCCAATAAATTAGTAGATACACTTGTAGTATCGCCCAATAAATTAGTTTTTGCCTCGTTAATCTGCGCATTGATATTACCGGTGATATTCGTCAAAGTTTGAGAATCAAAACCATTGGCTTCTGCTCCTTTATGAATTTCACTTTTAATATCGTTGGTTGCGTTTTTTAACTGCGCCATTGCTTTACCCATAGTACGGGCAATTTCCGGCACTTTATCAGAACCAAAAAGCATTAGAACTATAAATAGTATGAAAACTAATTCTCCTCCTCCTATACCAAACATAACTTTTATTTTTGTGTGTCACAAAGATATTAAATTTTGTAGCTCGTGAACTTTAAAATTTCCTTAAAAAAAAGACTCTATTTTAGTTATCGTCTAGACATAGACAAAAAAACACGAATTTCACTAATTGTCACTAATTCGTTCGTGAAATTAATTTTACAAATTAAGTCAAACTTTGAATTTGTGAAAATCCGTGCAATTCGTGTTTAAAATTTCTTATAAAAAAAAGACTCTTTTCAGAGTCTTTAATTGTATGCTTAATCAAATTTTGATTTCTCTTCTACTTTTGGCCAGGAGTTGTTGGTTACATCAATATCTGCAGTCATCAATTTTGGATCTATCTGAATGCTTTTTATAGCTTTTTCTGTAGCGTAAACTTTTCTGGCAGTATCATTACTTTTTCTCCAGATTTGAGCCGGATACTGGAAGTTTTGTTTAGAACCGTCTTCATAAGTAATCTCAACAAGAATTGGCATAATCATTCCGCCTGGTTTGTTAAACTCAACTTCGTAGAAATATTTAGGCGATTTTAAACTTGCTTTTTCTTCTGCTGTAAAAGATTGGTCAACGTAATCAGATAATAATTTTACATCATCCACTTTCAATGCTTTTTTCTTCGAAGCATTTACCTCAGTGTTATCACCAGCTACTAAATATACAAACGGTCCTTTATCAAAACCAAAACGCCCTTTTCTAACTTTTACATCTTTAAGATCAGCTGTTGGAGTATCAGAAACATAATATTGTTTCACTTCTTTAATTCCGATATCTACAAAATCAGTAGAGTAAAACCATCCTCTAAAAAACCAGTCTAAATCTACTGCAGAAGCATCTTCCATCGTTCTAAAGAAGTCTTCCGGAGTTGGATGCTTGAATTTCCATCTGTTTGCGTATGTTTTAAAAGCATAATCAAACAATTCTTTACCCATAACTACTTCTCTTAAAATATTAAGACCTGTAGCTGGTTTTCCGTATGCGTTATTTCCAAATTGGTGAATAGTTTCTGAGTTAGACATAATTGGCTCTAAAAACTTTTGGTCTCCACTCATATAAGGAACAATATTTTTTGCAGGTCCGCGTCTTGAAGGGAAATTTGGATCTAATTCCTGTTCAGCCAAATATTCTAAAAATGAATTCAAACCTTCATCCATCCAAGTCCATTGACGCTCATCTGAATTTACAATCATTGGGAAGAAAGTGTGTCCAACTTCGTGAATTACAACACCAATCATTCCGTTTTTAACTTCTTTGCTGGTCACTCCGTTTTCGTCAGGACGACCAAAATTCCAGCAAATCATTGGGTATTCCATACCCTGATCCTCTGCAGAAACTGAAACTGCTTTTGGATAAGGATAATCAAAAGTATGAGAGGAATAGCTTTTTAAAGTATGCGCCACTGTCATTGTTGAAGTTTCTCCCCAAAGCGGATTTGCTTCTTTAGGATAAACAGACTCTGCCATAACGATTTTACCCCCCAATTGTACAGCCATTGCATCGTAAATAAACTTTCTTGACGAAGCAATACCAAAATCACGTACATTTTTAGCGCTAAATTTCCATGTTTTTTTCTTTTCAGAAAAACCTTTTTCAGCTGCTTCAGCTTCAGCTTGCGTAACAATTACAACTGGTTTATCAAATGATTTTTGAGCTTGTTCGTAACGTTTTACCTGTTCTGCAGTAAAAACTTCAGCTCTGTTTGTCAATTCTCCTGTTGCGTCAATAACGTGATCAGCAGGAACTGTAATGTTTACATCAAAATTTCCGAAAGGAAGAGCAAACTCCCCGCTTCCCCAAAACTGCATGTTTTGCCATCCTTCAACGTCGTTATAAACGGCCATCCTTGGATAAAACTGTGCAATTACATACAATTTGTTTCCATCTTTTTCAAACAATTCATAACCAGAACGCCCGCCTTCTTTTCTATAATTATTGATGTTGTACCACCATTTTATGGCTAATGAAATTTTTTCACCCGGTTTTAAAGGAGTTGCCAGATTAATACGCATCATCGTTTCGTTGATCGTATATGACATTGGATTTCCCTTAGCATCTTTTACCTGTTCGATGTTAAAACCGCGTTCCAAATCTTTTTTCAAGTATTTGCTTGAAAAACCATCAAGTGGCAAAACCTGATTTATTTTTTCGCTTTCAGCCAAAGTCGACTGCGTATTGGCTTTTGCCTGATTTTGATCTAACTGAATCCATAAATATTCTAAACTATCCGGAGAATTATTAGAATAGGTAATAACTTCAGATCCAGTTATTTTTGATTTCTTATCATCTAATTCGATATCAATTTTATAATCTGCCTGTTGCTGGTAGTATGCAGGACCCGGCGCTCCGGAAGCCGTACGAAACATATTAGGCGTTGCTAATAAGTCATACATCTGGCTGAACTTATTCGTATCGTATTTTCCTTGTTGTTTTGGAGCAACGACCGAAGTTGATTTTTCCTGAGCCATTAATAAAGCAGGAAAAATTAATAATAATGAAAGTTTTTTCATAAAAATGTAATAGGTAGTTTTGTCAGGGTGTGAAAATAATAATTATAATGGTAATTTTACCTATCCATTAATACTTTAACACTTCTTTCCTTGAAGATTCCGTAAAGAGAACACTCTTTTTAGTGCCAAAAGCTAAAATATGTGTAATATTCTGCTGTTCAGCATTCCAATCAACTAAAATTGTATTCGAAATCTCAATTGTTTTAAACTTGTCAATATCTTTTATTCTGGAGTAACAAACCAAAACATCGCCGGCTTCGACTTCTTTAGACAAAAAAGTAATTGCTTTTGACTGTCCGTTTATTTTTATTGTGAAATTTTCTGAAAGATATTTTTTCAAAAGATCTAAATCCTCCTGTGTTTCTTTCTCTGTTCCTACAAATGTTTTTTTATGGTATTTTTTTTCCATACCATTATTCAAATCATCAATAAAAATACGCGATGTAATTTGAACCATTTTTTTTTCGGCTACATAATTGACCTGATAAACGCCCATGTAAAACTTATGAAACGCAAAAGATGATAACGATATAAACAAGATTCCAATTAAGAAATAAACTAACTTTTTTTTCATTTCTGTTTCATTTCCGCTTTTTTGAACTCTTTATTTTTATTAATCATAAAGTCCATTAATTCAAACTTTTCTTCTGGTTTTAAATATTTCTTAGATTCTGCATCATTAGAACAATACATTAAAAACAAGTCAATTTCATCTTCTTTTAACCCCAGTGTTTTGGTAAAAAAGTCGGGAGTAAAATTACCTTTAGAATATTCAACAAATGCAATATCACTTATCACTTCTTCTTTTACATCTTCATCTTTACGAAACAGCTTTTTTACGTCTTTAAATATCCTAACAAAATCAGTTCCGTATTTAATAGTCTGATCAGAGTACATTGCCTTATTTTCAGGACTTGATAATTTATCATCTTCAAACTGCATATCAACAATTCCTTGCGACCCGCCTTGTAAAGATTTAACTTTTAATTCTTTATGAACCAAAACTTCTTTCAGCTCTATATTTACCAAATCCAGAGGCACCGTAAAAAGTACTTCTGCACAATCTTTCTCTGTCAACACCACTTTTTTAGATTGAAATGCAATTCCGGTAAAGAGCAAAGTGTCTTTAGGCCTTGCCATAATATCAAACAATCCGTTTAAACCAATAAAAGTTCTAACATTGGCATTTATATTCATTACATACCCACTTTCTATGGTAAGTGACTTATTGGTAACTTGTCCATGTAATGGTTTCCTTGAGTTTTGTCCAAGCGCAATTTGACAAAATAAGCACACAACGAGTATTCTTAGGCTATTTTTCATTTTCGAGAATTTTTAGATATTTTCCGGCTAATTCAGTTATTAAAAACATACTCATTGTTTTGTTTTTACTATTCAAAGATACGGCAAATTCAGAATCTTCTATGCAATATAATTGAAATCCTTTGATATCTTCTGCCGAAATTTTCAATCTTTCTGTATAATATTTCTCATCAAAAAGGTATTCTATTTTTCTAAAAAGCGCTTCTTTTTTCTCGACTTGCACTTCTTTTTTCAACATTGAAGTTCTCCCCGAAATTGCATTTAACAAAGCATCACCCGGAGTCGATGTTGCTGTGTACACTTTTCTTTCTGCAGGCGTATATTTTTTTTGTCCTGCCGGAATAATGCCCAGATTTTCGGCATTAATATTTGCATTTTCGTTTACAACGACTTCTTTCAATTCAATTTCTTTAGCAACCATTTTTATCTGAAGCAGATTAGATTTTAAATCTTCAATTGTAATCCTTCGTTTAAAGGGCTCCAAATTAACTGATGAAAAAACCAGCACATCACCTTCTTTAGCAACAATCGAAAACATTCCGCTTGCATCAGAAACCGCTGTAACCTGCGTTTCATTATTGATAATATTAACTCCTTCAACAGAAGTTGATTGTTCGAATATTTGTCCAAGAATTTCTTTGGCACCTGTAGTTTGTCCAAACGAAATTTGAGTTATCCAGAGAAAAAATATGAGTAAGGTTTTATTTGTTTTCAACAGCAAGTATTTCTTTATATTTTACAGCTAATTCTCCTAAAAGAAATTCTGTCGAAGTTTTATTTTTAGAATTTAAAATGGTCGTAAACTTATCGTTTTCAACAGCATAATATTCAAATCCTTTTACATATTCATTTGGAATTTTTAGTCGGTTTACAAAATGATCCAGACTAAACATCTTCTCTAAAAGTTTCATGAAAAATTCTTTTTTCTCAACCGCAACTTCTTTCTTTAGCATCGCTGTACGTCCTGATAAAAAATTTAATAACGGATCTGCAGAAATTGAACCTCCGGCAAGCGAACTTGTACTTGCAGTTGCATTTAATGCTGTAACAGTGTGTAATTTTCTTTCCGCCTCAGTATATGTTTTTTGTCCCGCAGGAATAATTCCTAATGCCACAGCATTTATATTATCATATCTTCTTATAATAACTTCCTGCAATTGATGCATTACAATATTAAGTTTTACTATAAAATTAAGTTCCGAAAAATTTTCAGGAGTAACTAAAACTCTCTTTTCTTTAAATTGAATAGAGGAAAAAACAAGTTCATCTCCTGCTTTCGCCAAAATCGAAAAAGCTCCTTCAGCATTTGTAGTTGTCATGACTTCTGTTTGCGCATTCACTACATAAACACCTTCCAAATCATTTGTATTAGAAACAATTTTTCCGCTTATTATAATGCGCTCTTCATTTTGAGTCCACGCAGTCTGACTCAAAACAACACATAAAACACATAAAACTTTGTTGATCAAAATGAAAAAATTAGAATTATTCTTAAAAGTGTAAAAATATCTTAATGTATTCCAAATTTAGTATTAACGGCTTGGTAAAAATATGTTAATTAAACTTTGAATTTTAAGCCTAAAAAAGTAGTTTTTAATATCTTTAACAGCATAATCTGAGATTAAAATTTTATGAAAAATATTATTATTGCCAGTACTTCTACTTTGCACGAAGGCAGTTATTTAGAGTATTTATTACCTACTTTGCAAATTCATTTTAAAAACTGCAAAAGCATTTTATTTATTCCATATGCGCGCCCTGGCGGAATTTCACATGACGAATATACAGCAAAAGCTGCTCAGGCATTTTCAAAAATTAACATAACTGTAAAGGGAATTCATGAATTTGAAAACGCAGAAGACGCCATAAAAAACGCAGAAGGAATATTTACCGGAGGCGGAAATACATTTTTACTCGTAACAAAATTATACTACCATAATGTGATGCAGATTCTCTCTGAAACTGTAAAAAACGGAACTCCATATTTAGGAACAAGCGCCGGAAGTAATATTTGCGGTTTATCTATGCAGACTACGAACGATATGCCAATTATTTACCCTCCAAGTTTCCAGACTTTAGGATTAATTCCCTTCAACTTAAACCCGCATTACTTAGATGCCGATTTACAATCGAAACATATGGGCGAAACGCGTGAAACCAGAATCAAAGAATTTCACGCCTTTAATTCAATTCCCGTTTTAGGATTAAGAGAAGGAAGCTGGCTTGAAGTAAATGGAGACAAAATTACTTTAAAAGGAAATTTAAAAGCGCGTTTGTTTCTGCAAAACCAAACTCCTCAGGAATTAGAAACAGAAAGCGATTTGAGCAATTTAAAATAAAGTTTTTTTTTACCATTAAGATATTAAGTTTATTAAGTTTTGAGCTTAATTTATCTTAATGGTAAAAAACAAAAAAGCCTTAAACTATATAGTTTAAGGCTTTTTGAAGAGCGAAAGACGAGGCTCGAACTCGCGACAACCAGCTTGGAAGGCTGGAGCTCTACCAACTGAGCTACTTTCGCATTAACAGGGTGCAAATATAAACAATTAAATCATTTTAAAAAATAAAAATCAAAAATTATTCAATTTTGATAAAAAAACCGAAATAGTGAAATTTCGGTTTTTTAGAGCGAAAGACGAGGCTCGAACTCGCGACAACCAGCTTGGAAGGCTGGAGCTCTACCAACTGAGCTACTTTCGCATTACTGGTGCAAATATAAAAAATAAGTTCAGTTCAAAACAAGCTTTTTTGCAAAAAAATTAATTAAAAAACAACGATTCCTTATAACCTATTTAAAACTAAAAAGTTATACTTTTATTATTTTTTACACATTATGACTATTATCAAAGAAATTCCATCAAAAGACACTTATATCGTTCGTCAACCAGTACTCAGAAAAGGAAAACCTATCGAAAGCTGCATCTTTGAAGGAGACGATTTAAATACTACACATCATTTTGGGTTATTCGAAAACGACGACTTAATAGGTATTATTTCATTATTCTCCCAAACCAACACTATATTTGCCAACAAAAATCAAGCTCAGATTCGAGGTATGGCTATTTTGGAAAATCATCAAAAAAAAGGATTTGGTGAAGCTCTCGTAAAACATTGCGAAGATTATTGCAAGACTCAAAACGTTGATTTAATTTGGTTTAATGCCAGAACAGCAGCAGTTGGGTTTTACAAAAAAATGAATTATCAAATAATTGGCGAGCCTTTTGATATAAAAGATGTCGGCGAACACTATTTAATGTTTAAAAAATTATAAAATGAATAAACTCTACTTTCTGATTGTAATATGTTTTTTTATTAGCTGCAAAAAAGATGAACCAAAAGTTATTCGTGTAAAAAAGACTCCCCCACCTGCAATTATACTTACTGACGAAAGAAAAGTCGTTGTCGATACTGCATTAATAAATGTTTTTAAAAGTGAAACACTGAAACAATTTTACATCGCTTCAGAAAATAAAAGCGTTTGGGGAAACCTTAAAAAAAGAACTTACGTTTTATCCCAATTAAAAAAAGCAGAAGAATTAGGTTTAAATCCCGAAGATTACAAAGCCACAACACTCGAAAAATATGAGAAAAGAATCAGTTCTTTAAATGATAAAGAATTGGCTACTTATGACATATTACTAACTTATAATTTTGAATTATACTTAACTCATTTATATAAAGGAAAACTCGATCCTAAAAAATTATATACTGATTGGGATTTGGAAGAAAAAACGTTTGATCCAAATAATACTCTTATTAAAGCTTTCAATAAAAACAAATTAGACAGCATTGTAGATAATATCCAACCAAAACATCAAACCTATAAAGAGCTTTTAAAAGCACTTGAAATCATCAATACTTATCCGGAAGAAGAAGCTACAGACACTATAAGATCTGCGGATAAAATAACACTGAATGACACTAACAATGCTTTAATAGACATTAAAAAGAAACTTTTATTCTGGAAAGATCTGACCGGAAAAGACAGTCTGACTAATAAATACGATAAAAAAACATTTGAAGCTGTAAAAAGATTTCAGGAAAGGCACGGTTTAGCCGCCGACGGCGTTATTGGAGCAGGAACCCTGAGCGCTTTAAACTTTACTAAAGAAGGAAGAAAACAACAAATAATTGCCAATCTCGAAAGATGGAGATGGTATAATAATGATTTTGCAGAAAATTATTTCATTATTAATATTCCTAATTACAGTTTGAATGTTATTGAAAATCAAGACACCACTTTGATTCGAAATGTTGTTGTGGGAACAAGTAAAAGAAAAACACCTATTATTACATCAAAGCTAAAAACGGTTGTTTTTAACCCGACATGGACAGTTCCTCCCACTATCCTAAAAGAAGACATTATCCCTGAGATGAAAAAGAACAGGAACTATTTAGCCAAAAAAAGAATCACCATATTTGATTCAGCCGGGCGCGAAGTTGATCCTAAGGCATGGAATGAGGACAAACCTAATAGTTACCGTTATGTACAAAGTCCAGGCTATAACAACTCTTTGGGATTAATGAAAATTTTATTTCCAAATCACCATAGCGTTTATTTACATGATACCAATCATCGTAATTATTTTGGAAGAAACAATCGTTCTTTAAGTTCAGGATGTGTGCGTATTGAAAATCCATTAGAATTGGCAGAACATATTTTGAATGATACAATTGCGACAAACTGGCCAAAAGAAAAAATCGATTCTATTATTGAAACCAAGAAGACAATAAACATCAGAATCACAAAAAAATACGCTTTATACCAATGGTATTGGACAGCATGGAGCAAAAAAAATCAGCTCATTTTCAGAGCTGATATTTATAATCTTGATTCGGATTTGTATAGTAAACTAAGAAATTAGTTTTTCTTCCATTGTAAAACTTCTTGAAGGATGGTAGATATACAAACACGATTTATCTTTTATTGTTTGGATGATTTCATTTGTTAATTCAAATGGAATCGCCGGACAACCCTGACTTCTGCCTAATCTTTTGTTATTTCTGATAAAAGATTCAGAAACATAATCGGCTCCGTGCATAACAACCGCTCTTTCACGGGCATTATCGTTTACACCTTTTTCTAACCCGTCTAATTTTAATGAAGCACCATGTTTTCCCTGGTAAATTTCGCCAGTTGCATAAAACCCTAAACTGCTTTTAAAAGATGAGTTTGAGTTTGAAAATGCCGAAGCAAATTCTTCTCCTGTATTTCTTCCGTGTGCAACCAAAGAATGAAATAAGATTTTATTTGAATCTAAATCAATTACCCAAAGGCGTTTGATGTTTGATGACAAACTAAAATCAATCAGCGTTAAAATATCTTTTTTGATAATTCCTTTTTCTTTCAATAAGTAAAAGCCTTTTAATGCTTCAGAAAAAGTTTTAAGTTCTGGTAACTCAAAATGGTTAGAATTTAATGTATTATAAACATTTTCAATTTTAGCATCTACAGACAGTTTTTCAACTTTTGCAATGCTTCTGGCAGTTACTTCTTTTAATTCTGGAGTGTTTTTTGTGTCTTTTCCAAAAGACAATAGCAAAAACACCAACAAGGGATAAATTTTGTAAATCATTGAAATTCTTTAGGTTAATAATAAATTTGGGTTCAGCAAAAGTATAAAAAAAATATAGCGCACAAAATAAATCACTGTAAATCAGGCCTGTTTTGTTTAAAATTTAACAGATAGAAAAGAAAATTTTAGCATATCGACGGAAAAAACCCACTTTTACTGATTATTTTTATGTTTAAATATGTAGCCATAAACCTACTTTAATTAAAAAGATATAATTATTGAATATTAAAGTGTAACATTTAACATAAACAACTGTCTATTTATAAGGGCAATCATTATTCGTTATTTTATTCAAAAATGAAAGAAATATTTTTTTTAAGTTTTTTACTATCAACATCCTTTGTTTTTAGCCAAAAGAAAACTTTACAGGCACAGCCAATTTCTCAATCTATTGTGGTTGATGGAAAATTAGATGAAGCCGCATGGGAAAATACTCCTTTAGCTACAGATTTTGTTATGTTTGAACCCGATAATGGTAAACCTATTCCTAACACTAAAAGATCTGAAATCAAAGTTTTATATAATAATGACGCCCTTTATATTGGTGCAATGCTATATGATGACGAGCCAGATAAGATTTTAAAAGAAATCTCTCAACGTGATAATTTTGGAACTGCAGATATTTTTGGTGTTTTCATCAATGGTTTTAACGACGGTCAGCAAAATTTTGAGTTTTTTGTTTCTGCCTCTGATGTCCAAGGCGATTGTATTATGACAGATGCAAATGGCGAAGATTTTACCTGGGATGCGGTCTGGATTAGCAAAGCCAGATTAAGCGATAAAGGCTGGATTGTTGAAATTAAAATTCCGTATGCAGCTTTGCGTTTTTCTGCAGAAAATAAACAAACGTGGGGAATTAATTTTTTCAGGGAAATAAAAAGAGAACGTAAAAAATATACGTGGAATTTAATTGATACCAAAATTGGCACTTTTACACAGCAAAACGGTAACCTGGAAGGAATTGAAAACATCAAACCTCCTACCCGATTGTTTTTTATGCCTTACGCTTCTTATTATTTAAATGCCGGAGAGGGACAAAAAACCTACGGAACAATGAAAGGCGGAATGGATATTAAATATGGTATAAACGATGCTTTTACACTCGATGCCATTTTAATTCCCGATTTTGGTCAAACAAAATACGATGATCAGATTTTGAATTTAGGTCCGTTTGAGCAGCAATTTAACGAAAACAGGGCTTTTTTTACCGAAGGAACTGATTTGTTCAACAAAGGAAATATGTTTTATTCGAGAAGAATTGGAGGAGCACCGTCAATTGATCCGGATTTAAATGATGATGAAAAAATCATCGAAAATGTTCAGAACGTAAATCTTATTAATGCGCTAAAAGTTTCGGGAAGAACTAAAAATGGTTTGGGAATCGGGATTTTAAACGCAGTTACCGAAAAAACATTTGCTGTCATACAAGATACAATTTCCGGCGCAACCAGACGTGAAGTTGTGGAACCTTTGACAAATTATAATGTTTTGGTTTTAGATCAGCGCTTTCGCAAAAATTCATCAGTAACCTTAATCAATACAAATGTTTCCAGAAATACACATTACAGAGACGCCAACGTAACCGGTCTGGCGTGGGATTTAAATACAAAAGCGAATACCTATAATTTATCCGGAAATGTAAAATACAGTTTAATTAATGCCGAAGAAGATAAAAAAGGAATTTATTCAACTATTGGCTTTGCCGAAACAAGCGGAAATTATCGTTACAGTTTTGGTTCTGATTTTGTTTCTAAAGATTTCGATCCGAATGATTTGGGAATTAATTTCTATACTAATTATTACAACTTTTACGGAAATGCAAATTACAGAATTCTAAACCCGACAAAGCTTTTTAATAGTTTCAAGATTAACCTGAATTTGTATTCAGAATTTAATAAAGAATCTGGAAAAGTACAAGATAACAGCATCAATGCAAATGTGAACCTTACAACAGTAAAAAATAATTATTACGGAACAGGAATTACGTTTTACCCATTAGAATCATACGATTATTATGAGCCAAGGGCAGACAATAGATATGTCGCGCTTCCACAGAGAATAGAATGGTGGGGCAGTATTTCGACCAATTACAATTATAAGTTTGCTTTAGATTTAAATCCTACTTTATTACTTTTTAATCAATCAGGGCGACTCAATTATGGCATTGACATTGGCCCAAGATATCGTTTTAACGATAAACTATTGTTGACATACACTTTTAGCTATTTAAGAAAAGACAATAACAAAGGGTATATCGACAGTGTTGATGAAGATGATAATGAAAGCACACCCGAAACTATTGTTTTTGCAAATAGAAATGTAATTACTTACGCTAACACTTTAGGCGGAAAATATGCAATAAACAGTGCAATGACGCTTAATTTAGCCGTTCGCCAATATTGGTCGTATGCCGAAAACAAAGATATTCTTGAACTGGAACAAGACGGGACTTTATCTCCACATCCGCAATATACCGAAAACAAAAATTCGAGTTTTTATTCCTGGAATGCTGATCTTTCTTATTCCTGGTGGTTTGCTCCAGGTAGTCAGGTTTCGGTTTTATACCGAAACAGCGCAGCAAATTTTGAACGTACAATTGACAAAGAATTCAAATCGAATGTTGCCGACTTATTAACCAATACGGCATTAAAACATGTTTTTTCTGTAAGCGTAAAATACTTTATTGACTATAATGCAATCAAAAATAAAATTAGAAAGCGAGCGTAGTCTGAATTAATTTTAAAAAATAAAGACTTATATAATTAATTTAATATTTTTCACAACAATTCATTTTATTAAACATAAATTATGACATTGCTTTCTTGCTCATTTTATAAATGGTTTATCTTTGTAAAAAACTAAAAATGATGAACAAAAAAGTAATACTTATGATTTTAGACGGTTGGGGAAAATCTCCTGACCCTAAAGTATCTGCAATAGACAATGCAAACGTTCCTTTTATAAACAGTCTTTACCGAAATTACCCAAGTGCACAACTTAGAACTGATGGTTTAAACGTAGGTTTACCAGAAGGCCAAATGGGAAACAGTGAAGTAGGTCACATGAATCTTGGTGCCGGAAGAATCGTATATCAGGATTTAGCCAAAATAAATCTGGCAGTAGCACACAAAACGCTTGCAAAAGAGCAAGTATTGGTTGATGCTTTTAAATATGCCAAAGAAAACAATAAAAAAGTTCACTTTTTAGGATTAGTTTCTGATGGAGGTGTTCACTCTCATACTTCACATTTACGCGGATTAATTGACGCTTCTCAGGAATATGGTTTAGATAATGTTTTTATCCATGCTTTTACAGATGGTCGTGATGTTGACCCAAAATCGGGAGCTAAATACATTCATGATTTAGAAGAATATATTAAAGAAACTCCTGTAAAAATTGCTTCAATCATTGGTCGCTATTATGCAATGGATCGTGATAAACGCTGGGAAAGAGTTAAACTTGCTTACGATTTATTGGTAAATGCAAAAGGAACTCATTCTCAAAATGCAGTTGCCAGCGTTCTTGACAGTTATGCAAATCACGTTACCGATGAGTTTATCGAACCAATTGTTATGGTTGATGAGAAAGAAAATCCATTGGCTACAATTATCGAAGGCGATGTTGTTATTTTCTTCAATTTTAGAACAGACAGAGGTCGTGAGCTTACAGAAGCGCTTTCTCAACAAGATTTTCACGAGCAAAACATGCACAAAATAAACTTGTACTATGTTACGCTTACCAACTACGACGAAACATACCAAAATGTAAAAGTTGTTTACAATAAAGATAATATTACTGAAACTCTTGGTGAGGTTTTAGAAAAAGCTGGTAAAAAGCAAATTCGTATTGCCGAAACCGAGAAATATCCACACGTAACTTTCTTCTTTTCGGGCGGAAGAGAAACTCCGTTTGAAGGAGAAAGCAGAATTTTAAGAAACTCTCCAAAAGTAGCAACTTACGATTTACAGCCAGAAATGAGTGCTTTTGAATTGAAAGATGCGCTTATTCCTGAATTAAATAAAGGCGAAGTTGATTTTGTTTGTTTAAATTTTGCAAACGGTGATATGGTAGGCCATACCGGAATCATGAGTGCTGCAATTCTTGCTTGTGAAGCTGTTGATGCCTGCGTAAAAGGTGTTATCGAAGCAGCTCTTGCAAACGATTATACTACAATTGTAATTGCAGATCATGGAAATTGCGAAACTATGATTAATCCTGACGGAAGCCCAAATACGGCGCACACAACAAACCCGGTGCCGATTATTTTGGTTGACAAACAATTAAAGAACATAAACGATGGTGTTTTAGGTGACATCGCTCCTACTATTTTAGAATTAATGGGCGTTCAGCAACCAGCAGCAATGACTTGTCATTCGTTGTTGTAGAAAACATCTTAGGTTAAATTTTTAAACCATATAAGTTATATAAGTTCATTTAAAAAACTTACTATACTTATATGGTTTTATTTTTCCAAAAAAAACAAATCACGCTGATTTATATTTACTTATATAACTTATATGGTTTAAAAAGCATCACACTATAAAAAAGTGATAAATCTGTTCTACGCCATAAATCACAAGTCCGATCATTCCTCCTACCAGCGTTCCGTTGATTCTGATGTATTGAAGATCTTTACCGATTTCCAGTTCTAATTTTTCAGAAACTTCCTTTCCGTCCCAGCTTTTTACAGTAGAGGAAATTAAATCGCCTATCACTTTTTTATTATTTAAAAGCACTGATAATAAATCAATTTTGATAAAATTATTGATTTTGTCGATCATTATTGGATCATCTTTTATTCCGGTTCCGAAACCCTGAATTAAATTTGAGATACTATTTTTGATGGAAGATTGATCCCCTTTTTCCAAATCAGTAGTAATAGACAGTTTTATTTCATCCCAAATTCCGTTTACATAATCCTGAACTTCTTTTTTGCCGGCAAAACCAAGAATTAGGTTATTGATTTTCACTCGCATTTCTTCTGAATTTTTTACCTGATCCAGGAAATTATAAACATACTCATCTATTTTAATTCTCACGGCGCTGTCGGGATTTTTGGCTTCATCTAAAAATTCGGCCAAACCATTAAAAATTCCTTCTGAAATGCTTTTATCGGCTAAGCCAAAACTCAAAAATGGCGTTGATTCTTTTACTTTTTTGCGAATCAAATCTTTATTATTTGCCAATTCGGTGCTCATAACTTCCATCAAATTGGTTAGCAATTGATCTTTAACGTTTCCCTTTTGTAAAGGTTCTAACGCCAAAGCGACCCAATCTCCAAAATTAATTCCTTCCAATTTTTCCTTAAACTGAACCTGAATTAATCGTTTTACATCTTCATCTTTTATAGTTTTTAAAACACCCGGAATAATATTTACAACAACCAAATTAGCAATTTTATTGGCATTTTCTCCTTGTGAAAGCCAATCTGAAGCTTTTGTCGCAAAATTGAATTCTTCTAATTTAATTTCCAGTTTTTCCCGATTCAGGAATTCCTCCGAAACAAAACTGCCCAGATTTTCCCCAATTTCATTTTTCTTTGTTGGAATAATCGCTGTATGCCAAATCGGGATTCCCATCGGATGACGAAATAAAGCCACAACTGCAAACCAATCTGCGATTCCACCCACCATTGCTGCTTCGCTAAACGCCTGCAGTATCGGAATCTTAAAATAAATAGCAATTATAAATAAAAGGACCGCAAAACCTAAAAGTGCCAAAGCGTTTCCTTTCATTTTTCGTAAAGCTTTTTCTTTGGATATATTTTCCTGGACTATCGGAGTTTTCATGATTTAAACGTTTTTACTACTAATTTACGTTTTTTCTGTCAAATATTAAGTTGAAAAGAACAAGAGATTAAAATTGGAAGTTTGCCACTCCCGATAGCTATCGGGATCACTAATTAGCGCTAATTATATTGGTTTTAAAAATTCTACTAAATTGTTATTCGTGGAAATTCGTGAATTCGTGGCGAAAAAAACCAATTCGAGGCAAAAAATTTTAGCCAAAAATTTATATTAAAATTGTACTTTTGCGAACTGAAAATCTGAAAAATATGATTATCCAAAAAAGTAGAGAGGAAATTGAATTAATGCGCGAAAGTGCTTTGATCGTATCTAAAACATTAGGAATGATTGCTTCTGAAATTAAAGAAGGAGTCACCACATTATATCTTGACAAGTTAGCCGAAGAATTTATTCGTGATCATGGTGCGGTTCCTAGTTTTCTGGGATTGTATGATTTTCCGAATTCGCTTTGCATGAGTCCGAATGCACAGGTTGTACACGGAATTCCGAACAATACACCTTTGAAAAATGGTGATGTTATATCTGTAGATTGTGGTGCATTCAAAAACGGTTATCACGGTGATCACGCTTACAGTTTTGAAATTGGAGAAGTTGCTCCGGAAGTTAAAAAACTTTTGAAAATCACTAAGGAATCTCTATATGTTGGGATTCGTGAATTTAAAGCAGGAAATCGCGTTGAAGATGTTGGAAATGCAATTCAAAAATATACTGAAGCTCACGGTTACGGTGTTGTTCGTGAATTAGTTGGGCACGGCGTTGGACAGAAAATGCACGAAGAACCGGAAATGCCAAATTACGGAAAACGCGGCCGCGGAAAACTTTTCGTTGAAGGAATGGTCGTTGCTATTGAGCCAATGATTAATATGGGAACAAGAAACATCAAACAACTTAAAGACGGCTGGACTATATTAACGGCTGATGGAAAACCAAGTGCGCATTTCGAACACGACGTTGCCTTAATTGACGGAAAACCAGAATTATTATCGACTTTTCAATACATCTATAAAGCTTTAGGAATTGAGAGTAATGAAGAAGATGAATTTAGACAAGTGCCGCTTATATTATAACACGAATTTCACAAATTTGCACGAATTAATATATTGCTGAAAATTTCACTGATTAATGATGATGAATGAGTTATATTTAAAAGAAGAGTCCTATAAAATTATTGGGATTTGTATGGAAGTCCATAAAATTTTAGGAAAAGGACATAGTGAAAAAGTGTATGGTGATGCATTAGAATATGAATTTCAAAGAAATGAAATCCCTTACAACAGAGAATTAAAATATAATATCGCTTATAAGGATATAATACTGTCGAGTTATTACTTTGCAGATTTTGTGATTTTCAATGAAATCATTTTAGAATTAAAAGCAATTGCAGCACTGTCAACAAGCGAAATTAAACAAACATTAAATTATCTGGCTGCATCAAAAAACAAACTAGGTTTACTAGTAAATTTTGGAGAGGATAGCCTTAAATATAAAAGAATAATACTTTAACCCAAATCAAGGTTCGTGAAATTTCACCACAAACATTAATCCGTGTTAATTTGTGAAATTCGTGTTCAAATCTATTAAACTGTGAAAAAACTTTTTAAACTAATACTTAATACAATCCCACGCCCATTATTAATTCGTTTGAGTTATGTGGCCCGTCCGATTTTGGCTTTATCACTAAAAGGAGATAAATTTACTGACCCAATTGATGGGAAAAGTTTTAAATCGTTTTTACCTTATGGATACGGAAAACAACGTAACAATGTGCTTTCGCCAAGTACGCTTTCATTAGAAAGACACCGTTTGCTTTGGTTGTATTTAAACGATCAGACTGATTTTTTTACAGCACCAAAAAAAGTATTGCACTTTGCTCCGGAACAAGCTTTTTATAAATTATTCCGCAAGCAAAAAAATCTTGATTACACCACAACCGATTTGTTTTCGCCTTTGGCAGATGTAAAAGCAGATATCTGCAATTTACCTTTTAAAGACAACGAATACGATGTGATTTTGTGTAATCACGTTTTAGAACATATTCCGGATGATACAAAAGCGATGCAGGAATTATTTCGTGTATTAAAACCAGGCGGAATGGCTGTTTTACAGATTCCTCAGGATTTATCGAGAGAAAAAACTTTTGCAGACGATACGATTACAGATCAAAAAGAACGCGCTAAAATATTTGGACAATACGATCACGTTCGTATTTACGGAAGAGATTATTTCGACAAATTAAGAAGCATCGGTTTTATCGTAATCGAAGAAGATTATACGAATAAAATTGCCCCAGAATTGGTAGAAAAATATTGTTTGGCAAAAGGAGAAATTATTCCTCTTTGTTTCAAACAGGAAATTAAACAGTAGATTTTTCACCACATAATTGATTTATAGTTCATTTAAAAAGTTTTCAAAATAGCAATATTTGAAAACTTTTTAAATTTTAGCTCAAACCCTAATACAACCCAACCCTAATTTTGAAACCTTCAAAATCATTTCAATTTTGTTTTGACGTCAGTTTTGACAAAAACCTGAACACTTATCTTCCAACTTCTTATGTCGTTGAAGATACGAATGACATTAAATATTTAGACAAAAAAGCAACTTCCGGAATTCTTAAAAGCTTCGGAATTATATTTGATGATTTAGATTCTAATTCAAAAAAAATACTGACAGCTTGCGAATCATTAAAACCTGAGTTTATTTTCAAAAAGTTTAGCGCAAAAATCAAGTCGGCAAAAACAATTGCTGATTTACAGAAAGACTCTAAAATTGAATTTGCGATTCGCCAGCATTTGCAACTAAATCTGGATTGCTTTTATACTTTAATTGTAAAAGAGCAATTTCCGCTGTCAATCAATATGAGCGCTGAAAAAGATTTTTTTCGTTCAAGAGTCAATATTGACCCCCGTTCTTTCGAGCCTCAAATTCAATTTGACAAACACGACGCCGGCATTACTTATAGTTTATCTTTAAAAGAAAACGAAACTACCTTTTTACCCATGAATAGTAGCGTAGATGTTCTTTTAGACGAGCCGGGCTGGTTAATTATAGATAAGAAATTAGGACAGTTAAAAGATCTCAATTCTAAAAAACTTTCGCCTTTTTTAACCAAAAAATCAATCGAAATACCATCAAAATTAGTTGACAATTACTTTAAGAATTTCATTCCAGAAATTGCTAAAAAAATTGATATTCAGGCAACCGGTTTTGAAATTGAACTTCGTGATACCATTATTTCATGCACGATTCAGCCTGTTTACGATTTCTTCAAAAACTGTTATTATCTCAATTTATTTTTTGATTATAATGGTTATTCATTTGATTCAGGCAAAACGAAGAAAACACATTCGTTTGTTGATTTCAGCATTATAAATGAACCTAAAATAATTCAGTTTAAACGAAGTGCTGATGAGATTTTATATACAAATAAATTAGTTGAAATTGGTTTAACAAAAATCAAAAACGAATTATTGGGATTGAATTCTGAAACAGAAATTAGCGATCCTTACACCAATATTCAATTTATTATTGATCGTAAAGAAGAGCTTGAAAATCTAGGATTTACAATCCAGAATTTAAAACTCGAAAGCAAAGAAATCATTACAGGAAACCATACAGTTTCAGCTTCAAAAGAAACAACCGGAGATTGGTTTGACATTAAAATAATCATTACAGTTGGAACTTATACGATTAACTTCAGTGAAATAATTCCTAATATAAAAAGTAAAGAAAGACTCTTTTTATTGCTTGATGGAAACTATTTTTTGATTCCCTTAGAATGGTTCAGTAAATATAGTTCGCTTGCAAAGCTGGCAAAAACAGAAGACGGAAGTCTTCTGTTGCGTAAAAGTAATTTTACCGCTTTGGATGCGATACCGGAAATCAAAAATGATGCAGAACCAATTTACGAAGCTGAATATGTTGCTTCTGATTTGCTAAAAGCCACTTTAAGACCTTATCAAATTGATGGTGTAAAATGGCTTTTGGGTCATTTTAACTCGAATTTGGGCGCTTGTCTGGCTGATGATATGGGACTTGGTAAAACTTTACAAACCTTGGCTGTTCTCGTGGCCGTACAGGAACAATTAGGTTTTACAACAAAAACCACGAATTTTGATTTATTTCAAAATGAAACCACTATACAAAGAGAACCACTAAAAACCCTGATTGTTTTACCTTCTTCATTGGTTTTTAACTGGTACAATGAAGCAGCAAAATTTACGCCGCACTTTTCAAAAATGCAATATGTGGGTAATGACAGGAAATTATTAGCAAGCAGATTAGATTCTTGTGATTTAATTTTTACGAGTTACAGCATTGTGCATCGCGATATTTCAATTTTAGAAAAATATAATTTTCGCTATTTAATTTTAGACGAAAGTCAATACATTAAAAACAAGAATTCTAAAATTTTTAAAGCGATTAATAAAATAAAGACGTATAATAAAATTGCATTGAGTGGTACTCCAATCGAAAATTCGCTTGACGATTTATGGTCGCAAATGGAGTTTATAAACCCTGAAATTTTGGGTACTTATAATTTTTTTGCTGAAAATTTTAAAATTCCGATTGAGAAAAAGCAAGACGAAAACAGTTTATCTGAATTAAAAAACCTGATTCAGCCTTACATATTAAGAAGAACCAAAGAACAGGTTTTAAAAGACTTACCCGAATTAACAGAGCAAATTTATTACTGTGACATGGATCCCGAACAGGAAAAATTATACGAGCAGGAAAAATCTAAAGCCCGTAATTTTTTATTAAAAACAGACGGATCAAGTCCAGACAAAATTAGCATTATCAATACGTTAATGAAGTTAAGACAGTTGAGTAATCATCCCAAAATGGTTGATCAGGAATCTGAAATTGATTCCGGAAAATATATTGCGGTTACTAATTATCTCGAAACTTTAGTAAAAGAGAAACAAAAAACGATCATTTTTAGTTCGTTTGTTACTAATTTGAATTTTTACACGACTTGGTGTAAAGAAAATAAAATAACATTCTGTGAAATTACAGGTGAAACTCCGGCAAGTAAAAGAGAACAGCAAGTAAAACTTTTTCAGGAAAAAGACGAACCTCTATTGTTTTTTATTTCGCTTAAAGCGGGCGGCGTTGGTTTAAATATTACCAAAGCTTCTTATGTTTTATTTCTTGATCCGTGGTGGAATCCTTTTGCTGAAAAACAAGGAGTTGGGCGGGCACACCGAATTGGACAATTAAATAAGGTGAATGTTATTCGCTTCATTTCAAAAAATACGGTAGAAGAAAAAATAATCAAATTGCAGGAAAACAAAAAGCTGTTATCGGATTCCCTTTTAGAAGAAAGTTTTGTTAACGATGAAATCGAAGTTAATCTGGATTACATTTTGGGTTCTTAATAAATTGTTTTTAAAACCAATAAAACGTACTATTTTTCGTTATATAAATTGTTATATTTACAATCTTACAACGCAATAAGATGTCAAAATTTTTGTTTCAGAACTTTCTTTTGTTTTTCATTTTTACTTTCGCGACAGCGCAGGAAGTACAAACAGAAGTAATTCCTCCTTATAATATAAAAACAGTTTCGTTTGTTCAAAACGGAAATAATGTTGTGCCAATATTTGAATTAGGCTCCACGTTTGAATTGCAATTTGATGATTTATTTGGCAACGAAGCCAATTATTATTTTGATATTACGCATTGCGATTACAACTGGAAACCAACCGATATTCCTAAAACAGATTTTATTCGTGGTTTTGATAATCAAAGAATTACAGATTATGTAAATTCTTTTAACACGCTTCAGGTTTATTCACATTACCGGCTTGCTTTTCCCAATCAGTTTACAACCCAATTACGACTTTCAGGGAATTATATCTTAAAAATTCTGAACGAAGATAAGGAAGTGGTTTTCTCGAGAAAATTTATTTTATATGAAGAGCATTCGACCGTTGCTGCACAGGTAAAAAGAAGCCGAAACCTCAGCAATATAAACTATATGCAAAATCTTGAATTTACGATACTTTCTAATGATATTGCTTTTCAAACGCCTTTGCAAAATGTGAGAGTGGTTTTGCTGCAAAATGGGGATTTTAACACAGCAATTAAAAACATTCCTCCTCAATATACAATTGGTAATCAATTGGTTTATAAATATGGACAGGAAACTTTGTTTTGGGGCGGAAATGAATTTTTATATTTTGAAAATAAAGACATTCGGGCCGCTAATAATAATGTAGGGAAAGTAGGATCTAATAATGATATTTATAACTCTTATTTATATACCAATGCAGCAAGGGGTAACCAAATTTATACTAATTATGAAGATGTAAACGGTAATTTTGTTGTTAAGAATATAAACGGTTCTAACAACGAAATTGAAGCCGATTATGCCTGGGTTTATTTTACACTTTCTGCACCAACATTCAGATCAAATAATAAGGACATTTATGTTACCGGAATGTTTAATAATTACAGCTTATCGGCAGAAAATAAAATGGATTACAACCAGGATAAGGGTGTTTTTGAAAAAGCAATTATGATCAAACAGGGTTTTACCAATTTTCAATATAAAATCGCCGATAAAAAAGGCATTGTTGATTACGAAAATGCTATTGATGGCAACTTCTATCAAACCGAAAATGAATACACAATATTGGTATATTATAAGCAAAGTTCTGATCGATATGAAAGAGTTATCGGAAAGGGGAATGCTAACTCTATCAATATCACCAATTAAAACATTGTTAAAGGATTTCGGGTAAACGAATTTTTTTCGTAAGTTTGCCACTATAACACTCACATATATACGACGTTAGTATGGTTTCTCAGATTACAAGAGGCATAAAAATATCTGTTTTAACTAGTTTTGAAGGTACTTACTTCAAGAACTACAAGATTCATTTTGCCTTTAGTTATGTAATTACAATCGAAAATCATAGTAAAGATTCGGTTCAGTTAACTTCTCGTCACTGGGAAATTTTTGACTCTCTTAACGATCTAGAAGTTGTTGATGGTGAAGGTGTTATCGGAAAAAAACCAGTTTTAAAACCTGGTGAAAATCACACTTACAGCTCTGGTTGTTTGCTTTCATCTCCATACGGAGCCATGAAAGGTCACTTTAATATGATCAATTTTACCACAACAAAAACATTCAAAGTAATTGTTCCTACTTTTAGAATGTGCGCTCCTTTTGCATTAAATTAATTTATTGCGACTTCTATTATCCCTTCTTTTGTAATCGCATAAACTTTGTCTTTTTCTGTTGGAATTAGATATGAATTTCCTGTAAATTCTCCAAAAGCCGGAAAAATCAACTGATTTGGTTTGTGAAAAAAGCAAGATAAACTTAAAAATTGTCGTCCTAATCCTCGTAATTGTATTCCGGGATGAATGTGTCCGCAAAAATTAAAAAAATCTTCTTTTTCTGTTGGATGATGGGTTAATAGAAAATTTCCTATTTCTAATTCATTAAAAATTTCAATATTTAGATCTGAATAGTTTTGTTTAGAAATGATATCGTGATTTCCTTCCACCAAAATTATTTTCTGCGAATGTTCTTTGGTCCATTGCACAAAAAGATTCCATTCATTATTGATTTTACTATGAAACAAATCGCCCAAAAAAACGATTGTTGTGGGATTAAATAATTCTAAAACCGTTTTTAATCGGGCAAAATTTTCAAAAATGGCATTATTTGGAATTCCAATTCCGTGTTTTCTAAAATGCGCCACTTTTCCTAAATGCACATCTGAGATTAAAAGTATTTTTTCTTTTTCCCAAAAAACAGCACCAGATTGATGCAGAATAAAATCCTGATTGTTTATTATTATGTTCATGCACGTTGTTGTAATTATTTTTAACACATAGCTATTTGAAAAACGAGTTTTCTTAAATAATATTTCTTAGTTAAGTAGAATCTATATTTCAATGTGTTAAATAGATTTTTGAATCAGCCCAAAAAGTGTGATTCAAGAGGTTTTATCCAAAAATCAGTCCAAAATTATTTCATGTAACTGGCTGTCATTTTTTTAATTCTTTCTGCCAATGTTTCACTTGATAATTTTTCCCGAAGTCGATCTGTAATAATTGGAAAACTAAAAGGTGTTGGCTTTTTACATTGTTTCCAGACAATGGTTTGCCTGTTAATTCGTTCTAAAGCCTGAATCAAACGTCCTTCTTCCAATTGATGTTCGAATGTTTCAATATACGCTTGCTGAAGCAATAAATTGTCGGGTTCATAATCTCTGAAAACTTCAAAAAGCAATTGCGAACCACTTTGCAAATGTTTGGTTTTAACTGGTTTTCCGGGCATTCCGGTAAATACCAAACCGGCAATTACAGAAATATCCCTAAATTTTCGTCGCGCCATTTCTGTCGAATTCAAACTTTTTTGCAAATCGTGATGTACGTATTCTGTTGAAAATAAATTATTATCAAAAACACTTTCCATATCAATTTCCTGATCAGAAAGTAATTCAAATCCATAATCATTATAAGCTAACGAAAAAGTAATTGGAGAGAGTAGACTAATTCGATACGAAATAATACTGGCCAAGGCTTCGTGTACAAATCGGCCTTCAAAAGGATAAAAAACGGCATGAAATCCTTCACGGGTTTTAAACGTTTCTATTAAAAACTCATTAGTATCCGGAACGATGCTTTCTTTTCTTTGTCTTGCAAAAAGAGGCTGCAACGCAATTAGTTCCGGCGTCAACTTATCAGTATTTGCTGCATATAATTCTTCTCTCAATAATTCACTCATTTGTACCGATAAAGCCATACGGCCGCCCATCCAGCTTACTACTCTTGAAGCTTTTTTAGGATCTGCTTTTCGAACCAAAACCTGCATATTTTTTACGCGGAATAATTCAAGCCTTTTTCCAGCAAACGTAAACACATCTCCAGGCTGTAGTTTTGATGCAAACCATTCCTCGATAGAACCTATATAACCACCGCTTAAAAACTTAACATTCAGCGATGCATCGCCTACAATAGTTCCAATCTGCATTCTGTGATGCATGGCAATCATTCGGCTGTGGATTTTAAAGCGTCCGTCTTCTTCGATTTCAACTTTTTTGAATTCGTCATACGCTTGTAAACTCTGGCTTCCGTTGGTGATAAAATTCAGAATCCAATTCCAGTTTTCTTTTGTCATGTTTTGATAACAAAAGGTATTTTTGACTTCTTCAAAAATTTCATCGGGATAAAATCCATCAGAAACTGCCAGCGAATTTAAGTATTGCACCAAAACATCCCAACTGTTCAAGTATGGAATCCGATCTTCGACGATTGTTCTCGCAGCTGCTTTTTTTAATGCCGATGCTTCAATTAATTCTATGGCGTGCGTAGCAAGAAAATAAATCACGCTTTCTTTTCCAGGCTGATGTCCGCTTCGTCCGGCTCGCTGCAGAAAACGCGCGACTCCTTTTGGCCCGCCAACCTGAATAATGGTTTCAACAGGTGCAAAATCAACACCCAAATCCAGACTTGATGTACAAACTACTACTTTTAAGTCTTCATTTCGAATCGCATTTTCAACCCACAATCTTGTTTCTCTACTTATGCTTCCGTGGTGCATAGCCATATCTCCGGCGAATTCAGGATATTTTTCTAATATCGCCTGAAACCACATTTCGCAGGCAGAACGTACATTAGTAAAAATCAAAGTGGTTTTGCTTCTCCTGATTATTTTGGCCACCTCATCAATCAAATGCAAACCCATATGACCGCGCCACGGGTAACTGTCCATTTTTTCAGGCAGAATCGAAAGCACTTTTATTTTCTTGTTGATATTGGCCTTTATCAAAACTGAATTTTGATAGGCTTCAGAATTTACTCCTAATAAAACTTGCTGTGCTAATTCAAGATTTCCAATTGTGGCTGAGATTCCCCAGATTCGCATTTTGGGCGCCACTATTTTTAATCTTGACAAAGCCAATTCCATTTGAACACCGCGTTTCGTGCCTAATAATTCATGCCATTCATCTACAACAATAGCGGAACAATTGGCAAAAGTTTTCGCAAATTCTTTTGATGCAAGAAGCAATTGTAAACTTTCAGGCGTTGTTATCAGCAAATCCGGCATTTTTTTACTTTGTTTTGCTCTTTCGCTTTGAGAAGTATCGCCGGAACGAATTCCAACCGTTAAGGGCAACTCTAAATCTTCGACAATTCGTTCTGCTGCTTGTTTTATTTCTACCGAAAGTGCCCGCAAAGGTGTAATCCAAATAGCTTTTAATCCCGGTTTATGTTTTGTTTTATAATTTGGGTTTTTCTTCATATAATCAAGAACTATCGGAAACCATAAAGCATAGGTTTTTCCGCTTCCGGTTGGTGCGTTTAATAAACCGTTTTTGCCTTGTAAAAAAGCCGTCCAGGTTTGAGTTTGAAACGGAAAAGCTTTCCAACCCTGATCCTGAAACCATTTTTCTGCAATTGCATATAGTTCTTCTCTGTTCATTTTTTTTTATACGGTTCAAAGTTGCAAAGGCTCAGAGGGACATAGTTTCCCTTTGAACCTTTTACGAAATCATACTTTTTAGATCTTCAATCGAATTTGCTTCGTCAATTTTTTTATCGTGTCGCCATCTCAGAATTCTTGGAAATCGGGTTGCAACACCGCTTTTATGTCTTTTTGAAAGTGCAATTCCTTCAAAACCAATTTCAAAAACCAATTGTGGCGTAACGCTTCGAACCGGACCAAAACGTTCTAAGGTATTTTTCTTTATAAAATCGTCTACTTTTCTAAATTCAGCATCGGTTAAACCGGAATAGGCTTTTGCAAATGTTACCAGTTCTTTTTCGCCTTTATCATTGGTTTGCCAGAGCGCAAAAGTATAATCAGTAAAAAGATTCGAACGTCGACCGTGACCTCGCATGGCGTAGGTTAAAACGGCATCGATTACCAAAGGCTCAATTTTCCATTTCCACCAATCGCCTTTTTTTCTTCCAACCTGATAAGTTGAATCGTTGCGTTTTATCATCAAACCTTCGCTCTTCATTTCGCGGGCACGCATTCTTTCATTTGTCACATCTTCCCAGGAATGGAACAAAACCCGTTCTGACAATTGAAAAGAAGTTGTTTTATCTTTAATCGAATTATATAATTGCTCTAATAATAATCTTCTTTCGGCATAAGGCAAATTCCGAATATCCTTACCTTCCCATTCCAGAATGTCATAGGCTTTTAAAATTACGGGGACTTTTTCGAGTAAACTTGCTGAAATGGTTTTACGTCCTATTCGGGTTTGCAAATCATTAAAAGTTCCGATTTCGCCTTCTGGGAAAGCTAAAATTTCGGCATCAATTACGGTTCCATCCGGAATTATACCAACGAAAGATTTAAACTCAGGGTATTTATCCGTAACTAGCTCCTCGCCTCTTGACCAAACATAAATTTCGCCTTCGCGGATGATGGTTTGAGACCTGATTCCGTCCCATTTATGCTCTATAGACCAATCTTCGGGATTTCCCAAATTCTCAACTTCGCCTTCAATCGGATATGCTAGATAAAACGGATAGGGTTTTGATAAATAATCGCTGTTTTGTTCGTCCAAAATCAATTCCTGAAAAGTAATTGTATTCGGATCCCAATTTCCCATTAATTTATACGCCAAAGCATCTTCATCAACATCTTCTGCTTTAGAAAGTGCCCTTGTCATCAATTTTTGGCTTACGCCGATTCTAAAACTTCCGGTAATTAATTTGGTAAAAACAAAGCGTTCGTAATAATTCAGCGCAAGCCAGTTTTGCTGTAAATATTCTTTTTTCTCCGGATCTGTTTTCTTTTTTAAAGCGATGATTTCCTGAAGATATTCAGTTAAACTTTTATCAGAATGTTCTTTTGTAGTGGGAATAATCAAAGCAATCGTTTCGGCCAAATCTCCCACAATATGGTAACTTTCTTCAAAAAGCCATAACGGGATATTGGCCAGTTCATTTGCCCAATTTCGCAATAAAGTGGTATTGACAGGTCTCGGCGGACGACGGTGTGAAAGAATCGCAATCGTCCACACTTTATCTTCCGGCGATGCATTTTTAAAATACATTGTCAGGGCATCGACTTTTACATTCGTTTTGTTCGAACTGTCAAGGACTTTTATGAGTTGAGCGAAATTTTTCATTCTCGAATTTCTTTTTCGGTTTCAATTTCTTTTTCCATTTCTGCCGTTTCACCTTCGTATTGCGTTTTCTCGGTTCTGGCATCGTAACCCAGTTCTCGTAAATATTTGGAGAAAATATCGGTATAACCGTGTGTACAGATTACCTTTTCTGCCCCTGTTGCTTTTATGCTATCCAAAAGAGAATACCAATCGCAGTGATCACTTAAAACAAAACCTTTATCAATCGCGCGTCGACGTCTGGCTCCGCGAAAAGCCATCCAGCCACTTGCAGAACCTGTAACGAATGGTGTCATTTTCCTGATCCACGTACTTCCGTGTGCGCTTGGAGGTGCAAGGACAATGTTTCCTAATAAATCTTCTTTCTTAGTTTCATAAGTCACCAGTTTTGTTGGTGGAAGATCAATTAAAGGGCGTACCACATTGGTCATATTTTCAATGGCGCCATGTGTGTAAATTGTTCCGAGATCTGTATCTAAGTATTTTAAAAGTCGTTGTGCTTTTCCTAAAGAATATCCGAACAAAATCGAAGTTTTTCCTTCTGCTTTATTTTCTGCCCACCAATTATTGATTTCTGTAATCACTTCGGCTTGCGGTGTCCAGTTAAAAGCGGGTAATCCAAAAGTACATTCGGTTATAAAAGTGTGGCATTTCACCACTTCATACGGAACCGAGATCCCGTCGTCTTCAACTTTGTAATCGCCTGTAAAAACCCAAACTTCGCCTTTATATTCTACTCTAATTTGAGCGCTCCCAATAATATGTCCGGCGGGATGAAAAGAAAATTTCACATTGTTGATTACAAAAGTTTCATTCCAATCTTTTCCTGTAACATTTATTTCGCCCAAACGATGGCGAATTATAGGAATATTAGTGTGATGTGTAATATAATTTTGATGCCCCCAGCGCGCATGATCAGAATGTCCGTGTGTAATAATGGCGTTTTTCACCGGTCGCCACGGGTCGAGATAAACATCGGCCTGCTGGCAATAAATTCCATTATCATTAAAAGCTAAAAGGGGAATTTTCATTTCGTTACTATTTAAATATTTGAAAAAATATTTGGCGTATTTGTATCAAATTTAATTATTAAACTGCTGATGCTCTTTACAATTTAGCCCGATTTGTTTATTTAATTACAACTTTTAATATTGTGTTATGATATAATCAAAATATCCTTTGTACTTTTGTGAAAATTTAAATAATTCGTAATTTTAAATACTTACAACCCATGTTAAAAGGATTCTTTCATGTACCAAAAGCGGTAAACGAACCGGTAAAAGGTTACGCACCGAACTCACCAGAAAAAGCAGCTGTTCAGGCAGCATACACTTCAATGTGGAACTCTAAAATCGATGTTCCATTATACATTGGTAGTGAAGAAATCAAAACCGGAAATACAAAAACCATTTCAGCACCTCACGATCACAAACATATCGTAGGAACGTATCATTTAGCTGAAAAACAACATATCGAAAAAGCAATTGCTAATGCGCTTGAATCAAGAAAAGCATGGGCAAATATGGCATGGGAACAACGTGCTGCTATTTTCTTAAAAGCTGCTGAACTTATTGCAGGTCCATACAGAGCTCGTATTAACGCTGCTACTATGATTGGACAATCTAAAAACATTCATCAGGCAGAAATTGATGCTTCTTGCGAATTGATCGACTTTTTACGTTACAACGTAGAATTTATGACTCAAATATACAACGATCAGCCAAAATCTGATTCTACAGTTTGGAACCGTTTAGAATACAGACCTCTTGAAGGTTTTGTTTACGCGATTACTCCATTCAACTTTACTGCTATTGCTGCAAATCTTCCTGCAAGTGCTGCTATGATGGGTAACGTTGTTATTTGGAAACCAAGTGACAGCCAGGTATTTTCTGCAAAAGTTATTATTGATGTTTTCAAAGAAGCTGGTGTTCCTGATGGCGTTATCAACGTTGTTTTTGGAGATGCCTTAATGATTACTGATACTGTTTTGGCTAGCCGTGATTTCGCCGGAGTTCACTTTACAGGATCTACTCATGTATTTAAAGATATCTGGGCAAAAATTGGTGCCAATATTAACAACTATAAAACATATCCAAGAATCGTTGGTGAAACTGGTGGTAAAGATTTTATCATTGCGCACCCAAGTGCTAACGTAAAACAAGTTGCAACTGGAATTACTCGTGGAGCATTTGAATTTCAGGGTCAAAAATGTTCTGCAGCTTCAAGAGCTTATATTCCGCAAAGTTTATGGCCAGCTGTAAAAGAACAATTAATTGCTGATGCCAAATCTATGAAAATGGGTTCTCCGGAAGATTTCGGAAACTTTATTACAGCAGTTATTCACGAAGGTTCTTTTGATAAATTGGCGAGTTATATCGATCAGGCTAAAAAAGATGCTGATGCTGAAATCATCATTGGAGGAAACTACGATAAATCTGTAGGATACTTTATTGAGCCAACCGTTATTGTAACTACAAATCCAAAATATACTACAATGGAAACCGAATTATTCGGACCAGTTATTACTATATATGTTTACGAAGATGCAAAATGGGAAGAAACTTTAGAATTAGTTGATACTACTTCTGAATATGCTTTAACAGGAGCTGTATTTAGCCAGGATCGTTATGCTATTGAAGTAGCAACTACGAAATTGCAAAATGCTGCAGGTAACTTCTACATTAATGATAAACCAACCGGAGCAGTTGTAGGAATGCAGCCTTTTGGTGGAGCAAGAGCTTCCGGAACTAACGATAAAGCTGGTTCTGCATTGAACTTATTACGTTGGGCTTCTCCTAGAACTATTAAAGAAACTTTTGTAACTCCTGAAGATTACAGATACCCATTTTTAGGATAATACATTAGATCATCTAATTTATATAACCCACAGTTGTCTTTTGATAATTGTGGGTTTCTTTTTTAAACAACTCACTTTTAAACAATTGTAAAATTTGTAGTACTTTTCTTATGTTGTTAGAAATCAGTCACTTACCTTCTAAAAAATCCTAATTTATCATTCAAAAAACTTATAGTATCAGGTTAAAAATAAGCTAACATATAATTTTGTCAAAGTTTTAAATCACAAAGAAACAAATAGAAGAAACAGTTTTACTGATATAAAACATGACACTAATTCTAAATTAAAAAGCTTATGAAAAATTTAAAAAATGTTCCTGAAATCATTGTAAAATCAAAATGTATTGGTCACCCAATTAATTTTAAATGGACAAAAAAGAAAATAGATGCGATTTTAGATCCTTTGGAAGGAAATGAAGAACTAGAAATTGCATTAACCCAAATTAACCATAAAGCTGCTATAGGTTTAACAGCAGCTCTTTTAGAATGGGTAAATTGGCGCTTTACAGGATATACAAAAGCAGCAAATGATATCGACAGACGTATCGACGCACTTTGGGCTTCAATTGTTAATCCTGAATATTCAAGTCCTCTTGATTTTGATACAGATTTAAACATTCCTGCAACAAATTCTGTAAACGGACCAATTTGGGTTGCTCTTATGAATGTGAAAATGGTAGATGTAAGATATAGAAAAGGATCATACTATCTTCAAAACGAACTTGTTGGTTTAGTTTTACTTGCACGTCATATTTCTCCAAAAAAGAAAGTATTTGATAAATGGTTTAGTAGTAGAATAATAGAATTAGCCCGTTTGTTTCCTTGCCAATATAGTGATGAGAATCTTGACGAAACAGACGAAGCAATTTATGATTCATCAAATGAACCTGTAATTTGCAGAGAGTTTTTCTTCGATCCTAAATTCAAATATTCTCCTGAAGCAGCAACACAATCTCTTAATGAGTTTATAGATCATTTAGATCAAAAAAGAAATTCATTTTTACAAATACAAGAAATGGCTTATTAGTTCAAATAATTTCAAAAAAAACCGAGTCTAAATTTTAGATTCGGTTTTTTATTATTCAAAGGTTTTCAGACCTGAAACTTTTGAAACAAAATTTTAAGGTTGAAACTTCAATGGTAAATGCACGACTTTTTTAGTCTCAAAAAACTCATCCTCAAAAATAGTCGACAAATCATATAATGTTGCTTTTGGGAAATCTTTTAATTCTTCTGCCAAATCACCGCCTTTAAGATATAAAATCCCGTTTTTTAATGTATGCTTATGTTGCTTTTTGATTTTATCCTTAATCCACGAAACAAAATCCGGCATATTGGTAACGGCACGACTTACAATAAAATCAAAATCTCCTTTTACCAATTCGGCACGCTTTTGTTCCGCTTTTACATTTTTCAATTCTAAAGCATCAACAACGCCCTGAACGACTTTTATTTTCTTGGCTATAACATCGATTAAATAAAAACGGGTTTCAGGAAAAAGAATCGCTAACGGAATCCCTGGAAATCCTCCACCGGTTCCAACATCAAGAACAGTTGCTCCAGGTTCAAACTTCATTATTTTTGCAATTCCAAGTGAGTGCAAAATGTGTTTTGTATATAAGGCATCAATGTCTTTTCGCGAAATAACATTGATTTTTTCATTCCAATCGTGATATAAAAAGTCTAATTTTTGAAATTGTTCGATTTGAATGTCGGTCAAATCAGGAAAATATTTCAATATCTCATCCATTGCTCTAATTTTTTAACAAAAGTACTACTTTACGATTGAAATATTTAACTCAATTTTGCAAATTGAAAATTTATAATAATTACCTTTGAAAACTATTTAAATTAATTATGAATAACACTGCGCCTACATTTGCTAAGCAAGACAATCTGAAGTTCTTCAGAACACTTAACTCACGAGTAAACAATTACTTCAAAGAGAACAACATTCAGAAAACCGGAAACTGGAAGCTGCACTTAAAAGCCATTATTCTGTTTGCCGTTTTTTTAACGCCATACTTTTTGATATTAACTCTTGACATGCCTTTTTGGGCACAATTGTTATTAAACATTCTTATGGGAGTTGGAATGGCTGGAATAGGTATGAACGTAATGCACGATGGAAATCATGGGTCTTACTCTTCTAAATCCTGGATCAATAAAATTATGGGCGGAAGCATTTATGTTTTGGCCGGAAATGTACACAATTGGCAAGTACAACACAATGTACTTCATCATACGTATACTAATATTCACGGTCATGATGAAGATCTTGATGCCGGAAGAATTATTCGTTTTACAAAAAATGCTGAATGGCACAAATTTCATAAATTTCAACATTATTATTCTTTTTTCTTATACGGACTTTTGACTTTTAATTGGGCTTTAACGACTGATTTTAAACAAATGAAAAACTATCTGAAGAGAAAATTATCATACGGAACACCACAAAGTCCGGCTAAATTATGGACCGTTTTAGTGATCACTAAAATAATTTATGTTTTAATCTGGATGGTTTTACCAATGGTTTTAGGTGTAACATGGTGGAAAGTTGTTATTGGCTTTTTCGTAATGCATTATGTTGCGGGATTAATTTTAAGTGTCGTTTTTCAATTAGCACACGTAATTGAGGAAACTTCAAATCCGGTTCCAAATGAAAACGGCGAAATGGAAAATACATGGGCCATTCACCAATTATATACAACGGCTAATTTTGCTCCAAAAAACAAAATAATCAACTGGTTTACCGGTGGTTTAAATCACCAGATAGAGCATCATATTTTTCCAAATATCAGTCACATTCACTACGGAAAAATTGCTGAAATTGTAAAACAAACTGCAAAAGAATGCAACTTGCCTTATCATGAATTCAGAACCATGAGAGGAGCTGTTATAGCACATTACAAGCACTTAAAAGATCTTGGAATGAAACCGGAACTAGCATAAAAATCAAAAATCTATTAATAATTAACCTTCCTTAATTAAGTTGAAATTAAGGACATTCAAAATTTTTATAATGAATCATATTCTTTCAGACAGAATTAACAACTTAGCGACATCACAAACCTTAGCAATGGCTGCTTTAGCACGTGAATTAAAATCGCAGGGAAAAGACATTATCAGTTTAAGTTTAGGTGAGCCAGACTTTAATACACCAGATTTTATTAAAGAAGCTGTTAAAAAAGCAGTTGACGAAAATTACAGCACCTATTCTCCGGTAGAAGGTTATTTAGAATTGAGAGAAGCTATTTGCAGAAAATTCAAAAGAGATAATAATTTAGAGTACAAACCAACTCAAATTGTAGTTTCTACAGGAGCAAAACAATCTTTATATAATATTGCACAAGTAATGTTAAATGATGGTGACGAGGTTATTTTACCAGCACCTTACTGGGTTTCTTATTTCGAAATTGTAAAATTGTCTGGCGGAGTTCCTGTTGAGGTTCCAACGTCTGTAGATACTGATTTTAAAATTACACCAGCACAATTAGAAGCTGCCATTACACCAAAAACAAAAATGATGTGGTTCAGTTCTCCTTGTAACCCATCTGGATCTGTGTACAGCAGAGAAGAGTTAACAGCTCTTGCAAAAGTTTTAGAAAAACACCCAAATATATATGTGGTTGCTGATGAAATTTATGAGCACATTAATTTCTCAGGAACTTTCTGCAGTATCGGTTCAATTCCGGGAATGTTTGAAAGAACAATTACTGTAAACGGAGTGGCAAAAGCATTTGCTATGACAGGATACAGAATTGGTTACATCGGTGCGCCGGAATTCATTGCAAAAGCGTGTACAAAAATTCAGGGACAAGTAACTTCAGGAGCAAACTCTGTGGCGCAACGTGCTACAATTACTGCTGTTGATGCAGATCCTAGCGTATTAAACCACATGGTTAAGGCTTTTCACGAACGCAGAGATTTGGTTGTTGGTTTATTAAAAGAAATTCCGGGAGTAAAAATCAACGTTCCTGAAGGAGCATTTTATGTTTTCCCAGACGTTTCTTCTTTCTTCGGAAAAACATTAAAAGGAACAGAAATTAAAGATGCAAACGATTTATCAATGTATCTTTTAGGTGAAGCAAACGTAGCAACCGTAACAGGAGACGCTTTTGGAAATCCAAACTGTATCCGTTTCTCTTACGCAACAAGTAACGACATATTAAAAGAAGCTTTACGCAGAATCAAAGAAGCTTTGGCTGTGTAATCTTATATTAATTATACAAAAAGGGTGCTTCACAGCACCCTTTTTTATTACTCGTTATTGCAATACTAAAGCAGTAATATCTCTCGTAAGCGCGGTTGGCGAATTACAATCACAATTACTCAATCCTATTACATAAACCTGTTCACCAGGTTCATAAACTCCCATTGATTTAAAACCGAAAATACTACCTCCGTGCTCACGTACCAATTTTCCGTTTAAATCTTTTATATGCCAGCCATATCCATAATCAATTTTACTGCCATCCTTTAAAGTATAATTCGTAAACGCTTTGTCGGCAATTTTTGAGCTAATTAATTTATTAGAATCAATTGCATTTTGCCACTTTAGCATATCATCTACATTAGACATAATTGAACCAGAAGCATATGGTATCGAAAAACTAATATAATTTGCATTCACAACTCCGTCCTTGTTACGATAACCAGAAACCCTGTTTTTTATTATTTTATCATGACTTGCATAATAACTGTTCTTCATCCCTATTTTTTCGAAAATATGATTCTGTATAAAATCTTCATAAGTTTGACCAGATACAATTTCAATAATATATCCTAAAACAACATATCCTGAATTACAATACTTAAACTGTTCTCCGGGTTTAAAATCAATAGGCTCATTTTTAAAAAAATCAACCAATTCTTTTGGAGACAAATCCTCTCTGGCAATATTTTTTATAGCTTTCATGCTCGTAAAATCTTTAATTCCAGAAGTGTGTGTCAATAAATGATGTATCGTAATAACATTTCCGTTGGTTGGATAATCCGAAATAAATTTCGTGATATCATCATCCAGCTTAATCTTGCCTTGTTCTACCAGCATTAAGACAGAAACAGCCGTGAATTGTTTGGTCATAGATCCAATTTCAAAAACAAACTCAGGCTGCATTTTTACATTCAATTCCAAATTCGCCTTTCCAACGGCTTTCCTGTAAACCACTTTTCCTTTCTTAGACACTGAAAAAACAGCTCCCGGACCGTCTGCCTTAAATTTCTCGTTTACCAGCTTATCTATTTTAGATTCTAAATTTTGACTAAAAGCAGCCGAATAAAATATTAGAAAAAACACCATGTACACTTTAAAAATTGATTTCATTTTTACTATTAATTAATGATTGATCTACTTTTGACGACATCATCATTAGCTTGGTTACAAAAACAAATAGCACTCAAATATTTTGGGCGTGTCCCTCCGGGTCGGGCTATTCGCTACAAGTCCTCGCACTTCCTTCGTCAGGCTGTGGGCTTTCCGCTGCTATCCCTCACGCAAACAGTAACAACCAATTTTTCGTTTTAAAAAATCAAATTAAATCTGCCTAATCTGCTAAATCTGCGTGAGAAATAAATTTTCCTTTCAAAATTCCCATTCCACAATCCTATAAAAACCCATTGTAATTCTATAAGAATTAAGGCGTTATAAAATCTCAACTTTGTATTATACATTAATTTAAAAATTAAAGTCATGACACATACAGATGAAACAACGACAGAAGCGGTAAGTATCTTAAATGGATTAATTTCTATTTTGGAAGATGGAAAACTGGGTTATACAAACGCCGCAGAACATGTAGAAAATCACGCAATCAAAGCCGAATTTTTGGATTATGCCCGTGAAAGAGCTTTATTTATTGTTGAATTACAAGATGAAATTAACAAATTAGGAAAATCAACAGATACTTCGGGAGGCGGACCATTAGGAGTTTTACACCGCGCCTGGATCGACATTAAATCATCCTTTACAAGCGGTGATACAGAAGCTATCGTAAATGCCTGCGTAACAGGAGAAGAAGCTGCTGTTGAAAAATACAAAATGGCTTTAGAGAAAAACGAATTAGACGGAAGTCAAATCGCAATTCTTTCAAAACAATTAAACAGTATTCAAAGCACATTGGATAGAATTAAAATGAAATCGAATTAATATCTAAGATATTTGTTCTTTCAAAGAAAACCTTCTCAGTTTGGTAAATTGAGAAGGTTTTTTTTGTTTTCAATAGATATTTTTAATTAAATTTGCGAATCGCGAATCGCGAATTAAAAATATGATTATGAAAAAACATAATGGAATGCGACCTCATGATATAGTTATATTATTAAAAATAATTAGCTATGGTCACGAAAATTGGCTGATGAAAGATTTAGGTTATGATCTGTATATTAGCTTAAGTGAAATTAGCGAATCACTAAATAGAAGTGTGCTTAGTGGCTTAATTTCGAGCAATAAAAAGAGAATTATGAAATCTTCCTTATTGGATTTTCTTGTTTTTGGATTAAAATATGTTTTTCCTCAAAAGCCAGGTCCCTTGGTCAGAGGCATTAAAACCTCACATAGTTCATTACCATTATCAAATATAATTTTAAGCGAAGAAATTTATGTTTGGCCTTATTCGGAAGGAAACAGCAGAGGTTTTTCTATAGAACCTTTACATCCTAATGTTCCTAAAGCCTGCATTAAAGATCCTAATCTACATGAATTATTATCATTGGTTGATGCAATAAGGTTAGGCAATAAAAGAGAATTTAATATTGCGGTGGAAGAATTAAAACAAAGAATTTCGTAATGAAAAATACAATTATAAATAAACAAATTATCAATAAGATTTCTAACGCTTTAGGTGAATTAAACAATGAAGTCATTTTTGTAGGAGGAGCAACTGTAAGTTTATACATTAATGATGAAGCTGCCGAAGATGTAAGACCAACTAAAGATATAGACATCAGTGTAAGTGTAGCAACCATTAATGAGCTTGAAGATATAAGAGAAAGATTGGCTTCTAAAGGATTTTTACAATCCGCAGAATTAGATGTAATTTGCAGATTTAAATTTGAAGACATATTAGTCGATGTTATGAATACAAACCCAATTTCATGGGCACCAGCAAATAAATGGTTTATAAAAGGATTTGAAAATATGGAGGGAATTAAAATTGAACAAAACACAATTCAAATTATGCCCTTCAATTATTTTTTAGCAAGTAAATTTACTGCATACGAAGATCGAGGTGGTAATGATCCCCGATTTAGTCACGATATAGAAGACATTACTTATATTTTGGACAATAGAAAAGATTGGGAAAATTTATTAATAAACGAAAAGGACGAAGAAGTTAAAAGCTATATTATTAAAAATCTAAAATTGATAAAAGAAAATTCAAAATTTCAAGAAGCCTTTTTAGGTAATTTATTCTATGAATCAGCAGAAGAACGTTTCAAATTAATTTTAAATAAAATTGATTCTGTATTAAATTATTTTTCTACTACTTTAAAATAATCAATTACCTTTTTTACTAAATCAAAATACAATCATTCCATATTACCTAACTATTTCAAAAAAAGTCCTTTCAGCATTAGTAAACTTGGAATATTTATAAGAACTTTGCAAACTTTTTTCCGTGAATACCACAAAAGCCTAAAGTTCTAAAAATGAAGAAGAAAATTGAAATATTAGCTCCTGCTAAAGATTTAATTGGAGGAATGGCCGCCATCAATAGTGGCGCCGATGCAGTTTATATTGGTGCACCGCAATTTGGCGCGCGCTCAAATGCCAACAATTCTATCGAAGATATTGCCGCATTGGTACAATATGCACACTTATTTAACGCTCAGGTTTTTGTGGTAATGAATACCATTTTGTACGACAACGAACTAGAAACATGTCGCCAAATGATCTGGGAATTATACGAAATTGGTGTTGATGCCCTGATTATTCAGGACATGGCGATTATGGAAATGGAGTTACCTCCTATCGTACTTCATGCCAGTACACAAGCCAACAATCGTGACGCAGATAAAATTAAATTCCTTAAAGATGCGGGAATCAAACGTGTGGTTTTGGCCCGCGAATTAAATCTGCATCAAATTAAAACAATATACGACGAGGCAGATGTTGAACTAGAGTTTTTCGTAACCGGAGCTTTATGTGTTTCGTTTAGTGGAAACTGCTATATGAGTGTGGCGAACGGAGAACGCAGCGCCAACCGTGGTTCTTGCGCTCAAAACTGTCGTTTGCCTTATAACTTAATAGATGGAAATGGAGAAACTTTAATCAAAAACAGTCACTTACTTTCGATAAAAGATTTAGACATTTCAGATCAGATTCCGAATTTGATCGAAGCCGGAATCGTTTCTTTTAAAATCGAAGGAAGATTAAAAGATGTTGTTTATGTAAAAAACAATGTATCGTTTTTACGTCAAAAACTAGACAGTTTCTTAGAAGGCGAAGGAAGCGATAAATACATGAAAGCTTCATCAGGAACCTGTACCTATACTTTCGATTCTTCTCTAAGCAGAACTTTCAACCGCGGTTATACTGACTATTTTGTAAACGATAGAAATCATAGTATCGGATCTTGGGAAAGCCCAAAATCAAAAGGACAATATATTGGAAAATTAATCCGAACTATTGGAAACGCTTACGAAATCGAAAACGGTGAATTTTTAAACAACGGTGACGGACTTTGTTTCATCAACGAAAATAACGAAGCCGACGGAATTTATGTCAACAAAGCCGAAAACGGAAAAATATATCCAAACGTTTTAAAAGAAATAAAAGACGGAACTTTTATTTACCGAAATAACGATGCTGCTTTCATCAAAATTGTAGAAAGAGAAGATAGTGCTGTTCGAAAAATCAGCACAACTTTATTGCTTACAGAAAATGAAACCGGCTTCGAATTAATCGCAACCGACGAAGACGGAAACGTAAGCACCGTAAATTTAGAACATTCAAAAGAGCAGACTAAAACGGGCGAATCAATCGAAGAAAACATCAAAACGCAATTGGCAAAAACAGGTTTTACACCTTATACAGCTAATGAAATTAATGTAATGTTTTCTCAAAACTGGTTCCTTCCTATTTCAAAAATCAACGAAATGAGAAGAACTGTTTACGATCAGTTAACCGAAATTCGTTTAAAGAACTACAAACGCGAAGAACACCAATTGGTAAAAACGTCGCATCCTTATCCTGAAACCAAATTGGATTTCATGTACAACGTTTCGAACAAAACGGCTCGTAAATTCTACGAACGTCACGGCGTAACCGAAATCGAAAAAGCATTCGAATTACAATGGGATCCGGGAAAATCTCGTGTTATGACAACTAAATATTGCATTAAATACGAATTAAAAAAATGCCCAATACACCAAAAAGACATCATGGGTGTTAAAGTAAAAGAACCATTAGTTTTAAAACAAGGCGAGCTTGAATACAAACTAAAATTCAACTGCAAACCTTGTGAAATGGAAATCTGGGAAAAAGACGCCGAATTTGAAATCGAAGAAGATCATTTTCATTAAAATACAAACCGATACTTAATTAAGTATCGGTTTTTTATTTTGGGCGTGTCCCTCCGGGTCGGGCTATCCGCTGCAAGTCCTCGCACTTCCTTCGTCAGGCTGTGGGCTTTCCACTTCTATCCCTCACGCAAATCGTAAAAAAAAGAAAATTCATTTCAAAAAAAAATGAAGCTCCAGGTTGGCTTTAACCAAAACCGAGTATTTGGCTAAAGCCCTGACTATTCAACATTATTCCTCCAGCTAAAGCTGGAGGCAATTCAAACTACTTATTTTCAAAAAACTAAATCCGCCAGATCTGCAAAATCTGCGTGAGAAATCCTTTGCGAACTTTTTTATCTTAAAAACAAAAACTTCGCGTTCTCTGCGTAATCCTTTGCGAACTTTGCGGTTAAAAACATTTTTCCCTACTTTTACTACTCCAAAATTCAAACCTTCCCCCTATGAAAATACTACTCCTCGGTTCAGGTGAATTAGGCAAAGAATTTGTCATTGCCGCACAACGAATCGGTCAAACCATAATTGCAGTTGATAGTTACGAAAATGCTCCTGCAATGCAGGTTGCACACGGTTTCGAAGTCATCAACATGCTAGACGGCGAAGCTCTTGACCGAATTGTAGCCAAACACAAACCAGATTTTATAGTTCCAGAGATAGAAGCCATTCGCACAGAACGTTTTTACGATTACGAAAAACAAGGTATTACTGTTGTTCCTTCAGCGAAAGCGGCCAACTTTACCATGAATCGTAAAGCCATTCGTGATTTGGCAGCAAAAGAATTAGGTCTAAAAACAGCCAAATATCAATACGCAGCTTCGGCAAAAGAATTACAAAAAGCCGTTCAGGAAGTTGGGATACCGTGTGTGGTAAAACCCCTAATGTCTTCTTCAGGAAAAGGACAATCGACAATTAAAACCGAAAGTGATATCGAAAAAGCATGGCAATATGCCGTTGCAGGTTCACGTGGAGATGTTATTGAAGTCATTGTAGAAGCTTTTGTTAATTTTCATTCTGAAATCACGCTTTTAACAATTACGCAAAATAATAATCCAACTTTGTTTTGTGCTCCAATTGGTCACCGACAAGAACGCGGCGATTATCAGGAAAGCTGGCAGCCTGCTTTAGTTTCAGAAAAAGACCTGTACGAAGCGCAGGATATGGCTGAAAAAATTACCGAAGCACTTGGTGGAGCAGGGCTTTTTGGCGTTGAATTTTTCTTAACCAATGAAGGCGTTTATTTCTCAGAACTTTCCCCTCGTCCACACGATACGGGAATGGTAACTTTGGCGGGAACTCAAAACTTCAATGAATTTGAATTGCATTTACGTGCAATTTTAAGTTTGCCTATTTTCGAAATTACATTAGAAAAAGCCGGAGCAAGCGCTGTAATTTTAGCTTCAGAAGATTCTGCAAATCCAACTTTTACCGGAATTGAAAAAGTAGCGGCATTGCCTAAAACTGATTTCAGGATTTTTGGTAAACCAACTTCAAGACCGTACCGAAGAATGGGAGTTGTTTTAAGCAACGATTCATTAGCAACTCCAATCGAAGAAATCATAGAAAGAGCCAAAAAAACAGCAACATTAATCACTGTAAATTCTTAAAAAATGAAAAAAATACTATTCATGATTTTCCTGTTTATCGGAATTTCAATTCAGGCACAGAATAAAAAAGTAATTGATAAACCTCAAATTGTTGAAGCCTCTTGTGGTGAATGCCAATTTGGAATGAAAGGCAAAAGTTGTGATTTAGCCGTACGAATTGACGGAAAAACATATTTTGTTGACGGAACAACAATTCACGATCACGGCGACGCACATGCTGAAGACGGATTTTGTAATGCTATTAGAAAAGCTTCTGTAACGGGAACAATCGAAAAAAACCGTTTTAAAGCAACTTCATTCACTTTGATAAAAGAAAAATAATGGAGTTGATTCTTGAAAACATTGCCAAGCATGTTTCTCTAACAGCAGAGGAACAAGCACTTTTTTTATCCAAATTAGAAACAAACATTTACAAACCTAAAACTATCTTATTGAATGCCGGCGAAATCTGCAAACATTCGTATTTTGTAAATTCAGGGATTTTAAGAAGTTTCAATATTAATGACAATATTGTTGAACATGTTTTATCATTTGCCTGCGAAGGCTGGTGGATGAGCGATATGTACAGCTTTTTTTCGCAAAAACCAGGACAGCTATTTATTGAAGTTTTAGAAGAAGCTGAAGTAGTTTCTTTATCCAAGGAAAATCAGGAACAATTGTATCTGGAGATTCCAAAACTGGAACGTTTTTTCAGGATTTTAATTGAAAACTCATTAGTTGCCAATCAGCAAAGATTAATGGACAACTTAAGTTTACCAGCCGAAGAAAGGTTTGAAAAGTTTTGTACCAAATACGGAACATTGGTTCACAAAGTTCCCCAAAAACAAATTGCTTCTTTCATTGGTGTAACTCCCGAATTTTTCAGCAAAATGAAAGCCAGGCTTTTGAAAAAATAAAAATAATTTCACCATTAAGATATATTAAGTTTCATTAAGAGAAAAGCTTAATATTCTTAATTAAACCTAAAACTTAATTTTCTTAATATCTTAATGGTAAAAAAAATAAAAACCAGTTCAAATGAACTGGTTTTTATTGAATTAAAATTGCTCAACCTCCGTAGAATGCTTCATTGCTGTTGTTGTTGATTTTCCAATTGTTACGGTGTTTTGAACCGCATCAAAATAAGAAGTTCCCACAAAAGCCTGGTGTTTTACAGCTCTGAATCCGTTTTTCTGCAAAGCAAATTCGCGTTCCTGCAATTCAGAATATCCTGCCATTCCGCGCTCTTTGTACGCTTTAGACAATTCGAACATACTCGTGTTTAAAGCATGAAATCCCGCCAAAGTAATGAACTGGAATTTATATCCCATTGCAGCCAAATCTTCTCTAAAAGTTTCCATTTCTGCAACTGATAATTTTGCAGCCCAATTAAATGAAGGCGAACAATTATATGCCAACATTTTATCTGGAAATTCTTTTCGCATTGCATCGGCAAACTTTTTAGCATAAACCAAATCTGGATTACTGGTTTCCATCCAAATCAAATCGGCATAAGGAGCGTAGCTTAAGCCTCTTGCAATTCCCTGATCTATTCCGTTTTTTACATAAAAGAAACCTTCGTTTGTTTTTTCACCCGTAATAAATTTAGCATCTCTTGGGTCGGCATCGCTGGTTAATAAATTAGCCGCATCAGCGTCTGTTCGCGCTACAATAAGCGTAGAAACTCCCATAACATCCGAAGCTAAACGTGCCGCAATCAGTTTATTAATGGCTTCCTGCGTCGGAACTAAAACTTTCCCTCCTAAATGCCCGCATTTTTTAGCAGAACTTAATTGATCTTCAAAATGAACTCCAGATGCTCCGGCTTCAATCATTGATTTCATCAATTCGAAAGCATTCAGATTTCCGCCAAAACCAGCTTCGGCGTCGGCCACAATTGGAACCAGGTAATCTTTTTTATCTTTAACCTCATTTACAACCTGAATCTGATCAGCTCTCAATAAGGCATTGTTTATTTTTTTCACTACAATCGGCACACTATTTACCGGATAAAGCGATTGATCCGGATACATTTCTCCCGCCAAATTCGCATCGGCAGCCACTTGCCAGCCACTTAAATAAATGGCTTCCAAGCCTGCATCGACTTCCTGAATCGCCTGATTTCCTGTCAATGCGCCCAACCCAGCTACATAATCCTGACTTTTTAACTTTTTCCATAATTTTTGCGCTCCCATTTTGGCAATAGAATGCTCAATTTGATAAGAACCCTGAAGCGTCACTACTTCTGTAGCGGTATAAGGACGCTCAACGCCTTTCCATCTCGGGTTCGTAATCCAATCGTTAATCAATTCCTGAATTCTGTCTTCTGTTGTTTTCATAAATAATATAGTTAAGTTGGTTAGTAAAGCATTTCATTCAAATTAAAAATTGAGAATTAAAAATTAAAAATATTTTTTTTACGCAGATTTAGCAGATAGTACAGATTTTTAATTTTTAATTCCAAATTTTTAATTATCTAAAGGTATTTGTAACACGGAATCGTCAAAAAGTCAACAAAATCAGTATTTACAACTAATCTTTCCAATACTTTTTCGGCTAAAGGAAATTGACGTTTTTCGTAATTTTCTTCTCCCAGTTCCGATTTAATTTTCTGATATTCATCTAAAGCCAATTCGTGATAATAAGCAAGATTTAAAATTTTGCCATTATCTAAAGTCACTTTATTCTGAAGCCATTGCCATAATTGCGATCTCGAAATTTCTGCAGTTGCTGCGTCTTCCATCAAGTTATGCAAAGCCGCTGCACCTTGACCGCTCAGCCATGAAGCCAAATACAAAACACCTACATTGATATTTTTTCGAACACCGTTTTCTGTAATGATCCCGATTGGCGGTTCCAGCAAATCTTCTTCCGTAATTTTTCGATATTCTCTTTTAATATGAATTTGATTCGGAGTTGGCATTCCGGCATCAAAAACTGATTTTGCTAAAGAAACTAAATCCGGATGCGCCACCCAGGTTCCGTCGTGACCATTTTTTACCTCGCGTTCTTTATCTGTTTTTACTTTTGCGAAAGCGATGGCATTCGCTTCTTCATCATTTTTAATCGGAATTTGAGCTGCCATTCCGCCAATTGCGTGAATTCCACGTTTGTGACATCTCTGGATTACCAGATTTGAATACGCATTCATAAAAGGCGAAGTCATGTTTACCTGATCGCGATCCGGAACAATGAATTTTGGGTTCTTACCGAATTTCTTTATGTAAGAGAAAATATAATCCCAACGACCGCAATTCAAGCCAACAATATGTTCTTTCAATTCGTAGATAATTTCATCTAATTGAAAACTGGCTGTTATCGTTTCAATTAAAACCGTCACTTTTATAGTTCCTCTTTTCAGTCTTAAATGATTTTCGGTAAAATCAATTACGTTATTCCACCAGCGTGCTTCCAGATAATGTTCCAATTTTGGAATATAGAAATACGGTCCGGAATTGTTCTCCAATAATTTTTTATGATTATGAAAAACATAAAGCCCAAAATCTACCAAAGAACCCGAAACTTCTTTTCCATCAATTAAAAGATGCTTTTCAGGCAAATGCAATCCTCTTGGACGAACGATCAGCGTTGCGATTTTTTCATTTAACTGATAAGATTTATTTTTAACCGAATCTGTATAAGAAATCGTTTTATTGACAGCATCAATTAAATTCATTTGACCTTCCATCAAATTTTGCCAGGTTGGCGAAGTACTATCTTCAAAATCAGCCATAAAAGTCTTTGCTCCCGAATTCAGCGCGTTGATAATCATTTTACGATCAACCGGACCGGTAATTTCTACTCTTCTGTCCAACAAATCCTTCGGAATTTCTCCAGCCACCCAATTACTTTCTCTGACGGTTTTGGTATCTGAAGGAAAAGAAGGCATAATACCCAGATTTAAAGCGACTTGTTTTTGGTCACGTTGTAATAACAATAATTTGCGTTGCGCTTCAAATTTTCGATGCAATTCTGTTATAAAAACAATTGCTTCTTCTGTCCAAATTGTTGGATAAGAAAACTTTTTTTCGGCTAAAAATTCCATTGCCGTTTCGGTAATTTCTAATTGGTTTTTCATAGCTGTGGATTTTATTTTTATTAGTAAAATCAAAATTGTTACTCAATTTGTATCTCTTGTAAAAACATTTTAATTATAACAATCTGATATCTAATAATTTCTACACCACAATATTATAAAAAAGTTTTTTACAAAACAAGCGAACGTTCGCTAAATATTAAAAATAATATTTTGGCGATTATTTTTTAAATAGCTATATTTGAATCATGGATATCGAAAAAGACTATATAAAGCTGATATTTGGGCTCAAACTGAAACAGGTTCGAACTCAAAAAAATCTTTCCCTTTTTGGCTTAGCCAAATTGACAAATCTTTCAAAATCGTATTTAAACGAAATTGAAAAGGGAAAAAAATATCCAAAAACAGATAAAATCTTACTGCTTTGTAAACATCTTGACGTTTCATACGATCAAATGATATCCTTAAAACTCGATAACAACCTCGCTCCTATTGGCGAGATCTTAAAATCCGGAATTTTAAAAGAGATTCCACTAGAACTTTTTGGCATTCAGGAAGCTGATTTAATTGATATTATCGCCAATGCTCCGGCCAAAGTCAATGCTTTTATTAGTACAATTATCGAAATTGCACAGCATTATAATTTAAGCAGAGAAAGTTTTTTCCTGGCTGCGTTACGTTCATATCAGGAAGCGCACAGCAATTATTTTGAAGATTTAGAGGAAAAGGTAATTGCTTTTTCGAAATCCTTTCAAATTAACCTAGATTCGAAAATTACGATTGAAGAATTAGAAGCGATTCTTAAAGAAGAATACGAATATACTATAGAAGAAATTGCTTTTACAGATCAGGAAGCTTTAGAGGATTTACGTTCTATTTATGTTCCAAAAAGCAAAACGTTATTGCTTTCAACAGAAATTGATCATCCACAGAAAGCCTTTATTTTAGCCAAAGAAATAGCCTATAATTACCTAAAAATATCAGATAGACTACTGACTTTCAGCTGGATTAAATTTGATAATTTTGATCAGGTTTTGCATAATTTTTATGCTTCTTATTTTGCCGGAGCTTTATTATTACCAAGACAATTGGTAGTTAATACAATCAATGATTTTCTTTTAAACGAAAAACCAAATCCGGAAGAATTCGTTGCTTTGATCGAAAGTTTTGAAGTTTCTCCCGAGTCTTTTTATCAAAGATTAACCAATTTATTGCCGAAAGATTTTCATCTGAAGAACTTATTCTTTTTAAGAATGTCGCATAAAATTGGTTCTGATTTTTATCAAATCAAAAAAGAATTACACATAACGAATCAGCAGGAACCGCACGCCAATGAAACCAACGAGCATTATTGCAGAAGATGGGTTTCGGTAAAAACCATAGACGAGGCGATCAAACAAAACAAACCTCATTTTTTTGACGCTCAAATTTCGAGTTATGTACATAGCGGAAATGAATATCTGGTTTTTTCATCGGCCACAAAAGATCCTTTTATAAAAGATAATATTCGCAGTATTTCTGTTGGAATTTTAATCAATCCGACAATGAAAAAGAAATTCAAGTTCATTGAAGGAAAACCACTTGTAAAAAGAATTGTAGGCGTAACCTGCGAAACCTGCGATGTAAAAAACTGTCTTGAACGCGTCGCGCCGCCAATTGCATTGGAGAAGAAAAAGCGTCATGAAAATACGGATTTGGTTGTTCAGCAGTTTATTTCTCAGTATAGCTAATTATGATTGTAGATTGTAGATTGTAGATTGTAGATTGTAGATTGTAGATTGTAGATTTTAGATTTTAGATTTTTACGCAACATCGCTAAAGCTCCTTCGGAGCATCATATTTATAGCTAAATATACAATCCAATACCAAAGCTCCAGCGGAGCGAAATATTAGTGCTAAATAAAATATATCGCTCCGCTGGAGCTTTGGTGATGTATTTCAATAATTCCTATAAATATTCTGTCCCTCTGGGACTTCTCTTGTTTCTATCATATTTTCGATCAAGATAAAAAACCTTAGAATCTTAGTGCCTTAGAAACTCAGAACCTTCAAAAAACTTTCTTAATCTACATTAAGTGCTCTTCATTGACCTTGATAGTATCTTTGTACTATAAAAATACAAAACATACACATCATGGAAAATATAGTATTACATAAAGCAGAAACAAGAGGAAATGCAAATCACGGATGGTTAAACGCTTATCACAGTTTTAGTTTCGCAAGCTGGTACAATCCAGATAGAATTCAGTTTGGTGCACTTCGTGTTTTGAACGATGATACAATTGCGGGCGGAATGGGTTTTGGTACGCATCCTCACGATAATATGGAAATTATTACAATACCGCTTGAAGGTGATTTAGCACACAAAGACAGTATGGGAAATACTGAAATCATCAAAAACGGCGATATTCAGGTTATGAGTGCGGGAACTGGTGTGCAGCACAGTGAGTTTAACCCAAATGAAGATCAGCAAACTAAATTGTTGCAAATCTGGTTGTTCCCAAATAAAAGAAATGTAACACCACGTTACCAACAAATAACTTTGGATGTTGCTGACAGACACAATAAATTATCTCAGATTTTATCTCCAAATGCAGATGATGAAGGAGTATGGATTCACCAGGATGCCTGGTTTAATATGGGTAATTTTGACTCAGGTGTATCTACTGAATACACAATCAAAAAAGAAGGAAACGGAGTTTACGCTTTCATCTTAAAAGGAAATGTAACTATTAACGGTCAGGAATTAAACACTCGTGATGCCATTGGTATTTCAGGAACTGATGTTTTGAATATAAAAGCAAACACTGATGCTGAATTTTTATTAATGGATATTCCGATGAACTATTAATTCAGGACTTCTTTCAAACAATAAACAAAACAAATTGGATTCAAAAACACTTCGTTATTTATTTCTTAATCTAGGTTAAGTGCTTAATGAAGACACCCGAAGTAACTTTGTCCTATCAAAATGAAATTAATATTTAAAAAAATAAAAATTATGGCAACTACAAAATGGTCAATTGACCCAACTCACTCAGAAATTGGTTTTAAAGTTAAACACATGATGTTTACAAATGTTTCAGGAAAATTTGGAACTTACGATGCTTCAATCACTACAGAAGGAAATGATTTTGAAAATGCAGCAATCGAATTTTCAGGCGATATTGCTTCTATCGATACTGCAAATGCAGACAGAGACGGTCACTTAAGAAGCGCTGATTTCTTTGATGCTGAAAACAATCCAAAATTAACTTTCAAAGCTTCTTCATTCAAAAAAATTGATGATGGAGATTATGAAATTACTGGAGACCTAAACATCAAAGGTATTTCTAAATCAGTGACTTTTCCTGTAGATTTTAGCGGAATCATGACTGATCCTTGGGGAAATACAAAAGTAGGTTTAAGCATTGAAGGAAAAATTAATCGTAAAGATTGGGGTTTAAACTGGAACTCTGCTCTAGAAACCGGGGGAGTTTTGGTTGGAGAAGAAGTTCGTTTAAACATTGAATTACAATTTGTAAAACAAGCTTAATCTTGTAATAAATAGGTTTTAATTTGGTTGGTTAAAAACCCTGTACTTTTTAGAAAGTGCAGGGTTTTTTCTTTTTGAAATAAAGGAAAAATCGCCACGAATTCACGAATTATATTTTTCCAAACTTTGCGCTATAAAAATTCGTGAATTCGTGGCGGAAAAAAATTATCGCACTGTATTTCTAAATTCAGTTGGAGACATTCCTGTTTGTTTTTTGAAAAATCTCGAGAAATACGAGTAATCTTCGTAGCCAACAGCAAATGCAATTTCGTTTATAGACAATTGTTTATCGATTAACATTCGTTTGATTTCGAGAATAACGCGATCTGTAATTACTTCGGTTGCTGTTTTCTGAAGGATTTCATTACAGATTCTGTTTAAATGTTTTAGGGTGATATTTAATTTTTCTGCATAAAAAGAAGGCAGCTTTTCTTGTCTGAAATATTGTTCCAAAAGCCTTTCAAACATATTAATTTTAATATTATATGAATGTGCCTGATGTGAATAAGTTTCACTATATTTTCTGGAAATTTCAATATGAATGCAATCTAATAAATTCAGCAATTTATCTAATTGCAATTTGTTTTCCTGATTGTTTTCTTGATTGTTTTCCTGAATTAATAAATCAAAATAAAGCTGTATTTTAAGCATTTCTGTTTCTTCAAAAACCATTTCCGGCCGATTGTGAATGGAATGATAAAAATTATAATCCTTTATCTTTTTTTGACCGAAATATAAATTATAAAGTTCCTGCGAAAAAATAACCACAAAGCCTTGAATATCTTCGGATAAACTCCAATGATGCATTTGACCGGGCTGGAGAACGAATAAACTTCCTCTTTTTATTTCAAATTGATCAAAATCAACCTCGTGCAATCCGGAACCATTTGTAAAAAAAACCATTAAATACGAATCGTGTCGATGTGGTTCTTCGACAAAACTGTGGCTTTTTAAATGTTCTGCAAAAGTATTGACGTAAAAATCGCGATGAACATCATTACAGCTAAAATTCTGAACACTATAAATAGGATACTTTTTCATACGTGATTAGATTGTAGATTTTAGATTGTAGATTTTAGATTCCAGATTTTAGATTCCAGATTTTGGATTATAGATTTTGGAATTTGGAATTTAAAATTTCCAGAACAAAATGTCTTTATTGTGCTATAAGTAGCGAAGATATAAAAAAGACTTTTATCCTACTCTGAATTACCTTTGTATAAATAAAAAACATCAAGATCATGTCACATGCATTAACTCATATTTTAAGTAACGAATGTCCTGTTTGTCATAAAGGAAAAGTATTTAAAGATAAAAGTATTTTTTTGACTTTTGGTCTTCCAAAAATGAACGAATATTGCAGTCATTGTAATTATAAATTTCAAAAAGAGCCTGGTTATTTTTTTGGCGCAATGTATGTAAATTACGGATTAACTGTTGCGCAAGGCATTGCTACTTATTGTATTGCACAGTTTTTCTTCGATCAAACGTTTGATTTAAGAATCATTCCCATCATTGCTGTTGTAATTACTTTACTCACTTCTTTCAATCTTCGATTTTCAAGATTAGCGTGGATTTATATGTTTAAGGATTATACGAGCTAAAAAAATACTACTTTTGCCTTTCAATTGAAACTAATTTTCAATTCTAAAAAAAAATAAAAATTAAATTAGACAAATGAAAGCATACGTATTTCCAGGTCAGGGCGCACAGTTTACAGGAATGGGCAAAGACTTATATGAATCATCGGCTTTAGCCAAAGAATTATTCGAAAAAGCTAATGAAATTTTAGGTTTTAGAATTACAGATATTATGTTTGAAGGTACTGCCGAAGAACTAAAAGAAACTAAAGTTACACAGCCGGCCGTATTTTTACACTCGGTTATTTTAGCCAAAACTTTAGGCGAAGATTTTAAGCCTGAAATGGTTGCAGGACATTCTTTAGGAGAATTTTCAGCATTGGTTGCCAACGGAACTTTATCTTTTGAAGACGGTTTGAAATTAGTTTCTCAACGTGCTTTAGCAATGCAAAAAGCTTGCGAAATCACACCATCTACAATGGCTGCAGTTTTAGGTCTTGCTGATAATATTGTTGAAGAAGTTTGCGCTTCTATCGACGGAATTGTGGTTGCTGCAAACTACAACTGCCCGGGACAATTGGTAATTTCAGGAGAAACTTCTGCTGTTGAAAAAGCTTGTGAAGCCATGAAAGCTGCCGGAGCAAAACGTGCCTTAATTTTACCTGTTGGAGGAGCATTTCACTCACCAATGATGGAACCTGCAAGAGAAGAATTAGCTGCTGCAATTGAAGCAACGACTTTCTCAACTCCTATTTGTCCGGTTTACCAAAACGTAACGGCAAATGCAGTTTCTGATGCAAACGAAATCAAAAAGAATTTAATTATACAATTGACTGCTCCTGTAAAATGGACACAATCTGTACAGCAAATGATCGCTGACGGCGCTACTTTGTTTACAGAAGTTGGCCCAGGAAAAGTATTAGCAGGTTTGATCAATAAAATTGATAAAGAAGCGGTTACGGCGAATGCTTAATTTAATAGTTTTAAGTTAAAAACTATACCTATAAAAAATCCTCATAACGAAATGTTATGAGGATTTTGCTTTTACTTATTTAGAAGAATACACTTCAACGATTTAGATTTTATGCTTTAAACACTCTTCTCTTTCTTTTTATAATTAATAATAAAAACTCCCAAAATAATAAGTATCGTTGCTATAATAAAATCTACTGTAATTCTTTCATTTAAAATTAACCAGCCTAAAAAAACTGCAATAATTGTATTCACGTAAGATAAAATAGAAACCTGTACAGCCGTTACATGTTTTAGAGCATAATTATAACAGAAAAAAGCAATAACTGACCCAAATACAGACAAATACAAAGCAGCAAAAACACTTCTTGAACTCCATGAGCTTAAATCAGGATTTGGTGAAAAAATAAAAGCCAAAACAAGCTGAATACACGAAGCCATCGAAAACTGATAAAATAAATTTAACGCAATATTATTCGGTTTATGAGCTTGCATTTTAATATAAATTGTGCCTGCTGCCCATGCCAAAATTGCCAAACTTATAAACATAAGTCCGTGTTTATAATTATCATCCAAGAACGATCCGAGTCCGTCTTTGAAAATAAAAACAACGCCTGAAAATCCGATTATAACCCCTATAAATCCTCTTAAGCTTGCTTTTTGCAATCCAAACAAAATACCTCCAATAAAAATAAGCACTGGCGACAAAGCACTCATTACAGATGCCAGTCCGCTAGGGAGAGTTTGTTCTGCAATTGTGGTAAAACCATTCGCAATAACAATCATTAATACCGACGGGACCAACTGATGTTTTAAATTTTTCCAGCCAATCCATGTCAATTCTTTTTTAAACAGCAAAATGATCATAACGATCAAACCGGCTAATCCCTGACGAATTGATGTTACAAACCATGGCGGAATTGTTTCTACAGCAACGCGAATTCCTAAAAAAGTAGTTCCCCAAATAATCCCTACGGCAGTTAAGGCAAATAGTAATTTGTAATTTAAACTTTGTCTCATAATATTTAAGATGCCTTTGAATAAAAAAATCCCAAATTATAATTGTATAATTTGGGATTTTATAATTTTAATTTAAGAAATTATTTATTCCTTACTTTTTGTTCCCATTCCCAAGCACTTGACATTGCCTCATCTAATGTTAGTTGAGCTTTCCATCCTAAAACATTGTTTGCTTTATCTGTATTTGCATAGGCTTCAGTAATATCACCCTCACGGCGCGGCTTAATTATGTATGGCAGTTTTTTATCGCTTACTTTTTCAAAACTATGAATGACTTCAAGAACAGAACTTCCTGTTCCTGTTCCTAAATTAAAAGTTTCTACTTTTTGTACATTCTTTTTATTCAATAAACGCTGTAATGCAATTACGTGTGCCTTTGCTAAATCTACAACGTGAATGTAATCACGAACAGCCGTACCGTCTGGCGTTGGGTAATCATTACCAAAAACAGATAATTCCTGACGCAATCCCATTCCGGTTTGTGTAATAAATGGAACCAGATTTTGAGGAACCCCTAAAGGTAATTCTCCAATTTCTGCACTTGGATGCGCTCCAACCGGGTTAAAATAACGCAACAAAATAGCACTTATATTAGTAACTTTTGCAGTATCATTGATGATTTCTTCTCCTATTTGTTTGGTATTCCCATAAGGAGACATTGCTGCCTGAACAGGCGCATCTTCTGTAATTGGCATTTTTTCGGCTTGACCGTAAACCGTACAAGACGAACTAAAAATAAAACTTGCCTCAGGTTTTTCTTTTAATTCCTGCAACAAATAAACTAAACTACTAATATTGTTCTCGTAGTATAATAACGGATTTTCAACGCTTTCACCAACTGCTTTTGAAGCTGCAAAATGAATTACGCCCGCAACGTCATTATATTTTTTAAAGAAATCCTTTACTGCGGCTTTTTCTCTTAAATCTATTTTTTCAAACAGAGGTTTTTTCCCCGTAATATTTACAATTCCTTGTATAACATCTTCTGAAGCATTAGAAAGATCATCAATTATAACAACTTCAAAGCCTTCATTTTGCAATTCGACTACGGTATGCGAACCTATAAATCCTAATCCTCCGGTTACTAATATTTTCATTTTTTTTTAGATTACAGAAAATAGAATAAAGAAGATAGATTATATAAGTTTTTCTATTCTCTTTTTCTATTGTCTCTTATGTTCTTTTTCTATTCTCTTTACTCTATATTCTTTCTTATTTCAAAAATTCAATTACGCTATCAGTAATAAATTTAATCTGCTCATCATCTAATTCTGTATGCATTGGCAAAGCAATCACTTCTTTTACTAATTGATTGGTAACCGGAAATTGCTCTTCTTTATAACGAACATCAACATAAGCTTTTTGAGAATGCAAAGGAATTGGATAATAAATTGCACACGGAATTCCTTTGTCTAATAAATGTTGCATTAAGGCATTACGGTCGGCATCGATAATTCTCAATACATATTGATGAAAAACGTGATCATTTTCGTTTGCGTCAAACTCAGGCGTGACAATATTTTTATGACCCGCAAAAGCTGCATTATATTTTGTCGCTGCACGACGGCGCGCCTTATTATATTCATCTAACAAAGGTAATTTTGCATTTAAAACCCCTGCCTGAATACTATCTAAACGAGAATTAACCCCTACAACATCATGATGATAACGCTCATACATTCCGTGATTTACGATTCCTCTAATAATATGCGCCAGTTTATCATCATTTGTAAAAATTGCTCCACCGTCTCCATAACAGCCTAAGTTTTTTGATGGAAAAAATGATGTTGCAGCAACATGACCAATTACACCAACCTTAGTTTTTTCACCAGATTTAGAAACATAATCAGCTCCAATAGCTTGTGCATTATCTTCTATTACATATAAATTATGTTCGGCAGCGATTTCCATAATAGCATCCATATTTGCAGCGCGGCCAAATAAATGTACCGGAACAATTGCTTTTGTTTTTGGAGTAATTGCTTTTTTAATGGCATCGATATCAATATTCATATTTGTGATATCAACATCAACCAAAACCGGAGTTAACTGCAATAAAGCGATAACCTCAACAGTAGCTGCAAAAGTAAAATCGGCAGTAATTACCTCATCACCAGGTTTTAAATCCAATCCCATCATGGCAATTTGCAAAGCATCTGTACCATTTGCACATGGTATTACGTGTTTTGCCCCTAGATAGTCTTCAAGATTTTTTTGAAATTGATGAACCAATGGTCCGTTTATATAAGTATTTGTATCTAAAACTTCTTGAATTGAAGCATCAACAGTGGCTTTTATTTTTTCATATTGACTCTTTAAGTCAACCATTTGAATTTTTTTCATTTATCTTTTTATTTATTTAAAACTTAAGATTTGATTTTGAAACCAAATCTCTAAACGAAGCACAAAAATAGTTATTTAATACCTTTGAACAATGAAAATAATCGAAAGAAGCGTAATTTAGCGCCAAAATTATATCTATGCTTTTTCTTTACAATTTAGTTATTTCCATTGCCGGTTTTTTTCTTAAAATTGTGGCGCTTTTTAGTCCTAAAATCAAACTTTTTATTGACGGTAGGAAAAACGTTTTTTCCATTTTAGAAGAAAAAATAAAAGCCACAGACAAAACTATCTGGTTTCATTCGGCCTCACTTGGCGAGTACGAACAAGGCTTACCTGTAATCGAAAAAATAAAAGAAAAATATCCTTTACATAAAATTGTTGTTACTTTTTTTTCCCCTTCCGGATACGAAGTGCGTAAAAATAACACAGTTGCAGATGTTACTATATACCTACCATTGGATACCAAAAAAAATGCAAAACGTTTTTTAAAACTAGTACATCCTGAAAAAGCTTTTTTTATCAAATATGAATTTTGGCTAAACTATTTAAAAGAATTAGAAACAAGCAAAACCCCAACCTATTTGATTTCGGGAATTTTTAGAGACAGCCAAATGTTTTTTAAATGGTATGGCGGTTTTTACAGAAAAGCATTAAAAGCCTTTACTTATTTTTTTGTTCAGAATGAAAGTTCGAAACAAAAAATTGAAGCCATTGGATTTAACAATGTAATTGTTTCGGGCGATACTCGTTTTGATCGTGTAAATGCTATTTTAGAAAGAGACAATTCGCTTGATTATATCGAAAAATTCAAAAACAACCAAACCACAATTGTTATTGGAAGTTCGTGGCCAAAGGACGAAGCTCTGATAGCTGAATATATAAATCAGGCTCCGGATGATGTGAAATTTATTATTGCCCCGCACAATATTAAGACAGAACAAATTTCAAATCTTAAATCGCAGATAACAAAATCAAGTGTTTTATTTTCAGAGAAGAACAATCTTGATTTATCAAATTATTCCGTTTTTATAATTGACACAATTGGCTTATTAACTAAAATCTATAGCTACGGAACAATCGCTTATGTGGGCGGAGGTTTCGGAAATCCGGGCATTCACAATATTCTGGAACCGGCAACGTTTGGAATTCCGATTATAATTGGACCCAATTTCTCCAATTTTGCCGAAGCCGTAGAACTGGTTAAACTTAAAGGATGCACTGTAATATCGAATAGCGATGAATTAAAAAACAGTTTTGATCAATTGATTAATGATGAAAATTTTCTAAAAGAAAAAGGGCAAATTTGCAAGTCTTATATTCAGGATAATACAGGAGCAACAAACAGCATTATGAAAATCGTTTCTTAAGCATTTTAACACAGTTAAAGCTGGTTTTGTATCATTGTCATGAAAAAGAAGGCTTAAAAGCGTTCTTTTTAGCTTTTACAGCTTGCAGAATAATTAGTCAAAAGCAAAATAAACTGCAATGAAGTGAATCAAAATAGCCAATTCTATTATTGAATATTTAATGAAAAATAATTTATACAAAAAATACAATAATATAATAAATTTTCGCTAATTTGGCACTATCTTTGATAAATAAGATAATCGTGAGCAATGAAAATATTTAAAAAAAAAAAATAAAAAAATATTTTACATATTAAAAAATTTATATCTTTGCCACGAATTAATAATTAACCTTTTATAATAAAGTAAGATGAAAAAAGTATTTTTAAGTTTAGCTGTTGTTGCTGTTTTAACTGTTGTTTCTTGTAAAAAAGCTGATGCTGCTGCAACTGAGTCTGTTGACTCTACTGCTGTTGCTGTTGATTCTGCTGCTGCTGTAGTTGATTCTGCTGCTGCAACTGTTGATTCTGCTGCTGCAAAAGTTGACTCTGCTGCTACTGAAGCTACTAAAGCTGCTGAAGAAGTAAAAAAATAATTAGAACCTAAGTTCTAAAGATTTTAAAACCATCCAATGTGATGGTTTTTTTTTATGCTAAAAATTTAGCACAAAATACCAATATCAAAAAATCCCAAATTTCAAAACACTCTGTTTATGAAATTTGGGATTTTTATATTATTACACTTATTTGCAAACCAAATACTAGCAATTAGAATTTGGAATTTTTAAAATATTGAAATTTTACTCATTATTCCACTTCCTCTTCCTCGACAACTTCCTCATCTTCAAAAATCGACTCATTCGACGAGAAATCTAAAATTTCCGATTTTGAAGAATAAGTAACGATTTCTTTTATTCCTTTCTGCAAAAGCAATTCTGTAGTGTATTTTCGGCTTGTTGCAAAATGAACCTCACCCAACATTAATTTAAAAAAATACTTTCCTCCAGAACCTTTAAATTTTAAAAATCTAGCCTGATCTACATTTAGTTTAAATTTTTCAATATCTTCTTCACATTCAAATTTCAACTCATAACTTAAACTTGTAAATATTACTTTCCCTTTTCGGGAAGTAAATACAAATTTATATTCATCGTTAAATCTTCTACTAATTACGAATGCACCCATTTAGAAATTTTAGATTTTACTGATTTAGATTGATGATTTGGATCTTAGACTAATAACTCCAGAATCCTGATAAGCTTACTGCGTAAATTTATCATTTTAAACTTTGACTTTACACAATAAAAAAAGCCTCTTCAAAAAGAAGAGGCTTTAGTACTCAGAGCGGGACTTGAACCCGCACGAACATTGCTGTTCACTGGATTTTAAGTCCAGCGTGTCTACCAATTTCACCATCCGAGCATTATATGGTTTTGAGCGAAAAACGGGGCTCGAACCCGCGACCTCGACCTTGGCAAGGTCGCGCTCTACCAACTGAGCTATTTTCGCGTTTCAAATTTTTATAAGAACTACAATACTCAACTTGTTTCGTATTGCGAGTGCAAATTTAGGACATTTATTCAATTACACAAGCGTTTTTTGAAAAAAAATTACACTTATTTTATAACTTTCTGATAACCTAAACTTTAAATCTGAATTATTTTCCAACCAGCATTCTTTTAATTTCATTAAGCTTCATTAATGCTTCAACAGGTGTGATTGCATTTATATCAAGACTCATGATCTCTTGTTTTATCTCTTCCAGCAAAGGATCATCCAAATTAAAGAAACTCATTTGCATTTCATCATTCGCAGATTTGATTCCGTTTAAAGCATCGCTGGAATGATTTTTTTCTAACTTTTTTAATAGCTTCTGAGCTTTCAAAATTACAAGTTGAGGCATTCCGGCCATCTTTGCAACATGAATTCCAAAACTATGTGCACTTCCTCCTTTTACTAATTTACGAATAAACAGAACTGTATCTTTTAACTCTTTTACCGCAACATTATAATTCTGGATTCTTGGCAACGATTCTGTCATTTCATTTAATTCATGATAATGCGTTGCAAATAAAGTTTTTGCTTTTGATGGATGTTCGTGCAGAAATTCGGCAATAGCCCAGGCAATCGAAATTCCGTCATAAGTACTGGTACCTCTTCCAATTTCATCTAATAAAACCAAACTACGGTCTGAGATATTATTCAAAATCGAAGCTGTTTCATTCATCTCGACCATAAAAGTAGATTCTCCCATCGAAATATTATCCGACGCTCCTACTCTGGTAAATATTTTATCTACAATTCCCATTCTTACACTATCCGCAGGAACAAAACTTCCCATTTGAGCCAACAATACAATTAATGCCGTTTGTCTCAAAATAGCCGATTTACCAGACATATTCGGACCCGTAATCATAATAATCTGCTGGGTTTCTCTATCTAAATAAACATCATTAGCAATATATGGAGTTCCAACAGGCAATTGTTTTTCGATAACAGGATGTCTTCCGTTTTTAATTTCAAGCTCGAAAGTTTCATCAATTTCCGGACACACATATTGGTTTTCGACGGCTAACTGTGTAAACGAACATAAACAGTCTAATTGTGCCACTAAATTGGCATTCATTTGAACCGGTTTGATATACGTTGCGATCCAGACCACTAATTGTTCGAAAAGATCAGATTCTATCTTATAGATTTTTTCTTCAGCACCTAAAATCTTGGTTTCATATTCTTTTAATTCTTCGGTAATATAACGCTCGGCATTTACCAAAGTTTGTTTACGAATCCATTCTTCCGGAACTTTATCTTTATGCGTATTTCTAACTTCTATATAATAACCAAAAACATTATTGAATGATATTTTCAAAGAGGAGATTCCGGTTCTTTCTGATTCTCTTTTTTCAATTCCTTCCAGATATTCTTTTCCAGAAGTTGAAATGGCGCGTAAATCATCCAGTTCTTCGCTAATTCCTTTTGCAATTGCATTTCCCTTTGCAATCGCAACCGGCGCATCCTGATTTAAGGTTATTTTTATTTTTTCTCTTAATAAATCACAGGCATGTAAACTGTCTCCAATAACTTTTACTGCTTCCTGTGGACTTTGAAGTGCCAATGTTTTTATTGGAATAATAGCATCGAGAGATTCTTTTAAATAAACAATTTCACGCGGAGAAACTTTTCCCGCAGCAATTTTAGAAATCAAACGTTCTAAATCTGAAATTTGCTTGATTTGGTATTGAATATTATGTAAAACTTCATTGTTTGATTTCAGATACGAAACCACATCATGACGCCCTTTTATTTTATTACTGTCTTTTAACGGAAGAGCCAGCCAACGTTTTAACAAGCGTCCTCCCATTGGCGAAAGCGTTCTGTCAATTACATCTAAAAGCGTTACTGCATTTGGATTATAACTGTGATATAATTCTAAATTTCTAATGGTAAAACGATCCATCCAGACATAAGCATCTTCTGCGATACGCTGAATTGCCGTAATGTGCTGCACACGATTATGCTGTGTTTCAGACAAATAATATAAAATTGCTCCTGAAGCAATAATTCCTTCTGTTAATTCTTCAATTCCAAAACCCTTTAAAGAAACGGTTTGAAAATGTTTTGTAAGGGTTTCTAAAGCATAATCTTCTTTATAGATCCAGTCTTCCAGATAAAAACTATGGAAATCTTCTCCAAAAGCATCTTTAAAATTACCTTTATTATTCTTTGGAACCAAAACCTCACTTGGGTTAAAATTCTGCAATAATTTATCTATATATTCGGCATTTCCCTGAGCAGTTAAAAACTCTCCGGTCGAAACATCCAGAAAAGAAATTCCGATACTTTTATTAGCAAAATAAACAGACGCTAAAAAGTTATTTGATTTAGACTGTAAAACTTCATCATTTAAGGAAACTCCCGGAGTTACAAGTTCTGTAACGCCACGCTTCACAATAGTTTTCGTCATTTTAGGATCTTCAAGCTGATCGCAGATTGCGACACGAAGCCCGGCTTTTACCAATTTTGGCAAGTAGGTATTTATAGAATGATGCGGAAAACCGGCCAAAGCTGTTTCAGTTTCAGATCCCGCCCCTCTTTTGGTCAATGTAATTCCAAGAATTTTAGAAGCTCTGATGGCGTCTTCTCCAAAGGTTTCATAAAAATCTCCTACTCTGAAAAGCAGACATGCATCAGGATATTTTCTCTTGATTTCGTTGTACTGTTTCATCAAAGGTGTTTCTTTCACCACTTTCTCTTTCGTTGCCAAATTATTGTTTTTTTAAATGAAAATTAAGACAGCGAATTTATAATATTTTGAAGGAATATCGAAGTGCTATAAAAATTAAAATATTTTAAGAATATTTTAAGTTCAGATATAAGAATTTTATATAGATTTGTCATAATTAAAAAGACTCTTAAAAGATGAAAAAAATAATTTTATTCGCTATGTTGGCTGTAGTTGGAATTACTGCTTCTAACGCTCAAAGTACTAAGAAAGCTAAAGCTGCAAAAGTTGCTAAAATTGAAGGAGCCGGAATGGCTTTTGAAACTGAAACTATTGATTACGGAACTATCGCTCACAATGCTGATGGAAAACGTGAGTTTGTTTTCGTAAACAACGGAACTAAACCATTAATCATTACAAATACACAAGGATCTTGTGGTTGTACTGTACCAACTACACCAAAAGAGCCAATTGCTCCGGGCGCTAAAGGTATTATTGGTGTAAAATATGCTACTGACAGAGTTGGTGCTTTTACAAAAACTGTAACTGTTACTTCAAATGCAGAAGGACAACCAACAAAAGTGCTTACTATTAAAGGTACTGTTTTACCAGATCCAGTAAAAAGCTAATCTGAAAAACAAATAAAATAAATCGAAAAAGCTTCCTTATCTTTGGAAGCTTTTTTTATGACCAGAATTCAATACAATGAGAAAACTTGAAAATAGTGAGCTAGACCGTAAATCTATCGAAGATTTTAAAAAATCAGACAAAACCCCTTTAATTTTGGTTTTGGATGATATTCGCAGCTTACACAATATTGGTTCTGTATTTAGAACCGCCGATGCTTTTTTGATCGAAAAAATAATTTTGTGCGGTATTACAGCAACTCCTCCAAATAAAGAAATTCATAAAACCGCTCTTGGTGCTACCGAAACCGTTGCCTGGGAACATCATGAAAATGTTTTGGAAGTAATTGAAAATCTAAAAAAAGAAAATGTTCTTACTCTTGCTATCGAACAAGTTGAAAGCGCCATTTTTCTTCAGGATTTTAAAGTCGAAAAAAATCAAAAATATGCTCTAGTTTTTGGTAATGAAGTTTATGGGGTTTCTCAGGAAGCAGTTGCTATTTGTGATGGCTGTATTGAAATTCCGCAATTAGGCACCAAACATTCCTTAAATATTTCTGTAAGTGCCGGAATTGTTGTTTGGGATTTGTTTCAAAAATTAAATTTTTAATTAGATAATGAGAAAATGTGTCAATTAGATAATTTATGCATAAGACCTTCATTATCTAATTATCTAATTCCCAAATTGGCACATTACCACATTAATTCAATTTCTTCTGAATTTCGTTTAAAATAAAAAGGTAATCTTCGTGGTTTTTTACAAAATCACGATTAGAGACATCGATAATTAAAACATTCAAATCAGTTTGAGATTTGATGTATTCCAGATATCCGTTATTGATTTTATCCAGATAATCTCCTTCTATATTTTGTTCGTAAGCACGTCCGCGTTTTTTGATGTTTTCCAATAAACGTCCAGTGTTTTGGTACAAATAAATATACAAATCCGGCTTTGGCATTTCCTTATAAATAATGTCGAATAAATTTCGGTACAAACGATATTCATCTTCCTGCAAAGTAATTTTAGCAAAAATCAATGATTTAAAAATATGATAATCGGCTACGATAAAATCTTTGAATAAATCAAATTGAGCCAAATCGTCTGATAATTGCTGATATCTGTCGGCTAAAAAAGACATTTCGAGCGGAAAAGCGTACCTGTTTTGATCTTTATAAAATTTAGGCAAAAACGGATTATCTGCAAAACGCTCTAAAACGGTTTTAGCATTAAAATCTTCTGCAATTTTGTGTACCAAAGTTGTTTTTCCCGCTCCGATATTTCCTTCAAAAGCAATATAATTATAGTTCTCTAAGGGTATTTCCCGTAAAGGACTTTTCAAATCCTGAACCACAGTACAAGAGCTGTCATCCGGAGTACTGGCAATTAATTCATTTATAGTTTTATGTAAAACGGGATGTTTCCAGTCTAATTTTAAATCGCGCATGGGCAGTAATACAAAATTTCGGTTTTGCATTAAAGGATGCGGAATGGTAAGTTTTTCAGATTCGATAATTTCATTATCAAAAACAATCAAATCAATATCAATAATTCTTGACTGATATCCTTCTTGATTTAAACGGATTCTGCCTAATTGTTTTTCGACTTTTAAAACCTGATTTAATATTTTTTGTGCCGATAAGTTACTGTGTAAAAGCAAGGCACAATTGTAAAAAGCATCACTTTCAAATCCCCAGGCGGGTGTTTCATATAGTTTTGAAACCTCGATTACGGTTCCCACTTCCTGATGTATTAACGCAATACAACTTTCGATGTTTGCCAACCGGTTTCCCTGATTACTGCCTATAGATAAAACGACCTGATGCTGTGATTTCATAATTAATGCAAATTAACTAAATCTATTTTAGAATTAACAATATATTTGTGAAACGAGTTCTGAATTTAATTATGAATTTGTGCATTAAAATTTGTAACTTCTTACTCTTTTTTGCTACATATTAAAAAATATATTTTATGAAATTTCTAGGAAATGTAATTGCCAATGTTATTGGTATTTTTGTTTTTATCATGTTATTCTTTTTTGGGGTAATTCTTATTGGTGCTATTTTTGGAGGAGAAGATACCGTTTCAGTCAAAGCTGATTCTGTTATAGAATTAGATTTGAAAAAAATCAATAATGATTATGCCGGAAAATATAAAGATCCCTGGGTAACGGTTTTCTCTGATAAAAAGGAAGTTGGTTTAAGCGATGTAATCAATGCTATTGAGGCTGCAAAAACAGACGACAACATTAAAGGAATTTCTATTTTAAATGATGAATCTTCGTTAGGATTGGCGCAATATAAAGATTTACGAAATGCATTGGAAAGCTTTAAAAAATCAGGAAAATTTGTTTGGGCTTACGCCAATTCATTTTCTCAAAAAGAGTATTATTTAAATTCTGTTGCCAATACTATTTATTTGAATCCTGCAGGAGATCTTGATTTTAAAGGGCTTTCATCTGAAGTGATGTTTTTTAAGGATTTTCAGGACAAATCGGGCATTCATATGGAAGTAATTCGTCACGGGAAATACAAAAGTGCCGTTGAGCCGTTTTTAGAGAACAAAATGAGCGACGCCAACAGAGAACAAATAACTGCGCTTTTAAATTCTATCTGGACAAATGTATCTGAAGATATTTCGAAAAGTAGAAATATTCCCGTTGCCAAATTAAATGAAATTGCAAACGGTTTATTGGCCAGAACACCTGAAATGGCAAAAAGAGAAAATCTAGTAGATATTGTAGCTTATGAAGATGTTTATCATAATGCCATTAAAAAACAATTGAAAGTAACCGGAGATGACGATTATAACAAAATTTCGATTTTAGATTATACACAAAATAATATCACAACTGCTTTAACCAATACATCAAGTGATCAAATTGCCATTATTTATGCTCAGGGAGAAATCGAAAGTGGTGAAGGCGATGTAACCGTAATTGGCGAAGGCGCAATGCGTCGTTCTTTGCAGGAAGCGCGCAAAGATGAAGATGTAAAAGCAATCGTGCTTCGAATTGACAGTCCGGGCGGAAGCGCTTTGACTTCTGATTTGATTTGGAGAGAAATTGAAATTACCAAAAAAGTAAAACCCGTTGTTGTTTCTATGGGTAATTATGCGGCTTCCGGTGGTTATTACATTGCTTGTAATGCCAATAAAATTTTTGCAGAAAAAAATACGATTACCGGTTCTATTGGAGTTTTCGGAATTCTGCCAAACTTTAGTCCGCTAGCCAATAAACTCGGAATTAATACTGAGCAAGTAAAAACACACGAAAACTCAGCAAATTACAGCCCATTTGTTCCTGTTGATGAAAAATTTAAAGCTTTTACATTAGAAGGAGTAGAAAAAATTTACAACACTTTTGTAACTCATGTGGCGCAAGGCCGAAAAATGACTTTTGCACAGGTAGATTCTATTGCACAAGGAAGAGTATGGTCTGGATCTCAGGCAATAAAAATTGGTTTAGTAGATAAAATCGGTGGTTTGGATGACGCTATCGCCGAAGCTGCAAGAATTTCCAAAACAAAATCATACAGTACACAAAACTATCCTGAATACGAAAAAACATTCAACGATGTATTATCTGGTTTGCCTTTTGCAAAATCTAAAGAAGCTTTTATAAAAGAAGAAATTGGTGCCGAAAACTATATGCTGATCGAACAGGTAAAAAGACTTCAAAAACAAAAAGGGGTTCAGGCAATGATGCCTTTTGGATTAAATATTAAATAATTCAACAATGAAAAAAATAGTCGCCGTTTTATTTGTTGTTTTTGTAAATTTCATAAATGCCCAAAGCAAAAGTGAAACAAAATTTACGGAAAGCAATCTTGTTTTAAAAATCAATAAAGATGAGATTTACGGAACTTTAACCACGCCGGATTTAACTAAAAAATACCCTGTTGCCTTAATTATTTCAGGTTCGGGACCAACGGACAGAAACGGAAATAATCCGATGATGAAAAACAATTCCTTAAAAATGCTGGCAGAAGCGCTGGCAAAAAACGGAATTGCATCATTACGATTTGATAAACGCGGAATTGGCGAAAGCAAAGCAGCTGCCGGTCCTGAATCAAGTTTGGTATTTGAACATTATATCGAAGATGCAAAAAGCTGGATTAATTTATTAAAACAAGACAAACGTTTCTCAAAATTAACTGTCATTGGGCATAGTGAAGGCTCGTTAATTGGAATGATTGCGGGTACAAAAGCTGATAAATTCATTTCTATTGCAGGCTCTGGAGAATCTGCAGACAAACTTATCAAAACGCAAATTGCATCTAAATCAAATAAGCAAATTGAAGAAATGACCTTTCCAATTATTGATAGTCTGAAAAACGGAAATAAAGTAAAAAAGGTTGATCCAATGCTAAATTCACTTTTCAGACCAAGCATTCAGCCTTATATAATTTCGTGGTTTAAATATGATCCTTCGGTAGAAATTAAAAAATTAAATGTTCCTATTTTAATTCTGCAGGGAAATAAGGATTTACAAGTAACAGTAAAAGATGCCGAAAATTTATCGCAGGCCAGCAAAAATTCAGAACTTTTGATAATTGACAAAATGAATCATATCATGAAAATTATCGAAGGTGACCAACAGGAAAATTTTGCAAGCTACAGCAACGAAACCTTGCCAATTTCAGAAGAAATGGTGAATAAAATTGTTTCTTTTATTCAAAAATAAATCAACGATCTGGATACAAAAATCCGTTTGAATAACTTCAAACGGATTTTTTCTTTTTATCAAAACAATTTCTTAGCATACATAACACTAAATTCTGTTTTAATTAACTCAAAGTTAATTTCTACTTAACAGCTTTTGCGGGCTGTACCGATTATTTTAGCAAAAAATTACAGGATCAGATAAATCAGAATACATATCATAAAGTTTTAAAAATATTTAAGAATAATTTATTTTTTTTTGATAGCTTGCCCATAATCGAAATTCGATTACGGCAGGCTATTGTTTTTTATGATAAATTTGAAATATATTTTACATTAAAAGTTTATTTTTGCAAGAATAATATGTATAAATTAAGAACCCTAAAACCTCAAATCTATAATTAATTATGTTAAAGAAAATTTTAAAAATCACCGCGATTGTTTTTGTGGTCATCATTGCCGCACTATTTGCCATTCCTTATCTTTTTAAAGATCAGATCAAAGCAAAAATTACAGATGCAATTAATGAAAGTGTAGATGCAAAAGTGAGTTTTGCTGACGCTGATTTAAGTTTGTTTAAAAACTTCCCAAATGCTACTGTTGGAATCGAGAAATTGGTCATCATCAACAAAGCTCCTTTTGAAGGCGATACTTTAGTTTCGTTAGGAGAATTGAACTTAAAGATGAGTATTAAAGAACTTTTTAAAGGAAAAGATGAACCTATGAGCATTGAGGGAATCAGTTCTACAAATGGTTTAATCAATATCATTTTTAATAAAGATGGTGTTGGAAACTTCGATATCGCTTTAAAAGATAAAAAAGACGAAACAAAAACAGACGAAGCAAGCAAACCGCTTTCTTTAAAGATCCAGAACTACAAAATCGAGAATTTTACTTTTAGATATATTGATCAGGGTTCTAAAATAAAAATGGTAATTGACAGTTTAAATCACGAAGGAACGGGAGACTTTACCAATTCTAAGCTTGATTTAACAACAAAATCTACAGCCAATGTTTCTTTGGATATGGATAAGATGAATTACATGAAAAATGTAAAACTGACTTTAGATGCTGTTTTAGGGATCGATCTGGAAAAAAGCAAATATACATTTAAAGAAAACAAAGCTTTAATCAATCAATTGCCTTTAGAATTTGACGGATTTATCCAAATGGTAGAAAAAGGTCAGATTTATGACTTGAAATTTAAAACGCCAACTTCGTCGTTTACTAACTTCCTGGGCTTAATTCCTTCCGCTTATTCTTCAAGTTTAGAAGGCGTTAAAACAACCGGTGACTTTACTGTTGTTGGTTTTGCAAAAGGAGAATTAACAGATACAACTGTACCAAAATTCAATATTGCTATTGCTTCAAACAATTCTTCTTTTCAATATCCGAATCTGCCAAAATCAGTTCAGAATATTGTAATTGATACTAAAATTATCAACGAAACGGGTATTTTGAATGATACTTACGTTAATCTGGATAAACTTTCGTTTAGAATTGATCAGGATATTTTTAGCGCTAAAGCGAATGTGAGAAACATAACTATTAATCCGTTGGTAAAAGCGGCATTAAAAGGAACTGTTAATTTAGCCAATCTTTCAAAAGCATATCCTGTAAAATTGGATAAACCTTTGGCTGGTATTTTAAAAGCTGATGTTACAACAGAATTTGATATGGCTTCTGTAGAAAAAAGTCAATATCAAAACATCAAAAATGCCGGAACTATGAGTTTGTCAGGATTTAAATATACTGATGAAAACAATAAATCTATGAATATCAGTACGGCTTTGGTTGAATTCAATACGAGTACAATCAATCTGAAAAAATTTGATGCTACTACAGGAAAAAGTGATATTAGCATTAATGGAGTTTTAGAAAATTTCTATGGTTTTATGTTTAAAAAACAAGAGCTAAAAGGAAATTTCAACATGAGCTCAAATCAATTAGCTGTTGATGATTTTATGACTTCCGGAGAACCTGCTAAACCTGCCACTACAGGCGGAGCAGAAACCGAAACAAAAGCTACATCGGCAAAACCTGCTGAAGCAATGAAGATTCCTGCGTTTTTAAACTGTACTTTGAATGCAAAAGCAAATACTGTTTTGTATGACAATTTAAAATTAAAAGATGTTTCAGGAAAGTTGATTATCAAAGATGAAAAAGCGCTTTTAGAGAACTTTAAAACCTCAATTTTTGGCGGAACAATTGGTTTAACCGGAGCTGTTTCGACAAAAGCAAAAGTACCAACATTTGATATGAATTTAGGTTTCAATCAGGTTGATATTGCGCAGACTTTTACACAATTAGACATGATGAAAAAAATTGCTCCTTTGGCAGGAATCATCAATGGAAAATTGAATTCGACTATCAAATTAAACGGAAATCTTGATGCAAATGAATTGACTCCGGATTTAAAATCGCTTTCGGGAGATTTAATAGGTCAATTGCTTTCAACTACGGTAAATGCAAAAAATTCAACAGTTTTAAACTCATTGACATCAAATATTAAGTTTCTTGATATGAGTAAATTAAACCTAAATGATGTAAAAATGGCTTTGACTTTTGATGATGGAAAAGTTAACGTAAAACCATTTGACATTAAATATCAGGATATTAAAGTTACAGTTGGAGGAACACACGGTTTTGACCAAACGATGAGTTACAACTTAAAATTAGATGTTCCGGCTAAATATTTAGGAACTGAAGCAAATGCATTCCTGGCTAAATTATCTCCAGCAGATGCTGCAAAACTGGATAACATTCCTATTAATGCATTGGTTACAGGTAATTTCTCAAATCCAAAAGTATCAACAGATATGAAAAGCGCTGTTAGCAGTTTAGCTTCTCAGGTTGCTAATCAGCAAAAAGAGAAATTAACTCAAAAAGGAGCATCAGCACTTTCTGATTTGATTAATAAAAACACAAAAGCAAAAGACACTACGCAAGCCGCAGCAACTGAGAAAGAAAAAAATACTCAGGAAGCTACTAAAAAAGCCAGTGACTTACTAAATGGTTTATTTAAAAAGAAAAAATAAGGACTTAAAAAAGGACTTAAAATAAGAAGGCCAATCATTACGATTGGCCTTTTTTATGTTGTAAATTTTAGAATTTAAACAGCTCTTGAATATGTTTTTAATCTTCCGTTATTCAGGATACCGTTTACTATTTTAAAATAATCATTTTTCGAACAATTTTCAACCTCAACTCCAATGCTGCAATTATCGTAAGGCTCATATTTTTTAAGGTTTGAAACTGAAAATAACCCTACAGTTGGTGTTTGAACTGAACTTGCCAAATGCATCATTCCGCTATCGGCTCCTATAAAAATTTCTGTATTGGCTATTAGCGAACCAATTTCCCTAATATCCTTACTATAAAAAGTTGGTGCTTTAAAAGCTATTTGAGATACATTTTCTATAGGTAATATTTCAATAATATTGTAATCTGTATATTGATTTTTTAGTGAAGTATAAAAATTCTCCCACCAATCTTCAGACAAACATTTTGTTCCTGTCGCAAATGTAAATATGCAAATCGTTTTTTTAGAATTATTGCTATTTAATGTGCTTAATATCTTTTTACCTTCTGACAACTCAAAAGGAGTTAATTTAAGATCTATAGGCTCCACTATTTTATTGCTTTCCTTTAATCCTAATTTTGTTAAATAGTGTCTGAAATTATAAACAGGGTATTTTGCAATATGCTCATAATCAGATTTAGTTTGTTGACGGTCATTTTCTAAATCTCCATAGAATTTATATTTTGCTTTAGAAAAACGTACAGCCAAACGGCCTGATGAAGAATTTTGATCGACATTTATTGCCATATCGTAAGGCTGTTTTCTTATCGAAATCCAAACATTTATATATTCTAATAAGTTTTTAAAAGGTTTTTTGGGTAAATGAATTGTTTTGTAAACAACATCATAATTTTCAAAAATAATGGGCGCAAGCGGTCCTTTAACAAATAAATCAATTTTACAATTTGGAAATGTTTCAGCAACTTCTTTTACGAGTGGTGAGATCAATAAAAGATTTCCTAATCTTGCATTTGGTCTACAAATTAAGACTCTTTTAATTTCAGTTTTATCCACTAAAATTATTCCTGATTCGCTTTTTGGTTTTCCAATGTTCTTTGTCAGATTACGCATTAAGCCTCTTCTGAAAACATTAATTTTGTTTAAAACACCCATTTATTAAATAATTTAAAAATTATAAAAATTACTTTAATTTTAAAAAGAACCTGTAAACTTGAATTACTTCAAATCTAGCTTCTTTTTTTTTCTAAAAGTAATTTCTTTCAATAAGCAATTATTACAAAATTGTAACCAAATGTATCATTTTTCACACATGGTATCTTATTAAAATATAATTTAAAATTACAAAAATTTTATGTAAAGACAAATGAATCAGACGAATAGCTAAAAACCATCGACCTACACGTCGATTGTCACGACGTATCCTTCGGAACCACGGATGTTAAAAACAGTACCGTCTTCAAAAATTAAATATTGCCCTTTTATCCCAATAAGTTTTCCTTGAAAAGAAGGTGTTTTGTCTAAATTTAAGCTTGCGACTTTTGCAGGATAATTTAAAACGGGATAATTTAATTCGAATAAATCATTCTTTTGAGCGTAAAAATATTCTCGTGCTTCAGCGGGAATCAATTCTTCAATTTTTACTTTTTCGGCAATCAAATCAAAAACCGCAGTTGGATTTTGAAGCATTTTTCTCCAATTGGTTTTATCTGTATAATGACTTTTTAAAGCGACTTCGGTAATTCCGGCCAAATATCTGTTAGGAACCTCAACTACGGCAATTGCCTGGCTGGCTCCCTGATCAATCCATCTGGTTGGTACTTGTGTTTTGCGGGTTACGCCCACTTTTATTTCGCTTGCCACAGCCAAATACACAACATGAGGCTGCAATTGTACTTTTTGTTCGTATTCTAAATCACGGTCTGCGATTCCTAAATGCGCCGTACTCAATTCCGGTCTCATAATCCAATCTCCTACAGCAGGGCTTGAGTAAAAACAATCATAACAAAAACCTTGTCTGAATATTTTTTTCTTTTTACAGCAATTCAAACATTGAAAACCTGCAAAATTAATTTCAATTTCTTTATCTAATAATTGATTCATACTGAGAAAGCTATCTTCAAAAACCAAATAATACTGAATTGGATTTCCGATTTCTGTTTGCATTTTTGTAAGTACGCCTTGATATGTCATTATATTTTAGATTGTTGATTTTAGATTTTAGATTGCTTCTCTAGCGCAGAATTTTAATTTTTAAAATTCATTTTTAGTAAAAAATAGAATGTTTTTATTACAAAAAAAACAGTATTTTTGATACAACGACAAAGTTAATGTTTGTCTGGTGATATTTCAAATCTTATATTTTGACTTTTTGCAAAAAGTATAAAATCTAAAATCTAAAATCTAAAATTTCTCATGCCCTTATCAATTATCAACTCGTTCGCCTCCTGGGTTCTCAAACAAAGAATTCACCAAATAGAACTCTTTCTGAAATACCCTAATGAAGTTCAGGAAGAACTGTTGCACAATTTATTAATGGCATCTGAAAATACTGTTGTAGGAAAACAGTATGATTTTGCTTCAATCAACTCTTATCAGACTTTTGCGGAAAGAGTTCCGATTGCGAGCTATGAAGAATTACAACCTTTGATTGAACGCACACGTCAGGGCGAACAAGGCGTTTTTTGGGAAACTCCTATCAAATGGTTTGCAAAATCGAGCGGAACAACCAATGCTAAAAGCAAATTTATTCCGGTTAGTAACGAAGCTCTCGAAGATTGTCATTATAAAGGAAGTAAAGATTTGCTTTGTTTGTATTTGAATAATAATGAAGATTCTGAATTGTTTTTGGGAAAAAGTCTTCGCTTAGGCGGAAGTTCTCAGATTTACGAAAACAACAATACTTATTTTGGAGATTTATCGGCTATATTGATTGAAAACATGCCAATTTGGGCTGAATTTAGTAGTACGCCAAGTAATAAAACTTCGTTGATGAGCGAATGGGAATCTAAAATCGCTGCTATTATAAATGAAACTAAAGTCGAAAATGTAACCAGTTTTGCCGGAGTTCCGTCCTGGATGTTGGTTTTAATGAATAAAGTTTTAGAGAATACCGGTAAGGAAAGTCTATTGGAAATCTGGCCAAATCTTGAGGTTTATTTTCATGGCGGCGTGAGTTTTTCTCCATACAAAGAACAATACAAAAAAATCTTGCCTAGCAAAGATTTTAAATATTACGAAATATACAATGCTTCTGAAGGCTTTTTTGCAATTCAGGATTTAAATAATTCCAGCGATTTATTGCTGATGCTGGATTACGGCATTTTCTACGAATTTATTCCGATGGATACTTTTGGGACTTCAAACCAAAAAGTTATTTGTTTGGCCGATGTAGAACTGAATAAAAATTACGCGCTCGTTATTACGACCAATTCAGGCTTATGGCGTTATTTAATTGGCGATACAGTTCGTTTTACTTCATTAAATCCGTACAGAATTAGAGTTACAGGAAGAACAAAACATCACATCAATGTTTTTGGCGAAGAATTAATGGTCGAAAATACAGATCAGGCGATTGCCAAAGCTTGTCAGATTACCCAAACTGAAGTTATAGATTATACGGTTGCCCCTATTTTTATGCAGGACAAAGAAAAAGGCGCACACGAATGGATGATCGAATTCAAGAAAAAACCAGCTGATGTTGGTCTTTTCCAAAAAGTTTTGGATGAAACTTTACAAACTTTAAATTCTGATTACGAAGCGAAACGTTATAATAATATGACACTAAATCCTTTGGTGATTAATGTAGCGCGTGAAAACTTATTCTACGATTGGTTGAAAGAAAGAGACAAACTTGGCGGTCAGCATAAAATCCCGAGACTTTCGAATCAGAGAGATTATTTGGAGGAGTTGAAGGAAATGTGTGTGCTTAAACACTAATTTCACGAATTTTCACGAATTGATTTGTTGCTAAAATGCAATTAAAAAACGCTAATTCCACTAAATTGCATGAGGGATAGAAGTGGAAATCCTTTTTGTCCGCCGCGGCGGACAAAAAGATTGAAACGGATAGCCCGACCCGGAGGGACATGCCCATAAAAAAACCTTAATTCTGATTTGAACTAAGGTTTTGTTTTTAAGTACTATTTGTGTTTTCTCCTTCGAAATAACAAAAAACTACATCATATCGATATAACGGTCGTGATATCCTAAAAGGTATAAAACACCGTCAAGACCTAAACTTGAAATTGAATTTGAGGCGCTTTCTTTTACTTTTGGTTTGGCGTGAAAAGCGATTCCCAGACCAGCTAAATTGATCATTGGTAAATCATTAGCCCCGTCACCTACTGCAATTGTTTGGTTGATGTGAATTCCTTCTTTGGCTGCAATAGCTGTAAGGTATTCGGCTTTCTTTAAACCATCTACAATATCACCTATATATTTACCAGTTAATTTTCCGTCTTTTATTTCAAGTTGATTGGCGTGAACGTAATCTATACCTAATTCTTTTTGCAGGTATTCTCCAAAATAAGTGAATCCTCCGGATAAAATTGCGGTTTTGTAACCGTAATATTTTAAGGCTTTCATTAAACGATGTGCTCCTTTTGTTATAGGTAGATTTTCGGCTACTTTTTGTAAAACGTCTTCGCTTAAACCTTCTAACAAAGCCATTCGTTGTTTAAAACTTTCGTTAAAATCGATTTCTCCATTCATCGCAGATTCTGTGATGGCTTTTACTTGTGCGCCCACTCCGTTTAGTTCTGCTAATTCGTCTATAACTTCGGCCTGAATTAAAGTCGAATCCATATCGAAACAAACCAAACGCCGGTTTCTTCTGTAAATATTGTCTTCCTGAAAAGAAATATCGACATTTAAAGTTCTTGAAATTGCCATAAAATTGGCAGTCATTTCAATCTTATTTACTATTTCGCCGGTTACAGATAATTGTATGCAGGAACGCGGATATTCTTCTTTTTCGACAACAGAAGTTCTTCCGGTCAATCTTATAATGGAATCAATATTTAAATTTTGATCTGATAATATTTTGGTTACCGCAGCAAGCTGTGCAGCAGTTAGTTTTTCGCCCAAAACATTTATAATATAGCGTTGTCTGGATTGAGATTTAACCCAGGTTTCGTAATAATCTATAGAAATAGGAATGAATTTTACTTTAACTTCTAATTCGTAAGCTTTAAAAAGCAAATCCTTAAGCACTGGACCAGAACTTGAGCCTGCTTCTATTTCGAACAAAATCCCTAAAGACAATGTATCGTGAATATCCGCCTGGCCTATATCAAGGATAATAGCATCGTAAGCAGCTAATACCGATGTTAATCCGGCTGTTACACCCGGTTTGTCATGCCCTGAAACTTTAAGTAAAATAATTTCTTTGTCTTCTGTTGCCATTTTATGCTTATTGATTTTCGAAGCGACAAAAATCGGCAATCTATTTATGATAAAAAAGTATATTCTTTGTTTTTTTGTAGAGAAAAAACACAAATCAACATGTAAGTTTTAAGTAATTTAACATTTAACAAAAGTTAATTGTAATGTTTTTTCCGCCACGAATTCAGGAATCATTTTTAGAATTTTATTTGAATAAAAATTTGTGAACTCGTGGCGGATAAACTAATTATTTATTTGGTTCGTTTACATCGAAATTGACCATCCAGCCTACGCCGAATTTATCTGTGAACATTCCGAAATATGCGCCCCAGAAAGTATTATCCATCGGCATAAAAACGTTTCCACCTGCTGAAAGTCCGTTGAATATTCTGTCTGCTTCTTCTTTGCTTTCTACGTTGATTGAAACTGAAAAGTTTCCGCCAAATGTTACATCTCCCGATTGTTCGTTACTGTCGCTTCCCATTAAAATGGTGTTTCCAATTGGCAAAGAAACGTGCATTATTCTGTTAGCATCTTTTTCTGAAAATTCTGCACAGCCTCCGTCTTCGGCAGCCGGCATATCTTTAAATTTTCCTATATACGGAAATTCACCTCCAAAAACTGATTTGTAAAATAGAAATGCTTCTTCACAATTTCCATTAAATATTAAATAAGGGTTTACTGATGTTGCCATGATATTTTTATTTTTATTTTTGTTTGTTTGTTTGTTATTGTAATCTATTTCTTTCTTCTATTTTCTTGTCTCTATTTTTCAGAAAGTTCTTTTACTGTTTCTAATCCTTTCGGAAACGCTTCTTTAAAATAATCGATATATTTCTCTACTACGTCAACTTGAGCTGTCAAATCTGTAAACTCGTCATCTTGCGTTAAACGATATGTTTCCATTGCGCCGCTCCATTTTTTCGTCTCTTCATCAATAGGCAGTTCTTTAAAGTCTTTTATTTCTCCTATATGTTTGAAAGCCATATATTCATTTGGAATTTTCTTTTCGATAATACTATTCATTCCTTCTCCGTTTGGAGACATAAAATGAATTTTATCACCTTCGTTCCAATCACTTACTGCATACGAGCCTTCGCAAAAAGCTCCTGTCCATTTTTTATAGGTTTCTTCATTCCATAAAACAGCCCAAACGGTTTCTACCGGAGCTTTAATTCTGATTTTAAATTCTAATGTTTCCATATCTAATTTATTTAGGCATTTTACTAAAATCCATATACAAGATATTCCAGCGATGACCATCTAAATCTGCAAAAGCGCTGCCATACATCCAGCCTTGGCTTTCTGCAGGTTTACTAAAAACGGTTCCGCCGGCTTCTTTTACTTTTTCTGTGAACTGATCAACTTCTTCTTTGCTTTCAGCATCAATCGAAATCAATATTTCCGAACTTGATTTTGTATCTGTCAACTTATTTTGAGAAAAACTGGCAAACAAAGATTCTTCAAAAAGCATTACTGCAAATTTCCCTTCGCCAACAATCATACAGGTTGAACTTGGCGTGTCGTGTTTTTCATTAAAAGAGAAACCTATTTTTGAGAAAAAAGCTTTTGATTTTGCCACCTCTTTTACCGGCAAATTCAGCCAAATTTGTTTCGTCATTTTCTTTACTTTTAAATTAATAAACCATATAAGTTACATAAGATAATTTAAGTTTTGCCTGTTAAATTTCATCTCGCGCAAAGTCGCAGAGTCGCAAAGAAAATTTAAAAACATAAACTTTGCGCCTTCGCGACTTTGCGCGATTAATTTACTTCGACATAACTTTTAAAGTTGTCCAAAATTGCCTGCCAGCCGCCGCGTTGCATTTCTTCGGGGTTTTGTGTTTCAGGATCAAAACTTTCCGTTACTTCTACTCCATTTGAAGTTGCTGCAAAACTAATTTCAACCTTTCTTCCGTCAGCCATAACATATTCAATGGTTTTATTTTTTTCTACCAAAGTATATTCGCCTTCAAAATCAAAACTCATACTGCCATCTTTTGCGGCCATCGTCGATTTAAATTTTCCGCCCTCTTTCAAATCATTTTCTGCATAAGGTGTATGCCAATCCGGCGAGGCGAAACTCCATTTTGTAATGTGTTCAGGTAATGTCCATAATTCCCAAACTTTGTCTATTGATGCATTTATTGTACTTTTTACTGTTATCATTATTTATTATTTTATAATTTATTAATTGGTTTACTCTTTAAAATTTTCAACGTACTTTTTAAAATTTTGAATAATTGCAGTACAAAATTGTTCTTCCATATCTGCTGAATCTTTTGTTGTTGGCTCAAATGTTTCGGTAAGTTTTACATGATCACCACTATTTTCAAAACGAACATTTGCCGTTCTGTTATCCAAAAGCTGATATTCTATCCATGAAAATTTTTCGATTTTAGTATATATGCCTTCAAAATCAAAACCATCGCTTCCATCTTTAAGAGCCATTGTAAATTTGAATTTTCCGCCTGCTTTCAAATCATTTTCTACATATGGTGTATGCCAGTCTGCAGAAGCATTATTCCAATTCATAATATGTTCTGGCAATGTCCACAGATCCCAAACTTTTTCTATTGAGGCATTTATTTTATTTTGAACTTGTATCATATTACAGGCTTTAATTTATACTTCGCTTGGTATTTTACTTTCATCCATATAGAAAATCTCCCAATGATGTCCGTCTATATCCAGGAAAGTGCGTTGGTACATCCACCCATAATCCTTCGTTTCCACATATTCTGTTCCTCCTGATCGAATCGCTTTTTCCATTATTTCATCTACTTTTTCACGAGTTTCAAAAGATAGGCAATAAGAACTTCGCTTGTTGTCTCTGCATTGCAAATTTCTTTGTTGGTAAATGTTGCATAAAACTCTTCAACTAAAAGCATTGCATTTATATTTTCGCCAATAATTAAACAAGTTCCTTTGTTATTTGTAAATTGTGGATTGAACGAAAAACCCAACTCAGTAAAAAATGAAATGGATCGATTTAAATCTTTTACCGGAAGATTTATGAAAATTTTTGTTGCCATGATATATAAAATTACAAATTATCAAAACAAATTTAAAGTTAAATAACAAGGCTTGCATTACAAAAAAAGTCATCTTTAGGGGCATTTAAGACAATTTTTCTATTTTTGTAATAACCATAAATGAAATACCATGACTAAGAAAACAGCTTTAATTGTACCTCACTACTATAAATTATTAAGTATAGCAGCTATTTTAGAAGTTTTTGAAACTGCTAATAAATTAAGTAATGGTCCGGAAAAGCCTTTTGAAATTATGGTTTTTCAATCGGCGGAACAAATCAAAGAAAAATTTTTATTTGGTTATGAAGTAAATTCAATCGAAGATTCTGATAAACTTTTAGACCTCATTTTAATTCCGGCTTTTACTACGGATGATATGAGTGAGATGATCGCAAAAAATAAAAATTTTATTCCGTGGCTGCAAAAACAGCATCAGGCCGGAGCCGAATTAGCCAGTTTTTGTACGGGTGCTTTTTTGTTTGCAGCTTCGGGTTTACTTAACGAAAAACTGGCAACAACACATGTCGATGCCTGCAGTGCTTTTACGAAAGCATTTCCGTTGGTAAAATTAAAATCTGAAGAAACCTTAACGGCCGATGGAAGTTTATACACAAGCGGAGGTTCGACTTCATCTTTCCATCTATTGATTCTTTTGGTTCAGAAATATTGCGGAAATGAAATTGCTGTTCAAATCGCAAAGATCTTTTCTATTGATTTAAACCGATACAAACAAAGCTATTTTAGCACCTTCAGACCCAATCATTTACACAACGATTCTTTAGTTGCCATGCTGCAGCAAAAAATAGAAAGCCAATATCATTCTATTGAAAAGTTGGAAGAAATAACAAAAGATATTCCCACAAGTGCCAGAAACATGACACGCCGATTTAAACAAGTAACCGGAATTCCGCCAATTGAATATTTGCAAAATATACGTGTAGAAAGTTCTAAGAAATATTTGGAACAAACGCAGCTTTCAATTTCTGAGATAATCGAAAAAACGGGCTATAATGATCCAAAAGCTTTTAGAAAAGTGTTTTTTAAAATGGTGGGCATGAAACCAATTGAATATCGAGAGAAGTTTAGGGTTCAGTAATTTTTTCAGAAGCAGGAAATTTTAAACACGAATTTCACGAATTTGCACAAATTTCAATCGTTAATTAACTTTGTGAAATTAATTTCACAAACGAATTAGTGACAATTAGTGAAATTCATGTTGTTTTTATAATTTTCAAAAAAAAAACCTGCTCAAATAAATGAACAGGTTTGATATTAAATCTTTGTCAAAGTTTAAAACTTGACAAAGCTGTATTTAGAATTTACGAAGCAATTTCCATTCTCTTCAATAAATTTTTACTTAAAGTATGTTCTGCGTAATCTTTATCAATTGTCAAAACTTTATCGTCTGAACTTGGTAATTCGTACATAGCATCTGTTAGAATTGCTTCGCATAACGAACGCAATCCACGAGCACCTAATTTGTATTCTAAAGCTTTATCAACAATAAAATCTAAAGCTTCATCAGAAATACTGAATTCTACTTCGTCCATCATAAACAATTTTTGATATTGTTTGATTAACGCATTTTTTGGCTGAGTCAGAATGGCACGCAATGTTTCTCTATCTAAAGGATCCATGTGTGTTAAAACTGGTAAACGACCAATAATTTCAGGAATCAATCCAAAATCTTTAATATCTTTTGGAATGATATATTGCAACAAATTGTCTTTGTCGATATTATCAACATTTTTAGAAGTAGAATATCCAACTGCCTGACGGTTTAAACGTTTAGAAATAATACGTTCTACTCCATCAAAAGCACCACCTGCAATAAACAGGATGTTTTGGGTATTTACCTCCACAAATTTCTGGTCCGGATGTTTACGTCCTCCTTTTGGTGGCACGTTTACAACTGTTCCTTCTAATAATTTCAATAATGCCTGTTGAACTCCTTCTCCAGAAACGTCACGTGTTATAGATGGATTATCGCTTTTGCGGGCGATTTTATCTATTTCATCAATAAATACGATTCCTCTTTCTGCTTTGGTTACATCATAATCAGCAGCTTGTAATAAACGTGTCAAAATACTTTCAACATCTTCACCTACATAACCTGCTTCTGTAAGCACTGTCGCATCTACGATTGCCAAAGGAACGTCTAACATTTTTGCGATAGTTTTTGCTACCAATGTTTTTCCTGTTCCGGTTTGACCAACCATAATGATGTTACTTTTTTCAATCTCTACTTCGTCGTCTAATTGCTGTTGCATTAAACGTTTGTAGTGATTGTAAACCGCAACCGACATTACTTTTTTAGTCTGATCCTGTCCAATAACATATTGATCTAAGAAAGCTCTGATCTCTTTTGGTTTCTTTAAAATTAAGTCCCCAACCAGTTTAGCGCTTCCGCTTGATTTTAATTCTTCTATTACAATTCCGTGTGCCTGTTCAATACACTTATCACAAATGTGTGCATTAATACCTGCAATCAATAAATTGGTTTCTGGCTTTTTTCTTCCACAAAACGAACATTCTAATACTACTTTAGCCATTCTTTTTTTATTACTAAGCTGCAAAGTTACTAAGTTTCTGAGAGTTTTCAATAAAACCTTTAAAACTTAGTAACTTATTAACTTATATTTTTGTTTCAAGTCTTAAAAAGGTTTCAAATTTCAGGTTTCAAGTTGCTATTGTTAACTTGAAACCTGAAACTTGAAACATAATAAACTAATTTTTAGCTTCTTCTTAAAACTTCATCAATCATTCCGTATTCTTTTGCTTCGTCAGCTTTCATCCAGTAATCGCGCTCACTGTCTTTGTGCACTTTATCAAAAGTTTGTCCTGAATGTTGAGAGATAATATGATATAATTCATCTTTTAGTTTCAACATTTCGCGTAAGTTGATTTCCATGTCTGTTGCAACACCTTGTGCTCCTCCAGATGGCTGGTGAATCATAACTCTTGAATGCGGTAAAGCTGAACGTTTTCCTTCAGCTCCTGCGCATAATAAAACGGCTCCCATTGAAGCTGCCATACCGGTACAAATTGTAGCTACGTCTGGTTTGATGTATTGCATCGTGTCATAAATTCCCAAACCTGCGTAAACGCTTCCTCCTGGAGAATTTAGATAAATTTGAATATCTTTTGAAGCATCAGCACTTTCTAAGAATAATAATTGTGCCTGAACGATATTTGCGATTTGATCGTCGATACCAGTTCCTAAAAAGATAATTCTGTCCATCATTAATCTTGAAAACACGTCTAATTGAGAAACGTTCAACTGGCGCTCTTCGATAATGTATGGAGTCATGTTTGTTGGGTTCATTGCCGCTACGATTTTATCGTAGTACATTGCGTTTACTCCCTGGTGCTTTGTAGCAAATTTTTTAAATTCTTTACCGTAGTTCATATTTTATGTGTCTAAGTTTTACTTAATTTTTGGTATTATATTTTATTTCCCACAAAGGTCATACCCTTTTATAAAGAATGTCAATATGTCTTATTTCTAGCCCAGATAGCAGTGAAAAGCTTTTTGAAATGACAACTATTTTTTGTTGGTAGAAAAAAGCGACCAGCGGAAGCTCTTTTTTTACCTTACAAAAAAAGGGAGGCATGAAAAAACTTGTAACGGATAGCTGGATTAGCTCCTGAAAAGTAATCAAAAAATAAATTAAAACAAAAGAGCGTCAGGAAAAAACTTCCTGACGCTCCAAATACTATTATCTTAGAAATTATTCGCCGTAAGAAGCTGCAATAAATTCTTCATAAGTTACTTCTTTAGTTGTTGGATTTGCTTTTTCTTTAAACACTTCTAACAATTTTTCAGCAACAACCTGCTCAGAAAGTCTTTTCACTTCTTCCTGGTTAGATAAAACTCTAGCCACGATTCCTTGTACTTCTTCGTCAGTTGGGTTTGTTTGTCCAAATTGAGCCATTTGTTGTCTGATAGCGTTTGTTGTAAAAGCTTTCAAATCTTCAAATGTAATTTGGATATTACTTTGTGCCATTGCTTTTCCTTCAATTAATTGAAAACGTAATCCTTTTTCAGATCTTGCGTATTCAACTTCAGCTTCTTCTGCAGAAAGTTTTTTCTCTCCAACAGTTTGCAACCATTTTTTAAGGAATTCAGCCGGTAAATCAAATTTTGTGTTTTCGATCAGGAAATCCTGAACGTCTAACAATAATTTTTGATCTGCCTGCTGTGCGAATTGAGCTTCAGCATCTTCTTTAATTTTAGCTTTTAAATCTTCAAGAGAAGCTACTTTTCCTTCACCGAAAAGTTTATCAAATAACTCTTGGTTTAATTCTGCCAATTCTGCTCCGTTGATAGCTTCGATAGTAAAGTTTACTTCAACATCTAAACCGTGAACATCATCATGAGATACTTTTAAGTAATCCATTAATTGGTGGTCATCTTCAAATAAACCTTTTGTGCTTACAGTAACAACATCTCCAACTTTTTTACCGATGAATTTGTCACCTGCTTTTTTGTTGAATGTAGAAACTGAAATTGTAGTTGTATTGTCGATACCTTTTTCTTCATTAGAGAAAGTTCCTGTCAAATCAGAATCAGCATCAACTTTATCTTGTGGAATTGCTTTTCCGAATTGTTTTTGGATACGCTCAACTTGTCCGTCGATTAATTTATCATCAGCTGTAACGATATATTTTACGATATTGTTTTTAGCTTCTAAGTCAATTTCAAAGTTTGGTACTAAACCAATTTCGTATTCGAAAGTTAGTTCTTCAGCATCCCAATCAAAGTTTTCGTTTTCTTTAGCAAGAGGAGTTCCTAAAAGATTTAATCTTTCAGATTGAACAAAACGCTCTAAAGCCAAATCAACTACTTTTTTAACTTCTTCCTGCTTAATTGCTTTTCCGTATTGTTTTTCAACAAGGTCTTTAGGAACTTGTCCTTTTCTAAAACCTTTAACGGTAGCCAAAGGCATTTTTTCGTTTATTCTTTTTGCTACTTGACCTTTGTAATCCATGTGAACAACTGTCATTACAATTGTTTCATTCACAGCGTCTGTTGCTACTCTTTTAATATCCATCTTCTTCTTTAATTTACGTAATAAAATTGGGTTGCAAAATTATAAAATTTTTGCAACCCAGCCAAGTTTTTAATCTATTGTATTTGAAGACGTTTTAAACGTCATTTCTATTTTTATTTTTTATCGTCTCCTAGAATTTTGTAAGTAATAGACTGAAGAATAGACAATATGACACTAAAGATTAATGCTGTCCAAAAAGAATCTACCGCAAAACCTCCAACTATATTGGTACACAATAAAATAATGATCGCATTTATAACCAGTAAAAACAAACCTAAAGTAATCACCGTTACCGGCAAAGTCAGGATAACTAAAATTGGTTTTATAAAAAGATTTAGCAATCCTAAAACCACTGCAACAATTACAGCTGTACCAAAACTTGCTACATGTACGCCTGTCAAAAGATTAGCAAGTAATAAAACCAAGGCTGCAGTAACTAGAAGTCTAAGTAATAATTTCATATTTATTTTAATTTAAAATTTTAATAAAAGTAATAAAATATTTGCTAAAATGACTATTCCTTTAAAAAGGCAGTTGTCAATTCAAAAAACATTTTAGGGTTTTCGGCATGAAGCCAATGGCCGGCATTTGGAATTGTTTCTACTTTTAAATCAGGGAAGTGTGTACGAATCTGATCAAGATCGGCATCCTGAACATAACCGGAATTTCCTCCGCGTATAAATAATGTTGGCTTTTCGAAAACCAAATCATCCGGCAAAGCTTTTCCGATGGCATCAAGATTATTATTGAAAACTTCGAGATTGAATCTAAACGCCAATTGTCCAGGTTCTTTCCAGTATAAATTTTTCAATAAAAACTGACGTGTTCCAAAATCAGAAACATATTGCGCAACAATTTCCTCAACATCGTTTCGACTTGGTTTTACGGAAAAATCAACTGCATTTAATCCTGCTAAAATATCCTGATGATGTTGTTTATAAAACTTCGGACCAATATCTGCCACAATCAATTTATCTACAATTTCAGAATGTGTTGTTGCAAAAAGCATCGCTACTTTCCCTCCCATCGAATGTCCTAAAATATCTATCTTACTTAATTGATTGGCCTGGCAATATTCGAAAACATCCTGAACCATAGCTTCGTAACTCCATTCATCTGAATGAAAACTGCGTCCGTGGTTTCTTAAATCTAAAATATGAACCTGAAATCCGGCTTCTACATATTGCCCGGCAAGTGTTTTCCAATTATCAGACATTCCCAGAAATCCGTGCATGATGATGAAAGGTTTCCCTTCGCCTTCTATTTTTGAGTATAACATTTATATATTTTTAAGCTTATTACAAATGTAAAAAACTTATTTATCAATATAAGTGGAAAAATTTTGAAGAAATCATTTTATTGTAAAAAAAGCGTATCGTTTTACGGTTTCCCGTAAACAAAGAACAATCTGAAAGTGTATATTCGCGCTCAGAAATCAACCCAAAATTTGATTCAAATCATTTAATTAAATACCACTCCTATGATTAAAAAATTCCTTTTATTATCATTAGTTGCTTCTCAACTTATGATTTCATGTTCTAGTGATGACAGTCCGGAAACTGACCCTGTTGTAATTGACCCTGTTGTACCTGAGCAAACTTTGGCAGAACAAATTGCTAACATTATCAAACAGCCTTATTCTAAATTGACTCCTACAGAGCAAAAAGTAAAATTAGAGGCAGAAGCTAATGAGATGTTGGTTCAGCTAGACAAAACTAAAAAATTAAGTGCAATTGAAACAATTGAAAACTTAAACAGATTATTAGACGTTAGTCCTGTTGATATTTTTAACGGAAAAAACGATAATGAAGTAGAAGATATTATCAATGTTGCTGGAGTTTACGGAATTTACACTTGGGATAATACCGGTAAAGTTTGGGTAAAAACAGCTTCGACTTCAGAATTAAAATTTGTTTTTCCTGCTAAAGAAACTCAAACTACAAATAATGCTACATTCTCCAGCAAAAGTGTTTCTTCAGATATTAAAGTTAAAATTGAAGATACTTATGATTGGCAATCTGGAGTAAAAACAAACGATTATGTTTTCTTACCAACTTCAGCAGATGCAACTTTAACAATCGACAATACTGCTGTAGCTTCATTTACACAAACTGCAAAATATTCTAACGGAAAAGAAGTTCCTAATGAGTTTGCCTACAAAATGACTCTAAGTGATGGTTATACATGGGAAATGAGTGGTGTTAAAGCTACAGAAAACACTTCAAAAGGTGCTCTAACTTATAACGGTAAAACTTTACTTTCATTTAACTCAGGAAGCAATGCGAGTATTGATGCTTTAATGACTAACGACGAATTAGTACAATATAGAGGTAAAGCAAACGGATTAGTGCAACTTTTAGACAATTTTCTAATTATTGCTGATATGGACTTAGCTATGGCAGCAGCTGACGAAATTGCTTTAGAAAAAACAATGGTATATTCTGATTACGGAACTAAAAACCATTATGCAGATGAAAATTCAAACAACCTTAAATATTCTCAAGGTACTGTTGCAAGTTTCAATAAAAACTCAAAGTTAATTTTAGTATCTAAAAAAGACGGAACTAAAATTGCTGATATTGTTCAGCACTCTGAAAAAGCAGACACCTATACCTATAATATCAAATGGGTAACTGATGCAACTGCAAGCAATGGAGGTTACTGGGCTTATGACGACAACTCGACTGTAACTGTTAATTATTACAACGAAGTTTATTACTTAAAATTCGGAGATAATACAGAAGTAGAAATGGGAGCTTATTTCTCAACAGGATTTAGCAGCTTCGAAGCTAAATTTGAAGAATTCATCAAAGCTTTTGAGAACTAATTATTGCTTTAAAGCATAACATAAATCCGGTTTGAAATAATTTCAAACCGGATTTATTTTTTTGGAGGCGTTTTAACAATTATCGTACTTTGCCCATATCCCGCCCAAATACCAATACCTCCTTTTATATTGGATTTTAAACTTGTATTTGATGGATAAATTGGGTTTTTACTATTTACAATTTCATTTTGCCAACTGTTCCAGAAATCCAAAGCTTCTTTGTTTTGGGTTCTTAGTTTCACATAAATTAAATCTCCATCAGCAAAATATGGCGTAAACTTTGTTTTTGGAAAAAGCAAAATTCCTCTGTTTACCTGTATAGAGACATTTGATGACGTGAAATTTTTATCATCTAAATTTCCATAGAACGCCGGAACAAAAATCGGTTCTTCTGTATCAATTTTTGTAGCAACCTGATAATAGTTTTTATCTTCTAAAGGATCATCAAATTTTACAAAAACATAACCTGTTGTATCTGTAACATTCTTTTTTACATACTCGGCACTTTTAAGCTCCACTGTTTTAGGTATAGTGGTTACAGCTTCGACAACACGATTTAAATATTCTATCTTTAGCGAATACTCTTTTCCAGCTTCACCTTTCAAAGTTGTTCCGTAGTATACAAAGGGCGGAACTCTGTTTTTATCATTTTTTACTCTTAAAACTTCTGAAGTCTGACCATCAGAAATTGTAATTTTTGCCGACCGAATGACATGATTCAAAACATTTGTAGAGTCAATTACATCTGTAACCGGAATACTGCTTGAAAGCAAAACCTGAGCATAATCTCCTTCTTCTATCCAGCCTTCTACAACAATTTTAGATTCGATACTTTGTTCGCTAAAATCATCTTTAGAGCAGCTCATTATTATTAAAGCAAAAAGAAATAATAAATATTTTTTCATCTTTTAAAATTTAAATCTCCAGCTTATTGAAGGCAATATTCGATACAAAACTTTTTTATCCTGTTTTACAACAACACTACTTTTATCATCAGCAACTTTAACATCTAAAACAACATAAATTGGATTATCAATATTGAACGTATTATAAATTGAAAAATTTAAAGCGCTTTCTTTTTTATTTGTTTTAAAGAAGAAATAATTTGCAGAAAGATCGGTACGAATATAATTTGGCATTTGTGCATTATTGTATTCTGAATATTCTTTGACCGGATTATTATTGATAAAATACCAGGAAGTTGGCATTGTAAATCGATTTCCGGAACTAAATATCTGGGTAACACCAAAATTCCATTTTGAATTTAAATCGTACATTCCAACTAACGACAGATTATGACGTCTGTCATATTTGGCAAAATACGTTTTTCCATTATTAAGTTCATCAAAATTTCTATCAGACCAGCTTAAAGTATAACTTAACCAGCCGGTAAATTTTCCGTTATTTTTTCGCAGCATAAATTCAAGACCATACGCTTTTCCCTTACCCACCAATAAATCATTTTTTAGAGTTGTGGTTTCATTAAACTGAGTTATACCATAAGGGTATTCCAGTAAATCTTTCATAGAGCGATAAAATCCTCCTAAAGAAGAAACCAAATTCTTTGAAATATTTTGATTTGAACCAATTGCAAACTCATCTGACGATTGCGGTTTAATTCCATCAGAACTTGCAATCCAGAAATCTGTCGGAATTCCAACACTTGAAGTCGTAATCAAACTCAAATATTGATATTGTTTGTTATAAGATCCGTAAAAAGAAAACTTCTCATTGGCTATATAATTCAACAGCAGACGAGGCTGAAAATGCAAATAAGAACTTTGCGATCCTGAGGTATAATAATTTATCCTCAAGCCCAGTTCTGCGTTTAATTTGTCTGTCAATTTTGGTTTGATGGTAGTAAAAATCGCTGCTTCATTGGCAGTAATCATACTATTTTGGGATGTATTGTTTGAACTGCTGAAGTTTTCAACATTCACTTTTTGAGGCTGTAAATCATGATAAACATATTGCAATCCAGACTCGACAGGAATATTTTTTATCCAAAAACGAAATGAATTTGTAAAACCAAAATCTTTCACATACGAAGAAACACCAAACTGAATTGTTGCCTGTTCCATACTCAAATCATTAGAATATTGGCTAAAATAAACAGCATTTGACATGCTTGTTTTTGAGGAAAGTGCTGTGGTTACAGAAGGAGAAACCGTAAAATTACTCCATTTCAGTCTGGTTTTTAAAGACAAATTATCGTCATTAATTTTTAATTTATCACCACTAACAAAAGCATCTACAGCAAATAGATTATTTTTAGAAATCTGAGATACAAAAGTGATATTTCCGTCTGAAAATCCATATTTCATATTCTGAACATCATTATTCTGGGATGAAGAATTTATCAATGGTTCAATAATTTCGTCGATATACGTTTTTCTTCCTGAAATATATACTCCTGTTTTTTCTGTTACAGGAATGGCAAAATTCAATTGTGAAGCCAAAATACCGACATTTCCCTGAATAGTAAATTCAGTAGGTATTTTTTTGTTCGGAATTAAAAGTGTCGTCGAACTTAATCGTCCTCCGTATTTTGCATTCGAACTTGACTTATCAAATTCTACCTCCTTAATATGATCAGCATTATAAAAAGGAAAAATACCTAATAAATGAGACATTCCATAAACCGGTGTTCCATTATATAATATTGCATTATGTCCCGGATCGCCACCTCTTACATATAAATATCCATTAGCATCGCCAGAATTTTGAACTCCGGGTGTTAATTGCAAAATCTTTATAATATCGGTTGCTCCTAAAACGGTCGGTAACGAAGACAATTCTTTTAAATTGAAAGATAATTTTCCTCCTGATAAAGTTGAAATACCATTTTTTTTGTCATTCTCTATAATCACTTCTTTTAAAAGTGAAATATCTTTTTCTAAAACAATTGAGATTACAGTATCTTTTACAAGATCAATATTGAGGGTTTTATCGAGATAACCCAATTGATTAATTGTAATTGTGATTTTGCCTAAAGAAATATCTTTTGAAAAATTACCAAGTGTGTCACTTAGTACCGAATATTTTTGATTATTTATATCGAAAGAAATACCCGCACCAATTAAATTTTCATTTTCAGAAGATTTTACATTTCCTGTTATATTGGCTTGAGATTGCGCAAATAAACCGGAAAAACAGAATAAACAAAAAATAATAATTGATTTCGACACTAGCTTTTTATATGAAAAGTGCGAAAGTAAACAATTATAACCCAATTATATCAGGTTATAATTGTTTTAATTTTAAACTTATTTCAATTTATTTAGATACATATTCACGACATTATCCAAACCAAGATAAAGTGCTTCAGAAATCAAGGCATGCCCAATAGAAACCTCTAATAAACCGGGAATATTTTGTTTAAAAAACTGAATATTATCTAAACTTAAATCATGTCCTGCATTGATTCCCAAACCTAATTCGTTTGCCAATTCTGCAGCTTTTACATAAGGATCAATTCCGTTTTTATTTCCTAAACTATATTGATGTGCAAATGCTTCGGTATATAATTCGATTCTGTCTGCTCCTGTTTTTTTTGCTCCTTCAATCATTTCATTAATGGGATCAACAAAAATCGAAGTTCTGATTCCGTTACGTTGAAATTCCTGAATAACTTCTATTAAATAAGCCTGATTTTTTACGGTATCCCAACCTGCAGAAGATGTTATAGCTCCAATCGCATCGGGAACCAAGGTAACCTGAGTTGGTTTGCATTCTAAAACCAAATCAATAAAATTATGCTGCGGATTTCCTTCAATATTATATTCGGTATAAACAATTGGTTTTAAATCGCGCGCATCCTGATAACGAATATGACGCTCATCCGGACGTGGATGAATGGTAATTCCCTGACCTCCAAAATTCTGAATATCGGTAGCTACTTTTAGTAAATCAGGAACATTTCCGCCTCTTGCATTACGTAAGGTTGCAATTTTATTGATATTTACACTTAACTTTGTCATATAAAATAGATAATTAATTCTAGTAACACTATATTTGTTACGACAAAAATACAAAGTAAAACGTAGCAGTTTTTGCTATTTTTTGATTATTTTGCATCAAATATCTTCAATTGATTTATGACAGAAATTACAAACTATATCACAAACGATTTTCGAGCAATTGATAGCCAGGAAACGATAGCATCGGTTCAGGACTTTTTTGCCGACTTGAATTTTTCTCATTTTCCAATTTTGGAAAACGGTATTTTCATTGGAAGTATTGCTTCTGACGATGTTGAAACTTTTGACACTGACAAAAAAGCAATTGATTACAAATATACTTTAGAACGTTTTTTTGCCAGAAAATCAATGATGTGGCTCGATGTTTTAGAAGTATTTGCAAAAAATCACACTAATACTGTTCCGGTTATTGATGAAAATAATATCTATGTAGGTTATTATGAAATGGAAGACATCATGAAATTTTTTCAGGAAACTCCATTTTTAAAAGAACAAGGAGGTATTATTATTGTTCAAAAAGGACTTTTGGATTATTCTATGGGCCAGGTAGCACAAATAGTGGAAAGCAATAATGGAAAAATTTTAGGCTGTTTTGTTTCTGAGGCTGATTTAGAAAATGTTCAGATTACAGTAAAAATTGGTGTGGGACCAATGAATGAAATCATTCAGACATTTAGACGATATAATTATGAAATCATTTCAGAACATCAGGAAGACGCTTATATAAACAGCTTAAAAGAACGTTCTGATTATTTAGACAAATACCTTAATATATAATTAGATAATGAAGTTAATATGTCAATTAGATAATTTCTTAACTAGCTGGCTCATTATCTGATTTTCTAATTGACAAATTATCTAATTAAAAAAAATGAAAGTAGCCATTTACGGACAGTATTACCAAAACAGTACCGAACCTATTATAAAAGATATTTTTTTGTTTTTCAATACCAATAATGTTGAAATGGTAATAGAGGAGAACTTTTTAAAAATGCTTCATGAAAAGGAACTCGTAAAAAAAGAATATAAAACTTTTTCATTAAGTACTTCATTAGATAATAGTTTTGAAATGTTAATAAGTATTGGTGGCGATGGAACTATATTAAGAGCTGCAACTTTAGTCCGTAATTCCGGTGTTCCTATTTTGGGAATCAATGCAGGAAGACTTGGTTTTTTGGCTACCGTACAAAAAGAAAATATTGACAGTTTTTTGCAGTTTGTAATTGATAAAAACTACACTATTTCTGAGAGAACCTTATTAAGCATAACCTGCGATCCAAAAAATGATGCTATTGAAGAAGATTTAAATTTTGCCATGAATGAAGTTACAGTAAGTAGAAAAGACACAACTTCGATGATTACCGTTGAAACTTATTTGAACAATGAATATTTAAATTCTTATTGGGCAGATGGTTTGATTATTTCGACGCCAACGGGTTCAACCGGATATTCTTTAAGTTGTGGCGGACCATTGCTTACGCCAGAGGTAAAAAGTTTAGTAATTACGCCTATCGCACCTCATAATTTAACCGCCAGACCACTTGTTATTCCCGATGATACCGAAATTAAGTTACGTGTATCAGGAAGAGAAGATCAGTATTTAGTTTCATTAGATTCCAGAATTGCTTCTGTAAAAAACGAATCTGTTTTAACGATCAAAAAAACAGATTTTAAAATAAAAATGGTTGAAATTCCCGGTGAAACTTTCTTAAAAACCTTAAGAAACAAGCTGCTTTGGGGAGAAGACAAGAGGAATTAAGCCTTTTTCTCACACGCTACTATACGATAATACCACTTTTTCTCGTTCTGCATGTATCGAATCCTCATTAAATGTCTCAAAATCATATTGCAAATTGAAAAAAAAGCACATTTAACTAAAGCGACGTTGATTCGTATCGATAATTATTATATTTGCACGCAATTCCGAATTAAATGAAGAAAATTTTTAATTTATTGTTATGTTTATTCCCCCTAATTACACTAAACGCTCAAATTAATGAGATTGGTGTTTTTCTTGGTGGAAGCAACTTTGTAGGTGATGTTGGTAAAACAAACTATATCGCTCCTGAAAAGTTAGCTTTTGGTATTTTGTATAAATGGAACAAAAGTCCAAGACATTCTTACCGTTTTTCATATACACAATCTACTGTTACAGGAAACGATCGTGAATCTGAAGAAACAGGGCGAAGCAATCGAGGTTACAGATTTGAAAACAATGTTAAAGAACTTTCTGCCGGTTTAGAATTTAATTTTTTTGATTTTAATCTACATGACTATCATCCAAAAATTACTCCTTATATATATTCAGGATTAAGTTACTTTATGTACGATGAATTATATATTTCGGGAGGTCAAACCAGAAAAGATAAAAATTCAAGTTCAATTGCTATTCCTATAACGTTAGGAATCAAGTCAAATGTATCTCCTAATTTTGTTCTGGGCCTTGAAGTTGGAGCCCGTTATACCTTTACAGACGATATTGACGGAAGTAATCCTGGTAACGATGCCTTATCATCTTTACGATTTGGAAATTTAAATAATAACGATTGGTATGTCTTTACAGGTGTTACTTTAACTTATACCTTTGGACTAAAACCTTGCTATTGCGCAGAATAATAAAATGAACCTAATAGACTCTATAGACAAAACAAACTTACCTAAACATCTGGCCATAATCATGGACGGTAATGGTCGCTGGGCAAAACAACAAGGGTTCTTAAGAGCTTTTGGTCACGAAAATGGTACAAAATCAGTAAAAAAAACAATTACCACTTGTGCAAAACTTGGTATTGAGTATCTAACGCTCTATGCTTTTTCAACAGAAAACTGGAATCGCCCAAAATTAGAAGTTGAAGCTTTAATGAAAATATTAATCAATTCATTAAAAAAAGAACTTGGCACTTTACAAGAAAACAATATCAGGCTTAATGCTATTGGAAATCTTGATAAATTACCAAAAACCGCTCAAAAAGAACTTCAGGACGTTATTGATAAAACAAAAAATAATACGCGCCTAACGCTAACATTGGCTTTAAGTTACGGATCACGAGAAGAATTGGTAAATGCCGTTAGAATCATCAGTGATAAAGTTAAAAATAATATAATTTCAATAGACACTATTGACGATTCAATTATAAATGAGCATCTTTACACGCAAAATTTACCTGACGTAGATTTATTAATACGAACAAGTGGAGAACATAGAATAAGTAATTTTTTGCTATGGCAGATTGCCTACGCAGAACTATATTTTACTAATGTCTTGTGGCCAGACTTTAAAGATCAAGATTTATATGAGGCTATTATTAGTTATCAAAAAAGAGAACGTAGATTTGGAAAAACCAGTGAACAAATTAAATAATTTTTTAGTGTTACAAAAAAGAATACAAATAGTCCTTACCCTACTTCTTTTGGGTAGTTTTTCACAAATAAAAGCACAAGAAAGAGTTCCTTTTGATCAGGGAAAAAAATACATTCTTGCTAAAGTTTCTGTTGTTGGTAAAATAAGCTTCAATGAACAAACCGTTGTTACCTTTTCAGGTCTTCAAAAAGGACAGGAAATAGCCGTTCCCGGTGAAGAAATCAGTGGTGCAATTAAAAAACTGGGCAAACTTGGACTTTTTGATGAAATTGCTTTCTACGTAAATAAAATTGATAATGATAGTATTTATCTTGACTTAAATATTGTTGAACTTCCTAAACTAAACGAGGTAAAATTTGTTGGTATCAAGAAAAGTAAAGTCGAAGGATTAATTAAGGATAACAATTTAACCAAAAATAAAATTGTAAACGAAAACTTAATTACAACGACCAAAAATTACATTGAAAATAAATATAAAAAAGAAGGTTATTATAATACAAAAGTTACTATTACAAATACACCTGCTGACACTACCGGTGGAAATCAGGTCAATATGCTTGTTCGCGTAGACAAAGGCGATAAAGTAAAAATTAGTAAAATTGACTTCATTGGCAATGAAAAGCTTACTGACAATCAGTTAAGAGCAGCAATGAAGGACACTAAACAAAAAAACTTTCTGCGTATTCTAAAAAAGTCAAAATTTATTCCTGAAAAATACAAAGCCGATTTAGAAAAGGTTGTTGCTACTTACAAGGAAAAAGGATATCGTGATGCCCGTATCATTTATGATTCTGTTACCTATAATAAGGAGAAGAATATGCTGGCTATAAAAATCAATATGGAAGAAGGAAATAAATACTACTTCGGAAATATTAAATTTTTAGGAAATACAGTATATTCAGATCAACTTTTGAACCGTTATTTAGGAATTAAAAAAGGTGAAACATATAATGGCGTTTTACTTGAAAAAAGAATTGCCGACAAAACAAAACCAGATGCAGAAGATATTACAAACTTATATCAAAACAACGGTTATTTGTTTTCAAACATCAATGCTGTAGAGGTAAGAACAGTTAATGACACTATCGATTTTGAAATTAGAGTTACCGAAGGTCCTATTGCTTATTTTAATAAAATATCAGTTGTAGGAAATGACAAAACAAACGATCATGTTATTTACCGCGAATTAAGAACTAAACCGGGAGAAAAATATAGTAAAGAACAACTAGTTAGAACTATTCGTGAAATTGGACAATTAGGATTTTTTGATCCTGAAGCTATCGATCCAAAATTCAAAAATGTTGATGCAGCTGCAGGAACAGTTGATATTGAATATCACGTAGTAGAAAAAGGATCCAGCCAGGTTGAACTTCAGGGTGGTTACGGCGGAGGTGGTTTCATTGGTACTTTAGGACTTTCGTTTAATAACTTCTCAGTAAGAAATATATTTAAGAAAGAAGCCTATAGGCCTTTACCAATGGGAGATGGTCAAAAAGTATCTCTTCGTTTACAAGGAAGTACATATTTCCAAACGTATAGTTTATCATTCTCTGAACCATGGTTTGGAGGTAAAAAACCGGTACAATTTAGCTCATCTATCTCTTATAGTACGCAATTTCTTAATAATTATATCACGAGAGATGTTGATAAGAGCAAAAGTTTTAATATTTTTACAGTCCAGGTTGGGCTTGCTAAAAGACTAACAGTGCCGGATGATTATTTTGTGTTATCACAATCTATCAGTTATCAGCATTATGATTTAAATAATTATAATACAGGTTTATTTACCTTTGGTAACGGAGCGTCAAGAAACTTAGCTTATACTATCGGAATTTCAAGAAGTAATAAAGGGGTTAACCCAATATTTCCAACTTATGGTTCTGAATTTAGTATCTCTGCAAAAGTGACACCTCCATATTCATTGTTTAATGGAATTAACTATTCAGATTTACAAAATCAAAAGGAGTATAAAACGAAATATACAGGAACAGAAGTAATTTCAGGTGCAGATGGACAGCCAATTAGCCCTGGAGATTACACAAAAACTGAAACAGTAAACGGAACATCCGGTACTGTAGGTGTAGGATCTGATTATGGAAGTGCTGATACTGATGTTGGAAAAGTCGACCAAAAGAAATACAACTGGTTAGAATACTATAAAGTTAAATTTAAAGCAGACTGGTATACTAAAGTATATGGTAAATTAGTTTTAAGAACACTAACAGAATTTGGTTTCTTAGGAGCATATGATCAGTCAAGAGGTGTTGTACCTTTCGAACGTTTTTATTTAGGAGGAGATGGAATGGCCAACTATTCTATGGATGGTAGAGAAACTATTCAGTTAAGAGGTTACCCAAATAACTCATTAACGCCGGTGAATTCAGCCGGAGATCAAATTGGAGCAACTATTTATAATAAATTCTCAATGGAGTTACGTTATCCAATTACGTTAAAAGCATCAGCATCTATTTATGCTTTGACCTTTTTGGAAGCAGGATCATCATATCCAACTTTTAAAGATTATAACCCATTTGATTTAAATCGTTCTGCCGGTGTTGGTTTACGTGTATTTATGCCTGCATTTGGATTATTAGGTATTGACTTTGGTTATGGATTTGACGCTCTGCCAGGATCTGTTACAAATAAAGCAAATGGATGGGAAACACACTTTATCATTGGACAACAATTTTAGTGTAGTTTTTAGTACAAATTTTATTACATTTGGCTAAAAATTTCAAAATAAAGTAATGTTATGAGAAAACAATTTTTATTTATATTTTTAGCCTTGGTTGTAGCTTCTACAAGTCAAGCGCAGACAAGGACGACTAGGATTGGCTACATCGACATGGAATATATTTTAGAAAATGTTTCCGATTATAAGGAAGCAAAAGCCCAATTAGAGCTAAAAGCTCAAAAATGGAAACAAGAAATAGAAGCCAAAAAACTAGAAATCAATAAACTCAAAGAAAATCTTAAAGCCGAAAAAGCTTTACTTACTAAGGAGCTTATTGATGAAAGAGAAAGTGAAATTAAATTTCAGGAAGATGAAATGATGGACTATCAGCAAAAGCAATTTGGTGCTGATGGAAATTTAATTCGACATAAAGCAGCGTTAGCAAAACCTATACAAGATCAGGTTTTTACAGCTGTTCAGGATATTGCAGAAGCTAAAAACTATGATTTTGTTTTTGACAAGTCATCTGATTTAACAATGCTTTTTAGTAATAAAAGATTTGACATTAGTGATCAGGTTATACGTGTACTAAACAGAACTGATAAGCGAGAGCAATTGACTAAAAAACAATTGAAAGAGCAAGAAGTTAAAGAGAGCCGGGAAAATGCCATTGACGAAAATCCTGAAATGGCAGAAAGACAAAAGGTATTAGATGAAAGAAAGGCTGTAAGAGAAAAATTGATCGAAGACAGAAGGCTGGAACAAGAAGCTAAGAAAAAAGAATATGAAGACAGAAGAAAAGCGATCTTAGCAGAAAGAGAAGCCAAAAAAAATGGCACGGTTTCTGAACCAGCTAAAACAGAAGAAACAAAAACTGACGCTACAGCAAAACCTTCTTCAACAACAACCGAGCCCGCAGCTACAACGACGACACCAACAAATACTGCCGCTGACGCAGCAGCAGCCAAGGCCGAAGAAAGACAGAAGATTTACGAACAGAGAAAAAAAGAGTTAGAAGACAGAAAGAAGAAAATTTTAGAAGAACGAGAGGCAGCTAAAAAAGCAAAAGAAGCCGAAACACAGAAAACAAATACGACCGATAATTAATTAATATTTTTTTAAAAATGATGAAACAAATCAAAACTTTACTAATTGCTGCGATACTAGTTTTAGGAGCAAGTAACACAATGAATGCACAAGCTAAAGTAGCTCATGTTGATGTTAGCGAGATTATGTCGAAAATGCCTGCAATGCTTGATGCTCAAAATCAACTACAAAAATTAAGTGGTACATACGATACTGAATACAAAAAAATGGTTGATGAATATCAAGTAAAAATCAAAAAGTATGAAGCTGAAGCTGCTACTGTAACTGAAGCTGTAAACGGTGAGCGTTCTAAAGAAGTTCAAGACATGCAAAAGAGAATTGTTGACTATAGAGACAATGCACAAAAAGAACTACAACAAAAAGAAACTGACATCGTAAAACCATTAATGGAAAAAGTAAGAGCTTCTATCCAAAAAGTTGGAAAAGCTAAAGGTTTCCAATATATATTAGATGGTTCTACTCTTTTATTAGCAGATGGTCCAAACATTACTGCTGATGTTAAAAAAGATTTAGGATTCTAAGAAATAATCTTATTATTAAAATGGCTCAACTTAAAAGTTGAGCCATTTTTTTTGCTCCTATAATTTTATTTTTACTCCTCCGTTTATAGTAAAACCTTCTATATCTATGCATCTCATATATCACCAAAAGTTGGTGCACTGTGCGGATCATTTACAACTCATTTATAGTTACTTTGTTTAGTATCTGTAAAATTCTTAAAGTTGAAAAAGAAAATTTTTACCATAATATTTTTTCAACCATAAATCCAAATTCGCAGTAAGCAGGAATTTTGTATACCATTGTATAAAAATTGCTCATCTGTAAAATATCCTTCCAATCCCATTTTAAAATTATTCTCTTTCTCGTAAATCAAGGCCAGATTAACTTTATTTATCGGCATTAAAGACAAAACCTGATTCGCTGTTAGATACTTTGCTTTTGCATCAGTAAAAGTATAAGATGCTTTTGAAATTGAAAACCAAATTAATTTCATGTCACAAAAACAACAAAATATCCAAGTATTTCTCAACAAATAAAAAAAGGAGTAATAAAACTCCTTTTTTACATTATGATTTTCTTAAATTCCCGGGCATAGAGTTGTTACTGGAACACAATCCCAAAGTAGATTCCCGTTACTATCTTCCCCACGATAGCAAACTTTACCAACCGGACAATAAGGAGCGCTTCCACCATTAATACTTTTAAGTTCTTCTTTTGATAATTTTTCGCAATTTTTAATAAATTTCATAGTTATAGTTATTTAAGGTTAATTGTAAATATAGTACTTTTTTTACATTTTCTTAACCGTTTTATTTAGCATCTAAATTGTAGAAAAACATAGAAATATGTAACTTTGTTCTATGACAAACAACAATCCTATAGGCGTTTTTGATTCCGGTATTGGAGGAACTTCCATTTGGAGCGCCATTCACGAACTACTTCCCAACGAAAAAACCATTTATTTAGCAGACAATAAAAATGCTCCTTATGGCCAGAGAACCAAAGAAGAGATTGTTGCTTTAAGTAAAAAAAATGTTGACTTTTTAATCGAAAACAACTGTAAACTAATTGTTGTTGCCTGCAATACTGCAACCACAAATGCTATTAGGGAACTTCGTGCTGATTATGATATTCCTTTTATTGGGATTGAACCGGCAATAAAACCGGCAGCTAATAATTCGAAAACCCAGGTTATCGGAATTTTAGCTACTCAAGGAACTTTGAACAGTGAATTGTTTAATAAAACAGCCGAAATGTTTCAAAACACAACCATAATTGAACAAGTAGGTCATGGGTTGGTACAGCTTATTGAAGATGGAAATTTGAATTCTCCTGAAATGACTGATCTGTTAGAAACTTACTTGCGACCTATGATCGATGCAAATATTGATTACCTGGTTTTGGGCTGCAGTCATTATCCGTATTTGATTCCTCAGATTAAAAAAATTCTTCCGGAGCATATTCAGATTATTGATTCCGGGGAAGCGGTTGCTCGACAAACTCAAAATGTGCTGCGCGAAAAAGTTGGTTTTTCTGATGAAGGAGAAAGCGAACCTGTATTTTATGCAAATGCAAATCCTTCTGTTCTAAAATCAATTTTGGATAATAAATATGAAGTAATACAAAAGGATTTTTAAGTCACTATTCTATTTTTCGCTTGACGAACCAAATTCCATCTAAAGACAAATTGAGGGATATTTTATGATAATTCTCTTTTATCAGATTTTCTGAAACTTTTCCTTTTTGTCCATAAGAATAGGAAATATTTAAGGCCGAAAAAGTATTTTCTATTGGTAATGTAAGTCCGATAGAAATTGATGCATTATTAACTCTTTTTCCATCAACTTCAAGGTAACCGGTGTCAAAATTGGCACCAGCAGCATATTGAACACGATCCCAATATCTTCTGATATTCTTTTTGGCGCTATATGTAAATCCAAGTGCAAATCGGTCCTGATTAACAAAATCTCCGTATAACTCAGACTGATTGGTATTCTTCCAAAGGCTTTTTTCATAATCTACAGTCATATTTAGATTATTCTTAAAACGTTTGCTAATTCCAACTCCTATTTCTAAAGGCATATAATAATCATCTGCATCTGTAGCAACATCCGATTCTACCGTAGAAACAACCTCATTGGTCAAAGTTTCTACACTTTGCACTTTTGAAGCTTTAACCTTTGTTGGCAATTTAAAAGTGGATGCAACCGTAAAAGTAGAATCAATTTGATACTGAGTGCCTAAAGTTGCGCGTAAACCACTATAATCTGTTTTTTTACTAATACTTGTAATAGAATTTGAGATTAGATAACTCCTGTCATCTGTTGTATTACCAAACAAAACAGTGGCTGAAGCTCCAACGGATATTTTTGTTCCAATTCTATAACCATAAGAAAAATCAAAATTATTTAATCCGCCAGAACCCGCCGCTGTTAAGTAATAATATTCCTGACTATCTGAGATAGGCAATTTTAAATTTGAGATTTTAAATGTCGCACTTGAATATGGTCGCAAAGCCACACTAAATCCTGATTTTTTTGTAACCGGAAAGGCAAAAGCAATATGAGAAAACTGAAAATTATTTCGTTTTTCAGATCTTGATCCGCTTTCATACGTTGTTGCGATTGCCTTTCCTCCAATATCAAACATAAAATGATTTAAAGGTAAGTAAGCTAATGAGGCAGGATTTAAATTATTAATAAAGAGATTTGAAGGCAAGGCTATTCCTGATGAACCAATAGACGGAATTGAACCAAAATCAGAGTCATACAAACTTCCTACACCATATAATGAATAAGGAGAACTTGAAATACTTTGAGAAAATGAAGTTAGCGACATTAGAATGAAGCAGCTTAAAAAAATTATTTTATTTTTCATCTAATATGAGATATAATAAACTTTTAGTTGAATTTTATTGTTTGCGTGCTTTTGGTCTCCTAACACAATTCTGTCTACAGATTTAGAAATTCCGGGCAATGTCAAAATAAGAGAAGATTTTGAATCAGATGTTTTCCACATTTCTTTTTGAAGAAACCCTCCTATCGGAATTGTATAACCAACATTTTCATTGAACTCGTCACTTTTTTGGTTTAATGTTCCATACACTGAACTTCCTGCAGAATTTAATAAAGTTGCACTAATTCGGTTTAAATTATCGGCTACATATACACGTAATGAATCTTCTAAAGGATATTGTTCTGAATAAGAATTATTAACCGGTTTTAAAATCAATTGGGCATCGACAATTGCACCTTTTTCTGAAATGTATTTGAGCTGTTTTATATTTGGAAAATCAATCCGGCAGGCCACTCCTGCTCCTGATTGAATGTACCCTTGCCTGTTTGTTAATGTACTGGATAATTTACTGCTTGAAATGGGTAAATTTTGAATTACCGTTCCGGTTTTATCTGAGGAAATAGAGTTGAACTGCTTTGAAACATCTGCAATGGTAAAGTCTATATAATAAGAAGTTTCATCGTCACTCTGATATTTGGAATAATACATCCTGACGACACTTGTAGTGGCATTAAAACCAATTACACTCGAAGAATTATCAATATTAGGAACCAAAACAAGTCCTTTTAAATATTCTGTTAAGTTTGTTAACCCCGTAATCTCTCTTTTTTTAATTTTCTGGAAAAGCTCACTTCCAAATGTAGCATCCATTTTAATATTAATCGAATCTTTTTCTGTTGGTCTGGGTTTATAGGCGATAGTTCCAAGACTTTCGCTGCCATAACTCAAAGTCGAGTTATTATAAAAACTATCATCGTCTGTATTCGGTTTTACCGTCTGAGTAATTCTATGAATATCAAACGTTTGAACTTTTGTTGTATCTCCATAATAGTAATTATCATATTTTAAGATCATCGAAATAGAATCGAAAACATAATTTACAGCTTCAGTATCAGAACCTGTACTTTCAAGAGTATAAGAACTTCCTGCTAATTGAAAATAGCTGTTTGATTTTATTTTCCCGAATAGAGGATCTTCATAATTACCAATTAAAATTCGGCTTTGACTTGAGGTTACAAGTGAATCAAAGTTTATGGTAGACATTTCGACCGTTACGGTATCAATTAAAATTACTTTATTGCTTACCGCCAAATAATCAGACCCAACAACAAACTCTCCGGCATCTGTATCGGTACCGCATGAAATTATTGTAAGTGCAAAAACCAACATCAATATATACTTATGCATAATCTTATTTTTTGAACAAATATAAAATGCACTCTTCTGCACTACACTATAACATATACAGTCTTGCCTTTTTAGCCTATAAATAGCAAAAAATCATCTACGATAGGTTTCGCCAAACAAATAATTGGTTCAGCCATAAAAAAGGGTATTTAGTCTATCAAAAAGAGCCATACATATATCTTCTTTTTTTTAAAACCATTAGGCACCTACTTTTGAACCAATAATTAAGTAATGAAAATAAGGCTTTTAATAGGTTCTCTTTTTTTGATTTCGTTTTTGAATATGAAAGCTCAGGAAAAATTTTCAGTAAATGCAAATTTGAAAACAGAGCCAACAGATAAAATAGATTTTAATGAAACCAGTATTGGTATATCATTTAGTACAGCAATCAATTCGAAAAACAAAATAAAGAACACAGTAGAATACTCGAATTTGAAGGTGAATTATGATGCCGGAAGTTTTGAGGTATTTGAAAATTTGGATCAATTTATTGAATTGAAAAACAAATTTGAAATTTCACACGAAATTTCAAATACTAAACTGAATCTTTCTTTGACACCAACGGCAAATTTTCAAAAGACTCTTGATTTTTCTGATGTAACGCTCTTAGGAAGTTTTGAAATAAGTCAGCAGTTAAATTTGAATACCAATATAAATGTTGGAGTTGCAAGAACAGCAGTATTTGGTTATCCGCAATTCCTGCCCACTTTATCCGTACAATATAAAGTAAACGATAAAAGTGCCTTGATGATTGGATTTCCGGATTCGAAGATTTCGTATTCTAATAATATTCGAAATGCATTTAGCCTGACGAATAGTTTTAATGGTACTTTTTATAATCTGGATCATACGCTTATTGCTAATAATGGAACAAAAATTAGCACCTCGCAAATGACATCGGCTTTTGAATATGAAAGAAACGTCGATAAAAACTGGTTTATAAATTTTAAGGCAGGTTACGATTTTAATAAAAAATACAATATTATCGATAACGACAATCATAAGGTTTATGATTTTAATACCGGAAACGGTTACATTTTAGGCATTGGCATCAAATACAAACAATAAATAAATTTAATACACTATGATGAATAATTTAAAAAATGGAATATTATTCGCGGCATTATTATCGAGCCTCTTTTTTATAGGCTGTAGTAGTGATGACGATGATGATTTAATAGGAAACTGGATTAAAAAATCAGCATTTGATGGACCAGCAAGATCTAGTGCCACTAGTTTTGTTATTGGTGATTATGCTTATATAGCAACAGGCTATACAGGAGATGAGTATTTAAAGGATTTATGGGCTTACAATTCAACTGGTGACTATTGGGAACAAAAAGCAGACTTTATTGGTATAGGAAGAAGTTCAGCTTCTAGTTTTACGCTTAACGATAAAGGTTATGTTGGAATTGGTTATGACGGAACAAATAAACTGAAAGATTTTTACCAGTACGACCCAACAAGTAATGCATGGACTCAAAAAACTGATTTTGCAGGTACAGCACGTTACGCAGCGGTAGGTTTTCAGGTAGGCGGAAAAGCTTATATTGGAACTGGTTATGATGGAAATTATTTGAAAGATTTTTATCAATACGATGATCAGGCAAATACCTGGACACTTGTAAATGGTTTTAGCGGAAACAAAAGGCGTAATGCTACCGTTTTTATAATTGATAATAAAGCTTATCTGGCTACCGGAATCAACAATGGTGTTTATCAGGAAGATTTTTGGCAATTTGATCCAGCTACAGATGTCTGGACTCGTAAAAGAGATATCGATCAGGATGATGACGATGATGATTCATTCAATGATGATTATGCAATTGTTCGTTCAAATGCCTCAGCTTTTTCTATGAACAATTTAGGTTATGTTGTTGGTGGTGAAAGTGTAAAAACAGTTTGGGAATACAATCCTACAACAGATCTTTGGGTAGAAAGAACGCCAATGGAAGGTGCTACAAGAACTGACGCTGTTGGTTTTGCAATTAACAACAGAGGTTTCTACATGTTAGGAAGAATAGGTACTACTTATTTTGATGATGCATGGGAGTTCAAACCTTTAGAGGAACAAAATGACGATGATAATTAATATGAAAAAACAATTCTTCTGGAGTAAAATCCAGAAGAATTTATTGTTTCTTTTTCTGCTTTTGCAAATTACAGCCTGCACAAGAAATGAAACACTTAAAACTGAATCTTTCAAAACAACTTCGGGTTGGGGATATTCAATTGCTTATAAAAACAAAACAATAATCAAACAATCTATTATTCCTGTTATAAACGATACAAAAAGTTTTTCGACAGAAGAAGATGCATTAAAAGTAGGAAATCTGGTGGCGCAAAAACTCAAAGAGAACAATTCGCCAACAGTAACGAAAAATGATTTAATTTTATTAAAAATAAAATTCTAAATGAACATAGGCAGCATCAAAAATACCAGCTCAAACAAAATTTTGTTCCATAGTATTATATGGACTTTCTTTATACTGACATCATTGATTCAATTTTATGAAAGCCCTTTCAGAATCAATAACGATTTTTATGTACAATGGGCAACGGGAATTATTTTGTTCTATCTCAACTATTTTTATTTGGTGCCTGCCCTACTTTTAGAAAAAAAATACTGGCTGTATTTCGTCTTCGTTTTTGCTCTTATTTTTGTTTTTATGGTTATCAGGATCAATTATTTTATTCCTGAATTTAATCATGTAAGACCAGCCAATATGCTGCCTCCTAAAATGATGCCTCGTTATGCTGAGGATTTTATTAAAGACGGAAGACATGTAGTGATGACCAGAAGACAGCCACTATTTTTTAAAATCGGACCTTCTCTATTCTATATTTTAATTATTACTATTAGCGCAATCATTAAAACATTAACTGAATTTTATAACAACCAACAAAACAAATTAATTGCCGAAACACATAGAACAAATACTGAATTAATTTATTTGCGAAAACAAACCAATCCGCACTTTTTATTCAATTCTTTAAACAGTATTTATTCATTGGCACACAAGAAATCTGATTTGGTCCCTGATGCCATCGTGACATTATCAGAATTAATGCGCTATATGCTGTATGAAACTGATAATAAAACGGTGGCTTTAGAAAAAGAAATCAATTACATTCAAAACTACATCGAATTACAAAAGCTCCGCCTTAATGATATCGAAGACATTTTTATAAATGTTCACGGAAATACCAAAAATAAATTTATTGAGCCTTTGCTGTTAATTTCATTTGTAGAAAATGCTTTTAAATACGGAACCGATTATAAAGGAGCGGCCCATGTAAAAATTAAGGTTTTTATATTAGATGACAATCTTGATTTCTGGATAGAAAACACCATTGAAAATTATGTTAAAGATCCTGACAATTCAGGAATTGGGCTAGTTAATATTCAAAACCGATTAGATTTGCTTTACCCAAATGCGCACGAACTTACCATTACACAAGACAATCAATATTACCGCGTGCACTTAAATTTAAAACTAGATAAAATTCAAACTGCAATAAGTCAATAATTAAGGATTATGGATAGAAAAAAATTCATTCGAAATGGTATTTTAGGAATTGCTTCATTAGCAACAGCTACAAAAATATTAGAATCTTGTTCTAAAAGCGACAATGACGACGATGGTACAGACACTTCTGCCGATGGAAGCTGTACAGTATCTCCTTCTGAAACCAAAGGACCATTCCCTATAAAAACACCAAGTCAGCTAGTTTTAGAAAATATAAAATCAGACCGAATTGGAGTTGCATTGCTGATCAATTTAACTATTGAAAACCAAAGCAAAGATTGTGCACCATTAGAAGGTGTTTTAGTTGATGTTTGGCATTGTGATAAAGACGGAAATTATTCTGAATACGGAGGAACTTCCATGCAGCAAACAGATTACACGTCTGTCCATTTTTTAAGAGGAAGACAAACTTCAGACACAAATGGAGAAGTTTCGTTTATTTCAATTTTTCCAGGCTGGTATCAAGGTCGTGCTCCACATATACATGTTGAAGTTTTAAGTGCTTCAGGCTCTTCATTATTGGTAACGCAAATCGCTTTTCCTGAAAATGTTGCCAGTGAAGTATATTCAAGTACAAATTATGCTTCTCATGGTCAGGCTGACACTTCAAACACATCAGACAATGTTTTTTCAGACAGCTTATCTGATGAATTAGGTACTTTAACAGGTAATTTGACAGATGGTTACACATTAAGTAAAACCATTACTGTAAAAGCATAATTTTATGATAATAGAAAGGTAATTTATGATAATTTTAAAACTTAATTCACTGGTTTGAAACTACTTTTGACTGCCAAAACAAATTTAAAAATCTAATTCCGAGCAAATGAAATGTGTAATTATAGACGATGAACCTTTAGCGGTTGAATTATTAGAAGATTTTGTTCGAAAAGTAGATTCACTAGAATTGGTAAGTACTTTTAACAATGCGATTGACGCCGTTTCCTTCATCAATCAAACCAATATAGATTTGATTTTTCTGGATATACAGATGCCCCATTTTTCGGGAATTGAATTTTTGAATACTATTGAAAAAAAGCCATTAATTATTTTTACAACTGCCTATTCAGACTATGCTGTTGAAGGATTTAATCTGGGCGCAGTTGATTATTTGGTAAAACCAATTCCGTTTCATCGCTTTTTAAAATCGGTAGTAAGAGCACAGCAAATTTTCAACCCAACAGCAGCATCTCAGGCCATTTCCGAAACCACTACAGTTCCGGAATTAGAACAGGATTTTATGTTTGTCAGGGCTGAATACGAAAATGTAAAAATGAATTTTGCTGATATTTTATTCATCGAAGGTTTAAAAGATTACGTAAAAATATATACTACAGATAATAAATTTACTTTAACCTTAATTAGTTTAATCAAATTAGAGAATCTGCTTTCCAGCAAAGGCTTCTCAAGAATTCACAGGTCTTATATCATCAATATAAAACACGTCAAATCTATCCAGAAAAATAAAGTTTTGATAAGTGACAAACGAATTCCGATTAGTGAAAGCTATAAAAATAGTTTTTTTGAAAGGATCAACTTATAAAGTTTAAAATTCCAAAATAAAAATAAATTCCAAATTCCAATTGAAGTTTGAACTTTCTGATTGGAATTTGGAATTTTTATTTTTTGGAATTTATTCATTCTTGAACCATCCTGAATACATAACGTAATTATTAGAAATTCGCTCAATTTCGCCTGCAAAATCGGATTGGTCTATATCTTTTACCTTTTTGGCCGGAACTCCTGCCCAAATACTTCCTGAAGTTACAACCGTGTTTTGAGTTAAAACAGCACCGGCAGCAACAATAGAATTACTTTCTATCACGCAATTATCCATTACAATAGCGCCCATTCCTATTAAAACATTGTCATGAACCGTACACCCGTGAACTATTGCATTGTGACCAATTGAAACATTATTTCCAATAATGGTTGGATGTTTTTGATAAGTACAATGAATAATGGCGCCGTCCTGGATATTTACCTTATTTCCTATTTTAATGAAGTGAACATCACCACGAATTACAGCATTAAACCAAACACTGCAGGAATCACCAAAAGTAACATCGCCTACTATAGTTGCATTTTCGGCAACATAACAATCTTCAGGTATTACCGGAGATTTTCCGTTTACAGATTTAATTAGCATAATAAAAAAGTTTTAATTAATTGCCGGACAGTTACAATCGTAACGTTCCTTTGTACAAAATAAATTGATTCCTAAAGTAATCTGGTGATAAGCACCTGTATCAAATTTCACATCTCCCGTAACTTGCGAATAGGTATAAGCAAACATGAAATTTTTATAATTTACACCTATAATTGGTGTTATATATTGCAATTTTTGAGATTGTACGCCGTTTCCTAAACTGTATTGCGCGCCGTCAAAACTTCTTCTGTACGACAATGCCGCCCAAAGACTTCCAAAGTCCATATTCTTGTATGCTTTTAAATTCATATCAAGAGATTTCTCTTTTGTCTGATCAAATAACTGAAACAAAACAGAAGGTTCCCAGGTAATGTTTTCGTGTTTACCAAAAACATATCCTACGCTCAATAAAAACTTTCTTAAATTATCGCTTTCATAATCTGTATAGATTTCCCTTCTGGTTTCAAGCAAACCCTGAACAGTCGCATGAGCATAAAAATCCATATAGTTATAGGAAGCCCCGACATCAACATTAAAATAAGAATCTTTTTGAATCGCACCAAAAACAATAGGATCAAAAGTAGTTCCGAATTGTGTTTCATCCAATTGATTTTGAATAACTCCCCCACTAATACCAAACGAAAGCTGATTCAAATCTATTTCATCTCTCGAAAACATAATATGATGTGCGTAAGTAAGTTTCAGCCCTTTTTGAGAATGATATCCGTTTTTATCATTAAAAACAATAATTCCGGCTCCTGATCTTTCGCCAATTCTTCCATTAAAACTTAACGTTTGAAGTGAAGGTGCTTCATCCTGACCAAACCATTGCTTTCTCGCGGTCAATCTTATCTTGGCACAATTCGCCGCACCAGCCATCGAAGGGTGAATTAAATAATAATTATCCGACAAATAATCAGAATAAACAGGCAGCCCTTCTTGAGAATAACAAAAAAAAGAAGTTAAAAAGACCAAATATAAAACTCTGATTTTAAACATAATAAAGGTAGTCGTATCGAAATAAATTAGAGACTCTGGAATTTTAGTACGATTAATTTGAAAAGAGTCTTAATTATTTTATTAAAAAATCAAATATAGGTATTAGTAGAAAATAACTTTACTAAATTTGTAAAAATTTAAATCATGACGAAAATCACTATAAAGGAGACTCAAAATCCGACTATTTTAAAATTTGAATTTGAGGATTTTATTACCCAAAATCAAAATTTTGAATTCAAAAATATTGATGAAGCCCAGGCATCACCATTGGCACAGCAATTATTTTATTTGCCGTTTGTAAAAACGGTTTATATTTCCGGAAACTTTATAGCTATAGAAAGATATAGCATTGTAGAATGGGATGATGTAAAAGATGCTGTTGCGGAGCAAATTGAAGCTTTTGTAGAAAAAGGCGGCGTAATTATCAATATTGACGAAACCAAAACAAAAAAACAGCCCATTACGGTTTATGGAGAAACAACTCCAAACCCATCGGCATTAAAATTTGTGGTAAGCAGAATGTTGACTAAAAATCCGGTTGAATATAAAAATATCGATCAGACGGCTTCTTCTCCTTTAGCAAAAGAATTATTTAAATTTCCTTATGTAAAAGAAGTTTTTATCGATGAAAATTACATTTCGGTAACAAAATACGACATCAACGACTGGCAGGAAATTACATTAGAAGTAAGAACATTCATTAAACAATTTATTGAAAATGGAGGAACTGTTTTAGATGAAAATTTAATTGAAGTTACTACAAAAAATGATGTTACAAAAGATGAAAATTTTGATAAATTAGATGTTACTTCACAACAAATCATTAACATTTTAGAGGAATACGTAAAACCTGCAGTTGCTGCCGATGGCGGAAATATTGCATTTGACTCTTATAATGAAGATGATAAAACAGTAAAAGTAATTTTGCAGGGAGCTTGCAGCGGATGTCCATCCTCTACTTTTACTCTAAAAAGCGGAATCGAAAATATGCTGAAAAGCATGCTAAATGATGAAGCAATTAAAGTTGAAGCTATAAACGCATAATTATAACTATTATAGTTAGAAAAAAGCATCTCAATTGGGATGCTTTTTTATTTGTATCTATCTAATTATCAGTAAATTATTTTTAAATTAATATCATAGTGTAATAAAATTGGTTAATATTGTATTCTAAACTAATCAAAACCAGAAAACTATGGGATTAACTTCATTTTTTAAGAATTTATTTGGCTCAGCCAAAGAAACAAGTGTTGATTTAGCTAATAAAGCAGAAGACGCTTTTGAGCAGGCAAAAGAAGAAGCCGCCCCGTTAATCAATAAAGCGGAGACTTTTGCTGAAGAATCTTTTGCAAAAGCAAAAGAAGTTTCAGAACCAATAATTGATAGTGCCACAGAGTATGTCAGTCAGGCTAAAGATATTGCAAGCGAATTTGTTGAAAAAGCCTCTGAATCAATTAGTGATGTGATTGATTCTGTAAAAGAAAAAGCTAGTGAATTTACCGGTGAAGCTAAAACTACGACTACAAAAACTATTGTTGATTTAAGCGAAGAAACAACAACTACAACAGAAGAAATTATCAATAAGAAACCCGCGACAGAATAACAATCGACATTTATTTCTTATAAAAGGAAATATCTATATATTTGCAAAATCTAATACCACCTTCTCTTTTGGGAAGGTTTTTTTATTCTTATAAAATGGACATCAATTCGAACCAGATTGGCAATTACGCCACCAGATTTATCGAGGTATTACTCGACTATTCTCCTAAATTAATTTCAGCAATTTTAATCTTATTTGTTGGTTTATATGCCATACGATTGATTAACCGAATCATTAGAAAGGTAATGATTAAGAGAAATCTGGACCCTACATTAACAAAATTTCTTGCTGATATATTGCTTTGGGCATTACGCGTTTTATTATTTATAACATTTATTTCAAAACTCGGAATTGAAACATCTTCATTTGTTGCTATTTTAGGAGCCATGGGTCTTGCAGTAGGCTTATCATTGCAAGGTTCGCTTTCTAATTTTGCCGGTGGAATGCTTATTATTCTCTTTAAACCTTTTAAAGTTGGAGACACTATTGAAGCACAAGGCGTTATTGCTACGGTTCTTGAAATTCAGATTTTTGTAACAAAAATGCTTACGGGGAATAACCAAACGGTTTTTGTGCCAAATGGCGCTTTATCCAACGGAACAATTATTAACTATTCAATGCAGGGGGAAAGAAGAGCAGATTTGACTTTTGCTGTTTCTTATGATTCTGACATAAAAAAAGCAAAAGATATTTTGTTAGATATTTTAAATAAAAACCCAAAAGTGCTAAAAATGCCCGCACCAGAAGTTTTTGTTAAAAATCTGACTACAAGTTCTGTAGAGTTTGCCGTACGTCCTTGGGCAACAAATGCAAATTACGGAGCTGTTTTTTCTGAAACTTTAGAAAATTGCAAAACAGCTTTGGACGAAGCAGGAATTGCAATCCAGCCGTTTACACTTCAAAAATAAAAAGGTTTTATTATTTTTTTGATGGAGGTGCCATCATAAAATCTTTTAAATAATAAGGTTCAAAATAAGCGACATCCACAGTGTCGCTTTTTTGATATTTATCAAAACTGATTTTACTCATGGCCGAAGCCGAGGGATATTTGATATCTTCTAAAAACACAAAATTCTCTTTTGTTAAAACCTGTTTGCATTTCTCGGCACAATCACCAACAAAATAAATCGTTTCAGTAAAAGCTGCAAATGAATTTTCGTCAATAACTTCTGCCTGAATTTCTCTTTCAATTTCCAAATTAGCATTAAAAATCTCGCTGTAAACCTCCATTCTTCTGGCATCAAGCATCGGGATTATTTTTCCATCAGAGACTTTGGCCTGAGATGCTAAAGTTTGCAAAGTATCAACAGCAATTAACGGAATATTTAAAGCAAAACACAATCCTTTTGCTGCCGAAACTCCAATTCGTAAACCGGTATAAGATCCTGGCCCCTGACTTACTGCAATTGCATCTAAATCCTGAACTGAGATTTTGGCCTCTGCAATTATTTCTTCAATAAAAACGTGCAGTTTTTCGGCGTGTGAATAACCTTCTTCTGCAATTTCTTTACATAAAATAGTCTCTCCATTTTTTGCAATGGATACTGAACAATTTTTTGTAGCTGTTTCGATATTGAGAATAAAAGACAATGTATTTATATTTTAAAAGTTAATTATATTTAATAAAGCTGAGCTTTCTGGTATGAAAAACAAAGATATAGATTAATTTTAAACACGAATTTCACAGATTTACACAAATTTTAATGGTTAGTTTGTGGAATTAATTTCACGAACAAATTAGTGACAATTCGTGAAATTCGTGTTTGTTTTATACTGTATCCAGACGACAAAATCCTTTAAAAATGTTTATTTCTTAGGTATTTCGGCTTTTTTAAGCTTTACTTTATCTCCAGAATTTAATTCTTTAGAAACAGTTGTATAAGGACCTGTAATAACAACATCTCCAGGTTTTAAACCAGACATTACTTCGATATTGGTATCATCCTGAATACCTGTTTTTATGATTTTAATTTTAGCTTTATCGCCTACTTTTACAAAAACACATTCGAATTTTTTATCGCTTTTCGGAGTTGCTTTTTTATCTTCGTTTGGATCTTCTACTTTAAAATCCTTAACTGCCGTTGTATCAGATTTTACTACAACAGAACTAATTGGCACTGCCAAAACATTCGTTTTTGTTTTTGTAATAATATCAACTGTAGCTGTCATTCCTGGTCTAAAAGGAGAATATGTATTTGGCTTACCTTCTAATAAATCCTGATATGATTCTTTTAAAATTCTAACTTTTACTTTAAAATTTGTAACCTGATCTGATGTTAAAGTTGTACTTGCCGAGTTAGAAATACTGGTTACAACACCTCTGAATTTCTTTTTTAAATAAGCATCCACTTCAACATTTGCTTCATCACCAATTTTTATTTTTACGATGTCATTTTCATTTACATCAACTTCAACTTCCATATTGTTTAGGTTGGCAACTCTTAAAAGTTCTGTTCCCGCCATTTGCTGCGTTCCTAAAACACGTTCGCCTAACTCTACATTTAATACTGAAATTGTTCCATCTGCAGGAGCGTAAATTGTTGTACGTCCCAGATTGTCTTTTGCTTCATTTACAGATGCAGAAGCACTTTGAACCGTAAAATAAGCATTCTGTTTAGTGGCTTTTGCAACTTCAAAAGAGGCTATGGCTTTATCCCAGTCAGATTTTGAAATAACACCTTTATCATATAATACCTTATTACGTTCGTAGCTTGCTTTTGCTTCTTTAAAAGATGCTTCAGACTGGCTTAATCCGGCTTTACTTCCAGATAAATTAGAAACTGAACGATTGTAACTTGAGGTATATAAATCCGGGTTTATTTTGACTAATAAATCACCTTTTTTAACAACTTGACCCTCTTTTACATTTAATAAAATAATCTCACCTGAAACTTCAGGTGAGATTTTAACTTCGATTTCCGGTTGAATTTTACCTGTTGCCGAAACTGTTTCGACAATAGTTGAGGCAATTACTTTTGTAATTTCTACTTCTTTACCTTCATCTTTATTTCCTATTACTCCTGATTTCGAAAGACCAACTAATATTGCAATGACAACTATTGCTCCTCCGACTAAGAAATAAACTGTTTTTTTTGACATAATAAATTATTTTGCGATAATTGGAACAATTGGAATTCCAAAGTAAAATTCAAGTATTTTTATTTTGAACATGTAATCGTATTTCGTTCTGATAACATCTGACTGTGCGTTTGTTAGCAATGTCTGTGCTTGTGTAAAATCAAATGAATTCATCAAACCTACATCATACTTTTCTTTTGCATAGTTATATGCCTGCTGTCTGGCTTCTAAAGTTACAGTAGAAGATTCATAAGCATTCAAAGCTCCTTTAGCATCTGTAAAAGCGGTATAAACGTTACGTTGCAAATCTAAACTTTTTTGCTCTAAATCTATTTTAGATTTCTCTAAAGTTACTTTACTTCTTTCAACATTATTTCTAACAGAAAATCCGTTAAAAATTGGAACATTCAATTGAAAACCAAAATTATGTCCTTTATTATCACTAAACTGATCCAAAACAGGATCCGGAGCTACATAAATAGGGTTATTGTTGGCATCAACTCCTGTAAGTCTGTCACTATAACTGGCACTGGTACTAAATTGATAAAAACCTCTAAGTGTTGGCTGATAAGCTCCTCTTGCAATTGCAACACTTTTTTCTGCAATCTCAAGATTCGTTTGTGCTAATTTCACCTCGGTTCTTATTTCTTTGGCTTTATTGTAAATATCAATTGGGGTTTGTGCCATGATATTATTCTCATCCTTAGCATTGGTGTCGTCAATTACATCAAAATCTGCAAATTCTTTAAGTTGTAAAAGCTGCGCCAAACTCAATTTAGAAATTAACAAACTATTTTCGGCAACAATAATTGCTTGCTGATCTGTTGCCACTGTCGCTTTCAAATCAAACAAATCGCCACGCGGAATTGTTCCTGCGTTGACCATTTCTTCAGATCTTGCAAATCGTTTTTCATCAATCGCCAATTGTTCTTTTTTTACTTTTAAATTTTCTTTGTTGAAAAGAATTTCTAAAAACGCATTAGCAACATTCAACGAAATATCTTCCTGCATTTTCAACAATTGATATTGCGATGCAATTATGGAAAGTTTAGCTCTTCTATAAGCATTTTGATTTTGTAAACCTTTGTAAATATCAACACCAGCGTTTACGCCTAATGATGAATACTGTGTGGTTTGAGTTGTAGCAATATTGGTAACCGGGTTAACGTTCAAACCAATATTCCAAGAGTGTGAAGCACTCCCGCTTACTGATGGAAGATAGCTCCCTAAAGCACCTTTTTTATCAATATCAGCACTTTTTACATCTAACTCAGATAGTTTAATTGTGATATTATTGTCTAATGCATATCTCACGCATTCTTCAAGTGTCCATTGCTTTGGTTGTGTCTGAGCAGATAAACCTAACCCAAATAACAAAGCAACAATCAGACTATTATATTTATTTATTTTCATATTTTTAAGATGAAGCATAGCAAAGACACTACGCAAATTTAACATTTTTTAAAAACCAAAAGAACCTTTACACTTTCAGATTATTTTTTTTCTCCTTCGCCTTCAGTAATCAAACCCTGATTCCAGATTTTAATTTTATCCGAAGCTTTAATTCCACTTTTAATCTGAACATAAATTCCATCACTAACTCCTAAAACTAAATCTCTTTTTTGAAATTTTTGTGGAGCAGTTTCTATTTCAACATAAGGTTTTTGTGTTTTTTTGTCAAATTGCACCAATGATTCTTTGATGGCCAAAACTTTATCTGCTTTTTCTAAAATAATAGAAGCATTTGCACTTAAGCCTGCTCTGATAAAAGTAGCATCTTTATTTTCTAAAGAGGCTTTAATTTCAAACTGAATAGCACCATTTTCTACTACTCCTTTTGGCGCAATATCAGTAAGAACAGCTGTGAATTTTTTGTTTTCAATAGCTCCAACTGTAATTTCAATTGGCATTTGAACTTTTATTTTTCCAACTTCAGACTCGTCAATTTTTCCAATAAAAATCATTCTTCCCACATCAGCAACGCTGGCAATTGTTGTTCCTTCATTAAAGTTATTACTTTCAATAACCTGATTACCCACCTTTACAGGAACGGCCAAAACCATTCCGTTTACTGTTGAGCGAATCAAGGTATTTGCATAACTTCCTAAAGATGTTGTTGTCCCTGTTTTTACAATATCCAGACTTTGTCTAGCAGCCTGATAATTTTGTTTTGCCTGTGTGTAAGCCAATTGTGCGGCATCAAAATCATTGGCAGAAATAACATCTTTATCAAACAATGTTTTTTGTCTTTTATAAATTTTTTCCTGATTGTCTAAAGCAATTTTAGCAGTTTGCACCTGATTTTGAGTAGAACTCACATTGGATACATTGGCAACAACCCTGATTTTTGCGATCATATCTCCGGCTTTGATTTTTTCGCCTGCTTTAATATAAACCTGCTCGATAATTCCTGAAATGTTTGGTTTGATTAGAACCTCTTCATCAGGCTGAATATTACCCGTCGCAATTGTACTTTTTACGATCGTTTTAATTTCTGCTTTCTCCGTTTTAAATACAATTGGAGACTCTTGATTCTTAGCGTATAAATAATACAGCGCGCCAAAGAAAACTATAGCAATAAAAATTAAAATGGTTACAGTTACTCCTTTTTTCATTTTGTTTTGGTTTAATTCGATTATTTTTGATTGATAATTTTATTCTGTTCGTAAAGCATCTACGGGCTTTACATTAATTGCGGTTTGAGCCGGAATAAATCCTGCCAATAAACCAGATCCCACTAATATTAATAAAGCAACAAATACAACTCCTAAATCAACACTTGGATTCGCAAACATGGTATCACTGCCCGGTGGCATCGAATCTAAAGCCATATTTAAAAGTGCTATAAGCCCGGTTGCAAAAGCAATTCCAAACATACCGGAAATAATAGTCAGGAATATTGATTCTGATAAAATTTGTCCGCGAATCGCTGCTGGCGTTGCTCCCAGAGCCCTGCGAATTCCAATTTCTTTGGTACGTTCTTTAACTACAATAAGCATGATATTCGAAATACCAATCACTCCTGAAATCAACACTAAAGTTCCTACAAAATAAGCAATGATTTTTAATATATTAAACAAACTTTGCACTTTATTAAACTGCTCGTATAAATCAAAATTTCCAACAGCTCTGTCATCTGCAGGATTTACAGAATGCAGTGCTTTAATTAATTCTAAAATTTTGGGTTTTAGGTCTGTAATCGAAGTTTCATCTTTTGCTGTAATGGCCATCCAGCCAACTTTATCACCATAATTAAATGCTTGTTGAAAAGTAGTAAACGGAATAAAAATATTTTTTTGTTCCTGTTCTGCATTTCCGCCTTGCTGTTTAGAATTGTAAATTCCAACAACCATAAAATTGATGCCATTTATTTTTACATAACTGCCTATTGTTTCTTCTTCTTTACCATAAAGTTCACTAATAACTCCTTTACCAATAATGGCAACTTTTCTTTTATCATTAATATCCTGCTGATTTATAAAACGTCCTTTAATGATATCCATAGGCTGCTGTTTGATCAGCTCCGGATAATCACCATAAATTGTAAAAGAAGAAGTTTTAGTTCCTCGCACCACATTATTAGTACCGTTAAAATCTCCCAGCTGATTTCTTGGAGAAACATACAGCAAATCTGGCAACGCCGCTTTTAAAGCAGGAACATCGCTATTTCTAAAGTCAAAACGACGTGTTTTTGGTAATCCTTTATATGCTTTTGATGTTGTCTGACTCCACATAAACATGGTGTTTGTGGCAATTCCGTCAAAACCTTTTTTTACACCGTTTTCCAGCCCCTTACTTGCAGCCAGTAAAATTACCAGGATAAATATTCCCCAAAAGACACCAAACGCAGTTAAAATCGTTCTGAAAACATTTGCTGTTAAAGCCTGTAAAATCTCGTCCCAATTATCTTTATTAAACATAGTTATTCGTCTCTAAGTGCTACAATAGGTTTTATTTTGGCTGCTCTGTATGCAGGAAAAAATCCTGCCAGTGCTCCTGCAAATACAAGTAAAACAAGTGTTGTTAAAGCCACACTAAAGTCTACTTCGGGATTTCTAAAATATTCACTCTGCACCATCGGCCCTACAAACTCCAGCAATAACAAACTTGCCAATAAACCTGTAAAACCAGCAATAGTGGTTATAAAAATTGATTCGTGAAGTATCATAGAAATTATCGAAAATGGAGATGCCCCTAAGGCCTTACGAATACCTATTTCCTTTGTTCGTTCTTTTACAACAATAAGCATGATATTACTTACACCCACAACACCTGCAATTATGGTAAAAATACCAACCCACCAAAAAAACAATCTGATATATAAGTTTAAATCATAAAACTGTTTAGCGTCTTTAACCGAATTATAGGCATTTATTCCACCATCATCTTCGGGAGCAACAACATTTTTACTCTTAAGTAAATTTTTTAAATCCTGAGTAAATTTTTCAGATTGCGCCAAAGCTTCATCATAATTATTTGTCTTTTTTAAAGTAAAAAACAAATTGCTTATTTTATCTCCTCCGCCAAAAGTTCTCTGCACAGTCGTTTTAGGCAAATAAGCTCTTGTCTCTTCTCTCTCTCCACCCGGATCTGTAAAAACTCCTATTACCTTAAAGTTGATATTATTAATTAAAATTTCTTTTCCAATTGCATCACTGTCTTTAAACAGATCTGTTTTTACCTTCATTCCAATAGTCGCGACTTTTTCATTATTAGCCAAATCTTTGGCATTTACAAATCGTCCCTGAACAATTGTAAGATTTTCAATTCCGCCATAATCAGGATCTACACCTCTATATTGATAACTTCCTGATTCTTTACCATAGGTAAAATTGGCACCCCAAAAATTAAAAGTCGACGCTCGCAAATCGAGTTTGTCATCAAATTTCTGAACTGATTGTGAGTAATCGCTATTGCGAAACTGAATTTGTCTTCCGGGATTTAATCCTTTATATTCTTTTGTAGTTGTACCAGACCAAACTTCAATGATTCCGGCTGCATCGCGCTCAAATTGTTTTTCAATTCCGTTTTGAAGTCCTTTTCCGGCTCCCAACAGAATCACTAAAATAAAAATACCCGAAGCCACAGAAATCCCGGTAAGAAATGTTCTTAACCGGTTTTTAGAAATTGCCTCAAATATTTCCTGCCAACGCTCTATATTAAACATAAGATGAAGCTCTAACTTGTTCTACCTTTTTATCATCGATAATTAATCCATCTTTCAGGACCACATTTCTTTTGCACATTGCAGCAATATCAGGTTCGTGGGTTACGATCAAAATGGTTTTACCCTCGTCATTAATTCCCTGAATAAGTTCCATAACTTCATACGAAGTCTTAGTATCCAAAGCACCTGTTGGTTCATCGGCCAGCAAAACTTTTGGATTTGATGCCAGAGCCCTTGCAATCGCTACACGCTGTTTTTGCCCCCCGGAAAGTTCGTTTGGTAAATGATGTGAGTGAGATCCTAAACCTACTTTCTCCAAATATTTCATGGCAATTTCGTAGCGTTCTTTTCTTTTTATTCCCTGATAATATAAAGGCATCGCTACGTTATCAAGAGCAGTTTTATAATTAATCAGATTAAATGACTGAAAAACAAATCCTAAAAACTTATTTCGATATTTTGAAGCTATCGTTTCGTTTAGTTTTTTTATTGGTGTTTTGTCTAAAATATAACTACCAGAATCGGCCTCATCCAAAATTCCTAAAATATTAAGAAGTGTCGATTTTCCAGATCCCGAAGATCCCATAATCGCAACTAACTCGCCTTCTTCTATATTAAAATTTATTCCTTTTAACACATGCAGCGTAGAACTTCCCATTTTATAGGACTTATGCAAATCTTTGATTTCGATCATGATATTGTTAAATTTTAAGACAATAATAATATTTTTATTAAGTATTTTATGGTAATAAAAAGTTAATAATTGTGCGATACTATTTCAATAAGACTCAATTTATTATCAAATGTTACACTTTTTCATAATAATATAATTGTTTTCTTAATTTTGCATTACTAAAAAAATCTTAACGATGAAGTTTTCTTCAATACTATCAGTATTTATAGCACTTACAACACTTGTTAGCTGTTCAACATCTCAAAAATTAGAAACATTAAAACCAGAACCAGACGACGCAAGTCCTTTAGTGTACGATGCAAACCCATCATTTATTAATTTACCAATAACCGTAAAACTTCATGATATCGAAAATCAGACGAATACACTTTTAAATGGATTAATTTTCGAAGACAATAATATTGAAGATGATGATATTGAAATGAAAATCTGGAAACAGGCTCCAATAAAAATTCAAAATGATGCAGCAAATCCCGATAAAAAAATAAAAACTATTTTACCCTTAAAAGCCACAATTAAATATCGCATTGGCACCAAAAAACTAGGGGTAGAACTTTATGATACACGCGAGTTCAACTTAAATGGGGTAATTACTTTATCAAGTGAAGTGGCTTTAACCAATTGGAAACTAAACACAAAAACAGAGTTTAAATCTCTCGATTGGAGTGAAAGCCCAACCATGACAGTTTTTGGAAAAAACATGCCTATTACCTATTTGGTAAATCCTGCAATTTCTATTTTCAAATCGAAAATTGAAAAAAGCATCGACGATGCCATCGAAAAATCTATGGATTTTAAACCTAATGTTTTATCTGCTTTAGAAAAAATCTGTACTCCATTTAAAATGAATGATACTTATGAAAGCTGGCTGCGCATTGTTCCGGTTGAAGTTTATTCGACCAATGCAAAACTTAAAAACGATTTGTTTTTATTAGACATGGGAATGAAGTGCAATATGGAAACTATTATCGGAAAACAACCTGAATCTAAATTCAATGCCAGTAAAATTGTTTTAAAACCTGTAGCTAAAATTCCGAATCAAATTTCAGCTAATATTGCTGCTATTTCCACTTATGCCGATGCATCAAAAATAATGACAAACAATTTTGCTGGTCAGGAATTTGGTTCGGGAAGCAAAAAAATCACCGTTAAAAACGTTACGATCTGGCATAAAAATGGCAAAATGGTAATTGCATTAGATGTTTTAGGATCTGTAAATGGAACGCTTTATTTAAACGGAGTTCCACAATATAATGTTCAAACCAAAGAAATTTACTTCGACAAATTAGATTATGTTTTAGACACCAAAAGCAAACTAATGCGTACTGCCAGTTGGTTAGGACAAGGTTATATCCTAAAAAAAATGGAAGAAAGCTGTCGTTATTCGATACAGCCAAATTTAGAAGAAGGCAAAAAAAACATGGCAGCTTATCTTAAAAACTATTCCCCTTTACCCGGAGTTTTTGTTAATGGAAAAATGGAAGATATTCAGTTTGATAAAATCCAGTTAACCAATCAGGCTATTATTGCTTTTATAAAGATAAACGGAACGGTAAATGTTTCGGTTGATGGATTGAAATAGAAATATCAAATAATCTAAAAAGAAAAAAGCAGTATAAAATTTATACTGCTTTTTTCTTTTTAGATTGATACATTCTGTAAATCAGATATCCAATAACTGCAACCAATAAATACGGAATCACCATTAAGTAAACGATTCCATCATTTACAGCTTCTGCTTTTTTAACATTTGAATCTCCTGCAAGCGCAGCACGACACATCGCACATTGAGCGTTTGCACTCAGAGAAAAGAAAATAGAGAATAGAACATAGAGGCATTTTGATAAAAGAGAACTTTTAAATTTGCCTTCCACTCTATTTTCTTTATTCTTTATTCTATTTTCTATTTTATACATAATAAGGAGAAATCATTAAATAAACCACTACGCCTGTAACTGCAACATATAACCAAAGCGGGAAAGTGATTTTTGCTATTTTTCTATGTCTGTCAAAATTTTCTGCAAGTGCTCTTACATACGTTATTAACACCAAGGGAATAATTGCAATAGATAATAAAATGTGAGTTACTAAAATAAAGAAATATACATATCTAATAATTCCTTCTCCACCAAATTTGGTAGAATCAGAGGTCATATGGTAAGCTACATACATAACCAGGAAAGCAACTGATAACGAAATAGCAAAAGTCATTAACCGTTCATGAAGTTTACGTTTTCCATTTTTAATTGCGATTACTGCCCAAACCAAAACGATAGCAGTAATACCATTCGTTGTAGCATAAATTGGAGGTAAAAAGGATAACGGTTCAACATTAAAACCAAAATCTTTTAATTTTACTCCAAATAAGATAGCTACCACTACCGGAATTATAATTGAAACCGCAACAATAAACTTGCTGAATTTTTTTTCTAATGAATAATCTTCCATTTCTATTCTTCTAATAATATTTTAATGTCTTGTTGAATGTCTCTAACCCCTTTTTTATCTAATCCATCATAATATAAAATTGGATTCCCAAAATCATCCTTACGGCAACGAATATTTCCATCTTTATCAATTAAAGCAAAAAGTCCGGAATGTTCAAAACCACCATTTACTTTAGCGTTTTCACCGGCATATAAATTAAAACCTTTGTTAGACAAATCCATAATGACCGCTTTATCACCTGTCAGGAAATTCCAGTTTGAAGATTTAACACCTAATAATTTAGCATGGTCTTTTAAAACTTGCGGTGTATCATGATTAGGGTCAATTGTAATAGAAACAATTCCGAAATTAGGGTTTCCAAAAAAAGTCTTTTCGATTTCCAACATGCTCAAATTCATTTTTGGACAAATAGAAGGACATGTAGTAAAGAAAAACTCCAATACATAAACTTTTCCTTTATAGGTTTCATTTGAAACTTTAACGTTATCCTGATTCGTTAATTCAAATTTTGGAGCCGGACCAATCGTTAACAATTTTGCATCAGATTTATCTGTTTTCAAACCTACATTATCCAATCGGTTTCCTTTTACAACTTCACCGTTTTTTATTCTGTCAACAATTTTTGGGACAGCATAAATTCCGAAAATTAAAATGATAAATGAAATTCCGATATATGATTTATTTTTAAACATTATAATTGCTATTTAAAGTTGTTTAGTGGCATTATGATTCTTTTTTAGAGCAGCACGATATTCGTATAAAATGATTTTAAAATCATCAAGCATTTCATTACTTAATTCAGATGGATGAAAAGTATCATATCCTTCCTTATACTCATCTGTACTGTCTTTATTCTCTTTATTTGCTCCTTTTCTGCCTCTTAAGTTTCTTTCCTTATCAACTATATAAACATTTGAAGTCCCTAAATTAGCATCCAGCTTTCCTTTTAAATGTAACTGATTGTAGAATGTTTTGATTTCTTCCGGAGAAGCAAAAACAAAATTCCAGCCTTTGACATCTGTAAAAGGTTTTAATGCATCTAAAACTTTTTGGGCTTGTTCTTCTGTTCCGACAGGGCAAAGTATTACAAACTGAAGATCTTCAAAACCATTGTAACGTTTGTATATTTTTTCGTTTAAGTTGAAATAGTTACCACGATTATTTAAAATTTCTGAACCTGAAAAACCTAAAACTGTTATCTTTTTATCAAGTGAAACTTTTTTTCCATTTAAAGATTTCCAATCACCAAAATCTGCAATCTTTGGAGTTATTGTAGGCAGTTTAGAAAAACTATTAACCCCGGAAGCAAAAAACAAATAGGCAACAATTGGCAGAACAAAAAGTACAAAGAGAACTATATTTTTTTTCATTGTATTAATGGAAGTTATTGAGATACAAAAATAAAAAAATCCCGATGTTATCGGGACTCTTTTCGAATTAATATCATGTTAAAAATTCCATTTAATAGTAGAATCTTTAAAAACCCCATAAATATAATGTCCTTCTGTTAACAGAATAAACAATAAATATAAAACTAGGAATATAACTGGAGAAACAACAGACCATCTAAGGCTGCTTTTCTCACCTTCCATGTGCATAAATGCCCATACTATATAATATGCTTTGAAGATTGTCAGGATATAGAAAATCCAGTTTAACAAATTCAAACCAATAAAATGATTAAATTCTAATGATGCTGGTTTTAAAATACCAAGGATAACTTCTACTGTAGTTACTACTGATAATAGTCCGAAAACAAACCAGATTCTTTTTGTATTTGATACGTGCTCGTGTGACATAATGATAAAATCTAAAATTAAACTAAGTAGAAAACTGTAAATACAAATACCCAAACTAAATCGACAAAGTGCCAGTATAAACCAACTTTCTCTACCATTTCGTAGCTTCTTCTTTTCTCGTAAGTACCTAATAACACATTAAAGAAAATAATGATATTAATGATAACTCCGGAAAATACGTGGAATCCGTGGAATCCTGTAATGAAGAAGAAGAAATCAGCAAACAATTTACTTCCGTATTCGTTTCTAGTTAAGTTTGCACCTTCTACAACGTATTTTGCAGTATTTAAACGAGACTCAGATTCTGCTCTTGTTAAAACTGTTTTTTTCTTTGCTGCTGTAAGCGTTTCTGTTCTTATCAATAAATCAGGATGTGCTTTAAAACCGGCCTGAATTTCAGCTACAGAATATGTTGGCTGCGTTTCAGCATCTTCCATAAACCATTTTTCTTTGCTTCTTGTTAAAGCTTCTCTTTGCTCCGGTAATTTTACAGCAAACTCTTCAAGAGCTACTCTTTTACCATCTTTATCAACGAATTGCAATAAACTACCACCTGCAGTTTCAACCGCACCATATTCTCCTTTAATGAAGTTTTTCCATTCCCATGCTTGAGAACCAACGAAAATTAAACCTCCAATAATAGTTAAGAACATATATACAGCAACTTTTGACTTTTTCAAGTGATGACCTGCATCAACAGCTAAAACCATTGTTACAGATGAGAAAATCAAAATAAAAGTCATTAAGGCTACATAATACATAGGAGCCGAAACGCCATGCATAAATGGGAAGTGAGTAAACACTTCATCAGCCAAAGGCCAGGTTTCAATAAATTTGAATCTAGAAAAACCATAAGCAGCAAGGAATCCAGAGAATGTAAGGGCATCTGATACGATAAAAAACCACATCATCATTTTACCATAACTTGCTCCTAATGGCTGGATATCTCCGCCTCCCCAAGTTTTTTCGTCGTTATTTGCAGTAGTAACTGTCGCTTCCATAAAAGATATTCGTTAAAAAGTTCCCAAATTTACGTTTTTTTCTTATTTAAAGAAATATAAAAATAAAAATAAATATACCCATAATAAATCCAAAAAGTGCCAATACATCGCACCTAGTTCTATACCAAGAGTTTGAGTCGAATTGTATTTTTGTTTAAAATGATTATAAATTATAATTAAAAGTGAAATTAATCCTCCAGCCAAGTGTAATAAGTGCGTCACCGTTACAACATAAAGAAAAGTTGTAGTAATTGAGCTACCTTCTCCTGTAAAATAATATCCGCTTTCTACAATTTGTCCAAAACCTGCAAATTGCAAAACCACAAATAAAATCCCCAACGCTAATGTCCCTAAAAGAAAAGCTGTTGTTGCACTTCTGTTATCTTTCTGAATAGCTTTTTTTGCCAAATAAAAAGTAACACTACAACCCAAAATTACAGCTGTGCTATAATAAAATGCGATTGGTAATTCAAAATTCTTCAACCAATCTGCTCTTGATTTACTTACTACAAATGCACTTGTAAGTCCGGCGAACATCATGGTCATACTTACCATTGCAAATAACAAAATCAGTTTTGCCGATTTTGATTTTTGTACCTGTTCTTCGCTTGTTGTCATTGTCATTTCCATAACTATCTTAAAAATTTATCTACTATAAACACAATTTGCAGCAACGAAATATACGAAACGCTTACCAGCATTAATGTTCTCGCGGCTTTTGCAGTTCGCAATTGATATAATCGTATTGCATAAAATAACATCCACAATCCCAATAAAAAAACTAAAACTGCCGCAATTGGCGTTATAAACAATTGTCCTGTATATCCTAAAACCGGCAATAATGACGCTATTATTAACCAAATTGTGTATAAAATAATCTGCAACGCGGTCCCTTTATCTTTTTTACCTGTTGGAAGCATAAAGATTCCTGCCTTTTCATAATCTTCATATAAAAACCAGCCAATTGCCCAAAAATGAGGGAATTGCCAAAAAAACTGAATTAAAAACAAAGTCCCGGCTTCTATTCCAAAATCTCCTGTAGCCGCAACCCATCCTAACATAAACGGAATTGCACCCGGAAATGCGCCCACAAAAACCGATAACGAAGTTACTGTTTTTAAAGGTGTATAAATACTTGTATATAAAAATATTGAAATTGCTGCAAACATTGCCGACTTTGCATTAATGGTATAAAGCAAAGCGATACCAATAATTGTAAGCAAACTTGCCACAACCAAAGCCATTGTTGGAGACATACGCCCCGAAGGAACCGGACGATTTTTTGTTCGATCCATTAATGAATCGATATCTTTTTCTATTACCTGATTAAAAGCATTTGAAGCTCCAACCATGCAATATCCGCCAATAGACAAAACCAGCAAAACACTCCATTGAAAAGGGTGTTTATCATTTACCCCTAATAAATATCCCGCAATTGAAGAAAACAAAACACTAATAGCTAAACCAGCCTTAGTGATCTCTTTGAAATCCAGAAATATCGATTTTAATGAAATTGTATTTTTTGTAGCGTTCAAACCTTAATTGTTTGTATATTTTTTGAGTGGTGCAAATGTACAAATTAGATTGTAGAATCCTGAACTATAAAATTAGATTTTTTCAATAAAACCTTTACAAAATAAGGACTTGTACATTTTTAACACTATTATTTCGAAAAATCTTATTAAATGCTAGTAATCAAAATACCAATTAAAGACATCAGAACGTAATCCGATGGTAAACCATGTTGTACTTTGTTTAAAAGTGGTTGCTGTTTCTTGTGTTGGATCAAAGTTCCTATAAATAAAACTTCCAAATAATTTTAAATTAGTCATCGGATTTATTAAGTATCCTCCTTGAATGTCAGCAATAAAAATACTTGTTTTGTTACCTTGTCCTACTTTAACGCCAGTATCATATGGACGCTTTTCATCATAACTCTTATAAATATTTCCACCATAATTAAAGCTGTTCCCCGCAGTATCAAAATCTAAACCTCGTGTTCCCATTGTAAATTTAGCATCTCCAAAAATACGTCCTTTATGATAACGGCCAATTGCTACTAATTCTTCAAAATTACCTCCCCATTGATGCCCGATACTTTGATTATTATGACCATAGTTTGTAATAACTGCGCTATGCTCGTAAACGTAAGGACGCACATGATTATACTCAAGCTGTAACAATAAATCTTTAACTTTAAAAGCATTAAAATATTTAGCCCCAAGCTGATATCCGAATTTATTTTTCCAGCTCTGCTCTCCGGCTCCCATATCAGAAACTGAAAATTCATCTAATAAAAACTGAGCGTAAAAATTAACATCGTTATTCCACTTGTATTTAGCAGTCATCCCTAAAAGCGCATTTCCACTTCTTGAAGAAGATGCAAACTCAACAGAACGATAAAATATAATAGGGTTTACAAAATTTACATCAAATCCTCTATTATTTGTATCTGTCCAAACTACCGATTCAAAGAAACCAAAATTCAGTTTATTCGAAACGTTCCAGCTTAAATAATGATTCGCCATATACTTAGACGCATAGGTTTTTTCTACAGTAACATCTGGGCGCACATCTTTAAGCCACATATAAGTATTGGTGTATTTTATTTTCCAGAAAGTGGTATTGATTTTAAAATACGGATAAGGGCTCGCTCCATCACTTTCAAGCAACGAACGATATCCGTCTCCAATAAAATTTCTTCCATAACCTAACTGAAAATCAAAAATTTTACTTGGCGCAAAAGTAATATTGGCTTCTGCTAAAGGAAAATCGTAAGCATCACTTTTAAATCTTTTCCCAATGCCCATTCCGGGAATAATAGCAGGATTTCCACCTGAAGGCTTTAAGCTTTCTGCATAATCATTATAATAACCCGCAAATCGGCCTTGGCTTTCAAAAACAGTTGTTGTAAAATTAATTTGTTTTCCTAAACCTCCTCTAAAATTTAAAGCACGTGTATTTACAAAAGTATAAGAAGCATCAAGATCTGAAGCTTTACCCATTTGCAAATCAAGAATAGGATTTAGTGCTATCCAATAATCTTCACCCTGAATCTGAACTAAATTTTGATTCCAAAACTTTCTTCCCAACCAGGTCGAAACATTTTTTTGAAGTGATTCATTTACGGCTTTTAAATTATAATATTTTGAAACTTCAGCATAAGTATAAGGTTTTGAAGCAGTATGGTTGTTACTTCCAACCTGATTCATTGCGCCATCAAACTGCGCATAATAACTATGTGAAAACGGAATATTTAAATGACTTTCAAATTCAGGATTATTATATTTTTTATACACAATACTATCCAACTCAGTCATTGGTTTTTCGAGTGGTTTTTCAATTTCGGCTGCAGCCAAAGCTTCTGCTTCAATTTGATCGGCACTTTTTAAAGGAATGGCAATCGAAATTGTATATTTAGAATATGTTGGCTTTCCACTATATGATGAAGGTTTAATTTTCGGAAATGTACCAAAAACACGCTTAGCTTCTTCTGATAAAGCTTCGTTCTCTGCATTAACATAGATTACTTTAAATTCACCGTTAACATCTACTTCAAAAAGCACTTTTACTTCTCCCTGATAATTTGTTTGTTTTAAGTTTTCAGGAATTTGAAAATTATGATAAACAAAATCCTGAACTTCTTTATAAAAACAATTCTCTAATTTTTTTGATTGCAAATTTTCACAATTAGGAAAAACAGGAAATTGCTCTGTTGCAAAACCAGGCTTAACAGAACTATTATTCCTTTCCTGAGAAAGGGCAACTAAGGAAGACAGGATAAGAATAAAAGATAAAAAATTCTTAACGGTGTAAAATTTAATTTTCATTTAATATTGATTTGGGGTATTTCCTCCGTCTACAATTGTTTTTGCTGCCGAAGTTCCAATTCGCTTAACTCCTAAACGAATCATTTCTATTGCTTCATTATATGTCCGAACACCTCCGGCTGCTTTTACTGGCAACGGCGATGCATTTTCTAACATCATAATTATTGTTGGAATTGTCGCTCCGTTTGGCAAATCATTTTCAGTTTTAAAAAAACCGGTGGAAGATTTTACAAAAACCGAAGCATAATTTTCTTCTTTGAAATTTGATATAACAATATTTTTTATCAAAGCCGAAAACTGAATAATTTCTTTATCTGTCAAAGCAGCGACTTCAATAATCCATTTTACTGTTTTATTGTGTGCTAATCCAATTTGTGTACCTAATAAAACTTCCTCTTTCACTAATGTCAGATTTCCGTTTTTAAAAGCTTCATAATTGCAAACAAAGTCTAAATCATCTGCTCCATTTTCAATTGCTTCATTTGCTTCTTTAATTTTGGTTTCTATATCTGATTTACCTTCCGGAAAATCGATAACTGTTCCAACAAGTAAAGCCGAATTTGCTTTTAAAATCATTTCTTTTGCCAAACTTACATATTCCGAACGAATCATGATCAGTTTAAAACTTTCGCTAATGGCTTCAGAAATTGCTTTTTTTACCACGGTAAGATTTTCTACTTCCGAAAGTCCGGCTTGAGAGGCAGTTTTTAAGTACGTAGAATCTAAATATTGCTTAACATTCATGATTTTTAGATACATGTGGAATTTCGACAAAAATACATTTAAAATTCAGAAAAAAAACCTCTTTTTGAATCTTGCTTTTTTGGCAATAAAAAAACCCACCGAAGTGGGTCTTATTTTTATATTCTATCGATTTGTTTTTTTAAAGCTATAGCTGTAAAAAGACCTATTGTAGCTCCAATCGTATTTGCTAAAATATCTCTAACATCTGCCGCTCTTGTTGTTGTAAAAACACTTTGCAAAATTTCGATTGTAATTCCGAAAAAAACCGAAAATATGAACGAAATCAAATAAGCTTTATAATCATCAGGAGCTTTCCCTTTTAATTCTTTTTTAAAGAATAAAATCCAGGAAATTGTAAATCCAAAATGAAAACAAAAATGTACAATTTTGTCAATATTTGGAATATTTGCTACTGCAGGAAGATTACTTGAATCTGTTAAACAAAAATAAGTGATAATTCCTGAACAAATAATTGCCCAAAGAAGCAGTAGCTGTTTAGGCACCGATAAGTTGTTTATAAGCTTCGTCAGATAATAAAGTATCTATTTCTGATGCATCAGCAATTTTTATTTTAATCATCCATCCAGCTCCATAAGGATCAGAATTTACAGTTTCCGGAGCACTTTCTAAACTATCGTTAAAAGCAATAATTTCTCCTGTTAAAGGCAAAAACAAATCCGAAACTGTTTTTACAGCTTCAACAGTTCCAAAAACCTCGTCTTTATCAAGTGTCTGGTCTAAAGTTTCTACTTCAACATACACGATATCTCCTAACTCTTTTTGAGCAAAATGAGTAATTCCTACTGTTGCCACATCTCCTTCGATGCTAACCCATTCGTGATCTTTTGTGTACTTTAAATTTGCTGGTATGCTCATAATAGTATGTTTGAAAATTGATAATTTAATAATTTAGGCACAAATGTAATAATCTTCTAATGAAATCCCCTTTAGAAACTTAAAATTAATTTCCGAAATTATATCGAAGCGTAAAGCCTGAACGAATGTTCGTTAACGGAAACGATGTTGAAATTACCGCTTTCGAGAATGAATGATCATAATAGAATATTGCGGTTAAGTTTTTACTAAACGAATAATCAGCAGTAAGTTTTAAAGACCAAATATTTTGACCCGCTGCCAACTGATTGTTATCGTAATCTAAATATCGAACCAAAGTTTCATTATTTCTAAAAGAAAAATCAGCTTTTATATTGATGTCACTTTTAATGATTCCGGTTGGGTTATCTGCAAGTCTTGAAGAGAAAATTACATCTTTAAAACGATACCCTAATCCCACTACATATTCAATTCCTTTTACTTCCGTCAATAAATTATTATCGAAACTCATCGATAAAGCTCTGTCTTTTTTGATTTCAGTTAACAATCGTAAAGAACTTTTCAACTCAAAATCTACCCGAATAAGCGGACTAAACTGCTCTACCAAGTTGACGTTTGACATAATCGTTTTATTAAAGAAGTTTGTATTTACATCTTGAGTCGGATTGAGTACAGGATCTGCTATTGCTTTATCATAATCAAAATTAGACCTAAACTGGTTTATTGTATACGAAGCTCTATAATTGTGCTGCAATGAGAAACGTTTGAATTTATCTTTAAAAAATTTGTATCTCATTAAACCGTTGTATTTTATACTCCAGTTTGGAATTGGGAAATTTCTAAAAATGCCTGTCGATGTTTTCTCAGCATCACCTCCTGTGTACGCAGCAAGGAAAGCCGGTAATAATACAGCCTGATTACTTTTTCCGTAGCCTATAGGATATCCTTGATTAGATTCATAAATCTCTCTCTGTTTTTTATACGGATCTTCTGCTGCAGGATCTGTTGGTGCCGCCGGAATATCATTAACATCATATCTAGGTATTGCATTTCCTGCCCCATAATGATCCTCTGCCAAACGATTTGCTATGATTAAACGATTACTTCTAAAATCATCAAATGCAGCAGATTGAGTTTCATTACTTGTAGAAAAAGCTGTTCCTATCATAACAGTCGAAATCGAAAACATTCCATATGTATATGGAGATAGAGGTGTATAATTTCCATCTACCACACTATATTGTTCTGATGAATTTTCAGAATAAGAACGATCCATCGTTAAATCGATTTTTAAGTCTGGCAACAAATCTATATTAGTTGTTACTTTTAACAGTTTGCTTGTTACTTGTGTAAAGTTTTGATTAAACTCATCATAAGTGGTTAACCATCCGTTTTTGGCAGCTTCATATCGCACATCATCCTGACTTCCAAAAACGAATCCTAAAGATGGTTTTGAAGTCCCTAAGAAACCAACACTTGGTGTGTATCCCGGTAAAACAGTACCACTATTTTTAGTGTAATTGATCTGAATGTTTTTTACACTTGTCAAAATACCAATTAAGCCATCATAAAAAGGACTGCTGCTCGTCACAGGTTTTGCAGTATTCACAATTTTTTCTCCCGGTTTTGGTGGTGCTGCAGCTTTAGGTTTTGCCGTTTTTTTACCTCCAGGTGTCAAACCTAAATACTTATACAACGTATTCATATTTAATGTTGTTGTTAAAGTATTTGAATTTGCATTCTGGATAGTATTACCCAAATCAAATACATTACCATTATCATCAGTGTATTCAGAAAAAGCTGTTGAAGAACGCTGCCAATTATAGTCTGCTGTATAAGAATAACTAGCTTTTACAAAACTAAATATTGGAATTTTATTAATCGGAATATCATAATTCAATACCAATTGCTGCATGTGTTGATTTGGTGTTCCGATATCCCAATAGTCATCCCAAATATTAAAATCTTCTTTTGGGGTGTTATCATCATTTAAAAAATTCCTAACAATATTATTAGACGCTGCTGTATAATTTAATTTTAATGATTTTGTAAGGTTATAACCAAAACCGTATTGATAATTAAACGCGAAATTTCTTCTGTAAAGTGGATCAAGACCAATTCCCTCAACTTCGACTTCTCTATATTGCTGGCGATTGCTTTGTCTTAAAATATTAGTATTAAAAGTAATATTAGAAGGCAAATAATTAAAATTGAAGTCACTTAAAATTTTCCAATACTCACTTTTCTTCATGAATTTGGTTTGTTTAAAAGGTACTACTTCTTTAGGCTGAAAAGTATAAGCATAGTTTATTGCCGTATTTGACTGCTCATCTTCGTAATCTTCTACTTCATAATCATGGCGTTCCACCTGATTGTAAGATTGTGAAAAAGTTAAATTTTCAACATCGTAAATATGCTGTTTTTGTTCTGGAGCCCTGTCTTTTCTTACTCCAATAAAGTTGATACTTTTTCTTTTGGTATAATCTACAGCGCGTGTTCTGATATTATCTTTTTCTGCCTGATCAGTTGTTTCTCTTAACAATTGATCTAACTTAATATCCTGATTAAAAGGGTCGTATTCTGGCGTGATAACCTCTTCTCCGATAGCGTAATTAAATGGTAAATTAATTCCCCATTTTGGAGGAAGCAGTTTTCCTAAATTTAAATTCGTTACAATGTTATATTGTTGAATATCTTCACGATCTCTCTCGTTGGCACCTTGTTCTAATGATCCAAAACCAATAGTACTCTTTTTACCCGTTGCTGAAATAGTCGCAAAATCAGCCATATTGGTATCGATATTTAATATCGCAGCCATACCGCCTTTGTTATCCAAATCAGACATACGAAGTTCATTAAACCAAACTTCTCCTTTAATATCTTTATGATCTGCCCTACTTTTTACACCAACCATTAAATTTCGAACCAAACCAAAGTTAGGATTTCCTTTTATTCCTAATCGCAACGCACCATCTCCATCTCCTCCGTCAATTGTTGCATCATCATCTGGGTAATAGATTCCATTTATATCTCTCTTATCAGAATTAATATCGACACTCATTGCCTTAATTTTCATTCTGGTCAATAATTCAAGTGCAAGATCAATATCATTTTCTTCCAGCCAAACCTGATCTGCGCCTATTGAACATGATCCACCGGTTCTTGTTACTTTTAAAGGAATTTCGACTTGGTAAAAGTTTTGGGTAAAGTCATTTCCAAAACGAATAAAACCAACCATTTCATCATCTAATAATGTATTTTCGTTTGGCAATGATTCAGCGTGTAAAAACATTTTTAGTTTTTTGTACTGACGCATATCAACACTTACATTTTTAAAAACTGCTCTTGAATCTTGGTATTGTAAACCTGAACCTGAAACTCGTAACGCTAATGATTGTTCGTTTTGATTAATAACTGTATTGTTATTGTATAATTGTTCTCTTTGTACTCCTGGTGGAATTACATAATTTACCGGACATTTTGTACCGTTTTCCTGAACGTTTACTGCTAAAACATCAAAGTCTGTACCGTCATCATCCTGATTTGTATCGTTTGCGTCAAGAGTACTTGTATATCTTCTCCACTCTCCTCTAACTAAATCTAAAGCTCCAAAACGAACTGTCATCTGATCATTAAAACCTGTCATGAACATACGCATAAATCGAATAGATCTAAAATCCGTAATGTTTCCGATTGTATTTTGAGGCTGAGCAACAGGAATTTTAAACTGAATCCATCTTGCATTTGTTGTAGCTCCATTTGGCAGCTCAATATTACTTACTTCACGAATATCGGTGATGTAGTTTTGTCCAACCTGCATTCCCGGTTTTAAATCAATACTATATTCATAATAAGCATTAATCGTGTTCATTGTATTATCACGGTTAATATCCTCAACATCCGGCAATGTTGTAGAACCACGATTTGGATCATCTATACTAACAGGAGAATTCCCTTCTACTCCATTATATTTTTTATAACGGTCCAGAACTCCTCCTTCGGTATTTAAATAATAGGTATAATCATCTGCCGCAGGGTCAGCTTCTCCTGCATAATTCGTGTACACAGATCCTTCTTTAGAATTTGGTAAACCATCCAGACCTACGTCTTGATTTTTACGATTATCGGCATTTGTATCAAACGCATAAATTAAGGATTGAGATGCCGGAACATCTCCCCAAATTGGCTGAGGGTTTACTAAAACCTGACCTGGGCCTAATCCGTTTTCATACTGTTTTCTTCCGTCTTTTAATACATCTTCAGAAACTTCACCTAAATTGAAATAGATTTTACCGGTGTTATTTGTTTGTGCTTCACCATTTCCAACATAAGGATCCAGTACCCAAAACTGTATGTATTCAACATTTCCCTGCTCAAAATTAGTTGAGTTTAAAGAACGCATGATTCCACCAAAATTAGAAGTTGCCGGATCTGAATTGAAAGTTGGGTTATTGTTATATGGTCCTCTTTCAGAAGGATAATAACTTAAATCCAATGTGTTTATTACTTGTATCTGACCCTGGGCAATATCTGTGTTTGGATATAATTCTCTGCTATATATTCTTCTTGTTGTATTTAATGATAAATCATCGTTTGAAATACCAGATGGTTTTGAGGAATAAAACACTGGATCAATCGTATACCATGACAATTTTGCTCTTTTAAAACCATAGTCTAATGTACTTGAACTAGCATTAAAAGTGTTATCGTTTATTGAATTTAAAAATGGTGTAGAAGCTAAACTCCACGCATAAGCCGAACGCATATCAATAGTAGATTGTGACCCTTCAAAATCATCTATATAAATAGTTGCTTCTCCTTCAAAATCACTCGCTTTTGGAGCATCTGGTTTTAAAAATGCAATTTCTCCCCGAACAGAAAGATTAGAAGGAACATCTGTATCTATATTTGGCAGTTTATTTACTAGTCTTGTAAAGAAAGGAACTTCGGTTGAAAAATTCCCATTAAAACCAAAAATGGTATTATTTACGGATTCCTGACCATAACTTGACTTTTGAGTAAATGGTCTTTCAGTCATTTTTAGGTACGTTCCTCCAACAACAAAATTCTCCGAAATTTTATGTTCGATATTGAATCCCATAAACCTTCTGGTTTGTTGTCCAAAGATTGAATTGTTTTCTAAAGAAACTTCAATTGGTGTATTTGACGCCTGAAGTGAAGGATCAAGAATCTGAACTCTTCCTAATTGATAATCGACACTATAATCAATACCTTCAACAAGAACTCTTCCCGCAGCCGTAACTACAACAGAACCCTGAGGAACATTGAATGCACCAATAGGAATACCATTACTTCCTGAAGATTTGTATTTTCCTCTCAATAAAAACTTATTTTTATCACTGTCCTGTAAAGCTCCGGATTGTGTGTTTCTATACATATTTCTAAACACATATTTCTGCTGATTCGCATTATATGTACTTGGATCATTATAGTTTTCACCTGAACCTGTATTTTGTAATTTTTTAAATATCAGTTCCCCAAATGGTTCTTTGGTGGTAAAAACAATTCGGCCGTTTTGAACATCTACTGTTATTCCCGGAATATAATCAAAGAAACCATCACCTCCTGTTTGCGGATCGTTATTATAATTTAATCGGTCAAGATTAAATACGTTTAATAATGGTGTCTGGTCTACTTTGTTATCTCCAGTTGGACTTGGAGGAAAGTTAGTTCCCGCAACTGGTGATATATAATTTATAGGAGACGGATCTGTATAAAGAATATTCAACCTGAAATCGTCTTGTTTTATTTGATAGGCTTGTGGAATTTGATACACGTTTTTCATCATCAGGTTCCAAACCGGATTCTGAACGTTGGTTAAACTACTTTTCAGCATTTTTAAAATCAAACTCTGTGTAATAACGGCCTGATTAGATGTGTTATTTCCTGTAACCACAGTTGCATCAACACCATCACTACCAAATTCTCCAACCTGATACACCTGGCCTCCAACAGTATATTCAAAAGCTACTGCAAGAATTTCATCATTAGCCAAACGCTGTTGCAATGAAATATAACCTAATTGCGCGTTAAAAGTATATTCGTTTGTAGTCAGCTTTCGGGCATTTTCTAAAACGGAATAATCTGTTCCTTCACTTACATTCGCATTATTGAAACCTGATTTTGCTGTTACAATTTCTCTAATGTTTGAATTTAAGAATGAACCTGCCTGCCCAATAAGTTCAGGATCATATTTGTTGTTATTGTTATCTGTTGGCGAATCTATTGGATTGTTAAAAAATCCTGCTGTTGGATTGGTAACAACAATTTCATTATCAGGAATACCGGTTAATTGCCCTTCTCCTAAATCCTGAAGCGCGATAACATTTCTTAAGTTATTGTTCGTTGTGCTTACCCTGTTTTGTTTATTGGTAACCCAAACTTCTAATCTGGTAATTTGAACACGGCTATCTATAAAAGGATAGTTCCTTAATGAGGTATCGTACTTGTTTCTAAAGTACTGCGAAAGGAAGAAATGTCGATCGTTATCATAGTCTAATGCATAAAGATCAAAATTTTGAACCGTTCCTCCACCTTCTGCAACTATACTTTTTGTTTGTGATTTTTGTTCTGAGAAAACTCCTGTAACTGTCGTCTTTCCAAATTGCAATTGCGTTTTCACACCAAATAAGCTCTGAGCCCCACGAATCAGGGAGCTGTTTAATGGCATGCTAACATTACCAACTTCTACTTTTTGAATAATATCATCTTCAGAAGGCGTGTAAGCTAATTTGAATAAGTTTTGAAAGGCAAATGTAGATTGTGTATCATAATTAGCATTTACTTCTAATCTGGTACCTACTTTACCCATTAAACTCATACTGATACGCTGATCAAAATCAAAAGTAAGACTTGATCTGTTTCTTGGAGAAAATGAAGGATTATCCTGCTTGGTATAACGAACACCCAAGTCCATTTCTACAGATCCTGTAGGTTTTACATCAATTGTATTACTACCGAAGATACTTTCGAAAAGACTTGAATTGATATAATATCTTGGCAGCAAATCTTTCTTAGCCGCCTCACTTCCTGTCTTTTTACCATCAATAGCATCGGATTTTTTCCTAAAATAATCTCTTCTTGATTCTTTTAAAACTAAATCTTCGTATTCTTTTGGTGTTAGAATAATAGGGTAATTTATAGAGAAACCATCTACAGAATTTGTATAAATATATCGATCTGTAATTGGATCGTATCTATATGCCGAAAGAATACTTGGAGGATCTGCGAGTTCTACTTTACCGGTAGAAAATTGAGTTTTAGTTGTATCTTGAACTGTTTGATTTACTTGCGCACGCAAAACATTCCCGCAAAACAAAACAAGTAAAAAAATACAAATTTTACGCATAGAATTAGTTTAACTTAATGAGTTTATAAGCTTTTTAACGCCTTTTTAATGATGGTTTCTACAGTAGCCTCAGGATCTTCTTTTACGATCTTCTCTACTACTTTTTCAGAAGTCTTTCGAACAAAACCTAAAACTTCCAAAGCAGATAACGCTTCATCTCGATTTGTATTGTTTTGAACTACCGAAACTTCATCTAAATCGTACAATTTTAACACTTTTTCTTTTAAATCAAGTATTACTCTTTGTGCTGTTTTGTTTCCAATTCCCTTAATAGACTGGATTATACCTACATCTCCTGAGGCAATTGCGTTTATAATTTGTCTTGGTTCTATTGATGATAACATTGTTCTGGCAATGTTTGCACCAATACCTGAAACCGAAAGCAGCATTCTAAATATCTCACGTTCTGATTTTTCGACAAATCCAAATAAAGTATGCGCATCTTCTTTGATCAGAAGATGCGTATACAATTTTATAAAATCAGCATTAGGAAGTAGTGAAAAGGTATGTAAAGATATATTTATGTGATATCCTACACCTCCACAATCTATCACAACTTCGGTGGGATTCTTTTCCACCAATTTCCCTTGCAAATGTGTTATCATAATTTAATTTAAAGCCCCAAATATAACAATAATTGCAATAAAAAGACGACAAAATTATTGTTAAATTAAAATATAGTTATTCTCTGGCAAGTTTATTTTTTTTATTTTCTTTTTCCTGAGCATCAATTACTGCGATTGCAGCCATGTTAACCATTTCTTCTACGCTTGCACCTAATTGAAAAATATGGACCGGTTTGCCCATACCCATCATAATAGGACCAATAGAATTTACTTTATATAATTCTTTTAATAACTTATAAGTAATATTTGCCGATTCTAAGTTAGGGAAAATTAAGGTATTAACTTTTTTACCTGCTAATTTAGAGAAAGGAAATTTTTCCTGAAGCATTTCCGGATTCAAAGCAAAATCTGCCTGAATTTCTCCATCAACAATCATTTCAGGGTGATTTTTATGCAAATAAGCTACAGCTTCTCTTACTTTTGACGCTCCAGGACTTGTAGATGATCCAAAGTTTGAAAATGACACCATTGCAATCACTGGTTCAACACCAAACATTTTAGCTGTTTTTGCTGTCATAATAGCAATATTCACTAAATCCTCAGAAGATGGATTTATATTTATTGCTGTATCTGATAAAAACATTGGTCCTCGAGATGTTAACATCATGTTTGCGGTTGCGACAAGTGACGCTCCGTGTGCTTTGTCTATTAATTGCAACATTGGTTTTACAACACTTGGATAACTTCTTGTATGACCTGTTACCAAAGCATCTGCTTCGCCTGAGTTTACCATCATGGCTGCAAAATAGTTTCTTTCGCGCATGAATTTTTGAGAATCAAGAAGCGAAACTCCTCTTCTTTCTCTTGTTTCCCAATATAAAGTGGCAAATCTGTTTCTTCTTGCCTCTTCTTCAGTAGTTTTAGGATCAATGATTTCAATATCAGCATCAAAACCTAACTCTTTTTTAAGTCCTAAAATAATCTCTTTATCTCCTAATAAAATCGGAAAACCAATTCCGTCTTCATGAACAATCTGCGCTGCTTTAAGAACGTTTAATTGGTCTGCTTCTGCAAAAACAATTCTTTTTGGATCCATTTTTGCACGGTTTGTCATTAAACGCACCATTTTATTATCGTTACCCATACGCTCACGAAGTGCATCTTCATAAGCTGCCCAGTCTGTAATAGGATTTTTTGCAACTCCTGATTCCATTGCAGCTCTTGCAACAGCTGGCGCTACAATTGTAATCAACCTTGGATCAAATGGTTTTGGAATGATATATTCCTGACCAAAACCTAATTTTGTTGCTCCGTAAGCTACGTTAACCTGCTCCGGAACTGGTTCTTTTGCCAAAATAGCCAAAGCCTTAACAGCAGCCATTTTCATCGCTTCGTTAATTTTTGTAGCTCTTACATCCAGCGCTCCTCTAAAAATATAAGGAAAACCAAGAACATTGTTTACCTGATTAGGAAAATCAGAACGTCCCGTAGCCATAATCACGTCTTTACGCGTTTCTACAGCTAAATTATAATCGATTTCCGGATTTGGATTTGCCATTGCAAAAACAATCGGATTGTCTTTCATTGTTAATAACATTGCCGGCGTTAAAATATCTCCCGAAGATAATCCGATGAAAACATCAGCTCCGTTTACGGCTTCTGCCAATTCAATTTTGGCACCGTCAACCGCGTATTTTAATTGTAATTCTGATAACGAAGGATTGTCTTTTGTTAAAAGTCCTTTACTATTAAACATCATTATATTCTCGACTTTTACGCCTAACAAAACATATAAATCAGTACACGCAATCGCAGCCGAACCTGCTCCTGAAACTACGACTTTTACATCTTCTGCTTTTTTTCCTGCCAATTCAAGCGCATTAATCAATGCTGCCGAAGAGATAATTGCCGTACCATGCTGATCATCGTGCATTACCGGAATATCCAATTCTTCTACCAATCTTCTTTCTATTTCAAAAGATTCCGGCGCTTTAATATCTTCCAGATTAATCCCTCCAAAAGTTGGGGCAATATTTTTTACAGTCTGAATAAATTCTTCAACATTTTCTGTATTTACTTCAATATCAAAAACGTCAATATCAGAGAATATTTTAAAAAGTAATCCTTTCCCTTCCATTACCGGTTTAGAAGCTTCCGGACCTATATTTCCTAATCCTAAAACAGCTGTACCGTTTGAGATAACGGCAACTAAATTTCCTTTTGCTGTATATTTGTAAACGTCTTCTACGTTTGCTGCAATATCTAAACATGGCTCTGCAACTCCTGGCGAATAAGCCAAAGATAAATCTCTTTGTGTTGCATATTTTTTTGTTGGAACTACCTGAATTTTTCCTGGAGTTGGTTCTGAATGGTACAGTAACGCCTCTCTTCTTTTACTCTCTTTGTTCATTGTTTTTTGCTTTTATTCTAGCTTACAAAGATATAAGTCTTCACTTAAAATGGCGTGTTTTTATAGCTTTCTTTTGTTAAAAAGAAAATTGAGGTAATAAAAAAATAGCCCAAATTATGTTGGACTATTTAATTACTAGGTGTCTTTTTTATTTATTTTATTGTGAAATATAAGAATTCAAATGATTAATTGTGTCTTTTTGAATTTCTATAATTGCTTTAACAACGTCGCTTATAGAAATTATTCCAACTACAATTTCATTTTCTAAAACCGGTAAATGTCTGATTCTTTTTGTACTCATCAGTTCCATGCAATCTTCAATATTATTGGAGAGTTTGACAGAAAAAACATGGCTTTCCATAATTTCATGAACAAAAGTTTCTTTGGATGATTTGTCCTTTAAAACAATTTTTCGAGCATAATCCCTTTCAGACAAAATACCTTTTAAATCAGATCCGTCTATGACAAGAATAGCTCCGATATTTTTTTCGCCCATTACTTTCAATGCTTCAAAAACAGTTGTTGTTGAACGTACTGAATACACATTTCTCCCTTTTGTGTTTAATATTTGTTCTACAGTCATATCTGAAAAATTTAGTCCTATAAAGTTAGAAAAAAATAAACATAAAAATCATTCAGCCTCATTTTTTAACCCCATAAATATCTCATTTTAAACATTATACATCGTATTTTTGAATTTAAGAATTTTCTAACAAAGAATAGAATCATTTTCAAAGTTTTTTTGCGAATAACACACCACTTTTGATCAAACTTAGTTTTTACAAATAAAAAAGCCCTTTTCTAAAAATTTAGAAAAGGGCTTATATTGATAAATTTATTTACAAATAAGTAATAATAAATTCGCTTCGTCTGTTTTGCTGATGTTCTTGCTCGGTACATTTTACACCATCGGCGCAGCGGTTTACCAATTTGGTTTCTCCGTATCCTTTTGCTGCTAATCGATTGCCGTCGATTCCTTTTTGAATCAGCCAATTTTTGGTAGATTGTGCTCTTTTTTCTGAAAGGACCATATTGTTTTCTGCAGATTGCCTACTGTCTGTATGAGAACGAATGTCTAATTTTAATGTTGGATACTGGTTTAAGATATCAACAATTTTCTGCAATTGTGGTTCTGAACTTTTTTTAATCGTCGCTTTACCCAAATCAAAAAAGTTCATCGGAATATGTAGTAATTTCGCCAGATCTGTTCCTACTTTAATAGATTTAATTATTACAGGATTAACTTTAGTGGTTTTAACAACTACTTGTTTTGCAATCAAAGGTGTAAATTTCTTTTGGATAGCAATTGCCAAAGTGGTTTTTCCATTTATTCTTTTTAATGCTATTGGAACTTCCTTAATTTCATAATCTGTTTTGGATGTTTTTATGAAATATTTTTTACCGCATTTTACATTTGGAAAAATATAATTTCCGTTTTGATCTGAAACTACTTCTGCAACAAATTGATAGGCTTCATTAAATAATGACAATGTTACATTCGAAAGTGTTTGATTTGTTTCTGCATCAGTAACAGTTCCCATTAAATCCTGCTCACAAACTAGTTTTCGAATTTCTGTAAATCTGTAAACATCATCAAGTCCAAGACTATTTTCTCTGTTTGAAGAGAAAAAACCATTTCTGTTTTTACTATTAATTATAAATGCAAAATCATCTTGTTTGCTATTTATTGGTTCTCCAAGGTTTTGTACTTCTTCAAATGAACCATCATTGTTTATTTTTGCAACAAAAACATCAAGTCCGCCTAAACCAGGACGGCCATCACTGGCAAAGTAAATTTCGTTATCGTTTGATATAAATGGAAATGTTTCTCTGCCTTCAGTATTGATATCTGCGCCTAAATTTTCGGGTTTCCCATAAGTTCCATCATTATTGATGCTTGCTTTAAATAAATCAGACAAACCTAAAGTTCCCGGCATATCTGATGCAAAATACAAGATCTTTTCATCAAAACTCAATGCAGGATGCGCAACGCTGTATTGATCGCTATTAAAAGGAAGTTCCTGCACGTTGCTCCATTCATCATTAATTAAAATTGCTTTATAAAGCTTTAGCAATGTTACTTTATTTTCGCTTTGACCTCTTTTACCTTTTATAGAATTGTTTTTGGTAAAATACATCGTTTTTCCGTCTTTTGTAAAAACGGGTGTCGATTCGTTGAATCTTGTTTTTAAACCTTTTTTATGAAAAAATACAGGATTGCTAATACTTCCGTCTGGCATTAAGTCAACAGCATATAAAGCAGAAATAGATTTATTTGTCCATTTAAAGTTCTTTTTTATGATTCCGCCTGTATCTCTGGCAGAGGTAAAAACGAGTTTATTATCTATAAGAGCACTTCCGTAATCAGAATCTTTAGAATTAATTCCGGCATCGGCAATTTCATATCGCCCTGAATTTGCTTTAATATCATCTAAATAATTTCGGTTTTTCTTAAACAAAATTCCTCTTTTGTCCAAAGGCGCTTTTTCGCTAAAAATATCTAAAATTTCATCTGATTTAGTATAATTTCCAGCCGATTTTAAGCATTGAGAATATATATACAAATACTCTGCTTCCTGATTTCGATTAATCGCAAATAATTCCTGATAGCATTTTAAGGCTTGTTTCAAATCACCGGTAAAGTAATACGAGTTGCCCAGTTTCTGAAATACGTTTTCTTCGGTACTGCCTTCTTTTATTGCATTTTCGTATAATTTTATTGCATCAGCGTAAGCATAATTATTATACTTTTTATCTGCCTGCCTTACGCTTAAACTTTGAGCATTTGCATTAAGAAAAAAATTAAATAACAAAAAGGTATAAAGTAAATTTTTAATCTTCATATTTAAATTGCTTAAAAGAATCTTGGTGATGTCATTCTATTATAATTATTTAAAAAGTCAAAGCGCAGGAAAATTTCATGTGAACCTGAATTGTATTTTCGTAAATTAGTAGTTTCATGATCGTAACCATACCCGATGTACAAACCATTTGTAACCTGAAAACCTGCCAACGCACTTACTGAAGCGCTCCAGCGATAAGCAAGACCTACAACAAACTTATCATTAAACATAAAATTACCCGAAACATCAACCTGCAAAGGCGCTCCTTCTACCATTTTTGTTAATATGGCAGGTTTGAATTTTATATACTCTAAACGATCTAAATTAAACACATAACCCGCTATAAAATAGTAGTTAATTTTGTCTTTAAAAATGGCAATATCATTATCATTATAGCGATTTGTCTGAATAAAATTAGGAACAGATAATCCTAAATATGCTTTATCAGAATGCCAATAAATACCGGCGCCCACATTTGGAGTAAACTTATTTTTTAAGTCCTGAAATTGCGGATCATCCTGATCTTCAAAACTTAATTTGTTTAAATCAATATTAAAAAGATTTGCTGTTCCTTTTATACCAAAGGAAAGCTTAGCCGATTCGGAAGTTTGAATACTATAAGAGAAATCAGCCGACAATGTATTTTCGTTTGTTGGCCCGATTTTATCATTTACCAATGAAACTCCCAACCCTAATTTCTTATTATTTAATGGTGTATTTATAGAAAAAGTACTCGTTTCCGGAGCGCCATCAAGACCAACCCATTGCGTACGATATAAACCAAAAACACTTAAAACGCCTCGTGATCCTGCATAAGCCGGATTAATTTCTATGGTATTGTACATGTATTGTGTATATTGTGCATCTTGTTGCGCTGAACACACAACTGAAAAAAACATAAAAACTAAAATTAATTTTTTCATTTAATAAGTTTTAAAAACGGCTTAGCTAAACTAAGCTGCATATTTTTTTATTTATTGATATATAAGTAACCTGATTTTTCATGTTGATTTGACTCACTGTCTCTATATTTCAGAATATAGAAATAAGTCCCAACAGGTAATCCTTCTGATTGTTTCATGGTTGTTCGTCCTGCAGAATATCCAAAAAAAGCTCTGTCTTCATTGTTATAGTGATCAATATCAAAAACTAAAACTCCCCAACGGTTGTATATTTCAACTGTATTCTCAGGATAACATTCTAAGCCCTGAATATAAAATCTCTCGTTTTTACTATCTCCATTTGGAGAGAATCCATTAAGAACTGTTATCTGACAACCATTTAATGGTAAAACTGTAGGTTTATCTTCCATGTTATTAGAATCATCTGATTTATCCTCAACTACAACTCCTGCTGCACTTTTTCCTTGCACAATTGCCTGATTGCTTACACTTCCACCATTGATATCACTTTGGTTTATCTTATAAATAGCTGTAAAATTATTTTCATCAGATTCGTTTACACCTAAATCAATTGCATCTCCTGAAAGTATAATTCCTGGTAATAAATCCGAAACTATAATTTTCATTAAAGGAACATTACCTGTATTTGTTATTTTGAATTTATAGGTAATTGTCTCTCCTGCATTTGCATATCCGTCTTTATTTTCGTCATTGAAAATTGCTGTTTTAATAATTGCAATTGCCGGAACTTCAACAAAAACACTTAATGTTGCTGTAGCACAATTTGTTGAATTTGCTTTTTCGCAGATTTGGTATGTTAATGTATAACTTCCTCCAGGTGTATTTGGTAATACATTTACCGTTCCGTCTGAATTAAATTCAAAATAAGAATTTGGTGTATTTGAAATCACAACATCTGATTCATTTACAGGCAAACCGTTTAATAGGTCATTATCTAAAATATTGATGAAAGCTAATTGCCCATTGATTCCGTCTACAAAAACTTGTCCATCATTATTAGCAACAATTGGCGTTGCAGGAGTAACTGGCATAACTGCATTAACTTTAACACGTACAATAGCCTGGCTGCAGTTTTTTGAATCTAGTTTCTCACAGATTTGATAGGTAAGTTCATAAGTTCCTGAAGGTGCGTTTGCTCCTAAATTTACTACTCCATCAGAACCTACGGTTAAGAAACCTGTTGGATCTGCCGTTACAATTGTTAAGTTTAAATCATTAGGTACCACAGCAATTCCGTTGTTTGTATCATTATCAAAAACATTCACAAGAACCTGGGGCAGTTTTGATTCCACAACTGAAGGAATTACATCAGGATTTGCCTGAAGTCCATCACCTGTAACCACAATTATTGAAGTTGCACTGTCACAGTTTGTCGGATTATTGATCTCGCAAATTTTGTATTCTACATTATAGTTTCCTGCCGGAGTATTGGCCGGTACAGTTACAGTTCCGTCTGCATTCAATACAAATCCTGTTGGAAATGTTACCGCTGAAAGCTTTACTTCTCCAGGATTTGTTCCGATAACAACCGGATTTCCGTTTAAGGTATCATTGGCAATTAACGATTCTGTTGTTCCACCAAGAACTCCATTAACTACAGCTGTTGTTGTTTCTTCAACTGCATTGATAACTGGTGTGCCAACTGTTACTTTTACTGAAGCCGAACTGCAATTTGCCGGATTTAGCTTCTCACAGATTTGGTAAACGATTTCATAAATTCCTGAAGGTGCATTTGCTCCCAAGGTTACGGTTCCGTCAGGGTTTAAAGTTAAAAATCCTGTTGGATCTGCTGTTACTATTGTTAAGTTGACGTCATTTGGTACAACAGCGATGCCGTTGTTTGTATCATTATCAAAAACATTTACCACAGTTTGTGGCTGGTTTGTAGCAACTACCAAAGCTCCTGCATCAAGATTTGCGATTAATACACCGCCTGTAACAACAATTATTGAAGTTGCACTGTCACAGTTTGTCGGATTATTGATCTCGCAAATTCTGTACTCTACATTATAATTTCCTGCCGGAGTACTTGCCGGCACAGTTACGGTTCCGTCTGCATTTAATAGAAATCCTGTTGGAAGCGTTACCGCTGAAAGTTTTATTTCTCCTGGATTTGTTCCGATAACAACTGGGTTTCCATTTAAGGTATCATTGGCAATTAACGATTCTGTTGTTCCGCCAACAACTCCATTAACTACAGCTGTTGTTGTTTCTTCCACTGCATTGATAACTGGTGTGCCAACTGTTACTTTTACTGAAGCCGAGCTGCAATTTGTCGGGTTTAGTTTCTCACAGATTTGATACACGATTTCATAAATTCCTGAAGGTGCGTTTGCTCCCAAGGTTACGGTTCCGTCAGGGTTTAAAGTTAAAAATCCTGTTGGATCTGCTGTTACTATTGTTAAGTTGACGTCATTTGGCACAAGAGCGATGCCGTTGTTTGTATCATTATCAAAAACATTTACCACAGTCTGTGGCTGGTTTGTAGCAACTACCAAAGCTCCTGCATCAAGATTTGCGATTAATACACCGCCTGTAACAACAATTATTGAAGTTGCACTGTCACAGTTTGTAGGGTTATTGATCTCGCAAATTTTGTATTCTACATTATAATTTCCTGCCGGAGTACTTGCCGGCACAGTTATGGTTCCGTCTGAATTTAATACGAATCCTGTTGGAAGCATTACTCCTGAAAGTTTTATTTCTCCTGGATTTGTTCCGATAACAACTGGGTTTCCATTTAAGGTATCATTGGCAATTAACGATTCTGTTGTTCCGCCAAGAACTCCATTAACTACAGCTGCTGTTGTTTCTTCCACTGCATCAATAACCGGCGTACCAACTGTTACTTTTACTGAAGCCGAACTGCAATTTGAAGGGTTTAATTTCTCACAGATTTGATACACAATTTCGTAAGTTCCTGAAGGTGCGTTTGCTCCCAAGGTTACGGTTCCGTCAGGGTTTAAAGTTAAAAATCCTGTTGGATCTGCTGTTACTATTGTTAAGTTGACGTCATTTGGTACAACAGCGATGCTGTTGTTTGTATCATTGTCAAAAACATTTACCACAGTTTGTGGCTGGTTTGTGGCAACTACAGAAACTACTGCATCAGGGTTTGCGATTAATACACCGCCTGTAACAACAATTATTGAAGTCGCACTATCACAGTTTGTCGGGTTGTT
>NZ_FRBX01000012.1 GCF_900142715.1 Flavobacterium pectinovorum | reverse complement strand
CGAGGATTGTAACATCTGAAGAAACTGATGAAGTACAAGTCCCATTACTTACTGTAAATCTGTATGTTCCGGCTGCAAGACCTGTAACTGTATAGCTAGTTCCTGTGTTATTAATTGTATTTGAAACGAAACCAGTTTGATTTATTGTCCAGTTACCTGCAGGTAAATTATTTAATGTTACACTTCCCGAAGTAGTACAGTTAACCTCTGTTTGTACTGCTATACTTGGTGTTGTTGGTAACGCATTTACTGTAATTGCAGATGAAGATGTTGCTGAAGTTGCTGTGCAACTATTTGGAACAGTTGTATAATTAATCGTTACTGTTTTACTTCCAGATGTTAGATATCTTAAAGTTACTGTATTATCAGCGCTAGTTCCACCAGAAACAATTGTATAATCTGTTCCTGCAGTTCCCGGAAATCCCCACACATAGGTAGACATTGCCGCTTGAGTAGTGTAAGTAACAGAAGTACCAATACAAGTTGATGCTGCAGGTTGGGCAGTAAATGTTGGCGTTGGTAACGCATTTACAGTAGTTGCAGATGAAGATGTCGCCGAAGTTGCTGTACAACTATTAGGAACAGTTGTATAATTAATAGTTACTGTTTTACTTCCAGTTGTTAGATATCTTAAAGTAACCGTATTATCAGCACTAGTTCCACCAGAAACAATTGTATAATTAGTTCCTGCGGTTCCCGCGAATCCCCAAACATAATTGGACATTGCACCTTGTGTAGTGTAAGTAACAGAAGTACCAATACAGGTTGATGCTGCAGGCTGGGCAGTAAATGTTGGTGTTGGTAACGCATTTACAGTAGTTGCAGATGAAGATGTCGCTGAAGTCGCTGTACAACTATTAGGAACAGTTGTATAATTAATAGTTACTGTTTTGCTTCCTGTTGTTAAATATCTCAACGTTACTGAACTATCATTGCTAGTTCCTCCTGAAATAATTGCATAATCTGTTCCTGCTACTCCCGGTAATCCCCAAACATAATTGGACATTGCCCCTTGTGTAGTATAAGTAACAGAAGTACCAATACAGGTTGATGCTGCAGGCTGGGCAGTAAATGTTGGCGTTGGTAACGCATTTACAGTAGTTGCAGATGAAGATGTCGCTGAAGTTGCTGTACAACTATTAGGAACAGTTGTATAATTAATCGTAACTGTTTTACTTCCAGCTGTTAGATATCTTAAAGTAACCGTATTATCAGCACTAGTTCCACCAGAAACAATTGTATAATCTGTTCCTGCGGTTCCCGGGAATCCCCAAACATAATTGGACATTGCACCTTGTGTAGTATAAGTAACAGAAGTACCAATACAAGTTGATGCTGCAGGCTGGGCAGTAAATGTTGGTGTTGGTAAAGGATTAACCGTAACAGTTACTGTAAAAGTAGCACCCGCACAACCCGCAGAGGTTGGGGTCACTGTATATGTAGCGGTCTGAGCAGTAGCAGAAGGATTTAAAAGTGTTCCTGTAATACTAGTTGGTGATCCTGTACTTGCTGTACCGCCAGTAATTCCTCCCGTTACTGTTGGAATTCCCCAACTGTAGGTTGTTCCTGCAGGAATTGTTCCAGTTGGAGTTACTGTAAAGGCAACACCAGTACATGTCGATGCAGTAGTAGCAGAAATAACTGCTGTTGGTGTAGTTGTAATTGTTACAATATTACTTTCATTATATAAGCAACTTGTTCTTACATTGTTAATGTTAGGAACATTGGCAGTATTTAAAGTAACTAATCTTTTAAACCTTCTTACAATATTTGCAGCAGTATTATTTATAATCGCTGGTGGATCATAAGTTCTGCCATTAGCACCAGATATATCTGTGTAACTACTTCCATCTGTAGAAATCTGCCATTGGAAATTAAGTTGCGGATTTTGAAAATTTGCATCGTTTGAGTTATATTGTAATGATCCCTCTATAACAGCCGGATCACCATTGCTGCAAAAAGTAACAGTTGCCGGAGCGGTAATAGTATTTGCACCTGCATTGAATGCTGCCATAGAAAAGCCTACGACATTTCCTCCTGCATTTTCATAATAATCAAATACAAGATCGTCATCTCCATCCAGATTCACTAAAACATTGTTATAAGTAGTAGAACCTTGTTCAACCCATCTATCAAAGACTTTTGTCCCATTTAAAAACAAACGTATACCATCATCGCCCGTCATTGTAATTAAATAACAACCTGACTTAGTAGTTTTCATTTTATATCTTACTGCAAATCCTTCAGTAAAAATGCTTGCTCTCTGAACTCCATTTGAGTAAACAGGGAAACAATTTCCATCACCTCCAAAACCTTCATTAATAGTTTCAGTAGCTATGTTGTAAGTTCCAGCATAATTAGCTGTGACAAACGGTTCTGGAGAAGCCCCTCCAGCATTGTAAATATGTCCTACCCAGGTATTAGTGCCAAATTCATTTTGAGTTTCTTGTGTATCACCAATTGAATTTAACGTCAAAGCAATTCCACCGGTACCCGCAATTCCAATATTTGAACAACTCCCTGTTGATAAAACAACTTTTATCTGGCCGGAAAATGGTGCTACCCAATTAGAAATTGTAGCTCCTGAAGCAGTAGTATTATTAGCAGTAGGGCTAACTTCTAAATCTGTAGCAGCATCTAAAATATTAAGTTTTTCGTTATTACTAGCGAAAACATTTCCAACTGCAAATGTGTAGTTATATCCCTTAACAACATTAACTAAAGCATATTGACCTGCAGTTGCATTTGCTGTAGTTTGTGTCATGCTATTATCGATACAAAAAGTATATGTGCCTAATGATGTAGTTGGAGTGTCTCCATTAATTACAAAAGTTGTAGGAGTTCTTGCGCAAGATCCTCCTGACGCAGCATAATATGTAGTTGTGCCAACTGTATTAGTATTAGCTAAACCAGAACCAGCAACTCCAACCGGATTGAAAGGAGAACCTCCGCCAATAGGCGTGCCCCCTGTTGCAGCTGTATACCAACTAACTGGCGATGTTGTAACTTGACCTCCTGCTGGCGGCGTGACAGTCCAAGTATAGTCACCACTATAAGTACCCGACGAGTTATTATAAGTAGTAGAGATCAAAGTATACACTACTCCTGCAATTAAAGTAGGAGTCATTCTTGGTTCGGCATTTAGTCCTGAATTATCATCATCGCCAATTATCCAGTTACCTCCGCCAGGACATGTCCCTGGTGTAAAGTTTCCTGAATAAATATATGCCATACCATCATAAGCATTGGTATCTGTCATTTTAAAAGTGTAAACTCCTGTTGTACTAACAGTAAAACTTGTTGCCGTGTAATTTCTAACAATCCCTGCTACAAAACCACAGTTTGTGTTATTGTTCATTGAGGTTGTAGGTATAGATGCTGTAGCATCTGTTGCAGCATTCCAAGAACCTGTAAATGTGTTTGCAGTAACTCCATTTGTTGTTGAAGTTAAAGAACCTGTACCTCCCTGACAGATAGATGCTCCTGTAGTAATTGGAGAGGAGCAAACTGTACCATTAAATGTAAAATCATTGATAGCATATGTCTTAGTGGCATTTGTACCCCCCCATGCATATATTCTAAAAGTTATAGCTGTACCTATGTTTTGATATGAAGCTCCTAATAATGAAATAGTATTTGTTCCTACAACCGCCGAGCCAATATCTGCAGTAAAATTATCTACACTGGATCTAACAGCAAAACTTGAGGGTGCAGTTCCCGATCCACCACCACCTGTTTGACCAGTATATTGAAGACTTATAAAATCTATTTTATATCCATTATTTGGTGTTAGAATAAATTCGATATACTTAGTGGAAGTAAAGCCATTATTCCAATTACCTGTAGTATAGCTATTGTTTCCATTTGCACCAGAAACTCCAGTTCGACTTATTCCTGATACTGAAATATTTGCATTTTTAGTTTCCCCACTTGTATATGGGCTAGTTAGTCCTGGATTTGTCCCGGTAATTGGATTTGTCCAAATCGATTGTCCAAAAGTCAGGACAGGGAAAATAATAAAAATAATGAGTAAAAGTAGTTTTCTAATCATATAGTAGTGGTATTTGTGATTACATTTTGAAAAAAACTTATCAGTATTCTTTAAAAAATAAAAAACATTGATATTTAATCACTTACGATTTTATGATTAGAATGGTTTTCAAATGTTAATGTTAAAATAAATTTTAACATTTTGAAAGCATTTATTTACAAACAAAATTTTGAAATAAATACATTAAAAACACATTCAACTTTCAAAAAAAGCTAACTCTTTAAATATCAGAACTTTTTAAAATAAAGTATTCCTTTTAAGATTATTCTAGTCCAAATAAAGTGTAAAAAACAGTTTATTACAAGTATTTTATTTTAAAAATTAACTTTTCCGACAAATAGCATCAATTACCGACCAAATGCATTTTTTTGTGTTAACAAAAAAACGATTGCTTTAAAAACCCTACTTTTTATACCTTCATTTTTTTGATTTTTTCGCAAAAAAAAAGTCCACTCGTCTATAACAAGTGGACTTTTCGCTGTATTATTGCTTTTTAGTAAACTATTTTATATGTTTTTGTTTCGTTCGTATCTAAAATTACTTTCACTAATAAAACCTGATTTTTGACTTTCAAATTGTCAATTTTCACCACTGTATCTGATAAATTTGCTGTTTTATAAATCATTTTACCAGTAAGATCATAAATATAAACTGTGTCTACTTTTTCAGTACCAGATGTAATAGTAATTACCTTATTATGCACAGCAACCAAAACATTTTTATCGTTCGCCTCAAATTCTCCCAAACCTAATGTTTTGTTTACATAAGTCAATACAAAACGATCTGTATAAGTTCCCGTTGCAGTTGAAAATGTATAATTGCTGCTCTTTAAATTATGAACTGTATTTGTGACTTTATCTTCAATATAAATAGCATGATTGCGTAAATCGCCATCAACATGATCTATCGAAATTGTAAAATCGCCGGCAATAGTGCTTCTGTATCCTAATGGAACAATATCTTTATCTGTAAACGGCAAGGATCGGCCCTGAATTACATATTTATTATCATTTGCGATACTATAAAAATCCAAATACGGATTACCATCAAATGTTACGCCATCGTATTTGCTTTCAAAATCATTAGTTGCTCCTTCAATGTAACCAATCAGCATTTGCTTAAAGGCTCCTTCGCTATTAGTCATATTTAACCATAATCGATGTCTTTCAGGTAATGCTGAATTTGAATTATTTTCAGGTTTAAAAAACTGAGAATTGTCAATTCCTCCCAATCGCATATTATTGGTAAATGCAACTGTTCCTGCATTATTAGCGGTTGCAAAGAAAGATTGACCCGCCCCGATTTTACCGGTTGGAGTACTGTCGTTATTTTGTGGTGTTCCCGTTGGTGCTGGTGTTCCTATACCAACACCACCAGTAAAATTATAACTGGCATAATCATCCGAATTATATCGGTAAGCACCTACTAAAACCACAGGAGTATTATGTGTCCAGAAGTATAGAGTTCCGTCTAAAAAAAGATTTGCGCTTAAAAAAAGATTTGCATCTAAAGCAGATGGATACGGATTTCCAATTAAATAAAATTTACCCGCTGATACAGTTTCTCCAAATAAATCACCATTATTTGGCTGACCGATAAAAGAAGCCGTAAAAGTAACTTTATTAGTAAGTGAATAATTCTGAGGAGCACGAATACTGTACCCTTTTCCAATTAACATATAACTGTTTCGATTGATGATTGCCCAACGATCTCCATTATAAGAAAAATATTTATCACCCAAAGTTAAAGGAGAAACATCAATAAGCCTTTGCGGATTTACAGGTGTTGACCAATAAACAAAATCTCCCCTAAGAATTGGAGTAGTAGTTCGTTGATAAGTAATATTACCTGTATTGATAGCATTATTTATTTGTAATAAACTGGCATTATTTTCAAAAGTTACACTTCCTCCATTATTTGATAATGAATTCGTTAACGTAAGAGTATCTAAAGCTTGAATTGTAACACTTACTCCTGTGTTTACAGTACAGCTACAAGCTGTAATATCTCCAACACCACCGCCAGCTGAGATAAAGTCTCCCGCAAAAATAATGTCCTGATCCGCTGTAGGTGTTCCATTAGACCATGAAGTGGTGTAGGTATTTGTAACTAGACTGGGCACGACCGCATTTGCAGAAATTACCGAAGTACAAATCCCATTACTTACTGTAAAAGCGTAAGTATTGGATGAAAGTCCGGAAATAGTAACAGTTGTTCCTGAATAAGGCTCTATTATTTCACCAGGATATAACGTTAGTGTTCCTCCGACAGGCAATCCGCTTAAAGCGATACTACCTGTGGCAACCGTACATGATGCAGGTGTTATAGCTCCAATAATTGGAGCTGAAGGTGATTCATTTATCAATACACTAAAAGCCACTCCCGGACTAGAAACGCATGAATTACCATTTGCTACAGTCAAGGTTCCAGTATAAGTTCCGGGTGCAGTTCCGGCAGGAACATCTATCGAAATTGGACTAGTTGTTAATGCTGCATCGGTAACCGCCACAAAACTATTCGTAGGAGAAGAATCCCATACAATTGTATATGTTGTTGGAGAATTTGTTGTTGCTGTATAAGCTAAAGTTGTATTTTGAGAGCTTGCACTTGAACATACAGGCGCAACTGTTCCCAAGGTAATGGTTGGTAAAGGATTAACAACAACACTAAAAGCTACACCAGAACTTGAAACACAAGAATTAGCATTTGCTACAGTCAAGGTTCCAGTATAAGTTCCGGGTGCAGTACCAGCAGGAACGGCTATTGAAATTGGACTTGCGGTTAATGATGCATTAGTAACCGCTGCAAAAGTATTGGCAGGTGAAGCATCCCAGACAATGCTATAGGTTGTTGGGGAATTTGTCGTTGCTGTATAAGCTAATGTTGTATTTTGAGCAAGACCTGTTGCACAAACAGCTGCGACCGTACCAAGAGTTATTGTTGGCAACGGATTGACAACTACATTAAAAGCAACACCCGCGCTAGAAGTGCAAGAATTTGCATTGCTGACAGTTATTGTTCCGGTATAAGTTCCAGCAGCCGTTCCCGCAGGTACAGCAATACTAATTGGACTTGCATTTAAAGTTGCATTAGTAACAGTTGCAAAAGTATTGGCAGGTGAAGCATTCCAAACAATACTATAAGTTGTTGGTGTTTGTGTCGTTCCCGTATAAGTTAAACTTGTGTTTTGGGCAAGTCCAGTTGCGCAAACCGGTGCTACTGTACCAAGAGTTATGGTTGGTAAAGGATTAACAACAACACTAAAAGCAACACCAGAACTGGAAACACAAGAATTAGCATTTGCTACAGTCAAGGTTCCTGTATAGGTTCCAGCGGCAGTTCCGGCAGGAACAGCTATTGAAATCGGACTCGCATTTAAAGTTGCGTTTGTAACTGCTGCAAAAGTATTGGCAGGAGATGCGTTCCAGACAATGCTATAAGTTGTGGGAGAATTCGTAGTCGCAGTATAAGCCAAAGTTGTGTTTTGGGCAAGACCTGTTGCACAAACTGGTGCAACTGTACCAAGAGTTATCGTTGACAAAGGATTAACAACAACACTAAAAGCCACACCAGAACTGGAAACACATGAATTACCATTTGCTACGGTCAAAGTCCCACTATAAGTTCCGGGTGCGGTACCTGCAGGAACAGCTATTGAAATTGGGCTAGCATTTAAAGTTGCATTTGTAACCGCTACAAAACTATTCGTAGGAGAAGCATTCCAAACAATGCTATAGGTTGTTGGAGAATTTGTTGTTGCTGTATAAGCTAAAGTTGTATTTTGAGAACTTGTACTTGAACATACAGGCTCAACTGTACCCAAGGTAATGGTTGGCAAAGGATTGACAACAACACTAAAAGCTACACCAGAACTGGAAACACAAGAATTAGCATTTGCTACAGTCAAGGTTCCAGTATAAGTTCCGGGTGCAGTTGCTGCAGGAACTGCTATTGAAATTGGGCTAGCATTTAAAGTTGCGTTTGTAACCGCTACAAAACTATTCGCAGGAGATGCATTCCAGGTAATGCTGTATGTTGTGGGTGAATTTGTAGTTGCCGTATATGCTAAAGTTGTATTTTGAGCGAGTCCCGTTGCACACACCGGAGCTGCTGTACCAAGAGTTATAGTAGGCAAAGGATTGACAACTACACTAAACGCTACTCCCGGACTCGAAGTACAAGAATTCGCATTTTTGACAGTTATTGTTCCCGTATAAGTTCCTGCAGCCGTTCCTGTTGGTACTGCTATTAAAATTGGACTCGCATTTAAAGTAGCATCAGTAACTGCTGCAAAAGTATTAGCAGGAGATGCGTTCCAGACAATGCTGTAAGTTGTTGGAGTTTGTGTCGTTCCTGTATATGCTAAAGTTGTATTTTGGGCAAATCCTGTTGCACAAACTGGTGCAACTGTACCAAGAGTTATGGTTGGCAAAGGATTGACAACAACACTAAAAGCTACTCCCGGACTTGAAGTACAAGAATTCGCATTTTTGACAGTTATAGTTCCGGTATAAGTTCCGGCAGCCGTTCCAGCAGGTACGGCAATACTAATCGGACTTGCACTTAAAGTAGCATCAGTAACTGCTGCAAAAGTATTGGCAGGAGATGCGTTCCAGACAATGCTGTAAGTTGTTGGTGATTGTGTCGTACCGGTATATGCTAAAGTTGTATTTTGAGCAAGTCCAGTTGCACAAACGGGTGAGATAGTACCCAAAGTAATTGTAGGCAAAGGGTTTACTATTACGGTTGTAAAATTTGACTCTATAGATGCACATGTTCCACTTTGCACAATTGCTCTAAACTGAGTTGTTTGAGTAAGTGATCCTGAAGTATAAGTTGTTAATGTATTTGCAATATCTGCCCATGTTGAAAATGGACTTACAGAAGATTGCCATTTCACAACAGTTCCTGTATGTCCACTTAAAGTTAATTGAGCACTTGGGAAACCACTACAAATTGTTGTACCACCATTAACTGATCCTCCTACAGATGCAGGAGATACAGTAACAGTTGCAGTATTATTTGTATTTGTATTAGAAACACAAACACCAGATCTTAATGATGTAATAGTTATGTCGCTTGTTCCAAGAGTTGTAAAACCACCAGCAGTAAAGGTTCCTGTACCTGCTGTAGTGATTGTCATTGGCGCTGTTAAGGCAGTTCCGGCTGGACTGCTACGATTGTAAGTTACAGTATAAACCCCTATCGGTAAAAAGGTAGCGGAAGATGTGATTGTTACTTCAGAAGTTCCTGATGTGACACAAACATTTGCTGCTGAAGTTGCGTTAATTTGATAAGTAGGACAGGTATAGGTAACAATTACCTGACCACGTGCTCCTGTACCTCCAATCTGGGCAGCACCTAAAGCAGAATTAATGGCCCCTGAACCTCCACCACCAGGTGGGGTTCCCGCATTTCCGGTACCATTACCTAAAATTAAACTTGAGATCGCAGCTCCTCCAGCTCCTCCTCCTGGTGTAGCTCCTGTTCCACCTGCACCAGAGGTAAGTCCTAGCGATAGAAGAGCAGAACTTCCATTTCCTCCATTTGTACCAGGATTTTTTGTTGTTCCAACCGAGGCGCTTGTCGTGCCTCCTGGACCTCCTGTAGGAGTATTACCGGTAGTATTTGCACCACCTCCTGTACCTCCTGCTGCAAAAATAGAGCTTTCAAAACCTAAAATAGTAGAACTTCCTCCAGTGTTTCCATTACCAAGTGCTCCTGCAGTAGTTCCTGCAACTGAGACCGATAAAGTGTTACCTGCAACAACTGTAATATTAGCCGCTGCATAAGCTCCACCTCCGCCACCTGCAGCACCCCTTCCCAAAAGTACTCCAGCGCCAGCAGCTCCACCTCCGGCTCCGCCACCTCCCCAAGCCTGAACTGCCATACTTGTAACTCCCGCAGGGACTACTAATGAGCCATTGGCTGTGAATGTGTGTGGAGGCTGAGCCCATAAAGAAGCATAGATAATAGAAAATAATAAAGATAGTTTTAGCTTCATAATAGTGGTGTTTAAGAGTTTAACAAATTATTTACCTGTACTATCTTTAAGAAAAAAGGACATTGATTTCAGTAAATGATTATATATACTTTTTTCTTAAAAACGAACAGTACCTAAGTTACTGAATTAAAGATATTTATGTCAATAAAAGTAATATTTACTTACAAGAATTACATATTTAGAAATTTTCTATCTTTGTTTTCTTAAAAAATTAAGTGTTTAGTTGTAAATTCTTACTTTTAACTAAAAATATTTAATATTTTCACACTATCAATTTTGCTGTAACCCTATGACAATCAAAGAAGCAATACAAAAATTAGAACACTTTTGTGCCTATCAGGAGCGTTGTCATGCTGAAGTAACTTCCAAACTATATGATTTGAAAATGACTACCGAAGAGATGGATCAAATTATTGTTCACTTAATTCAGGAAAATTTTTTAAATGAAACCCGTTTTGCATGCAGTTTTGCCCGAGGAAAGCATCGTATTAAACATTGGGGTAAAATCAGAATTACAAATGAGTTGAAATTCAGGCAAATTTCTAATGCTAATATAACTTTGGCTTTAAAGGAAATTTCTGCTGAAGAATACCAAAACACATTTGATGAACTTTCTGAAAGATGTTGGCATAGTATAAGTGAAAAAAATACTCTGAAAAAGCGAAAGAAATTTTGTGATTATTTATTAAGAAGAGGTTATGAAAGTAATTTGGTTTATGATAAACTGAAAGATTTTGAACAAAATTTGTAGTGATTTTTCACTTTAAAAAGCTTGTGAGGAAAATCTCTTTTGTATTTCAAATAACAATCGTAAAAAACCTATAATTTGAATGAATTTAAGGAATGTCAGAAAATCATTATTTTGAGGATAATTCACCATATCTGACGTTTTTTTGATAATTACTCCAAAAAATTACACTCATTTCCGTTTATATTAGCGATTTTTCTTATTTTTAACTTCACTGTTTTATAGGAAATAACACGAATTGTTGTTTTTTTCGATGTATTTCAACGACTTTTTTAACGTTTCATCGATTAAATAGTGCTTCTCAAAACCCTTTTTCAAACAAACACGTAGATGTATCTATCTTTGCTCGGTCAATTTATTATGCCAGCATAACAACCTGATAGAAAACATTTAACATGAAGAAAACTTTACTTTTATTTTTATTTTTACCTTTTTTTGGATTTAGTCAGGTTGACTTAGTAAAATGGGATGCAGCATCAAATAGTAATCAATTTATATCTACAAATATTGCAAGTACAGTAACTGGCCAAAATGTAACATCAAACGGTGCAAGTTTATCTTATATTTATGAAAATGATGATAGTGTGTTTTTTCAAACAGGAAACTGGCCAACTCCGGCAGATAAAGGTGGCGAGTATGATCCTGCCAAATATGTACAATTTGCAATAAAACCAAATACAAATTATAAAGCCGACTTAAGCACTTTTACTTTTGAATGCCGATCTGGATCTGGAAAATTTAGAATTAAGTACTCTAAAGACGCTACTTTTGCAACTGGAGTTAAGGATTTAGTTGCCGAAACAGCATCTCCAAGTTCCTGGACGACTTATAGCCCAAGTTTTTCTACAGAAATAAATCCTGTACTAAGTACCGAAACTGTTTACATCAGAATTTATTCTTATAGCACTTACAATACCTTTGAAATAAAAACTGGCACAAAAAATACCAATATCATACCTCTTTTAAGAGGAACGATAACAAACTTTGACTCTGCTAAAATTTTGGCTATAAATGATTATGTAGACACAAAAAAAGAATTAGCAGTCAATATCAATCCGTTAAATAACGACGTAAAGAAAGAAAATGTTACTTCACTTGTAATTTCTACTCCGCCATCAGCATCAACAGGAACTGCAATTATTAACCCGGATAAAACAATAACTTTTAATCCTACAGTAGGTTTTACGGGTTCTACGACTTTTAATTATACAATATCAAATGCAAGCGAAACTTCAACAGCTACTGTAAAAATAACAATTGCTGATAATACAAATAATACATTGTCTCTTTGGAACGGAGCTTCAAATAGTTTTAATCCGGTTACAAATGCCTATGTTGATTCAAACTCACCAATAACAGCTACCGGCGCATCATTAAATTATCAATATCAAAATACAACTACAGCTTTTTTTCAAACCGGAAGCTGGCCAAACCCATCGGAAAATGGAGGTAGTTACGATGCGAACAAATACATTCAATTTAAAATAAATCCTGACTCCAATCATCAATTAACTTTAAAGCAATTTAGCTTTATTTACAGAGGAGCAGACGGTCAGAAATTCCAGGTTAGATATTCGAAAGATGTCAATTTTGCAACAGGAGTTAAAGCCTTGATTCCTGAAACAAATAGTGCTACGGATTGGACAAATTTAAGCGGTACTTTTTCTTCAGATACAAATCCGGTACTTACTACAGAAACTGTTTATGTAAGGTTTTATGTTTATAGCACGTATAATACTTTCGAAATAAAAAATGGAAATGGTAATAGTGAAGGTCCATATATAACCGGTACAGTAAAAGACGTTAACACCCTAACTGCAAACGATGATTTTATATCAACTCCAATTAACGCAGCTGTTGTAATTCCAATTTTAGCAAATGATGTTGTTGGTGGTTCTGCTTTACAAGCAATTACTGTTACACAACCTTCAAACGGAACTGTAACTGTAAACGGTACAACTAACATCACTTTTACGCCGGCAAGTAATTTTACGGGAACAGCTACATTTACATACACATTACGTAATGCAAATTCAAATTATTCTTCTGCAACTGTTTATGTAAATGGAACAGCGCCATTATGTACTGCTACGCCAACTCCAGGAATTAACTACTGGAAAGGGTTTGTTTATACTTATACAGGTAATGCACCTGCCGCGACAACATATGTAGGATCTATAGCCGAAAAATCAATTTTTGACAGAAATGTTGGTGAAAGTACAATTACCGGAGATGCAACTGTAGAAGCAAACAACTTTTGCGGTACTGCACCAAGCGATAAATTCTTTGTTCGTTATTTAATGCAAACTAACGTAGCAACAACTGAAACTTACAGTTTTAATATTGGAGGAGATGACGGTGTTCGACTGTATATTGATGGAAATTTGGTTACGATGAGCCCTACAAATTCATGGGGCGATCATAGTTATATCAGATACGCTGCACAATATACTTTAACAGCCGGAACGCATAATTTTGCACTAGAATATTATGAGAATGCACAAGCTGCGAGAGTTTCATTTTCGTACGGTGCTATAAAAGGCGATACTACTTTTCCGTTTGGAGATTATAAATGGAACGTTTATGGTTTTACACTTCCGGACATTTCATTAGTAGCAGCAAGTTATGCAGGTACTTACGTAGATTCTAATTTAAGTATCAACACGCAGACATTCTGGAACAAAACAAAATCGCCTTCTTATTACTCAGGCTGGCAAGGAGCTCCAATAGATGTAGATCAATTTGCAATTACATATAAACGCCAGGGATTTGCTTGTGGACGCTACCAAATACAATTAGTAAACTGTGATGATGTTGCTGAAATTTATATAGATGGCACAAAAATCTTTACTCAAAATGGGTATACTACTGCATCAACATTAATTAATAATGGGCAAACGTATCCTTTAAACGCTAGCTCAAAAGTTGAAGTGCGTTTAAGAGAAGATGGTGGAGATGCAAATGTTGCCATTAATTTTATTGATGCCCCTTCTGTGTATGACGGATCGACGAATATAATTCCAACAGGTTCTTCAATAATTGTAAATAATGACTTAACCTTAACGGGAAATCTGGAAGTTTGTTCTTGTACAGTAGCTGCAGGTAAAACTTTTACAATACCTGCTGATTTAACATTAACGGTTAACGAAAACATTGTTGTAAATACAAATGCTAAACTTGTTATAAAAAACAACGGATCATTAGTACAAACAAATAATACTGCCACATATACAGGATCTGCTGATTCGTTTCAAATGGAACGTATTTCGACTCCGATGAAAAACTTTGATTATACTTATTGGTCATCTCCTGTTATAGGACAAAAATTAAAAGTATTATCTCCTAATACATTAGGTGACAAGTATATGTCATATAATGGAACTTCATGGGCAATTGAAAATGGTAATAATGTAATGAAAGCAGGAAAAGGATACATCATTCGTGTTCCTAAACCAAATAGCATTTATTCAAATGGTAAAGATTATTGGACAGGAACTACTTATGCTCAGCCGGTAAATTTTATTGGAATCCCAAATAATGGAATTATAACTGGTGAAGCACTTAAGGCTGGTAGCCCTCAATTAATTGGTAATCCATATCCATCAGCAATAGATGCAGATGCATTTTTATCAAACGCAAACAATTCATTTTTAGAAGGAACTATATATTTCTGGACGCATAATACAAAAATTACGAAAAACAAATATACCTCGGATGATTATGCTGCTTATAACAGACTTGGAGGAATAGCAACAAAGGCAGAAAGTTCAAAAACAGGAGGAGCCAACACTGATGCTCCACTAGGAAAAATTGCAGCAGGGCAATCATTCTTTGCTGTTACAAAAACAGCTGGTAATGCATACTTTAACAATAGTATGCGTGCTGTTGGAAATAACTCTCAGTTCTTTAAAACGGCAAGTTTAGAAAAACATCGTGTATGGCTTAATTTAACCAATGATGAAGGTGCTTTTAAGCAAACTTTAATTGGATATGTTGACGGAGCAACAAACGATTTTGATAACGATTTTGACGGAGCAGTTTTTAATCAGAATGCCTATGTGAATTTCTACAGCATTTATAATGAATCAACATTATTATCCATTCAGGGACGTGCTTTGCCACTAGACAATAGCGATGTTGTGCCATTAGGATATTCATCTACAATTGCCGGAGATTTTACAATTGCAATTGACAACGCAGATGGTGATTTAGCAAGCAAAAGTATTTTTATTGAAGATAAAACATTAGGAACAATTACTAATTTATCTCAAACCGATTACAAATTTACTACAGCTATAGGTACTTTTAATGACCGTTTTGTTCTACGTTATACAAATAAAACATTAGGAACAGGAGATTTTGAAAGTACAGCAGAAACTGTTGTAGTTGGAGTTCAAAATAAAACGATAACGATAAATTCATCAAAAGAAAATATTGATACAGTTTATATCTATGATATTTCAGGCAAATTATTATACAAGAAAAAACAAGTTGATGATAAACAATTAACTATAGGCAATCTGGGTATTGGTCAACAAATAATTCTTGTAAAAGTGATATTAGAAAACGAACATATAAATACAGTAAAATCAATGTTTAGATAATATCTCAAATTTAGTACTAAATCCGACAGCGAAAGTTGTTGGATTTTTTTGGATAATGACAATTGCAATAAATAATCAAAATGCAGGTAGTCATGTTTTAAAAATAAAATCAAAAAACTAATAATTATAATTATCCCCAAAGAAACTATAACCAAACTTAAATTGTATGTCCCCAAAAATACTTTTAACCATTCGTTCTTTATTTTTAAAAAATATAGGAATACTTTTTTTTCTGGTTTCCTTTAATATGTTAAGCCAAAGTACCATTATTCCTGTCTCAAGAATCCATACCGACTGGAAAGGATATTGGACATCAAATGCTGTAACAGGATCAGGAAACAGACCTGACAGAGAGAATAATTTACTGGCATTTTCATGGAACGGCGTAACTTATTCTACAGGAGTTAATGATAATGTGCTTACTACAAATGGAGTAACTTTTAATGCTCAAAAATTTAGAGCATTGAAAATTCAAACTTTAGGGTTAAACACAAATATGTATTATCTGCAGGGTTCAATGATAGATGAATCAGCAGGTAGTGCTTTTTTACGCCCCGCATTAACCGGAACAACTTCTACAGGTGCAGAACTTGCTTCCAGACTTACGGATGGCACGAATGGTTTGAGTCTTGGAACAGGTATTGCAAACATAAAAGCAGGGGTAGCCGAATTTAAAATTGGAACCAATAATATAAATACGAACGGTTTAAATGATAATATTCCGGATATAATAGTAACTCAGGTAGCTGAACCAGGGAATCAATATGATACTTTTAAATTTATAGATGCGGCAGGAAACACAGTAGGAACTGTTTTATCTATAAAATTTGATACCGTTACAGCAATTGGGACTTATAGCCTTGATTTATTTAGGGCTGATAATGGTGCCGTCGCTTTTAGTCCTGCAGCGACAAGAGACATTAGAATGTTGGGAATTGAAGCAAGTGCGTTTGGCATTAATGCTTCTAATGCAGCATCGGTAGATCGCTTTGTTGTTACTTTTTCAGGAAGTTCAGATTGTGCCTTTATTGCTTTTAATAGTAATTCATTAAAAATTGCAGAACTAAGTCTTGTTAAAAAAGCCTCCATGTCATCTTGTGGAAAATTAGGCGATAAAATCAATTATACTTTTGAAGTTACCAACACTAGAGATGTGCCAATTACTGATATCACGGTTACTGATCCACTGGTACCAACTATTACAGGCAATCCAATTGCTTTATTAGCTCCAGGAGATAAAGTTACATTAACAGGCACTTATACAATTACGGCTGCTGATGTGGCCGCTGGCCGGGTTGTTAATTCAGCAAAAGTAACAGGAAAAGATCCTTCACTAAATATAATTGAAGATATTTCGGGAGATACAAATAATGATAACATTGCAACAACAACTATTTTATTAACACCACCTACAACAGGAACTCCAACACCCGTAACCTGTACTGCCCAAGGAACAGTGACATTAACTGATATGCCTTCTGGTAACTGGACATTAGAAAGAAATCCAGGCGCTGTTACAACATCTGGTTCGGGAACCAGTTATACAGTTACAGGTCTTGCGGTCGGAACCTATACTTTTAGAGTAACAAATAGTGTTGGTTGTAAATCACCATCTACTGGAAACGTTGTTATTACCA
>NZ_FRBX01000004.1 GCF_900142715.1 Flavobacterium pectinovorum | reverse complement strand
TCAAAACGGCTGTCAATTCAATATGTCTACGAACGTGTTTCAATTTTGTTTCGCTTGTGTTTCAAAGCGGGTGCAAAAGTAGAAAACTTATTTCTAACTGGCAAATGTTTTTTGAAGTTTTTTTAAAGAAAATTTTAATCTCCTTTTTCACTTCTTATTTACCAATCTGTCAATGAACTTTCCGTGTTTTGCGGGGTGCAAATGTAACTTCTGTTTTTAAATCTCACAAGCTTTTTTGAATCTTTTTTTGAAAAAATTTTTCTTTCCAAAATCCGTATGCTTGTCAGTATTTCTTAGAACGTCTATCGCTGTTGCGGGTGCAAAAATAGCACCTTTATTTACATTTACAAGCCTTTTTTTTATATAATTTTAATCTTTTACAAAAGTTTTTCTTAACACTCTGATAACTCAAAACTTACGATTTGATATTTTTTGTCGTTTCTAGGAATTTTCTGTAGTGTTTGTGTTTATCTCAATTCTTTTGTTTCATGAACTACCGTTTTTATGGACTTTACATACTAATACATTCTTTTCTGAGAACTCTACAAACATTTGCTTTCTGCTTCTTTTCCGGGATTTTCATCCTTTTGAATGCCTTTTTTGGCTTTTTGCAACAAAGGCATTAAGACACAAAGTCTTTTTTCCCTGTTTACTCCTTATATAAACAACACTTCTCCTGAAAACAACTCCCCTAGCCCCGATGGGAGGGAAAATCCTTTTGTGGTGGGGTTCACCACAAAAGATTGGAAGGAACAGCGGGAACAGCTCCTCATTAATATTAATTTCAATAAAAAAACTCCGACTTCGCTCTGACAAAATCACACTTATATATTACAGTATAATTTTCACCTTATATATACGTAGAGAAAAGCATTAGATTATGGGTAATATTTATTCCTTACATATATATAGTATAAACATGCATATATATATTGTATGTATTTTAGTAATGCGTTATATTTGCATTCACAAAATTATAAACAATGATTAAGATTACTTTACCCGACGGGTCAATTAGAGAGTTTGCTTCTGGCGTAACTCCGATGGAGGTTGCTAAAAGCATTAGTGAAGGATTTGCAAGAAACGTGATTTCAGCATCCTTTAATGGTACAACAATTGAAACCGAAACTCCATTGACGACCGACGGTAGTCTTATTTTATATACCTGGAATGATGCGGAAGGCAAAAAAGCTTTCTGGCATTCAACTTCCCACGTAATGGCTCAAGCCTTAGAGGAATTGTATCCTGGAATTAAATTAACTCTTGGACCTGCAATTTCTAATGGGTTTTATTATGATGTTGATTTTGAAGATCAAAAAATTGTAGAAGCTGACTTTAAAAAAATCGAAGATCGTGTTCTTGAGATTTCAAGAGAAAAACACGAATTCAAAATGCGTCCGGTTAGTAAGGCCGACGCTTTAGCAATGTACAAGGATAACGTTTATAAGACTGAATTGATTTCGAATCTTGAAGACGGAACTATCACTTTTTGTGATCATGCTACTTTTACTGATTTATGTCGCGGTGGACATATTCCGAATACCGGAATTATTAAAGCCTTTAAAATCATGAGCGTTGCCGGTGCTTACTGGAGAGGTGACGAGAAAAACAAACAGTTAACTCGTGTTTACGGAACTTCTTTTCCTAAACAAAAGGATCTAACTGAATATCTTGAACTTCTTGAAGAAGCAAAACGTCGTGATCACCGTAAATTAGGTAAGGAACTTGAATTGTTTGCTTTTTCTCAAAAAGTTGGACAAGGTTTACCTTTATGGCTACCTAAAGGTGCTGCGCTTAGAGATCGTTTAGAACAGTTTTTAAAGAAAGCTCAAAAGAAAGCCGGATACGAGCAAGTAGTTACTCCACATATTGGTCAGAAAGAACTTTATGTAACTTCTGGTCACTATGCTAAATATGGTGCTGATAGTTTTCAACCTATAAATACTCCTGCTGAAGGCGAAGAATTTTTATTGAAACCTATGAACTGTCCTCATCACTGTGAAATCTATAATGTAAGACCTTGGTCATATAAAGATTTACCTAAGCGTTATGCCGAATTTGGTACTGTATATAGATATGAGCAATCTGGTGAATTGCACGGTTTAACTCGTGTAAGAGGATTTACTCAGGATGATGCACATATTTTTTGTACTCCGGAGCAATTAGATGAAGAGTTCAAAAAAGTTATCGATCTTGTACTTTATGTATTCGGTTCGTTAGGTTTTGAAAACTTTACTGCTCAAATTTCATTAAGAGATCAGGAAAACAGAGAGAAATACATTGGCTCTGATGAAAATTGGGAGAAAGCAGAAAATGCAATTATCAACGCTGCGGCTGACAAAGGACTGAATACTGTAGTAGAATATGGCGAGGCTGCTTTTTATGGCCCGAAGCTTGACTTTATGGTAAAAGATGCTTTGGGAAGACAATGGCAATTAGGAACTATTCAGGTTGATTATAACTTGCCTGAGCGTTTTGAATTAACCTATAAAGGTGCTGATAATGAATTACATCGTCCAGTTATGATCCATAGAGCTCCTTTTGGTTCTATGGAACGATTTATCGCAATTTTACTAGAACATACTGCAGGAAATTTCCCACTTTGGCTTATGCCAGAACAGGCTATAATCTTGTCTTTGAGTGAGAAATACGAAATTTATGCTAAAAAAGTTTTAGATTTGCTAGAAAATCACGAAATTCGCGCCCTAATTGACAACCGAAACGAGACAATTGGCAAGAAAATTAGAGATGCAGAAATGCAAAAAATACCATTTATGCTGATTGTTGGTGAGGAAGAAGAGAAAAACGGAACTATTTCAATTCGTCGTCACGGTCAAGAAGGAAAAGGGAATATTACAGTTACAATTGATGAATTTGTCGCTATTGTAAACGAAGAAATAAAAAAGACATTAAAAGTTTTTACAGTTTAACTTAAATTATAAAGTCATAGCAATAAGAAGCAACAGAGGTTATCAACCTCGAGTAGAAAAAAAAGATGCACACAGAATAAATAATAATATTCGTGGTGTACAAGAAGTAAGACTAGTAGGCGAGAACATCGAACCAGGTGTATTTAAGCTTGCAGAAGCTTTACGTTTAGCAGATCAATTCGAATTGGATTTGGTTGAAATTTCGCCAAACGCTGAGCCGCCGGTTTGTAAAATCATGGATTACAAGAAATTTGTTTACGAACAAAAGAAACGTGATAAGGTATTAAAAGCTAAATCTACGCAAGTTGTAGTAAAAGAAATTCGTTTTGGTCCTCAGACTGATGAGCATGATTATGAATTTAAAAGAAAAAATGCTGAGAAGTTCCTTAAAGAAGGTGCTAAATTAAAAGCATTCGTTTTCTTTAAAGGACGTTCGATTATCTATAAAGATCAAGGACAGATTTTATTACTACGTTTGGCTACAGATTTAGAAGAACACGGTAAGGTTGAAGCTATGCCGGTTTTAGAAGGTAAGAGAATGATTATGTTCATTGCTCCGAAAAAGAAAAAGTAATCAGTTTGCAGTTTCAGTATTCAGTCTTGAATTTGAAACTGCTAATCTGAAATAAAATAAGTAAGTAAGAATAAATTAAAACACTAGGAAAAATGCCTAAAATGAAAACAAAATCTAGCGCCAAGAAACGTTTTAAAGTTACTGGTTCTGGAAAAATTAAAAGAAAGCATGCTTTTAAAAGTCACATCTTGACTAAAAAATCTAAAAAACGTAAATTAGCTTTGACTCACTCAGCGCTAGTTCACTCTACAGATATGAAAAGCATCAAACAACAATTAAGAATTATCTAATAATTCTTTAGGTTAAAAAATTATTTATATAACCTTGGAGTATGGCTTTTAAGTTCCTTTGATTTAATTCAGGACGCCTGCTACAAAAACACATTAAAATTATGCCAAGATCGGTAAATTCAGTTGCTAAAAGAGCAAGAAGAAAAAAAATAATGAAGCAAGCCAAAGGTTTCTTTGGTAGACGTAAAAACGTTTGGACAGTTGCTAAGAACGCGGTAGAGAAAGCGATGAGCTATGCTTACCGTGACAGAAAACAGAATAAAAGAAATTTCCGTGCTTTATGGATTCAACGTATTAACGCAGGAGCTAGATTAGAAGGAATGTCTTATTCTCAATTCATGGGGAAAGTTAAAGCTAACGGAATCGAATTGAACCGTAAAGTTCTTGCAGATTTAGCTATGAATCACCCAGAAGCTTTCAAAGCAATACTTAATAAAGTAAAATAAACGTTTTATAAACTCAATTTAGATTACTTACTTATCATAAAAAAACCATCCTATACGGGATGGTTTTTTGTTTTTATGATGTTGCAGAGATTCATTGTTAAGTAAATTTGCATAAAAAAAAATTACATGCATACTTCGCTTTTACAACATATTCAAAAGCATATTAATCTGGAACCTTCAGAAATTGACATTTTAGAATCTGCTTTAAGTATTTCTAAAATAAAGAAGAAAGAGCTTGTTTTACAAGAAGGTCAGGTTTGCAACACTATATATTTCATCATAAAAGGCTGCATGAGACAATATATAATTAATTCTAAAGGCGCAGAACAAACTCTTCAATTTGGTATCGAAAATTGGTGGATAACCGATTATTTAAGCTATCACAATCATATCCCTTCCCATTTTTACATTCAGGCAGTAGAAAACTCAATAGTCGTTGCCATTGAGAAAACAACGTTGGAAGCAATTCTAATTGAAATTCCAAAACTGGAAAGGTATTTCCGAATTGTATCTCAAAAATCATTTGGAGCTGCACAAATGCGAATTAAATTTTTATTTACCATGTCGGCAGAAGAAAGGTATCATCATTTCAATAATCTGCATCCGGAATTTGTGCAACGTGTTCCTCAGTATATGATTGCCTCCTACCTCGATTTTTCAGCAGAATTTATGAGCAAAATAAGAGCTGGCAAAGTCTAACTTTTCTTGAAGTAGTTCAAGTTTTTTAAATAAGAGATGCCTGACCTTTGTATCAAACTTTAAAAAATAATAAAATGAAGCCAAGAATCGTTGTTCCAATAGTTGCGCCTGAAGCTTATGAAGCTTTAATGAACTTAGAAAAATACAATGCAAAAACATCAGTAACTACAACACACAAAGAGCTAATAAAAATTCGCGCATCACAAATTAATGGTTGTGCTTTTTGTATTAACATGCATACCGCAGATGCAAGAAAGTATGGTGAAACAGAAAAACGTATTTACCTGCTAAGTTCATGGCGTGAAGCTGATGTATATACTGAAGAGGAAAAAGCAATTTTGGCATTGACAGAACAAATTACAATGATTAGTAATCACGTATCTGATGAAGTTTATCAAAATGCCGCAAACCTATTTGATGAAAAATATCTTGCAGAAATTATTGTTATTATCATTACAATTAATTCATGGAACAGATTAGCAATAGCAACGGGATCGAGAGCTGCATAATTTTATAAAGATTAATTTTACAACATTCAGATCAACTGCAAGCCTTCCTGTGTGAAGGCTTGTTTGTATATGCCTCTAAATGAGAATCTCAATTTCTTAATTTTCAAATTTTTTCAAAAACAGGTATTTATACGTATTCTCAACACTTAGAATTATATATTTTTGGCGCATGATACCACAAAGAATACAATTCTATCTATATATTTTGTTTGCCTTAATTGTCATTATTTTCTCTTGTCAAAAAAATAGTAATGAAAACAATGAATCAAAAGAATCAAAAAAACAAATCGATAGCTTAATTAACAAAGCAGATCAATTTGATAAAGAAGAAAAGTTCAACAATGCATTTCATTACTATAACCAAACAAAACTAAATGCTAATCAAAAAACTGACATAGAAAAAATTGCATTTTCGCTTTTAAAGATGTCTGAAATACAACAAAATAATGGCGACTATATTGGCAGTGAAACAACTGCAACAGAAGCAATTCCATATATAATCAAAGCAAACAACCTAGATTATACATGGACTATATATCGTATACTTGGAATCAATTATTTTTTTACTTATGATTTTGAAAATTCAATTCTTTATTATCAAAAGGCTTATCAATTAAACACTGACAAAAAGCGAAAAATAGCAATGAAAAACAATATTGCTTTGGTATATCGCGAACAAAAAAAATACAAACCAGCTATTCAAATATTCAAAACTATCCTTAATGAGGAAGAAATTAGAAATAACCCTACATTATTTTCCAAAGCTCTTGACAATCTGGGATATTGCTACACTCTTGATAGTAATCCTATCGCAATAGATTTCCTGAATCAGGCACTACAAATTAGATTAAAGCAAAAAGATGCTTTAGGTTTAGGAATGAGTTATAAGCATTTGTCACAATTTTACAAAAATAGTAATCCAGAACTATATAAGAAATATGCAAAATTAGCTTATGAAAAATACACGAAAGCAAATTGTATAGACGATCGATTAAAATCATTAGAATTAATAATCAAATACAGTAATGGTGCCGAGTTGAAGAAAAATTCAATCACATACATTGAATTGGTTGATAGTATTTCTATAGTAAGACAAAAAGCAAAAAATGAGTTTGCGAGAATTAAATATGATTCCAAAAAAGAAAAAGATGAAAATTTAGAATTAAAAGCCAATAAAACAGAAAACGAATTACAATTAGAGAGGCAAAAAAATCGAAATATTGTTTCATACATCATTATTGCATTTAGTTTGTTTTTAATTTTAATACTTTATTTTTACATGACTGCCAGAGCAACAAAAGATAAAATTGAAGCAACATATCAAAGTGAGACACATATTTCGAAGAAATTACACGATGAATTAGCCAACGATATTTATCACACTATGGCTTTTGCAGAAAATAAAAATCTCTCGGTTACAGAAAATAAAGAGCAATTATTAAATCATTTAGATGCTATTTATTTAAGGACAAGAGATATTTCTAAAGAGAATAGTCCTGTCATAACAGACGAAAACTACGTTTTTTATTTAAAAGAAATGATCTCCGGATTTGACACTACCCATACAAATCTTCTTATTAATGGTTTGGATTTTATTTCCTGGAATGATATTGAAAGAAATAAAAAAATAACTGTTTACAGAGTTTTGCAAGAATTACTTGTGAACATGAAAAAACATAGCAATGCAACACTGGTTGGCATTACATTTAAAACTGTAGATAAAAATATATTTATCAATTATATAGATAATGGAAAAGGTGCAAACATTGATGACATTACTTTTAAAAACGGATTACACAATGTTGAACAAAGGGTTTTAAATATTAAAGGACAAATTGATATTGATTCTGCTCCTCAAAAAGGTTTTAAAGTTTTTCTAAAATTTACAATATAACAATGAAAAAACTTTATATTTTTTTTCAGAGGAAAAGGGTTTTAAAAAATCTCCTCGCAATACTTACATTATTTCTAATAGTAATAGGTGTTTTCTATTTATTAAAACCTGTAAAAAATGAAAAACTGACAAATAGAAAAACTAACAAAAAAGAGATCAGAAAAATTCTTGCCAAAGCTGATTTCTTTTTTGAAAATTATAAAGAAGACATCTCCTATTATTATTATAATAAGGCACAATTACTTTGCGATACAAAAGTTGACTACATTGATTATGTATATGCTATAACTTGTATGGCTAGTATTGAGTCAGGACAAGGAGATTTTATAACCAGTGAATTATTACTCACCAAAACCCTTCCGTATTTAAAAATAATAAAAAAACCAAGGTTTGCAGCAAATGTATATGAACAATTTGCTGATAATTATTACTATACATACGATTATAGCAATGCTCTTTTCTATCAAAGAAAAGCCTTGCATTTAAAAACCAGTACTTATAGAAAGATAGTGGTTTTGAATAGTATGTGTTTAAATTTTATTAAGCAAAAAAAGTACAAACTATCCGAAAAAATATTACTCTCTCTATTAAGAATTAAGCCTGAGTACACAGAGATCAAAGAATTAAATGAAACTGAATACGCCAGAATTTTAGACAACTTAGGCATATGTTACATCGAACAAGGAAAACCCGAATCGTTGCGATGTTTTCAAAAAAGTCTTGCTATTAATCTGGAATTCAAGAATTATAACGCACTAACTTACAACTACAAGCATCTTTCAGAGTACTATCAAAAAACAGATCCTGTAATAGCAAAATATTATGGCCAAAAAGCATATGATCTCGCAAAACAACTAAAAAACACAAAAAACAAAATTCAAAGCCTGGATTTGATAATCAGAAGCAGTGAAGGAAATGATTTGAAAAAATATACTCAACTTTTTATCTCGCTTGTTGATAGTGCAAATGAGGCCAAACTAAAAGCAAAAAATCAGTTTGCAAGAATAAAATATGATTCAAAGCAAGATAGATTTGAAAACTTACAGCTTAAAGATCAAAAAGCAAAGAATGAATTGCAGTTAGAAAGACAAAAAAAACGAAATCTAGTTTCTTATATCATAATATTATGTACAACAGGATTAAGTTTATTACTTTATTTTTATTTGACTTTAAAGGGGCGAAAAGAAAAAAATAATGAAATCTTAAAAAGTGAAATGCGAATTTCTAAAAAACTACATGATGAATTAGCTAATGATGTTTATGAAACCCTTTCTTTTGCACAAAGAAAAGATCTGGAGCATCTGGAAAATAAAGAACATTTTATAAATAATCTAGACATTCTGTATTCAAAAACGAGAAAAATTTCTAAAGAAAACAGTTCAATAGCAACAAACGAATTCTATCAAATTGCTTTAAAAGAAATGATTTCTGAATTCCAAACTACAGATGTAAACATTTTATTGAATGGATTAGATTCTGTTTTCTGGAATCAAATTGATAAAAATAAAAAGATTACACTTTACCGGGTTTTACAGGAGTTGTTCCTGAACATGAAAAAGCACAGTAATGCAACCTTAGTAAGTACAATTTTTAAAGTAACCAAAAATAATTTATCCGTAATATATACAGATAACGGTGTAGGAATAAGTGACAACGCATTAATTTTTAAAAATGGCCTCCAAAATGTGGAAAGCCGTATAAAAACTATAAATGGAACCATTACTTTTGACAAAAATTCTAAAAAAGGTTTTAGATTAAGTTTCTCGTTCCCTTTATAAACAATCAATATGTACAAAAAAGTTTTAGTTGCCGAAGATCTAGATAGTATTAGCATAGCTGTTATTCAAGTACTTGAAGAACTTAAAGTTCCTATAATTGATCATGTAAAATATTGCGATGATGGGATTTTGAAAATTAAAAAAGCCTTAAATGATAATGAACCATACGATTTATTAATTACTGATTTGTCTTTTAAAACAGATCATCGTAAAGTAAACTTAACCTCTGGAGAGGATTTAGTAGAGGCTATTAATGCAGTGCAGCCTAAACTTAAAAAAATTGTATTCTCGATTGAAGATAAATCATACCGAATAAAATCACTTTTTAATGATTTTAAAATTAATGCATATGTTTCAAAAGGCAGAAATAGCATAAACGAATTAAAAAAAGCAATAGAAAGAACATTTCAAAACGAAGAAAAAATTCTTTCATCGGATTTATCTTTTAGCTTTAATGATAAAACTTTGATCGAAATAGAAAGTTATGACATTTCTATTTTAAAATTATTAGCTCAGGGCCTTACCTTAGAAAATATTTCCAGTGAATTTAAAGCTAATTCAATAGCTCCAAATGGAACGAGTAGTCTGGAAAAAAGAATTAATAAATTAAAAATTTACTTTAAGGCCAACAATAATGTTCATTTAATTGCAATTGCAAAAGACTTTGGTCTTGTTTAATTATATGGTTTTACGGTTTCCCGTAAGGAAATTGTCATTTATAGGTTTAAGTTTGCTTAAAACCCCTTAACCTACAAAATGAAATCACATTCAGATATCGATTCAGATGAGATTCAATACCGGAAATTTATTTCCAAATTTTATACAACAAAAAATAAAATTATAATGAAAACAATGTTACTCTGTCTATTTCTTTCTATAAGCTTTGCTTTAGTGTCAGAAAAAACAGGATGGTTAGAAATTAACTGGAAAATGATCTTCATACCAGCACTTTTAGTTTTACAAATAATTATTATATCAACTGCTTTAAAGAATAGATATAAAAAACATTAGCTGCTGAATTAAAGTATCAAAAAAATTAAAAATACCAGATTGATCCTTAAATCTGGAAATGGTTTATATTTGATATTTTAAACATTTCATGAAAAACAGTCTAAGTCTCTTAATTTTATTCTTTACACTTCATTCATTTTCACAGGTAAAAATTCTCTCTTGGAATTTAGAAAACTTTGGAAAATCAAAAACAGATTCTGAGTTAAACATTATAGCGAATACGATTCGCAACTACGATATTATAGCAATTCAGGAAGTTGTAGCAGGTTATGGTGGCGCCCAGGCAGTAGCAAAACTAGCAGAAATTCTGAATGAAAAAGGAATAAAATGGGACTACAGCGTTAGCAATCCTACAAGTGGTGACAGCTACAAAAAAGAAAGATATGCTTATATCTGGAAAACATCAAAAGCAAAACTTCAAGGCAATACCTGGCTGGAAAAAAAATATAATTTAGAAATTGACCGCGAACCTTATTTTGCCACTTTTATAATCGACAAAAAAACACTTACTTTAGTTAATTTTCATGCTATTACCAAAAAGAAACAGCCTGAAAAAGAAATCAAGTATTTTAAATTTTTACCGCAACAATATCCAAACCTAAAATTAGTCTTTATTGGGGATTTTAATTGTCCGGAATCACATACCGTTTTTAATCCATTGAAAAAAATGGGGTTCTCTCCTATTTTAGAAAAACAAAAGACAACATTAAAACAAGAATGCAAAGATAATATCTGTCTGGCATCTGAGTTTGACAATATTTTTTATAAGAAAAATAATTTAAAATATATTAACTCTGGGATAATTCCATTTTATAAAACGTTTGATTCCTTGCAAGAAGCCCGAAAAATATCAGATCATATTCCGATTTGGTTTGAATTTTCCTTAAACTAATTACGTTTTCAACTTTTTCTTTCTGGCTGCAGGAAATAATACATTATTAAGTATTAATCTGTAACCTGGCGAATTAGGGTGTAAATCTAATACCGTTGGCGGATCACCAACCTGATGTTGAAAATCTTCGGGATCATGGCCTCCAAAAAAAGTAAACATTCCTTTTCCTTTTTCCCCATGAATGTATCTTGCTTCTCCATTTAATTCGCAGGTACCCATTACTAAAACATTTGATTTTACTAAAGCAGAATCAAAAGAAGTAGTTTGCCCCATAAATCCTTTAACTAATTGTGTATGATTTTGGCATAACATACTCGGGATCGGATCCCATTTTGCTGAAAATTCCATCAAAGAAAAATAATCTTTTTCCATTGGAATTCTGCGTTTTAAAGTCATATCAATATCTGAAAACTCATATTGCTCGGGACGTCTCTCTAATGTGAAATTTTTAAAAGCAAACGAATTTCCAAAATTCAATTTCGATTGATAATTTGGTTCGCTTGCATCCCCGTCAAACATTGCCTCGCAAATATCTACACCATCAGCAGCTAGCGCAATATCAAAACTGTCTGTTGCAGAACACATTGCAAACATGAATCCACCCCCAATAACAAAATCTCTTATTTTTTTTGCCACTGCTCCTTTTTCCTGAGATACTTTTGAATATCCCAATTTTGCCGCTAAAGCCTCTGCATCCTTTTTTTGATCAATATACCAAGGTGTGTTTTTATAGGCAGCATAAAACTTTCCATATTGTCCGCTGAAATCTTCATGATGCAGGTGCAACCAATCATATAATAATAATTGATCACTTAAAACTTCCTCATCATAAATTGGTGTAAACGGTATTTCGGCGTATGTTAAAACCAATGTCACCGCATCATCCCAGGGTTGTTTGCCCTTTGGTGTATAAACAGCGATTTTTGGTGCTTTTTCAAGAATCACAGATTCCATATTTTGAGAAGGACTGGAAATTTCATTTAAAATCGAAGCTTCTTCACTATCTGAAAGCACTTCAAAGCTTACTCCACGAATTTGACATTCTTTTCGGATTTCTTCAACATCAGGAAGCAAAAAAGAGCCGCCTCTATAATTTAGCAACCAGCTGGCTTTGTAATCTTTACTTAAGCACCAGTATGTAATTCCATATGCTTTAAGATGATTTTGCTGTGTTGTTTCATCCATTGGAAGTAGAAGAAATGAAGCTTTAACAGTCAAAGAAAAAAGAAATATAAATATGTAAGCTAAACTTTTATGCATTATAAATTATTTTAGTAAAGATATAAAGGAAGAATTAAAAAACACAATAGGTTAGGGTAATTTACTAAACTAAGCAACTATGAAGTTAAAATAATTTTGAAATTAAAAATTTATAATGCAAAATCAGGTATAAACACCTATTATGAAAATATAGTTTCTATTTAAATTTGTTTATCGAAATAAGGAATTAATGAAACAGTGAAAAATCTAGCAATGAAATTTAATGGCAGTAAAAACCAACCAAAAGGATTAAGCATATTACAGAAAATAGGTATTTGCGCCCTAATAATGATAATAATTGTTTATTATGTATTGTCAATTCAATTCTTAACCAGCTAAAATTTATATTGTTAAAACTGCTATTTCGTTTTGAATCGCATAAACCACTAATCCTGCAATATTTCTGGATTCAGTTTTAAGCAGCAGATTATTGCGGTGCCCTTCAACAGTTCTCGGACTTAAAAAAAGATGATCTGCTATTTCTGTGGTTGTTTTTTGCAGACAGATAAGTTGAAGAATTTCTATTTCCCGAGGTGAAAGAAAACCGGTTTCTAAATTTCCTTTTGAGTTTTTAGACGAAACAATAGTTTCCTGAATTGTTTTTAAAACTATTTGGCTGTAATAAAATCCTTTTTTTGCAACTTCATTAACGGTATGAATTAAATCTTTGGGGGTTGTATTTTTTATCAAATAAGCAACAGCACCAACCTGAATCATGTTAGCAACAAATGATTTTGTGTCATAACTGGTTAGCGCAATTATTTTGATATCAGGATAAGATTTGCGAATAATTTTTGTGGCCTCAACCCCATTTAAAACAGGCATTTTCAAATCCATTATAATGATATCCGGCTTTGATTCGCTGCTATTTAATTTGGAAATAAGCTCTTCTCCGTTTGAAGCCTCAAAAATAATTTCAAAATTATCTTCTTTTTGCAATAAAAAAGCGATTCCCTTCCGAAATAAAACTTCGTCATCGACTAAAGCAATTTTTACAATGCTGCTCATTTATTTATGTATTTGGTTCTTTGGAATTTCGAAATTACAAAATATGCTTTAGAAAACGAGAAAAAGCAATCTATTTTATTGATCAAATACAACTATTAATCTTAAAAGAGCTTTAAAAAGTAAACATTACCGCAATACCATGGTTAATTTCAGAATTTATTTTAATTGTTCCATTCAAAAAAGAAATTCTGCTATCAATATTTTTCATGCCAAGTCCTTTTTGATTTTCAATATTTTGAGAATCAAAACCGACGCCGTTATCTTCATAGTGACAAGTGTTTATTTCGTCTATAATCTTAAAAGCTATCCAAATTTCGGTTGCTTTTCCATGTCGTAACGAATTATTCATCAATTCCTGTAAAATTCTAAAAACATGTAAATGACTATCAATTTCATTTTCATCAAAATCAATTTCATTTTTGTAATAAACTTTTACGGCTTTACTGCTTTCAAATTCCTCACATAATTCTTCAACACCGGCATTTAATCCAAATTTTTCGAAAACGGGCGGCAATAAATTATGGGCAATTTTTCTGGAATTCTCTAAAGCTTTTGTAGTTAGAGCAATTATATTTTCTGTGATTTCAATAGTTTCAGCTTCTGTTAAATTTGGAGAAGTTAATAAATGACTATTCAATGACACTATATTTAATTTTGAACTAATATCATCATGAAGGTCCTGAGCAATTCTTTTGCGTTCTTCTTCCTGTGTTAGAATAATAGCATGAAGCTGCTCTTTTTGATATTGTAATACTAAATCTTTTTTTTCGAGTTCTTTCTGAATTATTTTTTTTCTTGAGAAATAGAAAAATACTATCAATATAATAGCAACAATTATAAAGAAAAGGGAAATATATAAAATAACTGCAACAAGTTCTTTTTCCGGAATTGTACTAGCATTCATAGCAAAATTTTTATTACAGAATTGTGATTAAACTAATGAAGCTTTGGCTGAAAAACTTTTTATCCACTCGTATAAAATAAAGAATTGCAAAACCAAAATTAAAAATGCATTAAATATCCAGGTTAAAAATTTCACATCATCGCTAAGTCCTGATGAAAGGTTTCCAACTAAAAACAAAACTGTACTTGACAATAAATACATTACAAAACCAAAACTGATATAATAGTATTTTTTATTATCCGTAAGCATATTATATAAGTGAATCAAAGCATAAACAACCAGCAGTGAAGAGGTTAAAATAATTTCGAATAAATTAAGTTTCACAAATTGGTAAGGATCTAAAACTAATTGGAATCCAAAAATTAATAATGAAACTGCTAATGTAGTTTTAACAAATATTTTTTGATTCTTAATCTGCAATAATGAATTATAGAACAAACCTAATAGTATCATTTGTCCTGCAAAAAATATATTGATAACAAATTGATTCTTCATTCTTAAGAAATACATTACCTCCATCGAAAACTGCATTAAAAAAGCAAAGGCTAAATAAGCAACAAAAAAAACATTAGCTTTTCCCTTACGGAAAAAGCTATATGAATATAATATTAGGTTTAATAATAAAATTAAATATCCTGAATAAATTAAAAAATCATCCACTTTAATATAATTTAAAAATCAATATGGAGGGCAAGATCTTACACCATCATAAACAATCTCTTCTGCAGCCGATCTGTTTTGTTGACTTGTAGGAGGTCCATAGACATCAATATATTGACCTGTTTCCTTATCAAATTTTGCTCCAACAAAAAGCAATGTCTTTTCTCCCTGGTCATTAATACCTATGTAAGCGCGAACTGCATCTGCATCAAGCTGCAATACAAATTCTAAACTTTCACGTGGGATCAAATAAGATTTGACTTTATTTTTCGGGTCTTCAACGGTGGTGTCATCCTCGTATCTCTTCTCCCATTCTTTAGCTATTTTTAATGGAATTTGAATTGGTCCAGGAAAGGTTTCTTCGCTCATAATTTACAATTTTAAATTAGTTAATAATATTAGATTTAATCAATTGGTTTGTTAATAGTTTGGCTAATCTACCGAATTAATTTTTATCTAAGAAATATTATTTGTGCAAAATAGTGTACTAAAAATTTAAATTATTAGCGAAAAAAAAATCTTCATAGGCAGTTAAAAACTCCAGAAGATTTTTCTTTTATATATTAAAATTAAAACGGAACATCGCTGTCATCATCGTCATCATTCAAATTACTTCCAAATGCTTCATTTGCTGAAGGAAGGTTTTTAGTGATAAATGGATTATCATCATGATTCATTTTTGATGGTAAATCGTCGTAACTACCTGAAAAATCATCAAGATTATCAAATTTTCCAAGGTGCCCAATAAATTTCAAACGAACATTTTCGATACCACCATTACGGTGTTTGGCGATCATTATTTCAGCCTGACCAGCAGTTGGCGAAGCCTCATCATCATCCCATTCATCAATTTTGTAATACTCTGGTCGATATAAAAACGAAACAATATCAGCATCCTGCTCAATTGCTCCAGATTCACGAAGATCCGATAGCAACGGACGCTTACTTGATCCACGCGTTTCAACGGCACGAGATAACTGCGAAAGTGCAATTACCGGAACATTTAGCTCCTTTGCCAAAGCTTTTAAGTTTCGGGAAATTGTAGAGATTTCCTGTTCACGATTTCCTCCTCCTTTACCATTTCCACCGGCAGTCATCAATTGCAAATAATCAACAATGACAATTTTGATATTATGCTGAGAAACCAAACGACGGCATTTTGCTCTTAAATCAAAAATAGAAAGAGATGGAGTATCGTCAATATACAATGGCGCTTTTTCTAAGTTTTTTACTTTAGTACTTAACATCTCCCATTCATGGGGTTCTAATTTACCGGTACGTAATTTCTCAGATGATAGTCCTGTTTCTGATGAAATCAACCTTGTTATCAACTGAACCGAAGCCATCTCTAAAGAAAATAATGCTACTCCATGTCCAAACTCAATAGCAATATTTCTAGCCATTGAAAGTACAAATGCGGTTTTTCCCATCGCTGGTCTGGCCGCTATAATAATTAAATCACTTGGCTGCCATCCCGAAGTCAGTTTGTCTAAATTAGTAAAACCGGTTTCAACACCGCTCAATCCTTCTTTTCCGGCAATTTCTTCAATACGTTTCTTTGCCTGTAAAACTAAACTTTGCGCTGTTTCAGAACTTCGTTTGATATTTCCTTGTGTTACTTCATATAATTTTGATTCAGCCTGATCCAATAAATCAAATACATCTGCTGTTTCATCATAAGAGGCTTCGATAATTTCAGAAGAAATTCGAATTAAACTTCGCTGAATAAACTTTTGAAGAATGATACGTGAGTGAAATTCAATATGCGCCGAAGAGGCAATTTTTTGCGTAAGCTGAATTAAATAAAAATCTCCTCCTGCAACTTCCAATTTTCCGTTTTTTTTCAGCTGAGCTGAAACGGTTAATAAGTCAATTGGCTGCGTTTCAGTAAAAAGCTGCACAATCGCTTCAAAAATATATTTGTGTGCATCTTTATAAAAAGCATCCGGTTGCAAAATATCAATTACATCATCCACACCTTTTTTATCAATCATCATTGCACCAAGTACAGCCTCTTCTAATTCAAGCACTTGTGGTGGTAACTTTCCTTTTTCTAAATTAATAATGGTGGTTTTATCTACCTTTACAGGGTTTATGTTCTTGAAATTTTCCATATAGCGAAAGTAACAAAATTTAAAAAAAAATTGCTATCGAGTTATAACTATTAATTGTTTATAAATAAGTTTTTTTTGTTGATAACCAAAAAAAAATCCGAAACTGTAAGGCTTCGGATTTTAAATATTATTGTAAGAATTTACTCCTTATATTCGCCCATGTTACTATATTTGTCCATTCTCTGAGCAATTAAGTCGGCTGTTGATAAGTCTTTCAATTCGTTATATCCTTTTGTAATATATTCGGCTACTGTTTTAAAAGTAGTTTCTCTGTCATAGTGAGCTCCACCTAGTGGTTCAGGAATTACATCATCAACTAATTTTTGTTTTTTCATGTCAGATGATGTCAATTTTAAAGCATCAGCTGCACGTTCTTTGTATTCCCAGCTTTTCCATAAAATAGAAGAACATGATTCCGGAGAAATTACAGAGTACCAAGTATTTTCTAACATATATACTTTATCACCAACACCTATTCCTAAAGCTCCACCAGAAGCACCTTCACCAACAATAATGGTAATGATTGGCACTTTTAAACGAACCATTTCAAAAATATTTCTGGCAATAGCTTCTCCCTGGCCTCTTTCTTCAGCTTCAAGTCCTGGATATGCACCTGGAGTATCTACAAGAGTTAAAACCGGAATTCCAAATTTCTCTGCCATTTTCATCAAACGCAAAGCTTTACGATATCCTTCAGGATTTGCCATACCAAAATTACGGTACTGACGTGTTTTTGTATTATAACCTTTTTGCTGACCTACGATCATAAACGACTGTCCGTTTACTTTTCCTAAACCGCCAACCATCGCTTTATCATCTTTAAAACCTCTGTCTCCGTGAAGTTCTAAAAAAGTATCACCGCAAATTGCTCTGATATAATCTAAAGTATAAGGTCTGTTAGGATGTCTTGACAACTGAACTCTTTGCCAGGCCGTAAGGTTTTTATATATATCTTTTTTTGTTTGTTCTAATTTTTTGTTGATTTCCTTGCAAGTTGGTGTTACATCAACATCAGATTCTTTCCCAATTATAACACACTTTTCTAACTGCTCTTCAAGTTCTTTTATTGGAAGCTCAAAATCTAAATATTCCATGGATTTTTGAATTTTGTTTGTAAATCGAACCGCAAATATAAAAATATTATACTATTCGTATGATTAATTTGTGTTTAAAATGTAAAAATGTAATTTATAAATAAGTAAAGTATTACAGATTCTTCTTGTTTTGATAATGTTTAAAAACACCATTTAGAATAACTGTGATTACAATTATGATTGCGCCAATGTAAAATTCTGTGCTCATTTTTTCTTTTCCTCCAAGAATAAAATAAGCTAGTATAATGCCGTAAACAGGCTCTAAATTAGTGGTTAACATTACTGTATATGGCGTTAGCTTCTGCATTACTTTTACCGAAGCCGTAAATGCATAAGCCGTACAAACCGATGCTAAAATGAGTAATAAAACCCAATTGTTTAATGACATTGTAAAAAAATCAGCAGTGAATTTTCCCTGTACCAAAAAATAAATAGAAATAAAGAAAACTCCTGCACCAAATTCATAAAATGTAATTACAGAAGGTTCATGATCAGAGATTAATTTTCCGTTCATTAAGGTAAACAAAACGCCTAAAATAATAGAAGCCAAGGCATAATACATTCCGCTTAGGTATTTAACCTCAACCTGCATAATTAATGCTAAACCTCCAATTATTATCAATCCGAAGAAAACTTCATACCATAATATTTTTCTTCCGTAAAAAAGCGGTTCTAATAAAGAGGCAAAAAAAGCACCCAAAGAAAATATTGATAAGGTTATCGAAACATTAGAAACATGAATGGCCTTAAAAAAGAAAATCCAATGAAGTGCAATCAACAATCCGACAAAAATTAATTTGGCAAAAGACTGAGCTGATATTATAAAAGACTGCTTTTTGTAGACAATGAAACCAGCAAGAAATATCCCTGCAAGAAACATTCTGAACCACACTAAATTTTCGGCATCAATTGTTATTAAAGCTCCTAAAATGGCTGTAAAACCCCAGATAAAAACAATTAAATGAAGATTTAAATAACTTTTTAAATTATCGTTTCGCATTACGTAATAAATAAACTGCCAGAATTCCGAAAACCATATTAGGGAACCACACAGCTAGTAAAGGTGAGAAAGTAGATTTTTCGGCAAGAGTACCAAATATTTTATCAAAAAACACAAATGAAAAGGCAATTGCAATTCCAATCGCAAGGTTCATTCCCATTCCACCCCGGCGTTTCATTGCTGAAACGGCAACTGCAATAATCGTTAAAATAAATGCCGAAACCGGTACACTGTATTTTTTATACAGCACAACCAAATAGGTATTTACATTTCCGGAACCACGTTTTCTTTCTTTTTCGATAAATTTATAAAGCTTACCCAAAGTTAAGGTCTCGGCAATATAAACTACCGGAGTTAAATCCTCTAATTCAAACTTAAAAGCAGTATTTTTTTCAGGAGCTTTTTCAATTACATCGTTCAGGTCTCCAAGTGTTCTTTTAGTGTAATCATACATGGTGTATGTTTTCTTCTTCGGATCCCATTTGATGCGGCTCGCTGTAATTTTATATTTTAATTTATCTTTTTCGAAATGCTCCAGCGTAAAATTAAAAGCAGTTTTCGATTCTTCATTAAAACTGTTTACAAAAATAAAATCGTTATCATTAATTTGTCTGTAAACATTGGTATTTTCACCCCGCATGAGCTCTTTTCCATTTCCTTTTAAATAGGTATATCTAAAATTATTATATCCTTCACTGGCGGCAGGAACGATAAAAAATCCCATCAACAATACAAAAATAGAAACGATTGTTGCACCAATAATATAAGGTCGTAAAAAGCGTGTAAATGAAATTCCCGAACTCAAAATAGCAATAATCTCTGTATTATTAGCCAATTTCGAAGTAAACCAAATTACCGATAAAAACAAAAATATCGGAAATAAGGAATTGATAAAATAGATTGTGAAATTGTAATAATAGAACGCAATATCCATAAACGGAATCTTGTTTTCCAACATCTTATTTACCTTTTCAGAAACGTCAATCACGATTCCGATAGGGGCAAATAATAACAACATCACCGAAAAGGTAGCGAGATATCTTTTTAAAATATATTTATCTATTATTGTCAGCATAGCAAAGTTTAATCGATTTTTGTTTAATCGTTTAACCGAATAAACGATTAAACAAATCAACATATTTTATAGTCTTTGACTCATATTTTTAACCATCATTTCTTTCCATGGTCTAAAATCGCCTGCTAAGATATGTTTTCTAGCTTCACGAACCAACCACATATAGAAACCAAGGTTATGAATTGTAGCAATTTGTTTTCCTAAATATTCGTTGGCAGCAAATAAGTGACGTAAATAAGCTTTCGTATATTCTGTATCAACAAAAGTATGTCCCATTTCATCAATTGGAGAAAAATCGTCTTCCCACTTTTTATTCTTTATATTGATAGTTCCGTTTGCCGTAAACAACATTCCGTTTCTGGCATTACGCGTTGGCATAACACAGTCAAACATATCAATTCCTAATGCAATATTTTCCAGAATATTAATTGGTGTTCCAACACCCATTAAATAACGGGGCTTATCCTCCGGAAGAATTTCGCAGACAACTTCTGTCATTGCATACATTTCCTCAGCAGGCTCCCCTACTGACAATCCTCCAATTGCATTTCCTTGCTGACCTGAATTTGCAATATATTCAGCAGATTGACGACGCAAATCTTTATAAGTACTTCCCTGAACAATTGGAAAAAACGTTTGTTCGTAACCGTATTTATAAGGTAATTTATCTAAATGATTAATACAACGATCCAGCCAGCGGTGCGTCATGTGCATTGAGCGCTGTGCATATCTGTAATCACAAGGATAAGGCGTACATTCATCAAAAGCCATGATAATATCAGCACCAATTGTACGCTGAATTTCCATTACATTTTCTGGTGTAAAAAAGTGATAAGAACCGTCAATATGAGACTTAAACTTCACTCCTTCTTCCTTAATTTTTCGATTACTCGAAAGAGAATACACTTGGTATCCACCAGAATCTGTCAAAATATTACGATCCCAGTTCATGAATTTATGCAATCCACCTGCTTTTTCAAGAATTTCAGTCTGAGGACGCAGGTATAAATGGTATGTGTTTCCCAGAATAATATCCGGATTAATATCTTCTTTCAATTCACGCTGATGTACTCCTTTTACCGAAGCAACCGTACCAACAGGCATAAAAATAGGCGTTTCAATTACGCCGTGATCTGTAGTAATACTTCCCGCTCTCGCTTTCGACTGCGGATCTTTTTGTAATAAATCAAACTTCATCTGTTTCTTTTTTCTCCCGATTGTTCGGGACGGCAAAGATAAACTAATTTCAGGGAAATTTAATTAATTAGAAAATTTGTCAATTAGAAAATTAGATAATGATTCCCAACCTTACTTTAAAAAGCAAAAATGTAAAAATTGGAATTTGGAATTTTAGAAAATTTGGAGTTTAAATAGTTTGGGCGTTCCCTCCGGTCGGGCTATCCGCTGCAAGTCCTCGCACTTCCTTCGTCAGGCTGTGGGCTTTTCGCTTCTATCCCTAACGCGCACATCTGACAGCTTTTCGATAAATAACTTAAATGTAAAAGTTGCAACAACCACATTAATAAAGTGTAACATAATAAGAGTATTGTTTTCTTAATTTTAATTATCTGGAAAAACTAAATTATATCAATTAAAATTATAGAAATCATGATAAGCTCAGAAAATAAAAACACAACACCCGAAGAACGAATTGAAAGAAATCTGGATAATTTAGATTATCCGGCAAACGAAGACATTTACAATCAGGAAGAAAAACTGGAAGATATCGATCCGGAAGGAATTTCGGGTGAAAGAACAGTCATTAACAACGATAACTATGACAATGAATGGAAACAAAACAGTGACAAACTAGGAAATGACTTAGATATTCCGGGAGCTGAACTTGATGACGAACAAGAAGACATTGGTTCTGAAGACGAAGAAAACAATTTCTACAGCGAAAGCGACACTGAATAACCCTTTTTGCCCTTAATACAAGAATTTTTACAACTTTATTTTGCCACACATTAAAAGATTTGAACAGATTTTTAAAATCAATTTAATCTTTTAATGTGTGGCATTTTTTTTATACACAATTTACAAGATTTTGAAGTTTTTTTTCACATCAATAAAAAAAGAAGCATAATTTAACAATTGCATCAAACTAATACAAAAAATCATTTGTCTCCCCGCAAAATAAAAATTACTTTTGCTTCAGTTTAACTTTTACATACAAAATGAAGCCTAACACACAACAATTAAGCGATTTAACTATCCAAGTAAGAAGAGATATTCTTCGTATGGTACATGCTGTCAACTCAGGACACCCAGGTGGTTCACTAGGTTGTACTGAATTTTTGGTAACCTTATACCAAAATATTATGGACCGTAAAGAAGGTTTTGATATGGACGGAATTGGAGAAGACCTCTTTTTCCTTTCAAATGGTCATATTTCCCCAGTATTTTACAGCGTTTTAGCACGTAGCGGTTATTTTCCTGTTTCAGAACTTGCCACTTTCAGATTATTAAACTCACGTTTACAAGGACACCCAACAACTCACGAAGGATTACCTGGAGTTCGTATAGCCTCTGGTTCATTAGGACAAGGTTTATCTGTAGCTCTTGGAGCAGCTCAGGCAAAAAAATTAAATGGAGACAATCATTTAATCTATACTTTACACGGAGATGGTGAACTACAAGAAGGTCAAAACTGGGAAGCGATCATGTATGCTTCTGCTAAAAAAGTAGACAATCTTATTGCAACCATAGACGTTAACGGAAAACAAATTGACGGAACAACTGACGAAGTTTTACCAATGGGAAGCATTCGTGCTAAATTTGAAGCTTTTGACTGGGACGTTCTTGAAATTAAAGAAGGAAACAGTATCGATGCCATTCTTGCAGGTTTAACAGATGCTAAATCAAGAACAGGAAAAGGAAAACCAGTTTGTATTTTATTATATACTGAAATGGGTAACGGAGTAGACTTTATGATGCACACACATGCATGGCATGGTAAAGCACCAAACAACGATCAGTTGACAAGTGCTTTGGCTCAAAACTATTCGGCAGATCAAATCGATTATTAAAAAAAGCTTTAAGCTTTAAGCAATAAGCTTTATGCCTATTGCCTACAGCCTACTGCGTACAGCAATAAAACAAAATGAAAAAATATACAAATACAGGAAGTAAAGATACTCGTTCGGGTTTTGGAGCGGGAATGACTGAATTAGGTCAAAAAAATGAAAAAGTAGTAGCACTTTGTGCTGATTTAATTGGATCATTAAAATTTGATGATTTCAAGAAAAATCACCCAGAACGTTTTTTCCAAATTGGAATCGCTGAAGCTAACATGATTGGTATTGCTGCAGGTTTAACAATTGGAGGAAAAATTCCTTTTACAGGAACTTTCGCTAACTTCTCTACAGGAAGAGTTTACGATCAAATTCGTCAATCTGTTGCTTATTCTGATAAAAACGTAAAAATCTGTGCTTCTCACGCTGGTTTAACACTTGGTGAAGACGGAGCAACACACCAAATCTTAGAAGATATTGGATTAATGAAAATGTTGCCTGGAATGACAGTAATCAACACTTGTGATTACAACCAAACTAAAGCGGCTACTTTAGCATTGGCAGATCATCATGGTCCAGCTTATTTACGTTTCGGTCGTCCGGTTGTGCCTAACTTCATGCCTGCTGATGAGCCTTTCGTAATTGGAAAAGCAATTTTATTAAACGAAGGAACTGACGTAACAATTGTTGCAACAGGACACTTAGTTTGGGAAGCTCTTATCGCTGCTGAAGCTCTTGAAGCAAAAGGAATTTCTGCTGAAGTAATCAACATTCACACTATTAAACCTCTTGATGAAGAAGCGATTCTAAAATCATTGGCAAAAACAAAATGTGTTGTAACTGCAGAAGAGCACAACATTCTTGGAGGTCTTGGAGAAAGCATTTCAAGAGTATTAGCTTTAAATACTCCTGCTCCACAAGAATTTGTAGCTGTAAACGATAGTTTTGGCGAATCTGGAACTCCAGAGCAATTAATGGAGAAATACAAATTAAACAATCAGGCTATTGTTGAAGCTGTAGAAAAAGTTATCAAAAGAAAATAATTTTTAGTTTTCTTACTTTATACAAAAAAAACCTCGAAAGTGATTTCGAGGTTTTTTTATGTCTTATTTTATTTCTATTATTTTATTTCTGTCGGTGAATTATTTCCCATACTGGCTCAAATTCTAATTCATCGAAATTTAAAGCATGTAAATCTTTTTCATAAATACTATTACTAAAAGTATCCTGAATTCCATTTATAAAAAACCATTTTCCTTCTTTTTCAGGTATTCCCCATCTTCTAAGTTTTACAACCGTTGCTTTTGCATTTACTTTTTTTGAAAGATCAGACAAAATAGATTTTGCATCAACATTTGAACTTTTAGCAATTGCAATTACTCCAAAATAGCCAAACTGAACTTCAGATGAATTATCAAAATTTCTTTCATTAGATATCGAAATAAAGATTTCTGGCGGTGTCTGGCGTTTTTCGCAAACTGTCCAAATTGGTGACCAAAGTTCAAAACTTTGAAAGTATTCTTCATTCTCATTTTCAATTGTCCATTTATCGTGTGATTTATCATTCCACTTTAATCTTCCCAACTTTATTTCAGAATGATAAATGAATTCCTTATTGTCTTTTTGAGACACTCTTTTTTCAGTTTTGTATTTATTTACACGAATTCCCGTCTCGTTATTATTTTCAATCTGATTCAGTATTGCTTCAAAATAAGGTTTAAAATTGGAGTCCCAATTTGATTTCAGCCAAGGCGATTTGGATTCGTCTTCATTCCCAAATAATAAATAAAAGTCATACGTCCGATTCTTCCAATCTGAATCAGCATTAGTTAACTTATCATAAAAATCACTTAATTTATCGATTAACTTCATAATTGATTCTCTCTTATTATTTATAACAACATACCCCCTTTTTAATTTCAAGATAACTATTTTATAAAAAGGTTCTTCAAATTTGATAAAAAAAAATGATTTACAATCAGATTTATAAAAAATCAAAAACCTCCAAATCACAAGACTTGGAGGTTTCAAAAAATTATCTTTTAATCCTTTTTATTGCTTCTTAATAGGATATGTATTATCCAAGTGTATTCTTAATCTTGGCTCATCTGTATAATCCGCTTCTATATATTTTTTAGGATTAGATGCCGACTCTGCTGCTGCAGGATTAGTAAGTTCGCCTGTTGGTCTTCTTGGAATTCCTCTAGGCTCTGTTTCATCTGTATTTGGCGTAGCTGGATTATCCACAATTGGACTCCAAGGATAATAAGCACTTATTCCGTAATTAATTCCACCAACATTACCAATTTGTCCTGTTGGTTTAGATATTTCATAGAAAGTTGTAAAACCATCTCCGTCATCATCAGCATCTAAAAAGTCAGGAATACCATCTTTGTCAGTATCATCCGGATTTACCGGAGCATTTGGATATAAAGTCGTATTTCTAAAATCTCTAACATAGCGATCTCCATTTATATCTTCCTGATAATCAAAAACTCCATCAAAATCATGATCAAGTCTTTTATAGTCATAAAATTTAACACTAAAAATTAAAGGAGAGTAAGAAGGAATCGAATTATTTCCGGCATAATAACCTAAACCTGAAGGAATAAATAAAACTGCAGATCCAAAATTTTCATATTTAATAGTTCCATCCGCCTGCGTAGTTGAAGTTCCTGTCTTCAACTCAGGAAAAGTTTCACCCCAACCAACGATCGCCGTATACAAGTCTACACTTGTTTGTGGAAACTTAACTTCTTCAAAAAAAGTAGTTTTCAAATAAGTAGGTGCTTTATCCGTTTTAGCAACACGGCTTAAATATTCTCCTTTATATGCAGCTAAAACTCCATCAGTATTCATTGGTGATGTTCCTGTACCTTCTCTTAAAATCAAATAGTACATTTTATAAGTAATCCCATCTAAATCAACATTTTTTGCCAACAACTTTGGAAAAGTTTCACTATTCAAATAAGACATTATAGAAGGCTGTGTTGTAGGATCTGTAATACTATCTATAACAACATCCTGATCTTCAGGTGTACCGGCACTTTCTGTTACAGTAATATAATTTGTAGTTAAATATTCTTCAATATTAGCATTATCTGTATTAAATTGCTCCTGATAGTCTCTTAAAGGCTCAACAGGAGTATCATCGTCACCTTTGTTACAAGAAACTATTGCAATACCAGCGAGCAATAAAACAAAATAATATTTAAATTTATTCATTATTGTTAATTTTTTAGGTGCGCAAGATACAATATTGATTTATTTTTGTAAAGAATTTAACTTGGATTTTAGAAAAATTATGAGAATAGATAAATACCTATGGTGCGTTCGTTATTACAAAACCAGAAACATGGTTACTGAGGCTTGTAAAAAAAACCATATTACTGTAAATGGGCAGGTTGCCAAGCCATCTAAAGAAGTTTTTCCTACGGACAGAATTACTTTTAGAAAAGATCAGATTACACAAATTATTACTGTCTTGGATATTCCTGAAAGTCGTGTTGGGGCAAAACTTGTTGATATCTATCGAAAAAACGAAACTCCTGCAGAAGCATATGCACATTTGGAGTTATTAAAACTTTCTAAAGAACACTATCGCAAAAGCGGAACAGGAAGACCAACCAAAAAAGACCGAAGAGATATTGACGAATATGGAAACGAGATTTTTGATGACGAAGATGAAAATTAAATTCCAATCCCGAAGCGTCGGGATAAATCTCAAATTCCAAAATCGGAGCGTATCTAATTATAATATATAAATTCAAAAAAACTAAAAACAGACCCAACATTTAAAAATTGAAATTTCCTTTCTTAAAATTGGAATTTGGATTTTTTATATTGGAATTTAAATTAGTTATATTAGCAAAAAATAAAATCATGAGCAAAAATATCATCTTAACACATCAGGAAATCGAACATAAAATAAAACGTATTGCGTATCAAATTTACGAAACTTTTGTTGATGAAGAAGAAGTTGTTATTGCCGGAATCGCTTCTAATGGATCTATTTTTGCCGAAAAAATTGCTTTGGCCCTAAGCAACATCTCTACTCTTAAAATTTCACTTTGCGAAGTTAAGGTTGACAAACAAAATCCGCAACTACCAATACAAACGTCATTAAACGCATCAGAATACTCCAATAAAGGATTAGTATTGGTTGATGATGTATTAAATTCAGGCACTACTTTAATATACGCCGTTCGTCATTTTTTAGACGTTCCGCTTAAAAAATTCAAAACGGCAGTACTTGTAGACAGAAATCATAAAAAATACCCTGTGAAAGCAGATTTTAAAGGAATTTCACTTTCCACTTCTTTACTTGAACATGTTCAGGTAATTTTTGATGACAATGGCAATGATTATGCTTTCTTAAGCTAGAATTTCTAAAATATCTTCAACTGTTTCTTCGACTGTTTTATTATCAACCGCCACTTTATACTGTGCATGGTTATAATAAAAGCTTCTGTCGAACAAATGTTTTGCGATAAATTCTTTCATTTCTTCCTCATTCATATTAGCAATCAACGGGCGCTTGCTTTTGTTGTGAATTAATCTATTATATAAAGTCTCTATTGAAGCTTTTAAATAAATAGATGTAACATCATCTTTTTTCAATAATTCATGATTATTGGCATAGCAAGGTGTACCTCCACCTAAACCTATTATACTATTTTCTGTAGATTGGAGCAATTCGACAAACATTTCGTGTTCTAATTTCCTAAAATAGATTTCTCCTTTTTGTTCGAAAATCTCATTTATTGATAAATTGGCTCTTTTTTCGATGCATTTATCCAAATCTAAAAATGGGATTTTGGTAATTTTTGAAAGATTTTGGGCAATTGTTGACTTTCCGCAGCCCATATATCCTAATAAGACGATTTTTTTCATTCTAATAAAACACTATAAATTAGGGGATTGTAAATTTTGTTTAAAAAAAGACAAATTTATAATAAAATTGCTTGCAAATAATAAAATAAACTCCTTATATTTGCACCCGCATTCAAGGAACATATGACTCGATAGCTCAGTTGGTAGAGCACATCACTTTTAATGATGGGGTCCTGGGTTCGAGCCCCAGTCGGGTCACAAAATTTGTGACTAACAAAATAAGTTTCTTGAAAGCAATGACTCGATAGCTCAGTCGGTAGAGCACATCACTTTTAATGATGGGGTCCTGGGTTCGAGCCCCAGTCGGGTCACAAAAGGTCGAGTAATTTATTACTTGACCTTTTTTCATTTTAGGCCACGTGGAGAAACGGTAGACTTGCCATCTTGAGGGGGTGGTGCTCGTAAGGGCGTGTGGGTTCAAATCCCACCGTGGTCACAAAAAAGGTAAAATACATAAATGTGTTTTACCTTTTTTTATTTCTACAATTACAAAGACAGCATTAAAATAAACATCTTCATTCTTCATAATGTTTTTGCATATTCAATTTTGCATATAAAATCCGAGTATCTTTACCCGTGATTGCAATAAAGAATATATAGATGAATTAAGCTTTTCTACTTTTAGAACCTAAAATTCTTTCCTGAAGTCATAAGTTATAATAAAAAATTTCGCAAATAAACAATAGCATTACTAATTTCAATTCCGTTTAGGTTTTTTATTAGTTTTCGCATTTAACTTTAATAGTTATAACATATGACATTGATATCCAAAGAAAAATTTTCTGAAGCTGCCGGCCTTTCTAAAATTCCTATCCCGGGATTGTCCTCTTATTTAATGAAGGTAATGAAAATTAACAATTTAAATACAATGGTTAAGGAAGCAGGCAATCTTGAAGGTGCAGATTTCGCCAATTATGCCTTAACGAAAATAGGCGTAAAAGTCAAGTATGATGCTGCCGAATTATTAAATATCCCAAGTGAAGGAGCCTTTATCGTAGTGGCTAATCACCCTTATGGAGGTATCGAATCATTAGCCTTATTAAGTACAATTGCGAAAATACGTCCTGACACCATGTATATGGGGAATTTTTTATTAAAGGAAATTCCAAATCTTGAAAAATGCATTATTGCGGTAAATCCATTTGAAAATGTACAAAATTCTGCCAGTATCACAGGATTAAAAATGACGTTTAAAGCTTTATCAGAAGGTATTCCTGTCGCCATATTTCCTGCCGGAGAAGTTTCATCATATGATTTTAAGACAAGTAAAATCACAGATCCGGAATGGCATCCTGTAGTAGGAAAAATTATCAGCAAAGCCAATGTACCTATCTTACCTATATATTTTCATGGAAATAATGGTTTTTTCTTCAGTATGCTAAAATCAATTCACCCGATGTTGCAAACTTCAAAACTGATTTCAGAAATGTTTAACAAACAAGGACACGAACTAAAAATGACTATCGGGAAAGCCATTTTTTTATCAGGAACAAAAGACAAAGCCGCTGATCTTCTAATGTTACAAAATCTTAGAAGTAAACTGTATGCTCTCAAAAATCAATTACATAATTAATAGATTCAAGTTTATTTAGCATTTATGACAAACATTGAAAATCAAATACTTTTCTTTTCAAACCTCTGCTAAGTCGCTTAAAACCTGAAAATCTTCAAACAGAGGTTCTGTTTTTGCACCAAGGAGAGTTCACAATAAAAAGAAAAGCCTGAGAATCTATGTTTCTCAGGCTTTTCTTTTGGTTCGAAAATCTTATCAGGATTTTACTTTTACAAAATAAGTTTTTGATGTTAATACTGGTTCGAACCTTTTTTTCATAAAAACCTATTAAACCTATTTTATCAGCCGCCATGTTGTCAAACCGATGTTACATCTTTGTCCTCTTAAGATATGCTTTAAATTGCTATTTTTCACAAATTTCTTTCAGCTTATTGAGTGCTTTTGGGTAGGTCTCGTTCATATAATCTAAAAAATCTTCTGTTGTATCTAAGTCAACAGTAACGGTTGTAGTGCCATTATTTTCTTCGAAGGTATAGTTTTCAAATCCGTTTGCCCATTTTTCTACTTCTGGTCCTTCTGTTATTTCCTTATCAGCTTTTAAAAGCCCATAATGTTGAATAGAAACAAATCGGTTCTGAATGTTTTCTGCTATCTTAGAAACCATGCCTCCCTTTTCTCCTTTCTCATCTATACCAATAAATAGAATTTTATTTCCCTTGCCCCAACTTCCTTCATAGGTAGATGTAGGATTAAACAATGCAGTCCATTGTTCATAGGTTGACTTACTGCTAATGCCAAGCATATAATCATATGTCTTGGCTACAGGTGCATTGATACTTACTTTGAATTGTAACTTTTTCATAATGTTAAATATTTGGTTAGATTAATCTTTCAATTCTTATTAGTAATACTAGTATTTATTTTACATACAATAACACTCGCTCACTTCAATCGATTTGCGGAATTTACAGCAGAGTACTTTTTGCTAAACGAAAATATGACTAAAATAGTATTCCACTAAATCCGCAAAACGATTAAAACCTATCTTAGGGGGAATTTATTTTTTAATCTTATATTCTAGCTCAGTTAAATTTTATTTGAATTTTTTAAATCTGCTAATAGCTAAGAAAAGAGTCGAGTTCTGCACTATCAAGGTCGAAATAAAGAAGAAAAAGCCTGAGGATTTATATTCTCAGGCTTTTTGGTCAACAAAATTTTCGATATTTTAATTCCAAAAACCTAAAGACAATTTCTTTCCTTTATTCTGTCTTATCCAAACCTGCATCGGTTACTTCTACAGTATCAACAAGCAGATCTTGATAAAAGGTTACTTCATGTACATTGACAGGATCCCATCCTCCGTTTGAAATACGGTGTAATTCAATGTAATAAATTCCTTCGAACAGATAAACATCACCTAATTGCTTTGTTTGATAATTTGTAAAACTATTGTCAGTTGTTGTAAACGGATAGATAATACTTGAAATATCTTTTATCACCAATTGAAATTTACCGGAAATACCTGCCAGTTCACATTGCCAGTGATAAATACCTGCCTCATTCACTTTCACTCTCCAAGATGCATAAGCAGCTGGATTTGTCCATCCGGCAATGCTGTAATAAGGTGGATTTCCTATCCCAATACCACTTCCGTGCAATATGGCATTTTGTCCGGCAACAACAAGGGTTCTATCTGCATTTTGATTGATAATAGGAGTTTTATCAATGTAGGGATGAATTGAAATTTGACGCACATTTACAGGATCCCATCCTCCGCCCGAAATACGGTGCAGCTCGATGTTATAAATACCAACAGGTAAATTAATTGTTCCGATGGATAAGACTTGATAGTTCTCAAAACCTCTTGTTGTAATTGTAAATGGATACGGTCCCTGATCTACTCCATTTACTTTTAGCACAAACTGTCCCGAATATCCTGACACAACTGCATCTAAAATGAAATTTCCGGATTGGATAACTTCAACGTGCCATGTGGCAAAGTTAGCATCATTAATCCATGTCCCGAGTTCATAAAGCGGCGGATTTTGAATGCTTAATCCAGGAGCAACAGCATCGATTGGATTCAAATTGAGTGTCCCATCATTGAATTGCTTAACAAAGGTGAAAAGAAGATCAACTATTCGTGACATTTCTAAGACAATGGTTGTACTGATATTATCCAGAGGAGCTGCAGGCACCGAAATAGTATACCCGGAAAATCCATCATTGGGAGTTATATCTAATGCTGTTTTGTGAATATCTGCAAGGAAATACGCTTTTACAACACTTCCATCAGGCAGATCAGGAACATTTAATTTTTCATTCAGAGGCCAATAATCAGCAAATACATGCAGGTATAGATATTGTGTTCCGTCTACAATTTTGCGGGTAGCCCTTCCCCAAAGTAATTGTGTAGTATAAGGACTGGATTGGGTTTTATCGATAGCCATTTTATTTATACTCATCCAGTAGGCAAATCCATTAAGTCTGTCGATTGCATCAGGCGGGAATGTCCCGTCTCCTTCCGGACCTACATTGAGAAGAAAATTACCTCCTTTACTAACAATATCAATTAGCTTTTGAATTAAATCTTTTTGGGTTTTCCAACGTGTATCGTGAGCAGCATATCCCCAATTATCATTCATGGTCATACATGTTTCCCAATCTGTTCCATCTCCGTTTGGCGGCATAGTGGGAATACTTTGTTCAGGAGTTTTAAAGTCTGCGGTCAAACCATCATTCATTCGGTTATTGAATATCAAACGATCTGATCCGGGGATGTTTTTAATTGCTTTCATCATTCGGTAACGAAATTCGGGTGTGCTGGAGCCTCCCATATCCCACCAAATCAGATCAATATCATAGTCATTAATCATAGTTTGAATATGAGGAACCACAATAGTATCAGTATATTGTGCCTTTTCCTGATAGGAAGCTTCATGATTTGGCGTTGTATTCTGAGGAATCCATCCCATTCCTCCAGGATTCATCCAGTCCAGACATTGAGAATAATAAAATCCAACCTTCAATCCTGCCGAATGAGCCTCTGTCACCAAGTCTTTTAAAACATCGGCTGAAATATTAGTGTCATCCTCAATATTATATCCAACGTGATGTGTGCGCATCAAAGCCAATCCTTCATGGTGTTTGGCGGTAACGACAATATATTTCATGCCGGCATCCTTTGCCATTCTTACCCATTCTGAAGCATTGAAGTTTTGTGCCGTAAAATTTTGCTGCCAGCGTGTTTTATATTCGTTTCTCGGAATCTGGGCTGCAAACATAATCCATTCGGCATATTGACCGGGTTTGTAAGGCTCACCTGTAGCGGGATCGATTTTAATAGTTCCATCTGGATTGATCCATTCCGGGCGATAAGTTGAATAATAATCCTGCATCCAATAATCAGGTCCAACTCCCGAACCTGATTTTATTAAAGTTGGTCCTGTATAGTGTCCCGCCAGTCCAGAGTAGCCTCCCCAATGCAAAAACAAGCCAAAACCTGCTTCACGCCACCAGGTCATTCGTTGATCTTTATGTTCTTTTGTCTCAAGGGTCGTTACATAAAGAGTGTTACTCAACTTAGTCAAAATATCCAGATTGTCATCCCTGCCTCTTACCGCGAAGCAGTAAATATCAAATGAATTCAAATTATGTACAGTTATTGCGTTGGCAGTAACATTTTGATAAAAAACACCTTCTTTAAATACATCGTATGAAGTTACTGCGGGAATTGCATCCCAAGATAAAGAAATAGAATTAGTCTTTACGTCGACTGCTTTTAAGTCTTTAGGATTGTTATTGTAGAAAGGATTAATATCGATCTCTGTATCGCTAAAAATTAAATCATCAATATAAACTATATCTCCAATTGCAGCATTAGCTGTATAATCAGGCTGAATACCAAACATAGTGATATTTTTTACTTTGTTTGACAATAAATCAAATACCGCTACTCCCCATTCGTTTTGTTTATCCAATGGACTTTGAGACAAGAATTCATTATTTCCTCCATCTGAAGCATTAATTCTGATCTGAGAATTCGGATTATTGCGATAATATTTCATGTACAAATACTTATACTCAGAAAGCGGTACATTTGGAGTACAGAAAAATCCTGCCCATATAACAGAATTTCCAATGCGTTCTAATTTCAGGACTTTATTGCTTATGTTTGATCCTGTTTTGTCCGGATTATCTACTACCGTAATCCGCATATCGGCTACAGGATTAACTTTTATTTGATTTGTAAAGTTGATCTTTCCGTTTTCAAAATTATCAAATACAAGTGGTTCTCTAATTATTGGATGCGGATAAAAATCCAGCTTAAAACTCAGTTTACCTAATGCTGATTGAATTTCAGGAGCCGACATAAAATAATCCCATAGCAAACCTGTACGGTAATTTTCGATCATACAAATAATAGGACCTTGGTCGATGGCCAAATAACTACTATCGACCCAATTGGCTGTTTCATTAAAAGCATCTACAAATCCTGCTTTTTCGTTCCAGATCTTTGTTCCCAGCTTCTCATAAAAATATCTCAGGGCGGCTAATGATTCTTTAGGCGTATAAGGCATTGCCGAAAGAGCAGCTGTTGGAGCAATCACACCTTTATCATTTCCCGGCGAATGTGCAGTATAAGCTATATTTCCATCACAAGCAGTCAATCCCCAGGCTTTGTTCTCGCCATATCCTTTATACCCCAGCGGATTTTGTTCGCAATAAGCTCTGTTTATCAATGTATGAGCCTGATTTTGCTGAAAATAATTTACATCATTAATACTATCTCTCAAATTTTTCGGGTTAAATCCTAAAAATGAATAATGAGAAAAAAATAAAGGTCCGCCTTTTTCACTTCCGCTTCCAATAGGAAGGGTAATGTCATAAAATTTTTGATTCTTAGTATGATAAGTACCACCAGTTGACCAACCGTTTTTCCATAAACTGGGATCTATGGGATGAGTTGGTGAAGCAACAGCCAAGATATAAGTAATCATACACTCGTTCCAACCGACGACTTGCAATGTGAGAGTATTTTGTAGCTCATTGTTACAATGCCAGTACAACTTGTTTGATCCAAATCGAAAATAATCCCAATCTACATTGTTCCAAAGTACATTGATCTTAACAACCAGACCCTGTTCTGTCAACACTGGCTGGTTGAAATACTGGCGTGCCGTAATCAAACCCTGCATTAGAAAAGAGGTTTCTACCAGATCAGCTCCATTATCATTTTTACTAAACGGAATGGTTTCACCGGTACTTCCATTAATCCAATGGGCAAAAGCCCCTTTATAATTTGTTGCCGAGTTGGTTAAAAAATCAACAATTTTATCAATACGCTCGCGTCCTTGTTCCCTGGTAATAAATCCTCTCTCAATTCCTACCAAAATAGCCATCAATCCAAATCCAGAGCCACCTGAGGTAACGATGGGCCCGGGTCCTCCCGAAACAGGTATACGCTCATGTGCCATTCCTGAATTTGCATCTGCATGATCCCAAAAGTATTTAAATGCATATTGCTGCGTTTTTGTAAGCAACTGTTCGTCCGTAAGTGTTAAAGTGGAGTTTTCCATAAGATTTAATGATTAAGTATAAATAATATTAAGTAAAGCTGTAGTATACTATTGTCGCTTTTCAATAAATAAAATGGCTTATAGAGACCTGTTAACAAAAACAAGCGTAAGTATTTTTAAATTCAGTATTCCAAAAGTGCAATTGACACATCTATAGTTATTTACCTAACATTCTGTTATTTTAAATCACAATACAGGAATTTGCATTGACAAATAAAATCCGTAGGTAATAAGATTAGGTTTTTATAAATGTTTGAAAGAATATTTCTAACGGTTTTCTATTCGGTATAAATCAAGAAATTACTGCTAGAAAAGGTGCTTTAACAGAGGCTCATTTATCTATTAAAACGCATCGTAGATGTTTTTTCTTGCTTTTAAAGGCTTAAAAATGTAATAAATATAGTACGAATATATTAATTATTATTTACAATTACACCATGAAAAAATACTTTTAAAACTTATTTATGATGATATTATCATAATAAAGCACAGATAATTAGAGCTTTAAAAAAATAAAAAAGCCTGAGAATATAAATTCTCAGGCTTTTTTATGATTCGAAAATCTTATCGAAGATTTTTACTTTACAAACTCAACAATATTTACTTTTTAATAAACTTTCCGGTTTGATTTTCAACCTTGTAAATGTAAATACCGGATGATAAAGACGAAACGTCTAAACTTATTTTATTAGAATCACTATTATTTCTTTGACTCATTACTTCTTTTCCGGTAGCAGAGAAAATTTTAATATCGGCGTTTTTATTTACTTGTTCTGGAATTGTAATATTGATAATAGAATCAGTAGGGTTTGGAAAAGGACTTAATTTAGCTAAAAGATTAAATTGATCTGTCGACAATGTACCGTTCAAAGCATAAACATCTATAATGTTACCGTCATTTTTAGATGTAACAAGTTTAAAATCTCCACCGTTAGTTTTAATGATATTTGCCCGGTTTCGATCTCCTAAATTATTAATAACATCTCCATTTTCATTCAATAAATACATTTGATTTGATGATCCGGAAATCATAACGATAAATTCGATCAGAGCGTCATTATTAAACAATTTATCACTGGGTGCATATATACTTATATAACCGGTAGCCGGGATTGGCAATGATACTGATTTGTATAACGAATGGTTTTCATTATATAGCTTGATTGAATTATCACCCGAACTAAAGTAATAATAATAGGTAGCACTTTCGGTATTGAAAGAAAACGAATAATTAGAATATAGTACCGAATTTGACAGACTATTATCATATGAATGCTCAAGAGAAATTTGGCCTTGTAATTTTACAAATCCTAAAAGTATTGCAATAAGTAATGTTTTTTTCATTTAATTGTTTTAAGGTTATTATTATTTTTTTGCTTTATTATTTGCACAATGCAGTCTATTTAAAAAACCTTCTTTGGTTTTTCCACTCCGTAAATATATTGATTTAGTTTACAAACTTATTTTATCACACAAAAATATATCTGCTATTAATTGTTTTTTAAACTGGCAAATACATACTCAATTATTTCATCATTTCCTCACTTTTTTTTTACAAGAAATCACTTTACAAAATAAAACTTTTGCTAAATTCGTCTCGAAATTAATCAACCATTAACCTAACCCCAAATTAGTTTATGAAACACCTACTACTCGTATCATTTATGATGATTACCAGCCTTACATGGGCACAATCTGCAACTGCTTATTTTGACAAGGCGATGAAAAAAGCCGAAGCCGGCAATACAAAAGGTGCTATCGCGGATTACACCAAAGCCATCAGCATGAATTCGCATTTTGTAGAAGCTTACGCAAACAGAGGCGTGGCAAAATACAAATTAAATGACTTGCAAGGAGCTCTTGCTGATTTTACTAAAGCAATAGAGTTAGACACAATGAATTCTGACGCCTTTACAGGAAGAGCAAACGTACAGTACAAATTATTGAATTACGACGCTGCAGTCGAAGATTGCTCTTATTGTCTAATGATGAATCCTAAAGATTATGTTGCCTTAAATCTTAGAGGACTTTGTTACAATAAAATGGGAGAAAAAAAGAAATCATGTAAAGATTTCTCTAAAGCAATCGAATTAGGAAGCCAAAGTGCCATCAAAAACAGGGCAACTTTCTGCAAATAAAATTGAATAAACAAAAACACAAAGCAATCTGTAAAATCATTTTTTTTTCAGGTTGCTTTTTCTGTTAATTACCTACCAACTCTGTACAAAAGATATTACTACATTTGTTCGATAAATTAATTTTCAATGGCACTTCTTAAAATACTAAACAATAAAGCCAAGACAGACGAAAATTCTGGTTTTGGAACCAATGCAAACAGTTACGGAGGGAGATTTGTAAACAAAAACGGAACTGCTAATATTGAAAAAAGAGGAATGAATTTACTGCGTCGAATTAGTTGGTATCACACCATGATCGACATGCCAAACTGGAAATTCATGTTTATTCTATTTTCCTTTTACATTATAATTAATTTCATTTTTGCTATTTTATACTATGCAATCGGCATAGAACATCTTGACGGAATTGCACAATCGCAAAGTGTTTTAACCCAATTTGGTCAGGCTTATTTTTTTAGTGCACAAACTTTTACCACCGTTGGTTACGGACATATTAGTCCAACCGGTTTTTTGACCAGCGCTTTATCTGCTGCCGAAGCTTTAATCGGTTTATTGAGTTTTGCCATTGCGACAGGATTATTTTTTGGAAGATTTAGTAAACCAACCGCTTTTTTAAAATTTTCACACAACGCATTAATTTCTCCTTATAAAGAACAAAAAGCATTAATGATTCGGGTTGTTCCTTTTAAGAACACCAATTTTACAGATGCAAAAGCAAAAATCACTTTAGGAATGAGCGTTGAAGAAAATGGCGCCAGAACCAATAAATTCTATACTCTTGATCTCGAATTAGACCGGATAAATGCACTTTCATTAAGCTGGACATTGGTACATGCCATAACAGAAGAAAGTCCGTTGTATAATTTTACAGAAGATGATTTCAAAAAGACTCACGGTGAAATTCTGGTCTTCATTACTACTTTTGATGATATGTTTAGTAATACAGTTGCAGCACGAACATCTTATACATTTAATGAGATTATTTATGGCGCAAAATTCGAAACAATGTACAACAGAAGCAAAGATGGTACTAAAACGATTTTGTATCTCGACAAATTAAATCAGTATCATACTACAAAGTTCTTATAAATCATCATTTTAATCAAGTTTTAAAGGTAATGTCAGATTTTGTTTTATTTTTGTTCACCCAATTAATCTACAATGATAAACAACATAAAGACTGTTTTCAGCATAAAGGATCTGGAAAACCTATCAGGAATAAAAGCACATACAATTCGTATCTGGGAGAAAAGATACAATATTCTTGAACCCATGAGAACGGATACTAATATTCGTCTTTATAATTTACACAGCCTACAAAAACTTTTAAATATAACCTTACTGCACGACTACGGTTATAAAATTTCTAAAATATCAACTTTTCCCGAAGAAAAAATCCCACAATTAGTTCGTGAGATTATATCAAAGAAAAATGCTCAAAACTATGCCATTACCTCATTTAAAATGGCAATGATGAATTTTGACCAGGAAATTTTCTTCAATACATTCGACTGGCTTATTTCTGAAAAATCGTTTAAGGAAGTTTTTAAAGAACATTTTCTTCCCTTATTAAAAGAACTCGGATTACTTTGGCAATCTGAAACGATAACTCCGGCAAACGAGCATTTCATGAGTCATTTGATCAAACAAAAGATTTTAATTTATACAGAAAGCCTTCAAATACTTAAACCAACCAAAACCGACAGAATTTTTGTTCTTTCGCTGCCTTTAAACGAAATTCACCAAATTGGATTATTGTATCTGCAATATGAAATTTTATCTAAAGGATACAAAACCATTTATTTAGGAGAAAGCATGCCAATCGAAAATCTTCAGGATCTTACCAAACATTTTGAAAACATCACGTTTGTTTCTTTTATGACTATTCAGCCTGATCGCAATGTTATCAATCAATATGTAAAAACGATGGGGCAAAAATTACTTCAAAAAACCAATGAAATATGGCTTATGGGTAAAATGACTGAACATATAGATAAAAATCTACCTGACAGAATCAGAATTTTTGACTCGATGGAAGAAACAATAGAATCGATTTAATATTTTGTTTAAAGTTTTTGTATATTTGTTAAACAAATGACAAAAACAATCGCAATAATAGGATCAGGCTTCTCTGCATTAGCCGCTTCGTGTTACCTGGCTCAACAAGGAAACAAAGTCACTATTTACGAAAAAAACGACACAATAGGCGGTCGCGCAAGGCAATTTAAAAAAGACGGCTTTACCTTCGACATGGGGCCAAGCTGGTATTGGATGCCCGATGTATTTGAACGTTTCTTTCATGACTTTAACAAAAAAACCTCTGATTATTACGAACTAATAAAACTAAATCCTGCTTATAGGGTTTATTTCGGGATAAATGACTTCATTAATATTTATGATAATTTAGAAGAAATAAAATCCACTTTTGAAAATATCGAAAAAGGAAGTGGTGCAAAACTTGAAGGTTTCATTAGTCAAGCAAAAAGCAATTATGATATTGCTATTAAAGAATTGGTTTATCGTCCCGGAGTTTCACCATTAGAATTAATTACGCCACAAACCATTCTAAAGCTCAATCAATTTTTTAGCACTGTCAGCAACGACATTAGAAAAGAGTTCAAAAACGAAAGATTAGTTCAGATTCTTGAATTTCCCGTTCTATTTCTCGGAGCCAAGCCATCTAAAACACCTTCGTTTTATAATTTTATGAATTATGCCGATTTTGGTTTAGGAACCTGGCATCCAAAAACCGGAATGTTTGATGTAATTCGGGGAATAGAAAAATTAGCTCTCGAATTGGGAGTTACAATCGAAACCAATTCACCAATCGAAAAAATAGTAGTCGAAAACAAAACCGCAACAGGAATTATAATTAATGGAAAAATCATTAATGCAGATATTATTTTAAGTGGAGCAGATTATCACCATACCGAAACTTTATTAGACGAAACATTCAGAGCTTATTCTGATAAATATTGGGAAAGCCGTGTTTTTGCACCTTCTTCCCTACTCTTTTTTGTTGGTTTTAATAAAAAAATAGAAAACACTACACATCATGCTTTATTTTTTGATGTAGATTTTAATCAGCATGCGGCTGATATTTACGATCATCCAAAATGGCCGGATGCTCCTTTGTTTTATGCCAATTTTCCATCAAAAACAGATAAAACAGCAGCGCCGGAAGGAATGGAAAGTGGATTTTTCCTTATTCCGTTAGCGCCAGGAATAAACGATAGTGAAGAACTTCGAGAGGAGTATTTTGAAAAGATAATCACTCGTTTTGAGCAACTTACACAACAAGGCGTTAAAAATAATATTATATTTAAGAAGTCATTCTGTAAAAATGATTTTGTGACAGATTATAATGCATACAAAGGAAATGCATACGGAATGGCCAATACATTATTACAAACTGCTTTTTTAAGACCAAAACTAAAAAGTAAAAAAGTACGTAACTTATATTTCACGGGGCAGTTAACTGTTCCCGGACCAGGTGTTCCGCCAGCTTTAATTTCAGGAAAATTGGTTGCCGAGTTAATTCAAAAATCTATTAGACCGTAAAAAGATGAAATCACTATTTGATACAGTTTCTTTTAAATGTAGTAAGTTGGTAACCAAAAACTACAGCACATCCTTCTCGCTGGCGGTAAATATGTTATCACCAAGCATTAGAGATGGTATTCACAGTATTTATGGGTTTGTTCGTTTTGCAGACGAAATTGTCGATTCATTTCATGATTACGACAAAGAAAACCTCATCAACGATTTTGAAAAAGAATATTACAAAGCCATTGAAAACGGAATTAGTTTAAACCCCATTCTAAACTCCTTTCAACATACTGTAAAACAATATAATATTACTGATGATCTTGTTCAGGCATTTTTAAAAAGCATGAAACTCGATCTCATTAAATCAAATTACGACACACAAACAGAGTACGAAGATTATATCTATGGTTCTGCCGATGTTGTGGGTCTAATGTGCCTGAAAGTTTTTGTAAAAGGAAACAATCAAAAATATGAACAGCTCAAACACGAAGCAATGAGACTGGGATCGGCTTTTCAGAAAGTAAACTTTCTTCGGGATCTAAAAGATGATAATTTGGTTTTAAACCGAAATTATTTTCCGGGCGTTGATTTAAAATCTTTTGATGAAAATGCAAAAACTGCCATCATCAAAGAAATTGAAGAAGATTTCAGAATTGCTTATCAGGGAATTGTAAAATTGCCTATCGAAGCCAAATTTGGAGTTTATACAGCTTATGTTTATTACAAAAAACTGCTCAAAAAACTTAAAAACACACCTTATTATGAAATTGGAAATTCAAGAATAAGAGTTTCAAATTACACAAAAGCCGGGCTTTTAGCACAATCTTTTGTAACTTACAAATTGAAATTGGTGTAAAAAATCTACCCGATTTTTGTCATTTCGACGAAGGAGAAATCACATAAAGTAAAGACATACAGTACGTCGCTCTCTGGATGAGATTTCTCCTTCGTCGAAATGACAAACCGAAACTAAAATAATAACTTCAACAAATACAAAATGATTTCTTTTTTAATCTTTTTAGGTGTTTTTTTATTCATGGAATGCATTACCTGGCTTACGCATAAGTACATTATGCATGGTTTAATGTGGTATTTCCATGCAGATCATCATCAGCCCAAATACGAAAATACTTTTGAGCGCAATGATATTTTCTTTGTCATTTTTGCTATTCCAAGTATAACTCTTTTTTATTTTGGAGTTCAGGGCGGATTCAACTATTTATTTTTTATCGCCTGCGGTGTTACACTTTACGGAATATGCTATTTTTTAATTCACGATGTTTTGATTCACCAGCGTTTTAAATGGTTTAAAAACACCAAAAACAAATACCTCATCGGTTTACGAAAAGCACATAAAATACATCATAAACATTTAGGAAAAGAGCACGGAGAATGTTTCGGAATGTTATTTGTGCCTTTCAAATACTATAAAATGTAGAATAATTTGGGCGTCCCCCAAGGGTCGGGCTTTCCGTTCCCGCTTTTTTTTGTTCGGCAAAGCCTCTCAAAAAAAGAGCTCCACTACAATCCCTAACGCAACTGTGTCTTCAAGAACAATTCGTAATAATTAATTTCATGAAAGTATATAAATTAGAAACCGTTCAGCATTTAAACGCCACAATTGAAGAATGTTGGGACTTTTTCTCAAGTCCAAAAAATCTTCAAACCATAACACCTAAGGATATGACTTTCGAAATTCAGGATTATGACGGCAAACGTATGTATCCCGGACAAGTTATCACCTATACGCTAAAACCTCTTCTCGGCATCAAAATTAACTGGATGACGATCATTACAGTTTCAGAAGAAAACAAATACTTTGTTGACGAACAGCGTTTTGGCCCTTATGCATTATGGCATCACAAACATTTTTTTGAGCCAACAGAAAATGGGACAAAAATGACAGATATTGTTCATTATGCATTGCCTTTAGGATTTTTGGGTCGCATCATGAATACTTTGGTAGTTAAAAACAAACTCAAAACTATCTTTGATTACCGTCGCAACACAATCGATGGATTATTCAAAGCTAAAACATAAATTGTTTTTTTGCCACAGATTTTAAGATTTAAAAGATTATATCTAAAATTAGCCACGAATTCACGAATTAAAATAACTAAAAAATTCGTGAATTCGTGGCAAAAAAAAAGAGAATCAATAAAATGACAAAACAAAAAGTTACTTTTTTCTGGTTTCGACGTGATTTACGTTTAGAAGATAATACAGGATTATTTGAAGCCTTACAATCTGATTTTCCCGTAATTCCGTTATTTATTTTTGATGATGAAATTCTGGAAAATCTTCCTAAAAATGATGCGCGAGTAAATTTTATTTATGATTCACTTCAAAAAATAAATGCTCAACTTTCAGAATTTGGCACTTCACTTTTAATTAAAAAAGGAAAAACACTTCTGGTTTGGCAATCACTTCTGGAAGAATTCGATATTCAAAAAGTATTCTTCAATAAAGATTATGAACCTTTTGCTATCAAAAGAGATTTGGCAATTTCTTCTTTACTACAAGAAAATAATATCGAAACTTTTTCATTTAAAGATCATGTGATTTTTGAAGAAAAAGAAATTACAAAAGCAGATGGGCTTCCGTACACGATTTACACACCATACAAAAACAAATGGCTGGAAAAATACCATCTTTCAGGACAAGCCCCAGAATATGAAACAAAAGCTTTATTAAAAAATTTTGCAAAAAATCAGTTTCCCTTTCCAAAATTAGCAGCAATAGGTTTTGAAGAAAACAGCATAAAAGTACTTCCTCATAACTTAACTCAAATTGCCAATTATAAAGAAACTCGTGATTTTCCGGCTTTGGACAGTACGTCGTATCTTTCACCACATTTACGTTTTGGAACAGTTAGTATTCGAAAATTAGTAAACTGGGCAAACAAGAAAAATCAAACGTTTTTAAGTGAATTAATCTGGAGAGAATTTTTTATTCAGATTCTATTTAGTTTTCCTAGTGTTGTAAATCACAATTTCAAATCGGCTTACGACGGAATTCAGTGGCGTAATAACGAAGACGATTTTAAACGCTGGTGTTCCGGAACTACAGGTTACCCCATGGTCGATGCAGGAATGCGTCAGCTTAACGAAACCGGATATATGCACAATCGTGTGCGTATGGTTGTAGCAAGCTTTTTATGCAAGCATTTGCTAATTAACTGGCAATGGGGCGAAGCTTATTTTGCAGAGAAACTGTTAGATTTTGAATTGGCATCCAACGTAGGAAACTGGCAATGGGCTGCCGGAACAGGTTGCGATGCTGCACCCTATTTCAGAGTATTTAATCCCGAAATTCAACAAAAGAAATTTGACGAAAAAGGAATCTACATTCGCAAATGGATCCCTGAATTTGATTTTGGTTATAACGAACCAATGATTGATCATGCCTTTGCAAGAGATCGCGCGATTGCGACTTATAAGGCTGGAATTATTAAATAAATTCCAAAAGTAAAAAGTAAAATTTCAATATAAAAATTCCAAATTCCAATTGTTTAGCGATTAGATACCTTTGTCAAAAATTTAAACTTAACAAAGTTTTGCACACGCAAAGAAAAAAAATAAAGACAAAGCAAGTCCCAGAGGGGACGTTATATTTATAGAATATATACACGATTGATTTTAAAGCTCCAGCGGAGCGAAATCTATCTTTCAGCTTGTAGAATATGTCACCCCTAAGGGGCTCTTTTCAAAAAACACATAAATTCTATAAATATAACGTCCCCGCTGGGACTTAATGATAAAATAATGACTTTTGATATAGCGGAAATCAGATTCCTTATTAAAGAGAAATCTCTCCAAAAACCTTTGACAAAAGTTTCCTAAAAATTGGAATTTGGAATTTATCCCGACACTTCGGGATTGGAATTTTATATTCCTAGTATTTCAAATAATTATCTACTTTAATCTTCGCCTTTAAATCAAACATCAAATTATACAAGCCAAAGAAAGTACGGTTCATATAAATAAAGTGTTTAGAACCGCGATTTCCGTTCATTTTTTTGAGATTGGTATCGTTAGAAAAGCGTTCGCCTAATTTGGCAATATTTTCAAAGAAAGTTTCATCTGCAAAATCAAATGTTTCTTCCTGAAAAGGTTTTGTAAAAAGTGACAATAAATCATGAAACATCTCTGTAAAATATTCAATTTCCGAAGGTGAATCGTCCGGGCGAAGAATTTCTAACTCAAACAATTTTTCATTAAAAAGAGCTGGATCTGTAATCACGTTTTTATTGATTAACTCAAAATAAGGCACGTAAAAGTCTGTCGGAATTTGTTTCATACAGCCAAAATCCAAAGCAATCAGATTATTTTGATCATCTACCAAAAAATTCCCCGGATGTGGATCTGCATGAACTTTTCTAAGAACATGAATTTGATACATATAAAAATCCCAAAGTGCCTGCCCAATTTTATCCGCAACTTCAGGATTTGTATTAATGGCGGTAAACTCAGAAAGATGAATCCCCGTCATCCAGTCCATCGTAATAATTTTCTCTGATGAAAACTCAGGATAATAATTCGGAAAAAGTATACCTTCTATTTTACTGCAAGCTTCTACAACTTCCTTACTTTGTTCCAGTTCTAATAAATAATTCGTTTCTTCTATCAGTTTATCTTCAACTTCCTTAAAATATTTGTCAGAGTCTTTTCCCTGCAAATTAAACATTCTGATTGCAATAGGTTTAACCAAAGCCAAATCTGAAGAAATACTATTCGCAACACCCGGATATTGAATTTTAACGGCTAGCTTTTTACCATTTTTAGTTGCTAAATGCACTTGCCCAATACTTGCTGCATTTACAGAGTTTGCATTAAACTCATCAAAGATTTCATAAGGTGTTTTCCCAAAATTAGTTTTAAATGTTTTTAAAACCAATGGGGCAGATAATGGCGGAACAGAAAATTGTGAAAGCGAAAACTTCTCTACATAAGCCTGAGGCAAAAAATTCTTGTCCATACTTAGCATTTGCGCCACTTTAAGTGCGCTTCCTTTTAGGCTTTTTAAACCGTCGTAAATATCTTCAGCATTATTCTCGTTGAGTTTATCGCGGGTTAAATCAGGATTTACTATTTTTTCAGCATAATGTTTAACGTAGTTTACCCCAATTTTGGCACCAGTCTGCACTAGTTTTCCGGCTCTTTCTATTTTTGAGGTTGGTATATAATCTATTGTTTTCATTGTTTGTTGTATATTTTTTCTTTAAAAAGAAATTTTCCGAAATCTAAAAGATGGTTCAATGGCGCAACATTCATTAACTCAAACGAAGCGTTTACCGATTTTTCGATAAAAATATCCGTTTTTTCAAAAGCCGGAGACGCATCATCCATCCAGAATTTAATCGTCATCATTAATTGCAGCCAGGCCGATTCCTGAATTCCTTTTTCCTGAAATTTTTGAAATTTTTCCTGCTCAATTCTATAATCATCTGTCAGGATTTCTGAAACATATTCTTTAAAACTTTCTCGAAGCAATGATAATTGCGAAAGGTTTTTTAAGGGATTTCTATCTATTTTTAATGATTGCAGGACGTAACTTCTGTTGGCAGTCAGTATTTCGAAAAAAGTAAAGTAAAAACTCAACATTTTGTTTTTCATATCATACTCCTGGTAATCTGCATTTTTATGAAGCAAATCAACTGTATTGACAAAAAAGAGCCTGAAAATTTCTTTTTCTAAACCTTCCAATGTTCCAAAAAAAGCATAAAATTCTGTTTCTTCAAAATCATTTTCTTTTGCAAAATGGTATACAGATTTTGGCTTTTGCCCTTTCTCTAAAATCTCATTCATGTATAGCGAAACGATATCTTCTTTGTTGATTATCTTCTTTTTAGTATCCATTTTAATTAATTTAGAATTCGCCTTAAAGGTAAGCAATGTTTAATTATCTTTACTAATCGCTAAACAAGATGCACTGTTAAATATATTATAAATCATGTCCAAAAATGTCTTACTTACCGGCGGATCAGGGTTCATTGGCAAATACTTAACCGAAGTATTAATTGCTAATGGTTTTTCGGTTTCTGTACTAAGCCGCAGTGATCGAAAAAATACTCCTTTAATCACTTATTACAAATGGGATTTAGAAAATGATTTTATAGAGGAAGAAGCCGTCCTTAAGGCAGATTATATTATTCATTTAGCAGGTGAAGGAATTGTTGAAAAACGATGGACAGAAAAACGCAAAAAAGCAATTCTGGAAAGTCGGACAAAACCAATCAAACTAATTTTTAATATTTTAAAGAAGAAAAACAAATCACTGGATGCATTTATTTCGGCTTCGGCTATTGGAATTTACGGCGCATATACCAGCAAACAAATTTGTACCGAAGACCAGCCTCCGGCAAATGACTTTTTAGGGATAACCTGCCAAAAATGGGAAGATGCTGTTGATGAAATTAATTCATTAGGAATTAGAACCGTAAAAGTAAGGACTGGAATTGTTTTTGGAAAAAATGAGGGCTTTCTTAAAAAGATTAATCCATCATTCAAAGCAGGTTTTGGCACTATTTTAGGTTCCGGAAAACAGTATTTGCCCTGGATTCATATTGAAGATCTGTGCCAGATTTATTTAAAAGCTGTCATTGATCCGGAAATGCACGGTGCATATAACGCTGCGATTACAGACAATACTACCAATGGCTCATTTTCTAAAATTCTGGCTAGCCTGTACGGATATAAAATCTGGCTCCCAAAAGTACCTGCTTTTTTAATTCGCTTTGCTTTGGGCGAAATGAGTGTTGCTGTTTTGGAAGGACAAAGAGTTTCTTCTGAAAAAATACAACAAACGGGTTTTGAGTTTCAATTTACTGATATCGAAACTGCACTTTCTCATAGTTTGTCATGATTTTTTATTTTAAAGTTAAAAGAGCCAATTCCTCGTTTCTAATAACTCCGGTCAAACCTGTATTTGCAGTCGATGAGATTTTTGAACCGATTTTCATCGGGATTGAAATATCAAAATCAGATACCAAAATTGGAAAATCAGAATGAATTTGTATTCCTTCATTAACTTTTTTCAACAAGGCTTTTACTTCAATTTCTCGTGATTTTCCGTGTACGGTTAATTTTCCTTTTATCAAATATTCCTTTTCGGCGTCATCAATATCTTTAATATCAAATTTTGCAATTTTTCCTTTAAAAACGGCTTTAGGATAACGATGGCTCTCTAAATAGTTTTCATTAAAATGTTCTTGCATTAAATCTAATTTAAATCGAAAATCTCTGATTATAACTGTACAAATAAATGTACTGGTTTTAGGCTCTAAAACTATCACAGCCGATCTATTTACTGCTTTTATTTCTTCAAAAAGAGGAATGGATGCCTCAAAATTTACTGTGGCTGTATTGGTTGTAAATTTTTCCTGAGCATACAAAGAAAATGCAGTAAAAAGCAAAATAAGTAAAGTAGTTCTTTTCATAATCGTCAGCAATTAAACAATTATGTCACTCCATTTTTTAAATTAAAATAGACAACTGAAAAAATCAGTTTTGAAAAATCGAATGGCAGTTATTCCGTTAAATATAGCAACTTATATATACACTTAAAGTTACGTAATTTTCCGGAGCTTAGTCGCTGGTATTATGCTAAATATTTGTGAAATGTTTTTGCTCTTCAAATGCAGAATGAGGCAGAAATATTGGTGATGAAGTATTGTCTCTACGGGACACTTTGAAGTGGATATGTGTGTTTCAAAGTATCCCGTAGGAACTATATGATAATTAATTTGTGAATTAAATTCCTATCCTTCAACTTCGGTACAAATTTCAATTAAAAAACCATCAAGATCTCTCACATACGCTACAACTTGACCCCACGGTTTTTGTGTTGGTTCTTTTACCAATATTGCACCAAACGAAGTTGCTTTTTGTACAAGTTCGGGCACATCATCGGTTATAAAACCTATTTCTATTGCAAAAGGTTTGTTTTCTAAACTGCTTTCAATAAAACCATCTTCTAAATTTTGTGCTGCCAGTTTTTTTGATGCAAATGAAAGCGTAGTTTCGCCAGTAATCAATTCACCATAATCATTATCAGGTGTAATAAATTTTCTTGAAAAACCAAAAACGTTTTCATAAAACACAATCGACTTTTCTACATCTTCTACATATAATATTGTATATCCAAATTTGACCATTTCTCTTCTTTTTAATAATAGATTTCAATTTACAAAAATCATTTTAAATAGAATTATCCTATTTCTAACAAAACATTGTATTTATCTAAACTTGCCAAATCTTCTATAGAATTTACATTCGTAATTTTTGCATGATCTTCTAATTCTTTTTTAGCTTCTATTTGTTTGATGCATTTTCTAAATCTGCGTACTTCATCCAAACTAGATAAAATAAGCCCTGGAACCTGCACACTTTTGCCTTCTTTATCTTTTGCTACCATTGTAAAATAAGACGAAAGACAATGTTTTACGGCACCAGTCTGAATATTTTCAGCTTCAACACGTATGCCTACAATCATGGAACTGCGTCCTACGTAATTTACGGAAGCCTTCATTGTAACTAATTCTCCTACTTCGATAGGCTTTAAAAAATTCACTGTATCAACTGAAGCCGTAACACAATAATTACCGCAAAATTTTGATGCCGAAGCAAAGGCAATCTGATCTAATAATTGAAGAATATATCCTCCATGAATTTTACCACTGAAATTGGTATGCGATGGTAACATTAATTCGGAAATACTAATTTTTGATGATGAAACGGGCTTAAAATCTGTAGTCATGTTTTTATTCTGTTTGGTTAGGTTTTAATTTAGGGATTGACTTTCGTCTGTATTTGCGGCTCTTGTAATAATATTTTCCGGAAGCGATTTTTTGGCCTTCGCTCCCATTTTCTTTAATCTTTCTACACTCGAAATTAGATTACCTTTTCCATCAACGAGTTTGTTCATTGCATTCTCATATTCGGTTTTGGTATCTTTTATTTTGTTTCCAATTTTTACTAAATCGGTTACAAAACCTTCAAATTTATCATACAATGCACCGGCCTGTCTTGCAATTTCAAAAGCATTTTCCTGCTGTTTCTGATTGCTCCACATACTATCAATGGTGCGTAAAGTGGCCAATAATGTGGTTGGCGTTACAATTACAATATTGCGATCAAAAGCTCTGTTGTATAACGTAGAATCTTCGTTTAAAGCAATCGCAAAAGCGGGCTCTATTGGTATAAAAAGCAATACAAAATCCGGGCTTTCAATTTGATATAAATCATGGTAATTTTTACTCCCAAGCTGTTCTACGTGTCTTTTAATCGAAAGCACGTGTTCTCTTAAAAAATCACTTTTAAGAATCTCAGACTCTTCGTTGATCCATTTTTCATAGGCTACCAAAGAAACTTTCGAATCGACAATCATTTTCTTTCCGTCTGGTAAATTAATTACAACATCCGGCAAAACACGCGTTCCTTCTGTATTGGTAAAACTTTGCTGTACTTCGTATTCTCTTCCTTTTTCCAGTCCGGATTTTTCCAAAACACGTTCCAGAACCAATTCGCCCCAATTTCCCTGCATTTTACTATCGCCTTTTAATGCTTTTGTTAAGTTTAAGGTTTCTTTACTCATTTGAGCATTCATTTCACTTAAACCTAAAATTTGCTGACGTAAAGCTGCATGATAGTCAATACTTTCTTTGTGTGTCTGATCTACTTTTTGCTCAAAAACATGAATTTTATCCTGTAAAGGCAACAAGATACTTTTCATATTTTCATTGTTTTGTTCTGTAAATTTTGCCGATTTTTCTTCGAGAATTTTATTCGCCAAATTTTCAAATTCTTTGGTGAATTTTTCCTGAAGCTCTGTTATTTCTGCTTTTTGTTCTTTATGCCTTTCCCATAAATTTTCAAAATCTACTTCTTTCTTTGAAAGCTGTATGGCGAGACTATCCTTTTCGGTTCTGATATTTTCTTTTTCCAGATTATTTTGCTGCAAAAGTCTTTCAAAATTTTTTCTGTCATTTTCAAATTGCTCTTTCTGCAATTGATACTGATTTACATTGGCATTTAATCTTTCTTCCAAGCTAACTTTTTCAGATTGAAATTTAGCCGAAAACAATATTCTTCCAAAGTAAATACCTAGTAGCAATGCGATTATAAAAACCAATAAAAATGGAAGGAAGTCGAACATAACTAAGTTGTTTTTTAAGTAAAAGTACGCAATAATACGTAGTCCCGAATTTTAAAATTTAAATTTCACGAATTATTATCAATTCAAAATTAAACAAACATTCTGAACCATTTTTCAAAAAAATACGCTCAAAAAAAACCGTTCTACGCAACCTTTTTAAAAGATGATTATCTATTAAATATAACCTATTAAAAAAATATCATGAAAAAAATAATGCTTGGCTTATTTATAGCTTTTGGAATTAGTGCCTGCTCCCTTAACAACGATGATTTTAATACAGATTGCGGACCTGATGTAAATGTGCCTTTTACAGGATTTCCTCTTTTATGTAATTATAGTGTAAAAAATATGCCTAATAACCCTCAGGCTATTTATATAGATACTCAGGAAAGTATGGATAAGGCATTTACAAAGCATGAAAACACTTGTGCTGTTGCCAGTGATCCTAATATTGATTTTACAAAAACCCATTTAGTTGGGGTTTATGCCGGAGCAAAACCAACAAGCGGATATGAAATTAAAGTCACTTCTATGTATGAAAATAGCTGTCAAATGATTATCACCTTTTATGAAAAAAGCCCACAGGCAGGTGAACAAATTACACAAACACCAACTTATCCTTCAGACTTTATTTTAATTCCTGCAACTAAAAAACCACTTGTTTTTATCAAAACTTCAGAGTCTCCTGATAATATTATTATTGGAAACATTGGCAGTATTCGTAATTTCTATCAATTAAATGATTTTAACATTCTTAAATTTCAGGATGTTGCTTACGGAAGTTATAGTTTTGAGCAATACAAATATACCAGCACAATAAAAAGAGGCGAATATACTTTGTTCTTAAAAAATGTTCCAGCTGAAATTTTAAATATTAAAGGTCAGACCAAAACGTACGGTGCTCCGGATACTGCAGATCAGGGCGGCGTTTATTTTCAAATGCGTCAGGCAGGAACTGTTACTAAAATTTTCATTGATACTTATGATACTGCAGATCAAAGCGACGCTATAAAACTTTTCAAAAAAGCCATTCAGGATAAAATTACAAGTTTAAAATAATCCGATTATGAAAAGAATTTTATTGTTTTTTATTGCCTTTTGTCTTTTTTCAAGCTTTTGTGCTACAGAAAAGACAATAAATTCCAATGCGATAGTAAATACCTGGATTTGGGAAAAATCTATTGGAGGAACCAATAATCCTTACACGGCTACACCAAAAACAAGTGGATTTACTAAAAAAGTAGTTTTTACTTCTGATGGAAGGGTGATCACGTATAAAAATGATGTAGAGATTAGAAACAGCAGCTATGAAATTGGAAAAGGCCTTGGTGCAGCAGATAATCTGGAACATGACCTTATTTCGTTTGAAGGTAAAACTTATGTAATCGAAAAGCTTGATAATCAAAACCTAACCATTTTAAGCAATAACTCAGACGCTACCCGGACTATTTTTAAAAGATAGTTAAATGAGTTAAAAAAAGCTAATTTTGCCAAAACAAATCTAACCACTTTTTGAAAGACGATTTAGAAAAATATATTCGCCAATGCATGCAAAATGAACGAGAGGGACAACTGAAAATTTATCAGTTGTTCTCTCCGGTTTTATATGGCATTTGCTTAAAATATATGAAAAACGAAGATGATGCAAAGGATGTTTTTCAGGAAGCATTTATTGTTGTTTTTCAAAAAATAAATCAGTTTAAGTTTGAAGGAAGTTTTGAAGGCTGGATGAAGCGAATTTTTATAAACAAACTCATTGAGGCTTTAAATAAAAAGAAAAAAGAAAGTTTCTTTTTGGATGTTTTTGATCCTGATACCGATTTTATTGAAGAACAGGAACTGGATATCCCGCCAATAGAACAAGAAAAACTGTTAGAATATATTCGGGATTTACCAGATCAATACAGGACGGTTTTTAACTTGTATGTTTTTGAAAAAATGAAACATAAGGAAATAGCCGAATTACTAAAGATCTCAGAAGGAACATCAAAATCAAATTTAAACAGGGCCAAGCGCATTTTGCAAAAGAGAATTTTGAGCATAAAAAATTTTAAGACAGCATGAAAAAGCAAAATATAGAAGATATTTTTTCATCAATGGAAAACTTTTCAAGTGTTCCGCCTCCTGAATTATGGAGTCAGATTGAAGAAAAACTAGACAAACCAAAAAAGAAAAAAAGAGCGATTCTTTGGTGGTCTGCTGCCGCATGCTTGTTATTGGGTTTAATGCTTCCAACTGTTTTACATTTTAGTTCTGATGCAGGAATTAAAACTATTGATAATAGCTCTAAAAATAATAATGTTGTTCTGGACGAGAAAAATACAGACTTAAATGATTCAAAAACAAGAAGCATTGAAGAAAACAATATTCAGAAAGATACAATTATCAACGAAATAAAAAGTGCAGAAAACGCTGTTGCGCTGGGAAACTCATCTGAAAAAGAAACAAAAAACATATCCGATCCTTCTAAAATCAATCAAAATCAAAAAACGACAGTCAGTTCTATAAACACCAAAAACAAAAGCAATAAAGAAGGTGTTTTAAATGGAAAATCAAATTTAGAAGTAAATAAACCAAATCAGGCAGTAGCCGAAAAATCATTTGCCCCAAATAATGAGAATGGCTTTAATACCGCTTCTAAGGCTGAAACATTAAATTCTGAAAAAAGAAATTCAAATCAGGCTGTAGCTGGAAAATCTCTTGTTCCGAATAATGAAAATACATTTAATTCGCCTTCTAAATTTCAAATACCAAATACTGAAAAAGTAAAAGCAAATCAGGCTGTAGCCGAAAAATCAGTCGTTCCTAATAAAATAAACACCTTTAATTCTGGTTCTAAAAATCAGTTTTCTAATATTGAAAATGCAAAAGTAAATCAGGCTGTAGCCGAAAAATCAGTTGTTCCGAATAAAACAAATTCGTTTAATTCTGGTTCTAAAAATCAGTTTTCAAATATTGAAAATGCAAAAATAAATCAGGCTGTAGCCGAAAAATCAGCTGTTACTAATAAAACAAACACCTTTAATTCTGGTTCTAAAAATCAGTTTTCAAATATTGAAAATGCAAAAACAAATCAGGCTGTAGCCGAAAAATCAGCTGTTACTAATAAAACAAACACCTTTAATTCTGGTTCTAAAAATCAGTTTTCAAATATTGAAAATGCAAAAGCAAATCAGGCTGTAGCTGAAAAATCAGTTGTTCCGAATAAAACAAATTCCATTAATTCTGGTTCTGAAAACCAAACACCTTCTTCTATTTTCGAAGATAAACTGAATTTAAAAAACGAGAACAATCTGGCTTCAAATCCTTTTAATTCAGCATTAAATAAAGATCAAAAAACAAATACGGCTGCAAAAGGATTTAAAAACGAAATCATAACAAACGAAAGAGCTATTGCTGATAATCAAAAAAGCACTTCAAAATTTGGTGATGCATTAAGTAAACAAGATTCTGTTCAATTGGCTGAACTTCAAAATTTAGAAAAAGGTATTGTTACCGTAACTCCCGAAACTAAAAAAGAAAAAGAAGACAAAGCTATTGCTAAAAATGAAAAATGGGCTGTGGAAGTTTTTGCCGGAGTTGCCAATTCTGAGAATTATAAAAATGACAAAACTTTAGGCAACGTCAACGATTCTAAGCAAAGTAACAGTTACGGTGTAAAAACGAAATATAAAATCAATAAAAAGTGGGCTGTAAGTTCTGGCGTAAAATTCAATGAATTGGGTCAGAGCATTGCCAATGTTTCTTATATGAGAACTACAAATGCTTTTTTGACTTCAAGTGATTATTTCAACCAAAATGCAACGGTAGCTACTTCTCATATTACAAATAATGCCAATTATATATTTGTGCCTACTAATACAATAATGGCTTTAAAAAGTGATAATTTAGAAACGGGAAAACTGGATCAGAATTTAAGATATCTTGAGGTACCATTGGAGGTTTCGTATTCTATTTTTAATAAAAACAAAACCAATATTAGTTTGAATACCGGTGGTTTTGTAGGTAAATTAATTTCAAACGATATGGCTTTAAATGGCAGTTCTATTGGTGAAAATGTAAACGCAAACGATTATGTATATGGCTCACTATTAAGCACTACTGTACAATATCGCATTTATAAAAAAACAAATGTTTTTGTTGAGCCTGCAATGAATTATTATATAAATCCTTTAAGCGAACAGTCTTTCAACCAATTTCAATGGGGGTTAAATTTTGGTTTGAATGTTTCATTTTAAACTTGTTTTTGTTGTACTTTTCAAGAAAAATAACAACAAATCAGCATTCTTAAAATGGCAATCAAAAATAACTGGATTAACACAAAACTATTCCCTAACGATTTAATTATTGCCAAAGAATTGGTTTATGATTATTGCAATTTTGAATGCACTGAACCTCAACCAGAAGCAGAAAGTCAGGATTATAATGCATACGATTTTCAAATTGAAGGCCGTACTATTAAATTTAGAACGGCAAAAATTACGCCTACAAAAACAGGGCAGTTTGTAACTTTATGGAAACGAAATACAACCGGAATTATTGAGCCTTTTGATTTTTCTGATGCAATTGATTTTGTGATTGTAAGTGTTAGAAAAAATGATTTATCAGGTCAATTTATTTTCCCGAAATCAATTTTGTTACAAAAGGGAATTTTTTCGACTGCTGCAAAGGAAGGAATACGTGCCACGAGAGTTTATCCGCCCTGGGATGAAACTTCGAGCAAACAAGCTCAAAAAACGCAAAAATGGCAATTGGATTATTTCTGTGAAATATCCCCGAAAACAGATTTCGATAAAATCAAAAAATTACTGCTTTTATAAAATACAAAAAAGGCTGTCTGAGATTCAGACAGCCTTTTTTTAATACCGGTTATTGTGATTATTTCTTTATAATCTTATCTTTAAAAACAACTTTATTGTTTTCACTTAAGGTGTAAACATAAATTCCAGATCGTAAATTACTTACCTGAACTGCGGCAATATTACTATCCTGCGAACCTTTTATTTCAATCGGACCTCCAACTAAACGTCCTGAGATATCATAAAGCTTTAATTTTAAGTTTCTCTCGTCTGTTGTTTTTACTACAATATTTACAACATCAGTTGCAGGATTTGGATATGCTTGCGCAAAACCTTTTTTAGCATCAAAATCAATTGTTGATAAAACATCCTCTTTCAATTCAAAACGCGCAATTACAGGTCCGTGATCTGAAGTGGTGTTGGTATAGTCCTGAATATCACTTCGCGGATCATACACAGCAATTGATTTATCAATATATTCATCTGATAATTCATTAGAAATAACAATATGATCTAAAAATCCTCCGGAACTTAAAAAACTAGAAGCGCCTGCTTTGCTGATTTCTAAAGTTAAGGCGTCGAAATTAACTTTATCATTTACAAATGCTTCATAAGAAGAAGGATTTGGAGTAATAACTGATGCTTTTACGTCATCATTAAAATCGCCTAAAAGAATCAAATTAGCATCTGGATAATGCGTAACTAGGCTATCTCTTAATAATTCTGCATCATATTTACGCATGTTGTATCTCAAAATATCACTTCCGCTGTTTGCACGGGCGTGAATATCGATAAGATTTATTTCTTTCTTGATTCCGCCAATATTCGTTTCTATAGTTACCAAATAAGGCAAACGTCCTGAAGAAAAGAAACTGGCACTTGGATTTGCCGGCGGATCTTTTACCGCTACAGGATAATTAGGCAGTGTTTTTGTTCCGGCTTGTATTTCATCATACAACTCCTGAAACATAACACGAGTCTTTTTTACGGTAGTGGTTTGTGTATTATAAAGAACCACTAACTTTTGAGGTGGAAAATATGGACTAGGTGTTGTTTCAAACGAATACGACCATGTTGGCGAAATTGTTTTGTCGAATGTTTTTCCGTTGATATTTATTTTTGCAATCAACTTATCAATAGAAGGATCATCAGAAACTTCCTGAACTACATAAACATCTGCATTTAATTTGTTCATTACTTTGGCAACATTCTCAATTTGTAAATCATCATTCGTTGGACCAAATTCAACATTTTTTTCATCTCTTACATCCGTACCAAAAAATTCAAGGTTATATGTTACAACATCAAAAGTATCTGCTTTTGGTATAGAAGAACCTGTAAACAAACCAATTTGTTTGTTTAAACCTGTACCAGTAACTGTTACAGTTCCTGAAATTGCTAATGCTTTTGAAGAAGGCGTAAATCTCGCATAAATCGTTTTTGTATTTGAAGCATCTGTTGCATTCACTAAAACACTTGATTGAAATGTAACGTTATCCAAAGACAACTGAAAATCTGCAGGAGCTGTCAGTGTTATATCGTCATAACCTTTTGATTTAAAAACAAATGACAAACTTGCAGAAATTGTATTTGGGTTTGCATCGCCAAAATCTAAAACAGGGTTTGAATCTACATAAGCAGCTTCGTTTGTAATTGCAACATCATCTAAAGACCATTCGGCAGCATTATTTGTTCCTCCGGCTGTAGTTTCATAAACCCAGGCAACATAAGTATTCGGAGTTTTATAATCGCTTAAATCTATAAATTGCGACTGTGTGTAAGTTCCGGTTATAGTTGGAAATTTACCCTCAATTTCTGTCCATGTTGCCAATTCCGGATTGCTTATTCCGTCATAATTTGTAGAAACCAATAATTTTAAATTTGGTCCGGCATAAAATTTACGAGAGTAAAAAGACAGTAAAGCATATTGTGTAAAAGTATCTAAATGGAGTTTTGGTGAAATTAGCCAGTCTTTGCTTGGACCATTATCCGAAAAACCATTCATTAAAACAGCTCCTGATCCTGAGTTTACGTTTCTGGCACTATTTGTATATGACCATTTATTTGTTGTTCCAGAAGTATTATATTGTTTCCAGCCGCTATTTGCTAAAACATTTGCATCGTTAAAACCTTGTATATAAGGGTTGATTCCTGTTCCGGATAAAGCAACAATTTTGTTCATTGCGCCCGTTGATTCATGTGTTATTTGTCCCGAAAACAGACCGGTTGCATCTGGTAAAAATTTTACATAAACAGTTTGAGATGCATTCAAAGCAAAATCAGCAGCAGCAAATGTTATAGAAGATGAAAATGTATTATTATCTTTAGAAATAGTAAAATTTGATACGGTCGATGTTACCACAACATCAGCCGTTAGATTTGAAGCCGAAATTTGATAACTAAAACTATCTGAAATATAATTTGGTTCTAAGAATCCTAAATCCAGTGAAGAAACTGTTGCAACTATAGTTGGTGTTGGAACATTCGAAGTTGTAGCATCTACTTTATTTACGGCTGACTGAATATTTCCATAAGGATCTTCAGAAACAGAGAAAACAGAATATGCTGTGCTAAGATTTAAACCCGTAAAAGTTTTTACATATTCCTGAGAGGCATTTGTTATATCTAAAACTCCCGATTGTAAAGCGGCTGTTCCTGTTGCATCCTGACCTGCTTTTGTTTGAGTAATTGTAGGTTCTGAACTTCCTGCCGGCAAGAGAACATAATACGTTTTACCGATTTCATCTATTTTATTGATAAAATCAAAACCTTCTCCTCGAATATTAGATGTTTTTGGATAACCTGCAATAGTAACAGGAGCAACAATATCACTTCTAATATCAATATTATCAATTGCAAAAGAAGGTCTTGAACCACTTCCTGAATATTGTCTGGCAATCCATCTTATTTGAACTATTGATTGATTGTTACAATCAGAAGGTAATGTTACTTTAATTATTTGAGAGTTTTGACCAGATGTGTCATTTGCACCAATTTTTTGAATTGAATTATTCACATATACCGTTGAGGGTAATGTTGTAAAATCAGCCGTTGTTCCTACCCTATATTGCAAAACAAATTCATTAACACGGGTTGTCGGAGGACTTCCTATTCCTGTAGGATTACGAATTACCATAGCATCGTATTTCACTTGTACACCAAAATTATTAACTGTAGAAAAAGCAAAACCTATTGATGAATCCAGAAATGATCCAGCATTCAAAAAACCAATTTTACCATTATAATTATGTACATTTCCACTTGTTGTATTAGCTGAACTATTTGCTGTCAAATCTTTATTTCCTACCAAAGTACCTGAAACAGTAAAATTGGATGGTGTTGGTAAACTTGAAGGAGTGCTCGATGACCAGCCTTGAAAACCTGCAGGGTACAAAGTGGCATCTGCAGCTAATCCCTGAAAATCTTGGGTGTAAGGCAAAGTTTGTGGATCCGGCATCGTCTGCGCGAAAAGATTGATCGAAAAGCAACAAAAAAAACTTAAAAAAGTCATTAAATGACGTAATGAGTAAATGTTTTTCATATGATTAAAAAATAGGGTTTTAGATATCAAATTTAAGTTTTTAAAGTTAAGAGAATATTGCAATAACTTAAACAAATTGTAAGGTTATTTATAAACATAAAGCACCAAAGGTCAAACTATTCATATATTCATTGGGTATTCTGTAAGTAAACAGAACTCATTTCATTTTGCATCATTTTCTAAAACCACTTATTTTTAATAAGAAAATTAGCTTTCAATTTAAATTTTAGTCAATAAAAAAAGCTGCCCGAATTTCAGACAGCTTCCTAATATTATAAAAACTGATTTTTAAATCGCCGTATATCCACCATCGGCAATAATATAACTTCCGGTTGTGAAAGAAGATTTTTCAGAACTTAAAAAAGTAACAAGTTCTGCTATTTCTTCGGCAGTTCCTAAACGGTTCATTGGAGCTTTTGCAGCAATGGCAGTCATCGCCTCTTTATTCAGATTATCTTTCAATAAAGCTGTTTCTATATAACCCGGACCAACAGCGTTGCAGCGAATATTTTTTTGTGCATATTCCGCAGCAATATTTTTAGTTAAACCAACAACTCCATGTTTTGATGCTGTATATGCCGGACTTAATGGCGCCGCAACCTGACCGTGAATAGAAGCAATATTTACTATACTTCCACCACCATTTTTCTCCATTTGTTCTAATTGATAACGACAGGCATAAAATACACCACTTAAATTTAAAGCGATTACTTTATCCCAAGCTTCCGGTTCATATTCTCCGGTTGGTTTTGCAGGTCCGCCCATCCCTGCATTATTACACGCAATATCAAGTCGGCCGTATTTTGAAACCGCTACTTCAACCATGTGCTTATTGTCGATTGCGCTAGACGAATCGCCTTTTACAAAAAAGGCTTCTCCTCCGGCATCTTTTATAACTTTTACGGTTTCTTCCCCGTGCTCAACATTAATATCCGAAACTACTACTTTTGCTCCTTCACGAGCGTAAGATTCTGCAACAGCGCGTCCAATTCCTGAACCACCACCTGATACAAAAGCTACTTTGTTTTCTAAAAGTGACATATTCTTAAAATTTAAATTTATAGCAACAATTTACGAAGATCTTAACCGCTGACCATAACAAAACCAAGGTTTACAATAAGATTAAGACTTTATCACAATCAAATGTTATTTCACATTAAAATCATGTAAATCATCTTTTTTTTTCTTAATGTTAATCTTCACCCAATTTCATATTGCCTCGATCTTCATGGCTTTCCGGATCTGAATTAGGATAACGATTTGGCGTAATATCAGAATTTCGATCTTTGTTTTCGACTGTTTTTTTTGCTTCTTCTTCAGATGAAACTCCACGGTTTGCATTGGCATTATTTGGATCTACATCACCTTTGACTTTTTTGATGTCTTCATTTTCATTTCGCGCTCTTTCTACTACTTGTTTATTTCCGTCCTGATCTGCTACAACTTCTTTTTTCAAATTGGCATCGTCGGCTTTTCCATCGTGCGAAATATTTTTCCCTTTAGATTCGTCTATATTTTTTTGTACTCCATTTATTTTTTTAGAGCCTAAATCATTAGTTCCCATATCATTTTTTTTAAAGTTCTTATATAATATTACGAATTCTAAATTTTAAAACTAAATGGTTTAACATTGCTTTTAGTTTATTCCCGTATTATTTTTAATGAAGATGAAACAAAACTATCTTTGCAAAAAATAAAACATGCATCAACACTTCATTCTTTTTAAGCCTTACGGTTATTTGAGTCAATTTATTTATGAATTGAAAAGAAAGAAAAAACTCTTGGGCGAATTGTATGATTTTCCAGAAGGAACTATGGCAATTGGGCGCTTAGACGAAGATTCTGAAGGATTGCTTTTGCTAACTACTGACGGAAAAGTCAGCGAGCAAATAAGAAGCAAAAAAGTAGATAAAGAATACTATGTACAAGTTGATGGAATAATAACTACTGAAGCGATCGAACAATTGCAAAAAGGCGTTGAAATTGGTTTTGAAGGTGCAAAATACACCACAAAACCTTGCTCTGCATTTATCGTTACCGAAATTCCGGATTTTGGACCAAGAGCAAAAAAAATCAGAGATGAGCGTCACGGGCCAACTTCCTGGGCTTCAATTACTGTAAACGAAGGCAAATTTCGTCAGGTTCGAAAAATGACTGCGGCCGTTGGTTTTCCAACACTTAGATTAGTTCGGGTTAGAATAGGAAATGTATATTTGCAAAACTTAAAAGCCGGAGAAGTTTTAGAAGTTCCAAATTTTAAATTAGATAATGTGTCAATTTGAGAATTAGATAATTCCCAAATAAACGATTAAACAAATTAACAAATAAACGATAATGCTAAACGTTGTTCTTGTCGAACCGGAAATACCAAATAATACGGGAAATATTGGAAGATTATGTGTGGGAACCGAAAGCCGACTGCATTTAATTCACCCTTTTGGTTTTGTTATAAATGATAAAAACCTTAAACGTTCAGGTTTGGATTACTGGGTTCATCTTGATGTAACCGAATATCAAAATATAGAAGAATGGATTGCGCAGATTCCAGATCAATCACGTGTATTCTTAATGAGTTCTCATGCTGAAAAATCGTATTTGGAAACTGAATTTCAAGACGGTGACTGGTTGGTTTTCGGAAAAGAAAGCGTTGGTTTAAGCAAAGAAGTTTTGGCTAGTTTTGAAAATCATTTAACGATTCCGATGTCGAAATTAATACGCAGTTTTAATATTGCTAATTCTGTGGCTTTTGTGGTTGGAGAAGCTAAAAGACAGATTGGATTGAAGAAATAATCTACTTTCCTGCAAGGTTTTCAAAACCTTGTAGGTATTGCGTTTTTTACAACCTTAAATTTATACCTACAAGGTTTTGAAAACCTTGCAGGAAACGAATCAGGTTACAATAAATTTCCCTTTCTCAGCATCAAAAATAATATGCTCATCTTTAAACAAAGTAGCAAAACTTCCGTTGGAAATTAAATTGCAAGGCTGATCCTGAACTACAGTTTCCGGCGTCATAATAATCATTTCATCACTCAATTGAATCGCCAGATCTATATCGTGCGTAGAAAATAAAATACATTTTTGAGTTTCGTGTGTTAGCTTTTTCAATAATTTAAAAAGCGAAACTTTATGCAACAAATCAAGATGTGTTGTAGGTTCGTCAAGAATAATCAACGGAGTATCTTGTGCCAAAGCCCTCGCAATTAAAACCTTTTGCAATTGTCCGTCGCTAATTTCGTAATGCTTTTTTGTAGCTAAATGTTCGATTTGAGTCAACTGCATGGCTTCCTGAACTTTTTCAATATCAGTTGGGGTTAAAGTACCAATCCAATTCGTATAGGGCTGACGTCCTAAAGCAACTAACTCAAAAACAGAAAGATTGCTTGGCGGCAACTTTTCGGTTAAAACAACGCTTAAATTCTGAGCTAATTCTAAAGGATTATAAGTATTGATATTTTTCTCGTTCAAAAAAACATTTCCTGATAACGGTTGTTGAATTCCTGTAATTGTTCGCAATAACGTTGATTTTCCAATTCCGTTTGCACCAATCAAAGAGATTAGTTTTCCTGAGGATAAATTCAAATTTAAATTTTCAGCAATAGTCACAATCGCTTTCTTGGTTTTATAACCAATATTTAGATTTGAAGTTGATAAGATAATACTGCTCATTTTTTAAGATGCTAAGATTCTGAAATACTAATTGCTAAGTTTTTTCACATAGATTAAAATGATCTGCGTAAATCCGTTTAATCCGCGTAATCCGTGTTCCAAATAATTTACTGAAAATTTCTTTTTCGCATTAATAACCAAACTACAACCGGCGCACCAATTATTGAAGTAATTGCATTAATTGGCAAAGTGGTTTCTAATCCGGGTAATTGCGAAGCGATATCGCAGAACAACATAATTATGCCGCCATAAAAAAGCGTGCTCCAATATAAAACGGCGTGATTACTAGTTTGAAAAGTAAGCTTTGCAATATGCGGAACCGCGAGACCTATAAAAGCAATCGGACCAGCAAAAGCTGTTATGCTTCCTGCTAAAATACTAGTTGCAAATATGATGATTAGCTGGGCTTTTTTGTAATTCAAACCCATGCTTTTAGCATAATTTTCACCCAGAAGCAAAGCGTTTAATGGCTTAATACTTCCGGCACTTAAAAGCAAACCAATACCAACACAAACAGCCAAAACAGAAATTGATGTCCAGGAAAGATTTCCCAAACTTCCCAACGACCAAAATGTAAATTTCTGCAATTGTTCTGCCGAACTAAAATAGGTTAAAACACCCACAATTGCACTTGTAAAACTGCCAAACATAAGCCCGACAATTAAAATAGCCATTGTATTTCGCAATCGCTGTGCGACCAATAAAACCAAAAGCAAAACCGAAACACTGCCTAATGTTGAGGCAATAACAAGTCCGTATGGTGACAATAAAATTGCATTTAGAAATGAAGGCAGTAAACCCGCACCCAAAATAACAATCGCAACAGCCAAAATTGCTCCCGAACTCAAACCCAAAACATCTGGTCCGGCTAACGGATTTCTGAATAAGGTTTGCATTAATAAACCGCTTATAGACAATCCTACGCCAACCAAAAAGGCAGTTATGGCTTTTGGCAAACGATAATTAATAATAATATATTCCCAGGTTGATTTACTGGCCTGTCCGCCTGTTAAACTGGTATACACTTCTTTAAACGGAATTGTAATTGATCCTAAACTTATGTCCAGAAAAAACATAAATAACAGCACTAAACCAAGTACAAGAAACAGAATTATATTTCGCTTTGAATTTATCAATGAATCTTAATTTAGTTTAGAGGCAAAGGTAAATTCGTAGCTTGGTAATAAATCAGGGTGAAAAATTTTGATATAATCTTTTAAGACTAAATCTGGTCGGCTTGGTGCCAATTCATAATAAACTGTTCCGCCAGTTGCTCCAAATTTACCTTCAAAAGTATATACGTTTTTAGACGTAAAAGCATCAAATTGTGTGTAATGCGGATTGCTTTTTCCGAACTCTTCCAATGTTTTAAATGAGCCTGAAGCAATCCAGAAATTAGCAGTTTTAGCTTTGTCTAATACTTTTTCAAAAGATAAACCTTCACTTCCGCTTCCTTTTAAATCGGCCCATAAATAATTGGCATGGGCATCATTCATAAATTGTGCAACCCAGCTATTTCCTTTGGCTACATACCAAAGATCTTGATACATAGAACCATACAAAACAGTTGAAGTTGCCGGCTGATCTGCTACTAATTTTTTTGCCTGATTGTAGCTTTCAACAATTTTATCAAACAATTCTTTGGCTTTATCTTCCTTGCCAAACAATGCGCCGTAAAGTTTAACCCATTCTGCTTTTCCAAGTGGAGATTGTTCCATCCAATCTGCCTGAATAAAAACATTTAAACCGCTTTTTTTCAAATTATCCAACATTGGGTTGTTGTTATCTACTCCAAAAGTTATAATCAAATCCGGCGACAATTCTATTAGTTGCTCGATATTCAATTTTTCATTTTGTCCCACATTTTTTACTGAACCTTTATCAATTAAAACTCTTGTTTTTTCTGAAGAAATATAATCGGTATGAGGAAAACCAACTAATTTGTCTTCAACATCAAGCATTTCCAAAAACGGAATATTTGTAGTAGATGTAACAACAACAGATTCTAAAGGCACTTTTATTGTGGTATATTTTTGCAGACTATCCGGGACTTTTGCTTCTTTTTCTTTCAAAATATAAGTGAATTTTGCATTCGCATTTGGCCATGGTTCTATAACCGTAACCACAGAATACCCTTCGTACTTTACAATTGAAAGTCCGGAAGCAAACTCTATGCTATTTTGGGGAATTTCAGTTTTTACAATCTCCGGAGCTTCATTTTTTTTACATCCAACCAGAAGAAAAAATGATAAAACAAAAATAGTTTTTGGAAATAAATGTTTCATATGTAGGTTATATATTTTGAAATTATGGTATCGTTATTGCTTATTGTCATTCAAATTTGAATCACGGCGATTCACAATCGAAATTTTTCAATGAGGACAAAGGTAACGCAATTTATAAATTTTTTATTTACCTTTATTCTTACAAAAACCAAATTTATCTTTACCTACTATTATGAATACCACAAAAACCAAAATTTGCTCGAGTTGCGACTCTGCATTTAGTTGCGGAGATATTTCTGTTGAAAACAAATGTTGGTGTAACGACTACCCTCCTATTTTTAATCTTTCTGATGGAGGAGATTGCCTCTGCCCAGATTGCTTTAAAGAAGCTTGTATTGACAAAATAGACGCTTATATCGAAACTATGACTCCCCAAAAAGCACTACAAAATAAAGCCTTATCTTTACCAAAAACAGAAAAACTAATCGAGGATGTTGATTTTTATATTGAAAACGGCAATTATGTTTTTACAACGTGGTTTCATTTAAAAAGAGGAAATTGCTGTGGTAACAACTGTCGGCATTGCCCCTATTAATTATAAATTATAAATTGTTAGTTGTTAATTATGAAAAACAACATTGTAAAAGATAAAAGTTTTGATTTTGCTATCCGAATTGTCAAATTATACCAATATCTATGTAATGAAAAAAAAGAATTTACACTTTCTAAACAACTCCTAAGATCTGGAACAAGTATTGGTGCCATGATTCGAGAAGCTGAACATGCTGAAAGTAAAAATGATTTCATTCATAAATTTGCGATAGCCCAAAAAGAAGCGAACGAATCTGTTTATTGGTTAGAGCTATTAAAAGCAACAGATTATTTAAATGAAAAAGAATTCGAAAATATTAATAATGATGCAATCGCAATATTAAAATTAATAACCAGCATTCTTAAAACCACAAAAAAACAGATCATTTCTAAAGAGTCTCTTCTTAAAATTAACAACTAACAATTAATAATTAACCATTATAAATGATTTACTTAATTACCGGCGGTGAACGATCAGGAAAAAGCACTTATGCGCAAAATCTGGCTTTGCAGCTTTCCGAATCTCCAATTTATGTAGCAACAGCCAGAAAATGGGATGTTGATTTTCAAAATAGAATTGATCGTCATCAACAAGAACGCGACGAACGCTGGACTAATATTGAAAAAGAGAAATATATTAGTGAAATTGATTTTTCAGGAAAAGTAGCGCTGATTGATTGCGTTACGCTTTGGCTGACGAACTTTTTTGTCGATACTAATTATGATGTAAATTTAAGCCTTGAAGAGGCTAAAAAAGAATTCCTTTCGATTGCCAGTCAGGAAAATACAATATTTATTATTGTAACCAATGAAATTGGAATGGGCGTTCATGCAGAAACTCAAATTGGAAGAAAATTTACAGAACTGCAAGGCTGGATGAATCAGTTTTTGGCATCAAAAGCAGATGAAGTTATTTTGATGGTTTCTGGAATTCCGGTCAGGATTAAGGGGTTATAATTTCTAAAAATAAATTCCAAATTTTTAAAATTCCAAATTCCAAAGCTATAGTTTATCTTTACTTATGTACTAAATTTTCAAATTGTATTAATATTTCCTTTTTTGGAATTTGGATTTTTTTTATTGGAATTTCCCACATATTTGGAATTTAAAAATTGTAATTTTATAAATTATGAGCCATCTAGATGATATATTAAAATCCCGCCGCGATACCCGACATTTTACAACTGATGAAGTGCCTGACGAAGTAATCGAAAAAGCTTTGCAGGCCGGACATTGGGCGCCTTCGGTTGGATTGACGGATGCTACGAGATATTTTATCATTAAATCGGCTGAAGTAAAAAGCGCTATTAAAAAACTATTTTTAGATTATAATAAAAAAGCCGAAGAACTCACCGATAATCCGGAACAAAAAGAGCATTACAGATCGTTAAAACTCGAAGCGATTGAAGAAGCTCCAATCGGGCTTATTATTGCGTATGACAGATCTGTTTTAAATCAGTTTACTATTGGAACTGTTGGCAGTAATGAGGCGGTAAAGTTTAGTTCGGTTTGTGCTGCACAAAATATTTGGCTTTCGCTTACAGAACAAGGTTACGGAATGGGCTGGGTTTCGATCCTGAACTATTATCAGTTTAAAAAAATCCTTGATTTACCTGAAAACATTGAACCTTTGGGCTATTTCTGCATTGGAAAACCGGCAACGAATTACAATAACCAGCCGATGCTGCAGCAGTTGCACTGGAAGCAGAAATCGGAAGCTCCGGATTGCAAAGAAATCAAAAATGTGGTTGAAAGTCGTGTTTTAGATTTTCAATTAAAAACAAAAAAATCTGATACCAAAAATGACTTTGCTAAACTTCTACAGGAAAAAATAGATTCTAAAACCAAACCTGTTGGTTCTTTGGGAACTTTAGAAACTTTGGCTTTTCAGATGGCAACGGTTTTTGAAACCTTAAATCCTAAAATTACAAACCCAAACATTGTGGTTTTTGCCGCAGATCACGGAATCGCAAATCATGGTGTAAGTGCTTATCCGCAAGATGTCACCCGACAAATGGTTGGCAATTTTCTCGAAGGCGGTGCTGCAATCAATATTTTTTGCAATCAAAATAATATTCAGTTATCTATTGTAGATGCTGGCGTAAACTACGATTTTCCAACAAATGCTAATTTAATCAATGCTAAAATTGCAAAAGGAACACAATCGTTTCTGCACGCACCGGCAATGAGTGAAACGGAATTACAATTGTGTTTTGAAAAAGGAAAATCTATTGTTGATGATATTGCAAAAACAAATTCAAATTGCATTGGTTTTGGCGAAATGGGTATTGGCAATACCTCAACAGCTTCAATTTTAATGAGTCTTTTAACTGGTTTTTCTATTGAAGAATGTGTGGGAAAAGGAACTGGAGTTGAAGCTGAAAAATTACTTCAAAAACAAAATATACTTCAAAAAGCAATTGATAATTATTCCGGTCAAGCCGAATTAATGCAGCAATTGGCTTATTTTGGCGGTTTTGAAATCATACAAATGGCAAGTGGAATGTTAACTGCTTTTGAAAATAAAATGATAATTCTGGTTGATGGTTTTATTTGCAGCGTGGCTTTTTTAATCGCTTCGAAAATAAATGCTGATATTCATAAAAATGGTGTTTTCTGCCATTGTTCTGCCGAAAAAGCACATCAAAAATTACTTGATTATTTACATGCAAAACCTATTTTAAATCTAGATTTGCGCCTAGGTGAAGGAACAGGTTGTGCGATTGCTTTTCCTATTTTAAAATCGGCCGAAGCTTTTTTGAATGAAATGGCTAGTTTTGAAAGTGCGGGGGTTAGTAGGAAGTAATCAAGTCTTTCGTTTGTCATTTCGACGAAGGAGAAATCACATCCAGAGAGCGACGCACTGTACGTGAGTTTCTAGTGTGATTTCTCCTTCGTCGAAATGACAAGATTACCTAAAATATATTTTCTTAAAATTAACAACAAATCTCTTAAATGAAAAAAGAACTACATATCTTCTTTACCTGTTTAATGTTTTATACCCGAATTCCCTGCCCCAAAAACATCGATCATAATCCTGAATATTTAAATAAAGCTACTCGTTACTTTCCTTTTATAGGATGGATTGTTGGAAGCATTTCTTTTTTAACTTTCTATCTTTTTTCTTTTTTTCTATCAACAGAAACTGCCGTTATTTTTGCAATTATCACTTCTGTTTTAACAACGGGAGCTTTTCACGAAGATGGTTTTGCAGATGTCTGTGATGGTTTTGGTGGAGGATGGACAAAAGAAAAAATCCTGATCATTATGAAGGACAGTGCTATTGGCGCTTATGGGGCAATTGGTTTAGTTTTACTTTTTTTATTAAAATTCAAATTACTTTCAGAAGGCATTTTGCTTTTTACTACTGATAATGCTCATCTTCTTATTTTCCTTTTGTTTATTTCGGCTCATTCTTTAAGTCGTTTAGCTGCAATTTCGATCATTTTTACGCATAAATATTCGCGTGATGATGCTTCGAGCAAAAGTAAGCCAATCGCAAATAAGCATAGTTGGAAAGAAGTTTTTGGTGCTTTCTTCTTCGGATTAATTCCTTTGTTGGCACTTGCTTTTTTTCAGTATAAAATTTTATTTGCGATAATTCCAGTTTTTCTAACCCGTTATTTTTTGGCTCGTTATTTCCAAAAATGGATTGATGGATATACGGGAGATTGTCTTGGCGCAACGCAACAGGTTTGTGAAGTTATTTACTATTTAAGTATTCTTTTTCTATGGAAATTTATCTAGTTCGCCATACCGAAACTATTTGTGAAAAAGGAGTTTGTTACGGACAATCAGATGTGGCTATTGCTGAGCCTTTTGATTTGGTTTTCGAAAACATCATTTCGCAATTACCTCCTGAAGCCATTATATTTTCAAGTCCGTTGAAAAGATGTTCTATTTTAGCAAAACACATTCAAAAAAGAATAAAAACTATTTCTTATCAGGAAGACAAACGATTGATGGAAATGAATTTTGGCGATTGGGAAATGAAAAACTGGAATGATATTCTGTCCGAGCAACTGAATCCGTGGATGGAGGATTTTGTTAATATTCCGGCTTCAAACGGAGAATCTTTTGTTGAATTACATAACAGAGTTGGTCAGTTTTTGTCACATCAAATTTCAGAAGAAATAAAACAACCCGTAATTATTATTTCGCATGCCGGCGTAATTAGAAGTATTTTATGCCATCATACTTTTTTACCCCTAAAAGATGCTTTTACTAATAAAGTAGATTTTGGACAAGTAATAAAAATAGTACTTTAAAGGTCGTTTTGTTTAGAATTTGATATAAAAAGTGAAACAAATTTGAAAATTCGATGATTTTAACTTTATCTTTGCGCCAAATTAAGGTTGTGTTTATTCAAACACATTAAAAGGGAATCAAGTATAAATCTTGAGCTGTTCCCGCAACTGTAAGCTAAGTTCTAAATGAATGCTTATTGTTATCTACAAACCACTGCTCGCCCCGGCGGGTGGGAAGGTAAACAATAAGACGCAAGCCAGGAGACCTGCCTTTATAACAAATATCGAGCTCTCGGGAAAAAGAGTGTAGAAATTATGACTTTAAAAAAACGTTTTGCATTTTGTTTTCTATTGTTGTGCCAATTTATTTCGGCGCAAAATGATTCTATTACAAAACTTAAGGAAGTTATCGTTTCTGATGTCAATCTAAAAAAATACTCCAGCTCACAATCGGTTCAGGTTTTAAATGATTCTGTTATCAATAAAAATCAGCCTTCCTTAACTTCGCTTTTAAACTATAATACTGTTATTTATTTTAAGGAAAACGGTTTAGGAATGACTTCGGCTCCCTCTTTTAGAGGAACAACAGGAGCGCAAACTGCTGTTATCTGGAACGGTATAAATATAAATTCTCAGTTTTTAGGTCAGGCAGATTTTAATACTATCGGAACAAGAGATTTTAATTCTATAACTGTAAAAGCCGGAGGCGGAAGTGTTCTATACGGAAGCAGTGCCATTGGCGGAAGTATTCACCTTAATAATGATTTACGATTTAAAAAGGAATTCTCAAATCAGGTATTTTTTAGCTTAGGAAGTTATAATACTTTGAGCGCCAATTATCGTACTATCGTTGCATCAGATAAATATAGTCTTCAGATAAGTATTTCCAGAAACAGTTCTGATAATGATTTTAAATATCCGGGCAATACAAATCAGCGAAACACAAATGGCGAATACTACAATACTAGTATGAATACCACTTTTGGTTATAAAATTGATTCGAAAAATACCTTGAAGGTTTATAGCCAGTTTTACGATTCTGAACGCCATTTTTCTTTGACTTCTCCTAATGGTTCCAAAACCAAATATGGTGATTTTAATACCCGAAATTTATTAGAATGGGAAAGTCTTTTTAATCGTTTTACATCAAAATTGAAAGTTGCTCATATTGGAGAATCCTATAAATACTATCCTAGTATTACTTCAGAATTATTCACTTACGGAAAAGTTGAAACTTCTCTTATAAAATATGATTTGGCGTTTGATGTAAATGATAAAATTAAACTAAACTCGATTGTAGATTATAATCGCAATAAAGGATATGGATCGAGTATCGACAATGTAAAAAGAGAAATAGGCTCTGCGAGTATATTACTAAGTCATTCACTAAGTGACAAATGGGATTATAATGCGAGTATTCGTCAGGAAGTAACAGACAATTACGGAAATCCATTTCTTTTTTCGTTTGGAACACGTTATCAGTTTACTGACTTTTACCGCGTAAAAATAAATGCTTCAAAAAACTTCAGAATGCCTACTTATAATGATTTGTTTTGGGAAGGAAGCGGTAATCCTGATTTAAAACCCGAAACTTCTTATCAGGCTGAAATTGGTAATGAATTTTTCACCAAAGATTTTTCAGTATCAGTAACGGCTTATTACAATTCTATTAAAAATTTATTGCGTTGGGTTCCTTCACAAGGCGGCGGAGATATGTGGTCTCCGGAAAATACTGATAAAGTAAGAGCTTATGGTGCTGAAGTAATTTTAGAATGGAAACCAAAAATAGCAAACAATAATTTTACAATTAATGGAACGTACGCCTATACAGTTTCAGAAAGCGAACAATTGATTGCAGGTGAATTAATTTACAAGCAATTGATATATGTTCCTTACCATAAACTGACAGGATCTGTCTCTTACAATTGGAAAAAATTCTCTTCTTATTTTCAGTATTTATATAACGGAGATGCCTATACAACACCTTTTAATAATCCTGCAACTAAAGTTAAAGATTATAACGTTGGGAATGTTGGTGTTGACTATGATTTTGGCAAAAAGAAGAGTTATAAACTTGGATTTCAAGTACTAAATGTTTGGAACGAAAATTACCAACCTGTTACAAGCAGACAAATGCCCGGAAGAAATTATTCTATATACATAAACCTTAATTTTTAAATACCATGAAAAGATTCAATAAACTATTTTTAGCTGTTCTAGTAAGCTCGGCATTTTTTGTGTCATGTAGCAATGATGATGACAATACTCAAGAGGCACGCGGTGATTATGATGGCGGATTATTTATTGTTAACGAAGGTAATTTTGGAACCCCAAACGGTGCTATTTCATATTTATCTGATGATTTACAAATCGAAAACGATGTGTTTTCATTAGCAAACCCGGGAAAAGTAACTGGCGATACTCCTATATGTATTGTTTTTAATGGTGATTTGGCTTATATAGTGGTAAACGCATCAAACAAAATCGAGGTTGTTAACAGATATACTTTTAAAAGTATTACTACTATAACTACAAATCTAAACAATCCGAGATTTATTGCTTTTGCAAACGGAAAAGGATATATCACAAACTGGGGAGATCCGCTAGTTACTACAGATGATTATGTAGCAGTACTTGATCTTGCTACAAATACTATAAGTTCTTCATTAATTTCTGTTGTTGAAGGTCCTGAAAAAATTATTGAAAATGACGGAAAACTATATATAGCACACAAAGGTGGTTATGGCCAAGGAAATTCATTAACAGTAATTAACTCTGCTACTAATGCAGTTGTAACAAACTTTGAAGTTGGAGATGTACCAAGTGCATTGGTAAAAGACAATGGAACTTTATATGTTTTATGCAATGGAAGACCTTCTTATGCCGCACCAGAAACTGCAGGTAAAATTGTAAAAGTTAACCTGAGCAATAATACTATTGCATCAACACTTACTTTCCCAGATGTAACACATCCTGGTTTTATGGATATTAATAACAGTAAAATATATTATACTGTAGACAGTAATGTTTATACAACTTCGACAACTTCTACCACATTACCAACTGCTGAAATATTTAAAGCTGCAAAAGTTAGTACGCTATATGGTTTTGCTGTAAAAAACGATAATATCTACATCGCTGATGCAGGAAATTATCAAGATCCTGGAAATGCTTATATCTATTCTTTAACAGGAACAATTACTAGTGAACTTGGCGTTGGGATATTACCAAACGGTTTTTATTTCAATAACTAATAAAATAGCTGGAAGAATATTTTCAGAGCAATCAATTTACTTTATTTTTTTTATTTTTTTTGGAAAAAAAAGGCTTTCATTTCTGAAAGCCTTTTTTATATCATCGTATTTTAATCTCTTATCTTAATTCCTTTAGAAATTCTTTAGGAGCAGTTTCCAAATACATTTCATTTCTTACTCCGTTTATTTTTTTGGAATCACTAAAATAAGGTAAAACTAATTCTTTATCGTCCTGAATTCTTTTTGCTGTTACACCGGTAATTTTAGATATCGCTGTAGCCAGGAAAGGTTCGTTTGTTTCTCCTAAAACGCCATAACTGGTTACGAATTCCTGTTGTAAATAAGTAGGCGTTAAACCACTTGTATAATCTCCAAAATCTTCTGAATTGGCAATTTTTAAAACCAATGGCTGCATGGCATATTTATGATTTGGATTTACTTTAGTTTTGGTTAAAGTTTCCGAGTCATAAACTGTAAATGAACCAACATTTTTACCAATTGTTGTTTCACCAATCTGAATAACATTAACATAAGGTTTTAATCCATTTATAACCAATTCACTTGCAGATGCCGTATTATCAGTAGTTAAAATATAAACTTTTGAAAGGTTTAAACTGTTTAATGCAGTCCCATCAATATTATTTACAAATCTGTCGTTTAAGGTTTCTAACTCATCCGTACTCATGCTGGCCATTAATTTAATATTGTATTGCCTTTTTGAGAAAATCTTACCATCAAACTGACCTGTAATTAAACTTGCCAAACGTGTTGCGGTACGAACAGAACCTCCACCATTATATCTTAAATCTAAAACTAAATCAGTAACCCCTTGCGTTTTTAATTCTCCAAAAGCTTCATTTAACCTGGCATCATAGTCTGCATAAAAACCATTATACATTAAATAACCTATTTTATGTCCGTTTGAATTTATTACCTTATTAATTAAAATTGGGTTTTCTTCTAAAGTTGTTTTTGTTAAACTAACTGATTTTCCGTTTAAAACAAATGAAGATCCATTATAGTCAGCAAAATTCAAAGTGTAGCTGTCACTATTTAGCAATAGAGCTTCGTAGTTTGAAACTGTAAGTTTTGTTCCGTTTACAGCAGTAAAAAAATAACCTCTTTTAACATCTTTTGTTGAAGCATCAGAATTAGCAATAATATAACGCACATAACCTACTAAATCATTAGATCCTTCCGAAACTCTGGTAAGCCTGAAATCAACTCCATTGTTTTTACTGATACCGTTAAGTTCCTGTTCTAAAACAGTATAATCATCAACAATCCAGCTAAAACGGTCAATGGCATTAATTGGATATTTGCTTACCGGCTTATTTAATAAATCCTCAAACAATTCCTCTGGTTTTGAATAGCCCGCTAAAAATGAATTAAAGGCATCTTTATTTGCAAAACGATCATCAGCTAAATTAGGTACATCAGCCTGCCACAGATAAACTTGATTTAATCCTCTCCAGACAAAATCGTTTACCTGCAAATCAGCGGGTGCGGCAACATCGTCCTCATCTTCACAGGATTGCAAAGAAAAAGCTAATAAAAAAATTAGCAGGACACTTCTTAATATTGTTTTCATAAAAATATGTTTCGATATTCTATTAACGTAAAAATACTATCTTTAGTTTTAACATTTATAAGTTTGTTGCTTTTTTATTGAAAAAAATAACAATTTGGTTGTAACAAAAATAATTGTGCCTCGTCTTGACTATATAAACACTCTATAAAAGGTTTGTTTATAAAAATAAAGACTGACTAAAAATTTACTGTAAAAGATTAAATATTTAGTCCTTTCTAACCAAAAACCAAAAAAAGTAACCACAGATGAACCAAATTGTGTTTATAGAATTAATTAATCCTTTTAAAGACAAAGTTTTTCGTCTGGCAAAAAGATTACTTACCAGCACCGAGGAAGCTGAAGATGCAACTCAGGAAGTAATGGTGAAATTATGGAACAAAAAAGACAATCTCGATGCCTATAATAATATTGAAGCCGTAGCAATGACAATGACCAAAAATTATTGTCTCGATCAATTAAAATCTAAAAGAGCCGGGAACCTTAAAATTGTACATAATAATTTTACCGACAGAGAACCTCAATTAGATAAACAATTAGAAGACATTGACAGTTTAGAATGGGTAGAAAAAATAATGAGTCAGTTGCCGGAACAGCAGCAAATATTAATTCAGTTACGCGATGTTGAACAATATGAATTTGATGAAATTGCGAAAATTGTCGACATGAATGAAACGGCTATACGAGTAGCACTTTCGAGAGCGAGAAAAAAAATTAGAGAATCAATGCTTAATACACACCGTTATGGAATTAAATAAAATAGAAGATATATTAGAAAAATACTTTCAGGGAGAAACTACTATTGCCGAAGAAAAAGAATTAAAAGAATATTTTTCTTCACCGAATGTTGCGCAGCATTTGGAGCAATACAAACCAATGTTTGGTTATTTCTCTCAGGTAAAACAACAAAAATCAACGCAAAATATTCCACTAAAAACTAAAAAACGAAATGTGGCGTGGTTATCAATTGCAGCTTCTGTTGTTGTTTTACTGTCAATTGGAACCTATTTTTATGTAAGCGAAAAAAATACAGCCTCGGTTGTAGCGCAATCAGAATTAGGAACCTATGATGATCCGGAAGAAGCGCTGAAAGCAACGCAAAAAGCTTTGGCCTTATTATCAAATAATGTTAATGTAGGTATCGAAAGTGTACAATACATTAAAGAATACGAACAATCAAAAAACAAAATTTTTAAACAATAAAAAAATCAATCAAAATGAGAAATTTAATTATAACACTAGTTTTCGCATTCGTTACCACTACTTTTTATGCACAAAGTGCATTTGATAAATATGATGGTCAGGACGATGTAACCTCGGTAATTGTAAACAAAAAAATGTTTGATTTAATGAGTAAGGTAAAAGTTGATGCTTCAGACAAAGAAATGCAACAATATATTAGCCTGATCAAAAAACTAGACTATTTAAAAGTATTTACAACCAAAAACCCTAAAATTGAAGCCGACATGAAAGCTTCTGCAGATAAATATATAAAAACTGCAGGTTTAGAAGAGTTAATGCGAGTAAATGACAGCGGAAGAAATGTAAAAATATTAGTAAAATCAGGTGCCAGCGACACTCAGGTTAAAGAATTACTAATGTTTATTGACGGCGCCAAAAACGAAGAAACGGTCTTATTATCTTTAACTGGTAATTTTGACATCAACGAAATCTCTGTACTTACAGATAAAATGCAGCTTCCTGGAGGTTCTGACTTGAAAAAAGCGTCTAAAAACAAAAAATAATCATGAAACTAAACGTTTTTACCTCGGCCATTTTAGCAATTGCAACTTTAATAAGTTGCAATTCTGAACCTTCATTACAAAAGTATTTTGTAGAAAACACAGAGAACAAAGATTTTATTGCCCTTGATGTTTCGCCAAGTATTTTAAACTTAGAAAAAGCAAAATTATCAGCCGAACAAACAGAAGCTTTAAAGTCTTTTGACAAAATGAATATTCTGGCATTCAAAGCAAATGATAAAAACCAGGCGCAATTTGAAACCGAAAGAACAAAAGTTAAAGCTATTTTGACAAATCCAAAATATCAAAAATTAATGTCTTTTGGATCAGGTAAAGACGGTGCTTCAATAAGCTACGTTGGAACTGACGAAAACATAGAAGAATTTGTGATTTTTGCCAATAGAAAAGAAAACGGTTTTGCAGTAGTTCGTGTGTTAGGAAAAAACATGAACCCAAATAATATTATGACGTTAATGTCTGTTTTGAAAGAATCAAATATAGATATGGAACAATTAAAGCCTTTACAGCAGCTGGTTAAATAATACATCCTTTACTTACTTTAAAAACAAAAAAGCTCCACTATTGGGGCTTTTTTGTTTTAGATTAAATTGAAATCCAGATCAGCAAAAAACATAAGCATCATAAGGCTTAAAGGATTTTTTATAATCAAAATCACATATAATTAGTTAAAAAAATAAATATTAACTTATATAATATTATCAATTTAACTAAATGTATGAATTTATTTGTTATTTTTAATGCAATTTCTAATCCTAAAATATTCGTATTAACTTAACTTTTAAATTATGAAAAAAAAATTACTCTTCCTGCTTCTTTTCAGTATCAATTCCTACATCTATAGCCAGCATGTCTGTGGAACTTCTACAGTCGCTTCCTCTGCTGCAAAAAAAACATTTACTGTTTCAGAATTAGCTGCCGCACAAAGTGCTTCTTATTGCATTAATGTTTATTTTCATATTGTAAGGGACAATTCCGGAAATGGCGGAATTCAGGTAAATCAATTGTCAAGCATAATAAACAACCTGAACCAATTTTATAATTCACATAACATTTATTTTGTGAATGCAGGTTATGACTTTATTAATAACACAAATTATCAACAAATAGATAATAAACAAGAATCCGAAAATCTTGCCCAAACTAATAATCTGTCAAATTCAATAAATTACTATATTGTTGACAGACTATGGAACACACCGGAAGGATTCATAGCAGGAACTGCAATTAGTATACCTTCGAACAGATTAGTAATCAGAAAAGATTATGCATTATCTGAGGTTTCTTCACATGAAATGGGGCATTGCTTAAATTTATGGCATACGTTTCAAGGAACAAAACCTAATACTGATGGATGTGCTGAAGCAATTAATGGTTCTAATTGTTATTCTTGTGGTGATCAGGTTTGCGACACACCTGCAGATGCTGATAGTTATAATAACAATGGATACAATCCCGATCTTACGAATATAATGTCTTATTATCCCTTCACCGATCATTTTACACCTGATCAGGGATTAAGAATGAGAAGCGCAATCAACAGTTTTCAGCTCTTAAGAAATACGATTAGCACCAGCTGTTCTATTCCAACTCTTACAGGCAGCGCACAATTTTGCAGTAATACAGCAGGAAGCACTTATACATTACAAAACGGAGGGAATTCTGTCGCCTGGCAAGTTTCACCCAATTTACAAATTCTATCCTCAGACAATACCAGTATAACTGTAAAACCATCCGACTCCTGGGTTGTTAGTGAAGCCGGATATATCGATGCTATACTTCCATATCAAACTATAAGAGATAGTGTCTGGATAGGCGTGCCGTATATTAATTACAACAGTAATGAAGACTTTACAATGTGTCGTGATCTTAGTACTACAGAAAACAACTTTTTTAGAGCGACTATAAAAGGTCAGGATCTTTATACAACCTGGGAGATAGAAAGCATTACAGATAATCATTATGCAAGTATGCAAGGCGATGAAATTCTAATTTCTCTTAATTTTGCGCCACCATTTAATTATGTAGCTTTTAAGGTGAGAGCCAGTAATAGCTGTGGTTTTTCTGAATGGCTTCAATATTATGTTGCCGTCATCAGTTCCTGCGAAAACGGAGGATCAAGTAGTTTTGTCGTATATCCCAATCCAGTCTCCTCAGTTCTAAATATTCAAGAAAGTCAGGAATCATTATTTCAAAGAAAATCCGGTAATGACATTTTAGAATTAAAACTATATGATGATACAGGAAATTTAAAAACAGAAAGAAAAACAAATAAATTTTCTGAACTTGATATGACCAATCTGAAAAATGGATATTACTTTTTACAACTAATTAAAAACGGACAATTGGAAACCCATAAGATTATTAAAAATTAAAATTGACTTAAATTATTACTGCTAAATATCATATCTTAGGAATTAGCAAACAAAAAGCTCCAATATTGGAGCTTTTTTCTTATAATATTTGAAAGATTAAACTTAATAATATTCAGTACTCTTTTATTTAAAACTGAAATGAATTTAACTATATTTGTTACTTAACCAAAAATAATAAATATGGTACAAAAAACATCGAATGCCTTTATTGCAGCATCTTGGGTTGCACTTGGAGCCGGAATGATTGGATACATTGTTGGTCTAGCCAGAGCCGAAATGCTTTTAAACGAAAAAGGATACTATTTTACAGTTCTAATGTTTGGTCTGTTTGCTGTAGTTTCACTACAAAAAAGTGTAAGAGACAGACTTGAAAAACTTCCGGTAACAGATATGTATTATGGAATTTGCTGGTTTGGAACTCTTTTGTCAATTGTATTATTGGTAATTGGACTTTGGAATGCAACAATTCTACCAAGTGAAAAAGGTTTCTATGCATTTGCATTTTTATTAGCACTGTTTGGCGCTATTTCAGTACAAAAAAACACAAGAGATAATATGTCATTTTCTAATGAATAATCTTTTGAAATTATAATTCAAATAAAAAACCAACTTCCAAGTTAAAACGAAAAAGCTCCATAAAATTTATGGAGCTTTTTTTATATCAGAATCTGAGTTCTTATTTACTCAAATACATTTTTCTTCTAGAGTACAATTCGTAGAATTGATCGTCTTTTAAGTCATCAATAAACAAGATACTTTCTCCTGTTGATTTCATTTCTGGTCCTAATGCCTTGTTTACATTGTGGAACTTACTGAAAGAGAAAACCGGCTGTTTAATCGCATAACCTTTCAATTGCGGATTAAAGTTGAAGTCAGTTACTTTATTATGTCCTAACATTACTTTCGTAGCGTAGTTTACATAAGGCTCTCCGTAAGCTTTTGCAATAAACGGTACCGTTCTCGATGCTCTTGGGTTTGCTTCGATAATATAAACTGTATCATCTTTTATCGCAAACTGAATGTTGATTAAACCAACTGTTTTCAGCGCTCTTGCAATTTTTACAGTATGATCTTTTATTTGCTGCATTACAAATTCTCCTAAGTTAAAAGGAGGCAAAGTAGCATTACTATCTCCAGAGTGAACTCCGCAAGGTTCGATATGCTCCATAATTCCAATGATGTAAACATTTCCGTCAGCATCACAAATAGCATCAGCTTCAGCTTCGATTGCTCCGGCTAAATAATGATCCAGAAGCAATTTATTTCCTGGAATTGTTTTCAATAAATTGATAACGTGTTCTTCCAGTTCTTTTTTGTTGATTACAATTTTCATTCCCTGACCTCCTAATACATAAGAAGGGCGAATCAATAATGGAAAGTCTAAAGTGTCTGCAAGTGCAGAAGCTTCGTCAGCTGTTTCAGCGATTCCGAATTGTGGGAAAGGAATATGTAATTCTCTCAATAAATCTGAGAAACGACCTCTATCTTCGGCTAAATCAAGTGCATCAAAACTAGTTCCGATGATTTTTACTCCGTATTTAGATAATTTTTCAGCTAGTTTCAAAGCTGTTTGTCCACCTAACTGCACAATTACACCTTCTGGTTTTTCATGCTGAATAATGTCATAAATGTGTTCCCAGAAAACAGGCTCGAAGTATAATTTATCAGCCGTATCAAAATCTGTAGAAACCGTTTCAGGATTACAGTTGATCATGATGGTTTCGTAACCACATTCTTTTGCAGCCAAAACTCCGTGAACACAAGAATAATCAAACTCAATTCCTTGTCCAATTCTGTTTGGTCCTGAACCAAGAACGATAATTTTCTTTTTATCTGTTACAATACTTTCGTTATCTACATAACGCTCGCCGTTTGCTTTTTCGATTTCAGCTTCAAAAGTTGAGTAGTAATAAGGTGTCAACGCTTTAAACTCTGCCGCACAAGTATCAACCAGTTTAAACACACGGTTAATGTTTTGATCCATTCTTAAAGTGTGAACTTCACTTTCAAGACAATTCATCATGTGTGCAATTTGTCTGTCGGCAAAACCTTTTTGTTTGGCTTCAAGCAATAATTCTTTTGGAAGATTAGAAATTTTATAGTTCGAAATTTCTTTCTCTAAAGTATAAAGCTCTTCGTATTGTTTTAAGAACCACATATCAATTTTCGTGATTTCATGAATACGGCTCAACGGAATTCCCATTGCGATTGCATCATAAATTACAAAAACACGATCCCAACTTGCAAAAGTTAGTTTCTCGATAATTTGTTCGTAGTTTTTATATCCTTTTCCGTCAGCTCCTAACCCATTTCTTTTAATTTCTAAAGATTGAGTAGCTTTGTGTAAAGCTTCCTGAAATGAACGTCCAATTCCCATTACTTCACCAACAGATTTCATCTGAAGTCCTAAAGTTCTGTCAGCACCTTCGAATTTATCGAAGTTCCAACGTGGTATTTTCACGATTACATAATCCAAAGTTGGTTCAAAAAGAGCCGAAGTAGATTTTGTAATTTGGTTTTGTAATTCATCAAGATTGTATCCTAAAGCCAGTTTAGAAGCAATTTTAGCAATTGGGTAACCTGTTGCTTTAGATGCTAAAGCAGATGAACGAGATACACGAGGGTTAATCTCAATGGCTACAATATCTTCTTTTTCGTCTGGCGAAACTGCAAATTGTACGTTACAACCTCCTGCAAAATTTCCGATACTGCGCATCATTAAGATAGCATAGTCACGTAATTTTTGGAATGTTGTATCAGATAATGTCATTGCCGGCGCAACTGTAATCGAATCTCCGGTATGAATTCCCATCGGGTCCATATTTTCGATCGAACAAATGATTACAACATTATCATTTTTATCTCTTAAAAGTTCTAACTCATATTCTTTCCATCCCATCAAAGCTTTGTCAATCAAAACTTCGTGAATTGGTGAAGCTTCAAGTCCGCGTGTTAAAAGCTCATCAAAATCTTCTTTTTTGTAAACAATTGCAGCTCCAGTTCCTCCAAGCGTAAACGAAGGACGAATTACAAGCGGGAAACCAAATTCCTGAGCAATTTCTTTTCCTTCTAAGTATGAAGTAGCTGTTTTTGCAGGTGCAGTTGGTACATTAATTCTTTCTAAAAGCTGTTTAAACTGCTCTCTGTCTTCGGTAATATTAATTGCGTTTACGTCAACTCCAATTAATTTTACTCCAAAGTCCTGCCAAATTCCTTTTTCCTCAGCTTCCAAACATAAATTCAACGCTGTTTGTCCTCCCATTGTAGGCAAAACGGCATCAATTTGTGGATGTTCCTTCAGAATTTCAATAATCGATTTTGTAGTTAATGGTTTTAGATAAACATGATCGGCCATAGTTGGGTCGGTCATAATTGTCGCTGGATTTGAGTTTATCAAGATAACTTCAATTCCTTCTTCGCGAATAGAACGTGCAGATTGAGATCCGGCATAATCAAATTCGCAAGCTTGACCAATAACAATAGGTCCTGACCCTATTATTAAAACTGATTTTATTGATGTGTCTTTAGGCATTTTATTTGTATTGTGTAGTTATATATGGTATTTCAAAAATGATCTGTAGTACATTAAAAACTAGAATGTTGCAAGTTTTTTTACTGACAAGGTATAAAAAAAGGCGATACTAAAAAAGTAACGCCTTATTTATGTTTATAGAAACATTATTTTTTGTGTCTAGGTTCGCTAGAAACAGTTAATTTATGTCTTCCTTTTGCTCTTCTACGCGCTAGAACTTTTCTTCCATTCGCAGAAGCCATTCTGTCCATAAATCCGTGCTTATTTCTTCTTTTTCTTTTCGATGGTTGAAATGTTCTTTTGCTCATTGCTTTGTATCTTTAAAATGGTGTCTAATATCTCTTTTCTGTTTTTGAATATCGTTATTCGAAAACCGAGTGCAAATATACAAAGACTTTTTTTTCCCGCAAGTACTTTAATAAAAATATTTTTAATTCATTTTACTATATTTGCAATCACAAATATACATCTATTATGTTTCACAAAAATATTAAACTTATTTTGGCCGGACTTCTTGTAGTTGCTGGCATTTGGCAATTTACAGAAAGTAATATCGGAAATGGAATTTTCCTTATTTTACTTACTGCAATTCCAATTTTTCTTTACTTTAAAAACGAATTCATCCTTTTAGCCTTCCTTAAATTAAGAAAACAAGACTTTGAAGGGGCTAAAAAATGGCTGGCATACATTAAAAATCCCGAAGCGGCATTGGTTAGAAAACAACAAGGATATTTTAATTACCTTCACGGAATCATGTTATCTCAAACTAATATCAATCAGGCTGAGAAACATTTCAAAAAAGCTATCGAACTTGGACTATCAATGGATATGGATTTAGCCGTAGCAAAATTAAACCTTGCCGGAGTTGCCATGTCACGCAGAAGAAAGCTAGAAGCGACTAATTTATTGAACGAAGCTAAGAAACTGGACAAACAAGGAATGTTGAAAGAGCAAATCACAATGATGAAAGAACAAATGAAGAAAATTTAAATTTTCTTTAAACTACAATATCATTTTTAAATTACAATATTAAAAATCCCAAATTCCAATTAAATGGTGTTTGGGATTTTTTTTGTTTTAGATTTCTGAGTTTAGATTTTAGATTTTTATTCTGTATGGAAAGAGTAACGTTTAGTTTGTGATTTCTCCCTTCGGTCGAAATGACAAGATTGTGCATAATCTTTACGCGTTAACCTTTGTCAAAGTTTTAAACTTTGACAAAGGTATCAAACCGGAAACAGTTGGAATTTGGAATTTTTAAAATTGGAATTTTAAGATTCCAATATTATCGAAGGTAAATTCTCATTAAGCCATTTGTATTTATTAAGAATCATGATATGAGTTCCTCCTTTTACGATAATGCAGCTTTTGATATATTTTATAGGAAAAACTTCGTCCTGATCGCCGTGAATGTGAATTATATTTTCATCAATTTGATTCCTATCCCATAAAATCACATTTTCGACTGCCCATTGTAAATACCGAATATCGCGCATGGCAAGAAATTTTTCGTACAACTTTATTCGTTTGTTGACTTTTTCGCCAAAGGAATATTTTGCCAGATTCTCGATATTCAGAATCAATTTCATCGGAATCAATTTGTAGGCTTTTGTCGTTTTTCCAATTTTCATTCTTCTCGGAAATTCTAAATTGCTTCTAACGCTCGAAATAATTATAACCTTCAGGACATCAATATGTTTTGCCATTTCCTGAACCAGAATCCCTCCAAAAGATACTCCAATTAAAACCGGATTTTCATGTTTGATGTTTTTTGTAATTCGAAGTGCATAATCAGACAAGGATTCCTTTGGATGCGGAATTTCCCATTCCAATAAACACATTTCGAAAACAGATTCATCTAAATTGATTCTTTCAAAAATAGTCGAACTTGCAGCCAAACCAGGCATAAAATAGACAGGAATTTTACTCATTAGTTCAGAAATTGTAGCTTTTAAATTTATTCTAAAATTACTTTTTTTAGCAATATGCACAACAAATCTTACGCCATAATTACAAATTAAACTTATTTAAATTACAAAAAGTAAGTAAAGCCTGAGAAAACTGCATCTCCAAAAAAATAATTTAATATTGAGAATCAAATGATTACCTTTGTAATCTAAATAACACATGTTAAATATCTTTTTAAGGAGTTTTATATGAGTTATTTGCGCCCACCATTTCTATTATTTTTTTAACCCTACAAGAACAACTAATTATGGAAACTATTGACATTATGGAAATCAAAGACAACACTTTTGCAAGACAATTTGAAGCCATAACCCCCGAAGGATTGCTTTCTGTTGAATATTCGTTTCAGGAAAAGAAAATTTTTTTAACCAAAATCAATACTCCCGAAGGGTTTGACAACCAAGCTTTAATTGACACCGTACTTAAAAGCATCATGGAAATTGTGGTAGAAAAGAAATTTAAATTAATGCCTATTCACCCAAAAATTGTACAGTTCATCAAAAAAAATCCAAAGTATAAAGAATTACTTCCTCCGGGAATCAGAATTTAATTTTATATTTCTTCATAAAAAACAAAAAGCACAAGAATTAACTTGTGCTTTTTGTTTATAATAAAACTGAAAATTCTATTTTTCAATCTCTCTCATAGAATCCATTTTTTTATGAGCCAGGAATCCTGCCACATCTTCAAAATGTTCTTTAACTCGTTTATTTCCAAATTCAAATACCTTCGTCGCTAATCCGTCAAGGAAATCACGATCGTGGGAAACCAAAATTAAAGTTCCGTCAAAATCACGCAATGCATCTTTAATAATATCTTTTGTTTTCATATCTAAGTGATTCGAAGGCTCATCCAGAATTAACAAGTTTACTGGCTCCAACAATAATTTTATCATTGCCAAACGTGTTTTTTCTCCTCCTGAAAGCACTTTTACTTTCTTAGTAATATCATCTCCCTGAAACATAAATGCTCCAAGAATATTTTTAATCTGTGTTCTGATATCTCCAACAGCAATTGCATCGATTGTTTCAAAAATAGTAGCATTTTCATCTAATAAAGAAGCCTGATTTTGAGCAAAATATCCAATTTGAGAATTGTGTCCAATTTCAACACTTCCTTCATCTATACCTATTTCCTTCATGATCGCTTTGATCATGGTCGATTTTCCTTCACCATTTTTACCAACAAAAGCTACTTTTTCTCCTCTTTCAATAACAATATTGGCATCTTTAAAAACTACATGATCTCCGTATTTTTTAGACAATTCTTTTACTACAACAGGATATTGCCCTGAACGTGCTGCCGGCGGAAATTTTAATTTTAATGCTGAATTATCTACTTCATCAACCTGAACAATAACAAGTTTTTCAAGCATTTTAACACGAGACTGCACTGCATCTGTTTTAGAGAAAGTACCTTTAAAACGATCAATAAAAGCTCTGTTATCAGCAATCATTCTTTGCTGCTCATCATATGCTTTTTGTTGGTGAATACGACGATCTTTTCTCAATTCTAAATAATGAGAATATTTTGCTTTGTAATCGTAGATTCTTCCCATTGTTACTTCAATAGTACGATTTGTGATATTATCTACAAACGCTCTATCGTGCGAAATTACCACAACTGCCTTTGCTGAATTGATCAAAAATTCTTCAAGCCACTGAATACTTTCAATATCCATGTGATTGGTTGGCTCATCCAGTAAAATTAAATCCGGTTTTTGCAATAAAATTTTAGCCAATTCTATACGCATTCTCCATCCTCCTGAAAACTCAGAAGTCTGACGTGTAAAATCTTCACGTTCAAAACCTAAACCAACTAAAATTTTCTCTACTTCAGCTTCATAATTCACTTCTTCAATCGCATAAAATTTCTCGCTTAAGTCAGAAACTCTTTCGATCAATTTCATATAAGCATCACTTTCATAATCAGTACGAACTGTTAATTGCTCATTGATTTCATCAATTTCGGCTTTCATTTTAAAAATTTCACCAAAAGCTTTTGATGCTTCTTCCATTACAGTCGAACCATCTTTGGTCAATAAATGCTGAGGCAAATAAGCCACAACAGCATCTTTTGGAGTCGAAATACTTCCGGTTGAGGGTTTACTCTGACCTGCAATTATTTTTAAAAGTGTCGATTTTCCCGCACCATTTTTACCCATAAGGGCAATTTTATCATTTTCATTTATAGCAAAAGAAACATCGCTAAATAATGTAGTTCCACCAAACTGAACCGAAATATCGTTAACTGTAATCATTACTTTTTGTGAATTTGTTTAATCGGTTAATCGTTTATTTGATAACCCATTTTTTTCGTGGTGCAAAGATAGATTTAATTAGATAATTTGGCAATTAGATAATTAGATAATTCTCATTAAAGACAAAAAGCTTTTTAAACATAAAAAACTCCGCAAAGCATATAAACTTTGCGGAGCAAATATTTTCAATTATCTAATTGGCACATTGACTAATTAGATAATTAATCCTTTCTCCATTTTTTAGTTTCTTCAAAAATGTGCTCCAGAATTGAAGATTCAATTTCATCAAATTCTATGTTTCTTCGGCTCATTACTAATTTTGCCGTTTCAAAAGCTTTTTTAGTCACATACGTGGTAAAACCTGCGGCTCCGCCCCAGGAAAAACTCGGAACAAAATTGCGAGGAAAACCACTTCCGAAAATATTCGCGCTAACTCCTACTACCGTTCCTGTATTGAACATTGTATTGATGCCGCATTTACTGTGATCGCCCATCATTAAACCACAAAACTGAAGCCCGGTTTTAGCGAAACCTTCTGTTTCGTAGCTCCATAATTTTACCTCTTCGTAATTATTTTTTAGGTTTGAATTATTACTATCCGCTCCAATATTACACCATTCACCCAAAACAGAATCACCTAAAAATCCATCATGACCTTTATTTGAATTGGCAAAAAGAACAGAATTTTTAACTTCACCACCAATTCTTGATCCCGGACCAACAGTTGTAGCTCCGTAAACTTTTGCATTTAACTTCACTTGTGCATTTTCGCATAAAGCAAAAGGACCACGAATTACGGTTCCTTCCATAATTTCGGCGTTCTTACCTATATATATAGGTCCGGCTGAAGCATTCAGCGTTACAAACTCAAGCTTTGCTCCTTCTTCAATAAAAATATTTTCAGGCAAAATTACATTTACACTTTTCGGAATTGGTTGTGATTTTCGATCTTCTGTTAAGTAATCAAAATCGACACGAATTGCAGCGTCATTTTTAGAAAAAATATCCCACGTATGCTCTACTGTTATGCAATCCTCGTTGTATTGAATTATTTCATACGAATCAAAATCAACTTCTTCCTGATTTTCATTTGTAAAAAAAGCAATTACATCATCTCCCTTAAAAATAGCTTGATTTTCTTTTAAATCAGAAACCATTTCAGCAAGCGTATCATTTGGTAAATACGCTGCATTAATCATTACGTTCTCTTCCATTTCCACCATCGGAAATTTTGCAGACAAATACTCTTCAGTAATTGTTGTGATTGTAGACCCCAAACGCGTTTCCCATTTTTGACGAATCGTCATAATTCCGATTAAAATATCAGCAACAGGCCTTGTAAATGTAAAAGGTAATAAAGCATTCCGGACGGGACCGTCAAAAAGAATGTAGTTCATAAAATAGATTTAATATTGTTAAAATTGATTTGGTTACCGAATTCAAAGTTACAAATATTTATGAGTTTGATTAAAGACCTTTTTATAAACAAATTAAAAACAAAGCATGTTACAAACATTCCTAATTACTGAAACGGTTGGAGTTTAATCCTAAAAAAGAAAAATTCGTGAATTCGTGGCTAATAATTAACCGCATAAAAAAAGCCTTCCAAATTGGAAGGCTTTTGTATAAATAAAAACAGTTATTAGTTTTTAACGTGTTTTGCGTATTTAGTTTTAAATTTATCAATACGTCCTGCAGTATCGATAAGTTTAGATTTACCAGTATAAAAAGGGTGAGATGTTCTAGAAATCTCCATTTTTACAACTGGATACTCAACTCCGTCAACTTCAATTGTTTCTTTTGTATCTGCAGTAGATTTAGTGATAAAAACTTCGTCGTTTGACATGTCTTTAAATGCAACTAATCTGTAATTTTCTGGGTGAATTCCTTTTTTCATCTTTTCTTTTATTTATTATTTAAAGCATTTTTATTTTGAAGCTTTTTCATGGTTAGAAAAAGGTGTAAACAAATAATACTCTTTTTGTTTAAAAACTTTTAATTATTTTGAGTTTGCAAATTTACAATTCTTTTTTAATATACAAATCTTTACGCCACTTTTTTTTACTTAAATTCAAAAAGCTTTTTTCCCCGCGATTATATTCGGAATTACTATATTTGTGGATTAATTTTAAAACATATATAAATATGATTAATGAAGTTATAAAGAAGAATGGAATTACATATGGTGTAATGATCGGAATTGCATCTGCCCTAATTACTGCTACCATTTATGCAGTCGATTTGAATCTATTCGTTTCCTGGTGGTTCGGCTTGCTTGGTTTAGTAATAAACGTAACGATATCAATCATTTTGCTTTCTAAAACCAAGAAAGAATTAAATGGGATTTTTCCTTTCAAAGAGGCCTTTACCACTTACTTTATTGCAGCGGTAATTGGTATTCTAATCTCTACTTTATTCAACATTGTCCTATTTAATGTTATTGATCCGGGAGCAAAAGACACTTTAAGCGAAATTATGATTAAATATACGGTTGGTATGCTACAAAAATTTGGCACTCCGGCTTCTACAATTAATGAAACTGTTGCAAAAATGAAAATAACAAATCCTTATTCTACCTTAGAATTAGTAAAAGGATCTGTTTTCGCTATTGTAATCTGTGCTATTTTCGGATTAGTTTTCGCAGCATTTTTTAAAAGCAAATCTACACAAGAATAAAAAATAAATGAATTTATCTATACTTATACCGCTTCTAAACGAGGAGGAATCACTACAAGAACTATATTCGTGGATCATTAAAGTGATGCAATCTAACAATTACTCTTATGAAATCATTTTTGTAGATGATGGCAGTACAGATAATTCCTGGGAAATTATTGAAGGTTTCTCTAACGAAAACCCCAATGTAAAAGGGATTCGTTTCATGAAGAATTTTGGAAAATCACAAGCTCTGCATGCGGGTTTTGCAAAAGCAAAAGGCGACGTAATTATTACTATGGATGCCGATTTGCAAGATAGTCCGGATGAGATTCCCGGATTATTTGAAATGATTACCAAAGAAAAATTTGATTTGGTATCAGGTTGGAAAAAGAAACGTTATGATTCTGTTGTGGCGAAAAATTTACCTTCAAAATTATTTAATTGGGCGGCCAGAAAAACTTCCGGAGTTGAGTTAAATGATTTTAATTGCGGATTAAAAGCATACAAAAATACAGTTGTAAAAAATATCGAAGTTTCGGGCGAAATGCACCGTTATATTCCGGTTTTGGCAAAAAATGCCGGCTTTAATAAAATTGGAGAAAAAGTTGTGATTCACCAGGCCCGTAAATATGGCGAAACAAAATTTGGTATGGATCGTTTTATCAACGGTTTTCTGGATTTGATTACGATTTGGTTTTTATCAAGATTTGGAAAAAGACCAATGCACTTATTTGGTTTATTGGGATCGATAATGTTTCTGATTGGTTTTTTATTAGCTCTATACTTAGGGATCGATAAATTATTTATCCACAAAACAAGCCGATTAATTACCGAAAGACCACATTTTTATCTATCTATAACATCAATGATTATAGGAACACAATTATTTTTAGCCGGGTTTTTAGGTGAAATTATATTGCGTACCAAAAGCAATGAAGCACGTTATAAAGTAGCACGAGAAGTTAATTTTTAAAGTAAAGACGATAAAATATGATGTTCCTGAATAATTCAGGAGCATCTTTTGCGTTCTTACAGGAACATAAAAATATTTTTTTGATAATTACTGTAAAGCAGGATTATTCCTTAAAAAATATTATCTTTAATTAGAACATTAAAAACACATTTACATGAATATAGCACCTAATATTTTAAATGCTGTAAACGAATGGCTGACGCCTACATTTGACAATGAAACACAAGCGGCCGTTAAGGAATTAATGACAACGTCGCCAAAAGAACTTGAAGAAAGTTTTTATAAAAACCTGGAATTTGGTACAGGTGGAATGCGTGGTGTTATGGGTATTGGAAACAATAGAATTAACAAATATACGCTTGGTAAAAACACACAGGGTCTTTCAGATTACCTGCATGAAGTTTTTCCTAATCAACCATTAAAAGTAGTTATCGCTTATGATTGCCGTCATAACAGTAACACTTTGGCAAAGGTTGTGGCTGATGTTTTCTCTGCAAACGGAATTCAGGTTTATTTGTTTTCAGATTTACGTCCAACTCCGGAATTATCTTTCGCGCTTAAGTATTTAGGCTGTCAATGCGGAATCGTACTTACGGCCTCACATAATCCGCCGGAATACAACGGTTACAAAGTATATTGGCAAGATGGAGGACAAATTGTTCCGCCGGAAGATGCAGCAATCATCAATGTAATCGAAAATTTAGATTACGACAAAATCAAATTTAACGCAAACGAAAGCCTGATTCAATATATCGATACTGAAATCGACAAGGCTTTTATTAAATCATCTATAGAAAACGCAAGTTTTGATACTCCGGCTGAAACCAAAGATAATTTGCATATTGTTTTTACTTCACTACACGGTACTTCTATAAAATCTATTCCGGATACTTTATCACAGGCAGGTTACAAAAATGTACATATTGTCCCTGAACAAGCGATTCCTGATGGAGATTTTCCAACAGTTAAATCTCCAAATCCCGAAGAACCGGAAGCTTTAACAATGGCTTTGGCTTTGGCAGACAAAACAAACTCAGATATTGTTGTTGGTACAGATCCTGATTGCGACCGTTTGGGTGTTGCTGTTAGAAACAATGATGGTAAAATGATTTTGCTTAACGGAAATCAAACCATGATTTTGATGACTTCTTTTTTATTGAAACAATGGAAAAAAGCAGGCAAAATTAACGGAAAACAATTCGTAGGTTCTACCATTGTTTCCACTCCGATGATGATGGAACTGGCAACAAGTTATGGTGTAGAATGCAAAGTTGGTTTGACAGGCTTTAAATGGATTGCCAAAATGATCAAAGATTTTCCTGAACTTCAATTTATTGGCGGTGGAGAAGAAAGTTTTGGTTTTATGGTTGGTGATGCCGTTCGTGATAAAGATGCAGTTGCTGCTACTTTATTGATCTGCGAGGTTGCTGCTCAGGCCAAAGCTGCCGGAAGCACTGTTTACAAAGAACTTTTACAGCTTTACGTTGAAAATGGTTTCTATAAAGAATATTTGGTTTCATTGACGAAAAAAGGAATGGAAGGCTTACAGGAAATTAATCAGATGATGATTGATTTACGTGAAAATCCATTAAAAGAAATCAACGGACAACGCGTAATTATGGTTGAAGATTATCAATCCTCTATTGCCTTAAATTTATTGACTGGCGAAGAATCTGCAATGGATATTCCGAAATCGAACGTATTGATTTATTATACCGAAGACGGTTCTAAAATTTGCGCAAGACCAAGTGGTACTGAACCAAAAATTAAATTCTATATCAGCGTTAATGCTGAATTAGAATCAGTTGCCGATTTTGATGCCGCAGAAAGTTTCTTAGACCAGAAAATACAAAATATCATTGCAGGAATGCAATTGAAGTAACAATAATGAGTGACAAACCTGATATAAATAATCAGCCGGAACTATTAAATTCAATTATCGGATTAATAGATCAGACTCGTCATTTTGTTGCCAAAACGGTTAATCAGGAATTAACTTTATTATATTGGAATATTGGAAAAACGATCAACGAAGAAATTCTAAAAAATGATCGTGCAGATTATGGCAAAAAGATAATTCCAGCATTAAGCATTGCTTTAACTGACAAATACGGAATAGGCTTTAACAAACGAAACTTACAAAGCTTTGTCAAGTTAAACTCTACAATTGAGGACTTTACAATTTTGCACACAGTGTGTGCAAAATTGAGTTGGTCCCATATCAGAACTTTAATTTATATTGAAAACAATATTAAAAGAGAGTTTTACATTCAGATGAGCGTTCATGAAAGATGGAGCGTAAGAACTTTACAGGAACGAATTGACAGTATGCTTTTTGAAAGAACTGCTATTAGTAAAAAGCCTGAGGAAACCATCATCAACGACTTAGCACTTTTAAAATCAGAAAAACAAATTAGTCCGGATCTAACCTTTAGAGATCCTTATTTTTTGGACTTTTTAGGACTTCACGATAGTTATTCTGAAAAAGATCTTGAAAGTTCTATTTTGGCACAATTGCAAAATTTCATTACCGAAATGGGAAGCGAATTTGCTTTTCTTGCCCGCCAAAAAAGAATCACAATCGACGACGAAGATTTTTACATTGACTTACTTTTTTACCATCGCGGTTTGCGCCGGTTAGTTGCTATTGATTTGAAATTAGGGAAGTTTAAAGCCGGTTATAAAGGCCAAATGGAATTATATTTGCGTTGGCTTGAGAAAAATGAACAAAAAGAAGGCGAAAACAAACCAATTGGATTAATTTTGTGCAGTGAAAAATCTCCAGAACAAATAAATTATTTAATGCTGGATAATGACGAACAAATAAAAGTATCAGCATATTTAACCCAACTACCAGAAAAAAAATTATTGCTGGAAAAACTGGAAAAAGCAATTGCAATAGCCGAAAATAACATCTATAAATAAATGAGTAATTTCAAAAAAATAGTTCCTTTTATATATCCATATAAAAAATACGCTTTCTTAAACATCTTTTTCAATGTTTTATATGCGCTTTTTAGCACACTTTCTTTTGTTGCCTTAATACCGATGCTTCAGGTACTTTTTGACAAAAACAAACAAATTACGGTAAAACCTGAATATCAAGGAATTCTAGAAATTCAGAAATATGGTGAAGATTATTTAAGCTATTATATTACAACAACAAAAGGCACGCATGAGCCGGGTTACGTTTTATCTATAATGGTTGCGATTATTATTTCTATATTCTTACTAAAAAATCTGGCCGATTATCTGGCAATGTTTTTTATCACTTTTTTACGAAATGGTGTTCTGAGAGATATGCGAAATGCAATGTATAAAAAAACACTTGAATTACCGTTGGCTTTTTATTCTGAAAAAAGAAAAGGAGACGTTATTTCCAGAATTTCGGCTGACGTAAACGAGGTTCAAACTTCGTTTTTAGCGATATTAGAACTTATTGTAAAAGAACCTTTGACAATCATTTTTACAATAATTGCAATGCTAATTATTAGTGCTAAACTTACCTTGTTTGTATTTATTTTTATTCCCGTATCCGGATATATTATTTCATTAATTGGAAAACAGTTAAAAAAACAATCTACCAAAGCACAACAGGAACAAGGTACTTTTTTATCAACAATTGAAGAAACTATTGGAGGATTGAAAGTCGTAAAAGGATATAATTCTGAAAACTATTTCAATACTGTTTTTCAAAATTCTACAGAACGTTTTTTCAACTTATCAAACAACATTGGTAATCGCCAAAACCTTGCCTCCCCTGCGAGCGAATTTATGGGAATTACTGTAATTGCCATCTTGCTATGGTATGGCGGACAAATGGTTTTGATTGACAAAACACTGCAAAGTGCCTCGTTTATAGCCTACATGGGATTAGCTTATAACATCCTTACACCTGCAAAGGCAATCTCAAAGGCTTCTTACGGAGTTAAAAGAGGAAATGCAGCAGCAGATCGTGTTTTAGAAATTTTGGATCAGGAAAACCCAATTACTTCTAAACCTGATGCAATCGAAAAAACATCTTTTGATAACAATATAACGGTTCAAAACATTAATTTTAAATACGAAGAAGAAACGGTTTTAAAAGATTTTTCTCTTGAAATTAAAAAAGGACAAACCGTTGCCCTTGTTGGACAATCGGGAAGTGGAAAAAGTACAATTGCTAATTTATTAACGCGTTTTTACGATGTTAATGACGGTGTTATTTCTATTGATGGAATCAACATTAAAGACATGAATTTGCAATCACTTCGTAGTTTAATGGGATTGGTAACACAAGACAGCATTTTGTTTAATGATACTATAAAAGCAAATATTTCCCTAGGAAAATTAGATGCTACAGATGATGAAATTATTGAAGCGTTGAAAATCGCTAATGCTTTTGAATTTGTACAAGAATTACCTTTAGGAATCTATACCAATATTGGTGATAGCGGAAATAAACTTTCCGGCGGACAAAAACAACGTTTATCGATTGCGCGTGCGGTATTGAAAAATCCTCCAATTATGATTTTGGATGAAGCTACATCAGCACTGGATACTGAAAGTGAAAAATTTGTTCAGGTTGCTCTTGAAAATATGATGCAAAACAGAACTTCGATTGTTATTGCGCACCGACTTTCGACAATTCAAAAAGCGGATTTGATCGTTGTAATGCAAAAAGGAAAAATAGTAGAACAAGGAACTCATGACCAACTAATTGCCCATAACGGAACTTATAACAAATTGGTTACAATGCAGTCTTTTGAATCGTAATTAAAAGATATATTTTAGCTTAGCCACGATTACACAGATTAACACGGATTCTTTTTTATAATAATGAAATAAAATCTTTTAAAATCTGTGTAATCTGTGGCATTTTTTTTGAGTATAATCCTCTAAATATTAAAGAAATGTACCTGAATAATCCAAATATAAAGTTGCCTGAAGATCCGGATACTATTGTTTGGAAATACCTTGATTTGTCTAAATTTTTAGATTTATTATTGTCTAAAAAATTATTCATGTCTCGCTCTGATAAATTCGAAGATCAGTATGAAGGAACTTTCAGCGAACCTACTTTTGAAGAGATAAAAAAGCTAGCCATTGATAATCCTGACTTTTTAAATTACTACAAAACACATCGCGAAAAAGTAGCTGTGAGCAGCTGGCACATCAACGAATACGAATCGTTTGCGATGTGGCAGATTTTCACTCAAAACAGCGAAGGATTAGCCATTCAGTCAACAATTGGCAGATTGCAAAAAGCGGTAAAACCAGAAAATAACTTTGATCAATATATTGGTGAAGTCAATTATATCGATTACAGAAAGGAATATATTCCGTTTGATGATTTGTTCTTTCCGTTTTTATTTAAACGAAAAAGTTTTCAATACGAGCGCGAAGTCCGCATTTTAACTGATACTTCAAAAAGTACCATTAAATTAAACGACGGGTTAAAAATCAATGTAGATATCAATCAGTTAATTGAAAAAATCTACATTCATCCAAAGTCTGAAAACTGGTACAAAAAACTGGTAATTGAATTGGTAGAAAGACTTGGTTTTGATTTCGAAATAGAAAAATCAGATTTAGAAAGCGATATTTTGATTTAGATTTTTTTTTAAGTGGCTAAGGTTCTAAGATTCTAAGGTGGTGAGTTTTTTTCGTGCTTTATGTACATAGAAAAATCAAAAGAGTTCTTTTTATTTGATGATAACAAAAAACCATTTAAAAATTATTTCAGTTAATTTTTAAATGGTTTTTTTGTGTAAAGTATTTAAAAACCTTAGCCCCTTAGAATCTTAGTATCTCAGAACCTTAAATCGGTTTGTAGTTTTTAACCTCCCATTTTTTAGAAGCTAAATCAATGTAGTTATAATGCAAAACATCGTTTTTATCAAATTGTCCGTTTTGGTTGGTATCTTCGATTGTTCTAAAATACAAACGGCTTTTAGATTCAATTAAACTCCAGTCTACTAATTCCTGAAAATCTTCAGAAATTTTGGTAAAATGTTCTCCGCTAATATTGCTTAAGTATAATGTTTTAATATCTCCCGAATCAATTTTACCATCTTTATTGGTATCAGCGTCAGCAAGAGTGTAAACCATTATTTGATTCTTCGTTTTATCAGCAACAGGTTTTAAATACGTAGCTGTTAAGATCAAAACTGGTTTATCAGACAAAGGTCTTATGGAATCTGAATCTGTTTTTTGAAATTTCAGGTTTTGTAAAAATCCTGTAATTTCATATTCACCTAAATTAGAAATCGTAAAACTCAAATCGTTTACACTAGATGATCCGTAACGTGATTTTGTACCTCTTTCATAAACGCGTAAATCTCCAACCGGATGAATTAAATAATTTGTTCCTTCCATCTGAATAGGCAAATCAGCCACTTCAATTTGTGTTGAATCTGTCTTGGCTACTACTTTTGCTTTATTTGAAGCATCATAAATTACTTTTGGTTGCTTCTGCACTTCATCTCTACAACTCACTACTGTTCCGATGATTACTAAGGCGATATATTTTAAATAGTTTTTCATGTATGCTAATTATATTGGAATATCAAATATAGTATTTTTGATTGTATTATTTATTTTTATTGAGGTTTAGTGAAGTAGTATATTGTATGTATATCAAATTAGATCTTATTCCAACTTACCAGTGATTAAAGATTTTTTCAGATCGTTTATTGTCAAATCTTTTTTCTTTTCCTTATTAAACAAACTATAAATCCACAAACTAATTGTATCTATTTCAGAATTGAAATGCTCTCCAAAATTAAAAGAAGTTATATCTACATTAAACTCACTTGAAAACTTCATCAAAAAATCTTCCGCTTCATCTCCATAGATTTCTAAATCTTTTTCAATATAACAGTTGGGTGATGCATCATCAAAAAACTTTCCAGTTTCTTCTTTTAAAAACTTATAAAATTTAGAATTATCCATCTCGTTTAAATTTAATTACCACCTTCCTCTAAATAAAACGCATAAAAAAGTTAATTCTTACAATAAAGACGTGAGATAAATCTACAAAAATGCAATAATACTAGTTACAACCTCGCATTCAGCTTCACATTAAAAACGCGTGAAGTCATGTAATTTGGAATCGCATATTGATTTTTAGAATATACATCGCGAACCCAGGTGTTTGTTATGGCATTTTGATTATTGAAAAGATTGAAGATTTCTAAACCAAGAGACAATTCTTTAAAGTTTTTTATCCAGCCTGTTTTGGAACTTTGTGTATTACTATCTACAAAAACCTTTGCAAAACCAACATCGGCTCTGCGGTAGTCATTTAATCGGTTTTGATATAAATACGGATCTGAATATGATGGTGAACCGCCTGGTAAACCTGTATTATATACCAAATTCAAATATAATTTTACACTCGGAATATTTGGCATATAATCCTGAAACAACATGGCGAATTTTAAACGCTGATCTGTTGGTCGGGCGATATACCCTTTGTTTTCGTAGTTCTCTTCGGTTTTTAAATACCCAAAACTAATCCACGATTCTGTTCCGGGAACAAATTCTCCGTTTAATCTAAAATCTAAACCTTGCGCATACGCTTTTGCATTATTGTTGGCGATATAGCGAATTCGAACATTATCTATTGAATACACATTTACATCTGAAAGTGATTTATAGTAGATTTCAGTAACCCATTTAAACGGGCGACTCCACATTTTAAAATTATAATCGTTGCTCAAAACAATATGTACAGATTCCTGCGCTTTTACATTTGGATTTACAACACCATTTAAATCACGAAGTTCTCTATAAAATGGTGGTTGATGATACAATCCTCCCGAAAGTCTGAAAACCATATCCATATCCCAATCTGGTTTTAAAGCAAATTGCGCTCGCGGACTAAAAACAATTTGATTTTTTCCTACGATTGCAGCACCGGAAACATCCCAACTCTGGAAACGTGCCCCAACATTATACCAAATTTGGCTTGAACCAATCTCCGATTGATTGTTATATTGTGCGTAACCAGAATACCTGTTTATTGTATTAAAATTAGTCGCACGAACATCCTGATAAGGCAATAATGGCCCGGTGTAAGGTTCGTATGGTTGATTATTTATTGGAATAATTGGCGGATTGATTGAAAATCCTGCAGAATCAATCATCTCCCACTCTACTATTCTATCACGAATGGATTCTCTGGTATATTTCAAACCAAATTCTAACTGACTATTACTCCATTCCTTAAAACCTTTAATTTCTGCATTTGCAATTAAAGCATCAAGATCATTTCGCGCGTGATTGAGTTGAGAACCAATTCCGCGTGTGAAATCAACATTGTCGATATCGGTTTCTCCGTCGGGATTTACATTTCCTAAACGATATTGTGCCAAAATATCAAAATGTTCCTGTTCTGTTGTGTGAAATATTGAACCTATCAATTTTAAGGTAAAACCTGGCGAGACTTTATAAGTAGTTTTTAAAGCGCCAAAATAAGTATCGTATTGATCTTTTTCCTGACCTTCATAATAAACCGCTAAAGCCATAGGCTGATCTACAGTTCCAAATTTAGTTTCGCGGGTTAAAGGCTGATATAAATATTTATTTCGCGAAATATTTCCTAAAAAACTCATTTGCCATTTTTCAGAAATATCATAATTGACATTCGTCTGAACATCAACAAAAGTTGGCGTATAATTGGTTTGTGTATCCTGACTATTTACAAGTAAACTATTGTTTCGATAACGAACCCCTGTTACGGCAGACCATTTTTTATTTTTAGAGACAGCATCAACAGCAATACTACCGCCAAGGAAACTGGCTTCTAAAGCTGCGCCAAATTCGGTTGGCTTTCGATACGTAATATCTAAAACGGAAGATAATTTATCGCCAAATTTTGCCTGAAAACCACCGGCAGAAAAATCTACGTTCTGAACTAAATCTGTATTGGTAAAACTCAAACCTTCTTGCTGTCCCGAACGAATTAAAAATGGACGATAGACTTCGATCTCGTTTACATAAACTAAGTTTTCATCATAATTTCCACCTCGAACGGCATATTGCGAACTCAATTCGTTATTTGAATTTACACCCGGTAAAGTTTTTAATACATTTTCGATTCCGGCATTTGCTCCTGGAATTTTCTTGATCGTTGCGGCATCAATAACCGTAATTCCCTGAACGCGCTTTTTATTATTCGAAGAAACAAAAACTTCTCCCATTTGTTCTGCCGAATTACTCATAACCGGATTGAAAACGAAAATCTCATTCGGTTTTAAATTCACCGTAAGACTCATCATTTTTAAGGAAATATGTGTGAAAATCAGGGATGTTTTTTTATTCGAGGGAATTTCTATTTCAAAAAAACCATTGGAATCGGTTTTAGAAGAACTTCCTGAAGTGACAATATTCACATCAGAAACGGGACGTTTTTCACTATCTAAAATAATTCCTTTTACATGAGCATTTTGAGCAAATGAAACATAACCAATGCATAAAAAAAGGAAAACGAATATTAATTTACTCTGGTTCAAACGTTTTGGTTTTATTTTTGTTGACTTCTAAAAAAGTGAGTTTCAAAGATAGCAGAATTACCTACATTATCAACCACTTCAATTTTTAAATCGTTTGCACCTTCTGCAACAAGGCTATCAGCATCAAACTTATGCGTAATTTTTCTGGTCTTATTATCATATTCAAACAAAACCCAATTTCCGTTTAAATAACCGTTGTACGATTTAATTCCGGATAAACTGTCGCCAATTGTAAACTGAATCGATTTCATATCGCTAATCCATTTATCCTGAATTGGTTTTGCTATTTTAATAACAGGCGCAATGGTATCGAGTACCAAACCATATTGCCCTAAAATTTTTGCTTTAGCGGTAAAAACATTCCCTTTTCTAATTGTTCCGTTATAACTGTTATTTTTTCCTATGTACAGTTTATCTCTTAAAGTTTCAGAATAAGTGCTGTCTTTAATAGTAATAGTAAAATTTGAATGTACAGGAATTACATCTTCATGAATATAAATTTTGTTATTTTTTACATCAAAATTCATATTAAAATCATCATAGAAAGTTCCTGCCGGAAAAAATACCGACATATTATCTTTTTCGAAATTGGTATCCCTGTTATATTTTACAAAATATTTTGAAGTAACAGGTTCTGCATTGACAATTGGTGTAGCCGAATCATATTCGATGGGAACATTTACTGAATTTAAATTCCCAAAATAATCAGAAACCTCAATACGATAAGTCGACGCCACATTAGGTTCAACCGGCACTATTCCGCGAAGCGAATCTGTTTTAATAATACTCAGGGCAAAAGGTGTTTTCATGAATAACTTCTGCACTCTTTGTCCGGATTTTTTATATCTCGGATAATCAACCAACGCGTTTATATAGCGCATTTCATCAAACGAATACGTATTGAATTGATAATTATAATTTTGATTTCCGTTGAAAAAAGTCGAAACATTATAAACGCCATTTCTATTTCCCGAAACATCATCAAAATCTACAGCCGTGATTCCGAAACCAATTTTACCGTTTGCTTTTACTTTGTTAGCCAGATAAGTTCCATCTTTTTGAAGCGAAAGATTTAATAGCAAAGGCAATTTTGACTGATTTGCCGTTGTTCCGTCAAGGGGATAAACGAGCACATTTGAAATAGTAGGTTTTTTAGTGTCTTTTAGATTTTTATCAAAGCCAAAAAACATTGGATTGATTACAAATTCGGTTTTAGAATCGCGAAATTCAAAATGTAGATGCGGACCTTCTGACGATCCGGTATTTCCGGAAAGCCCAATTATTTGCCCTTTTGTAACCGGCAGTTCATCCGGTTTTAGAAACATTTCAATTTCAAAAGCTTTTTCTTTGTAATGTGTTTTTAAAACATAATCCTGAATAGCGCCAACGGGAGTTTGCAAATGTCCGTAAACAGAAGTGTACCCGTTTGGGTGTGTAATATAAATGCATTTTCCATTTCCAAAAGTCGAAATTTTGATTCTCGAAACATATCCATCAGCAACAGCATACACATTTAAACCTTCTCTTTGATTTGTTTTTAAGTCAAAACCAGCATGAAAATGATTAGGTCGCAACTCTCCAAAATTCCCCGAAAGCTGCATCGGAATATCTAAGGGAGGGCTGAAATAATCTTTTGGGTATTGGTTTTGGGCAAAAAATAAATTACAAAAAAATAAGGTAAATAGTGAAAATCTCATAAGCAACATTTTTGCTAAGATAAAAAATTAACCAGCAAAAACCGAGGATTTGGCTACAAAAATACAATTCGCTGAAATTCATTTATTTGCCTATTTTTAATGCAAAAAAATCGATAAAAAATTGCATTAATAAAAAGGAATACTAACTTTGTATGATTAAGTAATGAATAGGATTTATAATGAGTGTAATTGCCGAAATAATTGATACTCTTGAATATAAGGTCGAAAAGCTTTTTGAGAAATCAAAGGGGTTGGAGAAAAACAATCAGGAATTACGATTACAACTAGCCAAAGCTGCGCAAATCATCCAGAAACAATCTGAAGAAATGGAAGCTTTGAAGAAGCAGTATGATACACTTAAAATAGCCAATTCGTTGCTCGGCAGCGACAATAACAAGAGAGAGACAAAGCTTAAAATAAATTCATTAATTCGCGAAATAGATCACTGTATAGCACAATTATCTGACTAGAAAAACATGGACGGAAAGCTTAGAATTAAAATATCAATCGCAGACAGAGTTTACCCGTTAACGGTAGAACCCACTCAGGAAGAAGGACTTAGAAGTGCTTCTAAAAAAATTGATGCTATGATAAAGCAATTCGAAGAAAGTTACGCAGTTCGCGATAAGCAAGATGTATTGGCCATGTGTGCCCTTCAGTTTGCTTCACAAGTAGAACAAAAACAAATTGATAACGCAATCGATGGAGAAGAAACCATCGAAAGAATTAAAAGATTAAATTCGCTTTTAGATCAATATCTCGAAAATTAAACGTTCTTTACAGAAACTAAGATACTGCCTACATTAGTTCACAATTGGTAAACTCAACACTAACAAATTAGAATGAGCAAATCGTCGCTACTATAGTATGCCATGCTTCGGCTTGGAAACTTGAACAGTGAGTTAGCTCAAAACTTGTCTTTACGAGTTTATTCAAGCAATTAATGTAGGCTTTTTTTATATATAAATTTTAACAAACATGGACATCATAACGATCATTATTTCAGGTATTGTAGGGATTGCAGCAGGTTTTGCAATCGCTAAAATTATCGAAAAAAGCAATATTTCTAACTTAATCAAAAACGCTAAAAAAGAAGCAGCTTCCATTTTAAAAGATGCAAATTTAGAGGCTGAAAATATTAAAAAAGATAAAATTCTTCAGGCAAAAGAGAAATTTATCGAATTAAAATCAGAGCATGAACAAGTTATTTTGGCAAGAGACAAAAAAGTTGCCGAAGTAGAAAAAAGAGTTCGCGACAAAGAATCTCAGGTTTCAAATGAATTATCAAAAGCTAAAAAAGTAAATGATGATTTTGAAGCTAAAACGCTTGAATATACTAATAAAATTGAAGTTTTAGATAAAAAACAAGCCGAAGTAGACAAATTACACAAAAGCCAGTTACAACAGCTTGAAGTAATTTCAGGACTTTCTGCAGACGAAGCAAAAGAACAATTAGTTGAAGGTTTAAAAGCCGAAGCTAAAAGTAAAGCAATGTCTCATATTCAGGAAACTATTGAAGAGGCAAAACTTACGGCTCAGCAAGAAGCTAAAAAAATCATCATCAACACTATTCAAAGAGTTGGAACAGAAGAAGCGGTTGAAAATTGCGTTTCTGTTTTTAACATTGAATCTGATGATGTAAAAGGTAGAATTATTGGCCGTGAAGGTCGTAACATTAGAGCGCTTGAAGCTGCAACCGGAGTTGAAATCATTGTTGATGATACACCGGAAGCTATTATTCTTTCTTGTTTTGATCCGGTTCGTAGAGAAATTGCTCGTTTGTCATTACACAAATTAGTAACTGACGGACGTATTCACCCGGCACGTATTGAAGAAGTTGTTGCTAAGACAGCGAAACAAATCGACGACGAAATTATCGAAGTTGGTAAACGTACGGTTATCGATTTAGGAATTCACGGTTTACACCCGGAATTAATTAAAGTTGTGGGTAGAATGAAATACCGTTCATCTTACGGACAAAACTTATTGCAACACTCAAGAGAAGTTTCTAAACTTTGTGGTATCATGGCGGCTGAATTAGGCTTAAATGTAAAACTGGCAAAAAGAGCTGGTTTACTTCACGATATTGGTAAAGTTCCGGATACTGAAAGTGATTTACCTCACGCTTTATTAGGTATGCAATGGGCTGAGAAATACGGTGAAAAAGAAGAAGTTTGCAACGCTATTGGAGCTCACCACGACGAGATTGAAATGAAATCATTACTTTCTCCAATAGTTCAGGTTTGTGATGCTATTTCAGGTGCAAGACCAGGCGCAAGACGTCAGGTTTTAGATTCTTACATTCAACGTTTGAAAGATCTTGAAGAAGTAGCTTACGGATTTAGCGGTGTAAAAAATGCTTATGCAATCCAGGCTGGTAGAGAACTTCGTGTAATTGTAGAAAGCGAAAAAGTTTCTGATGATAACGCAGCGAATTTATCTTTCGAAATTTCACAAAAAATCCAAACTGAAATGACTTATCCAGGTCAGGTAAAAGTGACCGTAATTAGAGAAACTAGAGCAGTTAATATTGCTAAATAATCTCAACTTAAATATAAAAAACAAAAGGCTATCTTAACAGATAGCCTTTTGTTTTTACACTACATCATCTCTAACGTTGTGTATATTTTATAATACAGATCAACACGAAAACCTGTAGAGAGAGAAAAATTAACCACGGAGAACGCAAAGTTTTTTAAATATACTAGTAAAAACACAAAGTTCACAAAGCTTTGCGGACTTAGATTGTGTAAACATAACTTAAATCTTAGTGAACTCTGCGAAAAACCTTTTTGTTCTTTGCGTTAAAAATAATTAGATAGCTATGTGTTTTAATGCAAGTGAAATGTCTTTTCCTATTTTTTAAACTATGAAATCTATGTTCCTATATGTTTAAACAAATCTTACATATCATTAAATACGATTTTAAAACTCGTTCCCACTCCTACTTCACTTTCTACAGAAATCGTCCCTTTCATGGCTTCAATTTGATTTCTGGTGATATATAAACCAATTCCCCGGGCTTCCTGATGTTTGTGAAATGTTTTATACATTCCGAATAACAAATCGCCATAAACAACCAAATCGATTCCTAAACCATTATCTGTAATTTTTAATGATTTATGCCCGTCAGGTTCGATGGCAAAATCAAAAGTAATAACAGGATCTCTATCAGGGTGGCGATATTTTATTGCATTTGTGGCAAAATTTAACAACACACTTTCCAGATAAGCCGGATTAAAATTGATCGTTAAATATTCAGGCACATTATTTACAATCGTAACGTTCGTTTGTTTATCGTAGCCTTTAATTGTAGTAATCGTTTTATCGATATATTCATTCAGTCTTAAAGGCATAACGGCAATATTAATATTGCTTTGTGTTTTTACAATTTGGGTTAAATTAGAAATCGTTTCATTCAAATCATTAGAAACAGTTCTTAGATGAACCAACATTTCATTGATATTTACTTTATCAACATCGGCATCAATAAAATCCAGAATCGATTTTATATTTCCTGCCTGGGTATTTAAATTATGCGAAACGATATGAGAGAAATTCAATAAACGACTATTTTGGTCGCTGTAGAGTTTCATTGTTTTTAAAAGTTCTAATTCTTTTTCTTTTTGAAGAGAAACATCAGTATGGGTTCCTATAACTCGCAATGGTTTTCCGTTTTCATCACGATCTATAACTTTACCACGATCTAAAATCCATTTATAATTTCCGCTGGAAGTCATTACACGATGATAATTTTCATAGTAAGGAATCTTATTATCAAAATGCTCCTGTATGTCTGAATAATATTTTGGAAGGTCGTCAGGATGTACAATTTTATCCCAACGTTCGGGTTCGTCAAAAATATCAGCAGAATCTAATTCTAAAATTTTAAGTGAAAGAGAAGAATAAAAAACACTGTTTGTTACCATATTCCAATCCCAGATTCCGGCAGTTGAAGCTTCGAGTGCAAACTGAAACCGTTCTTCGGAAATACGTAATTTTTCTTCTTTATCTTTTAAGTCTGTAATATCTGAAACATGCCCGTAAAAACTCACGCAACCATCTAAAGCTAATTCGGTTTTTGAAGAAATCTTAAACCAACGCAGTCCTTTTTTGGGTAAAATTGCTCTGAATTCAAGTATCCACGGTTTAACTTCTCTTCGGGATTTAACCAAAGACTGGAAGAATAAATCCCGATCATTGGGATGAATTCGATTGTAAATTACTAATATACTTTCATTTGAAAATGTACTTGACGGAAGTTCAAAAATATCATCGGCAGATTTACTGACTAGCGGAAAACTGTAATTATTATTACAATCGATAATAAACTGAAAAAGTAAATCAGGCATTTCAGCAAATAACTTTTTATAAAAATTATTCACTTCTAAACAGTCCTCATTTTCATATAAATCAAAAACCATATATTCTCTTTTAATGCAAATTCAATTATTAAAATAATCTTCAAACCAAAAACAGAAAAAGACTTAAGTTATTGTTTTCTACCTCTATTAATGTAAAAATTTAAGACAAGGTATTAATTTTTATTACATAAAATTATAATTTTGAAAGAATTATACTCAAACTTATTTCCGTGGATGAAAAGAATGCATCACTTCTTTCAGGAAACTTCGATCTAAATGTACATAAATTTCAGTAGTTGTAATCGACTCATGTCCAAGCATTAACTGAATTGATCTAAGATCTGCACCGTTTTCAAGCAAATGTGTTGCAAAAGAATGACGCAATGTATGCGGACTAATGTTTTTATGCAGATTGATTTGTAGAGCCAGATTTTTTATAATGGCAAAAATCATCGAACGTGTAAGCTGTCCTCCTCTTCTATTTAAAAACAGTGTATCTTCAAAACCTTTTTTGATATTTATTGTATTTCGAATTGAGTTTTGGTAAATCTCAATATATTTTTGCGTTAATTTTCCAATAGGTACAAAACGTTCTTTATTTCCTTTACCCGTGATTTTAACAAAACCTTCTTCAAAAAATAAATCGGAAATTTTAAGCGAAACCAGCTCAGAAACCCTAAGTCCGCAACCGTATAAAGTTTCCAGCATTGCGCGGTTTCTCTCGCCTTCATTCGAACTTAAATCTATCGCGGCAATAAGTGCGTCAATTTCAGAAACAGATAAGGTATCCGGCAACTTACGCCCTGTTTTTGGCGATTCGATCAATTCTAATGGACTGTCTTTTCTATAATCTTCAAAAATTAAATAATTAAAAAAGCTTTTCAACCCGGAAATTATTCTCGCTTGCGAACGTGGATTTACTTCTTTTGAAACCGAATAAATAAATTCCTGTACCGTTTCGTCAGTAATATTTATGGGAGAAACTTCAATTTGATTGGTTTCTAAAAAAAGACACAATCGCTCAATATCGAAACCGTAATTTTCGATTGTATTTTTAGACAATCCTCTTTCGATGCGTAAATACGATTGATAATCTTTGATATAAGTATTCCATTTCATATTTACAAAGTAAAACATTTTTAGCATAAAAAACCTTCGGGATTAGGGAAGGTTTTATGATATTAGAACTTGTAAGCGAGAGATAACGCCAAAACACTATTACGGATTTTTGTATCGTCTCCAGATTCAGTTTTTGCAATATTTGATAAACCGATATTATACCGAAGATCAGCCATTAAATGCTGATTAATATTATAACCAACACCAATAACAAAACCAAAATCAATAAATTCAAACGCTTCTTTAACATCTTCTTTTACAATTGGACTATATTGAGTTAATTTAGCTGATGTTTTTGCCGATGTTAAAAATCCAACTTGTGGTCCGGCTTCAATAAAAGATTTCTCATCTGGAGAATATTTAAAGAGAACTGGCACATTTACATAGGAAAGATTCCATTTAATATCTCCTGTATCATAAACACCAAATACATTGGTCCCAGCATTTTTCATTTTTGTAACCTGATTAGAATACAAAACCTCAGGTTGAATATCGAATTTATCAGATAATTTGATTTGGGTTAGAGCACCGATATTGACTCCAAACATTGGTCTTAAATTCAGTCCACGAGTATCTCCAGCCCAGCTTGACAAGTTTAAACTGCCTTTTATTCCTACTTTAACATCTTGAGCATTTGCAAAACCACATAACATAACTGCAATAGCAGATAAAATAATCTTCTTCATTTCTTTCTATTTTACGAAAACAAATGTAGCTTTTTTCTCTCAAAATAAGAATTCGATAAAAAAAACCTTCCGGATTAGGGAAGGTTATTTAAATATTCTAAAAAAATATTAGAATTTGTATGCAGCAGTTAATGCTAAAACGTTATTTGTATATCTATCATTATAGTAATAACCATCATTATCATAATAATCGTTGTTATCGTAAATGCTTGTTAAACCAATAGTATAACGAATACCCACAGAGAAATTATCTGTAAAATTATATCCTGCTCCTAAATTAAAACCAGCATCAACTGATTTTTCATCTTGAATATTTTTACTAGAAACCAATAATCCAAGTTGTGGTCCAGCTTCAACACTAAATTGTTTTGTAATGTAATATTTAGCTACTACAGGAATATTGATATAGTTTAAATTTACGGTTTGGTCGCGCTCACCATAATATTCAAATTTAGCTCCCTGTGTAGAAAACAAAAGTTCTGGCTGAATGTATAATTTTTTCCAAACATTAATCTCAGCAAAACCACCTAATTGAACACCAATTAATGCATTAGCCTCATTAGCACCACCAATAGTAGCGATGTTAAGACCACCTTTTACTCCAAATCTAGTTTTTTGGGCATTTGCAAACCCAAATGCCATTATTGCAATAGCACATAGAATAATTTTCTTCATTTTATTTGTTTATGGTTAAAATTCAGTGGCAAATATAAAACTATAGTTAGTGTAAAAGGATTTGTTTTTTAACAAATAATTTAATAATTAGGGGCAATTATGTTAAAATAAATAACTACTAACTCAATATAACGAGAAAAGTCTTTCAAATATGAAAGACTTTTCTTAAATTTTAAAAATAAATATTTTAGAATTTATATGCTAAAGACAATGCAAGGTTACTATTTTTAGCGCTATCGTAATAGTCTTCTTCATCATCAATATCTGCATCTTCAGCAATAGGAGATATACCAATTGTGTAACGAAGATTGATAGAAAGATTTTCAGTAAAGTGGAATCCAGCACCTACATTAAATCCAAAATCGACAGATTTAAAACCATCTTTAACATCTTCACCATCAGATTTTGCTGATAATAAAATTCCAAGTTGCGGACCAGCTTCAACACTAAATTTTGGCACAATATAGTATTTAGCTAAAACAGGAATATTCAAATAATTTAATTTAACATCAACATCACCAAAAAATGGTCCAGCTTCCAATGTACTTCCTTGTGCAGAATATAAAAGCTCTGGTTGAATGGCAAACTTGTCCGCTATTTTGATTTCGGCAAAACCTCCAACATGAAACCCTACTAGTGATTTTGTGCCGTCAACATCCCCACCAACGATATTAGAAAGGTTCACTCCTCCTTTTACTCCAAATCTTGTTTCCTGAGCATTTGCGAATCCAAATGCCATTACTGCAATTGCAGATAAAATAATTTTTCTCATTTTATTTGTTTTGGTTAAAATTAATAATCAAATATAAAACTTTACTTGATAAAAATTAATTTGTTTTTTAACAAATAATGTTAGTTATTATAGATAAAGTCATGTTAAATAAAGCTCTCTAAATCGTTAATGTGTTATAAACCAATTCTAATGTCTTAAAATTTAAAATTTCGAAAAATTGTTAATATTAGCAGAAATGTGAATTCTGTTAATTATTGTATCCGAAATATAAAAGCAATAAAATGAAGAATACGTAGTTTTAATAGTATAAAACAATTTTAATCTTAAAAACGTATTCTATGAAAAAAATACTTTTAGCAGCTGTATTGTTCATGGCAACATCAGCTACAATTCAGGCACAATTGTTACAAATAGGTGTTAAAGGCGGGGTAAATTTTGCAAGCCAAACCGGAGACGCGTTTCCAGAACAAAATTTTGATAGAGAAGGCATCACAAGTTTTCACGCAGGTTTAGTTGCAGAAATTAAACTACTAGAACGATTTTCTGTTCAACCGGAGCTTTTGTACTCAACTCAGGGAGCAACGTACAAAAATGCGGTTACTGAATTTAAAAACGAATTAGGTTATATCTCTATTCCTGTAATGGCTAAGTTTTATTTAACAGATTCATTTAGTCTCGAAGTTGGTCCACAAGCATCATTTTTAGTAAGTGAAAAAAATGACTTTGATGTTGAAGATGGAGAAACATTCGAATTTGGGCTTAATGCCGGTTTAGGATATAAAATCACCAAAAACTTTTTTGTTCAGGGGCGTTATGGTTTAGGTTTAACAGAAGCTTCAAAAAATGCTGATATTAAAAACTCTACAGTACAATTGTCAGCCGGATTTATGTTCTAAAATAATATCACATACTTTTATAAAAACCGTTCTGTTAATTAGAACGGTTTTTTTATTTTTACAAAGTTCAAATGGCAATGGCAATTGCAAAAAATCAATGTCAATGTCAATTGCAAAATTCAATCTCAATAAAAAACTAACTTTAGATTAATTGAACTTGTATTACTTATATGGGTTAAAAAGTCTAGATTTTTCAAAATAACTTAAATATGAAAATCGCTATAATCAACGGACCGAATTTGAATCTTTTAGGAAAAAGAGAACCTGAAGTATACGGAAGTGAAACTTTTGAAGATTATTTTGAAAGACTCGAACATAAATTTCCAAACGTTGAACTTACTTATTATCAAAGCAATATTGAAGGTGAATTGATAGGGAAAATTCAGGAAGTTGGTTTTACATTTGACGGAATCATTTTAAATGCCGGCGCATACACACATACTTCTATAGGTTTAGGCGACGCGATTAAAGCCGTTACAACTCCGGTTATCGAAGTGCATATTTCGAATACGTACGCACGCGAAAGTTTCAGACATCAATCGTATTTATCCGGAAATGCCAAAGGTGTTATTTTAGGTTTTGGATTAAAAAGCTACGAATTAGCGATTCAGTCTTTCTTGTAAAATATTTTAATCGAAGGGAAAACTCAATATTCCTTTCATCTCTGAAATCATATTATTTTCAAATATAGCCCACGGTTTCAACCGTGGGATACTGATCGTAAAAATACATGTGTGCCATAACGGTTGAAACCGTTGGCTATGTCTAAAGTACTACGCCTGATAGCAATTTAACAAATTTTTAATAAGCTCAGTCTCAACATATCCTATTTTTGTTAGAGAAAAAGCCTCTATGAAAAATTACATTTTACTTGCCTTTTTATTTTTTTCTATTACCAATTTTGCTCAAATCAAAGGAACTGTTACCGATGAAAAAGGAAATCCGTTGCCTTTTGTTTCTGTTTTTGAAGAAAACACATACACAGGAACAACCTCAAACGAGCAAGGAAAATATCAGCTTAACGTAAAAGAAACAGGAAAAAACAGAATCATTTTTCAATACCTGGGGTTTAAAACTCAGAAAATCACAGTTTCTACAGATTCTAAAACAATTACTTTGGACGTAAAAATGCTAGAGGAAAGTTTTACATTAAACGAGGTTGTAATTGACCCGAAGAACAATCCTGCAAATGCCATTATAAAAAATGCAATTGCAAACAAAAAAGAAAACTCTCAAAAGACTTCCCGATATACAGCCGATTTTTATTCGAAAGGTATGTTTAAGGTTAAAGATTTGCCTAAAAAAATCCTGGGACAAAAAGTAGATCTTGGCGATGATATGGCTTCTAACCTGGATTCGACGGGAACCGGGATTTTGTATTTATCTGAGACCGTTTCAAAAATTACTTTTGAAAAACCCAATAAACTAAAAGAGAAAATTATTGCTTCGCGAATTTCAGGAAACAATAAAGGTTATAGCTATAATACTGCCTCTTTGTCTTATTATGATTTTTATGATAATACTTTAGATTTTGATGTCAGACTTATCTCTCCTATTGCCGACAATGCTTTTAATTACTACAAATACAAACTAGAAGGAACTTTTTTTGACTCCAATAATCAGGAAATCAATAAAATAAAAGTAATCCCAAAACGTGATAAAGAACCTGTTTTTGAAGGTTACATTTATATTGTTGATGACAGTTTTGCTATTTATGCAATTGATCTTGATATAAAAGGTTACCGAATGAAAAATGAATTTACTGAGGTAATGACTTTAAAACAGAGCTTTAATTATAATGCTACAAACAAAATCTGGTCTAAAAACGCACAGACACTTTCTTTTAATGCCGGTATTTTTGGTGTAAAATTCTCAGGACAATTCAATTATATTTATTCGAATTATGAATTTCCGGATTCATTCGAAAAGAAAACTTTTACCAATGAAATTGTTGCTTTTGAAGCCAATGCCAATAAAAAAGATAATGCCTTCTGGAATGAAATTCGTCCTATTCCGTTAACGATTGAAGAAAGCGCGGATTATACAAAAAAAGACAGTTTACTAATCATTCGAAAATCTCAAAAATATACCGATTCTGTTGATGCAAAAAATAACAAATTTAAAGTTTGGGATATTTTAGCGGGTTACGATTATAAAAATACTTTCAAAAAATACTCTTTTAGTTACGATGGTTTATTAAATATTACTTCTTTGAGTTTTAATACGGTTCAGGGATTTAATCTGGATTCCGGTTTCTCTTTCAAAAAATGGAACGAAGAGGAAGGAAAAAGTACTTCTGTGAAAACTATTTTTAATTATGGTTTTTCTGATGAGCGTTTTCGTGTTATTGGAGAATTCAATCATAAATTCAACAATATCAATTATGCTACAATTGGCATTTCCGGAGGAACGAAAGTGGCCCAATTTAATGCCGCAGAACCGATAAGTAAATTTGTAAATTCTATCAGTTCCCTATTCTTTAAAGACAATTATATAAAGTTGTACAATCTTGAATTTGCTCAGATAAATTATGCACAAGATGTTGCAAACGGAATAAACTTGAATGGAAAATTGGCGTATGAGCAACGAAAACCACTTTTTAATACAACAGATTATTCGTTCTTCAAAAGAGATGATTTTTATTCGTCTAATAATCCGCTTGCGCCAAATGATTTCGACACTCCTGCTTTTGATCAGCATCATTTATTTAAAGCTGCGTTGACTGCACGAATTAATTTTGGAAATAAATATATTTCAAGACCAGACGGAAGATATAATTTTAAAGATGACAAATATCCAACTGTATTTTTAGTGTTTGAAAAAGCTTTTGCTGCGAGCGAAAAAAAATATGAATTTGAAAGAATCGGCGCATCTGTTCAATATGATTTATCACTAGGAAATAAAGGAATTTTAGGAATGAATTTGAGAGCCGGGAAATTCTATAATGCCGAAAATATTTCTTTTATCGATTACAGACATTTTAACGGAAACCAAACCCATATTGGAACAACTGACCGTTATTTGAATGTTTTTAATTTAATGCCTTATTACAACAATAGTACAAACGACAGTTACTTTGAAAACCATCTGGAATACAATGATACCGGGTTTATTATGAATAAAATTCCGTTACTGAATTTACTAAAATCAACAATGAATCTTGGTTTTCATTCCTTAGCAATTCCCGGCAGAAAGCCTTATTCTGAATTTACGGTTGGTCTGGATAATTTGGGTTTCGGAAAATTTAAATTGTTCAGAGTTGATTATGTTCATTCTTATCAAAGTGGAATTCAACAAAATGGTGTTGTATTTGGGTTGAAGATTTTGAATGTCCTTGATTAATATTTCACGCAGATTTGGCAGATTGAACAGATCTTAAATTTTCACAATCTTGTCATCCCGAGGAACGAGGGATCTTCGTTAGTAATTCGACAAAGATTGGCGATTTTGATTGCGGAGTTACAGTTCGTTGCTCTCTGGAGGTGACTTCTCCTCCGTCGAAGTGACAAAACTATATGTAAATTAAAAGCTTTAAACTTCTATTTACCTGAGATCGCGTTAGGGATAGAAGCGGTATCCTTTTTATTTTTTCTTTAAAAATAAAAAGATATAGCGGATAGCCCGACCGAAGGGAACGCCCAAATAAAAAATCCGTTTACTCATTAAGAATAAACGGATTTTGTAATTTTCATCTTTGTCAAAGTTTAAAATTTTGACAAAGATTCGCAAAGCATATAAAATCTTAGAAACTTAGAATCTCAGCATCTTAGAACCTTTAAGAGTGATAATCATCCGGTTCAATATGTATCAAAACATTTCCTAATTGCGGGATTTTTTCTTTTAAAGTATCCTGAAGCTTGTGTGACAAATCATGCCCCTCTTTTACTGAAATTTTGGCCGAAACTATTGCGTGAAGATCAACGTGGTATTTCATACCGGCTTTACGAATAAAACATTTTTCGGTTCCTAGAATTCCTTCTACTTTTAAGGATTTTACACGAATTTCTTCGACTAAATCATCATTTAAATGTTCGTCCATGATTTCGCCAAGAGCAGGCCGGAAAATTTTATAACTGTTGTATAAGATAAAAAAAGCAGCAAAAAGTGCCGCCCAATCATCTGCAGATTCATAACCTTTACCCATAAACAAGGCAAACGAAATTCCGATAAATGCTGCTACCGAAGTAATGGCATCGCTGCGATGGTGCCAGGCATCAGCTGCCAAGGAAGAGCTGTTGGTTTCTCTGCTTTTTTTCATTACCAATCGAAACGAATATTCTTTCCAGATAATAATGGCGCCTAAAACATATAGTGTCCAGGATTTTGGCAAATCATGTGACGACTGAATATTAGAAATACTTTCGTAACCAATAATAGTGGCAGAAGTAATTAAAAACCCAACAACCAAAAAAGTAATTAATGGTTCGGCGCGCCCATGTCCGTAAGGATGATTTTCATCGGCTGGTTTATTTGAATATTTGATTCCGAATAAAACCAGACAAGAAGAAAATATATCTGTTGTCGATTCGATAGCATCTGCAATCAAGGCGTAAGAATTGCCAAAAAAACCTGCCAAGCCTTTTATAAGGGCCAAGCAGGTGTTTCCGGCTATACTAAAGTATGTAGCTTTTATAGCTTTTTGTTCATTTGTCATTTAACGACATTTATTTTTTTGCCACGAATTCACAAATTATTTTGATAATCTTTGAAGATTTAAATTCGTGGCTAACTTTTTACGCTCTCACGATTTTTGCTCCAATAGCTCTTAAACGCTCGTCGATACGCTCGTATCCACGGTCGATTTGTTCTATATTTTGAATTGTGCTTGTTCCTTTTGCAGAAAGTGCAGCAATTAATAATGAAATACCCGCACGAATATCCGGAGATGACATTGTTGTTGCTTTCAATTGAGATTCGAAATTATGTCCCATAACCACAGCTCTGTGCGGATCACATAACATGATTTTTGCTCCCATATCGATTAATTTATCAACGAAAAACAAACGGCTTTCGAACATTTTTTGGTGAATTAAAACATCACCTTTTGCTTGTGTTGCCACAACCAAAACAATACTCAATAAGTCAGGTGTAAATCCTGGCCAAGGTGCATCGGCAATGGTTAAGATAGAACCATCAATATCGGTTTTTACTTCGTACCCGTCTGTGTGAGCAGGAATATAAATATCGTCACCACGTTTTTCGATTGTAATACCCAATTTTCTAAATGTATTCGGAATCAAACCTAAATTTTCCCAGCTTACATTTTTAATTGTGATTTCGCTTTTTGTCATAGCTGCAAGGCCAATCCATGAACCGATTTCAATCATATCAGGAAGAATTGTGTGCTCACATCCACCAAGGCTTTCAACACCTTCGATAGTCAATAAGTTTGAACCAACTCCGGTAATTTTAGCTCCCATTGAGTTTAGCATTTTACACAATTGTTGCAGGTAAGGCTCACAAGCAGCGTTGTAAACTGTTGTTTGTCCTTTTGCTAAAACGGCTGCCATTACGATATTTGCAGTTCCGGTTACAGATGCTTCATCAAGTAACATATCTGTTCCTTGCAATCCTTCTGCCGGAGATTCTACTCCGTAAAAGTGATCTTCTCTGTTGTATCTAAATTTTGCTCCAAGGTTAATGAAACCTTCAAAGTGTGTATCTAATCTGCGACGACCAATTTTATCTCCTCCCGGTTTTGGAATATATCCTTTTCCGAAACGTGCCAAAAGCGGTCCAACAATCATAATAGAACCACGAAGCGCTCCACCTTCTTTTTTGAAAGCTTCAGTTTCTAAATAACCAACGTTAACTTCATCCGCCTGAAACGTAATCGAACCCGGTTCATTGCGCTGAATTTTAACTCCTAAATTACCCAACAAAGTGATTAATTTATTGATGTCAATAATATCGGGAATATTATTAATTTTTACTTTATCCCCCGTTAGAAGCACGGCACATAAAATTTGTAATGCCTCATTTTTTGCTCCTTGCGGAGTGATTTCTCCTTTTAAAGGAATTCCTCCTTCGATTTTAAAAATTCCCATATTTCTCTTTTAGGTTCTGAGGTTCTGAGGTTCTAAGGTTCTGAGCTAAAAAATCTTAGTAGCTTAGCATCTTAGTATCTTAGTACCTTTTTTTATTTTTATTTTTGTTTTTGTTTTTTAGGGCTTTGAGTTACTGAGATTCTAAGATCCTGAGCTAAAAAAACTTAGCAACTTATCATCTCAGAGACTTAGTACCTTTTTTATTTTTGATTATTTTTCTGAAAAGGTTTTGGTTTTCCAGGGCCTTTATTGTTTTTGTTGCTTTGAATTTTTGGCTGTCCCGGTGGTGTAATTTTGTTCGACATGCGTTTATTGGTACGCAATAAATCGGTTGTATTTAAAAGCTCTTCTGTGCTTTGTAACAAGTTAATTTTTCCACCCGACAATTCGAATAAATGTTCAAAAATAACATCGTCTTTTACAGTGTCCTTATTCCAGCTCAAGTATGATTTTTTCATGTGGTTGGCGATCACCAATACCAATGCGTTTTTCATTTCGCCTTCGTCCCATTTATTAGCAACATCAATCATGTACTTGATGTTGTTACCATAGAACCTGTATTTTGGAAAGTTTTGCGGATATTGTAAAACATCCGGTTTTAACTGCAATACATCTCTTGACGGAATTGGATATGGCGATTCTACATCTAATTTAAAATCAGACATAATGAAAAGCTGATCCCATAATTTATGCTGAAAATCAGGCACATCACGCAAATGCGGATTTAAACTTCCCATTACCTGAATAATGTATTTTGCAGCTTTATTGCGCGTATCGGCATCTTCAATTGCAGTTGCCTGATCGATCAGTTTTTGCAAATGACGACCATATTCAGGAATGATTAATCGTTGTCTTTCAGAATTGTATTCTAAATTAAAAACAACATCATTTGCGACTTCTTTTTTATATTTTTCGATCATAAGTTATAATGAAACTATACCTTCTATTGTAGAAACTTCTTTGTATTTACCAATGACATCGTCAGAGCTATTCATTGTAACATCTACAGAAACGCTGGTAAATTTACCTGTTTTAGATTTTGTTGTTTTGATAACCGCACCCATACTGTCAAAAGCTTTTTCAACGCGCTCAACGTTATCGGCAACTGAAGGCACTATAAATTTATATAAATATTCAGCTGGCCAGGTATTTGCGTTATCCAGCTCTACTTTTAATCTTTCGTAAAATTCGGCGGTGTTTTTTTCTTTATCGTTCTCCATTCGTAATTAAAAATAAAGGCAAATATACGGTTTTGATTTCAGATTTCAGATTTTTGATTTTAGATTTTTTGGGATGAAATTCATGATACTTTTTTGCCACAAATTTCACGAATTTTCACTAATTAAAAACGGTTTAAAAATTGTAAATATCATATAGTTTAGATTTAGGTGTAAATTAAAAATTCGTGTAAATTAGTGAAATTCGTGGCTAACTTTTATATTTGAAAAACTTTGCTGCAAAAATATAGCACAAAGTCGCAGAGACGCAAAGTTTTTTAAGTCAGCACTTTTAAATTCTAAGACTTTCCCTTTAAAAACCGAAATACGATGAAAAAATATATCTTCTTACTTTTTACAATTCTCATCTTTTTCAATATTCAGGCACAGGAAATAAAAACAATGACTTATTTCCAAAATGATACAATCAAACTGGATCTGGATTTGTATTTGCCTCAGAAGAAAACCAACGAAAAAATTCCGTTGATCATTTTTGCTTTTGGTGGTGGATTTTCTGGTGGAGACCGTACACAAGAAAAAGATTTTGGAATGTTTATGGCAAAAAACGGTTATGCAGTGGCCAGCATTTCATACAGTTTATACATGAAAGGAAAAGATTTTGGGTGCAAAGGAACTTTAACTGAAAAGATAAAAGCAATTCAAATTGGCGTGAGCGATATGTGGCAGGCAACCTCCTTTTTGATTGAAAATGCAAATAAATATAATCTTGACGCTTCAAAAATATTTATTTCTGGAATTAGTGCCGGAGCCGAAATTGGTTTTCATGCTTCGTTTTGGGATTATAAACTGATGAATTTATACAAAAATAATTTGCCTGAAAACTTTAAATACACTGGTTTTATTGGAGGTTCTGGTGCCATTCAGGATATAAATTTAATTACGAAAGAAAAAGCAATGCCAATGTTATTATCACACGGAAATAATGACGATACTGTTCCTTATGCCGCAGGATCTCACCGCTCCTGCCCCACAAATGCTTCGGGTTGGCTGATTCTTTTTGGGTCTTATGCGGTTTACAATCAAATGAATGATTTACATAAAGACGTTGAACTGATTACGTTTTGCGGTGGCGGGCATGAATTTTCGGGTTATCTTTTTCATGATGGCAAACAATATGTTTTGGATTTTGTGAATGATGTTTTGAGTGGAAAGAAATTTGAATCGCATTTGATTGTGCCTTCGAAGAAGAAAGTTGTGAATTCTGGGAAATATTTGTTTTGTGAGTAATATGAAAATAGTCTATTTCTTCTTAACATTGATTGTACATCTTTTAATCATAGTAAATCTAAAATTATTAGATAATTTCAATTCAATTCTAATGATTTTCTTGTTCTCAATATTAATTGGGTTAGCAATTAAACTTTTCTCAAAAAACCGAAGTACTAATTTAAAACATTTAGGCTGGGGAATTTTATGTGGATCTATAACTACAGTAACCTTATTATTAATTGCAATGATTTGGCTGGGTTATAATTTTCCAAAATAACAAAAAGATGAAACACAATTATAAAAATTTCGAAATTGAAATATTAGATAATCCAAATTACATTTTAAATTCAGTTAATAATTTAAAGCAATATGAGAAAGTTTATTTTGATGAAAAACATCCAGAAGACGAGTTTTGTCCAACCAGCAAACATGCCATTACCGTTAATAAATTTGGAAGCGAAATTTCAAATGCTATAATTTGTGAAGTTGGCGGAGGAACTGGAATATATGAAAATGCATTTATTATTGATAATGATAAAATATGGATTCGTATCTGCAATAAAATTTATTGTCTTGAAATTCCTTCTTTAGATTTAATTTGGAATAAAGAATTTGACACTTTCACAAATCTTTCTATTTATCAACATGAAAATGATATTTTAATTCATGGAGAATTAGAAATTTTTAGAATTACAAAGGAAGGTAATATTGTCTGGAGTTTTGGAGGAAGAGATATTTGGGTAAATATTGAAGGCATACCAGAATTCACTATTGAAGAGAGCACAATACGATTATTTGATTTTGAATCAAATGAATATGTGATCGATTTTAATGGAAATCAAATAGAAGATAACCCAAGAATAATTCCCAAAAAGATTAAAAAGAAATGGTGGCAAATATTTGGCTAAAACCGAAATCATAACCCATACTTAAAGACAAGAGCTATTTAAATTATACATGAAAAAGCTCCAGCGGAGCAAAATATTTATAGCCAATTTCATGTTTGATATTCCTAAGCTCCAGCGGAGCGTTATAATTATTCCAAAAATTTCACCCCGATAGATAGGACTTTACCAAAATATAATAATTTTCTATAAATATGAAGTCCCGCCGGACTTAACAAATATTTCATATTTCGATTTAAAACTGGACTAAAGTCCAGCCCTACAATATTTGTCGAGCCGATGACTCTTTTCTGTTTTAGTTCCGGAGGAACGATCTATTTTGTAGGGCTGGATTTTAATCCAGCACCATAATATTTTGTCGAGCGTATGACTCTCTCTTATTTTAGTTCCAGACAAACAATTTATTTTGTAGAGCTGGATTTTAATCCCGCATAATTACGAAAATTGCGAAATCATTCGCTTAAAGCAAAATAATCTTTTTAAATACCAATAACTTTAGGTAAATTTGCGCTTTATTTTTAGAAAGTGCAAAAACAAATCATAGTACTCATTGGTGGCCCGGGAACGGGAAAATCTACTCTTATCAACGAATTGGTGGCTCGTGGCTACTGCTGTTATCCTGAAATTTCAAGACAAGTTACTCTCGAAGCTCAACAACGCGGAATCGAGCAATTGTTCCTGGAACAACCTTTGTTGTTTAGCGAAATGTTATTGGAAGGCAGAATTAAACAATTTGAAAACGCCATTGAAGAACCTGATAATGTAGTTTTTATAGATCGCGGAATTCCTGATGTTGTGGCTTATATGGATTATATAGGTGATGAATATCCGGCGCATTTTGTAAAGGCTTGTGAGGATTTTAAATACACCAAAACTTTTATTTTACCGCCTTGGGAAGAAATTTACGAAAGCGACACAGAACGTTACGAAAATTTTGAACAGGCATTAACGATTCAGAAACATCTTGTTGAGACGTATAGCAAATATGGCTACAATTTAATTGAGGTGCCTAAAGATACGGTTGAAAACAGAATTCTTTATATCTTAGATAAAATTTAGGCAGGCGGTTTAAAGTTGTAAAACTAGAACTGATTTCTAAATTTTTAACTTTAAAACCAAAGCTATGCCAGAAGCACAGGAAATTCTTTTAAAATACTGGAAACACGACAGTTTTAGACCGTTGCAAAAGGAAATTATTGACTCGGTTTTAGAAGGTCAGGATACTTTTGCTTTGCTCCCAACGGGTGGCGGAAAATCGATTTGTTTTCAGGTTCCGGCTATGATGCAGGACGGAATTTGTTTGGTGATTTCACCTTTGATCGCTCTTATGAAAGATCAGGTGGCGAATTTGCAAAAAAGGGAAATTAAAGCCATTGCGCTGACAGGCGGAATTCACACGGAAGAAATCATTGATCTTCTGGACAATTGTCAATACGGAAATTATAAGTTTTTATATCTTTCTCCTGAAAGACTTCAGTCTGATTGGATTTTGGAGCGCATCAAAAATCTTCCTATAAATTTAATTGCTATTGATGAAGCGCATTGTGTTTCGCAATGGGGACACGATTTTCGTCCGGCTTATCTGAAAATTTCTGAGCTTAAAAAATATTTTCCTAAGATTCCTTTTCTAGCATTGACAGCAACAGCAACTCCAAGAGTTATTGAAGATATCAATACAGAATTAGGTTTAAAAGCCCCAAAACTTTTTCAACAATCATTTGAAAGAAAAAACATTGCTTACATGATTTTTGAGGTCGAAGACAAATTGTATCGTACCGAACAAATTTTGAAGAAAAACCCACAGCCTTCTATTATATATGTACGAAATCGAAAATCATGTTTGAGTATTTCATCACAACTACAATCTTTAGGATTCAAGGCAACTTATTATCACGGTGGACTTTCGGCAAAAGAAAAAGATAAAAACATGCAGTTGTGGATGTCTGAACAAGCGCAGGTTATTGTAGCCACGAATGCGTTTGGAATGGGAATTGACAAAGACAATGTAAAAACTGTTATTCATACGCAACTTCCTGAAAATATAGAAAATTATTATCAGGAATCCGGAAGAGCGGGACGAAATGGCGAAAAAGCTTTTTCAGTTTTGCTTTATAACAATTCAGATGCAAATCAAACCGAACAGCAATTTTTAAGTGTTTTGCCGGATAAGAAGTTTTTAAAAACGATGTATGTCAAACTTTGCAACTATTTTCAGATTGCCTATGGAGAAGGTTTAGATGATACTTTTTCTTTTAAACTAAATCATTTTTGTCATAAATATGAGTTTCCCACTTTAAAAACGTATAATGCTTTGCAGTTTTTAAATCAACAGGGAATCATTACGCTATCACAGGAATTCTCAGAAAAAATTACACTGCAGTTTTTAATCGAATCAAAAGAAGTAATTCGGTATACGAGTTTGAATCAAAATGATGAGGAAATTATTCTGGCGATTTTAAGAACGTATCCCGGAGTTTATGAAATGAAAACTCCTTTTAATCTTTCTTTGATTGCAAAAAAATCAAATCATACAGAAGAACAGGTTTTGGCTGTTTTAGAAAAACTTAGAGAAAAAGAAATCATCGAATATAAATCGAAAAACAACGACGCTACTATATTATTTAATGAAGTTCGCGAAGATGATCTTACTATAAACAGAGTTTCGAAATATCTGGAAAAACAAAATCAGCTAAAAAAAGAACAGCTTTTATCTGTGCTACATTATATAAAGGAGAATAAAACCTGCAAGAACCGTTTGATTTTGGATTACTTTGGAGAAGAAACAAAAGAAAACTGTGGCGTTTGTTCTTATTGCATTACTCAAAAAGGAAAAATCACCGAAGCTGATTCGATTGCAGATAAAATTCTGCATTTACTAAAATCGGCCGCTTTAACTTCGAGAGAAATTCAGACACAAATAAAAATGGATGCCAATGATATTATTTTGGTGCTTCAGGAATTATTAGAAAACAATCATATTACCATTCAACCCAATAATAAATACACTTTAAAATCATAATGGAAAAATTGAGAATTATATTTATGGGAACTCCGGAATTTGCTGTTGGCATTCTGGACACCATTATTAAAAACAATTACGATGTTGTTGGCGTTATTACGGCTGCTGATAAACCGGCTGGACGCGGACAAAAAATAAAATATTCGGCAGTGAAAGAATATGCACTGGCGAACAATCTTACTTTATTACAGCCCACTAATTTAAAAGACGAAACTTTTCTGGCGGAGTTAAAAGCTTTAAATGCTAATTTGCAAATCGTAGTTGCTTTTAGAATGTTGCCAAAAGTAGTATGGGAAATGCCAAGTTTGGGAACTTTTAATCTTCATGCCTCTTTATTACCTAATTATCGCGGAGCAGCACCAATCAATTGGGCAATTATTAATGGAGAAACTAAAACAGGCGTAACAACTTTTTTTATTGATGATAAAATTGATACCGGAGCTATGATTTTAAATTCTGAAATTGCAATTGAGCCATCAGAAAGCGCCGGAGAATTACACGACCGATTAATGAATTTAGGAAGTACAACTGTAATTGACACTTTAAAAATTATTGAAAACGGAAATGTAACTACTACAATTCAGGAAGATAACGAAGAAATTAAAACTGCTTACAAATTAAATAAGGAAAATTGTAAGATTGACTGGACTAAATCTGGCGACGAAATCAATAATTTAATTCGCGGATTAAGTCCTTATCCAGCGGCCTGGTGTTTTTTGAAGGATAAAAATGAAGAATTAAGCATTAAAATATATGAGGCAAAATTGGTTTTGGAATCACATTCTTTTGAAATTGGAAGCTTAATTAGCAGTAAAAAAGAAATCAAAATCGCTATTAAGAATGGTTATATTTTACTTTTAAGTTTACAGTTACCTGGAAAAAAGAGAATGCAAGTAGCTGAATTACTAAATGGTATCACTTTTACAGAAGACGCAAAAGTCTATTAAGGTCAATAAAACAGGGGTTTTTCCTTGTTTTATTCGACTAAACAACCTGCTTTATGAACAAAAAAAGCAAGTTATTAACAATTTTTGCTAAATTTAAAGAAAACACTTGCAAGGAACGGATTTCCTATTAAATTTGTGTATTAACAATTTTTTTTTTAACCAACAATTAATAACTAATTATTATGAACAAATCAGAATTAATCGATGCTATCGCTGCTGATGCAGGAATTACAAAAGCTGCGGCAAAATTAGCTTTAGAATCATTTTTAGGAAATGTAGGATCTACTTTGAAAAAAGGTGGAAGAATTTCATTAGTAGGTTTTGGATCATGGTCGGTATCTGCTAGAGCTGCTAGAGACGGTAGAAATCCTCAAACAGGAAAAACTATCAAAATCGCTGCTAAAAATGTAGTGAAATTTAAAGCTGGTGCTGAATTAGAAGGTGCAGTGAACTAAGTAAGAAAGTTCTCTAAACTTATAATATAATTAAAACCCTCCTTATGGAGGGTTTTTTTGTACGGTTTAACGATTTTATTTGGGTTTTTTAAAAATTTATAACTAAATTTAATAAAAATTGTAGCCGTATGATTTCAGAAAAATTAAAAAAAGGACACCTGCTTATTGCCGAGCCTTCTATAATTGGAGATTTATCATTTAATAGATCGGTAATTTTATTAGCAGATCATAACAAGGAAGGATCAATAGGATTTATTATCAATAAACCCTTAAAGTACACTATTAATGACTTAATTCCTGAGATTGATGCCACTTTCAAGATATATAATGGCGGTCCTGTAGAACAGGACAATCTTTATTTTATTCATAATATTCCGGAATTAATCCCAAATAGTGTGGAGATTTCTAATGGTATATATTGGGGAGGTGATTTTGAATCAACCAAAGACTTAATAAACGACGGATCTATTAATAAAAATAACATTCGTTTTTTCTTAGGATACACAGGTTGGGATGAAAATCAGCTCGAAAGTGAGATGCAGGGTAACTCCTGGATTATTGCCGATAATAATTACAAAAATAAAATTATCGGAAAATCTACTACTCATTTTTGGAAAGAACAAATTATAGAGTTGGGCGGAGATTACGTTATTTGGTCAAATGCACCTGAAAATCCATATTTGAATTAATTCTCAACAATGGATTCATTTAGTTTTTGCACTAATAAATGAGCCAGATTACTTGTAAACTCTTTTTTTCGATATTTACTTATCGACTGTATCCCTGTGATCACATTTGTAAGAAATAATTCGTCAGCTTTTTGAAGATCAAATGGCGAAATTATTTCTTCTGATACTTCTATATCTGCAACTTTTTTGGCTAAAGCTAATATTTGTTTACGCATTACACCATTCAAACATCCTTCAGAAACTGGAGGCGTAATTAATTTTTTACCTGTCACCATAAATAAATTTCCCTGTAATACCTCAACAACATTTTTTGCATCGTTAAGTAAAATACAGTTTTGCAACCCATTTTCGTGCGCAAAAATACTTCCGGTAACGTTAATCATTTTATTCGTCGTTTTAATAGACGATAACAATTGCTTGGTTACATAGAAATCTTTATACAAATCAACTTCATAAGAATCAGTATTTAACGCATACAAAGTGGCATCAAGTACAGTTGCATGAATTAAAAACGAAACTTCATTCGTTTGGGGTAAATACCACCCTCCATCATTTCTAAAAACTGTAATTCTTGCTCTGGCAGATACTGAAATTCCTTTTTGCTGTACCAGGCTTAAAACCTGTTCTTCAAAATATTCCATTGTAAAGTTCATCGGAATTTCCATTCGAACTACCCGCATCGAAGCCATTAATCTGAAATAATGATCTTCAAGAAACAAGATTTTGTTATTGATTATTTTTAGCGTTTCAAAAACACCATCTCCGTACAAAAACGCACGATTTTGAGTTAATACATTATCGTTTTGCGCTACTATGTTTCCGTTAAAATTGATCATAAAAAAACCCTGAATTTTGTTCAGGGCAAATATAAGGCATAAAATAGACTTTTACTAAACAGATCCTATAAGATGTTTTAGATCTGAGATCTGATTCTCCCACAATTGTTTAGCTTCGCCAACTTCTTCTTTTTCTGCAAAATCAACTACCATTAATGATACATCTTTAGTTAATTCATCAACTAAAATATGCAATTCAAAAAAGTATTCAGTGTCTTTACTACTTTCGTCGACCCATTTAAACTTTACTTTTTCACCTGTTTTCTTAGATGCCAAACGCGCTTTTTCCTGCGAATCGTTCCAAATAAAAGTGAAAAATTCACCTCTTGAATTTACATTGTCAGCAAACCATTCTGATAAACCTGACGGAGTTGATATATATTGATATAATAATTGCGGCGAAGAATTTATTGGAAACTCTATTTCGTAACGTATTTTTGGATCCATGTGCTACTTTTAATTTTTTCGAAATATAAGAATATATGTCCAAAAACAATGCGTTTTTAAAAATATTTTTTTTTCTTCATTTTATGCTTGTAAGCTCTAATAAAATTTTTATATTTGCACCCGCAATGAGGAACACGGTTCACTTGCAATCTTGGCGAGGTAGCTCAGTTGGTTAGAGCGCAGGATTCATAACCCTGAGGTCACGGGTTCAACTCCCGTCCTCGCTACAAAAAACAAAACCCTAATCATCAATTGATTAGGGTTTTTTTATTGAAATTAATTCCTCTTTGCATCAAAAATTACAGCAAGGAACTTTAAATAATTAAGTTATATCTCTAAATAATTAAATACCTTTAATACTTTTTAATGGCATGTTAGAAAAAGTCGAAAAAGTTAATACGTTGTAAATATGGACATAGTTAAATTTAAAATCACATCTAAAACAATAAAAGTAGAGGTACGCAATTCGAATAATTATGTTTTTAATTTCAATACTGCCTTAGAAATTGCAAAAGAAGACAAGGATGTTTTATTAAAACTATACAACGCGCTGGATATTCTTTTTAAGAAAGAAAATACAAGTGAAGTCAAAAATTACATTTCACCCAATCAAACCAATATATTGGATCAAATTTCTGCTGTTGACAATTTAGAAGAAGAGAAATAGATAAACAATTCACTCTTTAATAAATTAGTTTTATATTAGCCATAATGCAAACGAACATCTCTTTTTTAGTAAAAATCAGGAGTTCGGGAATAGCAAAATTAAATTTGATTAAAATTTCTACTAATTTAATTCAAAACAATAATGGTAAATCAACTTGAGAATACGATACATAAAGCATATACCGCTTTTAATGACAGAAACATTGAAAACGCATTGTCGACAATGCAAAAAGATGTACAATGGTCAAAAGCCTGGGAAGGCGGTTATATAAGTGGCCACAATGAAATTAAAGAATACTGGACAAGACAATGGATGGAAATAAACCCAAAAGTAGAACCTGTTGGCTTTGATGAAAGAGAAAATGGAAGCTTAGAAGTTAAGGTGCATCAAAACGTAAAAGATTTGCAAGGCGGTTTAATCTTTGACGGAATGGTAAAACACATTTATACTTTTCAAGACGGATTAATAAAAACGATGGATATTGAATTGGTAGAAAATAATTAATATTGAATTCCTAAAATAAAAAACATGTCTATAAAACAAGAATCAGAATTAATTGGAATGAAAAAGGCAAGTGAAGCTGTTGCTTTTACTTTGAAAGAAATGAGAAATTTTGCCAAACCAGGTATGTCTACAAAGGAATTAGACAACTATGGCGGACAAATTCTGAATGACTTAGGCGCAAAATCAGCTCCATACCTGACTTATGGTTTTCCGGGATGGACATGTATAAGTGTAAACAATGAATTTTGTCACGGCATTCCGTCTGATAAAAGAATTCTTAATGAAGGTGATTTAATTAATATTGATGTTTCTGCAGAACTTGATGGTTTCTGGTCTGATAATGGAGGTTCATTTGTTATTGGAACAGATGTAAACGAGCACCAAAAATTGATTGAAGCTTCAAAACAAATTCTACATAAAGCAATTTATAATATAAAGGGTGGAGTTCGCATTTCTGATATTGGTTTTTTAATCGAAACTGAAGCTAAGAAAAAAGGATACAAGGTCATTAAAAATTTAACCGGCCACGGAATTGGAAGAGGTCTTCATGAAGAACCACATGAAATAGCGAATTACAGAGATCGATTTAACCTAACAAGATTCAGGAAAAATTCGGTAGTTGCAATTGAAACTTTTATTTCGACAACCTCAACATATGCCGAAACTTTGCAGGATGGCTGGACAATGGTTGGCAATAAAGGCGGTTTTATGGCGCAGCACGAACATACCATTGTCGTTACTGACGGCAAGCCTATTGTACTGACCGAGATGAATGATATATGGAATTAAAAAAAAATATTAATCTAATATTCTAAAAATAACAAAGCCTTAATGAATCATTAAGGCTTTGTTGTTAAAACTATTTTTTATTAATTGGGGGAATTTTCTCTATCAGATTTCTCCAATATCGTTTTGGCATATGTTGAATATGCAGTTTCATATTTTTTCTTGACTCAATATTTACACTACTAAAATAACGTTTCCAAAGATTCTGAAAAAACTCTTCTTGTTCGTCGCATATTTCAGTTAAAAATTTAGAAGAAACCGGCCCCTGATTAAATTCTAACTCTACGGTCGAAAGGTTTTCAAGATCATAATAAACTCCATATTTACGCTTTGCATCATAAATTAACCAGCGCTGATCTGCATAGCGATTTTTAAAATGATTTTCTATAAGATGCAATACATCACATTCGGGTTCGATTATAGCATAATAAAGCTGGTCTTTGGTTAATTTAAAACGCACAAATGCTTCCATCCTATGCGCTTCTTTTCCGGTGAGTCGGGTTGCCTTTCGTATATCCCAAACTGCAGCATTACTAAAATCCTCTTCTACATTTTTTGTGGTCGAAAAAATATATTGAGCAAACTGAAACATGGTCTGTTCTATATGATTTACTTCAGACAAAAATGCTTTATGAAAACTTGAAAATCCATCTGCTGAAAGGCGTTGTTTGAGTCCGTTTAAAACACGATTTGCCTTTTTAAAATCTGTTATCACAACATGGTTGGATGAAAATAACAGAGCATCACAAGCGCCGTTTTTACTAAAAACAGTATCTTCCAATTTATATTCATAAATCTCAAATACGGCTGTTAGCCATCCTTCATAAGTTCCATCGTAAATTACCAGTATCATTTTGATTAAAATAAGGCAAGTTGGTTAGAAAAATCATTTTTATATTTACTCTTCTGGATATTTAAAATCTTATCCTTGATTTGAATTGAAGTTAAATCCTTCTGCATCTGAAACGGTGTGGCAAAAGCCAAGAAATACTGTGACCTACTATAAGCAATACCAAATTTTTGTAAATCATGAGGAACTAGTTTCTTAAATTTTCTGGCGGCAACAATTTTCTGCGCGCCCAAATAACCAATTCCCGGAATGCGTTTAATAAGTTCTATATCGGCAGTATTAATATCAACCGGAAATTGATGCAGATTTCGCAATGCCCATCCTAGTTTGGGATCTATGTCAAGATCAAGATTGGGCTGATTTAACCCAACAATTTCATTAACGTTAAATCCATAATATCGAATTAACCAATCGGCCTGATACAAACGGTTTTCTCGAATAATAGGAACTGGTGTACCAATAGCCGGAAGCCTATTATCGTTACTTATTGGAACATATCCGGAATAATACACACGCTTCATATTCATCTTTTGATAAAAATAATCTGCCATGCCCAGAATCTCCAGATCATTTTCTTTTGTTGCACCAATCACCATTTGTGTACTTTGACCTGCGGGCGCAAAAAGTGGTGCTTTATAGTTTAGTTTTTTCTCTTCTTTATAACCAACAATTTCATTTTTAAGATATTCCATTGGTTGAATCACGTCTTTGTGGTTTTTATCCGGAGCAAGTAATTTTAAACTTTGCTCTGTTGGCATTTCAACATTTACACTTAAGCGATCTGCATACATTCCGGCTTCTTTGAGCAATTCATCACTGGCTCCGGGAATCGCTTTAAGATGTATATAACCGTTGAAGTTTTGTTCTAATCGCAATTTTTTCGCAATCCTAACCAAACGTTGCATGGTATAATCTGCATTATCAAAAATACCGGAACTCAAAAAAAGCCCTTCAATATAATTTCTTCTGTAAAAACCTATCGTAAGGTCAACCACCTCATCAACAGTAAAAGCTGCCCTTTTAATGTCGTTGCTTTTTCGGCTTACACAATAAGCACAGTCAAAAATGCAATGATTGGTCAGTAAGATTTTCAGCAACGAAACGCAACGCCCGTCTTCTGTATAAGAATGGCAAATACCATAACCTTTTGCATCTCCTAATCCTTTATCCTTATTTTTTCGATTGCTTAAAGCCGAAGAACATGAAACGTCATATTTTGCAGCATCTGCCAATATTCCCAGCTTCTCCATCACTCTCTCGTTTACCATTTTGACTTTTGTATTTGATTGGAAATAAATTTGTTTCGATCAAAATTAGTTATAGATCGTTACAATTTTATAATTTTTATTGTTCTAAATTGTATCAAAATTATCTTGCATTTTTATTTTGAAGCTGAAAGATTTTTAAAAACTTTTAGATCTTCTTTACTCTAAAATTTCAAAAAAAAATGCGTTAAAACCGTCGTGATATAACATTTTTTCCACAATAAAAAATACATTTGTCAAAACGAAAACAAAGTGATCCTTTAATCACGTATTACCAACCGGAAAAGATTGTTGCATGGATACTGAGAAATTTATTTTCTGCCTCGAGGGTGTTCCTGATGTAGATGAAATTAGAACTACAGATGTGGTCAAAAATCTGGAAGAAATTGCCCTTGACCAGGGAATTGCAAGCATTTACAAAACCTGTGACACGATTGAAGGTTTAGAAGAAAGTTTGAATGTATTGCTTTATGAAGATCATAATTTTAAGGATTATGAAATTATTTATCTGGTTATGCCAGGGCAGGAAAACAATATATGCCTTCATGATTATTATTATAGCCTTGAAGAAATAGCCGAACTTTTTGAAGGAAAAATGAAAGGAAAAGTCATTCATTTTGCCAATAAAAAAATATTAGATTTAAGCGAAGAAGAAGCCCAATATTTTCTGGATGTAACCGGTGCACGCGCCATTTCCGGTTATGGATCAACTTATAATAAAATTGCGAGCTGCAGTACTATTGACAAAGCTTTTTTTAGTTTATATCAGGACAACGAGGATCTTATTGAAGTGGTTGAAGAATTATACCAAAAACATCATGCACTTTGCCAATTGCTTGATTTTAGATTGTACTATTTTAAACAATGAAAATAAAGCCGGACGAAAAAGTAAAAACATATGAAGCAAAGGGATTTCGTGAAAAATTTCTTGGCGAAGAAAATCCAATGCATTTACTTTTCAAATCAAACTCTGATCATTTTTTTTGTTTAAAGATGGAAGAAATGATGCAGTTACAATTTCCTGTTCCACCCTCTAAACACAGTTGTCATACTTTGCTATTTGTTACTTCCGGCACACATGTAATGAAAGTGGGTTATAAAGAATATCAAACTGTTTCTAATGAAATTATTATGGTTCCTGCGGGTCAGATTTTTTCAATAGAAAATGTAAACAGCACACATACCGGCTATATTTGCCAATTTCATCCTGATATTTTAATTGGAAAATATGGCAATCGAGAAATGATCAATGATTTTGATTTTTTAAAAATATCAGGAAACCCAAAAATTAGTTTAGCAGAAGAAGACGTAAAATCCATTATAGCAATTTTAAGTCGGTTGCAGCAAGAATATTTAGGAACCCAAACTGCAAATCTAAATATTGTACAGTCCTATTTAATTGCATTGTTTTATGAAATGAATAAAAACAGTGTACAAACTTTTAAGAGTATTTCTGCTGCCGAAGTTCTTTCATCCAAATTCAAAGAGTTAATTCACAATAATATCAAAACACATCATCAGGTTAATTATTACGCTTCATTACTAAATGTTACACCTAATCATTTAAATAAATCTGTAAAATTTGTAACTGGTCAATCTGCAGCCAAATGGATTGAAGAAACCATTTTATTAGAAGCTAAATATTTACTCTTTCAAACTACTTTTTCGGTAAGCGAAATTGCTTTACAAGTAGGACATGAGGATCATTCTTACTTTAGCAGATTCTTTAAAAAACACGAAGGCATTACTCCTATACAATACCGGAAATTGATTGATAAGTCCTAATTATTGATTACGAAATCCTAGTAAAGTTACTGTTGATTTATTGAAATTTGCCTTGTAAAAAAGAGCAAATTATGATTTATGTTTTTAAAACAACTGTTGATTCAAAATCCAAATTAGAATCAGCAACTGCAATACTTCACAAATTATTACCTTATGCATTATGGAATTTTGACCTGGAAGATTGTGATAATATTTTAAGAATCGACAGTGAGACAGAAATATCCGAATCAATTCTTAAAAACGATATTTTTGATTGTATCGAATTAGAATAAAAACCACACACTCCTCTTCTTTCCCAACCTTAATTTATTTCTATGGAAACTGCATTACATCAAAACAAAACATTCGACACTATTGATTATTCTGATCAAAAATTATCCGACAACGAATTTATAAACTGTGAATTCATCAATTGCAATTTCTCTAAAAGTGATTTCAGTTATATTGATTTTTTAGATTGTACTTTTAAAAACTGTAATCTTTCATTGGCAGTCCTTAAAAATACAGGTTTAAAAAACATCAAATTTATTGGCTGTAAATTAATGGGTTTGGATTTTAGTTCGAGTAACAGTTTTTTATTTTCGATGAATTTTGAAGATTGCATGCTTGATTATTCGACTTTCATTTATAAAAAATTAAAGAAAACCCAGTTTATTGATTGCTCTTTAAAAGATGTTGATTTCTCGAATACAGATTTGTCTCTGGCTATTTTTAAAAACTGTGATCTTTCTAATGCCACTTTCGTGGAATGTATTTTGGAGAAAGCTGATTTTCGATCTTCAAGAAATTATGCTTTTGATCCATCTGAAAACAAAATTAAAGGAACCAAAGTTTCTCATACTGCGCTTGCAGGATTATTAGAGAAATTTGATTTGGATATTGAGTAGGGTTTGTTTCACGCAGATTTTGCAGATTTGAGCAGATTTCTTTTCTTGTTTTATAAAAAAAGGGATGCAAAATATTGCATCCCTTTTAACTAGAATATGAAAAAATGAATTATTTAATCCAACGCGGATCTCCAATTGCATTATCTTTTAAAGTTTGATTACCAATTGTAAAATCACCATTTGCAGCATTTGTAAATTGTGGATCGGCTACAATTCCGCCAGCATCAACTTTATTTAAATTAATTGATCCATCCATAAAACTTGCTGCATTGTAATAGTAATTTTTAGCAAATGTCGGCTCTTTTGTAGTAGACTGATTTGTATAAATTGCAGTTGTCTCAGTAATCAAAGTATTTCGTACTATTGACGCATTGTCATTAAAACGAAGGTATAATATTCTTTTTGGTGCTGCTGTATTAGATACTTTATACAAGGTACAGTGATCAATTAATACATTTGTTGTTAAACCGGTTCCTGAGAAACCACTATTAGCCGGTGCAACAGCGTCAACTCTAACAAAATCACGACTGGTCGAGCAATTGTCAAAAGTGCTGTTTTTAAGAATAATATCCGCAATATAAGTAGCTCTGAAATCAATTAAATCTGCACCTACATTTGTATTTACATTTCTAACAATACTATTGTCTACAGTAAATGATCTTACTTTTGTTAAGAGAGCATTCGCAGAAATTAATGCACGTGTGTAATCATGAACCTTACAGCCGCTTATTAAAATATCATCATATGTACTCGAAGCGCCTGAAACTGTAATAAGAGCAGAATTATTAATTCCGGTTCCATCCAAATCTAAATCAATTAAACTTAAAGAGGATGCTCCTGCCGCTGCTGTAAAAGTTACATTTACTAATGGCTTGTCATAGCGTTTTACCCCTCTAATTGTAATTGGTTTGGTTAATATGATATCACCAATATAAGCATTATAATCTCCTGGCATTAGATACAGTTTTGCACCTGCTGCCGCTTGTGTAATTAATAAATTTAAATTATCTCCAGGGTTAACTACAGTACCTGTACTTACATCAACGCCTGTGGTAAATGTTAGCGTACCTCTTGTTTTAAGTCCATTTAGCAATGTAGCCGTGTAGGATGTGTCTCCACTAAGTCCTGTTACGATAGCAACTCCTGCAATTTTTTCTTCAGCAGTTATTGTGTGTGTAATACCTCCAGGAGCAACACTAATTTGTGTTACATTGCTATTAGGCGTCCATCTTACAGTAACAGATGTTCCTTCAATATCAGTTTCCTGAATAGGGAAGAAAATTTGCTCTGATAACGTTGTTGCTGTAACAACAGACCACGCAGAGTCATCTAATCCTGATGTACTCAATGCTTTTACCCTAATTGAATATACGGTTTCACCCTCTAATGCAACCTGAACAGGCAACTGATCTTGTGTAACATTTATTGTTTTAAAAATTGTTTTAAATTCAGGATCGTCTGCACTAAATTCAACAACATAATTGTCAACAACCTGGTCTTGTTTTAGACTCCAGTTAAGTTCAACCGTAGTTTGATTTTTAACCTTTGCTGTAAGTTCAATAGGAGAAAACTCTTTGCTCACATTGAGATTTTCTATTACTGCTTCATTATAACTATCACAGCCTGAAACTGCAATTGTGAGCAATAATGACATTATTAATCCTTTAAATATATATTTTGTTTTCATAAACATGATGTCTTATAATTAATTAATAATTGTTGAGATTAATAATTGTAATCATTAACCAATTTACCATTACTTCCATCAATAAACACTTGCCATATTGGCCAAAATTGTCTGTTATCAGGATTAACACCAGCTTTGTAAAGCGTATTTATCTTAGTATCGGTTGCTGTACCTGTCCATGTCCATTCAAAATCTGTGTAATCTGCGCTTGGCTTAACAACTTCTCCTCGATTTAAACCATATATATCTAAACTTACATTATCGGATTTATATTTAAAATATAAAGTAGCCGGTACATCAGAATATTCCCCTGTATGTTGAGATAAGTTTGTCATTTTTACTTTGGCTTCATCTAATTTTGCTTTTAGCAAATTCCAACGAATAAGAGCCTGTTTACGTTCCATTTCTCCTGTAAACTCATATTTATTCTCTTCAACAAGAGCATTAAACATTTCAGCTTTTCCTGTTAAAGCATCTACATAACTTTCAACTTTATCAGCGTGAACTGCTGCCGGGAAAGCTCTTCTGCGTATTTCTTTTAAATATGGTGCTGCTGCAGATGGCCCTTCTATTTCATTGGCTGCTTCTGCTGCAATTAAAAGTACCTCGGCATAACGCATATAAATTTTATTTACACCATCATCATTTGTTGAAGTAACAAAACGTGTCATCCATTCGTAACGATATTTTCCAAAATACCAAGTATTTAAAGCTCCAAGTTCCTGTTTTGCAATGTTATTTACAGCTGTACCATATTTATAAGGCACACAAGTAACATCTCTACGAGTATCTGCCTGATCATAATCGTAAAAAACAAAAGGAAGTGGTCCTGCAGTTCCTCCACGATTTGCTCCATTTGCATGAAATTGATCGTTTGTAGTGTGACGCACTGCAAATGTAAATAACATACGGCCTCTACCTTCTGAAAATGGAAGTTCCCAAAGAGATTCTCCACCCGCAACTATGTATTCCTGATTGTATTTTCTCCAAAATGTTTCAAAAGAAGTCTCTAAATGTGCTGATCCGCTTGAAATTACAGAACGACATTCTGCTAATGCCAATGCATACATATTAGGAACCGATAGTTCAGGATCTGAACTTCTTCTTACACCATCAGGATATTGCTGGTAACCACTTGCTACCATTGCCAATCGTGCACGAAAACCTTTTACGAAAGCTTTATTAATTCTTTCAACACTTGTTGTTGCTGCAGTTTCACCCGGCCACGGAACTAATGTTGCCGCTTCTCCTAAATCTGCAAGAAGCTGTTTGTAAATCACATCTCTACTTGTTTTTTCAATATAAAGTGTTGCATTGTTCACGGGTTCAAATCTCGCAGGTACATCTCCCCATGCTTTTATCAAATCAGCATAATAAATTGCTCTTAATGTCAAAGCTTCTCCCAATAAATAACCCAGCTCAGATCCTGCTGTTGGATTACCGTAAGTACGTAAACCACGAATACAAATATTAGCACGCTCAATTCCTGAATACATCATTGCCCAGGCATTGTTTGTTGTGTTCATTTGAGAATTATTCTTTTGTGCATCATAAGTACATAAATCTGAAGCATCACTTACTGTTTGAGAAGAATTGTACCATTCCACATCGGTATTTAAACCGTAAAAAGGAAGAAAACGCCCTCTGTAAGAGTTGGTTTCTGCAAACGGAATTTTAATTCCGTCAATTGCGCCTTCTGCTAATCCCGGACTAGAAAAAATAACTGATTCGTCTAATGTTGATTCTGCCGGAGCATCTAAATAATCATCTGAGCAGGAAGTAAATATACTTGCTAGAATAATTCCTGCTATTAATATTTTATGTTTCATCTTGTGAAAGTTTTACTGAATTAAAAATTAAGGTTTAAACCAAATATCAACTGTCTGCTTCTTGGATAAGCTGAATAATCAACTCCAGGAGTAAGCGGTGAATTTCTTCTTGTTGAAGATTCAGGATCGGGACCTGTGTATTTAGTCCAAACAAAAACATTACTGGCTGTAAAATAAAATCTCAATTTGGAAATTCCTAAAGCAGAAGTTAAATCATTTGGTGTTGTATAACCTAAACTCAAAGTATTAAGTCTCAAGAAAGACCCGTCTTCAACAGCCCAGTCACTAAAAACATAACGTGGCATATAAGGTGACCACATTGATGTATTGGCATTTAAGGCAGCCAAACCATCAGGGTCTGTTACTAATTGTCCTGAAGCAGGATCAAGGTTTGTCCATCTTTTTCCATCAGCCATTTCAGAATTTAAATTTCTGTATTGTCCATTTGGAACCGAAGTAGAAAATTCAATTTTGTTTGCATTATAAACATCATTTCCAATACTATAGTTAAAAGCCGCAGAAAGATCAAATCCGTAAGCATTAGCATTCAACACAAAGCCTCCGGTACTTTTTGGATTTGCATTTCCAATAACAGTTAAATCATTTGCATTTACTTTACCATCGCCGTCAATATCTTTTAATTTCATTGCGCCCGGTTTCATGGTTCCAACAATAGTTGTACCGTCTGGCACTCCGGTTTTTAAAGTATAAGTTCCTCCGTTATAGTCAAAATCAGACACCTCATAACGTCCATCACTTTTATATCCGTACATAAGTCCAATAGGCTCTCCCGCATTTACTAAGAAGTCATTTCCAATAGCTGTAGAAGCCCATCCTGAACTCGCTCCGAAATTACTCATTACGCCTAGCGAATTAATTTTATTGGTATTAAATCCAGCATTAAAAGAGATGCTTACTCCATACTTACTTCTTTCAATAAGATTTAGATTTAAAGTTGCCTCAACACCACTGTTTTGCACCTCGCCCATATTTCTGTATTGATAATCATATCCTCCTCCTGCAATTGGAAAGTTTATTAATAAATCTTTCGTGATATTTTTATACACCTCAACAGATCCTGTAACACGATTTTTGAATAAATCAAAATCTAAACCTATGTTTTGTGTTACTGTCGTTTCCCATTTTAAATCCGGATTAGCCATTGTTTTAGAAGCTGCCCAGAAATTATCAACGCCATTAATCCATGTAGAAGTAGAAGATATGAAACTTTGAACCATTTGTCCTGTCGGTATGTTATTATTACCAGCCTCACCGTAACTTACTCTTAGTTTTAGCAAATTAACCCATGAAGCATTTTTCATAAATTCTTCTCCTGAAATTTTCCATGCTGCTGCTGCTGCCGGAAAAAACCCCCATTTATTATCTCCTAAAAATTTACTTGAACCATCTGCACGATAAGTAGCCGTAAAAAGATAGCGATCTTTATAATCATAATTCACACGACCAAAGAAAGAGAGCAATTTATCATCCGGAAAATAGAAATTATCAACCGAAACCGGTGTTCCCTGAGTTGTCAGTTTTTTTGCCTGATCTAAACCAAAAGATAAAGGATAACCATGAAGTGCAGTATTCACATCATTTCTTTGATAGTCTATAGACTCTTCACCTAAAAGGAATTTTAAACTATGATTTTCTCCAACTATTTTTTTAAGATCATAGTTAAGTGTATTTGCATTTCTAAAACGAGTGTCTTTTCTATCTCCTAATATCATAGCTGGCATGCCTTGTCTTTCTGCCGCAGGATTATTTTTTACATAATAAGTTGAACGCCCGTAATAACGATAGTCTAAATAATTGTAGTTATCAAGACCTAATTCTGTTTTAAACACCAAATCTGAAGTAAGTTTCCATGAAAAACTACCTAACAAATTATAGTTTTTTCTGAATTGCTGGCGATCGGTATCATAAATAGCCACAAAAGGATGTGTTAGATTTTCAGAAACTGCTTCATCTGTATCATCTGTTGTTAAACCCGGAACCGGAATAGGAGCATAACCTACAACATTTTTTAAACGAGAGTCTGCAGACGAAACCTCATTTTGTTCATTCATCCCTCCACCATTAATTTCCGTGTCTGAATAACGTACTGTAAATGAAAGATCTACTTTATCAGAAGCTTTACTATTTAAAGCAAGTGATAAGTTATTTCTATTAAAATCTGAACCCAGCATAATCGCTTTTTCATCATAATGAGCATAGTTAAAATTATAATTCATTTTATCAGAACCACCACGAATTGATAAGTCACGGCTCTGAACTTCACCCGTGCGTCCAAAAACTTGTCTTTGCCAATTATTGCCTTTCATGCCTTTGTACATATCATAATCATTCCATGAACCAAAATATTTCTCATAAGAGCTTAAATCAGTATTATCCTTAAGTGAAGCATACTCATACTGCCACTTAACATAATCTTCCGGAGAGGTAACACCAATGGTATTGGCTATTTTTTTCATACCGTAAAACATATTATAGTTTACGGAAATCTTACCATCTTTACCTTTTTTTGTAGTGACAATAACAACTCCATAAGCACCTCTGGAACCGTAGATTGCTGTTGATGAAGCATCTTTTAATATGGTCATCGTATCAATATCAGAAGATGAAATATCATTAATGTTATTTACCGGAAATCCATCTACTATATACAAAGGAGATGCATCTTGTGTTAAAGAACCGTTTCCACGAATTCTAATCTGAACATTTGAATCTGGCGAACCTTCAGAAGAAGTTACCTGAACTCCCGCTATACGTCCTGTTAAAGCTTCTGCAACGTTGGGAACTGGAATTTTTCGCATCTCATTTCCGGAAAATGTAGCAACAGCACCGGTCAAATCAGATTTCTTTGACGTTCCATATCCAATTACTACAACTTCATTTAAGTTATTAGAATCTTCAGCCAATGAAATATCAAGCTTCGTTTTTCCTTCTGTCGGGACTTCTTTGGTTTTAAATCCTATAAAAGAGAAATTAAGAATTGCCTTCGCATTTGTTAGTTTAAGTTTATAACGACCATCAAAATCTGTAGAAGTACCATTCTTGGTTCCTTTTTCCAACACGTTAACGCCGGGAAGCCCCATACCCGAAGCATCTTTTACAGTACCTTCAAGCGTAACATTCTGCGCACTTATTTGATTGCTCATAAATAAGCCTAATAAGAAAACTAATACTAGACAGCATTTTGTTTTTTTATTAAATAAATCTTTAAAATTCATGGTTTTGTGTTTAAGTTATTAATTAGTCTAGTTTTTAGTGGTTTTTTGTTTTTTCTATATTTTTCTATAATTCTTTGGAAGCTTTAGTACTTACAACTACAACGATTTCTTTATTATTGAAAAAAGAAGTCTTTTCACATTAAAAAACTTCATGTAATCGATTACACAAACATAGATATTTTTTTTAGATAAAAAATTAAAAATCATAAAAATTTCCCAAAAAAAATTACATATCAAAAAATAAAGTTATTTTTTCTATGACATGTGTAATTTATGCTAATAATAAATATTAAATATATTTTTATTAATAACCTATTTGATGTCTTTTTACTAAAAAAACAATCGATTACATGAAGAAAAATTATAAAATTATCAGGTGTAAAAATCACACTTAAAATAATTTTAAAAGAAGTTACTCTTGCAAAAATTTAACAAATAAAATAATACTTAACCCAAACCACATAAGTTCCCGGGATTTGGAAAATCATCAACAAACGTTAAAAAAATTAACTTAAAAGTCATAAAAAAACCCTTGAACATAAATGTTCAAGGGTTCGATTTAGAATAAATATTTTATTTAAGCGCTTTGCAGCTGTACCGAAGTTTTTCGACGTTGTATTAAAATAACGGTAATAATCATACCAATAATAGACATTCCGACACCTATAAGATTTGGAGATGCGTAACTATATCCAGCCACAAGAGGCAATCCGCCAAGAAAAGCTCCTAGTGCATTTCCTATATTAAAACTTCCCTGCAATGAAGCCGAAGCAATCATTTCGGCATCTTTGGCCGTTCTAATCATCAACATTTGAATGGGTGCAATAACTGAAAAAGAAATAGCTCCCGTTAAAAATGTTAGAAACAAAGAAGCATATTGATTAAAAGAGAAAAAATAAACTAAAATCAAATCAACAGACATTACAAACAATAAAGCCAATGTTGTTGGTGCCGGAGAAAATTTATCGGCCAGCTTACCGCCCGCAAAGTTTCCTACCACCATTCCGAACCCAGCCAAAATCAAGATATAAGAAACATCTTCTGGTGAAAACTTAGAAACATTCGTTAGCAAAGGTGCGATGTAACTGATCCAGGCAAACAATCCTCCAAAACCAATTGCCGTGATTCCGATAATCAACCATGCATCTATTTGCTGGAAAAACTTTAATTGTGTTTTCATATTCACAGTATTACTTTTCTCTAAGTTTGGCATCCACAAATAAATAAACAAAAAGGTAAGTAAACCTACAACAGCAATTAGTACAAAAGTATAACGCCAAATGAAATGATGCCCTATATAAGTACCAATAGGAACACCAATTAAGTTAGCCAATGTTAAACCAGAAAACATAATCGCAATTGCCTGAGCTTCTTTTCCTTTATCTGCCAAACGGCTTGCAACTACCGCTCCTACTCCAAAAAAAGCGCCATGTGGCAATCCGGAAAGAAATCGGGAAGCAAACAAAAAATTATAAGTTGGCGCAATAATAGAAAGCGCATTAAATACTGTTAGCATTAAAGCTAAAATTAAAAGCATTTTTTTTGGAGCAAAATTTCGTCCAAGGATTACCAATAATGGTGCACCAATAACAACACCTAAAGCATAAGACGAAATTAAATATCCTGCAACGGGAATCGAAACTTTCATATCTAAGGCGATGTCCGGCAATAAACCCATCATCACAAATTCGGTTATCCCAATAGTTAAGCCTCCCAATGAGAGTGCAATAAGACTTTTTTTCATTTGTTTTTACAAGAAAGGAATAAATTTTCTATGGAGCAAATTTACCACTATACAGATTAAAATAAGTTGTACATTTGCGATATAAACTTGTAAATTTAAGTTATGCCAATCCTAAATCAATTTAAAACCCTGGTTATTGATGAATTTGAAGATGAAAAATTTCACCTTCCGCCACACACGCATACTTATTATGAAATTATTTATATAAAAAAAGGAAGCGGGGTTCATCATCTGAACAACAACTTATTACCATACAAATCTGGAGATTTGTTTGTAATTTCGCCAGAAGATGAGCATTATTTTGATATCAAAAAAAGCACTCGTTTCTTTTATATTAAGTTTACAGATAATTATTTCAATTCGAAACAGAATCTTACTTGCGATGAATTCTTAATTCATACTCCGGAAAGTTTCATGCGTGACAAAACACTAAAAGAAACAGTTCTTAAATTAGATGATCCCTGCAAAACAATATTAAAAAATACGATTGAAAACATTGCTGCTTACAATTGCAAAACCGATGTTTCGACCTCCCCTATTGTATTTTACCAGATTCTTTCGATTTTTGGATTAATCAAAGAAACTATGCGTGGTTTGAATCTTGTTGTTAAGGGAAATTCTATTGATAACGAGCAAATCACTTCCTATATTCATCAAAATATTTATCAGCCAAAACTAGTTCAGATAAAAATAATTGCCAGTCATTTTAATATCGCTGAAACTTATTTTAGTGCCTACTTCAAAAGAACTTTTAGTATAAGTTATCGCGATTATATTCATAATTTGAGAACTACCTTAATCGAAAAACGAATCCATAACAATCAATTGCCAATAAAACAAATTGCGTATGAATTTGGTTTTACCGATGAAAGCCATCTGTCGAATTATTTTAAAAAACGAAAAAACATGAAACCTACAGATTTCAAGAAAACATAAAATTGGAAATCTTAAATAAGTAGTCGCTCTTAAAAAAAATGGCTAAATTTGTAATTCTAAAAGCATTTTCATTGGCAAAAAAAATCCACATATTATCTCTTGTTCTAACGCTTGGCTTCTTTTTGATGTCAAACATGGGGTATGCTTGTGGAAAAACTTCCGAAACAACCTCTTGTGAAAAGAAAGCAATTTCTAAAAAAGAAACTGCTGACTCTTGCCAAAAAGATTGTTGCAAAAAAAGTTATGATTCAAAAAAAGACCAACACGGCTGTAGCGGAAAATGTGATCATTCTGGTTGCACTACTTCTGGATTACAATTTAGTTTGATTGCTATAAATGAATTCGAATTCAACAGTAATCTATTTAATTTCTCTTTTAAAAAGACAATTCCTTATTATAAAAACAGTAGTCTTTCCGACGGCTTTACTTCTATTTGGCAACCGCCAAAAATAGGATAATTGTATTTGTGACAGCCATAATTGGGAGCTTTGCCACAAAGGCGCTAAGGCACTAAGAATATTAAACTTTGTGTTTCTACGGCTCAGCGAGGCAATACTTTCAACAAAAAAAATATTTATTGAACTTAGAGAAGATTTATATTCTCTACTAAAATTACATAAAAATGAAAAAATCAATTTCAACTATAATCGCCATAATTGCTTTATTATTTAATACAAATAATATTCAGGCAACTACAATAAAAATAGAAACTACAACAGAAGATGTAGATTCAAGTCAGTTACAAACTGTTTATAATGCTTATTTTACAGTAAAAGATGCCCTTATAAAAAGTGACAGTAAATTAACTTCGGCGAAAGCCGCAGCTTTATTAACTGCTATTTCTGCTGTAAAAATGGACAAATTAAAAAGCGACGAACATACTGCGTGGATGAAAGTTATGAAAAAACTAACTGCAGATGCTAAAAGTATTTCGGCTACGACAGATCTTAAAAAACAACGTGAGACTTTTAAATCGCTTTCAAAAAACACTTACGAACTAATTAAGGTTTCAAAATCTACTGAAGTTGTTTACAAACAATATTGCCCAATGGCCGATGCTGATTGGTTAAGCAAAGAAAAAGCAGTTAAGAATCCGTATTACGGTTCTTCGATGTTGACTTGTGGAAACGTCGTTGAAACAATCAAATAAATATGAAGCTTTACATCAAAAATATGGTGTGTGCTCGCTGTAAAATGGTCGTGGAGTCTGAGCTTGAAAAACTCGGACTTCAGACTATTTCTGTTGAATTGGGCGAAGTTGAACTGAAAGATTCTATTACAGACAGTCAAAAAGAAGTTTTACTTAAAAATCTTCAGGATTTAGGTTTTGATTTAATAGATGATAAAAAAAGTAAAACCGTCGAGAAAATAAAAAATTTGATTGTTGATTTGGTTCATCACAAAAACAATGATCTCAAAATCAATTTATCTGATTATTTGTCTAAAAACCTCAACCAGGATTATAATTCATTGAGTAATCTTTTTTCAGAAATCGAAAACACAACGATCGAAAAATATTTTATCAGTCAGAAAATTGAGAAAGTAAAGGAATTACTTGTTTATAATGAACTTTCGTTAAGTGAAATCGCGGATATTTTAAACTATAGCAATGTCGCACATTTAAGCAATCAATTCAAGAAAATTACAGGTTTTACGCCTACACATTTTAAACAATCGAAAGATAAAAAACGAATACAGATTGAGAATTTGTAATTGTTTTTAACCTCGAAGTTTTACGCAAGATGGTAAACATAGCCAATGGTTTCAACCATTGGGGCGCAACGAATTTATTACGATATGCTGCCAAGGTTAAGACCTTACGCTATATTTACAAAAAAAAACGTGCTAAATCATTAGCACGTTTTTTTATTTATCTTAACAATGTCCCATTGCAGAAATCAACAATAGTTAATTTATCTTTGCTTCTGGAATTATTTCAACCCTAAACTTCCCCATATATCATTTGGATCAAGTGTTATACTTTTTGATTTTCCAGTGTTATAATCATCATAACTTTTCTTAATCTTTGCTACAAATTCAGGATTATATGGACTTTCTTCTTCCTCTATTTTCACTCCTTTATTTGTAACAGCTAACAACTTTGCAAGTTCAAGCAATGTCTTGCCTGCTTTTGTTCGTTCGTTTATAGTTATAGTTGTCATAATTTTGTAATTTTATTATTACAAAGATACAAATAAATCAAACCATTTGAATTGTATCGAGAATTTGTGAGTTTTTAAACACAAAGGGCGCAAAGATTTACGCAAAGTTCGCAAAGATGACAAACATAGCCAATGGTTTCAACCATTGGGGCGTATATCGGGATAAATTCGTTGCGTTCCAATGGTTGAAACCATTGGCTATATTTTCTAAAGATTCGCAAAGTTATTTTAGGTAAAGCTTTACATCCGAGGCTTTGGGATGCATTTTTATAAAACCTTGTATATTAAATAAACTTTGCGCTTTTTGCGATTAAATACCCTTTTGTAAATCTTACAAATCATTCTCAAAATTATACAACATGAAGTAAACCTTACTTCAGAAATTTGCATTGTAATACTTTAAAAGATAAAACAATGACTCATCAATATATAATTTCAGGAATGTCGTGTGATGGCTGTCGCAAGAAAGTTGAAAAAACTTTAAACGCCGTAGAAGGAATTCAGGCTGAAGTAACTTTAAATCCTCCATTGGCGACTATTACAATGGAAAAACATGTTCCGACTGAGAAATTTCAAGAAGTTTTAACGGAAGCCGGAAAGTATACCATTGAGATGAATTCTCCAAAAAATGACTCAGAACCTACCGTAAAATCTTGTTGTTCAGGTCACAAAAAAGAGGAACATAAAGGACATCATCATAAAAAAGAAACAACTCACAATCACAATACAACGGGAGTTTTTTATTGTCCGATGCATTGTGAAGGCGATAAAACGTATGATAAGTCGGGAGATTGCCCCGTTTGCGGAATGGATTTAGTGCCGCAAGTTGCCATAAATGCGACACAATTTACCTGCCCGATGCATCCCGAAATTGTTTCGGACGAACCTGGCGATTGCCCGATTTGCGGAATGGATCTAGTTCCTATGCAGGTTTCTGAAAATGAAGAAAACAAAACCTATACTGATTTAGTAAAGAAAATGAAGATTGCGATTTTATTTACGCTTCCCATCTTTATTATTTCAATGTCAGAAATGATTCCCAATAACCCTCTTTATAAACTAATGTCTATAGAAAACTGGAATTGGGCTCAGTTTCTATTTTCAATTCCGGTTTTATTTTATGCCGGATGGATGTTTTTTGTTCGTGCTTATAAATCAATTGTTACATGGAATCTAAACATGTTTACGCTAATTGGAATTGGAACAAGTGTCGCATTTTTATTTAGTATCGCCGGAATGTTCTTTCCAGATATTTTTCCAACTGAATTCAAATCGCATCACGGAACTATTCACCTATATTTTGAAGCTGCAACGGTAATTATCACTTTAGTTTTATTGGGACAACTGCTAGAAGCCAGAGCACATGGACAAACCAACGGCGCTATAAAAGAATTGTTGAAATTAGCACCAACCGAAGCCACTTTGGTCGAAAACGGAAATGATAAAGTAATCTCCATTCATAACATTAAAAAAGGAGATTTATTACGCGTAAAACCAGGAGAAAAAATTCCCGTTGACGGAAAAATTACTAGCGGCGAAAGCAATATAGATGAAGCCATGATTACCGGCGAACCGATTCCGGTTGATAAAAAAGTGGGAGATCCTGTAATTGCAGGAACTATAAACGGAACAAAATCGTTTGTAATGATTGCCGAAAAAGTAGGCTCAGAAACTTTGCTTTCTCAGATTATTCAAATGGTAAATGATGCGAGTCGATCCAGAGCGCCAATACAGAAACTGGCAGATCGAGTGGCTAAATATTTTGTTCCAACTGTTGTCGCTATTTCTGTTTTGACTTTTGTTTTATGGGCAAAATTCGGTCCTGAACCTTCCTATATATATGGATTAATAAATGCCATTGCCGTTTTAATAATTGCCTGTCCTTGTGCTTTAGGTTTAGCAACTCCAATGTCGGTTATGGTTGGTGTAGGCAAAGGAGCGCAATTTGGTATCCTGATAAAAAATGCTGAAGCACTCGAAAACATGAATAAAATTGATGTTCTGATTACCGATAAAACCGGAACTATTACCGAAGGAAAGCCATCTGTAGAAAAAATCTACTCCATTAATAATAATGAAAATGAATTATTGCAAAGTATTGCTTCGCTAAATCAAAACAGCGAGCATCCTTTGGCGCAGGCCGTCGTAAATTTTGTAAAAGCGAAAAATCTAACTTTACTTGAAGTTCCGGATTTTGAAACCGTTGCCGGAAAAGGAGTTATTGGAACTGTAAATAACTCTAAAGTCGCTTTAGGAAACAAAAAACTAATGATTCAGGTTAATGCATCTATTGCTGAAGATATTGAAAACAGAATTATTGCAGAGCAAAACTTAGGCAAAACAGTTTCTTATATATCTATAAATAAAGCTGTTGCTGGTTATGTAACGATTACAGATGCCATTAAAGAAAACAGTGTAAAAGCTATTAAAGATTTGATAGATCAGGGCGTTGAAGTTATTATGATGACAGGCGACAATAATAATACGGCAAAAGCTGTCGCTGAAAATTTACACTTAAGTTCATTTAAAGCAGATTGCTTGCCAGAAGATAAACTAAAAGAAATTCAGCGTTTGCAAGCCGAAGGTAAAATTGTAGCAATGGCCGGCGACGGAATCAACGACGCTCCGGCTTTGGCGCAGGCAAATATTGGAATCGCAATGGGAACAGGAACTGATGTTGCTATTGAAAGTGCCAAAATAACACTCGTAAAAGGAGACTTAAACGGAATCGTAAAAGCTAAAAAGCTAAGTCATGCTGTAATGAAAAACATCAAACAGAATCTATTTTTTGCTTTTATATATAATGTATTAGGTGTACCAATTGCAGCAGGAATTTTATATCCTGTATTCGGGATTTTGCTTTCTCCAATGTTGGCTGCTTTAGCCATGAGTTTGAGTTCAGTTTCGGTTATTGTGAATGCTTTGCGATTGCGAAATCTAAATCTTTAAAAAAATCAATATGAGACTATATACCTTTTTGATTGTCTTTCTGATTGCTTTTAATGCAAAAGCACAAAAAGTAGTTCGTTACGATTTACACGTTCGGGATACAATTGTAAATTTTTCCGGAAAAGAAAAGCGCGCCCTTACCGTAAACGGACAAATTCCGATGCCAACATTGACTTTTACAGAAGGAGATATCGCAGAAATTTATGTTCATAATGATTTAAAAAAGGAAGATACGGCGCTGCATTGGCATGGATTATTTCTTCCTAATAAAGAAGACGGAGTTCCGTATTTAACACAAATGCCTATAAAACCAGGGACAACCCACAAATATACTTTCCCAATTATCCAGAACGGAACCTATTGGTATCACAGTCATTCTGGTTTGCAGGAACAAATTGGTCTATACGGACTTTTTATCATCAACAAAAAGAAAGACGATGCTACTTTTAGAAAAGGCATTGACGATTTACCAACTATTCCGGTTATTTTAAGTGAATGGACAGATTTGAAACCGGAGAATGTTCAACGAATGCTGCACAATGCAAACGACTGGTTTGCGATAAAAAAAGGAACAACGCAAAGTTATTCTGAAGCGATCCAAAAAGGACAATTTTCCACAAAAATTACTAACGAATGGAAACGCATGAACGCGATGGATGTAAGTGATGTTTATTATGAGAAGTTTTTAATTAATGGAAAAAATGAAGATCAGCTATCACAATTTAAAGCAGGCGAAAAAGTAAGATTGCGAATTACAAACGGTGGCGCCTCAAGTTATTTCTGGCTTATTTATGGCGGCGGAAAAATAACCGTTGTGGCCAGCGACGGAAACGATGTTGAACCTGTAGAAGTTGACCGATTGATTATTGCGGTTTCTGAAACCTATGATGTTGTGGTTACAATTCCTGAAGATAAAAAGTCTTTTGCTTTTTTGGCTACAGCCGAAGACAGAACCGGATCTGCATCTTTATTTTTAGGCGAAGGCACTAAACAACCTGTTGCTCATCTTCCGAAATTAAAATATTTTGAAGGAATGAAGATGATGAACGATATGATGAAGATGAATGGCGAAATGAATGATATGGGTATGAACATGTCACTTAATAAAATGGACATGAATGCCGTAATGTATCCTGAAATTTCCGGTGAAGAGGAATCAGCAAAAAAAGAAGATCATTCTATGCATAATATGGAGGGCATGGAAATGGCAAACGATTCTACTGAAACTTCTGAAATTGTAACATTAAATTACGGAATGCTGAAATCTCCAACAAAAACAACACTTCCAAAAGATGCGCCTGTAAAAGAATTGCGTTTTGAATTGTCAGGAAATATGAATCGTTATGTTTGGAGTTTAGATAATAAAGTGATTTCTGAAACGGATAAAATATTAATTAAAAAAGGCGAAAACGTTCGGATCGTATTGTACAACGGATCGATGATGCGTCACCCAATGCATTTACACGGTCATGATTTTAGAATTCTGAACGAACATGGCGAATATTCTCCGCTAAAAAATGTGATTGATATTATGCCGATGGAAACTGACACGATAGAATTTCAGGCAAATGCTGATGGCGACTGGTTTTTTCACTGTCATATTTTATATCACATGATGGCTGGGATGGGACGTATTTTTAGTTATGAAAATTCAGCGCCAAATCCGTTGATTCATCATCCTGAAATGGCGTACAAAATGTTAAAAATGGACGACAGGATGTTTCATTTTATGGCAGAAAATGATTTTGCTTCAAACGGAAACGACGGTGAAGCCATGTACAGCAACACCCGCTGGAGCATTGGAACAGAATGGCGATTGGGTTATAATGACAAACACGGTTATGAAACCGAAACCCATATTGGACGTTATATAGGTAAAATGCAATGGTTTATGCCTTTTATAGGTTTTGACTGGCGCTATCGAAAAATGGGAATGGACGAACAGGAACAAAATCTTTTCGGGCAAAGTAATACAAAAGACAATCGCTCTGTTTTTAGTGCCGGTATGGAATATACTTTACCAATGCTTGTAAAAGCACAAGTAGAGGTTTATACCGATGGGAATGTGAGACTACAATTTGAAAGAAAAGACATTCCGCTTTCCAGACGTTTGAGAATGAACTTAATGTGGAATACAGATAAAGAATATATGGCAGGTTTGAAATATATTGTCGCCAGAAATTTTGGAATTACGACACATTATGATAGCGATATGGGAATTGGTTTTGGAGTTAATTTGAATTATTAATTTTTTTATATTAGCCAAAGATTAAAAGACTAACTCAGATTTTCTTAATCTTTTAAATTCTTTAATCTGTGGCTAAAAAAACTAACAACTATGACATTAGAAGACTTCAAAAAGAATTTCAACAATCAAATTACTCACGAATTAACTTTATTCTTTGAAATAAACGATGAACTCGGATTCGAAAATTACTCCCAGGGTTTTGGATTATATGAAGATGATAAATCCGGAATTTCGACCTGGTCAGAAGATCCTGCTTTTTTAGATAAACTAATGCCTTTTGCACAGGCAAACGGATCTGGCTCGATGTATGTTTTATGGAATAACGACTCAGGCAAATCTTTAAACGAACTGCCAGTAGTTGTTTTTGGTGATGAAGGCGGTTATCATATCGTAGCAAAAAACATCTTTGAATTTATGCAATTGCTAACTTTTGACAATGAGATTTCTGTAGATCACGAAGAAGCTTATTTTTATAAAGATGAAGACGATTATGAAGAAAGCGAAAATTTGCCTGAATATAAAGTATGGCTCAAAGAAAATTTCAATCTCGATCCAATAGAAGAAACAGAAGCAATTTTGTCAGAAGCACAAGAAACCTATAAAGCTGAATTTGACGAATGGGTTTCTCAATTCTACTCAGAAAATTAAATTATAATACATCATACAAACAATTAAAAAGAATAAAAATGAAAAAAGTATTTACCCTTTTAGCAATAGCTTTATTTACAATTAGCGCGCAGGCACAAGAAACAAAACCAGCTCCTAAAAAAGAAACAGCAAAAAAAGAATCTTGCTGCAAAAAAACAGCAAAAGATAAAAAAGCGTGTTGCGCAAAAAAATAATCGAAATTCTATTTCAACAAAAAAGACCTCAAATTGAGGTCTTTTTTTTATGGTTCCTTTTTGCCACAGATTAAAGGATTAAAAAGATTTCTATTTTGAAATCAATAAAAAAATCATTTCAATCTGTGAAATCTGTGGCAAAAGACTATTTTACTCTAATACTCCATTCAAAATCCATTTCAGAAACCTGAACTCCTTTTTCATCAGTTCCTATAGATTTCATCCAGAAAGTTTGCCCCTCACCTGTTTCAATAGTTTTTTTTATGGCATCGGCAATTAAATGTCCGTCGTTACAAACAAAAGTGATTCTTCCAGTTGCTTTTTTAGTAAAGTTACCTTTATTATTAGCCACTAACATTGAGATTTTTTTTCCGCTTTGTTGAATTTGTGAAATTACCAAAGCTCCGGTTGTTAACTCTGCTGCCATTGCCTGCACGGCAAAATACATTGAATTAAACGGATTTTGATTTATCCAACGGTGTTTTACGCTTACTATACAAGTTTTATCATCGATAGCTTTAACACGTACACCGCAAATATACGCCGACGGTAATTTGAAAAATACAAATTTGTTGAGTTTAGAAACTGAAATTGCCATGTGATTTATTTTTTTATGTAAAAATACAAAAAAACTATGCACGCACAATAAATGGTTAAAACTTTCCAACAACCTCAGTAAAATCAAGTATTAACACTGATTTTCAGTACGTTTTTGTGTTAAATAAAATATCAACTTTGTTAATATTTTGTTAATATTTGGTACTATGTAAAACAAGATACTGTCTTTTAGCCATATATTTGTATAAGAAATTACTATATGCTTTTAATCATGGAAACAACAACACCACTCATCATGGAAACAACATCAGAAAAGAACACTGCAACGTTCACACATTTAAGTACATTAAGTCAGTATATCATTCCTTTTGGAAATTATATTTTTCCAATACTAATCTGGACGAGTTACAAAGACAAATCAGAATTTGTAAATCACCACGGAAAACAGGCTTTAAATTTTCAGTTAAGTTTATTGCTTTATACTTTGATCTTAGCCTTAATTGCTATTCCGATTTTCATCATTGTATTTCTTCAAAACCTTCCTATGGAAGCTGTTTTTAACGATGAAGATTTCGTTATCAGAAATTTCAATTTTCAGGGTAACATCGGGTTATTAACAATTGGTGCAACAGCTGTAGTACTTTTTGGATTGCTAAAAGTTTTGGAATTCTTTTTAGTGATTTATGCTTCAATAAAAACTTCAAACGGAGAATATTACAAATATCCGCTAACGATTCCTTTTATAAAGTAATCATTATTATGAAGCACTTCGACTTCGCTCAGTGTGACATAAAAAAAATTAAAAGTTATAGTCGAAACCATACAAACAATCAATAGAATAGTTTCGAAATCAATCATCAATCAAAATCATCAATCAAAAAACGAATTGTTCAATCTAAAAAAAACAAAATGAAATTATGAACATTGAAAACACAAAAGCACAGATGCGCAAAGGTGTTCTTGAATTTTGCATCTTATCTGTTTTAAAAGAAAAAGACGCATACACATCAGAAATATTAGACACTTTAAAAAACGCAAAATTATTAGTGGTTGAAGGAACGGTTTATCCTCTTTTAACCAGACTGAAAAACGACGGTTTACTCAATTATCGCTGGGAAGAATCGACTTCCGGACCACCACGAAAATATTATGGATTAACCGAAATAGGACAAACTTTTTTAAACGAACTTAACGGTACCTGGACAGAATTGTCTGACGCCGTAAAACTAATCACCAATCAAAATCAATAAGTCATGAACAAAACAGTAAATATTAACTTAGGAGGTATGTTTTTTCACATCGATGAAGATGCATACTTAAAATTAACGCGCTATTTTGACGCCATAAAACGATCATTAAACAACTCATCTGGTCAGGATGAAATTATTAAAGATATCGAAATGCGTGTTTCTGAATTATTAACAGAAAAACAAAAAAGCGACAAACATGTTGTGGGATTGAAAGATGTTGAGGAAGTGATTGTAGTAATGGGACAACCTGAAGATTACATCATTGAAGATGACGAAAAACCAAATCAGTCTTTTAATGATTATGCAAACAGAAAAACCAAAAAATTATACCGTGATAAAGAAAAAGGTATGATTGGTGGTGTTGCCACAGGTTTAGGACATTATTTTGGAATTGATGCCGTTTGGATCAAAATCATATTCTTAATATTTGTTTTTGCAGGTTTCGGAACCGGGATCTTAGCTTATTTTGTTCTTTGGATCGTAACGCCGGAAGCAGTTACAACTTCTGAAAAATTAGAAATGACTGGTGAACCGGTAACCATTTCAAACATTGAGAAAAAAGTTCGTGAAGAAATTGAATCGTTATCTGATAAATTTAAAAGTGCAGATTATGATAAAATGGGAAACCAGGTAAAGTCGGGAGCTGAGAGAATAAGTAGTTCATTTGGAGACTTTATCATGACAATTTTTAAAATTTTCGCTAAATTTTTAGGAGTAGTTTTAATCATGTCAGGAATTAGCGTTTTAATCATGTTACTGATTGGGGTTTTTACTTTAGGAACGAATGTTTTTGTTGATTTTCCTTGGCAAAACTTTGTTGACGCAGGAAACTTTACAGATTACCCTATCTGGTCATTTGGTTTATTGATGTTCTTTGCAGTTGGAATTCCGTTTTTCTTCCTTACGCTATTAGGTTTCAAATTGTTATCTCCAGACTTAAAATCAATTGGAAATATCACAAAATATACCTTGTTAGCAATCTGGATTATTGCAGTAGCAATTGCAATAAGCATTGGAATTAAACAAGCCACTGAAATTTCTTATGATAATAAAACTATTGAGAAAAAAGAGATTGGTATTAGTCCAAACGATACGCTTTATGTAAAGTTTAGATATAATGATTATTATGCTAAAGACTTAGATCACCACAGAGATTTTCAATTTGTACAGGATTCTGCCAACAATCAATTGATTTATTCTACAGATGTTCGTTTGCATGTTTTACGTACTGATGAATCTAATGCATACCTGCAAATAGAAAAAAGTGCAAGAGGAAATTCATTTACAAATGCTAAAAAAAGAGCAGAAAAAATAAATTATAAGATTGAAATTAACGGAAATCATTTAATTTTGGATAATTATTTTCTTACGGATGTAAAAAACAAATTCAGAGGACAAGAAGTTGACATATATCTATACTTGCCAGAAGGACAGTTATTTAAACCAGATTCTTCTGTACAAGATTACGACGATTCTGAAGATGATTTTTTCAACTTACACTTTAGTGGAAATTACAACTACAAGGTAGAAGGTTCTAAAATTAAATGTTTTGATTGCCCGCCAAATGAAGATGATTTTGACGATGTTACCATTGAAGAAAATCAAAACGACAATGATACAATAAATGAAGTTTCGGTTAAAATTAACGGTAAAGAAGTTTTAAACGGAAAAAAAACTAAAGGAAAACTAACCACTGATAAAAACGGAGTAATAATCAAAATTAACTAAGCCATGATCAAAATAATCATTCATATTACGAAATTCATTATTGCCACAATCACCGCATTATTATTTGCCTCTTGTAATTTTAACATGAATACTGTTGAAGGCAGCGGAAATGTGACTACCGAAAAAAGAATTGTTGAAGGAGATTTTAAAAACATATCTGTAAGCAATGCCATTGATGTTGTAATCGAACAATCTGACGCAACCGAAATTACTGTAGAAGCTGATGATAATTTGCAGAAAGAAATTATAACTAAAGTAGAAAACGGAACTTTAATAATTAAATGTAAATTCAGTTCTTTCCGCAACATAACAATGAAAAAAGTTACTGTAAAAGTACCTTCTCTTGAAAAAATTGAAGCCTCGAGTGCTTCAACTGTACAAAGCAAAAATGTTTTTCAGGGAGAAAATATAGATCTTGAATCATCAAGTGCAGCAACTATGGATCTTAACATTGAATCTGATAACATTTCAGCCACATCAAGCAGCGGAAGTTCTATTAACGTTCAGGGAAAAGCTTTAAAAGTTCAAACAACAGCTTCAAGCGGTGCAAGTGTTGATGCCGGAAAATTATTGGCAAACGAAGTAAACGCAGATGTTTCAAGCGGAGGAACTATAAATGTACATCCAATTGTAAGCCTTAAAGCAGAAGCAAGCAGCGGAGGTCATATTAATTATGATATAGCTCCTAAAACAATCGAGAAAAAATCAAGTTCAGGAGGAAGCATCAGCCAGGGATAAATATTTATCTGTTAAATATAAAAGAAATCATTCATCAAAAGTGGATGATTTTTTTATATTTGTCCAAATCAAATCTAGAATTAATGAAAAAAAGTACAGCCTTACTCCTATTATTATTAGTTACGACATTAACTTTTGCACAAAAAAGAGAGAAACTAAAAGGATCTAAAATCGTAACCACTTCTATTAAAGAAGTAGGAGAATTTGATGGAATCGAAGCCGATGACAATCTGGAAGTTTATCTGGAACGTGGAGAGAAAAACGAAATCAAAATCGAAGCCGATGACAATTTACACGAAATCATCGGAATGGATTTAAGAGACAGAATGCTTCGTTTATACACAACAAAAGAAAGCACCATTTTTAAGAAATTAATTGTTCGCGTTACGTACACAAAATCTCTTAATAAAGTAATTGCAAAAAATGAATCAGTCATTTATGCTATACAAGAACTTCAATTAGACGATATTACATTTAACAGTTCTGATTATTCTAAATTATTTCTGAATGCAAATTCTAAAAAATTTACCTTAATTGCTGATGATAAATCAAAAACGGAATTGAACTTAAAATCAGATGATGGTACGTTACAATTAAGTAAAAATGCTTCAATAAAAGCATTGGTTGCTGCAATAAAATTTAAATGTGATTTGTATCAAAAAGCAAATGCTGCAATTGAAGGAATTACCGAAAAAGGAACTATTCGTTTAGACAACAATTCTACTTTTACAGGAACAAAATTCACCTTAAAAGAAGCAAATGTTACCACAGAAGGATATTCAACAGGAACTATTCTTGCAGAAACTACTATTTCGATAGCTGCCGGAGACAAATCAGAACTTACCTTATTTGGAAATCCAAAAATTGAACTTACCCGTTTTTCTGAAGAAGCAAAATTGATTAAAAAACTTAAATAGTTTCAAGTTTTCAGGTTCCCTTTGTTTCAAGTTTGTTGGAACATTCTAAAATAAAAAATCCCATTCGTCGCGACGAATGGGATTTTTTATTTTTTTATTGGCTTTCTAATTAACGTTTCCAGGAACTTGAAACAAAGAAAACCTGAAACAATTTTTACTTATTCCTTAGACGCTAAATATCTTTCAGCATCAAGTGCAGCCATACAACCAGTACCTGCAGCTGTAATTGCCTGACGGTATACGTGATCTGCAGCATCACCGGCTACAAAAACACCATCAACATTTGTTTTAGATGTTCCTGGTACATTTATAATATAACCTGTTTCATCAAGAGTAATATAATCTTTAAAAATATCTGTATTTGGTTTATGACCAATTGCAACGAAAAATCCTGTTGCAGGAATTTCAATTACATCACCTGTCGTTTTGTTTAATGCTTTAATCGCATGAACAACGTTGTTATCACCTAAAACTTCTACAGTATCGTGATTCATTAAAATCTCAATATTTTCAGTTTTGCGAACACGTTCTTCCATAATTTTCGAAGCTCTGAATTTTTCGCTTCTTACCAACATGGTTACTTTTTTACAAAGTTTAGACAAGTAATGTGCTTCTTCACAAGCAGAATCTCCTGCTCCAACAATAACAACTTCCTGATTACGGTAGAAAAATCCGTCGCAAACAGCGCAGGCAGAAACTCCTCCACCCATGTTTAGGTAATGTTGTTCTGAAGGCAATCCTAAATATTTAGCCGAAGCTCCTGTAGAAATAATAACGGTTTCACAGTGCAATTCGATTGCATCGTTAATCCAAACTTTATGAATATCTCCTGAAAAATCAACTTTTGTAGCCCAGCCATCACGAATATCAGCACCAAAACGTTTTGCTTGCTCTTGTAACTGAACCATCATTTCAGGACCTGTAACACCATCAACATAACCCGGAAAATTCTCTACCTCATTTGTCGTAGTCAATTGACCACCAGGCTGCATTCCTTGATATAATATTGGATTCATATTTGCTCTGGCAGCATAAATTGCAGCAGTATAACCCGCCGGACCAGAACCAATAATTAGGCATTTAATTTTTTCGATTGTATCTGACATAATATGTATAGTTTTTAGTGATGCAAAGGTAAACTTTATTATAAAAAATTCCCCTCAAAATAAATCCTAAATAACTATCTTAAAATAAGTTTTATTTATTTTGAAATTTTTCTTTTGTAAACAGAATTTATTACTATATTTGCATCCGCTTACGGGGTGTAGCGTAGCCCGGTTATCGCGCCTGCTTTGGGAGCAGGAGGCCGCAGGTTCGAATCCTGCCACCCCGACTTTTTAGACTTTCAAAGTCAGTCAAAACCCCTTAAATCGTATGATTTAAGGGGTTTTTCTTTTTATTCAACTCCAAAATATTCAAGATATATCAAAGAAAATGGGACCTATTCGGCTACCCCTTTTCTTTTTATACCTTGCAGGTTCCAAAAATCATTTTAATACAATCGTTTTCAGTCTGTTGTGCTCAAATTTTAACATTTGATGCTTCTCAAAATACGCGTTTATTTGATCAAAAAATCAGATGTATTGAGACCCATTTAATGTTCAAATCTTTTGAAACATTAAATTTTTGAGATATGAAAACAGCAGGAATTACATTCGGGGTCCTCTTTTACCTAAAGACCCAAAAAACCACGATCCAAGGTTCGGCTCCCATCTGTGCCCGAGTAACGGTAAATGGAAAACGGACTGAGATTTCAGTCAAGCGTTCCGTTAAGGCAGCCGAATGGGATGAAAGAAAAGGCATGGCTAAGGGAAACCGCAAAGAAATTATTGAACTCAACCTATTTCTTAACCAGTTCAAGGCAAAGATCATAAATACCTATCAGCAGATGCTGTTGAATGATGCTGCGATAGACGGCCCTGCGATACGCGACCGGGTACTAGGCACGGACAACACAACTCCAACATTAATGACACTGATGGATTATCATAATGAACAGCAGATGCATAAACTTGCTCCGGGAACCATGAAGAATTACCATACCACACAGCGGTATGTGAAAAAATTCCTTTTGGAGAAACTCTACAGAAATGATATTTTCCTTTCACAGCTTAAGTACAAGTTTATTTTGGACTTTGAGCGCTTCCTTTTTAATTATGTCCCTAAAGACCACCAAAAGCCTCTTAACAACAATGGCATAATGAAGCATATTGAAAGGCTGCGCAAAATGATAAATATGGCTGTCAAATTAGACTGGCTGGCCAAAGATCCCTTTGCAAGCTTTAAGAAGCATTTTGACAAAGTTGAACGGGAGTGCCTGAACATTCAAGAACTTACTGCAATGGCTAACAAAGAATTTACTATAGAACGTCTGAAGTGTGTGCGGGATATGTTCCTATTTAGCTGCTACACGGGGCTTTCATATATTGAACTCGCTGAACTTACTCCAAATAAGATCATTACGGGTATTGACCACGGCTTATGGATATCCACTAGCAGGGCCAAAACGGATATAGCTGTTCGCGTACCCTTATTACCTAAGGCAACAGAGCTATTGGAAAAATACCGTGATGATCCAAGGTCTCTGAGTAACGGCACCGTATTTCCCGTAATTTCAAACCAACGGATGAACGGCTATCTGAAAGAGATTGCTGACCTCTGCGGAATAACAAAAACGCTCACCTTTCATATCGCAAGGCATACTTTTGCAACTACCGTTACCCTGAGCAATGGTGTACCTATTGAAAGCGTGTCCAAAATGCTCGGACACACAAGTATCCGTACCACTCAAATCTATGCTAAGGTGGTTGAGCATAAACTCAGCGAGGATATGCGCAATCTTGAGCTAAGGATGTCTGGGGATGTGTTGTGTAATTGAAAGCCTAGAAATCTTACTATAAAAGGCAGTCATTATTGACTGCCTTTTATAATTTAAATAATAATCGGATACGTGATTATTGTTATGCTCATTGAAATATAAGATTTGTCGTTTTACTCAATTAAAAGGAACATAAGTTAACACAAGCAAAAATTCTTTACTCATTGTTTTCAATTCTTGAAAAGTACTTCCTCTAAATACTTTCCGCCTCATGCTGTCTCTTTAAAGCAGAAATATCATCTACAATCTTTGGAAGATTTTTAAAATGAACGTATGATCTGTGAAAATCGGAATGATTTATACTTGGAGTTCCCTGAACTGAAGTATTATCCTTTATACTTTTGGTCACTCCGGATTGAGCTTGAATCTGTACATTGTTGCCTATATTTAAATGACCAATAATTCCCGCTTGTCCGCCGATTAGACAATTTATTCCGATTTTTGTCGAACCAGCAATTCCTGTTTGTCCCGCTATTATGGTATTAGAGCCTACCTCAACATTGTGGGCTATATGGACTTGATTGTCGAGCTTTACTCCATTTCTAATTATGGTAGAACCTAAAGTTGCCCTGTCGATGGTCGTATTCGCACCTATCTCTACATTATCTTCAACTACAACATTTCCTATCTGGGGTACTTTCTTGTACGTTCCATCCTGTTCCGCAGTAAATCCAAAACCATCAGATCCGATAACTGAACCTGAGTGTATTATGCAGTTTCTTCCTATTTGTGTTTCAGAATAAATCCTTACTCCGGCGTATACTACACTATTGTCTCCAATATATACATTATCTCCCAAAAAACTGTTAGGGTAGATCTTTACATTGTCTCCAATTTTAACGTTGCAGCCAATATAACAGAAACTTCCCAAGTAAAGATTTTCTCCATATTGAACACTTTCAGAAATCACAGATGGCTGCTCAATTCCTGACTTCATCATTTTTACTTCATTGTAATATTCTAACAATCTAGTAAAAGATTTATAGGGATCAGAAACTTTGATAATTGTCGCAGACAGGGGCTGTTCAGGAATAAAATTTGAATCCATAATAATAATTGACGCTTTTGTTGAATACAAAAATTTCAGGTATTTAGGATTTGCAAGAAATGTCAGCGACCCTTCTGCTGCCTCTTCTATCTTGGCCAGTTTAAAAACTTCAACCTTAGGATTTCCTTTGATTTCTCCGTCAAGTAAACCTGCTATTTGTTCTGCTTTGAATTTCATTATTTCCTTTTTATGTTTTACACTTTCGGTTGAAAGAGATGAATCTGTACTATTGTATTATATAGGCGGCTAGAACTCTCTATATATAAAATGTCTGGTTATTGTCATTCTTTGAACGTTTTATAGTAATTCAAAAATATCTTGCCTGCCTATATTAAAAAAACCGGCCTGCATCCGGATTGGATGAAGACCGGCACAATCAATAATTACAGATTTTTCTCTTATAACTTACCTATAGTTTTCTTATAAGAGGCAAGATTAATCATGTATTCTGCCTTTGCGCGAACAAGAGCAAGTACTGCCTGCTCCCAAATTACCTGAGCCTCCAGAACGTCGTTGCCGGTTATTGTTCCAACACCATAACGATCATTAGCAAGTCTCAAGTTTTCTTCTGACTGTCTTAAAGAAGCATTTGAAAGTGCAATTTTTTTAAAAGACTGGTTTAGCTGCATTTGTGCATTTGCCATTTCGATATTATACAGCTCTTTGCTATCTTCTAATTCTTCTTTTGCAGCTTCAACTTTAAATTTCTGCTCTTTTACAATGTTCTGGTTTTTGCCCCAGTTGAATATTGGTATCGAAACACTGAGCATACCGTAATAGGTATACATTTGATTATTTTGGTTTGAGGGATTTACGCCATTTCCGTATACTGCCAGACCACTTGCTGAAAGGCCAACCTGTGGAAGCTGGTCAGCTTTTAAAATTTTAGTCTGAAGCTCCTCAATTTCCAAACTTTTCTTCATAATTTGTATTTCAGGGCGGTCTTGTACAGATTCCTGCCCATTGACTTCTTGATAATTATACTCCAGAGCTTCCTCAATTGTAAAATTTACTTCACCAGGCTGACCGATTAGCTGGGCGAGATTAAGCCTGCCGAGTATAAGGGCATCATTAGCCTGAAGGATTGATAATTCTGCATTATTAAGATTTACCTCAGCACGAAGCAGATCATTCTTATAAGTCAGACCCGCGTCTACTGAGTTTTGAAAAACTTGGCGCAGGTCCTTAAGCATATCTCTGTATTTATTGCTGACAGCTATATTTTCAGTAGCCTGAACAAGCTGCCAATAACTGGTTTCAACTGCAAGTAAGACTTCGGCTTCAGTCATCTCTTTCTGCTTCTCATAAAGTTCTACTGATTTAGATGCCGTTTGTTTTCCATAATTGAGCTTTCCGCCACTGTAAATGTTCTGTTTAATATCAAGGCCTCCGTTAAGCATTTCTCCAGGCAAAAGTGAACTCAATGGATCTCCCACGTGAATTCCCTTTACCGACCCCTCCAATGAAGGTAATGCGGAAGCTTTAGTAGAGGCAAGTCCTGCCTTGGCTGCATCGATATTATGAGCAGCTTTTTTTATTTTTTTATTATTGGCTAAAGCCATAGTTCGACATTCTTCCAAACTCAATTGTTTTCCCTGGGCTCTCAAGCCGCAGCAAAATGTCAGCGAAAGCATGGTTATAATGCTTATACTGTATATACTTTTCATAATATTCCTCTTTATTGATTAATGGATGCTGGATTCGCTTTTATTAAGCTCTTCATCCTGTTCTCCCGATTCAAGAATCTCCGGTTTAATGAACTTATAATACATAACAGGGATAACAAATAAAGTAAGAACCATAGATACAAGTAACCCAAAAGCCAGAACACTTCCCAGAGGTGCCCACAGTGGCGACTTACTGACAATCATAGGAACAAGACCTACTGCGCCTGCCGCTGATGTTAGAAAGATCGGCCTCATTCTTCTTTTAGCAGCTGTTAGTGCAGCGTCTCTTATACTGTACCCATGATCCTTGATTAGTTCATCTGTATAATCCACCAGTATAATACCGTTACGGACAACAATACCTATTAAAGCAATAATACCCATAAATGCAGTCATCCCCATTGGATTTCCTGTTACAAACAGACCGGTAAAAGCTCCTAGAAGACTTAGAAGGAATGTTGAGAGTACTATCAGCGCTTTCGCAAGTGTTTTAAATTGAAACAGCAGAGTCAGAAATATTAAAAGTATACTTACAGAGAGAGCTGTAAGCATTCCCGGCATGTTATCAGCACTGGATTCGGCATCCCCTCCATATTTGATAGTAATTCCTGACGGAAGCTCAAGGGCATCAATCTCAGGCTCAATATTCTGAAGGATGGTTGCTGCTTTGATTCCTGATTGAGCTTCTGCAAGAACAGACAGAGTTCTCAAACCATTTCGACGGGCAATAACTCCCGTATGCCAGGTAGGAGTAACTTCCGCTACTTCTTTTAATGAAACCGATTTGCCATATGAACTGGTAACATGAAGGTTTTCAATATTGCTTAAATCATTTCTGTTATCAGCATCGAGCCTGATAAATATATCTATCGGGTTATCTCCTTCCCAAACCTTAGAAACGGAATACCCTTTTAATCCAGCTCCAAGAGTCTGGGTTATGGCTTCATTTGAAACCCCAAGGCGTGAAGCAGCACTTTCTTTTATTTTCAAGCTTACTCCCAGATAATCATCTTCATAGTCACTTCGTACCCAGTTAGTCCCTTTTGCTTTTTCAAGTATGGCTGCTATCTTTTCTCCTACCATTTTTTGATCTTTCATATCGTTTCCGATCACACGAATAGCAATTGGAGCTCCTTCCTGAAGGCTTAGTTGTTTAAATCTTACATAACCGTCTTTTAAAAAACCTTCAAATTTTGGTCGATATTCTTTAACCATATCCTCAGTGGCTTTATCACTTTCAGTTGTAATTAAAAGCTGTGCAAAATTTCTTCTTGGATTCTCGGGAGAATAAGAGGTCTGAAAACGCGGCGCACTTGTTCCCAGGAAACTTGCAATACTTTTAATCCTCGGGTCTTTCTTTAATATTTCTTCGACCTTTACAACAGCTCGCTCAGTCTCGGGCAGCGACATGCCGCTTGGCAGCCAGAATTCAACACTAAACTGATCCCTCTCACTTACCGGGAAAAATTCCTGCTGTACATTCGCTGCAATTACAAAAGCCAGAACTACAGCAAGCACACCTCCAGAAAGTGTTGCTTTTGGTCTCTCAAAACAGTATGCAACTGCACGGTCAAATAGATCCTGCATGCGGTCAAGCAGGGACTTCTTACTTGCTTTATTTTCATCTTTCTGATGATGGAGTCCCTTTTTAATAAACACAAAACACATATAAGGGGTAAGAAACAAAGCAATCAGAAGTGATGCTGTCAATGCTACAGCAATAACAACTGGCAGTGATTCCATAAAATCTTTGGCAATACCTTCCATAAAGATGACAAGAGGAAGGAAAGCAAAAATAATTGCTAATGTTGCAGTAAATATAGAAAGCGCCAGCTGCTTTGCAGCTTTATAAGCAGCTTCCCATGGTGTAATTCCTTCATCCAGCTTGTCTATATAATTATCAACAACCACAACAGCGTCGTCGACAAGCATTCCTAAAACAATGATTAGACCAGCAAGGGAAACCTGATGTAATTCTATGCCTATCATATTCATTACCCCAAAGGTGACCATTACAGCAATTGGAGCGGCAAGTGAAGAAACGGCTGCCATTCTGAATGGCAGTAGTAGCATTACCACAACTACTACAGATATAATTGCCAGGCCAAATTCCAGCATAAAATGGCTCACACTATGCTCAACCACCTTAGGCTGAGAAAATACAGTTTGTATCTTAACATCATCTGGAAAATCCTTCTGAATTTCTTTAAGCCTCTCTTCAATTTTCTCACCGAATGTCACAATATTATTTCCGGACTGCATTGCAATAGATAAAAGAACAGCTCTTTCTTTACTTAGTCTGATAAAAGAAGTCTCCTCTTCATAACGGCGCTCAACTTTAGCAACATCGCTAAGCTTAACTACAATTCCTTCAGCTGTTGTATAAATGATCTGATCCGCAATCTCTTTTTCCGAAATATACTGGCTGTCAGTGAAAATAGGGATAGTGTTTTTATTGATCGTCACTTCGCCCGAATATCCAGTTACATTATGCTTTTGAAGCACATTGGTGATAGTAGATACATCAAAACCGTACTGCTGCATTTTGCGGTCATCAATCGTAACGTATATCTGCTCTTTCTGCTCGCCTGAGCGATTAATTTTGGATACCTCCGGTATAGTCTTCAAATTATCCTCAACCTTGTCAAGGTAGCTGTCCAGCTCCCTATAACTGCGCGTTGAAGAGGATATTGATATGATTTCCGCCGACACATCACTGAAATTACTGTTTACTACTGGTCCCTGCACACCTGAAGGCAGTTCCTGCTTTAAAATAGTATTTAAACCATGCTGCAGAGTAGCCCAGAATTTCTTTCGGTCTTTAACTTTAGAATAGAGCTCAACAGTGACGAACACCGATCCATCTTTAGTTTGAGACCTAGTTTTTCTTTTATCTACTTCTTCAAAGGAGAAAAGGTATTGTTCTAATTTATCAGTAACTTGTTTTTCAGTCTGCACTTCATCTGCTCCCGGATAGAAAGCATAGACCATTGCCACTGGCATATCAATTTTGGGATCCTCAGCCCTGGGCATGGTTAGCAAAGAGTATATTCCGAAGGCTACAAACATAAAAGTGACCACAATTGTAATCTCTTTATGTTTCATTGCCCACTCTATGAAATTTATTTTTTTAGTTTTCATTTGTTATCTTGTTACTTCTCAATTAAAATGTTACCTCTGCACCATCCTTAAGTCTGGTTACTCCTGAGACTACAACCTTATCACCAGAATTTATTCCCTGCTCAACAATCAAATCCTGTTTCCCCGTAATTTTACCCACAGTAATACGCTTGCGGACAGCTTTGTTCTGGTTGTTTATAACATAGACATAGGTAAAGTTATCTGCATCTCTGGCAACAGAAGAAGCAGGAATAACAATTACTTTTTTATTTTTTTTCGGAAAAACTGCAACTTCTGCAAGCATTCCCGGAAGTAGCTTTTGATTACTGTTATTAATTTTGGCCTTTACCATATAGGTCTTAGATGTTTGATCGGCCTGAGGGTTGATAATGTTAATCTTGCCTTTTAAGTTCTCATCTAATGTTGGAACGTAAATAGAAACGTCCATGCCTGGACGAAGTGTTCCCACTTCAACTTCTGGCACAGATATAACTGCGTAAACCTGGTCAGTTTTAATAATTGTAAAGGCAGCCACCCCGGGGCCTGCTGTACTTCCTCTCTCAATACTTTTTATTGTTATGATACCTGACATGGGAGAATTTAACCTGCAGTCTGCAAGGTTTTTAGCACTGATTTTTTTATTTGCCTCTGACTGCTCAAGTTTGGCTTTAATGCTGATGTATTCACTTACCGGCAAACTACCTTTTTTATACAGCTGATTTTGTCTATCATATAAGTCAAGAGTCTGTGCATAGCTTGAGTTTGCAATTTTGAAAGAATTTGAAAAAGTAGTCGCATCCAGTGAAGCGAGAAGTTGTCCATGCTTTACATATTGTCCTTCCTCGGCTAATACTGCGTTTACAATCCCGGATACTGCAAAACCAATTTGTGCAGTATTATCAGCTTCAATTGTTGCTGAATAGCGAAGTTCCTGTTCTCTTTCCACTTCGGAGATTTCTACATAAGACACTTTTACAGGCTTCTGTTTTTGTTGTGTTTCGGCTTTCTTACAGCTCTGAGTAGAGAACGCAAGTGCAAGCGCTGCTAAAAAAAATTTAAACGATTTCATAAAATAACTATAGGTTTCTAAATTTGAACTGTATGCAGGCAAAAGTAGAAACAAGCACCTCCTGTTAAAAGAGACAATCTTCTGTAATATTGGTCTAATTGTCGCATTTTTACTTTGTAAGTTTTAATTGCGAAAATTTCAAAAAAGAACAACTTAAAATATTAAAAACCAATATTTTAAATACAAAAAACCACAGAACGCTATAAGAAATTTCGTTGAATTTAGAATTTAGAAGAGCGCAGGTGATAAAGAAATAAGCGGATATTTAAACTAAAGCAGTTAAACGGTAATCAATTGCAGGGGAATTCTATTTGGTGCTAAAATCCAGAAGTCATACAAGACACGAGCAAAGTGCTCCAGCTATCGTTCGATATTGAAAAAAATGATGTAAAATTACAATGGTACTTCATCAATATTTGTTATTTACTGATTGAAAAATGATAAGGTCGATGCTTACTATTTTTTATCTTCGGATGCTTCTGTAATTTTTGGGGCTGACACCAACACCTCGCTTGAAAAATTTGCCAAAAAAGGACTGGTCACTAAAGTTCAGCATATGGGATATCTCTCCTATGCTTAGAGACGGATCATCAAGAAGCATCCTCGCTTCTTCATTTACAATACCCTCTATAATCAATGCAGCAGATTTTCCAGAAATAGCTTTAGTAGTTTGAGTAAGATATTTAGGAGTAATATTCAATTTAGAAGCATAAAAAGATAAATTTCTATGTTCCCTAAAATTATCTTTGACCAGATTAACAAACGTTAATACTATATGTTCTTTTCTTGAAATTGGTGTGTTGACAGTTTCAGAGTATTTATCGCTTACAGCTGCGACTTCGAAAAGCAGGGAGGTAAAAGATAGATAAAGAAGTTCTTTACCATAAATATGATTTGACTGATTGACATAAAGATTATGAACTTCAGCAATTTTATTATTTATGGTCTTATAATCTTCATATTTAAGACTGTATTTAGACGACATACCTGAAGTAAATGTATGAAGCAGTTCGTTTGCATATTTATTAATTCCTGAATCTCTGATAAAATCGCCGGTAAATAGAACTAAAGAATGCCGGCAGTTATTTGTATTATTTACCTTTTTAATATCGTAAGGCCCGGTTGTCAAAAAATCCCGGTATTTTACTTTGTAATCCCGCAGGTTAATGTTCACTTCTCCGCTGCCGCTGTTTACGAGCATAATTTGAAAAAAATCGCTTCTAAAATGTCTTGTGAGATGTTCAAGCTCTGGCATAACGATATTACACTCCACAAAAAGTCCACTGTGATGTATCTTCTCCAAAGCATGGAGCTCGTCGAACTTGAAATGATGATTGATATTTTTATTTTTTTCCATTGCTAAAATTATACGGCTGAAAAAAAATCTTGAAATTCCTAAGCAATCAAATCAGCTTTCCTTTATACAAATGTCGAATATTAATTTAATTGTTCAATTTTTTTTTAACTAATTTAAAATCGCCGACATTAAAAAAGATAATGGTGTTACTATTTAAATGGTGTTAAATCAAAAAGTAATCCCTGAATTCCAATCTTTTTTCAATTTTTAGATCAAATAAAATTGACTGTAAGGCAAAATCTTATAAACTTATAAAAGTATTTTAAAACAGTATTAGTAGAAAACACCTCTTACAAGAGCATCACTCCAGTCAATTTTATCCTAGATTCCATTTTATCCAGTCCTGTTTCAACGTGTGGATACTAAAAGCTTTGATCCCATTCCATTTACAATTCCATAAAGAAAGAAGTTGTTGATGTACGTTAAAACATGGATTTTTTCAGAAGCAGTAAGAGTTCCATCTTCAAGTGTGAAGTCTACCTGCCTGAAATACATTTCTGCTGTGAGCTTTCCGTTAATAGCTTTTCGATAACAGCCTTCAGATACACCTTTTTCGAGGTTATGGATAAAAAAAGGTAAAAACTTTGTTTTTCTGGATTCTGTAATCAGATCACTTATATCGGGATAAAATTTCAAAAGATCACTCAGAAAAATTGGTGTAAATTCAAAATTATCATTCTGAATAAATTCAAAAAAACTACTAAGTTCAGAAAGTGCATCTAAAGAAATGACCGAAAGAGTCTGTATATATTCTTCAGTCCTTCTTAATGCATTTGTTACGATATCTGTAATAATAGTTTCTTTATCTGTAAAATAAATATAGAAGGTCTTTTTAGAAATACCACACTTCCTGCTAATAAGATCTATAGAGGTTTTCCTAATTCCTTCTTTAGAAAAAAGCAAGGAAGCTGCTTCAATAATTTCTTGTTTTTTATTCATGGATGTAAGCCTTTTAACTTATATTTCCTCTGTCACTTTGCTGCTATAAATAACAAATGGTAATAAGCTGAACACACTATATTATAGGCCGGAACGATCTAATTTATAAATCTTACAAGATATTCTAAACCAGCAGTCAAAAAGATTAAAATAGCCAAGAATAGTCTACTTGTCGCTTAACTAATATTTCTCAATTGGCCCTGCTGATTCAAAATCAGTAAAAGCGATAGAAAGTCGGTTTCAGCACAAATCCAACGCGGAGCATTCCGCGCTCTTTCTTGAAATCTATCAGACTTTCACTGTATCCCTGCCAGTATTGCAGGGTAATGAGCTGGTTAGCATTTTTTGTAAGACGGTAACTTATTGCACTATTTATACTTCCTTTAAAATCCCAGTCAGCTCCTTTTCTGACCGTGAGATCAAAAAATAGTCTGTCTTCATGTATTATCCATTGCAGCTGTCCTTCCGCATAACCAATATATTTTGGAAGTGAAGGATTGTTGTCTATAAGAAATGGAAGCCAGAGTTTTACCCCTACCATTAGCTTGGGAGAATATAATCTAATAAAACCCACCGACACGGCATTAAAACTTCGTGAATAAATACTGTCTCGTCCGTTGGATTCATGTTCAATTCCCATATTCAAAGCCCCTATAAATTTTTTGTCACGGTATACGGGTTTAAGGAGCATAAGTCCTGGATTATAGTTACTTTCTTCAAATGGACTTGATGCTTTATAAATCTTCCAGAATGATTTTTGTGTGTAGGTCAAATAGGGATAAGCGCCAAATACGGAAGCTTCATTAGATAAACGTTGTTTAAAACTGATCTGAAACTTAGCATCCATTGAATTTTTTGTAGGCTCCTCACTGAGGTTGACACCCGTCACAAAATAATTATCTTTAAATATTGAAAAAGCAGGAAGCCCCGTAATAATTTGATCGACAGACTCTTTGTCTACAGGAAATTGAGCATATGAGCTGAAAACAACGGACAGCAATAAAATTGAGAAGCCAAATTTCATGATACTTTTTTGCAACAAAAGTATGTCGGTGAACTCCAAATTAACAGGTCTGCTTATCGCCCATATTGGTCGATTAGGTGCTTTTTGCATTTGCAATCGGTTAGATGCTTTCTGATAAATACCTATTTTGCACCAAAAGCTGTAAAGTAAAAATCACCTGCTTTGCTAAAAACAACAACAGTATCTATTATAATATATGTCCCTTTAGCAGCAAAAAAAAGCCACTGTCCGCCAAACGTACGCATTTCCGCTTCATTGATATAACAATGCATTTATTTTGCGCTAATCTTTAAAGCTTACAGGCATGGGGTGGGCGATCATATTATTAAAGTAAAAGTGTTTATTATGAATGTAGATCTTATTACTAAGGATGACCTTGAAAAATTTAAAAAAGAACTGCTGGAAGAAATAAGGAGCTATCAACAGTATCCGCGCAAGAAAGGCGAGGAAACGCGCGTCTGGCTCAAAAGTTATGAGGTTCGTAAACTACTAAGCATTTCAGCAGGCACTCTGCAAAACCTGCGAGTTAATGGCACTCTGCCATACAACAAAATTGGAGGGCTTATACTATCGTTATGAGGATATCCAAAAATTAATGGATGGTTCGTGCAATCGTAAGTAACTACATAATACAATAAGCCGAGCTCTGCAACCAATTTTGTGACTCGCTAAAAACAGCTTATAGAAAAGATTCTATCAAATTCTGAGGTTTTCGCAAAGAAAACCAACAGTAGTAAAAGAAGTAAAACGCGGCAAACCAAAACCTATTCTGCTATTAAAATATTACTATTCAGTATTTTGACAAAAAAAAGAAGATCCAGAATGTGAGCTTTACAGTAAACTAAATTGAGCCTCTTAGAAATGTTGCTAAGAACCTCTTTGCGTAATTTTGCTTTGTAATTATAACGTAAATAAAAATGAAAGTTTTGATAACAAAAAGAATTGCAACATTAATAGTCTGCCTGGTTATGGGGACCGTTAGTTTTGCTCAGAAAGCATTTACGCTTTCCAGCAAAAATCTTCAAGGACAGGCAACCGCAAAAGAGAGACTAAACAGTCTTGGCTGCAATGGCGAAAACCAATCACCGCAACTATCTTGGCAAAATGCTCCTGAGGGCACTAAGAGCTTTGCTATTACAATGTTCGACTCTGATGCTCCGACCGGCAGCGGATGGTGGCACTGGATAGTTTTTGATATCCCTGCCAATGTCAACGACCTGGTCTCAGGTGCGGGAAACATTTCTGCCAAACTCACACCAAAAGGAGCAGTACAATCCCTAACAGACTTTGGTGTTCCGGGATATGGAGGTTCTTGTCCCCCTCCGAACACAGGAATCCATAAGTATACGATAACTGTATATGCATTGAAGACAGATCACTTAGGTTTGAATGAAAATACACTTCCGCCGGGTGTTGGATTTAACCTCTTTAAAAATACGCTTGCCCAGGCAAGTTTAGTCTTCTATGACCAATATTAAGAAGTAAAAGCGGGTAAAATAACTTGTATTAAAAAAGTAAAATCTACAACTTAAAACATTAAGATATGATGTGTTGCCGTTAGATGTGCAGCTGATTTTCGCTGTGATTTAATAAATAATTTAAAAATAAAGTAAAGAGTAAAAAGTTGAAATTAAAAGGTATGAAAATATTAAAATTTATTGTCATTGTTTCAATAATGATGTTGGGACAGGCATATGGTCAGAACAGTAAAACAAAATTAAATAAAAAAGAAAAGAACATGGAAACTTCAAACAATCAAGATCATTACACCTTCAAATTAAGCGATAACGTTACTAGAGAAAACGTGACTTTTAAAAATCGTTATGGAATTACCTTAGCAGGTGATTTATATCTTCCTAAAAATCGTGGAAAAGAAACCCTATCAGCACTTGTCATTTCTGGACCTTTTGGTGCAGTAAAAGAGCAATCTTCTGGACTTTATGCCCAAATTATGGCTGAACGTGGTTTTGCTACATTAGCATTTGACCCATCGTACACTGGCGAAAGCGGAGGTATGCCTCGCAACGTAGCATCACCTGATATTAATACCGAAGATTTTGGAGCGGCGGTTGACTATCTAGGATTACAGAAATTTGTTAATAGAGAACGAATTGGTATCATTGGTATTTGTGGAATGGCAGGAATGGCATTAAATGCGGTTGCTGTTGACAAACGTGTTAAAGCTGTAGCTACAACGAGTATGTATGATATGACTAGAGTTATGTCAAAAGGTTACAATGATTCAATGACTCTAGAACAACGTACAGCAGGCCTTGAGCAAATGAGCGAGCAACGTTGGAAAGATGCAGAAAATGGTACTCCAGCTGCCGGCCCACGCGTTTTACCTGCAAAATTGGTTGGCGGAGAGCCTCAGTTTGTGGTAGATTACTTTAATTATTACTGTACTCCTCGTGGATTTCATCCAAATTCTGTAAATTCAAATGGATCTTGGTTGGTTACTAATCCATTATCCTTTATGAATATGCCTTTGCTATCCTATATTAAAGAAATTTCGCCAAGACCAATGTTACTAATAGCTGGCGAAAATGCACACTCAAGATACTTTAGTGAAGATATTTACAAAATGGCAGCAGAACCAAAAGAGCTGATAATTATCCCGGATGCTGTTCACGTTGACCTGTATGATAAAGTTGATGTTATTCCATTCGATAAATTGGAAGCGTTCTTCAAGAAAAATTTAATCTAATACTTTTAAAATTTAAGAGTTCAATGGAATTTACTAAAATGGCTGAGGTTTGCACTTCAGCCTTTTTATGCATCTACATATTTTAAATTTGCCAACTAATTTTTCAAATAACTAATTCATATTTAGTACTAGCTTGATAGATCTTTCTTGTTTACGATTTTGTTCTTGGTACATTCATATTTTTGCTTAATTTAAAAGAATTAGTTGAAAACCTCTCCAAGATAATTTATGCGAATCTCACCATAATATTGCCTCATAAGGTTTTCCATATTGATTTTCTTTTGGCTTTTTAATTCGCCTTCAGGCATACTTTTAAATTCTTTTGCATAGTCATCGAGCATTATACGCATATACCGGCCAATTGTCGAAATAAAGCATTTTTTATATTTGAATTTCTTAAATTCGCATGATGAAAGAAAGTATAGTTAGAGTGTATTCAAAATTTAACAGTGAATTGAAGCTAAAGGGCTTTAAAGCATTTCAAATCGACGATGACACCTCTGATACCAGAGAGTATAGCCGGAAAGAGTTCTATAAGATATGTCTCACAACCGGCAAGAGTAAGATCCACTACTCTGATAAAAGCTATGAGCAAGAAAGTACAATACTTTTTTTTGGAAATCCCCATATTCCTTATTCTTGGCAAACCATTTCCACCACCTATGTTGGCTACACCATTCTTTTTTCCGAAGAATTCTTTAAAAATTCCGAACGTTTAGAAAGTTTACAGCGATCATCATTCTTTAAAATCGGCGGAACACCTGTTCTGAAAATCACAGAAGGGCAGAGAACTTTTCTCAATACTATTTTTCAAAAAATGATTTCAGAACAGGAAAGTTCATATGTATTTAAAGACGAGTTGATCCGAAACTACATCAGTCTGATCATCCACGAATCTCTGAAGATGGAACCGTCGGAAAATTATGAACAGACCAAAAATGCATCGTCCAGATTGTCATCCGTTTTCTTGGAATTGCTGGAAAGACAGTTTCCGATTGAGACCACTTCGAATCCTCTACAGTTAAGAACGGCGCTGCAGTATGCACAGTATCTCAACGTGCATACAAATTACCTTAATCGTGTCGTCAAGGAAGTCACAGGTAAATCAACGACCTCCCATATTACCGAAAGAATAATTACGGAAGCAAAGGCACTGCTGCTGCACACAGATTGGAGCATTTCAGAGGTCGCATTTGCTCTGGGATTCGAATACCCAACCTACTTCAATAATTTTTTCAAAAAAATCACCGGAACGAATCCAAAAGCGTTCAGGCTAAATGAAGTTTGAAATTCTTAATTTTTGGTTTGATTATCGTTACCTTTTAATTTCCATCCGGGAATATCTTTGTAATACAACATATGCCAATTGAATAAATGGTATAGTGACCGTTGTATAACTTGTCGAATTAGAAAATCCATTTAAATCATTGATATATGAATCACAATAAAAAAAATTCGAGGAGAGGATTCATTCAACAAACGGCACTGGCAAGTGCGGGAATAATACTCGCGACTCCAATAAAGATGTTTGCAGAAATAAAAATCAACAAAAATATGAGTAAGAATATTAAGACTAGAGGCTATGCCGCCAAAGATAATTCGGGAAAACTAAGCCCTTGGGAATTTGAACGAAGACCTGTAGGCGACAACGATATTTTAATAGATATAAAATTTGCCAGTATCTGTCACTCTGACATTCATCAGATGAAAGGAGATTGGGGAGAACAGCAATATCCACAGGTACCGGGACATGAAATAGCGGGGATTGTTTCCGCGGTAGGAAAAAATGTAACAAAGTTCAAAGTTGGAGACCGGGCCGGTGTGGGATGTATGGTAGGCAGTTGTATGGAATGTGACAATTGCAGGCATGGAGAGGAACAATACTGTGATAAGGGTACAACATTATTTACTTACGGCTATCCGGACAAGACTTCCCCGTCAGGGATAACACAGGGTGGTTACTCAAACAATATTGTCGTGACAGAACATTTTGCGATTCATATTCCTGAGCACATTTCATTGCAGGAAGCTGTCCCACTGCTTTGTGCGGGAATCACCACGTATTCACCAATTATGAACGCCAATTTTAACATTGGAGACAAGGTAGGTGTTGCAGGTATTGGAGGTCTGGGACATCTGGCTGTTAAAATTGCAGTTTCAAAAGGAGCAGAAGTTTACGCCTTTACCACTTCAAAGGATAAAGTCAAAGACATTTTATCTTTTGGAGCCAAAGAAGTGATTGTTGTTGATGACCTTGACAAACTGAAACCATTCAAGGGAAAACTGGATTACATGATTTCCACGATCCCTGTTCAGTTTGACCTGGCAGCCTACAGTTCTGTGGTAAAACCTCACGGACATTTTACTCAGGTCGGTATGCCTGCAGGTTTTGAAATAACCGTAAGCACTATGGGACTCGGAAATAATCGAGTTAATATCAATGCTTCTATGATCGGCGGAATACCCGAAACCCAAGAAGTGGTTCACTACTGCGCAGACAACAAGGTTCTTCCGAAAATCGAAATTATCAATGCAAGTCAGATCAATGAGGCTTGGGCGAAAGTTCTGCACAAAGAAGCACGTTACCGATACGTCATCGATGCAGCCACATTCTAAAAACTTATATTCAATGGGAGTAGAAATGCTCCCATTTTTAATTCAAACTGAGAGCGACAATCTTTTTTGACAATACAAGACCCGGAACTACGAGGCTAAGGTTGCTGCTAAAAAATAAAATGGTAATCCATCTGTTTTTTTAAGACTTTTCTATCTCTCAAAAATTAAAAAAAAAGATCACCACCTGTTATGGTTCCCAAGCCACCTACCACACCAATAATTTCTTTTATTCAGGACAAATTTATGCAATGGCAAAATAATACTAATTTGTTAAGATGCAACACTATCAAAAAAGTATTCGATAACCTTTTGATTAGCGGTAATATTTTATTACTTAATATGCAATAACTTTGTCCCATAATTACAAGTCTTATGGAATATAAAATTTTAGGAAAAAACTGTATTACCGGTAAGTAAATTTGCATTGGGAGGGTGCATTATTTGGACAGCGATGGGGCTATGGTGCGACCGAGAGTGAAGCTGATCGTATATTGGCACTGTATACCGATCCTGAAGATCCAAATTATATTGAATGGAATTATAAAACAGTTATGATATTAACATCAAAATTTCATCATCTGAATTAATAGATATATTTGTAACAGATTGCACCATTTGTAAGTAAAGAGTAAGAGACTGAAAATTTCAGTCTCTTACTCTTTACTTGATTAAGGTTTCAGATCGTCAAACTGCTTATCAGCAGCGAAGACGTGCTGAACCTTTTCGACGGTAATTTCTTTAGGCACAGAGAATTCTGCAGTTTGCCTAACATCTAGAGATGATGAGCCAACATTAACCTTATAGCTTCCGGCTTCTGCTATCCATGCAGATTTTGTTGTGATAAATGATGCCAGGTCTTTGGATTTCAATGTCAATGTGACCGTTTGAGATTCTCCAGGTTTCAGATCTCTGGTCTTTGTGTATGCTTTCAATTCAGACCTCGGCTTATCAATCGATTGGTCAGGAGCTGAAAGATATAACTCCACCACTTCTTTTCCTTCCACTTTTCCTGTATTTTTTACTTCAACGCTTATCTCCAATTGATTGCTGAAAATTTTTGAACTGGTTTTGATCTTGGAATATGTAAAATTGGTGTAAGATTTTCCGTAGCCGAACTCATAAGATGGTTTTACATTAAATGTGTTAAAAAATCGATATCCTACATATATACCTTCAGCATAGGTCACATCCACCGGATTGTCCGCAGGGACTCCAGGGAAATTTTTAGCAGAGGGATGATCAATGTAATTTACCGGAAAAGTCATTGTAAGTTTTCCTGACGGATTGACTTTACCTGAGATCACATCCGCAACAGAATGTCCACCTTCCTGTCCGGGTTGCCAAGCCAGTAGAATAGCATCTACTTTATCTTTCCAGGAAGCTGTTTCAATAACTCCTCCAATATTTAAGATGACCACCACTTTTTTACCTTTTTCGTGGAAAGCCTTTGATACTTTATCCAGCATTTCCAGCTCATCAGATGCCATATTAAAGTCATTCGTAACTGATCTGTCACCGTTCTCCCCTGAATTTCTACCCAATGTAACAAAAGCGATTTCCGAAGTTGCTGCTTTTTGAGTAATGAATGCATCATCTATTTTCATTTCTGAAAGTCTTTTCGGAACAGCCAGTAATCCTTCAGCCTCTCTATTTTTTTGCTCTGCCAATTTTTCTCTTTCTGCAAAAGGTTTGTAAAGATCCACAAGCTCTTGGTCCAGTTTATAACCGGCTTTATTAAGTCCTTCCAGCAAAGATACAGTATGCTTGTTATTAACAGCTCCACTTCCAGTTCCGCCTGTAATCCATGCGTAAGAAGTCACTCCGAATAATGAAACTTCTTTTTGTTTATCTGCAAACGGCAAAGCATCTCTATCGTTTTTAAGCAGAACCATTCCTTCTGCTGCTGCATTTCTTGTCACTTCTGCATTTTGAGTCAAATTAGGTTTATTGCTGTATTTATAATTTGCAAACGACGGTGTTTTAAAAACAAATTCCAGAAGTCTTTTCACATTACGGTTAGCTACTTCCTGAGATAATTTCCCAGAATTCAACGCATCCAGCACAGCTTTTTTCTGCGTTGGAATTCCCGGCATCAGCAAATCATTTCCTGCATTCATCTGTTTAACAACATCAGATACTACCCCATCCCTGATTGATGTAAAACCAGGAAAACCTCCGAACCAGTCTGTCATTACAATTCCCTTGTAGCCCCATTCATTTCTTAAAACCTGAGTCAACAGGTCTTTGTTTGCAGAAGCATATTGACCATTGATTTTGTTATATGAAGACATTACCGTCCAAGGTTGTGATTCTTTGACCGCAATTTCAAAACCTTTTAGATAAAGTTCTCTCATTGCTCTTTCGGAAACGTGTGCATTGATCGTCAAACGATTCGTCTCCTGATTATTTGCAGCGAAATGTTTGATGGAAGTTCCCACACCTTGAGACTGAATCCCATTAACGATAGCCGCTGCAGTTTTCCCTGAGATCAGAGGATCTTCAGAATAATACTCAAAGTTTCTTCCGTTCAACGGATTTCTGTGAATATTAAGGGCCGGAGCCAACAAAACATCAACGCCGTACTCTTTGACTTCACTTCCAATTGCTTCACCAACCTGCTCTAAAAGCGGTTTGTTCCACGTGGATGCCAATGCTGTCCCAACTGGAAATGCCGTTGCGTAGTAAGTTTGTGTATCATTTTCTCTTATTGGCGTAATTCTGAGCCCGGCTGGACCATCTGCGACAATTGTACTTGGAATTCCGAATCTATCGTAGGCTGTTGTCCCACCTGCGGAACCGGGAACTCTTCCTACTTTGGAATCCCCAATAGGACCAGTCAGTTCTTCTATTCCTGCCATTCCTATTCCAAGTAGAAGATCAGTTTTTTCTACATTCGTCATTTGATTTATGATAGCATCTATTCTTCTATCAGCCGAAATACGGGTATCTTCCCAAATATCCAATTTTCCGTTTTTATTAAAATCCTTAAATGACTGACCTGCAACCTTTATAGTATTACTTTGAGCATTTGCGAAAGGTGAAGCAGTAAGTAAAGCCAGAAAGAAAACTGCATATTTTGCTTTGTAAGAAAGGCTTATCAATGAAGATGTGTTCTTTTTCATATTATTTATATTACAATATTTTTTTAAAAATTAAAGTTGACGGACAGCTGACCTGTCAATGGCATTATGTAAGTTCCTGTCAAAAGCCTCCCATAATAAGGACTAGCATCTGTGATCAGTTCAGCACCATTTATGGTCCCACTAGCTCCTCTTTGGTTAAGGAAATTAATAACTGTTGCACCAAGGTTGATATTTTTGTTTACGGTATAACTTACACCTCCGAAGGTTTCCCATCTTGGTGCAAAATATAATGCATTGGTAAGATTCGCATATTGCTTTGAAAAATATCTGAAACTTGCCCAGAATCTCCATTTTTCAATAGAATAGCTTGGATCTATTTCCATAAGAACTTTTGCTACTCCCAAAACATTATTGTCATCGTAGTCGTAATCCGTTCCGAAAGCATTGAAATTAAATTTCTCGTAAACCGGATTCTGGAAGGTTAACAAGTAATGTAGATTAAATCCTTTAAAAGGTTTTAAAACAAAATCTGTGGTCCATCCAATGGTTTGAATATCGTAGTAAACGGTAACATTTTGAGATTGGGTTGTGTTTGAAGGATTAACAAGATTATATCTGTCAAGATTATTGTTCTTTTTGAGATAAGTTGCCTGGGAAATAAGCTGGATATAATCTGTATTCCAGAAAACTCCAAAAGCACCCAAGGGACTTTTTATTTTATCAGTATTGGGATCAAATGCCTGTGAATAGCTTTCCAATCTTCTGTTTTCTTCGGTATATAAGAAATTAGCAATAACACCAAAGTTCTTGCTGATGTTATAAGTTGCATTCAAACTTCCTGAGATTTGGAAAAAGTTTTTGTTGATTTGATTAAACTGGCTGGGATCTGTAAAGCTAAAACCTACGGTTTTAGGGGTCAGTGAAAATTCACCGTCAATACTGTGATGTCTCAAATGCAGACCATAGCTCAGATTAAGGTCATCCGTCACTTTCCATTCGTCTGTTCCGTAGACCGATATCTTATTTTCAGTTCCGCTATGATATTCACCTCCCAGATTATAACCGTAAAAACCATCAGCATCTGTACCCGGGCCGATCAATCTTTGAGGTTGCGCACCAACTGTCTGGAAAAAAAACGACCTGTTAGACGTGAATTTATCAACGTGATAGTACTGTTCTAAAACTCCTACTGTTAAATTATGATCTCCTATTTGTTTGTTTAGTGAAAAACGTCCCGCAATATTTGTAACTGGGGTCTTCGGAGTGTGCAGAGCCAGCTGTGTCCCTACCAGTCCTGAATAAGCCTGCCCAGTTGAAGCAATTGTGTATCCTGCTGACGGATCGGCATTGATAATACTTAAGGGAACGATGTTCGCCATTCTTGCATTGGCAAAGTGTGCTCTGGTGGAAAACTTGAAATTCCAGCCGTTATCCAATAGATAATTTCCAAGGATATCAAAATTATGCGATGTGTTTCGATTGTCATCTCCAGATACCTTACCCCAGTAGTCCATTCCTGACAAAATATCTTTCATTTTAAACATTCCATCGTTTACCACGTATGAATCTCTTCCGATTTTAAAATTTTCAAGTTCTGTCACTTTTCCATTTTCTCCATACTGAAAAAGTGCGTAATTGTTGACACCATATGATTCCGCATATTTGTAAAGAAACGAGATCTTGCCCTTGTCATCTTTAAAATACTTCGTTGCACCTGCTCTGAAAATATTGGTTTCGTCTACGTTTCTGGCAAATCCCAATTTATAAGTGCTCGGATCGTAGTTGAGGAAAGCACCTGCTGTGTAGGTCCATCCGTTTTTTGAAATTGGTCCGGAAACATTTACATCGCCCTGAAGCCAGCCAAAAGTGCTTGTGGTAAATTTTGCATTCAATTTAAAATCTTTAGTTCCGGTCTGAGAATAAGAGTTGACCGCAAAACCAAGATCACCCATGGTATTGGCCAACTGATCCATTTTCAGAAGTCCCGTTCTTTCGAGACCCACACTTTGTCTCCAGGTCTTATTTGGAAGTTCAGGCCAAAAAAAGTAAACGACAGGCAGGTCGTTCTCAAGAATTGTGATTCCGCCAACAGTTGAAGGCAAGCCGATATTTACGTCTCTTGGACTTGTATTGTTTGCTGCATTCAGCATCACATTTCTATTGTTCTCTTCTTTGGAATTCGTGACAGTTTTAATTCCCACGTCATTTTTTGTTGCTGCTTTTACAGCATTTTTCACAGAAAGACTGTCGGTCTCCTGACCAGATGCAATAGCGAAAGATAGTATCAATCCCAGTGGAGCAATTTTTAAAGTTGATTTTCTCATTGTTTGTTATGATATGGTTTTATTTTTTTCAACATATACCACGTCTATTTGCTGCCTATGGTTTAAATAGTTGTAATTTTAAAATGTAGAGCAGGTTATTATTTCTATTTTAAAAAATTTAATTTTTAAAAGTTTTTGCAATAAAAAATTTTATTGCGACGGCCAAATTAGAAAGAACGGCCATAAGTAATGTTTCTTAGAAGATCAAATTTCATTGCTATAAAGCTCATTTAGGTTACCATTGGATAGCGCCTTATTAATACACTGGCTATCACTGAAGTTCTTTTTATTTTATGATTTGAAAAACTTAACCTATGGTTTGAAAAGCTTACTGAAAAATGCTGCATTGTTTCTTAAATTTGAAAGAAAAAATGAAATGATGGAAACGACTAACATTAATTGTATAAATGAGATGCAATAGAAAATGAAAAGATTAAAAAAAAGGCTGCTCAACACTGGTATCATCTTTACGATGATGATCATCTTATTTTCACTAACAGTCTATATCTATATGCTCCAGCCTCAGTTCGGTTCTTTACCTAAGGGCAAAAGGCTTGAACTGATCAAGAAGTCTGAGCATTATATCGATGGGAGATTTCGTAACATCATTGAAAAACCAACGATTTCACCTGGGTATGATCAGTGGAATGAGCTATGGAAAACAATAGCAGAGGATCATCCTCGCCGTGAACCTGCGACAGCTTTGCCATCAATCAAAACAAATTTAAAGACCATATCTAAAGAGGCTGATATAATTATATGGTTTGGACATTCTTCGTTTTTTCTTCAGCTTGATGGCGTAAAAATTTTAGTTGATCCGGTATTCAGTGATTCTGCTTCACCATTACCTAACAGTGTGCGTGCATACAAAGGAACAAATATTTACACTGCTGGTGATATGCCTGATATCGACTATATGCTACTATCTCATGACCATTATGACCATTTGGATTATGAGACTGCAAAGGCATTACAGCCGAAGGTAAAAAAGGTCATCTGTGGACTTGGTGCTGGTGCGCATTATGAACATTGGGGGTATTCGGAAAAACAATTGATCGAAACCGACTGGGCGAACGAAACATTAATCAACAAAAGCTTTTCCATCTATTCTGAATCAACACATCACGAATCTGGAAGAACTTTCAAAAGCGGACAAAGCCAGTGGCTTTCTTTCGTAATCAAATCTAATGATATGACAATTTATTACAGTGGTGACGGTGGTTACACCGACCGGTTTAAATACATTGCCCGAAAATTCCCCAACATCAATTGGGCAATAGTTGAATGTGGACAATATGACAAGGCTTGGCAATCTGTTCATCTTCTTCCCAATGAAGTAGCACAAGCGACGTTGGACTTAAAAGCTGAAAATTTGCTTCCTGTCCATCATTCTAAATTTACACTCGCCAATCATCCGTGGGACGAACCTTTGAACGAAATCACAAAATTATCAAAGGATAAAGATTATCACCTGGCAACACCGAAAATTGGAGAAGTCATCCGGCTTAAAGATAAACAGCAGGTTTTCGAACAGTGGTGGTTAAAGCTGTAAAAAAATTAAAAGAAAGCTATCAATATTTTGTGAACCCAGTGCTTTTAGCAAACACGGAGAAAGATAAAATAGTCAGTTTTTACATGAAAGACCATTAGGTTTGTATAGAGTAGCATAGTCTTTAACAAAATTGAGGAATAAAATTGCCTTAAAGTAAATGCTGGGGACAAGTATAATAAGCTTCACAGTAAAGCAATGTGAGCCTTTAAGAAAAGATTAATCACTATCAAATATTTAACTTTGTATAAGTTAAATAAAAACACAATGGAAATCCAACTGAATAACAAATTAAAAACAATAAACTATTCCGGCATATTCTTATCATGCTTTTCGGAAGAGAGTGAAAAATGTATTGAAGGTGCGCCTGAGCATATTTTGGTTTATATTTATTCAGGTGAACAAATCATTGAAAACAATAAAGAAAGGATTAAATTGCAAGCGGGAGAATGTGCTTTAATCCGTAGGAACCACCGGGTGGTTATGTATAAGAATGGCAGGGGAGATGACCTGTACAAAGGAATATCACTTACATTTGATCGCAATACACTGCGTGAGTTTTACAGTAAAATGGATAAATCCGAGCTTCCAAAGAAATACTCCGTAACAGATAAAAATATTTTCAAACTAACACCTGGTGCCGACCTGGTCAGCTTGTTCCAATCCCTGACGCCCTATTTTGATGAAGATATAGAACCTACTAAAGCCATCGTTAATCTTAAAATGTTGGAGGGGATTTATGCCATATTGAATAATTCCGAAAATTTGCACCCTATACTCTTTGATTTTAGTGACCCCTGGAAAGTAGATATAATGGACTTCTTGAACAAACATTATACAGATGATCTTACAATGGAACAGATCGCTTCTTATACCGGAAGAAGTTTAGCTACCTTCAAGAGGGATTTTACAAAAATATGTGATCTTACACCACAGAGATGGCTTATTAAAAGGCGACTAGAGGCAGCATATTTAAAACTGAAGGACCAAGGCAAAAAAGTTAATGAAGTATATGTGGAAGTTGGATTTAAAAATCCCTCCCATTTTTCCATTGCATTCAAAAAGCAGTACGGCATTCCTCCTACCAAAGTATAGCGTTTATTATTATTGAGCTTGATAGCAATGAAAATTGAGCCTCTTAACAAATTTGTTAAGAGGCTCTTTATGTAATTTTGAAGATGTAATTATAACATTGCAACTAATCAGTCAATGGTAAATAATTCCCCATATAAGAAGTATGGTCAGAACTGTATAGTATTATGGAGGTATTAACATCAATGTTTGATTAGCCAGAATATACAACTTTCAATGAGGTAATGGTAGATCCCGCAAAACAATGCTGGTAAATAAATCACTCAAATTATAATCAAAATGGTAAAATACAATTTTTCGGGGCAAGCAGCCTTAGTAACTGGCGCTGGCTCAGGCATGGGTCTAACTACAGCCAAGGCATTTGCTGAAGCAGGTGCTTCAGTCGCAATGGCCGATATCAATGATGGAGCAAAAAGAGCAGCCGAAGAGCTTTCAGCCGCTGGTCATAATGTGATTGCAATCAATTGCGATGTTGCTGATGAGGATCAGGTACGGGCAATGATCGAACAGACAGTCTCTACATTTGGTCGACTTGACTTTGCTTTTAACAACGCTGGAGTTATGCAGACAAATAAATTCACCAGTGAAATGTCATCTGAAGAATGGGATCGGGTGCAAAGCGTTAATCTCCGTGGTGTATGGTTATGCCTAAAGTATGAACTAAAGCATATGGAGCAACAGGGAAGCGGTTCAGTAGTCAATTGTTCATCTGTAGGTGGCTTCGTGACAACAGCTGGACTTGGTGGATATATCTCCTCAAAGCACGGTGTCATTGGTCTTACCAAAACTGCTGCTGTTGAGTACGCACCTAAAGGTATCAGAGTTAATGCTGTTTGTCCCGGTACCATCAGGACATCAATGGTGGAATCAATGCTTAACAGCGAAGGATTTAGCATGGAAGAATTCGTCCGACTTATCCCTCTAGGAAGATTGGGACGTCCTGAAGAAATTTCAAATGCTGTGCTTTGGCTTTGCAGTTCAGATGCCAGCTATATGATTGGTCATGCTCTGCCCATAGATGGCGGGCTTTTGGTAATATAATTTCTTTATAAAGATTCTATTCCATATAACTACTGCTGTCTACCCTGTTTATTTTAATCACAGGAACCCAGCAGCATAATTCACTTTTTAAATATTAACATTAATTCATATTCTTATGTCGAAATCAACTATTAATCTTTCTACTCAAGAACTTGCTGAACAAAATAGGCTCGTCGTAGAGCGATTCTTTCACACAATGGAAACACAGGATTTTGAGGTGATTAAGGAAATTTTCGCACCCGAAGGTAAACAACTGATGCCTTATGCACCAAAGGGCTATCAAAGCAGTGTAAACGGACTTGATGCGGTCTATAAACAATTTAGCGAACTACCTTCCCGTTTCGCCTACTTCCGCTACCCACGTCGTCTTTATACTACTGACGACCCGAATCTGATCTTTGCCAAATTCACAGGAGAGATAGGACTTCATGACGGCAGTGTTTATGCAAACGACTATGTAGGAACTTTCAAGATGGAGAATGGTAAAATACTTGAGTATGCAGAATACTTCAATCCATTTATCATGGCTAAGGCTTTTGACATTGATCTGTCAGCTTAAATTTTGGAAACCTGTAATACTGCAGGCACTTGATCACCATTAATTTAAAAAAGATTAGCTATAGGTGATCTAAAATAAAGACACTGCAAATATTCTGCTTTCATATAATAATAAAGTGCTTATTCTTCACGGGATAAGCCTTTAAAAAAAACATATTGGTCTATAGCTTAAAAACAACAAATGCCCACATCTTATTTTTTGAATTTCAACGAATAATTTAAAATGTATAGCCACTGTATATTTCTTTTAATTTAGATTTTAATGCTTGTCAAAATAGCAATTAATTTCAACGCCTTAATAGTGATTTCCTAAAGTTCCTAAATAATCTATTTACGGTGCGATCTGGAGGTTCTATCTAATAGGCAGAGGAAGTTAATTATGAAATTATTCTCACTTCCTCCTAATAGATAATTCTGATTAGAAAATCTAAAGACAAAATTTAGTAATAAAAATGTTTCTAACAAAAAATAGTCACCATCATTAGTAAGCTGCAGAAAGCAGTAAAACTAAGAAGCCGAATTTCATGATACTTTTTTAAGTAAAAGTATGTCGCTGAACTCCCATTTAATAGGTCTGCTTATCTCCCATATTTGTCTATTAGTCGCTTTTTACGTTTGCAGACAGTTAACTGCTCTCTGATAAATATCTCTTTTGCACCAAACGTTGTGAAGGGAGAATATGCTGTTTTTGTTAAAAAATAACGACAGCATCTTTTAGAGTATATATACCTTCACCTTCATCAGCAAAAAAAAGCCATTGTCTGCCAAACGTACGCAAATCCACTTTATTGATATCACAATGCATTTATTTTGCCTAATCTTGAAGCTTAGACGCTTAAGGTGGTGGGGAATGATAGTATTAAAGTAAAAAGTGTGTAGTATGAATGTAGATCTTATTACAAGGGATGACCTAGAAAAATTTAAAAAAGAACTGCTGGAAGAAATAAGAAGCTATCAACAGTATCCGCGCAAAAAAGGCGAGGAAACGCGCGTTTGGCTCAAAAGTTATGAGGTTCGTAAACTTCTCAGTATTTCTGCCGGAACTCTACAGAATCTTAGGATAAATGGTACTTTGCCCTATAATAAAATTGGTGGGTTAATGTATTATCGTTATGAAGATATCCAAAAATTGATGGAAGGAGTAAATAATCTTAAGTGAAGAGAATATATGTTTGACTAAAATGACCTTCACTTGTGAAGGTCATTACTTAAAATTTTTTCATTCAAGAATAATATCTTTATGCTACAAGAGGATCATTAGTTCCTATTATTAAAAATTCATTATTCAATTTATTAGTCTTGTTCAGTGCATATCCATACATACCTAGATCTATAGTATGAATCTGGCAACCTGGCTTGCATACTATTAGCAAATCTGAAATTTCTTGTATAGATGGGACACCGTTGTTCCTGTAAGAGATTACTATAATTGAGTTTACGTGATTTAATATTAACTGTTCTAGTTCTTGTAAAAATCTTGCCGGTCTCTCGAATTCTTCGCTTTTATTTATTACAATTTCCCTGTTGTTTTTATCTGGATTAATGTGATTGGCTATTTCACCATAATTTGCCAGCCCTTCAAGGAAATGATATTTAGAATGATAAGTTGTATGATGTCCTTTTGAATTGAAATAGGGAGGATCAATATATATTAGGTCCGCGATTTCGTTACAATTAAGGGCCGAAGAATTTACTGCTCTATTTGGTTGACCATTTTCAAATGTAAATTCGTCTAATTCTTTTATGAATCTTGAAAATAGTTCTTCAAATGGTCTCTCCCACGTTTTTTTATTTCCGAAATTCCCCCCGGAATAGTTTAGTCTCATACTGAGATTATTCCTGTGAAATAAATTATAAGGCCTTTTAATTATACATGACTGGAAGAGAAGATAATAAGCACTCAGTCTTTGATTCTCATTTTCCAGCGCATTAGCATTTTGTATAAAGATGTCTATTTGGGCATTTTCTTCATTAGTGAAGTAAATGCCCTCAAAGTTTTCTTGAATGGTATTTAGATATATTCTATCCGCTACGGGTTGAAGCAAATCTACCGCATGATCATACGTTAATTCATTCGAAGTGTGTTCAATCAATTTTCTCCCTATCAGAGTATTAAAAGTAAAAATGTCATTGTAAATAACAGTCTTGCCCTTAACTTTTGAATAGTATGAAAAAATCGCAGTTCCTCCAAAGACGTCGAGTACGGAGTTGAATTCCAATCCAAGATTTTCAATTTCGTTCCAAATTCTTTCGACTAGCTTCCTTTTTGAGCCATAATATCTTGTTACCGGTAACTTTATTTTTGACATAACTCTAGAACAAGACTTTGTAAATTTTCATATTGGGGCTCGGCGATACAGGTTATCTGTTTGCCTTGCTTGTCTGGAATTGGCACTGTAAAATAATAGGGCTTTCCATTTAATGCAGCTCTTTCAGTATTGTAACCATCTTCCCTTTTTTTTGAATTCTCAATAAAATATTGATAATCCGCAACTGTTGAATCACTATAACCCCCTATTAAAATAAATTCGATCTCAATACCATGATTGGTCATCGGAGCGAATTTGTTGATCATAGATGAAGATTTTTTTAGAAAAGCATCAATATAGAATTTAGTTAGCTTAGTCTTGGTTTCGATATAATACAGCTTTTTTCCAGTGTTCACAAAAAAATCGATTTCAGTTTCCGCGCCTTTATCAAAAAATTTATGGTTTGCTAGATATACATACTTATTTTCTACTAAAATACTTTCAAGAATATCTTCAAAATACTTGAGTAAAAAATAATAACAAATGGCAGGCTTCAATGTGAAAATTATTTTTTTCGCCTTTACAGTTGGCACTGTTTTTCTAAAGTGGTCAAGCTTATTGGTAGTCTTATGATTTATCCAATGCAAAAGATTGTAACTATCTCCCTTTTTTTCTGTACTATATACTCCTAATGTGGTTTCTTGTGCCATTTCGGGTGACAAAAGAAATTGATATTCACTTAAGAAATCAAGGTTTTCCACTATTACAACTTCATTAAAGAACTTTATAAATTTTTCCTTTATTAGCGACTTATCGCTTATATAGAAGTTATTTTTTAAGTATGAAAGTAGCTGATTCAGCTCCACATCTCTACTGAGATCGGTAAAATCTTTTATTACGGTATCTTTTTTCAGTTCTACCGCTGGCTTGATGCTGTATGTATTTTCCAGAAGCATCCAATAATATTCAAGCTTTTTATCTTCTGATATATACTTTATCAAATCTACATTTGGATAAGGTAGCAAATAGTCACCCACTAAAAGGCCAACTTCTAATTCGTTCTCTACATCAGTCAGTAAGCTATATTCTTCAATAGCTGCTAGGTCAATACCATATGAGGAGTGGTAAAGCTCGAAGTTTAACCAAAAATCATAACGATCTACAAATTCAGCTTTAAGCGTTGCCCGATTAAGAAGAGATTGGGGAATGCACACCAATAATGGCTGGCTTTCCTGTTTGTTTGATTGTATTGTTGATCTGTAGAAAAAATCGTTTTCAAACATATCGATTTTTTGTAAACTTCCTTTAATCTTTTCGCTTTTTAACTGTAAAATAAGGGTTTTTAGAATTTTGGCGCCTTTTAATGCTGGGATTAACCTGTCTTTTGCAGAATCGTTTAATCCAATGAAACGGTTTTCCTTTTTATTTATAAAAAGTATCGAGGAATCAGACAACGCCTGCAAAAATTCTTCTAAATAAAACAATTCACTATTAAAATGGTCAGCTATACGAGAGAAAAACTGATCTGGGGTTAATCCAAGAACAACTTCGCCAGATTCTGATGTTTGGTCAGATAAAGATTCTGGCCTGACATTGATCTCTTTAATAAAATCGTCGACAAAAAGATCTTCAATTGTGAAGCCTTTGTCTTTATCCTTAATAACTATAATATCTTGTATCTGTGTTCCAATATCAAAGGAAATATCACAAATAGCTTTTATTATACCTTCAAGTTGAATCCTATAGATATAATGGGTTATGTTGCTTTTATTATCAAACATTCCTATAGTTTTTGACGTGAATAATTTGAAATAAGATCTGCTATCTGCGGCTGTAAGTCAAAGTTGTCTCTGTACATAACGAGCAGTACAAATAAATGTTTAGGCTCTACATCGATGATAGAAAGATTCTCTTCATCTATGTCAAGTTTGCTGTGCGTTAATTCAAGAGTAATCGGAGCATAAACAATTATCGAATATCCTGGATTGTCATCGATCAGATATTTTATCTTGATTTTTTCGTTTTCAAAATCTTCTAAATAAGTATTAAAAATGAAGTAGTGTACTTTCTCGTTGTCAATATCAATGAAAGTTCTTTCCTGCTTGTTAAGACCATCAGAATTCTGTCCTAATGATTCAATGTAATATTCTAGCGGATCAAAGAACTTTCTGTGCATATTTTTAAAGGCCTCATCATTGTCAAGCTTAGTTGATGTTGAGGTAAATAAATCCGTAAGCTCAACATCTGCCAACATTTTGTCTAATGACTCCGTGGATTCTTGTGCATAAAGTAATTTTGATATTTCTTGTATGGCACTACGGTTATTTGTTGCATCTCTCTTTGAAAGTCCAGTATAAATATCGTTGATGTCTTTTTTGGTATCAAATAGTTCATTAAGATATCCAATCAAATTCTGAATGTCGTCTTTCGATTTTAAAGGCTCAATATGTGCAATATCTCCCTTAATTCTTGTATACAATGCATTGTTAGCGTTGCTTATCTCAGAAGATCCAATACTATCTGTAAAACTAACAATTAGGTAATGACCGTTAATCTGATTAAAAAGATCAACCAACTCGCGATAAGAGGTTAGGAAATGGTTGAAACGAATTTTTGATTTTTCTCTTATTTTCTCAATCTCGTCAATCGCAAAAATTATAAACTTTTTATCTTGTGAAAGAATATTCAGAAACAATACTAGTATTTCTCTCCTATTAAAATCTCTCAACTGCTCTATTTTTAATTTGTCGAAATATCTTTTATTGCTTAGTCTTCCAGTACCTAAATACAAAATTTCCGTTATAATTTGATCGTCTATATCTTTTACAAACAGCTTATTAGTATATTCTTCAATTTCCCTGAAGTTACTATCAAAGTTATTGGCAAGGCCTGGAATTACTTCAGGTGTTTCACGCAATATTTTTACTATTCTTATAAGTTCATGCAGATACTTGTCTTGAATGATTTTTAGCAAGAAAATTACGAGATCAGTTCTCTCAACATCAGCCCTAGAATACTGCACAGAAATCCCTAAATCATTATGAGTTTTAAAAAATAGCTCCAGATATTTTAGCAAATTTGTTTTGCCATTACCATACTCGGCAATAATCAAATTAGTTATCATTCGGGATTGGTCGATCTGTTCAACACGTTGTTTGATCGTAGCTTTTAGTTTGTCTTGTCCAACTATATAAAATGGAAGTTCAGGAACCTTACCTTCAGCAATATCTTTTTTAAATGTACTCATTCTGTCTGATGGTAGAGAGAGTTTCTCCCAAAGTGTTTTGATTTCCATACTATTTTATTTTTATTTTAATGACTGGTCTGTTTCTAATATAAAACCGTTCCCGTCTGTCGATTGAATTTACAGTATTATTAAAAAAAATACTGAGATTATTTTTTTCAAGCTCATAAAATTCGGCTAAAAAAACTTGAAAGTTCTGCGATGATATTCGCATCTGTTGCTTGATATCATACAAATTAATATACCCCAAATCACTAATATTTTGCTTGAGACAATTTTTGTAACTTTTTACAAAGATAGCTTTTCGGGTATGGTAAGATATTTTACTCTTAAAATTTTCCTTTTCAAATTTTAAAAACAAGCCACTTAGATTCAAAAATGATTCTCGAAACTTTTCATTATCATTAATAATGTCAATGTATTTTTTACGAATATTTCCTTGGCTATTCAATACTCCAATAATTTCTGCCCAATATGTTCTGACAATGTTATAATTAGATAAGCTTGCAGATGTGAATTTGAAATGACTAATTTTTAGAAATTTATCTATAAAATCTAATTGCTCATCAATAGTCCCTTTTAAAGAATATTTCTTTTCCAATTTATTAAACAGACAGAGAGTTAAAAATAAATGAAAATCTGCCTCCAAAATTCTCACAAAAAAAAATTCTTTTTCAACTGTCGAAAGCTTATAAAAATTGGACCTTATTGCGATCAAAGAATTCCCCGTATAAGTCAACTTATTCTTATCATCAACTAATCCAAATTTATCCTTGGCAAGGTTAACAAAATATGAGGCTGCTTTATAAGTAGAATAAATTTGTCTTTCCAGTGCTGTATTACGTGATTTTATTATACCTGGTATTTCCTCTATGAATTTTGTTTTGCTTTTTGTTTTTAAATATTCATATATGTTATATACTGCAGAATCGCTCGGAAGACCATTAAATTCTGTTGGAGTTTCTCTTTGATATTCTTTGTAAAGTATATTTATTAGATAGTAATAAAATTCTAAATTTAATTGTGAACTTTGGATGTTGGTTTTTGATGACGCAATAAAGTCGCATACCCATTTAGTTGTTTTCAACTGCTGGCTGAAAGGGCGATGCAAACTTGCGATAAAAATAACCTTATCCATTTAAATTTTTAAATAACAAACATAGCATTTTTTTAAGTTTTTACGTCTAAAATATCTAGATAATTCTCATTATACTAAATGCTTAGACTGTATAGCGTTAACGATTATTTTATTCTGAAAAATATTTTAATTTAATTTAATTTTCGAGATATCGTGCTATCAAACATTTGCGTTGCGATTACTAACAATAACTTTTTACTTTATCGGTTCGTATTCCATGCAAGAAATAATAAATTTTCATTGAAAATAACTCTACCACTTGAGTTTAAAATTCTTTAATCATCTTATGCCTTGGAAGATTAATTTCATGCTCCTGTGGATATGGTTGCCTATGAGTCATACTAACATCTTCCTTAATCTGCTCGTGTACCTTAAACTGCCTCTCATCTGCATTGGAATAACGCGGATCAGATATAAATGGCATTTTAGCCATTTTCGAAATTGTTATTGTAGGAAAATGATAATCAACCTCAACGGTTCCCAAAAGCAGATAACAGCCCCCACCTTGAAATGGATATTCTTTTAGGCTTCCGGTAAAATGCGCTGTGTCGAACAATTCGCCTTCTGCATCTATCCACGTTCCGAAGTACATGGCTCCCATTTTTGTTGGAACATGCTTACGGGAAATCAGGTAGGCTAACATGCGAACTTGCTTCTTATGATGCTGTAATAAATCTTTTGCTAATACATCACCCCTGAACTTTGTCTGTAGCAGGTCAAATGGTGAACATGAAACTGGAAAACTCAACAGCTCAATTTCATCAAAGGCATCTTCGAATTCTGAGCGTTCGAGTTTAGGAAGGCTATATTCTTTAACAGGTTCCTGTATTAGCATAAGATTTCTGTTCTCCGGTTTAAAATTTACCAGTATCAAACGAGCGATTACAAGCAGTTGATTTTTGGTTTTTCCCGTAAATCGAAATGCGCCGATAAAAATTAGGATTTGAATGCTTTCAATCCCTATTTGGATCCTATTTATGAAATTTTCTAATGAGAGGTACTCTCCATTTACCTCACGTTCGGATACTATTTGCTGAGCGATTTTAGTTTCAAGTCCTTCAAGATGCATCAGCCCCAGGTAAATATCAATACCATATAAGGAGGTCTCATATTCACTTTTATTTACGCAAGGATTGTTAATGGTTGCACCAGACATTCTTGCTTCATGTACATATACTTCAGTCCTGTAAAAACCTCCTTGGTTATTGATTACGGCGACCATAAACTCTACTGGATAATGCACCTTAAGATACAGACTCTGGTAACTCTCCACCGCATAAGATGCCGAGTGAGCTTTGCAAAAAGAGTATCCGGCAAATGATTCGATCTGACGGTAAATTTCCTGGCTAAGTTCTAACGGATGTCCTTGCTTTAAGCAACATTCAAAAAAATGATCCTTGACTTTTTGGAGAGCAGCCTTTGACCTGCCTTTACCACTCATGGCTCTTCTTAGTATATCCCCATCGGCAGCAGGAAGCCCGCCGTAGTGCAATGCGATTTTTATAACATCTTCCTGATATACCATTATACCGTAGGTTTCACCAAGTTGCTGCTCAAATACTTCATGGAAGTACTCAAATTGGTTAGGATTGTTATGTCTGAAAATGTATTCTTTCATCATCCCGCTTTGGGCAACTCCTGGACGGATAATAGATGATGCTGCCACCAAAGTTTTATAGTTATTACAGTTTAGTCTTCTAAGCAGTCCACGCATTGCAGGGCTTTCGATATAAAAACAGCCAATAGTTTTTCCACGGCCCAAAAATTCATTAGCCGTTGATTCATCTTTGGAGAGCGAAGTATCTCTGATATTGACATTGATGCCACGGTTTTTTTGTATTAGCTTTACACTATCGTCAATGTGACCTATACCTCGCTGGCTTAATATATCAAACTTTTCAAAACCTATTTCTTCGGCTGTATGCATATCGAACAAAACAATTGGAAATCCTTTCGGAGGCATTTCCAGAACGGTAAAATTCGTGATAGGCTCCTCAGAAATCAATATCCCACAAGAATGCATGCTTCTTTGGTTGGGGTATTTTTCAAGCATCATCCCGTAGTCTTGCACCATCCTTACTACTTTATTCGTATCATGAAGCTCCATGGGGTTTTTAGCCAAGGCATCAAGTTCTTCTTTCGGCAGACCGAAAACTTTGCCAACTTCCCGAAATATTGACTTATATTTAAATTCAACATTGGTGCCGCAAAAAGCTACATGATCGGCTCCATAGCGTTTAAAAATATATTCCAGTATTATATCACGCTCTTTCCAAGACCAGTCAATATCAAAATCTGGGGGACTCTTGCGGTTTACATTTAGGAACCGTTCAAAGTATAAGTCAAGTTCAATAGGACAGATATCGGTAATACCTAGACAGTAAGCGATTATACTGTTCGCTCCACTGCCGCGTCCTATGTGCAAAAAACCCATGCTGCTGCTATAACGAATAATATCCCAAGTTATAAGAAAGTAACCGCCGAACTCCAGTTCTTCTATTACCTTTAGTTCTTTATTGACACGTTCAACAGCAACTGCATTATCCGCGCCATACTTTTTTACCATCCCCTGCAAAGCGATCTGCCTCAGCAGCTGCATATCTTCATTGCGGCTTTTTGTATAGTATTTTTTGTTGCGTGGCAATCCAAATTCATATTCAAAATTGCATTGTTCAATAATCTTTTGAGTATTTTGAATGATAGAAGGATACTGTGTATACTTTTCCAATAGTTGCGAAAGCGGCATCATTGTCTCTAAGTTAGTGCAGTAATCCTTTGTAGATAATTTAGAACCTAAAATATTGAGGTCGATTGCCCGTAATATTTTATGCAAATTGTATTCTTTCTTACTTTTAAAAGTAACGGGGTGCAATAGCATCATTTTATCAAGCTTGGTTTTCCACTTCTCTTGGAACAGCAGTAAAAGCTCATCAACCTTTATTCCGATGTATTCATGTTCATTTAAAATTTGGGGTGCATTATTAAGCGAGTATATAACTATAACATTTTCAAAAGCGGGAGCTATTTCCGGCAAGGGCAAATTCTCAAAATTATGCTGCGTTAAAAACCGATTCATTTCGCCCAATCCCTCACGATTCATGGCAAGACCTATATATCGCAATGCATGCTCGAAACGAAATTCTATACCAACCAAAGGTTTTATTTCTGCAGCCTTACATAATTTGATAAAATCATAGACTCCAGTTACCGTATTGATGTCGGTTAGCGCCATTGCTTTTACATCGCAATTCGATGCCTGACATACCAATTCCTCAACAGGGATTGTGCCATAGCGAAGGCTGTGGAAAGAATGACAGTTAAGATACATAGCTTACTTTTTTCTCTTTAATATTTCGGCTTTATTATTAGGCTTTAGAATAGCACCGCCTCCACGCATAACAGCATCAAAACCATAGCGGGTCTTCATCCTGTCCATAGCCTGGTAAAGCGAAAGCATTTCTTCGGTGTCCTCAAACATATTGATCTGGTAGGTACCTCTTACAAGACCGCTGAAGCGGATGCCAATAAGACGAAGACGCATCCTGCGCTGGTATAGCTTATCAAACAGATTCACTACACACTTAATCAGTATATGGTCAGCAGAAGTATATTGAACCTTACATTGTTTGGTTTCAGTATCGAAATTTGCATATCGTATTTTAATGGTTACTGTTGAGGTAAGCCATTCTTCAGAGCGAAGCTGAAAAGCCAGCTTCTCTACCATACCCTGAAGTATGCTTTTCATCATATTGACATCAATTGTATCCTGCAAAAAAGTATCTTCGGTAGAAATAGATTTGCGTTCTGTATAAGGTTCTACAGGATTGTTGTCTATACCATTTGCTTTTTTCCATAATTCGATTCCGTTTTTGCCTATCATCTGCTGCAATACTTCCGCAGGCATTTCAGAAAGTGTTTGGATATTTCTCACGCCAATGCGTGATAGCAGTTGGAAAGTAGCATCGCCTACCATTGGTATTTTTCTTATGGAGAGCGGATTCAGGAATGGTTTCACCATCTCTTCTGATATTTCAAGATTGCCTTTAGGCTTTCCCTCACCAGTGGCAATTTTAGATACAGTCTTGTTGACAGACAAGGCAAAACTTATGGGCAGACCTGTTTCTTTTGTAACTGATTGTGCTAGTTCGTTGGTCCATGTGTATGAGCCGTAAAACTTATCCATACCCGTTATATCAAGATAGAATTCATCGATACTAGCTTTTTCCATAACTGGAGCTTTTTCCTCAATAACTTCCGTAACCGTGTGTGACAGCCTGGAGTAGAGCTCCATATCTCCCTTCATCACTTTTGCCTGAGGACATAGTCGGAGAGCCATTTTTATAGGCATTGCAGAGCGCACCCCAAAAGTGCGCGCTTCATAAGAACAGGAGGCCACAACACCTCTTTCACCACCACCAATAATCAGCGGAATACCATTCAATCTCGAATCGGTCAGCCTCTCGCAGGACACAAAAAATGTATCCAAGTCCATATGTACAATTGCCCTTCCCATAATTTTCATTTTTGTACCATACAAAATTAGTACAGATTGTAACAAATAAATTATATTTGCTGATACAATTTGTAACAAAAACAACATGTCTTTATTTTCAGACAACATCAGAAGCCTAAGGCTAAAAAAGAAAATTTCGCAGGAAAAGGTTGCTGAAAGCCTTCTAATCACGCGTGGACGGTATGCAAAGTATGAAGACGGGACCTCTGAAGCACCCTATGAAATATTGAAAAGAATATCAAAATATTACGAGGTTAGTATTGATATTCTGTTATGCGTCGATATAAGAAAAATAAAAATAGACGAATTGGTTACGCTTGAAAACAATAAGCTGTTACTACCGGTCATAGTGAGTGATAATGGTGAAAATTTCATAGAAATTGTTACGCAAAAAGCCAAAGCAGGATATATGAATGGATATTCAGATCCGGAATATATCGAGAGCCTACCTCGAATCTCATTGCCATTTTTAGGGCCAGGACTTCATCGGGGATTTACAGTTGATGGAGATTCAATGCCCCCACACGAAGATGGTGATGTGATAGTAGGGAAATATATTGAGCGACTTGGTGAAGTGGTAGATGGAAGGACATATATAATTATGACTAAAAATGATGGCATCGTCTACAAGCGACTGAATAAAAATAAAAGAAATTTGCTGGTGGTCGAATCAGACGAATCTTTTTATATACCTTATGAAGTCAAGGCATCTGAAATTGACCAGATCTGGGAGTACAAATGTAATGTTGGAAAAAATGATAAGAAACGTGTTAGTAACATTCCAATTAGTATTGAGGAAATGTTTATGGAATTGAAAAAAGACATTCGAAGGTTAGAGCTACAGAAGTAAATCAATAACACTTTAATTGGTAAGGCTGGCATATGTCAGCTTTTTTTATGCTTTAGCATTTGGAATAAAAATGGATCGTTTTTTATACATTTTGGCTCGTTTTTGATAACAATGCTTAGAGATAATCAAAATAACTTAGCATTTGCAAAATACTATTATTTAAATGGTATTTGGGTTCTGACTTCAGGACGATGATGATGTCCGGTATAAATAACCGTTTGATAAAGGAAATTATCCATTAACTTAAATGGAAGAATATGAAGTTATCTGCTGCTCACAAAATAATTATAGTTGAAATAATCAGCTGTCTATATATACTGCTATTTGTATATGCGGCGGTAAACAAATTTATAGATTTTGAAGGCTTTCAGGTCCAATTGGCACAATCACCTCTCTTAAGTTCTTTCGCCGGCCCTATATCATGGCTGATACCTGTTTCTGAGGTGATTATCGCCGGTCTGCTTTTCAGTCAGAAAACAAGACTCACAGGGCTTTATCTGTCATTTTGCCTCATGGTTATGTTTAGCATTTATATAGTCATTATCTTAAATTTCAGTCCGTTTGTACCCTGCTCGTGCGGTGGAATTCTTGAAAAACTTGGATGGAAAGAACATTTGTTATTCAACATTGCATTTTGTTTGATTGCTATTCCAGGGATACTCTATCAAAGTATGTTGAATCCTAAGCAGAGTACCAATGTTCCTAGTATAAAGATGGCTGTACTAACAGTTGCAGGAACCGCAACCATGTGCACTTTATTTCTGATTTCGGAAGATATGATTCATCACCGAAACAATTTTACGCGACGATTCTACGGAACTCCAGCAGAGTTTGTCAAAGACTTTGAACTGGAATCAAAGTCTTATATTGCCGGAGTGGGTAATGGCAAAGTCTATATCTGTGATAATCGTGATCCGCTGAAAGTATTTGAGTTTGACCAGGACTTAAAAACTGTCATAACGAGAACCATAACTACAAATGAGCCCAACAGACGTTTCAAAAGTTTAAGGGTGGCTGTAAACCCACCGTACTTTTATGTCTATGATGGACACGAAGCCTTCACTTTTAGCGGGAATATTGCGGATTGGAAGGCCGAAATATGGATCGATAAATTAGCTTATTATAATTTTTTTGTACCAATAGACTCTAGTCACGCGGCTATCCGAGCAATCAGCGCAGATGAAAATGAAAGCATAATTGGAATAATGCAGCGAACAAAAGGAGGTAACAGCCTTAATTTGAACAAAAAACTTCTAGATAAGCAGATTGACGGTTTTTTTGATACAGATGGAAAACTGCTGTTTAACAAAAAATACCAAAAGCTCATCTACGTTTATTACTATCGAAACGAATACCTGATAACCAATACTTCCTTATCGGAAAAAAACACAGGACATACAATCGATACAACTTCGAAGGCTAAAATAAAAGTTGCATATGTGAAGCGTCTCAAGGCAAGAAAAATTGCATCGCCGATGAGAATTGTAAACAAAGTTTCAGCTACCAATGGAGATTTTCTTTACATCAATTCAAATTTAATTGGGCAATTCGAAGAAAAATCCATGTGGGAAGAAGCTTCGATTGTTGATGTCTATAATATTCTTGATAAATCCTACATGTTTAGTTTTTATTTATATGATAAAAAAGGCATAAAAGTAGATGAATTTGTTTTAGGCAATGATAAAATTTACACGTTAGCAGGACGAATTTTAACCGTGTATGATTTTGACGCTACACCTTATAAGAAGAAGAAATAACAATATACAGCGCAGTATCAGGGAACGGTCGAAAACCTGTAAAAGAGTAGATCATCATTTTTAAATTACATTATTATGAAAACTAGAATTTTTAAAACTATTTTTCCAGTTATGGCATTTATGACTGCCATATTCAGTGCATTTGCATTTAGCAGTGTGTCTGCAACTGAGGCTGATTCCTTGGCTCCAGTAATGGGGCATTACAAGGTAAACGGAATCTGTACGCCAAAAATTGAGTGTCAGGATGATACCGAGACTACGGCTTGTCAATTTGAAGGACAAAATGTCTACAGAAAATTGTCAAATACAAGCTGCAGTTCTGCCCTTTGGAGAAAACCTTAATTAGGTAAGAAAAGTAATGCAGAGTCACATGATTCTGCATTGCTTTCAAATTTAGTTTCGTTTGTTTTTCAGATACTTATCAAACCAACCTTTTACACGCATCGTTAGATCAAGTTGTGCACGAGGATCAGTCAAAATGTGACCCTGATCTGGATAAAGTAAAAACAGATTTGGCTTATGTAATGAACGTAAAGCAAGATGCAATTCGAGTCCCTGCTCAAAATTGACTGCACTATCGTTTTTGCCGTTCCAGCTTAGTAACGGTGTTGTAATATTTGTCGCATGAGCGATTGTTGAATTTTTAATATAGCCTTCCCAATTATTTAAAGGCGAACTTTCCATACGATATTGATGGTCTTCAAACCGCCAATTTTCGGAACGGTATCTTTCAAAATTTTTTGTTAGGTAAGAGCTTACCGGATCCGTTATTGCACCGCTTGCGACCGCAGCAGCAAAAATAGGGGTTTGTGTAATGATAAATGCTGACTGAAATCCTCCATATGAATGCCCCAATAATCCTATATGATTTTCCTCAATAATATTTCCCCTTAATACACTTTTTACCGCTGAGGTCACGCAATCAACTGCAGATGGTCCGGGACTTCCGATTTCATACTTTATATCAGGCATTAGTACAAAATAGCCATCATGAAGATAAGTTGGTGGTGAAAACCCAATGGGATTACTTACTACAGGGTTAATATAATCATACACTGTCTGTGATAATCTTTCATAAATATATACTACCATTGGATATTTTTTGCCAGCCTGGTAATTTGAGGGATACATCAATACTCCCTGCAGAGCATCACCATGAGCATTATTATAAGTAATAAGTTCTGATCTTGACCACTTATAGTTGGTATAATGTTTATTGGATTGATAAATTATTCGGGGCTCTTTTCCTGTCTTATCCATTAGCATTAGCCGTGGCGGGCGGGAATCAGTTTCGTCGGAATAAATGTATTTGGAAGTATCTTTAGCCTTTGCAAACCTTTTTGTTCTGTACTTGCCATGGTAAAATTTATTCAGGCCTTCTGTTTCACTAAACCAATAAAATCCTGATGAGTAATCACTACCTCTAGCAGTAATCACGATTCCCTCCTGAATATTTATTGTTTCCCTAGATAATTGACCTACATCCTCATATTGCATATCGCTCCTTAGAATTTCAAGACGAAATTGCGTTTTGATACTTCGCCCATTTGTAATTTTTCTTGAAACTTTTCCATCAGGAGAAAAAAGCCAGATATCAAATTGGTCGTAAAGAATTACGTAGCGACTGTCGGAGGTCCACCCCGGGATTCTGTATCCGGGATTAATTCCTGCACGATCAAATTCAACATCGTTAAAATCAACAGACAATGCAGTTGTTATATTTAATACTTTACCGGTTTCGTTGTCAAATATATAATAGTGTCCATTTTTAAAATAAGCTATATACCTGCCAGATGGGCTCACCTTTATAGCACCTACTACGGTAGAACATTGACGTGCAATCAAAGTATTCTTTCCATTTCTCAGGTCTATGCTGTAATAATCAGTGGGTGCAAACTCAGATGTTCTGGATACAATTGATGACTTAGATGCTGAAACTGCATATGTACCGTAAGGCAAAACTTTTGTATTGATGAAATCCCCATCGTCAAGTTTTTGCAATTTACCCGTCTCAACGTTCCAAATCGTAAGATAGGGATGGGTTTCAGTATCCTTTAAAAGTTCCTCTTCAGGGTATTCATGCAGCGTCGATGAATCCCACACTTCGACTACTTTTCCTTCATCCTTTTTCTCTTTGATATCTGTAAGCAATAAATATACCTGCTTGTTGTTTTCTGATACAACCATTTTGTACGGTTCTATGTTAAATGGTGTGCCATTAAATCGTACATCACGGCTTTTAAGAAAAGTTGTTTTCCCATTTAAGCAATTATGATGAACAATTTTTATACTGTCAGAAGCCGTTACAGATTGACTAAAAACGGCAAAACTATTTTCATTCAGGCTCCATGTTGGTCTGCTGAATTTAGACTGTTTGTCAAAAATAATTTCTACTGGAGGCATTTTTGCGAACAGATTCACAAGTGAAACACCGTTTTCAGTAATTATTGCCAGCCTTTGGCTATTTGCAAGGTTATAATCAACTACATTATTAATCTGCCACTGCAACTTATTTTTGCTGTCAAACAATTGAAGGTTTTTCTCCTTCAGCTGATTTTCGGTCAGCACCAGATAGCCACCTGAAATAAAATCAAACCGATCAACATCGAAATAAGATAGCGACTTATTGGTTTTAAATTCAAGAAGCGATGTTTTGCCGGCCGGATATTTAATGGTGTAGCTTTTAGAATCAGGACTGAATGTGAGTGAAACTGCACCTGGATAATTTTCTTTTTTATTAGTCATCGCATTGATTACAAAAAGTGTATCTTTTGCGGATTCATATTTCATTTTGCACGATACCCATTTGCCATCCGGAGATATTTTTTCTTCTGAAAGCGTGCCCCATTTTTCAAAATCGCTGGGTGTTAGTTTAAGTCTGCCTGACTGCGCGTAGGTTGCCATGGTGAAGAACGCCGCCACAATTGTATATATATATGGTACTTTCATTTTAATATCCCGGGTTTTGTGGCAATAGATTGTCGTTTAGCAATAATTCAGATTCAGGTATTGGGAAGAGAATGTCCGTATCCTGCCAACCCGGTTTTATCATGCTTAAAGTATTTGCTGCATTTCCGGTGCGTTTGAGGTCAAACCAGCGGTGGCTCTGTTCGGTAAAAAACTCCAGCCGTCTTTCCTGTAAAATGGCGGTTCTTAAATCCGCTGTTGATGCTGCTGAGGTATTGGCTAAGCCTGCACGGTTTCGGGTAACATTTAAATCCTGCATTGCCCCTGATATATCCCCGCTTATTGCACGTGCTTCTGCACGGATGAGATATTGTTCTTCTAACCGCAGGATAATTGTGTATTCCTGAGAAGGCTGTGTTGATGTTGTCTCTTTATATTTGTATGGCCTATACCAAATGTTAGGGCCATTCACAACGGTCTTTATCCATTGTGATTTTCTAAGATCACCCGCCTCAAATGAATTATACAGGCTAGAAGACAAGGCAGGTTTTGAAGGTGGCCCACTTGTAAAATTATAAGTGACAGCATCATTTGTATTATGCCCTGCGATTCCTGGATGGAATGACCAAATAGTAGACTGGTTCCCCGCTAAAAAAACCGTGGAAGGATTTGCTTCTACAACATATACATGATTATTTATAACTATCGAAGCGTATGCTTCTGCCTGCTGGTAATTTCCTGTGTATAGACAGGCACGAGCCAGCATCGCCTGAGCTGTACTTTTATTTGCCCTTATACGTTCTTCGGTTGGATAGGTTTCGGGTAAAAGTTCTTCCGCCGCTCTAAGATCGCTAATTATATTCTGCCACACCTGCACAGCAGGTGTTTTGGGAATTACAGCATTTATTTGGTAGTCAGTAGAAGTCACATAGGGAATATCTCCAAAAATATTTACGAGATAAAAATAATTAAAGGCACGCAAAAATATTAACTCACCAAGCAATCTATTTCTATCTTCTCCAGTTATAGCTGTTGAAGCCTCTATGCCTTCAATAACGGCATTAATTGCATAAATTTCACTGTAGGGAACACTCCACAATGTTAAAAGAGTTGAGTTTGACGGTAATATTGTATGCTTACCAAACTGTTCAAAGACTGTGTTGGTACCATAAAAGTCCATATCATCCGAATAATTTGCCATCATTGACGTTCCGCCTACCAATGTACCTGAAGCAACACCACCTTCCCTGAGCCTTGCATAGATATCGGCCAACGCTGCTTTAGCAGTAGCCGCATCCTGATAGACCGCCGAACCCGTTAGTTCTGACTTTGGCATATCAACATCTGTAAAACTGTCGCAGGAGAAAATTAGCAGCAAAATAAGTGCAGATACGATGCTTTGAAAGCCCAGATCGAAAGTTCTTTGTTTAGTAGAATTATATTGAGTTTTCATGTCGAAGATTTTAAGTTAAAAAGTTAATTGGACGCCCAATGTAAATTGCTTTAAAGGAGGAATGTAATTGGCAGATTGGTTTTCGGGATCTGCTCCTTTGTATTTTGTGAATGTCAGCAGGTTTTGTCCCTGTACATATATTTTAGTGCTAACGTTTTTTGACCATAGCAACGGGATTGTATAAGACAAACTCAGACTTTTTAACCGTATGAAAGATGCATCCTGAATCATAGCGTCGCTGAGGGTATAATTGTCGTTGGCACTAAGCGCATCTGCATTTACACCAGTGGTATAAAGCTGATTTGCAGCATTCGTACCATCCTGCGGAAAATGATTCATAGCCTGTACCGGCTGATTTGAGAATGATCCAGCTACTGGAAAAAGTGATGCTGTGCCGGCACCTTTTTGTTTGACAAATTGAAATAAGAAATCAAGGGTTAGGTTTTTATAGGAAAGCTGATTGGTAATACCGCCGTAATATTTAGGCGAAAAATCTATAAAGGATTTCAGATCGCCAGCTGCTGTAATTTTACCGTCGCTATTCACATCCTCAACAGTGTACAAACCAGTGGCAGGATCAAGGCCAGTATAATGATAAAGTTTTCGGATGTATATGGATTGGCCAATTATAAATTTGTTTTTATAGGTCGACGCGTCAAGATCGGGAAACGCTAAAAGTTTGTTTTTTGGCAGCGTAAAATTTAAAGAGGTTGTCCATGTAAAATTTTCTGACTTCAAATTAACTGAACGCAAATCCAGCTCCAAGCCTGTGTTCTGAACTGTGGCATCAAGATTAGACTGTAATGACGGAAAGCCCGTTGTAGCTGGCAGGGGAATACCTACCAACTGATTGGATGACCGGTTTTGAAAGTAAGCCGCCGTGATGAAAATCTGGTCTTTTAAAAAACCCAGTTCTATTGCCGCTTCCAATTTTTTATTGGTTTCCCATCCGAAATCAGGGTTAAAAAGCCTGGTTGGCTGAATACCGACGACACCATCATATAGATTTGGTGTTACCTGATACGTATCTAAATACTGATAATCTCCAATCTGGTCATTTCCGGTTATCCCATAGCTTGCGCGCAGTTTTCCAAAACTCAAAATAGAATTGTCCTTACTTAACAATGATTCATTTGAAAATATCCAGGCTGCGCCAAGAGCACCGAAATTAGCAAAACGATTTCCAGGACCGAAGCGGCTTGAGCCATCACGGCGGCCGGTAATGTTTAATATATACCTATCCTTTAAGGAAAGATTTATACGTCCAAAAACTGCATTGTATTTATATTCAGACTGGCTGTCATTTAAGACTGTTATCGTGGTTGCCGCAGCGACACTATTCATTAGTGCATTACTCGCAAACCCATATGCATCGAGTGCAAAGGCCTTCTGTTTCTGCATTTGGAAAGTTGTCCCAGCAAGCACATTAATTTGAAAATTTTGCCATTTTTTCTGCCAATTCAGTTGAGGCTCGACTATCCATGAACGGCGTTTTCCGTCATTGACTACCATTTCAGATGCATCGCTTGTCAGGCCATAAAAAGGGTTATACATTGTATTTGGGAGCGAACGTTCTTCTGATAATTGGGCGTCACTGAAACCTAGACTAGTACGTACTTCAAAACCTGCAGGAAGTTTGTAGGATAGCAGAGCATTGGCAAGAAGTGTATTTGCAGAGTTAATGTATGTACCATTTAAGTAAGACAGTGGGTTTTCAAACGATCCATTCTCCCAGTTTAAATTGCCTGAAGGGTCGTATAGTGCCGGTGCGTTTGGTGCTAATGTATAAGCCAGACGGGTAAGGTCAGTACCGGGCAGCGTATTTTTATCACCCGTGTAATTGGCCGTAAAGGTCAAGCTGAATTTATCATCCTCAGACCGATGGGTTATGTTGGCCGAGACTGCACCACGATAAAAATGTGCATCACCGGGAAAAACAGTTGTTTCTTTACGGTATGTACCGCTCAACAAAAATTGTGTGCCGGCTGAGCCTCCTGAAACGGAAAACTGCGTGTTATAAATATTAGCTGTACCGCCAATTAATTCCTTTTGCCAGTCAGTGTATCTTGACTGGTCCCATGTACCGTTAATATCATAGGCATCATCCGGATAATCGCTGATGCCGTCGTTAGCAAATGCTTCTGAGCGTATAGCAAGGTATTGCTGCGTATTCAGCAAATCCATTTTTTTAGTAATCTTTCCAATTGTAGTATAGGTTTGCACATCGAACTTTGTCCTCCCGGATTTTCCTTTTTTTGTTGTAATGAGTACAACGCCATTTGCACCCCGTGATCCGTAAATTGCTGTGGCATCCGCATCTTTAAGTACTTCAATACTTTCTATGTCGGCCGGATTTATATTACTGATGGGATTGGACAATCCACCAAACTGCCCTGCTGATACATCGCTGTTTCCTAATGACTGTGAAGCATATGGTACTCCATTAACGATATATAGAGGGTCGTTACCATCACCGCGGAGTGAGTTGATACCCCGGATCTGAATACTGAAACCGCTGCCCGGTGTTCCTGCCGATTGACTAATATTGACTCCTGACATACGACCCTGCATTGAGGCCAAAGGATTTGTTACAGGTTGTTTTTCAATGTCCTTAGAAGTAATCCTCGCAATACTGCCAGTTCTGTCCTTATCCTTAACCGAATAATAACCAGCATTGATTGTCACTTCTTTAAGCGTTGTACTATCTTCTGACAATAGTACCTTTATTGAAGTCTCGCTTCCAACAATGATTTCCTGCGACGCATAGCTTAGAAATGAAAACACCAGTATGTCGTCAGAATTAGCCGCTATTGAAAAATTACCTTTTTCATCAGTAACTGTAGAAACATTAGTTGCTTTCACAATGACCGTTACTCCTGGAAGTGGTCCCGAGGCATCAGTAACAGTACCGGTAATCTGTTGTTGCATCTGCTCCAAACAGCTTCCAAACTTTAATTCGGATGCATTGATCTGATTGGATAGCAGTACGGCAAAAATAAAAATACAAAGACAGTGAGGCCTGCCCTTGTTAAATGAAAGATTTTTCATAAATTTAGAAAGGATTAAAATTGAACAATAGTTTGATTTTCTCTAGCCTTCTATACGAATATTCCACTACGAGTATTAGAAGGCTTTTCTTGTTAATTAATTCACCATAGGCATAACTTGGTTTTTTGGTTATTTCAATACGTTAATAGCTGTTATTGGATTTTAGGTCTGCGCTCCTGCAGATAATGTAAATGGCGAAGCTGATAGCATAAGCCTGACCCTTCCCCCGACTAATTCAGCGGGAATACCAGTACGGGCCAGGCATTATTAATAAAAGTAAAGACTACACCATAAGCAAACCAATTGAAGGTTAAACAATGACAGATGCAATCCTTAGATCGTGAAGTAGCTTTGAAAAGTTGAAGTATAGCCAAAAAAATAGGCGCGGAACTCAGCTTATTGTTTCAAAGGTACTTGGCATACCCACCCACAAATAAGTGAGCCCACGCCCGTAAGCGTGAGCAATCTACTTATCATCCTGTGGGTTTAAACTGCCAAGTTTTTTGAAACAGGATTCAAAGCGAAAGCTTCAAATATTTTTATATGAAGAATCGCAAATTTATTTTAAAAATCAAATATATACAACTTTTATTTAACTACAAAATTTCATTTAAAGATATTTTTTGTCGTTAAATGAATTTGTCAATTTGGGTATGGCTAGATATAAAAATGAAACTGCATTAAAAACTTTAGGTTTAAGAATTAAAGCTTATAGAATCAAGGCTCAACTGGAGATTTTAGATCTAGCTGTAATGACTGGTTTTAGTTATAATGCCATTTCTGATATAGAAAATGGATCTGAGACCTCCATTTCCTATTTCATAGAAGTATGTTTTGCTCTAGGAATTCATCCAAAAGAGATGATGGATATAGAATTTGAAGTTAAATCTAAAAATTCTCTTACTCCTGATAGGATGGAAAAATCCAGATTAACTCAAAGAATTAGAGCATTAATACAGAGTGGATATTTTAAAGATCCAAGGTCAACTAGCGACGTTACTAAAAATCTGACAGAAATTTATAAATTAGATTTCGAATCTAAAAATGTTTCTGTGATATTGGCAAGGTTTGCCACAACCAACACTTTAATTGCTACTAAGAAAGGAATTAGAAATCTCTACAGTGCTAAATAGTAAAATTCAAGAATATTCTAAAAAAGATGCCTAGGCATCTTTTTTTGTGTCCAATTAAACTAAAAACAGGTATTTATACGCATACCTTTTCATCAGAAAATGAAGTATTTTGCAATCTTTAATCAAGGTTACGGAAAACCGTAAAAAAAGAAAAAAACTGTTTTGTAGATTTGGTTCTTAAACACTGGAATTAAAAACCTAGACGCAAAAGACATGCATTGGAAATCAAAAAATAAAATTCAAAGGGACACCACAAAATTATATCTAACGGAACTAAAGGGCGATGAGAAAATGGCCCGTGAGATTCGACTACAGTTAGGAAAGAAAGAATATGTTTTATTCGATTTAGAAACTGAATTTCCTGCAAAAATCGAATATATAAGTCTCACCAATGGAGGTTTTAATTATACGCCGGGGCAGGGAGACCAAATTATAATCTACGGGAAAAGCAAAGTTCTTAATATCCTGGAAAATTCAAAAAAGTCTGACATAATAAATTCACAGACCGTGGATGAATTAATTTCCATGATTAACGAAATGACAAACTTAGCATTTTCATAGAAGTAACTGGTATAGTGTTTATTACTTGTTAAAAATAAATGCATTTTTTTGTAAATTCGTTTATTGGTTATTAGAACTCAGCGTTCATTATTAATAGAATCAATACTCGGAAACGTAGTGTACTTATAAAGGAGATCATATGAATAGAGATAATGCTGTCCTTATTATTTTCGGTGTTTTAGCGCTGGTTATAGGAATTGCCCTTAAACTCTTTATTGGCAGAAGGAGATTCTATCGTCGAAATTCTTTGGGAGGAGAAGGTTTTAAAAATTATAGAAGTTCCCTGCTGACCCCTTTTTGGGAGAATCTGCTAACCCTTGCAGGCGGTCTTCTTGTCTTTCTAGGAATAATAGCTCTTGCATTTGCTAAGTGGATGCTCTAATAACAACTAAACGACAACTTATGAAGTTTCAAATAATTGATGAAAATAACCTGGGTAATAAAAGGTTTGTAGTAAAGATTCAGCTTTTGCCTGAAAACATGACTGAAGCAAATTCAATTCGTAATATAGAAGCAGGCACTGCTGACGATAACGAACGAGTAACTGTAACTAACTTTCTGCACTTTGTCCTATCACAAAAAAATTATTCTCCCATAGGATCACTCGACCAGCAGGGAGAAATTTTCACAATTAGTGCTTTCAAAAATTAGAAAGCATCTGCGAATTCAAAATCGTGAATTCATATTTAAATTTTATTCATTCCAATAAAAACATACATCAAAATAATGGCTAATAATTTGACACTAGATAAAACCCTGGATTTCTTCAGAGCATTCAAAGGCGATGAAATTACATTTGAAACCTCACATTGCGGGAACTATACGGATTTACATTCTGAAATACATGGGGTCGGGCCTACATCACTAAGAGTAAAAGTCAACCCTAGCTATATAAATCCTGATTGTGTAGATAAAGACAACATGATGGATGTTTCTATTGATTCAATTAGAACGGTTCTGAGTAAAAACACTCCCATTGAACTATATGAGATAGATGGCAAAATAGAGACATTACGTGGGTTTATCTTAAAGAATAAAATGTATTTCACACCTTCAGAGCAAATGGCTTTAGAAAATTTATTAAGAAAGATGGAGTTATTTTACAGTGAGGTTCTTCTTGAAGGAAATATAGATTCCGAAGAGGAAGAGAAAGAAATTGAAAGAAACAGATTCAAATCCTTATTCTTAAATTTATAATATAAACTATCCGCCAGTAAAGTAGCTTTAAGTTTTAAAGTAAGGCCGTTTTACTGCAAAATTTATTATGGAGGAGAAAACAAAGTATACTTACACCAGCAGTTTTCGTTTACAGGCGCAACGTTAACAGAAATATGGAAGTATTCACGCAAAACATTGAGCAGGTTATTCTTGAACACTTTGATAAGGCAAAGAGTTCAATAACAATTGTTGTCGCTTGGTTTACCAATAAAAGAATAATATCAAAATTAATTGATTTAAAGAAATTCAAAAATCTGGATATTCAGATTTTGGTTGATAACAATGATGTCAACCAAAAGTACTTCTTTGATTTACATCTGGACAATCTTGAAGAAAGCGGGATTGAGGTGAGGCGTCAGCACATTTCAAAATTTAACCACAACAAGTTTTCGATTATAGACAACGAGACATTTATTACAGGATCCTACAATTATACAAATAAGGCCAATCAAAATTTTGAAAATATCGTTGTTGAAACAGATACTCGCATTGCAGGCTTCTATACGAGAATTTTTAAATTCTTCACCGATAAAAATTACATTGATCCAAATGTAGAAGTGCTGTCTGAAAATTTTGAGTTTGCTAACAAACTCATATCAACGTACCATCCTTTTTCTCAAAAATTATTTTTGAAGTTAAAAGACCAAATTAATTTGGGCTATTGCTTTACTCATGAAAATGGCCTTTACAACGAAATAAGTTATGAGCCTGGTCTGATCTTCAACCCAAAATTTAAGCTACACAAGGAACTAATTTACACGATTAGTGATAAAAAGTCTAAAGGGTATCCAGATTTGAATTCTAATTTATCCCAGGAATTTGATCTGCCTATCACAAAAGGACTTATTCTAAATTATCAATTAAGCGAGATCAATAACTTCAATTATCAGACTCTTCAGGAAATTGCTAATTTCGACAGCGAAAAAATTGACTACGAAAGTTTTGCCAATGACGTTGAAAGCAATGAAATTGCACTCACGAATTATTATACAAGAAAATTCAAAACTATCTATACCAGCCAGGAACTTCGCGAGATATTACTAAAGAATATTAACATTGTAATTGAAGATTATATCTGGGTAAATAATTTCGCACCTTTTTTGAATGAAACTACCATTGAAAATATTTATAAGAAAGAAAATTGATGTTAAGTGAGTGAGCAGCTATCTGAATCAAGGATGTTAGTGGCCGCATTATCGGAGCCCAAAGAAATTTTTGATGCACTAAAGGCAGTTTTTCCAATATTGAATGATAATAACTTATAGATAATAAATAATATATACACTAACTGGCATATGTCATAAAACCTCTACAACTATATATGGAAAATAAATCCCCCTGGTTAAAAGTGCTGTCTCATTTTGACGGCAAAGGCTATTTCAGCAATGGCCTGACTATTCCTTTTCTGCTTGGAGCAACGTCAATAATTTCACCGGAAGATGAGATAATGTCTGTGGAAGAATTTGTATCTGAAATTATTGATGAATCCCTGCCGATAAAAATTTCAATCCAGAGCTGCGGGAATATAGGAGAGTATGTAATCGGTATTTTCGATAAAGAATCGCCAGCTGAACTTTACACAAATTTTGGAAACCTCTATATAACAGACAATTCATTTTCTAAAATAGATACTATTGATACAATTAGAAAAGTGCTGGTAGATGATTACCAAAATAAGATTGATGATGGCTTATTTTCAATCAACGACCGAGAATGGGGAAATTATTCCCAAAAGGACAAGGACCGCCTGGCAGAATTGAAATAAGTACTATTTACTTCCACCTTAAAAAACAAAAATATAATTATGACGATAGAAGAAAAATATGATCAGGATCTGCACGGAGGAAAAGAAATCGATGGACTTTTAAGATATAATAGTCACTACAGGGGACAAGAAGATGACGGCTCTACCACCGTGAAATTTGACAATGGAAATTTTTATGTCATTGAAGATGGAAAAATTACCCAGCATATCGACGGCAAGGATGAATACTTTATAAATGATCATATTGTAGATGCAATTTATAAATTCATTGATTTGAACCCCCTGATGTCGAAAAATTACACCTACAGTGACTATAACGCACAAGACGAGATCGATTTTTATACAAAAGAGAAAACGTCAGCCACGGAAAGCCGTGGCATGTTGATCAGACTTGTAATAAATCGGGAATCAAAAAATATTGAAATCTCAAACATCCTGATAGATCCCAGCCTGCAGCATAACGGCTTTGGGAAAAAAATTATAAGGGAAATATTCATAATAGCCTCCAAACATAATTACAGGTTGTTTTTAGTTCAAATGGTGCCTGGATTTTATAAGCGGATGGTCAACAGAGGAGCTGAAATTATAGAGTTTGAAGAAATCGTTGAAATTACTGCCGCTACATCCTTAGAAGACAAAAAGTAGAATCAGTTCAAAACAGGCAATAAATACATTATGAAAGTACAATTTACAAAGAAACTTACCCAGAATAATTTCCCGGAAATGAAGTTGGCACTCAAAGAAAGACCAGACAACCTGAATGTTGAATCTTTGAGTAATGAGAAAAAAATAGTCTTGGAAAAATTCCAATACAAACAGCATCTCTTAACACAAATTGGTGATTTCACAAATCTAAGTGAAATGGCTGCTGAGACCAGAAAACTCTGGCATCCAAACCAAACATTAAAAGTATTCTTTTTTGGAAGCGATAAGGCAAAAGACCAAAGAGTACTCCAGTACGCCTCGATCTGGAGCGAGCACTGCAGCATAAAATTTGAAAGAACAGATAATAGAGATGAAGCTCAAATAAGGGTTGGCTACGATGCGACGGGAAGCTGGTCCTATATTGGCACAGATGCACTGGGTGTTGATAAACGTGAAGCAACCATAAACTTTGGCTGGCTCAGCGACAGCCTGCCTGAACCGGAATACAAGCAGGTCGTACTACACGAATTCGGACATGCATTAGGACTGATCCACGAGCACCAAAGCCCGGATATAAAAATGGACTGGGACAAAGATGTAGTGTATAATTATTATGCTTTTACACATGGCTGGTCAAAAGCAGATGTTGATAAAAATGTTTTTCAGGAATATGATAAAACCACAATCCGATATTCCGAAGTGGATAGAGATTCCATAATGGGATATTATCTTCCGCCAGAATTTACAAAAAACAAACAATCATTTCCTTTTAATTATGATCTTTCCGCAACAGATAAAAAATATATAGGTGAGCTGTACCCTGAATTGCTCCATTCATAAGATGAAAACAAAACAAGATATACAAATTTTAGTTTATACATGGTCAAGAAAATAATATGGAAAACCTGAACAAACTTCATGATTTGACCCTAAAAATTAAATCAATAATCCGTACCGTTGAATTCAGGGAAAATGATGTCCGTAAGGCATACTTTGAGAACCTGTACTCCATTATCAACGAGTTTTATCATGGCAAAATATTCTTTAAGATCAGCCAGGAAATAAAAAACAGAACCATAAAATTTGATTCAAGCATTTTGGAACTGCAGCCTCACGTAACTAGAATTTATGAAATAGCTGATCATGAGCTGCTTTCAGGGGCTTACCATAATGAGTTAAACAGAAAGCTGTTTGTAGATACATTTACCAATTTTGAAACAACACTCTCATTTTGTTTTGAAGATATTGTTACGGATGCAGATTTAGAAGGTATGGTAAAGGACTTAAATTCTAAAATCCTCAGATTATGTCAAAATTTGTCAGATGAAGAAAAAATGCACCTATTAGCTGAATTAAAGAAAAACACCTTTATTCCCCTTTCCAGAAAATTCAGATATCTATCCAAGCTTAATAAGGATTGCTATCCTGAAGATGCAAAGAGCGATTTAGAATTTATCGAGTTCTGTTCAAAGCTCAGAAACTGCGTTTCCCATTCAGCAGGCTATTACAAGGGGAAAGATTATGTTTACAAGTTTGATCGCATTACCTTTATTTTTAAGAACGGTGAATTTTTGGAAATGCAAGGAGAGAATGATTATGTCTTTCTAAAAATCAATGAACGTCTGACCAATATAATGTATGCACTTTGCAACTGCCTGAAACATGTCGACTTTATAAAATATCCTGACGATGGATTTTAGATTATTAATTCGTCTTCATTCAGCAAAAGTTAAAACCAAAACTTTTGCCTAACGTCATGCAGCTATCCTAAATAAATGATAAATGAACAGTTTAGATAAGATTTACAACCATACTTTTACATTGGAAATTGGAGATGACCTAACCCCGAAGGATATCGACAAAGAGAATTATACCGAATTGGAATATTACGTAAATAATACCCAATTTTATTTTGTCCACTTTTTATCACTTCTATCCCAGCTGGATAATGCGGTGGGACTTTTAAGCAATTTCGGCTATAATCAAAAAAATAAAATAAGCAGAGGAGATCATCTGACATACAATGTCGAAAATTATATGATAAGGGTTATATCTGTAACCGACCGATTGCTTCAATTGATCAATATGGTATATTATTTAAAAGTCGATGAAAGCAAGGTCAATTATAAAAGAGTTATAGGCCACGCCCAAATTAAAGACTCAACTCTGGAAACTTTATATACGGAGCTTCGACAAATTCTTAGTCAATATCACAACGACAGGAATTCAGTTGTTCACAGACATTCTTTCATCAATAAGGAGGTGTATAGGCTGCAGGCATTGTACCATCCAATTCTGACCGAGCGATTTATCGCAAGGAACCCGCCCGAAGAAGTGAAAAAATTGAAATATGTACGATCTCAGGCATTAATAAAGTATACCGATAAGATAAAATTGCAATTTAGAGAAACTAATGATGCGTGCTTTGAGAAGATTTTGGAGATGTTAGACATATTATATCAAGAGTATAATTCGAATAAAGGAAAATTGTAATGATAACAAAACAGCCATTTCAAAATTATTCGCTATTATCTTCCTTTTTTAATTCCTCGATAAAATACTTTGGCGTTATTTCCGTAGAAGCAAGAAAAGCTTTAACAAACCTTCGGGTGGAGCTAAACCCAGCCTCTTCTGCCAAAGCATCATGGGTGTAGTTTTGTAGTACTTTTTCATTTCTAATTCGTTCTGCAATATATTCTACCTTGAGCTGATTGATGTATTCAGGGAATTTCTTCTTTCTATGCTTGTAAATGATCTGGGATAAATACCTTGTGTTCGTTTTAAAATACCCTGCCAGCTTGGTAAGGTTTAGATCTTTTTCCAGAAATTTCCGGCTATTTTCAAATTTATTCAAATTATTGAGTACCGCTGCTTCGGCGTCTTTGCTCATTGGAAGATCTGCATCTTCCCCAGAAGGAATCTTGGCCCTATGCATCTGTTCAATTTTCTGAAGTAGTTCTTCATATTTATTCCTAGCATCCTTTCGTCTTTTAAAATAGCATAATATCCACTGGGTCAAAAGCAGAAACATCACCACAATTATAGTCAGATATATACTATCATTATATTGTCGCGCATTTAGAGAACCTTTAAGCCGGTTCTGTTCTGCTACCAGCTGCTTGGTATCATATTCCTTACGAACCTTACCCTGAAGGTACGTATAGGTACGGTGTAATTTCTTGTCTACTTCCAGTAACTTCTCTACATAGAACAGCTGCTTTCCCAGCATATTTTTGTCTTTGTAGTAAGTGATCATAAGCTCATATGCTTCCCTAAGGTCGGGACGCATAAAATCCCGCTTTAAATATATTTGGTCAACTTTCTCAAAATACGGAAGTGCCTTTTCCCTTTCATTGAGGCCCCAATAGCTTTTACCGATATAAAAGTAGCCTACCATTTCATTTGAGAAATCTTTGTTTGCGCGGATGCCAGCGAGTGAAGATTGCATTTTTTCAATTCCCAGAGCATAGTTATGAATCATGCTTTGATTTACCCCCTCAGAAAGTATGAAGTAGGATTCCATTTCAGTGTTTCCAATTTTGCTTCCTTCCTCTATTCCTTTTTGATTAATCGTTGTACAAAGTCCGTGATTGCCAACCATTTTATAGCATACAGCCAGTGAATGCAGCGAGTTAAGGTATGCCCTAACATCAGCTTCCTGAAAGTACCCAATGCATTCCTGAAAAATGGCGACTGCCTCATCGTAGTAGCCCAAGTATAGCTTTATTTGCCCAATATGATATTTTGTCTTGTATATAAGGTACTTGTCATCTGTTTTTTCAATGTATTTGTCGGCGATCAAATAAATATCCATAGCCTCCGAAAGGCGTTTTTGTCCATAGAAGGCAATGCCTTTAGATAGGTATGCCGAACCGATAATATCATTGCGATCAGATCTTTTAGCCGCCACGACCATACTGTCGGCATAAATGAGTTTCTCTTTAATCGGCGCGTAGTGAACGTAATTCTTGTAGGCATTAGATAATTCTTCCCAGTTTTTCTCGGATCTGGCTTTTATCAAAAATGCACGCATGTATATCGCCCTTTGCTCATTACTGATGCCATGATTTTCTATACGATCGAATAGATAGTCAAAATCTGTGCCTTTCAAAGAATCAGGCAGTTGCTGGATATGCTCTTGTGCTTTAATACACTGAATAAAGCACAGAGATATGAGAAGTGAAAATCTCAATATCATAGGCTGGGTTTAAGGTGTTTCCATTGACTTGAAACCCATTTTAATACGAAAGTATCAGAACAAGATCTTGGGGTGAGCTCAATGGTTGTGAATAGATCAAAGATAGTTTAAAAACAGATAAAACCTACAAGAACTCCACAAAATAAGATGTGTACATTTTCTGAAAATTGCTAGTCAATAATCTGCAAATGTGCAGAATAACATTTGCAGAGCATGATTAATCCCAATAGTTTTGCTTCTGAATTCAAAGCATAGAATCTGGATGTGATCCACAAATCGTTCAGCTTTCCCCGGGTGAAAAATGAACTGAAGAAAAAAAGTAATCAGTCACATTTAACACGACGCAAACATGAAAAATTTAAAAGTCTGGCTGGCATTCCTGCCGCTGCTCGCTGTTGCCTGTACATCAGAATCTGCAAGCGAAGCAACAACATCACACTTAAAAACAAGCGCAAAAACAACAACAATTGGACCGGCAAATCCGGCAAATCCTTTCGATCTAGCCGGGAGCATCCACAATGAAATTTTGGAGAGTCTTGATGGTATGGATTTTAATCCTCAGTCCGCTGCGGATGTCGCAAATGCCGTCGATTCAATTTCGTCCCTTTACCCCGAACTGGTAACTCTAGGCGGCAATTCATCATTAGCTGCCAGGCTAGATGAAATCAATTTGCTTGTCAGTTGTGAAGATCCTCTTGAACAGGTATTCACAGCATCAAGTTTGGAAGCCAGTGCAAGGGACAGCTTTTCGACATTTGTAAGCTCACTGTTATTATCTGCGGATTCTCCGTACGAAGATATCCGCACATCGATCGTCTCTTATGAGGCGTTTGTTCTTGACAGTTCAGAATTCACCAGCGAAGACAAACGCATAATTCTGACTACCACCTCGGTTGTCAGATATTCTGCAAGCAGGAAAAAAAGGAAAGATAAAGATTGGGAGACCTCAGTTACGAGTATTGCCGCAACAGTTCTAGGTGCAGAAGAATGCCTGGCGCTGGGACTTAAAATGGGTGTAACGGTTGGTTTGTGCCAAAATGAAAATGTTTCGCAATGAGGTGTATAGATCATAGACTGATCCGCTATGAGCGTCAGATCGCCATTGTTCTTGGCCTTTTGCTGCTGTGTGTTAATTTGGGCAGCCTTTATTACGTTATTGAGCTAATGAGCTACGACGAAATAGTTGGCTATCAGTCAGACGGAATCTTGAAGTCTTCCGATCCTCGGGATTTTACCTATCCTTTTCTAATTATTACGCTTTTGAACATATTATATGTGTTTACCGTTCTCTGCGCGTGGTTTCATAAAAAAAACTGACGAGCGGATCAAAGACAAGTATGGTGTGCTTGCAATTTTGTCAAACCAAATACTGATTATATTGGAAAATCAACAACACAGGCTATGGCAGAAGGATTTAAAAGTGCTCTACCTTGAAGATTTTAAATCAATCAAGGCATTAAAGATACATTTAAATCCGGAGTGGTTTTCTCTGATTGTTATAGTATCGGGCACAATTACCTTTAAAGATAGTTCATCCACTATCTTTCTCCCGGCAAGTGCCCTTTATACCATCCCCGTTAGCGCTAAAGTTTGGGCAGTGGCGGCTCCACTGCAAATCTGCCTGATCTCCTGTACTATGGATTTTGCAACTCAAAACAGGGTGACAAGATTTGGAAATGCCTTTATGAAAACATTGACCAATAGATCACCTTTTGTAATTTCACTTACGGAATCTGAATTAAAAGATATAGTAAGGCTGTTTGGACTGCTGAAGAAAAAGGCTTCCAGGCAGCCTTCTATTTTTCAGGCAGAAATAGTTGTGTTGTGCGTTAACCTGATTCTCTGTGAATATTGCGACCTTTCTCAGAAATACGGAGGAAATATTGCAGTGGTGCATGGCCGAAGCGAAAAAATTGTCATTGGCTTTATTACCCTTGTCGAAAACCATTGTAAAGAACATCATGATGTAAAGTTCTATGCAGACGCTTTGTTTGTCACTGAGGGCCACCTCCGGAAAGTCGTTCGTGTCGTCATAGGAAAATCTGCCAAACATTTTATAGAGATGGCCATAATATCAGAAGCGTACCTATTGTTGGCAGACAGCAATCTTTCCATTACCGAAATAGCTGAAGAGCTCAACTTTAGCAATTCCCAGTCCTTCAGTGGCTTTTTTAAAAGGCATACTACACTATCACCCACCCGATATCGCTTAACCCTATATTTCAATTAATACGTTTACAGTAATTGTAAATCTTAATCCGTAATATCTTTTACAAGATGGTTTTGCTTGTCCAATATTCCAACTAAAATCTACATCACATACCCGTCATTAGACAGCATATTTAAAAAAGTCAGAAGTTTTTTGTAAAAGATAGTGCATAAAATCAAAGTGCTATGCAATCACTCAATACAATCATTGCGCAAATCCGTACCAAGGAAGATCAGGTTTCGCAGCAAACTGCAAATTTAATTGATGAGGCCTATCAGATGACGCTTTACTTAGAAGATCTTCTCCAGACCACACAGGACTATATCTTAAAAAAAGGCTTTAGAGACATTGCGGAGGAAATAGAATTCTTCCGTGATATAAAACCTCAGATTTTAGGGCAGCTGATTTACTACAACAAGGTATTTAGGATCGAAACACTTTGCCCTGTGAAGGATGGCAAGATGTATCAGAAATTTTATATGAGGCAGCTTCAGGAGCTAAAGATTGACTTTGAAAAACATATCTGCGGTTCGCATTTTTACCGCTACTATAAGTCAGGAAGAAGTGATCGTGATGAAGAATATTTCCTGCGTGGAAACATCAATTACAGGGACGGACTAAACAGCTACGTTTTTGAATTAGACCAACGCTTCTCTACTTACTATGATTCTAAACTAGCCAGGATTTTGGCAAATGAACTTATTTACAACTACCTTTTAACAAAGATAAATGTTGAAGAATCTTCAGGCTCGTTTCTACAAAATTCTGAATCAAACAAAGATATTTTCTGGACGGACTCAAAAAATGCACTCATAGAACTTATTTATGCCCTTTATGCTTCGGGTGTAATATCGCATGGTAAGATAGGAATTCGTAAAATAACGTTAGTTTTCCAAATACTCTTCCGTGTACCACTTGGAGATATTCATCATTCCTTCCACAGGATGAAGGACAGAGCTGGTACAAGAACCTCATTTCTGGACCACCTTAAGCTCTCACTGGAGCAGTACATGGATAAGGGTCTGTAATATATAATCCCCCTTACTTTAGGCAGTGGTGAAAACACTGCTTTTTTTGTACCCATACGTGCCCATTGGCAAATCAGATTATCGGTAAAAATTACTCTGATAAACCACTTTGCCAGGAACTTATTTAATGCCTATAGTTGTATTTCAATCAATAAATATTGTCCTGCCCATTGGCACACCTTGGCGGATGAAATAATTTCCATGTACCAATTTTGCTGTACTCAACTTAAAATTTTGGTTATGAATCTGGACAGAATAGAATTTACGGCATGGATGGAACGCATAATGGAACGATTAGACATCCTAATGGAATTGATAGGCAGAACCAACCAGCATACTGCTGTAGATGGTGAGGAACTGCTGGACAACCAGGATATTTTGCAGATGCTCAAGATAAGTGCAAGATCGTTGCAAAGATACCGCTCGTTAGGACGACTGCCTTATTATACAATCAGCGGGAAAATTTACTATAAACTCTCAGATATACATCAGTTCGTCAGGGAAAGTTTTACCGCTCCTGTACCTCAAAAAAAGCCAGCAAATGACAAATAACGCCAGTTGGTGCCATTTAACACCATGAAGTAAAGACCTGTTCTACTTTCGGGATTGAATTTAAAATATTTATACTATGAGTGAACAAATTTTAGAAAAAACGCAATCTCCCGAACAACTATCAGAGATATTATTGGTGCTGGATAAAGAGAAAATGAAAATCATGGCTGTAAAGGGCATTGACGAAAATGGAAAACTTGAAACTGTTGAACCTACAAAGAAAAACCAGAACCAGTTCATGCGGGTAGATAAGCAAGGGGATTTATTTTCCAACTTCTTTTCCAATTTTTTCAGCCAGCTTAAGAACCCTACCAATTTTTCCTTCTTCAAAATTCCTGTACCATTGACTGTTAATCTTGTAAAAGAAATGCAGAAGCATGTAGATCAACCAACCCCTGAAGGTGATAAGCTAATGAAGCAGCACGAAGTGAAGACAGAACCAGAAAATAAATATAAACAAGAAAATACAAATACTATGGAATCAACGCAGAGCACACCGGATAAAAATGAATATAAGTACAAACCGGAACAGATTGATTGGGAAACCATGAACAACTTGGGATTAAGTAAAGAGAAACTTGAAAAAATGAACCTGCTTGATCCGCTGCTAAAAGGTTACAAAACAAATGAGCTTGTACCTGTAAGCCTAAACCTTGGAACAGCAGTTACAAGAATGGATGCCCGATTATCATTACAATCGAATGACGATGGGCAGGTCGTAGTTGCCATTCATGGAATTCGCAAAGAGCCCAACCTGAACTTTGAATTTTTTGGGCATAGCTTCAGCCAGGCAGATAAGAACAACCTGCTTGAAACAGGTAATATGGGGCGTGTAGTGAATCTGGTCAATTCAAAAAATCCAAACGAGACCATTCCCTCCATTATCAGTGTGGACAGACTCACCAATGAACTGGTGGCATTACGTACTGAGTTTATCAAAATCCCTGACGAGCTCAAAGGTGTAAAACTTAATGAGGAGCAGAAGCAAACCTTAATAGAGGGCAAGCCGCTTTATTTAGAAGGTATGATCTCCAAGAAAGGAACTCAGTTCGATGCGACTGTACAATTCAATGCCGACAAGCGTTTTGTAGAGTTCCAGTTCGACAGGAACAACTTTAACAAACAAGCACAGGACACCCAGCAAAACCAATCGCAAGAAGTTCCGAAAACTTTTAGGGACAAAGAGCTGGATAAAGCGCAATACGAAAAGTTTAAAGATGGCCAGACGGTATATGTTAGTGGCTTGGTCGATAAGAAGGGAAAGGAATATAACGGTTATATCACTTTCAACAAGCAAACCAATAAAACGGATTTCTCTTTCCAAAATCCGGACAAAGTTAAAGAACAGGCCAAACCTACTGAAGCACATAAGACCCAAACCGCAGTCAATTCAGAAGGCAAAACCAATGAGGCAACCAAGAATATCAAAGAGCCCCTGGAGTCCGGCCAAGCAAATCCCAACAACAGAAAGCAACAGGAAGAACAGGAAGCACCTGCCAAATCGAAAGGACGTAAAATGTAAGATCTATGAAAACTATAATTGCAGAAAAACCAAGCGTAGCAAGGGAAATAGCAGGCTTGTTGGGCGCATCCGAGAAAAAGGACGGCTACCTGACAGGTAACGGCTATTTTGTTACCTGGGCACTAGGCCATTTAATAGGATTGGCAATGCCAGAAGATTACGGAATCTCGGGATTTGACAAAGCATCACTGCCGATACTCCCAAACCCTTTTTTACTTACTGTCCGAAAGGTCAAAAAAGATAAAGGCTACTCTGTCGATAAAGTCGCATTAAAGCAACTAAAAATCATTGAACAGCTCTTTAACAACAGCAATAGCATTATCGTAGCCACCGACGCAGGACGTGAGGGGGAACTCATTTTCAGATACATTTATGAATACCTGAAATGCAACAAACCCTTTGAAAGGCTTTGGATCAGCTCCCTTACCGAAAAAGCCATTAAACAAGGTTTTGATAATCTCAAACACGGGGCAGTATTTGACGGATTATATCAGGCCGCACAAGGCAGAAGCCGCGCCGACTGGCTAGTGGGAATCAATGCTACGCAAGCTCTCTCCATTGTGGCGGCCAACGGGGTTTACTCACTCGGAAGAGTGCAGACACCTACCTTGGCTTTAATATGCAGACGCTATTTGGAAAACAAGAGTTTCCCGGTAAAAAATTATTGGCAGATAGAGTTATCACATAACAAAGAACTCGTTGATTTTAAAAGTATCTCAAAAATCAAATGGGAAGACCGAAAACTTGCTGCTGATGCACTGAAAGCCATTCAGCGAATTGGAACTGCCACGATTATATCACTTGAAACCAGAAGCGTTACCGAGCAACCTCCTTTGCTTTTTGACCTTACAGGCTTGCAAAAAGAAGCAAACAAAAAGCTAAATCTTTCTGCTGAAGAAACCCTGACTATTGCCCAAAGCCTTTATGAAAAAAAGATTATATCCTATCCACGAACTGGAAGCAAATACATTCCTGAAGATATGTGGGCAGAAATACCCAATCTTGCGAGAGCTTTACAAGACAAGGAAAGCTGCAAGCCGGCTATTTCAAAAATGAAATGGGGACGTTTTAATAAACGTATCGTGAATGATTTACGTGTTACCGACCATCACGGATTATTGATTACAGACAAAATCCCGTCTGCACTATCAGCTAAAGAAAATGCTGTTTATGATATGATAGCCTTGCGTTTGCTCGAAGCACTTTCACAACCCTGTATCAAAGAGATAACCGATGTAGATTTACAAGTTTTGCATTATGATTTTACAGCAAAAGGCTGTAAGATTTTAGAGGCCGGATGGCGATCCATTAAAGGTAATTTCTCTTATGATGATACGGAAGTCTTGCAGGATCTACCCGAACTAAATAAGAATGATGAACTCAAAATAAAAGAAGCTTCCGCTCTGGAAAAGAAAACCAAACCGCCTGTACTTTACACCGAAGCGGGACTTTTATCAGCTATGGAAAGTGCAGGAAAGGAAATCAGAAACGACCATGAACGAAAGGCTTTGCAAAATATTGGTATTGGTACACCTGCAACAAGAGCTGCTATAATCGAAACCCTTTTTACACGAAATTATATCCAAAGGGAAAAGAAATCTTTATTCCCTACAGAAAAGGGATTACAGGTTTATGGATTAGTCAAAGACCAAAAAATAGCAGATGTGGCGATGACTGCCCAGTGGGAATTGGCTTTGCAGAAAATCGAAAACAATGGTGCGGATGCGGAAGAATTTCAAAAGGAAATGGAAAATTACGCCTCATCTATAACCAATGAATTGCTGCAAACTTCCATTGCCCAAAACAATCTTCCAAAATTGGTATGTCCTAAATGTAAAGCCCAGGATTTACTTATTCGTGATAAAATTGTGAAATGTCCTGACGATGCTTGCAATTGGGTACAGTTCCGTAATGTCTGCGGCGTACAAATCAGCATAGGCGATATTGAAAGCCTTGTCAGCAAGGGAAAAACTTCGCTTATCAAATCGATGAAAAGCAAGGGCGGGAAGATATTTGATGCTTACATCGTGCTTAATGATAATGCTGAAACTTCCTTTGAGTTTGAAAAAAATAAAAACTATAAAAAGTAATGGAAAATAAGCCAGCCGATAGCACAATGGAAATCAGAAATCTGATTTATTCCATAAACGGAAAGCAAGTGATGCTCGATAGCGACCTCGCTTCCTTGTACCAAGTGGAAACAAAGAACCTGAACAAAGCTGTAAAAAGAAATATCGAAAGGTTTCCTGCCTCTTTTTGTTTCCAGCTCACCTCAGCAGATTTCGAAAACTTGAGGTTCCAATTTGGAACCTCAAGTTTGAATTACGGGGGAAGACGTTATCTGCCCCATGTTTTTACAGAGCAGGGTGTTGCAATGGCTTCTGCAATACTGCGTTCCGATATAGCCGTCAGGGTCAGTGTCGAAATTATGGAAGCTTTTGTAGAAATGCGAAGAATCATGATCAGCAATGCAACCCTTTTTCACCGCCTGGATCAAATTGAGCTTAAACAATCAGAAGCTGACCAGAAATTTGAAGAAATCTTCAAGGCGCTTGAAAGCGACAAAATTCACAGCGACAAGGGAATTTTCTACGATGGCCAGATATTTGATGCATATGCATTTGTTTGCGATATTGTCCGAAGTGCGAAAAGTTCCATTATCCTTTTGGATAATTACGCAGACGATACGGTGCTGACCTTATTGGGAAAACGCCACGATAATGTGACGGCTGCTATATACACCAATAATATCAGCACGCAACTGCGTCTTGATGCACAAAGGTACAACGCCCAATATCCTAACATTGAAATTGAGATTTTCCCCAATGCCCACGATAGATTTATGATAATTGACAGCACAGAGCTGTATCATATCGGAGCATCTCTGAAAGATCTGGGCAAAAAATGGTTTGCGTTTTCCAGAATGGACATCGAAGTGGGCAGGATGCTGCAAAACCTCAACCTATAACTATGTGATAAGACCCTCTCCAATATAAGGGGGTTACTTATCGTTATAGTCCTCTTCACAGTTTTCGCATATTGAATTTCCTTCCACATCTACAAATTCGTTACCACAAGATCCGCAGGCAGCTAGCCTGTCATCTATCAATTTTAATGTGTACTCTGAAAAGCCATCAGAAGAATATTCAGCCTCGCGTTTGAAAAATAATCCGCATCCGCCTTCACATTCTTTTTTTTCATTTGAGCTGGACTCCGGAAAACTATTCACAGAGTGACACTTAGGACAGCGGATGTGCAGGGTGCTGCACCAATCACAGCTTCCGGAGATAACCGTAGAATATTTTCCGTTAACATGATTATGCGGGAATTCATTCTCTATTTCATGTTTGCCCCAGTTGTGCACATAGTTTCCTACTCCATCTTTATTGCCGTCACATTCCTCACACGAAACAAAGTCTTCATGATAGTCATCTTCAAAAAAATCAATAGTGAAATAAAAGGTTTCAATTAACTCTCCGCCTTCTATTTCAACTGAGTCATTATTATGGGCACCTACAGGATATTCCCAAAGTTCAAACGACGCACTGATTTCATTTCCGCATTCACATTCAAAAGACTCTAATGCCTGATAATGGTTTTCAGCTCCCATACTCCTTTGGGTAGTTTCAATGATTTCGAAATCCAGGTCAAACTCAGATTTATGATAGCTATGGATCTTCCCGCAATTGTCGCACTTAAACTTTAGATAATTGCCCTTTACACTTTTTGTGTTTACATATTGGGAAATGTATTGTATTGTCTGTTCCGGAATATTTGATTTCAGATACTCCTTGGCGTGAAACAGGAACTGCGGTAGGTTATACATCCAGAACTCAGTTTTGGAAAAGTCATAAATTTCTTTGATTAATTCTTCCCTTGGAGCTAATATTCTGTCTTCACCATTTTTTTTATCCAGATAGCACCAGTCCTCATCTTTTTTTATATCGTTAGTGATAAAGATAATAGGAGTACCATTTTCCTTAGAATACTCAAGAATCTGTTTCCAGATGATCAGATCGCCAAAAATCTGCGTTCCTTTTTTTTCTCCTTTAAAATGATCTCCATAACCAGGAGGTATTTTGAACTCGTAGCGGTGTTTCCCTTCTACGGAAATTTCTATAATTTTTTCGTATGAGTATTCTTTTCCAACAGAAAAGTGTAATTTAATGGCTTTCAATACATCATCGTCCAGTCTGACATTCAATATCTCTTGCTCGGCATCTTTAATTTGAAGCAGGATATTGTCTTCAAATTTTTTTAGTTCTTTTTCAAAAGATTCAATTTGGGCTTTTATTTCTACAATATGGGTTTGCTCAATATGGGGATGTTTATCATCTTTTAAGGTCTGTCGGGAAATATCATCGACACGTTTTTGTATTTCTTTGGTAAACGAGGGCTTGACCTTGCATATCTCATCTTTCAGGTCCTTATATCTCTCAGAAATAGGTTTAGGTATTATTTTCTCCCTGTTCTTTAAAAATTCGTATTCAACATGAGCAGGAATCCAAAGCCTCTTTTCAAGATGGGTAAAAGTTTCAGAATAGATATTTTCTCTGGTCTTTGTAGGCAGGTAATAGAAATCCAGCAGTGCAGATGAATCAAAGACAAATACGGCTGTTTCCCACAATCTTACTTCTTTCTCTTTGTCTATTTGGTATAATTTTATTTTTTCTTCGTCCATATGCTTTCCAATGATTTGAAAATTACTACTCCATCCTGGTTGGTGTACCAAAAATACTAATTATAATCTCACAGTACTTTGTTTGATTCAACAATGCTCATTAATAAAAAGCAGCACTGAAAGCGTATGCCAATTCCAGCCTCTCAAAGCCAAACTCTAACCTATTTTATAGTCTGTTTATAAGCTGCTGTAATTTTATGCTTTTATCAAAAATCTAAACAAAACACAGCATGGATACACAGCAAAAAGACTTATCATATTTCAGGTTACGACTGCAGGAATTACTAAACGCCAGCTTTCCCGAAAAGGCAAATGACCATAAATATATTGAACAGCGTTCCACCTGGGCAGCGAATGCCTATGAGGGTGCGTTCATGTCGGGAAATACTATTGATCAATGCAGCGAAATAGCCAATTTCATACTTTTTGAAGGCTTGTATTTCTCCAAATTCGATACAGTTTTTCAAGTCGTGTGCAATGAGTTTGACACCCTGATGGCAGACCAGGAACTACGGCCGTTTGCTTTAAAAATGTTTCCTGCCTGCGGGACAGTTTTCTCCAGCTACCAGCTAAATGATGACTTCGCTTACAGTTATGAGTTTGAACTGCTCTATACCGAAATAACCGGAACCATCGCAATATGGATACAGGAAAATGGGCTTCAATAAAAAGCAGCATCTCCAACAGAATATTGATGCCCTGCGGACTGCTTTTAAACTGGACAAGGAGAAACGACAAGCCAGTGTAGGAGAAAGGCTGCTAATGATGCAATACAGCGGATTTGGCGGTCTTAAATTCGTGTTGAACCCCATAGTGAATGAAATTGACATCAATAATTGGAGGAAAGCCGAACACGACCTTTTTCCATTGACGCAAAAACTACACCAACTACTCAAAGAAAATTCAGAAGACGAAAAGCAATACCGCAGGTATGTGGATAGTATGAAAAGCTCCGTTCTGACGGCTTTTTATACACCGCCAAAGGTTATAGATGCCATTTCCGCAACCTTGCGTGAAAACGGCCTGAACATTGATAAATTCCTTGAACCCGCCGCCGGTATAGGCTCATTCATACAATCTTTTTCGGAAAACCAAAAATCAAATGTCACTGCTTATGAAAAGGATTTGCTGACAGGAAAAATTTTAAAACAGCTTTATCCCCAAAGCAATATCCGTATTACCGGTTTTGAGGAAATTCCCGAAAAGGAACAAAACAGCTATGATGTAGTAGCGAGTAACATACCTTTTGGCGACACTTCCGTTTTCGATCTTTCCTATTCCCGAAGCAAGGACAATGCAAAAGTACAGGCAGCACGAAGTCTTCACAATTACTTTTTCCTGAAAGGTTCAGATATGCTCCGTGATGGCGGTCTCTTGGCTTACATTACATCGCAGGGCATTCTTAACAGCCCGAACAATGAGCCGATACGCAGGGCGCTCATGCAGGATAATAATTTGATTTCGGTTGTTCGCCTGCCCAATAACCTGTTTACGGAATACGCTGGAACAGCAGTTGGAAGTGATTTGATTATCCTGCAAAAGAACAAAGCAAAACAAAGTCTGACCCAAAGGGAGGATCTATTTTGCCAAAGCAGGCAAACGGAATATAATACGCCGGGCAATGCGCTCTTTCAGGACAGCACAAGGATCGTACATACGGACCGTAAATTAGATACCGACCCTTACGGACAGCCTGCACTTGTCTATACCCATAAAGAGGGCGTTGACGGAATTGCCAAAGACCTCAAACAAATGCTTTCCGAAGATTTTCGAATGCACCTGAATTTTGGTTTGTATAAAGGCGAAAGTAACGCAGAACCTACAGCAAAAATCCCGACTCAAACAGCGGCTATACCTGCAGTTGTCGAACCTGTGAAAAGTCTACAAAAACCGCTATCTGTTCCAACCCCTGTAACCAATGGGGAAAGCCCGCAGAAATTAAAGCAGTTAAGCATTTTTGACCTTTTTGAAAATGTGGATGAACCTGTAATGTTAACTGTTGAGCCCAAAGGAAAGCCCAAAGTTAAAAAGCTAAGCACTAAAAAAAAGAACCCTGCAATAGGTCGGCAAACCGACCTGTTCAGTGCGATGCAGCAACCGTATACGCCTTCACTTACGAGTTCAAATAACGCAGCCGAAGATAAAAAACAGGAAGCTATCGGCAACCTGTTTTCTGGTAACAGCAGGAATAGCCTTGCTGATACGCCAGTTATTTCCGAACCTGCTCCATACAGTGGTGAACTGCAATCCTTCTATCGTAATGACTGCCTTGTTGCGGATAATGGCTGGATGGGTCATCTGCAAGATGTAGATATATCAAACGGCGTGGCTATTTTCCACCCTTTGCAGCTGTCGGCCTTACAGAAAGCAAGAGCCGAAGCTTATGTCGGGTTACGTGATGTTTACCAACAACTTTACAATAAAGAGGCAACGTTTCAGACTGAACAAAAAGAAGAAAGAGAAAATCTTAACCTCCTTTATGATGCCTTTGTCAAAAGGTACGGCAGCCTTAATAGTGCCGATAATATCAAGCTTATCAAAACGGATAGCTCGGGTAAGGAAATCCCCTATTTGGAACGGGTAGTTGGCGGCGTTGTACACAAAGCCGATATATTCAGTCGTCCTGTAAGCTTCTCCACCTTAACAATAGCAACGGACAATCCTGAAGAAGCGCTGGCGGCTTCGCTCAACAAATACGGAAGGGTGGCTTTGAACTATATGTCTGAAATCAGCAATATGACGGACGATGCATTGAAAGATGCATTACACGGTCGTATTTACTACAATCCTCTGGAAAAGGAATATGAAATATCCGAACGCTGGATTGCAGGTAACGTAGTTGAAAAAGCCCAGGAGGTCAAAGCCTACCTCGAAAACAATCCAGAAGACAGCCAAGCCAAAGCTAGCCTTACCGTCTTGGAAGAAGCCCGACCAAGACGTATCGAATTTGAGGAACTCGATTTTAATTTGGGCGAACGGTGGATACCCACAGGCCTTTATGCCCGATTTGCTTCACATCTTTTTGATGCAGATGTACATATAAATTACTCGGAAAGCTCCGATGACTTTTCTGTAAAGTGCCAACAGGGGAATTTACACATATGGGAAAAATATGCTGTCAAAGCTGAAAGCCGCACCTTTGATGGTATTGCCCTGCTCAAACACGCCCTTGTCAATACCACACCGGACATTACCAAAAAAGTTATGGTTGGCGATCAGGAGGTCAAGATACGGGATATGGAAGCCATACAAATGGCCAACACCAAGATTGATGAAATCCGTACCGCCTTTATCGATTGGCTGCACGCCCAAAACGATGAGTTTAAAAACAGGCTTACCGACCAATATAACGATACGTTTAACTGTTTCGTTCGACCTAACTATGACGGAAGCCATCAGGATTTTCCAGGATTTGACCGCAAAGCATTGGGTATCGAAGATTTGTATTCGAGCCAAAAGGACACCGTTTGGATGATAAAGCTCAACAACGGTGCGATATGCGACCACGAAGTGGGTGCAGGAAAAACGCTCGTAATGTGTACGGCTGCACAGGAAATGAAGCGTTTGGGATTAGCCAATAAGCCTATGATTATCGGGCTGAAAAGCAACGTTCACGAAATTGCCGAAGCCTATCGCACTGCTTATCCACACGCTAAAATCCTTTTTCCGGGGAAAGAAGATTTTACTCCCCAAAAACGCCTGCGAATTTTCGGGGATATAAAAAATAACGATTGGGATTGCGTAATCCTCACACACGATCAGTTCGGGATGATACCACAGTCACCTGAAATACAAAAGGAAATTCTCCAAATCGAATTAGACAGCGTTGAGCGTAACCTCGATGCACTGCAATCTCAGGGCAAGGAAGTTACCAGAGGAATGCTTGCCGGAGTTATTAAAAGGAAAGAAAATCTCGAAGTAAAATTGAAAACTCTGCAGCACGATATTGATAATCGCAAAGATGATATTGTGGATTTTAAGATGATGGGCATTGACCATTTGTTTGTGGACGAAAGCCACCAATTCAAAAACTTGATGTTCAACACAAGACATTCAAGAGTTGCGGGATTGGGCAATGTTGACGGAAGCCTAAAAGCGATGAACCTGCTTTTTGCTATCCGTACCATTCAGGAACGCATAAATGCGGATATGGGAGCAACTTTCCTTTCGGGAACAACTATCAGCAATTCTTTGACGGAATTATATCTGTTATTCAAATATCTTAGACCAAGAGCAATGGAAAAACAAGGCATTCACTCCTTTGATGCCTGGGCGGCTATTTATGCTAGAAAAACGACCGATTATGAATTTTCGGTTGCTAATAATATTGTAGCAAAAGAGCGTTTCCGCTACTTTATCAAAGTGCCGGAGCTTGCCCAATTCTATTCAGAAATCACGGATTACCGTACTGCAAAAGATATAGGTATTGACCGCCCCAATAAGAACGAGATTTTGTATAATATTCCACCTACTCCAGACCAATCTGTATTTATTCAAAAATTGATGGATTTTGCAAAAACAGGAAATGGCGAGTTGCTGGGAAGACCGCCGTTGTCGCAAAGCGAAGAAAAAGCAAAGATGCTCATCGCTACGGACTACGCCCGTAAGATGTCGCTTGATATGCGTATGGTAAGTGGCAGATATGATGACCACCCAGACAACAAGGCTTCGCACTGCGCGGCAAACATTGCCAAGTATTACAACCAATACAATGCACAGAAAGGAACGCAGTTCATTTTCTCCGATCTTGGAACTTACAAGCCGGGCGAATGGAATGTGTATTCCGAAATTAAACGCAAGCTCGTGGAAGACCACGGTTTACCCGCACACGAAGTCCATTTTATACAGGAAGCCAAGACCGATAAGCAGCGCAAGGAGCTTATCAAGGGTATGAATGAGGGAAAAATCCGTGTGCTATTCGGTTCAACAAGCATGCTCGGAACAGGTGTCAACGCACAGAAAAGAGCTGTCGCCGTTCACCATCTGGATACGCCGTGGCGACCAAGCGACCTTGCCCAAAGGGATGGTCGTGCAGTGCGAAAAGGCAATGAGATTGCTAAGTTCTTTGCAGATAATAAAGTGGATGTCATTATCTATGCAGTAGAGAAATCATTGGACAGCTATAAATTTAACCTGCTATACAATAAACAGCTATTTATAGACCAGTTAAAAAACAACAATCTGGGCAAACGGACTATTGACGAAGGCAGTATGGACGAAAAATCGGGAATGAACTTTTCGGAATACGTGGCCATTCTTTCGGGAAATACCGACCTTTTGGATAAAGCCAAACTGGAAAAACAGATTGGAGGGTTGGAAAGCGAAAAGCAGACGTTTAACCGTTCTAAGTTCAGTGCCAAATACAAGCTGAAGGATTTCACGGAATTGCTTGAGAGTACTGAGTCCCGTTTTAACCGGATGAGCCTTGATTGGGAAAACTTACAGCAACGCATACAAAAATCTTCGGATGGTACGATAGAAAATCCTTTGAGACTGGACAGTTTACCGTCCAATGCTGATATCAGACAAATCGGTGCAAAGCTCAACGAGCTTGCAGAGAAATCCCGTACCGGAGGTCAGTATGAAGAAATCGGTACACTGTACGGATTTACGCTTTTGGTCAAAACAGAAATATCTGAAAAAGAGGACGTGGATATACGTGTAAACCGATTTTTGATACAAGGTGAGGGTAATATTAAATATACTTACAATAATGGTATCATAGCCAAAGATGAAAAACTGGCAATTATGAACTTTCTTAATGCACTGGAAAAATTACCAGGCTACCTTGAACAGGAAAAAAAGAAGATTACTGAAATACAAAAAGACCTGCCTGTTCTTCAGGAAGTGATAAACGCAACATGGTCAAAGGAAAGCCGATTGAGCGAATTGAAAACCGAATTAGCAGCAATTGACAGGAAGATACAATTATCTATTGCTCCCGAAAATAATGAGCACGTAGTTGAAAAACTAGAACAGGAGATTAAAACCGATGCTAAAACACAGGAAAGATCTGCTGTGCCCTTAAAGGCGACTTGATAAGACCGATTCATGTTTAGGTTTAAAGTTTTATGTGATAGGTTTTGATCTTATCCACCATTGTATAATGTCAATTTTTCCTTTAACATTTTCACTTCCTTTTCTTTGAGTTTTATAAATTCCTAATGATTCCTTTTTTGCACTTAAAAATAAAGCTATCTGATTATGAACAGTTTTAAATGAGTGACCAGATTCTTGATACTTGACAAGCATTTTGATATAGTCTGATTCATATTTGTCCGTAAATTTTTCGATAAAATCATGTGAACTAAATTCTATTTCGATTTCAAATTCCGCAATGATATTTTTAATAGCTGATAAGTTATTTTCTAAAAAGTCATTTATTTCTATCATATTTATTTAGTATTAAGATTGCTCTGGAGTGAAACTGTCGGGGGAGTTAATATCTTTATATATTTTCAAAAACTTGAAAATATATAAGGATATTAATTAATCTACCATTTCTGTTTGATTGCCTACATTGTTTATTTGTAGCAAATTATTCTTTTTTATAGTTTAAGGATTATGTTTAAAAAACTCTCTAATTAAGTTTCACCTAACGCTTGGGATGTTGATATAACGGACTGCATTGTCTCTGCCAAGATAGAACTTTCTTCATGAAAATAGAATTTCCGGTAACCTGAAATTAGGAATCTCGTTTTAGCGACGATTATGTGGCGTTTTGATTTAGAATTTCAAGAATTTCATCGATATTACTTAAAACTGTGCAATTATAAATTTCATCTAATTTCCTTTGCTTAATCATAGTTCTTAATTCTCGTTCTGTAAAAAAATAGTCGAAGTAAGGTAAAGCTGCTGAAACGTGTAAAAAATCGAATGTATCATTTCCATCCTTATATTTACGATTAGTATTCCATCTAGCAACGGCGTTCATTTCTGGAAATATTCTATAGGAGGGAAGTTTATCAATGAGTTTTTTTAACTTCGATAAATTATAAATCATATTTTTCCAGCTTTTGTAATTTACATCCTGACGCTCTTGATCTGAAACTTTGTTTCCTGTTTCGTCAAAATAGAATTCTTCAAAATAACTATTTAAATCCTGTTCAAACTCTTGTAAATAGCCCCCTAATTCAGATAAGTACATTTCATGAAAGTTTTTATTTTCATCTTTGTGTTTTTCTTTTCCCTGATTTAATGCGTCTATATCATCTTTATAGTAAAATGGCTTTAAATTAGAGCTTGCTTGAAGTTGAGTTAAAATATTTTCAAAAGAAATGTCACTAAGAAAATTAATAAATCCTGGTTTAAGTGTATCTGGATCATATTTTAGAAAAATAGGCAACAGTATTACTATGGAAATTTTACTCCAAACAATTTCGTTTAAATTGTATAGTGGCTTCCCTGAATTAGCTTTTACAAAATGGAGAAATTCTAATCTTTGACGGTCTTTTTCGCAAGCAATTGAAATTCCTTGCGATAATTTGTCGATTATTAATGCTGAGCGCTTTAATGACTTTAAATCACTTTGCTTTAAAATCTCCCAAAAAGTGATTTCACTAATCGGTAAGATTACTTTTTTAGTTTCTACAAGTTCAATAAGGAGATTACATAAAAATGCATCTTTCTCTGTTTTGCAGTCTGTAATTTTAAGCCAGTAATTAGTGTCAAGATAAATTTTAGTTTGCCCAGCAATAGATTGACCAATTTCTAATTTAATATTTGATAAATGTTGATTATTCATTAAATCGTTTTAAAAAATGTCAGATAATGTTTCGCTACTAAAATTTCGACGCGACGAAAAGAAACAGAGCTATAAAGGCGACCGCGAACGAAGTTAAAGAAAATAATGTTCCTTTACCTAAATGTATTGTTGAAATTTAGCCAGCAAATGCCTTCTGGATTAAAAACTACTAATATATTAGTTTTATTTATCCCCTTTAGGGTTATCCTTTGGTGCTAAGTGCTTTAAATTGGGATCATTCTTTATACGTTCCAATTCAGTTTCGATAACCAGTACAATATCCGCTTTAATCTGTCTGTAATTGCCTTCGATTGAATGTTTCATATTATCTTTACCGTTTTCGTCAATAAAAGATAAGATTTCAGGTATTTTTTGGTACCTTTTAGTTTCGGAAGCGACCTTTTCATTATCCACGACAATTTCAGCATGGAAGATTTTCTGCTCGATACGTTCATCAAAATTGTCCGATACAGAACCAACAAAAAAACCTTGCGTCAATGTTGAGATTTTCGAAGCTGGTATTAGGCTGTCCAACTGAGTAGATATTGAGGTAGATGTGTCATTTCGGTTGATACTCATACTCTGTCTTTTCTGTAATACTTTCCCGAAACGCTCCGAAAGGCTTTTTGCAGTTTCTCCCACAACTTGACCACTAAAAATATTCCCAACGGTGTTCTGGATTACCTTGCTCTCTTTGTCGCCATAATCCCTTGTCAGCTGAGAATAATCCTGAAAACCCAAACAAACAGCTACCTTATTACTTCTGGCGGTTGCAATAAGGTTGTCCAATCCTCTAAAGTAGATAGTGGGCAGCTCGTCTATAATAACCGAACTCTTCAATTGCCCCTTTTTGTTAATGAGTTTTACAATACGTGAATTGTACAATCCCAGTGCGGCAGAATAGATATTTTGGCGGTCAGGGTTATTACCTACGCATAGTATCTTAGGCGCTGCCGGATTGTTGATGTCCAAGGAAAAATCATCGCCTGTCATAACCCAATACAGTTGTGGCGAAATCATTCTTGAGAGAGGAATTTTTGCAGATGCTATCTGTCCCTGTAATTGGTCTTGTGCGCCTCCCTGCCATGCATCCATGAAAGGCGACAAATAGTTTTCCAAATCGGGATATGAGGTTAAAATCGTAAACACGTCTGAATATTTTTTATTCAAGAGTTCTATAGCATGTGGAAAAGTACAATACTTACCGTCGTCATAGATTTTCAGATACCATATTATGGCTGCCAAAAGGATAATCGGGCTCTCGACGAAGAAATCGCCTTGCTTTTGGATCCACGACCTGTTGAGGTTTAGCATTATGGTGTAAGCAGCCTCGTAAGCATCCGAGATATCTGTCATGAAATCTGGATTAAGGGGATTGCAACGGTGGCTCTTGCGCGGGTCGTCAAAGTTTATCACGTAGAATTTGGGCTGTACTTTATACTTGTCCCTATGCTTCAATAAATGATTGTAGGCAATTGTAGAAAGATCATCAAATTTAAAATCGTATATGTACATACTAAACCCTTTCTCAATCTGCTGTTTGATGTAATTGTTTACGATTGCATAAGATTTTCCCGAACCGGGCGTACCTAAGACAATCGTTGCACGAAAAGGATTGACTATATTAATCCAGCCATTGTTCCATTTTCCTTTGTAATAAAACTTCGTGGGAAGATTGACAGAATATTCGTTTTCCATCAATGTAGTTTCCTGCATAAAACTTTCGTTCTCGTTGTTGAAAACATCGTCCATGAGATTGTTACGAAGCAATCGGCTGATCCAAACTCCGGCTACCATTAAAGCAATATATCCTAAACCAGTGGTAAGGATATAAAGAATTGTGGAGGTAGTTACTGATAGCTTTAATAAAGGTGTATTCAGGAAAAAAAATACAAACCCGATCGCCAAAGCAGTATAAATTTTGGTCCAGGTCATCTTCTGGTGTTTAACTCCCTTTGACCCCAAACAGCTTAGTGCCAATAATACCACGGAAAATACTTTGGTATATAAAGTATGCGAAAACAATCCGGCGGTTCGCTGAAAGTTGCCTAATATTTTGTTGATTAACTCTAAAGTCCAGCCGCGATCTATAAAATAACCATAGCAAAACCAATAAAGGTGCATCAGTACCAAAAGAATACTTACTGCCCGCATAAAAGCCATAATTTTGGCAAGTCCTCTTAAATCATCTTCTCCCTGCATTATTTTAATTTTTAATGTTCGGGCGTGAATTTAAAGGCTGTGCAGCTCGGCTATAGGAATATGGTAGTCAATGGCAGTGTGTCGACATAATTTGGCTGAATGCTACTTACTACCTTTTTGGCCTTTTTCTTTTCTTCTTCATTCTGTTGGCAAAATCCTGTTCCTGATAATCATCGCCGTTGGCTTCTGGCAATAAGCCGCCTAAAGCTTCAATCAAACCGTCTTCGTGTTTTTCAGTAGTATTCAGGAAGTCGAACAAATGATGGGGTTCCTCTGCAGGAAAATCCGCATTATTTAATGAGGATATTTTCGATTGTAGTTCAACCGGCCCCCTAATTTCCGGTTTAATGTCGTTGTTCCAGTAATCATTAAAGGTATTGGCTGAAAGGTCTTTTCCGAGTCGTGAACCGTTCCATACTGTTTTAGAATTATGGTCTATAAAGGTGATTCCGTAAACACGTCCTGTATCATTTCTGCGTACTACTACGTTAATTCCCTGGTCGCCTAAATGTTTTTTAAAAGCCATCTCATCACTAGTTGATTTTAGGGCAATGTTAACGGCAGCTGTAATAGTTGGCTTTGCCGGGTGGTCTTTTAAAGTTTCTTTGCTTTTCTCGTAGTGCAATTCCAAAGAAGGCAGCCCAGCATTCTTTCCGAATAAAGAAGCCTTGAACGGATGTCCTGCTCTTTCGCCTTTTTCATTTAAAGGGAAATACAATAAACCCTGCTGCATTTTTCCCTGCACTTCGCCCTGCACTTTTTCGGCGGTAACATTAAAAAGAGCAAGCAAGGCATTAAATTCTCCTAAAGTTTGATATTTGTAATAGTTTGGCAAATGGCGAATTACCGAAGATATTTGGCTTTTCACATCGCCAGCTTTGTAATCAACAGGGCGAAAAACTTTGTTGTTCTGTTTGTGTTCCTTATCTGTTGCAGGTATCAAATCGTATTTCCTTTCGAGTTCACGGCAAATATTCATCGACCGCATTTTTTCAAACTTGTCAGAGATTTTTTTGCCTTCTTCGTTCACGCAAACCGATACAATATGAATATGGCTGCGGTCAATATCAGTATGTTTGAACACCACATAAGGCTGCTGTCCGTAACCCAACTCCTGCATATATGCTTCTGCCATCTCCATATACCAGTCGTCACTTACCTTATCTTTCGGATCAGGATTGAGCGATATATGCAACGTATGTTTCTCCGTATTGCGGTTGGCAATGAGATAAGGTGCAAAAGATTGGGCTAATTGTGCAACAGAATACCGACCGTTTGCGGTTTCAATCATCTTATTGGCAAACAAAATCTGCCCGTTTTCATTCTCCACTTTAAGCTGATTGTACGCTAATGCTCCGTATAAATTTCCGCTTCTTCCTATTTTTGCTATCATTTCTAAGGCTGTTTTTTCAGATATTTTGCTTCAAATTCTTCGGTTATCTGAATGATTTTTTGACATAGTACCGCCATTTCAGCAGTCTGTTTTTCCAATTTATATAGAAAAGCAGCTGCTTTTTTCTCGGAAAAATGACGATACAACAGCTTTACAATCTGGTTATAATTCACGCCTACCGAGCGAAATTGACTATGAAACGAAGTCAACCGCATATAAAAATCAACTGTTCCCTTATCGATTTTAACCGATTTCATCTCCTTGCTGAACAGCATTGAAATGATAAATTTTGCTTTATTGGGCATTCCCGATGCTTCAAAAAGCGATACTAGTTTGGCATTTTCCACGTCCGTCAGGCGAAATACATGGCGGTGAATGCTGGGGTCGTCTTTTGGAGTGCGACCGCCCTTACTGCGTTTGTTGTTATTGTTTTCTTCCATAATTTGTCCATTTTAATCCTTACACAAAACCCTGACTTCGGAAGGTGTTTTTCAGCCCCCAGCAGGGCAAGTTGTTTTGAGGCACTAACCCGGTTTAGGGTGCCTCAAAACACAACTTGCCGTGTTCTGATGAACACAAAAATCCGCCCTTCGGGACGGATTAAATGTAACAGGGAAAAACGGCTCGATGCCGTTCTGCTTAGTTTCCATTCTGTCGAAATGCTTCGCATAAATCTGTTAATAAATATCATTTCACAAAGTAAAGATCTGGCTGTAAGAATCTTGTAATGTAATCACCAGACAAACTCTGCCTTTGATTGCCAAGCACTACCGCACATCAATAAGGAGCTAATTCAATCGCTTTATTTGCTTTATTGTTTTAATGCAGGTTATAAAAAATGTGTACCCGTAAATAAGAAAGGAGTATTTGGATACAGATATTTTGGAATAAAAGCATAAGGTTTTAAAAGCGTAAAAATGTAAAAGCATAAAAATGGTAAAGCAATTTGCCATTTGCAACGTTTACCATTTGCTAAAAATTATTACTCACCAAGCTGTAAGGAAAGCAAACAACAATCAAGGAAATTTTCAAAAAGGGAATACAGGCATACGGAAAACAGGTACTATTCAAATACACCAATATTCAAACCTGCCAAACAAATAAAATGTATAACAATAAATATTTAAAAAATGGAAAGAAAAATGAAAACCTTAAAAATCAGTTTTTCAACGCCTAAGGGCGGTGTTGGAAAATCTACTATGACTGCACTACTTTCAAGTGTATTGCATTATCGTTTAGGATTTAATGTTCTTGTAATGGATTGTGATTTTCCACAACACAGTTTAGCCAATATGAGAGAAAGAGATTTGAAAACGATTATGCAGAATAACTACCATAAAAGAGCTGCAATGAAGTTGTATCAAAGTATCAATAAAAAGGCATATCCCATTATCAGTTGTAAAGCGGAGGATGCCTTGTCAAAGGCTTTGGAATATGTAAATGAATCTGCAATAGAGCCTGATATAATTTTTTTTGACCTTCCTGGTACAGCCAATACAAAAGGTGTGCTTACTACCTTAAGAACAATGGATTTTATTTTTTCTCCAATCAGTGCTGACCGTCTGGTTATGGAAAGTACGTTGAGCTTTACTAAAGCATTCCTTGGCTTACCCGAAACAGATGAGAGTAATAAGGATCAAAAAATGTGGATGTTTTGGAATCAGGTAGATGGTCGGGAGAAGACAGGAATATACGAGGCTTATCAAAGTGTTATCAACGAGCTTGATTTATCTGTAATGAGCTCAAAAATAATGGATAGTAAACGTTTTAGGAAAGAAACGGATGATACACTCAACAGTGTATTTCGGTCAAGTTTGCTACCTGCCGAACCACAGCTTATGAAAGCAACCAGAATAGATTTGTTTGTCGAGGAGTTTTTAAAAATTGTTAATCTCTAAAACACATAAGGATGTCCATAGATAAAAGAAGAAAAGACTTTGATAAACCTGATGTTGATGAAGAGTTAATCATGAACATCATGAGTGGTAATAAGTCTTCTACTGTACCCGAAGCTAGTCAGCAAAAGGAAATACAGAAGGAACCAAAACCAAAAGACAAAGTCCGCACTGCTTCTTCAAAGAAGTTGGATTATGAGGTGGTATTTCTGGTCAATCGGTTTCCTTCAGGCCGTAACGGAAAGGTTGTTTACATACGTCCCGAATACCACGAAAGGTTAATCCGCATTGTGCAATTAACCAGGGAAGAAAAGACAACACTGTACTCCTATATTGACAACATTCTTGAACATCACTTTAAGGAGTTTGGGGATGATATTACTGATTATTTCAACGAACGTTTTAAACCCATTTTATAAGCTATGGAAAATGTAATTGTGATATGCCTGCTGATAGTCATTGTCCTGCTTTTGCACGACAAGATTATCATCAAAAAAAGATCTGAGCAACCTCCGAAACAGGAGAAAGTTAATCCAGACCTGCCCGACATTATGGGGCAGCCCAAGCCTGTAAGGAGCCTTTCACTTCCAAACAGTGCCAATGAAAGACAAATTGAGGAAACAGAGATCAATCCCGATAATTTAGACATTGAATACGACGAAAATGAAAACGTAGGTGTTCAAATTCCGCAGGAAGAGCTGGACGAAGTTTTCAGTAATGTGCCTGATTTTGAACAGGAGGAGGAAGAATGGAACAGGTACGGAATATCCGCAGATGATGACAGTCTTGCCCAAGGGGTTACCTATGATGAACTAAGCTCCGTAGGGGCGTTACTCCAAAAAGAAAATTTGGTGCAAGCCCAAAAAGAAACGGCCATAGCGATAGTTCAAAAATTACAGGGTACTGAATTATTCAGCCTGCTGGAAAATTCCATTGAGGGTGCTTCAAGAAAAATAGCCATGCTGTTGGACAGCAGTCTCTCTGAAACTGATTCGGGCTCTTCCACTTTGCGGAAAAATGATTTGGGGGATTTTGATATTGGGGAGTTTGTGTGATAAAATATCACACAAACTTTTTTTATGAACGATGTTCTCTCTGCAGCTAAAGCAGACTATTCCTAATTTACAATCAAGCATTTAGCTCATCGTTATTCAGCATTTTTTATTTGCACCTCTTCTTCAGCCTCTATTAGTGGCTTGTGCCAATTCCATAAGTCTTCTAAAGTTTTGATATCGCGAGGAACAGGATTACTTTCCCTCAAAGCCTCACCTGGTGTCAGGGGCTGATAGTGACTAAAATAACTTTCACTTGTTCGTCGAGGATTATATGCCAGTGATGAGTTGAAGTAGTCATCTGCAATATCATAATGATGTGAATGTATAAAGCCATTCCATCTTTTACGTAAAACATCTTCAGGCGTAATATCAATTACTTCAAATTGTTCCATTGCCCTCTCAGCCGGTGTACCCCAGGCTTCATTTAGTAACGAAACTGCCTCCACATCAGAAACTGGTGCACCATAACCAAAAATAGTGGTCCGTTTTGTTCCGCCATCCTTATCAAGCCAATATTTTACCCTGTCCCATTCAATATTAATAAATTCATCATCAGTGTAGTTTTTCTGCTCTACAGGATATAGTAGTTTTGTCGGTTCAAAAACGCCACCATCCGCCCGCATTTGATACCCAACCGGACCACATCTTTTGTCTTCTGAACTATAGCCAATTGCAACGTTCCCATGTAAAAAAGATAAATGGGGCAGATCTTTGGTGAATTCCCGATTTCGAACCCATGCCTGATAAAGAAAAGGGTCCCAATTAAAAGTTGCAATTAGATCCTTACTCCTCAACGATAAAACCAAATAGTCGTATATGGTTGGCTGCTCGGGAAGCTGCATATCTCCAAAATATTGTTGTATCCGGGCTTCAATTTCCCTTAGAATTTTTGAATCGGGCGTTTCCCTGTGAAGATTCCCATAAAGTTTTTCAAAATTACTATCCCGCAGTCCAGCAGGCACTTCTTCTACCAAATCTTCAAGGCCTACGACGGAAATAAAATTATCCATTGAAGGTAACTTTCTGCCTGTCAATTCAGGATTTCTTATTGTGGATGCGATGCTTGCTCCAGCACCTAGAATTACGACATGTCCGCCGCCGGCGAAAACCTGCTTGATACCTTCTTCTCTAGTCATTTTTTGTTGGTTGTTTACTGGCAAGTTACAAAATAAAAAGTCAGATACTGCAATTGACAGCCAAGTAATTCCACTCAGTGCCAGTTTGTTACCATGCATGGATTTCCACCACACCTTTGTCAAAATAGTCCGCAAAGTGCGGGAGGACAATGATAATTTAATGTAACTAATCATGGAAAAACAAAGAAAAAAAATCCTTTTGGCAGCAGTGGCAATGCTCACAGGTTTAAGTGTCATGGCACAGGGCAATGGTACGGCGGGTATCAATGAAGCCACGCAGATGGTAACCTCGTATTTCGATCCCGCCACTCAGCTTATTTACGCCATTGGAGCAGTAGTAGGCCTTATAGGAGGTGTAAAGGTATATAACAAATTCAGCAGCGGAGATCCCGATACCAGTAAAACGGCAGCAAGCTGGTTCGGTGCCTGTATATTCTTAATTGTTGCTGCTACCATCTTGCGTTCCTTCTTCCTTTAATCCCAGGTGCTATGAGTAATTATAACATCAACAAGGGCATTGGGAGAACCGTGGAGTTCAAGGGGCTGAAAGCACAATACCTTTTCATTTTTGCAGGCGGATTGCTCGGGACCCTTATCGTGGTCATGATACTATACATGGCTGGGGTCAACTCTTTCATCTGCCTGTTTCTCGGAACCGGAGGTGCTTCTCTTATCGTATGGCAGACTTTCTCACTCAATAAAAAGTACGGTGAGCACGGACTCATGAAAGTGGGTGCGAAGAAAAGACATCCCCGCTACATCATTTGCCGCAAGCCCGTACATCGCTACCTAAGAATCACTGGAAAACCTGATGCTTTATGAGAAACACAGCAAAGACAACAACACTGGAAAGTAAATTTCCACTCTTGGCAGTAGAGAACAACTGCATCTTGTCAAAAGATGCGGATATCACGGCCTGTTTTGAAGTGCGTTTGCCGGAACTCTTTACAGTTGCGTCTGCCGAATATGAAGCCATTCATTCCGCCTGGCACAAGGCTATCAAGACTCTGCCTGATTTTACCGTAATCCACAAACAGGATTGGTATATCAAGGAAAACTACGCCCCTGATTTGGCAAAGGATGACCAAAGTTTTTTAGCTAAATCCTATCAGCGCCATTTCAACGAGCGTCCATTCCTGAACCACTACTGCTACCTTTTTCTGACCAAGACCAGTAAGGAAAAAATGCGCATGCAGAGCAATTTCTCTTCGCTATGCAAAGGTTCACTAATACCAAAGGAAATCAGGGACAAGGAAGCGATCCATCGTTTTATGGAAGCCGTCGCACAGTTTGAGCGAATCATTAATGACAGCGGTCTTATCAAGCTAAACCGCCTGAGTGAAGAAGACATTGTTGGTACAGATGAAAAGCAGGGATTACTGGAACAATACCTAACGCTTTCGAGGGAAGCCGAGACACCGATGCAGGATATTGTACTGGCCGCTGAAGAGGTTCGTATCGGAAACAAGAGGCTGTGCCTGCATACCTTATCCGATACGGACGACCTGCCGGGAACGGTTTCGGCAGATACCCGTTATGAGAAACTTTCTACGGACCGAAGCGACTGCCGGCTTTCATTTGCTGCACCCGTTGGACTCCTGTTGAGTTGCAATCACATTTACAACCAATACCTGTTTTTGGATAACAGCGAAGAGAGCCTTCAGAAGTTTGAAAAATCAGCGAGGAATATGCACTCTCTGGCTCGTTACAGTCGTGCGAACCAGATCAACAAGGAATGGATAGAAAAATACCTCAACGAAGCACATTCATTTGGTCTTTCATCTATCAGGGCACACTTCAACATTATGGCATGGTCGGATGATCCGGGGGAACTCAAACAGCTAAAAAATGACAGCGGGAGTGCACTGGCACTAATGGAATGCAAGCCACGGCACAATACCACAGATGTAGCTACGCTGTATTGGGCAGGAATGCCCGGGAATGCAGGTGATTTTCCAAGCGAGGAAAGCTTTTACACCTTCATTGAACCTGCTTTGTGCTTCTTCACAGAAGAAACGAACTACCACAATTCGCCATCTCCGTTCGGCATCAAAATGGCAGACAGGCTCACAGGAAAGCCCATCCATCTGGATATTTCTGATCTGCCGATGAAGCGCGGGATTATCACCAACCGGAACAAATTTATTCTGGGCCCGTCAGGAAGCGGCAAATCATTTTTCACCAACCATATGGTAAGGCAATATTACGAGCAGGGAGCACACGTACTGCTGGTCGATACCGGCAATTCCTATCAGGGATTGTGTGAGCTGATAAAAGGCAAGACCAAAGGCGAAGACGGGGTATATTTTACCTATACCGAAGACAATCCTATTGCCTTTAACCCTTTCTACACGGATGACGGCGTCTTCGACATTGAAAAAAGGGAAAGTGTCAAAACACTAATTCTTACCCTTTGGAAACGGGATGACGAGCCGCCGACCCGTTCTGAAGAAGTGGCATTGTCCAATGCAGTAAGCGGTTACATAGAACGCATCAAAGGAGATGATGAATATCCGTCTTTCAATGGCTTCTATGAATATGTCCAGGGTGATTACCGCCGGGTACTTCAGGAAAAACAGGTTAGGGAAAAAGATTTTGATATTGCAAACTTCCTCAATGTACTGGAACCTTACTACAAAGGCGGCGAGTATGATTACCTGCTCAATTCAGATAAGCAGCTGGACCTGCTTTCCAAGCGATTCATCGTTTTTGAGATTGATGCCATTAAAGACCACAAAATTCTTTTTCCCATCGTGACCATCATCATTATGGAGGTCTTTATCAACAAGATGAGAAGGCTCAAAGGTATCCGCAAGCTCATTCTCATTGAAGAGGCATGGAAAGCCATTGCCAAGGAAGGAATGGCAGAATACATCAAGTATCTTTTTAAGACAGTTAGGAAATTCTTTGGCGAGGCAATAGTCGTTACGCAGGAAGTAGATGATATCATCCAGTCTCCTATTGTAAAAGAAAGTATCATCAACAACTCAGACTGCAAAATCCTGCTGGACCAGCGCAAGTACATGAACAAGTTCGATGACATTCAGGCGATGCTCGGTCTAACCGATAAGGAAAAGGCACAGGTACTTTCTATCAATATGAATAATGATGCCTCGCGCCTTTACAAGGAAGTATGGATAGGCCTGGGTGGTACGGATTCAGCGGTGTATGCTACAGAAGTGAGTCTTGAGGAGTATCTCGCCTATACTACGGAAGAAACAGAAAAAATGGAAGTGATGCAGCTCGCATCGGAATTGGACGGCAATGTGGAACTCGCCATTAAGCGTATTGCTATGCAGAGGCGCGAGAAAGCAAATCAGTAATAATAATTAACAATTTAAATTTAAGAAAAATGAAAAAACTAATGTTCATGGCGTATGCGGCAGTTATGCTTGCAGCAGCACCATCGGTAAAAGCCCAGTGGGTGGTTACAGATCCTACAAATCTGGCTTCAGGTATCCTCAACAGCGCTAATGAAATCGTACAGACTTCATCTACGGTATCCAATGTTGTTAAAAATTTCAAGGAGGTGGAGAAAGTGTACAATCAGGGAAAAGAGTATTACGACAAACTCAAAGCAGTAAGCAACCTTGTGAAAGATGCCCGTAAAGTACAGCAGACCGTACTTTTGGTTGGGGATGTATCAGAGATGTATGTTACCAATTTCGGTAAAATGATGAACGATCCCAATTTCACCCCGCAGGAACTGGCCGCTATTGGCAACGGGTATTCAGCACTGCTCAATGAGAGTACCGAACTTCTGAAGGAACTCAAGCAGATCGTAACCGCATCAAATCTTTCGCTGAATGACAAAGAGCGCATGGACGTTATCGACCGCGTTTATAAAGAAGTCAAAGAGTATCACAGTCTTGTCCGCTACTATACCAGCAAGAATATTTCAGTGAGTTATCTCAGGGCTAAAAAGAAAAATGATGCCAAGAGAGTGCTTGAACTCTATGGGACTTCCAACCAAAAATACTGGTAAAGTATGGAATGGAATAATCTTCACGAAGTCCTTCGTTCACTCTACGATGACATGATGCCGCTTGCCGGTGATATGGCAGCGGTAGCTAAGGGTCTTGCCGGACTGGGCGCGCTGTTCTATGTAGCATTAAAGGTCTGGCAGGCGTTAAGCAGGGCCGAACCTATCGATATGTTTCCACTGCTGCGGCCTTTTGCCTTGGGATTGTGTATCATGTTTTTTCCCACGATCGTCCTTGGAACCGTTAATGCGGTGCTAAGCCCTATAGTTACAGGAACAAATGCCATACTCGAAGACCAGGTGCTTGACCTGAACAAACTACAGCAGCAGAAAGACCAGCTCGAATACGAAGCGATGGTACGGAATCCCGAAACTGCCTATATGGTTTCGGATGAAGAGTTCGACAAGAAGCTGGATGAACTCGGCTGGTCGCCTTCAGACATTGGGACAATGGCAGGAATGTACATGGATCGTCAGGAGTATAAGATTGAGAAAGCGATGAAAGAATGGTTCCGTAATCTTTTGGAAGTACTGTTTCAGGCGGCGGCATTGGTGATCGATACCATCAGGACATTTTTTCTTATTGTCCTTTCCATTCTTGGCCCGATTGCCTTTGCTATTTCCGTGTGGGATGGTTTTCAGTCTACGCTTAATCAGTGGTTCACACGATATATAAGCGTTTACCTGTGGCTTCCCGTGGCGGACCTCTTTAGCTCGATGCTCGCCAGGATCCAATCCTTGATACTCGAACGTGACATCGAAATGCTGTCTGATCCTACATTCATTCCCGACACTTCCAATACCGTTTACATCATATTTATGATTATAGGAATTGTGGGGTACTTTACCATTCCAACGGTGACAGGATGGATTATCCAGGCCGGGGGAGCCGGGAACTTTACCCGCAATGTCAACCAGACGGCGATGAAAGCAGGAAATATTACGGGAGCCGGAGCCGGTTCCGCAGCAGGAAATATCGGCGGCAGGCTGATGAGCAAACAAAACAACTAATCATTCAAGAAAATGGAATTTAAAACGCTAAGAAATATCGAAAACAGTTTCAGGCAGATACGATTATATGCTATTGTGTTTGCTTTGCTCTGCACAGGCATAGCAGGATATGCCGTATGGAGATCGTACAGTTTTGCTGAACAGCAGAGACAAAAAATATATGTGCTGGACAATGGCAAATCACTCATGCTGGCACTCGCGCAGGATGCGTCTATCAACCGTCCTGTGGAAGCAAGGGAACATGTAAGGCGGTTTCATGAACTTTTCTTTACGCTCGCTCCAGACAAAAACGCTATTGAAAGCAACATGAAAAGGGCGTTTAATCTTGCCGATAAAAGTGCTTTTGATTATTACAAAGACCTGTCGGAAAAAGGATATTACAACCGAATCATAAGCGGCAATGTACAACAGCGCATTGAAATTGACAGCGTGGCCTGCAATTTCGAGAAGTATCCCTATGCTGTACGCACCTACGCCAAACAGTTTATCATCCGATCGAGCAATGTGACAAAACGTAATCTTGTTACGTCCTGTTTCCTGGTTAACTCCGTCCGTTCGGACAATAACCCGCAGGGTTTCAATATCGAGAAATTTTCCGTGGTGGAAAATAAGGACATAGAAGTCATTGAACGCTAAAATTACGGGACATGAAACTGTTACTTGATTTAGATGCATTTGCAGAAACACTTACAGAAAAGGGATATGACGGGTATTTCCACACTGAGGGCTGTTGTCCAGACAATCTAAAGGACAGCATTAGCGGGTTTTTACAGGCTTGGGAAAATGGTACTGATGCTCCAAGATTACCAAATTACCTGCATTTATCTACCTACCTCGAATGGAATGGCGAAGACAAGCCAAAGGTGGACTGCCATATGCGGTTAAGGTACGAGAATGGGAAATTCGATTTAGGGGATACAGAAATGCATATAAGAAGAACAGACCGCTACGGGCAATTATTAAAGCAGTCTAAACTCACAAACCTTACCGCAAGTTCGGTTCCGACAATAAGGGAGGCAATTGCCCAAGTATCAGAAAAACCCAATGTTGAGATTGCTCCGCGAAAAAGAGGTTTTAGAATGTGAAAAAATGTAATCCTTACCGTATGAAAACAATAAGAATAAATATAGAAAAGTGGTTTGAAAAGCAGGATAAAGGCTGGCGGGCCTTGTCCTTAGAAAGACAGCGGAGATATACGCTCTGCCTTTTTTTAGTGTACCTGCTGCTTACCGTAGCAGTTATTGTAAAGGTTTGTTACGACATGGCAAAATCTGATAACAGGTTGGTCATCGAGCATATTGACAAGCCTGCCGGTAAAAAAGAAAGTCGTGGCTTGCAACTCGACACTTTATCAACAAAATTAAAAGAAAAGATTTATGAAAGAAAATGAAAAAAGGGTCAGCGTTCTGGTTGAAGAAGCTGGCCAATCCAGCGCATCCAATTTGGCTGATGATAAAAAGAGCAGCAAAGAGCGGCTAAAAAAACCGGTAATATTCATACTCATGGGAATCGTATTTCTCGGATGTATGTACCTGATATTTAAACCGTCTTCAGACAAGGCGGCAATCGAAAATATCGGGCTGAACGATGCCGTCCCTCAGGCCAGCGAAGCCGGGATGCAGGAAGACAAACAGAAAGCATATGAGCAGGAAATGCTGGAACAGGAAGACCAGGAAAAACGTAATGCACTGACCACGCTTTCCGATTACTGGAATGAGGACAGTTCACCTAAAGACAATCAGGATACACTCGCTGACCAGGAAGATCATGGCAACGGCTACGGTAATAATCCGGTAAGATCCGGTAATCCGGCATTAAACAGTTATCGTAATAATCAAACTGCACTTGGCTCCTTTTATAAGGATGAAAATAGTGAAACCCGCGAGCTGCGCAGACAGCTCGATGACCTGAAGGACAAGCTCGATGATAAAGATGTTCCAAAAAGCGTGACTGTAGATGACCAGCTTGCACTTATGGAAAAGTCCTATCAGATGGCGGCAAAATATCTTCCGACAGGCACAAATACGGGTGAAGCCTCCGCAAACAAGGGCAGTACAGCTTCTACCGGTACGCAGAAGGAATATTTTGTGCCATTCGCTCCTGCAGGGAAAAAAGCCATTTCGGCTTTGTACAGAGAGCCTTCAGATAGTGCTTTTTTAGCGGATTGGAGCGCAAATAAAAACAGGAATTTTTATACTCCGGGATCTGTACAGCAGTCTGAACAGCCCAAAAACAGTGTAAAAGCCTGCATCCAGGAAACACAAACCATTATTGGGGAAAGCGGCGTGCGCCTGCGCTTATTGGAACCTGCCCAAACCCCTAACCGCACCATCCCGCAGGGAACGCTCTTAACGGCAATTGCTAAATTCCAGAGCGGTCGCTTGCAGATGAAAATTACTTCCATAGAACTGGACGGTAATATTATCCCGGTAGACATCACCATTTATGACCTTGACGGCCAGCAGGGCTTGTACGTACCGTATTCTCCTGAAATGAATGCCCTTACTGAGATGGCAGGCAACATGAGCCAAACTTCGGGAACGAGCCTGATGCTGACCCAATCAGCAGGACAGCAGGCTGCCGCAGATTTGAGCAGAGGTGTTGTACAGGGCATTTCAGGCTATTTCTCCAAAAAAGTAAAAACGCCAAAAGTTACCCTGAAAGCCGGGTACCAAGTATTTCTTGTCTCTAAAAAATAAAAGTAAACTAAAATAAATTACAATGAAAAATTATTTAAAAACCTTTTGGGCGGCTGCCCTTCTGATTGGTTCTGCCGCTGCCTCTTTTGCGCAGCAAACTGCAAAAACTTCGCTTGCCCTGGGCAGGATAGAATCGTACGAAATGCAGGTTACATACGACAAGACTTCTCACCTGATTTTCCCAAGCGCCATACGTTACGTAGATCTGGGTAGCGAGTACTTAATTGCAGGAAAAGTAGAAGACGCAGAAAATGTGCTGCGCGTAAAAGCGTCGGTAAAGGACTTTGAGCCTGAAACCAATTTTTCGGTGATTACCGATGATGGACGTTTTTACAGCTTCGACGCCTATTATAGTGCCTGCCCATCAACATTGAGTTACAACCTTATGGCAATGCAAAAGGCGGTGGACAGATCCGCCGGACAAGATGTGCTATTTGAAGAACTGGGAAACAATTCGCCATCTCTGGCAGGTTTGATACTGGAAACAATCTATAAAAAGGACAAACGTTTTGTAAAACATATTGGGGCGAAAAGTTTCGGCATTCAGTTTGTTATCAAAGGAATTTATATCCATAACGGTAAATATTATTTCCATAGCGAACTGGAAAATCGTACAAACGTTCCTTTCCAGATTGAATTTATAAACTTCAAGGTGGTAGATAAGAAAATAGCCAAACGCACCGTGATACAGGAAAGGCCGATGCTGCCGCTTCGCAGTTACAAGCCACTGGGTGTGATTGGCGGTAAAGAAGTCGAACAAAACGTATTCCTTTTGGACCAATTTACCATTGCCGATGATAAGGTATTGCTGATTGAGATTTTTGAGAAGAACGGCGGAAGGCACCAGACGCTTCAGGTAGAAAATTCGGATTTGATAAAAGCCCGATTAATTAGCGGCATGCATCTGAAGTTTTAGTAATCCATTAAGCAATAGAAAATGAAAAAGTATATCTCTACAGTAATGCTCGTTTTGACGAGTATCACAATTGCGCAGGCACAACGTATGCTGCCTGGACAAAAAGGACTGGAAGTAAATGCAGGCGTATTATCCGATGACAAAATCGGCAATGATTATTACATTAATACGGCCATGACCGTAAATGGTAAAAACGGGAATTACCAGCTTTGGATGTTGGAATATGCACACCAATATTATCAATACAAAGACCTCCGCATTCCGCAGGAGACTTATACAGCAGAGGGCGGGTACAGTTTCTTCCTGCTGGGTGATGCTTGTAAAAACATTACATTCAATGCAGCTATAACAGGTTTAGTTGGGTATGAAAGTATTAATCGCGGCGAAGCGTTGTTATTTGACGGGGCGAAAATAGTTAGCGAGGACAATTTCATTTACGGAGCCGGCGGACGGCTGACTTTTGAAACATACCTGTCTGACCGTTTTGTACTTGTCCTGCAAGGACGTACAAAAGTGCTTTGGGGTACAGATTTACAACAGTTCCAACCGTCAGCAGGTGTGGGATTAAGGTTTAATTTTTAAAACTTAAAATAATGATAGCAATATTTAATAAATTCAGAATAGGATTAGTGCCGATATATGTAATGCTGGCAATCCTAACAGCTTCGGTTTCTTTGGTATCTTGTAGCAAAGATGATGAACTCGAAATACAGAACGATTTTCCTTTCGAGGTAAACGTGATGCCAGTACCCAAAGATGTAGCCAACGGGCAAACGGTAGAAATACGCATTACCATACAGCGTACGGGTAATTACAGCAACACACAGTATTTTCTCCGCTACTTTCAGTTTGACGGACAGGGAACGTTGCAATACTACAATGAACCGCCATACCTGCCGAATGATTTATATCCGTTACCGACAGAGCAGTTTCGGTTGTATTACACTTCAACATCTACCGTATCACAATCCTTTGATGTTTGGATTTCGGATAGCTTCGGGAACGAAAAGAAATTGAGCTTTGAGTTTAATAGTAGTGATTAAATAACTTACCAGAATAAATACAAAACCGACTTCAATGGTCGGTTTTGCATTTATTGGATTTCGGCACAAAATTTTTTTGTCTAACCTATGTGTCTAAATAAAATTCTTGCTCATCATATTATGGGCTCAAAAAAATCATCAAAATTAATCTGCAGCAATCTGTTTAAATTTTCTTGGTTCTCTTGCAAACAGAAAACGCCAAATGCGAGCTGCTTCTGATAATCAAACAATTGTTCAAATTTGATTTCGGTAAATTCATCTCTTAATTTCTGTATTTTAGGGAAATTTGTTCTTATATCCTTCGAAAATGAATTGTAGGCGATGAAATAAACGAAACGCAAATCATCATCCAAATTTTTAAAAACTTCTGTCCAATTTGGCTCTCTACCTTCCAAAAAAAACCGGTATGGGTTAACTCCAAATGAATGGTATGCCAGATTTCCCAAACCCATTCCTCCAAATCTCATTGCATTGATTTCTATCGGAATCAATTTGTTTCCTATGAGCTTAAATTCGCAATGCATCGGAAAGTCAGTTACGCTTATTTTTTCATTCAACCGCTCAAAAAATAATTTTGCCAATGGATAGATTTCATCAAATGTCTTCATGGACGAATAATAAATCATATGCAGGTAGTGTTCGTGCTTGGGAAGCGGGTGATGATAAATATTGACAATGCAAGGCTTCCCCTCACTGTTGTAAAACATATCGACGGCATATTCTTCACCTTCAATGAAATCTTCAATTATAAATTCATTTGATGTCAATACATTTTCCGAAAAGATACTTCCGTTTTTCTCTATTTCGTTTTGAATTTCTTTCTCAAGTTTTTCAAAATTGGTGGATTCATCAACGATTTTAACCGCAGTCCCGAAACAACCTTTTAATGGTTTTAGCACGGACTTATTTTTAACTTGAAGTTTGGAAATATCTCGAAACGCAACTTCTTTTACCTTAAATTCTTCGTCTTTTATAAGTTTACGAAAAAGGAATTTGTCTTTAAATAACTCAATTGCCCTTCTTTTCGGGTTGCTCTGCTCTAAACTAGATAATACATTGGCAATGGATGATTCGGAAATGATTGCAACTTTTTCATTTCTTTCAAGAATTGATTTCAATTCTGGGCCTGTATCTTCTATAATTTGAATCCATTCAAATTTGGGCAAGGTTTCAATTGTTCCTGATTCTGATTGCTTAGATTTTACTAGATAAACTTTTGACATTATAATATTATTTGAGGATTCGAAACAAAATTATTAAAATTTGAATAAATAGCATTGATTTAAAACAATTAGCCATTCCACTCAATTGTCTCATCACTCTCCGAAATATGATCAAGAGACGTTCTTTTGCTTTCTTTTCTTTGGACGCTTTTATTGAAAGAAAAGAAGTCATCTAAAATAACAAAAGGGATACTGCATATCCCTTATTAAATTTCGCAGCCTGTTTGATAAAATGGCGCATTGTGCATTTTTATCAAAGTGGCTGCACCGCTAAACGCAAAAAGACTGTCCCGCCCTTTGGGAGGGAGTGTCTTTTTGCCGCCCGATTTTCGGATCATGCGACTTTTACGGGCTGTGACTGAAAGTTTCCAAGATTAAGGAAAAAACCCCTGTACTCGGTCATGCCGTAGCGGAACAAACTCCACAACAGCGAACATCCCATTTGTGCCAAGGCAGAATTGATAAACAATTCCTGTTTTTCCAAGGCTTCGGATAAGGAACAGCTCGGAGTATCGTCCTGTTCTTCGGACTGTAGTAGCAATTCCCCAAATTCTTCAGTAACAAATGGCAGGTTTGCCACCGTTTCATACTTTTCAGAGTTGGGTTGCTTAATATCTCCAATAGTGGACAGTATAACCTGTCCTGTATGCTGGCTGTTGCCAAAGTCCAACCAATATTTGGGTGTATCTCTATGATTTCTGCGGTTAGTTAATTCTTTCAGTATTTCGGCAACGCCAAATCTCGCCTGCACATTGTCTACGCAGGTTATATAGATAGTTGCCTGTACATTATGGGGCAGTCTTCCCAAAGAATCCTTTTCAAATTTATGGGTTTCCGCTTTCCAATACGTTCCCATAAATCGGTTGGCTCGGTTTATCAGGGCAACGGATTTGTACAATCCGACCTCGCACCCTGCAAAACGCTGTCTGCCCAAATTGGCACTTGTGATGACATCGTCATCCCAAAGGCGAACCGATAATCCTGCGTGTCCCAGTTCAACCAGGCTGTGGTTCATTTCCATTAAGGCAGTCAGTACTTTTGACCCCGTACCGCCTGCACCGATTACGTTTACGGTAATAGGGTTGGTAGGATTTATCAGGCAGTTATCCGTAAAATGTATTTTTGTTTTCTCGGTATTCATCTGAGTAGATTTTTAAGGGTTTTGCTGTTTTTTTTCAATACTTCTTTAGGAAAAGGGTTTCCTGTTTGGATAAGGTCTTTCCAAAGGTTTACAATGTTTTTTCTTGTCAGGTTTTCGCATAATGAATGGCTGAAATAGGAATTAAAAAAATAGTGTTCCCACGCTCGGGTAAATTCCTCGACCGAAGCCGAATTTTTAATATCAATATCCACTGTTCCCATGCAGACATTGCCCTTTTCGTAAATGTTGAAGAAAGGTGCATAATGCAAAGCTGTTTTCTCTGTCGGTCTTCTGTCGCTTGCCAAGGCAAATACGGTAAGACTTTTTTTGCTTGCCAGCCACAGCATTGCAGGTACGTGAGCCTTTCCGCTCGGTATGCCCAGACTGTCCACGAAATACATCTGCCTTAGCTGTGTTTTCGTGTACCATAGTACCGCACCTTTATCCTTATTGGGATTGATATGCAGTATGTTTGTCGGCAGTATCCCGCTGGATTTTAAAAAGGCTTTGTCGTTGTCCTTTTCTGTTGCCAATGCCCTTGCCAATTCTTTTGCTTCCCTTTCTGTGAGTGGGTGGGCATTAATAGGAGTTCCGTTCTTGTCCATATCGAAATGCTCCACATACACATCGCTGTCTGTTCCTTTGGTTTCATAGAAAACGAGTGCGGATTTAGGATGGTACAGCGTACCAAAATTTTCTGTGATGTCGGTTGTCTTTTTCATCTTCTTGTGGTTTTAAAGTTGTAGAGCAGACTGCACATATCGTCCAAAAGGGCAAATAATCCGTTCTCAAAATCAAGGGTGTTTTCCGCTACCTTTTTTTTGTCAAAACGTTTGCAGATGGTCGGTTCCTGCATTGCTGCGTACTCGTTAAACTCATTATTGATGCTCTCGGCAAGGTTCTCGTACAGCCATCCTTTGGTGTGTGATATAAATGAAATATACTTTTCCATACCAATGGTTCCATTGTCGCACTCTTCATCATCGAGGTCTTGTTCAGGCATTGGAGCATTTCGGAAAATGCTTGCCTTTGGATATTCCGTAAACAGCGCAAAGGCATTAGTAGCTGTCAGCCAACATTCGTGGTCGAATGCATCGCTTCTTTTAAAAGTGTCTAAACGCTGTCCGAAAACCTGCAAGCTCATAGGGTTAAAAATCTTTTGCTCTATGCTATTTCCTATAAATTCCGCTTTTTCAAACTCAAGTTTATACGCTTCGTTTTCTTCAGTTTCATCGTCCTGCTCCACCCATTCTTTGTGCATTTCATACATCCAATACAGGTAGCTGTCTTCCTGTCTGAAATAAGGAATATCGGCAATATGATACAGGTAAGAGCAAACGGAAATAAGCAGTTGGGCATTTCTTTTGCGCTTGGGGTCGTGTAGTATCTGATACAGCGGTTCAATAGGTATATAATACAGGGTCGTACCTGTGCTGTATTTTTCCTCACTGATGAAATAGGTTTTCTTACTGTCCTGCACTAAACGTATTTCCTGCCAATTCAGAACACTTTGCTTTAGCTTTTCCTCTATATCCCATAAAGCTAGTGCCATATTGTAAGGATAGTCAAATTGGTTGGTTTGCATTGGTTCTATCTTGTAATGCTCTGCAAGTAATGACAGCGACTTGTAAAAGTCCTTCTGAATTTTTGCTGTTTCCATACAAGCCTGTACCGTTTCAGTTTCTTTCAGTCTTGGCAGGAACGAAGTCTTTAGAAAACCATTGGCAACATTTCCACAGGTACTGCCCTGCGTTTGTCTTTTTGAACCTCGCCCGCATCTTTGGGTTTTTGCATCCAATGGGCAAACTCGCTGAGCTGTTGGTACAACTGCCTTTGTCTTGTTTGTTCGGGTGGCTTGATTGTTCCCGATATGATATGTTTGTGCATAGTCCATTGCTTTAAATTTAAATTTAACCTTTTGTGCCCATTACGCTCTCAAATCGGTATTCTACTGCATCATCCTTGATGGCGGGTGCAGATATTTTGGCGGTTGTCAAAATGGGATACCTGTTGGCATAAAAATTTAGTACTGCGTCCACGCTCCAACGTGGTTCGGGATCGGTCAATATAATATCGTGTCCTTTATCTTTAAGTATAAACACCCTTTCCAATTGCGTTGCTAATAACATGATGATGAATTTTAAGTTATTACATTTAGTTTTCCTGCGGAGTTTCTGCTGAGTAATCGGCAGTTACTTCTTCCGTTTTTGCGGGTTCGGTTTTTTCTTCCTCTATAGCTCCAAAAAGACTTGGCGCAGAAAACTTGTCGGACAGTTCTCTTTTGCGTCTGCGTAGCTCGTCAGCCTTTTCGGGGAACTCTGTTATTTCGGGTACTTTAACCCACGCTTCACGAAATTTGCCCTCTTTTTCCAGTTCATCTGCCTTAGCCATTGCGTCCTTGAACTTCTTGTCTTTGGCTTCCTGTTCTTTCTTCTGCCTGTCGGCTTTATCTTTCTCCATTGCGGACTGCTTTTTGGTTTCTTCCAACTGCTTCATAAAGCTTTCCATATCGACCATCAAGCCCGAAGCGGTTTGCATGGGTGTGGTTATCTTCTCGAAAAAACCGTTGTCGAGTTCTTCGGCTGTTCCCCGAAGATTAAGGGGCGGTATGATGTTCTTAGCATTATCTCCGCATTGTTCATTTTGGAGCATAACCGATACGATTAGGTTGTTTTCTGCTCCTTTTGCTATGGTGAGTTGCAAATCACCTGTAATCTGCAACTGTGCTATCTGATGGAAAAAATTTGCATTCATCGTTCTAAAATTTTAATTGTCGTCTAATTGTTTTTTAATGGTTCTGAGTTTCTCGTACATATCTGTCCAATAGGCTTTCTGCCTTTTATCGAATTCGGAGAAACTTTTATCCTCGTGGCGGTATTCCTTGTACTGTCCTGCCATTTTGATGGCTTTGTTCAGGTTTGTCACCTCAATAGGACAGCCGTTCAAATCTGTTATCTTCATCACTTTATCAGTTCAGTTTTCAGCATTATAAACTCCGTTTTCGTAATAGCCTGTAAGCTGTTCCCAAGTCCTTAAAAGGCTATTGGTATCTATATAGAAATACTCTGTTCTATTGCAGTAAATGATATATACAGCTTCGTCTTCGTATTTCGCTTCAAGGCTTTGTGATTTAGCCATACTTTTAGCTTCCTCTATTGATTTAGCTTTCATAACAGTATTTTTTAGTAGGCTACCACCGATTAAAGCGGCAGCCTTTGGTTATCTAATTAAAGTTTAGGATTTCAGCACCCTCCAAGGCAAAGCCTGTACACAAGTCAAATGCTTTCTGTGATTTGAGTTGGGCAGTACCGCCCAAAACAATGCTCTGCAACTTTGCTTCATCGTCTTTGTAATTGCGTACATTCTGATAGTAGCCTGTAACAGCATTATATGCCCCGAACAATGTGCCTTTGGTCGTTTCCATCTGCTGTGTGTCGCTAATCATAGCGTATGCAAAAGCATCCTCAACTGTATTTTTGAACACGGTCGAGATTTCATCTTCCGCACCTTTTTTGAGTAAATCGAAAGTTTCTTTATTTGGACAAAGTGCCAATTGGATCAGCTTTCTCACTTCTTGGTCTGTTACCTTTACTTTTGCCCATTCATTGAAAATGCTCTCTAACTGACTGCTCAGGGTGTTCGCCAATCCCATAATCTTGTGGGCGTTCTCAATACGCTGTTTTGCTCCTGAAGTATGTTTGATACGCACTACATTAGTCATACTGCGTAAGGAGGCGTTAAGCGTGTTTTGGCATACGATTCGAATAGGCGTAAAAGCGGCTGTAATACTTCCGCTACCATCGTGGGAGGTGGTCAGGAAAATATATTTTTCGGTTACATCGTCGCCATTTCCAACTCGGATATAGTCGGGTAGTTTGGCTGTGATAAATATGCGTTCCCCATTACCCAGCGCTCCTGCGGTTTCATATAGTATTCCCTCTCCACCGCCTACAATGGCATCAAAGAAATTAAATGCTTCACGGTTCTGCACGATATGATAGTCTTTTCCTACCACGCCCAATACTGCATTGTTATCCGTGCGTATATTGGCAAAATAGTTAGGGACTTCCAATTCGTCACTCCCAATCTCGATACTATCAGCCGTTTGAATAATGCCCGAACCCTTAGTAAATAGGGGACTTTTAACGATTTCGTAATCTAATCCTGCAAATTTTATAGCTTCCTCGCTTGTTGGGTATTGCTCAACAATCTGCCCTAGTCCGTGCCACGCTTTTTCCTTTACGCTAAAGAATGAATAACGTCCTGTTTCGCTGTTAAAATTGATATTATGTGCCATGATTTTAAATTTTAAATTGTTTAATTATTTAGGTGCTCGTTGTTAAAATGGCAGGTCGTCCTTTGTATTGTCATTGCTGTTTCCTGTAGGAGCCTGTACCGCTTCGGCTTTTTTACCGCCCCCGTGCAGTTTGATTTGCGAGGTGTTGAAGTTCAGTCCTGCATGCGGTTGTCCGTCACTGCCTGTCCACGCCCTTGCGCTCACTTTCCCTGTAAGTTCTACCACCGTACCTTTAGTGAGTATCTGCGCTACTTTTGAACTAAGCCAGTAGGCGCAGTCGAAATACGTTGTCTGCTCTATGCGTTCGCCCTGTTTGTTTCTGTAGCTGTCGTTGATGGCTACTGAAAAATTTACTACTGTCTTGCTCTCTGACACGTTGCGTACCTGCGCATCGGCTGTCACTCTTCCTGTGATGTTCATGATTTCTGCTTTTTAAATGATTAATTTTTATTTTATTTTTTTTGAAAATTTATTCGGCAATGAGAGGAGGTGCTGTTTTGTTTCATCAAATCCTTTTTTAATATTGTATTTCTCATTGCTGACATTTTTTTTATTCGTCTAAAGAGCCGGAGTATGCTATGTTTCGTTTCATGAGCATAAAAAGGTGAGTGTCTAGCAATAGCAAGGTTTTGACAAAAAATACAACCCGGACGGGTGGAGATTTTTTGTCAAACCTAAAAGGCCCGGCCTTGCTATTGCGTTAAGGACACGGAGATACCTTTGCTCTTGAAATGGGACAAAAGCATACTGGTTCCTGCACAAAAAAAGATTACGGGAAGCAAAAGATAGCTAGTATAGGAAAAGGCTTTTTGATTAAAAGCGCTTTCCACGCCCATCTGAATAGCTGGTAACCTTTTAGTTAGGACTAATTTTTAGCGGCCAATTATGATTTAATTTTGGCGCTTGAATGCGTACCAGACAAGCAAGGTGATAACCTCTATGAGATTAGATGTAGAATTATAATCTCAAGAGTACGCCGGCAATCACTGCGTATATCGCATAAAATAAGAAAAACAGGTATATGGGAATTTCGACAGAAGACAGGATCAAAGTTGCAGCACGCAGGGTTTTTTATAAAAAGGGGTATGCCGCTGCCCGGACGGTCGATCTTGCGCGTGAAGCGGATGTAAGCACCGCGATGCTAAACTACTATTTCAGGAGCAAGTCACGGCTTTTCGAAGTGGTCATGATGGAGTCGCTTTCCTATTTTGTGATGGGACTTGAGGAAATACTCAATGATCAAAGTACTGATCTCGCATATAAGCTGGAGCTGCTGGCCTTGCAGTGTATTGACAGGATGATTGAAGATCCCGAACTGCCCCTATTTATTCTTTCGGAGATGAGAAACAATCATTCCGAACTTATCGGAAAGCTACAAATCTCAGGAATACTAAAGGATTCTGTATTTCTTTGCCAGCTCAACCAGGCAGGCACGCAGGGAAAGCTCAGAGGTACAGCACCCCTGCATCTTGTAACGAACATAATGGGACTAATTTTTTTTCCTTTTATTGCAAAGCCGCTTGTTTCGGGAAGCCATGGAATCGACGAAATGGAATTCGATATCATGGTAAGGGAACGAAGAACTCTAATTCCATTCTGGATTGCTATGATGATAGAATGAATGGAATCTAAATCTATAGACGCGTGGCATTACTCTTTGCTACTCATCAATCGTATAAGCCAAAGCTGGCGGTTCATTTTTCTGCATTTATGCCGAGAATGAGGCAACCTAAATTTTCTAAATAAAAAAGAAAATTATAAATTTAAGGGACTGCCAAAAATTGGGCAGCTTTTACTGCAGCGCATCAGTTTTTAACTTGTCGCGATGCTGGCTTCCCCATTCGCTTAGTGATCTCACCACCTGCTCAAGGCTTCTTGAGTAAGGTGCCAGGCCGTATTCTATAAGTACTGGGTCCACAGTGATCTTTTTATATATAAATCCGGTTAACTCCAGATCTTTGAGTTCGCTTGAGAGCACTCGAGCAGAAATACCTTCAACCTGGCGTTGGATCTCGGTAAAGCGCTTATCGCTGTCGGCTAATGCAACAATTATGCTCAGTTTCCATTTTCCGCCTATTACATATAGGGCGTCACTGACGTTCTTTATACTTGCCTGGCAGTGTCCTGCGTGGGCAGTGCTGACTGTAGGACGACCATCTTTCTCTACTATTTCCATTGTCATAATAAGTTACTAACCTTTAGGTTACGGGTCAAAATTCAGCAGTAAAATTAGAGTATTTTTGGATTTTAAACAATTACAAATATGAAAATAAAGAAAATTACAGGTATCGTACTTACGGTACTTGCGGTGGGAATGGTAGCCATGAGTGGCGTTATGAAATTAATGGGTAGTCCGGAATCAGTAAAGGGACTTGAGGCGGTCGGTGTCGCCCAATATGCCATGATGCTTGGTCTGGCGGAAGTGGTTTTTGCAGCACTATTTGCTTTCCCCAAGACGCTAAAAATTGGTTTTTTACTGCTTGCGTCTTATTTTGCAGGTGCCCTTGCAGTTGAAGTGTCATACGGCCTTTCACTTAACTCACTTGTACCTCTGATTCTGATATGGATCACTGCTGCGGTGCGCAACCCTTCAATCTTCCTTCCGGAAAACAAACCTGAAATTAAATAATTGATACGATGGGAAAAATTCTTGTAACCGGAGCGACGGGACATCTGGGGTCGGCGGTCGTAGATAACCTGCTGGAGAGAATACCGGTGGCAGATATAGTAGCGCTTGCGCGCGATACTGAGAAAGCCAAAGCGCTCACTGCAAAAGGTGTAGCGGTCATAGCAGCAGATTACGACAACTACGATTCGCTTGTATCTGCTTTCAGGGGTATCGAAAAGCTCTATTTTGTTTCTTCAAGCGATATTGTAAACCGTCTTGCCCAGCACCAGAATGTTGTCAATGCGGCAATGGAAGCAGGTGTCAAACACATCATCTACACCAGTGCCCAGAGAAAGCTTGAAGATGGGTCCTCGGCCATTGCCTTTGTAGCGGATGCGCATTGGAAGACCGACCAGATGATCAAGGATTCAGGCCTGGAATTTACAATATTGAAGCATGGACTATACAGTGATATACTGCCGATGTTTATGGGACCAGATGTTATTAATTCGGGCACTATATTCCTTCCTGCGGGCAGCGGCAGTTCTTCGTACGTAAGCCGTTCGGATCTGGCCAAAGCGGCATCGATCATTCTTACCAATGCAGGGCACGAGGGAAAAATCTATGAATTTGGAGGAAAGGAATCAGTTTCGTTTCATGACATTGCTGAATTGCTCAGCGAGTTGTCGGGAAAAAAGATACAGTATGTATCGCCATCACAAGAAGACTTTGTTATACAGCTTCAGAATTTTGGAGTTGCTGCCCAGGACATAGAGGGTCTGGCTACATTCTGTGCCGCCATTGCACAGGGCGAGTTCGATTCTCCATCTTTTGATCTGGAAAAGATTTTAGGCGGTGAGCCGCAGACCGTGAGGGAGTTTCTCAAAACTTCCTACGGCTTATAGCATGCCAGTCCGTTTATGGAGAGCCATCGCAAGGACAGCTCTCCTGACGGCATGCAATTTTTAATTCTGAAGCACGATCTTAAAGATTCAAATGAAATCATCTTTGCTGTCCAAACTATAGTGACAAGAACAAACGAAGCCAATGATACTTTCTGAAGCACAATTTGTGTAATAAGCAATAAGAATTTTAATCTAACACTAATTATAAAAACATAATAAATGACAAAGAATCTAAATAAAATAGCATTAGTAACAGGCGCAAGCCGTGGACTTGGTAAAGATTCTGTTATACAATTGGCCAAAAAAGGATTTGATATCATACTTACTTATCAAACCAAAAAAGAATTTGCAGACGAAGTGGTAAAAGAAATTAAAACTATAGGACAAAAAGCATTTGCATTGCCTTTGGATATTTCCACAACGGCAGGTTTTGACCAATTTGTGACGGAAGTAAAAGATGTTTTAGATACTGCATTTTCTTCTGCAAAACTGGATGCACTGGTAAACAACGCCGGTGTCGGCATCAGCGAAAGTTTTGAAACCACAACAGAAGAAATTTTGGATGCAATGACAAATATCCATTTCAAAGGGCCTTATTTCTTAACACAAAAATTGCTGCCATTACTCAATGACGGAAGCAGTATCGTAAATACGTCCTCTGGTTTGGCAAGATATTCTTTTGCAGGATATTCTGCTTATGGTGCAATGAAAGCGGCAGTCGATTCATTATCAAAATACCAGGCATTGGAATTGGGAAGCAGAAAAATAAGAGTCAATTCTGTTGCTCCGGGCGCTATTGAAACCGATTTCGGAGGCGGTGCTGTCCGCGATATTTCAGATCTGAATAATCATTTGGCTTCAGAAACAGCATTATCAAGAGTTGGTTTGGCGGATGATATTGGAAGTGTGATAGCATTCCTTTGTTCTGAAGATTCAAAATGGATTAATGCACAGCGAATAGAAGTTTCTGGCGGATTTAGAATTTAAGTCATTTTAAAAAAAATAAAAGAAGCCTAGCGGATGAATTGTCTCTTGGTTTTTTTTTGCGTTTTACAATCGTTTCAAAGCTTTGTAATTTTCTTTTTTGAAGACGCCCTGATGAAATTAAGCTATTAGGTTTTGCAGCATGGTACCTAACATTTGAATATTCGTCAACAAAAGCTGCTGCCATAATCTTCAATACTAGGACATCATCGATGGCATACTATCCAGTAGCTGCCCAGCACATAGAGGGCTTTGCTACGTTCTGTGACGCCATTGCACAAGGAGAGTTTGATTCTTCATCTTCTGATCTTGCAAAAAAATTTTAGGTAGTGAGCCGCAGACCGTCAGGGAATTTCTCAAAACTGTTTACAGCTTATAGCATGCCTGTCCGTTTATGGAGAGCTATCAGGAAGACAGCTCTCCTGACAGCAGGCAATTTTTAATTTTGCAAGCAGCATCTTTAAGCTTCAAATAAAATCATTTTTTTTCATTCAATTGAAATCAGCAGACGGTTTCATGTCAGTTTATTAAAGCATTGCCTTGGGCAAATTCCTTTGCGAGCAAAACTATTTTCTTGGCTAAAATTACCGTTGGATCTACTAGTGGAATTACCGATTCTTTTACAGTAATTTCGGTCTGCTCTGGAAAGAGCAACGGAAGTTCCGTACAGCCCAGAACAATCACCTGGGCGCCATTATCCTTTAAATATTCTATAGCTTTCAAGATGCACTCTTTGGAGCGTCCTTGAGTGAAACCTGCTTTTACTCCCAGCTCGCCGTAGATGCTTTCCATGACCAGATCCTGGTGCTGTTCATCGGGCGTCAGGACAGCCAGTCCTGATGTGTTCAAAACCTCGTGATATACCCTGCTTTGTATCGTGCCGCTTGTAGCCAGCAGTCCAACCACTGCCTCAGTGCCAAAGTGGGCAGCGATGTGCGTTGCGGTCGTCGAAAGCATGTTAATTATTGGAATGCTGAGATGTTCCTGAATACTTTTCACATAGGCATGCGCCGTATTGCAGGGAATGGCGATCGCATGGGCACCTTCGGCTTCAAGCTTCTTGCAGGTCGAGAACATGGCAACAGTAGGGTCTGTTTCCTGTCGGATAAGGTTGGCAGTCCTGTCGGGGATCTGCGGGTTCTGCTCCACGACCATCTTGATGTGGTCCTGGTCTTTTGATGCCGGCGTATTTTGGATGACCTTGTTCATGAAATCCACCGTTGCAGAGGGGCCGACACCTCCAAGAATTCCCAATTTAAACTTTTTCTCCGGCGCTGCGGTGCCGTTTTCAAGTGCGTAATCCGCGTAAACCTGATTGGCATCAATAAGGGAAATGCCTCTTTGACGCAGCTGGTCTGCGATCAGCGAAATTTCGGTAATGCATGGAAGTACTGCAGCACATCCCTTGTCTATAAGTTCATTGCACGCCTGCGCCGTATATTCCAGCGGAATGCCCGAAAAATTCCCGTTTTTTATACCGCCGTCTCCATATATCGCCTCCATCAGAAGATCCTGCCTGTCAGGAAAAACCAACTCGTAGCCTATGAAATAGGTGGCCAGCATGGGGCTCCGTTTTACGTAATCGGAGGCCAATATTCCGATTCTTGATCCCTTTTCAACCGTGGCGTGAAGGTGCTGGGTCAGCGCATCAAAAATATTTACAATAGGAACAGAAATTTCCTTTTGGAGCTCTTCCAGAAAGGAGTGACTGGCAAAGCAGGGCAAAAGTACCTTTGTCACACCCTTTTGCTCAAAATTTTTGCAGACAGTATAAGTATAGAACTTTCTGGACTTGATATCTTCTTCCTGATACAGGGGAAGATTGATCTGGCTGTAGGGCTGCTGTTCAAATATCAGGTGATAGTCCAGTTGGTTTCTTAGGACGCGCTGATTTTTGAGGAGCTTAAAGAACAAGTCCCCGCCAGAGAGCGTACCCAATCCTCCGATAACAGCAATTTTTTCCATAGCGTTTTTATAATAAGAATACAAATTTAGCCATTTGCATTCGATTAGCACAGGTTGCCTCCCCACTAAATTGATAACCCAAACGTATCCGCTAACCTTTTGATTACTAGTAATAAATTGTAATGCTTTATCAAATACCTTTGCCTTATCAATGTTAATATCAGAGAGATGAATTATAAGCTATTAGGAAAAAAGACAGGTCTGCCGGTAAGCGAATTTGCACTGGGAGCCGGAAGTTTCGGGACAGCATGGGGCTATGGCACCGAAGAGAAGGAAGTGGAACGTATTGTATCCCTTTACACAGAATTGGGCGGCAACCTCATCGATACTGCAGACAACTATCAATGCGGTGAATCTGAAGAGATATTAGGACGCGTGATAGCATCTAAAAGAAATGAACTGGTTATAAGTACAAAATATACAAGGGGACTTTTCCCGGTACAGGCCCTTGGAACGCTGGGCAACCATCGTAAAAACATGGTGCAGTCGGTAGAGGAAAGCCTCAGGAGGCTGAAGACTGACAGGATAGATCTCTACTTTGTACATCAGGACGACTTATTTACTCCAATCGAGGAAATTGTGCGCGGTCTTGATGATTTGGTACGTGCAGGAAAGATTATTTACGGGGGCATCTCCAACTTCCCAGCATGGCGTGTGGCCAGCGCTGCAACATTGGCTGAACTAAGAGGCTGGTCTGCGGTGAGTGCGATAGAAGTTGAATACAGCCTGCTGCAGCGTGAGACCGAAAGGGAGCTGTTGCCGATGGCCGAGGCATTCGGCTTGGGCGTAATGGCCTGGTCACCACTTGCAGGCGGGCTTTTGACAGGTAAATACCGTAAGGGAGAAAGCGGCAGGGCGACGGCTTTCGAAGGAAGCATCCCTTATCAGGGAAATCCTATTGCCGAGGCCGTGCTGGATGAGCTTTTCGCAATTGCGCAGGTTATAGAGAGCGAGCCTGAACTGGTTGCCCTTTCATGGCTTAAGGCTAAGGGAGTTATCCCGATACTGGGAGCAAGAACCTTTGAGCAGATTGAGAAAAACCTTAAGGCTGCCGAAATTCAGCTTACCCAGGCGCAGGTCAGCCAGCTGGATAGGGCAAGTACTGTACCCATGGGATATCCGCATGACTTTAACAATGCCCCTGAGCACAGGACAGTCTTAACCGGAGGAAAAATGGATAAGATTATAAAGCCAGACATGGCTGTACGTTAAACAGAAAGTAGACCAGGCGCTCCGAGGCTTGTAAAGCCCGGAGCGAATGCTTGGCATTTAATACATGGCTAACGTTCGCTTTTAATTTTTTCTCTGTGCTGTATGCCCCAGCGGGTCATGGCCCCGACAAGCTCTTCAAGGGTATGGCTGTATGGCAGGAGCTCATATTCAATCGTAACAGGATAGCCCACTGCCACCTTCTTGATTATAAATCCATTCATTTCAAGTTCTTTCAGTTCACTGGACAAAACCCTGGCCGAGATTCCTTTTACCTGTCTCTGAAGTTCAGAGAACCTGCTGTTCCCTCTGGCCATAGCAATTATAATCATCAGCTTCCACTTGCCGCCTATAGCATAAAGCGCATCGCTGACTGCGTTAAGCACTGTGGTGCATTCATCTGTAAATTCCTTGCTTACAGGTTTGCCGTCTTTTATATCTTCCATGATTCGCAATTTTGTTAGTCACTAACCTTTTAGTAACGACTAATATTATGTAAGCAAATATAAAGTAAATTTGTTTACTGCATAGTCTTTTTGCGATTTTATGAAAAAAGGCCTGATTGGCGTAATGGAAGATGCAGTGATTTAGATTGACAGTTGGAGGATGGGGTCAGCAGCCTGAGGGTATTTTTAAACAGCTTAAACAGTATAAGTTATGCAAGTGGATTCAAGAGTAAGATTAGATTCAAATAGCTGCGGGGCAGCATCGGCGGACATCGACCGCTTGCTGTATTACAGCTACGCCCTTTTCACTTCCAGCGGCTGGAGACCGTACTCGATAATCCCGGTTCTTCGCTCAGACCTAAACGGTATGCTGTATCCACAAACCTGCTCTTCCCTCCAGCTGCTTATTGTGCAGAGGACAGACACTGAAAACTTTGATTCCCTCGATTATTTTACCCATTCCAAGGATATGGCGGGTGTCGCAAGTGAAAATCAGCTGCCATATATAACTGCTTATCGGTACATGCTAATGAGCTCAATTGAGCTGAATTTATGGTGCGAACAGGCCGTAAACGATGTGGTGCTAAAGCTGGAGTTGCTTGCCCTGCAAAGTGGTTTAAGCCTTCAGGCTGTCGCTGTAGATCCGGAACGGGTGGATCGTCATCTTGGGCTGAGCCCCAGACGCCTGAAATCCTATTGCATTTTTGACATTGTCAGGACAGATCATGCCGCAGGGCTATATACAAATAACTAAGTAAAAAATAAGTAAAATGAATATAACAATTTTTGGAGGTACGGGCCCTGCAGGGCTTCTGGTTATAGAAAAGGCGCTTGCCGACGGACACAGAGTTGTCACTTACGTAAGGCCCTCCACGAGTATATCAATTGAGAATAGCAAGTTGGTGATAATTCGCGGCGAGCTTAGTGATGCAGGTAGAATTGAAGAGGCTGTTATTGGCGCAGATGCGGTCATCAGCCTGATTGGCCCTAAGAAAAAATCAAAGCAGCTCGATATTTCCATTGGCTACATGAATATTATTGCAGCTATGAAAAAGACCGGCACCAAGCGTCTTATAACGGCAGTTTCATCAAGCTACAGCGATCCTAATGATAGTTTCCAGTTTATGGTATCATTCGGAGTGGTAATGCTTAAGGTTCTGGCTCCCGGCATCCTGAAGGATATAGTAACCTTTGGCGATCTTATCCGGAACAGCGGCCTCGACTGGACGATGGCACGAGTACCTATGCTGAAGACAAAGCCTGCTCAGGGCAATATCCACATAGGCTATGCGGGTGATGGAAAATTTAGCTTTTTTGAGCTAAGCCGCGCCGACCTCGCAAATTTCCTGCTGGCTCAGCTCGATACGAATGACTACCTGTACAAGGCTCCTGCAATAAGCAAATAATAGAAAAATTCCCGCCAGATAAAATGCGTCTGAAGGATTAAAGTCTGTGCCTGAGGGTACAGATAGTCGCACTTGCGATAACGTAACTGAATTTTAATACTAATAAATAATAATTATGACACTGGAAATTTTAAAAGACAAGGAAGAATTAAGAGCTGTAATAGATGCGTATGCAACTTTGGGCGATGACAAAAAGCTAACTGAGCAGATGGCACTTTTTACGCCGGATACCACATACAATGTGTTTATGAACGGACATCAGGTTGTTGCCACAAGTGGCAGGGACCAGATGGAAAAAGATTTTGCAGAACACATCGCTCAGGTAAAGACCTACTTTACGCTCAATGGACAGTTCAGCGTAACAGTTGACGGGGATACAGCCAGCGGTGTTTCTTTTTCACAGCTCAAAATGATCAGGGAAACTGAAGGAAAAGATGTACTTACAGATTACAGTGTAAGATACGAAGATACCTTTGTCCGCCAGGACGGGAAATGGCTGATCAAAGCACGTATAGGTCATTTTATAATGATAGAGGTACGAGAAATCAACAATTAAATGATGTATATGAAACGCATTTATGTAACCTTCCTGCTGTCAGCTTTCAGCTTTTTGCTCTTAGCTGAAGCAGCAAATGCCCAGGAAAAAGCTGGTTCTGAAAAAAACTCAATACAAAACAGCAAGGATAAGGAAGAACTTAGAAACTTGATTGATGCCTATGCGTCTTTAGGTGATGAGAAGAAAATTGCAGAACAGATGGGCCTTCTTACGAACGATGCGGTTTACAAAGTATATATGAATGGCAGCCTGGTTGTCAATATAGAGGGCACCGACAAACTTGAGCGTGAATTTACGGGCCATGCCTCACAGGTAAAAACTTATTTTACCCTGAACGGGCAGCATACAGTAGCTATAAAAGGCGATAATGCCACAGGCCTTTCATTTACGCAGATAAAAATGGTCAGGGAGGCCGATGGAAAAGACATCCTTTCTGATTACAGTGTAAAATATGCCGATGTCTATATCCATAAAAACGGCAAATGGCTGATAAAAGAACGCACAGCTTACTTTGTGCTTGTTGAGTCCAGACCGCTCAATAAATAGAGATCTGAAATTTGAAATAGCCATATAATAACTTCCCCAACCATGAGAGGTTACAGCCACGAAAATACAATAAATAAAAACCACGATGGAACATTCAGAAAATGATACAACTATGCAGGAATGTCCGGGGCAGCTTTCATTGCTTATGGTCAGGGACATTATGCAATTGCTTTCTGGCCGTTGGAAGATGCAGATTGTGGTATTTCTGCTCAACAATGGTACAACGCGTTTTATGGACCTGCAACGGGGTGTTTCGGGTATTTCTGCCCGTGTGCTGTCAAAAGACCTTCAGGAACTGGAGCAATCCCAGCTTGTGTTGCGCAAGGCCAAGGACCCGAAACTCTCCATTGTAGATTATGAGCTTACCTCAAATGGAAGGGATTTAGAGCCAGTCATAAAAACTATGGCGGCATGGGGCACGAATTATTTTAATAAATAATATTAAGAAAAAAATGAAAAGATTAGAAAATAAAGTTGCTGTTATCACCGGAGGCAATGGTGGGATAGGCCTTGCGGCTGCAACACTTTTTGCAGAGCATGGAGCTCATGTATATATTACCGGCCGCCAGCAGGATGTCCTTCTGGCTGCGGCTGCGGAAATCGGCTCAAATGTAACGGCAGTTAAAGGCGATGTTTCCATTATGTCAGACCTTGACCACTTAATTTCGCAAGTTAAGGCGAACCATGGGAAAATTGACATCCTGTTTTCAAATGTGGGCACAGCCCATTTTGAGCCTCTTGGACATATAACCGAGGAATCTTTTGACGAGCTTTTCGGCACCAATGTTAAAGGGACGGTCTTTCTGGTACAGAAAGCGCTGCCCCTGATGTCAGCGGGAGGCTCGATCATACTGGCAGGTTCTATCAACGGTTCCAAGGGTACCGCCGCAATGAGCGTGTATAGTGCTACAAAGGCAGCTGTCCGCAACCTGGCAAGGTCATGGGCGCTTGACCTGAAAGGCACAGGCATCCGTGTAAATGTGCTTTCACCGGGGGCCACCTCGACAGCAAATGTTGTACAGCGGCTGACCGATATTGGCATGATTGACGGCATCAAGGCTGGCATTGAACAGCAGAGCCCACTGGGACGCATGGCAACTCCGGAAGAGGTCGCCGGTGCCGCATTATTCCTTGCCTCTGAAGACAGTCGTGCTTTTAATGGCAGCGAACTGTTTGCAGACGGAGGAATGGGACAGGTTTAGAGGACGGATTCACAGATCTGTTGTCATACTTAAGGCGTATCTTTATTGATACGCCATTACGACGATCCATCAAGCATAATTACCTTCTTACTTTTAAATTGCAACTTAATATCATGAAGCAACCAATATGATTTCACATAACAAGATCAATTATCATTTAACAGAAATAGGCTATGTGATAGTAATCTGGGTGGTCGCATCGTTGCTTATTTCCTATACCAAAGTCAATGATATGAGCTCGGATTCTATTGCTGCGGTATATCATCTTCAGGCGGATATGACAAAGGGAAAACTGTATTCGTTTGTCATTTTTATAGCTATAACTGCTGGACTCATTATGGGTATACTCCACAGTTTTGTCTATCCCAAAATGATCAGGTCCAGAAATCATCTTTTAAATGCAACGGTGAGAATCTTTATATTTGCATGCCTTATTGTTTTAATGCTCCTTGGTTTATCGCTTATTTACAGTGAGCCACAGGCAGGCACCTATAAGTTTTTAGCATTACCAAATATTGCACTTGAACAGGTATTTGTCTTTCCAATTCTTACCGAAATAGCAGCGGGAACAATCTTAACGCTGCGCCGAAATCTTGGACAAAATTATTTTTCCAACTTTGTCCGAAATGCCTACTTTACCCCAAGGGATGAAGAGCGTGTATTCCTGTTCATAGACCTTAAAGATTCCACACCAATGGTGGAACGATTGGGGAATTCCGCATTTAGTAATCTAATACAGGATTGTTTTCGCTATTTGGCAAAAATTACCCTGGACTGTGGAGGAGAGCTTTACCAGTATGTAGGTGACGAAGCGGTGATTTCTTGGAAAATTGGAGAAAACTTTAAATATCTGGACTGTGTTTTATTGCATTTCACTTTGCGGGATGTCCTGCAGGGAAAGAAAGATGAATTTCTTAGAAAGTATGGACAGGTACCTGAATTCAGGACCTCTATCCACCGTGGAATTGTATCTACTGCGTTGGTTGGAGAATACAAAACCGAAATTGCTTATCATGGAGCTGTACTGAACCTTACTTCAAGACTTCAGGTTTTATGCAAAAATCATCAAGCTGAGGTCGTTGTCTCCGAAGCATTTTACAGGGCATCGTCAAAAGAGCTTGACCGATTTGAAATTAAGCGCCTTGAAAATGTTGAACTAAAGGGAATATCCAATCTTCAAAATGCATACACGCTATTCCTGCCCGAGAGAAAAAAAACAAAAAAAAATCCCTATCCTTGGAAAATTTATAAAGGACATATATAAAAAAGAAGAAGCTGCCTTAGGGCAGCTTCTTCTTTTTTAGGCAATTCTGCAGACAGACAGCCTTGTTTTATTATTTCAGGTTTTTAGTAAAATAGGCCTCAATCTTATCAAAAGGTATTTTTTCAACTCTGTCATACAGGTCAACGTGTCCGGCATTAGGAACAACCAACAGTTCTTTTGGTTCAGCGGCACGCTGATAGGCATCTTCACTAAACTCTCTTGAATGTGAGTGGTCTCCAGTGATAAACAACATTGGTCGAGGCGAAATCGTCTCAATATCATTGAAAGGATAAAAATTCATGAATTTTACCTCGGAGCTTATCTGGCGATTCTGCGTCAATTCCAGGGTGCGTCCTTCAGGGATATGGATTCCTCTGGGTGTGCGGTAAAAGTCATAGAATTCTTTTCTGATTGAATCTGCGTCCGCAGGCAGTTGTAACGGAAGGTAGTTTACCCATTTTGAATCCCCGCCCTCGAAATCGGTATAGCGTTCTTTGGCGGTTGCAGCAATAAATGCCTTGCGCTGCTCCAAAGTCTGTCCTTTTTTAATACCGTTGCGTGTTACGGCTCCCATATCATACATGCTTACTGTTGCCAGTGCTTTGATTCGAGTATCAATTTTTGCTGCGCTAACTACAAAACTTCCGCTGCCACAAATACCGATAGCCCCAATATTATCCCTATCCACGAATGGTCGGGTGCCTAAAAAATCAACGCCGGCCATAAAGTCCTCGACATACATTTCCGGTGAAACGGCATTTCTCGGCGATCCTTCACTCTGTCCCCAATAAGATAGGTCGATGGCAAGGGTTACGAAGTTGCTTTCTGCAAGTTTTGCTGCATAAACATCAGCTCCCTGCTCCTTTACTGCTCCCATCGGCGCACCAATAATAATGGCTCTGTGTTTCTTGGTTTTATCCAGGTCTTTAGGCATGAATAAATGCCCTACAACTTCCAGCTTGTACTGGTTTTTAAATGCTACCTCGTACATGGTAACATTATCGCTTACCTTAAAAGTGGTAAAATCTTTAGGATTGATTTGTTTCATTTCAGTTTTTACTTTAGCGTTTGACTTTTTCTGCTGTTTTGTTTGTGCTGCCAGCGGCCCTGAAAACAGAACCAGTCCAGCGAGTAACAATGTTAACTTTTTCATTTATTTTATTTTATTTATATTAATATTACATCACTTGATAAATTAGGATGTCTTGAAGGTTTTTCATTCCATGGTAATTTTGACAATCAAGATCTCGTCCCTTGAAAAATGATTTAGCAAAGGTACGTTGGCATGTAAGAACAGCTGTTTCTTAACGGCTCAACTTGTCTTGCTGTAAGGCTCATTTAAAATTTATTTTACTTATATGTAAATGCTTCTGAAGAAACGCCATAAATAATCACTCTTGTAACCGAAGACTGTCAGTTATCTGCTAACCTTTAGGTTACTATCATTTTTCCATAGCAGTATAAAATCTACATTTGCCTTACTTCCGAAAGAATTACTTCAATAAAAGGAAAACACAGATAAACTATTTCCAAAACCTTTTATTCCGGCAAAACTGCGAGAGGGTCAGGTCTGCAAAAAGAATGAGCTTTACAGTAATATCATATGAGCCTGTGAAGAAAATCTAATTCTAGGAAATTCGTATTTTTGTTTAATAATTTTTCTGCACTAATTATGGATAAAGCGGCTGACCTTCAGATAATAAACTATGGCGGGATTTTTCTATCCTGCTTTTCAGAAAGCGATACAAAGGACATCGATTCCCTGCCTGTCCATTATTTAAATTATGTCCTTTCAGGAGAACAGGTTATCCAAGACGGGGCTCAAAGTATTACTATAAGTGCTGGTGAAGCAGTTTTTGTAAGGCGTAACCACCGCACAAAAATAATTAAGAAAAGTAAAGATGGACAGCCTTATAGGGGCATCTCATTAGTATTTGAAAGAAGCATATTACGCGACTTTTACCAAAAACTGGATAAAGCTACTATTCCGCAGGATACCCAGATGCCAGATGAAAATTTTTTCAAGATTTGGCAGCGTCCCGAAATAATGAGCCTGTTTGAATCTCTCACTCCTTACTTTAATTCAAATATAAAACCATCTGATGCAGTTATAAATCTCAAACTATTAGAAGGGATTTACGGGCTTCTAAGTATATCTGATATCTATTACCGTATTCTCTTTGATTTCGCCAACCCTTGGAAGGTGGATATCCTTGAATTTTTAAATGACAATTATATGGACGAGCTATCGATGGAACAGATAGCAATCTATACGGGACGCAGCCTGGCGACATTTAAGAGGGATTTTAAAAAAATCAGCAATCTCAGCCCGCAGAAGTGGCTGATCAAAAAAAGACTGGAAACGGCCTATTTCCTTTTAAAGGACCAAAAAAGGAAAGTAATGGACGTATATGCTGAAGTCGGGTTTAAAAACCCGTCACATTTTTCAACTGTTTTTAAAAAGCAATACGGTATGCCTCCTACAGAAATATGATCTTTGCTGGTTGAGCTAGGCAGAAAGATAAAATGAGCCTCACAGGAATCGCCCTGTGAGGCTTTATAATTAATTTTGACATCTCTGCTTTGATCGTCAGTGCAGAATTAAAAATGTCCTTTATAAGGCACAACTCAAAGTTCACTTCAAATATTAAAAACTATGAAATACTCCAATTTTGTTTTAATTGTGCTGCTTTCACTCTGCTCAAAAACCATAGTCGCGCAGAATAGCACCTTGGCAAACCAGCCTGGATACTATCGTACACAGGTCTCTGAAGCTATCGTCTATTCACTTTTTGACGGCACATATCCCGTAAATGTTGGTGAAATTCTGCATGGCATCCCAAGAAAGGAGATTGCAGCGAAGATGCAGTCTGATAGTCACGACACAATCTATAATATTAATTTCTCAGCGTTCCTGATTGTCCTGAAAGAACAGCGCATCTTGGTCGACACCGGATGCGGGACATTTATGGGTAGCGGCGCAGGAAATTTAGTAACGAACCTGAAAGCAGTAGGCCTTGGCCCGGAGGACATAACAGCAGTCCTTATTACTCATGCACACGCCGATCACGTTGGGGGTCTTATCAATGCATCCAACGAACGGGTGTTTCCCAACGCAACTGTATACTTAAATAAGGCTGAAAAGGATTATTGGCTCAGTGCGGTCAATAAAAAAAATGCAGATGCATCCAACCAGCCGATATTTGACCAGGTTGAAAAAGCCTTGACACCGTACATAGCAGTAAACAAGATAAAAACGTTCTCAGCCGGATCTGTAATCATTCCCGGCATTTCAACCATTGATACTCATGGGCATACTCCCGGTTCTACTGCATACTTGCTGGAGAGTGGCAGCCAAAAAATGCTGTTTGCCGGTGACATTGTCCACATAGCGCCCGTACAGTTTTCCAATCCTGAGGTAACCATTGATTTTGATATTAGCCAGCCAACTGCTAAAGCCACCCGCGCGCGCGAATTTGAAATTATGGCATCCAAAGGCTACTGGGTTGCCGCACCACATATGCCGTTTCCCGGCATAGGACACATCAGTGCTGTAGGTGGCGGTTATAAGTGGGCACCAATTTACTTTGGGGACACTATCCAAAAAAAGCAATAACTCATACATTAATAACCTAATAGCAATACTTTTTTATCTGCACAGAAAGATAATTGCCATTTTTATGTATTAAATTAGAGTTACGGGATTCATTCCAATTAATCAACAAAATATAATTTTAAACTATTAAGATATGACTACTACAAAAACAGCACAGGCATTTGGAGCACAGACACCTGAAAGCTCATTAGAACAGCTAAGCATTTCGCGCCGCGAGGTTACGGCCCACGACGTCGAAATCAACATTTTATATTGCGGGGTATGCCACTCAGATCTTCATACTGCACGCGGCGAATGGCCAGGCAGCCTTTATCCGTGTGTACCAGGCCACGAAATTGTAGGAAAGGTAACTGCGGTCGGTCCACATGTTAAAAAATTCTCCATTGGGGATACTGTTGCAGTGGGGTGCATGGTTGACAGCTGTCGTGAATGTGCATCTTGTAAAGAAGGTCTGGAGCAATATTGCGAAGTTGGTATGGTAGGGACTTACAATGGCCCGGACAAATTCCTCTCAGGTCATACATTTGGCGGATATTCCGAAAGTGTGGTGGTAGATGAAAACTATGTACTGACAGTTCCATCGAATTTGGATCTTGCAGGAGCAGCACCGTTGCTTTGTGCCGGGATAACTACTTATTCACCTTTGAAACATTGGAACGTTGGTCCAGGTAAAACGGTGGGAATTGCAGGTATTGGCGGCCTTGGACATATGGGAGTGAAACTAGCCAAGGCTATGGGTGCCCACGTTGTGGTCCTAACAACCTCTGCATCGAAAATTGAGGATGCCAAAAGATTGGGTGCCGATGAAGTAATTATCTCAACTGATCCTGAGCAGATGAAAAAGTACGCAGGTAAATTGGATTTTATGCTGGATTGTATATCAGCGACCCATGACATTAATGCCTACCTTGGACTATTGAAAAGAGATGGATCTCTGGCATTAGTCGGAGCTCCGGAACACCCTATTCCAGTTGCAGCTTTCAGCCTGATCATGGGCAGAAAGAGCTTTTCAGGATCCGCGATCGGCAGCATCGGGGAAACGCAGGAAATGCTTGATTTTTGCGGTAAGCACAACATTTTATCAGACATTGAATTGATTAATATCCAGGATATTAATACAGCCTACGAACGCCTCTTGAAAGGAGATGTTAAATACCGATTTGTCATTGATATGGCGTCTCTGAAAAGTAATTAACAATAGCGATTATGGCACGAATTTTTATTACGGGATCATCTGACGGACTTGGACTTCTGACAGCTAAAGCCCTTTTGGAAAAAGGACACGAGGTTATCCTGCATGCACGCAATGAAGAGAGAAAAAGAGAAACGGAGAAGAAAGTAGCTGGCGCCAGAGTTCTCAGCGCCGACCTAGGCGATATCCAGCAGGCCATTCGTCTTGCAACTGAGGTCAATGCTCTTGGCCGTTTTGATGCTGTTATCCACAATGCGGGTGTTTATCAAGTTCCGGCAGACCAACTCCTGAAGGTCAATGTGCTGGCTCCCTACATCCTTACCAGTATGCTTATAAAGCCGAGACGCTTAATATATCTTAGTTCAGATATGCATACGGGAGCAAGTTCTGGGCTTGACCATTTAACCTCAAGCCGTATAACGTACTCTGATTCGAAATTATATGTATTGATGCTCAGCATGGCGGCAGCCCGCCTCTGGCCTGATGTATATGCCAATGCAGTTGATCCGGGCTGGGTGCCTACTAAAATGGGGGGATCAGGTGCGCCTGACAGCCTGGAGCAGGGTTACCAAACCCAGTTATGGCTGGCAGAAAGCGATGATATAAATGCTAAGCTGACAGGAAAATACTTTTATCATAAAAAAGAGCAGCAATGCAAGGCCGAGGCAAAAGACAGCTCTTTACAAGAGCAGCTTCTAGATATATGTGAAAAACTGACCGGGGTCAGCTTCCCTGCTTAATACATTTTTTAAAGTAAAAGCCTTTCTATCATGGAAAGGCTTTTTCAGTCTGTCGGGGCAAGCAGTCATCAAATTAAAAAAGAATAATGTCAATCAAAATTCCATTTTCTATCTGGACCAGGGATTTAAATAAATGCATATCTGCCTGAGCTACTTCCTTGTGATGTCTGGAAGTGGTTCTAAATTCAAAGAGGGCAAAACCTAAAGCAGTATACAGCTGGCCAAACTTCCATTTTGCAAAACTGGCGGCATCGGCATGCCTGAAGAGCTGTGACTCAATAAATTTTTCCCGTTCGCCTTCATGCATATCAAAATACTGCTTGCTGTGAATAAGGTAATCTTTGTAATCTTCAAGGTTATAGTCTTCCCAGATTAAAAATGCAATGCCTTGTGTGAAATCCCCTATATTCTGATACTGCATACTTTGCCTTATATCGGGGCTAATATTGAAAGGTTTCAATACGTATGGCACACTTCCTGCAGAAGTGGAAAGCTCCATTATCCTGGTTTGTATTTTCTCGAAGATCATATTTTTTAATAATTATTAATGGAGATTTTTGTATCAGGATTGTATCAAAAAGGCTTTGGTGTGCTTCAGGATTACTCAAGCTCGACAATACGGCTCTTTGGCCCCGAACATTTGCATGACTTAAGAATTGCGATCATCCAGAGGCAATGTGAAATAAGATCAATACTACTGGTGACAAAAATAATTTATATTTAAGGACAATATTTTACTCGTAATGTGAAGGTTACCTGCTAACCTTCTGCGATAGAAATAAATAAACAATTGAACTATCTCATTCTTCTAATTTATTATATTTCATACCTTTAACGGTTATAAATCAAAATAGCTTCTTGGAAAATATTACTGCTACCGAAATTTTAGAATTATTAGATAATACTGAGAAGATTATCTCGGTTTCTGCTTATGGAACCAAATTAATAGCCCATAAAACAATAACCGGAAGATTAGATATAGAAAACAAAAGAGTTAAAGAAACTGTAACATTTCTAAATTGCGCTTTTGAAGATCTTATTATTGAAAATACGCATTGTGATGATTCCATTGAATTTAGACAATGCACGTTTTTGAAAGATTTTAGGATAATTTTCCTCCATGCCCTTAATTTTAATCTGGAAAACTGCCAGTTTGAAAAAGCATTGATTATTCAAAACTGCAGATTAAGATATCTTATTTTTGACAGGGTCGAAGCCCAGAATGGGATAATGCTTGAAGGGGGACAGATTATCCTTTTAGACATAAAGCCCATAAGTGAAAAGACGAGTTTTTCATTTACGGGGATGTTTTTGCTTATTCATACACTTTCGGTTATATCACAGTCCGGAATAACAATATTTGCTAAAAACTCCATCATTAACATTATAAATTTAACTGGCTATCTTAACCTTTCTTCCAGATTGGATTTTAATCATATCAAAAATAAAAAGATTGCGATTTATGAATTAAACAATAGCGGAAAGATTTACTTTTCAAATTTAAAGCCTGTGGGAGTTGCAGGCTTTAAAGATAATACTCTTGCTCCCTATATTGAAGCATACCGTAATTCAGCATCAGCGGCAGAACGGGAACTGCAATTTCTCTCGATGATGGGTTTGAAAATTAGCACCTTGGAACTCCTTACAGGCAATTATCCCCTTTTTGGTTTCCGCGATTATATGGAAAAAAATCATTTTACTGAATTTCTTGTATATTTTGATACCCTGGAAGTTAAATTTCACATCCATAATTCTTCAGCAGGAATTATGGAACTTAAAGCAATAATGTTTGATAAATATCAAATTGAAATTATAAACTCTGACCTTTCAGCAGTAAAACTGCTCCACTCAAAAATACCGGACATTAAGGCTCAGGATGATTACTTAAATTATTATAATGTTTATAATGACTTATACAGTGCAGCAGTACGTCAGAACAATTCAAAAGATAAAGCCTACTACTACAAGATAGGACAGCAGTACTTGAATAAATACTTACGACACGCGCGATATGTAAACGATGGCGATTTAGGTTCACTGATTGCAATTACGGCATCACGAATATACAGCAGCCACGGTACAGACTGGATAAGGGCATGTCTAATGACGATGCTGACTGCATTTATTTTCTTCGGTTTTTTTACTGGAAGCCTTGAAAATATAAATCTGGATATGAGCAAAAGTGGAGCAGCTTATTTCTTTGAAGATATCCTGCCTTTTTTTCCTCAGTTTGTTAATCCGCTTCACAGAATAGATATTATGTCGGATGTAAGCCCATTGGGAGGATGGAGTGCCTTATTTGATTTTATTTCAAGAATATTTGTAAGTATAGGAATTTTTGAAATCGTGCGGTCTTTTAGAAAACACGTAAGACAATAGTATAAAGTAGTAAAGAAATACTCCGACGTTTTTAGCAACTTAAAATAATTGCTCACACGCAGGTTCAGGAATTTAAAATAAATTAAAGCATATGAACAAGACAGAAATTACCAATGAAGACATTGAGCAAATACTGAATAAACATTTGGGACTGGAATATTGGGAGTTTCAACTTGGTGTGGGCTTACAATATGAAAATGTACAGGGCAATATTAAATATTCTGCTCCGTACCCGGAAATGGGAAAAAAATTGTGGAAGGCTTTTAAGTTTGAGCTTTACGAACTTTTATGCGATAAAAAGCAAGGCACACCGCATGAATGGTTAAACGAACTTGTTTCAGGTGAAATAAGAAATCTGGTCGTTGGAATCAGCTCCGCCATTACTGCAAGGTACGAGGTAACTTTGGGTATAGCTGTACCATTAGCTGCGCTGGTAATTAAAAGTAATGTTTTAACCTATTGTAAAAATGCGCCAAAAAAGTCAAAAAAGAGTGTCGCAGAAATATTGAAAGGTAAAAAATAAAAAAACTGATAAGGCGTGCCTGCATTACGTTTGTATTTAGCACGAAGAGGTAATATACTATTGAACTTGTATTTAAAAGATTCGTAAAAAAAAGATATGTAAATATTATTTTGGTATAAATCTCACCAGGAGATTAAACAAAAAATTTGCTGAGATTCCCAGTTATAAAACAACGACCATGACAACCAATCATATTGAAGAAATATTTAGTGATTACATTACTACAGACAAAACACAGTTCGCAATTTTATTGAACGGGAGCTGGGGTTGTGGCAAAACCTATTTTTGGAAATACACATTAGAAAACATTGCTAAACAAAACGATTATAAAACCATTTATGTATCGCTGAACGGGATTAATAAAATAGAGACCCTTGACCATCAACTCTTCATCAAATTATTACCTTTCATCAGCAATCAGGAAAATAAAATAATAAGAAATGCTACTGCTTTTTTTGGCAATGTTTTTAATAAGCTCAGCAGTCACTACTTAAAATCAAGCTTGTCAGAAGTTTTTAAAGGTGTAAGTATTGACACTTTCAACTTTTCAAAATATATAATTTGTTTTGACGACCTGGAGCGTTGTCAGATCCCTGTTAAAGAAGTTTTAGGTTTCATTAACAATTTAGTTGAGCATAAAAACTTAAAGACAATTATTCTTGCTCACGAACCTGAAATTATAAAGGGGGATGGATATGAAAGAATCAAGGAGAAAATTATTGGCCGTGATTTGAAATTTGAGCTTGATATTGCTTCGACGTTGCCTAACCTTTTCGCAAAATACCAAGACAACACAGCATTTTATGATTTTCTATCTGGCCAAACAGCAGTAATTACGGATATTCTTATAGAGTACAAACAGGATAATCTAAGGATTATCAGCTTCTACCTGGATACCTTGTCGAAAATTTACCCTGGATTAAAAAATGCAGATCCAAAATATATTCAGGAAATAATTTTGTTTTCAGCAGTTATAGCTATTGAATATAAGAAAGGTGGTTTGCCTTCTTCGGATTACTCAGATTTTAAAGATCTAGATATTATTGACGAGCATTATTATTCGATCCACATCGCTAATACAAGCAGGAAATCAGGAAAAGAGGACAGCGATAGAGTCAAGAAGTATGCGGAAGTGTTTTACGAAAGATATTTAGAAAAAAATGTAAAAACATACTTTTTCTATCCCTCCATCTATTCGTATGTGCTGTCAGGCTACTTCGATAAAACACAATTTGAAGACGAGCTTAAAAGACGTTATCCTGAAATTATACCAAAAGAAACTCAGGCCTTTAGGGCGCTGCTGAACTATAAGTTTCGGGAACTTTCAGATGAGGATTTTAAAACCCTTACAAAGAATGTCCTTCAATATGCAGAAGAGGGTAAATATTTTATTTATGACTATGTGCAGATTGCAAATTTCTTTTACTATTTCATAAACAATAAACTTATTTCTGAATCCAAAGAAGAAATTGATGATGTGATAAAAAAAGGACTTGATTTAGCAAAAAAACAAAAGGCAATAAACAGCAAAATTCTTGATAACCTATTACACTTTGCTGATGAAAATCCTGATGTTACCGTTATAAAGAAGCTTGTAAAGGAAATTCATTATGAAATCAAAAAAGAAGAATATGTGGCAAATGGTAATGAGCTGATTGAATGTTTGGTCAATAAGGACGAGCTTGAATTGTCTGCTATTTTTAAAAAGCACGAATTATCAAAAGAATTTTTTCAATATGCTGATGACAAATTACTTTTCGAAGCGTTATTAAAAATTCCTAACAAGCAATTATTTAATTTTACGGAACTTTTGCAAAGCAGGTATACAAGCTCAAATATTGGTGAATTTCTTTTTGAAGACGCTGAGTTTCTCTCTAAACTCAATGTAAGCTTATCAACCTACCTGGATGAAAACGAAAATATCGAGCAACCGAGAAAATATTTACTGTCGTCTTTGGAAACGGGACTAATTGTTATAATAGATCATCTAAACAATACGCGGAAAAAGTAAAGCTGTGGAGTGTACAATTATAAGCCAAGGATTTTATTGTATTGTATTATCATTTTTAATACATTTACATCTATTAGTACATTGACTGACTGAAGATTAAATTGATCAGGGAAACAAAGGGCTCCAAGGTAAGTCATTATAAATGAGACCTATTCGGCTACCCTTTTTGGAAGAACACTTGAGAACACCAATAAAATCAACGAATTAAGGAATAGGCAGGTCGTCCTGCCACCCCGACAAAAGTCTTTTCATATTAATTGAAAAGACTTTTTTTTTGCACTAAAATTAAAATTAATCACGGATAGAACGCTTATCGTGTCCCGATTGAAAATCGGGAAGACCGCAGGTTCGAATCCTGCCACCCCGACAAAAGTCTTTTCATATTAATTGGAAAGACTTTTTTTTTGCACTAAAATTAAAATCACAGACAGAACGATTATTGCGTCCCGATTGAAAATCGGGAAGACCACAGGTTCGAATCCTGCCACCCAACAAAAGTCTTTTCATCCTTCCTATACTTTTTTCGTGACTTCTTGTTTTCTCTCTTTTAAACATTCTATTAAATAATAATCAATTATGTCTTTTTATACAATTAATAGAACTTCTTAAATACATCAGATTTTCACCAATTTATTCTCTTTGTGCAAAATTTTAAAAATGAAAAAAATATTCCTATATATTGTTTTCCTTTTTTCTCTCAGCATTTCGGCACAAGAATGTAGGGATTCGATAGAAGAAAAGACAGAAATTAAAAATCTTAAATTGTTCAAAGAAAATGCTCACGCCTCTTATTATCATGATAAATTTGATGGAAGAAAAACAGCAAGCGGCGTAAGATTTGACAATAGCAAATTGACTGCAGCTCATAAAAAACTTCCGTTTGGTACAAAACTAAAAATTACAAACGAAAAAAATAACAAATCAGTTATTGTGGTAGTTACAGATAGAGGTCCATTTATAAACGGAAGAGAAATTGACCTGAGTAAGAAAGCTTTTATGGATATTACCTCAAACAAAAAAAGTGGGGTCGTTTTCGTAAAAATTGAGATTATAGAAAATTAAATTCCATCTTTTTTTGTTATCCATCTAGATCATTTTTTTTCTTCTTAATTCTTTTTAAGCAAAAAAAACTTACCCTATTAAAATGTTATTATATTTACCAAATCATAACATGTTATCAAATACTATATGGAAGTTTTTCTTTTCGTAGTTTTATTTTGTTTTCTAATTTACATTCTCAATACGATAAAAAGTCGGTTTGATCATCTTGAAGACGACATTCAAAAGTTGAATAAAAAATTAGACCTTTTAAAAATAACTGAAAAACCGGCAGAAAATTTTTCGGTAAAACCTATTCCTGTAGTTAAGGAAGATCCAAAAATTATAAAAACAGAAGAACCTATCGATTTTTCTGCGCCTCTTACAACTGTAGAGAAAGAAATTCCGGAAATAAAAGCAGAAAAAGTTGTTTTTTCTATGGAAACAAAAGCTGCTCCGGTTATAGAAAAACCAAAATCTGTTATTCCTGAAGTTCCCGAAAAATCATTCTGGGAAAATTTCAAAGAAAAAAATCCGGATTTAGAGAAGTTTATCGGTGAAAACCTAATCAATAAAATTGGAGTTTTGATTCTGGTTTTAGGAATTAGTTATTTTGTAAAATACGCTATTGATAAAGATTGGATCAACGAGCCGGCGCGAGTTGGAATTGGTGTTTTATGTGGTGTACTCGTTATGGGAATTGCGCATAAACTGCGTAAAAATTATGCTGCCTTTAGTTCTGTAATTGTTGCGGGCGCTATTGCGATATTCTATTTCACGATCGGAATTGCTTTTCACGATTATCACCTATTCAACCAAACCGTTGCTTTTAGTATAATGGTGGTTATTACGGCTTTTAGCGCCTTGATATCATTATCATATAACAGACTGGAACTTGCTGTACTTTCCTTAATTGGCGGATTTGCAGTTCCGTTTATGGTGAGCACCGGTGAAGGAAATTATGTGGTACTTTTTAGTTACATTATTATATTAAATATCGGAATTCTGGCCATCGCCTATTACAAAAAATGGAATCTGGTTAATGTTCTTGCTTATATTTTTACTATTTTATTATACGGCGGATGGCTGTATAAAGATCTTGAATCTATCAAACCGCATTATATAGGCGCTTTGGCATTTGGTTTTGCTTTCTACTTTATTTTTATTTTAATGAATATCATTAATAATATCAGAACAAAAGGAGAATTCTCAAAAACACAATTGACTATTTTAGCCAGCAACACCTTTTTATTTTACGCAGCCGGAATGGCCATTTTAACGAATTTCCATCCGGAGTTCAGAGGTTTATTCACCACTATTATTGCACTATTAAACTTAACATACGCCTGGTTTTTGTACAAAAAATTCGGTCTCGACAAAAAAGCGGTTTATTTATTAATTGGGTTAACGCTAACTTTTATAACACTTGCTATTCCTATTCAGTTTGAAGGCAATTATATCACTTTATTCTGGGCTGCCGAAGCCGTTTTGTTATTATGGCTTTCGCAGAAATCAAAAATTGCAAGTTATCGTTTTGGTTCTGTAATTGTACAGGGGCTAATGATTATCAGCCTAATCATGGATTGGAATTTATTCTACAATAGCGATTTACCTTTAAAAATCGTAATGAATCCGATATTTACAACAGGCATTTTTGCATTTTCTTCTTTATTGGCAGCTTGGTTTTTATTGAAAAATGAAACCGAAAATATCAACTTTTTAAACATTACTTTTAATCCTGAAAAGTATAAACAATATGCTTTTATTTCAGGAATTATTATATTGTATTTAACTGGTTTACTCGAAGTTATTTTCCAGGCAAATACTCATATTGAAAGTACAAAAAGCGCTGTTGCATTGCCTTCAGTGTATCACTTATTATTCTGTGCGATTTTAACTTTCGCATTAATTAAAAAGAAAACAGAATTAAATTATGTATTGGCGACTATAATTGTAATTATCAATATTGTTTTATTTACTTTCGGATTTTCAAACTATGCTTTTTTCGAACACAAAGAAATCCTGACATCAGGCTACGGAAGACCGATAGCTTATTATTTGCATTATATTTCACTGGCCTTAATTGCATATTCTGCTTATCAATTATTCCAAATCAACAGAAACATAAGTTTTGAATTCTTCAAAAACCGTTATTTTGTTTGGGCAACGGCATTTTTCATCATTTATATCGCCAGTTCAGAAGTGATGCTTCATGGTCTTATTTTAATGAATTCTCCAATTACGCTACAAGATTTGCATGCGAGTGAACTTTATGCAACCAATAATAGCAAAGCTGATTTACTCTACCTTCGTTCATCTATTGCTGATGATATAATTAAAATTGCCAGAATTAAAATCATCAAAACCGGGTTTCCTGTTTTATGGGGAGTTTTAGCCTTTGTGTTTTTAATTATCGGAATAAAAAAACAAGTAAAAACACTCCGAATTATTGCGCTGAGTTTACTTGGACTGACTATTGTAAAATTATTTTTCTACGATATCAGCAACATTTCCGAAACCGGAAAAATTATATCCTTTATCCTCTTAGGGATTTTAATTTTGATAATCTCTTTCGTTTATCAAAAAATCAAAGTTTTAGTTATTGATGAAAACAAACATGATGAAACCAATGAAATTAAATAGTTTTTTTATTCTCTTATTGCTAACAAATCTTTCGTTTGCCCAGTTTCAAACAACGGGAAAAATAAAAGAAGTTACCGAAAATGGTTTTCATGAAATTATTTTGTCGCCCGAAATTCGTTCTTATTCAAAACAGGATTTAAGCGATATCAGGATTTTTAACGCTAAAGGAATAGAAGTTCCGTATTTTATTCAAAGCAATTCAGAAGCGTTATTAAGTACTTTTGAAGAATATGAAATTGTTTCAAAAACAGTTTTCCCGAAGAAAAGCACTTCGATTATTGTTGCTATTCCATCTGTTAAAAACAACAACCAGCTTTCGCTTTTTATTGCAAATGCCGACGTTGTAAAAAACTATTCAATATCTGGCAGTAACAATCAGGCAGAATGGTTCGGAATATCCAATTCACAAATTTTAGACAACTTAAACAGTTCTTCAGAAGCAAGCGTTGTTAAGACAATTTCATATCCGCTAAGTACTTATAAATATTTGAAAATTGATTTTGATGATCGAAAAACACTTCCTATTAATATTTTAAAAGTTGGTAATTTTAATACTCAACTTCAAAAAAATATATTGCAGGATATCAAACCGAAAAAAAACATACGATTTGAACTTCTTCTTCCTCAAAAACACACTCAATTACAGGTTGTTTTTGATGCACCACAAATTATCAATCAAATTGATTTTGAGATTTCGAGACCAACTTACTACAAACGCAAAGCTGTTATTTTCAAAAAAGTAAAACGAGAGTCGAAACGAAAAACTGAAATAATAGAGGAAGAAATTGTTTCATTTGAATTAAATTCAAACACAAAAAACAGCTTTACAATACCGGAAATATTCGAAAAAGATTTCTATATAAAAATCGAAAATAAAAACAATCAGCCTCTGACAATTACATCAGTAAAATACAGTCAAAAACCAGTTTCAGCTATTGTCGAATTATATGCAAATGAAAAATACAGCATAAAAACAGGCAATAAAAATTTGAATGAACCTGATTATGACCTTTCTGATTTTAAAAACAATATTTCCGGAAAATTATCTCAAACCAGCATTTACGATATTAAACAAATTTCTTCTTCAAAAAATCAAGTTGAAAACAAATCTTTTTGGCAGCAAGGATGGTTTATGTGGCTGTGTATAATATTGGGCGGAATTACAATTTTATACTTTACAGCGAGTTTAGTAAAAGATTTAAACGAGAAAAATTAAACCGGGCCAAAACTTTATTTTTGCTTCAAAATCAAAAACTGGAGTTTTATTCCATTTTAAAGACAAAACAGAAAGAATTTTCGGAGTCATTTTTTCTTTATTTTAAGAATTAAAATCCCCGAAACACGCACGAAACAACGGTAAATTAAAGTTTATCGAATGTTAACAAAAAGATTTTCAAAAACCATAAATAATTGTATTTTTACGGTTCAAAATTCAGAAAATAAATGGGCAAAATCATTGCGATTGCTAATCAAAAAGGAGGCGTTGGAAAGACTACTACATCTGTAAATCTTGCAGCCTCATTAGGTGTTTTAGAAAAGAAAGTATTATTGATCGATGCTGATCCTCAAGCGAATGCTACGTCTGGCCTAGGGATTGACGTAGAATCTGTTGAAATCGGTACGTATCAAATACTTGAACATAGCCACACCCCAAAAGAAACTGTTGTTAAATGTTCAGCTCCGAATGTTGATGTAATTCCAGCTCACATTGACCTTGTTGCCATCGAAATCGAATTGGTTGATAAAGAAAACAGAGAGTACATGCTTAAAAAAGCACTAGAAAGTGTAAAAGACGAGTATGATTATATCATTATCGACTGCGCACCTTCGTTAGGTTTATTAACACTAAATGCTTTAACAGCTGCTGATTCTGTAGTTATTCCTATTCAGTGTGAATATTTTGCACTTGAAGGATTAGGAAAATTATTGAACACTATAAAAAGTATTCAAAAAATACACAACCCTGATCTTGATATCGAAGGATTACTACTAACCATGTATGATTCAAGATTACGTTTATCAAATCAGGTTGTGGAAGAGGTTCAAAAACACTTTAATGATATGGTTTTTGATACCGTTATTCAGCGAAATGTGAAATTAAGTGAAGCACCTAGTTTTGGTGAAAGCATCATTAATTATGACGCAACCAGCAAAGGAGCAGTTAATTACATTAATTTAGCTCAGGAAATTATAAAGAAAAACAGTAAATAGTTTTTATGACAAAAGCAATTAAAAAACAAGCCTTAGGAAGAGGATTATCAGCATTATTAAAAGATCCGGAAAACGACATTACATCAGTAGAAGACAAAAATGCTGATAAGGTTGTTGGAAATATCATAGAGCTTGAAATAAGTGCTATCGAAATAAATCCGTTTCAGCCTAGAAGCAATTTTAATGAAGAATCATTACGAGAGTTAGCTACTTCTATTAAAGAACTTGGCGTAATTCAACCTATTACTGTTCGAAAATTAGACTTCAACAAATATCAATTAATTTCTGGTGAGCGCCGTTTGCGCGCTTCTACATTAGTTGGTTTAACTACGGTTCCGGCTTACATTCGTATTGCGAATGACAACGAATCTTTGGTTATGGCTTTGGTTGAAAATATTCAGCGTCATGACTTAGATCCAATCGAGATTGCACTTTCATATCAGCGTTTAATTGACGAAATTCAATTAACACAAGAACAAATGAGCGAGAGAGTTGGTAAAAAACGTTCTACAATTGCCAATTATTTACGTCTTTTAAAACTAGATCCGATTATTCAAACGGGTATTCGTGATGGTTTTATTAGTATGGGTCACGGTAGAGCAATTATCAATATCGAAGATCTTGACATTCAAACTGATATTTATCAAAAAATCGTAAGTCAAAATTTATCTGTTCGTGAAACAGAAACTTTGGTAAAAAATTATCACGAAAGTTTAAAACCAAAACCTGAAGGTGAAGAAAAACCAAAATCAGCTTCTTCATTTGTAGTTAAAGAAACGCAAAAGAACACTTTCAACGATTATTTTGGCGCAAAAGTTGATGTAAAAGTAGCAGGCAATGGAAAAGGAAAAATTACAATTCCTTTTAATTCTGAAGCTGACTTTAATCGAATAATAAAATTAATAAACGGATAGTGAATAAAATTGTCCCCATAAGTCTATTGTTCTTTCTCTTAGGAACCGTCTCTCTTTTTGCCCAGGCAAAAGAAGAAACGGTTTTAGTCGCTAAAGACACTACTAAGATGCAGGAAATAGACCCGCTAACACCAGCAAAAGCTGCCTTTTATTCGGCAATTTTACCTGGTTTAGGTCAGGCATACAACAAAAAATACTGGAAAATTCCGTTAGTATACGGAGCAATTGGAACCAGTATGTATTTTTATATAGACAACAACAGAAAATATAAAGATTATCGAGACGAATACAAACGAAGACTCGAAGGTTACGGCCCTGGAACTGGCGGGAAGTACGATTTCCTAGACGACAGCAGACTTATTGCCGGTCAAAAATTCTATCAAAGAAATCGAGATTTATCTCTACTCTTTGTTGTTGGCTTTTATGCCTTAAATATTATCGATGCCAATGTTGATGCAGCGTTAATTCAATTTAACGTAAACGAAAGATTATCGATGAAACCTGAAATCTATCCCAACGATGTAACATTTAAACCAAATGTTGGACTAACTTTTAATTACCGCTTTTAAATAGAACTCATTTCTATTTAATTCAAAAAAATATACATAATGAAAATTGCACTTTTAGGATACGGAAAAATGGGTAAAGTAATCGAAAGAATTGCTTTAGAAAGAGGTCATGAAATTGTTTTAAAGAAAGATGAATCTAATACCTACGACGGACTTTCAACTGCAGATGTTGCCATCGATTTTAGTGTTCCTACCGCTGCTGTAGCTAATATTTCGAGTGCTTTTCACGCAAATGTCCCTGTAGTATCCGGCACAACTGGATGGCTGGAACATTTTGACGAGATGGTTGCACTTTGTAATGAAAAGCAAGGTGGTTTTATTTCTAGTTCTAATTTTAGCCTTGGTGTAAATATTTTCTTTGAACTCAATGAATATTTAGCCAAAATAATGTCTCAGTTCGATTCGTATAAGGTTACGATGGAAGAAATTCATCATACACAAAAACTAGATGCTCCAAGCGGAACAGCTATTTCTTTGGCAAAAGGCGTTATTGAAAATAGCAACTATGCAAATTGGACTATGGATGAGGCAAAAAATAATGAAATTCATATTGAAGCAAAAAGAATTGGTGACGTTCCGGGAACTCACACAGTCACTTATGAATCAATTGTAGATAGCATCGAATTAAAACATACTGCCCACAACCGTGAAGGTTTTGCCCTTGGAGCCGTAATTGCTGCCGAATGGTTAGCCGGTAAAAAGGGAATTTATAGTATGAAAGATGTGTTAAACCTAAAATAAACAGATTTAAACTTAAGGCAAATTGAAACCTTAAACTTGAAACTTTAAACAACATATTATGACTCTATATCTTTGGTTCGTATTTTTCTTAGCTGTACAAATTATCCACTTTATTGGAACATGGAAATTGTATCAGACTGCCGGCAGAAAAAGTTGGGAAGCAGCAATTCCTGTTTACAACTCAATAGTTTTAATGAAAATTATTGGCCGACCTACATGGTGGACAATATTACTTTTTATTCCAATTATTAACTTAATTATGTTTCCGGTTGTTTGGGTTGAAACTTTAAGAACATTTGGCAAAAAATCGACTTTAGATACCATTTTAGGAATTGTAACATTTGGATTCTACATCTATTATGTAAATTATACTCAAAAATTAGAATATAATTCAAATCGTAAATTAACTCCCGAAAATAAAGCTGCCGATACCGTAAGCTCATTGCTTTTTGCAATTATTGTTGCAACATTAGTACATACTTATTTGGTTCAGCCTTATACAATACCTACTTCTTCATTAGAAAAATCATTATTAATTGGAGACTTTTTATTTGTTAGTAAAGTAAATTACGGTCCAAGAGTTCCCATGACAACGGTAGCATTGCCAATGGTACATGATACAATACCATTCATTAAAAGAAAATCATATTTAAGCTGGCCACAATTACCTTATTTCAGATTGCCCGCTTTTGAAAAAATAAAAAGAACAGATATTGTAGTTTTTAACTGGCCAGTCGATACAGTGCATTATTTTTATGAGCCAAAAGGAAGACCCGGAGTTATTAAACCAATCGATAAAAAATCAAATTACGTAAAAAGATGCGTTGGTATTCCTGGTGATAGTTTATCTATTAAAGACGGATTTGTTTTCATTAACGGAAAAAAATTAGTTTTACCAGAAAGAGCAAAACCTCAATATTCTTATTCTGTAGCTTTAGACGGAAAAACGCCTATCGATTTCGAAACTTTAATGAGAGAAATGGATATTACGGATGGTGCTGGTTTCAAAAGCGAAAAAAGAGACACTTTATATTTTAGTGCTTTAACAGAAGCTAGTGCTGAACGCCTGAAAAACACTCCTGGAATTACTGCAGTGACAAGAGTAATAAAAAGAGATAGTGATGATAGAGTGTTCCCACATATCAATAAATGGAACGAAGATAACTACGGCCCAATTTATATTCCGGAAGCTGGAAAAACAGTTACATTAACAAATGAAACACTGCCATTTTACAAAGAAATTATAACAAAATACGAAGGAAACACTCTTGAATTAGATGGTTCTCATTTTATAATTAATGGAAAACAAACCAATAGTTACACCTTCAAACAAAACTACTATTGGATGATGGGAGACAACCGTCATAACTCTGAAGATAGTCGTTATTGGGGTTATGTTCCTGAAGATCACATTGTAGGAAAACCAGTTTTTATCTGGCTAAGCTGGGACACTAATGGTAAGGGAATCAATAAAATTCGTTGGAGCAGAGTTTTCACGACTGTTGACGGTGAAGGACAACCACAATCTTATTTTAAATATTTCCTTATTCTTCTTGCAGTATATTTTGTTGGAGAATATTTCTGGAGAAAAAGAAGAGAAAACAAAGCATAAATAAAAATAGTTATTTTTTGTTTCAGGTTCCAAGTTTCAAGTTTTATACGAACCTGAAACTTGGAACCTGAAACTTTTAAACAAAAAACAATGAATTCTTTATTACTTCCTACCTATTTTCCATCAATTAGCCATTTTGCAGTTATGGCTCAATCTGAAAATATTACTTTTGAGATGGAAGATAATTTTCAAAAACAAACTAACAGAAACCGTACTTACATCTATAGTCCGAACGGAATTCAGTTATTAAATATTCCTGTTAAGCATTGTAAAGAAGCGCATCAAAAAACGAGAGATGTTTTGATCGAGAATGAATTTGACTGGCAAAAACAGCACTTTAAATCTCTGGAAGCTGCATATAGAAGTTCTCCCTTTTTCGAATTTTTTGAAGATGATATTCGTCCAATATTTGAAAAAAAGTATACTCTTCTAATGGATTTAAATATGGAAGTTTTAGATATTGTAACGAAGTGTTTGAGAATGAAACTTGAATTTAGCAAAACAACTGAATACTTTCATGAAGTAAAAAATATATCTGATTTCAGATATTTGGCAAACGGAAAAAAGGACCCAAATTCATTCGAAAAATATCCTCAGGTATTTGATGACAAACACGGGTTTATAAACAATCTAAGCGTATTGGATTTGCTTTTTAACGAAGGCAAATTTGCCATGGATTATCTGAAAAATCAAAAATTAGAAATAAAATAGAAACAATTTTCCTTTTCAACATCAAATTTGGAGTTCGGAATTTGGTCCCGATGCTTCGGTTAAAAATTTGGAATTTCTTAAGTTTATTCCATCGAAAGTCTTGTCATAATTGGATAATGATCTGAATTTTCAAAATCAGAAAAACTTTCAAATTGCTTTACTTTCATTTTACTATCTGAGAAAATATAATCTATTCTGGCGGGATAATAACGGAATTTATAAGTTGCTCCAAAACCCTCACCGGCTTCTTCAAAAGTATCTTTCAATTTTCCTTTTATGCTTCGGTAAACGTATGAAAATGGACTATTATTCATGTCACCACAAATAATGATAGGATTTTTACATTGCTTGATATTTTCTTTAAAAATCTCAGCCTGTTCTTGTTGCTGCCTAAATCCTTTGCTAATTCTGGTGTAAATTTGTTGCGATTTTTGCTGATTTACATTATCAATATCATCTGAAATTTTATCAACATCAGGCGAAATCTTAATTGACTGTAAGTGCATGTTATAAACACGAATAACGTCTTTACCGCGTTTTATATCAGCATAAATAACATTGTTATCTGATTTAGGAAAAATAATATTTCCTTCATTTATAATAGGAAACTTTGAGAAAATCGCCTGTCCTGTTTTTATTTGATTCCCATCAATAAAAATATAGCGATGCGGATACACTTTTAAATCTAAATGCGCTGAGTTTGAATATTCCTGAATACATAAAATATCAGGGTCCTTTTCATCAATAAAAGCTTTTATATTAGACGGAATATCATCACGATCCAACCATTTAAACACATTAAAAAGACGAACATTATAACTCATTACTGAGAAATCTTTTTCATCTTCAATATATTCTTTAGGAGAGAATTTATAAAATTTACTGATAAACGTGATTCCGGTCAACAAAACCAAACCAGACAAAATAAGACGTTTCTTGAACTGAATTGCCCAATAAACGAAGAACAATCCATTTAAAACAAAAAAGGCCGGCATAAAGAGCGTTAGCACCGATAAAAGCGGAAAACTTTTTGGTGCCAGAAATGGCAGAATGTAGATACTAAATGTTATTACAGTTAGCACTATATTCAAAAAGAACATTATTTTATTAAACCACGACAGGTTTTTCATTTTTTCTTTGTTACACGGATTATTTTCCTGCTTTAAACAAAAATTCTTTCTCTTCTTTTGTCAAACAATCATAGCCAGACTGGCTAATTTTATCCAATATTTCATCAATTTGTTGTTGCGTTTTATCTTTCGTAACAATTTTTGACATTGGCTTCTGTGTAGGTTTATTGTAATTTTTATGAACTTTTTTGAAGGGGGTTGATTCCGATTTTCTGAACAGATTTGTGAAAAAATCTAATATTCTGGAAATCACAATACTCAAATCAGTTCCATTTTGAAGCAATTTAATGAAAATAAATCCAAAAACAGCACCAGCTAAATGTGAAATATGCCCGCCCATATTACCAAGGCGAAATTGCATTAAATCTAAAATTAAAATTACAGCCGTAATATGCCATAATTTTACATTTCCAATTAATAGCAAACGAATATTCATTAAAGGCTGATAAGTTGTTGTCGCTACCAAAATTGCCATTATTGCAGCTGAAGCTCCAACTATCGATGCAGAATAGTTTAAAAAATAATAACTTAATGCAAATACTACTCCTGCAAAAACAGCACTTAAAATGTATAAGCCTAAATATTGTTTTTGAGTAAAATACGTTAGAAACAAAGTACTGGAAAAATTTAGCACCATCATATTAAACAACAAATGCCAAAATCCGTCATGAAAAAAAGCATAGGTTAAAAATGTCCAGGGCTTAAACATAAAAACCTGAGGATCTGACGACAATGCAAGCCAATTTGGAAATTCGAACTGACCAATTGAAAAATTATAAAAAACCAGAGAAATAAGGAAACAAGCAACGTTCCAGTATATAACGCGCATTGCAATTCCACCCAACTTATATTGTAATTTTAAATCATCAAGAATATTCATAAAAGCTTCTTTTGGTCCCGAAACTTCGGGATAATTGATTATCTAAAGTTAAAAATTAATTCCAACGATTTTTATTAAACTGATTTTTTTTCCAGTACCACATAATCATAAATCCAAAAAAAGCTCCGCCAATATGCGCATAATGAGCTATACCAGATTCTATTCCCATAAATGAACTGCCAAAAATCCCAAAGAAGCCATCAAATAAAAGCATGTAAATTGGAACAAAATATTTTGCCTTTATCGGAATTGGAATAAACATAATTCCCAATTCTGCATTAGGAAACATAAAGGTAAAGGCAACTAAAAGACCATAAATTGCTCCCGAAGCACCAACTACTGTTCCTAAATAAGCTTCAGTGAAATGTTTAAATTCAGAAACTGTCAATATTTGCTGCCATCTTGTATCTATTTTACCATCGTTTAATAAGCTCAGAATATCAGCTTTATGAAAACCATTGGCAATTAAGATATTTAAGCTGTCCTGATAAAAATAATAATTAACAGCAAAATTTATCAAAGCAGCACCTAATCCGCATGAAATGTAGAAAAACAAAAATTTCTTTCCGCCCCAAAAATGTTCCAGCGTCGAACCAAATGAATATAAGGCAAACATATTGAATGCAATATGAGCAAATCCGCCATGCATAAACATATGAGTAATTGGCTGCCAAACTTTGAAACCAGGATTTTCAGGAAAAAAAAGTGCTAAATATTCATAAGAAACCGGCACTAACTGAGCACCAATAAAAAATATGATATTAATAATCAATAATTGTTTTACTACGGGAGTTATGTTCATCATAAGGCAAACTTTTTATCTATATCTTCCACACGCATTGTGATGAAAGTTGGTTTTTGAAAAGGTGAAATATTTGGATCTTTACAGGCAAACAATCCGTTTACTAAATTATCCTGTTCTTTTTCGGTTAAATAAGATCCGGTTTTAACTGCTAAACTTTTCGCCATCGACTTGGCAATTGTATCATTTTGGCTGTAACTGCTTGCCGGGATTCCGTCTTGCAAATCACTTAATAATTGTTCGATTACCATCGAAACTTCACTTTCTGTAATATTAACCGGAATTCCGGAAATCACGATATGGTCTGTTTGTGCTTGTTCAAAAACAAAACCTGTTGTTTCAAGAGAAGGTTTCAATTCTTCGATTAATGTCATTTCATCTGAAGAATAAAATAAATCTAACGGAAACAACAATTGCTGGCTTGAAGCCTGATTTACGGTCATGTTCAGCAAAAATTGTTCGTACAAAATACGTTGGTGGGCCCGTTGCTGATCAACAATTACCATTCCTGATTTTATTGGCGAAACAATATATTTTTTATGAATTTGATAGGTTTTCTGAGTCGCTTGTTCTACTTCATCGTCGTTAAATAAAGAAGATGTTACTTCTTCATTTTCAAAAGTAAAAGGTGAACTTTCTATACTTTCTACACTTTCTGTATCTAAACCAACATATAAACTTTCCCAACTTGCCGTTGGTTCTACTCTTTTTGAATATCCTGAATAAGAATTGGAACCTGAACCTGAACTATAGCTTGATCCTGAACTATAACTTCCTGATCCCGAGCCAGAACTTGCTTTAGAATAATGCTGATTTGTTTTATCATCTGTAAATGGATTAAAAGTTCCATCGACTTGAATAGTCGGAGTTTCGGCCTCTAAATCTTTATAATGATAAGGTGTATCTAAATTCGAATCGCGATCAAAATCTAAAACAGGCGCCACATTAAACTGACCTAAACTATGTTTAATAGAGGCTCTTAAAATAGCATACAAAGCCTGTTCATCATCAAACTTAATTTCAGTTTTTGTTGGATGAATGTTGATATCAATTGTGTTTGGCGGAACTTGTAAATACAAGAAATAACTTGGCTGCGAACCATCTTTCAAAAGTCCATCATAAGCCGCCATAACTGCATGATGCAGATAACCGCTTTTGATGAAACGATCGTTTACAAAAAAGAATTGCTCTCCCCTGTTTTTCTTGGCGAATTCAGGTTTGCAAACAAATCCCTGAACGTTTATAATTTCTGTATCTTCACTTACAGGAACCAGTTTTTCATTGGTTTTACCAGACATTATCCCAACAATTCGCTGGCGATAACCTGCAGCTGGCAAATTATACATTTCGCTGCCGTTATGATAAAAAGTAAAATGAATATTTGGATGCGCTAATGCTACACGCTGAAATTCATCCATAACATGTCGAAACTCAACTGTATCTGACTTTAAGAAATTACGACGGGCGGGAATATTAAAAAAAAGATTTTTTACTGCAAATGAAGTTCCTTTTGGTAAAACTGCCACTTCCTGAGAGATAAATTTACTTCCTTCGATAATAATATGCGTACCAAGTTCATCCTGATCTTGCTTGGTTTTCATTTCCATATGGGCAATTGCCGCAATAGAAGCCAGAGCTTCTCCGCGAAAACCTTTTGTACATAAGGAGAATAAATCTTCGGCCTGACGAATTTTTGAGGTTGCATGGCGTTCAAAACACAAACGCGCATCGGTCACACTCATACCTTTACCATTATCAATAACCTGAACCAAAGATTTACCAGCATCTTTAATAATTAACTTAATGTCGGTTGCATTGGCATCAACAGCATTTTCGAGCAATTCTTTGACTACCGAAGCGGGTCTTTGAACCACCTCTCCAGCGGCAATTTGATTAGCAACGTGATCAGGAAGTAATTGGATAATACTCGACATTAAAAAATTTGGGTTTAAGGTTTATGCTTTGATTTTAGTTTATTGTATTGTAAAAATCTCAGATTGATACTATTAATTTATTTCTGGTTTTAAAATCCAAGGTCTACAAATTTAATGAATTTCTATTGGGTTTTAGAACTTCATCAGTCATAAAAAAAACAAAAAACCTATACTATTTTTACACAGTATAGGTTTTAATATTTTTAAAACAATTGTGTTTTATTCTTTATCTATTTTTCTAGGAGTTTCTTCTATTTGAATCGCGCCAGAAGTTAACAACGGCTGATTAAATGGATGCGACATAGAAGCTTGTTGACGAATGTAGGCCATTTTTATTGCAGCGATTGCAGCCTCGGTTCCTTTGTTTCCGTGAATACCTCCACTTCTATCAATAGATTGCTGGATATTATTATCTGTTAATACACAAAAAATAACAGGAATATCTGTCTGAACATTCAAGTCTTTAATTCCTTGTGTAACGCCTTCGCAAACAAAATCAAAATGTTTGGTTTGTCCCTGAATTACGCATCCAATTACAATTACGGCATCGACATTTTGTGTTTGCAACATTTTTTTTGCGCCGTAAATCAGTTCAAAACTTCCCGGAACATTCCAACGAATGATTTGTGTTGCGGGAACTTCGCAGTCAATTAACGCATCAAAAGCGCCATTGTAAAGTCCTTCAGTTATGTTTTCATTCCACTCAGAAACAACAATCCCAAATCGAAAGTCTTTCGCATTTGGGATTGTGTTTTTATCGTATTCTGATAAATTTTTATTTTCAGTAGCCATCTTTTATATTTAAGATTTTAGAATTTTGATTTCAGATTGTAAAAATACAAATCTAAAATCTAAAATCTGAACTCTACAATAAATTTATTGCGCTAATCCGATTAATGCATCAACAGAAGCAGCTTCCGGAGTTGTATCGTAGTTTTCTTTAATATCTGTTAAATATTTTAAAGCGTCTTCTTTTTGACCTAAAGCAATAGCTGTTTTACCGGCTTTTAATAAGAAACGAGGTGTTGTAAAATCGTTTTTATTAGACTCAGCAGCTTTTACGTAATAGTCAAGAGCTTCTTTTTGTTGATTTTTTTGAGAGTAAGCATCTCCAATTGCACCTTTTGCCAAAGCACTTAAAATCAAATCTTCAGATTTAAAATCACCTAAATATTTAATTGCCTCGTCAAATTTACCAGTATTTAAATAAGCCATACCAGCATAATAGTTCGCTAAGTTACCAGCATCTGTTCCAGAATACTCTTCAGCGATTTTAATGAATCCGAATTTACCTTCAGAACCATTCAAAGCCAATTTATATAATGAATCGCTTGCCACACCGTCAGTCGCTTTTTGGAAATTTTGTTGAGCAACAAACATTTCGTTTGCAGCTTCATCTTGCTTAGGAGCTTCGATGAATTTTTGGTAAGCCAAATATCCAATAGTAGCAACTGCAATACCAGCAACTAAACCAATAATGATTTTTTGATTTTTAGCAACCCAATCCTCCGTTTTTGAAGCAGTTTCATCTAATTTTGAAAAAACACCAGCTGTTGTACTGTCTTTTTCATCAATAATTACCTGTGTTTCTTCATTTACTTCTTTAACTTCCTTTTCTTTTGGTGCTTTATATCCTCTTTTATTGTAAGTAGCCATTTAAAATTAATTTAGTGAACGGCAAAAATAAAATTTTTATTGAAACTGAAGTAAAAAAAATCAATTTTATATCTATTTAATATAAAATATTTTAGATAATCTCCGTTTTTTTCTTATCAATCTCGAAATAATAAAAACTAACACATTAAAAATGAATATTTTAAACACAATTTTCAACGATTTGAATGATCCTTTTTTCACTTTTCAAAATAGACTTTTTATTACCTCAGAATATTATTTCGCTATAGATTTTTAAGATTATCGCAGATTAAACGTTTAAAGAATTAAATTTGCCAGACAAATCTTTTTTTATAATTTAATCTGTAGCAGAAAAACTTAATTAAAAAGAGAAATACTCATTATTAAACATCAAATTCTACCATAGAGTTCCTTTAAAAAATGCATTTAAACAAAATTTCTTTATTCAATTATAAAAATTTCTCCGAGGCAAGTTTTGATTTTGACATCAAGATCAACTGTTTTGTTGGAAAAAACGGAATTGGTAAAACTAATGTACTTGATGCTATTTATCATTTAGCTTACGGAAAAAGCTATTTTAATCCGCTTGCAGTTCAAAACATCAAACATGGTGAAGAGTTTTTTGTAATTGATGCCGAACTGGAAAAAAACGGCAGAACAGAACAAATTGTCTGCAGTTTGAAAAAAGGGCAGAAGAAAATCCTGAAAAGAAATGGGAAGGCTTACGATAAATTTTCTGATCATATTGGGTTTGTTCCACTGGTCATTATTTCTCCGGCAGATCGTGATTTAATTATTGAAGGAAGTGAAACACGCCGTAAATTTATGGACAGCGTGATTTCGCAATTAGATTCGACTTACTTGCATCAGCTTATTCAATATCAAAAAATAATTGCCCAGCGAAATGCTTTATTAAAGTATTTTGCACTAAATCACGTTTTTGACAACGACACCTTATCTATATATAACGAGCAACTTGATGGTTTTGGAAAATCTATTTTTGAAAAGAGAAAAGATTTTCTGGAACAATTTATACCTATATTTAATACACATCATCAGGCAATAACAGGATCTGAAGAAACGGTGCAATTGGTCTATGAAAGTCATTTGTATGAAAAAGACCTGTTGACCATTTTACAGGAAAATATTAATAAGGATCGTGCATTACATTATACAAGTGCAGGAATTCACAAAGATGATTTATCGTTTGAAATTGATTCTCATCCGATAAAAAAATTCGGATCGCAAGGTCAGCAAAAATCGTTTTTAATTGCTTTAAAGCTCGCTCAATTTGAATTCCTGAAAAAACAAAGCGGTGTAAAACCACTATTGCTTTTTGATGATATTTTTGACAAACTTGACGAAACCCGCGTTTCTAAAATTATCGAAATGGTGAATAGCGAAACTTTCGGACAGCTTTTTATTTCTGATACACATCCGGAACGTACCGAAGCTATTGTAAAATCGACACATCAGAGTTATAAGATATTTAGTTTGTAATTTTTTTGTTTGCCACTAATTACACGAATTTTCACGAATTAAAGCTTTGACAAAGTTTTAAACTTTGTCAAAGCTACAACAATAAGTAATTTAAAAATTAGTGTGAATTCGTGAAATTCGTGGCGAAAAAAATCATTAATTTAGCTCCAAATAAAACTTAAAAACAACTGCAATAAATACCGAATATGCTTACGAAAGAATCATTGCAATTTTTAGACGATTTAAAAAAGAATAATAATAGAGAATGGTTTCAGGATAACAAGAAACGATATGAGGTTTTCAAAAAAGATTATCATCAGTTGGTAAGTGATTTTCTGGATGCGATGAAACCTTTGGATCCTTCGTTAGAATTACTGGAAGTTAAAAATTGCACTTTTAGAATCAATCGTGACATTCGGTTTTCTAAAGATAAATCTCCTTACAAAGCCCATTTAGGCGTTTGGATGTCGTCTGGCGCAAAAGGTGCTAATCGTTCAGGATATTATGTACATATTGAAAAAGGTGCAAGTTTTATTGCCGGTGGATTTTATTCTCCAGAATCTGAAGATTTGAAAAAAGTCCGCAAAGAAATTGCTTTTTTTCATGATGATCTTGAAGCTATTCTGGCTGATAAAAACTTCAAAAAAGAATTTGGAAGTTTGGATATAAATGAAAACAATTCTCTTAAAAGTATGCCACGTGGTTACGAAAAAGACCATCCTGCAATTGAGTTTTTAAAATTGAAAAGTTTTACTGCGACACAAAAATATGACATCAGCGAAGTGACTAAAAAAGATTTCGTTGCCAAAATGAGTCAAAAACTAATTGCTTTAAAACCTTTAAACGAATTCATCAATCGCGCTTTAGACACTGATGAATTTTAGTTTAATTTAAAAAGTTCGCCTCAAATTTCACGAATTTTCATTAATTAATTCGTGTAAATTCGTGAAATTCGCGGCAAAATAACCACCGAATGAAAAAAAGGAAAATACTTTTTCTGGGAGAATCTTACCGTGCCGATGCTATAACCTGGATGAAAGGTTTAAAGGAATTTGGCGATTTTGAAATTATAACCTGGGAACTCAAAACACCAAATAATTCAAAATTGAATCGTTTTAAACGTATTACAGAATACCTCTTCTCTCCTATTTTGATTCGGAAAATCATTCGACAAGAAAAACCGGATATGGTTATTGCCGAACGAACTACAAGTTATGGCTTTCTTGCCGCATTATCAGGATCTAAAACTATTGCCATTGCACAACAAGGACGAACTGATTTATGGCCGGAAACCTCTGTTTTGTATCCGTTTAAAAAATTCATTCAGAAATATGCTTTCAAAAAAGCGCATTTAATTCACGCTTGGGGTCCGGTTATGACAATTTCCATGAAAGAAATTGGCGTTGATATGAATAAAGTTTTAGTTATTCCAAAGGGAATTGACTTAACTCTTTTTTCTCCATCCATAAATAATTCAAATAAAATTGAAGCTATTGTAACGCGTTCTTTGCAACCAGAATATCGCCATGATTCTATTTTGAAAGTTTTTGCTATTCTACATCAAAAAGGGATTGATTTTTCGTTAACGATTGTGGGCGACGGAACTCGTTTGCAGTTTTTGAAAGATTTAGCCAAAGAATTACAAATTGAAAACAAAGTAATTTTTACAGGAAGAATCCCAAATACTGATTTGCCTAAATTGTTACAGCAATCAAATATTTACATCAGCATGCCTATTACCGAAGGCGTTTCGGCATCATTGTTTGAAGCAATGGCTTGTAATTGTTATCCTGTAGTTTCTGATATTCCGGGAAATCAAAGCTGGATCAAACATCGTGAAAACGGACAATTAATTGAAATTGATAATATTGAAATGCTGGCAGAAGAATTGATCTGGTCTTTTGAAAATGTCGAATCACGAAATAATGCGATTTTAGAGAATAGAAAATTTGTGGAAGAGAATGCAAATTATGATATTAATATGAAGGTTATTGCGGATAAATATCATGAGTTACTGGATTCTCGCGTCATTATTTAACCGCAAAGAGCGCTAAGATTTACGCTATGAACGCTAAGCTAACTTTGCGTAAATCTTAGCGCTCTTTGCGGTTAAAACTACATTTTACTCAATCAACGAGGATATGCTAAAGAAACTTTTTGTTTGATGCTGTTATAAAGAACATAATGAAAATCCTCATCTTTACGCACAAGAAACAGTTCTCCGTATCCTTCTTTTTTTGAGTATACAATTTTGTAATCAGACAAACCAATCAACTTGTTGTCCAGATAATCTTTTACACTTTCCTGCGGAATATTTGCTTTTGCATTTACCCATGAATAATTATATGATTTCCAATTTTCATCAAAAGTCTTAAGCATTTCAGTATACAGCATTTTATCTTTATCATCTTGTAAATTCCCATTACTTTTAATTAATCGGATTGATTTTGAATCTTGATAGATATAAAAAATTCCTAAATCTACATTCGGTTCTTCTTCTGAATTATCCTCTTTACTATAACTACTATAAGAAATTCTATTTAGCATAAACCGAATATGAGTATCATCAATCAATATAAAACTTCCTGAAATATTCTTAAATATACCATTTCCACATTGAGGCAAATTTCTAATTAAAAAAGTCCCATCATGATTTAAAACAAACATATAACCCAAATGATATTTTCCCATCTTAACAATAGAATATTCTTCAAGGTCACGAACACCCATTAAATCATTAATTTGCCAAGTATCAAACATATTGATTTGAGCATTCACACTCATTGAAAAAAATAAACTGACTAAAAGAAGTACAACTCTATTTTTAAGAATTGATTTAGACATAATTATACTATTTTAATTATTTCAAACTTACAAAAAGAAAATATAGAAATCACAGAACTAAAGATTAACAAATTCTTTCCATTTTCAATGGATATTTCTTCAAAATCCAACTCAAATAAATTATAATCCTTACTTTTGAATCAGATTATAAAGCCTTTTATTTATGGAAATCCAATCCAATTTTTCTTTAAAAAACTACAATACTTTTGGCATCGAAGCCAAAGCCAGACAATTTGTTGCCGTTCATTCAGTTGATGAATTAAAAACCATTTTAGAAGAAAACAAAAATGAGAAAAAGTTTATTCTTGGCGGAGGAAGCAATATGCTTTTAACCAAGGATATTGATGCATTGGTGATTCACATTGACTTAAAAGGCAAAAAGATCGTTAAAGAAGATGATGATTTTGTTTGGGTCGAAAGTCAGGCTGGCGAAACATGGCATGATTTTGTACTTTATACCATTGAAAATAATTTTGGCGGTTTAGAAAACATGTCATTGATTCCGGGGAATGTCGGCACAACTCCGGTTCAGAATATTGGTGCATACGGAACTGAAATAAAGGACACTTTTGTTTCGTGCGAAGCCATGAATATTGAAACTCAGGAAATGAAAACCTTCACTAATCCTGAATGTAATTTTGGATATAGAGAAAGTATCTTTAAAAATGAAGTCAAAGACCAATATATTATTACATCGGTAATTTATAAACTAACAAAACGCAATCATAAAATCAATACTTCTTACGGAGATATTACCGCTGAATTAGCTAAAAATAATATCACAACTCCAACTTTAAAAGATGTGAGTAATGCGGTAATTGCCATCAGACAAAGCAAATTGCCTGATCCGAAAGAACTCGGAAACAGCGGAAGTTTCTTTAAAAACCCTATTTTACTGAAATCTGATTTCGAAAAAATTCACCAGAAATTTCCAGAAATGAAATATTATGAAGTTTCTGAAACTGAAGTAAAAGTTCCGGCTGGCTGGTTAATTGAGCAGGCTGGTTTTAAAGGAAAACGTTTTGGTGATGCCGGTGTACACAAAAATCAGGCTTTGGTTTTAGTAAATTATGGAAACGCAACTGGTCAGGAAATTTTAGCCGTTTCAAAAGATGTTCAAAAAACCGTTTTTGAAACATTCGGTATTCATATTGAGGCCGAAGTGAATGTTATCTAAAGCTGGATTTTATCCATTAATTTCTAAATGAAAAAACTTAACTTCAGAGTAATTCTATTTCAAATAATTGGAATAATTTTCCTTATTCACGGCATATTGCAATTAAGGTTTTATACCGTAGCCGAAAAATTTATTTGTGCCACAAATTATTTTCAAAATAAAAAATTAGAATGCTGGAATAGATTATTCCCTAAAAAAGAAGATGTTATTAGTTTTTGGCCGAGTATTTATATTTGGATATTTTTAGGTTTTTTGTTTGGGATTTTTATAGCTTCTTTCCTTAATTGGAGAAACAGATTTTCATCACTAAACACAATTTTAGTCGCAATAGTAATGTATATTATTATGAGATTTAAATTTTTTAGAAAAGGTACATTATCCCGTTTATTTGATTCTTTCATCTCCATATTTTCAGATGATTCTACCACCCAATTTATCGTTGGAGGAATTATTTTTACTTTAATTGGTGTTACAATTTTATGGTTAAGTGTGAAACCCAATTTATTTAATTCCGGAAAAGATATAATTTAAACTTATGACAGAAACCATTTCTATAAAAATCACAAATCCAAATGAAAAAGTTGCAGCAATTATAGACGAATTGTCTGCAAATCTTTATCTTCGTTTTGGAAGTGATGGGAAAAATTCTTTCACAGACTGGCAGCAAAATAATTCAAAATATGTTTTTGTTGTAGCTGAAATAAAAAATGAAATTGTGGGTTGCGGAGCGATTAGACCAATTTCTGAAACTGTTGGAGAAGTAAAAAGGATGTATTCTAAATATCCCCGAAAGAAAATTGGTAAAACAATTTTAGCTTTTTTAGAAGATATAGCCTCAAAAAGTGGTTATGAGGAATTAATTTTAGAAACGAGAATAAAAAATACTGAAGCTACACAGTTTTACGAAAAACAAAATTATAAAGTAATTCCAAATTACGGAAAATATAAAGATCGACCAGAAGCTATTTGTTTTGGAAAATCTTTAAAATAAAACTCACAAAGATGTATACACCAGACTTATACAAAAACGAAGACCCGGAATCAATCAGAACCTTTTTGAAAGAAAATAGTTTTGGAATCCTTATCAATCAGACTAATGGGAAATTATGCGCCACACATATTCCGATAGAACTTGAAATTAATGCTGATGGAAAAGAAATTCTGCAAGGACATATCTCAAAACTAAACCCGCAAGCTGAAGGTTTTGCCGAAAATGATCAGGTTTTGGCTGTTTTTTCAGGTCCGCACGGTTATATTTCTTCTTCCTGGTACGATCACGAAAATGTACCAACATGGAACTACATAGCCGTACATGTTTACGGGCGAATCAAAATTGTAGACGAAACAGCTACAATAGAACAACTTAAAAAATTAGTTGATAAATATGAGGCGGGTTCTGAAAATCCGGTTCGTGTTGAAGATTTATCAGCAAAAACAATGCGTGAGGCCAGAGGAATCTTTGGTTTTGAGATTGAAATTGATGAAATTCAGGCTACAAAAAAGCTATCACAAAACAGAGATGACCACAATTATAAAAATATAATTTCTGAATTAGAAAAAACTAAAAACCCTCAATCTGTCGCTCTTGCAGCCGAAATGTCAAAATGCCGAAAGTAAATAGCTTTTAATCATTGAAAATTAGGAATTCATAAGTACATTTGCATCGCAGATTCAAAAATTAAAAAGACAATTAAATTCAAATGCTTATATATATATTTTACTTTTTTATTGCTATAGTTATTATACAACTTTTTTATTATTTAGGTATTTTTGGAAAATTCGCTTTTAGCAAACCACAAAATATTAAGCAACAAAACATTCCTGTTTCAGTTATTGTTTGTGCAAAAAACGAAGAGGAGAATGTAAAAAAATACATTCCGTTATTAGCTGAGCAAAATTATCCTGACTTTGAAATTGTTTTAATCGACGATGCTTCAAGCGACGAAACGCTGGAAGTTTTTGAAGAGTTTGAAAAACAATATTCAAACATTCGTTTGGTTAAAGTGCAAAATAATGAAGCCTTTTGGGGCAACAAAAAATATGCTTTAACATTAGGAATCAAAGCTTCTAAAAAAGACTACTTATTATTTACTGACGCTGATTGTTATCCAACTTCAAAAGAATGGATTACAGCAATGACTTCACAATTTACCGAAGAAAAAACTATTATTTTAGGTTATGGAGGTTATGAAAAGGAACGTTCTTTATTGAATAAAATTATTCGATTTGAAACGGTTCTTACGGCAGTACAATATTTTTCATGGGCAAAAGCAGGATTACCATATATGGGAGTTGGCCGAAATTTAGCGTATAAAAAAGAAGAATTTTTTAATGTAAATGGCTTTATCGAACACATTCAGGTTCGTTCTGGCGATGATGATTTATTTGTAAATCAGGCAGCAAACAAAGCAAACACTACAATTGCTTATAATCCTGAAGGTTTTACTTATTCGAGACCTAAACAATCCTATAGCGAGTGGTTTATTCAAAAAAGAAGACACGTTACTACGGCAAATCATTACAAGTTTTTTGATAAAATTCAATTGTCATTATTTTACAGTTCACAATTATTTTTCTTCTTATTAGTTATAGTATTATTGTCTTTCCAATTTCAATGGATTGCTGTATTGGCTCTATTGGCGACACGTTATACAATTGCGTGGATCGTAATGGGATTTTCTGCCGGAAAATTAAGAGAAAGAGATCTTAAAATTTGGTTTCCTGTTGTAGAAATGGTGCTTATATTCACACAAATTAATATCTTTATAACTAATATCTTTTCAAAACCTGTACATTGGAAATAAATTCTAAAATAGAAAAAGCAAAAAAAGGCGATCAGATCGCCTTTACTTTTTTATTAGATTTTTATTGGAATGAAGTGTACAGTTTTATGTTAAAACGTACCGAAAACGAAACTACTGCAGAAGATATTACAATCGAAACTTTCTCAAAAGCTTTTGATAAAATTGGATCCTACAATTCTGAATTTCAATTTAATACCTGGTTAATTGCCATCGCAAAAAATGTCTATATTGATTTACTGCGAAAAAAGAAAACCAGTCTTTTTGTTGAAATTACAGATGCTGAAGATCAACAAGCCTACAACATTGCAGACACTACTCCATCTGCAGAAGATGCTCTGATAAAAGAGCAAAATCTATCACGTTTACTACAATGTATTAAAGAACTGAAACCACATTATCAGGAAGTAATTCAATTGCGTTACTTTCAGGAAATGACATATCAGGAAATTGCGCTCAAAATTAATGAGCCTTTAAGCAATGTAAAAGTGAAATTACTTCGAGCTAAAAAATTATTAGCAGAAATCATCGAACGTAATAGATAATTTATTATCTTTAGATAAAGAATAAAAAATCCTCTTATTTATTCTTAAAACATTATCAATTTAACAAACAAGTTCTTTAATTTTCCGTTCTTAGTTACACACTAATTCCATTTGGCTTATGATTTGATGTTTACTTAACCTTAAAATCCAATTAACTATGTCTAAATCCAGTATCTACGAATCCAAGTGGACCAATCTTGTTTTCGAAAACAAAAACAAAGAGTACGGAGCGTATCAATTGCGCCAGGAGAATCCCAAAACAACTATTACAGCACTTTTTATGGCACTGCTATTAATAGCAGGATTAGGAAGCGTATCGATGCTGATTAGTAAATTTAGAACGGTGCCTGTTGCAGGACCTGAAATTATTTGTTCACTCCCAATAACACCGGTAGATCTTAGTCCGATTGATGTGAAACCAGAGCCTCCTGCTCCAGTTACACCTGTTCAACAAACTGCTGCAGCATCGCCTGATGTACAATTGACTAATCCTGTTGTAGTAGCTACAGCTCAAGCAACACCAGATGTTATTGCACCTAACACACAGAATACTTCTGTAGTAGATAATGCTTCTACAGGAACAGGAACTTCTGCAAATGTGCTGCCATCAAATGGCAATGTTGGCGGAGATGCTGTTGAACCTGCAGATACAGGAAATTCGATTGTAAACACGGCTGTTTTAGACAAAATGCCAGAATTCCCAGGAGGAATGGCTAAGTTCTATACCTATGTGGGAAACAATTTTACAAGACCAGAATTAGATGCTGAAAGAACTTTAAAAGTTTATGTTTCTTTTGTAATCGAAAAAGACGGCTCAATAACTGATATCATGGTAAGAAATGACCCTGGTTATGGGGTTGGCAAAGAAGCTATTCGAGTTTTAAAATCATTAAAAACAAAATGGAGTCCGGGAATATTAAACGGTAAAGCGGTCCGAACTGCATATAATCTTCCAATTACAATAAAATCGGAAGTAGAATAAAAAACAAAAAGCAGAATTTAGGTTCTGCTTTTTTTATGGAATAAATCTCTCAATGTTTTTTTTTAGAATAAATTATTTCACGCAGATTTTAAAAAGATTTAAGCAGATATGTGCAGATAAATTTTATAACTATTTTTAATTAAAAAAATCTATTTAAATCTGTATAATCTGCATGAAACAAAAATTTGCATTTTCGAGATTTTGCGAGTAATTAAAACAGCATAAAACTTTCCTTTATTTTTCTTAATCTCTTAATGGTAAAAAAACGACATCTTTTTTTATTTTAATTACTTTTACAGTACAGAACAAATAATTCATTAAAATAAAAAATCAATAAAAATGGGAATATTTTCAGCACTTCTTGGCAACGCAGGTGCGGTTAGTCAGGAAGATTTAATTAAAAAATACGGTCAGCTTTTAACTGATAATGAAGAAGTAGAAATGGGTTTTAAGTTAATCCGCGACACTTTTATCTTTACAAATAAAAGATTAATCTTAGTTGATGTACAAGGAATTACAGGAAGCAAAACAGAATACAAATCAATCGCTTACAAAAGCATTACTCGTTTTAGTATTGAAACAGCAGGAACTTTTGATCTTGATGCTGAATTAAAAATTTGGGTTTCAAGTGAATTACAGCCTAGTATTGTAAAGCAATTTACTAAATCGGTAAATGTGTATGAAGTACAAAAAGTTTTGGCACATCATGTTTTAGGTTAATCCACAAATTAAAAAACCCGACAAATTTTAAAAAACTTGTCGGGTCTATTTTTATTACTTCAAAATATTATTTCTTTTTAGTTGTAGCTTTCTTTGTGGTTGTTTTCTTAGTCGTTGTAGCTTTAGCCGGAACTGTATTTACAATTTTTTGCTGTACATACGCTTTATACACACCATCTTTCTCAGCTCTGCTCTTAGCATCATCAGCTCTTTGTTTAGAATCCGGATGCGAACTCATCATTTTATCAATAAACGAAGCTTCTGTTCCTTCACTCATTTTAGCCAGAATTCTAAAAGCAGATTCTTCAGCATTTACATTGTAACCATTCTTTTTAAGGAAATTATACGAGAACAAATCAGCATCTGCTTCTTGCTTACGGCTAAATTTACTATCGATAATTGAGCTTCCTATTTTTCCTAACTGACTATCTGTAACACTTGCAACTGTTGTTGATTGAGAAGCTGCGGCATCCATTAAAGCCTCTTTTTTATAAGCTGCCTTAATTGCATCTCTGGAATCATTATTAGCAACGTGACCAATTTCGTGACCAATAACCGCCAATAATTCGTTGTCATCCATAATATCCATTAATCCAGAATATACACGAACGCTTCCATCTGCGGTAGCAAAAGCATTTACTTCTTTTAATTTATAGACTTTATAGTTTAAAGTATAACCTTCACCCGCTGTATGTTTTCCAAAAACTCTGTTAAGTCTTATAGCGTATCCATCTGTTGCTGGAGCGATTTCATGTTCTGCATCCATTTTATCCACTGCGGCTTTAGATAATGCTGCAGCATCGGCATTACTAAAGGTAAAACCCGTAACACCTTTTTGAACAGCACCTATTGCTTTTTCTCCAAAATTAATCTGCGCATTCATTTTAGTAAATCCGAAAGCAGCAAAAACTCCCATTACAATTAATTTCTTTTTCATGTTTTTTAATTATTACAATTTAACAACAAATGTACTATTAAGAAAATATCATTTTACCCTTTGCAAACATATTTTTTAACAAATAAAGGTATAATTTTTAAATGACTAAAATTCAACCTAATATCATAATTATTCATTTTATAGCCTTAAAAGAATAAAAAAGCACGGCATTAAATCGCTTCATCATTTTTTTAACGCAATATTTTAACACATTAGCCAAACAATTAGCAAAATGATTTTCTTAAAATCTCTAAAATACAATTTCAAATTAAACTATAAACGAATCTCCAAATAAACTACATTGCTTATCTTTGTCTTTTGAATTTTGATATATGGAAACAGTCATTGAAAATATACCAACCGTAAAACCTAAATGGTTGAAGGTAAAACTTCCAATTGGACAAAAATACACTGAACTACGTGGTTTAGTCGATAAATACAGCTTAAATACTATTTGTACTTCCGGAAGCTGCCCAAATATGGGTGAATGTTGGGGAGAAGGAACAGCAACTTTTATGATTTTAGGTAACGTTTGTACACGTTCATGCGGTTTTTGCGGTGTAAAAACCGGAAGACCTGAAACGGTAGACTGGGACGAACCTGAAAAAGTAGCCCGTTCTATAAAAATCATGAACATTAAACATGCCGTAATTACAAGTGTTGACAGAGATGATTTAAAAGATGGCGGATCCATTATCTGGATTGAAACTGTGAAAGCTATTCGCAGAATGAATCCAAATACTACTCTGGAGACTTTAATTCCGGATTTTCAGGGAATTGAAAGAAACATTGACAGAATTGTAGAAGCGAATCCTGAAGTGGTTTCGCATAATGTTGAAACCGTTCGCCGTTTAACACGCGAAGTACGTATTCAGGCCAAATATGATCGCAGCCTTGAAGTTTTGCGTTACTTAAAAGAAAAAGGAATCAACAGAACTAAATCTGGTATTATGCTGGGTCTTGGAGAAACTGAAGAAGAAGTTTTTCAAACCATGACTGATTTACGTAATGCAAATGTAGACGTTGTTACTATTGGCCAATACCTGCAGCCAAGTAAAAAACATTTACCTGTAAAAGAATTTATTACCCCGGATCAATTTGCTAAATATGAAAAATTTGGTTTAGAATTAGGTTTCCGTCACGTTGAAAGCGGCCCATTAGTTCGTTCTTCATACAAAGCACAAAAACACATTTTATAAAAAAGGTTATTTGTTTAACTGTTTATTCGTTTAATCGTCAAGATATTAAAACGAATAAACAGTTAAACGATTAAACAAATAAACGTAAATCTTGAAAACTAGAATTGCTATTAACGGTTTTGGAAGAATTGGCAGAAATTTATTTCGTCTTCTTTTAAACCACCCTGAAATTGAAGTTGTTGCGATCAATGACATTGCTGATAATAAAACCATGTCGCATTTAATAAAATACGACAGTATACATGGTGTTTTACCTTTCAAGGTAAGTCACGACGAAGAAAGCATTATTGTTGATGGAAAACATTTTTTATTTTTTCATGAAAAAAGCATTTCAAATTTAGACTGGAAAAGTCATAACATTGATTTCGTAGTAGAAGCAACAGGAAAATATAAAACGCACGAAGAATTAAATACGCATATTATTGCAGGCGCAAAAAGAGTAATTCTTTCGGCTCCATCAGAAGTTGACACTATAAAAACAGTAGTTTTAGGAGTAAATGACCATATTTTAGACGGAAGTGAACTTATCGTTTCAAATGCAAGCTGTACGACAAACAATGCCGCTCCGATGATAAAAATCATCGATGAATTGTGCGGAATCGAGCAAGCATACATAACAACGATACATTCTTACACCACCGACCAAAGTCTTCATGACCAGCCACATAAGGATTTACGCAGGGCCAGAGGTGCAAGTCAGTCAATTGTTCCAACAACTACAGGTGCAGCTAAGGCATTAACAAAAATTTTTCCTAAATTGCATGAGAAAATAGGTGGCTGTGGAATTCGTGTACCGGTTCCAGATGGTTCATTAACCGATATAACATTTAATGTAAAGCGCGCCGTAACTATTGAAGAGATTAACAAAGCATTCGAAAAAGCCTCAAATACAAATTTAAAAGGAATATTAGATTATACAGAAGATCCGATCGTTTCGGTTGATATAATTGGCAATACAAATTCGTGTTTATTCGATGCACAACTTACATCTGTAATTGATAAGATGGTAAAAGTTGTAGGTTGGTACGATAACGAAATTGGCTATTCATCACGATTAATTGATTTGATTTTACTGATGAGAAAAACATAAATTCATTGTAAAAGCATTGCAATACATGAAATACCACCTTTTAATTCTAATTAGTTTTTTTACTTCAATTTTGTATTCTCAAACTAAGCAGAATATAGATAGTATTTTCTATTACAACAAGTTAGCCAACACCAATCTAAAGGCTAAAAAATACGATCAGGCTATTTTCTTTACACAAAAATCCATAGATTTTTGCGAGACCAATCACAAATCTGAGGGTTTAGCCAACCAGACTTTTAAGCTTGGAAAAATTTACTACAATCAGCAAAAATTTGACGCAGCATTAAAAAACTTTCATAAAAGCGTTTCATTGTTTGATAACTTAAAACCAACTTGCACCGAAGCTTTGGCACTACATTATATTGGAGTAACCAATACTGCAAAAGGCAATCATAAAACGGCTGATATTTATTATAAAAAAGCCCATAAGCTACTTAAAAGATTAAATATTGTTGATAGTGCCGAAATTTTAAACTATCAAAAAGCGATGGCATTTAAAACCAGTAACGATTTAAAAGCCGCAACAAAAACCTTTCAGACAATAATCAAAAAACCTGACAATTCTTCTGTTTTAAAAACCAAAATCGATTCTTATTATCAGCTTGGTTTAATCGAGACCCAACTTAAACAAAACGACTCGGCAATTATTTATTACGACAATGCCCTGGAACTTAACTCAAAAACAACTGATTTGATTCAGAAGTCAAAAATTGTTTTAGCTATAAGTCAGTATTACAAACAAAACCGAAATTTTGATCTCGCCTATTCTTATCTGGACGAACATTATCAAATAGAAAACTATATTTTAAAGTTAAAAAATGCCAAAATTGATTTGAATGAATTCGAAAGATTCAAAAAAAATCAATCTTTAAACAATACTTTACAACGGGAAAGTGAAGAAAAAATTCAGTTAAAAACTTATCGCTATTCCAAGCTTGTCAGCATTTTGGCAATTGCCCTGATTTCTATTTTATCGCTTTTGAGTTTGGCTTTATATAAAAACAATATTATACGAAATCAGAATAATTTACTTTTAAAAGAAAAAAACAAAGAACTTATTCTGGCCAAAAACAAGGCAGAAAAAGCATCAAAAGCCAGATCTGAATTTTTATCTACTGTAAGTCACGAACTTAGAACACCACTAAACGCTATAAACGGAATCACACATTTACTTCTTGAAGATCATCCGAAGAAAAAGCAATTAAAATACCTTGAATCATTAAAATTCTCCGGAAATTATCTTACTACTTTTATCAATGAAATTCTGGAAATAAACAAAATAGATTCTACAAAAGTTGAAGTCGAACATATTAGTTTTAATTTAAAAGAATTACTTTTTAATATTCAGGGTTCTTTAAAAGAGTTGGCAACTGCCAACAAAAATTATTTTAATCTTGAAATAGACAAAGAAATTCCTGATAGCTTAATTGGCGATTCAACAAAAGTTTCTCAAATTATATTGAATTTAATTAATAACGCTTTAAAATTCACACAAAACGGAAACGTAAATGTGATTGCAAAATTATTTGATAAAAGTGAAGAGAATGCAACCATTTACTTTGAAATTGTCGATACCGGAATTGGTATTCCTGAAGATAAATTACAAACTGTTTTTGAAAGCTTCTCGCAAGGTTCTGTAGAAGTTAACCGAAAATATGGCGGAACCGGTTTGGGACTTACTATTGTAAAAAAACTTATTGAGCTTTTAGGCGGAGAAATTAAATTAAAAAGTGAAGTAGGTAAAGGTTCTACCTTTACTTTTAAACTAGATTTCAGCATTAACAATGAACCAATTGAAAAAGCTGAAGAAGTAAAATCATACAACGATAAACAACTAAAACACAAATCTATTTTATTGATTGAAGACAACAAAATCAATCAGATGATTACTCGAAAAATGCTCGAAAATAAAGCTATTTATTGCGAAATAATCGATAATGGCGAAGATGCCGTAGAGCTTTTAAAAGTAAAACATTTTGATATGATTTTAATGGATGTTCATCTGCCCGGAATCAACGGAACAACTGCCACCAAGCAAATTCGTGAATACGATAAAACAACTCCAATTATTGCATTAACAGCTATTTCACTTGACGAAAACAAGGACATGCTTTTAGCTTTTGGAATGAACGATGTCATTACAAAACCTTTTGTACCTGATGAATTTTACAGTACAATTGCTAAATTTTTCGATTAGTTTTTTTTTAAAGATTCTGAGAGGCTAAGATTCTAAGGTTATTAAACACTTGTCTAAGTATTCTAAAATCGTTGCATCAAAATTTTGTTTGTTATTGATGAACGTGCTTTTTATTGGTAAATAATACAACTGCGAAATCAGTTTTGAATCTTTTAAGCGAACATAATCTTTTTCTGTTGTAATGATCTTTTTGTTTTGAGCTTTATTCTGAATCATTTCTAAATCTTTTTCAGAAAAATGATGATGGTCGGGAAAAGTCAGACATTCGTCGTTTTCGTTTTTTAAGTAATCAAAAAATGGAGTTGGTTTTGCAATTCCGGCCAAAAGTAATTTTGACTCATTTCTAATTTCATTTACAGCAATCTTTTCGTCTTTACCATAGATTGCGTCATCATAATCTATAAAAGTAAAATACAATTGCTGGGAACTGCTTAGTTTTAATTTTTTCCAGATTTCACTTTGCTTTTCGTCAGATAAATTCTTCGGGCATTTTGTTACAATGACAATTTTGGCACGACTGGCCCCGCTCCTGCTTTCACGTAAATTCCCGGTTGGCAGCATAAAATCATCCGCGTACAAATCATCATAGGAAGTTAGTAAAATATAAAAACCAGCTTTTACTTTTCGATGTTGATAAGCATCATCCAGTAAAATTATTTGAGGTTTTATTTTTTGAGAAAGCAATTGTGTAATTCCGTTGGTTCTGTTTGCATCAACAGCAACCTGAACATTGGGGAATTTTTGATAAAACTGAAAAGGTTCATCACCCAATATTTCGGCATTTGAAGTAGCATCTGCCAAAACAAAACCTTCCGATTTACGTTTATAACCACGGCTTAAAGTGGCAATTTTATATTTATCAGATAATAATCGAATTAAATATTCAATTTGAGGAGTTTTTCCTGTTCCGCCAACACTCAAATTTCCAACGGCAATAACGGGAATATCAAATGAAGTTGATTTCAGAATTCCTTTATCAAAAAGAAAATTCCTGATGGAAGTAATGAATCCGTATAAAACGGCGAAAGGAAAAAGTAATATTCGAAGTAATTTCATAAAGTTATTTATCAGAATAATGTCCCGTTTCAGAAATTAAACTTCCCCATATATTTTTTGGATCGACTTCTTTATAATCACCTCTTTTAGCTGATTCTAAAACGATTTTTACAAATTCAGAATTGTAAACACTATCTTTTTTAATAAGTTTATTAGAATTTATTTCTACAATTTCGACACCAACAACCCCGTTATTAATGACGTCGGACAAAATTGCCATGAAAGCTTTTCCTGCTTTTGTACGCTCATTAATTTTCATTGTAACTGTAGTCATGCTAAGTATTTTTTTGAAATACAAATATAAGAAATGTAAATCATTGATTTAAATAATTTAAATTAGACACCGATCAATTTAAACAAGTTGTAGATTTACGAAGTACTTTTTTTTCGTTAATTTGTTCAAGTTTCAGATTATCGAAAAAACCTGAAACCTAAAACTTTGAAACTTGAAACAAAAATTCAAATGAAAATCAAAAATATAATAGAAGTTCTTGAAGAAATGGCTCCTTTGGCTTACGCCGAAGATTTTGATAATGTCGGGCTTTTGGTTGGAAATTCTGAAACTGAAAGTACAGGAGTTTTAGTTTGTCATGATGCTTTGGAAAATGTAATCGAAGAAGCTATTGCTAAAAATTGCAATTTGGTTGTTTGTTTTCACCCAATTTTATTCTCCGGAATTAAAAAGATTACAGGTAAAAATTATGTGGAGCGTGCCATTTTAAAAGCAATCAAAAACGATATTGCAATTTATGCTGTTCACACCGCTCTTGACAATCATTCACAAGGCGTTAATAAAATTTTCTGTGATGCCTTGGGATTGATAAATACAAAGGTTTTGATTCCGAAACAAAATTTCATTCAAAAATTAGTTACTTACACAACTCCCGAAAACTCAGACAAAGTTCGAAATGCAATGTTTGAAGCTGGTGCAGGAACTATTGGTAATTATGATAACTGCAGTTTTAATACCGAAGGTTTTTTTACTTTTCAAGGAAATGAAGACAGTAATCCCGTAATTGGAGAAAGAGGAAAATTACATACCGGAACAGAAATAAAAATCGAAGTTATTTTTGAAAAACACTTGCAATCCAGAATTTTAAAAGCATTATTTGCCAATCATATTTACGAAGAAGTTGCTTATGAAGTTTACGATCTTCAAAATTCGCATCAAAATATTGGCCTGGGAATGATTGGTGAATTTGAAACTGAAATGGATGAAAAAGAGTTTTTAAAATTCGTAAAAGATAAAATGCTTGCCGATGGAATTCGCCATTCTGACTTTTTAGACAAGAAAATCAGGAAAGTTGCCGTTTTGGGAGGCTCAGGAAGTTTTGCCATTAAAAATGCAATTATGGCCGGAGCCGATGCTTTTTTGACTGCCGATTTAAAATACCATCAGTTTTATGAAGCCGAAAACAAGTTACTTTTAGCCGATATTGGTCATTTTGAGAGCGAACGCTATACAAAAAACTATATTGTTGATTATCTTCGAAAAAAAATCCTTAATTTTGCAATCATTTTATCAGAAGAAAATACAAATCCAGTTAAGTACTTATAGAATATGGCGAATACGAAAGAATTAAGTGTTGAGGACAAGTTAAGAGCAATATACGATTTACAGCTTATTGACTCTAGAATTGACGAAATCAGAAACGTAAGAGGAGAACTTCCTTTAGAAGTGGAAGATTTAGAAGATGAAGTTGCAGGTTTGAGCACTCGTTCAGAGAAACTGAAAAGTGAACTTGAGGTTATTGAAGATCTTATCAAAGCTAAGAAAAATGCTATTGATGAGCATAAAGAGGTTATCAAAAAATACACAAAACAACAAGAATCAGTTCGTAATAACAGAGAATTTAATTCTTTGACAAAAGAGGTTGAATTTCAAGAATTAGAAATTCAATTGGCTGAAAAGCAAATCAAAGAAATGAAAGCTTCTATCGAACATAAAAAAGAAGTTATTTCTAATTTAAAAGAAAAACTTGACGCTAAAAGTTCGCATTTAAAACATAAAAAATCTGAATTGGATGCAATTATGTCTGAAACTCAAAAAGAAGAAATCTTCTTATCTGAGAAATCTGCTGAATTTTCAGGTCAAATTGAAGAAAGATTATTAGCAGCTTACAACAGAATCAGAAGTAGTGTTCGTAATGGTTTAGCGGTTGTTTCTATCGAAAGAGGAGCTTCTGCAGGATCATTCTTTACAATTCCGCCTCAAACTCAGGTAGAAATTGCTTCAAGAAAGAAAATCATCACTGATGAGCACTCTGGAAGAATTTTGGTTGACAGCGCATTAGCTGAAGAAGAAAAGGAAAAAATGGAACAATTGTTCTCTAAATTCTAAATAATAAGATCCCGATTAAATCGGGATTTTTTTTGCATAAAATTTTTCGCCACGAATTTCACTAATTTCACTAATTTTTATCTACTAAGAATAAAAAATCGTGCTAAATTTGTGAAATTCGTGGCGATACTTTTTGATCAGGTTTCGAATAATTATATTTTATCATTAAACTATTGGTTTTGGGAATTAAAAAAGGAATTCGCTTCATTACATTGAAATCAGTTGGGCAATATATTAACTTCCTGAGTTATGTGCGTCCGCAAAAAGCTGTAGAACTTTCATATGCACTTTTTAGTCAGCCAAGAATAGGCAGATTACAAAAAGATACTTTACCCAAAGTTTTAAAAAATACAGAAACAGAAACGTTTCACCATAACGAACATCATTTTCAAACTTATATCTGGAAAGGAAATGAAACCAAAATCCTTTTGGTTCACGGATGGGAAAGCAATGCTTCGCGTTGGAAAAAAACGTTACCTCATCTTCAAAAATCAGGAAGTACTATTATCGCCATAGACGCTCCGGCACACGGACAAAGCAGCGGAAAGGAATTTAATGTTCCGCTTTATGCTGAATTTATCAATAAGACTGTCGAAAAATACCAACCAGAAATTATTATTGGTCATTCTATTGGCGGTGCGGCTTGTGTATACCATCAATATTTGTTTCCGAATACCAGCATTAACAAAATGGTGATTTTAGGAGCGCCATCAGATTTAAAAACTTTGATTGATAATTATGTTTCGATGTTAAGTCTGAATACTAAAATGTTTTCACTTTTAGAAAGCAAATTCATGAATCGCTTCAACTTTAAACTCGAAGATTTCTCCGGACAAAGATTCGCTTCAGAATTTAATGTTTCCGGGTTAATTGCGCACGATACATCAGATAAAATTGTTGCTTTTGAAGAAGGTAAAAAAATAGCCAGTAACTGGAAAAACAGTCAATTTATAGAAACCAAAGGTCTAGGCCACGGTATGCATGATGATGAATTGTATGAGAAAGTTATTGCATTTTTGTTTTCTTCTTAAGGTTCAAAGGTGCAGAGCTTCAAAGGGACAAAGGTTTTTAATTAAGTTTTCAGGTAAATGACAAACTTTATTATAAATATAAGTCTAAAAATCTAACAATCTAAAAAGTCTAAACAACAATCTTAAAATACTTTAACAACTCCTTTTCTCCTTTTCCGGTAATAATTATGGCTCTTGAATTTTTAGTTTTTCTGAGCCAGTCTTCGGTTATCATTTTATTTAAAAGCAGCGCACCAATTGAACCTGCCAAATGATTTCGCCTTTCGCTCCAGTCCAGGCAAGGTTTTAAAAATATTCTTTTTTGTTTTTGGGCTTCTTCTATATTAATTCCAAAATCAGAAAACCATTTTTCGCCTTCAGAACTAATTTGAAAAGTATCGTTCGTGTTCAGAATTATTTTTTGTTCTAATAAACTATCGGTCAAAGCAACGCCGATTTTTCCAGCCAAATGATCGTAGCAGGTTCTGCAATATTTTATGGGAGGATAAGTGTCCTTTTCTTTCTTTAATCGAATTTCTGGTTTAGGAATAAGATTTGCCATTGCTTCTATAGCGTAAGCTACTTCTTTATTTGAAAATCTGTAATATTTATGACGACCTTGCTTTTCTACAGAAAGCAAATCTCCTTCTAAAAGTTTGGTCAAATGCATACTTATATTTTGTGGAGAAGTATTGGCCACTATGGCAAGTTCTGTTGCTGTAAAAGCTCTTCCGTCGAGCAATGTCCACATTATTGCCGCACGTGTCGGGTCGCCAATTAAGGTCGCTGTTTTTATAAATTGATCTTCCATATAGATTTCATAGTTAAATACAAACTGAAGTATTCGCTTGTAAAGTTAAATAACTTTGCTAAAAACAAATCAAATATGTCTTCTAGTTTATTCTTTCAATCTGATGTTAAAGATCCGTATTCTATTTATAAATTAATGTTGGATAAAAATCCGGTTTATTGGGATGAAACCAATCAAAACTGGGTAATTTACTCTTACGAATATTGTGTTGAGATTTTAAAGAATTCTCAAGTTGAAATTCCGATTGTAAATCCGAATAATGAACACAACCTAAATGATTCTGCTTTACAAATCCTGAATAATCTAACTCGTTTATCAAACGGTATTCAACATGAAATTACGCGTGAAATTGCTATGTTGGTGTTTTCAAACCTGAAATCTATTGCGATTGATCAAATTATTTCTCAATTAATTCAAAAGGATTTAAGCGATAACAAAATTGATTGGGTAAATTCTGTTTGCAAAAAATTACCCATTCTTAGTGTTTTAAAAAGTTTTGGTTTTGAAGAAATAGATTGTGATTTTATTATTGAAAAAATAGATTCGTTCAGCAAAATAATGCTTCCAAAAAAGACGGAGGAACAAGTAAAGTTAATTAATGAAAATGCAGAAAAATTATACTCCATTATAGAAAAACATCTTTCTTTATTACCGTTTTACAAGTCTTTATTAATCAAAATTTCAGAAAAACACAGCATTATTGCTGAAGAAATTACTGCAATGCTAATTAGTAATTTCATTGGTTTATGCATTCAAAGTTATGATGCCGGGCGCGGAATCCTGAGTAATTCTTTATTACACATTTTTCAGAATAAAACTTTTTCAAATAAAACAGAAATAGAAAAATCGGTGATAGAAACTTTGCGATTTGACCCGCCAATTCATAATACAAGAAGAATTTCGATCGAAGATTTTTATATCGGCGAAAGCCAAATTAAAAAAAATGATTCGATATTGATTGTTCTGGCTTCGGCAAATCGTGATTCTCAGAAATTCGAAAATGCAATGGATTTTAGTATTGAAAGATTTAATAATCATGAAAACCTGACTTTTGGAATTGGCGGACATATGTGCCTGGCTAAATATTTTTCTATCAATTTAGCAACAGAAGCTTTATCTTATTTAGTAAATGAGTACAAAACGATTGCATTATTAGAAAATAAGATTGAATATGAACCTTTAATCAATGCCAGATTGCCAAAAAATATCTGGATTAGAATAAATAACTAAAACACAAAATATGATAGCTGTAATTTTTGAAGTAGTTCCCAATGAAGGAAAAAAAGAGGAATATCTTGACATCGCTGCCAATTTAAAACCTGAATTAAGTCATATTGATGGATTTATTTCGATCGAGCGTTTTCAAAGTTTTACTGATCCCAAAAAAGTTTTGTCTTTATCATTTTGGAGAGATGAAGAGAGTATTCAACAATGGAGAAATCTTGAAATGCATCGTTATGCCCAAGCAAAAGGAAGAAATGAAATTTTTAAAGATTACCATTTGAGAATCGCACATGTTGTTCGTGATTACGGAATGTTTGACAGAAAAGAAACACCTCAGGATAGCTCTGAGTTTCATTCTTGAGAAAGGTTCAAAGCTGCAGAGGCTCAAAGAGGCAAAGGTTTTCTTTTAAGGTTCTGAGATTCTAAGGTGCTAAGGTTTATTCTCTTTGATTAAAAAACTAATCTTAATTCTGAGAAATGTGTAAATTCTAAGAAGTCCAACAATCTAAAATCTAAATTCTAAAGTCTAAAATTGAATTTTTCCTTACTTTTGCAAGATGGAAGAGAATTTAAAACGTCTAAATAAATTTATTGGTGAAACAGGTTATTGTTCCCGTCGTGAAGCCGATAAATTAATTGAAGAAGGACGTGTAACAATAAATGGCGTTGTGCCGGAAATGGGAACCAAAGTTTCGCCAGATGATGAAGTACGCATTGATGGAAAATTGATTGTTGAGAAACATGAAAAAATGGTTTATCTGGCATTTAACAAACCCACCGGAATTGAATGCACGACCAATTTAGAAGTTCGAAATAATATTGTGGATTATATTAATTATCCTAAACGTATTTTTCCGATTGGAAGATTGGATAAAGCCAGTGAAGGATTAATTTTTATGACGAATGATGGTGACATCGTAAACAAGATTTTGCGCGCCAGAAATAATCACGAAAAAGAATATACGGTTACGGTAAACAAACCTATTACGGATCGTTTTATTGAGCGAATGGGAAATGGTGTTCCGATTCTGGATACTGTTACACGAAAATGTAAGGTAGAGCAGATTAGTAAATACACATTTAAAATTATCCTGACGCAGGGATTAAATCGTCAGATTCGTAGAATGTGTGAATATTTGGGCTATGATGTAACGGCTTTAAAACGTATCAGAATTATTAATATTTCATTAGATATTCCGGTTGGCCGTTATCGCGATTTAACCGATGCAGAAATTAAAGAATTAAATCGTTTAATTGAACCTTCGAGCAAAACTGAGGAAGCAAGTCTACCAAAAGAAGAAGCCCCAAGACGAAGAACAGAATTTATATCCAAACACGATCCCCGATTTAAGAAAAAAGGAGATTATTAGTTTTAGAATTTCATATAAAACCCCGAATAATTCGGGGTTTTGTTTTTGATTACCGGAAAGTAAATTACGGGCAATTTGGTGTTTTGTTCCAGTTCCCTGCTCCGTTCCAGTCATTTACAAGATCTCCTAATAAATCAATATTAGACTGCTGCTGAAAAGCATACACCATAACACCTTCATAGCCATTTTCTTTTAACCAGGAAACATCTTGTGAGGGAGAAGATGTGTGTGAAGGCTGTCCTGACCAAAAACCGCAAACAAGCGTATTTTTTGCCATGCCAAAAGTGGTATAAACAGGAAGACGATCTTTTGGTTTTCCACCATAACCCATTTCCCAGCCATAAGTCAGGTTATCTGCCAGTGTTCTGTTTTGATATTTTGGCGTAAAATAGGCAAAATCATCCCATAAAGCTTTTGAAATAATTTTATCGGGCATAATTTCCTGCATTTTTGTAGTAACCGTCACTAACGAAGACGGATTTGGTTCCGGATTATCGCTATACTCATCATCAATATCTATTCCGTCTAAACCTATTCTGTCTACCACTTCTTTTAATTGCTGGGCAAAATTGACTGCTGTTGCTTCATCTGGAAACTCAGACCAACCTGTTCCATCATGATTGTTTAATACAGAAAGTAATACTGTAATTCCTTTATTTTGCAATTTTTGAATATCTGCAGCTGTAAGTGCCGCATAATCTGAAGTTCCTACTATATATGGATATCCGGCAGGAACTTGTGTTTTTGGAGCCAATTCTACCTGTCCTTGCGGAAAAGGTTTTTTATTAATATTTGCCGAAAAAAGACAAACAACATCAACTGCTGCACTACCATCTGCCATAGTGTAGCAACCCGGTGTTTGCAATTTTTCTATGCTTACATATGCAACAGACATTCCTGTTTTTTCGTATGAATCACATTGAGGTGCGCTACCGTACCAAGGTTCACCACTAAAGAATACGGCATCTCCGGGGTTGAAAATCCCCTTATCTCCTAAAGTTTCAAGAACCATATATTCTCTACAAAAGAAAAAGAAACTAATATCAGGATTTTTCAAAGCGATACGTTTGGCTTGTTCAGGCGAGCAATTTGGAACTCTTTTGATTAAAGTATTCCAATTGGCACCTTTAAACATTGCCACATTTGGTTTTTTTATCCAGGCCATTTTATAAATTTTTAAATTATTTTTGGTTAAACAAAAAAACTAGAAATACAATAGAAGCATTTCTAGTTTTATTTACTCAAAATGAGTGTAATTGAGATTAGAATGTATATTTAATCTCAATTACACTCATTTGCCCTTCTACAATTGTAGACCATTGTCCTGTAAATTCAGCACCATATGATGCAGCAATTACAGATCCTACTTTTTGAGCTTCATCATTACTCCATAACGGACCAGCCAAAACGTTGGTTTTGTATTCGTTTTTACCTCCGTTTTTAACGTTTAGTTCTAATTCAACTACACTCATTTGACTGTCTACAACAGTATTCCATTGTCCTGTCCATTTTCCTTGGTGTGCAGCTGCTACTAAAGGAGCTTTTTCGTTTGCGTCTTGTTGGCTCCAAATTGGGCCTGCCGGGATATTCACTTTAAATGTTGCCATGATATTAAATTTTAATTTATTGATTTGTTTGTTCCTACTCTTTTGGCTTTTCAGATACTCCTCGTTTTTTAGGTGGTTACAGAACTCCACTTTTACAAATGATTAATTTGTAATTAACTGATTACTAGTAATGAAAATCAAACACGCTAGCTTTATTTAATTTCTGTAGTAAAAGTATTGCAGAACTTTATCTGACATCGCAAATATGTTACAAGATTGATAATCAATGTCATAAAAAACAAAAACCGAGGTATGGGAGCAAAAAAAAACCTTCGCATCTACGAAGGTTTTTTCATTGTAAATCAGTAATTTAAATAATTTATTACTTTAAGATTCTGAAGTTTTTCACGAAATCTTTGTATTTATCACTTAAGGTAACTTTGTGATTACCTTTTAAGATAACCAAATTATCATTGACTATTATTTCTTCTATTTTACTTATGTTCACGATATAATTACGATGTGTTTGGCAAAATTTAGCCGGATCTAAAAGATGGATGATTTTAGTCAATGAAATTAGAATTACAAATTTTTCAACATCTGTAATAATATTACAATAGCGATCTTCGACCTCGATGTAAACAATATCTTCAATTTTGACTTTCTTTAAAGATTTATTTTTTTTGATAAAAAGTGTATCGTTACTTATTACGGTATTCTGATCTTCACTGTGAAAAACATTCGTCTGTTCGTAAAATTTTTCGACAGCCATTTCCAGCGCATACAAAATCTCAAGTTCATTAAACGGTTTCATTAAAAAACTAAAAGGTCTTGTCAATTTTGCTCTTTCAAAAATTTGACGGTCTTTTGAACTCGTTAAAAAAACAAAAGGCTTTACACCGTTTGGAACGATATTTATAGTTTCTGCAAAAGTAATTCCGTCTGGTTTTCCATCTAGGAAAACATCAATAACAACAATATCAACCGTGTTTTGGTAAAACATGGTGAGCGCGTCCTGATAAGTCCGTGCAATTCCCACAATGTTATAATTATTTTCGGTAAGTACTTTTACAAGTGCATCACTTTCTGCAACAGTATCTTCTATGATGAGGACATTAATATTATCCATGATTTTTAAACTTTGGCAATATTATAATCATTTTTGTTCCAACATTTTCTTCACTTTCTATTTCGAGTTTTCCGCCATTTTTACGAATCAGGCTTTTGCATAACTGCATTCCTAATCCGGTACCTATTATGTCGTCATTTTTCTTTTTCGAAAGCAAAAGTGTTTCTTTTAATAATTCTTGTCGCGTTGTTTCATTCATTCCCAATCCGGTATCTTCGATCACTAAATAACAAAATTCTTCTGATGAAGGTCTGGAATAAATCGAAATTGTACCGTTTTCTTTTGAAAATTTAATCGCATTATCTAACATGTTTCGAATAATTATTTTAAGCGAATCCATATCTGCAAAAACGTAATCTGTTTTTGAAACATCGCTTTTAAAATTGAGGTTTGCGTTTAACATCAATGGTTTATAATTGTATTCTACATGCTGTACAATGGTAGCCAAATGCAATGATTCCTGATAAAAATAAGCCTGTTTGGTTTGCAATAAAGCCCAATTAAGCAAGTTATCCAGCAAATTATAAGCTCCATTTGCAATTGTACTATTGTTATGCAGCAAAACATCGAGTTCTGTAAAATTTTTATTTTCCAGATTCTCCATCAATTTACCGTTGCTTGTTTTTAGTGCGTTTACTGATGATCGCAAATCGTGGCTAACAATAGAAAATAGTTTATCTTTTGTGGCATTTAATTCGTCCAGCTCATTTTTCTGAGCGAGAATGATTCTATTGTTTCTAATTTTCTGTCTGTAAAAATAAACTCCGGTTCCAAACAAAATTAAAAGCAAAACCGAAGAAATGAGAAACCCATTTCTTTCGGCAATTTTTGCTTTATTTTCAGCTGCAAGAACATCTACTTCTTTTTGTTTTTGTTTTACAGCAAACTTCTTTTCTACTTGGGCAACAGCCCAAACTTTATTTTGATCGTTTAAGGAATCCTTCCATGTTTCGTATTCTTTTCTGTAAACTAATGCTAATGGAAAATTTTTTCTATTTTCCTCAACTGCCGCCATATTTAAAGTAGCAACTCTTTTAAGCTCAAATGATTTTACTTTTTTTGATAAATGATACGCTTTCTCAAAATAAGGAATAGCCTGATTATCCTTATATTGTTCATAATACAGATTAGCAAGATCAATATAAGATCCAATAAGTAATAATGTATCTTTTTCTATCTCTTGTAATTTTGAACTTTTGAATAAATATATCTCTGCTTTATCAATTTTTTTAAGATGTAAATAACACAATCCAATATTATGTAAAACGATACTATTTATTATATCATAGCTATCCTTATCAGATAACTTTTCTATCTGTTGAAAATAAAACAAAGCTTTTTTAAAATCCTTTTGCTCTAATGCAATTTCACCAAGATTATTTTTTACTTTATAATTGAATTGAAAAGCTATAGAGACCTTTCCAAATTCATTTTTTGATTCATTTATAAGTTTTTTTTCTTTAAAACTTATCCCTCTAAAATAATGACAATAATCTAAAAGCTTAATGTTTTTGGTTAAAGCAATTTGTCTCATAGAATAAACCAGAGTTGAATCCCAGTTTTTTTCCAAAAAAGAAGATGCTGCTTTATTAAAATTAACCTCCTCTTTAAATCTAATTACCGTGGCTTTTATTTCATTCCTAAACAAATTATTTTCATGAATATTTTCTTGTGAGAAGATAAAAAATGAATTAAACAACAATGAAAAAAATAATAATAATTTAATATTAAGCATTTTTTATATATAGGTTAAATTATTGTAAATATATACTAGCAAAGTTTTTGCTAGTATATATTTCGCAATCTTTTTTGAAGACTATATTTCTAATTTGGGAAATTTAAGTATAAAAAAATACTATCCTCCATGTTGAACAACCGTTTCTGTTCCTCTCGAAGTTTCAGGATCTATATCCCACAGAAAAGTTTGAATTGTTTCTATTTCTGCAAATGTATCTTTTCCATAAGGGTATGGTTCAGCTTTAAAACTTGCTTCATAAACATCAAACTCTTTTTCTGGGTCATCCAGTATATCATAAGCTATAAAAAATTGCAGTTGGCGCTTTCCATGTAGATCTACATACCAATTTTGATAAATATCAAAATCTAATTCGCCTTCTTTATCGTCCTCAACTTCTTTTTGTCCTTTTGGTTTACGAGCAACCAAAAAAACTGCCCTAACCTGAAACGTTCCATCCTCCTTTAATGTAGCCTGAACAATTGGAGCAAAAGGAATTGGTGATTTATTCTCCGGAAAACTTATAGGTGTTTTTTTTGTTATTCTACTTTGGCTTTCAGGTTTCATGCATTTACCTGGTGGATAAATTTTGCCTTCTGGTCCTGGTCCTGTAAGAGTAGTTTTTGTCATGGGTTTTGTTTTTAGGGTTAGATTTATTTATTGATTAATTATATTTTTAAGAAACATCTCACTTTATTCAATTAAAAACATATAAAATTTCAAGTTTTTGGAAACCAAATATAGTAAACATTTTCTTAATAAGTTTTAAGCCTTTGTAATAACTGTATTAATTAACAATTATTAACCGCAAACCTTTATAAAACTTGACTTACAATTATAACTATCAAAAAAAATCCCATTCAAAATTGAATGGGATTTAGTAAACTTATTTTTTCTCGTTTAAAAATTCGTAATACAATATCTTCGATAAAACAGTTTCGTTTTGATATCTTTTAATTTCATTTTCTCGCTGTATCTCGCTGTATTGTCCATCCAGATTATGAAGTAAAAAATATTCTCTACGGGTTTCGTCATTAAAATTTAATTCGCTTAAAAATTTTGGTTCGACTCCCTTGTTTACAGCGATGTTATAATTTGTAATCAGACCTCCCCAATTAAAAAAGCTGCACAAAAGTACCGTTCCATAAAAATACCAAACCATTTGATTGAAAAGATAGGCGTTTGTTTTTTGTTTGGCAATTTTTAAAAAGGCGTATACTAAACCAATAATAGCCAGTATTAAAAATGCATAAACGCCCAATCTTTTATAAGTCAATCCGAAGAATGAAACGTATTCTGAGTTTTTTACGGCTGTACTCAAAATCAAAGCTCCGTTTAATACAATCCAGATTTTAGACAGGCGTTTTAGATTTGTTGCTTTTTCATCAAAATTGAATCCGCCCTTAAAATAAAACAGAATTACTCCAACAGCCATAATGATAGAAAAAATGATTGCATTTACTCTTTCATGTGTATCTGCGCTTAATTTTGAGGTTTCGATTACTTCAAAAAATTGTTCGTAATTATACGTTACTATAAAAATTAAGAGCATTACGTTTAAAAGTAATAAAGTGATTTCGCCGCTTTTTCGCTCGAAATTTAAATCCAGAAATGAGAATGTGTTTTCGTTTACTGCTTTCTCATTGTTAGAAAACTCATTGTTTAATTTTGGATTGAGATCGTAACAAACTTCGGGAATCCAGTAATTCCAAAAAGTAAACGAAATATAAAACCCTAAAATAGTAATTACGAGCAACTGCCAAATATCAAGATCTAATTGATAATCTGTAAACAGAGAAGAAAAATGATCACTTCCAAAAGAATAGACCGTAAAAAATAGCGCTACAAAAACAACCGGAATGATAAAGTAGGCTATTAATTTTTTGGCAAAATTATTATGTATTTTCTTTTCCGGAAGCCATTGGCTAAACATAAAAACACGCCCTAACGAAGTAACTCCGTTTACAAATACAAGCGGAAAAACCTGCATTATTTTAAGCTGTACGTCATGCGTTTTAAACTGTAAAAAAACAATTGACATGAACATAGCAAGGAATGACACAAAATCGCCGTACCAGGCAAAAGCAAAACACGATAGAACAGATGTAAGCACTAAAACTAAGTGTGAGCGGTCTGTGAATCGATCCTGAAAGAAATAACAAATCAAGCCTGTTAAAACCAGTCCAAAAATAGCGAGGTTTACTCCTATTGACTCTTTGTAAAAAAGCAGTGTAAAAATAATACTGCATGCTAAAATAAAATGATGTTTTTTCATGATTTAAATTTTAAAAGTACTTTGTATTTCAAAGTATTTAGATAAAAAAATTTTACTTGTTAGATTTCATTAATTTTTCAAGACTCGATAAGTGTTCATTAAAGGCCGCGCGTCCTCTATTGGTCACTCTATATGATGTTTTGGGCTTTTTGCCTACGAATTCTTTCTTAACTTCAATATATTCTGATTTTTCTAATGCCGAAGAATGGCTTGCCAAATTACCATCTGTTATATCCAAAAGAGTTTTCATTTCGGTAAAATCAATCCAATCATTGACCATCAGAATGGACATGATTCCCAATCTGACACGGCTTTCAAAATCTTTATTTAGTTTATCAATGATTCCCATTGGATTATTTGTATTTTTTGAACATGATTAGTCCGTACAAGATATGCAAAATTCCAAAACCTATGATCCAAAAAATTAAACCATATCCAATGAAAAACAAAGAAATGCATCCTAAAATAAGCTGGCTAAAACCAAGATATTTAACATCTGAAAATGTATATTTTTCTGCATTTATCAAGGCTAATCCGTAAAAAATTAAAGTTGTTGGTGCTACCAGAATAAAAATCTTATGGTATATAAGTGCCAGACAAAATATGCCGCCAACTGCTAATGGAATTGCCAAATTGAAAAGCATTTTTTTTGTTGCCGTTGTCCAGATTGGTAAATTGTACTTTTTACTTTTTCTGATAGTAAAAAAGATTCCGAAAACAAAAGCAAATATCAAAATGATTAATCCGCTGGAAATTAATTCAGAAACTAAGTTGCCATCCAATAAAATATGTTCTCCATCAAGATAATTTATCCCGTTTATTTTGAATAACTGATAAACATACAATCCGCCAATTAAAGCAGAAAGTCCGGCAAAAACTCCTGAGAGCCCGCTTAATGATATAAATCTGGAAGAACGCTCCATCATGGAACGAATGTGTGATAAATCTTCTTGATGCTTCTGATTCATGATTAAAGTACTTTGAGTTACAAAGTTATTATTTATTTTGGATTGACAAATAAAAAAAGTGATTTTTTAAAGATGTATTTAGTTTTTAATTCAAATATTATAAATAATAAGCTCCAAAGGAGCGTAATATTTATAGTAAATATGTTCGCCAGACAAGAGAGTTCCGTCGGAACGATATATTATTCACCGCATTTAACTTAAAGATGTCACCCAGCTGGGGTTTGTTATTCTTTACACTGAAAAATTCTATAAATATTGCATCCCTCTGGGATTTGAGATTATAGATAATTTGGGAATGATATTATGAATAAAAGGTTTTGAAAACCATACAGGAACGAGATTTGTTATTACCGGAGAGCCGCGTGAGGGATAGGAGCTGTCCGCCGCCGCGGAGCGGATAGCCCGACCGTATTTGCAAAAGGCGCACATATGCGACAAGATTGGAGCGCCTTTTGCAAATACGGTCACGCCCAATGCATAAAAACGAAAAAGCCTAATCGATTGAATAGGCTTTTGTATATGAATTAGAAATTTTAATTTATCAGAACCATCTTCTGCGTTTGAATAAAAACACCCCGAAAGAAGACAAAATAACTGAAACAAAAAGAAGAATCCAAATACCGTATTTACTTTCTTCTAAACCGTTTGGCACGTTCATTCCGTACAAACTTGCGATTAAGGTTGGAATCATTAAAATGATCGAAATGGATGTCATTTGTTTCATAATATTGTTCATATTATTGGATATTACTGAAGCATACGCATCCATCATTCCGGTTAAGATATTGCTGTATATATTAGCAGTATCCTGCGCCTGGCTTAATTCGATTTCGACATCTTCGAGCAAATCTAAATCGTAGTTTGCTTTATATGCTTTTAGGTTTTTTATGCGATGAAACAAAACATCGTTGGCTTTTAATGAGGTAATAAAGAAAACCAAACATTTTTCGATTTGAAGCAATGCTTGTAATTCTTCATTTTTGATTGACTTTTCTAAATTGTCTTCGGCCAATTTTATCTTTTGATTAATTTGCTTTAGGTATTTTAAATACCAAACACTTGAAGAGAGAAGCAATCTCAAAACCCAGTCGGAATTATCCTTAACCTGAATGTTTTTTCGTCGTGAATACAACATAAAATCATGTATGATTTCTGTTTTGTAAAATGTAATGGTTACGCAGATATCATCTTTAAAAATGACACCAAGCGGAATAGTTTGAAAAGGTAGTTTAACATCGTCACTTTTTATAGGAACGCGCATGATGATAAGCGTCCAGCCATCTTCGATTTCGATACGGGGTCTTTCGTCGATATCTTCAATATCGTTGTAAAATGCTTCGGGAATTTGGAGTTCTTCGAGTAAATATTTTTTTTCTGTTTCTGATGGAGATTCGATGTTTATCCAGCAGTTTGGAGTCCATTTTGAGATTTCGATTAATCCGTTGTTGTTTGTGTAAAAGGCTTTCATTTCAAAATACAGGGTTTTATCGCAGCATTTTGAAATTTTCAAAAGCTGTTTTTAATTTAATACTAACGAATAATAATCGTCCATTTGGAGAAGTGTTTTTTAAAGTGTGGCAAAAGTATCCTTTATTTTTAAGAACCGAAACTTTAAAGTATTAATTAAATATTAAAAGGATACTTAAATTCCAAATTTAAAAATTCCAAATTCCAACTTTTCAACTGAAAAAGAACACAAGTCATTTGTTTTTAATTCCTTACACATTTTAAGTTCGCAAAGCTTTGAAGTTTAAAATTGTTTTAGAACTTAGATTTTATGTATCTATGTTTTGGAAAATTTTTAGTTGTGTAATACAAAAAAGCCTGTTCAATAGAACAGGCTTTGTATATATTAGAAAGAGAATTATTTTCTTGCGCTTCTCATTTTTCTTGCTAAAAGCGTGTTTTGAAGTAACATGGCAATTGTCATTGGTCCTACTCCACCTGGAACTGGTGTAATGAATGATGCTTTTTTGCTAACTTCGTCAAAATCAACATCGCCTTTTATTACATAACCTTTTGAGTTTGATGTATCTTCAACACGGGTAATTCCAACATCTACAATTACAACTCCGTCTTTAACCATATCACCTTTTAAAAATTCAGGAACTCCCAAAGCTGTAATAATGATATCTGCATTTTTAGTAAATTCTGCTAAGTTTTTAGTACGGCTGTGTGTCAACGTAACGGTTGAATCTCCAGGATTTCCTTTACGACTCATTAAGATACTCATTGGTCGGCCTACGATGTGGCTTCTTCCAATCACTACAGTATGCTTTCCGGCAGTTTCTACTTTGTAACGCTCTAACAATTGCATAATTCCGAATGGAGTTGCAGGAATAAAACTTTCCATTTCCAAAGCCATTCTTCCAAAATTTGTTGGATGAAAACCATCTACATCTTTATCCGGATCGATTGCTAATAAGATTTTTTGTTCGTCTATATGCTTTGGCAATGGCAACTGAACGATATACCCGTCAAGATTATCATCTTCGTTTAGTTCTGCAATTTTAGCTAATAAATCTGCTTCGGTAATATCTTCTGGTAAAGCGACTAAAGTTGAATCGAAGCCAATTTGCTGGCAAGATTTTACTTTACTTCCTACGTAGGTTAAACTTGCTCCATTTGTACCAACTATAACGGCTGCTAAATGAGGTACTTTTCCTCCGGCTGCTTTTATTAATTGAACTTCGGCTGCAATTTCGTTTTTAATGTCTTCAGATGTTTTTTTACCGTCTAGTAGTTGCATTTCTTAATTTTTCAGGTTTAATTTTTGTTTCAAGTTTCAGGTTTCAAGTTGGGGCGAAACTATTTTATCGAAAAAAGTTTCAAATTTCTGTCTCATAAACTGAAACCTGAAACTTGAAACTTTTTATTTTATTATCTCGGCATTCCGCCTGGCATTCCTTTCATGCCTCCCATCATTTTCATCAGGTTTTTTCCGCCCGGACCTTGCATCATTTTCATCATTTTGCTCATTTGGTCAAACTGCTTCATTAACTGATTTACCTGCTCGACTTTCGTTCCCGAACCTTTTGCGATTCTGGCTTTTCTTTTTACGTCGATAATGGCAGGTTTGCTTCTTTCGATTGGCGTCATCGAATGTATGATTGCTTCTATATGTTTAAAAGCGTCATCTTCTATTTCTACATCTTTCATGGCTTTTGAAGCTCCCGGTATCATTCCTACCAGGTCTTTCATATTACCCATTTTCTTTACTTGCTGAATTTGCGTTAAGAAATCATCAAAACCAAATTCGTTTTTAGCGATTTTCTTTTGAAGTTTTCTGGCTTCTTCTTCGTCAAATTGTTCCTGCGCTCTTTCTACAAGAGACACAACGTCTCCCATACCTAAGATACGCTCGGCCATACGATCTGGATAGAAAACATCAATTGCTTCCATCTTCTCGCCTGTACCCACAAATTTGATTGGTTTGTTTACAACCGATTTAATCGAAATTGCAGCTCCACCACGAGTATCTCCATCTAATTTGGTTAAAATAACTCCATCAAAGTTTAAGATATCGTTGAAGGCTTTTGCTGTATTTACAGCATCTTGTCCTGTCATTGCATCAACAACGAACAATGTTTCCTGTGGCTGGATTGCTTTGTGAACACGAGCAATTTCATCCATCATTTCCTGATCTACTGCCAAACGACCAGCTGTATCGACAATTACGACGTTAAAACCGTTTGCTTTGGCATGTTTGATTGCATTTTGAGCAATTTCAACAGGATTTTTATTTTCCGGCTCTGAGTAAACCTCAACACCTATTTGGTCTCCCACAACATGCAACTGATTGATCGCCGCAGGACGATAGATATCACAAGCAACAAGAAGTGGTTTTTTGTTTTTCTTTGTTTTTAGAAAATTGGCTAATTTTCCTGAGAAAGTTGTTTTACCAGAACCTTGCAATCCTGACATTAAAATAACTGAAGGAGTTCCAGAAAGATTAATTCCTGCAACATCACCACCCATTAATTCGGTCAACTCATCTTTTACCAGCTTCACCAATAATTGTCCTGGCTGAAGCGTAGTTAATACGTCCTGACCTATTGCTTTTTCTTTTACTTTGGTTGTAAAATCTTTGGCAATTTTAAAGTTAACATCGGCGTCTAATAAGGCACGACGAACTTCTTTTAAGGTATCGGCAACGTTTACTTCTGTAATTTTACCGTGTCCTTTTAATATATGGAAGGCTTTATCTAACTTATCACTTAAATTATCAAACATACTATTTTCTTTATTTGAAGTGCAAAGATAATCTAATTAGATATTTTAGGCAATTTTTATTTAAGGGCATTTTTGCCACTAAGGCACTAAGGCGCGAAGTTTTTTTTGCTCGTAAAGTTTATTGGTTTCACGCAGATTTAGTAGATTAGGCAGATTATTTTTTAGATTAAGTATGAAAAAATCTGCGAAATCTGTGTGAAAAAAAAGCGCAAAGAAATAAATCCTTGCGCCTTTGTGCCTTCGTGGCAATATCATTAGAATTGGAAATAAATAAATGGCTGTGAGCCTGCAACGGCTGTCGCATAAACTATCCAATAAACGAATCCCAGAATTATTGCTTTTGCCACTAATGGTGTATTGTCGAAAGCCCATTTCATTTTGTCGGTAATAATTTCCGGTAAAAAATGCCAAACGTAACCAAACAGCATTAATAAAAATACATTTTTGTATCCTAAAGCTATCACTTTCCATTGTTCTGGTTCGAATGTTAACTGACCAATATTATTAATTACCTGCAAAGCTGTTTCAAAATCTCTGGCACGGAAAAAGATCCAACAGAAAACTACAAAATGAAAAGTAATTACGATTGAAAAAAATTTCCATAAGAAATTAGAACCTTCTTTTTTGGAAGGGAATAGTTCCATAAATATTTTATGAACTGCTAATGCTAATCCGTGTAATGCTCCCCAGATAATAAATTGTGCTCCTGCTCCGTGCCACAACCCGCCTAGAAGCATTGTGGTGAATAAATTGAAATTGGTTACAAGTGTTTGATTTTTTTTCTTCGAAAGTAAAAATGTCAAACAGAAAACTCCAATTGATCCAATTGCTATTGCTAACGGAATAAAGCTTTCGTTTACATTTGAAATTCCCCAAAGCAATAATCCAAAGAAAAATAAACTTGGAAATAAATATCCTGCGAATGTGCCTTCTCTATTTCCACCAATAGAAATATACAAGAAATCTTTCAGCCAGGTTGATAATGAAATGTGCCATCTTCTCCAGAAATCTGTAATCGATACTGATTTATAAGGCGTTCTAAAGTTGGCTGGTAATTTAAATCCTAATAACAAAGCGATTCCGATTGCCATATCTGAATATCCAGAAAAATCACAATAAATCTGAATGGCATATCCGTAAGAAGCCATTAAATTTTCGAAAGAAGTATAGGTCATCGGTGTATCAAAAACACGATCTACGAAGTTTATCGAGATGTAATTTGAAATTACGGTTTTCTTAATTAATCCGCCAATAATAAGAAACAAAGCGTTATTTACATCTTGTTTGGTAAGGTTTAATTTTTGGTAAATCTGTGGTAAAAAATCTTTTGCCCTAACAATTGGTCCGGCCACTAATTGCGGAAAAAACGAAACGAAAAATAAATATTCGATGTAGTTTTTTGTTGGCTTGATTTCTTCACGGTAAATCTCGATAATATAACTCATTGACTGAAAAGTATAAAACGAAATTCCGACAGGAAGAAAAATATTATGCAAAGCAAAATGACCGTTGAACATGTCATTGTACGTAACAATCATGAAATTCATATACTTGAAATAACCAAGCAATCCTAAGTTCAGGATCACACTTATAACCAGATATATTTTCTTGGTGCTGTCTTTTGTTTCTCTATAAATAATCTGACTCAAGCCATAATCTACGACCGAAGAAAGCAATAAAAGTAAAAAGTAAATTCCGCTTGACTTATAGTAAAAGAAAAGCGAGAACAGAATAACGTAGGTTAATCGTAAATAAAATGTTTTACGTAAAAAGGCGTAGACAAAATAGAAAACTAAAAACAACCCAAGAAACAATCCTGTATTGAATAATAATTTTTCGTCGGGATTATATATGAACCAACTTTTGACCTGCTCTAATGTAATTTCTCCAAAATTCTGAACAAACCAATTATTTATGCTATTACTTGTTATCAACTTACTTTTTTGATTTAAAATTATCGTATGCTTTTAAAAATGCTTCGGCAAACAATTTTGCTTGTTTTTCGTATCCTTTTTTAGAATAATGGACAAAATCGGGACCTATTAATCCTTCTGCTCTTAATTTTCGAACTCCTGTTATTCCACCAAATTCATCGTACAAATCCCAAACTGCAAAATCATCTTTTTCTGCAGAACTATTAATTCGTTCTGCATAATCTTTAACATACACATTTGGTTTTCTTCCTCTGTGCAATGATGGCGGAGGTGTCATAACAATTATCGGAACATCAATTTTTTGATCTTTCAGATTACTTATAAATTCGCGCAATTGTCTGATATAAGCCGAAGCTTCCATATTGTCGTAACTTTCATTTGTTCCGAGAGAAAAAATCAACAAATCAGGATGCAAAGATTTTAACTGCTCAAAAAACAAAGGATATTTATTGTAATCAGAGAATTTAGCGCCGTTTACTCCAATTCCGCTGTAGGTTATTCCCGGAGCATCTTTCTCTAAAACAAGTCCGTTAAGCTCAAATTCTGATGCATTTTTATTTGGAATCAGGTAAATTTTATCTAATGCTTTCTCTGATTTATAATAATGAGAAAATGCGTCAGATTCCAGATTTAAAGGAACAAATTCAGAGTTTTTAATCTCTTTCGGTTTTGTTTCGTTTGTTGGAATTTTTAAAGTTCTTCCGGCACGAATATTATTTGATTTCAGATTATTTGCTCTTTTTATTTCGGCTACTGAAATATTGTATTTGTCTGCAATTACCGAAATTGCTTCTCCTTTTTTAATTTTATGTGTAATTACTTTTCGCTCTGTCGACTGAATAATATTGGTTTGAGATGATATTGCCAAATCAAACATATTCTGGTTTTGAGGCGTAATAATATGGATAGAATTAAATTTGTATGCCGCATCTTTTATACTCAATTGTACTGCAAAACCTCCATTATCTCTCCACAATCCAATTCCGCTTAAACCGATGGGTCTGTTTTTTACCGGATAAATATTTCGATAACTTTCCCAGACTCTGTTCGAATAAAATCTTTCGTTATAAGACCCATTTGTTTTTGCCAATTGATACGGAAAAACAAAACCACGGCCTGCATTTCCGAATTGCTGCTGCAAAATTTTTCTAATTTTATTGGTCATTAAATCTCCCTGAATGTGAGAGTCGCCAATATGTACAATATTTATTTTTTGTTTATTATCGCCTTCGTTTTCTTTTAATCTTTTAAAAACACTTTCTAATACTTCTGCATTATAAATGTGATTACCCATGTAAGATTCAATCGTTGCGCTATCGATTTTACTAATCATATTTTTAGTTATTAAAAGTGAGACTGACTTTTGCGCCTGATTATTTATCGAGAAAAAAAGACAACAAAAGAGGATAATAAGTTTATTCATTTACACTATCTTTTTTAACAGATACAGAATCTGCCTTTGCTCTTCTGACTGTTTTGGGTTTAGCGACAACATCGCGTTTTTCGCGCAGCGCTTTATATTGTTCGTATCCTTTGTTTAGCTGATCATACAATAAATTACCAATTGCTTTTGCACCACGTTGATTAAAATGTGTGTAATCTTTATTGGCTTTTGCCGGAGCTTCATCAACCCATTTCACCATCGATCCGTCTCCGCCCATTAGCGTGTATAAATTTACAAATCCCGACTCAGTTTCAAGTGAATATCTTTTTTGTGCCTTCATTAAAGGAACAACGGCCGAATCTGTTTTCATTTCCAAATCATATTTGGTTGATTTATCAGCGGTTGAAACAATTAATATAGAAACTCCCGGAAAAGATTCTTTGATTTTATTTACGGTTTTTTTCATTCCTTTTTCGTACCATGAATAATTTTTGGTTCCGTAATTTAACACATTTGTTCCGTAATGAAGTACAACCAGATCATACTTTAAATGGTTGTTAAAAGCCTGCATCACATTGGCATCAAACATAGAAATTGGCAGCCCGGAATTTCCTCTTTGCGAGAAGTTATCTACATGAACTCCGCTTCCGTTATCAAAATTAAAACCATAAATAGGAATTGAATCTGCCTGAACGAAATTGGCCTTAAAGGCTTTGATACTCCCTGACGTTACTTTTAGGGTATTGACTAAGTTATTGGGAACTAGATTTTTTCGCAATGTATCTTTTCCTATAATAAAATTGACATTTCCTTTTCGATGCGATTTTCCGTAAAACAAAGTTGGATTATCTAATACAGATACGTGTTTATTAAGTCCGGCTTCGTATTGCACCCAGGTTGGATTTGCCTTATCATTTGCAAAGAAAACGTGCCCGTTTACACCAAAAGGGTTTATTGGATGTTTTACATTGAGATACGATTGTGCTTTCCAGTTTTTAGAATAAGACGATTTCACCGAGCCTCTGGACGCAGCAGATTCTGAAGTTATAGAAACGAAACCAACTCCGTTTCCGCCAAAACGTTCCTGATAATTATTTCGAACATCCTGAACAATTAAATCACCATCAGTCATCGAATCACCGTAATAAGCAATTCTTACTTTGGCTTGCGGATTTTTTTCTAACTGATATAATTTCTCGTAAAAAGAGATCAGGTATTGGTATCCTTTATAGTTTTCAAAAGTTTCTGTTGGAAATTCAATTCCTTCTGTTGCATCAAAAACAATTTTTTCCTGAGCTTCCTTTTTCTCAATTTCGGCAATACTGTCGCTTTCTTCAGATAAAGAATCATTTGCAACCGACTCCAGAAGTAAGCTGTCTATAAGTACACTTTTAGAATCGATCTTGCTGTCCGGAAATATCTTATTCGGCAACACTTGTTTAAATCCTATAAAAGCTATAAATGCTAATGCAACAATGGCAAAAGACTGAAAAAAATATGATTTTGTGTTCACTTAGTAATTATAAATTTTGAAGAATAGACTCACAAAAATTTCATCTTAATTTTTGTTAATTCCTTATAAAAAATACCTGCAAAGATAGAATTAAACCTTAATTTATTATTCTTTTTAACAATAAAAAAAGAGGTCAGATAAATCTGACCTCTCTCAAAAAAAATAAAAAAAACAAAGCTAATGATTAACTAGATTTTTGAATGTTGTTTATTATTTTACTACAACAAAATATTTCTTAGAATGTAGTTGTGCTATTAGCCTGGTAAGCAAAATTGAATGTGAAATATCTTGCTACAGCTGTTGCTGGATCTGGATTTGCAGGTGCACCTTGATAGTAGCTTAAAATTTCGAATTTTGCATATTTACCATCATGTGTTTTTACTACAAATACTTTTCCTGCAAGTGGAGAAATAATGTTTGTTGAAGTATTATAGTTGTACCATCCGTTTCCACTACCTGTCGGAATTGCATAAACAGTCGCACCATCTTGTTGGAAAGTTGTTGCTACTGGAAATGCAGTTACACTAGCAAATGTACCAGAAACGATACTTACAGCACCAGATCCTGTTCTTGTTGGTTCATCTGTAATACCAATTTCGTCTCCTCCATTTACAATAATTGTAGTTCCGCGGAAAGCAATATCCCAATTATCGTTTGTCACGATTTTGTTTTCAGAAAAACTGAATTTTGTAAATGCACCACCAACTGCTTGTCCTTGTCCTCCTGTTTGGGGAGCATAAAGATCTGAAACTTTTACAGTTTCAACTGCTGGAATTGTATCGTTTTTATCATCATCACTACTACAAGATGCAGTAAAAATCATTAATGCTAAAAGAGAAAGTTTTAAAAATTTTGTTTTCATGGTAAAGGTGTTTAAATAAATGTTTATTAAAAATTATATTGAATTCGTGCAAAAAGCTGCCTTCCTGCCAGATTAGTAATTTCACCCGGATCTGTAAAATCAAGTAAATTATTAGCTCCGGCCTGAAGTATTAATTTATCGGTAATGTATTTTGAAATTGACAAATTGGTTATAAAATAATCACCAACAAATTGGTCGTACTTGTCAAGAATTTGATTTGCATTACTATCAAACATCCCGTATTTACTTCTATAGAAAATACGCAAATTGATATCTGTTTTTATTTTTGAAATATTGTAATCAAATTTAATGTTGGCCGTATGCTTGGATCTATTGTATAATCCGAAATAATCTGATTTATTAATTTGAATTGTTTGCAATTGGTCATTGCGGATATATTGATAATCTTCAAAATTGTCAATAACAGATTTATCTTTAGCGATTAAATATTGATATCCCAGTGATACTGAAAATTCTTTCGTAAAATCGTAGGTAGAATTATACTCAACACCGTAAGTAAAAATTTTACTAATGTTGAAGTAACTAAAAACATTTTGTCCATTTGTTTTTTGTGCTATTACTCTAGTATCAATTAAATTAGATATTGAATTATAGAAAGCATTTATGTCTAATCTTAATTTATTTTTCTTGTAAAAAGTTCCAAAATTAAAGTTAACAGAACTTTCTGCTTCCAATGGTTTATTAAAACTTATGCCTTCAACTCTATATAAAAGCTGACCTTGCGTATCAAGTTGATTCAGACGGTCTTCAGCAACGTTGTAACCTAATACAGTATATCCCACTGATGGATTTGTAAAATCAAAAAACAGCTGACGGAAATCTGGCGCTTTATAACCATATCCTACCGAACCTTTTAAAGAGAAGTTATTGTTGAATTTATAGTTTACTGCTAATTTCGGACTTAACTGCGATGCGTATTCACTATGACTATCATATCTAAATCCAGCAAGAATATTTATCTTATCTGTTGGATTAAAATCGTATTGTAGAAAAACATATTGAGAATTAAAATTCACATTTTTATCAAAATAGGTTCTATCCAAAGTTTCATAATTTAGCCCAATTCCTCCCGTTAATTTGTCATTTTTAATTGACCATGTAGTTCTAGCTTCTGGTCGAAAAAGCCATTGATTGTAATATGTGTTTTCAAAAAGCACATTGTTTTCATCATTTAAAAAAGCATTATTTTTATAATTTGTAGTGTACAATTCATATTCAGAATAAAACTTAGAATTCCATTTGTGCTCTAACTTAATTTGTGAATTCCACTCATTTTCTTTTGCATCTCCTTTATAATTTGCAGATTCAATAATAGCCACATTATTCATGTTCTGGTTATAAAAACGATTGCTTACTGTTAATTTTAAATTTTCTGAAAAATCATAATACAGTTTTGGCTGAATTGTGGTATTATAATATCTTTCTACGTTTTGTAGTGGAGTACTTTTATCTAAATCATATCCATCAGATGAATAAAAATTTGCGAACAAATTGGCTGCAAACTTCTTCTTTTTCCAAAGTAAATTAGCATTCGCATCATTAGTATTGAATGTACCATAGCGATATGAAAGGCTACCTGAAAACATATCTTTTTTAGGTCTTTTTGTAATTACATTAATTACTCCACCCATAGCTTCTGAACCATATAAAGCAGATGAAGCACCTTTTACAATCTCAATTCTCTCTATATTTCCAACAGAAACTCGTGATAAATCCAAAACTCCTGAACTTCTTCCAACAAGCGGAACTCCATCAATAAGAATCATTGTATACGCCGCATCTAAGCCTTGCATCTGAACCCCTTCAAATCCGCTTTCGTCTGGAATCAAAATAATTCCCGTCTGTTCATTTAGAATTTCATTTAATCTTGTAACACCTGTTTTTGCAATTGCCTCAGATGTAATTACTGTCATCGGTAGTGGTAATGACGAAAGTACCCTCTCAGTTCTTGTTCCTGTAACAACCTTGACTTCTGATAATTCATTTGTGGCAGTACTGTCTTTTTTCTCTTCCTGAGCAACAGAAATCTGACAAAAAAGAAACGCAGCAAAAAGAGTAATTTTAATTTTCATTATTTTTATTCAGTCTTAATAATGGAGCAAATATATAAACTATTTTTATTTGTTCTAAATAAAATGTATATATTTGCGAAAATTAAAAACAAAACAATTTAAGTTATGATTTCAAAAAGTCTTTATTTTTCAGCCGTAATGGCTTTGGCGTGCAGTCTTGGCTTTAGTCAGGATAAAAAGCAACAAGACATTAAATCGATTAAATCGATGTGTGGTTGTTATGAAGTAAAATTCAATTTTACTGAAACTTTTCAATACCCAAAGGATTCTCTTACTTATAAGCCTTCAGAAACTAAACACGAATCTGCATTGGAATGGGTTGAGTTACTTGAAGACACTCCAAACAAAATCGTAATGCAACACTTATTAATTGTAAGTGACGACATGATTATCAAACACTGGAGACAAGACTGGCTTTATGAAAACACAGACTTATATTCATTTGACAAGGGCACCTCTTGGAAATATAAAAAATTAGACAAGAAAGCCGTTAAAGGTCAATGGACTCAAAAAGTATTTCAAGTAGACGATAGTCCAAGATATGAAGGATCTTCAACTTGGGTACATGTTGATGGAGAAAATTACTGGTCAAACGTTGCTGATGCTCCTCTGCCAAGAAGAGAACAAACCAAGCGTAACGACTATAATGTATTAAAAAGAAGAAACATTCACGAAATCACTGCTACAGGTTGGAACCACGAACAAGACAACGCTAAACTCATTAGAGATGAAAGTGGAAAAGATGTTTTATTAGCAGAAGAAAAAGGAATGGATATTTATACTAAAGTTCCGGACATTAAATGTATTGCCGGTCAAAAATGGTGGAAGGAAAATAGTGCCCTTTGGAAAAATGTTCGTGACAAATGGCAAACTCTTTTTGACAGACACCAAGACCTAAACCTGGAAGCTAAAGTGGACAGAAAAGCTCTTTATTCTCTTTTGTTTGATTTGAAACCAAATGCTACAAAAGCAGAAACTGATGCAATCATCAACAAGTTTGTAAAATAAAATATTTGAGTTAGTTGCAAAAAGCCGATAGTTCTGGAACTATCGGCTTTTTTTATTTAATGAAACCTTAGACTTTGCAATCTCAAAATTTAACACATTGCTATTCATCTTCACTAAAACCAGTTCTTCTACTTCCTTCATAAGAATAGAGTACTCCTGGCTCATTACTGAATTCTGCTTTAAAGGAAATCTTATCAACTTTATGACCTCCTTTGGAAACAGCAGCTTCTTTTTCAACTTTACCATTTGTAATAGTTACTGTTACAGAACCATATTCATTTGAAGCAGATGAAGCTGAAAATGAACCTTCTTTCTCAAAAGTAACTTTGATTTTGAATTTTTTAAACGAATTCTGATCGTCTAGCCACAAAGTATTATTGTTGGCTGCCGTATTATAAGTAGAAAATAATTCGTGTTCTGAAACTTTTCCAGATGCATCAGACGCATCAATAAACCATTCACCTGCCAAATTTTTAGCTGATGTTCCTCCCGTAGTAGTTTCACCAACTTCGTCACAAGCCATAAATGAAGAAAGTATAAGTACTGTTGCAATTATGCTTGTTGTAAATTGTTTTATTTTTTTCATTTTAAAAATTTTAATTTGATCGTGTAAATTTTCTATCTGCTGTTCCAAAGGTTGATGAAGCAATAATAGACCATTGCCAATGGTTCGGGTCTGTTATAATTCCGTTGTTGCTTTCTGCAGAAATACCAGATGTAGAAGTTTTTTCCTGATATGGCGCATAAATTTGTTTATCATCTATATTATAGAATTCTAAAGTTATTTTATTATCATTAACATCAAATCCCGTAGCATTATCGCATTTGTACTTTCTATCACCCAGTTTTGTGACAATATTGTTGTTACCGCTTCTCACAAAGGTACCAGACAAATCTATTGTGCTTGGCTTATCACTTAAAACAATTACGGTACGTGTTATATAAGCTGGAAATCCATCACTATTTATTGCAGCGTATTTAATTTTATATACAGCTGGTTTACTTGTATCAACTGTACCATCAATTTTAACATCTAATTTTTCTCCACTAGATTCAGCTTCAGCCCCTTGTTCTGTATATGTTTCGCCTTGCGTTAAAACAACGAGCGCATCACCATTCATGGACATATTTGCGTAATGCGTTATTTGCGATACGTGGTCTGTAGAATCTGTTTCACAAGAAGTAAACAATAGTCCGGAAACTATCATTGCTAGTATAAATATTTTTTTCATTTTTTGCTTTTTTTAGTTAACATTCCACCATACCGGAGCCGTTATTGCCTGTAAAGCCGGTGCATTTGGATTTCTTGATTTTACGATACTAGGCAAAACAATCCTTTTTGGGAATTTCCCTCCTGTTACATTTTCTACAGATACTGCAAATTGTCCGGGAACATAAGATTCGCTAACTTGAGAAACATTAGATATTTTTGGGTATCCGGTTCTATTTTGCTCCAGAAAAGATTCATATCCATTTCCGGGGAAACTTGCAATCCATTTTTGAGTAATAATTGCCTCAATTTGTGCATCAGTCCCTGTTGCGGGAAATTCGTATTTACCTCCGGCAGCAACAAATGTTTCTGCGTTTCCTCCAAATCTTGTTATTGAAGCCTGAACGCCTAAATCGTATTTAGCTTTAGCTCCCGCTCCACCATAATATCTTGTTAGTGCTTCTGCTTGTAAAAAACTGCTCTCTTCCTTACTGATAAAAAATACAGGTGTTAACGGGCTTAATAATACTTGGGAAAGATTGGTTGCTTTATTTTCAAAATCACCTTGATTATTTGGACTTCCGGCTCCATAATATTTATTTAAACGAGGATCAGCGTTAACTTGTAGATAAGAGTACAATGTTTTACTAGCCTTAAGGTTCAAAGTACTATTTAATTTTCTTCTGTCAGACTCATATAATGGGTTACTTTGATCGGCTGCATCTACAAATTGAGTCAATGCGGCATCAACATCTAAAAATTGGGCACCTGAATCGATTAATGCTTTTATTCCTGATTCGGCTAGTGCCGGGTCAGCTGCTGTTAATCTCATGTGTAATTTTAGCAATAAAGTATTACCAAATTTTGTCCAGTTAGCCATTTCACCTTTAAAAAGTAAATCATCAGCTGCAGGTGCAGTTCCCTTAGAAGAACTTAGGTCTTTTGATAGCGCTAATTTTAAATCAGCAATCATAAGATTGTATGTTTCTTTGCCTGTATTGAATTTTGGCTGCAAAATATTTATATTATTTGCTTCAGCGTACGGAATAGCATCATATAAATCGGTCATTACCTGAGAGCCTTCTACTTCAAGAATTGTTGCCATTAAGTAATAATTCCAGTTTTCTTCTGCTAATGCCTGTATTTTTACAACTCTGATATCATTCAAAGCATCGTACATAGCAGTCCATGCTGGTTGATAATCGTTTGTTCCAATAGTATAAGAATCAACATTTTTATATTGATTGGAAGTATTATTTTGTGTCCAAAATTGAGACCAAAATCCGCCAATTAAAGCGTAATAAGATCCTTGCGCACCTGCAAGACCCACTATACCTGCAGGAAGGATAGTACTATTTGCTTGTCCGGAAGGCAAAGTATCGGGATTTCTATTAATATCAAATGTTTCATCACATGAGACTAATAAGAATAGTACTGTAATTAATGTTGCTATTTTTTTCATTTTTCTATATAATTTTAGAATGATAATTTTAAAACTCCACCTAAAGATCTTTGTGAAGGGTTAGATCCAAATTCTCCAAAGTCTGAAAGTACACCAGTTCCATAAGTTCCTACTTCAGGATCTGTATATGGATTATCTCCCGGAGTCCACATGAATAAGTTTCTTCCATAAATACCAAGTGACATTTTGTTTAATCCGATATTTTTGGTAAAATCAGAAGAGAAGTTGTAAGTCAAATTAATTTCTCTTAATCTTATGTATGTTTTATCAATTACATGAGTTGGTTCGATGCCCGGATTATTTGAGGTATTGTAAAAGGTAGATACTTTATCCCAAGCTATAGGAGTTGTGTTTTCTGTATAAGTGATAACTTTTTTTTCTTCATTTGTTACAACATCTTTTACAACATCAATGTGTTCATTAACAGAATTAGGAACAATAAATGGATTTCTGTCATTATAAGTAGTTTCAATACCATTTCCTGTGAAATGAGATAGTCTTTTAGTATATGAATAAAATTCACCCCCTTGTTTCCAGTCTAATGAGAACCCTAGATTAAAGTTTTTGTATTTGAAAGTATTTTGAAGTCCCATTACAAAATCACGTTGCGAATTCCCAATTTTTTGAAGATCACCACTTACTTCATACAATCCTGTATCTGCGTTTACTACATATTGTCCTGCAGCATTAATTTTTGGAACTTGAGAATAAAATGTACCTATTGGCTCTCCTTTAGCAGCCGAATAAGTAATACCATAGGCCGTTGCTAAATCAATTCGGTCAAAACCATCAGCTAATTTAGTAACTTCATTAAGGTTTTTAGTGAAAGTGTAAGTCACGCTCCAGGAGAAATTTGTATTTTTGATTGGACTTGCAGTAATAGAAAGCTCAATACCTTTATTTACAAGATCTCCGGCATTAATCGCCTTAGTTGTAAATCCGGTTGAGGGATCCAAAGGCAAGTTCACAATCAAATCAGAAGTTGTTTTATGATATAAAGCAATATCATAATTGATTCTGTTTTTGAAAAATGATCCTTCTGCTCCAACTTCATATTCAATTGTAGTTTCTGGCTTTAATTCCGAATTACCAAGTTTTCCTGCGGCTTCATAGTAACTAATACCTCCAAGCGGAGATAAAATTTGTCCAAAATTAGCAGAAGCAACCCCTGAAACATATGAGTTTTCAGTTGAATAAGGACTAGTATCATTTGCAATTTTAGAAGCTGAACCTCTTAATTTTAAAAAAGTATCCCCATTATCAATTACGATAGCACCTAAAGATAAAGCTGGGTAAAAATAGGCATTGTTGCCAATCGGTAAAGTAGATGTAATGTCTTCCCTGCCCGTTAATGTAGCAAAATATTTATTTTTGAAAGCAAACTCTGCAGATGCATAAACCGCCCCGGTTTTTCTTAAAGTGTTAGTTTGCAAAATTTTTGCTCTAAATGGAGTGTTTGAAAGCTCATAGTAATTAGCAACTCCAAGATTTGTTATTGAATTTGTTAATTCATCAGATTCCCTTTTGTTATAGTTGAAACCTCCTAAAAGATTAAAATTCCAATTCTCTCCTAAATTAGTATTATAGTTAACATTGAAAAATGTATCAAACTCACTATATTCAGATCTGCCTTCTGTAACTCCACCTACAACTTTATTGGTTTTTGCAATAGCCTGTGGAGTTCCTGGAAGATAATCTACAATAGCTCCGTAACTTTTCAATCTTTCTTGTCTTAAGTTACCGCCCACTTGCCATGAAGCTGTTATTTTATCTGTTATTTTATAACTTAAATTTACGTTTCCAAAAATATTATTTCCATATATTTTTGTACTGTTCTCATTAATTGAGAAATAAGGATTTGAAGAATAAGGAGTGAAATAATAATCAGGAGTATTAAAAACATTTCCTTTGTAATCTCTTAAATCTACCACACTAATATCTCTCGGAATCTGTAATAAATCCTGTTGTAATGTAGATCCTTGGCCAGCATCATCACCTTGTCCTGTGTTTACAGCACTTTGATTTTTGTAAACATAATTCAACGCGGTTCTTAATGTGAATTTTTTCGATTTCAAACCACCATTAAAACCTAACGATTGTTTTCTGTATAAATCAGCATCAGTTGGTATAATTCCATCACTATTTACATTTGAAAACACCAAAGAGAAATCTGAAGCATCTCCTCCACCGCTAAGATTTATCGATTGTGTAGATAATAAACCTGTATCGTAAAAATCTCTAATATTATTTTTTAATCCAACATAAGGTTTAATTTGCTGACTGTTATTATATACTGTTCCCCAAGGTCTCACTTCTCCATTAAATGCAGGTCCCCAAGAACCATTTTCATTACTGTATGTGTTAGTTCCTGAATATCCAACGCCATTCCAGCCTTGTCCAAATTGATTTTGTAAGTGAGAAACTCTTGCTGCTTCGCTTAATTCTGTTGAAGCAAGCATATCAACTTTTATTCCTGAATTAGATTTTCCTTTTTTAGTTGTAATGATAATAACTCCGCCACCTGCTCTTGAACCATATAAGGCAGATGCTGCAGCTCCTTTAAGAACTGTCATGCTTTCTATATTATTAGGATCAATATCACTTACACCATTTCCTGAATCATAAGATCTTTTAGAAGAAGCAACTCCGTCATTACTCGTTCCTGTTGCTGTATTATTAATTGGAGATCCGTCAACAATATATAGAGGACCTGAATTTCCTGTTATGGTATTCAAACCACGAATAACAACTTTAGTAGAAGCTCCAGGCTGCGAGGGTGCAGTAATATCAACCCCGGCAATTTTTCCTGAAAGTGTTTCAAATGGATTTGTATTAACTACAGCCGTAAGCTGTTCTGATTTTAAGGTTGTCGTAGCATAACCCAAAGATTTTTTTTGTCTCTTAATACCAAAAGCAGTTACAACAACGCTTTCAAGTTCTTGTGCGGCAGCATCTGCTAATTTTACATTAATAACCGAGGAACTTGCCGCAATTTCCTGCGTTTTCATTCCAATATAACTAAATATTAAAATTTGATTTGATTCCGCTTTAATTGCATATTTTCCATCAAAATCAGTTTGCGCACCGGTTTGAGTTCCTTTAATTAATACAGTTACCCCCGGCAATGGTATGCCTGTATTGTCTGAAACGGTTCCTGTAATTTTTTTCTCTTGTGCAAATGTAAGCTGCATAGCAAAAGCAAAAAAAAGCATCCCAAATACCTTCATTTTTTGTTTCATTATTTTATCATTTTGATTAATTGAGCGCAACTTATCAAATTAATACAATTTTAACAAGAAAATATTATCATTTAACATTTAAAAAAGTAACCAAAATATTACTTTTAATTCTGAATTTTAAGTGGAGTTTATGGTAACATATTTTCAACAAAACAGTTATGTCATAAATAAGGATTCTGCTTTGTACGAATATTTTTTTAATCAACAAATTCTATTAAAACTAAAAATGATAGTTTTTAAGATTTTTTATGTCGAAAAACAATTAATAATTTTTAGAATCCCATCTTACAAAACTTTAAAAAAAGACATAAAAAAAACCGTTCAAAAATTAATTCAAACGGTGGTCCTTTTATAATCTTCACTAAATAGGGTACTAATTCAAAATAGTTAAAAATAAATATAAGGAGGGTATTTTTAACAGACTGAAATCTGTATTTATTTCTATAATAAAATGCAAAAGTAATATTAGACTGAAAGTATTTGTAGGGATAATACGTTTAAATAATAACAAATAAAGCCGATAGTTTTAAAACTATCGGCTTCTCTATTTAAAAATAAATGTGTTTTATAATGGACTTTGATCAATTAATGGGTTGGCATCTATTTCTGCTTGTGGAACCTGGAATATGAACCTGTTATCTCCAACAGGAATATTAAATTTTCCAAAGGTTGCATGATTTGAGCCTGGATAATCTCTTGTCAGCGGCACCTTTAATCGTTTCATATCAAACCAGGCATATCCTTCACCCCATAGTTCAATCCTTTTTTGAAGTATGATTTCATCTATTAAAGCTGTTCCACTATTGGTAGACAGGACATATGATGGATCTCTTGTTATAGTAATATCATATAAAACTTGTCTTGCACCAGGCTCATTTCCTGATTTTGCAAGAGCTTCAGCTTCTATATAATACATTGCAGCAGATCTTAAATAAATATAATCGCCGGCATCAACCGTTGGATCTCTAAATTTTATATTGGCATATTCCGGTAATGAAGGATATATTGTACTTCCGCCCGGTGCAACAAAAGCAGTTTTTCTATAATCAGTATCTGATATGCTATTATACAGATTTTTGTCAATGTTTTTATAAATTTCTAATCCTCCCGCATATCCATCAGCGTTTGTATTGTCAAAATGAGAAAAGAAACTGGCCACAAAACTACTTTGTGCAGAAGTTATCGTTGCACCCCACATGGTATCTCCGTTAAGTGTAAGATCGTAAAAACCATTTAACCATACACTTTTTGACAACAATGGATAATTTTGTCTGGCGGCGTTAGCAAGTGGTGCAGCTTCAGCATATTTCCCCATTTCCAGGTAAACATCAGCCAAAAATGCTTGTGCAACACTTTGATTTACAGCAGCAACACCTCCACTGGGAATTCCTTCTAATAATTGAATAGATTCTAATAAATCTTTTTCAATGACAGCATACACTTCTGCCACAGTTGATCTTGGTGCACCTTCTAGAGTCACCTGAGTATAAAGCGGCACAGAAAGTTCATCTTCATTTCCAATATATGTTGGTCCATACATGCGGGCTAACATAAAATAAAAATAACCTCTTAATGCCAAAGCCTCTCCTCTAATTTTCTTCAGCTCATCGTCGGTCGCAGCATCGGCCGGAACCGCAGTCAATACCACGTTTACTGTTTTAATTTGTGGATAGTAGATACTCCACGCTAATCTCGATCTGCTGTTTGTTTGTTGTCTTCCCAAATAATTATAAAAAGAACCATACCAGCTTGATTTGGTCATTAGCATATCATTTGACATCATGTCTGTTGCTGCAAGTATTGATTTGTGTCCATAATCTTCATGGTTTCCAGACACCGATAATCCATAAGATCTAAGTGCAGAATAAACTCCGTTTATAATCGCTGCATTTGCAGCAGCAGATGTGGCAAGTTGTTCATCATTGATAGTTGACTCAGGCACTGTATCTAAAAAATCGTCAGAACAACCTGTGAATATGAACAATGACAATGTAAGTATAATTAATTTTCTCATGTTCTTAAAAATTTACTGTTAAACCAAAGGAAATAGTTTTCATAACTCCATATACATTTAAGGATTGCCCATTATTGGTTCTTGACCCCAGATTATTTAACCTTGGATCCATCCCTTTTCTTTCTGACCACAATGCTAAATTGGAACCCATTAAACTAAATTTAGTAGATTGAATTCCGATATCTTCAAGTCTGCTATTTTTAAAATCATATGATATGGAAACATCCTGTATGCTTAGATAATCTGATTTTATTAAGAAATAATCTGAAGCTGACATTTGTAAAGTTGAAATATGATCAATTCTCGGAATATCAGAATTTGGATTATCAACAGACCATGCTTTTTGTACATCTTTGTGATAATTTTGTCCAATATTGTCTGAACCTGAATACATGGCAGTTTGATAAACACCATCAAACATATACCCTCCAAATTGATAAGCAAAACTAGCCTGGAATGTTATGTTTTTATATCTAAAGATTGTTCCAAATCCACCATATACATCCGGGTTTGCATCTTTATCGCTTAAATATTGCGTTGAATTTCCGTAAACATTTGTTGTGGTTCGACCAGTTACGTTTCCGGAAGCATCTTTTACATCCATATACCATAGTGCATCTCCATTTGTTTTATCAACGCCTGCAAATTCTCTCAAATAAAATGCGTAAGCCGGAGCTCCTTCTTCAAAACGAAAAATTCCGTTTGTAAATGGACTTGGCAATGATGTCACTTCATTTTTATAATGAGTCCCGTTAACCCAAATATTAAAGTCAATATCTTCTGTTTTAATGGCATCAATTCCTATATTAACCTCTACACCTTTATTATTCATGTCACCGACATTCTCAGTAACAAATGAAACCCCTGTTGAAGGCGAATTTGGTTTATTATAAATTAAATCACTCACCTTTCTTTCAAAATATTCAGCTTCTATATTCACTCTGTTGAATAATTCAATTTCAAAACCAACATTCATATTGGCAGATTTCTCCCATTTAATATCCCTATTTCCCTGATATACTGTTAGAACACTTGCATTTCCATCAGCGTCTGGTACAATTTCATACTGGGTTTGGTAAGCATAGTAATTTCGTGCACTTCCAAAATAAGAACGATGGCTTATTTGTGATGTTCCCGGATAAAATATATTATCATTTCCTTGTTCACCATAACTACCTTTTATTCTTAAGTTTGTAATCACTTTTGACTTAGGGAAGAAAGATTCCTTCATTATCGACCAGGCTGCCCCAAAACCATAGAAATTACCCCATCGGTTTTCAGGTGCAAATACAGACGATCCGTCTCGTCTGAAACTGGCATTGATAAAATATTTTTCTTTGTAATTATAGTTTAACCTTGAAAAATAACCTTCAACATTATACAAATCGTTATATCCATCTACGTATACATATTTTGTTCCGTTGCTTAAAATAGGCAAATTTGGAATAACCGCACCAGATTTTTGGCCCGCTAACATTTTTGATTTGTAATCAGATGATTCATGTCCGACAAGGATATCCAGTGAATGACTTCCGAATGTTTTTTTCCAGGATAAAAGCTGCTGGTTTGTAATGGTGTAATCGTTTGATGTTGCGGTAGAATTTCGACCATTTACACCTTCATCGTCTCCTCCTTCTCCGGTAGTGATATTTAAATAATACCCGGACAATAAATCATATCCAAGATTATATCTAAAATTAAAATCCTTGAAAAAATCAATCGAAACATATCCTCTCGCTCCAAATTTATTCTCTTCGTTTAAATTTGTATTTAATAATGTTGTGGCATAAGGATTAAGATTTGCTCCATATGGACGATCTCCTGAATCATTAAAATCATAAGCCCTATTTCCATCCTGGTCATTTACAAAATTTCCGCTGGCGTCTCTTTCCCAAACAGGATAAATTGGCGCAATATTTCTCGCCCAGCTAAATAAATTGCTATAAGTAGCAGATCCAACCTGAGATATTGGTGCGTTTTGATCTGTATTGGCAAAGTTTAAATTTGTTCCCACTTTTATTTTGCTGGTAACATTGTAATCGACATTTGCTCTAACTGTTGCACGTTTAAAATTTGAATTAATTGTATATCCTTCATCTTTAAGATAGCCCACAGATAAATAGGAACTAAGATTATCTGTGCTGGATGATAAACTTAAAAAATGTTCTGTTCTTGTAGCGTCTCTAAACAATTCTTTGGCCCAGTCATCGTGATATAATAATCTGGCATTAGGATTAAGTTGTCCTGTGGCAGGATCTATTACCTGATCATTAGGCACATTGTAATTGTTATATCCTAAAGAATAAGTATCCCCAGTAATTAAGGTTTGTGCTGCGATTGTTGATGCATCGGCAGCTGTTTCACCGTCGTAAATCAAACCATTTCTAATACGGTTATAGACTGTTTTATAATAATCTCCTGGATCTGTAATCATATTGTATTCAGGAACAGCTCTTGAGTTAACTCCTATTTTAGTTTCGTAAGTAACTTTTAATTTCCCTTTTTTTCCTTTTTTTGTTGTAACAATAATAACTCCGTTTGCTCCTCTGCTACCATATAATGCGTTTGATGAGGCATCTTTCAGGAAACTGATAGATTCGATATCCTGAGTGGCTATGGCATTTATATCTCCGTTGTACGGAAAACCATCTACAACGTACAATGGCGTATTTGAGGAAGAAATTGATCCGATACCTCTAAAACGTACCTGAGGCGGATCTCCGGGTTGTCCTGAGTTTGCACTAATTTGCACCCCCGAAACTTTACCGGTTAAAGATTGAATTGCATTTGAGGCCTGAGTATTTTCTAAAGCTGCGGCATCAATTTTAGTAACCGCACCGGTAATCTCAGATTTTTTTTGAGTTCCGAAAGCTACTACAACCACGCCTTCGAGTTCCATAGCGTCTCCAAGTAGTTTTGCATTCACTGTAGTAGATGATGCAGGTTCTTCATTTGCTTTCATACCGATGTAGGTAAATAACAAAATTTGATCTGGTGAAGCCTTTATAGAGTACTTACCATCAAAATCAGTTTGTGTTGCATTATTTGTTCCCTTAACTGATACGGTAACACCCGGAATTGGCATACCTGCATTATCAGAAACGGTTCCCGAAACAGTTCTTTCTTGTGAAAATGCTAATTGAGATAGCATTAAAAGAAATACTATAAATCCTTTTAATTGTTGTTTCATCATTAATATTGTTTAAGGTTATTCATGCAAATTATTAAAAAATAACAATTTTAACAATATTTTAGCAGCGTTTAACAAATTAAAACGATGAATTTACTTATTTAATTAGGATAATCAATTTGTGTTAACAGAATTTACGGGAAGAATTTATGAATATTCGATGTTTCAAAAAAATAAAAAAAACCGTCTAAAATCCCTATTTCAGACGGTTTCACCTTTTATTTTTACTAAAAGCTTACTAATTCAAAATAGATAAAAATAAAAAATAAGTTCCCTATCATAGAACTATTTAGTCATATAATAAAATTACTACAAAAAAAATAGATTTACAAAATTAATCTACTAATTAACAGTATTTTACAAATAACACTTTAAATTATTAAACATAAAAAAGCCGATAGTTTTTCAACTATCGGCTTCAAATAAAATTATTTTATTTCTACATTCTTTCCGGAACTTCGATTCCTAGCAAAGTAAATGCTGCTTTAATTACCTCAGCCACTTTTTGAGAAAGCTGTACTCTGAATATTTTTTTTGTTAAATCTGTTTCACCTAAAATATGAACTGACTGATAGAATGAGTTATATTCCTTTACCAAATCATACGTGTAATTTGCAATTAAGGCCGGACTATGATTTTGCGCCGCATTTTGAATTACTTCCGGGAAAAGTTCAATTTGTTTTACCAATTCTTTTTCTTTTTCATGAAGCTCTTCTATTGCTGTTTTAGCTGAAAAATCAAAATCAGCTTTACGAATAATGGATTGGATTCTCGCGTATGTATATTGTATAAACGGGCCTGTATTTCCGGCAAAATCAACAGATTCTTCAGGATTAAATAAAATACGTTTTTTTGGATCTACTTTTAAAATATAATATTTCAAAGCACCAAGACCAATCGTTTTATATAGTTTTGCTTTTTCTTCTGCAGAATAACTATCCAGTTTTCCTAACCCTTCAGAAATTTGTTTGGCTGTATCTGTCATATCCTGCATCAAATCATCGGCATCTACAACAGTTCCTTCACGGCTTTTCATTTTTCCTGATGGTAAATCCACCATTCCGTATGATAAATGATATAAACTTGAAGCCCAGTCAAAACCAAGTTTTTTCAGGATTAAAAACAAAACTTTAAAGTGGTAATCCTGTTCGTTTCCAACCGTATAAACCATACCACCAACATCCGGCATATCTTTTACACGCTGAATTGCTGTTCCAATATCCTGAGTCATGTAAACTGCAGTTCCGTCTGAACGCAATACAATTTTACGGTCTAAACCTTCATCGGTTAAATCAATCCAAACTGAACCATCCGGATCTTTTTCGAAAACACCTTTATCAAGCCCAACCTGAACAACATCTTTTCCTAATAAATAAGTATTGCTTTCGTAGTAATATTTATCAAAATTAACTCCAAGATTGGTATAAGTGGTAGCAAAACCATCATAAACCCATTGGTTCATCATTTTCCAAAGATCTATTACTTTTTCATCACCAGCTTCCCATTTTTTCAGCATATCTTGTGCTTCAACAATAATTGGCGCTTGTTTTTTTGCTTCTTCTTCGGTTTTACCTGCTTGTACTAATTGATTGATTTCGGCTTTATAAGCTTTATCAAATTCAACATAATACTTACCAACTAATTTATCACCTTTTAAATTTGAACTTTCTGGAGTTTCTCCGTTTCCGAATTTTTCCCAGGCAAGCATTGATTTACAAATATGAATTCCACGATCATTGATAATTTGGGTTTTATAGACTTTTTTACCCGACGCTTTAATAATTTCAGCAACAGAATATCCTAATAAATTATTACGAACGTGACCTAAATGCAAAGGCTTATTAGTATTTGGCGAAGAGTATTCCACCATAATTGCTTTTTCATTCGGATTCGGCGCTACATATCCAAATTTTAAATTGTCTTTGATTTCATTAAAGAAATTCAAATAATAACTATCAGAAATTACAATATTCAAAAAGCCAGACACAACATTAAAGCGCGCCACTTCGGTTACATTTTCAACCAGATAATTCCCAATTTTATTTCCTAATTCAGCAGGATTGCTTTTAGTCATTTTTAACAAAGGAAAAATTACCATTGTAATATCGCCTTCAAACTCTTTTCTGGTAGTTTGAAATTCGATTTTATCAACAGTAACATCAAATAGTGCTTGTATTGATTTTTGTATAGAAGGTGTAAGAATTTGTGATAATGACATGTAAACTTATTTTTAAAGTGAGCAAAGATACTGCTTATTCACCAATTACAGAAAACGAAAAAGATATAAAATAACATATCCCGATTCGAATTTCTCAAAAAACGAATTGTTTTAGTTGTTAAAATTATCAAAAAATTAAAACGCTAATCTCTTATAAAATAGAGTATCTACGAAAATTTTAATTTTTAATTAATATTTTCCTGTAACAAATCGTTAAGGAAAGAGTCTTACTTAGAAAATCAAAAATAATTATACAAAGAAAATTACAAACAAAAATCATCATCAATCAATCAAAATAATCATTTACTAAACTATGAAATTAAAATTCTTTCTGTTCGTATTACTAGGGGTAATAACAACAGCACAAGCCCAAAATTCAGGAACAGTCTCGGGAAAAATTATCGAAAAATCGACTAACACACCAATTTCTTATGCTACAGTTTCGATTAAAGATAACGGAAAAGTAGTTTCCGGAGTTAATACCGATGACAATGGAGATTTCAGTATTAAAAACTTAGCTTTAAAAAGTTATACTATCGAAATTCAGTACATTGGATTTAGAAAATATATTGGCTCTGTTATTTTAAGTGATAACAAAAAAACAGCAACAGTAAATATCTCTCTTGAGGAAGAAGCAACTCAGCTAAAAGGCGTGAACATCGTTAGTGAACGCTCAACAATTGAACAAAAAATCGACAGAAAAGTAATTACTGTTGGTAAAGATCTGACTACTGCGGGAGCTTCAGCATCAGACATTATGAACAATATTCCTTCTGTTAATGTTGATCAGGACGGAAAACTTTCACTTCGTGGAAATGATAATGTGCGTGTTTTAATTGACGGAAGACCATCAAATATTGATCCGGCACAATTGCTAAAACAAATTCCGTCAACTTCAATCAAAAAAATTGAATTGATTACAAACCCTAGTGCTAAATACAATCCGGAAGGAATGTCCGGAATTATCAATATCATATTACACAAGAATGCAAATACCGGATTTAACGGAAGTTATAGCGGCGGAATCACTTTTGGGGAAACTGCAAAATACAATCAATCGTTAGATTTGAATTACAAAACAGGTAAAGTAAACTTCTTCGGAAATGTGGGGCAAAATTTCGGAACATATTATAATGATGGATTTATAAAAAGAGCAGATCAGGATATCGTTCAAAAAATTGATGTTGTAAATGATAATGATTCTTACCTGTATAAAATTGGAATGGACTATTTGATCAACGACCATAATACGCTTTCAATTTATACGAATCAAAATAAATCGAATGGAAAAGGTTTTGTAAACACCGATATTGATTACAATAATGTAACGGATACTGATATATCAAATATTTATCAAAAATCAAAATATACAGGTCCTGATCAGGTAGGAACTTATAATTTAGCTTTCAAACACATCTTTAAAAAAGAAGGTCATACTTTAGATTTTGAAGCAAATTACAGCGACAATAAAGAAACTCAAAATGCTTCTTTTGATACGCAGTCAACAAAAATTGACAATACTGTCAATAGCGTAATTTATGATGATTATATTAAAGGAACTCGTAAATTAAGCACTGTGAATATTGATTATGTAAATCCGTTAAACGAAAAAACTACTCTTGAAGCCGGTGCCGAAGCCAGAATTACAAGAACAGGTAATGATTATATTACCGGAAACCCACTTGCTGCACTTGCGGTTTCTGACTACACTTACGATACTGATATTTATTCTGCATACGTAACATTTGGTCAGAAATACAAAAAATTCAGTTATCAGTTAGGTGCTCGTTTTGAAAGTTATAAAGTAGCCGCCAATTTAAATCATGGTCTTGAAAAATTTGATGATGACTACATTACTTTATATCCATCAGCCTATTTTACTTATAACCTGAACGAGAAAAACACACTTCAATTTAGCTATAGCCGTCGTGTAGATCGCCCAAGCTTAGAGCAGACAAAACCTATTCGTGAGTTTTCTACACCACTTGTAACTTCATTAGGAAATCCTGAGTTAAGACCTCAGTTTACAAACTCTGTGGAAGTAAATTATACTAAAACTTTAGAAAAAGGAAGTTTTACTGCAGGTGTTTTCGTTAGAAGTATCAATGATCAGATTAGCAGAATATTATACCCTGATGAAACAGATCCTAGCCAGGAAAAACAGATTATGACCTTCACCAATTATGATCATAATACAGCTTATGGTTTTGAGGTTTCATTTAATTATAAAATTACAAAATGGTGGGATATACAGCCATCTATTGATTTCTCAAGCATTAACCAACAAGGTGTTGTGTTTTTATATGATCCTCTGACAAAAACAAGTAGTCCTTTAGAAAGAAAAATTACTGTGTCTGCTTTTAACGGGCGTATGAACTCAAACTTTAAAGTAAATAAACGTTTAAGCTTTTTATTATTCGGTTTTTACAGAGGTGCTGTTGACGGATTGCAAAATAATAGCCATGAAATGTACAAAATGGACATTGGTTCACGTTATACATTGTTAGACAACAAGATGAATATCAGTTTACGTTTCAATGACGTATTTAATACAATGAAATATGCGTTTGACACTATGTATCCTTATCCACAATCTGGACAATTTAAATGGGAGAGTCAAACTGTTTATTTAGGATTAACATACAACTTTGGAGGTGCAACAATCAAAAACCTGCAACGTAAACAAAGAGAAGATAACACTAATAAAGGTGGTGGTGGAATGTTTTAAATCCGTCTTTTATTAGTAGATTTTAATAGTTCTTGTAGAAAAGAAAAGCCTGGAGTATGCCAACTCCAGGCTTTTCTTGTTTTACTAATCGCCTTATAAAAAATTCTTCAGTTCTTTTATTTCTTCCGGATTGGCGGTTTCAGTCTTTCCGGTAATGGCAGATGAATGATAAAATGTAGGTTCTAATTGTTCCTGCAATAATTCAATATTTGAAGATCGCAAACCTCCTCCAGGCATGATTTCAATTCTGTCTTTTGCTAATTGCTGAATTTTGGCCAAAGTAAAAATCCCCTCTTCTACATTTATTCCCTGTCCTGAAGTTAAAATTGTTTTAAAACCACAATCAATTACATCTTCCAACGATTTTTCAATATCCTTAACTACATCAAAAGCCCGATGAAAAGTACAGGAAAGTGGATGTGCTAAATGCACTAATTCTTTATTTTGTTTTTTGTTGACACTTCCATCCTCTTTTAAAATTCCAAAAACAAAACCATCAACGCCTAGTTTTTTATACTGTTTAATGTCTTGCTTCATCTCTGTAAGTTCCTCATCAGAATAAACGAAATTTCCACCGCGAGGTCTTATAATCACATGCATTTTAATACTCAGATTTTCACGTACTTTGACTACCAAAATTGAATTTGGAGTTGTTCCGCCAAGTTGCATGTTTTCGCATAACTCAATTCGATCTGCCCCGTTTTCCTGAGCAATTAACGCTGATTCATAATTAAAGCACGCTATTTCTAGTTGATTTTTTTTCATTTTATTAAACACTCTAAATTAGTTTGTCATTTCTGTAAAACTCCATAACAAAATACTAAATTATAAAAAAACCTGCTCCATTCCAGAGCAGGTTTTAAATATTATTTCAAACGAATCAAACTACCATTTAATAATAGCACTTGCCCACGTAAATCCACTACCAAAAGCAGCTAAAACAACGGTATCTCCAGATTTGATTTTTCCTTGTTCCCAAGCTTCTGTTAAAGCAATCGGAATAGAGGCTGCAGTCGTATTTCCATACTTTTGAATATTATTGTGTACCTGATCATCCGATAATTTGAACTTATTTTGAATGAACTGAGAAATTCTCAAATTTGCCTGGTGCGGAATCAACATATCAATATCTGAAACCTGTAAGCCATTTGCTTCTAAACCTTCGTTAATTACCTCAGCAAAACGAACTACAGCATTTTTAAATACAAACTGACCGTTCATATAAGGATAATAACTTTCGTCATTTGGGTCATTATCAGCCAAAATATCAGTTACCCAGCGCGCTCCCATTCCTGGTGCCTGCAACGCCAATTCTTCGGCATGCTGTCCTTCTGAATGCAAGTGTGTAGATAGAATCCCTTTTGTTAAATCTTCTTCACGGCTTAAAACGGCTGCTCCTGCTCCATCTCCAAAAATTACCGAAACACCGCGTCCACGGGTTGTCATATCTAGTCCTGTTGAATGAACCTCTGAACCAATTACCAAAATATTTTTATACATTCCGGTTTTAATGTATTGATCAGCAACTGAAATTGCATAAACAAAACCTGAACATTGGTTTCTAACATCTAATGCTCCTACAGTTCTTAATCCTAAATCACGTTGCACTAAAACTCCGGGGCCAGGAAAATAATAATCAGGGCTTAATGTGGCAAAAACTACAAAATCAATATCTTCTTTGGCAACGCCAGAACGTTCTATTGCAATTTTAGCTGCTTTTACACCCATTGAAGTCGTAGTATCTTCTCCACGAATAATATGTCTTCGCTCCTGAATTCCGGTTCTTTCCTGAATCCATTCATCATTGGTATCAATTAACTTAGACAAATCATCATTGGTGACAACATTTGAAGGAACATAATATCCTAAGCCCGCTATTTTTGAATGATACATATTCTTTTTATTATTTGTTAAAAATTTGGATTGCAAATTTAAGTATACTTTAAAACATAAGCGTACAAATTACTATTTTTTTCGTTATTAGCAATTTAATTAAGTTTAATTATAAAGTAGATACTATTCTTTTATTGAAAGAATAGCAGATTTTGGGACAAAAAACAGCAATAAATTAAAAAAGCCACAAACACCTTTTAATGTTTATGGCTTTTGTTTCTTATAAATAATTTAAGGCTAGAAAAACATTCTCTTCAAGCGGTAAATCAATTTCACTTTCAAAAAATACTAATTGTCTTTTATAAACTGATTCTATCAAATAATGATTTCCTCTAAAGTAAGTTCTTCGAATTTTTACAGGTAATTTAGATTCCGGAACCATTTTAAATTGGTGCGGATAAACCAGCGTTTTATGCGTTTCATCTTCGTAAGAAACTAACAAATGAGTTGCAATTTCGTTTACCTCTCCAAAAAGGGAGGCTACGTATTTAGTTTCGGGATTTTCGTAAATTTTTGTTGGATTGTCTTTTATGACAACTTCACCGTTTCGCATTACAATTGCTTCATCAGCAAACGATAAAGCATCTGTACTATCGTGAGTTGCAATAATAACAGTAATTCCTTTTTGTTTTAAATATCGAAATAAATTTCTTCGTAAAGCATTTTTACGAAAAGCATCTATTTGACTAAATGGTTCATCGAGTAGAATAACTTCCGGCTCTAAAGCCAAAACACGAACCAATGCTACTCTTTGCTGTTGTCCACCACTTAAAAACTTTGCTTTTACATTAGAGAATTGATCCATTTCAACCATTTCCAATAATTCCTGAACACGAAGTTTTTTCATATTTGCAAAACCATTCGAAAGAAACTTTCCAACATTTTCTGCTACGGTTTCAAACGGAGACAAATCAAAATCCTGCGCCAGATATTTCATGAATGGCATTCCCGGAACTAAATTATATTTTGGACCTAAAATAGGTTTTTCATTATAGAAAATCTCACCTTCATCAAGATCATATAAACCATACATAAGTTTAAGCAGCGTACTTTTTCCGCAGCCACTTTCGCCAATAATAGCAATATTCTGACCTTTTTCTATGGTAAAAGAAACGTTATTAATAACCGATTTATCTGTATACGAAAAAGAAATATTTTTTATGTCGAGCATGAGTTATAATTGAGAGAGCAAATTTACAATGTTTAATTTCTAATGTCAAAAAAAAGCTGCTTCAATTGAAACAGCTTTTTTAAAATTATATTGTGATGGAAATTATTTTCCAGCTTCTGCTTTTGCATCATTTACCATCTTGTCGTTTGCAGTAATTGAAAACTCAACTCGACGGTTTTGAGATCTTCCTTCCGGAGTATCATTTGTTGCAATAGGATCTGCTATTCCTAAACCTGAAGTTTTGAAACGGCTTGATTTTAAACCTTTTGAAACCAAATAAGCCTGTACAGACGCAGCTCTTTGTCCAGAAAGTGTCAAGTTATATTCTGGTTTACCAGTATTATCAGTATAACCAAAAATTTGAATATCAGTATCTCCGTAATCATTAAATACAGGAACTAATTTATCTAAATTTGCCTTTGCCTGAGTAGTCAAAGTAGATTTATTTGTATCAAAACGTACAGCATTTTCATTAAGAGTTAAGTGAATCCCTTCTCCTACTCTTTCAACATCTGCACCTGGTAAAGCCTGATCGATTTCACGGGCTTGTTTGTCCATTTTGTTTCCAATAAGAGCTCCTGTTCCACCACCAACGGCAGCACCAATTGCAGCACCTAAAGCAGCGTTACCGCCTTTTCCTAAATTATTTCCTAAAATACCACCAATAAGTCCACCGGCTACTACACCAATTCCTGCACCTTTTTGGGTATTATTTGCATTTTTAACTGAATCGCAACTTGCAAAAAAACTAACTAACACAAGTAAACTGCTCAATCCTAAAACTGTTATCTTTTTCATCTTTTATTCTTTTTAATATTAATTAGCTCTTTGAAATTGGTAAGTTACATCTTTAGTTTGTCCGCCAACGTTAATGTTGTCTATTAACTGAAAAGAGTTGTCAGTTAATCCTGCTACTTTTAGCAAATATCCAGATTTTACATTTTTTGCTTTTAATCCCGGATCTACAATTTTAAGAACAAAAAGTCCCTGATTGTTAATACTCCATACAATTGGAGATGTAAATGCAGTACAACTTGGAGCATTTAATGTCATCGTACCTTTATTATTATTTGAAATAAAATTCCAGGTACTACCAATGAAACATTTAGAATCTGCAAGATCAAAAGAATTTACCTTGATATAATCAGAACCTGGGTAAGAAACATTGGTAAGAACCCAATTTCCTTTAAGCGCTACCTGAGTGGGCCTGTCAAGTTTAGTCGAAAGCGTAGTCGCCTCATTTGAAGCAGTTGACGAAGATGATTTACACGCAAAAAACATCGTGGCGATCATGCAAATGAAAATGATTTTCTTCATTTTGTACATATTTTTTAAGTTAATACTTACACATTTAACAATTATTGTACCACAAAGATACAATTCATTGAAATAAGTTGGGTTTTAAAATCTAATTATTTTCTTTCAAAATTAACACTTACGCCATTTTGTCATCTTAAAAACAATTGGTATTCTATTTGAAGAAATGAAAATCATCACGTTAAACTAAATTTATAAAATATGACAACAGGTAAAATTAATGTTTCAGTAGAAAACATCTTTCCCTTAATCAAAAAGTTCTTATACAGCGATCACGAGATTTTCTTACGTGAATTGGTTTCAAATGGAACCGATGCTACTTTAAAACTAAAACACCTAATAAGCATTGGTGAAGCTAAAGTAGAATACGGAAATCCTACTATTGAAATCAAAGTTGATAAAGAAGGTAAAAAGATCCACATTATCGACCAGGGTTTGGGTATGACTGCTGATGAAGTAGAAAAATACATCAATCAGGTTGCGTTTTCAGGAGCCGAAGAGTTTCTTGATAAATACAAAGATTCTGCTAAAGATTCTGGAATTATCGGACACTTTGGTCTTGGTTTCTATTCTGCTTTTATGGTTGCTGAAAAAGTAGAAATTATTACAAAATCATACAAAGACGAGCCAGCTGCACATTGGACATGCGACGGAAGTCCTGAATTTACTTTAGAGCCAGCTGACAAAACTTCACGCGGAACTGAAATCATATTACATGTTGCCGAAGATTCTTTAGAATTTTTAGAAGATTCTAAAATCAGTGGTTTATTAAATAAGTACAATAAATTTATGCCTATTCCGATTAAATTCGGAACAAGAACAGAAACACTTCCTAAACCGGAAGATGCTCCTGAGGACTACGTAAACGAAACTGTTGAAACAGATAATATCATCAATAATCCAAACCCGGCGTGGACAAAACAACCAACTGAATTATCTGACGAAGATTATAAAAACTTCTACAGAGAGTTGTATCCAATGCAGTTTGAAGATCCGTTATTCAACATTCACTTAAATGTAGATTATCCGTTTAACTTAACCGGAATTTTATATTTCCCTAAGTTAGGTTCTGACATGCAAATTCAGAAAGATAAAATTCAATTGTACCAAAACCAGGTTTACGTTACAGATAATGTAGAAGGAATTGTACCTGAATTTTTGACAATGCTAAAAGGGGTAATCGATTCTCCGGATATTCCATTGAACGTTTCTCGTTCTGGCTTACAAGCGGATGGTGCGGTTAAGAAAATCTCAAACTACATTACCCGTAAAGTTGCTGACAAATTAAAAGCATTATTCAACGAAAACCGTGCTGATTTTGAAGCAAAATGGAACGATATTAAAATCGTTTTAGAATACGGAATGCTTTCTGAAGATAAATTCTATGAAAAAGCAGGTGCATTTGTTTTATACCCAACTGTAGATGATACTTACTTTACTCTTGAAGAATTAAAAGAGAAATTAAAAGAAAAACAAACCGACAAAGACGGAAAATTAGTAGTTCTTTATGCAGGAAATAAAGATGCTCAGCACTCTTATATCGAAACTGCAAAAGATAAAGGATATGAAGTATTGCTTTTAGATTCTCCGATTATTTCGCACTTGATTCAAAAAATTGAAGGTGATAATAAAGATGTAACTTTTGTACGTGTTGACTCTGATCATATTGATAATTTGATCAAAAAAGACGAAAACACAATTTCTAAGTTATCTGACGAAGAAAAAGAAACGTTAAAAACTTCATTAGAAGCTTATATTCCAAAAGCATATTCTGTACAGTTAGAAGCTATGGACAGCCAGGCAGCTCCCTTTATTATTACGCAACCTGAATTTATGCGTAGAATGAAAGAAATGAGCCAATCTGGTGGCGGCGGAATGTTCGGAATGGGTAATATGCCTGAAATGTATAATTTAGTAGTTAATACCAATTCTGATTTGGCTACCAGTATTTTGAATACGGAAGACAAAACACATCAGGAACATTTGGTAAAACAAGCTTTAGATTTAGCTAAATTATCGCAAAATTTACTAAAAGGAGAAGCTTTAACAGCTTTCGTAAAAAGAAGTTTTGAAATGATTAAATAAGATTTTTTAAATCTACTTTAAATACAAAACCTGCAAGTAATATACTTGCAGGTTTTTTTTATTTATAAAAAACTTACAATCAATTATTTAACAATAATTCACCTCTGAAAAAAGGGTGTTTATACTCTATTTTTTAAATAACTATTTCTCTAATTTTATTTCTTCAAAAAATCGCAAGTTACTGATTATCAATATTTAAATAAAAATATTATGGATAAGAGAAAATTTACTGAAAATGGAGAAGTCTTAGCAATATTAAGGGATTTGAGAAAGGAAATAAATGGTAAAAAATTTTCAGATATTATCGATCTCAACAACAACCAATATGTTGATCTGGTTCAGGAAGGAGGTGGCGTATTAGGAATTGCTTTAGTTGGCTATGTTTATGTTTTAGAACAAATGGGTATTCGGTTTTTAAGTCTGGCCGGCACTTCTGCCGGAAGCATTAACACCATGCTTATGGCCGCTGCCGGAACTTGCGATATCGAAAAATCAGAATGGATATTAGACTGTTTATGTAATAAAAACTTAAATGATTTTGTAGATGGAGATCACGATGCCCGCGAATTTATTGATGCTTTACTAAGTGATTCGGGAAACTTAAAATTAATTATGAAAGGATGTCAGGTAGTGGATAATTTTAAAGATGATCTTGGATTAAATCCCGGCAATAATTTCTATCAATGGATTTCGAATCTTCTTTCACAAAAAGGAATAAAAAATTATGCCGATTTAAAGGCTTTACGTTTGAAAGGTGTTTCAGATCAAAATAAATTGTACTTAATCAATAAGGTTCAACAAGGCGACAGAGAAGAATACACCAGAGCGGATCATTGGAGTAATATGGCAATAATTACTGCTGATATTACTACCGAAAGTAAAATTGTGTTCCCTAAAATGATTGATTTGTTTTACTCAAACCCTGATGTTCAAAACCCTGCCGATTTTGTGAGAGCCTCCATGTCAATACCTCTGTTTTTTAGTCCGTTTAGAATTAAAAACATTCCGACAGGCGTTGAATCCTGGGAAAAATGGAATGAAGCCACAGGGTTACGAACTTCTGTGCCATCTGAAGTTATTTTTATGGATGGCGGTATCATTTCAAATTTTCCGATTGATATTTTTCATGAAAATTTAACTGTGCCGGCCTCACCTACTTTTGGCGTAAAACTGGGTTATGACAAAAATGAAGTTAATAAAAATGAAAAAATAACCAATATAATTAGTTCCATGTTTGACACAGCAAGATATGGTTATGATTCAGAATTTTTAATAAAAAATCCCGATTTTAGAAACCTGATAGGATACATTGATACGGGCGGTCATAATTGGCTTAATTTCAATATGACCGAAGATGCTAAAATTGATCTCTTCATTCGAGGTGCCCAAAAAGCCTCAGAATTCTTAACCAAATTTGACTGGGAGAAATATAAAGATATACGAAAAGCAAAGAGCAAATACTATAGAACTGTTTAATTTTCAACCAGATAGCAAAATTTGGTTGAAAATGATTTGCAATTTTCCTGAAACCTGAAGTTTTCATAAACTTAAAACAAATCCAATGTCAAACAAAATAGGAATTTATATTACAGGTCTCGGTCAATCTATTGACAACGAAACAGTCGAAAAATATGTGGAAAGACTTAAAAATGAATTAAGTTTTAAAACAGATGGCACTTTTTATTATCTTAAAATTGAAAAAAAAATCTATCCCATAGATAAAGAATGTACAGTTGTTAATCTTTACAGAAAAAGTAGAAAGGATAAAGACAACAAAAACGTTGAGGGGCAACTAATTTATAAAATGTATGATTTTCAGTACCATCAAATTCTAACTAATAGATTTGAACGTCACAATATCATTATAAAAAATCTACTCTTATTTACGTTAATTATAAAAAAACTCCCTCAGATCACGTTGCGATTATTCAATGGAGATGGTTTTAGCAGACCATATCAAACCTTGTATGCTTTTCTAATGTTATTTACAATCTCATTATGTATCCTTTTTTTAGTCCCGGCATGCATTGAAATAATTTTAAACAGCACAAATAATGGCTCCGGTTTAATAGAAAAAACTAATGCAGCTCTTCGCTTCTTTAATATAAAAAAAATAATTTGTGTTACTGAAAGCAATAAAACCCTGAGCGCTATTGGAAAGACAATACTTTCAATAACAACTTTAGTACTTTTGTTTGCACCAAAATCTAAAACAATACTAACTTCACTTGCCACCGAATTTTCCTGTGTCGACAGTTATATTACAAACGGAGATCAAAGTCAGATATTATTAGGAAATCTGGATCAGTTAATTGAATACATCGCAGAGAATGAACCTAATCCTGAAATTCATTTTCACACCTATAGTTTTGGATGCATACTTGCCATTGATGCCCTTTTTCCAATTGCAGAAATTCCTCCATCTGATAATATTCAAAAATTAACGAAACTCCTTATCACGATCGGAAATCCATTCGAATTTATTAATGCTTACTACCCAATATTTTACGAAAGAAGGTGCAGCGTAATGAAAGATAAACTGAATTGGATAAATGTTTATTCTATTTTGGACGTTTTCTCAACCAATTTCAGAAGGGATGACAAACGAGGTGAAGCCGAATTTGGTATAAAAGACATTCCGCGTACTCCGGAAAACATCAATTATGAAATCACATCAGACCGTTCTGGGTTAGTAACTTTTTTTTCATTAAATAGCATTAAAATGCATAAATGTTATTGGGATTACAGCACAATAGGACAAAGCTGTATGAAAGTAATATTACCTAGTTTGTTAGAAAAAAAATCAATTTCTTTATAAAATATTTTTACATAAATATCTATATATAATCCTGTAAATAAGCCAACAGGATTTTTTTTAGGCTAATTTCTTTTTTTTCTTATTTTTGATGGCCCTTATTTCTAACTTAAACCAAAATCATTATGAGGAAAATTATTCTTTTAACCCTAACTATTTGTACAACAGCACTGATTTATGTTTCCTGTTCCAGCAGTGATGATATTGTTAATCAAACAGATCCATCTGCCGTTGGTGCTTCTGTTGCAATTGACGCAGCAAACGAAATGGATGTTAAAACGGGTTTATCTGTAACTGTTTCTGCCGAAACCGCAAAAACCACTGAAACCGGACCAATAACCTGCGCTACAATTACAGTAGCAATGCCAAACGGAACAGCCTATCCAAAAGTATTTACAGTAGATTACGGCACAGGCTGTACTATCAATCAGCTTGAAAGAAAGGGAAAACTAAAAATTACTCTTACTGGCCCGATTATTACGCCTGGAAGCAAAATGACAATCGAAAGAATCAATTACTCTATTGCAGGTTTAAAACTTGAAGGAACAATTGAGTATACCAACACAACAACTATTGCCACAGTACCACAATGGACAAGAAAAGTAACTAACGGAAAATTTACGGATTTACAAGGAAGAGTTTTTTTAAATTCAGGAACGTTTACCACAAAACAAACAGCAGGTGTTGATACGCCATACGTATTAGAAGATAATATTTATGAAATACCTGATGGAACCCACACAGTAACCACCGAAAAAGGAGGAACTTTGACATTGACCGTTAAAGAAACATTAGTTAAAAAATACTCCTGCGAGTTTATTTCAAAAGGAGAATTGCAAGTTGTGGGAGGTTATTTGAATGGAATTGTAGATTACGGAAACAACGAATGTGACAATAAATACACTTACTATCACGAGAATGGAACTGCCTATAATTTATCTATGTAACAGATTCATTTTTAAAAAAATAAACAAATCCCAATTTAGAAATAGATTGGGATTTTATTTTTATTAAAAATTAAACAGCTACATCTTCACATTCAAACTATTTTCTTTATTTTGCAGCAAAATCTAAAAACCAATGAAAAAATCAATTATTGCCTTTGCTGCGATTGCACTTTTAGCATCATGCAGCAAAAAAGAATCTACTGACGGTTTACACTTAACAGGAAATATTAAAGGATTAAAAAACGGAACTTTATATATCCAAAGAGTTGTTGATACTTCACTTATTGCAATTGACTCTATTAAAATAGACGGAAACTCGTCTTTTGAAAGTAATATTAAATTAGAATCACCAGAAGTACTATATTTATTCCTTGATCGCGGAGTAACCAATTCATTAGACAATAATATTTTATTCTTTGCTGAACCAGGCGATATGAATATTGATACCAACCTTGACAATTTCATTTACGGAGCTAAAATTACAGGATCTAAAAATCAGGAATTATACGAAGAATACAAAAAAATCAATTCACGCTTTAATGACGAAAACCTTTCTTTGGTTGAATCAAAATTTAATGCAATAAAAAGACAAGACCAGAAAGCAGTTGATAGTATAGACACAAAACAACAGTCTAATATCAAAAGAAGATATCTATACGCTACCAACTTTGCAATAAACCATAAAGATCACGAAATAGCACCTTATATTGCTTTGGCAGAAATTTATGACATCAATGTAAAGTTTCTTGATACCATTCAAAAATCAATGACTCCAAAAGTTGCACAGTCACTTTACGGTAAAAAATTAACCAAGTTTGTTGCTGAAATAAAAAAAGAAGAACAAAAATAATTTTGCACAACCTTAAAAATCAGCAATTTAACTAAAAAATAGCTGTTTTATTTATACCTTTTCATCCTGTTCTTATTAATAGAACAGGATTTTTTTATTGCCTTTTTTTCATATTTTAATAGAAAAATCATAAATACCTGATAATTAAATAATTATATGTTAAAAAGTAAAAATCAATAATTATTTTATTTTTATTTTGTAGTAACTTAGCTTCATAAAATAATAAATTATGAAGAATCCACTTAGTATTATCAGTTATGGAAAATATGATTTTATTAATTCATTAGCTATTGAAAAACTAGAATCCTATCATCCACAATCTAATTTAGAATTAGAAAAAGTTCCTATACAGGATCCGTACTCAAAAAACGGACAAGAATTACGTTTAAATTTTATTCGGCAGCACTTAAAATCAAATGTTGATTATTTGTCTGGAGAAAAAACATTTAACGACAATCAAAGCTTAAAAGGCAATATTGAGAATTATATCGGCATGAGCCAGATTCCTACAGGAATTATTGGTCCATTATTAATAAATGGAAGTTCTGCTCAAGGCCCGTTTTATGTTCCTCTTGCCACTACCGAAGGAGCTTTAATTGCATCCTATAACAGAGGCACAAAAGCTTGCAGAGAATCTGGAACAATTACTGTAATTACATTACAAGAAGGTGTACAAAGAACACCGACATTCAAATTTAAAAATTTAATTGATCTGGCAAAATTTGTTGCCTGGGTATCAGAAAACAAAGAAATATTCTCTATTTTAACCCGCGAAACCAGTAATTATGCAGTCCTTAACGATTTGGGGATAAGCATAGAAGGAAATATTTTAATTCTCAAATTTGAATATACTTCAGGAGATGCATCAGGTCAAAATATGGTTACTATTTGTACAGATAAAATTTGCAAGTATATTCTAAGTAATTGCCCAATTGAACCTGTTTATTGGACCATTGAAGGAAATACATCGGGAGATAAAAAAGTAACTCCATTAACCACAAAAGTTCGAGGAAAAAAAGTCACTGCCGAAATCACATTAAAAAGAGATGTCATTGAATCTGTACTTAAGACAACTGCAGAACTATTATGCCAACAATGGAAAATAAGCTCATCTGGGTGTTTAAAAGTTGGCGCAAGTGGTATTGCAACACAGACTGCTAATGCACTTGCTGCTTTATTTATAGCATGCGGACAAGATGTTGCCTGTACCGGCGAGGCTGCTACTGCAATTACAAGAATGGAGATCGATGAAAATAACGATTTGTACTGTTCAATTACCATGTCTAACATAATTGTAGGCAGTGTTGGCGGTGGAACTTCGTTTCCGACACAAAAAGAATGTCTTGAATTAATGGATTGCTATGGTCCCGGAAAAAGCGGGAAACTTGCCGAAATAGCAGTTGCTGTATGCCTGGCAGGTGAAATTTCAATTTTATCAGCAATGTCATCGGGGCATTTTACATCTGCGCATCAAACACTTGGAAGATAAAAAACAGATATAGATTTTAGTAACAAACTACCTTAAAATCCTTTTACAACTTTTATCACAAGCTTGCAATACAAATATAAAAGCAGCACAATTAAACAAACAAACCAAAAAGCAGCAAACACAAGTGCAAAATAGTTTACCAGCCCGGGTAGTGCAACAATTTCTGTAGATGATGTCAGAGTTTCGATTAAAGGTCCTTGCAGCATTAAAATAAGTGCAGTAAAAATCATGATTCCGAAACCTGTAAAACCAACAATAGCAAGAATATTACGCTTTTTAGGCAATACTTTTACATATTCATTGACAGAGTTATCAATCTTAAATTCACTTTTCTCAAAAACCGAAACATTCCCCATTTGTATATCTGCATAAAAATACAAATGTAAGAATTTTATTTCAAATAAAAATTATCTAGAATTGTAAAAAATAAAAATCCCTTGTAGTATTTAAACAAAAAAACCATCACTTTTCAGTGATGGTTTTATGTTGAGCCGGCGGAGGGACTCGAACCCACGACCTGCTGATTACAAATCAGCTGCTCTAGCCAACTGAGCTACGCTGGCGACTCATTACGGGTGCAAAGATAAAATGGTTTTTTATATTTCCAAAATAAATTTACAAGTATTTTAAAGAAAAAACCACCACTAAAAGTGATGGTTTTGTTGAGCCGGCGGAGGGACTCGAACCCACGACCTGCTGATTACAAATCAGCTGCTCTAGCCAACTGAGCTACGCTGGCGACTCATTACGGGTGCAAAGATAAGCCTGTTTTTCGTTTTTCCAAATAAAAAATCAAACTTTTTATACTTTTTTTTGCTTACAATTCGTTGATTTTAGCAATCAATTGATTAGCAGTTTCTTCCAATTCAACATTTATTTGTTTGAAGTGTGCTTTTTTGTTTTCAACGTTCTTTGCATTCACTTTTGTGATCAAAGTATCAAAAGCAGCTATAGCCTGGTCGATCAAAGCATTCGTTTCCGGAGTAGGATTTCCTGTTGTAGACATTTCAAATAAGTAAATTGCCTCAATAATATCCCCTAATACGAAATTGATGTCTTTCTTTAAATTCTTAACGTTTGCCATTTTTATTTTAATTTTAATTTGCGACTGCAAAAGTACATATAATCTTTTTATTACGTGCTATGAAATGTAAATTTCTAAAATTGAAGCATTTCCACTCAAAATAAATGCATTAATCTCAGCAGGAACCAAAATAGTATCTCCTTTTATATAAGTTTGTTTAAAACCATTGTATTCAATTTCAAAACTTCCTTCAATACACATATAAACAGTAAAACTTGCTCCAGATTTAGAAACTTCCAATTTATTTTCTAAAGGAAGAAAATTGGTCGTAAAATAAGGACAATCAACTACAACATTTGATGTATTTGTTTTTGTCTCGTATTTTTTCTGTGTATTTACTTTATTATAATTAATAGCATCAAGTGCTAAATCTACGTGAAGTTCTCTCGTGTTTCCCTGCGCATCTTTACGATCAAAATCGTACAAACGATACGTAATATCAGATGTTTGCTGAATTTCGGCAACAACCAAACCTGCACCAATCGCGTGAACGGTTCCTGTTTCTAAAAAGAAAACATCTCCCGGCTTTGCTTTTACAGTATCTAAAATCGAAACTAACGTTTTATCATTTAAGTGTTTTAAATATTCTTCTTTGCTTGAATCTTCTTTAAATCCAACAATAATTCTTGCATCGGCATCAGCTTGCGTTACATACCACATTTCGGTTTTACCAAAAGAATTATGACGCTCTTTTGCTAATTTATCGTTTGGATGAACTTGTATCGAAAGATCTTCTCTTGCGTCTAAATATTTAAAAAGCAACGGAAATTGTTTTCCAAAACGGTTGTAAACTTCTGTTCCCAGAATTTCATTTGGTGATTCGTCAATAAGTTCCATTAACGACTTGCCTTTTAACTCACCATTCGCCACAACACTCACGTCTCCTTCTACAGTTGATAATTCCCAGCTTTCGCCAGTTATTTTAGAAGTAATTGGTTTGTTAAGAATAGTTTTTAGTTTTTCTCCTCCCCAGATTCTTTCTTTTAAAATTGGTTCAAATTGTAAAGGGTACATTTTTGGTTCCATAAGTTTTCTTTTTTGGCAAATATTTTAATTAATTATTGTTGTGTTCTAATTGTATTTTATGATACTAATTCTTTAATGGTCTCTAATGCTTTCGGAATGTGTTTTGCTGCATTCATATTATCAAAAATATAAATTACAACCCCATTTCTGTCAATAATATAAGTAACTCTTCCCGGCAACAAACCAAATAAATTATTCTTTACTCCAAAAAGCTGTCTTAATCTTTTATCCTGATCAGACAACAAAATGAATGGCAATTCATGTTTTTTGGCAAATTTGTGATGTGATTTTACACTATCACTGCTTATTCCGATTACTTCGGCACCTAAATCTTTAAAATCTTCGTATTGGTCTCTAAAGCTGCAAGCCTCAGTAGTACAACCCGGCGTATTATCTTTTGGGTAAAAATAAATCACAAGTGGCTTTCTTCCTAAAACATTTCGGCTTTCAAAAAGTTCTCCGTGACTATCTTTTGCAGTAAAATTCGGAACTATATCTCCTATTTTTAATGACATTTATTATTCTCCTTTATAAGTTACAAAATTGCGGTCCGTTTCATTCAAAACGATTTCTAAGTCAAAATCAGGCTGAATTCTTTTTCTAATTTTATTCCATATCACAACGGCAATATTTTCTGCTGTTGGATTCAAATCCTGAAATTCCGGAACATCCAGATTCAGGTTTTTGTGATCAAACGGAATTTCTACCTCTTCCAGTATAATATCCGCTAATACTTTCACATCTAAAACAAAACCAGTTTCGGGGTCAATTTTCCCTGTAACACTTACTGTTAAACCATAATTATGACCATGAAAATTGGCGTTATTGCATTTTCCAAAAACAGCATCGTTTTTTTCAAATGTCCAATCTTTTCTGTGCAATCGATGTGCAGCATTAAAATGTGCTTTTCTTGATATGGTTACTCTCATTTAGGTTTGGTTGGTATAATTAAATTTTATGGTCTTCTAAATAATGATAAAATTCATCAAAAATTATTTTAAACCATACAGTATAAATTTCAGGCTTTTGTTCAATATCTGCTTTAATATCTTCAATTTTCATCCATTTCCAATCTTCGACTTCCTCTAAATTGATGGCAGGATTGTCATTATAATAGCCTATCATAACATGATCGAGTTCGTGTTCAGTCAAACCATTATCAAAAGGTGCTTTATAAATAAAATGAAAAAGTTCTTTCAACTCTGCTTTAAAACCCATTTCCTCAAACAATCTTCTGCTTCCGGCTTCTATATTTGTTTCGCCTTCACGTTGATGACTGCAACATGTATTCGTCCAGAGTAAAGGAGAATGATATTTTTGATGCGCACGCTGCTGCAACATGATTTCATTTTTACTATTTAAAATAAAAACCGAAAATGCACGGTGTAAAAGTGCTTTTTCATGCGCTTCTAATTTTGGCATTAAGCCAATTTGTTCATCGTTTTGATTGACTAATATTACGTTTTCTTCTATCATATGTAGTTTTGTACAAACAAAAATACGAAAAAAGAAATGGCTTGAAAATCCTAAAAAAGATTGTGAAAAGTTTAACGAGCTGCCATTCTTTACAAGCATTTCATATTCAAAACTTTATAAATATATTTTAATTTTAAAACACCTTAAAAATAAGTCTAAAAAACTAAACCGATTGCTTTTACGTAAATAAAAAAAAGTTAAAACATACTTAAAAAAAACTCAATTGTAAATTAGCCGACATTTCTAAGCCAACTCTCGTCGTATCTTTGATTTACAATTAAAAAGCCTCATAAAACATGAAAACAAGAACTCAATTTTTTAGCCTTTGCCTTTTGCTTCCGCTCTTTATTTTTCAGGCATGCGGGCAATCATCAAAAAAACAAAATACAAAAACTGTTGTTATGGAAAATAAAATCGATAAACCCGGAAATCCTTATTATTCAAATACAGATACCACAAAACTAAACGTAAGTGATGCCGAATGGAAAAAAGTGCTTCCGGAAGATGTTTATGCTGTTATGCGTCAAGCGGATACGGAGAGACCTTTTACAGGAAAATACTGGAACACCGATGAAAAAGGAACTTATTACTGCGCGTCATGCGGAAACCTGCTTTTTAGATCAGGAGCCAAATTTTCAAGCAGCTGCGGATGGCCAAGCTTTTTTGAACAGGACAATAAAAAAAGTGTCGTTTATAAAAATGATAATTCATTGGGAATGGAAAGAATCGAAGCACTTTGCGGACGTTGCGGAGGGCATTTAGGTCATTTATTTGATGATGGTCCTGCACCAACCGGAAAACGTTATTGCATGAACTCGATTGCTCTTGATTTTATTCCTGATTCACAAAATAAATAATTCTTAAAATGAAAAATACAATTTTAATTTGCCTTTTTGCATTATCCCTTAACGGATTTGCGCAAACAAAAAAAACTTCAAATCTTGAAACCATTACCGTTGGCGGTGGCTGTTATTGGTGTGTAGAAGCCGTTTATGAAAATTTAAACGGGGTAAAATCTGTAGTTTCGGGATTTTCTGGAGGAAAAGTAGCTAACCCAACTTATGAAGAAGTTTGCACAGGAACAACTGGTCACGCCGAAGTGGTACAAATTACGTATGACAAAAACGTGACAGACCTCAACGAAATTTTCAAAGTATTTTTTACCGTTCACGATCCTACAACTTTAAACAGACAAGGAGCTGATGTTGGTACACAATATCGTTCTGTGATTTTTTATAAAAACGAAGAGCAAAAAAAAGCCGCTCAAAGTATTATCGCCGAGCTAAATAAAGCAAAAGTTTACGATAGTCCAATTGTTACCAAAGTAGAACCTTTTACAAAGTTTTATAAAGCCGAAGATTATCATCAAAATTATTATGCAAACAATAAAAATCAGCCGTATTGCAAAATGGTGATTCAGCCGAAAATAGAAAAATTCGAAAAAGTCTTTAAAGACAAATTAAAAAAGAGTAAAGCATAAAAAAATAGCGAAATGAATTAAATCATTTCGCTATTTTTTTTAAGTCAATTTTTGAATTTAAATTATTTCGCTGCTTTTTTAAATCTCATCATCGGCACATCGCCTTGAATTAAATTTAGTTTTCCGTCTTTGTCAATAGAATAACTTGTGATTTTTTTCATCTGCTGTAAAAATTGCGCTTCTCCTCCACCATCACAAAACATCATTGTAGTTGGTCCCGGCTCTCCAAAAGTCAGAGAATTTCCATTTAAAGTAAATGGCGCGCTGTAGCCATTACATCCGTTATTACCAAAAACATTTTTTTCTTTCTGATCAAAAGTAATTTGTGGTTTTTTATTCGGATACAATCCTTCAAAAGCAATTCTTGGTCCTGAAATATATTCTAATTCCCAAGTTGTATCATAAATACCGGCAGCGCTTTTATTTTCTTTTGATGCCATACATGAAGCAAGTAATAAGGTTAAAACCGAAACGATTGCGATGGTATGTTTTTTCATAATTTGTTTTTTTTTGAATTAAACATTTTGTTTTTTTTGAAGATTAAAATTAGTCTCTAACATTCCTTTCTCAATATTCATGCCCGTTTTTAAGTTTTAAATAGAAAAACTTTAACCATTAAGTTGACATATTTTCATCTCTAAGTTACATATTTTTCTTAAAAACAATATTAATACAAGATTTAAATTCCATTACGTAATTGTATTTTTTTGTAATTTGCATCACATAAAAAACAAATTCATCATCAAAAAATCAAAAAAATGAAGCGACTGCTCTTACTTTTTGCCTTCTTAATTACAATCAATCAAGTACAATCTCAGGAAAATTTACCAACCGATTATCTTTCCAAAGAATTTCATAAAGGCAGAAGAGAAGCTTTTAGAGCTTTAATGCCTGCAAATTCTGTAGCGGTTATTTTTTCATATCCTGAAAGAGTTTTTTCAAAAGACATAAATTATAATTATCATCAAAATCCAGATTTGTTTTATTTAGCAGGTTATAAGGAACCAGATGGTGTTTTATTGCTTTTTAAAGAAAATCAGGGAAGTGACGAAAAATACAACGAAGTTCTTTTTGTGAGAGAAAAAAATGCCAATCGCGAAATGTGGACAGGAAGACGTTTAGGAACCGATGGAGCAAAATCTAAATTAGGTTTTTCAACAGCTTACAACGGCAAGGATTTTAAGGATTTCGCTATTGATTTTCAAAAATTTGACAAAATTATTTACGACAAAATCTCAACAGATCTTGGAAAAGACAAAAGCGGTTTTGATCTTTTTGGCTTATTAGAAACTTTTAAAACTAAAGCAGGAATTACTACTGAAAACGAAGCTTCATTAGAACTTTTCAGAACAATTACAAACTCGCTTAGAGAAATAAAAACGCCGGAAGAAATGGTTTTAATGCGTAAAACCGTAAAACTTTCCTGCGTTGCCCACAACGAAGTCATGAAAGCAGTTGGTCCAGATATGAGCGAAAACGAAGCTGACGGAATTCATGCTTACATTCACAAACATTATGGTGCCGAAGGCGAAGGTTATCCGCCAATTATAGGCGCCGGAGCAAACGGATGTATTTTACATTACGGAGAAAATAATGCCACAAAAATTGACAATCAATTGTTGTTGATGGATGTTGGTTCTGAGTATCACGGTTATTCTGCCGACGTTACAAGAACAATTCCGGCAAACGGAAAATTTACCGAAGAGCAAAAAGCCATTTATCAATTGGTTTACGACGCGCAGGAAGAGGTTTTTAAAATCTGTAAAGAAGGAACACCAATTCAGGATTTAAATAAAAAATCGAAAGAAGTTATTGCTGCCGGATTAATTAAACTGGGAATTATCACAGATCCTGCAGATGTAAAAATCTACTATCCGCATGGCTGTTCGCATTTTCTTGGTTTAGATGTTCACGATAAAGGAAATTATATGGGCAGCTTAAAAGAAAATATGATCCTGACTGTTGAACCTGGAATCTATATTCCGGCAAACAGTAAATGTGATAAAAAATGGTGGAATATTGGAGTTCGTATCGAAGATGATATTCTCATCAAAAAAAATTCATATGAAAATCTATCAGCTGAATCTCCAAGAAAATGGGATGAAATTGAAAAATTGGCAGCTCAAAAAAGCACTTTCAATGAAATGAAATTCCCTAAAATATAATTTTATTTTTGCCACAGATTATAAGATTAAAATGATTTTAAAATCTGGGGCAGTTTGCCACGAATTTCACGAATCTACACTAATTAATTCGTGCTCATTCGTGAAATTCGTGGCGAAAAAATCATTTTAATCTTATAATCTGTGGCTATAAAACTAAAACCTCGTTTCATCTGAAGCGAGGTTTTTTATTCACTTTTAAGACAAGCTTTTATATCTACAGCTGATTTTTCACGTACTTTGTATTTCTAAAAATATAAAAAAATGAAAGCACTTACCTTCTCTACTTTCGGAGATTCGGATGTTTTAGAATATATAGAAATTCCAAATCCGGAATTAAAAAGCGATGAAATTTTAGTCGAAATGAAAGCCATCGGATTAAATTTTGCCGATGTTTACAGACGAAAAGGAAATTATCATTTAAAAGGAAATCCACCTTTTATCGCCGGTTATGAAGGTGCAGGAATTATTGTCGATGCTAACAATCATCCGGAATATAAAGTGGGCGATCGTGTGGCTTTCGCCGATGTTCCTTTTGCAAATGCAGAATTCGTTGCTGTGAATACCAATCATGTTTTGCCTTTGCCTGAAGCGATCTCTTTTGAAACCGCGGCTTCTATTTTACTTCAGGGTTTAACAGCTCATTATTTAGCAACCGACAGTCATAAAACAGCAAAAGGTGAAACAATTTTAATTCACGCCGTTGCGGGTGGAGTTGGCCAGATTTTAACTCAAATAAGTAAATTGTTAGGCGCCAATGTTATTGGTTTAACCTCATCTTCAGACAAAGCAAAGGTTGCTTTTGAACAAGGCGCAGATCATGTTTTTCTATATAATAACGATTGGAAATCAGATGTTTTAAAAATAATCCCAAATGGCGTTGATGTCGTTTACGATAGTATCGGAAGCACATTAATGGACAGTTTTGAGATCACAAAAGAATGCGGACAAGTTGTTTTCTTCGGAATGGCGGGCGGTGATCCGGCACCTGTAGATCCGAGAATGTTAATGGATGGTTCTAAAACTTTGACCGGAGGTGATTTATGGAGCTATCTAAATTCAAAAGAAGAAAGAATCAAAAGAGCCAATCAATTATTTCAATGGATTATAGAAGGAAAAATAACCCTTTCAACACCAACATCTTTCAAATTATCAGAAGGAAAATTGGCGCATGATTATATTGAAAGCAGAAAAAGTACAGGAAAAATAATTTTGATTCCGTAAATTAAAGATTTATATAAAGTTTTTCGCCACAAATTCAAGAATTAGTTTTGAAATAATTCGTGAATTCGTGGCGATTATTTTTTTTTAAGCCTTATTCTACAACTGATTAACCTCAATTTTCGTCAACTCAGACAATGCTAAAATTCTGCCTACATCACTTTTATTTGCCACAAAAAACAAATAATTATCACCATGTGTATCATAAGTCATTAGTTCCAAATCTAATTTCTCTAATGCTGATTGAATGTACGGAAACAAATTATGACTATAGGTTTCTTCCGGATAGGCAAAATTAAGATCCTGGCCAATCATTTCCGAAATGAAATATTCAGCATCTTCGGGATCAAATTTCCAATCGCTGTTCCAGCAATCCACGCTATCAAAAATGCCCCAATGTGCTTCAATCGATTCGGGATAATTATCCGGTCCTTTTTTAAAATTCTTTAAAAGCTTTTTTGATTGTTTTTTAACCAGTTTATCATCTGCATTTCCTCTTGAAACAAGATTAATAAATTCTTCAAAAGTTTCTGCTGTAACCTCTTCATCAACTAATAAATTTTCTTGAGAAGGAAGTTCTACACCTTCCGGAATTTCAATATTTACATATTGGCAAATTCCCTGTAAAATTGTCTTAAACTCATTAAAACCTATTTCTTGAATGTCGTTTTTAGGTGTATTTATATCAATAAATTCAGCTTCCAGAATCCCTTTTATATAATCAAAAAAATGACCAAACTTGTACATAATCCTGAAATCATTAGTTTCCAAACTATTTGTACAGCAAAAAAAGATGTAAAAATTATGAAAAATATATTTCATTTCTTTTTTGATACGCTCCGGTGGTTTGGTATAAAACTGAATATGCAAATAATCAAATTCTAATTCCTGCTCAATCTTATCTGGAGTAATTGGATCGATATTTATTTTTTTGTAAAGCTCATTTAAAACTTCATACGAGTTTTTAAACCCATTTTTTTCAAGTTCTTTTTGAGTTTCTTCATAACCATCAAAGGAGGTTGGAAAAGTAAACAAATTGACAGAAACTGCGTTGTGTACATTTTTCATTTCAAACTCAAATTGACTTTCGACATAGTATAAATGCGAATAAAGTGCATCCATAACATCAAAAGAAACAATTGATTTTGGATCGTTGTTTCTACCAAACAAATTAGAAAAGAAATTTTTCATAGGCTTATATTATTTTAGTGTTTCGGCAATCATTAAAGCGCATTTTTCGCCATCGATAGCAGCAGATATAATTCCGCCGGCATAACCAGCGCCTTCTCCACACGGATACAAACCTTTTATTTGCAAATGTTCATACGTTAAAGGATCTCTCGGAATTCTAACCGGTGATGAAGTTCTGCTCTCCGGAGCATGCAAAATAGCTTCGTTGGTTAAATAACCTCGCATTGATTTTCCAAATTCCTTAAAACCTTCGCGCAAAATCTGCGATAAAAATCCGGGAAAAACCTGTCCCATTTCTACCGAAGTCGTTCCGGGAACGTAAGATGTTTTTGGAATATCTGCTGAAACTTTATTTTGTGTAAAATCGATCATTCGCTGTGCCGGAACTTTTTGAGTTTCTCCAGCCAAATGCCACGCTTTTTGCTCTATACTTTTTTGAAATTCCATTCCGGCCAAAGCACCAAATTTTGCAAAAGGTTTAAAATCTTCCAATTTTAATTCAATTACAATTCCTGAATTTGCCGTAACCTGATCCCGTTTTGATGGCGACCAGCCGTTTGTAACTACTTCACCCGGACTTGTCGCACAAGGTGCTATTACACCACCAGGACACATACAGAAAGAATACATTCCGCGCCCGTTAACTTGTTTTACAATCGAATATGGTGCCGGTGGCAAATGTTCACCACGATAATCACAGCTGTATTGAATACTGTCTATTAATTCCTGTGAATGCTCTGCACGAACTCCTAATGCAAAAGGTTTTGCCTCGATTAGAATTTTCTTTTTATCTAATAATTCAAAAATATCACGCGCCGAATGCCCTGTTGCTAAGATTAATTTATTAGCAAGAATGGTATCTCCATTTTGAGTTACGATTCCTTCAACTTCATTATTTTTTACTAAAATATCAGTTACTCTGGTATCAAACAAAACCTGACCACCAAATTCGATTATCTTGTTTCGAATGTCTTCAATGATTTTTGGCAATTTATTTGTTCCGATGTGTGGATGGGCTTCTACCAATATATCTTCTGAAGCTCCAAAAGCTACTAAAAGCTCTAAAATTCTGGTAACATCGCCACGTTTTTTAGAACGTGTGTATAATTTTCCGTCAGAATAGGTTCCTGCTCCTCCTTCACCAAAACAGTAATTAGAATCTTCGTTTACCAAATGATCTACGTTGATTGCTTTTAAGTCACGACGGCGTCCGCGAACATCTTTTCCGCGTTCGATTACAATTGGCTTTAAGCCTAATTCTATCAATTGCAAAGCTGCAAAAAGTCCGGCTGGGCCAGCACCAACAACAATCACTTCCTGCGCCGATGAAACGTCCTTATATATAGGTAGCTCAATTTTGGTTTCCTGAAAAGGTTCGCCTTTTAAATATATAGTAACTTTCAAATTGATTTTTATTGCTTTTTGGCGGGCATCAATTGAACGTTTTAAAATGGTAATATGCTGAATTTCCTGTGGAGAAACTTTTATTTGTTTAGACAAATAGTCTTTAAGCAGCGATTCGTTTGCTGCAATATCGGGAGAAACTTGTAATAGAAGTTCTTTTGGCATTGTATATTATTTATCAATTAGCTTTTCTATTTATGAAAAGAACATGCAAAAATAACATTTTGAAATGAGATTACATCAATTGCAAATCTTATATATGACATCATTACATTCGTTTTGCTCAGGATAAACCTATGCCGAAATACAAATGCGGTTCTCGACTCCGCTCGAACTGACAATAGAATAACTTCAGAGTAAAATTTCAAAGTAACCTTTGTACCTTTGCAACTCTGAACCTTTGCACCTTTAAAAAAATGTCTAGAAAAATAAAACTAATTTGGGATTTTCGTGGTCCGACTTCGGCAAAAACTGCTGAACATCATGAAATTCATTTGAAAGAATATATCGCCATAGAAAAACTTCCGTTGAATATTACGGGGTTTAAAATTATAAACGACATGCAGGCAATTGCTTTTATGGTTGTTACCGATGAAAATATGATTCAGGTAAGAGATGCTTTGAAACCGCATCGTGGGGAAATTTTTGAAGGGTAAATTCCAATAAAAAAAATTCCAAATTCCAAACTATCGCTAGAAATTGGAATTTGGAATTTATATTTTACTATTTGTTTTGGAATTTGGAATTTGGGTTTTAAAAAATTGGAATTTATTTTTAATTCGCAACCTCGCTGATAAATTTAATTCTCATTAACCGCAATTCATCAATATCATAATCGCCATCGAATTCCTTAAGAGCATCTTCGATTTTGTCTGATTCTGATTCCATGAAATAATCGTGAATTTCTTCCTGCTGATCGTCATCAAGTAAATCGTCGACCCAATATTTAATATTTAATTTAGTACCGGCATAAACGATCTGCTCCATCTCTTTAATCAAAGCATCCATCGTAAGTCCTTTGGCAGAAGCAATATCATTTAAAGATAATTTTCTGTCAATGTTTTGAATAATATATAATTTATTGGCAGAATTTACTCCTGTAGATTTTACAACTAAATCGTCTGGGCGAATAATATCATTATCCTCAACATAACGATTAATCAGAGTAACAAAATCGCCACCATATTTTTTGGCTTTACCTTCACCAACACCGTGAATATTGTACAATTCTGTTAAACTAATTGGGTATTTTAAAGCCATGTCTTCAAGAGAAGGATCCTGAAAAACAACAAACGGAGGAACTCCTAATTTTTTGGCTACTTTTTTGCGCAGTTCACGTAACATTCCCATTAAAACTTCATCTGCAGTTCCTGATGATTTTGATGCTGTTACGATTGCTTCATCTTCAGATTCGTTATATTCATGATCTTCAGACATCATGAATGAAACCGGATTTTTAATATAATCTAATCCTTCCTGAGTAATTTTTATGATTCCATACGTTTCAATATCTTTTGATAAATAACCAGTAACTAAAACTTGTCGAAGTAAAGCCATCCAGTATTTTTCGTCATGATCTGAACCTGAACCAAAAAACGGCTGTATATCAGTTTTATGTGCCTTAATTACAGCATTTATACGACCAATTAAAGTAAAGACAATTTCTTTTGATTTGTAAATATGTTTGGTATCGCGAACAATTTCCAGCAATTTAACAACCTGTTCTTTAGCTTCAATTTTATTTTTAGGATTACGAACATTATCATCCATATCTGCACCTTCTCCAGTTTCGCTGTCAAATTCTTCACCAAAATAATGCAATAAGAATTTTCGACGTGACATTGAGGTTTCGGCGTAAGCCACAACTTCCTGCAGGAGAGCAAATCCAATTTCCTGTTCTGCAACCGGCTTTCCTGACATAAATTTCTCCAGCTTTTCTACATCTTTATAGGAGTAATAAGCCAAACAATGTCCTTCTCCTCCATCACGACCGGCACGACCGGTTTCCTGATAATAACTTTCGAGTGATTTTGGAATATCATGATGAATTACAAAACGAACGTCTGGTTTATCAATTCCCATTCCGAAAGCGATTGTTGCCACTACAACATCTACATCTTCCATCAAAAACATATCCTGATGTTTTGCTCGGGTTTTGGCATCTAAACCTGCATGATAAGGTACGGCACTAATTCCGTTAACTTGTAAAACTTCGGCAATTGACTCTACCTTTTTACGGCTAAGACAATATATAATTCCTGATTTTCCTTTGTGTTGTTTGATAAATCGAATAATATCCGATTCTATATTTTTAGTTTTTGTACGAACTTCGTAGTATAAATTTGGTCTGTTAAACGATGCTTTAAAAGTACTTGCATCAGACATATCCAGGTTTTTAAGAATATCTTCCTGAACTTTTGGGGTTGCAGTTGCGGTAAGTCCTATAATAGGAACCTGTCCCAATTGTTTAATAATATTTTTCAGGTTTCTGTACTCCGGCCTAAAATCATGACCCCATTCTGAAATACAATGCGCTTCATCAATAGCAACAAATGAAATTGGTACGCTTTGCAAAAACGCGACATACTCCTCTTTTGTTAAAGATTCTGGCGCAACATACAAAAGTTTTGTTAGTCCAGAAGTTATGTCTTTTTTTACTTGTGCAATTTCTGTTTTGGTAAGAGAGGAATTCAGTACGTGCGCAATTCCGTTTTCTGAAGAAAGGCTTCGAATGGCATCAACCTGATTTTTCATCAAAGCAATTAAAGGAGAAACAACAATAGCTGTTCCGTCCTGAATTAAAGCGGGTAATTGATAACAAAGAGACTTTCCACCGCCAGTTGGCATAATTACAAAAGTATTCTTTTTACCTAAGATACTCGTAATGACTTGCTCCTGCAAGCCTTTAAATTGGCTAAAGCCGAAATACTTCTTTAATTCCTTGTGTATTTCAATTTCGTTTGAATTCATTCTTTATATTAATGGATATTTTGTATAAATTTGCAACACATAAAGATACAACTTTCTTTTATACATACAAATTTTAAATATTCTGTTTTGATCACAAAAGAAAATATATTGGCAATCGCCAAAAAAACAATACTCTCTGAAAGTGAAGCAATTACAAAGCTAATTGATTTTCTTGATGAAAATTTCTTCGAAGCAACCCAACGCATTTACGAAACCAAAGGCAGATTGATCGTTACAGGTATCGGAAAAAGTGCAATTATCGCACAAAAAATGGTCGCTACTTTTAACTCAACCGGAACACCTTCTATGTTCCTTCATGCCTCAGAAGCCATTCATGGCGATTTGGGAATGATTCAGAAAGAAGACATTATTATTTGCATTTCAAAAAGCGGAAACAGCCCTGAAATAAAAGTTTTGGTTCCGTTATTGAAACGTTTTGGGAATATCTTAATTGCTATTACAGGAAACATAACTTCATCATTGGCCAAAGGTTCTGATTATGTTTTAAACACAACAGTAGACATGGAAGCGTGTCCGATAAACCTGGCACCAACAAACAGCACAACTGCACAACTTGTTATGGGTGATGCTCTTGCAGTTTGTTTAATGGAAATGCGTGATTTTAAACCTGAGGATTTTGCAGTTTATCATCCGGGCGGAGCTTTAGGAAAAAAATTATTGCTTCGCGTAAAAGATATGATCGAACACTCTTTAAAACCAATGGTTACGCCAGATACCTCTGTTAAAAAAGTTATTTTTGAGATCTCTGAAAAAAGATTAGGTGTTACAGCAGTAATTGAAGACAATAAAATAATTGGAATTATCACTGACGGAGACATCCGAAGAATGCTAAATGACGTAGATACTATTGCTGACTTAACTGCAAAAGATATTATGTCAAAAAATCCTAAATTAGTATCATCTGAAACTATGGCTGTTGATGCCTTAAATATTTTGGAAGATTTTTCAATAACACAGTTAATCGTTGCTGATAATGGCGAGTACAAGGGAGTACTACATTTACATGACATTTTAAAAGAAGGAATCGTATAATGGCAAAAAAGAACCTTGGCGAGATGTCATTTTTAGACCATCTTGAAGAACTAAGATGGTTATTAGTAAGAAGTACAATTGCAATATGCATTATGGCATTTGTTACTTATTTTATAAGTGATTATTTGTTTGACCAAATTATTTTAGGTCCAATCAGACCCACCTTTTTTACTTACGTCTGGTTTTGTGATCTATCTCATCAATTAGGTTTTGCTGATAGCATTTGTATTACCGAGCTAAATTTCATTATTCAAAATACGGAAATGGAAGGCCAGGTAAACATTTTTGTATGGATGTGTCTTTTGGCAGGTTTCATCTTGAGTTTTCCTTATATTCTATGGGAACTTTGGAAATTTATTAGCCCTGCCCTTTATGAGAAAGAAAGAAAAAATGCTAAAGTATTCATTTTCACTTCTTCATTACTTTTTTTCTTAGGAGTATTGTTCGGGTATTATATCGTAATTCCGATGTCGGTAAATTTCGTCGCTACTTTTTCCATTAGTGATGTTGTAAAAAATCAATTTACCCTTGAATCTTATATGGGAATGGTAAAAACAAGTATTCTTGCCAGTGGATTGTTTTTTGAATTGCCTATTATCATTTATTTCCTAACTAAACTGGGACTTGTAACTCCTATATTTTTAAGAAAATATTGGAAATATGCGGTAATACTTATTTTAATTATTGCGGCAATCGTAACACCACCCGATGTTGTAAGTCAAACAATTGTAGCAATTCCAATGTTGATTATTTACGAAGTGAGTATCCTGATTTCAAGAGTTGTTTATAAAAATAAATTAAAAGAAAATGTCTGATATCATACAAGAATTTAACGACTATCGTTCTAAAATGAACGAAAAATTATTAGCTGACAATAACAAAATTGTAAAGCGAATATTTAACCTTGACACTAACGCATACGCCCCGGGCGCTCTTGATGTAAAAACAAAAGAGCTTTTAGGATTGGTTGCATCGGCAGTTTTACGTTGTGATGATTGTGTAAAATATCACTTGGAAACAAGTCATAAAGAAGGCGTTACAAAAGAAGAAATGATGGAAGCTATGGGAATCGCAACTTTGGTTGGAGGAACAATTGTAATTCCACATTTAAGAAGAGCTTACGAATTTTGGGAAGCTTTGGAAGAAGAAGCTGCAAATTAGAAAATGGGTCAATTAGATAATTAGATAATTGCTTAAATTGTAATTATCTGATTGTGAAAGCGCAATATTTTGTTAATTCATTTATCTGATTGATTATTTTACTTTTAATTTGTTTCTTCTAATAAATTTTAAAATTGAATGTGAGTTAGTTTTTCAATTATCTCATTTTCTAATTATCTAATTATCTAATTAAAATAATGAAGCTAAGAGCCGATAATTTAATCAAAACCTATAAAGGGCGAAGTGTTGTAAAAGGGATTTCTGTTGAAGTAAATCAGGGAGAAATCGTTGGGCTTTTGGGTCCGAATGGTGCCGGAAAAACAACTTCTTTTTATATGATTGTGGGATTGGTAAAACCAAATCAGGGAAATATTTACCTTGATGATTTAAATATTACTGATTATCCGATGTACAAACGTGCTCAGCAAGGAATTGGTTATCTGGCACAGGAAGCTTCTGTTTTTAGAAAATTAAGCATTGAAGACAACATTCTGAGTGTTTTGCAATTGACTAAACTTTCTAAAGAAGAACAAATTGCCAAAATGGAAAGTTTGATCGAAGAATTCAGCTTAGAACATATTCGCACCAACCGAGGTGATTTACTTTCGGGAGGAGAACGTCGTCGTACTGAAATTGCGCGTGCCCTGGCAACAGATCCAAAATTTATTTTATTGGATGAGCCTTTCGCCGGAGTTGACCCTGTTGCTGTTGAAGATATTCAGAGAATTGTAGCTCAGTTGAAAAATAAAAATATCGGAATTTTAATTACCGATCACAACGTTCAGGAAACCTTAGCTATTACCGATAAAACCTACTTAATGTTTGAAGGTGGGATTTTGAAAGCCGGAGTTCCGGAAGAACTGGTTGAAGATGAAATGGTTCGCCGTGTTTATCTTGGACAAAATTTCGAACTTCGTAAAAAGAAACTTGAATTTTAATAAAGTTATATGTGAATGGTAAAAAGTTAAATGTTAATACTTTTTACCATTTTTCTTTTACATCTTATATTAATTCTACATGAAGTCAGAAGAACCAACTCAGGAAGACTACGACAATTGGCACAAAGACCCAAATAATTGGTATTTGGGATGCTTTTATTATAATCCGAAGGATAAACGATTACTTCCCCCAAAAAGAATTCAATGGATGGGTTACACGGTAAATTTTGCTAATCCTTACTCTGTTTTAATTTTGATAGCGCTTTTATCTTTAATTCCGATTGCTCTTTTATCAAAATAAGATTCAAAACTTCCAGATTTAAATATTAAAACTGAAAACTGGATTCTACTCAACTGTTATAAACTGCAATTGCTCTAAATCGCCATTGTAGATATTCACATCAACACGATGGTTTATTCCTGGCAAAGATGCTTTCTCTGTAAATTGCCAAAAAAGCCAATCGTCTTCAATTTTTTCTCTGTAGAAATTATAGTTTGCTATCCAAAATAAATATTCGCCGAATTCTTCTTTTAGAAAATCACTATAATAACGTTCACCTGTATAAATTATGGGACGAACCTGATAATGTGCCTCAACTTTAGTCAGCCAGCGTTTTAACCCTTTTTTCAAACTATCCAACGATTGATTTTTTGGTAGTCTTTCGATATCTAAAACGGGTGGTAAATCACCTTTTTGCAATTTTACCGTTTTAATAAAAAGGTTCGCTTGTTCTATAGAATTTTCATTCGGGCGGTAGTAGTGATAAGCGCCACGCATGATTTTGTTTTCTTTGGCCCCAGCCCAATTTTGAGTAAATTGCCTGTCTACTCTATCGTTTCCGGCAGTTGCGCGAATAAAAACAAAACTTACAGGATATTTTTCTTCTAAAATTTCAACTTCTTCCCAATCCACTTTTCCCTGAAATTCAGATACGTCAATACCAATCACTTTTCCTTTGTGATTTTCTAAAACCTGAATATTTCTAACGTCAGAAAGGTGTTTGTCTACCTCATCTTCTTCTAAAACTTTCCCTGATTTAAAACCAAGATAAAAAGCTAATCCTGCACGATAATGATAAATCGTACCTAAAAAAATCAGCACTAAGCAAGAATAAAAAATAAAGCGAATGGCGCTGCCAAAAACAGATCTTTTAGGTTTTGCTTTAGAATAAGAATTTCTTCGTGTAGTGGTTTTTCTTGCCATTCAAATAAACTACTTTTTCAAAAACATATTATTCACAACCGATAACAGCACGTAAAAAATGATAATTAACGGAATTGCAATATATTGAAGCAATACTACCAAAGCTAAAGAAACTAATAAAAACACGATTTGAAGTGCATTATCTTTCAGATTGAATTTTTTAACTTTTAATGCAAACAACGGAATTTCAGCATTTAAAATATAAGCACTGCATAAAGTAATTACCAACAAAACCCATTGGTTCGTTAAAATCTCTAACATCAGCAATGAATCTGAAAATTTTAAAACCAAAGGCAGACTTAAAATAAAAAGTGCATTTGCAGGAGTTGGTAAACCTATAAACGAATCGGTTTGACGGGTATCTATATTGAAATTCGCTAATCTATAGCAAGATCCTAATGTTACAATAAATCCTAAAAAAGGAATCGCGGGATTTGTTCCTAATTCATGTGCGCTGTTTGTAAACAAACTGTACATTACATAACCCGGAGCGACTCCACTGGTTACCATATCCGCCAAAGAATCTAACTGTAATCCAAGCGGACTTGAAACTTTAAATAATCTGGCAAAAAAGCCATCAAAAAAATCAAAAAAGATTCCTAAACAAACCATGTAAAAAGCCATTTCGTAATTAGCTTCTGAAATGAAAACAACTGCGATACAACCACAAAATAGATTAATTAATGTAATTAGGTTTGGAATGTGTTTTTTGATATTCATGTTTTATAAATTTGATTATGGTTAGCGCAAATTTCGCATAATATGTGACAATTTACATCATTAGTTTAAAAAATTTACATTAAAATTAAATGAACAATTTACTTTATTGCAATTTCATTTAAAATCAATTTACAAAAGTTTTTTTATTTCAAAATCTCTCTTTTGCAATATTTATTAAAAGGAAGAAATTAGATGAGTAAAATATTATATTTTTGATGAAAATTAAAACAGACTTCGGTTTGCAAAAAAAAATCCGTTGAAGAAACTTTTTGGGCTTTTATTATTTTGGAGTTTTACACAATATGCACAAACTGTTCGAAAATATTCGAATGAGTTTATGAACATTGGTGTTGACGCCGCAGCATTAGGAATGTCGAGCGCTGTAGTTGCTTCTACAGAAGACGTAAATTCAGTTTATTGGAATCCGGCAGGTTTGACACATCTTGAAGATCATCAGATTTCATTAATGCACGCCAATTACTTTGCTAATATTGCACAATATGATTATATAGGATATGCAAGCCCGATTGATGAGAGAAGTGCCTGGGGAATTTCGATGATTCGTTTTGGTGTTGATGATATTATGGACACAACCGAATTGATCGACAGTCAGGGAAATATTGACTATAATAGAATTAGCTTGTTTTCGACCGCTGATTATGGTTTTACTTTTTCATACGCAAGAAAATTGCCTGTTGAAGGTTTTCAATATGGCGTAAATGCAAAAATAATTCGACGTGTTATTGGAAAATTTGCCAATTCATGGGGATTTGGTTTTGATTTTGGTTTGCAGTTTGAAAAGAACGATTGGAAATTTGGTTTAATGCTTCGTGATATTACAACGACTTATAATGTTTGGAATATTGATGAAGAAGAATACGAAAAAATTGCCAATGCAATACCGGGAGAAAATACTGAACTACCGGAAAGTACTGAAATTACCTTACCAAAAGCACAATTAGGAGTTTCAAAAAAGATAGAATTTCATAACGATTACAGTCTTTTGGTTGCTACAAATTTGAATATGCGTTTTGAACAAACAAACGATATTATCTCATCAAAAGTTGTGAGCATTGATCCGGCTGTAGGTTTTGAATTTGGATATACTGAGCTTGTTTTTTTAAGAGCCGGAGCGGGAAATTTCCAAAATGTTACACAATTGGATAATACTGAAAAAATAAATTTCCAACCCAATATTGGTTTGGGTTTTAAATACAAAGGCATTCAGGTTGATTATGCCCTGACTGATTTAGGAAACCAAAGTACTGCTTTGTATTCGAATATTTTTTCTTTGAAAGTAGATTTAGGTATCTTTAGATAAAAATTAAAAACCATCAAACTTCTTAAAATTTTTAATCATGAAAAAAGTCAATTTTAAAACACTTTTTAATTTATTAGTATTACTAAGTTTCAGTATTGGTTTTGGCCAAAGTGTTCCTCTATCAAAAGATGCAAAAATTAGCGTTATTACTTGTGGTTTAGGGAATGAAACCTATTCCTATTTCGGACATACGGCGATTAGGGTTTCTGATCCGGCAAATAATCTTGATGTTGTTTATAATTACGGTGCTTTTGATTTTAGGACTCCAAATTTCGTTGCAAAATTCACCAAGGGAGACTTACAATACTTTGTAATCACACACTCTTTCTCTGAATTTATGGAGGAATATAATATTGAAAAAAGAAGTGTTTTTGAGCAGGAATTGCTTATTTCGCAGGATTTAAAACAAAAGCTTTTTGATAAATTAAATGCCACTTTGCTTTCTGAAGATCGCTATTACACCTATAAATTTATTGATAAAAATTGCACTTCGATGGTTGTCGATATTATCAATAACACTTTGAATGAAAATGTAATTGTGAAAAAAGGCGACACAGACATTACTTACAGATCTATTTTATACCCTTATTTTGATGGTCATTTTTACGAAAAATTAGGCACAAGCATTATTTTCGGAACAAAAGTAGACCAATTGGGGACGAGAATATTTTTGCCATTTGAATTAAAAAACAGTTTAGAGAAAGTAAGTTTTCAAAATAAACCTTTAGCTTCCAAAAGCAAAACGCTTCTTTTTTTCGAAAAAGAAACACCGGCTTCATGGTGGAACAATATTTATTCTTACCTCATCATTTTGGCTTTTATAGTGTTAGCTCACAATAAAACTGTAGACAAAATTTATCTTTTAGTTTTATCTTTAATGGGAATCTTTTTTGTTTGTGTTGGGTTCTATTCTTTCCACCTGGAATTATCAATGAACTACAATGTGCTTTTATTTAGTCCGCTATTGCTTATTTTGATTTTTCTCTCCATTGCAAAAAACAAAAAATGGACGTATCGATTTGCTGTTTTACATTTGATTTTCTTAGTAATCTATAGCATCTTTATGATCAATAAAGCTCATTTTATAATTGTTTTACCAATGATAATTACAAGTGGTTTTGTTTTGGTAAGAGTAGCAATACGAAACAAAAAACGTATTCCTATCATTATCTAACTATTGTCCGCGATAAAAAACAATTGTTGTAATTGTCTTGAAGGTGATGCTTAAATCCAGAAATATACTTCGGTGTTTGATATAGTATAAATCATACTGCAATTTTATCAAGCTCTCTTCTATTGATTCACCATAAGAGTAATTTACCTGTGCCCAGCCTGTGAGTCCTGGTTTTATGACGTGTCTTGTTTCGTAAAATGGCATTATCTGTGCAATTTCAGTAACAAAAAACGGACGTTCGGGTCTTGGCCCAATTACTGCCATATCGCCTCTTAAAACATTAAAAAATTGTGGTAATTCGTCAATTCTCGATTTACGCATAAACTTGCCAAATGGTGTAATACGTTTATCTGAAGCTGTTGCAAAAACGGCTCCGTTTGCTTCAGAGTTTTCGACCATCGTTCTAAATTTGTAGATTTTAAAAACATCACCATTTTTACCTACTCTCTCTTGTGTGTAAAATAACTTTCCTTTGTTTCCCAAAAGATTTGCAAAAGATATAAACGGTATCAAAACCATGCATATCAACAAACCTACAGACGAGAAAAAGAACTCAAGCACTCGCGCCAGCAACAGATACAATTTATTATTATTGCTACGGCTAAAAGGGAAAAAACGGTAAAAATCTCTGGCAATATACTGAACCGGGATACGCTGTGTTTTACTTTCGTATACTTGCGTATACTCCCGAATAATATTTCCTGATTGCAGCAAATGGAGTAATTGCTGGTATAAATCGGCTGTAATTCCGTCTGTTTTTTGAGAAGCAATGACAATCTCGGCAACATTATGGTTGATTACAAAATCTTCCAGATTTTCCTTTTTAATTTCTTTTACATAATGAAAATCTAAATCTTTTTCACAAACAGAATCTGAATTTACAAAACCAATTATTTTATAATGCGGATCAACATTTTCGAGTCCTAAAACCAGTTCTTCAACCTGGTTCTTATCACATATCAAAACTACATTTTGAACAAAACGATGAGAAGCCAGAAAAAAAACATATATGTATCTCCATGCTAATAAGGCAAACAAAACAGCAAAATAAAATATTACAATTGCAATTCTGCTTTTGGGTAATTCCGGAGATAAAACAGGTGTTAACAGATAAACTGACACAGTAGTTGTTGCGGTAAAAACAGTACTTTTAAGAATTTGAAACTGATTACTTGCAACCTGCAGGTTATACATCTCGAAAATGGAACCGAAAATGTATATATAGGATATTAGAACAATCTCTCTGTAATAATTTGTAATTGAAAATTGGAAATACTGAAAATCAAAAAGCAGATTTAAGAGATATAGCGTAAACAGGACAAAAAAAGCATCGAAAGCATGTAGCAACACTTTTCTTTCCGATATCTCGAAATGAATTTTATTTTTTGTAAACATTGGTTTATTTGGTTTTGGTTTGGGGCTAAAACGTAGAACAAATGTATTATAAAAAAAAGAATATAAACTACCTAATCTTCAGGTTTTTCAGGAATCTTCACTTTGACCGATAGTAATGTCAAAGCATAAACGAAAGCTGGGGCTGCCGTACGCATGGCAGCGTGGTTTATAGTAAGAAGCCAAAAAACATAAAAGGAAAGAAAATATAAATGCTGTTTGTTATCGAAGTAAAGAATAAATGGTGTAACAAATAATATAAAAAGCCCCATAACACCAAATAAACCATGCTCACTTAACATACGTGAAATTTCATTATGAGATGCAGCTTCCATACCAAAAGATTCCTCTCGCGCCTGTTTTCCCATACCTGCGCCTACCCCAAGAACAGGATTATCTACAAAAAGTTTCAATTCTGTATCTATAATTTCTTCTCTTCCTCCCAAACGATCTTTTTTGGTTCGCCCTTTGGCATCTTTATTTGCGTAACGTTTCTCTATCAACCCGCCAGTTTGCAAATAACTGTAGGTCCAGAGTCCAATTCCCATTAAAATCGTTACGATGAAGACTGTTGTAAATTTACTTTTGCCTCTTGGACTTGAAAAATAGTACAACAAGAACAATAAACACATAATCATAACAACTGCAGTAATTACACCACCTCTCGAAAAAGTAACTATGGCTCTAAAGCTAATTAACAGTAACAAAGCCCCATTTAAAAACATTAGTTTTTTTGATTTTGAAAATAAAAGCAGCTGTGCAAAAAAGATAAATATTCCTAATCCCAAAACTGTAGAAACCTGATTAGGACCAAATCCCCCCGAGGTTGCAAAATTAGATTGCGTTCCCGTTACTACATCTTTCACACTTGGGTTGTATAGAAATAAGTAAATTGCAGTTGTAAATATTGGAAAACCCATTGCCAGGATTATATTTTGCAGATCTGAAAACAAAACATTTCGTTTAAACATATAAACAGCACAAATCGCTAAGCAAACAGGGCCAGACAAATTAAAAACCAATGCTTTTCTGATGTCTGTATTAAAATTAGCAACTGCAACAGCCATCAATATACCCGGAATTAAGAGTATTAAAAAAAACCAAAAGACAAAGGCCTTTGTTGAAAAATTACTATAAATCATTCCCAAAAGCATGAAACCAATAATATTAAATTTAATGAATTCATTATTAAAGTTCCCTCCTGTCATTCGCAAAAAAACCTCAACTCCAACCATATAGGCTGTTACTAAAAGAACTTCATTATTTTTATTTTGCTTTTTTACAACAATTAAAAAACCAACTACCGGTACTACAATGGCATAAATTTTTGATAAAAAAGGAAGTGCAAAAACTGCTAAAGCAATTAATGCATGGATCAAAATTATATAACCATATGATAGTGAGGTTTTCTTCATCTATTTTTAAATACTATATTAAATCTCAAAATTAGTCAAAGAATGCAACCATAAAACATAATCTTCAAGAATTACTTCCTGACTGTAATTTAAAAGTATTTTTTTATTTAAATTCATTCCCATTTCTATTCGATAGCTTTCATTATTTATCAATTTTTGAATACAATCTGCAAATTGGTTCAAATCGTTGGACTTTGCAATTAATCCTTCTTTTTCATTACTAATTACCTTTGAAATTTCGCCAACATTTGTTGCAACAACTGGTAATTTATGTAATCCATATTCTAAAACAGCTAATGGAAGTCCTTCTGATAATGATGCTAAAACACCAATCTGACATTGTTTTAATGCCGAACTTACATTATTCGTTGTTCCGTAAAAATAAACGGTATTTTCAAGTTTTAAATCAATATTTTTTTTCTTTAAATCCTCAGAATAGGCATCTTTAAAATCTTTCCCAAATAAATGAAAACTCCAATCAGGAAATTTATCTTTAAATAAATTCGCAGTATCTACTATTAAATTATGATTTTTTTGGGGACGTAAATTGGCTACACAAATAATTCTTTTTCCTTCAATTCCTTTTAAAACCAACTCTTCGTTTGAACTAAAAGAGTCTTCAATAAAATTTGGAAAATAAATAACATTAGAACACGATAAACTATTTATTGCCCATTCTTTTAAAGCTGAATTCACAGAAATAATACCCAAAAAAAAGAATGACCCCAACTTTAAACCTGTTTTTTTCCTGGAAGACAAATCCTGGGAAATGCCATAGTGATCGTGCCAAATAATTTTTATTTTGGGATACGTTAATTTTACTAAAACAGCTGTAAAAAAAGAAGAACTATGTGCCTGAATAAGATCAATCTTATTCTTTTTAATATAACTTCTTAAACGAAAAACAGACTGAAAATCAACAGCTTTTTTCTTTTCTAAAAAGAGGTAAGAAACCTTCGAATCGATTTGACTTCTTAATGTTCCTTCTTTTCTTGTGGCTATTAAACCTGAAAAAGATATTTTTTTAGCTAAAGCATTTGCGTAATTTACCGCCATTCTTTCAGCTCCACCAGCTTCTAGGGAATCTATAATTTGTACAATTCTCATTTTTCTAAAAGCTTTTTAATTTCAGATTCGAAAACATCTGTCGTATATTTTTGTGACCATGCTGTAGCTGATTTACTTTTATTAAAAAATGCTGCTTCATTCATCAATATTTCTTCCATATCAACCACATCCTTATCCAAATCCATGTTTAACAAAACTCCTCTGTCTCCATTATCAAGCATAAAGGGAACGCATGAAACTTTTGTTGCAACAGGAACACATCCCCAAAACATAGCTTCGGCAACAGCTTTTGGCCAGCCTTCGCTTTTAGAAGGCAATAGTACAAAATGGCTCTTTTGATAAGCCTTTTTTATTGTTTCCTTATCCTGATTACCATGTAGAATGATATTTTTCGACAATTGGTTTTCTTGAATATATTGTTCCAAAACACTTCTTTCAATTCCTTCTCCGTACAAGTTCAAAACCACGTTTTGTTCTTTTTTAATTAGTTGTTTCACTAATTTTATGGCGTAAATCGGATTTTTACCGGCAACTAAACTTCCAACAAAAACAAATTCTATAGTTTCCTCAAATCCTGTTTTTTGAAAAGTCTCTTTCTCAGATTCTGAATATGTCGCGGTAAAAAAGGGCTTTATGTTTTTGGATTGGTTTTCCCAATTACCATAAACCAAAACCTGCATGTTTCGAGTTAGAAAAGTGTTGCTCAAAATCCATTTTTGCAGTTTGTATGTCCAGGGCTGCTTACTTTTTGGATCCCAATTTCCGGCATATTTAGCCGTTTTTATTTTATTTGGGAAAAATATTTGCGCAATACACCCCACTAAACCAATATTTCCCGGACAACGCAAATGAATATGATCTGCATCTTTCATTGCTCCGAATATTCTCCAAAAAATTACCGGTAATTTAAAAATTGAAATTAAATTATTTTTTAAACTGGTAAAACTAAAACTTGGAACGCTGACAAAATCAATTTTTTGATGCTTGTATGCTATATCAATTACTGTTGGAGTTTTTTTTATTAATGATCCAACAATTTTTACTTCATCAACGTATTTTAGCCAAATATTCATTTCAGAAACATAAGGGCCATAGCCCAAATACTGATTTTCGTCCTGAATATGTATGACGTGTGTTATTATTACAAATTTCATTTTTATATCTTTTCTAACAATCTTGTAATAACTTTTTCGGGAGCCAAATATTTATCAAAATATTCTCTGCTTTCAAGTTCTAAATTTCTTTTTAAACCAACATCTGTTGTTAATTTATTAATTGCTTCTTTTATATCATCGCTATTATTCACATACAGTACATGTTTATTATCCAGCAAATCTGCCGGTAATTTATTGTAATGATGTGTTGTAATTATTGCTTTTCCTAAGGCTAGAAATTCGGCCAATTTCCAACCGTGACATGAAAGTACAGCAGGTGTATTAAACACAAATGCAGATTTTTTAATTTTTTTAAGATACACTTTTAAAGAAATACGTTGGGAGTAAACTAAATCATCTAATCCTAAATTATTCCCATCTTTTCGAGCCGCAAACCCGCCTTCAAAAGATACTTTTCTATTGTCTTTACAGGACTTTATAAACAATGCACGATTATTATTCGTTTCAGGTTCTTGTTTCCAAATACTATTCATAAAAAAAACATAATTATCTGAAGACGAATCATTTTTATATTCTTTTAAAGAAAATCTTTTATACTGCCTCCAATAATTGGCAATAAAACCACGCTTATAAGGAATTGAATCTCTAAACCTGCTAAAATTTAAAATTAAATAATAAATTGTTTCTACGAAATTCCAAATTTTAATACCAAAGCTTGGACCAATTGCTATAACTTTATCCTTGTTGATACTCTCTACATTTTTGATATTATAGTTTACTTTGCCATAAACAGAACACCAATCCAAAGCTTTTTTATCAATTTGGGATGAATCTTTGGAATCTATTATTACGTTTTTAACAGCCCCATTACCATCTTCAATTATAAAAGCAAAAGTTCCCTGCGTGAATCGTGGAAACTTTGAAATGCTATATTGTACTTTTCCAAATACTTCGCTTAAACCTTTAATATAGTATCCGTCATAAAAAACATCACACAGGCCGTAAATATAAACTTTAGGTTTCATTTCGTAAATTTTGGTTTATTAAACAGCAAACTCCACCAGCCAACGATTCTGCCCATTGCTTCTGTAAACGCTTCTTTTTTCTTTGCTTCTGTAATTACATTACTCAATCTAATAACAGTTAATAATATTATAATGGCATTCCATTTAAAACGATCATTAAAACCGGGTGTTGGGTTTTTTATTCTCCAAACATACCAGCCGTTTCTTACTACCATTATACCATATTTATATTTATTTGGTCTTCCTGATTCGGCATGAAAATGTGACAAATGTGCTTTTGTATTAATTACATTTTTACCAAATTCCAAAGCTCTTAAACTAAAATCTGCATCTTCGTATAAACCGTAACCTTCAAAAAATCTCGAAAAATTAATCTTATCAAAAACACTCTTTCTAAAAGACATCGACATCCCAATCAGCAAATCTACTTCATACGTTTTTCCCGTCATCGGAAACCCGCATGTTCTGCCATGTGAATAATCCGGCATTTTTCCGGGTCCTAAATTTGAGGCAAGGCCAAGATAATTTCTCATTACATTACGCAGGCCTTCTTTATAATAGTAACCTTCAAATAAATAAAATTTGTTTTTATTATATAAAATATTTTGTTCCTGAAGTTTCCATTTATATTCATTAATAGCAACTCCACCAACTCCTGAAACATCATTATTTGTTTGAAATGTTTTTATAATTTCCGCAAAATAATCTGATTCTAAAACAGTATCATCGTCTAAAAAACAAACAATTTCTGAATCTTCTGCCACTTTAGAAATTCCGAAATTTCGTTGTTTTGTAAGCCCTCTGTGCATATCAGAAACTAAGAAATATTTTAGGTTCTGAAATTCTTTATTATTTAAAGCCTTTTGTGTTTCTCCATTTACAGAACCATCAATAATTAGTATTTCATCGGGATGCAGGATTTGATTCTGAACCGAATGCAATAAATTAAGCAACGGCTCCGGACGCATATATGTGCAAATAATTAACGAAAATTTCATTTTTTATTATTTAATTCATTAGCCCAATATACACTTTGCTTCCACTGTTTATTGAAAGTAGAGAAGTATAAAAATGGATTTTTAATGGTTTGTGCTTTATAAAACTTAAAAAACAACACAGTTCTATATCCATTAATTTGCTGCTTACTCAGATTTAATATTTTGTACAACATCACTGTTGGAGATGGCTTAGGCTGAATCGCATCTTTTTGCCAAGCTAAAACCGGTTTTGTTCTAAAACCTCCCATAGGAGCTTTAAGATGAAGAATTTCCGGATTTGGCGCATAAAGGATATCAAAACCTGAATTTCTTAGCTGCATTCCAAAATCGGTATCTTCACCATATCCAAATTCAAAACCAATGTTATAAAGTATGTCTTTTATATTTTTTGATTTTACAATACTGCAGCCGGAACCAAAATTTGGCCATTGAAATTTTTGCCCTATTTTTTTATTCTGAGGATATCCCGGAGCATAACATCCAAACGTAACTTGTTCTGCAGCAAAATTTTCTATAAAGGAAAAACAAAGTTCTAAAAAGTTTTTTTCCAGTCGAATATCATCATCTGCCATAAAAACCCACTCATTTTTTATTTCGGCTATAGCCAAATTCCTTGCGTTACAAGCGCCAGGCTGATGCGTGAAAATGTGTTTTATAGAAAATGGCCACGATTGACTGGTAAGATAATCGAGTTCTGATACACTTTCGGGTTCTGGGTTTTGCTCGACAATTATAATGTTTTTAGGTAAATGTGTTTGTAAGGACAAATCTATCAATACGTCTTTCAGGTATTTTTCTCTTCCAATAGTCGGTATTATAACATCTATATTTCCAGTCTCAATTACTTTTCTGGCAGATTGAATTTTAATATCATTCAGCAAATTTTCATTTATTTTTATTCTGGAATAAAAGAAACTAAAAATAAGCGGCAGGAACTTTATTTTTTTCTCGTACAACAAAAAATTCAGGAAAAGCAAAAAAATCCAACTTGTTTTATAATGTTGTTTTACAAATCGAAATAATAGAAATGTGCTGTTTTTCTGTTTCTGACTTATCTCTGAAAAAGCTATCAGTAAATCAGGCTCAGAATAACACAATAAGCCTTTTGGCATTAGTAATTTTGCTATTGAATGCAAGAAATAATCAAAATCTTTGATTGTATAAAAATTACCTTGTAAAGCTGTTAAAACTGAAGCGTGAATACCACCAACGCAACTACTCATTTGCCAGGTTGGATATGCTGCTTTTTTATTGACTTTTATAAACGGTGATTCTTCAACATAACCAATCGCTCCCGGTAAATACGAATTTTGAAAAGGATTATAAGACGCCATTATTTTTGAATGGTGAAATATATCCTGAATCTTAGAAAAATTCAGATTTGATTTAAAATCGATATGACACCAAATTAGTATGTCGCCAGGATATTGTGAAGCAACCTCAAAGAGCGTTTTAACAATACTAGCTTGAGAAAAAGCAATACTTTTTCCTTCACGTTCAATTGTGACAACTTTATTGTATTGATGATAAATAACAATCATTAGTGCTTTCTGTTTTGATCGATTATTTTTTCATAAAAAGCTATATTCTCAAGCACTACCTTATTAATATCAAATTTGGTTTCGACTCTTGTTAAGGCTTGCTGACCAATTTTTAAACAATAAGTATCATCTTTTAACAGCTGTATAATTCTTTCGGCGTATAAATTATGATTTTCCGGATGTACTAAAAAACCACTTTCTTCATCAATAATAAGTTCTTGTGCCCAGCCAATATTGCTATTAACAACGGCTTTTTGCATGGCCATTGATTCTATGGTAACCATTCCTAAAGTTTCTGCAAAAGTTGGAAAAACACAAATATTTGCTTTTCTAATATGGTTTTGAACTTCGTTATATGGAATTTTTCCCAAATAACTTACATGTTCTAAATCATCAGCTTTAAACTGACTTTGCATTAACTGCCATGTAGAACCTGAGTTTGTTTTTATATCAGAAGCATCGCTGCCAATTAATACCAGTTTTGCTTCCGGAAATTCTTTTCGCACTTTATTAAAAATTTCGGGTAATTCTAAAACTCCTTTTTTTCTAATTAATGTGCCTACATAGAGAATAATCCCTTTTTCATAAATTAAAGGAGAATCGTTTGTGAATTTTTTTAATTCTAATCCGTAATGAATCGTTTTTATCTCTTTATTTTTTATTTTAAATAGTTCTTTTGACACTTCACCGGCAAAGCTTGTTGGGGCAATAAAAGCTTTTGCTCCATTTATGGCTAATTTTTCAAACCAGAAATTTTTAGGCTTTTGTTTTCTGTTTTCGAGATGGCAAAAGTAAGCATCACTTCCGTGAAAACGAATTACAAGCGGAATCTTAAAATTCATAAAAGCGGTAATTCCTGTCCAATCGGGAGCTTCAATAATATTGATATCCTTTTCCTGAATTTTATTATTGATAAACTTTTCTATCTTTTTTCTGTTAAAATAGAACTTAAGCAATTTCACTTTACTATCAGTAAGACTATAAATCGTTACATTATTTTCTTCCAGAACAAACTCATTCTTTTGTCCGTATACAAAAACAGAAACCTGAACATCGCTCATTCTAAGTTTTTCAACTAAGTTGTAAACGCTGGTTCCTAATCCGCCATCGTGGCCAAAAGCTTTATGAGGATAATGAGAAACAATGTATGCGACATGTAGCTTTGCTGCCATATTATTTTATTGAAAGTATTTTTTTAATAGTTCTTTTTAATTCTATTTCTTTTCTTTTCGCTAACTTTTTAAAACTATAACCATACGCTCCGATTGCACAAAATTGTCCTGCTGAAAAATATAATATCGATTCTTTTGGCTCAAAAACTGTATTGTTATTTCTTTTTAAATAAATGTCAGGATTTTGAGTCTTTAAGTTTTCTTTAGTTTTCGAAAATGAAAAAATAGTCGAAAACAAACCGAAGTCTTTTTGTAAAAGAAAATCTTTATAGTTTAATGGCTTAGAAACTTTAAAGGATCTAACTACGTTATTGAGAACTAAAGTATTTGAATCTTCTTTCAATTTTAAATAAGACGAATAAATTACCAAAGGAGGTAAAAAATAATCTTTCTTTAAAGCATAAGTGTTTTTGGAGGATTCAGTTTCATTCTGGTTTAGATTCATTTCCACATCAAAATAGGTCGAAATATATGCTGCAACTTCTTGGCTATTTTTTTTGCTTTTGATATCAAAAACGACATCTTCAAGTTTAATTCTCTCTTCTGTATGATTGTATTTTATCCATCTTTCCGGGAAATAATCTTTATCATTAAGTTCCTGACTTTTTGCGCCATCAAAATTCTTTAATGGTCTTATTACTTTGGAGTCTTCTTTTTCCCCCAGCCAGGCTGTCCACCACGAAAAAGTAGAATTACTTATTATAAAATCATCGCACAATGAACCCAGGCAAAGCTGCTCTATACCATTTAAATCTTCTCCAAAAAAGGCATTTTCTAAAAAAGAAAAATGAAATTTACAATATTTAATATCGTCACTTAAAATGATCAAATTGCAGGACTTCCAATTTGGAAAAAATTGCGCTAAACTATTCAAATAGTAGTTAATTGGCAATTGAAAATAATCCGGATGATTTACGAAATCGCCTCTTCTTATTGAAAGTAGAATAGTTCGTTTCGTAAAAGCACTTTCATATTTTTTTTTAATATGATTAGTTAAAGAATCAGAGAACTCAAAATGATGTTTGGTTAATTCTTTGTCAAAATATTTTTCAGTTTGAAGCCAACCGGAAAGATCATAATCTCCATCTTTTATATCCCATTCATGAAAATTATATTTCTTCTCTTCAGCATTTATAAAGTTTGAAAAATCTGATGTTAAAAGTGGTAATTTATTTTTAAAATACTGCTGAAATTTCCAATCTAAAAAAGCATATTGCTGCTTATTTGAAACGCTCAAACCGATAGTAGAAGCAATCTGAAAAAGCTGATTTCCCAAATTTCCTTTCTTTCCTATTTTAGAGTATGTTATCATCTTAAAAAGATCTTTTTACTTACGTTATTTATTAAAAAAATCTTTTAGAATTCTGGCTGTAAAGATTTTGGCTCCCTCATCACTCATGTGGCCACAAGAAGAAAAATATTTATCATCCGTTACTGCGTTTTCATAATTGTGAATTTCAGGATATGCTTTTTTTACTTTATCAAAATAATCCATCCCCTTAACATTCTCGCACATAGGAGTCATTACAGCAATCAGATTAATGTTATTAGCTTTACATATACTTTTAATTTCTTCGTAAGATTTATTGTGAGGCAAAGGATTTAATTTGACAATATTGTTTTTCATATTACCATTTTTATTTTTTTGCAACGGATAAAAACCAAGATTTTCTAAAGCGTTAGTTCTTTTATGAATGAGCGTAAAAAACGCCTCTCTAAAACCTATTTTAGAATCGTATTTTATATATCTGTAAAATGGCAGATAATACATTTCATTAAAGCTTTCCTCATCCTGAAAATGATCTCTTATTACAGTTGAATTATGAATGTAAGGCAAAAACTTTGATGAAATTGGTTTAGACCTATGACCAATTGCAAGATTAAGATCTGCTTCAACAATAACATTTTTGATTTTCCATTTTCTTTCCACCATTAATTTTAACATCAGGGAAGCTTCAAATAAATGCGCGGCACTCATTCCATAATTAAACGTTTTTAGGCCTTTATCCTGAAACATTTGTGGTATAAAATGATTATTTGCTCTTGATGAACCTAAAATAACCACATCATAGTTTTCAGCCTTTGAATTAAAAACGGTTTCAATTTTTCCACGATCCTTAGATCGCATAAAAATTGCTGTATAAATTCCGTCTAATACAACTGAAATCAAAATTGTAATAAGAATTATTTTACCTGTAAAAATTAAAAACCGTTTCATAAATTACTATTTATTAAAAAAATCTTTTAAAATTCTGGCAGTAAACATTCTGGCTCCTGTATCATTCATGTGTCCGCAAGACGAAAAATATTTATTCTCGACTACTGCATTTTCATAATTATGGATTTCAGGATATGCTTTTTTTACCTTTTCAAAATAATTCATGCCCTTTACGTTTTCACACATTGGCGTCATTACAACAATCAGGTTTATGTTATTTGCTTTGCAGATACTTTTAATTTCTTCATAGTATTTGTTATGCGGCAAGGGATTTAATTTGACAATATTGTTTTTCATATTACCATTCTCAACTCCATCCAGAGGATTATATCCCAAATTATTTAAATGAATTGTTTTTTTATGAATTGCATTAAAAAACATTTCTCTAAATCCTATTCTTATTTCATATTTAATATATCTGTAAAATGGAATATAATACAATTCATTAAAATGTTCTTGTGTTTGAAAATGCTCTTTAATAACATTTGAATTATGAATATAAGGCAAAAATCTTGAAGCGATTCCTTCAGATTGATCACTGCCGGAAAGGTTTAAATCAGCTTCAAGAATTACATTCTTAATTTGATATTTTCTCTCTATCATCAATTTTAGCATTAGAGCCGTTTCAAATAAATGAGAACCGCTCATGCCGTAATTAAAGGTTTTTAATCCTTTTTCTTCAAACATTGGAGCTACAAAATGATTGTTTGCTCTTGATGAACCCAAAATCACTACATCATATTTCCTTCCTTCTGAATTATAAATCTGATCTATCTTTCCCCGGTTTTTACATTGTATGAACATCGCACTATAAAGTCCGTCTAAAACAATAGCCAGTAAGATTGTTACAAGAATAATCTTGGCTATATAAATTAAAAAATTCTTCATTAGAATTGAAAATATATGAATTCTTTATAATCTGAATAAGTTCCGAATGCAAGTATTGCCGCAATAGCAAGGCTCAATTTCAATAAACTTTTTTTACCCGAAAGAGGTTCGACTTTGTTACGATTATTCCATTCAACCAAAACAAAAACGCCAATTAATAGTAATAATTCATAATTATAACGTTCATTTTCCAGGTATTGAGAACCAAAATGCCTGTCTGTAATAATACGTTTTAAATATGAAAAAGCATCAGTGATTGTGCTGGCTCTAAAAAAGACCCAGGCTATACAGGTTAATAAAAATGTGTACAAAATGCTCATTATTACTTTTGCAGAATCAAAATTCCACTTCAAAACAATGGCATCCATATTGTTTCTATTGCTATTTGACAACAGTAAAGGCAAAAAGTAAACTGCGTTTATAAAACCCCAGACAACATATGTCCAATTGGCTCCATGCCAAAATCCGGACACCACAAAAATGATAAAGGTATTTCTGATTTTCATCCAAAGTCCTCCTTTGCTTCCTCCCAACGGAATATACAAATAATCGCGAAACCAGGATGAAAGCGAAATATGCCAACGTCTCCAAAACTCGGCAATATCTCTTGAAAAATAAGGATAATTGAAGTTTCGCAATAAGTCTAAACCAAAGAGTTTTGAAACTCCTAACGCGATATCAGAATATCCTGAAAAATCGCCATAAATTTGGAATGCAAAATAGATGGCTCCCATAATTAATGAAAACGAGTTCATTGATGTATAATGATCAAAAATGGCATTGGCATAAGTTGCACAAGTATCAGCAATGACCACTTTTTTTACTAATCCCCATATAATTTGATAAACTCCTTCTTTTGCCGTTTCAAAATTAAATTCTCTTTTAACTTTTACCTGTGGCAATAAATGGGTTGCTCTCTCAATTGGTCCGGCAACTAAAAGTGGAAAGTAACTTACGAACAAGGAATAATCGACAAAGTTATATTCTGCTTTTATTCGTTTGTAATAAATATCAATGACGTATGATAAACCGTGAAATGTATAAAATGAAATTCCGACCGGCAGAATCACATTTAATAAAATTGGGCTGGCTTTTATTCCTGCTGAATTTAATAAATCAGAGAAAGAAGAGGCAAAAAAGTTATAGTATTTAAATATTCCTAAGAATCCTAAATTGACTATAATACTAAGCCAAAACCAAAATTTTCGGCTTTTTTCAGATTTACCTTTTTCAATCTGGATTCCGGTGTAATAATCCAGAAACGTAGAGAATACTAATAGAAACAGAAATCTCCAATCCCAACAAGAATAAAAGTAATAACTCGCTATAATTAGTAAAGCGTTTTGAGTGCTTTTTGTTTTATTAAAAACGAACCAATACAGAAAAAATACAATTGGCAGAAAAATAGCAAATGCTATAGAATTGAAAAACATATTATTTATTTATACATTGATTGATTGTATCCCAAATTGCCAAAGATGCTTGTGTTGGATTTTTTCCCACTACAATTTCGTACCATTTTTTGCCATCTGAGACATTCGATAATTTTTTATCTAAAATTTGTTTTACCTGATCTTCCAAAGTTGTCTTATCTGTACAAAATACTGCCGCTTCCTGAGAAGGCATGCTTCTAAAATGAACATATTTATAATTCTGACCGATATCTCTGATTCCTTTTTTTAGTTGTGGCTGTTCGTAATTGAAGTAAATACAAGGTTTATCATGTGCAACAAAATCAAAAACGGTAGAAGAGCATACATTTGTAACGAACTCTGAATGTGCACAAACGTTATGTAATAATCCCAAATCTTCTTTGGTTGGTAAAATTTCATTCCAATTTTTACCTGCAGGTTTCCATAATGGGTCAAGAACAGTTATTACATCTTTATTAGCATCAATAACTGCGTCATATCTTGTGCTGACATCTACAGGACATTTACGATAAATAATAGCCGCATTTTCGCCTTTTGCATTTAAATTTCGTACTGCTTTTGCCAGATCTTCCAGATAATATTGATCTAGCGGAGAAGTCGTTTCGTCATCGCCAGAGAAACAAATATATCTTTTAGAAGTATCTAAATTGTTTTCATTAAAAAACTCTTCTCTGCTTTTAAACAAATTTTGGTCGTAATGAGGTTCAAACTGAGGCGTACCAGTTACAAAAACCTGAGATTCTTGTACAAAAGGATAATATTTCAGGACTTCTTCTTTCATTAAATCACTCCACACAAAATAAAAATCAGCTTCGACAACCTGCATTGCTTTTGGCACATTATCCCATGAATAAACAAAAGACACTACGGGAATACCCAGATCTTTGGCTGCTAATAAAGCACTAATAGATTGTGTTGCTCTTTGTGTGGTGCAAAAAACTAAATCAGGTTTATGTTCTTGTAATTGTGCTTTACAATATTGATATTTTGTAGTGGAACGCTCCAGGGCATTGATACGCTTTCTGATCCTTACAATTCCTTTTTCTGAAGAATTAAAACCAATCAGCAATTTAGTGTATAAGGTTTTTAAAGTGTTTTTGAGACCTTTGTAACTAAATGGAAATTTATAGGTTTCGTAGACTTTATCATTGAATTTTTTTTGAGAAACATTTAATTCAATATGTTTTCTTATTCTCGAATAAACAGGCGTTAAAGGATGCGTCGTATGATTTTCGATTTTAACCTCATCATATCCTAACTCCTCTTTTAAAGAAAAAACAGTATTATTCCAGTAAACGATTTCATACCCTTTTTCTTCTCCTATTTCTTTAAATTTTGTAAAAGCAAAATTGCGTAGTCCTACACCATCCGGAAAAAAAACAAATACTTTTTTACTCATAACCTAAACACTAAGTGGTATTTTAAAATAATATTTTCTATTCTTAAACTAATTCTTAAAAGGACAAACTGCCATTAAACCTTTTTTCAGTGACTCTATAACTTCTTTATCAGGCAAACTAACATTCTCTACAAATAATTTCTCTAATTCTATCTCTGAGAATTCGTTTGTTCGAATTGATGGATTATATGAAGGTATTTTTACCGACTCAAAATAATCCTGATATTTGATATCATCACCAAAAACACCATTCGAAAACGGCTGCCAAACTGCCGGAATAGCATATGTATGTGCTATAATGACTCCGTGCAAAGAAGACGAAACCACTTTTTTACATTCTAAAAATTCAATAGTTTTAGACTCGATATCATTGGTCATCATATCTATAATTTTGATATGATTTTGTCCCTGAAACCAGCTTTGAACTATTTTATAATCATTGTAATGCGGTACAATGCCGTACTCGTACTTTTTAGTAACTTCAGGATTAAAATAATCCGGCAAGAGTAAAGCCGGATCTCCATATATTTCGGGAACTTTATATCCAAGACTTAACAAATATTTTCGAGTTTGAGGCCCGCGAACAGCTAAAAAAACAGCATTTTTTATTTTAGAATCTTTACTGATAATTCCGCTGCCCCAAACAATACATTTATGATTTACATTGGTTAAAATACTTCCTATCGTTACATAAATTGGTAAAAACCAATCTAAAAAAGAGAATTTTTTAGGCCATGCAAAAACAACTTTTTTATTAGAGATTTTTTCAACAAGGTATCTACCCAAAACATCTCCATAGTTTTCTTTAGACTTACCCTGGATAATTTTTTCGTTCCACCAAAAAACTCTAATTCTGTTTGAAAAAAGCATTCGTCTTAGACTTTTTTGTTCTTTAATTTATCTCTTTGGACTTGCTCAATTGGCAATATATCAGTCGATTTGAAAGTTAATGCCTGATAAACAGCGTCTAAATCACGAGATAATTTGCGTAAACCCATTGGTTCTAAAGATGCTGCATGGTCAGTTCCTTTCCAGGTTCTGTCGATAGTATAATGTCTTTCTATAATGTTTGCTCCCAAAGTATAAGCCGCAATATCAACAGCAATTCCTAAGTGGTGACCAGAGAAACCAATATGTTTTACCTTATCTGCGTATTTTTGTTTTAACAAATTGATATCCAACAAACAAACATCTTCAAATGGAACCGGATATCCTGAAGTACAATTGTATAATACTAAATCTTTGTTTCTACCTTTTTCAGTAAAATAGTTTACTAAAATATCAGTCTCATCTTTAGTAGTCATACCTGTAGAAATATGAATTTCGCCAGAATAATTTTCGCATAACCACCCTAACATATCAAAGTTATTGTTGCATGCAGAAGGAATTTTAATGAATTCCGGATTTAATGATGTAATTTCTTTTGCAGAAGTAGTATCCCAAACTGATGTTGAATAAACAATACCAATTTCTTCGCAATATTCTTTTAATTCGCGGTGTTGGTTAACATCAAATTCTAAAAATTCACGATGCGCACCATAAGTATCTCCATAAGAGTTTAATGCATTTGGATGGGGAGCGTGGTATTGTTCCTCTGTTAAAAGTTCTTTATTATTTCGTTTTTGAAATTTAACTGCGTCTGCATTTCCAAAAATCTTAGCAATTTTAATTAATTCCTTTGCTATTGACATTTCGCCTTTATGATTACATCCAATTTCGGCAATCACATAAGGTTTTTTATATTCCTTCATAACGTTTATTATATTTTATTAAAATTTCACAAGTTTCTCTTATTGCTCCGGATGCAGATGCATGGGTTAAAATATAATCAGCATTTGCTTTTACGGTAATGGTTGCATTTGCCGGTGCAAAAGACCATCCAACACTACAAATATTTGCCAAATCATTTACATCATCTCCTACGTACGCAACGGCGCCAAAACTACTATTTCTATCTAAAAGAAAATGTGTTAAAAACGAAAATTTATCCTTTACCCCCAAAAATGTGTCGTTTATCTGCAATTTTTTCATTCGTTGCGCAACTAAATCAGAATTTTCGGATGTTATTGCAATGACCTGAATCTGATTTTGCCTGATAATTTCCAATCCCATTCCATCTCGCATATCAAATCTTTTGGCCATTTCTCCATCAGCATTATAATAAACACTTCCATCGGTAAAAACACCATCGACATCGAGTATTAAGTATTCAATTTTTTGGTGTGTTTTACTTTTCTTCTGGCGTTCTGCCAATAAATTTTCAACGATATGCCAATCAGATGTACTATCTATTTCAACAAGAGATTCTTCAGGCATTTTTACCAAACCAATTGAACCGCTTATTCTGTTTTTTGAATTTAAAAAAGCTTCTTTTGTTGTGGTATAAACTGCACCATTTTCGATTAACAAACCATCAAAATCCTGGCGTCTCGGTCTTTTAAAAACGTCATAATTTTGAGATGTTCCATCAGAATTCCATATAAAGCGATGCGTATTTACAACCGTTAATGCAGATTGTTTTTTATTATCGATAATTTCATTTAACGTGGCATTTATATCAACTGCCTTTGTCATTGGAGAAGTTGCCTGTAATAAGCACAGAATATCAAAATCGTATTTAATAGTTTCGGCAAACTCCAGCATCACACTTTCTGTCGAGGCTGTATCAGATGCATTTTCATCATTACGCAAAAGCGCTTTTACTTTTGGCGACCAATGGTATTCTTTATTTATATAATCGATTATTTCCTGATCATCTGTAAAAATGTAAACTTCATCTAATTCCGAAAAAATAGCTTCTGTCAGAACCCATGAAAAAAGCGGGCGGCCTAACATTTTTTTCTTGTTTTTTCCTGGAATTCCCTTAGAATTTTTACGAAGCGGAATAATGGCTGTTTTTTTCATAAGTAATACTTTTTAATGCCTCAAAAGTAATTTTAAAAGTTAAAAAAAGGCACTTTGTAATAATAAAGTTTATGTTTATTAAAGTTTCATTTAAATAAAAAGAGAATTAGCCTGAAATGTAAGATCCAGTCTTATTTGTATTTATTATTTTTATAATGAGGGTTGAAATACTAAGGCATAAAAAAACTGTAATTGGAGTTCCTATTACTGGATTAATAAATGATGCGTTTATGCCAAAACTATCTAATATTGATAAAACCAAAACGTGGATTAAGTAAATACCATAGCTCAAATTGCTAATTTGAACCAAAACAACATTGGTTTTGCTATTTAAAAAATTAGACAATCTAAAAAATATAAAAATTCCTATTGAGGCAAGAAGGACATTAAAACTAAAAAAATCATATAATGAACTATCGATTTTACCTTTTGAAACAGAAAACCAATAGGTACTAAAAAAGGTAATAAGTGAACCTAAAATAAAAACCAATATTGCTATTATTCTCCATTTTTTTATATTCTTAATCTCTATTACAGACAAATAATATCCTAATACCAAATAACCAACATATCCCGAAAAATACGACAAATCTATTGCAGGTTTGTAGTTTTCAAAGCCAAAATTCTTAAATAGCAGCGTTATGGACCATAGCAACAAAAAATAATGAATTTCACTTTTTTTGGCTTTGCTAATCCAGACATTCAAAATTGGGATAATTAATATTAATCCGAAAAGCATGTATACGTACCAAAGATGATAAGCGCTTCCGAAATAAACAGATCTGATTAGTTTTTTAATGATTCCAAAAAAATGCAGCTTTTTGTAGTCATCTGTTTTTATAAATATCGAATATAAAACATAACAAATACTCCAGAACAAGAAAGGCAAGCCAATCCTTATAAAACGTTTAATAAAAAAAGTTCTAAATTCATATTCTTTATTCAGCAATAATGCTCCCGATATCATAACAAATACAGGAACACAAAAGCGAAATATCGCATCATAAAAATTGGCATAATTCCACAATTGATTTGACAACACACCAAATTTCATTACTAACGGCGATGCTGTATGTACAAAAATAACTGCTATAACAGCAATAACACGAAGGTTAGAAATCCACAAAAAATTTTCTTTTGTATTCAAAATTCAATATTAATTAACATCCTAACAATTAAATTATGCTAAGGGATTATAAACTTCTAACGCTGTATTCACCGTGCTATTTCGTCCTATATTTTCAATAAGAATAGAAAAATCTGATTCGAAATTTGATTCCTTTTGATCAATAAAAAACACTTTTTTATCATCAATATATAAATTAAACATTTCTTTCCCCATATTATGAATTAACAATGATGGGATTCCCATTAAATAAGCTTCAATTAAACAACCGGAATAATTTGTAACATGCAAGAAAGAACGAACAAGTGATTCTGGTAAGGGAGTTTGAAATGCATCCTGAGCTACGGCTTTATCATTAATATTATTTAAAATTAAAAAATCATTTAGCTCCTGCAGACTTATGTTAGTTCTTGGATGCAATCTAAAAATCCATTTCAATTCTGTTTTTTTTATCAGTGAAATAATTTTAGGAGTAATCATATCCTCAATAGAAAATGGAGTGGTTTGTAAGCTATAAAAAATTTGTTTTTCATCACTTTTCTCTATTGTTTTGTATTTGTTTAGATAATACGAAACAAAGGGCTGCCCCACCAATATTGACTTAACGTTTTGTGTTGTAGATGCCCATTCTTCAATATTGCTTTTTGATCTTGAATCCCAGTTCCAAAATTCAACAGGCATTATATTGAAACCCTCTTTTGGCACTTTTGTCCAGCTTGTATAAGCCATGTGAATATTAGTTTGTGGTCCGTGCTGAAAATCTATTGTTGTAATTTTCAAATCATTTCCTACTAACAGGGCTGCTGTTAAATCATCCAATCCATAATATCCAAGAAAAACTATTTTAGACGGTTTTACTATTTTATAGAATAATCTATAAAATGGTTTAAGCGATTTTATTTTATTGGTCCAATTAATTAATTCTTTCTCTGAAATCCTTACTCTTTTCAATTCAAAAAAATGTGATGACAGCCATAAGTGAAACTCCTCATACCCCTCTAAATGCACAGTATTTTTATTTTTTCTGAAACCAGAAAACAACTTGGATAATAAAGTAAAATCATTCAAATGCTTTTTTAATTCTATTACAGCATTCGCATTGTACATCTTGTCATAGGTTTTTTGATATTCGACCATATAAACCTCATCCTCCAATTTATGATGCTCAATCATTGAATCATAAAATCTATTAAAATAAGCATCATCATTTAAAACCCTATGAATATGTGAACCAAAAAATAAAATCTTTTTGTTTCTCAACCTTAAAAAAAATGCAATTAATCTCACGAAAGCCCCCGTTATTTTTAAAATCATTAAAAAAATACGGACTATGAAATTAGATTTTTTCTTCTCAGTTTGTTTATTGCTGTCAGTTGATACGTTTGATTTATTCATTTGAACTAAGAAATCTATATATATCTTAATTCTAACATAAGGCCAAATATCAATGCCGTTAATATTCCATAAATCTACAGGCCATTTTTGCTCAATATCAATAATTAATTGTTTAATATCTTCTTGAGTTGAAATACTTTTTTGCACTTAAATTAATTTTTAATTTCTATTGACTTAGCGTTTAAGCTATTATAGCTGTCTTTTACTTTTTCTTTTAAATAATTGTATTCTAATTGTAACAGATCATTTTTTAAGTAATCTGTTTCAGGCAGGCGGTAAATAGCATCTAGAATTTTAGATTTGATTTCAGAAACATCTTCGCAATTTTCGATTAGCAAGCCATTAACGCCATGATTTATAACTTCAGCGGTTGCGCCACCCGGATTTGACTGAATAGGATAAACTTCCATGCAAATGGCTTCGAGTAAAGTATTCGGAATTCCGTCTGAATTACTATTACCAATGTAGATTTTAGATTTTCCCATAAGCTCTATAACTTCCTGATGCGAAACTTTTCCTATTATTTGGAAATTGGGCCAATCTTTTAGTATCGACTTTTTTGCATAATCTAAAGTTTCCTTATCCGAACCAAAAACAACTATCGAATAATCGGAAAGTTCGTTTTTAAGAAATTCCATTGCTTTTAAAACCGAAATAGCCCTACCCGATCTTCCTTGAAAACCTTTGAGCAGAATGACATTTCGTTGGTCGACAGGTAATTTAAATTGTTCCATATGAGCCAAATCAAATCCGCCTCCGCCAGGAAAAACACCAAGAAAATCACCCGAAAAACCATATTTTTTTGCTATTTCATAATCTCTTTTGCAATCTGTAAACAAATAATTGACTCTTGGCAAAACCCGTTTGATATCTTTTAAATATTTATTATCATTTTGAAAATAAAACAAATCACTTCCCCAGGAAGAATATATCCATTTTTGATTTGATTTTTTTTCCATTACAGAAATAATGGGAGTACATGACAGATATAAAGCAAAACTATGAACAACATCGGGCTTAATTTCATTTAAATATTTTTCAAAAACCGATGCCGTTTTGTACTCATTAAAATATTGAAGAAATTGATAGACTTTTGGAAATTTTTTCTTTACAAACAATCTTCCGGGGTAATTCCATTTTAATTTCCAGCCTACTTTTTGAGATACCCAATTTAGCCTTTCAGACTTTTCACTCATTCCGGTAATGTCAAACCAATATACTTCATGTCCAGAATCCTGAAGCTGACTTGTCCATCTAAAAAAATGGAGTGATGGAATTGAAACCATAAGTATCTTCATTATCGAAAATAAATTTTAAGGGTAATTAGATTTGTATTTTGGTCGAATGAATATTGATATGGCAGATTCCTGTAATGCATTACAATTTCCTGTAATATCGCATTATTTACACTTTTCATCGGTAAAAATTTCAGATACTTTTTTCCTAATATTCTTTTTGCAAATTGTTTTCTCTTATTGCTGTCAGATGTGTCTTTAACTATTATTGAAACCATTTTATTCTCAAAATTATCCAGTTGTGCTAATAATGCATTTACTTTTGAAGTTTCTGGTTCGATCTCAATTGTAAAATCCGGCTGATCTGATAATTTAGAATATTCTTTTTCTTCCGGTAAAACTCCCCACTGCTGGTTAATATTTGCTTTTGTTTGTTTGCTGGTTTGAGAAATCTGAATATAGGAATGATTTATTCTTTCCAATTCAAAATGATATGGATCTGTGCTTAAATTAGTTCGGTATGTTTTTGGATGCCATTGGTGTTTTAACAGAACTTCTTTTTCAAAAAAATCAATTTTAATTCCGAGATTGTGTAGTCGAATGTGCACATCTGTATCTTCGGCGCCCCAGCCATGATAAAACTCATTGTAACCATTTATTTCTTTCAACAATTGAGTTGGATACAAGGTCATTCCGGTAGCTTCTTTTCTTGAAGTAAAATCTACCGTTGCATTATGAAAATCTCTTTGAAGTGCAGTTTCTTTTTGACTTAAAAAACCAACTTGAAAGTAGGTTGCTTTATCTTTATTTTTAAGTTCATGCAATTTATTTATAAAATCAGGGTGAAAAAGCATGTCGATATCTCCAACAAAAAAATAAGGTGTATTGCATTTTTTCAATACAATATTTATGGCTCTGCATTTATTCCATAACTGCCCGGAAACCGGAGAAATTATAGATTTGATTTTAGGATATTTTGCGATCAATTGTTTTAAATCATCGACATAATTTTGATCTGATCCATAATCTACAAAAAACAATTCGAAATCGTCATTTGATTGCTCTGCGAGAGAATCAAAACAATTCTTTACAGTCTGTAAATCACGGTTACGATTGGTTAGAACTATTGTTATCATTGTAGTAAATCATTTAATTGTTTTTCTGAAAGCCCTTTTCTTTTTAATATATATCTGCAAAGCACTGGATATCTAAGAAACTTTTTAAAAACTTTTTCAGTAAAAAAATAATAAAATGGCCTGGCACTTAATACTTTTAAGGTTTCAATATTTTGAGTTTTTTTGACTTCTTCTTTTAACCCAATGTGCTTTTCAGTCATCCAGTCTTCTAAAACATTTCCTAAATGGTACGCATAATTACCATAAGTCGCCAAACGATATCCTCCTAATTTAAGAACTGGTAGATCTGTGTACAAATGCTCACTATCACCACCTAATTTATAGATCGTATTTTCTTTAGGTATTTTAGAAAAAACTTCTCTTTTATAGGTACATACAAAATGAGAGCTTCCTAAAACTGCGATAGTTTCTTCTTTACTTTTTAAAGTTGCAATAACATCTTTATACTTGAGATCAAGCCATGGCCATCCTATGCTATTAGCAAACAATGTCATGCTTTCCGGATCTTTTACCGGACGAAATTTTAATCGTGATGAAAATAAATTATCAAACCAGATATTGTATGTTAATCTAAAATGGGTTCTGAAAACAGGAACAGGACTTACCGATCCCGCTTTGGGAAAAGTATTAAAAACATCTAAAACTTCTTTTTCCCAATCATTATCAAACAAAACATCTGCATCTGTAATTGTTACTAAACGTTCTTCGGCTGTACGCAATGCTTTTAAAATACTGTTTACTTTGCCAATACTTTCTTTTTCAATTATTAGTTCATCAATGTACTTTTCTTCTTGTAACTGAAATAATTTAGCATTTACGCTACTGCAAGAACCATTGCTTATTACCGAAACTTTTATATTTGAAATTGAAGTTTTATGAATTGAAGTCAGACAATAGGTAAAGATGGTAAAAGCATCTTTATAATAATCTTCTTCATTTGGTATATACAAAGGAATTATTACTCGGTGATTTGAATCCGAAACCGGTAATAAAATATCTTTTGAAATATTTTTTCCTTTTCTCATTATATGGCCATTACTTTTTCTATTACTTCTAAGTATCGTGCATTAATATTTTCTTTCGAAAAACGTGAAGTATATCTTTCTCTAATTTCGATCGATAATTTTTCAGCCTGATCTGCATCAATGTTTTTGATTTTCATCATTTCTTCAGATAAATCTTCTACTGTATTATTAAACCAGGAGATATTAATTCCTTTGAATCGCTCCTCCATGGCACCGGTTTTTGCTGACAAAATTAATCTTGCGCTTGCCATAGCTTCAATACCTGTTAAAGGACCAGTTTCAAAATCGTAATGCGAAATAATAATACAATCTGCCTGTTTAAAAAAATCAGCTGTTTTATGATTCGCTATAAATCCCGTAAAAACAACATTCTCATTATTTTTCGCTAGTTTTTTCAGATTATTATATTCAGATCCTTCACCAATAATAATTAATTTATCATTGTCGGAAACCTTTAAAAAAGCTTTTATAACGATATCAATGTTTTTTTCTTTTTCTAAACGTGCGATGGTCAAAAATGTTTTCACTTTATTTTTTACTACAGGAATTTTCAATAATTCTTCTTCATTAAAAGCACATTGATCAATTACTGTATAGTTATGGGCATTTATTTTAAGACCATTTGCATTGTTTGCAGAATGATGAATAAATAAATCAACATAATTTAAATAATCATAATTCTGATAATCTAAAATTTTACCTGTTGTTCTAAAAACAAATTTGATTTTATTATGATGACAAATTTCGATAATCTCTTTTATGTAATTCGATGATAACTGACCAAAAAAAATAACCAAATTATATTTAGGGATCAGGGTATTTAAAACTTTTAAGGCTTTAGCATCATAACTATAATGCTTTTTGGCCCATTCGTTATTGGCATAATCCGGAACTGACCCTTTAAAATTGTTCTTTAAATAACTAATAAAGGCTAGAAATTTAATCACCCCGAAGTTTTTAAATACTTTACTTTTTAAAGAAAAAACGGGAAGACTTTTACTAAAATCTAAAACCTGAGTATTTTTTGAAATAGTCACAGTAGAACATACCTCAACTTGATATTTTGATGACAATACATTAGAAACAAAGCCTACTTCTAACTCTCTTCCTCCAAAATCCGTAATTGGGCCTATTATAAGTATTTTTGATTTCAATTTCTCTTATTTAAGTAACATTCTTTTTAGATCTAAAACCAAGTTAAAACCAAGTTTAGATTTAAATCCAAACATTAGTGTTTTATAAATTATAAATAGAATTCGATACCCATTCACGACTTTGGAATAACGTATTAAATTTAAATATGCTTTATACAAATAAAGATTTACTTCGAATATATTCAGGGCGTTCAAGTTCTGGTAAATCAATTCCCAACTCATTAAAAGTTTATCTAATTCTGATTTTTTAAATAAAGAACTTGTATTTTCATCATGAATTCTATACCCTGCATAAGTTTCAGAAACCATTATTATTTCAGGATTTTGTTTTAATATGCCTGATAAAAAAACAGCATCATCATTCGGACTGTCTATCCATTTGATATTGTCAATTGAAACTTTAGGAATTAACCATGATCCAGTGGCAATAAAACCTCCATTAACTGATAATTTCCGAATTAATTTTCGGGCATCAATTTTCTCTTCTTCAAATATGTTATTATATGGAAAATTATAACTTTCGTTTAATTCATTTTTAAACTTTTTCCATTTTGTAATAGAAATTGCTTTCTTACTCTCTGTAGTTTCTAATAGCGAAACTTGGGTTTCAATTTTTTCTAAAAATAACAAATCGTCATAGTCTAAAAATTGAATATATTTTCCTTTAGCCACTAATAATGCTTCATTTCTCGCATTATGTCGACCGGGGTTTGTTTTTAAATAAATAAGTCTTGTGTCATTTATATTTAAAAAATCCTTGCAAGTTTGAATTTCCAATTCTCCATTGCAAGCTATAAGTACTTCAATATGGCTGTATGATTGCAATAGCGCACTTTCTACACAACTTTTAAAGTAATCTATAGTTTTGTGAACGGGAATTATTATTGAGACTAACATTATTTAATATAAATCATTCTTATTATTAAAAATTGTAAAACCAAAAAAAGTATTACAAAAAACATCAATAACGAATTTTTTGCTTTTAAGTTTTCGCCTATAATCGTTCCTGGTTTGTTCTAAATCATTGTTTAGTTCTATAGATGAGCCTAATTGGTTTACAAAAAAATCAGCGTGTTTGATGCACATGTATTCAACTGTATTTTTTTCTGTTTTTTCATCAAACTGTTTATGTCTGGATATCTTTTTTATGCGATAATAAAATCCAATAAAATCTAAACGCTTTACATTACCCCCATCTTTTAATATAGCAATCCAAAACTCCCAATCTTCAATTCCCCTATCCATTTTAACATCATATCCTCCTACTCTTTTCCAATCACTTTTTTTGTAAATAGCAGAGCAAAAAATCATGTTTTTCTTGCTTAAGTTATAAAGGGAAAAAGGTTTCAAATTCCATAATCCAAGCTCATCTCCAAATTTTTCAGCTTTGCAATAAACTACTTTTAAAGAACTTTCATTATTAAAAGCGTTTAATGCTAAGTCAATATATTCCGGAGCAATTTTATCATCTGCATCTAGTGGTAGTATGAACTCTCCTTTTGCTTGTTCTATAGCAGAATTACGAGCAACGCTTGGACCTGCATTTTTTTGAAAAATATATTTAAAACGGATATCCTTTGCACACCATTTTTGTGCAACAAATTCTGTATTATCGGGACTTCCATCATTAACAATTATACATTCCCAATTCTCATACGTTTGATTAAGCACTGAATTGAGAGCTTCATCTAAATATTGAGCCTGATTATAACATGGAACTATGACGGAAATTACAGGAAGAGGCATAATTGATGAAGCATTTTTTAAAATTTGTTTATTAAACCTAATTTTATTAGAAAATTAAGTTTCTTTGATTTTCGCAAACTATAAATTAGATTTTGATATTTTTCAAGCTCATAAATATCACTCATAAAAGCACTAAATTCTTCTTTTAGAATTTTTATTCTTTCTAATTTAATTTGCTTCTTATTTTCTGGAACAGAACTTAATCCATCTAAATAAAAGGTTGACAAAACAGAGTCTATCCTCACATAGGAATGATTAAATTTACATATACTTAAAATAAAGAATTTCCAATCAGATACAAATATCAAATTTTCATCGTAAAGCCCCATTATACTAAAAAGTTCCTTTCTAATTAGTGTTGCTTGATGACATAATGTTCTTTCGTAAAAGAAAGAAAAAGTTAATTTTTCCGGATATGAAATTGTTTTTGCAGATTTTTTATCTATTAATAAAACATTAAAATAAATCAAATCATAATCACTTATTTTAGATAAATTTTCCGACAAAACCATGTCTGAAAAAAAATGATCTCCACTATTTAAAAATAATAAGTATTCACCATTTGCTTTAGTAATTCCCTTATTCATGGCATTATAAATTCCAGAATCCTTTTCACTCACCCAATAGTCAATCTTATCATTTTTAGATTCAATAAAAGCAGCGCTGCCATCGGTCGATCCCCCGTCAATAACAATATACTCAAACTCCTGCCAGGTTTGATTAATAACACTGTTCATAGTCTTTTTTAGACCTTCGAGGTTATTATAATTAATGGTGATGATTGAAATTAACGCCATTTTTATTATCTTATTTTTAAAATTTAAAGAATTATTTATTTCATCTTATTGATAAATTCTTCTACTTCGAAAAAGTATTTTTCGACTAAAGGCAAATCTTCTTTTGCAAAATCCCACCATTTAATTTTCAAAAGCTGATTAATTTTTGCATCATCAAATCTATATTTAATGATTCTAATAGGATTTCCAACTGCTATTGCATAGGCCGGTATATCTTTAGAAACTATTGCACCAGCACCTATAACAGCACCATCCCCAATTTTAACTCCATCCAAAATAGTCACATTCATGCCTATAAATACATCATTGCCAATAATAATATTTTTTGTTTCCTCAATTTTATCAATTTCACTTAAAGATGTGCCATTTTGTTTTTTTGTCGAGTAAAACATTGGATGTGTTGATAAGGCATTAGTTGGATGTATTCCCCAGCCACAAATCAAATTAGGACCTATTGAACAAAATTTACCAATAATTGTATTACTAATAATTGAATTTTCTGCTACATATGTGTAACTTCCAATTATTGAATTAAACAATCTGTATTTAGAATAAATTTTACAGTGATCACCTGTGTAAGAATTATTAATTATCCCAGTAGCCTCAATTCTTTCGTCTAAAGCTTTTTTTATATCAGGAAATATTTTAAAAAACAATCTTCTAATCTTATACTTTAGTCTTGTTTTTAATTTTATATTCTTTTGAACTGAAACAGGATTTAATAATTTATTATAAAACATTTTTACAACTCTTTCAGCATCTTGATTCTCATTAAAATCTATGGGACCAATATTAATTTGTTCTGCCAAGGTCAAATTTTGAAATTGTGTTGTTTGTTTATTATGAACTCCTGTATTATCAAATCCTATATTATCTACTAAAGATTTATTAGGATAAAGTGTATAACCATTATTTAGCAGTACAGAGGCATGCCATTTTATGAACCATGTTTTTAATTTTCCAGATATATTATGCGCTAATTGACTACTAAGATAGTCTCCGCCAAACTTATCTAACTCTTTAAATTTGTTTTCATATTTAAGATCTTGCCACAATTTTAAAGAATCATTATCGAAATAATTCCACGCTCTCTTCCAAGTAGCCCACCCCCAACAAAGTGGAACATTAAAAAAGAATGTTTCTGGCAATTTCTCCTCATGAGGGTACATAAAGCCTGAAATATGCATCACTTTTTCATTATTGTGATAAAATGTCAAAGCTTCATTCATATACTTTAAAAAACCATTTGACGTTACAATATCATCTTCTAAGACAATAACTTTGTCATGAATGTTAACAATATCTGTTACGCCATCAATAATAGAATTTGCTAATCCTTTATTTTTATCTTGGACTTTTATAATAACTTCTTTAAATCTATCTTCATTATTGATTAGATTTCTTACTTCATTTATTTTAGATAAATTATCACTCGTTTCTTCATTCTTGGCACCATCACAAAAAACATATAAAATGCTGTTTTTTGCTTCTTCATTTAGAGCAAGAGCATCTAGTACTTGTTTTGTATGATCAGGCCGATTATAAGTAAATAAAACGATAGGTGAAAGCATATCATTCATTTATAAAGATGTTGCAAATTTATATTTGTTTGTAGCTAAAACTGTGTTCGTTTTATTTCCAACATAGTTACCTACAAAAATATTTATTTTTTTATTCTTTAAAATTCTAATAATTTCTTTTAAAGTATCTTTTTCCCCTCTTCTATCAGTGTCGTCAAATAAAATAATAAATTCATCTTCTGAATTTAATTCTTCTATTTTAGATATTATATCATATCTCGAATATCTTTCACTGCCAAATGGACCATCAATAATATATAAATCAAACTTTCCTTTTATTTTCTCGTCAAATCCATCATATGAATTGCTTTTATATCCATTGATTTCTCTTGTCGTAATGGGACAATAAACAATATTTGAGCTTTTGGCAAGCGAAACTCTTAATTGAAATTCTTTAGCCCATTCTTCGTCTTGTTCTACTATAGTATGTTTTGAATCTAAAAGATAGTTTTCTAAATAAGCTGAAATAAATTTACTAGACTCTCCTAAGCCTAAATCTAATATTGCTTTTGGTTTATAATCCGACAATATTCTATTTAAAACATAAAAAAAGGAATAATTACCAGCCCATCGCCCTATATTCAAAGGTAAAAGTTCAATCCACTTTTTTCCTCTAATACTATCATGGTAGATATGTGCCCACTCCAATTCTTTAGCCTGGTATATCTGTTCTTCTTGCCTGACTTTATTTTCTGCAATTATTTTTTTAATCTTTGAAACCATAAACATATTATTTAATATTATAATTAAGTAAAATAGAACCCTGATTTGATGGAATCAATTTGCCTGATTTATAATAATCTTTTTCTATAACTGTGAATGGCATAACAGAAATAAGCCAATCGGAAACTTCATTGTTAATTTCAGCATAAATATTGCAAGCGTATTCACCTGGAGCTAGTGGAGAATTAGTAATTTTAAACACTATTTCTCCTTTTTTCATATCAAAATCATGAATAATGTTACTTGACGAAACCCAAGCTACCCTATCTCCCATATAATTATTAATACCAATATCAATTCGATTATTTAGTACTAAAACATTTGGGTCCAAATTATAATTTAGTTTTATTTCGAAATCAGAAAATGTTTCAATACTATTTATTGGATTAATGTTGTCTTTAATTATTCCTTCTGTAAAATTTAAGACTCCATTACCTTTTCTTTCTTTTATCTCAGATAATTTAGTCGAGACTACCTTTTGATTAGACAAATAGTATGATATAACATCTGGCGTACTACCTGTAAATACTACAAATCCATGTTCTAATAAAATACATTTTGTACATAAATTTTCAACTGCTGCCATATTATGACTAACAAACAAAACAGTTCTCCCCCCCTGCCTAGAAATATCCTGCATCTTACCAATAGCCTTTTTCTGAAATTCAGCATCTCCAACTGCCAAAACCTCATCAATAACTAAAATTTCAGGTTCAAGAAATGCAGCTACAGCAAAAGCCAAACGAACTGTCATTCCAGAACTATATCTTTTTACCGGAGTATCTATATAACGTTCGCAACCTGAGAATTCAATAATTTCATCTATTTTTGAAGTGATTTCCTTTTTGGTCATTCCTAAAATAGCTCCATTCAAATAGACATTTTCTCGTCCGGTCATTTCACCATGAAAACCAGTTCCTACCTCAAGAAGAGATGCAATTCGCCCGCGCGATTTTATACTTCCCGTGGTTGGAGCCGTGACTTTTGACAATATCTTTAAAAGGGTTGATTTTCCGGCACCATTCTTCCCTATAATCCCTAAAACATCTCCTCGCTCAACTTCAAAATTAATATCCTGCAAAGCCCAAACATAGTCTGATTCTCCTTTTGTCGAACGGTCGTTAGTGTCCCCAATTTTTAAATATGGATTTTCTTTTCCCCTAACCTGATGCCACCATCTGTTTAAATCATGGCTTAATGTACCTGTTCCTACTTGCCCCAAACGATATTGTTTAGAGATATTTTCAGCTTTTAAAATAATATCTTTTTCCAATTATAATATATTATTAATTGTAAATTTTAAATTTATTCTCCTGATCAAAAATTAGCTTTAAACTGTATCTATAAAACTCTTTTCGGTTTTATTAAAAACTAAAAGACCAATAAAAAATACTGCAATTGTGAATACCAAAGTATAAAGTAATCCTGGAATTGAAATTTTACCAACATCTAGAAGCATATAACGAGCAGTCTCAATTATATATGCTAAAGGGTTATATTCAACAAGCCATCCATATTTTGGCAATTTATCTTTTAGCAATTCCATTGGATACATTACTGCAGATAAATACATTAGTAACTGTATTCCAAAACCAACTAAATAACTAAAATCCCTATATTTTGTAACCATTGACGATATTAGCATTCCTAATCCTAACCCAAGAATTCCCATAATGATGATCAGAACAGGAAAAAATAAAACAAGACCATTTAAACTCAGGTCTGTTCCTATGAGGTAGTAATAACAATAGAAAGCTATAAAAATAAGAAATTGAATTCCGAATTTTATTAAATTAGAAATTACAACTGATAAAGGTGTTATAATTCTTGGAAAATAAACTTTCCCGAATATTCCAGCATTAGACTTGAAAGTATCAGAAGTTCCGTTAAGGCAGGCTGTAAAGTAATTCCATACGGTAATCCCGGCTAAATTGAATAAAAAAGGAGGTACTGTACCCGTATTTATACCAGCAACGTTATTAAAAATTATTGTAAAAGTTACCGAAGTGAATAAAGGCTGAATTAAGTACCAAAGCGGTCCTAAAACGGTTTGTTTGTATACTGTAATTACATCACGTTTTACAAATAAGAAAAGTAAATCACGATATTGCCAAACCTCTTTAAGATTGAGTGAGAAAAATTTGTTTTTTGGTGTTATTTCAAAGAGCCAATCATTTGAAACATTATTATTTTTCATTTTATTTTGATTACAATTTGGAGTGCAATAATAGGCATTTAAAAATTATAAAAAAGTTTTTTTTAGTCCCTTAAAAATTATAATTAAAAAACGATTCAGCCCAATAAAATTAACAAGATTTTTACTTAAATACAAAAAGTATAAAAAGCAAAAAAGGCGTTTTATTAAAACACCTTTTTAAATATTTGATTTAGAATTTCTCGTATGTATTAAGCAAATTATTTGTCTAAAACTTCGAAAGCTGAATTCATGCTTTTAAATTCCGGAACTATTTTTTTCATTTTAGATACAATGTCATCATTATCATAAAAATCAGCAATTCCTATAAGCTCATCGATTTCAGTATGCAGGTTTTCATATTCATCCTGTATCTCTTGTGCAATCATGATTTTATTATGATAAGTCGGTAAAGTCTTAGATGTATCGTTTAATAATTCTTCGTATAATTTTTCACCTGGTCGTAAACCAACAATTTTTATTTTTATTTCCTTATCAGGAATAAAACCTGCCAGCTTAATCATTTTCTTCGCCAAATCTATTATTTTGACTGGTTTACCCATATCAAAAATATAAATTTCGCCTCCGTTACCCATTGCCCCGGCTTCTAAAACCAATTGACACGCTTCCGGAATTGTCATAAAATATCGTATAATATCCTGATGTGTAATTGTTACTGGTCCACCTTCTGCAATTTGTTTGGTAAACAAAGGAACAACTGATCCATTTGATCCCAGAACATTTCCAAAACGAGTAGTAATAAATTTTGTTGCACCTTCTACATTCTCATTTTGGTTTTTCAAAAATAGAGATTGTACATATTTTTCAGCAATTCGTTTGCTGGCGCCCCCATCACATTGCTGGGATTAACAGCTTTATCTGTTGAAACCATCACAAACTTCTTCACAAAGTACTTACATGCTAAATCAGCTAAATTCTTAGTCCCTTTAATATTTGTTAATATTGCCTGTGAAGGATTTTCTTCCATCAATGGCACATGCTTATAAGCAGCAGCATGAAAAACAACATGTGGGCTATGAGTTTTAAAAACTTTTTCTAATGCTTTCTTACTTCTTACATCAGCAATTACAGCAATAATTTTTGTTTCAGAATTCATCCCCAAAGTTTCCAAACATAAATTATGAAGTGGAGTTTCAGCATGATCTAAAATAATTATTTTTTTAGGATTAAACCCAAGTACTTGTCTTACTATCTCGCTTCCTATTGATCCGGCTGCACCTGTGATAAGTATTGTTTTATCTTTTAATTGTTTTGAAATTGATTTACTATCCAGGACTATCGGCTTTCTTTCTAATAAATCTTCAATCTGGATATTTTTTACCTTTTGAGAAATTTCTTTTTGATTTTCCCAGTCAGAAATCAAAGGAACTGTATAAACTCTATAATTAAATTCTAAACATTGATCAACAATAATTAACTGTTCATCTTTAGTTAAACTTTTATCTGCTATAATTACACCTTCTGCAGCAACGGAACGCATTAAGGCTGGTAATTTTTTTCTTAAAATCAAAATTGGTAAATCCAACATTCTCTTAGATGCATTTTGATTGTTCTTATCAACAAAACCAACTATTTTAAAACGAGAAGGGGTTTCAAATTTTAATGCATTGGCTACAGAAATAGCATTGGCATCAGTTCCATAAATGACTGTTCTAATTAATTTAGTGCTTGTTTTCTCTGAAAAATATAATTCAAAAGTCTGTTTTACAATTACACGATATAAAAACAATCCGCAAAAAGACAGAACTAAATTAATAAAGAGAGCTGTATTTAAAAAAGCTTTATGTCCGGCGTATAATTCGAAAACCAGATTAAAAAACAGAAAGAAGACCAAAACTGACATTTGAGAAAACAGTAGTTTGATAGCATCTATATAAGAGGAATGTCTAATAATTCCCGAATAGGTTCTAAACAACCAGAAGAAAAATATATTTACAAAAATTAAGCTCCCAACAAAGTAAAAATGATGTGATGTAACAATATATCCTAACGCTGTTCCTTCAAACAACATGTATGTAAATGTGAACGAAAAAACCAGCACCATTACATCTATAGCAATAATAATCCACCTGGGTAAATAACTCAGGTTGTTAATATTTGCCCTTAAATTTCTCGGTGATAGGAAATTATGAAACAAAGTCCTTATTTTAGCTTGCTCTTCTGTATTCAATTTGGGTTCTGTTTAATTTTGTAAACTTCGTATTACATACAAAAGTACAAATTAAAGGTTTCAAAAAATTGTTTCTCTAACAGAAATTAAACTTTAACAACTTTTTTCTTTTGTTTTAAAAAATCAATTAAATAAGATCCGTATCCAGATTTCACTAAAGGCAATGCAAGTTCCTCTAACTGAGCATCATTTATAAAGCCCTGTCTCCATGCAATTTCTTCGATACAGCCTACTTTTAATCCTTGTCTTTCTTCAAGAACCTGAACAAATTGTCCTGCTTGCATTAAACTATTAAAAGTTCCCGTGTCTAACCATGCCGTCCCTCTGCTCAAAATACCAACTTTTAAAGCTTCTCTTTCTAAATAAACTTTATTTACATCGGTAATTTCATACTCACCCCTGGCACTTGGCTTAATATTTTTAGCAATTTCTACGACTGAATTATCATAAAAATACAATCCCGGAACCGCATAACTTGATTTTGGTTCTTGTGGTTTTTCTTCAATAGAAATCGCTTTGTAATTCTCGTCAAATTCAACTACACCATAACGTTCAGGATCTGAAACATGATAAGCAAAAACTACTCCTCCATTTGGTTTTGTATTTGACTTTAATAGTTCCTGCATGTTAGAACCAAAAAATATATTATCACCAAGTATTAACGCTACATCATCTTTACCTATAAATTCTTCTCCAATTACAAAAGCCTGAGCTAGCCCATTAGGAATTGCTTGTTCTGCATAACTAAATTTACAGCCCAAACTAGAACCATCCCCTAATAATTTTTTAAAATTTGGCAAATCATGTGGAGTAGAAATAATTAATATTTCATTGATCCCAGACATCATCAACGTTGATAAGGGATAATAAATCATTGGTTTATCATAAACAGGCATCATTTGCTTGCTCATTGCAAGTGTTAAGGGATGCAAACGCGTGCCTGAACCTCCGGCTAATATAATTCCTTTCATAGATCTTTATTTTTTATATTTTGGATTAGATTTTCTTCCAATGCTAAAACATTAAAGTCAAATCTTAAAATCATCTTTAATCTATATAAACATTTTTCTTAAGCTATCTTTATAATTGGGAATATTTAAATTATAAATAGCTTTAATTTTTTTCTTATCTAACAATGAAAACTCGGGTCTTTTTGCAGGAGTTGGATATGAAGATGATGGAATTCCACCAACATTACAATTATAACCTCCAAATTCTTTTATGCTCAACGCAAACTCGTACCAACTTATTTCTCCTTCGTTTGAATAATTGTAAATACCCGGAACCCAGTTTGAAGATTCCAAGATATCAATCATCGCCTGAGCCAAATCTGCAGCATAAGTTGGCGAACCAATTTGGTCATTAACGACATTAATCGATTCTCTTTCCTGCATTAATCTTTGTATTGTCTTAACAAAATTATTGCCAAACTTACTATATACCCAAGAAGTTCTAATAATAATTGAATCAGGACAATTATTTAAACATGCTATTTCACCAGCCAACTTACTTTCTCCATAAACATTTATGGGGTTGGTGGGTGCTTCTTCATTTAATGCAATAGCTGAAGATCCATCAAAAACATAATCTGTAGAAATATGAATTAATTTTACATTATTCTCCGAAGCATATTTGGCTATTAATTCAACAGCTAAATTGTTAATTGTAAATGCTAATTCTTTTTCAGCCTCTGCTTTATCAACCGCCGTATAAGCACCACAATTTAAAATTATATTAGGTTGAATACTCTCTAATTGTGTATTCAAAAGATCGAGGTTATCTAGTGTGACTTTCGTTCTGTCTGCAAATATCCATTGATAATTTGGATAATTCATGGATAAAACATTGAGTTCAGATCCTAATTGTCCGTTTGCTCCTGTTACAAGAATTTTTTTCATTAAAATAAACTATTACAATTTTCGATAAAAGGAAGTATCTGATCTTTTTCAGAAACTATTGCATCTTCTAAATTCATACCCCAATCGATATTAAGTGATGGATCATCGTATTTAATTCCGCCTTCAGATGATTTATTATAAAATTGATCACATTTATACATTACAGAAGCTGTTTCGCTAATAACCGAAAAACCGTGTGCAAATCCTTGAGGAACTAGTAATTGTTTTTTGTTTTCTGCTGATAATAAAACACTAAATGATTTCCCGTAAGTGGGAGAATCTTTTCTTAAATCTACTGCAACATCAATTATTTCACCTTCTAAAACACGAACCAATTTTGTTTGCGCAAAAGGTGGATTTTGATAATGCAAACCTCTTAAAGTACCTTTTTTTGAAAAGGACTGATTATCCTGAACAAATTCAATATTAATTCCTAAATTTTCAAATTTAGTTTTGCTATAGGATTCAAAAAAATAACCTCTTTCATCACCAAAAATAGTTGGTTCTACAACCACTAAATCTTTTATAAATGTTTCTTCAATTTTCATATTAAAAATGTAATTCTTATTTCTATTTAATAATCAAAAAAGGTTTTGATAACTTCTTCAATTCTAATTTTATCCTCTTTTGTCAAATTTGATCCGGAAGGCAGACAAAGACCTTTTAAAAATAAGTCCTCAGCAATTTTATTACCGTAATAAGGATATTCCATGAAAATTGGCTGTAGGTGCATTGGTTTCCAAAGTGGCCGACATTCAATATTTGCTTTTTCAAAAGCAAGTCGCAAATTTTCGCTATTTATATTTTTTTCCAAAATTGGCTCAACCAAAATTGCATTTAACCAATAGTTAGAAAAATAATCTTCATGTAATACTTCAAAAAGAGTTACATTTTTAATACTATCAAAAAGATCCTTATAAAAAAAATGTGTTGCTCTTCTTGCTGAAATATTATTTTCAAGCATTTTAATTTGTCCCAATCCAATACCTGCACATACATTACTCATTCTGTAATTATAACCAACTTCACTATGCTGATAATGCACGGCAACATCTTTTGACTGGGTTGCGTAAAAAATCGCTTTTTCTTTTGATTCTTTTGAATTTGAAATTAATGCACCTCCACTGGAAGTTGTAATAATTTTATTTCCATTAAATGAAAGAATTCCAAAAGTTCCAAAAGTTCCACATTTTTTACCTTTATAAGAGCTCCCAAGCGCTTCTGCACTATCTTCAATTATTGGAATATTATAGCGTTTTGCAATAGCATGTATGTCTTCAACCTTATACGGATTTCCATATAAATGAACAGTAATTATTGCTTTGGGTTTCTTTCCTTTTTTGATTCTATCTTTTATAGCAATTTCAAGAAATTCCGGACTAATATTCCAAGTATCAGGTTCACTATCTACAAAAACAGGAATTGCTCCCTGATATAAAACAGGATTGGCTGATGCCGAAAACGTCAGAGTCTGACAAATAACCTCATCTCCGGCTTTTACTCCTAATAAAATTAAAGCCAAATGTATGGCTGAAGTTCCTGAGTTTAAAGCTGTAATGAATGATTCCTCAGAAAAATAATTTTGCAATTTATTTTCAAAATCATCAACATTTGGTCCACCAGAAGTAAGCCAGTTTGTTTCTAGTGCCTTTTGAATATATTCTTGTTCAAAACCACTTTGTTGTGAAAGGGATAAATAAATTCGTTTATTATCCATTTATTTTCCAATAATCTGAATTATAACGAACATCATCATCGCCGACATTTTCTAATGGTAAAGTAGAAAAGGAAATTAATTTTGAATTTGTTTGAAGAGATTCTATTGCATTTGCATAACCAGCCGGTATATGAACAATTTTACTTTCTGAATCAGAAACAAATATTGTTTCTATAACTAAATCTTTTGAAGGGTTTTCCCAATTATCAATTTTTACAAAATGAATTTTAAAAGATCCGTTTAAGCAATAGAAATTTTTAGCATCTAATTTATGTCCTTGCCATGCACGAATTGGATTTTCATCTGAATTACTAATAATGTAAAACCTCTCGATATCTTTAAAACTAAAATCATTTACAAATGAAATAGTTCCTCGATGATCTGAAAAATTTCCACCCTGAATTATTTTAGGAATCATATATTAACTTTCAAATTATTTTTATTTAATAAATAAAATTTTAAAGTATATACTAAAAGCAGAGGAGTAATTATAAATACAAATAAATATAAGTCTTGTGTTTTTTGATAAAAATAAATAACCAAAACAGAGATTACTATTTGTGCCAGTGCATAATATAATGAAACTAATCTATGCTGAATTTTATATTCGTTACTTAATACCTGATAAAGATGTAAACGATGCGCTTCGAAAATATTTTGTTTTAAATATAGTCGATGTAATATGGTACAAATAGCGTCTACCCCATAAACAGCTAAAAATAAAAGCCAGATAACCGAATTTGTTATCAGAATAAGCTTTAACACCAAATAAATTACCCAAAAAGCGATTGCAATACTACCTACATCACCAGCAAAACATTTAGCTTTTTTTCTGTAATTAAAGAACAAGAAAACTACGCTTGCAATCATTGCATATTTTATAAAACTACCATCGGTAAAAAGCTGAATCTTTGTATTTACATATAATAATGAACCCATTACAACTAAAGTATACAAACCTGTAATACCATTAATTCCATCCATGAAATTATAGGCATTAATTAGTCCGATAGCTAAAACATAAGCTATTATTACTCCCCATAAAGGAACGAGATTAAACAATCCCAAGTCGTAAAAAATTAAGGTTATCGAAATAAAATGAACTGAAATTCGAATTTTATTTGAAAGGTTTTGAATATCATCCCAAAAACTAACTAAACTTACCAATGTAATTCCGGTAAAGAAAAAGTAGTTATTCTGAAAATGCTGTACAAAATAAAGCAAGGCAGAGAACCAAAAAATAATTCCTCCACCTCTTAAGGTAATTTCGCTATGTGAACTTCTTTGATTGGGTTTATCAATGATATTAAACTTGTCAGCTACCTTGAAATAGAGTAGCATTATAATCATTAAAAGGATTCCTATTATTGTGTATTCCATTATTATGAAATTATTCCCAATTAGTATTTTTTATTTCATCATACACTTTCTGAATTCCCTCTTCAAGAGTAGTTTTTGCCTTCCAACCAAAACTGCTTAATTTTGAAACATCCATTAATTTACGTGGAGTACCATCTGGCTTAGTGGTATCAGTCAAAATTTCTCCTTCAAAACTAACTATTTTTTTAACCAAAATTGCCAAATCTAAAATTGAAATATCTTCACCAACTCCAATATTAACTAATCCTGACTCATTATAGTTCTCCATTAAAAATACACAAGCCTCTGCAAGATCATCAGCATGTAAAAACTCACGTTTTGGATTACCGGTCCCCCAAATAGTTACGGAAGCATCTCCATTATGTTTAGCTGTGATAAATTTTCTTAACATCGCTGGCAATACATGAGAATTCTTTAGATCGTAATTGTCATTGGGGCCATATAAATTAGTCGGCATAACTGAAATAAAATTACAACCAAACTGATCTCTATATGCATCACACATTTTAATTCCAGCAATTTTTGCAATTGCGTAAGGTTCATTTGTTGTCTCTAATTCTCCAGTTAGCATATATTCTTCTTTTAATGGCTGTGGCGCCATTTTAGGGTATATACAAGAAGAGCCCAAAAACATTAATTTTTTTACTTTGTTTATATACGATTGATGAATAACATTATTTTGAATCATCAAGTTTTCGTAAATAAAATCTCCTCTATAAGTATTATTAGCAATAATTCCTCCAACTTTTGCTGCAGCTAAAAAGACATAATCTGGTTTTTCACTTTGAAAAAAATCAGCTACAGCTTGTTGATTTCTAAGATCAAGCTCTAAAGAAGTTTTTAAAATAAAATTGGTAAAACCTTTGGCTTTTAATTGACGTAAAATAGCCGAACCTACCATTCCTCGGTGTCCAGCTATGTATATTTTATCATTTAAATTCATAATGCTTATTTCTAATTCAAGAATAAAATAATCCTGATTTATCTAAATTAATATTTAATAATCGATCTTACTTCTTTTAGCATCTTTTCTTTTTTAACATTCTGAATATCTGATGCCATCATTTCTTTCACTAGACCAGCTAAATCATATTTAGGCACCCAACCTAATTGAGTTTTCGATTTTGTTGGATCTCCAATAAGCAAGTCCACTTCCGTAGGACGGAAATATTGTGGGTCAACAGCAATAATTTGTTTACCAATCTCAAGTTTATATGCAGGATTACTACAAGAAGCTACATATCCTTTTTCATCTACTCCTTCTCCTCTAAATTCAATTTCTACTCCTACTTCTGCAAATGACATTTTAACAAAATCACGCACGTAAGTAGTCTCTCCCATTGCTATTACATAATCCTCAGCAACTTCCTGCTGCAAGATTCTCCACATTGCTTCTACGTAATCTTTGGCATGTCCCCAGTCACGCTGTGCATCTAAATTTCCTAAGTATAAACAATCTTGTTCTCCTAAAGCAATAGCAGCAGTTGCCATTGTAATTTTACGAGTCACAAATGTTTCCCCTCTTCGTGGTGATTCGTGGTTAAATAAAATTCCATTACAAGCAAACATTCCATAGGCTTCACGGTAATTTTTTGTAATCCAAAAACCATAAATTTTTGCTGCTCCATAAGGTGAGCGTGGATAAAATGGTGAATGCTCATCATAAAGTCCTTTTGCATTTTTATTCTCAGCCAAGCCACCGTATAATTCAGAGGTCGATGCCTGATAAATACGTGTTTTCTTTTCTAATCCTAAAATGCGTACTGCTTCTAAAATTCTTAGTGTCCCAATACCATCAACATTTGCAACATATTCCGGAGAGTCAAAAGAAACTTTCACATGACTCATAGCTCCCAAATTATAGATTTCATCAGGCTGAACTTCTTGAATAATTCGAATGATATTAGTAGAATCTGTCAAATCTCCATAATGCAACTTAAAATTTACATGAACTTCGTGTTGATCTTGATAAATATGATCAATACGTTGTGTGTTAAAAGAAGAAGCTCTTCTTTTAACTCCATGAACCATATAACCTTTCTCTAATAATAATTCTGCCAAATATGATCCATCTTGTCCTGTAATTCCTGTTATAAGTGCAATTTTCATTTTTTTTTATTTTTTTTCTTAAAAGATTCAAAAGTCTTCATTAGTCCAATTTCAGCCGATATTGGTAATGCTTTTCCAATAACCTTAACTATTTTCTCATTACTTACTAGATAATTTTCTGTGAGTTTTTCCAAACGTTCTGAATTCAAGGGTAAACTCAAAAAATCTCCAATTTTTGCTACAGCTTTTATAAATAAAGAATTAACATCCCAGATTAGACTTTTTTTACCTAAGGTTTCACCTAGTAATTTAATTAATTCATTTGTAGATAAAGATTTATCATCAGCTACCTGATAAACTCCTGAAGGGATTCTTTCGTTTTCTAATAACTCTTTAATAACGAAACAAAGATTTTCAATACTTAAAAAGGAACGTTGGTTCTCAAAAGCACCAAGTGGCCATGGCAGACCTTTTGAAACTAATTGATATAACAAATTCAAATTACCTTTATTTCCTGGACCATGAATCATACAGGGCCTAATAATAAGAATCCTTTTCCCTTCGGGAATTTGTTTAGACAAAATATAATCTTCGGCTTGTAGTTTAGATTGTCCGTATGCCGTCTTAGGATTTGGGTGAGTATCTTCATATAATATCTCTAACACTTCATCTGCAACTGCCTTAACGCTGCTGAAATAGATAAAATCTTTAACATCACTTTTTAAAAATTCATCAAATAATTCTTTAGTTAGATTTGTGTTAACTTCAAAATATTCAGATGCCTGACTGGTATTTTTTGTATCGTGTGCCTTTCCCGCTAAATGGATAATTGCATCTCCGGTCAGATTATTTTTCCAATTTAAATCTCGCAAAGAAATTTTTTCAATCGAAAAAAAATTAATTGACAAATAATGAGAAAGATTTTTACCAACAAATCCGGATGAACCTGTAATGTTTATTTTCATCTATATAAATTGAGATAATGCGTTTTTATTAATCTTCTCTCTTTCACTATCTAAAAACCATCCCCATTTATTAAAATAAGTCACTGCAGAATTTAAAAAAATCTTAAATAATCTACTACTTTTATTAGCTCCGGAATCATATCCATGATAAACAGATACTAATGGAAAATATATTGTTTTATATTGTTGATGAATTCTTCTTGACAAATCCCAATCTTCAAAATACATGAAAAATTTATCATCATACATTCCAACTTTTTTAATAGCTTCTAAATTTAATAATGTAAAGCATCCTGAAAGGACGGGAGCATTATAAATCATATTTTTTGCTACTTGCCTTAATTCATATTGATTGATGAATTTGTCATAGGCCTTTTGAGGTTTCTTTAATTTTCTCCACAAAATATCAATTGGGCTTGGCAATAATTTTGGTAAATTTTGAACGGTTCCGTCTAAATTTAATATTTGTGGCATCATCATACCAATTGACGCATCATTTTCCATGAAATCGATCATCGGAGAAATAACATCCTCATCAAAATAAATATCAGGATTAACAATAAAATGATATTTGGCTCCTTGTTCTATTGACTTCTGAATAGCAATATTATGCGAAGCACCAAAACCTGGATTAGAGGGATTATGAATGTATTTTATTTGTGAATTATAATCTAAAAAAACTTTCAGATCATCAGTTAAAGAATTATCAATTAAATATAATGGCAAATTTGTTTTTGTTCTAAAAATACTATCTATTACCCTAGATAATTCACTTTTATCTGTATTATATAATACAATAGAGGCTGAAGCATTGCTTAGTGACAACATTCAGGGTTATTTTTTATAAATATGCTTTGTTTCAACTATTCTCTTTCCTGTAAACTTTCTAACCATTTGTCTTAAAAATGCATCCGCTCTTAAAAAAACATTCTTAACTTGTTCATCAGGCCTACCATAAAATGATGTTACATGAAAATACTCTGATGCTTCAGCTGGTTTTTTTGAAAAATAATAATTTGAAACACAACATCTTTTCCCATCCGCTGTAACTTTACTTACAGAATGGATAGAAGTTTTATTTGTTACCATTAAAACTAAACGATTAAATTTAGAATGAATAACTCTTTGTGGTTTTCCCATCCCATTATCCCAAAGTTCTAAATTCCCTCCATTATTGATATCCCAATCTGGCGTTACATAATACAATAAATTCAAAACACGATAGTTTTCCCTGTCATTATCATGGGAATTATCCAGATGCGGATTTAAAAAATTACCTGTAGCCATCAAACTAATACCACCCGCATAAAGTTTTTCATCAGGAATCATTTCTTTTAAACCAGTAATCTCTTCTACAATTTCTACAATTCTTTCATCTTGAAATGCAAAAACAGCCTCTTCTAATAACGGATTATACAAATCCATTTGTGCCGCAATTCGTTTGTTTTCTCTTAAAGACTTATGCAATGCCATTTCCTCAGGAGAAGGATATGCTTCATATATTTCTTTAGCTATCTCTTCTGGTAAAAGATCATCTATATAACAAGAATTAATCCTGCCTGTTTGATTAAATTCTTCTTTTAATTTCTCTTTTGATAAAACCAATTTATCAAGAATCAAATCTGCCAAATAACTTCTGGTCACTTTCATAATTTTATTTTTTTTATATTTTAATCATTTGTTTATTTCAAAATTATATTTTTTCACAACTTTTCCAGGATTTCGTAATGCTATAGAATATGTAGGTATATCTTTTGGACCATGATAATCCTCCAATGTTACTCCCAGTTCGAGTATTAACTTCAGGTAATACACAAACTGATTCACCGAGTCATACATTATCTTCAGTAGTAAAAGGCTTACGAATTAGTTCTCTTTTAATTGGAATACTCATTAGATGATCTCCAAAATCGTCATAACTTCCGTGGTTATTGGTTATTATCTAAAATATAAATTTAGTATTTGCATCCAGAAAGAATAGGGTATATTATAAATAAAATCTTTTGGTACCTCTCGCAATTCATACTCATTTATAAATTTAAGATACGTGTTTTTAGGCCTTTTAATTTTTCTCCAGACAAAACTAAGTGGAGATGTCAAAAGTTTTGGCAAGTTTTGTATACTTCAATCTTCATTTAAAACTTGTGGCATCATCATACCGATAATTTCATCGTTTGAAATATATTCAACCATAGCTTTAACTATATCTATATCTCCTGTAAAATAAATATCAGCATTAACAATGAAATTGTATTTTGAGCATAAATCGATTGCTTGTTGAATTACTACATATGCAAAGATCCAAGTTCAGGATTGGCTGGATTATGTATATATTCAATTCTTAGGTTCTTATACATTTGTCGGAGAGTTGTCAATTAAATACAATTTTACATGTAAATATGTATTTAAATACGAGTTTATCACCTTTTGTGAAATTTAAATTTCATTTCTGTATAAAACTATCCACAAAGTTTTTTTTGCATTCATTTATTTAATCTTTTCTAATCTTAAAAATTTAGTTTTTTTACACCTTTAATGTTATCAACATGAGTAATTATTGATTTTCCAATTTTTATAAATGGTTTTTCAATGAATATAAATGTTATTAGAGCAAGTATTACAGAAAATATAATTGCTAACAAACAATGAAAACCAATATAAATATGACCAAAAAAATGAAAAATTGTTTGTTGAATTAAAAATCCCCATAGATAAATTCCATATGAAATATCGTATTTTGGTTTTAATTTTAAAATAAAAAACCTTGATGAAAGGTAAACCAAAATATTACAAGAAGCAAAAAGAAACACAAGATCAATATAAACTGTGTTTTTAAAAACAATGTATGCTAACAATGAAAAAATAACGACATAGATGTTTATTTCTATCTTATCTGACATAATTGCAAAGAAAGCTCCATAGGCAAAAGATATAGGAAGTAAATACTTTTCAGGATTATTATCAATGAAACCTAAAATAAATCTAGCAGGCAAGAATGTATCGATAAATATTAAAAGAATTGGAATCAGAATATAGTATTTACTTTTTTTACCTAATAAAACAAATAAAATCAATAAAATAATATAACATCCAACCTCGTATCGTAAGCTCCAAAAAGAGCCGTTTACTATATTTGGATATAAATTTTCAGTAAAAACCCCAGGCAATAAATAATATGAGTAAAATATCAAGTTATGTCTTATATAACGAAGATAATCTAATCTCGCTAAGTAGTCATAGATATCTAGATTAGTCAGTAATAAACCGAATATAAAAACAGTTAATAGCAATACAAATAATAACGCAGGCATTATTCGAAAAATTCGCGAAATAATAAAATATGTTGCGCTTTTTTTAGACAAATAACTATTCGTAACAACCAATCCACTTATAAAAAAAAACAATTTTACCGCAAATGCGCCGGAATACGTAAATTTAAAAAAATGCTGAATAGGATCAATCCAATAACTGCCTGAGCCATTAATTGCATCGCTATGTCCAACTATTACTAAACATGCAAGTATAATACGAACTAAATCCAAATTATTATTATCCTTATTTAAGAATTGAGAAATTTTCATTTATATATTTTATTGTAATCATTTTAAGATTTATAAAAGCTTTGCTCATTTAGAGTTTTCATTAAACTATTAATAAGAGAAAACAATTTCAATAGATTTTAAAAATCAGATATTAGACAACAAATCTTTTAATTTATTCTTCTTGTAAGAAACTTCAAAAGATTTCTTAATCTTTTGTTTAACGTCAATTGAAATTGTTTTAAATGTATTTATTGTTCGTATAAAATCTTTTGCATCATAACATAATGAAAGTGACCCTTCATAAATATTATCAATTCCTTCAAAAGCGACTTCAGTCCCAATTACCGGTGTGCCAGTTGCTAATGCTTCTATAACTTTAACTTTAACCCCAGCTCCTTGAAAGATAGGGGCAATTAAAGCTTGGCATTCAGCAATTTTCATATATGGATCTTCTAAAAAACCCAAATATTGAATATTTTTTTTATCTTTAATTTTATACAAAAACTCTTTATTTATACTTGGCCCAATAATTTCAAATTTAAATTCATCATTAAGATGTGGCAGGACATTCTCTGTAAACCAAATTAATCCATCCATATTTTCAGGCCTATTCCAAGCTCCAAAAAAACAAAACTTAAGACTTAAATCAACCTTATTATAATCAATAAATTTAATTTTATCATTTATAAAAAAATTAATAATACTAGAATCCAATTTATAATTATTCTTTAATAGCTGCTGATCTTTTTTACTGAAGGTAAGAAGTAAATCAGCAGACTTTAAAATATACTTCTCTGTAAAAAATAATAGTGAATTAAATGGATTAAAATAAAAAAAACGTTTTCTTTTTAACTTCTGATAAATCACATCGTGACACATCATTATTTTAAATGATTTCTTTATAAAAAAGGAATAAATAAATATTTGCGAAAAGTCAAAATATAAAAACTTGTAATTTTTAGCATTTTTTATTAAAAACAATAATAGTCTAAATCTAAATCTAAATAAAAAAAAAGGGTGCAAAAAAGGAAAATGACCCCAGCTATAAATTTTAGAAGCTGTCGAAACATTAAAATTTTTTAAAACATTAACTTTCAAATTAACATCAATCTCATGATTTTGATATGAAAAAAAAATCAAATCTATTCTATAATCTTCTGACAACAAACCAAGAAGTTCTTTAGAATAATTTTGACCTGCGGTAAGCTTATTTGGTGGAAATGCAGTGATAAATAAAATTCGATTCATTTATTTTAAAAATAAGGTATTGGCTTTTAATTTAAGAAACTTAATTGTAAGAATATTAGCTTTGCTAGCCAAATATTGTTCTAAATGGTACAAATAATTCAATATAATTTCCAGTAAGCGCAGTATAAAAGCGAGCAAGTAAATAAAAAACAAACATTAGAAACATAAAAAAACGTCCATATAGATTTTCAGTATACTTTAAAACAAAAGGGATTATAATTATTAAAACCATATCATATACAAGGGCAAAACGCACTAATACTATAGATATTGAAACGACACTAAAATAAATAACAATTCCGGCCCAATACAGATTAAAATATCCTCGAAATTCAGGCTCTTTATTTGTTATTTTTCCTAGCATACTGGTGACTATACCAAATATAAAAATCTTGTTTATGATTCCTTTTGCCACTATTTCTGCTACAGAAGTTTTTGAACCAAAAGAATTTTCACTATCACTTAAATATAAATCAATTTTTTGCTGCACAACACCACCGGCGAACTCTCCCAAACTTTCAAATAATTTAGCCAGCAATACTGAAAGAGAAAGACTTATTGCGACATAAATAATTAAAGTAATAGGTTTTAGTCTTAATTTGTATATCCACCATGCGATAATAAAAACAATAGATGTACGATGAAATAACATCGCTAAAAAAATCATTGACAAAAAACTCCAAAATTTCTTTTCCTGTATATACCTTATAGAAAAAAAAAGAAAAACAGTAGCTACTGTCTGCCTAACAAAAAAAACGTTTCCAAAAATAGTACTCCAGAGAACTAAAAGAGACAATATTGGATAAGGACTGAATTTCAGAATAGCAGCACTTTGAAGATAAAAAATAATAGCACCTAATAAAAACAGAAAAAAAGTATAGTTATCAAAATATATTTTTACAAACTCGTTAAATCGTGCAAAACCCCACTCAAAGTCGCCCTCGATAAACCATTCATCACTGGAGTTAAAAAAATTCATATAAGGCTCCCAATCTGTTCCTGTTTCCCATCTAAGAAAGGAGAGCAAAAACAAAAGAAAGGATAAAATGATAAAAAAAAATGTACTATCCTTTTTTTTTAAACCAAAGACCTCTACAAACGAAAAAAAAGTTAAAACTGCGAAAATTAGGAAATAAAATGTCATTATCAGAAATTTAAATAACCTATTCGTCGCAATTCAGTCAACAATTGTACACTAATTGCTTCAGGTGCAAATTTTTCTTGCAATTGTTTAAAATTAAATGTTTTTTTTTCTTTTTCATCAATTAATTTATACAATTGATTAATCATTTCATCAACACTATTTTTGATATAACCAAATTCCCCGAATTTATTAAAAACATAGGCAAAATAATCATTGTCTAAAGCCAAAATAGTCTTTTTTTTAAAAATTGCATCCATAATTGCCCCACTAGCTGTAATTTTGTAACTATTTATGGGATAGAAAAAAAGTAATAGATCTAATTTTTCTACACGTCTATCAAATTCATTTCTTGTAATAGCAGTTTCCTGCTCTATTATATCAATTCCAAAATCTTTTAGAATGGAAACATTATTTTCAACCTTACCTGTAACAGAAATATGGAGTTTTTGCTGGTATACTGGATCAATTTTAGAAACAAAATCAATAAAGTTGTTCATTCCTTTAGTTTCATTTAATAGACCTACAGTTCCGATACAAAATAAATCAAGATATTTCTTATCTTTAAGATCGACTTCATTAAATATATACGAATGATCGATTGATATGAATTTTGAAATTTTATCCTCTGGCAGTAGTTGTGATAGATTTTCTTTTATCATTTCACCCATCACTGAAAAATGAATTTGTTCAGAAATTTTCACTTTAGGATTCAAAAAAAAGTCATGACACAACCAAGTCAATGTTCTATGAAGAAAACCACCAGTTTTTAGATCTGTAACAATCTCTTCCATCTCACCATGGCAAAAAATTAAAATCTTTTTTTTGCAAATTTTATTAAAAAAATTTAAAAGTCTTAATCCGAAGAGATTATTATAGGGATATATTAAAACTGCATCATTCGGAGCCAATATTAGATATCGTAAATTTTGAAGGGCGCTAAATAAATATCTGCAGAGCATTTGAAAACGACCTTTCCCAGTTAATACACAAACTTTTTTAAAATGTATGTTATTTGGAATTTCTTCATTTACCAAATTCTTAAAAACTTTAAATGAACTTGAGCTTAATCTACAATCTACTTCCTCAAAAATTAAAGAACACATTAAAATCAGCGATGAATTAAACATTTCATGGTATGATCCTAAAGCGTAAGTATCTATATAAAAAGCTTTAGTACGAGATATTTTCTTCATCGAAATCAGATGTTAATAAATGTATTTGCGTTTCGAAACGGCTAAATGAGCGCATTAATCGAATCAAAAGAAGGTATCTATCTAATCCAACTAATTTATATAGCCATCTTGTAGCAGTATTAAAAATTTTCAATTTTTTGCCAACGCCTTGCAAATTCTCTTTTGTTGCTTTATCAATATTTATTGCTGAAGTTTTTGTCATCCCTTTTGTTTTTAGCTTTTGATACAAAGAGTCACCAGCAACTGAGAAAGGATTATCAAAAATTAATCCTTTGTTAACTAAAGAACGATAAATGCGACGATGAAATCCTTTTATAATATCTCCATTTTCAAACGTTCCAAACGAATATTTTTCACGTATAAATTTATCAAATATACCACTTTTATTAGAAATTGCGTTTGCGTAAATATTAGTCAAGAGTTTTATATCTTCGTAATTTTTTATCTTAGAAATATTGTTCTGAATTACATTCCCTCTTTTCATTTCAGTATAATTATATCCAGAATAATGCACAAAAATAACCTGATAATCACCATCTAAAGAACTTGCCTCACGATTACGCACTTTTAAACATTCTTTTTCAGAATAAATTTCACGTTCAAAAAAATTCCAGGGAGCGATATTCATCCCCAAATGACGAGAAATATATAATTCATCACTATCAAAATAACAAGGTAAAAAATCCATCCATTTTTGATCCGTAAAATAGGTATCATATGAATCTATAAAACATTTGTCCAATAATCTTTCATGCCACCACGAAATCATTTTTTTTGCAGAATCACTTCTCTTTATCGCGCAAAATCCTAGATTAAAAACCCCAGTACTCATCAATCCACTTTCAGAACGTTCACCTTGGAAAGTATCTTGAATAGTCACGATATGAGGTGTCAATACAATGGAATGACTTTCTAACATTTCATAAATTGGATTCAAACTACCGTATATATAAATATCTGGATCAAGATAAATTATTTTTTCATAATTAGTTTTTTCAATAAAATAAGAAAAAGAAGCAGGTTTGATTGAAGTACAAAACTCCGTTAAATCATATTTAAAGCTCATGTCAACCCATTGTTGGCTTGAAATATTAAGCATATTTTTTGCTACCAATATATTCGATGGTAATTTCTCTATATCAAAGTCTTCTGAAAAATAATCTGCCACTATAATATAAAAATCCGTATTCGCATTATTTTCCTTTAAAGATTCTCCTAATATTTCGGCTAATCCTATATAATTTTTTGCCACAATGGTAAAAACACAATTTTTCATTCAATCATTTATTTTTTAAAACTTCGTAAAATGTAATTTGGATATTCTTATTTTTTTAATATTTTTAATAGCCAAGGTTTTTCTACTTTATTATATTTCAACTGTTCTTCTTTTAAATATATGGTAGGGCTTAAAATTTCAAAATTTAGGGCTTGTTTTCTAGCTTCTTTATAATCTATTTTACTTTCGTCTAATTTGATTTTAAATGCAGTATTATTATCAAAATTAATATCTACGGGAGCAGAAGCACTAACAACATTAAGATAAAAACTTGTTTTGGTTTGTGAAAATAATGAAATAGCACAAACAGATAAAAAAGAAACTCCAATGTTTAAAAACATAAAGCAATAAATACTATAACGCAAGTATTTAAATCTAGAACTTTGCTGATCTGAACATTCACTATACAATAGCATAACAATTGGTATTGTATAAAAAAATGGTACATATCTAGCCCACCATCCTGAAGGCAAAATAAAAATTGACAGAAAAAGAAGTAACAAAGTTCCGTTTAAATAAAACCTTCTCTTTACTTCTTTCACAGATGAAAACACATAGAGTAGCGATGACAAAACTAATATACCACTAAAAAAAACTCCAAAACCTCCTGCTCTTACATCTGGTTGACCAGAATTTTTAACCGCATTTGTTGACAAATAAAATGGAAAAACAACTCTGGCAGATGTCTTTAAAGCATTTGTTTCAGAAAATAAAGAAATAAAGATAGATTCTACTCTAGATTTATCTCTCATATTAATTGGTGTTTGATTAGTCATTATATCGACAGAGTCACCACCTAATAAAGGGTAAAATGGGTTTTTATGATCTATTGTATTCGTTATATATGGATTTATACCTACTGTACAGATTGCCAATAATAAAGCCGAAAAACTTATAAAAAGTGAATTTTTAAATAATACGTAATCTTTGCTCACAAGCAAATAACATAGATAAACAAAAATTACAAATCCAGTAAAAAACAAAATATTAAATTTAATAGCTGTCGAAAGATAGATAACGATGACTATTGTAAAATATTTAAAATAGTTATTAATATTTCTTTGAAGAAATAAAGTCGAAATCAATATAAGTAATAGTGAATATAAGCTCCAATCTATGTAGTAAGTTAAAAATTGACATATAACAACAGGGCTTATCGAAAGTAAAAAAGAAATAAATATTTTCTTTCTTAATTTAAAAAAAGAAAAATATTCATCTAATAAATTAAGTGCAAAGAAAAACGATGCTATAATAATAATAAAATTTACAGCCTTTCCGCATTCAATATTACCGGTAGTAGAATAAATACAAGCTGCAATTGTTTCAACTCCTTTTGCATAGTGGTCTACCCAAAGTGCAATATCTGAAGTTTCAAATCCTGAATGATGATTATATATTGGATTCCATCCATCTTTTAAAACGCATATAATAGTTTGATGATATGATTGCCCATCATATGAATAGTCCCAAAAAAGAAAAGACAATAATAAAGAAAAAAGTATTATTAATAAGAAAACAAAAACTGATTTAAAATGTAAAAATAAATTATTCCTTTTTTTTTCCGAGTAATTATATATCATTATTGATGACAAAAAAATACTTACCGGAAAAACAAAGCTATTTAAAGAAAAACCCAAAATAAATAATATTGAGCTAAGGAACAATATTAAAAAAGGCACTGTTAATAAACCAAAACCTAGTACAAAATAATTATTTTTCATTTATTTTTTAATTACTGTAGGATAAAACAAAAACACCAGATATAATAAGAATTATTGCTAAAATACTCATTAGATTAACAGGTTCATTTAAAAAATAAAACCCAATCATAAGAGTAAATACGTATCCTAAACTAGCAAGGGGGTATGCTTTACTTAAATTAAATTTAGACAACACAAATAGCCAAAAAACAGCACTTAAAAAATACAGCGAAAAACCAATAATTATATAAAAATCGGTAAAAACAATCTTTAAAGTATAAAACAAATTATGATTTTTAAAAGAGTCTAATAGATTAGTTCTTCCAACACCAACTTTTAAAAAATATTGTGCAAAAGCACTCATTGATGTACTTAATAAGATAATTAAATATTTAAACATATAAAATCAATTAAACTTTCTATAAAATGAATAATCTGACAAACCTAGCAATTCTTTATCACCTTTACTATCTCCATAACCATAAAGAATATAATCATTCCGATTTGGATAAAGAGATAAAAATCTTAAAACTTTTTCTTTGCCATAACAGTTTGGGGTAAGAAATCTCCCGGTAATATAGCCGCTGTTATCGATTTCAATTTTAGTTGCAAGTATCGTATTTAGATCATGAGAATCAGCCCATGGTTTAATCCAATTTTCAATCGAAGCACTTATTATTAATACCTCATCCCCATTTTTTCTATGGCTCAGGATTTTACTTAATGCGTCAGAATTAACATTTTTAGTAATACAAAACATAAATTGAGAACAATAGTCATCAAATTCCCTCAATGGCATTCCTTTATAAAAATAAGAAAAAAGCATTTGCTTTGCCTTCCAATTTGAGAACAGATTAAGTTTATATAGTATTAATATCGGACTCAAAACAGTTAAACCAAGAATGAGATTTGGTGTTTTTATACTAAATTTAAGAAAGCTCCACAACGAATCATTTTTTATAATTGTACCATCAAAGTCAAATGCCGCAATAGTTTTTTTCATCACTATAAATATAAAAAATAGACAAATGTTAGTATCCAGCCCAAAATTGATAGTTGAATAAATCTATCATTAAAAAGAATATCAGTAGGACTCCCACTTTTCTCATCAACTATTGTCACTTGTAAATATCTTAATAAACCAAGGACAACAAAAATAGAGGTAATGTAAATATAATCGCTCCCAAAAGCAGTAATAACTTCTGGAGAAACTGTATACATTATATATGAAACTAAAACAATTGCTATTATAACAGATAGGACAGTATTAATATATTCAGAATTATATCTTGCAATATTACTTCTGGCTTTTACACCTGAACGAATAAAAATCTGAAAATCATCCCTTCTTTTTGCAAAAGCTAAAAAGAGAGCTAATAAAAAAGTCATAATTACAATCCAATGAGATAATTTTACATTACCAGCACTAGCACCAACGAATAATCGTAAGACAAAACCAATTGATATAATTATAACATCAACAATGGCAATTTGTTTCAATTTTAGGCAATAAGCAATATTCATCACAAAATATAGTAATATTATACATGCGACTTGAATTGGAAGATTTGCAAAAAATAAAATAGATCCCGAGGCAAAAAATAATAAAAAAATTAAAAATCTGGCCAGATTCTCACTTATTAATCCATTTGCAATTGGTCTTTTACATTTTTTTGGGTGCAATTTATCATCTTCGACATCTAGTAGATCATTTAAGCAATAAATTGAGCTTGCAACAAATGAAAATGCTAAAAATGCTAAAAAAGTATTAATTAGCTCTGGCAAAAAAGTTAGCTTACGTCCAAAAAATAGAGGCAAAAAAATGAATGTATTTTTAGACCATTGTTTAATGCGGAATAAAGCTAGAGCATTTTTTGTTTTTTTTAAAAAAATATTCATTTTCAAGATCAATTTTTGTTTTGAAAGATATGGAACTACAAAAAAATTTAACTAAGGGATTTAGTTCATTTTATTCTGAAACTGTATCAAAATATCTTGATCAGTAATCACTTATTTTTAACCAACTTTGAGGGTAAAAATCTTTGGTTTCTAGATTATTTACGAAGTATTTAGGAGCAATTACTATTTTATCTGAATTTTGATTCAACCATGCTCCCCACCAGCTAAAAGTACTGTTTGAATTAATATGGTGTTTGCAATTACTCATCAAGAAAATATCTTTCCAGGAGTCGTTACCTTTGTTGCACGCTACTAATGTATATTGATCCATTTTAAAATTTTCTTCAACCCATTTAAAATCATTTGAGAAAATAAAAAAATGAGGAGCCTCAATTAATACATTGTTAATCTTATTTATTGCCACATCGAAATACTCTTTTGTACAAACAGAGCCATACATTTCAAAATTAATTCCCTTCATATAATCTCCTCTCCTAACATGTAAGGAAATACTGTTTGTATTCTTAATTTTATATAAAATTTCTAAATTATCTTCGTCTTCAACTTCAAGTTTAAAAACATCCAAAACCTCTACACGGTTAGAACTGAAATATTTTTCTGAATGCCATCCACCATATAGAAAACGAATTCCTCGCGAAGGTTTCAAAAGCATTTGGTCAAAATCGTAATTTTCTTTTTCCTCAACTAAACTAATCCCTATCAAATTAAGAAATTTTAAAATAGGCTTTGTAAAGAAGGGATACTTTTTTACCCACAAAGTCTTAAACAATAAAAACAAAATAGAATTAACTAAAGTATCATAATACTTTATATTAAAAACGCTTTCTAACTCATATCCATTATGAATAGAATGCGAACGTTTATCAAACAAAAACCGTGTTGATTTGTCAATTTTCTTTTTTTGTAAATAAAATGCATATTGAGACATTTGGTTGCCCAAACCGTTAAAAATCACAACTACATCCATTTTTTAGTTTTACACATTTTTTAAAATTTCTTACCTTCCTCCAAAAAGGAATTTATTTGTAACATTAAATTGGCTCAGCAAAATTGTAAAAAAATAAGATAATACTAAAATTGCAAAAGTTTCCACTATGTTTATTAAATAATTTAATTTTAGATCCGGAGTAAACCTAGACAATATTAAGATTAAATATCCCGATATAATATATATCCCTAAAGATTCTTTTCCTAATTTGGAAATCAAATAAACTTTCCTGTATCCATATTTCTTTATTAAAAAATTAATCAACAGTAGTATAAAAACACTACCGAAAAGACCAATAAATAATCTAAACAAATTGATATAAATTTGATTTATCATATTTATTCCAATTATTGTGTAACCACTAGTATAAATAAATGAACTCCTTTCAAAATTAAAAATTAATAAGATGTACAATACAAAAAGACCAATAAGTAAATGTTCAACTTTTACAATCAAAATTTTCTTATCGATTTTTTCTTTGTTTTTGCTATATAAATACCCTCCTACAAAAAAAGGATACATAAATTTATAAACAGAAAAATTTAAAGAGTCCGTAATCACAAAAGTCACGATAAAACCTAATATATACACAAAAATATTGTCTTTAAAAAATCTATTAACAAACAAAACTATCAAGGAACACCAAAAAACTGCCCATAAAAACCATAATGATAATATACTATATTTCACATAACTTATTATCACATTTATTACATTAGATTCCCCCCCTTTACCAATAATAGTAACTACAGTAAACAATCCACCCCAAACAAAAATAGGAACAAGAATTTTATTTATTCTACTCACTATCAATTCTTTAAATGAATTCTTCGTTAAGGTGAAAAAATAAAAATAACCACTAACCATCATGAATAATGGCATATGAAAACTATATATAATCTTAAAAAGCCAATCATCAAAAAAAGTCCCTCTTTCCAAAAATTCTAATCCATTTCCAAATTGAATACAATGCCCAAAAACAACCAGTATAATTGCAATACCTTTAGCAATATCTAATACTTCATTACGCTTTTTTTTAACCATTACTTTGTTCCTATCAATTATAATTTTACCACTAAATAAAAGATTACCTTTTAACTAATTTCAAATAAATCATCGAATTAAAAAACATTGCCCTGGCCTCTTTTGAAAAAATTAAAATCATTATACTATTCATCACAGCTAACAATATCGAATAAATAACAAATAAAATCCAATTATTAATTATTGGTAAAAAATAAAGGATAATAAATGACATAGAAAAAATGATTAAAAAAAAGAAACTTCCAGAAAAAACGAAATTTAATATTTCCTTTCCTTTTAGTTCTATCTTATTTATTAATAGCTTATTTAAAAAATAACCAATTAAAAATGTCGTAGATAAAAATTCAGCTATTGGTAATGCTATATATCCAATATAATTGATTAAACAAAAAATAATAATCAAACGCAATACACCTCCAATTACATCATACATTACCGTTTTTCCAAACACACCCAAAGCGTATAAATTAACACTCAAAAAATTAAATCGTGTATAAAATAGCATATTAATACAAAGAAATAGTGACAAGATATTCCCTCCATATTTATCGGCTCCCAACAGTAATGCAACAAAACTTGAATTAAAAACAAAACTTAATGATAAAATAAAAACAGAAAAGACATTGAACACAAAAAATATCTTAACAATATTTAATTTTATTGCTTCTTTGTTCCCAGTTCCTACAATTTGAGAAATGCTTGAAAAAATTGAAGACCCTACAGGTGCTAAAAAAGAGTCACATACTTGATAAATCCTGCCAGTAATGAAAAAAACCGCAGATGCAGTAGGGTTAATAAAATTTGTAATTATCAACAATTGGCTATTAGTAACTAATGATTTTGCTACTCCTCCTCCAAACATTGGCAATACAGACTTAACCAAAAGTGTACAGTTATTTTTATCTACTTGAATTTTGGGGAATTTTTCTTTTTTTAAAACGCTTATCAATGCTGCAATTAATATAGAAACACCTACAAATGCTCTAGTAAATACTCCTAAAGGAATTGCAACTACTCCTAATCCAAATCTTAATCCAAATAATGTAACGGCTATACCAACTACAATTGAAATAAGATTTGCAAAACCACTTATACTTACTCTTAGCAATGACTGAAATACAGAAGAAACATTATGGAATAATATATTTAAGCCAGCTCCAACGGCAGAAAGAAGAAATGCATATTGAATATTTTTATATTCATTCGGTTCCGCCTTTACCCAATCAGAGATATATGGAAAAAGAATTAGACCTATCGATACTAACAAGGCAAAAATGAAAACTGATATAAAAAGACCAGAACCTAAAATTCTTGAAAACTCGTTAAAATCTTTTTTCGCATAACAACCTGATAATTTTTGAGTCAAAACAAAAGACATCCCCCCCTCTAACAAACCTAACATTCCAACTATGTTACCAGAAGACAAAAAAGATCCATACGTGGCAACTGAAAAATAGCTTAAGTATAAGGGAACTAATATCAATCCATTTATAATAGCAAAAGACGCATTTGCATAATTAAAAAAGAGGTTTATTATTGAAGCTTTTGTTTTAGAAGTTTGAGATGTTTTCAAGCTATTTTGTTTTTAATGAATAACAATTGATTAGTTTCAAATACAATTTATCAGGATTATTGATATCTAACAATGTGTTATATCCGTTTTCTGCTATACTCTTCCGTAATTCTTCATTTGTATCTAATTCTAATACTGCTTTAGTAAATGAATCTAAATCATTCGGTTCTACTACTAATGCGTTAAATCTATCCTTAAAGATATCTTTATGAACACCAACATTAAATACAACAACTGCTTTTTTCATCAACAGGGCCTCACAAAGTGCATACTCTGTAGAAGTCGACCACAATGATGGCATTAAAACAGCTTTAGAATTTACAATAGCATCACTTAATCCATTAGTCCAACTAACTCCATTAATTATTTCAACATTTTCAGGTTTTGAAATATTTTCTGGCAATAAGGCCATTGGATAAATTTTAAGCTTTTGCTCTGGTAATTTTTCAAAAACATCTAACAATACACTCAATCCTTTATGCGAATTTGCCTGCCCATAAAAAATAAAGTAGCCATCTGTTTTTTCAGATTGTTGCTCTAAAAAAGTATAATCAAATGCAATCGGAAATCTATAAATATGCTGTTTTCCAACACCATATTTAGTTAAAATTTTATCTAATTCACCATTACTAGATAAAAAGAGGTCCGCATTTAATGCGCTTTTATGAGATAGTCTCTTTTCAATTAAACTTGGTATAGCTTTAATTGTAACACATTTTTTAGTTAAAGCATTTAAATAATTACCATTTGCACATAATGTACATTGTTCCCCATTTCTAAAGCCAAAACCTTGCGAACAATAAAAATGCATTGTCCAAGGTTGCAACACTACTTTTGCACCAAAATCTTTAGCCTCATCTATAAAACGTATAGGTTTAGTATGATCAAAAGAAGCAAAATGAACTACATCAGGAGAAAACTTGCTAAGTATTTTACAAAATGATTTTGCTTCTTCATCCTTATAAAACAATCTCAACATTCTATTCCTTAAACCTCTTCTTATTGGAAGAAATTCAACATCATTTTTCACATAAAAATCACCTAATTCATAGTCATCTCGTTTTTCAGATAAAACAACTAATCTGATCTGATTACCATCCCTTTTAAGTATTTTTGTAATATATCTAACAACTCTCCCTCCAGACTCATTAATATGAGATGATTCACAAACTAATAATATTTTCATTTATATACTTTTCTGCCTTAATTTGTTTTTATAATAATTAAATCTTTCAGCAATAATAACAAATTAAAGTTCAGTTGATTTAACTTAAAAGAACTATGAATTCAAATACTCTCTAATTACATCAGCAATATAATCATAATGACTTTCGTTTAATCCCGGCCATACTCCTAGCCAAAATGATTGATTCATAATAATGTCAGTATTAATCAAATCACCCACAACCCGATGATCTATATTAGCATAAGCTGGTTGTCTTAATAAATTTCCACCAAATAGCAAACGGGTTCCAATTTTATTTTTTTCAAGATGTTGCACTAGCATATGACGATCGTTTGCATCACCATCGCGAAGTGTTAACAAAAAACCAAACCATGATGGTTCTGAATTTGGAGTTGGTTCAGGAAGAATAAAAACTTCTTCAAATTCTTTCATCCTTTCATATAAAGCAGCATAATTTTGTTTACGACGCTCTACAAACTGATCTATTTTATTAATTTGAGAAACGCCAAATGCAGCCTGCATATCAGTCACTTTAAGATTGAATCCAATATGTGAATAGGTATATTTATGATCATACCCATATGGTAATGTTCCCAATTGTTGTCCAAAACGACATCCGCAAGTATCATCTTTCCCAGGTTCGCAATAACAATCACGACCCCAATCACGAAAGCTTTCAGCCAATTTTGATAAAATTGGATTATTAATTAAAACTGCTCCTCCTTCACCCATTGTAATATGATGTGCTGGATAAAATGAAAAAGTTGATATGTCACCAAAAGTTCCCGTTTTCTTTCCATTGTATGTTGCTCCTAGAGAATCACAATCGTCTTCTACAACCCAAAGATTATACTTTTTTGCCACACGCATTACCTCATTAAGATCAAAAGGATTTCCTAAAGAGTGAGCAATCATAATTGCTTTAGTTTTGGGACTTACTGCTGCCTCAAGCATATCTGCTTTAACATTGTGCGTTGCAATATCTACATCAATAAAAACCGGAATTGCTCCAAACTGAATAATTGGATTTATTGTTGTAGGAAAACCAGCTGCTACAGTAATAACTTCATCACCAGGTTTGATGGCTCTTTCACCTAATTTTGGTGAAGTTAGAGCATAAAATGCTACCAAATTTGCTGAAGATCCTGAGTTAACTAACAATGATCGGTGTGCACCAAAATAAGCAGCAAAATCTGCTTCAAATTTATTAGCAAAACGACCAGCTGTCAACCAGCCATCAAGAGCTGCATCTACTCCCATCAAAATATCTTCTTCATCAAGTACTTTTCCAGTTACTGGGATATAATTTTCTCCAGCTATAATAGTTTGTGTAGATTTTTTCTTTGCGATTTCTCTTAAACCATCTAACAGAGAAGCTTCTTTTAAGTTTTGTAACATATTAAAAATATTTTTTTTATATACTATTTATATGATTATCTAGGTCTATTTATCTCAATTTCAATCATTTTAGAAATAGCCGTTTTTAAGTTATAAGACAATTCCCAACCAATTGCTTTCAATTTGATTACATCAGCAAAGGAATCCATAATTTCGCCTTCCCGAGTTGGTAAAGCACCAAACTTCAACTCCGATTTAGAATCTAACATCTCTAATAAAATCCGTACAAAATCATTGATAGAAATCGATTCTCCAGTACCGATTTCGAATTCTGTATAATTTTCAATATTATCAATATTTTGAATTACTTTCAAATAAGCTCCAACTGCATCATGAACATAAATAAAATCTCTTTTTTGAGAGCCTTCTGTCAATAATATTTCTTTCTTATTATTAATCAATTTATTTAAGATGTTCTGAACAAATTTGTTATCAGAATCGGTTTCGCCAAAAACATGTTCTAGACGCATATTCACAACTTTCAATTCTTCGGAAGAATTAAATAAATAATCTAAAAAATATTTTTTTGAAATAATATACTCATTGAGATACGATGAACCATTAAATGATTTCTTACCAAAGAAGGTATCAGAATTAATAAAGTATTTTAAACCACTTTTTAATCCATGTTCAATTAATTTTATTGGAAAGATAAGATTAGTTTCCAAAATCTTCGACACCAGAGAATTTCTTCCGTATTCGGTGGCAGTATGGACTATTGTATCAATTTGATATTTTTCAAATACACCTACCAAATTCTCTAATTTATCGTCGATACAGAATAATTCAAAAGAACCTTCTACGTTTTTAATTCTATACAAATCGGACTTCTTTCTAATCAAAACAATTACAAAGTAATTATCATTGATAAGTCTTTTAAGAATATTGCTTCCTAAAAAACCTGTGCCTCCTGTAAGTAAAACATTCCTAATCATTAAGAATACCTTCTATTTGCATTTCTGTAAATCGTTGAATCTTTGAACGATTTATAACAAACTCCTTGTACCAATCTATAGTCATACAAACAGCTTTACTTGCGGTCATTTTGGGTTGCCATTTTAATTCAGAAACTGCTTTACTAATATCTAGCATTAACAATCCTGCTTCATGAGGTTGGCTTTCATCATATTCTAATTGAAATTCTCCTTTTCCCCAGCTTTTAGTTGCTAGTTTAAGCATTTCATACACCGATAAAGCATCTGACATATTTGGTCCAAAATTATAAGCTTGGTTAAACTTAAGAGGTTTTTTAGATAGATTATCTCCTAATAATAAATAACCAACAACCGGTTCTAAAACATGTTGCCAAGGCCTTACAGAATTAGGGTTTCTTATTATTACTGGTTTATTAATTGCAAATGCTCTTGCAATATCCGGTATTAAACGATCTTTTGACCAATCTCCACCACCTATAACATTACCTGCCCTAGCAACTGCCAAAGCTTTTTGATGATTGGCATAAGTTTTATCATTGAAAAAAGAATTCCTATATGAATTTATTAATAATTCGGCACAAGCCTTACTAGCACTGTAAGGATCATATCCCCCCAATCTATCATTCTCACGATAAGGATAAATCCATTCGTTATTATGATAAACTTTATCAGTAGTAATTAATACCACATCGCATTTATTATTCAATAAACGAACAGCATCTAAAACATTAGCGGTTCCAATTACATTTACTTCAAATGTTTCGGCAGGAATATCATATGATAATCGAACTAAAGGTTGGGCAGCTAAATGAAAAACAAAATCAGGTTGAAAATCCAGAATTTCTTTCTCCAACCGACTCTTATCTCTTAAATCAGCTATGATTGAATCACAAATAGAATTCCCATTTATTAAATAAAACAAATCGTCTTTTGTATTTGGTTCTAAAGCATATCCTTTAATATCGGCTCCTAATAGAGATAAAGTTTTTAGCATCCATGATCCCTTAAAACCGGTATGGCCTGTTAAAAAAACTTTCTTTCCATTATAAGTCTCTTTTAATTTTTGAAATAATGAATCTACCATGTCTTCCATTTTGCATTTCCTGAACTCCACATCGCTTCTAATTCAACTCTATCCCTTAATGCATCCATACACTTCCAGAATCCATTGTGTTTATAAGCTGCTAGTTGCTGATCTTGAGCTATTGCTCCTAAAGGTTCTTTTTCCCATTGAATATGCTCAACGTCCCCTTCAAGGTATTTAAATATACCAGGCTCCAGAACAAAAAAACCACCATTTATCCACATGCCATCTCCTGCAGGTTTTTCCACAAAACTATCTACTTCTCCTATAGAGTTAATTTCTAAATTACCAAAACGACCAGGTACTTGTACACTTGTTAAAGTAGCCAACCTACCATGAGATTTATGAAATTTAATTAATTCCGACAAATCTACATCTGCTACTCCATCGCCATATGTCAACATGAAAGTCTCATCTTTAACATATTTTTGAATACGCTTCAATCTACCAGCAGTATTTGTATGTAATCCTGTATCTATCAATGTTACCTTAAAAGATTCTGTTTCTGAGTAGTGAACATTAATGTTATTATTCGCTAATTCAATAGTTACATCAGAATTATGCAAATAATAATTATAAAAATATTCCTTAATAAAAGTTGCTTTATATCCTAAACAAATTACAAATTCATTATAGCCATGTTGTTCAAACATTTTAAGGATATGCCACAAAATAGGCTTTCCGCCAATTTCTACCATTGGCTTAGGTCTAGCCTCTGTTTCTTCCATAAGGCGAGTACCAAAACCACCTGCAAAAATTACTACTTTCATTATATTTTTTTATATTTCTATACTAATATCATTAGTCAAAGGGTAACTACAACAAAGTAAGAATTCGTTATCTCTTAAATCAGTTCTTGGTTTATCTAGCCCTATCATTTTTAACTTCCCTGATTTAAGAATTCCCTTGCAAGTACTACAATTCCCCGTTTGACACGAGTAAGGTAATTCTAAACCAGCTTCTAACGCTTCTTCTAAAATAGAATTACCACTTTTTATTGATAATTTACTTTCAATGCCTATAAAATTTAAATAAATTTCCTGATCTTTTATATCTTTAAAATCTTCAGGATTTTTAACCAATTCAAAGTCTTCAGAAAAAACATTATTTATATTTTCTCCTAATTTTATTAATGATTGTTTTACTGTATTTTTAAGTCCGACTGGTCCACATATATAATGGCTGGAAGGATATTTAATATTTTTTACTAGCCTCTCTACAAAACTAGAGTCAATTCTACCACGATAATTGTGCGAATCTTCATCAAAGAATTCTTCTTTTGAATAAAAATTATAGATCTTAAATCGTTCAGAATGCTTTCTTTTTAATTTCTCTAATTGATCTTTAAAGATTACAGATGAATTAGATTTATTACCATAAACCAAATAAATATCAATTTCAGATTGATTTATTAATAAATCTTTAATCATTGAAAATAAAGGTGTGATTCCACTACCAACACCCCAAAAAACGACTGACTTTATTGATTCATCTAATTCAAAAATAAAATCGCCTAAAGGTTCTTGTACTTCAATAACATCTTCAACTTTTACATTGTCATTAATATAGTTAGAAACTATTCCTCCAGGCACTCTTTTAACTGTTACATCAATTGTTGAATCAATTGTGGGTGTCGAAGAAAATGAATAAGGTCTGATGTATCTTTTGCCATTGATTCTAAATTGAAGTGTTAAATACTGACCAGCTAAATATTTAATTTTCTTCAATCCTGGCTGCTTGAAACACAAAGTAACTGCATCATCAGCTTCTTTTCTAATGTCTTGAACTTTTAGAGTATAATTTTTCATTTGTTATTATAAAAAACTATTTAATTATTTCATTAAAAATTCTTTTGAAAATCAAAAAGAAAACTATTAGAAATCCACCTAAAATCCCCCCAAAAATTATACCTTTTGCCTTACCAAAACGTTCTTTAAATAAAGGCAAAATTGGTCTGTCTATAACCTGAATTAATGGAGTCTCTCTACGTAATGTAACTTTAGCCAATTCAGATTGTTTAACTAACTCTGTTAAAATAGCAGTATTAGCCTGAACATCAACTTGCCTTCTTGCAGACGGAGCACGCCGAATATTCAATGCTGGATTTAAATTAAAAGTATTATCATTTGCAACAGCCACCCCAGTTATAGAACCATTTAATTCTCTTCTTATGGAATCAACCTGACGTTCCAAAACGGCCATATTCGTTCTGGCTTTTTTACTTTTTGTTTCAATATAAAATTGACCTACTTCTTTTGCTAAAGCCTCACAAAAATATTTTGCAAATAACTCATTACTTGATAACACATCAATATTAATAATTGATATTTTTTTATCTTTTTGACCAACAGTTAATCCGGAATTAGATAAATTATTATATATTACACCCAAGATACTATCGTGAATTCTAGTAAAATATTTGCGATCTGTATTTGGCAAAAATTTTATGTTTGAAAATTTAGGATTTTTATTCCAATTTTCCCTCCATTTATTATTTTCGATATACATTTCTGCTAAAGATATTTTTTGCCCATTTAGATTAACAGAAGACAGCAAAGTTTTCTCCACCATAGATCTAGATTTAAACAGCTCTGTTAAATTTGACCCTGTAAAAACTCCTCCTCCACTTCCACCTAAATCTAAACCAAAAGAGCTAGCTAACCCAAGGGCACTTCCTAAACCACCTCCGCCAGATTTTTCATCTTCTAATGCAAATGATAATGTTGCGGTATAAATTGGCTTTTTTGTAAAAGAATAAGTTAATCCAAAAGCAGCTCCAATTATTCCGGCTAAAAAAATAATTTTCCATTGAGATAAAAGGTAAGAATACCATTCTTTTAATTTAATTAATAACTCTTTCAACGATATTTCATCGTTTTGACTAGGCATATTATCCATCAAAATTCTTATTTAAAAGCTGTAACAATTAACAAAGCTATACTCGCAAGAGCACTCCCAATACCGGCCCATTCTCCAGCACTCATCTTTTTCATTTCTGGTTTTTCCGGCACTACTATTTGAGAATCCGGAGTAACTTTTGGATATGATCTAAAAAATAAAAAGGAACCGGTCACAGAAGCCTTTCCATTTGGATAAATAATATATGCTTTTTTCTTCCAGCCTTTATAATCAACTCCTCCAACAGCATCGATATAATATCTAAATCCTTTTCCATTTCTATACGGGATTTCAGAAGTTAGTAATACATTTCCTGTTACTTTTACTCCTTCATTATATATGGCTACTTCAATTTCATCACCAGGAAATAAGGTAACATTCGAATAATGATTTTTATCTTTTACAATTTTTTCCCAGTTGACAGGAATCGTTGCAAATTTTAATTCATCCCTAAGCTTTTTGGATAATTTAGAACTTAGTGTATCCTTTTCTTTTAAATTTGATTCTTTCAGGTCTTTTCCTTCTTCTGCAATTTGTTTTTTATCAAGATTAAGATTTACACTTTCTAACTGCTCGATTTGTTCTTCCTTAATTGGTCTTTTAATTTTCATACCATCTAAATTAGCAATTGATGTTAATCCTCCAGCTCTCATAACAACATTGTAAACTGTCTCCCTTTTATTAGCGAGTACATATTTACCTGGATAAGTTACTGCCCCACTAACTTTAACCATTTCGGGCTTTTCATAAACGGCCATTCTTCTGATATTAATAACATCGAAAGGTTTTAAAACAAAATTTTTAATTTGTTCATTATTATCTGCTGTGATTTCAAGTTCTACTAGTTCGATACGCTTTGGATCGCTGTCGTCAATTGCATCAGATTTTACCATTCTTGCAATTTCAACTCTTTTTGAAGCTGAACCTGTTAATCCCCCAACTTGTATGACTAGGTCGTTTAAGGTTAAATTATCAAAATATTCATATTCTCCAGGATTTTTTACTTCTCCATCTATAGTAATTTTATATTCTTCTCTAAAATCAAGTATTGAATAAACTGTAACAATATCTTCTCTTTTTAGCTCAATGTCAGAATTTAAATCCCCTGACAAGGCCGCGCTTAAATCAACATTTACAATTTCTGTAGTTAAATCTGTTTTTAATCGAATAATTCTTGCTCGTTTCGTATAGGCATCTTCTTTAATCCCTTCAGCTCTTGTAATAAGATCTGAAATTTTCATTCCTTCACTATATGAATAATAATCTGGCCTAAAAACTGCTCCTTCTATCTTAATACGATTTTCAAATCGGTTTAAGATTTTTGTAACTTTAAAGACATCTCCTGATTTAGGTAAATAAGAATTATATTCACTTTCATTTATATCATGTACTTTAAACTCTTTACCTGTTTTTTGCAAAACATTTACCGATGCTGTGTAAGCAAATTCATTAAATCCTGAAGCGAAATTTAGTAAATCAGAAAATGTTTCTCCTTTTTTCATCTCGAAAATTCCCGGTCTTTTTACTTCTCCCTCAACGACTACCCTTTCAGTGTAGGCAGGAATTCTAATTACATCATTATCTCTTAAATTTACATTCTCCGATTGATCTCCTTTAACTATAAACTTATAAATATCAACATTTTTATAAACTTTGTTATTTCTGATCAATTCTATATTTCTATAACTACCATTTTTACCTGGCCCACCTGCCAGATGCAATGCATTATAAACCGAGGCAAGAGATGAAATAGAATAATTTCCAGGTTGCTTCCCTCCAACAATTGTCACTTTTATAGTTCTGATATCACTTAAACTTACACTAACTTGAGACTGCCCAGATCTAACGGTACTATACACTCTTGCAATTGCAGCTCTTATTTTTTGCGTAGCAGCTTCAATTGACATTCCTGCTACTGCAATTTGACCAACATTTTGAATTGTAATTTTACCTTCAAAGTTTACAGGAACAGTATCATCAAATTGCTGAACACCATAGACACTAACTTCTAATTTATCACCTGGTCCCAGAACATAATTCACTGGCGTGGCCATTTTTAGATCTGGCTCAAAACTTAAAGTTGGATTATCAAATAATTCAGATCCAAAAATCAAAGCATTTAAGGAATCTTTTATTTTTTCATTTTTAATTTTTTCTTGTTTTCTTCCAAACTCTGAATCTTCATCTGTATCCTTTAATTTATCCTTATCTTTTTTATCCTTGTCTTTTTTATTCTTATCTTTTTTATCCTTGTCGCTGGAATTTTTCTTCTCATATTCTTTCACTCGAGTTCTTAATTTATCGAATTCATTTTGGCTCATTCCTTTTGACAAAGCCATTGATTCAACATCATCAATTGTCGCACTATTGCTTTTTAATTGAGAAATTATTCTACCTATTTCATCATCTGACAAATAATCTACTTTTACAGTACTTAAATCTTTAGACTTAATAATGTCCTGAGCATTTGCATTAAAAGACATTAGTAAAATAAAAAATAATGTAAGAACGTATATTAACTTTTTCATATAAATTATAATTTAACCTTTAGATTGGTTGAAAAGAAACTCGTTTTCTGAATTATGAATATTGTTTTTGATAATAATCTTTATAAAGACCTGAAGTTAGATTCTGTAACCATTCTTCATTATTCAAATACCAATTAATAGTTCTTTCTAATCCTTCTTCAAAGGTTACAGATGGTTTCCATCCTAATTCTTTATTAATTTTAGAAGCATCAATTGCATATCGTAAATCATGACCCGGTCTGTCTTTTACATAAGTAATTAACTCTTGAGAAGTTCCTTCAATTCTTCCTAATTTTTTATCCATAATCTGGCATAGTAATTTTACCAAATCAATATTTTTCCATTCATTAAATCCTCCTATATTGTATGTTTCATGATTTTTTCCTTCATGAAAAACTAAATCAATAGCTATCGCGTGATCTTCTACGAAAAGCCAATCACGAGTGTAATTCCCATCTCCATAAACTGGTAATGGTTTATTATTGATTATATTATTTATAAAAAGAGGAATCAATTTTTCGGGAAAATGATACGATCCATAATTATTGGAACAATTAGTTAAAACATATGGCAGCCCATAAGTTTCTCCGTAGGCTCTCACAAAATGATCTGAACTTGCTTTGGAAGCTGAATATGGAGAATTAGGATCATATGAAGTCGTTTCGGTAAATAGACCTTCTGCTCCTAGTGATCCATAAACTTCATCAGTGCTAATATGATAGAAACGTTTACCTTCAAAATTGTTTTTCCATTGATTTTTCGCTGCATTTAATAAATTCATTGTCCCTATAACGTTTGTTTTAACAAATGCTAATGGATCTTCTATAGACCGATCAACATGAGACTCTGCTGCTAAATGTAGAACTCCATCAAAATTATGTTCTGAAAAAAGTTTATTTATAAATGATTCATCCACAATGTCTCCTTTGACAAAAGTATAGTTTGCATGATTTTCTATATCTTTAATATTCTCAAGATTCCCCGCATAAGTTAAAGCATCTAAATTGAAAATTTGGTATTCAGGATATTTATTTACAAAGCGACGAACCACGTGAGAACCAATAAAACCAGCCCCCCCTGTTATAAGAATTTTTTTCATTTTTATTCTATAATTAATTTAGCAGATCAGAATTTATTTTCTCTAATTCGCTGTAGATATCTTTAACATCTTGTGAATGTTCTTTTTGCAGAATTAAATTTGCTGTATCTGTATAAACAAAAATAGTGTTTTTTAATCCTAAAAATGTAGTGTGCTTTCCGCTTCCAATAACCATATTTCCATTTTTATCAATATGGTGTCCTTTTGAAACTAAGTAATCATAAACTGATTCAAAAGATCCTAAATCTGACCATGAAAATGATGCCGGAACTACTTTTATTTTTTTACTACGTTCCATTACAGCATAGTCGATACTTATTGATGGTATTGCTAAGGATAAATCTAAATCTAAAAAGCCGTCTTTACTTGCTTCCCAAACAGCTTTTGATTTCTCATAAACTTCAGGTTGAAATTGCTTTAACTCTTCTAAAAGAACTCCGGCCTTAAAACAGAACATTCCACTATTCCATAAAAAATTTCCTTTTGCAATAAACTCCTTTGCAGTCGTTTCGTTAGGTTTTTCTCTAAATGATAAAACTTTATCTCCTTTTGATTCAATATAACCATATCCCGTTTCAGGCTTGGTTGGAATAATTCCAAATGTTACTATATAACCATCTTGTGCTTTTGAAATTGCTTCATCAATTGCTTGATTGTAATTCTCCATTCGATCAATAATATGGTCAGAAGGCGTTACAATTAATATATCATCCGGATTTGATGCAAATGCAGCAAAAGCAATAGCCGCAGCTGTATTTCTTGGAGTAGCTTCAACAATATTCACATAAGCAGTATTGGTTTTATTCATAACCTTACCACTTAAATGATGATTGTCTACATTACCTACAACCATTACCTTACTTGCTAAATGACTATTCCTGTCAACCGTCATCTCAAATAATGATTTATTCTCAAATATCTCAAGATATTGTTTAGGTTGACTCTTACGGGAAAGTGGCCATAATCTACTACCAACCCCACCCGTCAAAATTACATGTATAATTGAATTATTTTTCTCCATTTTTCTTTTTGTATAAAAAAAGAATTTCAGTTCTATAATCTATTATCGGCTATAGCACCTAAAACTCCTTTTACGTCATATAATAAACTATTTGATTTTTGTAACTCTGAAAAGTTTAATTCTAAAAACTCAGCATGGGCAACACCTAATACAATAGCATCAAATTTCTCTGCTGGTAATGAATCTATTGTCGTTAATTTATATTCTTTTTTAACTTCTTGTATATTTGCTAATGGGTCATATATTGTAACAGATATACCATATTCTTTTAATGATTTTACTACGTCTACAATTTTAGTATTTCTAACATCGGGGCAATTTTCCTTAAAAGTAATGCCAAGCATCAAAAGATTTGCTCCATTAACTGAAATCCCTTTTTTAATCATTAATTTAACCACTTGCGATGCCACGTATTCGCCCATACTATCATTCAAACGTCGTCCTGCTAAAATTATTTCAGGATGATATCCAAATTCTTGTGCTCTTTGCGCTAAATAATAAGGATCTACACCAATGCAATGTCCTCCAACCAAACCAGGTTTAAAGGGCAAAAAATTCCATTTAGTCGCTGCCGCTGTTAGTACTTCCTGCGTATCAATATTCATCAAATTAAATATCTTAGCCAGTTCATTTACAAAAGCAATGTTAATATCTCGTTGTGAGTTTTCAATAACTTTTGCGGCTTCGGCAACTTTTATACTTGGTGCCAAATGTGTACCTGCTGTAATGACAGATTTGTAAAGAGCATCAACTTTTAAACCAATTTCTTTTGTTGATCCAGACGTTACTTTTAAGATTTTCTCAACAGTATGTTCCTTATCTCCCGGGTTTATTCTTTCTGGTGAATATCCGGCAAAGAAATCAACATTAAATTCTAAACCTGAAACTCTTTCTAAAACTGGTATGCATTGTTCCTCTGTAACTCCTGGATACACAGTAGATTCATAAATTACAATATCATCTTTTTTTAAGACTTTTCCAACAGATTCACTAGATTTATATAAGGGAGTTAAATCTGGACGATTATTTTTATCAACTGGCGTTGGAACTGTTATTATAAAATAATTACAATCTGCAATATCACTTAAAGTAGTAGTGCAATACAATCCATTTTCATTATTAGGATTAGCAACTAAGACTTTTTGTAAAGCCTCATCATCCACTTCTAAAGTTGTATCAGTACCTGATTTTAAAGTAGCTACTCTTGATTCATTTATATCAAAACCCACAACTGGATATTTAGTAGCAAATAGTCTCGCTAAAGGAAGACCAACATAACCCAAACCTATAATGGCAATTTTTATGTTTTCATCCATTTTTTCTTATCTTTTATCAATTTTGATCATTACAACTCATAGCTTCGCTACTCTGAGTCACAAATATTGGACACAGATACTCTAGAATCATTTTTTGGCAAATATAACACATTCACTCAATTTATTCAATGAGTTTCTTACAGAACTACAAAAGAAACAGAATAAAAAAAATAACGGGTTTTCAAATCTTTACAAATCAGATAACAACGATTTTTTTTACAAGAAAAAAGAGAGCAAATATCACACAAAAAGTGATTTTTGCTCTCTTATTCTTATTATTTGATGCTGATTGTATCCTAAAATTATTTATATTTTATTTTTAGAACACATCCTAAAGATTCCAAAACTAAAATATAATGCGTATTAGAAACTTCTTTTACTATGGCATCCTGATTACTAAAAGCTCCTGTTTCTAACGTTATACGATCACCAACCTGAATTGAAGTTACCGAAACATCACTTAAATTAGGAGATGATAAACTTTTCTTTATAATATTAATCTCTTCATCTCTTACAATTGCAGGTTTCCCTAACCAAAACAAATAGCGAACTACACCCGAAATTTGAAAAACAGAATTTCGCTCACTTTCCAACAACTTAACAAATACATAAGAATTAAAAAGCGGTACTTCAACTTTCTTTTTTCTGTCTGACCATTGCTTTATTTGAGTAATGACAGGACAATAAGATTCAATTCCAATTTCAAGTAGTCTTTCTGCAACCTTTTTCTCCCATTTGGGTTTAGTATAAATAACATACCAATTCATAATTTTTTCTATCTTGAAAATCCAGCCCTATTTGTTATTACTATTTATTTAAATTTCAGATTAACTTTAATCATTAATTAAGAACCTATTCCATTATAAATAAACCCAATTGCTTCTAATTCTTTACCATTTAATATATTTCTTCCATCAAAAACAAAAGCCGGTTTATGCATTGAATCGTAAATTTTCTTCCAATCATAAGCAGCAAATTCATCCCATTCAGTAAGAATTGCAATTGCATGTGATCCATTGCAGGCATTATAAGCATCATCAAACGTTAAAACTGCCGAATTGTTTTCTTCAACTGGTCTTGTTTCTAAATAATTTAAATCATTTAGCATTTTATTTCTTGAAACTTTCGGATCATAAACTGAAATTTTCGCTTGTTCATTGATTAAATCGTCTGCTACATATATAGCGGCAGACTCACGTGTATCATTGGTGTCTTTTTTAAATGCCCAACCTAAAAAAGTAATTTTTTTATCTGCAACTGTGTTATATAACGTCTGAACAATTTTATTTGAAAATCTTCTTTTTTGATGATCATTCATAATAATTACTTGTTCCCAATAATCTGCAACCTCATGTAATCCATAAGATTTAGCGATATAAACCAGATTAAGAATATCTTTTTGAAAACATGAACCTCCAAATCCCACTGATGCTTTTAAAAACTTAGGACCGATTCTACTATCCATTCCAATCGCTCTGGCAACCTCGCTTACATCTGCCCCTGTTTTTTCACATAGTTCAGACATTGCATTTATTGAAGAAATACGTTGAGCTAAAAATGCATTTGCTGTAAGTTTTGACAATTCTGAAGACCATACATTTGTAGTCAATATTTTATCTCTACTTACCCAATTAGCATAAACATCAACTAAAGAATTAATCGCAGCTTCGCCTTCAGGTGTTGTATCTCCACCTATTAAAATTCTGTCTGGATTTAATAAATCTGAAACAGCTGTTCCTTCTGCCAAAAATTCAGGATTTGATAAAATCTGAAATTGAACTCCATTTCCAGTATTATCCAGAATACTTTTTATCGCTTCGGCAGTTCGTACAGGCAAAGTAGATTTCTCTACAACAATTTTATTTTGCTTAGCAACTTTTGCAATTTGCCTTGCACATAATTCAATATATTTAAGATCTGCAGCCATTCCTTTTCCTTTTCCATAGGTTTTGGTAGGCGTATTTACTGAAATAAAGATAACTTCAGCTTCATCTATTGCTTTTTCAACTTCTGTGGAGAAAAAAAGATTTCTTCCTCTCGCCTCAGCTACAATTTCTGAAAGTCCCGGTTCGTAGATGGGTATATTTTCTGTATTTGGATCATTCCAATCTTTAATTCTTTGTTCATTCAAATCAACAACAGTCACTTGAATATGAGGGCATTTTTGCGCAATTACTGCCATTGTTGGCCCTCCAACATAACCAGCTCCAATACAACAAATTTTTGTGATTTTCATTTATTTCTTATTATGTTATCCTTGATTTATTTCAAATTATTCCAATACCAATTTACTGCTTCTTTTAACCCATCCTGCAACGAATATTTTGGATTGTAACCTAATATATTTTTTGCCTTATCGATACTTGCTAATGAATGCGGAATATCTCCCACTCTGTTTACTCCATAGACAACTTCAACATCTGCTATTTTTGAATCAAATTCAGCTAAATATTTTTTCAAATACCCTACCAGATCATTTAATGTATTTCGATCACCATATGCCGTATTATAAACAGTGTTTATAGCTTCCGGATTTTGACTTGTCATAGCTAATTCATTCATCTGAATTACATTATCAATATAAGTAAAATCACGAGAATAATTTCCATCACCATTAATTATCGGGCTTTCATAATGCATGAATTGCATTACAAATTTAGGAATTACTGCAGCATAAGCACCATTTGGATCCTGTTTTCTTCCAAAAACATTAAAATAACGTAATCCAATAGTTTCTAAACCATACGTTTTACTAAAAATCTCTGCATATAATTCGTTTACATATTTCGTAATTGCATACGGAGATAAAGGCTTCCCTATAACATCTTCTACTTTTGGCAATCCTTGAGAATCTCCATAAGTTGAAGAACTTGCCGCATAAATAAAACGTTTAATTTTTGCATCGCGTGAAGCTACCAGCATATTAAGAAATCCTGAAACATTAACATCATTTGTGGTTATAGGATCATTTATTGACCTTGGTACAGAACCTAAAGCTGCCTGATGCAAAACATAATCAACATCTTTTACAGACAAAACACAATCTTCTATATTTCGTATATCTCCTTCAATTAATTTAAAATTAGGATGATTTAAAATATCTTTCAAATTATGACGATGACCCGTCGAAAAATTATCTAAACAAATTACTTTATGACCTGATTTTAGAAAATACTCACATAAATTTGAACCAATAAAACCCGCTCCACCCGTAATCAAAATTTTATATTGAGTTGATGCTTCCATTTATTGAATTTATTTTTTATTGAATTTATTAGAAAGAGACTTTATAAAACCTGGCTTTACTTCTTCTTCGTGATAACCATTAGAATACACTCCATAACCGTACCCGTAAGCAGTTCCATATTTTGCTTTATTTTCATATCCATTCAAAACAATACTTGTATTATTTAGCTCTCCTCTTTTTACTCTAGTATTCAACAACGTGATCATATCTTTTTTAGTATAATTTTGTCTAACAATATACAATGTTACATCTGCATACTGAACCAATTCTAAAGCATCGGAAACAAGACCAACCGGCGGAGTGTCTAAAATAATATAATCATATTTTTGTTTTAACTCTTCTATCAACTCTTTCATTGCTTCACTTATGATAAGCTCAGACGGATTGGGTGGAATAGGGCCGGAAAGTATAACATCAAGATTAGGAATTTCTGTTGGATTAATAATTTCACTCAACGTTTTTTGTTTAATTAAATAATTTACAACTCCTATTTGATTACTCAAATTAAACTCATCTGCTAATCTGGGCTTTCTCAAATCTAAACCAATAATAACAGTTTTCTTTTCGCTTAAAGCGAAAATAGTAGCAATATTTATAGAGCAAAATGTTTTTCCTTCTCCACTTATAGATGAAGTGATCATTAACGTTTTTGAACCACTTACCTGCTGTTTTTTGTACAAAAATTGCAATGAAGAACGAATAGCTCTAAAAGACTCAGAAAGTGCCGATTTTGGCTTATCAAATACTGCTAAATTAACATTACCCTTATTTACACCAATTACTCCAATAAGTGGAATCTGGGTCAATTTATTAATGTCTTCAGTATTTTGAATTGAATTATTAATGAAGAAAATTCCAAAAACGAATAACAAAGGAACTAAGATACCCAAAAATAAAGCCAATACATAATTTACAGAAGTTTTTGGTCCAATTAAACCACCTCCAATATCTTTGGCCGGATCAATAAAATGTATATCTGATAAATTAAAAGCTTTTACAATTTCTGCTTCATTGCGTTTTTGAAGAAATTCAGTGTAAATATTATCATTTAAATCATATTTTCTTTTAATCTTCAATAATTCCTGCTGTTCTTCCGGTAACTTTTTGACTGTACTTTCTGCCTCACCAATTTTGGCATTCACCATAGATAAATCATACAATAGTGAAGATTTTGCTGTAGCGATATTTTCTAATAAAACATCTTTAACAGCGCGCATTTGGTTATCAAAATCTTTAAAAATCTTATCACTTTTTACTGCATAAGCCATCTCTGATCTTTGAGTGGAAAGTGCTATTATTTTTGATACATTAACAACAATATTTGGATCTTCAATTCCAGCAACTGAAGGAGCCGGAAGTCTGGAATAATCGACACTGTTATTCAAATAAGTTTTTAATGAATTATAATATGCTATTTTTCTGGAAATTTGATCTCTCTCTACATCAAAATTCATTATTTGATCTGAAAACTTTGCGCCTCCGGCTTCTATATCATAAACATTCTTATCTTTTCTGAAGGTTTTTAATTCGTTTCCGGTTTGCTTCAATTGCCCTTCCATGGCCACAAGTGTGCTATCTATAAATCGTATTGTATTGTTTGCAAATTGATTTTTTCCGTCAAGCTGAATTTTTATTAACATTCTCACGGTAGCATTTAAGTATTCTACCATTCTGGCTTTGTTTGTACCCTGCATACTTAAAGTCAATATAGAACCTCCTTTATCATCAGAATCTACATTTACGCCTTTATAACGAGACACCGTTCCATTAAAATCATTGAATCTCACAAAATATTCATTTCCTTTGTAAAAACCGGGATTATCGTTTATCTGTAATTTCCAATTTAGAAAAGGCAATACAACTTGCTCACCAACCTTATATCTTTTTATAAACTCTACCGGCTGAACATTTGTTTTTGAATAAGTGTTTGTGGTATAATCTATTAATGAAACTGAACTATTTTCAAAAGGAATACGGATTTCATATTCATTTTCACTTAAAAATTTAATACTTATTAAAGTGTTTGTAAGTTGTCCTTTTGATTTATCAATATTTAAATAGAATGGTACCGCTCCATAAGCATCAATTAAATTATATTTCCCTTGTTGGAAATAATCAATATAAAACTGCAACTTACTTACAACTAATTCATTATGCGACCTTGATTGTAATATAGTCGAAATTCCATTTACCTGATCTGATATTCCTCCCCAATTAAAAACCAAACTAGTATTTGAAGTAAAAAAAGGATTACTCTCTTCTTTGATAGAAATCATCGTTTGCATTGCGTAAATTTTCTCTTTTCGAATATTTACCTGATATGCAATTGTAAATGCAATTATTAAACTAGCGAGAAACCATTTCCAATAACTAGCGATTTTCAATAAAAATCCTTTAAAATCAAAATTTGAATGATTTTCAAAAATCGAAAAATCTTTTATATCTAACATTTTTTGAATTTAGTTTAATTTTTCAGAATCAAATAAACCGTCGTTGCTAATGACAACAAGGTTATAATTGTACCAATTGATTGTATTCCAGTTTGTCCCGTTCCCCATGTTTTTTGTCTTAGTGGTTTTACATAAATGTAATCATTAGGCTGTAAATAATAATAGGGAGATTTCATCACATTTACATCTGTAAGATCAAGGTCGTTCATTTGAACTCCCGTTGGTGTTTGACGAATTACTGTTACCGCTCTTCTATTTCCAACAGTCGTAATGTCTCCAGCGTTTGCAATAGCTTCCATAATATTTACATGTTGTTGAAATAGTGTTTTGGTTCCAGTACTTCCTACTTCTCCATTAATCGTATATCGAAAACCCGCTAATTTGACAGTCACAAAAATATTAGCATCACTTTTAAAATATTCTTCAAGTAACTTTTTTTCAATTTTAACTCTTACTTCCTCGATTGTAAATCCAATTACATTTATTTCACCCAAAATTGGCATACGGATATTTCCATGATCATCTACCGTAAAACCATTGAAATATAATGATGATTCTGATTTTGCTGTAGTTCCTGAAGCTGATTCGGTTGAATTAAAAATAGTAACAAGCTTAGGATCAATTGCTTTTATATCGATACTAATAATATCATTAACTTGCAATCTATAAGGTTTAGATTCGACTGCGGCAATTGTATTTTGTTCTGCTGAAGTATTTTTATCTTGTAAATACACCAAATCTTTTATTGGAATACAAGATGTAAAAAGTGTGCTAATTAACAGCAATATATAAAAGCTTTTTCTTGTCATTATTTAAAATTTAGTCGCAAATATAGCTTTTCCTTTAATCTTCAGGAAATCTAACTTTTGTTTGGTTTTATTTAGTTGTTTTTAAAAGTTTTTTCGAATGGCACTCTGTGTAAAATACTTCTGCCAAGTGTAATTTCATCAGCATATTCTAATTCGTCTCCAACAGATATTCCTCTTGCAATTGTCGAAATCACAATTTCAGATTCTGCAATTTGTTTATAGATATAAAAATTAGTTGTATCGCCTTCCATAGTAGAGCTTAGCGCAAAAATAATCTCAATTACTTTTCCGGATTTCACTTTTTCTACTAAACTTGAAATATTTAATTGCCCAGGCCCAACACCTTCAATTGGAGAAATTTTCCCTCCGAGTACGTGATAAATTCCTTTATATTGTCCTGTATTTTCGATTGCCATCACATCTCTAATATCTTCTACGACACAAATCGTCTGATGGTTTCTGCCTGAATTTGCACAGATTTCGCAAACTGTTGTATCAGAAATATTATGACAGCTTCTACAAAACTTAATATCTTCACGCATATTTAGCAATGCCTGAGATAAAAAACCAGTTTGCTCCTTTGGTTGCTTTAGCAAATGCAAAACCAATCGTAATGCCGTACGCTTACCAATACCTGGTAATTGCGACATTTCGTTAACTGCTTTTTCTATTAACTTTGATGAAAATTCCATAACGACAAAAGTAATACTTTTAATGGTTTAGTAGACTTGGGGACAACTAAATTCACTGTGTTTTAAAGAGCAAATATACTACTAAAGAGTTTTTTTACTTAAATTATAAATCAAATCCTTTCTTATTATTGAACAGAATAAAAAAGGATTTGAACTAAACTGGACAATCCGGAAAATCAATATTGATTTGTTGCCAATAAAACCAAAGTACAAGCAACTTCTGCCTTAATATCATTCAATTCAAGCAACTGATATAATTCAGGATTTTCAGTTCCTGGATTAAAAACTACTCTTTTTGGCTGAGCTTCGATTATGTAATTGTAATAATCACGCTGACGTGTAGGGTTTAAATATAAAGTTACTGTGTCTATATTTTTAACCGGAATGGCTTTAGTTTGAATTTTTACACCGGCTACTTCACCGGTATTTTGACCAATTGCTAAAACAGTATGTCCTTTTTGAACCAACATATTTATAGCTCTATATGCGTATCGATCTGGTTTTGTAGTAGCTCCCAGAACTAAAGTTTTCTTATTTTTCATCATTTTAAAATATTTTACAAAAGTAGTCAAAAAGAATGAGCTAATTTTAAGTTATTAATTTACTAATTAAAGCAATAAAAAACGAATAACCTTACATCAAATTGTTCTGTAATATTAAAATTTGACTATTTTTACTTCGTTAACCAAAACTCTATGGATTTATTTATTTACTTATTTGCTGCTCTTTTTTCGGTTTTAAACCCAATTGGCACTGTTCCTATTTTTGTTGGACTTACACAGGATGACTCTCAGAAAGAACGCTCGAGAATTTCACTTTGGACAGCGATAAATGTTTTTATAATTTTAATGGTTTCTTATTTTATAGGTCAATATGTTTTAACCTTTTTCGGGATCAGCATTGACGCTCTTAGAATTGCCGGCGGAATTGTGATTGTGAATTCAGGATTTTCTTTACTTTCAGGGAAATTCAACAAAAAACGAGGCATCAATAAAAAAATTGAAAATGAAGCACACCATCGAAACGATATTGCGCTTACTCCATTAGCGATACCAATGTTAGCTGGTCCTGGATCGATGTCATTATTAATTGCTTTTTATCAGGAACACCATAAAATGAATGAAATCATTATTTCTAGTTTAGCCATTTTTGCGATTGCCGTTGCCATTTTTGCCATACTTAAAAGCGCACATTATCTGGCTCGTATATTAGGAGCTTCAGGAATTGTAGCAATATCAAGAATTGTTGGTTTTATTGTAATTTCCATCGGAATTCAATACATTGTAAGCTCAATAGTAAATATTATCAAAGGAAATTTGATGTAATTCATCAAACATTTGAATAAAAAACAAAAGGGATAAAACTTATGTTCTATCCCTTTTTTATGGTCTAAAATTATTTTTTAATTTCTTGGCAAAAACACTTCTGCCATCATACATCTTGCACTTCCGCCGCCACAAGCTTCAATTGTATCTAAACTTGAACTTAAAATTTCTGCATGATTGTCTAATTGTGCAATTTGTTTTGGAGTTAAACTCTTATGTGCCGATGCGCTCATGACAATATATTTTTTATCATTTGCCCCTCGAACTTCCAGCATATTTCCGGCAAAATTATTTACCTGAGCTTCAGTAATTAAAATAATTTCTTTTTTATCAGTTTTTAAATTATCCAGCACCATTTTACGTTCTTTCTTATCATCAATACAATCTGCACAAATAACAGCAAAAGTTTCACCCAAACACATCATTACATTAGTGTGATAAATTAATTTACGCTCTCCATCAACAGTCTGAAATGCTTCAAAAATAACCGGAGCATAATCAAAATCTTCGCAAAATTCGATAAACAATTCCTCATCAGCTCGAGGAGATAACGCACAATATGCTTTTCCGTTTGCTCGATCTAAAAGTAGACTTCCTGTTCCTTCCAGAAAAAAACCATCATCTTCTGCAGATGTATAATCCATTATATTAGAAATCTCAAAACCTTTTTCTTCAAGAGTATCTAAAATATCTTCACGACGTTCATGGCGACGATTTTCAGCAAACATTGGATATAAAGCTACATCTCCATTTTCATGAAATGAAACCCAATTGTTTGGAAAAATACTATCCGGAGTATCTGTATCTAAAGTATCTTCGATCACTGTCACATCTACTCCAACGGCTCTTAACTTCTCAACGAAAGTATCAAATTCCTGCTGGGCTTTTGCATTTACAGTACTTGGTAAAAGTCCGTCTAATACTTTTTGGTAATAATTATTTACAGCCGTTTGCTCATTCATTCTAAAAGCAACTGGTCTAATCATTACGATTGCATTTGTAGTTTGTTTCATAAACTATATTTTTTTGTTTCAGGTTTCAAGTTTCAAGTTGCTGGCACCGGAAACATAAAACTTAAAACCATTTTTTTTAATCTCTAATTAATGGTAAAGTAGAACATCTTAACAACCCTTCTTGTTTTGCAATTTCTGCATAAGGAATTTCTTCAACAATAAAACCATTTGCACGAAGCCAATTGTTTAAGCGAGTAAAATTCTTCTCTGAAACTACGACATTTTCATCAATTGAAAATACGTTTGAAAACATATTATACATTTCGTTTCTCTCAATGTGAAATAAATTTTCTTTCCCAAAAAGATTTACTAAATATAAATAATCAGCTTCCTCACGAAAACCTCTTTTATAAATGATCCCTTTATTTTTTCCAACTGGCTGAAAGCAACAATCAAGATGCAAAGCATTATCCCGAGCTTCTAACTTCGATTTAACCAAATCAAATTCTTTGACAATTTTATTCGGGAATAATTCCTTGATAAAATTAACACCATGCATATTTGTTCTTGCTGTGATGTAATCCTTATAATCACTGCCTTTATATGTTCCAATAAAAATATGATTATTCCAAAGCATAACATCTCCGCCTTCAATATGTACTTCCTCCGGTGGGCGAACCACTTTAGTTGCATCCATTTGATCAATTACATATTGAATTGCATCTAATTCACGTTCTCGATCTGGCAAAATATTCGATTTCACAAAAGTGTCGTCAATAACAAAACCTATATCTCTGGCAAAAATTTGATTATAATTTTCAATCATTTCCGGACGATAAACTTTTACATCATATTTTTGAAAAACAGCATTAAAAGCATCCATTTCAGTAACCATGTCCTTTTCAATTGGATATGTTCCTGCTTTAATATGTTCCAATGATTTAGGATCGTAGGCTTCTTCCAAAGATGGAGTTGGCCCATTATGAACGGCTGAACCCAAAACTACAGCACGCAATCTTGACGTTTCGTTCTTTACATTTAATTGCAACATAATAGTATTATATTTTGAGCAAATATAAAAAAAGCTTCACAGTTAAGTGAAGCTTTAAAGTTTTTTATTTGTTAGACTTAAAGTCTCTCAAAGGATGTCCAGTGTAAATTTGTCTTGGCCTTCCAATTGGCTCTTTGTTTTCACGCATTTCTTTCCATTGTGCGATCCAGCCTGGTAATCTACCAATAGCAAACATTACTGTAAACATATCTGTTGGAATTCCTAACGCTCTGTAAATAATTCCAGAGTAGAAGTCAACATTAGGATATAAATTTCTTGACTTGAAATAATCATCTTCAAGAGCAGCTGATTCTAATTTTTTAGCAATTTCTAAAATAGGATCTTCAACTCCTAAAGTCTCTAATACTTCTTTAGCCGCTTTTTTAATAATTTTAGCTCTCGGATCAAAGTTTTTGTAAACTCTATGACCAAATCCCATTAAACGGAATGGATCATTTTTGTCTTTTGCTTTCGCTAAAAACTTATCTGTATCCCCACCATCTTTATTAATTTCTTCCAGCATTTCAAGTACTGCCTGATTTGCGCCACCATGAAGTGGACCCCAGAGAGCAGAAACTCCTGCAGAAATTGAAGCAAATAAACCTGCGTGAGATGAACCAACCATTCTTACTGTAGAAGTAGAACAGTTTTGTTCGTGATCTGCATGAAGAATAAATAATTTATCTAATGCATCAACAATAACCGGATTAGCAGAATAAGGTCCTGTAGGCAATTTAAACATTAATTGCATAAAGTTATCTACATAACCTGTTGTGTTGTCATAATAATTTAAAGGATACCCCATAGATTTTCTGTAGGTCCATGTAGCAATTACAAGAAATTTACCCATTGTTTTACAAATGGCTTCGTACATTTCTTTCTCATTGTCAACATTTACAGCTTTTGGATTAAATGCTGTTAAAGCACTTGTCAAAGCAGATAGTACACCCATTGGATGTGCTGTTTTTGGAAAACCATCAATGATATTTTTCATCTCTTCGTTTACCAAAGTATGTTTTTTAATACCATTTTCAAACTGCTCTAATTCTTGTGCAGTTGGCAATTCACCAAAAATTAAAAGATATGATACTTCCAAAAAGCTAGCTTTCTCAGCTAAATCTTCGATTGAATATCCTCTGTAACGCAAAATTCCTAATTCTCCGTCTAAGAATGTGATCTCACTTTTACAAGATCCAGAATTTTTATATCCCGGGTCTATAGTAATAATACCAGTTAAATCACGTAATTTGTTAATATCGATAGCTGATTCATTTTCGCTTCCTGTGATTACCGGAAGTTCAATTTTTTGACCATCTACTTCTAATGTAGCTATTTTTGACATAATATATCGGAAATAAATCTTTAAAATAATAATTTATCAAATCTAAGGAATTTAAGACTAATTAAAAAAAGAATACTGCTATGAATTTGTTAAAACTCCAAAAAAAAACCACCCATTAAGAAATGGATGGTTTAAATCTATATATAACCTTACAATTATTTAATCTTGAAAGCGTTTAATCCAGGGAAATAAGCTGTTGCTCCTAACTCTTCTTCAATTCTTAATAATTGATTGTATTTTGCCATACGATCAGAACGAGAAGCAGAACCTGTTTTAATTTGACCACAGTTTAAAGCTACCGCTAAATCAGCAATTGTATTATCTTCTGTTTCTCCAGAACGGTGAGACATTACAGAAGTATAACCAGCATTTTTAGCCATATTTACTGCAGCAATAGTTTCAGTTAAAGTACCAATTTGATTAACTTTTACTAAAATTGAATTTGCAATTCCTTTTTCAATACCTGTTGACAAACGCTCAACATTAGTAACGAATAAATCATCTCCTACCAATTGAACTTTATGTCCAATTTTTTCAGTTAAATATTTCCATCCATTCCAGTCATCTTCATACATACCATCTTCGATAGAAATAATTGGATATTTAGCAGCAAGTTCAGCTAAATAATCAGCTTGTTCTTCAGAAGTTCTGATTTTTCCAGTTTCACCTTCAAATTTAGTATAGTCGTATTTACCATTTACATAAAACTCAGAAGCAGCACAGTCAAGAGCAATCATAATTTCGTCTCCAAAAGTATATCCTGCTTTTTCAACTGCTAATTTGATTGTATCTAAAGCATCTTCAGTACCTCCTGCTAAGTTTGGCGCAAAACCACCTTCGTCACCAACTGCAGTGCTTAATCCTCTATCGTGCAATACCTTTTTCAAGCTATGGAAGATTTCAGTTCCCATTTGCATTGCATGTGTAAATGAAGTTGCCTTTACAGGAAAAATCATAAACTCTTGAAAAGCAATCGGAGCATCAGAGTGAGAACCACCATTGATGATATTCATCATTGGAACAGGTAATGTATTAGCAGAAACTCCACCTACATATCTGTATAATGGCAAACCTAATTCATTTGCAGCAGCTTTTGCAGCAGCTAAAGAAACTCCTAAAATAGCATTAGCTCCTAATTTAGATTTATTTGGAGTTCCGTCTAAATCAATCATTAATTGATCAATTGTGTTTTGTTCAAAAACAGAAGTTCCAACTAATTCCTCAGCAATAACAGTATTAACATTATTCACTGCATTTAAAACTCCTTTTCCTAAGAACGCTTTTCCTCCGTCACGTAATTCAACAGCCTCGTGTTCTCCAGTTGAAGCTCCAGATGGAACTGCTGCTCTTCCTAAAACTCCATTCTCAGTTACTACATCAACCTCAATAGTAGGATTACCTCTGGAATCAAAAATTTGTCTTGCGTGAACTTTAATTATAATACTCATTATTTCTGTTTTTTTATTAATAAATTATATATTTTTTTCCGAAATTATAAAATTATTTAATAGTAAAAACGTATTCTTACTATTAAACACCTTTATTTATTAACTACATCGTTTTAGCGGTAGCCAGTTTTATATTCTCAACGAACTGATCAAATAAATAAGATGAATCGTGTGGTCCTGGACTTGCTTCAGGATGATATTGTACTGAAAAACAATTCTTATTTTTCATTCTCATTCCGGCAACTGTATCATCATTTAAATGTACATGCGTAATTTCTAATTCCGGATGACCGTCTAAAGCTTCTCTTTTTACAGCGAAACCGTGATTCTGAGAAGTTATTTCTCCTTTTCCTGTAATAATATTTTTTACCGGATGATTAATTCCGCGGTGACCTCCAAACATCTTATAGGTCTTAACACCATTTGCCAAAGCTATAATCTGATGACCTAAGCAAATTCCAAACAAAGGCTTATCATCCGCTATAATTTCTTTTGCAACTTGTATGGCACCAAATAATGGGTCTGGATCTCCAGGACCGTTCGATAAGAAATAACCATCAGGATTAAATTCAGTTAAATCCTGATAAGTTGAATCATAAGGAAACACTTTGATATAACAATCTCTTTTCGCAAGGTTTCTCAAGATATTTTTTTTAATTCCAAGATCTAAAGCTGAAATTTTATAAGTAGCATTTTCATCTCCAAAAAAATAAGGCTCAGTAGTTGAAACTTTTGACGCCAACTCTAAACCTTCCATGTTTGGCACATTTGCCAATTCTTTTTTCAATTCTTCTACCGAAGTTCCATCTGTACAAATAACAGCATTCATTGCTCCGTTATCACGAATATAACTCACAAGAGCTCTCGTATCAACATCAGAAATACAAATCAGGTTTTGTTTAGTGAAATAATCTTCCAAACTTCCAGATGCATCTTCTCTTGAATAATTAAAGCTAAAGTTTTTACAAACTAAACCAGCAATCTTAACGCTATCAGATTCAATTTCCTGATCATTAACACCATAGTTTCCAATGTGTGCATTTGTAGCCACTAATATCTGACCAAAATAAGAAGGATCAGTAAAAATCTCCTGATATCCTGTCATTCCCGTATTAAAACAAACTTCACCAAAAGTTTTACCGCTAATTCCGATAGATTTTCCGTGAAAAATAGTTCCGTCGCTTAGTAATAAAATGGCGCTTTGTCGTGTCGTGTATTTCATTCTTTAATTTGTGTTGTTTTTTTAATTGTACATGAAACTTGCCAAGCTCATTTCATTTGTAATTATAAGTTTTGCAAATTTACTTCTTTAAAAGAGTGTCTCCAAGATTTTTTAAAAAATTCATTCATAAAAATAATACCTTCGAATTGAAATAAGTTAAATTTCTCATTTTAAAAAAAATCAAAAAAAAAGGATAAACTAAAAATTAGCTTATCCTTGATTTCTATAGAATCATTACTTTCATAATTATTCAGAAGCTTCAGTAGTCGATTCTGACTCAGCAGCAGGAGCTTCAGAAGTAGTTTCCTCAGCTTTTTTTGCTTTACCACCACGACGGCTTTTAGCTTTTTTAACTTCTTTTTTACCTCCATTGTAAAGTTCATTGAAATCTACAAGTTCGATCATTGCCATATCAGCATTATCTCCCAAACGATTTCCAACTTTAATGATACGAGTGTATCCACCTGGACGGTCACCAACTTTAGCAGCTACGTCTCTGAACAAGTCAGTTACAGCATATTTACTACGTAAGTAAGCAAAAACAATACGACGATTGTGAGTCGTATCTTCTTTTGATTTTGTGATTAAAGGCTCAACGAATTGTTTAAGCGCTTTAGCCTTAGCAACAGTAGTGTTAATACGTTTGTGCTCAATAAGAGAACAAGCCATATTAGCCAACATAGCTTTTCTATGTCCAGTCTGTCTGCTTAAGTGATTGAATTTTTTTCCGTGTCTCATTGCTATTTTAAATTTAATCCGCCGTGGCGGATTGAATTATTCTTTATCTAGTTTGTATTTAGCTAAATCCATTCCGAAAGTTAAATTTTTAACTGCAACAAGTTCATCAAGTTCAGTTAAAGATTTTTTACCAAAATTACGGAATTTCATCAGGTCATTTTTATTGAACGATACTAAATCACCAAGTGTATCAACTTCAGCCGCTTTCAAGCAATTTAATGCTCTCACAGATAAATCCATATCAACAAGCTTAGTTTTAAGCAATTGTCTCATATGCAATGACTCTTCATCATACGATTCTGTTTGTGCAATTTCGTCAGCCTCGAGTGTAATTCTTTCGTCAGAAAATAACATGAAGTGGTGAATTAAAACTTTAGCAGCTTCAGTAAGAGCATCTTTTGGATTAATAGAGCCATCAGTTTTAATTTCAAAAACTAATTTTTCATAATCTGTTTTTTGTTCTACACGGAAGTTTTCAATTGCATATTTTACATTTTTTACCGGAGTAAAAATAGAATCTGTAAAAATGGTTCCAATTGCAGCGTTCTGTTTTTTGTTCTCCTCAGCAGGTACATATCCTCTACCTTTTTCGATTGTTAAATCGAAGTTCAATTTGATTTTAGAATCTAAATTACAGATAACAAGGTCTGGATTCAAAACTTGAAAACCTGAGATAAATTTTTGAAAATCACCTGCTGTTAATTGATCTTTACCTGAAACAGAAATAGTAACTGCTTCATTATCGATATCTTCAATTTGACGTTTGAAACGTACTTGTTTTAGATTAAGGATAATTTCGGTAACATCTTCAACAACACCTGAAATAGTAGAAAACTCATGATCTACACCTTCGATACGAACAGATGTAATTGCATAACCTTCTAATGCTGAAAGCAAAACTCTTCTAAGTGCATTACCAACTGTCAATCCATAACCAGGTTCTAAAGGTCTAAATTCGAATTTACCTTCAAAATCGGTTGAATCGATCATGATAACTTTATCGGGCTTTTGAAAATTAAATATTGCCATAAATTTCGACTAAGTCAATTATTATTTGTTGTACAACTCTACGATTAATTGTTCTTTAATGTTTTCTGGGATTTGAAGTCTTGCAGGTACAGAAACGAAAGTTCCTTCTTTAAGATCATTGTTCCAAGTAATCCATTCATAAACATGACTTGAATTTGATAAAGAACGTTCGATAGCTTCTAAAGACTTAGATTTTTCACGAACTGCAACTTTATCACCTGGTTTAAGGTGATAAGAAGCGATATTTACAACCTCACCATTTACAGTAACGTGTCTGTGAGAAACTAATTGTCTAGCACCTCTTCTAGAAGGAGCAATACCCATTCTAAAAACAACGTTATCTAATCTTGCCTCACATAATTGTAAAAGAACTTCACCAGTAACACCTTTAGTTGCTGATGCTTTTTTAAATAAATTTCTGAATTGTTTTTCTAAAATTCCATAAGAATATTTAGCTTTTTGCTTTTCCATTAACTGAACAGCATACTCAGATTTTTTACCTCTTTTTTTAGCCATCCCGTGTTGTCCAGGTGGGTAATTTCTTTTTTCGAAAGATTTATCATCTCCGAAGATTGCTTCGCCAAATTTACGAGCAATTCTAGTTTTTGGACCAGTATATCTTGCCATTTCTAAAAAATTAAATTTAAGGTAGAGATTATGAATTCAGGTCAAATCCTTCGATAATCTATATTCTACCTTGTTTATACTATGAATAAATAAAATTAAACTCTACGTCTTTTTGGAGGACGACATCCGTTGTGAGGCATTGGAGTAACATCGATAATCTCTGTAACTTCAATTCCACCGTTATGAATAGAACGAATAGCAGACTCACGTCCGTTTCCTGGTCCTTTTACATAAACTTTTACTTTTTTAAGTCCTGCCTCAAGAGCTACTTTACTACAATCTTCTGCTGCCATTTGAGCTGCGTACGGAGTGTTCTTTTTAGAACCTCTGAAACCCATCTTACCAGCTGAAGACCAAGAAATAACTTCACCTTTCTTATTAGTCAAAGAAATGATAATGTTGTTGAAAGTGGCAGAAATATGAGCTTCACCCGTTGATTCAACGATAACTTTACGTTTTTTTGCAGTTGCTTTAGCCATATTACTTATTATTTAGTTGCTTTTTTCTTGTTAGCAACAGTTTTTCTTTTACCTTTTCTTGTTCTAGAGTTGTTTTTAGTTCTTTGTCCTCTTAAAGGAAGACCAGATCTATGACGGATACCTCTATAACAACCAATATCCATTAAACGTTTGATGTTCAAAGAAACTTCAGAACGTAATTCTCCTTCAATTTTGTAAAATGAAACAGCATCACGAATCGCTCCGATCTCATCATCATTCCAATCTTGAACTTTTTTGTCTTGGCTAACTTGAGCTTTTTCTAAAATCTCAATAGCTCTACTTCTTCCTAATCCAAAGATATAGGTAAGTGCTATAACACCTCTTTTATTTTTTGGGATATCTACCCCTGCTATTCTTGCCATAATTATCCTTGTCTTTGTTTAAATCTAGGATTCTTTTTGTTTATTACGTACAATCTCCCTTTTCTACGCACAATGATGCACTCGGGACTTCTCTTTTTTACTGATGCTCTAACTTTCATAGTGAATATCCTTTAATATCGATAAGTAATTCTTGCTTTTGACAAATCATAAGGACTCATTTCTAGTTTCACTTTATCACCAGGTAATAACTTGATGTAATGCATACGCATTTTACCAGAAATATGAGCAATTACAATATGTCCATTTTCTAACTCTACACGGAACATCGCATTTGATAATGCTTCAATGATTGATCCGTCTTGTTCTATTGCTGATTGTTTTGCCATAAATATATTAAGCTACCGCTTTTCTATTTTTACCAGTCTTCATTAAACCATCATAATGTTTGTTTAACAAGTATGAATTGATTTGTTGAATAGTATCTATTGCAACTCCAACCATAATTATTAATGAGGTACCTCCAAAAAACATTGCCCAAGATTGTTGTACATCCATAATACTTACAACAATAGCTGGGAACACAGCAATCAAAGCAAGGAATAAAGATCCTGGGAAAGTTATTAAAGACATCACTTTATCAAGGAAGTCTGAGGTTTCAGCTCCAGGACGAACTCCAGGAATAAAACCACCGCTTCTTTTTAAATCATCGGCCATTTTGTTAGTAGGAACTGTGATCGCAGTATAGAAAAATGTAAATACAATAATTAAAGTTGCAAAAACAAAATTATACCAAAATCCAAAGATATTACTAAATGCTCCAACAATAGATTGTGATGTGTCTGATTTAGACAATCCGGCTACAGCTGCAGGTATAAACATAATTGCCTGAGCAAAAATGATTGGCATAACTCCAGAAGCATTAAGCTTAAGAGGAATCCATTGTCTATTACCACCTGCTAAATCTTGCTCATAATCTCCAGTTGTTGTACGACGAGCATACTGAACCGGAATTCTGCGTACTGCCATTGTAAGCAATACACAAGCAATAATTACTAATAACCACACAATAATTTCAATAACTAACAACATTGGACCTCCATTGTTATTGGTAACTCTGGTTGTAAATTCTTGTATAAAAGCTTGCGGTAAGCGAGCTAAAATACCAACCATAATCAATAATGAAATTCCATTTCCAATACCTTTATCTGTAATTTTCTCACCAAGCCACATAGCAAAAATTGTACCAGTGACTAAGATGATAACAGACGAGAACAAAAATTCAGGTGAATTAAAGCCTAGTAAGAATGCACTACCAGGCAATGTTCTGTACAAATTATAGATATAAGTTGGACCTTGAACCAGTGTAATAGCTATAGTCAACCAACGAGTGATTTGATTAATCTTTTTTCTACCACTCTCTCCATCGTTTTGAAGTTTTTGTAAATAAGGAATAGCAATTCCCATCAACTGAACAACAATAGATGCAGAAATATAAGGCATAATACCTAAAGCAAAAACTGAAGCTTTAGAGAAAGCACCTCCTGTAAACATGTCTAGGATAGATCCTAAACCATTTTTAGTTTGTCCCGCTAAACCTGTTAATTGAGTTGCGTCAATTCCAGGAAGCGTAACGTGTGCACCAAAACGATATACTAAAAGCAATCCTAATGTAATTAGGATTCTGTTTTTCAGTTCTTCGATTTTCCAAACATTACTTATTGATTCAATAAATTTCTTCATCTTAATAGATAAGTTATATAGTTACAGCTTCTCCTCCAGCAGCTTCAATAGCAGCTTTAGCAGTAGCAGTAAATTTGTGGGCAGTTACTTTTAATTTTGCTTTCAATTCTCCTCTACCTAAAATCTTAACGATTTCATTTTTGGTAGCAAGACGATTTGCTACGAAATCTGTCATTGAAACAGAATCAGTAATCACACCATTGTCTACTAATAATTGAAGCGTATCTAAATTAACACCTTCGTATTCTTTACGATTGATGTTTGTGAAACCAAACTTAGGTACACGTCTTTGAAGTGGCATTTGCCCTCCCTCAAAACCAATCTTTTTAGAATAACCAGAACGAGATTTTGCTCCTTTGTGACCTCTTGCAGAAGTACCACCTTTTCCAGAACCTTCTCCTCTACCTAATCTTTTATTTTGATTGTGTGTTGACCCTTCAGCTGGTTGTAAGTTACTTAAATTCATAACAGTATTTGTTATTTAGCTTCTTCGACAGAAACTAAGTGTTTAACTTTGTTTATCATCCCAAGGATAGCAGGGTTTGAATCATGCTCTACAACTTGTCCCATTTTACGTAGACCTAAAGCTTCCAAACCTCTTTTTTGAGAAAGAGGACAGTTGATTTTGCTTCTTACTTGTTTTACTAATAATTTAGCCATAATTTCCTTGAATTAACCTTTAAAAACTTTTTCTAAAGAAACACCTCTTTGTTTTGCAACAGTATGAGCGCTTCTCATTTGTAATAAAGCATCAAAAGTTGCTTTCACTACGTTATGAGGATTTGATGATCCTTGAGATTTAGATAATACATCGTGAATACCTACTGATTCAAGAACTGAACGAACAGCTCCACCAGCAATAACTCCTGTACCATGAGAAGCAGGAATTAAGAATACACGTGCACCACCAAATTTACCTTTTTGTTCGTGAGGAACAGATTGTCCATTCAAAGGAATTTTTACTAAATTTTTCTTAGCATCTTCTACTGCTTTCGCAATTGCTTCAGAAACGTCTTTAGATTTTCCTAATCCGTGACCAACTACTCCGTTTTCATCACCTACAACTACAATAGCAGAAAAACCGAAAGCTCTACCACCCTTTGTAACTTTAGTAACACGATTAACACTTACCAGACGATCTTTAAGTTCAAGACCACTTGGTTTTACCAATTCTACATTTTTGTATTTAGACATAATATATTAGAATTTAAGTCCAGCCGCTCTTGCGCCTTCTGCTAATGATTTAATACGACCGTGATATAAATAACCACCTCTATCAAAAGTGATTGTATCAATCCCAGCTTTTAACGCTTTCTCTGCAACTAATTTTCCAACAGCAGCAGCGATTTCAACGTTAGTACCTTTTCCTATTTCTTTTTCTCTTGAAGATGCAGCTAATAAAGTAACTCCATTTACGTCATCAATAAGTTGAGCGTAAATTTCTTTGTTACTTCTAAATACAGATAGTCTTGGGTTAGTAGCAGTACCACTAATCGATTTTCTAATTCTGAATCTAATTCTCTGTCTTCTATCAGATTTTGTTAATGACATAATCTTATTTTTTAAGCTGATTTACCTGCTTTTCTTCTTAATACTTCACCCACAAATTTAACACCTTTTCCTTTGTACGGCTCAGGCTTACGGAAACCTCTGATTTTCGCAGCAACCTGTCCTAAAAGTTGTTTATCAAATGATGTTAATTTTACGATAGGGTTTTTACCTTTTTCAGATATTGTTTCTAATGCAACTTCCGGAGCAATTTCTAAAACAATATTGTGAGAATATCCAAGAGCTAAATCTAACTTTTGACCTTGGTTTGAAGCTCTATATCCAACTCCAACTAATTCAAGTTCTTTTGTAAAACCTTCAGATACACCAATTATCATATTATTGATTAATGATCTGTATAATCCGTGTTTTGCTCTTTGGTCTTTATGATCAGACGATCTTTCTAATAGAACTTGATCGCCTTCAACTTTTACAGTAATGTCCGAAAACTCCTGAGTTAGTTGACCTTTTTTTCCTTTTACCGTAACGATACCGTCTTTAACTTCAACAGTTACACCAGCAGCGATTACAATTGGGCTTTTACCTATTCTTGACATCTTATTTAGTCTTTAAAATTAGTATACGTAACAAATTACTTCACCACCTACATTTAATTGCTTAGCTTGTTTTCCAGTCATCAAACCTTTTGATGTAGAAACAATCGCAATTCCTAATCCGTTAAGGATTCTTGGTAATTTGGCAGCACCTGCGTATTTACGTAAACCAGGTTTACTAATTCTTTGGATATCTTTAATTACAGGCTCTTTAGTATCTTTATCATACTTCAAAGCGATTTTGATTGAACCCTGAACAGTGTTGTCCTCAAATTTGTAACTCAAGATATAACCTTGATCAAATAAGATCTTAGTTATTTCTTTTTTTAGATTAGAAGCTGGAATTTCAACAACTTTGTGGTTTGCAGCCACAGCGTTACGAACTCTAGTCAAATAATCTGCAATAGGATCTGTATACATATGTATTTGATTGCGATTATGGTTTTCGGGAGATACCCATCTCCCGAACCTTTAATCAATTAAAATTATTTTTTGGTTTGCAAAAGTACTAACTTATTGCGAGATTACCAAGACGCTTTTTTAACTCCAGGAATTAACCCATTATTAGCCATCTCACGGAAAGTTACACGTGAAATACCGAATTGACGGATATAACCTCTTGGTCTACCTGTTAACTTACAACGATTGTGCAAACGAACTGGTGAAGCATTTTTAGGTAATTTTTGTAAACCTTCAAAATCTCCAGCTTCTTTCAAAGCTTTTCTTTTCTCAGCATACTTTGCTACCGTTTTTTCTCTCTTAACCTCACGGGCTTTCATTGATTCTTTAGCCATGTCTTAATTCTTTTTAAAAGGTAATCCTAATTCAGCCAATAATGACTTTGCTTCCTTGTCTGTTTTTGCAGTAGTAACAAATGTAATATCCATTCCTGAAATTTTGTTTACTTTGTCAATATCAATTTCAGGGAAAATGATTTGCTCTAAAACTCCAAGATTGTAATTACCTCTTCCGTCGAAACCAGTAGCTTTGATACCACTAAAATCTCTAACGCGTGGTAAAGCAGAAGTAACAAGTCTATCTAAAAACTCATACATTCTTTCACCACGTAAAGTAACTTTTGCTCCAATAGGCATCCCTTTTCTCAATTTAAAAGACGCAACGTCTTTCTTTGAAATTGTAGATACTGCTTTTTGTCCAGTGATCTTTGTTAACTCATCAACTGCATAGTCAATAAGTTTTTTATCAGATACAGCTGCACCAACTCCACGGCTCAAAACGATTTTTTCAAGTTTTGGAACTTGCATCACGTTTGTATATCCGAATTCCTCTTTAAGAGCAGAGATTACTCTACTCTTATATTCTTCTTTTAGTCTAGGTGTATATGCCATTACTATAGTACTTGATTAGATTTTTTTGAAAATCTTACTTTCTTATCTCCTTCTACTCTAATACCAACTCTAGTTGTTTCCTTAGTTTTAGGATCAATTAGTGAAATGTTAGATATTTGTATAGAAGCTTCTTTCTTAACGATACCACCTTGAGGGTTTTTAGCACTTGGTTTTGTATGTTTCGAAACCATGTTTACACCTTCAACTATCGCTTTATTTTTCTCACGGTAAACACGTAAAACTTTACCTTCAGCACCTTTATGGTCTCCAGCAATAACTCTTACGATATCTCCTGATTTTATTTTTAGCTTTATCATCTTAAAACGAATTAAAGCACTTCTGGTGCTAATGATACAATTTTCATGAATTGTTTTTCACGAAGTTCTCTTGCTACCGGACCAAAAACACGAGTTCCTCTCATTTCCCCTGCAGCGTTCAAAAGAACACATGCATTATCATCGAAACGGATATAAGAACCATCAGCTCTTCTCACTTCTTTTTTGGTACGTACAACAACTGCAGTTGAAACAGCTCCTTTTTTAACGTTACCGTTAGGAGTTGCATCTTTAATAGATACTACAATCTTGTCACCAACAGAGGCATACCTTCTTTTGGTACCTCCTAAAACACGGATAGTTAAAACTTCTTTTGCTCCCGTGTTATCTGCTACTTTTAGTCTTGATTCCTGTTGTACCATAATTATTTAGCTCTTTCTAAGATTTCAACTAATCTCCAACATTTTGTTTTACTTAAAGGACGCGTTTCGCTAATTCTTACAGTATCTCCAATGTTACAGTCGTTTGTTTCGTCGTGTGCAACGTATTTCTTTGTTTTCAACACGAACTTACCGTATAATGGGTGTTTTACTTTTCTTACTTCAGCAATAACAATAGACTTATCCATTTTATTTGAAGTAACAACACCTATTCTTTCTTTTCTTAAATTTCTTTTTTCTTCCATCTTTCAGCAGAATACAATTATTGTAACTCTCTTTTAGTTAACTCTGTAGCTAATCTTGCAACTGTTCTTCTTACACTTCTAATCTGAAGTGGGTTCTCAATTGGAGAAATAGCGTGAGCCATTTTTAGGTCAGCATATATTTTCTTAGTTTGACTAAGTTTTTCTTGCAACTCCGCTGCAGAAAGATCTTTTATTTCTGATTGTTTCATAATATAAATTTAATTATGCTTCGAAATCTCTAGCAACGACGAATTTAGTTTTTACTGGAAGCTTTTGAGCTGCAAGACGTAAAGCCTCTTTTGCAACTGATAAAGGAACTCCTCCAACTTCAAACATAATTCTTCCGGGTTTAACAACGGCAGCCCAATATTCAACGGCACCTTTACCTTTACCCATACGTACCTCAAGAGGCTTCTTAGTAATTGGTTTGTCTGGAAATATTTTGATCCATAATTGTCCTTCTCTCTTCATGAAACGAGTTGCAGCAATACGCGCAGCTTCGATTTGACGAGACGTTAAGAACATTCCATCTTCATGTACAGATTTAATACCAAACATTCCATTAGAAAGTTCATGCCCTCTTTGAGAGTTACCTTTCATTTTACCTTTCTGTACCTTACGGTATTTTGTTCTTTTAGGCTGTAACATTTTTCTTTAGTTTAAAAATTTACTTTCTTTTACGAGCGTCTGGTTTACCACCTTTATTAAAGGGTTTTCTATCTCCTCTAGGAGAATCACCACCTTTACCACCACCAGTTCCAGATTGTTTTTTATCCATTCCTGCAAGTGGAGAAAGATCTCTCTTTCCATAAACTTCACCTTTCATGATCCATACTTTGATACCCATTCTACCATAAGTAGTATGAGCTTCAGCCAAAGCATAATCAATATCAGCTCTGAAAGTTGATAGAGGAATTCTACCTTCTTTGAAACCTTCCGAACGTGCCATCTCAGCTCCATTCAAACGACCAGAAATCAAAACTTTGATACCTTCAGCGTTCATACGCATAGAAGCAGCAATAGCCATTTTGATTGCACGTCTGTAAGAAATACGGCTTTCGATTTGACGAGCGATGCTTGTCGCCACAAGATAAGCATCTAATTCAGGTCTTTTAATTTCAAAGATGTTGATTTGAACCTCTTTGTCAGTAACTTTCTTAAGTTCTTCTTTTAACTTGTCTACCTCTTGTCCGCCTTTTCCGATAATGATACCAGGTCTTGCAGTAGTGATAGTAACGGTTACAAGTTTCAAAGTTCTCTCGATGATTACTTTTGATACACTAGCTTTTGATAAACGAGCGTGGATATACTTTCTGATTTTGTGATCTTCGGCAAGTTTATCACCGTAATCATTTCCACCATACCAGTTTGAGTCCCACCCTCTGATGATACCAAGTCTATTTCCAATTGGATTTGTCTTTTGTCCCATGCTGCTTAAGAATTGCTTTGTGTGTTATTGATAGCTCCAAGCACGATTGTTACGTGGTTAGAACGTTTTCTTATTCTGTGTGCACGACCTTGTGGAGCTGGACGAAGTCTTTTCAACATCATTCCACCATCTACTCTGATCTCTTTAACAAATAATCCAGCCTCTTCTAAATTACCTTCACTATTTTTTTGCTCCCAGTTATTGATTGCAGATAATAATAGTTTTTCTAATTTTCTTGAAGCTTCTTTAGAACTGAATCTTAAGATGTTAAGTGCTCTTTCTACCTTCTGACCTCTTACCAAGTCCGCTACTAAGCGCATTTTTCTAGGTGAAGTAGGGCAGTTATTCAATTTTGCGAAAGCAATAGACTTATTAGCCTCTTTTCTCGCATCTGCTGTTTCTCTTTTACGAACTCCCATTGCTTCTTATTTTTTACCTTTATTTTTTGCTCCAGCATGACCTCTAAAAGATCTAGTTGGTGAAAACTCTCCTAATTTGTGACCTACCATGTTTTCTGTTACGTAAACTGGTACAAATTGACGACCGTTATGAACTGCGATAGTTTGTCCAACGAAATCTGGAGTAATCATAGAAGCTCTAGACCAAGTCTTTACTACACTATTTTTACCACTTTCTACGTTTTCCTGAACTTTCTTGTCTAACTTATAATGAACGAAAGGTCCTTTTTTTAATGAACGTGCCATATCTTATTATTTCTTTCTACGTTCTACGATATACTTGTTACTCGGGTTTTTCTTAGAACGAGTTCTATAACCTTTTGCTGGTATTCCATTTCTTGAACGTGGATGTCCACCAGAAGAACGTCCTTCTCCACCACCCATTGGGTGATCAACAGGGTTCATTGCAACAGGTCTTGTTCTAGGTCTTCTTCCTAACCATCTTGTTCTACCTGCTTTACCAGATACAACTAATTGGTGGTCTGAATTAGAAACAGCTCCAATTGTAGCCGAACAAGTTAACAAGATTAATCTTGTTTCACCAGATGGCATTTTAATTGTAGCATATTTTCCATCTCTTGCCATTAATTGTGCAAATGTACCAGCTGAACGAGCGATTACCGCACCTTGACCTGGACGTAACTCAATACAAGAAATAACAGTTCCTAAAGGAATTCTGCTTAAAGGCAATGTATTACCAATTTCAGGTTGAGATTCTGGACCAGAAACTAATTTCTGACCAACTTTCAATCCGTTTTGCGCAATAACATATGTTTTCTCTCCATCAGCATAAGCTAATAAAGCGATAAATGCAGTACGATTTGGATCGTATTCGATTGATTTCACTGTAGCCGGAATTCCGTCTTTAGTTCTTTTGAAATCAATAATACGATATCTCTGCTTGTGACCACCACCCGTATAACGCATGGTCATCTTTCCTTGACTATTTCTACCTCCAGAGTTTTTTATCGGCGCTATCAAAGAGCGTTCCGGCTTATCAGTTGTAATGGCGTCATAACCATTCACAACTCTAAATCGCTGACCTGGGGTAATAGGTTTTAATTTTCTTACTGACATTTTTCTATCTTAGATATTGTTGTAAAAATCAATTGTTTCTCCTTCTTGTACTTGAACAATCGCTTTTTTAATTGCATTTGTCTTTCCACTGATTAAACCACTTTTAGTGTATTTTGTAGTTCTATCCGGTCTTACGTTCATCGTGTTAACTGAAACGATAGTTACTCCATAAGCAGCTTCAATAGCTTTCTTAATTTGAACTTTGTTTGCTTTTTTGTCAACAACGAATCCGAAGCGGTTTAAAACTTCACTTTCTTTGGTTACTTTTTCCGTTACTATAGGTCTAATTATGATGCTCATATTCCTATTATTTACTTAAATTTTCTTCGATTAACTCCAAAGAACCTTCTAAAAGCACTAAATTATTAGTGTTTAAAATAGCGTAAGTGCTTAATTCTGAGCTAGTTACGACATTAGAAGCCTTTAAATTGCGTGACGACAAATATACATTTTTATTTGACTCTCCCAACACAAATAGAGATTTTTTGTTATCTAACCCTAAAGCTTTCAAAACGTTAATGAAATTTTTAGTGTTTGGAGTTTCAAAATTAAAGTCCTCAAGAACGATAATATTTGACTCTTTTGCTTTGATTGAGAAAGCTGATTTTCTTGCCAATCTTTTCAAGCTTTTATTCAATTTAAATGAATAACTTCTTGGTCTTGGTCCGAAAATTGTTCCACCACCTTTAAACAATGGATTTTTGATACTTCCCGCACGAGCTGTACCAGTTCCTTTTTGTTTTTTAATCTTACGTGTACTTCCAGTCACTTCAGCTCTTTCTTTAGCTTTGTGAGTTCCTTGTCTTTGATTAGCAAGATATTGCTTAACATCAAGGTATACAGCGTGATTGTTTGGTTCAATTGCGAATACTGAATCAGAAAGTTGAACTTTTCTTCCAGTATCTTTTCCGTTGAAATCTAATACTTTTACTTCCATTACTTCTGAATGATTACATAAGAGTTTTTATGTCCAGGAACACATCCTTTAATAACAAGCAGGTTCTTTTCAGCAACCACTTTTAAAACTCTAAGGTTTTGAACTTTTACATTGTCTCCTCCCATTCTTCCAGCCATACGCATTCCTTTGAATACTCTAGATGGATAAGAAGAAGCTCCCACAGAACCTGGCGCTCTTAAACGGTTGTGTTGACCGTGAGTTGCTTGTCCAACACCACCAAATCCGTGACGTTTAACAACCCCTTGAAAACCTTTACCTTTAGATACACCTTGTACATCTACAAATTCTCCTTCAGCAAAAATAGAAACATCAATAAGATCTCCTAATTTTTGTTCAGTTGCAAAATCTTGAAATTCAACGACTTTTTTCTTAGCAACAGTTCCAGCTTTTTTAAAGTGACCTAAAGCCGCTTTAGTGGAATGTTTCTCGTTTTTGTCATCGAAACCAAGTTGCAACGCTTCGTACCCGTCAACACCTTTGGTTCTGACTTGGGTAACAACACACGGGCCAGCCTCGATTACTGTACAAGGAATGTTTTTCCCGTTTTCGTCGAAAATACTAGTCATGCCGATTTTTTTACCAATTAACCCAGACATAAATATTAATTATTAATTACTAAAATTCCCTTCAATTTGAAAATAACAGAAATTTCCAAACAGGGAGTGCAAAAGTATACATTAAAATTGAATATACCAAACGGTTATAAAAATTAAATAGCTCATAATCAAAATCAAAGCATCAATCTGAGCATCACCTATATTTTATTTCATTAAAAAAATAAAATCTATCTTTTTAACCCACAACAACATTCAGCTTAACAATTACCTAATCAGCTAAAGAAAAAACATCGGTAACACCCTAAACTCAAGGCATTTCAACAAAAACAGAAATAATTCACCAAAATAAATATCTCGGAAAATTAGCCATGAAAACTTTTGTCCACAAAAAAAGCGAGACATTTCTGTCTCGCTTTTTATATGTAAAATATAATAAAAAATTATACTTTTATTTCTACTTCAACTCCACTTGGCAATTCAAGTTTCATTAATGCATCAATAGTTTTAGATGAGGATGAATAAATATCAATCAATCTCTTGTATGACATTACTTCAAATTGCTCTCTCGCTTTTTTGTTAACGTGTGGAGAACGTAACACAGTGAAAAGTTTTTTGTGAGTTGGCAACGGAATTGGACCTGTTACAACTGCTCCAGTAGTTTTTACTGTTTTTACGATCTTTTCAGCAGACTTATCCACCAACATGTGATCGTAAGATTTTAGTTTTATTCTGATTTTTTGACTCATTTTCTTAAGAATTAAGCGTTACCTTTTGCTTTTTTAATTACAGCTTCTGAAATATTAGAAGGTGTTTCTGCATAGTGAGAAAACTCCATTGTTGAAGTTGCTCTACCAGAAGATAATGTTCTTAATGTTGTTACATATCCAAACATTTCTGATAAAGGCACATCAGCTTTAATAGTCTTAGCACCGTTTCTGTCACCCATGTCATTAACCTGACCTCTACGACGGTTGATATCACCTACGATATCCCCCATGTTTTCTTCAGGAGTAATAACCTCCATTTTCATGATTGGTTCCAAAATAATCGCACCAGCAGCTTTAGCCACTTCTCTATAACCCATTCTAGCAGCTAATTCAAAAGAAAGAGCATCAGAATCGACAGGGTGGAAAGATCCATCCGTCAAAGTTACTTTTAAACTATCCACTTGATAACCTGCCAATGGACCAGTTTTCATAGCTTCACGGAAACCTTTTTCTACAGAAGGGATATATTCCTTAGGAACGTTACCACCTTTTACTGCATTAATAAACTGTAATCCTACAGGAACCTTACCATCAACTTCGTCAGCTGGCTCAAGTGTAAATACGATATCACCGAATTTACCACGACCTCCTGATTGTTTCTTATAAGTTTCTCTATGTGTAGCAGTTCTTGTAAACGCTTCTTTATATTCAACTTGAGGTTCACCTTGATTAACTTCAACTTTAAATTCACGTTTCATACGATCTACCAAGATATCTAAGTGAAGCTCACCCATACCAGAGATAATAGTTTGCCCTGAAGCCTCATCCGTTCTAACAGTAAATGTTGGATCTTCTTCAGCTAATTTAGCCAAAGCCATACCCATTTTATCAACGTCAGCTTTAGTTTTAGGCTCAATTGCAATACCAATTACCGGCGCAGGGAATTTCATAGACTCAAGAATGATTGGGTGTTTTTCATCACACAATGTATCTCCAGTTTTAATATCTTTAAATCCAACAGCAGCTCCAATATCTCCAGCCTCAATATATTCGATTGGATTTTGTTTGTTAGCGTGCATTTGGTAAATACGAGAAATTCTTTCTTTATTTCCTGAACGTGTGTTCAAAACATAAGAACCTGCATCTAAACGACCAGAATAAGCACGGAAGAAAGCTAAACGACCTACGAATGGGTCAGTAGCAATTTTAAATGCCAAAGCAGCAAATGGCTCTTTTACATCTGGCTTACGCAAGATTTTAGTTTGATCTTCTTCTAACAACTCAGCATCATCAGGATGAATTCCTTCTATACCTTCTTTATCCATTGGAGAAGGCAAGTATTTACATACCGCATCCAACATGAATTGAACTCCTTTGTTTTTGAAAGAAGAACCAGCAATCATAGGAATGATAGCCATGTCCATAGTTGCAGCTCTAAGAGCGTTGTTGATTTCTTCTTCTGTGATAGAATCTGGATTCTCCATATACTTATCAAGCAAGTTTTCATCATAGTCAGCAACTGCTTCAATAAGGATATCTCTGTACTCTTTAACTTCAGCAACCATATCAGCAGGAATTTCAACAATATCAAAAGTCGCCCCTTGAGTTGCATCATGCCAAATGATAGCTTGGTTTTTTACTAAATCCACAACACCTTTGAAATCATTTTCTTCACCAATTGGCAAAGTGATCGCAACAGCATTTGACTTCAACATATCACGAACTTGTTGACAAACTGCCAAAAAGTTAGATCCTTGACGGTCCATTTTATTAACGAATCCCATACGTGGAACTCTATATTGATCTGCAAGTCTCCAGTTAGTTTCTGATTGCGGCTCAACACCATCAACAGCACTAAACAAGAAAACCAATCCATCAAGAACACGCAAAGAACGATTTACCTCTACAGTAAAATCAACGTGTCCAGGAGTATCAATAATATTAAAGTGATAAGGCAATGAGTTTGGTAAAATTTTACCTTGCTCAGTTGGAAAATTCCACTCACAAGTTGTAGCAGCAGAAGTAATTGTAATACCTCTTTCTTGCTCTTGTGCCATCCAGTCCATTGTTGCAGCACCATCATGTACTTCACCAATTTTATGTGACTTTCCAGTATAAAAAAGGATACGCTCAGTTGTTGTTGTTTTACCAGCATCAATGTGAGCAGCAATTCCGATATTTCTTGTATATTTTAAATCTCTAGCCATTTCTTACGAATTAAAATCTAAAGTGAGAGAAAGCTTTATTAGCCTCTGCCATCTTGTGAGTATCCATTCTTTTCTTAACCGCAGCACCTTCTTCTTTAGCAGCAGCTAAACATTCTGACGCTAAACGTTGTGCCATAGATTTTTCATTTCTTCTTCTAGAATAAAGTATCAACCACTTCATTGCCATAGAAATTTTTCTGTCTGGTCTAATTTGCATTGGAATTTGAAATGTAGCTCCACCTACTCTACGACTACGCACTTCTACGTGAGGCATAACGTTTGTTAAAGCATCTTTCCAAATTTCTAATGAAGATTTTTCTGAATCTTGCTTTTTAGACTCAATGATGTCAATTGCATCATAAAATACTTTGAAAGCTGTAGATTTCTTACCGTCCCACATTAAGTTATTCACAAAACGTGTTACCAATTGGTCGTTAAACCTCGGATCTGGTAAAAGTGGTCTTTTCTTTGCCGCTCTTTTTCTCATGTCTTTTTCTTAAAAGTTTAAATTACTTTTTTGCTTCTTTTGGGCGTTTAGCACCGTACTTAGATCTTCTTTGCGTTCTTCCTGCAACTCCTGACGTGTCAAGCGCTCCACGAACGATATGATATCTAACACCTGGTAAATCTTTTACCCTTCCACCTCTAACTAATACTATCGAGTGCTCTTGTAAATTGTGTCCTTCTCCAGGGATGTAAGCATTCACCTCATTACCATTTGTCAAACGTACACGCGCAACTTTACGCATTGCAGAGTTTGGTTTTTTTGGTGTAGTAGTGTAAACACGCGTACAAACCCCTCTTCTTTGAGGACAAGAATCTAAAGCAACCGATTTACTCTTCTTAGTTATCTGAGTTCTTCCTGTTCTTACTAATTGTTGAATTGTTGGCATAATTAATACTAAAAATTTATTATGTATATTAAATTCCCGCTTTTTACGGGGTTGCAAATGTATAAAATAATTTTCACTATACAAACGTTAATTCATTAATTTTCAATAACATTATTTAAGCTTAAACTTTTACAAACAAATAATAGATATTTGCAATACTTTTAATAAATGAAACAATTGCCCTTGAAACAGTTATTCCAAATATTTATCTTTTACCTTATAAGCATCTCAGGTTATGCACAAAACTTTAATTTAAAAATAAACGGCACAAACACAGTTGAAAATAAAATTATTGATTCGTTAAATTATTCCACAAAACATCCAAATCTAAAATCCTTATTTGACGAGATAAAAAACACTTCAGAAAAGCTCTCAAAAAAAGGCTTTCTTGATAATAAAATTCTAGAAACCAAAAACATAAACGACAGCTCTTACACCTCAATTATTGAACTAAAAAACAAAATAAAAGAGATACATATATATATAGGTATAAATAATCCGTTTTTTAATTTTCAAAAACCAGAAAATGATACCATAATTCTTCCTTACGAAGAAGTAGAAAACTATCTCAACCAAAAGATAAATGATGCGGAAAAAGCCGGTTACGCACTAACAAAAATTAATCTTGAAAATATTCGAAGAAAGAATTTAATAATTTATGCTGACTTAAATTTTAAATCCGAAAAAAAACGCGAACTAAATTCCATTATTCTAAATTATGCAAATAACACAGGTAAGGATATTTTTCCCAAAGGTCATCTAAAACAACTTAATAAAAAATACATCAACAGGACTTTTAATCAGGAAACGGTAAAAGAACTTTACAATGAAATAAATAATTTTGAATTCATAACTCAGACAAAATATCCCGAAATTCTATTCACTCAGGACTCAACCAAAATCTACGCATATATTCAAAAAAGAAAAGCAAACACATTTGATGGCTATATCGGTTTTTCGAATGACGAAAACAAAAAGCTAAATCTCAATGGTTATGTTGATATTACTTTACAAAACATAATTCATTCAGGAGAAGAGTTTTCATTGTACTGGAAAAGTGACGGTAACCAACAAAAAACTTTCAATACAAAATTAGAAATCCCATACATCTTTAACTCGTCACTTGGAATCAAAGCTCAATTAAACATCTTTAAACAAGACAGTACTTTTCAAAATACAAAAACAGCTATTGATTTAGGATACTTTGTAAATTACAATTCCAGAATATATGTTGGTTATCAATCAACAGAATCAAGCGATATTCAAAATACAAATAACACAACAATCAGTGACTATAAAAATTCATACATCACTACTTCTTTCGATTATAAAAAAACAGATATTACTAATAATTTATTTCCCAAAAAAGCAGTTCTAAATTTCATTTTTGGTTATGGAAAAAGAGACACAAACAACAATCCGGAAACCGCTGAATCAAGCAAACAGTTTTACACAAACTTAAACTTATCATACAATTTTGAACTAAACGAAAAGAATTTCATTAACATAAATTCACAAAATTTTTATCTTAACAGTAAAAATTACATTTCAAACGAATTATTTCGTTTTGGAGGAATGAATTCAATTCGAGGTTTTTTAGAAAATAGTTTGCAAGCAAATTTCAACGCTTTAATTCTTACAGAATACAGATATATTCTCTCAAAAAGTCTATATGTTCATTCTATTATTGATTATGGTCTATATCAAGACCTCACAACTAATACCAATCAAAATAAAATAAAAAAATTAATAGGAATTGGAATTGGAACCGGAATACAAACGGCAAATGGTTTATTAAAAATTACTCTTACAAATGGAGCAGAAAACGCAAGTGAACTACAATTATATAACACTATCATAAACATATGTTATAATGTTAAATTTTAATGTTTAACAAAAAAAGATTTTTATTTATTAGGAAAGTTAACAAATTATTAAGAGTTTTGCGATACTAATTCAAAATATTTAAAAATGAAACTAAAGTTCAATGGATTCTTAGTGCTTTTATTAGTACTAGTGGCGCAACTAACTTTTGCGCAAGAAAGAGCTGTTTCAGGAATTGTTACTGATAATGCAGGTATGCCTTTGCCAGGTGTAAGTGTATTAGTGAAAGGAACAAAATCCGGAACGCAAACTGATTTTGATGGTAAATATTCTATCAAAGCATCAACAAGCCAAATTTTGGTATTTAGCTACATCGGGATGAAAACTCAAGAAGTAGCTGCAAGTTCATCAAGCGTTAATGTAAAATTAGCAGGAGATGCACAAGAACTTGAAGGTGTTGTAGTAACAACAGCTTTAGGTGTTAAAAGAGAGAAAAAATCTCTTGGTTATGCAACTCAGGAATTAAAAGGAGGAGATTTAAAATCTGGAACTTCAAGTGGAAACTTCTTAAATGAGCTTTCTGGTAAAGTTGCGGGTGTTAACGTTAGAAGAAACACCAACTTTGGTGGATCTACAAGTGCTATCTCTCGTGGTGTTAAAGCTATCAACCAAAGTAATGAGATGCTTATCGTTATTGATGGTATGCCAATTAACAATGCAAACAATACTAATGACGGTACTACAGCTCAATCTAGAGGAGCTCAAGGTTATGACTACGGAAATAATGGTATGGATATTAACCCAGAAGATATCGAAAGTGTGAACGTATTGAAAGGTGCTGCTGCATCTGCATTATACGGATACTTAGCTGGTAACGGGGTATTAATGATTACTACTAAAAAAGGTAGAGCTAAAAAAGGTCTTGGAATTACTGTTTCTTCTGAAGTAGTTTCTGGTTCACCAGACAAAGATACTTTCGTTAAATACCAAAAACAATATGGTGGTGGTTACGGAGGTTCTTTTGGAGAGCAAGATTTAGACGGAGACGGTATTCCTGAAACTGTAGTTGCTATGGGAGACGATGCTTCTGTAGGAGATGCTTTTGATCCTACATTGAATGTTTACCAATGGGATGCTTTTTCAAACTATCCTGGAAACAATAATTACGGTAAAGCAACTCCATGGACAGGTGCTAAAAACGATCCAAACGCATTCTTTAAAAATTCTTTATCATTAGTAAACAGTATCTCATTTGAAGATGCTAACGAAAAAACTAATTTAGTTTTCAACTATTCAAATACTAATCAAACAGGTATTTTACCAAATAGTGAATTAAAGAAAAACAACTTCAGTTTAAAATTAAATCACCAATTTACTGACAGATTATCTCTTAGTACTTTTGCTAACTTCTCTAATCAGGCTACTACAGGTAGAAACATGACTGGATATAGCGACAACTTAGTATCTGGTTTCCGTCAATGGTGGCAAACAAACGTAGACTTGAAACAATTAGAGCAAGCCTACAATGCTTCTGGTGGACAAAACATTACATGGAACAGACTTTCTGCTTCTAATGGTTTCCCTGCATACTGGAACAACCCTTATTTTGACCGTTACAAAAACTATCAAAATGATAGCAGAAACCGTTTCGTAGGTTATGCTAACTTTACTTATAAAATTGCTGAATGGGTTTCTGCAACTGCAAAAATCTCTACAGATTCATATTCTGAAATTCGTGAAGAAAGATTAGCTGTTGGTTCAGTTGGTAAAACTTTCGGTATTAACGCATTCAACGAAACTTCAGGTTACCAACGTTACAACGGTAACTATTCTGAACAAAACTATGATTTGTTATTGAACTTCAAAAAGAACTTCGGTGAAAACTGGAACTTAACTGGAGTTGCCGGTGGAACTGTAAGAAGAAACTATTTCAATCAAATTACTGCTTCAACTGAAGGTGGACTTATCATCCCAGGACTTTATAGCTTAGATAATTCAGTTTCTGGTAGCCCTTTCCCTTACGAAAGAGAAACTAAAACTGGAGTAAACAGTTACTTCGTTTCTGCTTCTGTTGGATTTATGGATCAATTTTTCGTTGATGCTACATCAAGAAGAGATGCTTTCTCTCAATTACCAGAAGGAAACAACTCATTATTCAGTAACTCTGTTTCAGGTAGCTGGGTTTTCACTAAAAACATTAATGCTAGCTGGTTAACATTTGGTAAATTAAGAGGAGGTTACTCTGAAAGCCCACTTGGAACTCCAACATTGGCTTTAGTTGATACATATGAAAAAATCAACTCTTTCAATGGACAACAACAATACTCTGTAAACATTACAAAAAACAATCCAGACTTAGAGCCAATTAAAACTAAAACACAGGAGATTGGTCTTGAGATGCAATTCTTAAACAAAAGAGTTGGATTTGACGTGAGTTTATACAAAAACGTGAATGATGGTGAGGCTATTCCTGTACCTTATTCTACAGCTACTGGTAACTCAACTCGTTACGTAAATGCTGCTACAATTGAAAACAAAGGTATCGAGGTTCAATTTAATGCTACTCCAATCAAAACAAATAACTTTGCTTGGGATATTACTGTAAACTGGTCTAAAAATGACAATACTGTAACAGCATTAGCTGATGGTGTATCTAACTTACAAGTTGGTGGTTCATACCCTGGAGGTGTAACATTAAATGCTGTAGTTGGACAACCTTTTGGAATCTTAAAAGGAACAGATTACACTTACACTGATGATGGTCAAAAAGTGATCAACCCAGCAACAGGAAGATACGTAATCAACACATCTACAAACAACATTATTGGAGATATTAACCCTGATTGGATTGGTGGTCTTCGTAATAAATTCACATACAAAAGTCTTTCTTTCAGTTTCTTAATTGACATGAAAAAAGGAGGAGATATTTTCTCTACTGACCAATGGTATGGTGTAGGAACAGGTTTATCTGAATCTACAGTAGGTAACAACGATTTAGGTCTTCCTAAAAGAAATACTTTAGCTAATGGTGGTGGTGTGATCCTTCCTGGTGTTTACGCTGATGGAACTCCAAACACTACTAGAACTGCTTATTCTACTGGTGGTGCTATTACTAACGCATATTCTAACGGTCCAAGAAGTCAATACGTTTATGATGCTGGCTTTATCAAATTAAGAGAAGTACAAATTACTTATACTTTACCATCTTCATTAGTACAAAAAATAAAATTAGTTGATGCAAAAATCTCACTAGTTGGATCTAACTTATGGATAATCGATAAAGATCTTCCAGAAGCTGACCCGGAAAGTGGATTAGGATCTAACATTGGATCTTCAGGTTTATCTATCGGATCTTTACCAACCACTAGAAACATTGGTTGCAACTTAACAATAAAATTCTAAGCTATGAAAAATAGACTTCTTATACTAATACCGCTTTTATCTTTGTTTGCATCATGTAGTGATGACATTACAGGATTAAATACGGACACAAAACGTCCAACCTATACTGAAGCTAATTACCTATTTACTAATGCAGAACATGCAATGGTAGACCAGGTAACAAGTACTTCTGTAAACTTTAATGTTTTTAGATTATTCGCTCAACAATGGACTGAAGTTCAGTACCCACAAGAAAGTCAATACGACCTTACAGGACGTACTATTCCTGACACTCACTGGGCTACTTACTATCGTGATGTATTGAGAGATTATAAAGAAGCTAAAAATATTTTACTTGATCAACAAGCTGGTGCTACACCAGAAGATTTAGCTGTTATCAACAATAAAATTGCTATTATTGATATCTTAACTGCTTATTCTTATGGAATTTTAGTTGATACTTTTGGAGATGTTCCTTATACAGAAGCTCTGGATATTGTTGCTTTTCCTCAACCTAAATATGATGATGCTCAAACAATTTACAAAGATCTTATTGTAAAATTAACTGCTGCATCACATGCATTAGATACTGACGCAGGTAGCTTTGGTGATGCTGATTTAATTTACCACGGAGACGCAGCATCATGGACAAGATTTGCTAATTCATTACGTTTAAGAATGGCAATTAATATGGATGATGTTGATCATGCATATGCTACTACTGAAGCTGCAGCTGCTGTTGCTGATGGTTTAATTACTTCAAGTGCACAAGGGACTTATATGACTTATGCTGCAACTCAACCAAATGCTAACCCATTATATGTTGATTTAGTTGCATCTGGACGTTTTGACTTTTTACCAGCAGATACATTTGTAAACAGATTAAATGCCCTTAGCGACCCTAGAAGACCTAAATATTTCACTGAATTTAACGGAACATACAAAGGTGGAGTTTATGGTGCATTAAACGTTTATGACAATTATTCTCACTTAACTCCTACAATACAAGATCCAACTTATCCTGGAGTATTGTTTACTTATTCAGAAGTTCAGTTTTTATTAGCTGAGGCTGTTGAGAGAGGATTAGTTGGCGGAACTGCTGCAGATCATTACAACGCTGCTATTACTGCATCTCTACAAGATTGGGGTGTAGCTGCTGCTGATATTTCAGCTTATTTAGCAAGAACTGATGTAGCCTATGCTACTGCTGCAGGAACTTGGAAACAAAAAATTGGAGAACAATCTTGGATTTCTTTCTTCAATAGAGGTTTTGAAGCATGGACAAATTACAGAAGATTGGATTTTCCTGCTTTACAGGTACCAGCTGTAACTTACGGTGATATCACTGCTGTTCCAAAACGTTATTCATATCCTAACAGAGAGCAAACACTTAATTCTGCAAGTTTAGAAGCTGCCGTTGCTAAATTGGGTAATAACGCAGTTACTACTAAAATCTTCTGGGATAAATTCTAATACTTAATAATACAAATATGAAAAAATATATAAAACAAATTGCTACGTTCGCATTAATTGCAGCTATGGCATCTTGTTCATCTGATGATGATGTAGATTACACATCCGTGGGAGGTAATGCAGTACCAAAGGCGTCAATTACACGTTTGGATACAAACTTTAACCTACCTATTACACTTTATACAAAAGAAGGTGTTACGGCTACAAAAATTGAGATTTACCAAAATGCAGCAAAAACAACTGCAGATCCAACAGTACTTGGAGCTAAAGTTTCTGACGCTACTATAGGAACTGATGGAACAGCTACATTCAATACTTCTACATTAGGCAGTTTTGATGTATTTCCTGTAACTGCTAATGGAGTTACTACGCTAACAGGTAAAACTGGAGTATTTAACTTGGTTGTTGTTTCAACTTATTCTGATGGTTCAAAAACACAAGCTATTTATACTCTTACTGTAGGAAAAGGAATTGTTTGGAAAGTTCTTGATGCTGATGGTTTACCTAAAACAACTAACGCAACAAGTGGAGTTAGCAGTGTAGGCTACTTAGATCCAGCGCCAGTTAACATTTATTATGCAACTGTAAAAAATGGTACAACTGTAATAGATAAAGTAGATGCTGAATGGTCTTTCGATGATGGTGTTACTTTTTCTGCAATTCCAGGATTAGTACCTTCAAAAACTACGCAAACTATCAACTTAGCTGATTTAGATTATGTAGGTGCAGGAGTACAAGCTGATGATGAAGTAGTCTTCAGATTCACTGTAACATCTGGTACACAAACAGATGCAATTACTACTAAAATCGTGTATTCTGATCAGATTTTTGACGCTGCTAAAGGTGGTAGTCTTTCTAATTCTGATACTACTAGTCAATTTAGTTTTGCAGATGGATTAAACTACGATAGTGCTGGTACAGCAAATGCTGAAATCACATTCGTAGCACCATTTGGATTCAAAAGAACTAGTGACGATGTTAGAATTTTGTTTGTTAGAACTCCACTAGATTTTGATGCTACGAATTTATTTGAAGCTGAAGCTGCATTTAATAGTGGTGTTAAAGTATCACAAGTAACTGGTTTAAATACTAATGAGACTGTTCTATACAAAGTTACTAGAAATGTAAACTTAGGAACCACAGCAAAACCTGATTTCCAAGACGTAACATACTATGGATTAATAAAAATCACAGATCATGTTGCTGGTACAACTAGCCAAAAATTATCATTCTCTTACGAAGAGGGAGTATTATATCAAGAGCCTGAAACAACTCCGGTTGTTATCAACCCAGCTCCTTAAATAAAAACATTCTTCACAGAATTAAAACCACCGGCACATGCTGGTGGTTTTTTTTTTATATAAACATTATACCTATATTTGCTTCATGGAAAAAGAACATCAAATATTTGGAATTAGAGCCATTATAGAAGCAATTCAGGCAGGAAAAGAAGTAGACAAAGTATTCATCCAAAAAGAAATTTCTGGAGAATTAATGAAAGATTTAATGAAAGTGATGAAACGCGCTAACATTAATTTCTCCTATGTTCCTGTAGAAAAATTAAACAGGTTAACTCCAAATAACCATCAAGGGGCTGTTGCAACAATCTCACCAATAGGTTTTATTGATTTAGAACACCTTGTGGAATCGACTATCGAATCTGGTGCAAAACCATTATTTTTAATATTAGATCAAATTTCTGATGCGCGTAATTTCGGTGCTATCATCAGAACTGCTGAATGTACTGGTGTAAATGGAATCATTGTTCAAAAAGCAGGTTCTGCTCCTGTAAACGGAGACACAGTTAAAACCTCTGCGGGTGCAGTTTTCAATGTTCCGATTTGTAAAGTTGAACATATTAAAGATGCCATATTCTATTTACAAGGTTCCGGAATCAAAACTATAGCAGCCACTGAAAAAACAGATCAAAACATCTATGATTTATCTTTGAATGAGCCATTAGCAATTATTATGGGATCAGAAGACAGAGGTATAAATCCTTCTGTACTAAAAATTGTTGATGAAAAAGCAAAGCTGCCAATGTTTGGCACAATTGGATCATTAAATGTATCAGTTGCTTGTGGAGCATTTTTATATGAAACTGTACGTCAAAGAAGTTAAAATTGATTTAGAATTTAAGATGCCAAAATAAATATTTAAACTATTACTTGATGTCTTCCAAATCTGCTCAGAACATATCAATAAAAAAACTTTGCTGCACAATTGCAACATTTTTGATCATGAGCATTGGTTACTCTCAAACAAAAACTTATGGCCAGTCGTGGAATGAAATTCAATTCAACAGAACTATAAATGACAAATGGTCTACTGAAATAAATTTAGGAAGCTCATATAGTAGTACAGAAACATCATCCAATATCTTTCAAAACAACATTCAACGATCTTTTAGAGGATGGGGGCATTATTATCTGTCTCCACGTTGGAAACTTTCAACATTTTTGGCTTATTACGACAACAAAGATGTACCGGAAATAGGGCAATTTAAATCTCCTGAATGGAGATTTGCTCTACAAGGAATATACTATTTCCATAAAACGGGATATACGCTAAGCACAAGAATGAGAATAGAACTTCGTCATATGAAAAATGGAGATGACGATTATGAAAATGTCCTTAGATACCGCCAACAGATAAAATACATTCAACCCATCAATAGTAAGATTCTTCGGGAAGGTGTTATTTATGCTGTTGCTTCTGACGAGCTATTCTTTAAATCCGGAACTAAAGTTACAGGTCTTAGTTTTTTTGATCGTAACAGACTGATTTTAGGTGCAGGATATTTATTTACAGATGACATACAAATAGAATTAGCTTATGCAAATGATTATCTTCCGAGAGATGATGAAAATCAGATTGTAAATGCAGCATCACTAACACTTACTTTTAATAATCTTTTTAAAAAGCTAAATAAAAAATTATTACATAAAAACGAATCCAATTCAAATGAAGATTAGCGCTACTTCTCCCCTTCTTTCTTAAGGAAGCAATTCAATTGTTCTATTATAGCATTCTTATGTAATTTAAATTTATAGCTTCTAACAAATTCTGTTCCTTCCATATTAATTTCTGCCATCAAGGCCTCCAGCTTAGAAAAAGCCTCAATATCTTTGTCATCTATTAAATATAAAACCTGCATTATTGAGTCATTTTCCCTGTATTGCGTATCATAATGCGCAACCTTGTACGGCTTATTATCTGCCAGGTGAATAATGAGGTCTTTTTTAATTTTTTTACCTTCTTTCTTAGGAGGAAAAGGTGTTGGTTGCAAAGCAATAAAATAATGTTCTTTATCAGTTACGATATTAATTTTTAATGATTTTGATTTAGTAAAGTAAAATACTGAAGGTTCAAAATAATACAACATTGTTCCATCTGCCAATACCCTATTTTTTATATCGCACTGCGCAATCATTTTTGTGCTAATCAGAACGACTAAAAAAACTATTGCAAAATTTATCTTTTTCATAATCTGGCAAATAAAATTAAAAATCATCTGAACAAAAATAATCATTTAATTTAAACCAGACATTTCTATTTAATTTTTATCACCTGATTCTGTTCTAGTTACAGTATAGTTAACTAAAACATCTGAATTAAAATAGGTAGAAATAATTTCAGATTCTTCTTCAGTCTTTTCAGTATTAACAAAATTTCCATTTTCATCAAAATGCTTCATGAAAGGATCATCTTCCGGGATAAAATCTGGTTTTTGCCAATCATAAACAATCGGCTTTGTATATTCCGGGGCTTTATAAAATAATGTTAGCACAAATCCCGTAATAAAACCAGCCAAGTGTCCTTCCCATGAAATAGACGCATCAACATCCGGGAAAACATACCAGATCATTCCGCCATAAAGCAATACTACTGCAAAAGAAAGAGCAACTAATCTATAATATTTTGTTTGTATACCTTTAAAAAAAATAAAAGAGACCAAAACATAAATTAATCCGCTGGCTCCAATATGATAATTGGTTCGACCAATAATCCAGGTAATTAAACCTGAAAACAAAATCCCATAAGCAATTACCGAAAAAGATTGTTTTGGATAAAAAAATTGCAAAGCCGCAAGTAATACAAAAAGCGGAATTGAGTTATTATATAAATGGCCTAAGTTTTCATGGATAAAAGGACTAAACAAAATGCCTTGTAAACCAGAAACCTCGCGTGGATAAATTCCATACTGATAAAAATCAAAATCAAACCGAATCTGAATCCAATAAATAATCCATAAGAAAAGCACAAACAAAACAGGCAATCCAACAACGGCAGTAGAAAAGTTAAAATGATTGTCTTTCATATATATCAAACAATTGGTTTTATGTTGCAACATCAAAAAACTATCCAAATACAATTTACTGATAATTTGTCAGCTAGCCTTTGTTATGATTTGTAACCCTTTAAAACTATAAAATTTAAATTGAAAATAGTAATTTTACAAAATGGAAGCACCTTTAGCAGAGCGTATTCGCCCACAGAAATTAGAAGATTACATTAGTCAGAGTCATTTGGTTGGACCAAACGGATCATTGACGCAACAAATTTCAAAAGGAATTATTCCCTCTTTAATATTTTGGGGACCACCCGGGACAGGAAAAACGACTTTAGCACAAATTATTGCTCAGGAATCAAAACGTCCGTTTTATATTTTGAGCGCAATAAATTCTGGCGTAAAAGACATTCGCGATGTTATCGAAAAAGCAAAACAAAGCGGTGGACTATTTACTGCTAAGAACCCTATTTTATTTATCGATGAGATTCACAGATTTAGCAAATCTCAACAAGATTCACTTTTGGCAGCAGTCGAAAAAGGCTGGATAACTCTTATTGGTGCTACTACAGAAAACCCCAGTTTTGAAGTAATTCCCGCATTATTATCACGTTGCCAGGTTTATATTCTAAATGCTTTTACAAAACAAGATTTAGAAGCACTATTGCATCGTGCTATGAAAACAGATGTCGAATTAGCCTCAAAAAACATCATTTTAAAAGAAACCGAAGCGCTGCTTCGTCTTTCCGGTGGTGACGGCCGTAAACTATTAAATATTTTCGAGCTCGTAGTTAATGCAGCTGCTAGTGATGAAATTATTATAACAAATGATCGTGTTTTTGAATTGGTTCAGCAAAATACTGTTCTGTATGACAAAACCGGAGAACAGCACTATGACATTGTTTCCGCATTTATAAAATCAATTCGCGGAAGCGACCCAAACGGAGCAGTATATTGGTTAGCACGAATGATTGAAGGTGGCGAGGATGTTAAATTTATCGCCAGAAGAATGCTCATTTTATCCAGTGAAGATATTGGAAACGCAAATCCGACCGCTTTTATAATGGCAAATAATACTTTTCAGGCTGTTTCTACTATTGGATACCCTGAAAGCCGAATTATATTAAGTCAATGCGCAATTTACCTAGCAACTTCTCCAAAAAGTAATGCTTCATATATGGCAATTGGAAATGCACAACAGTTAGTAAAACAAACCGGGGATTTACCTGTTCCTATTCACTTACGCAATGCTCCAACAAAATTAATGAAAGAATTAGGATATGGCGAAGATTATAAATACTCGCATGATTATGCCAACAATTTTGCCGAACAGGAATTTTTGCCAGATGCTATAAAAGAAACGGTTCTTTACAATCCGGGAAGCAATTCAAGAGAGAATAGCAACCGCGAATTTTTAAAGAACCGCTGGAAAGATAAATATGGCTATTAAACCAAATTTTATATTTTAAAACTTAACCGATATTTTTTCAGAAACTAATTTATCATTTTGATAAAACTCAAAATACCATTGATTATCTTTTGCATTTAATGTTCCCTGCACCCCATCTTTTATAGCAATAAAAGAATCTGGTCTGGATGTTTTTAGCAGCTTCATAACCACTTTTGGTGTTTTATCAATTAATTGATAACCATTTTCTGTTGGTTGTGCGTAAAGTAAATTCGGATCAGAAGTATCTGCCACAGGAGTTGTTGCAACAGCAACAGTTTCCACTGGAACCGAAGCTACCGCAGAAGTCACCTTAGAAGAACCTGTAATTGTTTTACCGCTGTATTTATAATGTAATTTATTTACAGATAAAAAAGCCTGATCAAGACTTTCTTTGTAAGCTACCTCATATTCTTTTTCCTTGCTTTTCCCAATTTCAGAAGTATAAATTACTTTTCCGTAACAATCTTTAAATTCTAAGTAAAGCTTTGTTACTAAAAAACCATTGTCTTTTTTTACATCAATATATAAAAGCTGACAGCGATCACCATATTCAGCAGGAACATCCTCGTTTGTATAATAAGCAGGAAAACCGGCTTTAAGCAAATTAGACTTAGTCATTGTTGACAATCTGTATTGATTTTCTGTTCTAAGGAAATCATATTTCAATGGCACAATTACAGCTTTATAATCGTTAACTGATTGCGAAAATCCAACGACAGAAATTAAGAGAGTAACCAGCAAAAATTTAATTTTCATAGTTATAAATATTTTTTTAGTTCTAATAAATGATTTACTTGTTTAATATTTTGGGGAGCTTCTATTTTTTTATCATTAAAGAAAATAGCATCGAGCCCCGCATTTAGCGCTCCGTTAACATCTGCATCCAGACAGTCACCAATCATAATACAATTTTCTTTTGAAGCCTGAGCCACATTAACTGCATAATCAAAGATAATACTATTTGGCTTTTTAACACCAGCTAATTCAGAATTTGTAATAGTCATGAAATAGCCTGATAATAACGCATTATTGATCTTTTTATCCTGAACATTGGCAAAACCATTTGTAATGATGTGCAATTTGTATTTAGGTTTCAAATATTCCAAAACCTCAATTGCACCGTCAAATAAATGATTGTTATCTGTGAGAGTCTCAATATAATCATTTGCAATTTGATCTATATCTTCGTCTGATATTTTAATATTTAAGGCATCAAAAGAAAATTTTAATCTATTATAACGTAATTCCTGATGCGTAATTTTATCATGTTGATACAATTTCCAACACGCCTGATTTATTGGCATATACTTTTCGATAAAATCCGCAATTTTTACATTTGGAAATCGCTCCTTAAAAATTCGATCAAAAGCTAATTCAGAATTCTTATCAAAATCCCAAAGTGTATGATCTAAATCAAAAAAAATGTCAGTTATATGCGTATTCATAATTTAAAAGATTCCTTCATCTACAAAACTATAATATTTTGTTTCAGTAATAATCAAATGGTCTAAAACTTTAACATCTAAACTATCACCTGCTAATTTTAATTTCATTGTAATTTCTTTATCAGCATCACTCGGATTAAGATTTCCAGAGGGATGATTATGGCACAAAATCAGGCCTGTAGCGCCACTTTCAAGTGCTAATTTAAACACCAATCGTACATCTACAATAGTTCCTGTAATTCCTCCTTTGCTTAATTGCGATTTTGAAATTACCTTATTCGAATTATTCAGAAAAAGCACCCAAAATTCTTCATGAGGAAGTTCACCAATAATGGGCTGCATGATTTCAAAAACGACTTTACTGGATGTTATCTTATTTTTGAATTGTAACGCATCTTCACTCCTTTGCCTCCTTCCTAATTCTAAAGCCGAAACAATAGTAATTGCTTTTGCCTCTCCTATTCCCTTAAAATTCATTAATTGAGAAATTGACATTTTTCCCAACATATTAAGATTGTCTACACTTGCCAAAATCCTTTTGCTTAATGCAACTGCAGATTCATTTCGGCTTCCTGAACCAATCAAAATGGCAATTAATTCAGCATTACTTAAAGCTTCTTTACCTTTAAGCATCAATTTTTCACGCGGACGATCATCTTCTGCCCAATTTGTAATTGGAAAATGAGTTACTTCCATAAGACTAAATTATGGATTTACTCATGCAGATACTATTCGTTAAACCTACATAAGGTTCGTAGTTATCTACTATCTCGAATCCTACTTTTTGGTACAAATTAATAGCCTCAATTTGTTTATATAAGGTTTCTAAAATCATGATTTCAAAACCCTGATTTTTTGCTTCGACTTCTAACTCTCCAATTATCATTTGTGCCAAACCCAAACCTCTGGCTTTGGGCGAAACAAACATTCTTTTTAATTCGGTTGTATTTTTATTATATTTTTTAAAACAGCCACAAGCGACAGGCTCATCATCTAAATAAATGATAAAAACATTAGAATTAAATTCAATTATATTATTTCCCCAATATTCCCTCTTTAACTCCGGATATCGTTCCCACAAAAAGGTATCGAATGTTTCAATCAAAAATAAAAAATCAGGATTTTCGCTAGTTGTTTTTACAACTTTTATAGTTGGATTCATTTATAAAATCTTAAAAGGCTAATATATGAAAAATAAGAAAAATCACTCAATAAAGTTTAAAGAAATAAAAAAGAGAAATCATAGCTTTTGCGTTTGCAGTGATTTCTCTTTTAATTTATGTCTATTTCATTTATTCAATTAATGCTTTTACTTCGTCAAAGTTCAATCCTCCATAATTACCTGAACTCATTAATAATAAAGCAGAATTTTCAAGATTTAAATTGAATAGATATTCTTTAAACTCCACAGGATTTGTGTAAATAATTAAATCTTTTCTATTAAAAGAAGTCGCAATTTGTTCATAGGTAACTTCTTCTAATTGCTTAATTTTTACTGCATCCGGAGAGTAGAATACTACAGCTACATCAGCATATTCAAGCGCTCCTTCGTATTCTTTTAAAAACTCAGCATTTAAACTGCTATAGGTATGCAATTCTAAACAAGCTACTAAAGTCCTGTTCGGATATTGTTCTTTTACAGCTTTTGTTGTTGCTGCCACTTTACTTGGCGAATGAGCAAAATCTTTATAAGCAACTTTTCCTTTTCCTTCTGAAATTTTTTCAAGTCGTTTTGATGCTCCTTTAAAACTTGCAATTGCCTCATAAAAATCTGCTTCATCGACACCCATATTTTGGCAAATCCATTTTGCTCCGGCTAAATTGTTTAAATTGTGCGCTCCAAAAACTTCAATTGGCATATCCCCTTCCGGAGTTTTAAGCAAAGTTATACCATCACTAACTGTATATTCGGGCGTATTATAAGGCAGTTTACGAATTGGATTTGTAGCTGCCTCTGAAACTCGTTTTACTTCAGGATCATTTTCATTGTAGACTAAAATTCCTCCATTTGTAATTTTGCCAATGAAAATCTCAAACTGTTCTACATAATTTTCATACGTTGGAAAAACATTAATATGATCCCAGGCAATACCTGAAATCAAAGCAATATTTGGCTGATATAAATGAAATTTCGGGCGTCTGTCTATTGGCGAAGATAAATACTCATCACCTTCCAGAACCATAAAATCATTTTCTTCAGTAAGATGAACCATTGTATCAAAACCTTCTAATTGTGCACCAACCATATAATCCACTTCAATATTATGATAATGCATTACGTGCAAAATCATCGAGGTAATCGTTGTTTTTCCGTGAGAACCACCAATTACAACACGTGTTTTATTTTTAGATTGCTCATACAAAAATTCAGGATAAGAATAAATTTTCAATCCTAATTTCTGAGCTTTTAACAATTCAGGATTATCAGCTTTAGCATGCATTCCTAAAATTACAGCATCGATATCTGATGTTATTTTTTCAGAAAACCAACCCATTTCAGCAGGTAAAATTCCTTTCTTTTCTAATCTTGATTTAGATGGTTCAAAAATAGCATCATCACTACCTGTTACTTTATATCCTTTGTTATGCAATGCTAATGCTAAATTGTGCATGGCACTTCCGCCTATAGCGATAAAATGTGTTCTCATTTAAATTCCAATTTTTATCCCGAAGCATCGGGACCAAATTCCAATTACATTTCAGAATTCAGTATTTAATATTTGCTTATTACGGTTCAAATTTTTGTTTTAATTCCCTGGCTTTTTTAGGGTCATTTAATTTATTCAAATATAAATTATATAATTTTTGAAACGTGTTTTTTGATTTACCAATTTCATGAGCTTTTATAAAGTTTTTTTCGGCTGCTGTATATCTTTTAAAATAAACATCTATTCTTCCTCTCGACAAATAACCATCAACCGGCGATAATTGTGCTAACTGATTGGAGTACGAAATCGCTTTTGATTCACTTCCGCCAAAAATTCCCGGCAATTGCAAATATATTTCGATTAATGCCCATCTGGCCGGAATATGTTTTGGATCTAAAGCAATCGCTTTTTCAAATGCTTCTTTCATATCACCCACCATTCCCAAAGCTTTAATCCTGTTCACTTCCATGGCCCGCATGGCCAGACAGCCGCCGTATTTATAAAAATAATCTGCTGTAGTAGGCTTAAGTTCTTTTAGTTTTTTAAAATAAACAGCGCCACTTTCCCAGGCCTTATGATGCGCTTCAATTTCGCCTAAATATTCAAGTGTTTTTATATCCGAGGGCTTCGTTTTTAAAATCTCTTCAAAAATAACCTGAGCCTCATCATACTTTTTTGAGTGAAATAATTTCTCTCCTTTTTCAAAATTAGTTTGTGACCAAAGTATAAGCGGTACAAACAAAAAAAGGAATAGCAGTTTTTTCATGTCTCAAAAATAAGGAAATATAACGTGCATCATTTAGTTTTAATTGCAAATTAATATTCAAAAAAAATCCGTCCTGTAAAAAACAAGACGGATTTTTAAATGTTATTAAATTCGATTATTTTACAATCGTCATTTCATCAATAATATTTTTAGCACCTGCATATTTGTCAATAATCCAAAGTACATAACGAATATCCACATTGATTGTTCTTTGTAATTTAGGATCAAAAATAACATCACCGGCCATAGCTTCGATGTTACCATCAAAAGCAATTCCTATTAACTCTCCTTTTCCGTTAAGAACCGGAGAACCGGAATTTCCTCCTGTAATATCATTATCTGTTAAAAAGTTTACTGGCATATATCCTGCTTTATCAGCATATTGACCGTAATCTTTTGCTTTATTCAATTCTAACAAACGTGCTGGCAAATCAAATTCCTGATCTCCTGCTTTATACTTTTTCACCATACTTTCCATGGTTGTATAATTGTTTATTGTAGCATCATTACGAGTATCAGCAGGCAATGCGCGAACTTTTCCGTAAGTAAGTCTCAACGTTGAGTTTGCATCCGGATATTGAATCGTATTTAATTTTGATGCTCTTAAACCTTCAACCAATTCGCGGTAAGCAATTGCAAAACCATCATCAGCTTTTGCCTGATCGTCTGTTTTAGAACGGTATTTTGTCAACAAATCGTTAGAAATAATATACAAAGGATCATGTACAATAGCTAATGGTTTCGGATTAGCCATAAATGCCAATACTTTCTCTTTAGTTGTAAAATAACTTATTTCAGTTGCCTTTGCTACATCTGCAGTAAAATCACCATTATTCTCTGATTTCATTTTAGCAATTTGTGTAGCTAAACCATATTCAGCAGCTTTAGAAGCATACAAATTTAACTGCGCCGTTAATATATCTTTTTCAAGAGGCGCATGAAATTCACCGTAAATATTATCAATCATCGTATTGATTTTTGGTAACATTTCTGCTTTTTTAGCATCATTTTCAGCATAGTAAGCAATCAATGCATTTCCTAAATTTGCAGGACCTGCTGCGTAAGCAGAAGTACGTAAAAGCTGCATCAAATAATTATCATGACGTGCTTTTAAATTGGTCTCTCTGTAATAATCATTGATTGTTGGAATTACATTTTCATATTTTTCGCTATTTGCCGGTTTAGTCGCCCATTCGTAGAATTTGTCTTCTTGTGCCGTTTTAGCATCTACCGTTCCTGCTTTTGTCAAAGCATCGATCATACCCTGACGGTTTTTCCAGTAATTAGCTGTCGAAGCATATTTAGATGCATATTGCAAACGCACTGTAGCATCTTTATCCATATACTTTTTCATTTGGTCCATTCCGGTTTTTGCACCTTCAACCCATGCAGGATAAGCGTACTTAATATTTTGCTCAATTCCGCCAGCTGGCATCCAACGGTTTGTTCTTCCCGGATATCCAAGAATCATAGCAAAGTCATTTTCTTTTACACCTTTAATACTTACAGGTAAAAAATGTTTTGGTTTCAAAGGCACATTCTCTTTAGAATATGTTGCCGGATTTCCGTCTTTATCAGCGTAAACTCTAAACATAGAGAAATCTCCAGTTTGACGTGGCCATTCCCAGTTATCAGTATCACCACCAAATTTACCAACACTTTCAGGAGGTGTTCCTACTAAACGAACATCTGTGTAATCCTGATAAACAAAATAGTAATATTCATTTCCCTGAAAGAAAGGACGAACAGAAACGGTATATTTTCCACCTTCATTATTCTCTTTTTCAATCAAAGCAATTTCTTGTTGAATAATTTTGTTTCTTTCTGTTTCCGTCATCGTATCATTTACTTTTGATAAGATTCTTTTAGAAACATCATCCATACGAACAAAGAAACGAACGTATAATGATTTTGGTTTCATCTCGGCACTTCTCTCTTTTGCCCAAAAACCATCTTTCAGATAATTTTGTTCTGCTGTAGAAAGTTCCGCAATTGCATTATATCCACAGTGGTGATTTGTTAAAACCAATCCATCTTTAGATACAATTTCAGCAGTACAACCTCCATTAAACTGAACAACAGCATCTTTTAAACTATGATGATTAATACTGTAAATTTCTTCGGACGTTAATTGCAAGCCCATTTTTTCCATATCCCTATGGTTTAATCTTTCGATAAACATCAAAAACCACATTCCTTCATCAGCTCTTACAGGAAAAGCCATTAAGCACATGGTCAAGAATAAAACTATTTTTTTCATGTTATTTTGTTTAAGTATGCGAATATAGCGCATTTTCGCAACAATACACAAAATTAGCGCCTAACTACAAAACATATTAAATGTATTTCATCTCAGTTTTGCGAAATTCATAATTCATAAAAAATAAAATTTAAACTAATTTCAAAGATCAAAAATCAATTAACTTATTAAAATCTAAAAGAATGCAAAAAGAAATCATTAAGAAACAATACAATTTGTAAAAATTAACTTTCAATTAAAAATAAACAATATAAATTATTTCTTACAATTATGTTTGTCTAAATTTGCTTTAAATTTAAAACAAATACAAAATGAAAAAATTTTTACTGGCATTAGCCTTATTAGTAGTTACTATTTCTAATGCACAAAAAGGATCAATGTTATTAGGTGGGAATGTTGGGTTTTCTTCAGAAAAACTAGGAGACAGCAAATCAGAAAATTTTGAATTTTCTCCAAAAATTGGATATCAATTTGCAGATAAATGGACTGCAGGAGTTGAAGGTTCAATCAAAACTTTTAAAAACACAGGATCAGACAGCGCAGAGAAATATAAAATTGGAGGTTTTGTACGTTATGCTACTCCACTTTCTGAATTATTTTCGGTTTATGCTGATTTAGGTGCAGGTTATCAAAATGCATCTATAAATAATGCAAAAGGAATGTATGTAAATCTTACTCCTGCTTTGTTTATTAATATGAAAAGAGGATTTGGTTTAAACTTCTCTATCGGAGGTGTTAACTATGATAACATTGATGGTAAAAATGATCCAAGACAAGAACGTTTAGGTTTTGATTTTGGAAAAACATTTAACATTGGTGTATCTAAAAACTTCGGACTTTAATCTTTAAATAAAAAGATAAAAACCGAGATGCTTTTGTTATTCGCTAAAAGCAAAAACCCGACAAGCTATTAACTGTCGGGTTTTTTATTTTATTTTAATTAAAGATTTTAATCATTTAGCATTTTCCAAAGCTTATCTTTTAAATCTGTCAAACCTTGCTGTGCAACAGATGAAATAAACATATACGGAACATCTTTAAAGGCAACATCTAATTCTAGTTTTAATTCTGCTTTTAATTCGTCATCCAGCATATCACATTTTGATATTACTAACAAACGTTCTTTGTCTAACATTTCAGGATTATACTTCGTTAATTCATTAACTAAAATATCATACTCTCCTTTAATATCCGGAGTATCAACAGGAACTAAAAACAGTAAAGTTGAGTTACGCTCAATATGGCGAAGGAAATAATGTCCTAAACCTTTTCCTTCGGCTGCTCCCTCAATAATACCGGGAATATCGGCAATTACAAACGACTGAAAATCTCTGTAAGCGACAATTCCTAAATTTGGTTTTAAGGTTGTAAAAGGATAATCGGCAATTTTTGGTTTTGCTGAAGTTAATACAGACAATAAAGTTGATTTTCCAGCATTTGGGAAACCTACTAAACCAACATCTGCCAAAACTTTAAGTTCCAGAATTACATCCATTTCTACACCCGGTAAACCTGGCTGTGCATATCTTGGAGTTTGATTTGTTGAACTTCTAAAATGCCAGTTTCCTAGTCCTCCTTTTCCTCCTTTTGAAAGAATTCTTTTTTCTCCGTCTTCCGTAATTTCGAATAAAGTTTCTCCGGTTTCCTTGTCTTTTACAACAGTTCCTAAAGGTACTTCGATAAATTTATCTTCTCCATCTGCACCCGTACTACGGTCTCCTCCTCCATCTCCACCGTGGCCGGCTTTAATATGACGAGCAAATTTTAAGTGAAATAATGTCCACAAACCTTTATTTCCAACCAAATATACGTGTCCACCACGACCACCATCACCTCCGTCAGGTCCTCCTTTTTCAATAAATTTCTCTCTATGTAAATGTGTAGATCCTTTTCCTCCCTTTCCGGAAGAAACATATATCTTAACGTAATCTACAAAATTTCCTTCTGTCATTTTTCCTTGTTTATATATAGTTTCAAGTTTCAGCCTTCAGGTTAATCAACAGAACGTCAACAAACTTGAAACCTGAAACTTGAAACAAATTTTCTTTTACTCTTTAAGCGCTTTTACCAGCACTTTATCAATCTTTACACCGTCCATATCCAATACTTCAAGTACAAACTTTTGCCAGATTAATTTTTCGCCTTCTTTTGGAATATGCGAAAGCTCGGTCATAATCATTCCGCTTACCGTATTTACTTCATAATCGTTTGTTAGTTCATCTAACTCAAAATACGTTAGAAAATCATGTAACGAATAATGTCCGTCTACAAGCCATGAGCCATCTTCTCTTTCGATTAACTGAAACTCATCTTTATAAAACTCAGAGGCATCTCCTACTAATGCTTCAAGAATATCATTCAGAGTAATTATTCCCTGAAAAACCCCATATTCATCAGAAACCAAAGCGTAATGAACACCTGTTCTTTTAAAATTTTCCAACGCTTTATAAGCCGTTGTCTGCTCCATTAAATAGGGAGGATCTGTCATGATTGCCGACAAATCAAAATGATCGCTTTCGATATTGGCAAATATATTTTTCAGCGTTACAATACCTACAATATCATCATAGTTATCGCTATAAACTGGATAAACAGTATGTAAATCCATTAAAACCAACTCTTTAATTTTTGCTCTTTCTGCATTTAATGGCAACATATCAACCGATTTACGGTGTGTCATTAACGAGTTTACTTTTCTGTCGCCAATATGAAAAACTCGTTCTACAATATCTTGTTCAATTTCCTGAACCTCACCTACCTCAGTTCCTTCTTTAATGATGGCTTTAATTTCTTCTTCGGTAACTTTTCCGTCAGCAGTTGGTTTTATCTGAAAAACATTCAATAAAAAATCTGTTGAAGATGTTAACAACCAAATAAATGGCGCTGTAATAATCGAAATTACTTTCATTGGCATTGCTACCATTTTTGCAATCGATTCCGGATAATTTAATCCGATGCGTTTTGGAAGTAATTCTCCTAAAACCAAAGAGAAAAAAGTTAAAACCACAACTACAATTCCTACTGCAACTGAATGTGCGTAAGGTTTTAAAACTTCGAATCCGTTTACAAAAGTTTCAACATCTACTGTGATTTTATCTCCACTATAAATACCTGTTAAAATACCAATTAAGGTAATTCCGATTTGTACGGTTGATAAAAACTTATTTGGAGAGTTGGCTAAATCCAAAGCTGTTCTGGCGCTTTTATTTCCTTTTTTTGCGGCAGTTTCCAATCTGTTTTTTCTAGCCGAAATCAGTGCAATTTCTGACATGGAGAAAACTCCGTTTAATAGAATTAGAAAAAATATTATTAGTATTTCCAATTTGTGGTTTATTCGTTATATAATAGTTCGTTAATTGTAATTTGTAACCTCAATGTATTTTATAGCCCAGATGAAAGAGAAAAGCCCGGAGCTAAAAAAACTAATTTTTCTTGCCAGAAAACAGCGACCAGCGGAAGCTCGTTTTATGGTTAGAAAAATAGTTTTTTTAGCGTCCCGAAGCTTCGGGATGTAACGTACAGCCGGAAAAAGCTTCTACAAATTATCTATAACTGACGTTAATCGCTCTGTAATTTCTTCGATAGTTCCGATACCATTTACGGCATGAAATTTACCTTGTTCTTTATAATAACCAATTAATGGTGCTGTTTTTTCGTTGTATTCCTGATATCTCACACGAATTTTCTCTTCATCCTGATCATCTGCTCTGCCACTTGTTTTTCCTCTTTCCAGTAAACGTGCTACTAAAATTTCGTCATCGGCTTCTAATGCAATTGTTGCCGTAACACTTGAACCAATTGTTGGTAAAAATTTATCTAAAGCTTCTGCCTGATCCAATGTTCTTGGATAACCATCAAATAAAAACCCTTCTGTATCAGGGTGTTTTTTTACTTCATCGATTAACATTGCTGTGGTAACTTCGCAAGGAACCAATTCGCCATTATCCATAAAAACTCTGGCTTTTTTTCCTAATTCGGTATCATTTTTTAAATTAAAACGAAATATATCTCCAGTTGAAAGATGTGTTAATTTATATTTTTCTTTTAAAAATTCTGCCTGAGTCCCTTTTCCTGCTCCTGGCTTTCCAAATAAAACGATGTTAATCATAATGTTAGTGTTTCTTGACTTCCAGACTGTAATTCGAGAAGTTTAAAATGAATATATAGTTGTGTTTTGTTTAAATTTATTCTGCTAATTTGTAAACTTCAGATAAATTACGCCCTAAACCATCGTAGTCTAAACCGTAACCTACAATGAATTTATTTGGAATTCTGATTCCAACGTAATCAATCTTAATATCTTTTTTATACGCCTCTGGTTTAAAAAATAAAGTAGCTACTTTAAAATGTTTTACATTTTGCGCTTTAAAAAGATGTTTTAATTCTTCGATAGTATTTCCTGTATCGATAATATCTTCAATAATAACAACCGATCTGCCGGATAAATCCTGATTGATACCAATTAATTGTTTTACTTCATTGGTACTTTCTGTTCCTTCATAAGATGCCATTTTTATAAATGAAACTTCGCAGGGACTTTTGTATTTTTTCAGAAAATCGGCAACAACCATAAAAGCACCATTTAAAACGCCGATAAAAATTGGCGTATCGTCTCCAAAATCATCTTCAACCTGAGCTACTATTTTGGTTAAGGCAAAATCAATTTCTTTAGCCGAAATAAACGGAACAAATTGTTTATCGTGAAGTTGTATCATTATTTTTAATGTTTTAAAACAATGGACAAAGATACAGAATTAGAAACAAAATCTAAGTATCAAAATAAACGGTTGATTTATTTTTTTGTTAATGTTAAATATCAGTTAATGTTTACAAAATTCAATTTAACATTATTTTTAAATTTATTAAATTGTTATAGTATAAATATTTAACTAGAGAGCGTAATGAAAACAGCGACACAATTATTTTCTATATCATTATTAATTTTAATGACAGCTTGCAACGGTCAGGTAAAAAAAGAAGAAAAAGAAGCTCTGGCAAAACAACCCGGAAATGTTGTAAAAACGGCAGTGGGAGAAATTACTTTACCACCTCCTTATGCTACTGAATCTAAAACAAAAAATAGTAAAGTAATAGGCTGGCCGGAAGGTAAAATGCCTACCGCACCGGAAGGTTTTACAGTCACAAAATTTGCTGATGGTTTTGAAAACCCCCGTTGGACTTATATTGCACCAAACAATGATATTTTTGTTGTAGAAAGCGGAACAAGAAGCAGTAAAAATCAAATTACAGTTTTACGGGACAAAGATAAAGACGGCAAATTTGAAACCCGTGAAGTTTTTATAGATGGCTTAAACAAACCTTTTGGAATGTTGGTTTTAAAGGACTTTTTCTATATCGCGAATACGGATGGTTTGTATCAATATCCATATAAAAACAATCCGTTAAAATTAGAAACAAAAGGTGTAAAAATTCTTGAACTTCCTGCCGGAGGTTATAACAATCACTGGACAAGAAATTTACTTGCCAACGCCGATGGAACAAAAATTTACGTTTCTGTTGGATCTGGAAGTAATGTAGCAGAAAACGGCATAGATAAAGAAATTCGCCGTGCTTGTATTCTGGAAATTAATCCTGACGGAACGGGTGAAAAAATCTACGCATCGGGACTTAGAAACCCTGTTGGTATGGATTGGAACCCGGCAAACAAGGAACTTTGGACAGCGGTTAACGAGCGAGATGAATTGGGGGATGATTTAGTTCCGGATTATATTACAAGTGTTAAAAAAGATGGTTTTTACGGCTGGCCGTATTCATATTTTGGTAATATTTTAGATCCAAGAATGAAAGGACAAGGTAAAGATCTTGCTGCAAAAGCAATTGTTCCTGATGTTCCGGTTGGTTCTCATACGGCATCTTTAGGGTTGGCTTTTTATAATAAAAGTGCTTTTCCGGCAAAATATAAAAACGGCGCTTTTGTGGGTCAGCATGGTTCATGGAATCGCTCGAAAATATCGGGTTATAAAGTCCTTTTTGTTCCTTTTGCAAATGGAAAACCGTCTGGACAACCGGAGGATTTTTTAACCGGTTTTATTTCAAATGATGAAAAAGCAGAAGTTTACGGGCGTCCGGTTGCAGTTACGGTTATGAATGACGGAACGCTTTTGGTAAATGATGATAGCGGAAATACAGTTTGGAAGGTTACAGCTAAGTAAAATTCCAAATTTTTTAAATTCCAAATTCCAATTGCTGGTGAATATTAAACACATAGATTCTATCTTTAAAGAAAAGTATTGTATCCAGAATTATTTTTTAATTTTTAATTCTCAATTTTTAATTAAAAAAACTTTATGATCTTAAAAAAATATTGTCTTTTTCTTGTTGCGATTTTTGTTTCTCTAAACACTTTCGCACAAGAAAAAGGCAAAACTATTGATTCTCTTAAAACAGAAAAACTGGAGGAAGTGGTTATTAGTCCGCTTCATATAAATACCAATATTTTGGATGCTCCGGCTTCAATCGGGATTTTATCCAAAAGTCAGCTTTTGCAAAATAACACCACAGATATTACAACGGTAATTAATACAATTCCCGGCGTTTTTATGCAATCGTCGAATTTTGCGACTAGCCGAATTTCGATTCGCGGAATTGGTGCGCGAACTACTTATGGAACCAACAAAATCAGGGCTTTTTACGGCAGTATTCCGTTAACTTCTGGAAACAGCGAAACTGTAATTGACGATATTGATCTTCAAAACCTCAACCAGATCGAAATTATAAAAGGTCCGCTTTCGAGTATTTACGGCGCAGGTTTAGGCGGTGCGATTTTAATTTCACCTCAGCTTTCTAAATCGAATGGACAAAATGCCGGTATGAGTTCAGTCTTCGGTTCTTACGGCTTATTAAAAAATAGTCTGAATTATAGTTTAAACGAAAATGAAGGCAGTTTAAATATCAGTTATCATAATTTAAAAACAGATGGCTGGCGCGAAAACAGTGCGTACAACCGCGAAGGAATTACGCTTGCAGGTGAATTGTTTCGAAAGCAAAACAGCAAACTGACTTATTTTACCAATTATACGTATTTAAAAGCTTTTATTCCGAGTTCGATTAACAAAGATGCTTTTGAAAACAATCCCGAATCGGGCGCTCCAACCTGGGTGGCTTCAAAAGGATTTAAGGAATACAAATCGACTTTGGGCGGATTAGCGTATGATTTCAAAATCGGTGACAACCTAAATAATTCAACTTCTGTTTTTATTAATTATAAAGACAGTAATGAGCCAAGACCTTTTGATATTTTGCGTCAATATACTTTTGCGACAGGAGCGAGAACGCAATTTTCCGGTAATTTTAAAATTAAGGAAACCGGAATTAATTTCATCGCCGGAGTTGAATATTTTACGGATACGTATAGCGGAAATACTTTCGAAAATTTATATCAACAAAATAATGGGCTGGGAAGTTTGCAGGGAGATCAACTTACAGAAACCGATCAAAAAAGGCACTTTTATAATATATTCTCGCAGCTTAAAGCTTCACTTTCTGAACATTTTGAAATTCAGGCGGGAATCAATTATAACAAAACACAATTTGAACTTACAAATTATACCGAAAACTCAAATCAGAAATATAGTTATGATGGTATTTTCTCTCCGCAATTATCCATTCTTTTTAAACCAAATAAAGAACAAACAATTTATTTTTCTGCAAGTCGGGGATTTTCTCTTCCGGCTACCGAAGAAACTCTTACCAGCGAAGGCACCATTAATCCGGATATAAAACCTGAAAACGGTTATAATTTTGAAATTGGGGGAAAGTTCTATTTTTTCAACAAAAAACTTTATACCGAAATTGCTGTTTACCGAATGGAAATTAAAGATTTATTGGTTGCAAAAAGAATTGGCGACGATCAATATGTAGGTGCAAATGCCGGAAAAACTTTTCATGAAGGAATTGAAGTTACGCTAAATCATAATTGGCAAATTAATCGATTTTTTGGGCTGAATTCTTATTTGGGAGCTTCTATTGGAAATTATGAGTTTAAAGAATTTATTGATAACGGAAATGATTTTTCGGGAAATAAACTAACCGGAGTTCCTGCCAATAAAATAAATGCAGGTTTGAGTTTTAATACCCGTTTGGGAATTTATTTTAATGCCGATTATCAGTTTGTAGACGAAGTTCCGATGAACGATGCTAATTCAGCTTTTTCAGATTCATATGCTATTATTAATCTGAAAACGGGATATCGATTTGAGATTCTGCAAAATCTAACTTCTCATATTGCTGCGGGAATAAATAATGTAACTAATGAAAAATATGCTTCGTTAATTTTACCAAATGCGGTTGCAAATGGCAATACTGCGCCCAGATATTATTATCCTGGTTTGCCTGTAAATTATTACGGCAGTGTTTCATTAAATTACTTATTTTAGATGTTTATTTCAAATCGAAAATTAAAAAAAATGTCTTCTGAATTGCAAAAAAAACTCGACTATGTTAGTCCTTGCAGAGCAAGCCGATCGCTGCTTTCAGGTGAAATTTTAGAAAACCATTCTTTATTTGATGAGCTGGTTGCTGCCTGTTTTTTAACTTCGGATAAAAATCATCACAGAGCTTGTTGGATTTTAGAATTTGTTTGTTACGAAGAATTACTTTGGATGCAGCCTCATGTAGATTTTTTCTGTTCGAATCTGAAACATTTGAAAGAAGAAAGCGCCATTAGACCGATTGCAAAAGTGATCCAGCTTTTAATAAAATCTCATTATAAAAAAGCCGAAAACTGCATTCTCCTTTCTGAAGAAAATCTGCAAAATTGCATCGAAGCTTCTTTCGACTGGCTGATAAATGATGTAAAAGTAGCGACAAAAGCCTATTCTATAAGAACTTTATATGTTTTGGGAAATCATTACGATTGGATTCATCCTGAACTGAAAATTATTCTGAATAAAGATTTTTCAAATCATTCGGCAGCATACAAAGCCGTTGCCAAAGAAGTTTTGAAGAAAATAAAATAGCATTGAAGTAATCTGGATATTTGTAAAATAAATAAGGGCAGCTGTGATAGCTGCCCTTATTTCTAATATTCTGGATTTGATTTTTTTGAGGTATTAAATTTAAACCTCAAGAAAAATTCATTTGAGTTTTTGGCACTTGCCATAACTTTACCAGTATTGGTTTCATAAGCATAACCGAATGTCAAATGCTTACTAATTGTTATACCGGCCATTGCTGCGTAAGCATTGTTTACTCTGTAACTTCCTCCAATTTCTAAAAATTCTTCAATTTGAAGCATTAAATTTAGATCTACAGAAAGCGGCGCACCATTAACATAACGCATCATAAAAGATGGTTTTAAAATTAAAAGTGTTGTTGTTTCAAGATCAAAATTATAACCACTACTTAAATAAACGTGTGGTCTGTCTGTAGCAACAGCCGTGTAACCATCTTTGTTTTTTGCTCGTTCAGTATTCAAAATTCTTGGGACAGAAAGGGATACGAAATATTTGTCACTTTTTAATAAGGCTCCAACACCAACATTTGGATTAAACTGATTGATGTTTGCCAAAGCAGGATCTGACTGATTTGAATAGGTTTCAAGACCAGCAGCATTTACATTGTAAAAATTTCCACCAGCTTTTATTCCGAAATACAAATCAGTAAGTTCACCAACCTGCATTTTGTATGAAAGGTCAATTCCTAATTGGGTTTGTTTTTCAACGAATGTCTTATCGTAAACCATAGAAACTCCTAATCCTATGTTACCTCCAACCGGTGTACCAAAAGATAAAGCTTGTGTTTCGGGAGCATTTTCAATTCCTGTCCATTGTTTACGAAATGTAGTTGCCAAAGCAGTTTCGTTGTCTACACCTACATAAGCCGGGTTTACCAAATTCATGTGGTAACGGTATGTTGTAAGTATGGTTTCCTGTTGGGCAAAAAGCATACTACTAAAAAGTAGTAATGCTCCCGCCGATATATTTTTAATTATTTTCATTTCTAAAATTTTAATTTTTACAATTACCTGTTTATGTATATCCAACCTTGTCTGTCAATTGTTCCGTTACCATCTAAATCGATTTGATAGTAATAAGAACTTGCTGCAGGTAAAGTGCTTGACTGACCTTTTGCTTGTCCGTCCCAATTATTTTGGTAATTTCTTGAAGTAAATACTTCTGCTCCCCAACGATTGAAAACACGAACTACAGACGCAGGATGATTTTCTATATTAGAAATAACCCACGTATCGTTTATACCATCTCCGTTTGGAGTAAAGGCTTCAGAAATATTCATTTGATCTTTATCGCAAGTATCTCCAATACCATTATTGTTACGATCTTCCTGATATGGATTTGCTGTAATTGGGCAATTGTCTTTTGCGTCTAAAATTCCGTCATTGTCATCATCAGGATCGCAATTGTCTAAAATTCCGTCATTGTCATTATCTCCAAATTTGTTTACAACAGTCACTTTCGCAGTTGCAGTTGCTGTGTTTCCACTTTTATCTACTACTGTTAAAACAACTGTATTGGCTCCAACATTGGTACAATCAAAAGAAGTTTTACTAAGAGTCATGGTACCGATACCACAATTGTCAGAACTTCCATTGTTAACCTGGTTTGCAGTAACCAAAACATTTCCTGCCTCATCAAGTTCAACCGTTATATCCTGAGTCTGAACTATTGGTGCAATGTTTTCAAGTACGGTTACTATTGCCGTTTCTGAAGAAATTTCTCCATTTGTACCAGTTGCAGTAAGTGTTACTGTATTGGCTCCGGCGTTGGCACAAGTAAATGATGAAGGAGAAACTGCTAAAGTTAGCGATCCGCCACAAACGGTTATTGAACCATTATCAACATCTGCCGCTGCGATTGAAGCATTTCCTAAAGTATCAAATTGAATTGTGATGTTTTTTGTTAAAACAATTGGCGCTGTTTTATCTTCGATTGTTACTGTTGCAGTTGCTGTATCAAAATTTCCGCTGGCATCTGTAACGGTTAAAGTCACTGTATTGGCTCCAACATTTGTACAATTAAAAGTATTTGGTGAAACTGAATACGTTAATGTTCCATTACAAACATCTGCCGATCCATTATCAACATCATTTCCTGTTATTGTAGCATTTCCTGTTACATCAAGTTGAACTGTGATGTTTTTTGTTGAAACAATTGGTGCCTCAGCATCAACTACAGCAACATCATAATTACAAGTCTCCGTATTTCCGGCAGCATCTGTTACTGTCCAGATTACATTTGTTGTTCCAACCGGAAATATTGCTCCGTTTAGTGTAGCTGAATTATTAAAATTATTTAAAACTGATACTGTACTACAATTATCTGCAGCAACAGGATCTAAACTATTGTCTACTACTGTAAAACTACAAACACCTAGGTCATTATTATAAGAAGCCGCAGGAACAGCGCACGTAATAGTTGGTTTTTCTGCATCAACTACAACAATATCATACGTACAAGTTGCAGTATTTCTGGCAGCATCAGTTGCTGTCCAGATTACAGTTGTTGTTCCAAGAGGAAAAATTGCTCCGTTTAATGTAGCTGAATTATTAAAATCATTTAAAACTGTTACAGAACAATTGTCTGCTGCAACAGGGTCTAAACTTGTGTCTGATACTGTATAACTACAAACACCTGCATCATTATTATAAGAAGAGGCAATAGTGGCACATGTAATAGTTGGCAGAGCTGTATCTTCAACTGTTATAGTTGCATTTACAGAAGAAACATTTCCATTATTATCTGTAACATATAAAACAACATCATGATTACCAAGATCGGCACAAGAATAAGTTATTGAACCTGTTGCAGACGAACTTGAAGGTCCGTAAGCAGCTTCAACAGCTAATCTTTTTTGTGTTCCATTACAAGGATCTCCAAAATTATTATTATCTGCCGTAATATTAGCGGTGCTTTGTCCAAGTAAAAAACCAGAAACTGTACTTACACTATTAGAAGCATTACACCAGCCCATACTATAATTACCACAGCTTCCTGTAGGATTTCCATAACTTGCAAATACTACATTTGTAAAAACACCCGATGGTGCAGTAAGTGATAAAACGCTTCCTTCGTTAACCGTATTACAAACTGTTCCCGAAGTTCCCGAAGCAATTTTATAATTGCTAATACCGCAATTGTCAGTACTGCTATCATTTAAATCTTCAGCATTTACCGTTACATTTCCAGTTGCATCTAATTGAACTGAAATGTTTTTTGCAATTGCAACGGGATTTGTAGTATCTACAGCCTCTGTTGCATGTACTGTAAAAGTATAAGGATTTTCATCTGCATCATCGCTTGCGATACTAACAACTGCATTTTGATCTCCGCCTCCACAACTTGAGGTATTAGAGACAAATCGTACAGTAAATGTTTGTGAAGTACCACCAGCAATAATATTCGAAGCTGGCTGCGACAAAATAGAAAAATTACTGCTGCCGCTAATGGTAATCGGTGTACTTGCCAAATTCAAATCATTTACTCCCTGATTCTTAATTGTAAAATTATTATCTACCGTACTGCCTGTAGTAATAAATCCATATTCTGTATTATCAACAGCTTTTGGTGTGCTATCTCCATTTACAATAGAAGTTGTATTACCTTGAATGTTTATTTCCTGATCTGCTGTTGCCGCTGCATAATTAACTGTTATTATGGCATAAACACCCGAATATCCCGGAAGAAGATTGATACCTTCAGAAGATGCCATACCCTCAATATCTAAAACATTTAGTCCCCCAACATTATAATCTGAAGGATTTAGGTTCCATGTAGTAGGAGATGCTACAGAAGGAGAGCAACTACAACTATAAGGACCTGGTGTAGGCTGTGCTTCCTGATACGAATTATTAAATCTTACCTTATCATTTGTGGGAACAGCAGCACAATTTACCGCATAATTTAAACTTACACTAACACTTACAGGTCTACCTGTACCTGTTGAGGTCCATCTTACTTGAAAAGAGCTTCCCGGATTAGTATATCTTATGTTTCCAGGTCCACACGAATTCCCAGTTACGTCTCCTACGCCAACACTATAAACCTGAGTCTGTGCAAACGATGTAAACGTCTGCACTAATGTGACTATTATAATTAATAAAATTTGTTTTTTCATATTCTAATATGATTTTGGTTTTTTTTTGAGTTGATTGTGAATCTTTTATTTTATTTCGAAAACAACAATAAATTGCCTGTTCCAATTGCTAAGAACAATGGAATTTTACTTGTCTTGAAGACAAATTATTTATAAAAGGAAAATTTTAAAACTGCCTGAAATAACAGTTTGCATCATTTAATATGCAAAGTCGAAATAAGAAGTTTTTTGAAAGTTGCGAGGCTTGTTCGCAGAGTAGCGTAATTTTATTATCATATTGGTTTGGTTATAATTATCTAACAAAAATATATTGAAATAAAATCGCTTAAATAGCCCATTCGGACACATCAATAGCCCGAAACGACCAACTCAATTTCAGAAAAAACAGCTGTAAGTATTGGATTTCTTTACAAAAACTAAAATACTGAAAATCAGTTAAATAAAACTTAAATAGAAATAAAATAAATTATAAAAAAAGTATTCATTGTAAAAGAAAAAACACGAAAAAGAAAGAATTTTACAGCGCTTAAAGCCTTATTTCTGAAGGCATTTTTCCAAAACGCTTTTTGAAATTTGCCGTAAACTTGCTGGAACTTTTATAACCCGTTGCCAAAGCAATATTTTTTATCTGCATATCGGTATTTTGAATCATCTGCATAGCAAGAAGTAATTTCTTCTCTTTATGAAATTGCATCATCGAAACACCGTGAACCAATTTAAAAGTTAACTTGAGTTTTGTAGGCGACATACCGACTTTTTCTGCTATATATTCTACACCCAAAAAAGGATTTGCTATGGTCTCCAAAAGCATTTTTTCGGCTTTTGCTATTTTTCTGTAATCAGGAGTTTCCTGAAGGGTATAATTTCCAATTCTCTGATCTAAAAAAGCATTCTTAAAAAATGTAGAAATCAGCTGAAAAGCCTGGGTTTTTAAAAGTGCTTTGCTTAAAATATCTTGTTTATTGTTTTCTAAAATAACCAAAATTTCTTTAGACAATTGCTCTGCATTCGGAACAATGTTTTGGTAGGTAATAAATCCGTTATCTGAATTCAGGAATTTTTTAATATGATTATCTTCAGAAAGTGTTGCAAAAGAAAAATTACGTTCGGCCCAGTCTTTACTAAACGCAAACAAATTAAATTCACATTCAGAACCTTTATAAAAATAGGCCCCAACTGGCGTTCCTGGTTTTTTGAATCCCCAATATTTGCTCGAAAAAGGCGTTTTATCTGCAAATGTGTTTTGTAGTTTTACTTCACTCTCAAAAACCGAAAATGTTAGTGTATAATAATCAATAGGATAATCTTCATCATAAATCGCTTTCAGCATTACGTTTTTCTTAAAAGTAATACTCGTTACAATAACCCACAAACCTTCTTCAATTTCGCGGTATCGCATAACGCCTTTAGAAAAAGGATTATTTCTGTATACAGCCTGCTCTTCCTCAACATGTTTTACCGATGGCGAATTGACAATACTTTTTATAATTACCTGAGGCGAATTAGACAAATAAGGCAACTCAAAAAAACCATCTCTATAAAAGTTAATGTTGTCTTTTATAAATTTAACCCATCTTCCTACGTTCATATTTCTAACTCAAATTTTAATTTTCCCTAAAAACAGAAGGCAATTCCTTAAAACGTTTTTTAAATGCCGCTGTAAATTTACTTGCGCTTTCAAAACCTGTAATTATCGCAATTATCTGAATTTCGATTTGTGAATTTTGAAGCAATTGTTTCGCCAAAAGCATATTTTTTTCTTTATGATATTGCAACATCGAAAATCCAAAAACGGTTTTAAAATTGGCTTTTAATTTTGTTGGCGATGTGTTGACTTCAAAAGCAATTTTATCAATTCCCAAAAAAGCCGATTGTAAATTGTGCAGAATCATTTTTTCGGCTTTGGCCACATTAAAATAGTCCAGATTGCACAACGAAATATTATCTTCAATCCTGCTGTCTTCAAAAGCATTGCTAAAAAACTCGGTAATTAACTTCGTACAATGTTTGCGCAATTCAGGCGTGTTTTCATGAATATTAACTTCGTCTTGTAAAATATTTGAAAGTTTTTTGGATATTGAATGTGCTTTTGGAGCAATATCCAACCAGGTATAAAATCCCTTTTGTCCGTTGAAGAAATTTTCAAGAATTCCTTTTTCGCAAAATTTATCAGATTTTATATGCTTGTCAACCCACTCCTTATTCATGGCAATATTAAAAAACTTGCCTTTTGTGCCTTTATAAAAATAAGTAGCCACTTCAGTATCGGGTTTGTAAAATGTCCAGCATGTACTTAGCAGGACTATATCCTCTGAACCGGGAACTGGAAATCGATACTCAAAAACCGAAAAAGACAAAATATAGTAATCTTTAATATGATCTTGCGTATAAGTTGCTTTGGCAAGAATATTTTCGTTCATCGTAAGGTTGGTTTCCAGAATCCAGAAACCGTCTTCGATGGTGCGGTAACGCATTGTACCTTTCCAAAAAGCATTATCTGTAACAATTAGCTGTTTGGCAGGTGTATGTTTAACAATAGGCAATTTGATAAGGCTGTCTAACATTACCTGAGGCGAATTAGACAGATAAGGCAATTCAAAAAAATCATCTTTTAATAAAAAAAGATATTTCTGAATATGGTTCGCCCAATTATTTGTGGTCATTATATTACGAAATGGATAATGGTTGAAAATCAGGTCAAACCTAAGGAATTCAGGCATATAAAACAAAATATTTAAACCACTTCTTTAAAAAAAATACATTATTTTAACAAATTATTTTTTGCTTTTGAAATTTTAAAAAACAGCAATTCCATACACAATAAATTGGCTTTTCTATTTTATCAATTATCTTTGCACAAACACACTACAAAATGAATTATTTTTCTTCTGATTTTAAATTAGGAATATTAGGCGGCGGACAATTGGGTAAAATGTTATTGTCTGACACCAGAAAATTTGATATACAAACTTATGTTTTAGATCCGAGCGACGAAGCGCCGAGTAAAATTGCCTGCAACAAATTCTTTAAAGGCGATTTGATGGATTATGAAACGGTTTACAATTTTGGAAAACAAGTTGATGTTCTTACTTTTGAAATTGAATTGGTTAATCTTGAAGCTTTAACACAATTAGAAAATGAAGGCGTAAAAGTATATCCTTCTCCAAAAACATTAAAAGGTATTCAGAATAAAGGCATTCAAAAAGCTTTTTATACCGAAAGTAATATCCCAACCGCAGCTTTTTTACGATTTGATTCTCCTGAACATCTTCAACAATCGATCGGGAATAACGAAATCACAATTCCGTTTGTATGGAAATGTACCGAATTTGGTTATGATGGAAATGGCGTAAAAGTAATTCGCCAGATTTCTGATCTGGATGATTTACCCAACGTAGAATGCATTGCAGAAACTATGGTTCCGTTTAAAAATGAATTGGCCGTTATTGTAGTTCGAAATCCATCCGGAGAAATAAAAACGTATCCGGTTGTAGAAATGGAATTTCACCCGGAAGCCAATCAGGTAGAATATGTAATTTGTCCGGCAAGAATTGATGAAAAAGTAGCCGAAAAAGCCAGAGCAATTGCTTTGAATGTTTCAGAAAAATTTAATCACGTTGGGCTTTTGGCTGTAGAAATGTTTCAAACCAACGAAGATGAAATTCTGGTAAACGAAGTAGCTCCCCGCCCGCACAATTCAGGTCATTATTCTATTGAGGCCAGTTATACATCTCAATTCGAAAATCATTTACGCGCGATTCTTGATCTTCCGTTAGGAAACACAGACAGCAAAGTGGCCGGAGTTATGGTCAATTTAGTAGGTGCCGAAGGTTTCTCTGGAGATGTTGTATACGAAAACATCGAAACTATTTTAGGCTGGAATGGTGTTACACCACATATTTACGGCAAAAAACAAACAAGACCTTTCAGAAAAATGGGTCACGTTACCATTGTAAATGAAGATATGACCGAGGCAAGAAAAATTGCCGAAAAAGTTAAGAATACGATTAAGGTGATTAGTGTTTAGTTTTCAATCTCTGTCACAGTTTACAGTTTATAATAGCAATCATTTTTTAATTAGCTTTGTAAAAATTCAATAAATGAAAATTTCAAAATTACATATCGATCAGTTTAGACATTTAGAAAATCTAGATTTTGATTTTACTTATCCTGAGGATTTTCACATTGAAGAAAAAAGAGGAAAACCTTTAGACAAGATATGTTTTATTGGGCAAAGTGCCACTGGAAAGACTGGTTTATTGGAGTTGATTCATGAGTACACCACAAATATTTTAGACATAGAATTAATTGACAATACTTATTTGGCTGGATTAGGTAATCCTATAAAAAATATAGATGGAGCAATTACTTTTTTAATTGGTGATGAAGTTCTTCTATTAAGAAATAAAGAAATTACTTTTAAAAATCTTAAATATAAATACGAAAATAAAGGAGGAACAGTTACTCCATTAATTCCTTATCAAGATCGAATTGATACTTTTTATTTTAAAGCAAATTTAATATCTGACAAAAATATCGATGTCTTTACTAAAAATCCTATCGATTTGTTTGAAAAATATAAAGACCAAACTTCTGTTAAAATAGAAAATATTCTTCATCAAATTCCATATTCTACAATTTTTAACGATGAAGTTGACACAAAAATATGGCTATCACTTTTAAGTGAAATTTTAGAATACAGAAAAAAATTCAATCAAAAAATGTCAGAGTTAATACACAAGGGACTTTTGGCAAACCAAAAAAAGCTAAGTTCTGAATTTGAAAAGTGGCAAAATCAAAACCCTAATAAATTAGAAGAATTTGCAAAAAAATTCAATCCGATTTTAGAAAAATTGAACCTAGAAGTGGATATTATTGACACTGAATATTCTATTCCAATTAAGAATAAAAAAAATGATGAAATAATTCCTATCCAAAATACAAGTACAGGAACAAAAGGACTATTGTTATCATTTTTACCTCTTTTCAAACTAGAAACTAAAGATTCAATTATTTTAATTGATGAACCCGAACGTTCCTTATTTCCAGACATGCAAATGGAATTAATGGACAACTACCAAAATCTTGCTCCAGAAGCACAATTTATAGTAGCAACACATTCACCATTTGTTGCAGCTTCATTTGAACCAGAGGAGCGATTTATTTTATATTTTGATGAAGATGGAAAAGTAGCTGTTCGCAGAGGAAGTTCTCCAATTGGTGATGATCCAAATGATATGTTGAAAAATGATTTTGGAGTAAATTATTATAACAAACATGGTGAGGAAGCTTATCAAAAATATATTAGGCTAAAACAAGAAGTTGCTAACGAAACAAACCCTAAAAGAAAAAAAGAATTATTATTAGAAACCGTTAAACTCGGTGACACTTATAATTTCTAATATGAGAAAAGTTATTAAAGATAATGATTCTGAAATCGTTACAGAAAACCTAAATTATATCGAAGGAAATTCAAATAACAATTCAAAAATTTCGAAAATCTTATATAAAGAGCAAAAGGGCTTTTGCGTTTATACAGAAGAATATTTAGGAAGGGCAGATGCGCGAGACATTGAGCACTTTAATCCAAATTTTAAAGGAACTATTGATGATTCTTACTCAAATTGGTTTTTAGTTAAACATCAATGGAATAAAGAAAAATCTTCAAAATGGCAAGACTACCAACCGATCTTATATCCAACTGCTATTGATTTTAATGAAAGAATAATATACGATAGCGGTGATTATCGAGTTTCTAATCTGGATGATGATGAAGCAACTAACTTAATAAAACTATTAAAACTTGATGATATTATTTTAGCTGACGAAAGAAAAAAATACATTCAAAGAAAAACTAAAGAACTTTCATTATACGGAGAAACTGCAGAAATTTTCTTTAAAGTATTAATTGATGATGACATAAAACAAATATCTTATTTGAGAGCAATTGATGCAGAATTTGACATTGACATCTGGAATTTACTTCCAAATCCACAATAAAGATTAAAGAATATATTAAAAGTTTTCACCTGAAACAAACAAAAACCACATGAGCAAAGTAGCCATCATAATGGGAAGTATCTCAGACATGCCAGTCATGCAGGATGCCATCGACATATTAAAACAATTTAATATTGAAGTTGAAGTAGATATCGTTTCGGCACACAGAACGCCGGAAAAATTATTCGATTTTAGTAAAAATGCACACACTCGCGGAATTTCGGTAATTATTGCCGGAGCTGGCGGAGCTGCACATTTACCAGGAATGGTCGCTTCAATGTCACCGCTTCCTGTAATTGGAGTTCCGGTAAAATCAAGCAATTCTATTGATGGCTGGGATTCAGTTTTATCTATTCTGCAAATGCCAGGTGGCGTTCCTGTTGCAACTGTTGCACTAAACGGAGCAAAAAATGCCGGAATTCTAGCAGCACAAATTATTGGAAGTCACGATAAAAAAGTACTTGATACTATTATCTCATACAAAGAAGAATTGAAAGCAGCTGTTAATAAAGCGGCAGAAGGTTTAAAGAAATAAGAAGTTACGGTTCCTGCAAGGTTTTCAAAACCTTGTAGGTCTAATTATAGAAATCGAATTTAAAACTTCAAAAATACCTACAAGGTTTTGAAAACCTTGTAGGATAAAATACAATATGGATATTTCAACACAAAGGCTTCCCATTACGGAAGCCTTTGTGTTTTTAGAGTCTTTTTTAATTATGCTTCTTCTTCAATATCCTCCAGAACAGACTCAAACTCATATTCAGTTATATCTTCTTTATTTATCCAGTTTTCCGAAGTAACCAGATTATAATTTACATTATCTTCTGTTGTTAATTCCCATATAATAGCTTCAGCTTCAGGAAACGGAATGTTTTGAGATATTTGATTTTCAAACAATCTTTTAATAAGATTTCTGTCAGACAAACCATTGTTCAATAATTTCAGGACATTTTCCGCTGTCAATTTTCTTAGTTCACCATCCATTGGAGTCATTGAAAAATGAACAACCGACGCTTTTGCATTTGGAAATTTTCCGTTGTAAGCTTTAAAAAGCAATTGATTTACATTAAACAAAATTCCTTGCATGTGTATTTCCGGATATTCTTCACAAACTTTATCGATCAACATATTATTTGATATTTGCTCAATCTGCCCTTCGCTCAATTGATCTCCCAATTTATAATCCAACACTATTACCGCAGCTTCGTTTGGCTCATAATCTGAAATAGCCATTTCTAATAATTCCGGCAAACTACTTTTTTCGGCTGTTGCGCCATCCGGATAATTGAATTTTCCCAGTAACTGAATAAAATCCTGATCAGACCAATATCCTTCTACTTCATTAACAGTATCTATATTCTTTATTGCAATTTGATAGTTCATCGTTTTTTATTTTAATTATGATCAGCATTTTATAATTCTAATCGATTTTTTCAATTTACGCTTTTAAAACCGCATGCAGTAATAAATAACATATCTATAACACAATTTAAGAGGATTTTATGCTGCCAATTCATTTTGTATAGATGATTAGATTTTTATAAATTGCTATCTTTGGAATTCAAAAATACTGACTTCAATTAATAAAAATAATTACATCATAATGAACGTTTTACTTTCAAAATTTAATACCAAACATAACACAGCGCCTTTTTCACAAATTAAAATCGAAGATTATGTTCCGGCTTTCAACGAAGGAATTACTTTGGCTAAAGCCGAAATCGATGCTATCGTAAACAATACAGATGCACCAACTTTTGAAAACACTGTTGTCGCAATGGATTTTGCAGGCGATATTTTAGATCGCCTTTCAAGTGTTTTCTTCAATTTGAATTCGGCAGAAACGAATGACGAAATGCAGAAAATCGCTCAGGAAGTTTCTCCTTTATTATCAGAATTCGGAAATGACATTACGCTAAATGCTGCTTTATTTGCAAAAATAAAAACCGTTTACGAACAAAAAGAAAATCTGAATTTAACTCCGGAACAAACAACGCTTCTGGATAAAAAATACAAAAGCTTTTCGAGAAACGGAGCCAATTTACCGGAAGACAAAAAAGATCAATTAAGAGAAATCGATAAAGAATTATCAAAATTGAGTTTGCAATTTGGTGAGAATGTTTTGGCAGAAACCAATGCTTTCGAATTGCATTTGACAAATGAAAATAATTTGACCGGATTACCGGAAGGAACAATTGAAGCAGCAAGATTATTGGCGAAAGAAAAAGGAAAAGAAGGCTGGATTTTTACACTAGATCATCCAAGTTACGTTCCGTTTTTGACTTATGCGGATAATCGCGAATTGCGTAAAAAAATGGCGATTGCTTTTGGGGCAAGATCTTTTCAGAATAATGAATTTGACAATCAGCAAAATGTTTTGAAAATTGCAAAATTACGTTTTGAAAGAGCCAATTTATTAGGATACAAAACACACGCACATTTTGTTTTAGAAGAAAGAATGGCGCAAAGCCCTGAAAAAGTTTTCTCTTTCTTAAATGATTTACTGGCAAAAGCAAAACCTGCAGCTCAAAAAGAATTTGCCGAATTAACCGCTTTCGCGAAAGAACTGGATGGAATTGAACAATTGGAAAAATGGGATGGTGCGTATTATTCTGAAAAATTAAAACAACAGCTTTTTAATTTAGATGATGAAAAACTAAAGCCTTATTTTCAATTAGAAAAAGTTTTAGACGGCGCTTTTACTGTTGCCCAAAAATTATACGGATTAACTTTTACGGAAGTTTTTGACATCGATAAATACCATGAAGAAGTTACAACGTATGAAGTAACAGATGCTGAAAACAATTTGGTTTCGATTTTCTACGCCGATTTCTTCCCAAGAAAAGGAAAAAGAAACGGTGCGTGGATGACTTCATTCAAATCTCAATCCATAAAAGACGGCGTAAACGAAAGACCACATATTTCTAACGTTTGTAATTTTACAAAACCTACAGAAACAAAACCGTCTTTATTGACTTTTAATGAAGTAACAACTTTATTTCACGAATTTGGTCACGGTTTACATGGAATGCTGGCAAACACAACTTATCCGAGTTTATCAGGAACTTCTGTTTTTTGGGATTTTGTAGAATTACCAAGCCAGATTATGGAAAACTGGTGTTACGAGCCGGAAGCTTTGGCATTGTTTGCCAATCATTATGAGACCGGAGAAATTATTCCGATTGAATATGTTCAGAAAATCAAGGAAAGTGCCAGTTTTCAGGAAGGAATGGCAACTTTGCGTCAGTTGAGTTTTGGATTATTAGATATGGCGTGGCACGGGCAAGATCCGACAAGCATAACCGATTTAAAAGCTTTTGAAACAGAACAATTTGCCAATACGCAATTGTATCCTGATGTTAAGGAAAATGCAATGAGTACGGCTTTTTCGCATATTTTTCAAGGCGGATATTCTTCTGGATATTACAGCTACAAATGGGCTGAGGTTCTCGATGCAGATGCTTTTGAATATTTTCAGGAAAAAGGAATTTTCAATGCTGAGGTTGCTACGAAATTCAAAGAAAATGTACTTTCAAAAGGAGGAACAGAACATCCAATGACTTTATACAAACGTTTTAGAGGTCAGGAACCAAAACCGGAAGCTTTATTAAAAAGAGCGGGATTACTTTAAAAATTTTAGATATCAGATTTTAGATTAACCGAAGTAGCAATACTTCGGTTTTTTATTTACATTTGATTAAATCGATAAACTAAATTTCATTAGATTTGCCTTTTTTTTAATCTTAATCTTACAAAAAATATACATTGAAAAAATATCTAAAACCAATTCTTTATCTTTTTATTCTTGGATTAATTTCGATTATAGCTGTAAATATATATGTGAAATCTTCAACTAAAAAACACATTTCTTATTCACTTAAAAGATTCCCGAAAAATGATGTCGGAATTATTTTTGGTGCAGGAATAAACGGAAATCAGCCAAGCAAATATTTAAAAGACCGACTTGACGCCGGAATTTTACTGTATAAAGCAAAAAGAATCAATAAAATTTTGCTTTCGGGAGATAATGGCCGAGAAGAATATGATGAACTAACCGTCATGAAAAATTACTGTTTTTCACATGGCGTTGACACAACAAAAATATTCATCGATTATGCAGGTTTCGACACTTATTCGACAATGTATCGGGCAAAACATATTTTTAAAATTAAGAAAGCGACTTTAATTTCTCAGGAATATCATTTAAACCGCGCCATTTATATTGGACAAAAAATAGGAATAAAATCTGTTGGGTATTCTGCCAATAATGGAGATTATTTAGGCTACAAATATGTTACCTTCAGAGAATACCTTTCTGTTTTCAAATCTTTTTTTGATGTTTTAAGAAATCGGGAACCTCGCTTTTTAGGAAATCCAATTAATATCAATGGACCTTCAAATTATTCTAAAGAAGATAAACGATAAACAAAAAAATCCGAAGTAAAATTACTCCGGATTTTTTGTTTATTAATGAATCCTGTTTGCTATTAAGAACTTCACGCTTCAAAATAATATTTTTATTTTTTTGAATTAATAAATTCTTCAAACTGTTTTATTTTCAATGCTTCAATTTCTTCAATACGTTTTGCTCTTGAGTTGTTTAAATTATTTGCGTTTTTAGCACTAACATTTGTTGGTGGTTTGGTAAACAATAAATAATCACCAAATAAATGACTTAAAAACAAAGGAGATTTGCCTGGTCTGGTTTTATCAAAGTTTGCAGATGTATGGCAAGAAAGGCAATTTACCAAATTACTATTATTGATGGCATGTATATCTTTTTGAGAAGCCTGGGTGTAGGTTTCCATCGTAATGTTTGACAAATTAACCGAGCCTCTGGCCAGTGAATCAGGAAGCGCACTTGAAATATCTCTTGTAACAATTGCTTTTACTTGATTTTCAGGAGAAACACCATCAAAATTTAACCAGATCGAACCATTGTAGAAATAATTTCTAAAAACATCTTTCAAATTCGCCGCAACACACTTATTGATATTCTCTATGTTATTAAAATTATCAGGTTCTTTTTGGCTTGTCGCCATAAAATTTCCGGTTTTTAAATCCCTTGGCACTCCATATTCATAAAGGATAAATGCTTTATTAGGAACTACGGGTGAAGTTCCTTTTTTAATCCATGTTATACCATCTAAACCTGTAGTTGTTCCTTTTTCGTAAAATAGCTTTTCATTTGCAGAAGTTACCGAATTATTCTTTTTATCGTAAACAGGCGCCATATCCTGATGTTCAAAAGTTGCCCAGATAAATTCAGGATGATTTTTTACAACTCCTACTACGTGCATGCCTAATAAGGCCATGGTTTTTTCGACATATTGTCCGTTGCTGTTTAGAACAGCGGCTTTAGTTGTAAAATAATTTTGCTGCTGCGCTTTTGCAATTGCATCTATATTAATCCACGAAACTTTTAATTCTAAAGCCCCAACAGGAAATGTCTCTGAGTTAGAAACAGGTAACTTTTTACTGTTGATTAACGACGCCATTGTAACTGCTTTGTCTTTTAGCAGCGCATTAACGTGAATGGAATAATATACCGTATCTGCAGCATTATTAAATTTAGGATTAGAACGCAAAACGCCGTGAGATCCTGCCTGGTTGATAGAACTCAAAGTTAGTTTCATACCCAACTGTGGTACAACATCTTCCATTTGCGGACTTACTAAATCCAGAGAATCTAAAAAGAATGGATTTCCACTTGCCAATGGTTTTGTAACCCATAAAAACTTTTGCCACGACCATTGATGAAAATCACAATTTGTTGTATTTGCATTATCAAACGGACTTCCATCGCCTTCTGACGGTGCCGGGGTTTGCTCGTGCGGAAACCAGGTGGTTTCACAATCACATGAATCAGTTGCTGAAGCGGTATAGCCGGAAGAAACTCCAAACTTTTCCATTATTTTTTCCTTATTGAAAAAAAATAAGGCAATCGCTGCTATTATGAAAACAACTAATAAACTAATTATAATAGGTTTTCTTTTCATTTTGTTTTTGGTGATTAATTATTGAGGAACAGAATAATTGTAGATGAAATAGATATTTTTTAGATCTTCTAAAAGAAAATACTTAACAAAAAAGGCCGCCTAAACAGACGAGCCTTTAATCAGATTTGTTTTTCAGAGAAATTGGTTTTTATGCCAATTGTTCTTGTAATTTTTTTGCTGTTGCCACAGGCACATTTTCAATTTGGTGGTTGAAATATGAAAAACCTCCAGTTCCGTTCCATGCGTTATCGATAGCAAAATGAGCATCAAAATCAGCCAAGAAAGCACCAAGTGCCGGAGGTGGGAAAGACTGAACATATTGTCCGTGTAAACTAACTACCTGAGTAAATTGTCCAAATCCTGTTGCATATATTTTTCCTTTTACAGAAACAACGATATGACTATCAGGACCGTTTACAGCCTGTGTGATAACTACTGTACCTGATACTGTATGTTGTGATGGTACTACTACTAAACTAAATGTTGCAATTGGAGCGCCTGGCATTCCAACATTTCCGATTGTGCCTTCTGCTAAATAAGCTCCTTCTAATAAATTTTCCATGGTGATAGTTTTTTGGTGTTTTTTTCTTACTCGTAAGGCTTTTCAGAAACCGCCTCGTTTATTTTAGTGGTTTCTGCTCCACTTTCATTTTATTTTTCAAAGTATGTTTTTGTAACAAACCCATTTTTCTGGTTCAAAAATTATCTGCACAGTTATGTATTTCTACTGTCATTTTTATTTTCATGATTAAAATTACAATGCAGATGAAATCATGAATAAAAAAATGTCATGAGACAGGTTTTTTTATCCATGAAGCGAATAATATGTGGAATGAAAAATTTTGAAAACTTATAAAATGAAACTTTCAGAAAAAGATCGTTTATCTTAAGTCTAACAACATTGGGGTTTTAGTTGTATTGGGATCTGTGTACAATTCTGAAGCGGTGACTAGCAGAACTTCTACTTCCATAAATCTTTTATCGCAGTGTAGTAGTTTTTTTAATTCTGAAGATTTTTTCTGAATATACCCCACTCTTTTATCTGTAGAGATATGTTGTACGATTAAAAGCCTAACAACTTCCTTAAAACTTTCATTGGTAGATAATTGAATTTGAAAAGCATCTGCTTCAGTAGTAACAGAAAGAAATTCGTCTAAATCAAAGTGTTGTTCGCAAACGATAAAAGATTTTGTTTCCCTTGATTTTAATTCTAAAAATGATTTTCCATTTACCTCAACCCATCTCCCCAAATCGCCAATTGCATATCTAAAAACCGGAAATCTCTTGCGGAAAGTATTCGTAACAGCAATTGTACCATATCCGTCCTGATCAGGATTGATAATTTCGACGATAATACCTTTAATAACTGAAAACAAGGATGGGTTTTTAGTAAAATCTGACCACGCCCAAATTCCGGTTTCGGCTGAACCGTACATCGAATATATTTGCTGAAAACCGAATACTTTTTGTAAAAGCTTTTGAACATTTGGCCTTAAAAATTCGCCTGCATAAAACAAATTTTCTATCGCTAGTTTTTTATTGTTCGCTTCTAAAAATTGTGCAAAACATAATAATTTTGATGGCGTTCCCATTATAAAATCAGGTTTAAAATAATGAGCCGCCTGTTCCATATCAGTATAACTTGCATGTGAACTTAACGCTAATGTTGTGGCCTGGCATTTTTCTAAAATATCATCCATTATGGCGGCTGTGCGGTACATATCTGAATAACCAAAAATATTCAAAGCGATCGTTTTAGAAGTAAAGAAATTGTTTCTGGTTAGTTCTTCTGCCAATGCAAAACGTTGTTTTTGATTTTCCTGTATATCAACCGGAAAAACCAAAGGCTTTTGCGTACTTCCGCCCGAGCGAACCAAATAAACACCTGTTTTTTCTTCCTGAAGTTTAAAATTGGTATCTAAAATCGGCATCAACTCTTTTTTGCTGAGCATTAGTGCTTCGGTTGCCAGATCATTTCCTTTATAAAATTCGATGTATAAAGGATTCTTTCTGGCTAATTCAAAATATTCCTGCAATACTGAATTATCTATTTCTGGAGAAATACAAGCTGAATACATAGTTAATGGATTTCTTTTATTTATTTCTTCTTTTGAAATAATAGCGGTTTCTAATTAAGATCCTGAAATGATGTAAAATAAATAACGTTTTTTGCCGCAACGAAGGCAATCGTTCCATTGCGTGCTCCAACCAGCGTTGAGACAACATTCCCATTAATTGCTGATCGTATAGATTAGCACTTTTTTGATATCGTTTTACAGAAACCGGAATTTCTAATTGTTTCCAATTCGTATAATTCTGGCGGGATAAACTTCCTTTCACTTCTCTTACTTCAATACACGCTTTATTCAGTAATCCAACCATTGCGTTTTTATTACTTTTTAAAACACGATACCAAAAATCAATGCCCTCATTTAAGGAAACATTAGTCTCATAGCGAATGTGTTTCAGATATTTTTTGCGAATAATAACATTGCTGCCAACTCCCATAATAAAATCCGGCGAACTAATGGTGTGCAATATATTGGGTATCAAAAACAATTCATCTGAAAGAGAAACCAATTCTGACTCGAACGATTTAATTTTTGGCAGATAATATTCAGATGGAAATAATAGAATTCCGAGTATTAAGACATCTATATTTTCGTTTTGCATAATGAGATCAACCTCGCTTAAACACGAAAACGTATAACAATCATCTGCGTCCAGAAAACTAATAAGTTCTCCGGTTGCCAGTTCTATCCCAATATTTCTTGCATTACCGGGACCTTTATTTTCTTTTAGTTCAATAATTTGAATATCCGTCAGTAAAAATTGCGGTGCAAAAAAAGATATTGCATCTTCCAGATAAAATAGGCTTTCATCTGTACTGCAGTCATCAATTATAATAATTTGCGATGCTTTTTTTTCCTGAAAAGCCAGCGAACGAATGGTGTCCCATATATATTCCTCTTTGTTATAAAGCGGTATAATAACTGTATGTTTCATGATTTATTAGTCTAAAATTGGATAAATCAAAGCTCGCCCCTGATGCACATTTACCACCGTTTCGTCTGAACCGCGAAATAAACCGGATCCATAATTTTTATCATTTTTACACAATAACATCCCTACTAAATGAATCTGACGATTATTTTCGACATCGGTAAATTCTTGCTGGTCAACAAAATGCTGAATCAGGTATTTATTCCAGTTTTCTCTAATAATTTTTTCCCATTCCTGAGTTGTACAATCCTTTTTAACATACGCTCCAATGCCTCTTCCGCTGCTGTTTAATTTTAAAATCAAATTCTCTTCGCCATTTATAAAAATGTCGCAGCCGAAAGGTTCTGTAATCACAAAACTCGGAATGAGATACTTTTGCAAAAAATCATAATCTTCTTTGCTTAAATAATCATTCATAATTTGAGCATCGTACATGACAGCCAAAACTCTTTTGTCGTGAATTAAAATTAAAGTTCGAATATCATTGAAATAAGACTTTCCGCTGATAAGCTTATCCAGCACTTCTGGTTTTATTTTTTTTAATTCTTCCCGATCCATTTCTAATATAAATTGCGAAACCGGTTCACCGTTTACATATATTAAATCATTTGAAAGAATTAAATCCTGAGGTTTTGCAGATATTAATTCGATTTTTAGTTTTGCCAATTCCTTTTGCAGATAAAAAATCTCTGTTCCTTTTTCATCATCATGAAGGAGAGCTATTTTTTGATGAGGAACAAATTGATTGTATAAATCGTCAATAAGATTTTCTAAATTATTTTCTGTTTTATCTTTATTGGCAGTTGTTGAATTTTTTATTAATTGCAAATAATAACTAATCATCCAGCCGTTTAAAGGATATCGGGCGCCTATCTCACAAATTTTGGGCTGATCGTTTTTGTCATATAAAAAATCAGGGCGATAAAAACCCTGATTGTATGCTGCATTATCACTTTTTTTTAATAAAGTTTCCAGGTCTTCATCAAGTTGATAGTATTTCCGAATCCTTTCGTCTTCAAAATAATTCAGAACAATTGCCGTACAAGCTTTATTCAAAATAGAACACAATCGATTCATTTCTTCGCTATATTCTGAAGATAGAATTACAGAAGAACTGGCAAAATAATCACCATTTAATCCTGTCTCTTTCTGAAAATATTTTGAAAATAACTGATTCCATTTTTCTTGTTTTTCGGCCTGATTTTGCTGCAACTTAATTTTAGACATAATGACTTGGAAATTTCTTCTGATACTAATTTTTATTGAAATAGGATTTTAAAAACTCAATTCTTCAACTTCTAAAAGATCTTCCATCACAGCCGATTTTTTAGCCAAATAATCTTTAATAATTACTTCTAAATCATACGCTTCGAGATTAACATTCATTGCTTTGGCATAATGAAATATTGAACTAACGGCAAAAAAGAAATGATTTTTTTCTGTTGGACCACAATGAACACTGATCCACGCCAATGTTTTATCACATTCTTCTTCAGAAAAACCATAGTCGTTCAGCAGCCATGATTGAAATTTTGGAAGTATCAATTCTACTTCGCCATGTGTATAAATTTCATGAATTAAAGTGGTCAATAATGCGATCATAATATCTTTATTTCGTAATGAATTTTGATCTTTCCATGCTTTAAAATCACAAGCACTTTGGTTTAAATATTTTCGAGAAAGCCAGTCATCATCTGCACAAATAGTCGTTGCCATGGTATAAAACATTTGCGAATGCAGAATTCTGCCCACAACTGCCAAATCTTCATCAACAATTCTGTTTAAACTTGTGATAGAATGCAATAACGCTTTTTCGTCTGCAATGGGTTGGTTTTTATGAACCAGCATTGTCATACGGTTGCTAATTCCTGCAACGGTCATAGCGCTGTTATTGGTCTGGCTCCAACTATGAAAAAAGCGCTGTAATCTTTCCTTATCCTGTACTTTCGAAGTAAGCTGATTAAAACTTTTTTCAATTTTTGAAAATGATTCTTCCTGATTAGGCAGGAATTTTAGTAATTGATCTTTTAAATGTGATTCTTCCATTCCCTGAAGAACAGGAAGAATGATGGAACTTAAATTGGTCATGATTATTTTGGGTTTTAAATTGGTTACTATTTTATTTTCCTTTTGATATTTATTAGTCTGATCTCAAGGTTTAGAGCGATAATATTTGATTTTTCTAATCACATCAATATCCTTAAGATGGTATTGTTCTAACCAGTGGGCTTCATCAAAAAAATTGCATCGGGACTCAGCGATTACAACTATATTTTTGTTTAATGAAATCTGATATAGCTTATCTAATAATGTTTTGTATTGAAAATTAAAAAGAGGATTATAGAGGTAAAAAACAGTACCGTCAGAAATATCAGTTTTTAAAATATCGCCTGTAATTGCGGTAACATTTGGTATTTGTTCTTTTTCTATTAAATCCATACAAACCTGATTTCGTTCTTCCAGAATTTCAATTCCTATAAATTTTGCTTCCGGATATTTTACAGCTCCGTATAAAATAATATTTCCGTAACCTGAACCCAAATCATAAAAAACCGTTTCATGAGTTATTTGAATGGGATCAAAAAGATCATCCAAAAAACTGGAAGATCCGTATCTGTATGAATTAAGACCGTATTTAATGGTAATATCCGGCAGACTTAAATTGTCTTCAATAGTATTCGAATACTGATCAATTTCTGATTGGATTTTTTTAAGTAGTTCCATAATTATTTCATCATTAATAATTCGAGTTTCTCCAGCGATCGTTTTGCTCTTTCCATTTTAATGGCATATTCATCATTTACTTTCTGAACATCGGCATTACAAAAGCTGCAGGTAGTTTCTTCTTCATACACATAATTATCACAGCCGTTGCATAATTTTAATGCTTTAGGAATTCTGGGAACCCTGTCTATATTGTTTGAAACCGGAAGTACTTGTGTATCGTTAGGAGATTGTATTTCGACAATTTCTCCTTTTTCATTTTCTACTATAATTTCAAAAAGTCCCTGATCAAAAGAAAGTCCGGGCGCTTCTTGTGTTTTTCTGATACGTTCTCTAAGTCCTTTCTTTTTTAATTCTAAAGCACGGTAATGACAAAACGGGTTGTTTCCTCTTTTGCCAAACAACACATGACTTGTCCAAGTGCAGCCCGCCAAACAAGAAGATTCATAATAACAGCCTTTACAACCGCCCCATAATTCTTCTTTATTTCTATATCTGGAAAAAACCATTTCTTCACTGTATTTCCAGATGTCTTCGAGATCCATGTCTTTTACATTTCCTCCGGTATATGCGTTTGTTGGCAATGACGGGCAGCCTTTTATTTTACCGTCGGCTTCGATACCAATTCCGGTATGTCCTGCTGAACAGCCTGTATAATATTTTTCATTGCCCTGTCTCCAAATATGTTCGTATGGACCAAAATATCCAATGTTGTTTCCTGCTTGTATCAAAACATTATTGGCTAATGCTTTTCTGTAGATTACAATAAGATTTTCGTAAAAATCATTTAATTCATAAGGTTGCAGAATCAATTCGTCTGAATTATCAACGGCATTTCCCATGGCAACGGCAAGTTGTATTTGCCAGTTTTTCACACCATTTTCAATCAGAACATCCACTAATTCATTCAGCTCATTTTTATTGGTTTTTGTAATCACTGTATTTACGCTTGACGGAATATTGTGCTTTTTTAAAAGCTGAAGACAATGAATTACATGTTCAAATGAATCTCTTCTTCCTCTGATTTTATTATGTGTATCCGGTAATCCATCAATAGAAACACCAATGTTTCTGATTCCTGCTTTTTTGGCATCAATAATTCTTTCTTCATTTAAATTGTATGCTCCGGACTGCATCGAACATTCAATACCGCTTTGACTTATTCTTTCTATAATTTCCAGCCAGTCTTTTCTTAAAAAAGCCTCGCCGCCAATAATTGTAATTTCTCTTGTACCAAGACGTTTAAGACTATCAATAACTCCGAAACATTGTTCTGTCGTTAATTCACCAGGCCTTACTTTTCCAGCTCTTGATCCGCAATGCGAGCATTTTAAATTACAGGCTAAAGTAATTTCCCATACTACATGAACCGGCGTGGCAGTTTTATAATCGTCTCTTACTCTGTATCGTGTTGAAGTCTTAATCGTATCCATCTTAATTTTATTTAGGGTTTGGTCATTATTTAAAAAAACGGTTTAAAAAGCGAATCTTAATAAACCGTCTTTTTTAGATTACTTTCTCAATGATTCAATTGCTTCTAACAATTCTATCAATGCTGAGCTTAAGTCTCCTTGTTCTCTTACAGTTTGTTTCGCCTGTTCGGCGACTGCTTTCATTTTTTCTAAATCATTTGAAGCAATCGCCTCTCTGATTCCTGCTGCGTAAAGCATTGTTACTCCCATAATATTGTTGTTTTAAGTTATTCCTACTCTTAAGGTTTTTCGGATCCACCCTTGTTTTACTTAACAAGACAGCTCGTTATTTTTTTATCTTTTATTTTTTAAAGCATCAATTGCATCCAGCAATTCTACCAAAGCAGCACTTAAATCCCCTTGTTCCTTTACGGTTTGTTTGGCCTGTTCTGCAATAGCTTCCATTTTAGATAAGTCGTTTGAAGCGATAGCATCCCGAATCGCAACTCCGTACATTGGTATAAATCCCATGATATTTGTATTTTAAATTATTCCTACTCTTTTAGGTTTTTCGGATACACCTTTATTTCTACAAGACAACACAACTATTTTTTAGTTTTTAGTGCAGCAATTGCTTCAATCAATTCTAAGTACGCTGCAGTAAGATCTCCTTGTTGTTTTATTGTTTGTTTTGCTTGCTCGGCAATAGCTTCCATCTTTGTTAGATCGTTCGAAGCCAAAGCTTCTCTAATGGCGGCGCCATATGGCATCATTACTCCCATAATTTTTATTTTTATGATTAATATTTGGTTTAATTAAAAGGTCCAAACTGACGTAAGAAAATTGCCGGTTCATTTGGATCTAAACAAGTTAAATCACCCATCGTTACTGTTTTTCCGTCCTGGTTTTTTCCGGTAATAATGATGTTTTTTGCTCCTGCCGATAAGTTTCCGAAACGTTTACCGCCTTTTACTTCAACTCCCATTTCGTGAGGTGTACCGGTTCTTGTTGCAATAACATTTCCGGAACCACTTTCAATAAGCAATATTTGCCCAATTGCCGGCGGTGGAAATAACTGACTTACTGTAATATCCGTAAGCGGACCAAGTGTAATATAAGGAGGCACACTTCCTACGCTATTTGCTTCAGAGTTTGGCTGATTAAGTGTAATAGTTCTTCCAAATTCCGGCTGATTGCTTGCGTTTGTGCAATACATCCACGGAGTCGTAAAAGGAGTTCCGTCTTCTGTTTCGCCCATTGCTACATATCTTTGGTGAATGCCCAGCTTAGGTTTTTCGGTGACATTAAGGTCAAGATTATAGAATACAGACATAATAAGTGTTCCAACAGCATAAGTTCCGCTGGCTCCTTCGATAACCGGAAGAATTACAGGTCCAACTCCTCCTCCATGCCATTCGACATAAGGATATACATTAACATTTTTAACTTTTACAGGTATTGGTTGCATAACAATTAGTTTTAGTCCTACTCATTTGGCTTTTCAGATCCGCCTTCGCATTTTACTGTGCGAAACAGTTCGTTTTTTAAGTGGTTTCTGCTCCACTTTCTAAATTTTGTTGTTTCCTTATAATTTGTCTTTCTCATCTAACAAACTTTTATAAATCATATCAACTGATTAAGATTTTCTTATGAGAGATCAATTAGAAACAAATCCTGAAAACAAATGGTGTTATTTTTTATTTTCTGTAGTAAAATTATGTCAGAAATAAAGCCTGGAATAAAAAAATGATATAAGAGGGGGATTATTATGTATGAGAGCCTTAAAAATTAATACGAATCGTTTTTTCATCATAAAATACTCATTATCAGCATTTAAAAACCAAATACAGAAAACAAAGTTCAGTGAATACCAATAGAATAGCCCCCATGAACTAATACATCTAATTTTAATATAAAAAGGAGTATTAGTTCTCGAAGGAAATTCTAATTGAAGTAATAATGTGGATTCTGGGTTTAGGCTCTATAATATCAAAAGGTCATCAATTTGATTTTTGTTTGCACAACAATGATTCTTAATAATTTCATACGAGGAATAAAGAGCCACTTAGGGAATCTTGGATATTCCAGGTGTTCACTAATCATAATAAAAGTTACAACTAGCATCGCTAAATTGTGCCCTTTGGGTAAAAGCATAGGAAATAGCATCAATGCCCATCCAGAACCAATGCACCAAACACCGTGGGTAAGTCCAAAAAACAATGAATCCCTAAAGGCCTTCCATCCAAAGGCTGACAGAATTCGATGATCATGACCGAGGTTTAAAAAACGCTGCTTTATTGGCGAAATCTCCCATACTAATGCAATGACAAACAATCCAAATGCAGGCATATAAGACATGGGTAGTAAAAGGTTAACTCCCATTATTATTTCTATCATAAAAACACCAACAACCATCCATACTAATATATAGCCAAACACAAATAATAAAGAACACAAGAAACGATAGCGTTTGAAGCTCTGTTGGTAAATAAACTGAATGGGCAGAATTAATTTAGGAAGCATCATTGCAACCACCATAAGCCCCCAACCAATTAATTGCGCAGAAAAAAGCTTCATCTCAAGCAACATCTGAAATGATGTTGCAGAGGGACATGAAGCAAATACATGACAGTATTTCATTGCCATAATATGTCCAGGGTTTACCAAAAGTAATGTCCAGACAAAAATGCTGATAAATACTAAATTAATTGCAATACGCTTGTTTTGTGAAAGTTTCATATGTCTTTTTTGACTTATTGCCCTGAACGGTAAATTCCTATTCGCTCTACTGTGATTTCATCACCATCGAGAGGGGCATCTTTACTCTTTATTTGAACATCTAGTGAATTAATATCAATAGCACTCTCAAGATGTAATTCGTCAACAATACTTGTGATATTGAATTTAAAAGTAAGTCCTGCACCGCCATGAGCAGTATTTTTCAGAGATGCACCAAGGAGTCCAAAAAGAGAAACAGACTTAATAAATGTATTATTTACATAAACTGAAAGAAAATTGGAGTCAGCGCCTCCTTTTACACCTTCTAACTGAAGATACACCTCATCGGGGATATTAGAGACAGAAGCTTTTAAAAGACTATTCTTTACTGATTTCCATGCCGTTTTATCCAATTGAACAGTAGCTTTGGTTTCTTTATCCTTTAATGTAATTGAACCACTACTTGCTCCAACTAATTCATTATTTTGTTTACTAGCCATCTTAATTCCTGTTTCTAAATTTATCGCACTCAGTTTATTTAATCTAAGAGATAAGTTCTCTTTCAAAAAACCCGGTTGAATTGTGTCATAAGAAGTTAAAGAGAGATCGCTATATGTATAAGAATAATAAGATCCGTTATACTTCAAATTATTTGTCGTTTGAACATCTGCAGGTGTGTAATACCAGGCAGTACCCTGTGCATCCAAAGGCATAGCAAATTGTGAATTGCCATTAGCAGTTGGTCCGGCCAGCCAATTTACATCCGAAGGATTGTTATTTTGTCCTGTTACATTCCAGGCATCCCACATACGGTCAATATTAGAATGATGCAAGAAAAATATAGGATCGAGCCCTGCTGTTGCCGGCACGCCCATCAAACCTATTTGTCCCGCAGCATTTTGTCCACCTACCATACCATGAACGAAATTATGAGGATTCTGCTCAAGATCTCCGGTTTCTGAACCGCTATGTGAAAATCCGGTTTCTCCGCCACCATAAAAATAGCCATTTAAATCACCTGCTCCAAGTTTTGCAGGGGCAGCTCCTTCACTGTAAATGGTATCCCATTGACATTGATCATTTGCTGAATTCTCTCCATTACCTACTTGTACATTAGGTCCATAACGCTCAGGTACGTACAAAGGATTTGGGGTGTTATCCGGTAAAACAGTAAGTGTAAATGCCGGAGGGATATGAGATTCAATATAGACAGTAGATTGGTTTAGATAATTCCAATAGGGCAATGCCCAGTCCGAAGGGCCATTTAATTGAGATATAATGGTACGAAGAATATTTTCTAATGCTACCAAATAACCTCTGTGCCAAGGAGGGAAAAACCAGGTACCATGCTGACATTGATCCCAAAAAATAGTTGTTAATGCATTGGATGGAACCACACTTAAATTTGCAGCTGCTCCTATGTAGTTAACATTCTTCCAGTTTAGATATTGGTATGGCTTTGGATATAAAGATCCTGGCAATAGTAATTCACCATGAATTGCAGCATAAAACCACCAGCTGGTAGGATCGCTTATTGGGCGGGATTGCATTACCTTAACAGCTTTTGCATACCAATAAAGGTCGGTATAATTGCCAGACTTATCTATAAATTGCCCACCGTTGTTGTCATCCCATGCATTTTTTCTTAAATAAACTAGTTGTTTCCAAGTTGTCCCATTATCCCAATTTATATCAGAATTGTTATTTGACAGCGTACCTGTTTTATTTCCTCCATCATCCGTAAAGTTTACGGTAATTACTGATGGATTAGAAGCGTTTAGAGTACCTTGAAAGGGGCCGCGTCCGTTGCCGTAAGCTACACTAATGCTAGTTTTAGATCCGGTAATTGTGATTAACACATTTTGTTGATCTACCCATTTTCCAATAAATGAATTCATATCTTAATGATTTAATTATTTGTCTTACTCATAAGGCTTTTCAGATGACACCTTCGCATTTTACTGAGCGAAACAGTTCGTTTTTTAAGTGGGTTCTGCTCCACGACTTGATTATTTATTAATAATGAGGATATTAAAAAATAATTTTAAAAATTTATACCCAAAGCTATTTTAGAACTACAGATTTAATTAGGAAAATGTTACAGAAAGAAGATTCTTTGTCATAAAACACAAAAAACAATACATAAGACTATTCTTAAAAAATAATATGTTTTGAAAATAAGTTTCATTTATTTTTGAAAGTTTAAAAACTTTTGTTTACATTTGTTCTATGGAATTCAAAGAAGCAAAAAATAAGTTTGTACAAACCTGGGGAGCGTTAGGTTCTCAGTGGGGAATTAATAAAACCATGGCGCAAATCCATGCTTTATTAATGGTCTCGAATGAAGCTGTTTCGATGGAAGATATTATGGAGGAATTGCAAATTTCGCGCGGAAATGCCAGCATGAACCTAAGAGCTTTAATGGATTGGGGAATTGTTTATAAAGAATACAAAGCGGGAGAAAGAAGAGAGTTTTTTACTGCCGAAAAAGATCTGGACGAATTGGCCGTAAAAATTTCGAGAGAAAGAAGCAAAAGAGAAATCAAACCTGCTCTTAAAATTTTAAAGGAAGTTTCGACAATTGAATCAAACAATTCTGCAGAAGAAAAACACTTTGTTGATCAAACTTCTAAATTATACGATTTTGTTTTAAAAGCAGATAATATGTTAGATAAAATAACAGAGTTCAACGAAAACTGGTTAGGACGTTTGGTTCTAAAAATCATGAAGTAAAAAAATTTAAATAAAACTTTCATTTTTTTCTGAAAGTTCAAAACAAACACAAGATGACAACTTTTACCAATTTACACAAAATCAACAAAATATTTTATTTCACAACTCTTGGACTTTATCTTTTAGTCTATTTTGGAATGCTCTTTCAAATCGTCTTAGGGATTGTACAAATAACAATCGGAATTATTTTACTCACAAAAATGAAGGAACTCAGCAAAGAAAAAAAGAGAAAAATTCGACTTTACTGGATTTTGGTTGTGATTGATTTTTTTCTGATCCTTACCAATTCTGCATTAGGAAATGATTTCGAAAATCTTATTAGTTTTTTTCTGTTTCCAATGGTAATAGCAACTTACTTCTACTTTTTGACAGCCAATATTACTTCTGATTCATTTCTACATGCAGAATGGAAAAACTTAGCTCTTTTGAATTATGAAGTTGATCCTAAAATCTTAGAAAAATATATTCCTGCAGGAACTGAAATCGATATCTGGAACAACAAATGTTATGTAAGTCTGGTTGGGTTTATGTTTAAAAACACAAAAGTTCTGGGCGTAAAAATTCCGTTTCATGTCAATTTTGAAGAAGTCAATTTAAGATTTTACGTAAAACGTTTTGAAAACGGCGAATGGAAACGCGGCGTAGTTTTCATCAAAGAAATTGTTCCAAAAAAAGCGATTACATTCATTGCAAATACTTTGTATCAGGAACATTATGAAACTCAGAAAATGAAACATGAAATTGTTGAAGATGATAATACGCAAACTTTTATCTATCAATGGAAAAATAAGGAACAATGGAATACAATTCAGTTAGAAACGGAAAAGAATCCAATAGAAATTGAAATCGGTTCTGAAGCTGAATTTATTACAGAACATTATTTTGGATATACTAAAATTGATAACGAAACCACTTTCGAGTATGAAGTTCAACACCCGGGATGGGAACAATTTAAAGTTCTAAAACATAAAGTTGATATTGATTTTCAGGAAAATTATGGTCATGACTTTGAGTTTTTAGAAACTGCAATTCCAACTTCCGTTTTTCTTGCAAAAGGATCTGCCATTGAAGTAAAAAACAAACGCAAATTGGAAATTGCATACCTTTTGACACAACGCGGCTTAAATTATGAATATTAACCCAAAAAAATAATCGTCATGAATTTCAACATCATTGGATATTTTATCTATCTCGGCATTACGATTTTCATTATTCTAAGAGTTGGTAAAATCTGTTACAGAAACGGAAACATTTACGTCGCAGAACTGATCCCGAACCATGCTGATATCTGCCAAAAAATTAATCAGGTTTTACTTTTAGGCTATTATCTTTTAAATATCGGTTACTGTGCAATGACGCTTATTTCCTGGCAAAAAATTTCATCTTCGACGCAATTAATTGAAACCATCGGAACAAAAACAGCAATTATAATTTTCATCATTTCGATATTGCATTATCTCAATATCATTATTCTAACCAAGTACATTCACAAATTAATTAAATAATACCTTAAATTAAATATCATGGAAACTACAAAAATCTTAATCGGTTACGGACTTTATTTACCAATCGCTTTATTTCTTACTTATTATGTTTCTAAAACTCTTTTTAAAAACGGAAAAATATTTATGCTGGACATTTTTAAAGGCCGCGAAGATATTGCAGAAGCCACCAACAAACTTTTTGAAACCGGATTTTATCTTTTAAATATTGGTTTCGCTTTAATGATTCTGGAAATGCAATTAAGCAACAACAGTTATCAGGAATTGATCGAAAGATTAAGCTATAAAATTGGCGGATTTTCTATTTATTTGGGAGTAATGTTGTTCTTCAATTTGTATTTCTTCTTTAGAGGAAAAAGAAAAGCCAAAGAAGCGCAACAAGAAGAAAGATTGGTTTTTAAAGCGTAATTATCATTAAAAAGTTCGCCACGAATTTCACGAATTTTCACAAATTAACTTTTAGCACTAAAATTGCACATTTTAAAAATTAGTGTAATTCGTGCAATTCGTGGCAAAAAAAACATACTCAAAATGAACAAACTTATAATCGCAGCCGGAACAGGATTTTTAGGACAGGTTTTAGTCCATAAATTCAAAGATAAATTTGATGAAATTGTAATTCTGACCAGAGGAAAATCTAAAACAATTGACGGAATTAAATATATAAACTGGAACGCAAAGAGTTTTTCCGGCTGGGAAAACGAACTCGAAAATGCAACCGTTCTAATTAATCTTGCAGGAAAATCTGTTGATTGCCGTTATACGAAAGAAAACAAAAAAGAGATTTTATGGTCAAGAATTCAAAGCACAAGAATTTTAAACAAAGCGGTTTTAAATTGTACTAATCCGCCAAAACACTGGCTGAATTCATCAACTTCTACTATTTATAGATTTTCTCTTGACAAACAAATGGATGAGGTTGATGGCGAAATTGGAAATGATTTTTCTATTAATGTTGCGCTTTCATGGGAAAAAGCATTTTTTAAAATCGAAACGCCAAATACTTTAAAAACAGCTTTGCGAACTTCGATTGTTTTAGGTAAAAATGGCGGTGCTTTTATTCCGTTAAAAACTTTGGCAAAAACAGGTTTTGGAGGCAAACAAGGAAAAGGAAACCAGTTTGTGAGTTGGATTCACGAAGAAGATTTTGCCAATGCAATTGAATTTGTCATTCAAAAAGAAATGACCGGAATTGTGAATGTTGTCTCTCCGGAACCAGTTCGTAATGCTGATTTTATGCAGAAACTTAGAAAAGCAGTTGGTTTTCCATTCGGAATTCCGTTGAATACTTTCTTGTTAGAAATTGGTTCATTCATTATTCGTACTCAACCGGAGTTGGTTTTGAAAAGCAGAAATGTGATTCCGAAACGACTTTTGGATAATGACTTTAAATTTAAGTTTGGAGATATTGATGAAGCTTTTGAAGATTTGTTACGCAAATAATTTATTATTTTCTGATAGCTCCAGCGGAGCGTAATATTTATAGAAAACATAAAAATGCATCGTTCTTTTAAGCTCCAGCGGAGCGATATATTTGCTTTCTGATTATTCCTTAACATTCCACCTCGCTGGGGTTCAAAAACCTTTTTTTCATTGTTCTATAAACATAACGTCCCGCTGGGACTTGAAATAAGCTGATTAATTATGACAACAATAAACCTCACAACAAAAATAAAAGCACCAAAACAAATCGTTTTTGATGCTTCACGAAATATCGATATTCATCAGAAATCTGCGAGTAAAACAAGTGAAAAAGCAATTGCAGGCGTAACTTCTGGATTAATAAATTTTGACGAAACTGTAACCTGGCGTGGTAAACATTTCGGTTTTTATCTCACACATAAAAGTCGAATTACCGCAATGACATTTAATGATTATTTTGTCGATGAAATGGAAAAAGGCAAATTCAAATCTTTCAAGCATCAACATTTTTTTGAAGAAGTAAATGGTTTTACAATTATGAAAGATAAATTGGAATATGAAACGCCTTTCGGAATTTTTGGAGAATTATTTGATATTTTATTTCTCGAAAAACATATGACGCAGTTTCTTTTGGAAAGAAATAAAGTTCTAAAAGATGTTTCTGAAAAATAGCATAATTTAAATAAAGAATATAATATTTGGCTAAAGCCACTTTTATTCTATCATTTTTACCTCCAGCTAAAGCTGGAGGCAATTCAAATAAATCATCTAAAATTTTCTTTAAAAAATGAATTTTCTCGCTTTACGGTTTGCGTGAGGGATAGAAGTGGAAAGCCCACAGCCTGACGGAGGAAGTGCGAGGACTTGCAGCGGATAGCCCGACCCGGAGGGACACGCCCAAAATATTATTATTTAGAATCCGATGTTGAACGCATCGGATTTTTTATTTACAGAAACACTATCATCAGCCACCAAAAAATGGGTACGCTTTCGACCCAAAAAGAAGTATAATATTTTGATCGATTTGTATTGGCGAATAGAATAAACAACATCAAAGTAAGAACCATTACAAGATTGATAATAAGATCATGAAGTGTAAAACTTAAAATTCCTAAAACCCAAAACGGAACTAATAATGAAAAGCCTAAAATTTTTGTACGCTTAACGCCAATTGTCTGCGGAACGGTTTGCAAATGCGGATCATCATTGGCTAAATCTAAAATCTCGAAAACCAGAATCAGCACAAAAACCAAGACAAAACGCTGAATGCATTTAATGAAAAAGTTACCTGTAAAAGGAATTTCGGCATTTATATAAGGTAAAACCAGCGTTGCTCCTACCCAACAAAGTGCCACAATGTAAATTTTTACACCGGTCCAGTTTCTGGCATTTTTACGATTTGGAAAAAACGGAAGTGTGTAGAGTGCAGTTATAGCAAATATTCCAAAGGAGACTATTTGGGTAATTCTTTTTAACTGAAAAAAATAATAGCCAACTAAAATCAGAGAAACAAAACTCAAAACTGCTATAATTTTTAACTGATTTCCGATTGGTTTTTTTTTCACCCGAACCAACGCATCATATTTAACAAAATTATACCCCACAATTGTTCCAAAAAAAACGAACAAAGCCATTTGTTCATCATATTGAATATGAAAGAAATAAAATGTTATATGAACTAATGCATAACACGACAAAGCCACATGAATACTACTATGGAGGTAAAAATCGAATATTTGTTTCAACACTTTCATTCCTTAAATCTAATCAATTATTAACAAATCAACTCTTTAGTTAGAAATTTCATAAAAATTGAAGTTAAAAATACCTATTAAATTATTAATAATACTTAATTTTGCGCCACAAAAAACAACACATTTACTATAAAATGTAATAAACCTTGTGTATACTGCTTAAATTGAAGTTTACGCTTTGTTAATTGCATTGCCTTTAAAAAAATAGATAGCTACAAATGAGAACAGATGCTTTTGCTTTAAGACACATTGGCCCAAGAGAAACAGATCTTCAACACATGTTAAAGACTATTGGAGTGGAATCGATTGAACAACTTGTTTATGAAACTCTTCCGGATGACATTCGTTTAAAAGCGCCTTTGAATTTAGATCCTGCAATGACGGAGTACGAATTCGCAAATCACATTCAGGAATTAGGAAAGAAAAATAAGGTATTCAAATCGTATATTGGTTTGGGTTATCACCCAACTATTGTTCCTGCGCCAATTCAAAGAAATATCTTCGAAAATCCAGGATGGTATACAGCTTACACACCTTATCAGGCAGAAATTGCTCAAGGTCGTCTTGAAGCTATTTTAAACTTCCAGACTACGGTTATTGAATTAACAGGAATGGAAATTGCAAACGCATCTTTATTAGATGAAGGAACTGCAGCTGCCGAAGCTATGGCTTTGTTATTTGACGTTCGTACACGTGACCAAAAGAAAAACAATACAAACAAATTCTTCGTTTCTGAAGAAATTTTACCACAAACTTTATCTATACTTCAAACACGTTCAACTCCTATTGGAATTGAATTAGTTGTTGGAAACCACGAAACGTTTGATTTTTCAAATGAGTTCTTCGGAGCCATTTTACAATATCCGGGAAAATATGGTCAGGTAAACGATTATAGTGCTTTTGTTGCTAAAGCAAAAGAAAATGAAATCAAAGTTGCCTTTGCTGCAGATATTTTATCACTAGCTGCTTTAACTTCTCCGGGAGAAATGGGAGCTGCTGTAGTGGTTGGAACTACACAACGTTTTGGTGTACCAATGGGTTATGGTGGTCCACACGCTGCTTTTTTTGCAACTAAAGACGAATACAAACGATCTATGCCAGGTCGTATTATTGGGGTTTCTATTGATGTTAATGGAAATCGCGCTTTACGTATGGCTTTAGGAACTCGTGAGCAGCACATTAAACGTGAAAAAGCAACTTCAAATATTTGTACAGCTCAGGTTTTATTAGCCGTTATGGCCGGAATGTATGCTGTTTACCACGGTCCAAAAGGATTACAATATATTGCAGGTAAAGTTCACGCATCGGCAGTTACTGCTGCTGAAGCGTTAAATAAATTAGGCGTTTACCAGACTAATACGGCTTACTTTGATACTATTTTGGTAAAAGCTGATGCTCAAAAAGTAAAAGCGATTGCTGAGAAAAATGAAGTAAATTTCTTTTATGTTGATGCTGATACAATTTCGATCTCATTCAACGAAACAACTTCAATTGCCGACATCAATCAAATTATTGCGATTTTTGCTGAGGCTTTAGGAAAAGAAAGTTTTACTGTTTCTGAATTAACTGCTTCAAGTCAATTACCGGCTTCATTAGAAAGAACGTCATCTTTCTTAACGCATGATGTATTCAACAATCATCATTCAGAAAGTCAGATCATGCGTTACATCAAAAAGTTAGAGCGTAAAGATTTATCATTGAATCATTCGATGATTTCATTAGGTTCTTGTACAATGAAACTAAACGCAGCTTCAGAAATGTTGCCTTTATCGATGCCAAACTGGAACAGCATTCACCCTTTTGCACCAGTTGAGCAAGCTGAAGGTTATATCACAATGCTTAAAAAATTAGAAGAGCAATTGAATGTAATTACCGGATTTGCCGGAACAACATTACAGCCTAACTCAGGAGCTCAGGGAGAATATGCTGGTTTAATGGCTATTCGTGCTTACCATTTGTCAAGAAACGAAGGTCACCGTAATGTATGTTTAATCCCTTCATCGGCACACGGAACAAATCCTGCTTCTGCAGCGATGGCCGGAATGAAAATTATCGTTACTAAAACTACTCCGGAAGGAAATATTGACGTAGAAGATTTAAGAGAAAAAGCGATTGAGCATAAAGATGATTTATCTTGTTTAATGGTAACGTATCCTTCTACTCACGGAGTTTTCGAATCTTCAATTATCGAAATCACAAAATTAATCCACGACAATGGCGGATTAGTATATATGGATGGTGCTAATATGAATGCTCAGGTTGGTTTAACAAACCCGGCTACAATTGGCGCTGACGTTTGTCACTTAAACTTACACAAAACATTCGCTATTCCTCACGGTGGAGGTGGACCTGGAGTTGGACCAATTTGTGTGAACGAAAAATTAGTACCTTTTTTACCAACAAACCCAATCTTAAAAGTTGGTGGCGAACAAGCTATTACAGCAATTTCATCTGCACCTTACGGATCAGCTTTAGTTTGTTTAATTTCTTACGGTTACATCACAATGATGGGTGCTGAAGGATTAAAAAGTGCTACAGAACATGCTATTTTAAATGCTAACTACATGAAAGCCCGTTTCGAAGGACACTATCCAATTCTTTATACAGGAGAATGCGGAAGAGCAGCTCACGAAATGATTTTAGATTGTCGTTCGTTTAAAGAAAACGGAATCGAAGTTGGCGATATCGCAAAACGTTTAATGGATTACGGTTTCCACGCACCAACGGTTTCTTTCCCTGTAGCTGGAACTTTAATGATCGAACCAACTGAATCTGAAGATTTAGCAGAGTTAGATCGTTTTTGTGATGCGCTTATTTCAATCAGAAAAGAGATTGAAGCTTCAACAGCCGATGATAAAAACAATGTATTGAAAAATGCACCTCACACATTGGCAATGTTAACTACTGATTCTTGGGATTTTCCTTATACTAGAGAAAAAGCAGCTTACCCATTAGAGTATATTGCTGAAAATAAATTCTGGCCATCTGTTCGTCGTGTAGACGATGCTTACGGCGACAGAAATTTAATCTGCAGCTGTGCTCCTATTGAAGCTTATATGGAAAACTAAGAAATAAGTTTTCTTTTATTATAAATTCCAAACCCGACAGATTTTAAAAATCTTTCGGGTTTATTTTTTGTTTCAGGTTTAAGGTTTCAAGTTATTTGAACCTGAAACTTTCTAAACAATTATAAGTTGGGCGTGCCTCCATCCCGATGAGAGGGCAAATATACTTGGTGTGCATACGCCCTCTCATCGGGGTGCTGTCGGGCTATCCGGGCTACTTCGGTAGCTTCCTTCTATCCCTCACGCGACTCGTTTTCAAAACCACTTTAATACTTCAAAGCAAAACAGGACTTTCTATTTTAACACTTTTAAAACCTTCAGTTTCATTTATAACAAAATCAAAATGACTTTAAGAATTCTACGAAATAAAAATAAGTTCTCAAACAATTCGCAAACGTTTGAAATCTCGATAAAACCACAAAATCATTAGAAAATAAACAATATATCCATAAAAAAAATTACTATTTCATAATTATATGCATGCATAGTATTTTTTATGATAGTTATCATAAATTTATTTATAATTTAGCAATAAATTTATCGGATAATTAAGGAATAATGAAAATAAAAATAATTGGTATAGGAAGTTACATTCCTAATAAAGAAGTTAAGAATACTGACTTTGATAAACATATTTTTTTAAATGAAGACGGAACTCCTTTTGGATACCCGAATGAAGTTGTAATTAAAAAATTTAAAGGCATTACCGGAATCGAAAACCGTCGTTATGCCGAAGATCATCATACTTCATCTGATTTAGCTTTTTTTGCTGCTGAAAGAGCACTTGAAAATGCTAATATAGATCGTGAAACTTTAGATTACATCATTTTTGCCCATAATTTTGGCGACGTAAAAACAGGTACACATCAAACTGATATTTTACCAAGTTTGGCCACTCGTGTAAAAAACAAACTGGATATAAAAAACCCTAAATGTGTGGCTTATGACATTCTTTTTGGATGCCCAGGCTGGATCGAAGGTGTTTTGCAAGCCAATGCATTTATTAAATCCGGAATGGCAAAAAGAGTTTTGGTCATTGGAGCTGAAACTTTATCAAGAGTTGTAGACGATCACGATCGTGATTCTATGATTTATTCTGATGGTGCCGGTGCTTCTATTTTAGAGGCTTCTGAAGATGACGAAACTGGTTTACTATCTTACGAAAGTGCTACTTATGCTAATGATGAAGCTAATTTCCTTTACTTCGGAAAATCATATAATCCAGATTTAGATCCGGATATAAAATACATTAAAATGTACGGTCGTAAAATCTACGAGTTTGCATTAATTCAGGTTCCTTGCGCAATGAAAAGCTGTTTAGACAAAAGCGGAATTGGAATCGATGAGGTAAAAAAAATCCTGATACATCAGGCAAATGAAAAAATGGACGAAGCTATTGTCGATCGTTTTTATAAACTGTACGACAAAACTGCACCTAAAGATATTATGCCAATGAGTATTCATGATTTAGGAAACTCAAGCGTAGCAACCGTACCAACTTTGTATGATCTTTTGATACAAGGAAAATTAGAAAATCACGAAATTAATAAAGGCGATGTTGTCATTTTTGCTTCCGTTGGAGCCGGAATGAACGTTAATGCCTTTGTTTACCGATATTAATTAAGTTATATAATAAGTCCCAGTGGGACGTCACATTTATAGAACAAATAATTCATTTTGGGAAAAGCTCCATCGGAGCGATATTTTGGCAAGTGCAAAACATATCGCTCCGATGGAGCTCTAAAAATCCATTACCTAATTATCTATAAAGATTACGTTTCTACGAAGCTATTAGTAAATCACATAAAGTATAAAATTATAGTCCGCATTTGAAAACATATTTTAAATGCGGACTTTTGATTTTCATCCTAATTAAAAAATACAAAAAAGAAGATAACTTTGTATATTTGCGCCTTTGCCGATAAAAAATAAAAAATGTACGAAAAAACGTTTCCCAATAAAAGATTCAAACTTACTTTAGAATTTTTACAAAAACATGTCAAGACATCAGAAACCATTTTTGATTTTGGCGTACCCAATCCATTCTCTAAAATAATGGAAGAAAATGGTTATACCGTAAAAAATACAAAAGGCGAAGATTTAGATAACGATCAAAGGGCGCTACAAACAGAAGAATATACTGTTTTTACGGCATTTGAAATTTTCGAACATTTATTAAATCCATACACTATTTTACAAAACGTAAAATGTGACAAATTGCTAATTTCGATTCCGTTACGTTTATGGTTTTCTCCGGCATATCGTTCAAAAACAGATATGTGGGACAGACATTATCATGAATTTGAAGACTGGCAATTAGACTGGCTTTTAGAAAAAACAGGCTGGAAAATAACCGATCGCCAAAAATTTACACATCCGGTAAAAAAGTTTGGTTTTAGACCACTTTTAAGATATTTCACTCCGAGATATTATATTGTTGTTGCCGAGAAAATAAAAGCCTAACGGCAAATTCCAAAAAATAAATTCCAAATTCCAATTTTAACCTTATCGGTAAGATTGGAATTTGGAATTTTAGAAAGTTGGATTTATTCTCAGCAATTGGAATTTGGGATTTAAAAAAAAATTGGAATTTAAAATGAAATATTACATCGTTATTCCCGCGCACAACGAACAGGATTTAATTGGCCTGACCTTACAATCTTTGGTTTCGCAAACTGTTTTGCCTTCTAAAATTGTGGTTGTAAACGACAATTCAACAGATAAAACAGAAGAAATCGTGTTGGGTTTTGCAAAAGAAAATCCGTTTATTTCTGTGGTTAATAAAACTTCAGATGCGATTCACATGCCGGGAAGTAAAGTAATTCAGGCTTTTCAGAAAGGTTTTGAAACATTGGATTCAGAATATGATATTATTGTAAAAATAGACGGCGATTTAATTTTTCCTTCCAATTATTTCGAAACCATAATCAATCATTTCCAATCTGATCCAAAAATTGGAATGGTGGGCGGATTTTGTTACATTGAAAAAAATGGTGACTGGGTTTTAGAAAACCTAACCGATAAAGATCATATTCGCGGCGCATTAAAAGCCTACAGAAAAGAAACTTTCCAGCAAATTGGAGGTTTAAAACCCGCTATGGGCTGGGACACCGTAGACGAATTACTTTGTAAATACTATGACTGGAAAATAGTTACAGACACTTCTTTACATGTAAAACATCTTAAACCTACTGGCGCAAATTACAATAAAACAGCACGTTATAAACAGGGTGAAGCTTTTTACACCTTGGGATACGGTTTTTGGATTACCGCAATTGCTTCGGCAAAACTGGCGATGATGAAGAAAAAACCATTCTTGTTTTTCGATTATATCACAGGATTCTGGAAAGCAAAAAAAGCAAAAACACCTTTATTAGTTACACCCGAACAGGCTAAATTTATAAGAAAATATCGTTTTGAGAAAATGAAACAAAAGTTAATTTGATTCGAAAAACAACCGAAAATCGGTAACTCATAACCCAAAACTCATAACTTATTTTTACCTTAGCCAATATTTGTAAAACTTATGATGCTAATTCGTTACTTATCTCAGATAGGAAGATATTTTTTAATGCTAAAAGAAATTTTTAATAAACAGACAAAATGGTCTGTTATGAGAAATTTAATTTTCAAAGAAATCGATGATTTGATTATCGACTCACTAGGTATCGTTTGTTTTATCTCTTTCTTCGTAGGAGGAGTTGTTGCCATTCAGACCGCACTAAACTTAACAAATCCGTTAATTCCAAAATATTTAATTGGTTTTGCTACACGTCAATCTGTAATTTTAGAGTTTGCCCCTACTTTTATTTCGGTTATTATGGCCGGAAAAATGGGTTCGTTCATCACATCAAGTATTGGTACAATGCGTGTTACAGAACAAATTGATGCTTTAGAAGTAATGGGTGTAAATTCATTAAACTATTTAGTTTTCCCTAAAATTATTGCTTTGCTATTGTATCCATTTGTTATTGGTATCAGTATGTTTTTGGGAATTTTTGGAGGATGGCTTGCCGGAGTTTACGGAGGTTTTACAACAAGTGCCGCTTTTATTGATGGTGCACAAATGGAATTTATTCCGTTTCATATTGTTTATGCCTTTATCAAAACGCTAATTTTCGCAATGTTATTGGCAACAATCCCATCTTTTCATGGTTATTATATGAAAGGTGGAGCACTAGAGGTTGGTAAAGCCAGTACAGTTTCATTTGTTTGGACGTCGGTTTGTATCATTCTTTTTAATTATATACTAACACAATTGTTACTAGGATCATGATAGAAGTAAAAAATTTAGAAAAATCATTTGGAGATAGCAAAGTTCTAAAAGGGGTTTCGACAGTTTTTGAAACTGGAAAAACCAACTTAATTATTGGACAAAGTGGATCCGGAAAAACAGTTTTATTAAAAAGTTTATTAGGAATTCATACACCTGATTCTGGAACTATTGAATTTGACGGACGAGTTTATGCTGATTTAGATCCGGATGAAAAAAGAGAATTAAGAACTGAAATTGGAATGGTTTTTCAGGGAAGTGCCTTATTTGATTCGATGACTGTTGAAGAGAACGTTGCTTTTCCTCTAAAAATGTTTACCAACGATAATAGAGCAAAAATCAAAGAACGTGTTGATTTTGTTTTGGAAAGAGTTAATCTAGTTGATGCTCATAGAAAATTACCTTCAGAAATTTCAGGAGGTATGCAAAAACGTGTGGCTATTGCCCGTGCTATTGTAAACAATCCGAAATATTTGTTTTGTGATGAACCAAACTCTGGTTTAGATCCAAATACTTCAACTTTGATTGATAATCTGATTCAGGAAATCACTAAAGAATATAATATTACCACCGTAATTAATACGCACGATATGAACTCGGTTATGGAAATTGGTGAGAATATCGTATTCCTTAAAAAAGGTTTAAAAGCGTGGCAGGGAACCAAAGAAGAAATCTTTAGAACAGACAATAAAGATATTGTGAAGTTTGTTTACTCTTCGAACCTGTTTAAGAAAGTAAGAGAAGCATATTTGAGAGAAGGGTAAACTTTTTCAAATTCCAATATACAGGAAATTCCAAAAAATAAATCCCAAATTCCAAAACTAAGCAAGTTGGAATTTGGGATTTTCCTTTATAATTGGAATTTCCCCACAAGTTTGGAATTTGGATTTTTTTTTATTGGAATTTCTACTTGATGTTGATCAATTCAACCTCAGCATTTGGATTAAAAAGATAGGTTCTTCCTGAGCTTATTTCGATGCATTCAAAACGTTTTGTTCTCACGGCAAGTTTCTTGAATATTTTTCCGTTTTTAATTCTGAAAACACTTCCGTATGGAATCTCAAAAACATAGTTTTTATCGTTTTCCTTGTCGTATTGTTTTAAAGCCAGAGACAAAGTGGTATCGGTATCACTACTTGCTGTAGGATTCTTAAAATGACGCGCTAATAACGGTAATAATTGTCCCGGGAAAATCTCTGGACGAATAAAGGGAACCATTAATCTTTGAAAAGTAAATTTCCATTCGTCGCCGTGCGGTTTTATATTTCGCCCAAACTTTTCAAAAGCAACTAAATGGGCAATCTCATGAATTAACGTTATTAAAAACCGATATTTATTTAAACTCGAATTTACTGTAATTTCATGTTTCCCGGTATGTCCACGCCTATAATCGCCATGACGCGTTAGTCGCTCATTTACGATTTTCAAATGAACCTGATTGGCAACAATCAGTTCAAATGCAGGCTTTACAGCATGTTCCGGTAAATATTTAGCTAAGGTTTCGTTCAATTTTTTGAGTTAAATGTTATTCGTAAGAAGTTAAAAGTTTATTCGTTCAAAATTGGAATTTATAATTTAAGGATTCGTCGAAGAAACTTCCAAAACCTTCCCATTAAAATATTTATTTCCGTTTAAGGTAAAATCATAAATATAAGTTGCCATTCCTTCAGCAGAAATTGGCGCCTGATAACCTGGGAAAGCTTCATTTAACATTTCTGTCTGAACTGAACCTAAAGCCAGAACATTAAACGAAATTCCTTTTTCTTTGTATTCTTCGGCTAATAATTCAGTTAAAGTAATTACGGCCCCTTTGCTTGAACTGTAAGCTGCCAATCCGGCAAATTTAAGACTTCCCCTAACGCCGCCAATTGAACTTATGGTTACAACGTGGCTTCCGCTTTGAAGATAAGGCAAACAGATCCTCGTAAGATTTGCAACTCCAAAAACATTCACTTTATAAATACTTTCAAAATCAGCTTGCGTTGTTTCTGCAAATGGTTTTAATAATAAAGCCCCGGCATTATGCACAACGGCATCAACTTTTTTCCATGTTGAAGAAAGAAAATCTTCAACAACAGCCAAAGCCGATTCGTTTGCCAAATCAACTGAAAGACAAGTTATATTTTGATGTTGTAAAAGTGCCTGAGGTGTATTTCTCGAGATAGCCAAAACCTGATGACCTGCATTGGCAAACTGCAAAGCCAATTCGTAACCAATTCCCCTACTCGTTCCGGTAACAATAATATTTTTCATGTGGCAAAAATAAGCAATCCAACAAAAAGAGTAATTATTATTTCATTGTAATTTCCTCTGTTGGAGTATCTGCCATTTTGGTAACAGCGGGTAAAAATTCCTGAATAAAAGCGGTCATATGTGGAATATCCATTAGTTTAAATTCATCTGAAACATGATGATAGAATTCGAAATTTTCAAAATCAAAAGTACTTATCGATTGACATGGTTTTTTGAATGCTTCATAAAAAGAGAAATTGTCAGATCTGTAAAACAATTTATACTCTGCTTCTTTTGGTAAAAAACCAATTGTATTTTTCCCTGTATATTGGTTTATTTTCTCTGCCATGTTTGACTTATCAAAACCAGTTATGTATGCCAAATAATCGCGTTTCATTGGAACTCCAATCATTTCGATATTCAATTGTGCATATAAATTAAAATCCTGTGCTTTTAGTTTTTGAGCTAAACTTTTAGAACCCAAAAGTCCTTTTTCTTCTCCGGCAAAAAACACAACCAAAATACTTCGCTTATTCGATTTTGTTTCTGTAAAATATTTTGCCATTTGAGCCACAGCCGTTACGCCCGAAGCATCATCATTTGCTCCATTATTTACAACATCATCTTGTTTCTTTTTCTCTAAACCAATATGATCGTAGTGTGCGCTTAAAACCACAAACTCTTTTTTAAGTACGGGATCTGTTCCTTCAATAACCCCAACGATATTAAAAGCCGGCAATTTAAAATTGGTAAGTGTATCGCGATAGGTTTTAAAATACGGTTTTACGTTATTCTTTTTTAAGAAATCTTCCAAAAATACTGCTGCTTTTTCTATTCCTCTGGTTCCGGTTTCGCGGCCTTCTAATTCATCTGAAGAAAGATATTTTAAAAAATCCGAAACCTCAGTTTCCTGAACCTTGTATGTTATTTCAATTGGTTTGGATGCTTCTTTTGAAGATTTATCGCCTACTGTAGTATTCGATTTACATGCCAACAAAACAAATGGAAGAAGAAAGTATAGTTTTTTCATGGATGAAGAGTTTTAGCTTTAGAAACTAAATCCCTAAAGCAGATGATTTAAAATATTTTTTATACACTTTAAATACCTGAATACTCCCCAATAGAATGAAAAACAACGGAATAAAAACAGGCATTACATACTTTGAAAATGGGTTGGTTTTTTGAAAAATGGTTTGCAATGTTACTATCAAACTCAACATTCCTAAAAAAACACCAATTAAAGTTCCTGCAATATAATAATATTTTAGCTGTTTTTCGGTTGCAATATATTTTCCATTAATTAAATATAGATTCCAACTCGTCCAGAATGGCAGTTGTAGAAAATTAAAACAATTTAAAATTACGCCAATTACAAACGGTGAATACATCAAAAATTGATTTATATGATTATTTGCAAGTGTCGTTTGATTGGAATTTGAATAAAATAAGTAAGCCAGAACAAACATAAACCCGACGGCAAAAAAATCAATAATTTTCATTAATTTTTTACTGTTAACCAATTGTCTGGCAAAAAGCAACGTAAAATAAACCACAAAAGTTTCAACGAAAATAACTCCGAATAAAAATAAAACTAAATGATGAAAGCCCGATCTTGAATAAATCTCTAATCCGGCGAGATTTAAATATCCAAGCGGAATTGAACCGATGAAACTCACCAGAAAACCAACACAGATATTTTTTAATCTTTTCATTTTTAAAAATTTACAATCTTATTATTCTGGGCAAGATGCAGTTTATATTCCCGCATTCCTACTTTATAATCTAAATACGGAACGCCCATTTTATGATTCACAACGCTTATTTCATACATATAGGTAATATGTCTGGCGAGTTCTTTCCAGGCAAACCAAACGGAATGTTTGGGATCATAAATATGTGTTGGTTCGCTCGCGGCGCCGTTAAGTTCTACAATTAAAAAGTTTTCTCCTCTTTCTAATTCTTCAAAAGTGTTGTACATAATATCAAAACGCCCGAAGTAAAACTCTGGAATTTGAGTTGCAATATTATCTATCATTGCGGTTAATTTTGGTGTAATCAAATCGCTTCCATCCAAGAATTTAGCACCGCGTGCATGATTGCCAAACGGAACCAGGTTTATACTTTCATCCTTTTTTAAAACTCGTTTCAATTGATCTCCGTATTGTTCTTTTAAAGTTTCAAACTGAAATTTAAACCGAGGTGTTTTATGAATTAAATCTTCAATTGATGAAACGCCATCACCTTTTACAATTAAAAATTCTTTAGAAACGATTCCGGTAATTTTTCCTTTCTTTTGATGTGGATGGCGTACGTAAAAAACGCCAACTTCATTTTTAAACGGAATCAAATCCTGTAATAAAAAATCGAAATTTGCTTTTTCTGCGTAGTTTTTTAATTCAGAAACTGTTTTTATTTTTTTTACACCAGAACCTCGCAAACCAATATCCGGTTTTGCAATCAATGGAAAATAGATTCCTTTTTCGACAACGGTTTCTATTATCTTTTTCAAATCTGTATTTTCCTTAATCAATATAGTTTTAGGATAATATTTTTTGGGCAATAAATCGTAAATCTGTTTTTTGCTTTCCATCATAAATCCTCCATTTTTAATTTTCGGATTTGAGGCATTAAAGAAAAAAATAGATCTTGCTTTGATGGCATAATAAGCCCAAAGAAAATAAATAGGAATGTACAAAACCTGAAATGGCCAATATTCCCAATTGGTGATTTTATGAAAAAATAGCTTCATGATTACTTTATTAAATACTAATAAATGTTGTTGAAAAATCCTCTGCACTAATCAAATCATAATGTCTCATAATACCTTTGTTTTGTTCTATTGTAACTTGTGTAATACTCAATGTTTTTAAAACATTCTGTCTGTTTATTACTAAACCATTTTCGGCATCATCATCTTGTGTATTTCGATGAAAACGGAACATATCCTGTGGTGAAATTTCACTTTTATCTTTTAAAAACTGCGTGAACCAATCAGAGCGTTTTTTCCTGATTTCGCCTGGATATAAAGTAACCGACGACCAAATATGATTTTTATTTTGGTCTAACTTCCTCATTCTTTTTACGAAACCGTCCCAGATAAGTTCATATAATTTTTCTTCCTGATACAAAACCAATGTAAATGGTTCGATATTTTCAAGGTTAATCTGAGTCCAAAAATCTTTGGGAGAATGGCTGTACATCATATCCAGGGCAATTAATCCGCGGCTTTTCCTATAGGAGAAAGCCGCTTTATGTTTTTCCAAACCTCCATTTAAAAGCACTAAAACCGTCTTATCCGCATCAACAGCAAACCAGGTTCCTCCTGCTTTTGGATCTTTGGGATATATAACATTTTTTCCATTTTGATTGTAATTTTTTGGTGCGATTGCACCTGGCCGAACAACTTGTTCATCACGGTTCGAAGTAATCATTACAACTCCATTATTATTTACAAAACTTACTGTACACATTGTTTTCTATATTCTATTGTAGAGCGTGCAACTCCAAAATTCTCGTGTACCATAACATTTTTATATTGTAGAACAGCCACTTTTATCAAAGCCTGATGATGAATGCAATGTTCCAGATTGTATAATAATTCCCTATAATAATTGGTCTGAATTCGCATCGTAAGTCCATCAATAAACTGCTCCAGATAAAGTATTTTATTTTCGCTTTTCAAACTTCTTTTTATTTCAAAAATGCATTGTTTTGCGTAATCTGTTTCTGTTTGAATTTGTATATTTCTTTCTCTTTGATCATAATTTAAAACTCCTGAATCATAGCTTTTATCAAGACATTGAAACATTTCAAGAATATGTCTGGTGTGTTCTCCAATACTTGAATTACTTAATGCTTCACATGGTTTTGAATAATCATGATCTGATAGCTGACCTAATAAATTAATTAGCTCATCTAAACTGCGATGTATCGATTTTATCAACATAATTATTTCGCTTTTAAAAGGTTAAAAAAATTATTTCTACTCAGATTAATTAATTCTATGCAACTCAATAACACGATCAATGCCAATACAAAAAGTAATCCTCCGTCGTTTTCAACCGCTATTCCTAAAACAAATAAATGCGAGAGAATAGCACCACTCATAATTCCGCAGGCTAATAAAGCGCCCATCCAGGTTGTTTTTGGTATTAAGATTAAAATGGCGGCAATTAATTCGGCAATTCCCGAACCAATTCTTCCGTAAGGTTCCATTCCTAATTTGGAGAAAATGTAGACACTTTCTTCGGCTCCGCTGAATTTAAAAAATAGTGTCTGCAATAAAATAGCTGCGGCGACAATTCTTAAAAACCAAACTAATTTTTTCCTTTTCATGATTTCTTTCATTTATAAAATTTCTTCCAGTTATTATCTGCTTTCGATTTTAAATTACTCTCATCTTTATTCCAGCTTTTCAATGTATTATTTAAATAAGCGTTGTAATACAAATAGAGTTTTCCGTCAATAATTTTAAAAGTCTCGGGGTTTATTTCGACTTTTTCTCCGGCGCTTCCCATTGCGTAAGCGCACCAACCGCCATATTGAGGTTCATATTTGGAAGGATTTTTTACAAAAGCATCTTTGTTTTCGTTAGATGAAAATTTATAAATCACTCCCTGATAGTTGGCTGCTATTTCTTTTTTGCCTTTTACAGCTTTTCCCACATTAAAATAGGCAACGGGATCGTAACCCAGAATAGCAACTTTGTTTTCTAAATTATATTGGGCAATGCGTTTCGAATCGTTTTGAGCAAATGAAGCAATTGAAACAAATAGTAATACGAATAATGTTAGCTTTTTCATCTTAGTTTATTTTAAATTTTTTAATACAGAAATCAATAATTCAGATGAAATCCGATGTTTAAAATCTGGTGAAATATATTCGAATAAAATGTCACTATCAGCATTTACCACAAAAACAGAAGGAACAGGTAAAAAACTCGTATTCATTCCATTAGAATATACGTTAATTGTTGATTTATAGTTTTCAGGAGCTTCAAAAGCAATTCCTGCCGCTTTTATCAAATCTCCTTTTGAGTCAGAAAGCAAAGTGTATTTTACTTTATCTTTTTCTGCTGTAATTTTTAAGTTTTCGGGAGTATCAGGACTTATTGCAATAATTTGATATCCTAAATCAAGAATTTGTTTTTCGGCTTCAGCCAAAGCAGAAAGATGCATATTGCAATACGGACACCAGCCGCCGCGGTAAAAAACCAAAATGGTCTTTTTGTTTTTAAATAAATCAGAAAGCTGAACAGCTGCATTTTCAGCTGTCTTTAAAGTAATATCCGGAATTTTTTCTCCTATTAACAGCGGAGCAATATCATTCGCAGTTTTAGGCACTGCGGTTTGAGCATTAGCAAAGAAACTTATTGTTGCCAAAAGCATAAAGAGTAGTTTTTTCATAGTTTTACATTTATCATTTATTGATGATGTAAAACTACTTTACTATGAAAAAACAAAATGTCGGCTAATTTACACTTAGCTTAAAATAATTATAATTTGGTAATATCCTGAATCACAATCTCGCTTCTGCTATAATGTAAAAGCTGATTATTTTCCATTTCATTTAATAACTGAGTCGCCGTTTGTCTTGAAGTACAAATAATTTGCGCGATATCTGTTTGGGTTAGATAATTTTCGATGGCCACCATATTTCCTTTTCGAACGCCTTCTTTCTCGGCCCAGTCTTTTAGAAATTGGTACATTCTGGTTTTGGCATCTTTAGAAATTAAATTAGCATAGCTATTTTTGATACGCTTCATTTTTAAACCAACAAATTTGGTATATGAAAGTGCCAATGATGGATTTCGAAGTAATAAATCTTCAAAGTCTGACATCAAAAAACTGCAAATAGCAACATCGTCAGAAAGTACTTTGGCATATTCTTCGACTTTATCATCGGTTTCCAGAGTTAATTCGCCAAACAAATCTCCCTTTTGGATAATATCTTTTATGGTTTCATTGCCATCTTCGTCAATAGCCACAATTTTGATGTTTCCTTTTTTCAATAAAAATATACGCGGAACATCCGAAGAGGAAAAATAAATAATCTCGCCTTTTGATGCTTTTTTAAAACCTGTAATAATGCACAATTGTTTAATTTGTGAAAAACTCAACGTTCTAAACAATTTATGATCACGCAAATACCAATATTTTAAATCTTCGTACATAAAAATACTTTTTGTAAATGTAGCAAAATTAAAAAGCAAACAAAAAAACCCTTTCGAAGCCAAAGCCTGAAAGGGTTTATAATATATTTTGAAGGAAATTTATCCCGCAATCACTGATCTTGAAATTACAATTTTCTGAATTTCAGAAGTTCCTTCGTAAATCTGAGTGATTTTTGCGTCACGCATAAAACGTTCAACGTGATATTCTTTTACATAGCCATTTCCACCGTGAATCTGAACAGCCTCTACAGCTGTATCCATTGCAACCTGCGAAGCAAATAATTTTGCCATCGCACCACTTACATCATAGTTTTTGTGCTGGTCTTTGTCCCAAGCTGCTTTCATACATAAATGACGCGCCGCTTCGATATTTACTGCCATGTCTGCCAATTTAAAAGCAATTGCCTGATGGTTGCAGATTTCTGTTCCAAAAGCTTTTCTTTCTTTCGAATATTTTAATGCCAGTTCATAAGCTCCAGATGCAATCCCTAAAGCCTGAGAAGCAATTCCGATACGTCCGCCTGCAAGTGTTTTCATTGCAAATTTAAATCCAAAACCATCTTCGCCAATTCTGTTTTCTTTTGGAACTTTTACATCATTAAACATTAAAGAGTGTGTATCAGAACCACGAATTCCCATTTTTTGTTCTTTTGGACCAACCGAAAAACCAGGCATATCTTTGGTCATAATCAACGCATTGATTCCTTTGTGTTTTTTCTCAGCATGTGTTTGGGCAATTACTAAATAAACAGATGCTGTATTTCCGTTCGTAATCCAGTTTTTTGTTCCGTTTACCAAATAATGGTCGCCCATATCAATAGCAGTTGTTTTTTGCGAAGTGGCATCACTCCCCGCTTCCGGCTCGCTTAAACAGAAAGCTCCGTGTATTTCACCTGAAGCTAATCCCGGTAAATATTTTTGTTTTTGTTCTTCTGTTCCAAATTCTTGTAAACCCCAGCAAACTAATGAGTTATTAACAGACATTACTACAGAAGCCGAAGCATCAACTTTTGAAATTTCTTCCATTGCAATTACATACGAAATTGTGTCTAAACCGCTTCCGCCGTATTTAGGATCAACCATCATTCCCATGAATCCCAGTTGTCCCATTTTTTTTACTTGTTCTGTTGGAAAAATTTGTTTTTCATCGCGTTCGATAACTCCCGCCAACAATTCGTTTTGGGCAAAATCTCTCGCAGCTTGTTGAATCATTAAATGTTCTTCGGTAAGATTGAAATCCATAGTGTCGTTTATTTTTTGTTTTTGCTAAACCAAAATTAAAAATAGTAGTTCGGCTAGTGGTTTTTTTGTGTTTTTGAATTGCTTTTTCTTCACCTGAATAAAGGCTTCCAAAGATAATTTTTAAAGTCGAATTAACAATGCGTGCATATAATTTTAAGATATTAGCAAGAATCACGATAACGTTTTCGTGATTATATTGAATTTTAGTCTCTATAACGTGAAATTTGCAACATTTTCTTCAAAATTTAAGAATTAAGTTATCGATAAAAAATTAGTAATTATAAAGGTTTAAATAATTCAGGATGCAAAAAAACCAAAAGCCATAAAACCACGTATATGTACGTAAAACAAGTCTTACTAATTTGATTATGAATAAACTAGATCAAAAAAAATAATTTCAATATGTTAAAAAATCGGAAAATTAACATTAATTTTGCCTAAAAAAAATAAACTATCGATAGAGTATGAAAAAGATTTTACTATTATTTGCATTCATTTTAAGCCTTCAGTTTTCAACAGTTTCTGCACAAACTCACCTTGAGGTAAACGGCGTTACTGTACCTAGAAAAATTGAATTTCAAAACAAAACTTTACAGCTTAATGGCGCAGGCGGAAGATCTAAAATGTGGTTAGAAGTTTATGTTCAGGCTTTGTATTTATCTCAATTAAGCCAGGATCCGAAATTCATTATTGACAGCGATACTGAAATGGCGATTCGAATTGAAATTACCTCATCAATGGTTTCTTCAAACAAACTGACGAAAGCGATGAATGCAGGTTTTGAAAAATCTGCCGGAAGCAATTTTGAGGAATTAAAACCGAGAATTGAAGATTTTAAAAAATTATTAAGTGATGTAATTACAGAAAAAGATGTTTTTGTTTTGGCATACAATCCTTTTGATCAAACGATCAACGTAATTAAAAATGATGTTGTAAAAGGAAAAATTCCCGGGTTTGATTTCAAAAAAGCATTATTCGGAATCTGGTTATCTGACAAACCGGTTGACGATACATTAAAAAAACATTTATTGGGGCAATAATTTAATTCCCCTGAATTATATAAATATCAAAGCCGAAAACTATTACGTTTTCGGCTTTTTTATTTTGTTGAATAAAATTGCTCTACAATACATTATTCGCATTATTCTATTTTATACTTTTACGCAAAATAAACATATCTTAACAAAATGAAAGATTTATTACAGCAATTTGAAAATAAGGAACCTGAAATTGTTTTTAACTGGAAAGATTCTGAAACAGAAGCCGAAGGTTGGACAGTAATTAATTCACTTCGTGGAGGAGCCGCGGGTGGTGGAACAAGAATGAGAAAAGGTTTGGATATGAACGAAGTTTTATCACTGGCCAAAACCATGGAAGTAAAATTCTCGGTTTCAGGTCCTGCAATTGGCGGTGCTAAATCCGGAATTAATTTTGACCCAAACGATCCTCGTAAAAAAGGAGTTTTACAACGTTGGTACAAAGCAGTTTCGCCTTTATTAAAAAGTTACTACGGAACTGGTGGAGATTTGAACGTGGATGAAATTCACGAGGTGATCCCAATGACAGAAGAATGTGGTGTGTGGCACCCGCAGGAAGGTGTTTTTAACGGACATTTTAAACCAACAGAAGCTGATAAAATCAATAGAATTGGTCAATTACGTCAGGGTGTAATTAAGGTAATCGAAAATCCTAAATTTTCACCGGATGTAACCAGAAAATATACTGTTGCCGATATGATTACAGGTTACGGTGTTGCCGAAGCTGTTCGTCATTTCTACGCAACTTACGGCGGAGAAATTAAAGGTAAAAAAGCAATTGTACAGGGCTTTGGAAACGTAGGTTCTGCAGCTGCTTTCTATTTAGCCGAAATGGGCGCAAAAGTTATCGGAATTATTGATCGCGACGGAGGATTAATTAAAGAAGAAGGTTTTTCTTTTGAAGAAATCAGAACTTTATTCTTAAACAAAGACGGAAACAAATTAGTTGCCGATAATATGATTCCGTTTGAGGAAATCAACTCTAAAATATGGACCATTGGTGCTGAAATTTTCACGCCTTGTGCTGCTTCAAGATTGGTACAACAAACTCAAATTGACAGCTTAATTGCAAACGGATTAGAAGTGATTTCATGTGGAGCCAATGTTCCTTTTGCAGATAAGGAAATTTTCTTCGGATCGATCATGGAAGAAGTGGACCGTAAAGTAAGCTTGATTCCTGATTTTATTTCAAACTGCGGAATGGCACGCGTTTTTGCTTATTTCATGGAGAAAAAAGTGCAAATGACAGATGAGGCGATCTTCAACGATACTTCAGAAATTATTAAAAATGCGATTGTTAAGGCTCATGCTTTAAATCCGTCAAAAACAAATATTAGTGCAACGGCTTTTGAGATTGCATTGAAACAATTAGTATAATTTTTTTATACTTTATTTCTAAGCGGGCTAAATTTGTTTTTAGCTCGCTTTTTTTATTTAACGGCAAAGCACGAAGGTTTACGCAAGGAACGCTAAGAAAAACGTTAAAGCTTTGCGAACTTCCCTTGAGAATCAACTTAAACTAAACTTCATGAACTTTGCGAAAAAACTTTGCAAACTCTGCGGTAAAATTTAGCTCAAAGATTTCACGCAGATTTAAATGGATTTAAGCAGATTTACACAGATCTATATTTATTTTTCAATCAACAATAATTTAAAATCTGCTCAAATCTGCCAAATCTGCGTGCAAAAAAACCTCAGCCCATAAAATCCGGCTCAGCCTTTGATTGTAAACAATTTTTAGTACTTTTAAACGTTTTTATTAAATACATTACAAAAATTCAGAATCAAAATGAGTTCCACAGATTCTTCAGATAAAAAGAAATCATTATTACTCACCACGGCGATATATGCGGTAATAATACTATTGCTGTTTTTTATACGTTTTTGGCCTCCATACAATCCGGAGAACAACGCAGCGCTTGCAGAAGGCGGTGGCGGTGGCGGCGTGACTATAAACTTTGGAGACAGCGATGTAGGATCAGGAGCCAATTATAAAAGTGAAGTTCTTGACGTTAAAAATGAAGCGAAAGCAACGCCTGCAAAAGCAACTCCTGAAGAAGCCATTATTACTCAGGAAAACACAGCAGATGACGATAATGATGTCGTTATTCCCGTAAAGAAAAAACCTAAAAAACCTGTTCCTGTTGAAAAACCGGAAACAAAACCTGTACCTCAAAAACCAAAAGTTTCTAATTCTACAAACGATGCTTTATCAAGTATTTTAAAAGGATCAAACAAAGGCGGAGACGGAGACGATAAAGCAGCAGGAAATAAAGGAAAAGCAAACGGAAGTTTAGGCTCTAACGGCTATTACGGCACTGGAGGTTCTGGTGGTGGAACTGGCGGAGGAAACGGTACCGGAAACGGCATTGGTACCGGAAGCGGTTACGGAGCCGGAAGCGGCGGTGGTTCTGGTGGCGGATCTGGATATTCGTTAGGAAACCGAAAAGCGTTATCGAAACCTGCACCAAAATATACGTGTAACGAAGAAGGAAAAGTTGTTGTTGAAGTTACAGTCGACCAAAACGGAAAAACAATAAGCGCAAGACCAGGAATAAAAGGAACAACCAATACAGCAAGCTGTTTGCTAGATCAGGCAAAAATTGCTGCTATGAATACCAAATGGGATGCTGATAGTAATGCTCCTGCAAAACAGATCGGTAAGATTATTTATAATTTTAGCTTGAATTAAAACACGAATTTCACGGATTTTCACGAATTATATGGGTAATAAAAAGGCTTTCTGAAAATTTCAGAAAGCCTTTTTTGTGTGTTTTTATTTCACCAGTATGTCATTTCGACGGAGGAGAAATCACATCCAGAGAGCGACGTACTGTGTGTCTTCACTTTATGTGATTTCTCCCTTCGGTCGAAATGACATACTTTATGGCTACTTTTTCTTTAATCTTTAATCTTTACTCTTTCTTCTATACTCTATGCTCTCTTTTTTCCGCGTGAGGGAAGCTGGCTACCGAAGTAGCGCGGATAGCCCGACCGCAATAAAAAAATGGGCGAATCAACGCAATGCTGATTGGCCCATTTTTTTATTGTGGTCACGCCCTAATGATAAATCTATTTCGGACTCGTAGCAATTACAAATTTCAAATTGTTCTTTACTCCAATTTGCAATACATCGACTAAATCCTGAACCTGCAAATTAAACGGGATTCTTACTACAACGGTTTGTTGTTTGTCTGCTCCTATTTTTGCCATCAAACTCGTTTCCAGTTCTTCAAATTCAACTGGCTGTTTGTCGATGTAGAACTTTTTATCTTCTGTAACTGATAAACTGATTAATTGTTTATTGGTTTTTTCATTTGATTTCGCTTTTGGCAATGTCATTTTAATAACATTAGGATTTGCAAGCGTTGATATAATTAAGAAAAACAACAGCAAGAAAAACATAATATCACTAAGTGAGGAAGTCGCCACTTCGGCATGAAATCTTCTTTTTCTTTTAATAGACATAGTTTATGCTCTTTGAATTATATTGACAAATTCTAATATTTGTTTCTGAATTTTCAAGGCAAAATCATCAATTTTTCCGTTCAATAAGTGGTACGCGCTATACGCAATAATACCCACAATTAATCCGGAACCTGAACTGATCATTTTTTCGTATAAACCTCCGGAAATGTTTCCGATACTAATATTTTCGGTTACAGAAATACTGTAGAAAATCTTGATAACCCCAGAAATTGTTCCAATAAAACCTAATGTTGGTGCAATACCGGCAATAAGTCCCAGGTGACCTAAATGTCTTTCCATTTCGCCAATTTCGATATCGGCAGCACGGTCCATGTTGGATTCGATTTCGGCAATTGGTCTTCCAATTACTAAAACGCCTTCTTTTAAAATATTTCCTGCAGCTGTATTGCTTCTTTCTACAATTGTTCTCGCTAATTCTATGTTTCCTGCATTTAATTTATCGGCAACATCCTGCATTAATCTTGCATCAATTTTCGATGCTTTGCTGATATACATATAACGTTCAAAAATGACATAAATCGTGTAAAAAAGTAAAATGGCAATTGGTATTAAGAAAAAACCTCCTTTTAAGATAAATCCTAAAACAGAGATTTCGGTATTTGGTGCAATTTTTTCGATAACTACGTTAGATGCAGCGTTTGCGATAGTATCTGCTTGTAATTGAATGAAGCTAAACATATTTTAATTCTTGTTTTTAATAATTAATTCTAAAAAATATTTCAATTTTGCATTAAAGATAATTTCACTGTAATATTAAACTAAAAAAACCGTAAATTATTTCAATCGACAACTATTTTATCCAAATATAATGAACTATCAGGAAACAACAAATTGGATGTTTAACCAATTGCCCATGTATCAACTTCTGGGTGCTTCGGCTTATAAAGAAGATTTAACCAACATTAAGTTGCTTGCGGCGCATCTTGATAATCCACAAAATCAATTAAAGTGTATTCATGTTGCCGGAACAAATGGTAAAGGTTCTACGTCGCACATGCTGGCTTCGGTTTTGCAGGAAGCGGGATATAAGGTTGGATTGTATACTTCGCCACATTTAAAAGATTTTAGAGAAAGAATAAAAATCAACGGAAACGATATTTCTGAAGATTTTGTGATTGAATTCGTAGCCAAACATAAAGACTTTTTTGAAGCAAATGATATGAGTTTCTTCGAAATGTCGGTTGGTTTAGCTTTTGATTATTTTGCTGCCGAAAAAACAGATATTGCCATTATCGAAGTAGGTTTGGGCGGAAGATTGGATGCTACGAATATCATAACGCCTTTGGTTTCAGTAATTACCAATATTGATTTGGATCACATGCAATTTTTAGGAAACACAACGACAGCAATTGCAGGAGAAAAAGCCGGAATTATTAAACCGAATGTTCCCGTTGTAATTGGAGAATATACAGAGGAAACAGAAGCTGTATTTTTAGCCAAAGCAAAAGAAAACGATGCACCAATTTATTTTGCTGCCGATTTGATTTCGGGCGTTTTTCCTTCTGATTTATTGGGGGATTATCAGTTTCACAATAAAAAAACGGTTCAGCAGGTTGTTGTTGTTTTAAACTCACAAACCGATTTTAAAGTTTCGATTGATAATCTAAAAAGCGGTTTATTAAATACCATAAAAAATACCGGTTTACAAGGAAGATGGCAACAGCTTGGAGAAAACCCAAAAATAATCTGCGATACGGCGCACAATAAACATGGTTTGGCGGTTGTAATGAATCAGATTCAGAAAGAAACTTTTAAAAACCTGCATATTGTTTTGGGAGTTGTAAACGATAAGGACCTTGATTCTATCTTACCGCTTTTTCCTCAGAAAGCGCAATATTATTTCTGCAGACCAAATTCGTCGCGAGGATTAAGTACTGAAATTCTCCAGGATGCAGCCAAAAAGTATAATTTGTTTGGAGAAAAATACGAATCGGTTGAGCTCGCTTTCGCGGAAGCAAAGAAAAATGCCTCCCAAAATGATTTTATCTATGTTGGAGGAAGCACTTTTGTTGTTGCTGAATTGCCTTTGAACTGAGGAAAAGGAAATTTGCAGCAAAAAGTTTAAAAAAATCATTTTAATAACAAATTCATAAACAGCAAGATATAATTAATTTAAAAAAAAGTTTTCTTTTTTATTCTATTTTCTTTGCAGAACTCAAAAACTAGCGTATATTTGCACTCGCAATCACAAACGATAGCAACCTAGTAAAATAGGGCGATTAGCTCAGCTGGTTCAGAGCACCTCGTTTACACCGAGGGGGTCGGGGGTTCGAACCCCTCATCGCCCACCAAGAAACTCCTTAAGAAATTAAGGAGTTTTTTTTATGTCTTTATTTTTCTTCCACAAAGTATTTGTCATTTCGACCAAAGGGAGAAATCACAAAAGAATCTCTACAAAGATTGGCGATTTTCGTTGCGGAGTTACTTGTGAAGATTTCTCGTTCCTCGAAATGACAAGATTGTGTACATATCTTTGTCTAAGATTTATCTGTGAAATTCAGGATTTTTAATCCAAATGGTTTTATCTTTGAGCCTGTAGAAAAATTGATATTCATTATGGAACAGAAAATACATCAGGGAAGAAACGTAAAACGCTTCAGAGAAATGTTAGGCATCAAACAAGAAGCATTGGCTTTTGATCTGGGAAATGATTGGAATCAGAAGAAAATTTCTATGCTGGAACAAAAAGATGTAATTGAAGATAATATTCTTAATCAAATCTCGCACGCATTAAAAATTCCTGTGGAAGCTTTTCAGAATTTTGATGAAGAGCAAGCAGTAAATATTATTTCTAATACTTTTTCAGATTTTAAAGATGGAGCTTCTGCAATTAACATTCATCCAACATTTAGCCCTGTAAAAGAGGTTTTAAAACTTCACGAAGAAAAGATTGCTTTATACGAGCGTATGCTGAAAGAGAAAGATGAAATGATGGCAAGGCTTGAAAAATTATTGAATAAATAACTACAATTAAACGATATATTAATTCAAAAAAGAGACTTCCGGGTCTCTTTTTTGTTTTACGAAGAAAAGATAAAGTTGAATATCTCGAAAAAATAATAAAAGGGAAATAAACTTTTCAAAAAACAAAAACTCCTTAAGACATTAAGGAGTTTTTGTTATGTCTTGTTTCTCGTAGATTTTGCGTTCACGAGCGAAACACTCACACCAGCAGGCGAAAGATTATCCATTTTTTTTGATATATAAGACATCCTTTTTTCCTCATTTAATTAAATTTTTCGGCTACAAGAAAATACTTTTCGGCTACAAGAGTACATAAACGAAATCTGAACTTTGCTTCATTAAATTATATCAAAATGAAAGTATTTGTTACAGGCGCTACAGGTTTTATAGGAACTGCCGTAGTACAGGAATTATTAGCCAATGGACACCAGGTTTTGGGATTGGCTCGTTCGGAAGAATCGGCAAACAAATTGATTGCCGCCGGCGCAGAAGTACAGCGCGGAGATTTAAACGATTTTGAAAGTTTGAAATCAGGAGCTATCGCTTCAGATGCAGTGGTTCACTTAGGATTTGTTCACGATTTTACAAGATTTGAGGAAATGTGTACACTTGATGGAAAAGTGATTGAAACAATAGGCGAAGCTTTATTGGGAACAGACAAACCTTTTCTCATAACTTCAGGAACGGCACTTTTTTCAAAAGACGGAATCACAACTGAAAAAGATCTTTCTGCAAACAATCCACATCCCAGAATTGCAACAGAAAATGCAGCTGATGCCGTAGCCGCAAAAGGCGTGAAAGTTGCCGTTGTAAGACTCTCTCCATCTGTTCACGGCAAGGGAGATGTAATTGGTTTTGTTCCAACCTCGATTAATATTGCAAAAGAAAAAAGAAAAGCTGCGATTATTAATGGTGGCAGTAATTTATGGCCTGCTGTTCACAGATTAGATGCAGCAAAATTGTACCGATTAGCTTTGGAAAAACCTTTCGTAAGCGGAACAAGATATCACGCAGTTGCAGAACAGGGAATTCCGTTTAAAGACATTGCAGCTTTTATTGCTGAAAAATTGCAGATTCAGGTTGTTTCGCTAACAAACGATGAAGCAGCAGAACATTTCGGCTGGTTTGCACATTTTGCAAAGCTTAATAATCCTACTTCAAGCGAAGAAACTAAGGCGGCATTAGGCTGGAATCCTCAACACCCAACTTTGATGGAAGATTTGCAAAATGTTTATTTCTCTGAGGTAGAATAGTCTGTACCTTTATATTCACTAAATTTGATTAAATAATAAAACGATGTCTGATTCGCCGATAAGAATAAAAACAATCTCTCAATTCCATACTTTGCGTGGTTTGCCAAAGCCGAAACATCCGCTCATCAGTGTGATAAATTTTGAAGATATGGCGGTGGCTTTGGAAAGTGGAAAGCAGAGTTTGATATTTGATTTTTATATGATTTCTGTCAAAAGAGATATGAATCATAAATATAGATACGGGCAGCAGGATTACGATTTTGATGAAGGCGTGATGTTTTGTATGGCTCCAAATCAGATTCTGAGCATCGTCCGGGAAGAGCACGGCAAAAATCCGTCTGGATGGATGATGATGATTCACCCGGATTTTCTTTGGAATACGCCAATGGCAAGCACAATCAAGAAATATGAATTCTTTGATTATTCTGTTAATGAAGCATTATTTTTATCTGAAGATGAGGAAATAAAAATCCAGCAAATCACTGATAATATCAAGCAGGAATATCAAACCAACATTGACAAATTCAGTCAGAACATTATTATTTCTCAGCTGGAAACGCTTTTGAATTATTCTGAAAGATTTTATCAGCGACAGTTTATTACACGACACAAAGCGCATCATCAATTTTTAGAAAAATTAGAAATCCTGCTTAATGATTATTACGAAAGAGATGATTTCAAAACAAAAGGATTGCCGAGCGTTCAATATCTCGCTGATGAATTCAATATGTCGCGGCATTATATGCGAGGCCTTTTGAAAACTTTGACCGGAAAAACCACTCAGCAACACATCCACGAAAAACTGATTGAAAAAGCCAAGGAAAAACTTTCCACAACAGAACTTTCTGTAAGTGAAATTGCTTATGAATTGGGATTTGAACATTCTCAGTCTTTCAGTAAATTATTTAAGGCTAAAACTGATATTTCGCCCTTGGAATTCAGGAAGTCGTTTAATTAAAATTTCGAAAGTTATTTTTAAGTCTTCTTTATTTCAGTAAGTTTTATTTACAAGAACAAAAAACTCCTTAATTTCTTAAGGAGTTTTTTGTTCTTGTAAATTCTCTTTATGTTCATGAGGGGGTACGCTCGCGCCAGCAGGCAAAACCACGGACGGTGTGTGCCGTTTTTATTTATTCAACTCTTTTTCAATATCTTTAATAAGTTCAACTGCTAGTGGTTTTGTGTTTTCATTATAAACCCTTATGTTATTCTTACCTAGTTTGACAAGAAATTCGATTGTCTTTTTAAATTTTGGGTCAGAATATAATTTTTCTTCTGGTTTATCTGCATTTTCTATCATTTTATCAAAACACTTAAACAGAAAATCATTGTACATTTTATCAACTTCGTCTTGTGCCGGTACAAATATTTGGTAATAAGTTAACATTTTCTGTTTTAATTTTTCGTCTTCAATGTAGCCAATTTTACCACTTGATTTAAAACCTTCATAATTACCAATATTCATTGTATGACCATGTGAATGAATTGGAAAATTAACCTTATTTTTAGACTTGTAAATACTGTCAAGTTGAAGAGGCGTTAATGCTAAAATTTTTTCATAGGCTATGTTTGACTTTTGGTAGGCTTCCTTTTCATTGTCGATGTTTTGTATGTCAATCTTTAAATCATTCTTTAAATTAACTAGAAACACAGATACCTCTTCTTGTTGATGCCTGTGTTCACTCCAGCTGTGCAACCCTATTGAAAGTGTTACTGCAAAAACGATTATGCATATTTCTATAATGATTTCTTTTACTTTCTCTCCCAATGTGTGTTCTGAATTTTTCACAGTTTTATAAATTTTTTCTGAATGTTTGGTTATTTCTTCTTGCATATTTTGGTTTTGTAATTTTAAATCTATCTATTCGTGGCAGTTTATTTTAGTACGCTATTTACTTCAATAACTTCAAAGTCGTCATTATTTTGTAACAGGTGTTTTAAAATCGGAATATGGCCTTGTCCAAATATTAGTATAACGTATTTGTCATTTGCATTTATTTGAGTTATTACATTAGAATAAATTGCTAAATTCCTCAAGTACCAATCAGACACTGCTTCTGCACCAATATAATTTTCTCCTGCTCCAACTTTTGCAATATATTTTAAGTACAATGATAAATTTTTCTGCAAAAGTTCTTTTTTGTTTATATATTTTAGTACTTCGGTTATTGAATTTCGTTTTACTATATTATCGAATTCAAGTTTTAAGTTATTTGCATTAGTACCTAATTCTTTTAATAAATACAACTGATTTTTTTCTTTAGCAGTTACAGAAAGTAAACTGTCATGTTTCATTCCATAAAAAATATCTACACAATTTATCTCTTTTAAATTTAATTTTTTAGCTAATCTAAAACCAATTTGCTCTCGCTCAGAAACGGTTAACTTATACTTATTTTGTAAATACGCCTTATACAAACTATCAATTTGCTTTTGCTCCTTAAGTGGCTTTTCTATCATCACTTTATCAGCATTTGTTTGTTTTAAAATTCCAGTCAATTCTTCCAGTTCTTGTTGTCTTTTGGGAGCTAAAAAATCGTCTGTTTTTAATTCATGTGCATCTAAATGAGGCGTTTCGAAGTGAATTGTCCCGATTAATAAAATTTTGGTTTTATGTTTAGATCCTTGTCCAAAAGCTGTGGTTGCTAATAAAAGTGTAATTAAAAATGTAGAAATTGTTTTAATGAAAGTCATTTTTTTAGTTTGGTTTTATCATTATAAATAGCCTCAATAAAGGCTAATTAGGACTTATTTTATTCATAAACTGAATTTTTATTTAAAAGCGAATATAAGACTATTTGTACAACGTTTTATTAATTTTTTAAATACTATATAAAAAAAATTAACATTTCTATTAGAAAGTTTCTTCAAATCCTGCATGAAATGATTTCATAAATAGTTCCGTAAGAACCACCAGAAAAGTCCTTAAGAAAATTAAGGTTTTTTGCTTATATTTTTTTTAGTTCCGCATCAATACAGATTGCTATGCGGTTGATAATCTTATAAAATAAAAAACACTCATAACCAGCGATTTTGACAAAAATTGAGTAAATTTAAACAACATTTCAAAAACATAAAATCATGATTAAATTTTGGTTAATTACAATTTTGATCTTTATCATTTCAACATTTATACTTGCGAAATTAACTTTAAAATCAAACCGGGAAGAAACTGGCGAAAGAATTTGGCGATTTGGGTATGGAAGATCTACTTATTGGCGTCTTCTAACTTTGTGCAGTATTGGAATAACTATCGCACTAATTTTTATATTTCATTGGATAGGAGTTCCTATTGTATAGAATCAACCGGAAAAACAACTTATTAAAGAATACATATTTCGAAAACTACTCCATTACTTAATAATAATTCCAAATATTTTTGTATTTTACCATAAACATAAAAGCCTTAATTTATTATACATATGGAAAAACAAAAATATTGGTCAATAGATGAAATCCAGGAAATTTGGCAGCTAGCTTCGAAATTACATAATGGACAAAAATATGGTGGCCTCAAGGATGGAGAACAAGTTGAATATATAAATCATATTGGAAGTGTTGTCTTTGAAATTCTAAATGCTATTCAATCAACAGAAAATATGAATTCTGGTTTAGCTATCAAATGCGCAATTCTACACGATACAATTGAAGACACTGCAGCGACCTATGAAAAAATAAATGAACTTTTTGGTCATGAAGTTGCCAGTGGAGTTCTTGCTCTTACAAAAAATGATAAAATCGAGGGGCAAATTGAAAAAATGCTTGACAGTTTAAAAAGAATTAAAGAGCAACCTGTAGAAATTTGGGCGGTTAAAATGGCCGATCGAATTTCAAATTTGTATCAACCTCCATATTATTGGGAAGACGAAAAAAAGTTAAAATACATAGAAGAAGCTGAAATCATACTCGATGAATTAAAAGACGGAAACCAATATTTGGCTGAAAGATTAAAAACTAAAATTAAAGAATATTATCGTTTTCTAAGTACTTCTGAAATTAACTCGTGAGGACAACAAGATCTATTATTTATTTCAAACCTCGCTCCTTCAAAAGATTTTCTAATTCTTCTTTCTCGTATTTTGAATTGTTAATCAATTTATAAGCAAGAAACAAAGGAATCAGCGTAAGAAATCCCCATGTATTTTTTACAACACTATAAAATACAACTCCAATCAAAAAACCAATTAGAAAAGCGTTAGTAATTGAAGCTGATTTTCTTTTTTTTGCCTCTTGTAATAATTCCTGGTCTGTTAAATCTGATAGTGGTTTTTTATCCATTGGTTATTTGTTTATCATAAATAGCTTTTAATCAAGCTAATATAATAAAAAAAATATTACAATTAATTCAAATTAAAATACTTATTCAACCAAACAAATCTCAAAAACAGTTCTCCCCTCTTCCGTTTTAAACGAAATATAACCGCCGTGTGCTTCGATAATATTTTTTGATAAAGTCAAACCAATTCCGGCTCCTTCATTTCTGGTGGTAAAAAACGGAAGGAAAATTTTGTTTTCGATTTCCTTTTCGATTCCGGTTCCACTATCTGAAATTTTAATAAAAATTCTGTTTTCTTTGGCTTCCGCCGAAATGATAATCTGTTTTAATTCGGCATTTTTTACAGCGTAAATACAATTGGTCAGCAAATTGATCAAAACTTGTTCTACTTGCTGTGAATCGACATTTATCCAACGTTTAAACGCTATGTTACTTAAAACTTCAATCTGATTTTCCTTAAATAACGGATTCATGATTTGTAAACAATTATCTATCAAGTCTTGTAATTCTATTTCTTCTTTTTTAGGCGAAGGCAGCATGGCGAGTTTTCGATACCCTTCTACAAATTTTTGCAAATGGTCACTTCTTCTTAACATCGTTTCAACGCTGTTTTTAATATCTTCCAAATCTTCTGCAGACAAAGAATCCTGTTCGACTAAATCCTGCAGATTCTGGCAAATAGAACGAATTGGCGTTATCGAATTTAAAAGTTCATGCGAAATCACTTTCATCAAATTTACCCAGGCATCTTTCTCTTTTTTCTCGACCACATTCTGAATCGAATCTAGCAAAACAATAAAATAATCTTTCTCGAAAATTTCTGTTCTCGAAGCTTGTAAAACAAACGTTTGTTTATTCTGTTCGTTAATACTGATTTCTATAGATGTTTTTATTTCCTGAAAATTATCTTCTTCAATAATTTCACATAACGAAGGCAATTGATTTTTGAGGTATTTCCACTTTGAAACTTTTGGAACATTAAACTGTTTGGAGAAATATTCATTCATTAAAAAAACATTCCAATCTGAGTCTTGTTTTTGCAAAATGATGATTCCCGTTTCGATATTATTTAGAATCGAACGGTAAATTATATCTTTTGAAACCTGTTCGTTTTGCTTGTTTTTTAATGTGTCGTATAAATGAAATAAATCATCATAACTTCTATTGAATTTATGCTTGGTAAAATCAGATGTAAAATCATTTTGCAAGATCGAAGAGATGGTTTTATCGTAAAGCAAAACAAAATTCCGAACATAAAAATACATTTCGCGAATGAGTAAAAAAACAATAAAAAGACCAAATACGCCCGTAAAAATCAAATCGATTTTAAAAAAGTAAATCGAAATTTCTATCGCTGCAATAATTAGAATTAATCGTATAAACAAAAGTTTATAGGTTTGAAATGTTTTAAACATATTTTTAAAATTAAAAATCCTGAACTGTAATTTTTCTCATAACTATGCTACCATCTGGACACAAATATTATAAATCAATTTTAAACACAAATTTCACAAACTAAAATTAGTGTCTATTCGTGTTTGTTTTTATACTTATGTGATTTATTTTTAAATTACAACTCATCTGTTTTGATATTATATTTCTCTAAACGTCGATACAAAGAACCACGTGACAATCCTAATTCATCGGCGGTTTTGCTGATATTACTATTGTGTTTCAACAATGCTTTTTCGATTGTCGTTTTTTCTATAGAAGAAAGCTGAATATCATCCGGATTTTCATCGTAAAGAGTTACGGTTTCGAGATCTAAATCAGAAACTGTGATTTTGTTGTTTTCACAAAGAATAACGGCGCGTTCAATTTTATTTTCCATTTCGCGGATGTTTCCATTCCAGGCGTGTTTTTCAATTTGTTCCAATACTTTTTTATCGAATGTAATTTCATCTCTGTCGTATTTTTCGATCATTTTTTCCAGAAGATATTCGGCCAACGGAATTTTATCCGCGTTTCTTTCTCGCAACGGCGGCAGAATAATTTCCATCGTATTAATACGATAATATAAATCTTCCCTGAAGTTTTTATCGGCAACTTCCAGTTTTAAATTCAAATTAGTTGCCGTAATAATGCGTACATTCAAAGATCTGGGTTTAGTTTCTCCCAGTCTTGTTACTGTTTTGGTTTGAATAACCTGCAATAGTTTAGATTGCAAATGCAGCGGAACATTTCCTATTTCATCCAGAAAAATAGTTCCGTTTTGCGCCATTTCAAAGCGTCCGGGAGTATCAACTTTTGCATCTGTAAAAGCGCCTTTTGCGTAACCGAATAATTCGCTTTCGAAAATATTAGAATTTAGAGATCCTAAATCAACCGCAATAAATGGATTATTTTTCCTTTCCGATTGAGAATAAATATGATGCGCGAGAACAAATTTTCCGGTTCCGTTTTCTCCCAGAATTAAAACATTAGCATCGGTTTTTGCTACTTTATCTCCCAGAGAATACGCTTTTTTTATATTATCAGAAGTTCCTATAAAGAAGTCATTCTGTATTTCAACATTCTTATCTTTTTTCTGTTCTTTTCTGGATTTATCAACGGCTTGTTTTACAGATTCGAGTAGTTTTTTGTTTTCCCAGGGTTTCAGTATATAATCAAAAGCACCCGATTTTAAACCTTCGACAGCCGTTTCAACTTTTCCAAAAGCGGTCATTAAAATCACAATAGTTTTTGGCGAAAGCGTTTTTATTTCTTTTAATAAATACAAACCTTCCCTTCCATCTTCAAAACCTATTCTGTAATTCATGTCTAACAAAACGACATCGATGGCTTTGTTAGACAATAATTCGATAACATTTTTGGGATTATTAAGTGTATAAATGTTTTCAAAATACTTTTTCAGAAACACTTTCGACGCAAAAAGGATGTCCTCCTGATCGTCGATGATTAATATTGAGGCATTTGTCTTTTTCATTTTTGTTCGGTTTTGGACGAAAGCTGTCCACTAATGGACACTTCTGGTTTTTTATAAAAAATAAAAACGTAAAAATAAGGTAGTTACAATCTTTAATTTTTTGGCACGAAAATCACATTTAGACTAACAAATCATCAAATATGTGAACCATTATTGCTGGTAAAAGTAACAAAATTTGATAGCTAACAACTATATTGTTAATTATCTTAATTTCGGGCCTGTTTCTATTACTTCGGCAATAAAAAATACATTGGGTGTAATTAATAAAAAAGTATCAAACACATAGAAACATAGGTTTTTCTTTGACTAAAAGAAGATTAAAAGAAACTTGTTTCTAACCCATAGTTATGGCTATGTGAATTTAAACAAGTGAAATGCCTTTTTTGAGCATGCAAAATCTATGTTTCTATGTGTTTAAAACAAATTAAACCCGGCGGGTAAAAAAATCATTAAAATCATCAATCTAAAACAACAATTATGATCAAGATTAACAAACTTTCAAAAATTTTCAGAACCGAAGAAGTAGAAACAAATGCATTAAGCGAAATTTCATTAACCATAAACGAAGGCGATTTTGTCTCAATTATGGGACCATCCGGAAGCGGAAAATCAACTTTATTAAATATTATCGGATTGTTGGACAGCGCTTCGGGAGGAAGTTATCAATTGTTAGGTCAGGAAATGATTGGCTTAAAAGAAACATTAAAGTCTAAAGCCAGAAAAGAAAACATTGGATTTATTTTTCAGAATTTTAATTTAATTGATGAATTGTCTGTTTTTGATAATATCGAATTGCCTCTTATTTACAATGACGTCCCGGCTTCTGAAAGAAAGAAAAAAGTACAGAATATCGCCAATATATTAGGTATTTCGCATCGACTAAAACATTATCCGCAACAACTTTCCGGCGGTCAGCAACAACGTGTGGCGGTTGCAAGAGCTTTAATTAACGATCCGAAAATTATTCTTGCCGATGAACCAACGGGGAATCTGGACAGTAAAAACGGAAATGAAGTAATGGAATTATTGACTGATCTTCATGCTGGCGGCGCCACGATTTTAATGGTGACGCACTCAGATTACGATGCTTCATTCTCTCAAAAAACGATTTTAATGAAAGACGGAATTATTCTTTCTGAAAAAATAAACAATAGAAATGTCGATGTTTTGGTAACTTCTAAAAACTAGAATAATGCTAAAAAACTGGACAAACATATTTATATACCACATCAAGAACAATAAGCTTTTTACAGCTTTGAATGTTTTGGGTTTGAGTATTGGAATTGCAGGATTGATTTTTGCAATTTTGTATTGGAATGATGAACACTCATACGATCAGTGGAATCCCGAAAAAGATAAAATCTATTCGGTTATGAATAATCTTGGCGGAGGTAATATCTGGGCTGTATCTTCTGCAATTCCTGCTCCTATTTTAAAATCGACCACATCTTACTTAGATGAATATTGCTATTTTAGAACCAATTACTCGAAGCAAACGATACAATATCACGGAAAAACAGAATTAGTTGATAAGATTTTAACGGCACAAAGCAGTTTCTTTTCTTTTTTCCCTTTTGAATTTATCCGTGGTAATGCAAAAAGCGCTATTCACGATCGCAACAGCATTGCTCTTTCTGAAGAAACAGCTTCACGTCTGTTTAAAGACGAAAATCCGATGGGGAAACAAGTCAGATATGCTGAACGAATTTTCGTGGTTCGTGGAGTATATCGATTAAACGAAAAATCTTCGGTGATGCCATCTGCAGTTACAACGGTAATAGAAGATGATTTAGAAAAAAACAGAGAAAGCTGGGGGTTGAATTACGGATTAATGCTTAAGCTAAAAAATGCAAGAGATACAACCGCTGTCATTAAAAAACTGGATCAAATCTTTCTTGAAGAAAACTATAAAAAACAGGCAAAGGCAGAAGGTTTAGATCTTGAGTCGTTCATAAAAAGATACGGAGAACCTATTAAAGCACAGTTGTTACCGCTTACAAGTGCAAGACTATATAACGGAAACACCCCGTTTGCGGAAGGAAGTGCCAATGTGATTTTTTTGCGAATATTGATAGGTTTATCCATACTTATTTTGTTATTATCGATTGCCAATTACATTAATCTGGCAACTGCAAATGCTGTAAAACGTGCGAAAGAAGTTGGGGTACGAAAAATTGTTGGCGCCTCAAAATTGCAAATCATTATGCAATTTGTATTTGAAACTATATTAATTACGCTGTTTTCTGTATTGATTGCATTGGTAATTGTAGAACTTTCATTACCTTTTTACAACGCTTTATTAAACAAAAATCTTATTCTTTTAGGAAATCAATTCTATGTTCAATTAGTATTAGTTTTCATTCTTGTTGTTTTTGTTTCTGGTGTTATTCCTGCCATCTACATCTCAAATTTTGAAGTGCTGAAAGTTTTAAAAGGAAACTTTTCGAGAAGCAAAAGCGGTATATGGCTTCGTAACGGAATGCTCGTATTACAATTTGCTATTGCCACATTTTTTATCATTGGTTCTTTTATCGTATATCAACAGGTAAATTTTATGGCCGAAAAAGATTTGGGCTTTAAAGGAGCGCAGGTTATAGACATTTCATTTAAGTCTAAAAAAGGAAAAGGACAGTTTGAAAGATATAAGGCAATTCAACAGGAACTTCAAAAAATTACCGGTGTCGAAGCTGTTTCTGCCGCATCATTTTCTATTGGAGGTATAGAAAATTCATGGGCTGGTTTACACTACAAAACACACCAGGAAGTTATAACGCAGCAAATGGGTATTGATTTTGGAATACTGAAGCTTCTGGGTATTCAAGTGATAAAAGGACGTGATTTAAGAGAAGAGATTTCTTCAGACACCATTTCAAATGTTTTATTAAATGAAACTGCAGCAAAAACATTAATGGAAAAAGACCCGTTAAACAAGATCATAAATTGGCAGGATGGCAATTATAAAGTTGTCGGGATTGTAAAAGACTTTAATTTTTTTGGTCTTGAAAATAAAATTGGTCCAATGATTTTCTATCACATTAAAGCACAATCATGGAGTCAAAGTGAAATGCATACAATCTCAGTCAAAATTTCATCAAATGATATGCCTCAAACCATTGATAATATTGGAAAGTTCTGGAAAACAAAAGTCGATTCCGAATATCCGTTTGAATATGCTTTTGTAGATAAAAACTTTGCCAGATCGTATAAAAAATATGAAAACCAAAGAGATTTATTTGCTTTATTAAACATTGTAGTAATCCTAATTGCCGTTTTCGGACTGTTTGCTTTGGCTTCTTTTTCTATGGAAAGAAGATTACGGGAAATTGCCATCAGAAAAACGCTTGGTGCGGAAACCAATACTTTACTGAAAGGATTATCCAAACAATATGTGATTTTCTGCATTATTGGATTTCTAATCGGAATACTGCCGGCTTACCTTTTATTGCAAAAATGGCTGGAGAATTTTGCCTTTAGAATCGATATTCCTTTGCTTCCATTTTTTGCTGCATTTGTTTGTTTGATGTTTTTGACCTTAACCATTGTTTTGGCAAAAGCGTATCAGGTGACTAAAATTGATGTTTTGAGATATCTGAAATATGAATAAAAAAAGACAATTTTCTTCTTTTTATTCTTAACGCTACAACTAAAACTATGATACTTAACTGGATAAACATATTTATATACCACATTAAAAACAATAAGCTTTTTACAGCTTTGAATATTCTGGGCTTAAGTATTGGAATTGCGGCCTTAATTTTTGCGATTTTGTATTGGAACGATGAACATTCTTATGATAAATGGAATGCTTCAAATGATAAAACATTTATCGTGATGAATGATTTGGGAGAAGGTAATATCATGGCTGCAAACTCTGCTATTCCTGCACCGGCTATAAAATCAACCACTCCGTATTTAGAAAATTATTGTTATTTCAATACTTATTACACAAAAGAAACAATACAATACAATGGAAAAATAGAGTTAGTCGATAAACTATTTTCGGCCCAAAAGAGTTTCTTTTCTTTTTTTCCATTTGAATTCAAATACGGTGATGCAAAAAGTGCACTTCACGATCCGCAAAGCATTGTTTTTTCTGAAGAAACAGCCTTTCGTTTATTTAAGAATGAAAACCCCGTTGGCAAACAAGTAAAATATGCTGACAAATTATTTGTTGTTCGCGGTGTTTATCGAATACCCGGAAAATCAGTTGTAATGCCGAATGCAGTTACGAACATTATTGAAGAAGACCTGGAACATCTTAAAGACCATTGGGGTTTTAATTTTGGTTTAATCTTAAAACTAAAAAAGAAAAACGATGCAGGACTTGTCATTAAAAGTATGGAACAATTGTTTATCGAAAAAAACTACAAAAGGCAGGCAAGAAAAGAAGGAATGACCCTTGAAGCTTTTATAAAAAAGTTCGGTGAACCCTTCAAAGTTAAATTACTTCCGTTTGAAAACTCAAGGCTTTATAAAGGAAATTATCCGTTTCCGGAAGGGACAGGAAACCTTCAGTTTTTACAAATATTAATGGCGCTGTCTATTTTAATTTTAATATTATCGATTGTAAACTATATCAACTTAGCCACGGCGAATGCCATAAAACGCGCAAAAGAAGTAGGCATCAGAAAAATTATTGGCGCTACAAAATTGCAAATTGTGTTTCAGTTTGTATTTGAAGCTGCATTGATTACCTTATTTGCTATATTATTGGCACTTGTAATCGTCGAAATTTCTTTGCCTTTTTACAATCAATTTTTAAACAAAGAATTAATTCTGGCCGGATCACAATTTTACCTACAGCTCGTTTTAATCTTCATCGTCGTGATTTTTGTTTGTGGAGTCTTTCCGGCAGTTTACATTTCAAATTTTGCAGTTTTAAATGTTTTAAAAGGAAATTTTTCCCGCAGTAAAAGCGGGATATGGATTAGAAACAGCATGCTTGTTATACAATTTTCGATTGCTGCTTTTTTTATTATCGGTTCTTTTATCGTCTACCAACAGGTCAATTTTATGGTAGAAAAAGATTTAGGTTTTAAAGGATCTCAAATCATGAATATCGCTTTTAGGGAACAAAAAGGCAAAGGTAAATTTGAGCAATACAAAAGCATCCAACAGGAAATACAAAAAATTAACGGTGTCGAAGCCGTTTCTGCCGGAGCATTTTCTATTGGAGAAAACGAAATTTCAAGAGGGGGTTTATTTTATAACAATAAAGTGACAGTAATTCAGCAAATCGGGTTTGATTTTGGAATGCTGGAAATGTTGGGAATAAAAGTTATAAAAGGAAGATCGCTCACGGATAAACTGGCATCCGATACTATTTCTAATGTTTTACTGAATGAAGTAGCAGCCAAAACTTTGCAGGAAAAAAATCCTTTGGATAAAATAATCGGCTGGAATGGCGAAAAATATAAAGTTGTGGGAATCGTTAAAAACTTCCATTATTCTGGTTTAGACAATGAAATTAATCCCATGATTTTATTTCATATAAATACTCAGAAATGGACGCAAGGCAATATAGAATACGTTTCTGTAAAGCTTTCGCCAAAAGACATTCAGAAAACTATTGCTTCACTAAAGAATTTTTGGTCTAAAAAAGTGGATTCAGAATATCCTTTCGAATACAATTTTGTGGATAAAAATTTCGCCAAAACTTACAAAAAGTATGAAGACCAAAGAAATTTATTTGCTCTGTTGAATGTGGTTGTAATTCTAATTGCCGTTTTCGGATTGTTTGCCTTGGCATCGTTTTCTATGGAAAGAAGATTTAAAGAAATCGCTATTAGAAAAACCCTTGGCGCTGACACCAATATTTTACTGAAAGAACTTTCTAAACAATATGTGGCTTTCTGCATTATCGGATTTTTAATCGGAATTATTCCAGCTTATATTTTATTAAAAAACTGGCTCGAAGATTTTGCCTTTCGCATCGACATTCCAATTTTACCTTTTATTCTTGCCTTTGTGTCTTTACTATTCCTGACACTTGCCGTTGTTTTGGCAAAAGCATACCAAGTAACAAAAGTTGATATCCTGAAATATTTAAAATACGAATAAATGATACTAAACTATATCAATATATTTATTTACCGATTAAAGCACAACAAGCTTTTCTCATTCTTAAACATGTTAGGATTGTCAATTGGTATATCCGGATTAATTTTCGCGTTGCTTTATTGGAACGACGAACAAAATTACAACGACTGGAATCCTGAAAAAGACAATGTTTATCAGGTTTTGATTCAACTAAGCGATATGCCGGCATGGTCAGATTGTGCCTTATTCCTGAAACCTGCGTTGGATGAAGATCCAAATATCGAAACTATAATGTATGCGGACAGTTGGTATCAAAAGGATAAAATTATTTATAACGGAAAAAAGGAATTTGTAGATAAAATTATCAATGTCGAACAAAATTTCTTTTCTTTTTTTCCTTTCAAAATTATTCAGGGCGATGCGATTTCAGCCATAAAAGATGATTCCAGCATTGCTATTTCAGATATTACGGCTAAAAGAATTTTTGGAAATGAAAATCCCATTGGAAAACAAATAAAATGCTTTGACCAGTTGTTTTCAGTGCGGGCGGTGTATCATATTCCCGGCAATTCTTCGATTGCGCCAAATGCCATCATCAATAAAATGAAGGAACTGACAACTTCCGGACACATAAATCCGTTTATTTTAAAGTTATTATTAAAAGTAAAAGACCCGTCAAAAGTTGATCTTACAAGAAAGAAACTCGAAAGAATTTACAACCACGATTTTATTACGCGACTTTCCAAAGAAGCAGGTTTTACTCCCAAAGAGATGGCTAAAAAAGTAGGTTATTTTAACGTTGTTCTTGAGCCATTGTCAAAAGCCAGATTACATTCGATTGCAGACGGATATCCTGAAACACGGGGAAATTATCAGTTTTTAATGATCATGATGGGGTTATCCGTTTTAATTCTCACTTTATCGATTGTTAATTACATCAATCTCGCAACTGCAAATGCCGTAAAGCGTGCTAAAGAAGTTGGAATACGCAAAATTTCGGGTGCATCTAAAAGTAATATTATTGTACAATTTCTTTTTGAAACGGTTTTAACCACGAGTTTTTCTATTTTACTGGCATTAGTAATTGTAGAACTGACTTTGCCGTATTACAACAACTTTTTAAACAAAAACATTGCACTTCTTGCCAGTCAGTTTTACATACAATTGATATTGATTTTTATCATTACAATTTTGACAGCAGGATTATTTCCGGCCATTTATGTGTCCAATTTCGAAACTTTTAAAGTTCTGAAAGGAAATTTCGAAAGAAGCAAAAACGGAATCTGGCTTCGCAACGGAATGCTTATTTTTCAATTTGCAATTGCGGCCTTTTTTATAATTGGTTCTCATATCGTTTATCAGCAAATTCAATATTTACAGAATAAAGATCTCGGTTTTAAAGGTGATCAGGTTCTTACAATTCCATTAAATATTCCGTTGGCAGAATATACATCTGAAAATGCAGAACAAACCATTTCTGCTAAATACAATACTTTAAAACAGGAATTGGGCAAAATTAAAGGTGTTGAACAAATTTCAACCGGACTTATTTGTTTTGATGGATCTGATAACTCGATTTCACCCGTTCTTTATAACAATGAACTTTTTAAAGAAAGAGGTATCGCTATAGACTATGGTTTACTTGAAATGCTGAATGTTAAAATGAAAGAAGGCAGAAATTTCGATAGAAAATTAGCTTCGGATACGGTTAATTCGGTTATAATAAATGAAAGTGCTTTAAATTTAATGAAGCTTAAAAATCCTATTGGGAAAGAACTTCTGATACGCGATCAGAAATTAAAAATCATTGGTATTGTTAAAGATTTTAATTTACTGAGCCCGGAATTAAAAGTGCCGCCAATTGTTTTCTATCACATTAAAACCTTTAATATGGCGCACAACATCAACAGGGTTTACATAAAAGTAAAATCTGACAATCTGGAAACTACGATTAAAAGTATTGAAAAATTATGGGCAAAAGTGGATACCGAATATCCTTTTCGATATGATTTTGTTGACAAAGAATATGCGAGAACTTACGAATCTTATATTAAGCAAAAGAACTTGTTTTCATTACTGAATATCGTCGTAATCCTAATTGCACTTTTTGGTTTATTTGCGGTTGCCTCTTATTCGATACAAAGACGAATGAAAGAAATCGCCATCAGAAAAACACTTGGCGCCGAAACAAATGTGCTGTTGAAAGAACTGTCGAAACAATATGTTTTGTATTGTATTGTTGGTTTTTTAATTGCGCTGTTTCCTGTTTATTATTTGTTGAATAAATGGCTGGAGAATTTTGCTTTTAGAATCGACATTAGCATAATTCCTTTTATTTTAGGATTTGTTGTGTTATTAATTCTAACTTTAATCATTGTGCTTTCAAGAGCTTATGCAGCAACAAAAACTGATATTTTGAAATATTTAAAATACGAATAAAAATCATCTTACTATTTATAATCTTAATTCATTAAAACAAAAAACTCCATTATTACTAATGGAGTCTTTTGTTTTGTTTATGTAAATCAAAGAAAATCAATCAAACGTATTACTCAAACAATTCTTCTGTTTTGGTTAAAAACTCTTGAGTTGCTTCTTCAATATTAATGTTCATTCTTTCTGCCAAAACGGTAAGCCACCAAATAGACTCTCCTAATTTATGTTTTAGTTCTTCTTCTGTATTTGCTTTTGGCCATCTTCCTTGCTGCGACATTACGTGGCGCCCCACTAAACCTGCATCGGTTAAAAAAGCCAATGCATCTTCTTCAACCGTCCATTCGCTACCGTGATGTGTAAGTTCCAATTCTCGGTATTTTGCTCTTATTTTTAAAGAACGTTCTTTTAATTGTTCAAAATTTATTGATGCCATAATTTAATTTTTATTGAATAATTCCTGAAACGCAACCGGACTTATATTCGTTTTTTTCTTGAATAATTTATTGAACGATTGTGGATGTTCAAACCCAAGTTTATATGCAATTTCAGAAATCGATAAAATTCCTTTTGCAATGTATTCTTTTGCTTTTTCGATCAGTTTATCATGAATAAACTGCTGCGTATTTTGTCCAGAAACACTTCGCAATAAATCGCTCAAATATCTTGATGACAATTGCAATTCATCTGCCACAAATTGTACCGTTGGTAAACCATTTTCAAGCGGTTTTTCGGTATTAAAATAATCTTCGAGCAGGTTTTCCAGTTTCGAAAGCACATCGTTATTAACCGCTTTTCGTGTAATAAACTGTCTGTTGTAAAACCGATTGCTGTAATTAAGCAACAATTCTAATTGCGAGATAATTACATCCTGACTAAAATTGTCAATTCGCTGATCGAGTTCGTCCTGAATATTAGCAAAAACCGCCAGAATTGTTTCCTTTTCTTTCTCTGACAAATACAAAGCTTCGGCAGCAGAATACGAGAAAAAACCATACTTTTTAATATTTTCATTTAAAGTATAAGGCCGAATAAAATCAGGGTGAATATTAAGCGACATTCCGCTATAATCCGCTTCTTCTTCCTGCATCTTTAAAATTTGTCCTGGTGCCACAAACGACATTCCGCCTTCTTCAAAATCATAAAAACCATATCCGTATCGCAATTTTCCAGAGAAATTTGTTTTAAAAGATATCTTGTAAAAATCTAAAATGATTCCCTGCTCAAAATCCTTAGGGTCAAAAATCGCTTTGCCATAATCCAAAACACTAATCAGCGGATGCATTGGTTTTGGCTGTCCCATCGCTTTATGCAGTTCTGATATGGACTGGAATATTTTAGGCTGATTTTTCATTTTTAGCAATACTATTGTACAAATTTACAAAATGTTCTACTGGCGCAATATTCCAGCTTACAGAACTTTGATCGATCATATCATGTACGACCGAATCGCTCAACTCTGTCATTAATTTATGCATTGCGTTTGTGCCGTCTTCGGTGCTGTCCCAAACGAGCATATCGTAAACAACACCTTTTTTTAATTCGAAAATAGTTCTCGAACAAAATCCATTTTGACGTTTTAAAAATGCATCGATTTCTGCATTGGCCTCAATAAATTGTTGTGTTGTAAAACCATTTAGTTTAAAAGTAGTCAATTCTATTGCTTTATTTTTCATCTGATTTCGAAATTAAAAAGTAAACATTGTTTTGATATTTTGCACCTGAGTTTCGGCACCCAATTTCAAACGCTCATCGTATAAAGCGTTTGCGTCGTTTCCGGCAACATATCGCAATTGAGTTTTATTATCGGTCGCTGCTTCGTAAATAATTTGGGCAACATCTTCGGCTTTTGTATAATTGCTAATTTGCTCTTCACTATAGCCTTTACTTACTTCAGCTGTTAGTTTTTCATACGCTTCATGTTGCCCACCATCCATAGATCTTGTCGTAAAATCGGTTTGCATTCCGCCAGGTGCGACTACTTTTACCTGAATTCCGAATTGCACTAATTCAGAAGCCAAACTTTCAGAGAAACCATCAACCGCAAATTTGGTAGCGCTGTAAATAGAGCAAGTCGGAAAACCCATTAATCCAAAAGTCGACGTTATATTAATAAACGTTCCACTTTTCTTTTCACGAAAGTGAGATACAAAAGCCTTAGAAACTTTAATAACTCCCAACAAATTGGTCTCGATTTGACGCTCGATTTGTTCCTCATTCAAAGATTCTAAAGCGCCAATTAAACCATAACCCGCATTGTTCAGCACAACATCAACCGAATATTTCTCTGTAACATTTTTGATAGTAGATTTTATTTGTTCCGAATTTGAAACATCAAGCGGAAGCAGAATTACGTTTTTTAATTGATTTAATTCCGTTTCCTTTTCCGGATTACGCATTGTAGCAATTACCTGCCAGCCTTTGCTTTGAAATAATTTTGCTGTTGATTTTCCTAATCCTGATGAAGCTCCTGTAATAAAAATTGTCTTTTGCATTTTTAATTGTTTTAAAATTATAATGCAAAGATCAGCCGAAGTATAAAGTAAGAATTAGCCATTTTGGAGTTTGCATTAGCCAAAATGACGAGCATACAAAAACTCCATTATTGCTAATGGAGTTTTGTATTACTGTATTAGAATAGATTATTGTGAATAAGACAGCAATTAAACTTTTAATTTATGTAGCACAGATGGAAAAACAATTATTCCCTGTTGCGTTTGAATTCGTATATTCGGCCATTATTTTGAAAAAAGAAAATGATTGCAAAATTGAATGAAAAAAAATCCTATCCATGGATTGTTGTTGGCTTGTTGTGGTTTGTAGCTTTACTGAATTATTTAGACCGACAAATGCTTTCTACTATGAAATCAGCGATGATGGATGACATTCCTGAATTGGCTAAAGCTGAAAATTTCGGTCTCTTAATGGCTATTTTCCTTTGGATATATGCTCTAATGAGCCCTGTTTCCGGAATTATTGCGGATCGATTTAACCGAAAAAGAATAATCATAGGCAGTCTTTTTATTTGGTCTGGGGTTACAATGGCGATGGGGTATGCCACAACTTTCAATCAAATTTATATTTTACGTGGAATTATGGGTTTTAGTGAAGCTTTTTATATTCCGGCTGCATTATCCTTAATTGCAGATTACCATCAGGAAAAAACTCGCTCTTTTGCTATTGCAATTCATACCACGGGGATTTATTTAGGACAGGCGCTGGGTGGTTTTGGAGCTACTGTTTCTAAGCATTTTTCCTGGCATTTCAGTTTTCACTCCGTAGGTTTACTAGGTGTACTTTACAGTTTAGTACTGATATTTTTTCTACAGGAAAAGAAAACTTACTTTTTTGACCCTACAAAAAAGTCATCTGTCAGCTATGAATTCAGGCAAATGTTCAAAGGGTTGGGAATATTATTCGGTAATATCTCCTTTTGGGTTTTACTCTTTTATTTCTCTGCACCTAGTTTACCGGGTTGGGCAGCCAAAAACTGGTTACCCACCTTATTTACTGAAACTTTACATTTAGACATGTCTATAGCGGGACCAATTGCAACGGTAACCATTTCGATGTCTTCCTTTTTTGGCGTTTTAATTGGTGGTGCCATTTCAGATAAATGGGTGATGAAACATCTTAAAGGAAGAATTTACACCAGCGCTATTGGATTGTTTCTTACCATTCCGGCATTGTTTTTATTTGGCTACTGCTGTGACATAGAAGCTATTATTTTTGGTGCTATCCTTTTTGGAATTGGATTTGGAATATACGACACCAACAACATGCCTATTCTTTGTCAGTTTGTTGCGCCTCGTTACAGGGCTACCGGATACGGAATTATGAATTTTGTTGGTATTTCGGCCGGGGCTGTTATCACCGAATTTTTAGGAAAAGCTGCTGATAATGGCGGAATGAGGCACATTTTTGTACTTCTATTATTTGTAGTTGTTACTGCCATCGTTTTACAACTAGCTACCCTAAATCCAAAAACTATAGATATGACCGAGGAAAATGAGTTTTAAGGGTTGGTGTTATTTGTTATTTTATATTAGGAATGGTTTTACTTCACATCAAATTTTGTAACGTAATCGTAACCCAATATTCCTTTTCGCAAAGTCAAAACTATTTCATTATCATCTCTAATCGCTTCATACAATTCTTTTTTGACATCCAATCGTTCGTTGCTGTCATATTGCGTTTTGATGAAAAGTTCATAGTTTCTTACTCCTTTACTACTTTTACTTATTTTTTTGTGGTTAATTATATTGGTCTGCTGCTTTTCGATTTCATTAGAAATCTTGGTGTTTATAAAGATTCCAACACTGGGAATCAACATAAAAGTACACAGACAAATGCAAAATATATTATTTGACTTTGATCCATCATTAGAATTAAGGTAGCTATTCAAAATCACAACAAACAAACCATTGAAAATCAAACTCAAAAACACAAGTTTCCAAAACAAATTATACCCGCCAATTGTGTTTTCAAAATACCTCAAAACAAATACAGATGGAATTAAACCAATAAAAAGGATGTATTGAAAATTTTTATTCAGTTCTCGTTTAGGCTGGCCTTTTTTGTGAATAATTTTTAAAATTAAATCAGATAAATTATACGATAAAATGACAAAAGACGGAATAGACATAAACAAATATCCAAACTCATTAATTGTAAAGGAAAGAACAATACTGCATAAAACTATTATGATAATATTCTGTTTCATTGTTTCTTATTTAAGATGAAATTATTGTGTTACTTTGATTCGGTCAGCATAATTCATAATTGTTGTGAATTTTCTAATGACAGCTAAAACATCTTCTTTAGGCTGATCAATTTCACTTAGTTCTATTTTATTTGTTTTTGAACTTTCTTTTCTATGAATTACCAGGAAAAAAGATCTTCCTCTTTTTTCTTTTACGGAATCGTATTCAACATGCTTAATATCATTCCATTTTATCAGTTCAAGAGCAGAAAATGGAAGAATTGTTTTTCTGACCCAAAAACCATCTTTCTTGATAATAAATTTTGGCTGAGTATCCAAAAGCCATAACCATGACAAAACACACAATATTGAAATCGCTAAAAAAGCAATTGTAAAAATGCCATTAGGATTAAACTTTTCCCACTGAAGAAGTTCTTTAGGCAATTTATAAATCATTAAAACTGCGATTGCCGTAAAAACTACAACCAAAAAAGACTTTACCGAGGAATCTGTCTTAACTTCTATTTCTTCTAAAATTGCAGAATTTTTGAATGTTTCCAAATTAGTTTATGTTTTTGATTTTGCTTTTAGGTATCACAACTAATAGAATCCCAATCCTGATCCATATAATTTATAAGCCAATTTAAGGCATATTGTCTTTCATAAACAATTCCCGGATTTATGCCTTCGATTTGTCTGCCATTAATTCTTTCGTCAACACAAGCCCAATTGTATCTGTAATACAAATCATCGGCATCTAAAATTTCACTTTTAGATCTTGTCGAAACTATGGCATCTATAAAATCATTTGGATCTTTATCCGGACCTACGGGATAATCCTCGGGGCTTATATTTTCGAGATTGCAAAACACATCCGGAAAATCCAGGTTCTCCACCTTTTTCAAAGCCCACATTAAAGTCCAGATTCCTTCACATTTCCAGCTTTCCTGTGCTTTTTTGTCATCTGTTGGATCTGCCAGAAACTCTTTTTCGTTTTCTGTAACAAAATCCCAAAGATTATAACTTTGTAAATAATCAATCGCTACGTCTGGATCAATACTATTAAAAGCCACTAAATTTGTCATGGCCAAAATACTTACTCTTTGTGCAATTTCTTTTGGTGTTCTTATAGTCGTTTCGGCTTCAGATTCTATACAAGGCAGATTTTTGTTGATTTTTATGCCTTTTACTTCCAGAATTTTTTCGTTATTTTCTTTTCTGTTTTTTTGATCTTCTTCCAGTTCATTTTGATCTCCATCAAAATAAACCGAATTGATTTTGACATCTAAGGCATCAATTTCACAATTTCCGTCACCGTCAATGATCAGATTTAAATTCTTGTCTAAAAAATGCTGTCCGCTAGATTTACTGATAGCCGTATCAGGCTGAACAAATAAAACCGCATCAAGTTCGTTTGCTATATTTTCGATTGCTGTTTTTAACTCTTTTACTTCACCTTTTTCCTGAATAATCGAAAATTCGCAATTCAGGGTTTGTATTTTGTGAAGAAACAAATCTTTTACTTTTTCATTTACTGTTGGCAATGAATCTACATAGCCATAAAGTCCCTTTAAATTTGCTGTTAAATCAGAATCATTGATTTCTGGAATTTGATAAGAAGGTTTAAGTCTTTCGCGATAAGCAATTTTTATTTTTTTTGAAGAACCCAGAATTCCTCCTTTTATTTCAAGATTGATGATATCAAATTCATCCTGAGTACTAATAACAGTATTACCTTTTGGGAAGCTGGACAGGATTAATTCTTTAATAGTGTCAAATCCAACATTGTGTGAATAAATAGTACAAATCATTTTATTATTTCTGTTTGAAGTTAAAAATTCAGGTTTATATAATTTGTTTGCTTATGCTAATATAAATTTATTTATTACAAACTGAAAACTTAATTAATCTGAATTTTAGTAATTAATCCGAGCTGCGGGTTTGACAATTTAATCAAGAAGTAATTAGAAAAATCCGTTTTTATCAGCGTTTTCGCTTTAGCGAATCAGTAAAATCAGCGTCTAATTTTGACGCGGATAAAACCGATTTACTTCGTAAAAACGCGGATAAAAACGGATTTGATTTGCAATAATTTTATTTTTTTTAAAGCTTAACTTAATGACATTGCCAGTAGAACTACCCTTTTTAACAGACAACCTAAATAAATTATTACAGATAAAAAAAACTCCATTATTGTTAATGGAGTTTTATAGTATTTAAAGATTTTATTTAATCAACTTTCAATTCAAGAACAGCATCCGGAATCCCATTTCCAGTCGAAGCTTTAATTTTTATTGTTTCCCTCTTTCCAATCGACTGAATAATCGCAATACATTTTCCATTAAATAATTTACACGAACTCGCTTTAAAAGAATCCAGATTGGCCTGATAACCGTTATCAACGCCAACTAATTTTCCTCCGCCAGAAACTTCAAAATTGATTAAATCATTTGCAGTTGGCAGAAGATTTCCAGCTGCATCAGTAATAGAAACCGTAACATAAACTAAATCATAAGTATCGTTTTTGATCACTTTTTTATCTGCTGATAAATCTATTTTAGCAGCATCTCCCGCAGTATGAATTTCTTTTTCTAAAACAACTTTCCCGTTTTTTCTTGAAATGGCTTTTATGGTTCCAGGTTCAAATTTTATACGCCATGAAATGTGTAAATCGTCATTTTGTTTTGATTTTTTACCAAGAGATTTTCCGTTAAGGAATAATTCAACTTCATCGGCATTATTGTAGTATGCCCAAACATCAACTTCCTGATCTTTTGCCCAATTCCAATGCGGAAAAATATGCAAAACAGGTTTTATTGTCCATTCGCTTTGGTACATATAATACACATCTTTTGGGAAACCGGCCAAATCTACAATCCCGAAATAAGAACTTCTCGCCGGATACGGATAAGGATCAGGTTCTCCGATATAATCAAAGCCCGTCCAGATAAAAGTTCCCGCCATGAAATCCTGTTTTTTGATGGTTTTCCAATTCTCTTCGTGTGTGGCACCCCAATACGATTTTACCTGATCAAAAGCCGAAACCGTCCAGTCTGCATTTCCGTCAAACGGAGCGCCATGTTTTGGAGGCCAGGCTTTAATTCCATCCGCAGGAAAATCATAATGGCCACGCGTTTCCAAAGCCGAAACACTTTCTGAAGCAATTATTTTTTGTCCTTTAAAACGAGTTGGAAAATCTTTGTAATCTTCGTGTTTGTAATTAAAACCCAAAAGATCTAAAGCACCGGATTGATAAATAAAATTTTTCTCAATCACATTCTCCGTCAAAGCAGAAGTTACCGGACGTGTTATATCTAACGATTTTACAATTTTTGCCAATTCTTTCGTAATCGCAATTCCCGTACTATCAAATTGTTCGCGGATTTCGTTACCAATGCTCCACATCATAACCGATGGATGATTGCGGTCTCTTTTAATAAAATCTTCTAAATCTTTTTTATGCCACGCATCCCAGTCTTTATGATAATCGTTGGTTACTTTTTTCTTTTTCCAAACGTCAAAAGCTTCATCCTGAACAATAAAACCCATTTCGTCGCACAATTGCATCATTTCTAACGAATGCGGATTATGTGACATTCTAATGGCGTTTACGCCCATTTCTTTCATTAAAACTAGTTTTCTTTTTAATGCATGAATGTTCTCAACTGCACCCAAAGCGCCGTTATCATGATGCAGACAAACCCCTAAAATTTTCGTTGGTTTTCCGTTTAATGAAAATCCTTTTTCGGCATCAAAATCAAAAAAACGAACTCCAAGCGGTGTTTCGTAATTATCAGCCAATTCCCCTTTCTCATAAATTTTAGTGATGATTTTATACAAATATGGATTTTCCGTATCCCATAGTTTTGGCTTTTTTAAAGTAAAATCCTGAATCTTTTTTGAAGATGAATTTGCTGCAATTTTTCCTGTTGCTTGTACCTCGGCAACATCATCATTATTTTTATCGAAAATGGTAGAAACCAATATAAATTCCTTTTCTCTATCCGAATCATTTTTAACCTCAACTTCTAAATGAACCAAAGCTTTTTCTTTATAAATTTCCGGCGTTGTTACAAAAGTTCCCCATTCGGCAACATGCAATTTTTCGGAGATAACCAAACGCACGTTTCTGTAAATTCCAGATCCTGTATACCATCTTGAATTTGGCTGTGCATCATTATCGACTTTTACAGCGATAATATTGGGCTGACCAAAATTTAAAAATTGAGACAAATCATAAGAAAATGAAATATAGCCGTTAGGACGAATTCCTAAAGAATGTCCGTTAATGAATACCTCGCTGTTTTTAAAAACACCATCAAATTCTACCGAAATAGTTTTGCTTTTAAAGCTTGCAGGAACGGTAAACGTTTTACGATACCAACCTTTTCCAGCCGGTAAAAATCCTTGCGCTTGTTTTGTTTTACTGTCTTTGTCAAAAGTGCCTTCAATACTCCAATCGTGTGGTAATTGCAAAGTTCTCCAATCGGCAGTACTAAAATCTTTTTGTGGTGCCGATGGATAATCACCCAATTTGAAATTCCAGTTTTTATTGAAATCTTCGATAATTCTGGCTTTTTTTCCTTGGGCAAAAGATGTTGTGGTAAGCAATATTGCTAAGGCAATTAAGGTATTTTGTAAAATGTTTTTATGTTTAATCATAAATTATGTTTTTTTATTCTAATCTTCTTTTGTCTTTTTTGTCAGGCTGAGCGTCCCGAGACTTCGGGAGAAGCCCGCGTAAGTAACTCTAAACAGTAAATCCCCAATCTTTATCGAGCTTCTTACGGAGATTTCTCGTTCCTCGAAATGACAAAAATGAGGAAAAACTTTGCGTGGGCTTGACTTCGCTCAGCCTGACAATCGTGGTTACGTTATGTTTATTGTAGAGATGGACAATTGGAACGTAGACGCACTGCTGTGCATCTCTACAATCTTTATTAAACCTTCGAGCCTTTGTGCCTTCGTGGCAAAACCTCGTTATTGAAATTCAAAACTATCCAACATCAACCCCTTCAAATCATCTCCTTCCAGCGTAATTTTATACGTTCCCGCATTAATATAACCTCCCGAAGTTGTATTCAAAACTTTCCATTTTTCCGGTGAAGGAAAAAATTCGATTGTATCGTTTCGCATCATAATTCCGTAGGCATCTTCCATTTTGAAATGTACTTTTAATGGCGTTTCGTTTCTGTTCATGAACTTAAAACGCATTAAATAAATTCCGGCAACTCCGGGTTTTACTTCAAATTCAATACTGTTTGAAGTCTTTTTTGTGAATTCAATATAATCGGCTTTTTTGAAATTTCCTTTTACAATATCCGTTCCGGTTGTTTTGGCATTTTCTGCTTCTAAAACTAAGGTCTGACGTGAATCATCTTTTTCGCCCATATCATAAATTGGAACGACGATAAAAGTACTCAGCGTTTCTGAATTATCAAATGTTATTTTTTCTCCTTTTTTTACTTTTTTAGCATAAACAGCAAACTCAATGTTGCTGCTGTTTTTTGCTATTTCTTCTGATTTTTTATAATCTGATAACCAGGCAAATTGTGTTTTGATTTTATTATCAATCAAAAAATAAACATCCGAATCTTCTTTAGCTATAAACGAACCCGAAACTTTTGATTTAGAAGAAAACTGTAAATAATCTGCTCCAAAAACTTCAGAAGGCAATTGTGTAAAAACAACATCTGAATCTGAATATTGTTTAGAGTTTATACCCAGCCAGGACGCAACTCTGTTAATCGTTTTATCATAAGAACTTAAAACCAGATTCTGAATATTTTTTGGTGATGTGTCTGCCGGTTTTTCAAATCTCTTTTTAGTTCCGATTGCAATGGCAGAAATGATCGCCTGACCCGATTTTACATTTGGGAAATTAATGCTAATTTTTCCGTTTTTGCTTTTTACCAAGAAGGTTTTCTTTAAGGCTTTATCATGTCCGGCTTCTGCCCAAATATCAAAATCTTTTAGAACAACATTCTCGTTTATAGCAACATCAAACAGACGCCAGCCTTTGCAATTTAAACCCCCGCCGGTCCCGTACCAAGGTTCTGTAAAATACAATTCGACCAAATATTCTCCATCGGCAACAGGAAATTCGTAACTCAGTTTATCAACTCCGTATCTGAAACTTTGAAATAATTCAGGATCTTTTGTACCCGAAATTGGATCGAAAGTAGTTCTTTGGCTCGCATAAAAGTCGGGTAATTTTTCGAATTTATCTGTCCATGACAAAGATCCCCAGGTATATTGTCCGTTTTTGTGTGTATCGGTAAACCATGTATTTCCAGATGAATCTGTAAATTCAGAACCTCCACAATTTACCCTGTAAATATAATTGTATCCTTTTTTAGATTTTGTAATATCAGCCTGATCGGTATATAATGCGTTTAAATTTGGCGCTTTCGGAAGTGTATTCAAAACCACATAATCTTTGGCAACCGCTTTTCCGTTTACATAACCCACGGCATACAAAACATTGTATTGAATATTGACATTATTAAACTGAAAATGCTGTCCAATTCCCGGGTTTTTCAATTTCCCTAATGATAATTTATTGGCATCATTAAACAATTCAACCTCATCGCAATTGGAGTAAATATCGATTCCGTTTTTGACACCTGCCGAATCCCAACGACTTGGCCATGAATGCGAAACAATATAAACCATCGGATTTGTTTTGTTCGAAACATAATTGGCGCGGTACATATAATACGCATCGAGAGGTTCGCCCCAAACCGTAAAAAGTCCTTTGTAATTTATGGGTCCAACTTTATCAATATCACGAAATCCTTCGCCGTTTTGAGAACGTCCCGGATTTTCGTGTGATGCAAAAAGCCAGTTAAATTGTCCTGCTATTTTATCTTTTACAGATTCGGCTTCGCGAACTTTGATTTCCATTAGTTGCGAAAATCTGTTTTCGCTCAAAATTCCCTTTTGATCAAATTCTCCTTCGGTATGTAAATCTGCTGTTCGCCATGCACCGTATTCTCCGTTTAATAACTGAGTTGTCATTTCGAGGTGGTATTTTAAAGGATCACCGCCGTAAGTTCCAGACCAGTTTTGTACCACATTCCAGTCTGTTCCTTCACCGCCGTTGCAAGTGGTTACAATTCTTTGAGAAGCTGATAACGGATCCATTTCACGGATAATTTTCGTGCATTCTTCTGCAAATTCCTTCGGAATCGTGCTTTCATTCTGCAAACCCCACATCACAACCGACGGACTGTTTCTGCGTTCTTTAATCCATTCGCGTAACAAAGTTTTAAAATTCTCTTTAAATTCTGGCGTATCATACCAAATATGTGCCGAAAACTGACTCCAAAAAAGGATTCCGTTTTCGTCCAGTTCTTTTTGATAAAGTAAGTTATGTGGCTGATGCGCTTCTCGAAACGCATTAAATCCTGCTGCTTTTATCTGCTCGATTCTGGCGTGAATTTGTTCGTTTGAAAACGAATGACTGTTTCCAATCATGTGTTCGTACTCGCAAATTCCGTTTACAAATAATGGTTCATCGTTAATATAAAAGCGATTGTCTTTTCCGTCACGGCTAATTGGCCAGCTTACCCAACGAATTCCGTATGGCGTTCTTAGTTCGTCTATTTTCTTTCCATTTTCGAAAATGGAAGTCACCAACTCGTATAAATAAGGGCTTGACGGAGACCACAATTTTGGATTTATAATTTCCGGAAGTGTGTGTGTTATTTCTTTTGTTTCTCCGGAAATGGTTTTGACATCGCTTTTACTTATAGCAACCTGTTTTCCTGCAGCATCAAAAAGTATATTTTCGATCGTTAAATCACGATTTGACTTTCCGTAATTTTTAATTTCTGTTGTTGTATGCAGAATCGCTTTTTCTTTAGAAATTGATTTATCATTCCAGATATGAACGCCAAAAGGCTCGATACGAACCTCATCTGTAACAATTAACGAAACCGGTCTGAAAATACCAAGCGGCTGAGAACCTTCAGAAAATCCCCATTCGCCGGAACAGCCACCGCAAACCCACGGAAGATCTGCAATAAAAGAGGGATGATCGGCTTTGACCATTATTTTATTCTCCCCATCAAAAGAAACGGCGTTTGTAATATCGATTGTAAAAGTGGTTCTTCCTCCTTTATGGGAGCCGACTTTTTTTCCGTTTACCCAAACTGTAGCGTATGAACCAACTCCTTCAAAATACAAAAAAAGGCGTTTGCCTTTGTCTTTTTTATCAGCTTTAAAAGTTTTATGGTACCAGGCACTCCCGTGCAAATTGCCATGTTTCATTCGGCGGTAACCGTAATATTGATCCCAGTTATGAGGCACATTTACGTTTTGCCATTGCGAATCAATTTTGGGGTTGTTCACAAAGCTTTCATCTTGCTGAACGGGATTATTTAAGATTATAGTTTCCCAAGATGAATTCAGCGAAATTTCTCTACGTAATTCCGCTGACGCATGTTTCACCTGGCTCTGGAGAGAGCAAAAAACTAAAAAAAAATAAATAAAAAAAAATGTTTTCTTCATGCTTTTTTGATCCTGCGAGGTTTCCAAAACCTCGTAGGTTTAATTTTTATAACGTTGACTTTGAATACTTACAAGGTTTTAAAAACTTGCAGGAAAGTGTATTTCTCGTTTATTTGTTATTTTACTTCTTCAATTAGACCTGACAGGTTTTAAAAACCTGTCAGGTCTAAATTAACTGAGAGTTCGCGTGAGGGATGGCAGTGGAGCTCTTTTTTGAGGCGATTTTTCATCGCCTCAAAAAAAGCGGGAACGTACAGCCCGACCCGGAGGGACACGCCCAACTTATTCTAATTAATAAAACAACCAGTCAATCGCACCTTTTTCTCCGGCATCAATATAACCAACGTCGCGCGGCGTAATGGTTTGATTGGCGTCTATAAATCCTAAAATCAACACTCTTCCTTTTCCTAAATTCAATTCGTTTTCGCCCGGCTGAAACGTGTACGTATGAATGTTTACACGAGGCAATTCTTTAAGATTCATGGCGCTTGCCAAAATAACTTCGGCCTGACCGTAAGCGTTTCCGGCTGCATCTGTTTCTAAACTTGGCGGAAACAAAAATCGCTTTTGATCTGAATTGAAATACCCAACAACTAATTTTACAGGTTTTGTATTTTTAAATTTCAGATGTGTTCCTTTCTCATTTTGTGCTGTTTCCTCAAATGCAATTCCTTTCAGGTTTTGTAATTCAGGAGCTATTTTCGTCAATTCAGAAATTGGCGTCCCGTACACTTTTGTACCGTTTTTTACAGCATACGTTCCTTTGTTTTCACTTAGTAAAGTTACTTCTGCAGTTTGCCACGGCTTTCCTTCTTTGGTTGCAATTTTACCATCTTTTGATGATTTTAGCAACTCTAAATTTCTTTTAAAATTAACCAATTCACGTTCATAATGCGGCAATAATTCTGCCCACGTTTTATTATTTCCATCATCGCCTCCAATCGGAATTCGGCGTTGTGCGGTTTGCATGCTGTTGGCGTATAGATAACTATCTTTAGTTAAATTTACTAATGTTTCGTAATATTCGATGCTTTTCTCCAAATGAGGAAGCGCTTTGTCCAGATCTGAAATATCATTTGAATAACTGTATCTCAACACCAATAAGGCGGCTTTTACTTTTTCTGAAAAGAAATCGGCGAAAGCCTTATAAGCATGCATATCGTTTTTAAGACGCAAAAATTCCTCTTTATTTTTAGTGACTTTTGCTTCTGCTTTATCAATGGCGCTAACGGCTAATTTTCCGTGTTCTGTAATTTCGGTAATAATCTGAGTTGGAAGTTCGCCCGAATGCGGTTCCTTGTTCCATTCTTTTTTAGCATATTCTAAAAGCAATTCTCCCGCTGGGCCACAAGATTCATGGAAACCTGGGTAAACACGCCATTTTGCCGGATTAACCAATTGACTTTCAAACATTCCTAATAACAAAGTCTGACGATTTCCTTCTGTAATTCCGAAACGTCTTAAGGTTTTTGGAGCAATTTCTCCCGATTCGTCGTATGCTTTTTGAATGTTGTTTGCTGCTTCTAAATCGGTTCCGTATTTCGCAGCCAGATCTTTATCCCAAAATTGAACTTCTTCTTTTCGGTCTCTTTTACTGTCCCACGCATATCTTGCCCATGCTTTGTACCAAATCCAGTCGCGATCCATTTCTAATAAACGTTCGCCTCTTTTGGTTTTATCTGCAGAATACGGCCAATCCCAATACGAAGCCTGCGGATATAAATGCAGTGCATTTGCACCGTGAACGCTGTGCATTGCTTTTACGGTTTTCTGGATAAAATCTGGTGAACCGTATCTGAAAGGTTCTAAGTTTGCCAGAATATGTACGTTTTCTATATGAATCGATTTTAAAGCGCTTAACTGTTTGTGCGTTTCTCCCCAAGGTCCGCCCGGCGTATAAGTCGTTAAAGACTCTCCGGTATATTTACTTTCTGTGTATAGATTTTTGTATAACGGAAGTGATTTTTCCATCACCAAAGGCCCATCGGTATCATGCGAACGCAAAATAATTGGCGGTTCCTCTGTTTTACCTAAAGCCTCTAAGCCATCACGAACACCTGGAATAATAGTTTTCGTAAACCATTCTACATCGTCATCAACGGTATTGATTGCTTCTCCCAAACAAACCATTAACCCAACATTTGGATATTTTTCGATAAAAGCAGCGATAGATTTTCTGGTATAATCTGAAAGTAAGGGCGTAATTGGTCTTGAACGATCTTGTGTTTTTATGTTATAATGTTCTGCAAAAGGCTTAGAAACAATAATATTATAAAACATTTGAATTACCCAGATGCCTCTTTTGTTGGCTTCTTCGGTTAGGAATTTATAGATTTCTTCGTTCTTTTTGAAATCTTCATCGCTTACTTCTACAGCAAACGGATATTCTTTCAATTTTACTAAAGAGGCAAACGGATGTCCGTTCCATAAATACAAGGAGTTCATCCTGTTTTCTACCAGCATATCCAAGTACTTTACCCATAATTGTTTATCGTAAAACCAAGGAAAAGTTTCAGGCGTATACGGATATTCGTAAACATCACGACCCGGAAGGTAAACGGGTTTCTGCATTCCGATACAAGCGCCTCTTAAAACCATTTCCGGACTGTCATCAATATTGATATCTGACGGAATTTCACCTGAATTTTTAATACGATCTGCCAATTCCATTGCGCCATACAAAGCTCCAGAAGCATCGGTTCCTTCGATGTAAATGATATTTTTTTGAGTACGAATTTGAAAACCTTCTTTCTTGCTTAATTTGCTATCGTCGATTTTAGCCGATTTTGCATTTTGTTTCCAAAAATCAGTTCCTTTTTCACCAATAACAATGACTTTATCTTTTTTATTTATTTTATCAGAAGCAATTACTTTGAATCCTTTTTGAGATAAAGTTTCAGATAATTTCTCCACTCCAAACTGCACTCTTGGCGATTTTGAATCACTAACAATAGTAATGTTTTGCGCTGTTGCGAAAGTGGTATAAACGGTTAAAAAGAGTAAAGTAAAGTATTTCATTGTATTATAATTTTTATTCTTTGCGTGAAAATTAATCTGCCAAATCTGCTTAAATCTGTGTAAATCTGCGTGAAATAATGGCACGCAGATCGGGCAGATTTAAGCAGATAAACGCAGATTAAAAGTGTGAACTTGTAATATTTAACTTTTACGTAATCAGCACTTTTACAAGCTTATTAATTCTGAAAAATCTTTTTCAAATACGCCACATTTGCACCGTAATTGGCTTTTACGTTATGCACTTGTGTAACGTCGCGAGAACGCTCTACAATAAGCCAGCCACTCCATTTCATTTCGTCAAGCGTTTTTTTGATTTCCGGCATATTAATCATCGTATCATTTTCAAGCCAGACTTTATCTGTGTTGGAAGCATGAATTTGCGCCAAATGTTTTTTGCCTAATATTTTTAATTCTGATACAATATCTCTTCCGTTGTCTGCGGCATTGGCAAAATTGAAAGAACTTTTAATGCATTTAGAATCTATTTCTTCTAATAATTTTTTCTCTTCTGTAGCGTTCAATGAAGTTTCAATCGCGATTACACCGCCAATTTTACCCACTTGTTTTCCTGCCCATTTTAATCTTTCAATAACGATCGGACGTAATTCCGGATTTTTAACCAAATCACTTTCTGTTCCTAACGGAAGATAAGCGACTTTTACTTTCATGTCTTTCATTGCTTTTACACAATCATTAATCATGGGTTCGATGGTTTCTCTTTTGGCAAAAGACTGTGCATAGAATCCGGACATGGCAATAGAACTGATTCCCACATGCAATTCTTTAGATTTATCGAGAAACTTTTTTCTTTCAACGGGATCTCCCAATTTGCTGTCAAAAGTTGGTCTTTTTCCTAAACCGCCCATGTCCAGTTCTATTCCGTCGGCTTTGATTTCGCTTGCCAAACCAAAAGCGCCTAATTTTTGTCTTTTTAAAATCATCCAGTCGCAAACCGCAACTTTATATTGCTGTTTTTTACTGGAAGACTGCGCCGTTGCACAACTGTTGAAGGCTCCAGATAAAACAACTATGAAAAGTATAGCCGTTAACTTTATAAAACTCTTATTGAAATTGCTCATTGTTGTGTTTTTTTTTAGCTACAAATTGCACAAATTTTCACAAATTAACATTGAAAAAAAATTAGTGTAAATTCGTGAAATTCGTGGCGAACTTTTTTACTCCTCTTCAGCCTTAACAGCGGTTACGACTTTGTTTTCGTCTCCAGGCCAGATTCCGTTTTTGATTGGAAGTGCTTTTAATTTACTTGGATCAACTTTTACATATTTCAGTTTTTCTCTTCTCCAAGTGTAAACAATATGCACCATTCCGTCAGAACTTTGAATCATAGAAGGATATGAATATTGACTGATTTTTGAATCTTCTAAAACCAAAGCTGCTTTCCAATTGATTCCATCATCAGAAATTGAAACATTCAAAGGCGTTCTTGGACCTTTTGCTTCTGTTCCCGGAGGTAAAACGTGATTGTAAACAAGTAAATGTTTTCCATTTTTAAGGGTTACGGCATCGGTTCCTGAGTTGTTATTTGGCAAACCAATTAATTCTACATCTGACCATGTTTTTCCGTTGTCTTTTGAGAAAGTGCTAAAAATGGCTCTGTTTCTGGTTCTTCCAATGGCTTGGATACTGCCATCTTTGTGGAATAATATACTAGGTTGAATAGCATTGATTTTTTGTTTTCCTCTTGCAAGCGTATCACCCATTACCCAGGTTTTTCCGAAGTCTGGAGTAGATTCCATGCGAAGTCTCCACCCGTCGCCTTCGATACTTGACGGACATAATAAAGTTCCGTTGCTTAATAAAACAGGTTTATTTTTGATTGGTCCTAAAAATCCATCAGGCATTTTTTTAGCCTCAGACCATGTTTTTCCGCCATCAGATGAAGTTCTGATTACGCCCCACCATTCCGATGGTTTTGGTCCGATTTTGTAGAAAAGCATTAAATCACCACCCGGAATTTGATACAGAACCGGATTCCATGTTGGCAATCTCGGACCTTCTTTCATCACGCCATCGGCAACTTTAACGCCTTCGCCCCATTTATCACTTCCTTTCGGCTTGATGCTTACATAGATACAAACATCAGGATGTCTTTCGTGCGTTCCTCCAAACCAGGATGAAACTAAATCACCATTTGTTGCTTCGACAATTGTAACCGCGTGGCAAGACGGATAAGGCGCTTTATCATAAATAAATTCATCAACCAGAATACCTTCTTTCCAAGTCTTTTTTTCTAAAGCCGATTTACAACTTCCTAAAAGGAAAAGTCCAAACAAGACAAATGCTAATTTTGTTATCTTCATTCTTAATTTAATTATGAATTAAAATTTTCAACTATAAATACATTCCTACTATTTTTTTAGGTAAAAATATTTATTAAGTGTAAAAATAACACTAAAAAATTAACAATGTATCCTGTACTGTCCCGAATTGTCTAAAATTAACGCTTTACGACGATAGCGTAAGAACCGGATGATAAATTGAGAACCAAATTGTTGTTTTCAATTTTATAGTAAGATGAAAAAGCAGCAGTTAATTTTTGATTATTAACCATTACAGCTGAAATATCCGAAGTTGGTAAATAAACGATTGCCGAACTATTTGCCGGAATATTTATTTTCCATTCGAGTTTATTTTTAGCCTTTTTCCAGTCACTTTTAATCAATCCGTAAATAGATTCATAAGATGCGTTTACGAAAGTTAATCCGGTTTCAAAATCAGGTTTCATGATGATTTGTTTGAAACCCGGAGTTTCAGGATTACTCTTGATTCCTGCTATATTTTCGTAATACCAAATCAATAAATCGCCCAAAAGCATCACATGGTTTTGCGAATTCATTTTAGGATCTGCGGTATTTCCGTTCCATAACTCCCAAATCGTGGTTGCACCATTTTTCGCCATATAACCCCAACTCGGATATGTGTTATTCGAAGCCAGTTTATAACTCAAATCCGGTCTTCCAAATTGAGATAATGTTCGCATTAAAAACTGGGTTCCGATAACGCCCGTACTTATATGGCCTTTGTACGTTACCTCAACTTCATGCACAATATTGTCAAATACTTTTGACTGAAGATTTTCAGGAACCATTCCAAAAGTCAATGGAAGCAAGTTTGCTGTTACTGTATTATTTGCATATTTATTTGTTTTTGAATCAAAAAACTTTGCATTAAAAGCCGTTTTTATTCTCTCCGAAAGTGAATCGTAATATTGAATATTTTCCGAATTTGTTCCGTTAATTGTTGCAAACTTTTTCATTTTTTGCAGTAAATGATAATAGAAAGCACTTGCAATTAATTCACCATTCGTTGTTCTGGTCGAATCTTTGGAATGAATTAATTCTAAAGATTCTGGCGGAACGCACCAGTCTCCGTATTTGTCTTTGGTCATTAAATCGTTAACCAAATAATTTTCTTCCATATACACGATCCATTTTTTCATGGATGGATAATGTTTTTCAATCACTTTTTTATCACCAAATTGCTGATACAACATATCGGCAACCGTAATATAGGTTCCCGGCCAGGTTACATTATCACCATAATAACGCCAAAATGCCGGTGCAACATCCGGAATTCCGCCATCTGCCGTTTGTGCATTTTTAATATCGTCAAGCCATTTGGCATATAATGTTTGGCTATCGAATAAAAAACTTTCGCCATAAGCTCCCGTCGTTCTGTCGCCCAACCATGGCTGGCGCTCATTTCGCTGCGGACAATCGATTGGCATTCCTTTGTAATTTCCTCGAATTCCCCAATAAGCATTCTTAAAAATCTGATTCATCACAGCATCCGAAGATTCAAAAGTTCCGATTGTTTTGATATCATCATAAACTACTTTTCCAACGAAATTATCTACAGTTGGTTTTGTCGGAAATCCTGAAACTTCTACAAAACGAAATCCGTGAAATATAAAAGTCGGTTCCCAAATTTCTTCGCCTTCACCTTTTAAAGTATAAACATCTGTTGTTCTGGCATCGCGTAAATTATCGATATATAAAGATCCATCGGTTTGTAATGATTCAGCAAATTTCATATTGATTTTTTCGCCGCTTTTTCCTTTTACTTTCAATTGCAGCCAGCCTACCATATTTTGACCCATATCGAAAATATAAGTTCCTCTTGGCGTTTGCTTGATTGAAATTGGTTTTACTTCGCCCATTATTTTCATATTCGGCGTCATTTGTGCTTCATAAAAACCACCCGGTTCCTGAACATATTCTGCTGTTAACCAATTTTTATCATCAAAATTTGTGGTATTCCAACCTTTCATTTCCTTTCGGGCGTCGTATTCTTCACCGTCATATTCGTTGTTCGATAAAATGGGTCCATTTGTGGTAACTTTCCAAGTATCATCCGTTCTAATTACGTCTTTTGTTCCATCGGTATATTCAACAAAAAGCTGCAAAGCCATTTTTGGGTAACCAAAAGTTTTAATTTTATACGGTTTATAATCCTGACGCATGGTAAAAAAACGTCCGTTACCTAAAATCGTTCCCAGTGCATTTTTGCCTTCCTGCAATTGCGAAGTCACATCAAAAACATTGTATTTTACATTCTTCGTATAATCCGTAGGAACGGGCGCTAAAACCTGATCGCCAATTTTATTTCCATTTATGTACAACTCATACAAGCCCATACCCATGATATAAACCTTGGCATTTTTGACTTGTTTTTTTACGTTGATTTCTTTTCGAAGATAACGTGCAGACAATTTTGAATATTGAGAAATACTATCTCCGGCAGAAGTTTTTTCATAACCAATCCATCGTGTCGATTTCCAGTCGGCATAATTTAAAATTCCCATACTAAAATTCGCCTTTTCTTTCGATTGAATTTCCCCTTTATTCGTCCAAACGGTTACTTTCCAAAACGCATTTTGTCTGTCGTCAAGTTTTTTTCCTTTATAAATAATATTGACAGATTCATCATTTTCAATTTTTCCGCTATCCCATAAATCGGCATTATTAGTATTTAAGTTTTCTAAAGTTGAAGCCACAATAATTTGATACGCTGTTTGTTTTACATCGTTTACATCTGCATTTATTTGCCAGCTCAATCTTGGTTTTACAACATCAATTCCTTCCGGATTGTTCAGCATTTCGCATTGCAAATTGGTAACGCTGATTTTATTTTGGGCTTTCGCCGAAAAAGAAATCAATGTTATGATGATGAATGTTGTATGTAAAAAAAACTTTTTCATGTGTTGTGTTTTAATGGTATGCTGATAGTATTTTTTGCCCGCAGATTTGACGGATTAAACGGATTCGCACTGATTTATTTTTGATCTCTAATTATGAAATTCCATCAAGTGTGTAACTTCCAAAGGGAGAAATCACAAAAACAAGAATAAAATCTGCGCCAATCCGTTTTACCTGCGTCATCCGCGTGCCAATTCTCACTCCGAAACCAATTTCTCCAATCTTTCAGAAACCGCAATTTCCTTACCATTTTTAAAAATCCTGAATCCTTTTCCTTTATGATATTTCTCTCCCGTTTTATCCCAAAGAATCGTAATAATATTGCCGTGATACAAAACATTGTCCAAACAAAACCAATCCCATTTTTCCTGTGGAATCAACGGATTCACTTCTATTTTTTCATCCGCTCTCGGGCGTAAACCAACCAAACCTGTAATCATCAAATCGTTAAAAGTCGAATGATTGTAATAACGGCTTCGTTCTCTGTCACCCATTAACCAATATCCTGTTGTTTCGTCTAAATATTCGCCAACATACGGTTTTCCACGGTAATATTGCGACTGCACATACAAATCCATTTGTTTGAAATAATCGGTTTTCGCAACAAAATTCTGATCGTAATTGTTCAACACATTTGCCAAAGCGGTCAAAGTTTGCGAACTGGCAAAAGGCCAAATTGCGCCGTCCCATTCGCAAGTTCCAGTTCCGTGCGTTCTAAAACGAGAGCTTCTTCTTTCAGCCGTCGTCAAACCAAATGGCGCCGAAAACCCTTTTTCATCTTTGATTTGTTCCCACGCTTTTTCGAAACCTTTATTTTTCTGCGGTAAATTAAAATACCACGGAATAAATCCGATCGCCTCACGAACCTGCGCTAAGGTATCTTTTTCTGTAAAGGTCTCAAAGAATTCACTTTTAGGATTCCACAGTTTTGTTTCTACTAATTTTTGAAGCGTATCTGCTTTCGCTTCAAAATAACTTTCTTGTTTGGCATCGCCTTTCATTTTGGCAATTTTCGCCAAAGCAGTTGCATTTCCAAACATATAACTATTAATTGTTGGGCGCGCATTTCTAAATTTTCTGGCACCACTCAACGATTCTTCCATTCCGTCTTTTACATCAAACTGCCAGAATAAGCCGTCTTTTCGTTTTCTGTCTCCTTCCCAAGCTGCATATTCTGCAACCAAATCCGGATACATATCCAATAAAAATTTGTCGTCTTTATTTACTAAATACCTGTTGTACAAAGCATCTGCAGTCCAACTGCTAAAAGTTCGAAGCTTTTTCATCGGTTTGCCATCATTTCCTCTAAACCACAAATGAACATCCTGCTCCACATATTGCGGATCATGAACCCATCGAAATTCATTAATATGATGCCCCAAAGCACAACTAATCATATTGTATTTATCGGCATAAGAACGATCTACCAAAAACTCTGTAATCGCAAATCCCTGCGGAGTTTTCTTGATATGTTTGCGCGCGCTCCACCAACGGAAATAATAAATCTCCTCAAAATTTTGCTGCGGACATTCAAACAACGGAATATTCTTTTCCATCCAAACCCAGGCAGAATCATTCGGAATCGCAAATTTTAAATTCTCATCTTCCATCGTGTTGAAATAATCAACATAATGTTTGAAGTTTTTTTCTTTTAAAATAACGGCTGAGCTTTTTTTAGAAGCAATGATTCCTGATTTGCAACTTGTGTTTAAAGTTGAAATCAGAATTATAAAAGCAATTATTTTATATTTAAAATGATGTAACATATTCAAATTATTATTAAAATTCTTTGGGCGTGTTCGCCGCGGCGAATCGTGCTGTCCGTTCCTGCTTTTCATTCCTGCAAGGTTTTCAAAACCTTGTAGGTATAAACATTTCAAAAGTCTATACTCACCAATTTGTCATTTCGACGGAGGAGAAATCACATAACGTTAAGACACACAGTACGTCGCTCTCTGGATGCGATTTCTCGTTCCTCGAAATGACAAACTAGACTTGCTAATTTATACCTACAAGGTTTTGAAAACCTTGCAGGAAACGTAACCAGACCTGACAGGTTTTAAAAACCTGTCAGGTCTAAACTTTTAGATTAATTCCCATAAAAAACATTAGTCTGTCCAGCTTTCATCTGAACATCATATTCATTATACTTTGGCAACATAACTTTCTTCAAATTCGCTTTTTCAGATATGATTGGTTTCTTCACTTCCACATCATAAAACAACGAATTCGTATTTTTCCCTTTTGCTTTTTTAAGCGAAGAACCTTTTAAAGTATTCTCTATTTTTAATCTACAGTTTCCTCCAATTTTAGAATAAATTTTTAGTTCAGAAACTTTATTGTTTTTCCAGGTCAAATCAATTACAAATCCACCTCTGGCAACCAAACCTTTTATACTTCCATCTTTCCAAACGTCTGGTAAGGCCGGCAATAAATGTATCGCATCTTCCTGACTTTGCATCAGCATTTCGGCAATTCCGGCAGTACAGCCAAAATTCCCATCAATTTGAAACGGCTGGTGCGCATCTAACATATTTGGGTAAGTTCCACCACCTTTTCTTTGGTCGGACGTTACCAAATGCAGTTGATCCTGAATCAGTTTATAAGCATGGTTTCCGTCTAATAACCTCGCCCATAAATTTACTTTCCAGCCCATCGACCATCCTGTCGATTCGTCTGTTCTATATATCAAAGATTGTTTTGCTGCCTCAAATAATTCAGGAGTTTTCACTGCCGAAATCTGATTACTTGGATACAATCCGTACAAGTGCGAAACGTGTCGGTGATTGTCTTTCGGATTATCCCAATCGTCCTGCCATTCTTGTAACTGACTGTGTTTTCCCACTTTCATTGGAGGCATTTTTGCCAGCGCCTCACTTACTTTTTTTACATAAGCAGCATCTGGTGAAACCAATTTGGAAGCTTCAATAACATGCGTAAATAAATCAAAAACCAATTGATTATCCATTGTCGTTCCGGAAGCAATTGTCGCTTTTCCGGTTCCACCCGCATGTGTGTTCTCAGGTGAACTTGAAGGAACTACAACTAAATATTTTGTATTTGGATCGATAACCATAAAATCAAGAAAGAAATCTGCTGCTCCTTTCATGATCGGATAAATTTCTTCCAGATATTTTTTATCTCCTGTATATAAATACCTTTCCCATAAATCCTGACAAACCCAAGCACCGCCAGTTGGCCACATTCCAGATGCAGCAGAATCAACCGGAGCGGTAACACGCCAAATATCGGTATTGTGGTGTAAAACCCAACCGCTGGCATTGTACATCATTCTGGCTGTTTCGGCACCCGTAACGCTTAATTCTTTTGCCATTTGAACAAAAGGTTCATGCATTTCCTGAAGATTGGTTACCTGTGCAGGCCAATAATTCATTTCGGCATTAATGTTTGTGGTGTATTTACTGTCCCAGGGTGGGGTAACCATATCATTCCAAATTCCTTGCAAATTCGCAGGTTGTCCGCCCGGCTGTGAACTCGAAATTAAAAGATAACGCCCAAATTGAAAATATAAACTCGCCAATTGCGGATCGAATTGTTTCGAGAAATCTCTGATTCTTTCGTTTGTTGGTTTCTTAGTCGCGTCGTTTGTTCCCAAATCAAAAGAAACTCTGTTGAAGAATTTTTGATAATAATCGACATGCGCTTTTTTTATCGTTTCAAAATCTTTGGTTTCGGCTTTCGCCAAATATCCTTTGCTTTTCGCAATTTCATCTTCTGAAATATCCTGATAATTTTTGAAATTCGTCGCGATCGAAATGTATAAAGTTACTTCATCGGCTTTATTAATACTTAAAACGCCGTTGCTCGCGTCAATTTCGCCACCTTTATTTTTAGCCGTTAACCTTCCCTGAAATTTCACTTTTCCTTTTACCCCTTCAAAATTTGTCCCCAAACCAGAAAGTATAATTTGGTTTCCTTCAGTTGAAGCAACCGTTTTATCAATTGGACTATTCATAAAAACATTACACGTAATTTGTCCTGGTTGACTTGCCGAAAGTTTCACCGCAATAACCTGATCTGAAAAAGCCGTCAGAATTTCTCTTGTAAATTCAACGCCGTTTACCGTATATTTTATCTTTGCTGTAGCATTGGCAATATCTAAATCTCTGTAATAATTGGTGTATTTTTGATGTCCCGGAAATGAAATATAAACGCTCCCAAAAGTTTGATATGGCATTCCGTCATTGGTTTGCGACATAATATCCTGCGTAGCCAATTCCTGAGCTTCATCAAATTTTCCATCAAAAATTAATTGACGAACAATTGGCAAAGCTTTTATCGATTTGGTATGTGCATTGCTGTTTGGTGAACCCGCCCAAATGGTTTCTTCATTCAACTGTAAACGCTCCACCGCCGGATCTCCAAAAACCATCGCACCCAAACGACCATTTCCCAAAGGCAAAGCTTCGTTCCAGATTGCAGCTGGTTTATCGTACCAAAGTTTTAAATCACTATTACTTTGCGCTGTTGCAGCACACGAAAAAATTCCAACACAAATCGCAGCTATTTTATTTTTTAATTTCATAGAGTATATTTTTTTCGCCACGAATTCACGAATTTTTAATTATTAAAATTGGCTTAAAATAATTCGTGAATTCGTGGCTATCTTTTACATCTTACTTCTTAACTTCATAAATCTTATTATTTTTCTCGCCAAACATTTCATATAATTTGTCGATATCTTTCAAAGCATTTTTAGGTAAATTTTCGGCTTTATTTCCAAAAACATATAATTTATCATAAGGTTCAATCACACAAGTTGACTCGTCGATTTCTCCTTTTTCATTTTTGACTTTGTTTAAATCCAAACCTAAATATTTCGCCATAAACGGATACAAAGCCATACGTTTAGATACTCCAAAATCATGTCCTTCTTTTGCAAAATGAGCATTTTCTACCAAATCTTTTTTACCGTACAATCCATAAGTTCTTTGGATAAAAGGAAATTCCAATTCAGGAACTGCCAATGTCCAGTCTTTTCCGTCAGAAACAATTAATTGTGGTTTTGGCGCCATCATTGCTGAAATTTCTGCATTGTTTGTTCCGTTTCCGCAAAGGTGAATTCCGCGACCGCTTTCGCAAGGACATCCCCCAGAAAAATGAGACGAAACCATTACAACCGGAGCAGAAACCGTAATTCTGTCATCGATTGCCGCCAAAAACATAGTGTGAGATCCACCGCCCGATCCGCCTGTAACGCCAACACGTGACATATCAACATTTTTTTGAGTCGATAAATAATCCAATAAACGGATTCCACTTAAAACCTGAACCGTTGATGCAATACTATTCCTATGAGTTTGTTCCGGAAACTGAAGCAAAGATTCTCCCCACGCAAACAAATCATAACTCACAACAATTGCGCCCATTTTAGCCAGAATTGCACAACGATATTGTTCGTCTTTTCTATATCTTCCGTCTCCAAAATGCCCATCCGGAGTTAGAATTACCGGAGCTTTTTTATTCAAAGGATACGGTTTATAAATCGAACCTGTTACATAAACGCCCGGCAGAATTTCCAATCCGATATTTTCAACACTGTAATCTTTATAAATTCTTTTTGGAGTTAAAAGTGGCTTAGACTTTGGTGTTGGGGGCGCCTTGTCTAAACCAAATGATGTAATCATACAAGCTTTTAACTCCGTTTTACGTTTTTCCCATTCTTCTTTAGTTGAGTAAAGGCTTTCCAGATAAAACAATCGTTCTTTTCCTTTATCAACTGAAACTTTGTGGTTTTCATATTTTCTTATAATGTAAGTTCCGTCCGGCTGTTTGAAATACATCAATTCAAACGGAGCCAAAATATTCGTCAATGAAATCGGTAAATTTCCCGGTTCAATTCTCCAATCAGCATAATCCAGTTCTTTTCCCTTTAATAAACCTCGGTCGTCGTTGATTGTCACATGAAAAATAGTTTCAATTTTTTTTAAGGTTTCTGAAACTGGTTTTCTGTAATTTTCATCAGACGTAATTTGCGCATTTGCAAAACTCACTGCAAAAATTGAAAGTAATATTGCCTTTCTTATGTTTTTTAATTTCTTCATTTCTTGTTGTTGACATTGGCACGCGGATGACGCGGGTTGAGCGGATTTTATTTTGATAGTTTAAAAAAAAATCTGTGCTCATCTGTTGAAATCCGTTTGATCTGTGTGCTAATTTATTTTTATATTTTACATTCAATTGTATATTTTCCTGATCCAAATCTCAGGTATTTAGTTACTTTTCCATTTACTTTTACTTCTGTACCCGCTGCAATTGGCAATTTTATGGTTGCCGATGTATTCACGGGAATCTCCACTTTCAGAATTAATTTACCATCTTTCTTCTCCCATTCCGAAGCAATATTTCCATAAACAGATTTGTAAGTTGCTTTTACAAAAGTCATATCGCCCACCACTTGAGGCTGAATAAAGAAATGTTTGAAACCCGGATTTTCAGGATCAGGAACAATTCCGGCTAAACTTTGGTAAAACCATTCTTCGATTTGTCCCATCATAAAGTGATTCCATGAATTTCCTTTGCGCGGATCCCATTGTTCGGTTAAAGTAGTCAGCCCAAATTTGATCTGAAAACCATAACCCGGTGCATCGTAATGATTGTTCATTTTATACATCGTCTCGTTTTCGCCATTTTGCGCCAAAGCCTGAAACAAATAACGATTTCCAACATCGCCCGTTGTTAATCTGTCGCCTTTTGCTTTTATATCTGCTAATAAATTCTGCATTACAGCCGCTTTATATTGTGGTTCTACAATATCCATATAAACTGGAACAGCGTTACTAAACTGGCTGTTTGTGCCATATTGTTTGGTTTCGGGATTGAAGAATTCCTTATTGAAAGCGGTTTTAATATCAGAAGCCAAAGTTTCATATTCCGAAATATCTTCTGTTTTGTTCAACAATTTTGCTGCTTTTGCCACCAAACTTGCACCATAAAAATAATGCGAAGTCGCCGAAAGTGCAATCGGACTATTTTTTGAATATCCCGCCGCGTGCGTTCCGTAATCGTACCAATCGCCCAAACCGTGCGACACAATATGATCTTTTGCTTTTGTTCCTAAATAATCCACGTATTTTTTCATTACCGGATAATATTTCTCTAATAAAGAAGCATCGCCATAATATTCATAATACATCCAAGGCAGAATCACTCCGGTTACACCCCATTCCGGTGAATCGGTAAAGTCACCTCCAAAAACCACATATTCAGGAACAATTGTCGGTATTAAACCGTCTTCTCGTTGCGAATCTGAGATGTTTTGCATCGTTGCGGGAATAAAACTTTCGAGATTATAATTGAACATTAAACCCGGTCCGTTTAAGTGAATTTCTTCCAGCCAACCCAATTTTTCACGTTGCGGACAATCGGTAAAAACACTTTGGAAATTACTTTTTATGGAGTTATTGATCAGTTCATGCGCTTTATTAAAAATGGTATTTGAAGATTCAAAAGTTCCCGCTTCTCCCGCCGAATTATAAATGAAATTTGATTTTAAATCTACTAACGTTGGCAGGTTTTTATCTTTGTTTTCTTTATAATTGATGTTCTCAATCTGCACATATTGAAAACCGTAGTAACTGAATTTTGGCTGCCATTCTTCTACACCATCTCCTTTTAAAGTATAGTCGTAATAATACGGTTTTCCCGATCTTCCCTGACCAACAGTTCCGTCCTCATTTAACCCTTCGCCAACCCAAACGCGAACGGTTTGTCCTTTTTTTCCTTTTACTTTTATAGTCGTAAATCCCGAAAGATTTTGTCCCATATTAAAAACAAAAAAGTTAGGCTTAAGTTCTTTAAATGACGCAACATCATATTGTTTCTGAATCGTAATGGGCGGTGCAGTCTGTGCTCTTAAAATTCCTTTTGGCGCTTCCTGAACGACAATTTTTTTCCAGTTTGAATCTTTAAATCCTTTTTCATTCCAGTCTTTTTGTTCCAAGTTGGCATTGTAATCTTCTCCTCCAAAAATGCTGTTGTATGTAATTGGGCTTTTGCTGTATTTCCAGCTTTCATCCGATTTTATAATTTCTTCTGACCCGTCTTTGTAAACCACTTTCATTTTAAAAAACAAAGTTGGCGGGCCAAAACTCACAAAAAACTTAGTATATCGTTCGGCGAGCGTATTGTACATTCCGTTTCCTAAAAGAACGCCAATTACATTTTCTCCTTTTTGCAATTCTTTTGCCGATAATTCATAAGTATTATAATTGACCGTTTTGTCATAATCTGTCCATAAAGGCGCAAACTCGCTGTTGCCAATTTTCTTCCCGTTAATTGTTAATTCATAATGCCCTAAACCTGAAATATAAACTACCGCTTCTTTAATTTCTTTTGTAATCTTAAATGGTTTTCGAAGTATAATACTTCTGCGTGACAAAGAATCCGAAGCATTAATTATCGCATCTTTTTTCTCTCTTTTATAAGTTGCTGAATGATAATTTCTGCCTTCCGGCAAATGACTATCTGCTTTTGTAATCGCGCCAATCCAGATTGGTTTTAAATCGGATTCGTTGGGAGCTATTCTGAAAAAAGCGGTTCTACTCCATTTCGACATTTCACCTTCCTGATTCCAAACTTTAACCTTCCAAAAATATTTGGTTTCTGGTTTTAAAGGGCTTCCGCCAAAAGCGATATGCAAATTTTGATAAGAGTTTATTCTTAAGCTGTTCCAGATATCACCTTCGTCATTTTTTAGTTTTTCTTCGGATGATGCAACCAAAATCTGATAGCCAATTTGTGATGCATTTGATTCTTTTGCGATTAATTGCCAGCTAAATCTTGGTTGATTCTGAACGACTGCTAATGGATTATCAGCCATTTCTGTGGTTAGATGTACGGGCAAAATTTGTCCTTTAGAAACTAACGTTACTAAAAGACAAATTGCTAATACTATATTTTTGAAATTCTTCATTTCTTACTTGTTGAGATTTTTGAACGCTGATAAAACTGATTCGCTATCGCGAAGACGCAGATTGACGCGGATTTTATTCTGATATTAAACAATAAAAACCCGTTTTTATCCGCGTTTTTACGAAGTAAATCCGTGTCATCCGCGTTCTATATTTTTTACAACTTTTTCGTAATCAACGACTGAATATTAAATACTGCTTCGGGAATTAATTTTCCGGTTTGAGGCAAATCATCATAATCATCCGTGTCCGGTGCTGTATCAGGATTTGGAGAATATCTTTGTTCACCTGTGCGGAACATAATTCTTTCAAAACCATCTACCGGCGCATAAAATATTCTTGTTGATTCTTTTTCGTCGTTTACTTTTATCGTGTATGAACGTGTTTTCACATTCAGTTTCACATTTACTTTATATTCTTTTCCGGCTTCGTATTTGGCGATTGTATTAAAACGCGCTCCGGTTTTTGTTTTCAATTGTCCGTCTGAATCAAATGTCAATCTTACGGCTGGTAAACCTTGTTTATTTTGAAACTCAACCTGCAATAAACCGTGATTATTTTGTTCGGGTTTAACGGTAAAAGTGACTTCCATTTTTTCTGCAAACGGAATAACGCGTTCTGCACGGGCGTAATCAAAATAATCCTGATCTCTTAAAGTCAGCCATTTTTTGCCGTCTTTCTTTTCAATTTTTGTAGATGCCCAAGATAAATCGTAGGTATTCCAAAGTTTTAGTTCTTGTCCTTCAGGAAGTTCGTTAAAAATATCATTTGCGTTTTCAGTAACAACACTTGTAACCGGAACCGGAATCGACGCCACCCAAATATCTTCTTTATTAACGCTGTAACTTACCCAAAGTTTTCCGTCAGGCGGAATGCCATCACCTTCAGAAATTCCGCGAACATATTGTGGACCAGCAGATTTGTAGTTTCCACCATATCGCATCGGACTAATTTCGCCGTGAACCAATAATAAATCTTTGTAGTTCAAACCATCATCACTGGTTGAAATTGCCAATGGCCAACGATATTCTGACGGATTATAAACGGTTGCATAACGATTATCAGACGTTTTTTGTCCCCAGATTTTGGCATTGCTGTTTACAAAACCGGGCGCACGAACAGGCATATATTCCCATGATTTTCCGCCATCTTTACTGATCGAAGTTAAAGCGTGTTTCCATAAACCCACCACATCGCCGTTTGGTAAATGATACGAACTAAGCGCTTTATAAGGCTTTTTCAACGGAATTAATTCGTCATCGCGATCGGCTTCTTCAACCCATTGCTGTAAAATCAAAGGATCTGAAAGGATTTCTTCGCAGGCTTTTTTCAAACCTTTGTCTTTTGCCTGAGTATAAAATGGAAACGTCGATTTCGATTTATCCCATGATTTGTTGTATCTGATGAAATAAATTTCGCCAAAACTTCCGTCTTTTTTAATTTCACGAATGACACGTCCAATTCCTTTTCCGTCATTCGGATCGTCTTTTTCATCCATCGCAATTCCGTAATACGCCAAAGCAAAAAGTCGTTTGTCTTTTGAAGTATAAAAACCCATTCTTTGGTGCATAATCGCGTCAAGATTTTTGGCAATACCTTCAACACCTTCTTTTTTCCATCCATCAGGAATATGATAAATAGGAAAAATTACTTTTGGCATTTTCCAGTTCACACCATCTTTTGAAGTCATTATTAATGTCTGACTTGGTGGAATATGTTCTCCCGCAGGATCACTTAAATATTGAAGATAAAAAGTATCATTCCAATACGCCATTGTAGGTTGGTGGTTGTATGTCCATCCAAAACCATCTGCTTTTTCCGGATGTTCACGGCTTGCGCGCATAATTTGTGTAGCGTGAACTCCAACCGCCGGACTTAATTGCCCGTGATGATAATCGACATTTGAAAGTGTTTTACCAACATAACGCACGGTGTCATTCTGCGCATTTACAGCTGTACCAATCAAAAGAATTGTGGCTGTAGTTATGATGTTGGTTTTTATGTTTTGGAAAGCAATCATTGTGTTGTGTTTTTTGATATGTTCTCGTTAAACCCGACAGGTTTTAAAAACCTGTCGGGTTTGCGTTGAAAACAAATTCAATACTATTTATTTTTTTGCCACTCCCGATGGCTATCGAGATTCACAGAATTGAAATGATTTTTTAAATTAGCAATTCGTGAAAATTTGTGAAATTTGTATTTATTTTTTATCAATTAATCCTTTTAAAATTGCTGATGAAATTGTGGTAATCGTTCCGTGTTTATGACCTTCCGGAAGACTTATTTTTGACGAAACATCTTCAAAATGAACAAAATCTGAAGTACTCAAAGCTTTATAATTTTTTGAACCGTAATTGTCATAATACAAAAGCCAATTTTTACCGACTTTAATCACTGTTGGACCTTCCGATAAATATTCCGTCAAAGGCGCAGAAATTTTTCCGAATGGCCCTAAAGGTGATTTTCCGAAAGCGACTTTTATATTCCTCATGGGTCTTGTATTGTCTTTCAAAACCAAAACATAATCTTTTTTGCTTTTTTTGACAATCACACAATCGATCACACTAAAACCCGGATTGTAATATAATTTTGTATCCGAGAATGTTTTAAAATCCTTGGTCGTTACATAATACATTCTGTGATTATTTTTTTCTTCTTCAACTCCTTTTTCAAATCGAAACGGAATTGTTGATGCCCAAATAATAATATATTCTTTTTTGACATCATCATAAAAAATTTCCGGCGCCCAAACGTTTACCACTTCCGGTTCGTTCTTCATTACAGGTATATATTGCTGTTCTGACCAATTAATCAAATCTTTAGAACTTGCGTACCCAAAACCATTTCCGCCTTTCCAATCGGTTGTCCAAACCATGTGGTACGTTCCGTCGGCTCCTTTTGTGATGGATGGATCGCGCATGATTTTGCTGGCTCCGATTTCCGGTTTTAAAAATGATCCTTCCAAACCTTTCCAGTTGTAACCATCTTCGCTGTAGGCCAGATACAAACCTTCTGTTGCAGGTTCTCTGAATGACGTGAAAAGATATAATTCCTTCTTTTTCTGCGAATAACTTATCGCAAAAAAGAAAAGAATTAGTATGATGACTATTTTTTTCATGTTTTGTTTTTCTGTCCTGCAAGGTTTTCGAAACCTTGTAGGTATTTCTATGCGCACAAACTATACCTACAAGGTTTCGAAAACCTTGCAGGAAGACGAACTGCTATTCTGAAATCGCTTTTTTATCCAGGTCTTTTCCTTTTTTAACTGCGGTTGTTACGTTGTTAAAAACATTATTCTTCAGGAAAATACTTTTCGTTTCTTTTCCATCAGCTTCGATGAAAACATCGGTTGCATTAAATGGAAAATTATTATTAATCATCATATTCGAAACATTATCCAACTTAATAACCGGAACTCCTTTTATTGGTGTTGATGAACCAACATTATCTAAAATGATATTTTTTGAATCTGATATTTTGAAAGAAGAACCCACTGTTGCGTTTACTTTTACATCGTGAAATTCCACATCTGTTGCCGTACTTACCGTAAAACCTTCTTTTCCGTCCATATTAATATTCGAGAACGTTATGTTTTGAATTGGCATTTCGGTAATTCCTAAAATTTGTCCCGCTTTGTTTACATTCGATCCCGTAATATTGCTCATGTGAATGTTTCTGAAAATCGGTGTTTTCTCTGTCACAGGTTCAACTTTGGTGTCTTTATCGTAAAAAAGGCTTAATACAATTGCTTCTTCTTTGATGTTTTTCATTACAATATTATCGACGCGAATATCTTCTACAACGCCGCCTCTTCCTCGCGCTGCTTTGATACGAATTCCGCGATCTGTTCCGTCAAAAACACAGTTTGAAATCGTGATTTTTTTGATTCCTCCCGACATTTCACTTCCAATTACAACGCCCCCGTGACCGCTTAACATCGTGCAATTTGTAATAGTTACATTTTCTGTTGCTTTACCATATTTACGTCCGTCTTCATCTCTTCCTGATTTTATGGTGATACAATCATCTCCAACGCTGATATGGCAATTCGAAATATGAACATTGGTACAAGACGAAGGATTAATTCCGTCTGTATTTGGTGAATGCGGATTAAAAATTGAAATTCCGGTTACGGTCACATTATCACAAAATTCAGGATTTATCGTCCAAAAAGGTGAATTTTGAAAAGTAACGCCTTCGATTAAAATATTTTTGCAGCCATAAGCCTGAAAGAATGAAGGTCTGAAAAACTTTTTGTCAATCGTTCTTTTATAATAATCAGAATATACGATTCCCTTGTTTTGTTCTTCCCACATTTTTTGGTATTTTGTTTGCGGAATTGGTCCTTTAGCACTTTCAATTCTGTATACTTCATTCCACCACGCTTTTCCTTGTCCGTCGATTACGCCTCTTCCTTTTATGGTAATATTTTCTGCATCTTTCGCATAAAATAATGGCGAGAAAGATTTCATTACCAAACCTTCATAACGCATTTCTACATAAGGTAAATAATCATCAAAATTGTCTGAGAATTTCAAAAGCGCACCTGAATCTAAATGAATCGTAATGTTGCTTTTTAGTTTTAAAGCGCCTGTTAAATATTCCCCGGAAGGGAAAAAAATTGTTCCACCTCCATTTTTTGATGCTTTTTCAATAGCACTTTGAATGGCTTCGGTACATTTTATTCCTTTGTTATTTCCACCTTCGTTTAGGATATTCAGCCAGCCATCGTTTGCGAAAGCGGTGTTGAAAGTGGTTATGAAACAAAGAATGATTAATATATTTTTCATGTTTGTGTATTTTGTTTCACGCAGATTTTGCAGATTGCGCAGATCTTTATTCTCGTTTTTTGTCATTTCGAAGGAGGAGAAATGACAAGATTGGAGTTAGTCTTTATTTTGTTCTCAAAATCAAAACCCAATCATTTCCATCTTTTTTATCTCCCAATGGTTGAAATTCCTTTGTTCCTTTATTTTCTATAATTCCAATTTTGGTTTCTTTTCCGTTTCTCGGATTATACCAGCTTGCATTTACTTTATCTCCGGCAATTTTTCCCATATTCAGGATCATTTTTCTGCCGTTGTAGGTATAAATCAAAGCGTATTTTTCTCCTTTTGTGGCAACTAAATAATCGTATTTTTCTCCTTGATTAGTGATTAAGGTTTGATCTGGAATTCTTTCTAAATATGGAAAACTTAACATCAATTTTTTAATGTAAACCATTTGTCCGGCTCCGGGTGCGTTGATGGCAGAATTCCATAATTCTTTGTTTCCGTACGCTGGTTTATCGCCTTTTCTAAACATTTGCATTACAGCATTATGGCCGTATGTATAACCTGCAGCTCCTGCAAAAACCGACCAATATCCGTAACGACGAACATCATTTTCGGTCCATTTTGGCTGTAAAGTATCGTGTAAACCATGCGGAATTCCTTCGTAAGATGGTTCTCCGTCAAGCGTAGGTTTTGTTGGTTTTAAGGTTAAATCTCGCTGAACAAATTTGTAATTGTCTTCTTTGAAATTCGTTTTAATTGAATCCTGATCGTATCTTCTGTGACCTGATTGAAACATGTTAAAATCCAGCCAACTCGCATTATGATAATTTTCAGAAGAATCGGTTCTTCCGAAAGGGTGAAAAGTCACCAATTGATCCGGATTATTTGTTTTTAATGTATTTCCGATGGCGTTCCAGATATCCATAAACTCATTTCCGTGTGTGTCTCCGCCGTTTAACCAAATCACATTGGTTCTGTTTTTATATCTGTCGGCTAAAAACTTCGCATATTTTTCTGCTTGCTCTTTGCTGACTTTATTTCCTTTTGAAACATTTGTTCCCCAAACGGGAACCATTGCAACGTAGATTCCATTTTTCTGAGCAACATCCAAAGTGAAATCTACGTGATCCCAATAATCGTATTCATCCTTATTATTGAAATTATTTCCTGCAGTGGTTAAAGGTTTAGAAACGTCTTCGTTTATCAGGGCGGCATCTCCATAAACATTTACCGCGTTTATATTATGCAAAACCATCACCTGAACAACATTGAATCCTTTTGCTTTTCGATCCTGAAAATATTTATTTATGCTTTCTCTGTCTAATTTTCCAAATGCCAGCCAGCCTGTATCACCCAACCAAAAGAATGGTTTTTCGTCTTCGGTTATGAAATAATGCTGGTTTTTTGACACTTTAATTCTTGGTAAAGCATCTTTTGTTTTTTCTGCAGATTGAGAATATCCGCTTTGCGCTGTCAACAAAAAGCTTATACAAATTGTGTATAGATATTTAATTTTCAGATTCATTTTTGGTTTTGTTTTGAATTATGTTTTTTGGGCCACGGGTTTTGACGGATTGAACTGGTTTGCACTGGTTTTTTTTTTATTTCACGCAGATCTGGCAGATTGTGCAGATTTCATTTTATTCTTTAATTTTTAATTATATCTGCGCTAATCCGTTTAATCTGTGTCATCCGTGGGCTAATTTTTCTTTACTATAAAAAGTACTTTTTCTTTTATCTCTGATTGTGGAATTACAACTGTTTTTCCTCCTTTGATATTTGCTTTTTTGGTTAAATTTCCGGTTGCAGCGTTGATTGCGTACACTTCAAAATCTCCTTTGTATGCAGAAAGATCAAGTGAAACTTCTTTTTCATTTTTGATGTAAAAAAGATAACTTTTTCCTGTATTTTCTAATGTCCATATATTGTCTGAAAATGTATTTCCGGCAACTAATTTCATTTCGCTTAAAGCGGAATAAAACTCAGGAAGCACAATTTTGGGAATGTTTGGCAACGACGCTCCGGCCATTAAAGCCGGCCATCCAAATCTTGACGAACCATCTGTTGAATATAAAATGACTTTTTCAGGATATTTTTCTCTGTATTCACGAACGGCGCGATATACCTGATCGTCTGTTTCTTTTCCGGTTTTGAGTTTTCTTGCGTGTTGTCTTGGTGCTAAATTTTTCCCTCCTTCTGGCGCATAAGCCGATCCCTCTTCTTTATAATACCAATAGCGAATGTCGATTGCATCTACTGTTTTCGCTCTTTGGGCATCATTCAAAATAGCATCCTGAACATCTTTTGTAGCGCTTAAACCAATAATTGCTTTTTTACTGGTTTCGTCTTTCCATTTTTGAACTTCATCCAACCAGAATTCCATAAAGTGAAGCGGTCCCGTATATTCTGCACTTGTTAACTGAATTACGTTGCTGTTTTCCTGAAAATTTTCTAACGATTTACGAATAAATCCCTGATGTAATTTTCTTCTTGCAGGATTTGTAACATCATAAAATTGTTCTGCCATGAAGATACGCTTATCTCCTGCATATGGCGGAGGCTCTGGAAATCCTGTACTGTTTATATTGTTTGCTGAACGCCATGGTGAACTCGACCAATGTGCTCCAGCTTCAATGATATTATGTTGAAAATATTGCTGATTGATTAACAATTGTCCTTTGGTTTCGGCCAAATCAGCAAAAAGTGACAAGCGCTCCCAATACCAATCATTGAATTTCGTCAGGTCATATTTACTTAATTGGTCCCAGGCAAAATCCTGTCCGCTTCTGGCAAATGGCTGTTCGTAAAATGGCGGCCAAACATCGGCATCAAAACGGCGAACGCGTTCGTGATCGTCCATTCTTCTTTCGTACCATAAACCGTAATTATGTTCTAAAGCGATCATATTTTTGGTCGTCAAATAATCTGAAACTTCGTCGATATTATCTGTAAATCCGGTTCCGGTTCTTCCCGGAACAAATCTGGTAATATCCGGCAATGACTTCGAAATATCACTATCTCTCAAACTTCCTCTCCACCACGGCACGCTTAATCGATTTCCGGCGATTATTTTATTATCGTAAGTAAGCCAACCGTTTTTTACGATTACTTTTGTATTTGAAATTGTATTTTGTGCCGAATTTATCTTTAAATCATTAGCATTTTTAAGACCTGAATTGTTTGTGTCAATTGGATTTAATTTCGAAACTTCGGCAATCCATTCGATTAGACTTTCTTTTGGAGCGACTGAATTTTTGGTTAATTCCTGCGCCACTTCAACAGCCGGACTTGATGAAGGTTCTGAGCCGAGATCATAAATATGAGTATTTATGGGAAGTTTTTCCAATCTGCTTTCTAACTGTGCATAAAACAAACTCCTCGGATTGATATGACCGTTTACTTCTTTCCAATGACCGTCGCCAGCCATGATGCCACCCCAAGTTCCAAAAGCCCAGTTTTGTGCCGTTGGCGGATTATAACATTCTATTTTTGATGCCGATGTTTCCCAAATAACACTATTTGCGGCCGTCCAGCCTGCGCCTCGTCCGTTTTGTTCTCTGTTATTGTAACTTAAAGCGTGACCGTCGATATATGAAACTTCAAATAAAACTCCGGTTGCCCAACTGCCAATCGCGCCGCTGTTATTGAAAGGCAAATACGATTCGCATTGAATGAACACATTCGGGCCTGTTGTTCCAAATCCGCCCACGGCAAAATCGTGATAACCGTATTCTGAATAACAACGCTGAAATAAAGTTTGCTGGCCTTCGGTATAAAAAGTATGTCTTCTAAAACCTGCGATTTCAGAAACTGGTTCGGTTGCAATACAATCTTCAACTGTAATTTGCTGTGCCGATTTTAAAAGCGAAACTGCTCCTCCAGCAAAATGCTTGAAACTGACTTGTTTTACCCAGGCATTTTTTGTGTTTTCGATACTAATTCCAAACCATCTGTGTTCTTCGTCTTTTGGTTCTGAAGTATCATAAGTTGATTTTAAAAGGATATTTTCGATTCCGATTTGCTCAATTCTTCCTGACCATGAATAGGCTGTTACTTTTGCAGTTCCGTAAACGTCATCCAAAGTCATGGTTAACGGAGCGTTTAGTGTTACTTCATTTCCATTAATTTTGGTTACCACTCTGTTCCATGAAATATCCCAATCGTCTTTTTTCCAGCCAATCCAACCGGTTTCTGAGCCAAAATCATCCATTTTTAGTTCTTTAATCCAATTTGCGGTTAAAGGTTTTGTGATGATAATTTCATCAGACGGTTTTAATTTTGAGGCGTTTTTTAATTGAATTATTTTTGTTCCGAGTGGTGTATATTTTGTATTGAATTCGAAAGTTTCTCCTAACTTTTTATCATCAATTCCTAAAATTCTAATTACGGCTTCTCTTTTTAATCCGGTTCCTAATAAAATTGTTCCGTTTTCATTGTTTCCGCTTCCGCGTAAAACCACTCCGGATTTTTTGATGAATAATGTTCCGTTAATTTTAAAAGTTCCTTTGTCTAAAAGTACAGCACCTCGAAAACCTGATTTGTTTGGCTTTAGATTGCTTACATAATCAATTGCTGCCTGAATTCTTTGGGTTGCATCTTCTTCTTGTTTCGGAACAAAAATTTTATTCTCCACATTCGGAATCGCTTTTTCTGAAGCCATGTAGCCTGCATACGAAAAATCAGGAATTTGATTTCCTTTTGCGTCTGCGGTGAAAGAAAGTTTGCCTTCTTTGGTTTTTACGATGTCTGGAAATGTGTTTTGTGCTGTGATATTTTCACCAAAAGACAAAGCAAAACACATTAAAAGTAATGTGTTTTTAAAAGAAGCAATATTTTTTAACTGATTAAAATTCAATTCAATACTATTTTAAAATTTACATTTTCGAAAATCTTGCCATTTCGACGGAGGAGAAATCACACTAGAAGCTGAAAAAAGATTTGCGAATTACTATGTGTAGAATGGATTAAAATCCATCCCTACAATATGATCCGTTCCTCCGGAACTCTTATTATCTTTTTTCTTTTCTCTATATTCTTTATTCTATCTTCTAAATTTACTGCAATAATACTTTTGATAACGTATCGGTATTATTTTCAAATTTTGTCCAATCCGTTTTTCCTTTTGGATCTATATTATTAAAATATTTTTCAATATTGGTATAACCGTCTCCGTTTGCATCTTTATTTGCATCTGATGGATCATTTGGATTTAAACCAAATTTCTTTTCCCAGACATCTGCAATTCCATCATTATCAGAATCTTTATATGCTTTTCCTTTATATTCCGGATAACCTCCAACCTGATTTGGGTTCGTGATGATTCCTTTTTTATACGAATCTGCGGGTAATCTTCTTTTAATAAATTCTGTACCAATCGCATTTTCCAAACCATCTTTTGCTTCAATTTTTCCGGTGCGAACTTGTTTGATTATTCTTTCGTCGACTGCATCTCTTTTTGGCAAGGTTGCCCCAACATTTTTCAATACAAATTCATACGCTTCTTCTGCTTTCATAATTGTAATGTTTGGCATTGAAAACGGTTTTGGCTGTTTAATTAACTCTAAATAATTTTTAGTTTCAGCTTCTGAGTGATCCTCCAATTGTACGCCACCGTTCCAGTTGTCTTTTGTAACTTCTGGAGAACCAACGATATAATTTCCGTCAACATAGGCTCTTCCGTATGTTTGTGGTTTCATATATCCAGATTCAGGTTTTAAAATTCTGTAACGAATTGGCTGATCTGTTGGTGTAATTGGTCCCGGCTTGAAATAATTATTGATGATGTTGAACATCGAACGATAATCTCCTCCGTCAAGAGAACGATTCCACCAATTGAAAATCACATTATTCACAAAATTAAAATCACCATACATTCCGATAGACGCATTTCTTGAAATATTATCCGCCCACAAGTTACGCATAAATGTGCTGTTTAATCCACCAATTGTACTTCCGAAAGCGTGATTATACGTATCTAAACCTTCTGACGAAATGGTGTTTTGAATGGTAATATTACAAGTGGGTAATTTTTCTAATTTTGATTTATCATTGGCCTGAAACTGATGTCTGTATAAGGAAATGTTTTCGTCTAATCCCCAGCTTACAGAGCAATGGTCTACGATAATATTCCCGATTGGATTTCCTCCAAGTGCATCATCTCTACGGGTAACTTCTGTAGCACCTCTGCGAAAACGCATGTATCTGATGATAACGTCATGTGTATCAATTTCTAACGTTTCTCCGGCAATACAGATTCCGTCGCCTGGAGCAGTCTGACCTGCGATGGTAACATATGGAGCACGCATGCTGATTCTCTTTTTTAACTGAATAATTCCTGAAACATTAAATACAATTGTTCTTGCTCCAACGGCTTCACAAGCTTCACGAAAAGTTCCTTTTCCACTGTCTTCCAGACTTGTAACTACAAATATTTTTCCACCTCTTCCTCCTGGTGTAAAAGCGCCACCACCTTCAGCTCCGGGAAAAGCAGGAATATCGGCATGAACAAAATCTTTTGGATAAGAGGCCCACGGTAAATACGGACGTCCCAATTTTGCTTCGGCCTGAATAATATTAGAATTGCTTGTCCAGATTTCAGCTAATCTTTTTTCTTCATCGGCTAAAATCGCATCGGTTTTATCCTGAAGCGGTTTTGGAATTTCTGGATATTGCGCATACGCGGAAGAAAAGAAAGAACAAAATGATATGATCATTATTGTTCGCTTTATGCTGATTTTTAGAAATTTATTTTCCATTAGAATCTTATTATTTTTAGTTCTTAGTAATTAGTCCTTAGAATCGTACTCATTTTTAACTAATCACTAAGGACTAATTACTAAGAACTCTTAAATTATTTACCCGATTTGGCTTTTTCTCGTTCTTCCAAACGTTTATGCCAATCGGCACTTTCTTTATTTAGGTCGTAACCTTCTTTTGATAAATAATTATTGATTCTTCCTTTGTATTTTCCAAACCAGCCATGTTTTTCTTTGGATGATCCTCCATCCATTGCAAATTCTCTGGCTTCGACTAAAGCTTTGTAGATATAATCTTTTTGTTCTGCGGTTAAATTTGGCAGCATATCGTTGTAACCTGCAACGGTAATTGGCAATACGCCATAGGTCATTCCGTCTTTTACTGCTATTATTTTATCTTCTGATAATTGCGTTCCTAATTTTTTTAAATAAGATTTGTGCAGTTTTTCAATTTCTTTATCTGCAGTTCCTTTTAATTTATCAACTTTTTCATTTTGTATTTCTTTAGACAAACTGCTGTCTTCTTTTATTTTTTTAATTTCAGCATCTCTTCCATCCTGAATTTCGCTTAAGTCTCTAAATTGCTGTGCGATAATTTCTGTAACTGTTTTTTCTTTTTCAGGATTTGCCAAAGCAAGTTTGGTTACAATTTTAGCGGCTCTTTCGTTGGTAACGTTGATATATACCGGATCTAATTTTTTTTGTGCGATGCTATTAAAGAATACCAATAACATTAATAGTACACTTATTTTTTTTATTGATTTCATTTTTAATAAATTATAAATTACAATCACTATAAATCTGCGTGATCTGCTAAATCTGCATGCTAATTTTTCTCACGCAGATTTAGCAGATTCAGGAGATTTTTTTCTTTATTAATCTTGTAAAGACTTTGTTAGCGTCTCTTGATTATTACTTAAATCTTTCCAGTCTACTTTTTTAGTTGGATCGATTCCGTTAATGTAATCTTCGATGTTTGTATATCCGTCGTTGTTTGAATCTAGTTTGGCATCAGCTGGATCATTTGGATTTAAACCATGTTTTTTCTCCCATTTATCAGGGATACCATCTTTGTCTGTATCAACATAAGGTTTTCCTTTATATTCCGGATATCCTCCAACCTGAGAAATATCTGTAATGATTCCTTTTTTATAAGAATCCATCGGCAAACGTCTGTGTTCGAACTGATAAAATTCTTTTTTCTCTAATCCTTTTGCATATTCAGGAACTCCGGTTTTTACGGTTCTAACGATTCTTTCGTCTACTTTATCTCTGATTGGTAATGTTGCTCCAACATTTTTCAATACATATTCATACGCTTCGTCAGCTTTCATGAATGGACGAAACCACGGCATTGGAAAAGGTTTGTCGCTTTTCATTTTATCAAAATAAACTTTGGCTTCATCATAAGTCATTAATTCGCCTTTTTTATTTTCGATTTGAATTCCGCCATCCCAGTTGTCTTTGGTTACTTTTTCATTTCCGTTTACAATGTTTCCATTTACATAAGCTCTTCCAAAAACCATATAAGGCAATTTACTTCTTCCTGATTCCGGTTTTAAGATTCTGTAGCTAATTGGCTCGGCCAAATTAGTTACCGGACCTGGTTTGTAAAAGTTGTTCATGATGTTGTAGTTTGCTGTATAATCACCACCGTCTGTAGATCTGTTATACCAGTTGAAAACTACATTGTTTGCAAAATTGAAAATACCATTCCATCCAATTGAAGGATTTCTTCCGGCATTATTTGCCCACATGTTTCTAATAAAAGCACAATTTTCACCACCTAAAGTACTTCCGAAAGCATGGTTGTAAGTATCTAAAGCTTCTCCGAATAAACTGTTTTGAATTGTAATATTTACTGTACCTACTTTTACATCCGGATAACCCGCACCCGGACTGTACATATGTCTGTACATTGACATGTTTTCGTCCAATCCCCAAGTTGCAGAAACGTGATCGATCATGATATTTCCAACTGGATTTCCTCCAATGGCATCGTCACGACGACCTACGAAAGTTTCTCCTCTGCGGAAACGCATATGTCTGATTATTACGTCATGAGTATTGATCCAAACTGATTCTCCTGCCACACAAATTCCATCGCCAGGAGCAGTTTGTCCTGCAATAGTAATATATGGTGCACGAATGATTAGCGGACTTTTGATTCTGATAATTCCTGAAACATTAAAAACTATTATTCTTGCTCCACCTTTTTCGCACGCTTCTCGTAAAGTTCCAGGTCCGCTGTCTTCAAGACTTGTAACGGTGTAAATATTTCCGCCACGTCCTCCAAAAGTGTACATTCCGCCTCCTTCTGCACCAGGGAAAGCAGGAATTTCTGCCTGTGGTAAATCATTTGGTCTAGATGCCCACGGAATAAATGGTTTACCGTGTTTGGCTTCTTCCTCAATAATTACAAGCGCTTTTTCCCAGGCTTCATCTGAACGTTTTTCAGCTTCATCCATAATAACTTTGGATTGCGCCTGAACTTCAGGACTTATTTTGGGATACTGCGCAAAACATTGGAAACTTCCTAAAAACAATAGGAAAAGAGCCGATAAAGTGAAATTTTTCATACTAATTTTTAATTTTGGTAATTCTTTTTAAACAAATCACCTGTATTTTTTAGAAATACAGGTGAAATTGTTTGTCATTATTTTGATATTATATTGTATTAGAAATATCTAAAACGATTAGACGTTTCTATAATTTAATTTAATCCTGATAGTTGAAAGTTCCCTCTCCGCCTGAAGCATCTTTCCAGCCGATGGTTTGTGTTAACCATGGATTTTGAGATAAAACAGTATTTTGCAAGCCCATAATGTAGTAGTTAGGATTAAATTTAATCTGAACTGGTGCATTATTAACATTATCCATAGGTGTTGGCGGTGCTGCGAGTACAAAATTAGTAGTGTAAAATGTTGCCAAAGCTGCTAACTGTGTTTGAAAGCTAGCTGCGTCAGGATCTACAGAAATACTTGCACGAGAAGCCGTTAAAGGATCTGCACTTGTTGCTGTATTTTTGTATTGTAAATAATTCCCTGTACGTTGTGTCCCGTTTATTGGCTGTAAACCTAATTTACTAATAGTACTTCCGCTAGTTGTTCCCGGAAGTGTAGTGTTATCATAAAGCATCCAGCGTTGGATATCCCAAAAACGTTTTCCTTCGTAAGCTAACTCAACTCTTCTTTCGTATAAAACAGCTTCTATTGCTGCATATTTATCTGCCAATGTTCCAATCCCGTAATTGTTTCCAGCATCAATTCCTACTCTTTTTCTAATTCTTCCTAAATAAGCTGTAGCATTACCAGTTTGTCCAAGTGCTGCATAACATTCGGCAATATTTAATAATAATTCTGCATAACGGTATTCTAGAATATCGTTTCCTGAGTATTGAAAACTGCTTGCGTTAGTAGCTGTAACATCTGTCATTTTTCTAACAAATGCAGGACTTGTTTCATTATTCGAATCACTATAATAAACTTTTTTTGCATTATCTAACCAAGTGTAAGCCCAAACAACAGGTTTAGCGTTTTCTTTATAATCCCATTTAGCACCTGAAAAAGCAAATGTTCTGTAAAATCTAGGGTCACGATTTAAGAAGAAAAGAAAAGGATCATAATTCGCAGCTGTAGGTCTTCTTCCATCAGCCAATGGAAATAAATCGATCATTTCTTTAGGAGCTTCAAGAGCACCTGTTCCTCCCTGGCTTATTGGGCGAATAGCTTTCTCCCAAGAGTTATTCATTGCTACATTGCTATTTGTAACTGTTAAAAGCTGAGTTGTAATCGCTTCAGAACAGAAAGCATTAGCACCAAGTGCAAACATATTTTGCCAGTCTTTTGCTGAATTTCCATAAAGTCCGTATCCAGCTCCTGATAATACAGTCTCTGCTTCTAAACCAGCTTTTAATGCTGCTTCCCAACGATCATTAGAACCATCCCAATTTTTATTAAATAATGGGCTTGCGTATGTTAGTAATACTCTTGATTTTACTGCTAATGCCGCTCCTTTAGTAACACGACCGTATTCACCTGCCCAATTTGCAGGCAATAAACTTGCAGCCATATCTAAATCTTTTACAATTTGCTCTACAACCTGAGTTACTGTAGCTCTTGGCACTTTAATTTCTGGATTTACTGAATTTGGTGTCTGAATTTCTGTAACGATTGGAACTCCTCCATACACCTTCATTAAATCAAAATACTGAACAGCACGTAAATAATACAATTGTCCTTTTGCCTGATCGCGAAATGTCTTGTCTAAATTTGCTCCTTTTACATCGATTTCTGCGATGAAAGAGTTACAATCTCTAATTCTGTTATAAGGAACGTTATTGATTTTGTCTTCTAATTTTCCTCCGTAATAACCAGATCCGTCAGCCGCATTTACATATGTAATTGTTGGGTTAATAAGAGGTTGTATTCCTCCTACTTCTTCCGTCATTTTAGAATATACATCTGTAAAAGATCCTACCAAACTTTGATTTGGAGATTTAAAAGCCGAATAATAATCGAAGTAAACGTTATTAACGTACCAGGTCGCTTTTTCCTGACTTTGATAAAATGAGTCATCTACACTTCCGTAATTTTTCTTGTCTTCCAAAAAATTATCACTACAAGAAGTACTAAGCGCTGCGAGAAGTGCTATAGTTATATATTTATTAATTTTTAGTTTCATCTTCAGTATTAATTAAATTAGAATGTAATGTTTAAAGTAACCGCCCATGTTCTAAGCGTTGGATAATTCTCAGAAGAGCTATCGTACATATTGCGGTAGTGATCCGGATAAGGATTGTATAAATCCCAAAGGTTATTACCTGTTACCCCAACTGACCATTTTGCAATTTTAATTTTATCCAAAAGATCTTTTGGCATATCAAATCCTAAAGTTAAATTTCTCACTGTACAACGGAAAGTATCTAATTGCCAGAAATCAGATGGTACTGCTATATATTCCTGATTAGCTAAATTAGGATATTTTCCATCCAGGTTATCATCAGCATACATGTCGTTCCAGAAAGTTTCTCTTGCCCACATATTGTGTGTAGAACCTGTTCCTTGTTTTACAACATCTATTGCACGGTAACCGCCCCAAGATGTTCCAATTTGTGTTTTGAAGAAAAATGATTTATATCTTCCTCCTAAATTTGTAGTAAATCCGTAAGTTCTGTTACTATTAACCAATTTCACATAATCCTCATTTTTTTGAATTTGTCCGTTTGGTCCAGCCTGAGTACCGTCTTTATCATTGAATTGTCCTCCGGCATCTTCATAAGCCAACATTCCTCGTCTCATATTTGATACAGAAGAGATTCCCATATAATTTGGTGCACCACCTGCAGCAGTTGCACGTTCTGTTAAATAAGACCAATAATTGGCAACATCTTGATCTGTACGTAAGATACCATCTCCTGTTGAAGTTCCTTTCCATGTTTTGAAACCCCATTGTGGAAAAAATGTAGACTGTCCTGCTTGTACCAGATTATTTGATGGATGCATTAAAGGTGGCTCAGGGAATTTCTTAACTTCATTATCAGAATATCCAAAGTTCACTCCAACATTATAAGTGAAGTTTTGGTTGATCTTATCTTTCCAGCCTAAGCTAAATTCTGCTCCCCATGAATCAATTGCTGCGTAATTTTCTTCAGCATATCCTCCACCTACAGAAATTGGCACGCCTACTACTCCAGCCATCGTAGTTAACATATCCTTAGATTTATCATAGTAAAAATCAGCTGTTAAAGACAATCTGTTTTTTAATAAACTTACATCAAGACCTAAGTTATTTTTTATCGTTGTATCCCATCCTACATTCCTGTTTGGTTCTACTCTAGGAGTCACAGAACCGCCAAACAATCCTCCGTTTGATCCAAACTGAAAACCTTTGTCTGCATTTACATCATACAATTTCATCCATCTCCATGGACCAATATTATCATTTCCTGTTTTACCAATAGAGTAACGTACTTTAAGAAAATCGATCCAGGATACATTATCAGTAAACCAGTTTTCTTTTGAAACAATCCATCCTGCCTGAAGTGAAGGGAAGAATCCCCAATAGTTTTCAGGAGCAAACTTTGTAGATGCATCACTTCTAAAAAGGAACTGAAGCATATATCGTGATTTATAACTGTAATTAACACGTCCTAAATAAGATAATGTTCCCTGCTCTCCTTTTAATGCTGTTGAATTTGTAGTTAAAGTCCCTGCAGTCTGGTAAGAGCCTGCATAATCTTTACCTGTATTTTCAAATGCCAAACGTGTACTGTTAAACTCTGTTTCTGAACGTTCTACAGAGAACATTGCGCCAATTTCATGATTGTCAAATGTTCTGTTATAATCCATAAAGAAGTTGGCTTGTACCGATTTTGAATCAAAACTATCATAATAAACTCTGGCACTACGTGTATTGGTTTCAATTGAGTAATAATTATGAACGCCATCATTTGTAGTTGTTGGTAACGCTGCACTTGCTAAGTGATTATCTAATTTTTCGTAACCCATTATTCTTGCCAAATCATACGGTAACGCTACTTGTTCTGTACTTTCTGAAGTTTGAGTTCTGGAATAAGTTCCTTTAAGGGATAATCCTTTAATAAAAGGAACTTTCCAGTTAAGTGACATATTTACATTATAAGAAAAGTCACTTGAAATTTGTTTAGAACCATTGTTTAATGTGGCAAAATAATTATATCCTGCAATCGTATTGTTTGCATTTGCATTACCTAAAGTACCAGTGGTACGAGGAAACGGCGACATATAATATGGTTTGTCATTAACAATCGTTTCCCATGGAATGTATTTTGGCATGTGAAGCAAAAATCCGTAATCAGCCTGTTCTCCACCTGATGCAGAAGCATAACTACTGTCATTAATACCTGACGAAGCCTTAGTAAATGATTTTTCTATATCTCCTGAGTTCCCTGAAACAGCTGCCGAAAAATCTAAAGAACTTGTAATTTTTGCTGTCATTCCAGTACGGAAATTCCATTTATTATAATCTTGCTTTCCTAAGTTTGGTCCTTGTGTAAAGTAATTGATTCCTGCAAAATAGGTTGCTTTTTCTGTACCACCTGTTACATTTAAGGTATGTTTTTGCTGAATTGCCGGTTTCCAGGCTTCTTTTAACCAGTCATAATTCAAACCTTTCATTTCTTCTAATTCTGTTGGATTAAAAAGATATGATCCATTTGTACCTATATTATTTCCTCCTGTAAAAAATCTATTGGAAAAAACACCGTAATCATACGCGCTCATTGTTTTACTATGACTAACAGCATCGTTTACAGCAAACTGGCTAAAATAATTAAATGAAGGCACACCGCTTTTTCCTCTTTTAGTTTTTACTACAATTGCTCCTTGAGATGCACGAGAACCATAAATTGCCGCAGATGCGTCTTTTAACACTGTCATACTTTCTATCTCAGAAGGATCTAATCTGTTAAACGCTTCCATAGAAGGCCTACCAGTAGTTGGATCGATCTGAATCATATCGTCAATTACAATTAATGGTGTTTTTGAGCTACCATCTTTAGAAAAACCATACGTTTGACGAATCTCCAATGAACCTGAATCACCAGGACGTCCTCCTCCATCGATAACATTCATACCCGGAACCAAACCTCTTAATGCGTCAGATAAATTTGAAACCGGAAGCTCCTGAATATCCGAAGCATTTATAGTAGCAATAGCTCCGGTAAGTTTCTCTTTTTTCTGAGTTCCGTAACCTACAACTACAATGTTTTGTAACTCATTAGAATCTTCTGCTAGTTTAGCATTTACTATTGTACGACCTCCAATGGCTATTTCTTGTTTTCTCATTCCGATGAAAGAAAAAACTAAAGTTGCATTTGGCTTAACTTTAATTGAATATGAACCATTAAAATCAGTCGTAACCGAATTCTTTGTAGATTTCTCTGTTACGTTCACCCCTGGAAGCAATCCTGATACATTATCAGTAACTGTTCCTGTTACGGTTACAGTGTTTGAAGTTTGAGCATAACTCACTATGCTCATTAGTGCAAACAAAAGAAAACTACATCTCTTTAAAAGTGCTTGTTTCATAAATGTTTTGTTTTGGTTAGGTTATTAGTTTAGTCAGTTTTTCAAATAAAAGAAATATTGTATTTTGATTGTTTTAACATTAAAAGGTTAAATGTTAAAAATACATTTATTTATTTGTGATCCAAAAATATAACGATTGCGTATTACAAGTGTCCTGTGCTATCCTGTTTCAATAGTATTATCTGAAAAAAAACTACCTAAAAAAACAATATTAATAAAAAAAAGAAAGAAAAAATGTACGTAAAGGAAAAAACAAGAAAAAGGTTTGAACATTATTAAATATCCAAACCCTTTTTGAGTAAAAAACCGAAAAATAATCAGCAAAATTAATTGTAAGCTATTTATTCATTAAAAATCAGTTCATCTGTCGCTGACTTTAAGTGCGTTACATTTAATATTTTTATAAGAAAGAATTAAAATAAACAATACAAATCTGAATAAAAACCCTACAGAAATTAAAAAACAGCTAGTATAACACTAAATGTTAATTTTTATTGAAGTTTATCAAGCTTTTTTAACTTTTAAACGTAAATTCTTATTAATAGCATTTTGTAATCGTTTAATATAAACTTTTAATATGGCAGCCAAACCGTCATTTCACCTTTCCCGTCATTTCCCCACGCAAAATATGGAATCAATTTTAAGTTATATTCCTTAGTTTTTTTTGAAGATAAAGGCTGATAAAGCTTTTTATTCCAATCCGGATTCTGATCTGTAAATGAAGTTGCGTTTATAGTAAGCAATTTTCTATTGTTTAATTCTATAAAACTTGTTGTAAATTGAGAATTAGCATTTAAAACAACCTCATTAATACTTGTATTTGCAGGAAGCTGATTTGACTCTAAACAATAAACAATTGGGCCTCTTTTTACGGCAATTTGATTTTTTATTTCTTCCACCAGCGGATTTGCCTGCATTAATTCAACTGGCATTGGAATATTCAATTCGATAATATCTCCTTTTTTCCATTTCTGATTTATTTTAGAATAAGTTCCCGAAACAACCGCAGTATTGATTTTTTTATTATTTATTGAAATTTCGGCATTTTGACTCCAACCCGGAATTCTCAATAAAAAATCATATGCTGAATTTGGTGCTTTTACAATTTTCAACGTAATTTTTCCATCCCACGGATAATTCGTTTGCTGTTCTATTTCTATTTTCTCGCCGTTTGGCAAAGTTGTTTTTAAAGAATTACTTCCGTATAAATTCACATACAATCCTTCTTTTGAAAAACTATAAGCATAATTACTAACCTCAGCAATAGTTCTGGTCACATTTGGTGCGCAACAGTTAGAAAGCGCAATATACCCTTCACGCTCTTTGCTCCACCTTTGTTTAAAAGGCAAATCTTTAGAAACATTCAACGGATTATTATAACAGAATTTTGTTCCTTCTAAACTCATTCCTGATAAAACACTATTATAAAGTGCCAACTCTACAATATCTGCATATTTAGCATCGCCCGTAATTTGAAGCATTCTCCAATTCCATAAAACATTTCCAATATTGGCGCAGGTTTCTGTGTGAGCCGTAGCATTTGGCAACTGAAAAGGTCTGCCGTAAGCCTGATGAATTTTCTGCACATCGGTAGGATTATAAGATGTTCCGTCTGGAGAAACACCATCATACAAAGCCCCGCAAGCTCCGGTAATGTACATTTTTCTATAGATTACATCATCCCAAATTGATTCCAGATTGTCTAATAATTTCTTTTCTCCGGTTTCTGCATACAAATCTGCAACGCCAGCATAAAGATAATTTGCCCTTACGGCGTGACCCATTGCGGTGGTTTGCTGTCTAAACGGAATCCTGTCCTGATTATCATCGGTTCCGTCATTTGTGGTTCCGCGAATATCAATTAGATTATTCGCCAATTCGAGATATTTGGGATTCTTTGTTGTGCGATACATTTCGACAATTCCCATATAATGTGAAGGACAAATGGCATTTCGCGCCAATTCTGGTGAAGCTTTTTTGTAGAAATCATATAAATAATCTGCAACGCCTTTTGCAATATCCAAGAAGTTAGTTTTTCCGGTAGCGCGATAATGAATACAAGCTGCAGTCATTAAATGCCCCATATTGTATTTCTCAAAACCCAATTGCTTTTTTACTTCTTCCGGACCCAAAGTTCCCCAGCGTTCATCAATTAAAACCGGAGTATGAATATAACCGTCTTTGCGCTGTACTTTCGCAAAAAGCGCAATGGCTTTATCCATTTCCGCATCTAACTTCTTGTCTTTGGTTACAGCGTAAGTTGCCGCCATGCCTTCAAAAATTTTATAGAAATCACCGTCATGAAAAGAAGGTCCTTTAAAAGTTCCTTTGCTTTCTCCAGCTGCAATTTCAAAATTTTTATAAGCGTGCGAAATCGAATCGTTATGATACAAATCCCACATATAAGGTAACGTGTTTTTGGTTTCAACATCAAATTGTTCTTTCCAAAAACCGTCTGTCCATTTTACATCTTCTAGACTCACACTTTGCAATTTAGAATACGGACTGTTTGAATTGGCAACCAAACCTTTATTCTGAGCAAAGAATGAAGTTGAAATTAAAAACATTGATATGATGATATTCTTTTTCATTTTGATGATTTTGTATTGTGATGATTTGGAACGCGGATTTTTTTTATCTGTCTGGCTAAATCTGCATGAGAATTAGCACGCGGATGACACGGATTTAAACGGATTTTTATCTGCTTGATCTGCCAAATCTGCGTGAGAATTTATTTTTTCAAGCAGATTAAAAAGATTTAAGCAGATTATTGAATTGCATTATTATATTTAAAATCTGCGGCAATCCGTTTAAATCCGTGTCATCCGCGTGCCATTTTTTATTTTACAAAGAAATTTATAGTACGACTCATTGAATCTCCTTCAGCATCTTTAACAGTAATTACAACCGAAGCAAAACCTTTCTCAATTGCCGTAAACTGAATGTCTTTTCCTTTTAAAACTACTTTTCCATTTTTAAGATCAGAGAAAGTATAAACCGGTTTGTTCTCATATCCTCTAAAATAATCAGCCGCTGAAAGTGTTGCCTTTTCTCCAGAATTAATAAAGAAATGTGGTTGTGCCATCCAGTCTAAATATTCGTCTAGTTGAGTAAAACCATCTTTATCCGCATCCAGATTCGTATCTGTAAAATCGTCTGCTTTAGAATTTTCGTTTAAACCTTTTGCCATTTCCCACCAATTTGGCAATCCATCATGATCTGTATCCCAATCTGTTGGACGTTTTTCGCTGGTGTATTCACCTAAATCCCCCAAATCTTTTTCAGAATCAATCATTCCGCCTAAACCGCTTTTGCTTCCTTTATAAGTAAAAGCTCCTTTTAAGGTTTCCTCAATAATTCGATTATCGTGTTTGTCAAAAAATGGTTCGCTCGCTCCAACATCCGAAAGGACATTTTTGTAAGCGCCTTTTGCCGTTTCTGTTTTTACATAAGATTCGAAAAATGGCTTATCAACAAAAGTTTCATATTTTACAATTTCATTATGCGAAATGGTAGATGTTCTGCCTTTTTCCTGATTTTTTTCATCAAAATGACCCTGCATAATATTTCCATCAAAATAATAACGCTGCATTCCTTTCCCAACACCTTCATGCTGTGCATTCAAAGCATAAAAATATTTAGTTGAAGCGCCTGGTTTGTAATAATTATTTACAAAATTTACTTCATTTGCGCCTCCGTCAGTCGTTCTTTGTCCCCAGTTGTAAACCACATTATTTCTAATATCCAGTCTTCCTGTATAATATCCGTCTCCGTTTAAACCTCCGCCAATACTCCAGTTTCTTCCGTAATTATGAGCCAGTAAATTGTGATGAAAACTACCAATGTCACCGCCAATTGTTGCTGCAAAACCATGCATTTTTCCAGCTTCATATTTGTCATGTCCCGCAACATTCAATGCTTCAGAAATTAAGGTTCGCTGTAAAGTAATATTGTGCGCACTACGCGAACTGAACGATTCGTCGATGGTCCAGCTGATAGAACAGTGATCTATAATACTGTGATTCGCTCCCGTAAGTCCCATTCCGTCGTAGGTTTTTCCGCTTCCAATTCTCACTTTCAAAAATCGGATAATTCCATCATTTCCAGTTAAACCAACTGGTGCTTTGCTAATTGTAATTCCTTCACCCGGCGCCGTTTGTCCTGCAATTGTGATGTACGGATTATTGACAACCAAACGATCTTCTAGTTTTATATTTCCCGAAACATTAAAAACAATTGTTTTAGGACCGGTTCCTTCATTTACCGCGGCACGGAAACTTCCAGGACCGTTGTCATTTAAGTTGGTAACCTCAACAACTCTTCCGCCTCTTCCTCCAACAGCAAAACGACCGTAACCTTCTGCACCCGGAAAAGCTAATTGTGCGGGCTTAAATGACCAAACGGTTCCTAAAGTTGTATTTCCTCTTGCATCAATTTCATCAACGCGCCAGTAATAGGTTGTCATGCTGTATAAATCTGAAACTGCAAATTTAGTATCAGTTTGTTTTCCTTTAAATTCCGGTGATTTTTCAGTTGCGTTTGTAACTGCTTTTTGATCTGTTCCGAAAAATAAATGATGTGAAACAGCATCTCCTGAAGCTTTCCAACTCAATAAAAATTTATCGCCCAAAACAACGTGTTCGTCTCGGTTTTCGGGTTTTGGAGTATGTGCTTGTTTTTTAAGATTTGGCGTATCAATTTCAAATCCGTTGATGACCATTTGCTGAATTAAATCAGGTGCTTTCGAATCTAATTCAAAACGAATCACCACATTTTTTCCCGCCTGAGCCTTAAATTCAATGTAGGCCGTAGCAGAATTAATAGTCGAAGTTTCTCTGTTAGTCGGAATTATAGTTTCGACCAATTTATTGTCTACATAAATTTTTATCGGAGCAAATGTTTTTCCTTCGATTTTGTCGAAAGTATTATGAAAAGTCAGTAGCGAATGTTGTCCGGTTTTTAATCCGCCGATTGTAAGTTCCAGACTTTTATCGGTAACCAAACCGTCGCTTGTTAACCGACTGTAAAATGGTGCGCTCATTCCGACTTTGAACCATTTCGACGAAAAATTTCCTTTTAATTTGAATGTTACATTATTAAAAGATTTCTCCGCTTCGGTTTGTTCTGTTATGGGCCATGAACTGTAATTCGGATCGCCTACTTCTTCAACTCTTCTTCCCGAAAAATCAAAATCGACTTTTACAATTTGTTTTTCAGAGGATTGCGCTTGTACGTTTGTGGCTAAAAGCATGCACAAAACTGCGGCGCTTATTATTTTTTTGATCATTGTGGTTGGTAATAATAGTTAGTTTAATTTTTTCTTTTCTTCTATCGAAATCCCTAAGAGATTTATAATATCTTTTTCTCTTTCTTTCGGGCTTACATTTATAATTTTTGTGTTTCCGTTTTGAAGTTCAACTTCAATAATTGTATTTTGAGTTGCATGTAATTTAAAATGAACGTTCCAGTCTTTGGGCCATGCCGGAAAAAGATAAATTTTTCCATTCGCTTCCTGCAAAAGCATTTCCTGCATGCCAATCATTCCTGCGCCTCCCCAATTATGATCCGGAACCCAGTCAAAACCCGGACCCCAAAATGCCTGAAATTTTCTCTCGGAATCACTCATTTTTAAAAGATTGTATTTTGCTGCTTCTTCGGTTAAACCTAATCTTGCAGCAAAAATATTGTCCTGTTTCCAGCCAATATGACTTCTAAATTTTAAGGCATCGGTATCATATTTCCAGGTATTCAAAGCGGTTTCTAAATCTGGTTTTCCTATGCCGTAAATTCCCCAAGGATAAATGGGATAGAATTGCGGAACTTCAGAATTATTAACTCTTTCCCACGATTTTGCAGGAACTAAGACTTTATAATTTTCAATTGTTCCAAAATTTAAAGGCGGAATTCTGGTTTGAAAACCTTTTAAATACTCCACCTCTTCTTTAGATAATTGTTTCGCGGAAAGGTTTAATAGCTTTTCCGTAATTACCTGCAAAGCGGCAATTGTGCTGTTTGAATTATTCGCCATTTTATACGTTTCGGCTCCAGAACCGGGAAATAAAATCAGTTTTCCATTTCCGTCCAATGCTTTTCTACCTCTTTGTTTCGCTAGATATTGATAATGTTCGTCAAAAAAACGAAGACAACTTATGATAAATGAATTGTACTTTTGAATATCTTCTTTTGCAAATTCTTTTTGCTGTAACATCATTTGGCAGAATTCAAAAACCGTATCCCATTCATATTCCAGCCATGCATTATATTCCATTCCCGGATCGTAATCTTCGGGACGTTTCCATTCGTATTCGGCAGGATTTGGTAAACCGAAATTTTCCAATTGTTCTGTAAAAGCTGCTCCGCCGTGTTTCCAATAAACCTGAGAACGCAATTCGGCATTTTTTTGGAGACTTAAATAATAATCCAATTGCGATTTCATCATATCAAAATCACCGCTTTTTAACATCGGAAAATAAACCAGTCTTTGATTTTGAGCTGTCATTGTTCCTCCGCCCCAATTCCTGAAATCAGGCGTAAAATTTAAGTCTGGATTTGTAAAAACCGGATCAACGGTAAATAATCCACCGTTGAATTTTGTTGGATATTTTCCATAAGCGTTGCAACCCAACATGTATCGAAACAATTGATAATTTTTTCCGATTTGATAAACCGAATCTTTTTGAGCAGTATTATTTTTTTGAGTATAAATAAAACTGCGGTTCCAGAAATTATTCCACCAATTGATGGTGTTTTTTTCTGCTTTTTTGGAGTTGATTTTATAGTCCGAGATTTGATTTTTCAAACCGTTTTCCCAAGAAGATTGTTCCGAAGATTGATTCGTATACAAATGAATTTGAAGTTCTTGCTTTTTGGATGGTTTTATGCTTGAAAGCGAATAACCTTTAAAATCGGTATCCTGATATTTTCCCGAATAAGTTCCGTCAGACTTCAAATTAGTTCCCGTCATGAATCCTCCAAAAGTTAGATTCGCCAAAGGATTCATCATTTGCTCTTTTACCGATTCCATTTTTTGTTGTTTTACAGCAACATCAAAAACGGTTTGTTCCCTATTTCTGTGATAAAATTTGACACCATTATTTTCAAAAGAAACTGAATCTTTAAATGTGAAAATTTCGCCTTGTGGTGCCCATTTATATGAATTAGCGTTATTTGCTTTTCCTTTTGAAGGACGATTGAAATGACGCCAGCTTTCATAAGAAGCCGTCATTTTCAGTGGAGTCTTACTTTCTAAATCCAGATGAATCACGGGTTTAAAAACATCAACCCAAAGTTTGATTTTAGTATTATTTTGAGCAACTAAAACATAACCGTCTTTTAAAACCAATTCTTGTCTAAAACCTTCATTATCCTTAAACGGATTTGGCGTTAAACTCACTTTTACCCGACCTAATTTTAGTAGTGTATTATGTTCATCAAAAGTTCCGCTTCGGGAAAAATAAAAATACAAATCGCCTTTTTCTACCCAAACATTCATGCCAATATCGCCGCCGCCTAAAGGCATTGATTCAGAGGAATTATGGCTTTGTGTATTCCAGACTTGATTGTAATTTTCAAGCACAGGAATTTGCGCTTTCGCGAAAAGTGTAATGAAGAAAAAGAATATGTAAATTGTGTTTTTCATTTTTTACGTTTTCCTGCAAGGTTTCTAAAACCTTGTAGGTATTTATTTTAGATTCTGGTATTTCCAATCAGACATCTACAAGGTTTTGTCCCAAAGCTTCGGGATTGCAGGAGCTCGCAGAAATTACCATTCATCTGTCCTAAAAGACGAAACCGGCAAACCTCCGCCACTAAACAATTCAGCTTTTGCAAAATCTTTCCATAAATATCTCACTGCAACTGGTTTCAAAACTTTATCCGAAGTCAAAACCACCGATTTTCTTCTGACAATAGTTTTTGCAGGATAAAAAACCTTGTCTTCTCCTGCCAATTCAAAACCTAAAACTTCTTTATCATAAGAGGTAATTCCGTTGGCAACATCATCAAAAGAGACCGTTAACGAACCGTCTTTTACTTCCATCGATTTATATTTCGGACTCTCAAATTCGAAACCTTCAATACCGTATGTTTTTGCCAAAGCCTGAAAAGCCAATCGGTTTCCTCCTTTTTCTTTATCCATCGGGTGAATGTTATTTTCTTCACCAACATCCATCAAAACTGCCATTCCCGAATTCGGAATTTCTTTTGAAGCTTTCAATTGTGCTTCTCTCAAATAAGCCGAATTGTATTTTTCTACATAATCTTTTGGATGAAATTGAGCATAATTAAACGGAGCAATCTGAGCATAATAAAAAGGAAAATCACCTTGTTTCCATAACGTTCTCCAACTGCTTACCATTTTTTTCATCAGCTCTTTGTATTCACCAGCTCTTTCGTAATTCGATTCTCCCTGATACCAAATACAGCCTTTGATTCCGTAACCTATTACGGGCGAAAGCATTCCGTTAAATAAAGTTGTTGGCACACGATTTGGATCTTTTGCCAATTCTTCTTTTGTGGTTGGAATTTTAGCGCTTGCAAAATCTTTCAGCATTTCCTGATTCATCCATGCTTCCATGCTTGAACCTCCATACGAAACATGAATTAATCCCACCGGAACATCTAAAACTTTCTGTAAAAGCGATCCAAAATACCAGGCCGTCGCACTAAAATTTGAAGTTGATTTTGGCGAAGCTACTTCCCATTTTCCTTCAAAATCAGTTAAAGGTTCTAAAACCGTAGCTCTTGGAACCGTAATTAATCGGATATTTTTATTGGTTGATCTTACAATGATTTCGTTTCCATTTTTCACGGGCTGACCCTGAAAACCTTTCAAAGGCATTTCCATGTTCGATTGCCCTGAACACAACCAAACTTCTCCAATTAATACATTTTTTACAATGACTTTTTCTGTTCCTTCTGTCACTTCGATTGTAAATGGTCCGCCAGATGATGGCGTTTGTAATTCCACTTTCCATTTTCCTGAATTATCAGCTTTTGCTTTATAGATTTTAGAATTCCATGAAGTTTTGATCGAAATATTTCCATTCTTTTCTGCCCAGCCCCACATTGGTGCATTTGATTTTTGCTGCAAGATCATATTGTCGGTAAATAATGCCGGCAATTTGATTTTTGCATTGATTTGGAAACTTCCTAAAAACAATGTTATTATTACAAGAGTGCTTTTAATATTCTTCATTTAAATCTTTTTTTTTCGCCACGAATTCACGAATTTTTAAATACTTTATCCACAATCATTCGTGAATTCGTGGCTATTTTTCTTTTATTTTTTTTCTTTTACAATCGTAACCGGCCCCAATAATCCGGCTTTTAATAATATTCCTTCCTGCAATCTAAAAGGCGCTGTTGTCCAGGTTAAGCTTTCTTCTTTTGGTAATTTTTCATCGCCAATTAATCGGTTTGCCCAGGTATTTGTCACTTTAATTTCTATCATGTTTTTTCCTTTTTTTAAAGCTTCAGAAATATCTGTTTTATATGGAAACGTCCAGATTGTTCCGCAGTCTTTTCCGTTTATGGTTATCTCAGCAATATTTGCAATTGTTCCTAAATCAAGCCAGAATTTCTCGCTGGTTTTCCCTTTCCAGATGAACTCTTTTTTATAAACAGATGTTCCAGAATAATATTTAATTTGATCATTTGTTGAAGTACTCCAATCAAAAAGTTTGTTCGTTTTTACAATTTCTTTTGGTCCGTGAAATTCAGGATCAAATTGTAATTCCCAATTTTCATCTAAGGTTTGAACCGTTTCTAGTTCAGGATAATTTTGCTTTTTATTTAAAGAAGTTTCTTTTGTATTTTCTTTAAAAATGACAAAACAAGATTCATTTGCATCTAATACAATCGGAATAATTGTTCTCCCGTTTTCTATTTTCCAATCAGCTAAAATTGTTGTTTTGTCCGTTACAGGATTATAAAGTTCAGGGGTTTTTCCGCTTAAGCGAAAAGACGCTTCAAAACTTCTTTTTTCTGCTTTTTGATTCGATAGAAAATAGATTTCTTCAGTTTGAGATTTTCTGTGCGTCCATGCAATGGTTTCTGATTCGCTTCTTTTTAATTTCGGAAAATAAAGATCTTGTTCGATTCCGATTGAAGCAAAATCATTTCCTAAATAAGGTAATTTAATAATGGTTCCTTTTCCGATTTTCCATGAAGATGAATTCGAGTTGTTTATCCAGATTTCATCAATTATATTCTGCCATTTTTTATGATCTTCATCAGAATGCATTTCTGGTTGCAAATCTGGTTTTTCATCAATAAAAATTGTTGCTCCATCTTTTACCAATTGCAATATTTTTTCGGCTGAAGCCAAAGAAATCATTTTGTTCGGTGCCATTTTATGACTTCCCGGAAACAATAAAGCTCCATATTCAATTCCGCCACCAAAAGAGATTTTTCCGTTTACAACTTTGGCATTGTTGATTAAAACATCGGCATTAAACGAATCGTATTGATACCCGTTTAACGGATTTACCCATTGTGATAAATCCGTAATATTTTTAGAATACGTAACTTCTTTCGGCATTTTTGCTGTTGGCTGACCTTCATTTTCTAAGCGTATTTTTTCGCTTTCGAGTCTTTCTTTTCCGAAAACATTCGGAATAAAAGGCACTAAACGATCCGGCACAAAAGAGCGTGAAGGAAAATCTTCTCCAATAAAAACTGCTAAATCAATCACCGGTTTTCCTTTTTGTAATTGAAATTGTACTCTTTGACAATACTCAAACCACGCTTTTCCTGGTTTCCACCACGTTTGATCTCGTTGAAAAAAAGTTCCGATATCATCCAGAGTCATTCCAGGTTTTCTGTCTGTCCACGGATTATGAACAAAAACGTGATAAAACAATCGGTTTATTCCTAAAGCATAATTTCGGTCTGCCAGCGTTTTTAAATTTCCCGGATGCTCGTCCCAATCCATTCGTAAAGCCGTAAAAGATTCGGCCTGAATAATATCTTTTCCATAAATATGTCCGCCGGAAATGGCATCGATCATATCAAAAGGTTTATCGTGTGTTGGACTTTTCAGCCAAAATTCGCCACTCGGATAATCGACATATTTAAAATGCAATAATGCGTCGCTTGTTACTACAGGCGCAACATTTTCTGAACTTAATTTTACGTTGTTTTCTTTGGCAATTTGAGCTACAGTTCCGTAGAAATTATCGGCAACCAATTCGGCAATGGTTTTGCGAACATCGTATAAAACTTTCTCTGAAACATCAGCACTTTCTATTGGAATTCCCGCCATTACAGGCAAATAATCTACCAAATTATAACCGCGTCTCTTTTGAAATTCGGCCTGAAAAACCGAAGACCAGTTTTGGCTTCCGCATTCCCAACTATCAAAATGCAAAATTTCTAAAACCTTAGAAGACAATTCCGGACCAACGGTGCGAAGCATTTCGCCAAACCAATGATCGAGTTGAAAACGAATTAATTCGGGATTAAATTTATCAACCTCTAAACCTTTTCCCGCTCCACCCGTTGCATTTTCATGTCCGGTAGAAGTATGTCCCATTCGGATAATCTTCCATTTTCCTTTTGGTGCTTTCCAGTTCAAATTTCCGTTCGCATCAACTAAATTTGAAATATTGATAATTTCAGATTTTTTGAAAGACTCCGAATTTGGAATTTGTTTTGCAGAAGTTTCCGGACTCAAACGCCAAACTGCTCCAGATTTTCCTTCGAAATTATCAATCAATGCCTGATTTGAAAGTGTAATTTTACTCACTTTTAAATTTTGTTTCCATTTCGCAAAATCCAAATCTTCGGCGCCGGGTTCTGTTCCAACAGGATCATAAACAAATCTGAAATATTTTGCCGTAACGGGTGCAATTGTATGTGTGTGAGCGAAATCCATGTCTTGCCATCCGTGACGCGGCGCAACCATTCTTTCGTGAAATTTAAAATGAATTCCGTCATCACTTACGGCAACGATTAAACGCTGTGCCTGAAAATCTCTTCCTTTGGTTTCAATTACAAGGGATTTGCAGGTAAAAGGTTTTTCAAATTCATATTGAATCCAACCTTTTTCGGCAAATTTAAAGTTATCATCTTTTTTAGGATCAGCTAAAAACGAAGCATTGGTATTATTTGAAGTGGTAACTTTTGGTAATTGAATTTGCGAATTGGTTTGGTATTCTTTTACGGGAATTGCAAAAGTCGCAATGTCTTTATAATAGTCTTTGTAATGTTCTGAAACTGGTAATTTTGTATTAATCGATTTCCCTCCTTCAATTTCTGATATTGACCAAACTACTTTTTGCATTGACATTTCTGGCGTAATCCATGGGCCGCCTGCAACGGCAAAACCATCGGCTCCGTGAAAAGCCATTTTTAGTCCTAACCTATTTGCTTCTTGAAAAGCCCAATGAATCATATCCCAAAATTCCGGTGTCAATTGCAAAACTGGCGGATCGATTAATGGCGGATTTGCCGGACCTTTAATCGTCATTAAATAAGCACCTGCAATTCCAGCCTGTTTCATAGCTTCTAAATCTGCTGTAATTCCCACTTTAGAATAAGCTGATTTCATCCAATACCAATATACCCAGGGTTTTGAGGATTCGATTGTGGGCTGAAACTGAGTTGTTTCTTTTTTATGAATTTCCTGTGCGGAAAGAATTCCCACAAGAAATAACATTAAAAAGAGATGCTTTTTTTGAAACATTATTACTGCTTTTTCTATTCGTTATGTTTAAACCCGACAGGTTTTAAAAACCTGTCGGGTTTAAATTTTTCATTACAAAAACATAGCCAATGGTTTCAACCATTGAGACGTAACGTGATTTCACAATACGTTTCCCGAGGTTGAAACCTCGGGCTATGTTTGATATTAAATTTCTAATCGTTGCTGACATGCGAGTTTGATTTCTCTCGAAGCCTCGGGATCGAAATGACAAACATTATCTTTAATCTCTAATTTAAAACCTGTCGGGTTTAATTTGTCATTACAAACATAGCCAATGGTTTCAACCATTGGGACGTAACGTGATTTCACAATACGTTTCCCGAGGTTGAAACCTCGGGCTATATTTGATATTAAATCTCTAATCTTTGCCGACATGTGAGTGTGATTTCTTTCCCGAAGTCTCGGGATGTGATCTCTCCTTCGTCGAGATGTCAACCTTTAATTTTATTTATCTACGAAGACCTGACAGGTTTTAAAAACCTGTCAGGTCTAACGTTGCGAACTAATATTTAAACTTTTTCAAGCTTTCTTCCAATCCATTTTTTGTTGCTGAAAACGGAACCAAATAAAAACTATATTGATAATCTCCAGATTTAATTTGATATTTTTCTAAAGGCTGAGCTACTGATGTCCAGCTATCATTTCCTCCCACTCCCATCTGAATCAAGTCGATGTTTACGGTTAAAAATCCGGGATCTTTTAAGTCGAAAGTATGTTTGGCGGCGCTTAAATTTTCCTGTGTATAAGGCCACGCGCTCATGCTTAAAACTTTTTGATCATCCACAACCAATAAACCTTTATTTTTTTGTGGTGTTGTAAAAGCCATCCATCTTACTTCGGTTCTGTTGGCGTTTTCCTGAGGTTTTACATAATGCTCCAGAAAATCATTAATTGGTAATGAATATTTCCCTACGAACGAACCAAAACTTCTGTCGATATAATTTTCTAATTCTCCTTTTCCATACCACGAAATTTGATCGAACTTTCTTTGAACTCCCATTTGCATTCCGATTTTTGGAATGTTTGGTAATTTGTTTGTGGCTTTTAAACTATAGTCTACTTTTATAATTCCATTTTTGTTGATGTTATAAATTACCTGCACTTGCGCACTGTCTTTTATCACTTCATAATCACTTGTAATTATGGTTCCGGCAATTGTTGTTTCCATTTTGGTTTTTACCAATTTTGGTTTTGCCTGGTACCACGGTTTCAAAACCTTATGCGATTTCCATCCTCTTTTGTCGTTATCCGTAAGTGGTCTCACAAAATTAGGAAGTAACGGTGCAAAAACCTGTTCTTCACCATTAAAGACATAAGAATTCAATGCACCGTTTGCTTTGCTTATATTAATGTCAAATGTTTTTCCTTTGATTTTAAAATCTGAATCAGTTTCAGAAGTTTTTACCTCAACAATATCTTTCGTAAAATCTAAAACTGCTTCTGATTTTTTCAACAGAAACTGATCTTCCGCTACAGCGTAACCTTTAGAAGCCCAAAGTTCATCTTTTGAAAGTTGAAATTCGATATTCAGAAAATATTCAGCATCCTTTTTCAATTTTGGTAAATATTGTTTTACATCTAAAACTGTAGATTGTCCAGCTTCTAAATTGAAAGGTTTTAATATTTGAGTTTTGATAACATTCCCGTTTTCCAGAATTTGTAAAACCGGAACATAGTCCGCTAAAGATTTTACCGCCTGACGATTTTTTATTTCTAATTGAAAATTGTCTTTTAAGGTAGTTGTCGCTGGCTGATAAATCCATTTATTTTCATAAATCGATCCTTTTGGTTTTCCGTTAGAATCGACAATTCCTTTTGTATTGAAATTTCCATCATGGTATTTTTCACCAAAATCTCCGCCGTGAGCAAAAAATTCCTGACCAGTTGCAGGATCTTTTTTCACCAATCCCTGATCTTTAAATTCCCAAATACAACCTCCAATAACTCTTGGAAGCGAACGGAATTCATCCCACAATTCTTTAAGATTTCCAACTGAATTTCCCATAGCATGAGAATATTCTACAAAAATAATTGGTCTTGTATCTTTCTTTTGATCTACCAAAAATTTAGGTGTGAAAACGCCCGGATAAAAACGACTTACCATATCAACATACGGTTCGTCTTGCGGATTTTCAAATCGATACGCGTGATCGATTGTTTTTGGATATCTCGGATCAAGCGGATCGATATACCCTTCTAATCTCGGATTTCCCTGCGCTGGTTCGTAATGCACCGGACGCGTGATATCAAAATCATGAACCCAACCCGACATTGCTGCGTGATTTGGTCCTTTTCCACCTTCGTTCCCTAAACTCCAGAAAACCACTGATGGGTGATTTTTATCTCTTTCGACCATTCGGGTCATGCGCTCTAAATAAGCATTTGTCCATTTTGGATCGTTGCTTAATTTTCCGCCAATTCCGTGTGTTTCCTGATTGGCTTCATCCATAACCATTATTCCGTATTGATCGCATAATTCATAAAAATAAGGATCATTTGGATAATGGCTGGTTCTGATAAAATTGAAATTGAATTTTTTAATCGTCGTAATATCTTGTTTGATATCGTCTCGGTTTACGGCTTTCCCTTTTGTTGGATGCTGATCGTGACGGTTTACGCCGTATACATAAGTTTCTTTTCCATTGATGAGCATTTTTCCATTTTCCTTGGAGAATTCGATAGATCGGAAACCAACTTTACAGCTTTTTGCTTCTGTAATATTTCCGTTGGCGTCTTTTATAGACATTACCAAAGTGTACAAGTTTGGCTCTTCTGAACTCCATTTTTTTGGATTAGCGATGTTTTCCTTGAACATTCCAAAACGTACATTATCCAGACGGGGATAACTTTCGTTGATCATATCGATAACGGGTTTTTGAAGCGGTTCTTTAAATAATGCCACATTATTAGCATCGTATAATTGTGCCTGAAAAGTATAATCTTTGATTTTTTCGCCTGTTAAATTTTCAACTTTTGGTCTTAATTGAAAAGAAGCGTCTTTGTATTCTTTGTCTAATTTGGTTTGATAAAAGAAATCCTGAATACGCAGTTTTGGCTCGGCCATAATAAAAACTTCACGCTGGATTCCGCTTACTCGCCAGTGATCCTGATCTTCAAGATATGAACCGTCTGTCCAACGAATTACCTGTACTGAAACTACATTTTCTCCTTCTTTTAAATAAGGTGTAATATCAAATTCTGACGGAAGAAAACTGTCTTCTCCATAACCCAGAAACTCTCCGTTCAACCAAACCTGAAAACCTGAACTTACGCCACCAAAATGCAAAGTCACCGTCATGTCTTTCCAATTTTCGGGAACGGTAAAAGTGCGTTGGTATGAACCAACACCATTATAATCTTTAGGAATAAAAGGCGGATTTATAGGTCTAAAAGGATAAACCGCACTTTTGTAAATCGGAATATCATAGCCTTTTAATTCCCAATTCGATGGTACTTCGATTTTATCCCAACCGGCAACCTTTCCTTTATAGAAATCTTTTGAAGCTTCTTTTAGATTTGATGCGTATTTAAAATCCCAATCGCCGGTAAGCATTTTTAGTCGGCTTTTTGTTCTGTCGCCTTTTAGTGCATCTTCGATATTTGTGTACGAATATGACGTTGCTCTTGAAGGCTGTCTGTTGATACTTGTTACGGTTGGATCTTCCCACGGAGCAAATTCGTATTTTTTTGGGACTTCAGGAATTCCCGCAGGTTCGCCGGTTACGGATTGTGCTTGAGCAATTATTCCAAACAGGATAAAAAATAGTACTTTAAAATTATTCATTATTTCTTCTCTTTTTTCTCTGGCGGTGCCACAAAATTCATTTCACTTTTTCCTAAATCTTTAGACGTTGCAATGGCAATTCCTCTTTGCTCTGCTTTATTTACAGCACAATAGAAATGATAAACCACGCCATTATGTTTTACTACAAATGATTTATGAGCAAACATATCATCGTAAGGTTCGGATGATTTGATTAAATCCTCACCTTTCCAGTCGTTCCAGTGAATTAAATCGTTCGAAACGGCAAAACGATTAAATGCACCTTGATTCCAACCCGTCCAAAAAGCTCCAAAATAGAACATTACCCAAGTATCATTAATACGCTGAATATAGGCATCTCCTGAGATTCCTTTATGATGATTGATTAAAGGTTTATCGCCATAACGTTCCCAATTTTTCATATCGTTTGACACAGCCATAGCAATACGCTCTGCGCCTTTAGCAGGATTTAAACTATCACCTCGCGCATTGTAATACATGATAAAATTGTGTCCTGTAACTTTGTCCTTATCACGAATAACACTATTTTTATACATCGTACTATTATCCCACCATCTGGCGTCTTTATCTTTTGGAGTTAAAACCGGATTTTCTAATCTTTCAAATTCGTGTGGTTTTGTTGGTGCTTCTTTTGTATACGCCATTCCGATTGACAAAACTCCTGCTTCGTAGCCTTTACTGTCTCCGCCAAAATAACTCATCCAATATTTATCATCGTATTTTTCCCATTCATAACTTCCGCCCCAAGTTGGATCTTGTAGCGAAATATATCCCGCTTTTTGGTTAACATCCCAATGTTTTTCGTTTTCTGAGAAAGACATTACTTTTCCTAAATGTTTCCAATGTAATAAATCATCACTTTCTGCCAGCCAGGTTTCATAACCTCTTCCGCCATAAATCAAATAGGTCATAAACCATTTACCATCTTTTCTAAATACACTTGGGCAATCCATTTTATAAGAGTTGTCTGTTGGCACCATCACCAAACCGTATTTATAAGGCGTTTTGATTTCGTTGTAAATCTCCTGCATTACGGTTTCGTTGATTTCTCTTTTCTTGTATTTTGTCGTTGCACAACTAGTTATAAAAAGTGATGTAATGGCAATGATTAGATATTTGACTTTCATTTTCTTAATGTGTGTTTATGGCACGCGGATGACGCGGATTAAACAGATTTACACTGATTCTATTTTTGTTTCACGCAGATTTAAAATGATTTCGGCAGATTAACACATATTTTTAAATAAAATAATCTGCGTAAATCCGTTTAATCCGTACAATCTGTGGGCTATTATTTCAACTCTTTCAATCGAGATTCCATTACTTCTTTGTTTAATTTTACTTTTACCATTCCCATTGGGTGAAATCTCTTTTTTAGATCTATCGCGGCGTAAACAATTGTATAAACGTCATTTCCTTCGGGGATTAGGCAAAGTGGTGTTCTCATGATATCCCACCATTTATCGACTTTTGTTTCTATGGGAAGATATCTTGCTTCACCCCAGTTTTTTCCATCTTTGGATAATGAATACGCCATCATATTTGGTAAATGATGCCCCCAGCCGTCCGGGCCTCCATCAAAAACAGCGATATACAAACCGTTTGGCAACTGACTCACAATTGGATTTTCTACAAAAAACGGATGTATTGTTTTGATTGGATTGCTGCCGTCTTTTATTCTTGACCACGGACCTTCTAAACTTTTGGATTCGGCTAAAGCCACAAACCAGCCTTTTCCGGTTTTCTTCGGATAATCGGCCCATGAATTAAAAGGATATGCTCCGCTGTAAAATCCAAAATATTTGTCTCCTACTTTATATGGAAAAAAAGAAGCTACGCCTTGACGTCCTTCCCAAGGTTCAGAATCTAAACCTGGTTCCATGATGATTCCCATATCTTTGTACGGGCCGCCAATTCCGTCAATTCCATCAATAGTTGATTCACAACGCCAGATTCTTCCGAAAGAGTGATTCGGTTCTATGGTTTTACTAACTGTGTAAGCTAAATAATAGCCGTACCATTTGTTTACCTTTTCGTTAAAAACCGGCATATACGACCAAATTGCGGCACGGCGATCATTCATTGGGTTATCATCTTCGGTTATGGCGTAAGTTCCGCTTGCCTGGTAAATCGTTGATTCTCTTTTCCAGTGAATGGCGTCTTTACTTGTCCAGTGACCAATTCGGGTTTTTACACGATCGTAATAATAATCAACTCCTATTTCTCCGGCTCTTTCTGTTGGAAACATGTGATACGTATCGCCAACTTTTACTACGCGCCCGCCTTCAAAACCTCCCTGAATTCCTTCTGTTCCAGACATTCCTTCATCTACAACAGCTTTGTTTTCTCCGCCTATAATTTCGAAAAGTGGTTTTTCATCTGAAAATCCTTCAACTATAAAAGTTGGATTCCAAAGTTTTCCGTCTGGAAGTTCAGCATTTCTAAAGCTTAATTTTTGAGTATCTTTTATAACTCCTAAGATTGCAAATAATCCATTTCCGGGGTTTATTGTTTGTTTTCCTTTTGGGAATGAAAGCGCATATACATTCACCGACGGTAATCCTGTAATGGTCAATCCGTTTTTTAAAACCAATTTTGCATTTTCAAGTTTATTTGACTGAAGATATTCTGAATTGTTTTCCTGAAAAATACCAACTATAACCTTCACCGGTTCTTTAAACCTTAACTGCAAAGGAGTATTTGTACCGCTTTTATATTTTTCCAAAGGAAGTTGAATCCCTTGTAAACCCTGTAAATCTGGTGCTAAACGAACAATATTATTTTTGCTTCCTGAAAAAACATGAGCATATTGTGTTGTTTTGAATGTTTTGTAATTTGATTTTACAATTTCAAAAGAAGATGGTGTCCAGCCTGAATTTTGTGCCAAAGCTGAAAATTGAAAGCATACTGAAAACATCAGTAGAAAAACTGTTTTTACTTTTAAATTGTATTTTGTATTTTTTGAAAACATTGTTTTTTTTATTTTTTTGCTTTTTGTCATTTCGAAGGGAGAAATCACACTAGAAATTCCGCAATAATAGTCGACAATCTTTGTGGTTACGCGTGTGATTCCTCCTTTCAGTCGGAATGACAAACTAGACGTTCCAAACTAAGGACTAACAACTAATCACTAAGGACTAAGGACTAGGCACTAATTACTAAGAACTTAAATCGCTTTATAACTCACTTTATATTCCACATTCGGCTGAACAATCAATTGATATTTATTTTTAGCCAATGTTGTAATTGTTCCTGAATTTGTCTTTGGTTTGCCTGAACTTTCAAAAATCAATTTCCCTTCGCCTTCCGCTGCTTTTACTTTGATTTCTTTGGTACTGCAATATAATGCTACTTCTCCGTTTGGAGTTGGTACTTTCCCTTCCATCCATTGTAAACCTCCTAAATTGGGTTTGATTTCATATTCGGCATAACCTGGAGCAGTTGGTTTTACGCCTAAATAATATTTTCCTAGTAGATAAATCGGACTAGAACCCCAAGCATGGCAAAGACTTTTCCCGTAAGGGCGTCCGTACATCGCTAAATGTTCTGTTCCTTTTTTATTTGGATTGTATTCTTCCCAGAAAGAAGTTGCGCCTTCTTTTAACATTCCGCCCCAATAATCTTTCATTTCTTTTAGAACATAATTTTGTTCGCCCATAGCACACAATGCTTCCAACTCGTAAAAACGCATGTAGGGTGTTGTGATTTTAAGAACATTATCATTCAGCAGCACCTTCTTTTTTATGCTTTGTTTTTGTTCTTCATTAAAATAATTGAAAAAAATACCGAACATATTAGCGTATCTGGTTACAATATTTTGCATTTTACCATCTATACGCTGATGCTTCATAACGTTTTCTTTCTTATCCCAAAACACATCAAATAATTTTGTTTTTAAATCATCAGCTAATTTTTGATATTGTTTTTGGTCTTCATTTTCGCCTGCAATTTTAGCGCTAACTGCCATGGCTTCTAAACTTCTCGCTAAAAGCATTTGCTCAAAACTAACCTCTCCTTTTTTTGGTAATCCGTCTGCCCAATCAATAAAAACCCAATCGCCTTCTAATGGTTCCAGGAATCCGTTTGTGTTTCTTCTTTTTAAGCAGAATTCCATAAGCGATTTCATTCGTGGATAAAAAGTCTTGATGAATTTAGTATCGCCAGTGTGTAAATAGTAATCGTAAACACCCACAAACCAATAAAGTGAATAATCCATTATGATATTTATATGAGCCGTAACAGGTTCTTTACCACGCAGTGCCAACAGCGTTCTTTCTACCGAAGCCGAATCAAAGAATAAATAATAATTCATTAAATAACTTTGATAAGCGTCGCCAGACCAAACCCAACGGTCGCGTTTAATCCCGTCTATAAAAAATTCGCGAGTTGTTAAATGCATCGTGTAAGCCGACACATCCCAAATTTTATTTAATTCTTGGTCTGAAGATTTGAATGCGCCACGATAGTCTAATGGCAAATATTCATAAAGCATCGAAATAGAATCATATTTTATCGTTGCATCTGCTTGTACCTGAACATAGCGAAATGCTTTAGACCCGTCATGTGTGTAGATTTTAGGCTGGTTTCCATCAAAAGATAAATGGTCTAGTGTTTCACATTTGGCAGAATCCAGTGCTTCTTCACGAGATTCACCATAATAAAGTGCTACTTTACCTTTTCCTTTTAAACCGTGAATTTTAATATAACCAAAAGTTTCTTTACCAAAATCTACCAACTCACCAGCTCCAATTTTTTCTGTTTTTTTTGCGCTTAAAGGTTTGGTTGTTAGTTTAAATCCGGAAGGTTTATTTTCTGGTGAATTAAAATTCCAGGAACCAACAGGCATCCATGGTGTACCTGATTGTTGTGCTTTTCCAGTTTCATCAATCCAAAGTTTATCTTCATTGGTCACTTTCCAGGATGCATCAGATTTAACATATTTACCATCAATATAAATAGCCGGCAGCACTTCCTGATTGTATACTTTAAATGAAATTTTGTGTTTCCCGGTAGGAATTTTTAATGATTTTGGCTGCCCGTAAACCTGAACGCCATCTAAAAGTAATTGAAAAGATCCTTCCGTGTAGATTTTTACCTCGTCTGGCTGTGGAATCTCTACTTCTGTTTGAAAAGTTACCAGAGCATAAGGACTGTAATATTGCCAAAGCGGTGGAAATACTGCTTCGCGTTCTGTACGTCTTACCTGCATTTTATTGCTTAACAAAACTTCAAAATCACCTGGATACCAGATCCATGTCGCTTCTTTTGTTTTTTCCTGAGCCAACAAAAAAGTCACAGGAAATAAAATAACACAAACAAACAAAAATCTAAATATGGAAAATCGGCTTTGCATTTATCTTTTTTTGGAGCTAAAGATAAGTGTTATTTCCACATTTGCCAACCTGTAGTGTCCTGTTATTTCATAACAAACAGTAATCTTTGATAATTTTTTAAGGGAAAAATTATCAGTTATCACTTTTTTAGTACTAAAAAAAACGATGTTGGAATTTTTTGGGACGCTGATGAAACGGATTTACTTCGTAAAGACGCTGATTTACACAGATTTTAATTATAGCAAACCTGCGAGCTTTGTCAAAGTTTTAACTTTTACAAAGCTATTAAGAGAACCGGAAGAAAAAATCCGTTTCAATCTGCGTCTTCGCGATGGCGAATCCGTTTTATCCGCGTTCTGATTTAGGATTCTGATTTAAGCCGATAATTTATCAGAATCGTTTTGATCTTCTAAAATGTAATTGGAAGGTGTTTTCCCTAAATGCTTTTTAAACATATAAATAAAAGCGCTTGTAGTTTCATAACCCAAATTGAAGGCTATTTCTTTTATGGATTGTTTTTCCCCTAAACGTTTTATGGCTTCTAATAATTTTAATCGGGTTCGCCAGTCACTAAAGTTCATTCCCAATTCTTTAATAAATAATCGGGATAAAGTTCTGGTGCTCATAAACGAGATTTCGGCATAATAATCAATCGTGTTTTTACTCGCTACATCGTTCAGTAAAAGCTCGACTACTTTTTGTAATCTTTCATGATTGGTTGTTGGCAAAAAAGTGGCACTTGGTTCAATTAATGCTAATTCATCCAGAAAAACATCGCTGATTCTTCTTTGCGAAGGGGTAAGATTTCCATTCGTTCCAAAAGAAATAATTTTAAAAATCAACTGTTTAAGGAACATCGGAATATCAAAGGAAAAACTGTTTATGGGTAAGCCTTTCATTGCCGACGGATCAATAAAAACGCTGTAATAATTAACGTCTTTTTGAAAGGTAACCTGATGTTCTACACCACCCGGCAGCCACAAGCCTTGCAACGGATTCACAACCCAGATATTATTGCCTACTACAACATTCATTACACCACGTGTAGCATAAATAAGCTGGCCTCTGGGATGTGAATGCGAGATACATATTTCATTGGTTACCATTTCACTATAGCCAATAACTGGCCTTGAAGAATCAATTTGGTATCCGTAATCCTGCGCTAATCGATATGTCCGAATTTGGTTATTCATTGTCCAAATATAGCAATTCTGACATTATTATTCTTTTAACCTTTGTAAAAAATAATACAGCTGTTGTTTTTAACTTATTTAAAAATCAAAAAATAACTCATGGACACTATTAAAGCAAATCCTGATATACTTAAAAAAACTACTTATTCGATCTTATTTATCATTAGTTTTTCTCACTTAATTAATGATCTTTTACAAGCTGTCGTTCCTTCTATTTATCCTCTTTTAAAGGAAAATTTTAATTTAAGTTTTTCTCAAATCGGAATTATCACTTTTACGTACCAAATTGTTGCCTCGATTTTACAGCCTTTTGTGGGAATGTATACTGATAAAAATTCAAAACCTTTTTCTTTAATAATAGGAATGTGTTTTACAATGGTTGGACTTTTTCTGGTTTCGATTGCTACAAACTTTACTTATTTGTTAATGTCTGTTAGTTTAATTGGTATTGGATCTTCGATTTTTCATCCGGAATCTTCGAGAGTTGCGCATTTGGCTTCGGGCGGAAAAAAAGGATTGGCGCAGTCTATTTTTCAATTGGGCGGAAATGCAGGAAGTGCTATCGGACCTTTGTTGGCGGCATTTATCGTTATTCCTCATGGACAATCTTACGTGGCTTGGTTTTGTATAATTGCCATTGTTGGAATTTTTGCCTTGTATAAAATTGCACTTTGGTACAGCGAACATTTGTCATTAAGAAATGCTAATAAATCATCTCATCAAATCGAAACACATCATTTATCGAAAAGAACTGTAACTACTTCACTGATCATTTTATTGGTTTTGATTTTCTCTAAATACTTCTATATGAGCAGTATTACAAGTTATTATACTTTCTTTCTTATTGATAAATTCCACATTAGTATTCAACAATCGCAGGTTTATTTATTTTTATTTTCGGGTGCTGTTGCCGCAGGAACTTTAATTGGGGGACCTATCGGTGATCGATTTGGAAGAAAATATGTGATTTGGGTTTCTATTCTTGGGGTTGCTCCTTTTACAATGTTATTGCCTTATGTATCTTTATTTTGGGTTGGAACTTTATCTGTAATCATTGGGTTAATTCTTTCTTCGGCATTCTCTGCCATTTTAGTTTATGCCACGGAATTAATGCCTGGAAAAGTTGGACTTGTTGCTGGACTTTTCTTCGGATTTGCTTTTGGAATGGGTGGTTTAGGTTCTGCCATTTTAGGAAAAATTGCCGATGCAACAAGTATTGAATATGTATTTAAGATTTGTGCATTTTTACCTTTAATTGGAATAATTACTGGATTTTTGCCTAATTTGGAGAAGAAAAAGAAAGTTGAGAATTAATTGTAAACACATAGAAACATAGTATCTGGATTGTCTGAAGAAGGTTTTTCATTTAAATAAAAAACACATAGCGTTCTGTTGAAATGCTATGTGTTTTTTTTATTTTAATATCTTTTTCAAAACATAGCCAGTGGTTTCAACCACTGGGCACAATATATATAACATTACGTTTATCATCATATTACGTTTCCCGTGGTTGAAACCACGGGCTATGTTTGAATGTTTTTATGTTTAAAATTAATTTCCATTAAAAATAAAATACAAAGCCAAAATTGTCAATCCCAATAAACCAAACAGAATCTTCACTTTCTTACTAGTTTTAGGAATATCACTTTCATCTGAAAAATTAATCTCAGGATGTTTATCTGCTAATGAAATAAAAATTGCCGATACTAATAATGTCGCAAAAATGTAAAATGAGATTAATAAAAAGTGTGGCCAAACTGGATATTTATCAGCAGGAAAAATCCATAAATATAAAACCCCAACAAATAAACTAAAGGCTGACCCCCAGGATAATGTCGCGTTTACGGCTTTCTTTGTTGTACGCTTCCAAAAAATGCTCAGCAAGAAAACAACAGACAATGAAGGCGCCAAAAATCCTAAAACGGCCTGAAAAATATTAAATAAATTTTGTCCTTTTATATTGTCAATCGCAACGGCAATCAAAATCGCGAACAAACATCCGGCTGCAATTGTGATGCGTCCAATTTTAATTTGTTCTTTGATAGTTGCCGTCGGATTTATTTTCTTCACATAAATATCATTGGTAAAAACGGTACTTAAGGCGTTTAATGAAGAACCAATTGTTCCTACCAAAACGGCAATCATGACACAAATAACCAAACCGTTCATTCCACTTGGGAATAAATTAGTCACCATTGTCATATATGCCAAATCAGAATTTTTGCCTAATTCAGGATATAAAACATAACACAGAATTCCCGGTAAAATAAACAAAGGCAACGCCAATACTTTTAGCCAGCCAATGAAATTTACGCCCAATTGTCCGTGCTCTAAATTCTTGGCTCCCAAAACACTCTGCACCATCGATTGATCGGTACAGAAAAAAGCAACCGCCGCAACCGGATATCCCAACAAAATAGCCGGCCACGGATAATGTACGTCGCTTGCGGGCTGTACTAAATTCCAAAAATTTGAAGGCGTTTTGGCAATTAAGGCGCTAATACCTCCTACTTTTTGCAATCCTAAATAGGACAATGTCAATGAAACGACAATTAATAAAAGCATCTGAAAAACATTCACTTTTGCAATGGCTTTCAAACCTCCTGCGAAGGTGAAAATTCCAGAAAAAATGACTAAAACGGTAACACTTTGCCACATCGGAATTCCGAGGATTTGGCGTACCAAAATTCCTCCGCTAAATAATCCTAACGATAACCAACTTACCAAGATTTTCACCAAAGCGTACCAGGCTAAAATATTTTGCGTGCTGTCGCCGTAACGTTTTCCCATATATTCCGGCATCGTGCTCACTTTGCTCGCAATATAACGCGGTGCAAAAACCATGGCCAAAAGCAGTAAGAAAACAAAAGCATACCACTCAAAATTTCCTGCTACAATTCCGGTTGCATAACCAATACTTGCAAAAGCCAATAAGGAGGACGGACCAACATTGGTACCCCACATATTAAACCCAATGCTGTACCATTTTAGCGAATTCCCGGCCAGAAAAAGTGTTTCATTTTTCTTGCTTTGTTTCACACTTACTACGTAACCAATAATTAATAAGGCTACTAAATAAACGGCAACAATGATAAAATCTAAGGTTGTTAACTTATCGTAGATACTGTTCATAGCTCATATTCTTTTAAAACATCAGCTATTTTAACTGGCATTCCGGTTTGTAACGATTTATCCATCGCCTGTAATAAAGCCACAGTACCGATACCTTCTTTCATGTCCGGATAGGCTGTGAAATTTTGTTCGATACTGTCTACAAAATATTCCAGATAATTTTGATATTCTCCCGCGTGGTGGCTTTGTCCTTCAAAACGGAAATAATGTTTTAAGGTCGCGTCGCCCCAACTTATTATTTTTTCTTCGCCCTCTTTTGTGGTAACGGCGTAACGCAATTCGTGATAATCCGCCTGACTTGCTCCTTCGGTTGCTCTTAGAATTGTACTCATTCCGCTATCACGTTGTGCCGGTTGTGTTGGTGATGTATACACACCACTTACTCTGGCAATTCTCCCGTCGGTTGCTTTGAAGATGAAGTGCATGGTATCTTCATTTTTTAATCCAGCGACACTTCCGTTACTGCTAATCATTCCGTAACCCATAACTTCTTCAATGTTAGGCAAATACCATCTGATGAAATCTACAGGATGACTTAAACCTCCGTAAAGCCATTTGAAAGATTGCAATAATGACCATTCTTTTTCTAAAAACCATCTGTGGTCTGCGTGATAATGCGCTTCGATTGTAATTAAATCACCTATTAATCCTGCTTCAAAATCATTTCTTTGTCTTTTTGCGGGCTCAAAAAATCTTGAACTCTGACCAATGAATACTTTCTTTCCCGTTTTCTCGCTCAATGCCAATAACGCTGCCGCATCTGCCAAATTATCAATAAAAGGTTTGGTACAAACGACATGTTTTCCGTGAAGCAAAGCTTGCTTCACATGATCGGCATGAAGATGATCCGGCGTGTAAATAGCAATGATATCGATTGTAGAATCATTCAATAAATCATCATAATTTGTTGTGTACGAATGAAAATCAAATTCTTTTGCTCTTTGTTTACACAAGTCTTCATTTCTGTCGCAAACTTTTACAAGCTCTAATTTTGAGCTTTTTAAAGCTGCCGACATTGTGCTTCGACCTTCTCCGAGTCCTAAAATGGCGATTTTTAACATTTTTGTTATTGGTTTAAATTATTTTCCGCCACGAATTCACGAATTTATTTTCCTTCAATTCTTCTTTTAATATTCCTATAATACAATTCGAATTAATAAAATCATTAGCTCAACGATTAGTAAAATTCGTGAATTCGTGGCCTTTTATTAGTTTACTTTATTTAGGAAAATCCAAGTTTCATCGGGTTTTGCTCCTTCGATTCCGGTTTGGTATTTTTTCATCAAGGCGTTCCAATCGTTTACACGCGGATTATTTTCTGTTGTTTTCGGATTCAGTTTATCCAGATTTTCTCCTTTCGGAATACTGATAATCAACATTAATTGTCTGTCATTTTTGAAAACCTGCAATTGCTGAAAATCGGCATTGCAGAAACCTTTTGCGATTTCAGGCCATTTTTCAAATTGAGTTGTATGATAATCTACATACTCTTTTTGTAGTTTTGGATCATCAACCAAATTGGCAGTTAAAACAATATTTTCCCATTCAGATGCTGTTTTAGAATCTTTACATCTTTCAAAATTCTGGAAATCATAAATTGGATTTTCGTAAATTTTTATTTGTGCCGATGGATAAACCAAAGCCAACTTCTTTTTCGTTCTTTCTGGCTGATTCATTTTTCCGTAAATAACTAAATGATTTTTCCATTGGTACAAAGATTCCCCAACAATTCTGAAACCTTTTATAGTTGATTTTACTTTTTCGATATCAAAATCAGAACCTATCATTTCGATTGCAACGGCTTTTGGTAATTCCTGTAAGCCCCATTTTTCATCAATAGCAACTTCTTTTGTTAAATTGATGTAAGGTGCTCTGATTCCAGCAGCCTCTTTAATTTTTGTGCTTACGTACGGATTATTATTCTCCCAGATATTGCCTTCCGGACCGTTGTTGTTTTTCAGGATTTTTTCGGTTGCAATCCAGTTATTTTTGATTGTAAAACCCTGACTTCCTTCATCTGTATACAAATACAACCATAAAAACGGATCGTGTGCGTATGGACTATTGTATACTTTATCAATATAATTTTCTTCTATTCGACTGTTTGGCTGTGACGAAAGTGTGTAAATTCCGGAAACATCATGCAAATGTTTGGCATAATGATGAATTTTATTTCCGATGATTTTGTTATTTTCCATCACATTTTTGGTGTGCGTCCAACCCCAGCCCATTGAAATTCCACTATAAGCAACATCCGAAATTTCGTTGTGTTCAATAGTTAGATTTTTTACAAAACCGGCTGCAATTCCTAAACATCCCCAATCTTCATTGGCAACATTTGTGATCAAATTATCTGTAATTAACTCATCCGAACAAATTTCTCTTTCATCTTTAATAACTAAAGGTAAATGTGCTTCGAAAGCTTCTTCAGAGAAAACGCCGACGTTTATAGCGTTTCCGCCAATATCTTTGAATAAATTTCCTTTGATGGTATTGTGATTTGTGCCTTTATTGAAATCTAATCCGGTTGAAGATAAATGTTCAAAACGACACGATTCGAATTGATTGTTATGCGCATAATTCACTTCAACAGCTGCTCTTGGTCTTCCAACCCAACCCTGATTTTCTAAATTTGCCTGATTTGGAGTTCCGGGAATTTTCAATTTATAAGCATCCAATAAATACATTCCGGCCTGCAACGGAACGTGACCTTGTTGCGAAGGACGAAGCCAGTTGCTGTATTGAAATGAGATTCCTTTAAAATTAAAATGATGTACGGGAGAATCGATTGTTCCTTTGATTTCAACTAAATTCTCTAAAACGGGAACGGTAACTTTTGCAGAAGTTAAATCTTCTCCTTCTCTTGGGATATAATAGATTTTGGCATTTTTTTTATCCAAATACCATTCTCCGGCTTCATTTAACATGGAGATTCCGTTGTTTAAGAAAAAGGCAGAATTCCCATTATTTTTTGAAATCCACGGAGCTGGCCACGGATGTTCGCTTTGAATTCGGCTTTCCGGTTGTTCAAACGAAAGTCTGGCGCTGTCTTTTTGAACTTCGATATTTTTGATACGAAGATTGGCTGTTGACCACCATTGAATGATAAACATTTCCATTCCGGATTCGTATTTTATGGATTTATCTTTGAATGGAATCCAACAAGTTTCTGTTGCGGCATCCCAGGAAAGAATTCTGTCCATTTGATTTCCGGAGGTACTTTTGGCTCTAACGGCTTTTTTTCCGTTTACCCAAAGTTGTCTGTAATTGATAATTTCGCCTGCTTTTTGAGGTGCATCGGCTACCCAGATATTTGCTTTTTTTACTCCGTTTATATTGGCACCTTTTTTCCAGTTTTTAATTTCAAATCCACCGCTGATTATGGGTCTTGCATTTGCATCGGCTTCAATTGTGGTTGGACTTTCAGCTGTTCCGGAATCTTCGGGTCTTACAAATAAGGGGGCGTTTAAATAATACGTTCCGTTTTGTACTATAATATGAATACCATCTTTTATGGAAGGATCTTTTAGGCGGCGCAATTCTCTGGCTTTTCTCATTGCCATATGCACGGTTGCCAAAGGATTTGCTTTGGTACCATCATTTGTATCTTTTCCGGTTGTTGAAACCCAAATCTCAGCAGCCGAAACTGAAGAAACAGAAAATGTCATTAAAAAAGCTAGAAATATTTTATGTAGGATCGTTAAACGCATTTTATCTTTTTGATTTTTATAATGCTTAAAAATAATTCAAACTATAAATTTTATGAATCAAAAACTTATAATCTCGACAATTTTAACATTTTTACCATTAATTGGCACCAATTTAAAGTAAGGCTAAAACATAAGTGTCCTGTACCTTCCTGCAAATTGTTAAAATAAGTGTGTTTTTTACACATTATACATTTTTACCGCAAAGAACGGAAAGATTTTTATCCAAGAATGCTTTTGAAAAGCACAAAGTTCGCAAAGCTAAATCAATACAAGCTTTGCGAACTTTCCTTTGTCATGAAAGCTAAGAGTAAAAAAAACTTTGCGCTCTTTGCGGTAAAATAAATAGATATAAAAAATAACGTCCGACAATGTCGGACGCTAGATCACAAAAAACCACTTTTGCTTAAACAAACTTAAAAAAAACTATTTTTAACTCATTGGGAGTAATGCTGAAAATTAATTAAACACATAGAAACATAGACTTTATACTTTCGAAAAAAGAAATCAAAAAGAAACTAGTTTCTCACACATAGCTATGTTTGTTAATGCAAGTGAAACGCCTTTATTCACTTTTATAAGCTATGTTTCTATGTGTTTAAAATCACACCCAAAGGTTTATTTTATCTATAAAAACCCATTGATACCCCGCCGTCTACATTTAGTGCGTTTCCTGTCGATTTACTCAACAATCCTCCTGTAAACGCAAAACACGCATTGGCAATATCATCAGGTAATATGATTTCGTTTAATAGTGTGCGTTTGGCATAGTAAGCCGGTAATTCTTCTACCGTAATACCATACGCTTTGGCTCGTCCTTCTGCCCAGCCTCCAGACCAAATATTGGAGTCTGAGATCACAGCATCAGGATTTACCGTATTAACACGGATTTTATCAGCACCAAGTTCTGCTGCCATAAGGCGCGTTAAGTGTGCCTGGGCTGCTTTTGCCGATCCATAACCCGGATTGTTTGGTCCTGCTACAACTGCATTCTTGGAAACAATGTTTACAATATCTCCGCCAAATCCTTGTTTACGCATTACTTCGATTCCGGCTTTTGAAACTATAAATTGTCCTTTTACCAAAATGTCATACAATCTGTCCCATTCTTCGAGCGTATGTTCAGCGATTGATTTTGAAATGCTGATTCCGGCATTGTTTACCACAATATCCACTCCTCCAAAAGCAAGGCAGGCTTCGTCTAAGGCTTTTTCTGTGCTGCTTTCGTTGGTTACATTCAAAAGCGTGCTTGAAACAGCATCTTTTCCGAATGCTTTGATGAAGTCTTTTGTTGCTTCGTCCAGTCTTTCTTCATTAATGTCGTTGATGATAACACAAGCACCTTCCTGAGCGAATTTCTTTGCAATAGCTTTTCCTATTCCTCCGGCAGAACCTGTGATAAGTGCAACCCTTCCAGAAAGTGCTTTTGGTTTTGGCATACGCTGTAATTTTGCTTCTTCCAATAACCAATATTCAATATCAAAAGCTTCCTGATGCGGAAGTGAAGTATATTCTGAAACCGCTTCTGCGCCTTTCATTACGTTCACCGCATTCACATAATATTCTGATGCCAAACGTGCCATTGTTTTATCTTTGGCAAAAGTGAACATTCCAACTCCGGGATATAAAATAACCACAGGGTTTGGGTCGCGCATCGCTGGCGAATTTGATTTTTTACATTTATTGTAATAATCCTTGTACATGGCTCTGTAAGCTTCAAAAGCAGGTTGTAGTTTTGCTTTGATAGCGTTTACATCTGATAAATCTTCGTTTGGATCGAGTTCCAAAACAAGCGGACTGATTTTGGTTCTTAAAAAGTGATCCGGACAAGAAGTTCCAAGCGGAGCCAATTTTTCCAAATCATTCGAATTGATGAATTCCAAAACTCGTGCATCATCCGTATAATGACCAATCATTTGACGTTCTGACGAGCAGAATCCTCTTAAAATTGGAGCTACTTTTGCCGCTTTTAGTTTTCTTGATGCTTCAACAAGACTTTCTATTTTTTGCCCTCCAAAAACAGGACGTTTTTTTCCGTAGTTATTTTCTAAATATGTCGCGCATTTTTCAATGACTTCAAGCGTGTTGATGTAACTTTCATACGCTGTGTCTCCCCAGGTGAAAAGTCCGTGGGAACCGAGCATGATTCCTCTTAATTTTTTTCCTTTTTTCTCCGCTTCTTCAAGGCAAGATCTTAGTTGTAATCCCAAATCAAAACCTGGGCGCTGCCAGCCTACCCAGCCAATTTCTCCGTCGAATAATTCTTCGGTGATTTTTGCGCCGTCTTTGGCCGCCGCGATGGCAATAGCTGCATCGGGATGCAAATGGTCGATATGTTTGAAGGGTAA
>NZ_FRBX01000003.1 GCF_900142715.1 Flavobacterium pectinovorum | reverse complement strand
GGGGCTCACCTCTTCCCATCCCGAACAGAGTAGTTAAGCCCGCCTGCGCAGATGGTACTGCAGTTATGTGGGAGAGTATGTCGTCGCCTTTCTTTGAAGAATCCTCATCATTTATTTGATGAGGATTTTTTGTTTATAATATTTTGTAATGGGCTATCCTAGGATCTATACCAAATTGCTCCTGTTCTGTTAAATTAAAGTCAATTACGAGTTTTAAATTATAGTGCGCTAGCCTTTTTAAATGCGAATCTGTATTTTTGTATTCAAATATTATAATTTAGATATGAAAAAAAATATTGTATTGTTGGCATTATTTGTTATTGCAAATTTAAGTGCTCAACAACGCCCTAAGTTGGTAGTAGGTATTGTAGTTGATCAAATGAAAATGGAATATTTATATCGATTTTCAGATGATTTTTCTCCAAATGGATTTAAAAGGTTAATGAATAATGGATATGTTTTTCAGAATATGCATTACAATTATATGCCAACATATACCGCTCCGGGACATGCTTCAATTTATACAGGTACAACGCCTTCTACCCATGGAATTGTAGGTAATGAGTGGTTTAGCAGAACACTTGGAAAAGATATGTACTGTACTGACGATGCAGGAGTGAAAACGGTAGGAGATGGAACAATAGAAGAAGGAGCTATGTCACCGAAAAATCTTCAAAGCACTACAATTACCGATGAAGTGAGAATGGCTACTAATTTTCAAGGAAAAGTAATTGGAATGAGTCTTAAAGATCGCGGGGCAATTTTACCAGCTGGTCATTTCGCAAATTGGGCATTTTGGTATAGTAAAACTGGTGCTTTTATTTCAAGTACTTTTTATGGTGAAAAATTACCGGAATGGGTTACTCAGTTTAATAATGAAAAACATTACATGCCTTACATTAACAAAGGCTGGGATTTATTTAAACCTGCTGCTACTTATAATGAGAGTTTACCTGATAATAATCCTTATGAAGGAAAGTTATATGGAAGTGCAGCACCAGTTTTTCCATACGATTTAAAAACGATGTATGAGAAAAACGATGCCGGAATTATTAGAGCTACTCCTTATGGAAATGATTTATTAGCAGAATTCGCTAAAAAAGCAATTGAAAAAGAAGAATTAGGAAAAGATAATATTACTGATTTTTTAACGGTTAGTTTTTCTTCTACAGATTACGTAGGACATTTACTTGGACCTCGTTCTATGGAACTTCAGGATACTTATTTAAGATTGGATCAAACTATTGCTGACTTTTTAGCTTATTTAGATAAAACAGTTGGCAAAGATAATTATTTATTGTTTTTAACTGCAGATCATGCTGGTGCAGAAAATGTTATCTATTTGAAAGATCGCAAATACAATGTAGATAATTATCCATCAAAAGATGTTAAAAAAAGTCTACAAGACTTCTCTGTTGCGGTATTTGGAGCAGATTTAATTTTAAACTATTCTAATTTCAATCTATATTTCAATAAGCAAATTATTAAAGAGAAAGGTTTAGAGTTATTAAAAGTGAAACAAACCTTTAAGGAATTTTTAACTAGCCAGCCACAAGTAAAAAGAGTTTATACAGAAGAAGAAATTTTAGCGAATTCTGGAAATGATTATTACTTGAATTTTGTGGCAAAAGGATATGATGTCACACAGGATGGTGATATGGTTATTGTTGATAAACCGGGAGATATTGAATATGCAACTACAGGAACTTCGCACGGAACACCTTATAGTTACGATACTCATGTACCAGCTATATTTTTTGGTTGGCATATCAAGAAAGGTGAATCTTATAACAAAAAAGCAATTACTGAAATTGCACCAACAATAGCTCAGAAAATCAAAGTCACTTTCCCAAATGGAACTGAAGCAAAAGTATTGGAGGAAATTCTGGATGAAAAGAAAGATGAAAAAAAATAAGATATTTAGAAACCTGTCATTTTAATTGACAGGTTTTTTTATGCTATAAAAAAAGGCTTTTCAATTAAGAAAAGCCTTTTAAAATTGAGTGTTTAGTAAGCACTTATTTTAATGTTAGCACTATGCGTTTGCTAACACTAATTCTTCGTTGAAAGGTAAATTCCAAGCTTCAGCAACTCCTTTATAAAGGATTTTTCCATTAGCTATATTCAAACCTTTTTTTAATTCTTCATTTTCATTGCAAGCTTTTTCCCATCCTTTGTTAGCCAATTGTACCGCATAAGGTAAAGTAGCATTTGTTAAAGCTAAAGTCGAAGTGTAAGGAACAGCTCCAGGCATATTAGCTACACAATAATGAACAATATCATCAATAATGAAAGTTGGGTTTTCATGAGTTGTTGGTGTGCAAGTTTCAATACATCCACCTTGATCAACCGCAACGTCAACAACAACAGTTCCTGGACGCATTAATTTAAGCATATCACGAGTAATTAAGTGTGGTGCTTTTGCTCCTGGAATCAAAACTGCACCAACGATTAAATCAGCTGTTGCAATTGCTTTTGTAATATTATAGTGATTAGACATTTCTGTATTTACATTTGCAGGCATAATATCGTCTAAATAACGTAAACGTGGCAAACTTAAATCCATAATAGTTACTTGAGCTCCTAAACCAGCAGCCATTTTTGCAGCTTGAGTTCCAACAATTCCTCCTCCTAAGACTAATACTTTAGCTGGTGGAACACCTGGAACACCTCCTAAAAGAATTCCTCTTCCTTTTAATGGTTTTTCAAGATATTTTGCTCCTTGTTGAATAGCCATACGACCAGCAACTTCTGACATTGGAACTAATAATGGTAAACTACGATCTGCTTTTTCTACAGTTTCGTAAGCTAAACATACGGCACCTTTTTCAATCATTGCGTGTGTTAATGGTTCTGATGAAGCAAAGTGAAAGTAAGTGAAAAGTAATTGATCTTTTTTGATTAATGGATATTCAGAAGCAATTGGCTCTTTTACTTTAATAATCATTTCTGCAATTGCATATACTTCTTCAATAGTTCCTATAACTACTGCCCCTGCATTTGCATATTCATCATCACTAAATCCGCTTCCTAAACCTGCAGTTGATTGTACATAAACTGTATGTCCATGTTTTTTCATTTCAGAAACACCAGCTGGAGTTAAAGCTACACGGTTTTCGTTATTTTTAATTTCTTTAGGAACACCTATTATCATTTGTTATATTTTTTTAGTTTTTTGAAATTGTTTTTACAAATTTACTGACAGAGAATATATTATGGATAAACGATGTATAAATAAGAAAATATTATTTTATTTAGTATTTTTACAGAAAAATATTCTTTTTAGGATGTGTTTTTATTCTTTAAAAAGAAAAAATGACTGAATTTCAATTATTATTTATATCGTTTTCGTTATGGCTTTAGATGAAATTGACAAAAAAATCTTACGTCTTTTGCAAGTAGACGCTCACTATACTTTAAAAGATATTGCAAACAAAATAAATTTGTCTTTAACGCCTGTTCATGACAGAGTTAAACGTCTTGAAAAAGAAGGAGTTATAGAGAAGTATGTTTCTATTTTAAACAAGAAAAAACTAGGAAATAATCTAACAGTTTATTGTCAGGTTACGCTAACCAAACAAACCTATGATACTTCTGAAGGTTTTAATCAGTCGATTTTGGATATGCCAGAAGTTGTTGAGTGTAATTATGTATCTGGAAACTTCGATTATATGCTGAAAATTATAATTCCGGATATGGAAAGTTATCATCATTTTCATCAAAAAAAATTATCGGTTTTACCTGAAGTTTCCTTAATCAATACCGTTTTTGTAATTTCCGAGGTAAAAAGTACGACGGTTTTACCTATTTAATTAAAACAAAAAACCATCAAGAAATTTGATGGCTTTAAGAAATAGTTGGTTTTTGGTTTATTTTAGTAGTAAGTAAAACGTCTTACTTTGGCAATATATTTTGCTAGACGAATTACCTGATGGCTATAACCATATTCATTATCATACCAAATATAAAGCACAATGCTTTTTCCGTCTTTAGAAACAATTGTTGCATTACTATCATAAATTGATGGAGCCGAAGTTCCAACAATATCAGAAGAAACAAGTTCATTATTTAATGAATATTTGATTTGTTCTACCAGTTCACCTTCTAAAGCATATTTTTTCATTATTTTATTAATCGCCGGTATTGAGGTTGGTTTTTTAACTTCAAGATTTAATACAACTAAAGAGCCATTCGGAACCGGAACTCTAATTGCATTTGAAGTCAGCTTTCCTTCAAGAGACGGTATTGCTTTTGCAACTGCACTTCCGGCCCCGGTTTCTGTAATAACCATATTTAACGCTGCAGCTCTGCCACGACGATATTTTTTATGCATATTGTCAACCAGATTCTGATCGTTTGTATAAGCATGAATTGTTTCTAAATGACCTTTTACAACTCCTAAACTATCTTCGATAACTTTTAAAACCGGAGTTATAGCATTTGTAGTGCACGATGCTGCCGAAAAAATATCTATTTGATCTGGATTGTATTCATTATGATTTACACCATGAACAATATTCGGAATACCTTTTCCTGGTGCTGTCAATAAAACTTTACTCACCCCATTCGAAGTTAAATGTCTTTTTAAAGCTTCTTCTGTTGTAAAAGCTCCGGTATTATCAATAACTAAAGCATCACTAATTCCATATTCTGTGTAATCAATTTCTTCGGGTGTGTTTGCACTAATAATATGAACGGTTGTTCCGTTAATAATCAAAGCATTATTTTTAGGATCTGTAATTACAGAACCTTGAAAATCACCGTGAATAGAATCATATCGTAATAAGGATGCTCTTTTTTCTAAAATAGAGGAATCGTTTTTATCTCGGGTTACAATTGCTCTCAGGCGCAATTGATTTCCCTTTCCGGTTTTAGACATTAATTCTCTGGCCAATAAACGGCCTATTCTGCCAAAGCCATACAAAACAACATCTTTTGGTTGAATTTCTTTTGTCGATTTGGCTTTTTTCAATTTATCCATTACAAAATACCTTGCATCCGGATATTTCTCTTCTTCCAGATAATATTCGTATGTCAGTTTTCCTAAATCTAATTTTGCAGGTGGAAAGTCTAATGATAAAATAACTTTTGCAATTTCAACAGAATCGAAAATACTGATTGGTTTGCCAACAAATTCTCCTGCATATTGATGTAAATTGATAATATCGCTGACATTTTTATCCAGTAATTGATTTTTAAATAAAACCATTTCGATGGATTTGTCATACCATAAATCACTTATGATTTTGATTAATTCGACGCCAGCTCTTCTTCGGTCGACTTGTAATGATACCTCTTTTTGGTACAAAGATTTTTTACTCATAATTGATTGAATTGAAAAAATAAAATGCTCACTATTTTAAAATTTTGCGCAAAAGTATCCATTTCAATCGATTTCGTAAACTATTTTAGGATTTATTTTAAAATAAAAAAAGAGCCACCTTAATTCTAAGATGGCTCTTTGATGACTGGATTATGAATAGTTTTCAATCGCAGTCTTAGTTTTTAGTTTTTCACACTGAAGGCTAAGACTGATAACTGCAACTAAATAATTATTCTTAATATTTCGCCGTTTTTATTGATCATTTCAATTCGGACACTTTGTCCTTCATCTTTTTTACTTAATAGTTTAGAAACAGTTTCAACATTTGTTGCTTTTACATTATCAATACTCAAAATGATATTGCCTTGTAATTCGTTTTGATATTGCGCTAAATTCTCATTGGTAATATTTTTAATTTTTACTCCATAATCAATTCTGAATTTCTTTTTATCTGCGGAATCAATATTTTCTAATTCGATTCCTTTAAATTCAGTACTAAAAAATTCATTTTTGCTTAAAGTCACCGGAACTGTTTTTGTTTGTCCGTCTTTCATATAAGTAACTTTGATAACATCATTTGGTCTTTTCGTGTTAATATAACCTGAAAGATCAGCATAAGTTGCAATGTTCTGGTCATCCAGTTTTACAATAATATCACCTTTAGTAAGACCCGCTTTTTCAGCTCCTGAATTTTTAGAAACTTTACTAATGTAAAAGCCCTGTGTTTGAGTAATTCCCAATTCTTTTGAAGCTGTGCTATTTAATTCACCACCTTCAACACCTAAAATTCCTCTTTGAACATTTCCAAATTCCATAATATCCTCAATAATTTTACGGGCATTATTTGATGGAACAGCAAAAGAATATCCAACATAAGATCCTGTCATTGAAGAAATCATAGTATTAATACCAATTAACTCACCACGTGTGTTAACTAAAGCACCACCACTGTTTCCGGGATTTACGGCAGCATCAGTCTGAATGAATGATTGTATTCCGCTTGTGTCTAAGTTTCTGGCTTTTGCTGAAACAATTCCAGCGGTTACAGTAGAGGTCAAATTATATGGGTTTCCGACTGCCAAAACCCATTCACCAACTTTTACACTGTCAGAATTGGCAAAAGCAGAGTAAGGAAGTTTTTCATCAGCATCAATTTTTAATAAAGCAATATCCATTTTAGAATCAGTACCAATTAATTTTGCTTTATAAGATTTTTTGTTGTTCAGCGTAATTTCAATTTCTGTTGCATCTTTAATAACGTGATTGTTGGTTACGATATAACCATCTTCAGAAATAATAACACCAGAACCGGTTCCTACTTGTTCCTGTTGTTGCTGTCCTCCGTAACCATAGAAAAATTCCATCATCGGATTACTAACCGTTCTGCGCGACACATTTTTTACGTGTACAACAGTGTGAATTGTTTTATCTGCCGCTTCGGTAAAGTCAACTGTTTCGGCGGCTAAACCAACATTTTTTCCATATGAGTTGGGGGCAAGAGTTACAACAGAATTTCCTTTTTCAAAAAAAGAATTGTTACTCTCAAATAATAACTTGTATGCACCAAGAGTAGTAGCACCACTCATTAATGATACTAAAAATAAGGTTGAAAATCTTTTCATAATTAGAATATAGGTTTAAGTTATTTACACGTAAAATTAATTGAAAAAATTATTTAGTAAAATGGTTTAACGCTCTTTAACAATGATTAACATTTCATTAATTAATAGTTCGTACTTTTGTACTTATTAATACAGTAAAAATGCAGATAGAATTTTATAAATATCAAGGTACGGGCAATGATTTTGTAATGATTGACAATCGTACTAATTTTTTCCCAAAAGAAGATATCAAATTAATAGAGCGTTTATGCGACAGACGTTTTGGGATCGGCGCAGACGGATTAATTTTGTTAGAAAACGATTCTGAAACCGATTTTAAAATGGTTTATTATAATTCTGACGGAAATCAAAGCTCGATGTGTGGTAATGGTGGACGTTGTCTAGTTGCATTTGCCAATCAATTAGGCGTTATTGACAATAAGACAACTTTTATTGCTACAGATGGTTTGCATCACGCATCAGTAGGGGATGATGCTATTGTTTCTCTGCAAATGATTGATGTTGATGAAGTTCAGAAAAAAGATTCTTATACTTTTTTAAATACAGGTTCTCCACATCATGTTCAAATTGTAGAGGATTTGGAGCATTATAATGTAAAAGAAAATGGAGCAGCAATTCGTTATGGCGAATTATACGGAGAAAAAGGAAGTAACATTAATTTTGTTAAAAAAGTGGATGATAGTACTTTTTCACTTCGTACTTACGAAAGGGGTGTTGAAGATGAAACTCTTGCTTGCGGAACTGGAGCAACTGCCGTTGCTATTGCTATGAATGCGACTGGACAAACGGACAAAACTTCAATTAACTTAAATGTTGAAGGTGGAAAATTAGTAGTTTCTTTTGACAAAATGGGAGATCATTTTTCTAATGTTTTCTTGACCGGACCAACAAAATTTGTTTTTAAAGGTACAATTGAAATTTAATCAAAATGTCAGTCTGAGCGGAGTCGAAGACAAATTCCAATTTTAAAATCCCAAATTCCAAATCTGCTGCTTAAATCTACAGTTTAAAATCTTAAATCTAAAATTAATGATCACACTCAAAGGCGATTCTGTTTATCTGCGTGCATTAGAACCTAATGATTTAGAGTTTGTATATGCGATGGAAAATGATCAGAGTATCTGGGAAGTCAGCAATACACAAACACCATATAGTCGTTTTTTGGTTCGCCAATATCTTGAAAATGCACATCAGGATATTTATGAAGCAAAACAGCTGCGTTTGGCAATTTGTCAGGACGAAGATTTTCCTGCTATAGGATTGATTGATTTATTTGAATTTGATCCGAAAAATAACAGAGCAGGGATTGGAATTGTTATTCAAAATAAACAAAACAGAAACCAAAATATTGGTTCTGAGGCATTAGAGTTGTTAATCAAATATTCTTTTCATAATTTAAACGTGCATCAATTATATGCAAATATTAATGTAGGAAATGTAGCGAGTATAGCTCTTTTTACTAAATTTGGGTTTGAGAAAATAGGAATTAAAAAAGATTGGATTTTGCTAAATGGCCACTATCAAGATGAAGCAATTTTTCAGTTAATTAACAAACAAATTTAAATTTTTAGCTTTGAGTATAAAAAAAATCATCACATTAAGTGCCGTAGCCGTAATTTCAGTTTTAATAATTTACGGATTTATTTTAATTAGCAGAATTTTTAGTGCCAATACTAAATTCGAAGAAAAAGAAGTTTACGTATATGTTCCAACCGGAGCTAATTATACAGATGTAAAAAAAATATTAGAACCTTATCTTAAGAATTACGATAATTTTGAAATGGTAGCTAATAAAAGAAGCTATCCTGAAAACGTAAAATCAGGTCGTTTTTTACTTAAAAAAGACATGAATAATATTGACTTGGTTCGTGCTATGCGATCCAATGTTCCGGTTAAACTAGCTTTTAACAATCAGGAACGCCTGGAGAATTTTGCAGGAAGAGTAGGCGCTGAAATTGAAGCTGATAGTTTATCATTAATGAAAGCCATAAAAGATTCTACTTTTTTAAAAGAAAATGGTTTTAATGAAGAGAACGTTTTTGCCATGTTTATTCCAAATACTTATGAAGTTTACTGGAATACATCTGCAGTGAAATTCCGTGATAAGATGATCAAGGAATACCATAATTTCTGGACAGCAGAAAGGATTGCAAAAGCAGAAAAACAAGGTTTAACACCGGTTCAGGTAACAATTTTAGCTTCTATTGTTCATAAAGAATCTGTAAAAAAGGATGAAAGACCGCGCATTGCGGGAGTTTATTTAAACAGATTGCGTTTAGCGATGCCTTTACAAGCAGATCCAACCGTTATTTATGCATTAAAACTAAAAGCGAACGATTTTGATCAGGTTATAAAAAGAGTTTTCTATAATGACTTGATTATGAAATCGCCATATAATACTTATGTAAATATTGGACTTCCACCAGGACCAATTGCAATGCCAGACATTACGGCTCTGGAAGCTGTTTTAAATCCTGAAAAGCATGATTATATTTATTTCTGTGCAAGTGTAGATCGTTTTGGTTATCATGAATTTGCTTCAACTTATGAGCAGCATCAGGTAAATGCAAAAAAATACTCAGACTGGATCGCTAGTCAGGGAGTAACGAGATAAAAAAAATATAAAACACATCTAAAGAACCGAAGTTAAAAGCTTCGGTTTTTTTATTTCAATATTTGTCTTTGTGAACTTTCTTTTTTAGGTGTAAGTTTTAATGTGTTTTAATTGAAAATGGCAATTAATTAATGCTGAATTTGCTCTTTTATTAAGAAGGTTAATTTAATAACCTTTTCACTTCGATTTTTTAACCTAAAAATCAGATAATTTTTTGCCCAAACATTCAAATTAAGTCAAAAATGCTCTAAATACTGTAGGTTTTTTATTTCAATTTTAACAAAATTGCTAAAAATTTGATAAAAATGACGTTTTTGAAGATTTTTTTTTAGCCATTTAGCAGCTTAATTTAATTTTTATCGAACGCCCGAAAAGTGCATCAATAAAGGGATGAAAGGGAATTTTAGATTTTTTTAAAACTACTAAAATATTGAAAATCAGCATTATTTTGTATTTCTTATCTTTGCACCGTAGAAATTTCAAAAGGGTGACAGCGTTTTGAAGAAAAACAATTTATGATAAAGAAATGGTATTATTACACAAGTTTAATCGTTATTATTACATTTTTAAGCCTGGGGTTTAAACCCTTTAATCTAAAAACCAAACCTTGGTTTTTAATAGAAAAAACAGATGGATCTGAATACTCCCTTCCATCTCAAGACAAGGATGATTATCCTGTTGAAAAAAACTTAAACATTCCCTACACCGGAAATCATCTTATAGGTTTTAAAGAAGCAGTTGCTTTTAAAGAATCTCAGGGAAAATACCGAAAAGTAAATTCTCTTGGTTACATGGGGAAATACCAATTTGGTTCTAAAGCTTTGAGAGCCATCGGTGTGAAAAACAACAAAGAATTCCTAAAAGATCCCGCTTTACAAGAAAAAGCCTTTATTGCATTATTATCTATCAATAAATGGATTTTGCGTAATGAAATTGAAAGGTATGAAGGGAAAACCATTAACGGTGTCGAAATTACAGAATCAGGAATTTTAGCTGCTGCGCATTTAGGTGGCGCGGGATCAGTAAAAAACTTCTTTAGAAACAAAGGGAACAGACATTTTAGAGATGCTTACGGCACTTCGTTAAGAAGTTATATGAAAGCCTTTGGAGGTTATGATCTTTCTTATATTGAAGCAGACAGCAACGCAACAATACACGATTAAAAAGAATTGTAAAAGTAAAAAATCCCGATTATTCGGGATTTTTTTATGACTGTTTTTAATCAATTAATATTTCTAAAATTTTAATGGCAGCTTCACTGATTTTAGTTCCGGGACCAAAAATAGCAACAGCTCCGGCGTCAAATAAATATTGATAATCTTGTGCCGGAATCACGCCGCCTACAATCACCATAATATCTTCTCTGCCATGCTTTTTTAGTTCTTCAATAACTTGCGGAACCAATGTTTTATGTCCGGCTGCTAAAGATGAAACACCTAAGATATGTACGTCATTTTCGACCGCTTGTTTTGCGGCTTCTGCAGGAGTTTGAAATAACGGGCCAATATCAACATCAAAACCAACATCAGCATAACCAGTTGCTACCACTTTTGCGCCTCGGTCATGACCATCTTGTCCCATTTTGGCAATCATAATTCGGGGACGTCTTCCTTCTTGTTTTGCAAAAGCATTAGCTAATTGCTTGGCTTTTTCAAAATTTTCGTCGTTTTTTATTGCTGCACTATACACACCGCTAAAGGATTTAATTTGTGCTTTGAACCTTCCAAAAACAGTTTCAAGGGCATCGCTTATTTCCCCTAAAGTTGCCCTGTTTCGGGCAGCTTCAACAGCAATTTCAAGCAAGTTGCCTTCTTTGGTTTTAGCACAAAGAATTAATTTTTCGAGTGATTTATTTACTTCTTCTGTATTTCTTTTCGACTTTATTTCCTCCAATCGATCAATTTGCTGTTTGCGAACCATTTGATTGTCTACATCCAAAATATGCAAAGGATCTTCTTTTTCTAATCGATATTGATTTACACCAACAATAATATCTTGTCCGCTATCAATTCTGGCTTGTTTTCTTGCGGCGGCTTCCTCAATTCTAAGTTTTGGAATTCCGGCTTCAATGGCTTTTGTCATTCCGCCTAATTCTTCGACTTCCTCGATAAGTTTCCAGGTACTTTCAAGAATCTCGTTAGTCAAACTTTCGACATAATAGCTACCAGCCCAAGGATCTACAGTTTTGGTGATTTTGGTTTCTTCCTGTAAATATATTTGAGTATTACGTGCAATTCTGGCAGAAAAATCAGTTGGCAAAGCGATGGCTTCGTCAAGTGCATTTGTATGCAAAGATTGCGTTCCGCCAAAAGCTGCTGCCGTAGCTTCGATACAAGTTCTTGCAACATTATTAAAAGGATCTTGTTCTGTTAAGCTCCATCCGCTCGTTTGACAATGTGTTCTTAATGCCAGAGATTTATCACTTTTAGGATTAAACTGCTGCAGCAATTTTGCCCAAATCATTCGTCCGGCACGCATTTTTGCAATCTCCATAAAATGATTCATACCAATCGCCCAAAAGAAAGATAGGCGGGGAGCAAAGTCGTCAATTGACATTCCTGTTGATAATCCGGTTCTAATGTATTCCAATCCATCGGCCAAAGTATAAGCTAATTCAATATCGGCTGTTGCTCCGGCTTCCTGCATATGATAACCGGAAATAGAGATAGAATTGAATTTTGGCATTTTTTTGCTTGTAAATTCAAAAATATCAGCAATAATCTTCATCGAAGGAGTTGGCGGATAGATATAAGTATTTCGAACCATAAACTCTTTCAAAATGTCATTTTGAATCGTTCCTGAAAGTTTTTCAATGGCAACACCTTGTTCTTCTGCAGCAACAATATAAAACGCCATAATAGGCAAAACGGCACCATTCATTGTCATTGAAACCGACATTTCGTCTAATGGAATCTGATCAAAAAGCACTTTCATATCTTCAACAGAATCTATGGCAACGCCAGCTTTTCCAACATCACCAACAACTCTCTCATGATCAGAGTCGTAACCCCGATGCGTTGGCAAATCAAATGCTATGGATAATCCTTTTTGACCTGCTGCAAGATTTCTTCTGTAAAAAGCATTACTTTCTTCAGCTGTCGAAAATCCGGCATATTGGCGAATTGTCCACGGACGTCTCACATACATTGTAGCGTAAGGGCCGCGCAAATTGGGTGCAAAACCAGCCCCAAAATCAAGAAACTCTAAATCTTCAATATCTTTTTCAGAATAGGTTTTCTTGAGTTCAATTCCTTCCGCAGTAAAGAAGTTGTCAGTCAAATCTTCGGGCTTTTGACTTTCGACTTTCGACTTTTGACTATTTAAATTAATATGTTTTAGGTCTTTTCTTATCATTGAAATACTCTTTGAGTAGGTTATTAATTACTTCGAAAAATGATTATTCTTGTTCAAGGCGTTCCTGTTCTAGCTTTTCAGCTAATCTTTTTTCTATAATGGGCGTAATTAATGTTTTTCTTGGCTTTATTTTTACAAAAGGAAACAATTCTAAATCATGTTTCATTTTGTCCTCTTTATTTGGGTATTTATTTGTGCCAAGTAAAACTTCTTTTTTAGCATCAAACAACTCTTGTTCTTTATTGGCGCTTTCCTGAATTTTCTTTTTGATTGTTCCGTCGTTCAAAAGTTTTAGGAAACCTCCATTAGCTTCAATATCTTTAAATAAAGTCAAACTTTTTTCTGCCAATTGTGTCGTTAAACTTTCGATATAATAACTTCCGTCGGCAGGATTGTTTACTTTGTCAAAATAACTTTCGTGTTTTAAAACCAATAATTGATTGCGGGCAATTCGATCGCCAAATTCGTTGTCTTTATGGTACAAAGAATCATAAGGTAAATTAGCAACCGCATCTGCACCGCCCAAAATAGCCGACATGCATTCTGTCGTTGTACGAAGCATATTGACATTATAATCGTAAATTGTTTTGTTGCGTTTGGTCGGTGTCACTAATAAATGACAATCTAAATCGGGATTGTATTCAGCAGCAATTAATTTAAAAAGCATTCGCAAAGCACGAAGTTTTGCAATTTCGAAGAAATAATTAGTTCCTACGGAAACCTGAAAAACAACAGGTTTAGAAATATCAGGCAAACGATTCAGATATTCATTGGCGTGAGCCAGACTATAAGCGATTTGCTGCGTAATATTTGCACCTGCATTTTGATACAAACCCAAATCGATACTTAGTAAAGAAAGATTGGTAGTTGCTTTTGAAATTTTTTCAATCGTTTCAAAATTATTTTTATCAGATGTTGTAAACCAGTTCCCTTCTCGCGCAAAATGACCAATGGGATCTAAATTACAGTAAAAAGTTGCTTTTTTCTGAATCGAAATGGTATCTAATAATTTTACGAAATCGATTGAAATAAATTTGAAATTAAAGTAAACGGTTCTATTTTCTAAAGGAAGATTTTCTAATAATTTCTGAATATCAATTTTTTCGTTTTCGATGGTGAAACGTAAACTTTCAGCACCTCTTTCGATAGTGTTTATGGCTCTTTGAATTGATTTTTCAATATCATAAACAAAGATATTTTGGCAAATCTTAAAATTTGAAGCACTTGTTTTTACAGAAGCAGTTTTAAAGAATTCGTCTCTGTGATAAAATGGTTTTACCTGAATATCTTCGGGAGAATTCCAAATTACGGTTTCGTTATAATCAGCTCCATCTAATTCAAACTGAATTTTTTGTTTCCATTGTTTGGATGAAATCGGATTAAAATCGTCGAAAAGGGTAGTAGCCATTTGGTGTTTTTTTCTGATTATTCTTTATCTTGAATAGTGTCTCCTTCAAAGTGAATGATGTAAATATCCTCGCTGTCTTTTTTCATGAAATATTTTTCGCGGGCATATTTTTCTATTTGCTCAGGATTTTTTAATTGTTTGATTTGTTCCTGATCCTTTTTAATTTCCTCTTTGTAATAACTTTTATTGTCTTCGAGTTCATTAATTTGATTGTCTAAAAAGCGATGATCAAAATAGGAGTAATTGTCTAAAAATAACATCCAGACCACAAAAAAAAGTAAAACCCAGACATATTTATTGCCTAGAAATTTAAACCAAGATTTGTCTTTATATGGATTTTTCATTTTAGTTTTCAATTTTACCCGATAGTGAGAGCAAGTCACGATCGCTATCGGGATTATGGAATAAATTTACGATAAAAATTATGAAATTCGCTGATTAATTACAGCACGAACCACATCAATAGCAACAGTATTGTATTTGTCATTTGGTATGATAATATCAGCAAAAGCTTTAGATGGTTCTATAAATTGCTCATGCATAGGTTTTAATGTGTTTTGATAACGAGTTAAAACTTCATCAATATCACGGCCTCTTTCAGAAATATCACGTTTCAAGCGACGAATTAATCTTTCGTCAGAATCTGCGTGAACATATACTTTGACATCAAAAAGCTCACGAAGTTCCGGATTGGTCAAAATCAAAATCCCTTCAACAATCATAACTTTTCTAGGATGCGTAGAAACCGTATCGTCAGTTCTGTTGTGCTGAATAAAAGAATAAACCGGCTGATCAATAGTTTCGCCTTCTTTTAATGCTTTTAAATGTTTTACCAGCAATTCAAAATCAATAGCGCGCGGATGATCAAAATTTATTAATGCTCTTTCGTCAAACGACAAATTATGGGTTTCTTTATAGTATGAATCCTGAGAAATTACACCCACTTCAGTGTCTGGTAATTCATTCATAATCTGGTGTACTACCGTTGTTTTTCCACTTCCTGTTCCTCCTGCAATTCCAATAATGAGCATAAATTTGGTGTTATATATTTATTCGGCAAAAATAATAATTTAACTGAATTGTCTCAACATATTATTTATTTAAACCATATAAGTAACAGAAGTAAAATTAAGCAACAAGATATTTAGTGAAAATACTTCTTGGTTAAACTTATATTGCTTATATGGTTAAAAAGATATTATTTATATGGTGAAAAGCGTAAAAAAAATCCCGAAAGTAAACCTTCGGGATTTGTGCAATCAGTATAGTTTTAATAAAATATTCTGAATTTAGTAAGCACTTGTAATTATTTATTCTTTTTTGCTTTTATCATCATTTCAAGCTGATCCCAAAGTTCCTCAGGAATTGCTTCTAATAAATTAAATTGTCCTGCGCCTTTCAGCCATTCGCCGCCATCAATTGTAATAACATCTCCATTTACATAAGCTGAAAAATCAGAAACCAAATAAGCAGCTAAATTGGCCAATTCCTGATGATCACCTACACGTTTTAATGGTACTTTTTTGGCCATATCAAATTTCTCGGCAAGATCTCCAGGTAATAATCTGTCCCATGCACCCTTAGTTGGGAAAGGTCCCGGAGCGATTGCATTAGAACGAATTCCGTATTTAGCCCATTCCACTGCAAGACTTCTTGTCATAGCCAAAACCCCGGCTTTTGCTGTAGCACTTGGCACAACATACGCAGAACCAGTCCAGGCATAAGTAGTAACAATGTTCAAAATCGTAGCCGATTTTTGTTTACTGTCAATCCAGTGCTTTCCAAAAGCAAGCGTACAGTTTTTCGAACCCTTAAGTACGATATCTATAACAGTATCAAATGCATTTGCAGATAAACGTTCTGTTGGAGAAATGAAATTTCCTGCTGCATTGTTTAAAAGAACATCTACTTTTCCGAAAGCTTTTAAAACTTCCTGAAGCATATTTTCTACTTCTTCATAATGTCGAACATCACATTGAAGCGGTAAACATTTTCCGCCAGTTTCAGTTTCAAGTTCAGTAGCAGTATTTTTTAGCTTTTCTAAATCTCTCGAAGTAATCGCTACCTGAGCTCCTAATTCTAAAAAATATTTAGTCATTGCTTTTCCTAAACCGCTTCCGCCGCCTGTAACCACTATAACTTTGCCCTTTAAAGCATCGTCGCGTAACATTTTATCTGTATAACTCATACTTTTCTTTTTTACAATATTAATTAAATAAAATAGGATGCGCGCATAATATTGTTATAAAATTTTAAAAAACTTTATATTTTGCATAATTTTTTTGCTGCAGATTCTAGTGTAAAATCATCTTTGGCAAAACAAAAACGTATTAATTTTTGGTCTTTGTGATCAGAATAAAAAGTTGAAATAGGAATCGCGGCAACGCCATGATCAGTAATTAGTTTTTTGCAAAAAGTGACATCATCTTCATCTGATATGCTGGCATATGAAGCGACCTGAAAATAAGTTCCCTCACAGGGTTTTAATTCAAATCGGCTGTTTTGAAGCAATTTTTGAAAATAATCGCGTTTTTCCTGATAGAATTTTCCAAGTAAATTTACATCGACAATATTTAAATACTGACTAATCGCAATCTGTGAAATACTATTTACACTAAAAACCAAAAATTGATGTACTTTTTTAATTTCTTTCATTAAATATTCCGGAGCTACAGTATAGCCAATTTTCCAGCCCGTAATATGAAATGATTTTCCAAAAGAAGAAACCATAATGCAGCGATCTAAAAGAAAACTTTTAGTATGTGCAGAAATATGTTTTTCTTCAAAAGTAATGTATTCGTAAACTTCATCAGATAAAACAAGAAGGTCAGGATATTTTGAAAGCAATTTTTCCAGTTGCAAAAAATCATTTTGAGTCAGGATTTTCCCCGTTGGATTATGCGGATTATTGATAATAATCATTTTCGTTTTTTCCGAACACGCCTTTTCAATCGTTTCCCAATTTGGGGTATAGTCGTCATTTAAAGCAACCCTGACAGGTTTTGCGTAACAAAGTAAAACCGGAGATTCATACGAATCATAACTCGGATCTAAAATAACCACTTCATCGTCAGTTTTAACCAAAGCCAAAATCGAAGTAAAAATTCCCTGAGTAGCGCCGGCCGTTACCAAAATTTCTGTTTCAGGATCAATTGTTCTGTTATAAGAACTTTGAACCAATTTTGAAATCTGGTTTAGCAAAGGAGGATAACCCGACATTGGGGTATATTGATGCACATTTTCTTTGGCAAGTTTTGCAATAATATCTGTTAATCTTTCATCAACAGGAAAATTAGGAAATCCCTGCGAAAGATTAATTGCATTATATTCAGATGCCATTTTAGACATTACCGTGAATATGCTTGTAGTTATGTTGGGAAGTTTACTCATTATAAAGTTTAATTAAGGAAAAACTTGTGAGCGAAATAGAAGATATGTCTAGCTTACAGTTATCAGTCCGGCATTTAAAGTTCTCACTTCTTTATTTTTATGTTTGCCGGGATTCCATTTTGGAGCTAATTTGATAACTCGAAGAGCTTCGTCGCCAGTGCCATATCCAAGGTCTCTTAATATTTTTATATCCCTTAATGAACCATCTTTTTCGATGATAAAAGTAAAATAGATTTTTCCTCTCATTTTCGGTTTGTCTGCTGGCTTGATAAAATTTTTATCAAGAAAACTATTAAACACAGCTACGCCGCCAGGAAATTCAGGTTTTTCATCTACACCTTGAGTATTATAAACTAAATTTTCATTATTTATGTCTGACACTTCATCCACGTTAGGTTTTCCAACTTCTTTAGTTGTTTGTGAAAATGTAATTTGGGCAAAGCAAATCAAGATCAGAAGCAGAAACTTTTTCATAACGGATGGTTTTAAGATTTACATTTTATGAAGGATAAAAATTGTTGGTCGATTATGCAAATCAATCTTAATTTTTTTCCAGTCGGCAACGCGCATTGTTTTAATAAATTCTGTAGGTAGCGTAATATCTGTTGCAATACAAAGATGTGTTGCAGGGTTTAAAATTTGTAAAAGATCTTCAACCAGTTTATTGTTTCTGTATGGTGTTTCAATAAAAATTTGTGATTGATTTTTATCCTGAGATAGTTTCTCAAAATGCTTTAAAGCCGATTTTTTCTCGTCTTTATCAATTGGCAAATATCCGTTGAAAGTAAAACTTTGGCCATTCATTCCAGAAGCCATCATTGCTAATAATATAGAAGAAGGACCAACCAAAGGCACAACCTGAATTCCTTTTTCGTGGGCTAATTTTACAATTACAGCACCTGGATCTGCAACTCCCGGACAGCCGGCTTCGCTCATTAAACCCATATTTTTTCCTTCTAATAAAGGTTTAATAAAATCTAAATGCTCGCTTGGTTCAGTACGTTTATTCAAAGTAAAAAGAACAAGTTCGGACTGTTTTTTTTCAGGATAAACTGCTTTTATTGACTTTCTTGCGGTTTTATCATTTTCAACAATATAATAATCTATAAGTTCAATACTTCTTTTTACTGTTTGCGGTAAAACATCCATCGGATCGCTTTCGCCCATAGTAGTTGGAATTAAATACAATTTTCCTTGAAGTTTCATGTGTTGTATATTATAGATTATAAAATGAAAAATTTTCAATTATTACGCAATGAATAATTGAAAATAAATAAGTTAAGAATGTTTTTCGATGAGTTTCTTTGCAATGATATCTGTTACTTCATCCAGCATTTGATAAACAGTATCAAAACCGTTAGAAACGCCAAAGTAAGGATCGGGTACATCTACATTTTCATCTGGAAATAATTCATTTAGAATTAAATGAACTTTATTTTTATGTTCTGGTGTTTTGGCAAGATGGATAACATCACGATAATTCGAATTGTCCATTACATATATATAGTCAAATTCGTCAAAATCAGAAATTTTAAATTGTCTTCCTTTTTGGCCATCAATGCACAAACCATTTTTTTGAGCAACGGCTATAGAACGTTTATCTGGCGAATGACCTACATGCCAGGAACCGGTTCCGGCCGAATCAACAATAAATTTTTCGTTTTGTAGTTTTGATGCTAAAATACCTTCGGCCAAAGGCGATCTGCAGATATTTCCCAAACAAACCATTAAAATTTTTACTGGCATGATGCGCGTTTATAGCGTTAATTTTTTGTTGATGTCTTCTACAAATTTCTTGAATTGTTTGTCTGTCGAAACTAAATTGTCAACTGTTTTGCAAGCGTGTAATACGGTAGCATGATCGCGATCTCCAATTTGCGAACCAATGTTTGCCAAAGAAGCTTTAGTAAATTTCTTTGCAAAAAACATAGCCAATTGTCTCGCCTGAACCACGTGTCTTTTTCTTGTTTTAGATTGAAGTGTTTCAATATCCAATTGAAAATAATCTGACACAATTTTTTGAATATAATCGATAGAGATTTCTCTCTTTACGTTTTTAACAAATTTCTCTACAACGCTTTTAGCCAACTCAATTGTAACTTCTTTTTTATTGAAAGAAGATTGTGCGATTAAGGAAATAATTGCACCTTCAAGTTCACGAACATTGGTTTTGATATTGCGTGCAACATATTCAATAATGTCTTCCGGTATTTCAACACCATCGCGGTATAGAATGTTTTTTAAGATCGAAATACGAGTTTCGTAATCAGGTTGGTGTAACTCTGCAGATAATCCCCATTTAAAACGAGAAAGCAAACGTTGCTCAATATCCTGCATATCAACAGGAGCTTTATCCGAAGTTAAAATTACCTGTTTTCCGTTTTGGTGCAGATAATTGAAAATATGGAAAAATACGTCCTGAGTTCCTGATTTTCCTGATAAAAACTGAACATCATCAATTATTAAAACGTCGATTAACTGATAAAAGTGAATGAAATCATTACGATTATTCTTTTTTACAGAATCAATATATTGTTGTGTGAAAATTTCGGCAGAAATATATAAAACCGTTTTTTCAGGATATTTATCTTTTACTTCAACACCAATAGCATGTGCTAAGTGTGTTTTTCCTAAACCAACTCCACCAAAAATCAATAACGGATTAAATGAAGTTCCTCCAGGTTTATTGGCTACAGCCATACCTGCAGAACGAGCCAAACGGTTTGAATCTCCTTCTAAGAAATTATCAAAACTGTAGTTTGCATTTAACTGCGATTCAATTTTTAAATTTCTAATTCCCGGAATTACAAACGGATTTTTAAGTTCTGGATTTAAGTTTTTAAACGGAGCATCAACCTCTTGCGGTTTCATTGGCACTCTGTTGGCACTTGGCAACTGTTCGGTAAACGGTTGTTTATTGCCATAAGTGTTTTCCATTTTAATTTTATAGAGTAACTTTGCGTTTTTTCCCAGTTCTTTGGTAAGCGCAACTTTCAATAATTTAACGTAATGCTCTTCGAGCCATTCGTAGAAAAATTTACTTGGTACCTGAATATATAACGCGTTGTCGGTTAGCTCAACTGATTTGATTGGTTCAAACCAAGTTTTATAGGCTTGATCTTGAATATTGTCTTTTATAAAGGACAAACAGTTTTCCCATACCGATTGAGCAGTTTTAGTCATAAATTCAGATAAATTTTTTTATTATTGATAAAGATTCTCCTAATAAAAAAGGAGCAATTTTATTCCGTATTTCGGGATAACAAATATGTGAACAAATTTCTGTAAAAAAAAATATTTTGCCCTCTAATTTTATAAAAAAATGTTGTAAGGCGGCTTTTGAAAATTAATTTTTTTTAATATATAAATAATGAAAAATCATCAAACGCAAGTGCGTGTTCGTTACTCTGAAACTGATCAAATGGGAGTCGTTTATCACGGAAATTACATCCCTTATTTTGAGATAGGACGCGTGGAATGGCTTAGAAATAAAGGGATTTCGTATAAAAGCATGGAAGAAAGCGGAATTGGATTGCCAATTGTTTCAATGCAAATAAATTATAAAAAATCGGCCCGTTACGATGAGCTTCTTACAATTCATACAACTTTCAAAAGTCAGTCTTCTGTTAAGATTGAATTTGACTGTGCAATCTATAATGAAGCGAATGAGTTATTAACAACTGCGGTGTTTATTTTAGTATTTATTTCGTTAAAAACAGGTCGCCCAACAGCTCCTCCGGATTATATTTTAGAATTATTTAAAACGCTTGTATAATTGTTAAAACGCACTGTGTTTTTATATCAAATTATATAATTTTGATGTCGATTTCAAACATTAAATCAAAAATGTCGAATATCATTTCGGCATTTTTTTTTCGCGTTTTTGTACTAATTTTTCCAATTGGCAAACCTGATTCTTCATCAATTTCCATTTCCTGAGAAACAATTTCAAGCTTCTTTTCTTTAATTACCCGCATTACTTTATTCATGTTTTTATAATCAAAAGAAATTAAAAAATGCACATCAATTGTTTTTTCTACAATTTCACAAACTTCCAATGTCATTTGTGCTGTTGTTTTGTAAGCTGCAATTAATCCGCCAACGCCTAATTTTATTCCGCCAAAAATGCGAACAACCACTACAAGAACGTTAGTCAGGCCAAAAGATTGTATTTGTCCGTAAATTGGTGCTCCGGCCGTGTTGCTTGGTTCGCCATCATCATTAGCTCGATAAGAAATTTTTGGAGCCGTACCAATTTGATATGCATAACAATAATGTACCGCATGCGGATGCTGCTTTTTTAAGTTTTCGATAATAGGTTTTACGGCATCCTCATTTTCGATAGGAAAAGCATAACCAAAGAACTTACTTCCTTTTTCCTTAAAAAGTACTTCCTCAGATTCTAAAGCAATGGTTTGATACGTATCGTTATATTCCAAAAGTATATTTCTAAATTATGTTTATTGTTTTTTTACTGAGTTAATTTTACCGCAAAGTTCGCGAAGGTTTTATTGTTAGTTGTCTGTTTGCAAGCTTTGAAAGTTCGCAAAGCTAAATCATACAAAGCTTTGCGAACTTTGTATTCTTAATTCGTTAAAATCTTGGTGAACTTTGCGTATCCCGATAGCTATCGGGATTGCGTCTTTGCGGTAAATTCTCGCCAAATTCACTTTACTACAATATTTTTTTATCAAATAAATCCACGACATCTTCCTGGCCCACTTGTAAATTCCAGACATGAAGACCTAAAGCTGCGGCGGCATCTGTGTTTTCTTTTTTATCATCTACAAACAAAGTTCTTTTTGGAGATAATTCGTGTTTGTTAATAATGTATTGATAAGCTTCAGGATTTGGTTTTCGTTTTCCAATTTCAAATGAAAAATAAACCTTTTCAAAGCATTGGTAAAAATCGCTGTAGAATGAAATCCCGGTTGTATTTTGAAAAGTTTCAATATGAATAGAATCGGTATTGCTCAATAAAAACAAACGGTATTTTTTCGAAAGCATTTGCAGAAATTCTAATCGGTACAAAGGAAAATCAGCCAAAACGGCATTCCATGCCTGCAGGATTTCTTCTTTAGAGGCATTTGGAAGCTGTTCCTGAAAACCTGCCAAAAAATCATCATACGAAATATCTCCCGTTTCAAACAAAAGATTTAATCGGTCAAATTCAGAATTCCATTCCGTCATTCCTAATTTCTGTAATCCCGAAATAGTGGCTTGTTTATCTAAATTGATAAAAATATCTCCAAAGTCAAAAATTATAGTATCAATCATGATTTCTAACGTATATTAATTCATCGTCCTGAATGAAAGTTTTGGTTGTATTTTTCTTCGAAATGATTGGAGCTTTAGTTCCTTTTTCAAAAGAAGTTTTTCCGATAAAAATTCTCGCTTCATCCCAAACGTTTTCATCTATAAAAGATTGTAAGGTTTTTAAACCGCCTTCAATAATAATCGATTGAATTTGATTTTGATATAAAACATCTAAAATCTGCTGAATTATATTCTGATCAAAATCAATTATTTCAAAAGTTGTGTTTTCTGTAGAAGAGTTGCTTTCAGATTTTGTAAATACAATCGTTTTTACGCTGTCATCAAAAATAAAACTGTCTTTAGAAATTCTATTATTTTGATCTAAAACTACTCTCACCGGATTATTACCAGCCCAATCTCTTGTGTTCAATTTTGGATTGTCATCAATAACCGTCTGTGTTCCCACTAAAATTGACTGTTCCTCACTTCGCCACTTATGAACCAATTGTCTCGAATATTGATTGGTAATCCAAACTGGTTTTCTGCCCTGGTTTATATCTTTTTCGGGCGCTAAAAAACCATCCTGACTTTCCGCCCATTTCAAAATAATATAAGGCCTTTTTTTATTATGAAAAGTAAAAAAGCGTTTATTGAGTTCGTTGCATTCTTTTTCTAAAACGCCAACCGTAACATTGGCTCCGGCGGCAATTAATTTCCTGATTCCGTTTCCGGCTACTTTTTCATTGGGATCGACAGTTCCCACTACAACATTCGGAATTTCATTTGCAATAATTAAATCACAGCACGGAGGCGTTTTTCCAAAATGACTGCAAGGTTCTAAACTCACATAAATTGTTGCTTTTTTTAAAAGTGATTTGTCTTTTACAGATCGAACGGCATTGACTTCGGCGTGAGGTTCTCCGGCTTTTTTATGCCATCCTTCGCCAATAATTCTATCTTCATAAACGATTACACTTCCCACCATCGGGTTTGGATATGTAGTTCCAAAGCCATTTCGGGCCAATTCAATGCAACGCTTTATGTATTTCTCATGTATATTCACTTTACAAAAGTAGTTATTTTTGCCTTTATTGTCGATAGATTTGGTATAGTTGTGAAACATTCTGATTTGTTATAAAACTATCGGAAAAGTATTTCTACTTTTGTAATATATCAGACGAATTTGAAATATGGAAAATTGGATTATCAGAAGAATTATAAAAGAAGACAATCAGGCAGTTGCCCAATTAATAAGATCGGTTTTTGACGAAATGGAAATTCCGAAAGTAGGAACAGCTTATGCAGATCCGTATTTAGATTTGATGTTTGAAGAATATAACAAACCACAATCTGTTTATTTTGTTGTGGAAAATGAAGGTGAAATTGTAGGCTGTTCCGGCATTGCGCCTTTAGAAAATGGTGATCCAAAAATTTGCGAATTGCAAAAGATGTATTTTTTGCCTAAAACCCGTGGATTAGGAATTGGAAGTGAAATGATGGAAAAATGCCTGTCGCAGGCCAGAGATTTTGGCTTTGAGAAATGTTATATAGAGACGATGCCTTTTATGCATGCCGCTCAAAAATTATATAAAAAATCAGGTTTTGAGTATTTAGATGCTCCGTTAGGTTGTACTGGACATAGTTCTTGTCCGGTTTGGATGTTGAAGGAATTGTAAAATAAGATTGTAACAATTTTTAATTTGCACTACTTATTGTAGAACAGGGTTGGATTTAGCTAAAAAATGCTCAAAACGAAATGAGAATCAAACAATATAGAACTCAATTTATAAAAGAACTTTCTCCTTTTTATGATGCTTATGAAGCAGAGAGTTTTTTTTATTTAATATTAGAAAATAAACACAAGCTTAGGCAAATTGATTTGGCGCTCAATCATGAATTAACTTTTTCAGATGCTGATCTTGCTATTTGGGGTGGTTTTTTAAACGAGCTGAAAAAAGAAGTTCCGATTCAGTATTTACTTGGGAAAACAAATTTTTATGGGTTGGATTTTGAAGTAAATGAAAATGTTTTGATTCCGAGACCCGAAACGGAAGAATTGGTCGAATGGATTATTAATGAAAACAAAGAAGGGAAATCTAAAAAAATAAAAATTTTAGATATCGGAACCGGTAGTGGGTGTATTGCAATTTCTTTGGCAAAAAATCTCCCAAATGCCGAAGTTTACGGAATCGATGTTTCAAAAAAAGCGATAGAAACCGCAAAAAGGAATGCCATCAATAACAATGTAGATGTTACTTTTATGTATCAGAATATTTTAGATACAGATGTGCTTACCTGTAATTTTGATATTATTGTTTCTAATCCGCCTTATGTTCGTAACTTAGAAAAAGAAGAAATCAAAAAAAATGTCTTGGATTACGAACCGCATTTAGCACTTTTTGTAGATGATAACGATGCTTTGATTTTTTATAGAAAAATAGCTGCTTTGGCAAAAAGCGGACTTAAAGATAAGGGGCAATTATTTTTTGAAATCAATCAGTATTTAGGAAATGAAATGACTGATTTACTGGAGAAAATGGATTTTAAAAACATCGAATTAAGAAAAGATATTTACGATAATGACCGTATGATTTCCTGCAAGGTTTCTAAAAACTTGTAGGTATAGAACTATAGTTTATAAATGAAAACAACTATAAAGAATAACTACGATTCATCTCAAATGTCTGAAAAGATAGATATTATAATTCCTTCTGAAAATTCATCAAGTTTAAGGGTTTCATATGTTGATTTCAAATTTGATGAATATCCGAACCACGATTTAACTGTAAAAATATTTCTCAATGAAGATATTGATGAATTAATAGAGTTTAACTTTTGTCATTTTAAAAATATTGATCTGGTTTTTTATAGATTTATGTATCAGTGGTGAATAATTGATTTAAAAAACAGAGAATTGAAAAGAAATATTTTTGACAGATCTCTGGACTTTCCGTTTTTTTATTTACATGAAAATTGCATTTTGATAGTTGACGATTTGTTTGCTGAAACTATGACTTTTGATGGCGACACAATTGATATAATTAGTAATGAGCAAACTCATGAAATTGAAGAGTATGAAAAGTATTTTGAATTTGATATAATAGGAGTAGAGAAAAGAAAACTCATGAAAACAAAATAGGTGAATTCTATCTTTAAAATTTTATAAACTTTACAAAGAAGTTCTTGAAAAGTTGAAACTTCTAAATTTAGCCCCGATAGCAGTGGAAATCCTTTTTTGTTGGGGTTCAACAAAAAAGATTGAAACGAATAGCGGGAAAGAAGGTCTTATAAAATGATTATTTCTGCTTCAAATAAATAAAACTACTCATAACGTAAAGCTTCAATAGGATCAAGTTGCGAAGCTTTTATCGCTGGATATAATCCAGAAACAATTGCAACCATAAAGCTAGTTGCAAAAGCAGCAAAAATCGCCATCCACGGAATCACAAATGCAAAACTCATTGCGGCCGCAAAAGCAAAGCCAATTAGGATTCCCAATACAATTCCGACCAAACCGCCAATTTGTCCAATCAATAAAGTTTCGATAAAAAACTGAACTGAAATTGTGATTTTTGTTGCGCCCAAAGCTTTTCGAACACCAATTTCGCGCGTACGTTCTGTAACCGAAACAATCATAATGTTCATTAAGGCAATTGATGAACCTAAAATCGTAATAACGCTAATAATCCAGGAAGCCCAGCCCAGATATTTCGTGATGCCGAGAATTCTATTAATTAAATCGTCGCTTCGGCCAATGCCAAAATTATTATCACGAACCGGACTCAGTTTACGAACTCTTCGCATGGTACTTGTTGCATTGTCAACAGCTTCGTCTAAAAGTTCTTTTTTAGAAACCATTACACTCATTGTATAATTGATATTTGGTGCAGTAAATAAAGAACGTGCGACCTGAATTGGAATCAAAACACGTAAATCCTGACTGTTTCCAAACGTTGAACCTTTTTCTTTTAAAACACCAATAACTTTAAAACGTGCTCCGCGAATTGAAATAACTTTGTCAATCGGGTTAATATCTTTTAATAAGCCTTTTTCAAAATCAGAACCTACAATACAGGAATAAGTATTGTTGTCAATGTCAAATTGGTTGAAAGAACGCCCTAAAGTGGTTTCTAACCCTGAATTTGAAATAAAATGCTCGTCGACACCAACAATGGTAATTTCCGGATCTGTTTTTTTATCTGAATATTTTACCTCTGCCGTTGTAGTTGCGGTAAAAGACAACGATGTTTCGGTAAAAGGATATTTGAATTTGTTTTTGAAAGCAACCGCTTCAGGATATGAAATAATCGGATTTATAATTTCGCGTTCATTTCCTCCTCGGTTTTTAACATTATTTTCGTATTGATTGATGTTGAAAGTATTAGCTCCCATTGAAGCAAAATTGGTAGAAACAGTATTTTCAAGCGCTGTTACAACGGTCAAAATTCCAACCAAAGCTGTAATCCCGATAGCAATAATTAATACTGTAAGAATGGTGCGCAGCAATTGTGTTTTGATTGAACCAAAAGCAATTCGGATATTTTCTTTAAATAATTTTAGCATCATGACCAATTTGTCACGAAAATACGTTTTTTGTTACAAGTTTGTTTTCGAACTGCCAATATTTATTTTAAAAAATAAGATATTTGCAGTCCATTAGAAATAGAGAAATCTAAAAATAAATAATCCAAAAAAGATTTTAATTCAGATTTGCAATAAAATCTAAAATCTAAAATCAGAAATCTAAAATATCAAAAAAAGATGGCTTCAAAACCAAGCATACCACAAGGAACAAGAGATTTTTCGCCTGCAGAGGTGTCAAAACGTCAATATATTATTCAGACGATAAAAAGTAATTTTGAGAAATTTGGCTTTCAGCCAATTGAAACTCCGTCGTTTGAAAATTCAGATACCTTAATGGGAAAGTATGGGGAAGAAGGAGATCGCTTGATTTTTAAAATACTGAATTCAGGTAATTTTTTCTTCAATAAAAATAAAATTGAATTACCGGAATCAATAGCATCTTTACAAGTTAATTCTGCAGAAACGATTGATTTGAATCAAAGAATTGAGTTGAATAAATTTACCGGAAAAATTTCTGAGAAGGCTTTACGTTACGACTTGACAGTTCCGTTTGCAAGATATGTTGTACAGCACCAAAACGAAATTGAATTTCCTTTTAAAAGATATCAAATTCAACCGGTTTGGAGAGCAGACAGACCGCAAAGAGGTCGTTACAGAGAGTTTTATCAATGTGACGCCGATGTTGTAGGTTCAAAATCACTTTGGCAGGAAGTTGAATTGGTTCAGTTATATGACACTGTTTTTACTTCTTTAGGTTTAGAAGGCGTAACCATTAAAATCAATAACAGAAAAATTTTATCTGGAATTGCAGAAGTTATTGGCGCTTCAGATAAATTGATCGATTTTACGGTAGCTCTTGATAAGCTGGATAAAATTGGTGAAGATGGCGTTAAAAAAGAAATGATTGAAAAAGGAATTGCCGAAGAAGCATTGGTTAAAGTACAGCCGCTTTTTAATTTTACAGGAACATTTGCAGATAAAATCAATCAGCTTTCAGATTTATTAGCTTCATCAGAAGAAGGAATGAAAGGTGTAGAAGAATTGAAATTTATTTGTGACAATGTGGCTACTTTAGGTTTAGCGACTGCGACATTAGATCTTGACGTGACACTAGCGCGCGGACTAAATTATTATACCGGAGCTATTTTTGAAGTAGCAGCGCCAAAAACGGTTTCGATGGGTTCTATCGGCGGTGGCGGAAGATACGATGACTTGACTGGTATTTTTGGTTTGAAGAATATGAGCGGTGTCGGAATTTCTTTTGGACTAGACAGAATTTATTTGGTTCTGGAAGAGTTGCAATTATTTCCTGAAACTGTTGCTGCAACATCAAAAGCATTATTTATTAATTATGGAGATGCTGAGGCTTTATATGCTTCGCAGGCAATTCAGAAATTAAGAAAAGAAAATATAAAAGTAGAATTGTATCCGGATAATGTAAAAGTAGGGAAACAGTTTCAATATGCAGATAAACGCTTGATTCCGTTTGCAGTAATTGCGGGCGATCAGGAAATTGCTTCCAATTCATATTCACTTAAAAATTTAGTTTCAGGCGAACAGGTTTCTGTTGATTTTGAAGGATTGAAAAATGCTTTGTTGTCATAATTGAATGGTAAAGTGTTTTACCACTCCCGATAGCTATTGGGATAAAAGGATTATTAGATTTTTATTTCACGCAGATTTTGGCAGATTTAATTTGATTGTTATATAAATAAATCTGCTTTAATCTGCCAAAATATTTTTTAAAATCTGCGTGAAATAAAAAATATAGGTTAACTATTTGAAGCAAAGGTTTTTGCTTCGGATCGTGCATGTTTAAAGGATTTTCTTTTTAAATCTCTGCCTGAAATAGTTGGTAGAGAAGAAAAAAAACTTTTAATTTGCCGACCTTAAGTTACGGGCGTAGTTCAAGGGTAGAATAGCGGTCTCCAAAACCGTTGATGGGGGTTCGAATCCCTCCGCCCGTGCAATATTTCTTTACCGCAAAGAACGCAAAGATTTATATCTAAGAATAATTTTAAAATCATATCCCGAAGCTTCGGGACGCAAAGCTAAATAATACAAAGCTTTGCGAACTTTTCGTTTTTGAAGATCAAGGCTAATTTTTTTGGAGAACATTAAAAAATATACATACAAAGTATTTTTACCGCAAGGAACGCAAAGGTTTTTCGCAGAGTTCACTAAGATTTAAAGTTGTGTTTACACAATCTAAGTGCGCAAAGCTTTGCGAACTTTGTATTTTTTATAAAGTTAAGAGTAAAAAAACTTTGCGTTCTCTGCGGTAAATTTTTTTCGTTCAACAAAAAAAAGCTTCGTCTCATAAGGCGAAGCTTTTTTTAATATAAGGTAAATTTGAATTAATAATTATTTTGAGGCCGAGGCCAACCCTTAAATTCAATTTTGATAGGTAATAATTTAGATTATAATTTTGTCTTCAAATATACCACAAACTAAAACGTAATAGTCTTAAAATTATACTAAATTTTAAAGTAAGAAAATTATTTATATAAACAGTCAAATTTTAACAGCGTGACAATTTGACATTTTATAAGATTTGGCAGTACTTTTGCAATCCAAAAGAAAGAAATTGAAAATGAAGTTTAAGAATATTTTTAAAAATACAAGTAATATGACTACGGAAAATACAGAATTCGATCAGGAATTAGATGATGTAACGTTAGAAAACAATGCCAACGGTGAGCAGTTAATTGTTGAGGAATTAAGTGTTGAAGAGCAATTGGCTCAAGACTTGGCAAAAGAAAAAGATAAGTTTTTGAGATTATTTGCCGAATTTGAAAATTACAAAAAAAGAACTTCAAAAGAGCGTATGGATTTGTTTAAAACAGCAAACCAAGAAGTTTTGTTAGCAATGCTTCCTGTTTTGGATGATTTTGACAGAGCAACTGTAGAAATCAACAAGTCTGACGATGAAAATTTGAAAAAAGGTGTGGAGTTGATTCATGAAAAATTGAAAAGCACTTTGGTTTCTAAAGGTTTAGAGCAAGTTGAAGTAAGAGCAGGTGATGCTTTTAATGCTGATTTTGCTGAAGCAATTACCCAAATTCCAGCTCCGTCTGACAAATTAAAAGGGAAAATTGTTGACGTTATTGAAAAAGGATACAAATTAGGAGACAAAATCATTCGTTTCCCTAAAGTGGTTATCGGAAACTAAAAAAACAAATAAATATTCTGAAAGTCAATTTTTTAAGTATTGGAATTTGGAATTTTTAGATTTGGAATTTAACCTAAATTATGAAAAAAGATTTTTACGAAATACTAGGCATTTCAAAAAATGCTGACGCTGCCGAAATAAAAAAAGCTTACCGAAAAAGTGCTTTAAAATATCACCCGGATAAAAATCCAGGCGACAAAGAGGCAGAAGAAAACTTTAAACTTGCGGCAGAAGCTTATGAAGTTTTAAGTGATCCTAACAAAAAAGCTAAATACGACCAATACGGACATCAGGCTTTTGATGGTTCTGGCGGATTTGGCGGTGGTGGTCACGGTGGTATGAATATGGATGACATTTTCAGCCAGTTTGGTGATATTTTTGGTGGAGGATTTGGCGGTTTCGGCGGAGGCGGAGGCGGTCCTCGTCGCGCTAAAGGAAGCAATCTTCGAATTAAAGTTAAACTGACTTTAGAAGAAATTGCAAATGGTGTTGAGAAAAAGGTAAAAGTAAAACGTAAAGTTCAGGCAAAAGGAGTTACATACAAAACGTGTTCGACTTGTAATGGTCAGGGACAGGTAATGCGTGTAACAAACACAATTTTGGGTAGAATGCAATCTGCATCAACTTGCCCTACTTGTGGAGGTTCTGGACAAATTTTAGATAAAAGACCATCTGAAGCAGATGCTCAGGGGATGGTTTTGGAAGATGAAACAGTTTCAATCAAAATTCCTGCTGGAGTTGTTGACGGAATGCAGCTTAAAGTTTCTAACAAAGGAAATGATGCTCCTGGAAACAGCGTTCCTGGTGATTTAATTGTTGCAATTGAAGAGTTGGAACACGAATTTTTGAAACGTGAAGGAGAAAATATTCATTTCGATTTATATATCAGTTTCCCTGAAGCAGTTTTAGGAGTTTCTAAAGATATTGAAGCAATCAACGGAAAAGTTCGTATTAAACTGGAAGAAGGAATTCAATCAGGAAAAATATTAAGATTAAAAGGAAAAGGTATTCCAAGTATTAACGGTTACGGAAGCGGGGATTTACTAGTTCACGTAAATGTATGGACGCCAAAAACACTGAATAAAGAGCAAAAACAATTTTTTGAAAATGCTCTTAACGACGAACACTTTGTTCCGAGTCCTGAAAAATCAGAAAAATCATTTTTTGAAAAAGTAAAAGATATGTTCTCATAACAGAAACTTTTTCTAAAAAGAGAAAATAAATTTTTAAAACCCATTCTGAAGTAAATTTAGAATGGGTTTTTTATGTATTATTACTTAGAATCGGTACTAATTATTTACTTTTACACTCGCTAGGCCACAATGGTCAAACTGACGTAGAAAATTCTAAAAACAGCATGAGCAACTTACTCGAAGTACATAAAGTCGTAAAACAATATGGCGATTATGTAGCGCTTAACGAAGTTTCATTAAATGTGCCCAAAGGCAGCATTTACGGATTGTTAGGTCCAAATGGAGCTGGAAAAACTTCCCTTATTCGAATCATCAATCAAATTACACTACCGGATAGCGGTCAGATTATTTTGGATGGAGAAAAATTGCAGCCAAAACATGTGCAGAATATCGGTTATCTTCCGGAAGAAAGAGGTTTATACACTTCTATGAAAGTGGGAGAGCAATGTTTGTATTTGGCACAAATGAAGGGACTTTCTAAAGCCGAGGCTAAAAAACAACTGGATTTTTGGTTTGATCGTTTGGGAATTCAGGGTTGGTGGAACAAAAAAATTCAGGAACTTTCTAAAGGAATGGCGCAAAAAATTCAGTTTGTAGTTTGTGTATTGCATAAACCTAAATTGCTGATTTTTGATGAGCCATTTTCCGGTTTTGATCCCGTAAATGCTAATGTTATTAAAGATGAAATTTTGGCATTAAAAGAACAAGGCGCCACAATCATTTTTTCGACACACCGTATGGAAAGCGTTGAGGAACTTTGTGATCATATTGCCTTAATTCATAAATCAAATAAATTAATCGAAGGACAAGTCAGTGATGTAAAACGCGAGTTTAAAACCAATAGTTTTGAAGTTGGAATCCTGACCAATAATGTTGAAGGTTTGATGTATGACATTACCCAAAAATTTACTGTTTCGCCTGCCAGTTTTAAATCTTTAAATGACGATTTAAAACTAAATATTCAGATAGGAAATGCAGCTCCAAACGAGTTATTACATATTCTGACACAACGCGGACAAGTAACACATTTTGTAGAAAAAATCCCGAGTGTAAACGATATTTTTATTCAGACAGTTACTGAAAAAGTTTAGATTTCAGATTTCAGATTTTAGAGTGAAAACCTGGAATCTAAAATCTAAAGTCAACAATCTAAAATAAAAAATAAAAAAATGAGCATCATTTCGCTGATTATAAAAAGAGAATTTATTGCCAAAGTGCGCAATAAGTCTTTTGTTGTCATGACTTTTTTGAGTCCGTTATTGTTTGTGGCAATTGCCGGATTTATTGGTTATTTAAGTTCAATGAAAGCTGAAACCAAACGAATCGCAATTCACGACGAAACAGGTTTATTTGCAGATGATTTTGTAAAACAGAATAAAAAAGACGGAGAATACAGATATTTAAATCTTTCTGAAATTGATACAAAATCTTTGAAAGACAGTATTGTCAAAGAGAATTTTACAGGTTTAATTATTATTCCAAAAACGAGTAATTTAAAAGACTTAGAAAGTAAAATAGATTTTATTTCGAATAATAGTCCAAGTATTGCTTTTATAGAAAACACGCAGGATGTTATTGCTGATAAAATTACAAAGCTCAATTTCGAAGAGGCAAAATTAGATACATTAGCCATTCAAAAAGCACATGCTGAGGTTAATATCCATTTGGCAAAAGCTTCAGGAGAAGAAAGTTTAAAAGGTCTGAACGAAATAAAAATCGGAATTGGGGGTGCTTTCGGATATTTAATTATGATGTTTATTATCATTTACGGAAATATGGTAATGCGAAGCGTGATCGAAGAAAAAACCAATAGAATTATCGAAATCATCATTTCATCAGTAAAACCATTTCAGTTAATGATTGGTAAAATTGTTGGAACTTCTCTTGCCGGACTATTACAATTTATAATCTGGGCCATCATTGGTTTGGGATTAATGTTTGCAGCTTCAGCTTTTTTTGGAGTAAATGTTGGTCCAACAGCCAAAATTCCACCAGGATTAATGCATTCGGCACAACAGGAATTTTCGGGAACAGCACAAATGTATATTAGTGAATTATGGAATTTACCAATTGCCAGTATCATTATTGGTTTTGTTGTTTATTTTATTGGAGGATATTTTCTATATAGTTCATTTTATGCCGCAATTGGTGCAGCTGTAGACAATCAAACCGATTCACAGCAATTTTTGCTGCCTATTATAATGCCGCTTATTTTAAGTGTTTACATCGGATTTTTTACCGTAGTAAACGATCCACACGGAACTGTTGCAATTGTGTTTTCAATGATTCCGTTAACCTCGCCGATTGTTATGTTAATGCGAATTCCGTTTGGCGTACCGTGGTGGCAAATTGCAATTTCGGTATCATTATTGTTTGCAACCTTTTTCTTTGTTGTCTGGTTCGCTGCAAAAATTTACCGAGTAGGTATTTTAATGTACGGCAAAAAACCAACCTGGAAAGAATTGTATAGATGGCTGAAATATTAGTTTTTGTAGTTACAAAGGATCAGAGATGCAAAGGAACAAAGGTTTTTTGAACACTCACTTTCGTAATTTAGAACAAAAAATATCTTAGGAAAAGCATAAATTAATAAAATAACGTAGTTTCAAAAGTATATGTTGACAAAGATTTAAACTTTGTACCTCTGAACCTTTGCAACTTTGAACCTCAAAAAGAATGAGTAAAATACTAATTATAGAAGACGAAGCGGCGATCAGACGCGTTTTGGTAAAAATTTTATCAGAAGAAAATGATACGTATCAGGTTGATGAGGCGGAAGATGGTGCTGCGGGACTTGACAAAATAAAAAACAACGACTATGATTTGGTTTTGTGCGATATCAAAATGCCAAAAATGGACGGTGTCGAAGTTTTAGAAGAAGTAAAAAAGATTAAGCCCGAAATTCCTATGGTGATGATTTCAGGTCATGGCGATATGGAAACGGCTATTCATACAATGCGTTTGGGAGCTTTTGATTATATCTCAAAACCACCGGATTTAAATCGTTTATTGAATACCGTTCGTAATGCTTTAGACAAAAAACAACTTGTAGTTGAAAATAAAATCCTAAAGAAAAAAGTTAGTAAGAACTACGAAATGGTAGGTGAGAGCGAAGCTATCAGTCATATTAAATTGATGATTGATAAAGTAGCGCAAACCGAAGCCAGAGTTTTAATTACAGGACCAAACGGAACCGGAAAAGAATTAGTGGCGCATCAATTGCATGAAAAAAGCGAACGTGCTAATTTTCCTTTAATAGAAGTAAACTGCGCTGCGATTCCGAGTGAATTGATTGAAAGCGAATTGTTCGGTCACGTAAAAGGTGCTTTTACATCGGCAGTGAAAGATCGCGCAGGAAAATTTGAAGCAGCAGATAAGGGAACTATTTTCTTAGATGAAATTGGCGATATGAGTCTTTCGGCGCAAGCCAAAGTTTTACGTGCTTTGCAGGAAAGTATGATTACCAGAGTTGGGGCAGAAAAAGATATCAAAGTGGATGTTCGTGTTGTGGCTGCAACTAATAAAGATTTGAAAACGGAAATTGCCGAAGGTCGTTTCCGAGAAGATTTGTACCATCGTTTGGCAGTGATTTTAATTAAAGTTCCGCCATTGAACGAAAGACGCGATGATATTCCGGCTTTGATACGGCACTTTGCAGAGAAAATTGCTTCGGAACAAGGAAATGTTGTTAAAGTATTTTCGCAGCCAGCCATAAAATTATTGCAGGAATACGACTGGACAGGAAATATCCGTGAACTTCGAAATGTAGTCGAAAGACTAATTATTTTGGGAGGAAACGAAATATCTGAAACAGATGTAAAAATGTTTGCAAGCAAGTAGGTGCTTCGCGCAATAGGCTTTAGGCAATAAGCTTTAAGCTATTAATGATGTAGAATTTTTGCCTATAGCTTATTGCTTAAAGCTTATAGCATTTTAAAATATAAATAATTTTTGCTTATGGCTTATTGCCTAAAGCTTAAAGCATAAAAGAGATGAAATTAAAGAAGATAAACGAGAAGTTACAAGACGCATTAATCGAAAATGGTTTAACAGAAGCTAATATTCTGCAAAAAGAAACTTTTTCGACTATAAAAAGTGGTGCAGATTGTATTATTCTTTCTCCGGAGGGAAGTGGAAAATCGACGACAATTGTATTGAATGTGATTCAGCAATTAGCGGGTCAGACAGAAGAATCGCCACGTGCTTTGATTTTTGTGGAAGACAAAACCAAAGTATTAGAAATGGTAGACCTTTTCGCGAAATACGGAAAATACACTAATCTTGAAGTGTACGGAGTGCATGACAAAGGCGATATGGATTATGATAAAAATTATATTTCAACCGGAATTGATGTTTTAATAGGTACGCCAAATAAATTAAGTGATATGTTTACAACAGCGGGTTATAATGTAAACCGTTTGAAAATGTTCATTTTGGATGATGCAGATCCTATTTTGAAATTGCGTCATGAAACTAAAATTATGCGTATTTCTAATAGTATTCCTAAAACACAGCGAATCATTTTTGCTGAAATACTAACAGAACGTATAGAAATTTTAGCAGATAAAATGTTGCTTGAACCTTTTTTATTCGACATGGATGAAGAAGGTGAAGAAGAATTGGACGAAGAAGAAGGTTTTATCGAAGAGGAGTAATTTATAGTCTCAGTTCTCAGTCTCAGTTTTCAATACTATAAACTGAGACTGGAACCGAGAACTGCAAACTAGAAACTAAACTATATGGAAATACTCAAGACCTTTAAATTTCTAACAATTGTGCTTTTACTATTTTTTGTTGTTATTTATATTTTGGTAGTTTCTTATGTATATTTTAATCAGGTTGGAATGATTTTTCAAAGTGCAAGACTTCCAAAAGATTTTAAGTTTGATTATCAGCAAAAATTTGAAGAATTAAATATTAAATCGTTTGACGGAATTAATTTGAACGGTTTGTTATTCAAAGCTGAAAACTCTAAAGGTTTGATTTTTTATCTCCATGGAAACGCCGGAACATTAGAAACCTGGGGAAAAATTGCAAAAGTGTATACCAAACTAGGGTATGATATTTTTATTTTGGATTACAGAAGTTTTGGGAAAAGTGAAGGAGAAATCGAAAATGAAGATCAATTAAATAAGGATGTTTCTGTTGTTTATAAAAAAATGCTTGAAAGATATCCTGAAGATAAAATCATTATTACGGGTTATTCAATAGGTTCTGGATTGGCAACTATTTTAGCTTCTCAAAACAAACCTAAAGCTTTAATTCTTCAGGCGCCTTATTATAGTTTTACAGAACTATCGAGTTCGAGAGTTCCGTTTTTTCCTAATTTCATGAAGAAGTTTAGTTTAGAAACGAGGGATTATTTGCCAAAAATAAAAGGACCCATTTATATTTTTCACGGAATAGAAGATCAATTGATTCCATTTAAAAATTCAGTTCGATTGAATGAATTATTGAAGTCAGATAAAAATTTGTTTCTGCTGAAAAACCAGGATCATATAGGAATAAATGAAAATGAAGATTTTCAAAATCAGCTAAAAATAATATTACAATAAAAAATTAAAAATAAATGTTATGGGACTAATGAAGGTGTTTTCAGGAAGTGAAGTATTAGCAATTGCTTTACAGGAAAGATTAGAACAAGCGGGAGTAGAAACCGTAAAAAAAGATAATATTCAATCAGCGCGTATGGGAGGTTTTCCTATGTCAGACGTTGCGGTAGAAGTTTTTATTCAGGAAACAGATTTTGCAAAAGCAAATCCGGTTATTGAAGATTTTAGAATGAGTATCTAAATTAGTTTTCAGTCGCAGTTTACAGTCTCAGTAAAGATGAAAACCGCGACTGAAAACTGAAAAACTACAAAATATGCAATATAAAATGCTGGTACTCGACATGGATGATACCTTGTTGACAGACGATCATAAAATTTCAGAATTAAATAAAAAAGTTCTTCTTGAAGCTCAGGCAAAAGGGGTGCATGTTGTTTTGGCTTCGGGTCGCCCAACATCGGCAATGACGGCTTATGCCAAAGAATTAGAATTAGACTTAAACGATTCGTATATTATTTCGTTTAATGGCGCTGTAATTAGTACGGCAAAAGATGACCTTATATTATTTGAACAGTGTTTAACTCCGGAGCAAATTCATGATTTATACGATTATAGTGTAAAGATGAAAACACATATCATCACCTATCTTGATGGTGAAATAGTAAGTGAGACAGACTCTGAATATATCGAAATCGAAAAAGATATCACAGGATTGCCTCATAATAAAGTGTCTGATTTTAAAGCTGCAGTAACTAAACCTGCTGTAAAATGTATTTTATTGGCAGAACCTTCATACTTAAAAGAAGTAGAAAAAGATTTAAAGTTAGCAATGCCACATTTGAGTGTCGCTATGTCTAAACCTTTTTTCCTGGAAGCTGCTCAAAATGGCATTGATAAAGCAAACAGCTTAAAACTTTTGGCAGAAAAACTAAATATTCACCAAAGTGAAATTATTGCTGTTGGAAATGCAGGAAATGATTTAACAATGATCGAATATGCCGGTTTAGGTGTTTGGGTTGATAATGTGACACCAGAATTGCGTGACAGAGCCAATGTAATTGTGGCTTCAAATAACAATGACGGAGTTGCTGAAGTGGTACAACGTTATATCTTAAATAATTACATTCATGAAGAAATCAATTGAGACAGAACGTTTGCTTTTGAGAGAATTAAACCTTTCAGATGCAGCTGGAATGTTTGAATTGGATTCTAACCCAAATGTGCATATTTTTCTGGGGAAAAAACCAGTAAAGAATATTGAGGAAAGTATAAGTCAGATTGAAAATATCCAACAGCAATATGCAGATTTTGGAACTGGCCGCTGGGCTGTTGTCCTTAAAGAAACCAATGAGTTTCTAGGCTGGTCAGGAATAAAATTCATTACAAATGAAATCAATAATCATAAAGATTTTTATGAAATTGGTTATCGTTTCATAGAAAAACATTGGGGAAAAGGATACGCAACCGAAGCAGGAAAAGCTTTTATAGCATATGCTTTTAATGAAATGAAGGTAGACTCTCTTTATGCTTATGCAGATGAAGGAAATGAAAACTCAAGAAAGATTCTTGAAAAACTGGGTTTTCAGTACATAAATTCGTTTTTGTATGAAGACGAATTAGAAGTTTGGTACGAATTTAAAAATCCGAACAAATAATATTAAATCAGAGAAATGTGTCCCAAATCTTTATAAACTTTCGTAATGAGTTTGCAAAGATTTGGAAAACAGCTCGTTGTTTTTATTCTCTGAGAAATTAATTCTTATTATTTTTTAGCTACAGAAACAAAGTATTTATTTCCATCACCCATTGTTAATTTTACACGTTCGTCGCAAAGATCAATAGCAAAATTTACACTTTCGTAACAGCTGCAAGTAGTGTTTTTATCTTTAGACATTTCAGTTTTGCAATTGTTGTTTTTAAAAGTAGCTAATTGCGGCGTATACAAGCTTACTAAATCTGTAGAAGCCGTTACTAAAGAAATGATACTTGCAGAATTGTTGTTCGCAATTCTATATACAATTCTATCAGTATAGTTTACTTCGTTTACAGTTACTTTACGAATGTAGGTATAAGCAGTTGATCCTTCACCTGGTTCTTTTACTTCAAACTTAAAACCAACCGCACGAATAGCAATGTCAAATTGTGATTGAGAGTTTAAACTCGCCCAATTTGTCAAAGTACTAATAGATGGGAATGGATTAGTAGTAGCGGGAGCAGCAGGTTGTTGCGTTTGCGCTTGCGAAGTGAAAAAGGTTAAGAACATCAAGCAGATTGTGGGTAAAAATGCTTTCATAATAAGTGTGGATTTTTTTAATTTTTTGCCTACTCTTTATGGTTTTCGGCTTACCCATTTTTATTTATAACAAAACAACAATATAACGACTAAATTTCAAAATTGTTATCGTTAAATCTACGGTTTATTAAATTATTTTATGTTAAAATTTTTATCTAATAATTGCATAACTTCAAACGATGATTTTTTTAAAGCTAAATGTAAGAAAAATTTAATTTAACTGTAAAAAAAATGTACTTAACCGACAAAATTTGCTTTTAATCGATGTTTTGTCATTTTATTCTTATTGAATTATTTTTTTCTCTTTACAAATAAAACTTATTTTTTGATTCTACGAATAGAGTTTAATGTTTTTTTAGTCCTGTTTTAATAGATGTTTACTGCAAAATATTGATATATAGTATATTATTGATTTTATTTTAAAGAATATTGTATGTAAATTTGCAAACTCTCTAAATTGAGATGTAAATATAATATCTTACTACTTAAAACGTAGTGTATTCCTATGGAAAATAGAAAAAAAGTTGCTTTTTATACGCTTGGATGCAAATTGAATTTCTCAGAAACTTCTACAATTGCCAGAAACTTTAATGATGAAGGGTTTGATCGTGTTGATTTTGAAGAAGTAGCCGACATTTATGTGATCAATACCTGTTCTGTAACTGAAAATGCAGATAAACAATTTAAGCAGGTTGTAAAAAAGGCGATGAAACTAAACGAAAAGGCTTTTGTTGCCGCCGTGGGTTGTTATGCGCAATTAAAACCAGAAGAATTAGCTGCTGTTGATGGCGTTGATTTGGTTTTGGGAGCTACCGAAAAATTTAAAATTACCGATTATATTCACGATTTAAGCAAAAACGATATGGGTGAAGTGCACTCATGCGAAATTGCTGAAGCCGATTTTTATGTAGGAAGTTATTCTATTGGAGATCGTACCCGCGCTTTCCTGAAAGTTCAGGATGGCTGCGATTATAAATGTACTTATTGTACAATTCCGTTAGCAAGAGGGATTTCGAGAAGTGATGCCTTAGAAAATGTTTTAGAAAATGCCAAAGAAATTTCGAAGCAAAACATCAAAGAAATTGTTTTGACCGGAGTAAATATTGGAGATTACGGAAAAGGAGAATTCGGAAATAAAAAACACGAACATACTTTTCTTGATTTAGTTCAGGCTTTGGATAAAGTAGAAGGAATCGAACGTTTGAGAATTTCGTCCATCGAACCTAATTTACTGAAAAACGAAACGATAGAATTTGTTTCTAAAAGCAGAACTTTTGTACCGCATTTTCATATTCCGCTGCAATCCGGAAGCAATGATATTTTAAAATTGATGAAACGCCGTTACTTACGTGAAGTATATACAGAACGCGTGAATAAAATTCGTGAAGTGATGCCGCACGCTTGTATTGGAGTTGATGTAATTGTTGGCTTTCCCGGAGAAACTGACGAGCACTTTTTAGAGACATATCATTTCCTGAATGAAATGGATATTTCATATTTACATGTCTTTACCTATTCTGAAAGAGACAATACTGAAGCTGCCAATATGCCTGGAATTGTTCCTGCGAATGTTAGAGCAAAGCGCAGTAAAATGTTGCGAGGATTATCCGTAAAAAAACGCCGCGCCTTTTATGAAAGTCAGTTAGGAACAAACAGAACCGTTTTGTTCGAAAGTGAAAATAAAGAAGGATATATACACGGTTTTACCGAAAACTACGTAAAAGTAAAAACACCGTGGAACCCTGAATTGATTAATACATTGCAAGAAATCAATTTAACAAAAATCGACGAAGACGGAAGCGTTCGCTTAGAGTTTTTAAACAAATTAGCAGAAGCTTAAAAGTATACGGAATTGTAGTTTAGATCTTTGTCAAAGTTTTAAACTTTGACAAAGATTACACATACAAAGATTTACAGTTTGTGATAAAAAACAAAAAAAGCCCTTTTTATTTAAAAAGGGCTTTCTCATTTTCTATAAAAATTAGTCTATTTCTTTTCTTGCTGAAGCATTAATTTCAATGAATTAATATAATCTGTGTCAAATTCAATTACTCTGATTTTTTCAGGATTAAAACTTAATTCACCACCAAACTGACCTTTTGTATCTAAAAAATCAATCGTAAGTTCTTCATCATTCAATTCGATCAATTTACCCAAATAGGCTGATTTTGCTGATTTTTTGGAAATCTGTAAAATGCCATATTTATTGTTTATGAAATTTACAATCGACGCCAAATCCCTAATCGGAATAATATCTTCGGCATTTGTTTTTAAACCTTTCAGGCGAATTACTTTTTCGGTAAATTCCAGATCTTCATCTCTGTGAACAGCTTCGATATTCTTGTTTTTTAAAATTACAAATCCATCCAAAATAAAATCTACCGGATTGTTTCTTAATAAAATCCAGTCATCAGAATAATCAATAAGAAAGCCTGTAAAAAGCTCTTTTTTGTCGCTAAATTCTATAGCGATTAATTGTCTTAAATATTGCTCCATCATAATTTTTTTAAAATTCCAATTTTTTAAAATTCCAATTCCAATTCTCGCTGCTCGATTCCAATTTCAACAAATAATTGGAATTTGGAATTTGTTTTTTAGAATTTATGTTTTTAAGGCTTTTAGATCTTTGTCAAAGTTTCAAACTTTGACAAAGATTAAGGTACGATAGTTTTTATGAAATTCCAATAAATAATTAAATTCCAAAAATAAATTCCAATTCCCGTAATTCAATTAAAATTTCCACAAGCAATTGGAATTTGGAATTTAAAAATATTGGAATTTAATTCACCTTATGGGTTTGTCGACCAAATACTGCTATTTTTTATAAAAACCCTGCTGTTTAATTTCAGTTGTGCAATAATTAATTCAGCAATATCTTCAGATTGCATAACCTTTTCAGGATTACCATCTGTCAGGTTCAAGTCTTTTGCCATATCAGTCGCAACTGTACTTGGCGTTAAAGCAGTTACGCGAATATTGTGTTTTCTCATTTCCTGCATTAAAGAATCAGTTAATCCTAAAACAGCAAATTTTGAAGCACTGTAAGCACTTGTTAACGCATTTCCGTTTAATCCTGCAGTCGATGAAATATTAATAATATCTCCTGTTTGTCTTTCAATCATATTGGGGATAACGGCACGGGTTGTGTAATATGTCCCCATTAAATTTACCTGAATAATTTTTTCCCACTCTTCTGGTTCTAATTCCAGGAATTTCCCAAAAGAAGCAATTCCGGCATTATTAATTAAAATATCAATGGTTTTAAATTCTGCCAAAGCTTTTTCAACTGCTTTGTTTATAGAGTTAATGTCTGAAACATCTGCAGAAAGAGCTAATGATTTTACACCCAAATGTGAAGTTTCAATCGCAAGCTGATCAACGTCTGTTTGTGTTCTTGAAACTAGAATTACATTTACGCCTTCTTTGGCTAACGCAATCGCGATTGCTTTTCCAATTCCCTTTCCTGCTCCTGTAATTAGTGCATTTTTATTTTTTAAGTCTGTCATGATTTATATATTAGAAATGCAAAAAGCATCATTTTAAGTCATACAAAAATAAAGCTTTTGATAACTAAAATGATGCTTTTAGAAGTTTTCTTAAACTAAGTTTAACAAACTGTTTTTATTCTTTTAAAACCATATCAATGCACATTACGGCTGCAAGAATTAATTGTCTTAACGGACTTTCTGGTGCTACAGTTTCTTCTATTTGAAGAACGTAATTATCGGCACTCGTAAACAATTCTTTGCCCATTCCTGCCCACTTTTTGCTTACTTGCGCAAGCTGTTTGTTTTCGTGCGAAAATTTAAAATCCCAACCCGTCCATTTTCCCTGAAGCGTTGCAACCGGTTTTTCATTTTTATCCAAAATTTCAAATTTCCCTCCAAATGAAAAGAATTTCTGTTTAAAAGTTCCTACCAAACGATCTTTTTCATCCAAAACTTCAACAGTAGAACGAAACCAGGCAATGCCACGTCTCACTGAAATTAATTTTTCTCCGGAAGCTGTTGTAATTTCAATATTAAAAGGCGTCATTCTTTTATAATCGGTAAAACGAAAAACTTTGGTAAAAAAGCCAAGATTATTTTCACGGCAATTCATGATAATCTGATTGCTTTCAGTATCATAAATGTCATAATTGTTTGCGGCCTTGAACATTCCAACGTGTTCTTTTACAAGAAATAGATTTTGATTTAGGATTGGGTTCATTAAGTTTTGTTTGAAATTGATTTATAAATATTTTAATTTATTCTAAGAGAAAGCGAACTTGCACATTGCTTACAATTTTTATTTTTTCAAATTCAATGTTAGGTTGATTACTTGATTCTTCAGAATAATAGCTTCCCCCTGTTCTAACTGCTATTCCGGCAACGCTGCCCATTAATTGATTCGAAATATCTTCAAAGTTATTGATTTGAATGGCATTTCCAACTTTTTGGCTTAAAGGTTTCGTTAAACTTTCGGCAATTTGTTTGGCACGAAGAATGGCTTTTTCATTTATTAAAAGACGAATGTTTTTTTGCTGGTCGTTTTCAACTTTCTCAATTTGAACATTCGAGATGCCAATTTTTTCTAATCCCAGAAAAACCTTTGAAGCCGTTTTAGCATCGCCAACCAAAACAGAATAGGATTTACTTTTGAAAACGTCATTTTGTTTTAAAAGATAAAATTTAAAATTGCTCGACATATCGCTCACACTCACATTTTTATCTGTGTTGATTCCAATTTCCTTTAATTTCTGGATCATTTCTTTTTCAAGATCTTCTACAGATTTTTTTCCTTTTGAATCTTTTTCGGTTAATAAAACATTAATCCAGATTTTATTAGGTAAAACTAATGTATCGGCCTGACCGGAAACTTCAATAAAAGGTTTTTCATAAATACTTTTAGTTTGAGAAAAAGCATTTATGGTGATGAATATTAATAGTGCAAAAAGTAGATTTTTCATTTGTATAAAAAATTAAATAATAAATGAGTGTAATTTGTAAAGTTTAATTAAACACATAGAAACATAGGTCTCTATTTGTGAAAAAGAATATAAAAAGAAACTAGTTCCTCAAACATAGTCCCGAAGCTTCGGGATGTGTTAATGCAAGTGAAACACCTTTTTAGGTTTGCAAAAATCTATGTTTCTATGTGTTAAAATATTTTATGCTCAACAGTTTAAATAGTGACTAATATGTAATAAGACATTGATTTAATATACCTGTTTTGCGCTTTCAATAAGTCGGATAAATTCTGCTTTATATCCTTCTGAATCATTTGTTGTTCCTTGTTTAGCTAATTTTAAAATATCTTCGGATGATTTATTTGTAATTAGTTTTGAATCTCTCAATTTTAATCCAAACCACGCAACCGCCGTACTGAATTTAAAATCATCACTTGATTTTTCTAAAGAAACCGATTTGTTTTCGATCACTTTTATCATTTCTATGCTTTTATCGCCATCTGGTTTTTTGTAACGGAATTTTACCGTAGCCAATTCACCAGCATAGTTATTCGTGCTTTCGGGAACTGTAGTATATTTTAAAGCATCAGGCTGTTGGTTTAAGTAGTCGCTTGTAACTCCGGCCGGAATAATTTCATACAAGGCCGTAACGGTATGATTACTTCCTAATTCTCCCGCATCGATCGCATCATTTTTAAAATCTTCCGGACGTAATTTTCTGTTTTCGTATCCAATTAAACGATACGCCTGAACTTGTTTTGGGTTAAATTCTATTTGAATTTTTACATCTTTTGCAATCGCAAACATTGAACCTTTAAACTCTTTTCCTAAAAATCGATTTGCTTCCTGAATGTTGTCGATGTACGCATAATTTCCATTTCCTTTATCAGCCAGCGTTTCCATTTTGCTGTCTTTGTAATTGCCCATTCCGTAACCCAAACAAGTAAGGAAAACGCCTGATTTTCTTTTCTCTTCAATCAGTTTTTCCATGTCGGAGTTAGAAGTACTGCCTACATTAAAATCACCATCCGTTGCCAGAATCACTCTGTTATTTCCATTTTTAATGAAATTTTCAGCAGCAATTTTATATGCCAGTTCAATTCCGGCTCCTCCGGCAGTACTTCCTCCGGCATTTAAGTTTTCGAGCGCATCAACAATTGTTTTTTTCTCATCTCCGGATGTCGGAGCTAAAACCAATCCAGCAGCGCCCGCATAAACTACAATCGCAACTTTGTCCTTATTACGCAACTCGTTTACCAATATTTTTAAAGATTGTTTCAGCAAAGGCAATTTATTAGCATCACTCATTGAACCCGAAACATCAATTAGAAAAACAAGATTGGATGCCGGTAAATCGTTTGTTGGAATGTTTTTTCCCTGTAAACCAATTTTCAAAACTCTGTTTTTAGCATTCCACGGAGATTCGCTTATTTCTGTATTAATAGAAAAAGGATTTTGATCTTGCGGTTGCGGATAAGTGTATTTAAAGAAGTTGACCATTTCCTCCACACGAACAGCATCTTTAGGAACTTCTTGTCCGTTATTAATAAAACGTCTCACATTGGTGTAAGAAGCATTGTCAACATCAATCGAAAAAGTAGAAAGCGGTGCCGTTTTTGGGCTTTCAAAAGCATTTTCTACAAAAGCATCGTAATCTTCGTTGTTTGGTTCAGTTGGCTGAGGTACATTGACAGGTTTTAATTTGTTGCTAATTTCTTTTTCAGAAAGGTTTTTATACATTTCATTTTTAGTAGCAATAACTACAACGCCGTTTGCACCTTTAGTTCCATAAATAGCAGTTGAGTTCGTATCTTTTAAAACTTTTACATCCTGAATGTCATTTGGGTTTATTTGTGCCATTTGGTCGGCTTTTATGGCAACTCCGTCTACAATATACATTGGTTCATTTTTAGATGAAATAGATTGAGTACCACGAATTGCAATAGTCGATCCGGAAATATATTGCGAACTATTTTGTACACTTGGCGCAATTAAAGTTCTTCTCTGAACAGATTGGCTGACTGATTTCGTCGCCATCTTTCTTTTCTCAGATCTATAACTATTATCTTCATATTCTGAAGCAGTTCCATAACCTACGACTATAACTTCTTCTAAATGATTACTTTCATCTGCCATTTTTACATTGATGACATTTGATTTTTTAACTGAGATATTTTGGGTTTTCATTCCGATATAGCTAAAAACCAAAACATCTCCGGTTTGTGCCTGAATAGAATATTTTCCATCAAAATCTGTTAGTGCTGTTTTTGTAGTTTTTTTAACGGTTACTGTAACTCCCGGAAGTGGTACATTAACATTATCGGTTACTATTCCCGTAATCGTTTTTTCCTGTGCAAATGTTACGAAACATATAAGCATAGTAATAGCTGATGAAATAAGTTTTAGACTTTTCATGATAGTGATTTTTTAAATTAATGTTCGGAATTTATCTTTGCCAAAGCCTCAACCTCTGGCAAAGATTTTTTGAAGTAAGAATTATTTTTTGTTGATCGGTTTTCCTGTTTTCGTGGTGATGATTACAACTCCTTTTTTTCCTTTTTCGCCATATTTTGATGTGGCTTCCAGATCCTGAAGTATCGTAATGGTTTTAATTTCCTGTTTATCCAAAGGCGCATACGGACTCGTTGGATTTGGGCCGTATAAATCATTTTCAGAATAATAAATTCCGTCAATAATATATAAAGGTTCGTCCAGAATTACTAATGAATCTACATTTGAAGGTTCAAGATTTGATATTTCAGCAGACATCATTTTGTCTTTTTTGGCGTCATCGCTATTGGCCATCGCATTTCCGTTTATAACCACCAGCGGAGCACTTTTTTTAGCTTTTACAGAAGATTGCTTTTCAGCGAAAGCTACTCGGGCAGATTCTTTTTGTACTGCTTTTGAATAACCGAAACTTTCATTTTTATCTTGTTCGACAGCAACTTCTTCTTCTGCGTATTTTGGTGCAGATTGAACCGGAGCTGCCACAACGACCTCATTAAGAACTGGTGCTGCCGATACTGCATCTGCGGTTCCTTCGCTAAACGAACGTTGTATTTCGTTTACCGCTACTTTTTGCTGTTGTTGAATTTGTTTGTCCAGAATTTTAACAGCATCTTCTTTCGGAACTATTTCAGAATTTTCAACAGCAACACCATCTTTTTCTACAACAGCATTCTGAGTTTTCGTTTCAACAGAATCAGTAACGACAACTTGATTATTTTGAATTTCTTTTGTTTTATCTGATAGAAAAAACTGAGATCCTAAAGAAATTAATAATAATAGAGACGCTGCAATGGCAATTTTTTTCCATAACGCGATTGTTTTTTTATCTTCTTTTTTGTCGAGTTTCTCTTCAACGCGCGACCAGACTTTTTCCATTCCCGGAAAATCTTTCAGCTCAGAGTTTTGCGCTGCCTCTTTAAATTTATCGAATATTTTATCTTGATTGTCCATGACTACTTTGCTTTTTGGTAATACAATTTGTTTACTAATTCCTTCAACTTAGTTTTAGAAGCATTCAATTGTGATTTTGATGTTCCTTCAGAAATGTTGAGCATGCCGGCTATTTCCTTGTGTCCGTAACCTTCTATAACAAAAAGGTTAAAAACAGTTTTACAGCCATCCGGAATATGATTCAATAAATTGAGCAAATCTTCTTCTTCGAGCGAATTAATCTCGTCGGTAAAAGGTTGCGAAAGCAGTTTGACATCATCCAAATACATATTAAAGTTTGTATTTTTCTTGATCGTTGCCAAACAGTGGTTGACGGCTATTTTTCTTGCCCAAGCCTCAAAAGCTTTATCTTCTTTTAGCTGTTCTATTTTTGTAAAGATGGTATAGAAAGCATCAGCCATGGCTTCTTCAATTTCTTCTTCCTTCTTTAAGTATCGTTTGCAAACGCGATACAGTTTTGGAGCCATATGCTCATAAACCTGACGCTGAGCGTCGCGGTTCATTTTTTTGCAGCCGGATATTTGATTTTCGTTTATCACAATTGGTGTCTTTCTTATATAGAGAGATAAAAAGATAAAAAGGTTGGGACGAGGTTAAAAAAAGTTTTTTTTTTAAAGGTTCAAAGTAACAAAGATACAAAGGTTCAAGGTTTTATCGTTGAACATATTTGTAGAGGCGCATTTGTAGAGGCGCACAGCAGTGCGTCTTCCTCAAAGAATTTCCACATTCATATATTTAGAATGATATATGCATTGTCGATTCAATTGCGAATGATGGATTAAAATCCATCCCTACAATATGATCCGTTCCTCCGGAACTTTTTATAAAATTCCGTGGGAATGATTTATTTTGTAGCCAGGGATTTTAATCCCTGGAAACGCAAAGTAGATCGATAAAGATTGGCGAATATCTTTGAGGGAGTTAACGTTGTGGTTATGAATTGTGTATTACTTAACTGGTAAAACCAACTTAAAAATCTTCGTTTCTAAAAGTTCAGTATCATTATCCTCACACAATAAAAACTCAATTTTATCATTTGATGTTTTATATAAAGTCAAGCCTTCAAATTTATTTGTGGACGTTATTTTTTGAGTAAAATCGATTTTCATGGTTTTAAGATCTATTCTTCCAATGAAGCTTCCGAGAATATCGCCGTCGTCGTAAGTTGATTTTGTGTCTTCGGCAGTTGAGAGAAAATAAATTTTGTCTTCGACCAAAATAGCATCGGTAAAACTAGAGCGAACACCTTTTATTTTTGGCAGTTTATAATTGGTTGCCACCAAAGCAAATTCTTCACCCAGACTTTTAGCATGAATCGTAAAAATGGTGTTTTTGTTTGAAATTCCATTTCCGCGATTGAATAAATACCAGTTTTCGCCATCAAAAATAGCGCCTTCCAAATTAAAATCTTCCGGTTTTATAGATCCAAAACTTTGCATTACGGCATATAAATCGACTAGATTGTTTTTTTGTAAAATGGTTTTGGTTTTTAAATCAAAGGCAATCATTTTGTTTCTGTTTTCGGTTGAACCGGAACCAAAAACATAAAGCGTATCATTATGATGCGTAACAGATTCAAAATCTGGTTTGATGTTTTTCGGAATATTTTGCGACGGATTATCAATTAATGGATGATGGCTTAATTGCTGATTCTGCATATTGTATTCGTATAAAAATCCGCTGTTATCGCCAATGATATACAATGAATCGTTATTGAAAAATAATCCTGATGCCGAACCGATTCCGATGATTTGAAATAATATTTCTAATGTGAATTTTTCCATGAATGTTGTTTTGAAAACTAAATGTAGCCTTAATAGTCCTGAAACTCCGGGAAAAACTATTGCAATGAATAGCAGTTCCGATAGCTATCGGAATTCGTAAAATTAGTATATTTATAATACAAAAAAATAAAAACATATGAAATCTATAGATCCGAATGATTTTAAAGTTACAGATAAAATAAAATTATCCAAGATTCCAACTTTGTTAGATATAGAAGCTGATGAGGAGGAGAAGGAAGAAAAAATGGACAAAGTGAGAGACAAATTAAGCGATTTGCAGGACGTAATGTATTCGCATAATAAATACAGCGTTTTAATTTGTTTGCAGGGAATGGATACATCCGGAAAAGATAGTTTGATTCGGGAAGTTTTTAAAGAATTTAATCCGCGTGGAGTAGTGGTGCATAGTTTTAAAACGCCCAATTCGACTGAGTTAGAACACGATTATTTATGGCGCCATTATATTGCTTTGCCCGAAAAAGGAAAATTTGCGATTTTTAACCGCACGCATTATGAGAATGTTTTGGTTACGCGTGTACATCCGGAATATCTTTTGGCAGAGAATTTACCGGGAATAAATTCTGTGGATGATATTACGCCTAAATTTTGGAAAAAAAGAATCGAGCAAATCAATAATTTCGAAAGTCATATTGCTGAAAACGGAACGATTGTCATGAAATTTTTTCTGCATTTGAGTAAAGAAGAGCAGAGAGAACGATTATTACGCCGTTTGGAAGAAGGAAAGCACAATTGGAAGTTTTCTCCAGGCGACCTGAAAGAACGCGAGCATTGGGACGAATACCAACAATATTATGAGGAAGCTATAAACAGGACTTCGACAGAGCACGCGCCTTGGTTTGTAGTTCCTGCCGATGATAAAGAAATGGCCCGCTATATTGTGGCCAAAATTATCTGGGAAGAAATGAAAAAATACACGGATATTAAAGAACCGGAATTAGACGATAAAATAAAAGCGAACTTTGAAATGTATAAGAAGGAATTATCGGGGAATAAATAATTAGATAATTTGTCAATTGAGATAATTAGATAATTTTTGTCAGGATGAATAATGGCTGTTCCTTATTATTATATAGATATTTTAGAACTTCCATAAAATTATAAACCCGGCAGATTGTGAGGATCTGCCGGGATTATTACCAAAAACAAAAGAATAAAAATGAAAGTATTTTTTACAAATCAAATCCATACGCTAAACGAAGCGCTACCTGATTTGTTTTGAATTTATTGTAATCTTCGTAACGTACACTGATATCAATGTATTTGTTAGCATATCCAATTCCGGGTGCCCATAAAAAAGTAGTATCGTCATAACCGTTTGTTACGGCAAAACCGGCACCAACTTCACCAAGAACATAAAATTGATCTTCCCATACAAAAGCTTTAAAACCAGCTTTTGCCGGAATAAATCCAAGATCATTTACATCAACTCCATTTTCATCTTTTCCCATAAATAAATTGGTGAAACCAGTAGTTAATGTAAGTGAAGTTCTTCTTGATAAATCATATTGTAAACGAACGTCACCACCAAGAGACCAATCGTAAGCATTATCAGTTGGCAAACCACCGTTTACCCCAAAACCTAATCTAAATCCCTGATCGTAATTTTTTACTTCACTGTCTTGAGCGAATGTTGTGTTGGTGTATAAAAAAGCAAAAGCAGCAAGGCATATAAATTGTAATTTTCTCATGACAATATTTTTTAATTATTAATAGTGTAAAATTAAACGCAAGGCATTTGGTGTTTGTTATATAATTTTTTGAAATTTTTATATAATCTCGTATTGAGCTATTAAATGCTTAATATTTGCTTATAATTTTAATAATACCTAAGAATTCAAAGCTTCTGATTATCTTTGCCGGGATTAACGACAGCAGCAATATTTGTGTATATTCGCTTTCATTAGTCAACCAAAAAATTAATCCATAATTCATCTTCAAATAACTAAATTTGGAGATTAAAATATAAGTAACAGATTCTCATAGATTATTTTTAAAATAATTTTAATCCGTTCAATCTGTGGTAAAAAATATAAACAAAAAAATAAATTAAATAAAAATGGAATTACCTAAATTTTTACTTGGAGATAATACTGATTTCCCGGATGATATTTTCATCATTCACCTTGATTACCCAAGGTTTATAATCAATTTAAAAGATGATGAGGTTGAATTTATGGAAGAAGCCGAAGATCTTGATGAAGCTGAATTGAATGCTGAAATGGAAGGACTAATTGTTTTGGCTAATGAGTTTTACGATAGAGAAATAAACCGTTACGAAGAATAAAGATACTTTTGCGGAATCTGTAAAGTATCGGCCTCAGCCCAAAACATTTAAATCTTTTTGATGAAAAATTTACGTTTTTTAAAACCTGTTTTTAATTTTATAGCAATCGGATTGCTAATTACCACTTTAAGTAGAATCTTTTTATTTTTTCTTTTTAAAGATAGAGTTGTCGAAACGCCTAATTTCTGGTATATTTTTCCAATCGGTCTTCGGATGGATTTGATTTTACTTTGTTATTTGTCTTTTCTTCCCGCTGTACTAATTACATTTTTGCCTAATAAATGGCTTAAGTTTACGAATACATTTTTGGTAATTTATAGTTTTTTATTCCTGTTTCTGATTTTGTTTGTAGAATTGGCTTCGCCGGATTTTGTAAAACAATACGATACACGTCCGAATAAAATTTTCTTAGATTATCTGATTTATCCTAAAGAAGTAGTTGGAATGCTTTTAAAAAGCTACCTGACTTCGATTATTGTGACTTTCCTGATTTTGGGAGTTGTGATTTATTTTGCTTTCAAAAAAGGAAAACAGCTTTTTCATTCTACAAGTGCTGAATATAAATTCAAACTGATGATTTTTCCATTAGTGGCTTTTTTATTGTTCTTTGGAGCACGTTCAAGTTTGGTTTCAAAACGTCCAATTAACGCCAGTAATGCTGTTTTTTCTACAGATCAATTGACAAATTGTTTGGGATTGAATTCATTTTATACCGTTGCTTTTGCTGCCTATTCGATTAAAAACGAAGGAAACACAAAAATGTATGGTAAAATGGACGAAGCCGAAGCAATTGCTCGTGTAAAAAAATACATGATAGCCGGAAAAAGTGATTTTAATGATGCTGATATTCCATTTTTACATGTGCAGCAGCCGGATTCTCTTATGAAGAAACCATATAACTTAGTAATCTTTTTGCAGGAAAGTTTAGGAGCTGAATATGTTGGAATTTTAGGTGGAAAACCATTAACACCTGAATTTGATAAATTATCCAAAGAAGGTTTGTTGTTTACCAACTTATATTGCACAGGAACCCGAAGCGTACGCGGAATTGAAGCGGTTGTAACCGGATTTTTGCCGTCACCGTCTGAAAGTGTTGTGAAGTTAGGAAACTCCCAACAAGGATTTTTCACGCTTGCAGATGCTTTAAAACAAAAAGGTTATGACACTAGTTTTATTTATGGCGGAATGGCAAATTTTGATAATATGGCTTCATTTTTCAACGGAAATGGCTTTGAGGATATCGTAGATCAAACAGATTTTGAATCGGACGGAAATAAATATGCTTTTAAAGGAACCTGGGGTTATTCTGATGAAGATTTGGTAACAAAAGCAAATAATTATTTTAAAGCAAAAGGGAATAAGCCTTTCTTTTCTTTAATGTTTTCGACTTCAAATCACGAACCTTTTGAATATCCAGCAGGAAGAATTAAAACGTATGACAAAACGGCTGCGACAGTAAATAATGCAATGAAATATGCCGATTTTTCGATTGGGAAATTCTTTGAAATGGCAAAAAAAGAAGCTTATTTTAAAAACACGATTTTCATCGTAATTGCAGATCATAATACAAGAACCTACGGTAAAAATTTAGTACCAATAAACAAATTCCATATTCCGGCTTTAATTATGGGGCCAGGAGTTGCAAAAGGAGTTTCGTACAGCAAACTGGCAAGTCAAATTGATATTCCACCAACATTATTGGGTTATTTAGGAATTCCTTTTGAAACACCAATGGTAGGTAGAAACCTAAATCAACTGGATCCAAAAACACAAGGAAGATCGATTATGCAGTTTAATGATATCAACGCATTTAGAGTTGAAAATCAGGTTGTAATTATGCAGCCAAATTTGAAACCTCTGCAATTCGAAATCAAAAATGATACAACCTTAATTCCTGTAAAATTAAATGAAGAATTAGCAAAAGATGCTTTGGCGCATGTTATTACAGCAGGGAATTTATATAAGGAGAATAAGTATAAGTTGAGAGGAACTAAATAGGTCCAAAGTAGCAAAGGTTCAAAGCGATAAAGGTTTTTACTCTGTCCCTTTGAACCTTTGCTACTTTGGACCTTTATTAAAATACAATTTTAATAAACTCTGAGCAGCTGCAAAAGGTGAAATTTCATCGTTTTGCACTGCTTTTTTGTTTTGTTCTAATTGTGAAATGATTTCTGGCTGATTGTAGAAATTCTGTTTCAATTGTTCGTTTATGGTTTCCATCATCCAGAAATGATTCTGCTCTTTTCGTTTTTCCTGAAAAAAGCCTGTTTTATTTGTCATTTCAAAATAAGCAGAAATTGTGTTCCAAATCTCTGATACACCTTCTTTTGTAATTGCGCTGCAAGTGGTAACTTTTGGCTGCCAATTTGATTTTTTTGGAGGAAATAAATGCAAAGCCCTGTTGAATTCCAATTTCGCCTGATTTGCTTTTTTGATGTTATCGCCATCTGCTTTATTGATGACAATAGCATCTGCCATTTCCATAATGCCGCGCTTAATGCCCTGAAGTTCATCTCCGGCACCTGAAATTTTTAGAAGTAGAAAAAAATCAACCATACTGTGTACAGCAGTTTCACTTTGACCAACGCCAACGGTTTCTATAATGATCGTATCAAAACCTGCGGCTTCGCATAAAATAATTGATTCACGGGTTTTTCTGGCGACTCCGCCCAAAGTATCTCCGGAAGCACTTGGTCTGATAAAAGCATTTTCATCTTTCACCAGTTCTTCCATTCGGGTTTTATCGCCCAGAATACTTCCGTGCGAAAGCGAACTGCTTGGATCAACGGCCAAAACAGCCACTTTTTTGCCCAGCTGTGTAAGGAAAGTTCCAAAAGCTTCGATAAAAGTACTTTTTCCAACGCCTGGAACACCTGTAATTCCTATTCTGATCGATTTATTTGCATATGGCAAACATCCTTTAATAACTTCATTTGCTTTTTCAGCATGTTCGGGATTTGTGCTTTCTACTAAAGTTATGGCACGGCTTAAAGAAGTTCTGTTTCCGTTAAGAATTCCGTCAATTAATTCATCTGAAGAAGGTTGCTTTTTCCTGTTTTTCTGAATTTGATTTATAGCAGAAATACTGGTAATTTCTGGGGGCGAAATTCCGGCTTTTTCTTGTAAACTGCTCGATTGTTTATTTGGACTTGGCAAAATACTTTTTTTGGTATTGTAAAAGTACAGAAAACAAAAACAGTTTCAAAAACTATAATAGCTTTTGAAACTGTTGAGGTTTTGCCACGAATTCACGAATTATTTTAAACCTGTTTAGTAGAAATACAGTTTAAATTATACGCAATAATTCGTGAATTCGTGGCGAAAAAATTAGTAACCCGCTGTAAAACGAACTTGATGGTGTTTTGGAGTTTCTGTTTCGTCAGCAATAACGACTGCTAAATCTTCTACAGAAAGAATACTTCTTTGCTCATCATTAAAAACAGGATTTTCTAAACCTAAACGGTATTTTCCTGTTCTTCCGGTTGTTGTTCCTGCGTGCATTTCGAAAGCCGGACTAAAAAATGCCCAATCTAAATCTTTTTCTTCTTTAATAATATTCAAATAATCTCTTGCGGCGCTGGCTCCCGGATAGATTTCTTTAGGAAAATCAGGAGTGTCAACTGCTTGTAAATCTGGCGCAACAAATAAACTTCCGGCACCACCGATCGTGATAAAACGTTTTACACCAGATTTTTTTGCAGCTTCCTGAATTGCTTTAGAGCCTGCCAGAAAATCATCATAAATATTAGGATTGGTCCAACCTGGATTATAAGCGTTTATAATAACGTCATGTCCCTTTAAAACATCTGCCAAAGCATCAATATTAAAAATGTCTGTAGCAATCCATGTTGCGTTTGATGTTTCTTTCGGGTTTCTGGCAATAGCAGTAATGTTGTGATTTCTGTTTGCTAATTCGTTTAAAATAGCTGAGCCAACAAATCCTGTTGCTCCAATAATTGCGATTTTCATAATATATAATTTAATAGTAATAAAAAATGTTACAGTTTTGTATAAAAAAATAGTTTTAGAACTGATTCGAAAAATCTTCCAAAGAAATTCCTTCCAGTTGTAAACTAACTTTTTGATTCATATCTGCATATAAAGCAGATAGATTTTGATTGATTTTTTTTCCAACTGGACAATCCGGGTTGGGTTGATTTTTGGCATAACCTAAATTAATGGTTTCAAAAGTCATTTCGAAAATCTCTTTTAAGGTGATTTTACCTGGATCAACAGACAATTTTGTTCCGCCATTTTTACCTTCTTTACTTTCTACAACGTTGTGTGATTTTAAGTTGGCAATTTCTTTTCTAACCAAAACAGGATTCAAATTAATGCTTCCCGCAATAAACTCCGATGATAAATAATCATTTGGGAATTTAGTAAGCAAAGTAAGAATGTGAATTGTTATGGCAAATTTACCTGAAATCATACTGTAATAAAATATGTTACAAATATAAGGCGTTTTATCACATAAAAAAAGATTTTAAAGGTTTTTTAGTTCCTAGTCATTAATTCTTAGTAATTATTTTTGGAGAATGAGTAATTGTTTGGAATTTCAGTGAAACTATCTTTAAAAATGTACTAGACTAATTACTAACGACTAAGCACTAATTACTAAATTATAAATCCTTATTTTTGTGCTTAACCTCTGATATGAACAACTTTATTCTAATATTCTTCTTTTTGTTTCTAGGATTGCTTTTGAAAAATATAAAGCAATTTCCAACGCATATCTATAAGAGTATCAATAAAATTGTCATTTATTTATGTCTGCCGGCTATCACTTTATATCATATTCCGAAAATAAAATGGAGCAATGAGTTATTGTTTCCAATAGGAGCGGGCTGGATTAGTTTTTTACTGGCTTTTGTTTTTTTTCATTTCTTAGGAAAAAGATTAGGCTGGTCAAATAAATTGATTGGTTGTTTAATTCTGACTGCAGGATTAAGCAATTCATCTTTTCTTGGATATCCAATCGTTGAAGCTTTATTTGGGAAAAAAGGTTTAGAAACAGCTGTTTTGGTAGATCAGCCAGGAACTTTTGTTGTTGTTTCCACTTTAGGTGTTTTCGTTGCCGCTTTTTATTCTAAGGGAAGTCCGGATGCTCTGAGTATTTTTAAGAAAATCATCTTTTTTCCACCGTTTATTACATTTGTTGTCGCTTGTTTGATGAATGTTTTTGAGTACGATTTAGAACTTAATCTTCAATCTCTTTTATTGAAATTGGGAAGTTTAGTTACGCCATTAGCTTTATTTTCAGTTGGATTGCAATTGAGTTTTGATCGAAAAAGTCAGCACTGGCAATTTTTGCGACTAGGACTTTTTTTTCGGCTAATTGTCACTCCGTTTATCATTTTGGTTTTATACGTTTTTGTTTTTAATCAGCATTCTGAAGCTATAAAAATCACCATTATTGAAATTGCAATGGCACCGATGATAACAGGTGCAATTTTGGCTTCGACTTATGGTTTAAAGCCAAAATTGAGCAGTATGATGATTGGTTTCGGAATTCCAGTTTCGTTTGTAACCCTTGCTATATGGTACTTTGTCGTTAGTTTTATTTAGCTTAGAATAGTAATTAGATAGAAAAGATAGAATTTTAACTTTTTTTTCGGAATTGAATGTTTTCCTTGTTCTTTTTTTGATTAATTTTAGATGAACTAAAAAAATACAATTATGTCAACATTAAGATTAGGCGATATAGCTCCGGATTTTTCTGCAGAAACTACAGAAGGACCAATTCATTTTCACGAATGGTTAGGAGATTCATGGGGAGTTTTATTTTCGCATCCTTCAGATTTTACACCGGTTTGTACAACTGAATTAGGAACAGTTGCTAATTATCTTCCTGAATTTACTAAAAGAAATACAAAAGTTATTGCTTTAAGCGTTGATGGTTTAGAGTCACACAAAGAGTGGATAAAAGACATCAATGAAACTCAAAATACAACAGTAAATTTCCCGATAATTGCTGATGAGGATAAAAAAATAGCCACTTTATATGATATGCTTCATCCAAATGCAAGTGACAAATTTACAGTACGTTCTGTATTTGTTATTGGTGCCGATAAAAAAATAAAATTGACGCTTACGTACCCGGCTTCGACAGGAAGAAATTTTGATGAATTGCTTCGTGTTATCGATAGTTTGCAATTAACAGCAAATTACAGCGTTGCAACACCTGCAAATTGGAAAGATGGTGAAGATGTTGTAATTACGCCAGCAGTTCCGGATAGTGATATTCCTGCAAAATTTCCAAAAGGGCATACTCCGATAAAACCTTATTTGAGAATGACACCGCAACCGAATAAATAATTTTTTAGGTCCTAAGATGCTAAGGCTCTAAGTTTCTAAGGTTAAATTCTTAGCAACTTAGAGCCTTAGTACTTTAGCAACTTTACTAAGCTTTCTTCATCAACTCATTCATTCTTTTTTTATCACCAACAACCCAGATAATATCGTTTTGTTCTAAAACCAAATGCGATTCTGGATTTAATATTCTGTTTCCGTTTCGTTCTATTCCAACAACCATTCCGTTAGTTTTTGTTCTGAATTGTCCGATACTTTTTTGAATAAATTCTTCGTCAGCAACTTCTAACTGGCGTAATACAATTTGAGATTCCTCTACAGATTTGGCCGTTTCGGTTTCATTCTGATTCAGATATTTTGTAAACTCCGTAACCTGTGCATCGGTACCAATTACACAAATTTCATCACCTGGAAATAATCGCTCGGTTTTGGTCGGAATAGGGATTGTTACTTCTCCACGTCTTATGTAGGCAATATTAATTCCCAGTTGTTCACGAATACGCAATTCCTGTAATGTTTTACCAGCCAGATTCGACTCTTTTCCAATTTCAAAAATAGACATGTGACCATCCCAAGGCATTAAATTAGCATAACGTCTGTCTATTTTTTTGTTTTCACGATCATTGAAATTCTTTAAAAAGTGATTTTCAATTTTATGATATTGTTCGTTGAGTTTTTTCGGGAATATTTGATAAGCTACAATAGCTATGATCAAGGCAACAAAAGCAACTAATGGAGAGAAGAAAATATTTAATAAAAATCCGATAAAAAATAATCCTAAACTCATTCGGATTAAAATCATCATCAAAAGAGCTCCGCGATATTTACGTTCTTCCCAAAGTAATTCTACTTCCTCTACAGCAACGCGTCGTAATGAAAGTGCCCATAAAAAAGGAGCAATTATAACTAATGTAATAAGTGCAGCCAACGTATTTCCAAATCTTGTATCTGCGACCAATGGAGCAACAAATTTTGATGACAATAGAATAATGGCAGCAATGATAATCGTATTTAAAACAATTTGTATAATATAAGTATTAAGTACTTTTTGCCAGGTACTAACTGATTTTATTGCTTGTGCATTTAAGCTATAACGATTAATGTTTTTAACCCATTTTTTTGGTAATTTTTCCTCTAAATATTGTGAAAAAGGATCTGAATATTTAATTAAGAAAGGTGTCGTAAAAGTTGTAATGGCTGACACGGCAACAATTATCGGATATAAGAAATCACTTGTTACTTTTAGGCTCATTCCTAAAGTCGCAATAATAAAGGAGAATTCTCCAATTTGCGCCAAACTCATTCCCGTCTGAACAGATTGTCTAAGCGGCTGACCGGATAATAAAGCTCCGGTTGCAGAACTGAATGCTTTTCCAAAAATGGTTACCAACGTAATAATAGCAACAGGAAGTGCATACGTAACCAATGTTTCGGGATTAATTAACATACCCACCGATACGAAGAAAACAGCACCAAATAAGTCTTTTACGGGCTGAATCAAATGTTCGATCTTTTCAGCCTGAGTTGTTTCGGCAATAATAGATCCCATTATAAAGGCGCCCAAAGCTGGAGAAAAACCAACATTTGCAGCGAACATAACCATCATCAAACAAAGTGCTAATGAAATAATTAGCAACATTTCATCTGTCAAAAGATGCTTTGCTTTTTTCAAAATTGTGGGAATAATGAAAATTCCTCCCAAAAACCAAATGATTAAAAAGAAAACTAATTTTAAAACAGATTGTAATAGTGCAGCGCCTGAAACCTGATCGCTTACGGCAACCGTTGCCAGCAAAACCATCATCAAAATGGCAACTATATCTTCAACAATTAAGGCTCCAAAAACAATCCCAACGAACTTTTTTCCTTTTACGCCAAGTTCATCAAAAGCACGAATAATAATTGTGGTTGAGGAAATTGAAAGGGTAGCACCCAGAAAAATACTGTCCATTTTTCCCCAGCCCATCCATTGTCCAATAAAATATCCAATGACGACCATGAATAAAATTTGAGTAATGGCTGTTATGGAGGATGTTCCGCCCACTTTCATCAGCTTTTTAAAACTAAATTCGAGTCCCAAACTAAAAAGCAAAAATATAACCCCAATTTCAGCCCAGACTTCAACACTTTTCATGTCTGTAACCGACGGAAAAAAATCAAAATGGTTACCGGCTAAAAATCCGGCAATTAAATATCCTAATACTAAGGGCTGTTTCATTTTTTTAAATAACAATACAGCAATTCCGGCGGTCATCAGGATTAATCCCAAGTCACTAATCAAAGGTTCTAAGTGGTGTGAAGTTTCTGCGGCGGCATTTAAGGCAATCATAAAAACGGTGTTTTAGTTCGGAGCTTCCTCCAGTTTGATTATGAGCTTTTACTAAAAAGCTTACATTTTAATCTGGTCTGGCTTCCCGAGGTAAATAAAAAAAGCTATCTCGATAAAGATAGCTTTTTTTAGCAAAATATTTTGTGTTTTATCTAAATTCCTGTGAAATTGCTAGGTGTTATCTGCATTAATTCTTCCTTAATTGCATCAGAAACCTCTAAAGTCGCAATAAAATTGTGAATTGCTTTTTTGTCAATAGCTTCATTGGTTCTCGTTAAACCTTTTAGAGCTTCATACGGATTTGGATACGCTTCACGACGTAAAATAGTCTGAATAGCTTCTGCTACAACTGCCCAGTTTTTCTCTAAATCTTCAGCAAATTTACCTTCATTTAAAAGTAGTTTGTTTAAACCTTTAAGAGATGCTTCAAAAGCAATAATAGTGTGTCCCATTGGAACGCCTATATTACGTAAAACAGTACTGTCTGTTAAATCACGCTGTAATCTTGAAATTGGTAATTTAGCTGCCAAATGTTCAAAGATAGCATTTGCAATTCCTAAGTTTCCTTCAGAGTTTTCAAAATCAATTGGGTTTACTTTATGTGGCATTGCAGATGATCCAATTTCTCCTGCTTTGATTTTTTGTTTAAAATAATCCATAGAAACATACGTCCAGATATCACGGTCTAAATCGATAATGATATTGTTGATTCTTTTTAAAGCATCAAAAAATGCAGCAAAATGATCATAATGTTCAATTTGTGTTGTTGGAAAAGAATGGTGTAAACCAAGTTCGTCCTGAACAAATTTACTTCCAAATTGTTTCCAGTCAATTTGCGGATAAGCAACATGATGTGCGTTGTAGTTTCCTGTTGCTCCACCAAATTTAGCAGCAAACGGAATATTAAACAACAAACGCATTTGCTCTTCAAGACGCTCTACAAAAACCAAAAGTTCTTTACCCAAACGAGTAGGAGAGGCTGGTTGTCCGTGCGTACGAGCTAACATTGGAATATCTTTCCACTCAATGCTTAATTCTTTCAATTTAGAAATTAAAGCAATTAAAGATGGCATATAAACCTGCTCAAACGCTTCTTTTGTAGAAAGCGGAATTGCGGTATTGTTAATATCCTGAGAAGTTAATCCGAAGTGAATGAACTCTTTATATTGAGATAAGCCTAATTTTTCAAAAGCATCTTTAATGAAATATTCTACTGCTTTCACATCATGGTTGGTAACTTTTTCAGTTTCCTTAATCCAAAGTGCATCTTCAGTAGAGAATTTTTTGTAGATGTCTCTTAAACTGTCAAATAAACTTGGATTTACACCAGAAAGCTGTGGTAATGGCACTTCGCACAAGGCAATAAAGTATTCAATTTCAACCAATACACGGTATTTGATTAAAGCTTCTTCTGAGAAAAAAGGTGCTAATGAAAGGGTTTTGCTTCTATATCTTCCGTCAATTGGCGATATAGCATTCAATTCGTTTAAAGTAGTCATTGTTATGTTGTTTGTTCGAAAGTTGCAAATATAAGGTATTGTTAAAACTTCTGAAAATTACCGAAGCGTTATTATATCTCAACTTTAAAATTAAATGATGGTTTTGAAAATTTTATCCCAAATTGTAAAATAGAAACCAAAATTATGAGATTCATTTTTATGATGATTCGAATGAAATTTGGTTGTAGATATCCATTTTGTGATGTTATTATTGTACCAAAATTTAGGAAAAATATCCGTTTTTAAATGACCAAATATTCCGTACGCCAAGTTTAAAATCAGGTAAATAATAATACTCAGATAATTGAAATCGAGTATTGTAATCGAAAATAACCAGATGCATCCAAAACCCAAAGTTTCTATAGGATGAAGTACATACAGGCTGTAAACACTGGTTTCGACATGTGTGTGATGAAGCTTATGAATAGGGCTGAACCATTTTAAATAATGCGCCAGAAAATGAAAGCAAAACATAAAAAAATCCATTACTACAATCAATATTAAAGTGTCGAATAATACGGAGAAAAGAGATGGCGAAAAATCTATTTTGATAATTTCATATTGATACAATTCAAATCCTAAAAGGGTTATTACTGTGTTGCAAAACAAAGTTGCAATAATCCATTTGCGGTCTTTTTTACTCAATTTGGTATTTTCGTATTCTATGATTTTTGCCAAAATAACTGACAGATAAATCAGCGTTAGATTTTCAATCAAAAAGAAAACAAATAAGCACCCTAAATTGTACTCCGATAAATAGTGTAACCAACTTTGGAAGATCATATTTTCTTTTCTATTTCAAATAATTTCTCTCTTAAAATTGCAACGCCTTCAGATGCCGGTTTAGCAATAACTTCGACTTTGTTTTGAATATTAGGAATCGAAATTGGTTTTGGATCAATATAAAAAACCGGCGTAATGCTATACGTATATGAAATTAATCCTGCGGCAGGATAAACCTGTAATGAAGTTCCAATAACGGCAAAATAATCTGCGGTTTCCGTAATTTCAATGGCGCTTTCGAGTGCAGGAACTTCTTCGCCAAACCAAACAATATGCGGACGTAATTGATGCCCGTTTTCGTCAAAATCGCCTGTATATAAATCGTCTGTCCAATCAAGAATTAAATCACGATTTTTTGTACTTCTTACTTTTAATAATTCTCCATGCAAATGCAACACTTTTGTGCTTCCGGCGCGCTCGTGTAAATCATCTACATTTTGCGTAATAATATGAACATCAAAATCCTGTTCTAATTCGGCTAAAATTTGATGGCCTAAATTCGGCTGAACTTCTTTAAGCTGCTGACGTCTTTTATTATAAAAATCCAAAACCAATTCCTGGTTTTTATGCCAGCCTTCCAGCGTTGCCACTTCCATAACATCATGACCTTCCCACAAACCATCGCTGTCACGAAAAGTTTTTATTCCGCTTTCGGCACTAATTCCTGCTCCGGTTAAAACAACAAGTTTCTTTTTCATTTTATTTAATTAAAAGATAAAAATAATGATTTAGCCAAACAATAAAAGGGTATTTATACTTATTGTTTCATTCTTACAAATTATTTAATTTTAAGGTTAAAAAAATCAAAGAAAATTAGCCATGATTTTAATACAATTTACAGGATTATCAGGTTCAGGAAAAACGACATTGGCGCAAAATGTTCGTGGCTTGTTAATTGAAAATGGTTATAAAGCCGAAATTGTTGACGGTGATGTTTACAGAGAAACGATTTGCAAAGATTTAGGATTTTCTAAAGATGACAGATGCGAAAATGTCAGACGCCTTTTTAATGTAGGGCAAAATTTTATTAAAACAGATACGATTGTTTTGATGTCAGTAATAAATCCATACGAAAACCTGAGAAATGAATTGAGAATACACGAATTTGTCAGAACTGTATTTTTGGATTGTTCCATAAATAATTTGATCAAAAGAGATCCGAAAGGGTTATATAAAAAAGCTTTATTGCCAGATCATGATCGTAATAAGATAAACAACTTTACAGGAATAAGCGATGTTTTTGAAATTCCTTCAAGTGCCGATTTAATATTAAAAACCGATTTTGAAACGGTGCCTTTTTCGACAAATAAACTCTATAATTTTATAATTGACAACATAGCTGGTTTGGCCTAATCTAATTTAAAATCATATGAATCCTTCTTCTAGTAAACTTCCGATTTCTTTTTCTATTGATAAATTACAAAAAGAATTCGCTATATGCGAAAATGATTTATGGACGCCCCATTTTAATACCAATCGTTACGAAGGCAATTGGACAAGCGTCTCATTAAGATCGCAATCTGGTTTGGTCAATGATATTACATCTTTTGCAAATACGGAACATAAAAACACTAATCTGCTGGATCGCTGTCATTATTTTAAAGAAATTATGGATTGGTTTCAATGCGAAAAAGAAGCCGTTCGATTATTGAGATTAGGACCAGGAAGCGAAATAAAAGAACATGTAGACAATGATACTTCTTATGAAGATGGTTTTTTTAGAATTCACATTCCAATTATAACAAATGAAGAAGTGTTTTTTTATGTGGATAAAAAACGGGTTCCGATGAAAATGGGGGAGTGCTGGTATGCCAATTTTCAGCTTCCGCATAGCGTCGAAAATAAAAGTACAGAACCGCGCATTCATCTTACACTTGATTGTATCAGAAACGATTGGTCTGATAAATTATTTGCAGAAATGGGTTTTGATCTCCATTTCTCTCCAGAAACTACTTCATATTCTGATGGAGTAAAACAGCAAATTATTGATGAACTTTCCCGAAATCCATCAGAAGTTAACACTAAAATTATTGCTGATTTATTAGCAGAATAAAATATAGAATGGAAAATATAAATCACCCTCTTTTAAATTGGATTCCATATAAGCTGGTAGAAAAAGACAACGAAATTTATTTTGAATGGATTTATCTGGCCGATATAAAATATGCAGAACCCTTTTTTGATGAAACAATTGCAAAATGTAGAAGTCATGCTTATAATTCAAAGCCATTTAAAGTAATTACGACTGTCGAAAATCTCCTGGATTGGTCTGCTGCATTACTTTCTGTCGAACTAAAATCGCTTGTATTTCACGTATCACGATGTGGTTCTACAATGTTGAGTCAGTCTTTGGCAACTTCTTCTGAAAATATCATGATCTCAGAAGCGCCCATTATCGATGAAATTTTAAGAAGTGATAAATTTGATCGGAGAAAAAAAGCTTCTCTTTTAAAAGCTGTAATAACATTATTAGGTCAGAGAAGATTTCCGGAACAAAAGAATTTAATTATAAAACTAGATGCCTGGCATATTTTTAATGCCGATTATTTGCGATCCATTTTTTCTGAAATACCTTTTGCATTGCTTTACAGAAATCCGGTAGAGGTTTTAAAGTCGCATCAAAAACTGGCAGGAATGCACATGGTTCCGAATTTATTGTCATTTCAGGTTTTTGGAATTTCCGAAGAAGAAATGAACGAAATTAGTTTTCATCAATATGGAGCTTTGGTTTTAGAGAAATATTTTCAGGGATTTCTTCACTTTTCCGAAACAGATCAAAATGTAATTAAACTGAATTATAATGAAGGAATGAAAAATGTCGTTGAGAAATTTATCTCCTTTATTAATGTTAATTATGCTAATAAAGAACTTGATAAAATGTATGAAAGATTAGAGAAACATTCAAAAAATGAAAACACTGTTTTTAAAGGTGATTCTTTTAAGGAAGAAGAATTACAAGTTGATTTTACAGAAGTTAATCTTTTGCATGAAAAGCTCAATAATAGTTTTATTGAATTATAATATGTTTTTTCGTCACTTTTTATAGTATTTTTATTCCATGAAAAAGTTGATTGTATTACTAGTATTTTTATTCCATGAAAAAGTTGATTGTATTACTAGTCTTTTTTTTGAATACCGTTTTATTTGCCCAATCAAAAATTAATAGAATTCATTCTTTTAGTTATAATGGAAATATGGAAAAATTTGAATTTTTTAAAAGGGATAATTATATAGTAGATTATCATAAATACTTAAATTTTCCTGTTGAGTTTTCTATTTACAATCCTAAACCTGGTTTTACCCCGACTAAAATTGAATCACAAAAATATTATTCTTTTAAAAACACCAATTTATTGCTCAAAAGAGAAATGAGTAATAAAGAACCGGAGCCAATTTATCCGAATCAGGATAAAAAGAAAAGTTTTGGTGAAGCTATTTTTAGTGATGTCTTAGAAGGTGTTTTTAGCAAAAAATAGAAATAAAGCAATTCAAATACTTCTTTTAAAATGTATTTTTGCTTTAAATAAGATTTAAAATGATTGATTTAGATTACCTCGCTTTTCTTGAAAATATACTAACAGATAATCGTAAGGAAAAATTCCTAAAAGTACTAGGAGACCGCACCAAACATTTTACAATTGTTGTAGAAGACGTTTTTCAAATGCATAACACAAGTGCTGTTATGCGTAGCTGTGAGGTTTTTGGAATTCAGGAACTCAATGTGATCGAGCAGCGTTACGGAAAAAAAATCGACAAGGAAATTGCCATGGGTGCTCAAAAATGGGTTGACATCAATCAGTTTGATTCGGTTACCAATTGTATTTCAACTTTAAAAAATCAAGGTTATCAAATTATAGCGACAACTCCGCACGAAAATGACTGTTTGCTGGAGGATTTCGATATTACAAAACCAAGTGCTTTGTTTTTTGGAACAGAAAGAGATGGTTTATCAGAAGAAATTTTAGAAAAAGCAGATGGTTTTCTTAAAATACCAATGGTTGGTTTTACAGAAAGTTTGAATATTTCTGTTTCAGCCGCAATCATTATTCAAAACCTGACAAACAGATTGCGCAATTCAGATATCAATTGGCAATTATCAGAAAATGAAATTCTGGAAAAACGTTTGGCCTGGGCGAAAAATTCGATTAAAGATATTAAACGAATTGAAGCGCGTTATTTTGAAGAAAATCCAAGATAATCGTTGTCAGGTTGAGCGGAGTCGAAACCCTTATGAATTCAAAAGAATCTCGACTCTGCTCGATTTGACAATATTTTTACTTTTTCAGGAATAAAATAAAACCAAGAATACTAACAATCAAAATGGTTAAAGCGGCTAAAACCATTGTTAGATCGCGAATATTTTTCCCGGCCCAATCCATAAATAAAAACTTGTGGAGAATAGCAAACGAATAGCCTTCAACCATATCAGAGCTTTCAATTTTAGCCGCCAGTCTTGAAGTCGAAGTTTCTATGAAATAAGTAGTTTTTTCCGGTGTGTCATAAGCCAATTTTACAACTGGTAATCTTTTATTGACAAAACCGTATTCTCGACTTTCAAAATCAGTTAAAACTTTTGATTCTAATAATTTTGCATTTTCCAATGATGTTTCAGGTTCGTCTGAGCCTTCTACCATTTCACAGCAAGCCGCTTTTGGCGCTCCGTCTGTAAAATAATAAGCCAGAAACTCAGCGTATTCCAGATCAATATTGGGCGTAATTTTATTTGTTGTCGCATTAATGTAAACCACTTCAGATTTTTTATCGTCTTTTTTGCCCCATTTTGAGCTCGAGTCAGCTTTTGGCTTTTTAAATTTCTGTTTCTCTAATAATTGACAACGGAAATAAGTAGTGTCATTTAGCGTGATAATATTGATGTTTTGAAAACGATTCCAATCTAAATTTAAGGCATTATTAGCTACAGAAATTTCGTTGGTTTTAAAAGTGGGCTCGTAAATCATTTGCGATAAAGTATACGGTGTCCATTTTGTTGTGGCATGATATGCGCCGCTAAAAGCAAATGTCAAAGTAAAGAGTGAAACCCAGATTCCAATTTGGCGATGGTATTTTCTCAATCCTTTTTTTGGTGCTAAACTATCTGTCTTTTTGAATTGTTTCCATAATAAACCATAAATTAAGATACCGCTCAGGGCAGAAAAACCAATAATAGACAATAAAAAAATCATCGTAATAATTCTAATACTATTGTTTGTAATAGCATCTATAAACGACCAGTTATGAAAGGTGTCAAAAAAACAAATAAACCATTGTCTTGAAGTTGGATTATAAGTTGCTAATTTTCCTGAGGAAGTTTCTACATACACTTCCATTGTGTCAGGGCGATCAAAGCTAAGTTTGTAAACTGGTAAATAACGGTTTACATATTTATATTGCGAAGTGAATTCGGTAACAACTTCACTTTTTGTTATGGCACTTTTTTGATCATCTAAAAAATATCTTGAGAGCCATTCTGCATATTTTTGATCTCCATTGTCTAGTTTTTCAGCTGTTGAGGTATCAAAATACCATAACTCACCAAAAATCGTTTTTACCTGATAATAAGTTGCATTGTTAAAAGAAACGATTCGGAAATTTTTGAATTGTGTTAGCTCGTTTTTCTGTAAAACTTCCTGAATTGAAAAATGTAATTGATTTTTATCAATAATTTGTTGTTCCAGTTTGTCATGGGCAATTTCAGGTTTGAAAAAATGTGCCATAAACGGATGCATCAAACCAGATAATGTCCAAAAGATTACAGGAATAACTGTAATCAACCCAATTGTACGATGCCACTTATACATGTGTTGTTTGATTTTCTTGACAATCTTAGTACCGATAGTCTTCGGGATCTTTTTAGACTTTTTCTCTTTTATTTCTTTGCTCATATTTGAGTTGTTTTTATTTGTCTAATTATGTTTTTTACCATTAAGAGATTAAGAAAATTAAGTTTTGCTTGATGAAATTTAATCCCTTAATGGTTCAATTTTTTTTAATATTACTTTTTTAATGAAAAATTGTACTGAATTCCAAACACAAAAGTTCTTGGCGCTGCAGCTGTATAGGTTGGTTGTGCATTTGTGGTATTTGCTCTTGAAACATTATAAGCATATAATTTATCGGTTAAGTTTAATACATTTCCGTAAACTTCTATTCCCTTCCATTGATAGCCAACTCTTGCATTAAACAAATTGTATCCGCCATATTTTATAGTGTTGATTTGATCCTGGTAATAGCTTCCTACAAGTTGCCATTCTACAGAAGTTCTTAAATTCGGAAGCCAGTTTGGGTAGTAACTTAATTCTGAATTTCCAGACCATTTTGGTGCTGCCGGCATTTCTTTTCCGTTTAAATCCTGAACCGGATCAGTCGATTTGTCAGAAAGTTTAAAATCAATATAAGTGTGCTGAGCATAAGTTCCGCCCAAGCGAAAGTTGAATTGTTTTGAAGGACGATAAGAAGCTCCAAATTCAATCCCTTTATGACGGGTTTCTCCAGCCGAGCGATAATCGGTCGAATTATCAGCAAGTTTGATGTTTAATAGTTCATTTTTTCCTTCCATATAATAGAAAGCATAATCAAAATTTAATTTATTTTGAAGGAAAGAAAACCATCCGCCAACTTCGTAATTATTGAAAGTAGCAGGTTCCAGATTATAATAGAAATCAGCAGGAACACCAGTTGTTCCGCCAGTTCCGGGTTTTGTTCTAAAAATAGAGGTAATTCCGGGAGGAGCAAAACCTTGCGAATAATTGCCATAAAAACCGGCAAATTCAAATGGATTATAATTTGCACCGGCTTTAAAAGTCATTTTGTCGTAAACTTTACTTCCTGTAGAATTATCCAATGCGTTATCATAATTCACTTTCATATTATCATAACGACCGCCAACAGTGATGACTAATTTTTCTATCGGATTAATACTTACTTGTGCATAACCAGCCGTGTTGAAGATATCGGCTGTGTAATCTGCTAATTTAGAATCAGGGTGTTCTGCAATAATTTCATAAGAATCTACAGTTTGCTTTCCTGTTTCTCCGGGATTTAAATTTGCTTTCAAATCAATTACATAAGACCAATAGGTAACAGGTGAATAATCATATAAGGCTCCTGCAACAATTTTAGTATTTAAGAAATCAAATTTTTGAGTATGCTGTCCTATTGCTCCATAACTTTTAAAATTATTAGAATTAACTTCTCCTTTTGCAGCTGTAGAATTTACAGTCGGGCTCCATTTAATGCCATATGAAGGATTTTGACCTAATTTATTGTCACGCAAATAGGCTGTAATGTAACTGCTTGAATTACTATTCCAATCGTGTTCTAATGTCAATCGTGTTCTTAAAGCATCAGATTTTCTATAAGTAAAATCGGTTGCGCTTTTATAAGTTCTGTTATTAAAAGCATCTTCGTTTACGCTTCCGCTCATATCTGAATAGTATTTTCCATACATGGTATTGCTAATCAATCGGGTAGAAGGTGAGATGTTGTAATCGATTCTCGCATTCAGATTATCTTTGTTGTAATCAGAATACGTCATCCAGCCATTTTCTTGCAGACTTGAAATCCCGGCAATATGAAAACCAACTTTTCCAATTGTTGCACCACCGGCAGCCTGAAATCTATGGTAGCCATAATTATCAGCCTGAACTCCAAATTTAAATTCAGGATCAACGGGTGGTTTCAGCGAAATTAAATTGATGGTTCCGCCAACTGCTTCAGGGCCATATAATGAAGAAACCGGACCTTTTACCACTTCAATACTTTGTAAGTTATATTGATTTATTTCTAATAATGCGTTATGATTGAAAATTCCCATTGGGCGAATTGGCAAACCATCTTCCAGATATAAATAATACGCATTTGTTGTCATTGGCTGACGAATCGACATCATGTGCTGTTCGTTTCCTAAATTGACCATTAAAACTCCGGGTGTTTTGTTTATAATCTCGTAAACAGCTGTTGCTTTGGTTTCGTTGATTGTTTTTGCCGTTATTTTACTAATAGCAACAGGTGTTTTTTTACGTAAAGTAGCTGTACGATTGGCTGTTATAAAAACGTTTTCCAATTCTTGAGATTTTGTAGTGTCTTGTTTTACTTCATTTTGTGCAAGAACACATTGCCCTATGATTAATAGGGTAAAGTATATTTTTTTCATTTTAAATTATATAAATTTTAAAAGTAACATGTTTTTTTCCTGACTTTAAGACAAGAAAAAATCTTTTCAGGTTTGAACTGAAAAGTGTAGCTAAAATTTATATAAAATAGGATGGTGGATGAAAGGTAGCATTTGAAACCGAAATTGGTTTAGTATCGAATGAAGCAAAAAGTTTGGCTTGTGATTCGATTGGTGCTATTAATTTGAAATTATTTGTGGATGAACTCTGAATGTAAACAACTTCTGCTTTTTCTTTCAGGTTGTTTTGCATTCTTTTTTCGTTATCAGAATACTTTTTTAAACTTTTTTGAAGTTCGCATCGACCGTTACAGCTGTTAAAAACCATTTTTCGTTGTACACAGATGGTTTTTGAAATTTCTTCCTGGTTTAATTTGAATGAGGTATAAACAAAAAAACTGCCAAAAGATGGCACTAAAAGCATGCAGGAAAGAAATATGATTAAAATTCGCTTCAAAGCTTTTTTTATTGTTTACGATTGCAAAAGTACTGTTTATTCAATTTAGAAAGAATAAATATTAGATTTTTAGCAAAAAAAATCCGCAATTACAAAGTAGTTGCGGATTTTCTATTTAAGATGTAAATATTATTTAACCAGAACCCATTCGCCAGAAGCGATTAAAGATTCTGCTTTTTTAAATTTCATTTCTTCAGTTTTGCCTGTAGCAACTTCCTGAACTGTTACAGTATCATTACGGTTGATTTTTGGCATATCTCTAACAATCGTTTCTGTAACCTGACGTTGTTGTGTTTCTCCAGCTTCACGATTGATATCTTCGCTGTTAACAATTTCATCTTTACTTAATTTGAAATTTTCTTTTTGACGAACTTCTCTTGCTTCGTGAATTTCTGAAGTAACGTTTTGAGCTGGTAAATCACCTTTAAACAAGAATGAAATTACTTCTTTGTTAACGTTGTCCAACATTCCTCTAAACAAATTGAAAGCTTCTAATTTGTAAATAAGCAACGGATCTTTTTGTTCGTGAACGGCTAACTGAACAGATTGTTTCAATTCATCCATTTTGCGTAAATGTTTTTTCCAGGCCTCATCAACAATAGAAAGAGTGATGTTTTTCTCGAAATCAGCAATTAACTGAGCACCTTCACTTTCGTAAGCTTTTTTCAAGTCAGTTACTACATTTAAAGTTTTGATTCCGTCAGTGAATGGAACTACAATACGCTCAAAATGATTGTTTGGCTCTTCGTAAACTCCTCTAATGATAGGGAAAGCCTCTCTTGCACTTCTTTCTGTTTTTTCGGTGTAAAAAGCCAGAGCTTCTTTGTATACTTTTCCAGTAATTTCGACATCTGATAATTTCGTAAAATCAGCTTCAGAAATTGGAGAAGTGATTCCGAAATAACGAATCAAATCAAAATCAAAAGTTTTAAAATCGTTTGCTGCTTTATTGTTGCTTACGATTAATTCGCAAGTATCATAAAGCATATTGGCAATATCCAGTTTTAAACGCTCACCAAACAATGCATGACGACGACGTTTGTAAACTACTTCACGTTGCGAGTTCATAACGTCATCATATTCTAATAAACGTTTACGAACACCAAAGTTGTTTTCTTCTACTTTTTTCTGAGCACGCTCAATTGATTTGGTCATCATAGAATGCTGAATAACTTCACCTTCCTGTAATCCCATTCTATCCATTACTTTTGCAACTCTTTCAGAACCAAATAAACGCATTAAGTTATCTTCAAGAGAAACGTAAAATTGAGAACTTCCCGGATCTCCCTGACGTCCTGCACGACCACGTAACTGTCTGTCAACACGACGAGAATCATGACGTTCTGTACCCACGATTGCTAAACCTCCGGCAGCTTTTACTTCTGGAGACAATTTAATATCGGTACCACGACCAGCCATGTTTGTTGCAATAGTTACAACTCCGGCTTTACCAGCCTCTTCAACGATTTGTGCCTCTTGTTTGTGCATTTTAGCATTCAAAACGTTATGTGTAACGCCTCTCATTTTTAACATACGGCTTAATAATTCTGAAATCTCTACAGAAGTTGTACCAATTAAAACTGGTCTTCCTGCGTTTGATAATTCAGTTACATCTTCAATTACAGCGTTGAATTTTTCACGTGTAGTTTTGTAGATATAATCTTCTTTGTCTTGTCTTGACATCGGACGGTTGGTTGGAATTTCAACAACATCCAATTTATATATCTGCCATAACTCGCCAGCTTCTGTAACGGCTGTACCAGTCATACCACCCAATTTGCTGTACATTCTGAAATAATTCTGTAATGTAACAGTTGCAAAAGTTTGTGTAGCAGCTTCGATTTTTACATTTTCTTTAGCCTCAATCGCCTGGTGTAAACCGTCAGAATAACGACGACCATCCATGATACGACCTGTTTGCTCATCGACAATCATAATTTTGTTGTCCATGATTACATATTCTACATCTTTTTCAAAAAGAGCGTATGCTTTTAAAAGTTGAGTAAGAGTATGAATACGCTCGCTTTTTACTCCAAAATCCTGGAATAATCTTTCTCTTGCTTCTGCTTCCGCGTCTTTATCTAATTTTTGTTTTTCAATAGCAGCAATTTCAGTTCCGATATCCGGAAGTACGAAAAAGTCAGCATCAGTATCTCCAGAAAGGTATTGAATACCATTATCAGTCAATTCTACCTGATTGTTTTTTTCTTCAATTACAAAATACAAAGCTTCATCTACTTTGTGCATTTCGCGATTGTTATCCTGCATGTATTGGTTTTCGGTTTTTTGAAGCAATTGTTTGATTCCTTCTTCACTCAAAAATTTAATTAATGCTTTATTTTTAGGTAAACTTCTGTAAGCTCTCAATAATAAGAATCCACCTTCTTTAGTGTTTCCTTCTTTGATTAATTTTTTAGCTTCAGCTAAGAAACCATTTGCTAACTGACGTTGTTGTGCAACTAAGTTTTCGATTTTTGGTTTAAGTTCATTAAACTCATGACGATCTCCCTGCGGTACCGGTCCTGAAATAATAAGTGGCGTTCTTGCATCATCAATCAATACAGAATCGACCTCATCGACAATTGCGTAGTTATGTTTTCTTTGTACAAGATCGCTTGGCGAATGTGCCATGTTATCTCTTAAGTAGTCAAAACCAAATTCGTTGTTGGTTCCGTAAGTGATATCGGCGTCGTATGCTTTTTTTCTTTGTTCTGTACTTGGCTGGTGATTATCGATACAATCAACAGTTAAACCATGAAATTCAAATAAAGGTGCTTTCCATGTACTATCACGTTTTGCCAAATAATCATTCACAGTTACTAAGTGAACTCCGTTTCCGGTTAAAGCATTTAAATATAACGGAAGTGTAGCAACCAAAGTTTTACCTTCACCTGTTTGCATTTCGGCAACTTTACCTTCGTGTAAGACCATACCACCAATTAACTGAACATCATAATGAATCATGTCCCAGGTAATTTCTTTACCGGCAGCATTCCATTTATTAGCCCATGTTGCTTTGTCACCCTCAATAGTGATGTATGTTTTAGTAGCCGAAAGTTCGCGGTCTTTTGGAGTTGCAGTAACTTCAATAAAAGAATTGTCTTTAAAACGACGCGCTGTTTCTTTAACTACAGAAAATGCTTCAGGAAGAATTTCCAATAAAGTTTTTTCTGAAATTTCATAAGCTTCCTTTTCAAGAGCATCTATGGCATCATAAAGATCTTCTCTTTTGTCGATGTCTTCGATGTTTTCTACTTCTGCCTTAAGCGAAGCAATTTTAGCATCTTTATCCGCTCTGGCTTCTTTTATCTTTTCCTTAAAATATGCGGTTCTGGCTCTTAATTCGTCGTGAGACAAACTCATTAAACTAGTTTCGAATGTTTTAATTTTGTTTAAATAAGGTTGTAAAGCTTTGACATCTTTCTGTGATTTATCACCTACAAAGACTTTTATAATACTGTTTATGAAACTCATGATTTATTGTATTTCTATTATATGTAAATGTTGTATTTAGAACCAAAAAAAAAGCCTCTGTGATGAGACTTTTTCCTTTGGTTTATTTTTTAATATTCATCCTCATTCCAAAGATAATCTTCGTCTGTTGGATAATCAGGCCAAATTTCTTCCATTGATTCGTATATCTCACCTTCGTCCTCGATAGATTGAAGATTCTCTACTACTTCTAACGGAGCACCAGCTCTAATAGCGTAGTCAATAAGTTCGTCTTTGTTAGCAGGCCATGGCGCATCACTTAAATAAGATGCTAATTCTAATGTCCAATACATCTGTTATCTTGTTTAGTTTGTGCAAAAATAAATTTTTTACTGAAAAAGACAAGTAAATTTTGATTTATTTTAGTAAAATTTAAGAACGTCTCTTGTTAAATTCCAATATTTAAACTCCAAATTCCAAAAATATTCTTGAAATATCAGTATTTAAATTCCAAATTCCAATATTTGGAACTGTAATTTGTGATCTTAAAATTAAAAGAATTTTAAATTCTTTTAATTGGAATTTGGGATTTCAAAAATTGGAATTTTAAAAAAAAATTATTTTCTTGGTATCCACTTTACTTCATCCGCTTTTAAGTCAAACGACAACTTCCGTGCCAAGACAAAAAGGTAGTCAGAAAGTCGGTTTAAGTACATGATTGCGATTTCTGGAACGTGTTCATTATGGCTTAAATGGACTGCCAAACGCTCTGCACGACGGCATATGCAGCGTGCTATATGACAATGTGACACGGTTGGATGTCCACCCGGTAAAACAAAATGAGTCATTTGTGGAAGACTTTCTTCCATTTTATCAATTTCATTTTCTAATAATTCAATATCAGTATCAATTATTCCAAGGTTTTTTAATCGAAGTTCTCCATTCTTTAAAACCTCTTTTTCTTGAGGAGTTGCCAAAATAGCACCAACTGTAAAAAGTCGATCCTGGATTTCGATTAAAATATCTTTATAATGCTTGTCTATTTCCTGATCACGAATGAGACCTATATAAGAGTTTAATTCATCAACGGTTCCATAACTATCAATTCTGATATGATCTTTAGGAACACGAGTACCTCCAAAAAGAGCTGTTGTTCCTTTATCTCCTGTTTTTGTATATACTTTCATTTTTTTGATTTTAGATTTCTGATTTTAGATTTTAGATTTTAGATTACAGCATTCAATCTGAAATCTAAAATCTACAATCTAAAATTACCTTGTTGTGTCGCTTTCAATTAAACCATCACGTAAACGGATTACACGGTGTGCATAAGCAGCAATATCTTCTTCGTGCGTTACCAGAATTACGGTGTTTCCCTGTGCGTGAATGTCGCCAAAAAGCTTCATAATTTCTACAGAAGTTTTACTGTCTAAGTTTCCGGTTGGCTCATCGGCTAATATAATAGAAGGTTTGTTGACCAAAGCGCGGGCAATGGCAACACGCTGACGTTGTCCTCCGGAAAGCTGATTAGGCTGATGATCCATCCTGTCAGCTAGATTTACTTGTTTCAACACTTCTTGAGCTCGTACAGTACGTTCTGACTTTGAATGTCCGGCGTATATCATTGGCAAAGCAACATTGTCTAAAGCCGTAGTTCTTGGTAAAAGATTGAAAGTCTGAAATACAAATCCAATTTCTTTATTTCGAATTCCGGCCAGTTCATCATCTTTCATTTTGCTTACATCTTTTCCGTTCAAAACATAATGTCCCGAAGTTGGAGTGTCCAAACAACCTAATAAATTCATTAAGGTTGATTTTCCGGATCCTGATGGTCCCATTAAAGCTACATATTCTCCTTTATTAATCTCTAAATTAATTCCTTTCAAAACATAAACGATTTCATTACCAAGTACAAAATTTCGTTTAATGTCTGTTATTTTAATTAATGGATTTGCCATTTCGTTTTACAATTTTGGATTTAAAAGTACAAAACACTTTTCAATAATATAATAAGTAGTGTTTAATTGATTTTTGTTACAAGATTAAAACTGGTAAAATGACTAATAAGCTTACTTAATTATTATTTATTTATTAAAAAGTATAAACCAATACAAGAAAATGTTGTTATATGATTTTAGATTGTTTTTATATAATTATCATATTTTTCATTTTATATTAAATTATTTTTATTTTAAGTATTAATTTTTTAGTAATTATGTATAATAATTCGAATATTTAACTATATTTGTTGTAATAACTTTTAAAATCAAAATTATGAAAAATATACAAATTGTATCAGGAATTGCATTAATTGCACTAGGTTTTGCGTCATGTAAAGATGAAAAACAGGAACAGGCTAAAAAAACAATCGACTCATATGTAACATATGTAGATTCAGTAAAGAATGTGGCGGCAGATGATTTAAAAGCCGATTGGAAAGATGTTGAAGCTGAATACAACAGAAGAGCAGAAAATGCACAATTGGCTCTTGCAGATATTAAAGACAATGCAGCAGAGACCGAAAGAATAAATGCCAGCAAAATGAAATATGAAGAATTCAAAACCGGAATGGCAGCAACTCTCGCACCTCCTGTAAGTGCAAAACAACAATTACGTAATGCGTTGTTTGGTGAAGGAAAAATTGGTGATGATATGAGTTTTGCCTGGGTAAATGCTCAAAATATTCATAGTGTATATCAACAATTTGTACATACTGTAGAAGACAATAAAGACAGTTATTCTCGTGAAGACTGGGATGAAATTAAATTGATGTATGAAGCGCTTGACAGCCGTAAAAATACCGTTGAAAAAGAAGGACTTTCATCTGAAGATAACAGAAAAATTGCCGGTTTAAAAATAAAATTTGCCCCAATGTATACTGTTAACAGAATGGGAGCCAAATCAGAAGAAACAGCAGCAGCTAAAAAATAGGTTATTAGTTTAAATTCGATTTGAAAAATGGCAATCAGAAATGGTTGCCATTTTTTTATGTCTATTTTTTTGAGAGTTATAATAAAAATTTACTTTAGCTATTTAAATACTGAAAATGGAATTTTTATTTACTATGAACCCTTTTTTTTATGCACTTATTGTAATCTTCGTTACGATATTGCTTTTTCGACTTTGTTACTTTTTTGAGAACTTTTCTACATTTAAAATTTCGAATTTACTTGCTATTTTTGCTTTATTATTTATTGGTGTTTTTTTATTCTTCAAAGCTTTGAAAGAAACTTATTCTGTTATAAAAATAAAAGAGAATTATGGCTTAACACAAGGAAAAATTACTTATTATAAATCTGGAAGAGGACGAAAAGTTAAGGGACAAGTTGATTATGATTATGTTGTCAATAATATATTAATATCGAACGTTGTTGAAGAGAATGATTTTGTAGATATTCCGGATAAAAAACCTGATACGACCATAAATTATTTAATTATTTATGAACAGAAAAGACCTCAAAATAGTTTTCTATTATTTAATTATCCTGTGGTAGAATCTGATGATATCCTGGAATATCAGGAATTATTTAAAAAAGGAATACCTGATGACGTTTTTGTTAATTAACCCGAATTACAAAATGTTCTTTCTTTTGTTCTCTTCTAAAGAAAACAAATCCCCACTGAAAAGTATCAATGGTTACAATTACTTTTGGATGATTTTTTATAATTTCCCAGGCTTCTTCCATTTCTTCCGACCAGTGAATGTCATCAAATATCCAAACAGAATCATTGTCTATTGTTGGTAATAAAAGATCAAAATAGGCTAAAGTTGCTTTTTTAGAATGATTACCGTCGAAGTATATTAGATTGTAGATTGTAGATTGTAGATTTTCAGAAATTAAAAAAGATTCAAATTCTGAAATAATATTTTCTACATTTTTACAATCAAATTGATTTAATTGATTTTTGGCCACATTTGATGTTTGAGGACAGCCTTCCAGAGTAATAACGTTTGCTTTTGTGTTGCCTAAAGCCAAAGCAGAAGTCGCTAATCCTAAAGAAGTTCCTATTTCAAGAATATTTTTTGGCTGAAAATAATGGGTTACTCTAAATAATAATTCAGCTCTTTTTGGAGAAATTCCGGCAGTCGAAGCAATTTTAGAAATCTGTCTTTTATTCGATTTAAAAACTCTTGAACCAGCACCAAAATCTGTAACTTCTATGAAATTTTTATTTCGAAGAAGAGATTTTCTGTAGTTTTTTAAAATAGAATATTCTGGTTTTGACTTTTTATCATAAAAACATTTCGTCAATAAATTAAATACAAACGGCGAATGAACAGCATGTTCATTTTTAGAGTTCCAAAGGAATTTGATGTATGATTTTATGATGTGCAACATGATTTATTTCACAAAGGTTCACAAAGAAAAGAGAAGATTCACAAAGAAAAAATAAAGTTTAGTGTAACTCTGTGTTTTTCTTTGTGCATCTCTGTGGAATAATCTTATCCCTCAATTTTAGCTGATAATTCAAACCAGCGTTCTTCTTTCTGATCTATTTTATTAATGATATTTTGTAATTCGTTTGCTTTTTTCTCGATATCGGCGTCAGCTACCTTACCATCAGAGAATAATTGTTCGATTTTAGTTTTTTCGATTTCTAAATCTTTAATTTCTCTTTCCAGTTTTTGATATTCTTTTTGTTCGTTGAAAGTTAAATTTCCTGTTGGATTATTTTGTTTCCAATCTTTCTTTTCAGCTTTGTTTTCTTCTTTTTGAGCAACATCAGCACTATCTTCATAAGCTCTAAAATCAGAATAGTTTCCTGGAAAACTTTCAATTTCGCCATTACCTCTAAAAACAAATAAATGATCGACAATCTTATCCATGAAATAACGGTCGTGCGAAACTACCAATAAACAGCCCGGATAATCTAAAAGAAAACTCTCCAAAACGTTTAGCGTCACAATATCCAAATCGTTTGTAGGCTCATCAAGAATTAAAAAGTTTGGATTCTGAATTAAAACCGTACACAAATACAAACGTTTTAATTCTCCTCCACTTAATTTTTCGACAAAATCGTATTGTTTTTTAGCATCAAAAAGAAAACGCTCCAACAATTGTGAAGCCGAAATCATTCTGCCTTTTGCAAGCGGAATAAATTCTCCGTATTCTTTAATAATATCAATAACGCGCTGATTTGGTTTCGGGTTGATTCCGCTTTGCGTATAATAGCCCACTTTTATAGTTTCGCCTTTTACAACTCTTCCGCTGTCAAGAGGGATTGTTCCGGTAAGAAGATTTAAAAAAGTAGATTTTCCGGTTCCGTTTTTACCAATAATTCCGATACGTTCTCCACGCTGAAAATCGAAACTAAAATTGTCCAGAATAACGTGATCTTTGAATTTTTTTGAAATTTTGTGAAGCTCGATAATCTTGCTTCCCATACGTTCCATATTAATTTCAAGTTCGACTTTATTTTCAAGACGACGACTTTGTGCTTTTTCTTTAATTAAATAAAAATCATCCTGACGCGATTTTGATTTTGTCGTTCTCGCTTTTGGCTGACGACGCATCCATTCTAATTCTTTTACAAATAAGTTTTTAGCTTTGTCTACACTTGCATTTTCAGAAGCAATTCGTTCTTCTTTTTTTTCTAAATAATAAGAGTAATTTCCTTTATATTGATAAAGTTTTCCATTATCCAATTCAATGATTTCATTACAAACGCGCTCTAAAAAGAAACGGTCGTGTGTAACCATAAACAACGTAATGTTTTCTTTTGCAAAATAACTTTCAAGCCATTCGATCATTTCAAGATCTAAGTGGTTGGTTGGCTCATCCAGAATCAATAAATCCGGACGATTAATTAAGATAATCGCCAATGAAAGACGTTTTTTTTGTCCACCCGAAAGATTTTTTACTTTAAGTTTAAAATCTTCCAGTTTTAATTTGAATAGAATTTGCTTGTATTGCGTTTCAAAATCCCATGCATTATGCTGATCCATTCCGTCAAAAGCTTTCTGATATGCTTCTTCGTCGTCTGGGTTTTCAAGCGCTTTTTCGTAAGCTTCAATTATTTTCAAAGTTTCATTATCTGAAGCAAAAATGCTTTCTTCGATCGTCAGTTCTTCCTGTAAATTATTATCCTGAGAAAGAAATGCCATTCTAATTCCTTTTCTCAAAACAACTTGTCCCGTATCTGGTTCGTCCAAACCATTAATAATACTCATAATAGTTGTTTTTCCAGAACCATTTTTGGCAATAAAAGCTATTTTTTGGTCTTTATTAATACCAAATGAGATGTTGTCAAATAAGGTTCTTTCACCAAAAGACTTCGAGATATTTTCGACAGATAAGTAATTCACTTTGTAAAATATGAGTTATAAATTATAAGTTCTGAATGTTTTACAAAACGGAACTTTTTTGCAAAAGTAAGTTATTATATCTCGATTTGCGAATTATTTATGGAGATAGGAATTCAATATTGGACTTAAGTCAAAATAATGAATTTGCTGCGGCGTATTTAGAACAGGTTTTCGAATCAAAGATTCGTTTGTTAAGTAATAATGTAAACCATCTTTTGTGGTAATTCCTTCGATTTGATGAAAAGATAGTTGAAGTTCAATTTTTCTCTTATTACCAGATAGAAAATCATATAATAAGTATAAAAAAGATTTTCCCATTTTTGAATATCCGCAAAGCGCAATCAATTTTTTATCTTCTATATACGTCGCTCCGGTCACTAATCCTTTAATATCGAGACTATCTTTGAATTGTGCAATATAATTTCCTGATTGTTTTGGTAAAACATAAATACTGGTTTTTGTAGATTCCCATTGTTTGGTAAACAAGTAAATACTGTCTTTTGAAACGATAAAAGCTTCACAATCAAAATTTGTTGTGTTATGTTTTTTTAAACTGAAATCACTTTGGTCTGAATATCTAAATGAAATAGTTTCGATAATTGGAGTTTCTTCTAAAAATGATTTTTTTTCTATTTTTAGAATATGTAAATCAGTTCGGTTTCCGGAATAATTATTACCAAAATCACCAATATATAGATATGAGCTGTCTTGTGATATTTCTTCCCAGTCATGATTTACAACTTTGTCTAAAACAACTTTTTTTTGAATTTTTCCTAAAGAATCTAATCCGTAAATCGTTTTGTCATGGTCATCATTATGCGTCCATAATAAATTATCGAAAGCAATTATTCCTGATGTTTCCCTTATCGAATCGCTTAGTCTAATAGAGTATTGAGATCGTATTTTTAGACTTTTATACAAACAACTTCCGTCATTTTCTACAGCCATGGGATTGTAATTCTTGGAAAAAGAGTCCATACATCCGATAATTTGACCGTTTGTCGATGTAAAAATCAAAAATAAATAGAATGTTAATGTTTTCATTACTAGGTTTCTACTTTTTATTTTAAATATAAATGTAAAATAATTATAATTTTTTTATTTTTTTTCAGTTTGTAAGAATACGATGTTTTTTATTTATAGTGTATTTTTTTTTAGGTAAAATTATGATAAATAAAAATATTACGTTTTTATTATGTCAAAATAAGGCATTTCCTTCATTTTGATTTTTTGTAGCAATTTTCATGTGTTATTTTTGCAAGAAAATAATGCGTATATTAGTCATAGAATTGAATTATTTATTTGATTTTTAATAAATTGACATCTATATATTTAAAGATTGTCTTTGTTTTTTGTGTCTTCTTACAATTTCTAACTCATTCTAAAATGTGAGTTGGAATAGCGAAGCTGTACAAACAGGTTATGTGTAAATAAAATTCTATTAACTAAAAAAATGTAAAATTATGAAAGTAGGAATCACCTTTAGTGCTTTTGATTTATTGCATGCCGGTCACATTAAAATGCTGGAAGAAGCTAAACAGCAATGTGACTATTTGATTGTAGGTTTGCAGACGGATCCAACGTTGGATCGCCCGGAAAAGAATCGTCCAACACAAACAGTTGTTGAGAGATATATACAGCTAAAAGGTTGTAAATTTGTAGATGAAATAGTTCCCTACGCAACCGAACAAGATTTAAATGACATCTTAACATCCTTTAAAATTGATGTCAGAATTTTAGGTGATGAGTACAAAGAAAAGGATTTTACCGGACGTACTTATTGCGAAGAAAAAGGGATAGAATTATTCTATAATGTACGGGATCATCGTTTTTCTAGTAGTGGCTTGCGAAAGGAAGTGGCTTTTAGAGAATTATCAATAGCTAAATAATTTTTGAAATAGACGAATGAATAAAAACACGAAAATTTATATTGCAGGCCATAAAGGTATGGTCGGAAGTGCCATCTGGAGAACTTTATCAGAAAATGGATTTAGTAATTTAATTGGTGCTTCGAGTAAAGAATTAGATCTTAGAAATCAACAAGCAGTTCGCGATTTCATTAAAAAAGAAAATCCTGAAGTTATTATTGATGCTGCGGCACGTGTTGGCGGAATTTTGGCAAACAATGATTTTCCATATCAATTTATTATGGAGAATATGCAAATTCAGAATAACTTAATTGACTCTGCATTACAAAATGACGTTGATAAATTTATTTTTCTGGGCAGTTCTTGTATTTATCCAAAATTAGCTCCACAACCATTAAAGGAAGAATACCTACTTACAGATACTCTTGAGCCAACAAATGAGTGGTATGCTATTGCGAAAATTACAGGGGTAAAAACATGTCAGGCTATTAGAAATCAATTCGGGAAGGATTATGTAAGTCTTATGCCCACAAATTTATATGGAACATATGATAACTTTGATTTAAACACTTCTCACGTTTTGCCTGCCATGATAAGGAAATTTCATGAAGCAAAAGAAAATAATCACGCACCGGTAACCCTTTGGGGAAGTGGTTTACCAATGCGTGAATTTTTATTTGTAGACGATATGGCCAAGGCAGTAGTTTTTGCCTTAGAAAATAAATTACCGGATTATTTATATAATGTTGGAACAGGCGAAGATTTGACAATTAAAGAATTAGCAGAAATAATTCAGGAAATTACAGGTCATAAAGGAGAAATTATTTGGGACTCAACCAAACCAGACGGAACCCCAAGAAAATTAATGGATGTTTCTAAAATGCATGAATTGGGATGGAAACATCAAGTTGATTTAAAAGAAGGAATTCAAAAGACTTACAACTGGTTTTTAGAAAACACAGAAAATTTTAAACAAGTAAAGTTGAAGTAAGGAATTTGGGAGAATAAAGTATCATGTGCTTAGGACTCTCAATTCATAATTATAACTCATAATCATAAATTATAACTCAAATCTATGAGCACACAAAAAGTAGCACTTATAACAGGGATCACTGGTCAGGACGGATCATATTTAGCTGAATTATTATTAGAAAAAGGATATCAGGTACACGGTGTTAAACGACGTGCCTCTTCTTTTAATACACAAAGAATTGATCATATTTATCAGGATCAGCATGAGGTACATGTTAATTTTAAATTGCATTATGGAGATTTGACCGATTCAACTAATATTATTAGAATAATTCAGGAAGTACAGCCTGATGAAATTTATAATTTAGGAGCAATGTCGCATGTTAAGGTATCTTTTGATTCTCCTGAATATGTGGCTAATGTAGATGGAATAGGTACATTAAGAATATTAGAAGCAGTAAGAATTTTGGGATTATGCGAAAAAACCAGAATTTATCAGGCATCCACTTCTGAACTTTATGGAGGGATGACAGAAAATAAAAATGAAAAGGGATTTTATGATGAAAACTCACCATTCTATCCTCGTTCTCCATATGGTGCAGCTAAGATTTATGGTTTTTGGATTACTAAAAATTACCGTGAGGCCTATAACATGTTTGCTTGTAACGGTATTTTGTTTAATCATGAGTCTCCAAGACGTGGTGAAACTTTTGTTACACGTAAAATCACCATGGCAACGGCTGCTATTGCAAAAGGGAAACAAGAATGTCTTTACCTTGGAAACCTAAATTCACAAAGAGATTGGGGACATGCAAAAGATTATGTCGAAGCAATGTGGAGAATTTTACAACAAGAGGTAGCAGAAGATTATGTAATAGCCACAGGTGTAACAACATATATAAGAGATTTTGTTATCATGGCTTTTGCAGAAGTTGGAATAGAACTGGATTTTGAAGGAGAAAATGAAAGCGAAGTAGCTAAAATAGCAGCCTGTAACAATCCTTTATATCAACTAGAAAAAGGTAAAGTAGTAGTACGTGTAGATCCGGAGTATTATCGACCTACAGAAGTGGATCTTTTAATTGGAGATCCTACTAAATCTAAAACTCAATTAGGCTGGGAGCCCAAATATGATTTAGCTGCTTTAGTTAAAGAGATGATAGAGTGTGATTTGAAGTTGTATTAAAGAAAGGTTATAAAACTATATAAAAGCTAAAATTGAGAAAAATAATTAATAAAGTTCATGAAAAGGTTGGTTTGAAAAGTGACCGTACTATTAATATTGCGAAGCATATAAGTTGGTCATTTTTTTTTAAGATAGGATCTATAATTGCAAATTTTATTTTAGTGCCATTAACTATCAATTATTTGGATTCTGAAAATTATGGAGTCTGGTTAACATTAAGTTCTTTTATTTCATGGTTTTCTTTTTTTGATATTGGTTTGGGAAATGGATTAAGAAACAAGTTTGCCGAAGCAAAAGCATTGGGTGATTATAAGAAGGCTCAATCTTTTGTTAGTTCTGCATATTTTACAATTTCTAGTATTAGTGTGATTTTACTGTTGATTTTCTTGTTTTTGAATTTTTTTATAGATTGGACATCTGTATTTAATACAAGGGCTAGTTTAAAACAAGATTTGAGAATTCTTTTACCAGTTATTTTTACTTTTTTTACTTTACAATTAATTGTAAAATTAATAATAACTATTTATCAAGCAGATCAACATCATTCTATTGATACTAAAGTACAATTTTTAGGACAAGTATTGTCTTTATTAGCTATATGGGGACTTACAAAAACAGATAACAGTTCGTTACTTATTTTTGGTAGTATATTTTCAGGAATACCGGTAATTCTTTTAGTAATTTTAAACTTTTTCGCATTTAATAGAAGGTATAAAGATTTTAAGCCAAAATTTAATTTATGGAAAAAAAGTTATCTGCATGAAATAACGGGATTGGGTTTTAAATTTTTTATTATTCAAATAGCTGCCATGGTATTATTTTCTACTGATAATTTTATTATTATTAGATTATTTGGTCCTGAAGAAGTTGTTCCTTATAATATAGCATTTAAGTATTTCTCCATTGTTACAATTGTTTATGGTCTACTTATAACACCTTTTTGGTCATCTTTTACTGAAGCATATGCGAATAAAGATTATGAGTGGATAAAGAGATCAGTAAGTAACATTCAAAAGATATGGTTTTTAATTCCTATAAGCCTTATTATAATGGTTTTTATATCAAACTGGTTCTATAGCTGGTGGGTTGGAGATAAGGTTATAATTCCAATTCAGCTTTCTTTATCAATTGCATTTTATGTTGCTTTGATGACTTATAATATGATTTATGTTAATTTTATTAATGGGGTCGGAAAAATTAAATTGCAAATTATTACATCTGTTATTTCAATGATAATAAACATACCTCTAAGTATTTTGTTTGGAAAATATCTAGGTTGGGGATCCACTGGGGTTGTGTTAGCAACTTGTTTTTCTTTAGGTTATTCTGTAATTCTTAGACCAATTCAATATCATAAATTAATTAATAACACCGCTACGGGAATTTGGAACAAATGATTAAAAATTTAATTTTTTTTAAAACGTATTTTAAGGCATATCTAATCACTAATTTAAGATCTGCAAGGAAAAAACAACAAAAAGAGTATAATGATATTGGTATACTTAATCCAAGTATAGGTACTTCAAATCTTGGGGATTTAATCATATATGATAGTGTATATAAAAAATTAAGGTCTGTTTATCCTGATGACCTATTTACTAATTTCCCAACTCAATTACATACTTCATATGATGCTATGGATTTAATGAGAGAAAAAGATTTGCTATTTGTATCAGGAACTAATTTATTGTCTTCAAATTTAGAAGTACGTCATCAATGGAAAATACACAGATCTCACAAGAAGTTTTTAAAAAACAAAGTTGTTTTGATGGGGTGTGGATGGTGGCAATATCAAGGCAATATAAATGGATATACAAAAAGTATTTATAAGACTATATTAAATAAGGATGTTTTACATTCTGTAAGAGACCAATATACATTCGAAAAATTGAAAAGTATTGGAATAGATAATGTTGTCAATACCAGCTGTCCTACTTTGTGGGGATTAACTCCTGAAAAGTGTAAGCTTGTTCCTGTTAGTAAAGGAGAAGAAGTTATAACGACATTAACATTTTACCATAAAAATGCAGATTTAGATTTTAAAATGCTTAAAATTTTATCAGAAAACTACTCAAAAGTATATTTGTGGATACAAGGGTTGAGCGATTTAAACTATTATGATGAAATAAGAGGAGATTTAAATAATATTGAATTAATTCCACCCACAATCGAAGCTTTTGATGAAATGTTAAATAAATCAAATGTTGATTATATAGGTACACGTTTACATGCGGGCGTAAGAGCATTGCAAAAAAATGTAAGAACTTTAATTTTAGCTGTAGATAATAGAGCTATTGAAATAGGTAAAGACGTAAATTTAAATGTAATAAAGAGAGAAGACGTTAATGACTGTATTTCTTTTATCGAGAATGATTACGTTACAGATATAAAATTGCCACAAGATAATATCGATAAATGGCTAAAGGCTATAAAGTTAAAATAAGATATGAAAGTTCTTTGGTTTACAAATACAGCATCTAAATATGATCATGGCAAACATTCTTATAATGGAGGTGGTTGGATAGAGTCTCTTGAAGAGTTATTGAACAAGGAAGAAAATATTGAATTGGCAATTTCTTTTTTTCATAACGAAGGTAATGAGAAAATGAAAAGAGATAAAACAACCTATTATCCTATTTTTGTAAAACCATCCAGAAAAGCACCAATTAGGAAAGTTATTAATGGACTCTGTGGAAATTTAGAAGTAGATGAAATAATTATTCCAAAATTACTAGAGGTAGTTGAGGATTTCAAACCGGATCTTATTCAAATTTTTGGTACTGAGGGTGTGTTTGCTAAAATTCAAGGATATACTAATATACCTGTAGTTATTCATATTCAAGGGCTAATAAATCCATATTTGAATACTTATTTCCCTCCAAATAATTCCCGAATTAATTTTCTTTTTAGTAGGTACTTTTTTTTACAAAATCTTATAGGCAGTGGTGTATATAGTTCATTCCTACGTTTCCAGAATCAAGCAAAAAGAGAAAAAGAACATTTATCAATAGCTAAATATCTTATGGGGAGAACTACTTGGGATCAATCTGTTTCCCAAATATTTGCTCCATCTGCCAATTATTTTCATATTGAAGAAGTATTAAGACCTTTATTTTATGATAATGCTAAAACGAAATATGAATTACATGAAACGATAATTATTGTTTCAACTCTATCTGCAACCGTTTATAAAGGAATTGATATTGTGTTGAAAAGTGCTGAACAATTAAAAAAACAAACCAATATTAAATTTATTTGGAATATAGTAGGGCTAAGTGAAGATAATCCATTAGTTAAATATTTTTCTAATGAATTAAAAATAAACCCTAAAAATGTTAACATTAACTTTTTAGGTAAAAAAAGTTCAGAGAATTTATGCTCATTGTTAATCGATTCTGATTTATTTGTACATCCATCTTATATTGATAATAGCCCTAATAGTGTTTGTGAGGCTCAAATATTAGGCATTCCTATTATCGCTTGTAATGTTGGTGGACTTTCTACGATAGTGGCACATAATGAAACCGGAATTCTAATACCAGCTAATGGGGTTTTTGAACTGGTTAGTGAGATAATTAATTATAATCAATCTCCTACCCGCTATTTCGAAATGGGGATTAAAGCTAGGATTAAAGCTTTAGAAAGACATGATAAGGAAAAAATAGTTGAGAGTTTAATGGAAACTTATATAAAAATACTTAAGTGATCATAAGAAAAATTATCAAACTTGCTGTTATTTTCTCAATAATTCCAAGCTTATATAATAGTATTTATCCAGGAAGAATTGCTATTGCGTCAATTTTATGTTCATATCCTATATTTGTTGGAATAATATATATAATTAATAGATTATATGTATCAAGGGTTAGTATTGCAAGGAAATTTGATGGAATAAATTACGTTTATCTTTTTATAATTTATAATTTAATTGTTCTACTAAGAGGGTTGTTAGATGCACAATCCATCGAAGATTGGAAGTCTATGTTTTCTAATGTATTACCGTTATATTTAGTTACACATTTTTCTCTATATATAGCATTATATCCTTCATTTGTAATAGATACAATTAGAACTTTTTTGACTTATGGTTTGCTTTTGTGTCTTTTGATTTATGTTATTGAGCCAGAATTATCAATAAATTTCATCAAATCACTTTCCCCGATTTATTTTATTGTACTAATAATACCTTATTTAGATAAAAAAAACAGCATTTTTATTATCACCGTTGCCGCTGTTTTCTTTTTTAGCGTATTTACGAACCGTGCAAATATGTTAAACATTATTATTGTATTTGTAATTGTATCAACTTTTATATGGAGAAAAAAGAAATGGATTTTTGCAACAATAAAAACGTTAAGGCTCGCACTATTAGCACTTCCACCTGTTTTTTTAATTTTAGGTTTGTCAGGTATTTTTAATGTTTTTTTAATAGGTGAAAGTTTAAGTTGGGTTGTAGTTGATGAAAAAAAAGAAAGTCAAGATTTATTAATTGATTCGAGAACAGCAATATATAATGATGTTTTTGGAGAATTAGAAAGACAGGATTCATTTTTATTTGGTCTTGGAGCATCAGGAAAAACGAAGACTTCACTCACAGATATTTCATATGCCGATTTTGATGTTATTTATAAAGAAGGAAGAAGGGGAACTGAATCTGGTATGTTAAATTACATACAATGGGGTGGAATTATTGGAGGATTACTATATTTTTTACTTTTTATAAAGGCTTCCTATTTAGGTGTATACAAATCTAAAAACTGGTTTTGTGTAATGATTGGGCTTTGGGTGGCATTTAAGGGGATGTTTTCTTTTATTGAAGATCGTAATTTTTTTTCAATAAGCACAATTTTTATTTTTTTAGCTATAAGTGTTTGTATGAGCAAAAGATTTAGATCGCTCACAGATTATGAAATTAAATCCATATGTAATAAACATTTAAAAATTATTTAAAAAGTAAAAATTCTCCACATAATTCGAAAACTAGGTTAGAATAACTTAATAGAGTCTTTTTGTTTTTCGAGTTTCAAATTTCACCTTAATAAAACAAAAATCGATAATTTAACTTTGTATAGAGTTAAGAAGATTATAATAAAAAAGTTTTATATTTTTTTGAAATTAAAATAATAGTGTTAATGTATTTAGTAAAAATAATAAGAATTCCTTTTTATATTTTTCGTTTAGTTCGTGATATTATATTCTGTATAATCAAAATTGGGAAGTGGGATAAATCATGGAGATTTCATGATTTGCCTTTGATTCAAAAGTTTGATAAATCAGAAATAATTATAGGAAAGAATTTCATAGCATGCAGTAATCCTAAAAACAATAGTATTGGTGTATTTCAAAAGGTAATTATTAAAACATGTAAACCCAATGCAATTATACAAATTGGCAACCATGTTGGTGTTTCAGGTGCTACTATTTCCTCTGACTCAGCAATAACAATTGGTAACCACGTTTTAATAGGTAGTGGGGTATTAATAACAGATAGTGATGCTCATGGTATAAATCCAAAATTCCGAAATGATAAAAGTAAAATAATGTCTTTACCAATAGTAATAGAAGACAATGTTTTTATTGGTGCCAGAGCTATTATCTTAAAAGGAGTTACAATAGGAACAGGTGCTTTAATTGGTGCAGGTTCAGTTGTTTCTAAAGACGTTGAGGCTTTTGCAATAGTTGCTGGTAATCCTGCAAAAAAAATTGGAGATGTCAGAGATGAAAAATATCAATAAAATTTATTTCTTACAATGAATAGAATAGCTGTATTATTAACCTGTTTTAACAGAAAACAAAAAACAATAAATTGTTTAACCCATCTTTTTAAACTAAAAAGTGATTTAGATGTATATCTAGTTGATGATGGTTCAACGGATGGGACAAGTAAAGCTGTATTAAATGAATTTCCACAGGTAAATTTGATTAACGGATCAGGGAATTTATTTTGGAATAAAGGAATGAATTTGGCTTGGGAACACGCATCTAAAAAAGATTATGATTTCTATTTATGGCTTAATGATGATATTATTATATACGAAAACTGTTTTGATGAGCTTTTTTCCTGTACTGAATTGACAGAAAACAAAGCTATCATATCTGGAATAATTGAAACTTCAGATAAAAAAAATATTTTATATGGAGGATATGATTCTAATAAGAACCTAATTAAACCAAATGGGCAGTTAAATTCTGTTAGAAACATGAATGGTAATGTAGTAATTGTTCCTAAAGAAGTTTATAAAGTTTTAGGAAATTTAGATATTCATTATCATCATGATTTAGGTGATGTAGATTATGGATTGCGTGCCCAAAATAATGGCATTGGTGTTTTTACTACAAGAGTAGCTATTGCAAGCGGTGAAAAAAATGACATTTGCAGAGTAAGGCAAAATAATACTACGATTTCCAAACGATTCAAAAAATTATATTCCCCTTTGGGAGCAAATCCTAAAATTATATTTTATTATAGAAATAAATATTTTGGTTTTATAAATGCTGTATGCTATTTCGCTTTTTTGCATTTTATAAATATTATTCCGGACAAGCTGAATAAATTAATTTTTGGAAATCGTTACATATAGTTCATTAAAATAAGCCATGAATACAACAAAAATTCTTCGTGTCATTTCATCAATGCATCCAAGTAATGGAGGGCCTTGCCAAGGGATTCGTAATGCTATACCTTATTTTCAAAAAGCAGGAATAACAACCGAAGTAGTTTGTATGGATGATGAGAATAGTCATTATTCTATTACAGATAATTTTACTATTTATAAGGTAGGAAATGGAAAAACATCTTATCAGTATCAGCCGGAATTATTAAAATGGTTAAAAAATAATATCTTAAATTATGATTCTATAATTGTACATGGCCTTTGGCAGTATCATAATTTTGCAGTATACAAGACAATAGAATTACTGAAGAAACAAAATCTAAAAATTCCAAAAGTAATTATTATGCCTCATGGTATGTTAGATCCTTATTTCCAAAAAGCAACAGACAGAAAATGGAAGGCTTTGCGAAATAACTTAGTTTGGACATTAATAGAAAAAAAGTGTATTAATCAGGCTGATGCCATTTTTTATACTTGTGAGGAAGAAATGCGATTAGCGGCTACCACTTTTAAAAGCTATAAACCTAAAAAAGTTTCTAATGTTGGATATGGTATTCAGATGCCTCCTGAAAACAAAGACATCTTGAGAGATGATTTTTATAAAATTTATCCGGAAATTAAGAATAAAAGATATTTGCTTTTTTTGAGTCGTATACACGAAAAAAAAGGGGTTGATTTATTGATAAATGCTTACAATGAATTGTTTCAGAAAAATAAAGATTTACCTGATTTAGTTATTGCCGGACCTACGACTTCTGAATATGCTCAGCAAATGATAAAGTTAGCTTCACATAACCCAAAAATTCATTTTTCAGGAATGCTGACCGGGAATGCAAAATGGGGCGCATTTTATAATTGTGAAGCTTATTTATTACCAAGTCATCAGGAAAATTTTGGGATTGCTATTGTTGAAGCTATGGCGTGCAAAAAGCCGGTTTTAATAACAAAAAATGTAAACATCTGGAATGAGATTAATGAAGGCGGGGGAGGATGGATAGTCAATCTGGAAGAGAAAAGGGAGTTGGAAAATAATCTTTCAGAAATAATTAAGAATTCTGAAGAGGATTTTGCAGCGAAAGGATATAAGGCTTTTGAAACGTATAAAAATAAATTTGATATTGAAACTTGTGCAAATAAATTTATTCAAACCTTAAAGAACGTTTAATGGAAATTCCTAAATATATCGATACAATTCCTAAATCTGATAAGATTTATAGATTGCTTTGGCGTATTACATCATTGTTTTTATTTAAACCTTTTTCTTTACCTATTTTCAACGGTTGGAGAATTTTTTTATTGAAAATTTTTGGAGCCAAAATTGGAAATCATTGTGTTATTCATGCTTCAATAGAGCTGCCATCTCCTAAAAATTTGACATTGGGGTCATATTCAGCATTAGCTCCACAAGTTAAGTTGCATTTTGGAAAGACTATTATAGGGAACAAGGTTACTGTTTCTCAAAGAACATATTTATGTAGTGCTACACATGAAACAACATCAATAAATACTCCTTTTGTTTCAGGCACAATTGTTATAAAAGATTTTGCATGGATTGCAGCCGAAGCATTTATAATGTCAAATGTTACAATTGGTGAAGGGGCAATTGTAGGGGCTAGAGCTGCTGTTTTTAAAGATGTCGATGATTGGACGATAGTCGGAGGTAATCCTGCTAAATTTATTAAAAAAAGAATTATCTATGACAATCAATGATTATATTCCTGTACAAACAACACCTTTTGATAAGAAAACAAAAATCAAAATTCATCTTTGGAGATTGATCAATAGAACAATATTTAGAGTTTTTCCTAATCAAATCAAAAAGCCAAGAATTATTCTATTACGTTTATTTGGAGCTCAATTAGCAGAAACAGTAAATATTAATAGAAAATCAAATATAGAATTGCCATGGAATTTGACAATGGGGCATCAGTCCAGTTTAGGGGACAACTCTTGGATATATTGTTTGAATAAAATACAAATAGGTGAAAAATGTTGTATTGGTAAAGATGTATACTTAATTACAGGTAGCCATTCTATAGAATCTCCAGATTTTAATATGGTAACAAAACCTATAATTATCAATGATGGATGTTGGGTAGCAACAGGAAGTTATATTCTTGCTGGTGTAACGTTAGGAAGGTTTTCTGTAATAGGGGCAAAATCAATTGTTTTTAAAAATACAGAAGAGTTCGACGTTGTAGCTGGAAATCCAGCCAGATTTATAAAAAAAAGAGAATTTAAAAATATAACATAAAATGGTTTCAATCCTTATACTCACTAAAAACGAAGAACAAGATTTACCGGGTTGTTTGGCATCAGTGTCCTGGAGCGATGATATTCATGTATTTGATTCTTTTAGCGATGATCAAACTGTTGTAATTGCCGAAAATGCTGGAGCTACGATTACTCAGCGAAATTTTGATAATTGGTCAGCGCATCAAAATTGGGGTTTAGCAAATATAAAATTCAAACATCCGTGGGTACTTTATATTGATGCAGACGAAAGGGTTTCAGATTCTCTGTATTCCGCAATTAAAAACCTTAAATTAGATACTAATTCTGAAGTAGTTGCTTATGAAATTAGACGAAGAGATTTTGCTTGGAATGGAAAGTGGTTGAAATATTCACAGATGTCTCCTTTCTATCTGAGATTATTTCGTCCGAATAAAATGCGTTATGAAAGGCTAGTAAATCCAGTTTCAATACCAGATGGTGTGGTGGACAAAGTTGAAGGTTTTTTAGATCATTATCCTTTTAGTAAAGGTTTTAAATTTTGGATTCAACGCCATTTGAGTTATGCGGATATGGAAGCCCTTACAAGAGTAAAGGATTTAGAACAAGGAACATCTTTTTCTTTAAAAAAAGCTTTGTTTAGTTCTGACTTTACGGAAAAACGATACCATCAAAAAGGCATTTTTTATAAGATGCCAGGCCGTCCATTAATAAAATGGTTCTACATGGTGATTATCAGAAGAGCATTTTTAGACGGATCAGCTGGTATTACTTATGCTACTTTACAATCTATATATGAATATTTCATTGTTTTAAAAAGTAGCGAACTCATCAAACAAAAAAATAATCAAAAATTATTTTAAAGAGAACAAAACTTATGAAAGTCTCTATAATTACGGTTTGCTACAATCGAAAGGCAACCATTAAGCAATCTATAAACAGTGTTTTAGATCAGGATTATCCAAATATAGAGTATATAATCATAGATGGTAATTCATCAGATGGTACTCAGTCTATTATTGAATCCTACTCAGATAAAATCGCTCATTATATTTCTGAACCCGATAAAGGAATGTATGACGCAATTAATAAAGGTTTAAAATTAGCTACCGGAGATATTATTGGGTTAATGCATTCTGATGATACCTTTTATGATAGTAGTGTTGTTTCCAAAATAGTCAATACATTTTTAATGTCTTCTAATGCCGATGCCGTTTATGGAGATGGTATTTATGTTACAAATGATGCTGAAGAAAAAATAATTCGAAATAGAATTGGTGGACAATATAATTTCGAAAAATTAAAATCAGGTTGGTTACCATTGCATCCAACGGTTTATATTAAGAAATCAATTATTGAGAAATACGGTTATTATAGTTTAGATTTTAAAATAGCTTCTGATACTGAATTTTTATTACGATACCTGTTCAAACACAAAATAAATATTGTTTATATGAATGAATATGTGGTAAAAATGAAAATGGGAGGATTAAGTACTGACTATAAAAGAGTATTTCATGTTCTATCTGAAGATTATAGGATTTATAAATATCATAATCTTTCAGCTTTTAAAGCTGTTTTTCAGAAAAAGATTCTAGCATTAACACAGTATTTAAAATAATATAAAAATATCAGATTCTTACAGATGAAAACTTTAAATAAATTATCTGGTCACAATTTCTCTCGTTATTTTAAGCTCTTATTTGTAGTTTGGGATTTAGTCTTATTGAATATATCGATACTGTTATCCGGAGTTGCTGGCTTTGGTAGTATTGATAAACTTTTTTTAACACAGGTTCAAACAGTTTCCTTACTGAGTAATTTAGTTTGGATTACTTTGCTTTTATATAATGATTCTTTTAGGATCGTAAGGGTAGAACCTATAGAATCAATATTGAAGAGAACAATTAAAAAAATAGCTATTCACTCTGCTTTTATCACAATCTTTGTGGTTTTTTTAAATTATACAGATGTTTCAAAATGGTGTTTGATTTATTTTTATTACTTTTTCTTTTCTTTAATCATAATATCACGCTATTTATCTATAAGGCTTTTAATGTATATAAGAACCCAAGGATATAATTTTAAAAGTTATATTATTGTAGGAGCGAATGATACAGGTGAAAGAATGCGTAAGACATTATCAACGAATCTTACGTATGGATATCGTTTTTTAGGTTTTTTTGATGAGAAAGTCGATCCGTTTGCTTTTATTTCAGGGCCAATTGTAGGTGATTTTAATGATGTTGAAGAATTTATTATAGCAAGAAACGTTGATGAAATGTATGTAGCATTGCATATTGATAATATTTCAGTAATAAATAATTTGATACGAATTTGCGAGCATAATATGGTGCGTATCAAATTTATTCCAGATTTTCAGCTCTATACTAAATCAAGTAAAGTCGAAATTTTATTTCACGATAATACACCTGTACTTACATTTCGACGAGAACCTTTAGAATTTACAGTAAACAGAATATTAAAAAAAGGATTTGATGTTTGTTTTTCTTTAGCCGTAATTTTATTGATATTTCCGTGGTTATTTCCTATTTTAGTACTGATCATTAAATTAGAATCACCAGGACCAGTTTTTTTTAAGCAGCAACGTTCAGGAAGAGATAATCAGGCTTTTGCATGTTTAAAATTTAGGAGTATGCGTGTTAATGATTTATCAGATTCAAAACAAGCAGGTAAAGGAGATAGTCGTATTACTAAGTTTGGGGCTTTTATGCGTAAAACATCCATCGATGAACTTCCTCAGTTTTTTAATGTTTTCTTTGGAAATATGTCTGTCGTAGGACCAAGACCTCATATGATAAATCATACAAAACAATATACCGACTTGATTAATAATTATTTGGTTAGGCAGTATGCAAAACCTGGAATCACTGGTTGGGCTCAGGTAAATGGTTTTCGAGGTGAGACAAAAGAGGTTCTTGATATGGAAAATAGAGTAGAATTTGATATTTGGTATATTGAAAATTGGAGTCTTTTATTAGATATCAGAATTATAATAAAAACAGTTGTCAATATATTTCAAGGAGAAGAAAATGCTTATTAAAAATTTTAAAACAAACAGTGCGTCACAATTATAATCAATATTTTAATCTTACATATGTTAAGTCAAATTACAACCCTAATGAAATATAAACCATCAATTTTTATAAAAACAACATGCCTTTTATCACTTGTGTTTTTGCTTTTTTCCTGTGCTTCACGAAAAGATATAGTTTATTATCAAAATATTGATACGATTAAAGCGGGTCAAAATACAAATTCTTATGAAGTGAAAATTCAGCCGGATGATTTATTAATGATTATTGTATCAGCTGAAGATCCTGAAATTGCACTTCCTTTTAATTTGACTACTGTTGCTACGCAAAACAACTCAAATTTACAAGCAGCTACAAGTCAGGTTTTAATTCAGTCATACCTGGTAGATAAAAATGGAAATATTGAATTTCCTGTTTTAGGAAAATTACAAATAGGAGGCTTAACGCGCACAGAAGCATTACAGCTTTTAAAAGATAAAATAGGGGTTTATATTAAAAACCCAATTATCAATATGCGAATAATGAATTTTAAGATTTCCATGCAAGGTGAAGTCAATATTCCCGGAACTTATACCGTTACATCAGAAAGAGTTACTTTGATTGAAGCTTTAAGTATGGCAAAAGACATGACTATTTATGGCAAGAGGGATAATATTTTGGTAATTAGAGAAGCTAATGGTATTAAATCGTATAATAGAGTAGACATTACAAAAGCTGATTTTATAAATTCTCCATTTTATTATTTAGCACAAAATGATGTGGTTTATATAGAACCAAACAGGACTAAAGTGAACGCTTCGGCTGTAGGACCTAATACATCTGTAATAATATCAGCTATTTCTATTTTAATATCACTTTCTGTTCTAATCTTTAAATAAAATTAAATAAAAAATGCATACACAGGACTTTTACAATGAGATAGATAATGAAATCGAAGAGGTAAATCTTAGGGAACAGTTAGATAAATATATAATCCATTGGCGATGGTTTTTATTAAGTGTAGTGATCTGTTTAATAGCTGCCTTTCTGTATTTACGTTATTCGACACCAATTTATGAAGCTACTACCGCCATATTGGTTAAAGATGAGAAAAAAGGAGGAATGCTTTCAGAACTATCCGCTTTTTCAGATTTGGGAATTGGAGTAGGATCTGTTAATAACGTTGATAATGAAATCGAAATATTAAGATCCAGAACTATTGTTGAAAGTACTGTAAAAAGATTAAATTTAAATATTAATTTAGTAGTAGAAGGTAGTGTTGTAGATCGGGATATATATCAAGATTCTCCTATAAGAGTTAATTTTATCAGCAAAACATATTTATTTAATGATGCTAAAACAGTTTTAAATTATAATTCCTTAACAGCTAATACTTTTGAATTAACAAATGAAATAGATAATGAAAACATAATTTTAGCAGCCAAAAAAGTATTTAATTATGGAGAGAAAATCCCTACTACTTTAGGATTTATGGTTATAGATAAAACTATTAATATTGTAGCTAAGACCTCTGTACATATTAAATCCATAAAGATTTTACTAAATCCGATTGAAAGTGTTGCCGAAAGCTATAAAAGTAGAATTGATGTCGAGCCTATTAGTAAAACAAGTAGTGTAGTAAATATTTCTATTAATGATCCTGTACAGAAAAGAGCTGAGGTTTTTTTGGACAATATGATTCAGATTTATAATCAGGATGCTGCTCAGGATAAAAATTTTATTTCTGAAAACACTTCTCAATTTATAGCAGGTAGGCTGGCCTTGATAACAAAAGAATTAGACGGAGTTGAACAAGATGTCGAAAGTTTTAAAAAAACAAATAGATTAACCGATATTGAATCAGAAGCAAAATTATTTATAGAAGGCTCAAGTGAATATGACAAAAAAGGAGTAGAAACAGAAATTCAATTAAATGTAGTTTCATCTTTGCTGGATTATATGAAAAAAAGCACTAATTCTGATTTATTACCTACTAATTTAATAACTGAAAATGGCGACACTGGCGGATTGATTAGCTCTTATAATAAACTAGTTTTAGATCGTAATCGTATTTTAAAATCAGCAACAACCGAAAATCCGTCAGTAATAAAATTAGATCAGCAGATTTCCTCTTTAAAATCAAACATGACTGCGAGTTTAAAACGTATGCAGTCAAATTTACAAATTCAAAACAGGAACATTCAGAGTCAGGAAAATCTTTTAAACAATAAAATTGGTAAAATCCCATTTCAGGAACGTCAATTCAGAGTCATTGCAAGACAACAAAAGGTAAAGGAGGAGTTATACTTGTATTTATTGCAAAAAAGGGAAGAAACTGCTATTTCGTTAGCGGCTACAGAACCAAATGCTCGCGTTATAGATATGGCTAAAGCAGGAAAATTTCCTGTAAGTCCTAAGAAAAAAATAATATATCTAGCTGGAATATTAATGGGATTATTAATTCCTTTTGGATTTATTTATGTAGATGATTTATTAGATACAAAAATTAAAAGTAAATTAGATTTAGAGGGAAAAACACAAATTCCATTTATTGGAGATATACCAACATCTAATGACATTGGTGAATTAATAAAATCTGAAAGCAGAACCAGTTCTGCGGAGGCTATCAGGATTGTGAGAACCAATTTGGAGTTCATGCTTAATAAAGTACCAGAAGGAACTGCTAAAACTTTATTTGTTACGTCTACTTTTTCATCAGAAGGTAAAACATTTATATCTGTTAATTTGGCTGCAACATTTGCTCTCTCAGGCAGAAGGGTTTTATTAGTTGGTATGGATATTAGGAATCCAAAATTTGCAGAATATATAGATGTTTCTTCTTTAGGTTTAACGAACTATTTATCATCTAGTGAAAGTAATATTGAGGATTATATTGTAAAACACCCAGGTTACGAGAATTTCTTTATTCTTCCTTCAGGTGTAGTTCCACCAAATCCTGCTGAATTGTTGATGAGCAAAAAAGTAGATCAGCTTTTTGAAAAATTTAAAAAAGAATATGACTATATTATTGTTGATACAGCTCCTGTAAGTTTGGTTACAGATACTTTATTAGTGGCTAAAAATGCTGACACATTTGTATATGTAATGCGCGCAAATGTTTTAGAAAAACGTATGCTTTCTATTGCAAATACTTTTTATAAAGAGGGCAAATTACCAAATATGTGTATTCTTCTTAATGATACTGACTCTACAAAAGGGTATGGTTATGGCTATGGCTATGGTACTACAGAAGAAAAAAAATCTTGGCACAAAAAACTTTTTTCTTAGTAGAAAAAAACAATTATATAAAAAAACGGTTCAATAAGTTGAACCGTTTTTTTGTTTTACAACTGTTTTAAATTTTAAATATTGATGTTTTAAAATTTAAAGAACTGATTGTTAGATATTATTTCTTTTAAATTAGCTATGTTGTTTACTCTTATTCTTTTATTGAATGAAGCTATATGTTTACTATGATGAACATCTGTACCTGTAAAATCGTACATTCCTTTTTTGAGAAGATGATCTGCAACTTTGGTAATTGTTTCACCATAATAACCTACTAAAGCTAGTAAATTTAATTGAAATAAACACCCTGCCTTTTTTAGCTTTTCATACTCATTCAGGTTTTTATGATAAAACAAATACCTTTCCGGATGGGCTAAAACAGGAACATATCCAGCTACCTGCAAGTCAAAAAGAATTTTATATAGTTGTACCGGAGCATTCATATAGGACATTTCGACCAAAACATAATTATCTTTTAAAGTAAGAAGCTTCTCCGATTTAAAATGACTTTCAAACCAATCGTCCATAAAATATTCTGCAGCAGCATGAAATGGAATTTTAACATCCAGATCATTCAATAAAAGTTTGGTTTCCGAATGATTTGCAATAATAGCCTCAGGAGAATTATTCCAGATATAGTGGCTAATATGCGGAGTAGTTATAAATTGATAAATACCAATTTCCTGTAGCGATTTAACAAGATTTTTGGTTTCAATTATAGTTCGTGCGCCATCATCAATCCCTGGTAATAAATGAGAATGGATATCAACATAATCTTCAGACAGAAGATCTTTTAAATATGGTTTAGACTTGAAAAATGATAACATATTACAAATGTAAAATAAATAGTGATATTTTCTTACCCTTATAAGATTTTTATTTATTAAGATTATACTACATATAAGTTGTTACAACATATTTTTTGCCCTTTGCTAATTATGTTATATTTTGCATTGATAAAAAATGAAGTATTTTATGAAAATTAAGGAAAATTTATATAACAAAAGAATAATTTCTATAGATGCTTTAAGAGGAATTACGATTTTTGTGATGATTTTTGTAAATGAATTGGAAAGCGTGAAGAATGTTCCTCAATGGATGAAACACATGCCTGCAGATGCAGATGCTATGACTTTTGTAGATCTCGTATTTCCTGCATTTTTATTTATTGTTGGCATGTCAGTTCCGTTTGCATTTAATGCGAGACTGTTAAAAAGAGATAGTACACGAACAATCTGGACACATACTTTTAAAAGAGCATTGGCCTTAATTATAATTGGCGTTTTTATGGTGAATGCAGAATATGGTTATGACGCTTCAAAAATGATAATTACACCTGCTTTTTGGGCACTTTTAGCATATTCAATGCCTATTCCTATTTGGAATAAATATTCCAAAGATTTTCCTCTTTGGCTCAAGAATACATTGCTATATGGCGGAATATTAGTTTTGATAATACTTTACTTTTTATATGTTCAGGACACTGGTGAAATTGGTATGACACCAAAATGGTGGGGAATTCTGGGTTTAATCGGTTGGGCTTATCTTTTCACTGTAGTGTATTATTGGTTTGTTAACGGGAAATTATGGGCAATGATTTTCTTTTTAGTAGTTTGTGTTGCCGCAAACTCGATCAATTTAATAGAAGGAAGTATATTACAACAGTATTCATGGCTTAATTTTATTGCAGGACATTTAACCCATGCTTCGTTAGTTACTGCTGGCGTAATTATTTCTTTATTGTTTTTTGATCGAAAAATTCCACTTAAAATCAATTGGCCGGTTATCTTTTTTGCAATTTTATTTTTTGTAACAGGGTATTTTTTAAGGCCATATTTCGGAATATCAAAAATAAAAGGAACACCTTCGTGGACGATGTTCTCTGCAGCTATTTGTACCGTTTTGTTTTACTTTTTGTATTGGTTAATGGAAATTAAAAAACAAACAGAATGGAGTGACTTTTTTATGCCGGCAGCTGCAAATCCTTTATTGATTTATATTTTGCCGGGTATTATTTATTATTTCAATCTTGCTTTTAAAATTGAAATTATTCCGGACTATTTTCGCGAAGGGCTTCCAGGAATAATTTGGTCATTACTATTTTCAACAATTATGTTATTGGTAATGAAAATTTGTAATAAGTATAAAATTCAATTGCACTTATAGAGAGTTCTAAGTTCAGGTTGGCTCAAAGTAAAACTTGAACCTAAACTTAGAATATTTATATTTTAACTGATTTGATTTCTAAAAATGCTCCGGAAACAGGATTGTAATTCACAAAATTGAACTTACAAAGATTATGTATGTTTAAAAGTTTTCCATCAGGCAATCCGTCTTGTTTAAATTCTGACCACAGAATTTTAGTTGTTGTAAATCTGCTTGGCGAAGGCATTAAATCAACTCTTGGGTGAGAACCACCATGTAAACAGTTAGTTCCTTCCGGATTTCCTTCGCGAGCCTGAATTTTTATTAAATGAGATGATTTATAAGTAATGATCACAAACTTTGAACGGTCAGATAAATTTGTTGAAACGCCGTCATTTGAATCAGATGCCGTAATCATGACATTTAATTCTATTTCTCCAACAGGATTATTTTTAGTGGTAACCTTAACGATTCCTTTTTTTTGACGAATCCTATTAATTGTTTCCTGATTTTCTATAGCAGGTCCGGCAATATACCAGGTTGAGGTTTTGATTAAATCTTTATCAGAATCGGTTTGTTTTTTTAAGAAAACAAAACCTGAGCTAAAAAAAGCAATTGTAATGACCAGAACCACTATTTTGTTTTTCATGTTAAAATCCTTTTATCTAAAATCAAAAATATACTTTTTATAAACTATTTTGGTTTCCCTTTTTTTATTATTTATAAAATCAGTTTTTTGTTTTGAATTAAATTTTAAATTTGTAAGAAGTTGTTTCTTAAAATCTTACAGAATGAAAAGTCTGAAATTTATATTTACCGTATTTTTCTTTTTGATCATATCATTTTGTTACTCACAAAACGATACCATTGAAAATAAGAAAAAAGATATTTTGGATGTTCTGTATAAGCTTTTTGATAAAAATGATTCCATATCGAGGAATTCTGATAAAAAAGTAGCATTTTCACTGCTTCCCGTTCCAATAGATTCAGATAAAAATGCTGGTTTAGTAGTGTCTTTTTTAACAACATTTTATCTTGGAGACAGAGAAACTACAAAAATGTCTCAGGTTACTTTTTCTCCCTATTTCAGTTTTACCAAACAATATGTATTTCCAATTCAGTCTTATATTTATACCAAAAATAATAACTGGAATTTTATCGGAGATTATCGTTATATGATTTATCCTCAGCCAACGTATGGTTTAGGAGGACATAATACAGATGAAAAAATGTCAACTTTAGATTATCAGCAATGGCGTTTTTATCAATTTGCAACCCGAAAAATAATTGGAAATTTCAGGCTTGGTTTAGGTTTCCTTTTAGATAATTACCAAAATATTTCTGAAGAATCATATATTGATGAAGAAACAGATTATTTTAAATATATGGATGGAAATTTTGATGATGAAAATTCTTTTGGAGTTGCGATTCAGGGATTGTATGATTCTAGAGAAAACAATGTAAATCCTGAACAAGGTTTGTATGTAGAAGCAGATTACAGGATGAATACAAGCGGAGTAAATGATGAAAAATGGAAATCTATTTATTTTGATGCCCGAAAATATTATTCATTCCATAAAACCAAACACAGAGTTTTAGCTTCCAGAGTTTTTTATTGGTCGACTTTTGGTGGGAAACCACATTATCTCGATTTACCAAGTATTGGCTGGGATCGTGACGGTAAAACCGGAAGAGGTTTTACCAGAAACAGATTTCGAAGTAACGCACTAATTTATTTTGAAACAGAATATAGAACCGACATCACTAAAAACGGTTTTTTTGGGGCAGTATTTTTTACCAATATTTCCTCTGTTTCAAAACTGGATACTTATAATTTTAGCAAATGGAATCCTGCCGTTGGAACCGGAATTCGTATTAAATGGAACAAGCAAAATAACAGTAATTTGGTTCTGGATTTTGGAGTTAGTAAAAACGATTGGTCTTTGCGATTGGGTTTAGCTGAAAATTTCTAACTTTCCAAAAAATCAACTGATCAAAAATTCATGCAATTATCTGTTATTATTCTTAATTATAATGTGCGTTACTTTCTGGAACAATGCGTTTTAAGCGTTCAGGAAGCGATTTCTAATCTTGATGCAGAAATTATTGTAATAGATAATAATTCTGATGACGATAGTTGTTTGATGATGCAAGAGCGATTTCCTGACGTAAAACTGATTGAGAACAAAGAAAATTTTGGTTTTCCAAAAGGAAATAATATTGCGGTTGACGAGGCAAAAGGAAAATACGTATGCATTTTAAATCCTGATACGGTTGTTGCAGAAGATACTTTTACAAAGATTTTGGCTTTCGCCGAAAGGCAAACTAATCTCGGAATCATTGGCTGTAAATTAATTGATGGAACAGGAAATTTTCTGCCGGAAAGTAAACGCGGGATTCCAACACCCTGGGTAGCTTTTACCAAGTTTTTTGGACTCTATAAAATTTTTCCAAAATCAAAACTTTTCAATCAATATTATGCTCAGCATTTGGATGAGAATGAAACTGGGGAAGTTGAGATTTTAGTTGGTGCCTTTATGTTGATGGAAAGAGATTTATATCTTAATTTAAAAGGTTTTGACGAGGATTGTTTTATGTATGCTGATGATATTGATTTGTCGTATCGTACTTTGAAAATGAAAAAAACAAATTTCTATTTTCATGACACTACGGTTTTACATTATAAAGGAGAGAGTACTGTAAAAGATGAAAAATATATGAAGCGTTTTCAGGAAGCAATGACTTTTTTTTATCAGAAACATTTTAAAAAGTCCTTATTTTTTTCTGTTTTCATTAAAGTTGGAATCACGTTTTTTTCATTCATTAAAATGTTTCGTGGAAAACCGAAAGTAAAACAATTGCCAGATATCTATTTTTTATATTCTTTAAATACAGAATTGTCTGAAAAGTTGACTTTTATTCTGAAAAATAAAGTCGTTATTTTCGATTTCAAAAAAGAAAAAATGGTAAATTCGTCGCAGATTTCGAGAGGTAAAAGAGTTGAGATTATTTTGGATAATCACTATGTTTCGTTCAAAAAATGTATCAAAATCATAGAAACTCTTAAAGATAAGAGCATTACTTTTAAGATTTTGCCCAAAAGAGCAAATTTTGTTATTGGAAGTAATTCAAGAAATGATAGAGGTCAAATTATAAAAATTGAGTAAAAAATTATATTAAATATAATTTATATTTAAAATATTCAGTAATTTCGCAATCTGAAAATCAAAATCACCCTTGAGGTTAACAATATGGCAAGATTTGAATTAAAACTTCCCAAAATGGGAGAAAGTGTAGCTGAAGCAACTATTACAAACTGGTTGAAAGAAGTTGGAGACAAAATTGAAACTGATGAAGCAGTACTTGAAATCGCGACTGATAAAGTAGATAGCGAAGTACCAAGCGAGGTTTCGGGAATTTTAGTTGAACAATTATTTGGCAAAGATGATTTAGTTCAGGTTGGTCAAACCATTGCAATTATTGAAACAGAAGGAGATGTTCCGCAAGCAAAAGTTGAAGAACAGGTTGCGGTTCCGGCAGAAGTAACTGAAATCGAAAAAACAATTGAAACAGCTCAGGAGACTGTTGCTGCCCCTCAGGATTTTTCGGGATCAGATAAATTCTTTTCTCCATTAGTTAAAAATATTGCAAAAGAAGAAGGTATTTCTACTGCAGAATTAGACGGTATTAATGGTTCAGGAAAAGATGGCAGAGTTACCAAAGAAGATATTTTAAAATATGTAGAAGATCGTAAAGCTGGCGTTATAACTCCAAAAGCTGAGCCAATTGCAGTTGAAAAAACTGAGACTGCTACTCAAGCTCAAACTGATACTGTGACTGATACTACAACTCCGGTTGCGCCAAAAGTTGCTGAAACAGCAATTCAAAAAAGCCAACAGGCGGTTCCGGTTTCTGTAAACGGAGGTGATGAAATCATCGAAATGGACAGAATGCGTAAACTGATTTCGGGTTATATGATAGCATCGGTACAAACTTCTGCACACGTACAATCGTTTATTGAAGTTGATGTTACCAACATTGTAAAATGGAGAGATAAAGTTAAAACTGCTTTTGAAAAGAGAGAAGGCGAGAAGCTAACTTTTACGCCAATTATGATGGAAGCCGTTGCAAAAGCGCTAAAAGATTTTCCGGGAATGAATATTTCTGTTAATGGTGATTATATTATCAAAAAGAAAAATATAAATTTAGGAATGGCTGCAGCTTTGCCAAACGGAAATTTAATTGTGCCGGTTATTAAAAATGCCGATCAGTTGAATCTTGTTGGAATGGCAAAAGCAGTTAACGATTTAGGGAACCGTGCAAAAGCAGGAAAACTAAAACCAGACGATACACAAGGCGGAACTTATACTGTAACAAACGTGGGAACTTTTGGTAGTGTTTTTGGTACGCCAATTATCAATCAGCCGCAAGTAGGGATTTTAGCTTTGGGCGCAATTCGTAAAGTGCCAGCTGTTATAGAAACGCCTGAAGGTGATTTTATCGGAATTCGCCAAAAAATGTTCTTATCGCATTCTTACGATCATAGAGTTGTAGATGGTGCCTTAGGAGGTAGTTTTGTAAAACGTGTTGCTGAATATTTAGAAGCTTTTGATGTAGACAGAGACTTTTAAAAATCATAATTTTATAAATAATTAGCCCTTTTAACATTTTTAATGTTGAAAGGGTTTTCTTTTATTATTATTTATTTAATCAATAACAAGAATGCTTAACTTTATAAAAAAGACAAGGAAAATTCGTCTTTAAAATTTATATTTGTAAACTTATAAAATTTAAATATGGAACTTAAACTCAACAAACCAATTTGCTTTTTTGACCTCGAAACTACAGGTATTGACATTGGGAAAGATCGAATAGTAGAAATTTCAATATTTAAAGTTTTTCCTAACGGAAACAAGGAAAGTAAAACATGGTTAGTGAATCCAACCATTCCAATTCCGCCGCAAACTACAGCTGTCCACGGTATTACTGATGAAAAAATAGCGAATGAGCCTACTTTTGCCGAATTAGCTCCACAGGTTCATAATATGATAAAAGACAGTGATTTGGGTGGATTTAACTCCGATCGTTTTGATATTCCGTTATTGGCAGAAGAGTTACTTCGTGCGGGAGTTGATTTTGATATGAAAAACAAAGTTTCGGTAGATGTGCAGACTATTTTTCATAAAATGGAAGAACGTACCTTAAGTGCGGCCTTGAAGTTTTATTGTGGAAAAAGTCTTGAAAATGCGCATTCAGCAGAAGCGGATACAATGGCGACCTATGAAATTTTAAAAGCACAATTAGATCGCTATCCTGAGTTGGAAAACGATATGAAAGTATTGTCTGAATTTACAACTCGTAAAAAAATTGCCGATTTTGCAGGAATGATTGCTTTTGATCAGGATGGAGAAGAAATTTTCACCTTTGGAAAACACAAAGGAGCAAAAGTAGATAAGGTTTTAGAAACAGAACCAGGTTATTTCAGCTGGATTCAAAATGCTGATTTTCCATTATATACCAAAAAAGTTCTGACAGCAATTAAATTAAGAAGATTAAATACGAAGTAAGATTCTAAGTTGCTAAGGTTCTAAGATGCTGAGTTTTTTTGCATATTTTCTTAGAATCTTAGCAACTTAGAACCTTAGTAACTTATAAAGAAATGAAAATAATCTGTATCGGTAGAAATTATGCCAATCATATAGCGGAATTAAAAAACGAAAGACCGGCAGAACCAGTGATCTTTATGAAGCCTGATTCAGCAGTTTTGTTAAAGCAGTATCCTTTCGTAATTCCTGAATTTTCTGAAGAAATTCATCACGAAATTGAGATAATTGTAAAAATTAACAAAGTAGGAAAATATATTGAGCCTAAGTTTGCACACAAATATTATGATGAAATTAGTGTAGGTATTGATTTTACTGCCAGGGATTTACAAGCTAAGTTAAAAGAAAAAGGATTACCTTGGGAAAAAGCAAAAGCCTTTGATGGTTCTGCAATTATTGGAGATTTTTTGCCTAAAACTGATTTTATTTCGATGGAAAATCTTAGTTTTGAACTGACAAATAATGCAAAAACAGTTCAAAAAGGCAATACAAGTCATATGCTTTGGAAAATTGATGAGCTTATTTCATATGTGTCACAATTCTTTACATTAAAAATAGGCGATATCATTTTTACAGGAACACCGGAAGGTGTTGCGGCAGTTAAACCAAACGATGTTTTAGAAGGCTTTTTAGAAGATAAAAAATTATTTAGAATACAAGTAAAATAATGGCTTTAAAATATAACCTTTCGAAAGTGTATGCGCTTTCAGATAATGATCCCGAATTTGTAAACGAAATTCTTAAATTATTTGTTACCGAAGTTCCTGAAGATCTAAAACAAATCAAAGAAGGAATTAAAAAGAAGGATCATAAATATGCCTATGCTTATGCGCATAAGATTAAACCAACATTAGATTTGTTGGGTTTAAATGTTGCTTTTGAAGAAATTCTTCAGGTTGAAGCCTGGACAAAAGCTGAAGGCAAGAAAAAAGAAATTGTTGAAACTTTTAAAAGTATAAAAATACAAGTAAAAGAAGCTATCAAAGAAATCAAAAAAGACTTTGATGTTTAATTTAGGCGTGTCCCTATTTTTTGCCCTTTTAATTTAGGTCAAAAATAGGGACGTCCCGAAACTTTTAGGATACTATATCTTTTGTTTCGGAAAATTTTCGTTTAACGTGTCGTCTCTTGTGTTACAAAAGGATGCCGTTTCTACCCTCACGCACATCATTTCGACAAGACCTACTTCTTAATAAATGACTTACTTTTGAAGTAAGTAAAATATTCTATTCGTATGAAAGCAACTATTATAACAATTGGAGATGAAATCTTAATAGGTCAGATTGTGGATACAAATTCTGGTTTTATTGCAAAATCTCTTGATCGAATTGGAGTCGAAACCAGAGAAATGATTTCGATAAGTGATGATAAAAAACATATTTTAGATACTTTCGCACAACTTCAAAACAAAGTCGATGTTGTTATTGTTACAGGTGGATTAGGGCCAACAAAAGATGATGTTACCAAAAAAACATTCTGCGAATATTTTGATGATGAATTAGTTGTAAACCCAGAAGTTTTGGCTCACGTAACAGAACTAATTGAAGGTTTTTATAAGAGGCCAATTTCGCAATTAAATAAAGATCAGGCTCTGGTCCCTTCAAAATGTACCGTTTTGTATAACAAAGTGGGTACGGCACCGGGAATGTGGATGAAAAAAGAAGATACAGTCTTTATTTCGCTTCCGGGAGTTCCGTATGAAATGAAATATTTAGTTGAAGAAGAAATAATTCCAAAAATTGTTCGCGAATACAAACGACCGTATATCATACATAAAACCATTTTAACGTATGGTCAAGGTGAAAGTTTAGTTGCAGAACGTATTGAACATTGGGAGAATAACTTGCCTGATTTTATCAAATTAGCCTATTTGCCAAATCCGGGCAGAGTGCGTTTGCGTTTAACCGCGAGAGGAACTAATAAAGAAGAATTAGAAGAAGCTATCGAATCTAATGTAAAATCTTTAGATGCGATAATTCATGATATTATAGTGGGTTACGAAGAAAATGAAACCATAGAATCTGTAGTCGGAAAGATTTTAACGAGGCAAAATAAAACAATTTCAACGGCTGAAAGTTTTACTGGAGGGAAAATTGCTTCGATTTTATCGGGAGTTCCCGGAGCTTCAAAATATTTTAAAGGCAGTATTGTTTCATATGCGACAGAGGCAAAGGTTAATGTTCTCGGTATCTCGCAAGATTTAGTAGACGAATTTTCGGTAGTAAGTGCACAAGTGGCATCGGCTATGGCTTTGAATGTGAAACAGATGCTTAAAACAGACTATGCAATTGCAACAACCGGGAACGCCGGACCGACAAAAGGTGATGCAGATGCTGAAATTGGAACTGTTTTTATCGCTTTAGCTACCCCCGATGATATAATTGTTGAAGAATTTAATTTTGGCCAACCACGTGAAAAAGTGATAGATAGAGCTTCGATTAAGAGTTTAGAAATATTACAGAAAGAAATTTTAAAAAATGTGCAATAAATTTTTGCTACAATGGTTTATTTTTCTTTTCTTTGCACCCTGATTTTGAATAACGATAAAAGATAAGTATAATGTCAAGAGTTTGTGACCTTACAGGTAAAAGAGCGATGGTAGGAAATAACGTTTCTCACGCTATGAACAAAACTAAGAGAAAATTTTCTGTAAACTTAGTTAAAAAGCGTTTTTATCTTCCAGAAGAAGATAGATGGATTACTCTTAGAGTAGCAGCATCTACGATAAAAACAATTAATAAAAATGGAATCACTGCTGTTTTGAAAAAAGCACAGTCAGAAGGATTTATCAAATAATCTTTTCCTAAATAAATATATAGCAAGATGGCAAAGAAAGGTAATAGAATCCAGGTAATTTTAGAATGTACTGAGCACAAGACTTCTGGTGTTCCAGGAACTTCTAGATACATTACAACTAAGAACAAAAAAAATACTCCGGACAGATTAGAGATTAAAAAATTTAATCCAATCTTGAAACGCGTAACTGTTCACAAAGAAATTAAGTAATAATTAGAGATTTTTGTAAATCTCAAATGGTTTAGCCATTTCGAGTTTTATAAGAAACTTCAAATAACATTTGAATCATGGCAAAGAAAACCGTAGCATCGTTACAAACATCTTCTAAGAGATTATCAAAAGCCATCAAAATGGTAAAATCTCCAAAAACTGGTGCATATACATTCGTAGAATCTATTATGGCTCCTGAAGAAGTTGATACTTTCTTGAAAAAGAAATAATAACAATTACAGTATATAGAAAAGCTACTTTCATTCCGAAAGTAGCTTTTTTATTTTTATATTTGTCTAAAATTTAGAGAAGCCCAAATTGGGTTTTTTAAACAAAAAATTATGATTTTACTTCAATCTTTTATTCTTAACTTTATTAAGATAAAAGATTTTACAATATCTAAATTAGTTTAAAAACAAAATTGCCTTTTTTAAGTTTTCAGGCTTTGGATCGTTAATAATCCTAAAGTCTAACAATCTAATACTATATACAATAATGAGTTTTTTTAAAAAATTATTCTCTACTGATAAAAAAGAGACTTTAGACAAAAGTCTTGAAAAATCAAAAACTACTTTTTTTTCAAAGTTAAGTAAAGCTGTTGCCGGAAAATCTAAAGTCGATGACGATGTTTTAGATGATCTTGAAGAAATTCTTGTGGCATCTGATGTTGGTGTAAACACAACTTTAAAAATAATTTCAAGAATTGAAAAACGTGTTGCCGAAGATAAATATTTAGGAACAGAAGAATTAAACCAGATTCTTCGTGAGGAAATTGGTGCGTTATTATCTGAAACCAATAGAGGCGAAGCAACCGAATTTGAAATTCCGAAAGATAAAAAACCATATGTTTTAATGGTTGTGGGAGTTAATGGAGTTGGTAAAACAACTACTATTGGTAAATTAGCTTATCAGTTCAAAAAAGCGGGTTATAAAGTAGTTTTAGGTGCTGCAGATACTTTTCGTGCTGCTGCGATAGATCAATTGCAAGTTTGGGCAGATCGTGTTGATGTGCCAATTGTAAGACAAAATATGGGAAGCGATCCTGCTTCTGTAGCTTTTGATACATTGCAATCAGCAGTTGCTCAATATGCAGATGTTGTTATTATTGATACTGCCGGAAGGTTACATAATAAAATCAATTTGATGAACGAGTTAACCAAAGTAAAACGCGTAATGCAAAAGGTTGTTGCTGATGCGCCTCACGATGTGCTTTTGGTTTTGGATGGTTCTACAGGTCAGAATGCCTTTGAACAAGCAAAACAATTTACAGCTGCGACAGAAGTAACTTCTCTAGCTGTAACTAAGCTGGACGGAACTGCAAAAGGCGGTGTTGTTATTGGTATTTCAGATCAGTTTCAAATTCCTGTAAAATATATTGGTGTTGGTGAAGGAATTGAGGATTTACAGGTCTTTAATAAATACGAATTTGTAGATAGTTTTTTCAAATAATATTTTTCAGATAATTCAATGAGTTTTTCTTCTTTAAAAAATATAACGCCTCTTACTTTTTATTTTGGAAGCGTTATTTGTTTTGTTTTAGCAAACGTTTTGCGAGACAAAAGCCTGTCTTTTTACTATGTTTTATTGGTTTTAGGTTTGATTTTATTTTTTATGGGAATACTGAAAAGATTACGTACTAAACGATAATTTCCAATCACACACTTTCTATAAGATTTCATCAAATTCTATTTTCAAATTCTGAAAATGTTGATAATTTGCTGCAATCTTATTTTTGTTTTTATGCATTTTAATTTCTTTTGAAATGATATAAAGTTAACTTTGTGGTTCACTAAATTTCTTTTGAAAACGAGAGTCCTAGCCCTGATGGGAGCGGCATCCTTTTTCTGGCTTCTTTAGCCGGGAAAAGATATAGCGGACAGCAGGAAATAGCTCCTTATTCTTCTGATTACTAGATTAACAAAATATTGAATTTTTAATATATAGATATGAAAAACACTTTTATGGTTTTGGTTTTGTCGCTTTTGTTTGTAAGCTGTAAGCAAGAAATTAAACCTGCGGATATTGCAAAACTAAATGGTTACTGGGAAATCGAAAAAGTGGTTTTTGATAAAGGCGAAGAAAAGGCATATGGAATGAATGAGAACTTTGATTTTTTTCAGATGAAAGGAAATAAAGGGACCCGAACGAAAGTGATGGCACAGCTTGACGGAACTTTTTTAACAACGGATACATTTGAAAACGTTTCGGTTAGATTTACAGATAAAGGAACTTTTTTGGATTATAAAACGGATTATGCAAAGTGGAGCGAGGAATTAATTTCAATTTCTGATGAAACTTTTGTGGTAAAGAATGATCAGGATAAAGAATATCATTATAAAAAAGCAGGACCAATAAATATTTTAAACGATGGCAAAAAGACTAAATAACGAAAGTACGATTGGGGCTGTTTTGCAACAGATTATCCAGGTGAATAAATTACAGCCCGGAATGGATCAGATTGATGTAAAAGAAGCCTGGAGACAATTGATGGGGAATGGTGTAAACACATATACAAAAAATGTAGTTTTAAAGGGAAGTACTTTGTATGTTGAACTTGGATCGGCAGTTTTAAGAGAAGAATTGAGTCACGGAAAATCGAAAATCGTTAAAATGATTAATGAGGAATTAGGGCGAGAGGTTGTTAAAGAGGTTGTTCTTAGATAATTTTAGATTTTAGAGTTCAGATTTTAGATTGGCTGAACTTTGTAAATAGCTTATAAAGAAAAATCCCGTTTCAATTTGAAACGGGATTTTTTATTTTAATCTAAAATCTAAATTTAGAAATCTAAATTTAGAACTGCTCTCTTCCAGCAAAGTGAAATGCACCTTCGATAGCAGCGTTTTCGTCGCTATCAGAACCGTGAACTGCATTTTCTCCGATAGAAGTTGCGTATGCTTTACGAATAGTTCCTTCAGCAGCTTCAGCTGGATTTGTAGCTCCAATTAAAGTTCTGAAATCTTCTACAGCGTTGTCTTTTTCTAAAATTGCAGCAACAATTGGTCCGCGTGACATGAATTCAACTAATTCTCCGTAGAAAGGTCTTTCTGCGTGAACTGCGTAAAATGCTTTAGCATCAGCTACAGTTAATTGAGTTAATTTTAATGAAACGATTTTGAAACCTCCGTTTGTAATCATTGCTAAGATATTCCCGATGTGTCCATTTGCTACAGCATCTGGCTTAATCATTGTAAAAGTTCTATTTGTTGCCATTTTTGTGTTTTTAAATTTTGTGCAAAAATAGACTTTTTTATGAATTGATTTTAATAAATTCATAATTAAAACACTACAGAATGATGTTTTGAGTAATTTTTTTAAACCATATAAGTTATATAAGTTCATTTAATTACTTGCGTATAGATTGTAGATCTAAAAAATATGCAGCATTACTAAAATGAACTTATATAACTTATATGGTGAAAAGAAATAATTAGACTTTGAAAATCAGTTTATTTTTGTAGAATATCCATAAAATGAATGTCCAGATGCAAACGTAAACCAATGCGCCTGCCAAAGAAGCTGTCATTGGATTACTGAAGAATGGAGCAATTCCGAAACCATACAGATAACTTAAAAGATTGATTTTTTCTTCAGGATTATGCGGATTTTGGAATTCTATCATTACTAAAGCCTGTGGAATAATTTGAGAAGTAAAAAATACAATCATAGGATTTACGCCCCAAATTAAAAATGGTTTAAATCCTTTTTTATAATCAGCGATATCAATTACATAATATAAGATTGATAGAAATGTGGCTGCTAATCCTGTGGTATATAAAACGTAACTGCTTGTCCAGATTGATTTGTTGATTGGAAAAACAATATTCCAAAGTAAACCAGCAATAATAAGTGCTATACCGGCAATGGCTATTTTTGTGGCTTTTTGCGTTTTAGATATTTCACGCATTAATATTTGGCCAATTAGTAAACCTATAATTCCGTTTACAATTGAAGGGATTGTACTTAGAATTCCTTCCGGGTCCCAGGTTACGGTTCCTCGGTACATATGGCCTTTTAATAAAACGCTATCAAGCCATGCTGCTAAATTAGTTCCTTTCTCCAGATTGGCAAAACCAACTCCCGGAACAGGAATTAACGTCATTAACGCCCAATAACCCAATAATAAAACAGCTCCTGTTATAATTTGTGTTTTTTGAGAGGTTTTTAAATACAACAGTGAAACTACAAAATACACAATGGCAATTCGTTGTAAAACTCCCGGAAGACGTACGTCGTGATACGCTTCAATTCCGCTATAGGCTAAAAATAAGTATATAAATAGAATAGAAAAAGCCAGAATATTTTTGACTTTAGAATTAAAACTTCCCATTAAGGCGTAACCAACTGCAATTGTGATTGCTAAACGACCAATAAGAAGTGGAATTCCTTCCAGACCCAATAATTGTATTTTGCCGAAAAAGTTAAAAAATATCCCTAAACAGAACATTCGTAAGGAACGAACCAAAATTTTATTGAAAGTTGTTTGGTCGTAGATTTTATCTGGCATTGCAAGCGGAACTGCAACTCCCATAATAAAAACAAAGAAAGGAAACACCAAATCGGTTAGGGTGCAGCCGTGCCATTCGGCGTGTAAAAGTGGCGGATAAACATTGCCCCAATCGCCGGGGTTGTTTACAATAGTCATTAATAAAATAGTTAATCCTCTGAAGACATCCAATGAAATCAAGCGCTCTCTGGTCATAGTTTTTTGGTAATAGGTTAGTTTTTGTTTTAAAGGTTACTATTTGGTTTAGAGAGGCAATAATTTCAGAAGAGGCGGTTATTTATTCTGATGATTATTACTTTATTGTTTTTGTTTGCCACGAATTGCACAAATTTCCACGAATTTTTCTTAAGGATTCACGTTCGTGAAAATTCGTGGCAAACATTTTTTATATCATAATTATATTAAAATTCGTTTCTAATGGTTTTAGTTTTTGAATTAAAAGCGGAATTAATTGCTCGCCTTTTTCTAAATAAAATTCAGAAAAATTAGATTGACGTTCCTGTAAACTTTGATTCGGGAATAACTCGCATTGTAAATCTGTAACGCGCTGCAATTCTGAATCTAATTTTCGTTTTTGTGCCTTTAATAATCTTTTTTCAAGATTTTCTAAACCTTTTTTTTGCTTTACTTCTTGTGCTTTTACAGCTCCGGTAAATGATTTGTCGGTTTGCTGTGCTAATTCGTAAAGATATTCAAATTGTTTTTCTAACGTTTCTTTTTGTGGCGTTAAATCAATTGGAAAAGCAGATAATTTATGTGTGATTGTATTAACTAAATCGGCAGGTTTTGTAAACAGGTCTTTCCAGCTTAAATTTAAATTATCAGCTTTTTTAGCTTGTTTTTCGGTGCTTAAAAGAACTGAATTTCGAACCAAAAGCATCGGAAAAGTGATGTTTACGGCATTAAAAAATGATTTTAATTCCAGCCAATATGCAATTTCTCCGCCTCCGCCAATGTAGCATAAATTTGGCAGAATAATTTCCTGATATAGCGGACGCATAATCACATTTGGACTAAATTTTTCAGGATTACTTTCTAATAATTTTAGAATTTCTTCTTTTGAAAATGAAATTTTAGTGTTGTTTACAAAGTATTTATCATTTTCAAAAATAATTCGCTCACGCAAAGTATCTTCAATATAAAATAAATTGATTTCACGTGGATTAACCTGAACAGTGTAATCCTGCAATTGTTCTGTCGTTTGCTGAACAGCTTTAAAAGAAGTCTGATTTTCTAATTCTTCTTTTACAAAAGGAATAAAAGCACGTTTTAAATCGGCATCATCGGCATCAAGAATTACTAAACCATATTGAGCGAATAAACTATCGGCCAAAAAACGTGTGGCATCAGCAAGGTTTTCGTGTTTTAAATAAGCTTCTTCAAAAAGTTTTTTCAGAACGCCGGCATTTGTACTTGAGCCTAATTCTAAGGAATAAATTTCGAAAAACTCCGCTAAGCCTTCTGTCGAAAGTCTGCCAACAGGACCAGTACTTTCTTTATTCCATCTGAATTTTTTTCCTTTAAAATTAAAATAATTGATCTCTTCAAAATCGTGATCTTCTGTTGCCATCCAATAAATGGGAACAAAATTATATGTCGGATATTTTGATTTTAATTCTTTGGTAAGATTAATCGTTGAAATAATTTTATATAAAAAATACAGCGGACCACTAAACAAGTTTAATTGATGTCCTGTAGTAATTGTAAAAGTATTTTCTAGAGCCAGAAGCTCGATATTTTGCTTCGTAGAATCAGAAATTTCAATGTTTTGATATTGCTTTTTTAAAGTGGCAACAAGCGGAATTCGGTTATTGTTATTAAAATTCGATTGTTTTTCAACGATTTGTTTTTCAAAGTTTTCCAGCGTTGGAAAATGATTGTATAGAGATTGTAGTTCGGGTTTTTGATCTAAGTAATCTTGTATCAATTTAGAAAAATATCCTGAGTTTTGGTAGCTGATACAGTCGGTGGGCATAATTTTAGATTTATTTTTGACAGCTGTAAATTTAATGAAAATATATACTTAAAAGTGTTTTTAACGAATGCTTAAGATTTGATTTTCGTTTTTTGTTTTAAAGTTCATCTAATCAAGTTTTTAGTTTTGATTAAATTCAAATTTATTTAAAATGTAAAATAAGCCTAATTTGTTAAAAAAGAATAAGTGTATTGAAACTATTTGTTCTAAATGTGAAATATTCACAACGAAACTATATTTTTGTAATCAAAAAAAAGATATATCTATTTTGCATGAAAAATAATCCTGCCCAAAAGAATTCCTTAAAACATATTCTTTTTGGATCCTTAATTGGAACCACAATCGAGTTTTTTGATTTTTATATTTATGCCAATGCAGCAGTATTGGTTTTTCCACAATTATTTTTTCCGGGTGCAGATTCGACGATGGCAACTCTGGAATCTTTAGCTACTTTTTCAATTGCCTTTTTATCGCGTCCCTTGGGGTCTGCTTTTTTTGGGCATTATGGAGATAAAATTGGACGTAAATTTACTTTAGTAGCTGCTTTACTAACAATGGGTATTTCAACAGTTACCATTGGATTTTTGCCAAGTTATGCCAGTATTGGTGTTGCTGCTCCCTTATTGTTAATGCTTTGCCGATTTGGGCAAGGTGTTGGTTTAGGAGGCGAATGGGGAGGCGCTGTTTTGTTGGCCATCGAAAATGCACCGCCGAATAAACGTGCCTGGTATGGAATGTTTCCGCAATTGGGAGCTCCAATAGGATTACTGCTTTCCGGAGGAACTTTTTTATTGTTAACAGATTCAATGAGCAATGAAGATTTTATGGATTATGGATGGAGAATTCCGTTTATTGCCAGTTCTCTTTTGGTGGTAGTAGGTTTTTATATCCGAACTAAAATTACAGAAACACCTTCTTTTGAAAATTCTAAAAATGCGCATGAAGAAGTGAAAATTCCGTTTTTAACGCTGGTTAAATCCTATAAAAATCAATTAATTTTCGGGACATTTTCTGCCATTACAACCTTTTTGGTATTTTATTTAATGACCGTTTTTACATTGAGCTGGGCTACATCAGATTTAGGAATTGTTAAAAGAAATGGATTATTAATACAATTATTTTCGGTATTGTTTTTTGCCCTTTTTATTCCGGTTTCGGCTGTAGTTGCAGATAAAATAGGCCGTCGTAAAATGCTTATTATAGCTACAGCAGCTATAGCTGTTTTTGGCTTCTTCTTTTCTTATTTTTTAAGTTCTGGTAATATTGTTTTGGTTACGACTTTTGCCTGTATCGGAATGTCTTTAATGGGATTTACTTATGGCCCGTTAGGAACTTTTCTATCAGAGTTGTTTCCAACAAATGTTCGTTATTCGGGAGCATCATTAACTTTTAATATGGCTGGAATTTTGGGTGCGGCATTTGCGCCTATGATTGCAATTTGGCTGGCATCAACATATAATGTGAGTTATGTAGGTTTTTATTTAATGGGAGCAGCATTTATTTCTTTGATCTCATTTTTGGTAATTAGTAAAGAGGAGCATAAGTTTTAGGATCTTAACCACAAAGTTTTGCAAAAACATATACAAAGTCCACAACTTCGATAACTATCGGGATTGCGGACTTTGTGGTTTAAAAATGAAACTAAAAACTCCTTTTAATCTTTTCACAAAAAGTCTCTAAATATCCCGTATTTTTGCAAAAAATAATTCTTTTGAAAAGCAAACTCTTCATCGTTACACCTCCTTTTACACAGCTGAATACTCCGTATCCGGCGACTGCGTATATAAAAGGATTTTTAAATACAAAAAATATCGAATCGGTTCAGGCAGATTTGGGTATTGATGTGATTTTAGAATTGTTTTCGAAGAAAGGTTTAATTGATTTGTTTGAAGTTTCAGGTTTCAGGTTTGAAAGCCTGAATCAAGATATTTCAGATAATTCAAAACGTATTTTTGCTTTACAGGATGAATACATTAAAACGATTGATGCTGTAATTCAGTTTTTGCAGGGAAAAAATCCAACTTTGGCTTTACAGATTTGTCAGGAAGATTTTCTGCCCGAAGCTTCTCGTTTTGCGCAATTGGAAGAACTTGATTGGGCTTTTGGGACAATGGGAACGCAGGATAAAGCAAAACATCTGGCCACTTTATACCTTGAAGATATTTCGGATTTTATTGTAGAATGTGTCGACGAAAATTTTGGCTTTAGCCGATATGCAGAGCGTTTAGGCCGAAGCGCAAATTCTTTTGATGAATTATATCAGGCTTTACAGCAGAAACCAACTTATATAGATTCAATTTTAATTTCGATTTTAAAAGAAAAAATTGAAATTATCAAACCAACTTTTTTCCTGATTTCTGTTCCCTTTCCGGGGAATTTATACAGCTCTTTTCGATGTGCACAATGGATAAAACAAAACCATCCGGAAATTAAAATTTCAATGGGCGGCGGTTTTCCAAATACCGAATTACGTTCTCTTTCTGATGCTCGCGTTTTCGAATTCTTTGATTTTATTACTTTAGATGATGGCGAAGTGCCAATTGAAAAATTAATTTTCAATCTGGAAAACCCAAATGCCAATTCATATAAGCGAACTTTTTTATTGGAAGATGGAAAAGTGGTCTATAAAAACAATTCCTTAAAACACGATTACAAACAAGCACAAGTCGGAACGCCTGATTATTCTGATTTGTCTTTGGATAAATACATTTCTGTTATCGAAATCGTAAATCCAATGCATAGAATGTGGAGCGACGGACGCTGGAACAAACTCACAATGGCGCACGGATGTTATTGGGGAAAATGTACTTTTTGTGATATCTCTTTAGATTATATCAAAGTGTATGAACCTGTTGCGGCTAATTTGTTGTGTGATAGAATGGAAGATATGATGCAGCAAACGGGTCAAAATGGCTTTCATTTTGTTGACGAAGCTGCGCCACCAGCTTTAATGCGTGCTTTGGCTTTGGAAATTTTGCGAAGAAAACTAGCGGTTACCTGGTGGACAAACATTCGATTTGAAAAAAGCTTTTCTAAAGATTTATGTTTATTGCTAAAAGCTTCTGGTTGTATTGCCGTTTCCGGAGGATTAGAAGTTGCTTCGGACCGATTATTGAAATTAATAGACAAAGGTGTAACGGTTGAACAAGTTGCAAAGGTAACCCGTAATTTTACCGAAGCCGGAATCATGGTTCATGCGTATTTAATGTATGGATATCCAACACAAACTGTTCAGGAAACAATTGACAGCTTAGAAATGGTTCGTCAGTTATTTGAAGCCGGAATTTTGCAATCTGGTTTTTGGCATCAATTTGCGATGACAGCACATAGTCCAGTTGGTTTATATCCGGAGAAATTTGGTGTAACAAAAATAACAGAAGCCATTGGAACTTTTGCCAATAATGATATTGATTACACCGATGCTACAGGAATCAACCACGATAAATTTAGTTTCGGACTAAAAAAATCGCTTTTTAATTTCATGCACGGAATTTGTTTTGATTACGAACTTCAGGATTGGTTCGATTTTAAAATTCCGAAAACTAAAATTGATCCGTATTTTATTTTTAATGCACTTGAAGACACAAATGATTTCAACACAAAACCAAATGCAAAAGTGGTTTGGTTGGGAGGAAAACCTTCTGTTGAATATTTCACAAAATCAAAAAAAGGCCAAACATGGGAAATGATGACCTTTACTTTTCATGATAAAAAAGAAAGCTTCAACATTCAAACCAATAAAAATGAAGGAGAATGGCTGATTGATATCTTAAAAAAGATTGCTATTTCAAATGGTAAAAATTATACTTTTCAGGAAATAAAAGCTGACTTTGAAACTCAATTAGATGATTTTGAATTGTTTTGGTATTCAAAACCAATTAATACTTTGCGTGAGTTTGGGTTGCTGATTTTGTAGATTTTTTTAATCGTAAATAAAATTTTAAATTAAAGAATTTTCTTATTTTTATATCAGAATAAGAATTCATTAATTATGCAATTTCAAGAAGGTTTTCATACATATTATATTTATATTATAACAAATAAAACCAAAACGGTTTTTTATACTGGAGTTACAAATAACTTAAGGATAAGGCTGAATCAACATAAAGAAAATATTTTATTAAAGAATAAAACTTTTGCTTCAAAATATATTGTTGAGTTTTTACTTTACTACGAAAAGTTCACATGGGTTCAGGATGCAATTACTCGTGAAAAGGAAATTAAAGGATGGAGGAGAGAGAAAAAATTAGAGCTGATAAAAACAATTAATCCGGATTTCGATTTTTTGAATTATTTATTTGAATAGTATTGCGGAGTTGCTTGCGGAGATTCCTCCTCCGTCGGAATGACATACAGAACGTATTATCTAAGTTTATTACACAAAGTCATCACAAAGTTTGTCATTCCGACGGAGGAGGAATCTCCGCAAGTAGCTCGACAAAGATTGACAAAATTTAAAACAAAATTTTAATTCAATAAGAAACATTCTCCCCATCCTCAGGAATCGAAACTTTATCCAAAAGATTATTCTCTGATAATGCTTCTCTTAATTCTTTTCTAGTTGTGGGACAATGATTTAAAGCCTCCAAATGATTTGCAAAAACCTGATTTGGTGCTAAAGCAACAAATTTCAAAATATCGTTCATTCGCATTAACAAAGGCTGACCAATGTCAAGTCGGGCAGTTCCGCAGGCTACAACGGCAATTTCAGGTTTAAATTCAACAAGAACTTTTTGAACATGCTCTGTGAAAACAGTGTCAGAACTAATATATACGGATTTTTCATTTGCTAATTCAATATGAAAACCCATTACATTCCCCATTAATTTTGCAATAAATCCGTAACCATGAATAGCAGGAATTCCAGTAATTTTCCCGTTTAAAAATTCTTGTGGTTCCCAATAATTCAAACTTTGAACAATATTTAAACCTCTTGTTGTTAGTGTTTTTTCATCTTTAATGCTGCAGGTAACAGGAATGTTTTTTCGTCTTAAAAAAACTTCGCCGGCTTTGTCAATATGATCAGGATGCAAATGTGTAATCAGGCAATGTGTAACTTTACTTAAAATATCCCTACTATTTTTAGGAAGAGCAACTAATGGATTTCTTTTAGGTTTGTATCGAAAGATGGTAAAAGGCGGAATCGTTTTTCTTTTTCCTAACATCGGATCAACTAAAATAACATGTTCATCTGTTTCTATAACTAAAGTGGCATTTCTTAAATGATGAAATTTCATATCTGAAAAAGTTTAGATATTAAAAATACAAAATTTTGAAATAAATAGTAGCAATAAATTACATCTTAAAACGAAAACCAACACCGTGTATGTTTTCTATAGAAATACCTTCTTCATTGATTAAAATTTTGCGTAAACGCGAAATAAAAACATCCAGACTTCTTCCTGTAAAATAATCGTCATTTCCCCAAAGTGCCGAAAGTATTTTTTCTCTTTTTAAAACCATATTTTTATGATCATAAAATAATTTTAAAAGTTCGGCTTCGCGTTGTGTAAGGCCTATTTTTTCATCTTCATTAAAAAGAAAGAAATTCGTGAAATCAAATTGATATTTTCCAATAGTATAAACAATGCTTTCTGTTATATTATTTTTCTGCGAACGTTTCAGGAAAATTCCAATTTTCAATAATAATTCTTCAATGCTAAAGGGCTTTACGAGATAATCGTCGGCACCTAAACGCAATCCTTTAATACGGTCTTCTTTTAAGGTTTTGGCCGAAAGGAAAATAATAGGGATATCAGTATTACTTTTTCTAATTTCGGTTGCCAATTCAAATCCATCCATTTTTGGCAACATAATGTCAAGGATGCAAATGTCGAAATCTTCTTTTTTAAAAGCTTCCAAACCTGATTTCCCATCACAGCAATGAACTACGTCGTAATTATTTTGTTCGAGATTGTCTTTGGTCAGAAACGCTAATGTTTCATCATCTTCGGTATAAAGAATTTTAAAATTTTTCATTTTTTATAAGGAATTGATATGGTGATAGTAACACCTTTTATTTCGTTCTTTTCGGCTTTTATTTTCCAGTTTTGCAAATTGCAAATTTCTTTTACATAGTATAAACCAAGGCCAAAACCATTGACTTCATTGCTTTTTTCATTTTGAATGCGGTAAAACTTATCAAAGATTAAAGATATATTTTTAATCGAAATTCCGATTCCGTTATCAATAAAAGCTAATTTTAAAACCTGATTTTCTTCTGTAATCTTAATCGTAATTTCAGGTTTTTCATTACAATATTTCACTGCATTGTCTAATAAATTGTAAATCAAATTGGTAAAATGAAAAACGTCGGTTTCAATTTTATAATCATTTGATTTTGCACTAATTTTTATGTTTGCTTCAGGGTACTTTAATGCAATGTTTTCAATTGTTTCTTCCAAAACAGGAACAATCAAAATAGATTCTTTTTTTAGTTCTAAAGTCTTATAATCAGACTTTGAAGTATTTAAAATTTTCTCAATATGATGATTTAATTTATGACTTTGCTTTATAATAATGTCTGTATAAGTATGCAGTTTTTTATCTTCTTTAATCGGATTTTGTTCAATTAAGTACTTCGAGGCGATTAAAATCGAAGAGAGCGGTGTTTTAAATTCATGCGTCATATTATTGATAAAATCGCGCTGCAATTCAGAATATTTTTTTTGTTGTAAAAGCGTAAAAATAGAATAGACATAAATTAACAGAATAAGAATCAATACGATTGAAAGTACAAACCAAAAACGCATCGAACTAAACAGATAAGATGTTTCATTGGGGAAACGAACAGCAAAATAATAAACAAGATTTTTATGCTTCGGAAAATAAACGGATTGTTTTCCTTTTTCTTGCTTAGATAATGAAATATAATTTCCATATACCATTTCGTCACTTTGACAATTGTACATAGCATATTCAAAATCAGTAGTGATATTCATTTTTTTGAATTCCGTTTTCAGGTAAAATTCCAGAATATCAGGTTCAAAATCATTTTCGACATTTACTATATAATAGTCATTGGCAATTTTCTGAACAGGATTCTGCGCCGGCAACTCATGATTGGTGCCTTCGTATAGCTTTTTTGCCACTTCAAGCAATGCAATATGGGTTTTTTGGCTTAGCTTTTTTTGCTCTAAAGTAAAGGCTTCTCTGGTCCAAAGTAATTGTGCTACCAAAATACCTATGATAGCAATAAGTCCTAAAAGAATGATACTGTTGAGTTTATTTATTTTCAATGAAAAGTATTTTGATAGTGTAATATAGTTAAAAATTAAAAGAAACTAAATGAAAAATATCCGTTAACAAGTCGTTAACAAACATTTGAAACCGCTTAACAGCGAATTGTTTTTATCTAAACTACTTTTGATAAAGGAAATTTAACCATAAACCACTTTAAATAAATTTATTATGAAAATTATCAAAATTTCAATGCTGGCTTTAGCTTTAGGATTAATGTCTTTCTCTGCTATAGCGCCAGTTCAGTCATTAGTTTACACAAATGAAAACAGTACAATTGCAGCATCAACCATACTTTGGAAAGCAGAAACAGTTGATGTAGGTGAGATTCCGCAAGGAACACCAAAAGCAATTGTTTACGAATTTAAAAATACAGGAAAAACTGCCGTTGTAATTACCAATGTAAAAGGATCTTGTGGCTGTACAGCAACAGATTACACAAAAGAGCCAATTTTACCAGGTAAATCAGCAAAAGTAACAGCAACTTATAATGCAGCAAATAAAGGTGCATTTACAAAAACAGTTACTGTAACAACAAGTGCAGAAGAAACACCAAAAATCCTTACATTAAAAGGAACAGTTATCTAAAAATAAAAGGTTGATTATAAAGGGGAAAACTCCGGATATGTAATGTATCCGGAGTTTTTTTATGCTCATTAATTAAATTGTTTTAAAAGAATATAATTGTTCGTAAGTGAGTGACTTTATTTTTTGTAAAAGCGTTATTTGTATCAAAACTTTTCTATTTTTATTGAAAAAATCATTATGAAAATTTTCTATTCGATTGTTGCTTTTGTGCTTCTTATGGCTGTTTTTTCTTGTAATAAGAAAGAAGAAAGCAAAGAAATATTAAAAAAACCTTCAGAGGAAGTAGTTCCTGAACTGAAAATTAAAATCGATAGTGCTGGTATTTCCGCTTTTTATAAAACATATCCTAAACTGATTAAGTTTCAGAATGAGGTTTTTGCTTTATACAAGAAAAATAAATCGACTCAATTGTGGCTGGACAACAAAGGTGTTGTAGAGTACGGAAATACCTTATTCAATAAATACAAAGGATTAGAACAGGAAGGTTTAAAAGCTAATTTTCCGTATAAGGAACAAATCAATCCTGTTTTTGAACATACCGCTGAAAATAAGTTATCAAAATCAGATACTGATTTAATGATCTCAAACTTGTATTTTTATTACGTTCAGAAAGTTTCTGGCGTAGACGAAAAAACCTCAAGAGAGCTGGAATGGCTTTTGCCACGAAAAAAAGTCAATTATCAGGTTTTTTCAGATTCTATTTATAACAAAGCTACGATTAGTGATGACAAAAAGAGCAAGATGTTCAGTCAATATTATAAGCTTCGTGACGCACTGCATGAATACAGAGAAATTGAAAAGAAAGGAGGATGGAAAGCCATTCAGACTGACGTCGATTTTAAAAGTTTTAAATTAGGAGATTCTGTAGCTTCAATTGGGCAAATAAGAGAAAGACTTTACGTAACCGGAGATCTTAAAGAAGATACTAAAAGTAATATATGTGATTCTACTTTAATAAAAGCTATTAGAACTTATGAATTACACCACGGTTTAACTCCAAAAAACATCATTTTACCAGAACATATTGCTGAGCTCAATGTTACTGTTTCAGAAAGAATCAAAACCATAATTGCTAATATGGAACGTTGCCGATGGATAGATCCTGAACTTGAAAAAGGAAAAGAATATATCGAAGTCAACATCCCGGAATTTAGATTGTATTTAATTCGCAATCATGATATTGCATTTGTATCTCCGGTCGTGGTAGGAAAAACAATGAATAAAACCGTTATTTTTAGCGGAATGATGAACAATATCGTATTTAGCCCGTATTGGAATGTTCCTCCAAGTATCATTAAAAGTGAAATAAAACCCGGAATGGCTAAGAACAAGAATTACCTGGCTCAGAAAAATCTGGAATGGAATAACGGTGCTGTTCGTCAATTACCCGGAAAAAATAATTCGCTTGGTTTAGTGAAGTTTTTATTCCCAAATTCAAATAATATTTATTTACACGATACGCCTGCAAAAAGTTTGTTCGAAAGAGAAAACAGAGCTTTTAGTCATGGTTGCGTTCGTGTAGGAAAACCAAGAGAATTGGCAATCGAACTTTTAAAACAAGATCCTTCGTGGACGCCTGCCAGAATTGATAAAGCAATGCACGCAGGAAAAGAAAACTGGGTGAGTCTAAAAAAGAAAGTTCCCGTTTACATTGGTTATTTTACTGCTTGGGTAGATCGAGACGGAAATTTGAATTTTTATAAAGATGTTTATAAAAGAGATGATAGTTTAATCAAATTATTGACTGAGGAATAAATTTTAAAAAAGTTCTGCCACGAATTTCACGAATTTCCACCAATTTTTATGGGCGGAAAAGCATGATATTTAATTTGTGATAATTCGTGCAATTCGTGGCAAAAAAATACCTTACTTAGAAATTACATCAATACATTTATAAAAACGTTTTGTGTAATGTTCCGTGTCTAATGAAGTAATAGTAACGCTTTGCACTTTTCCAGATGAAGCGTGAATAAATTTAGATTGCATTCCATTAGCCTCGCAAATAATGCCGAGATGTCCCACAACAGTTCTGTCTTTATAGCCGTAGAAAACCAAAATATCACCAACTTTAAATTCTTCAGGATTTAATGCAGTTCCCAAATCTTTATAACCACTGGAGCTTCTGGGTAAAGTCATGCCAAAATTTTTAAAAACATAACTCACAAATCCGGAACAGTCAAATCCTTTTTTCGGATCACTTCCTGCATATACATACGGAACGCCTATATAGTTTTTAGCGTAACTGACAATAGAATCGCGGTCGATTTTAGTTGATGGTTTCTGAATTTGAATTGCCTCTGTTTTATCTTCTTTTTTACAAGTAAACGAAGAACATAAAATGGCAGAAAAAAATAATATATAGAGACTTGATTTCATTTTTTTTGAAGTTGAATCAGAACATTAATTTATAAAGATAGCGCGTAGCTTTTGAATATCAAAGCAATAGTTCTTTACGAGGTTTTGATGTGAATAATAAAACGTAAAAAAGAATATAATATTTTGGTGTTTTTTTATTGTCTTTTGATGTTTTAGTATCTTTTTTAAAACCTTATTTCAGATATATTTGTGAATCTCATTTAGATTTAACGAATAATATTATGTTTCTAAAAAAAATACCGCTTTTAATTCTGTTTTTGATGGTTTCGGTTGTTTCTCAATCTCAAAACAAAACCAATACATTTCTTTATAACGGCCGAGTTGATAAACTTGAAAATAATAAAGTAATTTTAATTGGAACAGCTTCTTCTGTTTCATTTAATTTTACTGGAACCGAATGTTCAATTTCGCTTCAAAGTGTTGATTCGTACGAACATCATAATTATGTTTCGTTGGTCTTAGATGGAAAATATTTGGGAAAAATAAGAATTGAAAAAGGCGCAGTTCAGTCTTTTCCAATAAAAACTACAACTAACAAAAAAGTCCATAGACTTGAAATTTATAAAAATACCGAAGCTCAAAGCGGAAATATTTTATTTGCCGGGACAACAGCAAAACTAACTTCAATTTCTGCAAAGAAGAAAAAGAAAATCGAATTTATTGGTGATTCTATTACTTGTGCTGCTGCGAGTGATTCAGTTGATTGTGATAAGGGAGAATATATGGATCATCATAATGGTTATTTTGCTTATGGCCCCAGAATTTCAAGAAAAATTGATGTTGATTATTTGGTAAGCTCCGTTTCCGGAATTGGAATGTATAGAAACTGGAACGACGAGAACAAAGACGAAGCGATAATGCCTGATGTTTATCAGAATTTATATTTAACCAAAGACAATTCTAAACCTAAATACGATTTTGCTTTTCAGCCTGATATTATCAGTATTGCTTTGGGAACCAATGATTTTTCTGGTGGAGATGGCAAAAAAGAGCGTCTTCCTTTTAATGCTGAAAAGCATGTTTCAAACTACATCAACTTTATAAAAATGTTGTACAAACATAATCCGAAAGCACAAATTGTGATCACAAACAGCCCAATGGTAGGCGGAGAAAGAGCATTAGTTTTTGAAGATTGTCTGAAGAAAGTTAAAAACGCTTTCGCGGAAGACAAAACACATCAACCAATCTTGATTTTTAAATTTAAACCAATGACTCCAAAAGGTTGTTTAGGGCATCCTGATGTTAATGATCACAAAGTTTTAGCAGCTGAATATGCTCCATTTCTAAAAAAGCTCTTAAATGAAAAATAATATATTTAAGTTTGTTTTCTTTCTATTGATTTCCAGTACTATGATGGCAAACGTTACACTTCCGAATATTTTTGGCGACAATATGGTTTTACAGCGCAATGCTGAAGTCAAAATTTGGGGTTGGGCAAGTCCAAAAGAAGAAATCAAATTGGTTTCGAGCTGGAATAATCAGGAATATAAAGTGGTCGCCAATAATCAGGCGCAATGGGAATTGCATATTAAAACGCCAGAAGCCGGCGGACCTTTTACCATTTCGATAAAAGGATATAATGAAGTTGTTCTTAAAAATATTTTGATTGGTGAAGTTTGGCTTTGCACGGGACAATCGAACATGGAAATGTCTGCAAGCTGGGGAATTGACAATGGCGAAGAGGAAATGAAAAATGCGGCAAATCCTAATATCAGATTTTTTACCGTTCCGAAATTAACTGCGACAACGCCACAAAATAACTTGCTGGGAAATTGGGTCGAATCGACTCCGGAAACGATGAAAAACTTCAGCGCGATTGGCTATTTTTTTGCCAAACGTTTGAGAGAAGATTTAAAAAATGTTCCAATCGGATTAATTTCTTCCAATTGGGGCGGAACTCCGGCAGAAATCTGGATACCGGAAGAAGTCGTGCAAAATGATCCTGTTTTATTAGAAAATGCCAAAAAACTCAACGAACAAGAATACGGACCACGCCAACCGGGACGTGCTTATAATGCGATGATTTATCCAATTACGGGTTTTAAAATTGCAGGAACACTTTGGTATCAGGGTGAATCGAATGTTGGTTCATTGGTTTATAATAAAACACTTTCGGCTTTAATTACGTCTTGGAGAAAAGCTTGGCAGGACGAATTTCCTTTTTATTTTGTTCAAATTGCGCCGTACAAAACGGGCAGCAATAACTTCTCAAATGTTATTGTTAGAAATTCTCAAAGAAAAATTTTAAAAGAAGTTCCGAAAACTGGAATGGTTTTGACTTCTGATATTTCTGATACAATTGATATTCATCCAAAGAATAAAAAAGATGTCGGAATTCGTTTGGCGAATTTGGCTTTGGCAGAAACGTATCCCGAAGCTTCGGGACTAAAGTCTAATTTGGTAAACGGACCACTTTTTAAAGATTTTAAAGTCGAAAAAAATAAAGTAATTGTTTCGTTTGATTATGCAGAAGGATTGCATTTTAAAAATAAAATTTCGAATCAATTTGAATTGGCTGGAGCCGATGGAATTTTCTTTCCTGCAGAAGCTTCAATAAAAAATAATCAGGTGATTTTGGTAAGCAAGAAAGTTGAAAATCCCGTGAAAGTAAGATTCGCTTGGGGAAATACAATACAATCTGATTTGTTTAATAAAGCGAATTTGCCGGCGTCTTGTTTTATTGTCGAGTAGAGAATTGGCCACGGATTTTACGGGTTTAAAAGATTGTCACTGATTTTATTTTGTTTTTTGTCAGACTGAGCGTCCCGAAACTTCGGGAGAAGTCCCGTAAAGTGATGAACACAAAGTTTGTCAATCTCGACAGAGGAGAGATCGCACTAGAAACTTCGCATACTGAATCGACAATCTTTGTCGAGTTACTTGCGTTCCTTCTCCGGAAGTTTCGGGACGCTCAGGATGACAAGACTGTGAATAAAGTAGAATTCTTTTGAAAATAAAAAAGTTCTCGTTTACCGTAAATCGCGTGAGGGATAGCAGTGGAAAGCCCACAGCCTGACGCAGGAAGTGCGAGGACTTGTAGCGAATAGCCCGACCCGAAGGGACACGCCCAAATTACTAAACTAACTAACCAATGAAAAATAAAAAAATAATAACTATTGGGGTTTTTGCCCTGTTTACAGTTGGAAATATGAATGCACAGAAAAAACCTTATTTAGATAAAAATAAAACCATAGAACAACGTATCGATTTGCTTTTGCCTTTGATGACGCTGGAAGAAAAAGTGGGGCAAATGAACCAATATAATGGATTTTGGGATGTAACAGGACCAGCTCCAAAAGGCGGAACAGCCGAATTAAAATATGAACATTTGCGAAAAGGATGGGTTGGATCGATGCTAACCGTTCGTGGTGTAAAAGAAGTTCGTGCTGTACAGAAAATTGCGGTTGAAGAAACCCGTTTAGGAATTCCGCTTATCATTGGTTTTGATGTTATTCATGGTTATAAAACGTTAAGTCCGATTCCGCTGGCAGAAGCGGCGAGTTGGGATTTAGAAGCGATTAAAAAATCGGCGGCGATTGCTGCTGATGAGGCTTCGGCATCTGGAATAAACTGGACATTTGGACCTAATGTCGATGTTGCAAACGATGCGCGTTGGGGGCGTGTGATGGAAGGTGCGGGGGAAGATCCGTATTTAGGAAGCAAAGTGGGTTACGCAAGGGTAAAAGGTTTTCAGGGTGAAACAACCGCTGATTTGGCTAAAGTAAATACGATTGCGGCCTGCGCAAAACACTTTGCAGCGTATGGTTATGTTGAAGCAGGATTGGAATATAATATTGTAGATATTAGTAATTCTAAGTTGTACAACTCTGTTTTGCCACCTTTTGAAGCTACAGTAGAGGCTGGAGTTCGTACGTTTATGAATTCATTTAATACGTTGAATGGCGTTCCGGCAACGGGAAATGTTTTTCTGCAAAGAGATATTTTAAAGGGAAAATGGAAGTTTGACGGATTTGTAATTTCTGATTATGCTTCGATTCGCGAAATGATCGCCCACGGTTACGCAAAAGACGAAGCCGATGCAACGGCAAAAGCCGTAATTGCAGGTTCTGACATGGATATGGAATCGTATCTGTATGTAGCGAAATTGACTGGTTTGGTAAAAGAAGGAAAAATAAAAGAAGCTTTGGTTGATGATGCCGTTCGCAGAATTCTTCGCGTGAAATTTGAATTGGGATTATTTGATGATCCGTACCGATATTGTGACGAGAAACGCGAAAAAGAAGTTGTGGGAAGTAAAGCAAACAATGAAGGCGTTTTAGACATGGCCAAAAAGTCGATTGTATTGTTGAAAAACGAAAAGAATTTGCTTCCGCTAAAGAAATCAGGACAAAAAATTGCTTTGATTGGGACTTTGGCAAATGATAAAAATAGTCCGCTTGGAAGCTGGAGAATTGCGGCTGATGATAATACGGCGGTTTCGGTTTTAGAAGGAATGCAGCAATATAAAGACAATCAATTAACTTTTGAAAAAGGTGTCGATTTATTATCTCAAAAAGCTACTTTCCTGACAGAAACAGTTTTTAATACAACAGATAAAAGCGGATTTGAAGCAGCAAAAACTGCAGCGAAAAATGCTGATGTTGTGGTTATGGTTTTGGGAGAATACGGTTTTCAAAGCGGTGAGGGAAGAAGCAGAACAGATTTGAATTTGCCGGGATTACAACAAGAATTATTAGAAGAAATTTATAAAGTGAATCCGAATATAGTTTTGGTTTTAAATAATGGACGTCCGTTGAGTATTCCGTGGGCTGCAGAACATGTTCCTGCAATTGTTGAAGCTTGGCAATTGGGAACTCAAACCGGAAATGCCGTGGCGCAGGTTTTATATGGAGATTATAACCCGAGTGGAAAACTGCCAATGTCGTTTCCGAGAAATGTAGGTCAGGTGCCGATTTATTACAACAAATACAGCACAGGAAGACCAATTGACAGTGATAAAAACGTGTTTTGGTCGCATTATATGGATGTGGAGAAAACGCCTCAATTTCCGTTTGGTTTTGGATTGAGTTATACCAAATTCGATTATAAAGATTTAAAAATAAATAAAACGGCTTTTGCCAAAGGAGAAAATGTTCAGGTTAGCGTTGCCGTTACCAACTCTGGAAATTATGATGGAAAAGAAGTAGTACAATTATATATTCACGATGAATTTGCCAGTATAGTTCGCCCAATAAAAGAATTAAAAGGTTTTGAATTGGTAAACCTGAAAAAAGGAGAAACTAAAACGGTAACTTTTACTTTAACCAATAAAGAACTTGGTTTTTATGATAATGAAGGAAATTATTTAGTTGAGCCTGGAACTTTTAAAATTATGGTTGGAGGAAGTTCTGATAAAGGTTTGGAAAGTGGTTTTGAGATAAAAGAATAGGTTTTGCCGCGAAGGCGCTAAGACGCGAAGTTTTTTTTTCGCCACGAATTCACGAATTGATTGTTTAAAAATTCGTGAATTTTTGGCGATTTTTTTTTCGCGCAGATTTAGCAGATTCGACAGATTTTTTATCTCCTAAATCTGCAAAATCTGCGAGAGTTATTATATTTGAGAAGCAAAGACCAGAGCAGCAAGAATATGTTCTTTTTTTAATTGAGGAAAATCTTCAATAATTTCATCAAAAGACATTCCTTTTAACAACCACAAAAGAATATCTGAAACACAAATTCTGGTTCCTGTAATTGTAGGTTTGCCAAATCTGATATCTGGGTTTATCGAAATTAAATTTTGGGATCTATTTTCCATAGTTTTATTATTTAAACAAATTTAAAATATTAAAAACGAATTAGATTTTTAATTATTGTAGTTTATTTTTCTCCATGAATTTTTAAACAATTAATTCGTGAATTCGTGGCGATTTTTAATTTGAATAAAAAGCTTAGCGTCTTAGTGTCTTTGTGGCAAAACTTCGGGAGTTTTTTGTATTTTTAAAATCTATTAAAACTACAACCTATAAATTAAAACAATGAAATATAACAGATGCGGAAAAAGCGGATTATTATTACCTGAAATTTCTTTAGGACTATGGCATAACTTCGGTTCTGTAGATAATTTTGATAATGCTGAAAGTATTGCAGTAGAGGCTTTTGATAAAGGAATTACCCATTTTGATTTAGCTAATAATTACGGACCCGTTCCAGGTTCTGCGGAAAATAATTTTGGTAAAATCCTTTGGCATAATTTTCAGGGAAATCTGCGTGACGAAATCATAATTTCAACAAAAGCCGGTTACACCATGTGGGATGGACCTTATGGCGATTGGGGTTCCCGAAAATATTTGCTGTCAAGTTTAGATCAAAGTTTAAAAAGAATGAAGGTCGATTATGTCGATATTTTTTATTCGCATAGACCAGATCCCGAAACGCCAATTGAAGAAACCATGCAGGCTTTAGATTACGCCGTAAGAAGCGGAAAAGCATTGTATGTTGGTATAAGTAATTATTCGGCAGAGCAAACGCGTGTTGCAGTCGATGTTTTAAAACAATTAGGAACGCCGTGTTTGATTCATCAGGCAAAATATTCTATGCTGGAACGTTGGGTAGAAAATGGTTTATTGGATGTTTTGGAAGAAAAAGGAGTAGGCTGTATTGCATTTTCGCCTCTGGCACAAGGGCTTTTGACAGATAAATACCTAAACGGAATTCCAGAGAACTCAAGAGCACATAACCCAAACGGACATTTAAAAGAAAATGAGGTTACGGCAGAAAGAATTCAGAAATTAGTTCAGCTGAATGAAATTGCTAAAAATAGAAATCAATCTTTAGCACAAATGGCTTTGGCATGGTTGCAAAAAGACAAACGAATTACGTCGGTTTTAATTGGAGCAAGTTCTGTACGTCAATTAAATAATAATATTGATTGTTTACAAAGCATGGAATTTAAACAAGATGAATTGAATGCGATTGAAAAGATATTATCTTAATTTCCAATACATAATCTAAACTGGACTGAAGTCCAGCCCTACAATATAATTTGTTCCTTCGGAACTGTAAAAGAGCCTTTGGCTCGATCCATATTGTAGAGCTGGACTTTAGTCCAGTTTTTTTGTGGGATTAAAAAATCGTAAACCCGACAGGTTTTAAAAACATGTCGGGTTTGAAAAAGCATAGAATACGGATTTTCTATTTATTTTATAATAATAGCCAAACCACCGCCACTTGCCAAACGATATGTTAGCTTCGTTGTCGAATCAACGGTAATAATTTCTCTTTTATAATCGTTTGCAGCTTTATCAGCATTTAAACCGTCAGAGAAAATTTCGGCTTCGAATTTTTTGCCTTTTTCGAGGAAAGAAAAATCAATTGTAATTTCTCGTGAATCCCAGTTGGTAATGGAGGCTAAATACCAGGTGTTTGCTTTTCTTCTGGCAATTGTTACAAACTTTCCAACTTCGCCATTTAAGGAAACTGTTTCATCAAAAGTAGTCGGAACTTTAGCAATAAAATCAGTGCTTTCCTGTTCCTTCATATAAGCCGTTGGACTATCAGCCATCATTTGCAAAGGCGCTTCAAAAATAGTGTACAATGCCAGCTGATGACATCTTGTTCCCTGACTTACCGGATTAGAATGACTCGGTTTGAATTCGCTTTTTGTAGCATTTCGCATGGCGCCCGGTGTGTAATCCATTGGACCGGCCATCATTCTGATAAATGGAATTGTTGTATCGTATAACGGAACATCGTCGTTTGGTGTCCATTTATTGTTTTCTAATCCTTTTACGCCTTCAAAATTTAGAATATTCGGATAAGTTCTCTGAATTCCGGTTGGTTTGTACATGCCGTGAAAATCCAAAAGTAATTTATGATTCGCTGCTTTTTGAGCAATATCATAAACTGAATTTACCATTTTGGCATCATCACGATCAATAAAATCAACTTTAAAACCTTTGATTCCGAGTTTGGCGTAATTCTCAAAAATACCATCAATGTTATTATTTAACGCCATCCACGAACTCCACAAAATAATACCAACGTTTCGTTCTTTCGCGTAGGCGATTAAAGCTTCTAAATCTATATTAGGATTGTGTTTCATAATGTCGGTTTCTATACTCCAGCCTTCATCCAAAACCACATATTCGACTTTGTTTTTTGAGGCAAAATCAATGTAATATTTATACGTTTGGGTATTGATTCCGGCTTTGAAATCGATATTATAAATGTTCCAGTCGTTCCACCAATCCCAGGCTACTTTTCCGGGTTTTATCCACGAAACGTCTTTTATTTTTGATGGTTCGGATAATTTTTGAACCATATCATTATTGGCTAAAGCCGAATCATTTTCAGAAATCACAATCGCTCTCCACGGAAAAGTTCGGGTTCCTTTGGTTTTAACCAAATAATCAGCTCTTTCGGTAATTAATTTGTTGAGGTTGTTAAATCCACCGTTTGTTTCTTTCAACGGATATTTAGAAAAGCGTGATTCAAAACCAGATTTAGAACTATTATTCGTTACAAATAAACCCGGATAATCTTCTAAATTCGCCTCAAGAAATACCGCTTTTTTATGGTTTTTATAATCAATTAAAAAAGGTAGAAAGGCCAAAGTATCTTTTGCAAATTCGCTTATTTTTTTGTTCTCATAATGCGATTCAAACGATGAAATAAATGGATCTTTCGGATTTCTTAAATCACGAACATACGGCATTAAAGTATTGTAATCCTGATCGAAATTCAAAACAACTTCTTCTGATTGAACTGTAATTTGTTTTTTCTTTTTCGTTATAAAACGATACGCAGCGCCATCATCAAAAGCACGATATTCAATACTAAAATCATTTTTAAAATCTAAAACCAGTTGATTGTATTTATTTTGAACCGATTTCTTTTTGTAAAACGGAGTTTCAAATGAAGCATCAACACTTTCTTTTTTCGAATTTATAACTACAGCATTTTTTCCTAAAACAGTATTTCCTTCTAAAGTCATAGACATTTCAGAAGGTGCCAAAATCAAATCTTTTTCATGTGAAATAGTCCACGAAATTTTATCATTTACAGCAATTTTAACCTCAATTTTTCCATCAGGAGATTTTAAAATAAAGTCTTGTTTCTTCTGTGAAAAAGAAAGGTTTAAGAAAAAGAAACAAAAAAGAACAAATAGATTTTTCATATTGGAATATTTTTCACCATATAAGTGATATAAGTTCATGTAATTAATAGCGCAAAGTTCAGCTTATAATCTCTTAAATGAACTTATATGGTTTAAAATTTTAACTACTTCAATTGTTTATTGTATTTTTTTACAATTTCCAAAGTCGATTTATCTCCATTAAAAACAGAATTCAATCCTTGTGGTTCTTGCGGAGGATCTGTTGTTAGCGGTTCGCCGGGATTCCATTTGCCAGTTTCGTTGACCGCTTTTCCTTCACCGCCGTATCCCCAGAAATTTGCTGCTTGTAAAGGACCGCCATTTTTATGACTTTCAAGAACTCTTTCAAAAATATAACTGTAAAATTGATCGCGATAAAGAGAAGAAGCGCCCGCATTCAAATTTTCATTTTCTCTTGGTAAACCAAATTCTTCAATAATAATCGGTCTTTTCAAATTATTAGCCACCTTAATATGATCGTCAATATATTTCCCAGCATTTTCGATTGTTTTTGGTATTGTGGCTTCAGCATTTTCTGCTTTAAACCAATTCCAGTTTTTAGGCCAAATATGCATCGTCAAATAATCGATATTCTGATTCTGGTGTGTGCGTTCAAAAATTTCCATGCTGTCATTCGAACTGTTTTTTCCCTCAGAACCAGTCGAAACCAAATGGTTTTTATCTAAGCTATCAATCAAATTCACAATATTATTTAGCCAAATCGTAAATTTTGCTTCGTTTTCTACTGTAAAAAGTCTTGGTTCATTTCCAACCTGCCACGCCATAATGGTGTTGTCTTCGTTATATTTCTTTTTAGAATATTGATTTGTTCTTCCAATAATAAATTTTACATGATCTTCCAGAGCTTTCATACAAGGTTCACAACTATGAAATTGTTCGGTATACGACATAAATTGAGGCCAGGTATTTGGAGCAATATTCGGAACCGGAATTGTGCCTTTGCCATTCCACTCCAGATATTGCGACATTCCGCCAGACCATTCCCAGTTATTCGTCAAATACAAAACCGCATACATTTTACGTTTGCTCATTTCAGCAATCAAAAAATCCAATCCGTCAAGCAAATCATCATCATATTTTCCCTGCTCGTATTGTAATGCCGGACGAACCGTAAAATCGTATTTTCCACCATCGGCACCAACCAGAATACGCAAATTATCAATACCATTTTTTTGCATGAAATCCAGTTCGCGAAGCAATCTTTTTCGGTCGCCCACTTTTTTTGAAGCCAGCAAACTTCCGTACCAATAATTGGTTCCAATGTAGGCATATGGTTTGTCGCCTTTATAAAATTGCGTTCCTTTTACCGTAATTCTTTCCTGCGCGTTACAAGCGACTACAGAAAAAATTAAAGCTAATCCGAAGGTTTTTAGAAAATTATTTTTCATCATTTATATTTTTAGGAGCTAATCCTGCTATCCGTTTCAATCTTTTGTGCCGAACCCCGGCACAAAAGGATTTTCACTTCTATCAGGGCTATGGCTTTAGGTTTCATAAGAAGTTCTTTTTTGTCAGTTTCGTTAATTGATTCCAATTCCACTGTTTTGTCATTCCGAGGAACGAGGAATCTCCGCAAGTAACTCCATCCAGAGAATCGCCAATCTTTGTCGAGCTTCTTACGAAGATTCCTCGTTCCTCGGAATGACAAAAAAAGACAAAAAAAGACAAAAAATAAGAATAAATCTGTGTAAATTAGTTTTAATCCGTCAAATCCGCGTGCTATTTCTGTACTAATTTACTTCGGCAATTCATACATTTTCGGCAACGAATTCACCAATGCCGATTTTGGCTTTTCTGCAAATGTCTTGAAATCAGTAGCATTCGAAACAGAACCATTCGGAACATAATAACCGTCAGTGTTGTTATTCCAGAACATTACATAACTGATTTCTACGCTATTTGATGTTAATGCACTATATAAATAATACGAAAACCAATCTGTTATAGGCGAATTAGAACTTGTAACGCGAAAACCAGTTTCTGACAAAGCGGCGATTTTTACTTTCGTTTTCGCCAGATCAGAAATAGTTTTTAGTTTCAAATTTGCTTTTGCAGCTCCGGCAGAACCTTGATTATCAAAATCTCCGTAATTATCCATTGCCAGAATATCTACATATTTATCTCCTGGATATCGGCTTAAATAATTGGTTTCTGTAGTATAGGAGTTGTCAGGCGAAAATGCATATAAAATGTTGTGAACTCCTTTTGTGTTTTTCAAATAATCAACCGTAAATTGATACGCGGTTTTGTATTCATCAGCAGTACAAAAATTAGCGCCCCACCAAAACCAGCTTCCGTCAAATTCATGAAATGGCCTAAAAATTACTGGAATCAATTCTCCATTTGCGCCTTTTAAATTTAAAACAACGCTGGCAACTTTATCGAGTTTTTTCTTGTACCATTCGTGATTTGCTCCGCCAGGCAAAATACTTTTAAAAGCAGTGGTTTTTTGTTCCGATGTCATATCGGCAGCATAAAAAGAATCTTCATTGTTAGGTTCTCTCAAATGCCAACTAAAAGTATTTATCATGCCTTTGGCGTAAGCAACTTTCACATCATTTGTAATTTTTAATTCTTGTTGATAAAACCAGTTATCAGCCTGATTATTGTTATTTTTATCGGTAATAAACATAAAATCAGAACCCAAAACGGCTGGATCAAAACCTGTATTTTTCTTAATGTCAGAGTCGCCCGCAGCATCTTGGTAAAAACTATTAAAAGCATCTTGCTGACCAATAGCAACTTTTGTTTTTGCAAGTATTTTTAAGTTATAAAATAAAGCTATAGTTTCTTTAGTTGCATTAGCATCAACCATATAATTGGTAACATTTTGCGTTGTCAAAGCATCATCCTGCACAGGAGGATCTACGATGATTTCATTATCTGTTTCTTTATCCGAAGAACAATTTATAAAAGCCAAAACAAAAAGACTTAAAAATGCTATTTTGAAAAAAGTACTTTTCATTTTTAGGCTGTTTTAATGCGGTGAATAAGTTCCATACAAGCACGACTATTATGATACGGACATTTCCAGAATCCGGCTTTGTCTTTTTCAATCAGGGAATTATCACGGTAAATTCCCCAAAACCATTCGCCATTTTTAGTGTCCAGAATGTGGTTTTTTATAAAATCCCAGTTTTTTAAAACTATGTCTAAATAAATTTCATTTCCTGTTAATTGATAAGCGTTGTAAAAACCAATTAAAGCTTCGGCCTGAACCCACCAGTGTTTTTCGGCAATTAGTTCATTCTTTTCGGGATCAAATTCGTACCATAAACCGCCGTCAGTATCTAAACCTTCTTTGGTCACTTCTGCCATTTGAATGGCGTGTTTTTTGTAATTGGCGATTAAAGTTTCATCTTCAGAAATTTCGGCGCATTGCAGCAAAAGCCACGCTGCCTCGATATCATGGCCGTATGAAATCACATCTGGTTTTTCTATCCAGTTTTCATCAAAAAACAAACGTAAATGCCCGGTTTGGGTATTGATGAAATGTTCTTCTATAGTTTGTAATAATTCGATAATATCGTTTTGAAGTGTTTTGTCTTTCCAAACCTTAAACAAATTTGCATATGCCTCAACAATATGCAAATGTGTGTTCATTGTTTTCTTTTCGTTGGCATCTTTTTCACTCAAACGCAAATCATCGATAGATTGCCAATCTCTTGTAAAAGCTTCCAGATAGCCTTTGTTTATTGGGTCGTAGCTATTTTTCTTTATTCTTAAATATAAATTTATAGCTATTGCCAAAGCTTTTTCATCTTTAGAAATAGCATAATATTCAGACAGTCCGTAAATGGCAAAAGCTAAAGCGTAGATTTGATTTTTTGTATCCTTTGGTGATTTATCAACATTGATGCTCCAAAATAATCCGCCAAATTCAACATCATAAAAATAGGCTGAAAGAAACTCAAAAGCGCGTTTTGCAATCTCTTTGTGTTCTTCATTTTTTGTGATTTGATAACTTGACGAAAACGACCACAAAATTCTGGCGTTTAAAACAGAACCTTTTTCTGCATCTTCAATAACATTTTCATCGTTATCAATCTGACCAATAAAACCACCATTTTTAGTATCGATTGAATTTTTTGACCAATAGTCTAAAATTGAATCCAATTCAGCTGATAATTCGGTTTTAAGTTGCTTTAGTTGTGTTGACACGGTGAATTATATTGCGTTGTTTTTTTCAATTTGATTGATGATCGTTTTTACAGATCCTGCAGAAATAAAAGTATCTGCGGGAGCATTGGTAACATAATCAACTAATTTTTCTACAGATGAAACAGCAACGTGCATTCTTGTATCAGATGATGCGTAGTATACATAAACAGTTCCATCCGTATCTTCAATCCATCCGTTTGAGAACAAAACATTCGATACATCGCCAACTCTTTCAATAGCTTCTGGCCCCATAAAATGACCTGCAGGAACGTGTGTTACTTTTGTAATATCATGCAAATCTGTCATGAACATATAAAGTGTGTAGCGTAAACCTGCAGCGGTATTACGAACACCATGTGCGAGATGCAGCCAGCCTTTTTCTGTTTTGATAGGAGCGGGGCCAAGACCATTTTTCAATTCGTAAATAGTGTGATATTGTTTTCCGAAGATGATTTTTTCATCCTTTACAATTGGGTTTGTCATATCTTCAACATAACCTAAACCAATTCCGCCGCCGGCACCAACATCAATAAATCCATCTTGTGGACGTGTGTATAAAGCATATTTTCCGTTTACAAATTCGGGATGTAAAACCACGTTGCGCTGTTGTCCGGTATTTGAAATTAAATCGGGCAATCTTTCCCAATTTACTAAATCTTTTGAGCGTACGATTCCGGCATTGGCTACAGCCGAACTGGTATCGCCTTTTGGTGCTTTTGGATCTTTCCTTTCAGTACAAAAAATACCGTAAACCCAACCGTCTTCATGATTGATCAAACGCATATCATAAACGTTGGTGTCCGGTTCTTCAGTTTGTGGAATTACACATGGTTTTTCCCAGAACTTAAAATTATCGATCCCGTTTGGACTTTCCGCTATAGCGAAAAAAGATTTTCTGTCAATTCCTTCTACACGAACGGCCAGTAAATATTTTCCGTTCCATTTGATGGCTCCGGCATTAAAAGCGGCATTCATGCCAATTCGTTCCTGCAAAAACGGATTTGTTTTTTCGTTGAGGTCAAAACGCCAGTTTAATGGTACGTGAGCTGCAGTCACAACCGGGTTTTTGTAACGTTCATATATTCCGTTTCCAGCCTGATCCTGAGGCTTATTTTTTTGCTCAATCAGTGTTGTATGTTCTTTTTCTAATGCTATTTTTCTGTCTTGAAAAATAGTCGAAGATGTTATTGTAGTCATATAAATCGATTTCTGTATCCGTAATATTTTAATTAGTCAGGTCTCTTTTTTCATTTAAATCCTGTTCGATCGTTTGAAGTTTTTCTTCAGATAAAGGATAGAAAAAAATAAAAGCGACTGATATAAATGCTGCCAGGGCAGGAAGTATGCTTAACATTAATTGAATTCCGTTTTGGGTGGCAACGGTTTGTTCTACGTTGGCCTGAAAACCAAAATATCCTAAAAGCCATCCTGCTCCCGCACCACCAATGGTCCAGCCAAATTTTTGTGACATTGAGGAGGCAGAGAAAACCAAACCTGTGGCTCTGCGGCCTTGTTTCCACTCTGAATAATCGGCGCTATCGGCATACATTGACCAGATTAACGGGAAAATACAACCTGCGCAAATGCTTATTAAAATCTGGAAACTCATGATTAAGAAAACATCTTCTTTTCCGAAGAGATAGAAAACTAAACTTAAAAGTGCAGCCAATGCCATTGCGCCCACAAAGGTTTTCTTTTTGCCAATTTTATTTGCAATTGGCGTTGCAATTATAACTCCTATGATATTTGCTGCTTGCCCTAAAACCAAATAAATAGAAGTTGGTGTCATATGAAAATCGGTTCCGAAAAGTGAAAAATCAAAGTTTACACTGCTGCTTACATAATATTTAAAGTAATAAACGGCCGCTCCATCACGAATGGAATTGAAAACCAGAGCACCAATTCCGGCTCCGAGTAAAATCCACCAGGGTTTATTTTGTAGCAGATCTTTTAAGTCTTCTTTTAAATTCGCCTGTTCGTCACCAATTGGTTTTACTCTTTCTTTGGTAAAGAAAAAACATCCCCAGAAAAAAGCTGTTGTTATAACCCCAAAAACGGAAATTGTTGCCAGCCAGCCTGTTTTGGAATTTAGGCTTCCGCCGAAATATTGTACTAAAGGTTCGATTAACCAAAGTGCCAAAAGACTTCCGCCAAAGGCAAAAACCATTCTGTAAGATGATAAAGTGGTTCTTTCTTTTCGGTCAGAGGACATTACGCCCAAAAGGGATGCATATGGCACATTGATTAACGAATAGATCATCATCATTGCGGAATATGTTACGTAAGCGTAGATTATTTTTCCTTTTTCGTCAAAATCAGGTGTGTAAAAAGTTAATACGCCAATTACGGCAAAAGGCACGGCAACCCATAATAAATAGGGCCTGAATTTTCCCCATTTGCTTTTTGTTCTGTCGGCAATGATTCCCACAATCGGATCAAAACAGGAATCCCAGATTCTGGTAATCAAGAACATGGTTCCTACAACGGCAGGTGCCAATCCGAAAACATCTGTATAGAAAAATAAAAGATACATACTGAAAATTTTCCAGAACATGGATGATGCGGCATCTCCAAGACCGTAACCTATTTTTTCTTTTAAACTAATTTTATCGTGCATTTAGGTCTTTTTTTATGGTTGTGGTTAGATTTGGTTAGTTGTTTTAATGTTTCTGTGTGTTGAATTTTTAGCACGCGGATGACGCGGATTTTTAATTTTTAATTCTCAATTTTTATTGATATCCTTCTCAAATAAAGTTTTATCCAAATTATAAAAATCAACAAAATCTTTCTCACTTATTTGTCCGGTATAGGGCGCGTAATAATGCATTTTTTGTTCTTTTTCCTGCCAGCCGTGATTTCGCCATAATAAAACGTACGATATTTTATAATCTCCAATGGCTTTCAGTAAAGTACCTGTCCACCATTTTGGATCAGGAATTGCTTCATAACCAGCCTCTGCAACAGCAATTAATTTGTGCTTTTCAATACCAATTTCGTTAATGATTTTTAACTGATTTTGAACTTCGGCGATGAATTTTTGCCCCTCTTTGTCGTCATTATTCTGATAAGAATCAAAACTTATCATATCTGCGTAATTGTCTCCGGGATAATGAGCTAAAAAGTCTTCTTTTGTGTTGAAACTGCTTGTGTTGTAGACATAAATCAGGTTATGAACTCCTTTTTTCTGTAAATATTCAAAGGTAAATTTCCATGCAGCTTTAAATTCTTCCGGCGTGCAGTTTCCTTTTCCCCACCAAAACCAACCGCCGGTAAGTTCGTGATAGGGTCTAAAAAGAACTGGAATATTTTTCCCTTTTTTATCTTTTAAGGATAACAAATAAGCAGCAGCTTTATCTAGCCAAACGGTAAATTTTTGATGATTTTCTCCGCCTGGTAAAATTGTTTTCAATGAATTTGGTGTGTTGTCCCAGGCACTTTTTCCAGTTGCAGGATTGTCAAAATGCCAGCTTATCGTTGTAATTCCGCCTCTTTCGTGACTTTGTTCTATATATTGCTTCATTTTGGTAAATGGAATTCCGTCTATATTGTTAGGACTGTCTTTTTCCAGACCCGCTAAGTCCCAGCCATAAACTCCGGGATAATCTCCAACAACATCTTTTATATCGCTTCTGCCATCTTCATATTTCCATTTTACACCATAAGCCAGATCGTCCTGATGCCCGAAAAGAAATCCTTTCTGACTTAGTTTATTGAGTTTTTTGTATAGAGAAACGGTTTCAGGTGTTGCTTTATGATCTGAAAGTGACAAATTAGTATTAGCCTTATTATTTTGAGAAGAACAAGAACCGCCTATAAATACTGCAATTATTAAGGTTATTATGTTTTTTTTCATTTTAGAGTTTAGTTGTTTTCCTGTAATATGATATAAAAAGGTAAATTAATAATGACTTTTTTATAATTCAATTTTCGATCTTTAATTTGATATTGTTTTTTATATAAAATTATTAAAACTTTAAAAAGATATATTATTAAAAATGATTAATGTTTATTATTGATGTTGTTTTTGAAATAATGATAATTCTATTTTTCAAAGATAAACGGATGTTTATAGTCTATTTAATATTATTTTATCAATTATATATCATATTATTGCAAATAAAAAATTGAGTATCATTTTTATAAAACAGTTTTCAGGATGAGTAATGCTAAGAATTTTTACAGAGAAATTGCTCCGCTTTCTGCGGGAGACAGCTTTTTGGTGTTTGACAGAGTAAAAGATAATTTTGATTTTCCGGTGCATTATCATCCTGAATTTGAAATCAATTTTATTTTAAATGGAAAAGGAGTGAAGCGGGTTGTTGGAGATAATATTGAGGAAATTGACAATGTCGAACTGGTTTTAATTGGCCCAAATTTATATCACGGCTGGGAACTTAATAAATGTACAAGCAAAAAAATCCACGAAATTACAATTCAGTTTCATAATGATTTATTTCATGAATCTTTATTGTCGAGACGAATTATGAATCCTATCCGTGATATGTTTAATCGATCGATTCATGGTATTTTATTCTCTAAAAAAGTTACTGAAGAATTAACGCCAAGACTAGTAAAGCTCTCAAAACTAGATGGTATGGACTACTTTTTGGAAATTACTTCCTTATTATATGATTTGGCAAATTCCAGAAATCAGCGACTGCTTTCTACTTATACAGTAGATTATGATACGTTTGATGATTATGATAAAATGAAAGTGGTTTATGAATATGTGCAAAAACATTTTGCTGAAAAGATCACCTTAGAGGATGTTGCTAATGTTGCGAGCATGTCTATTATTTCATTTAACCGATTCATTAAAAAACGCACCGGGAAAACTTTTGTCAATTATATCAATGATATTAGGATAGGATATGCGGCTCGCTGGCTGGTTGAAAAAGACATGAGCGTTTCTGAAGTTGCTTTTAAATCAGGCTTTAATAATATTGCCAACTTCAATCGTAGTTTTAAAGCTACTAAAAATTGTACACCAAGTCAGTATAGGGAAGATTTTTCTGGATTAAAGCGAATTTTATAGTGATACTTTTTTTGCACAAACAAATATTATTTTTAACGAAAACGTTTGCATTTCGCTTATTCGTTAATTTTTATTTATAATTTCAAGTTGTTTAAGGGTAGGTCGTTGCGAATAATGTAAAAAAGATTCGTTTTATTTTTCATATATGTTTTTTTAAAGCGCTATAGTAAAAATATTATCATCAAATGATATAATACTATTAATTTAATCGTTTCTTGTGTTATAGATTTGTTAAATAATTTAGAAAGTAAACCACAACCCTTTATTACTGAATTATGAAGAACAAATTTAAACTAACCAAACATTTATTATGAAAAGACTAATGACTAACTTCATTCATTGGAACGCTAACCACAGATTAGTTCCTTTGATTTTATTCTTGTTACTGACATGTAATTTTGTTACGGCTCAGGTAAAAGTAACAGGAATAGTTTCTGATGCTCAGGGACTTTCTATACCCGGAGCCAATATAATGGTCGTAGGAAGTAAAATTTCTGCCTCTACAGATTTTGATGGAAATTATTCTATTGATGTGCCTGCAAATTCAAATATTTCGGTTTCATTTATTGGATACGTTTCCCAAACTATAAACGTTAAAAGCGGAGGTAAAATAAATGTTGTTCTAAAGCTTAGTGCTGAAGATTTGCGTGAAGTACTTGTAAACGTAGGATATAGAAGCCAGAAACGAAAAGATGTTGCGGGTTCAATTTCTACTGTAACAGCCAAAGATTTTAAAGATTCCCAACAAGTTACGGTAGAACAATTATTGCAAGGACGAGCTGCAGGTGTTGTAGTTACAAATAACTCTGGCAGGCCGGGAGGAAATGTTTCTGTAAAAATTCGTGGTGCTGCCTCTTTAGGCGGATCAAATGAACCTTTGTATATTGTAGATGGGCTTCCTATTTCAGGAGATGCAACAAATCAGTCAACTGGAGGAACAATTGTAAGTGGTTATATAGGTACAAATACAGGTTCTGTAACCAATAGCCCACTGGCTTTTTTGAATCCTAGTGATATTGAAACCATGGATATTTTAAAAGATGCCGGAGCAACTGCAATTTATGGTTCAAGAGCTTCAAACGGAGTTGTAATTATTACGACTAAAAGAGGTAAAAAAGGTACAGGAAAAATAACTTATGACACAGCACTTTCTACTCAAAAGGTTACGAGATTGCTAGATACAATGAATTTAAGCCAATACGCCACACAGCAAAATGCATTGGCAAGTTATTATGGTGTTGCGCCAAGAGATGAGTTTGCAGTACCTTCTGTTTTGGGTAGTGGGACAAACTGGCAGGACGAAATATACAGAACTGCTTTAATGAACAGTCACCAATTGTCTTTTTCAGGAGCAAAAGATAACAACAATTATTATATTTCTGGGGGATATTTAAATCAGGAAGGTGTTGTTATTGGGTCTGATTTTAAAAGATATACTTTTAAAACTAATCTGGAATCAAAGGTAAAAGATTGGTTAACAATAGGCGTTTCTATAACAGCCGGTATAACAAATCAAAATATAACTATCGAAGGCTATAGCGATGGTATTATTGGTACTACAATATTATCGACTCCTGATGTTGCGGTTAAAAATTTAGACGGAACTTATGCTGGTCCGCCAAAAGACGGATCACAGGGAGCCTGGATTAATCCGGTTGCAAGTACTTTGATGAATACCAATAAATTGGTTCAAAAGAATTTTCAGGGTAATTTTTATTCTACCATTAGATTGGCTAAAGGATTGGATTATCGTTTTGATTTTGGTGGTTCTACCAATATTCAAAATTTTGATGGATTTCAGCCTACTTATACTTGGGGAGCAGCTGTAAATAAAGTAAATCATCTTCAGGAAAGAGCGAATACCTGGTATGGTTTAACGCTTAAAAATATGTTGACGTACAATACTTCTTTAGGAAAACATAATTTTACTTTAATGGGGATTCAGGAAGCAAACGATTCTCATTGGTTTGGCGGAAGCCAGTCTATAAGCGGATTGTTAAGTAATGATGTACACTCTATAAACCTTGGAGATCAAAAGACTTTGGTAGCGAGCGAATATAAAGGTGCAAATGCTTTGTACTCTTTTGCAGGTTCTCTTAACTATAATTATGACAATAAATATTATTTACAGGCTACAATAAGAGCTGACGGCAGTTCTAATTTTGCCGAAGATAAAAGATGGGGTTACTTTCCTTCGATTTCAGGATTTTGGAAATTGTCTAATGAGAAATTCATGGAAGGAACAAAAGATTTTGTAGATAATATTAAATTGAAAGCAAGTTATGGAGAAACAGGAAACCAAAATATTAGCGGCGGGTTATATGCTTCTAACATTCAAACCATTAAATCGGCTTTAGGAAATTTCTTTACGGCAGGTAATATTGCGAATCCTGATTTGACATGGCAAACGGCAGAAGATACCAATCTGGGATTAGAGTTTAGTTTATTTAAATCTAAATTGAATGCAAGTGTAGATGTATACAGAAAACAATCATCAGGATTTTTGTTTGTATTGCCTTTGCCAACCTATGTTACAGGATTAGAACAATATCAAGGTGGTTTGGCGGCTCCTACAGTAAACTTAGGAAGTTTAAGAAATGAAGGTATCGAAGCTACTTTAAAATATTCTAACAATTTTAGTAAAGATTTTTCTTGGGATGCTACGGTTACATTCGCAAAAAACAATAATAAATTATTGAGTCTGGTTGATAACTTTGACTTAATTAAAGATGTTCAGGTTAATGGTTATACCACAAAAACGGTAACAAAAAGTGAAGTTGGTCAGCCAATAGGTCAGTTTTACGGCTATCAAACGGTTGGAATTATAAGAACAAATGAGCAATTGGCAAATGCACCAATTCCATTTACAGGAAACAAAGCAGTAAAAAGTGTTTTGGGAGATGTTGAGTATGTAGATCAAAACAAAGACGGATTGATTGATGAAAAAGATTTGACTTATATTGGAAATCCGGCACCTAAATTTACTTATAATTTCTCGAATTCATTTAGATACAAAAATCTTGATCTTACCATTTTCCTTACAGGATCTCAAGGTAATAAAGTAATGAACCTTACCAGAAGAGCTGCTACAAAAAATCAGCGTTTATATGAAAACCAATTGGCTGAAGCTGCTGATTTTTGGACACCGGATAATCCGAATGCTAAATATCCGAGACCTGATGGCGGAGACGGACATCCAAATATTGCAATTTCTGACCGTTATGTTGAAGATGGTTCTTATTTGAAAATTTCGCAATTAACTTTCGCTTACAGCTTACCATCGGATGTTATTTCTAAAACTAAATTAAGTAAACTTAGATTTTATGCAAGTGTTCAAAATTTATACACTTTCACAAAATACACGGGTTATGATCCGGAGATTGGAGATTATAACCAAAATGCTTTATTGAGCGGTATTGATTCCGGACGTTACCCAACGAACCGAACAATTACTTTAGGAATGAATGTAGAATTTTAATAAAACGATTATGAAAATATATAAAATAAATTTTAAAAGCGTAGCGCTTTGCGTTTTGCTTACTTTATCTGCTTCATGTAGTGAAGATTATTTAGATCGACCTACCCAAGATGGTTATGTAAGTGATAACTTTTATACATCAGATGAACAAGTTCAGCGTACTACTTATGGAATGTATGGAAGAATGTGGGCGCCATTTTTCACAAAATGTTTTTTTGCACTTTCAGAAATGTCTTCGGGAAATTGCTGGTCTAATGTTGACGGAAATGAAGTTATTCAGTTTAAATTAACTTCTGATAGTTATATATTATCAGATCCTTGGAGATCATGTTTTGGAGTTATTGCGCAATCAAATGATTTGATTAATAATTTAAATAATAATGCGAAAGCTGGTGTAAGCCCTGATGTAATTAAAAATACAATTGCAGAAGCGCATTTTTTCAGAGCAATTTCTTATTTCTATTTAGTTCGTTTATTTGGTCCTGTGCCAATTATTGAGGATAATTTAGCACTTGCAAAAAATCCGTTGGTAAACAATAACAGAATTGAAGATGTATATAAATTCATTGAAAATGATTTAAAATATGCAGCAGCAAATCTTAAAGCAAAAGTTAGAGCCAGAGGCGCAAGTTCAGAAAATGTTTTTGTTTCTCAGGGAACTGCTGAAGCATTTTTGGCAAAGATTTATCTTTATCAAAAAGATTATCCGAATGCAAAAACAATGGCAGAAAAAGTAATTAATTCTGGCGAGTTTGCACTTGTACCAAATTATTCAGATTTATTTTTAACAAGCAAAAACAATAACGAAGAGTCTATTTATTCATGGCAATGGTCTGGTGCTGTAAATGAGTATCAGGCTGGGAATCCATCGAATGTTCAATATGGTTTGGAAATTTTAAACAATGCATCTTATGGAGCTGTTTACGTTCCTTCAAATGATATTCAGGAAGCATTTGAAACCGGAGATGTAAGAAGAAAAGAATCTTATATGATTTACGGTGACACATATCCTGGAATGCAAGGAGACGGCGTTGTTGGTTTCACCCTTGATAAAACAAAATATCCAAACGCTTTGGATGCAACAGGTGCGGCAGTAAAAAAATATGTTGTAGGTGAGGCTACCGGAGAAACGGGACCTGCAGACAATTGGGCGTCTATGAGTAATTGTAATTATATCATGCGTTACGCTGATCTTTTATTAATTCATGCCGAAGCAATTATGGCAGGTGCAGATGAAACTAATAATGCTGCTGCAAAAGCATCTTACAATCTTGTTAGAAAAAGAGCAGGTTTGAGCGAATTAGATGCAAATACACCTTTGACACATACAGGTTTATTTCATGAAAGAAGAGTTGAATTTGCTTTTGAGGGAGAGTATTGGTATGATTTAGGCAGATTACCAAGAGCAGAGGCAATTGATATTATTTCGAAACAAGACAGAGGTTCAGATTATGAAGGAGTAAAACATTATACGCCGGTAGAAACAGATTTTATTTTTCCTAAACCAGCAAATGATGTTAGAAAAAATCCAAAATTAAAAGAAGCTCCGGTTCCTTATGTTTTTAAATAAACTTTAAAGAAAACAATTATGAAAAATCTAAAAAATATAATGTTGTTGAAGTTTTATTTTCTGGCTTCAATTTTAATTTTACTAAGTGCTTGCTCCAATGATGATGGAGGTTCATCAGGTACTTTAGCCGTTACCGGAATTAGCAAATCAGTTATTGATGATCCTTTAATAGAAGGTGACAGACAAGTTGATGTACCTACTGATGTCATTAATGCAGGAAATACGTATATTATTAGAGGTTCCGGTTTTGCAACTTTAAAATCGATTTCTTTTAATGGTTTAGAATCTACTTTTAATCCAACTTTTGTTACTGATAATGCTATTGTAGTTAGTGTAGATCAAAAAACACCGTATTACAATGAAATGGACGAATTAAAAATCGTAACCAACATTGGTACATTAGTATATAATGTAAAAATAAGACCTCCATTTCCTAATATTAATGGATTTCCAATTAATCCAAATCCAGGTGATATTATTACCATAACAGGAGAATATTTTCTTAGACCTGTAGTTAATTTTGGCACTACTACTGTAGAACCAATATCTTCTACGTTGACAGAAATTAAAGTTCAGGTTCCAAATGATATCCAATATAAAAACTTATCAATAACGAATGTTTCAGGAACTACTGTTGCTTCGCAATCTTTTGGAAGCGCTATTTACGATGATGCTTATACTTCGATAAAAGCATACGATGGTTTATGGAATGCTGCCGATGGTTATAATGTAGCTTATGATAAAGATGCTAAACAAGGAACTAAAAGTATTCAATGGAAAGCTGGCGGATGGAATGGTTTGTATGTTGGTATCGACAAAACTAAGGTGGATATGACTAAATACAAGGGTATTAGGATTAATTTAAAAGGAGAAAAAACAGGAACAGCGAATATGATCGTAAACGGAAATTATAGCGCAACATTCAGTTTAGCATTCAAAACAGATTGGACTTATATTGAAATTCCTTTTAGTGCAGTGGGAAATCCAGCAGAAATAACAGAAATTACGTTTCAGGAGTCTGGAAATTTTGGAGGAAATACAATTCTTATTGATGATTTTGGTTTTGTCTTAAAATAATAATTTAAAAGCTTTCTAATGATTTTCATTTATTGAATTGGAATCTTTTAGAAAGTGATTTAATATCAAAAATAAACTTATGAAAATAATATATAAAATTAAGCAAATTGCAATGTGTTTGTGTCTGGTTGCCATGGCGGCTTCATGCGACGATTCACTGCCGGATGTTGGTGGCGCAGAGCAGAATTATAATTCGGTTTACGGCTTACTTAAAGCAAATACGAATTTAAGTCTTTATTATAAAGCAATTGAATTAACAAAATTAGAGACAACATTAGATACCGCAGATAGTTTTACCTTTTTTGTACCAACAGATGCCGCATTTGAAGCATTTCTTGTAAAAAGCGGTTATGTAAATACACTTGGTTATCCTGATATTAATCTCGTTCCTGTCGATGTTTTAAAACAAATTGTTTTAAGTCATGTTGTAAAAGGTGTCAAAAAACGAGTAGGAAAGTTAACAGGAGTTGAGGCAGATTATCTGGAAACCGGCCAATTGACAACATTGGCAAACCTCGCAAATTCAGATTTATACTTACTTGATGTAAAAGTTGAAGAAGGTGTTCTAAAAGTTAATGGTTCTGATAAAGCAGCTGTTGGTCTGGATTATTATGGAACAAATGGTTTTGTACATGTTTTGGATAATGTCATTTCATTAATTCCTCCATCACCATCAATTACAAGTGTTTCGCAGGCTTTTGCTTCTCCCGGTGATGTTTTAGTACTTAATGGAGCCAATTTTGTAAATGTTACTTCAGTAAAATTTGGAGAAGAAGAGGCTACATTCAAAACAGTTTCAAACTCAAAAATTGAGGTTACTGTTCCTGCTGATTTTGGATCTTATGCGCTTATAAAGGTGCAAACTACTTTTGGTACCTCAAATACAGCGACTGTTGGAGTTAAATTTTTACTTTACGGAGATGATTTCTCAGGATCTGCAACACCAGAATCTTCTGGAGGCTGGGGAGGATCTTCTGATTTTCAAAGTACGGTAAAAGTAAGCAGAGGAACGTATGCAATTGAAAAATATGCCGATGCATGGAGTGGTTTTAATATTGGATTCAATACGTTAAATATAGCTGATTATGGCTACTTGAAAATTTCTGTTTATCCAACCCAAAGTACTAAAATCTTAGTTTCGTTAAATTCTGATTTTGCCGATGAGTTTGGAACAACTGTTACATTAACAGCCGGACAATGGAATAATATTTCTATTCCGTTCTCTGACTTGAAAACAGATAAAGTTGGAGCAACTTTTAATACGCTTTTTATTAAAGAATACTCCAACGGAATTACGGTAGATCCGGGAAATCCAAGCATTCTTTATTTTGATGATATAGGATTTTTATAAGATTATTTATTTTGAGTTTTGTTTTAAGTATTCCCTAATCTACTCAATTAGGGAATACTTTTTTTATAGTATATTTTAAATTCACTTATAATGAAAAGAATAATTTTAATATTCCTATTAAGTATTTCATTTTTAGGTTTTAGCCAAGGAAATACACATACACAATCCGGAGGAAAATTTGAAGGTTTGGCAATGACTCCGCCAATGGGTTGGAATTCCTGGAATACTTTTGCAACCAATATTGATGAAAAACTGGTAAAAGAAACTGCTGATATAATGGTTTCTTCGGGAATGGCAGCTGCAGGATACAATTATATTGTACTAGATGATGGCTGGATGACCAAAGAGCGCGATGCTAACGGAGATTTGGTTCCAGATCCGGTAAAGTTTCCTAACGGAATGAAAGCCGTAATCGATTATGTTCACGGCAAAGGTTTAAAGTTTGGCTTGTACAATTGCGCGGGAACTCAAACCTGTGCCGGTTATCCCGGAACACGTGGTTACGAATATCAGGATGCTCGTTTTTATGCCAAACTCGAAATAGACTTTTTAAAATACGATTGGTGTAATACAAAAGGAATTACCGCGCCAGAAGCATACACAACAATGAGCAACGCGCTTAAAACTGCCGGAAGACCAATTGTTTTTAGTCTTTGCGAATGGGGAGACAATCAGCCTTGGGAATGGGGAAAACCAGTTGGAAATCTTTGGAGAATCTCCGGAGACATATATCCTTGCTTTGATTGTGAATTTAAACATCCGGAAAATTGGTCATCCTGGGGATTTATGAAAATCGTCGAAATGCGAAAAGACATTCGTAAATATTCCGGTCCCGACCATTGGAACGATTTTGACATGATGGAAGTTGGCAACGAAATGAATGATACCGAAGATAAATCGCATTTTTCAATGTGGTGTATGATGGCGTCGCCTCTTGTTGCGGGAAACGATTTCAGAAAAATGTCAAAAGAAACATTGGCAATTTTGACTAATAAAGAATTAATTGCTGTTAATCAGGATAAATTAGGAATTCAGGGATTTAAATATTCAGCTGAAGATGGATTAGAAGTTTGGGTTAAACCTTTATCGGATGGAAATTGGGCTGTAACTTTCTTAAACAGAAGCGATGTTGCTAAAAAGATCAATTTCGATTGGAAAAAACATATTATTAAGGATGCAGATTTTGGTTATGAAGCTGATTTTAGCAAGACAGTTTTTAAATTAAAAGATCTTTGGAAAAATAAAGAAGTTGGAAATACAAAGAAAAACTTCGTTTCAGATCTGGCACCTCACGATGTAATTACACTGAGATTAATTCCGTAAATCAATTATAATGAAATCAAAAACTAAATTTTTTACTTTTATTTTCTTGTTGATTTTTTATTTTTCAAATGCACAATTTGTAAAAAAGCATGGTCAGCTTAGTGTTTCCGGAACACAGTTGGTCGATAAAAATAATAATCCGATTGTACTTCGAGGAATGAGTTTTGGCTGGCATAGCATGTGGCCAAGATTTTATAATGAAAAAGCAGTCGCGTGGCTTAAAAAAGATTTTAGCTGCAATGTTGTTCGTGCCGCAATGGGTATTGAATTAGGGCAAATGTCTTATATGAAAGAGCCACAATTTTCAAAAGAAAAAATTGAAGCGGTTATTAAGGGAGCAATAAAATCAGATATATATGTAATTATTGACTGGCATAGTCATAATGTTAATTTAAAAGAAGCCAAAGAATTCTTTGCAGAAATGTCTAAAAAATATGCGAAATACCCTAATGTAATTTATGAGATTTTTAATGAGCCCGATCATGAAACCTGGCCGGAAATTAAGGCTTACGCCGAAGAGGTAATTAAGGTAATAAGAGAAAATGACCCTAATAATATAATTTTGATTGGTTCACCACATTGGGATCAGGATGTTAATCTCCCTGCGGCAGATCCTATAAAAGGATATAGCAATTTAATGTATACCATGCATTTTTATGCAGCTACGCACGGAAAAGAATTACGGGAAAAAACGGATGAAGCTATAAAAAGTGGATTGCCTATTTTCGTTTCAGAATCTGCAGGAATGGAGGCGACCGGCGATGGACCGTTAAATTATCAGGCATGGCAGGAATATATTGATTGGATGGAAGAACGTAAACTAAGCTGGATAACATGGTCTGTATCGGATAAAGATGAAACTTGTTCTATCCTGAATAAATCAGCGAAGTCTGAAGGAAAATGGAAAAAAGAAGATTTAAAAGAATCCGGAATTAAAGTTCGCGAGTTTTTAAGAAGGTACAATTCGCAAGAATAGTTTCTGTATATTATTTTATAATTAAAGCCTGTTCATTTTTGAGCAGGCTTTTTGTTTGTCTTTTGTTTATAAATAACATTCATAAAGCATTTTTTGGAGTTTAAGGCTGAATTTATTTTGTAAGAATTTTGAATTAAAAAAAATAACCGATAAAGCTTAGGTTTCAGGGGGTATTATTTTTCTTTTATTTTAATTAAAAATCACACACCCCTATTTTTTATGGGGTGTAATAGTTTTTGTTTCTTTTTATAGATGTTTTTTGGTTGTTTATGGCTTCAGTTTTGTTGTTGACCATGTTTTTTTAATGGATTTTTACTAAAAACCGTTATTGAATTTTCAAAAATAAATCTTTATAAATGTCAAATCACGATTATTGTTAAAATAATTTTTGTAATCCATAATTCTTTATCTAAAACGTCAAAAAAACAGATATCAATTCTTTTACTCATACAAAAGTTAATAAATTCGCTAATGAAAATGAAGAGGTTTTAAAGGGGAAAAAGAGGTTTTAGAAGTGGCTTATAGTATTACATACATATATAAAGATTTAACTAACCAGAATCAATTATTAACTAAAACCAATTTAAAAATGAAAAAAGCTTTTCACATTTTAGCCGCGATGTTAACCAGTTCTTTTGCTTTTGCACAAGACGAAACTGAAACAGCTACATCACCTGCAACGACCTGGGGAGGATCTGCAGATGCATATTATAAGTATGATTTTTCAAAACAAATGAACGGATTAACGAGCTTTACCAACTCACAAGATTCATTCGAATTAGGAATGGCTTCTGTTGAAGCATCACACACATTTGGTAAAGCTTCTGTTTTCGTCGATTTAGGTTTCGGAAAAAGAGCAGGAGAATTTTCATATAATGAAACAACAGATAAAGATATTAACGCAAAATTTTTAATTAAACAATTATATTTTACATATCAGATTACAGAAGAATTTAAAGTAGTAGCCGGTAGTTTTGGTACACATATAGGTTATGAAGTATTAGATGCAGTCGATAATAAAAACTATAGCATGTCTTATGCATTTTCATATGGGCCATTCTTTAATACGGGGGTAAAAGCACAATATACCGCAGGAAAATTTACGGCAATGCTTGGAATAACAAATCCAACTGATTTTAAATCAGCAATGGATGCCGGTTCAAGCCAAAAAACATATATAGGACAATTGGGCTATATAGGAGAAACAGGAAGTGCTTATTTGAATTTTACAACAGGCAGTACTAACCCTACGCCGGGAAGTTTAGTTGTACCATCTGATGAAAATAAAACTCAGTTTGATTTAACCGCTTCAAAAACAATAAGTGATAGTTTCGGTCTTGGTTTTAATGCAACGTATGCCAAAACTAAAAATGATTTTGACAGTACTTTAGACGGAGAATGGTTTTCGTTAGTAGGATATGCTAATTATTCATTTAAACCATCTTTGCTTTTAGCATATAGAATAGAATATTTTGATGCTAAAGATGCTGCTCCAAGTTTAGGAACATTAACAGGAACTAGCGTTTTTGCAAATACAGTTTCATTGAATTATAAAGTTGGAAAACTAACAATAATTCCTGAGTTAAGATATGATGCATCATCAGAAGATATTTTTTTAGATAAAGATGCTTTACCAACAGGAGGCTCATTCTATGCGCTAATTGCTACAACATACTCTTTCTAGAGATAAAGATTGATATTTTTTTTTTTTTTTTGGAGCTGTCGAAACATACTAATGTTTTGGCAGCTTTTTTATTTATGCTTATTTTTTTTGCACAAATTAAAAGATGAGAAAGATGCTATTCATTGTGTTGAATTTTTTGCCACAGATTAAATGATTAAAAGATTCTCTTCTTAGTGTTGAGCTTTTATCAAGACCCGAGCGATAGCGAACCAGCGAAGCAATTTCCTTATTCTTTTTCTAATGTAAACTAAGCGGATAATATTTAATCTATGACAAAATTCCCACATTTTAAATTCTTGAAAATCAGTGTAATTCGTGGCGAACTTCTAGCAAACAAAAAAGGCGTTTCTAAATTTTAGAAACGCCTTTTATATTTTATGTTAATGATGTATTATTGAAGTTGCTTTTTATAAATCGAATAAATGGTGTCAATCGTTTTTCGATCTAACACAGATGTTGCATCTGTTTGAATATAATGTAATTTAAAAGCCTGAATTGCTGCAGTAAGATTCTTAGTATTGTAACCAATAATGCGCAAAGCTGGTTCGATTTTAAAATCAAAAGGCGCTTCTTCCAAAATTTCGTCTGGCCAGATTCCAAAGCCTTTTTCTGCTAAGGTTTTCCATGGAAACAATGCACTCGGATCTTGTTTTCTTCCTGGAGCAATATCAGCATGACCTAAAATATTTTGAGTTGGAATATTATAGTCTTTTTTCAGTTTTGTCAAAAGCGCAACTAAACTGCTTATTTGTGCTTCAGTAAAAGGTTTAAAACCATTATTGTCAAGCTCAATACCAATAGAACTAGAGTTTAAATCTGTATTTTTCCCCCAGGTTGATGCTCCGGCATGCCATGCTCTTAAATAGTCATTTAGCATTTGCACTACTTTTCCATTTTCAGAAATAATATAATGTGCGCTAACCTGTGTTTTAGTTTTTGTAAAAGTGTTTATAGTTTGCTGTACAGAATCTTGAGCGGTGTGATGAATAATAATAAAACTTGGTTTTCTTAAATTAAAATTTACAGTACCAATCCATTCTGTGTTTATACCATTCAATAAAGCAGTTGATCCCGTTTTTGATAAGGTATCTTTTATAATACCTAATTGCTGCGCATAAGTAGTGTCAATAACTACAGGGCTAACAGCAGGTATTGGCTGAGCTTCTTTACTTGTAATTTGATTTTCTAAAGTTTTAAGCTGTTGGTCGTAGGCTTTCTCTGTAGTTTTATAAGGATTTGTAGAGCAAGAAGTAATAATAATTGCTAAAATCAGATAACAAAAATGTTTTTTTGCCATGGTTTTTATTATTTTTTAAAGATATAGTTAAAACAATTATTCTTCTGTTTTTATTGCCTCTGTTTCTTTTTTATCGTCTTTGCTTTCTTTAGAATCTTTTTTCTTTTTAGATTTTGTTTTTTTGATCTCCTTAAAGTTCTCCATAAAATCGGTGTATTTTGGAATCTGGTCAGGATTTAAAAAAGCAGTTATTTTTTTAGTAGTGCTTTCTCTCAACGCTTTCATTTGCTCAATTTTTTCATCTTGGCTGCTGCTTTCGTTTTTCAAAAGAACCCCTTGTTCTTTCATGCTGTCTGTTAGAACATTGGTGATGGCAATAGCTTGCAATTCATCAAGGTTTACTTCAGGTTTCATTTGTTCTACGATCTTGGCTGCAGTTTCTTCAGCCGGAACTTCTTTTGGTTTGCTTGTGTTACCTTGAGGACCTTGCATCATACTTCTGTCCATGCCCATTCCGCCACCTCTTCCGTAACCATTGCTGCCATAACCATTATTATACCCGTTTCCGTATTGAGCAGAAACAATGTTGAAACATAATAAGGCGAAAACTAAAAGAAATAAAGATTGGATAGATTTCATAAATGTTTTTTCTAAAATTAGCAAATGAATACTGTAAATTTAAGCAGGTTCTCCGTATAAATCAAATTCTGTAGCTTCAATTATCCTTATATTAACAAATTCACCTGTTTTTACATAATGTTTTGATGCATCTATTAAAACTTCATTATCAACATCCGGGCTGTCAAACTCTGTTCTTCCAACAAAATGTGCGCCTTCTTTTCTGTCAATAATACATTTAAATACCTGTCCAACTTTTTCCTGATTCAAATCCCATGAAATTTGCGATTGCAATTCCATAATTTCATTGGCTCTGGCTTGTTTCACATCGGCAGGAACATCATCTTCAAGTAAATAGGCATGAGTGTTTTCTTCGTGAGAATAAGCAAAACATCCCATTCTGTCAAACTTCATTTCCTGAACAAAATCTTTCAAAATTTCAAAATCTTCCTGTGTTTCACCTGGGTAGCCAACAATTAAAGTAGTTCTAATTGCCATTCCCGGAACTGCAGCACGGAAATCTTTCAATAATTGAGTTGTTTTTGCCTGAGTTGTACCACGACGCATCGATTTTAAAATAGAATCAGAAATATGCTGTAACGGAATATCAATATAATTACAAATTTTTGGTTCGCGTTTCATTAATTCCAAAACGTCCATCGGGAAACCGGTAGGGTAGGCGTAGTGCAAACGAATCCATTCTATACCTTCTACTTTTGCTAATTCTTCTAAAAGCTCAGCAAGATTTCTCTTTTTATAAATATCAAGGCCATAATAAGTTAAGTCCTGCGCTATTAAAATTAATTCTTTAACGCCATTTTTAGCTAAGCCTTGAGCTTCTTTTACTAATTTTTCAATTGGTTGAGAAACGTGAGTCCCTCTCATTAAAGGAATTGCACAAAAACTGCATGGTCTGTCACAGCCTTCTGCAATTTTCAAATAAGCGTAATTTTTAGGAGTTGTAGTTAAACGTTCTCCTAATAGTTCATGTTTATAGTCAGCTCCTAAAGCTTTCAATAGTTGAGGTAATTCTGTTGTACCAAAATATTGATCTACATTCGGAATTTCTTTTTCTAAATCGGGTCTGTAACGTTCAGATAAACATCCGGTTACGAAAACTTTATCAACTAAGCCTTTGTCTTTTTTATCAGCGTATTCCAAAATCATATTTACTGATTCAGCTTTTGCATTATCAATAAATCCACAAGTGTTAATTACAATGATATTTCCTTCTTCTGCAGCTGGTGCTTCGTGTTGTACTTCTTTTCCATTCGCACGAAGCTGTCCCATAAGCACTTCGCTATCATATACATTCTTCGAACACCCAAGAGTGATTACGTTAATTTTGTTCTTTTTTAAAGACTTGGTTCTCATACTTTTATAAATTGGAGTGCAAAATTACACTTTTTTATTCAAACACCACTTGTTTCGGTTTGTTTTACATGTTTTTTATGAAGCTAATCGTTTCATAATTGTGGTTCAATCTTTTTTCGTATTAAAAAAAAATCCGTCAGATAAAAAACCTGACGGAAATTTCCATTCATCTATTTATTTTTAATTACAATTCAAATAATAAAGTCAAAGAAACATTATTCAGTTTCGATGTAATATTGGCACCATCAGTAAATCCTGTGGCAAAAAATCCCTGATTTGTTTTTCTTTCAGCATAAGAATATGCTAAATCTAATTTTGTGCCTCCAAAACTATATCCTAAACCGCCAGAATAGCTGTTTAAATCTCCAATAGTAGTTCCGTTTTTATATGGGCTTTCTTCAAATCGATATCCGCCTCTTAAGCTTAATCTCTTTATTTTATATTCTGCACCAATTCTCAATTCGCCATTATTTGTCAATTGATTGCTTATGTCGTTATTTACGCCTCTAAAACCGGTATCATTTGTTGGTTTGAATTTTGTGTTTCCGTAATCTTTAATAGAATAATCAACACTAATTAATCCTGATTTTCCAAATACATACGCACCGCTAAAAGTGAATTTTCCCGGAGTTTGTAAGGTGTAAGATTCATAAACATTTACAACATTAGGATCTACATCTTCATAAAGTTCAGGTCCTCCGTTAGCTTGTCTTGTTGTGTGTAGGCTTTGGTAAGTTTCGTCATAAAGTTCATACCAGGTATTAGATTCGTAGGCTAAACCAAGTCTAAATGCTTCTGTAACTTTGGCAATAGCACCTAGTTGAAAAGAGAATCCGTTTCCGTAAGTATATAAGTTATTGTTGAATCTTAAATTAGATATAGTTGCAGTTGACTGTAACGGATTATTGTTATCTTCATAAAAGCTGCTTGATCTCGTATAATCTGTGATATGTACATTTAAGTTTGCCCCAAGAAAAATTCTGTCTTTATAAGAAGTTGCAATATTGAAACTTAATTTACTGTTATATCCTCTTGTATAAACTTCATTTTCGTGATAGTAATTACCGCCGGCAGGGACATTTGAAGTATATTGTGTATTGTTGTCATTGTTGGCTAAAGGGTTTATAACATATCCTTCATACCCAAAATGAGCTTGTTGCTCATCATAGAATTGATCTATATATGGAATGTTTCTAATGTCTCCCAAAGAAATTCCATTAGCGTAAGTTAAAAAATATTGATCAACAGAATTTGTTGGATTAGTTCCTGCTGAAAAAATATTGTTATTGAAGTTGTTAGTGTTTTCGTAAGAAGCCCCAATAGCAATTTTATTCCATCCGTTTTTTGGATTCCTGTCATGAAAAACAAATACACCTCCGGCCTGATTCAGGATAAAAGAATTATCCTTGTCGCTTGTTTGAGTTCCGAAGTAATTAGAATTATTTTTATTGTTCTGATTGCTGAAAGTTACCGCCATCTGATTATTTGAAAACACAGCAGATCCTGCAGGGTTTACGGAAAGAGAAGATAAATCTCCGCCAACAGCTCCAAAGGCTCCGCTCATGGCTCTAAATCTGGCAGTTCCGGTCAAATTGTCCTGAGCATAGCGTACGGCATCTGAAACTTCTTGAGAATGTGAGACGCTAAAAGTTAGTCCTGATAGAATTAGGAATAATATTTTTTTCATTTGATTAGGTGTTAAATGATTTAAAGATTGAAACAGTAGAGGAATTATCTTCTTCCTCCGCCGCCACCGCCGTAAGATCTTCCACCGCCGCCACCGCCGCCTGATGATCTCATGCTTCCGCCGCCGCCACTGTTGTAAGAACGTGAAGAACTGTTGCTTGGTGTTGAATAACTTCTTGATGAGTTATTGCTGCTGTTGTTATAGCTTCTGCTAGTTGAGTTGCCTGATCCTCTGTTTGAGTAATCGTAACTACTATTTCTGGAAGAGTTGTTTCTGTTTGTAAAAGTAGGGCTTGTCGTTCTGCTATTTACAGAAGAACCTCTTCTGTAATCAGAATAGCTGCTTTGTCTGTTTGTGTTATAACTATTTCTGTTAGTAGTATAGCTTCTGTTTGAATAGCCTCTATTGGAATAACTTCTGTCTGTGTAGCTTCTGTTAGAATATCCTCTTGAAGTGTAATTTCTGTTATAAGCATAATTTCTTCCTCCATAGTAAGCAGCAGATCCTCTTCTTCCATAATTATAGGCGTAGTTGTTATAACGGTATCCGTAACCACCTCCCCAGTATCCAGGGTATCCCCATCCAGGTCCCCAATATCCAGGATAACCCCAGGCATATCCAGGGTATCCCCAGTAGCCACCACCATAACCCCATCCATAATAAGGGTATCCTAATCCAAAGCCAAAACCTATTGACCAGGTTGGATCAGAATAATAGTTAACTGCAACTTCAGTATTACCGCTTCCCCATGCAGGATATGCATTCGTAGTTACAGCAGTTTGTGTGCTGTCATTTTCGGCATAATTGCCATAAGAATCTACATCAGTAAAAATTTCGGTCGGCTGATCGTCGTCTTGTAATGATTTAAAGTATTCTTTATATTGATTGTTGGTACCTGTGGTATTTGTTTGAGCATACGTTCTTGATGAACCACCATATACTCCGTCATTGTCATTATATGAAGTATTTTGGTAAGAACCACACGATGCTGCTAGAAAACTCAATAATCCAATTAAATAGAAATGAGCTGAGTTTTGGCGAAAAGAAATAGAAGTTTTCATATCTGTGGTGTTTTTTATTGTTGCACATTACAAAAATAGTTAGTTTTGTCAAACTATTTAGTTAAAATTATTAAAACAAAATTTGTGCCAAACTATTCAATATGAGTAAGAACCTCACTACAAGATCAGAAGATTATTCGAAATGGTATAACGAACTGGTTGTAAAAGCAGATTTAGCCGAAAATTCAGGCGTTAGAGGATGTATGGTTATCAAACCATACGGATATGCGATTTGGGAAAAAATGCAGGCTGAGCTGGACAGGATGTTTAAAGAAACAGGACATCAAAACGCGTACTTCCCTTTATTTGTGCCTAAAAGCATGTTTGAGGCTGAAGAAAAAAATGCAGAGGGATTTGCAAAAGAATGCGCCATTGTAACACATTATAGATTAAAAAATGATCCGGACAAACCCGGAAAATTAATGGTTGATCCAAATGCAAAGCTGGAGGAAGAACTTATTGTTCGTCCAACGAGTGAGGCAATTATTTGGTCTACTTATAAAGGATGGGTTCAATCCTACAGGGATTTACCTTTATTGATTAATCAATGGGCAAATGTAGTGCGTTGGGAAATGCGTACACGTTTGTTTTTAAGAACGGCTGAATTTTTATGGCAGGAAGGACATACAGCGCATGCCACAAAAGCAGAAGCAGTAGAAGAATCTGAAAAAATGATGAATGTTTATGCTGATTTTGCAGAGAATTTTATGGCAATTCCGGTTGTAAAAGGTATTAAAACCGAAACAGAACGTTTTGCAGGTGCTGATGAAACCTATTGTATTGAAGCATTAATGCAGGATGGAAAAGCATTGCAAGCAGGAACCTCTCACTTTTTAGGTCAAAACTTCGCAAAAGCATTTGATGTAAAGTTTGCTAATGCAGAAGGAAAACAAGAACATGTGTGGGGGACTTCCTGGGGAGTTTCTACCCGATTAATGGGAGCGTTGGTTATGACGCATTCTGATGATCAGGGATTAGTGTTGCCTCCAAATTTGGCACCTATACAAGTTGTTATTGTGCCAATCTATAAAACAGATGAACAATTAGCAGAAATTACGGCTGCGGTTAATGATTTGACTGCTAAGTTGAAAAAGTTAAAGATTTCAGTTAAATATGATGACAGAACAACTCAAAAACCAGGATTTAAGTTTGCTGAATGGGAATTAAAAGGAGTCCCTGTTAGAATTGCTGTTGGTCCAAAAGATTTAGAAAACGGAACTTTTGAAGTGGCAAGACGTGATACATTGACAAAAGAAGTAGTTCCTGCAGAAGGAATCGTTACTTATATAAATGACCTTTTAGAGCAGATTCAAACAGATCTGTTTAATAAAGCATTAGACTATCGTAATACACATATTACAGAAGTAAATAGTTTTGAGGAGTTTAAAGAGATTTTAGATGGAAAAGGTGGTTTTGTATCGGCTCATTGGGATGGTACGGCAGCTACTGAAGAAAAAATAAAAGACCTGACAAAAGCAACGATTCGTTGTATACCTTTGGATAGTAAAGAAGAGGCGGGAACCTGTGTGTTTACTGGTAATCCTTCTACAAGAAGAGTGCTGTTTGCTAAGGCATATTAAAAAATTTTAATTTTTTTTGCATCAGGTATTGTACATCTTAAAAATAGTTGTATTTTTGCATCCGCATTAGAGAAGCAGGCCCGTTCGTCTATCGGTTAGGACGCATGGTTTTCATCCATGTAAGAGCGGTTCGATTCCGCTACGGGCTACTACTTTTTTACTGCAAAATTGTTCTTAAAATACTGAGAATTAAAATGGCCCGTTCGTCTATCGGTTAGGACGCATGGTTTTCATCCATGTAAGAGCGGTTCGATTCCGCTACGGGCTACAAAATACCTCTATTTAAATATAGAAAAACTTAGAAGGATATGGTCTGTTCGTCTAGGGGTTAGGACTCCAGGCTTTCGTCCTGGTAACAGGGGTTCGATTCCCTTACAGACTACTAAAATTAGTTGTGAATAAGTTTTGTAAAATAAAAATTGGTGTCTCGGTTTTTGTTTTATTAGTTAAAACCAAAGTGATTGTTTTGCAATTGTGGGAGGTTTTTCTTTTTTAACTAGTATCTATAATAATTATTACATCTAAAATTAAAACAAAATGGCAAATCATAAGTCAGCATTAAAAAGAATCAGAAGTAACGAAAAAAGAAGAGTTCTTAACAGATATCAACATAAAACTACTCGTAATGCTATTAAAGCATTAAGATTAGCTACTGATAAATCTGATGCTGCTTCAAAATTATCAACTGTAATCTCTATGATTGATAAATTAGCTAAAAAGAACATCATTCATGATAATAAAGCTTCTAACTTGAAGTCTAAATTAACTAAACATGTTGCTAAATTGTAATTAATTGCAATTTCCTAAAAATATAAAAAAATCCTCTTTTAGAGGATTTTTTTTTGTTTGAATAAAATTGAATTTTTATAAATTTTCAAAAAAAAATTCAAATTCCAATATTTCTGTAGAAGTATTTGATTTTTTTTGATTTTTGATTATACGTTTTTAAAGCTCCATTTTCTTTTTTAAATATTCTAGCATCGGCTTTGTAATTGGTTTTGAAAGAAAATCTATTATTATAGGGTATTTTTTGGCTTTGGCAAGATCGTGAGGATCAATTGTAGAAGACAAGACAATAACTTTTGCAGTATTAAATTCAGAATAAGCCTTAGAGGTAAAGTGGTCTAAAAATTCCCAGCCACCCATTACGGGCATATTTAAGTCTAAAAAGATTAATTCCGGTTTTTTGCTTACCTTGTTTTTGTTATTGTATTTTAATGTGTTGAAATGATGTAATGCTTCTTCGCCATTTGGAGCAGTAATGATTTCTTTAGAAAAAGAAGATTTCGCAATCACTTTTTTGCATAGCATTAGTGTGATAGGGTCATCATCAATACATAAAATTTGCTCAAGCATAATAATTAATTTTTAAATGTTATTGTAAAAGTGGTTCCTATGTTAACTTCACTTTCTATACTAATAGTGCCTCCCATTGTTTCTACTTGCGATTTTACAAGATATAATCCCAGTCCTTTACTGTCGGGATAGTTGTGAAATCTTTGGTATAATCCAAAAACTTTATCACGATTTCTTTCAAGGTCAATACCAATTCCATTATCCTTAAAGGTTAGAATGACTTGATGATCTATTTGTTCTGCAGTTATAGATATTTTTAGTTTCCTGTTTTCTGATTTGTATTTTATAGAATTGGTGAGTAAATTAAGTAAAATACTTTCAATATAAGCTTTGTTTGTGTTTAATAATGGTACCCTGTCAAACTTAAGTTTGATTATTGGCTTATGTAATTCGATTTGAAATGATAGTTGGCTAAATACGTTTTCGAATACTTCTTTTAGAGAGACTTCTTCTTTTTGCATTGAAGGATTGTCTTTAATGATAATAACCTTTACTAAATCATTAATAGTCTCATTTAATAAGTGAGTTGATTTGCTAAATCCGGTCAAAATTTCTTTTAATTCTGGGTTTTCTATCGGAATATCTTCGGTAAGATTTAAAAGTCCAATTAAATTTGACAAAGGCGCGCGCAGGTTGTGTGATGTGATGTATGAAAATTGTTTTAAATCTTTGTTGTTTTGTGTTAATTCGCGAATAAGATGCTCTTTTTCTGTTTCTAGTTTTTTCTCATCTGTAATATTTCGTTGAATCGAAATCCAATGTGAAATTACCCCTTCATTATTAAAAATCGGAATCATGGAAAAACGCACCCAATATTCTTCTTTATGTTTTGTATAGCTTATGGTTTCTATTAAGCATTCTTCTTCGTTTTTAATAGCCCGCAAAAGTTTTTTTAATTCATCTGAATCTGAATTTGGGCCTTTGTTGAAAATATTAGTTGATTTTCCAATTATTTCATTTGAATGATAGCCTGACATTTGTAAAAATGCAGGATTTACATAAACAATTTTAGGTATTTTTCCGTTTATAGAGTTTGCTTCTGTAATTAAAATTGAATCTTTAGATTGTGTAATTACAGTTTCGAGAAGCTTCAATCGTTGTTCTTCTTCTTTTTGTTTGGTAATATCCTGGATTGCTCCAATCATTCTAATGGCTCTTCCGTTTTCGTCTTTCAGTAAAAAGCCCCGGTCTAAAACGTATTTATAGGTTCCGTCTGCACATCTAAAGCGATATTGATCCTGCCATTTTTCGGTTTTTTGCTCTATAAATGAATATAGTTTTATAGACATTCTGATGCTGTCTTCGGGATGAATTTTGTCAAACCACCATTTTGAAGTTTTTCCAACCTCTTCTTGCTTGTACCCAAAAACGCTTTCAATTCCTTTATTCCAGTTAATGCTGTCTTCCTGTATTTTCCAATCCCAAATGGTATCGCTTGTGGCTTTTGCTACAATATCATATTTTTCATTAGATTCTTTGATTTCTTCGTTTGTCTGCTTTAGTTTTTCGAAAATTGAGACATTTTTGCTTTCGTTCTTAGAGAGTATGTATTTGAAAACGAGACCGGTAATTAAAATGAAAATGATGTCTTTTATAATAAAAAAATAAAAGTTTTCTTTGGAGGAGATAAAACTAGCGAGTAATTTATGACAGATTATAGTCACAAATAACGAAATCATAATATAGATTAGAGTAATTTGGATAGTTTTACTTTTCATTACTCAAATATAATTAAATTAACCATAATTAAGCAAAAATTAGATTTCATTTTGACCTTAAAATTAACATTGAGAGTTGAACTAATTACTTGGATATACGCAAACTATCAAAGAAACGTTTTTTATATCAAAATAAAGTGTACCTTTGCACCCATTAAAAATCACAGATGGAATCTATTAGAAACATTGCAATTATTGCCCACGTCGATCACGGTAAAACCACTTTGGTTGATAAAATTATGTATCACTGTCAATTATTTCGTGACAACGAAAATACAGGTGATTTAATTCTTGATAATAACGATTTAGAGCGTGAGAGAGGTATTACTATTACTTCTAAAAACGTATCAGTTCAATATAAAGGAACAAAAATCAATATTATTGACACTCCAGGCCACGCGGATTTTGGAGGTGAAGTAGAACGTGTATTGAACATGGCCGATGGTGTATGTTTGCTAGTGGATGCTTTTGAGGGTCCAATGCCACAAACTCGTTTTGTACTACAAAAAGCGATTGACCTAGGTCTTAAGCCATGCGTAGTTATCAACAAAGTTGATAAAGAAAACTGTACTCCTGAAGAAGTTCATGAAAAAGTTTTTGACTTAATGTTTGAATTAGGTGCTTCTGAAGAACAATTAGATTTTCCAACTGTTTACGGTTCTGCTAAAAACAACTGGATGTCTGATGATTTCAGAAACCAAACTGACAACATTGAGCCTTTATTAGACATGGTTATCAAAAATGTACCAGCTCCTAAAGTATCTGAAGGAACTCCTCAAATGTTGATTACATCTTTAGATTTCTCTGCATTTACAGGTCGTATCGCTATTGGTCGTCTTGAAAGAGGTATTTTGAATGAAGGTATGCCAATTTCTTTGGTAAAAAGAGATGGTAAAGTTATAAAATCACGTATTAAAGAATTACATACTTTTGAAGGTTTAGGCCGTAAAAAAGTACAACAAGTAATTGCTGGAGATATCTGTGCTATTATTGGAGTTGAAGGTTTTGAAATTGGAGATACTATCGCCGATGCTGAAAATCCTGAAGCTTTACAAACTATCGCAATTGATGAGCCAACAATGAGTATGTTGTTTACAATTAACGATTCACCTTTCTTTGGTAAAGAAGGTAAATTTGTAACTTCTCGTCATATTAGAGAAAGATTAACAAAAGAATTAGAGAAAAACTTAGCTATGAAGTTAGGTGAAACTGATTCTGCTGATAAATTCATGGTTTTTGGTCGTGGAGTACTTCACTTATCTGTTCTTATTGAAACAATGAGAAGAGAAGGGTATGAGTTGCAAATTGGTCAGCCACAGGTTATCATCAAAGAAATTGATGGTAAAAAATGTGAGCCAATTGAAGAATTGACAATCGATTTACCAGAAAACCTTTCAGGTAGAGCAGTTGAATTCGTTACAATGCGTAAAGGAGAAATGCTTTCTATGGAAACTAAAGGGGAGCGTATGATTGTAAAATTTAATATTCCATCACGTGGAATTATTGGATTGCGTAATCAATTACTTACTGCAACAGCTGGTGAGGCTATTATGGCACACCGTTTTATTGGATATGAGCCTTACAAAGGAGAAATTGCAGGACGTAACAAAGGTTCGTTGATTTCTATGGAAAAAGGAAAAGCTATTCCTTATTCTATCGATAAATTGCAAGATCGTGGTAAGTTTTTTGTTGAACCAAATGCTGAAATTTACGAAGGTCAGGTAATTGGAGAAAACTCTCGTGCTGATGATATGTGTGTAAACGTAACTAAAGAGAAAAAACAATCTAACGTTCGTTCATCTGGAAATGATGAAAAAGCAAGAATCATTCCACCAATTATTTTCTCTCTTGAAGAAGCTTTAGAGTACATTCAAAAAGATGAATATGTAGAGGTAACTCCAAAATCTATTCGTTTGAGAAAAATCTATTTGACAGAAACTGATAGAAAAAGATTTAAAATCTAAGGTTTTAAATTTTCAATATAAAAATCCCAAATTCCATAAGGAGTTTGGGATTTTTTATTTTATAACATTGGAATTTGATATTTGGAATTTTGTACTATTATCTTTTTAAACTAAAATGACCTTTAACTATTTTACCATCTACAAAAGTTAGATTAAACCAATAGTCATCTGAAGGTAATAGTTGCCCGTTAAAAATTCCATTCCAGCCACTGCTGTTTCTGTTCATTTGTTTTAGTAATTTACCATAACGATCAAAAATAAAAAGAGTATAATTAGGTAGTTGATCTAAGTTTTTAATAAACCACAAATCATTATATCCATCTTCGTTTGGAGTAAAAAATCTAGGGTAGTCCAATACATATACAAGATAAGAGTTTGATAAACCGCAACCATTTATATCTCTGGCAATAGCATTATAAATTCCCGGAGCAACATTACTAAATAACGGATCTTTTTGAAAAACAATTCCGTCTAATGAAAACTCATAATTTCCAACTCCTGTATATTCAAGTAAAACTGAATTTTCATTGGCAGAAAAATCTTTTATCGCTGCTCCTGTTATAGTTGCAGGTTCTGATAGAATTACTTTGAATTTTTTAGTCTTCTCACAACCATTTTCGTCTTTTACAGTAACTGAATAATCTCCAGCTGCATTTACAGTTATTGTATTTGTTGTACTTCCTGTATTCCACAAATAATTTGAGAAGCCTGTAGCAACTGTCAGATCGATTTCATCCTCTTTACATAGGTATTTAGATTCATCTTCAAAATTTGGCGGATCAAAAGTATTTACAACAAGTGTAATCGGAGTTATATCATAGCAATTTGGTCCGTTAATAATTCTCGCATAGATTATTTGTGTTAAAGCAATTGTGTTTTTAAAGATATTGGGTAAAGCATTTGTTTCTGTTACTGCAGCATTTGTGTCTAAATAATATTGAACAGTTAATCCAGCTGGTAATCCTGAAACGATTTGAGGAGTAACTTCTGTACTTAGGTCAAATTGATAAAAACCGTCTTGTATTTCATCTCCATCACATGTAGCTACCGGGTTTTGACTTGCAATAGCTGTATTTGAAATTTGTAATGTTATTTCGGCTATTTTATAACAGCCGTACTTGTTTTCAAGTCTTGCAAAAATAATTTGAGAGGCTGATTTATTGGTATAGTTTTCAGGCGTTAGAATTGGATTTGTTTTGGCTTCAGCATTAGTCAATGATTCATAATATCCACTGTTTAAAATTTCAGAATCATTATTTTTTATGATATTATTTACTTTCGTTAAATTGAAAATTGAAATTCCATCTGTATTATCATCACATTGTATTAAAGTCGTATTTGCCGAAAGGATTTCAGGTGCATAATCAATTTTTATTTCTCCTGATAGTACACATGTTGTTCCTATTACGGTAGCTTCAACTTTGTAGGTTCCGGCTTCTGCAACTTCAAAAGTTGAATTTGTGCCTAAAATTGTAGCAGGATTATCTTTTTTATACCATTTAAATGTATGATCAGTAGCAGAAAGTTTGCTGTCTAAAAGAATTTTTTCTCCAAAACAAGCGGGATTATTGGTTGCAATTGTGCGATCTTCTCCAAAATCAATTTTTGAAATAAAACTTCCTGCTTCTAAGAATACAGCCGAATCATAATATTGGTTCTTATCATCTGCAATAACGAGCTTTATGTGATATTTTCTTCCTGCAATTACATTAGTCTGTGCATTCATAACAACAGTTTGTCCGGCATAATTTACAGGGCTCGAACCATTATTTAATCCATTAAAATAAATTTCGTTTATAGCTGCACAGCCATCGTATTTATCCCCATTAATGGCTACGCTAGGTTCAATTTTCGGATGAACATTTGTTGACGAAACCGGTGTATTTGTATTAGGAAGTACAGCCAGATTTTTATAAGGATCGTTTGTTCCGACTTCTTTAATTAAAAATGCAAAACCATCAGAATAGACACATGGATAAAAAGATTGATATTCATTTGATGCAAAAATATAATTGAAACTTAAAAAGTTTGTTAATGGTACAAAATCAAATTCTAATGACGTAGCATTTATAGAGCTAATTCCTAAAGTTTGATCTAAGTCTGAATCACCTAGCCATTTTGTACTTCCCTCACCTAAATCACTTTTATAAGGGCCAATTGCGTTTGTACTTTTAGAAGTTGCTAAAACTATACCTTCAGGAAAAGGAAAACGGGTTGAACCGGCATTAAAATAAGCAAAACTTTTTTGACCCGGACTAAAATCATCTCCTTTTCCTGATGAATTTGTAATAGAAACACAAGAACTGTTTACTAAAATATTTTCAATAAGCTGCTGGGGTGTTTTTTGATCATCAATACTTATAAATTGTGCATTTACCTTTACAGATAGACAACTTAGAAATAAAACGAACAAAACAATTTTAAAATAATTCATAGTAGCAAATATACTATAAATCTCTATTTTTTAGTATTCTGTAAGAAAAATAAACAAACAAATATGTCCAGATCATAACGATCAGAATTGAAAGATAATGGACGTCATAATCCTTAGTATTTTCAACACCAATTTGGTTTCCAATTGTTTTTATTACTGATAATCTTGTAAATGGTTCAACAATTAAATTAGACATTGCTTCTAAAGGTAAAAATTGCATGATATAGTCACCAGTATTACTATTTGGAAAAACCTGAAAAACTAAAAGTCCTTTTATGATTGATTCTACAAAAAGCCATACTAAAAGAAAACCTAATGCAAACGCAGATCGTTTTACGAAGATTCCTAAAAATAAACAAAAAGAAAAGAATCCGGTAAGTTTAACAAAAAAGGCTAAAAGGTAATCCAAATCCATAAAAATAACATCAAATTCTGTATAAGATGAAAAGCTAAATCCTAAAATTAAACTCATCACAAAAACAAAAATTGTAGAGCATAATGCAAAAAGTACAACTGTCAGGAATTTAGACAAAATGAACTCTTTTTTGCTTAGACCATCAATTAAATTTTGTTTTAAAGCGCCATAACTATACTCATTCGCCATCATTGAAACGATTACGATCGCCAGAAAAAGCTTTAGCCACGCGGCAATATAGGTGTTAAAATGCCAGATAAAAGGAAAGTTGAAAATTCCCATTTCGGCTACATGAATTTTAACAACTCCAAAGTCAAATTTTATGGAAGCAATTAAAGCAATAAAAGAAAGTAAAATAAAATACGTTAAAGTAAGGACACGACTGGCTTTGTTTTTCCAGATTTTTTGTAATTCTATAGATATAAGTCGGTTCATGGTTTAGTTGTTTTTGATGGTGGCATTTTTGGTTAATTCTAAAAATTGTGCTTCTAAACTATTTTTTCGTTTTACCAAATGGCTTAAAGTAAGGTTTTTAGAAAACAAAAACTGATTCAGTTCTGATGCTGATAAATCTGATTTTAAGTAAACCAATAATTTCCCATCTTCTTCAGTAATTCTGTCTATTGCAGGATGTTCCTGCAAAACGGTTTTTAAAAGCACATTGTCATCTGCCATAACTTCAAAAAAGCCTTCATTTGCAGACATTCCGTCTACTGAGCCGGAATATAAAATTTCGCCTTTTCTTAAAACAATAACATGAGAACAGACTTTTTCGACTTCATCCAACAAATGCGAAGCCAGTAAAATTGTCGTTCCCTGCGATGCAATTTTTTTTATAATATCTCTAATCTGGTGAATTCCCTGGGGATCTAATCCGTTTGTTGGTTCATCTAAAATTAAAATTTCAGGATCATTTAAAAGTGCTGAGGCAATGGCCAAACGCTGTTTCATTCCTAAAGAAAACGTACTGAATTTGCTGTTTTTTCTTTCTGACAAACCTACTAAATCCAGTTTTTCGATTATTTTAGAATAGTCAATACTTTTTATTTTACAGACTAATTTCAGGTTTTCTTCGGCCGTCATGTAAGGATAAAAGTTAGGTCTTTCTATAATTGCTCCAACTTTTTTTAGCGCTTCATGCGTTTGAATGTTCCCGTTGAACCAGCGATAATCGCCGGATGTTTTGTTTACAACATTCAGCACAATTCCCAACGTGGTTGATTTTCCACTTCCGTTCGGACCTAAAATGCCATATACACGGCCTTTTTGTATTTCAAAAGATACATTTTTTAAGGCTTGAATGCGCCCGTATCGTTTGTGAAGATTTTCAATAGTAAGTATGGTTTCCAAATTTATTTCGGTTTTAGTTTTTAGTATGACGATTCAACTTGTATATTGTTACGCTAAATTTATTTATATCATGCTATTGATGTAAATTTGTATTAAAGATATTCAAAATGAGCGAACCTTTAATGGTTTTAAAAAAACCATCTTATCCTTTAACACAATCTCTTTTAAGTTATTTAGAACGATACGAACGAATTTCAAAAGTATCAGTATTCTATGATGATTTATTACGCTTTGCCGGTTCTGTAAATGTTTATGATAAGAATGAAACCGATACGCTCTGGATTCGTGTTTATTATAGTGAATTTGAAAGAAATGAAATCGACCTCAATCTAAAAAAAGTATATTCACTCTTGCATTCTGATGGAAATAGCGAGATTATCCAGTTTCTAAATATTGATGCGATTGATTATTGTACTTTCGGAAATTCGAAACCTTTTCGAATAAAAGTTAGAAATATTCTCAATGATAATTACGTTCATTTTTATATCAAAAAAGCAGATGCTTCAAGAATTTACGGTTTAGAATTGGAAGATATTCTTTCGCCCGATAAAATAAATTTTTTAGTTTTTAAAGACACTTTAATCGAAGAGCATATTATCGGAATTCCCGGAGATGTTTTCATGGATACTTTATTGGATAATTGTACCGAAATGGAGAAATCTCAAATTGCAAAAGAGTTTGTGAAATTCAACGAACGTTGTATGATTCGGCTTTTAGGCGATATGCGAGCGTATAATTATGTAATTGTGCCAATTCACGATTTTGATCAGGTGGTTTATAAAATTCGCCCAATTGACTTTGATCAGCAATGTTATGAGGGAAATTTTAAAGTTTATCGCCCACAATTTTTTAAGGAAAATTATCCGATGATAAAACTCATCAAAGATAAATTAGAAGAACGTTCTATTATTCAGTATAAAGATGAAGAAAGAGCAATTTTGGCAAAACGTATTCATTCTGCCGAAAACAGAATCAAAAAATTACTGAATATCATGTGTCATGATACCATTTCGACAGAAGAACATCTCAATCAACTAAAAATGGAATTGTACCGTTATACAAATGATATGAAATTCAAAAACGCAAAATCAATGGGGCATATTATGTTTGCAGCTTTTGAGTTTATTACACGTAATTTTAAAAACACTAATTTGATTTAACGCATGATTTTGTCATCCTGAGGAACGAAGGATCGCACTAGTAGATCGACAAAGATTTTAGAGCTACAGTACGGAGTTTCTTGTGTAATCCTTCGTTCCTCAGGGTGACAATATTATGGATAAATATTTAAAATAATCTATACTATGAAAAAGTTTTTTTTACTTGGAATTTCCGTTGCTTTATTGGCTTGTCAGCAACAATCAAATAATGATTTAAAGGAGCTTTATTCACTTCCTAAAAAGTTGAAAGAAGTTTCGGGAATTACCTATTTTCCTAAAAACAATTTGCTTTATACATTAGAAGACAGTGGAAATAAAAATGCCATTTATGCTTTAAATTCAGATGGAAAACTGGCCAAAACTATAACAATAACAAATGCTACAAATGTAGATTGGGAAGATATTACCAAAGATAAAAACGATAATATTTATATTGGTGATTTTGGAAATAACGACAATGAACGCAAGGATTTATGTATTTACAAAGTTGCCAAGAATGAACTGAATAAAGATATGGCTGTAGCCGAATATAAAGTTTCATTTTCGTATCCCGAACAAACAGAATTTCCTCCAAAGAAAAAAGAACTGTTTTATGATGTTGAAGGTTTTTTTGAAAATGGAAACTATTTTTACCTTTTTACAAAAAACCGAAGTAAAAATTTTGACGGAACAGTTTTTATTTACAAAATCTTAAACGCACCCGGAACTCAAAAAGCAACAAGAATTGGAGAATTTAAAACCTGCGATAACTATAATCATTGCGTTTTAACAAGTGCAACCATCAGTCCGGATGGAAAAAAAGTTGTGGTATTAAGTCATGATAAAATAGTTTTGTTTAAAGATTTTAAAGGAGATTTATTCCACAAAGGAACCCAGACAGAAATCAAACTAAATCACTTTTCTCAAAAAGAAGCCATAGTTTTTAAAGACAACAGCACGTTGCTTATCGCCGACGAAAAAACAAACAAAGTAGGAGGAAACGTATACGAGTTTAAATTAAAATAAGATTCTAAGTTGCTAAGGTTCTGAGATACTAAGTAAAAAAGTTAGCCACGAATTCACGAATTATTAGTAATAAAAATTCGTGAATTCGTGGCTAAAAAACTTTGTTCTTTGCAACTTTGAACCTAAAAAAAAAACTTAGAATCTCAGCAACTCAGAACCTTAGTATCTTGCTCTAAAAACTATATGCCGCTCCAAAAATAACTCTTCCTACTTCATCAGGAGATTTAAAGTAAGAGATTCGTGCAGTTAAAACATTAATTGCATTTACCCAAAGTCCGCCACCGTAATCCTGATGCCATTTTTTAGAATCTTCGCCGTCAAGCCATACTCTTCCATAATCAAAACCACCCAAAATTCCGTATGTTAATGGAGCAATTGTTTTTTGAATTTTACCAATGCTAAAACGTAAATCACTACTTTGAGAAAAATAAGAACTTCCTAAAAATCGTTCATTTCTATAACCTCTTAAGTCAGTATCTCCACCTAAAGTCGCCCCGTGATAGAAGTCATAATTGTTGTTTAATACAGCTTTTCCTTTTAGATATGTGGCCAGAACTAATTTTCCGTTGTGATCAATTTTATGTGTAAATCCTAAAAGACTTTCAAGAGTTGGGAAATTTTGTTTGCTTTCATCTAAATTAGTCAGCCAGGTTGCTGCAACCATAAAAGCCACACCTAAAGTAGGTTTAGCAGCAAAATCAGAATTTTTAAATAGATATTTAACTTTTAAACCGCCATAGTTCTGACTGTCAAAAACATTTGGATTTATAATATTTGGTGTATCGATAAATCTGTTTTGGGTTTCTTCAACTGTCAGTCTTTGAAAAACAGGCTGCACACTAAATTCACTTCCATAACGTCCGACGTGTCTGATGGCACCTGAAACATTAAATTTTCTAATACGAACACGGTTGTAATCCATGTCAACTTCCTCAATATCATATTTGGTTTCATTTCCGTAGCCAAAATAGTTCATCGCAAAATTTGGAGTTGTATAAAGTGATTCAACATCAATAACCCATTTACCCAATAATCCGGGAAAATGTGCTACATAATTAAATTCTAAACCACCCGTAGCAAAATAGTAAAATGCATTTATAACGTGTCTTTGCGTATACGGATTTTGTTTGAAATTGTTAACGGTATAATTTAAATTTACACCAACTTTTACGCCATCATCAGGATTAAATCCAATATTTGGAAGCCCTGAAATAACATTGTATTTTGGTTTTTCGTAATTGTATAAGTTTACATCATAATCATCAGTAAGCTCCGTTTTTGTTTTAGAATCAAGATTATAAGTATTGTTTTTTGATTTGAAATCGTAAACAATAACTTTTTTTCCGTTTTCGATATTATAAGTGTCATTATTTTGTCCGCCAATTAAACGAATTTTTATTTTTGATTTCTGATCTCCAACAACCTGAAAAACATCAGAATCGTCTAAACCATAAACCCAAAGATTTTTGGTTTTGGCATCCGTTACCGTTTTGGTATAAACAAGTTCATCACCGTCTTTTTTAATTCGGTATACCTGAATTTCAATGCTTTTTCTGGCATTATGGTTTATAACGAATTTATCTTTTTTATCCGTCCCGGCAATCATTACCGTTTTAGACAGCACATCTGAATATTCCGAAGCATATTTTTGCAGGTCTTTTTTTCTGTTTTTCAGTTTGCGTTTAATATCTTCAATAGTTCCATCCTGAACCTCTTTCGGCATATTTTTAAAAGCATTGTCAATATCAGCATCCGATAAATTTTCCTGAATAAATTTTGCCTGTTCAATCCAGTCTTTTTCTTCAGAAGTTTTTAAGAAAGCCAAATCCATAGGATAAGGTTCTCTGGCAAGCCATTTTACATTATCAATTTTGTTTTTGAAAGTACGCATATGACGAAGCGCAGGAATATTCATTAAAAGAGAAAGTAAAGTTCCGTCGTATTTGGCAAAAGCCTGATCACGGTCGCGCGGAATTGGTTTATAAATAACTTTGTCGCCTTTTTTATATTCTCCCCAACGCCATTGATCGCTGTGTCTGTCCCAGTCGCCAATTAGCATATCAAACAAACGCGCTTTCATATATTCTTTTTCATCAACCGAATATTTTTCATCTTTATGAAGGTTGGCCATCATGTCTTCTGTACTGATAATATCGGTTGGGTTTCCAAAATTTTTACCATCCAGATGATTATCTGCGGGTCTTTCTTCGACCATATACAATTCATCACCGAAATTTGCATTGAATTCTTTCAATCCATTTTGTTTTGGAATATAATATAAAACAGGATTAGTGTGCGAAATTCCTAAATGATCTGCCATACTGCCAATTGCAAAAGGAGCATAAGGATGAGAAGTTGTATAAAAATCTAACAGAAAATTTTCAGTATATGTTTCTTCGAAATCATTTACAACGTATTGATCTTTAAATGCAACCGACTGTAAAAATACGGTAGCGCTTTTTTTCATGGCGCGCATTACATATTCTCTCCCTTTTGGATCAGACATTCTTAAAGATACAGATTGATGTCCGCCGCCTTCGCGAATAGGTTTTAAACCACCCATTAAAGTGTCTACGGTAGCAATTCGGGCTTCGATAGGCATACTGTAATATTTTCTGTAATGTTGCCCAAATAAAAATTTATGAAACAAACTTTTATCGGTCATTTCAGCAGAATAAATTGAAGTATTAATTGTAGAAGGAAATTTATTTGATTCACCTGCCGCCCAGTTAATTTCTTTAGCTTTTATAATCTCACGTTCAAAAAGCAATTTTTCTTTTTGATTTTCATTTCCAAAATAGGTCACTTTTGCATCTCCGCTTTTAAATAAAGTTAGTGTTGCATAACCATTTCCGCCGTACGAAAAATCATTTTCATTAATGGCTCTCGCAGCTTCAGATTTAGATCCTGCACCACTAATAATTTGCCTGATATTTTCTTTGCTAATGTATTGAAGGTTATGATCGTGCCCTGAAACTACAATTACATTTTTCTGCCCTTGTAAAAGTGTTTTAATTCTCTTGGCATAAATAGTATATTGTTTATTTTGAATATCCTGCGGACTCACGCCAGATGTTTTTCGAAGTAAATTAATAAACGAACCAATTATAGGAAGCGGAATTTTTTTCTCTAAAGGGAATAATTGTTTTTCTAACGAAAATTGACCTCCATGCGTTCCGTTGCTTAATAAAGGATGATGAATTGCCAGAACAACTGTTTTTTCCTGATTTTTGTTTAGAATGTTTTCCAGTTCATCAAAAAAGTCTTCTCTGGTTTTGATGTCACAATTATCATTAATTGTTGGATGATTGTTCCAATCTTCCAGAAACCATTCACTGTCAATAGCAACCAATGTAGCTGTACTATCAATTTTTATATCTTCTATCGGGCAGCTTTTTCTTGGCAGGAATGCTTTTTTATCGTTTAAATATTTCGTTACAAAATCTGCCTGGAGTTCCAAACCTTTAATACCGCTGTACCAATCGTGGTTTCCGGGAATAAAAACGGTTTTACCTTTAAATCCTTCTGTTAATTTTAATTGATTGGTTAGTTTTGTTTCTGCCAAAGTTTTATCCGAAGTATTGTTATTACTAGGAAAGCCTTTTGGATATATATTATCTCCTAAAAAAACCAAAGTCGATTTTTTATTCGCCTTCTTTAATTTTTGATGCAATAATTCAAGTGTTTGCTGCGATTGTTCTTCATCTGCATTTCCGGCATCTCCCACCAAAAATAAAGTATGTGCAATTTTTATAGTATCAGTTGCGTTGTCAGTTTCGTTGGCGCTAACATTTTTGCCGTATTGCGCTTTATGTGTTGCGCAGGAATACAGTAAGAATAATAGGGTAATTACTAAAGAATAACTTTTAATCTTAGTAATAAAATGATTATCCAAAAACAATTTCATAATTTAGTGGTATAAAAATATTCTTTATGAATCTAATAGAACAGTCCGAAGATTTCGTCAGTAATTTACTCAAAGATAAACTTTCTAATTTATATTCTTACCATAATTTTAACCATACTTTAACTGTAGTAAATGCGGTAAAAGAGCTGTGCAAAAAAGAAGATGTAGATGGAAATGAAAAAGAAATGCTTTTGGTCGCAGCTTGGTTTCACGATACAGGTTATACCGTTGGATATGAAAACCATGAAGAAGAAAGTGTTAAAATTCTAACTAAATTCCTGAAAGAAAAAGGGCAATCTGATGAATTTATTGCAAAAGTTTCTTCCTTAATTTTAGCTACTATAAAAGAATATGTTCCAAAAACTCATTTGGAAAAAATCATAAAAGATGCAGATTACGCACATCTAATGGGATCCCAATATGAAACAACCTGCGAATTATTACGTCTTGAATTAAAAAACGCCTACAATGTTTCGTTTTCTAATGCCGAATGGGCAAAAGAAAACCTAAACTTTTTATTAAATAAACATCGCTTTTATACAGATTATGCCTTGAAAAAATGGCAGCCTTTAAAAGAGAAAAACTTGATTCTTGTTCAGAAAAAAATCGATAAACAAGAAAAGAAAGCAGCCGACAAAGTGGAAGAAGAAAATAAAAAGAAAGATAAAATAGAAAAACCAGATCGCGGCGTTGATACTTTATTTCGCGTTACGCTGGGAAATCATACACGCTTAAGCGGAATTGCAGATAGTAAAGCCAATATTTTATTGTCAGTAAATGCAATTATTATTTCCATTGCACTTTCATCTATTATTCCAAAATTAGACAGTCCAAAAAATGCGCATTTAGTGATTCCGACATTTATTATGCTTATGTCCAGTGTTACCACAATCATTTTTGCCATTCTTTCAACACGTCCAAAAGTAACTACGGGAGTTTTTACAAGAGAAGATATAGAAGCCAAAAAGATCAATTTATTGTTTTTTGGAAATTTCTACAAAATGCCTTTAGAAGAATACGATTGGGCAATGAACGAAATGATGAAAGATCGCGATTATCTGTATTCGACTATGATTAAAGATTTGTACTATCTTGGATTGGTTTTACAGCGTAAGTATAATTTACTCCGAATTGCCTATAATCTTTTTATGGCGGGAATAATTATAACGGTAATTGCTTTTGTAATAGCATTTAAAGGAGTAGGAGCATAAGAGAAAAGCTCAACTAATTAGTTGAGCTCATCCAATAAATCCTGATAGGTTATTTTTTTTGTTGCCGGATTATTTACGTTGTTAATTACTTTTACACGAATAGCGCGTAAACCCGAAACGCCCTGAAGATCTTCTACTTCGAATTGTTCGATAGAAGGTTCCAGGATTTTTTTATGCTGTAAATATTTAATGTATTTCAAATATTCGGTTTCCTCATTATTTTGAGAATACACAATCGTAATTTTTTCTTTTTCAGTAATTCTGTCAGTTGTGCCTTTGATGTTTGCTTTGTCAATACGTTTTTTAACAACTTCATATCTTGCATTGTACGTTCCATCGACATCAAAACGTTTTTCATCCATTCTAAAACGAATAGAAAGCGCCTGACTAAAAACCAAAATCAACGAAGTTACATCCAACTCATAAGGTAAAGATTCTTTAAGCTGATGATGTTCTAATTCCATTTCGCATAAAGTTTGTAATTGCCACAAACGTAAATTGTGCAAATACATAATATCAAAAGGTTTTGTTGGCGAAATTGAAGCACCGATATATAAATTGTGTTCAACACCATCCGTTTTAAAACGCTCGTAATAATGCGGATAAATTTGTTGCGCCTCAAGCTGTTTTTTGTCCAGAACCGATGCTAATCTCTTATTTATAATAGACATTGCATTGTCAAATTTCTTTCTTTCCTGATAAAACATTCCTGTTTTTTCGTCCAGACTTTCAAAATACAATTCTTCCAGTTTTTGGTTTTTTGCTGTGTCTTTCGTATTCTTTAAAATAGGATGAATTTCTTCTTCTATATAACGTTGAATGTGTTGCTCAGTATCTGCTTTTAAAGGATTCTCCAGCTCAGCGCGCATAGACTCCAATTCAAATTTTCGTTGTTCAAGAAGTACTAAATTGCTGTTGGGTTTTTGATTTTCGAAAATATCCAAAAGTGTCGTCAGCTGATTTTTTAAATCTCTTTTAACCGTTTCATTTCTGTGCTCAGACGAACCTTTAATATCGATTTGTCCGTATAACGGAAACACATTTTTAAAAACAATTTCCTTAAAAATATAATCTTTTGTATGATTAATATTTTGAAAATAATTTTGAGATTCTTTTTTAAATTTCCAATAAACACTTGGGTGAATCGTAGTGTACTCACGCTGAATGATCGCTTCAACCTGATGTTGCATATCAGTATTGTATCGATCGATAGTGTCTGTTAAATAAGGTAAAACCAACTCTAGTTTAGTTGCATTTACACTATTTAAGTCTCTCGGATTTTCAGAAACCAATTCTACAACTCCCAGTAAATGTCCGTCTTTTACAACAGGCGCAAACACGGCACTTTGAATACCTAGTTTTAATAAATGTTCGCCAAGCCTGTTATTTGGAGATTCTTCAATGAATTTTTTTACATTCGAAATCACAAAAGGCTCTTTATTATCTAATAAATTTTCAAACGAACATCCAAAAAAAGCATTCTTGCAATCTACTTCCTGTTCTTTAGAAAGTAAAAAACTCTGCAGCTGATTATCATATTTTACCGGTCTGATGAATTTTTCTTCTTCCGGATTATAAATAATAAAACCAACTTTAAGATGCGAAACCTTAAAAATCGATTTAAAAATATTCTCTATAATATCGTTAGAAGCAACCGTTTTTGTATCTGGTTTAAGTAAATTACTTTTTAAGTTTGAAATAGCACTTTCAGTCGTTGCATCGAATAAAGAAACAATTCCGAAACCTTTTAAAGTCCAGCTTCCCGGAGGAAATTTAGATTTCCATAAATCAATATCATTATAATTATCAATTAATAAATCGATATCATCTTGTGTTAAATGCACTGAATTTTCGGTTGGAATAATTTCCATGAAATCGGCATTGTACAAAATTCGATAATGTTTTTCGACACCCTCTTCGTCAGGAATATCGTAAAAGAAAGGTTTATTGAAGTCTATATTTTGTTTGTAATAACTGCTTAAAATAAGGCAGCAATTGTTAATATAAAACTGATGACTATCAAAATCACGAATTTCCATGTAAAATTCGTCTCCTGCATTACGCAATATTTTCTTGAAACGTTCGGTGTAATTAAAAGATATGTTTTGAAAAGGAATTGTAATCGCTTTTATTTCATTGTAAGTTAATGCGGTAGGAAATAAATCGGCTGTAATATTTTTGATTAAAGCTTCATGTGTTTTAATAATACTGTAATCGTGAATTCCTGATCTGAATTCCGGGATAGCTTCAACTTCTTTTAAAATTGCTTTGGCATAATTTGATCGATAATCAACATTTGATAAAGCAATTTCTTCAAAAGATTCAATTAGCTTATGAAAAGATATTATTGTTTGGAAAGGACTTTCGTTGTGTAGAAGATTATCCATTGGTATTTTTATTTAAGCTACAAAATTAAGCATAAATTAAGAATGTTTGACATTTTACGATTTCTTTCGTTTATAGCAACATAGAGGGAATGCCTTAAAAATGGGAGCTTTTAAAAACAGCAAATTATTTTAACTAAATATTAACATTAATTATAACGGAACGATCGTTCCGTTATAATATCTTTGTACCATAATAATTGAATAATCAATAATTTAAAAACAAATAAAATGAAAAATTTAGAAAACAAAGTAGCTATTGTAACAGGTGGAAATAGTGGAATAGGGTATGCAGCAGCAGCAGAATTAGTTGCTAAAGGTGCAAAAGTAATTATAACAGGAAGAAACAAAGAAGCTTTGGCAAAAGCCGAAACAGAATTGAACGTAACCGGAATCGTTTCAGACCAATCAGATTTAAAATCAATTGATAGTTTGGTTGAGCAAGTAAAAGCACAATTCGGAAAAGTTGACATCTTATTTTTAAATGCAGGAATTGCCTCTTTTGCTCCGGTAGAATCAGCTTCAGAAGAACATTATGACAGCATTATGAATGTAAATGTAAAAGGAGTTTATTTTACAGTTCAAAAAGTATTGCCAATTTTAAACGATGGTGGTTCTATTATCTTTAATACTTCAATCAACGCACATGTTGGTATGCCAAATTCAAGCGTTTACGCATCAAGTAAGGCTGCAGTTTTATCTTTAAACAAAGTTTTTGCAACAGAATTAGCACCAAGAAAAATCAGAGTAAATGCTGTTTCTCCTGGTCCTGTTGAAACTCCGCTTTACGGAAAATTAGGTCTACAAAAAGAAGAAGTAGAAGGTTTTGGGGCTATTTTGGGAGAAAAAATTCTATTGAAACGTTTTGGACAATCTTCAGAAATTGCAAAGACGGTTGGTTTCCTTGCCTCAGATGATGCTTCATTCATTACAGGAACAGAAATTGTTGTCGATGGTGGACTAACAGTAAATGCTGTAGTATAATTTTTTTCTTTAATTCAGGAACGATTGTTCCGTATTTTTATATCTTTGTAAAATATTTCAATTTTAGAAATCATGGCTAGAACAAAAGAATTTAACGAAGATCAGGCTTTAGACAAAGCGATTGAGATTTTTTGGCACAAAGGTTACAACGGAACTTCGGCTCAGGATTTGGTTACGCATTTAGGATTAAGCCGTTCTAGTTTATATGATACTTTTGGAGACAAGCAGAAATTATTTGCTCAATCGTTACTGCGTTATCAAAAACAGTCACAAGATCAGGTTATTAAACTTTTGGATGAATCTGAAAATGTAAAAGAGACATTGCATGATATTTTTAAACAAGCAATTATCGAAAGCTTAGAAGACCGAATTACAAAAGGCTGTTTCATGGTCAATTCTTCTGTAGAACTTGCCATGCACGATGAAGAGATTGCAAAAATCGTAAAAAACAACAGTCAGACAATGGAAGAAGTTTTTACAAAAGCAGTTCAAAAAGGACAAACTGCCGGACATATTTCCAAAGCTACTGATGCGAGGGTTTTAGCTCGATTTATTTTTAATAATTACTCCGGAATCAGGGTTCTCGCCAGAACCGGCGAAAGAGATAAACAAGTTTATGACGATATTGTAAAAGCATTATTTTCTATATTATAATTTAGAAAACTGGCAATCAAAAAACGGCAATTACTAATGTAGTTGCCGTTTTTTGTTTTAATTGACAGAAAATAAAATAATTATCTGTTTCCGTCCAATAGTTTCATTTCATCTATAATAGAGACGATTGCTAATTGTTCTTGTTCGTTTAATTTTTCAGTATATAAAAGAGTAATTAAAATAGTATAAGAATCTTCTAAATTTGAATTTTCCTCAAGTTTAAGATTATGTGGATTTTGATATTTTTCCAGCAATATTTTTGCAGTTTCAAAAGCACGTTCTTCTAATGTAAGTTTTGTTTTTTTTAAAGCAGCCATTTTTTGGTGTAAGTGAGATAGAATATCAAATCTAGTAATTTATAAACAATAAATAAAAAACGGCAATTACAGAATGTAGTTGCCGTTTTTTGTTTTAAGTAAGTAATAGAAAATGAATGACTCTTAGCTTTTTTCTTCTTTATTGAAATAAACTAAGTAGTAATACATCTGTTTTTCTTCATCCCAGCCTTTTTCAACAAATTTCTCAGCGCTTTCAGGGTTGATAAAATCCATTTTAATCTGAATATGGGTATCCAGATTAATAACGTTTTTAATCGATTTTCTGGCGTCTGAAACTGCTGCGTTTGCAATAGGGAATGAGGTTACATCTTCGATGCTGTATTTTTCTCCTTTATCAACCTTATAGTTTTTGAATTCAGGAATCAAGTCTGGATTGTCTAATACTTCATTCAGGAAATTTTGTTCTTCAAACTGATCATTTTTAGCGAAATAATTCACAGATCTGTTCATAAACATTACTTCTTCTTTTTTGTCTTCTGCCGGTAAAACAACATCTTTTGCGAAGTTCTGGCAGAATTTTAAGTATTTTTTAGTGATGAAGTTCTCATCTTCAAAAGCATCTACAGATAAAAAGTGCTCTAACCAATAACGCGCATCATAACGGTTACTATCTACAGTTAGAATTTTATATCCTTCTTCTTTTTTGTAATTAAAAATCAAACAGCCTTTATCTAATTTACTTAGGTTGATACCTTGTTGCAAAATCATTTCAAGATTGCTGTCTTTTTCTTCAAACTGTAAAAAGTCGGCTTGTAACTCACTTTTAAAAATTCCGATAGCATCAACAACGTTATTGTCGATACTTAAATTTGTTAAATAGGTTACATAAACTTCTCCGTTTTTAATATGCGGATGGTTTGATTGCTCGAATAAATGCGTCGTGATTTTTTTTGAAATTTCCTGTAAGTTACCAGGATTAGTAAAAATCTCAGTTGCATATTTAAACATGTCATTGTAATCCAAATCGACTTCGTGCGCAAACTGATAATAGTTTTCTTCTTTCTCTCTAAAAGGTTTAAAAAAGTACTCTTTTATCAAAGGCACAATTTCATCATTTAAATTAAATGGCTGTTCCGATAAAAAAATAGCTTCGTTTCTGCTTTTGTTCCCTACGCGGTGTATCGCAAGCGTCTCGATGTGGGTGTTGAATAGGTTGATCATATTTTTTAGGTGCAGAGGTACAGAGGTTCAAAGTAACAAAGGTTATTTCCTGTCTTTTATTTTTCGGATAAAAGCACTTAACATTCGTTCTAATTCTCTGCTTTCTCCATTTATTTTGTTAAATTGATTTTCGTTTAAATATTTTAAATTGAATGAGATTTCAAGTTGTGTTTGCATCTCGAATAATGATGACATTGAAATATTTAAAAATCTCAGGTAATCATTATTTCCATCTCTTCCGTAACCTTCGGCAATATTACTTGGTATAGATATAGAGCATCTTCTAATTTGTGAAGATAGTCCATAAATTTCTTCTTTGGGAAATGAATTTGTTAATTGGTAAATTTCAGTTACTATGGCCATCGATTTTTGCCAGATTAAAAGGTCTCGAAAAGTATTCATATTTTATATTTAAAAAATTAAATACAAAAATAAGAATATTCGTATATTTTAAATCAAAGATTTAAAAAGAAAAAACCTCTGAGCCTTTGCAACTCAGAACCTTTGAACCTAAAAAACTAATTCCAATTCTCCTCAAATCCATAATCTTCAAAGCTGTCGTCGCCTTCGAACATGTCAAGATCGTCTTCGTCAAGATCATCTTCAAATTCTCCGTAGATATCGTCGTGCATATCGGCTTCGAAAGTTTTTTCGGTGGCTTCGTCCGGCATTTCTCCGTGAGAGAATAAAGTTTCAGGATAAATACCTCCGGCAGATTGTTCTTCAATAGCAGCCAATTCAACTAAGAAAGTCCACATGCTGATAAAATCATACACGTAAATAATTTTAGTGTTTTCCTTGTCCAAAATACTAGATAATGGATAATCGCCCATAGTTCGTTGTTCGCCGGGAATGTCGCCGGTATCAAAAAGCGGAATTTCATCTTCCTGATTCCAGGTTTCATCACAAGTATAAAATGAAGCAACTTCAGTTCCGTCAAAACCGAAAGCGTTGAAGATCGCATTGTGTAAATCCTCAAGCGTATCGTCTTCAAGAATTGCAATGTCTCTAAAAATGTCTTCTTCGGCGTCTAGAATTACTCTAAATTTATAAACCATAATCTTTGTATTTTTTGAAAAGTCAAAGGTAAAATATAAAAAATGAAATACGAATCACGAATTGCGATTTGTTGAAAAGATTTTTTCTCCGATCCTGCAAGGTTTTCAAAACCTTGTAGGTTTCAATAGCAATTGTAGTTATACCTACAAGGTTTTGAAAACCTTGCAGGAGAGAAAAACTATTATTTCCCAACCAAGCGTTTTCTAATCTTATGATAACGTTTATGATAAGAACTATGACTTGGGTAGCTTCTGCTTGAAGTCATATTATTAAAAACCAAAGCTGTTAAAAGCAAAATCAAAACGCCGACTAATACTGGAGAAAAAACATATTCGTAACCCAAAGCTTTTATTTTGTCAGAACCAATAATCGCGATAAGAGCCGTTGCGCCTCCTGGCGGATGGAGTGTTTTGGTAATTTGCATTAAAATAATTGCCAGTGAAACGGCCAGTGGAGCAGCAATCCAGATAATATCCGGAGCAAGTTTATGAACTGTAACGCCAATAAAGGCAGAAACAAGATGTCCGCCAACTAGATTTCGGGGCTGAGAAAACGGACTTTGAATGATTCCGTAAACTAAAACGCTCGATGCACCAAAAGAACCAATTAAATAAACGGCATCGTTTCCTGAAAAATGAATCGATTGAATGTAAGCTAAAATTCCAATCCCGACAAACGATCCTATAAAAGACCAAAAATGTTCTTTAAAATCGATCAAAGTTTCTTTATAAAGAATATAACGTGTTTTGCGATAGCTTCTTTTTAATTTTTGAGTGGGCATTTATGTGGTATTATTTTGTTTTTTTGCCACAGATTAAATGATTTCAAAGATTAATTATCTGTGGGCAATTAATTAATCTGTGGCAATATTTTTTTTACTTTATTAAACTTGGCAAATAGGAGTAAACCGTATAAGGATAAATCATTTTTGCTGTATATTTTGAAATTAAACAAACTACAAGTATTGGTAAAAACAGCGTATAATCGTTTGTTAATCCGCAAACTAAAAATATGGCTGTAAAAGGTGCGTGAATACTGGCACTTAAAACAGCCGCCATTCCGATAATCATGAAATTAACAGGAATTACATTTACATGGAAAAAAGTATTTAAAATCGAAGCAAGTAATAATCCTAAAAAAGCACCAATAAAAAGACTCGGAGCAAAAACACCCCCGTCGCCTCCGGAAGCCAGAGTTATAGAAGTTACGATAGGTTTTAAAAGCAAAATTCCAACAAAAGTAAAAGCCAGAGTTAAGGTTAGAGGAAGTTGTGATGAACTGCCAAAAATTCCTTTTATAGCGTGATATCCTTCTCCGTATAATTGTGGAAAAATAAAAAGAGAAACACTTAATACTACAGATCCTATAATGATTTTATAATAATGCGTATCGATTTTGCCAAATTGAGATTTAAAAAATAAGACACAACGTGTTAGATAAACCGAATTCATTCCGGCCAGAATGCCCAAAAGAATAAAATACGGAATAGCTCTTAAATGCCAGGTTGAAATTGTTACGGCGAATAAAGGTTCTTCTTTTAAAATAGAAAGTAAACCAAAAGCTATTGAAACCGCAATAACATTGGAAATAATAAAAGCACGGGTTACTTTTCGTGAAATAACTTCCAAAGCAAATAAAATTCCGGCAATTGGAGAACTGAATAAAGCTGTAACTCCAGCCGCAACTCCCGCACAAATTAATTCGGTTTTGTATTGACGAAATACATTTTCTTTTTGTTGAGCCACAGAACCAATTGTAGCGGTTGCAACAACGGTAGAAACCTCGATTCCGGTTGAACCTCCAAAAATAACCGTTAATAATCCGTTTATAAAGTGGGATGGAATTTTATAAGAAGGTAAGTTTTTTGAAGTTGATTTTGTACTTTCAAAAACTTCCTTGATTCCTTTGTTTTCTTTTTTCTTAAAAAGATATTGTCTAAGGAAATAAATTACAGATAATCCGAAAACCGGAAAAAGAATATAAAAAAGTGGATTTACTGAAACTTCATGAAAGAAGATTTCTTCGTAATATTCAGTTATTTTTTTAAGTGAAATTCCTAAAAAGGCTGAAAGAAAGCCAATTAAAATAGAAACAATAACTAATTTTCGGAACTTAATAAATTGATGATTTTTTTTGATTTGCGCCGTTTTGTTCATCAGAAGTAAATTTGTAAACCGCATTATTTTTACGCGGATTACAAAATTAGAGAATCAAATTCGTTTTTTCGTAAAAAAGAATCATTAAAATGTGTTAAAACTTTAAAAAGAAGGAAAAATCTTTCTTTAAGGAATAAGAATGCCACGAAGGCACTAAGACTCTAAGTTTTTAAAGTTTTGATGAAAATTTTACTGCTTGTAAAAATTTTCTAAGCACTTTAATCATTTAATCTTTGGCTTAAAAAAACTTTGTGTCTTAGTGCCTTCGTGGCAAAAAAAACCTTAATTATCGCTCATAAAACTCAATTGGCAACAAGTCAGGATCAGCAATAAATGTAAAACGTTTTTGAGTCGTTTCATCAATTCGAATTGGTTCTGCTTCTATATTTTTTGTGTTTAAAAAAGCAACAGTTTCATCCAGATTAATCACTTCAAAAGCCAAATGGCGTAAACCAACGGCCTCCGGTCTTGAAGGGCGTTTTGGGGGATCCGGAAATGAAAATAATTCGATAATATAAATGCCATTCAAAGCCAAATCGAGTTTGTAGGATTGGCGCTCTTCACGATAGATTTCTCTAATAATTGTCAGACCTAAAACTTCGGTATAAAAAGTTTTAGATTTTTGATAATCAGAGCATAAAATGGCAATGTGGTGAACTTTGTTTAAGGTAAGCATTATGTATTTGATTCAGTTTCCTGATTTAATTTTCTAATAATTTTTGCCGGATTTCCAACGGCAAGTGAGTTATCCGGAATGTCTTTTGTTACCACAGATCCTGCACCGATTACACATCCTTTTCCAATGGTAACTCCGGGACAAATAACAGAATTTCCGCCAATCCAGCAATCGTCTCCAATAGTTACAGGATAAGCATTTTCAAGTGATTTTCTCAATTCGGCATCAAGCGGATGCGATGCCGTGTAAATTTGAACATTTGGTGCAATAAATACATTTGATCCAATATTTACAGGGGCACAATCCAAAACAACACAATTTACATTGAAATAAACGTTATCTCCACAAAAAATATTATATCCGTAATCACAATGAAAAGGCGGTTCTATATAAAAACCTTCTCCTGTATTAGGAATCAGTTCTTTTAATATTTCTTTCGCTTTTTTGGTTACCCTGTATTCTCTTACATTCAGAGTATGCAGAAGATTTTTTGCTGTTCTGCGGCCTTTTACTAATTCCGGGTCAAAAGCATTGTAATATTCGCCCGAGATCATTTTTTCTTTTTCTGTCATTATAAGGGTATAATATTTTAGTCCTGGCAATTTTCTGCAAAACTGCAGATGAATACTACGACGCTAATTTGGTAAAAAAGTTTTTTTTCTAAATACGATCAATTTGACATAAATCAAATCTTTTTCAGGAGCTAATCCCGCTATCCGTTTCAATCTTTTGCTCCATTTCATTACACAAAAGGATTTCCACTTCTATCGGGGCTAGGACACTCATTTTCAAAAGAATATTTTCATTTATTTCTTCATTTCCAGAAACGAGAAGTTTTCGCAGGAAACTCCATAAAGAAGTATCGTCTGTGTTGATTAAAATGCATATTTCTATTTAAAGAAGCTTCTTCAAAATAACAATTTGTCCCAAATGATAAACGTCATGCTGAATAATTCCATGAATATCTTCATAAAAATTATGATTGTTATTTGGATCTATTTTATCAAAACCTGCATCATCAAAATCACTCAAAAAGGCACTCCATTGTTCCTGAGATTTTGCAAGACTCTGTAAAGATTGTTCCCAGGCTGGTTCCGATGAATCTAATATTGGAACAAAATAATTGTGATCCGGAGTTGTGATAATTTCTCCCTGAACACGTCTTAAAATATTTCTTCTCCATTGTATTAGATGATTGACAATTTCCCAAATCGTATTTAGATTAGGATTTACTTTTTTAATAGCCTGTGCAGCTGTAAGATCTTTTAAAGTATCTGCTAATGTGACCTCAAGCCACGGATTTCCATTATAAATGGACTGATATAAATTTGAAACTCTTTTACTTTCTGACATGATTGATAGTTTTTAAACGTGAAAGCTAAGATACGAATAAGTAATTTACAACTCATCCTCAAAAATCTACAATTGGGTTATTTATTATTTTTTTAGTAAGAATGTTAAAATACATTTGCTTCATCAAAATCAAAAACCATGACAACCAAATTACTTTTTACAATTAGCATTTTATTTTTTACAACAGTCATTTTTGCTCAAAATACCATTTCAGGAAAAGTGGTAGATGAAAAAGGAAAACCAGTTCCGGGAGCAAATATTTATATCGATGGAACTTACGATGGAGCAACAAGTTCTGAAACAGGCGAATTTTCTTTTGAAACAACTGCCGAAGGAAATCAATTTATAGTAGTGAGTTTTTTACTTTATGAAACATTCAAAAAAGAAATTGATGTTGCCAATTATAAAGATCAAACGGTAAAACTAAGAGAAAATGTAAACGCGCTTGATGCCGTTGTCATTACCGCGGGAACATTAGAATCTGGAGACAAAGCGAGAGTTTCTGTTTTAAAACCTTTGGATATTGTAACAACTGCCGGTTCTGCAGGAAATATTATTGCGGCTTTGCAAACATTGCCTGGAACACAAACTGTGGGCGAAGACGGACGTTTATTTGTTCGTGGAGGAGAGGCAAGCGAAACACAAACTTTTGTAGACGGACTTCGTGTAGCACAGCCCTATGGCGCAACCACAAATAATTTACCAACAAGAAGCAGATTTTCTCCTTTCTTGTTTAGCGGAATCGCATTTTCTACCGGAGGATATTCTGCAGAATATGGTGAGGCTTTATCAAGTGTTTTATTGTTGAATACACAAGATGAACCGGACCAAAATAAAACAGATATTGCTTTAATGACCGTAGGTTTAGGAGTTGGAAATACACAAAAATGGAAAAAAAGTTCTTTTAGTATTAATACCAATTATATCAACTTAGCACCTTATCAGGCTGTGATTCCGCAAAATGTAGACTGGAATAATCCGTATCAATCTTTAGGTGGAGAAGCTGTATATCGTTATCATTTTGAAAGAGGTATTTTTAAATTATACGCCGCTTTTGATTCAGAGAAATTCGATTTAAATCAAAAAAATGTAAACTTCACTGATCCGATAAGAACTGATTTGAACAATAATAATTTTTATTTAAACGGTTCTTACAAAGGAGATTTTGGAACTGGCTGGCAGCTTACAACCGGAATTAGTTACGGTTACAGCAAAAACAAAATCAAATACGATATAAACGATGTAGATACTAATGAAAATGCTGCGCAATTGAAATTAAAATTAAGAAAAAATATTTCGAACTATTTTAAATTGTCTTTTGGTGCGGATTATTTTATCACAAAATTCAATGAAAATTTCAAGGATAATGTTTCAATTGATGTTGCAAACGGTTACGATTCAAATATCGCTGCTTTTTATACCGAAGGAGATATTTTATTCTCAAAAAATCTGGCAATGAAAGTCGGTGCCAGACTTTCGAATAATAGTTTACTAGACGAAACCAATATTGCACCAAGAGCTTCTATTGCTTATAAAGTTTCTAAAACGAGTCAGTTTTCATTTGCTTATGGAGATTTCTCTCAAACACCGGTTGTAGATTATATCAAATATTCAAAATACCATCAGTTTGAAAGTGAAAAAGCACAACATTATATTTTAAATTACCAGTTTACAAGACCTGGACAAACTTTTAGAGCCGAAGCTTATTATAAAGATTACAGCAATTTGGTTCAATATGATACAAGAGATATTGCTTACAATTCAGTTTTTAATAATAACGGTTCAGGTTACGCAAAAGGATTGGATTTGTTTTGGAGAGACAGTAATTTATTAAAACATTTAGAATACTGGGTATCTTATTCTTATATCGATTCTGAAAGGCAATACAAGAATTTCCCAACGATGGCCACTCCAAATTTTGTTGCCAATCATAGTTTATCAATTGTAACAAAATATTTTATTACAGACTGGAAATCGCAAATAGGTTTTACAAACAGTTACAGTTCAGGTCGTCCTTATAATGATCCAAACCAAACGCAATTCATGAACGGAAAAACAAAATCATATAACAGTTTGAGTTTTAATTGGGCGTATTTATTGACAACACAAAAAATCCTTTATTTCTCAGTTTCAAACGTGTTAGGAACTCAAAACGTTTTTGGGTACGATTACGCCAAAACCCCGGATGCAAACGGAATCTACAACAGACAAGCTGTAACGCCAACCGCAGACAGATTCTTTTTCGTTGGTTTCTTTTGGACAATTAGTGATAATAAAAATGAGAATCAGTTGAAGAATCTTTAGGAAAGGTTCAAAGAGGCAAAGGTTCAGAGGTACAAAGATTTTGGGCTGTTATATTTGAAAAACCTATAAAAAACCTTTGAACCTTTGACACTCTGAACCTTTGTTCCTCAAAAAAACAATTCAGTAACCAAAATCAACAACTCAGTATTATTTAATTTTAAATGAATAATAACCAAAGTACTTTTGAAGTATAAATTAACAATCAGAGTTTTAATCATCAAAATCAGAAGGCACTGAGTTGCTAAGAAACTAAGAAAAAAACTTAGATCTCAGAACCTTAGTCCCGAAGCCTCGGGATAGAAACTTAAAAAAGAAAAACCATGACCAAAATTATCGCAATCACAATGTTATTTATCTGCAGTTTTATTTCTGCTCAAAATGTAAAACTAACTGTTTCTATTTCAGGTTTAAAAAACAACACAGGAGTTGTTAAAGTAGGCTTGTACAACTCAGAAGGTACATTTCTTAAAACAGTTTATAAAAGTCTTGCTTCTGAAATTAAAAATGATAAAGCAGTTGTTACATTTGAAAATCTTCCGGCAGGAGAATATGCAATTTCAACGTATCACGATGAAAACAATAACGGGAAATTAGACAGAAATGCAATGGGAATACCTTCTGAAGATTATGCGGCTTCAAACAATGCTAAAGGATTTATGGGACCTCCTTCCTATAATGATGCTAAATTTGTTATCAATAAAGATTCAAAAATTGAAATTACATTATAAATACTAATCAATAAAATTAATATAACCATTTAATTACTTATAAAATGAAAAGAATAATCACTTTAATCGCATTATTTATAGTTGCAATAAGCGCTGCACAAACACAATTTGAACAAGGAATGGGGAAAGCTTTCGGACTTTGGAAAGAAGGAAAAAATTCAGAAGCTTCGGCTATGTTTGAAAGAATTGCTTCGGCAGAAAAAACAAGCTGGTTACCCAATTATTATGTTGCAATGGTAAATACGACAGCAGCATTTAGTGAAAAAGATCCAACTAAAATTGATTTGATGCTAACAAAAGCGCAAGATGCAATTGATGTTGAAATGATAAAAGATCAAAGCAATTCAGAATTATACGTGATTCAGGCTTTACTTTATACGGCTTATGTGGTTGCTGACCCAATGACAAATGCGCCAAAATATTCTTCTAAAATAATGGAAGCTTATGCAAAAGCAAAAACCTTGAATCCAAATAACCCAAGAGCAGTTTTTGGAGAAGCTGATTACCAGTTAGGCGGAGCAAAATGGACAGGAGTTGACACAAAACCGCTATGTGCGCAAGTTGATAAAGCTATCGAACTTTTTGCTACTTTTAAACCAGAAACACCTTTTTCTCCAAAATGGGGATTAGACAGAGCTTTGGAAACCCAAAAATCTTGTAAAAAATAATAATTAATAAAATAAAGTAATGTCTTTAAAACCAAATTTGTTTAAAGCGTTTTTAGTTGGCGGAGTTGTTTTTATATTCTCCTTTCTAATTCGTTTTGCTTCGATTGGAACCGAAGTTTTCAGCAAAGATTTATACATTTTTTTCTTGTATTGCATGTTATACAGCATTGTTTTATATGTTGTTAATGCCTCTTTATTTGTATATCTCGACAAAGTTTTTAAAGACGGGAGATTTTCAACAAAAAGAATTTTAATTGGATTTACAAGCTCCTTTTTCATTTCGCTCTTTGTCATTTTTTTATTGCGAATTTTTACGCAGGTTGTTATAGAAAAAAGGCCGATAATTAGTTTTTTGGCAAATGAAAGAGCGGCTAGTTATATTGAGTCTTCGGTTATAACTTTTATTATTTTACTGATATTTCATGCACTTCATTTTTATCGATTATATCAGGAAAATAAGGTAACGCAGCAAAAAATTATTGCAGGAACGGCAAATGCGAAATTCGAAAGTTTAAAAAATCAGATAGACCCGCATTTTCTTTTTAATAGTTTAAATGTATTAAGTTCTTTGATCGAAGAAAATCCGGATAATGCACAACGTTTTACCACTTCTTTATCTAAAATTTATCGCTACGTTTTGGAGCAAAAAGATAAAGAACTGGTTTCTGTTGAAGATGAATTGTCATTTGCAAAAACCTACATGAATTTGCTGAAAATGCGTTTCGAAAATAGTTTGTTTTACGAATTGCCAGCAACAACAGATATTAATCCCGATGCAAAAGTGGTTCCGTTATCGTTACAGCTTTTACTCGAAAACACGGTAAAACACAATATTGTAAGCGAGCAGAAACCGCTGCATATCAAAATTTTTGTTGACGGAGATTATTTAGCCATTCAAAATGTTTTTCAAAAGAAAGAAGTTTTGCAGGACAGACAAGGAGTTGGTTTGCAGAATATTGTAGATCGATACGGAATTATAACCAACAGAAAGGTTTTGATAGAACAAAACAAGGAAACTTTCACCGTTAAAATTCCAATTTTAACCAAACAAATTACAGTTATGGATGCAAGTGTAGATTATAATGATGAAAATAAAGCTTATTTCAGAGCTAAAAAAAGAGTTGAAGAACTCAAAGGTTTTTACGGAAACATACTTTCATATTGTTGTGTAATTCCATTTCTGATCTTTATAAATTTAAAATTTTCACCAGGATTTCAATGGTTTTGGTTTTCGGCTTTAGGCTGGGGATTTGGAGTAGTAATGCATGCGTTTAAAGTTTTTGGTTATAGCTCTGATTGGGAAGAACGAAAAATTAGACAGATTCTGGAAAAAGAGAATAACAATCAAAAAAACTGGAAATAGTCATGGAAACAAATTCTGATATTGATCGTGAAAAATTTGATTTTCAAATCGCAAATAAAAAAGTAATAAAACTAAAGTCATTTTATGTACATACGTTTATTTACATCACAGGATTAATTATTTTTATTTTAAAAGATTATTACGGATTTCCACTCAATTTCTTTCCGTTCAAATATCTTAATTACATTATAATGTTAATTTGGACTTGTGTATTTATAATTTCAGCAGTTGATATATTTGCTTATTATAAGATTTTTGGAGAGGAATGGGAGCAAAATAAAGTCAAAAATATTTTAGATAAAAGAAAAGAAAAACAAAAATGGGAGTAATCATGGAAATGAATTTTAGCGAAGAAGACAGATACTATCTTGCAAAAAAGAAAGTAGAAAGCATAAAAGGATTTTACGCAAATCTTACGTCATTTATTGGTGTGAATGTGATTTTAATTTTCATTAATTTATATACAACACCAGATCATTTGTGGTTTTACTGGCCGCTATTGTGGTGGGGATTAGGCGTGCTTTTTCACGGATTAAAGGTTTTTGAAGTACTTCCGGTTTTAGGAAAAGACTGGGAAAAAAGAAAAATCAAAGAATTCATGGAAAAGGAAAAAGAGAACAAAAACAAGTGGAAATAATTTAATTTAATAATATAATGGGAAGATTTAGAAGACGTATGTACGAAGAATATTCGCAAGAATTTTCAACAGATGAACGCTTTAATGAGGCGTACAGAAAAGTAAAAAGAATAAAAAGTTTTTATTCGCATTTAAGAATTTATATTATCGTAAACGCTATCATCATTGTTGCCAGTGTAAATGACGACTTTTTTTCAAAAGGAATTCTGGATAGCGGATTATTAGATTGGGAAACATATTCAACTGCTTTATTTTGGGGAATAGGTTTATTGGCTCACGGACTCTCGGTTTTTGGAAGAGATGTGTTTTTTAGTGCTGATTGGGAGCAAAGAAAAATTGAGGAATATATGAAAAAGGAAGCTGCCAGTAATAAATGGGAATAATTGTAAATTTACTTTTTTAAATTTTGCTTTGTAATAAATGACAACACTAATAATAGAAGACGAAAAACCGGCTGCAAGGTTATTGCAACGAAAGTTAGAAAAGCTAAATATCGCTGTAGAAACCATGCTGCATTCTGTAGAAGAATCAGTTAACTGGTTTTCCAATAATGAGCATCCGGATTTGATTTTTCTGGATATTCAATTGTCAGATGGTTTGTCGTTTGAAATTTTTGAAAAAGTAGAGATTAAAAGTGCTATCATTTTTACAACTGCTTATGATGAATATGCCTTAAAAGCATTTAAACTCAACAGCATCGATTATCTTTTAAAACCTATTGACGAAGATGATCTTGACGTCGCGGTTGCTAAATTTAAAATGCGTTTGCCTAAAATAGAATCCGAACCCAAAAATCTTCAACTGGATTTTGAGCAAATACGCCAAATGTTGTCTAATCCTTTTGAAAAGAGTTTTAAAAAGCGATTTACCGTTAAAATCGGGCAGCATTTAAAAGTAATTACCACAGATGAAATAGAATGTTTTTTTAGTGAAAACAAAGGAACTTACATTCATACTTTCGACAATCGAAACTATTTAGTCGACTCGACCTTAGAAATTTTAGAGCAGGAATTAGACATGAAGAATTTCTTTCGCGTAAGCAGAAAATTTATTGTTCAGCTTCCTGCAATCAAAGAAATTCAGGTGTACACCAATTCTCGCTTAAAAGTTATTTTGCCATCGTATAAAGAAGATGAGGTTATTGTAAGTCGTGAAAAAGTGCAGGATTTTAAAACCTGGTTGGGGTAAAACTGTTCGTTTAAAATTATCCAATCAAATTCATCTCAATAGTAAAGAGCCATCGGCTCGATCTATTTTGTAGGGCCGGATTTTAATCCGGTTTAAACATAGCGAATTCAGCAAATCAAAGCATAAAAAAATCCTTCATTTGAAGGATTTTTTTATGCTTTGAAATTTATTATTTACTTAATCGGTGTAATGTAAATGTCATAGCACTTAAAAGGAAAAATGCCATTATTTGATGAATTAATCCTAATGCCAATGGCACACTATATAAAAGTGTAAATACCCCAAGTAAAAATTGAATAAAAACGAAAACTACTAAAGTTTTGATTCCGTTTTTTTGTGTTTGGCTAAGTGAAAATTTACTGCTTTTGTAAGCAAGAAAAAGAATCAGAGCCACAACAACATAAGCAAAAGTTCTGTGTACAAACTGAACTCCACTTTTACCTTCAATTAAGTTTTTTACCAAAGTCGATTGTTCAATAAAAACTGAATCATGTATAAATTGACCATCGCTCATTAAAGGCCAGTGATTGTGAATTAATCCTGCATTTAATCCTGCCACAAAACCACCGTAAATAATCTGAATTAATAAAGCAACAAGAGCATATCTCGCAATATTTCGAAGCGGAATGATTTTATTGATGTCTCTCTTAGGATAAATCAAATCTAGCGCAACCCATAAAGTATAAGCAAAAGTGATAAAAGCAAAAGTAAGGTGTAATGAAAGTCTGAAATGGCTAACATCAGGATTATCAATTAATCCGCTGCGAACCATAAACCATCCTAAAAATCCTTGGAAACCGCCCATCGCCAAAAGAACGATACATTTTTTAATAGTTTCGCGATCCAGTTTTTTTCTGATTAAGAAATACACAAAAGGCACAAAGAAAACCAATCCAATGATACGACCGATAAAACGGTGAAACCATTCCCAGAAATAAATAAATTTATAATCGGCTAATTGAAAATCGTTGTGAATATTGATTTTTTGATATTCTGGAAACTTCTTATATTGTTCAAAAGCTTCATTCCATTTTGCATCTGTTAGAGGCGGGAAAGTATCTGTTACCAAATGCCAATCCGTCATTGATAAACCTGAATTTGTCAAACGCGTAATTCCGCCCACAACAACCATTAAAAATAATAAAACACAACCTGATAGTAACCAAATAATTACTGATTTATTTTCTTTTTTCATTCTATTCCAATTAATTCGATTTCATTTTTTGTTTTGGAAATTTTTTTAAGATAAAATTTCGCAAAATAATAATTTGTAATATTGCTTAAAACAATTACTATAATTGATTTTGTAATTCTATAAGCGTATGTGTTTTTTAGTGCAATCTTTAGAAAATCAATTAAGACTGAATTTTGAAAAGTGAAATAAAGTATGGCAATGGTCAAAATTGAAACAAGAGAGAATAAAAAAAACAAGAACATGTATTTAAACTTTTTTTTATGGATTTTTTGGAGCTTCTTATAAAATAATATATTAGATATGACTATTACAGCTATAAGAATTACTAGAAAAATATATCCTAATTCGTCCATTATTTTTTAAGCGTTAAATTTAATTTTTCTGCTCTTTTAATTATAAAATCGTAAGCAGCCTGATATTCATTCGGAATATCACCTTCTAAAATGGCTTCTTTTACAGCTTCCTTTAATACCCCGATTTCACGTGAAGGTTTTAAGTCAAACATTTCCATAATTTCTTCACCGGAAATTGGTGGTTGAAAATTACGCACATGATCGCGTTCCTCAACTTCAACAATTTTTTTGCGAACGATGTCAAAGTTTTTATGATACTTTTTAAATTTCGCCGGATTTTTAGTTGTAATATCCGCTTCGCACAACGTCATTAAATCTTCGACATCTTCGCCGGCATCAAAAACTAAACGACGAACCGCGCTGTCTGTTACAATATCTTGTGCTAAAACAATAGGACGTGAACTCATAATAACCATTTTTTGCACAAATTTCATTTTGTGATTCAATGGCATGTGCAGGCGTTCGAATATTTTTTTGGCCATTTTTCCACCCAAAAATTCATGTCCGTGAAAAGTCCAGCCTTGTTTTTTATTGAAACGTTTTGTTGGCGCTTTCCCAATATCATGCAATAGAGCCGACCAACGCAACCAGACATCATCTGTGTTTGGGCAAATATTATCTACAACTTCTAAAGTGTGATAGAAATTGTTTTTATGTGTATGGCCTTCAATTTCTTCAACCTGATTTAATGCAGTTAGTTCAGGAAGAATAATATCTAAAAGTCCTGTTTTGTATAAAAGTAAAAATCCAATAGACGGTTTTGGTGTAGATAGAATTTTGTTTAATTCATCAACAATTCTTTCACCGGAAATAATTTTAATACGATCTGCATTTTTCGTAATCGCATTCAATGAATTTTCTTCGATTTCGAAATTGAGCTGTGTGGCAAAACGAATCGCACGAAGCATTCGCAACGGATCATCAGAATAAGTAATATCTGGATTTAAAGGCGTTTTGATTGTTTTGTTTTCCAAATCAGCCAAACCATTAAAAGGATCAGAAAGATCTCCAAAAGTTTTTTCGTTTAAAGATAAAGCCAAAGCGTTAATGGTAAAATCACGACGATTTTGATCATCTTCCAACGTTCCGTTTTCAACAATCGGATTTCGGCTATCAAAATTATAAGATTCTTTTCGGGCGCCAACAAATTCAATATCAGTGTCTTCAAATCGAAGCATTGCCGTTCCGTAAGTCTTAAAAACCTGAACTTTTGGTTTTTTTGGAAGCAATTCAGAAACCTTCAAAGCCAATTCAATTCCGCTGCCAACAGCAACAACATCAATGTCTTTTTTAGAACCTCGATTTAAAAGCAAATCCCTGACAAAACCGCCAATAACATAACTGTCAACGTTGAGTTCCTGAGATGCTTTCGAAATAACTTCGAAGATTTTATGTTGTAAAGCTGTTTTATAATTTGTTTGTATAGCCACGAATTCAGTAATTTTTATAAAATAATACGTTTGTGTTCAAGTGAGACAGAATTAAAGTTTGCTAAAATTGCTAAATGAGTTTTAGAAACTTTTAGATAATTTAGACATTGCGCAATATGTTTGGGATGCAGAAAATCACTTGATTTTATTTCAAGTATAATTTTATCAAACAAAACAAAATCAGCATAAAATCTGTGATTCAATATTATGTCTTTATAATTTACCAAATATTCTTTTTCTCTTTCAAATGGAATATTGGCCTTTTTGAATTCATATTCTAAAGCATCTTTATATACGATTTCTGAAAAACCTCCACCTAAATTTCTATGAACATCAAATAAAATTCCCATTATTTGATAACTTTCGAGTTGATATAATATTTTTGTCATTGTCTAAAATTTTCCGCCACGAATTCACGAATTTTTTTTATTAATTTTTTAAAAAGTTAATTCGTGAATTCGTGGCTATATTTAGAATACAACTTCCAATTTTATATTGAAATGTTATTTGGAATTTTATAGCGGCAAATTTACAACATAGAATGCGCCTTTTACAATCTATTGTTTACTTTTTTGAATAAATTCATATTTTTTAGGATCAAATTTTATTAAAACAAAAAACGGTAATCCGAATTTCACGAATTCTATTGAATAAAAATTCGTGAATTCGTGGCGGAAAAAATAAGTTTAATTGATTTATAGAACTATCAAACAAATCAATTGCAATAACATATTTTTAAAATTTCAATTTGTATTTTTGATTTTATAAAATTGTACAAATGAAAATTGTTATATCGCCGGCTAAATCTTTAAATTTCGAAAAAGAATTACCTACTTCTCAATATACAGAACCCGCTTTTTTAAAAGAAGCACGTCAGGTTCATAAAGTTTTAAAACCCAAAAAGCCAGCTGAATTATCTGAATTAATGTCAATTTCAGAGAAATTATCTGATTTAAACTGGGAACGAAATCAAAAATGGAAAACACCTTTTTCTCCAGAAAATGCCCGTCCGGCAGTTTATACTTTTGATGGAGATGTTTATACGGGTTTAGATGCTTATACCATTCCGTTAGATAAAATAGATGCTTTGCAAAGTAAACTCCGAATTTTATCAGGACTTTACGGAATCTTAAAACCGCTTGATTTAATGCAGGCTTACCGTTTAGAAATGGGAACAAAATTACCCGTTGGTGAATATAAAAATCTTCATGAATTTTGGAAACCAACAGTTACTGCGGCTTTAAATAAAGAATTAAAAAAAGGAGAATTATTCGTGAATTTAGCGAGTAATGAATATTTTTCGGCAGTTGATGTTAAGGCACTAAAAGTTCCAATAATTACGCCAGACTTCAAAGATTACAAAGACGGAAAATTGAAGATGATTAGTTTCTTTGCCAAAAAGGCGAGGGGAATGATGGTACGTTATATTATCGACACCAATGCAGAAACTATTGAAGATTTAAAGGGTTTCAATTATGATGGATATGGTTTTGATGCCAATCTTTCTAAAGGAAATCATTTGGTTTTTACAAGATAATTTTTTTGAGGTTCAAAGGCTCAAAGAGACAAAGGTTCAGAGGTTTTTCTAGAGAATTGTAGACTAGAATTCATATTCAAAATTATAAAAATAAAAAAGCCGGGTTAAATTAATAACTCGGCTTTTTCGTATTATAAATCAATTATTATAATTATTATTAATGCATTGCATCAGCAGGATTAATCTTGTTCTTTCCTTTTTTAATTAAAAGGATAATCGGTATACAACATAAAAACATGATTCCTAAGTACATAAATATATCCATGTATGACATAACTGTACTTTGTTTCATTACTGAAAATTCTAGAGCCTGGTATGCTTTTTTAAGCGCTACGTCAGCACTATAGCCTTTAGCTTCAAAAGCTCTTTGCATTCCCAGAATACGTTGTTGAACCTGGTAATCTGCAGGATCTAAATTTGTTAGTAAATTTACTCGGTGTTCCTGGCTAAAACGGGTAATAAAAGTGGTAATAATCGCAATACCAAATGATCCTCCTAATTGACGCATCATTCCGGTAAAAGCAGCTCCTTCACCAATATGTTTTCCCTTTAGTGTAGAAAGTGAAAGCGTTGTAATAGGTACAAAAAGTAATCCTAAACCAATTCCTCTTAAAATTAAAGGCCAGTACATATGTTCTACACCAGTATCAGGTGTCATTCTTGTCTGCATCATAAAGGTAAAGAAGAAGAAAACTAAAAATCCTACTCCAACCATATAACCCTGAGGTACACCTTTTTGAATCATGTTTCCAACAAAAGGCATCATAATCGCGGTTGTAATCGAACCCGGAATCAATAATAACCCTGCGTCTGTCGCTGTCCATCCTAAAATAGATTGCGTATAAATCGGGATAATTAAAGTCGAACCATATAATCCGAAACCAAGAATAAAACACATTACGGTTCCAATTCTTAAATTTCCATCTTTTAAAACACTCAAATTTACAATCGGATGTTTATAAGTAAGTTCTCGCCATATAAATAATATTAAACCAAGAACTGTTACAACACTTAAGGTTACAATTAACGAATCGTTAAACCAATCGTCTTGCTGACCGTGTTCTAATACAAATTGTAGTGATCCAATAAATGAAGCTAACAATATAATTCCCCACCAGTCAACTTGATTTGCTTTTAATTTTTCTCCATATTTCGGACTTCTAACAAAAGTCAAAGCCAAAATAGTTGCTATAATTCCTAATGGAATATTGATGTAAAATATATAAGGCCAGGAATAATTATCTACTAAATAACCTCCCAAAGGCGGTCCCAATGTTGGACCAACAATTACACCCATTCCGTAAATAGCCTGCGCCATACCACGTTTTGCAACCGGATAACTTTCTGTAATAATAGTTTGGGCTGTTACCAATAAAGCTCCACCACCCATACCTTGCACAAACCTGAAAGCAACCAATTCCCAAATATTACTGGCGTTACCACATAAAAAGGAGCAGACTGTAAATATTATGATAGAAGCCACAAAATAATTACGTCTTCCAAATTGCTGCGATAGCCAGCTCGTCATCGGTATTACGATAACATTCGCAATTGCGTATGCCGTAATTACCCAAGCCACATCTGTCAAAGTAGCACCAAGGCTGCCTCGCATGTCTGTTAGCGCTACGTTTACAATCGTCGTGTCAACAATTTCCAACAGTGCACAAAGTACTGCAGTAATCGTAATGATCACACGTCTGTATCCGTATTCTACTAAATCGTCGTCTGCTTGTACTGCTGTTGCCATATTTTATTTTAAATGTACGTCTACGTCAACATTCATCCCCGGACGTAATAATTTTACTTTTTCTGGATCGTTTGATTCGTCTAAACTAATTTTCACAGGTAATCTCTGAATCGTTTTTACGAAGTTACCTGTCGCGTTATCAGGAGGTAATAATGAAAAACGTGATCCTGTAGCAGGCGAAAATGATGTTAAAGTACCTTTGAATTCATAATTTGGATATGCATCTACTTTTAAACTTACTTTTTGACCCACAATCATTTTGTTTAATTGTGTTTCTTTGAAATTGGCAACAACCCAGGCTTCAGTATTATTAATGATATAAAATAAAGATTGTCCTGGCTGAACCAATTGTCCCGGCTGAATATCTACTTTAGAAACCTGACCGTCAATTGCTGCAGTTACAACAGTATAAGTAAGATTTAATTTTGCAACATCAAGCATAGTTTTAGCTCTTTTGATGTTTGCTGATGCAACTTCTGTTTGTTTATCAGAAACTTTCGATTTTGACTGAATTACAGATTTTTGGTAAGAAGATGCTCTTTGTTGTTGTTCTAAAACTCGAACTTGGTTTTCAGCTTCGTCTTTTGCAGCCTGAGCTTGTTCAAATTGTTGTTTTGTAATAGTATGCGTTTTATACAAATTGTTATAACGGTTGAAATCGTTTGTCAATTGTCTCAATCTGATTTTTGCACTTTCTATAGAACCGCCTGCAGATCTCATTTGCGCATCAGAAACTGAGATGCTTGCATAAGCACTTCCAATATCTGCTTTTGCAGCTTCGTATTGCCCTTCAGCACCTAATAAAGCAGCATTAGCTTCATCAATCTTCAATTGGTAATCTCTTTTATCGATAGTAAATAAAGTATCTCCTTTTTTTACAAAATCATTATCTTTTACATACACTTTGCTGATATATCCTGAAACTCTCGGGATAATCGGATTCATTTTTTTCTCGATCTGAGCATCATCCGTTTCTTCGTGTGCTAATGAATGCATGTATTTTGTTATTCCGTAAGTTCCGCCCACTAAAATCAATACGGTTAGTATAATGATGAATTTAGTATTTGTTTTTTTCTTTTCCATGAGAGCTATCGATTATATTTTAGAAAGATTGAATGATTGTGATAATTGTCCTGATACTGAAAGTAATTCGTAATATTTTTGAATTATAGTTGCTTTAGATACCGCCGTATTTATTTTAGCGCTTAATTGTTCAACATCGGCTTCAACCAAATCATTGGTATCAGCAAGACCATTGTCAAATTTATCTTTTACAAGTCTGTAATTTTCAACTGATTGTTGAAGCGCTTCATCATAAACAACACTTTGATTAATAGCCAAGTCATAATCTTCAATAGATTTTTGAACTTCAACCTTAATACGGTCTGTCATAATAGCTTCAGTATTTTTTACTTCAAGTGCTTTGCTTTCAGCTTGTTTTACATGCGCGCTGTTTTTAAGGATACCAGATAAATCATAAGATAAACCTAAACCAAAATTCATCGCATATTTTACAGTAATTATATCTTTAAGATCTAACGCAGTATAACCGCCAAGTAACGAAATAGTTGGATAGTATCCGGATTTTGCTATTTTAATGTTGGCTTCAGAAGCTTTTTGCTGCAAGCGAATAGCCTCTAAATCTTTTCTGTTTTCAAGAGCCAAAGCATCAGATGTTGGTGCGTTGGTTGTCTTTAAATTAAAGAAATCATCTTCGTTAACCTGAATTTTTACAGACGGATCTAATTTAAGGATTGTCGTTAAATAAAAATTAATGTTATTGATATTATTATTAGCTTCATCAATAGATAATTGTGTTTTAGAAACTAATAATTGTGCTTTCAATAAATCATTTCTTGGAATAATTCCGTTTTTTTCCAGTTCTGTAAAATCAGTAACACGTTGTTTGGCGCTTTTTTGATTTTCATTTAAAACATCCAGCGTTTTTTGTGCCTTGTATAATGCAGTATAATAAGTGATTACTGTTAAAGCAACATCCTCTTTTGTTTTAATGGCATTAACGCTTTCAGCTTGATACAAGCTTTCGTATGCATCAATATTACTTTGAATTTTAAATCCTGCAAAAAGTGGCAAGCTTAAATTTGCCATTCCTATCATTGCGCGATCCGGAGAAGCTAAAGAAGCACTCTCACCTTGATTTGGCATGTCAATCGAAGCCTTTGTAAGGCGCTGATATTGACCGGATATTTTTAAATCAGGATATTGGTTATTTTTAACCGTTTGTAATTCGTATTTTTTTGTGTTTACCTTAGTGTTGGCAAGCGTAACTTCGTTACTTTTTTCCCAAGCCATTTTAACGGCTTCGTCCAAGGTTAAACTTGTTTTTTCTTGTGCTTCTATTGATGAAATTCCGATGAAGAAAATACCAAAGAGCATTAATTGATTAATTTTCATAAACAAGTAGAGCTTTTATAGTTTGTTGAATGTGCTTAGTAAGACTGGTTTTAATGTAATTGTTATACATTTCCTCGGTGTTTAAATTCAGTAATTCCACAAAAAATGATTTATTCATGTGGAAATGAAAAAAGGTTCCGATTATGGTCGGTGTAAGAAGCGGAATTATAATATCTTTTCTGAAAACCCCTTTGGCCTGGCCTTGTGCGATAATAGTTTCTACCGATTTTAAATTTCCTTTTTTTAATTCAGTAAAAGCGATCATGCTTCTTTCTCGTTTTTCGGAGTTGATTTCAAAATGTAAAACCCTGAAAATCCCTTTGTTACAACTTATTCTGTTAATGTAAATTTCGATTAATTTATTGACTTTATCAATCGGTTCGAGATTTTCTTGTAATAAATTTTCGAGTTGTAATTTTAAATCAGAAGTTTTGTAAAGAATCAAAGCCTCCAATAGCCTTTCTTTTGAGCCAAAATAATACGAGACCATTGCAATGTTAATTTTTGCATGTTTGGAAATATCCCGTATCGATGTACCCTCAAATCCTTTCTCAGAAAAAAGCTTTTCAGCAACTTCCAGAATCTGAATTTTTTTATCGTTTAATTCGATGTGTGACATGGTATTGTTTCTATTCGGGTACAAAATTAAACAAGTGTTTAAATTAAACGACCGTTTAATTTTTGTTTAACATAATATTAACATAAAACGGTGTAGTTGTTTTTATGGTAAAAAAATGTCTTAAGAAACAATTATTTTCCTAAAATAAGTTTTTGAGGATTTTGCTTCTTATCAAAAATATTAGAAACATATACAATTTGTCTATGCTCGTCTATCCAATATATGATTTTATAATTTTTGAAAATGAGTATCTAAAATCTTCAATTTTCTCTGAAAGAAGTTCTTCTTTTTGCCCACCGTAAGCATTAAACTCTAAAGTTAACGAAACATCAATTATTCCATTTACTAAGGTTTGAGCCACTTTGATTCCTGTTTTAAATTTCCAGTATTCAAAAATGTCATTAAGTTTATCTTCAGCAAATTGTGTCCAATAAACGGTTAATCCCATTTTTTAATTTTAGATTTCAAGTCTTTTGCCGATCTAATTCGACCATTTTTAGCATCATCAAGAGATTGATCAATTTCTTTATTAAATTGATCAATACTCATTGATTTCATTTCCTGATCTATTAATTCAACTTTTTGTTTGTGAAGTATTTTTTCAAGATGAATTACTATTTCTTCACTTTCAAGTCTTAGAAATTCCTGAACGAACGATATTTTACGAGCTTCTAAATCCATGATAATTGATTTTAGTCAAATGTACAAAATAATTGTAAATGTTTGGATTTATCGAATCTCCCCAACAAATTCCGAAATTTTTCCGGAACCATTTTCACTTAAATGTTTAATAAAAGCACTTCCAATTATGGCACCTTTTGCAAATTTTGTAGCTTGGTTAAAAGTTTCTTTATTCGAAATTCCGAAACCAATGATCTGAGGATTTTTCAAATTCATGTTTGAAATTCTTTCGAAATAATCTTCCTGAACATTTCCAAAACCAGATTGAGAACCTGTAACGCTTGCAGAACTTACCATATAAATAAATCCGTTTGAAACACTGTCTATAAAACGAATACGTTCGTCTGAAGTTTGTGGCGTAATCAAAAACACGTTTATTAAGCCGTATTTTTCAAAAATAGCTTTGTATTCATCAGCATAAACATCAACCGGTAAGTCTGGAATAATTAATCCATCGATACCAATTTCGGCACATTTTTTACAAAAAGCTTCCACTCCGTATTGTAACATCGGATTAAAATAACCCATAATAATCAACGGGATTTTTACGCTTTCGCGAATGTTTTTCAGCTGATCAAAAAGAATTTGAGTTGTCATTCCGTTATGAAGCGCGGTTGTTGAACTCGCCTGAATTGTTGGTCCATCTGCCAAAGGATCACTAAAAGGCAAACCGATTTCGATTAAGTCAACACCATTTTTTTCTAAATCCTGAATAATCTGAACCGTATCATTTAAGTTAGGATATCCTGCTGAAAAATAAATCGAAAGTATCTTTTTATCTTCTTGTAATTTTTGAGTTATTCTGTTCATTTCGTTTATGTTTTTTCTCCTGCAAGGTTTTCAAAACCTTGTAGGTGTTTCTTAATAAGTTTATTTTATACCTACAAGGTTTTGAAAACCTTGCAGGAACCTTTGTTAATTGAGAACAACACGACTCGTCCAATTATTATTGTCATTTTCGACCAATAATAATCCAGAATCAGAATCATTCATTTGCCCATTCAACTGTCCTTTGTTATTCCAAAAAGCGCTTTGTCCTGCCGAAGGATATCCCCAGGATTCTCCGCTAAAATTTGCCATCAAAACATTCATTTTATGTTTTTGAGCATAATTTTGTAAATCTCGATACGCATTCGGAATCCCGTTTGGAGTAAAGAAAATACTCGCAATATAAATATCAGTTTCTCTTTTACAGGCATTTTCAGGATGAAGCGGATTATCAATATCAGCACAAATTGCAAACGAAATCTTTTTATTCTCAATCATAATCATCGGATTATAATCAAAAGATGATTCAAAAAATTCATCTTCGCCTTCATGCAAAAATTGCTTTGTGTATATTGAAACTGAATTATCAGGAGAAATAATAAATTCTCCAATAAACATTTCATTTTCAATTTGAATTGGTGCGCCGGCAACAATAATAATATTATTTTCTACAGCTAATTTCCTTAAATGATCCAAACGGGAATCATCTTTTTTGAAAACCAGTTTTTGAGCATCTTCTCTTTCATAGCCTGAAATTGATAACTCAGGAAATACGATTAATTGAGCTTTATTTTGAACAGCCAATTCTATAAGACGATAATGATCTAATAAATTAGCTTCAATATTTCCTCGTGTTGGTTTTGTTTGTGCTGCTGCTAGAATCATTTTGCTCTGTAAATATTAATTTTCCATGTAAATCCAGGCTTCTGTTCCGGATTTCAATTTTACTCTAACTCTTTTATAGGAATTCGATTCGAATATATCAACTTTAGCTAAATCAGCATTAGAAACATCGAAAACTACGCCATGTATAATGTCTGAAGCATCTGCGCTTGGTACAACTACAACATAGTCTGCCATTCCAAATTCTTCTTCTATTTGCAAACTTTTAAGCTTGTGACCCAAAAGCTGATCCGGTTTTCCGGTTAATATTCTATTAAAAACCTGTCTTTGAATTTCTTTAGATCGTAATGTTCCGTAAGAAAATAATTGTTCCATGATTGCTATTTTTCTTGTTATTAGTTTTTGCGTTAGGGATGGGAGCGGTATCTCCCGATTTAGAAAAACAAGGCTTTTTAGCCGTAGTTTTTGTTAATCGGGAATTTAGCGGACAGGCCCGATCCGCCGCGGCGGAGAACGCCCAAATTATTATATTACAACTTAAAATAATCAATATAATTGTCTAAATCTTTATCACCACGACCAGAAAGACTTATGACCACAATATCTGTTGGTTTGAATTTCTTTTGATCTAAAACCGCAAAAGCATGCGCGCTCTCAATCGCCGGAATAATTCCTTCTAATTTAGTCAATTGTAAACCTGCATTCATTGCGTCATCATCGGTTACCGAGAAAAATTCTCCACGTCCCGTTTGTGCCAAATGTGCATGCATTGGGCCAACTCCTGGATAATCCAACCCTGCAGAAATCGAATAAGGTTCTGTAATTTGTCCATCGGGAGTTTGCATTAAAAGGGTTTTACAACCGTGAATAACGCCTACTTTTCCTAATTTACTGGTTGCTGCGCTATGCCCGCTGTCGACACCTTTTCCGGCAGCTTCCACTGCTATGATTCCAACTTCCGGCTCATGCAGAAAGTGGTAATACGTACCGGCAGCATTACTTCCGCCGCCAATACAAGCGACTACATAATCAGGATTTTCACGTCCTTCTTTTTCTTTTAACTGCCATTTTATTTCTTCTGAAATTACACTTTGAAAACGTGTCACCATATCCGGATAAGGATGTGGTCCAATGGCAGATCCAATAATATAATGGGTATCTACCGGATTGTTGATCCAGTCGCGAATTGCTTCGTTTGTAGCATCTTTCAATGTTCTAGAGCCCGAAAGTGCCGGACGAACTTCTGCACCCAACATTTTCATACGAGCCACGTTTGGTGCCTGACGAGCAATGTCGATTTCGCCCATATACACGATGCATTGCAAGCCCATTAAAGCACAAACTGTTGCCGTTGCAACGCCGTGTTGACCTGCACCGGTTTCGGCAATAATTCTTTTTTTGCCCAAACGTTTGGCAACCAATATCTGCCCAATTGTATTGTTAACTTTATGTGCGCCGGTATGATTTAAGTCTTCTCTTTTTAGGTAAACTTTGGTATTGTATTTTTCAGATAAACGCTTCGCAAAATAAAGTGGACTAGGGCGTCCAACATAATCTTTTAATAATTGGTCGAACTCAGCTTTAAAATCTGGTTCGCTTGTAATTTTTAAATAATTCTGGCGTAATTCTTCTACATTCGGATATAGCATTTCTGGAATATAAGCTCCTCCAAATTCTCCGTAATATCCTTTTTCGTTAACGTTAAAATTCATTTTATTAAAATTTTAAAAGTTGGCAACATCAAATTTTCGTTTGAAATTGCTAAATAGATTTTTGTTTTTTAGCCCTGGTTCGATTTCAAATTTACTATTTATATCGACTGCATAAATAGGAAGATTTTTTTTTGAAATTTCTTCGATGGCTTTTAATTCCTGAATTCCGATCCCGCCACTCAAAAAGAAAGGCTTTTTCGAATTGTATTTTTTTAATATCGTCCAGTCAAAAGTGGTTCCGTTTCCGCCGGGTAATTTTCCTTTTGTATCAAACATAAAGTAATCACAAACAGCTTCGAAAGGTTTTATAATTTCGAAATCAAAATTTTCATCTGCCGAAAAAACTTTGATGATTTCGATTTTCTTTGGCAATTGTTTTTTTAAATCTGATAAAAAATCAACAGATTCATGTCCGTGCAATTGAACGGCTTGTAAATTGTATTTTGCAACTTTTTCCAGAATTTCTTCCTGAGACTGATTTACAAAAACACCCACTTTTTTGATCGTTTCTATCAGTTCCGGAATTTCTCCGTTAAAGTATCGTGCGGATTTTTCCCAGAAAATAAATCCCATATAATCGGGTAGGAGTGCGCCTACCTCGAGGATGTTTTCTGGATATTTCATGCCGCATATTTTGAGTTTCATTTTTTTGTTGTTTTTGCCACGAAGGCGCTAAGACACTAAGTTTTTTTTGTTTTGATTGCGCTTAAAAAATGCAAAGCTTACAAAGTTTTTTTCGCCACGAATTCACGAATGATAATAAATAAATTCGTGAATTCGTGGCTATTTTTTATATGCTCAAGTTTTTAATAAACTCTGTTGCGGCTTGTCCGGCGTTATCGGTTTTCATGAAGTTTTCTCCAATTAAAAATCCGTTGTAACCGTAAGGTCTTAATTCTGAAATGGCTTCGATTGATGAGATGCCACTTTCGGATACTTTTACAAAATCATTTGGAATTTGCGACGCCAATTGTTTGCTGAAATCAAGACTTACTTCGAATGTTTTTAAGTTTCTGTTGTTTACGCCGATCATGTCTAAACTCGGCATAATCGATTTTTCTAATTCTTCCTGATTGTGAACTTCCAATAGAACTTCTAAACCTAATTTCTTTGCAAATTCAGATAATGATTTGATTTCTTCACGAGTTAAAACGGCTGCAATCAATAAAATCAAATCGGCTCCAAAAGCTTTGGCTTCAAGAATTTGGTATTCATCAACAATAAATTCTTTTCGCAAAAGCGGAATATTAACACTCGCTCTTGCTAAAAGTAAATCGTCAAGAGAACCGCCAAAATATTTTCCATCGGTTAAAACTGAAATTCCGCAAGCTCCGGCATTTTCATATCCTTTTACGACTTCTTCAACCGTAAAACTATGATTGATAACTGATTTTGAAGGCGAACGACGTTTGTGTTCTGCAATAATTCCGGTTGAACTTGTTCTTAATTTTTGACTTAAAGAAATAGTTTCTCTCCCAAAAAATACAGAACTTTCCAATTGTGAAACTGGAATGATCGATTTTTTTAGAACGACTTCTCGTTGTTTATCAAATATTATTTTATCTAATATGTTCATGATCTCGTTTGTTTCAAGTTTCAAGTTTCAAGTTTCAGGTTTCACGTTCCAACTAACTTGAAACTTGAAACCTGAAACAAAAGAAACTATTTTTTTATTTACTTAATTCTTGTAATGTCTGTAATGCTTTTAATCCCTTTCCGGAGAAAAGACTTTCTTTTGCTAATTCAAATCCTTCGAGCGGAGAACATTTTGTAACCGTTGCGATTGCCATTGCGGCATTTGCTAAAACTACATTATTCTGTGCTTCAGTTCCCTTTCCTGAAATGATGTCAGTGAACATTTCTGCCGATTCTTCGATTGTTTTTCCGCCTTCGATTTCGGTTTGAGATAAAAGTCTAACCCCAAAATCTTCAGGTTTCAACATTCCTTCCATGTGCGATGTTATCGTTTTGGTTGGACCTGTTAAAGAGATTTCGTCATAGCCGTCAAGCGAATGTAAAATGGTGAAATTGATATCGGTATTTTGGTATAAATAAGCATACATTCTAGCTAATTCAAGATTGAAAACGCCAACCAATTGATTCTGTGGAAACGACGGATTTACCATTGGTCCCAACATATTGAAGAATGTTTTTACAGCTAATTCTTTACGAATTGGTCCAACATTTTTCATTGCCGGGTGAAATAGGGGAGCGTGCAAAACACAGATTCCGGCTTTGTCGATACATTTTTCTAAAAACGAAGGATCATTACTGAATTTGATTCCCATTTTTTCCATCACGTTGCTTGATCCTGAAATCGATGAAACACCGTAATTTCCGTGTTTTGCTACTTTTATTCCCGCTCCTGCTGAAATAAATGAAGCCAAAGTTGAGATATTGAAAGTGTCTTTTCCATCACCGCCCGTTCCGCATAAATCGATCGTGTTGTAAGCTGATAAATCAACGCGAACACATAATTCCAACAAAGCTTCACGAAAACCCGAAAGCTCATCAATCGTAATGCTTCGCATCATAAATACGGTCAAAAATGCCGAAATCTGACTTGGATTGTAACTGCCGCTCGAAATATTAATCAATACGTTTTTTGCTTCTTCTTTAGTAAGAACTTCGTGGTTGATTAATTTATTTAATATAGTTTTCATTTTTTTTATTCTAAGGTTCTAAGATGTTGATATTCTACGGTTTTAAGTTTTTTTGACTGAGACTTAAAACGGAGACTGTATACTTGCTTTAATGTTCATCTCCCTGATAAATCCACATGGGTTCTGTTTTTCCTGCTCTTTCAAAACCATTTTTTTTATAGAAGTCAACTGCTTTTCCATCGGCGGTTAGCATTTGCATGTGAAAGTGACTGTATTTCTCCTGCATTTTATCTACAATCATTTTTCCAATTCCTTTTCCCTGATACTCCGGAAGAACCAATAAATGCGGATAATAAACCGTTAAAAATCCATCAGAAATTGCATTCCCAAGTCCTACTAATTTTTCCCCTTCCCAAGCTGTAATTAAGGTTTCTGAATTTGTAAGTGCATTGTATAATTCATTTGGTTTATTGGCAGAACTCCATTCGTTGGCTTTGTATAAAATCAGAATGTCTTCAATGTTGATTTCTTTTGTTTCTGAAAGCGTTATTTCCATAAGGTTCTAAGTTGCTAAGATTCTAAGTGACTAAGGTTTTAAACTGTGACTGTATATTAGCTTTTTATCCAATTTTCTAATATTAATTTTCCCTTCGGAGTCAAAACACTTTCCGGATGAAACTGAACACCTCTTACGTCAAACGTTTTGTGTCTTAATGACATAATTTGACCGTTTTCATCAATTGAAGTCGCTTCAAGAACGTCTGGTAAATTTGCGTCTACAACCCATGAATGGTATCTTCCAACTTCGAATTCGTTGCCTAAACCTTCAAACAAAATTTCATCTGAAACTACTGTTTTGACATTCGTTGCAACGCCATGATACACTTTATCAAGGTTTGAAAGCGTTCCGCCAAAAACTTCACCAATCGCTTGTTGTCCCAAACAAACTCCAAGAATACTTTTTGTTGGAGCATATTTTTCGATTACGGCTTTTAATAATCCCGCTTCATCCGGAATTCCGGGTCCTGGTGAAAGTAGAATTTTATCGAAAGTCGCGATTTCGTCAATCTCAAATTCATCGTTTCTGTAAACGGTAACTTCGCAGTTTAAATCTTCCAGATAATGCACTAAATTATAAGTGAAACTATCGTAATTGTCTATAACTAATATTTTTTTCATGTCTTAATTTTGTTTCAGGTTTCAGGTTTTTTTTGTTTCAAGTTTCAGATTCCAACAACTTGAAACTTGAAACAAAGAAAACCTGAAACTATTTTTACTCTCGAACGTACTTTTCTGTAATAATGCGGTCGATTCCTAATTTTTCTATTTTTTCGACTCCTTTTTGAGTTAGTGTATCATTTTTGATTTTTACTACGAACTCAAATTTCCCATTTTCCCATTGGCGGTTATTGAAATATTCCAGATTTTCAGTGTATACACTATCTTTTAAAGTGTATTTTCCACCTCCGCCAAAGAAGACTGCCGCTGTGGTGTCTTTTCCATTATTTAAATCATGATTGAAAAAAGCAAAATGTGTGTCATTTATAATTTTAATCATTTTTGTTTTTGGATTGAAAGTTGAGAACGTTGAATCTTTTTCTGTTGTTTCAGCTGAGATAAGTCGCCAGGTTCCTTTAATTGGATTCTCTTTTTTTTCCGAATTACAAGCTGTTACGCTAATGATTAAAACTAAAATTAAAATCGCTTTTTTCATGATTATTTATGGTTTTATAGTTTGTTTATTAATTGTTTCGGTTTTTTATCAATCTTGTCTCCAACGGTTGAAACCGTTGGCTATGTTTATATAACATTCTTTTTATTTTGCTTTTAAAATATTGCCCGAGGTTTTAACCTCGGGAGACATATTATTAATCATTCTGTGTCCCAGTCACTGCGACTGAAAACTTAGACTGAAAAACTAAATTTTCTCCGCCATTTCAAGCGCTGTATTCAACGCTCTTAATTTATTATAAACTTCCTGCATTTCGCTTTCTTCGTCAGAACTTGCTACAATTCCCGCTCCGGCCTGACAATGCAATTGATGATTTTTACTAAGGAAAGTTCGAATCATAATCGCGTGATTAAAGTTTCCGTTAAAATCCATGAAACCAATTGCACCTCCGTAGAAATTACGATTTGTTTTTTCGTAATCTTCAATCAATTGCATTGCTCTGTGTTTTGGCGCTCCGCTTAAAGTTCCTGCCGGGAAAGTATCTGCAACAACCTGCATTGTGGTTGCTTTTTCATGTAAATGTCCTGTAACTTTTGAAACCAGGTGAATTACGTGCGAGAAAAACTGAACTTCTCTATATTTCTCAACATTTACATCGTGTCCATTTCTGCTTAAATCATTTCTGGCTAAATCGACCAACATTACATGTTCGCTGTTTTCTTTTTTATCTTCTGATAGTTCTTTGGCCAAAAGTGCGTCACGTTCGTCATTTCCGGTTCTTTTAAAAGTTCCTGCGATTGGGTGAATTTCGGCTTTTCTGTTTTTTACGATAATTTGTGCTTCGGGCGAAGACCCAAATATTTTAAAATCTCCATAATCAAAAAAGAACAAATAAGGAGACGGATTTATACTGCGCAAAGCTCTGTAAACATTGAATTCATCACCTTTAAAACCTTGTGTAAAACGACGGGACAAAACCAATTGAAAAACATCACCACGGAAACAATGTTTCTTCGCTAAAGCCACATTATGTTTAAATTCCTCATCTGTTAAGTTAGAAAAACCTTCACCTTCTTTAGTGAATTTATATGAAGCTATATTTCTGGATTGAAGTAATTGCTCAATTTCCGAAATGTTGTTTCTTCCATCAACGCTATGACAAAAAATGTAAGCTTCATTTTTAAAGTGATTAATGGCAATTATGTTTTGATAAACGGCGTAAAATACATCCGGAATTGAGGTTGCATTGTCTTTTTTAGCAATCGAAACTTTCTCGAAATAACGAACAGCATCATAAGAAATGTATCCAAACAAACCGTTATTGATAAATTTAAAATCATTTTTTTCTGATTGAAACTGACTTGAAAATTCCTGTATTACTTCCGGAATATTAGTCGTTGCATCAATTGAAATTTTTTCTGTAGTTCCGTCAGGAAACGTTTTAGAAATTGTTTCGTTTTCAATTTTAATCGTCGCAATCGGGTTGCAGCAGATGTATGAGAAACTGTTGTCATTTCCATGATAATCACTACTTTCCAATAATAAACTATTAGGAAATTTATCTCTTATTTTAAAATAAATACTTACCGGCGTAATCGTGTCTGCCAGAATTTGTTTGTAGTGTGTGTTGAGTATAAAAGGTTTCAAAGTATGTTGTTTTTAATTTTAATTTATTTCACTTGAGTTTCGACCAAAAAAAAAGGCTTGTCGTGATGACAAGCCTTTTAAATTTATAGTTTTACAATACCATAGGAAGCTTTGTTCACGACGTTTGACGTAAATTCTTCCACCACCAAATATTGTTCATTGTTGTTTTCATATCTTATTTTGATGTCACAAATATATAAATGTAATTTGGATTAGAATACATAAAAATTCAAAAAAAACTTTTCTAAATCTTGAAATTTGTTAAATTTCATTAAAACAGCAGGTTATAAATCCTTAATTTCCAATTGCAATAGTGTTATTTTGGTTTACTCTAAAATCTGGACTTCCTTTGATATTAGGCGTTGTAAATAAGTCAATGTTTCTAATTTTAGTGAAATCCAAAGCAAATTGCGGTTTGCTGTAATAACTTTTAATTCCCGCATCATTACTGCTTGATTCACTTGTAATTTCGCCCTGGCAATTGTTTACAATTACATTTTTGAAGTTGATTTTAGATAAATTGGCATCTCCATTTCCTATATTTCCTTCTAATATAACAAAAGGTGTAAAACCGGATACGATACTATTTGTTAGATTAAAAAATGTATTTTCTTTTATATGAATAGATTCTCTAACCAGTCCCTGATTATTTTCTTCCAGATTAATAAGTGTAATATTTGAGGCGTTTATTTTAGTCAATTTATTGATGTCTGTATTTTCGATTTTATCATAAGAATCAATTTCAAAACATCTTGAACCTGAAATATCTGATGAAAAAGGATGGCGAATAGCAATACTGTTGCTAATATTAATTTGTGCTCCTTGTGTAAAATCAAAATCATCATCAGTAGTTCTGTAAGAAACCAAGTTGCTCATGTCTAAATTTCCTCCATAGCATTCAAATGAATCGTCGTTTGAAAAACTAATTTGTATGTTATTTAAAACCGTCTTTTTTCCAACAGCGGCTAATGAAAGTCCATTAAGTTCTTTTAAAGCACTTAATTTTCTTCCTGAATATTCGATTCTCACATATTTTAAAATTCCGGAATTATCTTCGGCATCCTGACCGCCATAATGATTTAATAAAGGATCAAGATCAAAAGGTAAAGTGTGTAATCCTCCAAGACTATTTATTGGGGCTTTTCCCATAATAATAATTCCACCCCAGTCACCCGGTTTTCTATCCAAAACATCCTTGTTTGATGTAAAAATAATTGGATCGGTTTCTAAACCTTCAGCCATTATTTTACAGCCATTTGTTATTACTAATGTTCCGCAGCTTTTGTCATCTCCGCGAATTACAGTTCCCGGTTCGATAGTTAAAACAGCATTGTTGGTTACATAAACAGTACCCACCAATTGATAAGTGTTTCGTTTGTATAATTTGGTGTCTTTGTCAATCGTTCCAGCAATAATATTGCTAGCTTCATTATATTCTGTGTTGGCCGGTTTAAAATTAGTCCAGTTGTTCATCCAGTTTGTGGTGCCAACAATTCCTCTTTGTTGCTGTGCCTGTAGAAAAAAACTGCTTAGAATACTTAGAATTGCAATGCTGATTTTTGTTTTCATAACTATAATGTGGATTTCTAGTTTTTGATTTTTTAATACTCCAAAATTAAAGGCCGTATGTTAATCAAAACATTGTGCGTTGTTATGAAAGGGTTATTTAAGTGTTAAGAACGTTATTATTATGAAAAGTATAAAAAAGAAACCCCAAAAGCCTAAACTTTTGGGGTTTTCTAAATTTTGAATCAGTAAGTCTAAAATATTAGAATTTTAAAGCTACAGTTAATTCGAAATCGTCATTGATAGTTTTGTCTCCTAAGTTTTCGAAGAAGTTACCAGAGTTGTATTTGATATCATATTTAGTTCTGTCAACTTTAAATGCAGTTGTAGCAGTGTTTCCAGCTACAGTGATGTCAAAAGTTACAGGTTTAGTGATTCCTTTGATAGTTAAATCAGCAGTTACAGTATAAACGTCAGTTGCTTTAGCTCCGATAGTTTTGAAAACTAATTTTGCAGTTGGAAATTTGTCAGTTCCAAAGAAATCGTCAGCTTTTAAGTGACCATTCAATTTTCCTTGGTATTCTCCAGTTAAATCAGTTGCAGTTAAAGAAGTCATATCCACAGTAAAACTACCACCAGTTAATTTTTTTCCTTTGAAAACCAGAGCTCCGTCTTTAAAGTTTACAGTTCCAGAGTGCTCTCCAGTTACTTTTTTACCTACCCATTTTATAGTAGATGCTTTAACGTCGATTTTTTTAGTTTGAGCATTTACTGAAATACTAGCCGCTGCTACGAATAATGCTATTGCAATTGTTTTTAAATTTTTCATTTTGTTAAAATTGATTTTGGATTAATAATAATTATATAGTGATAAATAATTCTTCGTGAGATTTTCTAACTTTTTTGTAATGTTGCGTATCGTCTTCACCATGTCTGTAACCTACAGTAGCAATTACTGAAGCGTTTAAACCTAGTTTGTCAAAACCTAGAATTTTATTAAATTCTGCAGCATTAAAACCTTCCATTGGTGTTGCGTCAATTTTTAATTCAGCAGCAGCACTTAATAAATTTCCTAAAGCGATATAAGTTTGTTTTGCAGTCCAGGTATTTTTTGCATCACTAGGTAAACCAGCAATCATACCTTTCATCATGTCGCCAAAACCAGCCAAAGCATCAGCAGGAACACCTCTTGTTTCGCTAATATTGTTGATGTAATCGTTTACGGCACTATCGCCAACATTTACGTCAGTTGCAAATACAAATAGGTGAGAAGAATCTGTAATTTGAGTTTGACCGTAAGCAACTTCTTTTAATTGTTCTCTTATTTCTGGATTTTCAACAATAACAACTTTGTATGGTTGTAATCCGTATGAAGAAGCACTTAATCTAATTGCCTCTTTTATAGTATTTAAATCTGTAGCAGAGATTTTTTTTGCCGCGTCGTATTTTTTAGTTGCGTATCTCCAGTTTAAATTGTCTAATAATGTACTCATAATATTAATTTTCTTGGGTTCGGTATTTTTCTAATAATTGATTTAATAATTCTAATTCTTCCGGGCTTATATTTCTGGCAAATGAACGCTCGTGTTCATCTACTTTCGGATCTAATTCTTTTAAAACATCTAATCCTTTTTGAGTGATTGATACTTCAATCTTTCTTCTATTGCCAGGACAAACATTTCTTGTAACATAATCTTTCAGTAACAGTTTGTCTACCAGTCTCGTCGTGTTGCTAGTTTTAGCAAGCATTCGTTCCTGGATTACACACATATTAGCAGGATTACCTTTTTGTCCTCTTAATATACGTAGCACATTATATTGTTCTCCGGATAAATCATACGGTTTCATCAACTCGCTGAAATGATCCTGAATCACGTTTTGCGTGTACATGATATTCAGAATAACTTTTTTCGCATTATCCATCTTAACTGTACTTTTAATAACCTCTTCAATTGTCATAGTCGTAAGTGTATAATTTGTATATACAAATGTATAACTTTTAATAGTTGTATATACAAGTGTTGTGTTAATTTTTTGTTAATTCAAATTAACAGCTATTATAACTTTATAAAGTCTATAGAATTAGTATAAAAGTAATGCAAAATTTTGATTAGATGTTCGATTTGCTGATAATAAAATGTTTTCCTATAATTTTATTCTGAAATTGATTTAGGATAGGAGCGTACTAAGCAGGCTTTTTGTCCTTATTAAGAAAGACTTGTTGAAATTCAGGCAGTAAAAAACCTTTAGAAATTTCTTTAAAGTTTAAAATTTCTTTATTGATCCAGGCTTCATTATGTCCTATTTCTTTGGCAAGTATTCTCGCTACTTTTTCAGACGATTCAATTGCAGCTCTGGCATCTAAGAATAATAAGCGAACACGTCTTGCTAAAATATCATCAACAGTTCTGGCCATTTCATGTCGAATAGCCCAAACAACTTCTGCCATTGTAAATTCGTGATCGGGATGTAATTTCTCTTTTAATTCGGGTTCGTTTTCTTGTAATTCAATTATTTTTGGGATATCCGAACCGTAGATATATAAATGATTTTCTCTATCTAAAGCAGAAGTGTCCTTATTTCCATAAATAGGAAGAAACTCCGTATTACAATCCTTTTTAGGAAGTTTGCCTGTCTTGATTGCTTTGTTTATAATGTCCTCAGAAATTTTTCTGTAAGTGGTCCATTTTCCTCCGGTAATTGTAATCAAGCCTGTTTCTGAAACAATAATTTTATGGCTTCTGGAAACTTCTTTGGTACTTTTTCCTTCTTCCTCCGGAGCTGCCAAAGGGCGTAAACCGGCAAAAACAGATAAAACATCTGCTCTGGTTGGTTTTTTTGATAAAAAACGTTGAGCAGTCTGCAATACAAATTCAATTTCACTTTCCAGTGCGATAGGTTCTAAGCTGTGTTTTTTTATTAATGTATCGGTTGTTCCCACAACAATATAATTATGCCAGGGTACAGCAAATAAAACTCTTCCATCGCTTGTTTTAGGAATCATCAAAGCGTGTTCACCCGGTAGAAAAGATTTGTCAAATACAAGATGAATTCCCTGACTTGGAACAATATATTTTTTATAAACCTTGTCATTCAGTTTCATTATAGCATTTGTAAAAACGCCTGTTGCATTAATGATGGCAGCTCCTTTTATTTCGTATCTGTCGCCTGTTTCATGATCGATTGCCAAAACGCCAATAATTTGGTTTTTATCGTCTTTTAATAAGTTTATGACTTTGGAATAATTTAAAAGACACGCTCCTTTTTCAATAGCAGTTTGTGCTAGATTAATGGCTAAACGCGAATCATCAAATTGCCCGTCGTGATAAATAACACCGCTTATCAAGCCTTTTCTTTCAACGGCGGGCAGCATTTCGATTGTTTTTTTCTTTGAGATATATTTTGAACTGCCAAAACTTAAACGTCCTGATAATAAATCATAGATTTTCAATCCGAAAGTATAAAACCAGCCGCCCCACCAATTATAATTTGGAATTACAAAAGATTGGTTTTTGACTAAATGACTTGCATTTTTTGCTAATAAACCTCTTTCTTTTAGTGCTTCTCTTACCAAATGAATATCTCCCTGTTCCAGATAGCGCACACCGCCATGAACAAGTTTGGTACTTCTGCTGGAAGTTCCTTTTGCAAAATCTACAGCTTCAAGCAAAATAGTTTTGTATCCTCTGCTAGCTGCATCAAGAGCTGTTCCCAAACCGCTTGCCCCGCCACCTATTATAATAACGTCCCACTTTTCAGTGTTTTTTAATATTGATAACTGTTCTGAACGTTTCATATTTATGGATTGTTTTGGCGGGTATTATTTTTAACAAACATAACTAAAGAAAATGAAACCAAACCTATTTTTAAAATTTGTCTGTTAATAGATTTAAAAGAGCAACTCAGGAAAAGTTATTAAAAGGCAAACCCGACAGGTTTTAAATCTGTCGGGTTTGATATTTTAATTCGGAAAAAAAATTAATGAGGCAATTTATCTTTTATCAAACCATAAAACCAAGTTCCTAAAATGGCGCTTAGTAAAGTAACTATAATTACAGTTACTCCGGTACCAATTTGAGCAAATAAAGGGCCAGGACAGGCTCCGGTTATTGCCCATCCAAAACCAAACATCAATCCGCCATAAATTTGTCCTTTACTGAAAGTTTTAGGCTGAATTTCTATTTTTTCTCCCTGGATGGTTTTAATATTAAATCTTTTTATGATTTGAACAGAGATTATTCCAACCACAACTGCACTTCCAATTACGCCATACATAAAGAAAGATTGTAATTGAAACATTTCCTGAATACGAAACCAACTAATGATTTCGGCTTTTACGAATACAATTCCGAAAAAGATTCCAACCAAAAGATATTTAAGGTTTCCGAATCCCGAATCTTTCAATTGACTTCCGTTGATTCCTTCTGTATCTGTATTTTTATTTTCTAAATTATTCATTTTTGAAATTTTAAAGTGAAAGAATATCCTAAAGTGCAAGAATATAAGGCAAAATTAAATTTGCCATGATAAAACCACCAATCATAAAACAGATTGTTGCTACTAATGAAGGCCATTGCAAGTTTGAAATTCCCATAATCGCATGGCCGCTCGTACAGCCGCCCGCATAACGCGTCCCGAAACCAACTAAAAATCCACCAACGACAATCATGATAAAGCCACGAAGTGTGAATAAACTTTCCCAGGAAAAAAGTTCCTTTGGTAATAAACCAGAACGGTCAGTGATTCCGTAAGACGCTAATTGTTGGGAAAGCTGTGGTGTAATTTCAACCTGATTTGGATTTGATAGAAAATAAGCTGCTATAATTCCACCAAGAAAAATTCCGAAAACGAAAAATAAATTCCAGCTTTCTTTTTTCCAGTCGTATTTAAAAAAGGAAATATTCGCCGGAATGCAAGCTGCACAAATATGGCGTAGCGAAGAACTAATTCCGAAAGATTTATTTCCGATAATCAACAAAATTGGGACAGTCAACCCAATCAACGGGCCGGCAACATACCAAGGCCAAGGTTCTCTTAAAATTTCTAGTAGGTTCATAGTTTATTTAAAAATTAGATTTTTTTTTACCATATAAGTGATATAAGCAATTATAAGCTGGAGTTTTAATCGCGCTGAACTTATATGAGCTCATATAAGTTACCAGCTTAAAGTTTAAACGCACCGTAATTAAATGAACTTATATAACTTATATGGTGAAAAAATATGTTTATGCTTTCAAAATCTTACTTTGACAAACAAAATCAGATTTTGGAATATTCGTTTTTGCAATTGCTCCAAAACCTCCGTCAATTTCGGTGAAATTTCTAAAACCTCGAGCTTGCAAAATCGAAGCCGCAATCATACTGCGATATCCTCCTGCGCAATGCAAATAAAAATGCTCATTTGGGTTAATGTCTTTTACCCAGTCATTTATGTAAGCAAGTGGTTTACTGTAAGCATCTTCTATGTGTTCTGCTTCGTATTCAGTTTCTTTACGAACATCAATAATTTTATCTTCTTTAATATTGAATTTATCAGCAAATTGCTCAGCCGAAATTCGGTTCACCGTATCCACTTCAAAACCTGCTTTTTGCCAAGCCTCAAAACCACCTTCAAGATGTCCAATAATTGTATCAAAACCTACACGACTTAAACGTGTTACCGTTTCTTCTTCAAGACCATTTTCGGTAACTAATATAATAGGTTGTTTTACATCAGCAACTAAAGTTCCAACCCACGGTGCAAAATCACCATTGATTCCAATATTAATAGATTGCGGAATAAATCCTTTGTAGAAATCAGCACTTTTGCGGGTATCTAAAATCAATGCTCCGGTTTCTTCGGCAACAGCTTCAAATTCTGCTGCTTTAATAGCTTTCATCCCGTTGTGCAAAACCGATTCGAAGCTTTCGTAACCGCCTTTGTTCATCGCCACATTCATACTGAAATAGGCAGGCGGAGGCAATAATCCATCCGTAACTTCTTCAATAAATTCAGCTTCGGTCATATTGGCACGCAAAGCATAATTCGTTGCTTTTTGATTCCCAATTGTCGAAACGGTTTCTTTACTCATATTTTTTCCGCAAGCGCTTCCTGCACCATGCGCCGGATAAACAATTACATCATCGGCCAAAGTCATGATTTTATTTCTTAAAGAATGAAATAAAATCCCGGCTAATTGATCTTGTGTCATTCCAGCAGCTTTTTGAGCCAAATCCGGACGGCCAACATCACCAATAAATAAAGTGTCTCCAGAGAAAATAGCGTGATCTTTTCCGTTTGCATCAATCAATAAATATGTGGTGCTTTCCATCGTATGGCCTGGAGTGTGCAAGGCTTTTATGGTAATATTTCCAACTTTAAATTCCTGCCCGTCTTTTGCAGAAATGCAGTCAAATTCGCAAGCCGCATTTGGCCCATAAACAATTGGTGCCTGAGTTTCTTTACTTAAATCGATATGGCCTGAAACGAAATCAGCGTGAAAATGCGTTTCAAAAATATATTTCAATTTTACCTGATCGCGCTCTAAACGATCCAAATAAGGCTGGATTTCTCTAAGTGGGTCGATAATAGCTGCTTCTCCGTTTGAGGTAATATAATATGCACCTTGTGCTAAACATCCGGTGTAGATTTGTTCTATTTTCATAATATGTGTTGTAAAAATAAGGGAATACAAAGGTAACTTAGTTTTTATTTAAAATGCGTGACTAATGTTACACAAATTTGATTTTTGTGTAAAAACATTTCCGGTTTCACCATATAAGTTATATAAGTAAAATTAAGATAGATTTTAAATCTGTAAAACTTAGGCTGATCTGTTACGTAAAACTAAATTGAACTTATATTACTTATATGGTAGAAAAAAAATCTACGTAATTTTACAGCTTAACAAAATCATTATGAACACAGAAGATTTATTGAATCAAATTGCTTTTATAAAAGAAATTGATAAAGTAAAATATATTCAGCGAAAAACGAAATTGTTCAATAGCGACCGAAATGAAAATGATGCAGAACACAGTTGGCATTTGGCATTAATGACGATTGTTCTGGCTGAACATTCAAATGAACCAATTGATGTTTTGAAAGTAGTAAAAATGGTTTTGATTCATGATATTGTCGAAATTGATTCCGGTGATGTTTTTATATACGATTCTGAAAAAAATCATTGTAATACAGATGAGGAACGATTGGCGGCAAATCGCATTTTTGGTTTATTGCCAAAAAACCAAGCCGAGGAATTAATTGCAATTTGGGAAGAATTTGAAGCTGGTGAAACCAATGAGGCCAAATTTGCAAAAGCAATGGACAGATTAGAACCTTTATTGCAAAACACCTCAAACAACGGAGGAACCTGGAAAGAGTTTGATGTGAAATATGATAAGGTTTACGAAAAAAAAAGCGTTATAAAAGAAGGTTCCGAAATTGTATGGAATTACGCTGAAAGTTTAATAAATGAAAGCGTCGCAAAAGGAATTTTGAAAAAATGATTAAACATAGCCCACGGTTTCAACCGTGGAAAACGTATGATGATTTTGCATGAGTTCCCGCGGTTGAAACCGCGGGCTATGTTTTGTTGAAAAGTTTAACAAATATCAGGTTATAAAGTTTTTTTTAAGGCAGGAATTTCGGGTTTTAATGGGTAAATTTGTGGGACTTCATAAACAAATACCACTCATGGAAGAAATGCTTTTTTATGACCGAATGCAATTTGCCTTCACCATTACCTTTCACTATCTTTTTCCGCAACTTACAATGGGTCTTTCGCTCATAATTGTTTATTTTAAATGGAAATACCTCAAAACCAAAAACGAACAATACAATCATGCCACGCATTTCTGGATGAAAATTTTCGCCCTGAATTTTGCAATGGGCGTTGTAACCGGAATTCCGATGGAGTTTCAGTTTGGAACCAATTGGGCAAAATTCTCTGAATTAACAGGCGGAATTATTGGTCAGACTTTGGCGATGGAAGGCATGTTTTCCTTCTTTTTGGAATCCTCATTTCTTGGAATATTTTTATTTGGAGAAAAACTTCTCGGACATAAATGGCATTTTGTCACCGGAGTATTAATTATGATTGGTTCCTGGGCGAGCGGTTATCTGATTATTGCCACACATTCGTGGATGCAGAATCCGGTTGGTTATGAAATCCTTGAAAACGGGAAATTTGTCCTTACGAATTTCAAAGCCTTGTTTCTCAATCCGTGGTTGTGGCCTTCATATTTACACAATCAGGCGGCTTCTTTGGTAACGAGTTCATTTGTCGTAGCCGGAATAGGTGCTTTTTATATTTTGAGTCAGAAGAACGTTTCTTTTGGAAGATTATTTCTTAAAACAGGAGTAATTTTCGGGTTGATTTCGAGTGTTATTGTTGCTGTTCCAACGGGAGATTTACTGGCTAAAAACGTTGTAAAATACCAACCCGTAACTTTTGCCGCAATGGAAGGAATTTTTCATACCGAGAAAAAAGGTTCAGAAATTGTTTTAATTGGTCAGCCCGATGTAAAAGACAAAAAACTAGACAATAAAATCGCTGTTCCAAATATTTTGAGTTTCCTGACTTACGGAAATTGGGATCAGGAAATCAAAGGTTTAGATCAGTTTGAAGAAGATTTACATCCAACAAATATTTCGGGATTGTATTATGCGTATCATATTATGGTGGGGCTCGGAACTATTTTTATTGGATTAATGGTTTTGTCACTTTTTCAGTTAATTAGAGGGAAATTATACCAAACCAAATGGATTTTATGGTCGCTCATGTTTATGATGCCATTTCCGTATATCGCCAATACAACAGGTTGGTACACAGCAGAATTAGGAAGGCAGCCCTGGCTTGTTTATAATTTGCTGCGAACTGCAGAAGGTGCATCGCCAACCGTTTCATCAGGAAATACCTTGTTTACTTTATTAGGTTTTATAGGATTGTATCTTTTACTCGGTATGCTGTTTTTGCTTTTAATTGGAAAAATTATCAATAAAGGTCCGCATCATGTGGAACTTTCAACAGAAAAAATATAAGTATGGAATTTTTTTGGTACGTAGTTTTAATGGGAATTCTGGCCGTTTATATTGTACTGGACGGTTATGATTTTGGAGCAGGAATTATACATTTATTTTTTGCCAAAACAGAAAAAGATAAAAAAGCAATCACCAATTCCATTGGTCCGTTTTGGGATGCCAATGAAGTTTGGTTGATCGCTGCCGGGGGAGTTTTATTTTTTGCTTTCCCAACTTTATATGCTTCTTCTTTCAGCGGATTTTATTTGCCTTTGATCATGATTTTATGGCTTTTGATTTTTCGTGCCATAGGATTAGAAATGCGAGGACAAGTGCATCACCCAATGTGGGAAGCAATTTGGGATAAAGCTTTCGGAATCGCGAGTTTGCTTTTAGCACTGTTCTTCGGAATTGCTTTAGGAAATATTGTTCGTGGTGTCAATCTCGGAATGGTGCAAAACGGTGTTTCAACACAAGAACCACATTTTTTCTTTTTGCCTTTATGGAATCCAACGTTTAGTCCGCAGGCAAATGAATTGGGAATTATAGATTGGTTTACACTTTTTCTGGGAATTGTGAGCGTTGTTGCTTTAATGATTCACGGTGCCAATTGGATTGTTTTTAAAACCAATTCAGACTTGAATCCGCAACTTAAAAATATGGTTTTCAAACTGAATATTGGTTTATTGGTTTTGGTTTGTATATCCCTGCAAATCTGGCATTTTATTGAGCCTGAACCGTTTCATAATTTTATTGAAACACCAATTCTCTGGTTTTTTCCTGTAATGGCTTTTGTTGGTATTTTAGGATTATTCAAAGTGCGTTCGTTCAAAAAAGACGGCCACGGATTTATATTCTCGTCTTTATTTTTAGTTGGTGGATTTGCTTCAACAGCTGTTTCGATTTTTCCAAATGTTTTGCCTTCAACAAATAAAGTAAATCCATCTCTTACGATTTATAATACCGCGGCCGGAGAATACGGTTTAAACGCCGGACTGAGCTGGTTTTTTATCGCTTTGTTTTTGGTGATTATTTATTTTATTATTCAATATCGCGTTTTTAGTGGGAAGATGGATGATATTGGGTATGGGGAGCATTAGGTTTTTTTGTTAGCCACGAATTCACGAATTAATTTTCGCTGTAAAATCTTTGTCAAAGTTTTAAACTTTGACAAAGATTCAAATGCTATTGTCTTTTATGCCGTTTAAAAGTTGATTGTTGTAGTGAGATTGCTTCCTTAAATTTAATTAATGAAATAAACTTCTTGTTTACTCTAGTTGCGTTAGGGATAGGAACGGTATCTCCCGATTTAGAAAAACAAGGCTTTTTAGTCGTAGTTTTTGTTAATCGGGAATATAGCGGATAGCCCGTTCGCCGCGGCGAAAACGCCCAAAAAATACAAATCCGCTTATTTCCTGAAATAAACGGATTTTTTTAGTTTCATCTTTGCCAAAATTTAAAACTTTGACAAAGATTACTCTACAAGTGAACTAAAATAAAACCTCTTTTGTGATAATATAAAATCCCATAACGAGAACAAACCAGCCAAAAATAGGTTTCAGTTTTGTTCCGTCTATTTTTTTAGAAAGCTGGCTTCCAATTATCATTCCCATGAGTGCCATTGCCGAAATGCCTAATAAAAAAGGATAATTTATGGGGGTTCCGATGTATAAATCTCCTGCGAAGCCTATCGAAGAATTGATTGAGATAATTAATAATGAAGTTCCAACGGCTTGTTTCATGGGTAATTTCGCGAAGAAGAGAAGGGCAGGAATAATCAAAAATCCGCCGCCTGCACCTAGAAATCCGGTTATGATGCCGACAATAAAACCTATAAAACTAAGTTGAAAGTAATTCGTTTCGGCACCTTTTATTTCGGGTTGGTTTTTTCGAATCATCGAAATCGCAGCCGTAATCATCAATACCGAAAAGATGATCATAATCAGAAAATCTTTGGAAACAGAATAAGAAGCAATCGAAAATAAAGTCGAAGCAATTTGAGGAAAAATAACTTCGCGAATAATCAGAATCGAAATCACAGAAGGAATCGCAAAATACAAAGCCGATTTTAGTTTAAGATTTCCCATTTTGTAATGGCTGTAACTCCCAAACATTGCGGTTAATCCAACAATAAATAAAGAATAAGAAGTGGCTTGCTCCGGATTTACTTTAAATAAATACACCAAAATCGGAATCGTTAATATAGATCCGCCCCCACCAATTAAGCCAAGCGAAATCCCGATAATGATTGAAGCAAAATATCCTAAATATTCCATTGCATTTGTTTTTATGCAAAGGTGCTTCGTTAATTAGAAATGTACAGTAACATTTATCACATAAGAGTTTTTTTGCTTGCGGATTTTTTTTGCCCGCGGATTTGGCGGATTAAACGGATTGTCGCAGATTATTTTTTTTAATTTTAAAAGTTCTAATTTGTCAGTTCGAGCGTCCCGAAACTTCGGGAGATATGCATTGTGAGTTCTCTCCCGAAGTTTCGGGACGCTCGAACTGACAAAAGAAAATCAGTGAAAACCGGTTTAATCCGTAAAATCCGCGGGCTTTTTTTACTTTAAAAGCTCAATCTGATTGCGGTTAAGTTTGACCAAACCGCGTTGTTCCATTTTTTTGAGTAATCTGGATACGACTTCGCGTGAAGTATTTAATTCGGTTGCGATTTCCTGATGCGATAATTTTACTTCAGAACAGCCACAGGCATCAGAATGTCTTTTTAGATAAAATTCTAAACGCTCGTCCATAGAACGGAAAGCAATATTATCGACAACTTCTAAGACTTCTTCAAAACGGCTTCGATAAGTTTCAATTACAAATTCATACCATGTTCTGTGTTCCATCATCCATTTGTCCATCATTTGCAGCGGAATCATCATAACCGAAACATCTTCGACAACTTTTGCCATAATCTGGCTTTTCTCGCTTTTGGCAGTACAAATCATAGAAATTGCACACGCTTGTCCCGGTTGTAAATAATACATTAAAAATTCGCCGCCATCTTCGCCTTCACGATAAATTTTGATTTTTCCTTTGGTAATCAAAACTGTGTTTTTAATGTATTGTCCGGTACGCATTAAAATGGTTCCTGCTTCAAAATCCTGTGCGCTTCCATTTTCTTCAATAGTAGAAATAAGTTCGCTGGAGAAATTGGGAAATATGTTTTGTAATGAATTTTGCATGTATCTGGTTTGCTTTTTTGCCACGAATTTCACGAATCAGCACTAATTAATTAGTGAAAATTAGTGAAATTCGTGGCGAACAATTTTAATCATTTTAATTTTTTAATCTGTGGCAAAAAAACTTCATCACTAATTTATTCGTAAAAATTAGAGCAATTCGTGGTAAACTTTTTTTATCAAATTAAGATTAAAGAACATAATATTATACAAAGATAGCAGATTGAAACGTTATTAATTGTCAGAAAACTATTTTTAAGATGTATTTTACGTAAATGCAAAAAACCTATTTTCCATCGATTTTATAGAGTATATTTTTAAAAATAGTAAGTAAATTTGTATTTCACTGATTATTATACTTTCTCTAAAACGTTTTCTGAGAATAATAATCGAAATCGCATTTGGTACGTTTTTAATTAATAGAAACGTCGTAATTTTACAAAAAACACATATTATGAATTTATCACAAGAAGATTGGGTTAATCAGCTTGCTGCTGACGAGAATGCAGTTATACTGGACGTAAGAACTGAAGACGAATTTAATGACGGTTATATCGAAAATGCCGTAAATATTGATATCAATAAAGGTCAGGGATTTATTTATGAAATCGAAGAACTTGACAAAAATAAAAATTATTATGTGTATTGCCGTTCTGGAGCAAGAAGTGCCAAAGCATGTCAGGTAATGAATGAGTTAGGTATACAAAATGCCTATAACCTGCTTGGCGGAATCCTGGATTGGGAAGGCGAAACTATAAACCCATAAAAGTGAAGAAGAGGCATAAAAGGCCTCTTTTTTCTTTTGAAATTGCTATTAATAACCAAACTATAAAAATTACCAGATTATGAGTTTTATACCCGAAGAATATCAGATTAAAACACTAATAAATCAAGACACTTATCTTGTAAATGGAGAATTGAAACAATGGACAGGACAAACAACTCCTGTTTTTTCGACGATTTCTTCTACAGAAAAATACTCGCCAACATTATTAGGATCAATCCCGTTTATGGGAGAAAAAGAAGCAGCAGAAGTTGTTGAGGCTGCCAATGGTGCATACCATAAAGGTCAGGGTTTATGGCCAACGATGAAAGTGGCAGACCGAATTAAATGCATGGAGAATTTCGTAAGACAAATGAAGGATACCCGCGAAGAAGTGGTGAAACTTTTGATGTGGGAAATTGGAAAAAATCTTGGCGATTCGCAAAAAGAATTTGACAGAACGGTAGAATATATTCAGGATACGATTGATAGTTATAAAGAACTAAACGGACGTAGTTCTCATTTTGAAAAAGTACAAGGTGTAAATGCCATGATTCGCCGCGGACCTTTGGGTGTTGTTTTATGCCTTGGACCTTACAATTATCCGCTTAACGAAACTTTTTCGTTATTGATTCCGGCTTTGATTATGGGAAATACTGTAATTTTTAAACCGGCAAAACATGGTGTTTTATGTATTTCGCCATTATTGCATGCTTTTAGAAGCAGTTTCCCAAAAGGTGTAATTAATATTGTTTATGGAAGAGGCCGTGAAATTGCTTCTCCAATCATGAAATCAGGGAAAATTGATGTTTTGGCATTAATCGGGAACAGTAAATCAGCGATTGCTTTGCAGGATCAACACCCTAATAAAAACAGATTACGTTTGATTTTAGGTTTAGAAGCCAAAAACCCGGCGATCGTTTTACCGGATGCCGATTTGGATTTGGCAATTCAGGAATGTATTGCAGGTTCTTTATCTTTTAACGGACAGCGTTGTACGGCTCTAAAGGTATTATACGTTCACGAATCTATTGCAGAAGAATTTAACAGACGTTTTTCTGAAAAAGTTGACGCATTAGTATTTGGAAATCCTTGGGATAAAAATGCTTCGTTGACACCGCTTCCTGAAACAGATAAGCCAGCCTATATTCAGGGATTAATTGATGATGCAACTTCTAAAGGAGCAAAAATCCTGAATGAAAAAGGTGGAAAACATACCGAAAATTATATTTTTCCGGCAGTTTTATTTCCGGTAAATAAAGAAATGAGAGTTTATCACGAAGAACAATTTGGACCTGTAGTGCCAATTATCTCATTTAAACATATTGATGAACCTCTGGATGATATGGCCGAATCAAATTACGGACAACAAGTAAGTTTGTTCGGAAAAGATATTAAAACTTTGGCTCCACTTATCGATTCTTTAGTGAATTTAGTGTGCAGAGTAAACCTGAACAGTTCTTGCCAAAGAGGCCCTGATGCTTTCCCTTTTACAGGTCGTAAAGATTCTGCCGTAGGAACTTTAAGTATCCCGGATGCATTGCGTTCATTCTCAATTCGTACGTTTGTAGCTTCAAAAGATATCGCTTACAATAATGAAATTTTGCAGGAATTGCTAAACAGCAAAGAATCAAACTTCATTAATACCGATTATATTTTGTAGTGATCAAGGTTATATATTAAATTGTAGATGCCGTCTTTTTCTTTTGAATTAGGCGGTTTTTTTGTTTGCCACGAAGGCACAAGGACGCAAAGTTTTTTTGTTTTGAGCTAAATTTTAATCTCGCAAAGTCGCGAAGACGCAAAGTTTTTTTAATTTGTGTCTTTAAAAAAGAATCTTTGCGTCCTTGTACCTTCGTGGCAAATTAACCCTAAACTTAAAAATATCTTTAAGTAATTGTAACATTCAGCAGAAAAACGCAACTAATAGTAACAGCAACTATTAAATAAACAAAATTCCCAAAACCACGTATGGAAAAATTTATACTAATTGTCTTTTTGTTTTTGGCACAAAATAATTTTGCGCAGGAACTTTATATGCCGCGAAATATCAAAGAAGCTTACGCAAAAGGGACTCGCTCGATGGACGGAAAACCTGGAAAAAATTACTGGCAAAACCACGGAAAATACGATATCGCATTAACTGTAAATGCTGACACAAAAATTATCAGCGGTACTGAAACTATTGTCTATACAAATAATAGCAGCGATACTTTAAAAAACTTACCAATTCGTTTTGTAAACAACCTTCATAAACCTTCTTCTCCAAGAAGCGGTGATGTTAGTAATGATTTTTTAAGCGACGGATTGACCATCACCTCTCTAAAAATTGAAGGTGAAGTATATAAAGAAGATGCCAGAAGCTGGGGAACGGTTGGAAATGTAAAAATGAAAAAACCATTGCCTCCACATTCTAAAATTACAATAAATATCGATTGGCATTATCCTTTATCGAAAGAGAGTGGAAGAGAAGGACAAATTGATAACACTACATTTTTTGCCGCTTACAGTTATCCTCGTGTGACTGTTTTTGACGATTACAACAGATGGGACAGATTACCACACACAGATCGTCAGGAATTTTACAATGATTTTAATGATTATACCTATTCTGTAAAAGCACCTAAAAACTATGTAGTTTACGGAACCGGAGATTTATTAAACCCAGATGAAGTTTTACAGCCTGAATTTGCAGCGCGTTTGAAAAAATCATATGTAACAGATGAAATTTTGCATATCGCAAACGAACAGGAAATGAAAAGTGGTACAGTAACCAAACAAAACGAATGGAATGTTTGGAAATTTGAAGCAAAACACATTTCAGATGTTTGTTTTGGTTTGAGCGATCATTATTTATGGGATGCGAGCAGCGTTGTTGTAGACAAAAAAACAAATCGTCGTGCGAGCGTTCAGGCGGCGTATGATGTTAAAGGAACTGATTTTGTAAATTCGATTAAAAACAATCAATATGCTCTGGACTGGTTTTCAAATAACTGGCCGGGAATTCCGTATCCATTTTCTAAAATGACCGCTTTTCAGGGTTTTGCAGATATGGAATATCCAATGATGTGTAATGATTCGCAGATGAACGATCCGGTTTTTGCACAATTAGTTCAGGATCATGAAGTAGCACATACTTATTTTCCTTTTTACATGGGAATCAATGAAACGCGTTATGCTTTTATGGATGAAGGCTGGGCAACCACTTTTGAATATTTAATAGGAATTGCAGAACATGGTAAAGAAGCTGCTGATAAATTTTATAAAGAATTTAGAGTAGAAGGTTACATAAATGATGTTTCAACAGAAGAAGATCAGCCTATAATTTCAATGTCATCTCAACTTTCAGGTCCGGGTTACGGAAACAATTCGTACGGAAAAGCTTCTCTTTCTTATATTGCATTAAAAGATTTGCTTGGAGATGATTTGTTCAAAAAATCGCTTCACGCATACATGGATAACTGGAACGGAAAACATCCAATTCCGTGGGATTATTTTAATTCGATGAACACCGCTTCAGGACGAAATTTGAATTGGTTTTTTAATAACTGGTTTTTTACCAATAATTATATAGACCTTTCAGTTAAAAAAGTCGAAAAAAATATTGTAGCTATAGAAAACGTGGGAGGTTTTGCTATTCCATTTGACGTAAATGTCATTTACACAGACGATTCAAAAGAAACTTTGCATCAAACTCCTGCAATTTGGCAAAACAATCAAAAAACAGCTTCAGTTACATTAAAAAATAAAAAACAAATTAAGCAGATAACACTTGATGGTGGTATTTTTATGGATGCCACACCAAACAACAATACCTTTTTAGTAAGATAAATTATCTGTTTTAGTAATAAAAAATCCTCTTTCTTAAAATAAGAAAGAGGATTTTGTGTTTTAATTAGCTGATATATAATTATTTACGTGTTGTTGGTTTGTACTTTATGAAAAAATACGTAAAAGCGTAAAATAGTTACGAATTTAACAATTATGTTTGCAAAAAAATAAAGCCATTTTTAAATGAGAAAAAAATACTTTACTCTTATTATTTTATTATTTGCTATTAAAAGTTTTGCTCAGATCGATGCAAAGGCTAAATTTCAAAAAAATAAATACGAATTAGCTGTTGCCTGTTACAAAAAATCAGATTTTGTAAATGCATTGGATCTATTTTCTGTGGCATCAAAAATTAAACCTGAAAATGAATTGGGTCAGGAATCAATTAAAAAAGTAGATACTTTAAAATGTCTCCTGAGAAAAGATATGATGCAAAAAGCTTTGGGTACCTGGAAACTGATTGGCGATAAACCACTTTGGGCAGTAAAAACAACAAAAGATTCTCAAAACAAGTTAGTTGATGAATTTGTTGAAATATCAGAAAATAAGATTTTGTTCTACGAGCAGGACAAAAAAACCTTAGTAAAAAAAATAATAAAAACAGAGAACTTAGTTTATTACAACAAAGACAAATCAGATTCATTATTTTCGGCCGTTATTTTGTCTGATGGTACAATTTGGAATTGTACTGTCGATGATAAATCACATGTATTGCACGTAATAAACATTGCCAAACAAACGGAAAACGGTGTTGAAAAAATTGAAAATGAAAATTTAGAACGTTATTATTTGAAAATGTAATTACTGCTAAAAAAGAGTTTTTCTAATTAAAATACTTATAAAAGCCGCAAAGAAATAAAACTCTTTGCGGCTTTTATTTTTCTTAGAATTGGTGCTTTAACAATCAATTTTTATCGTTTTTGTTTTATATTTATTGTCTAACTATTAACGCAAAAACAAAGATGAAAAAAATTAATTTTCGAGGTAATTTTTCAGTTTTTTTAAATTTCAATATGATTCTTTTATGTTGTATTTTATTGTTTGGAAATTATTCAAACGCTCAAAATAAAAACCAGATTACTATAGGAACAATTGATAGTATTTCTTCGAAAGTTTTAAATGAACAAAGAAAAATTTGGATTCATCTTCCCAGAAGTGTTCAATATAAAGGATTTTCTATCCAAAAATATCCGGTCGTTTATTTATTAGACGGAGATGCCCATTTTAGCTCTGTTGTTGGAATGATAGAGGAATTAAGCGAAATAAACGGAAACACAATTTGTCCGGAAATGATTGTTGTAGGCATTCCAAATACAAACAGAACCAGAGATTTAACCCCAACACATTCTGATATCGATTTGCCTTTTGTAAATAAAGGTTTAAGTGAGCAATCTGGCGGAGGAGAAAAATTCACAGAATTTTTGGAGAAAGAATTAATCCCTTATATCGATTCAAAATATCCAACAGCGCCCTATAAAACACTAATTGGACATTCTTTTGGCGGATTAACCGTTATGAATGTTCTTACCAATCATACCAATTTATTCAATTCTTATGTTGCCATTGATCCGAGTATGTGGTGGGATAAGCAAAAGTTTTTAAAAGAAACCACAAAAACATTAGCAACTAAAAATTTGGCAAATGTTTCTCTGTTTTTGGGAGTTGCCAATACAATGGAAGACAATATGGATCTTCTAAGAGTTCGAAAAGATACTTCGGTAATTACAAAACATATTCGATCTGCATTAGATTTAAACGATTTTTTAAGTCAGAATAAAAAAAGCAATTTACAATATCAATACAAATATTATAAAGACGATAATCATGGTTCGATTCCCTTAATTGCAACTTATGATGCACTTCGTTTCCTTTTTGCTTTTAATCAATTAAAGCTTTCAATTGGAGAGCAAATGAATTTTAATAAAGCGGTTTTTGCTAAAATTGAAAAACATTATGAAAATGTATCCAAACATCTTGGGTATAAAGTAAATATCCCAGAACAGGTCGTAAATGTATATGGTTATCAGGCTCTTTCAAAAAAGGATAATGATTTGGCAGGTTATTTATTTAAATTTAATGTTTTAAATTACCCTGAAAGCCCAAATACATATGATTCACTCGGGGATTTTTATGAAGCAAACGGAGATAAAAAAAATGCTATTGCCAATTATCAAAAAGCATTGACTTTAGATAAAGATTTTCCGGAAACAAGACCGAAATTAGAGAAACTCTTAAAATAATTATTTAGTAAAAAATAGTCATGTCAGGAGAAAAAGATTTAAAGCAATTGCTAAAAAGCATGAAACCGGAACATATTTCCGGAGATTATGTTTTTTGTAAAGTCGCCAATTTAGAAAACGTAAATCTAAATGAAGTTGAAATGTTCTTTAGAGAAAAAGAAGCGATTACCTTAATTCTGAAAAAAGAAATAGCAGAGATTCTAAAGCTGGAATATTCAGTTATAATGGCGTGGATAACGTTAACCGTTCATTCTTCGTTAGAAGCAGTTGGATTAACGGCAGCATTTTCGAAAGCACTTTCAGAAAACGGAATTAGCTGTAATGTTGTCGCAGCATTTTATCACGATCATATTTTTGTAAATAAAAACGATATAGAAAAAGCAATGGAAATTCTGAATGCATTTTCGAATTAAAGCTAAATATTTTTTGCCACCGATTTCACCCATTATAATTCTTTAAATCTGTGAAATCGGTGGTATTTATTTTTATAAAAATTTAAACCCAAGCGAAACATTCACAATTCCTGTTTTTAGTTCTCTATCGGAAGCATCAAGATCTGATAGACCTGCAAGGTAACGGGCATCTAAAGTAAATCTCCATACATCGACGCCTACGCCGCCAAGAATACTGCTATTGTCCTGCTCGAAAGCAATTAAGCTAAGATCATTATTGGCTTTTATATCAGAGTAATGTTTCCAGTTGTAGCCAACAAAAACACGAAGATTTCCCAATTTTCCAAACGGAAGTATTTTATAACCAGCAATTAAAGAAGCGTCTGTTCCTGATAATTCATATTCCGTTTCGCCAATTCCGGTTTGAGAAACACTAAATTTATTTTTTGCATAACCAAATTCGGCCTGACCGTAAAAAAGTAATAAATTAACTCTCGCAAATCCCGAAAAACCTATATCTGTACCTGAACTTTTAGAACTAAAATCATCTGTTACCGCCGAAGTAATATTGGATGAAAATTGAGGTCCAAATTGTATCAATTGTGCAAAACCATTTACACTTATACATAATAATACTGCTGCAAGGAATTTTTTCATAACTGGATTTGTTGTTTTTAGTTACTATAAAAATAATTATTATTCATTAGAATAGAGAGATTTATCTTATTTATTTTTTAATTATTTGTCTGGTATTTAAATAGATATGTTTTTGTCTTTTCTTTGAGGAAGAATAAAAGCAAATTGGCTTAATTTTGAAAACAAAAGAATTTAAAATGAAAATTGCAGCAATACAGGCTTCTCAAACCTGGCAAATCAGACATGACGTAATGTGGCCCGATCAGCCTTTTGAATTTGTTCAACTAAAGGAAGATGATTTAGGAGAACATTTTGGTGTTTTTACAGATGACAAATTAGTTTCAATAGTTTCCTGTTTTTTTTCAGGAGATGAAATGCAGTTTAGGAAAGTAGCAACTTTAGAACAATTTCAGGGACAGGGAATTGCGTCAGGATTATTGCATTATATCTTGAAATTGGCAAAAGAAAGAGGAGCAAAAAAAGTTTGGTGTAATGCCAGAACAAATAAAAAGAATTTTTACGGGAAATTTGGAATGACAGATACTTATAAAACTTTTGAAAAAAACGGACAGGAATTTACTATAATGGAAATTTTGTTTTAGAAAGCGTATCATAATTATGAAATAAAATATAGAGAATCAAATATTTACGATTCTCGTTTTTTGGAACTTGCTTATTTGTCAATATTTTAGTGAAGTTGCTTTTATGTTAATTTGCTCTATTATTTCCGCACAAAATCACTCGATTTATTGTTGAATTAATAGTGAAATAAAAAGAAAACGTTTTCGCAAATTATAACTTGTTAAGACTTTCTTATTTTATTTTTTTTATTCCGATCTTTTATTACTTTCGCACTCAAATGAGAAAGTTAGTAGTATTTTTAACATTTATGAATTTCCTTCTGCTAGGCGGAGGGCAATACCTTAATGCTGAAACACATCTAAATTCTCACCACAATCTTGAGAAAAGACACCGCGTAAAATTCACCAATAACGAACAAGGCAGTTCAATAATTGAAGATGCTGATATAGATTTGGATGAAGAATATTTTGGTGACGATTTTAAAGGTGGTCTTTCCAATAAATTTTTTGCAACAAACTACAGCTTACTTGATAGCTGGTATTTGACATTATCTCGTCAAAGCGCTGCAAAATCTTCCAATCATTTTGATATTTTCGGCTCATCTTGTGGCCAGTCAAATCCTATCTACATTACTCAGAGAGTTTTAAGAATTTGATTCTATTTTATACATCGGTTACCAAAGCGTGATCATGCATAAATATGGATTTTATTTTTAGAATTTACTTCTTAGAATTTACCACACTTACGACATTCAATTCACGTATTGGCGACTGATGCTTTCTACATCTAAAGGGATTTTTGCATCCCCATTCAATCGCTTAATTTCCAATTACATACCAATGAAAAGAATTATCGTGTTAACGGGCATGCTTGCCGTGTTGTGCCTTACCAGTTGTACATCAAAAAAAGAAGAAAAAGAAGAAGAAGAAAAATTTACAGTTACCAACCCTGTAAAAATTGACACTTCATTTACTAAAGAGTATGTTTCGCAGATAAAATCTGTTCGAAACATCGAAATCCGCGCCCAGGAAAAAGGGTTTTTACAAAACATCTATGTTGATGAAGGTCAGTTTGTTAAAAAAGGTCAGCTGTTGTTTAAAATTATGCCAAACATGTATCAGGCAGAATTGCTTAAAGCACAGGCAGAGCAAAAATCAACAGAAATTGAATTGCAAAATTCTAAATTATTAGCAGATAAAAATATCGTTTCTAAAAACGAATTAAGTGTAGCTCAGGCAAAATTACAATCAGCAAAAGCAGAAGTTGCATTAGCAAAATTACATTTATCATTTACCGAAATCAGAGCGCCGTTTGACGGAACAATCGATAGAATTCCTTTAAAATTAGGAAGTCTTATTGACGAAGGAGAATTATTGACAAGCCTTTCAGATAACAGTCAAATGTTTGCTTATTTCAATGTATCTGAGCCAGAATATCTTCAATATCAAACTGATGTAAAAGACCGCGCAGGAAATAATGTTGGTTTGCTTTTGGCAAATGGAGAGTCTTTTAAATATAAAGGAAATGTTGAAGTTATTGAAAGTGAATTCGATAACGAAACAGGAAATATTGCTTTTAGAGCGAGATTCCCAAATACAGGAAAACTGTTAAGAAATGGTGAAACAGGAAAAGTTCAAATGCTTGTTCCGTTGAAAAATGCTATCGTAATTCCACAAAAAGCAACTTATGAAATTCAGGATAAAAAATACGTTTTCGTAGTTGATAAAAACAACGTGGTAACTTCTAAAGAAATCACAATTACAGGTGAAATTCCGGATTTATATGTTGTAAGCAGCGGACTAGGAGAAAATGATAAAATCTTGCTTGAAGGAGTTCAAAAGGTAAAAGACAATGATAAGATTAAATTCGAATTCCTTTCTCCTAAAACGGTAATGAATAATTTACGATTAAAAGCGGAGTAATAAGTTTTGTTGTAATTGTTTCAGGTTTCAAGTTTCAAGTTGCGCACTGAACCTGAAACTTGGAACCTGAAACCAGAAACTTTCAAATTCCAATTTGGTTTAATCATTAAAAAATATAAAAATGTTTAATAAATTTATTCAAAGACCTGTACTTTCGATAGTTATATCGCTTGTGATAGTCTTTTTAGGGGTGTTGTCGGTGATGAATTTACCAATTACCCAGTTCCCTTCAATTTCTCCTCCAATGGTAAATGTTACGGCAGATTATCCTGGATCAAATGGAGAATTGATGATCAAATCGGTTGTAATTCCTTTAGAAAGAGCTCTAAATGGAGTACCGGGAATGAAATACATGACTTCTGATGCCGGAAATGATGGTGAAGCAAGTATTCAGGTTGTATTTAATTTAGGTACAGATCCTAATCAGGCAGCCATTAACGTTCAAAACCGTGTCGCTTCCGTTACAAATAAACTACCTCCTTTAGTCGTAAGAGAGGGTGTGAAAATTACGCGTGAGGTTCCGAGTATGTTGATGTATGTGAATCTTTATAGTACGGATAAAAATACCGATATGAAGTTCTTGTACAACTATGCTGATATCAATGTACTTTCAGAATTAAAAAGGGTAAACGGTGTTGGATCTGGAGATATTTTGGGAACACGTGAATATGCAATGCGTATTTGGTTGAAACCAGACAGAATGCTGGCTTATAAAATTTCTGCAGATGAGGTAATGGAAGCACTATCAAGTCAAAGTTTGGAAGCTTCTCCGGGTAAAACGGGAGAAAGTTCCGGTAAACGTTCTCAGGCGTTTGAATACGTTTTAAAATATTCAGGACGTTTTACAACAAAAGAACAATATGAGAATATCGTAGTAAGATCAACCAGTAACGGCGAACTTTTACGTTTGAAAGATATTGCAAAAGTGGAGTTTGGAAGTTCGATGTATGATATTTATTCGAACTTAAATGGTAAGCCGTCTGCTGCGATTGTATTAAAACAGTCTTTTGGTAGTAATGCGAATCAGGTTATTGAAGACGTAAAAGCAAAATTGGAAAAAATCAAGCAAAAATTCCCAAAAGGAATGAATTATGAAATATCATATGACGTTTCTAAATTCCTTGATGCTTCTATCGAAAAAGTAATTCATACGTTGATTGAGGCTTTTATATTGGTGGGATTAGTTGTGTTTCTTTTCTTAGGAGACTGGCGTTCGACCGTTATTCCTGCAATTGCGGTACCCGTTTCATTAGTAGGAACTTTTGTGTTCATGACTTTCTTTGATATTTCATTGAACTTAATTACGTTGTTTGCTTTAGTATTGGCAATTGGAGTCGTCGTCGATGATGCGATTGTAGTTATCGAAGCCGTTCACGCCAAGATGGAAGAAGAACATCTTTCTCCATTTAAAGCGACTAAAAAAGCAATGCACGAAATCGCAGGAGCTATTATTGCCATTACATTCCTTATGGCGGCGGTATTTATTCCGGTTGCATTTATGTCTGGTCCGGTTGGGGTTTTCTATAGACAATTTTCTATCACGATGGCAACAGCTATTATACTTTCGGGTATTGTGGCTTTGACTTTAACACCGGCACTTTGTGCAATGATGTTGAAAAACAATCACGGCAAACCGAAAAAGAAAACACCTGTAAATGTATTTATTGATGGTTTTAACAATAAGTTTAATCTCGCTCAGGGCAAATACCAAAATGTATTAGGTAAAATTGTAAACAGAAGAGCCGTTACCATTATTGCTCTTTTAGGATTTTGTGCCGGTACATGGTTAATCAGCAGTACAGTTCCTTCAGGATTTATCCCAAATGAGGATCAGGGAATGTTTTATGCTATTATCCAGACACCTCCGGGATCATCATTGGAAAGAACCAATAATATCGCTGAGAAACTGCAAAAAATAGCAGAAGGAGTAGAAGGAGTAAAATCAGTTTCTTCATTGGCAGGTTATGAAATTTTAACTGAAGGTACAGGATCGAATGCAGGAACTTGTTTGATCAATTTAGAAGACTGGAACGATCGTAAACAATCTGTACAGGAAATTATGACGGAGCTGGAAGAAAAATCAAAAGATATTGCAGGTGCCAATATCGAATTTTTTCAACCACCGGCAGTACCGGGATATGGAGCTGCGGGAGGATTTGAGCTTCGTTTATTGGACAAAACAGGTTCTAGTGATTTCAAAAAACTGGAAGCAGTTAATAAAGATTTCGTAGAAGAATTGAACAAACGTCCAGAATTATCTAACGTGTTTAGTTTCTTTAGTGCGAGTTTCCCTCAGTACATGATGAAAGTCGATAACGATTTGGCTCAGCAAAAAGGAGTTTCTATCGAAAACGCAATGAATACCTTGTCTACTCTTGTAGGAAGTAATTACGAAATCAGTTTCATCAAATACGGTATTAACTATAAAGTAATCGTTCAGGCCGCACCGGAATATCGCGCGCAGCCAGATGATATTTTAAAACTTTATGTAAAAAATAATCGTGATGAAATGGTTCCTTTTTCGGCCTTTATGAGATTAGAAAAAGTATATGGACTTTCGGAAATTACGAGACATAATATGTACACTTCTACAGAAATTAGTGGTGGTGCTGCTCCGGGATACAGTTCTGGTACAGCTATTAAAGTAATTCAGGATGTTGCAGCCAAAAAATTACCAAGAGGATATGATATTGACTGGGCAGGTATTTCTGCAGATGAGGTAGCACAGGGGAATCAGGCAATTTGGGTATTCCTTATTTGTTTAGGATTTGTGTACTTGGTTTTGGCGGCGCAATATGAAAGTTTTATTTTGCCATTATCAGTAATTCTTTCTTTACCTGCGGGTATTTTTGGAGCTTTCCTTTTATTAAAAGTTGCAGGATTAGAAAACAATATTTATGCACAGGTTGCCATGGTAATGCTTATTGGTTTACTTGGTAAAAATGCTGTATTGATTGTAGAGTTTGCGATACAAAGGCATGCGGCAGGAAAAACAGTTCTTGAAGCTGCAATGGAAGGTGCAAAAGCAAGGTTCCGTCCTATTTTAATGACTTCATTTGCTTTTATCGCCGGATTATTACCACTTGCATTTGCATCTGGTCCGGGTAAAATTGGTAACAGAACTATTGGTACTGCAGCTGCGGGAGGTATGCTTATCGGAACTATTTGTGGTGTATTTGTGATTCCCGGATTGTATTACATCTTCGCGAAAATTGCAGAGAAACACAAATTGGTTAAACATGAAGAAGAGAATCCATTAACAGAAGAAATTGACAACAATCATGTATAAATTTAAAACATATCAATATGGTGTTGCGTTGGGTGCTTGTCTTGCTGTAGCAAGTTGTAAAGCTCCACAAACGGTAGCCGAAACACCAAGTAAACCAGTTCCGGAGGTTTTTGCAAATAGCAAAGACACAACGAATATGGCAACTATTCCGTGGCACGATTTCTTTAAAGATCAAAATCTGGTAAATTTAATTGACTTAGCCCTGAAAAATAATCAGGAGTTAATGATGACTTTACAGGAAATTGAAATTGCCAAAAATGACGTTCGTGTTAGAAAAGGGCTTTTATTGCCAACAGTTGGCGTCAGAGCCGGAGCGGGTGTAGAAAAAGTAGGAAGATATACAAGTCAGGGTGCAGGTGATGCTTCGACAGAAATTATGCCAGGTAAGGAAACGCCTGATCCGCTAGGGGATTTCAAAATAGCCGCTTACGCGAATTGGGAAGTTGATATCTGGAAAAAACTACGTAATTCTAAAAAAGCAGCGTTAACCCGATATTTGGCTACTGTAGAAGGAAAAAACTTCGTAGTAACAAGCCTGATCGGTGAAATTGCAAATTCGTACTATGAATTATTGGCTTTAGACAGTCAGCTTGATATTGTAAAACAGAATATCGAATTGCAATCGAACGCTTTAGAAATTGTAAAAGTTCAAAAGCAAGCGGCGAGAGCAACAGAATTGGCCGTTCAGAAGTTTCAGGCTGAGGTTTTAACTTCAAAAAGTCTTGAGTTTGACATTCGTCAGAAAATAAAAGAAGCAGAGAACAAAATTAATTTCTTAGTGGGTCAATATCCACAGGAAATTAAAAGAGACCGAACCAATTTCCTGACTTTGTTACCTTCAACAGTACAATCAGGAATTCCATCTCAATTGTTAGCCAATCGTCCTGATGTTAAACAAGCCGAATTGCAACTTACAGCTGCAAAACTGGATGTAAAAGTTGCCCGAGCTGAGTTTTATCCATCTTTGGATATTTCTGCAGCGGTTGGCTTTAACGCTTTTAACCCATCGTATTTGTTTACGCTTCCAGAATCGTTATTGTATTCTTTAGCGGGAGATATTGCAGCGCCATTAATCAACAGAAATGCAATTAAGGCAGAATTTAACAGTGCCAATGCAAGACAGCTTCAGGCGTTGTATAACTACGACAAAACAATTTTGAACGCTTATATCGAAGTTTCGAACCAGCTTTCTAAAATTGATAATTTAGGAAAGAGTTACGATCTAAAATCGCAACAGGTTGATGCTTTAAACACATCTATTGATGTTTCGAATGATTTGTTTAAATCAGCCAGAGTAGATTATTTTGAAGTATTGATGACACAAAGAGATGCTTTGGAAGCTAAACTGGAATTAATTGAAACTAAAAAAGACCAATTAACGGCTGCAGTCAATGTTTATAAAGAACTAGGCGGCGGTTGGAAATAAAATATTGCCTTGTTAATTTGTAGACAAAAGCCTTTCGGGAGTAAAATCCTGAAAGGCTTTTTTATTTTTGGTTTTGAAAATTCTGAATAGTATTATGACTCCTTCTCATTATTAATCTCGGCTTCTTCTTTTTTTGGAACGTAGTTTAGCTCTTCTTCAATCTTTTTGCGGTCTTTTTTATTTTGTTTGATCAGAATATAAATCAGCAAGACAACGCCAATAATTATTGCACCTATAATAAACCAGTTGATTTCCATAAAATTGCTATTTAAGTTGATGTGAATTTCCGGATTTTGTTTTCTTAGTTTTGTTTTGATAAAAATTCACCAAACCATAATCCTGATTGTTTGATGGTTCTTTTTTGAGTATCAAAATCAACGTGAATTAATCCGAATCTTGCATTATAACCTTCGGCCCATTCAAAATTATCGGTAAGACTCCAAACAAAATAACCATCAACATTTAAACCTTCGTGTTTAGCTTTTAAAATCTGTTCCAAATTATCCTGTATAAAATGAGTACGTTTAATATCATATACTTTTCCATTTGTAACAGTATCGGGAAAAGCCGCGCCATTTTCGGTTATAATGATTTTTTTGATGTTTTTATAATCGTTAAATCTTTTCAAAACATGGTATAGGGCAGGAGGATAAACTTCCCATCCCATTTCGGTGGTAATTACATTTCTTTTTTCGGCACTAACAAGTTCGGCACCAATATACGGAATCAGCATTGACGATCTTACTATTTCGCGTGTATAACATTGTAATCCGATGAAATCAAAATCAAAAGCGAGATTGTCAAGATCGCCCTTTACAATATAATTGTTGAGTTTTTTAAGCACAGGCAAATCTTCCTGTGGATATCCAAGTCCTAAAATAGGTTCTATAAAAGTTCTGTTTAGCAGGGTATCGACTCTTTTTGCAGCCTGAACATCGGCAGGTTTGTCAGAGAAAGGTTCAATATGCGTACAGGAAAAAGTGGTGCCAATATTTGCATCAATAACTTTATTTCGCAATATTTTTGCGCCTGCAACAGTTGCTAATGTTACATGATGCATGGCTTTGATGTAATTGGTAATTCCTTTTTTTCCCGGAGCATGAATTCCTAAAAAATATCCTGCGCCTGTAAAAACAGAAGGTTCGTTTATCACCATCCAGTTTTTAACCCTGTCGCCAAAATATTGTGCGCAAACCTCGGTATATTCTGAAAACCATGAAACACATTCCCGATTGGTCCATCCGCCTTTTAATTCCAGCGCATGTGGTAAATCCCAATGATAAAGTGTAATCCAGGGTTCAATTTCACATTCAATTAAAAAATTAATGATTTTATTATAGTAGTCAATTCCTGCCTGATTTACAGGATGAACTCCTGTAGGCATAATGCGCGACCAGCTAATAGAAAATCTAAAATTTGGGATATTTAGCTGTCTTACTAACTGAATGTCATCTTTATAAGTATTATAAAAATCGCATGCATTAATGGCGTGATGACCATTTTTTATTTTGCCTTTTTGAGAAGTAAAAACATCCCAGATCGAAGCACCTTTACCTTCGGCATCATGCGCTCCTTCAATTTGGAAAGCGGCTGTAGAGACTCCCCACAGGAAATCCTTCCCAAATTGTTCTTTATTTAGTAGTGAGTGGTCAATTTTATTCATTTAAATATGCTGTCCTTTATTTTTTAGTCATTAATGAAGGAAAGTAGTTTGCATTGCTCTTAAAAAAAGCCATTCTTTAAATGAAGTCAGGAATGATAAGTTGAAGAATTTCATGATATATAGTTTTAATCAAATTAATAAAACATATATAAATTGAGCGTAACCTAAAGGTTATGAAATGGTTAACTATATTTTTTGTCCAAAAAATCAATATTGAATAAAAATTAACAAAAACTTAATTAAAAGAGCTATAAGTGATAATTATGCAACGATATTAGTTAAAATTATCTAAAAATATAAATTATGTAAGAAATGCCAAAAATTATAGAACATACTTCAGCTTCTTTCGGCCTAATTTTGACTTAGTAATTAAAAAATAATTAAAACGAGATCACATCATGAAAAATTTAAAACAAATATTATTCGTAGTAGCATTAAGCTTTGGTATGTTCGCAACATCTTGTAGTAGCGACGATAATGAAGGAGAAACAATTGTTCCAATTCAAGGTAAATTCAACCTAAGTCAAACAGGAACAATCGTTAATGGACAAGAAGTATTGGTAGATGCTCCACAAAATGCAAGTGGATGTAACAGAGATTATTTAGAGTTACGATTAAGTAACACAGCAGTTATAGGTGATTACGACGGTGCTAATTGTGCTTTAACAGAAACTACAGGTACTTACGTAAGATCTCATAATGATTTAACTATCACTGTAGGAAATGTAAGTTCAACATCTGATATCATGAATCTTACTAACAAAGAGCTGAAAATTAAAGATAAAGCAACTGGTATTATTACAGTTTATACAAGATAATTTATTTTTTTGAAGCAAATCCTGACTTCATAGAAGCCAGGATTAAAACGGAAACGACTCCATAAAAGTTGTTTCCGTTTTTTTATTTATGATTATAATGGGATATAGATGTCAAAAGTGGCGCCTTTATCCTTTTCACCTTTGGCGGTAATATAGCCATTATGGTTTTCTACAATTTTTTTTACGATAGCAAGGCCAATCCCGGTTCCGTTATATTTTTCTTTTCCGTGTAAACGCTGAAAAACTTCAAAGATTTTGGTGTTATATTGTTGGTCAAAACCAATTCCATTGTCAGAAATACTGATGTGGCAATAACTTCCTTCATTGGTTAAATTGTCTTCAGAGCTTTTTACCTGATGAATTTTACTTTTTATTTTTATAACCGGCTGAATATCCGGTTTAGAAAATTTAAGTGAATTGCTCACCAAATTATATATTAATTGTCTGAATTGAAATGGGATGATATTAATTTCACAAGATTCCGTATTTTCAACAACTGCATTTTTTAGTTCCAATTCCTCTTTTAGATCTTCTTTTACTTCATTTATAATTTCAGAAATATCTGTTTTTTCGAATATTCTTTCCTGAGTATTTGTTCTTGAATAAGAAAGTAAATCATTAATAAGTGTTTGCATTCTTTTGGCTGCGTTTTGCATTCGCTGAAACTTATCTTTTCCAACATCAGATAAATTTTCAGATTCTCTTTCCATAATCTGCGAAGCAAATGTTTGAATTTTTCGAAGCGGTTCCTGCAAATCGTGACTTGAGATATAGGTAAACGACTGAAGCTCTTTATTCATTTTCTCCAGTTCCATATTATTGCGCTCCAATTCTTCGGTTCTTGCTGCAACTTGCTTTTCTAATTCGTTTGTAAAAGCCTTTTCAGTCTGAATGTCTGTAAAAGCGCCAACCCATTTTATAATTTTATTTTCTTCGTCAAAAACCGGCTCGCCAATAACGGCATGCCATCTGTAATTTCCATCTTTACCTTTTACTCTTACATCGCACTTGTAAATCTCTCCAGTTGCGAGACTATGGCCCCAGATTTTTATATTCTCATCATAATCATCCGGATGAATCATAGCCTTCCATTCAGCTTCTCCATTAGGATGAATGCCTGTATATTCAAACCATTTTCCTGATGCAAACAAAGCGTTTCCTTTTTCGTCTGTTTCCCAGATTAATTGCGGAATACTTTCTGTTAAGGAACGGAATCTTTTTTCGCTTTCTTCTATTTTTTTTCTTGCCAGAACTTTTTCAGTAACATCAATTATGGTCACTTTTATTCCAGAAATGCAGTTGTCTTTCTCACGCATTGGTGCGTATTCAAAATCAATATACATTTCATGACCGCCATTTTTGCCATTAATAAAAATTAACGACTCAGACTCAGAATGTACTTTGCCGGTTGTGTAAACTTCGTTTAATAAATGGGCGTATTTTTGTTCTTTGAGTTCCGGAAATATGTCTAAGATTTTTTTGTCCTGTACGTCACTTTCATTTTTTCGCCAAATATTTTTTAATAAAACATCATTAGCCATTTCAATAATCATATCGCGTCCCTTCAGTATTGCCTTTGGTACAGGAGAATACATAACCAGATTGCGGAATCTTTTTTCACTGTCCTCCAGTTCCTGCTGATTTTTTTTCTCAAGAGTAGTGTCTCTTATAGTTCCTATTAATTTTTCGGGATTATTGTTTTCATCATAAAAAACTTTCCCCTTGCTTTCCATCCAATGTATCGATTTGTCAAGCCAAATCATTCTCGCTTCATACTGTAAATATCCTTTTCTAAAAGCGCTTTTAAGTGCCTTGTTTCGTACAGGCATATCATCGGGATGAATATGTTTTATTAATTGTTCGTGTGTTAATTGAATATGAGTGTCATAACCGCCAACTATTTCAAGATATTTTTGCGAATAAATGGCTTCTTTTGTTTTTACATTCAATTCCCAGGTTCCTAATTCGCTGGCTTCTACAACAATATTCAGGCGTTCTTCGTTTTGTTCTGTTATTTTTCTTGATTGAACTTTTTCGGTAACTTCGGTAACCGTTACTATAATTCCGGATATTTCGCCATTTTCTTCTTTTAAAGGATGATAAAGAAAATCAAAATAAAGATTTTGCAGTTTTCCGAATTTATTGATTGGTACGGGAAGTTCATTTCCGTGATACGGAATTCCGGTTTCCAATACACCAATTAATAAATCACTTACCGTTTTTTCTGTTTCAGGCAACGAATCAAATAAAGGTCTGCCAACAAAGGTTTTTTCTTCTTTGCCTACTAATTTTAAATAGGCTTCATTTGCCATTTCAACCATATAGTCTGAACCACGTAAAATCGTGATTCCAACCGGAGCCTGTTTTACAGTATTACGAAAACGCTTATCACTTTCTTCTATTTTTTTCTTTGCCAGATTTAAATCAGTCAAATCAACTCCCGTATTCATTACACCATAAATATTACCATTTATGTCGTAAAGAGGCGTTAAGCTATAATTAAAATAATAAGTATGAAGTTTTCCGTTTACCGTTAAATCAAGCGGTGTATTTTGAGTATGAAACGATTTTCCTGTTTCAAGAACCTCATTAATCTGCTCAAATACAAGCTGATTATCAAGTTCCGGCAATACCTCTTTAAAAGATTTTCCGATGACATCATTTCCTTTTCCCCAAATATTGATAATAGATTCATTTGCAAGTTCAATCCGCATTTCTTTCCCCACATAAACTGCAATAGGAAAAGGTGCATTATCTACCAATGCTCGTACTTTATGCTCGCTCTCTTCAACTTTTGCTCTCGATAATACCTGAGATGTTACTTCAATTGCCACGGCTACAACGCCAGAAATACTTCCGTCAGGTTCAGTAAGCGCTTCGTAGGCAAAATTGATATAGGTGTCTTCTATTTTTCCATTTCTGGGAAGTTTAACGAGTTGTTCGTTAGCCGTAATTTTTTCGCCCTTTTTGTATACATTATCCAGTAAACTTTCAAGATAATTGTTTTTAGTTTCCGGTAATGCTTCAAAAATGGGTTTGTTAATGACCTCTTCATTTGTAGTTCCCCATAAATGAACCATTTGCTCATTTGCAATTTCAACAACATGATTTTCACCTCTAAAAACACACATTGCTACAGGAGCCTGCATGATATTATTTCGAAATCGGATATTGCTTTGTTTTAAGGCTTCAGAATTTTTTTTCTTTTCAGTCGTTTCAATTACGGTGACCAAAACACCGCCAACTTCTCCGTTTTCTTTTTTGATCGGACTATATGAAAAATCAAAATAACATTCTTCTGTAAATCCATTACGGTTTAAAGGCACCATAAAATCAGGAATACTAACGGATTTTCCTTTCATTACATCCGCAAACATAGGTCCAATGGTTTCCCAAATTTCAGAAAATGTTTCTTTCGAACTAATTCCTAAAGCTTCCGGATGTTTAGTTAAACCCAAAATAGGCCGAAAACTGTCATTGTATAATTGAGTATATTCATTTCCCCATGCAATGTACATTCCAAAAGGGTTATTAAGAACTACAGACAGCATTGTACAAAGACTTTGAGGCCAAAAAGCCGGATCGCCCAAAGGTGTTTTACTCCAGTCTTTAGACCGTATGAGTTTCCCCATTTCTGCGCCACCTTCCAAAAAATACAGCTCTTTATTTGTAATGCCCATTCAAATAAATTTAAGGTTGAAGGATGAAATTTTCTCTTGCAGGTTGTTTAAAATTGCTTTCGGAGGCAATGCTTAAAGCACTTCCAATTACTTTTTTTAATTTAGAAAATTCACCGGGTTTTTGAATATAATAAACAGCTCCTTTTCCGTAAACTAAATCTACAATATCTCTGTCTAAGGAAGTAGAAAAAATAATGACCGGAAGATTTCTATATTCTTCCTGCTGTTTTATTTCCGTTAAACATTCCAGACCATTTTTTCGGGGCATATTTAGGTCAAGAAACAAAATATCGGGTAAATTTTCCGCACCACTTTCAGATAAGAAATCCATAAGTTGTACTCCGTCATTTACCGTTACAAGAGATGTAGGAAGAAGTAATTCGTCGAGAGCCTCTTTAAAGAAGTCACAATCATCTTCGTCGTCGTCTGCAAGTAAAAGATTGTATTGTTGTTTCATTATATTAAGGTAGAAATGTTTTAGCTAATATAAAACTATTTTTTTTACAAATATTAATGTGCAATAAATCAAACTCTATAATTTTTTATAGAGTTTAATAAACCGTATTGTCTTTCCCTTCATTTTTGGAGAAATAAAAGAAGCGAAATTATTTTTCGATATTCCTTGCGTTTTCCTGCAAGGTTTCTCAAATCTTGTAGGTATCTTGATTTAAATAATTAATCCTGCAAGGTTTTAGAAACCCTGCAGGATTAAAACTGTGAATATTTACTTTTTATTATAAAATATAAATAATGAAAACAAGTTTGAAATTAAACCCGCAACCAGCCACGAACGCATCCAAAAAAATAAAAAAGCAGATTTGTTTGTACAATTAATACTGGCTAATGTAAAGGTGATAAAAAACGTTGTTGTCAAATTTTGCAATACTGGAATTAGGTATTTCTTATTTTGAAACCGAACCATTTTCATCTTAATTCAAATTGATAAGTTGAGGTCCGAATTCTTCGTAAAAAATATTTTCCTGACTTACATTTAGATTTACCAAAGCTTCGTATTGTGTTTTAATAAATATTTCGGGACCACAGATATAATATTTTGCCTGATCTAATAAAATAGAATCTTTGCATTTATGAAGATCAACGCGCCCTTGAATTATTTCACTTTGACTATCATTTTCATTTTCTAAAGTGTCATAAAAAGTAAAAGTTTCAAGATGTTTTGCTTCTTCTTTTAATGTTGTAATCTGATTTTTGAAAGCGTGAACAGATTCATTTCTGCAGCCGTGAATCCAGATTGTTTTTTTATTCTGAATGTTGTTTAAATTAGTTTCGAGCATGCTTAACATCGGCGTAAGCCCAACTCCGCCACTGATTAAAACTAACGGATTTGGAGTATCTTTTTCTAAATGAAATAATCCGGCAGGAGCAGAGATTGAAATAAGATCGCCTTCTGATTTTGAATGCAAAGTATTGGAAACATAACCTGATGGATTTGGTGCAATACCGCTTTCTCTTTTTACCGAAATTCTATAATATTCGGGATTAAAAGCGCTTGACAAACTGTATTGTCGGGGTTGTAAAAGTTCTAATTCAGGAACATAAACCTGAACGCTAATAAATTGGCCGGGATGATAATTAGTGATTTCTTTTCCGTCTTCGGGATAGAGGTAAAAGGATTTGATTTCGGTGGATTCTTCTACGATTTTTTTGATTACGAATTTTCTCCAGCCGTTCCAGCTTCCGGGTTTGGCGCTGTTTTCCTGATACATTTCTTTTTCAATATCAATCATAATTTGGGCTAGCTGATAAAAAGCAACTGTCCAGGCGTCTAGTATTTCTGGTGTTGCGGCTTCTCCAACAACTTCGCCAATAGAAGCGATAAGTTGTGTTCCGACGATTTTATACTGGTCGGGCTGGATATTTAAACTTCTGTGTTTTGTTCCAATTCCTTTTAGAACACCAATTAAAACACTCGGATCGTCAATATTTTCGGCGTAAGCCAAAACTGCATTTGCCAGCGCTGATTTTTGTCTTCCGTTTGCCTGATTTCCCATGTTAAACATGTTTCGCAATTCAGGATGATGCGTAAACATTCTTTTATAGAAATAATTGGTAAGGTCTTCGCCGCTTGCTCTTAAAATTGGAATTGTAGCTTTGATAAGCTCTTTTTGATGTGGATTCATTTTTAATAATTAGGATTTGATTAGGATTAAATATTCAGATTCTAAAGCAATAAATGTGTTTAGAATTTGATATTTACAAATTTAAATAGGGCATAAGGCTCTATTTTATGACTCAAATCATAAGAATCAAAAAAGATGGAAATAAGTTGAAGTTGTTTTAGAAGCGAATAACTCCGAAAAAGTTCTAATGAATTTGGGGTTGCGTTAGGGATAGAAGCGGAAATCCTTTTTTTGAGCTTTTTCTGCTCAAAAAAAGATTGGGAGCGGATAGCCCGACCGGAGGAACGCCCAAAAGAACTAAATCCTGATCTAAAAAAGTTTAGCCGCAAATTTGACAAATTCGACACACAATCTAACTTGGTAATTTTTTATTCAGGTGGAAAATAATTGAAATTAATTTACGAATTAAGCCAGTTTTTGAAATTGTTAATTTCTTTTTTACTTAAAATAATAGGTTCAGTATCGGGAACGGAAATGTTAAGCAATAATTCGATTTTTTGGCTCGAATGTTTTACAATTTCCTGAATATGATGCCTGTTGATGATATATTTTCTGTTGATTTTGAAAAATAGTTTTGGATCCAGACTATTGATAAGATCTTTAAGATTGCTGTTGTATAAATAGCTGTTTCCAGAATTGGTGTGAAGGAAAAGATGTTTTCCGGTAGCAAAAAAATAGGGAATAGCCGTGTCATTTATAGAGATGAGTTTGTCTCTGTGATTGACCAAAAAATGATGTTGAATATTGCTTTGGTTTTCAATTTCAACCAAAGATTCAAGAATTGGATTTGGATTGAAAGTTTCCTTGATGTTTTTGTATTTAGACAGGGCTTCTAGTAATTCCTGTTCTTCATAAGGTTTTAGAAGATAATCTATCGTAAAATGTTTAAAAACTTTTACAGCATAAGAATCATATGCGGTAATAAAAATAACGGGACATGAAATGGTTGCTTCTTCAAAAATATCAAGACTTTTTCCGTCTCCCAAATGAATATCCATAAACGCAAGATCTACTATTTTTTCTTTAAAAAAAGCCACAGCATCTTTTACAGATTTTAATATAGTTACTTCACTTATGGTGATAATTTGTTGTTGTTCGAGAATTGATTTCAGATAATTTGAAGCCAGATGTTCATCTTCAATGATGGCAATTTTCATTTTCCTTTTTTTTGCAAAGGTAAAAAAAAAGCTCCGTTAAAAACGGAGCTTAATTTCAATCTACAAGTTTGGATTATTTAAACGTGCATCTTTAGGAAATGGTATCGTATAACGCGGATCATTTTCGATCAGTTTATATTCATTACCTTCACCATCATAATGCAGGATTTCTTTTTGATTATTTCTTCTCAAATCAAACCAGCGGTGTCCTTCTGCAGCAAATTCACGGTGTCTTTCTTCACCAATAAAATCAAGAAGTTCAGTTTGGTTCATTGCATCGATTTCAATACTAAGCTGATTGAAACCGGCAGCTTTGTATCTGTTTTTGATAAAAGTCAGTACAGTAGTCTTTGCCGTTGTAAGATCATTTAATTGTGCCGAAGCTTCTGCTTTAGTCAAATATAATTCAGAAGTTCTGAATGAACATTTTTGAGCATCTTCTCCACCTTTTAAAATAGAAATATCGCCTCCAAATCTTTGAAAATACAAAGCATAACGCAAATCGTTTGTTTGATCGTAGGCATCAGTCAATTCAGATGAAGCGTAAGAAATATTTTTTAAACCAACAACGAAGACATCTTCAAGAGCCAAAATTGATTCTACACCATCGTAACGGTTAGCTAAAACAGGTGTAGCATTTAAATCTACTAAAGCGCTTTTAATAGCTAATGCTTTATCTGCAGATTCTATAGCTTTTGCCCATTCTTTTTGGTATAAGAAAACACGAGTTTCTAATGCATAAATTGCAGCTTTAGAGAAACGATAGTTTAAACCTTTTGACTGCGTGTCTTTGTTAAGCAATTTTTTAGCTTCTTCTTTGTCGGAAAGAATTTGCTCGTAAATTCTGGCTGTGCTTTCAGGAACATACGCTTGCTCTAAATCTACTTTTAAAGCTAAAGGAACTCCTTTGTCTGTACCTGCAGTTGCAGCATCGTAAGGTTTTGCAAACAGGTTCAATAAATCAAAATAAGCATAAGCTCTTAAGGCATAAGCTTCTCCAATTAATTGATCTTTATCATCAGATACCTCAAGTTTACCATTTGCATCATTGATAATTACGTTTGCATAGAAAATAGTATTGTAAAGAGCTGCATACTGAAATTGTGTTGTAATACGGTCTGGAGTTGCATCATTCCAGTGATAAACATCTTTGAAAAAAGGATAATCAGGGCCAAAACTATAAGGATCCAGTAATAATTCATCTCCTCTTAGCGAAGCAAGGTTTTTATGTGAAGGGTAAGTTTCGTAACCTTTTGTAAGTACTGCTCTGTAATCTGTTAATGTTTCCGGAATTACTTTGCCAATTGGCTGTACGTCCAGATAATCATCACAGCTTACCGTAGTAATAGCTGTGACGAAAAAGAATGCATATTTTAATATATTTTTCATTTTAAATCAGTTTAAAAAGTTAAGTTACATCCTATAGATATTGATCTCGGGATTGGTTGCGCATAGATATTTCCGAATGTTTCAGGGTCAAAATATCCTTTGTAATCAGAGCTTACAACAAATAAGTTTCTTCCCTCAATACTAAATCTAATATCTTCCATGAAAATACTGTTAGTCGCTTTTTTAGGTAAAGAATATCCTAAACGCACACTGCTTAATCTCATGTAACTCATTTCTTTTACCCATGTATCAAGTAATGCAGTAGTATTGAACGGGCCTGAATCAGCATACCAGTTGTAAGCCATCCATGTATCATCTCCTGTTCCTGAGTTTCTACCCACAATACCTGGTAAGTTTGTATTGGTATTTGTAGACGAATGCGCATTCAAAATAGCAGTAGAATAGTTTTGTCCAGGATCTACTCTTGTTCCATTATAAGGAGGCGTCTCAACAACAGTTTGTTTAATGTTAAAAGTAGTAGCAATGGTTAGGTCAAAGTTATGTACTTTAAACGTGTTGATAAAACCTCCTGTAAATTTAGGGTCACGATCTCCTACGTAGGTAAATAGGTCTCTCGTTTCCTGAGCTGTTAAGCTCGATTGTGATAATTCTCCAGGGAAAATAAGAGGGTATTGGTCAATAAGGGCAAAAAGGGTATTCGTATTAACTGTTTCTCCTTTTTTATTAATATATAAAGGATAACCATTTTCATCAATTCCTGCTGTTTTCAGGGCAAAGACAGCATTAACCGGATGTCCTTCTCTTGAAGGCAAATAACTATTTTCTCTAATCTGAATACGATCTACATTACTCTTGTTGTGAGAGAAATTAATGTTTGTAGTCCATGAGAAATTAGGACGCTCGATATTTTTTGTTGTTAATGCAATTTCATAACCTTTATTAGACACTTGTCCCCAGTTTAGGTTAGAGTATTCAAAACCATTTTCAACAGGAAGTGATTGTAAACCAATTAAATCAGTACTTTTTCTTCCGTAAACATCAGTTACTACGCTTACACGGTTGTTAAACAAACCAAGATCAAAACCAAAGTTGGTATTGGTTGTTTTTTCCCATCTTAATTTATCGTTTGGCGGAGATAAGACATTGATAGTCTGCTCATTTTGCCCAGGTAAAAGAGTTGTATTACCGTATGCTCCAACTACATAAGGAGAAGTGTTTTTGTCGATATTTCCTTGTAAACCATAAGAGGCACGCAATCTTAATGCAGAGATTGTTTGGTTTTCTTTTAAGAAATTTTCTTCTGATACTAACCATGAACCAGAAAGAGCCCATAATGGTAAGTATTTGTATTTAGGATCTACACCAAATAAATCTGATCCGTCATAACGCACACTACCAAAAGCAGTATATTTTCTGTTGTAAGTATAAGATGCTGTTGCAAAGAATGAAGCAAATGCATTTTCATTCTCTGTTTTTTGATAGGTTCTGTATGTAGCCTCATTAGCAGCATTTGCGTTAGGAAAAATGATTGGTTGAGTAGTTAAAGTTTGAGGGTTATATCCAAAACCTTTAGTTGCGATAAAAGTATTGTAATTTCTTCTTAATTCGCTACCCGCCATTACCTCAACCTCGTGCTTTGTGTTGAAAACAGCACTGTAGTTTAACATCGTTTTCCAGTTGTATTGGAAAAAGTCAGTGTTTGAATTTTGGATAATTCCACCATCAGGAAGGAAGTAAGTAGGAACTCCACCACTAAATCTTCTTGTTTTTTCTCTTTCTTTTCTAGTGTAATATGTTTCTTTATCAGCAAATTTTTCAGAAGCGCTGTTGTCAAATTGAAGACCTACCTGAGTAGTTGCTTTGAAGTTTTTAGTAATGTTATAATCAATATCAAGTATCGCTTTTATAGCTCTGTTTTTTAATTCGTAAGATGTGTTTTCTCTTTCTTCAAGAATATTAAAAGGAACATATACAGAGTTATTACTGTATCCGCTAATATCCTTGTCGTAGTTATAACTACCGTCAGCATTTCTAGGAGTTAAATAAGGGTTTACAGTTCTTGAGTAATTTGCAGGATTTGTAAAACCATCTGTATCTGAAATGTAAGATTTTGTGGTACTTTGTGAACCAAAAATACTAATACCAACACGTAATTTATCACTTACTTCAAAGTTGTTTTTTAAAGTAAGATTGTATCTGTCGAATCCGGTTCCAATTGTAGTTCCTTCTTCATTATAAGCACCCAAAGAGAAATAGTAGTCAGATTTTTCTCCACCACCAGATAAACTCAAACCGTATTGTGTATTTACTGCATCCTGGTACAATAAGTTACCCCAGTTTGTATTGTTGTTTCTTAATGCATTGATAGAATTTTGAGAATCTGTACTTAAAGCTGAAAAACCTCCTGCTCTGTAAGCCCCTAATTCATTAGCGCCATTTAAAATACGAGAAACTTGTCCGTTCTCACTTCTGTAAGTTAAATTTGGATCAGCAGCCATTCCTAATTCAAAATCAACTTTTTGAGATGAATTCATCAAGTTTAATTTAGAAAAGTCAGGTCTTTGTGTAAGGAAAGTATTGGTAGTAAAGTTTACTCTCATATTTCCTTTTCTACCTTTTTTAGTAGTAACAACGATAACTCCGTTTGCAGCTCTTGCTCCATAAATAGCAGTTGCAGAAGCATCTTTTAAGATCGTAATATCTTTAATATCTTCAGGGTTTAAACCTGCGATAGAAAAGTTTGTCAATTGATCGATGTTGTCTTTGTCGTAATTTTGTGGAACATCATTTCCTTCTAAAGGCAAACCATCTAAAACCCATAACGGATCTTGTGGACCTGAAAGCGAAGCTGTACCACGAATTCTCACTTTTGCAAGAGTACCCGGAGCTCCAGTAGCCTGAGTTACGGCAACACCCGTAACCTGACCAATTAATAATTGATCAATACTGGCAACACCCGCTTGTTGAATGTCGATCATGTTAGCCTTACTAATAGCAGAAGTTAATTTTCTGGTTTCGATTTTTTGGTAACCTGTAACCACAACCTCTTTCAATTCTGCAGTTTCAGATTTCAAACTAACATTGTAGTTTTTTTGACTTGTAACTTCAAGTGAAGTAGACTCATATCCGATATAAGTTACCCTTAAAAACTTTACGTTACCGTTTATTTGTAATGAAAATGTACCATCAAAGTCAGTAACGGTACCAAGGCTTGAACTTTGAATTACACCTTTTTGTTGTGTGCTGTTTGAAATAGAAGCATTTTCTACAAAGACAGATACACCATATAGGGGCATACCATCTTTTGAATCTGTTACTTTTCCTTTAATAGTTCTGGTTTCCTGGGCATACCCGGACAGGGCAAGGAGAAAACTCAGCATGTAGAATAGATTTTTCATTCTGGAATTTGGGTTTGGTTAAAAATTTATAATGTGTTGTTTAATGCTCTTTCAATACGCTGAATCAGGTCGAAATAATGGTTTTTAGTTTCCTGGTTCCCGATGTTTCTTTTCGATTTTAATAATTGTAAAACCTGATTTAATTCTCCTTTTTTATCCGATGTTACTTCCGAAACTCTTTTCATGGCAGACTGATTAATATTGCGTGCCATTTTCGAATTATCCAAATAATCACACAATTGCGGCATGTTTAAGTTTTCGTGAATTTCGATAGTCTTTTTAGGTTCTGTTTTTTCAAAAAGTTTGTTTGTTGATACAATTAAAACATCAACATAATTTTTCTGAGTCAGACGCTCTAAAATCGTAAGTGATTTATTCTGAATTGTCGAAGCAAAAATATTCTGGCGTAATGTTTTAAATAATTGCGTTACCGTAAATACATTCTCTTTAGTTTCGTTACGCTGAAACAATTCGTTTTCAGTAATTCGAAGTAAACGTTCGTCGCTCAGCATGCTATAAAGAAATCCGTATTGTAATTCTCTTGCCAATGTATAAGGCGTGTATTCGTATGGTCCTACCGGCGTATCTTTTAAAGGATTTGTTTTGTCTAAAATCGGATTGAAAAACAACCACTGAGGAAGCGTAAGAGTATTTTTTAATAAATAAGCCACAGCTCTTTTTTGTATCTCAGCCGGAACCGCAACATAACTCGCTTTATTATCACCGTGAACAGTAGGATTTAAATAAATTCCGCCAAGATTGCTTAAAACATGGTAGTTGTATAAATTCCACTGACCAATTGCGCCAATATAAAGGTTACCTGTTCCGAAATAAGATTCGTCTTTATCATACGTCCAGTCCAGAATATTGCTTACCACTCTTTTCAGATTTTTCAGTCCGTATTCTCCGGCTTTCATGGCATCATTTCCTAAATCTTCAGATTGAGAACGCGGATCAATTGTAGAGTCTGCGCCTTGTTGTTCTCCATAAAAATAAATAGGATCATTTTGATGTTTCGTAATCAAAGTGTTTAAAGCAGTATGTTCTTCATTTTCGTTAGCATACCATCTGTAACCCCATTCGATAGCGTATTTATCATACTCACCAATTTTTGGTGTAATCGTTTCTACATGATCTTCTGGCTGAGCGATATAATTATATCGGGCATAATCCATAATAGAAGGAGCAGTTCCGCCCATTTTTGCCGTAAAATCCGGAGATCGAAGTGATTCTACATCATAAGCAAAAGAAGCGCCCATGTTGTGTTTTAAACCAAAAGTATGACCCACTTCATGCGATGAAACAAAACGAATTGCTTCTCCCATGTGTTCATCACTAAATTTGTTTCCTCTCGCTTTCGGGTCAATTGCACCGGTTTGTATACGCATCCAGCTATGAAGTGACGTCATCACATTATGCCACCAGATAATGTCTGACTCAATAATTTCGCCACTTCTTGGATCAACAACCGCTGGTCCCATCGCATTAGACTTTTGCGACGCAACATAAGTAATAACAGAATAACGAACATCGTCGATGTCAAAATCTGTATCTTCATCTGTAGGTTCTTTTGCGATAACGGCATTTTTAAATCCCGCTTTTTCAAACGCGATTTGCCAATCACGAACCCCTTGGATGATATAGGAGCGCCATTGTTTAGGTGTCGATGGATCGATATAGTAAACAATGGGTTTCTTAGGCTCTACTAATTCGCCATTTTTATATTTTTCAAGGTCTTCTTTTTTAGGTTCTAATCTCCAGCGTGTTATCAATTCTTTCTCACGCATTGCTTGTTGGTCATCGCTGAAATACCAGTGTTTTTCAGAGAAATAACCAACACGTTTATCTGCAAAACGAGGTTGCATTGGCACTTTATCTAATAATATTATATTACTCGTAACGCCCAGAGTGACTGAAATGGCAATGCCGTCTTCGAAAACCGAAGTGGTAAGCTGAGATTTAACAACTATATTTTTTGGAAACGTTTTCACACTTTCTATATACGAAAGCTCCGATTTTACAGATCCGCTAAGGCCAATATTGCTTAAAACATCGTTGAAACTTTTTTGTTTTCCGTCAAAAACTTTATTTGCTTTGATTACGATCGAAGTAGAATCATTATTTTTTGTTTCAATATCAAAAACTTCTATAATAGATTCTGAAAAATTTGCATTTACCGAAGCCGTTATAGCGTCTCCCGTTGGTGAAGAAACGTTTGGGACAGATGATTTTACCCAAACTTTTTTTGCAACAAGATCTTTATGAAAAGTAATAATCTTGTTTTCATAGTTCATTCCTCTGTTAAGCCCTTGCTCATTAATCGTCATAGGAACGTTTGAAATTTTATTAACCACCAAAAATTCTCTTTGAAACAAAGAATCATTGATTTCTAAATACAAATCTGTTTTTACCTGAATGGTATTAAACAAACCTTTTTTGAATGTACCTTGTTTGATAAGGTCATCGTATTTTTTCCCTTTTGAAGTTTTAAGAGAATCTGCAGCTTGTTCAGTTTTGTCTTTGTCTTTTTTATTCTTTTTTTGAGAAACCATAGTACCGGTACTCAATAGTACAGTTGCTAAAACAACGGTTTTTAGGTTTATCAGCAATGCCTTTTCCCTCATGATGAAAGTTAAGTTTAGGTTAATTTTTGCCGAAATTATTCTGTAAATAATGTTAAAAAAAACAAAATGGAGTGAGTGGCTTTTTTTTGGGAGTGAATGTTTTCTTTTTAGCCAATAAGCGGTAAAATGCAAGTAAAATCCCCGTCTTTTTTGTAGGCCTGAAAATGAGTTTTAGAGTAATAAGAATAAATACTTTCTAGGTATTTGTGACCAAATTTAGACTCTTGTCCAAAGCTAGGTTTCTCGTTTAGATTATTGGTAATAACAACCTCATTTTCTCTAATTTCGATGTTGATTTTAAGAGGGGTTTCATCAGAAGCAATATTGTGTTTTATGGCGTTTTCAATAGCAATCTGAAAAGCCAGATACGGAACTTTCTTCAACAAAACATTTTCATCATCAATAGTATTAATGGTAAAAACGAATTCTTCCTTAAAACGGGTTTGCTGTAAAAAGATATATTTTTCGATAAAAAGTAATTCTTCCTGCAGCGTAACGATATTCTGCACCGGCGGATTAATAAGATATCGGTAAATTTTCGAAAGATTCAAAGTAAACTTACGTGCTACGCCCGTATCACTGTCAATAAGCATATACAGCGAATTGAGCGAATTGAATAAAAAATGCGGATTAATCTGCTCTTTCAGCTGTTGTAACTGAATGAGGGCTTTCTCTTTATTTATCTTTTCATTTTCGAGAAGAAGCCTGTTTTTTTCTTTTGATAAAACAGCTTTTTCCTTAAAAGTCTTTTTATTAAAAATAGTAAACAGATAGAAAAACAAAATCAATATCGAAGTCGTAATGACATATATTAACGAAGCGTATTTTTTGACAGCCTCAACATCTTCACTTCCAATTTCTTTGGGAGAGCTCACGCTAATATACCAGTTTGTGTTTTTTACATTCAGTCGTTTTGTATATCGTACAATATCTAATTTCAGATATTCAGAAAGCGCAATTTTTTTACCATAAAACTCGTCATTGATAAACGTAGTATCTTGCGGAGTCATATTGGTAATCTTAAAAACATTTTGATTCAGAAGTTTTACTTCCGGATGATAAAGAATTGTTCCTTTTTTATCAAAAACAAAAGCGTAATTGGGTAAATTCTTATTGATGTTCTTAAAATAAGATTGCAGTGATTTAAGATCAACATCAAAACCGTATCGAACAATGGTTCCGTTTTCTGAAATAGATTTAAAATAAATACGCCAAAAAATGTTTTCATTATCCTTAACAATACTACTCGATTGATTTTTAGAATTATTTTTTAGAATAAAATCTTTTATAATAGCATCAAGATTTGAATTGCTTTTAGAAGTAGTAAATTCAATTTTGCTATCATTGATCTGAAACCAGTTGTTTTTAATCAAACTGTCATTGGCATGAATCGTACTTAAAACCTTTAAATGATCGGCAAGATTTTGTGTATTACTAATTTTGATAATATGATCCAGCTCTTTTTGTGTGTCCAGAAAACGTGAAAATTCCTGTTGTACAACTTCTTCTCTTTTAAGAAAGTTGCGATGTGTACTTTCTGTATTCGATTTTTCGGTTATCTGCGTAATCAAATTACTTAATACATAAAGAGAAAGCAATGTAAGGGCAATAAAAATAATTCCTAAAATGAAAAAGTTTCGGCCTGAAAAGATATTTTTTAAAGTGAATTTCAAAGATGTTTTTTAAATAAAGGAATATTAATTGTGGATTTTTTTTGCCGGGCAAATATAGTATTTCTTTTAAATCGATTTTGAATTAAACCCTTGATATTGGTGATTTTACTTTGTTTTTACTGCTCTTGTAAAGGTTTACTGATTTAATCAATACTTAAGAAAGTAAAAAAAAATTACGCTTCATAAAAAAAATAATAAATAAAAGAATGTTCATTCATTTATTATTTTACCTTTGTCAAAAATAGTTGTCATGAGAATAAGAGATATTGATAAAGAAAATTTGGTTATTGAAAATGCAATCGACCAAATTGTACGAGATGGATTTCAGGGTTTTAGTATGAATAAATTAGCAAAAGCCTGTTCTATTTCTGTAGCCACTTTATATATCTATTACAAAGACAAAGATGATTTAATTCAAAAAATAGGCGGAAAAATGGCATTAAAGTTCTTTTCGGGAACGGTTAAAGATTTTTCGCCGGATATGTCCTTTGAAGAAGGTTTGTGGAAACAATGGGAAAACCGCGCCAACTTTACGATGAAATATCCAAAAGAAGTTGCATTTTTTGAAATAATCAAACATTCGCCTCACGCAGAAACTATTTTAGATTCAATTAAAGAGTTTTCAGATTTCAGGGCTATTATGAAACAGTTTATCGACAACGGACTGAAAAATAAAGAGCTAATTCCGATGACATTTGAAGCTTTTTGGAGCATCGCTTATGGGCCATTATATACTTTACTGAATTTTCACACCGAAGGTAAAAGTATGGGAGGAAAACCATTTGTGTTGACCAAAGAAATAATGAGAGAAGCTTTTCAGGCGACTATTAAAGCATTAAAACCATGAAAAATTATGGAAACAGATTTACACAAAATACACATTTTTAAAACAAACATTGATAAAATATATCCGGATTGTGCCATCAATACAACATTGGGCAATCACAAGGATATTCAGCAATGGAGTGTCGATTGTGAAGATGTCGATCGTGTACTTCGCGTTGTTTCAGAAACGCTGCAGCCAGAAGTAATTATCGGCATCATCAATGAACTTGGCCACGAGTGCCAGGAATTACCTTAATCAAAATATCACCAATCTTATATGGAAAAAAATACAACAGAAAGCTTTGCTTTTACTTCACATCAAAAAATAATTATTGCCATACTGGCACTTTTACAATTTACCGTTATACTCGATTTTATGGTAATTTCTCCTTTGGGAGATATCCTGATGAAAACATTGGATATGACAACTGCAAACTTTGGTTTTGCTGTTTCTGCTTACGCCTTTAGTGCCGGAATTTCAGGATTGCTTGCCGCAGGTTTTGCTGATAAGTTTGACAGAAAAAAACTCTTGATTTTCTTTTATACAGGTTTTATTATCGGAACAGTTTTTTGTGCCCTTTCTACAAGTTATTTAATGTTGCTGATGGCAAGAATCGTTACCGGACTTTTTGGTGGCGTTATTGGTTCGGTTTCATTGGCAATTGTAACCGATTTATTTGTTATTCAGCAGAGAGGACGTGTCATGGGTTTTATTCAAATGGCATTTGCAACCAGTCAGATTTTGGGTATTCCGGTAGGATTATATTTTGCAAATAACTGGGGCTGGCATTCGGCATTTATTATGATTGCCGTTTTGGGAGTGCTTATTTTAATTGCCATAATTACACAAATGCAGCCCATAACCAAACACTTAGAACTGCAGTCAGAAAAAAATCCTTTTTTGCATCTTTGGCACACATTAAGCAACAAACATTATCAGGTAGGATTTACAGCAATCGCCTTTCTTTCTGTTGGAGGTTTTATGCTGCAGCCATTTGGCACCGCCTATTTGGTAAACAACATTCATATCAGTCATCTTCAATTGCCAATGGTATTTTTCTTCACCGGACTTTCGGTACTTTTTATAATGCCTTTGATTGGAAAATTGAGTGATAAAGTAAGTAAGTTTAAATTGTTTGCGGCAGGATCTGTGATTTCTGTTATAATGATTTTAATTTACACTAATCTTGATCCAATTCCGTTATGGGAAATTGTCGTAATCAATATGATTCTTTTTATGGGAATTATGAGCCGTATGATTCCCGCAACAACCCTTAATACAGCAATTCCCGAAATGAAAGATCGCGGTGCTTATATGTCTATTACTTCATCTTTGCAACAAATTGCTGGTGGAATTGCAGCCGTTTGTGCCGGGTTTATTGTTCATCAGGAAACAAAAACTTCGCCATTAGAAAACTATGACATATTGGGTTATGTAATTGCAGTCGTTACATTAATGACAGTATTTTTAATGTGGAGAGTAAACCAATTGGCAAAATCAAAAGATAAAGCTTTGGAAACACCGGTTATTATAGAATAAAACTTCAAAATACTTAAAATAAAAAGCCTTGTAAACTTATGTTTGCAGGGCTTTTTTTATACTTAATTTATAAATGTAATATCGAAAAGAAATAAGTCGTATTGTTTTGTTTTACAGTCTTTTAAATCGTCTTTTTGTTTTTGTTCGAATGTAAATTTGCATACTTAAATCTGGGTGCATGTTTGAGCTGAAATCAGGATAAATAAAAGTTCAGTTTACTTAGATTTTTATTAAATTTTAAAAACACATTTTTATGAAAATATTCAATTTAATTTTATTTTTTGCGGTAAGTTTTTTTGGAAATATAAAGGAAAATAATAACTCATTTACAGCTGCCGAATTAGAAAGATTTAATGAACAAGTAACAGAAGTAAAAGCAATAATCAATACTAAATCAAATTATAATACTAAGATTGCTTTTTTTGTTGATATGAAAATCAAATCCGGAAAAAACAGATTTTTTGTTTACGATCTTGTAAATGAAAAAATTATAGATCAGGGAGTTGTGGCCCATGGTTCTGGTTCTGAAACCAAAATAAAAGGTGAGCTAAAATTTAGCAATGAACCCAACTCCAATTCCACATCATTAGGGAGATATTCTATTGGAAAATCATATAACGGAATGTTTGGGAAATCATATCGATTATCCGGTATGGACGAAACCAACAGCAATGCTTCAAAAAGAGCCATTGTTTTACACCCTTATTCTGCAGTTCCTGAAGAGGAACAGGATTACTACATATTCAAACAGTCATAGCTGTCAAAATGGTAAACGAAAACTTCTTTAAAAGACTCGAAAAAATCATTGACAATTCAAAATCAAACATCATTTTGAACGTTTATTACTAATAAATCGTAATGGTCAAAATAGCCTTATAAAAAAAATAATTATTTGCTAAATGCCTATATTTACTAATGATTATTCTAATTTAGTCGAATAAAAAAACGATTTATTCAAAAAAATAATTACAAAATCGTTTTAGTAATTGTTTTTGCATATATTTGTGATATCGTTAATAAGCTTACAAAACCACAATCTGCTGAATGAAAAAGATTACTATTAAGGATATTGCTACAGAAGCCGAAGTATCCATATCTACGGTATCTTTTGTCATTAATGGTAAGGGAGAGAAAATGGGAATTAGTGGTGCTGTTATTAAAAAAGTACAAGATGTAGCAGAAAGGCTTAACTATAGACCAAGCATGATAGCGACGAGCCTTAGAACCGGAAAAACGCGATCTATTGGTTTAATTGTTGAAGATATTTCCAATCAGTTCTTTGCTGATTTGGCCAGAGTAATTGAAGACGAGGCTAAAAATATCGATTACAGAGTTTTTTATTGCAGTACAGGCGATGATGATGAACGTTCACAAGAATTAATACATAGTCTTTTGCAGGCTAACGTAGATGGTTTTATTATAACTCCCACAAAAAATCTGGAAGAAAGTGTTGAGCTTCTTATAAAATTGAAAAAACCGGTAGTTTTAATAGACAGGTATTTTCCAGGACAAAGAGTAAGCCATGTTGCAATGGATAATTACGAAGCATCAAATTCAGCTACCAAATTCCTGATTAATAAAGGCTGTAAGAATATTGCAGTTGTTAATAATACGTCTGAAATGATTCAGATGTCATTGAGGGAAGATGGTTGCAGAGACGCGTTGAAGGAAGCGGGAATTTATAAAGATTCACTTGTTCTTCACATGAAATATCACAGCAATGAACAAAACAGAATTGCAGCTGTAGTAGAATTTTTTCAGAAGAATAAAGAAATCGATGCCGTTATATTTCTAACGAATTATATGGGACTTACAGGTTTACAAGCTTTTAAAGATATGGGAATCAGAATTCCGCAGGATATTTCGGTTGTTAGTTTTGACGATCATGACAGTTTTAAATTACATACGCCAACCATTACAGTGATTGAACAGCCAATAAAAGAAATTGCTGTTAAATCTATACAATTGTTAATGAGTCAGATGACTGATATGGAGGTTTATAAAGTAGAAAAGAGCCTTAAAAAAGGAAAATTAATTATAAGAGAATCGGTGTAAAAACCAGCTTGAAATAGGAAAAAATAAAAGCAAATTGATTTTGTTTTTTTTTAACCGTTTTTACTAAATCGTTTTAGTAAAATTTTAGTTGAGTAAAATAAATAATTCACTATACAGTTATATCTAGTTTGCTACATCGATTGCGTAAAATATAAAAAGTCTATGTTGCTATAATCCAATAGTATTCAATGCGTGGAGACCACTGAATACCATATACAATTGAGTTCAAATTTTTATTAATTATTAAAACAAGCAGATTAAACAAAACAAAATCAAAACAAAATTAAACCAAAAAATGCTTATGAAACGAATATTGGCAATGTTAGCGATGGTGTTGTTGAGCAGCTTAGGAGCTGTAGCACAAAACCGCTTAATAACAGGCATAGTAGCAGATGGAGACAACAAGGGAGTTGTTGCTGCATCAATCGAAGTTCAGGGAAAACCTTTTAGCGCAATTACAGACGCTGAAGGTCGATTTAGAATGAACGTTCCGGAAGGTAAAGTTACTTTAAATGTATCTTCTATGGGTTTTGTATCAAAATCAGTAGTACTTCAGGAAAATGAAACCAGAATTTCAGTTGTATTGGTAGAAAATACACAGGAATTAAAAGATGTTGTTGTAACTTCATTTGGGGTTAAAAAACAGCGAAAAAGTTTAGGATACGCAGTTGGAGAACTAAAAGGAGACGACCTGACAAAAAATAAAGAAATCAATTTAGGAAATGCACTTCAGGGAAAAATTGCCGGAGTTAATGTTTCTGCGCCGGTTACAGGACCATCTGGTTCCAGCCGTGTTGTTATTCGTGGAGCAACTTCTGCTTCAGGACTTAACCAGCCCTTATATGTTGTAGATGGTATCCCGATAGACAATAGTCAGCAAGGAAATGCCGGTATGTATGGAGGAGCCGATAAAGGAGATGGGATGTCCTCTTTCAATCCGGATGATATCGCTTCGATGTCTGTATTAAAAGGTAGTGCAGCTTCTGCACTTTACGGGTACAGAGGATCAAACGGTGTTATTTTGATTACAACTAAAAAAGGAAAAAGCGGAACTGGAATTGGAGTAGATTTTAGTACAAATTCTACCTTCAATACACCAGCAACTCTTTTACATTGGCAGGATCAATACGGAGCTGGAGCGCCTGTAAATGGTGTTGCAACAAGATTTACAAGTTTACAGGAACTTAGGGATTCTTACTATTTTGCCTGGGGTGATAAATACGACGGAACCCCTTCTATTGGTATCGATGGAACGACAAGACCATATCAGGCATACGGACAAGACAACGTTAAAAATTTCTACAGAACCGGATATTCTTTCAGTAATACTTTAGCAATTTCCGGAGGAAACGAAACGACTAATTTCAGGTTATCTTTTGGAAATACTAAAGACGAATCTATTTTGCCAGGAACGAACTTTGGAAGAAATAACGTGACTTTGAGCTTGAATTCAGCGCCAAACAAAAAGGTAAGCATAGAGACAAATGCACAGTATATTTCTGAGAAAAGTCATAACAGACCTTATTTGAATGACTCTCCAAGAAACCCGTCTTTTCCGGTTACTTTTATGACTCCGGGAACAGACATTAGATGGATCAACAATGCTTATGATGAAAATGGAGGAGAGGCAGACTATTTTGCATCAAATGTATATCAGACAAATCCATATTTTGCTACGCAGGAAGACCTGAACAACGATCTTAGAAAACGTTTTATAGGTTCTGCAAAAGTAAATTATAATATTACCGATAAAATTTACGCAAAAGCTGTAGTGGGTATCGATGATATTAATTATGAATTTACAGAGATCGAACCAACCGGAATTAACTATGCACCGGGAGGAGCTTATGAAAACACAGTTCAAAACCGTTCTGAGTTTAATGCTTCAGGTTATTTAGGATACAAAGGCGATATCGTTAAAAATCTTTCTTTAGATGCTTTTATCGGAGCAAACCGTCAGGATAACAGAATGAGTGGTATTAAAATGAGAGGAAATAACTTCATAGTTCCGTTCAAGTATTTTTATGCAAACACTCAACCTGTAAAAACAGAAAAATTATTTTCTGAAAGCCAGGTAAATTCACTTTTTTATTCAGCAGATTTAGGGTATAAAGATTTCTTGTATGTGAGTTTAACGGGCCGTGAAGATTGGTTTTCAACTTTAGATCCGGCAAATAACAGTACTTTTTACCCATCTGTGAGTACGAGTTTTATTTATTCTGAAGTAATTAAATTACCGGAATGGATGTCTTATGGTAAAATTAGAGCAGGTTGGGGTAATGTTGGTGGAGCTTTGCCGGATGCTTATGCTTTATCACTAACTTATACTGCGCCAGACGGACAAACAGATTCGCAAGGACAGACAATTTTAGGTATTAATGGAGAAACAGTTCCAAACAAATATTTAAAACCTTATAATGTAAGTACAATCGAATTTGGTTTCGAAAATACATTTTTCAACAACAGATTAAGTACAGATTTGACTTTTTACCAAAAAAGAACAACGAATGATATTGCCGATGCTGATATTTCTAAAGCTTCCGGTTACAGAACTACAAAAATCAATGTGGGAGAAATCCTGAATCAGGGTGTTGAATTTGCCGTAAATGTAAAAGCAGTAAAAACACCTAATTTTAGCTGGAGTGTTGGTTACAATTTTGCTTACAACGAAAGTGAAGTTGTTAATCTTTCCGATAAAATTCCAACAAAACTTTTAGATGATAACAGAGATGCAAGAGCTTCAGTAGTATTAGAGAAAGGACAGCCTTTTGGTGTAATCAAAGCTTATGATTATTTGAGAGATGCAAACGGAAATATTGTACTTGACCCAAGCGGTAAATTCCTTAGAGGAAACTTAATCATTGCAGGACAAGGTGTTGCGCCAACTTCAATGGGACTTTCAAATGATTTCTCTTATAAAAATTTCACACTTTCTGTTTTCGTAGATGCGAAATTTGGAGGAGAAATTTATTCTGCAACAAACCAATTAGGAATGCGTTACGGATTATCTGAAGCTTCGCTTCCTGGCCGTGAAGGCGGAGTTGCAGTTTCAGGAACTGATACTAACGGAAATCCTGTAAACACAACCGTTTCTGCATACGATTACTGGAGAAGTTATAGCGATGTAACATCAAATTTTGTTTACGATGCTGATTTTGTAAAACTAAGAGCAATCTCTTTTAGCTACAATTTTCCAAAAGAGTATATCAAAAAAACACCTTTCCAATCGATTAGTTTAGCATTCTCTGCCCATAATTTATGGACAATTTATGACAAAGTGCCTAATATCGATCCAGAGTCAAACTATAATAATAGTAATGCTCAGGGACTTGAAAGAGCTTCTATGCCTTTGACAAGAAATTATGGTTTAACACTTAATGTCAAATTCTAATAATAAAAAGATGAAAAATAAAGCTATAAAAATATTTTGTATCGCAATTGTTAGTGCCATGACATTAGCATCATGCGATAAAGGATTTGAAGAAATGAATACGAATCCAAATGCCTTAACAGATCCTGCAATAAAATCGATGTTTACACTTGCTGAGATTTATGTTGACGGTCAGGATTTTTCTAATACACGAGGAAATAACATTTATGCAGCACAAATCGTACAGCAATTTTCTTCACCAGGAGGAGCAGGTTCAAAATACACCTATTCTTCTGAATATTCAGCGGCTCTTTTTGGAGAATCTTACGGAAAAGGATTGAACCAGATTTATCAGTTAATGTCGGTTTTACCAAACACTGATGAAAATTCAAACACAATTCAGGCTTTAAGAATTATGAAAGTTTTAATGTTTCAAAAACTAACAGATACTTATGGAGAAGTTCCTTATTTTGAAGCAGGAAAAGGATACAATGGAAATATTTTTACCCCAAAATATGACACTCAGGAAGCTATTTACAATGACCTTTTAAAAGAATTAGACGAAGCCGGAACAGCGTTGGATGCTAACAAAGGTTTTGTTGGTGCAGCAGATTTGTATTACCAAAGCGATGTTGCAAGATGGAAAAAATTGGCCAATTCCGTAATGCTAAGAGTAGCGATGCGTTTATCTAAAGTAAATCCGGCTAAAGCTAAAGAATATGTAGAAAAAGCAGTTGCAAAAGGTATTTTTACTTCAAATGATGACAGCCTTGTTTTAAAACATGATGCAGGTCCACAAGGAGTTAGAACAAATCCTATCACTTCTGCATGGGTTACAAATGATTTGAACGGCGGAGAAGCAAATATAAAATTCAGTAAAACATTTATCGATTTATTGAAAAACACAAACGATCCGCGTTTAAGAATCTATGCTAAATTAGAAGCAACGGGAGATAACAACCCTGCAAACCAACAAGGTCTTGCCAATGATGCTAAAGACTTTCCGGGAGGAGACAAAAAAGTTTTCTCAGACCCAAATACTTCAACAGTATTACGTTTAGATGCACCAACATTAATTATGTCATATGCCGAAGTTCAATACATATTGGCAGAAGCAGCAGTAAAAGGCTGGAACGTTGGCGGAAGTGCACAGCAATACTATGAAAACGGAGTTAAAGCAGCGATGGAAATACTAACCATTTTTGGAGACAAAGTTCCAGCCGTTACAAGTGCAGAATACAACACTTACATCACCACTTATCCGTTTAAAACTGCAGGAACTGATGCTGAAAAAATCGAACAGATTATCACTCAAAAATGGATTGTATTGTTGTTTAATGGTTTTGAAGCTTTTTCAGAATACAGAAGAACAGGATATCCGGTTTTAGTTCCGGTAAATGATCCTACGGGAGAAACAAATGGAACAATTCCGAGAAGATTAATCTACGATCAGTCAGAGCTTTTAACAAATGCAGATAATTATCAACAAGCAATAAGCCGTCAGGGATTAGACAGAATGACAACCAGAATCTGGTGGGATAAGCAATAGTTTAAATTTAGTCAGTTAGTTGAGTTTTTGACTTAAGCCGGGTAGGATTACCTGTACCGCGCCCGGCTTATTTTTTTTGAAGGTTCAGAGGGACAAATGTTCAGAGGTTCAAAGAGACAAAGCTTTGCGAACTTATATCAACTTTTATGTTCAAAGCTTCAAAAAAACTTTGCGTCCCGAGGCTTCGGGATTGCGTAAAACCTTTGCGAACTCTGCGGTTAAATTTTTATGTTCAAAAGGAAGAAAAAATTACACTTTGCAGTAAATTTATATTCAAAGATTATCAGAAAAAATCCGCCTAAATCCGTGTCATCCGCGTTCCATTACTTGCAGCAAAAAAATAAAAAATGAAATTTATAAAAAACTTTTATTGGTTAATATGTCTTTATATTGCGAATCTCTCATTTGTAGTCAATGCTCAAAATATTGATATAAAAGAAGATTGGCAATATCGGGAAATAAAAACTGATAAATGGTTTCCAGCCACAGTGCCGGGAGAAATTCACACTGATTTACTGAATAATAAAGCAATTCCGGATCCATTTTACAGAGACAATGAAAAAAAAGTACAATGGATAGAAAAGAAAGATTGGGAATATAAAACTACTTTTAAAGTTACCGCATCAACATTAAAAAAGAAAAATACAGAACTGGTTTTTGACGGTTTAGATACCTACGCAACAGTTTATCTAAACAACCAATTGATTTTAACAGCCAATAACATGTTCCGTCAATGGCGTGTAGATGTAAAGAAGATTTTAAAATCAGGAAATAATGATTTGGTTGTCGTTTTCAAATCGGCGCAAAATGTAGTCGATTCACTGGCAAAAAAAGATTTGCCCTTTATAATTCCGGACAATCCACGAGCTTATGTTCGCAAAGCACAATACCATTTTGGATGGGATTGGGGACCAAAATTCACCACATGTGGAATATGGAAAACACCGCGTTTAGAAGCTTACGATGAAAAATCTTCGGAGAAACCATACGTTCTAAATCGCAAAATAGAATTAATACAACAGCCGGACAGTCTTGGTAAATCATTTTATTTTAAAATTGATGGAAAACCAGTTTATATGAAAGGCGCCAATTATATCCCGTCTGATGCTTTTCTTTCGAGAATGAACAAAAAAGAATATGAAAAAGTAATTGCTCTTGCAAAAGATGCCAATATGAATATGCTTCGTATTTGGGGCGGCGGTATTTACGAAGACGATTATTTTTATGATTTATGTGATAAATACGGAATCAATGTCTGGCAGGATTTTATGTTTGCCGGAACAATGGTGCCCGGTGACAAAGCTTTTTTTGATAATGTAAAAGAAGAAGTTCAGTATCAGGTAAAACGCCTGAGACACCATCCAAGTATCGTTTTATGGTGCGGTAACAACGAAAGCGATGAAGCTTTTAAAAGTTGGGGCTGGCAAAAAAGCATGAAAATGTCCAAACAAGATTCAACCCGTTTGTGGCATGATTACGTAAGATTGTTTCACGACAGTATTCCGAAATGGGTAAAAGAAGTCGACGGAAAAAGACCTTACATTAGTTCTTCACCTTTATTTCATTGGTCAAAAGAAAAGAGTACTACCCAGGGCGACAGTCATTATTGGGGAACGTGGTGGGGTTTACAGGATATTGAAATCACAGAGAAAAAAACAGGACGTTTTGTGAGCGAATATGGAATGGAAGCAATGCCCAATTATTCTTCAATAGAAAAATTTACCTTGCCGGAAGACCGATATTTATATTCAGATATTCTGGAAGCGCATCAAAAAGCCGGAAAAGGATTTATGAAATTAGAGTCTTACCTGAATCGCTATTTCATCAGTTCAGAAAAAATAAAAAAGATGTCTGTTGAAGATTATACCTATCTCACACAATGTCTGCAATATTTTGCCTTAAAAAATATCATCGGAATCCATCGTTCAAAAGCACCCTACAATATGGGAACTTTAGTCTGGCAACTTAACGATTGCTGGCCTGTAGCAAGCTGGAGCGTAACCGATTATTACGATCGACAGCCCAAAGCGGCGTGGTACGCGATGAAAGAAGCCTATCGGGATGACAAAACCCCTGAAATTGAGTTAACACGCCCAATCGATTTAAAACTCGAAGATCCAAAAATAATATGGGTAGTAAAAGGAAATAAAGTAACTTTAAAAGCTGTGAAACCAGCAAAATACGTATATGTTTCCATAAATGGATATACCGGAAAATGGAGCGATAATTACATAGATTTGAAAGAAGGAGAAGAAAAAACAATTTCTTTTGAAGGGAAAATTAAAGAGCCAGTTATTAAAGTTTTTTCTTTATATGAGGTTTTGAAGAAATATTAATTAAGGTTCTATCCCGAAGCTTCGGGACTGAGATACTAAGGTACTAAGGTTTTAGGTTCAAAGTGGCAAAGGTTCAGAGGTTCAAAGGCAAAAACTTTGCGAACCTTGCGGTTAAACCTATGTTCAAAGAATTAAAAAAAATCCGTTAGAATCCGCCAAAATCCGTGTCATCCGTGGCCCAACACACAAGTAAAATAAAAAATATAGAATAATGTTTACAAAGTATAACAAAACAGTCTTTACCAGTATTTTAGCGATAAACCTATTTTTTGCCAATCCTGCAATTTCACAGCAAAAGAAAGCAAAAGAAAAAAGTATCGATTACACGCAATACGTAAATCCGTTAATAGGTTCAGCAGGTCACGGTCACGTTTTTGTGGGGGCCAATGTTCCTTTTGGAGCCGTTCAGTTAGGACCTGTAAATATTTTTGAGGGCTGGGATTGGTGCAGCGGTTACAACTATGCCAGTAATACCATTTTAGGTTTTACGCACACGCATTTAAGCGGAACCGGAATTGGTGATTTAAATGATATTCTTTTACTTCCAGTTTCAGGAAAAGTGCCGCTTTTTAAAGGCACAAAAGAAGATATGGTAAACGGTTACGGTTCTTATTTTTCACATGAAAATGAAATAAGCAAACCCGGTTATTACAGTGTTTTATTAGATAAATATAAAATCAAGGCAGAATTAACGGCGAGCGAAAGAGTTGGTTTTCATAAATATACTTTTAACGGTGCTACAGATTCTCATATCTTATTAGATCTTGCCGATGGTGTAGGATGGGATAAACCCGTAAAAACGTTCATTAAAAAAATAAACGACAAGACAATTGTTGGTTATCGTTTCTCTTCGGGATGGGCTGTCGATCAGCGTGTTTATTTTGCAATCGAATTCTCTGAATCAATTGTAAACATGGCATTGTATGATGATAAAACAGCTGTTACAGGAAACGAAGGCGAAGGATTAAAAATGAAAGCAGTTTTAGATTTTACATCTTTAAAAAACAAACAGGTTTTAGTAAAAGTTGGAATTTCCCCGGTAAGTTACGAGAATGCCTTAGCAAACATAAAAACCGAAATTCCGAATTGGGATTTTGATAAAATAGTCAAAGAAGCCACCTCAAAATGGAACAACGAATTAAGTAAAATTCAGATAAAAGCCAATGATAAAACGATGAAGGTTTTTTATACTTCATTGTATCACACTGCATTTGCGCCTTCTATTTTTAATGATGCAAACGGAGATTACAGAGGAACAGACAAAAAGGTTTGCGAAAAAGCCAATTTTACCAATTACACGACTTTTTCACTTTGGGATACTTACAGAGGTTTACATCCTTTGTACACCATTACACAGCCGGATAAAATTAATGACATCGTAAAATCATTTTTGGCAATTTACCAACAGCAGGGAAGATTACCCGTTTGGCATTTAATGGGCAATGAAACCAATACCATGAACGGAAATCATTCGATCGCAGTAATTGTAGACGCCTATTTAAAAGGCTACAGAGATTATGATACTAATTTAGCATACGAAGCCATCAAAAAAACAGCCATGCAAACCCGCGACGGAATGGATTATGTTCAGAAATTAGAATATATTCCTGCTGATAAAATGCTGGAATCTGTTGGAAACGCTTTAGAATATGCTATTGATGATTACTGTGTGGCGCAAATGGCAAAAACCTTAAACAAGACAGAAGATTATACTTATTTTACAAAAAGAGCCAATTTGTATAAGCTTTATTTTGATAAGGAAACCACTTTCATGCGAGGAAAATTAACCGATGGAAATTGGCGAACACCTTTTAATCCGCTTTCGTCAGCACACCGAAAAGACGATTATGTAGAAGGAAATGCATGGCAATATACCTGGCTGGTTCCACAGGATCCGTATGGATTAATTGATTTGTTTGGAAGTGAAACTAAGTTTTTAGAAAAATTAGACCAATTATTTCTGATAACAGATAAAGTAGAAGGTGAAGAAGTTTCTCCGGATATTAGTGGTTTAATCGGGCAATATGCACAAGGAAACGAGCCAAATCATCATATTCCGTATTTGTATGCATACGCAGGCCAGCCTTGGAAAACTGCAAAATTAATTCGGGAAATTGATGATAAATTTTATTCGACTAAACCAGACGGATTATGCGGAAATGAAGATTTAGGGCAAATGTCAGCCTGGTATGTTTTATCCTCAATGGGATTTTATTCTGTTAATCCTGCAAATGGAATTTATGTTTTGGGAAGTCCATTGGTAAACGAAGCCACAATTCATCACAAAAAAGGTATTTCATTTACATTGAAAGCGATTGATAATAGTGCTACAAATATTTATATTCAAAAAGCAGAATACAACGGAAAACCGTATACAAAATCATACATAATACACGATATGATTGCAAACGGAGGAGAATTGAAATTATTTATGGGAAGCAAACCTTCGGCGACTTTTGGTGTAAAAAAAGAAGTCAGACCTCAATAATTGTAGATTTAAGAATTGAGCATCATCTCCTGCAAGGTTTTCAAAACCTTGTAGGTATAATTTAAGTTCTGGATTACGTAAGCTTTGTCAAAGTTTAAAACTTTGACAAAGCTTTGGAAGTCGACAATTCACATTTTACAACAAAGACCTGACGGGTTTTAAAAACGGGTTAGGATAATTATACAGAATATGAAAATAACGCATTTGTTTTTTTTGGGATTAATACAGTGTTTTACAGCAAATGCACAGTTAGACCCCGTAGATTATGTAAATCCATTAATGGGAACACAATCGTTGCCCAATCTTTCAAACGGAAATACCTATCCCGCTATTTGCAGGCCTTGGGGAATGAATTTCTGGACGCCGCAAACCGGTAAAATGGGAGACGGATGGGCGTATACGTATACTGCCGAAAAAATTAGAGGATTTAAGCAAACGCATCAGCCTTCGCCGTGGATGAACGATTACGGACAATTTTCGATTATGCCCGTAACAGGCAAAATAGTTTTTGACGAAACAGAAAGAGCAATTTGGTTCAGCCATAAAGCTGAGGTTTCAAAACCATATTACTACAGCGTTTATCTTGCTGATTATGATGTTACAACAGAAATTACGGCAACAGAAAGAGCAGCACATTTTCAAATTACATTTCCGGAAAACGAGAAATCTTCGATAGTTGTTGATGCTTTTGATAAAGGATCTTACATCAAAATAATTCCATCAGAAAATAAAATTATAGGTTATACAACGCGCAATAGTGGTGGAGTTCCAACGAATTTTAAAAACTATTTTGTTTTGGTATTCGATAAACCATTTACATCCAATTATACCTGGCACGATAAAATTTTAGAAAAAGATAAATTAGAGAAGACTAATATTCATGTGGGCGCAATAGTCACTTTTAAAACCAAAAAAGGAGAAATAATAAATGTAAAAACTGCTTCATCATTTATTAGTCCGGAACAAGCGGAATTGAATTTGAAAAACGAATTAGGTACATCATCATTTCAGGAAACTTTAGAAAACTCTAAAAAAGAATGGAATACTGTTTTGAGTAAAGTTAAAGCCGAAGGTGGAACTGAAGAACAGCTAAAAACATTTTATTCCTGTTTATATCGTGCAACTTGTTTTCCTCAAAAACAATATGAAATAGATTCTAATGGCGATGTTATTCATTACAGTCCATACAACGGCAAGGTTTTACCGGGCTATATGTATGCAGGAACAGGGTTTTGGGATACTTTTCGTGCTCTTTATCCATTGCTAAATCTTGTTTATCCTTCGATAAATAAGGAAATGCAGGAAGGTTTGATTAATGATTATAAAGAAGGCGGATTTTTGCCCGAATGGTCAAGTCCCGGTTTTAGAAATGTGATGGTAGGAAATAATTCGGCCTCAGTAGTTTCTGATGCTTACATGAAAGGGTTGCGTGGTTACGACATCAATAAATTGTATGAAGCCTTAGTGCACGGCGCCAACAATGAAGGACCGATGGATGCTGTGGGCAGAAAAGGAGTTTCGTATTATAATACATTAGGTTACGTTCCTTATAATGTAAAAATTAATGAAAATGCTGCCAGAACGCTTGAATACGCTTATGATGATTTCGCGATCTGGAAACTGGCAAAAGCCTTAGACCGCCCAAACAAAGAGATTAAATTATTCGAAAAAAGAATGATGAATTATAAAAATCTCTATAATCCGGCGATCGGATTAATGAGCGGAAGAAATCTGGACGGGAGTTTTCCGGCCAATTTTAATCCGCTAAAATGGGGAGATGCTTTTACAGAAGGAAATGCCTGGCATTATAGCTGGAGCGTTTTTCATGACATACAAGGTTTGATTGATTTAATGGGCGGTGAGAAAAATTTCACAGCAAAATTAGACGCTGTTTTTACAACGCCACCGGTTTTTGATGACAGTTATTACGGATCTGTAATTCATGAAATTCGCGAAATGCAGATCATGAATATGGGGCAATATGCGCACGGAAACCAACCTATTCAGCATATGATTTATTTGTATAATTATGCAGGAGAACCGTGGAAAACACAATATTGGTCCAGAGAAGTAATGAATCGTTTATACAAACCAACACCGGATGGATATTGTGGAGATGAAGATAACGGACAAACTTCGGCCTGGTATATTTTCTCTGCAATGGGATTTTATCCGGTTTGCCCCGCAACAGAAGAGTATGTTTTGGGAGCGCCTTTGTTTAAAAAAGTGACCTTACAACTAGAAAATGGAAAACAGTTTATTATCAACGCTCCCGATAATTCTGAAATTAACCGATATGTCGAAGAGTTAGAATGGGGCAATAAAAACTATTCCAATAATTATATCAACCATTTTAATGTATTAGAAGGCGGCGAATTAAATTTCGATATGACAAGTTCTCCTAATTTAAAAAGAGGAACTTCAGCAAAAAACTATCCTTATTCTTATTCAAATTCAAAATAATAATATGCACTCACGTAGAAAATTTATAAAAAATACAGGCATTTTTTCTGCCGGATTATTGGCACTTCAAACCGATGTTTTTGCACTTCCGTCAGATACTTTCAATTTTGCGCTTAAAAATTTTATCAGCAAAAGACCTCCATTGGCAGAAAGGAAATTTACAAGCGAAGCTGTAGAAAAAGCAATTGTTCGCATCAAAAAACAAATTGCCAATCCGGAGCTTGCGTGGCTGTTCGAAAATTGTTTTCCCAATACTTTAGACACCACTGTTGATTTTGAAATTATTGATGGAAAACCGGATACTTACGTCATTACCGGCGATATCGATGCGATGTGGCTTCGGGATAGTACCGCTCAGATTTGGCCGTACATTCCGTTTGTAAAAGAAGATAAAAAACTGGCAGAACTGGTAAAAGGCGTAATCAATCGTCAGGCAAAATGTATTTTGTTAGATCCTTATGCCAATGCCTTTTATAAAGATTTTACAAAAGAAAGCGAGTGGAAAAATGATTTAACCAAAATGCAGCCCGGTATTCACGAACGCAAATGGGAGATAGACAGTTTATGTTATCCAATTCGTCTGGCACATGGCTATTGGAAGGAGACAGGAGACATAAGCTTATTTGATAGTAAGTGGAAAGAAGCCATGCTTTTGGTATTACAAACATTTAAAGAACAGCAAAGATTAGACGGAAAAGGCGGTCCTTATAGTTTTCAGCGTCAAACGGCGTGGGCAACAGATGGCGTTCCGTTAGGAGGATACGGATATCCTGTAAAACCTTGCGGACTAATTGTTTCGACTTTTAGACCAAGTGATGACAGCACTTTATTTGGCTATTTAATTCCGAGTAATATGTTTGCGATTGAAGTACTTGGATATCTGATCGAAATTTTCTCTTTGCCAGCCTTAAAAGATGATAATCTGGTTGCTAAAGCCAAAGAACTAAGAGACCAGGTTCAGAAAGGATTAGAAGAAAACGGAATCATCGAACATCCGAAATTTGGAAAAATAATTGCTTTTGAAGTAAACGGATACGGCAGTTTTAATATGATGGATGATGCCAATGTTCCTTCTTTATTGTCATTACCCTATTTAGGCGCGATCGAGCCAGATAATCAGCTTTATCTAAATACCCGAAAAGTAGTGCTTTCAGAAAACAATCCGTTTTTCTATAAAGGAAAAGCAGGAGAAGGAATTGGAGGTCCGCATACAGGAGTTGATACGATTTGGCCAATGAGTATAGTTTTAAGAGCGATTACAAGTGTCGATGAAAAAGAAATCAAAATGTGTATCAGTAATTTGATCAAAACCAATGCTGATACCGGTTTTATGCACGAATCATTTCATAAAGATGATGTTGCCAAATTTACCCGAAAATGGTTTGCGTGGGCGAATACACTTTTTGGAGAAATGATTGTTCACACGAGCATCAAATATCCTCAGATTTTAAAAGATAAAAACATTTAATTAAAAATATTAAACCATTAAGACATTAAGAAAAATTAAGTAATTGTACTTGATTTAATTCTATGTGTCTTGATTTCTTAATCTCTCAATGGTAAAAAAATATAAAAGCATGAATGAAAATTACGCTGTCGGAATAGATATTGGAGGAACACATATTACCGTTGCGGTTATCAATATTTTAGATATGAAAGTGATTGACTTTTCACTGCATAAAGAATGTTTCGATTCTAATATGCCCGTTGAAAAAGTCATGGCTGTCTGGAAAAAAGCAATTGAAATTTCGATCAGAAATTCTAAAGTAGAAAACATACAAGGTATGGCGATTTGTATGCCTGGTCCGTTTGATTATGAAAGTGGAATTTGCATGATAAAAGACCAATCTAAATACGAACATTTTTACGATTTAAATGTGCGTGATTTGCTTCACGAAACATTAAATCTTTCAAGCGATTTTCCGATTCTTTTTGAAAATGATGCCGTTTGTTTTGGAAAAGGCGAAGTATTTAAAAATGCAGAGAATCTTTCAAAAAAAGTAATGGCAGTAACTCTGGGAACCGGACTTGGCGCTTGTTTTATTGATAAAGGAGTTTCGATTTCTACCGGAGAATCAGTTCCTCAGGACGGAGAAATCTGGAATCTTCCTTATAAAAACGGAATTGCCGAAGATTACGTTTCAGTACGCGGACTTTTAAATAATTACAAATCGCTAACTGGAAAAAAACTTAATAATGGCTTAGAACTTTTTAATTTGGCTGTAGCCGAAGATAAAATTGCCATACAGGTTTTTGAAGAAATGGGTGAGGATCTGGCTTTGGTTGTGCTTTCGTGGTTAGAAAAATTTGGAGTAGAAAGTTTTATCATTGGTGGAAAAATTGCAAATGCAAGTGAATTTTTCCTGAATTCTTTCAACAGAAAATTAAAAGAAAACAGCATTGAAATTACAGTTTCTATTTCTGCAGATAATGAAATTGCAGCATTATTGGGAGCTGCGAGTTTATTGTTAACGCGTGATTAAATTATGCCAGAAAAGGCTGCCTGGCAAAAGGCAACCTTTAATGACTAATAAAAAATAAAAAAGTATTCTTAAGTTCTTATTTTTCCGGATTACCTTTCCGGATTCATAATTACCTCAACACTATTAGAACTATCCAAAATTTGCTTGCTTAACTGCTGAATAGTTTTCTGATTAATTTTAGAAATTAAATTTTTATAATCCGCGTCCTGTAAAAACCGAACCTGATTCATTGTAATATTATAGATTTTGTCGCTCCAGAAAGAATTGGTTTTCATTGATTCTTCTCTGTTTTTCAAAAGTGCTTTTTTAATGTCTTCCAGATCATTTGCATTAACCGGTTTCGATTTTAAATCATTGATTTCCTGCCATACAATCTGCATTAATTTTTCTTGTTTGTCAGGATTACAATCAAAACTCAAAGAAAGATCAAATGCTTGTTTTGGTGTTGTCAAAAGACTTCCGCTCACATTTACGCCATAACTTCCGCCTTCTTCCTCGCGAATGGTCTGCAAAAAGCGTTTCGAAAGCAATTCGCCAATAACATACATGCCAAGAGCATTCTCTTCGCTGTATTCCATTTTACCGGTTAAACTCAAATAAGCTGTGGTTTTTGCCACTTCCATTGGGCGTTTAAATACCACTTTGGTTTTTCCTTTGGCAGGTTCTATATTATGATCTTTAAAAGTTTCTGTTGCAGCCGGATTACTTTTAATATTTCCGATATATTTTTGAATTAAGCCTAAAGCCGAATCCGGAATGTTTCCAACAAAAACAAAAGTAAAATCAGCAGCATTATTAATTCTCTGTTTATAGATTTGTTCTGCTTTTTTCAGGTCAATATTTTTTAGAAATTCTTCATTAAAAAGAAAAGTTCTCGGATTATGGTTTGAATTCGCCAATGCAACCGTATCATTAAAAGCGTTATCATTATCTTTTTTAAGATTTTCTAAACGGTTTTGATATTGCGATTTTAAAATTTCAAAAATAGTAGGATCAAAACGTGGCGCTTCAAAAGAAAGATACAGCAATTGCAGCATCGTTTCAAGATCAGCCTGATTGCTACTTCCCTTAAAACCTTCGGTGTTGTCTGTAATAAAAGGCGAAGCCTGAGCTACTTTTCCGGTTAGTTTTTCTTTTAATGCCGTAATGTCAAAATTACCCAATCCGGAAGATCTTGCCAATGTGGTTGCAATTTCTGCAGAGGCTAAATCTTCTGTTTTTACCAAAGATTTTCCACCTTTTCCAAAAGCACTAAATACAATCTGATCCTGAGAGTAAGTGGTTGGCAAAATAATTACTTTTGCGCCATTTTCAAGCGTATAACCTTTTGCTTTGTCTATTCCGGCAATTTCAAACGTACTTTTTACAGCGACAGGTTTTAGGTCTGAAGCAATTAAGGGTTCTTTGTTTTCTTTTTTTGAATATGGTTCCAAAGTCATACTTTCTACCTTTTTCATTACCTCAACAACAGCTTCTTTTTTAGGGAATTCATTCTGGTCTTTATCAGAACCGCTAATTAAAACGACCTGATTTGTGGGCTGCTGAATGGTTTTCGCGTAAGCGTTTAATTCTTCCAGCGAAATGTTTTTTAGGATCCCAACAATAAGATCATAATCATCTTCTGGCGAAAGAAAAGGCTTTGCTTTCAGGAAATAATTGGTCAGTTTATCGGCCCAATCATCGCTGTTTACTTTGTCTTTATTTTTAATAAAATCATCATAAGAGCTTATGAAGTTTTTCTTGGTTCGCTCCAATTCTGATTGAATCACGCCGTATCTTTTCATTCTTTCGGTTTCGGTATACACTTCTTCAAAAGAGGCCAATACTTTTCCTTTTTTGCCCAAAGCCGCAATATTAAAAGAAGTATTTAATCTTGAAATGGGTTCAAAATAAACTTTTAAACTTAAGCTTGAATTTTGGTTTTTCAACAATAATTCTTTCAAACGATTATTTAAAATACTCGTATAAAAAGAGCTCATTACATTTTTGCGTGTTACCGAAGTATCTTTTACCATTGGTTCATCAAGAACATATTGCAATTTAATACTCGTTGACGATGCTTCTTTATCTGTTGCGGTTCCAAAATACAATTCGTTGTGTTTCGGAATATCAAAATACTTTCTTTCGGCTACTTTTTTAGCCAGCGGAATAGTCGAAAATATGGTTTTAACTTTTTGTTCAATAGCTTTTACATCAATATCTCCTACAATAATTACAGCTTGTAAATCCGGGCGATACCATTTTTTGTAATAATTTCTAAGTTCTTCGTATTTGAAATTATTAATGATGTTTAAATCGCCAATAACATCTCTTTGCGCATATTTTGAACCTTTGTATAAAAACTGATCCATTTGACCTTTTAGACGAAAATCGCTTGTTCGTCTGGTTCTCCATTCTTCTCTGATTACACCTCTTTCGGCATCTATTTCTTCATTTGTTAATGAAAGAGAACCAGACCAGTCGTGCAATACCCAAAGTGTAGAATCGATAAGCGTTTCATTATTTACCGGAACGCCGCTAATGTTGTAAACTGTTTCATCCTGAGCAGTATAAGCGTTAATGTCTTTACCAAAACTTACGCCGTCTTTTTCGAGCATTTTGATAATTCCTTTGCCTTTAAAATGTTCTGTTCCGTTAAAAGCCATGTGTTCTAAAAAGTGAGCCAATCCGTTTTGGTTGTCTTCTTCGAGAATGGCACCTACATTTTGAACAAAGTAAAAACTCGCGCGGTCTTTTGGTTCTTCATTATGCAGAATATAATAGGTTAAACCGTTTTTAAGTTTACCGGTTGTTACGTTTTTATCCAGCGGAATTGTGGTTTTGAACTGAGCCAATGCGCCTTGAAAAGACAACACTAAAAGTCCAATGATGATATTTTTTTTAGTATTCATTTTGTTGTTTTTTATCTTCTGTTTCTTCTAATTAATATAAAAGCGCCAGCAGCTATTATCAATAAGGGAAATAGAGCAATGAAGGTAATTTTAGTGATAAAAACCTGATTTGAACTTACCATTATTTTATTATCTGTAGATTTGGGACGTGTGGTATCAATAGGAAATTCGTAATTGCTGAACCACGTAAAAACATCGGTAAAAAATTGAAATGTTCCTGATTGCTGACGGCCTAATTCGGCGTTGCCCATGAAATCGGCATCTCCGGCCACAATTATTTTTTGCGATTTACCGTTAATATTTCTCGTTAAGGCTACAACAAGCGGTACAGCTTTCGCCGATGGCTGTTTCTTTAAATCTTGAGAAATGGAACTAATTCCTGCTGGAGATTCCCAAACCGGCTGACTGTTTGTTTTTAATAACGGCGTCACTTTAAATCCGGCATCTTTTGCAGTAATGATTCCGCTGCTTCCCAAAAGAGGAATTGTATATTGACTTTTATGTAATTTAATAACCGTTGTGTCAATTGTTTTTTCAAATTCAGTAACGAGATAATCCGGTGCATTTGTTTCGCTTTCCTGAACCAGTGTTTGTTTGGTAAAACCTAAACCTAATTTAGCTGTAATTGGGGTTAACGCTGTGTTGGTTTCAGGTTCTGCCAAAAGCATTACGTTTTTTCCCTGATCGATATATTGGCTGATGCGATCAATGGCTCCCTGACTTAACTGCGTTTTCGGATCGGCAACAATTAAAATATCAGTTTGTTGCGGAATATTCTGTGCATTAATGTCTACAGAAGCAACATCAAATCCCTGATTGATTAAAGAGTTTCTGAAGGTTATTTCGTTGAAACCTATTTTGTAATTTTTGTCTCCATTTTTTTCAATGCTTCTTTCCATGTTTCCTGTAGCAAAAACAATTTTTACAGGAGTTGTAACCAAACGTTTTAATGAAGCTGAAATTTCTTTTTCAAAAGGAATTTTAAACATGTCATCGTACATACGTAAATACGTTTTCTTTCCGTTGTATTCAACCGTTCTCACAACTCTGTTTTGTTCTGGTTTTAAGTTGATTATTTTGTTTATTTCGGCAGGAGAGTATAGTTTTTTTAGTTTTATATCCTGAGTTTCCAGCAATTTTTCTGCCAGTTGTTTGTCATTCAATCCCGGATTTTGCTCATACAAGGCTGTGTTTGTAGACGTATCGTAATAATACACATAATCCATTTCTATCTGAGGTAAAAAACGAGAGTATTTGTCAAAACTGGCAAAATCCTGATTTTGAGAATATGGCATACCCATATAATAATTAATATCTAACAGGTTGACATAAGTGGTGATTTTGATAGGCCCGTCGATCTTTTTTACAATTTCCTGACTTGCTTTGGTTAGTGTTCTATCGTTTGTGCGCGTCATATCTGCATAAAAAGTCAAAGGAGCTCTGGAAGTAATATAACCAAGTGAAAAAATTGCAACGACTAATCCGCTATATTTTAAAACTCTTTTAGAAACTGTCTGAGCATCTCTGCCTGTTTGTAATTTAAAAATACTCAAACCAATAAAAAGCGTACTCACCAAAATAAAGTAAAGCACATCTTTACTCACAATAAGCCCTTCGATCATTTCATTGGCGCGGCCGGAAATAGAAAGGAAATAGGTAAGATCTTTAACATAATCAATATCCTGCCATAGTTTGCCTACAAAGTTTAAACCTGCTAAAACTACTAAAGTACTAATGGCAGCCACAACCTGATAAGAGGTAAGACAAGACATGAATAAACCAATTGCAGCGTATGTGCAAACCAATAAATACAAGCCCAAAAGACCCGATAAAACGAAACTAATGTCTAAATTATCAATACAAAAATAGGCAGAGACACCAATTAAACCCAGAATAGCCATAAATAATAAGCAGTAGCCGGCAATGGCAAGGAATTTACCCAATACGATATCTTTAATTTGGATGGGTGATGAAAGTAAAAGTTTGATAGAACCGCTATTGATTTCGCGGCTTATTAATCCCATTGTTAATAGCGGAACATAGAGGTATAAATAATTTTGCATTTCGGTAAAAAGACCACTAAATCCAGAAAATATGACTTGTGTCATATTATCCATGTTTTGTCCCATTTTTTGCCCCTTTTCAAAACGTTCGAGTGTGTCAAAGAATTTCCAGCTCGACTGGATCGAAAATATTACTAAAACAACCCATGCAACAGGCGAATAAAACATGGTGTTGAGTTCTGTTTTAGCGATTCTATATATTGTTTTCATTTGTTTATTTTTTAAGAAGTAGGAGAGTTTTTAGAAGGCGCTTTTTTAGATAATTGTGCAAAAATTTCGTCAAGAGAAACTTTCTCAAATTGAATTTCACGCAATTTCCAGTTGTTATAAACGCTGAGCGCTACAATTTTTTCGGCGATTTCCTGTGTGCCTTCAAAAGTGATCTGCATTTTTTTATCTGAAAGGAAAACAGCATTTAGAACTTCAGGAATATCTTTGATAACCTTAATTTCAGGCGGATTTTCGAAACTAGCCGTTAATGTATTGGCTTCAATATGATTGTTAAAAGCTTCGAGAGAATCTGCAAAAACCATGTGTCCGTTTTCGATCATTCTAATTTCCTGACAGGTTGCCTGAACTTCAGATAAAATGTGAGAAGAGAAGATAACCGCTTTATCTTTTGAGATTTTCTTGATTAAATTTCTAACTTCTAAAATCTGGTTAGGATCCAGTCCGTTTGTTGGCTCATCTAAAACTATTAATTTAGGTTCGTGAATAATGGCCTGCGCAATTCCCACACGCTGTCTGTATCCTCCTGATAAATTGCGGATTAAACGATTGCTGAAATGTGAAATTCCGCATTGTTCCTTCGCTCTTTCCACGGCATTTTTTAAATCTTCTTTTTTTACATGACGTAATTCTGCACAATGCGTTAAGTATTCATTTACTGTTAAATCTAAATGCAAAGGCGGTGTTTGAGGCAGAAATCCAATCAGTTTTTTCGCCTCAACCGGGTTTTCTTTTAAATTAATTCCGTCGATAAAAATGTTGCCTTTGGTTTGGTTTAAAACTCCGCAAAGAATATTCATGGTAGTCGATTTTCCGGCTCCGTTTGATCCCAGAAGCCCTAAAATCCTGTTTTCTTTGATTTCAAAACTAATATTTTGTATCGCCCAATCCTTACTATATTGATGCGACAAGTCCTCAACTCTTACAATTGTTGTTTCCATAGTGTTTTTTAAAATGCAGGAATGTATTTTTACTGAAAACACATTCCCGCATTATTTTAATATTTAGTATCCTGTATTTTGAATTAAGAAGGGATTCGAACGAATAGCATCTTCGGGAATTGGATATAAATTATCCGTAGTTTTCCAGATTTTATCGGCTAAAACAGAAAGTGTTTCATCAAGTTTTCCGGTTCTTTTAAGATCCAGCCATCTGTGACCGCATTCTGCAAAAAACTCACGTTGTCTTTCCAAAGCAATTAAATCTGATAACTGGGTAGGATCTGTTAAAGATGTTGATTCTAATAATGCTCTGTTTCTGATCACATTGATATCTTCCTGAGCGCCGGTAATATTATTTAATTTCACACGGGCTTCTGCTCTTATCAGATAAAGCTCTGCTAATCTTAATATTGTAGAACGCTCTGCAGGAGAATCATTAAAGTTATTTTTGTATTTTCTTGGCGCAATGCCTAAAAAGACGCCGGCATTGTTAATGATATCAATTGTCCAGTTTGTTTTTCTGTCATCACCGGTTTCAAAAAGTGCATTTCCTTTTCTTAGTAAAAAAGTACCTCCTGTTGTAAATACAGCAGATCCTTCATAAGTATAGGTAACATTAAAGTACGGTATTTGCAGGATAGCTTCTTCGTTATCGGCAATAAACGGATTGTTAGTATCTGTTAAACCGGTAACGATTTTGTAAGTGTCGCTTTGGTTTATTACGGCAGAGGCATGAGCATCAGCTTCATTCCAATTTCCTAAATACAAATTTACTCTTGCCAATAAAGTTTCGGCAGCCCATTTTGTAGCTCTGATTCTTTCGTCATCATAATTATCATAATTAACCGGAAGATCTTTTGAAGCATCTGTAAGATCAAGAACAATTTGAGTATAAACCGCCTGCTGAGCAGTTTTTGGTGCCAAGGCAGTTACGTCTATATTTGTCGATAATATTAAAGGTACATCACCCCATATATTGGTTAGGTAAAAATGGGCATAAGCTCTTAAGAATTTTGCTTCGGCAAGCCATTGTTTACTTTTAGCAGGATTAAGTGTGGTACTTTTGCTAATTCCTTCTATCACATTATTAGCATTATAAATCGTTTTATAAAATTGGGTCCACATGCTGCTCATCGATCCGTCGGTTTCAGGGATTTCGTTAGAGCTGTAAACGTTGGCAATACCGGTTCTGGGCACTAACTCATCTGAAGTTTCGCCAAGAACAGTATGTATATCACTATAATAAGCAGATTCGACCATGCTTTGGTAAATTCCGTTTACGGCAGCTTCGGCAGTAACATCTGATTGGTAAACAGTTGCCGATGATAACTGATTACTTGGCAAATCAACATCTAGTGCATCATCGCAGCCTGTAAGTCCTGCTAAAAGAAAAAACGAAAATATATAGGTATATTTAGTATAATAATTTTTCATGATTTTTAGATTTAAAATGTAAACTGAGTTCCAAGAGTGATTGTACGCATAGGAGGTAAAGCCAAACCTTGCGTTTCAGGATCAAGTCCTTTGTATTTAGTAAAAGTTACCAAATTCTGGCCCTGAAGTGAAATACGAATACTCTGCAATATTTTTTGCGTAGCAGTATCTAAAGGGATCATGTAAGAAGCACTCACATTTTTAAGTTTGATGTACGAAGTATCTGTTATAGTGGCAGTAGAGCCTAAATAATTAAAGAAACTATTTTGAAAACCTGAACTCAAAACATTTCCTTGTGCCACATAATTATTATATTCATCAACCTGATAATTGCTAATGCTATACGGATAACCCGGTTGTGCTCCAGTAGTAGCCATTAAAGTAGTACCTTCCTGTTTTACAAACTGAAATAAAAAGTCTAATGAGAATTTTTTGTAACTAATTGTATTTGAGATTCCTCCGTAATATTTAGGATAAGTTGGCCCGTAATATTGTCTGTCGCCTCTGCCGGTCTCAGCAAGTCCGTTAGATATTCTGCCATCTCCGTTTACATCTTGAAACTGAGCAATTCCAGCATCATTTACACCTGTAAAAGTGTGTAAATATCGGCTGTTTAATGGTTTTCCAACGATATATTGCGTGTAATAGCTTGTAAATTCGATACCATCAAATCTGTTCAGTTTATTAGCATTGGTCGAAATATTAAAAGAAGTAGACCAATTTAGATTTTTAGTGTGAATGTTTGTTGTACCAAGAGTAAACTCCCATCCCGTGTTTTCAACCTCAGCCGGTAAATTTGCCGTGTATGATGTAAATCCTGCCTGAGAGCTAAGTGTATAACCCACCAATTGATTGCTGGATGTATTTTTATAATAAGCAGCAGTAAAGGAAACACGATCATTAAAGAAACTTAAATCAATAGCGGCTTCAAATTTCTTGGTTAATCCCCATTTAATGTTAGGGTTTTGAATTCTGGCAGCCGTCATAGATGGATTTCCATCACCATAAGTTCGAGTGTCAAAAGTATCGGCATATTGATAATCTCCAATTTCATCGCTTCCTATTTCTCCATAACTCGAGCGGATTTTTCCAAAGCTTAATACCGTAATATCTTTCATGAAATTTTCTTCTGTAAAAGCCCATGCTGCACCAATAGAACCAAAATTTCCAAAACGGTTGTTTGCTCCAAAACGAGACGAACCATCTCTTCTAAAATTGATATTCAAAATATATTTATTGGCAATATTGTAGTTAACTCTGCTAAAAAGAGAAATGTATTTGTATTCTGAACTGCCGTTGTAAACTGTTACATTTTCTGCAGTACCTAAATTTCCAATTAAATTATCTGAGCTGTAGCCGCTGGAATTTACATAAGAAGGCATTTCTGATTTTCTGTTTTGCCAGGAACCTCCAACCAAAGCAGATAAATTTCCTTTCCATAATTCAGTCGTATAATTCAGCTGAGGTTCTACACTAAAATTATTCGTGTTATTGGTCGAAACCGTATAGGATCTTGAAAAGTTCAAATCGTCACCGTTCGCTTCTGAATAGGCAAAATTACCAGACGATGCAGGCAAAGTTTGCTTGCTCTGCATTTGGGCTCTTCCGTAACCTAAATCTGTTTTAAAAGAAAATCCTTTTGCAATTTCATATTGTACACTGAAACTTGTAATCAGGTTTATTCCTTTATCATCTACTCTTTTGCCCAAAGCGCCAATAGGGTTGATGTCGCTAAAATAATCCGGTGACCAGTACAAGCTTCCGTCTGCATTATATAAAGGACGGTTTGGTGCAGTACCCACGGCATAAGTTGTAATATCAAAGAAAGGAAGTTTGTTATTATCTGTAGCAAAAATAACAGAGGCTCCTAATCTCAGTTTTTTATCCAGCGTAGTGTGGTTGACATTAAAGTTGGTAGAAAATTTATTATAACTAAAATCTCCCGGAACTACAGTGGTTTCTTTGTGATAAGCGGCACTTAAAAGGAAATTCGTAGTATCGCTTCCACCTTTTAACGAAGCCGAAAAATTATTAAAGTTTGCTGTCCCTCCAATTAATTTTTCCTGCCAGTTGGTTTGCGCATTCGGATCCCAGTCTGTAAGGGCAATACCATTGCTATCAACATCTGCAACATCGCCATTATTGTTCAAAGCTGTTTGCAGCATATTAAGATAAGCAGGCGTATCTAGTGTTTTTACCATATGTGCTACCTCAGAAACTCCTGAATTGGTAGTTACGGTAAATTCTGTTTCTCCTGATTTTCCTTTTTTGGTTGTAATAAGTACAACACCATTTGCTCCTCTTGAACCATAAATAGCCGTTGCATCAGCATCTTTCAAAATTTCGATGCTTTCAATATCATTCGGGTTGATAATATTAAGCGGACTTGTAGATTTTTGAGCGCCTCGTATTACATTATCCTGCTGTACCTGCTCTTTAATATCATCTCCAATATAAGGAACACCATCTACAATATAAAGCGGAAGATTATTTCCTGCGATAAAATTTCTGCCTCGAATACTAATGTTCATGTCACTTCCTGCATACCCGGAAGTCTGCGTTACAAAAACACCCGGAGTTCTTCCTTGTAAGGTTTGTAAAAGATTCGTTACAGGCTGTTTTTCAATATCTTCAGAGGTAATTTTAACTACAGATCCAGTTGCTGTTCTTTTAGTGGTTGTTCCATACCCAATAACTACAATCTCGTCTAGTTTAGCTAAATCAGGCTGCATTTTAATGGTTACAGATACTTGGTTTTCAACAGTAATATCCTGAGATTTATATCCTAAATAAGAGACTCTCAAAACGTGTTTTCCAGAAGGCAACTCAATATAAAATTGTCCGTCAAAATCGGATATTCCCTGTTTGTTTCCGCTCAAAAGTGTAACGGTTACGCCCGGCAACGGCAGACCATTTTCATCCAGCACTTTTCCTGCAAGCATATAATTTGCTTCGGCAGCATTTTCTTTTGCTAAATTGGTTTCTGTTTTGCTGCTTTCTTTTCTGTAAATCACAACATTTTTATCTACCTGTTTATAGACAAGGTTGCTGCCTTTTAATACATAATCGAGAATATCGCTTACAGATCTTCGTCCTTTTGGTGTATTTATTTTCGGAAAATCTTTAATAATCTGCGGTTGATACGCAAAAAGCAATCCCGTTTTATTTTCAATATTTTTAAATAAAGTCTTTATATTCTGGTTATGAAGCTCAATATCAACAGATATTGATTCTAAAGACTGACCGTTCATTTCATTTGCGAAAACCATGTGGGTGCCGCAGGTCAATAAGAAAATGTGGAATAAGCTGATTCGCATAATCTTGAGGGTTTTTTTTGACAGGTGAAATAAAGGTGCATTCTTTTCCCTATCAAACGTGGTTGTTTTACAGCGTAATTTCATAAATTTGCATGTTTTTTAATGGTTACTGGTATAATTATTAAGAATCGTGGCCATCTGGTGTAGGAGCTAGATGGCTTTTTTTTTGGTTTTATGCTATAGGCTAGTTTTTTTAAGGTTAATTATTAATAGATTTTTATTCGCAACCTTTTCCTTCCAGAACAATTGCGCCGTTTTTTGTATAGTGATATTCCGTTTCAATAACACTGCAGACTACTTTTAGAATATGATCCAGATCTTCATCATTTAGGAAACTGGCAGTAATTCGGCAATTTTTAATATTTTCGTTAGAAAGCGTAATAGGCACTTTATATTTTTGTGAAATAAGCGCAATCGCTTCTTCCATATTAATGTTATCCAGAATCAGGTATTTACTTTTCCATTCTACAACAGCCTCAGCATTTACTGTATTTTGTGTGTGATCAAGCGTGTTTTTATTTACCGTAATCTGCTGGTTTGGTGTAATTACACCGTATACTTTTTCGACATCGCCCACCTGTACTTTACCTCGGGTTACTGTAACTTCAATTTTGCCGGATTTGCTGTAAGCATTAATATTAAAAGCCGTACCTAAAACTTTGGTCTGTATTTTATCAGTATGTACGATAAACGGTTTTGTTTCATTTCGTTTAATGTCAAAATAAGCTTCTCCGGTTAAGGTTACTTCTCTGGTTTTAGTATTAAAAGTATTCTGATTGTATTCGATACTGCTGTTTTCGTTCAGTAAAATTGTACTTCCGTCAGTCAAATGAATAAGCTGTTTGCCGCTAAAAGCTAAAACCGGATTTACTTCCTCGGCTGTTTCAGATGTTGCTGTTTTTACAGGATCAGGCGTATTTGTATAAAAGAAAACACTTCTGATGGCGAATAAAATTGTAATCGCAGCTGCAATCGACAAGATTACGCGAATTGTTTTTTTAGATGATTTTTCACTAATCGGAATAACTTTCGTTGAAGGACTAGAAAGAATATATTTTAAAATACTATCACTTTTTTGAGTGTCTAAAGGATCCAAACCTTTATTCTCCTGAAGCAGCATAGTGATTTTTTCTTTGATGAAATCATCATGCATTCCATTACGAATAATTTCCATTAGCTGTTCTTTTTCTACTTCAGAAATTGTATTCTGTAAATAGCTTTCCAATAATTCTTCAAATACTTTTTGATGCATTTGCTTTGTAATTATGAGTTAATATTAGTTTTTTTATAAATGGTAAACCTGGGGAGTTTAAAATTTAAATGCCAAAAAGAAAAAAGGAAATTAAAAAAAGGGAAATTCCAAAATTTAAATTCCAAATTCCAAAAATTGAAATCTTTAAATTTATATTAGAAACTCTAAAACTAAACCCTAACATTGGAATTTGGAATTTAAATATTGGAATTTCCTTATTTCAATTCTTGTTCTTTATTATAAAGACGATTGAAAAAGAGGGAGGGAGTAGTTGAAAGTGAAAAAAATGTAAAAAAATCGTAAAAAAAATAATTTTGCGGTTTTCAAAGGTGTTTTTCCGAAGTAATTTAGATACTTGAAAACAAAAATAAAGACATAAAAAGATTCATGTAAGGCGAAATTTTAAAACGGACAAATTTCAAAGCCTGAGCCATGTGTTTTTTAACGGTTTCTGTAGAAATGCCTAAATTCTCTCCAATTTTCTGATGACTTAAACCTTCCATCTTCGCCATTTTGTAGATTTTTTGCTGCTGTGGCGGAAGCTGTTCAATAATCTGGTTTAAAATAACATTGTACTGATCGTCTTTAATTGCCGTATCAGTATCATCAGCAGCAATATTTTTATAAGTTATGTCAGAAGCCAGATTCGTTTCGCGGGCTGTTTTTTTGATCATATCAAAAATATGATTGCGGGAAATAATGAAAAGATAATTTTCAAAATTGGTTATTTCGGCTGCCTTTTCCTGATTCTGCCAAATTTTTAAAAATACATCCTGAACAGCCTCTTCAGCCAGGACTTTTGATTTTGTTATTTTTAAAGCCGTACCGTAAACCAAATTTTTATAACGATTGTATAATTCCGTAAAAGCCAGCTCGCTTCCCTGAGATAACTCATGAAGAAGTTTATTTTCGTCAAAACTGGAGTTTAAAGACATAATCAGAATGATTTATTCACTTTAGCAATATTATTAATTTTTTGGATACTCAAATATTCTTTATTTCTAATCGCCTCTATAAATGCTGAATTGTTAATTTATAAGCAAGAAATCTTTAATTTTTTAAAAAACGGAATATTCTTTTGCAGAAGATTCAAATATTTGTAAATCTGTGTTTAGTGAATTGTAGGTTAAGTCTTGTTTTAATTGAGAATTAGTAAAGATTTAAATTGAAAATAAGTCATTTTTTGAAGAATCTTTAGAAATTAATTACAGAATTGATTTAATTGAAAGTGAAGGAATTGTAAACGATATTTTATCATTTTAAAAAGGGCTTAAAATCAAAAAAAATATTTTGTTATCATTTAATTACTAAGTTTGGATTTAAATTAAAACCCATGAGAAACAAAATTATACTACTTTTTATAGCTTACAGCGGAGTTGTTTTTGCACAGGCAATTAAAAAACCTCTGGTAAGTGCGATAACCATAAAGGATTTAAAAACAGATATGTACGAAATGGCCGGCGATCATTTTAACGGTCGCGAAGCCGGAACTTTAGACGAATTAAAAGTGTCGATGTGGCTGGCCAATAAAGCCAAAGAAGCCGGAATGTCGCCAGCCGGAGATGATGGAACTTTTTTTCAGTTTTTTGATTTATACAGACATCAGGTTACCGCAAATACAATCTTCAAAATAGGGCAGAAACAGTTCAAATTGTGGAGCGAAGTTTTAATAGCCGAAACTACCAATATCAAAGTCAATGCTCCGTTAATTTATTTAGGAACTTCATCAACTCAGGAAATTGACAAAATTGATATTAAGGGAAAAGCCGTTGTTTTATTAGCTTCAAAAGAAGGAATTCCAGATGAGATTTCGCTTTTTGACAGACGTTATCCAGGACTTGTAAAACAAAAATATTATGAATTTTTAATTCAGAAAGGAGCCGTTGCACTTATTATTGTAGCCGATGAATTGGGAGAAAAAAGCTGGTCGCAGGTTGAGCCGCAAATGACAAGAGGCGTTTACGGAATTCAAGGTTTTAGAGATAAAATTCCGGTGCCGCCAAGAATGCCTGTTTTTTGGCTGCACAACGATCAGTTAGAATTTCTAAAAAACTCAAAAGATAATTTAGCTGCCGAAGTCGTTTCAGAAACCTACAAATATCCCTCTGTAAATGTGGTTGGAAAAATTGAAGGAACTGATGCTAAATTGAAAAATGAATATGTACTTTTTAGCGGACATCAGGATCATGATGGCGTGAGACAAAAATACGGTCAGGATTCTATTTACAATGGTGCAGACGATAATGCAAGTACGTGTGTAGCGATGCTGGCTATGGCAAGAGCCTACAAAAAGCAACCCGGAAAAAGAACAGCTTTATTTGTTTTTCACGGAGCCGAAGAACGTGGTTTATTAGGATCCAGCTGGTATGCAGAACATCCTACAGTTCCTGAAAAAGATATTGTTGCGGTTTTAAACGGAGACATGATTGGTCGAAATAATGTGAATCAGGCAGCCCTTTTAGGTTCGACTCCGCCACACGAAAATTCCTCAGATTTGGTTGCAATTGCGAAAAAAGCCAATGACGAAGGTCCGAAATTTGAATTGGATAAATTATGGGACAAACCAGAACATCCGGAGTATTTTTTCTTCCGTTCAGACCATTTACCATATGTACGCAAAGGAATTCCGGCTGTATTTTTTACCAGTGTTTTGCACAATCAATACCACACACCAATGGATGAATCTGAAAACATTGACTATACAAAACTCCACAAAATGACAGAATGGATGTACCGCACCGGATGGATTTTATCGAATGATGCAAACAGACCAAAACTTTTACCAAAGGTGGATTTGGAACGATGATAAATTGTTTTTTTTATTAAAATGAGGCTTTCTAAATTTTAGAAGGCCTTTTTTTATTTCATTACTTAAAGACAGAATTTAATTGTCTCTTTTTATTTATAAATATGCTAATTAATAAAAAAATAACATAAAAAAAAGAATGCTTATGTTGTTTAAGTACTTGTTAATTAAGTGGTTATTTGTATTTAATTAAATTCTAATGTTATTCTAATGTTGCGCTTTCAATTTAGTTTTAACTTGCGCACCCACGAAAAAATGGTATAAAAATCAGCTTAAATAAGAGCGGTTTTGTATACAAAATGAGATCTGTTTTTTTGGGTAAAAAGTAAATTTAGAAACGATAGAATGCTGAACAAAATTAAAAATAGTCTTTTATGCAAATGCCTTCAGGTGTTGCTGATTGGGTACTTTTTAATGAGCAGTATGAACATGTCTAATAGTCTGAGCCAAATCATTAAAGAAAATACAGAACAGGATTCTATTAAAGGAATGACCTGTAATTTTCTAAAAAAGATTTTTAAATGTGACGGTATTACCGAAGAAAAAAATGATTTTGAATCTAAAGATGCAAAGACTGCTAAAGTTGCAAAAGGTATTCCTTCATTAGATTATTTAATTCCTTTAAGTGCTTCATTGCCTGATTTATATATTAAAACAGGGACTAAAGGAAAAAATTATATAAATAACCCGATTTTTACTTTCGGTTTTCATGGCAAAATTCATTTGCCTCCTCCTCAATTCATAGTATAAATACTCTTTTTTTTTCGGATTAGAAGCAATTCTAAAATCCTTTATATGGCATTTGCCGTATATATTATCTATCTATTAATCTTGTATTTATATATAAATTCATGACACCATTTAAACGTTTTATTAATTTACTAAAACTAGATAAACGCGACGTATATCAAATTATTTTTTACGCTGCTTTTGCCGGTTTGGTCAACCTTTCGCTGCCGTTAGGAATCCAGGCTATTATAAACTTTATACAAAGCGGTCAGCTTAGTGTTTCCTGGATTGTACTTGTATTTTTAGTTACTGTCGGAGTAGGATTTGGAGGTGTTCTCGTTATTTTACAGCTTCGAATTGTGGAGAATTTGCAACAGCGAATTTTTGTGCGATCTTCATTTGAATTTGCTTACAGAATGCCTTTAATCAAATTTAAGGAAATGTACTCTGAATATGCACCCGAAAAAGCAAACCGCTTTTTTGATACTTTAATGGTACAAAAAGGAACCGCAAAACTTTTATTAGACTTTTGTACCGCTTTTTTGCAGGTAGGTCTTGGGATTATATTATTGGTTTTATACCATTCTTTCTTTACCGTAATTGGGCTTTTCTTTATCGCCATTTTATATATCATTTTTAAATTTTCATACAGAGACGGTCTTGAAACCAGTCTTAACGAATCGAAATTTAAATACAAAGTTGCGGCCTGGCTTCAGGAAATAGCACGCAACCGCGAAAGCTTCCGCAAAAAAGGAAGTTTCGAATATGCTCTCGAAAGAAATGACAGTTACGTAAGTCAATACGTCAATTACCGCGAAAAACACTTTCAGGTAATGAAAAAACAATACATTCAGCTTACTATTTTTAAAGTAATAGTTACGGCTGCCCTGTTGTCGATTGGTGGTTTTCTGGTAATTCACCATCAAATGAACATTGGGCAGTTTGTAGCTGCTGAAATTGTTATCGTATTATTAATCAATTCTGTAGAAAAAATAATCTTCGGTTTGGAATCTTTTTATGATGTGCTGACTTCTGTAGAGAAAATTGGTCAGGTAACAGATATGGAAATATCCTGTATCCCGAAAACAGCAACAGTAACCGAAACCGGAATTACAATCGAAACCGAAAGTATTGCCTATAATTATCCGGGTTATAATAAAAAATCACTCAAAAATATTAATCTGAAGATCGCTCAGGGCGAAAAAATAGTATTACGAGGAACAAACGGAGCCGGAAAAAGTACCTTATTACGTTTACTTTCCGGTTTACTTGAGCCTGAAAGTGGTGCTATGTATGTGACAGATAATTACATGAACCGTCTTGACGAAGATGCATACAGAGCGCAGGCCGGAACTTTCCTGCAGGGCGATACGCTTTTTGCCGGAACCATTAGAGAGAACATTCTTTTTGGAAATAAAGCCATTAATAATGATGATTTAAAATGGGCATTGGATAATGTTTGCCTTACTCCGTATATCAAAACTTTTCCAAACGGACTTGAAAACCAGATTCATCCGGGTGGGGGAGAACTTTCGGCGTCCGATATTCAAAAAATATTGTTGGCACGAAGCATTGTTCACAAACCTAATATATTGTTTCTAGAAGATCCTGTTGATAAAATGGACGAACTGACTTCGGGTAAAATCATTGATTTTTTACTTTCTGAAGAAAATAACTGGACGGTAATTGTGACTTCTAAAAATGATATTTGGATGGACAAATGCGACCGTATGATCACGATTGATGACGGAAAAATTATTAACGACATAAAGCTTTAATCATGCTCAATATATCTAAAGATAATAATATACTCATAACTCCGGGACAATACGCTTCTATTACCAGCGTTGCCCGCAGACCACATTATAAAATTTTAAACAGGGTAATAGTTGGTTTTTTACTATTTGCTGTTGCCTGTCTTTTTCTACCGTGGACTCAGAATATTTCAGGAAGCGGTTCAGTTACAACTTTAAAACCGGATCAAAGACCTCAGACCGTCCATAATGCCATTGCCGGAAGAATCGAAAAATGGTACGTTCAGGAAGGTGATTATGTAAAAAAAGGAGATACGATTTTGTTTATTTCTGAAACCAAAGAAGATTATTTAGATCCAAATTTGGTTGGAAATACAAAAGATCAGGTTGATGCCAAAAAAATGGCAGTAGAATCGTATGGTGATAAAGTAAACTCACTTGATGTTCAGGCACAGTCGCTTAATACAGAAAGAGAATTAAAACTACAACAGGCTCAGAATAAAATAAAACAGGCGCACTTAAAAATTAAAAGTGACAGTATGGATCTTGAGGCCGTAAAAACGCAATTAAGAATCGCTACTACTCAATTTAATCGTTCGACAGCACTTAACAAAGAAGGTTTAAAACCACTTACAGATGTCGAACAAAAAAGATTAAAACTTCAGGAATCTGAAGCGTATATCATTACGCAGCAAAATAAATTGTTGAGCAGTAAAAACGAACTGATCAATGCAAAAGTCGAAATAAATAGAATTACAGCCGAATATGCTGAGAAAATTTCGAAATCAAAAAGCGATAAGTTTACTGCTTTAAGTACGCAATATGATACTAAAGCCCAGGTCAATAAACTGCAAAATCAATATGTAAACTATAGTTTAAGAAACGGCATGTATTATATTACGGCTCCGCAAAGCGGTTACGTAAATCGTGCTTTATTGGCGGGTCTTGGGGAAACAATTAAAGAAGGAACTCCGGTTGTAAGTATTATGCCATCAAGCTATGATATTGCGGTAGAAACTTATGTAGATCCTATCGATCTTCCGTTGGTGCATCGTGGTGCAAAAGTTAGAGTTTGGTTTGATGGATGGCCAAGAATTGTATTTTCGGGCTGGCCGGGTTTATCTTATGGAACTTTTGGAGGAAGAATTGTAGCGATTGAAAACTTTATAAGTGCCAACGGAAAATACAGAGTGCTTATTTCTCCAGATGGTAAAGATCAAAAATGGCCAAAAGAATTGAGTATTGGAGCCGGGGCACAAAGTATCGCCTTATTAGAAACAGTTTCTGTATGGTATGAAATATGGCGTAACCTAAATGGTTTTCCGCCAAATTATTATAAGTCAGATGAAAAAGCAGCAAATGGAAAAGAGAAAAAATAAAATAAGATACGTTGTGTTTTCTTTTTTGTTTTTCCTTGGTTTTTTACATTCATACAGTCAGGATTTTAACAAAGAAGAACTAAGCTACAGCGAATTTTTAGGATACGTAAAAAAATACCACCCGCTGGTAAAACAAGCCAATCTTGAAGTAAGTAATGCGCAGGCAAAACTTATGGTGGCGCGTGGTGGTTTTGATCCAAAGATTGAAATAGATTACAATAAAAAAGAATTTAAAGGAACAGAATATTATTCGCTTTTAAACAGCAGTTTCAAAATTCCAACTTGGTACGGAATTGAAGTTAAAGCCGGATTTGATGATACAGACGGGCAATATTACAACCCGCAAAATCGTACACCGGATGCCGGATTAACTTCTCTTGGAATTAGTGTGGCTCTAGGGCAGGGAATGTTCATCAACCAGCGTATGGCCGATGTAAGAGAAGGTAAACTACAGATAAAATTAAGCGATGCCGAACGAAAATTAAAAGCGATAGCTGTTTTATACAAAGCAAGTGAGGCTTATTTTGAATGGAGGAAAAGCTTTAACGAAGCCGAGCTTTATAAAAATTATCTGGGCTTTGCAAGTACCCGTTTTGAAGGCGTAAAAAAACTGATCGAACTTGGTGATTCTCCCGCAATTGATAGTGTCGAAGCTAAAATTACTGTACGAAACAGGCAATTGAATGTTGAAAACGGAAACTTGAAATTGGCAAAAGCCAGACTTAATCTTTCAAATTATTTATGGATTGAAAATGTTCCGGTAGAATTGGAAGATCATGTAAAACCGGAACAAAACTTAATTGAAACTGTTGAAGAAACGCTAAAAACAGATGCAATGATGGTAAATGTTGAAACATTGGAATCACATCCTAAAATACAAGCTTTAGAGACTAAATTATCCATATTGGAAATCAACAGAAAATTGAAAGCAAATTCGCTTTTGCCAAAGGTTAATGTAGGCTACAATTACATTTCTGAACCTGTTTATTTTGATTCTTTTAATGCCGATGATTACAAATTTAATATCGATTTCAGCATTCCGATTTTTTTGAGAAAAGAACGCGGAAGCTTAAAATTGGCTAAACTAAAAATACAGGATCTAAAGTTTGATATCGATCAGCAAAGACTAGAACTTAAAAACAAAATAAAAGCGCAGCAAACTGAAATTACATCTTTAAAAAAGCAAAAAGAAGTTATTGACAGTCTGGTAAAAGATTATTTGACAATGCTAAACTCTGAAGAGAAATTATTTTCATTTGGTGAAAGCTCCATTTTCCTGATCAATTCTAGAGAGAATAATTTGGTGAGTGCAAAACTGTCTCAAATTGGTATTGAAAACCAGTTTTATATTTCAAATGCCGAGTTGTATAAGATATTGGCAAATCCGGATTAATTTATTTTTTAATAGTTAATTGTTTAAAGAGAAACCTGTAAATTTTTTATTTGCAGGTTTTTTTATATAACTCATTTATAGGTAAAAATCTTAAGTAACAAACCAATTAAAACCACAACAATAGATTTTATCTATCAAAGTAGATTGATATAATATTCATAACGCATACATCCTTTTTATTTTGTTTGTAAATTAGTAGTATCGAAAATTATACAAAAACAAAAAAAATAAAAAATTTGTAAATCATGGAAAATCAATCAAATGACATCAGTAAGTGCCCTTTTCATAATGGCAGTATGGATAATGCAGCTGCAACAGGCACAAAAAACCGTGACTGGTGGCCCAATCAGTTAAAGGTAAGTATCCTGCGACAGCATTCGCCACTTTCAGATCCTATGAATAAAGACTTCAATTATGCAGAAGCATTTAAAAGTCTTGATCTTGAAGCAGTAAAAAAAGATTTGCATGCACTTATGACAGATTCGCAAGATTGGTGGCCGGCAGACTTTGGTCATTACGGAGGTTTATTCATTCGAATGGCATGGCATAGCGCAGGAACTTATCGTGTGCAGGATGGCCGCGGTGGAGCAGGTGCAGGGCAACAACGTTTTGCTCCTCTAAATAGTTGGCCGGATAACGTAAGTCTTGATAAAGCAAGAAGACTTTTATGGCCTATTAAACAGAAATACGGACAAAAAATTTCATGGGCAGATTTAATGATATTAACCGGAAATGTAGCTTTAGAATCTATGGGCTTTAAAACTTTCGGTTTTGCGGGAGGACGCGCTGATGTATGGGAACCGGATGAAGCTGTTTATTGGGGTTCGGAAACTACATGGCTAGGCGGAGATGAACGTTATAGTGATGGTTCTGAAGGAGTACCAAAAGATCATGGCGTTGTATCTTCTGATGATGATGCAGATGGTCATGTTCACTCCAGAAATTTAGAAAATCCTCTTGCTGCTGTACAAATGGGACTTATATATGTAAACCCTGAAGGCCCTGACGGAAATCCTGATCCAATCGCTGCAGCCAAAGATATTAGAGACACTTTTAGTCGTATGGCGATGGATGATGAAGAAACTGTAGCATTAATTGCCGGAGGACATACATTTGGAAAAACCCACGGTGCAGCTTCTTCTGATCACGTAGGGAAAGAGCCTGAGGCATCAGGTCTTGAATTACAGGGATTTGGCTGGCAAAATAGTTTTGGTTCCGGAAAAGGCGCCGATGCAATTACAAGTGGATTAGAAGTTACGTGGACAAAAACTCCAACGCAATGGAGTAATAATTTCTTCGAAAATTTATTTGGTTTTGAATGGGAGCTTTCTAAAAGTCCTGCCGGCGCGCATCAATGGGTAGCAAAAAATGCAGAAGCGATTATTCCGGATGCTTTTGACAGTAGTAAAAAACATTTGCCAACAATGCTTACTACCGATTTATCATTAAGATTAGATCCTGCTTATGAAAAAATATCACGTCGTTTTCTTGAAAATCCTGATGAATTTGCAGACGCTTTTGCACGCGCATGGTTTAAGCTAACACACAGAGATATGGGACCTCGCGAACGTTATTTAGGACCTGAAGTTCCGCAGGAAGAATTGTTATGGCAAGATCCTATTCCAGAAGTAAACCATACCTTAATTGATGAAAATGATATTGCTCAATTAAAACAAAAAATAGTAAATACAGGATTAAGCACATCTCAATTGGTTTCGACTGCGTGGGCTTCGGCATCTACCTTTAGAGGATCAGATAAACGTGGAGGTGCAAACGGTGGGCGTATAAAACTGGCTCCGCAAAAAGACTGGCAAGTAAATAATCCTGCACAACTAAAACAGGTTTTGGACAAACTTGAAGGTATTAAAGCAGAATTTGATGCAGCGCAAGTAAACAAAAAAGTTTCACTAGCCGATTTAATCGTTTTGGCAGGTTGCGCCGGTGTAGAAAAAGCAACAGGAAATACAGTTAGAGTGCCTTTTACACCAGGTCGTATGGATGCGTCTCAGGAACAAACAGATGTTGAATCATTTGGATATTTAGAACCTAAAGCAGACGGTTTTAGAAATTACAGAAAAACAAGATCAACAGTTTCTACAGAAGAGCTTCTTATTGATAAAGCAAATTTATTAACACTTACACCACCAGAATTGACTGTGCTTTTAGGAGGTTTACGTGTGTTGGATATTAATACAGATGGAAGTAAGAATGGAGTTTTTACACATCGTCCGGGTCAGTTAACTAATGATTTCTTTATAAACTTGCTTGATATGAATACCCAATGGAAAGCAGTATCAAATGATAAAGAACTTTATGCAGGAAACGATCGTAATACAGGTCAGCCAAAATGGATTGGAACTCGTGCAGATCTTGTTTTTGGATCTAATTCAGAATTAAGAGCAATAGCAGAAGTATACGCAAGTGCTGATGCTCAGGAAAAATTTGTAAACGACTTTGTTGCAATATGGAATAAAGTAATGAATTTAGACAGGTTTGATTTAGCAAAATAAACGTTGTTAAACATCAAAAAAAGAGGAGATTCATATCTCCTCTTTTTGTTTTTATCTTAAAAAAACACTTCTATCGTAGTTCCGTTTCCTATGTCAGATATTATTTTTAATTTTCCTTCTAATGCAGTGGTTCTCTCCTCAATATTTTTTAATCCAATACCATATTTTACTTTTTCGATATTAAATCCATTTCCGTTATCCCAAATCCGAATCGTAATTTTATCTCCGGTTTTTAATAGCATTATATAACATCTTTCGGCATTCGAATATTTATTGATGTTTTGCAAAGCTTCCTGAATAATGCGGTAAATATGTATTTTGTTTATGCTTGATACAGAAAACCAATCTATATATTTATCTACCGATACATCAAACTTTGTGTTAAACTGATTTTTTTGAGATTCAACAAGGTTTGTCACTATTTCGGGAAAACTCTTATCTTCAAAAAGCAGGTTTTGTGTTAAATTATGCGAAACTCGCCTTATTTCATTCTCTGTTTTTTCAAGTTCCTTAACCAATAGCTCTTTTTTATCTGTTTGAATTGAATCTAGTTGAATAAGATTGAATCGGGTAGTAAAAACACTATTCACAATGCCATCATGTAATTCCATTGCAATACGATTTCGTTCCTCATTGCGGGCCAATTCTGTTTCAGATTGCTGCTGTAACATCAACTGGTATATCTTTTCATTTGCTTCCTGTTGTTCTTTAATATAAAACAGTTCTTTATTTTTTGATTTCAAGCGATATATTATAAAAAACACAAATGAAAAAAGAATTACAATGCCAAAACCAATAATAATATAGCTGTTTCTTTTAGATAAAATTTCATTTTTTTCTTCAACCTGATCTGTTTCAAAAGCAATTCTTGCAAATTGATTTTTTGTTATTCTTTCTACTTTTTGCAGGCTGTCATCAATTTTTAAATACTGATTTGTATAAAACGTCTTGTTTTTGAAGTCATTCTCCATCAACAATTTTAAAGATTGAATAGTTAATTCATTAGATTTTATTTTTTGGGATAATTCAAATCCTTGCTTAATATAATTTAACGCTTTTACAGTATCTTTTTTAAATAGAAAATATTGCCCAATATTAATTTTATTAGATATCATAATGGGTTTTATATCAAGACTATCGCTTACTCTTAACGATTCGCTCAACAGTTGATATACATTCGTATAATTTCCTGTTTTCATTTGAGAATGCCCAAGATTATCCAGCAGCATTGCATACGATTTTGGATAATTTTGTTTTAAATCCTTGATTTGTAAAGCAGTATTATATAATTGTATTGCTTTTTTATGATTGTTTAGTTTTTCATAAATCCGGCCCATATTATTGCAGCAGGAAATTCTCGATTTAATAATTTTTTCCTTTGGATAATTTTCTTTTTCAAGCTGATTTAATTGCTTTAGAGCGAGGTTGAAATATCGTAATGAATTAGAGCAGTCATTAACTTCATTCAATGAAATAGCCAACAAAACATAAGATTCATAGATTAATCGTGTATTGGTAGTTTTCGAAAGAAGCCTTAAAGCGCTTACAGCTTCAATTTCACTTTCAGAAAAAATTCCGGCATCAAATAAAATTCCGGCTTTGTATAATTGTGTTCTTCCTGAATTTAAAGTGTCATTTTTTATTTTGTATAGTCTTTCAGACTGCGAATAATAACTAAAAGCACTATCTAATTGCGATTTTTGTTCATAATAATCGCCAAAAAAATAGAGTGCTTTTGCAATATGAGTAGTATCATCCTGTTTTAGTCCAAGATTGTAAACTTTTTTAACAGCAGTTAAAAATTTTTCATATTGGCCAATATTGTAATACTTGCTGGCAACTTTAAAATACAGATTTCTGGTAACAGAATCATTTTCATATTTTGATAAATAATTATAAATAGTATCTACTATTTTTTCTTTACTATCATTTTTAAATGTTTCTGAATCAGTATTTTTTAAAGCTTCAATTACTGCTTTTTTAAATTTGCTGGAATGATTTTTTTTGTGGCATGCTATAATTAAAAACAACAACAACAAGAATATTTTAGATTTTATCTTCAATGTCTTCGGAAAAAGTTTACCCAAAAATAGATATTAATAACCAGATAATTAGAAACATTATCTGGTTATTATAAAAATATTACCCTTGATTTTTATCTTTATCAGATATCTCAAGTAGATTTTGAGGAGTTGTACTATTTAAACTGTCAGTAGTTACCGATGGCAAAATTTGGTTCTTGTTTATTAAATTTTCTGTTTTCCCCTCTTCCAAATTGTCAGTAGAGCAAGAAGAAATGACAATCATAGCCGCAATAGAGCCAATAGCAAATAATAGCTTTTTCATAAAAAGTAATGAATTAAATAATTAGTAAATAATATCTGGGGCAGTCTTCCTTTCGGAATTACCTTTTTGAAAAGCCGGGAAGTGACAATTCTAATTATTGAAAATGACATTACTTAAAAGCAACATTTTCCCCACTTTCAATAATTATTTTGGTTGATTATAATGGCAAATAAACAGGAAAAAAGAGGTTTGATATTTAGTTTTTGCCTTGCTTATAGTGACCCTGTTGATTACAATAGTTTAAGGCATAATCGAAGTGGTGAAAGGGATCATTTAAAATAAAAGGACTATTTTATTCGTTTTTAGATAGAGGAAGCGGTATCTTCTAAATGTTTATTTTTCTGATTATAGAATCGACATTATCTTTATAAGTAAGTGAAAAAGGGAGTATTTCGTTGTAATTTAGGTAGCATTTTGATTTGCTGAAATGTATTCTGGAAACATGATTAATGTTTACGATATAGCTTTTATGAATTCGTAGAAAGTAAAAGGGCAATGTACTTTCAAAATGTTTTAAAGTTTTATAGGCATTAACCGTTTTTCCGTTATCCATTTGAATATCAGTTGTGTTATTGTCTGCTTTTAAATAAGTTACATTTTGCAGCGCCACAAAATGATAATCACTATAAGATTTAATGCAAATACTTGTTGCAAGGTGTACAGGGGTTTTCTTTTCAAATTTAAACAGCAATTTTCCTAAGTCATGCAACTGTAATGACTCTACGATATAATCAGAAAATCCGGATTGTATTGCTTCAAACGCGTAATTTGATGATTCTGCCAAAGCAACAAAATAAGGTAGGGATTCTACATATTGAAATAATTCTGCAATGGTTTTAAAAAGTACAGTTCGCTCTTCAGCTTTTGCAGGAATCTGTACAATTACCAATTGTGGTTTTAGTTTTATGATTTGGTTTATTGCCATTTCATTATCTTTGGCTACACCGGCACAAAAATAATTAGGAAAATTCTCAAAAAGTTCTAAGGTTTTTTTAGCATTGGAGGCATTGTCATCAATAATAAGAAAGGAAAACCGCATAAATTATACTAATAATAAGAAAGCGCAATCTAGAAAAGTTTAAATTTTCACTGTTGCAGAAAAACTGCCTATTTTGTTAAAGTTAAATTTTAATTAATGAATATACTTGTAGTAGATGATCATCCGATGACTGTAGAGGGCTATATTAATGCACTTGCAGGGGATTCTTTTGCCTCAAATAAACCACATTTCACAAAAGCTCATAACTGTGAAGAAGCTTATTTTGCTATTACCAAAAGTATCGCTGCAAAACAATCTTTTGACATCGCCATAGTTGATAAAGGATTACCTGCTTATGAAGAAAAATCTATCTTTTCGGGCAGTAATTTAGTTTTGTACATTAAAGAAGTTATGCCAAACTGCAAAACTATTATGATTACGGCACATACCGAGATAATTATCGTTTACGATATTGCAAAAAAAGTCCGCCCGGAAGGTTTAATTATAAAAAATGATATCACTCCGGAGAAATTGCAGGAAGCAGTATCAGACGTAATGCAAGGCAAACAATATCAAAGCCCGACCGCAAAAAAATGTATCAATGAAATTTGGAAAAAAGAATTGATGGTCGAAGATTACAACCGTCAGATTATATTTTATTTATCCAAAGGCTTTAAAATAAAAGAACTTGATGGTGTTATTTGTTTGACAACAAGCGCTATTCAAAAACGTATTCTCCGCATGAAAAAAGTCTTTGACGTAACTGATGATTCCGGATTAGTGAAAGAAGCAATAAAACAAGGATTTATTTAAGTCCACTTCACGATTTTAACATATTTTACTTATAAATAACCTTCTTTGTTAAAGGTTGTTTGCGATATGTCAGCATTCCATTTCTTCTTTATAAGTTTGGTAAGAGTTATTTAAAATTAACGAAAGGAATGTGCACTTTGGATTAATTTCTGAGATTTGAGATAGTTTTTAACTATTTATTAATCATCAAAAAAACCTTAGATAAAAAAAATAAGCCTAAAAGATGTTAAAAATGCATTTAACAGAGACGAAATGAGAATAATTTCCGGGGGGTCATTTTCTTGTTATTGTAACGGATCTTACGACGGTCAATCTGGATCAGTTTCAGATTGCGTTGGTAGATGCTAATCTGCTAAAATGCAATATTTGATGATTAAGGCTGATTTATTTCAGCCTTAATCTATTAGAATCATATTTTAATTTAGAAAATAGAATGAAAAAATAATTATGGATTGATGTAGTTTTGCCAAAAAAGCTTGAAACTTCATATCATAAAGCCATTCCGTTTCAGCAGGAAATGTCAGGAACCGCAGAGATTATTACCGAAGATTTAAGATTAGCAGAAAGATTGTTATATCAGTTTCGTGATATTTTTAGAACATAAACATGCACACTGCTAAACTTTTAAAACTTATTTAAAAACAAAAAGCCTGTAAACATTGAGTTTACAGGCTTTTTTGTGGACTTGATGGGATTACAATCGAACCTAAATATGTGAAGCTTTCTATTTTCTACATTCCTAGTTTTAAAAGCGGGGTGTGCCATGATTTTGCCACAATTCAGAATGATGGTAATTGAAATAATAGGCAAATTTGACATTTGTAATTCTTTTATAGCATTATATATTTGAAATTGAATTGGTTTCAAATTATAATATGCAACAAAGTCCTAAAATTTTGGACAATAGTTAATCGTAATTTTAGATTGCCTATTATATAATAAGTAGCAATTTAAATTTATAAAACAACTATAAAGCTGTAATTATGCGAACTAATTTCCAAGAGCTATTAAGTAAATTTGCTAAAAGTACTGTAATAGTAATTATTGTGGTAACAACAGTATTTATTCCTTTTCAAAATACCAATGCACAAACCACTAAGAAACCAAATATTTTAATAATATTCGGTGATGATATTGGGCAGTCAAATATAAGTGCCTATACCCATGGTTTGATGGGATATGAAACTCCTAATATTGACCGCTTGGCAAAAGAAGGAATAATGTTTAATGATTATTATGCAGAAAACAGCTGTACGGCGGGTAGGTCTACTCTTATTACCGGACAAAGCTGTTATCGTACAGGATTATCGAAAGTAGGTATGCCAGGTGCACCCATTGGCTTACAGGCACGAGATATTACTATCGCTCAGGCACTCAAGCCTCTGGGATATGCTACAGGGCAATTCGGAAAAAACCATTTGGGTGATTTGAACAAATATTTGCCAACAGTTCATGGATTTGATGAATTTTTTGGAAATCTTTATCATTTGAATGCAGAAGAAGAACCAGAAGATCCAAGTTATCCATATAAAGATTCAGCTTTTGTAAAGTCATACATGGTAAGAGGAGTATTGAAATGCAGAGCAACAGATAAAGATGATCCAACAGTTGATCCACGCTTTGGAAGAGTTGGTAAACAAATTATCGAAGATTCAGGGCCTCTGACTAAAAAACGAATGGAGACAATTGATGATGAAACTTTTGGAGCAGCGATCGATTTTATTAAAAGACAAAATGCCGACGGAAAACCATTCTTCTGCTGGATGAATGCAACGCGTATGCATGCCTTTACCCATGTTAGAGAATCTCTTCGAGGAAAAAGCGGTATGCCTGATAACGAATATGCCGATGGTATGCTCGAACATGATGGGGATGTAGGTCTAATATTGAAAGCTTTAGATGATTTAGGAATTGCAGACAATACAATTGTTATTTATACGACAGATAATGGACCAAACATGTTCAGCTGGCCAGATGCGGCGATGTCTCCATTTAGAAGTGAGAAAGATTCTAATTGGGAAGGCGCTTTCCGTGTACCTGCCTTTGTGCGTTGGTCAGGTCATATTCCTGCCGGAAAAACTTCCAATGAAATAGTTTCAGGACTAGATTGGTTTCCAACAGTACTTGCTGCTGCGGGAGAACCAACAATAAAAGAAAAACTTTTAACGAGCTATAAATCACAGGGTACTAACTTCAAAGTGCATTTAGATGGTTTTAATCAGCTGCCATATCTTACAGGACAACAGCCAAAATCTGCAAGAAATGAGTTTTATTATTTTAATGACGATGCTGAATTAGTTTCAATGAGAATGGGAGATTGGAAAATCGTTTTTCAAGAACAAAGGACGCAAGGTGGTTTTGGGATATGGGCAAATCCGTTTACTCCGCTTCGTGTTCCAAAATTGTTTAATCTACGCCAAGATCCCTACGAGAGAGCTGATATTACCTCTTTCGTCTATGAAAAATGGTGGGGAACTAAAATGTTTATAGTAGCAGAAGGAATTCAAAAAGGAGCCGTATTTTTAGAATCGTTTGTTAGTTATCCTCCAAGTCAGGATCCTGCAAGTTTCTCGATTAATGCTATAAGCGAAAGAGTAAAAGATCAAATTAAAATGATCCATACACAACAAATGGCTTTAAAAAAATAAATTATCTTGATTTGATTTGTATTTTGAATGTACCTCAAATCAATTTTAGTTAACTCATTGCTGAAAATTTAACTTCTGGAAGTGAAATTAACTTAATGCATATTTTTGTATTGAAAGATAGTTTCTACTGATTAATACTGTAAAGAGATGTTTTTAATTTGTAAGAGAGAGTTCTCGAATTGTTTTTATAATTTTTATTAACAATAAAAACATCAACTAAATTGTCAACTAAAAAACAAAAAGCCTGTAAACAATAAGTTTACAGGCTTTTTTGTGGAGTCGCCGGGAATCGAACCCGGGTCCAAACAAGCAACTAAAGAGCTTTCTACACGTTTATTTCCTGATTGGATTTTCGATGTTAAGCTAGGTCAGGAACAACCACTCAACACTTATCTTCTTAATTTCGATATCCACCCGAAGCTCATGGAAATCTAGGTTTATTTTTACGGTTCCCCTGTACTGACCGCCACAAACCAAGGCTTTCAAGGAGAATCCAGCTTCCCTATCTGATAGGGACGTGGCTAATCTTACTATAATTCAGATTATGCAGCTAAAGCGTAGTTATTTTCGCCGTGTAAAAGTGTAAGATCTTATATTTACGAGCAAGGTCTCAATGCTCGACGTGCTTACTTTCCAATTCGACTTGCTGTCAAAACCAGTCGACCCCAAAAATGAGTTTGCAAATTTATACTTTTTGACGTTAGATAAATAATAAATTTCACTTAAAATTTTTATTATTCTTCATCTTTAAAAACAAACGGATAATCGCCAAAAATTGGTGCCAGTTTACGAACTGCATACGTCTTTCTGGTCATTTTGTTTGAAAGCGCAATAATGGTTACATTTTCTTTCATCAACGGAACATAAGATGAGGTATTTCCGTGCCACCAGCCATTATGGAAATAATAATTTTGTCCCGAATCCCAATTGATCATTCTGATTCCAAGACCGTAATTTTTTGTTCCTTTGCGTTCATTACTATAACCTGTATAAACTTCTTTTAGTAATTCAGGTTTTAAAAAACCAGGTGCATTTCTTGCTCTGTCAAATTTTAAAAGATCTCTTACAGTAGAAAATATATTTTTATCTCCATATACATTATCCAGATAATCAAAACCAATTTCTACGCCATTCCCTTTATAAGAAGGTACAATGTTTTTTCGATCCTTGTCATCGTCAAAAACGTACGTATGTGTCATTCCTAATGGTTTAAAAATCATTTCAGACATTGCTTCTTTATATTTTAAACCTGTAACTTTTTCAATAATAAGAGCCAGCATGGCATAATTAGTATTGCAATAGCTAAAACGAGTTCCCGTTGGTGCTTCCAGACCAATGTTTTTAGTTGCCAGGATATCAAGAATATCCTGATTAGTTAATTGATTATGTCTGTCCCAAACTGATTTATCATGATCTGTAAAATACGCATAGTTTCGCATCCCGGTTCTATGGGATAATAACATTCTAATGGTACAATTTTCGTAGGGAAATGTTTTTAAAATTGTATTTACTTTTTGGTCCAAATCAATTTTACCTGCATTTACAAGTTTTAGAACAGCCGTAGCAGTCAATACTTTACTTACAGAAGCAATCTGTACAGATGTTTCTGCTGTAATTTTTGTTCCTTCGTTTTTATTGGCAAATCCGTTATATCTTTCAAAAATAATCTGACCATTTCTCGCTACCAGAAAACTTCCGTTCATGCTATTATTAGGCCAGTTTTTATTGTAAAAATGATTTATTCTTCCTGTAACTGAGTTTACATAATTTGCCGGAAGTCTTTTTTCAGGACCGGCCGGTTTCATTTTAGGTAATGTATCTTCTACTGTGACAGTTGGTTTTTGTGTCGTGGCTTTTTCTTTTCCGCATGAAGCGAAAACTAAAATTAGGAAAAGTATTTGTGGTATATTTGTTTTTTTAAGGAGGCTCATTTTCATCATTCTTTAAAACAAATATATAGAATTCAATAATTATGTTTTTGTTTTTTCATCCTCTGAAGAAACTTTTTTTAACATTATCTTAACTTCTTTTTTTGTTAGTCGATTGTGCATCAGTGGTTAGCGTTATAAAAATGTTTGAAATCAGAAAAAATCAACAAAATTTTAACTTATTTTGTTATATTTGAAACAAATTGAATCTAAAAAGTTATATTAATACTTATCTTAATCTTATATAAATGAAATTTGGAATTATAAAAGAAAGAAAAAACCCACCAGACAGACGTGTAGTATTTGCTCCGGGTGAACTTGCAAAATTAAAACAGCTTTATCATGATGCTACCGTGGAGGTAGAAAGCTCAGATATTAGAATTTTTTCCGACATTCAATATAAAAGTTTAGGGATTACTATTACAGATGATGTATCAAATTGTGATGTTTTATTTGGTGTCAAAGAAGTCCCGGTTGAAAATTTAATTCCAAATAAAGCATACTTCTTTTTTTCGCACACAATTAAGAAACAACCTTATAATCAGAAACTACTAAAAGCAATTTTAGAAAAAAACATTGATTTGTATGATCATGAAACTATAGTTGATGAGCATAATCGCCGTTTAATAGGTTTTGGAAAGTATGCCGGAATGGTTGGTGTTTATAACGGAATTCGTGCTTTCGGAATAAAATTTGAACTTTTCAAGCTTCCAAAAGCGGAAACTCTTGCCGGAAAAGATGATTTAATTAAACATCTAAAGCGTATTACAATCCCAGCTTTGAAGTTTGTCGTTACCGGAACAGGAAAAGTAGGTTCCGGGACCAAAGAAATTCTGGATGCGATTAAAATAAAAGAAATCACAGTCGAAAATTATCTAACAAAGAACTATACGCAAGCGGTATATGTTCAGCTGGATGTTTTAGAATATAACAAACGAATTGATGGTCAAGCTCTTGATTTTAATGATTTTGTAGAGCATCCTGAAGCTTATGTTTCTGATTTTGAAAAATTCACTAAAGTTTCAGATATTTATTTTGCAGGTCATTTTCACGCAAGTGGCGCTCCGATGATTTTAACCAAAGAAATGCTGAATGCCAGCGATTGTAAAGTAAAAGTAGTGGCAGATATTTCTTGTGACGTAAACGGACCAATTGCCAGTACGCTGCGTTCTTCGACCATTGAAGAACCTATATATGGTTATTTTCCTTTAGAAGATAAAGAGGTAGATGTTTTTCACCCTGCTGCGGTTGTGGTTATGGCAGTTGATAATTTGCCATGCGAAATTCCAAAAGATGCAAGTGAAGGTTTTGGTGAACAGTTTATGGAACATGTTATTCCGGCCTTTTTTAACGGAGACAAAGACGGAATTCTTAAGCGTGCTAAAATTACCGAAAACGGAAAGTTAACGCCAAGATTTGCCTATTTACAAGACTACGTTGACGGGAAGTAAAAAAAGTTTCAAGTTTCAGGTTTCAAGTTAAAAAGCGGTATAAAACTTTTAAAGTTTTATACCGCTTTTTGTTATTCAAATAGTTTGTAGTTAGTTCTGCGATCCAGAACGTGAAACCTGAAACTTGAAACTTTTTTAAATAAAAAATCTAAACCATCTCCTCCGGTTTCACCCAGGCGTCAAAATCGTCTGGAGTTACATAACCCAAACGAACGGCTTCGTCTTTTAGTGTAGTTCCGTTTTTGTGTGCGGTTTGAGCGATTTCTGCCGCTTTATAATAACCAATTTTAGTATTTAAAGCCGTAACAAGCATTAATGAATTATCAACTAATTCTTTGATGCGTTTGTAGTTAGGCTCAATTCCCTGAGCGCAATGTTCGTCGAATGAAACACAAGCATCTCCTAATAATCGCGCAGATTGAAGGAAATTAGCAGCCATAACAGGTTTAAAAACATTCAGTTCATAATGTCCCTGCATTCCGCCAACGGCAATTGCCATATCATTTCCAATAACCTGAGCACAAACCATAGTTAAAGCTTCACATTGTGTTGGATTCACTTTTCCAGGCATGATAGAAGATCCGGGCTCGTTCTCTGGAATATGAATTTCACCAATTCCTGAACGTGGACCAGAAGCCAGCATTCTAACATCGTTGGCGATTTTATTTAAAGAAACAGCCAATTGTTTTAGCGCACCGTGCGTTTCAACAATGGCATCGTGAGCAGCCAAAGCTTCAAATTTATTCTCTGCAGTTACAAAAGGATGATTGGTAAATTGTGCAATATATTCGGCCACTTTTACGTCGTAACCTTTTGGAGTATTAAGTCCGGTTCCAACGGCAGTTCCGCCTAATGCAATTTCAGATAAATGGGCTAAAGTGTTTTTTAAAGCTTTTAATCCGAATGCCAATTGAGCAGCGTAGCCTGAAATTTCCTGTCCTAATGTTAAAGGTGTTGCATCCATAAGGTGCGTACGTCCAATTTTTACAACATCCTTAAATTCTTTCGCTTTCGCGGATAAAGTAGCGTGTAATTTTTCGACCCCGGGAATTGTAGTTTCTACAATCATTTTGTAAGCTGCAATATGCATTCCGGTTGGGAAAGTATCGTTTGATGACTGCGATTTATTAACATCATCGTTTGCTTTTATAAATTGTTCGCCTTCACCAATTTCAAAACCTTTAAGAACCTGAGCACGGTTTGCAATTACTTCATTTACGTTCATATTACTTTGCGTTCCTGAACCGGTCTGCCAAATTACAAGAGGAAATTGATCGTCTAATTTTCCTTCTAAAATTTCATCGCAAACCGCTGCAATAGCATCTCTTTTTTCTATTGGCAAAACACCTAAATCATGATTGGCATAAGCGGCCGCTTTTTTAAGATATGCAAAACCTTCTATGATTTCTTGTGGCATAGATGCCGATGGACCAATTTTGAAATTATTTCTGGAACGTTCTGTTTGTGCACCCCAATATTTATCGGCTGGGACCTGTACCTCACCCATGGTGTCTTTTTCTATTCTGTATTTCATTTTGTTGTATATATGATTATTGTTTGTTGTTTGTTGTGGTGTATTGAACGCGGATGACGCTGATTTACTTCGTAAAAACGCTGATTAAAACGGATTTTTTATTTTCATGTTTAATTTTTTTTGAAAACGATTGCCCTAGCCCTGATGGGAACGGCATCCTTTTGTGGTGGGGTTCGCCACAAAAGATATAGTGGACAGCAGGAAACAGCTCCTGAAAACACTCATATTCTTCTTGTTTAGATAGTTAAATAATAATCGTGAAAAATCCTTATTTAAAATGAGTTTAAATATACGGATAATTGTGATTTTACGAAAATTGATTTGGATTTTATTGCTAAGGAAAAATATAAAACTTACATTTGTCATTACATTCAAAAATTCCGGAAAACATGTTTGAATTTTCACAGTACTTAGGTTTTTTACTTTTCTTGACCATACTAACTATAGGGTTTTGGTTGATGTTTTTCTTAGTTGGTTTCGTATCTTATTGGGTTACGGGAGCTAGCTGGGAAATGTTCAAAGAGAAAAGAGCAAAGAAAAGACAAGAACAATCAATTTAATTTTAAATTGATTTCAATAAAAAAGGACCCGTTTTACGAGTCCTTTTTTTATGCTTAAAAAAATAAATTCCAATTTTTTAAATTCCAACAAAGGATTTAAATCCAACAAAAAAATTCCAAATTCCAATTTTACAAACCTGATGATTAGGTTCTAAAGTTGGAATTTGGAATTTAAAAAATTTGGAATTTAACTGATGTTATCCCGGAAATTCTCCGCTGCCTTCGCCGCCGCCATCATTTTTAGGTGCTGCATTTTTATCTCTTTCGTTTTTAGCTTTGTTAAAACGATAGGTAAACGATAAGTTGAATTGACGTTTACGGAATTGCATTTCGCTGTATGATGTTTGATTTTCAAGATAAGTATATGATTTCATGATTCTTGAGTTGAAAATATCACTAATATTGAAAGCAATTGTAGCTTTGTCTTTTAATACATCTTTACTAAAAGCAGTATTGATACCCAACTGACCTAAGTTTTTACCTTGTGCAGTTTTTTGCTCTCCATTGTACATTCCTGTTAATTGCCAATCAATTTTGTATGGCAAAGTAACTTTAGAATTAATTCTTGCAAACCATGAATTTGCTTGGTTGTCAAGGTTTTGTACTACTGTTTCTCCGGTTACAACATCTACATAGCTGTTTTCTCCCGTTGTTTTTACATTGTAAAAGTTGAAGTTACTGTTTACTTTCCACCATTTAAAAGGTGTGTAATTGAAAGTAAATTCAAAACCAAATTTTTGCTCCTGACCTAAGTTAATAGGTTTGCTTAAAATAACAGGAATTCCATTTACTAATTCGCCCGTAGGAGATCTCACAAAACTGAAAACGTCTTTTGTATCTTCAAAATAAGCCGAAGTATTAAAAGTTACCTTGTCCCAACGCTTGATGAAGCCGATATCGTATTTGTCTGTTAATGATGGGTCTAAATCTGGATTTCCCTGAAAAATATTAATGTTACTTGAGTAATTTGTTGCAGGGTTCATAAAACGTCCTCTTGGTCTTGATAAACGCTTGCTGTAACTTGCTGTAAAATTACTTTGATCTGAGATTTCGTAGCTAATAAACGCACTTGGAAATAAGTTGTTGTATTTTTTAGTGTTAAAATCGTTATTGTCTAATAAGTTAACCTGGATATTAGTGTCTTCCCAGCGCAAACCAAATAAATAAGAAAATTTGTTTACCTTGAAACCATATTGGGTATAAAGTGCATTGATGTTTTCTTTATATTCCAATGTATTTGATAAATTTGGATCTGGTTGATTTAGATCGTCTGTTATTACATATTGGTTGTTCAGGTCGCCAAAACTTCCTTTATATCCGGCTTCAAACTGACCTCCTTTACCTAATGGCAAAACGTAATCGGCCTGTAATAAAACTTGTTTTTGAACCTGATCATTTAAAGTCGTATTGAAATTTGGCGATGCGGTAATAATACTGTTGCTGTCATCTGTATTTCTTGAAATAGATAAATCAGCAGTAAGTTTATGACCTTTGTCGTTGAAGTTTTTGATTAAATTAGAAGTAAACTCTACGTTTTCACTTCCGGTATCGGCATTGTTTAATCGAGATGAAGCTCCGGTAAAAGCACGAGCAGCATCGTAATTATTGTAGTTGATTACATCTACATCTTCTCCGGTATTTTTTTGGTAGTTAATGGCGTTTGTCCAAAAAGTAGTTGGTGTTAATGTCCATTCAACACCCGCTCTTCCGTTAAATCCGTCTCTGGTTCTTTTGGTATCACGATCTTCGTCTAAATAACTTTTAGTTGTACCGTCTTCGTTAAAATATTCAGAATTAGTTTTTCCGCCACCTTCGTTTGTTCTGTAGTTGTAACCTCCAGTGGTAAAGTAGTTTAATTTTTCTGTTTTATAGTTTAAATTGGCGCTTAAGCCATACGTTTCAGGAAGTCCTGTCGAAGCAATAAAAGTTCCGTTGAAACCTTGATTTTTTCCTTTTTTCAAAATAATATTGATCAAACCCGAACCGCCTTCTGCATCATAACGGGCAGATGGATTTGTAATAACTTCTACTTTGTCAATAGCATCTGCCGGAAGCTGACGTAAAGCTTCGGCAACATTAATAGCATTTGATGGTCTTCCGTCAATTAAAATACGGATATTATCGCTTCCTCTTAAGCTTACATTTCCTTCTGTATCAACAGAAACCGAAGGAACGTTATCAAGAACATCACTTACAGTTCCGCCCTTAACGATCATATCCTGACCAACGTTGTATACTTTTTTATCAAGTTTTATTTCTACTGTCGATTTTTCGGCACGAACTACAACTTCATTCAATTGGGCTGCATCTTCAGACAGGTTTACTACACCTAAGTTAGTATCATCCTCAATGCTTTTTTGTTTAATTTCGGTTGATTTAAAAGAAATAAACTCAATTTTTATGTCGTAAGTTCCTGGTGCAACAGCAACTTCAAATTCACCTTTTGGGTTCGTTATTCCTCCGGCAATAACTTTGGTGTCGTTAGGTGCCATTATCGAAATTGTTGCATATTCAAGTGGTTGTTTACTCACTTTTTCGAAAACTTTTCCGGTAACTTTTACCTTGTTTCTTCCTGCAGGTGGTTGTTGCGCATAATTGTAAAAACTTGTAAAAAGCAATACAAGTAATACAGCAAATTTGATTTGTTTCATTGTTTTTTCTGGTTTCTTTTTCTTTTTAGACCGCAAATGTAGCTTTTGGTTTAAAGAGAGAAATCACAAAAAAATGTTAATGCGCTTCTTTATAATCAATCTAAAAAGGCAGCAACCAAATCAGGATCTCTTCCTATAATGGCTTTTCCGTCTTTTACAACAATTGGGCGCTCAATTAAAATAGGATTGTCAATCATAGACTGAATAATTTCATCATCATTCATCGTTTTTCCTTTATAATTTTCGATCCATATTTTTTCTTTAGTTCTCACTAATTGAATAGGTTGAAGATCTAATTTTTGTAATAAAGATTTTAATTCGTCAAAAGAAGGCGTTTCTGTTAAGTACGGAATAATTTCATATTCCTGATTTGACTGATCAATAAATGCAAGACAAGTTCTTGATTTTCCACAACGGGGATTATGATAAATTTGTATCATTTTGTTAATTTTAATATGTTGTAAGGCAGTTAAAGTAAAATTTAGGTATTTTAGCTACACCAAAAGTAAGATTTACTTATTTATCATATATCTTTTAAAAGCAATAAATATATCATAACTTTAAAAGATATTATTTCTCATTTTTTAAATTTTTAATATATGTTTTTAGAACAAGGAATTAAGCCCGAAAATAAATTTTGGAAATACCTTATTGGATCAGTCATTATTATTACAGCATCATTTGTTGGTCAAATTCCTTTTTCTGTCGCAGTTCTGTATAAAAGTTTTAAAGATAAAGCTGTTTTTCCTACGGATAATGCTGAAGTAATGAAAATGTTTGAACCTAATCTGACTTTATTTTTGGTGATGATATCTTTTGCTTTTGCCTTTGCCGGAATTTATTTTGTTGTGAAATATCTGCACAATCAAACTCTTTTATCAATTACAACATCACGTCAAAAAATAGATTGGGGAAGGGTTTTCTTTTCCTTCTTTTTATGGGCGGTTTTTTCAATAATTAGCTTTTTTATAATTTATTTCAGAGCTCCTGAAAATTTTGTATGGAATTTTAAATTAGTTCCGTTTTTAATTTTGGTAGCTGTTGGTTCTATTTTAATTCCGATACAAACCAGTACAGAGGAATATGTTTTTAGAGGATATTTAATGCAGGGATTTGCTAATTTGTCTTTAAATAAATGGTTTCCACTATTGATGACTTCATTAATTTTTGGATCTATGCATGTTTTTAATCCTGAAGTAACAAAAATGGGTTACATTATTATGATTTATTACATCGGTACAGGTCTGTTTTTAGGAGTAATTACCCTTATGGATGAAGGAATGGAATTGTCTTTAGGTTTTCATGCTGCTAATAATTTGGTAGGTGCTTTATTGGTTACTTCGGATTGGACGGTTTTTCAAACACATTCTGTTTTTATAGATTTATCAGAACCATCTGCGGGTCTGGATGTTATTCTGCCTGTGGTAGTGGTTTATCCTATATTGCTTTTAATTTTTACTAAAAAATACAATTGGAGTAACTGGAAAGAAAAATTAACTGGAAAAATAAACGTAGTAGAATCATCAAATTAAATAATATATGTTACAGTTAACACATAAAAATGTTCACAATTATTTTAAGATAAACGGATATCATTTAACTGCAGATGAATTGCGTCGCGTGGGTTATGATTATATAAAAGAAGGCGATGCAAATGATAGAGCTATAGGAGAGTTTTTATTGGATTGGTTCGACGATAAAGATTATATCGAAATGAGAACTTCGGGAACAACAGGATTGCCAAAAGTGGTAAAACTGCAAAAACAAGCCATGATTCAATCTGCATTGGCTACCGGAGATTTTTTCGAATTAGAACCTCGTGATAAAGCTTTACTTTGTTTGCCTGTAAAATTTATTGCCGGTAAAATGATGCTGGTTCGCAGTTTTATTTTAGGTCTTGATTTAGATATTGTTGACCCAAGCACACATCCATTAGCTTTAAATACAACTAAATACGATTTTGTTGCAATGGTACCTTTACAAGTTCAAAATTCAATTGAAGCTTTGCAAAATGTTAAAAAACTGATTGTTGGCGGAGCCAAGATGGATTCATCTCTTGAGGAAAAAGTTTTACCGTTAAAAACAGAAGTTTATGAGACTTACGGCATGACGGAAACCATTACCCATATCGCTGCAAGAAGGGTAGGAGAAAATGTTTTTACCGTTTTGCCAAATGTAAAAATTGTTCAGGATGATCGAGGCTGTCTTGTTATTACTGTTGATACTATTTCTGAAGAGCCAATAGTAACTAACGATTTGGTAGAAATAATAAGGGAAGATCAGTTTATTTTTTTAGGAAGAATTGATAATGTTGTCAATAGCGGAGGAGTAAAACTGATTCCAGAGCAAATAGAAGCAAAGCTGATTGATAAAATTAATTCCAGATTTTTTGTTACCGGAATCCCGGATACTGTTTTGGGTGAAAAATTAATTTTGGTTATCGAAGGTGAAAAACAAGATTTTGCAACTGATTTTTTTGATGTTCTGGACAAATATGAAAAACCAAAAGAAATTGTTTTTGTTCCGAAATTCAAAGAAAATGAAAACGGAAAATTGTTGCGTAAACCGAGTTTAGTGTGAAATTCCAATAAATAAAAATTCCAAATTCCAACCGTAAAATTGGGGTTTGGGATTTTTTATTTGAAAATTTTTATAATGAAGTGTAGTCCCTACGGGCAATGTCGTTAAGTTAAGAGTAAGTCTATAAAATTACCTAACAATTTAATCAAGAAAGTAATTAGAAAAATCCGTTTTTATCAGCGTTTTCGCTTTAGCGAATCAGTAAATCAGGGTCTAATTTTGACGCGGATAAAACAGATTTACTTCGTAAAAACGCGGATAAAAACAGATTTGATTTGCAATAATTTTATTTTTTAAAAAGCTTAACTTAACGACATTGCCCGTAGGGACTAAACATTCTAAACGATAAATCAAAAAAATAAAAGCAAACAAAAATCCCAAATTCCAATTTTACGGTTGGAATTTGGGATTTTTTTATTGGAATTTAATCTTATTTGGAATTTAATTTATTCCTTACGTTCCAAAAGTGCCATATAAAAACCATCAAACCCAGATTCTGAGGCCAAAATTTTACGGTCTTTTATAAAATTAAATTGTTTTCCTATTTCAGTTTTCAGGAATTTTTCAACTTGCTCCTGATTTTCAGATGGTAAAACAGAACATGTTGCATAAACTAATTTTCCGCCTGGTTTTACAATTTTAGAATAGCTTTCTAAAACTTCAGACTGAACTTTACGAATGTTGTCAATAAATTCAGGCTGTAATTTCCATTTTGCATCAGGATTTCTTTTTAACACTCCTAAACCGCTACAAGGCGCATCAATTAAAACACGATCTGCTTTTTCGTGTAGTTTTTTGATCACTTTTGTAGTATCGATAATGCGATATTCAATATTAAAAGCACCATTTCTTTTAGCTCTTAATTTCAATTGTTTCAATTTACTTTCGTACAAATCCATTGCAATCAATTGTCCTTTGTTTTCCATCAAAGACGCAATATGTAATGTTTTTCCACCAGCTCCGGCGCAAGTATCTACAACACGCATTCCGGGTTTTACATCCAGAAAACCAGCCACTAATTGTGAGTTGGCATCCTGAACCTCAAAAAGACCTTGTTTAAAAGCGTCTGTTAAAAATACATTGGCTCTTTCTTTTAAAACTAAAGCTTCCGGCTGATCTTTTAAATATTCTGTTTCAATATTTAAATCCATCAACGTGTTTCTCAGGTTTTCTTTTGTTCCTTTAAGTGTATTTGTTCTTAAAATAACTTTTGCAGGCTGGTTTTGAGCAGCAATTTCTTTAGACCAAACTTTTTCGCCTAATTCTTTTACACCCAATTCATCCATCCAGTCCGGAATAGATTCTTTGAATGCTCTAACTTTTGAAAGTTCGTCAAAACGTCCTTTTATTTTTCTTTCAGGTGTTCCTTCTAATTGTTTCCAATCCGGAATTGGATATCCTCTTAAAACAGCCCAAACAGCAAACATTCTCCATAAATTGTCTCTGTCAAATGGTTCTTTAACTTCGGCAATTTCAGCATATAATCTTTTCCAACGAACAATTTCGTATATCGTTTCAGCAACAAACTTCCTGTCAGAACTTCCCCAACGTTTGTCTTTTTTTAAGGCTCTTGCTACCACTTTGTCTGCATATTCTCCTTCATTGAAAATTGCATTTAAAGAATCGATGGTAGTATAAACTAAATTTCTGTGTAATCTCATTTTTATTATTTGAGTTGCAAAGGTACTATTAATTGATTGAAAGTTAAATTTTTAATTCTAATTGTGGTTTCAACTTTTATTAAAAAGAAAAAAAACACTCTAATAAAGCTTAAAAGAGTGTTTTCTGAATTTATTTTGGAATAACTTTTATTTTATAATTCTCGTTAATCCAATATTTTCCGGAGCATGAAGCACCATTGGGAATTTCTCTATTTTTACAGAACTACTATCTAAACCGAAAGCTCTTTCTTCAGACAAACTTAATTTTTTGATGAAGAAATAAGAGTTCATGATAATATTCTCGTGCCATCTTAAATCATTGTCGTTTGATAAAAACTTCTCAGACAATACAAATTTAAAGTCACCAATAATATTGTTTTTATTTAATGATTCGTAACGACTTGTAATATCTACTTCGCCATTTTTCACCATATCTCTGATCACTTCACGAAACATCAAATTGATTTTTGTTGGCTCTCTAAAACCTAAATTAAAATCGACTCTGTAAATATCGTCTTTTGCAATTTCGGTTACTTTGTATTGTGTTTTGTATGGTTCTGTTAGGATATTTACATGAACAAACCAATAAATATCAGCTCTTTTAGGACGTTTTTGTAATATAGAATACATTACTTTTTGCTCTAATTCGTCAACACGATTGGCATTGGTCATGTAAACTAAATGCGTAGCATATTTTGGTATCGATAAATCTTTGCTTAACTCAACTAATACTTTTTTGTAATCGTCAATCTTAACGATTTTGGTGTAGTTTTTATTGATTTTCTTAGCCAGATACCAAATGGTCATAATCGAAATTAAAACTGCAGCGATAATTAAAGTTACATAACCACCTTCGGCAAATTTGGTAACATTGGCAATTAAAAAGCTAAATTCGATCAATAAATAAATAGTGATTAACGGAACCATGAAATATAATTTTATTCTTTTCATGATTAAGTAATAGTTCAGCAAAATAGTAGTCATGATCATACATAACACGATCGCTAAACCGTAGGCATGCTCCATATTACTAGATTTTTCGAAGTGAAGAACGATTCCCACACAACCAAAAAACAATAACCAGTTAATCGACGGAATATACAATTGTCCTTTTACTTCAGTAGGATATTTGATTTTTACTTTAGGCCAGAAATTCAATCGCATCGCCTCGTTAATCAAAGTAAACGATCCGCTAATTAAAGCTTGAGACGCAATTACAGCTGCCAAAGTTGCTATAATAATCCCTACAGGCTGAAACCAGTCCGGCATGATTAAGTAAAATGGATTTCCGTTTTCTCCACCCAAAGTCTGTAAAGTTTGACCTTCATGGTGAATTAAATAAGCTGCCTGACCAAAGTAGTTTAATACTAAAGTTAGTTTTACAAAAATCCAGCTTATTCTAATGTTTTTTCTTCCGCAGTGTCCCATGTCTGAGTACAAAGCTTCGGCTCCGGTTGTACATAAAAATACTAGCCCAAGAACGAAAAATCCTTCTGGGTGTACTTGCAGTAAATGATAAGCATAATACGGGTTAATGGCTTTTATAACTTCGACATGTTGCGCAATTTGAATAACTCCTAAAGTTCCCAACATGGTAAACCAAATTAACATCATTGGTGCGAAAAATTTACCAACTAGTTTAGTTCCAAATTGTTGAATTGTAAATAAAACAAATAAAATTCCGATAACGATTGGAATAGTATTTATTTCAGGATAGTATGTTTTTATTCCTTCTATAGCAGATGATACTGAGATGGGCGGTGTAATAATTCCGTCTGCCAGCAAGGCGCTACCACCAATAATTGCAGGAACAATAAGCCACTGAATTTTTGTTTTTTTGACTAATGCATATAAAGCAAAAATACCACCTTCGCCATGATTGTCAGCGCTTAAGGTAATAAGGACGTATTTTATAGTAGTCTGTAATGTTAATGTCCAAAAAACACATGAAATACCTCCTAAAACGATATCCGCAGTAATAGCATGCTCGCCAAGGATGGCTTTCATTACATACAATGGAGAAGTACCAATATCTCCATAAATAATTCCTAGTGTGATTAATAAACCCCCAATAGACAACTTACTGTGTAAGTTTTTATGTGCTGCGCTCATGTATATTTTTATAAAAGACGGTTGCAAATTTACTGTTTTAAAACAAATTAGCGGTAATTAAAATTAAAAAGATAAAAAAAAGCACAATCGTCAAATTGTGCTTTAATTTTTTATTAAGAAATAAGAATTTATTAACCTCTTCTTCCGCCACCTCTTGATGAGTTAGATCCGCTTTCTCCTCTTTGCGGTTGGCTGCTTCTTGATTCCTGACTTGCTCTTGGAGATTCAGAACGTTGCGTATTTTGAGAGCTTTGTGCTCTTGATGAGTTATTATTAGAACTTGATCTGCTGCTTTCAGAATAGTTTCTGGTTGGCTGTGTCTGTTGAGGCACAGAGGCTGGTCTGCTTGTGTTTGATCTGTTTTCAGAATAACTTCTTGTAGGCTGTGTTTGTTGTGAAGCTGTAGAAGTTCTGTTTGTATTTGATCTGTTTTCGCTTGAATATCCTCTTGATTCAGTTCTTTGTGTATTATTATCAACTCTTGCAGAATTATTTGGCGTAGCCGAATTATTTCTACTTGCATTACCTCTTTCAGAATTGTAACTTCTGTTTGTATTAGTTCTGTTTTCTGTGTAATTTCTGTTTGTTGTTGTTCTGTTATCAGAACCAGAAACTCTATTAGAATTAGATCTGTTTGTGTTATATGTATTAGAACCTCTGTTTGCTTCTCTGCTTGCAACACGTCTTTGATCTAACTCATAACGGTTGTTTACATTTGAATGTCTTTGAGAGAAACCGTAATTAGGGCGCATTGTTTCATAACCATAACTACGTCTTGTTTGATAGATAACAGGAGCTCTGTAACTTCTACGTGTGTTTACATAGTTGTAATGGTTGTTTACGTTGATACAAACATTAACGTTGTTTCTATATCTGTAAATAGGGTAAGGTCTCCAGGCAGAATAATATGTTGGATAAACATTCCAACCCCAAGTTGAATAATATGGTCTGTAATTCGTTACCCAAAATGAAGTGTAAATTACTGGTGCTACACTATAAACAGGCTCGTAAATATAATTATCTCCATATAAATAACTGTTACCCACAACCTGAACAACAACTTTATTAGAATTGTCTCTTTCAATATCTATAGTTGCAATGTCCTGATACACATCACGATCAAGTACAGCCTGAATAATTACAACGTGAGTTCTGTCTTCTACAGATTCTATTACACGTAAATAATCAACCTGGTCATCACCATTTAAGTCAAGGTTTGAAATTTGATATTTAGGATCGTTCAGTCTTCTTTCAAAATCCTGAAGATTGTCTGAGTCCCCAAACATCGAGGCAACAGCTCTAAGATCTAGGTTATCACTTATATCTGAATTTTTTGCATATACAGTAGTTTGGCTTTGTGCTTTACAAGATCCAAAACCTATTGCTATTATCGCTATTAAAAGTAGTTTCGTTTTCATGATAAAATCATATTAAGTTTAATATTGTTGGATATCCAATTACTGTGCCAGAAAAAAATATCAAACCTCTTTTAAATGTTATAAATAATTGTATTTTAGCAATAAAAAAAATCTAATCTATATGAAAAAAGTACTTTTATTTTGCACTCTATTTGTTTTGATGGTGTCTTTTAAAACGCTGAACTTCAATGAGAAAAAAGCTTTGTTCGGTGGTTTTACTTCAGTACAAATAGATACTTTATTTAAGGATAAAATTAGTATTAGAGCAATATTAATTGATAAAAATAAAGTGTGGTACGGAGGAGATTATTCTCGCTTTGGCTATTATGATTTAGATAAAAACGAAAAATTTGAAGAACATATTTATCGTGACACTTTAAAATTAGAGTTTAGAAGTATCGCACAAACTTCACAAAATATATATTTATTAAGTGTTGCAAATCCTGCTTTGCTTTACCAGGTTTCTAAAAAAACACAAAAAGTAAAATTAGTTTATAAAGAAATCAATCAGAAAGTTTTTTACGATAGTATGCAATTTTGGAATGATAAAGAAGGTATTGCAATTGGAGATCCAACAGAAGATACATTTTCTATAATTGTGACCCGCGACGGAGGTGAAACATGGACAAAATTATTATCAGATAAATTGCCAACAAACTCGCAAGGAGAGGCGGCTTTTGCAGCAAGCAACACGAATATTGTAATTAATGGAAATGATACATGGCTGGTTTCCGGAGGAAAAAAAGCACGTGTTTTTTACTCTGCCGATAAAGCAAAAACATGGAAAGTTATTGAAACTCCAATCGTACAGGGAAAGGCAATGACGGGTATTTTTACAGCCGATTTTTATGATTCTAAACACGGATTTATTGCCGGAGGAGATTATGATCTTCCAAACAAAAAATCAAATAATAAAGCTTTTACTGCTGATGGCGGAATGACATGGACATTAATAGGCCAGGATATGGGATTTGGATACGCTTCTTGTATACAATACGTTCCGGGCGGAAATGGAAAAGAAATTATATGTGTTGGTTCAGAAGGGATACAATACTCTCAAAATGGAGGCGAAAACTGGATGCAGTTATCTACTGATTCCTCTCTGTTTACGATTCGTTTTGTCAATAGAAATACAGCTATTGCTGCAGGTTTTAATAAAGTAATCCGTCTTCGATTTAAATAATAATTGTTATATTTTACCGCAAAGTGCGCTAAGATTTATTTAAGCATATGTTTAGAAAACACAAAGTTCGCAAAGCTAATTAAATAGAAAGCTTTGCGAACTTTGCGTTTTCTAACCTAATCATATTAAAAAATTTTGCGTGCCTTGCGGTTAAAATTACAATTAGATTTACTACTTAAATAAAATAACAAGACCCCTAAATAATAAAGTAAGTATTATTATATAGGGGCCTTGTCGCTGTTGTTTCTTTTATTCTTTTTTGGCAGCTTTATCGCGATATTGTTTTAGCAATTTGCGGTTAAAATCATCTTCAGATTTTTTAAGCTTTAGTATTTTTTTTGCCGAAAGGACTTTTTTAAGATTTGTCATATATTTTTCACGCAAAAGATATAATTCTTTATCAGTACTTTCTATTTGTGCCAAAAGTGTTGCTGCATCTTTTTCAGATAAAGAATTGATATTATCATCATCTAATTTTCGTAAATATGTTTTCATTTTATCATGACGCAATTCAAATTGTTTGTCATCATAAGTGTTGTAAATCGGCCAGAATTTTTCTGCTTCTGTTGAAGTAAGTTCTAGTTCTGTCGTTAAAAAAGAAACTTTATAAGCTTTTATTTTTTCGCGTTTTTCATCTTTATCACTTTGTGCATAAAATGAAAAACTTACTAAAAATAGCAGAATCGGTAGTATATTTTTTTTCATCTTTTAAGTTTTTTATTCTGAAATTAAATTTTCAATGTTTGGATTTGAAGATAAAATATCTTCCAGTGTTTCCTGTTCGAGAGCAACACTCTTATTAAGTTTGTCTATGTCTTTTGTATCCAATTCTTTAATTAAATCATATTGATTCAAATTAGATTGATAGCTTAAATAGGTTTCTAAAGTAGCTTCGTCAAGTTCTTTTGATGTATTGTTGTAGTTGTTTACTATCGGAATCAATAATCCTATAAAAACAACAGCAGCGGCAAGCATCGAAAGAACATTTTTACGTTTGTAAATCGGAATTACTTTTACTTCTTTCGTTTCGTTAATTTGCTGTAAAACTTTTGCTGAGAAATCATCAAAATAATCATCCGAAGTTTTAAATCCAGTTGTTATTTTCGGTTCGTTTTCTAATTTAAATGCTTTCATAATGTCTATAAGATATGTTTTATAACAAAAGGTTTAATTTGATGTAACATATAATTCGATTTTTTTTACTGCATGATGATAAGATGCTTTGAGTGCCCCAACCGAAGTTCCCAGGATTTCTGCGATTTCTTCGTATTTTAATTCTTGGAAATACTTCATTTTAAATACCAATTGCTGCTTTTCCGGCAATGTTACAATAGCTTTTTGAAGTTTAATCTGAATCTCGTCACCATCAAAATAAGTATCGGCTTTTAAATTGTCGATTGTTTTATTTTGTAAAGCTTCAGATGTTATTCCGTTTAGTTTTGCTTTTTGGCTCAAAAAAGTCAATGCTTCATTGGTTGCAATACGATACATCCAGGAAAAGAGTTTACTTTCTCCCTTAAAATTTTTTAAATACTGAAAGACCTTCACAAAAGTATTTTGCAAAACGTCATCGGCATCATCATGGTTCAAAACAATGTTTCGAACATGAGAATACAGTGGTTTTTGATAATCAGACACGAGTTTTTGAAACGCAATGTTTTGCGTTTTAGGATCTAATAATTGTGCGATAAATTCCTTCTCGTTTGTCAAGCTTTATCATTTAACTTATTAGAATGAATTTAAAACAAAAGGTTTAATCTACCTTTTAATTTATTTAGAATTCAGATTGCTCTTCTTCTTTTGCAGGTGTAGGCGTAGTTGTTGTAGCAGCTGGTTTTTGTTGTGCCGGTGTCTGTGTTTGGGTTTGCGGTCTGTAAACCGGAGCTTCAACCGGAACAGGTACTACTTTTGGTTTTGTTGGAAAATAAATTTCAGTTACTAATTTCGACGGACTTTTTACATCCAATTTGCTAACCGTTAAAATTTCAAGATGCGACCATCCCAATTCAGGAACAATTTTTTCATTGTTTATAAAAGCTCTTGTTTTTACAATTGCCTCATTAGTATGCGAGTAATCGCCCGTTAAAGTGGTTTTTACAGCTTCGAAACTATTTAATTTTCCAGCTAAAATATCACTTCCTGCGCTAATCGAAATCTCTTTATTGATTGGCAAACAAATAGAAATTTTTGCCAAACCTGTTGTTATATCGTAAGTATGATATATAATAAATGGTTTTCCATTATTATGTAATCCGTTAGTCTGGCTAAAATGAATCAGTTTCGGAATTACGACTCTGGCATTTTTATTTACTTTGGAGATTTCACTCGTAAAAGTTTGTTTAATATAAGGAGTCTCTGTTTTTTTAACAACACCATTTACTTTTACAGTAAAAGTTTTAGTTTCGTAATCTAAGTTTTTGTCAATGTTAGCAAGACTTTTTTCATAAATAGTACCAATAACATTATCAGATCCGCCGTTTAAAGCGGTATAGATTTTAAATAAAAAACTCATTGTTCCTTTGGCTTTCCAGGTTACAATAGTTTTACCTGCCAAAGTGTCTTTAAAAGTCCAGTTTACATCCGCTTCTGTATCATCAAATTTCATTTTTTGCTGAATACTTTCGCCGTCTTTTGTTTTAAGTGTAATCGCACTTCCTTTTCCTTCAACACCTTCCCATGAATATGAAGCTCCGTTTCCAATAGTTTTATTTGGAAAAGTCATTCTCATTGAAGGATCTTCCAGAGACCATGATTCAAAATCTTCATAATTTCTAAAATCATTTACATAGTTATAAACTGTAGCTCGGGGTGAATTAATCACCTTGCTTCTTTCAATAGAAAAAATTCCTTTTTGAGTAGCAACAAATACAGTTAGGGCAACTAGAGTTAGTAATAATAATAGAAATAGATATTTTAAAATCTTCATCGTGCAGGTTATTTGGTTCGTAAAGTTATAAATTTTATTACTAGTCTGGCGAATAGCGCAAAAATAAAACGGTACTTTTTAGTTATAATATGATCAATAAAAATATTTAGACAGAACGGTAATAATAAAAACTTAAGTATAAATCTCAGGCTTCTGTCTTTATATTTTAAATATAGAAATAAATTCCGGAATTACCTTTTAAAAAAGATTTTGATGACAAATAAAATCGCAATAAAAAGTAAGAAACCAATTAATACTTTGTAATTTCCTTTGTAAAAAATTTTGTGCAGTGCAAGATCTTTTCGGTAAGCAAAAATCATAACGATTACAAATGCGATAAAAAAACAGACTGCGAATATTAATTGTCCCTGACTAAACATAGTTGAAAATTATTTTTGACAAATTTAGAGAATTGTATATGAATAGTTGCTAATTTGGTACTCCATTTAACTAAATAAAATCATGAAGAAACAAATAGATGCTGTAAAAGAATTTCATACGGCTTTTAAAATAGGACACAGTGAAACACCAATTGCAGATTTGGGCGAAACCAAAAAATACCTTCGTTATAATTTAATGAAAGAAGAAAATGAAGAATATCTCGATGCAGTGCAAAAAAATGATTTAGTCGAAATTGCTGATGCTCTTGGAGATATGATGTATATTTTATGCGGAACAATTATTGAACACGGTTTGCAGGATAAAATTGAAGCCGTTTTTGATGAAATTCAGCGTAGTAATATGAGTAAATTAGGCGAAGATGGACAGCCAATTTACAGAGAAGATGGAAAGGTAATGAAAGGCCCGAATTATTTTAAACCGGATTTTTCGAAATTGCTATAAAAAATCTTGTTGCAAATATTTTAAACACATAGAAACATAGTTTTTTTGAAGCTTGAAAAAAGTCGTTTTCACTTGTATTAATACACATAGCTATGTTTGAGGAACTTGTTTCTTTTTATATTCTTTGTTATGCATATAAAATCTATGTTTCTATGTGTTTAATTTTTTTTACATTATAAATAATAGAATAAAACAGAAAACCCGACAGATTTTAAATTTGTCGGGTTTTTATTTTGAAATATCTTTCGATTATTGAACTTTTACAGTCCAGCCAAAAGTATCTTCAGAAAGTTTATTTTGAAGATTTGTTAGTTTTTCTTTTAATAAAGAAGCGTATGAATTTTCAATTGGATCCATTTCATAATAAACATCCTGATAGGAGAATCCTTTAATTACGCTAATTACGGCAGCAGTTCCAGCTCCAAAAATTTCTTTCAAAGATCCGTTTTTAGCAGCTTCTACCAATTCTGAAACAATAACCGGACGAACTTCTACATTTAACCCTTCTTTTTCTGCCATGGCAATTAAACTTTTTCTGGTAACACCATCCAAAATTCTTTCGCTTGTTGGAGCAGTCAATAAAGTGTCATTAATTCTAAAGAAAACGTTCATTGTTCCCGCTTCTTCCAATTTAGTGTGCGTTGCATCATCTGTCCAGATAACTTGTTGGAATCCATCTTTGTTTGCCAAATTAGTTGGGTAAAACTGTGCAGCATAGTTTCCAGCCGCTTTTGCAGCACCAATTCCACCATTTGCAGCTCTACTATAATGTTCAGCAATAATTACTTTTACTTCACCACCATAATATGATTTTGCAGGAGAAAGCAAAATCATGAATTTATATTCGTCAGAAGGATTTGCAATAACACCAGGTCCTGTAGCAATCATAAAAGGACGGATATACATACTGCTTCCGTTTCCTCTCTGAATCCATTCTTTATCGATTTTTAATAATTCATTTAAACCTTCCATAAAAATGTCTTCAGGAACTTCAGGCATTGCCATACGAACCGCAGAATTGTTGAAACGTTTGTAGTTTTCATCAGGTCTAAACAACCAAACATCATTGTTTTCATCCTTATAAGCTTTCATTCCTTCAAAAATAGCTTGTCCGTAATGGAAGACTTTTGAAGACGGATCCATTAAAATAGGAGCATAAGGCTTAATGACAGGATTTTGCCACTCTCCATTTTTAAAATCACATTCAAATAAATGGTCTGTAAAAACAGCACCAAAGCTTAAGTTTTCAAAGTCTACTGCGCTTATTTTAGACGAAGTAGCTTTTCTGATTTCAATTTTGTTTGTTTGAGTTGTACTCATAAGTAATGTATGTTTTTTATGTAATGCTCATCTCAATAAAATGAATCTAAAGTGATGATTTGGTGTTAAATAGGTTTTATTCAATGCAAAATTAAGTAAAATTATACAATTTGCTTGGTAAAACTGCATTAATTCCTGTGTTTAATTGAGATTTATTTATCTTATAATAAACGGAAATAAAATACTTAGTTTTATAAAGAATTTATGAAAAAACAATCGAATTTTAAGGCTTTACGCATTTGTTTTAAGTAAATTTGACTTGAAAAATGGGTTTTAAACGAATAAAATCCTGCTAGTAATCTCAAAAAAGTGGAAAGAGAAATAATTAAAACGCTAGATGGCTCAACAACAATTCATTTGAAAGAATGGGATGAATGTTACCATTCTAAACATGGCGCAATTCAGGAAGCAAAACACGTATTTATAAAAAATGGACTTTCATTATTTGGTAATAAACCTGTTTCGATTCTTGAAATTGGTTTTGGAACCGGACTTAATACTTTTATTACTTTTCTGGAAGCAAACCAAAAACAGCAAAATATAGATTATGTGGGGGTAGAAGCATATCCTGTTGATGCAAGTGAAGTTTTAGAAATGAATTATGTTACGGAGCTCGGCGCATTGGAATTCGATAACATTTTTGAAAAAATGCATAAATGTGAATGGAATAATAAAACTGAAATTAGCACCTGCTTTTCGTTAACTAAAAGGAAACAATTTTTTGATGAAATAGACGATTATGAAATTTTTGATTTGATTTACTTTGATGCCTTCGGATATAGAGTTCAACCGGAGTTATGGAGTACAGAAATTTTTCAGAAAATGTATAATAGTTTAAAACCAAATGGCGTTTTGGTAACTTATGCTGCCCGAGGAGTTGTAAAAAGGAGTATGATTTCGGTAGGATTTACCGTAGAAAAGTTAGCTGGACCGCCAGGAAAACGTGAGATGTTTAGAGCTACTAAAAGCACTTAAGTCAGTTATTTAGAATAATTCTATATTGATTTATGTTTATTAAGAAAACGGTTTCGTTGCTAAAATTTTTAAAAAAATAAGTTAAAAAGCATCTTTATGTGTGATATTTGTTTACATTTGGTGCGAGTTTAGAAATATAAATAACCCCCATATTCATATTTTATTATGTCAAAAATGATGTTTGATTACACGAAATCAATACTTGAGAGAGTAAGTTTCGATCCGATACTTTTCTGTAAAGAACTAGAAAAAGCTATCAAAACGCTGTTACCATACGAAATGGAGCAATTACAAGAGTGGTTATTAAATTTTATTATTGAAAAACCAGAACTAAAACCAAGTTTACTACTCATCAAAGTATAAAAAAAAGGAGCCTAATCAGCTCCTTTTTTATTTTATTTCTTTTGATGCAGCGGGCTAATGATTTGTACATTTTGAAAAACAATTGCACCTTTTACAACTCCGGCAATTGTAGACCTGAGAGCGTCAATAATTTGCATTTTTAATTCGCTCTTTGGGTAAATTAAACTTACCTCGCGGGCAGGTTTTGGTTCCTTAAAGTTTCGTAGTTTCAGTTTATCGGAATCTTTCAAATCTAAGGTGTGCAAGTACGGAAGTAACGTTGTGCCCAAACCTTCATCGGCTAATTTTATAAGGGTTTCAAAACTTCCGCTTTGAATCTGAAAATTATTTTGTTCTACATCAGTTCCGTTTTTGCATAAATTTAAAATTCCGTCTCTAAAGCAATGTCCATCCTGCAAAAGCAAAATTTCATTGATGTTTAAATCGGCAACTTCAATTTCGTCCTTTTGAAAATTAGCATGCTGTTCCGGAATATAAGCCACAAACGGTTCGAAGTACAAAACGATTTCTTTAATTTTTTCATCTTCTAATGGAGTGGCGGCAATCGCAGCATCCAGATGTCCGTTTTTTAGTTTTACAATAATTTCATCCGTATTTAATTCTTCAATTAAAAGCTTCACTTTTGGATATTTCTTGATAAAATTATTTAAAAACATAGGTAAAAGCGTTGGCATAATCGTCGGAATAATTCCTAAACGAAATTCTCCGCCAATAAAACCTTTTTGCTGTTCTACAATATCTTTAATTCTATCAGCTTCATTTACAATATTTTTGGCCTGATTTACAATCTTTTGACCAATTTCTGTAAGTTGGATTGGTTTTTTTGTTCTGTCGAAAATTAAAATATTCAATTCTTCTTCAATTTTCTGAATCTGCATACTTAAAGTGGGTTGCGTCACGAAACATTTCTCGGCAGCAAGCGTGAAATTTTTATGTTCGGCTACAGCTAATACATATTGTAATTGAGTTATCGTCATTTTGATAGTAATTTTTGATACAAAAATAAGAAAATATAATTTTTTTTTATACTTTTTTTAAAGAACTTCCTCTAAATTTGTAGTAAGTTACTGTAAAAACAATAAAAACATGAAAACAAATATTTTAGGATTACCTGTAAAAGAGTCAGAATTATTAGTAAAAGAGCTAAACGTTTTATTATCAAACTTTCAGGTTTATTATCAAAACTTAAGAGGAATTCACTGGAATATTAGAGGAAAACGTTTCTTTGATTTACACGTAAAATTCGAAGAATTATATACAGATTCACAATTGAAAATTGATATGATTGCCGAAAGAGTCCTGACCATAGGCGGAACTCCGTTGCACACTTTTGAAGATTACATTCAAAATAACAAATTAACGGTTGGAAAAAACATTTCAAATGATGAGAAAGCAGTGCACTTAATCGTTAATTCTTTATCTGATTTATTAAAAATTGAAAGAGAAATTCTTAATAAAGCAGCAGAAATTAATGATGAAGGAACAAATTCTATGATGAGTGATTTCATTGCCGAACAGGAAAAAACAATTTGGATGATGAATGCCTGGCTTGAAGAAGAGTTGTAAAAAGCTCTTTATAAATAAATTAGAAACAGAATGGTTAATTAAACATCATTCTGTTTTTTATTTTTGTTAAATTTCTATAAAATTTTACGTTCTTCGCTTTGATTTTATTTGTTTAACGCTATTTTTGCCACAATGAAATTAGTTGCTCGCATATTATTATTCATATTTATTGCCTTCTTATCAACACCTACAGTAGTAACGTTGATGAAGAAATGTAATAATACGTCTTTATCTTTCAGTTTTTCTGAAGAAGAGCATTCACATAAAGAACTTAAAGCAACTGTTCATCCGGCAATACTTCAACATGAAGTTTTATTGCCTGCTTATATTGAAAAAAGAACAATAGTTTCTGAAAATATTGCCAAACTTGATAATATTTCTCAGAGCATTTTTGCTCCACCTCCCAACTTGTCATAATACTTCCGATTATTTAAAAAACTGTATTCTATCATAAATACAGTAGATCTTTTATGTATCAATTATTAGTATTGTATTATGTCAAAAAAAATTAATCTTTTTGCCAACCTTAAATCTGATTTTGCTTCAGGTTTAGTGGTTTTTTTGGTGGCTCTTCCGTTGTGTTTAGGTATTGCAATGGCTTCTGGAGCGCCTTTATTTTCTGGAATTATCGCAGGTGTTATTGGTGGTATTGTGGTTGGGTTTTTAAGCCAGTCACATGTTAGTGTATCTGGTCCCGCAGCTGGTTTAACAGCTATAGTTTTAACCGCAATCACTGATTTTGGTGCCTTCGATGTATTTTTAATGTCTGTTTTTATTGCCGGGGCAATTCAGTTAGCATTAGGATTTTTAAAAGCCGGAAGTATTTCAAACTATTTTCCAACCAATGTTATCGAAGGAATGTTAGCAGGTATTGGTATCATTATTATCCTAAAACAAATTCCGCATGCTTTTGGTTACGATGCTGATTTTGAAGGCGATCAGGCATTTATTCAAAATGATGGAAGCAATTCATTTTCATTTTTATTCGATGTTATCAATCATATTCAGTTAGGAGCAGTGGTTATTTCATTAATTTCGCTGGCGATTTTAATTTCCTGGGATAAAGTTCCTTTCTTAAAGCGATTAAAATTAGTTCCGGGCGCGCTTATTGCTGTTATTTTAGGAGTAGTCTTAAATGAAATTTTTATTGCTACCGGAAGCTCTTTGGCAATTGCAAAAGAACATTTGGTTTCTCTGCCAGTTCCAAAATCTTTTGATGAATTTAAATCTATTATAGTTACGCCAAATTTTTCTGCCGTAACAAATCCACAGGTTTGGGTTGTTGGTGTTACCATCGCTATTGTTGCTTCTATCGAAACTTTGTTGTGTATTGAGGCTTCAGATAGAATGGACGTTCAAAAACGTTATACTGATACCAATGTTGAACTTAGAGCTCAGGGAATTGGTAATATAGTAAGTTCACTTTTAGGAGGTTTGCCAATGACATCTGTTGTGGTAAGATCTTCAGCAAATAACAATGCCGGGGCAAAATCTAAAATGTCGGCAATTATTCACGGTGTACTTTTATTAGTAAGTGTTTTGTCTATTCCGGCACTTTTAAACAAAATTCCGTTGGCTACTTTAGCAACTGTTTTGATTTTAGTTGGATATAAATTAGCAAAACCTGCAACGTTTTTCCATTTCTGGGAAAAAGGAAAATATCAGTTTGTGCCCTTTATTGCCACTTTAGTATTTGTTGTAGCGACCGATTTATTAAAAGGTGTGGCATTAGGAATCATCATCAGTATTATTTTTGTATTGAGAGGAAACCTGAAAAGAGCCTACAGCTTTAAAAAGGAAGAATACGAAGACGGAGATGTTATTCATATCGATTTGGCGCAGGAAGTTTCATTTTTGAACAAAGCGGCAATTAAATTAACATTGAGTGAAATTCCTGAAAATTCAAAAGTAATCATCAATGCTCATGATACGGAATATATTGCTCATGATGTTCTTGATTTAATTCGCGAGTTTAAAGAAACACGTGCAATTGACGAAAATATTAAGGTGAAACTGAAAGGTTTCAAAAAAGCGTATGAATTAGAAAATACGCCGGATAATAACAATCACGTTTCGATTGAACATTATTATGATGTTGCAAAAAGAGCGCTGGTTAAGAAAGAAGTTACAAAAGAACAATTTTAAAACAATTAAATAAATTTTAGGTATTTCTAAAGTGAAGAAATATCAGAATTTAGGTAACTTTACAAAAAGTAGTCTTTATTGATATTTTTAGACACTATAAATGCCATTATAAAATAGTAATACATTATGAGAGAATTTTATCAAAAATTATTAGACAACAATAAAGAATGGGTAGAAAAATCATTAGCATTAGACCCAAATTATTTCGCAGATTTAGCAAAAGGACAAACACCGCCATTATTATGGATTGGATGTTCTGACAGCCGCGTTCCTGCAAACGAAATTATTGGTGCTAAACCGGGTGAAGTTTTTGTACACAGAAATATTGCCAACATGGTCGTACACTCTGATATGAATATGCTAAGTGTTTTGGATTATGCAGTAAATGTTTTGAAAGTAAAACACGTTATTGTTTGCGGACATTACGGTTGTGGTGGTGTAAAAGCTGCAATGGGAAATATGTCTGTTGGAATTATTGATAACTGGATTCGTCATATTAAAGATGAATATCGTTTACATGATAAATATTTAAATTCAATTGAAGATGAAACAGAGCGTTTTAATGCTTTTGTTGAAATTAATGCCAAAGAACAAGTTTACAACTTAGCCAAAACATCAATTGTACAAGGTGCCTGGAAAAACGGTCAGGATTTAATGCTTCACGGATGGGTTTACGGTTTAAATTCTGGTTTTGTAACCGATTTGAATGTAAATATTGCTTCGAATGATGAATTAGATGAAGTTTACCAGCTTAGTAATTTATAAGAAATAAAAAATCGCCTCAAAAGGGCGATTTTTTTTTATTCGTTTTCGTCCAGGTTTTCGTTAAATGCCGATGGTAACATGGTTGGAATAAACTTGATTAAAATCGGTAACAACAAACTTCCTCCCGGAAGTAAAAATATAGTAAGCGACGGGATCGTTTTACAGATATCCAAAAGCTGTTTTTTTACTTTTTTCTTTTCTTTCGCATCCAGATCCCTCGTTGTAGAATAAGCCAAAAGAACCATTAATTCTTTGCTTTGAACAATTTCCCTAACAAGTCTGTTTTTGTTTCTTATAATCAGTTTTACAACCGTATGCGTCATTTGGTCGTAAAAATGTTTTACCGGATTTGAGTAATTAAAATAAGGAATTTTATGTTTATGGGTTGTAATAAAACTATGTGTAGTATCAATACTTTGTGTTACAAAATTATCAGAAACGCGCAACATCGATCCTAATGAATATAGAAAATAAGCTTCTTCATTTTCTACAACACCATCGCTCCATAAAGCCATTCCTGCCATATCTATCAAATAGTATTGCTCTAATCTGTTGATGAAATAATCCAATTGCAAGGTTTCTAAAGTCTCAACAGTAACTTTTGAAAATTTTGAATAGCGAATAGAAGCCTCAAAAAGTTTAATCAATAAATCGTCATGCTGTGATTTTACTGTTTTCGTTTTTAATGCCAAACCAACAATACCAAGCACCGTTTCTTCAATTCGTTTTAAATACTTCTCCGGAATTTCACCATGAGCCAAATACTGTCTGAAAGCCAAAACATCAATAAACAACAAAGCGTTGGTTACCAAATGCGAAAAGTTTTTACTAATAATACTATCATTAGTCTGAACTCTTTCATCGATTATATTTTCTAAAGAAAGGGAAGGAGTATCTTTCGGAAGTAAAATTTTAAAAAGATTAAAGCCTTCAGGATTCATTTCATTGTAAAACCTTAAAACTTCTGCAATAAAATTCTTTGGTTCGGAATTTCTTTTTTCTAAACAAAAAACACCGTATAAAGTATTCAATAAGGCAATTTTAGAAATTTCAGTTTTAAACCAGCCTTTTATCGGAATTGGAATTTGAGAATCAATAGAAATAATGTGCCCATAGATAAAGCCGGTTTCTCTTACTTTGTAGTAAAAAGAATCCACAGTTTCAAAAGGAATTGCTTCTGAAAACTTTTGTTCGCTAAAGAATTTATCGATCCAGCCGGGTGCCGATGGGTTAATCATTATTACTAGTTTGAGGCTACAAAGCTATATCTTTTTCTTGTGGTATGTTTAAATTTTAAATGAAATAACCACTAAATTTTGTGAAAAAATAGTGGTTATTATGTTTTTACTTGATAATTCCTGCACAAGCCGCTCGACCGCCTGCGTTTCCGGTAGGCTGAGTGGTAAAATCATCCGTTCCCTGATGCACGATTAAACCTTTTCCTAGTATATTTTTTGTTTCATCTTCACAGCCGATACACCATTCGTCAGTAGTCAATGTGATAGAACCATTACCTTGGGCATCTGCGGTAAAGTTTCCGATATCACCTTTGTGATACTCTCCAACTCCCCATTTTCCGTGCTTTTTAAACGTTGGATTCCAGTGTCCACCTGCAGAACTTGCATCAGCAGCAGAACAATCTGCTTTTTCGTGAATGTGTATAGCGTGAACTCCGGGTTGTAATCCGGCCATTTTTGCTGTAAATGTTACTTTTCCATTTTTCTCAGTAAAAGTTGCTGTTCCGGTAACAGTGCTGCCACTTTTTGGCTCGAGTGCAACTGTTAAAGTTTTAGCATCATTTGATTTTGTACTTGTTTTACAACCAACAATTAAGGCTGTAATTATAGCGAAAGAGAGGATTATTTTTTTCATTTTTAAGGCATTTAATTAAATAATAAGTAAATTTAGCATAAAATTACTGAAACTCTCTGAGGCCAAAAGTTAAAAAAAACCAAAACTATTGGTTTTGCTTTGTTCCTGTTTTTATAAAAATGATTCGGTTCTAGGTACGATTTTTACGTAAATAATTCAATTGAAATTTTTAATTTAATCAGTAATATTATGATAAAGAATGCTTTAATTTTAGTTTTTTTAGGGCTTGTATTGATCTCATGTAAATGCACAAAAACAGGTACAGTTTCTAAACTTGACGGAACCTGGGAACTCAATTATATTTCAGGACCAAGAATTGCTTTTGATGGTTTATACCCAAATAAAAAACCAACAATAGTTTTTGACTCAAAAGAAAACCGTGTTTCGGGTAATAGCAGCTGTAATTCATACACAGGAAAATTGAGCGTTGACGGTAACAAAATTGATTTTACACAACCAATGGCAATGACCAAAATGATGTGTGGAGATGGGCAAGGGGAGCAGACGTATATGAATACACTGCAAAAAATAACTTCGTACGATATTACAGATGATGGCAAAACACTGAATTTAATTTCCGGTGATATTGCCATGATGCGATTCACTAAAAAATAGAAATCATGAAAAGGGTAGCCATTTTATTGATGCTGTTTTGTTTCTTTAGCTTTGATGGTTTTGCACAGGAAAAAACCAAAAAAGAATTAAAACAAGAAAAAGAACTTCAAAAACAAAAAGAAATTGAAGCACTTATCAATTCTAAAAATTTTGTTTTTGATGCAGAGAAAGCTTATCCGCAAGGAACCAGAATGCTTAATTTAGATTACAATACCTATTTTATAAAATTTACTTCAGAAAATGTAGTTTGCGATTTACCTTTTTTTGGAAGAGCATTCAACGTAGGTTATGGATCTGATGGCGGAATAAAATTTGAAGGAAAACCAGAAAACATCAAAGTAGAACAAAAGGGGAAAAAATACCTGATCAAAACAACCGTTAAGGGAACAAATGATGTGTATGATCTTTTGTTTACTATTTTTTATGATGGCGGTACATCGGTTAGTATCAATAGTAATAACAGAGCATCCATTTCTTACGATGGAAGAATTCGAGCTCCGAAAGAGAGAGAAACTAAAAAATAAAAAAACGGCAGTTATCTCTAAGACAACTGCCGTTTTTTATTCTTTTAAATGAATTTATTTAGCCGTTTTAACTTCATAAATAGCATTAACCATTCCGTTTTTAGGACTATCCAAAGTAAGTTCCCAGAACATAATTCCGCCTAATTTTTTAGCTTTTACATATTCTGTTTTTGCTTTGATAGACTTAATATCATCAGATGTTGCAAATGTTTTTGTACCCGCATTATACCAATATGGTGCTTGTGCTTTTTCATCATAAAAATATTTCCAACCATTTGCTTCTGTATAAGTTGTAGCAAAGTTTTTGAAATCAGCGCCCTGAATATGTTCTCCAGCTTGGTATAGACCATTGTTTACGTTTTCTACATTTTTCCATGTTCTAGAATAAAATGCGCCGCCAATAATTAATTTTTCAGCAGGAACGCCTTGTTTTAGTAAAAAAGTAACCGCTCTGTCTGTAGATTCTTCATTCGGGTTTGTGCTGTATAATGGCGTGTGATGTCCGGTAACTTTAGAATAACCGTTTACCAAATCGTAACTCATAATATTGATGCGATTTACTAATGGCGTAATCGCTTTCCAGTCGATAGATTCGTCAAGATATTTTTGAAAACCTCCGGCAGCAAAACTCAATTCGTATTTTTTTCCTAAAGTAGAACGCAGTATTTTGATTAATTCCGTAAAATTAGGTTTGTCGGCAGGTTGAAATAAATGACCCGGAAGTCCTTCAATCGCAGGATATTCCCAATCAAGATCTAAACCGTCAACTTTAAAATAAGTACTTACTTCTTTTACGGATTTTGCAAATTTCAATCTTCCTTCAGCAGTCGAAAATGCTGCAGAACAAGGTTCGCAACCTCCCCAGCCACCAAGTGACAGCACAATTTTTAGTTGTGGATTTGAAGCTTTTAAGGAAACCAGATGTTTAATTGTAGTAGAATCTTTAGCAGAATCTACACTTAGTTTTCCATCTTTTAAATGGCAAAAACTAAAGATAATTTGATCTAGTTTTTTGACTTCGTATTCGTTAATTAGTTTATCATCACCAGTATAGTAAGCAATGATATCCATTTTTTTATTCTTTTGTGCAAAAAGATTTGTAGTAAGAGCACAAAAGAATAAAAGGGCAATCAGGTTAATTTGTTTCATTTTTAAGCTATTAGTTTTTTGAAATGCTAAATATAAAACATTAGAATATAAAAATCGCTATAGAATGTGTAACAGAATTGTAATTTTAATAAAGATTTGTGATTGTTTAAACCATATAAGTTATATAAGAAAATATAAGCTATATGTTTTAAATGCGTTTTAGAAAATATAAGTAATTAAAATCGCAAACAATATCGGCAAAGTATTTTTAAATGAACTTATATAACTTATATGGTGAAAAAAAATAAAAAATAAAAAAATAAACCCGCACTGTTTCGGATTAGTGCGGGTTTAAACAAATTAAAAGCTAAAAACTATTTTTATATTAGAAGCAGTATTCGTTTTCTGCAACTAATTTATTGGTAATTGTTTCTCTTAATGCCACTACGTTTGGCAAGTTGGTGTATTTTGTAAAACGTTTTAATCCCATTAACATCATACGTTGTTCGTCTCCTTCAGAGAAAGAAGCAATTCCTTCTTTTCCTCTTAAGTTCACGATATCTACAGCTTTGTATAAGTATAATTTTGCCATAGCAATTTGCTCTTGTACTTTAGCTTCACCTTGATTTTTGGCTAATTTTTCAGTTCTAAGAATAGTACTTTCAGCCATATAGATCTCAATTAAGATATCAGAAGCAGCCATTAATAACTGTTGGTGAGAATCCAAATCCGGACCATATTTTTGAACTGCACTTCCGGCAACCATTAAAAATACTTTTTTCAGGTTAGCGATGATTCCTTTTTCTTCAGCAAATAATTCAGAGAAATCTGGAGTATCAAAAGATGGAATTCCCATTAATTCTTCCTGAACTTTCATTGCTGGTCCAAGTAAATCAACATGACCTTTCATTGCTTTTTTGATTAACATACCTACAGAAAGCATTCTGTTGATTTCGTTTGTTCCTTCGTAAATACGAGCGATACGAGCATCTCTCCAGGCACTTTCCATTGGAGTGTCTTCAGAGAATCCCATTCCACCAAAAACCTGAATTCCTTCGTCAGCGCAATTTTGCACATCCTCAGAAACTGCTACTTTCAAAATAGAACATTCGATAGCATATTCTTCAACACCTTTCAATTCAGCTTCCTGATGACTTGTGCCTTCTGCTTCACGAGCAGCAATTCTGTCTTCAATATCTTTTGCAGCTCTGTAAGAAGCACTTTCTCCGGCATATGCGCTAGTTGCCATTTCAGCTAATTTAGAACGGATAGCTCCAAAAGATGAAATTGCAGTATTAAACTGAATTCTATCGTTAGCATATTTTACAGCTCCGGAAGTAACTCTTCTTTGAGCGTCAAGACATGCAGCAGCCAATTTAATACGACCAACATTTAATGCATTCATTGCAATTTTGAAACCGTTTCCTCTTTCCGATAACATGTTTTCAACAGGAACTTTCGTTTCGTTGAAGAAAACCTGACGAGTAGAAGATGCACGGATTCCTAATTTATGCTCTTCTTCATTCATAGAAATCCCGTTAGACGGATCGTTTTCTACGATGAAACCTGTAATGTTTTTATCATCTCCAATACGGGCAAAAACGATGAAAACGCTACAGAAACCTGCATTCGAAATCCACATTTTTTGTCCTGTAATTTTATAGTGCGTTCCATCTTCAGATAAAACAGCTTTTGTTTTTCCTGAGTTAGCATCAGATCCTGCGCCTGGTTCCGTTAAGCAATAAGCTCCAAACCATTCTCCGGAAGCCAATTTCGGAACGTATTTTTTCTTTTGTTCTTCAGTTCCATAAAGTGTAATTGGCATAGTTCCAATACCTGTATGTGCACCAAAAGCAGTTGAGAAAGATCCTGTAGCACCAGAAATGTAATCGCAAACTAACATTGTAGAAACGAATCCCATTCCTAATCCGCCGTATTCTTCAGGAACAGCAACTCCAAGAAGTCCCAATTCACCAGCTTTACGCATACTTTCTTCAGTAAAAGCGTAATCTTTTTTCTCAAAACGATTTTTGTTAGGCCAAATTTCTTTGTCTACAAACTCTTTCACAGAGTCACGCATCATTAACTGCTCTTCCGAAAAATCTTCTGGTGTAAAGATATCTTCGCACTTTGTTTCTTTAACTAAAAACTGACCACCACGGGTTACGTTTTTTTCGATTGTATCTGCCATTTTTTATTTTTTTAGAGAAAAGAAAATAGAATATAGAGAATAGATTTTAAACTGGGTTTACTTTAAGCCGTTTTGGAAGCCCATTGTCATTCTTTGAAATTCTTCTATTTTAATTTCTAATTGGTTAAATTGTATTTCGTTTATATATTTTCTGTGCGTTGCAATCAATAATTGTGTAATGAGCTCAAATGAAGATCCTAGAGAAATGTCTAAAAAATGACTGAAAGATTTATCAGTTCTTGATGAACCTTCAGCAATATTACTAGGCATTGAAACAGAACATCTGCTTATTTGAGAACTTAGATCATATCTTTCATGTTTCGGAAAGTTTAACAATAAATCTGAAATATCATTAGCAATTGAAATTCCAAGTTTCCAAATCTTCAAGTTCTTATAATTATGTCTCATGTTTTTTGAGCCAAGTTAAAGAATTAAAATAAAAAGTAAGATTATTACTATTTATTATTCTTGAAACATTTTGTAATTTCAAAAAGTCTTATCTCTTTCTTCTCAAAAAAAATCTATTCTCTTTATTCTATATTCTATTCTCTCTTCTTAAAGAACCTCGTAAATCCCCGCAGACCCTTGTCCAGTTCCCACACACATAGAAACAATTCCGTATTTGTTACCTCTGCGTTTCATCTCATCAAATAACTGAACAGAAAGTTTAGCACCAGTACATCCCAGAGGGTGACCTAAAGCGATAGCTCCACCGTTTACGTTTACGATATCAGGATTTAAACCTAACTCGCGAATTACAGCCAAAGACTGAGAAGCAAAAGCTTCGTTTAATTCAACCAAGTCAATATCTTTTAATTCTAAACCAGCTTGTTTCAACGCTTTCGGAATTGCTTTTACAGGACCAATACCCATGATTCTTGGCTCAACACCAGAAGAAGCAAAGTTTACAAGTCTTGCGATTGGCTCAAGGTTTAATTCTTTAACCATGTCCTCACTCATGATTAAAACAAAAGCAGCACCATCACTCATTTGTGATGAGTTACCTGCTGTAACGCTTCCGTCGGCAGCAAAAACAGGTCTCAATCCAGCTAAAGCAGCAACTGATGTTCCGGCTCTTGGACCTTCGTCTTGTTTTACAACGTATGATTTAGTTTCTTTTTTTCCATTTTCATTGATGAAAGTCTGATCAACAGTAATCGGAACGATTTGTTTGTCGAATTTACCTTCAGCCTGAGCTTTCAACGCTTTCATATGAGAGTTGTAAGCAAACTCATCCTGATCTTCTCTGGAGATTTTGTATTGGTTGGCAACCGCTTCAGCAGTTAAACCCATTCCCCAATAGTAATCTTCGTGACCTGCAGCAGCAACTTTATAATCCGGAGTTGGTTTGTAACCTCCCATCGGAATAAAACTCATACTTTCTGCACCGCCGGCAATAATACAATCTGCCATTCCTGATTGGATTTTAGCAGTCGCCATTCCGATAGTTTCTAATCCAGATGCGCAATAACGATTCACCGTAACTCCGGGAACATCTTCAACTTTTAATCCCATTAAAGAGATCAAACGTCCAACGTTTAGTCCTTGTTCTGCTTCCGGCATGGCATTTCCTACCATAACGTCATCAATACGTTTTTTGTCAAAATCAGGCAGTTCATCCATCATAAACTGAATAGTTTCTGCTGCTAATTCATCAGGTCTTTTAAATCTAAAAACCCCTTTTGGTGCTTTTCCAACTGCGGTTCTATATGCTTTTACTATATATGCTGTTTTCATTTGTTTTTGTTTTTTAAGAGTATAGAAAATAGATCATAGAAAATAGACTATTACTTTGTCTCAAAATCTATATTCTATTCTCTTTGTTCTATTTTCTAATTACGAAGTGGTTTTCCTTTAGTTAACATATATTGAATTCTCTCTAAAGTCTTTCTCTCAGTACATAAACTCAGGAAAGCTTCACGTTCGATATCTAATAAATATTGTTCAGATACTAAAGTTGCTTCAGATAAATCACCTCCGGCCATTACGTAAGCCAGTTTGTTAGCGATTTTTTTATCGTGCTCAGAAATGTATTTTCCAGCTTCCATTTGGTCAGTTCCAACTAAGAACATTCCAAGTGCTTGTTTACCTAAAACCTTAACATCAGTTCTTCTGATAGGTTGAGTATAACCTGCTTCTGCCATTAACAAAGCATGTTTTTTAGCTTCCGCAATCTGACGGTCTTTGTTTACAACGATAACGTCTTTTCCATGTTGAAGAAGTCCGGTATCAAAAGCTTCATATCCAGAAGTTGAAACTTTTGCCATAGCGATAGTTAAGAAATACTCCTGAAGAACGTTCAATTCCACATCGTTTTTACGGAATAAATCTGAAGCTCTTAATGCCATTTCTTTAGATCCACCACCACCAGGAAGTACACCAACACCAAATTCAACCAATCCCATGTAAGTTTCTGCGGCAGCAACCACTTTATCAGCGTGTAAGCTCATTTCGCATCCACCGCCAAAAGTCATTCCGTGAGGTGCTACAACAACAGGAATAGAAGAGTAACGAACACGCATCATAGTGTCCTGGAATAATTTAATTGCCATGTTCAATTCGTCATATTCCTGCTCAACCGCCATCATGAAAATCATTCCGATATTAGCCCCAACAGAGAAATTCGCTGCCTGATTACCAATAACCAAACCTTGATATTCTTTTTCAGATAAGTCGATTGCTTTATTGATAGCCTGAAGTACATCGCCACCAATTGTATTCATTTTTGATTGGAATTCTAAGTTTAAAATTCCATCTCCTAAATCCTGAATGATTGCACCACTATTGCTCCAAACTTTTTTGCTTTCGCGAATGTTGTTCAGAATAATAAATGAATCTTGTCCCGGAACTTTTACTTGTGATTTTGTTGGAATGTTGTAGAAATATGTCGCTCCTTCTTTTACAGAATAGAAACTTTCGCTTCCAGAAGCCAACATTTCAGTAACCCATGCAGCAGGCTCTAAACCTTCTGCTTTCATGATTTCGATTCCTTTGGCAACACCAATTGCATCCCAGATTTCGAATGGACCATTTTCCCATCCAAAACCAGCTTTCATCGCATCGTCAATTTTATATAATTCGTCTGAGATTTCAGGAATTCTGTTTGACACATAAGCAAACATTCCAGAGAAACTCTTACGGTAGAATTCTCCCGCTTTGTCTGTTCCTTTCACCAAAACTTTAAAACGATTGATTGGTTTGTCAATAGTTTTTGTTAGCTCAAGCGTCGCGAAATTTGCTTTTTTAGCAGCGCGGTATTCTAATGTATCTAAGTCTAAAGAAAGAATATCTTTATCTACTTTTTTATAAAAACCTTGTCCTGTTTTACTTCCCAACCATTTGTTTTCCATCATTTTGTTGACAAAATCAGGAAGTTTAAACAAATCGTGTTGTTCGTCTGTCGGGCAGTTTTCATAAATACCATTGGCAACGTGTACCAAAGTATCTAAACCAACAACGTCAACGGTACGGAAAGTAGCCGATTTTGGACGACCAATTACCGGACCAGTCAATTTATCCACTTCTTCAATCGTTAATCCCATTTCTTTTACCAAATGAAATAAACTCTGAATGCCGTAAATACCAATTCTGTTTCCAATAAACGCCGGAGTATCTTTAGCAACAACCGAAGTTTTTCCTAAGAATTTTGAACCGTATTCGTTTAAGAAATCCAATACTTCAGTAGAAGTTTTTGGACCAGGAATAATTTCAAATAATTTTAAGTAACGCGCAGGGTTAAAAAAGTGGGTTCCGCAGAAGTGTTGTTGAAAATCTTCGCTTCTTCCTTCGCTCATAAAATGAATCGGAATACCAGAAGTGTTTGAAGTAACCAAAGTTCCTGGTTTACGGAATTTTTCAATTTGTTCAAATACCAGTTTTTTGATATCCAAACGTTCAACTACAACTTCAATAATCCAGTCAACATTGGCAATTTTTGCTATATCATCAGTCGTATTTCCAGTCGTGATTCGGCTTGCAAATTTTTGACTGTAAATAGGAGACGGTTTCGATTTTAATGAATTCGCTAAGTGCTCGTTTACCACTCGGTTGCGAACAACTTTGCTTTCAAGCGTTAATCCTTTTTTAGTTTCAGCTTCTGTCAACTCGCGTGGTACGATGTCAAGCAGTAAAACTTCAACACCAATATTGGCAAAATGACAAGCTATTCCTGAACCCATGATTCCGGATCCAATTACAGCAACTTTTTTAATCGTGCGTTTCATAGTAGTTAATATTTGTTTTTTATTTGAATTTGAAGTTTCCCGTTTTGATAAAAATCAGGTTATTCATTTTCTATTTTTCTGTTTGGGTAAATATGTTTTTGTCCTGAATTAATTCGTTTATAATTTCAGAAACTTCGATAAAATGTTTCAGTTTTTCGTCAGAAACATGTTTTCTAATTGTTTCATTAAATTTCAGAACTGTATTTTTAGATAAATCTCTTTTTTCTTTTCCAAATTCAGTCAGGTAAATTAAAACACCGCGACCATCACTTGGGTTTTTTTTGCGAACAATCAAACCTTTGTCTTCCATAGATTTCAATGTTCTGGTAAGGCTCGTAGCTTCCATTCCCATTCTTGGCCCTAAAGCTGTCGACGGGGTTCCTTCTTCTTTATCAATACTTAAAAGAGCAAATCCGGTCGCCATTGTTGCGTCGTATTTGGCTGCTTCTTCATTATACATTCTTGATACAGCTTGCCAGGTGGCTCTTAAAATATAATCTATCGTTTTGTCTTTCATATTGTAACTATATCGATTTCAAATATAATCAAAAAATACTATGCATGCATATAATTTTTTAATAAATTTTTGGTTAGTAAAAAAATCCCTCTGAAATAGAGGAATTTAGGTTAGTTTTTTAATTGAAATATACTATTCTTTTTTCAGATTTATACAAATTTAAGATTCTAAAAAAAGATTATGTCTCTTAAATAGCTGTTTAATTATTCTTTATGTAAAATAATAAGAGTTTAAATGCGAATAAATTTTATTCATCATAACGGTTTAATGCCTTTTGAAGTATCTTTTTCATGCGATTACGAAGGTTTTCCGGACGCAGAATTTCGATTCCGTCGCCAAAACCCAATAACAGACGTTCCATTTCATAATTAGGCGAAATAAACAAATGCACAATAATACTTTTATCCTCGTTTTCCTGAATCAGTCTTTGACTCTGATGCAAGGGTTTCGTTAATACATAAGGTGCATTTTCCGGATTCACCCAAAGTTCAATGCGCCGCGGCTGCAAACCAGAATTTACCGTTACGCCAATGATATTCTTGTAAAACGATTCAGCATCAAAATCTTCTTCCAAATACGGAAGATTAAAATCGTAGTCAATCGCAATAATTCTGTCCAAAGCCAAATTGCTAACAGGAGCAGAGCCTTTTTTCTTCCCGATAAGAAACCAGCGATTATTGAATTCCTTCAAAATAAAAGGATGAAAATGAAACTTACTTTCCTCAATAGATTTAAATGATTTATAAGTAATAACAAGCGTAACCTTTTTAATAATCGCCTGATAAATTTCATCCAGATAATGAAGTCCTTTTAAATTGTCGTTTTTATCGAGATAAATAACCGGTTTGGTATGCGATTTTTCGGCATAGATTTTATCCTCCAAACGCTGCAGAATATCTGATACATCATTAAATAACGAGAAATCCTTAAATTGTTTCAACATCGAAACCGTCTCCGTCAAAACATTCATATCGGTTTCCGTCAGCGGAATATCCGTTATCGAAAATTCGTCATCTTCATATTTGTAATACTTTTTATCGTAAACCACAATTGGCGCGTTGTAACCCAGTTTTTCACTTCGCATCAACTGAATATCCATTTGAATCGTTCGTTTGCTAATAGAGTTTTCGCGGCCTTCATATTCAAACAAAGCTTCAGAACAAGCTTCAATCAAATCCTCCAAAGTCCATGTTCGATATTTATTTTGTAGACATTTGTCTATCGTTTTATACCGAATTAAGGCGTTTTTATTTTGAGACATTTTATATGTTTAAACTTTAAATTATGAATTGATTTTGATTTACTTTCTTATTATTTTGGTGTAAATAAAATCTTATAATTAGTTGATTGTGTTATTTTTATTAAAATTTATTGAATAGGCATTAATTCTTGATTTGGCAACTTAAGTGATAAAAATACACTTTTTATTGTACTGCGCAAAATACTTGCGCATTGGGTTGGTTACTTCTTTTTAAAATGGGTATTTGTACTATTTTTTTGTTTAAGAAAAACATATACTTTTACGCCTCAAAAACAAATTCTTTTCTATGAGGAAACTCTACTTTTTACACCTATTTTTTGTTTTATTAATTACCTCTTCGGTTTTCGGCTTTCATACAGTCGATAAGAATTTACCAGTTCGTAATAACAATATAAACTTTGTTGCACCACCCAATGTAGATTTTACTTTTACCAATGACGGTGCATGTTCAGGAGCTCCGGTTAGCTTTAATCCTGTTGTAAGCGGCGGTGCTGCCCCATATAAATATGTATGGAATTTTGGAGATGGAACTCCTAATTCAACAGACAGTAATCCAAGTCATAGTTACACAGCGTTAGGTTGTGGTTTCCAGAATTTTAATGTAACACTTACTGTAACCGATGCTAATGGCGAAGTGAACTCGAGAACAAGAACTGTTTCTGTAAAACAAAAACCCGATTTAAAATTTGTAGACCAGAATAATCCGGGATCTAGCAAACCTTTTGAAAGATGTGGAGATAATAACTCGAATCCTAAATATACGATCAATGTTGGAAATAATTCTGCTTCAGTAGGTTGTATATCAGCATACAATGTAGATTGGGGTGATGGAACTTCTGAAGCCAATGTGACTTTTCCAAAAACGCATGAATTCCAAAAATTGGGTTCTTTTAATATGGTAATTACCGCAAACGGAAGTAATGGTTGCAGTAATTCAATTACGTATGTGGTTAAAAACTCCAATAACCCAATTGGTGCTCTTATCGCTCCGGGTAATACAACCAATTTATGTATACCGGTTCCGGAAATGAATTTTGCGATAGGATCGTGGGGACTTAATCCCACAAGTACTAGATATGAGATTAATTATGGCGATGGTGCGGGACAATCATTTACGCAAGCCCAATTAGAAAGCTCATCTTACTATAATGCAGCAAATCCTCAAGCTTCATTAAATTTTCCTATACCTCATAAATTTACTAGAGCTAACTGTCCCAATGGAAATAAAGTTACATTAATTATATATAATGATATTTGTGGAACATCTACAATTCTAGAAGCTGGACCTATTATTATTTTAGATGTTCCACAAGTAAGTTTTAATGTAAATAGTATTGCCTGTGCTAATACATACACCTCTTTTAATAATACAACTTATGCAGGATATACTAACGGTTGTAGTACGACGAATGTTTACACCTGGAATTTTGGTGACGGAACTCCTGTATCCAGAGACGTTAATCCAACGCATGTTTATACAACACCGGGAACATATACTATTACATTAAATGCAACTACGCCTTGTGGAGCTGGTAGTGAATTTAAAAGACAAATATGTGTAGAACCTATATTGGAGCCTAATTTTACTTATGGTAATGCCTGTGCATCGAGTAATCTACAAATTACAAATACGACAAACACCACTTTAAGCTGTGGAACGGAAACTTATTATTGGGAAGTTTATAACTACGTTGACGGTTTTTGTGGTAAAGAAGCAGTTCCGGGAACCGGAAGAGGTCAGTGGAATTTTGCCAATGGAACAAATTACTATTCTAAAGAACCTGTTTTTAATTTTATAATGCCGGGTACTTATTATGTAAGGTTAACAACCAGAAATTCTTGTGGAATAGACCGATCTATTACAAAACAAATACAAGTCAAAAAACCACCAGTTATTACCTTACAGCCTATTTCTGATTTTTGTAATTCGGCAACCATAAAACCAGTAGGAAAGGTTGAGGAAACTTGTTCCCCAAATAGTGAAATTACTTATAAATGGACTTTTGACGGAGGAACTCCATCTTCCTCTACTTCGTTGAATCCGGGATCGATAAATTACACCACGAGTGGGGATTATAAAGCTGTTTTTGAAGTTACAAATAGCTGTGGTACTACTAGAGCGGAGAGAAATTTTTCGGTCAATACTGTTCTTTCGCCAGTAATAACGCCAAAAACAATACAAATTTGTAGTGGTTTGTCGTTTCAGGTTACGCCGTTTTCAAACGGAACAGACAATGTACCTGCAGGAACAACTTATATTTGGTCTACGCCGGTAGTTTCTCCTCCGGGCGCTGTAAGTGGAGCAAATGCACAATCAAGTCCTGTTTCGACAATTAGTCAGTTTTTAACCAATAATACAAACAGCCCTGCTACCGTAACGTATACAATATCGCCTATATCTAAGGTTTGTCCGGGGCCTAATTTTACCATTACGGTTACCGTTGATCCGTTGATAAAAGTAGTTGAAACTATAAAAACCGTAACCTGTTATGGTTTAAGTGATGGGGCAATTTCAATAACCGTAGCTGGAATTCCTTTTCCTACCGGAAATCCGTATACATTTTCATGGGATGGTCCTAACAACTTTAAGAGTACAGATCAGAATATTTCGAATTTAAAAATGGGTTATTATAATTTAAAGGTTATCGATAACGGAAAATGTCCTTTTATAAAAAGTTATTTTGTTGGCGAGCCAGGTCAATTTCAAATTTTATCACAACCTAAAACGGACATTACATGTTTTGGAGCAAATGACGGAAGAATTAATGTAAATGTAACCGGCGGAACTCAGCCTTATAAATACGTGTGGACAAAAGACGGAGCTGCATTTCCGGTGAACTCCGGCAATCTTTCTAATTTGACACCCGGAAAATACGATGTAACCATTACAGAAGCAAATAGCTGTAATATTCTACCAGGAAGTTATACCATTATAGAACCGCCATTGTTAGAATTAACCTATGTAAGCCAGACCAATATTTTGTGTTACGGATATGCTACGGGAGAAATTAATGTAAAAACAGTTGGTGGTCGGGTAACCGAAACATCTCCGGGTGTTTTTAATTACCGATACAGATGGACAGGGCCAAACGGATATGTAAGTACAGTTCAAAATCCGAGAAACTTGTATGCAGGAACTTATAATCTAACGGTAACCGATAATTCCGGTTGTACGGATAATTTACAGGTTATTGTACTTCAAAATGATGAAATAAAATTAAACTATACCAAAACAGAAATTGCCTGTTATAATTATGCCGATGCTTCGATTACCATAAATAGTATTACAGGAGGAGTTCCGTTTGCAACGGGAGATCCTTATATTATAAAATGGAGCAATTTAGGCTCAGGGCTTGTGCAGAATAATTTATCTGCAGGAACATATATTATTACCATTACAGATTCATTCGGATGCCCTAAAGTATTTACCATAATTATCGATAATGCGCCTGTATTTACCATCAATCCAAACGTAAAACAAATTACTTGTTTTGGTCAAAAAGATGCACACATCCGTTTAAATCTTGTTGGAGGAAAAGCTCCTGTTAAACTTGTTTGGGATGATGATACAACAGCAGGAATTGAAAGAAATAACATTGGGCCCGGAGATTATTCTGTAACGATTACCGATGCCAAAAATTGTCAAATAAAAGAAACATTCAAAATTGTAGAGCCTTTATTGCTGGAGATAAGAGCAGATGTTTCGAATCCGTTAGAGTGTGAGAGAGCAGATACGGGACAAATCAATTTGGTAGTAACCGGTGGTACGCAGCCGTATTCATACAGTTGGTCAAACGGACAAAGAACTGAAGATTTAGCGAATCTTGTACCGGGAAAATATACCGTAACCGTAACAGATGCCAATGGCTGTAAACAATCAGATACCTGGACAATTACCCGATTCGACCAGCTTACGCCAACTGTTGAGGTTTTAACCGATTTTAATTGCGAGACTAAATATGTGAAACAAACTTTCGTTGGACACGTAAAAGGTGGAATTCCGCCTTACACTTTAAGCTGGTCTGATGGTGTTATTACAGGAGCCAATAACGAAATTATGAATACCGAGAATAACGGTTTAATCATCTTTAGTGTTACAGATAGTTTTGGATGTAAATCAGATTATGCACTAAATGTGGATACACCGGTTTTGGGTGAGGCTAATTTTTCAACGGGTTCTTATGGTAAAGAAATGTTCGATTTATACTCGATTTATGATCCGGTGAAATTTACAAATCTGGCAACAGGCGATTTTGTCAGCACTTCATGGGATTTTGGCGACGGTGTTTTTTCAACAGAAGAAAGTCCGGAACATATTTATACCCGAGTTGGAACTTATACCATAAAACAAACCGTTAACTATCCTTTTGGATGTCAATACAGTTACAGCGCGACAATTGTTGTTGAAAAAGGGTATAGCCTTATTATGCCAAATGCGTTTACGCCCAATAATGATGGTTTCAACGATACATTTGCGCCCGTATTTTTGGGATTGTCCGACATTACTCTTGACGTTTTTGATACGTGGGGAGCCGTTGTATATTCAGAATCCGGGATAAATATTAGAGGATGGAATGGAAAGATAAAAGATTTAGATGCCGAAAACGGTAACTACTATTACAAAATCACCTTAAAAACCTTTTACAACCATACGGTAGTAGAAAAAGGGCCATTCACATTAATTAAATAAGCAACAAGATTTACAATGAAATTAAAACTATTTTTTATACTAATAACATGTTGCTTTTTTTCGCAGGCAAGAGCGCAAGATCCAATTTTTACACAATATTTTTTAATTCCCGAAACGCTTAATCCAGGATTTTCGGGTTTTATGGAAACCACTTATGCCGGAATAATTCACCGCGAACAATGGCCGGATCTTGATCTGAGAATAGATACCGATTATGCATTTGTAAATACGTGGAGTGATGAAATTAACAGCGGTTTTGGAGTCAGTGTCTTAAACCAGAGGGAAAATGTAACCAATTATAATTTTTTTGAAATCAATGCCAATTATGCGTACAAAGTACGACTAAATGATTATTGGTTTTTTAGACCTGCTATAGAAGTAGGTTACGGAATAAAATCGTTTGCATTTCAGAATTTATTATTAGAAGATCAGATTAATATAGGAACGGGCGTTATAAATCCAAACTCAAACGACCCCATTTTATTAAACAGCAAAGTCAACTTTTTTGATGTTTCAGCGGGAATGGTTTTTAATACCGATGAAATCTGGATTGGTCTTTCGATGAAACATTTAAATAAACCAAACATTGCCTTTAGTTCACAAGGAAATCTGCCTTTAAATACTTTTTTCTCCCTAAGCGGTGGTTACGAATTTCTTATTGCAGATTATATAGATGCGGTATTCCTGCCGTATGAAACTAAGTTTTTTGTAACATCAAATTACATGCAGCAAGGTCGTTATAACCGATTTGATTTGGGAGCTTCTATACTATTCGAAAAAATATTTTTTGGTGCTACAGCCGTAACAAATCCTGCAAAAAACGGAATGAATGGCGATTTGCTAACCTCTGTAAACTTATTTACAGGATTGCAGTATGAAAACCTAAGATTAGGATTATCATACGATTTAAACACTACCAAAATTGGAAAAACGGGAGGGATTTATGAATTATCTCTAACGTATCAATTTAGCTTAGCTAAAAAATGTTTTGGCTGCCCAAACTACGAAGGCAAAAGATAAAAGAAAAAGACATTTTTACGCATAGCAAACCCGACAGATTTTTAAAACCTGTCGGGTTTAAACAACTGTTACGATATCAAGTCAACAATAAAATCTCTTTTTCAATATTGGCTCTAGCTTTTTCTTCAAACAAATCTCTAAAGCTTTTAGTTTGAAAAATAAATTCATGCTCCAAAAAATGTTTCAAGGCTTTTGCTCTTCCGGGTTTGTATAGAAAATCAGGATAAATTCGATATTCCTTTCTAATCTGTTCAAAATAAATTTGATATTCGTTCCAGTCTCGCGCCAGGATTTTCAAATCAAAATCAATTAACCAGTTAATATCTTCAATTTCATTATATTGATGAAGCTGTGTGGCGCAAATCATATCAAAAACCAATTTTGAATTGAGATTGGTTTCTTTTGGAAGAATCTTCACGGCATATTCAGCACTTTTCAGTTCATTATCTTTTTTACTGCTTTTATAAACGTAATCGTGATAAAAAATAGAAAATAAAACTTCGTTGGGAAATTTTAATTGATCAGCATAGATTTCAAAACATTCAACCATATCATTTATATGCGTCAGATTATGATAATACCTTGATTTATTGGAATATGCCTTTTTTAAATCTAACCAATTTTGCTCAATTTCACTTTCTCTGAAACCAATATTGGTCAATAATTCAGAATATATTTCTTTTAAATTCATGTTGTTTTTATTTAAATCTGATGAAAAGCTCCATCGGAGTTTAATATTTATAGCCAATTTTTATACGGTATAGTAGTTTAGCTCCAGCGGAGCGTAATATTTATAGCCAATTTATCCAGGATAGTAGTTTAGCTCCATCGGAGCGTAATATTTATAGTTTATTTAGGTATTCTACAAAAGCTCCATCGGAGCGATATTTTAGGTTTTTATTTTTATTAATAAAATAATCCCACCCCCATGGATTTTTTCAATAAATTCCTAAAAACTATAAATATGTTGTCCCTGTGTGACTTACGCTATTTTGATAAATAATCTTTACTCAAATATAAAATTCTTTTTTTACTGCGCAAAATAATTGCGTAGTGATATTGAAATCTTTGTTCAAGAAATAAAAACAAACGTTCATACAAATAAAAAAAAAGAATAAAACAGGTCAAGTTTGAGTTACTTCGAAAACACTTTCCAATGTACACACTTACACCATTACCTTTTTATTCAATTTAAATTGAGGCAGTAGCTCAGCGGTAGAGCAGGTAGTTTTGAAATTATCCTTCAAAGGTCAATCAAAACTTACTTCGTACACTTTTAATGTCCGGGTCGTGGGTTCGAATCCCATCTGCTTCACTATTAATGGTCAATTAAAACTTACTTCAGAACACGGCTAATTTCGGTTCGAATCCGAACACAGTTTTAAAATCATCATTAATAAAATGAGGGTCAAGATTAACTTACTTCTCGGCGGAAGCGCCACCAGATAAACTTAGTTAATCCATTACACTCAAATTTCAGGTCAAGTGTTTCTTACTTCAAAATCTTTTAGGTAGAAATCAGAAACGCAATTATCTAAATTTTAAAAATTAAAAAAAATGAAAACAAAAGAATTATTAAAAATCAGTTTGCGTCAAAATGCTATTTTCATTCCATCAGAAATGATTGCGAATGATATCAAAAATTTATCAGGAACAACATCGGTTTTATTGGCCAATGTTTCAAAACTTGGATTTACATTTTCTGAATCGTTATTACACGCTTTAAACAATGTAAACCCAAATTATAAAGTGGAGGTTTTAGAAGTGCTAAGAGAAGTTTTAGGAACCGATAAAAACTGGACGCCTTTGGTGAAAGAATGGAATATCCCAACGGGAGAATCTGTTTTGGATCATGTTGTGACGTATTTCTGGAATGTTTTAAATATAAAAAGAGGCACAACTTTGCAATGCGGACATATTATTCCGGATAATACTTTTCCTTTAGAAAGATACAACGGTTGTCCGTTTTGCGGAACTCCGTTTGAATTCGGTAAAATCGAAAACTTTGGTCAGGGAAGTAAATTAAAAGTATTGGATTTATGGTCAGAAAAAGAATTGCAAGATTTCTACAAATCATTATTGCAATCCAAAACCGCTCTGGACGCTACGCAAATAGATAGTTTAAAAACGGCTTTGAAATATTTGCCTTTGCCAAAAACAGATATCGCCATGAAGGAAACTTTGATGTTGGTAATCGATATTTTAATTGAAGAAAGTCAGGCCGAAAATGCATCTCAATACTTTAAATCGCCAATCGATATTTTAAGATATTTATGGTTTAAAAATACAGGTTTGTTGCAGATAATCGAGCCAAAAACAATCATAAAAAGAACGTCTAAAAACGCCCAACATTTTTATAATGTTTTGGATACAAGCGCGCAGGCAAAAATTGCATCAACAAAAGATTTGAAACTTAAATATTCAAGAAAAGAATGTTTGATGGTAGCAAACTGGTTGAACAATCTTGATATGGATGTTGAAATAATGTGCGAAATCATGCACCCAAAAAGAGGAATGTGGGTTCGTGTGATCAGAGCGTTGCGTTTGGCAGAATACAGCAAAAGAAAAGGCTTTGAAAAATTAGCTTTTTTAATGGATGTATTTTACAACCAGGTTTATGACGTTTGGCAAAGTAAAGTAAACACATCAAGATTAAAGTTTGATGCCGATAAAACATTTGCCTTATTAAAACAACGTCCGGGATTGTTTGCACGTTCTTTATTTTCGAATATGCTTTGGTTTGGTGCAGACGAAACGGTGGCACATTTTGAAGAAATTATAGATAAAGTTCCGGCCAGATTGGTGTTTACTTTGAATATGTATGCTCAAAATTATTTTGATAAAAACATGCAAAGAAGCGTGAAACCTTTGGGCGGAACAAATAAAAGAATTGCACCAAATGCTTTATTGAATTTGTACGACGAAGCACAATTAGAGGCGATGAAAAATCAAATCGAAGCGTTGTGTCTTTTAGCAATGAAAAAAAGATTTGCTGCAATCGCAAACCCAAATAAAACGATTTATATTGATCCGCAATTGTTTAATATGCCAGTTTCGATTGGTGATAGAAGCGAGACCGTTCAGGATTTGCCGGTTGCTTTGATGGGAACACGTTTCCCGATTGAAGGAAACGAAGTGCGATTGTTTATGCAATGGGGAAAAGATTTACAGGCACAGCATTTAGATATGGATTTAAGCTGTCATATCGCTTATGAAGATAAAGCCGATATCTGTTCTTTCAGCCGATTGGAAACTGTTGGTTGTAAACATAGCGGTGATATCAGACATATTCCGAATAAAATTGGAACGGCAGAATACATCAACATCAACATCGACGAATTGGCAAAAGCCAAAGCAAAATTTGTAACTTTTACCTGCAATGCGTACAGCAACGGAAGTATTACACCAAATTTGGTTGTGGGTTGGATGAACAGCAAATACCCAATGAAAATCTCTGAGAAAACCGGAGTTGCCTACGATCCGTCGTGTGTAGATCATCAGGTTCGCGTTACGCAAAATGTTGCCAAAGGTTTGGTTTTCGGAGTTTTGGATGTAGCCAAAAGAGAAATCGTTTGGTTAGAGATGACTTTCGGAGGACAAGTTGTTGGAGGTTTGGATTTTAAAGGAGTTCAGGCTTTATTGGCAAAATTGAGCAGTAAATTGAATATTGGTAGTTTGTTACAACTGAAAGCGGAAGCCCAGGGTTTAACAATCACCGAAGATCAAAACGCCGATGAGGTTTACGATGCAAAATGGGCGATAAATGCTGCGGCAGTTACGCAATTATTAATTGATTAAATTTAAACCATGGATTCTTGATTGAATTCGTGGTTTTTGAGTTCACTAATGAAGTAGATCTGATTTTTTAAAATTAAAACCAAAATATTTATGAAACTTGTTAAAGAAAAATATTTTCAAGCTATTGAGAAAGCTTTTAATAATGCTGAAGAATTAATTGAAGAAGCTGAAATTCTAGCAAAGCATAATAAGAATGCTCGAGCTTATACACTTTTTCAATTTTCTATTGAAGAAATAGGAAAAGCATTTTTAGCATTTCAATTTGTCTTAAATGGTAATATAGAAGATATTGAGGAGACAAGAAAGTTTTTTAAAGATTTTAGAAGTCATACCGTCAAAACTAAAACTTCTCAAGGTATCGATTTTATGTTTGCTTTACAAATTGAGAAAAGTTCCTATTCGAAAAAATTGATTGAAGAATTTATATTTGATAGAGTTGATGTTGCTGTTTCGAATGATTATAAAAATTATAGTCTCTATACTTCTTACAAAGATGGAGAATTTTATAAACCATCTGAAATTATTACTATCGATATGTTAGATAAGATTTCTAAAGATGCCAAATCTCGATTGCAAGTTGGAAAACCATTTATAAAACTTGGAATTGATAATTATGATATTCTTTTCGAAACTCGTGGCAGTTTAGATGAAGAAGAAGCATCTATTCAAACTCAAAAAAGGATAGATGAACTTCTAAATTCAAAATTTGATTAAAAAAAATTATCATTGAACTTTGAATAAATTTATCTACGCAAAAAAACTGCGCAGTATAGTTTGAATCTTTGAAAAATAAATAGATAGATATGAGCAATTCAGAATTTGAAATCCACCCTTTTGATCAAGCTTTCTACATTGAATCTTTATTAAAGAAAACACATACGATTTTAAATGATGTTAAATCTTTAAACAATTTTTGGAAGAAGAAGAATTATGATTGTAAAAATGATAATATGATTCTAGATTTATTTGAGAATATTATTCTTAATACAGGAGGAATTTCTCGTTTTTTTTGGCCTTCAAAGAATCACGGACATTATAAAATTAGAGCGGAAAAGCTACGTGAAGTTTATCACATTAATGATGCAAATGTTTTGAAAAATCGAGATATGCGAAATCATATTGAACATTTTGATGAGAAATTAGATGATTTTTTAAAAGAATTTTCTACATGGAAAGTAATGCGAAAATATGTGGGACCAATAACTTACGTAGATGATGGAAGAACATTTTTTAGAGCATATTTTTATGATAAGGATATTTTTAAGATGTTCAACGTGGAATATGAAATGGGACCGATTATAGATGAGATTAATCGAATTCATGAAATTTTATTACTACAACAAAAAAATGGCGGTCGATTTATATTAGAATAACGGCCAAGCAGTAAAAAACCTTTGCACCTATGAACCTCTGGACCTTTGTCCCTTAAAAAAGAAAAACATGAAAACACAAATAAACGGTACAGATATATTAGAATTAGGATTCCCGGAAGGAAAAATAATTGGAATCGCATTAAAAATAAACAGCAAAAGACACGGCTTGAAGCGTGATGAAATGATAACCAATTTCAAAAACGTTCTTGAAGCTCCTGAAAATTATATAGACGATGCTATTTTTAGCAAACTAGCCATTGCCCTAATCGAAAAAGTAAATGAAAAACCGGAAGATTTCATCGCTTTAAACCAAAACCCGAATGCATATGCTTCTTACGGAGCAGAACATATCGAAGACGGCGCGAGAAAGCAAATGGAAGTAGCAATGCAATTGCCCGTTACCGTTGCAGGAGCTTTAATGCCAGACGCACACCAAGGTTACGGATTGCCGATTGGCGGAGTTTTAGCGACTAAAAACGCCATTATTCCGTATGGTGTTGGAGTTGATATTGGGTGTAGAATGGCGTTATCGGTTTATGATATTGCGGAGGATTTTTACTTTGAAAACGAAGCCAAATTCAAAAAAGAATTAATTGCCAATTCCATTTTTGGAGCGGGTCACGGTTTTCACGGACAATACAAATCAGATCACGCGGTTTTAGAAAACGATGCTTTTAATATGACTCCGTTTGTGAAGAATTTAAAAGATAAAGCCTGGTCGCAATTGGGTTCTTCGGGTGGTGGAAATCACTTTGTCGAATTCGGAATCATGGAATTTGCCAAAGACGATGCGGTTTTAAATATTCCAAAAGGAAAATATGTCGCTTTGTTAACGCATTCCGGTTCACGCGGAATGGGCGCCACAATTGCGGGACATTACACGAAAATGGCCAAAGACGTTTGTAAACTTCCGGAAGTCGCTAAAAATTTAGCCTATTTGGATATGAACTCACAATTGGGACAGGAATATTGGATGGCGATGAATTTGGCGGGAGATTACGCATCGGCTTGTCACGAGATTATCCATAACAAAATGGAACGCGCTTTGGGTGCGACAATTTTAGCCAAAGTCGAAAACCACCATAATTTTGCCTGGAAAGAAATCTGGAACGGCGAAGAAGTAATCGTACATAGAAAAGGAGCAACTCCGGCCGGAAAAGGCGTGATGGGAATCATTCCGGGAAGTATGACCGCACCGGGATTTTTGGTGAGAGGAAAAGGTGAGGAGAACGCTATAAATTCGGCTTCGCACGGAGCAGGAAGACAAATGAGTCGAACACAAGCCATAAAAAACATCACGAAAAACGAGATGAAATCGATTCTGCAACATCACGGCGTTACGCTTATCGGAGCAGGTCTGGACGAAGCCCCAATGGCCTACAAAGATATCAATCAGGTGATGGAAGCGCAACAGGATTTGGTTGACGTTGTAGCAAAGTTCACCCCAAAATTAGTGAGAATGGCGGATGACGGGAGTAGAGAAGACTAAAAAGAGATGCAAGAAGAAAGAAGCAAGAGAATAGAGTAAAGAGAATAGAGTAAAGAGAATAGATGCAAGAAACAAGAGAATAGAGTAAAGAAAATAGACTTTAGAACTAAGTTTTGTAGAGTCTTTTTTTCTTTCATCTTTGCTCTTTTCTCTCTCTTAAAACAAAAAACATAAAGACTAAAAGAGCTAAAACCTTAGAACCTTAGCCTCTCAGAATCTTAGAACCTTAAAAATATGAAAACATACATAGACATAGGAATTAATTTAACGAATAAACAATTCCAAAACGACATAGACGATGTCGTACAAAACGCTTTAGATGCCGACGTATCGCAAATGATACTAACCGGAACAAGTGTAAGAAACAGTGAAGAATCATCGCGTATAGCAAAAGAATATCCCGGAATATTATATTCTACAGCCGGAATTCACCCGCATGATGCGAAAAGTTTTGATGCGCAAAGCATTTCGAAACTGCGAAATTTACTAAAACAAAAACACGTAGTTTCGGTAGGCGAGTGCGGACTTGATTTTGATCGTGACTTTTCGCCCAGAAATATTCAGGAAACGTGTTACAAAGCCCAATTAGAATTGGCGATTGAAGTTCAGAAACCTTTGTTTTTGCACGAAAGAGCCGCTTTTACCAAGTTTATGGACATTACAAAAGACTATTTGCCACAATTGCCAAAAGCCGTTGTGCATTGTTTTACCGGAACTTTGACCGAAGCCAAAACCTATCTCGATAACGGATTCTATCTTGGTTTTACCGGAGCAATATCCGACAGTAAACGTTTCAATCATTTAAAAGAAGTGATTCAGTACGTTCCGCTTGACCGAATGATGATCGAAACCGATGCGCCATTCATGCTCCCAAAAAATACTCCAAACAATCTCCTGAAAAAATACCACGAACGCCGTTGCGAACCTGCTTTTCTGCCTTTTGTTGCGGGAACTGTGGCGCAGTTTAAAGGAGTTTCGGGGATTGTGGTTGCGGAGGAAACTACGAAGAATGCTAAGGAGTTTTTTGGGATTTAAGGTTTTTGCCACGAAGACACAAAGGCACAAACTAAAAAAAACTTTGCGTCCTAGCGCCTTAGCGGCAAAAAAAGTTGGCTTTTAAATCAGGTGTTTTTACTTGGTTTAAAGCTTTTTTGTTTATTTACATTTGAAAACAATCATGAAAGAAAAAATACTAGAAAAATTAAAAGAAATAGAGAACAGTAAAAATGTAGAAATACTTTTTGCTGTAGAATCAGGAAGTCGTGCTTGGGGATTTGCTTCTCCGGATAGCGATTATGATATTCGTTTTATATACAAACATAAACCAGAGTATTATTTATCGCTTTGGGAAAAACCAGACGTAATCGAATTCATGACCGAAGACGATCTTGACGGTTCCGGTTGGGACTTACGGAAAACCGTAAAGTTATTAGCAAAATCTAACGCACCTTTAATCGAGTGGTTGTTTTCGCCAATAGTATATTTTAAGAATGATGATTTTGCAAAGCAAATGCAGGACTTAGCCGTAGCATGTTTCTCGCCAATAGCGGTTTTACATCACTATTTAGGAACAACAAAAAATTTTATGGATGTCTGCGAAATGGATGAAGTAAAACTAAAAAGTTATTTCTACGCCTTACGAACCGCATTAGCCGGAAAATGGATTATAGAAAACAATACTTTTCCGCCTGTTGCTTTTGCTGATTTATTGCCAATTGCACCGCAAAATATACAAGAGAAAATAGTAGAATTACTAAATATAAAAGCTAATCAAGAGGAAACGTATTTACACCCAAAAGAAGTTTTAATAACTGATTTTTTGTTGGAAACAGTACAATTTAATCAGGAAAATGCGAGTAAGTTGGGAAGCGGGAAGAAGTTGAGTGAGGAGTTGGATTTGTTTTTTTTTAACGTGATAAAATAAAATTATGAAACAATTAAAACAGTTAGAAAATTTATTCAAACATATATTTCAAACTAGAGAAACTTTAATTGATTCTCTTGATTTAAAAAAATATTCTGAATTAGAAAAAAATGGGATAATTAAAGACAATACTGATGGTAAATATAAAGTTGATTTATATTCAAAAGACATATATGATTATTTGAAAAAGCTAATTACTTCAAAATTAAATATTAACTTATCTAATGAAATCTCTGAATCTTTTAAAACTATTAATAAACTTGAAGAACTTATAAAAAACGAAAATAAATATGGTAATATAATAAATGCTTACTCTGAAATATTTAATGCGTTTAAAGTTAATTATTTAGTAGAATTAGACAGAGAAGGAATAAATATTATCTCTTATTATAATGAACTCAAAAAGCAAACAAATGTTATTTATGAGTTAAGAAATTTCAATGACTTATTTTTTAAATTTCTTGTTTTAAAAGGTATTGAAATAGAACAAATTACTGAATTTTTAGAAACAAATAATGATGAAAACAGTAGGTATTATTTAAATAATTATCTTCATCTAATTGTTGAAAAACATGAAGAGTTTTCAATTCGTTTGATACAAAACATTATAGATAAATACCAAGAAGAAACATCCCATTATTTAGTAATTCTAATTACTTCGATGATTAATAAAGGTAAAATAGAATATTTAGAAAAACTAAAAGAAAGATTAATAAATAACACAAAAGAAATACTATGGGCTTATTCATTATTAAATCTAAACTCTCAATTGGTTTATGATGAACTATTTGAAATCTTACTAAAAGATAATGATACTGAATATTTATTCCATAAAACGAGAATTATTGAAAGTTTAATGAACTCTCAATTTATTACTTCTGCAGATTCTGAAACGCTTTCAAACAAATTATTTGAGTTTTTTGAAAATTCTGATGATAATGAAATAAATAGCTATTTCAATACAATTACATATGGTTTTGAAAAGTTTGAAGAACTAAAATACGAACTGTTACACGCTTACTTAAACCGAACAAAAAATTTCAAAGCAATAAGTTCATATTTTTATAATTTTAAAGAACCTAAATACTTATTTCACTTGATTGCTGTTATTTATAATAGTGGCTGGAATAGAAACTATATTAGTATTTTTGAGCAACCATTATCACATTTTTGGTCAACTTCAAGAGAAAAAACAGAAGATTTTATTATATCATTAATATCGACCAAAAAAAAAACAGGATTATTACCTATTGAAATAATAATGACTGGAAGAGAAAATCCAATGCAAATTGATTTATTAAAACTTAAAGACGAAGAAGACCAAGTTCTAGCAATAGCAATGATTTGCAATTATCCACATTCTTTTGATAAACTGTTACCGATATTAATTAGACTAAAAGATTCAAAATTTCCCAAAGTATTTGAGAACCTTCAAATGCAGTTAAGTATATTAGTTTGTGAATGTTACAACGAAATTTTAATTGAATGGTTGGAAAACTTAATCCCTAAGTCAGGAAAAAAAATATCTTTCTTGAGACCTATAAAACAATCTCTTGAATTATATAAAGAGATTAAAGAGTTAAAACACAAGAATAATGACTTAAATCCATATTACAATGAAAAGTCTTATATAGATTTTTATTATAAATTAGAAAATGAGAATAATGCTAAAATGATGGAAAGCGTAAGAAATAATCCTTCTGGACTTTCAAGCTTATTCAAAAATACTTCAATTATTAGAGGTAACAGTTGGAAATTTGAACATGAGGATAATGTAATGCCATTAGGGAAAGTTGAAACTCAAATGTATATAGATACTAGAGTATATAAAAATCCAGAATTATACGAATATCAACTTGAAAGATTTAATAAATAATGAATATTAAACCAACAATAATAAAGGAATATTTACAATCTTTAAAAGAAGATAATGAATTAGATGTAATCTTTACAATTCTACTTCAAACACTAGAATATGAAATACTATCTACCCCAAAAGAATATAAAGGATTTTCACAATACGGTAAAGATATTGTTGCGGTAAAAATTGATCCAAAAGATGGTATTAAAAAGCGTTTCTATTTTGAATTAAAAGCAGGTGATATTGACTCTCAAAAATGGAATATGCCAGATAATGGGGTACGGGATACTCTTAGAATGACTATAGATGCCGATTTTAAAACTACTTACAAAGATTTTGATAAATTACCTATTAAAGTTGTATTAGTTTTCAATGGCATGGTTAGTGAGAAAATTAGAACCTCGCTCAATGGTTTTTCACAAAAAGAGTTTATTGAGAAGGGAATTGAGTTTGAAGAATGGAATATCTTTGATTTAGCGAAATTATTATCTGAAGAAATATTCAACAAATATCTTTTAATCAATGATGAAAACATAAGGCTATATAATAGGGTTTTAGTAAATCTTAATGCAAATGAAAATGTATCAAAAGACTTTGACGATTTATTAGATAATTTATTATTCAAAAATTCATTTTCTAAAAATAAAAGTAAGCTTAACCGAAAACAAAAGCTTATATTTCAATCTGTTAACTTAATAGCTTATATAATTTATACAGAATCAAAAAATTATAATAATTTATCAATAGCAAAAAAATATCTTACTCATTTAATCTTAAAATATTGGTTTTGGATTTTAAAAAACAAATTAGAAACAAATAAAGAAATTTTAAATTTATTCAATCAGTTTTACAGTTTCTATAATTCCACTATTGAAGAATATTTAGAAAGAAATATAAACCTCTTAGAGTTGAAAGATGGATTACATTATGAAAATGGTGGCAGATATGAGCAGATAGGTTATACGGTTAGAAGTTATGATTTTAATGTTATGCTAAATTGTTATATTATCTCATCTAAAGATAGAATTCAAAAAGACCAGTATAAAGGCTACATCGATAGAATTAACAACACCTTACAAAATATAAATGTTCTGTCAAGACCTTTACTCGATATTCACTCAATCCCAATAATTGATAATATTAATCTATTAATTTATTTTGGTGATATTGAATCAGCAAAGCAATACCTACTGAATATATTAGGTTATTTAAAGTTTCTTAAAAAGAAATATAACAAATTTCCTGATGCAGCTAACAACATTGAAAGTGTTATAAAATATACAGTTACCAGTGTAAAACCTGTTCATTATATTGATTCTGTTTCACCATTATTAGCAGTGATAATGGAATATATTGCAATTTTAGATTTAGAGGAAACATATTATGATACAAGAAAATTTATTGTTGAAAACGATATTACTTTGGGTTTATTTATCCCGCATCATAGTATTAATTCAAATTCAAAACATCTAATTGAAGACACCGAAAATGATTTAGAAGAACAATTATTTTCAAGGTCAGTTAATGATGGCTATCAGATTGAAACAAGTATGTTTTCAGAATTTGACAAAGAATTATTATTTGAAGATTTTAAAAAGAAACTTTCAAAAAGAAAGGAAGAATTTCAGTTTGAATATAGGACTGACAGATGTGGATTTTCTGCACTAAGAACTATTGCACACTATTATTATAAAACACCATATTTTCCTGATCATTGGCGTAATCATGTAAATTAATTAAAATGACCATCCAAACCCTAAAATCTCAAAACCTAATCCTTTTCGAAGTTATTTCGGGAAGTAAATCTTTTGGGTTAAATACGCCAACATCAGATACCGATATCAAAGGCGTTTATTATTTGCCAAAAGAAAAATTCTTTGGATTAGATTATATTCCGCAAATAAGTAATGAGACCAATGATGAGGTTTATTACGAAATTGGTCGTTTTGTAGAATTACTGCTTAAAAATAATCCTAATATTCTTGAGATTCTAGCTTCTCCGGAAGATTGTATTTTGTACAAACATCCGTTAATGGAACATTTGCAACTAGAAGATTTTCTATCTAAACTCTGTAAAGATTCTTTTGCGGGTTATGCAGTAACGCAAATCAAAAAAGCGAGAGGTTTAAACAAGAAAATTGTAAACCCAATGCCAAAGGAAAAGAAAAGCCTTTTGGATTTTTGTTATGTTTTAAAAGGTTATGAAACCATTGCTGCAAACAGTTTCTTGACAGAAAATAATTTGAATCAGGAACAATGCGGTTTGGTGAATTTGCCCAATTCAAAAGGAATGTTTGCGTTGTTTTATGATCTGGATAAAAGTTTAGGTTATAAAGGAATTATTCAAAAAGAAAGCTCAAATGAAGTTTCACTTTCATCAATTCCTAAAAACGAAAAGCTAATTGGTTATTTGTCCTGCAATCAGGACGGATATTCTAAATATTGCAAAGAATACACCGAATATTGGAGTTGGATTGATAAACGAAACGAAGATCGTTACAATACAAATCAACAACATGGAAAAAATTACGACAGCAAAAACATGATGCACACGATCAGACTTTTGCAAACCGCAGAACAAATTCTGTCAACCGAAAAATTAAATATTCGTGTTGCTAATCGCGACGAATTATTAGACATAAAAGCAGGAAATAAGGAATATGATGATTTGCTCGAAATGGCAGATAATTTAATTATTTCAATAGAAAAACATTACGAAACATCAACTCTTCCTGAAAAGCCAAACGAAGAGAAAGTAATTCAAACTTTAATTAAAATAAGAGAGGAATTGTATCGGTAATAAAGCGTATGAGAATTAGAGAAAAACACATTGTAAAAAAAATCCGTATAAATCAGCGTTTTCGCGAAAGCGAATCCGTATAATCTGCGTCTAAAATCGCCCCAACATCAGGGCGATTTTCTTTTATATAAAAACTAATATCAGGAAACCATCATCTTAACCCCCAAAATATGTTTACAAATTCCTCGTTTACCCTGATAAGCCGTAAACCAGTCGCAAGTACATCTTTGCGAATTATTGTCGATAATTACTTTGTGTACAACGCCGGAGCCTTTTACTTTGGCTTCGATATAATCGGCTCTTCGCTCGACGATTTCGATGTCTTCGTTAGCTAATAGTTTTTTGGCATTTTTAAGTCTTGGGTTGAGCGATAAAATACGTTCGGTTTTAAAAGGGAGACGACGGTAGAAATGCGTTTTTTCGCTTAAATCATAACCCAATAATCCCATTGAGGATAAATTAGAAGTCAGATTATCCATCGTGCCAAAATCAATATCATTTTCGATAGAAAGCATCGTTGGGTCAAAAGTTTCGTTGGATTTTAATAAACTGTTTAATCCGTAAACCCATTCTATCGGTAAGTTTTCGGTCATGGTTTCGAGTACATTTCCTTCGCCAGAAAATCCGCGGTACGAATCTGGAGAAAAAGCCATTAAAAGCTGCATTTTTCCAAATTCGGCGACTATGGCACACGTTTGTTTGTCTGACGATTCGTAGATGAAAATTTTATCTACAATGGCCAGAATTCCTTCTAACAAACGCAATCTTTGAACACCGCCAATTCTAACACTATCGGCTGTAGCCAAAGTCGAAAACATAAATTTTCCGGCTCTTTTGGTTATGAAAAAATCGCCTTTTACAGACCCTTTTGGTAAACTTTGAAACAGCTGAATCGTCTGAATTTTATTCAATTCAAACTTAATATCCATATCTGCCAGATACAACTGAACACTCGTTAAACCTTTTATCCAGCGCATGGGCAAGGTTACTTTTTTCTCGGTCACTTTTGCTTTGCTCGTAATAACCTGAACATCCTGCTGACCAACGGCAAGTGTTACTTTTTCGTTTTTCTGAATTGCATTCAAAGCATTCAGCATCGGATCATTAAAATCGACATTTGTTGTTCCGTTAGCAATAAATTCTCCATCGATCGCTTCAGGTTTCATGTCCAGTCGCACATAAACGCCGTTGCAGGACGAAAACCCTTCGAAACGCAATCGCTCAGATCCTGCCGAAACAATAGGATCGCGAAGACTTGGCGGAATGGGTCCAAAACTGGAACGAACTACTTTGGCAATCGTAGTCCAGCATTTTGCAGTAACATAAGGATCAGTCAAACTTCCCCAGAAAAAACACGGAATGTTATTGACTTCTTCGATTTCGGTTTGATGTGCCAAAACCAGATTATTAATGCCTTTGGTTTTACTGTAAGTCGAAATTCCTTTATAATTATATTCTAGATCTGTCATTTTCTTTATTTTAAAATTTGCTTAATCAATGATTTAAGCGATGCATTATCTTTCCATTGTTCGAAGAAAACTATTGCTTTTGCAGATGGTTTCTGATTGGTTTTTGTTAAAACATCCAGATAGTTTTCGATGATTTTCTTGAAGTTCGTTGGCAATTTTTCCTTTAAATCAAGATTGGCAAAGAAAGAGTTGAGCAACTTCAATAAAGCATTATTATGCAAAGGCGAAACATCTTTCAGGGCAATTAATCCGTCGACTAATCTTAAAAACACGCCATATTTTTCTGTTGTGAGATATGCTATTTTATGAGCAAAAAGTTCAACATCAATAGCTTGTTTTTCGATTAACTGAATCAAAACTTCAGATGCCAGTAAGCGTAAATCTTTTTTCTCCTGAAAGAAAGTACATGCAAACAATAGCAGGCTAATATCCGAGAATCGAAATTCCGGGCGGTTTATAATCTCCAGAAACCCTTTTAACTCTGGTTTTGCTCCATCGCCAGTTACGCAATTTTGCAATAAAGTCAATGCCAGTGCATCTGAATTTTGAGGAGTAAGACTATGCCAGAAATAGGTGTTTCCTGCATAATTTAGTAAATAATCCCAACTGTTTGAGCGCTGATAAGCATCAAGACTGTACAGCAAATAATTCGGAATTTTAGAATAATTAGGCAAATCAAATTTTAGTTCGTACCAGGATGGCGTTCGCTCTTTTTCTTTGGTTTGATAATTTGTCCATTCATTCCATTTTTCTTTAAACTGAACATTCGGTTTAAAAGGAGACACCACAAACGGAATGTCTTTCAGATACGTATTTTCAAATTCAGCAAAAGTATCATTAGGATAAAAAGTTCTTGCCGCAACCGCCCAAAGCGATAATTTTCCGGTTTCTTTGGTCGTTTTTCCCATTGTTGCCAATAGTTTCGAGAACATAGAAGTCTCGTCTAATTCGATTTTGTCGTTTACGCCCAGACAAAACGATAATAAGGATTTGAGTTCGCCTTCAATTTTATCCAATAACGGAATGGCATCTTCGACATTTTCTCTCGGCATACGCGCGATTGCAATAGCAAGATCGACAGAATCAATTTCTTCGTTGGTGTTTTGATACGCAATAACCCTTTCTAACAAAACTTTTGGAGCCACCCAATACGGTTTATGACTCGGAAAAGAGAGCAGGGGTAAAGTAGAATTGGAATCTATTTTTTGCTGAACTTTCTCCAGCAAAGGCTGCATTAATAAAGTGGTATTAATCTTTGAATAATGATTGACTTTACTATTGAATTTGTTATCGATGTTGGCGATTTTAGATTGTAAAAATGCCTTCACGAAATTTTTGTGAACACTTTCAAAATAATGTTTCTGCAATTGTTTTTCATAGGGCTGCAATTGCGCTGCATAATCTGCCGGAAACAAATCCCGTTGCGAGATATAAATATTCAACAGAATTTCTGCATCTACAGTTTCATCAGAATTTATGAAATTTCCAAACTGAAAAACAACATCATTCCAATCCTTTGGCAACTGAACTTCCTCTGTAAGCAATAACTCTTTTTGAGGGTCAAATACATATTCTTCTAAAGCAGAATCATCAACAACCAGACTATCTTCATCTAAAAATTGCGTTAATCCGGATTTTATATTTCCCTGCATCATTGTTACGTACGATGACAATTTCTCTTTAAGCACTTTATCTTTTACGTTGGCAATTTTGGTAATAATTTTGGTAGCGCGTTCCTGCAAAGCCAAATCGGCAATGACATAAACATCAGCAATAATGGATGCAATTGCCGGGCTTAGTTTCGGATTTGATTTAGTTATTTTTTCTAATATTGGCAGAACGTTTTTAATGGCTGCTTTGCAATCGCTGCGCATCATTAAAGGTTCCAGCCATTCCAGGAATGATTTAGTTTTGAATTTTGGATGATCATACATTTTCTTGATCAATTCAATTCCGTAACTTGTTATTGGCGGATACGGATTGTGTAAATAAGAGAATATATTTTCCTGATGAATGATAAGTTCATCGGCTGTAACATTAAATTCTTCGATTCTTTTTCTAAAAAATGATTTCAGGTTATTGTTCCATTCTTTGGTTTGAATCAGGATGGCATTTTCGATAAAAAATGCGCGATCCATCTTTTTTTCTTCTAATAAAGATTGATAAATAACCGTCCAGGTCTGAAATTCATCATGTTTTTGAGAATCATTATCTCTAAAGAAACTATTGTGCAGAATCGTTTCATAATTAAACAATTCGGGAATATCCCTTTGATAAGTTAGTTTGTCGTTTAATGAATTATTAATGAATCTTCTGGTCTTCATCTTTGCACGCCATTCATTTGTTGCCGCAAGGGTCAAAGCGTATAATTCGGCATTATATTGCAATAAATCATGCTCTTCTAATTTACGCAGAATATGATAATTAAATCCAACCCAATCCTGTCTTTTTACTTTATCTAAAATAAAGGTATCGAGCCAATTGGGTTTTGCCCACAATAAAACATCCAGAACCGTAGGCCTTTCGTCTATTTCATTCAATAAGCTCAAAGCTTCATCCCAGGAATTGATTTCGGTTTTATCGAATAATGCAATGGCACTAAGGGTAATAATATCACTTTGTTTTTTATCGCCGCGGGTTCCCCAGCCATAATCGTGTTTGTCTTTTTTTACATAACCCGGATCTTTTGTAAGATCAGTATATGTCATAAAGTAACGCTTACTTTTCTTAATCTGTTTTTTTAAAGCCTCAATATTTCCTTTTGATTTTTCTTTTAGAAAAGGCAAAAGCAAATCAATATTTTTAGATTTTATGATAGTGTCATATTCTTCAATAACTTCATCAGATTTAGCACTTTTAGCTGTTTTTGGTTTTGAGGCAACGGCAACATCACCGGTTTCTGAATATCCTTTTTTTACTTTTTCGGCAAGTATTTTTTCTGCTGATTTCAGACATTCTTCGTCTGTAGAAAATGATTTGGTTTGAGAAGTTCCCGAAGTTCCGTTTTTGCCGTAAGTCACCGTATATTCTAATCCTGTAACTTCAATTTGCCAAAACTTATCGGAATTTCCATCGATGTATTTGAGGTATTTTTTCATATTTGTTTCTGGGCTGAATGAGAGTGCGTATATTCTCAAAAATATAAAATTATTAAGGTTTATCCGGGCTTTTCAGGGAAAATTTAGGTTAAAATTTTTAAACAATCCGATAAATATTTCAGGACTAATACTATAGAATTGTTAAATTATATTAATAAAACGCTTACATTTGCCCCGAAATGAAAATTAAAAACATACATATCAATCTGTCAGTAAGACAATATAGCGATCGTTTAGCGGGATTTTCTCCGGCTCAATGTTCAGGATGTGGTATGTATTTTAATGAATTGAAGTGTAAATTGTAGTTACAAACTCAACATAAATATATAAAAGCGTCCTTATCGGGACGCTTTTTTTGTTTTAGATCATAAAAAAGGAGAGCTCGACCTGGCTCATTTTGACCAAAAAGAAGTTTGAAATGATAAAAAATGACCCTTAACTAAAAATAATTAAAAAAATAATTGACCAAATGTTTAATGATTAAACTAAAAGTAAAACTTTGAAATTTACAATATCAAACGAGTCCTGTTGCGGGTTTCTGTAAAAATAATGATCCGTAAAAAACACACGATTGATTTGATAAAAATACTTAGTTGTTTCTAGCTAATCTCCCGTAAGAGGTACTTGTTCTATTAGTTTTCCTTTTTCGTCCCACTGCGTAAAAGTATTTTTTATTCCGTCTCGAATAATATTAACTTTTCCATTTTCATAATATCCTTTATAATAAATCTCTTCCGCATTTTCTACTTTACTTTCATATTTTAGATTCCCATTACCATAATAAGCATAAAATTTTCCATTCGGAATTCCATTTACAATATTTTCAAAATGTGAAATTTTTCCATTGTTAAAATAGCAAATGATTTTTCCATTATATCTTAAATTGTCTTTAAAAAGAATCCTTTTTCTATAAAGTCCTGAAAAAACCAAACCTCCATTTTCATTAAAATATTCTACGTTATATTCACCTTTTTTTTGTGTTTTGTGTGTATATTTTTCCATAAAGTTGCCATTGAGATAATGATAACTTTGCGATACGTTTTCTACGAATTTAAATTTTGGTTTTCCATTTGGCCAATAATCGGTTGATTCTTCTTTTTCATTATCATACTCATGTTCAAGGCTTCCATTTTCTCTAAAATTAATGTTTTTTCCTATCTGTACTCCATTATTGTCATATTTACGGACCCATTTAGGTCTTCCATTTTCGTACCAATCAATAATTGTATCATAAATTTGATTATTATTTTTAATATTGACAATTGATTTCTTTTTTCCCGATTCGTAAAACCCAACCATAATGTAATCTGATTTTTCTTTGTAAAACCGTAAAGTTTTTATTTTTTTACTTTCATAAAAAAATGTGTCGATTACATTATAATTTTCTTTATTGATTCCTATTGTATCTAATTCATTTTCAATTATTGTTTTTTTCTTACAACAAGAAAATAGTAAGCAAACTAACACTGATAATAAAATATTTTTTTTCAATTTTCTCTTTGTTTAAATTGGTTCAGATAAGTTTTTTAATTATTTAATCTTTGAAGTAATCAATAATATATTTATTTATTTATTGAATTTTTTTTAATATGATTAAATACGGTCTTGGTTGTTTTCGCGTGTTGTAAATATATGTTTTTTCTTACTTCGATTGAATAACCAATAATACTAAACTTTAAATCTTTATATTTGCATTATAAACTTCATGAAAAATGAACTACAAAATATCATTTCAGGAAAGAGCCAAGTTAGGCATGGAAATTCTATCCAAACAATCTCCCGTTACCTTAGAAAAAGCAAGAGCGCAAGCGGAACGTTTGAGTCAGGCAAGCAAATCAAAAGTGAAGAAACAGCGTTGATAAAAGAATTTTGTAATCGAAACAGTTTTTGGATTACTTATATAAATATTAATGCTTTTATCTCTTCTGGCGCTGAGCAAAAAGTTTATCTTCAAAACAAACACAAAGTAATCAAGCTAAACGATAGTATTTATTATGAGTCTTGGAAAGATTATTTCAATAATTTATTATTAAATAATTACTTTTTTCCTGATACAGCTTATCAATTAATTGGATTTTATGAACAAGATGATACACTTTATGCTGTTGTAGAACAGAAATTTGTAGAATCTAATTGTGATACGGAATTAGAAAATGTAAAGCAGTTTTTAATTTCTAATGGTTTTGTTAATACTAGAAATAACGATTATTTTAATCCAGAAGTTGGTATTATTCTTGAAGATTTACATGATGAAAATGTTCTAACTTTTGATGATAATTTATTTTTCATAGATACAGTTTTCTATCTTACAGAAGCATTTTATAAAGACCAATAAAAAAACGGCTGTCAATCGACAGCCGTTTTCAGTTGGTTTGTATTATCTTGATTTATTTAATTTTGACCGTATATTTTAGTGTAAAGATCTTTGTAGATTTCTTTGATAATTTTACGCTTAAGTTTTAAAGTAGGAGTCAGTTGTCCGCCATCGATAGACCAAACATCCGGAGTTAATTCAAAACGTTTTATCTGTTCCCAGTGTCCGAATTTTTTGTTGATTTCTTCGATTTCGTTGTCAATACGTTTTACAACTTGTTCGTTTTTCACGATTTCTTCGTTAGAATTTCCTAAAGTTACTTTATGCAATTTTGCCCATTCTTTTACGAATTCAAAGTTTGGCTGAATAAAAGCTGCAGGCATTTTTTCGCCTTCACCAATTACCATAATCTGCTCAATAAAACGAGATTGTTTCATGGCGTTTTCTATAAGCTGAGGTGCAATGTATTTTCCGCCCGAAGTCTTAAACATTTCTTTCTTACGATCGGTAATTTTAAGGAAACCTTCGCTATCAATTTCACCAATATCTCCCGTGTGGAAATATCCGTCTTTTAAAGCTTCATCTGTTTTTTCCTGATCTTTATAGTAACCTAACATTACGTTTGGTCCTTTGCAAAGAATTTCACCGTCTTCGGCAATTTTTACTTCAACGTTGCGAATTACTTTTCCAACGGTTCCAATTTTGAAACCTTTGTTTCTTTGATCGTTTACGGCAATTACCGGTGATGTTTCAGACAATCCGTAACCTTCCATAACCGGAATTTCTGCAGCAGCAAAAACTCTTGATAAACGTGGCTGTAAAGCAGCACTCCCGGAAACCATTAAATCTAATTTTCCACCCAATCCTTCTTTCCATTTGCTGAAAATAAGTTTTCTGGCAATTTTTAACTGAAATTCATACCAAAAACCATTGGCTCCGTATGGTTCGTATTTTAAACCTAAATCAATAGCCCAGAAAAATAGTTTTTTCTTAATGCCGGTTAATTCGCCGCCTTTGGCATAAATTTTATCGTAAACCTTCTCCAGAAGTCTTGGTACCGCTGTAATTACAGTTGGCTGAACTTCTTTTAAGTTATCACTAATTTTATCAATCGATTCTCCAAAATAAACCGAAACACCATAATATTGATAGATGTACAAAATCATTCTTTCAAAAATATGGCAAATAGGCAGGAAGCTCAAAGCGGTGCTTTTTCCTGCATCAAACGGAATTCTTGGCGCACTGTCTAAAACATTCGACACAATATTTTTGTGCGATAACATTACTCCTTTTGGTTTTCCTGTAGTTCCGGATGTGTAGATTATTGTGGCTAAATCATCTGTTTTAATACTGTCTTTTATAGCTTCAACTTCAGCCTGGTTGCTTTCGTCTGCGCCTAAAGTCAATAATTCAGACCAATGTTTGGCACCTGCAATTTCATCAAATGTATACACTTCTTTTAAAGTGGGTACATTCGCTTTTATGGCATTTACTTTTCGCAATACTTCGGTATCCGAAACAAAACAGTAAATACTGCCGCTGTGGTTTAATATATATTCGTAATCTTCTTCGGCAATTGTTGGGTAAATAGGAACATTTTGTGCTCCCGTTTGTAAAATACCAATATCCATGATATTCCACTCCGTACGATTATTAGAAGTAATTAAAGCAATTTTGTCATCTTTTTGAACACCCATGCGCAATAATGCTCTCGAAACAGCATTAGCTTTTGCAATATATTCCTGTGTGGATGTTTTTTCCCAAACCCCGTTTTTTTTAGTTGCCAAAGCAACCGGAAGGTTATAAGTCTCTTGTTGATAATAAGGAAAATCAAAAAGGCGTGTGATTGAAACCATGTTTAATATATTGAATTTTACTGCAAATTAAATAAAAATAAGGTATAATTTTTATTTTTATGAAATTTTATGGGAAAAATTATAGGTACTATTGAAAATGAACGAAAACGTTTTCTTTTTTGTAGCAAAATTTAGAAAAAACAAAGAAATATTTAAATTAATGCACAATTATTGTACGTTATAATCTTCATATTCTTTTACTCTTTCTCCCATCAGGAACATTCTTTTCTTAAGGAAATGTATAGAAAGCTGTGTGTAATTCCACTCTTCGCTGTCTGTAATTCTGTACCAAAAAGTATAAGATGCGCTATTAAAACCTTCCTTAAAAATGGGTGTGCCTTCGTCGGTACATTCAATTCCCCAGTTAATTTTACTTTTACTTAAATCTGCATTCTGGATAACGCCAGTTCCATCAGGGTTTAAGACCGTACTAGGCGCTTTTTGACCTATTGGTAAATAAGTTCCCGGAACGGGATAATTAAGTGTAGTTGTTATATAACGCTCATGATTTTTGTAATTAATGGCATCTACCTGAACTTGTGAATGAGATTTTGTAGCAATAAAAAATAATGCAATAAGAAGTATTCTTAGGATTTTCATTGTATGTAGGTTTTAATGTTTTTGGGTTAAAAAAGTTTTCGTGGCAGGAACTTTTTGGCGAATATAGTTCAAATTTCAATAGAAAAAGAAATCGGAAATAAATATGAATGTGTTTTTTTAAACTTTTTATTTTCAGAAGGGTTTTATTGAATAAGTAACTGATATTCTTCTGATTTTTCTGAATTATGCAGTTTATGAAACCTCAGAGTTGTTTTTTATGAAGAAATGAAAAAAGGGTGTTTTTCCCCTATAAGAAACGGGAAATTCCCTTATTAATTCTTTGAAGTAAAGAGTAGTTTTACCTCGCTAAAATTAGTAAACAGAAAAGCAAAAACAGGCAGCCATTATTCTTGAATACTGAAACTGCTTTTTATATAAAATGAGTAAGTGTGGAACTAATACTCAAATTTGTGGAGGCGTTTTATTAAAAAAAGACGCCGCCACCAGATGCAGAACCTTGGTGGACCGTTGCAGCGATTGACTCAGGCTTGTTGGTCGGAGGGCAAGAGACGTATTGTTTAGCAATACAATCGTGGAGAATCTTTTTTTGGGGGACAAGATTCGATCACTTCAGGGTTGTTTGCTTTAAGTGCATCAAATGTTGTAACAGGAGTTGCTTCGGCACCAAAAGGTTTTAAATAAAAATGCCTCAGCTAATAGGGATAGTGCTGAGGCATTTTTTTTTTTTTTGCCGCGAATTCACGAATTTATTTTAGTCAATATTAATTAGTAAAATTCGTGAATTCGTAGCAAAAAAAAACGCTCGAATTTATCGAGCATTTTTAGTAAAATATTAGTTATTCTCAATCCATTTTCTGGCGTTGATAAAAGCTTCATGCCAAGGTGTAAACTCGTCATTTCTGTCTTTTGGATAATGTGCCCAGTTCCATTGAAAAGTCGAACGCTCAATATGAGGCATTGTAACCAAATGTCTACCTGTTTTATCACACATCATGGCTACATCGTAATGAGAACCATTTGGGTTTGCAGGATATCCTTCGTAAGCGTATTTCGAAACAATGTTGTAATTTTCTTCACCCATTGGTAAATTGAATTTACCTTCTCCGTGAGAAACCCAAACTCCTAAAGTAGTTCCGGCCAATGTCGATAACATAACCGAATTGTTTTCCTGAATTTTCACAGAAGTAAAGATACTTTCGTGTTTGTTACTATCGTTATGAAGCATTTTTCCGTGCACTTCATGCTCCGGATTAATTACTTCTAATTCCATAAACAACTGGCAACCGTTACAGATTCCAACAGATAAAGTATCTTCTCTTTTGAAGAAATTATCCAAAGCTGTTTTTGCTTTTTCGTTGTATAAGAAAGCTCCGGCCCAACCTTTTGCAGAACCTAAAACATCTGAGTTAGAGAATCCTCCAACCGCACCAATAAACTGAATATCTTCAAGAGTTTCACGACCAGAAATTAAATCGGTCATGTGAACGTCTTTTACATCAAATCCAGCCAAATACATTGCATTTGCCATTTCACGCTCAGAATTACTTCCTTTTTCACGAATAATAGCTGCTTTTGGTCTTGGTTTAGAAGCATCAATTACAGGAGCCTGACCAGTAAAGTGAGCTGGGAAAGTATAATTTAAAGCTTGATTTTTATAGTTTTCAAAACGTGCTTTTGCAGTTCCGTTTTTAGATTGTTTTTGATCTAATAAATAAGAAGTTTCAAACCAAACATCTCTATACTCCGCAATATCCAAATTATATCCCGAGGCTTCGGGACCAAATTCCAAACTTGGCGTACTTTGAACTGAACCAATTTTGAAGAATTCGATATTATTTTGTTTCAATTTCGCTTCAACAGCAGCATCAGATTTTGCCTGGAAAACGATTCCGATGTTTTCAGCGAAAAGAATTTTCAATAAATCTTTTTCCGCGAAAGCGCTGAAATCAATTTTAGCTCCAAGATTCACATCAGCAAAACACAATTCTAATAGAGTTGTAATTAAACCACCGCTTCCGATATCGTGACCCGCTAAAATCTGGCTTTCGCCGATTAATTCCTGAATCGTATTAAACGCATTTTTGAAGAAAGAAGCATCTTTTATTGTCGAAGTTTCTTTTCCGATAGTATTTCTGATTTGTGCAAAAGAAGAACCTCCTAATTTGAAATCATCCTGAGACAAATTGATATAATAAATTGAATCTCCGTCTTTTTGTAAAACCGGTTCAACCACTTTCCTAATATCTGTACAGTTTCCTCCTGCAGAAATAATTACCGTTCCCGGTGCAATTACTTCGTCATTTGGATATTTTTGTTTCATCGAAAGTGAATCTTTTCCTGTCGGAATATTGATTCCCAATTCAATTGCAAATTCAGAACAGCCTTCAACAGCAGCGTATAAACGAGCGTCTTCACCTTCATTTTTACAAGCCCACATCCAGTTTGCTGATAATGAAATTCCTTTCAATCCGTCTTTAATTGGTGCCCAGATAATGTTTGATAATGATTCTGCAATAGCGTTTCTGCTTCCCGCAACCGGATCAATCAAAGCAGCAATAGGAGCGTGGCCAATAGAAGTTGCGATACCTTCTTTACCTAAATAATCCAAAGCCATAACGCCAACATTATTCAAAGGCAATTGCAAAGGTCCTGCACATTGTTGTTTAGCAACTTTTCCACCCACACAACGGTCTACTTTATTCGTTAACCAGTCTTTTGAAGCAACAGCTTCCAGACGTAAAACATCTTTTAAATAACTTTCGAAATTGGCGCCGTCGTAACTAACATCAGCATATTTTCTGTCGATAGTTTTATCGGTCATAACCGTTTTTGGAGAACTTCCAAAGAAATCTTCCAAAGCATAATCCATCGGTTTTGAACCATTTGATTTAGATTGAAAAGTAAAACGGTGATCTCCCGTTACATCTCCAACCTGATACATTGGCGAACGCTCTCTGTCGGCGATTCTTTGCAAAATATCAATATCTTTTTGACCAATAACCAATCCCATTCTTTCCTGAGATTCGTTACCAATAATTTCTTTTGCAGAAAGTGTTGGGTCTCCAACAGGCAATTTGTCTAAATCGATTAAACCTCCTGTTTCTTCCACCAATTCAGAAAGACAGTTTAAGTGTCCGCCCGCACCGTGATCGTGAATCGAGACAATTGGGTTATGGTCGCTTTCTACCAAACCACGAATCGCGTTTGCAGCACGTTTTTGCATTTCAGGATTCGAACGCTGAATGGCATTTAATTCGATTCCTGAACCAAAAGCACCAGTATCTGCAGATGAAACCGCAGCTCCACCCATTCCGATTCTATAATTTTCTCCACCCAGAATTACGATTTTATCGCCTTCTTGTGGTTTCTTTTTTATTGCCTGATCTAGTTTTCCGTAACCAATTCCACCTGCTTGCATGATTACTTTATCGTAACCAATTTTACGGTCGTTTTCTCCATGTTCGAAAGTTAAAACTGAACCTGTAATTAGCGGTTGACCGAATTTATTTCCAAAATCAGAAGCTCCGTTTGAAGCTTTGATTAAAATATCCATTGGAGTTTGGTACAACCATTTTCTTTCTTCAACAGCATTTTCCCATTTTCTGTCATCGTTTAAACGAGAATAAGATGTCATGTAAACTGCTGTTCCGGCCAATGGCAAAGAACCTTGTCCACCTGCTAAACGGTCACGAATTTCTCCTCCGGAACCTGTTGCAGCTCCGTTAAAAGGTTCAACTGTTGTTGGAAAATTATGTGTTTCTGCTTTTAAAGATAAAACCGAATCAAATTCTTTGATCTCGTAATAATCTGGTTTGTCAGCTGTTTTTGGTGCAAACTGCTGCACTTTTGGTCCTTTTACAAAAGCAACGTTGTCTTTGTATGCAGATACTATATCATTAGGATTTTCCTGTGATGTTTTTTTGATTAATTTGAAAAGAGAAGTTTCTTTTTCTTCACCATCAATAACAAAAGTTCCGTTGAAAATTTTGTGACGACAGTGCTCTGAATTTGCCTGAGAGAAAGCAAAGATTTCAGAATCAGTAAGTTTTCTTCCCAGTTTTACAGCAAGATTATCTAAGTAATCAACTTCTTCCTGGCTTAAAGCTAAACCTTCAACTTTGTTGTAAGTCGCAATATCATCGATCTCCAATATTGGTTCCGGCTGAACATTGATCGTAAAAATCTCCTGATCTAATTGATTGAATTTTTGAAAAAGCATCGGATCAAAATCTGTAAAATCTTCCGTTGCCGGAAAAAATTCTTCAATTCTGATGATGCCAGGAATACCCATATTCTGAGTAATTTCTACAGCATTTGTACTCCAGGGTGTGATCATTGTGGCACGTGGACCAACAAAAAAATCCGACAGTGCGGATTTCTCGATCTTATTGGAGTTGGCAAAAAGCCAGTTTAATTTTGAAATGTCTTGAGCCGAAATTTCGTTTTGCGTTTGTACGGCAAAAACAGTTTTGCTTTGGTTTTCAAAGAAATGGATCATTGTGATGTGTAGTTTGTTGTATTGAAGGTGCAAATTTAGTTTAAATAAATAGCAAGCGCAAATTTGAAAACAAACTCTTTTAAAGTTTTTGCCACAAAGGCGCGAAGGCGCAAAGTTTTTAGTTAAAGTAATGATTAATCGTACTGTTTGTCATCTCGACGGAGGAGAGATCACACTAGAAACTCCGCAAACTGAATCGCCAATCTTTGTAGAGTTCCGTGTGTGATCTCTCCTCCGTCGAGATGACAAACTAGACGAAAGTATTCTTGTAAAATGAAAAAAAATGCTCGCAAAGCCATCATGACTTCGCGAGCAAACTTTACTTCAATTCCTTATATCACTTATGTGGTGAGAAAATTAATTGATTATGATTTTTTTAATCAGCGTTTTAGAATCTGTAATGATTTGAACAATATAAATTCCTTTTGCCAAATGACTTACCGATATGGCTGAATCTGTAGTATTTTGTTTTTCGAAAACTTTTTGTCCTTCAAACGAAATAATTTCAATAGAATAAGTCGTATCCAAATTATCAAAACCAACATAGAAGTTTCCGTCAGAAGGATTTGGGTAAATGATAATTTCATCAGAATCAATAATTTCTTCGTCGATTGGTTTCGCGATTTTGCTTGCCAGATTATTGCAAGTGTCAGTTGCATACGAATCCCATTGCGAACTTAAATTGAAAGTTGTCGATGGAGAAGTTACAGTCGATTTTCTTCTTAAAGTAACATCAATAGCGAAGTTAGCCGTTCCGCCGCTAAAAGTTCCAATGATGTCGATTAAAACGCCATTTTTGAATAAACCTACAGCATCATTTCCATTAAACATTAATTCCGTTCCGGAAGTTGAAATATTCGCGGCACTTGTAGAATAACAGGTCGAAGAAATAGAACTGTTTACAATTACGAATTTACTTCCTGTGGTTAAAGTTCCGCTTAAAGCCAAACCAGTACTCCATGAACCCGCTCCATTGGTTTGTTTTTTAATCGTGTAAGCCGATAAGCTCACAGAACTTCCTGTATTATTCGCGATTTCCAGCGCTTTGTTATTTCCAGAACCTTCTATGTATTCAGAGAAAAGCAAATCTGTTGCATTTCCGCCTGTTCCGCTGCTGTTCGTTGTTACGGCAATTGTACTGCTTGACGCAGAAGTATTTCCGGCCGCATCTTTTGCTTTTACATAAATAGAATAACTTGTTGAAGCCGTTAATCCTGTTATTGTTGCTGATAATCCGGAAACTGTTGTTTTGAAAACGCTGTTGGCATAAACATCATAACCTGTAACGGCTACATTATCTGTAGATGCATTCCACGCAAGTGTAATTGATGTTGAAGTTTTTGATGTCGAAGCCAGACTCGTTGGAGCAGTTGGGGCCTGAGAATCTGTAGAAGAAGTTCCTCCCCAAATTTGATTCACATATTCCGGATGATCGATGTATGGATTTCTATTATTTTGACGCCCATAAATGGCATTGTTTCTCGCAATTTCTCTCGCACTTACAGGATCTTGTGCATGCCACGCCAAAAGAACATTTAAGAAAGCTGTTGTAAATACTTTATTGGCAGAACCATCAAACATTGGAAAAGAATAACCAGAAACGGTATTTTCATAACGTGTTGCAAAATAAAAATACATTCGGGCAATATCTCCTTTAAAAGCATTTACAGGTTCAAAAACAGTTCCCGAATATCCCGATACAGAACTTGATCCCAATTTGCTTCCGTTTTGAGAAGTGTAAGTTGCTGAACTCACCGTGCCATGCGGATAGTTGGAACGCATTCCGTTTACTTTTCCGTCGGTTGGCGTAATAAAATGCGCGTCGGCAACCATTGGTGACTGCTCATTAAATACAGATTGCGGAATAATATGTTCTCTGTTGTAGCAATCGCCCTCTACAGAATAATTTCCGCAGCGTTGCGTACTTCCTGTACTATAATTATAAGGATCTGTTCCCGATGGATTTTCAGAATACATGTCCAGAACAGTTCCGTCATTTTCGTAAAAATTATCAACATCAGAAGTTTGATACGTCGTGTACAAACCTGCATAACCGTTGTCAGTATGACCTTTAATAATGTTGTATAATTGTGTTTTTAAAGTGTAACCTGTTCCTGTTGCGGTGTTGTAATAACCACTTGGAATCTGCGCAAAACTGACTGTAAAAAGTAGTAGGAATAAAAAAGAGTAAATTTTTTTCATAAAATAGTTTTTAGGTTTGGTTGAAAATACTTCAAAATAAACTTTTCAATAAATTGATTATGAGAAGTTTAATTTTGTAATTGTAACAAATCTACTACTTTTATAAATACGCTGAGTTAAGGAATGATTATTTTTGGATATATTTTCTTACGGTTGTGTTTTTTTGTCACGAAGGCGCTAAGGCACAAAGTTTTTTTTTCTCATTTTTGTCATTTCGAGGAACGAGAAATCACAAACAGTACGTTTAATGGTTACTTAAAAAAAACTTAGCGTCTTAGCGCCTTCGTGGCAAATCTTTATTTTGGAAAAACATCACTCTGATAAGCGCCCAAATCTGGAGAAGAAGTTCTTGTCGCTCCAATAATATCCAACGGAATTATATACGCCTGATTTCCTTTCGCGAAAGCGGGAGAAGTATTGTCTATATTGAATTTGTTGAGATTAACATTATAAAACTTCGGATTTTCGTTTAAGATAATTTGATTATAATGTTCTGTATCTGTTTTAAACTGATAATCTGGATTTGATGAAGAACTGCTAAATTTTAATAGACAATTGTTTAATTGATATACAAAAGCTGCCGCAGTATTTTTACTCAAATTGAATTCGTTGGTACTCGAACCATAAATAATACAGTTATTGAAAGTTGCCTGAATCAACGGATTCGTTTCGGGAGTTGCGCCAGCCAAACTATTGCTTAAATTCACTGCAAAGTGTGAACTGCTTTGCCAATTATTGTAAAAAGTACAATGCGTAAAACTATAATTTCCGCCATAAACACAAGACAAACTTGCCAAACCAGAATAATTGATGACAATATTTTCACCATTAAGATGAGCATTTTGAGCTAAAATTCCATATTCGGCACAATTGTAAATTTGAGTATTTTTGATTTGAAAAGCTGTTTCATCCTGATTTTGAATTGATAAACCAATCGTTGCATTTTTCAACGTTAAATGATTGATCGAATGATTGGTGCTCTCTTTAGAAAAAATAATAGAACTCCATTGTCCGGGAACATCAGAATATTCAGGTTCCAGACGATCGCCTTCAAAAACAACTTCGTTTTCGAGTTTTTCGGTCGTTGAAACATCTCCGTTAATTTGAAGAGAAGCATTGTTGTCTACAAAAAGTCCTGAATTGGCATGAAAATGAACTCGCGCTCCGGCCTCAAAAATGACAGTTTTACTTTCCGGAACTCCTGCAAAACCATAAATTACATAAGGTTTCTGATTGTTGAAGATCAGCTCATTTCCGTTTACCGCATCATTTTCATCCAAATAAAAACCATCAACTGATTTTCCGTCAATCTCGATTTTTTCTTTTGTTCCGTCAGGATTTTGTTTCGGATAAAGAAAAACGGCATCCTGAATTAAAGTGACCAAAGCTACTTCCTGAAGATTCGAACCGCCATCAAACTGAATTTCATCGGTATATAAAAAATCGGTTGGGTTTGCATCTGTAATATCCGCCGTTGTTTCTATAAAAATATACAAACTGTCTTTGGCTAAAAGCGTTACATCATTGAAGATTTTGCCATTGTTTCCGTTCATTCCGTCAACCGTCATTCGGTATTTAGAATTCAATCCTTTTTTAAGCTGAATGGTTGGAATCGAAATATCATCTTTACTTTTATTGTACACTTTTAGTTGATACGTGCTTGAACCAATATTTTTAAAAACGGTATCTAAATAAACGGTATCTTTTGAAAACTTTAAATCTCCCGAACTGGCAACGGTATCAAAATCAGTTCGGCAGGAACTAAAAGTTATAAGCAAACCAAGAATGAAGAATGTAAAGTATTGACGCATTTTAATGAAGTTGTTTTTTTGCCACAGATTGTACAGGTTTAAATGATTTTCTATTCTTTGCTAATAAAATTTAATCTGTGTAATTTGTATCAAATATTTTTATTGTTCTGTAAAAATAACAAAAAACTTACATGTTTGAAGCTGATTTTAAATAATAGAATTGGATTTTCGAATTTGTAACTCATCTTTTCTTTAATTTTACGATTTTAAAGTCCATTTTAATGAATTATACCAAAGAACAAATATTAGAGCGCTGCAATCAGTTTACCAAAAACACCTTGATGGAGACGCTAAAAATCGAATATATTGATGCAGGCGAAGATTTTTTAGTAGCCAAAATGCCTGTAAACCCAAGCGTTCATCAACCAATGGGACTTTTACACGGAGGCGCTTCGGTTGCTTTAGCGGAGAGTGTTGGCAGTGCAGCGTCTTTCTTCTTTATTGATACAAAATTACAGGAAGTACGCGGCATCGAAATTTCGGCAAACCACTTAAAAAGTATTCGCGAAGGCTGGGTTTTTGGTACAGCACGAATTATTCATAAAGGAAGAAGTATTCATTTATGGGAAATTAAAATTACCGATGAAGAAGGAAATTTAATTTCACTTTGTAAATTGACTAATATGGTTTTAGATAAAAAAGCTAACTAATTATGAACGACTTTTTTTCTACAATCCGAAAACACCAGGAACAAAAATTGCCTTTTGTAATTTATTCTAAACCCAATTCGTCGCTTCTTTTTGCCTTTTTACAGCAAGACGATACTTTATATACAGTTACAGATTACAGCGAACAGGGATTTGTTTTTGCTTCTTTTGATGAGAAACAATTGATTTTAATTCCCGAAAAGCAATCCAAAATTATAAGTACCGAACAAAAGGAAATTAAATTTGATTTTAATGAAATTGATGATTTAGGTTTTGATCCTGAAGCAAAAACTCAATACGAAGATTTAGTTACAAAAGGAATCGACGCCATTAAAAACGAAGAATTCAAAAAAGTAGTTTTATCCCGAAATGAAAAATTGGAATTGACAGATCTTGATTTTGTGATTACTTTTCAGCGTTTGATTCATTTGTATCCAACGACTTTTTCCTATTGCTTTTTTCATCCCCAGATTGGTTTTTGGATGGGAGCAACACCAGAACAATTATTAAAAGCAAATGGAAATGTTTTTGAAACCACATCTCTTGCCGGAACTCAAAAAGCAAATCTGGAAGAAGAAATTCTTTGGCAGCAAAAAGAAAAAGACGAACAGCAATATGTTACTGATTTTATCGTAAAAAGATTGCGCGAAGTAGCGTCATCAGTTATTGTTACAGAACCTTACAGCATAAAAGCCGGATCGATCTGGCATATTAAAACCGATATTTCGGGAGTTTTAAATGATAATTCGACACTTGAAGAAGTTATCGATACCTTGCATCCAACGCCAGCAGTTTGCGGCTTGCCAAAGAAAAAAGCAAAAGCATTTATTATTGAAAATGAAAACTATGACAGAACTTTTTACACTGGTTTTCTGGGAGAATTAAACAGCAGTTTTGCGCGTAAAACAGTAAGTTCTGATTTATTCGTAAATTTACGCAGTATGCAAATTCAGGAAAAAAGCGCCATTTTATACATGGGATGCGGTATTACCAAAGAAAGCATTCCGGAGAAAGAGTGGGAGGAAAGCGTCAATAAATCGATGACGATGAAAAGAGTTTTGAATATAAAAAAGAACAGTAGTTGTTAAAAATAAAAGTTTCAGGTTTCAGGTTTCAAGTTGTTGGAACGTGAACCTGAAACGTAAAACAAAGAAAATAAAAAAGATTATTTAGTTTTCAGCCAAAGTTTAGAACTTGAAACTTAAAACCTGAAACAAAGAAAACAAAAAGCAGATGAAATTAGACATATTAGCCTTTGGCGCACATCCGGACGATGTAGAATTAGGTTGCGCAGGAACTATATTAAAAGAAGTTTCCCTTGGTAAAAAAGTGGGAATCGTTGATTTAACCCGTGGCGAATTAGGAACGCGCGGAACAGCCGAAACAAGAGACGAAGAAGCAAAAGCTGCGGCAAAAATTTTAGGCGTTTTAGTACGTGAAAATTTAGAAATGCGTGACGGTTTTTTTGTAAATGATGAAAAGCACCAGCTTGAAGTTATTAAAATGATTCGTAAATACAAACCTGAAATCGTTTTGTGCAATGCGGTTGACGATCGCCATATCGATCATGGAAAAGGAAGTAAATTAGTTTCTGACGCCTGTTTTTTATCAGGGTTAATGAAAATCGAAACTTCGATCGACGGAGAGAAACAAGAAGCCTGGAGACCCAAAGTGGTTTACCATTATATTCAGTGGAAAAACTTAGAACCTGATTTTGTTGTTGACATTACAGGTTTTGAACAAAAAAAGGTAGAGGCAGTTTTGGCTTATAAAACTCAGTTTTACGATCCGAATTCAAAAGAACCTGCAACGCCAATAACAAGCAAAAACTTTCTGGAAAGCCTAAATTACCGTGCGCAGGACTTAGGAAGGCTTGTTAACAAAGATTTTGCTGAAGGTTTTACTGTCGAAAGATGTTTGGCAGTCAATAGCTTAGAAGATTTGATGTAAAAAGTTCAATATTTTTTCAATTTTTTATTTGCGGAAGTAAACATTAGTTGTATATTTGCAACCGCTAAGCAAAATGGTGGTTGTAGCTCAGCTGGTTAGAGTAGCGGTTTGTGGTGCCGCGGGTCGCCGGTTCGAACCCGGTCAGCCACCCAGAAATTTAAAGCCTTGAAGAAATTCAAGGCTTTTTTTGTGCGCCTAATTTAAATTCTAAATTTTATCCCGAGGCTTCGGGACCAAATTCCAAAAACCAGATTCAAATTTCAAATCCCAACTCCAATTTTGAATATAGCCCGTGGTTTCAACCACGGGGACACAGGTTATGGATCTTGAAATTGAATCGTGAAAATGTATTACGGAAATGTATTGTGTTCCAATGGTTGAAACCATTGGCTATGTTTAAAAGAATAAAGAAATAAATTCCAAAAAATAAATTCCAAATTCCAATCGATTACGATTATAATCCGTGGTTTCAACCACGGGGACGCTACGATCTACAAACAAAACCGCCAATCTTTGTCAAAGTTTAAAACTTTGACAAAGATTACTCCACATAATTAAATGAACTTATATAACTTATATGGTTCAAAAACACACAACATTGGAATATTTATTTTTGTGAAACAAAAAAAGCATGACGTTTAAATCATGCTTTTAGTTGGTTAATTATATTTGGTTTGTATTATCGAATTTCCTCAAAAGTATTTCCCTGTTTAATATCGCCTGTTTTAAAGCCTTTTTTAAACCAGTACATTCTTTGTTCTGAAGTCCCATGTGTAAATGAGTCCGGAACAACCTGACCGCTCATTTTGCTTTGAATGGCGTCATCACCAACAGCATTTGCAGCACTTAAAGCTTCGTCGATATCATCAGTATCTAAATTTTTCTGATTGTAGTGTGTCCATACTCCGGCGTAGAAATCTGCTTGCAGCTCTAATGCAACCGAAAGTTTATTAGCTTCTGCTTCGCTTTTTCCTTCTTGTTCGTGATGCATTTTAGCCGAGGTTCCTAATAAGGTTTGCACGTGATGCCCAATTTCGTGTGCTATAACATACGCAATTGCAAAGTCACCACCTTTGGCACCAAATTTTGTTTTAAGCTCTTCAAAGAAACCTAAATCCATATATACTTTTTGATCTCCTGGACAATAAAATGGTCCCGATGCCGAAGAAGCTCCACCGCAAGCAGTTTGAACAGAACCTCTAAAAAGCACCAATTTTGGGTTTTTATATGTCATTCCGTTTTCTTCAAATATTTTACTCCAGATATCCTCGTTATCAGCCAGAATTACCCTGACAAAGTCCCCCATTTCCTCATCTTCCTTGCTTAATGGTGCAGCGGCTTCAGTTTGTTGTTGACCGCCTTGGACTTGCTCTAAGACATTTCCAATAGTTTGGCCTGTTTCGCCACCAAAAACATTTAATAACAAAATGATTATACCAATAACTCCACCACCAACAGCTACTTTTCCTCCAGAAAGTCCTCTTCTGTCCTCTACGTTATCACTTTGTCTTCTGCCTAGCCATTTCATATTTATTATATTAAAAGTTATTATAAATTTTGTTGTACGAATTTATATATTTTTTTGTAAAATATGTTCTATTAAAATGATTTACTTTATTATTTTATCCATTTAGATAAAGCTTCTTCCACAGTTCCGCGAATGATTGGTTTAGAAATATAATCGTTCATTCCGGCCGAAATACATTTGTTTCGCTCATCTTTCTCGGCGCCTGCCGTAACAGCAATTATCGGAATATTTTTGCCGCTTAAAGTATTTCTAATTGCTTTTGTTGCTTCATAACCATTCATAATTGGCATTTGAATATCCATAAAAACTAAATCAGGATTAATGTTTTCAATTTGATTTACAGCTTCATAGCCATTTTCACATTCAAAAATAATAGTATTTAAATTAAGGTTTTTTACAATTGTTTTTAAAAGAAGCATGTTTACTTTATTATCTTCAACAATCAAAATATTTAGTTTTTTTTGATTAGAATAATAGTTCAATGCATAATCAGGATTTCTGTTTTTTAGAATTTCCTTGTATTTTTCGTTGATACTTTTATGACTAATATTCAAATTCAAATCAAAATAAAATGTACTTCCTTTGTTGATTCTGCTTTCAAGCTGCAAACGGCTTTCCATTAAAGCCAGTAATTGATTCGAGATCGTAAGTCCCAACCCTGTTCCTCCAAATTTTCTCGTTGTAGAACTATCTTCTTGTGAAAAGGCCTTGAAAATTTTCTTCTGATTTTGCTCTAATATTCCAATTCCGGTATCAACAACAGAAAAGCGAAGAATATAATTTTCTTCTGATTTCTTTTCGATTACCGAAACATTTAGTTTTATAGATCCTTCGTTGGTAAATTTTATGGCGTTTGATAAAAGATTGATCAAAATTTGTTTCAATCGCACAATATCTGTCCAGATATATTTAGGAACATTCGGATCAACATTTAATTCAAGATCAAGATTTTTTTGGTTCGATTCAAAAATAATTAAGTCAAATACTTGTCCCAGTATCTTTTGAATATCATACAAATCAATAAAAAGTTCGAGTTTTCCGGCTTCAATTTTAGAAAAATCAAGAATATCATTGATAATTTCAAGTAATGAATGTGCCGATTGATTAATGGTTGTCATGTACTTTTCCTGAATTTCTTCAAGATTCGTTTTCATAAGCAAATGCGTAAAACCGATAATTCCATTTAACGGAGTTCGTATTTCGTGCGACATATTGGCCAGGAAATCCGATTTAGATTTATTTGCTGCTTCTGCCAGTTCTTTTGCTTTTATTGCATCTTCACTTTCCTTGATTTTTGCCTGATTTCTGTTTCGGTCCAACGCCGATGAAATATTATTGGCAAGAGTCTGGAAGATATAAATTTCATCATCAGACCATTTTCTTTCCCGCGTACAATCATCAAAACCAATAAAACCCGAAAAGTTATTATTGGCAAACAGAGGCAAAATCAATATCGATTTAATATTATTGGTAATGAGTAAATTTTTAAAGTAGGTATCTTCCAGATTTCGGGTTAAGGTGCTTAAAACTTTTTTATTTTGAGAGTGCAAGATGATTTCCTTTAAATTGTCTTCGGTAAAATTTTGCAGTTTCGTTATTTGACGTTCAATTCCTTCCCGGGTCCATTTGTATTTTTGGCTGATGGTATTGGTTTCAAAATTTTTTTCGTAATAAAAAATGTGATCTACTTTTGATGCCTTTCCAATAATTTCATAAGTTTCCTGAAACATTTTTTGCGGACTTTTGCTCAATAAAAACTTCTCTGTACAAAGCGCCAAAGCCGATAATAATTCACTTTTAAGTTCCAGTTTTTTCTCGGCCTTAAGTCTCATTTGAGAAGAAATTGCCAGTGAAATTACATCCGAAATTGTTCTCGCATAATTAATATCTTCATTATCCCATTCTCTTTTTTCCTCTGTACTTTCAAAACAGGCAACCCCTGCCAATTGTCCGTTTAAAAAAATCGGGACATCAAGCATCGATTTTATTTTGTTTTTGATGAAGTAAATTTGCTGAAATTCAGATGTTTCCAGTTTATTAAATACATCAGAAGCATTGATGATGGCTTTGCTTTTTAAGGTTTCAAAATAGATTGGATAAGATTCTTTATCGAGAATGTTTTTATCGTTTAAACTTTGATTGTCCTGGCTGAATAAATTTCGACAGGTTATGGTATCGTTTGAATATTTCCAAAAACTAACTCTGTTTGTTTTAGAAACTGTTGCCGCTTCCTGAATAATAAAATCAATTACGGTTTGCAAATCGCTGTAACAGCGAAAATCTGTTGTCGATAATTTTTTGGTCGAATTATTGTAGGCTTCGATTTTTTCGAGACGTCTTTTTTTCTCGTTTTCGATGTTTTTTATCTCCGTAATATCCCTTGCAATACCAGCGTAGCCATTTGTTTCGCCCAAATCATTTTTGCGAATAATAACCTTTTGTGAAATCCATAATTCTTCGCCGTTTTTCTTTATAACCGGAATTTCAATGGTCGGATAATTAAGTTCATTTTGTTCTAAATTCTCATAGAAATCAACAGCATTTTTGATATAATCTTCATGAATAAAATTTGAATAATGATGCGAAATCACTTCTTCTTCGGCATAACCCAAAATAGAATATCCAAATTCATTGATAAAAGTAAAATAACCATCGACATTAATCTCAAAAATAATATCGGTCGCGGTCTGAATCAGGTTTTTGTATTGATCCTGAACGATAATTTGTTCTGTAACGTCTTGCCCAATACTGATAATTAAATCATTAGAGAATTTTTTATCTTTCCATTGAATGTATTTGAATTCGCCGTTTTTACTTTTTAGTTTTCGAATGTAGAGTTTATTGTCAATATAAGTTTTGTGATAATTCTCTCTGATAAATTCCGGATCTTCAGTTAATTTCCAAAATTCCATTGCCATTACTTCGTCTGGCGAATATCCTAAAATTGTTGTTATGGTTTCACTGCTAAATAATACTTCGCCTTTTTTATTTGTGGCAATCGTTAATGAATTCCCTTTATGAACGATTTCGTTTGTAAACCTGAAATTATCTCTGTTGTTTAGTAAAACGGCATAATTTACGTGATTAATAATGAAAACAATAATGCAAAAATTGATCAGTAAAATTGATGATTTTAATGGAATTGCATGGAAAACTAAGGTTGTAATCAGGTATAAAAATACGATTGATACGAAAGTCCAATAAATTTTTATGGGTTTTAAAATACTGTAGGAGAAAAAAAACGAAAGTAGAAAAGTAATAATCGGGATAACATCATTTTGCAGATATATAATGTTACGGGCAACATAGGCAATGTAAATGAAGAAGGAAATAATGAAAATTCTCTGGGTTCGGTCCCGTAGAAATTTGATTTTATCTGTAACTAAATAAAGCAGTAAAACTGAAAATCCGATAATTACATTAAAAACTAATAAACTTCGTGGCCGAATCTTGAATATTTCATTAATAATTTCGATTACAATAATTGAAATTCCAAAGAATAAAGCATACAATTGATATTCTCTATGTGCGGTTTCGTTTTCCAGTTTTTTCTCGATGAAGTAGCCAATTTTAGCTTTAATTCTAAAAAACTGATAAATCAATAAACCTATAAAACCGAATAATGACAGCCCCAAAATGATGAGTTTGGGATTATTGTAGAAAATAATATCGGATTTAAAAACAAACCAATTTGTGGCAATCGATTTTAAGGCATCACCAAAATTGGCGATTCCTAAAATCGATGAGTTAAAAAAACTATAGTTTTCTACCATAGTATTTGGGGTATGTTTTGGTTTAGTAATAGCAATTTGGAATTTTCTGAAAAGAGTAGGTCAGGCTCTTTTTGTTCTCAGAATCTTCAGTTTTTATTCTGAATCAGATCCAATTGAATCAATTGAATTCTCTTCTTCTATATTTAATATAGCGCTATATAAAGCGTATTTTACCGAATAAGTGATAGGAATTGTAAAGGCTACGCCAATACAACAGCCAATTAAACCAATGGCAGAGCCAATGCCGGCAACAAAAAGCAAAAGGATTATTGTAAATGGTTGTTTGCTAACGATAATAATGCTTGATTTTATGGCGTCTATAGCGTTTAAATCTCCAAAAATAATTAGAGGTATTGCTAATGAGGTAAATATAGTGATTGCCAGTGCAATAAAAGTATCAACAAGAATAATTCCAACCATATTAAAGAGAACGGAAATGAAACCACTTACTAGTGAAATTAATAATGTTGAGATAAAAAGCTGTCCAAAATGACGTGATGTGTAATAGGTAAAAACTGTAGAAAATTTAAATTCTTCATCTCTGTCTGCACAATATGCCATTTTTAAAAAACCAGCAGTAAACGGACTAAAAAGTGCTGCAAAAAAAGCAATTACTACGCTGTAAATAGCCAGTACAGATGTTGATGTTTGCTCGTTTTGAAGGTTTTTTAAAAATTCTTCATTAAAATGCTGAACTCCATACAATGAAACCAAAAGCCCTCCGCCAAGAAAAAACGCTAAAATCGAAAATACCAAAAGTATTAATCCCGCATAAAGCGCTATTTTTTTATAGTTTTCGAAAGCATGGTTAAAAACAGTAGAAAAGTCTAAGAAATAGCCATTATTTTTAATGTCTTCAATTTGATCAAGTGTAGATTTCATTTTTTTTTAAGTAGAATTGTTTTATATTCCAGTGGTATTTAATTATTGAAACGTAAATATAATATTTTTAATCAAATGCGTACGAAAATCTACAAAATAGTACGAAATTGTTTTGGCATTTATATCCAGTCTAATAAGCGTTTAAGGGAAGCCAGTTTATCTTTGTAAGGTGCATAACGCATTGGTAAATCGATCCAATTGCCTTTTTTGACTACTCCTTTTTGATGTGTAAAAATGTCAAAACTCAATTGGCCGTGATAAGCACCAATTCCGCTATGGCCAACACCGCCAAAAGGCAGTCTTTTATTAGAAAAGTGAACAACAGTATCATTGATGCAACCTCCTCCAAAAGAATAAGTTGCAATTAATTTTTTAGTAAATGATTTATTTTCGCTAAAAATATAAAATGCAAGAGGTTTCTCATAACGGCTTACAACATTTTTAATTTCGGTTTCTGTTTCGTAAGTTAGAATAGGTAAAATAGGACCAAAAATTTCTTCTTTCATAACCTGACTTTCCAATCCTGGTTCTTCAATAAGTGTTGGTGCGATATAAAGCTTATTAGCATCTGTTTCTCCTCCAAAAATCACTTTTTCAGATTTAAGCATATTGGCCAGTCGCAACCAGTTTTTAGTATTTATAATTCGGGCAAAATCCGGCGATTTTTCCATTTTTTTGCCATATGCTTTTATAATTTCTTCCATCATAAAAGTGATGAAATTGATTTTCATATTTTTTTGAATCAAAATATAATCCGGTGCAATGCAAGTTTGACCGGCATTAATAAATTTTCCCCAGACAATTCTTTTTGCAGCCAATTTTAAATCGGCAGTTTCATCAATAATACACGGGTTTTTTCCGCCTAATTCGAGCGTAACCGGTGTGAGGTTTTCTGCAGCAGCTTTGGCAACGATTTTTCCAACGGCAGCGCTTCCTGTAAAGAAAATATAATCCCAGCGTTTTGCCAATAAGCTGTTTGCTGCTTCAACTCCGCCCTGAACGACATCAACATGTTTTACATGAAATGTTTTTTGTATGATTTTTGCAATTATCGAAGAAGTATTTGGAGTAAGTTCTGACGGTTTTAAAATTACTCTGTTTCCCGCTGCAACAGCAGCAATCAAAGGGCATAATGCTAGTTGAAAAGGATAATTCCACGGCGCAATTACCAACACTTTTCCGTACGGTTCTTTATAAATATAATCGGTTGAAGGAAAATTGAGAAGAGAAGGAAAAACACGTTTTGGTTTTGCCCATTTATGAATGTTTTTGATCGTGTCTTTTAGTTCCGAAATAACATAATTAGTCTCTGTTAAAACAGCTTCAAATTCGGGCTTTTTAAAATCATCATATAAAGCTTTTACAATTAAATCTTCGCTTTTCTGAATGTTATATAATAATTTTTTGAGCGTTTCTTTTCGGTATCCGATATCATTTTTATAGTCCATTTTACGATCAGCTTGTTTTTTTTGCCTATGCAAGTTAATCGATAAAATTTAAAAAAATAAGAAAATAATCATAAAATCATAATGCATTCCAAATGGTTTCGTCGGGAGTTGGTGCAACAATCGTAATATTTTCTTTTGAGACAGGATGTACAAAAACTAATTTTCTGGCATGAAGATGAATTCCGCCATCAGGATTACTTCGGTCAAAACCGTATTTTAAATCGCCTTTTATAGGTGAGCCAATTGCAGACAATTGTGCACGAATTTGATGGTGGCGACCTGTGTGAAGATTAATTTCCAGAGCTACATAATTTTGAAGTTCTTTAAAAACAGTATAATCCAGACTGGCAATTTTGCTATCGGGAACTTCTTTTAAATGTGCTTTTGAAGTATTATTTTTTTCGTTTCGTTTAAGATAATGAACCAATTTGGCAGTTGTTTCCAAAGGTTTATTCTTGACAACTGCCCAATAGGTTTTTTGTGTTTCGCGATTGCTGAACAATTCGTTCATTCGTGTTAAAGCTTTACTGGTTCTGGCAAAAACCACGATTCCGGTTGTAGGCCGGTCCAAACGGTGAATTACCCCCAGAAAAACGTCGCCAGGTTTATTGTATTTGTCTTTAATGTATTCTTTTACAACATCAGATAGAGGTTTGTCCCCCGTTTTATCACCTTGCACAATATCGCCTACGCGTTTGTTAACCACAATAATATGATTGTCTTCGTGTAATACCTGAAGGTTATTTTTATCTGAGATTATTTTCATTATTTAGACTTTCGGGGAATTTTAGATTTCTGATTTTAGATTGAAAGAATTCGGCTAAAGCCATTTTGATGAAATTAAAATTTACCTCCAGCTAAAGCAGGAGGCTATTCAATTTCCAATACCTTTGTTCTGAAGCTTCGGGATTGTTGCTTTGAGCCTTTGTACCTAAAAAAGTAACCTTAAAATCGTACCAACTTAGAATCTCAGAACCTTAGCAACTTAAAAACTAATATTGTTCATTAGAATTAGGGAAATCACTAGATTTCACATCAGCAGCATATTGACCAATTGCTTTTGTCATTTCTTCGTAAAGATTTAGGTAACGACGTAAAAATCTTGGACTAAATTCGTTGTTCATTCCCAACATATCGTGAATAACCAAAACCTGTCCGTCTACGCCGCCTCCGGCACCAATTCCGATAACAGGAATCGAAATGCTTTTTGCTACTTTTTCGGCTAAATCAGCAGGGATTTTTTCAAGAACAATACCAAAACAGCCAATTTTTTCAAGCAATTTAGCGTCTTCAATTAGTTTGTCTGCTTCTTCTTCCTCTTTGGCACGAACACTGTAAGTTCCGAATTTATAGATAGATTGTGGTGTTAAACCCAAGTGTCCCATAACCGGAATTCCTGCATTTAATATTTTTTTGATAGATTCTTTAATTTCTTTTCCTCCCTCTAATTTTACTGCATGACCACCGCTTTCTTTCATGATTCTGATGGCAGAACGTAAAGCTTCTTTCGGGTCAGACTGGTAACTTCCAAAAGGTAAATCAACTACAACCAAAGCTCTTTCGATAGCACGAACTACAGACGAAGCATGGTAAATCATTTGGTCTAAAGTAATTGGCAAAGTCGTTTCGTGGCCCGCCATAACATTTGAAGCTGAATCTCCAACCAAAATCACATCAACTCCGGCAGTATCAACGATTTTTGCCATTGTATAATCGTAGGCCGTTAGCATAGAGATTTTCTCTCCGTTGCTTTTCATTTCGATTAACGACTTTGTAGTGATTCTTTTATAATCTTTTTTTGCTACTGACATTTTGTTTTTTGTTTTTTTTGAAGATGTAAAAGTATTGAATAATTATAGATTGAAATCAGCAATAGAAGAATATTTCAATAAAAAAGAGCTTTCCGTCTTTGAATTCTATTCTAAATTCGCTGTCTTCAAATTGCAGGGAGTAGGAATGTGGTGCTTTGATAGAAGCTGTTATATAAGTGCCGTATTTTTCGATAAATGCTTTTTCAGTTATTGTGTTATCTAAAACCGAATTGGCATTCAAAATCATTTTATTATTTTCATTGATAAAAACCTTTACAATTTCAGCTTTGTTTTGTTTTTCATCAACAGAAACTTCTAAATCCGGATAATAGTAAAACAAATCACTTAAATAAACACCACATTCATCGCCTATACTGGCTGTTTTTGCAGGTTTTCCAAAGGTTTTAACCAATTCTTTTTGAGTAAGAAACAAAGATTTTGTTTTAATACCTTTCAAAATAAATTCGGTTTTTTGCGTAAAAGCAACAATTTGTTCCGGTAATTTATGTTTGTCTAATCCTTTGGCAATAGACACATTCAGTTCTGTATCAGCAATTAGTTTAGGGTCGTTCAATTGTTTAACAACTTCAGAATATCTTTGATATGCAGGAGCTAGTTTTGAATAATCGCTGTTCCAGGCCAGTTCTACAATTCGTTCGGCAACAGTTTTTCGTTCAGCAATTGCATCAGGATTCAGTTTGTCGAACTCTTTGATTAAGGTATTAAAATCAGGTCTTTTGCCAATGAATTTTCTCAGTGTAAATTTTGCATTTTCATAGTCAAAATTTCCACCAATATTCACCCATTCGTCTTGATTTTTAGGAAGATAATTTACCGGAACAGGATCTCCGGTAAACAAAATTTCTTTAATTTTTGAAGTTTTATCAGGAAGTGCCCTTGCTTTTAAACCCGCCACCAAAACAAAAAGATGATTTCCGCCATAATATTGATCACCGCCTGCCAAAACAGGATTTTCGTTATCAACAGTTTTAATGTCGGCAGCGTTTAATCTTGTTCCCACAAATTTTTCAGGAACATATCCTTCAGATAAATTATCAGCTTTTACTTTGTACCAGCCATTTTCATTTTTAGATAATAACTGAACTTCGGCACCATATTTAAAATAACCTAAAAATTCAGCAGAAGTACTTGTCGAAGTATACAATCGGGTATCTGAATTTAAAAAATAACGTTCCTGGGCTTGTAGTAAAATAGAGCAAAATAATAATGCTGCTATAAAGTGGTATTTTTTCATGTAGTATTTTTTGTCGCCACGAATTTCACGAATTTTTAATTCGTGGCAAACTTTTATTTAGCAATCCGCCATATTAACAGCAATAGCAAGCCCCCCTTCAGAGGTTTCTTTGTATTTTGAATTCATATCTTTTGCCGTTTGCCACATCGTATTGATTACTTTATCCAACGGAACTTTTGCATTTTTAGAATCGGTTTCTAAGGCCAATTCTGCAGCATTTATCGCTTTTATGGCGCCCATTGTATTTCTTTCAATACACGGAATTTGTACCAAACCACCAATTGGGTCGCAGGTTAAACCAAGATGATGTTCCATTGCAATTTCGGCAGCCATTAAAACCTGGGCAGGAGTTCCGCCCATTAATTCGCAAAGTGCTGCAGCAGCCATTGCTGACGAAACACCAATTTCGGCCTGACAACCGCCCATTGCTGCAGAAATAGTAGCTCCTTTTTTAAAGATACTTCCAATTTCTCCGGCAACCATCAAAAATTGTTTGATTTCTTTTTCGCCTGCCTTATGGTTTTCAATCACCAGATAATACATCAAAACTGCCGGAATTACACCAGCGCTTCCGTTTGTAGGTGCTGTAACCACACGGCCCAAAGAAGCATTTACTTCATTTACAGCAAGTGCAAAACAGCTTACCCATTTTAATATCTGGCGAAATTTCACTTCTGTTTTTCTGATTTCTTCCAACCACGTTTGCGGATCAGAATAATTTGATAGTCCAATTAAACCCTGATGCATATCAAAAGCTCTTCTGCGCACATTTAATCCGCCCGGAAGAATTCCTCCTGTATGACAGCCAATGTACATACATTCGAGCATACTGTTCCAAATACGCATTAATTCCGAATGAATTTCGGCTTCAGGACGCATTGATTTTTCGTTTTCATAAACAATTTCAGAAATCATTTTGTTTTCTGAAACCGTATAATTTAAAAGTTCAACCGCATTTTGAATAGGGAACGGAAAGGCACATTTTATTTCTTCTTTTATTTTGGCATTGGTACGTTCTTCTTTCACCACAAAACCACCTCCGATAGAATAAAAAGTAGATTCGTATTCAGAGTTATCAGCTTTGTAAGCCGTAAATTTTAGGCCATTGGCATGAAAAGGGAGAAAGTCTTTATTGAAAACAATGTCCTGAAGAAAGTAAAACGGAATCGTAATCTGGTTGCCCAAAACGATTTCATTTTTGGTTTCGATCGATTTGATGATTCCTGCAATATCTTCAATGGGAATATATTCGGGATCCTGACCGCTTAAACCGAGCATAACTGCTAAATCTGTAGCATGGCCTTTTCCGGTTAAGGAAAGAGAGCCGTATAAGTCGACCCTGACTCTGGTAGTTTGTTCTAAAATAGATTCGTCTTTTAACTCTTTTAAAAAACGTTCTGCGGCGCGCCACGGACCTAATGTATGGGAACTCGACGGGCCAACACCAATTTTAAGCATATCAAAAACAGAGATACATTCTTCCATTGTTCAATTTTTATTAAGACAAAGATAATTGAATAATGCAACGAACGTGAATATTTAATTGTTAATGTTGCGGTTTTGTTAAAAAAGATATTAAATTTTAATAATTTGGCAATGAAATAAATTTAATTGCTTAATATGCGGTTTTCGTAAAGAGTTCGAGGTTTTTTTAGGTATTTTTGTAATGAAACAATCACTAAAAAATCCGGTTTTTTTAACTTTTAAACAATCGGATAAATAATAACTTCTGATATGTTTTTTCAATTTTTAGAAGCCTTTTTTACGAAAAAATTGAAATACCACAAAGAAGATAAAATCACATTATGATAGAATTTTTCAAGCATTTATTACAAGAATTCGAATTACCGCTTAACAATCCAGTATTAATTTTCTCGTTGATACTTTTCATTATTCTGCTGTCTCCAATTTTACTAAAAAAAATAAACATTCCCGGAATTATAGGGCTTATAATTTCTGGTGTAGTCATTGGTCCTCACGGGCTTAATATTCTTGCCAAAAGCTCGGCAGTTGATTTGTTTTCAACCATCGGACTTTTGTATATCATGTTTATCGCCGGTCTCGAACTCGATATGAACGAATTTAAAGCCAATCAAAATAAGAGTTTATTATTCGGTTTTTTTACTTTTATTTTCCCCTTATCCATTGGTTTTCCTGTTTGTTATTATTTACTTCAATATGATTTTAATGCCAGTTTTTTAACGGCGAGTATGTTTGCCACACACACTTTGGTTGCATATCCAATTGTGAGTAAAATGGGAATCTCAAAAAATCAGGCGGTTGCCATTACTGTTGGTGGAACAATTTTAACTGATACTGCTGTTTTGATTATTCTTGCCGTAATTATGGGAAGCGCTCAGGGGAATCTAAATCAGGCTTTTTGGATAAAGTTAGGCGTTTCGCTGGCTATTTTCTCAGCCATTATGTTTTTGGTTATTCCGAGAATTGCAAAATGGTTTTTCAAGAAATTAGAAAGTGAAAAACACGCCCATTATATATTTGTACTTTCAGTCGTTTTCTTCGCCGCGTTTTTAGCCGAAGTAGCAGGAGTAGAGCCTATTATTGGTGCTTTCGTTGCCGGTTTGGCATTAAATCCGTTAATTCCGCATTCATCTGCATTGATGAACAGAATTGAGTTTATTGGTAATTCATTGTTTATTCCGTTTTTCCTGATTTCTGTGGGAATGCTTGTTGATATCAGTGTTATTTTGAGCGGACCAACAGCTTTAATTGTTGCCGGAACATTGAGTGTTGTGGCTATTTTTGGAAAATGGTTTGCGGCCTTTTTTACGCAAATTGTTTTTAAATACACAAAGACAGAAAGACAGCTTATTTTCGGATTGAGTAGTGCGCACGCTGCAGCAACTCTGGCGGTAATTTTGGTAGGTTTTAAAGCGAAAATTTTAGATGAAAATATATTAAACGGAACTATTATTTTAATTCTGATTACGTGTATTGTGGCCTCTTTTGCTACAGAAAAAGCAGCTAAAAAAATTGCCATTTGTGAAGAAGAAGTTTCGCATGAAGATACCAACAGAGATAAGATTCTGGAAGAGCATATTTTGATCCCGCTGGCAAAAACTTCTGCAACATCGAGTTTGCTGGATTTTGCACTTTTAATAAAAGATAAAAAATCTGCCAATCCGGTTACTTTGCTAACGATTGTTCCGAATAATGATCAGGCCGAAAAAAATATTTTAAGATATAGAAAAGCTGTTGATAAATTTGTAATTCAGGGTTCAGCATCTGAAGTAAAAATCAATACCATTGCCAGAATCGATCATAATCCGGCGAGTGGAATTGCGAGAACTTCAAAAGAAATCATGTCGGATATTGTGATTGTAGGCTGGCCGAGAAAAACAGGTTTCCTGGATAAAATTTTTGGAGAAAACGTAGATTCGATCATTAATAACGTAGACAAAAGTTTATTTATCTGCCGATTTGAAAAACCTTTTATTGAAGAAAAAAGATTGGTATTTATTTGCCCGCCTTTTTCAGAAAGAGGAGTTGGATTTCAGCTTTTACTTCAAAAAATCTGCCGATTATCACAGGAATTAAGTATTCCGATTGTGATTTATGCCGAATATAAAACGCATCAGTCTATTATGCAGATTGCTGCTAATTTGAAACTTAGCGCAAAATTAGGATTCAAGAGTATTTTAGATTGGGAAGATTTTGAAGCTATTTCAGATGAAATTAAACCAACTGATTTAATTGCTTTTAATTTATCAAGAAAAGGTTCTGTTTCGTATCAATCTATTTTTGATAAATTACCACAGAAATTCGAAAAATCATTTGAAGAAAATAACCTGATTTTGGTTTATCCGCAAGATGATAATAAAGTAACTTCTATGGATGCTTACGAAGATTTTACCGCTACGCCATTGACAAAAGGTCTTGAAGCTATTGAGCAGATTGGTAGAGGTTTAGGAAGTATTTTGAAGAAGGGATAATTTTTTTAGGATAGAATAAATGAAAAGAAAATTGCTGTTAATTTCGTTGATATTAATAACTTTTGTGACAACCGGACAAAATAAAATGAAAAAGGCTGAAGAACTTATAGATAAAAAAGATCCAGGCTGGGTAATTGTTGAAAGCTGGATTAAAACTGCAAAAAATAAGGTTGAGATTTTACCTGTTGATGAATTAAAAGCAAAAGAAGCATTATTTCATACCCAGGTTACAACTCGTTCCCCAATGGGAGCAATTGTTTTTATGACAGGAGGTCTTTTAATTGATGATGGCTGGATTAGAATTTTAGGTTCAGGAAATTCAAGATTTAATCGAACACTTCCGGATTGGAATAAAGGAAAATCATTTAATGAGTTTGGTGAAACGCCACCTTTTTTATTAATTGCAGATGATGCAATTGGTGGTTTTTATCTATTGAACGGAGGAGGATTAGGAACCGATGTAGGTAAAATTTATTATTTTTCTCCTGATAATCTCGAATATGAGCAACTTGATATTACGTATTCTGAATTTTTAGAATTTTGCTTTAATAATGATTTAGATAAATTTTATGAAGGTAACAGATGGAATGGATGGAGAGAAGAAGTTTCAAAATTAAAAGGTGATGAAGTTTTTAATTTTTACCCTTTTCTTTGGACAGCAGAGGGAAGTGACATTAATAAAAGTTCGAGAAAGATAATTTCAATTCAGGAACAATATAGCTTAAATTTAGATTTACGAAAACAAATTGGTTTCGAAAAGTAATTTTGAAAAACTATAAAAATGAATCACAAAATCAAATCAATACGGCCTTTTATTGGTGCTAAAGATTTCGAAATATCAAGAAGCTTTTATCGTGATTTAGGTTTTGAAGAAACAGTTTTAGAAAGTAATTTTTCTGTTTTTAAAAGTCAAGAAACGGCTTTTTATCTTCAGGATTATTATACAAAAGACTGGATCGAAAACACGATGATTTTTCTTGAAGTTGATGATGTCGATCGTTATTATGACGAACTTTTAGCCTTAAATCTTCCCGAAAAATATGAAGGTGTAAAACTTACTCCAATTCGTAATTTAGATTGGGGAAGAGAATGTTTTCTGCACGATCCGTCGGGTGTTTTATGGCATTTTGGAGAGTTTAAATAAAAAGTTTGCCACGAAGGCACAAAGGCACAAAGGTTTTTTTACAATTTGAATTAGTGAAAATTTGTGAATTGCTTCGCCTGTTCGCTGTCGCTCGGGCCGTGGCGAAAAAAACTTATATATCAAAATCGTGTAAATGAATTGTGTTATTTTCTCTCTGATACCAATCATTATAAACTAATTCTACTTTATCAACTGTAAATTCCCCAAAATTATAATCTCGGAATTTCTCTGCAACTGCAATTAATTTCTCCGGATTTTGAAGTTTTTCCTGAAAACGCATTACAGTCGAATGCGCGGTTGAAATAGCATAACGACTATCAATGCTTTGCTGTAAAGTAGATTTTTTAAAATTCTCACGAAGTTTGTTTCGTAAATTATTCAGGCTTTCATCAGCAGGAAAACCCTGAATCATTAGGGCAGAAGGCGAAGCTGTTACGCCTCGAAATTCAATTTTAATTTTGCCTAAATTAATTAAACTTTCCTGTATGACTTTGATGTAATCCTCAATTGAAATTTTATCTAAAGTAAAACCTTCATAACACGAAATAATCGACATTAGCGTAATATGAATATCAGCATCAGGATAATAATATTGTGTGGGTTCAATCGCCTTTAATTCGTTTAAAAACAACTGAATATAGGCTTTAATTTTCTCGCTTGGGCGAATGAGTAACGTAATACCAAAACGGGAATCTGAGGGATTATTGATTTGAGAATCTAATTTATAATTTCCGGCTAAAATAGCTGCTGCAGATTTTTTGTAAAGTTGATTGTAATGTTCGCTTAAATCCATTGAAAGTTATTTCTTTTTCGCTTTTTCCAGATTTTCTTTCACTCTGAATTTTACAATTTTGGTAATCAAATCAAACGGCATCGGTTTATCCAAAGGAAATTGCACAGAACCTTTTCCGGATTTATATTTCGAAAGTTCTTCTTTAAATTCTTCATGACCGCTCGGCAACGCATACAAGCCAATATGATTTTTAAAAGCGGCAAAATAAACTACAATTCCGTTTTGCTCAAAAGCCGGCATCGAATAACTGATTTTTTCTTTAGCATCCGGCGCTGCTTTCTGAATAGTCTCTCTTATTTTCTCCAGAATTTCCTGAACGTCATTTGGAAATCCGCCTATATATTCGTTGATATTTGCTGGTTTCTTCGTATCCATTTTTATATTTTGTTGTTTTAGTTTCAGGTTTCAAGTTTCAAGTTTCAGGTTCTGCGAGAACTTGAAACTTGAAACAAAATAAACTTGAAACTTTTTTTAAGCCAGACCTTTCGGGAATCTGTCTAAAACAAGATTTAGTAAAATATGGTGCTCTAAGTAAGCTTTTGCTCCGGCTAAAACTAAAGTAAAACCTTCGGTAGAATTTCGAACCTGATCGATTATTTTGTCCGTATCTCCTTTAAAACCAGAATTGGTGATGCTTACAAAAGTTTCATTTTCGTTTAATGGCGTAAAAACCCATTCAACTATAGTGCTTTCATCAGGATTTCCCCATTCGACCACAATTTTTTTATTTTCCTGCAAAACATGTGTCGTAACCATTAATGAAAATCCATACATTTCCCATGTCCATTCTGTTTTTTCATCTTGTTTCAGTTTTCCTGAACCTTTTGTAAACCAAAATTTACTGGTGATTTCGGGATCAATAAAAGCCTGAAAAACTTCTGAAACAGGTTTTCTAATCAGCATTTCGGCTTTTGCGAATTTATTATTTTCTGTTTTCATCTTTTGGAAGTTAGATGTTATTTGTGAGAAGTTATATGTTAATGAGTAAAAGTTGAAATGTAAATATAAGGCTAATTGTTTAATTTTAAAAGTAAAGCAAATCACTCATAACTCAAAAATCATAATTACAACTCCTTTTTCTCAATCCATTTTCCAACAGTTGGTGCTGTATAATTCTTCATTTGATTTAATAAATCATCAATATTATCACTTACCAAAAGCATTTTTTGATTAACATCTTTCAATAAACCTTTTTCAACCATTGTTTTGGTTAATTCAATAAGAGAATCATAAAATCCATTGATGTTTAAAATGGCGATTGGTTTTTTGTGTAAACCCAATTGTGCCCAGGTCAGCATTTCAAAAAGTTCCTCCAAAGTTCCAAAACCACCCGGAAGCGCAATAACACCTTCGCATAAATCGTTCATTTTGGTTTTTCTTTCGTGCATGCTTTCAACAAAAATCAATTCGGTAAGACCCAAATGCGCTATTTCTTTTGATCTTAAAAAATCAGGAAGAACACCAATTGCTTCTCCGCCGGCATTTAAAACCCCATCGGCTACAGCGCCCATCAAGCCTACGTTTGCACCGCCGTAAATTAATTTGATATTTTCTTTTGCCAAAGTTTGTCCGAGTAAAACGGCTTGTTCTTTGTAAATTTCTTCGGTTCCAAAACTAGATCCGCAAAAAACAGTTATGCTTTTCATTGTTTATTTGTTAAATGTTATTTGTTAGAAGTTAAAAGTAAAATGTTATTAGTGAGAATTTAAATTATTGATATTGTCAAACTCATAACTCATAACTTTTTAATTAATTCGTATTCATAATGAATTACATCAACTCCATTCATATTAAAATTGACTTCGTTTATTTTTTCTGCTCCAAGCTTTAAAACGGCTTTTTGCGAACGGAAATTTTGTTCTGCAACATGAAAAATTACCGAGCTTAAATGCTCAAAAGCGTAATCGATCATTAATTTTTTTAAAGCTTTATTATAAGGCCCGCCCCAAAATTTTCGGGTAATAAAAGTAAATCCAATTCCCACACTTGATTTTTCGGTGTTGTAGTCGTAAAATCTGGATGTTCCCATAACTTCGTTGGTTACTTTATCCAAAATTAAAAAAGCACCTTTTGAGTTTATAGCGCCATCAAAAAATGGTTTAAAAACTTCTAATTTATATCTGTCTTTTATCGGATATTGTTCCCAGATTAAAGGATCTGAAGCTGCCTCATGAAGTTCTTTAAAATGATTTTCCTGTAGCGGAATTAATTTTATAATGTCGTTTTCTAAAACTTCCGGTTGTAAATTGAATGTTGTCATGTTTTTTGTTTTTTTGCCACGAATTGCACTAATTTGCTCGAATTAAAAGTTTTTTTACAAAGTTTGTCATTTCGACGAAAGGAGAAATCACACTCGGAAATCGACAAAGATTGGCGACAAGCTTTGTAGAGTTTCTTACGAAGATCCTTCCTTCGTCAGGATGACAAAAATGATGATAAAATCCGCATTAATCCGTGTTTTCGCTTGCGAATCCGCGTCATCCGTGTTCTATTTTACGCTATCAAATCTTTTTTATTTGCACACAGGAAACATTCTCCATTTTAACTTCTTTACCCACTTTTTTAAGTAATCCTGTTATTTGATTTCTTTTAAAAACAATCACGTTTCCTGAAATAACATTTGTGGCGATCAGAAATTTTCCACTTTCATCAAGGGCAAAAATTCTGGGATGTTTTCCTAAAGTCGATTGATAACCAATGTTTGTTAAAAGTCCGTTTTCATCAATAGAAAAAATAGCAATATTGTTTTCTTTACCGCGATTTGTGGCATACAGAAATTTTCCGTCTGGCGAAATATGAATGTCAGAACTTTCAAAACCTTCTTTGATTTTATCAGAATGCGTGTTGATGCGCTGTATTTTTTGTAAAGCTCCGTTTTCATATTGATAAACGCTGATTGCGCCAGCCATTTCTTCAATACAATAACCAAATTTTTGATTTGGGTGAAAAGTAAAATGCCTTGGCCCGGCTTCTAAATCAGTTTTTGTAAACGGATTTTTGGTTTCGGTTAAAGGCTGTTTTTTCGTTTCATCAAAACCGTAACAACGAATTTTATCAGCACCTAAGTCAGGTAAAAAGAGATAATCAAATTGCGGAGAAAACACAGCCGAATGTACGTGCGATCTGGTTTGTCTTTCTTTATTAATACTTCCGTCGCTATATTGAAAATTCTGCGCAAGCGAATCGATTTTCCCATTTTCTAATAATGGATGAACCGAAACGCTTCCTTCTGTATAATTGGCATTTACGAGCCATTTCCCACTTTTATGAACCGAAACATAAACCGGATTTTCTCCGCCGCTTTTTTGTTTGTTTAAAAACGTCAGGGATTTATTTTCAGGATTAAATTCAAAACTGCTCACATTCCCGTCGTTAGGCGTTTTCGTTTCCGTACAGGCGTAAACGTACTTTCCGTTTGGAGAAACCGTTAAATATGATGGATTAATAACGTTTTTTGCTGCAGTTATCTTCGTCAGTTTTCCGTTTAAAGTATCTAATTGAAATACTTGTATCGATTCTGCTTCTTTGTTTTTGTTGTATGATCCCAGAAAAACGTAGGTGTTTTGAGAAAAAACATGAATTGCTGTGAGAAAGGATATTGCGAAAAAGAGAAATTTTAGTTTCATATTCTTTAATTATAATATTTGTTATTCTGTTAAGAGAACTCCATCTTTGTCGGGTTATTTGTCAAGATTCCTTGTTCCACAGAATGATAAAAATTGTGACAACTTTGCGTTTCAAGGGATTAAAATCCCTAGCTACAAAATAAATCATTCCTACGGAATTTTATAAAGAGTTCCGGAGGAACGTATCATATTGTAGGGATGGATTTTAATCCGTCTTTCGCAATGAAATTTGATATAATTTAAAAGTTGTTTTAGTTTTTCAAGCTAAAATCTGCAATCTAAAATTTTAATTAACTCCTTTCCACCATTGTTTAAATTCCTGTTTTTCATTTTTCAATTCGACTTTTTCTCCAATCATTGGTGTAATTAACGGAATTGGATTTTCTGAATTGGCATTCAATTCTGTTACTTTTATAAGAGGTTCATCCCAAGGATGCAATGCTAATGCAAATTTCGATGAATGCACAGGAAAAACCCTTTTTGCATTCAGATCTTTCATGGCTTTTATTACATCTTCAGGCAGATTATGAATGTATTTCCACGCCGGATTATATTGACCGTTGTCGATAAGTGCAATATCAAACGGGCCAAATTTATCTCCAATTTGTTTAAAGTGAGAATCGTAACCGCTGTCGCCGCCCAAATACATTTTAAAGTCTTTGGTTTCTAAAACAAAAGAAGTCCAAAGTGTATTACAACGCTTAATGCTTCTGCCAGAAAAATGTCTTGACGGTGTGGTATATAGCGTTAAATTCTCATCTAATGTTATTTTTTCATGCCAGTCTTTTTCGATAATATTTTCCACAGGAAATTTCCAAAATTCAAAATGAGAACCAACGCCAAGTGCGGTGATTATTTTTTTAATTTTCGGTTTCAATTGCATGATGGTTTTATAATCTAAATGGTCATAATGATCGTGCGTTATCAACAAATAATCAATTTCCGGAATATCATCTACGGTGTAAATATCAGTTCCCTGAAACGCTTTTGTAGTTCCGTAAATAGGAGAGGCGTTGCCGCTGAAAACAGGATCAATTAAAAAACGTTTTCCTGAAAGCTGAATGTAATAAGACGAATGCCCAAACCAAACCATAATATCCTGATCTAACGAAATTTCATGTAAATTGGTTTTTACAGAAGGAATGATATCAGTCGGAATTTTTCGGTCTACTTTTTTAAAGAAGAATTGCTTTAAAATATCAAAATAACCATAACCTTCTGCAAGTTCAGGCGTAAAAGAGTTATTTTCAAATTTCCCATTTTTATATTGAGGTGACTTTTGTATTAGAGCCAGTCTTTCACCGGAAGGTTTTTTTCCAAACCTTGGATGTAATAAAAAATACATAAGAACAGAAAGTAAAATAATTAATAGCGTAATGACCATGATTTTTAATTTGAGGGGTATAATGTATTTAAGTTTTTAACCGAAAGTGAAATCATTTTCTTTAGAATTTCAGGATCAATATCTGCTAGTTTTTTAAAATAAACACAAGCTTTGGCTACTTTGTGTTTGCCGAAATTAGGGAGCAGTTCTTCTTTATTTTCATCTGTTAAACAGGCATAAAAGGAAAAAGCATCTTTTCTTGGCGAAAATCCAACAAGCGGTGCATCGCCTTCGTGTCCGCTGGCATATTTGTAATGATAACTACCGAAACCAATAATACTTGGCCCCCACATTTTGGCGTCGAAACCCGTTTGTTTTTGCATTATTGTAATGAGTTCAAAAGAGTCGTTTCTTTTTGTATCATCTTCAACAGCGTTTATAAAATCGGTAACACTGGTTTCTGTTTGTGTAGTTTTATTTTTTGCCATAACGTTTTATTTTTGACGCAATAAATCGCTTTTAAGTAATATGTTTTTGATCTTAAATTCAGAAGCATAAAACAAGTCGGAATTTTCATTCATCTGGTTTTCCATAACGATCAGGCTCACATCACTTTCCGGAAAATATAAATTTACTGAAGAAAATCCATCGCCAAGTCCCGTATGTCCAATATATTTTACAGGTTCTTTTTCGATAATTCGAATGCTGTAACCGTAACCTTCTTTTTCTTTTCCAAAGAAATTATGTTGTGATTGTGCAGTCGGTTTTATGAGTAATTGATAGGATTCAGGTTTTAGAATTTTTCCTTTATGAAGATTATTGTTCCAGATTGCTAAATCGTTTACGGTCGAAATAATTCCATCAGCACCTAAATTTTCAGGTGTTATTAGCGATTCTTTGACAGACTCGTATGTGTTTTTATCATTGATGTATCCGGTAGTTAGATTTTGAATTTTGTCTGGATTATAAGCAAAAGTATTCTTCATTTGAAGTTTTTTGAAAAGTGCATTGACCACTTCGCTGTAACTTTTATTCGAAGTATGCTCAACAATTTGACCAAGAAGGCTATAGCTTGCGTTTCCGTAATGAAAATTAGTTCCGGGCTTAAATTCCAGAGGTTTATTGATGTCCACAATTCCGTGTGTATGATTTAAAAGTTGATGAACCGTAACAGAATCTGCCCAGCTTTGGGTAAGTTCAGGAAGGTATTTTTTGATTGGATCCTGTAAATTAATTTTTCCTTTCTCAACTTCTAATAAAGCCAAAACAGCGGCAATTAGTTTGCTGTTCGACATAATTTCGAATTGGCTGTTGATTGTTATAGGTTTTTTAGTTTCAAAATTAGTAAAACCATGCGCTTTATTGTACAACGTTTTTCCATTTTTAGAAATAAGAATTACACCATTAAACTTGGGGTCAGCAACTTTAATGAAACTGTCTATTTTGGTAGAATAATCATCTTTTTTTTGTGCAAACGAATTGCAGTTGGAAAGTAAAAAAGCGAAAAATAATAAAGATAAAATTCTTGAAATAGAGTTCATTTTGAAGTTAGGAGTTATTAATTATTAATTATGAGTTATCAATTATTGGGTATATTATTGCTTTAAAAACAGCTTGGTTTTCATTTGTTGACTGACACTGAAAGCTGAAAAACTAGAACATTCCGTTTTCGTTAATCGTTTCTTTTGGAATAGGCTGTCCCAAATCCCAAAGTTCGACTATTTTATCCAATTCAAATCTAAAAATATGAACAACCGCCGCGCCTAAATCTGATGAGTTTTGCTTAACATGCGAATGTACGGCAACCAGATTTTCGTCTCTTAGAATATGATGAATTGTAAAAATCTTATTTGGGTTTGTTCTGGCAGATTCTTCCATTGCCAGCATTAAAGTATCGGCATTGCCTTTGAAATAGGCATTGTGATGTTTAAAATTTTTGCCAACATAAAGTCGGAATGCTTCGTGGGAATGCCCTTTTGCAGCGAGTTTTAAAAACTCCCGTGCAATATATTTCTTAGTCATGACTTGTCAATTTAAAAGCTAACTAAGTTATGAAATTAACCTTTTTGAATTATAAAAAGAGGCAGATTTATTAGCATCTTAATTTACGATATAATAAAGTTCACGATAGCTTCAGAATGTATTTTTGTAGTATCAAAAACAGGAACCGAAAAATGAGATTGGTCTATTAATAAAGGAATTTCGGTACAGCCCAGAATAATACCTTCTGCGCCACGAGCAATGAGTTCATTGGCTATTTTGATATAGTTTTGTTTAGAATCAGGATTTATAATTCCTCTTCCTAATTCTTCCTTTAGAACATGTTGTATATAATCTCTCGTCTCTTGTTTTTCTGGTATAAGTACATTTAGGCCAAAGCTTTTTAGACGGTCTTTATAAAAATCCATTTCCATAGAAAATGAAGTTCCTAAAAGTCCAACTGTAGTAATTTTTTCTTTTGTTATAGCTTTTGCCGTTTCAGTGCCAATATGAATTAATGGTAATTTAATTTCTTTTTCAATTTCATTGGCATACAGATGTGCTGTATTCGCGCAAAGTACAATGGCATCAACACCGCTTTTTTGTAAACTTAAGCAGGCATTTAGTAAAAGTTCATACGAGTTCGACCAGGTTTTTTCCTGAATATCGCCAAAGTTCAAAGAATAAATCAGGCATTCTGCAAATTGCAATCCGCCCAGTTTTTTGTTTACGCCTTCATTTATTAATTTGTAATAATCAATTGTCGAAACCCAACTGATTCCGCCTACAAGTCCAACTTTTTTCATTTAGTAAAGTTATACATCTTCAGGCTTGATTTTACCGATAGCAACGCCTAATTTTTAAATTCTTTTTGTTATTAGGTTTATAAAAAAAATACAGAGTTCGCAAAGCTTTGTATTCATTTAGCTTTGCGAACTCTGTGTTTTCTAAAAATACTATTAGATAAAAACTTAGCGTTCTCTGCGGTAAAAATCATTAGTAAATATAAAAAATATTATACTTCTCTATGACATTTAATGTAGATCTGATTTTTTTTTAGTTGATTTAGAGTTAGTTATTTGCACTCAGTTTTCTCTCATTCTCGGTTCTGGGTTTGTCTTTGCCATTTGGCTCGCCTTTTCCTGTAGTAATTAATTTTTTTAAACTATTCTGGATGTAATTTGTCCAGGAATCTTTGCAAATGTCAAAACATTCATAATCCGGAACCAAACCAAAATGCGTAAAACGAAGCTGTGTTTTACCGTCTTTTGCTGAAATTTCAAAAGTTGGTTTTGTATTCGTCCACTCCGTTTCATCTTCTGTAAACTTGAAATAGTTATCTTCTATCAACCAGACAATTTTTTGGTTCGGAATCACTTCAGTCAATTTGACTTTACAGCGATGAATATCTTCATAATGATACTTAAATTCATCATTTTGTTTCGCTGTATTTCCCTCAATTTGTTCAGACCACCATCCGCGAACGTTGGTAACGGCATTAAAAACTTCTTCGGGAGATTGATCTACTATTATGCTTGTGGTAAAATCTTTTGCACTCATTTTGTGTAGTTTAGAAAGTTATATAACAAATATACTTTCTAAAAATCAATAACTTAGGGTTGTTATGAGACAAGTTAAAGGGCGATTTAAGACAGATTTGTAATTTTAGATTTTAGAGTTCAGATTGTAGATTCTAGATTTTTGGAATTTGGAATTTGGAATTTAAATTTTGGAATTTGAGTTTAACTTTTCAGGAGCAGAAATATCATTTTCATCAGAACCACCCGTCCCGCTGTCCGCTATATCTTTTCCCTGCTAAAGGAGCAGGAAAAAGGATACCACTCCCATCGGGGCTAGATTAGAAGTTTTGTTTTTATAAGAAATAAAGTTTACTCTCTTATAATATCCATTCTGCTTATTTTTTGACCTTCTATTTCAAAAATAACCACTTGCTCTTTTTTTTCATTGTTTCCATTTCGTCCGGAAACATATTCATGAATTATAGCTTTATTACCAAAAAAGATGGTTTTTATAATTTCGGCATTCAAATCAGGAGATTGTTCGAATAGTTTGATAAACATTTCTTCACATTCTTTTTTGTTATTTATTGCCAAGGAGTGATCTAAAAAGTTGTAGATTTTTGTATCGTCCGTATATAAAGCTATCATGCTTTTTATATCTCTGTTGTTAAAAGCTAACATTTGCAGGTCGATGATTTCTTGTATTGTCATTTTGTAAAATTAAGTATTAATTTTTCTGAATAGTCCAATCAATAAATTGACGATATAAACGGGCATTCCGATGAAAATAATAAGCAACAATTCTGAAATTAAAGTCATATTAATTAATCGATAGTTATCATCAAAATAAAAATAATATCTTACAAATGTTTTATTATAATATACAATTGCCTGATAAAAAATAAAACTACCTATTAAAATGACTGAATGAATGATGGTTAAAGATGTAATAAGATGTTTTTTGTATACTTTCAGAACTAACCAGTACCCAAGTCCGTTTAAAAAGTAAAATAGAGAGAATAAAACTGCTCCATAAAAATGAGCTATTACAAAATAAGTGTCATGTACATTAATATCAAAAGTGTTATCAGGATTATTAATACCAGATAGTCCAATTAATAAAATTAGTGTCGCAACAATCCAAAATAAGTCATAGACTTTTATTTTCTTCAAAACCTTGGTTAATTTCATCAATTTTAAATGCTTTATTTTTTAATCCACATAGTATCAATTACTGATACATTAGAACTATATGTACATTCATAAATATAATAATCATTTGTTACTTCGAGTATTTCAGTTGTCAAAATATCATTGTTTCGAATCTTTTTTATAGAGTCCGGAACTTGAAAATTTGAGGAAAGTATTTTTAATTCATAATGACAATCATCTATCCAATGGACACTTGATTTGTGATAATAGTTTGTTCCTAACTGACGTTCAATTTGAATAGAATCTTTTCTGTTGACTGAAACAACAATCTTATTATGTTTCCAGAAAAAATGGCCATTTTTAATCTGTTTACAATCTTTGCTTATATCTTTTTTACAAGAAAAAATAAAAAGTACTGTTACTAAAAGTAAAAATCGAATTCCGGTTTGTTTGTTTATCATGATTGAATTAGAAATGTATATAAAATGGTAACTTTTCGATTCTTTATTTTACTGAATTTATTTGGTGTATTAGTTTAGAACTTATTTAAACGCAAATACAAATTTAACTTTTACTTCGGCGATAATTCCAAACCCGACAGGTTTTTAAAACCTGTCGGGTTTGTCGTGAAATTAATTAGAAAATCGTTGTAAACCTTCCTCCAAAGTGTTCACAAAGTTAATTTGTCTGTTTTTATTACTTTCAAATATAAAGTCCTTCACACTTTTACTTTCATATTTTTCAAACTCTCCAATAATTGCCAAACGTATTCTGAAATTAGAAAATTTTTGAAGTATTTCGCCCGCAATTCCGGTTTTTAAATCAAAGAAAAGAGGAGTTATATTTTTTTCATAAAGAATAATTCCGTCAAAGTCCTGATAATAAATGTCGGCAACTAATTGGGAACCGTCTTCAATAGATTTAATTATAATGTTTTCAGCAATAACTTCGGCAATTTTTGTATTGTTTATAGTATGCGTTTCTATTATCATTTCTTTACGTAATTTTTGATTCTTTCGATGATACCTTCAATTTGTATAAAATGTTTTGCCATAACTTTTTCCAATTCAAGAGTTCCGCCCAAAATCAACATTTCTTTATCCTCAAATCTTTTTCCTAAACGATCGTCGAGCATTATGGTTTGCATACTTTGCGCCATATTTATTTCTTCAAGAAATTCATTTGGATGTCCGGCGGTGCAAATCACAAGTCCAATCGGAATTGTTTTCATTTTTTTTGAAGTTTCATTTTGTCCGTAAGCATATCCAACCGAGTAAACGCGGTCGAACCAGCCTTTTAATTTTGCCGGACAATCGCTCCACCAAACCGGATATAGAAAAATAATACAATCTGCTTTTTCAATTTTATCCTGTTCTGCTAAAACATCAGCAGAAATGGGAAGATTGGTTTTTGCAAATCCTTCTCTTTCATATTCTTCTGCAGACATATCGCTTTGAAAATTCATAGCATATAAATCAGAAATTTGAAGAGTCCAGTTTTGTTTGTTTATTTCATTTTTCAGTTTTTGCAGAATCTGAAATGTATATGATTTTTCACTTGGATGGCTGTAAACAATTAGAATGTTCATACTTAATTTTCATTTGTTATTATATTCTGATTTTAGCATGGCATACTGAAATTCGCTTCCCCATTTTCCTTTAAAGAAAATATTTTCGACAAAATGGCCTTCTTTTTTAAAACCTAAACTTTCCAGAAGTTTTATCGAAGCTTTATTTTCAGCATCAACAATTTCTACAACACGATGAAAATCTTCAATAGAAAAAAGAAAATCCAGAATCGTTTTCATCGTTTCTTTTGCATATCCTTTTTGCTGAAATTCATGCGAAATTGTAATCCCGATCTGAGCAATTCTAACATCATAATCGTCGAGTTTAATAGCGCAATCGCCAATTAATCTGTTAGTTTCGATATCTTCTATTGCGTATTGAACCCATTCGCCGGCTTTGCCAAATTGCATATCTTTTTGAGAATCTATAAAATCTTTGCATTGCCCGATTGTCATGATGTCAAAACCTTGATATTTGGTAATTTCCGGATTTGATCGGTAGGAAAAGAAATCATTTAAATCTGAATCTTTTAAATTTCTAATACAGATTCTATTGCTAATACTATTTAGATGCATTTGGTTTTCGATTAGTTATTAAAATAGCGCCTAATTTTGAATTCAAATTTAGGCGCTATTATTTAAAACGAAAATACAAATAAAAGTGATTGTTTTTCTTGTTATTTTTTGGCTTCGAATATTTTATCCAATCCTTCCATTGCGATTGTAAATCCTTCTTTGAAGCCCATTTCGATGATTTTTTCTAAATCTGAAAGGTTTTCATGTTTGATAGCAATGTTAACAAAGGTAGAGCCATTTTGCTCGTCGAAACTTACATCCCAGTCAGAACGTGGAAAATCTACATTTAAATTACCTTCGCTATCGCAAAATGCATCCAGATATTTAAAATTTGTTTTAGGCGTTATCGAAGTAAAATCTGCCAAAGCCCAATGTTCTTCGCCTTCAGGTCCAACCATGGCATATAATCTTTGTCCGCCTTCTTTAAAATTCATTTTTTTAGTTCTGGATTTCCATGGGGCAGGAGCCCACCATTGATCCAGAATTTCAGGTTCTGTCCATGAAGACCAAACATCAGAAATTGGCGCATTAAATTCTCGTTTTACATTAACCGTGCTATTTTCCTTATCTACAGAAAAGTTCATTAAAAGATTTGATTTCATTTTTTTAAAGATTTTAGATTAATTAATACTTGATCTAATTGATTAAAACGGTTTTCCCAATGTTCTTTAAATTGTTCGAGCCATTTATCAATTTCTTTCATTTTGTCAATTTTTAATTGGTAATAAATTTCTCTTCCGGCCTTGTGCTGTTCTAATAATTCACATTCATTAAGAATTTTAATATGTTTAGAAACCGCCTGCCGTGTAGTATCAAATTGTTCTGCAATTGCATTTGGCGTAAGAGCCTGACTAGTAACTAAAACTAAAATAGCTCTGCGTGTCGGGTCGGCAATGGCCTGGAATATATCTCGTTTCATGGAAAAGGAAGTTAATTACGCAATCATTAGGTTGCAAATATAAGCAACCTTTTGGTTTCGAGAAAGTATTTTATAACTTTTTTAATTTTAATAAATAAAATAGCCGAAAAACTTAAATAAAGTAACACTATTATTTAGGTTTTTCGGCAGATTTATTAGCGATGTACTTTTTTACAATTGGGAAACTTTTCCTGTATGAACATCATATCGCATTGATACAATTTTAATATTATGTTCTTTTACAATTGGATTATCCTGTATCAATTTTGTCGAATGTTTGATATTGGCATCAATTGCTCCAAGATAATTAGTTGCCTTAGGTTTTGTTTTATCAGCCTCAATTTCTTCATTTTCCTGAGAAATAGTTTCTACAATATTATCAATGTGATTAAAGTGCTTTTTATATGAACCATCTTTGTCATTAATATAAGCCTTAATTGCTCCACATTCTGTATGACCTAATATAACAACCATTTTTGTGTCCAGATGTTCTATGGCATATTCAATACTGCCCATATCAATATCAGAAATTAGATTTCCTGCATTTCTTATAACAAATAAGTCTCCAATTCCCTGATCAAATACAATTTCTGGCGAAACTCTGCTGTCTGAACAAGTTATAACAACCGCAAATGGCTTTTGCCCATCTTGATTATCTAAAACAGATTGTTTGTTTTGATGTGGATGAATTGATTTTTCGTCTAAAAATCTTTGATTTCCCTGAGTTAATCTTGCTAAAGGTTCTAAATTTTTGTTACTTTCAATAGATTCAGTGTTTAGATCATTTTTCTTGCATCCTGCTATCGAAAGTGCAAGAAAGGCCAGTGCTAAAATTTTTGTTTTCATTTTTTCTTTTGCTTTATAATTTGAAATACAATACTTGTTAAAATTTATTTAGCAAAGATAATTTTTATAATAAAGCCACAATATCTTTTGAATATTATTTAACTGTTTTTTCTAGTTAAATGTTTTTAATCTGAAGGATAATTTAATCTCAAATAACATAAGATGATTAAATAATATAAAAAAATCCTGTTTGTTTAACAAACAGGATTTGACTTATTTTAAGGATTGAATTACTTTCTGGTTAGATCAGTAATCAGTAAAGGATTGTTTTCTTTTAATTTGGCAACTAATTCTTCCACTTTTTCCGGATGTTCTTTTAAGTTTTCATATTCTGCAGAAGTTATTCCGACTATTTGTAAAAATGAAACCTCACCATGCGGTGTTTGCTTTTTTGGAATTTCAGGATCTGATACAAATAACAATGCAGTAATATCAGTTTCTGTATCTAGTCTTATAGGGCCATTTGCAGGCATATAATGATATTCTTCAAACCAATTACCACTGTCAAATACATATTTGGCAATATTTTGCAGCAACGCAATTACCCAGCTTGGATTTCCATTATCTTCTTCAAACGGCTTGAGCCTAAACGTAATTTCAAATCCCCATTTGCTAAACTCGCTGTCTAATTTTTCTTCGTTATAATATAATTCAGAGAAACCATAAGTTACAAAATGATAGTGATCAGTTTGTTTTTTGCTTTCATAAAAACTTACTCCGTCAAGCGGATGTTCTCCTCCAAGCATATAGCTGATTGCGGGAGCAAAATGTTTTGGTTCCTGACCAGGATAAAGAGTTTCAAATTCTTTATCTATTGATAACCACCCAACAGCGTCGTCATCTGAAAATTCTTTTTTGTACTCTTCTAATGTCATGCCTATCTGTTTTATCATTAATGAATGACAATATATAGTTTTTTGAAATAAAAAATTATATTTTTTATTTGATTTTTGCTGTAATTATTTTGTCATTTTTGAAATGTAAATTTTATCATATAAGGATCGGATTTCCTGAAATAATAGGTAAAAAAAATCCGACTTGCTCTCGCAAATCGGATTTGATATTTGATTTAAAAATTAGAATATTATTCCAGCTTTTTTATTAATTCACTTACAGCGCTTTCTAAACCTTTATAATAATCTCCTTTTTTAAATTCCGGTACGGCAAAACTGCTAATTATTTCTTTTGTCTGATCGTCACTTAGTTTGTAGCGTATAGAATCTTCTCCTAAAATTTGAATCTGTCTTAATTCTTTACTTAAAAGTATTAAAATTGTAGGCTGCATTTTTAAACTACTGTTGAGGTATTTATCTAAATTTTGAGAATATTCATATAAATCTGTATAAGGTTTTATAGAAGAAGTAGTTACAATGATAAATTTATAAAGTCTCCTTTTCTCAAATGTTTTAAGAGTGGTGTTTAAAGCAGTTATTTGAGCTGGAGTTAATATTTTCTCAAAATCATTAACGTTATCGTATGATTTTGCAAAAATGTTTTGTGCTTCTGAACTTGATTGTGCTTCTTTTTTTGTTTGGGCAAAAAAGCTGGCGGGCAACAGCAATGCAATTGTAACAAGGAGTATTATTTTTTTCATCTTAGGCTAAGATTTAGATTTGGTGCCGCAAAATTACCACTTTATTGTTATAAAATATTCAGTAATTTTATACTAAAGCGTTAATATTTCAGATGAACAATTAATGGCAAACAAATTTGTATTTAGAATTGGTTTTTTTGAGACAAGTTGAAGGTATGTGTAATATTATCTACAAAATCTTTGGTGTATTTTCCGGTGGTATCTAAATCAGGATCCAGAATGGTTATTTCGAGTCCGCAAAGTTTTTTACTTTGAAATAAATAGGAGGTAAGTTCATTAAACTCATCATAAGTTAAACCATCCGGCGTGCGGCTGTCAACACATGGCATGATAGTATCATTGAGAACATCCACATCTATATGAAGCCAAAAGCCATCCAGATTCTTGTTTTCAACTTCTGAAAGAAATGCTGTTGTACAATTTGAAATTCCTTTTTCTCGCAAATCTTTTAGGCTAATATAAGTTGCAGACGAATTTCGTATTTCATTTTCATATTCATCGTCATATTCTCGGTTGCCTACGCACCAAAGGTTTTCTTCTTTTATATAAGGTGATAAGTTTAAAATATTGGTTAGTTTTTCATGTCCGTTTCCTGTTACAATAGATGCAGCCATTCCGCCAACGCCACCGGTTTCTGATAAGGAAATATCCATAAAATCAGTATGTCCGTCGAGATAAAATAGAGCATAATTGCCTTTTTGTTTCAATGCAATTGCAGACCCTAAAAGAATACTGCAATCACCGCCAAGTATAAAAGGAAATTTATTTCGGGTGAGTAGATTATTTACGAGATAAGCTTGTTCACGCGCGTATTCTATTAATGAATTTGCGTTTAGAATTTGCGTTTCAGAATCTTTTGTATTGTTATATTTTGGAGGATCGAGTCTAAGGGTATTTTCAGGATCGAGTATTTTATGCAAATTATGTCTTTGAAACCAATCCGGCAAACGTTTTACACCGGGTTCTTTTCCTGGGTGAGGTTCTTTTAAGCCTAAATTTGATGGGAATTCGACAATATATATTTCTCTCATAACTTTGCAATTTGGTTATAAAGTTATTAAAATATATGCTTTTGTATCGCTTGATTGAATTGAAATTCTAAATAAAAATGACAGGCTTTTTTTATTTTAGCCGTATCAAAACTCCTTTACGCTTGACTATATTTTTATAATCCCATTGAATTTCTCTTGCTTTTTCGAGCCAGCGTTTTACATCTTCTTCAATAATTTGTTCCGATGAGGTATAGCGAAATTCAGCTGCTTTAAAAGAACCTTCGTTTGATAATTTTTCTTCGTCAAAAGATTGACCGCTCCAGAAAAGTAAACGAACAGAATCTTTTAATTTGCTGTATCCCACAATTGGATTTCCGTCAAGAAACCAAACCGGATGTGCATGCCAGATTTTGTTTTCGGCATCGGGTAAATTTTTATCGATAATATTTGCCAATCGATCGCAGATTTCCTTGTCTGAACTATTTTGTGAATTATTGTAATCCTGTATGGTTGTGTTCATGGTTAATTGATTGTGGTTTCTACTACCAATGTGTAATCTCTCCGAGATATATGTTGAAGATTTTTTTAAATAATAAATCAATCAATCAATTATAAATAATCAGTCATATATATTGAAGATTTGCCTGTTTAAAATAAAACATAAAACAAAAAAATAATAAACCAATTTGAGATAATCCGTTAGGATTTACATATTGGTAGCAAAATCATATTTCCATATATAATTATCCCGTACGGATTACACCTTTTTAATATGTCGTTTATTTGATTAATTTACAGTTGTTTATGAGTTTAATATAGAAGCTAAAATAATCAAATTTTATTATAAAAAACAATTGAAAATGAAATGTCCTTATGAAAACGGGTTTGCGTGAGGGATAGCAACGAAAAGCCCACAGCCTGACGAAGGAAGTGCGAGGACTTGCAGTGAATAGCCCGACCCGGAGGGACACGCCATCATAAAGATTCTAAGATTCTGAATTACTAAGTTTGTAGATTCTGATATTTTTAGATTTCTTAATAGTGCGTTTTTAATAAAAAATCCGACTTGTTTCGCAAATCGGATTTTAAAGTTATGATAAAAGTGGAATTAAGTGCTGCCAGTTTAGTTGCTTTGCAAAATCTAATGGGGTTTTACCATGGATAGTTTTTGCATTAATATCGGCTCCGGACTCTATTAAAACTTCAACCGAAGTCCTATTTCCTGCAATTGTTTCGCGGTGTAAAAAAGTATATCCCAGCTCATCTTTGCTGATTACTTCATTTGGATTATTTTTTATAAACTCTAAAAGGCTTTCTTTCATGTTTATGCTCATAGGATGTTCTATAAGGTTTTCAGGTTTTTCCTTTTGCTCAAAAGCAACAAGAATGTCATCATAATCGCCAAAATCCATACCCCAGGCCTCATCATGTTCTGCTTTTTCGGTTTCACTCATTTCAGATCGCATGGCTTGTATCGTAAAACCTCCGTATGTTTTTCCCTGAGAAGCAAACAGCCAGTCGCTAATTTGATTTATCGGAATTTCTACCTCATTTCCGTTCTCTACATTGGTTAGTTCATTGGGATCGTTGACTAAAATGCCGTATATTTTTTCGCCATCAAAATTAATATCGTTAATCCACATGTGTTCGACTACAGTTTCATTATCTATTTCTTGTGTGAAGGCCAATTTTACGCAGGCAACATCAAGTGCCGGAACAATTCGGCGATATTCCCAAGAGAGTTCTCTCCAGAAATATTTAAACGTTTCTTGTGCTTTTTTAAAGGCTTCAATCATTTTTGGATTTTCTCCATCGGCAAAGAATACTGGTGTTTCTTCCATAATATAATTTAGAATTTTAGTTGTAAATCTATTTTAACTACAAGATAAAATAATTTGTATAAATGGTCTGGGTTTTAACAATAAAAAATCCGACTTGTTTTCACAAATCGGACTTTTAAATTGAAAATTATATATAACCGTAAAACGGTTTAATATTACAAGTGAATTACTTCGCCGTAAGCATCTGCAACAGCTTCCATAACTGCCTCACTCATTGTTGGGTGAGGGTGAATAGATTTAAGGATTTCGTGACCTGTAGTTTCTAGTTTACGAGCTACAACTGCTTCAGCAATCATATCTGTAACTCCGGCACCAATCATGTGACATCCTAACCATTCTCCGTATTTTGCATCGAAGATTACTTTTACGAATCCGTCTGCAGCACCAGCCGCTTTTGCTTTTCCTGAAGCTGAGAATGGGAATTTACCAATTTTTAATTCGTATCCTTTTTCTTTAGCTTGTTTTTCGGTTAAACCTACAGAAGCGATTTCAGGAGTTGCGTAAGTACAACCAGGTACGTTTCCGTAATCGATTGGGTCTACGTGTAAACCAGCAATTTTTTCAACACAGTTGATTCCTTCTGCAGAAGCTACGTGAGCCAAAGCCTGACCCGGAGTAACGTCTCCAATTGCGTAGTATCCTGGAATATTAGTTGCATTGTAAGCGTTTACAAGAATTTTATCTCTGTCAACAGCGATTCCAACTTCTTCTAAACCAATATTTTCGATGTTTGTTTTGATTCCAACTGCCGAAAGTACTATGTCAGCTTCAAGAATTTCTTCTCCTTTTGCTGTTTTTACAGTTGCTTTTACGCCAGTTCCTGTAGTATCAATTTTTTCTACAGATGAATTGGTCATGATTTTTACACCAGCTTTTTTCATTGAACGCTCCATTTGTTTCGAAATGTCTTCGTCTTCAACTGGTACAATGTTTGGCATAAATTCTACAATAGTAACATCAGTTCCCATTGAGTTGTAAAAGTGAGCAAATTCTACTCCAATAGCCCCAGAACCTACAATAATCATAGATTTTGGTTGCGTTGGTAATGTCATTGCCTGACGGTAACCAATTACTTTTACACCGTCTTGTGGTAAGTTTGGTAACTCACGAGAGCGAGCTCCGGTTGCGATGATGATGTGATCAGCGCTGTATTCAGTTACTTTATTGTCTTTATCTGTAACGTCAAGTTTTTTACCTGGTTTTAGTTTTCCGAAACCTTCGATAACGTCAATTTTATTTTTTTTCATCAAAAATTGAACTCCTTTACTCATTCCGTCAGCAACACCACGGCTACGTTGTACAACTGCAGGGAAATCTTTATCGAATTCAGAAACTTTTAATCCGTAATCAGAAGCGTGTTTTAAGTAATCAAAAACCTGAGCTGATTTTAATAATGCTTTTGTTGGGATACATCCCCAGTTTAAACATACACCACCAAGGCTTTCTTTTTCAACTACAGCTACTTTAAAGCCTAATTGTGAAGCTCTAATTGCTGTTACATATCCGCCAGGACCACTTCCTAAAACAATAACGTCGTATTTCATTTTTTTTGTTTTTAGTATTACTACCGAAAATGAAGTTTATAATTCCGAAACTCATTTTTCGATTTCTCTTGTTATTTGTGATTGCGAATTTAAGGATTTATTTTAAAATAGCCTTTAAATTTTATTTTTAGACATACTGATTCTAACCTTTTTCACAGAGAACGGTATAATTGTTAATTGTAAATTATGAATTATGAATTGAAAATCGAGATTGATAAGCTAAAACTCAAAGTACGTGTTTCCTGAAATAAACAAAGTCGAAGAGCTTTCAACACGAAAACTCTTCGACTTTGTTTAGAGTGAAATCTTAAATCGGTGTCATGCTGAGCGGAGTCGAAGCCCTTACAAGTTGGAAAGCTCTTCGACTCCGCTCAGAGTGAAATTAATTAATAATTCACCATTAATAATTAAACCTTAACATGTCCCCAATTTTCTCCACTCGCAATACGTCTAATCTGCATTTCGCTTACGCCGAATTGTTTTGCGATCATTTTAAGGCGTGTTTTTTGTTCTGGTCTGGCAAGGATTTTTTTAATTAACATCACTTTTGTGGTGGTTAATTTTCTTCCGTCGGCTTTTAGATTGTGTTCGATCAGGTTCTTTTTTGCCTGAATAACACGCGGACTTTTACGGCTGTGTGCCATCATTTCGGCTTTTGTTGCCCAGCGCAAATTTTTCACATCATCATTACTTCTGTTGTAATCAAGATGTAAAACATATGTTTGATCTTCTGATTGTTTTGGAATAAAATATTGAGCAACTAATTTGTATAAAAACAAGTATTTGTTGACAATTTTATCGTCTTTTTTAATCTTAAATCTAAAAGTTGGATAGCCATCGCTTAATCCTCCTTTTAAGATTCTTCCGTTTTCTATTTCGTCAGAAAAACTGATTAGACGGCCTCTGTTTGAAATGGCATATCGAAGTTGTAATGAGGCGTTTATTTCTATTTCTTTAAACTGTTCGTCTGGATAAAATCTGTTTTGTGGCATATTCTTTTACATTTGATTTATATATTCTCAAATATAAAAAAATCAAAAACCAATGCAGTTACATAATTTCCATCAGATATTACATTTATGATTCCTATAACGCTATTTTAACTTTTTTAAGAACTTTTTTAGCATTACAAATCCTAGTTTGCAACCGAAAATTGAGAATCGTACAGATTTTTGTAGTAACCATCGGTTTTATTGAGTAATTCCTGATGTGTTCCCTGTTCTACAATTAATCCTTTATCCATTACCACAATTTTATCTGCGTTTACAATTGTAGCCAATCGGTGCGCGATAATGATAGAGGTTCTGCCTTTTGTAATCGTTTCTGTAGCACGCTGGATTAATTCTTCAGAATAGCTATCGATAGAAGAAGTAGCTTCATCCAAAATCAAAATACTTGGATTGCTCACATACGAACGTAAAAAAGCAATTAACTGACGTTGTCCGGATGAAAGCATAACACCACGCTCTTTTACATCAAAATCATAATTATCCGGCAAGCTCATAATGAAATCATGTACACCAATTTTTTTGGCTGCGTCCAGAACTTTTTCGCGCGTAATTTCCGGATTGTGTAAAGTAATATTATTGTATATAGTATCAGCAAATAAAAATACATCTTGTAGAACCACGGCAATTTGTTTTCGTAAAGAAGCCAGAGTATAATTCTCAATATTATGACCGTCAATAAAAATCGTTCCGCTGTTTATTTCGTAAAAGCGATTCAATAAATTAATAATTGTCGATTTTCCGGCTCCGGTCGAACCAACAATTGCAACAGTTTGTCCGGCAGCAACAGATAAATCAATGCCTTTAATAACTTCTTCTTCGGGAATATAACTAAAACGAACTGCTGCAAATTCGATACTTCCATTAAAAATTGGCGCTTCAAGAGTACCTGTGTCCTGAATATGATCCTGTGTGTCAATAATATCAAAAACACGATTGGCCGCAATCATTCCTAATTGCATCTCATTAAATTTATCCGCAATTTGACGTAAAGGGTTAAACAACATTCCAATGAACATTGTATAAGAAAATAAATCTCCAAAAGTGGTAAAATGATCTCCGTTTAAAATTTTAAATCCGCCATAAACCACAACCAATCCCAAAGTAATCGAAGAAATAATGTCAGCAATAGGAAAAAATATCGAGTTGTATAAAATTGTTTTTATCCACGCAACACGATGTTTGTTGTTTATTTCTTTGAAGTTTTCGGCTTCAATTTTTTCACGATTAAAAAGCTGAACGATTTTCATTCCCGTAACGCGTTCCTGTACAAATGAGTTCATGTTTGCGATTTGCGTACGAACTTCTTCAAAGGCAACCTGCATTTTACGCTGAAAAATTCGGGTAATGTAAACCAGAATTGGCATTGCAATAACTACAATCCAGGTTAGTTCCCAATTCATGTAAAACATAAAAATTAAAACCACCAGCATTTTCATCAAATCACTGATAATCATGAAAAGTCCCTGACTGAAAATACGTGCAATCGATTCAATATCAGATACTGATCTGGTTACCAATTGCCCAACCGGAACCAAATCAAAATACTTCATCCTAAAACTTAAAATATGTTTGAAGAGTTTTGTTCGAATATCTTTTACAATATCCTGCCCCAGCCAGTTGGCCCAGTACACAAAATAAAACTGAGAGAAAACTTCACATAAAAGCACAATACCCATCAAAACAATATACATCAATAAACCTTGTTTATCCTGTGTTTTAATATAGCCGTCAACCGTTTGCTTTAATAAATAGGGGCGAAGTGCTGCGAAAATCGACAGTGAAATTGCAAAAATAATAACGCCGTAATAACGCCATTTATAAGGTTTTGTATATTTTAAAATTCGTTTGAATAATCCGGTATCAAATGCTTTTGCTTTCATTTTTTTTTTGTTGCTTTAAGCTATAAGCTTTAGGCGGTAGGCTTTAATAAAGTGCTAAAAGCTTACTGCTTAAAGCCTATAGCCTACAGCTATAAATAATCGTAATCAATTTTGGTTAAATATAAACCGTGGGCCGGAACTGAAAATCCGGCTTTTTCTCTGCTTTTACTGGCAATAATACTTTCGACATCAGACAAAGAAATTTTATGCAGCCCAACATTTATTAAAGTTCCTACAATAGCGCGAACCATATTTCGTAAAAAACGATTGGCCGAAATCGTAAAAACCAGTTTGTTGTTTTCCTGTTTCCAATATGCCTCAAAAATCGTGCAATCAAAAGTATTTACATCTGTATTTACTTTAGAAAAACACTGAAAATCGGTATGATTTAGTAAAATCTTTGCAGCTTCATTCATCAAAGCTACATCTAATTTTTGGTTAAAATACCAACTCAATTCTTCCAAAAACGGATTTTTAACAGTATTGATGTGATATTCATAGGTTCTTTTTCTGGCGTCAAATCGGCAATGCGCATCATCATGAACCAAAATAATATCAAAAAGGGCAATGTCTTTCGGTAAATAAGAATTGAGTTTATGTACTAAATTTTGAGTATCAATTGGAGCATCAAAATCAAAATGACCATACATTTCAGTTGCATGAACGCCAGTATCTGTTCTTCCGGCACCCATTATATTTATAGGAGCATTCAGCAAAACAGAAAAAGCCTTATTTAAAGTTTCCTGAACAGAAGAAGCGTTGGGCTGAAATTGCCAGCCATGATAATGTGTTCCGTTATAAGCAAATTGAATAAAATATCTCATTTTAAGGTGCAGAGGTTCTGAGGTGCAAAGGTACAAAGTTTTTTTCTTTATAAGGTTCAAAGTCGCAAAGGTACAGAGGTTCAAAGGTTTTTCTTTAGAGATTTACTGTATTGCATCTAATCTATAATGTATAAATTATTAAATCATACCTGTTTTGCATTTGTCAACAGTAAACCTTTGAACCTTTGCCACTCTGAACCTTTGCACCTCCTCCAAAAACTGTTAAAACCCAAAATACCAATCATAGTTCACACAGCAAAAAATCGTGTCAGAAATTGACAATTCTAACGATTTAATTGAAAGTTTTTTTTAACATTTTTTGAAAAAATCTGCAAAAGTTAATTTTTAAAATATTTCATTTTAACAGGAACTATTTCTCCTATGTTTGCATCCTAAATAATCAAAAACTATGAATGAAATTACTTCTTATTGGTGGATAATTTTAATCTTATTCTCCATTCTTTTTTACAAATTTATTTTACGTGTTTTCTTCGGAATGGTGATGGTTCCTGAGGATAAAATTGGTTTGGTGACCAAAAAGTTCGTTTTGTTCGGAACGGATAAATCATTGCCGGATGGGCGTATTATTGCCACAAAAGGCGAAGCGGGTTATCAGGCAAAAACGCTTGCTCCGGGTTTATATTGGGGAATGTGGATCTGGCAATATTCAATAGACATGACCGGATTTACGGTTATCCCCGAAGGTAAAATTGGATTGGTTTTGAGTAAAGACGGTCAGGAAATTCCAACCGGACGAATTCTAGCCAGAAAAGTAGATAGCGATAATTTTCAGGATGCTACTTTTTTCTTAAACAATGGTGGGCAAAAAGGACGTCAGACCGCTTTTATTACAACAGGTTCGTATCGTATAAATACTTTTTTGTTCGAAATTGTAATTGCAGATCAAATTAAGATTTACGAAAACATGATTGGTATAGTTACTGCTCTCGACGGTGAACCGATTCCGCAAGGACAAATTGCGGGTAAATTTGTTGAAGGGCATAACAACTTTCAGGATTTCGACAAGTTTTTAGGAAGTGGTGGAAATCGTGGTTTACAGCCTCAGGTTATGTTAGCTGGATCTTACTATATTAATACGTGGGGAATTTTAATCGAACAAAACCCAATGACAGATGTGCCAATTGGATATGTAGGAGTGGTGATTTCGTATATTGGAGAAGACGGACAAGATGTTACCGGAGATACCTTTAAACACGGAAATATTGTTTCAAAAGGACAACGTGGGGTTTGGATGGAGCCTCTTGGTCCTGGAAAATATGCGTTGAACAAATACACAACTAAATTAGAAGCTGTTCCAACAACAAACTTGGTTTTAAACTGGGCAAATGCAAGAAGCGAATCACACGATTTAGATAAAAATCTTTCTACGATTACCGTTCGTTCCAAAGATGGTTTCCCATTTAATTTAGATGTGGCGCAAATTATTCACGTTCCGGCAGCCGAAGCACCAAAAGTAATTGCCCGTTTTGGAAGTATGAACAACTTGGTTTCGCAGGTTTTAGAACCTACAATTGGTAACTATTTCAGAAACTCGGCTCAGGATAGCGACGTGATTTCGTTTTTGTCAACCAGAAAAGAGCGTCAGGAATCAGCAAAAAATCATATTAAATTAGTTCTTGACGAATATAATGTAAATGCTGTTGATACTTTGATTGGAGATATCGTTCCGCCAGATTCATTGATGAAAACGTTGACCGATAGAAAATTAGCCGAAGAAGAGCAAAAAACCTATCAAACCCAAAGAATGGCGCAGGAACAGCGTCAGGGAATGGAGAAAGAAACGGCTATTGCCGATATGCAAAAAGAAATTGTTCGTGCTTCACAAAGTGTTGAAATTGCACAACGTACTGCAGATGCAACTGTAAAGAAAGCAGAAGGAGACGCGACAAGTTTAAAACTAAACGTAAATGCAGAAGCGGAAGCTACAAAAATGAGAGCCAATGCAGAAGCCGAAGCAACAAAAGCAAGAGCAGGAGCACAAGCCGAAGCAACGAAACTGAACGCAAGTGCCGAAGCAGAAAGAATTTCAAAAACTGGTTTGGCTGAAGCAGAGAAAATTATGGCAATTGGTAAATCTACGGCAGAATCATACCAACTTCAGGTTAGTGCAATGGGCGGTGACAATTTTACGAGATATAAAGTTACCGAAGAAATTGGTAAAGGAAATATCAAAGTAATACCAGATGTTTTAATTTCAGGAAATGGTGGATCTGATGGTTCTATCAGTGGTTTGTTAGGATTAAAATTAATGGAAATGATGGATACCAAAGATTCGAAAGATGGTAAAAATCCGAAGAAATAGTAGTTATTGTAAAATGCAAATAGTATTTGACATTCAACAGACCCGACAGGTTTTTAAAACCTGTCAGGTTTAACATCAGGATAAATTCGATTATTCGTAGAGACGCACAGCAGTGCGTCTAACATCAAGTTTAAGAAATCCGATTTGCGAAAGCAAATCGGATTTTTATGTTTATAATAAATGAAAATGATACAAAAGACGCACTGCAGTGTGCCTCTACAAAAAAACCTTTGTACCTTTGCAACTCTGAGCCTTTGCCCCTTAAAAAAATGAAAAAAATCCTCCTCCTTTCCGATACTCACAGCCATATTGATGATACTATTTTAAAATATGTGGCTCTGGCCGATGAAGTTTGGCACGCCGGAGATATTGGAGATTTGCATGTTACAGACACCATAAAAAAACTAAAACCATTACGTTGTGTTTATGGTAATATAGATGATGCAAAAGCAAGATTGGAATTTCCATTGCACAATAGATTTTTATGTGAAAATGTTTCTGTCTGGATTACACATATTGGTGGTTATCCTGGTAAATATAATCCAGCTATCAGAGAAGAAATGGCGGCAAATCCACCTAAACTATTCATTTGTGGACATTCTCATATTTTAAAAGTGATGTTTGATAAAAAAAATAACTTGTTGCACATGAATCCCGGTGCTGCAGGAAAAAGTGGATTTCACCAAATGCGAACCATGCTGCGATTCGTAATTGATGATGATAAAATAAAGGATCTTGAGATTATAGAAATAGGTAAGAAGTAAGAAGCCAGAAGAAAGAAGTAAGGTTATGAAGTTGGCACTTTTATTTTTATTGAAGTTCCTGTGCTTTCATTCGCTCTGGAAATAATATTAAAACTACCCTTTAGTTTTTTAATTCTTGCTCTAATTCTGTTCAGTCCAAAACCTTCCTGATGGAGTTTTTCGGCATTAAAACCTTTCCCGTCATCATGAATAATAATAATCAACCGATTTTGTTTTTCGTGCAATGAGATTTGGGCATTTTTAGCAGCACTATGTTTTATAATGTTGCTAAATAATTCGCTTACAATAAAATATAATTTAATTTCAAATTTCTCATTGTATCTTTTTGTTGTAGGTACAGAACTTGTGAATTTAAACAGAAGACCAGAATTTGAATTTTTTTCACATAAATCCTCTAAGGCATAAACTAAGCCAAAACGAACCAAAAGAGTTGGGATTAAATCGTGTGACATGTCTCGTAAACGATCGTGAGCTTCTTCAAGAATGGTTTTTGCTTTAAGAAGTTCTTCTGATTTTATAGCATTTTGAACCGTAAAAGTATTTAAATGCAAACCAACCGAAGACAATAGAGAATTGATATTATCATGTAAAAACGATGCAATTTTCTTTCTTTCATTCTCTTGCCCGTCGATTCCGGCGTTGATAATGTTAAGCTGTATTTTTTGCTGAATATCTTTTTGTTTATTCTTTCGTTTTAATTTGTCATTCTGATAAACAAAATATAACAAAACCATTAACACTATAGTGAGCACAATGTAGAAACTCACTATTTTTTTATTTGTAGATTTTTCAAGTTCCAGAAACTGTTCTTTTTTCACTATTGAATTATCAGAATTGATTTCCTTTTTAAATTCTTTACTACCAGTTACTTTTGAAGATACATCATATTGATTAAATACCGAAGCACTGCTAAATGCGGATAAAAAAACAAATAAAATAAATATTCTAAAAGTAAACATAGATTATCAGTTAGTAAAGACTATGGATTTATTAAATTATTTTTAAGGGCATATTTTACCACTCCAATAACGTTTTTGGTTTTTAGCTTTTTCATTATATTCTTTCGATGGGTTTCGACTGTGTTGACACTGATGAATAACTCTTCGCTTATTTCTTTTGCGCTATATTCTAGAGATATTAAAGTGATAATTTCAATTTCTCGTTCGCTCAAAAACTGATTTTCGCTAAAAGCAGGTTTGTTTAATTTAGGATTATTTTGAGTAAAATTAGTGAAGATTTTTTCCCTTATATGTTTGTCAAAATATTCTTCATCTTTATTTACAGCTTCGATTGCTTCGATAATGTTTTCTCCGGCACTTTTCTTAGTCAGATATCCTTTAGCGCCTAATTTCATTACTTCTTTTACGATTTTTAAATCATCATAACTCGAAAGAATAATTACTTTGCAGGGAAATCCTTTTTCATTAAACTCTTTTAAAACTTCGATTCCATCCTTTTTAGGCATACTAATGTCGAGTAACAAGATGTCGGTATTGTTTTTTATAACATCTTCATAAATAGACATTCCGTCTAATGAATTACCTACAACCTCAAAGTCAGAAACAGTGCGCAATAAATTAGTAAGTCCATCGATAAGTACTTGATGATCATCAGCAAGATGTATCCTTGTTTTATGTGTCATGATTGATTTGAATCTCAAAACATCAAATTTATGAAATTTATCTTACAAAATAGTTTTTAATTCTTTGTTTTTGAAAGTCTTATTAAAATTGAAGAAATTTCAGGCACAAAAAAACCCGAATATAAAATTCGGGTTCTCTTCGCACATAAATAAAGTTTATAGGTTTACCTCAAACGATCTACAGATTTTACGAGATCTTCGTCTTTCTTGATGGCCTTATTAGCTAACACTAATAATACGATAGCAACAATAGGAAGAAACATCCCAATACCTTTCTCTGAAACAGCGTTAACTGTCTCTCCAGATAAATTTAGTGATCGGTATACAAATAATCCTAATAAAATTAAATTTAATATTATGTTCAGTCTGCCCATTACAAACTGATTTTGTCTTTTTTTGTATGAAATAATACTAATAATCGTAAGCATTGTGCTTAAACCTAATAAAATAGTATAAACCTGGTCCTGCATAAAATAAAATGCTTTTCCGGTATTTAATGTCCAAAGCGGAATAAAAAACATCAGCACTCCTGTTACTAAAAAGGTAAGAATTAAATATACAGTTTGAATTCGTTGTATCATGATCAATAATTGTTTTACAAAAATATATTTTCTTTTTTTAAAATACTATTGTATGATTAAATTTTATTCGTATTATTGCATCATAATACCGTAAGCACTTCATACTGCGGTCAATTGAAAACAATTATCTACCTATCTTTTTACAGTATTTCCTTTAAAATAATTAAATTCATAGAATATTCATGTTTGATATTTCTGCATTAAAAGAAATGAAGCTTTCTGAGCTTCAAGAAATAGCTAAGTTAGCTAAAACTATAAAGTTTAATGGTGTTAAAAAAGAGACTTTAATTAGTCAGATTTTAGCACATCAAGAAGCGACTGTAGCGCCGCCTGTATCTGCTGTTGCTGAAGCAGAAGTAGCTGATGACAAACCCAAAAGAGCCAGAATTGTTCCTGTAAAAAAAACAGCAATTAGCAAAAACGCTCCTATTCTTGAATTTGATAAAGTAGAGGAAGCTCCTGAAAAGGTTAAGGCTCCTGCAATTTCAAAACAAAATCAAAAGGTTCAGGAAACTCCGGAAGTTGAAGAAACTGCTGAAAATGGAGAAGGAGAAGTGGAAAAAAAGGGACCAAAAATCGTAAAATTTAATAAATCAGCTTACGAGAAAAAAGTTGCTTTACAAAAGGAAAAAGAAGCTGTAAAAGAAGTAGGTTCTGAAGAAGCTGCCGAAAATGAAAATGTTGATGCAGCTCCTGTTGCTGAAAAAGCAGAAGGAATTACTCCGGTAAAAAAGATAAATCCGAATCAGCTTAAAAAGCAAAATCCTAACCAGAATCCAAATCCTAATCAAAACCCAAATCAGAATCAAAATGGGAATGGAAACGGAAACAACGGAAACCAAAACCCAAATCATAAAAATAAAAAAAGTAATTTCAGGGATTCAGATTTTGAATTTGACGGAATTATTGAAAGTGAAGGTGTTCTTGAAATGATGCCTGACGGATACGGATTCTTACGTTCATCAGATTATAATTATTTAGCCTCTCCGGATGATATTTATTTATCAACTTCACAAATTAGATTATTCGGCCTTAAAACCGGAGATACAGTAAAAGGAGTAGTTCGTCCTCCTAAAGAAGGCGAGAAATTTTTCCCTCTTGTTCGTGTACTGAAAATCAATGGTCACGATCCACAGGTAGTTCGCGACAGAGTTTCTTTCGAACACCTGACACCAGTTTTTCCTTCAGAAAAATTCAAATTAGCCGAAAAAGGCAGTTCAGTTTCAACCCGTATTATAGATTTATTTTCTCCAATAGGAAAAGGACAACGTGGTATGATAGTCGCACAACCGAAAACCGGTAAAACAATGTTGTTAAAAGACATTGCCAATGCGATTGCAGCCAATCATCCTGAAGTTTATCTAATCGTACTTTTGATTGATGAGCGTCCTGAGGAGGTTACAGATATGCAAAGAAGTGTTCGTGGTGAAGTTATCGCGTCGACTTTTGACAGAGAACCGCAAGAACACGTAAAAATTGCCAACATTGTACTTGAAAAAGCAAAACGTTTGGTAGAATGCGGACACGATGTAGTGATTCTTTTAGATTCGATTACACGTTTGGCAAGAGCTTATAATACAGTTCAGCCGGCTTCTGGTAAAGTTTTAAGTGGAGGTGTGGATGCCAATGCATTACAAAAACCAAAACGTTTCTTTGGAGCTGCAAGAAATGTAGAAAATGGTGGATCATTGAGTATCATCGCAACTGCATTAACTGAAACAGGTTCCAAAATGGATGAGGTAATCTTTGAAGAATTTAAAGGTACCGGTAACATGGAGCTTCAATTAGATCGTAAAATCGCCAACAAACGTATTTTCCCTGCCATCGATCTTACATCTTCAAGCACACGTCGCGACGATTTGTTATTAGACGAAAAAACATTACAAAGAATGTGGATCATGCGTAAATATCTATCCGATATGAACCCTGTAGAATCTATGGATTTTGTAAACGAACGCTTCAAGAAAACGAAGAATAATGAAGAGTTCTTGATTTCTATGAATGATTAAAAAAGGGACAAAGGCTCAAAGCTACAAAGGTTCTGAGGTTTTACTTTGAGATTATATATATACATAAAAAGGGATGAGTTTTTAAACTCATCCCTTTTTGGTTTTTATCTAGAAATGTAATGAATTCTATTAAAACATCTATGATTTCACATTTCAAATATAGCCCTCAGTTTCAACCGTGGGAGACGTATTGCAATAACTTTGAGATTATATATATAAAAGGGATGAGTTAAAAATCCATCCCTTTTTGGTTTTATTTTAGAAATGTAATGAATTCTATTAAAACACCTACGATTTCAAATTTCAAACATAGCCCGCGGTTTTAACCGTGGGAGACGTTTGTAATAACGTTTTGTAATAATGTAATAATTATTATGTTTCCCACGGTTAAAACCGGAGGCTATGTTTCCATAATGATAGCTAAAATAACAAATTCAATTCTTAGCGTTTTAAAAAAAAACTTAGAATCTTAGCATCTCAGTACCTCAGGCCCTTAAAAAAGAACCTTATTTCTTATCCACTACCGGTCTGTTTTCTCTATTTGCCAATTCCCAGGCAACTACAAACGCTAATTGTGTTCTTTTGGTTAAAGCGTCGTACTCAATTTTTTCTGGTTCATCGCCTTTTCCGTGGTAATCTTCGTGAACTCCGTTAAAGAAGAAAACTGCAGGAATACCATGTTTTGCAAAGTTGTAATGATCAGAACGCTCGTAGAAATGATTTGGATCTTTAGGATCATTGAATTTAAAATCTAAATCAACTTTAGTGAATTTTTCATTTTGGGCAACTACAATATTATGTAAGTCTGTTGATAATCTGTCGGCACCAATTACGTAAACATAATTGTTAGTATTTGCATGTTCAACATCACGACGGCCAATCATATCAATATTGATATCTGTAATAGTATTGGCAATTGGAAATAATGGATTTTCAGAATAGTAGCGAGAACCGTGCAAACCGTGTTCTTCACCAGTTACATGAAGAAATAAAATAGAACGTTTTGGTCCGTGTCCGTCTTTTTTTGCTTTTGCGAATGCTTTTGCCATTTCCATTACGGCAACAGTTCCGGAACCATCATCATCAGCTCCATTATAAATTTCGCCATCTTTAATTCCAACGTGGTCATAATGAGCAGAAATCACTAAAACTTCATCCGGTTTTTCAGAACCTTCAATATAAGCCCAGATATTTTCAGAATCAGGTAAATTCTCGTTGCGTCGTGCATTTAAAAAGGCTGCAGGAACTGGTTGATAATAATCTTTTGCACCTTTAGGAAACGAAATATTATTTTTTTTGTATTGCTCGATCATGTAAAGTCCCGCTTTTTTCTGGCCTTTTGATCCAGTTTCGCGACCTTCCATTTCATCAGAAGCAACCACATATAACATCTTTTTTAAATCTTTTTGGGTAATAGCTTTCACGTATTTGGTTGGATCTGAATTATCTTTCGATACAACAGACTGCGCATTTTTACATGAAAATGCTGAGGCAATCAATAATAGAATTACAATTTTTTTCATTGCGGGGTTTAGTGTAAATTAATGAATATGTAAAAAACATAAAAAGTTAGTAAAAATACAATAAAAAAGGAGTTTATAAAGAATAGAAACACACTTTTGATAAAGGAAACAATTCTGCTTTCGCCGTAAAAACGGTGATGTGCAGGGTAAAAATAGTAAGACATCCAGAGGATCCCCACAAAATTTGCAATATCAGCTATAAATCCTAAACTGCTTCCAAACAAACCAATAATTTTCTGGAAGACAAACAGAATAAGGAATATTAAAAGCAAAAATGAAAAATAATGCAGCGTAAATATCCCGTGATCAAAATAATACCATTTCTTTTTATTGTGAAAAATCCATAAAAAGAAAGCAAAGAATGGCATTATGATGAATAATATTTTAGGGATATTATGAACAAATGATTCTATAAACTTTTCTATAATTTCTGCCTTTGTATTGTTTTCTGTAATAGGTATAACCTTTTTTAAAAGCCAATATTCAAAGTCAGTATATTTTTCGCTTGGTTTTCCATATTTCTGAATGGAGTCGATTTCTTTCTCCGACTGCATATTAAAATGTGTGGTTTTATTAAATGTCTTAATGTTCAAATTATCTGTTTTCTCCAGTTTTGAATTAAGATCTATTTCGCTTTTAGTCAGATTTTCAGTTACATGGCTGGGAAACAAGGCAATCATTAAAAAAGTAATAAAACTGATGAAAATATAAAGACGAACTGGCGCCAGGTAAGACAATCTTTTTCCCGAAAGATATTCTTTAGTTAAAGTTGCGGGTTTAAACAGTAAATTTCGAATCGTTTTCCAAAAGGCATTTTCGTAATGCGTTAAATCTTCAAAAAAATGAATAAATAAATGATGAAAGGTCTTTCGGCTGTCTGTGTTTTCCTGTCCGCAATTGGGACAAAATCTTTGCTCGACAACGTGCCTGCAATTCAGGCAGGTTTTGTCTTTTCTAATAGGACTGTGTGACATTGGTAATTTGGTTGGTTTTTGGTTTTGGTTTTAGGTTTTTTTTTATTGCCCGCGGATGTTACGGATTAAACGGATTTACGCTGGTTTTTTTTCCTGTAAGTAAATAATTATCTGCGTAAATCCGTTCAATCCGCGTTATCAGTGTTCTTGTTTTTTGCCACAGATTAAATGATTAGAATGATTTTAATAAAAAATCAGCGTAAATCCGTTTAATCAGCGTCATCCGCGTGCCATTTTATTTTTTCAGCACTTCATTTAAAAACAGCTGTAAATGCTCAAAAGATCGTTTTGCGGCAACAGCATTATAAGCTGCGCCTTTTGAATTGTCATTTCCAGCTTCAGGATTTGTAAACGAATGGACAGAATTTGCATAATAAATCATTTGCCAATCAGCTTTTGTATCGCGCATTTCCTGTTGAAAAGCTGTGATTTCTTCTTTCGAAACAAAAGGATCATCAGCACCATGACAAACTATGACTTTCGTCGTAATTGGTTCAACGGCACGCGCTGCATCTTTACCTAAACCCCCATGAAATGAAGCAACACCTTTTAAATTCAAATGTCCGCGGGCGGCTTCAAGAACTCCTGTTCCGCCAAAGCAATAGCCAATAGCTACAATATTATCTGCATTTGCTCCGGATTTGATTAATTCCTGCAAAGCCGCATTGATTCTTTTTTGATAATCAGCAAAATTCGTTTTGTAATAACCTGCCTGTTTTCCTGCTTCGGTTGTATTAGTTGGATAATTTCCTTCGCCATAAATATCAGCGATAAAAACATGATAGCCTAGCTTTGATAATTCTTCGGCAATTCCTTTAGATGCATTGTCGATTCCCAGCCACGCCGGCAAAAGTAAAATGCCCGGATTGCTGCTGCTTTTTTTGGCAGATTTTATAAATAAACCGTTTAAGGTTTGTTTTCCTTCTGAATATTTTACTGGTTTTAACTGTGCATTTATAGTGCTAGAAGACAGTATAATAGTTAAAATTAGAATAGTGGTATTTTTCATGATCTTACAATTTTAAACAAATATCAGAAATAAAATGCTACAAAAAAACCTCAGAAGAATTTTCTTTTGAGGTTTGTATTTTTGAAATAAAATGGAGAAATTATTTATATTTTATAAAGAAATATTCCTTTTAAAAGCACATCCCAATTCTATCATTGAATCTGTTTTGGCAATCCCGGGAATATTATCGATTTTTTCATATAATATTTTACGCATGTGTTCGTGGTTTTTTGCGGTAATTTTTAAATAAAGCGTAAACGAACCCGTTACAAAATAGCATTCTGTAATTTCCGGAATTTCTTTTAAAGCCTCAATAATACGTTCAGAATCAGAATCTTTATTAAGCGTAATTCCCGTAAACGAAGCCCAGTCGTAACCGATTTGTTTTTCGTTTAAAATAGGTTTGATGCCGGTAATTATGCCTTGTTCAAATAAACGGTTAATGCGCTGATGCACCATTGTATTCGAGATTTTTAAATTAGTAGCAATAGTCGAATACGCAATTCTTCCATCTTTCTCTAATTCTTTGATAATTTTTACGTCAAACTCATCTAAAATATCCATGCATCTATTTTTTTCGTTCTAATTTATTGTAAAGATAAAAATAAGTCTGATTAGATGTTTATTTCTGAATATTAAAATGACTTTTTTATTGATTAAATTAAGTGATTTTGATTTTATATAAGTGATTATAAGTTAATATTTGTGTTTTATTCGTTGTAAATAAATAATTTTTATATTTTTGTTTCAATAAAAAGAAATATTATGGCACATACACAAGAAATTCTTTCGTCTAAATCGGAAGTTTTAATCGAAAAAGAGAATAAATACGGAGCTCATAATTACCATCCGCTTCCGGTAGTTTTAGAAAGAGGAGAAGGTGTATATGTCTGGGATGTTGACGGCAAAAAGTACTATGATTTTCTTTCAGCTTATTCTGCAGTAAATCAAGGACATTGTCATCCTAAAATTGTAAAAGCAATGGTCGATCAGGCTCAAAAACTGACCTTGACTTCAAGAGCTTTTTACAATGATAAATTAGGAAACTACGAAGAATTTGTAACCAATTATTTTGGTTTTGATAAAGTTTTACCAATGAATACAGGTGCTGAAGCGGTTGAAACGGCTTTGAAACTATGTAGAAAATGGGCATACGAAGTAAAAGGAATTCACGAAAATCAAGCTCAGATTATTGTTTGCGAAAATAATTTTCACGGAAGAACAACGACTATTATTTCCTTTTCGAATGATGAAAGTGCCCGTAAAAACTTCGGACCTTTTACAGATGGATTTATAAAAATTGAATATGATAATCTTGAAGCTCTTGAAAAAGCTTTGGAATCATCAAAAAATATTGCCGGATTTTTAGTAGAACCAATTCAGGGTGAAGCCGGAGTTTATGTTCCATCAGAAGGATATTTGGCGAAAGCAAAAGCACTTTGCGAAAAACATAATGTATTGTTTATTGCAGATGAGGTTCAAACGGGAATTGCCCGTACCGGAAAATTATTGGCCGTACACCACGAAAATGTACAGCCGGATATTCTGATTTTAGGAAAAGCAATTTCTGGCGGAGTTTATCCGGTTTCGGCAGTTTTGGCGAATAATGAAATCATGAATGTGATCAAACCGGGTCAGCACGGTTCTACTTTTGGAGGGAATCCTGTTGCAGCAGCCGTTGCAATCGCAGCCTTGGAAGTTGTAAAAGAAGAAAAACTAGCCGAAAACGCAGAACGTTTAGGAATCATTTTAAGAAAAGGATTAAACGAAATTGCAGAGCGTAACGATTTAATTACTTTAGTTAGAGGTAAAGGTTTATTAAACGCCATTGTAATTAATTGCGGTGAAGATTCTGATTTGGCTTGGGAAATCTGCCTAAAATTTAGAGACAACGGATTATTGGCAAAACCAACTCACGGAAATAAAATTAGATTAGCACCGCCATTGGTGATGACAGAAACTCAAATTGCGGAATGTCTTGAAATCATCGAGAAATCTTTGAATGATTTTAGAGATTAAATAATCAATTGAAAAGTATTTTTTAAACACATAGAAACATAGCTTATTGGTGTGTTAAAAGGCGTTTCACTTGCATTAACAAACATAGCTACTATGTGTGAGAAACTAGTTTCTTTAAATAATCTTTTCAAAGTAAAATAAAATCTATGTTTCTTCTATGTGTTTAATTAAATTACACGTTACATATTAATTCAGCTTACTTTATTACATAAAAAAGCGATTGTTCTATGACAATCGCTTTTTGTTTATAATTACTTAAAATATCAAAAAAAGTAATTATTTCTTTAGAGCCGCACCGCCTGGCATTTGCTCAGGTTTAGCGTTGAATTTACTATATTCTACAACTCCTGTTTGGTTTGCCCAATCAAAATATTTGCCCGAAAGTTGGTTTACAACTGCAAGATTTTGTTTGGCAACATTGGTTGTTTCACCTCTGTCAGTTTCAATATTATAAAGTTCCCATTCATACGAAGGATAAGTTGAAACTAATTTCCATTTCCCGTCACGAACAGCTCTGTTTCCTGCTCTTTCCCAAAATAATGGTGCGCCTCTATCAACCTGCGAAACATTATCAAATAAAACAGGTAATAAACTCTTTCCAGCCAAAGGATTTGTGATCGCACCATTATATTCTTTTGGATATTCAATTCCGGCCAATTCGTAAAAAGTAGGAGCAAGGTCAATAATATGTCCAGTTCCTTTATCGATACGATTCGCTTTTATTTTTGATGGAAACCACGCAATAAACGGCGAACTAAATCCGCCTTCGTGCATATTGTTTTTATATTGCTGAAGCGGCGTATTAGACAAATACGCCCAGTTTTGTTCCTGATAATCAAATGATCCTGAAGTTCCAACAGGTCCTTCGTTTCGAACCAAACCTCTTCCAAGCGGATTGTAAGTATTAAAACCGCCCTGAGCTCCATTATCTGAAATGAAAATAATCAAGGTGTTTTTATCTTTTTTTAACGCTTTTATTTTCTCTAAAACTTTCCCAACGTTCTGATCCATATTGTCGACCATTGCGGCGTAAACTTCCATTTTTGCTTTCCAGAATTGTTTTTCGTCATACGTTAATTTATTCCATTCCGGAACTTCGGGATCTCTTGCAGAAATGGTTTGGTCGGCTGGTAAAATCCCGTTTTCTTTTAATTTCTGAATTCTTTTTTCTCTTAAAATATCCCAGCCTTCATCAAACTTCCCTCTGTATTTTGCAATATCAACAGGTTTTGCCTGCAACGGCCAATGCGGTGCTGTAAAAGCGAGATATAAAAAGAAAGGTTTGTTTTCTTTGTTTTGTTCATCTAAAAAAGTAACCGCATTATTTCCAATTTCATCTGTAAAATAATACGAGTCATCTTTTGGATGCAGTTCTTCATTATTACGAAGCAGTTTTACCGGATAAGGCGTTTTCCCGAAAGGCAAACCTTTAGTATCAAAATAATTAGAAGCACCTTTTAAAATACCGTAAAATTTATCGAAACCTCTTTGATTTGGCCATTGCGCCTGATCTTCAGAACCTACGTGCCATTTTCCGGATAGAATTGTGCTGTATCCGCCAGAGCGAAAAACTTCGCCTAAAGTCAAAGATTCTTTGTTTAAATATCCCTGATATGTCGGCAATCCTAAATTAACATCAAAAAAACCAACTCCGGCTTTATGCTGATATTGTCCCGTTAATAAAGAAGCTCTCGTTGGTGCACAAATGGAGTTGTTGTAAAATTCGCGTAAGCGCAGACCTTCGTGAGCTAATTTATCGAGATTGGGTGTCTTAATTTCGGAGCCGTAATTTCCTAAATCAGAATAACCCATATCGTCGACCATAATCAAAATGATGTTTGGTTTGGAGTTATTTTGAGAATGAATAGAAAAGCTGAAAGCCAATAAAAGGTTTAGTGTAATAAGTGTTTTTTTCATTATAGTTGATATTTTATATGTCGAAATCATTGTGTTTAACTTTGTCAAAGTTTCAAACTTTGACAAAGTTCTCGAAGAAAAGTAAAGTCTTTAATTTTATTTACCAAACAACAAAAAGGCAATAATCAGCGTAATAATCACATTGAATAGTTGCGCGATTAAAAAAGCATACAAGGGCTTTTTGCTATTATTACGGAGTAAATCTTTAAAGTTGGTTTCTAAACCAATACTTGTAAAAGCAAGTGCAAACCAAATGCCTTGTAAATTTTTTAAACTGTCTTTTACTTCATCACGAACTTCCGGAGTAATTAAAAAAGAAAAAACCAGTGAAGCGACAATGAAGCCAATAACAAATTTCGGAAAACGTTCCCAGATGACGCCCAAAGTTGGTTTTGATGCCACAGCTTCATCTGATTTATTATGTGTATATGTCCAATAAACCGAGATTGCAAAAGCGGCTAATCCTAATAAAACATTCTGCGAGAATTTTACAATCGTACTAATTTTTAAGGCTGTTTCACCAACCAAAGTTCCGGAAGCGACAACTGCGCCCGATGTATCGATACTTCCGCCGAGCCAGGCGCCGGTTACTTCTTCAGGAAAATGAAAATGTCTGGCAATGATCGGCATAAAAATCATCATGGGAATTGCCGTTACCAAAACCATCGAAATTACATAAGACAGTTTTTTTGAATCGCCTTTAATCGCACCCGAAGTGGCAATAGCAGCAGAAACACCGCAGATAGAAACCGCACTAGAAATCATCATGGTTAATTCATCATCGACTTTTAATTTTCGGCAAAGCCAAAAAGCAAAATACCAAACCGATAAAACCACGACCAAAGCCTGAATTAATCCTAAAGAACCGGCCTTTAGAATGTCTGAAAAAATAACACTTGTTCCCAATAAAACCAATCCGATTTTTACAAATACTTCTGTAGCAAGTGCAGATCGAAACCATTCGGGAAGTTTGAAAAAGTTGCCTATCAGTAATCCGATAATTAAACTGAAAATAACGGCTTCTAAATTGAGCGCTTTTATTTCTGAATTTCCTGCCAGAATAAGTGCAATGACAGTTAGAATATAAACTATCGGAAAAACAAATAGAAAATATTTTACCGATTTTCCAATTAAAAAAGCCCCGAGTGTTCCAATAATGATTAGATAAATAAATTGGGTTATGATGAGTTTCAAATTCGAGAAAGCAAAAACATCATTGCTTAATTCTGCTCCGTTTGACCATTTGAAAATGGGAACTTCCGGAAGAAAAACAAATAGTGAAATCCCGATAATTAGAAATCCGAGAACAACGACTGTCCAGTCTTCGTGAATATTAAATTGTTTTGAGGTAGTTGGCATTTTATGTTTATTTCCTGCAAGGTTTTCAAAACCTTGTAGGTATAGTTATTAATATAGCGAGTGAATTATAGACCTACAAGGTTTTGAAAACCTTGCAGGACTTCTGTAACTTTTACAAATCGACAAAGTATTTCTGTTTACCAAAGTTAAATTCATAATAGGTTAAATTAGGCCATAAAGGTTTTACAAGACCTTTTTCCCAGTTTTGCAAAGCAGCGTGAAGCTCTTTTACTTTTGCCGGATTTTTTTGAGCCAAATCTGTCGTTTCAGATTTATCGTTTGCCAGATTATAAAGCCATTCTTCGTGCGTTTTTCCGCTAATGATTAATTTCCAGTCACCGCTTCGAATTGCTTTTGCATCGCCGGAACGCCAGTATAAATTTTTGTGTGCTTCTGTATTATTGTTGACAGTTGAAATTAAATCGACACCATCATAAACCCTGTCTTTTGGCAAACCGGAATGCGTAACAGCAGCAATTGTGCTAAAAATATCCAGTGAACTTACAGGAGTTTTGTAGACCGTATGCGGTTTAATTTTTCCCTTCCACGAAAGTGCAAACGGAACATTGATACCGCCTTCAAAATGCGAAAATTTTCCACCTTTTAAAGGGGCATTTGTTGTGGCGAAAGTATAATCGGCACCACCGTTATCGCTGGCAAAAATGATTAAGGTGTTTTCTTCAAGACCTTCTTTTTTTACTTTGGCAACGATTCTTCCAATAGCGTCATCAAGCGCGCTGATCATGGCAAAATAAACGCGTTTGTTTTCGTCTTTTACATTCGGAAAACGATCGTAATATTTTTTTCGAACCTGAAATGGCGTGTGTGGCGCATTAAACGGAACATAAAGTAAAAAAGGTTTGGTTTTATTTTTATCGATAAAAGCTTCGGCTTCGTCAGCAAATGTTTCGGTTAAATAGGCTTTATCTTTTATGATGGTTGTATCGCGACGAATTTGCCCGATTCCGACACGGCCATTTCCCCAGATCATTTTATCTGTAAAATCTTTGTGATGATGGTTGACAATATCCGGATTATCATCTTCGGGCGTGTAAAGCGAAAACGCCTGATAAAATCCGTAATGGTAATCGAAACCTCTGTCCAGTGGAAAAAATCCTTTGTTGTGTCCCAAATGCCATTTCCCGATTATGGCTGTTGCGTATCCTTGTTTTTTGGCTAAATCGGCAAATGTAATTTCAGATTGTGGTAAACCCTGAGTGGCTATCGAAGCTTCATTTGGGTATTCTATTTTTTGATTTAATCGCCAGCTATTCGTATTAATCAAATATTTGAAAGCATAATATTCCAGGTTATTTTTTGGATATCGGTCTCCGGGCTGATATTCATGTCCAAAACGTTCCTGATAACGACCCGTCAACAAACCCGCACGCGAAGGCGAACAAATCGAAGACGAAACATAACCGTCTGTAAAAGTCACGCCAGAAGCCGCCAAAGAATCAATTTGAGGCGTTGGCGTCGATTTTCCTCCGTATAACGAAATATCGTATTTACCCAAATCATCGGCGAGGAGAATGATAATATTAGGTTTCTTTTCTGATGATTTTGAAGTATCTTTTTGTGCCAGAAATGCCGTTTTTCCTTCAACTAATTTTTTATCAGGTTCTATTAATTTTCCGTTTGTATTAATAGGCCAGAATAAAAATAGTACCGCAATAAAAAGGACGAGAAGAATTGGAATAAGAATGTTTTTTATTCTTTTAAATGATGCCATATTTTTTTGAATTGTTTTGGTATAAGTTTTAGAGTATAATTTTAACACACAGAAACATAGATTTTTATGATGCCGAAAAGACGTTTCACTTTAAAATAAATCTCATAGGCTTTTGCGAAAAAACAAGATTTTTGTGTTTGAAGAGCTTTGTCAAAGTTTAAAACTTTGACAAAGCTTTACGTCTAATGATCTATATTTCTATGTGTTTAAAAATTGATGTGTAAATTCCAAAAAGAAATAACTCTATGTTTCCGTTTCCTGCAAGGTTTTCAAAACCTTGTAGGTATCTCTAAAACATGAAATACTTCAAATCTTAGCGTAATTTAAACCTACAAGGTTTTGAAAACCTTGCAGGAGGATTGAAAACATTAATTTTGTGCCAAAGCCACATCAACATCACTTTTAAGATTTCCCAAACCATCTTTTTTGAAAATGATTTTTCCATTTTGATATAAAATCAAAGTAGGGAAGACCTTTACGGTTTTTAAATCGGCAATAACCTGCGGACTTTCTTCCAATTCAATTTCGATAATTTTGAGTTTTTTACCATATTGAGATCTGATATCTTCTAAAATGGTTTTTACGGTTTTGCAGGTGGCGCAATATTTAGAACCAATATCTACCAAAACGTATTGATTATCGGCAAGGATTTTTTTGTATTCGGCTATTGATAATTTACTTTTTAAATTGCTGTAAAAAGGTTTTCCGCCACCAATCCAGCTTGCGATTCCGCCTTCGAGAATATAGACTTCATTGAAACCTCTTTTAGCTAAATCGGTAGATAAAAGCCCGCTTCTGTAAGCAGCGATTGAATAAATAAATACCGGTTGCGACGGATTTAAGGCTGCAACATGCTTTTCGTAATCTTCAGATTTTAGGTTGAAATTTACTGCACCTTCTATATGATTTAAGGCAAATTCGTCGCTTCCTCTGGCATCAATTATTTGTGGATTTTTTTGACTTTTAATTTTCGAATAAAAAGCATCCAGCAATATATTGGCACTGTTTCCTTGCGAAAAACCTGCAATTGTAAAAAGCAGCATAAAAGTTATAATGCCGTTTTTGAGTATTTTATTTTTCATAAATTTTGGTTTTTGCATAAGTTTGGCAGTGTATTCGGGATTATTTTCGAATACACTGCCAATTATTATTTAATTTATTTTTGTTGGTTTTATACCTGAGCAGGCTCGTCGTAATAAACCGGACTTGGTGCCAGATTTTCTTCTGCTTTTGGTTTTAACGGAACTGCCAGAACGCCTTCTGCCAAAGCACTTCCTTCTTTTTTAGATTTGAATATTGGCCACAAAAACTGCGCGTACCATTCTTCTTGTTTGTATGATTTCATTCCGTATGATTTTGGGAATTTACGTGTAATTAAACCCGTTCCGAAGATCATATCCCAAATGAAAAACATATTTCCGAAGTTGCCTTTAAAGTGTCCAACACCGTCACCGCTTGTATCTGCGTGGTGTGCGTGGTGCGTTGCCGGAGTCGAAATCAAACGTTCTAAAACCCATGCAATTGGATGTAAAACTTTGTATTTGTAGAAAGGTTTGTCCCATGCAATGCTTGAGTGTGCTCCCAAAGTGATGAAACTTTTAATAACCAAAACAAAAAGAGCCGGTAAACCTAAACCTAAATAGGTTAAAGTGGCTGTCAAATAAATTTGAGAAAAGAAAACAGTATAAATAAAGTTTTGTCTCGAAGCCATCGCCATTCCCATGTATGGAGCCGAATGGTGCGTTCTGTGGAAACGCCATAAAAACGGAACCTGGTGATGAAGTCTGTGGTACCAATATTGCGTTAAATCATCGGCAATAGCAATAAGGAAAAAACCTCCCCAAAACGGAACCCATGATAGTGTATTAGCTAAATTTGAAATTAAATATGGCAAAGCCGTTAAGCTAAAAAATGCAATAATAGGAGGCAGGATTAATTTTGGGGCCAGAAAACTTACAATATCAATCTTACGCTCTTCGCCCGTCCATTGATCGTCGTATAAACCAGCGCCAAATTCTATTGCTCCCAAAACCAACATGAAAACAGTTAATCCCCAGGTGCGTATATTTTGAAAAGCAGGTTTTGCAAATTCTAAAAATGATGGTATCGTAACATGAGATTCTGCTACAAGTCCGTTGCTTAATTTAAAGTAAAGGAAAATTGCCACAACCGGCAATGAATATATCAAAAGACTAATACTCAAATCTCTTGTCAATTTACTGTTTGAATTTTGTGTTGCTGCCATAATTTTTTATTTTAAAAATTGATTTATTAAGGTTAAACCTCCGGCCAGAATCGCCAGAGGAACTAAAAATAAAATTATACCCACGATAATTTTTTTCCCGATAATTTCATAGTCTACTCGTTTCATTATCTTGTGTTTTGTGTTATTATTTATTTGATTTGAACCTCAAACTTTGCATTTGAAATTCAGTGGATTAGCTTGTGTGACAAAAATAAAAAATAAATTCTTTTAACTCTATGGATTTAGTAGAATTAATTATCTGTATTTTAATAAATTTTGTTACAATTCTGTTGAAAATGTTATTATTTTACTTTTTGAATAGAAGGAAGTTCCTCAATGGTTAAATTCTCTCTCAGTTTTTCAGATGGCAAATACAATCGAATAATTAAGCCTGTCTTTTTAATGTTGTTAGTAGGCAGCCAGTTTTCTTTTTTCTCTGTACCCGAAAGATTAATTTTATACGATGTACTATCTGCCTGATATTTTACATTTTCAAGATTATAGCTGTATTTATTAATCGGATTTTTAATCAGGAAACCATTTTCATCATACGCCGTTATGCTCCAATATTTAGCGTCTAGTTTTTTACCGCTAATCACATAATCTGATTTTGGGTCTAATGCATTTCCGTCACTATCAGTATTTGTGCTTAAGTAAATAACTTCTTTTTTAGTTAAGGCATAAGGTCTATAAACCGCTATTTGAGCTATTGTTAGCAAATCGGCTGTGCTCAGGTCTTTGTCTTTATCAACAGTTTGCCAGTTGCCAATAATTCGTTGCGAATCGCTTTTTCCGGATTTGATACTGTAAATGCCGGCACCGCTTCCTATTAGTATAGCAAGAAGAACTAATCCTAATCCAACTGCTATTTTCTTTATTTTTTGATTTAAAGCCATTTTTTTGATTTTAAAAATGAATGTTTTCTTTTGGAAGCTTTGTCAAAGTTTTATACTTTGATAAAGCTTTCATACGTATTTACTTCACTAATTTCACAACTGAAACACCATGTTGCAACCCAGAAAGTTGTTTTACCGGATATGCTTTCGAAACTAAATAACGAAACAGAATCAACCCTTTTGTTGTTGGACTGTAAATGATTTTCTCTTTCGGAATATTTTTCAAAACTTCGGATTTGCTTCCTTCTTCAGCCAGATAATATTCAAATTTTGATTTTACCTGCTCTTCATTTTCAACAAAATAATTAGTGGTGTTTTCCTGATACGCAGAGATCGACCAATACGTTGAATCGGGAACAATACCGGAAATTTTCAGCACATTATCTTTTAAATCATAATTAATGGTTGAATACAAAAAATCAGGATTTGGTAGCGGAATCACTCTGCTGTTTTCGGCATTTGGCTGGTCTCCAAATCTTGGTGTATTTACATATCCCAGACTTTTTTCGGCAAATTTACTTTGCACGTAATACGGAGTAATCCAAATGGTTAAGTAATAAAAACTTACTGCAATTATTACAAGAACTAAGGCGAAAATTCCTTTTTTGATTATCGGTTTTATTGCTGCCATCGTTTTCTTTTTGAATTTATTTTTTAACATAATCCTGCAAGGTTTCAAGACCTGGGAGGATTATGTTGGTTATAATATTAATTAGTAGTACCAGCCGGTTTGTTAGCCTGACGAATTAACTCCTGAAGATTTTTGCCTTTATCAGTTCCGTTATTATGTATTCTTCTGCTAAAAACATCCTGCCAGTCAATTAGCGGGTAAAGATTGTTTTCTTTTGCCTGCTCTTCAAACAGTTGCTTTAATTCAGCCAGTTTTTCAGGATATTTTTTAGCAAGATTATTACGTTCGTTAAAATCTTCGTTTAAGTTGTACAATTCCCAAACATCAGCATCAAAATTGCTTGGTGCCGGTTTTTCGTTTTTGCCAAGATTATTTTTCAAAGCAAAAGAATCCGGAAGATGTGCCGCAGCTGCTTTCCATCCATCTTTGTAAATTGCTCTGTTTCCAAAAATGTAATAGTATTGTACTTTGTGAAGTGATTCTGCTTTTGCATCATTTAAAGAAGCATAAAAAGTAGAACCCTGAATTTTATCCTGTTTGATTTCGCGAATCGTTTCCGGCGCTTTAATTCCGACAATCTCCAATGTTGTTGGCAATAAATCTGTTACGTGGCTGTATTGGTTTCTGATACCGCCTTTTTCTTTAATTCCTTTTGGATAATAAACAATCAACGGATTACGTGTTCCACCTTCAGAATGTGCGTCTTGTTTCCAGTTTTTGAAAGGTGAATTTGTAGCCTGTGCCCAACCTAAAGGAAAATTGGTATTCAAACCTTTTGCAGTTCCAATTTCGCCAATATTATTTAAATTATCCTGAAGATTTTTCTCGTCAGATACACCACCGGCAAAAAGATTTTGATTGATTACGCCTTGCGTTGTCCCTTCTTTACTCGCTCCGTTATCGCCAATCGCAACAAAGATCAAAGTATTTTCAAGCTGATTGGTTTCTTTTAAATAATTAACAACTCTTCCAATTTCATAATCGGTATAGGTAAGATATCCGGCGTAAACTTCCATAAAACGAGCGTACACTTTTTTCTGATCCGGCGTTAATTTTTTCCAGTCAGCAATCAACGGATTACGTTCCGGTAAAACGGCATTGGCAGGAATTACGCCCAATTTCTTTTGGTTTGCCAATACTTTTTCGCGGTAAGCATCCCAGCCATCATCAAATTTCCCTTTGTATGGATCGCTCCATTTTTCCTCCACCTGATGAGGTGCATGAACCGCTCCCGGCGCATAGTATAAAAAGAAAGGTTTGTTTGGCGCGGCTTTATGCTGGTTTTTAATGTACGTAATCGCTTTGTCTGTAATTTGTTCTGTTAAGTGTCTTCCGTCAGGAACAATATGCGTGTTATCTTCTACTAAATCAGGTTTGTACTGATCTGTTTGTGATCCTAAGAAACCAAAAAAGTGTTCGAAACCTTTTCCTGTTGGCCATCTGTCAAACGGTCCCGCGTCTGAAGCTTCTTCATCTGGCGTTAAACCGTATTTACCAACGGCAAAAGTGTTGTACCCTTTATCGCGTAAAATCTCTGCGATTGTTCCTTTATCAGATGGAATTCTGCCATCCCAACCCGGAAAACCTGCGGATAAAACCGTGTGAGAGAAACCGCTAACGTGCACTCTTCCAGAATTTCTTCCGGTTAATAAAGCGGCGCGGGTAGGAGCACAAATAGCTGTTGTATGGAAATTGGTATAGCGCAAACCGTTATTAGCCAGTTCGTCAAATGTTGGCGTCTGGATCAAACCTCCAAAAGAACTTGAAGCTCCAAAACCAACATCGTCCAATAATATCCAGACTACGTTTGGTGCACCTTTTGGTGCTGTAACGGGATCAGGCCAATATTCTTTAGAATCGGCTGTGGTTTTTCCAATTGTACCTTTAAATTCCTGATCGGGATTTGATTGTGCAAATCCCTGTACTGCTCCTAATTGTGTTACAAGAAGGGCAGTAATCAAAAGCCCTTTTTGGGGACTTTTGATTGTGCTTTTATTATTAATTTTTTTCATTTTAAATAGTTTTATGGTTGATTAAGTAATAAATTTTAGTTGTTTAAACTTATAATCATGTAATCTGTATTTTACTATACTATTTTATTTTATTCCAATCTTCGACACCTACTTTTGCTGACCATTGCTGATGTAATTCAATCAGATTCTGTAACAATTTTGTTTCTGATTTTGCAAGGTTTTTTGTTTCTGTCCTGTCATTTGCAAGATTGTACAATTCCCACGGCTGATTGTTTTCGGCTACGGCTTTCCATTGACCTTTTCTTACTGCTTTGCTGCCTTCATGTTCCCAAAACAAAGCTTCATGTGTCTTAGATTGTTTTCCTTCAAATTCTTTTTTTAAGCTAATGCCTTCTAGAGCTGTAAGTTTTTTTTCCTGAAAAGAATCTGGATATTGAAAACCCGCGTACTCCAGAAAAGTTGGAAAAATATCAATCAAATGGCTTACCCTGTTGCTTATTGTGCCTGCCTTAATATGCTTTGGGTAATAAGCAATAAAAGGAGAAGCTATACCGCCTTCGTGAGTGTTCTTTTTAAATAATTGAAAAGGTGTGTTGCTCACATTTCCCCACGGGCTTTCGTAACTATCAATCGACGTAACCGAACCTGGCCTTCCATTTTTTTGAGTCACGTAATTCCAATTTTTTACATCATCGGCACTTCCGCCATTATCCGAAAGAAAAAGAATAAGGGTATTATCTTCTTCTCCCAAAGACTTCACTTTTTGCAGAATTTCTCCAATTCCGGAATCCATTCGGTCAATCATAGCAGCGTAAATTGCCATTCTTGTATCCCATTTGTCTTTTTCTTCGGCAGTTAGTTTTTCCCAATCCGTCACTTTTTCAAAACGATTTGATAAGTCCCAGTTTTTATCAATGATGCCTTGTTCTTTTAATTTTTTAAAACGGCTTGCTCTCAATTTATCCCAGCCTTCAAGGTATTTGCCTTTGTATTTTGCAATATCTTCAGGTAGTGCCTGAATGGGCCAGTGCGGAGCATTATAAGCAACATAAAGAAAAAATGGCTTTTGCTGATTTCGCTGTTTTTCTAAAGAATTAATAGCAAAATTGGTAATTTCCTGAGTCAGATAAGTCGAAGTATCCTTGCGGATAATTTCCTGATCTCCTTTTAAAAAAGTAACTTTTCTACCGTCGTTATACAAAGGTTCTGAGTTGAAATAACTGCTTCCATTATTTTGCAAAGTAAAAGAATCATCAAAGCCCCTATTCACTGCCCAGGCTGATGGTACTAAACCAACGTGCCATTTTCCGGAAACAATCGTGTTGTATCCTGCCTGTTTGAGTGCTTGCCCAATCGTAATACAATGCTCGTTTAAATATCCCTGATAGGCTGGAAACCCTTTGTCCTGCACCATATCGCCAACTCCTGCCTGATGCGGATACAAACCTGTGAGCAATGAAGCGCGGGAAGGACAGCAACGCCCTGCATTGTAAAACTGATTTAGAATAAGCCCGTTTGTAGCGAGTTTATCCAGGTTTGGCGTTTTAATTTCCGAGCCAAAAGCACCAATATCTGAGAAACCTAAATCATCTGCCAGAATGACGATGATATTAGGTTGCTTTTTCTGTGCAAACAGCTGAAATTGTACAACAACCAATAGGGCAAGTAGGAACAGTTTTTTAATCATTTTATTTACTTGTATAAACCTTTATTAATTTCCGTAACCCGGATTTTGTGGCAATCCAACAGGATCGATATTTCTTTCGCTTTGCGGAATCGGATATAAATTATTTTTTTCTGAAACCGAGTTTTTAGCTGTTACTTTTTTTACTTCTGTAACCAAAGTTCCCCAGCGAACTAAATCGAACCAACGCTGACCTTCCTGAACAAATTCTTTTTTGCGTTCTTCCTGAATTGCCGCCCTGAAAGTATCCTGGGTCAAGCCCGATAAATCAACCGTTGGGTCTGGCGTAGTAATTGGTTTTCCAAAAGCTCTTCTTCTCACCTGATTGATTAATTCGTAAGCTTCCGGTGTTGGTGCTCCTTGCTCGTTTATGGCTTCTGCCAAAGACAAAAGGATATCCGCATAACGAATTACAGGAAAATTAATAGCCACATTTCCCGGAGTTGCCAAATTGCTTAAATCCAGATATTTTTTAAAGAGTGGTTTCGGAAAAGTGTACAATGTTCCAGTAGTTGGGTTTAGCAATTGTTTTGCATAACTTACATCTCTTCTTTTATCGCCTGCCGCATAAATATCATAAAACAAAGCAACATCAGAGATAATATCTGCCGGTTCTGTTGCTGTAAATCCTGTAAAAGAAGTTCCTTGAAAAGTACTTCCGCTAGATCCGTTTCCTGCCTGATTTGGCTCAAACTGAACAGAGAAAATATGTTCTTTTCCGTTCTTTTTTGTTTTGGTAAATATGTCCTGAAAATCTTCAAAAAGCGCATATCCGTATCCGCCATTAATTACTTCATTGGCTTTTGCAATTGCGTTTGGCCAATCTTTTCTGGTAAGATATACTTTTGTCAAAATAGCTTTTGCAGCTCCCGATGTAGCACGTCCGGCATCTGCAGCGGTATAAGTTGCAGGCAGGCTTTCAGCATCTTTTAAATCTAAAATAATCTGATTGTACACTTCATCAACCGTCGCTCTTCTTGATTTTAAACTTTCTAACTGAATAGAAGTTGGTTCGTGCAAAACAATCGGAACACCACCCCAAAGACGAACTGCCTGAAAGTACAATAAACCTCTGATGAACTTCGCTTCATTGATTAATCTCGTTTTTACAACCTCAGAACCAGAAACTTTCGGAATATTATCAATAGCAACATTGGCTCTGTTGATTCCGGCATAAATTTGTCTCCACGCCACCTGAACACGGTCTGAAGTGGCATCATGCGTTAAACTGCTCAATGCTCTTACCTGTGGGTTTGTAGCAGAAACTCCTGCCGATGCATAATCTGTTGCCATATCGGTAAGGAAGTATAAGTTTCTTCCAAATAAACTCTGCTCTCCCGGATCAAGACTTAAAGAGGCATATACGGCTGTTACACTTGCCACAGCATCATCTTGTGTTTTAAAGTAATTGTCTTCGGTTACAAAAGAGGTTGGAGTTACCTCCAGATCTGCGCACGATACAAGCAACGTGACGCTTAATATTGTTGTTATAAATATATTTTTCATCGTTTATATTTTTTGCTTAAAAAGTTACATTCAGTCCTGAAATGAAGGTTCTTGAATTTGGATAAGAACCAAAATCGATTCCCGGATATAAATTATTTTGTTCGTATGAACTTACTTCAGGATCATAGCCAGTGTATTTTGTCCACGTAATCAGGTTTTCTGCAGATACATAAAACTTGACACTTTTTGCCCCTAATTTTGAAGAAACGCTTTTAGGTAAAGTATATCCTAAAGTGATTAGTTTCAATCTCAGGAATGAAGCATCTTCTACATAACGCTCAGAAACAATTCCAACCGGAGAACTTGATGCTCTCGGAATTTCATTACTCGGGTTTGTTGGTGTCCATCTGTCTTCAAGAGTTGCCGCAGCGTTGGTTCCCAAAGTTGAAATTTCTAATTGTTGATTCAATGCATTGAATATTTTAGCACCATAAGATCCCTGGAAAGAGAAATTCAAATCAAAATCATTGTATGAAATAGTGTTGCTGAAACTTCCAACAAATTTTGGCTGTGAACTGCCAAGATTTCCTTTGTCAAGTGCCGTAATTACGCCATCGCCGTTAGTATCAACATATTTTCTGTCTCCCACTCTTGTATTCGCAAGACTGTTTATTTTAGGCTGCGTATTTACTTCTTCCTGAGTCTGGAAAATCCCGTTTGTTCTGTATCCCCAGAAAGTTCCTAACGGTAAACCAACTTTTACGGTTACAGGCTGTTGCTGCAATAAAGATCCGTTTGGAACCACCGGAAAAAACTGATCAACACCGTTTCCTATAGAAACTACTTTGTTTTTGTTTGCAGAAAAAACAATGTTCGAATTCCAGGAGAAGTTTTTTGTTCTCACGTTTTCTGTTGTTAAACCAATTTCGATTCCTTTGTTTTCAACTCCACCAATATTTTGAAGGACAGTCGCATATCCTGAAGTCAACGGAACCGGAACATTGATAAGCAAATCGTTTGTTTTTTTGTAATACACATCAAAAACGAAATTTACTTTTCTGTCTAATAATGATAAGTCTAAACCAACATTATATTGATTGGTTTTTTCCCATTTCAAATCTGGATTTGCCAATCGGGTAGGAGCCAATCCTGTATATAATGTGCCTCCAAAAGAGTAATTAACAGAACCCATTTGTGCTAAAGAAAGGTAATTTCCAATTTCCTGATTTCCTGTTGTTCCCGCAGTAATTCTAAGTTTGGCTTCGGTTACGCCTTTAATATTATTAGCAAATTCTTCATCTGTAATATTCCATGAAAATCCTGCAGAAGGAAAATAACCCCAAAGTGATTCTGCACCAAATCTGGAAGACCCATCGGCACGCGCAGATAATGTGAAGTTGTATTTTCCTTTATATGAATAATTTACTCTCGTTAACCATGATTTTAATACACTCTCGAATGCATCACTATAAGGTTTTACAGGAACACCATCCTGCAAAGAATTGTACGTATTCGCATCATTTACAAAAGTATTTGCTCCCGCTGTAACTGTTTCTCCTTGCGTATATTGCAATGTATAACCACCCAAAGCTGAAAATTTATGGTTTTCACCGAAAGTAGTATTGTAGTTCAGCGTGTTTTCATTCAAAACAGAACTTACTAATCTGTCTCCAACAGAAGCCAGTCCTTTAGTTCCGGCACCGTTTGTGGTATTTGCCGGAGCATAGTAGTTTTGTTTAGTATTGATAACGTCGCCACTTACTGCAACCTTAGCGGTTAGTTTTTTGGTTATTTTATATTCGCCAAATAAACTGGTTAGAATTCTGTTGATTTTAGTTTCATTGATAGTATTTTCCAAATCATTAATAGGATTTGGAACATATCCATTTACAGAAGTTGCGTAAGGATTATTGGTAACATTATAGCTTCCGTCTTCATTTTTAATGGGTACAACCGGAGCCGTAAGTGCAACACTTACTAATGGGTTTGGATTTCTTCCGCCAGCATTATTTGTCCCTACACCATTTGAAACTGAATTACTGTAATTGGCATTTACACCAAATTTAAAATTTTGAGAATAGTTTTTTTCATAGTTAATTCTAAGCGAAATTCGTTTAAAATCAGAACCAATTACAGTTCCTTCCTGATCAAAATATCCTGCAGAAACTGCATATCTTGATCTTTCATCTCCGCCCGAAAATGATAATTGGTGATTTTGAACCGGAGCTGCTCTTACAAAAGCTGCAGATTGCCAGTCGGATCCGCCAGAAGTTTTAAAAGCCTCAATTTGCGCGGCAGAAAAAGAAGGTGTCTGACCAATACTTGCCTGAACATCATTACGCAAACTTGCCCATTGTGAAGCATTCATTAAGTCCAGCTTTTTTGAAACCGACTGAACTCCAAAATAACCCTGATACGAAATATTATCCTGACCTTTTGTTCCTTTTTTGGTAGTAATAATTACAACTCCATTTGCGCCACGAGATCCGTAAATGGCTGTTGCCGATGCATCTTTTAATACTTCAATAGATTCAATATCAGCAGGGTTAATAGTTGATAAAACATTGACTGAAGCTCCCGCAAACGAAACTCCTGCCGAACTGTTGCTGTTATCATTATAAATCAGGATTCCGTCTACAACATAAAGCGGTTCATTACCGGCTGTAATAGAGTTTCCTCCACGAATACGTACACTTGATGAAGCTCCGGGACGACCTGAACTTTGTGTAACTACAACTCCTGAAATAGCGCCTCGCAGTAAATTATCTGCCGATGAAGTAACCTGAGATAAATTTGCTTTTGGCACCGAAGCTACAGAACCCGTAATATCTTTTCTTTTTTGAGTACCGTAACCTACAACAACTAATTCATCAAGTTCCTGACGTTCTTCTTTTAAATTAATAGTAATTGGATTTTTTTCTACAATTATTTCGGCTTTTTTATATCCAATGTAACTTACAATTAAGGTATATGGAAATTTCTGACCTGTTTGAAAATAAAATTTTCCTTCTGCATCTGTCTGTACTCCGTGAGTAGTACCTTTAATAACTACAGATGCGCCAATAATAGGCTGATTTGTAACATCATCGACAACCGTTCCGTCGAGTTTTGATTGTATAAGCGGGGTTGTATTTTGGGCGTTTATTCCTGCCGAAAGCAACAGGAGAAATAGTAATGAGTATATGTTTAAATATTTTTTCATTTCTTTGTATTGGTTTTTAGTAATTAACAAGGAGCCTTGAAAGTTGATTTTTCAACTCTCTGCGGTTCTTTTTATTTAGCGATAAATTTTCTTTAAGCCTCGCCATTTCTGTTGCCGCAGAAATGGCTTTTTTTATTTATTTACAGCAGTTGTGCATTGTTTTCATTGTTAGTTTATTTAGTTATTAATTATTTTTTTTTGGATTTACATATATAGTTTCAAGAATCATATTGACACAAATAAATGTATCAAATAGATTTTTGGAAAAATTTAAAGCTATGCTTTGGTGAATTTTAAAAAGGTTCGTTTCTATATTTGATTTAAAGGAAATCAAGATAAACGATTCAAGGTCGAGAGATTAACAACAACAGAAACACATATAACAGAAATTGTTATTTGTGTGGTTTTTAGGAAAGATGTAATACGATATGCTTTCTGTTGTTTTCAAAATTTAGTTCTTTATGGTTTGAAATATTATTTTAAACTCTACTAATCCTATAGACAAAGTTAATTTTAATATAATAAAAACCAAAAAAAAATATGTTTTTTTTTGAAATGAATGATTTGTAGTCTGAAATATCGAGTTATTTTAAGTGGTTAAATACCTGATTATTAATTGATTATTTATTATTTTTTAAATTTCAGAAAATGTTAAAAAAATATTTTAGCATCGTAAAAATGTAGTATTTTATACTTAATTTATTCATTTTTAATTACTTCCAAATTTCTCTAGATCATCCAAAAACGTCTTCGAAATTTGATTTTAACAAAAAAATAATGTTTTTTGAAGCATAAATACAAGGTAAATAAGTTGCTAAAACATACTCAAAAGAAATTGGAGTTTTAAAGGTTATAATAAAATGTAATTGCAAGTATATGAGTTAATTAAGTTTATGTGAAATAAAAATTAAATTATTTTAGATGGAATTTTATTACTAAATTTATATAAATTACAAGCAGCACCTATTCTTATTTACTACACTGGATTTATCTGCCTAAGACACATTAAGTGTGTTTTCTCAATATTAACTTATCAAAATTAAGGTCACCAAACAGGCGAGATCTTTTTATATGACAAATGTCATTTTGTGTCAGAATTTATTTATTCAACTTTGTGTTTCAATATTAGAAAAAAACATTTTTCTTAAAAACCGATTTGTTTTTAAATACATATTATAAATAGTCTTTTTATGAGTAATCTATCTCAATCTCACAAAATTTTGTTTCTAAATACACTCGCTTTTACAATATGTTTTGCATGTTGGACACTAAATGGTGTTTTGGTTACTTACCTTGTAGACAAAGGAATATTCAACTGGACAGTGGTAGAAACAGGCTGGCTGTTAGGAATTCCGATTTTATCAGGTTCAATATTCCGGCTCCCTATTGGTATTTTAACAGATAAATATGGCGGTAAAATTGTGTTTTCGATTTTATTACTACTTTGTTCCGTTCCGTTATTTCTGCTTCCCTTTGCCGGATCATTCTGGAGCTTTGCTGTATTAAGTTTTTTCTTCGGATTAGTGGGAACAAGTTTTGCTGTGGGAATTGGTTATACCTCAATTTGGTATCCAAAAGAATGGCAGGGAAGAGCCTTGGGTATTTTTGGAATGGGAAATGCAGGTGCGGCCATTACTACTTTTATTGCTCCAACCTTATTAAATCATTTATCAGAAAAAGATCCCGTTAACGGATGGAAAATGTTGCCTGTCATTTACGGAGCAATATTGGTTATTATAGGAATATTGTTTGTTGTTTTTGCCAAAAATAAAACCAATCAGGGTGTTTCAAAAACAATGAATGAGTTAATGTCTCCTCTTAAAAACATTCGGGTTTGGCGTTTTGGAGCTTATTATTTTTTAGTCTTTGGATTTTTTGTGGCGTATTCGCAATGGCTGCTTCCCAATTTTATGAATGTGTACCATACAACATTGGTAATGGGCGGAATGTTTGCTACGATGTTTAGTTTGCCTTCCGGAATTATAAGAGCCTTTGGCGGCTATTTATCAGACAAATTTGGTGCCCGAAAAGTAATGTACTGGGTTTTAGGTTCATCAATAGTAATTAGTTTTTTATTGATGTTTCCAAAAATGGAAATTTTCACAGCAGGTCCCGGAGTTTTGTCTTCTGCAAATGGTGTTGTCACAGCCATTTCTGCCAATGAAATTACCGTAAACGGAAAAACACATAAAATTAATGAAAAGCAAATTTCAAATAATGATGACGCGGCAATTTTTCCTGTAAAAAATTCATGGCAGGAAATTGTTGTACAACAAAATCAGGAAGTTAAAAAGAAAGAATTATTAGCTCAGGGTGTCACACAAATTAAGTTTAGCGCCAATCTTTGGGTTTATGTGGTTTTGGTCATTCTTATAGGGATTTCGTGGGGAATAGGAAAAGCTGCTGTTTACAAACATATTCCCGAATATTTTCCTAACGAAGTTGGTGTAGTGGGTGGAATGGTAGGATTAATAGGCGGTCTGGGTGGTTTTGTCGGGCCAATTATTTTTGGTTATCTCCTAAATTATACCGGACTCTGGACGAGTTCCTGGATTTTTATTTTCGTCGTATCCGTTCTTTGTTTACTGTGGATGCACCGAACAATCATCAATGCAATGAGAATTAAATCACCTGATTTTACCAGAGATATAGAACACAATCATTAAAATTAAATAAGAATAAATATGAAAACTTGGTTAGACAAATGGGAACCTGAAGATGATACGTTTTGGAACTCTAACGGAAGCAAAATTGCCTGGAGAACTTTAACAATAACAACACTAACTTTAATATTATCATTTGCCTCCTGGTTTATGATGAGTGTTATCGCCGTTAAATTACCGGGATTAGGGTTTCGTTTCACAAAAGATCAGCTTTTTTGGTTAACAGCAATTCCTGGTCTGGCTGCAGGTTTTTTAAGAATCATTCATACTTTTATTTTACCAATATTCGGAACACGACATGTGGTCTCTTTTGCAACTGCCATTAAATTAATTCCGGTAATCGGAATTGGTTTTGCAGTAATGGATATCAATACTCCCTTTTGGGTATTTGCACTTTTAGCTTTTACTACAGGTTTTGGTGGTGGAGATTTCTCTTCTTATATGCCAAGTACAAGTTTGTTTTTTCCTAAAAGACTTAAAGGAACAGCACTTGGAATACAAGCCGGAATAGGAAATTTTGGAGTATCAGTAGCACAATTTGTTACTCCCCTCATAATAAGTGTCAGTATTTTTGGTGCCGCATCACAATTTACTAGCATTGATCATAAAGAAGCAATAGTTGTTTTTCAAAATGCCAGTACTCAAAAACAACATGAGGTTTTTGCAGCCCTGGATCCAGATGTACAGGCGAGAATATTGACAAACGTAAAGAAAACAATTATTGACTCTGTAAGTACAGCTATCAAATCAGAGGATAAAGTGGATCTTTTTACTTCATTGCCTTTAAAAGCAAAAGCAAAAGCGATAGCCAATGCAAATCCAAAAATGGCTGAAAAAATATTAAATGATATCAGCCCAAATAATACTGCGGTTAATAATAAAGAAATCTATTTACAATCGGCAGCCTTTTGGTACATTCCATTTTTAATAATACTATCAATTGTAAGTTGGTTTTATCTTAGAAGTATTCCGATGAAAGCATCTGTAAAGGAACAGATGGATATTTTCTCCAATAAACATACATGGTATTGTACTATAACATATGTTATGACTTTTGGAACTTTTGCAGGTTTATCGGCAGCTTTTCCTTTAATGATTAAATTTTTATATGGAGATTTTCCAAATGCTCCGGATCCTTTAGTTTATGCTTTTTACGGACCACTTATTGGTTCAGCAAGCAGAATTGCATTTGGTTTTGTAGCCGATAAAGTGGGAGGTGCGATATTAACAACAATTACTGGTTTAGGAATTTTAGCCGGATCGATTATTCTGGTTACCGAAGGATTAGTAGCGCCAACAAGCATGGAACAGTTTCCTCTTTTTGTTGCTGTAATTTTGGGAATGTTCTTCTTTACGGGAATTGGAAACGCAGGAACATTTAGACAATACCCAATTATTTTTGAAGAAAACCAACGTCAGGCAGCCGGAGTAATTGGCTGGACAGCGGCAATTGCAGCATTTGGGCCATTTATCTTTTCTAAATTAATAGGTAATAATTTATCTGCGAATGGTACTGTAAATCAATTTTTTATAGGAGTTGCTGTTTTTACGGTCTTAGCCACAGGAATCAATTGGTGGTTTTACAATCGTAAAAATTGCGAGAAACCAAGTTAAATAAGTAATCATTAAAATGAATTAAGGATGAAAAATAAAACATTTAATACCAAAGCGTTACTTATAGCAACTCTGGTTTCTGTATTGACTATTGTATTGGTTTTTTACGGATCCAGAGAATTACAAAATTTTGACGCTGCATTAATTACGTATTTATTCGGAACTGTATTCGCCTTCTTCGGAATCGTATATCGTTATACAGTATGGTTGCAGCGTCCGCCAACATGGATGTATTTCAAACGAAGTTTCCAGTTTTTGTTTACCGGAAAAATCTTTGAACATGTATGGTTTTTAGGAAAAGAATCTGTTGAGAACATTGTAGTTCAAAAATTTATTTATCCAAGAAGTAAGTACAGATGGTTTGCCCATTTTTGTATCGCTTTGGGCTGTATGTCGGCTTTTGCAATTACGATACCGCTAACATTTGGATGGATTCATTTTACATTGGCGCCTAATTCTATTTCTATTTACGAAGCCCATTTTTTTGGTTTCAAAATAATGGATTTTACAATAGGCTCTTTTCTCGCATTTCTAATTTTTCACGCTCTTAACTGGTCTTCCTGGCTGGTTATAATTGGATCTGTGTATTACTTAAGAAGACGATTGACAAATCCCGGATTAATTGCAACCCAATCTTTTGAAGGCGATTTATTACCGTTGATTTTATTAATAGCGATTTCCGTAACCGGATTATGCCTTACTTATTCGTATCAGTTCATGAAAGGATTTGCATATGATTTTCTTGCCGTAATTCATGCTGTAACAGTAATCATGTTTTTAATATGGATACCGTTTGGAAAATTCTTTCACATCATTCAGCGTCCGGGACAAATTGGGGCGCATATTTATAAAAAAGAAGGAATAAAAAAAGGAATGGCAGTTTGTCCCCATACCGGAGAAGAATTTGCAACACAACTTCATATTGACGATTTAAAAATTGTAACTAAACAATTAGGTTTTGATTTTACACATGAAGACGGAACATCGCATCTCGATTTAAGTCCCGAAGGAAAAAGATCAAGATTGGCGCAAGCACACTTAAAAGCAAGATTAGAAAGCGGCGGAAGCTTATTTGGATAATAAAAAGAGTTTCAGGTTTTAAGTTTAGTTTTTTTGTTTCAGGTTACTATAGCTTGTCTATAAACTAAAGTCTACACAAAGTGTGAACTTGAAACTTGAAACAAAAAAACTTGAAACAAAAAAACAAAACCTGAAACAAAACAAAATAAAAAGACATGGCAAAATTACCTGTATCAACTGAAAAGATTATTGAAGATTTTGGTCCGCATTTAAATTATGCACCAAAAGATGGTTACGAAGGTAGAGATGAACCCGATAAATTGGTAAAAACACATTGTTGCTTTTGCGGAATGCAATGTGGTATTCAATTATCAGTAAAAGATAACAAAGTAGTAGGTTTTGAACCCTGGATGGAGTTTCCTTTTAATGAAGGTCGTTTATGTCCAAAAGGAGTTCAGCGCTATTTGCAAAATAATCATCCTGACCGCCTTTTGCATCCAATAAAAAGAGTAGAAGGAAAAGGTTTCGAGAAAACAACCTGGGATGAAGCGATGGACAAAACCGTCTCTGAAATAAAAAGAATTCAGGAAAAATACGGTAAACATGCTTTTTCGATGTTATCCGGCGTATCGCTAACCAATGAAAAAAGTTATTTGGTTGGAAAATTTGCCCGTGTCGCCTTAAAAACCAGAAACCTGGATTATAACGGAAGACTTTGCATGGTAAGTGCCGGAGCAGGAAATAAAAAAGCTTTTGGACTTGATCGTGCCTCAAACAACTATTCTGATTTAGAATATGCAGAAGTAATTATTGTTGCCGGAGCCAATATCAGCGAGACTTTTCCAACGTTAACCCATTGGATCTGGAAAGCCAGAGATCGCGGAGCAAAACTGATTGTTATAGATCCAAGGATGATTCCGTTAGCCAGAACTGCCGATGTTCATCTGGATGTAAAACCCGGAACAGATTCTGCTTTGTACGGTGCGATGTTAAAATATCTGGTAGATCACGATATGCTTGATCATGATTTTATTGATAATTATACATCAGGTTTTCAGGAAACAATTGATGCTGTAAAAGACTATACCTTAGAATGGGCAGAAGAAATTACGGGAATCGATAAATATAAAATACAAGAAGCTGCAGAATTATGGGGCAAAGCCAAAACAAGCTTCTTACTTCATGCCCGCGGAATCGAACATCACTCAAAAGGAGTTGATAATGTTTTAGGATGTATTAATCTGGTTCTTGCCACTGGAAGAATTGGCAGACCTTATTGTGGCTACGGAACCATAACAGGACAAGGAAACGGACAAGGAGGAAGAGAACACGGACATAAATGCGATCAATTGCCGGGAAATCGTGATATCGAAAATCCGGAACACAGAAAATATATCTCTGAGGTTTGGGGAATTGATGAAAAAGATATGCCCGGCAAAGGCCTGACTGCTTATGAAATTATAGAAGCCATTCACAGAGATGAAATCAAAGGATTAATATCGATTTGTTTTAATCCATTGGTGTCTTTGCCAAATAACAATTATGTAAGATCCGCTCTCGAAAAACTGGAGTTTTATGTTTGTATTGATTTCTTCCTAAACGAAACTGCCCGCCATGCAGATATTGTTTTAGCAGGATCTTTACAGGAAGAAGAAGAAGGAACAACAACATCTGCAGAAGGTCGCGTAATTAGAATTCGTCAGGCTGTTACACCTCCTGGAGAAGCCAGAACAGATACTTCCATATTATTAGAAATAGCCAAACGATTGGGCGAAGAAGATAAATTTACATACAATGATAGCGAAGCAATATTTAATGAATTGCGTGTTGCTTCAAAAGGCGGAACAGCAGATTATTTTGGAATATCCTATAAAAAAGTAGAAGACAATATGGGCGTTTTTTGGCCTTGTCCTACAGATGATCATCCGGGAACCCCAAGATTATGGGAAGATAAAAAGTTTAAAACCCCAGACGGAAAAGCACATTTTAATCCTGCGCCATACAAGCTTCCCGGTGAAGTTACAGATGATGAATATCCTATAACCTTAACAACAGGTCGTGTGGTTTCGCAATATTTAAGCGGCACACAAACCCGTAGAATAGGAAAACTAGTAGATCAATTTCCGGAACCAATGCTGGAAATTCACCCCGAATTGGCAGCAAAATATGGCATAAAACAAAGAGAATTAGTACGAGTTGCAACAAGAAGAGGAGAAGGAATTTTTCCCGCAAATATTGTAGAAACAATTCGAAAAGATACTGTTTTTATACCCTATCATTGGCCGGGTGCGAAATCAGCCAATCAGTTAACGCCGGGAACATTAGATCCAATTTCTAAAATACCTGAGTTTAAAGTTTGTGCCTGTTTATTAGATCCTTTGAAGGAAATAGCACCGCCATCTAAAGAATCAGAAGCTTATGCAAGTGTTTAATCTATAAAAATAACAATATGAACTTGACTAATTTTAATAGAAATGAAGAGTTTTTTGTAGATCTGCAGCGCTGTATTGGCTGTAAAGCCTGTGAAATGGCTTGTGCAGAATGTGAAACAAACGGTCAGGAATCACTAATTAGCGTGAATTATGTCGAGCGTTCCTCAACAATTCAAACAACAGTACAGGTTTGTATGCATTGCGAAGATCCAGTTTGTGCAAATGTTTGTCCCGCTGATGCTATTTCGCAAGATGAATTTGGTGTTGTCCACACAGCAAATACCGAAAGATGTATTGGCTGTTCGAATTGTGTTATGGCATGTCCGTTTGGGGTTCCTAAAAAAATGGAAGAATACGATTTAATGATGAAATGCACCATGTGTTACGACAGAACAAGCGTTGGTAAAAAACCAATGTGCGCCACAGTTTGTCCAAGTGGAGCATTATTTTACGGTACAAGAGAACAAATTGAAGAAATGAGACCTAATAGTACGCCAATTAATACGTTCATTTTTGGACAGGAAACCGTAAAAACCAAAGTAAATATTATGATGCCAAAAGGCAGTAATGAATTAAGAATATATTAAAATCTAAATCCATGTCAAAAGAAGATAATTTAAATCAAAACTGGAAAAAAGATTTCCCAATACAAAAGCAGGAATCAACACAAGTAAGCCGACGTGATTTTGCTAAATTCCTGACTTTTGTTTCGGGAGGATTAATGATAGGAAGCGGATTTGTTGCCGCCAAAGCTTATTTATTGCCAAAAGAAAGCGTGCAGGGTGAACATTTTATTTGTGATAAAAACGAAATTCCGGTAGGAGGAACAAGAGGTTTTGTAATCGAAGGAAGTACAATTCCGTATATTTTGATACATCTCGAAAGTGGCGATTTTAGAGCTTACGAACAAAAATGCACGCACTTATCCTGTTCTGTTTTTTATAAACCCGGAACCGGAATTATACATTGTCCGTGCCACGAAGGATCATTTGATGCCATGACCGGCGATGTAATTGCCGGACCACCGCCAAGAGCTTTGCCACAACTAGAAGTATTTTTTAAAGAAAATGCCGTTTATGTAAAAGCAATGATTCAGGAAAAAGAAAGCTAATATCAACTAAAAACAATTATCATGAGTACTTTTAGAAGAAGTCAGAATCGTGTAAATCCCAATAAGCTGAATAATATACTTTCGACACTTATTTTTATTTTAATTTTAAATGTCAGTATTCAGATTTGGTTGTTATATGCATCGTTAAACAACGCATTAGAAAATAATAAAGAGATCCTGTTACCAGCGTTTGTAGCATCTGCGATTTTATTTTTTATTGGATTTTCCTGGCTGTATTATCTTCCCAAAGGAAATTTCCAAAACAAGTAATTTGATTTAAATAACATGTGAAAGCTATTTGATTGGTTTTTCTAAAAGAATTAGAAGAATTAAGCTTAAATTTATAATCTTTTTAAATTTTAGATTATTAATTAATAAAACTAAGTAAAAATACTTATATTTGCAATAAGTATTTTGCTTGTCTATAAAATAGCAGCCATGATTCAAGTCGAACAAGCCTTATCAATTATTGCAGAGAACAGCACTACAATGCCAGTTCAAAAAATTTCAGTGCAGAAGGCATTAGGATATATTTTGGCCGAAACGATTTATTCGCCAATCAATATGCCGCCTTTTCGACAATCTGCAATGGATGGTTACGCTTTTATTCACAGCGAAAAACATCAATATGACGTAATTGGTATTTCGCAGGCAGGAGATCATACTGATATAAAATTAAAAGAAAATGAAGCCGTACGTATTTTTACCGGAGCTTTTGTTCCTAAAGATGCTGACACTGTTGTAATGCAGGAACATGTTATGGCAAACGAAAACTCAATTTTGATTACCAAAATGCCGAAACAATTTACAAATGTTAGGGCAAAAGGAGAACAAATAGTAAAAGAAGATGTTGTTTTTGAAGCCAATACTTTGATTACACCAGCTGCAATTGGCTTTTTAGCGTGTTTGGGAATTACAGAAGTTGAAGTCTATAAAAAACCTAAAGTTGCTATTTTAGTAACAGGTAATGAATTGGTAAAAGCAGGTAAGGAATTGCCAAAAGGAAAAATTTACGAAAGTAATTCGGTAATGCTTCAGGCAGCTCTTCAGACTATCGGAATTAAAAAAGTGAAAAGTTTTAAAGTAAAAGATAATCTTAAAGCAACGAAAAAAGCCTTAAAAAATATTCTTCCAAAATTTGATATTGTTTTAATTTCCGGTGGAATTTCTGTTGGAGATTATGATTTTGTAAAAGAAGCATTATTAGAAAACGGAGTACAAGAGCTATTTTATAAAATTAATCAAAAACCCGGAAAGCCAATGTTTTTTGGTTCAAAAAATGAAACATTAGTATTTGCTTTGCCAGGGAATCCCGCTTCATCGCTAACTAATTTTTATATTTATGTATATCCGGCAATTAAAAACAGGATGGGATTTTCGGATATTCATTTACCAAAACTGGTTCGAAAATTGAATACAGGATTTATAAATACAACTGGAAAAACATTATTCCTAAAGGCGCTTTACGACGAAACCAATGTAACAATTCTGGAAGGCCAAAGTTCAGCAATGTTAAATACCTTTGCTATAGCTAATAGTTTATTGATTGTGCCGCATGACAAAGAATCGCTAAAAAAAGATGAACAGGTGACTTTGCTGCCAATAAATTAGAATTAGATAATTGAGATAATTTGAAAATAAGATAATTGAATATGAATTGTAAAATGCGGTATGTAAAATAAAACATATCAAACTTGAAACTTGAAACAAAAATAAACCTGAAACATAATATAAATGAATCTCCTTAGTTCCGAAAATATTCTTCTGTTCAGCTTTGCTTTAATCGTGATTGCATTTTTATACTCTAGTGTTGGGCACGGCGGTGCATCTGGATATTTGGCTTTGATGACGATTTTTGCTTTTCCGGTGGCCATTATGAAACCTTCGGCATTGCTTTTAAACTTGTTTGTTTCGAGTATTTCATTTTTCTTTTATTACAGAATGAATTATTTCAAACCAAAACTTTTTTATCCTTTTGCAATAGCGTCAGTTCCGGCCGCATTTATTGGTGGTTTTATAACTTTAGATAATACAATTTATAAGATCATTTTAGGAATTGTATTAGTTTTTGCAGCACTTAGATTGTTTGGTATTTTTAATTTTAAAGAAAAAGAAGCAGTAGAAATAAAGTTGCCTTTTGCACTAGCAATAGGTTTTGCAATTGGTTTATTATCCGGAATGTTAGGAATTGGCGGCGGAATTATCCTGAGTCCGATTTTATTATTTTTAGGATGGGCTTCGGTAAAAGAATCGGCAGCTATTTCGAGTTTGTTCATTTTTGTAAATTCATTTGCAGGAATGCTGGGTTTCTTTTTAGGAGGAAAAACAGTTCCGATGGAGAGTTTTTATTTAGTTCCGATTGCAGTTGTAGGAGGAATTTTGGGTGGATTTTACGGAAGTGGTAAATTTTCAAACAGAACATTAAAAATGGTTTTAGGAGCAGTAATTTTAATGGCAAGCATAAAATTGATTTTTCCGTAAAATTGAAAATTGAATGTAAATATACATAACGGACTCCACGGTTGAAACCGCGCGCTATGTCTGAAAAACGATTAAAAGAAATGCTAGGAACATAGCCAACGGTTTCAACCGTTGGGGATAAATGAACAACGATATGCTTCCCGAGGTTGAAACCTCTGGCAATGTTAAAAGTAGATGAAAGAAATGTTATATAAACATAGCCGCCGGTTTCAACCGTCGGGACAAAGATTGGCAAAACCTGAAACCTGAAACAAAAATAACCTGAAACAAAAAAAGCCATGGAAACATTAAAAGTTTTTATTCTTTGCGGAGGAAAAAGTTCTCGAATGCAGTCAGAGAAAGGATTGGTTTTGTTTCAGAATAAACCGTTTATAGAACATATAATTCAGGCAATTTTGCCTATTACAGATAATATTACATTAATTACAAATACAAAAGAATACGATTATTTGCCCTATACAAAAATACCGGATATTGTTACAGATAAAGGTCCGTTGGGAGGAATTTACACAGCACTATCGAATTCTGAATCTGAATTTAATTTGATTTTAAGTTGTGATATTCCATTAATTTCAACCGAATTATTGTCGGAATTAATATCAAAACAGAATGATGAAGCCGAAATTTCGGTTTTTGCCTCAGAGAGCAGAATGCATCCGTTAATCGGAATTTATTCAAAGAAAGTATTGCCTGTTATCAAAAGCGCAATTGATAACGACGATTTAAAAATGATGAATCTAATAGCGAATGTTCCGCATCAGATTATCAAAATTGACGAAAGTGAAAACTTTCATTTAACTAATATTAATTCGGCAGACGAATTAAACGATCTGAATATCAATTTAAGTTAAAAGTTATGCGAAATTCAAAAACACCAAAATTAACGATTGTAGGCGCAGGTCCCGGTGACGCTGAATTGATTACTTTAAAAGCAATTAAAGCCTTAGAAAATGCCGATGTGGTTTTGTACGACGCACTGGTAAACGAAGAATTATTGCAATATGCGACAAAAGCAGAAATTGTTTTTGTAGGCAAACGTTTGGGTTGTCATGCTTACACGCAGGACCAGATTAACGAATTGATTGTGTCAATGGCCAATCGTTATGGCCATGTCGTTCGCTTAAAAGGCGGCGATCCTTTTATTTTTGGAAGAGGAAGTGAAGAAATTGAATATGTAGAAAAATTTGGTCTGGAAACAGCCATTGTTCCCGGAATTTCATCTGCTTTGGGCGTTCCGGCTTCGGTTGGAATTAGTTTAACGCAACGCCAGATTGCAGAAAGTTTTTGGGTAATTACCGGAACAACTTCAAATCATAAATTGTCTAAAGACATTCATTTGGCTTCAAAATCGGCTGCGACCGTAGTTATTTTGATGGGAATGCATAAATTAGAAGAAATTATTTCTATTTATAAAGAAAACAGAACGGATGATTTGCCAATTGCTATTATTCAAAACGGAACAAAAAATACGGAACAAAAAGTGGTTGGAACTATCAGTTCAATTGCTAAATTGGTATCAGAAAATAAAATTTCTTCGCCGGCCATTATTGTCATTGGCGAGGTAGTGAAAAATACATCAAAATTAACTTCTTATTTTCAGGAACATTTTGACGATGAATTTATTTTTCAGAATTTAAATTTATAAAAATGATTGAGATTAAATATTTTGGAGCTGTCGCTGAAAAAACCAAATGCGAGTTTGAAAAGATAGTTTCTTCTGAAATTTCATTGCAGGAATTACTGCTGGATTTAGAAGAAAAATATCAATTTAACTCACTGTCATTTAGTGTAGCAGTAAACCAGAAAATAGTACCAAAAGCAACAGATTTTACTTTGAAAACAAGTGATATAGTAGCTTTATTGCCTCCGTTTGCAGGAGGATAAAACAAAATTTATGAATACATCTGAACGCTATAACAGACAAATTATTCTTCCGGAAATTGGAGAAGTTGGGCAGTATAAATTATTAAAAGCAAAAGTTTTAGTAATTGGTGCAGGAGGTTTGGCATCTTCTATATTGCCTTATTTAGCGGCGGCAGGCGTTGGCGAAATTGGAATTGTAGATGATGATGTTATCGAAATTTCGAATTTGCATCGTCAGGTAATTTACAAAAGTTCGGCTGTTGGAAAATACAAAGTCGATGAATCTAAATTGATGATTTCTGAATTGAATCCATTAATAAAAGTAAATGCGATCGTAGAGAAATTGTCTGGCAAAAACGCGATTTCGTTATTTGAAAAATATGATATTATTGTTGATGCGACTGATAATATATTTATAAAATATTTAATAAATGATGCCTGTTTAGTTACAGATAAACCAATGGTTTATGGCTCTATTTTCAGGTTTCAGGGACAGGTTTCAGTCTTCAATTATCAAAACGGACCCACTTACAGATGTTTATTTCCGGATGAAAACGTGCAATCTTTAAATTGTGAAGATGCCGGAGTTATTGGGATTTCGGTTGGAATTATTGGAATGCTTCAAGCGAATGAAGTGATCAAAATGATTCTGGAAATTGGAGAAGTGTTGAGTGGTAAAATACTTGTTTATAATATTTTAAATAACGAACAGCAAAAGTATGACTTTGAAAAGAGTACAAATTTTGTAATGGATAAAGAAGCTTTTGAAGAAAAGTATAAAGAAGTTGAAAATCAGGTTGAAGAAATTTCTGTTTCAGCAATTTTAAATGAAATTGATAATCACGAAGTTCTTTTTCTGGATGTTAGAAATGAAGATGAGGTTCCGAAAATTAATTTCAAAAATGGTATACGGATTCCGTTAATGAATTTAGAAAACGAATTCAAAAAACTGAATCCAAATCAAACGATTTATGTTTATTGTCAATCCGGAATCAGAAGTAAAATAGCAGTTGAATTGCTTCAGAAAAAAGAATTCAAAAATGTAAAAAGTATTGCCGGAGGAGCTTTAGCAATGAAACAATTATTGAAAGAAGAGAAACTAAGCTTATAAAGGATAGCACACAGATTCAACGGATTAAACAGATTGAACACAGATTTTTAAAGTCATATTAATTGCTTCATCTGTTCGCTTTTATTTCATCGCTTGGATTGTCGAAAAAAAAGAAGATCAGTTAAAACCTGTGTAAATCTGTGGGCAAACTCACAATCTATTTTATAATAATTTGTGGCAAAAAAATAATAAAAAATGAGTAAAAATGTATTTGTAGAAGGACCAATTGCTCCTGAATTTATAGCAGAATCTATCGCAAAACATCAATCGAAACATACTATTGGTGCGCACAATATTTTTCTGGGTCAGGTTCGTGCCGATGTGATTCACGACAATACTGTAGTGGCGATCGATTATTCGGCTTATACCGATATGGCAAATGAAGCTTTACACGCGATTCGAGAAAAAGCATTTGCTAAATTCGATTTGACCTGTATGCATATTTATCACAGTTTAGGCGTGGTAAAAGCAGGTGAAATTTGTTTATTCGTATTTGTTTCGGCAACGCGACGCAAACAGGTTTATGAAGCGACGGAAGCTATTGTAAACTGGATAAAAACCGATGTGCCCATTTTTGGTAAAGAAATGTTTGAAAACGATACATTCACCTGGAAACAAAATACCTAACAAAATATAATGGTAGATATTACGCATAAAATAAGCACGTTAAGAGCTGCAACAGCCACAGCAATTGTAAAAGTTAGCAAACAGGAAACAATTGATGCTGTGGTGAATAATTTGGTTCCGAAAGGAAATGTGCTGGAAATGGCAAAAACAGCAGGATTATTTGCTGTAAAAAACACGCATTTGTCGATTCCGGATTGTCATCCGATTCCAATCGAATTTACTTCGGTAGCATATAAAATTGAAGGTTTAACAATTCAGATTATCTTCAATGTAAAAACTGTTTACAAAACCGGAGTTGAGGTCGAGGCGATGCACGGCGCGTCTATCGTGGCGCTGACGATGTACGATATGCTGAAACCAATTGATAAAGAGATTGAAATTTCGACTATTAAATTAGTGAATAAAGAAGGCGGAAAATCTTCTTTTAAAAATAAATTTCCAAACGCAATAAAAGCAGCGGTTTTTGTTTGTTCCGATTCGATTTTTGCCGGAGAAAAGGAAGATCGTTCCGGAAAAATTATTGTCGAAAAATTAACTTCTTACGGAGTTGAAACAACCCATTATGAGATTATTCCTGATGAAATTGATATTATTCAGGAAAAAACGAAGGCTTTTGCCGAAGAAAATCAGTTGGTAATTTTTACGGGAGGAACCGGATTATCACCAAGAGACGTAACTCCCGAAGCATTGTCGCCATTACTGGAAAGCAGAATTCCGGGAATTGAAGAAGCAATTCGCGATTACGGACAACAAAGAATGCCATACGCAATGTTATCAAGAACAGTTGCAGGAACATTAGGAAAAAGTTTGGTTTTGGCTTTGCCGGGATCAACAAACGGAGCCAGAGAATCAATGGACGCTGTTTTTCCGCATGTAATGCACGTTTTTCATATTTTAAAAGGAAAAAATCATGACACTCTCTAAAACCATTTTAACGGATGATTTTGGGCGAAAACACAATTATTTGCGTATTTCGTTGCTGGAGAAATGCAATTTGCGTTGTACGTATTGCATGCCTGCTGATGGGATCGCATTGTCTCCAAAAGCCAGTTTAATGACTGCCGATGAGATTTTAGCTTTAGCCCAGACTTTCGTAGAAAATGGTGTTGATAAAATTAGATTAACAGGCGGTGAGCCTTTATTAAGAAAAGATTTTCCGGAGATTATTTCGAAATTATCAACTTTAAAAACGTCACTTTCGATTACCACAAACGGAATCTTAATTGATCGTCATATTGATGCTTTAAAGCAGGCTAAAATCAAAAAGATCAATTTGAGTTTAGATACTTTGGTTGCATCAAAATTTCATTCTGTAACACTTAGAGATCAGTTTGAAAAAGTAATTAGTAATTTGCATTTGCTTTTAAATCATGATTTTACGGTAAAAGTTAATGTAGTTTTGATGAAAGGTTTTAATGATAATGAAATTATAGATTTTATTAAATTAACCCAGTTTCTGCCAATATCAGTTCGGTTTATTGAGTTTATGCCTTTTGCCGGAAACGAGTGGGACAGGAGCAAAATGGTTTCTCAAAATGAGATTTTGTCTCAGGTAGAAAGTGTTTTTTTATCTGAAGAAATTCAGAAATTAGAAGACGAAAAAAACTTTACAGCGAGAACATATAGAATAAAAGGTTTTCTGGGCGATTTCGGAATTATAAGTTCTATTACGAATCCGTTTTGTGATGGCTGCAACAGAATCCGCCTTACGGCAAACGGGAAAATAAAAAATTGTCTTTTTTCTAATTCAGAAACTGATTTGCTGACACCTTTTAGAAATGGTGAATCTATCGAAAACTTAATTTCCGTATCGATTAAAAATAAAAAGAAAGTCAGAGCCGGGATGGTTACGATTGAAGAAATGGATGATCCTTCTTTGCATTTTGATAATCGCAGTATGATTGCAATTGGGGGATGATTCCTTCGACTTCGCGAGTGCATTGTCATTTCGAGGAACGAGAAATCACACTCGTAACTCGTAACTCTACAAAGATTGGCGATTTTGATTGCGAAGCTTCTTGTGTGATTTCTCGTTCCCCGAAATGACAAATTAGACGTTTAAAACAAAAAAAGGCTCAACTCCATATAAAGTCAAACCTTTCTATTCTTATTTTTTCTTCTTCGATTTCGCTTTACTATCTTTCTTTTTTGCAAGCTTTTTTAGTTTCGCCTTAGCTTTTTCTTTCTCTTTTTTTGCTTTTTCTTTCTTTTTAGTTTCAGCTTTTAGCTTTGCTTTCTTTTCTTTTTCCAGCTTTTTTATAACTGCTTTAATCTCTTTTTCTCTTCTTTTTGCTTTCTCTTTTTTCTCTTTTTGCTTGTTTTTAGCATCTTTCAACTTATCTTTTATACTCTTAAAAACGGTTACTTCTTGATTTTCTATTGGCTGCTTTTCGTCAGTTTTTTTATCAATCGTAGAGATTTCTATAATTTCAGGAGTTATTGTTCCTGTCTTTGCAGTTGATCCCGTCGTTCTTTTTATAATTGCTTTTGGAGTATTTGCAGAAGCTGGTTTTACAGGTGTTTTTGCTGTTGTTGCAGGTGCTTTTGTTGCGGTTCTCGGCGCTCTCTTAACAGGTGTTTTTATAAGAGGTTTATCCGTTTCCGGAATGCTTTCTGTAATTGGCGCTATTGGTTCTTCGGCAGGAATATCTGTGTTTTTTACGGCTGATGTTCTTGGTGTTCTTTTTATCATAATGGTATTTTTAGTTGAGTAAATTGATTTCACTAAGATAAATGAAGTTGTTATTCATCAAAAGATAAATTCTTAGCTAGTTAAATTTAAGCAATAATTAAATACAAGAATGTTAAGATTTTTATAAGTCGTTTATTATAATTGCTTTAGTTAAAGATCTTGCCTTTAATTTTCTACAATTTCTAAAATCCTGAAATTACTCTTTGGAGCTTCACAAAGTGAGCAGCAATAGCTTTCTGGCAAATCAGTAAATAAAATGCCTTTTGGAATATTTTGGCTTTCGTCTCCGTATTCTGATTTATAAAGTGTTAGGCATTCCTGGCACTGATAAATATCCAATTGTGCTTTCTCCTTTTTCTGAGGATTTTCGGCTATTTCAGAAGTAGAATTTCCGAGTTCATCGAAATATTTTCGGCTCAATTCAATTAAAATTGTGGGCAATTCAAGTTTGTCAATATCTTGAGAATGCACGATATATTCTCTGGTATTTGGATCGAAATTCTTTGCAAACAAAACATTATAAGTATCTCTGATTTTTATGGATTCTAAATCTTTTGGCAAGTCATTTTTTTCGACCACAACCGAAGTAAAATAATGGCCATCGCGATTGTATTCTGATATTCCAAAGGTTAATCCATAAGTACTAATATCAAATTGATCTAACGTACGAACTAAAAATGTTTTAAGATTCAAAGCCCATTCCATGGCAACAGGCAAGTGCCAGTTCAGTTCCAGTAAAGAATGACGAACATTAATTCCTTTTTTACCCAGGAATTTTTCCCATTCCAGTTTTCGGTCTTTCGGAATTCCTTTTATAATAAATGATTTCCAGGGCGTGATGCAGATTTTTCCAATTTTGCAGTCAAAACACAAATCACACATTTCTTTCAGAAAATCCAGATCATATAAATTATTTCTCCAATATAAACCCAGCCAATATTGATCAATTCCCATTCGGTTCATACCTTCATAATACGGAAAAGGATAAAACGGAACATTTAAAGGTTTGTCAATTGTTCTGTTGTTGGTGTCTAAAATTTCACTAACCAAACTAAAAATCATATCAATTCCGTATGATTCTTCGCTTACGATTTTCTCGATTTCATAATAGAATTTTGCAATATCCCAACTGTAAATCAATACGGGATAAACTTCCATGCGTTCCCATTTTGGCAAACGAATATATAAAAACCAATAATCTTCATGCTCTGAAGCAATAAAATTAAGATGGCCGGTAAATAACGGAACCAGTTGTTGTTTAGGATCTGTGATATTTACTTTTAATTTGGGCTGTTCCTTAAATTGTTCTAAAATATATAAAAACATATTGCCGGTAAGCCAGTTTGTGTTCCTGAAAATATCAGTAGAAACATAGGAAGAAACAATATTATTACCGCTTGTTTGATCGGGAAAAACAAAATGATGTTTACCCAATTTTTCTTTATCTGAAGATTTTAACCCTTTCGGAAAAATAATATCTTGTCTGGAACCGAAGGAAATCGAATCTAAACCCTGATCCATAGCGATATTAACCACTTCCCGCAATTCTCCCGGCGAAATAACGCCTCCTTTTACTATAAGTCTTGTCAATTCCATTCTTTTAGTTTTTTTAGTTTCAAGTTTTTTTTGTTTCAGGTTTCAGGTTGTTGGATTGTGTTGATCTAACCGCAAAGGTCGCAAAGGTTTTTCGCAAAGTTTCGCAGAGTTTTTTTAGTTTATGTTTACTAAATAGTCAAAGTCCGCAAAGTTTTGAATAAAGATTTTAGCGTTTAGCTTTGTGAACTTTTTTCGATAGAAAACAAACTTTACACACAGTATATAAGCCTTTGCGAAACTTTGCGAAAAACCTTTGCGACCTCTGCGGTAAAATTTATGTTCAAAGCAAAGTAACTTGAAACATGAAACTAAAAAAAACTTGAAACATTTTTTTAAACTTTACACTTTGCTAATATCTCTTTTACTTCTGTCTTACAACTTCCGCAGCCTAATCCTGCACCGGTATTTTTACATAAATCGGTAAAATTGTTAACGCCACTTTTAATGGTTTCTTCAATATTTCCGGCTCCAACCTGACTGCAGGAACAAACTAATTTTCCTAAAACAGGTTTTGCGTTTGAACTTCCTCTCAGAAGAGAATTACGTTTGTCTGATAATTCGATTTTGCTTTCAATCATCGTTTTAAATTCGGCAAACTCATTTTTGTCGCCCATTAAAATCGCGCCAACAAGCAAATCATCTTTTACAATACATTTTTTGTAATAGCGTTTTTTCAAATCGGCAAAAACAATTTCTTCATATGAATCATCATTTTCGGGAATTTCGATATCGCCAATGCTGCACAGGTTTATATCTTCTAATTTTAAAATATTCATAAGAATCGAACCTTTGTAATAACTGCTAATATCGCCAGCCAAAAAGTTGGCTAAAATATCAGCCTGCTCTTCGGCCGCAGAAGTGATTCCGAATAATTTATTATCAAATTCAGCTATTTCTCCAATAGCAAAAATATCAGGATTCGACGATTGTAAATATTGGTTTACCTTTACACCTCGACCACAAATCAAACCTGTTTCGCGGGCAATTTCGATGTTTGGAATTGTTCCGATAGTATAAACAATCGCATTTGCGGTAATGATTCGCCCACTTTTTAAAGCGATTTCTATTTCATTGTCATTCTCAGTTTCAAAAACGGTACTCACTTCATTATCAAAGTAAATTTGTATATCACGAAGCTGAACTTCTTCTGCCAGTAATTTACTCGAAATTCGGTCTAATTGACGTTCCATCAAACGTGAAGCTCTTTGAATAATAGTAATTTTTACCTTTTTATGTTTTAAAGCGGCGGCCAATTCTAATCCTAGTAAACCGCCGCCAATGATAACAACATGTTGTTCTTCGGTAGGTAAATTGGTATTGTCCAGGTATTTTTTTAAACGATCGGCATCTTCTTTTCGTCTCACGGTAAATCTGCCGGGTAAATGAAGCTGGGCATTTTCTGGTACAAAAGGACGGCTTCCGGTTGCCATAATCAATGAATCAAAAGTATGCAGATTGCCCAGATTATCTAAAACCGTTTTGTCATTTGCGTTTATTTTATCAATTGCCACGCCGGCATTCATGGTAATTTTCAGCTTGTTTAAAGCTTCTCCATCTTTTACTTTTAAAAGTTGTTCCCAGGTAAATTCGCCCGTCATATATTCAGGAAGCAATACGCGATTGTAGAACGGGTTTACTTCATTTGAAAAAACAATAATTTCGTCGGTAGAATTGAATTCACGATAGTTTTGAATAAATCGAAAAGAAGCAGCTCCTGCGCCAACGATAACAATTTTTTGAAAAGGCTTTACATATTTGGTAATCGCAACTGTAGTATATTTAAAATCAGGTTCTTTTGAAATGGGATCGACAACCGTATTGGTTAAATTATTGGTTCTGTTTAAATCATTTTCGAGTTGTTTCCCCCAATGCATTGGCAGAAAAACTACTTTTTCTTTTATAGTATCCGTAACTTTTGCTTTAACCCGAACTTCTCCGTTTTTACTCGAAACGGTAACAATATCACCATTTTTAATGTCGTTTTTATACGCATCGATTGGGTTAATTTCTAAAACAGGACTTGGTGTATGCGTCATTAATCGCGATACTTTTCCGGTTTTTGTCATCGTATGCCATTGATCGCGAACGCGGCCTGTTGTGAGAATAAATGGATATTGCGGACTTGGTTGCTCTGAAGTATTTTCAATTACTGTTGGTAAATTGAAAATTGCTTTTTGCGATGGCGTATAGAACTTTTTGTCTGTAAAAAGGCGGGGAGTTCCCGGATGCCCGTAATCCGGAACGGGCCATTGAAAAGTACCTTCGGTTTTTAAACGATGATAATTTAAAAATGAAATATCAATATTGGTATTTTTGGTTAATGCGCAATGTTCTTTGTAAATTTCCTCGGCGCTATTAAAATTGAAACCGTTGAAATTCATTTTTTTAGCGAAACGAATTAAAATCTCAATATCCGGAAGTGCTTCTCCGGGAGCGTTTATTCCTTTTGGCAAATACGAAATTCGACGTTCAGAATTGGTCATTGTGCCTTCTTTTTCTAACCAGCCTGCAGCCGGTAATAATAAATCGGCATATTTTGAAGTATCTGCATTATGCGAAATATCCTGAACTACTACAAATTTGGCATTTTGTAACGCTTTTTCGATTCGGCGTGAATCAGGCAAACTTACTAACGGATTGGTGCAGATAATCCAAACGGCTTTCATTTTTCCAGATTCCAATGCTTCAAACATTTCTGTTGCAGTTAAGCCCGGTTTGTCTGAGATTTCGTCAACACCCCAAAAATCGGCCACCTCCTTACGATGTTCCGGATTTGCAATGTCTTTGTGCGCAGCCAAAAGTGTTGCCATTCCGCCCACTTCTCGTCCGCCCATTGCATTGGGTTGTCCGGTTAAAGAAAATGGTCCGGAACCCGGTTTACCAACTTGGCCCGTTAATAATGATAAGTTTAGTAAAGCCGTATTTTTATCAACGCCAACGGCACTTTGATTCAATCCCATTGCCCAAAGCGAAATAAATCCTTTTGCTTTACCAATAATATCTGCAGCAAGTTTGATGTCGTTTACAGAAATTCCGCAAAGTTTTGAAGCTTTTTCTAACGAAGTGCCTAAAACTAAATCTTTATATTGTTTGAAATTTTCGGCATTATTTTTTACAAAATCATGATCAACGTGTCCTTTTTCGATAATGCGTCTCGCGATAGCATGATACAATATAATATCAGATCCGGGAATAATCTGTAAATGCAAATCGGCGAAAGCCGCTGTATCGGTTCGCCTCGGATCAATTACTATGATTTTTATTTTCGGATTTTTCTCTTTGTGTTTTTCTATTCTTCGAAATAAAATAGGATGGCACCAAGCCGGATTTGCGCCGGTAATTAAAAAAGTATCTGCCAATTCAATATCATCATAAGCAATTGGAACAGAATCTTCTCCAAAAGTTTTTTTATAACCCACAACCGCCGAACTCATACAAAGTCTGGAATTGGTATCGATATTATTGGTTTTTAGAAATCCTTTTACTAGTTTGTTTACCAGATAATATTCTTCGGTTAAACATTGCCCTGAAATATAAAAACCAACGCTGTCAGGACCATGTTTTTTGATAATTGAAGTAAAAACGGCAGCGGCGCGATCAAGAGCTGTATCCCAAGTCACGCGTTCAAGCGGATAAGATTTACTGCCTCGCATTTCCGGATATAAAATTCTATCTGAAGTATCATTGACTACGTAATGCAAATTCATCCCTTTAGAACACAACATTCCTTTATTTACCGGGTGGTCTTTGTCGCCCGTTACCATAACACCATTTTTAGCGTCATTCGTAACGATAATTCCGCAGCCGACGCCACAATATGAACAGGTAGTTTTGATTTTGGTATTTTGCATTACAGCTTCTTTTTTAAATACAACTATAGTAATTATGCCCAGTCGTAAATGCCTCACGTATTTGACTTAGACAAAAATAAGTATTTTTACGTATAAATACGTATTTTTTGAAATTATTTTTATATTTTTGATGAAAATAAATGAGGAACAACAAATTAGTTTTTAAATCGATTAAAATTTAGGACTTATGAAAGAAGAGCAGCCCATTTGTTATTCCTGCGCCAACGAAAACTGTTTTATAAAAAAACACCTGCATCTGGAACAAATGAAACAATATGTTCAGAAGAAACATAGTTTTGTTTGCAAAAAAACGCAGCAGTTTATTATTGAAGGTGCTCCAATTCAGGGACTTTATTTTATTTGTAAAGGAAAAGTAAAAACGGTTAAAACCGGAATTAACGGCCGTGAACAAATTGTTCGTCTCACCAAAAACGGAGATACGATTGGTTTTCGTGGTTTCGGAACAAGTAAACGCTATCTGATTGGTGCTTATGCTCTTGAAGATACGGTTTTATGTAATTTTAGCAATGAAACCATGATGGAAATTCTTCAGAGCGTTCCTGAATTTACATATGCCTTAATGTTGTTTTATGCCGATGAACTTAATAAAAGCGAAAACAATATCCGAAAAATTGCCCATATGAATGTACGGGAACGCGTAATCGATTTGTTATTGTACATTCACCGAAAATTTGGACAAATAAACGGTCTAATTGACATCGAACTGTCACGAAAAGAAATTGCCGATTTCGCCGGAACTACTGAGGAACAAGTTATTCGTGTGCTTTCAAGCCTAAAAAAAGAGTCACTAATAAAAACAGTCGGCAAGAGAATAGGCATCCTCGCCATTCCAAAACTTCAGTCAGAAATCATGGAACATAAGTACTTTTAGGAGGGGAAAAAGTTTCAAGTTTCAGGTTTCAGGTTTTGACCTATTCCGGTTAAAACCGCTGGCTATGTATATCAAATTCATTTTCAAATATAGCCCGAGGTTTCAACCTCGGGAGACGTATTGTTTGGCGTCTCGTGCTCCCAAAGGTTAAAGCCGTTGACCATGTTTATTAATTCGTTTTTTCAAATATAGCCCGAGGTTTCAACCTCGGAGACGTATCGTTTAGCGTTTCATGCTCCCTACGGTTAAAACCGTTGGCTATGTTTTATCATCCAGGGGTTTACCAATCCCAACTGTAAATCACATTCCTCTTCTTCCCAACAATTATCTAATTTTCAAATTGGCACATTATCTAATTAAGTTGAACTACGTAATAACTAAAATCCCTTATTTTACTGACATTCGCCTTAGCTTCATGCGAAAACGCAGAAAACAAATTGACTTTAAAACGCTTTTTATGGGTTAAAAAAAATGTTTTGATATGGCATAAGTATTGTACTTAAGTATTTATACGTATGTAAATTTGCTTCATACAAATCAAACCAAATTATTATGAGCAAATTAACCAATCCAATATTAAAAAACCACAACACTATTTTTGCATCAAAAATTTCAAGATCTATTCTATTAGGTTTTGTACTTACAATCTTAGGAAGCTATGAAGCAAAAGCGCAATTTACATTTACAGGTCAGTTAAGAGACCGTGTTGAAATGCGTGCCGGACAAGGAACGTTACAACAACAAGGCGATAAAGCAGCTTTATTTACAAGTCAGAGAACAAGATTAAATGCCGGATATTCCGGATATAGATTTAAAATTTTTACAGCACTGCAAGATGTTCGCGTTTGGGGGCAAGATGCTTCATCAATCAACAGAACGACAACAGAAGCAAATAACGGAATTTTATTGCACGAAGCCTGGGCCGAGATTTTTTTGAATGATACAGTAAGTACGATTCAGAATTTGTCTATAAAAGCAGGACGTCAGGAGATTTCCTATGATGATCAAAAAGTCTTGGGAAGTTTAGATTGGTTACAACAAGGAAGACGTCATGATGCGATCGTTTTTAAATTTGCTAACAAAGGCTGGATTGCAGATGTTGGTGCTGCTTTTAATCAGAATAAAGAAAATAATACAGGAACAATTTATAATGGTACAAATCCGGCTTATGGCGCAGGAACTAACGGAATTGGCACCATGTACAAATCATTCCAATATGCTTATGTTGGCAGAAAATTCTTCTTTGGCGACTTGTCTTTTTTATTCTTCAAGGATGATTTCAACAAATATACTTTAGTGACTGCAGGAACGCCAGCGGTAACTACAAAAGTAAACGGAACCGGAGTTTGGAGCAGAAATACAACCGGAATTTACTTCAACACCAATGTAACCCGAAAATTAAATTTGACAGGAAGTTATTACTATCAGGGAGGAAAAAACAAAGATGGAAGATCATTAAACGCCAATTTATTTTCGATTACATCAACTCTGCAAGTAGGAAGAAAATTGTTTATTGGTCCCGGAGTTGATTTTTTATCTGGAGATGACGGAACTAAAACGGTTACGGCCGATTCAAAAGACAATCGATTTGATCCGCTTTACGGAACACCTCATAAATTCTGGGGAAGCATGGATTATTTTTATGCAGCGAATGGTTTTGGAAAACAAGGTTTACTGGATTACTTCTTCAAAATAAAATATAATGCCAAAGACAATCTAAGTTTTGCATTGGATATTCACGGTTTTGAATCGGCAAATACTTTATCTAATGGTGCAGGCGGAAAACTAAACTCTTATCTGGGAACTGAACTTGATTTGCTGGTAAAATACAACCTGACTAAAATCGTCAATATTGAAGCAGGTTATTCTTTCATGAAAGCTACAAATTCTATGGCTTCTGCAGCGGTTAAAAATGTTGCCAATGCCGACTTAAACCCACAATTTGCTTATGTAATGCTAAATATCAAACCTAATTTTTTAGCTAAAAAATAAAAACAAATAACTTTTAAATTTCTTAAAAATGAAAAAAATACAGATAATCACAACAGAAGTTTTCAAAAGAATGTTACTGACATTAATACTCGTTTTAGCTTTTTCTTTTTCAGAAGTTTCAGCGCAAAATGATCCTGTAAAACTTGGATTTATTCCATTAACAGATTGCTCTCCAATTGTAATGGCAAAGGAATTAGGATTGTTTAAAAAATACGGAGTGGAAGTCGTGGTAACCAAAGAATCTTCATGGGCGAATGTTCGTGATAAAATTTTAACCGGTGAATTAGACGGAGCGCACTGTCTGTATTCTATGCCATTTTCGGTTTACACAGGGGTAGGAGGGAAAGCAGGTTCTGAAATGAAAATCGCCATGATGCTGAATGTGAACGGTCAGGCGATTACACTTTCTAATGATTTTTGTGGAAAAGTTGGTTTCAAACAAATGACTAAAATCGCACCTGTTGTGGCGGCCAAACTTAAGGCAGAAAAAGAAGTGACTTTTGCCATGACTTTTCCGGGAGGAACACACGATTTATGGTTAAGAAACTGGATGGCCATTGCAGGTGTAAGTCAAAAAACATCTAAAATTATTACAATTCCGCCTCCGCAAATGGTGGCCAATATGAAAGTGGGGAATATGGATGGTTATTGTGTTGGTGAGCCTTGGGGCGGTGTTGCGGTAAAACAAGGAATTGGTTTTACACAAGTTGCTTCACAAGATATCTGGAAAGACCATCCTGAAAAAGCATTGGTTGTCAACAAAGAATTCAGCGAAAAAAGAAGAACTGATCTTGTAAAGGTGATGAAAGCAGTTTTAGAAGCCTGTATTTGGTTAGATAATCCGGCAAATCGTAAAAAAGCGGCTGCAATAATTGGAAAAGCACCTTATGTAAATGCTCCCGCTGATGTTATCGAAAATAGATTAATGGGAAATTACGATTTGGGTTGCAACCAGGGAACGGAAGTTTATGCTAAAGATTATATGTTGTTTTACAAAGGTGGTATGGTAAATTATCCTCGTAAATCGTATGCAATTTGGGCCATGGCACAATACGTTCGATTTGGATATTTGAAAGAAGCACCAAATTATAAAGCAATCGCTGATAAATTGATTTTACAGGATTTATACGAAGAAGTAGCCAAAAGCATGAAAGTAAAAGTACCAAATGATGACATGAAGCCTTTCTCGTTAACAATGGATAAAACTGTTTTTGATCCTTCAAATCCGGCGGCATATTTAAAAGTGGTTAAAAAATAATTTTTTTCCGCCACGAATTCACGAATTAATTTTTCTATTCAGTGCTACAATAAATTCGTGAATTCGTGGCGAAAATCCTTAACAGAATTGTCAAATTTAAATCAGAATATCATGTCTAATAAAGATACATTAACGCTAAACGACATCGCGGATCAAACAGAAGTTTTGATGGAAAATACCGTGATTGATAACGGAAGAAATGAGAAACTAAAATTGATTTTAAATTCAGTTTTGATTAAACTAAAATCAACTGCATTTGCAGGAATCGGAATTGCCTTATTTATTGGTTTTTGGAGTTTATTGAGTCTTTATACGAAAGACGCACTTCCGGGTCCTCTGGCTACTTTTACCGTTTTGAAAGAAATGTTAAGCGATCCGTTTTACGATTACGGACCAAATGATAAAGGAATCGGATTGCAATTATTTAATTCCATAAAAACCGTTTTATTGGGCTTTTTATTAGGTTCGTTAGTAGCAATTCCAATTGGGATTTTGATGGGAGCGAGCACGATTTGCAAGCAAATTATGTATCCAATTGTACAGCTTTTAAAACCGGTTTCGCCTTTGGCATGGTTTCCTATCGGATTGGTCGTTTTTAAAGACACTGGTTTGGCGACAATATTTATCGTTTTCATTACGTCGTTATGGTCGACTTTAATCAATACTTCTTTCGGAATCGCCTCTATTCCACAAGATCATAAAAATGTAGCAAAGGCTTTTGGTTTTTCTAAAATGCGTTATCTCACCAAAATTTTAATTCCGTTTAGCTTACCGCACATTATCACAGGATTACGTTTGAGTATCAGCGTTGCATGGCTGGTTATTGTTGCCGGAGAAATGCTTTCAGGTGGAGCCGGAATTGGTTTCTTCGTATGGGACAGCTGGAACGCCTTAAGTTTAGAAAAAGTAATTTCAGCCATTATCATCATCGGAATAGTTGGTTTGATATTCGATAAATTTTTTACATACGTGGAAAATAAAGTGGCTTACAAAGCTTAATCAGAGGTGCAAAGAAGCAAAGGTTCAAAGGGACAAAGAGAGGCAACCTGAAACCTGAAACTTGAAACTTTCAAAAATCTAAAATTATAAACTCATGAGTTATTTAGAAATCAAAAATTTAGAGATATCATTTCCAACTCCAAAAGGGAAATATATCGCCGTTCGTGATATTAATTTATCCATTCAAAAAGGAGAAATCATTTCGATTATCGGGCATTCGGGTTGTGGAAAATCGACTATTATGAATGCTATTGGCGGTATGTTGACACCAACGGGTGGTTCTGTCGAATTAGCCAGTCAAAAAATAAAAGGACCGGGACCGGATCGCGGAATCGTTTTTCAGAATTATTCCCTTTTACCATGGTTAACAGTAGAACAGAATATTTTTCAGGCTGTTGATTCGGTTATGAATTGCTCTAAAAAAGAGAAACACGAAATTGTGATTCAGAACCTAAAAATGGTCAATTTATTTGAACATAAAGACAAATTACCCGGACAACTTTCGGGCGGAATGAAACAACGTGTTGCTATTGCGAGAGCTTTTGCAATCAATCCGGGAGTATTGCTTTTGGATGAGCCTTTCGGAGCTTTAGATGCCTTAACAAAAGGATCGATGCAGTTGGAAGTTTTAAAATTGTGGAATTTAGACAACAGGGAAAAAACGATCGTAATGATCACGCATGATATTGAGGAAGCTTTGTTTTTATCTGATAGAATTGTGGTGTTGAATAATGGTCCGGCATCAACCATCAGAGAAATTGTTGAAGTGCATTTACCAAGGCCTAGAAATAAAATAGAAATCGTAAAAATGCCTGAATATATTGCTTTGAGAGATAAATTATTACATTTATTGACAGACAAATTCTCTATTGAAGATATGGGAATGAAGTATAAAAATTAAAGAGAATTTAGTTGAGATGTTCTGTTGAGACGCACTATATGGTGCGTCTCAACATTATGATTTACTTTTTCTTTCCAACAAATCGAATAACAGAACCTTTTCCGTTATGGAACAAACCTTCGTTCAGTTCGATTTCTGTTTCTTCTAATTGGATGATTTCGTAGTTTGGGAAATCAGCTTTTATTTCCTCAATAGAAAATAAAGATTCAATATCTTTTGGTCCGCCAACTTTATCGTTTATTGCAAGATATTCCAGATGTTTTTTGCTGAAAGCTTCAAAAATTATAATTCCGTTTTGGCGTAAATATTTGTCAAGCGTTTTATGGATTGAAGATTTTATTTCAGCAGGAAAGTGTGCGTAAATCAATGCAATAGCATCAAATTGTTCAGCTTGATAATTTAAAGTTTTCAATTCGCCAACCTGATAATCTATCGAAACATTATTTGTTGCGGCTAATTTTAAAGCTTTGTTTTTTCCTTCTTCGCTTATATCAAAAGCAGCAACTTTCCAGCCTAATTTTGCGGCATAAACGGCATTTCGGCCTTCGCCTTCGGCAGGAAATAGAATAGTTCCGGCGTTTAGTTTTTCGATTTGTTCCTTGAAGAAATTGTTAGGTTCTTCACCATAGGCAAATTCTTCATTGCTGTAGCGGTCGTCCCATCTTTGAGTCCAGTTGTTCATTTTTATATATTGAAATTAATTATTAAAGGTTTGTGATCACTAAGCATTGTCCAATCCTGATAAGTTCCAACTTCGACGCTTTCTAAGATTTCAATAAAATCATTCGACGCAAAGCAATAATCAAGATGATACGGTTTGTTTTCGTGTCGATAAAGATACAAAGTTGGATGCTCTTCTTTGCCCTGTATTTGATTGTAATATTGATGGTAGGTACTCAGGATTTTTTTAGATCCCAGTTTATTTACAACTGTAGTATGATTTCCTTCTCTTCTTGGTCTGTCCCAAATAGTATTGCTGTTGAAATCGCCAATTAAAATAGTTTTATTTTCTTTGATTAAATCTTCATAATAATGAATTGCTTTCCAAACCTGGGTTACATATTGCCCGTCTTTATCTTGGGGATTGTTTGCCCAGATTGCAAATAATGTAAAATCAACTTTTCCGCCAGTAACAGCTATTGGCAGAATGTTTTTGAATTGTGGATTATGGCAATCCAATAATTGAAACCGATAATCACTATAAGAGAAAACCCCAAGCCCTTTATGCGGATTTGTGCCATACCAAAGAATGTCAGTTGGTAATTTTGTATCGCTTGCAAATTTCAGTTTTTCGGGATTTTCACATTCTGAAATTACGGCAATATCAGGATTATAAGCCAAGATAAACTTGGCTTTTTTTCTAAATGCCATATTGCAATTCCAGGCTATGAGTTTCATTAGATTAAATGTATATGCGAATTTAAATTAAATATCGCTTTCTACTTTTAATCTTAACCAACAAGTTTAGTTATACCACTATTTATGTCAATTTCTGCAAAATTATGTTTTCCCATAACTATAAGTAGTTTGTTGGCATTATATCCTACATATCTTATTTGAGGTTCTCCACGTTTTGGTTCTCCACAAACAGAAATTACATTAGTTTGCCATTTCAATTTATTGCTTTTATAGGCAGATATTGTTTGTAAATCATTTTCAACATAGTAGATAATGTTGTTTTTTTTGATTCCTCTTTTTTGTGTTTTTGCAAAATTTATTTCTGAATCTTTTGAAATTAATGCATTATTGTATTTTTGAGCAATACCAGTTTGTGTTACAATGAAAGTTAACATTGACAGTTTTAAAAAATGTTTCATCAGGATAGAATTTGGGGTTCATAATCGATTCAAATATAACTAATTAAAACAAATAACAATTTTTTGGAAAGGCAAAAAAAATACCCTTTTTCCGAAATGGGAAAAGGGTAAAATATAGGAGTTAATTTTGCAGAAAAACTATTTTTTCCAGCTAAAAATTCTTGGATTTACAGAAATCATCAGCCATGCCCAATTGTTGGTATGCCCTGCGTCTCCGGCTTTTATGAATTCTAAAGTTTTAGATCCGAACATTTGTGAATATCCTCCTGTTAATGTAATTTCTTTCTTGAAATTAAAGCCCGCAGTAAAGTCAATTTCAGTTCCTAAATAAGAATCAAGTTTTTCGTTTAACGGAGTAACTACATCAGCAGCAGATAAAAATATATGCGGCATTAATGCAAATTGCCATTTGTTTACATTGTAATTCAATTTTAAGAAAGCATCCTGCAAACCAACATTGTTTAAATGATTGCCTACATAAAAATAATCCATATAACCATTAAAGGCATGGTTGGTTCCAAAAATTGGATTAAATGATTTAATAACAGTACTTCCGTCGTTTGTATCTTTTCCTGATAGAAATTCGTATCCTAAACCAGCTTTAAAAGATTCAGATATTTGGTACCCAAAATTGGCTGCAGCATTCCATGCGCTTACTTTTAGATCTGTGCTTTTCCCGGTTTGACCGTAGAAACTTAAATTACTGTCAATTTTTGCAGTTTTATAAGTTAAGTAAGTTCCAAAGGTTTGTTTGTAATCTATTAATAATTTAGTAGGAGTTGCGGCATATTCATAACCAGTATTCAATAATAATAAACTTGCTCCTAATTTGTCAAAAGTAGTGTGGTACCAGGCATATTGCATTGTTTTGTAATTGGCTACTGTATATGGCGTTTGTTTAACATTTTCAGCATCAGAATTATATGCAACTCCTAAATCTAACTGGTGGTTTTCCGGATGAAAAGACACCATTAATGCATCATGGCTTTGTCCTTGTTGCGCCCAGTCCATTTCGCCCATTATACGTTGGTTATCATAAGATAATACCTGACGCCCCATTCTGGCGCTCCATTTTTTGGTAATATCATATTGTGCCCAGGCTTCAAAAACAGCAACACCATTTTTATCTGCTGTTGTTGTAGTAGCAACATCTCCCCAGGTTCTGGTATTTTGTAAAGTCAGTTTTACCGTAAATTCATCCTGCTTATAATTGAAATTTAATCTTGAACGTTGCGAAATCTGAGAAGTTCCTTCCTGACCTTCCGGTAAAAGTGTTTTATATCCGTTTCGGTACTCAAAACGAGGTCTAATTTGTAAGTTCACATCCAACTCCTGTGCCTGAATATCTGCACTAATTGTTCCTAGTATTATTAGGATAATTATTCTTAGTTTTTTCATAACTGAATTTTTAAATACCAGGCAAATGTAAAAGATTACTAAGTTTTATTTTGTGATAAAAGTCATACAAATTTATTCATTTTATTGTTTCCCTTTTAATTTATTGTCTATCAATTACTTTTGATAATGCAGGTTGTTTTTCATTCATTATTTTCGTAATTGTATAATGCATCCATATTAAACAAATTAGAGAAAAAACTAAGATAAATATCCAAGAACTCGACCAGATTCCGGTTGAAGTAAGCAGGTAACTAAAAATAATTGGTCCAAAAAAGCCGCCCAGTCCTCCAATCATTCCAACCATTCCGCCTACAACACCCACATCCTTAGGGAAATACTCCGGAATATGTTTGTAAACTGCTGCTTTGCCTATTCCCCATGAAATACCTATTAGGATTACAAGAACAAGGAAAACCCACATATTGGCATCAAATTTAATTACGGTAATACCTTTGGCGAGAAGTTCTTTTTTCTTTACGGTTTGATTTTGATTCACAACAACTTGCTGCCATGAAGTTTTGGTTGGAAAAATAGCATTTTCATTTGTGTTTTCTTTTTTTTGTGTAACAGGAAATTCAGTGTCTCCAATTTTAATATTTTCATCTGAGACAGAAGTTATGGTTCCTTTTTTAGTTGCTAAAACACCAGGTCCTGTTGTTGTAATTTCCATTTTCGGAATCATTAATAATGCACTTAAAATTACGGATGAACTTAGAACCCAATACATGATTTTTCTGGCACCAAACTTATCTGATAAATAACCGCCAAAAGCTCTGATAACGCCCGATGGCAAACTGAAAAGTGTAGCAAATAATCCGCCCATAACCAAACTGGTTTGATAAACATTCATGAAATTAGGTAAAAGCCATTGCGAATAAGCTACAAAGCATCCGAAAACTAAAAAGTAATAAGCTCCAAAACGCCAAACCCGAACAGATTTAAGAGATTGAAGCATTTGAGAAACACTCTTTGTATTGTTTTCTATTTTCTTGTTTTTTGCAAAAATTAAAAAAGCAACTCCAATAACAACCAACGCTACACCATAAATTACAGGAAGTATTTTCCAGCCGTTTTGTGGATCTTCAATAGAAAAATGGTTTAGTAATGAAGGCGCTAAAAAAGTGGTGATAGCAGCACCGGCATTTCCCATTCCGAAGATTCCCAAAGCGCGTCCCTGCCATTCTTTTGGATACCAAATCGATGTATATCCAATTCCGACAGCAAAACTGGTACCCACCATTCCAAATAAAAAGCTTAATAAAGCAAATGTTATAAAACTATCAGCAAAAGGCAGTAAAAATAAAGGAATCGAGCAGAGTAGCAGTAAAAGTGAAAAAACATATTTTCCTCCAAACTTATCCGTAAGGATACCGATTGGCAAACGCATTATAGATCCGGTCAGAATCGGAATTCCAAGAAGCCAGCCCACCTGAACAACGCTCCAGTGAAAGATTCCGTTATCAACTAAAAAGGTTACTAAAACGCCATTCAATGTCCAACAGGCAAAACACACAGTGAAAGCCAGAGTATTTAAGAATAAAATTTTGTGTGATTGCGAGAGTGAGTTTGTATTTTTCATAGCACTTATATTTTTTAACAAAAATAAGTACTAAAACGTAGTTAAAAACTGCGAAAACGCAGTTTTTGAAAAATAATTACGTAATTATACGTAGTTTTTTATAATAAAGAATACTCAGTGGCTTTATTGGAAAGTTCCATTAAATTTTTAACTTTCAGTTTCTTCATCAGGTTAAAACGATGTACTTCGGCAGTTCTTTTGCTAATTTCAAGGGCTTCGGCGATTTCTTTGTTGCCTTTTCCAGATAATAAAAGTGTCAGGATTTCTTTTTCTCTTTTGGTAATCATCATTTCTTCGCCTAAATTTTGTTTAGGTTCTAATGAAGTTGAAGAGTTTGTTAACTGACTGATTAATATTGAGGAAATGTCACCACTAAAATACTTTCCACCGCCAGCAACGATATGGAGTGCTTTTAAAAATTCTTCTTTGCTTGAACCTTTTAATAAGTATCCATCGGCTCCGGCCTTAATAGATTTTAGTACGTATTCTTCAGATTCGTGCATGGAAAGCATAATAATTTTTACGTTATTATTATCGCTTCTAAGTTTTTCTACTAGTTCGATACCTGTAAGATTTGGCATGCGAATATCTGCTATAAGTAAATCCGGTTTACTGCTTGCAACCACTTCAAGAGCATCGGCACCATCAATAGCTTCGCCTACAACCTCGATGTTTGCTTCGTTTTCTAATAAAGATTTTATTCCATCTCTTACAAATACATGATCATCTGCCAGAACAACTCGAATAGTATTACTCATGATTTACTTAATTTTGATTCTAAATTTTTACGTATATTCATCTATAAATATTAGGCTAAGATACGTAATTTTTTAAATTAGAAAATGTGTCAATTAGAAAATGTGCCAATTTGATAATGTGTCAATTTGATAATTAGAAAATTGGTTGTAGACTTTTGTCTAATTTTTTTGTGAAGAAAATTTTGTTATGTTTTTTTTATCTCAACGGAGGAGGGATTACACTCGTAACTTGACAAAGATTGGCGATTTTGATTGCGGAGCTTCTTGTGTGATCTCTCCTCCGTCGAGATGACAAGATTGTAGAATATTGGAATTTTAAATTATCTAATTATCTAATTGTCTAATTGACAAATTATCAAATTATCAAATTTTTATATCGGAATATTAAAAGTAATCCTCGTTCCTTCACCCGGAATCGATTTAATAAAAACGCGTCCGTTGATGTATTGAATTCTTTCTTTCATGAACAATAATCCCATCCCGGATTCGCTATTGCGTTTTTTATCTACAGTGTGAATATCAAAACCTTTTCCGTTGTCGTCTACAATAATACTTAGGAGCGTATCGCTATGCGAAAGCTGCACAATAATATGTGATGATTCAGCATATTTTATGGCATTGTTGATCGCTTCTTGCGTAAGGCGATAGATGTTAATTTCGATTAAAGAATCTAAACGCTGGCTGAAGTCCGTTTTGTTGTAAAACAGGATTTCTTTTCCGGTAAGTTTTGAAAGTTCCTGTGTAAGTTTCGACAGAGAAGAAACAATGCCGTGATCGCTTAGTTCGGGAGGCATTAGGTTGAAAGTTGCCGTACGAACTCCTTTGATAATATCCAGTGATAATTTCTTTAAATATTCAATTTTTTGAGCTGCTTTTTCCTTGTCTTCCAGATTAATACTTTCCAGGCTAAATTTTAATCCTGTGAGCATCTGACCAATTCCGTCGTGAATTTCTTTCGCAATCCGGTTTTGTTCATTTTCCTGATTTTCGACAATTTTGCTCGAAATAATTTTCTGTTGATTGATTTTTTCGGTACTGTTTTCAATATTCAGACGTTCTACTTCACGCTGTGCTTTTTTGCGTTCGGTAATGTTAAAACAAACAATTAAAAGTTCGAGTTCATCTTTTTTTATCGTTACGGGAACCATTGATAAATCAAGCCAGATAGTCTGTGCTTCTTTATTGATGATTTTAATTTCGCCTTGCCAGCCGCTTCTGTGCTTTTCAAAAATAATGCGATCGATATTAAGCTGTTCTTTTTCGTCGGTCGTTAAAACTTCTGAGAATTTTTTATTAGATGAAAACTTAGTGTAATTCAAAAGCTTGGCAAATTTTTCTCCAATATGTATAATCGAACCATCGGGTGCAATACGGCAATAAAGCAGCGTATTTTCCATGGCGTAATTCAATGATTTTAATTCTTTTACGGAGTTTTCTTTTATCTCACTGATAATTTCAGTGTCGTAGGCCAATTTTAAAGCTTTCTTTTCTGAAGATAAAAGCTTGGCAATCAGTCTCTCAATTTTTTTATTGGTAGGTTTAAAAATAAAGAAAAATTCCAAAAGCAAAATGAGTAGCGTGAAACCAAAAATCCAATATTCTATTCTGCGTTGTTCCGTAACTTTCTCGTGTGCTTCAAGATCGTATTGTGTTACAATTTGATTCATTTTCGAAAGAAAGATACCTTCGTTTTTTAGAATAATTTCTACCAGTTTTTGATTGTCGGCTATTTTGTTTTTTTGTGCTAAATTCAACAGAAGCAAATCTGTTGTTTCTGCAATTTTCGAAAAATTGGGTTTTACTTCAATATATAATTTAGCAAGCGTTTCACTTTTTTCTTTTGGAAAAGCCAAACTATCATTGCCGTTTTCCAGCGAGTTTTGCGTGTTTTTCCAAAGAGATAAAACATTCTTTAAATGTGAAATTTGTTTGGAAGAAACAGTATCAGCAACATAATGAAGAATCAGAACTTCTTTAACAATCTTCTGGCTCAGCATTCTTTGCTTTCCGGAAATATTAATGATTTTAGAATCGCTTAATTGTTGATTTAGATTGTATTGAACTAAAACCTGACTAACAATAATAGTTACTGCAATAGTTAGAAGAGCAAAAAAATACAGACGGCGTAAATTTTTGAAAGTAATTTTATCTGCAGTTTCCTGATTGTTTTTTTTCATTATACTAATTTACAACCCTAAAGACGCTTTTATCAAATTTAAATTTTCTTCAGAATAATTAATTTTTAAAGCTTCCTGATGTCCTTTGTCTGACATTTTATCCCAGGTTTTTTTGATGATATTTTTTAGTTTTTCCTCATCGTGTTTATGAACAAAAGGATCCAGATAATATTCTAAAAAAACCAAGCAAATAACGTCTTCAAGTAATTGGGTTTCGTTGTCTTTTTTAAGCAGTTTTTTTTCAATTAAAAAAGAAACACGATCAATAAATTCTTGATTGTATCCTGCTTTTTCTAAGATTTCGGCAGTAGTTTTGGCGTGAAATTTTTTCAATTCTTCCCTCCATTTCAAATAACCAACACGATCCATTGGGTAAGATTCGCGTGCTACTTTCCATCGGCAGATATGCTGCGCTTTTGAGGCAATTTGCACTTCTTCTGAAGCCTCGGGTTCAAATTGCATCAATCTTTCGTACATCCTGTTAGAATATAATAATTCCTTCGGATATTCAGTATTTTGATCGATTTCGATATTCGGATCCTGAGCGTTTTCGGCATCAATCCATTCGCTTGCTTTTTGAAAAGGTGTAGTCATTGTTGGTAGATAATAGATTTCAAATATACGTAAATTAGTAGAAAAGTCGAAAGACAAAAGTGAGATGAAAGAAGCAAGAAGCAAGATGATAAAAATTTTCAGATCTTTCTTCTTGTTTCTTGCCTCTTAAAGCTCTCTAATCTACAAAACCAACGAATACTTGATCGTCAACAATTTTAATTGGATATGTTGCAATTTTTAAATCATCATCTCCATTTAAATTTGAACCATCAACCAATGAAAAGGTTTTTTTGTGCATCGGGCAGGCAATTTTCGGAATATCATCTGTTGATCCTGTCATTCCTCTTGCCAAAACCATTTCCATTTTATGCGGGCAGGCATTTTGACAAGCGTACCATTCGTTACGGCGTGCAAAATTAAAAATGGCGATTTGTTTGTTTTTGTATTTGATACAGCCGCCGCGATTGGTTGGAAAATCTTCTACTTTTCCGGCTTTGAACCAAATTGTAGCATCGCTTGGATGAACGGTTTCGTATTGATTTAAGATTTCTTCCATTTTAATAATTTTTTGGTTCCTGTTTCTTATCCCTCTTTTTACAATCATGAGAGTTATGATGGCGCAGTAAAAAAGAGGGTAAGAAGGACAGCAAACGTTTGTGATATTTTTATTTTTTTTTTGGAGCTGAATTTTTTAATTAAAAATTAAAAATCTTTGAAAGCTATGTGTGTAGTGAAATGCCTTTATTCACTTCTATAAGCTATGTTTCTATGTGTTTAAAAATGAAATATAAATTAAGACCACGCTTTTGGTGCTTTTTGATCTCGTAACGGAACAAAAACAACATTGTCATCTTTCTCGTCAGAGTTTACAAAATGGTTGAAACGTTTTAATAATCTTGGTTTTTCAAGAACTTGTTTCCATTCGCATTCAAAAGTGTTTACCAGAGTCTGCATTTCGGCTTCCAGCGTTTCGCAGATTCCTAAACTATCCTCGATAATTACTTCTTTCAGATATTCTAAACCTCCGTCAAGTTTTTCTAACCAGGTCGAAGTTCGAATCAGCGGGCCAGCCGTGCGGATGTAATACATTAAAAAGCGATCCATGTATTTGATAACAGTTTCCTTATCAATTTTTTCGGCTAATAAAACAGCGTGTTTTGGGTTGGCACCACCATTTCCGGCAATGTATAAATTCCAACCGCCTTCAACAGCGATAAGCCCAAAATCTTTTCCGCGAGCTTCGGCACATTCGCGAATACAAGCCGAAACACCACCTTTTAATTTATGTGGAGAACGAATTCCTTTATATCTGTTTTCCAGTTCGATAGCAAATCCTGCGCTGTCGTCCATTCCGTAACGGCACCAGGCATTTCCAACACAGCTTTTTACGGCACGAAGCGATTTTCCGTAGGCGTGACCACTTTCAAAACCATTATCAATTAATATTTTCCAGATTTTTGGCAGATCGCTCAAATGTGCACCAAATAAATCGACACGTTGAGCGCCTGTAATTTTAGTGTACAAATCAAACTGTTTGGCAACTTCTCCAATTACAATTAATTTCTCGGCAGTAATTTCTCCACCGGCAACTCTTGGCACAACAGAATACGTTCCGTTTCGTTGAATATTAGCCAAAAATCTATCGTTTGTATCTTGAGTTGTAACGTGCTTATTGGCTGTATCGTTGTAAATACTAGAGAAAATTGAGGCTACAACAGGTTTGCAAATTTCGCAGCCGTCGCCTTTACCGTGATGATCAATTACATCATAAAAATTCTCGTATTTATTGATTTTTACCAAATCGAATAATTCCTGACGATTATAATTGAAATGCTCGCAAATCACTTCTTTTACTTCTTTTCCTAAAGATTTTTGAGTGGCTTTTACCAAATCAGAAACCATTGGTTTACAGCCGCCACAGCCAGAAGTGGCTTTGGTATGTTTTACAACATCAGAAAAACTAGAACAGGTTTCGTCTAAAAGCGAACAGCAAATTGCACCTTTAGTCACATTTTCGCAAGAACAAATTACGGCGGTGTCAGGTAAATCCATTACACTTCCTAAACTTGAACCTTCAGATCCATCACGAGAACCTAAAATTAAATCTTCCGGATTTTTAGGCAAAGCCATTGCATTGCTGTAAATCTGAAAAAGTGAATTGTAATCGCTGGCATCTCCAACTAAAATTCCGCCTAACAGAGTTTTAGAATCTTTGGTAACGTTGATTCTTTTGTAAATTCCACTTAATTTATTCTCATAAACAATAGCGGTTACCTCATTATTTTCAACAAAAGGGTCACCAAAACTCGCCACTTCAACACCAATTAGTTTTAATTGAGTTGACATATCGATGGTTTCTCTCATGGTTTTTGTACCATTTAAGATTTGCTCTGCAGCGACATCGGCCATTTCGTAACCCGGAGCAACAAGCCCGTAAATGTTTTGATTATATAATGCTACTTCGCCAATGGCATAAATAGAAGGATCTGATGTTTGCATTTGATTGTTTACCACAACGCCGCCTCGTAAACCGACTTCAAGTCCTGAAACTCGAGCTAATTCGTCGCGAGGTTTAATTCCGGCAGAAATAACCAACATGTCAACTTTTAACAATTCGTCATCTGCAAACATCATTCCCGTTATGCATGCTGCACCGTCAATATATTGCGTGGCTTTGTTAAGATGAATGCCAATATTTAATTCTTCAATTTTAGATTGTAGCATATCGCTCGCGCCTTTGTCTAATTGCCTTGGCATCAAACGAGGTGCAAATTCCACAACATGTGGATTCAAACCCAGATCTCTAACTGCTTTTGCAGCTTCCAATCCCAATAAGCCTCCACCTAAAACTGCTGCTTCTGTCGCGCCTTTTTGTTTTATTTTTTTGGCGTAAGCCATAATAGCATCCAGATCTTCGATAGTTCTGTAAACAAAAACACCTTCTTTTTCTACACCATCAATTGGCGGCACAAAAGCCGAAGAACCAGTTGCAAGAACTAAGTAATCGTACGTATGTGTTTTTTCTAAATGAGTATGAATTGTTTTTTCTGTTCTGTTAATATCTGTAATTAATTCAGAAGTGTTAAGAATAATGTTGTTTTCTGTGTACCAATTACTTGTTGATAATGATAAATCATCTGCTGTTTTGCCTCCAAAGTATTCACTTAAGTGAACTCTGTCGTAAGCGCGTCTTGGTTCTTCTCCAAAAACGGTAATCTGATACTTTTCCTGTCCTGATTTTGCAATGAATTTTTCGCAAAATTTATAACCAACCATGCCGTTTCCAACTACTATTACTCTTATCATGATTTCTTTAATTAAGTATTACTACGCAAATATAAGTATTTATACTTATAAAAATACGTATTGTAATTAATTTTTTAACTAAGATATCTTTAATGTAATTACGTATTTAGTCGTAATCTTTTACGTAGTGGGTGTTTCGAGTGAATTATTGTAATAGAAATTATTTAAAATTTGAAAACATTCTAAATAAGAGTTTCAAAAAAATGTCGTAAATTCATAAGAATTTTATATGTGTTTTTCGGTAAGCAAATATTCTTAATAAAATCGTTATGAAAAATATAATTTCACTATTGCTGTTGTTTTCTTTAATTGTGAGTTGTAAATCTACTGTGGGCAAAAGTTCAGATCCACAAACTACTTCTGAATATGGAACTCAGGAAGATGAGATGAAATATTATTTTACAGCAACCGGAAATGAACCTTTTTGGGGATTGAAAATGGGAAATGATGAAATTGTTTTCACATCGTTGATTACCGGAAAAGAAAAAATTATTTTCCCATCTGTTGAAGCCATAAAAGCAATGGATGCCAATGTAAAAATGTATAAAGTAAGTAATGAAACTTCTACTGCGACGATTACAATTCAGCACTTGGAATGTCAGAATTCAATGTCAGGAGAAATTTCTCCTTATAAGGTTACGGTTGAAATTAAAAACAACTCCGAATTAGAATTGGAAAAATTAAGTGGCTGTGGAAAATATAATACAGATTATCGACTACATGATATTTGGGTTTTGGAAGAATTAAATGGATTTAAAGTTTTTATAACTGATTTTCAAAGAGAATTGCCAAGAATTGAAATTAATTCTGCAGAAAATAAATTTATGGGTTATGGCGGCTGCAATGCAATTAGCGGTACTCTGTTTTATGAAAAAGATTTGCTAAGATTCTCAAAAGTTATTTCGACTTTAATGGCTTGTGCACCAGGAAATAAAGAAGGCGAATTTGCAAAAGCGCTTCAAAATGTAACCACTTATAAAATAGGTGATAATAAATTAATGCTTTCTAATCCGTCCGGGAAATTATTGGTTTTTAAAAAAGTGGATTAGAACCTTACTTTAAAATGTCTTAATATGTTTTAAAAAAATCTTATTCCATATAAAGGATACTTTCAAGTGAGAATATTTTTGTAAAATAAAACTTATAAAAAATATTTTACATGAAAAGGATTTTAATGTTATTTATTGCAGGTTCATTGGCTTTTGGCTGTAAATCTGCTAAAGAAACGAACGCAACAGTATCGACTAATGAAAAGACAATTGAAAAGAAATTGCAGCAAAACTGGGTTTTGGAAAATTTAAACGGTAAAGTTGTTACTGATAAAGACTTTTCAAGCTTACCAAAAATTGTAATGAATCCAGCAACGTTTTCAGGCTCAACTGGATGTAATGCTATCAAAGGAAATTTATTATCTAAAGGCGAAGGTCAAATCCAGTTTTTAAATCTTACTTCAGAAACTAAAAAATGTGATGCAAAAAAAGAAGCTGAATTTTTGCAGTTGTTGAGAACAAATTCAGGTTATTCTATTAAGGAAAATAAATTATTCCTTTCAAACCAATTTGGATTAACAATGTCATTCAAAAAAGGTTAATTCAAAAAATTAAAGTTAAGAAGTAGAAAGGCTTCACTATTATTAGTGAAGCCTTTTTTTTATTGGGTGTTGCTAGGAACGAATTAATCTCATTTGTTAAATCGACAAAAGTTTACAGGCGTGATATTTCGAACGCCGATGACGCAGATTCGCAAGCGAAAACATGGATTTGCGCGGATTTTTTTTTGTTTAGCTAAATAAAGATTTACGCAATGACAATTGTTGCGTAAAAAAATCAGCGCAAATCCGTGTCTTCGCTTTAGCGAATCAGCGTCATCCGCGTTCTATCTCGTGATATTATTCCGGTAATTCTTTTGGATCTTCTTCTTCTTCTTCCTCAATAAAATCAAGTTCTAAAGCTCTTACAGTCTGAACTGCATTTCCTGCAATACCGCGAATGGAACCGTACATTCCTAAAGTATTATGCACGACTTTTTCAATTTGCTTTTCACGTTGTTTCCAGATTCTTTGCATCGCTCTTTTTTCGGCATCAAGATCGCCTTGCATTTGCGTGAAGCCTTCTACAATTCCTTCAATTTGTAAACGGAATTCGTTGCTGGTTAAAAAATCATACAGCATCGACATTTTATCGCCTTTGTTTTCCTGCGCCTGAACCGCCTGACTTACCTGAATTAAAGATTGACGCAAAACAGCACTTAAACCTTTAAATTCTTCATAAGTACAAATCCAAATTCCGTCTCGCATTCCCATTCTGTCCATTCCGGCTGGCATTACTTCGGTAACCAAAACCCCAATATTGGCTCTTTTGGTTCTAATGTCATTTTTAAATTTCTCAATCCACGATGGTTGAAAAGCTTTTGTACGTTTGCTTTCGTAATAAATAGAACCACAATTTTGCAATTCACGCGTGTTTACAATTTGAAGACAATCGGCACCATTTGCGCCTTTTTTAACTTCGTCAATACTGTCCAACGGAAAATTATTTGCAAGCCATTCTTCAATCGCCAATTCCATTACTTCGCCTTGCAGTTGCATAGAACCTTGTTCCTGCTTACGTTTCATTTCTTCGATCAGCTTTTTTTGATCGTCAGATTGTTTTTGGTATTCTTTTATTTTAAGCTCGTTTTTTTCTTCTTCCTGTTTTCTGATTTTATCGCGTTCTAAAACTAAAGTCTCATTAAGTTGTTTTTGAGCTTGTGCTTCAATAGCGTCTTTCATCTCCAGTTTTTCACGTTGAAGCTTCAATATTTCGCCTTCCATTTTATTTAATTCACGAAGTTTCTCCGATTTTTCAGAAAGCTCTTTTTCCATTGCAACCAAACGATCTTTGTTTTCTTCGTCGAGTTTGGTTTTTATTTTCTCGGTAATTTCTTTTTCGGCTGTCTTTTTTTCACGTTCCAAACGTTCAGCAAAAAGTTCATTTTCCTGTTTCTTTTTGGCTTCAAACTCAGCTTTAGCTTTTTCTAATTGCTCGTTTTTAAGTTCTAATTCTTGTTTTTGAGCATTGGCTTTTTGTTGGTATTCTTTACGGATACTATCTTCCAATTGATGTTTTAGAATATCATTTACATCGATTGTAGTTCCGCAATTTGGACACTGAATTGAAGATTGCTCTACCATTTTATTGATTTTATTTAGATAATGTAATAATTTGCTAAGGTATCTAAAAGTTCATTCTTTTTAGGGAATTTACTTGTGATAAATTGTAACTTTTTTGCCACGAATTGCACTAATTGTATTTGTGTTTCTTTCTGCTAACCGGTGCAATTTAATTCCTTTAAGCTTTTAGTTTTTACGGATTTCCATAATTTAATTAATCTCGCAAAGACGCAGATTTTAAGATATTTATAAATTGCCTCCAGCTTTAGCTGGAGGTTCTAATTGCATTATAAATGGCTTTAGCCGAATCGTATATTCGGCTAAAGCCATTTTATATACCATTTCTATTTTCCTCCAGCTAAAGCAGGAGGCAATTCAAAACTTTGCGACTCTGCGACTTTGCGAGAAACTCTTGTAATTATTTTTTAAAATTCAATAAAAAAGCAACCGCAGCTTTTGTGATTTCAGAATCGTCTTCTTTTGAAGTGATTAAAGAAACATCAGTATACAAATTGACTTTCTTTAATTCGATAAAACCAATTTCAGGATCCTTATTGTTTCTGGCAATATTAGACGGAACAATCGAAATTCCTAAACCATTTTTAACCAATTGCACAATCGAATTAATATTGTTTGATTCATGAACAACCTTCGGCGTAAAGCCATAAAACGCACAAAGTTCTAATAAAATTTCATGATAATGCGGTGCATAATCTTTATTGAAAAAGACAAAAGTTTCGTCTTTTAAATTCGGAATTTCTTTTTCAGAATTAATTTGGATGCAACTTTTGTTATAAACTACCGAAAATCCGTCCTGAAACCACAATTGTGATTTTATTTTAGGAGATTTTATTGGAGAACGAATAATTCCCAATTCGATTTTTCCTTGTTCTAAAGCTGCAATTTGTTTGGTCGTTGAAACTTCAAATAATTTAAAATTTACATACGGAAATTGTTCTTTGAGATGTTTTATTAATTCTGAAATTACTTCAGCATAAATCGAACTGATGTAAGCGATTCTGAATTCGCCCGAAATATTCTCGGCTATTTTTTTTGTTTTGATAGAAATGCGTTCCAGATTCTGAAAAAGTTCTCTAACTTCTTTCTCAAAGTATTTTCCGGCTTCGGTAAGTTCTACTTTTTTATTGTTCCTGATGAATAAACGTGCTTGGATTTCTTCTTCAAGTTCTATAATTTGTCTACTTAAAGGCGGTTGAGAAATGAATAATTTTTCAGAAGCTTTGGTAAAGTTTAATTCTTCGGCTACAGCCAAAAAATATTTTAGATGACGTAATTCCATAAATACCTATTAAGTATTAATAATTGACAAAATAAGTATTTTTGAAGTATATATGAAAGGAATACTTTTACTAAAAAATATATGGCACGCGGATGACGCGGATTTAAACAGGTTAATACGGATTTTTATTTTTTTGAAATTGAAAAGAAAATATGCCACAGATTAAAGGATTAAAATGATTCTTAAAATTTTAATTTGATTCTTAAAAAAAATCTGTGCGAATCTTTAAATCTGTGACAAAAAAATAATAAATAACAACAAGAATTAAAAAAAACCAGCGAAAATCCGTTTAATCCGTGTCATCTGTGTGCCATAAAAAACAGAAAACTATGAAAAAATCAACTATTGCAGAAATCAGGGAACGTTTTGATAATGATGTCGAACGATTCTCAAATTTAGAAACCGGACAAGTCGCCACAATCGACGCAACAATTTCTTTAGAATTAATTACAGAAGCTTCGAAAAGAATTGTTCCCGATGCTCAAAATGTTTTGGATATTGGCTGTGGCGCCGGAAATTATACTTTAAAAATGCTATCTAAAGTTCCGAACTTGAATTGCACTTTGGTCGATTTGAGTTTGCCGATGTTGGATCGTGCTTTTGAAAGGGTTTCTAATGAAACAAACGGTAAAGTAGAAGTGAAGCAAGGCGATATTCGTGAAGTTGATTTACAAGAAAATCATTTTGATATTATTTTGGCCGGAGCGGTTTTGCATCATTTGCGTGACGATCAGGATTGGGAAACGACCTTTACGAAAATATTTAAATTATTAAAATCAGGAGGATGTTTCATGATTTCGGATTTAATAACGCAAGACACAGAATTATTAAACGAATATACCTGGCAGCGTTATGGTGATTATCTTGAAGGAATTGGAGGTGCTGAATATCGCCAGAAAGTTTTGGATTATGTAGAAAAAGAAGATACACCAAGATCAATGAATTACCAATTGGATTTGATGAAAAAAGTGGGTTTTAAAAGTGTCGAAATTTTACACAAGAATATGTGTTTCGGTGCTTTTGGGGGAATTAAATAGATAAATTCCTGGCGTAGCTTTTTTGATTTCGGTAAAAGTTTAATCGGATGATTTTTGTTATTTGTCGGCTTGTATATTCGATCTGTATATTATTTGTTTAGCGAATACAAAAAAAGTGTTGTTTTGTACTATCAAGTTCTATTTTCTTTACAATAATTCAAAATATATAAATGGGCAATAATCAAGAATGGAATCGCAGACTTTTCCTGACAACCATGGGTGGAGCAGGAGCTGCTTTAATGTTAAATCCGCTTTTATCCTGGGCTTCAGTTGACCGGGATCCTCGAATTGAGGCTATTGTTGCCAAAACATTCGGCATTGATACTCATAATCACATCGATGTTCCGTTAATAAAATCAGAACTTCCGGGACCAAAAGTTGATTTGGCAAATGAGTTAAAAAAATCAGGTTTGTCTGCTATTTGTATGACGTTTGCGGTGGATTATCAAAAATTGGTAAATCCCGGTGATGCTTACGAACGATTTTTAAATGGTCTTACGGCAATGGATGAAATTTTGAAAGCTAATAATATGAAGCGTTCTTTAAATTTTAATGACCTTCAGCTTGCAAAAAATGCTAAAAAGCCAACAGTAATTCAGTCGGTTGAGGGCGGTCATTTTCTTGAAGGAAAGATTGATCGTTTGCAAATTGCTTACGATCGTGGTTTAAGACATTTGGGATTACTTCATGATAATGATGCTTCGGTTCCACTTGGTGATATTTTTACAAAAACACCACAATGGGGTGGACTTACTTCTTTTGGAATTGAAGTTATAAAGGAATGCGAAAGATTAGGGATTTTAGTTGATTTGTCGCATTGTGATGATAATACGGTTAATGGAGCTTTAAAAGTGGCAAAAAAACCTGTGCTTGTTTCACATACCGGACTTAATACGCGCCTTGGTCAAAATGAGTTCATGTCTAAAATGATGATGCCTCGTCTTATTAATAAAGAACAGGCTAAAATTGTGGCAGATAATGGCGGTGTAATTGGTGTTTGGACTCATCTTGCTGATTCTCCAACAGAATTTGCAGACAATATAAAAGCGATGGTTGATGTTGTAGGTATTGATCATGTTTGCATTGGAACAGATACAAAATTAACTCCGTCATATCGCTCTCCTAGCGATCAGGGACATAAGCCGGAAGGAGATAAAAAACCGAAAGAACAGCAAGGTGAAAATTTTGGCCAGCCTAAAAAAGAAAACGATCAAAGAAATCAAAAAGGTCCGGAAGCTAATAAAAAACAAGGCGGCGGTACAACAAATGAAGCTTGGGGAGATTTAAAACAAGGATTTTATTACACCGTTGTAGAATCTTTATTGAAGACTGGTTTTACTGAAGATGAAATTGGTAAAATTGGAGGTGGAAATTATTGCAGAATATTTGATGCTGCAACTAAGAAATCTTAATTTATTGATATAAAAACAAAAGCGAAATAAAGATTTTTATTTCGCTTTTGTTTTGCTTTCATTTGGCGCAGGAAATTTATTTCTAAGATCAAAAACAATTTCTGATGCTCCATTTTGTTGCAAATAATCTAACTTTTCAACGGCTTCTTCAAGAGTAGGAATCTGACCTGCAGGAACCCACCACATTGCGGTGTGGGCTTTTCCAAATTTTAAAAACCATTCTTTTCGGCGTTTTAAAAATTCACTATGAAACGTTTTGTACATGTAATGTTCTAACGTTTCGATGTTTTCCCAAACAGAAACATTCACAATTATTTGCTCGTCATTGTACGGGTTTAAGTTTGTTGCATTAGAGCTTTCGTCTTTTAGCCGCCAAACAAATCCTTCGCTTTTTTCGGCTAAGGTATTTACAAGATCTAAATTGTCTACAAACTCTTTCATGATTGGGTCATTAATATCGACACCTTTCATTTTTGCAATATTGATTTCGGCAAGATGATATTGGTTCATGTTTAAATATTTATATGAAGCAAGTTAGTTTTTTGAAATCTAATTATTGTAACTATTTATAAAGATTGTGTTGTTTTATAAACCAAAATAGGAGAGGCGACTAAACTTTCACTTTGTTTGATAAAATCCTGTAAATAAGGTTGGTTATTGTGAATGTCAAGACCAGCCTGATCTTTCCATTCTTCCCAAATAATAAATACATTTTCGGTTGTGTGAAGATCGTAGCGAATGCAGGCGTCTTCTTTTCTGGTTTGGATAACTAAATTTTGAACCAGGTTTTTGACTTCTTCAATGTTTTCCTGCTTGCTTTTTATAATTGCGGTTATTGAGATCATATTATAAAGTTTTAAAAGTTTTTTCTAAGTGCTTTGTATAATTTTCTTTAAAGATGACAATGTTTTCTGCAGTTGCACCTTTTTCAACGTCATGAAAGTGGAAACTGTTTAGTTTTTCCATTCCTGTAAATTTATTCATTTTATGGAAACCAAACATAGCTCCGTCGTCTACAGATGTTTCTTCGAAGAATTCTCCCGGAAGTATGAAGGCTGTTGCAGGTGCATTCCAACTTGTGGTAAGCATGTATTTACGTCCGTGCAATTGTCCGCCGGTTCCGTAATTAATGTCGGGATTGGTTCTGGTTCTTCCGTCGCTTTTGTAGATTCCTTTGTTGTGTCCGGCTGTAAAAACGTCGTCAATGTATTTTTTGAAAAGGTTTGGCAATTGAAACCACCAAACCGGTGTGTGATAAACTACAACATCGGCCCAAACGAATTTTTCGACTTCTTCGTCAAGATTAAAGTCTTGTTTGATGTCGGTTGTTTTTATTTCGAATTGCTTGCTGTTTGTTAAGTATTCGATTGTCCAGTCGGTAACGGTTTGGTTGAATTTTCCGCCTGAATGTGCGAAATTTTGACTTCCATTGATGATAAAAATTTTCTTCATTTTTCTTGTTTTCTTATGAATTCGTGAGTGTGAGGGATAGAGGCGGTATCCTTTTGTGAAGTGGAACGGAACAAAAGATATAGCCGAAAGCCCGACCCGGAGGGGCACACCCTGATTATTTTATTGTGAGTGTAATTTTTTAAACACATAGAAACATAGGTTTTTGCTTTGTGTTTAGAGAATGTAAAAAGAAACTAGTTTCTCACACATAGCTTAGCTTTGTCAAGCTTTGTCAAAGTTTAAAACTTTGACAAAGCTCGGGAATGCTTTTCACATTGCTATTGGCTATGTTTCTATGTGTTTAAATATTTTTAAGAATGCTATTTAACTTTCGCAATAGCTTGATTAATAAAATCTAATTCAGAATCAGATAAATCAAAATCCATTGCTTTTGCGTTTGAAATGGCTTGTTCTGCGTTTCTTGCTCCGGCCAAAACAATTGTGATTCCTTTTTGTAAAGTTGTCCAGCGTAAAACCAATTGCGAGATGGAAATGTGTTTTGCGTTTGCCAATGAACTCAATTCTTCGACCAACGTTTTTACTTTTTGAAGATCAAACTGCCCGAAATATCCATTTCTGTGATCGTTGTCTTTTAATTTGCTGTCGGTGAAATATTTTCCGGTTAATAAACCTCTTTCCATTGGACTGTAAGCGATGATTCCGATGTTTTCTTTTAGCGTAAGCGGAATTAAATCGGTTTCGATTTTACGGTTTAACATACTAAACGGAACCTGATTTGATGCTAATTTGATTGTTTTTTGTGCTTCCTGAATTTGCGAAACACTATAATTGCTAACTCCGGCTGCTTTGATTTTTCCTTGTTGAATAAGGGTTTCCAAAGCTTCCATCGTTTCGTGAATTGGCGTTGTAGAATCTGGCCAGTGAATTTGCAATAAGTCGATATAATCGGTTTGAAGACGTTTTAAACTTTCTTCGACTTCTTTGATAATGTTGGCTTTTGAAGCGTATTTGTAAATTGGGATTTTCTTTCCGTTGTCATCGGCATCGAAAAAGAAATCGCCTTTTTGGTTATTGCTTCCGTCCCAAACCAAACCGAATTTTGTCAATAACTGTACTTTAGAACGATCGTGAGATTTTAGAGCTTCGCCAATCATTTCTTCGCTTAAACCAAATCCATAAAAAGGAGCAGTGTCAATTGTAGTTACACCGTTATCAATTGAAGCGTGAATGGATGCGATTGAATCTGCTTTTTCGTTTCCGCCCCACATGTTTCCGCCAATGGCAAATGCGCCATATGTAATAGTTGATAATTCGAGTTCGCTATTGCCTAATTTTCTATATTCCATAATGTTGTATTTTAAATCTTAAATTTCACTTGGCAAAATTATACCATTTTTATGAGTGTAAACTTGTATATATTTGTCTTTTTTATGTAAATTTGCATCTTCAAATAATTTTTATCGTTATGAAAAAAGAAAATTTATACGAGCCTTTTTCTGTTTCTTTTGAAACTCTTGATGAATATCCAGATGTTGGAGATCGTCATAATTTCTTTGAATTGGTCTATATTTTAGACGGAACAGGAAGGCAATGTATCAACAAAAATATTTTTGAATATGATGCCGGACATATGTTTTTATTAACGCCTGAAGATTGTCATAATTTTACGATTGAGACCAAAACGGAATTCTTCTTTTTGAGATTTAATGATATTTATTTGAAAAACTCAAGCCTGCAAAATGAGAATATTCAGCGTTTAGAATATATTTTGCAAAACGCAAATCATCAGCCGGGCTGTATTTTGAAGAATCAAGCAGATAAATGTCTGGTAAAAGTGATGGTTGAAGCAATTATTCGTGAACATCAGGATAAAGATGTTTATAATAAAGAATTGATTCAGCAATTGGTAAATACACTTATTATTGTGGTTGCGCGAAATATTGCTAAGTATTTGCCGGAGCAGGTAAATATTGGTTGTGAGGCTAAAGCGATGGATATTTTGCAATATATCCAGAACAATATTTATTATCCCGAAAGAATTAAAGCAGAATCGCTTAGTGAGTATTTCGGAATTTCGAATACGTATTTAGGACGTTATTTTAAGAAACATGCTAACGAAACGATGCAGCAATATATTAGCAATTATAAAACGAAACTGATCGAACATCGTTTGCAATTTAGCGATAAACGTATTAACGAAATTGCATATGAATTTGGCTTTACGGATGAAAGTCACTTTAATAAATTTTTTAAGAAACAGCGAGGGAATAGTCCTTCGGAGTTTAGGAGAACGATTCGTGTTAGTGCGTGAGTTTGGAACGCGGATGACAGGGATTCGCAAGCGAAAACACGGATTATTGCGGATTTTTAATAGCTTTTGTTTATAACTCGATTGCTTTGTATAGTTAATAATGATTTATTGTTTTTATATTTGAATTAATAAATTTAAATATAAAATGGAAAAATTTGAAACTTTAATTGCGGCAGTTGTATTTCAATTTAGCGGACAATATGCTTACAATAGACAACAGCTTTGTGAATTTACTACAAAGGATGTAGACTCGGAATTTACACTGAGGATTGGAGAAACTTTTTATCATAATGGTGATAAATATAGAATAGAGAATATACATTTCGCTATGGAAGGGAAATATTATTCTCAACAAAAAACTTTAGAAGTATTTACAAAATATGATAATAATCCGGTAAACTGTAAAGTTTATGTTTCTATTGAGAAAATATGAGCTATTTTTTAATAATTGTTTTTATTATGAATCTTCTTTGCCGGTTATAAAGTCAAAATGTTCTGTTTTGCCTGTTTTCAGGTTATTAATTTCGTTTTTTAGAAGTTCTTCTAAGGATTCAGCTACTATATTTCGTTCCCAGGATTCGTTTTGAAGTTCTATGATTTGGCTAAATTTTCCTTTTTCGGCAGGATCTGTATCGTAGAGTAAATAATCTCCATTTCGTCCTGTTGCAAACGGAATCCATTTTGGATTTGCGTAATTGTCTGTCTTGATTTTTTCTAAGTCTATTTCTAATTCGGGAAGATCGTCTTCGTCAAATTGTAAATCTTGTATCGAATTCCATTCTTCTGAAATATCTTCAAAAGGAATAAGATCGTATGTCCAATTACCTATTAAAAATTGAAACGCAGAAGTTACGGCATCATATTCCACATTTTGAACTTTGTAAAAGTTTTGAAGCGCGGGCGGAATTATGATTTCATCTTCTAAGACTGAATGCTGTTCTAAATCTTCTACAGAAATACCATCTGTAAGATTGTAATAATCATTATCTGTTGCTACAATTTTATTAATTTCGGTAATCCATTCCTGCCATAATGATTCGAATTCTTTAAATTCCGGATCAACTGGTGTTTTGGCTTTCTTTTCTTTTTCCTGATATGCAGCGATGTCAATAGCTGTTGTTTTATCATCTTCTTTATTGAACCACACACTTATGCCATTCAGAATAAAAGCACCGCTGTCATCTCCCTTGTAAAGTTTTACGAGTTGATTTTTATTGGATTTATAAAATTGAAATAGTTCTTGATTTTCAAAAATGAATTGACCTGTAAATGGGTTTTTCGAACAAAAATCGTAATTACCATAATTCAGATCGAGTAATAAATTTTCTGCTTTTACTCCTTCTTTAGAAAATGCAATAATGCCAAAATCATCCCAGGTATAAATATGGTTATGTTGTTTTTTTAAATGTCGACAATCTCCCAAAATCTTTTTTAAGCTATCTATATCAATCGGAAATTGAATTTTAACATCATTAATTGTAAAATCTGTTTTAGAAAGTGAAAGCTTTGTCAAAGTATTATTTCTTTAAGGGATTACTAAGAAAATTAAATGATCTTTTTGATTACACGAAGGTTGTGCGTGTGCTTATTTAATTCAGGATTGTAAATTCCTAAGTGGTCTAAACGGTCAATGCGTACTTTTCCACTGGCATGAATGATGTAATTATTTTCCATTATGATACCAACGTGAATGATATTTCCTTCTTCGTTATCAAAAAAGGCTAAATCTCCTGGTTCACTTTCTTCGATGAAGCTTAAAGGCTCGCCATCAAGTGCTTGCTGAGAAGCGTCACGATGAATTTTGTATCCGTTTAGTTTGTATACCATTTGTGTAAAACCGGAACAATCGATTCCAAATGGTGTTTTTCCTCCCCAAAGATAGGGAGCGTTTAAATACATAAAAGCAGTATTTATGAGTGCGCTTTTAGGTTTAATGCCGCTGGTTTTTGTTCCTTCGAAATCAAAATTTGCAGTATTGATGTCGGTATTGCTTAAAAATGATAAGGAAGCGCCAAGCGGAATTGGTAATAATAAGTTGTCCGGCGCGCTAATATAATCAATCAGGTCGGCATTAAGAATAATAGCTTCTTTGCTTAATTGGTTATAATTTGCTTCGGAAATTACCTGATATTGTTTCGAATCTACCCAGCCTTCATAATCATCAAACTGAATCTTTATTCGCGCCCATTGATTTTGACGTTCTAAAATTTCGATGTGTTCGCCAAACAAAAGTTGTGTAACGATTTCACTTCTGTCACTTGGCTCAGATCGAACAGGTACTATGGCTAGATTGCAAATTCCGAACATTTAGGGTAATTTATAAGTTGAAAATTAGGAGTTATTTTTTTAATAAACAACTCCTAATTTAATATTTTGTTTAAGCTCTTTCGATAACAATTGCAGATGCGCCACCACCACCGTTGCAAATTGCAGCAGCTCCGGTTTTGGCATTGTTTTGTTCTAAAACATTCAGTAAAGTTACGATGATTCTTGCTCCCGAACATCCAAGAGGATGCCCTAAAGAAACAGCGCCACCATTTACGTTTACTTTTTCGTTATCTAAATTAAGGATTTTTGAATTGGCCAAGCCAACAACAGCAAAAGCTTCGTTGAATTCGAAATAATCAACATCGCTAATTGCAATTCCTGCTTTGTTTAATGCTTTTGGTAACGCTTTTGCAGGGCTTGTTGTAAACCATTTTGGTTCTTGTGCAGCATCTGCATATCCTTTTATGTAAGCTAAAGGTTTTAATCCTAATGCATTTGCTTTTTCTTCAGACATTAAAACCAAAGCGGCAGCTCCGTCATTTATTGTTGAAGCATTTGCAGCAGTAACTGTTCCGTCTTTTGTAAAAACAGCACTTAATGAAGGGATTTTATCTAATTTGACATTAGTATATTCTTCATCTTTTGAAAAAATAGCGGGTTCGCCACGTCTTTGTGGAACTTCTACAGGAACAATTTCGTTATCGAATTTTCCGGCATCCCAGGCTTTTGCGCTTCTTTCATAAGATTGAATGGCATAATTGTCTTGTTCTTCACGGGTGATTTTGTATTCAGATGCACATAAATCAGCGCAAACTCCCATTGCGTTGTTATCGTAAGCATCTGTCAAACCATCTTTTTGCATTCCGTCAAGCATTGTTGCAGGACCAAATTTGTTTCCGTTACGCATTTGTACGTAATGCGGAATCAAACTCATGTTTTCCATTCCTCCGGCTACCACAATTTCGGCATCTCCACAAGCAATAGCCTGCGCTGCAAACATTACAGCTTTCATTCCGGAAGCACAAACTTTGTTTACGGTTGTAGCAGCAACTTCTTCAGACAAACCGGCAAAAAGCGCAGCCTGACGTGCTGGTGCCTGACCAACTCCAGCTTGTACTACGTTGCCCATGAATACTTCATCAACTAATTTTGGGTCAAGGTTAATTTTTTGAAGTGCGCCTTTTATAGCGGCAGCACCTAATTTTGGTGCGGGTACGGTAGATAAACCTCCCATGAAACTTCCGATAGGTGTTCTAACGGCAGAAACGATAACAACTCTTTTGTTCATTTTCTGTTAATATTAGTTAATCTAGCAAATTTACTGTTTATTTAAATAAATTCAAATTTTGTATCAATTTGTATGAGTTTCATTAGAATTTAAATTGAATATGAATTTTTTGTTAATTCTATTTGTTTGATTGTGAAGAGGTTTAAAAAAAAGATTGAAAAAAGATTAAAAAAAGCGCAGAAATAGTTGTGAGATATGGAATGTTGTCTTACATTTGCAACCGCAAAACAGGACACGTTCCTTGAGCTTGGAGAGGTGCCAGAGCGGTAATGGAGCAGATTGCTAATCTGTCGACGGGTAACCGTCGCCAGGGTTCGAGTCCCTGTCTCTCCGCTTAATTTTTGCCTTCGGGGTGTAGCGTAGCCCGGTTATCGCGCCTGCTTTGGGAGCAGGAGGCCGCAGGTTCGAATCCTGCCACCCCGACTTTTTTTAAGAGTTTTTAATAAAAAATTTTATGGTTCCATAGCTCAGCTGGATAGAGCAACGCACTTCTAATGCGTAGGTCGAAGGTTCGAATCCTTCTGGGATCACATCAAAAGCCACTCAAACGAGTGGCTTTTTTGTTATAATAAATCAAAGAAGATTCTTCTATTAATTCAAAAACTGTTCCCGATATTCTGTTGGCGTTAATCCAACTTCTTTTTTAAATAATCTGGAAAAATAAGGAGGATTCTCAAAACCAAGTTGATAGGCTGTTTCAGCTACTGTATTGTCAGTGCTCAACAAGAGATTTTTGGCTTCTGTAACCAAAGAAATATGGATGTGTTCCAAAGCTGTTTTACCAGTTTCCTGTTTCAATAAATCGCTTAAATATCTTGCAGATAATGATAGTTGTGTTGCCATATATTTTACGGTTGGCAATCCTTCCTTTTGAAGTTTTCCACTTTCGAAATATAACTTAAGTATCTCGGTAAACTTGGTAATTATTGTTCCGGATATTGAGGTTCTGTTTAAGAATTGTCGTTTGTAATAGCGTTGCGAATATTTTAGGATAGAGTCAATATGAGTCAGCATAATATCTTTACTAAAATCATCCTGGTTATTGTAATATTCCAGTCTTATTTTATGAAACAAATCCCAAATGGTTTCTTCTTCCTTGGGTGATAAGTGCAAAGCTTCATTTACTTCATAATCAAAAAAGCCATATTTTTTTATTTCTGAATAAAGATTGGTATTCATTAAAAAATCTTCATCAATATAAATCATAAAGCCTTTTTCTGTGAGTTCAATATCGCTCATTGTAATTTTCTGACCCGGTTTTACAAATGCCATCGAACCATTGTCATGATCGTACTTCGTTTTTCCGTATAAAATGGTTCCTGATTTTACTTTTTTTAAAGCTATTTTATAAAAATTCATTGTGAATTCTGTTTCAGCAAACGTGCAGTTTTTTAGTTCTTCAAACGTCACCAAACCAAGCAAAGGATTTTCAGGTGGCGGAAATCCATTGGAAATATAGAGTTCACTTATCGTTTTGTAATTTTTCATTCTTTACAGTTTTATACATTATAAATCTACGCTTTAAAATTTATCACTACTCAAATTTCTTCAAGATAAGTTACTTCTGGGGTATTCGTCAGTTTTCCATTCAAAAAAGCAAAAAAACTTTTCACATAATCTTGCTCAAGATGCCAGTCATAAGTTTGTTTTGAGGTATAAACAGCAAAAATTACGAGTGTATGAGGTTCATCTGTTTTTCTCATCAATATGAAAATTTCGCATCCTTCTTCAAGTAAAATATGATTTCTTGTTTCGATTGCAAATGGAAGTACTTCATTGATAAATTGAGGATCTATTTTAAGTACGGCGTTTGTTATAATTTTATTTTTCATTTTTCTTGTTTTAAATATAAAATTGGAATGCTAAACAATCTTAAAACATTCCAACTATACATTTATTAATTTGTGTTTGTCAGAATTATTTATTTAATACTTTTTAGTATCGAGTTTTCGAACATTTTTGGTGCATAATGCTGCAGAAAAACAATCATTCCCGACATTTTACCAACCGGATTACTAAACTTAGGTTCTTTTGTGCCAATTAGTTTAATGATAATTTTAGCAACGGCATTTGGAGATTCTGCTTCGTCTAAACCTTTTTGAGTAGCTGCATTGACAAGTTTTCTGTAGGTATTATAATCCCCGATATTTCCTGTTGAAGAAATGGCATTATGCCCTAAATTTGTTTTAAACCATACAGGCTCTACAACACTAACTTTAATGTTAAACTGATTCAACTCAAAACGTAATGATTTAAAATATCCTTCTACAGCATGTTTCGAAGCAGAATAGTACGATAAATTTGGTGGTCCAATCAATCCAACAATCGAGCTAACAGTAATAATTTGTCCAAATTTTTGTTTTCTAAAATAAGGTATAATTGCATTTGTTACTTTAACGGTTCCCCAAAAGTTGGTTTCAAATTGTTTTCTGGCTACATCAATAGGCGTTTCTTCTGCAATACCCGTTATCATAAAACCGGCATTGTTTACTAAAACATCCAGTTGTTTGGTTTCTTTAGAGAGTCTTTCTTTAAATTCATTAATAGAATTATCGTCGTCAATATCCAAACGCATTAATTTAAACGGAACTTTGTATTTTTCCGGTTCGCGGCTTGTTCCAATTATGTTAAACCCTTTTTTGTGAAGGTCATTAGCCAGCATCAATCCAAAACCTGAAGATGCTCCTGTGATTAAAATTGTTTTGCTCATTTTATTGTTTATATGATTAATAATGAGGCAAATTTAGAGTACGGGTGATCGTTAGTACTTATACAAAAGTCGGAAGACGTGATACATTTTTACAATTTGTTTTTGGCAATAACTCCAACTATAAAATGAGTTATAAGAGTAAAATATAATTATTTGCAGTAATTTAGTATTCTCTATAGCTTCCTAATGATTTTTGAATTTACAGCAGCACCGGGTTTTGACTTTATAACTTTGTTTTCAAAACAAATAAATGTTCCTGTGCGAGATAATGTATTGCAAATTCCTGCAAGCCTGGGTGAAGGTTATGTGCGTAAAGTTGGTTTTGGAGATGATTTTAAATTAACGATTCATCGGTATATATTAAAGGAAGATTTAATTCTTAAACGTAATCCGGCAGTAAAGGCGAATAATGTGCGGACTATTTTCTTTTATAATAATAAAGAAGATCTTGAGGTTAAATGTAATAACGAGGAAAATATCCAATTTTTTCAAAAGAACGATTCGTCTATAATTCTTTCTACAAATGATTTGCGAACAGAAATTCGTTTTCCTGCCGGAAGCAATATTCAGTATGTTGTAGTGGGTATTACTGCCAGCAGATTGCATTCGGTTTTATCTATAGAAAAGCCTAACACTACAATACAAACTATTACTGCCGAAGACGCTTCTTTTCTTTTTTTCGAAAATCTGGATCCTGAAATGCAGTTGCTTCTTAAAAATATTGTATCGGTCGACATGAATAATTCTATGAATAATTCTATGAATAATTTTTATGTACAAATTAAAGTACAGGAATTAATGTATTTGCTTTTTAGTAAATTATCACTTCGGGAGAACACAACTTTTAAGAATATAAATAGTAACGATGCGCAAAAACTTCTAATCATTCGCAACGAAATACTAAACGATCTTAGTACTCCGCCGGTTTTAAGTGAATTGGCTATTATTGCTTCAATGAGCGAAACGAAACTCAAGCAGCTGTTCAAACAAACATTTGGAGATACCATCTATAATTATTATCAGAAAGCGAGGATGGAAGAAGCAGCTTTTCTGTTAAAGCAAGCCAAACATTCTGTTTCTGAAGTTGGTTACGAGTTGGGATTTTCAAACCTTAGTCATTTCAGCAGATTATTTGAGAAGCAGTACGGCATCACACCCAAAAAGTTTTCTTATACTATATAAGTATCCTTTTTCATCTTCGATATTAAAAATGTAACTGTCGGATAGGACTATTCTTGTGTCTTTTTTGGTTATTTTACCCATTTGTTTACTTCTAAATTTGTTCCTATAATTAAATAGAACAAAATGAAAAAGTTACTTACACCTTTTGAGAAAGGCACCATAAAATTTAAAAATCATCTGGTAATGGCGCCGATGACCCGAAGCAGAGCTATAGACAATCTTCCAAATGAACTCATGGCAAACTATTATGCACAACGCTCTGGTGCTGGTTTGATTATTACCGAAGGTACCTCGCCAAGTCCTGAAGGATTGGGATATCCGCGCATTCCCGGAATTTATTCTGAAGCGCAGGTTGCAGGCTGGAAAAAAGTTACAGATGCCGTACATCAAAACGGATCAAAAATTTTTCTGCAGCTAATGCATACCGGGCGTATCGCACATGTTGCCAATCTGCCAAACGGAATTCTGCCCGTAGGACCTTCGGATATCAAGGCGGCAGGTGAAATTTTTACTGATTCTCTGGGCATGCAGGAAAACTCTGTTCCGGTGGCTCTTAGTTTAGATGGGATAACGCGTGTTATTGAAGATTTTGTAAATGCTTCTAAAAATGCAATTCTTGCCGGTTTTGATGGTGTAGAACTTCATGGTGCCAATGGATATTTACTGGAACAATTTTTAAATCCAAATGTAAATAACAGGACAGATCTTTACGGTGGCAATCTTATCAACAGAAGCAGACTTATTTTAGAGATTTCAGAAGCAATTGCAGCAGCTATAGGTTCGGATAAAGTCGGAATACGTTTTTCTCCGTTTTCTCAATTAAGTGATCAGGCTGCATATGATTCAGAAGAAGTGCATCAAACCTATACTTACCTAAGCAGTGAACTGGATAAATTAGGAATCGCCTATATTCATCTTTCGACCAATCCTGAAATTCCGGAAAAAACATATAAGGCAATCCGTGCCGTATTTACCAATACAATCATAATTTGTAATGGACTTACAGCAGAAACAGCCGAAGAAAAACTATTGGACAATTCTGCAGATCTTGTTGCTTTTGGGCGCGGATTTCTCGCGAATCCCGATTTTGTAAAACGTATTGGAAAAAATCTTTCCCTCAATGATGTAGACTTCGGTACATTGTATTCTCCAGGTGAAACAGGTTATACAGATTATCCACTTTATACTTCAAAATAATGAAAGCAATACAATACAAAGATTACGGAAGTTCAGCTGTGATTGAACTCGTTGAGGTTTCGATACCATCAATTCAAAATGAAAATGATGTTTTAATTCAGGTTAAAGCAGTAGGCGTGAATCCAATAGATATGAAAATACGAATGGGATTAATGAAGGAAATCCGCCCTGTAGAAATGCCTTTTATACCGGGCGGTGAAGCTGCAGGAATAATTGTTGCCGTTGGCGGAGGTGTATCAAAATTTAAAGTTGGAGATGAGGTTATTGCTCTTACCTGGAAAAATGCTTACGCAGAATATGCAACTGCAAACGAAAATTTTGTTTTGCTAAAACCCGAAGGTTTGTCTTTTGAAGAAGGAGCTTCAATGGTCGTTAATATTGGTACTTCTCAATCTGTTTTATTTACAGAAGGAAAATTAGAAAAAGGTCAAAAAGTTTTGATTCAGGGTGGGGCCGGCGCAGTTGGTGGTGCAATGGTGCAAATGGCAAAAGCAGCCGGCGCATACGTTATTGCAACAGCCTCTGGAAACGGTGTGGCATTAGCAAAAAGCCTTGGTGCCGACGAAGTGATTGATTATAAATTGCAGGACGTTTCAGGTATTGCAAAAGATGTTGATTTAGTTGCAGATACAGCCGGAGGCGAAGCTCAGGTAAAACTTTTTCAAGTTTTAAAACCTGGTGGTAAACTTTTGAGTATCGCTATGCCGCCATCGCAAGAGCTGGCAGAACAATACAATGTAAAAGCTTATTTTGTGGTTTCTGATATCTCTGCCAAGACTTTACAAAGCGGAATTGATTTGATAAAAGCGGGGAAATTCAAAACAATTGTTTCCAAAACATTTAAGCTTGAAGACGCCGCCATAGCTCAGGATTTTTTAACAGCTGGCGGCGTAAACGGCAAGGTTGTACTTTTTATAGATTAGAAATAAAAACCAAATTAATTTTGAGATTAAGCCATTCTAGCGAGTGGCTTTTTTGTTTTTTATATGAGATTATTTCGTTTAATAAATTAATTTGAAATCCCAAAATCATTTGCTGTCAAGCCAGTTTTTAAAAGAAATGCCACGCTCTCTGCTTATCAGTATTATTTCATTAATTGCCGGAGTGAGTTCCAGTTTTAGTTTATAATCAAAAGATTGGGATAGCTTATGGATTGATTTTAAAGAAACGATGTAGTTTCTGCTCACTTTAAAAAAATCATTGGGATTTAATTCTTGTATTAATTCATCCAGCGTTTGCTTGACGACATATTTTTGGTTGGAATGTGTTGTAAGCTGTACTATTTTATTTTCAGAATTAAAATAAGCAATATTAGTGCAGGGGATTGTAATGAATAAATCTTTATGGTTAATTAAAAATCGGGATCTATAAATCTCTTTATGCAGGCGCATTTTTTTTGGAATTTCCACAACACTGTTGTCAGGCTCAGGAGTTATAAAACTTTTAATTCTTTTGATACTCGAATCCAATTTTTTTTGTTCGATAGGCTTTAAAAGATAATCTATTCCGTTTACTTCAAATGCCTGCAAGGCATATTCATCATAAGCAGTTGTAAAAATAACATACGATTTGATATTCACCTGATTGAAAATTTCAAAACTAAGACCATCTGTAAGGCGAATATCCATAAAAATAATGTCAGGGCTTTTTTCTGTTTCAAGCCAGGCAATACTCTCGCGCACTGTTTGTAAAACTGCCGTAACTACAATTTCTTCTTCTGATTGTAAAAGCATTTTTTGCAGTCTTGCAGCATTGGCAGCCTCATCTTCTATAATTAAAACAGTTATCATAAAGTACTTTTAATTGTTAAGTAAAGGTATTCGAACTTCAAAAATTGTGTCCAAATCATTGACCACAGGAGGCGTGTTGCCTATTATTTTATAACTATGGTAAATATGTGCCAGACCAATTCCTTCGCTGGGTTCTTTGGTAAATTTAGCCGACTTGTTATTCTGTATTATTATCCATTGATCTTCATAACTAATGCTGATAATAAGCGGCATCGTCGAGGAAAAAGAGTTGTGCTTTATTGCATTTTCAATCAAAAGCTGTAGCGTTAAAGGCGGTATAAATTTACTTAAATTAGAATTATTTTCCTCGATATGGATAGCGATAGAAGATCCATACCTGATTTGATACAGAAACAAATATTCGGTTATAAAATCCAATTCCGTTTTTAGAACTACCAGATTTTTATTTCTGTTGGACAAAACATAGCGATAAACTGCAGAAAGATTGGTGACATATAGCACAGCTGTAGTTTGGTTTTCCTCAATTAATGAAGTAAGCGTACTTAAGTTGTTAAATAAAAAATGCGGATCTAATTGAAGTTTCAGAGCATTGAGTTCTGATTGTAATGCTTGTTTTTTGTTTTCTATAGCTTCAAGTTTGCTTTCATTCCATTTAAAAAAAAGTTGTTCGGCGGTTAAACCTGTAGTTATCAATATAGAAAATATACTGCCAATGATTAAAACTCGTCTTAAAAGAAGGTCGTCATACCCATATTTTTGAGGAAGATCAATATTAAAAAATACAACAGCGAGAATACTTACAATAACGATGTGAAGCAACAGCTGAAAAATAAACCTTGACAAATTATATTTTTTCGAAACTGATTTTTTAGTAAAAATTTGCGATATCCAAAGACCGGTTTCAAATAATACTACTGTAAAGATCAAACAAAATAATCCTTCAATAATAAAATCCATTAGAGTATAAAACTTCCATCCCTGAAGATTGCTCTCGTCAGAATTAAGGAGTATTAGAATTAGATACAGGATTACAGTAAAAACTATATACCCATATAAACGTAAATATTTATAGCGCCTTAAATACATAATATTAATAATAAAAGTGCAATACTATGACCTGGTTATTACATCTAAAATAATTCTTCACAGTGTATTCCAACTTTATAAAGTTCTGTTATTAAAAATTCAGAGCAGCTTTTGTTACTCTCGACTCTTAAAATTTTGTCACAATCTTCTAAATCAAAATTCCATTTAGAATCCAAAAGTACTTTATTAAGAACAGGTTTTACTTTTCTTAATTTAGATTTTGTGTTAACGTTTGTTTTATAGACAGAAATTATCATGCACATACATTATTAAAAACTAAAAAGATATGATTTTAACCCTAGCTGCATACTCATACCGCTTAAATGTGTATCAGAACCCGAAGGTGCCGTTGGAAGTGTAGAGGCTTGTCCTTCAAGAGAAACAATAAAATACCTGTTGAATACATAATTAACACCAACACTTCCTGAGATGTAAAGGTAATTACCGGTTTTAGTAGTGTAGCTTATCGTATTTTCATTTATCAGCGATGTTTTAGGAGAGTCGATAAAAGAGGTACCTGACCCTAGCATTACAAAAGGCTGCCAATGTTTGATTTTATATTGATATCCAAGATTGATACCTATTGTGGTGCTGTTTGCTTTTGAATCTATGATGGAATTAAAACCATTAGAATTTTGGATAGATTTATAAGACACCGTGGTTTGTCCGAACTGTAATTTAGCAAAATAATGCTCCTTATAGTTTAGCTGAAGAAAAGTTACACCATTAGAGCCAAGTTGGTTTTTATCATCAGGAAAACCTTTGCCAGATCCTTTGAAAGGAGCGAAAACACCAAACGAACCTCCAAAATCAACTGAGAATTTTTCAGATAATGAATCTGATTCGGTTTGTGCCATTAATAGCGTTGCGCAAAATAATAAAATGGTGGTCAGTAACTTTGTCATTAGTATAAATTTTAAGATTAATGACGAAGATAGTTTCAGGTTAATTATTGGTATTGAAATAATTTACCCAACCCGTTAAATTGGCTGCTGAATTTAAAAATACCTGAACTCAAATTTTTTGTTTTTATTTACATGTATGGATGTAGAACTCAAAAAGACCTCATTAGCAATGAGGTCTTTTTTGAATTTGTTTAGTTTATAATTTTCAATTAAACAGTAACTACAATTTTACCAAATTGCTGGTTAGATTCGAGATAGTTGTGCGCAGCTACAATGTCGTCAAGCTGAAAAACTTTATCGATCACAGGTTTTAATTTCCCTTCGATTACGCCTTTGTCGATAAAAGCAATCGCTTCTGTTAAAATATCGGCATTAGCCAAAACTTCAATGGCGGAATATCCTCTGATTGTTGGCGTTTTCATCATAACGGCAAAAGTAGGGAAACTTGCCGCTTCCTGACTTAAAGCACCATAAACAAAAACTTTTCCATTTTCGGCAACAGCACTCACAAGATCGCTGAATTTGGCTCCAACAACCGGATCTAAGATGATGTGAGCACCAACATTATTTGTGATTTTGGCAATTTCTGTTGCAATATCTTCTTCAGATGTAACAATAACATGCGATGCACCGGCTTTTAATAAAGCTTCTTTTTTCTTTGATGAGGTTGTTAAAGCAATAGAAATTCCTCCCACATAATTCGTAAGCTGAATTGCCGCAAGCCCGGCACTGCTCGAAGCAGCATTAATAACCACAAACTCTCCCGATTTTAATTTTCCCGAATGTATCAGCATTCCGTACATTGTAGAATAACTGGTCCATAAAGCCGCAGCTTCATCATAAGATAAAACAGAAGGATATTTATGTACTGCGTACGACGGCATTAAAATGTATTCTCCATAAGAAGAATAGTGGTGTAATGAAAATCCTGGGATAACATTTACAACATCACCAACTACTACATTGGTAACTTCAGATCCAACAGCTTCGACTATTCCGGCAGCTTCATAACCTAATTTAGCCGGAAAAACAGGGTTTTCAATATACATTCCCATTCGGTACATGGCATCTGCTCTGTTTACGCCAATAGATTTCACCTGAATTCTTACTTCATGTGGTTGTGGAGCTAAAGTTTCTGTTTGTTCTACTTTTAAAACTTCTGGAGTTCCTGCTTCGTGAAAAATAACTGTCTTCGATAATATAGTATTCATTTTTGTTTTTTTAAATTATTGGTACAATATTAAATAACAAACCCTAAATTTGTACTATAGCCAACCAAATGTGTGATACATACAAAAATGTACGTAATGAGTAAAATAAAGGAAAAATCGACAAATAACCAGAATAGAAAATTCTTGTCAAACTGTGATATGACGTATGCAGTTGAAGTTATTGGCGGGAGATGGAAAATATTAATTCTGGTTAATTTAGCAAATGGGCCACTTCGATATAGCGAATTGAAACGTAAAATCGAAAAGGTTACAGAGCGAATGCTTACACTTCAATTAAGAGAAATGGAAAGTGACGGAATCGTTAAAAGAACTGTTTTTGCAGAAGTACCGCCAAGAGTGGAATATGAAATTACTCCCATTGGAGAAAAACTGGTACCTATTTGTCTTCAATTAAGTGATTGGGGAACTTTGCACAGGGAAACAACTAAAAATAGCTTGTAACTTTTTCAGATATTTAGTGAGATGACAGAACTTCTTCAAAAAAATATTGCAGCACATATTTCTCTTTCAAATCCTGAAACAGAAGCATTTTGCAATTTATTTCAACATGAAATAATCAAAAAAAGAAGTTTTTTACTTCGTGAGGGTGAAGTATGCAAATTTGAGGGATTTGTCATAAAAGGACTTTTTCGGGTTTATCATATCGACAAAGATGGCTTTGAGCAAATATTGTATTTTGCGATTGAAAATTGGTGGATTACAGATATTGACAGTTTTACCAACGAAACGCCATCACAGCTATTTATAGAAGCTCTTGAAGATAGCGAAGTGCTTTTAATATCTAAAAAAGATAAAGAATTTGCCTATTCTAATATGCCGGAAATTGAGAAGCTATTTCGGGTTATGACGCAAAAAACACATGTCGCCCTGCAACGCAGAATGATCGATAATCTGAGCAAAACAGCAGAGTCCAGATATATTGAGTTTTCAGAAAAATATCCACAGCTTATTCAGCGTCTTTCCAATATTCAAGTTGCTGCTTATTTGGGTATTACCAATGTTTTTTTGAGTAATATTCGAAAGAAAATTGCGCTGAAAAAATAAGTTTTCATTGCTTTATTAAACTAGTTTAATGTTTTGAGATTGCATAAGGTTTCATCTTTGCAGGGTTAATTTAAACCAAACAAAATGAAACAGAATATCACAATACTACTTACAACAATTTTAATCTTATTTAATATGGAAACACAAGCACAAAGTTTCAAAATTATTGAAACTAAAAATCTCAAACTTCAGGTTTACAACGCATCAGAAAATAGTTTTGGTGTAGCATCAGTAATTGTGTCCGGAAAAACTGATGCCGTTTTGATCGATGCGCAGTTTACTTTGGCTGAAGCCGAAAAAGTAGCACAGGAAATTAAGGCAGGCGGCAAAAAACTAACGACAATTTATGTATCTCACGGCGATCCTGATTTTTATTTCGGATTGGAAGTATTCAAAAAATATTTCCCGGAAGTAACTGTTTATGCATCTCCTTCAACGGTAGAACACATTAAAGCCACATCTCAAAAGAAATTAGAAGTATGGGGCGAGAGACTTGGTAAAAACATTACTTCGAATGTAATTTTACCTCAGGTTTTAAAAGGAAACAGCATCGAATTAGAAGGTCAGAAACTAGAAATTGTAGGTTTGGAAGAATTTCCGGCTGAGACTTTTGTTTGGATTCCTTCTATCAAAGCCGTTGTTGGCGGAATTAATGTTTTCGGAACTACTTTTCATCTTTGGATGGCAGATGCACAAAACCCAGAAGAACGTAAAAGCTGGATTTCGATTTTAGATAAAATTACGGCTTTGCATCCTGAAATTGTAATTCCGGCGCATGCGAGTTCAAATTCTCCATTTGATATTGCTGCTGTAAATCATACCAAAAGTTACATTCAGTTTTACGAAGAAGCTTTAAAAACCAATAAAACCTCTGAAGCTTTAATTAAGGCTTTAAAAACAAAATATCCTGCACTTACTTTTGAAACTGCTTTAATGATAGGAGCCAAAGTAAATACCGGAGAAATGAAATGGTAAAACTAATAAGCTCTGGCCTGATGATAGTTTTGGCATTGTCAGGCTGTTCTTTAAATAAAAAAGCAATGACAAATCTTGAAATCATAAAAAGTACTTACGAAGGAAAAACTTCTGAAGAAAACGGGAAAAATTTAGCAGAATATGCTGCAGCTGATATTTCCTGGACAGAAGCCAAAGGTTTTCCGTATGCAGGAACTTATATCGGCTTAGAAAGCATTACCAAAAATGTTTTTAGCAGATTAGGAAGTGAGTGGATTGATTACAAATTTACCCCGGAAGATTATGTTGCAAACGAGGATAGAGTAGCGGCTTTTGGAACTTATACGGGTACTTATAAAAAAACAAATAAGTTGTTTGCAGCCAGAGTTGCACACATTTGGAAACTGAAAGATGGAAAAATAATAAGCTTTGAGCAATTTGTAGACAGTCAGACTGTAAACGATGCAATGAAATAATTTATAATTTTTGAATAAAAAGAGCTGTCGATAAACAGCTCTTTTTTTTATGATTTAATTCTGCGAAAGCTGGGTCACGGTATATCCTGAAGAAGAAGATCCGGATATAAAAACAGTATAAACTTTTCCGGCAGCGAAATCAATTGCTGATAATGTGGCCAGATTTTCGGATCCTCCTGTACCGCGAACCTGAACGCTTACAGATCCGGCATTAATTTCGGAATAACCGCTTTGGCTGTATCTTGCAAGGTTTGAACTAAGAGTATTTCCCTGACCGTCGAGAAAATCAATATTGACCGGTGCTCCGGAACTTAAATGAATAAATTTTATCTTTGCTTTTCCACTAGATGGCGCGCTCACGTTATCTTCATAAAGTCTCACCTCTGCGTCGTCTCTTGATTCTCCCGTTAAATATACGGTATATCTTTTATCGTCATCCAGATCAAGTTCTTCTGAGGCATACAAATCGTTATCATTTTCATCTCTAAACTGACTTACTAAATTGTTACCCACCGCTACATCGTGATACGATACAGAATGTTCTAAATAACTCAGATTACCTATGTAAGGAATATTTGCCATAACAAATTTTTGAGAACCCGCATTAGGAGCTGCATTTACGACTTTAAGCCGTGCAGAACCAAACGGATCTACTTCATTGTTGTCACAAGATGACATTATAACTAGGGTTGCAATAGCTATTATTTTTACAGGAATTAAGGTAAGGGCTCTTTTAATTTTCATAATTTTTAATTTTAGTTTGACTTCGTTTTTAATTGATTACATGTATTTTACTCTGATACTAATTTTGTTGTTTTGATTTATTACATTGACTTTAAAGTCATCAAAAGCAGGTTTTTTCATTTTTTCCATGAAGAAATCAGAAAAGCCAAAACCTTCTTTTGGAATTCCTAACATGTTTTTATTAAGTTCCCCGCTTTTATTTTCATCATCAATAAGAGTAATGCCGTATGTTCCGGGTTCCAGCGTACAGTTAATAATCATGGAGCCGTTTTCAATTTTCTTTTCGAATACCAGTTTTTTAGAAACTTTTTCTTCCTGATAATCTTCGTTATTTTTAAAAACGTTGAGTATAATTTGCCCTTTTCCGGATCGAATCTCCGAAACTCTAATTTGGGTATTTTGCCCGTACGAACTGCTGAAGCACAAAATCGCAATCAGCATTATAAGCCGCGTGGCATTGGGAATTTTGATTTTAATCATCACATTTTAATTTAAGATTGCTCTGCGAAAGTAGTAGGGCAATTGCTTAAAAAGCCTAAAAAATAAGTTCAAACGGACAATATTACGGCTGAGGCGTTATGCCTGAACTAATGTGTGATAATAGATGGAAAAGTGGGGGAATTTTATTTGAATTTGAAGATTAACTTGCCAGCCAGGCCAATACTTTTGACCTTTTTTCTCTACTGACAAAAACATCTTTATGAAAAGAAAATGAAAGGTTTACTTTTAGCTTTCTGGGAAAATAATCTGTTACGTCAATTATGGCGTTTCGGTTAACGAGCTGTTGCCTGTTCATTCTAAAGAAAAATTTATTGGTTCTTTTTTCCAGATCTTCCAGGCTTTCGGTCAAAATATAACTTTTGCCATTGTGCGCATGCATGACCGTAGTTTCTGCTTCGACATAAAAAAGGGCAATTTTATCCAGCGTAAAAGGAAGCAGTCGATCTCTGTATTTTACCATTATAGTTTCGCTAACAGGTTGTTGCAGGTTTGAGATCGTTTCCATTGCCTTTTGGTATTGCTGCGCAAGCTGGCCGCTCATTAATTTTTGCATGTTCTGAAATTTGCCCAAAGCGGCTTCCAGTTCGTTTCCACTAAAGGGTTTCAGGATATATTCAATACCATTTGCTTTAAAAGCATCAAGTGCATATTCGTTAAAAGCCGTACAAAATATAACGGGAACATGAAGAGGTACCGCTTTTATGATTTCAAAACTCAAACCGTCGCCCAATTGGATGTCGCTAAAAATAAGATCTGGCTGAGGATTGTTTTTGAAATAAGCAATAGCTTCTTTTACAGATCCCAAAAAGGCTGTAATTTCAATTTCTGCATTGCAGTTTTTCAGGCTGTTGGCAAGATCTTCGGCTACAAGCGATTCATCTTCAATAATTATGATTTTCATCGGTATTTACTTTAAAGCTTACAGAAAAGGTAATGCCATCGTTATTAATTATAATTTCATTTCCGGACCAAATCAGGCATCGTTCTGCGAGATTTGCCAAACCGCTTTTTAAAGATGTTTCACCAGCTTCTTTTGTGTTTATGGTGTTAGATACTGATATATAATCCCCTTTTTGTTCTATTTTAATATGCAAAGGCTGTTGTTTGGTAAAACGATTGTGTTTGATCGCATTTTCTGCCAATGGCTGAAGTGAAAAAGTAGGAACGGTGCTTTTTAGCATTTCCGGATCATTAATTTTAATATCCCATTCTAAGGCTTCACCAAAACGCATTTTCTGCATTTCGAGATAGTTTTGGCAAAAATCCAATTCTTCTTCAAGCGTTGTAACCATACTGTCGTTAAGCGATACGGCAGCTCGCAGAAATCCGGCAAGCTGTATTAAATAATGTTCTCCAAGCGTAAGATCTTTTTTGTAAAGTGCTTTTAAAGTGTTGAGTGAATTGAATAAAAAATGCGGATGAATCTGTTGTTTTAAAAGCAAATTTTCTGCCTCGGCCGTACGAAGCTGTAATTTCGAATTTTCCATTTCGGCTTTTGTTTTGGCCAATCTTAAAATAGCAAAATCCTGCAGCAGCAATACTAATGTAGCAACAAATAGTGCTTCGGTTAAAAAAGTGGCAATAAGCTCTAAATCATCATGACGCCAGGCAATATCTGCCATATAAGCAAAAAAAGGCCACAAAAGCATTTCCAATATAATTGAACTGCAAAAACTCGCACCGTAACGCCAGAGTCTAAATTTAAAAATGTCATTGGGAAACTTTACAACGCATAATTCTAAAATTGCAGAAAGTGAAAAAGTAACCAGAAGAATGTAAAAAAAACTTTTTAAGGTCATTACCACAACAAGAAGAACTGAATTTTTGAATATAACCAGAAAAAATAAAGCAATAAACGATATTAAGAACGTTAGAAATAAGTTCATTTTATAAATTTCCCTCAAAATTAAAGGAGAGAAAGATTTTGATATATTGTTCATTTATATGGTTTTACATTTTTATTCAGCATTAGTTTTTCTTTATTCAAATGAAGGAAAAGTACAAAAAATAATAGCCGTTATAAGATATTTGATAAACAAATAATACTTCCTGTAAAAGTCAGGAAGTGTTATTTGTTTTTTAGATAAAAAAAAGGAAATCTTCTAAATTTAAAAAATGTAAAAAAGACTGACTTGCGACATATTGTTTTGAAAATCAGTATTTATAGTAGTTGATTTTATTTTACTGATATCTGTTAGGCCATAATAATATCGGGCACCAATACCAAGCCCATTTGGAAATTGATAACCAATTCCGCCGACCATTCCTGCATCAATTTTTTCTGCAAAATCGTCGTTGGTTAATTCTTTAAAATCTTCTGAAACCAGTATACCAACCTGAGGACCCGCTTCAAAATAAAGCCCGAAACTGGTTTTGTATTTTAAAACAATTGGCACAGAAACATACGATAGTTTAAGATCTTTGCCATCAGAGAATCCTCCTTTTATTTTAGCACCTTGGGTAGAAAATAAAAAGTCTTCCTGAACAGACCATTTTTCATTAATGTCAAAGGCGATAATAGCACCGGCATGAAATCCGGGAAGTCCTTCTGTATCAAAATTAGCATTCGAAAAGTCGCTGTAATTACCTCCGGCTTTTATTCCAAAATGAAGCCTGTCAAAAATACTTTGACTAAAAACACTTGAGGATACCAGAACAATGCAGAGCAAAAATAAATTTTTCATGATTTATAAATTTTAATGTTATGAGGCTTTATGCCTTTTATTAATTTGATGCTGCAAACATAAAAGGCAATAAATTCTGAACAGTTAAAAAATTGGCTCAAACGGACAAAATGTGCCGGGAAACGTTATTGTCACTTCTTTTTTTGACGATGTTGAATTTTTCTATTTTGTATCGAGGCATAAAAATTAATAAAAAGCTAAATTTTTAATCTTTTTGTATTTTAAAATATACTTTTTAGTATATTTGTCCTCTAATTTAAAAAGTACGATGCTTACAAAGGCAGAAAGAACAAAACAATTTATACTTGAAACTGCAATACCTCTTTATAATGAGAAAGGTATTTCGGGAGTTAATATTGATGACATCCTTGAAGCTACAAAACTTACAAAGGGATGTTTGTATGGACATTTTGAAAACAAAGAAGATTTGTCTGCACAAGTAATTGACTTATCGCTTAAGATGGTTTCTGAGAAAATCAGGGCTGCAGTTTACAAAGGAAAAACAATAAAAGGTAAAATATTTGCATTTTTAGATTTTTATAAAAATCCTATCGAAACTTATGTTTCCGGTGGATGCCCGATATTTAATACCGCTGTAGAAGCAGATGATAATTATCCATTTATAAAAGAAAAAGTGGCTAAGGTAATTAGAATTGGTCAGCAGGAATTGACAGCATTGCTTCAGGAAGGAATTAATAATGGCGAATTTTCCAAATCTCTTGATCCTGCTGTTTTTGCTTTCAAATTAGTAGCTTCTGTAGAAGGCGGAATTGTAATGTGCAGAGTTATGGATACAGCAAAACCAATGCAGGGTTTAGTTAAAAGTCTAAAGTCTGAATTAGAGCAATACGTTATCTAATTTTTTTGTTTTAAAATAAACTAAAAAGTATATTTTAAAATAGACTAAAAAGTCTAAAATGAAATAATTTTATTAAATAAAAAACAATAGAAAATTTAAAATATATATAATGAAAACAACTAAACTCTTTAAATAAACCAACAATGGATATAAAAGGTAAAACGATATTGATTACCGGCGGAGGTTCCGGGATTGGTTTAGAATCTGCAAAACAATTCTTAGATGAAGGTGCCAAAGTCATCATTACGGGTAGAAATCAGGCAAAATTAGAGGCTGCAAAAAAGCTGCTTCCGTCAATAACCATTATAAAAAGTGATGTCGAAAATCAGGAAGATGCCATTTCACTTTTTGATCACGTAGTTTCTTTGGGCGGAATCGATATTTTATATAATAATGCAGGGGTTGGCAGTCCGGCACTTAATCTGGGAATTGCAAATGACCAAATTTTGAACAATGCGATTTACGAAATGAATGTTAATTATTTTGGTGTTATAAGGTTAAACAACCTTTTTATAGAAATGCTGAAATCAAGAAAAGAAGCTGCTATCATAAATACAACTTCTATTTTGAGTATAGTTCCTGCTTTAGAAGAGCCAACTTATGCAGCAACAAAAACAGCTTTAAGTTTTTATACCAGAACGCTTAGAAAGAATTTAGAAATTTTAGGCAGCAATGTAAAAGTATTTGAACTGCTTCCGCCTCTTGTGGCAACAGAAATGACAGCGAACAGAAATGATAAAAAAATGACTCCGGAACAGTTGGTGAAAACGCTTATTTTGGGAATCAAAAAAGATAAATTCACGATTAGGGCAGGGGATGCAAAATTACTTTATATGGTAAACAGGTTTTTTCCGCAACTGGCTTTCAATTTAGTAAATCCTAAAAAGATTTACGCAAGCCTGAAACAATAACTAAAATTCTAAAATTTATAAAATGAAAGCATTTGTAATTAATAAATACAGTAAAAACGGAAGTTTACAGCTTACCGAAATGAATGTTCCGGAAGTAAAAGACCACGATATTTTGGTTGACATACACGCGACCGGAGTCAATCTTTTAGACTCTAAAATAAAAACGGGAGAATTTAAACTCATTTTACCCTATAAGCTTCCGCTAATTTTGGGACATGATGTTGCGGGAGTTATTATCAAAGTCGGAAAAAATGTAACAAAGTTTAAAGTTGGCGATGAAGTATATGCAAGAGTAAGAGATCAACGCATTGGTACGTTTGCAGAATTTATTGCTATAAATGAAACTGATGCTGCGCTTAAACCTAAAAATCTTTCTATGGAAGAAGCAGCATCTATTCCGTTAGTGGCGCTAACGGCCTGGCAGGTTTTGGTGGAAAAAGCAAAAATCAAAAAAGGGCAAAAAGTATTTATTCAGGCTGGTTCCGGAGGTGTTGGAACAATTGCAATTCAGCTGGCAAAACATTTGGGAGCCACAGTTGCTACAACTGCAAGCGCCAAAAGTTTTGATTTACTCGAAAAACTTGGAGCTGATATCGTTATTGATTATAAGAATAGCGATTTCGAAAACAGGTTAAGTAATTATGATGTTGTGCTAAATAGTCAGGACAAAGAAACACTCGAAAAATCGTTAAAAATACTAAAATCAGGCGGAAAACTGATTTCTATTTCCGGGCCGCCAACTCCCGATTTTGCTAAAGAAATTAAAGCACCCTGGTTTGTGAAAATAATTCTTTCTTTAATAAGTTCAGGCATTCGTAAAAAAGCAAAGGCTAAAAATGTTGACTATTCTTTTTTATTTATGAAAGCTGATGGCGATCAGCTAAATGAAATTACCAAACTTATTGAGGCCGGAATAATTGAACCGGTTATGGATAAAGTTTTTCCTTTCGATAAAACAAACGAAGCATTGTCTTACGTAGAAAGCGGACGTGCAAAAGGAAAGGTTGTTATTAAAATAAAATAATCTTTTTATAAAATTGATCACTATTTTCAATTTGAAATGAGCATCTAATTTACAGAATAGTTATAAATGAAATTTTTTTGATTTCATTCATTGAGGCCCTATAATGTAATTTAAAAGAGAATCAATTATGATTTAAATTCGGGAATGGGATTTAACTGATTTAAACCAAAACCGAATGCTTGTTTTGAATTGGAAGTATGTGATTTGTTCTAAACTTAAAAATTTTTGATTTTTTCTATAAGTTCTACATAAAAAAGCCACTCAAATCGAGTGGCTCTATTTGATATCCAAAAAACGTAAAAATAGTTTATAGAACGCTAATCTTCACAGAACTTGCTTTATCATTAAAATTTCCTAAACAACCATTATTCCCTGTTATTACAACAGATTCTCCTCCAAAATTATCGTTTTGGTACATTGTAATTTTGTATCCATTTTCTAAGCGAACAGAAGACAAATCATCATTTACGATACCATATGATTTTAGCTGATCTAATGTGTAATTACCAACAGGCAAAGCAATTGCATAACCGGTATAATTACAATTTTGGTAAACTGTTACAATACCACCAGCTGAAGTATTGTATTTATTATCAACATAAGTGCGGGATAAATTACCTACACCATCAAAATAATTATCTGCTAATTTTGCAGGATCGGTTGCAAATTCACCTCCTTGTACAATTCCATCATTTCCGTCATTCCATGCCCATGGAGCGTTTGCGCCACCAGTTTTAAAATCATTTCCTTTAAAACCTCCAGCCGGACTAGAAAATAATTCGGTGTTAAATCTTTGATCCCATAATCCTCCGCTTTCAAAAATATCAACAAGTTTATATTCAACATAGTTGTCATAATTATCAGCTGGTATTTGTGCAGTTCCGCTTGCAGAAGGGTAGTAAATAATTCCGTCTCCATCTATCTCATGTTGAGGCCAGGCTTTAAGGCTGTGTCCCTTAGCATCTTGTGCTGTTATAGGATGCAATTCGCCGTTATAGTCTCTCATTTGTAATGTTCCGTCAACACTTTCCAGTCCGCTTACAAAAGAACTTCCGGATGGCACGTAAGAAAAGAAATCGGAATGGCTTACTGTAACAGCTCCTTTTAAGGAACCATAAGTTGATCCATCTTTCTGTACAATCATTAATACTCCTTCTAAATCATTTTCATGTTGGTCTAATGAGTATAAAAGTGGGTTATCTGTCCAATCTCTTGGAGAAAAGAACGCATAAGTAATAAACCAATGTGTATTTGATTCTACTATCGAATAGTAACAATGAGCAGCTAAAGAATTGGAATAAGCAGGAAGGTTATTCCAGTTATTTTCGGCATTCCAGTCATTGTCATAATTAATAGCAGTAAGATAATCTGATTTTCCTCCTTCGGCATAAGTTCCAGTTGCATCTACATCTTTATAATGTATAGGCGCCCATCTTCTTGCCAAATCAGAAATAGCTGCTGCACTGATTTTGCTGGTGTTTTGTTGTTTTTTTGTCACACTGGTCTCTTGTGCTTCATCCAATGTCGTGTCCTGACAGGAGAATGTAACGGCACCTAACATAATAATAAATACTTTACTTAAAACCTTTTTTCGATTCTGTTTTTTCATAATTCTAGTTTTTAATGTTAATAACCTAATTTGAAATTCCTTGATTTTGATGCAATTATTAATAGCTATAACCAACTGAGAAATAAAAAATACTCATCAGCAGTAGAAACTTTGTTTTTTGAAAATCTTGTCGACAGATTTCTTTTGAATTATAATTCTTACTTGCATATAAGTACTTAAAAGGAGAAATCGTACTATCTGAAAATATTATGATACTGTTAACAAAAGGTTATTGTGCAGGAGTTTAATTCCATGCTTTTAAAGACTATTAAAAAGTGCCTGTGAAGGTTTGAATCATTTAAAAACCAAACACAATCTTTTATGTTTGTGTTTAAAATGTTTTTATTGATTTTAAGATGAAAGCATAGCAGAATTAAGGGCAATTATTTCTAATAATGCCCAATGTAAAAAAGAGAAATAATAAAGAGGAAAATAGGAGATGTAGAATAAAACAAAGAAAATATCTGCAAAGAACAGATTCAGAATCTACTTTGGAGTAAGTATAAAATAGAACATGGTCAATAAGACCATGATTCCTGACTTACAATCTGATGTTTGAATTAAAATGCTGTAGAATTTGTTTAGGTGCCGCTATAACTTCTCTTCGTATAGGATCGAACCATTCCATTTCTTTGGTAACCTCTGCACAGCATTCTTTTTTTGAGTTGAAGAAAGAGCTTTTAATATTGATTTTGTCCTCTATAGAACAATGTTTCATCTCAACAAAAAAAGGTTCGGTAAACATTAGATTTTTATAACAAACTAAAACATGATTTCCCTCTTGCAAACCCAAATGTAAAGCGTTGAGTTTCTCTTTTGAGAATCCATTATTAAACAAAAAATGATGTAATAATCTAAGCGTGTATGAAATGTAGGCATTGCTTTCCATTACCATAACATCATTTACATCTTCTCCGGCGACAACATAATTTTTGCAGATCATTTAAATTTAGTTGAGGTTATTAAAAAAGAGGTCAGTCTGAATGAAACTGACCTCAAATAGTAGTCATGTTTAATGATTTCTAAAGATGAAATCAGAATTTTCTATTGTAATAAGGAAGTGGTTATATTTCTAATTATAGTTTGGCTAGCAAGAGATTGAAACTTACCTTGATTTTATTAGATACTTTATTGCTAACCAGCTTTGGAATTTCGATATCAAAGTCTTGTGCTTTTATATCAAAATTCCCTGTAACTGTAATTTTATCACCAGATTTTGAAATTTTGGCGTTTGCAGTTACTTTTTGTGTTTTCCCGTGTAAGGTTAAATCTCCCGAAATCTTAAATGCCTTAGCTGTAGCAGAAAGTTTTGATGCATCAAAATCTTCTACTTTTCCTTTGAATGTTGCTTTTGGAAATTTATCTGATTCTACATAATTTTCATTAAAATGTTCCTCCATTAAGGCAACCTTAAAACGAAATCCTTTCATAAGCGTTAAAACTGCAATGTCTCCTGTTGACGACTCCAAAATGGCTGAGGTATTTTTATTTTCAGCCGCAATTTCTTCAACAGCATCAACAGTTGCTTCAAATTTTAAACTCCCTGTTTTTGTTGCATATTTTTGAGCTGAAACCTGTAATATTCCAACAAATAAAAATAGCAATACAATTATTTTTTTCATTTCAATTTGATTTAATTTTCTAATAATCCATCTGTATTCCATTGCAGAATGGTGTTGATTTTATTCTGTGGCATTCTTCCTGATCTTGGCATTATACCTGCAGCGCCGTTTTGTCTTTGAATTCTGTCTAACAATTCACCATTTAAAAGAGCATCTTTTACCTGGTCATAAGTTTCTAAAGGTATAAGCTGACCCGAAGAAGGATGACAGCCAATGCAATTTTGATCAATAATAGATTTGACATTTTTAGTATAAGTAGCTTTATCAACTATCACAGTTGGTTCTTCCAGACTTTCATAAGTATTAGATTCACAACCGTATAAGGATAGAATGATGATCGATAAATAAATATATTTTTTCATGTTTATATTTTTAAAAAACTCTATATAAATTAAACCCAAAGAAGAAATCGCCTTTGCCCCAATCGCCGGCAGCACTTGTTAAGTAACCGCTTTCGGTCATTGACTGCGAATTTGTAAAAATCAATTGAAAAATATGACCTCCCGTTTCTATGTCAAGTCCTACTGATAGCGGATTATTATAGAAGTCCGGTTTATTAAAATTCTCGCCGTATTCTAAATTAAGAGAAAGTCTTTTGGTTAATTTTAAGCGTCCGCCTGCACCCAAAGTGAATTGATTATCATTTTCAATAGCAGGATTGTATAGGTTTTTATGGATATAAGAAGGAACCAATTCTAAAGATAATCTATCAGAGAATTTTCTTGAAATCAGCACTTGATTTACATACGTTAAGCGATCAGAAAATTCAATTTTAGGATAATCGTCTTTTTTTAATCCACTATTAAAATCTATTGTACTGTAGCCAACAATATCCAAAGGAAATTTATCACTTTGTCTTATTAGTCTATATTTTAAAGATGCTTCATTCATTTTCAGCAAAGTATGGTGTGATGCACTTACAGCAAGCCAATCGGTAACTCCGTAAATTCCACCAATTTTTGTAGTGGCATCATCAAAACCAAAAAACTCCGAAATTCCGCCTTTTACAGTACCAAACCGATGAGAAATTACCATGTAAAACTCTTTTTTTGCAGGTAATTTTGTCGACTGCAAGGTTATAATCTGCAAAGCTTTAAATGTTGCTGTCACGTTTTTGTCAACCACTTGTGTTGAGTCCAGGCCGGAGAGTAAATCTTCCTGCGCATTACTATAAAGACAGATTAAGAAACTGACTATTAAGAATATTTTTTTCATATTTAATGTTGTTGAATACTGCATTGATCAAATTTTACTACTTCGAATAAATCATCAAAACCAATGCATCTGCCTTTTATATTGATCTTTTTATTCATTAAAGTCTTTTCAGCCTTTTTGTTCATTTTACAAAATACCTTATGGTCGATTACCATTGACGAATCTGTAACTTCAGAAACGATTCCTTCAACTTCAATTGTTTTATTTAAGTATTTTGAATCCCCTTTTGCAGGATCTAAAACATATTCATTTTCTAAATCTGTGGCAGAAATCGTAAGTATTGATTTTTCACTATTGATGTCTCTGGCATCTTTGTATAAAATATTTTTATAGATATAATAAGAGCCCAAACTAATTACCAGTAGAAGAACCAGTACTTTAATTATTGTTTTAGTCATTTGGATTTTCTGATTTAAATTTTACTGTAGTAGAGTAGAACTTTCTTTTTTATTATTTCAAATTAGCCCAATAAAGAATGGACTAATTTGAAATAGTATGATTTACAAAAAAACTATTGTTTATATAGCAAGTGGCAAATCTTTTACCGGTACAGGCCAAACTCCAGGGCTTGGGAAACTAATTCCTTTATTAGCGCCTCTTACGCTTGCATCTTGTCCAAAATAATATAAAGGCCAGCCATTGTAAGTCAACTGAGATTTACCAAATACAGTGATAACACCAAATTTAGTTTTGTCAAGTGTCGAAGGCACAACAATTTTATCGGTTTCATATATTGGCCAAACAGGATTGTTTGAAAAATCAGATTTGGTAAAATTGTTTTTATTGAAATTATCGTTTTTGAAAACATACAACGTTAATCCTTTAGCATCTGTAAAATAAGTGGTCTGGCCATCTCCAACAGTATAATCTGATTTGTAGTTTTTACCATCATGTCCTACAAGCTGGCTTCTTACGATCATAATCGAATAATCCGGTTTTGCTATAAACCAAACACCACCAACTCCGTCGCCCGTTGTTGCACCGGCAGCTTCTGCTGTGTTAGTTCCGTTTACACTTGGTGCATAATAATATAAAGGCCATCCTTTATAGGTTACTTGTTTTTTACCAGAGGCAGTAGTTACAGTACCAAAATCAGAGAATGTTAATCCTGTACCTATTTTATCTGCAGTTAAATTATCTACTATAAAAGCAGGCCATACAGCTTCACAACCTCCTGTACAAGAAACTTGTCCATTAGCATCTGTTGAAAAAAAGTATAAAGATCTTCCATCCTTATCAGAAAGATAAGAGCCTAATGTTGTACTTGTAGAAAGTTTAACTTCAATCTTTACTTCCGGAGTTGTAGGAGTGTCATCGTTGTTATTATCACTACTACAACTTAGGAAAAATGTTGTTGCTGCAAAAGCAACTAAAGCGAATTTAATTTGTTTTAATTTCATTGTTTTTTGTATTTGATTAATTATAAAAAGGGGGAGAAGCTACTTTACAGAAACAGTAAAGCATTTTTAGTTTGATTATAGTCCACGAGCATTTCGTTCAATAATCAGATTTGCTTATTGTTACGAACTGTCATTAAAATCTAGTATTACGTTTTGTAGGTGAGCCATTTTCTTCTTCTGATAGATTCAGTAGTAAAACAGCTTTAATGCAGATTACCCTACCAAAGAATTGTTATTTTATAAAAAAAATAAAAAAAGAGACAGAAAGGGGTTACAAATCTTGAAGGAAAATAGGGTTAGAGTGAAACTCTAAAGCTCACATTTGGAGTTATTTGCAATGCGAATGTTTCAACTTCTTCTATAGAATTTGTTAATGAACTTATTCTATAATATTCGCTGATTTCATTTTTCCTGTTTAGGATATTTAAGATAGAAATTCCTAATTTGTACTGAATTCCGTTTGCAGTTTCCCACTTATAAGTAGAAGAAATATTAACCTGCGAAAAAATATGCAGGTTCGTATTATTAGGTTTGTTGTAAACCAATTGGGGATTTGAAAGGTCAATTTGAGAAAAATCAGGCGAAGTTTTTGGCCTGCCCGAAGACCATTTTGTACCCAAAGCAATTTTAAAATTGTTTTTCTCATAAATTCCCGCCCACGAAACCGTATGCATTAACTGAAAATTGTTAGGGAAAGTTGGGTACTCATAATTAGAAAAATGGTAATTATTATGATTATACGTATAGCTTAACCAAGTCAGAAAATGATTCATTTTTTTCTGAACTAGCATTTCTGCTCCCCAAATTTCATAATCGCCAGTCGTTCTAATAAACTCTAACTGGTTTTGAAAACCCTGGCTGGAAGTTGTGATTCCGTTTACTTTTTTATAGAAATTTTCTATATCCAACAGCCAGTCATTCTTTTTGTAGAATAAATTTAAAGAGACTTGTTTGCTCTTTTGAATAGGAATTGTGGTGTTATTCGATATAATCCAGCGTCTTTTTTCAATACCAAAATAATCTTTTTGCAAATCAATGATTTGTTGCGAATTTTGACTTTTTAGTTCCCCCAGCAATTCTAAATTTAGATTTTTATTGATGCTATAACCAAATTGCATTCTCGGTTCTACAATAAATTTTTTAAATTTTTCTATATAATTAATTCGGGTTCCAGCCTTAAAATATATTCTGGCGAGCGTATCGTTGTATTTTCCTTCCAAAATCAGGGCGTGAGTTCTCAGAACGTCTTTTACATTACGATAAAAATCAGGATTCGTTACCTTTTCTAAATTAGAAATACCGACTTCGTTAAACTGATAACCATCATTAAAACTAAATCTGGTGGTAATAATATGATTGTTCTCTAAATTAATTCCATTATTGTTAACCGTATTTTCCTGAATAACGACTTGATTTCCTATCGTAGTTCTTTGATTGGCCAAAAGTTCATAAGCAGAGTTATAAACATTCATTTTTGTTGTATTGAAACGATTCCAGTTTCTCTTCCAGGACAAATTTCCGCCGTAATTTTGTTGACGTAAAATGTTGTTTTCAGATCTGTTCATATCATACACCATAGCACTTTGAAAAACTTCCAGATTGTCCTTAATGGTAATTAAATCCAATATAATCTGATCCTTGCTTCCAATTTTTTGAACATATTTGAGCGTAGCATCGTAAAAGTCAAATTTTTTGTCACTGCGATAATCTATATTTTGGTTTTGTGAAAAATCGGTAATCGTTGTGTTTTGAAATACTTTATTGAAATATTCCTTATAAGTAGGTGTTTCTACAAAATCGGTAATAGATTTGCGGGCTGAAATTTCGATAGAACTCTTTTTCGAAAGATTGTACTTCGCATAAACATCGGCATTAATCATATTGATTCCTGCACTAAAAGCATTTTTTTCTGCTGTTTCGGGAGTAGAAGAAATCGCTACGACACTCGAAACACTTTCTCCAAAAAATGCCGAACTTCCATTTTTATAAATAGAAATCGTATGTGCCAAATTGGGATTGAAAACCGATATTAAACCAAAAAAATGTCCCGTTTGGTACATTCGTATTCCGTTCCACAAAAATAAATTCTGATCGTGTGTGCCGCCGCGAACATTGATGCTTGATACACTCTCGTCGATGCTGTTTACACCGGGAATTTGCTGCATGGTCTGCAAGGCATCCGGTTCGATAAGCCCCGGCAAAATTCCAAATTTCTTGGGTTTAATTTCAAACGATCCATCGTTGTTTTTTGAAATTCCCGAAGCTAAAATAGCATTCGTTTTAATTTCTGCAAGTTCTGTAATTTCAGGGTCTAACAGTATTTGAAGACAATTTTTAGAATCGGAATTAGTCAAAACAACTCTTTTGGCCAGAAAGCCGATGTGACTAATCAGGACTGCGTTTTTATCCTCCCCGTTAAATTCAAAATAACCGTTTGAATCAGTTGTGATTTGATTGTTGTTGGCTAAACTGATATTGGCATTTTCAATGGGTTTTTTATCTGTTTTAGAAAAAATGTAGCCGCAAATTAGTTGTAATTCAATCTCTTTTTTATAAATATTAATGAATTTGTTTCCAATGTTTTCAAAAGATAAATGGGTGTTTTTGGCTAAATAATGCAATTTTTGATCTAAGGAAAGTGATTTTTTTGGTGGAACTAATTTCAGGTCGGCAATATTGTCTTCAGTATAATTAAAGCTAACCTGATGCTGTTTTTCAATATCAATTATGATTTTTTTAAAAGGCATAAGTTTTCCTTTGTCCTGAGCAAAAAGATTCAGGACAAGGAAAAACAGAAAAAACAAAAAATGAAATTGTTTGGGGAAGAACATTTATTTTTCGTCAAAAATTATTTTATTTTTTGAGACTTTTTTAGCCTCCAAATGATACGTTGTACTAATAATCTGCAAAGCTATATCAAGGTTTTTGGCGGGTAATTTTCCCGTAAATAAGGAAACTGTATCTTTTGTGTTTAATTCGATCTTAATATTATATTGCCTTTCAACTTCGTCTAAAAGCGTTCTGATATTTTCTTTATAAAAACATATTTGATTTTCTGTCCATTCCGGTTTTAAGGAATGTACTTTCATTTTAGTTTGTTTTCCGTTTTCAAAACTAACGCTTTGCCCGTGTGTCAATAAAATTTGAAAGTTTGCGTAATTTACTTTTACACGACCTTCATAACATACTACATCAAACCTGTTTTTTCTGGCTTTTACGTTAAACTGAGTTCCCAAAACCGATACTTTTCCCAGACTGGTCTGTACTTCAAAACGTCGGCCTTTGGCTACCCTGAAATAAGCTTCACCTTTTAATTCAAGACGCCTGTTGTTGTCCCAGTTCCATTTTTTATAATTTATTTCAGAACCTGAATTTAGTACGACTTCAGAATTATCAGGTAATGAAAAAGTTGTTTTTTCTCCAAAACTTGCCGTTTCCGTTTGTGGTACAAAAAATTTCAGCAAAAAGGTTATTCCAAGTGCCAGAACAAATATAGCGGCTGCTCTAAATATCCAGTTTTTGTATAAAGGAATCTCTTTTGGAGTTTCTTTTTTCTGATTAAGAATGTTCGACAGCATAGCGTTATCATCAAAATCACCTATCTCCAAATGTTCTGTATAATTTTTTATTTTTTGGTATTTTTCAAAATCGGCACTTGCTTTAAATTCAGCTAATTCATCTTCCGACAAATCATTGTTGAGCCATTTTGCTAATAAGCGATTCTTTTTCATTGTACTACTATTATATATTAAAACAATTGGAACTAAATTTACCCTACTTTTATAAATCAATTTCTTTACGAAGACTTAACAATGCCAGGTGAATACGTTTTTCTACAGCTTTTACGCTAATGTTTAATTCCAGGGCAATTTCACTGTATTTTTTTCCATCAATTCGATGCATCAAAAAGGCAACACGCTGTTTTTCGTTTAAGTTCTCGATAGCTTTCAAAAGTTTAGACTGAAATTGTTTTTCCTCTAAAAGATATTCCGGGTTTTCATTTGTTTTGTCTAAGCCTGTGAAGTTTTTTTCATATTTCAACACCACTTTCTGGTGTGCAATTTCGTTAAGACTGCTATTATTTGCAATTGTATAGATGTACGATTTTGCTTTTTCCAAAGGCACCGAAGCGCAGTTTTGCCAAAGTTTTACAAATGCTTCTTGTGCTATATCTTCTGCCTGATCTAAATTGCCAAATTTGTAAAAAAGGAAATTGCGAAGTGCTTTTATGTGACTTTTAAAAAAAGACGAAAAGACTATTTCATCACAAGTATTTGATTCGGTTTTATTTGGCATTTGGATTTTTCAATTTGTAGTAGCAAAAGTATTTGTTTTTACTTTAAGTAGGGTAAAAGTAAAGCTGATTGTTTTATAAGAGTAAGAAATATAATTTTCTTATGATAATTAACGATTTAAAAAAGTGAAACAGAAACCCTTAATGCCGTATTTATTAAAAAGCAGTTTCTTAAATTTTATTACCTTTGTAAAAATATAAGTATGTTCCCTTTCAAAAAATATTTATCAATAGCAGTCCTTTTAGTCTTATTCTCTTGTCAAAGCGACAGAGACGAGCAGGGAAATAATGCGCAGGGAACAATTACAAGTGCTTCTCCTCTTACTACTTATTTGCAAAGAGTGGCAATGGTGCCAACAGTGCAGGATAATGTAATCGACGGGTCTACGTACTGCACTATAAAACTTCCTTATACTGTTACTGTTAATAACGAGCAAATTGCCATTAATACAACTGCCGATTATCAAAAAGTAGTAGATAATATCAACGCAAGTACTTACGATGACGATATTGTAAAAATAGATTTTCCGGTAACGATGGTTTACTATAATTACGTACAAAAACTGATTCCCAATGAAACTGATTTTAATGATTTAATCGATTATTGGAATCTTTACCCTGATCTTTTATCCAAAATTAATGGGTTAAATATTAATTATCCTATCACGATTAATATCTATAACAGCGCCAGTCAATTTGCAAGTTCTCAGTCGATTATAAGTGATGAGGCTTTTTTTAATTTTATAAAAAATTTGAATGGCAGTCAGTATATTTCATTAAATTATCCAATTTCTGTAGTAGATTATCATAATCAGGTAAAGGCGATTACGAATAATTTGGAGTTCGAAAATGCTATAAAATATGCTATTGATTACTGTCCGGAAAATAACATTGCAACACTTGATTTTACAGAGACACTAACAAATGGTTCCTGGAAAATAGCTTATTATTTTGATGATTCAGAAAAAACACTTTCTTATAGTGATTATTGGTTTATATTTAAAAGTGACAAATCGGTAATTGCTAAAAAAGGAGCAATTGCAGAAACTGGAACATGGGAAAGTACGGTGGTGAATAATGTTAGGGAATTAAAAATAAATTTCAGTTCAGAATTACTTGGTAAATTAAGTTGTAATTGGAAATTGTTTGAATTTAATAATTCCCAAATCAGGTTACGTGATGTAACTGATAGCACCAATTATCTCTATTTTGAAAAATTATAAGTTCTTTTCCCTGAAAGAATTTTAAATAAAATATTCCTCTTGCATTTTTTGAGTTAACTCTCCTTTTTATTGAGTTAACATGGTTTATTAAAATCATGGATATTTATAGAAATTAATAAATTACCTCAATTTAATCCATATAAATGCATTTCAAATACCTATTGATCTTTTTCATTTTGTTTTCACTCAACGCAAATTCACAAATTGTAGAAGATAAAAAAAATTTTCGCGCAGCAGATTCCTTATTAAAGGAAAATAGTTTTTCTGTTCATAGGGATAATTATTTTTTAACGGGTGTGCCAATAAATGCTCCAATTACTAAAAACTCTGCCGATGTAAAATATCAGGTTAGTTTTAAGTTACGATTGCGCTCAAAGCCTATATTCGCAGGTTTTTATCCCTATTTACTATACACTCAAAAAGCTTTTTGGGATATTTATGCCAACTCAAAACCATTTTCCGAAATTAATTTTAATCCTGGTGTGGCTATTGTTCGACCATTTTATTTAAAAGGAGGAAGGCTAACCTACGGAACAGTTTCGTTTGAACACGAATCAAACGGCAGAGATTCTATTTATTCCAGAACATGGAATATGCTGGCCTTCTCATTAAAATCACAGATTTCCCCACGATGGACAGTTGGTTTGAGGGGATGGATTCCGCTTGTCGATAAAGAAGATAATCCCGGACTTACCAAATATGTAGGTTATGGCGAAGCAAGTGCAACTTACCAGATACAACCGGGACGATGGAGCGCAGATGTTCTTTTTAGAAAAGGAAGCGGCCTTATCAATTACGGATCGCTGCAGACACAGGTAAACTGGAGACCATACAAAAATGAAAATTATTATCTCACATTACAGTGGTTTGTGGGCTATACAGAAAGTTTGATTGATTACCAGGAACACAAAAGCATGATTCGTTTGGGATTTACAATCAAGCCTGAAAATATGGGCATTTTCTAAATTACTTTATTTTCATTGTACTTTTTACTTTAACCAACGAAGTAAAAAGATATTCATTGTTTGCAATGAAACCATTTCAGGTATTATCCCATTTTTTTCATCTTAAAACAACAAAAATATAAAATATCTTTTTTACTGATTTGTAATTGCTTTAGTGTATAAGTGGTTATAATTCAGTTAAATATGTTATGTGTTATTTGGTTGATAAATTAATTTTAGTATCTTTATTCTTATAAATTTTGTTTTTTACATAATCCTTATTTTTCAGGAATTTGTATACTACAGAAACAGAGAACACATAAATAAAGAGCGCTGGCGGTTTGGGTCCAGTCAGATAATATATCTAAAGAAGGCATATCTGCCTTTTAATTACAAGCCATATTTTTATAGAATTAGACTCATTTACGGTATTAGAGATTTATGAGGGAAGATAGAAATGTTAAGTATTTACATTAACAAAATGATTGATTTATACCTCTCCAATTATATTAATTTCTAAATTCATTATTCCTGTTTTCAGTTTTAGACTGTATTGAGCTGCCCAGCATTTAATTTCTAATACTATTTTCGCTATCGAGAAGAGACTTTGGTGAGCGGAGGTAAATATATTATTTAATAATAACTAATATGTCTAAAACTATGAAACAAGAAACCGATGCTCAACAAACAGATTTAAAAATTATTTTATCTGATTATGATTCCACATGGCCCGCTGATGGCCCGATCGATTTAGATATTCATGACCTTCCACACGATGCATCCGGAATCGAATGGTGGTATCAAAATTGTCATTTGACTTCTAAAGATGGTAAACGGCTTTCTTTATTCGCTTCCTTTTTCAGGGCGGCAAAAAGAGACGAGCATACAGGAAATTTAAACCATACACATTCTGTAATCTGGTCCTTATCAGACATCGACGGGAAAAAGTATTATACGGACTCTCTTGTAGATGGAAGTTTACCAAGTGAAGCATTAAAAATGATTAAGAAATACGACGAAAAAAATGTGGGAACCAAATGGATTCGCCGTGCATTAAAAGAGGTGTATGAGAAAGGAAATGTGCCGCTGCCTGACAGATTTCTTAAAAAAACTGTTACTGTAGGGACGAAGAATCTTTCACTTGAATATGATGAGAATTCTTTTAAGAAAGAGGAACAGGGCAACTATCATTTAAATCTGGAAAACCCATCGAAAGGAATCGCTTGCAGACTTGATTTTGTTCCATTAACAAATCCGGTAAGACATGGAAACAATGGAGTGGGGAGCAGTATAGGAAGAGAAGATCTGTTTTATTATTTTATTCCAAAATGTGAGGTAAGCGGGGAGATCCTGATCGATAATACAGTTTACAATGTAGAGGGCAGTGGTTGGTATGATCATGAATTCGGCAGGTCTGTAGATGAAAACCCAAACTTTGACCTTGAGCATGATCTGGCCTGGAACTGGATAGCACTCCAGCTGGATAATGGCTGCCAGATATCCGGATATAATCTTTTTGATAATAAAATTAATGGTGCACATGCTGGAGGTATAGTAATTATGATAGATCCGGATGGTGAAATAAACAGAACAGAAGATTTTTCATTTACTCCTGAAGATTACTGGACAAGCGTTCAAACTTTTATTTCGTATCCCGTTTCCTGGAGATTGGAAATCCCAGAATTTAATATTTCTCTTTCTGTTAAAGCTGAATTTCCGGAACAAGAGTTTATTACGATTCTCTCTCCGCCGGCAATTTGGGAAGGATGTGTAAATGCTACAGGAAGTTTTATGGCAGCAGAAGTTTCCGGCCCTGGATATATTGAAATAAACGGATTTAATACTACTATAAATATTGAAAATTTCTTAAAAAATGTTGGTAAGGCAACGCAAAAGGCGATAGAATCATTACTGCCTTTAGACCCTACTGACGATGAGTTTTACAGATTGGTAAACAGTTCGCTTGGAACTTCTTTTTTTAGCACTGCTGATAAAGAACAATATGTTTCGACTGTTATCAAACCAATCAGGGAAGTTGTTGATCGTAATAAAAAATCCTGGCGGTCTTATGTGTTTTTAGCTTGTATAGACGTTGTTGGCGGAAACTCCCAGCCGTTTGTCGACTGGCTCGCCATGCTAGAGATCATACATACAGGATCATTAATTGTAGATGACGTGCAGGACAAGTCTGATACACGCAGAGGAGGCACCGCTTTGCATTTGATGTACGGAGAAGCACTTGCAATTAATGCGGGCAATGCCTGTTATTTTATTGGAGAATTGATGATGCATAGTCCGAAGCTTCCAGAACATATCCGGCTGCAGGTATATGAATTTTATTTTGGAATGATGCGTGCTGGGCATGCAGGCCAGGCAATGGATATTAGCGGGCTTCATTATCTCATGCCAGATGCAGTAAATAGTGGGGATAACACATTACTGGAAAAGAGGATTTATACGATACACCGGTTAAAAACAGCAGCCTCTTCATGTACATTGGCCAAAATGGGAGCACTGTTAGGAGGGGGCAAACCGGAAGAAATAAATGCGCTTGGTGTTTTTTTTGAAGCCATTGGTGTCGCCTATCAAATAATGGATGATGTATTGAATTTGCAGGGGTACGACAATAACAGAGATAAAGGAGAAGATATTACAGCGGGAAAAATAACCATGCCTGTTGCCAAAGCAATGGGTTTATTGCCTTTGGATAAACGTGAATATGTTTGGGAAATAATTCAAACAATGCCTACAGACAGAGCGATTATAGAATCTGTAATTGTTACATTGCAAAATTGTGGTGCCATTGCCGCCTGTAGGCAGGAAGCAGAAGAGCTTGTAGAGGAGGCCTGGAAAAAAGTAGATGAAGTAGTAGAAGATTCATTTTTTAAAATAAGAATCCGGGCCTTTGGCTGGTTTGCATTGAAAAAAGGATAATGTGATATGAAGAATATATTTTCTTCTGAAAAACCACTCCAATCGAGTGGTTTTGTGTTTTATACTTTTTTACAAACCATTCGAACTTCATTTGATTAACTAGCAGCTTAAATTTAATTGATAAACACGAATTTCACGAATTTGCACTAATTAGTTTGTGAAATTTAATTTCACAAACTAAACCAACTATAGAATTAGTGCAAATTCGTGAAATTCGTGTTTAATTACGATTAGCACTATTGGCTTGTCTGATCACTTTTGGATCGGTTAGGTTAAAACGATAAACAAAACTTAGTCGGTATCGGGCGGCGTTAGGTATGCTTACTTCTTTAAATAAATAATCGATTCCCGTCGTCGTGTTTTTGTTTTGGCGTAAATTAAAAGCGTTGCTTACATCAAATACAATTGTTGCTTTGTCTTTTAATAAAGTTTTGCTCAAACCAAAATCGATTGATTGCAATGCTGCATTTGTGGTTTGTGCATTTTGCTGTTCTCCGCGAAAGTTATAGCGGCCCTGAAAACTAAATTTAGCCGGCAATTTAAGCTGCGTACTTAATCGTCCCGTAAAAGTTTCGCCGTTATAATCAAGGTTTTTTTCCTGATAATTTCCTTTCTGTACAAAGCTGTAAAAGTTCATTTCTAGATTTATCTGTAACCATTTTAACGGATTGTATAATGTAGAAAGTTCAAAACCAGTGCGCGTTTCGTAGTCAATATTAATTGGTGTTGTATAAAATATATCATTCTCACGGTAAGTAAAATCCTGAATATAATTTTTTTCTCTCTGATAATAAAAAGAAGGATTCAGGGTTATTTTTTTCCATGTTTTAAGAAAACCCAGTTCAAATGCATCGGTATAAGAAGGATTAAGATCTGGATTTCCAATATATTGTGCGTTTAAATCCGTCAGTTCATTAAAAGGATATAAAGCATACAAAGCCGGGCGGTTAATTCGTTTGCTGTAATTAAGCTGCAAAGTCGAAGTCTCAAATTTATAACTCATATTAACAGTAGGGAATAGTTTTCCGTAATTTTTCTTGTCGTCGTATGTGTTTTTAATATCTGTAATAGAAATTTGGGTTAGTTCTGTACGAAAACCCAGCATGTAATTGAATTGGCCTGCTTTGTTGCTAAATTGAGCATATGCACTGGAAATGGTCTCAGTATATTTCAAATTATTATCAATGTTTTGGTAAATTGTCCAGTCATTTTCTTGTTGCTGTTCGGCCAAAAAATCGCTGGAGACTTTGCGAATCTCACTTTTTATACCAAATTCAAATACCGAAACACTATCAATAGGTTGTATAAAATCACTCTGAATAAGTAAATCTTTACTGTTGCCTATTGATTTTGTTCTAATTCCGGGATAAGTTACTGGAGTTGGAAATAAACGCTCTGTTGAAAGATTCCAGTTTTTATCGCTGTTCCACCAATCGTATTGGACGTTGATAGTCCATTTTTTTGCCTCTTGTTTAAATGTTTGTGTATAGTTAAATTCTAATTGATTGTAATCCCTTTTTTCCAGTGATTTACCTTCTCGTATTAAAGTGCTATCCAGGCTCGTATCGTTGCTGTAATCGTATTTTAGGTGAGTTTTATCATTATCGTGTGTGGCATTCTTTAAAAAAGCTGCGGTAATAGTGTGGTGATCGTCAAAAAAATAATCAGCCCCAAGATACATCAGTTTTCCATCGTCGTGACGGTCTTCATTTTGCACACGGTTCATTAGACTTGGCGTGCCATTATTAATAGTGGACTGATTTGTTGTATACAAACCAACGTAATCAGATGAGCGAATACTAAAATTTGAAAAAATATTGATTTTATCTGATTTGTAGTTGATACTTGGATTAAGACGACTATCATTGGGCGAGCCGGCTACCAATCGTACCTGACCATTAAAACCACTTTTTTTGTTTTTTTTCAATATAATATTAATAATTCCTGCAGAACCAGAAGCATCATATCTAGAGGAAGGATTCGTAATCACTTCTATACGATCGATTTGGTCGGCAGCGATTTGATCAAGCGCGTTGGTTTGGGTAAGACCGGATTGTCGTCCATTAATAAGTACTAATACACTGCTGTTGCCACGTAGACTAACTCCGCCTGTTGGACTAACCGCGACAGATGGTACTCCATTTAAAACGTCATTGGCAGAGCCATTTTGCGAAAGCACATCTTTGCCCACTTCAAAAACCTTTTTATCCAGTTTTAAACTAATGTTTGGTTTTTGACCATTAATCTCTACGGCATTCAATTGAACTGCATCAGTAACTAAACCAATAGTTCCTAATTCTATTTTTGCTTTACCCGAAATAATCTCCAATGGCTGACTATAATTTTGATATCCCATAAAACTAAAAGAAATCGTCATTTTTCCTATTGGCAATTTTTCTAAACTAAAAACGCCATGCTCATCAGTAACACCAATTAGTACTGTTTTTAAGGCGCTGTCTTTTACCGCTATTGTTACATACGGCAATGCTTCTTTGGTAATATTGTCCTGAACTTTTCCTGAAACAGTTGTTTGCTGAGCGTTTGCTAAAAAGTGAAATAGTAAAATTAAAATACTGGTTATTAAGGTTTTCATGTTGATTGGTTATAGAGTACAAGATTAGTTGATAAAATAAAATGAGACCTTTTAAAACATGCAAACGGCTCCAAGAGCTTTTGAAATGCATTTCTAAATTCGATATTTATTCTATCTTTATCTTATGTATAGATTTGCCTTTTTTACCGCTTTTGTTCTGTTTTTATTTACCTCGTGTAAACAGTATACTGATTATGTGAAATCAGATGCATCTTATTCTTACTATGTTAATGAAGATCGTGTACAAGATTATCTGGGTAAATCTGCAGAAGCTGTTTTTAAAGTTCAAATACCGGTAAAGTTGATTAAACGGGATAATAATGCCGGACCATTAGGTTTACAGGTGAATGGTTTTGGTGCTTTTGATGTTTATTGGGATGGTATTTTTGTGGGAAGCAACGGTAAAATGGTCAAATCTGGTCAGCCCGAAGTAGCTGGCACTGAAACGACGTATTATGAAATACCCGAAAAAAGAGGCAATATTGGCTTGCACATGATCACTATTATTGGAACACAAACGCAATTGCGAGAAGCAAATCGTGGAATTGATATAAGACTCGAAAGCTTTTTAAGACTTCATCGCTCGCCGCTTATTGTAATGTCTTTTATGAATCTCATGGCAGGAGCTTTTCTTATTGCTGCTATTTATTATTTTTTTCTATACATAAACAGCACTCGTAAAGAAACAACTGTTTTGGTTTTTGGCATAATTTGTCTGCTTTTCTTCTGTCTTTTAATTATAGAATATGTCAAATTTTATGTAGACATTCCGTATACTCAATTTTATACCCGTTTACAAATCGTGGGCTTGCTTACTTTTGCCATTTCAATTCTGGTTCCTTGGTATTTTATGTTGCAGTTTGACTTCAAAAAAAAGCGGTTGTTTTTGTTTCTTTTGTTTACCAGTCTTATTGTAATCTATATTACGAATTATGGACATTATGATAGAACTGCTATTTATTTTAGTTATGCCATGTGTCTTGTTTCTATTATTATAGCAGCAAATGCCACATTCCGAAAAATCAAAGGCGGATCGATTGTTGTCGCGGGCTTACTGGCAAGTGTTGTTGTTAATCGCTATATTTTCTATGATTTTGGATTGTTTATCGCTTTTACCATCATCGTACTTTCTATGTTGTATCTTCATACCATTCGGGCAAAAGCAATCGAAGAGGCTCATAATGCATCCTTATTACTTTCGTCAAGATTGCAGTTAGAACTGATCAAGAAAAATATTCAGCCGCATTTTCTTCGAAATACTTTGACCTCGTTGATCGATTGGGTTGAAGAATCACCACAGCAAGGCGTTGTATTTATTCGCGCACTGGCAGACGAATTTGATATTATGAATGCCATTTCCGAAGATACACTTATTCCTATTAGACAAGAAATTGAATTGTGTCGAAAACATCTGGAAGTAATGTCTTTTCGTAAAGAAGTTTGCTATGATTGGGAGGAAAAAAATATTGATGAAAATGAAGAAATTCCACCTGCGATTATTCATACTATTATTGAAAACGGAATTACACACAGTTTACCGCCCAAAAAAGGCTGTATTTGTTTTTGTTTAAGTTTTACAAAAGAAAAAAACTATAAAGAATATACATTACAAACGATTGCAAAAAACCGAAAAACTAGAAAAGAGAAAAGTAACGGAACAGGTTTTAAATATATCAGTGCCAGATTGAATGAAAGTTACGGTACCAACTGGCATTTTGATTCTCATGAAGTAGAGGAAGGCTGGATGACAACAATTAAAATTTTTGATAAAAGATGAAGATTCTGATTATTGAAGACGAGGCCAGAATTGCCAAACGAATAGAAAGAATGACCCGGGATTTTTTTGATAAGGAGACCGGGATTTTACTTTGTGATTCAGTTGAAAACGGATTAAGTATCATTGATCGAAATTCAATCGATTTGCTATTGCTGGATTTGAATTTAAACGGCGAAGATGGGTTTGATGTTCTGCAAAATGTGGTAGCAAGGTCATTTCAAACCATTATTATTTCGGCTTATACAGATAAGGCAATTACAGCATTTGGTTATGGAGTTCTGGACTTTGTGGGCAAGCCCTTTGATGAAAACAGATTGACACAAGCTTTTAGACGTTTTACGTCACCAGAAAAACAACCCAATGGAGATCTTCAGTTTTTAGCAGTAAAAAAAGGGAAAACCATTAGACTGGTCCCCATTAAAGATATCCGATACATTAAAGGCGCGGGAATTTATACTGAATTGCATTTATCAGATAACCGTATTGAACTTCATGATAAATCTTTAGAATCTCTGGAAAAATTACTTCCCTCAACTTTCGAGCGAATACATAAATCGTTTATTGTCTGCTGGAATGAAGCCGACAAACTCATTGTAGAACCCGGAGGTAAATACAGCATGTTACTTAAAAATGCCGAACTTTTGCCTGTGGGCCGATCTAAGTACAAGGAAATCCGCCATAAAATGATTTGATTTTGTTATCTCAAAACAGGAATTTTTACAAAACTATCAGTATACCATTTTATTTGCAAAGGCACTTTTGCATCTTTAATAGTTTCATCGCTTACTTCTTTATCGGTTCCATAATTTAATTGAGAAAACGAATTTTTATTTACATCGACAACAATAAGCAATCTGCTTCCTTTGCTTAATTGCTTGCTTACCAAATGCGTATTTGAAAAAGAAATTGTTTCAATTGTATTAGGTTTTAGTAATTGTCTTTTTTCAATATTTTTTGCATAACTGGCGCGGCCAATGTAATAGGACAAATGAAAATATTCGCCATTTGGTAATACTTCATAAACAGTTACAGCCAAATCAACATCTCTTTTATTGATACTTATTTTTAATTCTCCTAAAAAGGAACCGTTTACAATTACAGGTTCTTTTAATGGATCACTTATAAAACGAAATCCACTCGTTGTATCCATTTCTTTTTTAATTATCGGATCTGGATAATAATCGTTGTTGCTGCTTTTCTGTCTGTCAGCAAGATCTATTTGTTGTAATAGAAAATCTTTTTTACCGGATTTTTTAGAGTTTGCCGTATAAAAATTTCCAGACTTAGTATTTGTTAAATAAAAAGTTAGAAAGTCGTTGTGCATTTTATCTATAGAAGAAGCACTTCGCCATGAGTTTGCGCCCATAACTTCATAATTGATTTTATCTTTTAACACTTCAGGTTTAGTCCCGTTCTTCAAAATAAAATCAAACCATTGATACGTGATTTTTTTGATATCGATTAATGCCAACGAATCAACTTTATAATCATTTATAACAGCTTCACCGCCAATTTGAGTTCCAAAATGTCCGTATGGACCAATAATTAAATAAGCCGGCGTATTGGGATTGTATTTTTGAAGTTCTCGTAAATAATATAAACTTGAATTTTGAGAATCGTTATAATATCCATCAAAAGCTAAAACGGGAATATTTATTTGCGCAAAATCTAATTTGTACGGAGCCATTTTTTGCCAGTAATTATCAAATGCAGGATGACTTATCCATTTTTGAAACAATCGGTTTGGTTCTCCATCAATGCTGTCCAGTTTTTTGTAGGCTGTACCGGATTCCCACCATCTTGATTGCATTGTTCTAAAACGCTGTCTGTTATTTCCCGAAACCGTATCTAAATATTTATTATTGCTAACATAAAAAGCCCACTCGTAATTTGGATTAATAAAAATATTATTTTCCATTGGCAAACCCATTCCGGGTCTGTTAGCAACATAAGGAACAATTGTTTTTAGCGCCGGATGAACTGTTTTGCAAGCCGCCCATTGCGTAAAACCATTATAACTGCCGCCAAACATTCCAACACTTCCATTACACCATTTTTGTTTACTAATCCAGTCAATGGCATCATAAACATCGGTGCTTTCATTCTCGTACGGATTTATTTCATTTGGACTAAACCGTTTTCCTCTGCTATATATCATTATACCAATATAACCATGATCTGCAGCTTCTTTTAAGGTTTTTAGATCTCTGCCTTTGTCTCTGACATAAATTGTATATTGAAGAATTACCGGTTTCGGAGTATTATCTTCTTTTTTGCGAACAATTATGGCTGATAAAATCGCGCCATCACGGGTTTTTACCGAAACGCTATCCTGAATATCATAATTACTTGTTTGGCTGGCCAATTTCGTAGCTTTTGTTTGCTGAGCCGATAAATTGATAACAACTAAAAATAAACTTATAAATAATAGGATTCTTTGATTGCACATAATTAGAAAGTTAAATGAATTCTAATTAATAGACAACAATTATTGAAAAGTGTTACAATTAAAGCTTATGTTTTTAATTATAATTAGCTTTGATTTTAGAGCCAGTTTTTTTGTTTTAAGCGTTTTGACTATATTTACTTCACACAATAATTCTTCACAATGAAAATCAATCTTCTGATACCTACTCAATTCTCATTCATTTTTGGATTTTTTTTCTCTGTAATTTCCATGAATGCTCAAAATGAGACTTATTCAAGCCCGGTAAAACAGGAGATTGCCGATACAACTTTTGTGAATTTAAAAGATTATAGCAAAGATTTTATCTACGACATGAAATATGCGACTGAAGATAATTTTCTGAAAGCCAAAGTATATGATTGCGCCGAATGTGTTTTACGTTTAAAAACTGTGCAGGCACTAATTGCAGCCAATAAAGATTTTATGAAAAAAGGATATAAAATAAAGCTGTACGATTGTTACAGGCCTTTATTTATACAAAAAAGAATGTGGGAAATTGTATCGAATCCGGAGTATGTCGCAGATCCAAAAAAAGGTTCAATCCATAATAGAGGAGGAGCGGTTGATATTTCTATTGTTGACGCCAATGGAAAAGAAGTTGATATGGGAACTCCTTTTGATTTCTTCGGAATTAAAGCAAGTCACAATTATACCAAACTTTCGGGTAAAATAAAATCTAATCGTGCTTATCTTAAAAAAGTAATGATTGCCAATGGCTTTAATTCATTCGACTCAGAATGGTGGCATTATAATTTGAAAACCGGTTTAAAAGATAAGGTTTCCAATCAAAAATGGGATTGCGAATAACTATTCCGCATATCCAGATATCCACAAAGTATTTTTTGTTATTCATTTAAGAAGATTATCGCTTCTTAGATACTATTATTAATATCAATAAAATATTCAACTCGCATAATCGTAGCAGACAATTTTTAGTTCTTTAAAATTGTTTTCCATGCACATAAAATTTCTTTAATTACTCCGTATTCTATTTTTTGTCGTGATTTACATCTGTTTATAAAACTTGAAGATATAATGATTTTATTTTTATTTATATAGGATTAAACTTATGTATTAAGAATATAAAAAAAGTTAATTCTAACAAATTACTGTTTTGAATGTTAAAAAAGAGAGAATAATCTTACCTTATCTGTCGAAGTGCATAATAATATACTGAATTATATATTATTGATTAATTTTTTTTGGTTAATTTCATCATCCTAGTTTTTTAACTACCTATATATTAGATAGTTGTGATTTTATATCCTCCTTAGAAAGAATGCTTTGACTAGCTCCTTTAGTCAGATATGCTTCTGTTTTTGTATAAGCCTCATTATTAACAAAAGTTTTTTTTTAACCATTAAAAAATTATTATTATGAGACTAAAATTATGTTTATTGCTCGTTTTTATTATTACTTTTTCCTGGGCTCAGACCACGAAAACATTTGTCACCAACGGAACATTTCCTGTCCCGAATGGTGTAACTTCTATTAATGTAAGTGCATGGGGCGGAGGAGGATCCGGCGGAGGTGCGAGCGGTGCCGGATTGCTTTTAGGAAGAGGTGCTGCCGGTGGAGGCGGAGGAGCCTTCGCAAGCTCCACACTTACAGTTACTCCCGGAGCTACCTTGAATGTAGTAGTGGCTGGTCAGACTTTGGGAGCTTCCGGAGCTAATGGCACAGCAGGAGGCAATTCTACTATTACAGGGTATGAATCTTTATTTCTAGCCGCTGGTGGTTCAGGTGGAGGAGCAAACAATGCAGGTGGAACACCTGTTGGTGGCATTGGAGGAACAGTTGCAAATTCAAAAGGAACAGTTCGTTTTGCAGGAACTTCAGGAGGCAATGGTAGTACATCACTATTATCATTATTGCTTTCTTCAGGAGCTGGTGGTGCGGGGGCTAACGCCGGAGGTGCAGGAGGTGCATCGTTATCGAGTCTAATTTTGGGTACTGCACCCGGAAATGCTGGTTCATCTCCAGGTGGCGGTGGCGGTGGGGCAATAAATTCTGCATTAGGTGCCGCTCAAGTTGGAGGTACTGGTGCGGCAGGTCAGTTAACTATTTCTTATACGTGTCCAACTTATAATATTACCAGTACAACAGCCACTAATGTGTGTGCTTCTAGCGGTACAACATCAACAGTAACAGTAACTTCTGGCGCATCATCATTACCGGTTGGTAATTATGTAGTGACTTATAACAGAAGTAATCCCAGTGCTACAGCATTAACAGCAAATTTAACAGTGAGCACAGCAGGAACCGGTGTCTTTACAGCAGTAGGATTAAATACTGTAGGTTCCAGTACAATAACAGTAACCAAAATTACTTCTCAGACTTGTTCTTCAACTATTAGTTCTAACAATACTGCCACAGTAATTATTTCGCCTGCCACAGTTGCAGGAACAGTAACTGGCGGAACAACAATTAATGCAGGAAGCACAAGTGGTTTATTAACTTTATCAGGTCATACAGGAACTGTTGTTAAATGGCAGTCATCAGTGAGTCCGTTTACAACATGGGTTGATATTGCAAATACAAATACAACTTATACTTCAGGAACATTAACAGCAACTACACAATTTAGAGCAGTTGTTCAGAGTGGTGCTTGTGCAGCAGCAAATTCTGCTGCAACAACAGTAACAGTAGTGCCTTTACCCACTATAACGGGATTAGCTGCAAGTAATGTATGTACAAGTGCTACTGCACAAAGTACAGCTCTAAGTTACAGTGCAACAACGGGATCTCCAATTACCTATAGTATAGTTTGGAATTCTTCTCCTGCAAATAGTTTTGCAGCTGTTACAGATGCAGCATTGCCATCCAGTCCAATTACGATTGCAGTTCCTGCCGGAGCTGCCGCCGGAACTTATACCGGAACATTAACTGTGAAAAATGCAAACGGCGGTATAAGTACAGGTTCAATTTTTACTGTAACTATAAATGAAACTCCTACAATTACATCAGATGGCGTATTTTCTCTAATTTGTGCAAACGGCTCTTCGCAAATAGCAACTTTATTTTATATTGCTTCTTCCGGTAATCCTACAAGTTATGCCATTGATTGGAACAGTACAGCAAATGCCGCTTTCTTACCGGATATTCCTGATATTCCAAACGTTTTTGATCCAACTGGAAGTAAAATTGAAATAGAAATACCAGCAAATGTTTTGCCGGGAACCTATAACGGGTCACTTATAGTGAAAAATGGATCTTGCAGTTCTGCATATCCGGTAACCATAACAATAATTGAGCAAGCTGTTGGCGGAACAGTAACTGGCGGAACAACAATTAATTCTGGAGAGACAAGTGGTTTGTTGACTTTATCAGGTCATACAGGAACTGTTGTTAAATGGCAGTCATCAGTGAGTCCGTTTACGACCTGGGTAGATATTGCCAATACAGATACAACTTATACTTCAGAAGTATTAACAGAAACTACACAATTTAGAGCAGTTGTACGAAATGGATTTTGTCCGGTTGTAAATTCTGCTGCAACAACGGTTACAGTAGAGGCTTTACCTACTGTAGATGTAATAGCCGTAACTAGTGTATGTTCAAGTACTGCAGAGCAGGAGACAGATTTAATTTATGAAACGACCGGGTCTCCGCTTACATACAGTATCGTATGGGATTCTTCTCCTGCAAACAATTTTGCAGCTGTTATTGATGAACAATTGTTTGGCGGTACTCTTCCTATTATCCATATTACTGTTCCAGCCGGAACTGCTGCCGGAACTTATACCGGAACATTGACAGTAAAAAATGCAAACGGGGGTACAAGTGCAGGTTCAATTTTTACAGTAACTGTAAATGCAACTCCAACACTTACAACAGACGGAGAATTCTCTGTAGTTTGTGCAGGCAGCGCTTCGGTATCTGCTTTAACATATACTGCTTCTTCCGGAAATGCTACAAGTTATGCTATTGATTGGGACAATGCGGCAAATGAAGCCTTCCTTTCAGATATTCCTGATACATTACAAAATTTTGATCCAGATGGAGGAAAGATCGAAATAGCAATACCAGCAAATGCTTTGCCGGGAACCTATGAAGGATTATTTACATTAGAAAATGAATTTTGCAGTTCTCAATATCCGGTAACCATAACAATATTCCCGGCAACTGTTGGTGGAACAGTAAATGGCGGAACAACAATTACCTCCGGAAACACAAGTGGTTTACTAACATTGTCAGGTCATACAGGTTCAGTTGTTAAGTGGCAGTCATCTGTAAGCCCTTTTACGACATGGGACGATATTGCCAATACAAATACAACTTACACTTCTGAGGTATTAACAGCAACTACACAATTTAGAGCAGTTCTACAAAGTGGGGATTGTGCAGTAGTAAATTCTGCTGCAACAACTGTAACAGTAGAGGAATTACCTACTATAACCGGAGTTGGTGCATATGCTGTATGTTCAAGTGCAGCAGCGCAAAGTACAACGTTATATTACAGTGAAACAACCGGATCGCCGGTTACCTACAGCATAGTATGGGATTCTTCTCCTACAAACAGTTTTGTTGCTGTGACTGATGAAGTACTGCCTGCCGGTGATATAACGATTGCTGTTCCTGCCGGAACTGCTGCCGGAACTTATTTTGGTGTATTGACTGTAAAAAATGTAAATGGAGCTAGCAGCACAGGTTCTCTTTTTATTGTAACTGTAAATGCAACTCCAACAATTGTAACTGATGGAATATTATCTGAAACTTGTGCAGGTACCTCCTCGGTATCAGCTTTATCCTATAGTGCGTCTTCTGGAAATCCTACTGGTTATGCTATTGATTGGGAGGAAGATGGAAATGATGCTTTCTTACCGGATATTATTTATGGTGAGCAGACTTTTGATCCAAGCGGAGGTAAAATCGAATTTTCGATACCAGCAAATGCATTGCCGGGAACTTATCAAGGATTATTTACAGTGAAAAGTGATTTTTGCGATTCAGAATATTATCCGGTAACTATAACAGTAAATCCAAAAACTGTAGGCGGAACAGTAAATGGCGGAACAACAATTATTTCTGGAAGCACAAGTGATCTGTTGACTTTATCTGGTCATACAGGTTCAGTTATTAAGTGGCAGTCATCTGTAAGCCCTTTTACGACATGGGTTGATGTTGCTAATACAAATACGACTTACACTTCAGGTGTATTAACAGCAACTACACAATTTAGAGCAGTTGTTCAGAATGGGGATTGTGCAATAGTAAATTCTGCACCAACAACTGTAACAGTAGAGGATTTACCAGAAATAACAGCAGCAGAATCAGCAAATACAGTTTGTAGAAGTAATGCTGCACAAAGTACAACGTTAAGTTACAGTGCAACAACGGGATCTCCTGTTTCTTATAGTATTGTTTGGGATTCTTCTCCTGCAAATAGTTTTGCAGCGGTTACAGATGCGGCATTACCAGCCAGTCCAATCACGATTGCTGTTCCTGCGGGAGCTGCTGCCGGCACCTATACCGGAACATTGACTGTTAAAAATGCGAGCAATGTTAGCAGTGCAGGTTCACTTTTTACAGTAACTGTAAATCCACCTCCTACAATTACAACAAATGGAACAATCTCTCCGGTTTTTACAAGTACCAGTTCACAAACAACATCATTGGCATATACTGCAGTTACAGGAAACCCGACAGGGTATTCTATTAATTGGGACATTTTTTCAACAAACAGTCCAATAGACAATCAAGGTTTAACTCCATTTACTTTTGCTCCGGGCGGGGGCGTGATCAATACAATTGAAATATCTCCAAATATTCCGGACGGAACCTATGTTGGAATACTGACTATTTATAACGAAACTTGTATTGTTGAAGCTGTGGGCGTAACAATAGTAGTTAATGATGCGGTTGTACCACCAACAATAACAGTAGCAGAATCAACAAATACTGTTTGTTCAAGTAATGATCTGCAAGGAACAGCGTTAAGCTACAGTGCAACAACAGGATCTCCGGTCTCTTATAGTATTGTTTGGGATTCTTCTCCTGCAAATAGTTTTGCAGCCGTTACAGATGCAGAATTGCCTGCCAGCCCAATCAAGATTCTGATTCCTGCGGGAACTGGTGGCGGAACTTATACCGGAACATTGACTGTAAAAGATGCCAACGGTGTCGTAAGTACAGGTTCGGTTTTTACAGTACCTATTAACCAATCGCCGGAAGTTACAATTACAACTACACCAGAAACATCTGGATCTTTGGGGAGTATTTTTGTAGAAAATTTACCTGAGGGTAATTCGTTGGTAGCGATTAGTCCAGGCGGAACAATTTACGAATCAAATACAGGTTCTTTACTTATTGATAACCTGTCATCCGGTACTTATCTTCTAAAAATAATTTCAGAGCAAGGTTGTGATCAGGACGTAACAGTTGGAGTTCCTTATCAATTTTTCGCACCAGAAGGTGCAAAATCGGCAAACAATTCAATTTCAATAGCTTCTGCAAACAAAGTGATTAACGTTGAAACTTTTAATGAAAATATTGATGAGGTCCTTGTTTATGATATGTCAGGTAGTTTACTCTATAAAAAAGAGAAAATTGGCGATTCTAAACTGGTTATAGATAATTTAACCAACCGTCATCAGATTTTGATCGTCAAAGTTGTTTTAGATAATAATCGAACTGAGACAAAAAAAGTAAGTTATTAAATTGAATTGAGGTTAATTTAAAAACCATTCCGTTTTGCGGAATGGTTTTTTTTATGAGAAATGGCGAATAGTTATTCAACGCATCGAATGTTTTCCATGAAATAAGTATCAGGATGATATACTTTTTTGTTCATTTCAGAAGTTAATTCGCTTCTTACGATATAATCTTCAATATCAGTTAAATATTTAATTCGCATAATCGTAACAGGAGATTTTTTTAGTTCTTCAAAATTATCTTTCATAAACATGAAAATTCCGGTAGTTACCCTGTTATTATATTCTTTATCGCGAATAAGAGTTCCGCAGTTTTCCTGATCGATATGAATTAGCGTTACAATTTTACCGTTTTGCAATTGTAAAAATACTTTTGAATTTTTGTCAAAACAATTTGCTTTTACAAAATCTTTGCTTTTTTGAATCAATTGCAGGTTTAAGGTTGGTAAACCATCAGTTTGTGCCAATGAAAAGAACACATAATTTGAAGTTCCGCCAAAGTTTTTTTCGCTTATCATGTATTCGTTTGTAACTTTATAAGTACCAATAGAATCAGATACATTTGCACTGTATTCACATGGTTTTTGGGCAAAAGCGGTAAAGGTTAATAGGAAAAAAGTTAATGTAATTAGTTGTTTCATTTTTCAGTTATTTTTCTGCAAATTAAAACTATTTTGTTATCATTTTTATCTGTTGTAAAAAAACAATACAAATTTCCTCCATTTTTTATTTTCCATTTTTTTCTAATGTTTTCTACCGTGTCCGGAAAATTTCTGGTAGTAATATTTGCCTGCTGATTTAAGAGTTCGGTTTTCATATCATTTTTGCTGTATGAAATCACTTTTTCAATTTCAAAAGCTCTTCCCGGAAAATCAATCAATTCATCAGAAGTATATAAATGAGAATGTTTATGCAGTTTATTTATTTGGAAAGAAGTACTAACTTCATCAAAACCACCAGATTTCATAATGGCCGAATTGGGTTCGTACAGAAATTTTTGTGGTAAATGATAAAAAGGCAAATCTAATTGGTCGCCCAAAATAAATTCAAAAGTTTCAGTTTTGTCTTTTAAAATGTTCGCTGTTTTGATGGTTATTTCGCCCGAATAATGATTGTGAATTTCAAAAAGCAATTCTTTTACTTCATTTTCCAAAGCAATAATATGAATATTTTTCACGAATTTCAATTCAGATAAACCTGCAGAAATATCTAATAAAGGCGCTGTTTTAATTAAAATTGAATTGCTTTTTTCGAAGTAAAAATCTAAAGATTCCGGAACATTTGGCAAACAGTCTTTCAGCATAAAAACTTTGCCTTTTGCATCATTTCTTCGAGAAGGATCAATATAAATCCAATCCCATTTTTGCTCTAAATTATTTAAAATAGTTGAAGAATCATCGGCATAAAATGTACAATTATCAACTTGTAACTGCTCAAAATTATGTTTTACAATTGCCGATAAATCTTCGTTAATCTCGCAATGTGCAACGACTTTAAACTTTTTAGAAAAATAATAATCATCAACACCAAAACCTCCTGTAAGATCAATTAAACTTTCGCCCGAAATTAAAGAAGCTTTATAAGTCGCTGTTTTCTCAGATGAGGTTTGTTCTACAGAAATCTTGCTTGGATAAATGATGTTTTCTGTTGAAAACCAGGTTGGTAATTTTTCTTTTGCTTTTGATTTGGCTTCAATTTGATTTAAAATTGAAATCCATTCTACTTCAGGAAAAGGATTTTTCTGAAGCGCTAATTTTGTAATTGAAACACCGCTATTTTGGGTAATAAATTCTTGAATATTTTGTTGTAAAATAGAAGTGTTCAATGCTAAATTCTTTCGGTTAATACGGAGACAATTTTGTTGTCAGGAAAAAATTCTTTCAAAATTACTTTCACCATTGTAAAAACCGGAATTGCAATAATCATTCCTACGATTCCAAAAGTAATTCCGCTAATTAAAGTAATCAGGAATATTTCTAACGGGTGCGAATTTACACTTTTTGATGAAATTATCGGCTGACTAATATTATTATCAATTGCCTGAACAATCATAAAACCGATGATTACATAAATAGTTTTTGGTAAAATTTCTGTTTGAAAATCACTTCCAATCATGCTTATCATTGTTAAAAGTCCTGCTAAAACAGTTCCAATAATTGGCCCTATGTACGGAATAATATTTAGTATAGCACACAGAAAAGCAATTACGAAGGCATTTCTGTTTCCAAAAATCATTAAAACAATTAAATACAAAATAAAAACAACTGTTAATTGAAGCAGTAAACCAATAAAATAACGGGTTAAAAAGTGATTGATTTTAGTAACAGAATTGATGATTTTATCTTCATTATTATCTGGCAAAATTTTTCTGGCTGTCGATTTAAAATTATCCTGATCTTTAATAAAGAAAAAAGTGATAAAAAATACAGAGACCAATCCCATTCCCATATCAGCAACGAATCCTAAAATAGAATTGATAAATCCTGTAAAATAACTAAAACTAAGCATGGATGTTATCTTAGATTCTTTCAGTACTTTATTCAAATCTACGTGAGGAATGTTAAAGTAAGTTTCAATGCTTTTTTCGGCTTCTAAAAATTGCGCCTGTAAATGATTTGTATCCAAAAGGGATAAATTATTGGCTTGTGAAATAATCAACGGAACAAACAAAAATATAAAACCAATCATCGTTAATATGAAAACAATTATGGTAGTTGTGGCCGCCAATGAATTACCGAATTTTAATTTATTTTTTAAAAACTGAACTAACGGATTGGCTATCAAACATAATATCAATGAAATACATAAATAGACAATTACGGTTTGAATTTCGTATAAAAAATATAAAATTATACCAACAACCAGGATAGTGGTTAAAGCTCGTAATATTCCATTAGAAATAATTTTTGATGTGATCATGATTCAGTTTTAGATTATAAATATAGGAAAAAGCTTTTATATTTCAGGGCGAAAACAAAAAAAGCGAGATAGTGTATATCTCGCTTTAATTATATCATAAGGATATATTTTAGATTCCAAATGCAGCTCTTGGACCTCCGGTTACAAAAATCGCAGCCATTCTGCTTTTTTGTCCGTTAGAGAACATGTACATTGCATTATCATCTGTATAATCCATGTAGTTCATTGTCATTTCTACAGGAGTTCCAGAACATGTGCTGTAATGTGGGTAAGCCGGTACACCGTAGTTTGCAGTGTTGTGAGTTGGCGTATCAGATACTAAATCGCTTCCGCAAGTTGCATCTCCCCAAATATGACGTAAATTCATCCAGTGACCTACTTCGTGAGTACCTGTTCTTCCTAAATTGTAAGGAGCAGCTGCTGAACCAGATAAGCCAAAATATTGAGTGTCAATTACAACTCCGTCAGTAGCAGAAGCTCCACCAGGAAATTGTGCATAACCTAAAATTCCGCCACCAATTTTACAAGCCCATAAGTTAAGCTTTGTAGTTGGCGAAGTTGGTGCAAGACCTCCCTGAGCCACTTTTTTCATAGCATCATTTGTTCCCCAAGATGTTTTTGTAGTCGATTTTCTAATTACCTGATCTAAAACAAATGAAATACCAACATTCGCTTTAACACCAGAAAATAGTGCTGGTACACTACCGAAATCAGAGTTTAATGCATTAAAATCTTTGTTTAATACATCGATTTGTGTTTGGATTTGTGCATTCGAAATGTTTTCAGCAGTAGTTCTGTACAAAACATTTACAACAACCGGAATTTGAACTTTACCGTTTACAAGTTTTCCTGTAAGTAAAGCTTTGTTTGTAAAAGCTTCAATTTCATTCATTCTGATAGCTAATGTAGGATCAGCTTTTAATTGTGCTTCTAAAACTTCCTGAGTAGCACATCCTCTTTGGGCAATTGCACTTACATTTGAGTCTGCTGATTCTGTTGAATCATTTTGACATGAGAACAGCAACAGGGCTGTAACTGCGGATAAAAAAACTTTTTTCATAATAATAGGGGTTTTTGTTATAATATTGTTGATTAGTTAAACAATATCGCAATTTTATAACAAAAGTTTTACGTAGCAAAATATTTACAAATAATTATTTGTGAGAATTTTACAATCCCTTATATAATCTAGTTCTTACAAAAATTTAACAAATTTTATTAAGAAGTAATTTCGTACAAAGCTATACTTGCGGCTTGTACAACATTCATCGAACTGTTCTTTCCAAACATATTTATGTGTACAATTTGGTTCGAAATTTTTAAAAGTTCATCTGAAATTCCGTCAATTTCACTTCCTACAATCAATGCAATTTTCTGATTGTCAGGAATTGTAACTTCTTTAAGAGGTTTGCTGCTGCTTGCAATTTCCAGAGCGATAATTTCGAAGTTATTTGAAGTTAAATAATCGACAACTTCAGCCGTTTGTTCGATTACAGTATGTGGCACATGAAGATGTGTGCTTCTTGACGTTTTATTGATTTTTCTTGGCGTAAGCGGAATATCTTTTCCTAAAAAAATAATATTTTCTACACCAAAAGCTTCGGCAATTCTAAAAAGAGAACCAATATTTTGTTGAAAATAAATATGATCACAAACCAAAGTTATGGGAAATGTTTTTCGCTCAAATTGATTTTCTTCGTGAGTAAGCTGCACTTTGTAAAGAATTAAGAATTAAAAATTAAAAATTGAGAATTAAAAATGTGAAACCGCAATTTTTATGTTAGTTTGCTTTGTAAAAAAATTGATTTCTGAATATTTCAAATTCAATCAAAAGCCTATTTTTCAATGGGTTAAAATTAATTATGCCAATGAGTTTTAATTAATCCGTTGGGTGTAATGTCAAAAAAATAATAATTAAACACATAGAAACATAGATTTTATATTTAGAAATAAGTAAACCAAAAAGAAACTCGTTTCTTCACACATAGCTCTATGTTTGTTAATGCGAGTGAAACGCCTTTTTGAGCTCAATAATTCTATGTTTCTATGTGTTAAAACAATTGCACCCAACCGGTTTTAATTCGTAAAAATATAATTGATGATGTTAGCACCCATTTTTAGTGCTTTATCTCTCGCTGCAAGTGGATCGTTGTGTACTTCTGCATCTTCCCAGCCATCACCCAAATCGCATTCGTAAGTATATAATAAAACCAGTTTGTTTTCGATAAAAATGCCAAATGCCTGAGCACGTGTTCCATCGTGTTCGTGAATTTTTGGCAAACCATTCGGAAAAGGAAATGGCTTTTGAAAAATAGGATGATTTGCGGGAATTTCAATCAAATTATTATTTGGGAATATCTTTTTGATTTCTTTTCGAATATATTGATCCATTCCGTAATTATCATCAATATGAAGAAAACCTCCACCTGTTAGATAATTTCTTAAGTTTTCGACATCAGTATCGCTAAAAACCACATTTCCGTGACCTGTCATATGTACAAAAGGATACGAAAGCAAGTCAGGATTTCCTGGCTCAACCGTTGATGGTTTCGCTTTTATTCTCGTATTGATATTTGAATTACAAAACTGAATTAAGTTAGGCAAAGAGGTTGGATTTGCATACCAATCGCCTCCGCCGCTGTATTTTAATAAAGCTATTTCCTGCGAAAAAGAAGGAAGGGAAAGAAGGAATAATAAGTAAAATATTTTTTTCATTTAATTTATATTTTTTGTCTTTCGACAGAAATCTTCACAACAAACTCTGCAGTAACCTTTATCAAAGTTCAAAACTTTGACAAAGGTTTTACGTGTGTTAAACCGGACAGGTTTTTAAAACCTGTCCGGTTTACGTAATCAATCAGCTAAACATTCTCATTAAAAAACACCACACTATGACACGCCACAACCGCAGCAGTTTCAGTGCGTAATCGCGTATTTCCTAACATAACCGGCTGAAAATTATTTTCTAAAGCCAATGCAATTTCTTTTTCAGAAAAATCGCCTTCGGGACCAATTAATAAGGTTACGTTTTCGTTTGGTTTTAAAACTTCTTTTAATGATTTTTTATCGGTTTCTTCGCAATGTGCGATCAATTGTAAACCTTTATTTTTTTGTTTGATGAATTCCTTAAATGAAATGGCATCGTTTAATTTTGGCAAATACGTTTCATTCGATTGTTTCATCGCCGAAAGGATAATTTTTTCAAAACGTTCTTTGTTAACCACTTTTCTTTCAGAGCGATCACAAAAAACAGGTGTAATTTCCTGAATACCAATTTCTGTAGCTTTTTCTAAAAACCATTCAAAACGATCGTTCATTTTGGTTGGCGCAACCGCCAGATGCAAACGGAATTTTGGTTCCGGAGTTTTTTTTATCGAAAGTACTTCAACAATACATTTATTGTCTGAAGCCAGTGTAATTTCTGTTTCAAACACTAAACCTAAGCCGTTTGTAACATGAAGAATATCAGAGTCTTTTTTGCGTAAAACTTTTATAATGTGACGGCTTTCTTCTTTATCAAAAGAAAAAGTTTTAGTCGTTTCGTCTATATTCGGATTGTAAAATAATTGCATAATTAAAATTGAATTCGTGCTTTTGAAACTACTGCCTGAGTTTCAAAGCGATTTGATAAATATTTTTGATATCCTACAATTCCAATCATGGCAGCATTATCTGTAGTGTATTCAAATTTTGGAACAAAAGTTTTCCAGCCATATTTGCCTTCACTTTCTTTCAAACGCGTTCTGATTCCGGAGTTTGCCGAAACCCCGCCGCCGATGGCAATTTGCTTAATTCCGGTTTCTTTTACCGCTAATTTTAATTTATCCATCAAAATTTCGATAATCGTATATTGAATAGAAGCGCAAATATCATTGAGGTTTTCTTCGATGAAATTTGGGTTTTCTAATTTTTTCTTCTGAATAAAATATAAAATTGCTGTTTTTAAACCAGAGAAACTAAAATCCAGTCCGGGTACTTTTGGTTTTGTAAAAGCAAAAGCTTTTGGGTTTCCTTCTTTGGCATATTTATCGATCAAAGGTCCGCCGGGATAGGGAAGTCCGAGAATTTTTGCACTCTTGTCAAAAGCTTCTCCAACTGCATCATCAGTGGTTTCGCCGATAATTTCCATATCAAAAAAACCATTTACTTTTACAATTTGCGTGTGGCCGCCACTAATGGTCAGGGCCAAAAACGGAAATTCTGGTTTATCAAAACCTTCTTCATCAATAAAATGCGCCAAAATATGGGCATGCATGTGATTTACAGCAATTAGCGGAATATTTAATGCTAATGAAAGTGATTTGCTAAAAGAACTTCCTACCAATAAAGAACCCATCAAGCCAGGTCCTTGTGTAAAGGCAATGGCAGTTAATTGTTCTTTTTGTACATTTGCTTTGCGAAGTGCAGCATCAATCACAGGAACAATATTTTGCTGATGTGCTCTCGAAGCCAACTCAGGAACAACGCCGCCGTATTGATTATGAATTAGCTGATTAGCCACAACATTTGAAAGTACTTTGTCGTTATGTAAAACTGCAGCCGCAGTATCATCGCAAGAACTTTCGATGGCAAGAATAAAAACCTCTGAATTTTGCATATAAAGGCACGAATTTTGGATTATATTTGACAAATCAAATTTTTAAATTTCTTTGATTGAAGTAGAAGCCAAAATTAAAGAATTTTTATCAAAAACAGTCGTTCTTTGTCTGTTCAAAGTAAATTTAAAAGAAAACTAAAATTAAAGAGCTATCAAAAAAGTAAAGAAAATAATATCACGAACCCTAATTGGGTTAATTTTACTTTTGTTGGCATTGGCTATAACACTCTCTTTGCCTATTGTGCAAACTAAAATTGCACGATATGTTACAGATTCTTTAAATGAAGATTTTAAAACAGATATTACGGTAGATAAAGTTGCCATCAATATTTTTGGCGGAGTTAAACTAAAAACTGTCCTGATTCGTGATCATCATAAAAAGACTTTAATTTATTCAGACATTATTAGTACTGATATTTTAAGTATTAAAAGACTTCTTGATGGTGATTTAATTTTTGGTGATCTTCGTTTAACAGGTTTGATTTTTAATTTGAAAACCTACAAAGGCGAAAACGAGAATAATATCAATAAATTTATTCGCTTATTTGATTCTGATAAGCCTTCAAAAACCAATAAACATTTTTTACTGACGGCCAAAAATGCCTATATCTCAAAAGGTACTTTTTCGGTTGTGGATGAAAATAAGAAAAACCCACAATTTCTTGATTTTAAAAAGCTTAACGCTTATATCAGTGATTTTAAATTATATGGACCGGATGTAAATACGACGATTCACAGGTTTTCTTTTCTGGATCATCGTGGTTTGTATGTTTCTAATTTGGCGGCGAAATTCAGTTATACCAAAAAACAAATTAAGCTTGAAAATTTAGCCATAAAAACCAAAAGATCATCAATATATGGTAAAGCGATTTTAAATTATAAACCAGGAGATTTTCTTGCTTTTACAGATAAAGTTAAGTTTGATGTTGCGCTTGATTCGGCTTCGATTGCTACAAATGATATTCGTTATTTTTATGACGGATTGGGTAAAAATCAGCATTTTAAGCTTAGAACTAAGATAAAAGGAACCCTTAATAATCTTAATTTAAAAAAACTTAGACTTTCTGATACAAACGGTTCAAGAATTATTGGAAACATTAATTTCAGAAATCTTTTAGGAACAAAAGAGCAAAAGTTTGCCATGGAGGGAAAGTTTGACAGATTAACGTCAAGCTACGATAATTTGGTGGTTTTGATGCCAATTGTTTTAGGAAAAAAACTTCCTAAAGAGCTTAAGCGAATTGGTAAATTTAATATTGTTGGAAAAGCAAAGGTTTCAACAACAGAATTAGAAAGTGATTTTAGAATTGCGACAGATTTAGGAAATGGTCAGGTAGATTTGCATCTGAATCAGATGGATTTTATTGATAAAGCTTCTTATTCGGGCAATATTATTTTGGATAATTTTGATGTTGGTGCACTATTGCAGCGAAAGGATCTCGGCAGGACTACTTTAAATTTAGATGTTGACGGTGTTGGTTTTACAGAGAAATATCTAAACACAATTATAAAAGGTGATATTGCAAAACTGGATTATAATAAATACACGTATAATAATATTGTAGTAAATGGTAATTTTAAATTGCCTTATTATAAAGGACAAATTTCTGTAAACGATCCTAATTTGACTTTAACATTTGATGGTTTAGTCGATTTGAGCAAGCGTGAAAGTAAATATGATTTCCACATCAATATTGAAAATGCCGATTTGAAAAAACTGAAGTTTGTAAACGATTCCATATCTCATTTTCAAGGGGATGCAGTTGTCGAAGTTACAGGAAATTCTATTGAAAATCTTCAGGGAAATATTTATATAAAAGATGCAGTATATCAAAATCCAAAATCTACTTATGCTTTTGATGAACTAACAATCAATTCTAGTTTTGATGCTGATAAATTGCGTACCATAACTATAAATTCTACAGATGTAGTTAACGGAAAAATTGTTGGTAAATTTCAGTTTGCTCAGTTAGATAAATTGGTGATGAATTCAGTAGGAAGTCTTTACACCAATTATAAGCCATATAAAATTAAAAAAGGACAGTTTTTGCGTTTCAATTTTCATGTTTATGATAAAGTTGTCGAAATGCTTTATCCTGAAATTAATATAGATTCTTCAACTGTTGTGCGCGGTAGAATTGATGCCGATTTAAATGAATTTAAGTTTCGATTTAAATCACAAAAAATTACAGCGGCAAAAAATACTTTTGATAATATCAGAATCAATATCGATAATAAAAATCCACTTTATAATGCATTTATAGAGTTGGATAGTATTAAAACGCCGTATTATAAAATCCGTGATTTTAATTTAATTAATGTAACTTCAAAAGATACTTTATTTGTGCGCTCAGAGTTTAAAGGGGGCGAAAAGGGCAACGATTATTTTAATATGAACTTGTACCATACCATTGATAAAAACAAAAATAATATTGTTGGTATCAAAAAATCTGAAATGAAATTTAAAGATTATTTATGGTATTTAAATGAAGAAGACGGATCAGATAATCAAATTATTTTTGATAAAAACTTCAGCAACTTTAATATAGACAATATTGTTCTTTCGCATGAAGATCAGAAAATTGACTTAAACGGAGTTATAAAAGGCACCGATTATAAAGATTTAGTACTGAATTTTGAAGATGTTGATATCAATAAAATTACACCGCTCACTTCGAAGTTTGTCTTTAATGGTAATTTGAACGGAAGTGTCAATTTTAAACAAAACAAAGATGTATATCAGCCCACGGCATCTATTGTCATTGATCATCTTAACTTAAATAAAACGGAACTTGGAACATTAAATTTCGATATTTCCGGAGATGAGAGCCTGAGAAAATTTACCATAAATTCGTCTATTCAAAATGGTTTTACAGAATCGTTTAGTGCCAACGGAAATTTTTCGATAGAAAACAAAGAGACTTTTCTTGATTTAAAGTTAAAACTCGAAGGATTTAATCTGGCAACTTTAGGAACGGTTGGTGGAGATGTTTTGTCGAATGTGAGAGGAAGTGTTTCCGGAAATGCGGCTGTTGTTGGTAATCTTAAAAAACCTGAAATCAATGGTAGATTATATGTAGAAAAAGCAGGAATGACAATTCCGTACCTTAATACAGATTATGAATTAAGCGATCGAACAGTTATTGATTTAACTGATGAAAAGTTTTTGTTTAGAAATAATCAGTTAACAGATACTAAATATGGTACGAAAGGATTACTGAACGGAAGTATCGAACATCATAATTTTGGCGATTGGAAATTAGATTTAACTATAACCTCCAAAAGATTATTGGCACTTGATACAAAAGACAGTGACGATGCCGCTTATTTTGGTACAGCATTTATTAATGGTACGGCAAGTATAAAAGGACCAACAGAAAGTTTATTTATTAAGGTAGATGCCAAGTCTGAAAAAGGAACAGAAGTTAAGATACCTATTAATAATGTACAAAGTGTAGGAGAGAGCAGTTGGATACATTTTGTGACGCCAAAAGAGAAATATAATTTAGCAAACGGTATTGTCGAGAAAACCAGAAACTATAACGGACTTGAGTTAGAATTTGATTTTGATATTACGCCAGACGCCGAAGTCGAGGTAATTCTGGATCGAAATTCGGGTCATGGAATGAAAGGAAAAGGATACGGTTCATTGTTGTTTAAGATCAATACATTGGGTAAATTTAATATGTGGGGAGATTTCCAGGCATACGAAGGAACTTATAACTTTAAGTACGGAGGTTTAATCGATAAAAAATTCGCCGTTAAAAAAGGAGGATCTATTATTTGGGAAGGTAACCCAATGAAGGCTCAGTTAAATTTAGAAGCCGTTTATAGAACAACAGCAAATCCTGCTGTATTGTTGGATAATTCTTCTTTTAATAAAAAAGTGCCGGTAGAAGTTGTTATTGGTCTGAGAGGAGATTTAACAAGCCCGGAACCTAATTTTGATATTCAGTTTCCATCTGTAAGTAATGTTTTAAAATCAGAAATACAATATAAGTTAGACGATAAAGATGTGCGCCAAACGCAGGCATTGTATTTATTGTCAACAGGTTCGTTTATGAGTCCGGATGGATTTAACCAAAGTGATTTATCAGGAACATTTGCAGAAACCGCCGCAAGTTTATTGGGTGGAATTATTAAATCAGATAATGATAAATTTAATATTGATTTGAATTTTGTATCGGCAGACAAACGAATTGGTCAGGAAGCCGACGGTCAGTTTGTGGCAAATATATCCTCTCAGATTAATGAAAAAATATCCATAAACGGAAAACTTGGAGTTCCGGTTGGAGGTGTTAACGAATCGGCAATTGTGGGAGATATTGAAATTCTTTACCGAGTTAACGAAGACGGATCTATGAACCTTCGTTTGTTTAATAAGGAAAATGATATTAATTACGTAGGGCAGGGAATTGGTTATACTCAGGGAGTTGGTATTTCGTATGAAGTAGATTTTGATACTTTTAGTGAACTGGTCAATAAAATTTTCAAAAACCATAAATTAGAGAAAGCCTTAAAAACTTCTCCTGATGATTTGCCGGATTCTTATGCAAATCCCGATTATATGAATTTTTCAAGTTCAAAAGAGAAAGAGAAGGATAAAAAGAAACCGAATAAAAAAGACGAAGAAAAACCGAAGGTTCAGCCAGGAAATAATCAGGGATATATTCCCGACGATAACGATTATTAGTCTGTGAATTGTTAACTTTTCTAAAACCATTTTTATAATGGTTTTTTTTATGCTAAATTTATAAATTAATAATTTTTTGAAAATCAGGTATATCCCGGATTTTTATAACACTTCATTTATGTATTGTTAATTTTAAAGATTTAATTAAAATATGTGCCTTTTATTATTTTAAATGAATTTTTTCATATCAAAAAACTTATTAACGAAAACGTTTGAATTTAACATATTTTATTAATTTATGACAATTACCACCTGTAAAGTGGTGAATGTTTGCTAATTTTACACTTTAATACTTAAATAATGCCAAAAACAATAAAAAAAGTTGGTGTTCTAACTTCAGGGGGAGACTCACCAGGAATGAATGCCGCAATACGATCAGTTGTTCGAACATGTGCTTATCATAATATAGAATGCATAGGAATTTATAGAGGGTATCAGGGAATGATCGAAGGAGATTTCAAAGAAATGGGTCCCCGAAGTGTAAATAATATTGTAAACAAAGGAGGAACGATTTTAAAATCAGCTCGTTCTACTGAGTTTAGAACTCCGGAAGGTAGAAAAAAAGCACACGAAAACCTTTTAAAAGCAGGAGTTGATGCTCTTGTAGTAATTGGCGGTGATGGAAGTTTTACCGGAGGTTTGATTTTTAATTCAGAATTTGATTTTCCTGTAATGGGAATTCCGGGTACAATTGATAATGATATTTTTGGTACAAGTCATACTTTAGGATATGATACTGCTTTGAATACTGTGGTAGATTGTATTGATAAAATTAGAGATACTGCAAGTTCGCACAACCGACTATTTTTTGTAGAGGTTATGGGTAGAGATGCGGGGCATATTGCTCTAAATGCAGGTATTGGAGCTGGTGCCGAAGAAATCCTTATTCCTGAAGAAGATTTAGGTCTGGAAAGATTGCTGGACTCTCTTCAAAAAAGTAAAGCTTCAGGAAAATCATCAAGTATAGTAGTTATTGCTGAGGGAGATAAAATTGGTAAAAACGTATTCGAATTAAAAGATTATGTTGAAGCTAATTTACCGGAGTACGATGTAAGAGTTTCTGTTTTAGGACACATGCAGCGTGGTGGTTCTCCATCTTGTTTTGACCGTGTTCTTGCAAGCCGTTTAGGTGTAAAAGCAGTAGAGTCTTTAATCGAAGGTAAATCTAATTATATGGTTGGTTTACAACAGGATAAAGTAGCTTTAACTCCGTTGGAACAAGCAATCAAAGGAAAATCTGAGATTGACAGAGAGTTATTAAGAGTGTCTGACATCATGTCGACATAAGAAGATAAAAGTTTAAAAAAGGAATGAAGTTTATTGTGAGGAAATTAGACTTTAAATTAGTGTAATAAAAACAAAAGCAAAAATTAAGTAAAATGTCAAAAGTAAAATTAGGAATAAACGGATTTGGACGTATTGGAAGAATCGTTTTTAGAGAATCATTCAATAGAGATAATGTAGAAGTAGTAGCAATCAACGATTTATTAGATGTAGATCACTTAGCTTACTTATTAAAATATGATTCAGTTCACGGTCGTTTTGACGGAACTGTAGAAGTAAAAGAAGGAAAACTTTATGTAAACGGAAGAAATATCCGTATCACTGCAGAAAGAAATCCAGCTGACTTAAAATGGAATGAAGTTGATGTTGATGTAGTTGCTGAATGTACTGGTATTTTTACAACTATCGAGACTGCAAATGAGCACATTAAAGGTGGTGCTAAAAAAGTAATTATTTCTGCTCCTTCTGCAGATGCTCCAATGTTTGTAATGGGAGTAAATCACGAAACTGCAAAAGCTTCTGATTTAGTTGTTTCTAATGCTTCTTGTACTACAAACTGTTTAGCTCCTTTAGCTAAAGTTATTCATGATAACTTCGGAATTGAAGAGGCTTTAATGACTACTGTACACGCTACAACTTCAACTCAAATGACAGCTGACGGACCTTCTAGAAAAGACTGGAGAGGTGGACGTGCTGCATCAATCAATATCATTCCTTCTTCAACAGGTGCTGCAAAAGCGGTTGGAAAAGTAATCCCTTCTTTGAATGGAAAATTAACTGGAATGTCTTTCCGTGTACCTACTGCTGACGTTTCTGTAGTAGATTTAACTGTAAAAGTTTCTAAAGAAACTTCATACGAAGAAATCTTAGCTGTGTTGAAAACGGCTTCTGAAACTACAATGAAAGGTATCTTAGGATATACTGAAGATGCAGTTGTATCTCAGGATTTCATTTCAGACAAAAGAACTTCAATCATTGATGCTACTGCAGGAATTGGTTTGAATTCAACTTTCTTTAAATTTGTATCTTGGTACGATAATGAGTACGGATACTCTTCTAAATTGATCGATTTATCTGTGCATATCGCAGGTTTAAAATAATATTGTATAAATTTGGCAAATCCCGTTATCTCAAGGTAACGGGATTTTCTTATTTTGTTTTGACTTTAATTAATGTAAAAAACACACTTTTAAATTGATGAAGAAAAACTAAATCCAAAAACTAAAAAAAAATGAAATTAATAGTTGATAGTGGATCTACAAAAGCAGATTGGATTGCAATTGATGATAATGGAAAAGTATTATTCACAACACAAACTTTGGGATTAAACCCCGAAATTCTTGACGGTCCTGAAATTGTTTCAAGATTAAATGATCGTTTTGATATTCTGCAAAATAAAAAAAATGCAACACATTTGTTCTTCTACGGAGCAGGTTGTGGAACAGAGAGAATGCAAACTGCACTTTCGCAAATATTCCAGGAATATTTTAATAACGCTATTGTTGAAGTTCACGAAGATACTTATGCAGCAGTTTACGCTACAACTCCAAAAGGAGAAGAAGCAATTGTTAGTATTTTAGGAACAGGTTCAAACTGCAGCTATTTTGATGGAAAAGTATTGCATCAAAAAGTACAGTCATTAGGTTATATTGCCATGGATGATTGTAGTGGAAATGTTTTCGGAAAAGAATTAATCAGAAAATATTATTTCAATAAAATGCCTAAGGAATTGGCAGTTGAATTTGAAAAAGAATATAATTTAGATGCTGATTATATCAAAAACAAATTATACAAAGAACCAAATCCAAATGCTTATTTGGCAACTTTTGCTAAGTTTTTAATCAAACATAAGGATACAGAATTCTGCAGAAAAATCATTTTCAAAGGAATGAAATCTTTCGTTAAAAACTATATCAAACAATTTGATAATTGTAAAGAAGTTCCTGTTCATTTTGTAGGTTCTATTGCTTTTTATCTTAAAGATGAATTACAAGAAACATTTGATAAATATGAACTTCAGTTAGGTAATGTTTTAAGACGTCCTATTGATGGTTTAATTGCATACCATGTTGCTAACCAATAGTTCCGGTTTTATGGAAATTGCTATTATTGCACATGATGGTAAAAAAGCAGATTTAATTGATTTTTTAATTAAAAACGAAGCAGTTTTACATCATGAAAAAATAAAGCTCATTGGTACAGGAACTACCGGAGGAAAAGCTGAAGCTGCGGGTTTTAAAACTCAAAGAATGCTTTCCGGGCCTTTAGGCGGAGATGCGCAAATTGCAGGAAGAGTGGCAGAAGGAATTACACAAATGGTTTTCTTTTTTAAAGATCCATTGTCAAGTCATCCACACGAAGCTGATATTAATATGTTAATTCGCGTTTGTGATGTACATAATGTGCCGCTGGCAACAAACGAAGCAACGGCACAATTACTATTAGATGCTATTGCACTGCAATTATAGAAATTTCAACATTTACATTTTTTGGCAAACAAGCCACTTGAACCGTTTCACGAGCTGGAGCGGTTTTTTCGTTAAAATAAGATCCGTAAACCGTATTAATAGCGCCAAAATTATTCATATCCATAATGAAAATAGTTGCTTTTACTACATTTTCAAAAGTCATATCTGCGGCTTCCAGAATAGCAGCAATATTTTGCATTACCTGATGTGTTTCATCATTTATATTGTCAGTTACAAGTTCTCCTGAAGCAGGGTTTATTGCAATTTGACCAGATGCATAAAGTGTATTTCCTGATAATACAGCCTGATTATAAGGTCCGATTGGAGCAGGTGCTTTTTCTGTAAAAATTATTTTTTTCATAGTAATTGATTGTTAAATACCAAAATAGATTATTCGGCCACTATAGATAATGGCTGAGAAAATTATTGATCTAAAATACGATTTTATTATCGATTAGAAGTACTTCGTTTATTCCATTTAATGTCGCTAAGAACACCAGATTTAATTCCGATAAAGAAATTCCAGTTAGAATTTGTTCCCAATGGACTCCAGTTAAAGGCCATTCTCCAGCTTAATAAATCTCTTTCAAAACGAAATTGCGTAAATGTAACTCCATTTTGTACAAAATCGTAACCCGTAGAAATTCCGCCTTTCCATTTTGGAGTAATATCCATATTGGCAGAGACCATGATAGAGTTTCCTGTGATTTTGTTTTCACGATTTACATTAGAGTAAGTCAATGAATAAGCCAATGTCATGTCCCAGGGTAATTTTGAGTTAAAGAACTCTGTTATTACATCTTCGTCATCGTCTTTTTCATTTGCAAACTGACTGTTTCGGCTATCGTTCAAATCGGTATTGGTACCAAATAAATCATCTTTACGACCTCCGTTCCGTTCACTTTGTTTGTTTTCTTCCTTGGTGCCTTTATTTGAAAAAGAATAATTCAAAGTTACGTTGGCGCTTGTCATTCGAAACAAACTTCCACCATTATCAATGTTATAAGTATTCATTCTTGTTCCTGAGTTATCTATGGCATAAGGATCTAAAGTTGCACCAAAATTGACATTCATTTTATTGTCAAAAAACTGAGTTCCACCACTTACAAGAACAGGCTGCCATGCTAAAGTTTCTTTACCGTTAGCATTAAAATTATAACTTGTACTAAAGTTTAAATTGTTCAGTAACATTATTTTTTTAGGTTCTGTTTTTGTACTGTCACTGTCTCTTACTTTTGCTTCAAAGGTATTACTTAAAGCAAATGCCACTATATTAGAATTTTCCTTGCTTGGAACACCATAAACACCACCTTCAAATCGGGTGTACTGGCTCGTAATTCTGCCTGAAGCATCTACTGCATAAGTATCATAATATTTTTCAAAACTAGGCGTATATGCATACGTAATAGTTGGTCGCATTACATGGCGAATAGACTGGATTTTTTTATCATTACCAAAATTAAAAGTACCATAAATAGTAGTACCTAAATTTGTACTCAAATTATATGTTCTAAACGCATCAAAACCATTTACAGTTGTTGTATCAACTCTGCTTAGATTTGTATCGTAATGCCTGTCTATTGTTTTGGTAACCCATGTTTCCTGGTAATTTGTAGAAGCTCCGGCACTAAAATATTTAAATATCTTGAAATTGGTACTAATCGGAATCGAATGCTGCATTCCAATTTGTGCATCTTTAAACATTTGTGGCTTAAAGAATAATGAATCGGTAGTTACTATGTTGTTTTTACCGCTTAAATTATATTGTAAGTTGATGTTTTTTATAAAACCTTTTTTCACACCATCTTTACCAACAAAAGGATAAACACGATCGACACTTGCCTGTAAAGTAGGTAAAGTCATGTTGATTACTTCAGTTTGTGTATTTTGAGAGTGCGTCGCCGTTAACGATATTCTCGCCTGCGGAATTGTGTTGAAAGTTTTATTATAGGAAATAGAAGAACTTAAGGTATTGTTCAAATTAGATCCAACGTTGGCCTGATTGATAGATTGCTTAAAATATTTACTACTACCCATATTTACCGAAGCAGAAAAGGTAGAGTTAGGATTCGATTTTGTGTCTTTCGAATGCGACCACTGAATGTTGTAAATATTCTGTTTAGAATAATCAGGATAACCTCTTTCGCTGTTTATCAGGTTTTCAAAACGAATATTTACATTTCCTCGATACTTATATCGGGTTGCATATGCCGATTCAAATCGCATGGCATAACTTCCGTTTGTGTAATAATCCCCCAACACGGTTAAATCATAATTATCGCTTAAAGCAAAATAATAACCCATATTTTGAAGGGAGAATCCACGTGTATTTGAGTCATTATAACTTGGTATAATGATTCCCGAGACACTTTTTTCTTCACTCATCGGAAAATAAGCAAAAGGCAAAGCCAGCGGGGTAGGTACATCGGCAATAACCATATTGGTTAAACCGGTAATTACTTTTTTGCCCGGAATAAATTTTACTTTATTGGTCTGGAAATAATATTCAGGATTGTCAATGTCTTTAGAAGTTGTGAATCTCGCACCTTTTAAAAAGTAAACCGAGTCATTTTCTTTCTTTGTAACGGCTGCTTTGATTTTAAATTCGCCTTGTTCCGTTCGTGAATTATAAATTAAAGCTTTTTTTGTTTTAAAGTTAAAACGAATAGAGTCGGGCTGAACTTCGCTTGCTCCTTGTTTAAAATTAGGATATTGAGTTAATACGCCTGCGGAATCTTTTATCCTTCCAGCATATACTTCATCTTTCTCATAATCAAGTACAATTATACCAGATTTTAATTCAACATCTTTATAGTATAGTTCACCTTCATTATAAAGAGTGATTCTTTTCTTTTTCTGATCGATTTTTGCGTAGTCCTTTGCCCTGTATTTTACTTTTCCATCCAGAAAAGTCTTTGTTGGCCTAACAGTATCCAGCTTTATGGTGTCTGCAACAACAATTTCAGGTTTATCTGTTTGTTTTTCAGTTGATAAAGGAGCTTTTTTAGATTTTATCTCTTGCGAATATAATTTACCACAACCTAGTGTTAGGAAAAATGATAATAAAACGATATTAAATAAGTTTGTATGCAAAGGTTTAAATGCTATTTTTGTAAAAGTATGGCTTGTTTTTTGACATGTCAAACTTACATATAATTTTTTGTCAAAAATAATCAATTGTAAAAATTATAGCTGTTGCATTTTATTAAAATTAACTTTTAGATTTATGAACATATTTAACAAAACTAGACTAATCTTTAGTTTTTTTCTAACGATAACAACTTTTTGTGCTTACAGTCAAACAAATGTATTTAAAGTAACTCTTGATGCAGGACACGGTGATCATGATTTTGGTGCCGTTTATAGTGGAAGGATCGAAAAGAATATTGCGCTGGCTATTGTGTTAAAAGTTGGAAAATTACTGGAAGCTAGTCCTAATATTGATGTTATTTATACTCGTAAAACAGATGTTTTTATAGATCTTGTGGAAAGAGCCAATATTGCCAACCGTGCAAATTCGAATATTTTTGTCTCTATTCACTGTAATGCAAATAAAAATACTGCCGCAGACGGAACGGAAACTTATGTAATGGGTTTGAGTAAAGTTGCGTCGAATCTTGAAGCTGCGAAAAAAGAGAACTCGGTAATTACATTAGAAAAAGATTATAAACGTAAATATGAAGGTTTCGATCCTAATTCTCCTGAATCAATGATCGGAATGACCTTAATGCAGGAAGAATATCTGGATAATAGTATTTCATTAGCCAGTAAAATTGAAGATAATTTTGATAAATTAGGAAAAAAATTACGTCAGGGTGGAGTAAAGCAAGCGCCATTTATGGTGCTTCATAAAGCATATATGCCTAGGGTATTGGTAGAAACAGGATTCGTTTCTAATCCTACAGAAGGAAATATTTTAAATTCTGAAGAAGGACAAGATGATATTGCTAAAGCTATTGCTGAGGCAATTATAAGCTATAAAAGAGAATATTTTGGCTCTGGAGTTCCAGAAGCTGATACAAGACCGGTAAAAGATACTTCTACAGCAAAACCCAAAACTGTTGAAGCACCCGCAGTAGTGAAAAATGCTCCAAAAGGTACATTTTTCAAGGTACAGCTTATTGCCAGCATTAAAAAAACACCATTAGAACCTAAAAACTTTAAAGGGCTTAAAAATGTAACGATGTTATTTGAAAACAATATATATAAGTATTTTTATCAGGAAACCTCAGATTACGAAACTGCAAAGAAATATCTGCAAGAGGCTAAAGGTAAAGGATATGGAGCAGCTTTTTTAATTGCTTATAAAGACGGAGAAAAAATCAATATTCAGGACGCAATTAAATAATAGCAACAAGTTCGGATATTTATATTAATTTTGTATTAAACACTTAGAATTTTGAAAATAACTAGAGAAATTAAAACGGCTATATTAGTCATCGCGTCAATATTATTATTTATTTGGGGTTATAGTTTTTTAAAAGGCAGAGACCTTTTTACAAATTATCAAACATTATATGTTGAATATGATAATGTTGAAGATTTACCACAATCTGCTCCCGTAACTTTAAACGGACTTGGAATTGGTAAAGTACATAAAATTACAATTAATGAAACTACAGGTAAATTATTAGTAGAACTTCAGTTAAAGACTGATTTTCCAATTTCTAAAACCAGTAAAGCTGCATTATATTCTCCAAGTTTAATTGGAGGAAAACAAATCAAAATTATTCCGAATCTTGCAGATAAAGATCCTGCAGTTGATGGACAAAATTTAGAAGCTGCTGTAGAATTAGGATTAACAGAATCTTTAGGAGGTAAAATTGAGCCAATCCAGGCAAAATTAAATTTAATGCTTGAGAACATTAATACACTGGTTGTAGGATTGAATAATGTTCTGGATAAAAAAGGACAGGAAGACCTTAAAAAATCTTTGTCAGAATTGAGCGAGACTATGGAGCAATTTCATAGAGCTTCCGGAAGTTTAAATTCTATTTTGGATACAAACAAAGGTCAGATTAACGGAGTTGTGACAAACTTCAATAAAATGTCAAGTAACTTCAATAAAATATCAGATTCTTTAAACAAAGCAGATTTAGGTAAAACAGTGAGAAACCTAAACCAAACTTTGGCTAAAGTTGATGGAATTATGAGTAACCTAAACTCAGGAAAAGGTACAGCAGGTAAATTATTAAACGATGATGCTTTGTATAACAATCTTTCTAAAACGTCAAAAGAATTAGAATTGTTATTGCAAGATGTTCGTCTTTACCCAACACGTTACGTAAATGTTTCTCTTTTTGGAAAGAAGAACAAACCATACGTTGCGCCTGCAGATGATGCAAAAACGACTGACAAAAAATAATTAAGAATAATAAAGAATGAGTTATTTAGACAATATTTTATTCGCTATACTTCTGATAGCTGGTTTTGGTTTTTTTGCAACGAGTGTAAAAAAAATTATCCGAAACATTAATTTAGGAGGTGATGTAGATCGAAAAGACAATCCTAAGGCACGTTGGGCAAACATGGCTTTGATTGCGCTTGGACAATCTAAAATGGTGAAACGTCCGGTAGCGGGTGCATTGCATATTGTTGTCTATGTAGGTTTTATTATTATTAATATCGAATTACTGGAAATCATCATTGATGGATTAATTGGAACTCATAGAGTTTTTGCCCCATTTTTGGGCGTAGTTTATGATGTTTTAATTGCTTCTTTCGAAGTATTGGCTTTCCTTGTAATTTTTGCAGTGACTGTTTTTTGGATAAGAAGAAACCTGATCCGATTAAAACGTTTTGTACATTCAGATTTAAAGGGATTCCCTAAAAGTGATGCGAATTACATTTTGTACTTTGAAACAGTTTTAATGATTTTGTTTTTATTGATGAATGCATCTGATTATCATTTGCAAAATGTACCGGGTGGAGTTTTTCATAAAGCGGGAAGTTTCCCAGTAAGTCAATTCATTGCGCCTATTTTTAACGGGATGTCAAATGAATTAGTAGTGATTTTATTTGAAGTATTTTGGTGGTTGCACATTGCGGGTATTTTAGTTTTTATGAACTATTTGTACTTCTCAAAACACTTGCATATCCTTTTAGCGTTCCCAAATACTTATTTTGCAGATTTAAATCCGAAAGGGAAATTTGATAATTTAGAGTCAGTTACAAAAGAGGTGAAATTAATGATGGATCCTAATGCTGACCCATTTGCTGCTGCTCCGGTTGATGAAAATGCTGCGCCGAGTAAATTTGGAGCAAGTGATGTTCAGGATTTAAACTGGGTGCAGTTATTAAACGCTTACACCTGTACAGAATGTGGACGTTGTACATCTGCATGTCCTGCAAATCAAACCGGTAAAAAATTGTCTCCTCGTAAAATTATGATGGATACAAGAGACCGTTTACAGGAAGTAGGAAAAAATATAGATGCCAATAAAGGTGTTTTTGTTCCTGATAATAAAACATTATTAAACGATTATATTACTCCGGAAGAATTGTGGGCATGTACTTCATGCAATGCCTGTGTTGAAGAATGTCCGGTAAATATTAGTCCGTTATCTATTATTATGGATATGCGTCGTTATTTGGTGATGGAACAAAGTGCTGCTCCTATGTCATTAAATGCCATGATGACCAATATCGAAAATAATGGGGCTCCTTGGCAATACAATCAACAAGATAGATTGAATTGGAAAAACGAAAATTAAAATTATAGTTTAATCGTTGAATTGGTTATTTGTTTAACCGTTTAATTGATGAATAAAATATTTAAGGTTTTTTAGTGCAGGTTATAGTAAAGAGTACGATTAACCAAATAAACGATTAACCGATTAAAACAAAAAAAGGAAGATGTCAGAAAGTTTAGTAGTACCAACAATGGCAGAAATGCTTGCCGAAGGAAAACAGCCAGAAGTTTTGTTTTGGGTGGGTTGTGCAGGAAGTTTTGATGATAGAGCAAAAAAAATTACAAAAGCATTTGTACGTATTTTAAATCGTACAAACGTTTCTTTTGCTGTACTTGGTACTGAAGAAAGCTGTACTGGAGATCCGGCAAAAAGAGCAGGAAATGAGTTTTTGTTTCAAATGCAGGCTATGATGAACATTGAAGTTCTAAATGCTTATGAAGCAAAAAAAATTGTTACAGCTTGTCCGCATTGTTTTAATACTTTAAAGAATGAATATCCTGAATTAGGAGGTCAATACGACGTAATTCACCATACAGAGTTTTTAAAGTCATTAATTGATGATGGAAGATTAACTGTTGAAGGCGGACAGTTTAAAGGAAAAAAAATCACGTTTCACGATCCTTGTTATTTAGGAAGAGCAAATAAAGTATACGAAGCGCCAAGAGATTTAATTCAGAAATTAGATGTTGAATTAGTCGAAATGAAACGCTCAAAAGCAAACGGATTATGTTGTGGAGCCGGTGGAGCACAAATGTTTAAAGATGCTGAGCCAGGAAATAAAGAAGTAAACGTATTGCGTACAGAAGATGCTCTGGAAGTAAAACCGGATATTATTGCCGCAGGTTGCCCTTTCTGTAACACAATGTTAACCGATGGTATTAAACATCAGGAAAAAGAAGGACAAGTGAAAGTAATGGATATTGCAGAGTTAATTGCTAATGCACAGGATTTATAAATAAAGGTTCAAAGTTCCAAAGGTTCAAAGGAACAAAGGCGTTAACTTGAAACTTGAAACAAATTAAACTAAAGAAGAATTAAAATGTATATACCTTTTGAAAATTTACCTGGTGAATCCAGAATCTGGATTTATCAATCGAACAGAAAATTTTCTGAGGAAGAATTTTCTGAAATAGAAACTGATCTAAAAGCTTTTGTAGAAGAATGGGCAGCACACGGAACTAGTTTAGAAGCTTCATATCTTTTAAAATATAACCGATTTATCATATTAGCTGTAAATCAGGATGTACAAGCGGCTACGGGATGTTCTATTGATAGTTCTGTTGAATTTATTCAGAGTTTAGAGAAAAAATACAACGTTGATTTATTAGATAAAATGAACGTAACTTTTAAACTTGGTGAACATATCGCGCACAAACCTTTAATCGATTTTAAGAAAATGGTTAAGGATAAATCAGTTTCTGAGAACACCATTGTTTTTAATAACCTGGTAAACAATATAGAAGAATTTAATGAATCCTGGGAAGTACCTGCCGCTGATAGTTGGCATAGCAGGTTTTTCTAAGAGAAATTTATAACATATTTAAAAGGCATGGAACTTAGGTTTTGTGCCTTTTTTTGTGGAATTAAATTGTTTGTTTTTATTTCAGGTTAGGTCTGTTTGTCATTTCGACGGAGGAGAAATCACACGCGTAATTCTACAAAGATTGGTTGACATACTAGATGGAGTTTCTTGTGTGATTTCTCCTCCGTCGAAATGACAAGATTTTGGGAATCTTTGTCAAAGTTTTAAACTTTGACGAAGATAAATTGCGAGAAACCCCGATAGGTTTTTATCCCGAGGCTTCGGGACTGTCGGGTTTAGGAATCAAGTTCTTATAAAAACAAAAACCTCTAATCTAGCCCCGATGGGAGCGGTATCCTTTTTCTTGCTTCTTTAGCAAGGAAAAGATATAGCGGACAGCGGGGGAGGTGGCCTTGAAAAACAATTTTTTCTGCTCCTGATAAAAACTATTAATTATCATTATGAGTTGTATAAAATTGTTCGACTTCGCTCAGGATGACAGTAAAATCTATTTCTATAAAAAAGTCTATAATCTAACATTCTAATAATCTGATCAATCTATAATTCACAAAAATCTAACAATTTAAACGATCAATTAAAAGCTATTTTTGAGTACTTTCGTAGTTATTAAATTTAATACATGAAAATAGCTATAGTTTGTTATCCGACATTTGGCGGTAGTGGGGTTGTAGCCACAGAATTGGGCCTTGAACTAGCCAGACGCGGACACGAAATCCATTTTATTACTTATAGTCAGCCGGTAAGATTGGCACTTTTAAACCCTAATGTTCATTATCACGAAGTAAACGTTCCTGAATATCCTCTTTTCCATTATCAGCCTTATGAGTTGGCTTTATCGAGCAAATTGGTTGATATGGTGAAATTATATAAGATTGAATTACTGCATGTACATTATGCTATTCCGCATGCGTATGCGGGTTATATGGCGAAGCAAATGTTGAAAAATGAAGGAATTAATCTTCCGATGATTACAACGCTTCATGGTACAGATATTACATTGGTAGGAAATCACCCTTTTTATAAACCGGCGGTGACTTTTAGTATTAATAAATCAGATTATGTAACTTCGGTTTCGCAGAGTTTGAAAGATGATACTTTGAAATTATTCAAAATCAAGAATAAAATAAAAGTGATTCCGAATTTTATAGAACTGGATAAAGTTAAAAAAGACCCGTTAGCGCCTTGTCATCGTTCTGTTATGGCAAAGGAAAATGAGCGTATTATTACGCATATCAGTAACTTTAGAAAGGTAAAACGTATTCCGGATATTATTAAAATTTTCTACAATATTCAAAAAGTAATGCCTGCTAAATTAATGATGGTTGGTGATGGTCCTGAAAAAGAAAAAGCAGAAGCTTTATGCATGGAATTAGGAATTCACGACAAGGTTATTTTCTTTGGTAACAGTAATGAAATTGATAAAATTTTACTTTTAACCGATTTGTTTTTACTTCCGTCAGAAACGGAAAGTTTTGGTTTGGCGGCTTTGGAAGCTATGGCATGCGGCGTTCCGGTTATTTCGAGTAATTCCGGTGGTTTGCCTGAAGTAAATTTTGATGGCTACTCAGGTTATTTGAGTAATGTTGGAGATGTCGACGAAATGGCTGCAAACGCCATTAAAATCTTAAAAGATGATGCTGTTTTGAATGAATTTAAAGCAAATGCCTTAGAGGTTGCGAAAAAATTTGATATTAAAAATATATTGCCAAAATATGAAGCACTTTACCAAAGAGCAATTGATGATTATAAATACGAAAAACAGTAATTAAAAAATAAACAGATGAAAAAAGTTATTTCGGTTTTAACAGTTTTTGTTTTAATTTCCTGCGGAGCAAAAAAAGGATCTGATTCAAAAGCACTTTATGAAGTTTTAACAGAACAATCTGATGGTGGCGGAAATATTAAGTTTTTTGAAATCTTAACAGAGCCAAATGAAATTAAAATGCTCGAGAATGACCCACTTTTGGCTGATAAAATGAAACAGGCCGATATAAATAATTCGAATTATGTTATTCTGAATATGGGAGAAAAGAACACTGGCGGTTATTCGATTAGTGTTGAAAAAGTAGAAGAAACGGATAAAAATATCATTATTACAGTGAAAGAAAAAGGGCCGGCTGCAGATGCTATGACGATGCAGGTAATTACTTATCCTTATACAGTTGTGAGAGTTCATTCTAAGAAAGAAATTATTGTTAAATAATTTTTTGAGGTAAAAGGCTATTGTTGTCACATGCTGAGCGGAGTCGAAGTCAACGCAACAAAGGCTTCGACTCCGCTTAGCCTGACAATGTTTTAGAATTAGCAATTAGCAGAACCTGAAACAAAACAAACCTGAAACCTGAAGCAAAATTAAATCATAAAAAAAACCTGTCGTTTTAAAGCGACAGGTTTCTTTTTTACAATTATTTTTTACTTTAATATTTTAGAATCTGAATTTAACTCCTAAACCTACATCAAATCCAAAATTGTCATCGTCATAATATCCAGAACCAATTTCAGGTCTTGCGTCTAATGATAATGTAATTGGCACTTCAGAAAATCTATATTCTATACCAATATCTCCAGCTGCAAAAACATAAGTTCCGCTATCATTATATCTTCCGTTATCGTAGTAATAATCATGATCCCAAGCGGCAACACCTCCACCGACACCTGCGTACCAGTTAAAACCTCCATCGATATTCCAAACCCATTGATAAAGTGCAACAGCCTTAATAGCATCTACATCGCTGCTGTTTCTCCAGCCTAAATCAAATTCAAGCCTGTTCTTTTGGTTTAATCCCAATTGATAAGATACTTCGCCTCCAAAACCGTTGTTGTCGCCCAGACGTAATCCCAGTGCATTTTTTGAAATTTCTTGTGATTGCGCTGTAAACGCTAAACCTAACAGCATAAAGGCAGATAAAATGATTTTTTTCATGATTGTTATTAATTTTTATTCAAACTTACAATTACTCTAAAAGTCAAAACGTATAAGATTCTATAAAATTGTTATATAATTTACATTTTGACTTATTTGCAAGTCTGTTTAAAAATCAATTTGCTATTTAAGTCCGAAGCAATTTATTAATTGAGCGTTATTTTTGTTTTAGAATAGAGGTAATTAAATGGTTGCTCAGAATGTCTTCCATTTCAAAAAGATTTTCTTCTTCTGTGAAGTTAGTTTGAGAATACGAAAATAATTTCCAGCGTTTTTTGTGGTATTCTAAAGCTGTTAAATTCTCGACCCAATCCCCTGAATTTAAATATAATGTAGAACCGTGTTTGTTTTCTTTTTTGATAATTTTAGGTTCATGAATATGACCGCAAATTACATAATCGTAGTTTTTTTCTATAGCTAAATCAGTAGCTGTAGTTTCGAAATCAGAAATGAATTTAACTGCTTTTTTTACGCTTGCTTTTATTTTTTTGGAAAATGAATAAGGTTCGCGGCCCAGTTTAGATAATATCCAATTGACAAAACGGTTCGTAAGAATGAGGTAATCATAACCTAAACCACCCAATTTTGCGATCCATTTTGAATGTTGTACAGAAGCATCAAAAACGTCTCCGTGAAAAATCCATGCTTTTTTATCGTCTAATTCTAAAACTAATTTATCGACAAGAGCAAAATTACCCATATTCATATCTGTAAATTTTCTTAGAATTTCGTCGTGGTTTCCGGTAATGTAATACACTTTTGTGCCTTTGGAAGCCATTCCGATTACTTTTTGAATCACCCTCAAATGGGCTTTTGGAAAGTATGATTTTCTAAATTGCCAGGCATCAATTATATCGCCATTTAAGACTAATGTTTTGGGTTTTATACTTGATAGATAGTTGTTTAGTTCTTTGGCGTGGCTACCGTAAGTTCCTAAATGGACATCTGATAGAATGACCAACTCGACATTTCTCTTTTTCAATTTTTCTTATTTTGAAGTTTAACAAATAAAAGAATCTAACACGAGATTTGTTTTATCAAAAGGTTACCAATTTGGCTACAATTTTAATAAATTGTGATTTTTAAACAACTTAACCTTTATTTAATAATACCAATTTTAAATTTTTTAATTTAATTCATAAAACTTACATTTGCTCAAAACAAATTACAATGGCAGGAAATAGCTACGGCACACTATATAAAGTAACCACATTTGGAGAATCACACGGAGAAGCTTTAGGCGGAATTATAGACGGTTGCCCGTCGGGAATACAACTTGACTTAGAAGCGATTGAAGTTGAAATGTCACGCAGAAAACCAGGACAATCTGCAATCGTAACCCAACGTAAAGAACCGGATGCGGTTCAGTTTTTATCAGGAATATTTGAAGGTAAAACTACGGGAACTCCAATAGGTTTTATTATTCCGAATACCAATCAAAAATCAGACGATTACTCTCATATAAAAGACAATTACAGACCAAGCCATGCAGACTATGTGTATGATCAAAAGTATGGTTTTCGTGATTATCGCGGTGGCGGAAGAAGCTCTGCACGTGAAACAGCAAGCAGAGTAGTTGCAGGTGCAATTGCTAAGCAAATGTTACCCGAAATTAAAATTAATGCTTACGTTTCTTCTGTTGGACCTATTCATTTAGATACACCTTATCAGGAATTGGATTTTTCTAAAATTGAAAGTAACCCTGTTCGTTGTCCTGACGAAAAATCAGCAGCGATTATGGAAGAATATATTCGTGATATTCGCAAACAGGGAGATACTGTTGGCGGTGTTGTTTCCTGTGTGATTCAAAATGTTCCGGTTGGTTTAGGCGAACCTGTTTTTGATAAACTTCATGCTGAATTAGGAAAAGCAATGCTTTCTATAAATGCCGTAAAAGGTTTTGAATACGGAAGCGGATTTTTGGGTTCTGAAATGAAAGGAAGCGAACACAACGATTTATACAATCCTGACGGAACTACAAAAACAAATCTTTCCGGAGGAATTCAGGGTGGAATAAGCAACGGAATGGATATTTATTTCAGAGTAGCTTTTAAACCCGTTGCTACTATCATGCAAACTCAGGATTCACTTGATAATAAAGGAAATATCACACCAATGACCGGTAAAGGCCGTCATGATCCGTGTGTTGTACCTCGTGCAGTGCCTATTGTTGAAGCAATGGCCGCGATTGTTTTGGCTGATTTTTATTTAATCAACAAAACATATTAATAAAAATTAAGACAGTGAGGGTCTTAATGTTTTAATCTAAAAAACTATTTAATGCAAGTTACAGAAACCAAAAAAAAATCATTTCTTTCAGGATTAACGGGTCAAATTATAGTAGCAATGGTTCTTGGGGCTATTCTCGGAATTATATTGCACAATTCGATTTCACCTGAGGCAGCGCAATCATTTAGTAGTAAAATAAAAATGTTAGCAACCATTTTTATCCGATTGGTACAAATGATTATTTCGCCTTTGGTATTTACTACTTTAGTAGTGGGTATTGCTAAACTGGGAGATATAAAAACTGTTGGAAGAGTTGGAGGAAAAGCATTAGCATGGTTTTTTACTGCTTCGTTTATATCATTATTAATCGGGTTGTTTTATGTAAATGTTTTAGAGCCGGGAGTTGGTATAAAATTAGAGCATATTGATATGGCTTCTGCTTCAGAAGTAACCGGTAAAACAAAAACGTTATCTTTTGATAATTTCGTAGAACATATTGTTCCCAAAAGTATTTTTGAAGCATTGGCAACAAATGAAATTTTGCAGATTGTAATATTTTCTATCTTTTTTGGATTAGCCGCTGCATCTTTAGGAAATACTGTAAAGCCGGTTATAAATGCTTTGGATAAAGTTTCGCATATTGTTTTAAAAATGGTAAATTATGTAATGAACTTTGCTCCAATAGGGGTTTTTGGTGCCATTGCAGGAGTTTTTGCTATTAGAGATACAGAAGAATTAGTGATTACGTACTTTAAATTTTTCGGATCATTTTTAATAGGTATAAGTACTTTATGGGTTGTTTTAATCGCTGTGGGGTATATTTTCCTAAAAGGAAGAATGACAGAACTATTAAAACGTATTATTGGTCCGTTGGCAATTGCCTTTGGAACAACAAGTAGTGAAGCTGTTTTTCCTAAATTAACAGAGGAATTAGAGAGTTTTGGTGTAAAAGACAGAATTGTATCTTTTATGTTACCACTTGGATATTCATTTAATCTGGATGGAAGTATGATGTACATGACTTTTGCCAGTATTTTTATCGCCCAATTTTATGGCGTTCATTTAGATCTGGGAACTCAAATGGTTATGCTTTTGGTTTTAATGTTAACCAGTAAAGGTATTGCAGGCGTGCCAAGAGCAAGTTTAGTTGTAGTAGCGGCAACTTGTGGTATGTTTGATATTCCTATTGAAGGTATTGCATTAATATTGCCAATTGATCACTTTTGTGATATGTTTAGAAGTGCAACCAATGTTTTAGGAAATGCTTTGGCAACTTCAGTTGTGGGACAATGGGAGAACGATAAAGAATCTGATATTGTTTCTGAAAACTAAAATTTTCTTCACGAGAAAAACGTTGTAGTTTTCTTTGGAATATTTAAAATAAGAAAAAAGCTGTATTTTTATTTGAAATACAGCTTTTTTTTATTTTTAAACGTATATTTGAATGAAACTAGCCTATTTATGCCCCAAATACGCATTTTTTTAACCCTACTTTTAATTCTGAATTGTGCTGACAATTTGGCGATTGCACAATCTGAAATTATTTCTGAAGACAAGATAAACAAACTTGTAAAACAGGCCTGGTTCGATTATAAAGATTCCAATTTCGAAAAATCCTTAATTACTTCCCGTGTAGCTTTAAATTATGCAACAGCCCTAAAAAACGACTACTTAATAGCGCGTTCGTATAAAATCATTGCAGGAAATTATAGCGAATTATCAGAGTTTGACAAGGCTATTTTTTTCTATAACAAAAGTTTGTTTTACGCCAATAAAACCAATAACGATTCTATAAAATATAGTCTTTACAATAACTTAGGAAATATATATTGTTTTGAAAGAAAGCAATTTGATAAAGGGATTCGGTATTATAAAAAATCAATTGCATATGGTTTAAAAATAAATGATTTGAGTCAGGTATATTTTACAAACGTAAATATTGCCTGGGCTAATTTTGATTATGGTAATTTTAAAGAAGGATATCCGTATTTGAAATATATCGACGCTAATAAAAAAAAATACGGCGACGAATCTACAGATGTAGTTGTGAATATGCTTAACGGCATGTATTCCAGTTATAAGGAAGATAATGATAATGCGAATACCTACTTTTTAAAAGCGATTGAAGCAGGTAAAAACAGTATAGAAAAATCAGATTTATCATATAGTCATTTAGAATATTCTAAGTTTTTAACCAAAATTGAAAAATACAAGGAAGCTTATGAAAATCTTTCTGCATTTAATAAAATTACCGAAGAATTATATAATGAAGAGAAATTAAAAAAGGCTTCTATTGCCGGGTTTAATCTCGAATTGGACGAATACAAAAGACAGATTGATAAAATTGAAAACGAAAAAATATCACAATATCAGAGCCTGAAAAAATCGAGACTTATTGTTATTTTGTTTATCGTAATTTCGTTTATTCTCCTTTTACTGATTATTACGCTGATCAAGAATATCCGATACAAGAAAAAACACAATTTAGAACTTTTACAAGCCAAAGAAATCGCTGAAGAAGCATCTTTGCTTAAAACACAATTTATTTCTACTATAAGCCACGAATTGCGTACGCCTTTGTATGGAGTTGTGGGGATAACAAATATGCTGCTGGAAGAACATAAAGAATTATCAAACAGTCAGCATCTGAGTTCCTTAAAATTCTCTGCTAGATATTTATTATCGTTGGTAAATGATATTCTTCAAATTAATAAAATAGAAGAAAATAAAGTCGTTCTGGAAAACCTGACATTTAATATTTCTGATGAAATTGCAATGATCAAAAACTCACTTTCGTTTTTGTCGCAAAAAAACAATAATAAAATTTCAGTCAGTATTGACCGGGACATTCCGGAATACTTAATTGGCGATAAATTAAGATTGGCTCAAATACTGATGAATTTAGTTAGTAATGCCTTGAAATTTACTAAAGATGGCGAAGTTGAAATTATCGTAAACCTTAAAAAATCAGAAGGAAAATACCATTATTTAGAATTTCATATAAAAGATAATGGAGTAGGAATAGCAATTGCTGATCAGGGTAAGATTTTTGAAAAATTTGTTCAGGTTGGAAGAAAAGACGAAGATTATCAAGGAACAGGATTAGGTTTAAGTATTGTAAAAAGATTATTGGGGCTTTTTGGAACAACAATACTTTTGCAAAGTGATATAGGTGAAGGAACCGCTTTTTCATTCACCATTCCTTTTGAATGTGATCCGGCAAAAACAAAGGATATTATTGATGAAATTCAGGTTGACTTAACTTCTGATGAAATATATAAAATTTTAGTTGTCGAAGATAATCTGATCAATCAATTGGTAACCAGAAAAATTATTGAAAAAAATAATTATATATGCAAAGTGGTTGATGATGGTTTTGGTGCTTTGCAGATACTAGAAAACGAAGATTTTGACCTTATTTTGATGGATATAAACATGCCATTAATGAATGGATTTGAAACCACAAAAAGAATTCGCCAATTAGGAATAAAGACTCCTATTGTTGCTCTAACTGCTTTTGATAAAGATGAAATTACAGATGAAGCAATATCTTCGGGTATGAATGATATTATCATAAAACCTTTTGAGCCTGTAAAACTCTTTAAGATTATGAATTACTTAATCTATGAAACAAAAAACGTAGGATGTTAAACACGAATTTCACGAATTTACACTAATTATTACTTTGTGAAATTAATTTCACAAAGTAACTTAACTATTAGAATTTGTGTAAATTAGTGAAATTCGTGTTTGAATTTTATCTCCTAATACCAGCGCTTTTTGTTTTGTTTGGATGCGTTTGACTTTCTCGATTTATGAGCGCCACCACTGCGGTTTGAGTTTTTAGGTTTCTCAGCAGTTGCTTCAGGACTTCCTGCATGCCATTGATAAGGATGATCAGTAATTGTTTTTACATCAACTTTTATCAATTTCTGAATATCTTTCCAATAAGGATGTTCATCTTTACTGCAAAATGAAATTGCGATTCCGCCATTTCCTGCACGTCCCGTTCTACCAATTCGGTGTACGTAAGTTTCAGGAATATTCGGCAAATCAAAATTAATTACAAAAGGCAATTGATCAATATCAATTCCTCTTGCGGCGATATCTGTAGCAACAAGAACACCAACTTCTTTATTTTTAAAAGCGTCTAAAACACGTTGTCTTGCATTTTGAGATTTATCGCCGTGAATTGCTTCGGCCGGGATATCTTTTTTACGCAATGCTTTTACAACATTATCCGCTCCGTGTTTGGTTCTCGAAAAAACCAAAACATTCGATAAGTTTTCGTTTTTTATTAAATGATAAAGTAAATTTCTTTTCTCTGTTTTTTCAACAAAATACACACGCTGCTCTACATTTTCTGCAGTTGATGAAACGGGCGAAACTTCTACTTTTGCAGGATCCTGCAAAAACATTTCGGCCAATTCTCTAATTGCGATAGGCATTGTAGCCGAGAATAATAAAGTCTGACGATTTTTAGGCGTTAATTTTACAATCTTTTTCACATCATTGATAAAACCCATATCAAGCATTTGATCGGCTTCATCCAAAACTAAAGTATGCAAATGATCAAGATCAAGAAAACCTTGTTTTTGTAAATCCAGTAATCTTCCCGGAGTGGCAACCAAAATATCAACACCTTTTTTCAAAGTATCAACTTGCGGATTTTGAGAAACGCCGCCAAAAATCGTTAATTGCGTCAGGTTGGTATATTTGGCATAAGTGTCAAAACTTTGCCCAATCTGAACTGCAAGTTCACGGGTTGGCGTAACTATAAGGGCGCGAATTTGTTTGGCTTTTTTTGATGAACCTACAATTCGGTGTAATTGGTGTATGATTGGAATAGCAAATGCTGCTGTTTTTCCTGTTCCTGTTTGTGCACAGCCAATAAGGTCTCTTCCTGCCAAAACGATCGGAATAGATTGCTCCTGAATAGGTGTGGGGTTTAAATAGCCTTCTTCAAATACGGCTTTTTGTATACTTTTGGAAAGTGATAAATCTTCAAATAACATATCTTAGGTATTAAGAAATTTAGTTTTAAGTACTAAAAATCTGTGCAAAGATAGGTTTATTCAGCCAATGGTCTGTTTGAATTGGGGTTTATTTGGCAAATGATCTAATTTTCAGTTCCTATAAGTTAAATTTTTTCGTTGTTTGCTTTTATGAAATCAGTAATTAAATAACCAATTAATTTTCCAATAAGATGATTATTTGGCGATTGATCTAAGTCTGGCGCGCCTTCGCAAATGTGTAAATAGGCGGCATTTCTGTGCTGTCCGAAAAATGAAACAAACTGACGTAATTCTTCTATCGAAAACCCGCTAATTGTCATGGCGCTACTGGCAATATTCGGAATTGCATCCAGATCTATCTCGATACCAAATGAATCTGTTTTGATAAATTCTAAAGCCAAAGCCATTTCTCTGTCGAAATCTTTTTCTTTGCGAATATTTACACTATCATAAGTATTGTAACGTACACGATCTTCTAATTTTTTAATTATATCGAGAACACTTTTTGAAGTATAATTTTCATGAAGTCCAAAAATGAAATATTTTTTCAGGAAACCTTCTTCATATGCATAAGAGAATCCATTTCCGCTATGACGGCCTTCAAGAATCCTGAAATCTGAATGTGCGTCAAAATTAATAGCATTTATTGGTTTTCCTTTTGCTAAAGCGGAACCTTTAATATTTCCGTAAGCATTATTGTGGCCTCCTCCAATTATAATTGGCGTTTTTCCGGCCTTTATTATAGTAAAGATAATATGAGAAACTTCTTTGTCAACTTTTTCAACAAGCTGACTTAATTTTGAGCGGTCATCAATATCATTAAAATCAAGATTTTCAACATCACGCATTTCTGCAGAAACATTAATTTGTCCTAAAACAATAATCTGGCTGCCTTTGGCAAAACGGTTATGCTGAATGTTTGCAATGCTTTTTATGGCACTTTTCCATGCAGATGCCGTTCCCGGTCTTCCGTAATTAGCACGCACGCCAATGTCTTCAGGAATTCCTAAAAGTACATATTTAGCTTCACTTTCTTTCAGAAAATTGACCTTATCAACTCCATTTGGAATGATAATCATCTTTTCTCCAAACTTAATTTCACCACTTCGATGGTTGGTTACTTTAGCTAAATCATTAATAGTAAATGGGATTAGTTTCTCCATAAAAAAAAATATTGTTCAAAAATAATATAATTGTAGTAACTTACGTTATAACGATATATTAATTATTAAATTTGTTTTTAAGAAAATTATTAAAATATGGAAAACCCAAACAAAAACAACTCAAGTCTAAAGGCGGTAATCGCTGTTTTAGCAGTACTACTAATTGGAAGTTTAGTGTATATTTTTAAATTATCATCTGATACAGATGTAGTTAAAACTGAACTTACCACAACTCTAACAGAGAAAGAATCTGTTATGAAAGATTTGCAGGAATTAAAAGCAACTTACGATGCTGCAATTGCAGAAAACACTTCAATGTCTGATGAATTAATTCAGGAAAGAGATAAAGTAGTAGCTTTGATGGATGATTTAAATAAATCTAAAGGAGATGTATCTAAATACAGAAATCAAGTTGTAGGCATGCAGGCTAAAATGAAAACTTTAGTTGCTGAAAACGATGAATTGAAAAAACAAAATGGTGTTTTAACAGTTCAGAGAGATAGTACTATTGTAGTTTTAGGAGAATCTAAAAAATTCAACGAAGTTTTAGTTGGTCAGAACGAAGAATTGGCTAAAACAGTTGAAAAAGGGTCTAAATTATCAATTTTGAATACAAAAACTGCAGCTTACAAATTGAAAAGCTCAGGAAAACAAATTGAAACTGATAAAGCAAGCCGTGCTGACGTTTTAAAAGTAAGTTTTACTATTGCTGAAAATCAAATTGCAAAATCTGGCGATAAAACGTATTATATTCAGGTTATCGATGCTAAAAACAATGTTTTAGGAGATAAGAAAACAGAAAGTTTTGGAGACAATACTTTAACTTACAGTTTCAAGAAAACAATTCAGTACGAAAACAAAACTGTACAGGTTTCTGAAGATTTACCAGGTAAAGACTTCGAAAAAGGAACTTATTTTATCAATGTTTTTGATAACGACGAATTAGTTTCTAAAACTAGTTTTTCTTTAAGATAAGGAATACTTTAAAAATAATACAAAAAAAGAGGAGCTTAAAACTCCTCTTTTTTTATGCTAAAACTTTACCTTCCACAAAAACGCTTTCTATTAAATTACTGCCAAACGCATATGGAATCTGATAATAAGATGAAATAGGCTTTGTGAGGATAAGATTGGCTTTTTTTCCTTTTGTAATACTTCCATGGGTTTCAGAAATTTCCATTGCGTATGCGCCATTTATTGTTGCTGCGTTAATCGCTTCTTCGGGAGTCATTTTCATTTTGATACACGCTGTTGCCACCACAAAATTCATATTTCCCGATGGAGTGGAGCCGGGGTTGAAATCAGTTGCCAATGCAAGTGGTAAACCGGCCTTTATCATTTCGCGGGCAGGAGTGTACGGAATACTTAAAAAATAAGAACAGGACGGTAAAGCTACAGGCATCGTTTCCGTGTCTTTTAAGGCTTCAATATCTTCCGGGTTCATAACTTCAAGATGATCGACAGAAAGTGCATTAAATTTAATTCCGGCCTGAATCCCGCCAATAGAATTAAATTGATTCACATGAATTTTTGGCTTTAAGCCGAATTGAATTCCGGCTTCCATAATTTTTTCTGTTTCTTCGATAGAAAAATAACCCGTTTCGCAAAATACATCAATATAATCTGCCAGTTTATTTTGAGTGATTTTCGGAAGCATTTTGGTTATAATTTCATCAATATAACCTTGTTTGTTTTCTTTGTAATGTAAAGGAAATGCATGAGCGCCCAAAAATGTTGCTTTTATTGAAATAGGATAATTTGCTGCCAGTTTTTTGATAACGCGAAGCATTTTTAACTCACCTTCAATAGTAAGTCCGTAACCGGATTTTATTTCAACCGCTCCGGTTCCTAAATGCATTACTTCTTCCAAACGAACTTTTGATTGCTCGTAAATTTCTTCTTCAGAAGTTTCGTTTAATTTTTTAGCAGAGTTTAAAATTCCGCCGCCGCGATTGGCAATTTCTTCATAAGAGAATCCATTGATTCGGTCTACAAATTCCTGCTCGCGATTTCCTGCATACACAATATGTGTGTGGCTGTCGCACCAGGAAGGCAAAACGATTTTTCCGGTAGCATCAATAACTTCATCTGCATTGATTTCGGGAAGATTTTCCATCAACCCAAAATCTGCAATTAGATTGTTTTCAATTACTAAAAATGCATTTTTTATTGTGGGAAGAACTGCCATTTCAGCCCCAGAAACCTTAGAAACAGACGTTTCACGAACCTGAAGCAATTCTTTTATGTTTTTGATTAAAGTAATCATTATTAAGAAATTTAATTAGTGTAGTAATTATATAAAAACACAAATTTGCTTCGCCAGTTCGTCCTACGGTCTCGGGTCACAAATTAACACTAATCAATTCGTGAAAATTTGTGAAATTCGTGTTTGTCTCTATGTGTAATCCTATTCTGAAACTGTTATTTCGAACATTTTTTCCCAATATTTACCTGTTACAAAAATGGTTTTTGTTGCAGGATTATAAGCAATTCCGTTTAAAACTTCTGCTTCAGGATGTTTGATAAATTTGCGTAAACCAGACATGTCCAGAATTCCTTCAACAGCTCCCGAAGTTGGATTTACAACCGCAATCGCATCTTTTTGCCAAACATTTGCATAGAATTTTCCGTCGATTAATTCTAGCTCATTCAGAACTTTAATTTTTGAAGTTCCGGAATAAACATTAATGTAATCAATCATTTTTTGGGTTTCAGGATCCATTTTCCAGATTTTCTCTGTTCCGTCAGAGCGATAAATATATTTGTCATCGTGCGTCATTCCCCAGCCTTCAATATCTTTATCGTATTTAAAGGTTTTTTCCAGTTTAAGCGTTTTTGCATCGTATATAAAACCAGTTTTTTCCTGCCATGTTAATTGAAACAATTTACCATTTATAAAAGTAATTCCTTCACCAAAATATTCCTTTGGAAGATCAACTTGCTGAATCACTTTTCCGGTTTTGTAATCAACAGATCTAAAGTAAGAATCTGCTTTCTGACCAGTACTTTCAAATAAAACACCGTCGTGAAATTCTAAACCTTCGGTAAAAGCTTTTGTATCGTGCGGATATGTATTTACGATTTTATATTTCAATAATTTTGGTTCAACATTCGAAACCAATTCGATTCGTTTCGTAGCATCAGACGAATCTCCACCAAAATAAACGGTAGCTTTTAGATATTGATATCCTAATTTTTGATCTTTTAATTCAAATTTAAATTTTTCATTTCCTTTTTTGCTTCCCACTTTTTTGTCATTTACAAAGTAAGAGATACTATCAATTTCTTTTGATTTTGGGTTTAAAATTCCAATAGAAACTGATTCCTGAGACGAAAAATGAGCAGGAAAAGCGGAATCATCGATGTTAAATAAAGAATTTTCACCTTTTTTTGTATCTCCACATCCAATTAATGTGATTCCTAATAAAATGACAGCTAGGAAGTTATATTTTTTCATAGTTAAAAATTTGAATAAGCCAATATACGACGATATTTTTATAGCAACAAAGCTCTTGCAAAAATATAAAAAGATTGTATATTTGCACCGGCAAGTCCTACACGACCAGCTCCTGCAGACTCCCCCAGGATGGGAACATAGCAAGGGTACGTGGTTGAGCGGTGCGATGTAGGTCGCTTGCCATTTTTTATTTTATATGTCCTGAAATGTTTCAGGATTTTTTTTTAGAATTAATTTAAAAGTAGTCTTCCTTCTGGAGGATTTTTTTATTTTTGGTACTGAGGAAAGTTGGATGAATTTTAAAACCTGTGGACGGGTAAATAAATTTAACAGCAAAGCTCGCAAAGATTTTTTACTCTCAGCTTTTGTGAAAAGGCATCCCGAAGTTTCGGGACGCAAAGCTTTGCGGACTTAGATTGTGTAAACACAACTTCAATCTTAGTGGACTCTGCGAATCCCGATAGCTATCGGGATTGTGTTCTCTGCGGTAAAAAATAATTTAAAGATCTCTTAATTTATAACAAATAACCTAGTACCCCATAATATGAATAAAGTCGTTTTAATTACCGGAGGATCTTCAGGGATCGGGAAATCTATTGGAGAATTTTTGCATCAAAAAGGTTTCGTTGTTTATGGAACAAGTCGAAACCCTGAAAAAGTGTTGAATTCTGTTTTTCCACTCGTGGCTTTAGATGTTCGAAATACCGAATCTATTAAATCGGCGGTAGCCAAAATTATTCAAACTTCCGGGCGATTGGATATTGTAATTAATAATGCTGGAGTTGGAATTACAGGGCCTTTGGAAGAAATTCCGACAGAAGAAATCAAGAATAACTTCGAGACCAATTTTTTTGGACCAATAGAAGTTATGAAAGCGGTTTTACCACAAATGCGTGAACAAAAATCGGGTTTGATTATTAATATTACTTCAATTGCCGGTTATATGGGATTGCCGTACAGAAGTGTTTATTCTGCATCAAAAGGAGCTTTAGAATTAATTACCGAAGCTTTAAGAATGGAAGTAAAGTCTTTTGGAATTGAGATCACCAACGTAGCACCTGGAGATTTTGCTACCAATATTGCTTCAGGACGTTATCATGCGCCGGTTATTTCAGGTTCTGCTTATGAAAAAGTTTACGGAGATGTGCTTGCTACTATGAATGAACATGTTGATGCGGGAAGTAATCCGAATGAAATGGCTGAGGCAGTTTACAAAATTATTCAGCAAAAAAAGCCAAAAGTGCATTATAAAGTAGGTGTTTTTATGCAGAAATTCTCGATCGTTTTAAAACGTGTACTTCCGGATAAAATGTATGAAAAAATGCTAATGAACCATTATAAACTATAATTATTCAATTGTAATGAAAAAAAATTAACCGCAAAGTTCGCAAGGATTTTTTACAGTTAGTTTTTATTAGAATAAATAAAAAGTTCGCAAAGCTTTGTGTTTACTTAGCTTTGCGAACTTTGTGTTTTTAGAAAGTTTAATTAGATAAAAACCTTTGCGTTCTTTGCGGTAAAAAAAAACGCTATCTTATTCATTCTAAAGGAATAAAAATATCAAATTTTGCTCCTTGATTTAAAATTCCTTTTGCTGTAATAAAGCCGTTATGGTTTTCTACAATTCTTTTGACTATTGTAAGTCCTATTCCGGTACTTTTTATCGGTTTTGTGTGTAAGGCCTGAAAAAGTCCAAATATTTTTTCGTTATAAGATTGATCAAATCCAATGCCATTGTCTGCAATGGTTATTTGGTAATATTTGGTAAGAGGAGAAAGTTTCTCAAGTATTCCATTTGTGATTTTTGATGAGATTGTGATGATTAAATTTCGATCAGGACTTGCAAATTTCATCGAATTATTAATCAAATTATAAAGAAGCTGTCTGAATTGAAATTCTATTACAGAAAGTTTTCCTAAATCTTGTATATCAAAAACTACATTTTTATTTTCAAACTCATCTGTAAGATCTTCGATAACGTCTCTGGTAATTTCATTTAAGTCTTTAAGTACAAACTTTCTATCGTCAAATTTTGTTTTAGAATAAATTAAAAGGTCGTTAATTAGATTTTGCATTCTAAAAGCCGAAGTCTTGATTTTATTGAATGCAGTTTTGCCTTTTTCAGATAAATTATTTAGTTCTTCACGTTCAATAGTATCTGTAAAAAGCTGAATTTTTCGCAAAGGTTCCTGTAAATCATGACTCGAAATGTAATTAAATGCCTCGAGTTCATTGTTCATTTTTTCAAGAGAGATGTTTTTCTCAATAAGTTTTTTCTCAATGTCTGATTTTGATTTTACAGCTTTTTGTTTTTCAATTTCGGTTTTTTCCAGAAGATTGTCTTTCTCTTTTAAAATCGTTTTGCTTTCGTTTGCTTCTTCAATACTTGTGATGTGGAATGAAATTAAATCAGCAAACAAATTAAACATTTCTCGGACTTTGAATGTTTTTAAGCTATTTGGTTTCGGATCGATGGCACAAAGTGTTCCAAAAAAACTTCCGTCTTTAAGCATAATCGGAACCGAAATATAACTTTGAAGTCCATACATTGCCGGAGTATGATGATAACGAAATTCAGGATCTTCACTAACATTGTCAATTATTACTGCTTTCCTGTCCTGGCGAATTTCATCGCAAATTGTGGTTTTTACTTGTAATTCATCTCCGGGTTTTAGACCAAATGCAACATTGTCCTGAACACTGCAGGTTATCCAGCGATCTTCTGTAACTCTTGCTACGGCTGCAAAACCCATTCCGGTCGTTTGGCATATTACATTTAGTAAAGTTGGTACAATTGTAATATTCTGGATATTAGTAATGTCTTGTTGAAAATTCTCTTCTAGCACTTTTGGACTTATTTGGACTTTAAAAATACGCTTTTTTAATGAAGGTATTATAACGAGGAATATCGAAATGTAGAATTATTTTTAAGATTTTAATTTTGGGAAAATTATAAGTTGTAATTTTGCACCGAAATTTATGTAAGGTGAGCAGGCTCATTCTTTGTGAATTAAAAAGAATAAAAGATAACGGCAAAAACCGGATTACGGTTGCCGAAGACATCAAATAGAATCAACACAATTAAATAGATATAATTATGAAATTTTTTATTGACACAGCTAATTTAGCTCAAATTAAAGAAGCACAGGCTTTAGGTGTTTTGGATGGTGTAACGACTAACCCGTCATTGATGGCGAAAGAAGGAATTACAGGAAAAAACAATATCCTGAAACATTATGTTGACATCTGCAATCTTGTAGAAGGCGATGTAAGTGCTGAGGTAAATGCGTTGGATTATGATGGAATGATTAAGGAAGGTGAAGAATTAGCTGAATTACATGATCAAATCGTAGTTAAATTGCCAATGACAAAAGAAGGCGTTATGGCTGCGAAATATTTCTCAGATAAAGGAATCAAAACAAATGTAACACTTGTATTTTCTGTTGGTCAGGCTCTTTTGGCTGCAAAAGCTGGAGCTACTTATGTTTCTCCATTTATTGGTCGTCTTGATGATGTTTCTACAGACGGTTTAAACCTGATCGAAGAAATTAGACTGATTTATGATAACTACGGATACGAAACTCAAATTTTAGCTGCTTCTGTGCGTCATACAATGCATATTGTAAACTGCGCTAAAATTGGAGCTGATGTTATGACTGGACCACTTTCTGCAATTTACGGATTATTGAAACACCCATTAACTGATATTGGATTAGCTCAGTTTGTTGCTGATTTTGAGAAAGGAAACAAATAGTTTACCTTAAATACATAATTAAAATCACCATTTTTTGTAAGAAAGATGGTGATTTTTTTTATCTTTATGTGTCTCAAAAAGAATGACATATGAAAAAACTTATTCTGATTTTCGCATTTTTGGCAGTAAATATCACTGCAAATTCCCAGGCAAAAGTATTAACATCTGTAAACGAAGCCGGAGATGTGGCTACTTTTGAATTAGATTGTACTTCAAAATTCCAGACTTTGGCAAAAGGTTTACGTTATAATATTACACGTCACGAGTTTAGAGGTCCTGAAATGAAAAATTCATACCGATTATTGTTGGTAATGGATGGTTTTTATTCAAATACATTAAATAGTACAATGACAATTTCGGCTGTTTTAAGTGACGGAACTGTTCTGGCTGCAAAAAAAACAATCGAAGAAGATGGTTATTTTGATGGTGCCTGTACATTAAAAATTAAGGATCCAAAAGCACTTTTAGCGACGAATATTGATAAAGTGATTATTCATGCCGATAAAGATGTCGTATATACTTTATCGGAACAAAATAAAGCCATTTTTAAAAAGAATTTAAGCAATATTATTAATGCGAAGTAAAAAAAAATTAAATTCCAAAAAATAAATTCCAAATTCCAATTTCGGCTGGAATTTTTTATCGACAAACCTGACAGGTTTTATTCCGAAGCTTCGGGACTGTCGGGTTTGCTGAATAAGGTCAAAAAAAATCCCAAATTCCAATCTATAAAATTGGAATTTGGGATTTTTTATATTGTTATTTAAAGAAGGTTTAGTGCCCTCCTGAAAGTTTTTTGTCAAAGTTAATCCCTTGTTTTCTAAGGATTCCGCTCACGCTCCATGCGTAAAACGCAAGGTAAGCAAAACATAAGATACCTACAATATAACTTGCTTGAATACCAATGAATTCAGAAACAAAACCTTGTAACCAGCTGATAACTCCACCACCCATAATCATCATGATTAGGAAGCTGCTTCCCTGGCTTGTATTTTTTCCTAATCCGCTTACTGCCAGTGTAAAGATACATGGCCAAAGCGTACTACAGAATAGACCAACACTTGTAAAAGCGTAAACACTCACAATACCATTAGTCGACATTCCTATTGCTAAAGCAACAATTCCTAAAACAGAGAAGATTAATAACATTCTCGCAGGATTTCCTTTACTTGCAATATCAGCAGCAATTAATACTAAGATAATTAATCCGTAGATGTAAAACGGTGTTAAATCGTGTTTTGCAATTGCATTTACAGCTAAAAATACGCCAAATGCCAAATATGGTGCTACAAAACGTAATATTTGTTGTAAACTGGCTTTATCAGTAAAAGCTTCGATAGCTCCTGTCCAACGGCCAATCATTAAACTTGCCCAATATAAAGAGATATAAGGAGCAACTTCCTGAGTTAAAAATCCTAATTTGCTTTCCATGTATGCAGGTAAATTACTTGCAGTAGAAACTTCTACACCAACATAAAGAAATATAGCAATCATTCCCATTACCAATTGTGGATATTGTAATGCAGATTTTTTTGCTGTTGCGCCATCATGTGCGATTTCTTCTTCGATTAGAGCTGGTCTGTCTGGCAATGAAGAGAATTTTAATAAAATAGCAACTAATAAAAAGGCCAAACCAAGTATTAAATAAGGAATTTTTACACTCTCGATGCTTAAAGTAGATGATCCAGTGCTTGATCCGAAGATTGCAAAACTCACAATAAGCGGTCCGATTGTAGTACCCAGATTGTTAATTCCACCTGCTAAAGTTAAACGTTGAGATCCTGTTGTAATTGGTCCTAAAGCAATTGCTAAAGGGTTTGCAACTGTTTGCTGTAATGAAAAACCAAGTGCTACAATGAATAATCCAGATAACATTAAAGGAAAAGATCCTGTATTTGCAGCCGGATAAAATAATAAAGTTCCAAGAGCAGAAATAAGTAAACCTAATGAAAGACCGTTTTTATATCCTATTCTGTTAACTAAATCTTCTTTGATTAAAGCGGAGATTCCCATATATATTAGCGATCCTACGGTGTAAGCGATATAAAAAGCTAAAGATACTAATTGACTTTCTCCTTGAGATAAGTTGAAGGCTGTTTTAAAAACAGGAATCAAGATGTCGTTACTTGCAGCGACAAAACCCCAAAAGAAGAATACGATAACTAGAGGAATAAACTGTCCCCACTTAGTTTGCACATTTTCTGAACTCATAATTGTGATAAGGTTAATTTTTTAATTTTATTGTTTTTTGAAGACCGTAAATATATTTGTTAAGTGTTTCAAAAAAAAATAAAAAGGCACAAATAATGTTAAATTTAAACCAACGGCATCATTTTTTCAACAATGTGTTAATTTTAACCTACTTAGAAAATGAAAAATGAAATTGTATTTACTCTAAAATTTTGTTTTTAACATCTTTACTGTAATTTCTACCAATAGGAATGGTGTAAGATTGGATCTGTATGCGGTTTCCTTCGATAGATTTCACCTTATTTAGGGCGATAACGTACGATTTATGAATTCTCAAAAAACGATCTGCCGGTAATTCTTCAGACAAAGAAGTGAGGGATTTATGGGTAATATACGTTTTATCAGGCGTAACAACTTTAATATATTCTTTCATTCCTTCGATAAAAAGGATTTCTTCAATATTGATTTTCATCATTTTTTTATCAACCTTAATAAAAATATGAGAATCACCTTTTGTGGTTTCGACCTTAATATTGTTTTTTAAATTGTATTCGGTAGTAATCTTGTTAATGCACTTTATAAATCTGGGCAGCGGAATGGGTTTTACTAAATAATCAAGAACATCAAGATCATAACTTTCGGCTGCAAACTCCCTAAAAGCTGTTGTGATAATGACTTTGGTTTTGTTTTCGATTAAACTAATTAATTCAAATCCTGTCATCATTGGCATATTGATATCTAAAAAGACAGCATCAACAGTTGTGCTGTTGATAAAATCAAGTGCTTCAAGAGAATTATTGAATGTACCGATCACTTCAAAATCTGTAAAATTATTGAAATAATTTTGCAAGACTTTGATAGCCAAAGGCTCATCATCAATCAATACGCATTTAATCTTCATTATGAATAGGTATTTGCAAGCGGATTATATAGTAATTTAGTTTTGTTTTGTGTTTTAGGCTGAAATCATTTTTATAAATTAATTTCAGTCTTTTCTTGGTATTGACTAATCCAATACCACTTTTCGGGTTAAGATTTTGTGAAATTACAAAATTATTTAAGATTTCAAAATCTAACCTTTTATTATCAATAACTTTACAATTGATCTTGATTTTTAAGTTTTTGTTGTTCAGTCCGCCATGTTTAAAGGCGTTTTCAACCAGCGAAATAAAGATTAACGGAGGCACAACAATATCTTCAATATCCGACTCAAGATTTATCGTAACTTCTACATTTTCAAACCGTAACTTCTCAATTTCAATATAATTCTGAATATAGTCTATTTCTTTTATAAGCGGAACAAATTTGGTTCCTTTTACATCATACAAGACATATTCCATCAAATTGGATAACTTAATAATTACGTCAGGAACCTTATTTGAAGATTCTAATGATAAGGCATATAAATTATTTAATGTGTTAAAGAAAAAGTGTGGCTGAATTTGATTCTCCAGATACTTCAATTTGATTTTGAACTGATTTTCTCTTAATGATCTGTTTCTTTCTCTTTCCCTTAGCCAGGTTAAAGTCAGGTAAACAGATGAAGCCATGGCTAATACATATAATTCTCCAATGCAAACTGCAACGATATGATTGATTTCAAACGGATGATATTCTCTGTTGGCTTCCGGCCAGATATTCTCAGATATAATATAATAGGTAAGTGCGGTTTTTAATAAATAAATACCGAAAAGGCTTAAAATCAAGGCAAAAGTATATTGAATATATTTCTGTTTTAGTACAAATTTCGGTACCAAAACAAAAAGATTAAAATAGACTAACGGAATGTGCAATGAAAATTCAATCAGGTTAGATTTGAATGAATAAGGATAGTCATTAAAATAGGCTCCCCATCTTAAAAAGTTAAGAGTAAAGTAACTTCCCCAAAACCAAATATGATTTTGCAGTTTTATTTCAAATTTTAATTTTTGAATTTCGTTCAATTTTGATTATTGGGGGTTAATGTAATTATTCTTAGGAATAATAATTTGCAACTTTAAACAATTAGTTGGTAAAACGCAATTCTTTTGAATAAAATTTTATCAAAAATGGCATTTCGTCGATTATTTTTTAAAGGCATCGTTTTCGTAAAACGTATTATTGATTGTTTTCTGTTGTTTGTTTAAGGTTTAGGGTAGTTTGTTTAAAAAGTTTTATTTATGTTAATTTTAACAATAGATTTATCGCTTAACCAACAAAACCATGACAAAAATGAAGAAAATTGTATTAATCTTTGTTGTTTTTTTTACGTCGCAGGTTATTCTTGCACAAGTAAAAACAATAAAAGGTTTAGTAAGCGATCAAAAAGGACTGCCGTTGCCAGGAGTTACTGTTCTTATCCAGGGAACAGCGAAGGCAGCACAAACAGATTATGATGGGATGTACAGTATTGAGGCATCAAAAGGAGATGTTTTAGTATTTTCATACATTGGAATTAAAACTAAAGTTGTAACAATTGGAGATTCTCCGCAAGTAAATGTTGCGCTTGAAGAAAATACCCAAAACTTAGATGAAGTTGTAGTTACGGCATTAGGTATTAAGAGACAAAAGAAGGAACTTGGTTACGCAGTTCAGGACATCAAAGGCGACCAGTTGAATAAGGTAATTACAACCAATGTAGCCACGGCACTTTCCGGTAAAATTGCAGGTGTTGATGTTTCTATACCGGCCACAGGTGCGGGAGGAAGTACAAGGGTAATTATTAGAGGTATTTCCAGTATAGGCGAGAATAACCAGCCGCTTTATATTGTAGATGGAGTTCCTATTGATAATACAGGGTTGTCTAATGACACTGCAGCATCAAGCAAATGGTTTGATGGAAGAGATAACGGTGACGGAATTTCAAGTATAAACCCGAACAACATTGAGAGTCTGACTGTATTAAAAGGTGCAGCAGCATCTGCTTTATATGGTTCCAGAGCTTTGAATGGTGTAATTTTGATTACAACCAAAAAAGGAAGCAAAGGTAAATTACAGGTAGAACTTACCAGCGGTGTTAGTTTTGACAGAGTAAATGCTAAATATCAGGATTTTCAAAGTGATTATGGAACGGGATCTCACGGGATTTTGCCGGACCCCTCAAAAGCGCCTTCTGAAATTTACGGATATACTACAAGTGCCTGGGGACCGAAATTCTCGGAAACAGTTGGGCAGCAGGTTATAATATTTGATGGTTCTATGAAACCCTATGCTAAAGTAGACAATAATATTCAGGACTTTTTCAAGACAGGATTTACAACAACTAACGGAATTTCGCTCTCTGGCGGAAGTGAGAATGCTTATATTCGTTTTGGATTCAACAATCTTAAAAATGATGATGTTGTTCCGGGTTCAGGTTTAGAAAGAAATGATGCCAGTTTGAATGCTACTTTAAAATCAGAAAAATTTACTTTGGCGGCAAATGTAAATTACATGATTGAAAATACCGAAAACAGACCAGGTTTGGGAGATTCCCCAAACAACGTAGGTTATTCTTTGAGTGGTTTAGCACCCAATATCGATCAGGCCTGGTTGAAAAATTATCAAGATCCGGATACAGGAGAAATCTACAAGTGGAATAATAATATTTATCAATTAAACCCTTATTTTACGGTAGATGCCAATCATAACACCTCTAAGAAAAATCGTTTTATGGGGAATGTTACCGGAACGTATCAACTTGAAAAATGGGTTGGATTGACTTTTAGAACCGGTTTAGATACTTATAATTTTGGTACTAAAGATTTTATGGCGGCTGGAAGTACCTGGCCGGGCAGAGATACAGGTTATCTTGGATTGAATGATATTACTGTTTCTGAAATGAATACTGATATCATAGCTACTTTTAGCGATATTAAATTGGCTAATGACTTGACTTTCTCAGGAATTTTAGGAACAAGCAGAAGAGATTTTAGAAGACAGGAAAATTCTAGTCAGGGAACAAATATTATTGAGCCGGGAACAGAATATATTAGTAATTTTTCGACTCAGACAATCAACGCACCATCAGAAACCAAAACAAGAACAAATTCTGTTTACGGTTCTGCAAAGTTTGATTATAAAGGCTATTTATATGCTGAATTTACTGGAAGAAATGACTGGTTTAGTGTGATAACCAAAGATGCTTTTTATCCGGCAGCTTCATTAGGTTTTGTATTCTCAGATGCATTTGCTATTCAGAATGATACTTTTTCTTATGGTAAATTGAGAGCATCGTGGGCAAAAGTTTCTAATGCTCCGGGCGCTTATAAAAATGCATTAAATTATACTACTTATTCTGCTTATGACGGACAAAGTGTTGTGAATATAAAAAATTCATCGGCACCAAATGCGAATCTTACTTTTCAATCAAAAACAGGAATTGAGTTTGGATTGGAAACAGCTTTCTTTAAAAACAGATTAAAAGCTGATATAACAGTTTACCGTGAAGATACTGCAGATCAAACGCTTGATTTAGCATCTTCTGCAACATCGGGTTATGAGTTTCTTTCTGTAAATGCAGGGAAATTGCGTAATGAAGGTATCGAGATATTTTTATCGGGTTCACCAATTAAAACTAAAGATTTTGAGTGGGGAATTGATTTGAACTTCTCAAAAAACAAAAACTCAATTCTTTCTTTACATCCTGACATTAATACTTATACTATTTCTGAGGCTCGCTGGGCCGGAGCAGCAATTGTAGCTCAGGTTGGCGGACAATACGGAACTATTATTGGTAAAGATTTTCAAAGAACACCTTCCGGCGAAATGATTGTAGGGGCAAACGGTCTTCCTGTTTACACAGATACAAAAGTAGAATTAGGAAAAGGGCTTCCGGATTGGGCGGCAGGTTTAACCAATAGATTTTCTTATAAAGGAATTACACTTCAATTTTTATTGGATATGAAGTTTGGTATGGATGTATATTCTATGACAAACTCTGTTGCCGCAGGAAAAGGACTTTTGGATGTAACTACAGAAGGAAGAGATGCTTACAATGCTGCAAGAGCAGAAGCCGCTGCAAATGATCCAAATTTCAATGTAGGGAATTGGACTCCAACAGCAGGTTATGTAGCAAACGGAGTTGTAAATACCGGAACTGCTGAAAATCCGGTGTACGTAAAAAATACGACTCCTGTAGATCCTCAAACATATTGGTCAAATGTTACTGAAAATACACCGGCACCTTTTATTTATGATGCTTCTTACGTTAAATTAAGAGAGGTAAGTTTAGGCTATACAATACCCAGAAGTGTTTTTGGCAGCTCAAAAATAAGTTCAATCTATATTTCGGCATTTGCCAGAAACCTATTGACATTTAATAAAGATTTACCAAATATTGATCCTGAGTCTATGTATACTTCTGGAAACGGACAAGGTTTTGAGTATGGTTCTTTGCCGTCAAGAAAATCGTATGGTTTTAATATTAAAGTTACATTCTAAAAAAGTAAATTATGAAAATTAAATATATAGTAGCCATACTTGCAGTATTTACGGTAGTTGGCTGTACAGAAAATTTTGACGAACTGGTAAAAGATCCGGTGGCGTTATCTCCAAATCCGGCAGGACAGCTCACCTTTACTCAATTGTGTATGTCCGGAGATGGATATTATCAACACAGAACCAACCTTATATATGCCGGAGGTTTTGTACAGCATTATTCAGGTTCTTGGGCAGTAACAGAATATGGCAGCAAATTTAAAAATAACGAAGAGTATGCAGTCGCTTTATGGAGAAATGTTTATGCCCATGAAATAAAAAGTATTGTTGATATTCTGGATAATACCAGTGCAGATCCCGCTGCTGTAAACATGAATGCTGTTGCTAAAATTATGAAAGTAATGATCGCACATCGTTTAACCGATATTTATGGTGACGTACCTTATTCAGAAGCCGGATTGGGGTTTTCTCAGGGAATTGTAACACCAAAATATGATAAACAGGAAGATATTTATAATTCTTTTTTCAAAGAATTAGACGAAGCTTTTAATCAGTTAAATGCCGGAGGAGGTGCGATAAAAGGAGATTTGTTTTATGACGGAGATATTGCAAAATGGAAAAAATTAGCCAATACCATGCGTTTGCGTTTAGCAATGAGAATCTCTGAAGTAAATCCTGCAGAAGCTGAAAAACAAGTAAAAGCCGCTTTTCAAAATGGCGTTTTTGCCGGTAATGATGACAACTGTATTATGCATCATTTGGATTTTCCTTTTAGTGATGATCCGTCCAGATTGGATTATAGAGGAAATGGATTGTCTTACGGTTTTATTTCAGATGAGCATGGAGACCATTTCAGTTCTTTATTAATAGATTTTTTAAGAGATAACGGCGATCCAAGATTAACTATGATCGCAACTCCAAAAACAAGCAGCAGCGTGGTTCCGTGGTCGCCAATACAGCCGGGTGAAACACTATATGAAGGTGTTAAGCCGGGAATGTTTAGATGGGATCTTCCCGGTGGATCAAATTCGGCCTCTGGAATACAGCCTTATTTAAAACTAAGAACAACTCCTTTTTTACATGTTAGTTATTCAGAAACACAATTATTATTGGCCGAAGCAGCTGTGAGAGGCTGGATTTCAGGTTCTGCCGCTGATTATTATAAAAATGGAGTAGAAGCAGGGATTAAACAAATGGAAATTTACGGTGCTGCGCCTGCAACTCAGGCTGATATTAATACCTATTTAACGGCGAATCCTTTAGTAGCCGGAACAGAAAAAGAGCAAATAGGAACACAAATTTGGGTTACCTATTTATTCAATAGTATCGAAGCTTATTCAAACTGGAGAAGAACAGGTTATCCTCATTTAGTGCCCATAACAAATTCAGATTCTGGAACCGGCGGTGTTGTGCCAACACGTTTGTATTATCCGAATGATGAAATGCAAAAAAATGAGAAAAACTATTTAGATGCCTTATCAAGAATGGGAGGAAAAAATGACTGGCTTGGTAAAGTTTGGTGGGATGTAAACTAGCTAGTTACTTTATGGAATTAAAAATTAAAAAATCTGCTTAATCTGCAAAATCTGCGTGAAAAAAAATAAGCACAAACTTTCTATTTGTTAGAAACTATTAAAGGGTAATTTCCAAACATAAAGTTATGCCTAATAAGGTATTATTTTCATTCTAATTAAATTAAAAACAATAGTTTAAAATTAAAAATTATGATAAAAAATAAAGCCTTGTTAGGCATCCTTTTTTTTCTAAGTTCCCTTTTTTCAGTTTATAGCTGTTCACATCAAAAAGAAATTGATCCGGAAAATTCAAAAAATAAAACAGCCAGAGTAGTGGGGTATTTATCTTCGGATAATTTTGATAAAATGAATTTGATTCAGTTTTGCAAATTAACGCATCTCAATTTAGCATTTGCAAATCCGGATAAAAATGGAAATTTGAATTTTACGGGAGATATTGATGCACTTATAAAATATGTAAAATCAGTTAATCCTAACATTAAAATTAGTATTTCGCTAGCAGGCGGAGTTTTATCTGAAGAAGTAGCATCAAATTGGAAATATCTAATTGATAATCCCGAAAACAGGCCAAATTTAATTCAGAACATTATAAATTTTACAGAACTTCATCATTTGGATGGAGTCGATGTTGATCTCGAATGGGATGCAGTGACAATAGGTTACAGCGGTTTTGTTTTAGAATTAAGAAAAGAACTCACAATGAAAAATAAACTTTTAACAGCGGCCTTGCCTAATAATTCGCGTTTCGAAAATATAAGTCAGGAAGCTTTAAATGCATTCGATTTTCTAAATATCATGTCATATGATAGCACCGGACCCTGGACACCGGATAATCCCGGGCAACACAGCTCTTTTGAAAACGCAAAAGCCGGAATAGATTTTTGGCATAAACTACAAAATGTGCCAAGCGAAAAATTGACTTTGGGCGTACCTTTTTATGGTTATAATTTTACTTATAAAGAAGTTACAAGTTCGACTTATGGAGAAATTGTAGCTGCAGGAACTCAATTTGCAGATCAGGATGAGGTTGGAAAAATTTATTATAACGGAAGACCTACAATAACTCAAAAAGTAGAATTTGCTTCTCAAAACACAGGTGGAATTATGATTTGGGAAATTGCCCAGGATTCTTTTGATACCTATTCGCTTTTAGATGTTATTCATCAAAAGTATACTTCGCTAAAAATAAAAACTACCAGTTTGTGTGGTAATTAATATTCAATAATTGTTCTTAATCACTTCTGTAATATTCTTTAAATTTTGTTAATTTTTTGGTTTCGGTTTAGCTAATATCTTCATTATTATGTAAATATCAGTTTTAATGTTGAAAAAATGATAATGCATAATTATTAAGCAAATACTCTTTTTTATTAAATATAATTCTGATAATTACTAAAAATGTTAGCGTTTATTGATTTGAAAACGTTTTCGTGAAACGCATTATTGAATGTTTTATGTCGTTGGTTTAAAAAATAAAGCCGTTTGTATAAATAATTTTTTTTAACAATCCCTTAAGAATAAATTTACACCATAACTAACAAAATAAATTAACATGAAAAAAATTTTCTTAATCTTTATGATTGCTTTTACGGCGCAAGTTTCGCTTGCTCAGGTAAAAAGTATCAAAGGTGTGATTACAGATTCTGATGGGATGCCATTACCAGGGGCATCTGTTGCAGTACAAGGAGGTCAAAAAGGTGCAACTACCGATTTTGACGGTTTGTACACAATTGAAGCACAAAAAGGACAAACATTGGTTTTTACTTATGTAGGTCTTGAAACTCAAAACATACTTGTAGGCGATGCGACTACAATTAACGTTAAGATGGGACAGGCAGCATCAAACGCTCTTAACGAGGTTGTTGTAACATCATTAGGTTTAAAGAAAACAAGAAAATCTTTAACATATGCAGCTCAGGAGCTTAAAGGTGAAGAGTTAACAAGAGTTAGAGATGCTAACGTTATCAATACTATTGCGGGTAAAATTGCCGGTGTTGCCGTAACTAAAAGTTCTGGTGGTACTGGAGGATCTACAAAAGTAGTTATTCGTGGAAATTCTTCTGTTTCTAACAGCCAGCCTTTATATGTTATTGATGGTATTCCAATGTTGAACTCAGGTGCAGGTCAGCCAAACGATTCATTTGGTAGTTTATCTGGTGGTAACCGTGATGGAGGAGATGTAATTTCTCTTGTTAATCCTGATGATTACGAAGGAATGACAGTCCTTAAAGGCGCTGCAGCTTCTGTATTATACGGATCTCAGGGAGCAAACGGTGTTATTTTATTATCTTCTAAAAAAGCTAAATCAGGAAAAGCCAATATTTCTGCTTCATCTGTTACAACTTTTGAAGAAGCGGCTTACATGCCTAAATTCCAAACAGATTATATTGCTGCTCCGGGAGCTGATGAAACTTGGGGAGCTGCTGGAAAAACAAAAGACCACGTAAAAGATTTCTTTGATGTAGGAACTACTCAAATTACTTCAGTTGGATATTCAATTGGTTCTGAAAATTCTTCTACAGCATTTTCTTATGCTAATACTTCTGCTACAGGTATTGTTCCTGGAAACAGCTTAAAGAAAAATAACTTTGGTATTAGACAAACAGCTAAATTCTTTAATGATAAATTAATTTTTGCTGCTAATGCAAATTATACTTCTCAAACAATTGCAAATAAACCAGTAAACGGATTTTATTTTAACCCTTTAACAGGAGTTTATTTGATGCCAAGAGGAAATGACTTCGATTATTACAAAAATAATTATGAGGTATTTAATCCTACAAGAAACTTAATGGCGCAAAACTGGATGACGAATAGAGATATTATGCAAAATCCATATTGGGCAATCAACAGAAACAAATCTGAAGATAAAAATGATTTCTTTAACGGAGCATTGTCTTTAACTTACAAAGCTAATAATTGGTTGAGCATTGCATCAAGATACAGCTATAACAGAGTAACTAGTGTTTTCGATAAAAAAATCTATGCTACAACACAAGGAACACTTTCTCATACAAACGGAAGATATATAAATGAAAATTCTTTAAGCACACAACGTTATGGAGATTTAATTGCGACAATTAATGCAAAATTTGCTACTGATTTTACTTTCAATGCAAATATTGGCGCGAGTATTACAAATACATTAACGAATGATAAAACGATTTTAGATTCAGGAATTAGTGGAGGTTTAAACGTTAGTAACTGGTTTACACTTCATAATTTTAATAATAATACAGGAAATTATCAAACAATAGATTCTCAAAGAGAAGTGCAGTCAGTTTTTGCAGCAACTACTTTTGGATATAAAGACATGTTGTTCTTAGATCTTTCAGGCAGAAACGACTGGTCATCTACAGTACCAGACTCTTATTTTTATCCATCTGTGGGTTTAACGGCTCTTATCAGCGAAATGACAACATTGCCAGAATGGATTAACTACGGAAAAGTTCGTGGTACTTATGCACAGGTTGGTAATGATATTTATCCATTTGTTACTAATCCTACTTATTATGCAACTCCGGGTTCTTCTGCAATAAATCCTAAAGTAGGACCAAGACCAGGAGAAACTTTAAAACCGGAATTAAAATCTGAATTTGAATTTGGTACAGAGTGGAGAATGTTTAACAACAGATTAGGTTTTGAAATTTCTTACTACAACTCTGAAACTAAAAACCAATACTTACAAGTTGTTGCTCCGGTAAATGATATGGGTTATGATTTCTTCGGAATTAATGCAGGAAGTATTGAAAATAAAGGTTTTGAGGTTGTTTTAACAGGTGGAATTATCAGAGGAGATAAATTTTCCTGGGATACTACAGTAAACTTTTCTCAAAATAAAAACAAAGTAAAAGAAATTCCTACTGAATTAGGAGGTAGAGTTAACTTAACTGAAGCTGGAGTAAACAGTTACAGATATGCTTTAGTAGAAGGAAAACCTTACGGAGTAATCGAAGGAATCAACTTTAAAAAAGACGATCAGGGCAGAATTTTATTGAATGACGACGGAACAATTCAAAAAACAGAATTTGAAGAAGTTGGAAATTCTAATCCTGATTTTATGTTAGGTTGGTCAAACTCATTTAAATTTGGTTCTTTCTTTGCAAATGTATTGATTGATGGTCGTTTTGGTGGCGATGTAATGAGCTTAACAGAAGCTCAAAATGATTCTTTTGGAGTTTCAAAAGCTACAGGAGATGCAAGAAATGCCGGAGGTGTTGCAATTAATGCAGTAAGAGCAAGTGATGGTACAGCGGTAACAACAATGGATGCAAAATCTTATTATACACAAGTTGGAGGTAGAGCAGGTATCACAGGAGAATATGTATATGACGCAACAAACGTAAGTGTTAGAGAAGTTTCTATCGGATACAATTTCAGTCCTAAAAATTTACCTTTTATACAATCAGCAAGTATCTCTTTAATTGCCAGAAATTTATTCTTTATCTATAAAGATGCACCTTTTGATCCAAACATTGCATTAAGTACAGGTCAGGGTTTACAAGGAGTAGATATTTATGGTTTACCATCTACTAGAAGTATCGGTCTTAATTTAAATGTAACTTTCTAAAATTAACAACATGAAACTAAATAAAATAACAAAAGCAGCTATCTGTATTTCATTGCTTTCAGCATTTGGTTGTACAGATAATTTTGAGGAAATTAACACCAATGACCAAGGAATTACACCAGAATTATTAGAGCAGGACTTTAATCATATCAAACAAGGTTTTGGACCAATATTTAATAATATTCAGGTAATTACAGCAAATTTCGAGTGGGTTTACCAATTACAGCAAAACTTAAACAGTGATATCTGGTCAGGATATATGGCTACTCCAACAGGTTTTGCAGGAGGGATAAATAATACAACTTATTCATTAGTTGATGGTTGGAATGGATTTATCTGGGAATATGCTTATAAGAATGTAATGTATAATGCCGTTCACATTGAAGATCTTTCAAAAGGAAAATTTGATCAGTTTTATGCTTTATCACTGATTTTAAAAGTGGAAGGTATGCACAGGCTAACAGATACTTTTGGACCAATCATATATTCTAAATACGGAGAATTAAGTCCTACAGAATATGACAGCCAGGAAGAAGTTTACAATCAGTTTTTTAATGAATTGGATATTGCGGTTGCAGATTTGACACAAAGAGTTGATGACGGAGATACTGGAGAAAGTACTTTTAAATCAACCGATTTATCAGGATACAAAGGAAAATACAAACAATGGGTAAAATTTGCTAACACGCTTCGTTTAAGATTAGCAATGCGTATTGTAAAAGCAAATCCTGCATTAGCGAAAATTGAAGCTGAAAAAGCAGTAGCACATAAATTTGGTGTAATGCAGTCGAACGGTGATTTATTTAAAATTGTATCTCCGGTTTTCACAAACCCGCTTGCAACAATTAGTGGTTCATGGTTAGATATCCGTATGGGTGCTGATATGGAATCAATTATGGGTGGATATGAAGATCCAAGACTTGAAGGTTATTTTGATACATCATCTCAATATCCTGGTGAATACAAAGGTGTTCGTACCGGAATTGATATTGCTGCTAAGGCAGATCACCAGAATTTTTCTGGTATTGGAGCTCCTGGGAAATCAAATGAGATTGTTTTAATGACTGCTGCCGAAGCTTATTTCTTAAGAGCAGAAGGAGCTTTAAGAGGCTGGGACATGGGAGGCGATGCTAAATCATTGTATGAGCAAGGTATTACGGTATCATTTGGACAAAGAGATGCGTCTGGTGTTGTAGGTTATATTGCTGATAATGTAAAAACAGCTAAAGCTTATGTTGATCCTAAATTTCCTGTAAACAATTCTCCTGCAGTTAATAATGTTACCGTTGCCTGGGATGAAGCTGCAACTAACGAAGTGAAATTGCAAAAAATTATTACTCAAAAATGGATTGCAGGTTTCCCTGAAGGACAAGAAGCATGGTCTGATTACAGAAGAACAGGTTATCCTAAACTTTTCCCGGTACTTAAAAACTACAGTGGAGGAACAATTTCTACTGAGTTAGGAGTACGAAGAATCAATTTTGTTCAGTCTGAAAAAGATGGTAATCAAGGTGGTGTAGATTCAGGAATTGCAAAACTTGGAGGTTCCGATAATGGAGGAACAAGACTTTGGTGGGATGTTGATGCTCCAAATTTCTAAAAAATATCAAAGAATTATAAGATTTTAAGTTTGGTTAGTAAATGGTATAAGCAGTGAAAATTGCTTATACCATTTCAAAAACCAAAATTGTACATACCAAAAAAAGAAAAAAATGAAAAGTGCTTTAGAAATAAAACCTGATATCAGCTATAAAAGTGCAGGGAAATTTGAAGAGACCAGATTTGAGAAAATCCACAACGAAATTTTCAAAAGTTCTGCCGAAGCTTCAATAATCGTTGCCCAGGAAATTGCACAATTAATCAGAACCAAACAAGAAAAAAATAAATCTTGTGTATTGGGTTTGGCAACAGGTTCTTCTCCTATAAAAGTTTATGAAGAATTAGTGAGAATGCACAGAGAAGAAGGACTAAGTTTTAGCAATGTAATCACTTTTAATCTGGATGAATATTATCCAATGACAAAAGAGAACAATCAGAGCTACCATTATTTCATGCATCAGCATCTTTTTAATCATATTGATATTAAACCGGAAAATGTTAATATTCCTGATGGTACGGTATCTATTGATGAATTAAATCAATATTGTATCGATTATGAAATGAATATTAAAAATGCGGGAGGACTTGATTTTCAGTTATTAGGTATCGGTCGTACAGGTCACGTAGGTTTCAACGAACCGGGATCGCACATTAACTCCGGAACCAGAATTATTACACTGGATCACATTACAAGAGTAGATGCTTCATCAGATTTTAATGGTATAGACAACGTTCCAAAACGTGCTATCACTATGGGAGTTTCTACCATTATGAGATCAAAAAGAATCGTATTAATGGCTTGGGGACAAAACAAAGCCGATATCATCAAAAGAACTATTCAGGGTGATATCAGTTCAGAAGTTCCTGCTACATTTTTACAAAACCACCCCAATGCGACTTTCGTTTTAGATCAGTCAGCAGCGGTAGAATTAACGCGTTTTAAAACGCCTTGGCTTGTGGGAGAATGTATCTGGACACAAGAATTAAAAAGTAAAGCGATTGTTTGGTTATGCCAAAAAACAAAACAATCGATATTAAAATTAACAGACCGTGATTACAATAATAACGGAATGTCTGATCTTTTGGCGCAAGAAGGTTCTGCTTATGATTTGAACATCAATATGTTCAACGTATTGCAGCATACCATCACAGGATGGCCGGGTGGAAAACCAAATACAGACGATTCACATCGTCCGGAAAGAGCAAATCCTGCAAAAAAACGAGTGATTCTTTTTAGTCCACATCCGGATGATGATGTGATTTCTATGGGAGGAACTTTTTCAAAATTGATAAAACAAGGTCATGATGTACACGTGGTATATCAAACCTCCGGAAATATAGCTGTTACAGATGACGAAGCATTAAAATTTGCTGAGGTTGCCAAAGATTTTATTGGCGAAGCCGGCAGCGGAATAAACTTCAAATCTGTTATTGACTTTTTGAATAGCAAATCAGAAAATCAAATTGATTCTTTGGAAGTTCGAAAATTAAAAGGACTAATCAGAAGAAGAGAATCTTATGCAGCAACAAGATACATTGGCTTAAAAGATGAGAATACTCATTTCCTGGATCTTCCATTTTATGAAACAGGACAAGTAAAGAAAAATCCGTTAGGACCTGAAGACATTGCAATTGTAAAAGATATTATTGCAAAAATAAAACCACATCAGGTATTTGCAGCCGGAGATTTGGCAGATCCGCACGGAACGCATGAAGTTTGTTTAAATGCTATTTTTGCTGCCATGAAACAATTGAAACCGGAGAAATACATGGATGATTGCTGGTTGTGGCTTTACCGAGGCGCATGGCACGAATGGGACATTCACGAAATTGATATGGCCGTTCCGCTTTCTCCATCAGAAGTATTATTGAAACGTCACGCGATTTTATACCACCAGTCTCAAAAAGACAGAGTAATGTTTCAAGGAAACGACTCCAGAGAATTTTGGGTTAGGGCAGAAGATCGTAATAAAAATACAGCCATCTTATACGATGATTTAGGTTTGGCTGAGTATGAAGCTATCGAGGCGTTTAAGCGTTTTGACTATTAGCGTTGTTTTTAAAAAGGATTCGGGTGAGAGCGAATCAAACTACAAAATTCAGATTGACTTTCATAGCGATTTGTGAGGGTTTCTAGAAAGTCGTCTGAATTTGTTTTTTTGTTATCCAATTTATTAATGTTGCTCCAGTGACATCTTTTCAAACAAATTAAAATGAAATATTTATTAGTCCTACTATTAGCAGGTTTAACTTCTACTGCCCAAATTAAGAAAGAGCAGTTAAATCTTATGCCCTGGCCTCAGAGTGTTGTTTTAAACGACGGAAATTTTGCTTTAACCAAAAACTTTAAAGTAAACATTACCGGAAATCCAAATTCAAGAATATTTGGAGGGGTAACACGCTTTTTGCGTCGCTTAGATGGTAGAACCGGTATTTTTTTCGAACAGGGTTTTATTACGAAACTAAATGAATTTCCCTCAGCTCAACTTCAAATAAACTGTACCAAAAGCGGAAAAATAGGTTTATATGAAGATGAAAGTTATCATTTAGACATCAAACAAAACCAAATTACAATAAATGCAACCAGCGATTTAGGAGCTTTACACGGCCTTGAAACGTTATTGCAAATGTTGCAGAATAACAGCACATCATTTTATTTTCCGAATTCACAAATTTCAGATTTTCCAAGATTTACATGGAGAGGTTTAATGATAGATGCTGCAAGACATTTTCAGCCTGTAGATGTTATCAAAAGAAATATTGATGGACTGGCTGCTATGAAAATGAATGTTTTTCACTGGCATTTAGTAGACGATCAGGGTTGGAGAATAGAAATGAAAAAACATCCAAAATTAATCGATTTAGCTTCGGATGGAATGTATTACACACAAGAGGAAATTAAAAATATCGTTAAATACGCTGATGAGCGCGGTATTTTGATCGTTCCTGAAATAGATGTTCCTGGTCACGGATCTGCAATTCTTACGGCGTACCCGGAAATAGGAAGCAAAGTGATTACGCTGACAGGTGGAACTTCAGAAAAAAATATTCAGGGAACCGCAATTGCGACCTATGGAGTTGAAAGAAATGCGGGTATTTTTTCGCCAACATTAGATCCTTCAAATCCTAAAACATATCAATTATTAAGTGAACTTTTTGATGAAGTTTGCCCTTTATTTCCCGGAGCTTATTTTCATATCGGGGGAGATGAAAATGAGGGGAAAGATTGGGATGCAAACCCGAAAATTCAGGCATTTAAAAAGAAAAATAATTTAACAACCAATCACGAATTGCAAACCTATTTTACGATGCAATTAGTGCCAATGCTTAAAAAACACGGCAAACAATTAATGGGCTGGGAAGAAATTTTGACAAAAAACATGTCAAAAGAAGCGATCATCCATTCCTGGAGAGGACCAAATGAAGGTGTTGTAGCAGGTCAGTCATTAGTAGATGCAGTAAAAAAAGGATACAAAACAGTATTATCAAACGGATATTACATTGATTTGATGTATCCGATTGAAAGTCATTATTTAAACGATCCAATGCCAAAAGGTGCTGATTTAACTACAGAAGAAAAAGCAAGAATTTTGGGTGGAGAAGCCACAATGTGGACAGAGCTTACAACGCCATCAACAATAGATTCAAGAGTTTGGCCAAGAACAGCAGCTATTGCAGAAAGACTTTGGTCTGCCGAGGATATTACAGATGTTGGCAATATGCGTAAACGTCTGGAAACAGTTTCTTTTAGATTAGAAGAATTGGGATTAACGCATATTCGCAACAGAGCTGTTATTTTAAGAAACATTGCCAATAACCAAAACATAAAATCCCTTAACGAATTTGCAAATGTTTGCGAACCTTTAAAAGGATACACCAGAAATAAAGGAGGAACAGAGTACCAAATGTATTCTCCGTTTACACTTTTTGCTGATGCCTGTACGCCGGATGCCAAAGATGCTTTGGCTTTTGATGAGGCAGTAACACAATATCTGGCCAATAAAACACCAGAAAATAAAGCAAAAGTAGCGGGATTTTTAAACAAATGGATTGCAGTAAATAAAGGTTTGGTTGAGTTGAGTTCCAATGCGCCGTTAGTACAGCCAATTTTACCTTTATCTAAAAAATTAAATGATGCATCGCAGGAATTGTTACTTGTTTTAGATAACAAATCGATTTTAAAGAAAGAAGATTTAAAAAGTTTAATTGAACAATGTAACACAAAAGATCATGCAGATGTTGAGCTTGCAGTTTATGCGAGTCTGAAAAAATTAATATAAAGTTTGAGTTGAATTAGTTTAGTAAGTTACAATGATTGTTTTAGATTTCTAATTATCTCTACTGGAATATTTCAGTAGAGGTAATTATAATAAGACTTTAATGGTACAAAACTTTTTTTCAGACTTAAAAAAAATTAACCAAAAAAATCATTAAAAAATAACCATTAAAAGAGTATTAACCTTAAAAAACCAAATAAAAAGAATAAAAAACATGACAGAACAAGTATTTAGATTGATGAGTTCTCCCAAATTTATCATTTGTATGTAATACTAATTTTTTAAAAGAATTATACATAAATATCAATCAATACTATTTGCTAATGATTATGGTAGAATCAGTAATAGTAATATTTATTTATAGAAGTAAGATGAAGTAATTTCCAACGGATTGCAATGTTTTTATTGCAGTTTATTGAATCCCGATTGTTGTGTTTTATGTGTCGAAATTGACATGTAAGATGTTGTAATTGGAATATTTATTTTCTATTAACCAATATTTATTAATTATGAAACATTATTACAGATTGCTCTTATTGTTACTGTTTCCCTTGCTCGCCATGGCACAACCAGCTCATGGTAAAAAAGTAGTAGGGTATTATGCGCAATGGTCTATTTATGCGAGGGATTTCAACGTTCCAAAAATAGATGGAAGTAAAATCACGCATTTGAATTATTCTTTTTATGGAACAACTTATGATCCCGCTCATCCGGAAAACACAAAGTTGTTATGTTTAGACACTTATGCCGATTTTGAGCATATGGAAGGCGGAATTCCGTGGGATGCTCCTGTAAAAGGGAACTTTTATGACTTAATGAAACTTAAGGAAAAGTATCCGCATCTTAAAATTTTAATTTCTGTTGGAGGATGGACAAAAGGTCAGGATCTATCTCCAATTGCAGCAAGTCCTGTTGCAAGAGCCGCTTTGGCTACAGATATGGCAAACTTCATTACTAAATATCCATTTATTGATGGATTCGATATCGACTGGGAATATCCTCTTTCTGGTGGAACAGATGGTACCGAAGTGATCAATGGAGCGCCAATTCCTCCACAAAAGTACAGCCCGGACGACAACAAAAATTTAGTGTATTTATTAAAAGCAATGCGTCAGGCAATGCCAAATAAATTAGTCACTATTGCTGCCGGAAACAATGTTCGAAATGTTGCCAAACAATATTTAGGACCATCAAACAGAGCACAATACGGAATGACAGAAGATATTTCGACTTATTGTGATTACATTACTTATTTTGGATATGATTTCGGTGGAAACTGGTATGATAAAACATGCTACAACGCTCCTTTATACGCAAGTGGAAACACAAATGACCCGCTTTATGGCGCAACACAATCAGAATCATTAGACGAATTAACGAATCAATATTTGAATGTTGTTGGTTTTCCTGCGAATAAATTAATCATGGGATTACCTTTCTACGGAAAAAAATTCGATAATGTTGCCAATAACGGAACCAATCCAAATTTACCTGGATTATTTGTTGCTGCACCAAGATATGTAGTTCCTGGATGCACAAACCCACAAAACCCAACAGGAACATGGGATGGTCCTGCAGCCTGCGAAAAATCAGGAAGTATCGAAATTTGTGATTTAGTTGGAAATCCGGTTACAAATTCACATGCTTATTTAGATCCAAATACCATGTTAGTTACACCAACTGCGGCTTCTGCAGGATGGGTAAGATATTTTGACAATACAACAAAAGTTCCTTATTTATACAATGCTACTTTAAAACAGTTTATTTCTTATGAAGATAAGCAATCAATGGATTTAAAAGTGCAGTATATTAAATCGAGAAACCTTGCCGGAGGTATGGTTTGGGAATTATCTCAGGATACAAGAGGCTCAATTCCGAACTCATTATTAACTCAGGTCGATACATCTTTTGGAAGCGTAGTTCCTGGAACAGTAAGTATTTCCGGTTCTGTAAAAAACGGATCAGCTTTAGTACCAAATGTTACAGTTGATTTGCGTAATGCAAGCAATGTAATATTGCAAACTGTAGTTTCTACAGGAGGAAATTTTACATTTAGTAATTTAACTTCAGGACAAAATTATATCCTTACAGCTTCAAAAGCCACGTATACTTTTACTCCGGTAACATTAACGAATGTAACAACAAATCAAACGGCAGTTGTTATTAACGGAACGCAACCTTTATATACTGTTAGCGGAACAGTTCTTAACGGAGCAACAGGAGTTTCTGGTGTAACCGTTACGGCAACTTCAGGAGCTACAGTTTTAACTGCAGTTTCTAATGCAAGCGGAGTGTACAGCGTAGCAGGTTTAACAGCCGGGCTTAACTTCACCGTTACAGCTGCAAAAACTGGATTCTCCTATACGCCAACTTCAACAGTTTACAATGCAATTGATGCCAACAAAACGTTGAATTTTGCTCAGGGCGCGCCAGTGGTTTATTACACAGTAAGCGGAACTATTCTTAACGGAACAACTCCGGTTTCTGGTGTAACAGTTACGGCAACTTCAACAACTGGAACTTTTACAGCAACTACAAATTCAAGCGGAGTTTATTCGATTGCTAATTTGCCAGCAGGCGGTAATTATACCGTAACGGCAGCTTTGGCAGGACAAACATTTACTCCGGCTTCAACAGTTTATACGAATCTGACTTCAAACAAAACATTAAACTTCGCGCAAGATGTTATTGTAGTTCCTTCAAGTAAAATTAGCGGAACAGTTAAAAACGGATCGACTCCTGTTTCTGGTGCAAAAGTAGAATTAGTTTTACCTTGGACAGATAATACACACAACTGGAAAAGTGTAATTGCGATAACAGATGCACAAGGAAAATACAGTTTTGACAATTCAGTTGTAGCAGGTTATACAACCGCTACAAGTTTAAAATTAAACTCTTGGGAAAACGGAGAAGTAGCTTACTTCCCTAATAATCTGGCCAACTTTGCAATTCCTGCAAACCCAACGGTTTATAACTTCAATACAAGTTCTACTGCAAAAGCAGCATTGGTAGCGGCAAACTTGATTAGCGGATCAGTTAAAAACGGGACAACTCCGGTTGCTGGTGCAAAAGTAGAATTAGTTTTACCTTGGACAGATAACACACACAACTGGAAAAGCGTTCTTGCCACTACAGATGCATCAGGAAACTATACTTTCGATAATTCAGTTGTTGCAGGTTATACACAAATTTTAAGTTTGAAATTAAACTCATGGGAAAATGGTGAAGTGACTTATTATCCAAATAACTTAGCCAACTTTGCAGTTCCAACAACTCCAACGGTTTATGATTTCAATAGACAAGCGGTAGTTGCGACTAAGCCAGTGGTTACTATTACAGCGCCAACAGCTTCTGCGATTGCTATAAATTTAGGATCAGCAATTAATTTTGTTGCAAGTGTTGGATTAAGTGCCGCTGATGCCACTACAATCTCATCTGTTGTATTTAGTTTAGATGGACAAAGCCTGAGTGCTACCAATTCTTCGGGAACTTATACCGCGATTTGGACACCGGCAGCAAATCAGTTTTCGCTTCCTCATACCTTAACCGTTACGGCTACTGCATCAAACGGAACAACAGAATCAAAAACTTATAGTTTTACATTAACTTGTTCAGGTGCAAACTGCCCAAATTCATTGCCGGTAATTACATGGAATTCACCATCGAATACTACTGTAACCCAGAGTTCTTTTCAGGTTGTACCAATTTCAGTTACAGCTGTTGATAGTGACGGATCGGTTTCAGGTGTTACTATTACAATAAATGGAGGTACATTTAATATGACAGCAGGCACAAATAATACCTATACGTATAATTTTACACCATCTGCTTATCAGGATTATCCGGTTGTAATCAAAGCAACAGATAATAAAGCTGCTGTAACTACATTAAACAATACAATTAAAATTGCTCCGGTGAGCACGAATAGATTCATTCCGCTTCCATCTAAAATTATTTTAGGATATGCACATTCCTGGGAAAATGCAGGTGCTCCATTTTTATATTTTTCTCAAATGGTCGGAAGTAAGTTTAACGTAGTCGATTATTCTTTCGTAGAAACTGTTAATCGTGATGGTTATACACCAGTATTAACTACAAATGACACCAGATACTTGACCAATGGTGTTTTCAATAAACAATTGTTGAAAAACGATATAAAATCCTTAAGAGATAGCGGCGTTCCTGTTATTGTTTCTATCGGAGGTCAAAACGGTCATGTTGTTTTAGACAATGTAGCTCAAAAAAATATTTTTGTTAACGGTCTAAAAGCAATTATTGATGAGTATCAATTTGATGGAGTTGATATTGATTTTGAAGGCGGATCGATGAATTTTAATGCAGGAGGTTTAAGAGATATTTCTTATGCGGGTATTTCTGCTTATCCAAGATTAAAAAACGTAGTAGATGCTTTCAAAGAATTAAAAGCTTACTATGGTCCTGGATTTTTATTAACTGCAGCTCCTGAAACACAATATGTACAAGGAGGATATTCTACCTATACGGATACTTTTGGTTCCTTCCTGCCAATCATTCAAAACTTGCGTAATGATTTGGATTTGTTAGCGGTACAATTGTATAATACAGGAGGAGAAAACGGATTAGATGGTCAATATTATGGTTCAGCTAAGAAATCAAACATGGTAACAGCCCTAACCGATATGATTATAAAAGGATATAACATTGCTACAACAGGAATGCATTTTGATGGTTTACCGCCCTCAAAAGTTCTTATTGCATTACCAGCTTGTCCAAGTGCAGCAGGTAGCGGTTATTTAACGCCGACAGAAGGAATTAATGCTATGCATTATTTAAGAACCGGAACCACTTTTTCAGGAAGAACATACACTATGCAGCCAGGCGGACCATATCCTTCTTTAAGAGGTTTAATGACTTGGTCTGTAAACTGGGATGCATCTTCTTGTGGTAATTCATCTGAATTATCTAAAGCGTATGCAGCTTATTTTGCTTCACAGTCAGCAGCAAAAACATTGGCAGTTGATAAAATTGAAGTAAAAAGTAATACAATTGTTTACTTTAAAAACAATGCCTTATCAGTTACAAACGAAACTGAAGACATTGCTCGTGTAGACGTATTTAATACAATTGGACAAAATTTGGTAAACCACCAAAACATCCAAAATAATAAAGAGATTCTGCTACAAAACCAAAGTTTCTCAACAAAACAAATGTTTATAGTTGTAGTAACAGACAAAGCAGGAAACAAAAAATCATTCAAAGTAATAAACTTTTTAAACTAGTTACAATGAATGGAAAATTTAGAAATAAAAAAATTGGGACGGTTAAAATTGAGTTTGGTTATTTATTTTTTAATCTGGTTTTTATTTCGAATAAATGTATCGAATTCAGTTGATTTGTTATTTGGTTTTCACCTGAAGGAGAGCATTATGAACCCGGCAATAAAATTGCCGGGTTTTTTTATGCTTTGAAATGTGAAATGTGGGGATTTTAATTTTTTTCAGGAGCTGTTTCCGGCTATCCGCTTGTATCTTTTCCTGTCCGCCGCGGCGGACAGAAAAAGGATACCGCTTCTATCCGGGCTAGGGCACTCGTTTTCATAAGAAAGTTTATTTGATGAAATCTGTATAAATCCGTATCATTTGCGTTCCATTTAAAGAAAACAAAATAAGCAGAAAGCGTTGCGAACATTGCGTAAATTTTTTGTGTTCTTTGCGGTTAAAATCATCAGCATTTACATTTCTTAATCAAAAAAAGAAAGTTACTTTTTATTTTTTAAACTCTTGCTAATCCATTTATCAACAGGAATTTTTCGCTCAACATATTCAGAATAATTTTTGCGGTTAACTAAATCCAAATAAGTGACATAGAAATTTTTGCCATCTGCTGAAACTTTAAAATTTTTGAAATCATCAAAATCTTCATCAGATCTGTTAATGTAAAAGTCACATAACTCAAATGTTGTTACTTTATAAAAAGGCTCAAACGCTGTTGGTTTTTCTGTTATTTCAAAATAAATTATTTTATTATCACAATCGAAGCCATTAATTTGACTGATTTGCTCTCTTCGCTTTTCAAAAAAATCAAGGATTTCTTTTTCCTTTTCGCTGTATTCAAATTGATACGGAATAAATTGATGATCTTCTGTTTCAAAATCCTTAGGATGATTTCGTTTGTTTGTTGGCTGTATTTCTATTCCATTTTTACCAACAAATCCCCAAGTTCCTCCAACCAAAGGCGGATGTTCATCATCTTTTGATCGGTCAAAATAACAGCCGTTGCAAAATTTAGCAAACCCAAAGGTTATTGGTGATATCCAGTCGTAATTAGCCGGAATAATTTTTTCGCCCCGATAATTAAATAAACCAACCTTTTTATTTTCGCTAAACCGAATAAACCCTTCTTGAAAATAATCAGGTCCTTCGCCGGTGGGGTAAGGAGTAAATACAAAATTGCCTTTTCGGTCATAATATTTCATAAAATCCATAAAAAAAACCATGCTTTTTATTTCCTGTCCATTAATAGATGAGTCTGCGTGCATGGAAGACTGCAGAGGAATAAGGATTTTTTCATTTTGATTTTTTACTCCAAGAAGACTGTCTTTTTCTACAAAATAATAAAGTCTTTCAGTTTGAGAAAAACCAGAAAAGTGATTTAAAATTAAAAGCAGTAAAAAAGTTTTTTTCATCAAAAAAGATTTTAAAAGTAGAAGTGAACTCAAATGTAATCATAAAGTTTCTATATTTTAAGTACTTTTGAATTCCAAATTATTGCCTCAAATTTCATGAAGACATTCATTTCTTTTATAATCACTTTTCTAATCTTTAATTTTAGTTTTAGCCAAACTAAATTCGGAAATCCGGAAGTTGACCCCATTCAAATTCAAAAAAATTTTAGCGAATGGTCGGCCTATCAAAGTAAAAAAATCATGCTTTCCAGAGATTTTGTGGCGCTTGATATTCTTTCAAAAGAAATCTCAAAAGAAACCTTTTTAGATCAGTTAGCAAACGGAAATTTCATCCCAATTCGATTAAAATCAGATGATTCTATTTACTATTATAAACTGTTTAAAATTCAGCCAAAAGCAGATACAAGCATAAAAGCTACCATCAATCAAATTGGTTTTGATGCCTATAAAAACTATAAAATGGAAGGCACCGCTTTTCCAGATTTCTCCTTTAAGGATTTAAACGGAAATGTAGTTTCAAACGAATCAATGAAAGGAAAAATAATTGTCATAAAGTGCTGGTACATTCATTGTACGCCTTGTATAAGAGAATTTCCGCAGGTAAATAGATTAACAGAAGAATACAAAGACCGAAAAGACATTGTTTTTATAAGTCTGGCCGAAGATTCACCTGAACAATTAAAAACATTTCTGGCAAGAAAACCATTATCCTATTCCGTAATTCCAGATATGAAAGTGTATATGAATGAAAGCCTGCAATTGAATTCATTTCCAACACATTTTATTCTGAATAAAGAAGGCTTGATTTCTAAAGTGCTACCTAATTTTGAAAGTTTAGAAGTGGCTTTGGCGAAGGAAAGCAAATTGTGATTTTTTTCACCATATAAGTTATATAAGAAATTATAAGTCTGATTTAAATATTTACGAACTTATATGATTTCGAATTTTTAGCCACACAGTATTTCAGAATTATTAAGTATAGTTTTAAATGAACTTACATCACTTATATGGTGGAAAAATATTCGGTTACAATAAAAAAACTTAGCGCCTTTGTACCTTTGCATTTTTGAACCTTTTTCCGTACTTTTGCACCAAATTAATTAAAAAGACATTCATGTTAACAGTCAATAATTTATCAGTTCAATTTGGCAAACGAATTTTGTTTGACGAAGTAAATACCACTTTCACACACGGAAATATTTACGGCGTTATTGGAGCCAATGGTGCTGGAAAATCAACTTTTCTAAAAATCATTTCGGGCGATATCGATCCAACTTCTGGCCACATTCATTTAGAACCGGGAAAACGTATGTCGGTTTTAAACCAAAATCACAACATGTTCGACGAGCATACGGTTTTGGAAACTGTTTTGATGGGAAATAAAGTTCTTTATGCTGTTAAAAAAGAAATGGATGAACTTTATTTAGACTACAACGATAAAAACGCAGACCGAATTGGAGAATTACAAGTTCAGTTTGAAGAAATGAATGGCTGGAATGCCGATTCTGATGCTGCTGCAATGTTGTCTAACTTAGGAATCAACGAAGAACATCATTATACTTTAATGGGTGATCTTGAGGGGAAAATTAAAGTTCGTGTGCTTTTGGCGCAGGCACTTTTTGGAAACCCGGATTTGCTTATTATGGATGAGCCTACCAACGATTTGGATTTTGAAACAATCGCCTGGTTAGAGAATTTCTTAGCAAATTATGAAAATACAGTAATTGTAGTATCTCACGACCGTCACTTTTTAGATGCAGTTTGTACACATATTTCTGATATCGATTTTGGAAAAATCAATCACTATTCAGGAAACTATACGTTCTGGTACGAGTCTAGCCAATTAGCAGCAAAACAACGTGCTCAGCAAAACAAAAAAGCAGAAGAAAAGAAACAGGAATTGGAAGAATTTATTCGTCGTTTTAGTGCGAACGTTGCAAAATCTAAACAAGCAACATCTCGTAAAAAAATGATTTCTAAATTGAATATTTCTGAAATCAAACCTTCAAGCCGTCGTTATCCAGCGATTATTTTTGATCAGGATCGCGAAGCCGGAGATCAGATTTTGAATGTTGAAGGTTTAGCAGCTTCTATAGATGGTGATCTTTTGTTTAAAGATGTAGATTTGAATATGGCAAAAGGCGACAAAATTGTTCTTTTTTCTAAAGATTCACGTGCTACAACAGCTTTCTACGAAATTTTAAATAATCAGCAAAAAGCAGACTCCGGAACTTTTGATTGGGGAATTACAACAAATCAGGCTTATTTACCTGCAGAGAATCATTCCTTCTTTGAAAATGATTTGACATTGGTAGATTGGTTACGTCAATACGCAAAAACAGAAGAAGAGCGTGATGAGGTTTTCATTAGAGGATTTTTAGGTAAAATGATTTTCTCTGGAGAAGAAGCTCTAAAAACAAGCCGTGTATTATCAGGAGGAGAAAAAGTACGTTGTATGTTATCAAGAATGATGATGGAGCGTGCAAATATCCTGATGCTTGATGAGCCAACAAATCACTTAGATTTGGAGTCTATTACAGCTTTTAACAACTCATTGAAAAACTTTAAAGGTTCTGTAATTTTCACAACACATGACCACGAATTTGCACAAACGGTTGGTAATAGAGTAGTAGAGCTTACACCAAACGGAGCAATTGACCGCTACATGACATTTGACGAATATCTTGATGATGAAAAAGTTCAGGAATTAAGAAAGAAGATGTATAATCTATAAGATTTTCTATAATACTAAAAATCCCGATCGTTTTGATGATCGGGATTTTTTTATGTTTTTTATTTTCTGAAAAACCTGCTAAAGATCCAGATTATTATCGCAATAACAAAAACGACGATAAAAATTCCGACACCCATTCCGGCTTTAAAAATGTCTCCAACTAGTTCGCAGCTTGTAAATGAAAACAGTATTACGAATACCATTAACAAACGTGTAATGTTCTTTTGCATGATTTTGCTTTTTTTAAATGTTTTAAAAAGAATTTTGTATTCTAATTATCGTAAAATAAAATTACTTCAAAGAGCAAAAAAATGTGTTATATAATTTGGTTGGAAAGTTCTATGATTTTGGGATTGTTTATTTTCTACATGTATTTTTTATGAAGGTTTTTAATGAAAGAATCTCGATCAAATTTCTTAACAAATCCGGATTTTTCACCTTTCTTTAATTCCTTATTTAAATCTTCTTTTTTTCTTTTTTCCATATCAGAATTATTTTATTCACCAATTGTCCCTGTCTTTACTTCTCCAGCTCGTTTATAACTAACCGCAATAATGCCACTTGGTGTAGTCGTGCTTTCTATTAATGTAAATCCTGCAGGTGTTGAGCTATCACTAAATAGTTTTTTTCCTTTGCCCAAAATTATGGGATAAATTAAGAGCCCAAGTTCATCGACTAAATCATGTTGAAGCAAAAGCTGAACAAGGGTAGCGCTTCCCCAAACTTTAATATCGCCGCCTTCAGAATTTTTGAGTTTTTTGATATCTTCTATGGTCGAAAGAAATTCGGTATTTTGCCAATCAGAGTTTTTTCTGGTCGAGGACAAAACGTATTTGGTAACGTCATTAATTCCCGGCCAGCCATCTGCATGTTTGGGCCAATAATCTTCAAAAATATCAAATGTTTTTCTGCCTAAAAGAATATCGGCAGGTTTCATTTGTTCTTGCATGACATTACCATATTCTTCATCTCCAAAAGGCGCCACCCAGCCTCCATATTCAAAACCGCCCGAAGTATCTTCATCAGGGCCACCAGGTGCTTGCATTACGCCATCGATCGTAATCATGGTTATAACGATTATTTTTCTCATGATGGTTGGTGTTTTATTGTTTGATTAAATGTAAGGAATTCAATAAAGATTTTATGTAAGTAATTGATAAAATGTGAAGTTAGAATATTAAGAACATTATGATTCCTATTATAACTATTAAAGTTGTAAAGCATCCCGATGAACTAGTAGTGGTGTAAACTTGCTTATTTTGTAATTTGTTTAATTCTCTGTTAAATTCTTTTTGCCAAGAATCTGGTATCTCAAAAATGATTTCCTTTTTAATTATTGTAGGAGTGTCATTTTCTTTTTGAGGATTTTGGATAATTGAAACAACGGCATCAAGTTCTAAAGGAATAATTGATAATTTCTCTGCCTGTGAACCAATCAGATTTTGAAGTAAATGAACGGCTTTTTCATATTCTTTAGGAACATTTACAAATAGAATTCTTTCTTCAAATGCTATAACATGTTCTAAATATTCTTTAATGAGTTTAGTAACGTGATGAATTTCTTTCAGATCTCCAGATTCTCCAGGTTCCCCCCAACTTTTAGTTAGGCTGTCTAGCAATCCAACAGCAGGAGTTGAAATTCTTGTCAGCTCAGCTAGTCTTTCTTGAATCCAATTGAATGCTTGGTCGGAATTAATATTTTCTAATGGTTTTAAATATAATCCCTTTTTTAAATCATTAAGTTTTCTAAAAAGAGGATCATTTAAAAATCTCATGAGTTCAGCTGTTAATCTAAATTCCCATCCGTCAGGTTTGTCAATTATAATTCGTTTGATGATTGGGGAGTAATTGTTAAAATCTATAAGGATAGAATTTTGTTCTTCGTATAATATCAGGTCAGTGCTGTTTCCTAAAGAAGAAGCAATATATCCTTCATGTTTTTCTCTCCAAGCGAATAAAATGTTGGCAAAATATTTATGTTCGTCCGTGTCAATCAGTTTATGACAATTTCTACATAACCAAATTGAATTGGTAATTTCTGCTCTTGCAGGATTTGTCATTGTATGGATGAATCTTTTAGAACCAATCCTTGCTCCATAAATATGTGCAGCTTCTCCTATTTTTGTTGACTTTTCTGGATCAGAGTTAGGACCAACAGTAAGTATTCTGCAATCAGGATTTGAGCACATGAAAGCAGCTCTTTTTGCTAAAGTGTCAATTGTGTTTTTACTAAAATCAGGATTCACAGAATATTTTTTTATGTTGATAGTAAGTAAAATTATTTTTATAAAAATATAAATTTGTAGCTAATTAGCTAAACTATAATTTTAATCTACAAATACCATTATTAATAAGATTTATTTTTCAAGAATATAATGCAAGAATTAAAAAAAAATCAAATTTTCAACACCAACATTCCCACCAATTCCAAAAAAAAATATTTCCCCACTCAACACCCCAACAAATAAATTCTGATTTCGTATATTTGCCCAACCAAACATTACACTTAATTATGAGCCAAAAAGTATTACTTAATTCAAAAGAAGTTACTATCATACTCCATCGTTTGGCTTGTCAGTTAATCGAAAAACACCTGGATTTCTCTGATACTATTTTAGTCGGAATCCAGCCAAGAGGGGTTTTTTTAGCTGAACGTTTAAAACAAATTTTAGAGAACGAATACCAAACTCCTGAAGTTCCTTTAGGATATTTAGACATCACTTTTTTTAGAGATGATTTTCGTCGTACAGATAAACCGCTTGAAGCCAATAAAACTCAAATCAATTTTATAGTCGAAAACAAGAAAGTCATTTTTATCGATGACGTTTTGTTTACCGGACGCAGTATTCGTTCTGCTTTAACCGCAATTCAGTCTTTTGGGCGACCATCAGAAATCGAATTGTTAGTGTTAATAGACAGACGTTTTAGCCGTAATTTGCCTATTCAGCCCGATTATCGCGGCCGTCAGGTAGATGCCATAAATAATGAAAAAGTAAAAGTAAGCTGGAAGGAAAATGAAGGCGAAGATGCCGTTTACCTAATAACCAATTAGTTTAACCGTTAAATCGGTTAATTGTTAAATCGGAAAATGAGATGATTATAAAAAAGTTTAATCGGGTAAATCGTTTAACCGTTTAATCGAAAAAAAAAGAATAAACAATTAACAAATAAACGATTTAACAAATAAACGAATAAACAATAAAGAATGACAGAGAACGAAAAGTTTATTTATGAATCAATTTTTAATCAGGTTAGAATGGGATTTCTTTCTCTTGATGAAATTCAGGAAAATATCATAGAAGAAATCGAGGACAACGAATTTGCAGACGAAATCTCAGAAGAATGGGCTTTTGATAAAATAAGAGAAGAGTACCAAAAGTTACTTGCAGAAAGTAAACAATGGAAAAGCCCAACAGATACTGAAAAGCTTATAAATGCGTTTGATGAATTATGTGATGAAAATATCATTGCACTACATAATGCAGGTTATACGACAACCGATGGTGAATATGAAGTAGTTGAGGTTGAAAGAGATTTGCAGGAAAATGAAGTAGAGTCTGATGGTTATTGTTTTTATCACGAACAAGATTTGGCCAGAGCAATTGCTATTGAAGATCCGGGTTTGTATATCGCTTTTCAGAAAGTTGATAATGCTGATGATGCGGTTACAATAGAAGTTGGAAAAAGAGTTGCCGAAGTTTTAATCAATAACGATTTTAAAATAAAATGGGATGGCTCTGCAAGAACTAAAATTGAAATTCCGGGTTTCAGATGGCAGAAGATTTTTGATGAAGATGCGAGAGATCTCCAGGATTATAGTGAAGTTGTAGACAGAATGATTCAATAAACAGCTTCTCGTTAAAGAAGCATTGACAAATAATATTAAAGAAACAAAAATGAAAGAATTAAGCGTAAATCATTTATTAGGAATTAAATACATCAACGAGAATGATATTAACCTAATTTTTGAAACGGCAGATCATTTTAAAGAAGTCATTAACAGACCCATTAAAAAAGTTCCTTCATTACGAGATATTACGATTGCCAATATATTTTTTGAAAACAGTACAAGAACCAAACTTTCGTTTGAGTTAGCGCAGAAACGATTATCTGCAGATGTTATTAGTTTTTCTGCCGCACAATCTTCGGTTAAAAAAGGAGAAACTTTAATAGATACTGTTAACAATATCCTTTCCATGAAAGTTGACATGGTTGTAATGCGCCACTCCAATCCCGGAGCGGCTTATTTTTTATCTAAAAATGTCAAAGCCAGTATCGTAAATGCCGGAGACGGAGCACACGAGCATCCAACTCAGGCTTTGTTAGACAGTTATTCAATCCGAGAAAAACTAGGCGATGTTGCCGGAAAAAAAGTTGTTATTGTAGGTGATATTCTGCACTCGCGTGTAGCGCTTTCAAACATATATGCTTTGCAGATGCAAGGCGCCGAAGTTAAAGTTTGCGGACCAAAAACATTGATTCCGAGATACATTGAATCACTTGGTGTTACGGTTGAACCAAACTTGCGAAAAGCATTAGAATGGTGTGACGTTGCGAACATGCTTCGTGTACAAAACGAACGTATGGATGTGAATTTCTTTCCTTCAACAAGAGAATACGCTCAGCAATACGGAGTAGATAAACCACTTTTGGATTCTCTTGGAAAAGAAATCGTAATCATGCACCCGGGACCAATAAACAGGGGAGTAGAGATTACTTCTGAAGTGGCTGATTCTGATCATTCTGTAATTCTAAATCAGGTAGAAAATGGAGTAGCCATCAGAATGGCAGTAATTTATCTTTTGGCGTCTAAGATTCAATAAAATTAGTTTTTTTAGTTTCAGGTTTCAGGTTTCAAGATTTTGGAACGTTTAGCTTGGCAAACTTGAAACTTGAAACCTGAAACAAAAATTAAAACTAAAAAAACTTCGTACCTTAGCTTAAGAAATCAATTTTTATACTAGCCTCAAAATTATAAAATGAAAGTAGATCAAAAAGGACATACCGTTACAATTAAAGATACTCAGGGAGATTTTAAATCTTTTCTGGAAAAAGTCACGCAGCAATTTAAAACCTTTGAAAAACAAAATATTATAATTGATTTATCAGCTGATGATAAATTGACCGAAAGTGATGTAAAACTTTTTTTACCACTTTCGAAACAACAAAAAAAAGCAAAAAAATCCTTTATTATTGTAGTTTCTGATCTTGATTTTAATGCTATTTCTGATAAACTTGCCGTGGTTCCTTCGCTTTTAGAAGCACACGATATTATCGAAATGGAAGAAATCGAGAGAGACCTTGGATTTTAGATTTTAGAGTTCAGATTTTAGATTTTTTTAATATTGGAATATAGATTTCTGATTTTAGATCGTAGATTTTAATGCTAAAATTTTTCCAATCTAAAAATCTACAGTCTGTAATCTAAAATCATCAATCTAAAATCTAAAATGAAATTAACCATACTTGGCTGTTATGCAGCAACTCCCAGAACAATTACCAACCCGACTTCGCAGGTTTTAGAAATTAAGAACAGATTGTTTTTAATTGATTGTGGCGAAGGAACTCAGGTACAATTGCGTAAAAACAAGATTAAATTCTCAAAAATTAATCACATTTTTATTTCGCATTTGCATGGTGATCATTTTTTTGGATTAATAGGAACTATTTCGACTTTTGCACTTTTAGGCAGAACTGCAGATCTTCATATTTACGGACCAAAAGGAGTTAAGGAAATTATTACTTTGCAACTGCGATTATCAAATTCCTGGACGACTTATGATTTGTTTTTTCATGAACTGGAATCAGATAAAAGTGAAGTAATTTTTGAAGATAACAGAGTGATTGTAAAAACGATTCCGCTCAAACATCGCGTTTATACCAACGGATTTTTATTTCAGGAAAAACCTGCTGAAAGAAAACTAAATGTCGATGCCGTTCAACAATACGGTATTCACACGGCTTATTATCAAAAAATAAAAAACGGAGGAAATGTTACCCTTGATGACGGAACTGTAATTGAAAACGAAAAGTTATCGTTTGATCCAATTGCGCCAATGAGTTACGCATTTTGTTCTGATACAGTTTACAACGAGGCTGTAATTCCAATTATAGAAAATGTAGATGTTTTATACCACGAATCTACTTTTTTAGAATCAGAAGCTCCTTTGGCACTAAAAACATTACATTCAACTGCAAAAGAAGCCGCAACAATTGCGCTTAAAGCAAATGCAAAACAACTTATTTTAGGACATTATTCTACAAGATATGATGGAATTGAACGTTTTAAAGAAGAAGCAGAAACTATTTTTCCAAATGTACTTTTGGGTGATGACGGGAGAAGTTTTGAATTTTAAGGTGCTGAGGTTCTAAGATTCTAAGTGACTAAGTTTTTGAGTTGCTATCCCGAGGCTTCGGGACAAAAATCTAAAATAAAAATATAACCTTTAGTATTTTAGACAATCCAAAGGAAATCTAAAATCTAAAGTCAACAATCTAAAATTAATAATCATGAACGATTTAAGCAATTATAGAAAGTCTTACGAAAAAAGCGAATTATTAGAAAGCAATATTCCCGAAGATCCAATTAATCTTTTCAACAGATGGTTTCATGAAGTAGAAGATTTTGGTTCAAACGGAGAAGTAAACGCCATGACAGTTTCTACAATTGGTTTGGATGGATTTCCTAAATCGAGAGTAGTTCTGTTAAAGAAATTCTCCGAAGAAGGTTTTATTTTTTACACCAATTATAATTCTGAAAAAGGAAAAGCAATTGCAGCGAACCCGCATGTGTGTTTGTCTTTTTTTTGGCAGGAAATGGAACGTCAGGTAATTATTAAAGGAATTGCACAGAGAACGTCTGAGAACATATCCGATAGTTATTTTGATTCTCGTCCGGATGGAAGTAAATTGGGCGCAATAGTTTCCAACCAGAGCGAAGTAATCCCGTCCAGAACTTTTTTAGAAGAAAATCTAAAGAAATTAGAAACAGAATTTGCAGGAAAACCAATTCCGCGTCCGGATAATTGGGGAGGCTTTTTAGTAACTCCTTTAGAAGTTGAATTTTGGCAGGGAAGACCGAACAGGTTGCATGACAGAATTCGTTATCAAAGTCAGTCTGATTTTTCATGGAAAATCGAGCGTTTATCTTCTTAATTGTAAGAAAAATATATTATTCTTAGTTAAAAATATGCATTTCATCGATTATTTTTGTAGTTTACCGATAAATTAAATAGGTTTGAATCAGAATTAGGAATTTATCACATAATAAATATAAAGCATTTGCCCCAACATTTACTTTAGAATTAAACTACCATTTTGATTATGAAAAAGATTATGTGCATCATGACGTTCGTTGTAATTTTTATTACAATGAACTCATGTACTGCAGACACTGCCGAGGCAACTCAAGATAGTAGCACGACAACAGAAACTCTGATAACTAGCTATAGTTACAATGATTCGGAGTTGGAAACCATGAAATTAATAAACGATTACAGAGTAAGTATTGGTTTAAATCCTTTGGAAAGAATCAATCATATTTCTTATAAAAGTGAAGAACATAATAAATATATGATAGCAAATAATGTCATGAATCATAATGATTTTGTGGCACGTTCTGAGAATATCATGGAATTATTAGGCGCAAAAAAAGTAGGTGAAAATGTTGCTTATGGCTACCAAACATCAGCAGCTGTTTTAAAAGGCTGGTTAGACAGCGCAGGGCATAAAGAAAACATCGAAGGAGATTATACTCATTTTGGTTTGGCGGTAACGACAGACGCTTCGGGTAAAAAATATTACACAAATATATTCGCGAAAATATAAAGATTTATTGGACTGGTTTTTTAGTTAGTCGTTGTAGCTCTTTATTGAGTTACAACGATTTTTTTTGTAGAAAAAGCTGTCTCGGCCAAAGACAGCTTTTTAATTTTTTACACTTGTTTTTTTTGTTATAATGCAGTGATAATGAATTCACTTCGTCTATTGGCCTGATGCTGTTCTTCGGTGCATATTACATTGTCTGAACATTGGTTAACAAGCTGAGTTTCTCCAAATCCTTTTCCGGTCAGCCTGTTTGCATTAATTCCATTTTTAATTAACCAGTCAATTGTTGATTTTGCTCTTCGGTTAGACAAAGCTTCATTGTATTTATGTGTTTGTCGACTATCTGTGTGTGAGCGGATATCCAGTTTCATTGTAGGATGGCTATCTAATACATCGAGTATTTTCTCCAAATCAATAGCCGCTTCTGTACGAATATCGGATTTGTCCAGATCAAAATAAATCATTTTTATTCCAAAACATTTACCCAGATCATCCCCAATTGTGACTTTGCATTTTGATTTATCTAAGGCTATTGGCAAACTTGTTTTTCCGGATAATTTTTCAATAGTAATACTAACTTCTTTTGTGGCGTAATCTACTTTTTCGGCTCTGACATTATAAGTTTTTCCACATTCTACAGGAAAGATATAAAAGCCGGCAGCATCAGAAAGAATAGTATTTTTTACTACTTGATTTTCGTATAAAGTAACTTTTGTACGCGGTAATATTATTCCTGATTCTGCATCTGTAATAATTCCGTTTAATTCCTGAATACATTGAAGTTTTCGGGTTTCCAGAAATTTGTAGATATCATCAGAACCATGTCCGCCAATTTTGTTAGAACTAAAATAACCTTTTCTGGAAACCGGATCAATCATATAAGCAAAATCATCTTTTGGAGAATTGACATCTGCACCGATATTTTGTATTTCACTTACCGCTCCGTTATCTTCCATTTTACCTACATAAACGTCCAGTCCACCAAGTCCCGGCCGACCATCGGAGGAGAAGTAGATTTCTTTTTCATTGGTTACAAAAGGAAATGTTTCCTTCCCTTCAGTATTAATTGTTGGGCCTAAATTTTGGGGAGAACCATAACCTCCGCCGTTATCATTTATGGCTACTTTGAAAATATCAGACTGTCCTAACGTTCCAGGCATATCAGATGAAAAATATAGTGTTTTTTCATCCGGGCTAAGTGCAGGATGCGCCGTACTATAATTGTCACTAGTAAAAGGTAAGGCGGTTATATTTGTCCACTTGTCGTTTTCAAGAGTAGCTTTGTAAAGCTTTACTAATGTAGTATTGTTTTCGTTTTTTCCTTTTTTTCCATCTAAGTAATTATTTCTTGTAAAATAAACTGTTTTACCATCTTTTGTAAAAATGGGAGTGGCATCATGAAATTTAGAATTTAATGCAGTTTTGAATTTTTTTACTTTAGCAGAATCAACATCAGATACATAGAGATTAGTGAAATGTTCACCGGTCCAGGAATGTTTTCGTTTAGAAAAATTTCCGGTATCTCTTGCTGAGGTAAAGTATAATTTTTTATTGTAAACAAAAGTGCCATAATCTGAATATTTAGAATTGATACCTGCATCTTCAATTTTATAACGTCCCGAATTTTCTTTTATCAGATCCATATAATTTGGATTTTCTTTGTAGAGTTTACCGCGAGTATCGTTTTCAAATTTAGAAGTAAATTCATTCATCATTTTATCAGCTTTATCAATTTGCCCTGTTGCTCTTAAAGATTGGACATATCTGTAATAATATTCAGATTCGATATTTGTATTCATGGCAAATAATTCGCCATACCATTTTGCTGCACCTTCAAATTCTGAATTAAAATAATAGGAATCTCCCAGTTTTCTAAACATATCTTCAGATTTGTAACCTTTAAGCGCTACTTTCTCATAAGTTTTTATCACATCGATGTAAGCATAGGTGTCGTAATCTTTATTGGCTGCCTTTATTTTTGCCTGCTGGGCATTGCCCTCTAATGCAACAAAACTAAAAATGGTTATGTAAAAGAGTATAAAATTTTTCATAATAAATATTTTTAGAAGAAACGTGGGCTGGTTATCTTGTTGTTCTTTTTGATAAACTCATATCTAATAAATATCTCATGCGATCCTGAATTATAGTTGTTCAGGTTCGTAGTTTCACGATCGTAACCATACCCTATATAAAGACCATCTGTGATCTGAAATCCGGCCATGGCACTTACAGAAGCACTCCATCTATAGGCAACGCCAAGCACAAATTTATCTATAAACATAAAATTGGCGGATACATCAACTTGCAGGGGTGCACCTTCTACCATTTTGGCCAAAACTGCCGGTTTAAATTTAATGTACTGATACTTATCAAGATCAAATACATAACCTCCCATTAAATAATAATTGATTTTATCTTTGTAAATAGCGATGTCATTATCATCATAACGATTGGTTTCGATAAAGTTAGGAACAGATAATCCGATATAAGCCTTATCAGAATGCCAATAAACTCCGGCTCCAACATTGGGAGAAAATTTATTGTCAAGATCCTGAAATTGTGGATCTCCCTGATCTTCCGGATTTAATTTACTGATATCCAGATTGAATAAATTAGCTGTTCCCTTGATACCAAAAGAAAGTTTAAAATCAGCAGATGTCTGAACCGTGTAAGAGAGATCTACAGAGAAGCTATTCTCATTTGTAGGCCCTATTTTATCGTTAACCAAAGAAAGTCCAATTCCTAAATTAGAATTGTTTATAGGTGTGTTGGCAGAAAAACTACTGGTTTCCGGTGCCCCGTCTAGTCCAACCCATTGCGTACGATACAACCCGAAAATGCTTAACGCTCCGCGAGAACCCGCATACGCAGGGTTAATATTTATGGTATTATACATGTATTGTGTAAACTGCGCATCTTGCTGTGCAAAACTTACAAAGGATACAAACATTATGACTAAGGATGGTAATTTTGCTCTCATAGTAGATGTTTATTAAATTACTATTGATTTTTTTTGGAAGTAAAAACCTAAGATTAAACTGCAGATTACATACTCAAAAATACGGATTTTTTTTATTAAATATATTTAAAATCCGTATAAAAGTTTGTTATACAGTTAATTATCTTTTTTATTACTTCGATAAATATAAAAACCCATCTTTTTTATTTGATTGAATTATATTATTCCCGTCTAGAGATTTATAATTAATGATATAAAAATAAGTTCCGGTTGGCAATCCTTCTGATTGTTTAACAGTTGTTCTGCCTCTGGAAGTTCCGTCGAATGCATTCGTTGTGTTATTGTAATTAACAGTTTCGAATACTAATATTCCCCATCGATTATAAATTTCAACTGTATTTTCAGGATAACATGTCAGGTCATCAATACTGTCAATTTTAAAAGCATCGTTTATTCCATCTCCGTTAGGAGAAAAAGCGTTGTGTATTATAACATTTCCACAAGCTAAAACTTGACAATCATTATTGATCTCCATATTTAGAAGAATGCTTCGTGGACAAATTTCATCGGTAATTTGATATTCTAACAAATAATTGCCCAGTGCCAAACCAAACGGATTGAAAATGTTGCCTTGCAATGCATTACTGTTATTTTTATCGATCCAGTTTCCGGTTGCACTTGTGTTTACCGGCAAGAGTGTTAATAAATTAATAAGACTGGAATCGTCGGCGCAAGCCTGAGTTGATATAGTTGTTACTTCATTTGGAGAACTTGGCTGTGTAATAATTACTGTTGCTGTTGCAGAACAAGTTTGGTTTTCATTAACCGGAAAAGAAGCTGTTAAGGTATATGTTCCGGCTGGTAAATTAGAATTTCCAACAATTTCATTTTCTTCGTTTGTAATAACAACAGTTGAGCCTGCCGTATTTGTAACCAGAATTGAACCATTATCTCCGCCAAAACAAGTAATAGCAGAAGCAATTCCTGAAACTGAAATTTTATTTTCTACAGTAAAAGTTTGTATTAAATCGGTTTTATTACCTGCACAATCCATCAAAGTATAAGTTCTTGTCAGGATATAAGCATTTCCTTCGCAGCCAGAAGCTCCATTATTAGTATCATTAATTGTAATAGTTACGTTTTGACTGCAGTTATCAGCGGCATCTGTTATGTCTTGTGAATTTGCTAACGGAATATCTGTAATACTTTGTAAACCTGCAACATCTGCTGGAGCAGTTCCTGTTGGCGGAGTCGTATCTCTTACTGTAATAATTTGAGTAAATGAAGTCGTGTTTCCGGCACAATCACTTGTTGTCCATTGACGTGTCAAAGTATAATTAGAAGCACATTCATTTTGAATATCACTTTTAATTTCAGAAAATACAACTGGTAAACCTAAATTGCAATTATCTGCAACATTCATATCAGCTGGTTCAGGAACGGCATCGCAAGAAACCGTAATATCAGTTGGAAGATCTCCGCTAAATATTGGTTTTGTAGTATCCTGAATCGTAATTACCTGAGTAAAAGTATCAGAAACATTTCCGCAATCATCTGTAACTGTCCATGTATTGGTATATGTTCCCGCATTCGAACAAAAACCTGAAGCTATAAACTGCCCGGTGGTTTTTACAACATTCAAAACATCGGCATCACATAAATCAGAAGCTGTTGGGAATAACGCTTGCGCGGATGCCAAAGCAGATAAATCGCTACATTCTAAAGTTGCATCTAAAGAAGCGGTTTGCGTAGTCCAGCTTGGTTTTGTAGTATCCTGAATCGTAATTACCTGAGTAAAAGTATCAGAGATATTTCCACAATCGTCCGTAACTGTCCAAGTATTGGTATACGTTCCTGCATTCGAACAAGAACCTGAAGCTACAAACTGTCCGCTGGTTTTTGCAATGTTCAAAACATCTGCATCACACAAATCTGAAGCTGTTGGGAATAACGCTTGCGCGGAAGCCAAAGCAGATAAATCGCTACATTCTAAAGTTGCATCTAAAGAAGCGGTTTGCGTAGTCCAGCTTGGTTTTGTAGTATCCTGAATCGTAATTACCTGAGTAAAAGTATCAGAGACATTTCCGCAATCATCCGTAACTGTCCATGTATTGGTATACGTTCCCGCATTCGAACAAGAACCTGAAGCTATAAACTGTCCGTTGGTTTTTACAATATTCAAAACATCGGCATCGCATAAATCAGAAGCTGTTGGGAATAACGCTTGCGCGGACGCCAAAGCAGATAATTCGCTGCATTCTAAAGTTGCATCCAAAGAAGCGGTTTGTGTAGTCCATGTTGGTTTTGTAGTGTCTTGAATCGTAATTACCTGAGTGAAAGTGTCAGAGACATTTCCGCAATCGTCGGTAACTGTCCATGTATTGGTATACGTTCCTGCATTCGAACAAGAACCTGAAGCTACAAACTGTCCGCTGATTTTTACGACATTCAAAACATCTGCATCACACAAATCAGAAGCTGTTGGGAATAACGCTTGCGCGGAAGCCAAGGCAGATAAATCACTGCATTCTAAAGTTAAGTCTAATTCATTAGCAGTTGTTGTCCATGTTGGTTTTGTAGTATCTTCAATAGTAATTACCTGAGTAAAAATATCAGAAACATTTCCGCAATCGTCCGTAACTGTCCATGTATTGGTATATGTTCCCGCATTCGAACAAGAACCTGAAGCTATAAACTGTCCGCTGATTTTTACAATATTCAAAACATCGGCATCGCATAAATCTGATGCTGTTGGAAATAACGCTTGCGCGGAAGCCAAAGCAGTTAAGTCGCTGCATTCTAAAGTTGCATCTAAAGAAGCGGTTTGTGTAGTCCATGTTGGTTTTGTAGTGTCCTGAATAGTAATTACCTGAGTAAAAGTATCAGAGATATTTCCGCAATCGTCCGTAACTGTCCAAGTATTGGTATACGTTCCCGCATTCGAACAAGAGCCTGAAGCTACAAACTGTCCGCTGGTTTTTACAACATTCAAAACATCGGCATCGCACAAATCTGAAGCCGTTGGGAATAACGCTTGCGCGGATGCTAAAGCAGATAAGTCGCTGCATTCTAAAGTTAAGTCTAATTCATTAGCAGTTGTTGTCCATGTTGGTTTTGTAGTATCCTGAATCGTAATTACTTGAGTGAAAGTATCAGAGATATTTCCGCAATCATCCGTAACCGTCCATGTATTGGTATATGTTCCCGCATTCGAACAAGAACCTGAAGCTATAAACTGTCCGCTGGTTTTTACAACATTCAAAACATCAGCATCACACAAATCTGAAGCCGTTGGGAATAACGCTTGCGCGGAAGCCAAAGCACTTAAATCACTGCATTCTAAAGTTGCATCTAAAGAAGCGATTTGTGTTGTCCATGTTGGTTTTGTAGTATCTTCAATTGTAATTACTTGGAAAAAAATATCAGAAACATTTCCGCAATCGTCCGTAACGGTCCATGTATTGGTATACGTTCCCGCATTCGAACAAGAACCCGAAGCTACAAACTGTCCGCTGATTTTTACAATATTCAAAACATCAGTATCACACAAATCAGAAGCTGTTGGGAATAACGCTTGCGCGGAAGCCAAAGCAGATAAATCGCTGCATTCTAAAGTTGCATCCAAAGAAGCGGTTTGCGTAGTCCATGTTGGTTTTGTAGTATCTTCAATTGTAATCACTTGGAAAAAAATATCAGAAACATTTCCGCAATCGTCCGTAACGGTCCATGTATTGGTATATGTTCCCGCATTCGAACAAGAACCTGAAGCTATAAACTGCCCGGTGGTTTTTACAACATTCAAAACATCAGCATCACATAAATCAGAAGCTGTTGGAAATAGTGCCTGCGCGGAAGCCAAACCAGATAAATCGCTACATTCTAAAGTTGCATCTAAAGAAGCGGTTTGTGTAGTCCATGTTGGTTTTGTGGTATCTTCAATAGTAATTACTTGTGTAAAAGTGGTAGAAGTATTTAAACAAACATCATTGGCAACCCATGTATTGGTATAAGTTCCGGAATTAACACAAGAACCGGCAACAAAAATTCCGCTGATTTTAGTGTACGTTACAGTTCCTCCACAATTATCGGTCGCAACCGGAGCTTGGTTTTGCGCAGCTGTTAATCCTGCAGTATCACTACATTGCAAAGTCACATTTAGTGTATTTGAAGCTGTTGCCCAAATCGGAGCTGTATCATCAATAATTGTTATCACTTGTGTAAAAGTGGCAGAAGTATTCAAACATACATCATTGGCAACCCATGTATTGGTATAAGTTCCAGAATTAACACAAGAACCGGCAACAAAAATTCCGCTGGTTTTAGTGTAAGTTACAGTTCCTCCGCAATTATCGGTCGCAACCGGAGCTTGATTTTGAGCGTTTGAAATTCCTGCAGCATCACTGCATTGTAAAGTTACGTTCAATGCATTTGAAGCTGTTGTCCAGGTTGGAGGGGTATTGTCAATAATTGTTATCACTTGCGTAAAAGTGGTAGAAGTATTCAGACATACGTCATTGGCAACCCATGTATTGGTATAAGTTCCAGAATTAACACAAGAACCGGCAACAAAAATTCCGCTGGTTTTAGTGTAAGTTACAGTTCCTCCACAATTATCGGTCGCAACCGGAGCTTGGTTTTGAGCGTTTGAAATCCCTATAACATCACTGCATTGCAAAGTTATATTTAATGCATTTGAAGTTGTTGTCCAGGTTGGAGCAGAAGTATCCTGAATTGTGATTATTTGCGTGAAAGTAGTTGAGCTATTCAAACAGGCATCTTCGGCAACCCACGTATTAGTATAAGTTCCGGAATTAGCACAAGAGCCTGCAACAAAGTTTCCGCTAGTTTTAGTATAAGTTACTGTAGAACAATTATCAGTTGCTATTGGCGCTTGGTTTTGCGCTGTTACCAATCCAGATGTGTCATTGCACTCAAGTGTTACATCAAGAGAAGTGGCAAGAGTTGTCCAGATTGGTGCTGTAGTATCTACAACATTTATAGTTTGACTTACCGGAAGCGATATATTATTGCAGGCATCTTTTGCTGTCCAGGTTCTGGTAATAGAGTATGTGCCGGTACAAGATCCGGGTGTATTTACATCTACATATGTTAATGAGGTTACTGTACCACTATTATCACTGGCTGTAGCCTGAGTAAACACAGGTAAATCCGGACAATTAATTGTAGAAGTAGCTGGTAGCGGATCAATAATTGGCTTAATTAGATCTCCGCTTGTTATAGTCACAGAAAGCTGTTTAGTACAACTGTTACTATCTGTAACCGTAACAGTATAAGTGCCGGGTGGTACATTTTGCAAATCTTTAGTTGTTGCACCTGTATTCCATAAGTAAGTGTAGGCAGGAGTTCCTCCTGTTGCTGTCAACGTTATAGTCGATGTGCCTCCGCTACAGCCTACATTAGTATGAGATTCACTTAACATCAATTCTGTTGGCTCAATTATCTGGAGTGTATATGAATTTGATATATTTTGTGAGTCCGTAACAGTTAATTTTGCCGTGTTATTCGAAGTCGTATAAGTATACGTCGGATTTGGTAAAGTTGAATCTGGTAAACCGCCATTGTTTTGAAAATCCCAGGCGTAGGTGTATGGTGTTTTACCTCCATTGGTTGTAGAGGTAAAAGTAACTGTTGTGTTTGCACCAACTTTACAAGCCTTGTAAGTAAATTGAACAGCTAATGGTTTAGAGATAATAAACGAATTTGTAAAATCACATTGTGAGTTTGTAAAACTGCCACATTGATAATTTGGACCAGGATCATTATTACTGTTCGTTTTCCATGCTATTATGGTATTGGTAAGACCTAATTCTTCACCGCAAGTCCAGTTAAATGGCCCATACAATAACTTTTTGTTACTTCCCGGAACAATAGTTCCAAGCAATACATTCAAAAAAGTTGTAACTCCGTTTATAGTCAAATCAGAATTTAACCGTGCAAAGTGTATACTTGAATTTGAATTCGAGGAATAATTAAGGTAAATATATACCTGTTGCACTTGCCCGATAGTACAGGTAGTATTTGTTATTGGATCTCCATTTACATTAGAAAGGCTTAAATATACATCTGTCAAAGTGTAATTGTTGGAGGTGCAGTCAAAACCGCATGTTCTCAAATCTACTTGTGAAAACGAAAAGTGGATATTAAATAGTAAAAGCAACGTTATCAAAACGCTCTTAATATTAATATTTTTAAAAAAAGAAGTAATGTTTTTCATAATCTCTATTTTTTAAACATTATTATTTTATTGAGATTTTTTATCTTTTTAATCAATATGTTTTTGATTAAAATTATCCGGCGATAAAATAATTTGATATCAAATATTTTTCGTTAATTAAAAGGCGTATACAGTAATTTTGATATCAAATTATATATTGTTTTAATCAAATTATTTAGGATTTGATTAAGTACAAGGGTTTTTAAGTGTTTGTTTTTAAAGTAAAAATTTATGCCCTTAAAGTTTTAAGTGTCAGTCGAAAACCGGTATTGTCTGAAATCAGGAAATGAGCATTTTTATAAGATGGAATGCTTCTGATGTTTCCCTGATTTTCAATTAAAATAGCATCAAAAGAAGCTGTTGGTGAAAATGAAATATGCAAGAGAGGAAAAATGTTTTTTTGATAAATCACTTTTTTGAAAGAAAAAATAGACTTACAATTTTTTACAAATTTGACCGCGGTTCTAAGAGTAGTTTTTGTTCTCATAACTTAAGATTTTGTTTTGCATTATTTATAAAAAATTAACATAATCAAAGGTATATAGTCAGTTTATTTTTGATTTTTTTTATCTGTAACTAACCTAAAAACTCGTTGAAACGTTCTTTTTTTGTTAAATATGGATCAAAAAACGATTTTTTTATGTCATTTATAACAATTAAAAAAGCACGAATTTTTACTTTTTTTGCCCAAAACTGTAAAAAAATAAAACACTATAACTATCTATTAATCAATTATTTAGTTAATTTATTACGTATATCGTCATAATCGACTAAGTGATGGTTTTAATGGATGAAGTACAGAATGTGACAAAAAAGGAATTCTGCTATTTTGTAAAATTTTGAATATTTAGCATTTGATATTCTTGTTAAAATTTTCTTTAAATGTTAACAGAATTAAAAAAAAGAGAACTATTACAATTTCTTTTGTAAATTAGAACTTAATAAAAAGTAACTTCAATTTTGATGTTTCTAAATCCTTGCACATATGAAAAATTTAATATTGATACGACATGCAAAATCAAGCTGGGAAGCTCCTTTAAAGGATTTTGACAGACCTTTAATGAAAAGAGGAATTTTAGATGCTCATGAAGTATCAACCCATATCTCAAAATACCTCCCTAAAACCTATATAATCTGGAGCAGTACTGCAGCACGCGCGTCTGAAACGGCTCTTATCTTTGCTCAAAATATATCTTATCCAATAGAAAGTATCGTTTATAAAGATGATCTTTATACTTTTGACGATAAACAACTCGAAAAAGTTATCAAATCATGTGATAATAGTTTCGAAAGCGTTATTCTTTTCGGACATAACGAGGCTATTACAAATTTTGTTAATAAATTTGGGGATGTTTTTATTGAAAATGTACCTACTTCCGGATTTGTATCACTTAAATTTGATGCCGAAGCCTGGAATGCAATTCATAAAGGCAAAACCCAAAAAACAATTTTCCCCAAAGATTTAAAATAAATAAAGTGTACGAGCAGAAATATATCGATAGAGAAAAAAGTTGGTTAGCGTTTAATGCAAGAGTGCTTCAGGAAGCAGCAGACAACACAGTTCCACTTTTAGACAGGTTGCGTTTTGTTGGAATTTTTTCAAACAATTTAGATGAATTTTTTAGAGTTCGCTATGCCGCAATCCGGAGATTGAGTCTTTCTGGAATTTCAGGTGAAAAATATTTAGGAGGTGTTTCTGCCCACCAATTAATTAAGGATATTACAGAAATAGTAATTCAGCAGCAATCTGAAAGTTTACGTATTTTAGGAAATATCGAATCTGAACTCGAAGCCGAAAATATCTTTATTATCAACGAAAGTCAGGTTACAGAAAAACAGGAATGTTTTTTAAAGGACTTCTACATGCAGAAATTAAGTCCCGAATTGGTGACCATTATTTTGAATGACCTTGCAGAATTTCCTATTTTAAAAGATACTTTAGGATATCTGGCGGTGCGTTTGGAACTCAACAACGATGAAGTTCGCTATGCTGTTATTGAAATTCCCAAAACAATCAACAGATTTGTTGTTCTTCCATCAGAAGATGATAAACAATATGTAATTTTAATTGATGATGTAATTCGGCTTAAACTGAAAAACATCTTCAATATTTTCGATTATAAAACCGTTTCGGCACACATGATCAAAATTACTCGTGATGCGCAGTTGGATATCGACAGCGATTTGAGTAAAAGTATGCTTGAAAAAATTGCTACTTCTGTAAAAGACAGACGAATTGGAGAACCTGTTCGTTTTATTTATGACAGTTTAATTGAAGAAGATACGTTGCGTTTTTTCTTAGATAAAATGAAAATTGTCGAAACAGACAGTATAATTCCGGGAGGAAGATATCACAATCGTCGTGATTATATGGATTTTCCAAATTTAGGACGCTACGATTTACTTTATAAAGCAAATGAGCCTTTACCGGTTCCGGGATTAAGCCTTGATGGAAGTATTTTAGAGAAAATCAATAAAAAAGATTATTTACTAAACGCTCCATATCAGTCTTTTTCATACATAACTAAATTTTTGCGTGAAGCAGCTTTAGACCCAAAAGTGACGAGTATAAAAATCACCTTGTATCGTTTGGCAAAAAATTCGCAAATTATTAGTTCGTTGATAAATGCCGCAAAAAACGGAAAAAAAGTAACGGTTCAAATCGAACTTCAGGCGCGTTTTGACGAAGCATCGAATATTTCGTATGCCGAACAAATGCAAACCGAAGGAATCAATTTAATTTTCGGAATAAAAGGGTTGAAGGTACACAGTAAAATTTGTGTTATCGAAAGAGCAGAAGAAGGCAAAAGCCGTCGTTACGGATTTATTTCAACAGGAAATTTCAACGAATCAACAGCCAAAATTTATACCGATGTAACACTTTTAACCTGTCATCAGGGAATTTTGAAAGACATTTCTAAGATCTTCGAATTTTTTGATATCAATTACAGAGTTCACCGATATAAGCATTTAATAGTTTCTCCGCATTACACAAGAACCAAATTTGTAAAACTGATAGACCGTGAAATTTTGCACGCTTTAGCAGGTAGAAAAACGCATATAAAACTGAAGATGAATAGTTTGTCGGATTTTAAAATGATCGATAAATTATATGAAGCAAGTAATGCAGGCGTAAAAATTCAGCTGCAGGTAAGAGGAATTTGCTCTCTGATTCCGGGAATTCCGGGAATGAGCGAAAACATCGAAGCCATAAGTATTGTCGACAATTATCTTGAACATTCAAGAGTTTATATTTTTGGAAACGCCGGTTTAACTGAAGTTTACATTTCATCTGCCGATTTCATGACTCGAAATCTCGATGGAAGAGTTGAGGTAACCTGCCCAATTTATGACCTTGAAATTAAAAAAGAATTAATTGACAATTTTAATATTGGATGGAAAGGGAATGTGAAAGTGAGATATCATTCCTATAAATTAGATAATAAATATAAGCCCAGAAATCATCATGCCCCATTTAGAGCTCAATTGGAAACCTATAAATATTATCAGAATAAAATCTCGGTACTAGAAGCGGTTACTCAAAAAGTAAATTAATAAAACAAATTCAAATCATAAGTGAGCATGATTAATATAAAGAAATATGCAGCAATAGATATCGGTTCAAATGCCATGAGGCTTCTGATATCCAATGTTGTAGAACAAGATGGCAAAGAACCGCAATTTAATAAAAGTTCACTTGTTCGTGTGCCAATTCGTTTGGGACAAGACGCCTTTACAGTTGGAGAAATTTCAGAAGAAAATATAGATCGAATGGTTGATGCCATGAAAGCATTCAATCTTTTGATGAAAGTACATAAAGTCGAACGTTATATGGCGTTTGCGACTTCGGCAATGCGTGAAGCTTACAATGCCAAAGAAGTTGTGGCATTAATCAAGAAAAAAGCTGACATTAAAATCGAAATTATTGATGGTAAAAAAGAAGCCGCAATAATTGCTTCTACAGATCTGCATCATTTACTTAAAACAGATGAAACTTATTTATTTGTAGATGTAGGTGGTGGAAGTACGGAATTTACGCTTTTCTCTGACGGAAAAATGATTACTTCAAGATCGTTTAAAGCAGGAACAGTTCGTTTATTAAACAATATGGTACATGATGTTGTTTGGGATGAAATCGAAAAATGGATTAAAACCAATACTGCAGATTATGAAGAAGTAACGTTGATTGGTTCTGGCGGAAACATTAATAAATTGTTTAAAATGTCTGGAAAACAGCAGGAAAAACCGCTTTCATACATTTATATCAATTCACAATACGCGTTTTTAAATTCATTGACATACGAACAAAGAATCGCCGAATTAGGTTTAAACTCTGACCGTGCCGACGTAATTATTCACGCCACTCGTATTTATCTTAATGCAATGAAATGGAGCGGAGCACGCCAAATTTTTGTTCCCAAAATCGGACTTTCTGACGGAATCGTAAAAGCAATGTATTACGGTAAAATATAATTTTTTAGCCACGAATTTCACTAATTATTTTTTTAAGATTTAGAATAAAAATTCGTGGCAACCTTTTTAACTTATATAAAATGAATAAAACCAGACTCGAAGCCTTTAGTGATGGTGTTTTAGCAATTATTATTACCATTATGATTTTAGAAATCAAAGTGCCTCACGGACATGAGTTTGCTGATTTAAAACCACTTATTCCGAAGTTTTTGAGTTATATTTTAAGTTTTATTTACGTTGGGATTTACTGGAACAATCATCATTATTTACTTCACAGTTTATCAAAAGTAAATGGGAAAATAATGTGGGCAAACCTTCATTTATTATTTTGGCTGTCACTAATTCCTGTAGCTACAGGCTGGATGGGAGAACATAATTTTGCAAAAGCAGCAATGGCATTTTACGGAATCATTTTATTACTTTCTGCAATTGCTTATGTAATTCTGCAAAAAACAGTTTTAGATGTCGAAGGAAAAAATTCTGCATTGGCAAAAGCTTTGGGGAAAGATTTAAAAGGAAAAGCTTCTGCAGTTTTATATACTGTTGGAATTATAGCTTCGTTTTACAACGAATGGATATCCGGCGCAGCGTATTTTATTGTGGCAATGTCATGGCTTATTCCCGATAAAAGAATTGAAAAGGTTTTTAATAAATAGATTTCAGAATAAATATTTAGCCACGAATTCACGAATTTTTTGTTCTCAAAGATTAGCAGTAATAATTCGTGAATTCGTGGCTAAAAATAATAGTTAGAAAGCCGGATGGATATTAGTGTTTTCAAATTTTAATATTTTTTTAAATGAAATCTATTTTTCAATCCATTCAGGTTTTACCACAAGATGAATTAGATCAGCTAGACGATTTAATTACTTTCAGGAAACTTAAAAAGGGAGAACTTTTATTGACAGAAAATCAGGTTTGTAACGAAATTGTTTTTATCAAAAAAGGAATTTTACGTTCGTATTTTTTCAATCATCAAGGCGATGAAATTACCAATTGTTTTGCTTTTGAAAATGAATTTATGGCTTCGTTTTCCAGTTTTATAACCCAGGAAGTAGCCGAAGAAAGTATTCAGGCTCTCGCTGATACGGAATTACAGATTATCAGTCGCGAAAGTTTAGAAAAGCTTTATAAATCAGGAATTCATTGGCAGGAGATTGGAAGAAAATTAACTGAAATGGAATACGTAACGCTTCAAAAAAGAATGATTTCTTTTCAGAAATTATCCGGAAAACAGCGTTATGAAGAACTATATCAAAACCATCAAAAATATATTCAGTTAATTCCGCTTCAATATCTGGCTTCTTATTTGGGCGTTACGCCAAGACATTTAAGCCGCATTCGAAAAGCGATTTTATAGGACATTTGTCCGGTACCTTTTTTCATGCTAATAGTATTTTTGTAAAAACGTAAAACATGAAAAAAATACTGATTATAAACGGACATCCAAATCCTGCAAGTTTTAACTTTGGTATTGCAGATTCTTACCAAAAGGGCGCCATAACTTCGGGTGCACAAGTAGAAACAATTACAATTGCAGAATTACAATTCAATCCCAATTTAAAATTTGGTTACCAAAAACGAACCGAATTAGAACCGGATTTATTAGATGCATGGCAAAAGATTCAAAATGCTGATCATTTGGTTTGGATTCATCCCGTTTGGTGGGGCGGACTTCCGGCAATTACAAAAGGATTTATAGATCGATTATTTTTACCGGGAATGGCATTTCAATATCGCGAAAATTCAGTTTGGTGGGATAAACTCTTAAAAGGAAAAACAGCGCATATTATCACAACTTTAGATCAGCCAGGATGGTATTACAGATTGTTTTTTGGAAGACCGAGTGTAAACCAATTGAAGAAATCAACCTTGGAATTCTGTGGCATAAAGCCCGTAAAAGTTACTTACATCGGAATCATAAAAACTGCCAACGATTTTCAAAGAGAAAAATGGCTGCAAGAAGTCTATAATTTAGGATTAAAAAATAAATAGGAATAGTTTGCCACGAATTACACAAATTTTCACTAATTACTTGCGTAAAATTTTAAAAATAATTAGTAAAAATTAGTGTAATTCGTGGCAGAAAAAAAAATCTTAAGTATGTAAATCCAATCCAAATGTAGAACGTAAAAGTTCAATGTTTGGGTTGATTTCCAATAATCGATTGTATCTGTCCTGATCGCTAAAAGTTCTTTTGGTTTGAACAGCTTCATTCACAACAATTTCAATCGTAATATCATGATTGTGCAAATGTCCTTTTAAATGCCCTAAAAGCCCGTTAATCTGACTTTCAAAATCTAATTTAGAACCTTCGTTTGGTAATTCAAGCGTAATCACCGTTCCGTTCAAAGTTGGGTCGTTAATCAGTAATAACGATTCCATAATTTTCAAACCTTTTTCACCCAGACGCTGTGCGTATTTGTTCCAGTGCAATAACATTTCGGTTTCTGTAAATTCCTCAGTTGGTAAAACAGATGAAGGTTTTACATACGATTTACTGCTTTCTTCCATCGCTTTTTTTGCGCGAATACTGGCCAGAGAAAAAGCAGAAACCTTAGAGGTACCATTTACTTCAGCTCTTGGAGTTTCAGGTTCTTCAACTTTTGGAGTTTCAGTTTTTACTTCAACATTAGAATTTCCATTTTGATTGACATTGCCATTCTCTCCAGTATCTGGAATTTGGCTTTTATTAGTTGGAATTTCAGCATTCGAAATTTCATTTCCCTCATTTGGAATTTGGGTTTTATTTTTTGGAATTTCAACTATAGAATATCCGCCATTTTTAAAATAAGTGGGAGGAATTATGTATTGCTCAACTTTTTTTTTTCTCCATCAAAGTTGATAGAGGCCAATTGCATCAAACATAATTCAACTAAAAGGCGCTGATTCTGACTTAATTTGTATTTTAAATCGCAGTCGTTAGCAATATCAATTCCTTTCAATAAAAACTCTTGCGAACATTTTTGAGCTTGTACGCCGTACATTTGCTGTGCTTGTTCACCCACTTCAAGCAAACTTAAAGTAGCAGGAGTTTTGCTAACTAATAAATCTCTGAAATGCGAAGCCAATCCGGCAATAAAATGATGTCCGTCGAAACCTTTTGAAAGGATTTCGTTGTACGCCATTAAAAGATCCGGGATTTTATTTTCTAAAAGTAAATCTGTAATACTAATATAAGTTTCGTAATCTAAAACGTTTAGGTTTTCGGTTACGGCCTGACGTGTTAAGTTGGTTCCACAATAAGAAACAACACGGTCAAAAATCGATAAAGCGTCACGCATGGCACCATCGGCCTTTTGAGCGATAATGTGCAAAGCATCGTCTTCAAAATTGATTCCCTGACTTGCAGCAACTTCAGCCAAATGTTCTTTAGCGTCTTTTACCGTAATTCTCTTGAAATCAAATATCTGACAACGAGATAAAATCGTTGGAATAATTTTGTGTTTCTCCGTCGTAGCTAAAATGAAAATAGCATGTTTAGGCGGTTCTTCTAATGTTTTCAGAAAAGCATTAAAAGCGGCCGAAGACAACATATGAACCTCGTCAATAATATATACTTTGTATTGCCCGGTTTGTGGCGGGATTCGAACCTGATCAATAAGGCTGCGAATATCATCAACTGAGTTATTTGAAGCGGCATCTAACTCAAAAACGTTAAAAGCAAAATCTTCATTTGGATCATCATATCCCGGCTGGTTTATTTTACGAGCCAAAATACGTGCGCAGGTTGTTTTTCCAACACCACGCGGTCCGGTGAATAAAAGGGCAGAAGCAAGGTGATTGCTTTCTATGGCGTTCAGCAAAGTGTTGGTAATGGCTTTCTGCCCCACAACATCCTTAAAGGTTTGCGGGCGATATTTACGAGCCGATACTACAAATTGTTCCATATTCTATTTTATTCGATAGCAAATATAGGCTGAAAATTACCAAATCACAAATTAGAATTTGATAAATATCAGCGTTATTTTCTAATAGATTTGAAAGTCAATACATAAAAGTAAATCTTGAAATTGAAATTGCTATAGAGTAAAATTTGTAACATTAATTTTGAAATTAAAAATAGTAATTTAGCAAATTAGTTAATCATTTTTTTTAATCATCCTAATAATAACTAAATTTAAAAAATGGATAAATACAATTATTTTTCAATTCTTAGGAATATCAATGAAAATATTGATGATATGAATGTTGCAAAATTTTTGCGTGCGGAATCTTTAGGGAAAGAATCATTAATTGCACATAAAGATCTTATTGAACAATTTAATAATACTTTGAAATCAATAATAGCAAACATGTATTCCTTTAGTAAGGATACTATTGAAGAGATTTACAATTTTTATAACGAATTGACAGTGTTTTATTCAGAGGTTAATGGAATGAATAATGTTGAATTTATAAATAGTAAGACTTCAATATTATTGAAAATTGAAAACTTTTCTGACAAATTTAATTCTTTTTATGAAAAGATAAGCGGAATTTTAAATGTCTCATATGAAAATAAAAATTTGGATGAATATATTGAGACGATAAATTCAGTAAGAAATGATATTGAAAAGCAAAGTGAAGAAATTTCGCAAAAAATAAATGATGTTAATTATAAAAGTGAAGAGTTTATAAATAAGTTAAAAGAAGTTGATAACATAAAAAATAGTGTTCAGTTTCAACTTGATGAATTTAGAGAGCGATACACACCTGATAATGTAAATATTGAATTGCGAAATCAACAAAAAGTTTATGAAGAAGAAGCCAAAATTAATCGTAAGGAATCTAGAAATTGGATTATAGCTATAGTTATAGCAGTTATATTTCTAATCATTTTGATTTGGTCTTTTATAAATAATTTTGATAATCATTTAAATGAAATTTGCGTATGTACGTTTAAAAATTTCAATTTAATTTGTCCATCGTGTGGGCAAGAGATATTGTGGTTTTATCTTATTAAACATACACTATTACGTGCACTACTACTTTCCATAAATATTTATATTTTAAAATTTTGCATAAAAAATTACAATGCATGTAAACATAATGAAACTATTAATAAGCAACGTCAAAATTCTTATGGAGCTTCTCTACATTTTTATAATACAATAATATCTGATAAAAAAGATGAGATTTTGATCATGGCAGCCAATAGTATTTTTACTCATCAGAAAACTGGTTATATAGAAAAAGGTAGTGAACCTAATAATCCAACAATTGATAGAGTTGTTGAAAAAGTACAGGAAATAACTAAAATTCCAAAAGATTAATGATCTAAATTAGAAGTTATTAATATTATTATGATAACTACAAATCCAATAACAACCGTCAACGAATCTGAAGGTCAAAAACTTTAAACATGCCAAAACACTTCCTTCTTTTCTTTGTATTAATAACCTTTCTAAACCTTTCAGCCCAAAAAATGACCTCAAAAACTCAAAATCAATTCGTAAATATTACAAATCAATTTTCTGTTGAAGATTTTGAAAAAGTTAAAAGTTTTATTTTGAAAGAAGGAAATCGAAAGACTTATCGAAATTTTGATAACAATAATCCATACTACGATTTTAAGAAATTTGCAACTTATCTGGCTTCAGACATTGGGCAGCAAAATATTAACAATGACCCAAAAGTATCTGATTTTAATAGATTGACTTTAAAAGATGAAGATCAATATTATGAAATTATTATCGTAAGAAACGGAGATATTAAGGCAAAGAAAAAAGGAATTGTAAACGGGATGCTGGAAAATGAAGTTTACCTGACAGATTATGGCAGAAATGATTTAGATAAAATTCCGAATCAATTAATTATCTATTTTGATAACATGCTGAAACTTATAAAATAAAATCCTTATCATAGAAAAAATATAAAATTGTAAGATTATTATGTAATATTTGGTATTTTAATTCGTTTAACTTTATTAGTAAATAATTAAAAAATATCGATTATGAAGATTAAATCAGTTTTATTAGGAATGGGTCTTGCTGTTTCATTAGTAGCTTGTGGACCTAAAGATGCAGACATTCAAAAAGAAATTAGTGCAAAATTGAGTGACAGACCAGAAGTACAAGTTACTGTAGAGAAAGGTGTTGCTACAATTTCGGGTATTTGTAAAGATGATGCTTTCAAACAAGAAGTTGCAAATTCTATAAAAGAAATTAAAGGCGTAAAATCTGTAGTGAACAACTGCCAGATCGTAGCACCTGAAGAAACTGCTGCTGCAGCTGTTATCATTAGTCCGGATACTGAATTGGATAAATCATTACATAAAGTTATCGAATCTTACAATGGTGTTAGTGCTACTGTTGTTGGTGGCGTGGTTACACTTACAGGAGAAATTAAAAGAAGTCAATTGCCAAACCTAATCAAAAGCGTTCAGGAATTGAAACCTAAAAAAGTAGATAACAAGTTAATTATTAAATAAGAAGCCATGAGTTTACAAGATAAATACAAAGAGTTAACAGATTTGGCGACTAATTTAGGAGTTTCAAATTTGCAGGTAAGAGATCAGGATAATGTTTTGTACATTGATGGTACGGCAAAATCTGCAGATGACAAAGAAAAACTTTGGAGTGCTTACGGAAAAATTGATCCTGATTTTAGAGCAGGGGATGTGGTTATGAATATTGAAGTTGCTGAAGGAACAACAACAGATTACACTGTAGTAAGCGGAGATTCTCTTTCGAAAATAGGAAAAGCTCACGGCGTTTCCTGGCAAACCATTTACGAAGCCAATAAAGATATTATTAAAAACCCTGATGTTATTCAGCCGGGTTGGAAATTAAAAATACCAACTGCATAATTTACTTTGCGTGTTGAGTTGAAAAGTCTGTCATTTTTATGATGGACTTTTTTGCTTAAAAATGGGACGCGGATGACGCGGATTTTGGCGGATTTCATTTTTTTGTCATTTCGACGAAGGAGAAATCACATCCAGAAAGCAACGTACTGTGTGGCTTCAGCAAATGCGATTTCTCCTTCGTCGAAATGACAAACTTTAAGAATAATTTAAAAAATCACCTTCCCTTAATACTCAAATCGAATAAAAACTTTGAAGTCTCCAGATCAGAGCCTGCGGAGAAACCTGCTACATAAACGCCTTTTTTGCCTGATGTTGATTTAATTCCGTATACAACTGCCTCATCGCCCGGGTCCGACTCCCCTTCGTATCGATACACATGAACAATTTCAAATTTTTCGGGATTTTTTTTAATCATGTCTGAATTTGAGTTCAGATTAAAATCACATGTAAATCCTTTTTCATTCAATTGATCTAAAGCCTTTGAGACAGTTGCGTAATGATACATTTTAGCCATAATAAATGAATTTAAAAATTAAGGATTTTAAAGGTAACCAATTTAAAATTAAAACGTTATCAAAATTTTATAAAAATCTTAAATTTAGAACCTCGTTTCTTCGCTTATAAATCGCTACTTTTGCGCCGCAGACCGCCTTATCGTCGCTCAATTCGTTGGGGGGAGGAAAGTCCGGACACCATAGAGAAGCATAGCGGGTAACACCCGTCGGTGTTAGCAATAACGCAAGGACAAGTGCAACAGAAAGTATGTACAGGTAATGCTGTAGTGAAACCAGGTAAACTCTATGCGGTGAAATACCAAGTATATCAGCATTTAAGGGCTTCTCGTCCGTTGTTGAAGGGTAGGTAGCTTGAGTTCCGAAGTAATTCGGAATCTAGATAAATGATAAGGCTCTGATTTATCAGGGACAGAATCCGGCTTATAGGTCTGCATTTTTTATATATTTGTGAATACTAACTTATCTTCATGAATATAACTACTCCAAATACTGCCGGTAAACCAAAGAAAAGTACTTTCAAGGCAGTAATTACCAATCTTACTTTTTGGGTTTTAATCGCCATAATTGCAGGTATTTTGCTTGGACATTTTTCGCCTCAAAATGGCGTAAAAATGGAAATTGTCGGAAAAACTTTTGTCGATATTATCAAATTATTTATTGGACCAATTATATTTTTAACCATTGTTTTGGGAATTTCCGGAATGGGAAATCTTAAAAAAGTGGGGCGAATTGGCGTAAAAGCTTTGGCGTATTTTGAAGTCGTTTCGACAGTTGCTCTGGCAATTGGAGTAAGCGTTGCCTATTTTTTTCAACCTGGAAAAATTGACAAATCAGGATTAACTTTACAAGATCCGAGTAAATATACCAATCATGCTGCCGAGAATTTTTCGTGGCTGCAATTTTTTCTGTCCAATTTTACTTTGCAGGTTCTTTTGGCTGCCATCGTTTGCGGTATTGCATTGAATTTTTATCAAAAAAGGGAACAAACAATTTTGGTTTTAGAACGCTTTTCAAAAGTTGTTTTTACAGGATTAAAATATGTTATGTATCTCGCTCCGCTTGGTGCTTTTGGCGGAATGGCGTATACAATAGGTAAATTCGGATTAGAAACTTTGATTCCGCTTGGTAAATTGATGCTTTGCGTTTACCTGACAATGGCTTTGTTTGTGTTTTTTATTTTAGGAAGTATTTTGAGATACTATAAAATCAATATTCTTTCGATTTTAAAATACATTAAAGAAGAACTTTTATTAGTCCTCGGTACATCATCTTCAGAAGCCGCGTTGCCAAGTATTATGGTTAAATTAGAGCAAATGGGCTGTAGTAAATCTGTTGTAGGTTTGGTAATTCCGACAGGATATTCGTTTAATCTCGACGGAACTTCAATTTATTTGTCGATGTCGGTTATATTTCTGGCGCAATTGTATGATGTACATTTGAGTTTTTTTGAGATTTTAACCGTAATCGGAATTTTGATGATTACTTCAAAAGGCGCAGCCGGTGTTACCGGAAGCGGTTTTATTGTTCTGGCGTCGACTTTAACGGCTTTGCATAAAATTCCCGTTGAAGGTTTGGCTTTTTTATTAGGCGTTGATAAATTTATGAGCGAAGCAAGAGCGATTACAAATTTGATTGGAAATACTGTGGCAACGATTATAATTTCGAAAACAGAGCATGATTTTACAGAGTTAAATCTGGAGCCTGTTTTGGAGGAATAATTGCTTTGCCGTAAATAAATGGCACGCGGATGACGCGGATTCGCTTTCGCGAAAACGCAGATTTAGGCGGATTTTTTTAGTGGTTGTGTTTATTTTAAGCAATCACCGCATTTTTTTGTCATTTCGAGGAACGAGAAATCTCCGCGAGAAACTCTACAAAGATTGGAATTCTTATTACGGAGTTACTTGCGTTCCTTCGACTCCGCTCAGGATGACAAACGGTTCGGTCACTGTTTAATGTTTATTGGAATTTGGAATTTTTTAATTGAAATTTATTATGATAAGAATAGGAATTTTAGGACTTGGCGGTGTAGGTGGTTATTTTGGCGGACTTTTAGCGAAAGCCTATTTTAAATCTGAAGAAGTTGAAATTATTTTTATCGCTCGTGGCGAAACTCAAAAAGCAATTGCAGAAAACGGGCTCAAAATTGTAACTGATAATACTGAAACGATTGTACATCCAAAATTAGTTTCGAATAATCCGGATGAAATTGGAATTTTAGATTATTTAATTTGTGCTACAAAAACTTATGATATTAAAGAAAGTTTACTTTCAATAAAAGAATGTATTGTTCCAAAAACTGTAATTCTTCCTTTGTACAATGGCGTTGACGCACCGGAACGCATTCAGAAAATATTCCCCGAAAATGAAATTCTGCAAGGTTGTGTTTATATCATTTCGATGATTTTTTCGCCAGGGACTATTAGAAAAATTGGCTTTTACGAAAAACTATTTTTTGGTTCAAAAACGGCTTCAAAAGATAAATTAGATCAATTGCAAAGTATTTTTGAAAAGGCTAAAATAGAAAGTTATCTGGTTAAAAATATAGAAGAAACGGTTTGGGAAAAGTTTATTTTTATTTCGGCATTGGCTTCTGTAACTTCTTATCTCAATCAGAATATTGGTGAAATTTTAAATAATAAAGAATCTAAAGCTGTTTATGTGGCATTGCTACATGAAATTGAAGCAGTTGCCAAAGCAAAAGGATTGCAATTACCCGAAGATATCGTAAATCAGACTATTGTAAAACTCGAAAAATCGCCTAAAGAAGCGACTTCATCGATGCATAGGGATTTAGCTGCCGGTAACAAAACAGAAGCTATGTCGCTAACACAATTTATTGTGAAAGAGGGTTTAAAGTATAAAGTAAAAACACCTCTTTATGAAAAGATAGCAAACGCTTTGGTTTAACTATGATTCGTCTTTAGTAGTTCGAACTAAACTGATGCCCGACATGAAAAAAACGATTCCTAATATTCCGTAAATAATTAGTGATTTAATATCTCTTGTTTCGCCGGAAGTTCCTGCAAAAATAACCGCAGTATAGATAAGACCAACTATTCCCAGAATAGTAAGTAATCCTCCAAAAAATCTTTTAAGGTTCATGATTTGTGTTTTTAAGTTTTCATATCAAATGTATTTTATTATTAACTGAAAGCTGTTATACAATTGTTTAGGAAACTTATATGATTTGCAGTAATTGTTAATTGATTTAACAAGATAAAAAATGTAAGAAAATATTGTAATTTTTGAGATAGTGGAATGATTTAAATGTTATTTTTGTCGCTGCCAATTTAAAACCATTATGAAAAAAAATTACGTATTCTTAATTTTATCTATTCTTTTTATTAACTCAGTTCAGGCACAGGATGAAGCTGCTACTGTTGAAAAAAATCAATTTAAGATTAATCCATTATTATCTCCAGGCTTTGTTTACGAACATGGATTTTCTGCTAAAAACACACTTTATTCAGAAGCCAGTTTGATAATTGGATATAAAAAAAACGGATTTTATGACGAATCTACGTGGTATTTTATTCCAAGAATTAATGAACAATTTCGTCATTATTATAATTTGGAAAAAAGAGCTGCTAAAGGAAAAAGAACAGCAAATAACTCAGGAAACTTTGTTGCTTTATCCGCCGAATACCAGTTTGAATCCATTTCAACGAATGAGTGGTTTAATGAATATTGTCCCTCATTTACAATCGGGCCAGTTTGGGGGATTCAGCGAACTTACAAGGGAAAGCTCAATATTGATTTAAATTTGGGATTGGGAGCAAATTTTGATAAATATGATACTGAATTAGCTCCTATTGCAAATTTCACACTAGGTTGGGTGATTAACTAATTTTGTAATAAAATATTTGAAAGCCCTGATTGGTCAGGGCTTTTCTATTTTAAATTCCAACCCAATATTACGAACACTTTCAATCTTAATTTTTGGATCTGAATTAAAATATTTTCTAAGCCTGCTGATAAAAACATCCATACTTCGCCCGGAAAAATAATCATCTTTTTTCCAGACAGACATTAAAATTTGGTCTCTTTTTAATAACTGGTTATGGTTTAGATATAAATATTCAATAAGAGAAGCTTCCATTTCTGTGAGCTGCTGAACATGATTTTTATTATTTAGGGTTAATCTTTCATTATCAAAAATATAAGAACCAATTTCAATAATATTATTTCCGTCCAGGCTTCTTTTTTGCTCGATCCTTTTTAGAATATTCTGCAAACGCAGAATCAGTTCGTCGACTTCAAAAGGTTTTACGATATAATCGTCTGCACCCAGTTTTAAACCAATGATTTTGTCTTCTTTTAACTTTCTTGCAGTTAGAAAAATAAAGGGAATCTCAGGATTGATTGTAATTATTTTTTCAGCCAATGAAAATCCATCCATTTTTGGCATCATGACATCAAAAACACAAATATCAAAAGTCTGGTTTTTAAAATAGTCTAAAGCTATTTCTCCATTTTCTGCCCAGATTACTTCAAATTGATGCAATTCTAAATATTGTTTTAAAATTGCAGCAAAATCAAAATCGTCTTCGGCTAAAAGTAATTTTTTCAAAATAAGGTAATTAAACTTTTAATAAAATAGTAAACTGAGTTCCTTTTCCTAAATCACTCACAACGTTAACAGAGCCCTGATGCGCTTTTATAATTTGATCGACATAATACAATCCTAAACCTAAGCCTTTTGTATTATGCAGATTTCCTTGCTCTACGCGGTAAAATTTTTCAAAAAGAAGGGATTGCTTGTTCTTTTCAATCCCGATTCCGTCATCTTCAATACTAACCGAAAATTGATTTTGGACTATTCTTGTTTTTATCGTAATCGTATTTGAACCATATTTTACAGCATTTTCCAAAACATTTAAAAAAGCGGTTGTCAGATGGAATTTATCCAAAACCAGAATTGTTTTTTCGGTTTGAAAATCAGTTTCAAGATTAATTTTTGGGTTTCCAATTTTAAAATCCTCAATAATTGAAAGTAGAAAAGCTTCTGTATTTATTTTTTCCTTTTGCAATTCGATTTCATTTTCTGCCAGTGAATTTGCCATAACCTGATCGATCAGGTTTTGCAAACGATTATTTTGGCGCGAAATCGTATTGACAATAGCATTGAAATTTTCATCGTTTTCACGGATGTTTTTCTGTTCTAAAATTTTAGTAGAAATGCCTAAAGTAGCCAAAGGCGTTTTGAGTTCGTGCGTGATATTATTGATAAAATCAGTTTTAACATCGCTTACTTTTTTTTGTTTGATTAAAGCTTTTAAGGCAATTACAAAAAGCGTGATGAGGGTTAAAATCGAAAATAAAGATAAAACGAGAATGAAAGTCATTCGTTTTAAAATAATCATTTCCCAATCGACAACAGAAATGTACATTGAATCTTCTGTCAATAACTTATAATCTTGATTTTCAAAATTTCCGTTCGTTGTTCCAACATAACTCCGAACCAAAAAAGCATGGTTTAAAGAAGCCAGATTTCCGTATAATTTATTCGCTATAAATGGTTTTTCAGAAAAAATAGTATCTGCTTTTTTTGTGTTTTGATACAGAATAAATTTATTCAGAACAATAGCAAAATCTATTTTAAGATTTGGCAAATCTCTTTCGAATTTACGTTGAATTTTCTGTGTTAAAATATCTCTGAATGCATTTTGGAGAACACTGTTTTTAAGATCAATTTTCGTCTTTTTTCCCTGAATATAATTCTCTGATAATTGCTTGTAAAGTGCTTCTTTTTTTGAAACAATTACAGAATCTATATCACTATAATTATTTGAAATTTGGGCGATTTCGTTTTTAATTTCAGTATGAAACTGTGCTACTTTATAATCGTAAGTTGTTTTTACCAAATAGCATTGCACCGTCGACAAAACGATTAAAGCTATTACAGAAAAAGCGATTAATAAATTGATTCTTTGTTTCATTAGTTTTTATGGCACGCGAATGACGAGGATTAAACAGGTTTACACTGATTTTTTTTCACGCAGATTTAAAAATGATTTAAGCAGATTTCTAAATAATTGAATCTGTGTAAATCAGTTTAATCCCTAAAATCTGTGGGTAAATTCTCGATTCAAAAATAATGTTTTTATAGTTCGAAAAATGCGTTAACTCCGCATTAACCTTCAATTAACCTTCAGAACTCTTTTTTAGAAGGACTTTTGCAATGTTTCAATCTAAAATCAATCAAAAAATGAATGTTTATTTGCCTTTAAAACTTATTCTCATTGTACTCTTATTTTGTTTTTCTATTATTGGAAATGCTCAAACTGAAACTCCCAAAGACAGTATTTCCAATAAATTAAATGAAGTTATTATTACTCAAAATAAAAATACTTTTACGAACACAAACGGAAATATAAAAGTAGATGTTGCCAATTCAATCTACAATTCAATTCCTAATGCTGTTGATTTACTGGCAAAATTACCAACCGTTCAGGTAAGCTCTGACCAGGAAAGTATTGCAGTTATCGGAAAAGGAAATCCGTTGATTTATATTGACAATCAAAAAGTTGGGATAAACGATTTGAATGCTTTGGCTGTCGCCGATATTAAAACCATCGAAATCATTCAGAATCCATCTTCTAAATACGAAGCAGAAGGTCGTTCGGTAATTTTGATTACCAGGAAATTTAGTAAAAAAGATAGTTTTAGAACAGAGATATCTGAAGTGGCATCATTCAAAAAAAACTTTAATAATTACCTCGGATTTAATTCTAATTTCAAAAAGAATAAACTGGAGTTGAAAGCTAATTTCAATTATAATAGATTAAATCCGTGGGAAGGTCATAGTATTGATTATCAAATTTCAACTGCAGAAATTGCTTCTAAATATGATGTTACGGCCACTACAAAAAGAAATCAATATGTTTTTGGAGCCGGCTTGTTTTACAAAATAAATGAAGACGATTATTTTTCGTTTAGCATCAATAGTAAGCTGCAATCGGATACTTTTCCAATTAATACTATAACCGATAATAAAAATAAAGAGGTTGTAAATAATGTCGTGACTTTTACAGATAATGATAACAAAAAGAATTTTGTAAATTCCTTTTTTAATTATCAGAAGAAAATAAAATCAATTGATACACAGATTTTTACAGGCTTACAATATTCTAATTTTGATCAGGGGTTGTTTACTGAAGTAAATAATAATTTTAATGATACCCAATTTGAATTAGATCAAATCAGAGATCAAAAATTTCAAATTAATTATTTCTCTGGAAGAATTGATATCGAGAAAAAACTTAAAAATGACATGAAATTTGAAATAGGAGGATTGTATTCATCCGCAGATTCTAAATCTGATGTGGCTGTTTTTTATACCGAAACCAATCAAAACGAGTTAAGCTATTATGATTTTAAAGAAGAAAATTTATCAGCATACACGCAATTGTCAGGCAAAATTAAAAAAGTCGATTTTTCGTTTGGTTTTAGGGTTGAAAACTCCAATATAAAAGGAAAATTCAGAACAGATGAATTGCCATTATTGGATAAAAAATACACAAATTTTTTTCCGAAAGCACAGTTTTCATACCCAATAGATAGTACTAAAAGCATTTCTGTAAACTATGCCAGAAGTATCTCAAGACCTAATTATTCGTCTCTAAGTCAGGGATCAACTTATATAAATCCTTATTTTTTATATGCCAGAAATATTAATTTAGGGCCAACAATTATTAACGAAATTTCGACCACTTTTCAATACCACGATAAGTCGGTTAAATTGAGTTATACTAGTGCTAAAGATCCGGTTCATAATAGTTTTTCATTCGATGATCAAAATAATGTAATGACTTTTAAGGATATTAATTTTGATAAAAGTTCCGGATTTACAGCTGATTTTACATTGCCATTCACGTACAAATTCTGGACAACAACCAATTCTTTGATTTTTATTTTAGAAAAGATTGAAGATCATACTGCGGCATTTATGGCTTCAAAACCTTATTTTTATTATACTTCAAATAACGAATTTAAACTTCCAAAAGACTATTCTTTAGTTTTAAATTTCTGGGGATTAACAAAACAATATACAGGCGTTTTTATCACAAATCCCAGATTTATAGCGGATATCGCGGTTTCAAAAACATTCTATAAAAAATGGAATTGTACTTTAAGCTGTAATAATATTTTTAAGAATAATATCGAAACAGAAGAATTTACTATCAATACTATTAATTCTAAAGCACGATATGTTGTAGATAATCATTTGATTTCTATAGCGATAAAATATTCTTTTGGAAAAGTAAAAGAAACAGAATTTAGAGAGAAAAACGACGAAAACCAGAACAGAGTTAATTAGTATTAATTTTAAATCTGTGGAAAGAGAAAAAAAATTTACCGCAAAGAACGCAAAGGTTTTTCGCAGAGTTCACTAAGATTTAAGTTGTGTATACACAATCTAAGTTCGCAAAGCTTTGCGAACTTTGTCTTTTACCATAAACTTAAAGTAAAAAAACTTAGCGGTCTTTGCGGTAAAAACACTTAGTAAAACGAAATTATCCTTCGTCTTCTTCTGCTATTTTTAGAGGAGAATCATCCGGAAGCTCTTCATCATCATCTGTAGAATTTAATTCGAAGAAACTAAAAAAGGATCCTCCGTAACTTTTCTGAAAAGAGAAATTACTTAAATGCTCCATTTTGGTATATTTTGAATGCTCGATAATCATCATTCCGTCATCGTGAAGCAAATCTCTTTCGAAAACAGTTAAAACAATTTTTTCAAAAGCAGCCTGATCTAAACCGTAAGGCGGATCGGCAAAAATAATATCGTATGATGTTTTACAGTTCTCCAAAAATTTATAAACATCACTTTTGGTTGCTGCAATATCAAAATCATATTCTGATGAAACCTGTTTGATGAACTTTACACACCCAAAATCGCCATCAACAGACGTAATTGGTGCGCTTCCGCGTGAAGCGAATTCAAAACTAATATTGCCGGTTCCCGAAAATAAATCTAAAATCTTTAAGCCGTCAAAACTAAAATGATTATTTAAAACATTAAATAATGCTTCTTTACTCATGTCAGTCGTAGGTCTTACAGGAAGATTTTTTGGTGGGAAAATGCGGCGCCCTTTGTATTTTCCTGAAATGATTCTCATGATTGAAATAAGATATAATGTTTTTGATTCTGAGCAGTTGAAAAGTTGTTTTTTTCTTGTAATGTGCTTACATCCAAGAATGAAACGTTACGAATATATTTGTATGCGATGGCGTAATAAGCATCATTTTTTTCAATTGTTCCCAATAATTCAAGCGGAAAACTTTCCGGGTTTAAACCCAATTGTTCGGCAGTAAAAAGCAAATAATAAATAAAATCGGTTGGGGTTTGATATTCAAACGAATTAAATAATAATAGCTTTTGATTTTGAACCACGATAATTTCAAAATGACCAACATTAAAATTGACAATCATTTTTTTATCATCATTATTTTTTGACGCTTCTAAAACTTTCTCGATCAAAATACTATTGGCATGTTTGTAATCAAACGAACCAACCTGATCAATCAGGAAATTATTGATGTTTACATAGGGTATGTAAACAGAATTCATTTCGTATTTTGAAATTTGATCGTATGTAAAGAAATCAGTTTCAAAAACTTTGGTTGTATATTGTAAATAACTTCCCAGATAATGTTCGTCAAAAAGAGCTGAAGGCACAAAAGTCGAAAGATTGTTATTGTGAATAACTATAATTTCGTCGTAAGTATCCTTTAATTCAGCAAATTTTTTAAAATTATCGTGATATAAATCTTCTATTTTAGCTATTTTCTGTGAAGGATCGAAACTAACTTCATTAAAAGATGTAATCGTATTATTGAGTGTGTCAAAACAACAAAATGAAAATCCGGTCAGGGATACCTGAATCGAAAGTTTTTTGTATTTTTTTGATGTAATATTAGTATTTTGTAAAGACATAACTTGATTTACAATTCGTTACCTGCTTTAGAGTCAAGAAAGAATTTAATTCGAAGACAAACTTACAAATTAAAAAGCAACAATAATAATTGCAATTTCAAAAATCATTTTAATATGCAGTTTAAGCCAATGTTAAGATTTTTTCCACCATATAAGTTATATAAGTTCAATTAAGTAGAGTTGCGCAGTAAAGCTTATCATTAAAAAGAGATTTAAGAAGACATAGCGAGAAATTAAATGAACTTATATAACTTATATGGTAAAAAAATTATTGATTTTTGAAATTGGCATTTGCCATTTAAAAAACCGTACTTTGTATTTCAATTTTTCCCTATGAATTCATCATTGTTTTACGGCGTTTTACAAAAAAAATTTCCATTTGCACCAACTTACAAGCAGGATATTTTTTTTCAAAAAATCGCTATTTTTTTAACCGATACGCATAACGATACCATTTTTGTATTGAAAGGATATGCCGGAACGGGAAAAACAACTGTGATTTCGACTATTGTAAATAATCTTGGCGATATTAATAAAAAGTTTGTTTTGCTTGCACCAACCGGACGAGCTGCAAAAGTCATTGCCAATTATTCGAATACGCCTGCATTTACGATTCATAAAAAAATTTATTTTCCTAAAAAATCGTCGGGTGGAGGAGTGGCTTTTACCAAACAAGTCAATAAGCATAAAAACACGATTTTTATTGTCGATGAGGCTTCGATGATTTCAGACAGTACTTTAGATAGCGGTTCGCTTTTGGATGATTTGATTAATTATGTCTATTCAGGAACCAATTGCAAAATGATTCTTTTGGGAGATACGGCGCAGTTACCACCTGTGAATTTAGATATTAGTCCGGCATTAGATATTCAAACTTTGGGCGTTCATTATGATAAGGAAATAGAACATATCGAACTTGATGAAGTGATGCGTCAGGAAGAAAGTTCTGGAATTTTATTTAATGCTACTGAACTGCGTGAATTATTGAAAGAAAGTTTTATTACAGAGTTTAAATTTAATGTAAAAAAATTCAAAGATATCGTTCGTTTAACCGATGGATATGATATTCAGGATGCGATAAATACCGCTTACAGCAATTATAGTATTGAAGATACCGCTTTTATTGTTCGATCAAATAAACGAGCCAATCAGTATAATGAACAAATCAGAACCCGAATTTTATTTAAAGAAAGCGAACTTTCGGTAGGCGATTTCTTGATGGTGGTGAAGAATAATTATTTCTGGTTAAAAGAAACCGATGAAGCCGGATTTATTGCCAACGGAGATATTATCGAAGTATTGGAACTCTTCGGTATCAAGGAATTATACGGATTTAATTTTGCGAGAGTAAAAATCAGAATGGTCGATTATCCGGATCAAAAACCTTTTGAAACAGTTTTGCTTTTGGATACGATTAAAAGTGAATCTCCGTCATTAACTTACGAAGAATCAAATCGTTTGTATGAAGAAGTGATGAAAGATTATGAAGATGAAAGTACGAAATACAAGAAATTCCAGAAAGTGAAAGAAAACGAATATTTTAATGGCTTACAGGTTAAATTTTCGTACGCCATAACGTGTCATAAATCGCAAGGGGGACAGTGGGATACGGTTTTTATCGAGCAGCCGTATTTACCAAACGGAATCGATCGCGATTATATCAGATGGCTTTATACCGCTATGACGCGCGCCAAAAATAAATTATATTTGATAGGATTTAAAGATGAGAGTTTTGAGGAATAAATTTTCCGCCACGAATTCACGAATTTTATTTGAATAATTCGTGAATTCGTGGCGAAAAAAAACTTTAGCAAATGACAACACTAAATGACTTACATTCGATTTCATCGACGTTTTCGAATACAGATAAAATGCCGGTTTTGTTTTTAGGACACGGCAGTCCGATGAATGCGATTGAAGAAAATCAGTTTGTGGCGGGTTTTCGTAATCTGGCAAAAACCTTACCGCAGCCAAATGCCATTTTATGTGTTTCGGCGCATTGGTTTACCAACGGAACCAAAGTAACTTCAATGCAAATGCCAAGAACAATTCATGATTTTGGAGGATTTCCGCAAGCGCTTTTTGATGTGCAATATCCCGCAAAAGGAAGTCCTGAACTAGCTGTAGAAACTAAAAAAATATTAGAACCGGTAAATGTTGATTTAGATGAACATTGGGGTTTAGATCACGGTGCCTGGAGTGTTATTAAACATTTATATCCTGAGGCAAATGTTCCTGTAATTCAGTTGAGTATAGATTATACCAAATCGGGGCAATATCATTTTGAGTTGGCTCAGAAGTTACAATCTTTACGTCATAAAGGAGTTTTAATTATCGGAAGCGGAAATATTGTACATAATCTTCGTTTGGTAGATTTTAGAAATTTTGATAAAGACAATTACGGTTACGACTGGGCAATTGAAGCCAGAGAAACTGTAAATAATTATTTGTTAGATGGAAATTTTCAGCCTTTAATTGATTTCGAAAAAATGAGCAAAGCCGTTCAGGTTGCGATTCCAACACCTGATCATTATTTACCTTTGTTGTATACTTTAGGTTTAAAAGACAAATCAGAAGAATTAAGTTTGTTCAATGATAAATTACTGGCTGGTTCATTGAGTATGACTTCAGTAAAAATAATGTAAAAAGAACCTTTGTGAATCTCTGTGAAAACCTTTGCGAATCTCTGTGGTAAAATTGTTACGCAAAGTTGCAGGAAGATTTTCACAGAGATTCACAAAGAAGAAAATAAATTTAAAAATAGTAGAATGAAAATAATAGCTGTAATTCCGGCACGATATGCATCAACACGCTTTCCCGCAAAGTTAATGCAGGATCTGGGAGGTAAAACGGTAATTTTAAGAACTTACGAAGCTTCTGTAGCTACAAATTTGTTTGATGATGTATTTGTTGTAACGGATTCAGATTTAATTTATGATGAAATTGTTTCTCATGGCGGAAAAGCCATTATGAGCATCAAAGAACACGAATCTGGAAGCGACCGAATTGCAGAAGCCATTGCAAATCTTGATGTTGATATTGTGGTAAATGTACAGGGTGATGAACCTTTTACAGAAGCCGGACCTCTGGAACAGGTTTTATCTGTTTTTAAAAATGATGAAGAACATAAAATTGATTTGGCTTCGTTAATGCGAGAAATCACGAATGAAGACGAAATCAATAACCCTAATAATGTAAAAGTGGTGGTAGATCAATCGCAATTTGCATTGTATTTTTCAAGATCGGTAATTCCGTATCCAAGAGATACAGCTGTTGGAGTTCGTTATTTTCAGCATATTGGTATTTATGCTTTTAGAAAACAAGCTTTATTAGATTTTTATAGTTTACCTATGAAATCTTTAGAAGCTTCTGAAAAGTTAGAGCAGCTTCGTTATTTAGAATTCGGAAAACGTATTAAAATGGTTGAAACAAGCCATGTTGGAATTGGAATTGATACAGCTGAGGATTTAGAAAAAGCTAGAGGTATTTTGGCATCTAAATAGATTGCGAGATGGCACGCGGATGACGCTGATTCGCTAACGCGAAGACACGGATTTTGACGGATTTTTTAGTTTAATTTATACGTATTTCGTGTCATTTCGACGGAGGAGAAATCACATAAAGTGAATACACAGAGTACGTCGTTCTCCGGATGTGATTTCTCCTCCGTCGAAATGACAAACACAACGCAATAACAAAATAAAAAAAGCTTATAAACAATTGTTTATAAGCTTTTTTTATATCGAAAACCCAATTAAATCCTAGTATAAAACAGGAAATTTAGAAGGATTTGCTTCATTCATCATGCTGTATACTTTCTCGAAAATGTCTTCTGTAGAAGGTTTAGAGAAATAATCGCCATCAGTTCCGTAAGCAGGTCTGTGGGCTTTTGCGGCAAGTGTTTGTGGTTTGCTGTCAAGATATTTATAAGCGTCTTGTTCTTCCAGAATTTGTTGTAAAATGTAAGCTGAAGCTCCACCAGGAACATCTTCGTCGATTACTAAAAGGCGATTTGTTTTGGCAATACTTTTTACAATATCCTTATTAATATCAAACGGAAGTAAAGACTGAATATCAATTACTTCGCAATCAATTCCTAAATCTAATAATTCAGTTGCAGCCTGTTCTACCAGTCTTAAAGTAGATCCGTAAGAAACCAAAGTAATATCTGAACCTTCTTTTAATGTTTCAACAACACCAATTGGTGTTTTGAATTCACCAAAATTTAAAGGCGTTTTTTCTTTTAAACGATAACCATTTAAGCACTCAATTACTAAAGCAGGTTCATCACACTCTAAAAGCGCGTTGTAGAAACCAGCTGCCTGCGTCATATTTCTTGGAACCAAAACATGAATTCCGCGAATAGCGTTAATAATCATCCCCATAGGAGAACCAGAATGCCAGATACCTTCTAAACGGTGTCCGCGGGTTCTGATAATTAATGGTGCTTTTTGTTTTCCAACAGTTCTGTATTGCAATGTCGCCAAATCATCACTCATGATTTGAATGGCATACAATAAATAATCTAAATACTGAATTTCGGCAATTGGACGTAAACCTCTCAAAGCCATTCCAATTCCCTGACCAATAATAGTAGCTTCACGAATACCAACATCGGCAACACGAAGTTCTCCGTATTTTTCCTGCATACCTTCAAGGCCTTGATTTACGTCTCCAATGTTTCCAACATCTTCACCAAAAATCAAAGTTTCAGGATATTTGGTAAACAAAGCATCAAAGTTATCACGTAAAATCATTCTTCCGTCCAGATCTGCTTTTGCATCATCTGCATATTTTGGAAGCACTTTTTCTACAGAAAATACATTTTTATCTGATTCAGAATATAAATTACTACTGAATCTTCCCTGTGTTATTCCGATATAGTTCGTAATCCAGTTTGATAAAAGAACTTTACTGTTCGGAACTTCAATAAAGCGTAAAATCTTTCTTGCAATGGCAAGCATTTCTTTTTTCAAAGGCGATTTTATAGCGCTTAATTCTGAGATATATTTTTGAATTCTTTCTTTATGGTTGATACTTGCTTCTGCAATTTGCCCTAGTAAAGCCAAAAGATTCTTTTGATCTTCAATAATAGGGTTGATAAAAGAATTCCACGCTTCTTTTTTAGCCTCAAGAATTTCTTTTTTGATTTCAAAATCAATTTCAGCCAATTCTTCAGGTGATGCAATATTAATGGCAATCATCCATAAACGCATTTGGCGAATACAGTCAAAATCTCTTTCCCAAGCCAGTCTTTCTCCGTTTTTATAACGTTCGTGAGAACCAGAAGTAGAGTGACCCTGTGGTTGTGTTAATTCATTAACGTGAATTAAAACCGGAACGTGTTCTTCTCTTGCAACTGCTGCGGCTCTTTCATAAGTTGAAACCAGTTCAGCATAATCCCAACCTTTAACTCTAAAAATTTCATACCCTTTTGCATCTTCGTCGCGTTGGTATCCTTTTAAAATTTCAGAGATATTTTCTTTTGTAGTTTGATGTTTGGCATGAACCGAAATTCCGTATTCATCATCCCAAACACTCATAACCATCGGAACCTGTAAAACTCCGGCAGCATTTATGGTTTCAAAAAACAAACCTTCAGATGTACTTGCGTTACCGATAGTTCCCCAGGCAACTTCGTTTCCGTTTACAGAAAATTTGTCTTTAATAGTAATACCATCAACATTTCTATAAATTTTAGAAGCCTGGGCCAATCCCAATAATCTTGGCATTTGTCCGGCTGTAGGAGATATATCTGCGCTTGAATTTTTTTGTTGTGTTAAGTCTTTCCATGTACCGTCTTCGTTCAAACTGTGCGTTACAAAGTGTCCGCCCATTTGCCTTCCGGCAGACATTGGATCATATTCTAAATCGGTGTGACCGTATAAACCTGCGAAAAATTGCTTTGGAGTCAATTCGCCAATAGCCATCATAAAAGTTTGGTCGCGATAGTATCCGGAACGGAAATCTCCGTTTTTAAAGGCTTTTGCCATAGCAAGCTGTGGCACTTCTTTTCCGTCACCAAATATTCCAAACTTAGCTTTTCCTGTCAATACTTCTTTACGGCCTAAAAGACTACATTCACGGCTTGTAACCGCAATTCTGTAATCTTTCATTACTTCTGTTTTGAAATCTTCGAAAGTAAGTGTAGTATTGTTGTGTTCTTTAATCATAATCTCAAATGGGTCATGTTACGCAGCAAAATTAATTAAAAAGTATCAATAATCATAATTCATTAAAATAAATATAATTTAATTATTTATAATTAAATTGCTAAAACTACGTATATTTTTTGTGTAATATTTAAGTTTTTTCTGCTTCTAATAACAATAATTTATGTTTTTGTGTAAAATTTATTGAATTAAAACCATTTTCGGGTAAAAAGTGTGACTAATGTTTTTGGAGAGAGTGTAACCACAAATCTAATTTTTTCATTGTATTTGTTCTGAGAAATCTCCCAGCCGTTATTGGAGTAAACCGGAAAATAAACTTCAAAATAATCGGTTACCAAATTTAATCTGATGCCGCTATCATATATAAAACGTTCATTTTCATGTGTGTTTTTCATAAAACCAAGATCTCCGTAAACTTCGATCCAGTTCCAGATCGAGTAACTGGCATTTAAAGTTGTCATCCATTTATCGGCATATCGCGGTTCTATTTTTGACTTAAAACCACCTTCTGCCATTACATATTGCTGACTAAAAAAACCGGTGCTTTCTGATCTTCCGTAAAAATTATAATCAAATAAATAATCAGTTGGACGATCCAAACCAAAACTAAAATAATCTGAATTGGTTGTGTTGTATAAAAAACTTCCGGCATATAATCTCAAATTCAATTTTCGATTATTATCAAATAATCTTCTGTATTCTATTTCTGCTGCCAGTTTTCCAAAATCACTTGAAAACTGTACATCAGTCATAAAATTAAAATGATTGATTAATTCGGTTTTTGTGTTCGAATAACGGGCGTTGAAAATAGAATAGTTTGGTTTCGAATTATCTGTTATATAAGTACTTGCTTCGCGATTTACAATAACCTGACGCAACAAAATCAATTGTTTTCTATTATCCCTGAAATTTTCTTCCCGAATTCGAAACTGAACCATCGGATTCAATCTAAAATAAGTAGCATCGGGAGCATAATGAAAATAATTCTGACTGATAGAGTAACGCACATTATAAAGCGTACTGTTTCTGTAATATTGACTGTATGAAAAAGCAGATGAACCCGTTAAAGTTTCCGTATTAATCGAATACGTTGGATTAATATCAAAATTAAAAGGCTTGTCGAGTATTGTTTTATTATGAAAACGTATTCCCGGCATAAAACCATCATATAAATTATAAGTAAGCGTTGGAATGTACAAAATCTGATTGTAATATGGATCTTCCAGATCTTTGGCAAAATTAAATTTTATGGGACGGTTTGTAACCACCAGACTTTTTAATGATTTCCAGTTATTTCTTTGGTTGTACTCCGGAACTTCATTATCATAATTAATTACAATTTTATCCGCATTTTTTCGTCCAAATGTATAAATTGTATCATTGTTTTTTGGTTCAATCCATTCTTTAAAAACAACCTCATTTTTCTTAATTCCGTACACGGGAATTGGAGCATAAATACCGGTTTTGTTTTTTATAGAAAATTGTACACTATCTTTTGTTCTCGAAACATTCGAGAATTTGTAGTCGATAATATCACGGGAATCAATTATAGTTTTAAAAAACCAATCGATATTTTTAGGGCTTTTTTTGAGTAATATTTCTTCAAAATCATATCGGTTTGTCTGTTTCGTTTTATTCAAATTATAAAATTCCTGAACACTTTCAGGAACAACACCATTATTTAAATAATCATCCAGATAGCTTAAACTTAAACCTGCACGATATTTACTGGCAATTTGCTCATTAAATTTTATCAGTGTGTTTTTTGGGTCACCAAGAGGCTGATCGAGATTTTTTCTGGCCATCAGCATATAATAATAGCTGTATTGCTCATTAAAAGATAAGTTGGTAATATTATAACTTTTAAAAAGCTTCATGTCCGAAAGTTTCCCTAACATCTTCTGATCCAGATGTTGTTCTTCCATAAATTTCATCATGGCATAGATCTGAATTCCGTCATAAACCCAATTGTCTTTTCTGGGATCCAGTCGTAGACTATTCTTTAAATAATTGTTCAGATACGTTTTTAAGAAAGTAATTTCGAAGATAAAATCATCCGGAAACGGACTAATGAATGATGGTAACTGATTGAGTCCATAAAAAGGATTTCGATCATAATCTGCCTGAGAAACTGTAATTTTTTGATGTGGATATTCTCCAATAAACGCATTTGCAAAAGTCACCACTCTATTAATGATAATTGCTTTTTGAATATCGCTGATTTTTTTACTTCTTAAATCCGAAAGAATTTCTAAAGAGTCGTTGGTATAACTTCTAAAAGTATTTTGTCTTTCTATAAAAAAATTAAAATCAGTTCTGTTCAATCCCGAAAAAAGATAAGAAGTATAAGAAAGGTTCGAATTGTCTTTTGAAACCGAATTCAAATCAGTAGTAATCGAATATTCATTCGGAATTTTTATTTCAATCTCATAATCTGTACTTGCATTTGCAATATCATCGAGATTAAAATTATTGTTTGTCACAAAACTATGATTTTCATAACGTGATGGGCTTAAAAACCAATTTTTTAAACTCATTCCGCCATTTTGATCAAAACCATAATGCGTAAATTTATCACTCGGAATTTTAGAAATGTAAGTAAGATGAAGTTCAATTTTTTCGCCGGGAAGTAACTTTTGCTTCAGTTTTACGATAATAAAATCCGGGTTTTTATCGGTTCTTTCCCATTCAAAAGCCAAATTATTAGAATCAGAAAGATTTAAAATCGTAGTATTTCCTCTTTCGGCTGCCTTCGCTAAATGAAAACCTCTGTAAAATTCATCCGAAAAACGTTTAGCCAAAGGCGTATTTTTATCAGAGAAAGCATTATTCCAGTCATTCAAAACAATAGTACTCAAAGAATCATTTGAAGTATTATAAAACGTGATATCTTGTTTTACATTCAGTGTTTTAAGTTCAAGATTCACAGCTACTTCCATCTTAGATTGATGCTGCGCGTAGTGTTTTATCGAGCTCAATAAAACTAAAATAATTAAAATGTTTCTATAAAATGGCTTCAATGATGACTTGGTATTAAAGGATATCACTTAGATTTACGTGCATAAACTTGTTTTGGTTTTTTGTAAAAATAGCATAAAAAAAGCTGTTTTAAAAAACAGCTTTCATTTTTTGTAAGACTTAACGTTATTTGCTCATTCAGGCAAATTTATATCTATTTATTAAACTTAGGTTAACTTAAGTTACTATATAATTTAAAAATTAGAAATTAGGGCTTAAATCATATTTCTTATAGAACTTATCCAGAACATCAACTACTTCATCTTCAGTGTCTACGATTTTAAATAAGTTTAAATCATCAGGACTTACAGTTTGCATTTTTTCAACCAAAACTGTTTTTACCCAATCAATCAAACCAGACCAAAATTCAACACCAACTAATATAATTGGGAATTTTCCAATTTTCTTGGTCTGAATTAAAGTTATCGCCTCAAACATTTCGTCAAGAGTTCCAAAACCTCCAGGCATCACCACAAAACCTTGCGAATATTTTACGAACATTACTTTCCTCACAAAGAAATAATCGAAATTCAGGTTTTTATCGTGGTCGATATAAGGGTTAAAATGCTGTTCAAAAGGTAGTTCGATGTTTAAACCAACCGAAGTTCCGCCTCCTAAATGTGCGCCTTTATTTCCGGCTTCCATAATTCCCGGCCCTCCGCCTGTAATTACGCCATAACCGGCTTTACTAATTTTATAAGCAATTTTTTCGGCCAATAAATAGTATTTATCCTCTGGTTTTGTTCTCGCCGATCCAAAAATCGAAACACAAGGACCAATACGCCCCATGCTTTCGTAACCGTTTACAAATTCGGCCATGATTTTAAAAATCGCCCAGCTGTCATTGGTTCTGATTTCATTCCACGTTTTTTGTTTCAAACGGTCCTGAATTACTTTATCCTCGTCATTATCAAAATCTTCTAATCTCATTTTAGGTATTTTAATTTATTTATATTTTTATTTCTAGCTGTGTCGTTTTTATTATTGTCATCCTGAGCGTAGTCGAAGGAAGGAGCTGATTCCTGCTGTCCGCTATATCTTTTGTGCCGAACCCCGGCACAAAAGGATGCCTCCCGAAGCTTCGGGACCATCAGGGCTAGGGCACTCTTTTTCAATAGAAACATTGTTTTGTAAAAAAAAAATTGTCTTTTAATTAATATGTTTGTTCCTCAATTGATTTAGTAATGTTGCTTTTAACTTTTCCGGTATGTTCAGTAGTTTTCGATTCAATCAGCATTATTAAACATTCGTCAATGGATGAAACCCTGTGATTTACGCCTTTTTTTACAACAAATAAATCGCCTTTTTTCATAGTAAAAGAGGGTTCATTCTCAATCTCCATTAAAAGTTCACCATCAACAATGTAAAATAATTCATCTTCATTTTCGTGATTATGCCACGGAACTTCCTGACCTTTTATTTTAGCCACTTTAATATATTGATCGTTTACTTCATCAATTATTTTTGGCGAAAAATATTGGTCTACGTTACTGAATTTCTCTTTTAGATTCATAGATTTTATCTTAACCTTTCAAAATCAAATAAGCTTTGACAAAAAGGGCGTACTAAATTAGTACTTTTTTTAAGAATTGTTACAAAAATGGGGATTTATTAATTTAAATGTAACATTTAAAACAGACGTAGACTGGAGTTGTTGTTCATTATCAAATGATTAATGAAATCAGAAAAATATGTCGTTCCTACGGAACTTGGTTGTGTGATATATTATATTTTCAACGGATTTAATTCGTTGCTACCAATATGTAGTTTCTACGGAACTTAGATATATTGATTTTCATTTAATGGAATAATTAAGGTGTCATAGCAAACATATTATGCTTCCAATTCTTTTTTCAAAAACTTAGCCGTATAGCTTTTTTTATTTTTGGCAACTTCTTCCGGAGTTCCTTTGGCGATCAATTGTCCGCCGCCTTTTCCGCCTTCTGGACCAATATCAATAATATAATCGGCAAGTTTAATCACGTCCATATTGTGTTCGATAACCAGAATTGTATTTCCTTTATCGACTAGTTTATTGATAACATCCATCAAAACACGAATGTCTTCAAAATGCAAACCAGTTGTAGGTTCGTCCAGAATATAAAATGTATTTCCGGTATCTTTTTTAGATAATTCTCCTGCCAATTTTATACGTTGGGCTTCTCCACCGGAAAGCGTTGTACTTTGCTGACCAAGTGTAATATATCCTAAACCAACATCCTGAATTGTTTTTACTTTTCTGTAAATCTTCGGAATATTTTCAAAAAAAGGAACTGCTTCATCGACTGTCATATTCAACACATCCGAAATAGATTTTCCTTTGTATCGAATTTCCAGTGTTTCTCTATTAAAACGTTTTCCCTGGCACGTTTCGCATTCTACATAAACGTCCGGTAAAAAGTTCATTTCGATCGTTCTTACTCCGGAACCTTCACAGGTTTCACAACGTCCACCTTTTACGTTAAAACTAAAACGTCCGGCTTTGTAACCACGAATCATACTTTCAGAAGTCATGGTAAATAAGTTTCGGATTTCGGTAAAAACTTCGGTGTAAGTCGCTGGGTTTGAACGTGGCGTTCTACCAATCGGACTTTGATCTATATCAATTACTTTATCAATATGTTCAAGACCTTCAATCTTTTTATAAGGTTGTGGTTTTTTCACGCCATTAAAATAATAAGCGTTCAAAATAGGGTAGAGCGTTTCGTTAATTAAAGTCGATTTTCCGCTTCCCGAAACTCCCGTAACGCAAATTAATTGACCTAAAGGCAATTCAATAGAAACATTTTTTAGGTTATTTCCGGTTGCTCCGGTTAGTTTTAAAAACTTTCCGTTTCCTTTTCTGCGTTCTTTCGGAATCTCCAATTTCATCGTACCATTCAAATATTGAGCGGTAATTGTATTTGATTTTAAAGTTTCTGCAGGCGTTCCAATACTAATGATTTCTCCACCGTATTTTCCTGCTTTCGGACCAATATCAATTACATAATCTGCTGTTTCGATCATGTCTTTATCATGTTCAACAACAATAACAGAGTTTCCAATATCACGTAATTGTTCCAGCGATTTAATCAGTTTTTCGTTATCTCTTTGGTGCAAACCAATACTTGGCTCATCCAGAATATACAAAACACCAACCAATTGCGAACCAATTTGTGTTGCCAGACGAATACGCTGCGCTTCACCTCCCGAAAGTGATTTTGAACTTCGGCTTAAAGCCAGATAATTTAAACCAACATTCATCAAAAAGTTCAAACGATCTTTGATTTCTTTTACGACTTCTGATGCAATCAAAAGTTGTTTGTCTGTTAAATGACTATTTAAATCCTGAAACCAGGCCGTTAAATCAGAAATATCCATATCACACAATTCGGTGATATTTTTTCCATTAACTCTAAAAAATTGTGCTTCTTTTTTTAAACGTGAACCTTCGCAAACCGGACAGTTTACTTCGTCCATAAAATCTTTTGCCCAACGTTTTATGGTTGTCGAAGGGCTTTCATCATATTGATTTTTGATGAAATGCGAAATTCCTTCAAAATCTATTTTATAATCGCGGGTAACACCTAAATCTTTTGAGTTTATAGTGAATTTGTCCTTTCCGCCGTGAAGAATCATATTCATGGCTTCTTCCGGAATTTTTTCAATCGGATCGGTTATTTTAAACCCAAATTTTTCTCCAATAACTTCCAATTGCTTAAAAATCCAGGACGATTTATATTCGCCAAGCGGAGCAAAACCACCGCTTTTTATTGATAATTTAGGATTTGGAATAATCTTTTTGATGTTGATTTCGTGAACCGTTCCCAATCCGTTGCAATGCGGACAAGCTCCTTTTGGAGAGTTAAACGAAAACAAATTTGGTTCTGGATTTTGATAGGAAATTCCGGTTGTTGGACACATCAAATTTCTACTGAAATAACGCACTTCATTTGTGTCCTGATCTAAAATCATCAAAACGTTTTCGCCATGATGCATCGCTGTATTGATACTTTCGGCTAATCTTTTTTGATTGTCTTCGGTATTTTCGATCAACATTCGGTCAACAACAATTTCTATATCGTGGGTTTTGTAACGATCCAGTTTCATCCCTGAAACCAAATCCTGAACTTCGCCATTTACGCGAACTTTCAAAAATCCCTGTTTGGTGATTTGCTGGAATAATTCGGCATAATGTCCTTTTCTGGCTCTAATAATCGGAGCCAAAATATTGATACGTTTTCCGTTGAAATCCTGCATAATCAAATCCTTAATCTGATCATCAGAATAGGAAACCATTTTTTCGCCTGTGTTGTAACTGTAAGCATCAGCTCCACGAGCGTATAAAAGTCTTAGGAAATCATATATTTCAGTAATAGTTCCAACGGTTGAACGCGGACTTTTACTTGTTGTTTTTTGTTCAATGGCAATTACCGGCGAAAGTCCGTCGATTTTGTCAACATCAGGACGCTCCAAGCCGCCAAGAAACTGTCTGGCATAAGCCGAAAACGTTTCAACATAACGACGCTGTCCTTCGGCATAAATTGTATCAAACGCCAAGGAAGATTTTCCCGAACCCGAAAGACCGGTAATAACAACCAGTTTTTCACGCGGAATAGAAATGTCTATATTTTTTAGATTATGAACTCTTGCACCAAGAACTTCAATAGTATTGTCTTTTTCTAACATAATTTTGAGCAAAACGCAAAGTTACCACTTTGATTTGTTCTTTTAGTACTCGAAAACAAAACTTTATGTTACAATTAGTAACAAAAAACGCTAACCTAAGTTAGCGTTTTCTTTTTCGTGTAAGCATATATTCGTCTATGGCTTCTTTGGTTGTATACCAGTTTCGGCCTTCTTTATAAGCGTCTATTTTTCCCGTTCTGGCCAGTAAACTAATATATTCCTGACCGTACGGAGTTTCTGGTTCACTCACAATATTAATTATCGGTTGATAATCGTAACTGCTTCCCGGCATAGCGCTTAAGTAAATATTTAAAGTTCTCTCTAAAGCCTGACACATCAAAAGGGTTAATTTTTGATAGTTGCCATTATTTGCCTGATTAAGCGCTTCGTAATATTTTTTTCTGTCATTTTTGAGGATAATTGCCGGTGGAAAACCACAACGCATCAACAATAAATTCATACTTAAACGAACTGTACGCCCATTTCCATCAAAGAAAGGATGAATCCAGACTAATTTATGATGGTAAATTGTTGCCAGTTCAATATCGTTTAAACCTAAAGGATTTGTATTTATAAAATCAATTAGTTCATCCAGATAATCTGAAACTTTATTGGCATTTGGAGGCATAAAATTAGCACCCGAAATTCTAACGCCTCCATTACGTAATCGTCCTGCAAAATCATCTTCGATAGAACGTAAAACTAATCCGTGAATTGAGAGAATGTCAATGCTTCTCAGTTTATAAGTTTCATCAACAATTGAATATAGATAATCAATGGCTTTATCGTGATTGTGAGTTTCAAAATGTTCACGAAGTGATTTTCCCTTAATTGTAATTCCTTCCTGAATCACCATTTGGGTTTCGCGCAAACTCATTGTATTTCCTTCAATACTGTTTGAATTGTATGTCCATTCGAGAGATAAACTTTCGCGAATTTTATGTAAAGCGATATTGGGCAATGGTCTGCTGTTTTGCAAATCAAGCCTTTTTTGGTACAATCTATCAAAAGTTGATTGAAATTCTTCTCTGTATGTTACGTCTATATTCCACATAATCCCGCAAAGATACTTCTTAATATCGGATAATTCAAATTTTTAATCTATCCGATATTAAGACTATTCAATAGTCATAGAACGCAACTTAGTTCGGTAAGCTTCGAGGGCAATAGATTTAGAAATAAAACCAAAATATTTTCCGTCGCGTAAGACAGGTATAAAGGCTGATTTTGATCTTTCGAATTTAGTCATAACCACTTCCATACTATCAAAAGAGGAAATCACAGCCGGAGGTATTTTCATTACATCTTTAATCAAAGTATATTTTACACGATATGGATTAAAAATAATTTCGCGTATATCATTAAAATGTACCACACCAACAAGTTCGTTTTCTTTCGTGACAACGGCAAAAACAACCTGATTAGAATGCGAAATAAGATCAACTAATTTCGTTAGATGTTCATCCGGAGAAACCGTTAAATAATCGCATTGTATAATAGTGTCAATATCTAAAGTCGAAAGAATATTAGAATCTTTATTGCTCGTAAAAGCATGTCCTTTTTTTGCCAGGTTTTTTACGTCAAGCGAGTATTTTTCAAAACGTTTTGAAATCGCAAAACTTATAGAAGAAACAATCATAAGCGGAATCATTAAGCCGTAACCACCGGTAATTTCGGCAATTAAGAAAATTGCTGTAAGTGGCGCATGAAACAATCCGCTCAAAATACCGGCCATTCCAACCATCGTGAAGTTACTAATAGGCAGTTTTGATAAACCAATCAAAGTAATAAATTTGGAAAAGAAATAACCCAAATACGATCCCATAAATAATGAAGGAGCAAAGTTTCCTCCGTTTCCTCCACTTCCAAGAGTTAATCCGGAAGCGAATACTTTTACCATCATTGTGCATCCCACAAAAAGAAGTAAAACCCATTGGTTGTTTCTAAAATCAGCAAACAACGTATTGTCTAACAATTGTCCCGGGTCACTTTCTGATAGGGTTTTGATACTTTCATAACCTTCACCAAAAAGGGTTGGAAAAATAAAAATAAGCAACGCCAATAACGAAGAACCTATTAAGGCTTTTCTGTACGGCCCCATTTTTAAATTAGAAAAATAATGTTCGACTCTCTGAAAATTTCGAGCATAATAAACCGCAACAAAACCGGTTAAAACGCCTAAAAGAACATAAAAAGGAATGTTATGATAATTAAAAGTTTCTTGTTTTTTGAAAGACAATAAAATGCTTTCGTCTAATAAAATAGCAGAAACCAAAGCACCGGTCGCAGCCGAAATCATAATAGGGGTGAAGGCAGAAATACTAACATCTACCAATAAAACTTCGATAGCAAAAAGAACTCCGGCGATAGGAGCATTAAAAGCGGCTGAAATTCCTGCCGCAACCCCACAGCCAATAAGTAAAGTTCTGTCTTTATAAGATAGTTTGTAGCCTTGAGCATAGTTTGATCCAAAAGCAGCTCCGGTTATTACAATTGGACTTTCTAATCCGGCAGAACCTCCCAAACCTACCGTTAAGGAACTCGTAATGATTTGGGCATACATTTGCTTTTTAGGAATAATACTTGCCTTTTTTGCAACAGCATATAAAATTTGTGAAGTACCTTTTTGAATCGTGCCGTTCAAAACTTTTTTTACAACAAATACAGTTAGTAAAATACCAATTATGGGTAAAATACCATTAATGAAATTTAATTTAAGGATTCCGTTTATATAGGTAGCAAAAGAGAAAACACTGTGTGCAAATGTTTTTAAAACAATTACAGCCAATGAGCAGGAAATACCAACTAATACACTTGATAAAAAAATAAATTGCTTTGGGGTCAATATAGATTGAGCTAAAGCAATAATGCTCTCTAGTCTGCGAAAAAGTTTTCTTAACATTATTTGTTTAAAAAGTTAGGTAAACTACAAATTTAGGGCATAGAATTCGAAAATGTAAATTATTTCCGTTTATTTTTTCAGAATTTAAAAACCAGAAGCCGCATCGTCTCCGCGAAAATCGGCACCTCCTTCAAGATTTTTGTTTGGTAAAACCAAAATGGCATCGACTTTACCAAGTACGGGAGTTGGTTTTTCGTTAATCAAATAACCTTTAGATTTTAATAGGTCTAAAGTTTTGATATCAAAAGCATCAGCTTCAAAATTAATAAGATCCGGTAACCATTGATGATGAAAACGTGGAGCATTTACAGCTTCCTGCATACTCAGTTTGTATTCGTAAACATTTAAAATAGTTTGCAAAACCGAAGTTATAATGGTAGATCCTCCAGGAGTTCCTACAACCATAAAAAGTTTTCCGTTTTTTTCTACGATTGTTGGCGTCATAGAACTCAACATACGTTTTTGAGGAGCAATACTATTCGCTTCGCTTCCGACCAGACCAAACATATTTGGAGATCCGGGTTTTGCACTAAAATCGTCCATTTCGTTATTCAGAAAGAAACCTAATTCGTCACAATAATATTTAGAACCGTAACCATCATTTAAGGTTGTAGTTGCAGCAATTGCATTACCAAATTGGTCTACTATTGAATAATGTGTGGTTTCGGTACTTTCATTATACGTTATTTTTCCTTCTTTTATTTCAGATGATAAACTGGCTTTTTTAACATTAAAAGTCGACATTCTATCTTTTAAATAGGTATCAGCTAGTAATGCTTTTACGGGAATTTTGACAAAATCCGGATCTCCCAAAAACTGACTTCTGTCAGCATAAGCTCTTCGTTCGGCTTCAACAATTATCTGAATTGCTTCCGGAGAATTATGACCCATTTTTGCCAAATCATAAGGAGCAATCATTTTCAGGATTTGCGCCAGACAAATTCCGCCGCTGCTTGGCGGTGACATCGAAGTGATTTTTAAATCTTTGTAATTAAACTGAAGCGGTTTTCTCCACTTGGCTTCGTATTTGGCGAGATCTTCAAGTGTAATAATTCCACCTTTTTTAGTTAGATATTCAACTAAAATTTTAGCGGTTTCTCCTTTGTAAAACTCATCTCGACCGTTTTTAGAAATTCGTTTTAATGTATTGGCAAGAGCAGGATATTTAATAGTATCTTTTTCTTTAAAATTAGTTCCCAAAAGCGTTGTAGAACCGTTTACTTTTACGATCGATTCCCGATAATTATTCATACTTTTTTCCTGCTTTTTGGTAACAATAACGCCTCTTTCGGCAAGAGCAATAACGGGTTTTAAGATTTCGGACATTGGTAATGAACCAAATTTTTTATGCACTGCAAAAACTCCTGCAATAGTTCCCGGAACACCAATGGCAAGTGCAGTTTCGGTACTTTTTCCTTTTATTACATTTCCTTCTTTATCCAGAAACATATCTTTTGATGCTGCTAAAGGCGCTTTTTCACGATAATCTAAAGATCCAACTTCGCCATTTGCTTTTCTGTAAACCATAAATCCACCGCCGCCAATGTTTCCTGCAAACGGAAAAGAAACTGCCAAAGCCAGTTCGGTACCAATCATGGCATCAAAAGCATTTCCGCCTTTTTTCATAATCTCAACCCCAATTTTTGACGCTTCTTCGCGGGCAGAAACCACCATCGCTTTTGAAGTTACTAATCCTGTTGGATTTGTAGAAACCTGAGCTGAGCAGCTAATATAAATAAGGCTTAATAAAAGCGTAATTTTCTTCATAGTGATTGTAGTTTTTGACGGGCATGCAGTTTTATGTCTTCAAAAAACACGGTAAATTCCTGTTCAAAGTCGTCATAGAATTCTTTTAATTCTTCACTGGCAAATTGCATTTTTGATACATTTTTTGATCTTCTGTCCATTTGCGTTAAAATTTGATGAATTCCTTCAACGGTTCTATAACTCAAAAGCCAGTTTTGATCAATCATGTAGGGCATCATACCTTGCGTTTTTTCGGTTAGAATGGGATAATTTTCATGTAAGGAGCTGTAAAATCTATTAATGAAATCTTCGAGTTTTTCATCAGAATAATTAGACCAGTTTTTAGCTAAAAAATGATCATAAACAATGTCTACAATCACCCCCGAATAATGATGGTATTTTTCATGTAACCGCTTGGTGCTTTGTCTGAAAATATCGTGCGAATCGGTATAAGTATCAATAAAACGATGCAAAATAATTCCTTTCTGAACATCTTCGGGAAAATGTTCGAATTGTTTTCCGCGAATTCCATCGGCCATAAAATTGCCAATTTTGATTAAATCATTTTCACCGGAAAGATATATGTGGGCAAGGAAGTTCATTCTTTTTAAGTTGCTAAGTTTCTGAGAGGCTAAGATTCTAAGTTTTTCTTTTTTAAAGTTGCTACCAGAAACTTCGGGACTAAGAAATTAAGTTGTTTTAGTAAAAGTATGAAATCTTTTTTAAATCGTTTTTACCAGTAGACTTCACAATATAAACTTAACATTTTAGTTTATTTTTAAATCTTAGAATCTTAGTAACTTAGTCCCGAAGCTTCGGGATAATAACTCTTTTAAAAAAATCTTCGCCACTTAGCATCTTAGAACCTCAGTATCTTTTTTATATTTGTAACCGGTAACTATAACTCAAAAAAATGACTTTAATAAAATCAATTTCCGGTATTCGTGGAACGATAGGAGGAAAAGTAGGCGATAACCTGACTCCTGTTGATGCTGTAAAATTTGCATCGGCTTACGGAACCTTTTTAAAAAATAATACTTCAAAAGAAAAACTAACAGTTGTAATTGGTCGTGATGCCAGAATTTCTGGCCCGATGATTCACAATCTTGTTGTAAATACTTTAATTGGTCTAGGGATTAATGTTATTGATCTTGGACTTTCGACAACACCAACTGTTGAAGTTGCAGTGCCTTTGGAGAAAGCAGATGGCGGAATTATTCTTACTGCTTCTCATAATCCAAAACAATGGAATGCTCTAAAATTACTGAATGAAAAAGGAGAATTTTTAAGCGGGGCCGAAGGTGCTAAAATTCTTGAAATTGCCGATGCTGAAGCTTTCGATTTCTCGGATGTGGACAGTTTAGGCGAAATCACGATGAACGACGCTTACATGGATATTCATATCGACGAGGTTTTGAATTTGCCTTTAGTTGATGTTGAAGCGGTAAAAGCAGCAAAATTTAAAGTTGTTGTTGATGGAGTAAATTCTTCTGGCGGAATCATTATTCCGAAATTATTAGAATTAATGGGCGTTGAAGTAGTAAAATTATATTGCGAACCAAACGGACATTTTCCTCATAATCCGGAGCCTTTAAAAGAACATTTAACTGATATTTCTGAATTGGTAGTAAAAGAAAAAGCCGATTTGGGAGTTGTAGTTGATCCTGATGTGGATCGTTTGGCTTTTATTTGTGAAGACGGGGAAATGTTTGGTGAAGAATATACATTAGTCGCTTGTGCTGATTATGTATTGAGCAAAACTCCTGGAAATACGGTTTCGAACATGTCATCTTCACGTGCTTTGCGCGATGTAACTGTTGGACATAAAGGAAACTACGAAGCCAGTGCAGTAGGCGAGGTGAATGTGGTTGAATTGATGAAAAAGAACAACGCGATTATTGGTGGTGAAGGAAATGGCGGAATTATTTATCCTGAATTGCACTACGGACGTGATAGTCTGGTGGGAGTTGCATTGTTCCTGACACATTTGGCGAATATAAAAATGTCAGTTTCGGCATTGCGTGCTTCATATCCGGAATATTATATGAGCAAAAATAAAATTGAATTAACGCCACAAATTGATGTTGATGCTATTTTAGTTGCAATGACTGAAAAATATAAAAACGAAGATATTTCGACAATAGACGGTGTGAAAATTGATTTTGCTACAGAATGGGTTCATTTAAGAAAATCAAATACAGAACCTATTATTCGTATTTATACCGAAGCTCCATCTCAGGAAAAAGCTGATGTTTTGGCACTTCGAATTATAGACGAAATAAAAGCAATTGCGGGAATTTAAGTGAGATTTAACCGCAAAGCACGCAAGGTTTTTTATTCGTAAATCCTTAAAAACATAAAGTTCGCAAAGCTGAATCAATATAAAGCTTTGCGAACTTTTTTTTTAAAAAACAATCAAATTTTATTGAACTTTGGTAAAGTCTTTGCGTTCTTTGCGGTAAAAATGCATCATTTATGAATTTAGATATATTATAAAAAAATGCCCCGAACGTGAGCTCGGGGCATTTTTATATGTTTTAAATTCGATTAGAATTTGTATGTTAAGCTTCCCATAAAAGTACGTGGAGCCTGAACGTTGATTGTAGTATAACCGTTAAAGTACAATTCGTCTGTAAGGTTGTTTACTTTCAAAGACACTCTGTATTTAGGCTGATCGTAGTATAATGCAGCATTTACAACTGAGTAAGACGGAAGTTCAAAAGTTTGTCCAGGTCCTGCATTGTAGATGTATGTTGCATCTCCGTAGTTACCTCCAAATCCTAAACCTAAACCTTTAAGTGTAGTAGTTTGTAAATTGTAGCTAAACCAGTAGTTGATTAAGTTTTCCGGTCCTGCAGTTGCTGGTCTTAAATCGTTTAACTCAGAATCATTTTTAGCATAACCAACCAATAAATTTAATCCTGCAATTGGGTTAGCCGTAATTTCTAATTCAAAACCTTTACTAAATTGCGTACCATTTTGTATGCTTGCATTTGGCAAATTTGGATCAGCTGTTACAATATCTTCAACTTTAATTTTGTAATAACTAATTGTAGCACTTACTTTATTTTGAAAAGCATTTACTTTTACACCACCTTCAAACTGATTGGCTTTTTCAGGATCAAATTGTTTCATTTGAAGAGCGCCATCAACATTTGCATTTAAGAACCCTTTATTTGTAAAACTATTTTGGTAGCTACCAAATACAGATAATTGATCTTTTATAATTTGATAAACTGCTCCAAATTTTGGAGAGAATGCATTTTGAGAAAAAGTATCAGCTTTTGTGTTTGTAGCTGCATTAAATGTTCCCTGATTTTCAAAATGATCAAAACGTACTGCTGCAGAAAGAATCAAGCTTTCTGTAATGTTAATTGCATCTGCAACATAGGCACTGTAAGTTGATATAGCACTATTGGTTGTATATGGATTATAATTAGGACCATCTCCAACAAGTCTTTGTCTTACATTCGTAGGATTAAAATCATAATAATTGTCTGCCGTTCCTGTGTAATTTATTACATCGTATGGAGCATAACCTGGTAAATTATTATATACTAAATTATTTGTGCTATGATAGATATCACCACCAATTAAGAAACGGTTTCTCATTGATCCAATTTTGAAATCACCATTGAAGTTTTGTTGGAATTCAATAGCATTATCTCTTCCGTTTGCATCCCAAACGTTTCTTGATAATTGTTCGTTTGCTAAAAGATAAAACCAGGTTTGTAAACCCGCTGCTTTATTTGAGCTGCTGCTAAATACAGTTTGAGAATTCCATTCGTCAGAGATTTTATAATTTGCCTGTGCAAAAACATTAAATGTTTTCGTATTGGTCATAAATTCATCTCCTAAAAATGATCTTTTAAAGTTGATGTTAAGATCTTTGGCATTATCAAATCCTAGGTCTGCGCTAGAAGCAGAAAGGTATATTAATGGCATGCCAGAGTTATCCTGATTTCCAATTTCGGCATCAATAGAGATGTTCAGTTTTTCGTTTACCTGATAAGAGAAAGACGGTGCTATAAAGTAACTTTTTGAGTAACCGAAATCCTGAAAAGTATTAGCATTCCCTACAGAAGCATTTAATCTGAATAATGCTGTTTTATCGTCGTTAATTGGTGTGTTAACGTCAGCAGATAAACGATTAAAACCGTAGCTTCCGTTTTGATATGCAATTTCTCCACCAAAATTTTCATTAGGTTTTTTAGTCACACGGTTGATTAATCCTCCGTAAGAAGAAAGTACGTTTCCAAATAATGTAGCAGATGGCCCTTTTATAACCTCGATTTTCTCAAGATTTGCAGCATCAGAATTACTGTTTACTTTTCCTGCAATACCATTTCTTACTAAACTCTGAGTTGTAAATCCACGTAGTGAATACCAAGAACCTCCATCGCCTGCACGATTTGTAGCTCCCCATAATTGGTAAATACCCGGAACGTTTTTCAACGCTTCATCTTGATTGGTAACCAATTGGTCTTTCATTAATTGTTTAGTAACAACATTGTAAACCTGAGCGTTTTCAAGATTTTTGATCGTCATTCTTGAAACATATTCACTTTCTGTTTTAGTATATTTGTTAGCATTTCCTTTTACAAATACTTCAGTAAGAGTTTCAGATGAAGTTGTTAATGTAAAGTTTTCTGTAATCTCATCTCCGTCCTGAACAGTTATACTTTTTTCTTTAGAAGAAAAACCTACCGCAGTAGCTCTTAAAGTATAGTTACCCGGTTTGATGTTTTTGATCTCATAATTTCCCTGAGCATCTGTGTTGGTTCCAATTTTAGTTCCTCTAATAGTTACAGAAACATTGTCGGCACTTTCATCACTAGATAATGAAACTCTACCTTTAATGGTACCTGTTTGAGCAAATGAAGTTACAGCTGTTAGCAACATTAAACAGCACATTAACTTTGAAAATGATATTTTTACTTTCATGTTATTTAGAATTGTTTCGAATAGCGCAAATGTAAACGTTGTGTTAAAACAAAACAAGTTATCTTTATTTATTCTAAATAATAAAACGAAAGACGTATTTTATTGTTTATTTTTCAATAATTTATAACTAAAAAGGGGTTATTCTTTTTTTTAAATATAATTACTTGTTTAATCGAAACGAAAAGGAGAATAAAAAGCATTTTTTTTATTCTCCTTTTTACTTTTATGTTGCAATTTAACAGCAAAAACAATGATATTTAATTCACTATTAATTCTGGATGAATATATTAACAAGAACTTTTTTAAAATGATTTTGTTTAAAACAAAAAATCCAAAAAACAACAAGTGCTTTTTGGATTTTAGTTTCTTCTAAAATATTATTCAACTTTGTGTTTCCATCTTTTATGTGTCCATAAATAATATTCAGGACACTCGTAAATTTGTTTTTCTACTTCTTTTAAATACTTTTCAGTAATTTCAAAATTTTCAAAGTCATTAGGATTATCAGCGATAGTTAAGAAAGTGGCTTCATAATAACCTCTTTTTACTTTTTTTACTTTTACCATTATCACGCTTAAATCATATTTTTTTGCAAGCATTTCGGCTCCCGTGTGTACAGGAACTTCAATGCCCATAAATTTCATTGAATGAAAAATTCTGTCCAGTTTCGGAGACTGATCACTTGCCAATCCGTACAAACTTAATTTTCCTTGACGCTGATTTTGAGCCATAGTTGGAATAGCTTGTCTTGTCTCAATTAACTCTGTATTATATTTTGAACGAATTTCGCGGATTAATTTGTCAAAATAGCGATTGGCAATCCTTTTATATATTGCAATTCCCTGAAAACCAAGTTTAGGATTAATGGTCAAAAGCCATTCATAACTAGCATAATGCGAAGCAACGAGAATTACACTTTTACCTTTTTTTGCATAATCCTGTACGAGTTCAATATTAGTAACCTGAAATCTTTTCTCCATTTCTTCAGGAGAAATACTCATCGTTTTGATAGTCTCCAAAAACATATCACACATGTGCTTATAGAATTTCTTTTCGATTTCTTTTCGTTCAGCATCATTTAAATGCGGTAAAGTCATTGTAAGGTTTTCTCTTACAACTTTTTTACGATAACCTACAATGTGATATATAATGAAATGTACGAAATCAGACAGCCAATAAAATATTCGAAAAGGTAATATTGAGATAAGCCAGAGTAAAGGATAGGCCAATATATAAACGAGAGATTGCATGTAATTTTTTTTACAAATATAAAATAAAAATGAATAAAGATGGATATTTTGGTCTCATGCTAACATATGTTTAAGAATGACTATATTTACATTTCAAATTAAAAATTTTTTATGAATATCATTTTAATTGGGATTATAGTTGCCAATGTTTTAATTAGCTGGAAAGGTTTTGAAGATTATTCTTTTATGAGGAAATATGAATTTCATGTAGGAAGTATTCGTTCCGGAGAACAAATCAGGATGCTGTCATCTGGTTTTTTGCATGTTGATATCATGCATTTAGTTTTTAATATGCTTACGCTTTGGTTTTTTGCTCCGGTTGTTTTAGGTTGGCTGGGTAATTTTTCGTTTGTATTGGTTTATTTTGGGAGTTTAATTTTTGGGAGTTTACTAACAATGGTTTTCCATAAAAATGATTATAGTTACAGAGCCGTTGGAGCTTCTGGAGCTGTAACAGGTGTTTTATATTCGGCAATTCTTTTACAGCCGGATATGATGTTGGGAATATTTTTCGTGATTCCAATTCCAGCCTATCTTTTCGGAATTTTATATTTATTGTATTCTATTTACGGAATGCGTGCTAAAAACGATAATATTGGTCATACAGCCCATTTTGGAGGTGCTGTGGGTGGTTATTTGATTACTTTGATAAAAGAACCATCATTACTAACAGACCATACGATGATGGTAATCTTGCTGGCGATTCCTATTGTGATACTTTTTGTGCTTGCAAAATTGGGGAAAATATAATGTGGCACAACTTTTGAAATGCCATTATTGAATAATTAAAATTTAACAAAAATGAAAAAACTAGTATTATTTTTAACAATCATGTTTATGACTATGTCTTACGGCCAGGAAACCAAACAAATTCCTCTAATTAATATAAATGGAGAAGGAAAAGTAAAAGTAGCGCCTGATCAGGTTTGTATTTCAGCTACAGTTGAAACAAAAGGGAATAATGCTAAAGACGTCAAAAAGCAAAACGACGAAAAAATGGATGCTGTTTTAAAATTCATTAAAAAAATGAATGTTCCAACAGCAGATTTTAAAACAAAACAAGTTGCGCTAAATCCGCAATACGATTACGAAAAAAAGAAAACAAGTTATAATGCTACTCAAACTGTAGAAATTGTATTAAAAGATTTATCTAAATACGATGAATTAATGGAAGGTTTGGTTCAACAAGGAATCAATCGTATAGATAAAGTTTCTTTTGAAACTTCTAAATTAGTTCAGTTACAGTCAGATGCTCGTAAATTAGCAATGAAAGATGCTAAAGTAAAAGCAGAAGATTACGTATCAGTTTTAGGACAAAAAGTAGGGAAAGCTTTTGTGATTTCTGATAATTCACAAATTTACCAGCCACAGCCAATGTATGCTGCAATGAGAATGAAAGAATCAGCTGATGCAATGGGGGCTTCAAACGAAACTCTTGCTATTGGAGAAATCGAAGTTACAGCAAACGTAAGTGTGAGTTTTATTTTAGAATAATATTTCAAATAAATTCCAAATAATAAATCCAAATTCCAACTTAAAAATTGGGATTTGGATTTTTTTATATTTAATTGAAAAAAGATTTAGTACAACGCCTGAGTAAAGTCGTCTATTAAATCCTGCGTATCTTCAATTCCTATTGATAGTCGAATTAGAGAGTCTTCAATTCCCATTTCTTTTCTTCGTTCGGCACCAAGTTCATGAAAAATTGTTCTTGCGACCGGAATAGCGAGAGTTCTCGTATCTCCCAAATTACTGGATTTGATGACAATTTTCAAACGGTTTAAAAAAGTTACGCAATCAACTTTATCGTCTAATTCAAAACTCATCAAACCTCCAAATCCATCAAATAACTCAGATGCAATTTTATGTTGTGGATGACTTTCTAAACCAGGATAATTAACTTTTTTGACTAATTGATGATCTTCCAGAAAACGAGCTAAAATTAAAGCATTGCTGCAGGTTCTTTCCAATCTTAAAGCCAAAGTTTCTGATCCCACCGAAATACTATGTGCAGCCTCCGGAGATAATGTACCGCCTCCATCTCGTAATCCTCTTTTTCTAATTTGAGTAATTCCGAGTAAAGCCGGAGAAATCTGTTCTTTTAAAATAGGAGCAATGTTGGAGAAATTATTCCAGTCATACAAACCTGTATCTGTAACACTGCCTCCAAGGGCATTGCCGTGACCGCCTATATATTTTGTCAGCGAATTAATAACCAAACTGGCTTTGACATTAATTGACTTAAAAAGATAAGGCGACGTCATCGTATTATCAACAACATATAGTAGATTATTCTCTGAACAAAAAGTACCAATTTCATCCAATGCAGCGATTTGAGTAGCCGGATTTGCGATAGTTTCAACAAAAACCATACGAGTATTTTGTTGATACGCTTTTTTTACGTTTTCTATATCAGTAACATCAACAAAAGATATTTGAATACCAATTTCCGTAAATGTCTGCATAATACTTCTGGTGTTACCAAAGAGGTAAGAACTTGCAATAATATGATCATCCTTTTTTAAAAGTGATGAAATAGTGGCACTTATGGCCGCCATACCAGTGGAGAAAGCCACCGTGGAAAGACCATTTTCCATTTGTGTTACCTTATTTTCTAATGCGGTCACCGTTGGATTGCCTTGTCTTGAATAAGCGTAACCTTTTGTTTTATTCTGAAAAACATCAATAAGTCCGTTTACATCCTCATATCCCCACGTTACAGCTGTATGTATAGGTTGATGTAATGCGCCAAATTCAGGTTTTAAAAGTCGGTCTGAATGTAATATTGTAGTCGTAAATCCTTTTTTATTTTTCATAGGTATTGTATGCGCAACTTGTGTTTTGTTAATGTCTAATTTATTTTAAGCTAAATTAATCAATAAAATAGTAGTCGACCAGAATTAATTGCCAAAAGTATAACGTACCGTAAACCCGGAACTAATTGTAGTAAGCGGAAACGAAGTCGAAATAACAGGCTTTGAAAAAGAATGATTGTAATAAAAAATCATCGTTAAGTTTTTACTCAGCGAATAATCTGCTGTAGTTTTTAAAGTCCAGATACTCTGCCCGGCGGCCAACTGATTGTTGTCATAATCCAGATATCTTACAATGGTTTTGTTGTCTCTCAAAGTCAAATCGGCTTTTATGATAATATCGCTTTTTATGGTATTTGTTGGATTATCTGCGAGTTTTGATGTAAAAACAACATCTTTAATTCGATAACCAAGACCTATAATGTATTCAATTCCATTAACTTCAGTCAGATTGTTATTGTCAAAACTCATCGATAAAGTTCTGTCTTTATTAATTTGTGTAAGAAGCTTAAACGAATTTTTTAGTTCAAAATCGATTTTTAAAAACGGATTAAATTGTTCTGCCAATGTTACATTAGAAGTTATGGTTTGGTTGTAATAATTTCCATTGTCATCCATGCCATTTGGATTTTTGGTGTAATTATAATTCGAATTGAAAGCATTTACCGTATAAGTTGCCTGATAACTGTGCTGGAGAGAAAATCTTTTAAAAGTTTTTTTGAAGAAATTATAACGCATTAATCCATTGTATTTCAGCGACCAGTTAGGAATTGGAATATTTCTAAAAAGCGCCAACGACGCATTATTAGCATCGGTTCCCGTATAAGCGGCCAAAAAAGAAGCCAACAAAACCGCTTGATTGGTACTTCCATATCCTAACGGAAATCCATCTGCACCAATATTTGCTGCGTTGTTAATATTGATTCCTCTTTGTTCTGCGAGTCTTCTTGCAATGGTAAGTCTGTTTTTTCTAAAATCATTAAAAGCAACCGAACTATTTTCATCGCTGGATAAAAACGCCGTTTTAATCAATACAGTCGAAACGCTAAAAGCGCCAGAAGTATACGGAGATCTGGAATTATACTGACCATTGCTCACATCATATTGTTCCGAAAAATTTTCAGAATAAGTTCTGTTTGCTAATAAATCAATCTTTAAGTCAGGAATCAGTTCTACATTTGCAGCACCTTTAAAAATTTGACTTTTTGAAGTTGTATAATTTTGATTGAATTCCTGATAAGTCGTCAGCCAGCCTTTTCTGGCCGCTTCGTATCGAATGTCGCTTTGACTTCCAAAAACAAATCCCAAAGTAGGTTTTGAAAATCCCATAAAGCTCGAAGTAGGCAGGTAACCAGGCAGAACAGTTCCGCTATTTTCGGTGAAATTTAATGTCACATTTTTAACACTTGTTAATATTCCGTAAAGACCTTTCAAAAAAGAACTTCTGTTGTTTGTCTTAGTAACTTCTGTTCGTACAATTTTTTCTCCCGGTTTTGGAATGGTTACTTTTGGTGCAGTTTTAGTATCCGTGATTTTTGAAATTCCAATATATTTATAAAAAGTTTCCATATTAAATGAAGCACTCAAATTGCTTGTATTGGCATTTTGAATCGTATTTCCTAAATTATAATTCACACCGTCAACTTCAATTTTGGTTAAGGCTTCAGAGGAACGCTGCCAATTGTAATCGCCTGTATATGTTAAATTGGCTTTTACAAAACTAAATACTGGGATTTTATTAAGCGGAATATCATAAGATACAATAAGCTTTTGCATATACTTATTCGGCTCACCAATATTAAAATAGTTGTCAGAAATTTTAAAATCATCAATTTGCTGATTGTCGCTGTTAAGATAATTCTTTACGATATTGCTCGATGTTGAACTATAATTTAGCTTTAAAGATTTTGTCAAATTAAAAGTAAAACCATATTGAATATTAAATTCAAAATTTCTGCTGTAAGATGGTTCCAGAGCAATTCCTTCTACATCAACCTGACGATATTGCTGTTTGTTGTACTGCCTTGCAATATTTGTATTGAATGTAATATTCGAGGGCATATAATTAAAGTTGAAATCACTCAAAAGCTTCCAGTAATTGCTTTTTTTCATGAATTTGGTTTTCTTAAAAGGCTCAACGTTTTTTGACTCTGTGGTATAATCATAATTTAAAGTCGTATTGGTTTTTTGATCTATATAACTTTCCCTTTCATAATCATGGCTTTCAGTTTCGTTGTACGATTGCGAAAATGTAAAATTTTCAACATCATAAATATGGGCTTTTTGTTCCGGTTTTCTTTCTTTTCTGATTCCGATAAAATTAATACTCGTTGTTTTGGTATAATCAATTGCTCTGGTTTTAATGTTATCTCTTTCGGCTTCACTTTCAGCTGTATTTAACATGGTTTCAAGTGTAATGTCCGGATTTTCAGGATCGTATTTTGGAGTAATAAGAGTTTCAGACGCTGCGTAATTCAAAGGGAGATTCAAGCCCCAATTTTTGGGTAACAATTTTCCAAAATTCACATTCGTCATTACGTTATATTGCTGTACATCTTCCTGACTTCTTTCAAGGGAACTCTGTTCTAAAGATCCAAAACCCATTGTGCTCATTTTTCCGGTTGCCGAAATAGTTGCAAAATCGGCCAAATTAGTATCAAGATTAACGACAGCAGCCATTCCGCCGCTATTGTCCATTTCTGCAAGCCGTAATTCATCAAACCAAACTTCTCCTTTAATATCCTGATGCTGATCGCTGTTTTTTATTCCAACCATTAAAGTTCGCACAGATCCTAAGTTTGGATTTCCTTTTACACCCAATCTTAATTTATTGACTTTTGAAGAAAGCGAAGGATCTAGTTTTTCATCATCTTCGCTTAAATAATAAATGCCGTCGACGGGAAGATCAGTTGTTGCTATTTTTTTGTAAAGTATTTTTAACTGCGATAATAATGATAATGATAAATCAATTTCGTTGCTTTCCGGCCAAACGGTTTCTGCACTCAAAGGCGAACAGCCGGACGGAAGTGTAACTTTTAAAGGAATTTCTATCTGATAAAAATTTTCGGTATAATCATTTCCTAAACGAATAAAAGCGCTCATTTGATTGTCTGTCAACACTGTCTGATTTGTCAGCGATTCTGCATGCAGAAACATTTTTAGCTTTTTATATTGGCGCATGTCCATACTAATACTTTTATAAACTGCTCTGGAATCTGCTGGTTCTAAACCTTTTCCTGACACTTTCAAACCCAATGACTGCTCATTTTGCGAAATAACAGTATTGCCACTATAAACCTGTTCTCTTTCTACGCCCGGAGGAAGCACATAATTTACAGGACATTTCCCGTCGTTTTCTTCGATGTTTACTGCTAGTATGTCTAATTGCGTATTGTCATCATCTATGTTTGTATCTGCAGCATCAAGTGTTTCTGTATATCTTCGCCATTCGCCTCGCTGTAAATCTAAAGCGCCAAAACGAAGCGTAACAGATTGACTAAAACCCGTCATAAACATTCGCATAAAACGTATAGAAGTAAAATCAGAAATGCTTCCAATTGTATTTTGAGGCTGTGAAATCGGAATTTTAAACTGAATCCATCTTGCTTCTGTCGAATTTCCGTTGGGCAATGTAACCTGAGTATTTCGAATATCAGTAATATAATTTTCTCCAATTTCCATATTAGGTTTCATATCAATACTATATTCATAATACGCATTGATGGTATTCATCGTAAAATCGCCATTAATATCTTCAGTATTTGGCAGTGTAGTAGCTCCACGATTGGCATCATCTGCACTTACCGCCGAGTTTCCATCAGTTCCATTGTATTTTTTGTAACGTTCTAAAACATCACCCGAAGTATTCAAATAATAGGTATAATCATCACCGGCGGGATCAGTTTCAGCTGTATAATTGGTGTAAACTTGAGCTTCCTGACTATTTTTTAAACCATCCAGACCTATATCCTGATTGCTGCGATTGGCAGAATCAGTATCAAAAGCGTAAGTAAGAGATTGTGAAGCAGGAACATCTCCCCAAATACCACGTGGCGTTACGACAAGTTGATCTGTACCGAGTCCGTTTTCATATTGTTTTCTTCCATCTTTTAGAACATCTTCGGAGATTTCACCTAAATTGAAATATACTTTGCCTGAATTTTCAGGATTTGATTTTCCATTTCCAACGTAAGGATCTAAAACCCAAAACTGAATATATTCAACATTTCCCTGCTCAAAATTGGTAGAATTTAAGGATCTCATTATACCTCCAAAATTGTCTTTCGGAGAATTGGCAAAATCCAATCCGTTATTATAAGGGCCTCTTTCAGAAGGATAATAACTTAAATCTAAAGTGCTTACAACAAGAGTTTGTCCTGTTTCAGTTTCGGTGTTCGGATACAATTCTTCTTTGTAAATTCTTCTGGTAGAATTTAATGAAAGATCATCATTTGAAATTCCCGAAGGTTTAGACGTATAAAAAACAGGATCAATCGTGTACCAGGCTAATTTTGCTCTTTTAAAACCATAACTTAAATCGGTAGCGCTTTCGCTGAAATTATAAGCACTCGCTGTATTATTTGCCGGAGTTGATGACAAACTCCAGGCATAAGCCGAACTTAAATCTGTAGTTGTTGCCGTACTTTCAAAATCATCTACATAAATAGTCGATTCTCCTTCAAAATTACTTGCTTTGGCGGTATTAGGTTTTAAAAATGCAACTTCGCCGCGTACGGAAATATTCGACGGAACATCAGTATCAATATTGGGAAGTTTGTTGACCAATCTGGTAAAAAAAGGAACTTCACTTGAGAAATTAGTATTGAGCCCAAAAATAGTATTGTCTACAGATTCCTGCCCGTAGACTGATTTTTGAGTCAATGGTTTTTCGGTATATTTTAAATAGGTTGCACCAATGGTAAATTGGTCGGATATTTTATGGTCAATATTTAAGCCAATAAAACTTTTGGTCTGCTGTCCAAAAACAGAATTATTTTCTAATGTTACCGTAATACTGGCATTTGAGGCCAAAAGTGTGGCATCCAAGATATGAACTTTTCCTAATTGATAATCAACGCTGTAATCAATTCCTTCTGTCAAAGTACGGCCTTCGGCAGTAACAATTACAGAACCGCTTGCAATATTGGTTGAACCTACCGAAATTCCGTCAGATCCGGATGATTTGTATTTTCCTTTTAATAAATATTTGTTTTTATCACTGTCCTGCTGTGCACCCGTTTGCGTATTGTTGTATAAACTTCTAAAAACGTACTTTTTTTGATTCGCATTATAAGAAGCCGTATTGTTGTAATCTTCAGATGTATTTGAAGTTAATTTTTTGAAAATCAATTCTCCAAAAGGTTCTTTGGTGGTAAAAATTATTCTTCCGTTTGAAGTATCCATTGTTATTCCCGAAACATAATCGAAGAAACCATCACCTCCGTCCTGCGGATCATTTGTAGAATTTAGCCTGTCAAGATTAAAAACTCTCAATAAAGGCGTTTCGGATACTTTATTATCATCAGTTGGGTTGGGAGGGAAGGACGTGACCGGCGTAATATAATTTAATGCAGAGGGATTGGCATACATAATATTAAACTTGAAATCTTCCTGACTCAGTTGATAGGCATTTGGAATTTGGTAAATATTTTTCATCATCAGATTCCAAACCGGATTTTTTAAGTTTACCAGACTGCTTTTTAGCATTTTTAAAACCAAACTTTGTGTTGTTACGGTTTCTGAGTTGGTAACAACAGTAGCATCAACACCATCGCCTGCAAATTCTCCCACCTGATAAACCTGATCTCCGGATGTGTATTGATAAGCAACCGCAAGTATTTCATCATTAGCGAGTTTTTGTACCAGCGAAATATATCCCAATTGTTTGTTCAGTGTATATTCCGTCGAACTTAATTTTCGGGCATTTTCTAGTTTTGAATAATCCTGACCTTCATTTACCGTAACATTAAATCCGGAAGATGCTGTTGCGATTTCGCGTATATTACTGTTCAATAAACCACCTCCGGATTTTATTTGAGCCGGATCATAATCGTTATTTGAGTTATCCGAAGGAGAATCAGCGCTGTTGTTAAACATTCCGGACGACGGATTCAAAACAACCACCTGATCGTCTGTAAGACCAGATAACTGCGATTCTCCCAAATCCTGAATAGCCACAATATTTCGTAAATTATTGGCTGTTGTACTTACCTGGCTTTTTTTGTTTGTAACCCAGACTTCTATTCTTGAAATCTGAATTCGGCTATCAATTAAAGGATAGTTTTTAAGAGATGCATCGTATTTGTTCCTAAAGTATTGTGATAAAAAAAAGTGCCTGTTGCTGTCGTAATCAAGTGCATACATACTAAATTCCTGAACTGTGCCGCTTCCTTCTGCACTTACCGTTTTGGTTTCTGATTTTTGCTGAGAAAAAACGCCTGTAACGGTTGTTTTACCAAATTGTAGTTGGGTTTTTACACCAAATAAACTCTGTGCACCCGTAATTAAAGTGCTGTTTAAAGGCATGCTGACATTTCCGACTTCAATATTTTGGATAATATCATCTTCATCCGGAGTGTAGGCTAATTTGAATAAATTTTGAAATGCAAAAGTCGACTGTGTATCGTAATTTACATTTATTCTCAATCTTGTTCCTACTTTTCCCATCAAAGACAAACTAATTCGCTGATCAAAATCGAAAGTAAGGCTTGATCTGTTTTTTGGTGATAATGCCGGATTATCCTGTTTGGAATATAATAAACCTAAGTCCATTTCGACAGATCCTGTAGGTTTTACATCTATAGTATTGCTACCAAATATAGATTCAAAAAGTCCCGAATTGATATAATATCTTGGCAGTAAATCTTTTTGAGCAGTTTGTGTACCATCTTTTTTAGCTTCTATGGCATCTGTCTTTTTTTTAAAATAATTCCGTCTTGATTCTTTCAATATTAAATCTTCGTATTCAGCAGGAGTTAAAATCAGCGGATAGTTAATCGAAAAATCATCTACAGAATCTGTATAAACATAGTTATTTGTAACAGGATCATAGGTATAAGCTGATAAGATGCTTTTGGGATTTGCCAATTGAATTTTTCCAATAGCGTATCCACTTTTTACAGTATCCTGAACCACAGGCGCAATTTGAGCCTGAGATGTAAAAGCATAGAGAAACAGTACAAGAAAAAATAATTTTTTATGCATTTAAAAGGTTTCCAGTAACCTTTGTTATTTATTTTGATGATTAAAAAAATGCTCTTTAATTCAATTGAATTTTTAAAACTAAAAAAAAGGTTCGTATTACCATTAAAATGATAAGACAGATTTGGTAATTGAACAAAGAATTATTTGAATGTTACTAGAAGGTAATTTTGCTGAATAGGCTTATAAAATTTAAATACGCTGAGGTTTATTCCTCCAATTCGTATTCAAAGAAATTACTAAAGGCTGGTATAAAATAATAAAGTAGAAGTATGGAGCTATTTGCTATACAGGGTTGTAAATTCGATCGATGAAATTTTTTCGAAAGACCAAATATTATGGAGAAAGAAAGAAAATTGAGTGGTTTTTTTATCAAAAAAATCCCTGACTTCAAACTTTATGAAATCAGGGATGGAATAAAACAACATTTTTAAAACCAATAATTAAGTTATTGACAGAGATGCGGACTCGGTGGGACTTGATATGTCAATTATCAATGCTCGTTTCTAAAATTTCTTTTCTAAAATGAATACCCCAGTTTAAAATTTCATCTAGTAGTTTCCTCATGCTCTCTCCTAATGGAGTAAGTGAATATTCTACAGTTACAGGCATACTGTCATAAAGAGTGCGGGTAATAATCTTATTTGTTTCTAAAGCTTTTAGTTCCTGCGAAAGCATTTTAGGAGAAATATCCGTAATATCTCTTTGTATTTCTCCAAAACGTTTGTTTCCGTGATTTAAAGAGATAATTATAGGCAAGCGCCATTTTCCCTGAATAACTTCCAGAGTGTCCCTTGCAATCATTAATCTATGTCGGCAAACATCATTTTTTTGATTCATATCTAATTTGGTTTAAAACAATACTTACTTAAATGTAACTACTTACTAAGAGGTAACTAGTATATATTAGATAGTAAATGTATATAATTTTGCTCATATAATAAATTGTAAAAATTATGAAAAATAAAACAACTTGGGTTATAGACCCAGTACACTCCGAAGTGTTATTTAAAATCAAACATTTGGTTATCTCTTCTGTAACCGGTTCCTTTAGGAAGTTCGAGGGAAATGTAATTTCTGAAGGAACAGATTTTAGCAATGCAAAATTTGCATTGAGTATTGATTTAAAAAGTATAGATACGAATCAGTCACAAAGGGATGAACATTTACAAAGTGGTGACTTTTTTGAAGCTGATACTTATCCTGAGATAATTTTTGAATCTATATCCTTTTTAAAAGTGGACAACAATCATTATAACATGATAGGGAATCTGACATTAAAAGGTGTAACCAAACCAATTAATTGTATGTAGAATATGGTGGTTTTGAAAATGACGGACATGGGAATGTGAAACACGGATTTGAAATAACAGGAATAGTGAATCGAAAAGAGTTTGGAATGTCCTGGAACAAGATTACAGATAAAGAGGTCTGGGGTTAGGGGAAGATGTAAAACTTATTGCAAATATTCAGATTTCTAAAATTGTGGAGTAGGATATTCTAAAGTTTATTTAAATGCACAAGGATTTTACTTGTGCATTACTCTTTTGCTAACATATATAATATAGTATAAAAAGGGTTTTTGAGAAAATTGAGTATTGATTCTAAAAATTATTTGAATATGTGTATCCAAAATCGATAGAAACATATGATAAAGCTCTGATATCAGTAAAAGAGAGTTTTTTTAAAAGTGTAAATTTACGTGCTTAATACAAATAGTAAGAAAAATCGTTATTTAATTGAAAAAAGATTTTAGTCTAAAATTATTGTTATCAGAAAGTTAGGAAATAGTTTTAAAAAAGATTGAAAAAAAGTGCTGGTAAAGTATTGCAAATGTCAATAAAGGTTGTACTTTTGCACCCGCTTTGAAACACAAGCGAAACAAAATTGAAACACGTTCGTAGACATATTGAATTGACAGCCGTTTTGAGAGAGATTTCAAAACAAAAGAATAAGAGTAATGGAATCGAGAGATTTGAAAAGAACCGATAGAGAGTCATCGCATAATAATTAGCTTAGATTTATTTAAGCAAACAATATACGATGAAGAGTTTGATCCTGGCTCAGGATGAACGCTAGCGGCAGGCTTAA
>NZ_FRBX01000009.1 GCF_900142715.1 Flavobacterium pectinovorum | reverse complement strand
TTACCCTTCAAACATATCGACCATTTGCATCCCGATGCAGCTATTGCCATCGCGGCGGCCAAAGACGGCGCAAAAATCACCGAAGAATTATTCGATGGAGAAATTGGCTGGGTAGGCTGGCAGCGTCCGGGTTTTGATTTGGGACTTCAATTAAGAAGCTGTCTTGAAGAAGCAGAAAAAAAAGGAAAAAAATTAAGAGGAATCATGCTGGGTTCTCACGGACTTTTTACGTGGGGCGAAACTTCATACGAAAGTTACATCAACACGCTTGAAGTAATCGAGAAATGCGCAACTTATTTAGAAAATAACTACGGAAAAAAACGTCCTGTTTTTGGAGGACAAAAAATACAAAGTTTACCGGAAAACGAACGTAAACTAAAAGCGGCAAAAGCAGCCCCAATTTTAAGAGGATTCTGCTCGTCAGAACGTCAAATGATTGGACATTATACGGATGATGCAAGAGTTTTGGAATTCATCAATTCTAATGATTTGGAGAAATTAGCTCCGCTTGGAACTTCTTGTCCGGACCACTTTTTAAGAACCAAAATCAGTCCGCTTGTTTTGGAACTCGATCCAAACGAAGATTTATCAGATGTAAATGCCATCAAAGCAAAATTACAGCCTGCTTTTGAAGCGTACAGAGCAATGTACAAGGATTATTACAATGCCTGCAAAAAGTCAAATTCACCAGCAATGCGTGACCCAAATCCTGTGGTTATTTTATATCCGGGAGTTGGAATGTTCACTTTTGCCAAAGATAAAACGATGGCACGTTTGGCATCAGAATATTATGTGAACGCGGTAAACGTCATGAAAGGCGCAGAAGCCGTTTCAGAATATACTTCACTTCCGCATCAGGAAGCTTTTGATATTGAATATTGGTTATTGGAAGAAGCAAAATTGCAAAGAATGCCAAAACCAAAAGCACTTTCAGGAAGAGTTGCCCTTATTACCGGATCAGCCGGAGGAATAGGAAAAGCAATTGCGAAGAAATTTGCTCAGGAAGGTGCGTGCGTGATCATCAATGATATCAACGAAGAAAGACTTGATGAAGCAACAAAAGATTTTATAAAAACCTTCGGAAAAGATGCTGTTTCAAGCACACTTTTAGACGTTACAAACGAAAGCAGTACAGAAAAAGCACTCGACGAAGCCTGTCTTGCTTTTGGTGGAGTTGATATTGTGGTAAATAACGCCGGTATCAGCATCTCAAAATCTATCGCAGAACACACCCTTGAAGAATGGGACAGATTGTATGACATTTTGGTAAAAGGACAATTTATAGTTTCAAAAGCCGGAATCGAAGTAATGCGTAAACAAGGATTTGGCGGAGATATTGTAAACATTGTTTCCAAAAATGCTGTTGTGGCAGGCCCAAATAATCCGGGTTACGGATCAGCGAAAGCAGCCCAGGCACACTTAACGCGTCTTATGGCAGCGGAATTGGGAGCAGATAAAATCCGTGTCAATACGGTAAATCCGGATGCCGTAATTTCAGACTCAAACATTTGGTCTGGAGGCTGGGCAGAAGGAAGAGCCAAAGCGTATGGTATTACGGTAGAAGAATTACCGGCTTACTATGCCAAACGCACCTTATTAAACGAAATCATATTGCCTGATGATATTGCCAATGCGTGTTTTGCTTTTGTTGGCGGTTTACTGGATAAATCGACAGGAAACGCACTAAACGTAGACGGCGGAGTATCAATGGGTTTTTATAGATAAAAATAGTTTTTTTTAAGTTTGTTTAAGCAAAAGTGGTTTTTTGTGATCTAGCGTTCGATAATTTCGAACGTTAGGTTTTTAAAATGTAAAAGAATTTTAAACAAACAAATTAGCTTCAAAATAGTATAGTAAAACAGGAATTCAATTTATATATTTAGCAATTGTAATTCCATTAAAAAGAAAAAATATGTTAATTGGATCAAACAAAATAGACTCTCATAATGATGAGTTACTAAAAAAACATCAAAATAAATTTGCATTTACAACTTCAGAAATTGGTGATGCAGAAGCGATTATTAAAAAATTAATCGAATTCCAAATTGCAATTCCATCTTGGGCATTGGGAACCGGAGGAACAAGATTCGGGCGTTTTGCCGGAGGAGGAGAACCACGTTCGATCGAAGAAAAAATTGAAGATGTTGGTTTGCTTCATGCTTTAAACAAAGCTTCAGGAGCGATTTCTTTGCATATTCCGTGGGATATTCCACAGGATTATAAAGCAATAAAAACTTTGGCCGGACAACACAATTTAAAGTTTGACGCCATGAACTCGAATACTTTTCAGGATCAGGCCAATCAGGAACATACTTATAAATTTGGTTCTTTGCAAAACGTAAACAAAGCAGTTCGTAAACAAGCAATCGCTCACAATATTGAAGTTATCAAACACGGAATCGAATTAGGATCAGAATCGTTAACGGTTTGGTTGGCAGATGGATCTTCTTTTCCGGGACAATTAAACTTCCGTAAAGCATATCAAAATACATTGGAAAGTTTAGAAGAAATCTATGATGCATTGCCTTCCAACTGGAAATTATTTTTAGAATATAAATGTGCTGAGCCTAATTTTTATTCAACGACAGTGGCCGATTGGGGACAGTCATATTCGTATGTTAAAAAATTAGGCGATAAGGCGCAGACATTAGTCGATTTAGGACATCATTTGCCAAACGCCAATATCGAGCAAATTGTTTCTTTATTATTAATGGAAAACAAATTAGGCGGTTTCCACTTTAACGATTCAAAATATGGCGACGACGATTTAACAGCGGGAGCTTTAAAACCTTACCAATTATTCTTGATTTTCAATGAATTAGTTGAAGGAATGGATGCCAGAGGAATGAATCACGCCAAAGATTTAGGCTGGATGATCGATGCTTCTCACAACATAAAAGATCCTTTAGAAGATTTATTGCAATCTGTAGAAGCGATTATGATTGCTTATGCTCAGGCACTTTTGGTAGACAGAAAAGCATTAGAAATTGCTCAGGATGAGAACGATGTGGCAAAAGCGCAGGAAATTCTGCAAAACGCTTTCCGTACCGATGTTCGTGCTTTGGTTGCCGAGGCTCGTTTGCGTTCGGGAGCGGCATTAAATCCGGTTGAATTGTATCGCAGTCTTGCCGTTAGACAAAATCTAATTGGAGAAAGAGGATTAAAAACGATGGCAACAGGATTATAATTATAAGTTATGAATTATGAGTTATTCGTTAACAAGGACGAAAATCATAATTCTTTAACTCACAATTTATAATTCATAACTCAAAATTAAAATAATGAATGTAGTTGCAATTTTTGATATTGGTAAAACCAACAAAAAGGTATTTTTATTTAATGAAAATTATAAAATTGTCTGGGAAAAATCAGTAAATCTCGAGGAAACAGTTGATGAAGATGGTTTTCCCTGCGAAGATATTGAGGTTCTAAAAAACTGGATTCTCGATCGATTATCAGAAATTAAAGAACTCAGTAATTACACTCTTAAAGCAATAAATTTTAGCACTTACGGAGCCAGTTTTGTTTATATTGATGACAAAGGCGAAGTTTTAACGCCTTTATACAATTATCTAAAAGATTATCCAAAAGAGCTAAAAAATAATTTTTATACTAAATATAGAGGAGAAGAAGTTTTTGCTGTAAAAACAGCTTCTCCTGTTTTAGGAAGTTTGAATTCCGGAATGCAGATTTACAGATTAAAAGAAGAAAATCCGGAGTTGTTTGAAAAAGTACAATATTGTTTACATCTTCCGCAATATTTGAGTTTTCTGTTAACCGGAGAAGCTTACACCGATATTACAAGCATTGGATGCCATACTAATCTTTGGAATTTTAAAAAGATGAAGTATCACAAATGGCTTAAAAATGAAGGTATTAAAGAGAAACTTCCGCCAATTCATCCGGGAAAAGACATTATTAAAAAAGCAAATGGTATCGCTGTCGGGATTGGTTTGCATGACAGTTCATCGGCGATAATTCCGTATACGATTAACTTTACAGAACCTTTTGTTTTATTATCAACGGGTACGTGGAGTATTTCATTGAATCCGTTTAATAATAGACCTTTAACGTTTGAAGAACTTCAAAATGATTGTTTGTGTTACATGCAATACACCGAAAAACCGGTAAAAGCAGCGCGACTTTTTTCGGGTAACGAACATGAAATTCAGGCCAAAAGATTAGCAGAACATTTTAATGTGCCTTTTGATTCTTTCAAGGATATTTATTTTGATAAAAAGATCGTTTCGAATTTAAGAGCCTTAAATTTTCAAATCGTTTATCCCAAGAAATATGATTTTGATATTCTAAAAGAATGTCCGTTTCAAAAAAGAGATTTAAATACCTTTAAAAATTACGATATTGCATATCATCAATTAATGCTTGATTTGGTCGAACAACAGTTTTTTTCAACTAATTTAGTCATTCGTAATAGTCCTGTAAAAAAGATTTTTGTAGACGGAGGTTTCAGTAAAAATTCCATTTTCATGAATTTGCTTGCAGAAGCTTTTCCGGATGTAGAAGTTTATGCAGCATCAATGGCGCAGGCAAGTGCTTTGGGTGCGGCATTGGCAATTCATCAAAACTGGAATCCAAAACCAATTCAAAATGATTTGATTGATTTGAAGTTTTATAAGCATTGATATATTATATTGCCACAGATTAAACGATTAAAAAGATTTTGTTTCACGCAGATCTGGCAGATTTTAGCAGATTTAATTTGGATAATCATCTGCACATATCTGCTTAAATCTTTTTAAAATCTGCGTGAAAAAATATTTACACACATAGCTTATGTGTTTAAAAAATAATGAAAAAGAATATGAAAATCGGATTATTTATACCGTGTTATGTCGATCAGTTTTACCCAAAAGTAGGTATTGCGACCTATGAACTTTTGCAGAAATTAGGCTGTGAAGTTCATTTTCCGATGGGGCAAACCTGTTGCGGACAGCCAATGGCAAACAGCGGATATCAATATTTAACCAAAGGCTGTGATGCCAATTTTATAGCCAATTTTGCCGGATTTGATTATATCGTTTGTCCGTCTGGAAGTTGTGTTTTGCATGTAAAAGACCATTTACACGATGATAAACAAGAAGAATTAGCGGCAGAAATGCGTAAAAAAGTTTTCGAATTAACGGAATTTATTACCGATATTTTGAAAGTAGATCATATCAACGGAAATTTCCCATTTAGAGTAGGAATGCATGCAAGCTGTCACGGTCAGCGTGGGTTAAAGCTTTCGCAGATGACGGAATTAAACGCGCCATTTTTCTCTAAACCCGAACAATTATTAAGCAAAATCAACGGACTAGATTTGGTTTCTCTTTCAAGAAAAGATGAATGTTGTGGTTTTGGCGGAACATTTTGTGTGACCGAAGAAGCTGTTTCTGTAAAAATGGGTCAAGACCGAATCAAAGATCATGAAAATCATCACGTAGATTATATCACAGGTGGAGACATGTCATGCTTAATGCATTTAGAAGGAATCCTGAAAAGGCAAAAAAGCAGCATCAAAACCATTCATATTGCCGAAATATTAAATTCGTTCGAAAACTAAGTGATTTTAAAATTAAGCTTAATTTTCTTTTTACCATTAAGATATTAAGTTCATAAAGCTAGGCTTAAATTACTTAATGTCTTAATGGTAAAAAAACAAAAGAAAAAGATGTCATCAAAAAAAATAATTGAACATAGTGAAGCCGCAACACGTTTTAACAAAGATGTAGAACGCGTAAACTGGCATGATGAAACACTTTGGTTTGTTCGTGAAAAACGCGACAGAGCCGCGCATAATATTCCCGATTGGGAATTGCTTCGTGAAACGGCTTCACAAATAAAAAACAATGTACTCTCTAATATTCATGATTATTTAGTTGAATTTGAGGCGAATGCTCAAAAAAACGGAATCATTGTGCATTGGGCTGCTGATGCCAAAGAACATAATGAAATCGTGCATTCGATCATGGCAAAACATGATGTAAAGCAAATGGTGAAGTCAAAATCAATGCTTACAGAAGAATGTCATTTGAATGATTATTTAGCCGAAAAAGGTATCGAAGTAATCGATTCTGATTTAGGAGAATTTATTGTTCAGCTTCGAAAAGAACCGCCAAGTCATATCGTTTTGCCTGCCATTCATCTTAAAAAAGAAGATGTAAGCGAAACTTTTCATGAACATTTAGGTACCGAAAAAGGAAATTTTGACCCTCAATATTTAACAGAATCGGCTCGTTTAACGTTAAGAAATACCTTCTTAACCAGAAAAGTAGCTTTAACCGGAGTCAATTTTGCGATTGCAGAAACCGGCGAATTTGTAGTTTGTACCAATGAAGGAAACGCCGATATGGGTGCACATTTAGCCGATGTTCATATTGCCTGTATGGGATTTGAAAAATTGATTCCGCAGCGAAAACATTTGGGTGTTTTCCTGAGATTATTGGCAAGAAGCGCAACCGGACAGCCAATTACGACTTTTTCAAGTCATTTTAAGAAACCTAGAGACGGAAAAGAAATTCATATTGTAATTGTTGACAACGGAAGAAGTACACAATTAGGCAGGGAAGATTTTAAAAACTCATTAAAATGTATTCGTTGTGGCGCGTGTATGAACACTTGCCCGGTTTACAGACGAAGCGGAGGACACAGTTATCACAATGCCGTTGCGGGACCAATTGGCGCTATTTTGGCACCCAATCTCGACATGAGCAAAAATGCAGATTTACCTTTTGCAAGTACGCTTTGTGGTTCGTGTACCAATGTTTGCCCGGTAAAAATTGACATTCACGATCAATTGTACAAATGGCGTCAGGTTTTGGTAAAAGAAGGGCATACCCCGGCAGCAAAAACCGTAGCAATGAAAACAATGGCAACCGTTTTGGCAAACCCGATGATTTTTAATATCGCAGGAAAATCAGGGCGATTTGTAATGAAAAATATTCCCGCTTTGGTGAATAATAAAATGAATAAATGGTACGATCAGCGCGAAATGCCGAGCGTTCCTGAGGAATCTTTTAGAGAATGGTACAAGAAAAATTCGAGAGAAGCTAAAGCGAAAAAAGATGAGCAGTAAAGACCAGATTTTACAAAAAATAAAAAATAGCCAACCGAATATAGTTGCTGATTTGCCTGATTTAAATATTTTAGGTTCTGATCAATTTGAGGTTTTGGATACCTATAAAACCGTGCTTAAAAACATAGGTGGTGATTTTGTTGAAGTTGCCAATTACGATGAAATATCAGCTTATTTAAAGCAAAATTATGCACTCGAAAGACGAATTATAACCACAGTTCCTGAGCTTTCTGAAGTGGCGGTTTTAGATTGGAAAAACGAAGATCCGCATTTGTTGCAAAACGTTGAATTAACGATTATTAAAGCACATTTTGGCGTTGCCGAAAATAGCGCACTTTGGGTTACAGATGATATTTTGGGTCAGCGTGTGGCACCTTTTATTACACAATATCTGGCGATTATCGTAAACAAAAGCGACATTATCCCAACAATGCATCAGGCGTATGAAAGAATTGGAAACCAGGAGTATGGTTTCGGAACTTTTATTGCCGGACCTTCAAAAACAGCAGATATTGAACAATCATTAGTTTTAGGAGCGCATGGGGCGAGGGGATTGATTGTTTTTTTATTGGAGTAAAATTAAAATCCATTAGCACAAAAAAAATCAATATTTTATTTCAAATGCTCCAGAGGAGCATAATATTTATAGCTAAACAATTATATACCATTCGTACAGCTCCATCGGAGCGAGATATCTCGCTCCGATGGAGCTTTTTAAATAACAGACCTTTATGTTTCTATAAATATAACGTCACGCTGTGACTTATTTTTGTTTGTATATTCCTCGTTTCTATAGCTCATCAAAAAATAAAAGTTTAACTTTATAATATTGAACCTGCATATAAATATTAAAAAAGTTAAGAATGAATAACGATATAAGCCTTAAAGCAGTAGCATACGGAGAAGTACTTTGGGATGTTTTTGAAGATAAGAAAAAGATAGGCGGAGCTCCGCTTAATGTAGCTTTGCGAATGAAAACATTAGGCTGTGAAGTCGCAATGATAAGCTGTGTTGGAAATGATGAAGACGGAAAAGCAATTCTAAACCACGTAAAACAATTAGGCCTTCAAACGGATGCCATTATGCAATCTGAAACTTTTCCGACAGGATTGGTAAAGGTAACTTTAGACGAAAGGGGTTCTGCGACTTACGAAATTAATTATCCATCGGCGTGGGATAAAATTGTACTGAATAATCAAGCGGAAACTCTGGTTATTAATGCCGATGTTTTAATTTATGGAAGTTTGGTTTGCCGTGATAAAGTTTCGAGGGATTCGCTGGAAGATTTGCTTCAAATAAACATTTATAAAGTATTTGACATTAATTTAAGGAAACCTCATTATACGTACGAAGTGCTTGAAAGATTAATGCTTTCGGCAGATTTTATTAAGTTTAATGACGAAGAAATCCTCGAAATTGCCAAGGCTTTACAATCACCTTTTGAAAGCCTTGAAGAAAACATACATTTTATTGCAGAACTTACCCACACAAAAGCAATTTGCGTAACAAGAGGCAAACATGGCGCTTTATTGTTTTGGAAAGGACAACTTTATGAAAATGAAGGTTATCCTGTAAAAGTTGCCGATACAGTTGGGGCAGGCGATTCGTTTTTGGCTTCGTTAATAACTTATTTACTTACCGATAAGAATCCGCAGACTTCGATTGATTTTGCTTGTGCCATTGGTGCTTTGGTTGCAGAATCTGCGGGAGCAAATCCTGAAATATCGTTTTCACGAATTGAGAATATGATTGGTAAAAAATAAATTTTATTAGATGATAAAAATTTATGAAACAAATGATTTTTAGGTGTATGCATTAAAAAAAAAAATAAAAAAGAATAATTTTGATAAAAAAAGGCCGTTTCTAATATAAAGAAACGGCCTTTTTTTTGGGTAATAATTTTTGAATTTTACAATTCAATTTTAGGATAAAATACTATATCAGTAAAATCTCAATCTAACTATATTAAAAATCAGTAAAAAGTGATATTAAGATTGAATTACAACGTATAGTTATATTCTATGATACTTTTTGTAAGAATAAAAAAGCAGAATATACGTAATATTGTGATTCGGAATGTTTCGTAACATTTTTAGCGTTTTTATACCTATTTTCAAGTATAAAAATGGTTTTTCACTACTGTATTTAAGATTTCGTTATTGAATACTTATTATTTTAAAACAACACAATTACTATGTTTATTACTCTCACACATGATCAAGTCCGTTTTTATTACGGATCGGAGCACTGGCAGTACAATTTTGATGAAATTGTCGAGCTTGGATTGCTCAAAAAAAAGAAATCCTATTTTCTTGAAAACATTGTTTTTTTAATAGTAACCGCTTTTGCCTATTATTTTATTATTTTTTCGAATTTTGCCGAACTCTACTACATTATTCCAACTTTGCTCTGTTACACTATTTTAATCATTTTAAGATTTCCTAAAAATATCGAATTTGATTATTATGTTATCGTAAAAGACATTTATCAGAAAGAAACTAAAATTAAAATAAAAGCATTAGACCGAACAAAAATAGGAAAACAAATTGACCAATACCTTAGTCTGAAATTTGATCAGATTTTGCAGGAAGCATAAAACCAAGATAATAAAATGGATCAATCATTATTCGGAATTTCATCTTTCGATTGGGCATTTATGGCTGTTGCAATAGTATACGGTTTCATAATTACCATAAAAAAAAAATAACATATCAATAGTGCTTCATTGACCTACATTTGGAAGCAAATTCAGATTATGCATTGCAGTTATAGCTATACCATCCCCCCAAATAAAGTTTATGGCCACTTCAATAAAAAACAAAATAAAAAGTATTAGAGAGTTAAAAAATTACACTCAGGAATATATGGCAGATCAACTAGGTGTCACCCAGGCGGGTTATAGTAAAATTGAAAAAGGAAAAACGGTTCTTTCCTATATTAAATTGGTTGAAATTGCCCGTATTTTAGATGTTAGTGTAGAAGATATCATTAGTTTCGACAGTCAGAGGTACTTTAATAATTTTAATAATGTAAAAGGAAATAACAACGGTAGTATCCTCATTAATCAGGATAACAACGAAACCCTGAAAACGCTTTACGAAGATAAAATAAAGCTTCTCGAAAAACTTCTAAAAAAAACAGAAGAAGAATTGTATCGGTACAAAAAAAAATTCGGACCTATATAAAACCAACTATTTATTATAAATTATTTTAAACACGAATTTCACAGATTTGCACTAATTTCTGTGTTAGTTTTGTGAAATTCGTGTTTATTTAAATATTTTAGAATTATGCTGTTTGATCGTCTGTAACAGCGTCAGGAGCATTTGTTTTTACAGACGCGATTCCGTTATCTCTGGCAGATGTACTTTCATACATTTCACTTGCGCCAATAATCTGACCGTTTGACGCCTTTAAGTTAAAATAAGGTTTTCCATTACTTGATTCTTTTTTGTCGAATCTGGAATCATCCTGCGAATTTGTTTTTACAGATTCAATTCCGTTATTGCACGCTGCTTTTGTGCTGTAACCTTCGCTGGTTAAAATAGTCTGGCCATTTCCCGCTTTTAAATTGAATTGAAATTCTCCGTTGGCTCTTTTTGTAATCACAAATTTTCCCATAATTATTGGTTTAAGTTAGGTAACATTTTTATTTTGCCTGATAAAAATACAAAACTTCATCATATAAATTATATTGCTGAAAAAAATAATTATTTAATAATATTCAGTGTATTAAATCTGCAAAATCAAAGCTGAAAACTTGAAAACAGCTATAATTGTTTGATAAATTGTTTTGGTAAAATGCCAAAATGTTTTTTGAATGTAGAAGCAAAATGAGAACTATTGGTAAAATGAAGCCTGTCTGAAATTTCAGATACAGTTAATTCATTTTCTTCAAGAAGTTCTTTGGCTCTTATTAATTTATTATGCATGAAATAATTATTAACTGTTGTCCCTGTTATTTTTTTAAATAAATGCTGAAACTTAGATTCAGACATATTAGCAATGTTCGATATGCTTTTTATACTCGGAAAATGTTCTTCAATATTATTAATTAGAAAAAGTTTAGCAGCTACAATATTTGCAAAATCAGAATCATCAGTTTCTATGATAGTTCTTTTCGTGCTTACCTTTTTTAAATAATTAGAGAATAATAATTCCACAGCTGCCTTAAGGTACAGTTCGAATACTAAACCGCCAACTTTTAATTTACGCAGATCATTTATTTCCTGAATACTTTCATTACTCATTCTGTCAAGCCTGATAATTAGATTTTCCGGTGGATTGAGCATTTTGTCGAGGTCAGAAAACCAACAACGGTTGTTTTTTGCAAATGACTGCATTACACTTTTTTTAATGAATAGGGCCAAAGCCAATGTTTTGGTTCCAGCTTTTATATAATAAGTTGATTCTACTTTGCTATCAACAATTAAAAAATTATAGCGCCATCGGCCAATATCAAAAGAAAAGTCGTTGCTTAAATATTTTGAATATTGGTCGCTCAAAATATAATAAACAGCTATATAATCATCAGTATTGTTTTTTTGAATCATTCTTATATCTACATGCGTAATGGTATTATGATAATATACCACAACTCCTTTTTGAATGTTCATAAAAAAGCGATCTCCTGTAGAAATAGATTCACAAGAAATGATGTTGTTTTTTTCAATTTTGCCATCAAGCTGCTCGGCTAATGATGCTGTCCAATTTAAGTCTGCACTGTAAGATAAGCTAATCGTTTTCATTAGGAGTAATTATTTAAACTATTGTTTAGTCAAATAGGCTATTATTTACAAATAAACACATTCATAAATGTAAGTTTAATTTTACTTTTAAATAGCATTATTTTAAGCATAAATTTATTTTTTATCTAATTACTTGTGAATGTGATGATAATGATTTGGTTAAATAGCTAGTGTTTTTAGCAACAAAATTTAAATAAAAATTAAGTTGTTGTTTTTACGGCTTTTATTCAATGATTAAAAAAATATTTTTTCGGCTATTTGTAAAATAATAATAATCTTACAAAATAAAATTAAATAAGTCGATTGATCGGGGAACTTTAGTTCTGTCAGGATAACCCGAATTTATAGATATTCTGTAAAAGTTATTATTTGTGATGAAGAGAATAAATGCACACTAATAAATACTAAATACAATGATTAAAAACTATTTTTTTGCAGCCATGTGGCTATTTTCAGGTTCAATGTTTGCCCAAATGGGTATTAGTACAAGAACGCCTAAAGCAACATTAGATATTACAGCTATAAAGCCAACAGGTACAGCTACTGAGCCTGATGGGTTATTAGTACCAAGAGTTGATAGAGAAAGAGCTCAATCTATGGTTGGAGTAAAAACTTCAACATTAATTTATGTAACGGATATATCAACGGGAACACAAGCAGATACAGCAAGGTTTATAGATGGAAACGGGTTTTATACTTATGATGAAATTTTGGCTGCGTGGGTTAAATTAAACCCAGCGGCTCCTCCAACTCCTGTAGTTCCTGAGCCTGTTGCTACTTCGTATGTATTAATGCATGATACTGAAAACCCTGGTCAAATACCTGGATATGGATGGAATGAGCCGCTTAACAGCCAAAAGCCTTCTATTTATAAAGATTTCACTATTCCTGTTGGTGCGTTGACTAAGAACAGCGGTTCCATAGAATTCAGTTTTCGTGTTTACAGAAGTCAGGGAGCCGGAGTCTGGGGAACTCGAATTATGTTGTCGGAAGATGGTGGCAAGACCTGGCCGGATTATTTTAACTGGGGAGGATCAGTAGGTGACATAATAGTATCTGGTCGTATATTTTTTAACGATGGGAAGCTTACCGTTTTAACTACTACAGGTTCTTCATGGAGTACCGGTACAGTAAGTAATGCTACTAAGGCTGTTACTTTTCGTTTAACTGCCAATACTACAGATTTAATAACAAGAATGACGGTAGATTATGCCCGATTCATTTTAGTGAAATAATTACACTGTGATGTTCTAATACAAGTCTACAATTTAAAAATCCCAGTTTATAAAGAACTGGGATTTTTTTATAACTATTTAGGAGTGTTGCTAATCTGTTTTTGTTTCGAATTATCAAACTTTTAATAAGCATATAAAAATAGACAGTAAAATATTTTAGTAAAAAGTTACAGAAAGAATAATTTTAGAAATAGTTATTTTGTTTTCATTCCAAAAAAAGTCATCTGATTTTGAGATGGCTTTTGGGTTAAATATTACGTTTTTGTTTGCTGTTAGTTTTCGCTATCATTGGTTATTTTATTTTTTATGTTTCTGGGAAAATATTTCGTTGGACTTTTTCTAAAAAAGATAGTATACTGGGTTTTAAAGTAATTTAAGTTGTAGTAATTAAGTTCATACATTACCTCAGACAACAAACTATATTTACCGCTTTCAATCATTTTTTTGGCAAGTAAAAATTTTTCTTTAACGTATATTTTTTTTTGGAGTTGTTGCTAAATGTTTTTTAAACAGTATTTTATATTTCGTAACAGACATTCCTGCCATATTTGCCAAAAATAAAATAGAAGGAAACGGCTCGTGTAAATTCTTCAATATATAGTTTTTTGTTTTGAGGATCCTTTGGCTGTCGGTTTTACTAATTATAGTTTTTTCCTCTTCCAAATGTTCTTGTTTGTTTAAAAAATTAGCCAGTAATTTTAAAGAAATACCTTTTAAATAAGAATCAAACGAGAGTTCAAAAATAGATTTATTCATAATAGATCTTAAAGCAAGAATACTTTTGCTGTCTATTTGATTATAATAATAAACGAATTTTTGCGAGGTTATAATTTTCGATTTTGAAAGACGACCAATAGGTCTGTTCTTTAAAAAAAAATCCATTTTATTTTTATCAACCAAGAGCCGTAAAGCCAATATTCTTTTGCCAACAACAGGCTGAAAAGAACTATCGGTCTGATTATCTATTACAAGAACACCAGAGCCTTTATTGGAGCCTATTTTATAATTTGATTTATTAACCCTAATTGAGTTGGCTTCGTCACTTAAATCAAAGTGAAAAATATACAATTCATTATCGGATTTATATCTGTGTATTTTAAGTGGGATTTTTGTTGTAAAATCCATATAAATGGCAGATATGTAGCTTTTTACAGGAGTAAAATAATAGTGCCCGTGACCAATTGTCTCAGGAATAGAAATTATTTTATTATTGATGAGTTCTCCGTTTATATTACGTAAAAATAGATCCTGCGATTCTGGTGTCAGGCTATGAAAGTAAGAGATTTTTTTCATCGGTTTTGTATTGGTTAAACTAATTTGGGTTCACACAAGAATTAAGCATTCTGGGAACAGAGGTTTATTGGATATTTTTATAAACCAATATTTTGAATTTTATGTGATTTTGAATTAAAATTTTGTAATACAGATTCAAAAAAAATAAAAATATTTCTCAGGATTCTATCCCAAATTTAGTATTAAGATTATTGGAATTGAATTGGTAAAAGGCTTAAAAACAGTAAAAAAAAATGCTTGTATAAAGTCGCATTTTATCAAGTATCTCACGATGAATACAAGAAAGAAAAGAATAGAAAAGTACAGCAGTCAGGGGCTTGTCAAAGTCTTATAAGCCAGAAAGAAAAAATCTACATTGAGTAATTATTTTACAAATACTAAACATTAAAGGATAAAAGACAAAATTGGGCTTTAATTTATGTTTTTTATTAATGTAATAAAACGTGGCTTTTTTAGAATTTATCGTAAATTTTAAAATAGATTTAGTAGAATTATATTTTTTTAAACCATAAAGTTTTGTTAAATCAAATTTTAAATCTAAGAATATTCTTTCTTTTGTTTAAAAAAGGTCATGAAAAAATTATTATTGGTACTAGTTGTTACAGCGCAATTTTTTGCGTGTAATTCTAAAAAAAGTGAAAAAGTTGTAGAGACGGAAGATGTTGAAATGAACAGCAATGTTTCGGACCAGGCTACAATTTATAAAGGCGTAATTCCTTGTGCAGATTGTGAAGGGATCGAAACAGTTTTGAAAATTTATGAAGGAGATGGAACGATAGAAAGTCATAAATTTGAATTATCAAGTACTTACCAAGGAAAAGTACCCAAAAAAGAATTTACAGAAAAAGGTAATTTTAATCTCGAAAGAGGTTTGGAAGATGATGCAGATGGAACAATTTATGTACTAAATTGGGATAAACCCCAAGCACAACAGATTTATTACGGCAGTTATAGTAATAATCGTGAAAAGATTTATTTATTGGATAATCGAAAAATAATTAAATCAGACCTCAATTATTCACTGACGATTATTCATTAACAAAATAATTATTAGCAAAGAAGTAAAAGAGTTAAAATGTTCGCCTGGACATTTTAACTCTTTTTTGTTTCGTTTATTTGGTAAATATCACTTTTGATCTTGATTAGGATTGCGAGATTATTTCTTTAGAAAACTTTGCAGACTTTGTGGTAAAAATTATTTAAATCCCTTATTTTTGTTAGAAGGCATTTACCATTATGAAAGAAATTAGCGAAATTCTTAAAGCATATTCAGAGGCAAAAGCCACAGGAAAAAAGACTGCATTGGCCACAGTTGTTAAGGTAGAAGGTTCGTCGTACAGACAACCCGGTGCGCGCATGCTCGTTACCGAAGACGGTCTGCTAACAGGAGCCATAAGCGGTGGCTGTTTAGAAGGCGATGCGCTTCGAAAAGCATTGCTCTCAATTCATCAGCAGCAAAATAAATTAATAACATATAATACCACTAACGATGAAGATGCTGAAGTAGGACTACAATTAGGCTGCAACGGAATTGTTCATATTCTTTTTGAATATATAGACGAAACGTTAGAAAACAACCCAATCCGGCTTTTACAACAATTGCAGGCAGAAAGAAAACCTGCCATAATTAGCACTTTATTTTCATTGCAAAAACAGGCAAGACAAGACGGAACTATATTGTTTTACAGAGAAAATTCAGATCCTTTATGTTCTAATAACATAGCCTTTGAACTTCTTCCGGATGCAAAAAAGGTTTTAGAAGATAAGCTTACGATGCTAAAAAAACTAAATGAAAACAACAATACCGAAGCCTTAATCGAATACATAACGCCACCGGTTTCACTTATTATTGTTGGAGCCGGGAACGATGTGCAGCCACTTGTAAAAATGGTTGAAATAGCAGGCTGGGAAATTACAATAGCCGAAGGCCGCGCCACACATGCAACAAAAAAACGATTTCCGGAAGCAAAACAAATATTGGTTGGAAAACCGGAGCAGGTCTTTGAAAATATAAACATTGACCATCAAACTTATTTTGTATTAATTACACACAATTACAAATACGATTTAGCAATGCTAAAATTGCTTTTGCAAACCGATTGTAGATATATTGGAATTCTGGGACCGAAAACAAAATTAAACCGCATGCTCGATGATTTGTTGAGTGAAGGAATAAAAGTAACCGAAGAGCAATTAAATCGTATTTATGGACCAATCGGACTTGATATTGGCGCCGAAACTTCTGAAGAAATTGCCTTGTCGATTGTTGCCGAAATAAAAGCAATGATGAGTGGTAAAACCGGTACTTCCCTCAAATACAAAACCGGAAAAATTCATAACACAGCGCCTTATGTCGAATGATTTAAAAATGGGTATTATTATTCTGGCCGCAGGAAATTCTTCAAGATTAGGACATCCCAAACAATTATTGGAATATAAGAACTCAACGCTTTTAAAAAATACAATTACAGCAGCTTTATCGGTTCCTGATTCAATTATTATCGTGGTAACAGGATCAAATAACGAAATAATAGAAAAAAGCCTTAATAGTGATGAAATAAAAATTTGCTTTAACTCAGATTGGCAAGCTGGTATGTCAACTTCAATCGCCAAAGGACTTAAAGAACTATTGCTTTTATGTCCGGATTGTGAAAGCTGTATTTTTGCCGTTTGCGATCAGCCTTATTTAACAACTGCTATTTTTGAGGATTTAATTCATCATTATCAAAATAACGAAAAGGGAATTGCAGCATCAGCTTATTCTGAAACATTAGGAACTCCCGTTCTTTTTAATAAAAAATACTTCGATGAACTTTTAGAATTGAAAGGTCATGAAGGTGCAAAAAAAATAATCAACCGTTTTATTGATGATGTCGTTGCCGTTCCTTTCGAAAAAGGTAATGTCGATATCGATACAATAGAAGATTATGAGAAGCTTATTTGAAGATTTGCCGCTAAGTCGCTAAGGCGCGAAGTTTCTTGTTTTCAAAGTTTGTCATTTCGAGGCACGAGAAATCACAATACGGTCGTTGATTAATAGGTGAAAAAAAATTGTGCCTTAGTGCCTTCGTGGCAAATCCTAAACACGTAGTTTTTTCGCCAAATCCAAAATCCTTTCAATAGCCAAATCAATTTCCGTTTCAGTAGTAAATCTTCCCAAACTAAAACGTATCGAACTCAAAGCATCATCATCAGATAACCCCATTGCTTTTAAAACATGCGAAGGTTTAGATGTTACTGCCGAACAAGAAGCTCCATTAGAAACAGAAATATCCTGTAAAGCGAGAATTAAAGTTTCGGAAACAACACCCGGAAAACAAATATTAGTAGTATTGTAAATTCGGTTTTCAGTATTTCCGTTTACAAATGAACCTTCAAAATTTAGCAGGCCATTTTCCAGTTTATCTCTCAATTTTGTAATTCTTTTTTGATCACTTTCTAATTCATTAACAGCAATTTCACTAGCTTTACCTAAACCAATAATTCCGGGTACATTTAATGTTCCGCTTCGCAATTTTCGCTGTTGTTCCCCGCCATGTAGCTGAGGCAATAATTTTAATTTGGCTTTCGCCGAAATGTACAAAGCACCAACACCTTTTGGACCATAAAATTTATGGGCAGAAAGGGGCAAAAGATCAATTTTTAGTTTTTCGACATCAACCGGAATTTTTCCAATTGCCTGTGTAGCATCACACATAAACAATGCATTTTTGGCGTGAGCGAGTTCAGAAATCGCTTCAATATTTTGAGTTATACCAGTTTCATTATTGATTATCATTACGATGACAATCAGTGTTTTATCTGTAATTGATTCATTTAAAACATTAAGATCTAAAACACCATCAGAACCCACCTGTAAATAGGTGACTTCAAACCCAATACTTTCCATAAATTCGCAGGTATTGAGTACAGCTTTGTGTTCTGTTACAATTGTAACAATATGTTTACGATACTGATTAGCAAGACCTTTAATGGCGAGATTTATAGCTTCGGTTGCACCCGATGTAAAGATGATTTCTTCTTCTTTGGCACCAATCAAATTTGCCGTTTGCCATGCCGCGTTAGCGACAGCTTCACTTACAGTTAATGCTGCAAGATGAGCGCTTCCTGCATTTGCATAATTTTCTGTAAAGTACGGAAGCATAGTATTTAATACGCGATCATCTAAACGGGTAGTTGCATTGTTGTCAAGGTAAATCATGAAGTCGCATTTAGTCTAATTATTGTAAAAATACGATTTTGAAATTTAACGGAAACAGTCCTTATCTAGAAATTTTCTGAATAACAAGATTATGTGAATTTTGTAATTTTTTCTCACAAAGGATACTTAAATTTGTTAGAATTACTACAAGCAATTTGTTAATTTAAAAACAGTATGCATGGCTCCCAAGAAAACAAATATTAAGAAAGTAATCGAAGACGACACTAATTCCCGTCGCGATTTTATCAAAAAATCAGGATTATTTACCGCACTTGCTTTTGCTCCGCCCTCATTGGTTATGGCTTCAGAAAAAAAGTGGGATGAGAAAATTGCAGAATATTTAGAGACAGTTCCGCTTTCGATAGAAGTAAACGGTACAAAACACAATCTTAATGTTGAACCACGAACTACTTTGCTGGATTTGTTGAGGGAGAATTTACAATTAACAGGAACAAAAAAAGGGTGCGATCACGGACAATGCGGTGCATGTACGGTTCATGTAAACGGCACCAGAATTTTGTCTTGTTTAACATTGGCATCCATGCAGCAAAATGCGCAGGTGACTACAATTGAAGGACTTTCGAAAGGGAAAAAATTACACCCGATGCAGGAAGCTTTCATCAAAAATGACGGTTTTCAATGTGGATATTGCACGCCGGGACAAATCATGTCCGGAATTGCCTGCATTAAAGAAGGTCACGCCAACAGCAGAGAAGAAATTAGAGAATATATGAGCGGAAACATTTGTAGATGTGGTGCTTATCATAATATTGTAGACGCGATAACAGAAGTTAAGGAAGGAGGGAAGCCGTTATGAAAAACTTTCAAATCATTAGAGCGCTTTCATCCGGCTCTGCAGTAACCAATATCAGCAAAGAACCTTCGGCAATGTTTATTGCAGGTGGAACAAACCTGGTAGACTTAATGAAAAAGAATGTTGTTGTTCCGGATAAACTGGTCGACATTACAGCTTTGGATTTAAAGAAAATAGAATTTGGAACTGGACAAGTATCAATTGGCGCATTGGCAAAAAACAGTCAGGTTGCCGAAGATAAATCCATTAAAGAAAAATATCCTTTGCTGGCTTTGGCATTAGCCGCCGGAGCGTCACAGCAAATCAGGCATATGGCAACCGTTGGCGGAAATATGTTACAGCGCACGCGTTGTTCGTATTTTTATAACACCGATATGCCCTGCAATAAAAGAACACCAAAAAGCGGTTGCGGAGCCATTGGCGGTTCAAACAGAATGCACGCCATTTTTGGGGCTTCAGACAGTTGTATTGCCGTTCATCCAAGTGATATGTGCATAGCACTTGCAGCTCTGGATGCGACCGTTTTTGTAGAAGGCCCAAAAGGTAAAAGACAAATAAAATTTACTGATTTTCATCGTCTTCCCGGAAATTCGCCTGAAAAAGACAATACATTGGAAAGTAAAGAATTGATAACTTCGGTAGAAATCCCTGAGAATAATTTTACCAAAAATATACATTATTTAAAAGTTCGTGACCGAAGCAGTTATGCTTTTGCATTAATTTCTGTTGCCGTTGGTTTAGACATTAAAAATAATGTAATTAATGAGGCAAGACTTGCAATGGGCGGTGTTGCACATAAACCATGGCGATTAACAGAAGCAGAAGAATTTTTAAAGGGAAAAACAGTTTCTGAAGAAACATTCAGACAAGCGGCAAATTTAAGCATGAAAGGTGCTAAAAGTTATGGCGACAACGCCTTTAAATTGACTCTAGGACCAAATGCAATCACCGAAGCGTTAACTATAGCAGCATCTAAATAATTTGATTATGAGCAAGACAAGTAATATAAACAGAGTTGACGGATTTGCTAAAGTAACGGGTTCTGCAACTTATTCGGCTGAGTACAAAACTGCTGGTGTTACCTACGCCTGTTTGGTGGGAAGTACGATTGCCAAAGGCCGAATCAAAAGTATTGATACTAAAAAAGCCGAATGGGCGCCGGGAGTTCTGGCGGTTATAACGCATTTAAATGTCGAGAAACCTGCAGGATACGAGCAAGCCAAACAACGTAATAATCTGGGGCAGCCGCTTCAAATTTTTAAAGACGATTCGGTTCGTTACTACGATCAGCCAATAGCTTTGGTTATTGCCGATACTTTTGAGCGTATGCAATATGCGGCGAGTTTAATTAAAGCTGAATATTTAAAAGAAGAACATACAACTCAACTTGAAAAAGCAAAAGATAAAAGCAGAAATCCCGGTGGAGATCGTGCAAAAGATTACAATCGCGGAACAGAAGATGCTTATAAAACGGCAGAAGTTGTTTTAGAAGCAGAATATACGATTCCGACGGAAGTTCATAATCCGATGGAATTGGCAAATATTATTGCAAAATGGGAAAATAATAAACCCATTTTATACACCAAAAGTCAGGGTGTAGAAGGAACAAGAAAAAGTGTTGGGAACGTTTTTGGAATCCCGCCCGAAGATGTAGAAGTACATTCTGAATATTTGGGTGGTGCTTTTGGAATGGGTTTGCATACCTGGCCTTATGAAATTGCAGCTCTTATCGGATCAAAAAAAATAGGCAAACCGGTTAAATTGGTTTTGCATCGTGAACAGATGTTTACCAATGTTGGATTTCGTCCTTACACAATTCAAAAAATGGGATTGGGAGCCACTAAAGATGGTAAACTTACAGGTTTAAGTCACGAAGCCCTGGCAATGACTTCAAACTATGAAGATTTTACTGAAGCAACCGTAAATATGTCACGTTTTATGTATGATTGTGCCAACGTTTCGACCAAGTATAGAATTGCTGAACTTGATACTTGTACGCCAATCTGGATGCGTGGTCCCGGCGAAGCAACGGGCTCTTTTGCCCTAGAAAGCGCTATCGACGAATTGGCACATAAATTAAATATGGATCCTATTGAATTTCGAAAACGCAATCACGCCGAAAAAGATCTCGAGCAAAATAAACCATGGAGCAGTAAATATCTTTTAGATTGTTACGAAGCCGGAATGGAACGCATTGGCTGGAAAGACCGTAAAAACAAACCCGGAAGTGTTCGTGAAGGCGAATGGCTTGTAGGTTACGGAATGGGAACGGGAACTTTTGGTTCGTACCGAAATCCTACGACAGTAAAAGCGAAATTTTTGGCAGATGGAAACTTGGTACTTCAATGCAGCGTAAACGATATGGGACCGGGAACAGCAACTATGATGACGGCAATTGGTGCAGAAATTACCGGAATCCCAACTGAAAATGTAGTGATTGAAATGGGTCGAAGCGGATTACCAAAAGGGCCAACGCAAGGTGGTTCTGCAACGACTTCATCTGTTGGTTCTGCAGTTCACGATGCCTGTAACTTATTAGTGAGTAAAGCTCTTGGTTTGGCAACAGAAAATCCGACTTTTAAAAATATTCCTATCACAGATTTAACTTTTGCAAATGGTTCGGTTTCTTCTAAAAAAGAGGCTTCAAAATCAGTTTCTTTGACAACTTTGCTTAGTGCTAATAAATTAGAAGAATTAGCGGTCGAAAATGAATCAAAAGGTTCAGAAGAAGCTAAAAAATATTCTATTTATTCGTTTTCAGTGCATTTTGTAAAAGTTTTGGTAAACCCAAATTTAGGTAAAATCAGAATTGCTCACGTAGTTTCCTGTGCCGATATTGGCACAGTAATTAATCACAAAACTTCAGCAGGGCAAATGTACGGAGGTGCAGTGGGCGGAATCGGAATGGGATTAATGGAAGCTTTAGAAATCGATCACCGTTTTGGCCGTCCGATCAATAATAATTTTGCTGATTACCATGTTCCTGTAAATGCTGATATTGAAAAACAGGAAGTATTTTTTGTGAATAAAAAAGATCCTGTGAGTAACCCAATGGGAACAAAAGGTCTGGGAGAAACAGCATTGGTAGGAATGGCGCCGGCAATTGCAAATGCAGTTTTTAATGCAACAGGAAAACGTGTTAGAGACTTACCAATTACACTTGATAAAATTTTAGAGCCAATTGTGGCGACATCATAAATACGCTAAATTTTATTTTCCAGGGATTAATCCCGAAGCTTCGGGACTGGCTACAATATAAAATCCTTCCTCCGGAACTTTCTTCAATAGTGTTCCGTAGGAACAAACTATATTGTAGGGATGGATTTTAATCCATCCTAATTCGCGAGAAGTTCGACAAAGATTGGTTTTCCCGTTGCGGAATTTCTTTATGTGATTTCTCGTTTCTCGAAATGACAATCTGTACGAAAATATTCTTATGAAAACGATTGTCCTAGCCCCGATAGAAGAGGAAATCCTTTTTTATTTTTTCTTTAAAAATAAAAAAGATTGGAACGGATAGCGGGATTAGCTCCTGAAAAAAATGTTTTCAAAATATAAATCAAAAGTCAAACGATAAACAAAAAATCTCTTTAAGAAACCTATTTTCTTAAAGGGATTTTTTAAATTAATAGATGAGTCGTATTTCAAATAATTAATCAGTCTGTTAAAGTAAAAAATGATGCATGCATCATAAAGCTAAACGTCTTAATTTTTTTAGGCACAAATTAAAAAAATGCTACGTGATTATTAATGGGAATATAAAAAAGTAGTTTTCTTAATTACTGTCTTTTAAAATTTTACGCTGTATTTTGTTTATGACAATGCACCATTTTTCTTAATTTGGTTTTGGTTAGTATAGATTTTTCTGATTGAATAATTAGTAAGATTTTTTAACAAGTTGTGGAACATTTTTCTTAATAATTACTTGTCTATACCTTTCAAAAGTAAAGGGACAATTTAGTTAAAATTTATATAATTTTAATTATTTATTACATAATTTCCATGTATAAAAAAATCTTTCTAAATACCCATAAAATAAAAGGGGTGCCAAAAAATGACAGCCCTTTTATATTTACATTCAATTATCTAATTGCCAAATTATCTCATTCTCGAATTATTATTTCTTCTTAAAAGCAGGCAAAATATATTTCTGAATCAGTTCATCGCTTGGCGATTGCGAATTGTAATTTCCGCCTGTGATCACAGTAACCATATTCTGGTCTTCCCAAACATAAATTTTCTGTCCGCCGTTTCCTTGTGCAGCCTTTCCGGAAAAACGAGTTCCATTTACTTCAAGATATTTAAGCCACCACAAATAACCGTAATTTACGCCCTGAATAACAGAGTGTTTGGTTAAAGATTCCTCAATCCAGTTTTTAGAAATAACCTGTTTGTCTGCCCACATTCCTTTATTTAGATAAAGCAAACCAAATTTAGCCATATCTCTTGGCGTTAAATAGACCTGACAAAAAGTTTCGGAACTGGAAGCATCGGGTTTAAAATTCCATTTGAAATTTTTAATGCCAATATCTTTAAAAAGAGTTTGTTTTGCAAAATCTGGAAGTGTCATTTTAGTTGCTTTTTCAATAATTCTCCCCACTGTAATCGGGTTTCCCGAGCAATACATTCCTCGTCCGTCCGGAACATCAATCATTGGTAAATCTAAAGTAAATTGTATCCAGTCATCAGAATAATTCATTGTCGTTTCATTTCCTTCAGATTTAGGATTACTCACATCGCAATCAAGTCCGCTTTGATTGGTTAAAAGGTTTTCAATTGTAATTTGTCGTTTATCATCTGTGAGGTTTTTAAAAGTATATTCAGGAAAATAAGAAAGTACAGTTTCGGTTTTGCTTTTAATAAATCCTTTATCAATTGCAATTCCCGTAAGGGCAGAAATTATACTTTTTGTAGCAGAACGCATTTCGTGCAATTTGGTTTTGTTGTATTCATAAAAATATTCTTCAAAAACCAATTTTCCATCTTTTATAATCAAAACACTGTGTACGTTTGCATAAGTTCCGTCAACAATTTTCTGCATCATTTCATTCAATAATGCTTTATCAAGTCCCGTATTATCGAGCGTTCCGGTCAATAAACCATCAAGGTCTTTTTTTGGCGGCTGATAGCTATATTTAAAATCTTTTGAATTCAGTCTCGGATACCACATTTCTTTTGGAAAAACGACTTTTTTACTAATCAGATTAAATATTTTTTCCTGAGAAGTATAACCGGTAATAGCAGAAGCACTATTTCTTAAGAAAGTCACTTTTTCTTTAGACATATTTAAAAAGATGTCTTTTTCAGAAGGTTTTAAGGCATATTTGCTTTCGTTGATAATAGCGTATAAAATAGTGTCTTTTGGTGAGGCGGCGATTTGTAAAGTAGTATTGTTCTGATATTCATAAATACCTTCATATTCTTTTAATTGCTCATAAGTAATTTTAAACTTTTGTTGAGAATATCCGCAATAAGCGGACAACAGAAATAGCAGCAATACATACTTTTTTTTCATTTTGTGGTTTTTTTGGTTAGTGGTTAGGTTGTTAAATTTACTCAATATTAAGCAAAAAAAAGAGACACTAATTATTTAATTAAGTGTCTCTTTGATATTTATGTCGAAATATTGACTAATTATTTAATTGTAATAGGCACTTCAACCGATGTTTTATCCCAGCCAATTACCAAATTTGTTATAGCATCTTTTGATGTAAAAGCAATTGACAAAGCTTCTACCGGAGTCGCCAGTGCTTTTACCGGAACAGAAATTTTTACTACATCTTTGCTTTCATCATACGCATAACCTCCCCATAAATCAAGTTCCTTATTGATAATGATTGTCCATTTATCTTTTTCAGGAATGGCAAACAAACTGTAAGTTCCTGCAGGAACCGCAACACCGTTTATAGTTGCAGGCTTGTAGAATTTGATTTCGGTATTCTCATTTGCACCAACTCTCCAAACTTCACCGTATTTAATTAAATCTCCAAAAATTACACGCCCTTTTACAGAAGGTCTTGAATAAATAACTTTGATAGAAGGCGAAGGAGTATCTGTTTTTTTGAATTTAACCGCTTTATTTGGGAAATAAGCAATATCAACCGGACTTGCATCTAACGGTGGAAATTTTACTACGTCCTGAGCTTTAACTGAAATAGCAATCAAAAAAGTAATTGCCAATAAACTAAATTTTTTCATAAGAATTATAATTTGTTAATAGGTTCATACAAAGTAAGAGATTAACAAAGAGAAATCATACAATTTTTACTCTTTTTTCTTTTTGGCGTACCAATTTTGCATAATATAAAAGGCTTTCTTTTTTTGACCATCGTTAGAAATCAATCCTTTGCGGTTGTATTCGTCCTGAATTCCCGGTAAAAGTCGTCTTGGAGATCTGAAATCAACTAAAATCCAAGGACTTGTACCACTCAAATGCGGAATATTTTCGATCATTTTCAAATTCTGAATGTATAAATATTCCTGAAATTCCTCAGTCCAGCGTTCGTTTTTTTCACCGTGCAATCCTGCTTTGGCATCGCCGCCAAATTCAGAAACGATAACAGGTTTGTTGTATTTGGTTTTCCAGAAAATCTTTTCGGCATCTTCGAGTTTTCCGCCGTACCAGCCCAAATATTGGTTGAAAGAAATAATGTCTAAATATTCTCCAATAGCATCGTTGATCGTTCCAAAACCATCACTTCCGCTTTGCGTTAATAAAGCCGCGCTGATCAATCTCGTATTGTCTAAAGTTTTAGTATGATCGACTAATTTTTTAATGAAAGTATTTCTTGCATCTGAAATTGGCGTTTCATTGGCCATCGACCAGATAATAATACAAGCTCTGTTTTTATCTCTCGTAATCGCCGCCGTCAATTGATCTTCGGCATTTTGATAAGTAGCTTCTCTCGTAAATTCAACTGTCCAATAAACCGGAATTTCTTCCCAAACCATCAATCCCATTTTATCTGCCGTTCTGATAATGTTTTCGTTATGCGGATAATGTGCCAGACGAACATAATTACAACCCAGTTCTTTTGCCCAATTTAATAGACGTAAAGCATCTTCTTCAGAATTCGCGCGTCCTCCTTTTGCGTTTTCTTCGTGAATCGAAATACCGCGTAAAAAGATCGGTTTTCCGTTTAATAAAATTTTATCTTCTTTGGTTTCAATCGTTCTAAAACCAATATTGTCTTTTAATTTCTGTCCATTAAAATCAATCGTTACATCATATAATTTTGGGTTTTCAGGCGACCAAAATGAGATTTTTTTCGCTGGAATTTCAAAGCTTACAATTCCGTCAGCGCCCACTTTTCTTTTATAATTAATTTTCAATTCTGGAATCGAAATTGAAACCGAATTTTGCGAAGCTTCTAAATTATTGATCTTTACAAACCCGGAAATCAAATCTGTACTATTCTTTTTTAGCTGAATATTATAATCTTCTACAAATGAGGCGTTTTCTTCAATTAAAGTCACATCACGTGTAATTCCGCCATAATTCCACCAATCTGTATTAATCGTTGGAACATCTTCTTTATGGCGTGTATTATCGACTTTAATAACCAGATAATTGTCTTTTGGTTTTACAATCGAAGTCACTTCATAATTAAAAGGCGTGAATCCGCCAATATGAGTTCCGAGTTTTTTGCCGTTCAAATAAACATCAGCTTTATAATTGATCGCACCGAGATAAAGAAAAAGACGTTTTCCTGCTTTTAAATCATAATCGAAAGACTTTTTGAACCAGACATTTCCCTCATAATATTTCAGTTCAGGAACCTGCGAAGTCCAATCGCCCGGAATATTGATTTTTGGAGATTTATCAAAATCATATTCTACCAATTCCTGTTTATTTACAGCGTGATAATTATTAAAATATGCCGCATTTGATGGTTTTGCCTGTTTATCGTATTCATCGTGATGAAAGCTGTAATATCCTGTTTCGTAAGGATCTACAATGTAATTCCAAACACCGTTTAATGAGGTTGCATTTCGATTTGAAATGTTTGAGATTAGGTTGATATCCTGAGCTTGTCCGAAAATGGAAAAGGTTAGGAGTAATGTGGTTATTAGTTTTTTCATTAGTATGTGTGTTTGTTGCCACAAAGGCTCGAAGGCACAAAGTTTTTTTTCACGCAGATTTTAAAAAGATTTAAGCAGATATGCGCAGATTATTTATAAAGTTTTTTAAAAATTAAATCTGCTAAAATCAGCAGAATCTGCGTAAAAAAAATCATTTTAATCTTTTAATCTGTGGCAAAAAAAACTTTGTGTCTTAGCGACTTTGTGGCATTATTTTTATTTAAGCATTATTTTTAAATATTCCCCTTTAAAACTCTGATTCAAAGCTGTCATTTCAATTGGTAAACCAGAACCATCCGGAACAACTTCAATCGAAGCCTTTCCATTTGCCATTCTGATTGATTCACTTCCAGTTGGAGTTCCCTGATTTTTCATGGTTTTTCCGCCTTTTAGGCATTGAAAATAAACACTTTCTTCATAATCCAGACAACGTAAATTGTTGTTGTCAATTGCAATTGCTGTAACCAGATAATTGCCGTTTTTTAATTTTTCAGAAGATAATTGTAAAGACGTTGCCGTATCATTTTTGTTAAAACGATAGTTGACTTTTAATGTATCCGAAACCGTTTTTCCGGCTATTGATTTTCCGACAGCAATCAGAATATTTTCTCCTTTTTTAAAATTAACATCCCAAGTTAAACCATTTGCAGGATATAGCGAAAGATTTCTTTGTTTTTCTCCAAGCGATTTTCCATCATGATAAAGCGTAACTCGTTCACAATTACTAAAAACGCTCAGAATTCTCGGCGTATTTTCAGGTCCTTGTCGTTCTGTCCAGGTATGCGATTCGATATAGGTAAAAGGTTCTTTTGCCCAATAACTTTTAAAAACATAATACGCATCTTTCGGATTTCCGTTTCGGTCCACGAGTCCTTTTTGGTTCATGTACGGAATATCATCTTCGGGACGCAATGGCGTTGCAAAATCCTTAAACGCCCATTGAACATTTCCCACAAATGCCGGATCGTTCTCGGATATATGCAAATGCCAGTCGAATAAATCGACGATATAATTCTCGCTCCAATCACCAATTTGCGCAATATTGGCCACTTTGGTTTGTACGATGGCTTCTTCCCAGCCTTCGGCTTTTATGATATTTTCGCCAGTTACAGGATTCTCGCTGTGACGCCCAACGTGACTATCACCGCCATATTCGGCATGAATAAAATGTTTGTATTCTTTTTTGTAAACGTCAATTGCTTTTTGATAGCTTTTGTAACTTCCAGAATACCAGCCAGACCAAATAGAAGGAGAGAATACATCTACAATTTGTGAGCCTTCATAATATTTTCGAATCGCAGTTTTTCGAGTTGGATCCATTTTGTGTGCGATGTCGTTTAATTCCGTTAAAAATGCATTCGTTTTTTCTGTATTATCGCCATCAGGAAAATCCGGAAGCCAGTTCATTTCGTTTCCTAAAGACCAAATGATAATGCTCGGATGATTGTAATTTTGATTGATGATTTCGGCCAGCATATTTTTGGTGTTTGTTTGCCAAAGTTCACCGCCAATTCCGCCGCGGCACCACGGCAATTCATCCCAAACCAAAAGACCCAGTTCGTCACAAGCTTTATAAATTTCAGGATCTTGCGGATAATGCGCGAGACGAACAAAATTAGCGCCCATATTTTTGATGGATTTCATATCTGCCCAATGCTGTTCGTTGGTCATCGCAGCGCCAACTCCGGCTTGTTCTTCATGGCGATGTGTGCCGCGAATCAATAATCGTTTTCCGTTAAGGAAAAACGGACCGTGATCTTTAAACTCAAACCATCTAAAACCAACTTTTTCGTTTACGCTGTCTATAATTTGTTTGTTCTCTGATAAAGTAGCCGTTACCGAATATAAATTCGGATTATCCGTATCCCACAACTCCGGATTTTTAATATTTTCGAAAGTAATATTCGACGTTTTATCAGAAATCAAAAGAGTTTTACTCGCCACTTTTTTTCCTTTTGGATTTTTAAGAACCACCGTTAAAGATAAATTTTTTGCATTTTCAGCATTTATCGTCGAAGCCAGAATTTGTACTGAAGCTTTTTTTGCAGAAACTTCAGGAGTTGTAATTTTTAGATTATCAATTCGGTTTTTGTATTGAGACAAAAGCCAAACATCTCGTGTGATTCCGCCATAAATAAAGAAATCACTTTTTTGCGACGGAATTATTTCAATATCATAACTATTATCAACGCGTACAAAAATGTCGTTGTTTCCTTCGTTGATAAAATCTGTAATATCAATCGTAAACCCAATATAACCACCAATATGTCCGCCGGCTTCTTTGCCGTTTACATAAAGTTTTGTGGTGACATTCGAGCCTTCAAAATATAAAAAATAGCGTTTGTTTTTGTCTATTTGGGCAATGTTCAGCTTTTTTTGATACCAGCTTGCATCGCGTCTGTAACCTGGGTTTAAATCGGTTGCATCTTCGGCATTCCACGTATGTGGTAAATTTAAAGGTGTCCAGTTTGTCGCATTTTTTGCTTCGTTAAGACTTGAAGTATGATTTTCTAAATACAGCCAATTTTCATTAATGTTTGTCTTCGTTCGCATTGCCGAATTTTTCTGGGCAAAGCCAATGAAAAAGCAAAACTGAAAAGCAATCAAAAAAGCGATAGCAGAAAAAGAGGTAAAGTTGTGATGTAGTTTTTGCATAAATTATAAAGCTTTTTTTTTTAGGTTCAAAGGGACAGAGGTTCAAAGGGACAGAGGTACAAAGGTTCAAAGGCAGAAAACCTTTGTTACTTTGTGCCTCTGTACCTTTTTTATAGGTTTTCAGGTTCAAAGGCACAAAGGCTAAAAACCTTTGTCACTTTGCACCTCTGCACCTTTGTTACTTTCTTCTTAATAATGCTTCCAGAAAATAATAGTCAGCATAAATTATAGGTTCGTCAATTTCGTCGTGTTTTGGCCAGTTTCCGGTACTGTGATCCAGAATAAAAGGCGCTTTTACAGTTTCAGGCAAAATGTATTTGTCTGAATGTAAAGACTTCATTATTTTATCGGCGAAAGCCAAATAACTTTGATTCTTCGTATATCCATAAAGTTCATATAATGCTGAAGCCATAACGGTTGCAGCAGAAACATCGCGAGGCGAATTTGGAATACTCGGATCTTTAAAATCCCAATACGGAATCGCATCTTCCGGCAGATTTTTATTCGTCATAAAAAACTTTGCTGTAGCTTCGGCTTGTTTTAAATACGCAGGATCTTTGGTATATCGGTACGACATCGTAAATCCGTAAACCGCCCAGCCTTGTCCGCGTGCCCAAACCGAATCGTCATTGTAACCTTGTAACGTAGTTTTCTTTCTAACTTCTCCCGTAACAGGTTTATAATCAATAACATGATAACAACTGTTGTCTTCTCTAAACTGATTTTTCAACGTCGTATTGGCATGTTTTACGGCAATATCATGGTATTTTTGGTTTCCTGATAATTTTGAGGCTTCAAACAATAATTCAAGATTCATCATATTATCGATAATCACCGGATAATCCCAAATTTCTTTGTTGAAATCCCACGAACGAATTGCACCCACTTTTGCGTTAAAACGCGTGCATAAAGTTTCGGCGCCTTTAATAATCACATCTTTGTATTCTTGTTTGTTTTCCACTTTCAGCGCTTCTCCAAAACTGCAAAACACTTTAAAACCAACATCGTGCGAATTACTATTAACGCTTTCTTTTTTACTGAAAGGAGTCCATTTTTGAGCTTGCTCTTTGTATTTTGAATCGTTTGTAAGACGGTACAATTGCCATAAGTTTCCGGCAAAAAATCCGCTTGTCCAGTCTCTCGACGGCACTTTTTTTATTAGATTGGTTTTGATGGTCATACTTCGTGGCATCGACATCGAATCTACCGGATAATCGAGTAACATTTTGTATCGGTTTTCCAGAAGATGTTCAGCACTTGCCGAAGTTTTTGTCTGAGAATTAATTCCGGATTTGCACGCTGATGCCAGCAATGCAAATCCTAGAATTAAAGAAAAGTAACTAACTTTATTCATGCTTACTAATTATTTTTTTTAGTTTCTAGACTAAATTTTAGACGCGGATTGGACGGATTCGCTATCGCGAAAACGCTGATTTTCACAGATTTTTTAAGCTATTTTTAAAATCCGTTTTTTTCTGTGTCTTCGCGATAGCGAATCCGTTTCATCTGCGTTCAATAATAATATTTGAGTTAAATTAATAACCTGGATTATTCGGTTTTAAATTAGGATTAATCGCTAATTCAGTTCCCGGTAACGGCCATAAATAATCTTTGTTTACATCAAAAGTGTGAGGTTCTAAACCATTCACTCCAAAAACGTCAGGACCAATTTTCAATCGTTTAATATCGTACCATCTGATGTATTCAAAGGCTAATTCTAAACGTCTTTCATCAATAACCATTTTTCTAAAATCGGACTGAGAAAGTCCCGGCGTTACGTTTGCAGGAAACGAAACCTGTTTTCCGGCTTTGTTTCTCGCTCTGGCACGAACTCGGTTTACATAACCATCAGCTTCTGTAGTTCCCGGAGTAATTTCGTTAAGAGCTTCTGCAGCAGTCAACAAAACTTCTGCGTAACGCATCGTGATATAATTGTGTTGCGAAGTTCTTCCGTTTGCTCCGGCTTTTCCAGGAAAACGAAAGTATTTTGCAATATGCGGACGTGGCGCTTTTTCGTTATCGCTTGAAGGGAAAATCTGCAAAGCGCCGCCCGGACCCGTTTTCTTTCTAATAATCGTATCAAAACTTACCGCACGTCTGTAATCTCTTTGATCCCAGGTATCAAAAACTTTTTGAGAAGGCACAGCAACCGAAAATCCTTGTCCGTAACTGTAACTGTCGTCTTTTAAAGAACCTGTAAAAAACGCGGTATAATCCTGACCGTAATTTCCTGATGTTAAGTTATTAAAGTCAATGGTAAACAAAGGTTCTTTTAATGCCGCCGCTTTTGTAGCGTTAAATAAATCCTGAAAATCAGCATCTAAACCTAAACCAAATTTGGCTTCGTTTGTAATAACGTATTTTGATTCATCATAAGCTTTTTGGTAATTTCCCAAAGTCAGATAAACAGAAGCTAAATATCCTGCTGCAGTACCTTTTCCGGGAACGGCTTTTACTTTTGGTTTGTCTTCCAGCCATTGTTTTGCAAATTCAAGATCGGCAATAATTTTTGGGTACACATCTGCTTCTTTTGTTCTGCTTAAAGAATTTACCTGAGAAACATCATTCACCACAAAATCAATATATGGAATATCGCCAAAAATGCGAACCAAATGATAGTAAGCAAACGCTCTTGCAAAATAAGCCTGAGCGACAATCGCGTTTACTTTTGCAGGATCTCCGGGCGTTTTTTTAGCACCCTCAATTGCTTGATTTGCAGCGGTAATAATGACATATGATTGTGGCCAGAAGTTCGCAACAAGCGCGTTAGTATCGTTCATATTCATATCATTAACATCGATACGGGCAGCCTGCGTGGTTCTGTCGCCAATATCGGCCATATCATCACGAAGCATAAGGGCAATTGTAAATTCACGTCCCCAATAGTTGTTGTGGGCAATGTTGGCAAAAGCTCCGTTTACAGCGGCTTGCAAGTCATCTGTATTGTTAAAAAAGTTATCGGGACGAATAATTCCCACGGGTTTTTCTTCAAGGTCAGAACAGCCAAAAGCGAATATTCCCAAGAAAAGAAAAGCTATATATTTTTTCATAATATTATTTTTTAGACTAAAATTTTAAATTAAAACCGAAAGTAAAAGTTCTCACATTTGGGTAACTTCCATATTCTAATCCTAAGTTGGTGTTACTTCTCGCGTTGGTATCATTCAGGTAATTTCCTTCAGGATCAGAACCTGGATAATCTGTAATTGTCCAAAGATTTTGCGCGCTGATGTAGAAACGAACTTTGCTCAAACCAATTTTAGAAACTACTTTTTCATCTAAACTATATCCTATAGAAACGTTTTTTAAACGAATGTAACTTCCATCATAAACAAATCTCGAAGTAACCCTTTTTGTTCTTGCTGCATTAATTGGCACATTTGTATCCGTATTTGTTGGCGTCCAGGCGTCTAAAACTTCTGTTGTAGCATTGTTGTTTCCGGATGCCAGTTCCATCAACGTATAATTTAAGATTTGGTTTCCTTGTGAACCCTGAAAAAAGATATTCAAATCAATATTTTTATACGTAAAATCATTGTTTAAACCGAAGATAAAATCAGGATTTGGATTTCCGATAATCGTTTTATCATTAGAATCTAGTTTTCCGTCGCCGTTTACATCTTTGAATTTTTCTCCACCTGCAATCGTTTCAAAATTCCCCGGAATAACCGCTTCACCTTGCTGAATTACACCATCATAAACAAATCCGAAGAAAGAACCAACAGGCTCGCCAACTCTCAAAATTTGAGAATCTGTAGCAAGGAAATGTCCTGGCGTAGAGTTAATTAAAAGATCTTTATTATCAGCCAGTTTTAATACTTTGTTTTTGTTTGAAGAAATATTAAAGTTCGTAGACCACGTAAAATCTGCACCAATAAAGTTTTTAGAATTTATGCCTAATTCCCAGCCTTTGTTTTCTAATTCACCCACGTTTTGAAGCTGAGAAGCAATTCCGGAAACGCCCGGTAAAGGCCTGTTGAACAATAAATCTTTCGTAATAGTTTTGTAATAATCTGCTGTTAAACTGATTCTGTTATCGAATAGACCCAAATCAATTCCGTAATCTTGTTGATATGATGTTTCCCATTTCAAATTCGGATTATCCAAAGAAGTCAGCTGAACCGCGTTTACAATAACGTCACCGCTTACATCATAAATTTCTGAGAATCTTGATAAAGTAGAGTAGGCGCCAATTGACGGGTTTCCGGTTGCACCATAACTCGCTCTCAATTTAAGATTTGAAATCGTTTTGTTGTCTTTTAAGAAATTCTCTTTAGCAATATTCCAACCCACGGCTCCAGAAGGGAAAGTTCCGTATTTGTAGTTTTTACTAAAGCTTGAAGAACCGTCACGACGCGCTGTAAACGTAAATAAGTATTTGTCGTCGTAATCAAAATTTAACCTTCCAAAAGCGGAGATCAATTCTGTTTCAGATAAATTCGAATCTGGTTTTAAGAAAACAGTTCCCGCGCCTAAATTTCGGTACGAATTGGTATTCGTTAAAAATCCTCTTGAAGCCGCATACGAACTTTCGTTTTTGTTTTTTTGATACGAATAACCACCAAGAACCGTCAAAATTCCTTTGTCGATAATCTCTTTTTTATACGTCAGATAATTTTCTGTAAGGAAAGAAGAAAATCTTGTGTTATTTACAGAAGCTTCTCCTTTGATGTTTTTTCCTGCAATTAAAGTCGACGGAATAAATCTTCCGGTTTGCGAATTATTGTCGGTTAATCCTAAAGTAGTTTTAAAGTCAAGATCTTTTGTGATTTTATATTGAGCAAAGAAATTTGATCTGTTTACAATAGAAACGGTTTCCAAAACATTTTCCATCGCAGTCGCATACGGATTATCAATATCGTCACCAATTGGCGCCGTTGTTGTGTAACTTCCGTCTGCATTATAAATTCCTTTGTCTGGCATAAAACGATACGCCGCTGCAATTACACCTGCAGCACCAGTTCCTCCGGCGCCAGTTTGGCTAATAATCCCTTCCTTGTTTTGTTTGCTTTGAAATAAATTCAAACCGACTTTAAAACGATCAGACAAATCAGCTTCTAGATTACTTACAATTGTGTATTTGTCAATTCCGGAGTTAATTACAACACCATTTTGGTTAAAGTAGTTTCCGGAAACATAATATCTAACGTTTTCAGATCCACCGGAAAACGAAAGAGATGTATTTGAAACCATTCCGTCACGGTAAATTACGTCTTGCCAATCTGTGTTTGCACCGCCGTCAGTATGTGTAGTAAAACTTTTTCTATAGGCCACAAATTGTTCTGCATTTAATAAATCGAGTTTGTTATTTACAGATTGTACCGATGTAGAATTGCTGAATTCGATAACTGGTTTTCCCGGCTTTCCTTTTTTAGTTGTCACCATAATAACCCCGTTTGAACCTCTTGATCCGTAAATTGCGGTTGCAGATGCATCTTTAAGCACCTCGATAGAAGCAATATCCTGAGGTGCAGGCATTGCCACGCCCGCAAAACCATCGACAACAACAAGCGCATCACCACTCGCATTGATCGAAGTTCCGCCACGAACCCTGATTTTTACGGGAGCGCCCGGTTCACCACCATTATTTGATTGTACCGAAACCCCAGCGGCACGTCCTTGTAAAGCCTGTTCTGCATTTAATAACGGGTAAGCCGTTAGTTCTTTTGCGGTTACAGAAGATACAGAACCTGTTATGTCACTCTTTTTTCGGGTACCATAACCTACAACAATTACTTCTTCAAGATTTTTTGTATCTGGTTTTAAACTTACGTTGATGACCGTTTTGCCTCCTACGGGAATTTCAACCGTTTGATAGCCAACAAAGTTGAAGACTAAAACAGCATTTTTGTCTGAAACGAAAACACTATAATTTCCGTCCATATCTGCAGATCCTCCCACAGAAGATCCTTTAACATAAACATTGGCACCAGGAAGCCCGAGTAAATCTTCGCTGGAAGTAACTTTTCCGGTGATTTTTTTCTCCTGTGCATTCATCATGATATTTGCCAGTAAAAAAAGTACTAGAAAACACCATTTAAGTGATTTAATTTTGAGATTTGTAAACATTCATTTTGGTTTTTTAGGTTAATGTTAGGTAAAATAAAAAAGCAATAAACTCATTCCGATTATGAGCAGCATGAAGAGAATTTGCAGCAGCAGGAATTTTGTTTTTTTGATTTTCATATCGCAAATATATCAGGCGCAAACGATATAGAAATACAAAAAAGGGTATCTAAAAATACAGATACCCTTTTTTAAGCCTTTAAATATGCGGATTTAGGAATTATTACAGAATTTGTAATTAATTGAAGTTCTTCTTCCTGCAAGGTTTTCAAAACCTTGTAGGTATTCATTTATATTTTTTAAAATTTGAAGGTTCTCCGTTGAATGTAATTATTTCTAACACATAGAAATATAAACATGAATTTCACGAATTTCCACAATTTTCAATCGTTAGCTTAGTTTGTGAAATTGATTTCACGAACTAATTAGTGGCAATTCGTGAAATTTGTGTTTAAAATCTATACCTACAAGGTTTTGTCCCGAACCTTCGGGATTGCAGGAATACATCAGGAGATTTTTTCGCTAAATTTGTCAGCAAATTGCGACGGCGTTTCTCCGTACCTTTTTTGAAAACATTTGCTGAAGTATTTCGGATTGTTGAAACCAACTTTATAACTTACTTCAGAAACATTCAATTTGTTTTGTTCCAATAATTGAGCGGCGCGTTTTAATCTTATTTCATGAATAAATTCGTTTGGCGTATAATTCGTCCACGCTTTAATTTTTAAGAATAACATCGTTCGGCTAACGCCCAATTCTGAACAGAAAAGCGGAATATCAAATTGTTCGTTCGAAATGTTTTCTTCGACAATTTTGAATGCTTTTTTCAATAATTCTTCATCCAGAGACGAAACCGTAATTTCTGACGGAACAAAATTGTCCTGGCTTGTAAATTTATTTTTTAATCTTTCGGTTGAATTTAAAAGGTTTTTGACCCGAAGTTTAAATTCAATCAGATTAAATGGTTTACTGATATAATCATCGGCACCGCTTTCTAATCCTTCAAATTTATAAACCAATGAAGATCTCGAAGTCAATAGAATAACCGGAACATGACTTGTTTTTAGGTTTTCTTTTATTTTAGAACACAATTCTGTTCCCACCATTTCGGGCATAATTACGTCGCTGATAATTAAATTGGGAACGTGTTGTAATGCTTTTTCAAATGCTATTTTGCCGTTTTCGGCTTCAATAATATTGTATTCTTTTTTGAGTAAATTTTTCATAAAAGTTCTCAAAACCTTATGATCTTCCACTAACAGAATGGTTTGCTTTTCTCCATCAACCACAAAATCGTCAATATCTTCATATTCTGTAATTTCCTGCGTTTCTAGCTGCGCTGAATATTGCGCAATATCATCGCTGATTTTAAAATTTTCGATAATTTCATTGTCCAGTAAATGTGCGCGTCCTAACGGAAGCGTGACTTTAAATACAACACCGCCCGTTTCTTTATTTGTAACTTCAATATTTCCTTTATGAAGTTTGACAATATTTTTTACGATCGATAAACCAATTCCGGTTCCTTTATTATAATTTTTCTGAACATTATTATGAAGCGGAACTTCAAAAAACAAATCAAAAATTTTGTCAATATGTTCATCCGCAATTCCAACTCCTGAATCTTCAACCGCAATAAATAAATTCTCGTGATCGTGATTGATTTTTATGTTGATATTGCCACCTTTTGGTGTATAACGAAACGCATTCGAAATCAAATTATAAAAAACACGTTCGAGTTTGTAACGATCGAAATAAACCAAAATCTCTTCTTCCTGAGTTTCAAAAGTATAATTGTAGCCGCCATCTTTGGCATATTCGATAAAAGACAAAAAGATTTCTTTGGTAAATTTGACAATATTTCCGTTTGCCGATTCCAATTTAACCTGATCGTTTTCGAGTTTTCTAAAATCCATCAAACGGTTAATCAGACTCAAAAGATGATTTGCGCTTCCTTCGATCACCAAAAGCTTTTTATACATTTCGTTTGTTCCGTTATAATCCGATAAAATCTGTTGTAACGGCCCAAGAATCAAAGTTAGAGGCGTTCTGAATTCGTGTGAAATATTCGTAAAGAAATCCAGTTTTGCGCGGTTGTTTTCTTCAATACGTTTGGTTTCCAGATATTCCAGTTCGAGTTTTTGTTTTAGTCTGGCTTTCGATTTCATAATCCAGATCAAGCCGTATAATGCAGAACCAATAATGATTCCGTACAATAAAAACGCCCAGATACTGCGCCACGGAGCCGGTTTTACAACAACTGTTAAAGTAGTCGGAATGTGATTCCAAACACCGTCATTGTTGGCGCCACGAACTTCAAATCGATAGGTTCCAGGGTTTTGAATTGCAAATATCGCTTCGTTATTTTTGGTAATCGTCCAATTATTTTCTAACCCAATTAAACGATAACTGTATTGATTGTTTTTGGATCGAATGTAATTTGGAATCGCAAAACTGATCGAGAAATTGGCTTTGTCGTAATCTAATGTTATGTTTCTGGTATAGACAATGCTTTTCTCCAAAATTTTATCTTTTCTGTTTGGATTAATCGTCTCATTTTTAATTTTCAAACTTGTAATTAAAACCTGAGGTGCATAATCATTCAGGGAGATTTTTTTGGCATCAAAATAAGTCGCTCCAGATGGACTTCCGAAATAAAACTGATTCGAATCTAATTTTAAAGCGGCATTATCATTAAATTCATTACTCGCCAAACCATCTTTTTGGTCATAAAGAACTAACTTTTTCAGGATTGTGCTGTATTTTATAATTCCCTGATTCGTACTAATCCAAAGGTTTTTGTCATCATCTTCGAGAATAGAATGTATGGAAGTAATAATCGTGTTTCCTACTTTAAGATTGATTCTGTTGAATTTTTTTCCATCAAAATAATGCAATCCTTTCGCTTTAGTTCCAACCCAAATTTTGTTTTGACTGTCCTTAAACAACGTTAGAATATCATCGCCGGACAAAGCTGAGGAATCAAAAAAGTAATGTTTTATTGTATATTTATTTTGCTGAAAATCTTTTAGCGAAATGCAATTCAGACCGTTTTGAGTTCCAATCCAAAGTTTATTTTGGTTTACCAAAAGAGTTCGAACAATATTATTCGTCAGGAAATTGGCAGAAGCCATATCGTTCCCAATCACCTGAAAAGTTTTTGAAATCGTATTATACCGAATCAAACCTTTCCCAAAAGTTCCAATCCATAAAATTCCGTTTCCTTCTGTTTTAAGTGAATAAACGCCGCTTTCTTTCAGTAAATCACTTAAATCCGATGCAATTCGGTTGTCTTCAATTCTTTTAGAAATTATATTGTAAGCAGAAATTCCTTTAGAGAAAGTTCCAATCCAGAGAATATTATCTTCAGAAAGACACATTGATTTAATGTCATTTTTATTCGTCTGATTCGTTTTGCTGTTAATGTAACTTACCGCTTCGGTATTTTGGTTAAAAATCGTAATTCCACCTCCTTCAGTTCCAAAATAAATATTATGATTCTTGTCTGAAATAATAGAACTCACGACATCAAAACTCATCGGAATCTTTTTAGAATTCTGATTATAATTAGAGAAATTAACATTCGAAACATCCCAAATATTCACTCCTTTGTAATAACAGCCAATCCAAACCGAACCCTTTTTATCAATAAATACCGATTTTACCTTATCGATTCCGTTGTTATTATTGCTGTTATTTATTTTTTGAATGCTTTTGTCCTTTCCTAAAATGTAAATTCCGTCATAAGCTCCAATCCATAAAGAACCTTGATTATCAAAGGCCAGAGAACGAATATCAGAATTAATCTCTTTGTATTTATTATCAGGTAAAAAAGAAACAAATTTATTGTCAGAAGTATCAAATTTTAAAAGCCCTTTGTTTTTAGTTCCAACCCATAAATTTCCGTCACTGTCCTCTTTTATAGATTGAACATTAAGAAGATCAGTATTATTTAAGCGGTAATTTCTAAAAGAAAGCTTTCCGAATTTTCTGCTTTTAACCACACATAAACCTTTTGTGGTTCCAACCCAGATTTTTCCTTTTTTGGTTTTTAAAATAGTAAGGATATTATTGCTCGGTAAAGTGGCATCATCATTATCAGAATGAAAAAAAGAAGTAAATTTTCCTGTATTTCTATTGTAAATTGTCAATCCTTTTGAAGTACCAAACCACATTTCGTTGTTGATTTCCCTGATCGACCAAACAGCATTATTGCTTATTGTATGATTGTTTTTGGTATGTAAATATCTTTTAAAAGTATTCGTAACAGGATCATAACAATTTAATCCGTTGTAGGTTCCAACCCAAATTTTGCCCGTATTATCTTCTTCGATTGCCAAAATATCGTTGTTACTAATAGACGATTTATCAGCAGCATCATTTCTGAAAATGGTAAAGTGACTTCCGTCATATTTATTAAGCCCGTCGCGCGTACCAAACCACATTTGCCCAAATTTATCCTGATGAATCGCTATAACAGAACTCTGCGAAAGCCCATCTGTCGTCGAGATATTTTTGAGGCGGTATTTATTTTGGGAAAATATATTACCCGAAATAAAGAGTAGAACCAGAAAAGCTATTTTGTATTTCATGGTGGTTTTTTTTAAGGTGCAAAGGTGCAGAGTTGCAAAGGACAAAGTTTTTTTTAGCCACGAATTCACGAATTTTATTGTGATTATCTTTGTCAAAGTTTAAAACTTTGACAAAGATTTCGGTGAGATTTTAAAGCTACGAATTCAAGAATTTTTATAATTATTATGCACAATAATTCGTGAATTCGTGGCGATTTAACGCAAAGAAATTAATCTTTTTAATCTGTGAAATCTGTGGCAAAAAAGATTATTTCAAACGCTTCTTTAATTGATAATCATATAACGAGGGAATCTGATCCAACGGCATATTTAAAAACTCAATATAAGCATCAGGTTCGTATTTTACTTCAAATTTTGCATTTCCGTTTACACCAATAATTCTCGCAAAAGGTCCATCTTTCATTCCATATAATAAAACGGGCTTATCTGAAGGTTTTTCAACCTGAACATTTAGATTCCAAAAAGTACTAAAAGGTCCGTGCGAAGGTTTCCAATAATCTGCGCCGCCACCGCCAAATAAGAGGTAACTATTGTTTTTATCCGGATTGATATGCACCGTAATATGATCAAATAAATTTTGATGATTCGCTCCCGAATGCTGATCTAAAAGCGGATCTGCAAAAATTTCACAATTTAGATAGACGTTTTTAGTAGCAAAAGTATTGAAACTCAACGGGTGAACCGTTTTATTATAGATTTTCAGATTCTTAACCAAAACATTATGGACACCGCCTAAAGTTACGGTATAATGCGCCATATGATTTCCATCGGTCACAATATCCTGAACGGTTACATTCGAAATTTCTTCGCCTAAAATTCCGCTGTCAGCATTGGTGATCGTGACATCTTTGACCCAACTATTAAAAACACGCGTTAAAAATATCGCATTATTCCCCGGTTCCACATGATGTGCAACTCTCGGAATATTAGGAAAAGTAAAACGAAGATGTTCGATTCCCACTTCGTTTAAATGTTTCCATTCAACCAATTGCGCCTGATAACTTGGTTTTATCGCAATCGTCAACGGCGTTTTTATGGTAATTTTTGAGTTTGAAATTTTAGTGATTTCGACTTGTTGTCTTACGATTGGAAGTTTTGGAAATTTCCAATGATGTGAACCCGGTTTTACTTTTGCACCTTTATATAAATCGGTAATAATTTCGCCGTTTTCGCCATCTTTATTAAACAATTGAAGCTCGACAATATCACCAACTTTCAATCCTTTTACATCAGAAACCGAAATAATATGTTCGCCCATATTTCCAGAAATGACTTTCGCCAGAACATTAGGAACCGGTTCATATTTATCCAAATACGATTTTACACGTTCGCCAGGAATCTGTGTCCAGATAAACCCGCCCGACCATGCATATTGCGAAAAAGGCAAATCGACATTATTTTCAGGTTCACGTTGTCTTTTATCAAAAGTCGTTAGATATTCGCGAAGTTCAGCCAGCGATTCCGGATTTTTAAGGTACATCATTGGTCGCGGACAATAAATCTCGGTTCCGTTTTCACCCGAACCTGCACCGCGAAGTACAAAATTGCTTCTTTCGATATACAAAACTTCACTCAGAATAATTCGTCCTGCAGGCAATTGCAGAATCACATTTCCTTCGGTTTCAGTTGCTGCTTTTATGGCTTTCAACAAAGCTTTAGAATCATCTAAACCGTCATTTGTTTTTACGCCAAAATCTACGGCATTTATAATTTTTCCTGTAGCTTCAGGAATCTGGCTTTCGCCGAAATGATAGCCGGCGTAACTAAAATCAGGAAGGTAATTTGCTTTTAAATCAGTCAGTATTTTTGGCGTTTGCTGGCTAAATGCGATACTGTTTACAAAAAGGCTGCAACAAATAATAAGGCTTTGACTATTCATGGTTTGTGGTTATTATGATAGTTAGTTTTTTTTGCCGTTTTGCCACGAAGGCGCTAAGACACGAAGTTTTTTAAGTCAAGAATTAAAGAATTAAAATGATTTTTTCACGCAGATTTTGCAGATTTGAGCAGATTTATTTTTTAATTAATTTAAATAATCATCTGCGCATATCTGCTTAAATCTTTTTAAAATCTGCGTGAAATAAAAACTTAGCGCCCTAGTGCCTTCGTGGCAAAATTTTTATATGGATCTTTTAATCCCCATTTCAAGCCCTCTTAATTCAGCCAAACCTCTCAAACGCCCGATTGCAGAGTAGCCAGGATTCGTCTTTTTATTCAAATCATCCAGCATTTGGTGACCGTGATCCGGACGCATTGGCAATGTGCTGTTGTTTCTTTTTTCTACTTCAAGAATTGCTTTTACAACTTCGTACATGTCTACATTTCCTTCCAGATGATTGGCTTCGTAAAAACTTCCTTCTTCGTCTCTTTGTGTACTTCTCAGGTGAATAAAATTCATTTTATCGCCGTGACGTCTTACAATTCCGGGTAAATCATTATCTGCACGAACGCCGTAAGAGCCAGTACACATGGTGAATCCGTTTGATTTTGAATTGTACGCTGCCATTAATTCTGTTAAATCTTCTTCGGTACTTACCACTCTCGGTAAACCTAGAATAGGGTAGGGAGGATCGTCAGGATGAATCGCCATCAAAACGCCTTTATTTTCAGCAACCGGAATAATTTGTTTTAAAAAGAAGAAAAGATTTTCCTTTAATGCTTTTCTGTCAATATGGTTATAAGCACTCAAAGTAATCAAAAAATCCTCTACAGAATAGGCTTCTTCGGCACCCGGAAGTCCCGCAAGAATGTTTTGCTGAAGCTTTACTTTATCATCATCCGTCATAGCATGAAAATACTTAGTAGCCTTTTCGATCTGAATAGATGAATATTCTTTTTCTGCGCCCGGTCGTTTCAAAATAAACAATTCAAAAGCTGCAAAAGCATTAATATCAAAACGCAGCGCTTTTGATCCGTCTTCAACCGTATACGATAAATCGGTTCTGGACCAATCTAAAACCGGCATAAAATTGTAGCAAATACATTTGATTCCGCATAACGCCAAATTCCGAATGCTTTCCTTATAATTTTCAATGTATTGCAGGTATTTTCCAGTTTGCTTTTTAATGTCTTCGTGAACCGGAATACTTTCAACTACAGACCAGACTAAACCTGATGCACCTTTTTTAGGATCACCATTTTCGTGTTCAATTTCAACTTTTCTTTTAATGATTTCTTCAATAGTCCACACTTCTCCGTTCGGAATATGGTGCAGCGCGGTTACGATTCCGGTTGCTCCGGTTTGTTTAATATCCTGCAAAGAAACCGGATCTTTTGGGCCGAACCATCTTAATGTTTGTTCCATTTTTTATGTTTTTTATTAGTTCCTGCAAGGTTTTCGAAATCTTGTAGGTATAATTATTTATAGTTTTTTAAGGAGCTATTTCCCGCTATCCGTTACAATCTTTTGCTCCATTTCATTACACAAAAGGATTTTCACTTCTATCGGGGCTAGGGCACTCGTTTTCATAAGAAACATTTTCGTTTTATTTTATCTCTAAAATAAAAATCCGTTTAAATCCGCGTCTTTGCAAAGCAAATCCGTTTAATCTGCGTCTCATGACAAAGATTGTAGACAAACAGGCCGTCTTGCATACCTACAAGGTTTTATCCCGAAGTTTCGGGATTGCAGGAGTCGAATAGCAGATTTTAAATACTCGTTGCGGCAAATCCACCATCTACTTTTATAATCGTTCCCGTTACAAATTTTGACATATCGCTGCATAAAAATAAAAGAGCACCGTCAATATCTTCCGGAGTTCCAAATCTTCCCATTGGTGTATGTTCAATGATTTTTTCTCCTCTTGGAGTTAATTTTCCTTCCGGAGTCAATAATAAAGCCCTGTTTTGTTCACCTATAAAAAATCCCGGTGAAATAGCATTTACACGAATTCCTTCACCATATTTTGAAGCCAGTTCCACCGACATCCATTGTGTGAAATTATCAATCGCCGCTTTCGAAGCCGAATAACCCACAACTCTTGTCAAAGGCCTTTGTGCCGATGCCGACGAAATATTGATAATAATTCCCTGTTTTTGTTTCGCAAAAAGTTCTGCAAAAACCTGCGAAGGAAGCATGGTTCCGATGATATTCAAATCGATAACCTTTTGTAAATCATCAGTTTTCATATCATAAATTGCCTGATCGGGCTGAATGGTTGCGCCTGGCATATTTCCTCCCGCAGCATTAATCAAAATGTCAAGACGACCGTATTTTTCAACAATAGCATCTTTGGCTTTTTCCAGTTCTTCTTTGTTTAATACGTTGGCTTGTATCGCAAAAGCTTTACCGCCAATGCTTTCGATTTCTGCTACTGTTTTATTGGCTTTGTCAATCGATTGAGAAACAATGCCGACAATTACGCCTTGTTTTGCCAAAACATTTGCAAAATTGCTTCCCAATACACCAGCACCACCGGTGATTAGGGCAATTTTTCCTTCAAGGTTAAATATTGAATTCATGTATTTAGTTTATTTGTGTTGATTAAATTCCAATTTTTTAAATTCCAAATTCCAATCGCAAGCTTTAAAAATTGGGATTTGAAATTTTAAAATTTAATTTTAAGATTGGAATTTGCTATTTAAAATTTGGAATTTATTTTTTAGTTTGGAATTTGGAATTTTAAAAAATTGGAATTTATTTAATCTTTACTTTTATAACTATTTTTTTAATAATCCCTTCACCAATCATTGCAGCGTGAACATCTTCGGGAAACAGAATACAAAATTGTCCTTCCTGCAATTCAAAAAATGTATCGGGTTTGTCGTGAAAAAAACGAACATCTTTTTCATCACTATATTCTCCGTTTGGATTCACACATTTTTCTCTTGGTTTCCAGGCAAAAGTTTCAGGGCCATTTATAGAATATTGTATGTCAATATTTTGGTCATGACATTCAAACCCTTTTATACTTTCTTCTCTGGTTGTCCCTTCTCCGGAAATTACAATTACTTTTAATCCTTCTGCAATTTCAAACGAACCAGGTTCAAGATTATTCAAATCATTTTGACTTAAATAATCAAATGCTTTTTTAAAATTCGGATGTAAACCTGAATATCTCTTCGCATTATTTAAAATGTCTATAATCATATTTTAAATTTTGTATTTGATTTTTTTATGTATAATTATTTCAAAAAAGATAAATAATTTACAATTTTGTATGTAAATTATGTAATTTTACGTGTACGCACACGAGCTTTACAAATGTATATAAAAAGTTTTCTAAAACAACTCATCATATCCAAAAAAAATTAATTTTACAGACTTAAAAATCCCCTTTTAACTTAAAAAATAAATCATTATCATAACAATCAAAAAAATAGCAGAATTAGCTAATGTTTCACCAGGAACTGTTGACCGGATAATTCATAATCGCGGACAGGTTACTCAGGATAATGTAGATAAAGTAAATGCTATAATTGAACAATATGGCTATAAACGCAATATTTTGGCGAGTAATCTGGCATTAAATAAGAAGTTTCGCTTTGCCGTTTTTTTACCTAAATATGAAAATATAGAATATTGGAAAAGCCAGATTAGCGGAATAGAAAAAGCAGCTATTGAATTTGGGAAATTTGGTGTTGTACTTGATTATTTTTTCTATGATTTTAACGAAGTTTCATTCAAAAAAACCGTTGAAAAAGTATTAGACTTTGATTGTAATGGATTATTGTTTGCTCCAATTTTTTATGAAGAATCCGTTCGGTTTTTAAACGAATATGAAAAGAAAAATATTCCGGTTGTTATGATCGATTCTAATATTTCAAATAATGAAGAACATGTTTATGTAGGGCAGGATGCTTTTCAGAGTGGTTATCTGGCAGGAAGACTGATTAGTTTTGCCGTAAATAACGAAAGGCAGGTTCTGATTTTTAAAATCACCAGAGAAATAGAAAGTACATCTGTTTATTTACAGCGTATTGATGGTTTTTATTCTTTTTTTAAAGATCATACCGAACTTACAAATTTTAAATTCTCAGAAGTTACTATTAAAGATACCGGAATTGATCAATTATCGTTGGAAATATTTTCGGGAATAAACAGTGTTTTTGTGCCTAATTCCAGAGCTTATATTGTTGCCCGTTTTTTAGAACAAAACAATATAAAGGGCGTTCGTATAATTGGTTACGATTTATTGAAAGAAAACATAGAATACCTGAATAAAGGAATAATTGATTTTTTAATCAATCAAAGACCTGAAGAACAGGGTTATATGGGAGTTAATTATTTGTATAAAAAATTGGTTTTACAGGAAACGGTAGAAAATACCAATTATATTCCGTTGGAGATTATTTTAAAAGAGAATTATTTTCCTGCGAAAAAATAAAATTTAGATTAACAATCCGTTTTGATAAAATGAATTGTTAATCTAAAATCAAAATTATTTCTGTACTTCTCTGATAGTATTTACAAAAGCTTCAACAGGCTGTGCTCCGGAAACAGCATATTTTCTGTCAAAAACAAAAAACGGAACTCCTTGAACACCAATTTCCTGAGCTTCTCTAATATCGCTTTTTACGTCGTTTAGATAAAGGTTTTCATTTTCTATAATTTCTTGTACTTCTTTTGAATCTAAACCGGCTTTGGAGCCTAATTCAACTAATGTCTGCGCATCATTTAGATCTTTTCCATCAGTAAAATAAGCTTTAAAAAAAATCTCTTCCATTTCATCGCCTAATTTTTTGGTTTTTGCCAAATGTATAATACGATGTGCAGTAAGTGAATTGGAAATAATTGCCTTATCAAAATGATAATCCAAACCAACGCTTTTTGCTCGTTCTACAACACCTTTGTGCATTTCTATTGATTGCTCAACAGAGATGCCTTTTCTTTCAGCTAGAAACGTGTAAACGTCTTTTCCTGATTGTGGTGTAACAGTTGGGTCAAGTTGAAAACTTTTCCACTCAATTTCAAATTCTCCATTTGGAAATTCAGCTAAAGCTGTTTCCAGTTGTCTTTTTCCGATATAACAAAACGGACACATGATGTCCGACCAAATTTCTATTTTCATAAATACAAAGTTAAGGAAAAATTTGTTTCAGGTTTTTGTTTGTTTGTTTCAGGTTTCAGGTTTCAGGTTTCAGGTTGAAATGGGAGTAGAGCAACTTGTCATTTTACCGCAAAGGCGCAAAAGTTTTTATATATACGTTGTCTAAAAACACAAAGTTCGCAAAGCTTTGGGTTATTGAGCTTTGCGAACTTTGCGAAAAACTTTGCGTCTTTGCGGTAAAAATCTGTGAAACATCTTATCATATTTCAACTTGAAACCTGAAACAAAAAAAACAAAAAATAAAAAACCGCAACTCTTTTGAAAAAATTGCGGTTTCTAGGTATAAAAAATGGTTGGTTAATAGCGATGTTTTTTTTTACAATGATATGTCTTTAATTTGAAACTAAAAAAAATCCCTGTAACAAAAAGAAGTTTTGATGTTAACTATTTAACATTACAGGCATTACCAACATGGTAACGGTTTCTCCTTCTTCTAAGCCATCAACTGGAGTTAAAATCCCAGCTCTGTTAGGCAATGACATCTCTAACATAATCATGTCTGATTGCAAGTTGGTTAACATTTCAGTTAAAAAACGTGAATTGAAACCAATTTGAAGGTCGTCTCCCTGATAATCACAAGTCAATCTTTCTTCGGCTTTGTTAGAGTAATCTATATCTTCTGCAGAAACATTAAGTTCCGCTCCGGCAATTTTTAAACGAATTTGGTGTGTTGTTTTGTTTGAGAAAATCGCAACACGACGAACAGAACTTAAAAATAAAGAACGGTCGATCATTAATTTATTTGGATTTTCTTTAGGAATTACCGCCTCATAATTTGGGTATTTTCCATCAATTAAACGACACATTAAAATATAATTGTCAAATGAGAAAGTCGCATTTGAGTCGTTGTATTCAATTTTTACTTCAGCGTCAGAAGATCCTAAAATACTTTTTAAAATATTCAAAGGTTTTTTAGGCATAATAAAATCTGCAACCTGAGATGCTTTTACATCTGTACGTGCATATTTAACTAATTTATGAGCATCTGTTGCTACAAAAGTCAAACCTTCTGGTGAGAACTGGAAGAAAACTCCAGACATCACCGGACGTAAATCATCATTTCCGGCAGCAAAAATAGTCTTGCTTACTGCAGTTGCCAAAACATCAGCAGGAACAAGTGTTACAGATGGATCTTCAAGATTTACAGCTTTTGGAAACTCTTCTCCGGCTGCGTATGCCAATGCATATTTTCCTGAGTTTGAACTAATTTCAACTGTATTATTGTCTTCAACTGTAAAAGTTAAAGGTTGTTCCGGGAACGTTTTTAAAATTTCAAGCAAAAGTTTGGCAGGTACAGCAACGCTTCCTTTACTTTTAGAATCGATAGATAATGTAGCAGACATTGTAGTTTCAAGATCTGAAGCTGAAACTGTCAACGCATCATTGTCTAGTTCAAATAAAAAGTTATCTAAAATAGGCAACGTATTGTTACTGTTAATTACACTACCTAAAACTTGTAATTGTTTTAATAAGTACGAACTCGATACTATAAATTTCATGTCTTTTGTTTTATTTTTTTGCTCTTTTCTTTAGTTTTTCTTCAACTAAGATAGGTTTTACAAATATATCGTAAACAATCTTAGTTTCGCAATTTTTTTATTAACATCTATTTGCTGTATTTTCTTTTTCGGATGTAAGTAAATATAAGCCCGAATATCAATAAAATTGCAATTGGAAGTCCGATAGTTATGAATTGTGTTATGCTGTAATTTTCGTAAACTTTTTCTTTGTCCAATAAAGGCAGTTCAACATCCTTGCTTCTAATGTTAATAAGTCCAGTGTCATCCAGCAAATAATTGATACAATTCATGATAAAATCTTTGTTGTCATACAGGTTTCCTGTACGTTGATCGTAACCTAATTCAACCGGCTCCCTGTTTTTGTCCAATTGATTTCGGGCTAAATCGCCATCAGCAATTACAATCATTTTATTGGGTTTCCCTTTTGCTATAAAATCATTTTCCTTAAAGGGTAAAACACGATTCTCAAAAGCAGAATGGAAATTTCCTTCTAACAGAACCGAAAGAGGTAAGTTTCCTTTGTTTAAATATTCTTCCGGAGACGTTTTTTCGGTTACAATATTCAAATTAATTTCTGCCGGAGTTCCGATAACTTTTGAGTATTGAGACGATTGCAGTAAAACTGTTTTTTTGATTCCGTTTTTTAAAGTATCTATTGGATTTGCAAAATCAAATTTAATTCCGCCCAGGTTTTTTACAATTGGATGTTTGCTTGTAGGATATACCTGCGGAGCAAATTTCCATACAAAATCCTGATATTGAGTTGCGCTTCCTTGTTCTCCAGTGGCTAGTTTTATTGGACTTCCTTGTTCGTCTTTTACCAAATCAGGATTAATTCTAAAGCCGTATTTAAAGAACATATCGTTCAAATTCAAATCTCTTGGGTAAGCCAGAGTTGCACCGGATTGATTGTAAAGACTGTCCATATCGGCCGCAACCTGATCAATTAACCATAAAGTTTTCCCGCCGTTCATAATGAATTGATCTAAAACCTGTTTTTCTTCATCAGAGAAACTTTCGGTTGGTTTTGAGATAATGGCTAAATCATATTTTTTTAGTTCTTTTAAAGTTCCGTTAGGGTTTTTGGCAACAGAATCTAATGTAAAAGGTCCGATGTAATAACTTTCTCTAACTTTTTCTAATAGGTTCCAAATATGAATTTCGTTTATTTCACCGTTTCCTTTTATAATGGCAACTTTCTTTTGTTTGGCTTTTGTTATTTTATTAATAGCATCTGCAATCGAATATTCTAAATGCTGAATTGATCCAATTACTTTTTGTGTTGTCGAAGCACCCATTATGTTTTTTAGTAATGGAATATTAACTTCTTTATTGTCATAAACGGCTATTGCCCAAGGGAATACCATTGCCTGAGATTGTTTACCTTTATCGTCAACAGTAATATTTATTGGCGTTAATCCTTTTTGGTAAAGTGATTTTACGACTTCCATGCTTTCGTCTTCGTTTTCCATAGGATTTACAAATTCGAAAACAATATTAGCGTTATAAGCCTGAAATTCTTCTAGTAACTGTTTAGTTTCCTGCTGTAGTCGTCTAAAATCTGCAGGTAAATCGCCCTGCATATAAATCTTGATTGATAGCGGATTTTTAACCTGTTTTACAATTTGTAAAGAGGTTTCAGATAAAGTATATCGTTTGTCTTTTGTCAAATCAAATCGGTGGAAAAATAAACTTCCTAATACATTTAAAACGATTAGAACGAAAACTGTAATACCTAATGCTTTGATATTTTGTTGATTGGATGCTTTCATTAGGCTTTAAATGATTTTAATTGATAAACAGTAAAAGACAAAAATAATACTGTGATGCTTAAAAAATAAATAACATCTCGTGTATCAATAACGCCCCGGCTCATACTTTTAAAATGATCCTGCATACCAAAAGCGACAATAATATTGCTGAAACCAGGAATTAATGTTGCTAAACCTTCAAAACCAAAATAAAAAAGAAAACATAAAAAAACGGCAATGATAAAAGCAACTATTTGATTTTCGGATAGGGTAGAAGTGAAAATTCCGATAGCAGAATAAGCAGCTATTAAAAACAACAATCCGAAATAAGAACCAATTGTACTGCCCATGTCAATATTTCCTTCGGGAGAACCCAAATTCGAAATTACCTTGACATAAATAAACGTTGGAATAATCGCCAAAACAATCAGAAATAATGAACCTAAAAATTTTCCGTTTACGATTTCCCAAATTGACAATGGTTTGGTTAAAAGTAATTCAAGAGTTCCTTGTTTTTTTTCGTCAGAGAAACTTCTCATCGTTACGGCCGGAATCAGGAAAATTAAAATCCACGGCGTTAAAGTAAAAAACGGAGTCAGATCTGCATAGCCGGTATTCAGTATATTGTAATCTCCTTCAAAAACCCATAAAAATAGTCCATTGCTAATTAAGAATATAGCAATAACCAAATAGCCAATAGGAGAGCCAAAAAAAGATTTTATTTCTCTTAAAATGATTGATTTCATATGTTTTGTTTCAAGTTTTTCTTGTTTCAGGTTTCAAGTTGCTTTACTTTGAACTTTTCGTTTCTAAACCTTTTATATTTTAATTATTTATATTGTTTCAAGTTTCAGGTTTCAAGTTCCAGCTTTGCGAACTTTGTGTTTTCTAAACCTTTTAAATATTTTCTTTGCGTTCTTTGCGGTTAATTCGTTCCAATCTTCACGTTACGTATGCAACTTGAAACGTTAAACTAAAGAAACAATTTTATCAACGCTCCACGCTTCTGGTTTTGCATTGAATAGTTTTTTTGCAAAACTCCAAACAGAGTTAAAAAGTTCAGATTGTCTGTAATTTTCTAAATCAGTTTCGGTTTCCCAATAACTATAGGTAAAAAATATGCATTTATCATTTTTGTCCTGATACAGTTCTAAAAAACGATTTCCTTCTGCATTTCGTATTTTGTCTTTTACAGTTTCAAAATTCTCCAAAAAATCAGGAATTTTTTCTTCGTGAAAGCTCATTTTTACTATTCGAACAAACATATTCTAATTTTAGATTTCTGATATTAGATTTTAGATTGAAAAAATCTAATAAGCGGGCAAAAATACCAATTTTGATTGTTCTTTTTATGAAAAAATAAAATATTATAAATACATATTTTTTTTGGATTCTAATGTCTTATCGTATTTCAAATATAGCCCACGATTTCAACCATGTAGACATCATGTATAGATGATGCGTCCCCGCGGTTGAAACCGCGGGCTATGTCTAAAATATAAATAGAGTAATTTCTTTGATCAAAGAACAAAAGATTAAATATAATCCGTGTAAATCCGCTCAATCCGTAAAATCCGTGTGCTATTAATCTAAAATCAAGAAAACTGAATCGTAATAACATCACGATAATTCAATCCTAACAAACTATTTGCAGAACCCACTTTTGAAGGATTGCTTCTAAAAATGGCAATTTCAAGAAATCCGGCTTCATTAAAAATAGCCAGTTTTTCGCCTTCGTAGGTTTTTATAGGATATTTATCAGAAGTCGCAATTGCTGAATAATTTGGTAAAATAGTTTTGATGTTTTTTGTATTCATGACAATTTCGTACGGGCGACCACGTGAGATTTCTAAAAATTGTTTTTTCGAAATATTTGTAATTACGTTTCCAAAATGATCGATATAAATTACATATCCTTTTATTGAGTTTCCATCACCGGCAACAACTGCTTGTAATTCTGTAACCTCTTTAATAGCTGTAATTTCTTTGCCAATTACATTTAATAATCCGCCTTTTGCAATATGGCAGGCAACCTGAATAAAAATATCCAAATCGGTAGATTCTGCGGGAAAACGATCGTGAATGTTAATGGCAACAATTTTCTCGGGAACGATTTTCTGCGTAAGCATGCTTAAAATTCCGTTATCGGCACAAATAAAGTAATGATCGTTCCATTGCATGGCGATATGCTGGTTCTCTTTATTGCGCTCAATGTCAACACCAATAAGGTGTACAGTTCCTTTTGGGAAACTTAAATAAGATGCTCCGATAATGTAACTTGCTTCGGCAGTATTAAACGGATCTATATCATGAGAAATGTCAATTATTTGAGCCTCTGAATATTCAGATAAAATCTTACCCTTTAGCGAACCAACAAAGTGGTCTTTTAAGCCGTAATCAGTAGTAAGGGTAATTATTGACATAATTTTGTTTATAACTATTGGTAGTTTTTAAATCTAATTTTCATTAAATTTGAGATATGCAAATCTAGTAATACTAAATGCAAATTGAAAGAAACAAAAGACAATTTGCATTTAAAGATATAAACAACCCGACAGCAATAGATTTACAAAAACAAATTTATTTTTAATTTAAAACTACCTCATTTGAACGAAAGAATAATCGAGCTCATAGACATCGCTCCAAAAGACTTTTGGGGCGCTCAGGACACTCATCTTGAAATAATTAAAAAGTATTACCCAAAGCTTAAAATCGTTGCGAGAGGTACTACTTTGAAAGCATTTGGCGAAAAAGAAGTTTTAGATGAATTCGAGAAAAGGTTTCAAAGACTAATGCTTCATTTTACGAGATACAATAACATTGACGATAATGTTATCGAACGTGTCATTATGAGTGATGGTCAGGATGAAAGAAAATCATATGATCATGACAAAATTTTAGTGCACGGTGTTGGCGGTAAAATAATTAAGGCCATGACGCCCAACCAGCAGTTACTGGTAGATACCATCAAAAAAAATGACATGGTATTTGCAGTTGGTCCCGCTGGAACAGGAAAAACGTATACAGGTGTGGCAATGGCTGTTAAAGCACTTAAAGAGAAAGAAGTAAAAAGGATCATATTAACGCGTCCGGCGGTAGAAGCAGGAGAAAATCTTGGTTTTTTACCTGGCGATATGAAAGAAAAACTAGATCCGTACATGCAGCCTCTCTATGATGCTTTGCGCGATATGCTGCCAAATGAAAAGCTCGAAGATTACATTTTAAAAGGAATTATTCAGATTGCACCATTGGCATTTATGCGTGGGCGCACACTTGATAATGCTTTTGTAATTCTTGACGAGGCGCAAAATACAACCCACTCACAAATGAAGATGTTTTTGACCCGTATGGGAAAAAATGCAAAATTCATGATTACGGGCGATCCAGGACAGGTCGATTTACCACGCAGAACTATTTCTGGTCTGAAAGAAGCTATTTTGGTTTTAAAAGACGTTGACGGAATTGGAATTATTTATCTGGATGATAAAGATATCGTACGCCACAGATTAGTGAAAAAGGTAATTGATGCTTATAAGCAAATTGAGAATCACGATTAATATCTAATTTAAATATCAGATTGTAAATCGTAAACTGTTTTTTTGATGTTTTAGTATTCGTTTAATATATTTTTTTATAAAAATGTATTAAACGAATATTTTTTTTTAAGTAAAACTTTACAAGTTAAGTTAAAATTACTTATAAATTAAATTTTTTTAAATAAATAATGATTCTTCCTTTATAAATTTGCAGGTACTTTTTAGCACAATAAAAAAAGTTATGCGCCGATGAATCAGCTAGATGAATTTTATTTAAACCAGGAAGAACCTGTAAAAGGAACACTAATTGCGTTGCGGGATATTATTTTAAGGAGAGACCAAAATATTACTAATGTAATAAAATATGGGATGCCCTTTTTTTACTATAAAGGTAAAATGTTTTGCTATTTATGGATAGATAAAAAACGCAAGAAACCTTATATTGGAATAGTAGAAGGATCTTATTTTAATGAATCTTTTTTAGTTCAGGATAAACGTTCTCGAATGAAAATTATGCTGGTCGATTCTAATGAAGATCTGCCATTAGACAGAATCGAAATTATCTTGCAAAAAGCCCTGAACTTATATAATTCAGGAGCTGTAAGGATTTAAAATAAGGATAGTAGATTATTTAACCAAATAGTTAAATAAATAATAAACTTGCCCGTCTTCGGGCTTTTATGCTTGGTTATCTTTGCTTAACTGTTGTTAAAATCGTAGATTTGTATATCATAAATACTTGATTTTAATATGACTTCTAAACTTAAGAATATAAAAGTTGTTGTAAGTGACTTAGACGGAACCTTACTCAACACACAGCACAAAATATCAGATTACACTAAATCAATTTTTCAGGAACTTCACAATCAAAATTATCTTATAGTTGTAGCCACAGGACGTCACCATCTTGACGCGATGGCTATTATTGAAAAACTCGAAGTACCGGTTTATTTGGTAAGTTCAAACGGAGCGAGAATTCATTCTCCGGAAAAAGAAGAATTATTTTCTTTTAATTTAGACAGCGATGTTGTAAAAGCTGCTCTAAATGTTGAAATTGATCCCGAAATTACAGTTGTTTTATTTAAAGAAAATGTTTGGCAAACAAACAAAGTAAGTGAAAAATTAAATGCTTTTCAGGAAAAATTAAACTACCACCCTGAATTGGTCGACTATAAAAAACTAGAAGACTTTGGCGCGATTAAAATTTTCTTTTCCTGCGACAACCATGAAAAATTAGTAAAATTAAAAGATGATATTCTAGACAATTCTTCTGAGCATTTGCATCACGCATTCAGCTTACCAACTTGTTTAGAATTTATGGATAAATCTATAGATAAGGCAGTTGCAATTGAAACGGTATTAGAAAAAGAAGGGTTTACCTTAGAACAGGTTGTTTCTTTTGGTGATGGTTTTAATGATGTTCAAATGTTGTCAGCGTCAGGAAAAGGTTTAATTATGGGGAACGCTCCGACATTATTAAAAGAAACTTTGCCTGAATTAGAAGTTATAAAAACCAATGCCGAAGATGGCGTTGCAAGATATATTTCATCTAAAATATTAAACAAAGAATTTGTAATTGATTAATATTTAAATAATTAACCAATTGATGTATTGCCCATTGATACTAAATTTTTAATTTTATAGAAACTTATCTGATTTTTAGATAAGTTTTTTTTTGATATAAATTTAATCTGCAATACCATGAAAAATTTTTTACTTCGGGTTCAAAAAAATTGTATCTCAGGAATTATTCTTTTATTGCCATTAGTTGTGTTTTTTATGATCCTCGAGAAAGTATGGGGATTTTTTAGAAAGTACGGCGATAAATTTGCTCACTTATTGCATATAGATAAAGTCTTAGGTACAATAGGAAGTGACATTATTGGTGGAATATTTTTAATTCTATTGATTTATTTCAGCGGTTATCTAATGCAATTTTCTTTCTTAAAAAAAATAGCAGACTGGATTGATGATAAATTAATGTTTTTTTTGCCGGGTTACGAAAAAAATAAAAAGCTGGCAGAAGAAAAACTGATTAAAAAAGTAAAAAAACCAAGTACAAATTCGCCTGTTTTATTGAAGTTTGATACCTACTGGCAGCCCGCTTACTTAATTGAAGAAAATACAGAAGGAAATGCTGTGGTTTTTGTGCCAACAGCTCCCGCAAAAGATCAGGGACAAATTTATATTGTAAGCACTGCTGATATAAAAAGACTGCCTGATACAACTTTAGGAAATTTTGATGCTTCAGTAAAAACATTAGGTAAGGGAATATTGAGTTTCAAATAGTTTCTTTTTGTATTATAAATAGCAGATAATTAATACGTTTATTGGAATATTATTTTTTTGAAGAGATTATAATTTATAAAATATCACATTTCTTGATGATCTCTGTCTTTTCATTGTGTAACTCTGTGAAATAGTTTTAAATTTGCATTCATAAAACAAAACACAACTTAGGATAATGAGCAATACAATCACAACTACAAATTTTAATTTCCCAAATCAAAAATCAGTTTACCGAGGAAAAGTTAGAGAAGTTTATAATATTAATGATGAACTTTTGGTAATGGTGGCAACGGATAGACTTTCGGCTTTTGATGTGGTTTTACCAAAAGGAATTCCGTACAAGGGGCAAATTTTGAATCAGATTGCTACAAGATTCATGGAATTAACAGAAGATATTGTACCAAACTGGTTGATTGCAACACCAGATCCTAATGTTGCTGTAGGGCATTTATGTGAGCCTTTTAAAGTAGAAATGGTAATTCGTGGATATGTTTCTGGTCATGCTGCCCGTGAATATGCAGCAGGAAGAAGACAAATTTGCGGAGTAACTATGGCCGAAGGTTTAAAAGAAAATGATAAGTTTCCTAAACCAATTATCACGCCAACTACAAAGGCAGATAATGGTTCTCACGACGAAGATATTTCTCGTGAAGATATTTTAGCAAAAGGGATTGTTTCTGAAGAAGATTATATTGTTTTAGAAAAATACACACGTGATTTGTTTCAAAGAGGAACTGAAATTGCGGCAAGCCGTGGTTTAATTTTAGTTGATACTAAATACGAATTTGGAAAAACAAAAGACGGTGTAATCGTTTTAATTGATGAAATTCATACTCCTGATTCTTCTCGTTATTTTTATGCTGATGGTTATCAGGAAAGACAGGAAAAAGGAGAGGAGCAAAAACAATTATCTAAAGAGTTTGTTCGTCGTTGGTTGATTGAAAATGGTTTCCAGGGTCAGGAAGGACAACAAATTCCAGAAATGACAGATACTTATATAGAATCTGTTTCTGAAAGATATATTGAGTTATACGAGAATATTTTAGGAGAAAAATTTGTTAAGGCAAACATTGACAATATTGATGAACGTATTGAAAAAAACGTCGTAGAATATCTCGCTTCTAAAAAATAGTTATTTTATCTTGTCTTATAGAAATTATCTGTAAGGCAAGCTTGAGAATATTTAGCCACAGATTACATGATTAATTTGATTTTAATAATCTTTTGATCATGTAATCTGTGGCTTTTTGTTTTGTCTCTAAATCTTCAATTGTCTTTCACACTTTTTATGATTTTTTCCTTTTTATGAAGTGTATTTTAAGTTAAAATACAGATTTAAAAACTCGCACTAATTCAATTTATTGAAAAAAATGTTAAAGAAATGCATTGAAATCAGATGTATTTTCTTTCTTTTTAGCTTTTCTTTAAAATTGCCGTATTTAGATTGTTAATTTATGTTTTACTCAGTATTTATTTAGTTTTTATTTAATTCTCGAGCTTTTTTTGCACTTCCTTTTGCACTAACGTTAAAAAGATAGAAGATTGTTTGTCCATTTTCTGAAAATTCCACGATTTATTTTTCTAAAAATATTCAATTAAGTGTAACATTTTTACTTTTGCTGCGTCTATTATGTGGAAACAATAATTAAACGCTCTTGTCATTATTAGTTTATTAATTAAATGTTAAGAATTAGTTAAAACAAAGTACCTTGTAATGCAATGTACTTGAATTTAATTTACATTTGTATAGAATTTAACAACAACCCATTATCAATCAAATATTTATCAATCAATTTAACACACAATCATTATGAAAAATTCAGTTATTTATTTAGGACTAGCTTTAGTTGCATTTGCAAATGTATCAATGGCTTCAAATCAACAAGTAGTAGTAAAACAGCCAGTTGAAGTTTCAGCTTGGGATGCAACTCCACTAAACGTTGCTGTTAGTAAAGGTGACATCGAAGTAGTTAAAAAATTTATTGAATATGGTGCTAACGTTAATGAAAAGTCAGACGATATGTCTCCTTTAATGACAGCTGCACGTTATAACAAAGTTGAAATTATTAAAGTTTTATTAGCTAGCGGCGCTCGTCCTGGTGACAAAAACGAAAAAGGATATACAGCTTTAAAATATGCACAATTATCAAACGCAACAGATGCAATCGCTCTTTTGAAAGATTTGAAATAAGAGTTAAAAAAAGTTTGAGTTAGTATACAAAAAAGATCTTCTTTGAGCAGAGGGTCTTTTTTTTTGTGGTAATTTGAAATTGATTATTATCGAGTAGTTATTTACCGCAGAGTTCACAAAGATTGTACTTCCTATTAGACAGAAAGTTCGCAAAGCTAAATCAATACAAAGCTTTGCGAACTTTGTGTTTTTTATAAAAGGCTAATAGTAAAAAATCTTTGTGAACTCTGCGGTAAAATTCATTTTTTTGATCTTAAAAAGCCTTAAAGCTTAAAATCAAAAAAGCACCATTAATAATAATGATGCTTTTCTTTTTTAAAACCAAGTCAAATTAATCAAACCAAATTAATTTATTTTTAAAACACTATTCAATAGGAACGTGCTTTTTTCGATTGAATACCCAAAATATAATTGGGAACACTAATAATGTTAAGATTGTTGCAGTAATTAATCCTCCAATAATAACAATTGCCAATGGTTTTTGTGATTCAGAACCAATTCCTGTTGAAATTGCTGCTGGCATTAAACCTATTGAGGCCATAAGCGCTGTCATAACTACAGCTCTTGTTCTGGCTTTTACTCCAGTAAAAATGGATTCTTCGAGAGATAGTTTTGCTTTTAGATTATGGTGGAATTCAGAAATTAGAATCACACCGTTTTGAATACAAATCCCTAGTAAGGCAATAAAACCAACACCGGCAGAGATTCCAAAATTCATTCCGGTAAGATGTAAAGCCATGATTCCCCCGATAATTGCAAACGGAACATTCGCCAAAACAAGTAAGGAATCCTTAATATTTCCGAACAAAATAAACAACAGAACAAAAATCCCGATTAAACTGATTGGAACCACCTGAGCCAAACGCGCACTGGCACGAACCTGATTTTCAAATTCTCCTGTCCAGCCCACTGTATATCCCTGCGGCATTTTCATTTTTGCCACTTTTGCCTGCGCTTCTGCAATTGTGCTTCCTAAATCACGATCACGAACAGAAAATTTAACTCCAATAAAACGTTTGGTATTATCTCTGTAAATAAAAGCCGGACCAGTAACGGTTTTTAGATCGCAAATTTCTTTCAATGGAATTTTGATTCCGCTAATTGTTGGAACTTTAAGTTCACTAATATCATTTTCATCTTTACGGTATTCTTTAGAAAAACGAACCCTTACATCAAATTTCTTTTCATCTTCATATTTTTGAGTTGCTGTTTTTCCTCCAAATGCAAGTTCCAGAACAGCTTGAGCATCACTTAAAGTTACTCCATATGCGGCCATTTTATCTCTATCGAGAATTACACTGATTTCCGGTTGTCCAACGTTTCTTAAAATTCCGGCATCTTTAATACCCGGAATATCTTTTATTTGAGCTAAAACTTCATTTGATAATTCATCCAATTTGTCAAGATCATCACCATATATTTTTACTGCATTTGAGGCTTTAAAACCAGCCACAGATTCAGCAACATTATCGATAACAGGCTGCGAATAATTATAAGTTATTCCCTGGTGAACCTTTAATTTTTGATCCATTTCATTAATCAAATCATCCATCGTAATTTTTCGGGTCCATTCTGATTTGGGTTTCAAATCAACCTGGAGCTGGATAAACCCAAAACCATTCGGGTCAGTTCCGTCATTACTTCTTCCGGTTTGAGATAAAACATTTTTTACTTCAGGAAAGCTTTCCAGATCTTTTCTAATCATTGCGGCTGTTTCTACACTTTGCGGTAAAGAAGTACTCATTGGTAATTCTGCCGTTACCCATAAAGCACCTTCATTTAATTGAGGTAAAAATTCAGTTCCTAAAAACGTAGCCGAAAAGAAAACTGCTACTAAAATAGCTGTCGAAGCGATTAAAGTTTTTACTTTATGCTTGAATGTCCAGGCAAAACTTTTACTTACAATTCGATCCCAGAAATTAACAAAAGGATTGTTTTTTTCCTTTACATTTTTATTTAAAAGTAAATGTGATAAAACCGGAACTAATGTTAAAGTAAAAAGCAATGCGCCCATTAAAGCAAAACCTAAAGTATAAGCCAACGGAGAGAACATTTTTCCTTCCACTTTCTGGAATGAGAAAATTGGGAGTAAAGCAGTTATAATGATTAATTTAGAAAAGAAAATAGCTTTACCCATTTCAGCTCCCGTTTTTTTAATCAAACTGCCTTTTGCAATTTTATTATATGCCGTCATTCCTAATTGATGTGCACGGTGGTCCAATACCACAAATAATCCTTCGACCATTACCACCGCACCATCAATAATAATTCCGAAATCGACTGCACCCAAACTCAACAAATTGGCACTCATCCCCATCATTTTCAGGCACAAAAAGGCAAACAATAACGATAACGGAATTACTATAGAAACTGTAAAAGTTGTTCTCCAATCTGCCATAAAAAGAAACACTACACATGTTACGAGGATAATACCTTCAAATAAGTTATGCATTACTGTTTCTGTCGTGAAATTCATCAAATTATCACGGTCATAAAAAGTTTCTATTTTAATGTCTTTTGGAAGAACATTGTCATTCAAATCCTTTATTTTGGCTTTAATCAATGCCAATGTTTCCTGCGGATTCTCACCTTTACGCATTACAACAATTCCTTCAACGGCATCGTCGTTTTTGCCTATACCGGTTTGTCCAACTCTCGGCATTGAACTTTCATAAACAGAAGCTAAGTTTTTTACTAAAATCGGATTTCCGTTAGCATCATCTACAATAATATTTTCAATATCCTGAATCGATTTTAAAAGCCCGACACCGCGAACAACAAATGCCTGTCCATTTTTTTCGATAATATCTCCACCAACATTTAAGTTTCCGGCATTAACCGCATTATAAACCTGAAGCGGCGTAATGTTGTATTTAGCCAATTTTATTGGATCAACACCAACTTCATAAGTTTTAGTCTGACCTCCAAAAACATTTAAATCGGCAACACCAGGAACAGAACGAAGCTGTTTATCAATAACCCAATTTTGATAAGTTAATAATTCTCTACTGTCTCGACTGTCACTTTTTACAATATATCTGAAAATTTCACCGGTTGGCCCATAAGGTGGCTGAACATCTGGTTCTACATCATCTGGTAACGATACATTTTTTAATAAGTTGTTTACCTGTAAGCGTGCAAAAGTATCGTCGACACCATCATCAAAAATAATTTTAATAACAGATAATCCAAACATGGTAATACTACGAACACTGGTCTTTTTTTGTACCGAGTTCATAGAGATTTCTATAGGAGAAGTAACAAAACGTTCTACCTCTTCAGCACTTTTTCCATTCCATTGTGTAATGATAATAATTTGAGTATTCGTTACATCCGGAAAAGCATCGATTGGCATATTTTTAAAAGAAATAAATCCTGCAACAGCCAGTAATCCTACCCAAAAGAAGGTAAATGCTTTATTCTTAAGCGAAAAAGCAATAATATTTCGTATGAATTTGTTCATGTCTTATTCGTTTAAAGCGCGATAAATAAATAACTCATTGTTTGTAATAACTTTCTCGTTTTCTTTTAAACCATTCGAAATGTAAGTGACATCACCAACTACACTATAAACTTCAACTTGTCTGGTTTCAATATTATGACGATCTTTAAATACCATTACGAAGTTTTTACTTTTATCAAAAACAATTGCTTTGCTTGGTACTGCAATCATTGATTTTCCTTCATTATAAGATAATTTGATATTTGCATTCATATCCGGTTTTAGCATAAAATCCGGATTTTTCAATTTTATACGAGCTTGCATAGCTTTTGTTTCAGGATCAATCACGTTAAAGATTTTATCGACTTTACCTTTAAAAACTTTATCAGGATAACTTAAAGTTGTAACGTCAGCATCAATTCCTAATTTTACTTTATTAATATCGATTTCATTAATATTGGCTAATGCCCAAACTTCGCTAATTTCAGCTATATCAAAAATATTTTCAGAGCGGTCATTTCTCAAAAGCATATCCTGATTGATACTTTTTTGGATGATAAAACCACTAATAGGAGCTGTAACTTCATAAATAGATCCTGCTTTAATATTATAAATTTTATATGTTTCCTGGATTTTGCTTAATTGAGACTGCGCTTTATTTACTTCTGATTTTGCTTCAAAAACATCACTTTCAGAATTTAATTTTCCGTCGAATAATTCCTGAGCAACTTTTAATTTATTTTTGGCTACTAATAAATCACCTTTTGCATCGATAGATTGTTTTTCAAAATCGGCAACATCAGTACTTCTAATAGTTGCCAAAACCTGACCTTTGCGAACATAGTCTCCAAGTTCTACATTTACTTTGATTACATTTCCGCCAACAAGCGGATAAACGTCAATCATTTTATTATTGTCAGCTGTAATTTTTCCGTAAAAGCTCAATTCATTTTTTACAGGTTGAGTTTCTGCCACAGCCGTTGTAGTTGTTTTTAGCATTGCATCACTTAATGCAAAAGAAGTATTGGTTTCAGGGTTTTCAACTTCTTTTTTGCAGCTTGTAATTGATAGACTGACAAGAGCAATTCCTATAATTAGTTTATATTTCATTTTATTTAGTTTTAAAATAAGTCTTTGTTGATTGTACTATTTAATTCTTCGCCGGATAGTGCTACTCTTTTCTTCAGTTCATTTAACTGAACAGCCGCCTGATTATAACTTTCCATGAAATCTGTAAACTCCAGTAAACTGATATTTCGTTTTTGAAAATTGGTTAAAATACCATTGTAGACAGCCTCAAAATCCGAATTTACTGTTGGTTTTATTACAATATAGTTTTTACGGGATTCATCCCATTTGTTCCAGGCCGATGTAATTTCGGTTTGCAATTGCAGATCAAAATTTTGTTTTTCGACTTTTGATTGCTCTAAAATGGTTTGGGCATATTTGATATTTCCTTTGTTTTTGTTCCAAAGCGGTAAAGGAATTCCAAGTGTAAGATTAGCTTCCTTGTTAAAAGCGCCACTGCGTTGGTCATAATTTGCGCCCACAGTAATATCAGGAACAGAAAGTGATTTTTGCCATTTAACATTCAGTTCATTTGCTTCGATGTCTTTTTGTTTGGCCAGATAATCAGGGCGATTTACAATGGCTTCATCCTGAAAGTTTTTAAGATCAAAAGGAATTTCTTTTAGATATTTATTAAATTCTTCTTTAGAAATTTGAGGAACTATATTTTCTTGTGAGTTCAATAATAATTTCAGGTTTCCCTGTTCTTCAATATTATTATTTACAACTTCCATTCGTTCATTTTTAAAATTTAGATATAACGATTGTAAACGAACAAGATCTCTTAAAGGAATATTTCCTTTTTGAACCTGAACCGAATAGGAGTTGATTAAATCTTCAATGTGAGTTAACTGATCGTCAGTCGTTTCGAGACTTTTTGTGTTGTAATAAACGGTATAGAAACTTTTGCGTAATTGTAGTTTTAACGTCCTTAATAAATCATTAAATTGTAGTTCGGCTAATTTCTCATTAGTTTGCGCCAATTTAATTTCATTGCGTTTTTTTCCACCTAAATAAATTAGCTGTTCGATACCAAATGCTTTTTGTCCTTCTTTTCCAATATCAAAATATTGATTTCTTTCAGGATTGTACGCATTTAATTCTGCAGTAATTGTTGGATTTTCCCAAATTTTGGACTGAATTGTAAGTGCTTTTGAAGCATCAATATTGTATTGAGATGCAAGCAGGAAAAGATTGTTTTTTAGAAATTGACTTTCGCACTCTTCTAAAGTGAATGGCTTTTGTGCGAAACCTACCGGATGTATTAAAATCAATAGTAGTATTGCAAATAACTTTTTCATTGTATCGGTTTTATTTGATACAAAGATGCTATCGCGAGACTTTAAGACACCTTAAGAAAGAACTTAAAAAGACCTTAAAAATTTAAGTTGAATGAAAAATCAACTGAAATAAGTTGGTGTTTTCAAAAGGGACACTATATATAATTTTGGCGTTATGCAGTGTTAAAATACGGTTTACAATGCGTAATCCAAGCCCAAAACCTGCAGTTCCTTTTGAGTTTTCGCCACGCATAAAAGGCTGAAAGAGATTTTTTTGTTCGTTCTCCGTTAAAGTCTTTCCAATATTAGAAATTGAAATAATAAGGTTATCGTTTTCAATACTAATTTTTACAATAGCTTGTTTGTTGTCAGAGTAAACACAAGCATTTTTTAGAACATTACTTATAGCAATTTCCAGCAGATTTTTATTTCCTTTTATTTCTAAAGCAGTATCCAGATTTTCATTTTCTTCCATTTCAAAAAGAATAACAAAATCAGGAAAGCTTTTATTTAAATTTTCAATAGCAGAAAATAAAATCTCATCCATTCTTTGAACTTCATAATTCTCATGATTTTTATTGTCTATTTTAGACAAAATCAATAACGAATTAATTAATTCGGTTAATTGATTCACATCAGATAAAATTGTTTTTAGGAAGCTTTTACCCTTTATAGATGTTGCAGAATCTTCAATAGTATTTTCAATTTGCGATGTAATTCTGGATAGGGGAGTTCTAAGCTCGTGCGAAGCGTGTGCGGTAAACTCTTTTTGTTTTTGATAGGATATTTCGATGCGATCCATCATGAAATTAAATTCATTTGCAATCAAATCAATTTCATTTTTATTGCTTTTAGAAGCAATACGAGTATCAAGATTATTCTCGTTTATATTTTTAATTTTTTGATGGAATATATTTAAAGGACTCATTGCCTTTTTAACCATGAATGAAGTTAATACCCAACAAATACAAGTAAAAAAGATATAAGATATAATTAAGGTATATCGTAAAAAAAGTAATTTTCGTTTCCCATAATCATCTGTTGCAGATATAAGGGCATAAAAATCTTTGTCTTTAGTGTCATAAAAAACACCATAAACTTCATAATCGCCCTGCTGTTTAAAAAAAGTTTTATTTTTCTTTAAATATTTTAAATCATCAATAGACCAGTTAATTTTAGCATCATCAATACTGCTATAAATAAGTTTAAAGTGAGAATCAAAAACCAATGTCTTTTCATCATACAATTTATTAATCGAATTTTGATCAATCATTTTCAAAAGCTGATCGTCTACTTCTTTAACGTTTACCAGTAATTTAATATTAGAAAGTGCTTTTATTTCTAATCGATCACGGAATTCTTCTTTTCTAAAATTAGAATATAAAACAAATATCAATGTAGAAGCCAACCCAAAAAGGATTGTAAATAATAAACTTACTAAAAGTGATATCCGGTTTTTTAAAGTCATTCCTGATTGCTTAAATAATAGCCGTAGCCAATTTTGGTTCGAATCAATTTTATTTCGTGGTCTTTATCTATTTTCTTTCTTAAAAAATTAATGTAAACCTCAATCGTATTCTGATTTGTTTCTATATGATAATCCCAAAGTTTTTCGGCAATAAATTGTTTAGAAAGCACTTTTCCTTTGGCATGAGCCAAAATCAAAATAAGTTTAAACTCTTTTGGGGTTAATTTAATTTCTTCGCCAGAGCGAAAAACTTTCATGTCATCTTCGAATATTTCTAAATCTTCAATAGAAATTTTTTTCTCAACCTGTTGCGGAATCTCTTTTCTTCTTAAAAGAGATGAAATTCGGGCATATAATTCTTCAAAATGAAAAGGTTTCACCAAATAATCATCAGCTCCATTATCAAAAGAAGTCAGTTTATCTTCAATTTCACTAAAAGCAGTCAACATTATAATAGGTGTTTTTTTATCGACTTCCCGAATACCTTTACAAACATCGATTCCATTGATTCCGGGAACATTAATATCCAGAATTATTAAATCATATTCATACGGAAAATATTTTTTCAATAATAATGAACCATCATAATAAGGAATACACTCGAATCCTTTTAAAGTAAAGAATGTTGAGATTTCTTTAGATAAAGTAAAATCGTCTTCGAGTAGTAAAATTTTCATATTGTTTTTCTATTTGTCAATTCGGCCAATTAATAACCGAATTGACGTTTAAAATTATTTTTTATTTGAAATAAGAAAAAGTCTCATTATTTTCAATTTTCAATAAAGATTTATAAATCAATTGAATAACATTTTCAACATCTTCCTTATGAACCATTTCTACAGTAGTATGCATATAACGTAAAGGCAGCGAAATTAAAGCCGAAGCCACGCCACCATTACTGTAAGCAAAAGCATCAGTATCTGTTCCAGTGGCTCTTGAAATCGCACTGCGTTGAAACGGAATTTTATTTTCTTCGGCAGTATCTATAATTAAATCTCGCAATTTATTTTGTACAGCCGGTGCATAAGCAATAACAGGACCTCTTCCCATTTTAAGGTCGCCTTCAACCTTTTTATCGATCATAGGAGTAGTTGTGTCATGACAAACATCAGTTACAATTGCAACATTTGGTTTAATAGTTTGTGCAATCATTTCGGCACCACGCAAACCAATCTCTTCCTGAACAGAGTTTACAATATACAACCCAAAAGGTAATTTCTTTTTATTTTCATGCAATAAACGGGCAACTTCGGCAATCATAAAACCGCCCATTCTGTTATCTATAGCGCGACAAACAAATTTATTTTCGTTTAATATCATAAATTCATCAGGATATGTAATCACACAACCTACATGAACACCCATCGCTTCAACCTGTTCTTTGTTTTCACAGCCTAAATCGATAAAAATATTACTGAGTTTTGGGGTTTCTTCCTTATCACGTAATCTTGTATGAATAGCCGGCCATCCAAAAACACCTTTTACAATTCCTTTTTTAGTATGAATATGAACCCTTTTCGATGGTGCAATTTGATGATCAGAACCACCATTGCGAATTACATACAATAAGCCATCATCAGTAATATAGTTTACATACCAGGAAATTTCATCAGCATGTCCCTCAATGACTACTTTAAAAGGAGCATCAGGATTAATAACTCCCACAGCAGTACCATAAGTATCCGTAATAAAAGTATCAACGTAAGGTTTTAAATAATTCATCCAAAGTTTTTGCCCTTCACTTTCATAACCAGTAGGAGAGGCGTTATTTAGGTAACTTTCCAGAAAAGCAATAGAGGTATCTTTTAAGATAGATTTCGTACTCATAAAAATATTTTTGCGCTAATTTATAAATTTGGTATTAGAGTTGTATATAAATATATAATTTTACATTTAAATTATGACTCTATGAGATTTACCTACATTATTTTGTTTTTTATATCGGTTTCTTTTACAACTCAGGCTCAGGTTACTCCAAAAGAAAATCAGGAAATGGGATATATCCTTACCGAACAAGATTCTATCTTAAACGATACAATCGAGTTGCCAGAGATTATAATATCTAAAGAAAAGCTGGACCCCGAAGCGCAGAAACAATTTTTGATTCTTCAAAACAGAGTTTATAAAACCTATCCGTACGCAAAATTAGCATCAGATAGATTGACAGCTTTAAATAAAGGAATGGCACGTTTAAAAACAAATCGTGAGAAAAAGAAATATTTTAAAATTGTAGAAGATTACCTTAATAACGAATTTGAAGAGCGACTTAAAAAGCTCTCTAGAAAACAAGGTCAAATTTTGGTAAAATTAATTCATCGTCAAACCGGAATTACAACATATGAATTAATCCGAACTCTAAAAAGTGGTTTCAAGGCATTTGTCTCAAATACCACGGCCAATTTATTTGACATAAGTTTAAAAACAGAATATAAGCCTTATGAAGTAAATGAAGACTATTTAATAGAAACCATTCTTGTCAGAGCATTTGAATCCGGTCGATTAATAAATCAAAAACCTGCAAATCCAGTTAATTATAATGATTTGATGGAGCATTGGGAAGAAAAGGCAAAAACACTCAATAAAAAATAATATACCTATATATAGTAATAGAATAAATAACACAACCCGACATTTTTTAAACTTGTCGGGTTTATTTTTTGCTACCTATATATAAGGAGAAGCTTGTTTAATTATATATGTATAGTTTATCCTGCTGAAC
>NZ_FRBX01000007.1:179401-383639 GCF_900142715.1 Flavobacterium pectinovorum | reverse complement strand
TCTTGAATTCTGAATTATTGATAATTGTTGAAGCATTGGCAACAACATCTCCAACCACATCAATATTAACCTCAGTTCCTTCCTCATTTTTATAGATATACAATCCCTCTCCTTTATTCTCAAGAGTTGTAACTGTCTCACTTCCTTTGATAACATCAGCAATGTTAACTACCTGAGTATTCCCGGCAACATCAACATAACTAAACTGTTTTGTCTCTGAATTGTAGGTTACACTTCCGGCTGTCTGTTCTGAAATTTCCTTGATGAAATTTGTAACTTCTGCATTATTGAAAATTGTTGAAGCATTTGCAACAACATCTCCAACCACATTGATGTCAACTTCTGTTCCTTCCTCATTTTTGTAAGTATATAACCCCTCTCCTCTATTAACAAGGGTTGTAACAGTCTCATTTCCTTTGATAACATCGGCAATGTTAACAATTTGAGTATTACCGGCAGCATCTATATAAGTAAACTGTTTTGTATCCGAGTTATAAATCACACTTCCGGCAGCTCCAGAAGCTTCACCAGAAATAAGAATTCTGTTCCATTTATTATCAAACCAATAGTAGTAACCGGATTTGATATCGGCAACATCAGCCGTATTAAAAACCATTAAACTTTCAACGTTACCATTTACAATACTGGTAGCATCCGTTGACCCTGTTAATTTTACTCTTGGAATTAAGATACCTTTATCGCTGGCAAAAACCTCTAGCTGCGCTGAACGATTTGGATTCACTTTTCCGATACCTACCTGCGAATAAGCAGAATAGCTACCAATGACAAGAAGTAATGGAAGTAATTTATTCTTCATAATAGTTAATTATTTAAACGAATATTTTCGTAGTTATAAAGTGCAAAGGTCTTCGTTAATACAATCTTTTTTTGCCTTAAAAAGTCTTTAGTGTTGTAGATTAGGGTATAATGAATAAAGAGGGGAATATTAAAACAGATAAAGCGTTTTAGAAATACGACACCACATTATATACCACAAAACCAACAACTTATACCAAAACAAGACAAAAAAAACCAGTAATTAGAATTACTGGTTTTATATTTAATGAAAAAAAATACTATTATTTATTAGTCGATTAGCAGAAGAAACTACTAATTACATGAATTCTAAATCTATTGTAAAAGATGTGAAAAATATTGAATGCAACAATGATGATGAAAAATTTTTTAGGATCTCCTAATCACTTATTTATCATTATTAATATACAGATACCCTGTTTTATTAATTGTTTCGTTTCCTTTTTTGTATTTCAAAATATAGAAATAAGTACCAGCAGGAAGCCCTGCATTTCGGTTAACCGTATCACGTCCTTCTGAATAACCTCTAAACATAATATCACTTTCATTGTATGAATCTGCGTCATAAACTTTTATTCCCCAGCGATTATAAATCTCAACTCTATTATCGGGGTATTTATCAATTCCCAGTATATGAAAACTATCATTAAGGCCATCTCCATTTGGTGATATCGCATTATAAACAATTATATCATCAGGTACCGGAATTGTTTTAGGAACTATTGCAATTGTAAAAAGACCATATCCGGTAACTTGTGTTGTTACCATTTTTGTGTAATCGGCTCCTGTCAGAAGATCAGTTGTTACTCCTTTTTCATTTATCCATTTCGACGTTACATCATCCCAACGAACTATGGCCAGTTCTGTATCTGTTTTTTCTTCAAAAAAAGAAGCCGGAGTAGTATGTGTATCTAATGTTAGACTTAGTACAATTTTTTCGCTTCCCTGATTTTGGATTACATTCCAATATTCAGCTTCATCAATAGTAATAATTATATCTTCTTTACTGGTATACGGATGAAGACTTCCTGCACTTTGAAAAAAATATTGAGTAGTATATACGTTATTTGTATTTGCTGCTTTATCATGATATGAAGGTCTGAAATAAAAATTATCACCAATTGGAAATTCAAAATCTAAATTTCCAATGTTTTCTACTTTTCCATCAACAAAACTCAGGTTGCTAGCATCGGAATGAAAAGCATTCTGATCAAAAATCATTTTACCATTATAAGTATCAGCGTCAATAATTCCATTTTTAAACTGCACATTACTGCCAATCTCAATCGTACTACTTAAATGAAAAGGAACCAATGCCGATATATTATCAAAAACAATATTTTGAAAATGTGCAATTTCCGAACCTTTAATGAGTTGCTCCTGTGTTCCGATGAAAAATGTTTTCCCGTTGCTAATTGTACTGTAAGTAACTAATCCGTCATTATTGAAATTGGCATATACCATGAAATCTCCGTCAATTAAAAAATCTCCGTTTGGCTTATTGTCAAAATCAAACATTGTAGCAAACTGAGTATTAGAAGCAATTGACAAGTCACCTAAATTAACAGTTTGCGCAGAAAGTTGTACATCAAAAAACATTAATATAATACTGGCTTTTATATAAACTTTAATCATATTCTTTTGAATTTATAATGTTTAAAAATTCAATGACTATATTACTATATATCAACACTTTCGATGATAATAAGTAAAATTACCTTTATTTTATTTCGCTAGCAAGTTAGCGTGAAATATTTGACTTTTTCAAGATCATCAATAATTACTTTTACTGCAATCTTACATTGTATAATTAATTACATACCAATTTATTCCATCTGACTGCAAAGTTATTTTTAAACTTCCTCCTGTTACACCACCAAATACGCTTGCGGCAATATATGGATATGAGGCAGTGTCTGAATATATTACAGGGACATTGAAATTAACTACAACTGGAGTACCACCTGATGAAACTGTATTTTGATTAAATACTAAAACCCGACCTGTATTTGTGGCAGCATCAGGAAGTGTAAGCGTAATATCCCCTGTTAAATTTCTGGCAATAACTGTGTAATCGGCATCACCTAATGTATAATCAGTAGAAGTAATTTTGATGCCAAATACGTTTAGTTTCGCTGGTGCCTTCCATTCTACTCCGGTTGCAGTTGTGGTTAAAACATTCCCTTCAACCGTTGAAGGAACAATATTAACTGTTGCTGCTGCTAATGTCGCTCCTGTACCTGTTACTGCTAATACTGAAGCAGGAGTTGTTGTTGTAATATCTGATCTTGAAATTGCATTATCAACTAAACCAACTAAGTCAATTGGATTACTGACAACTCCATTTATAGTTGCGGTTAAAACATTACCAGTTGTTTCTAAAACATTTGTATTTACTATTGGTGCTCCTGTGCTAGTTATACCATTTACGGTAACTGTTGAAGTATTGGCGGTAGAAGCATTTGATACTCCGCTTACTGTACCTGATGTTGATATTATTCCATTTACATTAGATGTTAAGGTATTACCTGCCAGGCTTAAATCATTTGTAGTCGCTGCCACAATTGCAGAAGTTAAATCTACTGGATTACTTACAACACCATTTATAGTCGAAGTTAAGGTATTACCAGATGTATCTAAAATATTTGTATTAATAATCGGAGCTCCGGTACTTGCTAGTCCGTTTACTGTTACTGTTGCTATATTGGCTGTAGAAGTATTTGAGACACTACTTACTGTACCTGTTGTCGATATTATTCCGTTTACATTAGATGTTAAAGTATTGCCTGCCAAGTTTATATCATTTGTAGTTCCTGCTGCGATTGCAGAAGTCAAATCTATTGCATTACTTGCAACACCATTAATAGTTGAAGTTATGGTATTGCCTGATGTATCTAAAATATTTGTATTAATAATCGGAACTGCTGTTCCCGTTATTCCATTTACTATGGTGCTTAAATCATTTGCAAAACTCGTATTAGAGACCGTTGTCGCCGAATTAATAGCGTTAGGAGTCAATAATGTTCCTCCATCTGTTCCAACTGTCAATATATTATCTGCATCATTACTTCTTAAAATAGCGGTCTGGCTATCTGCATTTTCATTAGTATAAGTAATAATCCCTGTAATGGGATCTTGTAACATATTAGTCGTTGTTTCTCCTTCATTAATAACAGAAGTTAAATCTATTGTATTACTGGCAATTCCGTTTATAGTTGCAGTTAAAGAATTACCAGATGCAGTCAAAACATTGGTATTAATTATCGGAATTGCTGTTCCTATTACTCCATTTACAGTGGTACTTAAATCATTTCCGGAACTTGTGTTAGAAACTGTTGTAGCTGAAGTAATTGCAGAAGGAGTCAATAATGCTCCACCATCTGTTCCAACTGTTATAATATTTGCTGCATCTGTACTTCTAACTTGTGAAATAAAAGCTGTCCCAGCTTCATTATTATAAGTGATCGCTCCTGATGTCAGATTTTGAGATAAGGTAGTAACGGTTTCCTGATCTTGTATAACATTCGTTAGTTCCGTTACAAAAGTAGGATCATTTAATATCGTCGATGCATTGCTTATAACATCGCCAATAACATCAATTGTTGATGTAATATTATCCTCATTGGTATAAACATACTGGCCGTTGTTTAGAGGGTTTTTATCTAAAGTGGTCAGGGTTTCACTTGCTTTAATGATTGAGGTAATATCGACAACTTGCGTAGTTCCCGTATTGTCAACATAACTAAACTGGTTGGTCGTCGAATCAAAAGTTACATTTCCTTCTGTATTATTTGAAATTTGTTCGAGAATATTCGTTACCGCAGGATCATTAAAAATAGATGATGCGTTGGTGATAACATCCCCGATAATATCAATATTGACATCTGTTCCTATTTCATTTTTATACGTATAAGATCCTGCTCCGTTGTTGGTAAGGGTCGTCAGGGTTTCGCTTGCTTTAATGATTGTGGTAATATCAACAACTTGCGTAGTTCCCGTATTGTCAACATAACTAAACTGATTGGTGGTCGAATCAAAAGTCACATTCCCCTCTGTATTGTTTGAAATTTGCTCCAGAATATTCGTTACCGCAGGATCATTAAAAATAGATGATGCATTGGTGATAACGTCCCCAACAACATCAATGTTGACATCCGTTCCTATTTCATTTTTATAGGTATAAGAACCCGCTCCGTTATTGGTAAGGGTCGTCAGGGTTTCGCTTGCTTTAATAATTGAGGTAATATCGACAACTTGCGTAGTTCCTGTATTATCAACATAACTAAACTGATTGGTAGTAGAATCAAAAGTTACATTTCCTTCTGTATTGTTTGAAATTTGCTCCAAAATATTCGTTACCGTCGGATCATTAAAAATAGACGATGCATTGGTGATAACATCCCCAACAACATCAATGTTCACATCTGTCCCTATTTCATTTTTATACGTATAAGAACCCGCTCCGTTATTGGTAAGGGTGGTCAGGGTTTCGCTTGCTTTAATGATCGAGGTAATATCAACAACTTGCGTAGTTCCTGTATTATCAACATAACTAAACTGATTGGTAGTAGAATCAAAAGTTACATTTCCTTCTGTATTGTTTGAAATTTGCTCCAAAATATTCGTTACCGTCGGATCATTAAAAATAGACGATGCATTGGTGATAACATCCCCAACAACATCAATGTTCACATCTGTCCCTATTTCATTTTTATACGTATAAGAACCCGCTCCGTTATTGGTAAGGGTGGTCAGGGTTTCGCTTGCTTTAATGATCGAGGTAATATCGACAACTTGTGTGGTTCCCGTATTGTCAACATAACTAAACTGATTGGTCGTCGAATCAAAAGTCACATTCCCCTCTGTATTGTTTGAAATTTGCTCCAAAATATTCGTTACCGTCGGATCATTAAAAATGGAGGATGCATTGGTAATAACATCCCCGACAACATCAATGTTGACATCTGTTCCTATTTCATTTTTATACGTATAAGATCCTGCTCCGTTATTGGTAAGGGTAGTCAGGGTTTCGCTTGCTTTTATGATTGAGGTAATATCGACAACTTGTGTAGTTCCCGTATTGTCAACATAACTAAACTGATTGGTGGTCGAATCAAAAGTCACATTTCCTTCCGTATTGTTTGAAATTTGCTCCAGAATATTGGTGACCGCCGGATCATTAAAAATGGAGGATGCATTGGTGATAACATCCCCAACAACGTCAATGTTGACATCTGTCCCTATTTCATTTTTATAGGTATAAGATCCCGCTCCGTTATTGGTAAGGGTGGTCAGGGTTTCACTTGCCTTAATGATTGAGGTAATATCAACAACTTGCGTGGTTCCCGTATTATCAACATAACTAAACTGATTGGTGGTTGAATCAAAAGTCACATTCCCTTCCGTATTGTTTGAAATTTGCTCCAGAATATTCGTTACTGCCGGATCATTAAAAATAGAGGAGGCATTGGTGATAACGTCCCCAACAACATCAATGTTGACATCTGTTCCTATTTCATTTTTATAGGTATAAGAACCTGCTCCGTTGTTGGTAAGGGTCGTCAGGGTTTCGCTTGCTTTAATGATTGTGGTAATATCAACAACTTGTGTAGTCCCAGTATTGTCAACATAACTAAACTGATTGGTGGTCGAATCAAAAGTCACATTCCCCTCTGTATTGTTTGAAATTTGTTCCAGAATATTGGTGACCGCCGGATCATTAAAAATAGATGATGCATTGGTGATAACGTCCCCGACAACATCAATGTTGACATCTGTCCCTATTTCATTTTTATAAGTATAAGAACCTGCTCCGTTGTTGGTAAGGGTGGTCAGGGTTTCGCTTGCTTTAATGATTGAGGTAATATCAACAACTTGCGTAGTTCCTGTATTGTCAACATAACTAAACTGGTTGGTGGTCGAATCAAAAGTCACATTCCCTTCCGTATTGTTTGAAATTTGTTCCAGAATATTGGTGACCGCAGGATCATTAAAAATGGAGGATGCATTGGTGATAACGTCCCCGACAACATCAATGTTGACATCCGTTCCTATTTCATTTTTATAAGTATAAGAACCTGCTCCGTTGTTGGTAAGGGTCGTCAGGGTTTCGCTTGCTTTTATGATCGAGGTAATATCGATAACCTGCGTAGTTCCCGTATTATCAACATAACTAAATTGTTGATTAGTGGGATTATAAACAACCGTACCCGGACTTATAGTGATTTCATTTGAGATTACAACTCTATTCCATTTATTGTCATACCAATAGTAATATCCCGGTTTTATATCTGAAATAGTAGCCGTATTAAATACTAATAAGCTATTTACATTGCCAGTTACAATTGTAGTCGTATCAGTTGAACCTGTTAAGCTAATTCTGGGAATCAACAAACCTTTATCATTTGCTACAATCTCTAATTGACTAGACGCATTAGGCATTGGTGTTCCAATACCAACCTGAGAATAAGCTGTATAACTACATAAAATTAATATAACGGAGAGTAATTTATTCTTCATGAGATTCAATTATTAGGGTTATCAAACAATTTTATTACACAGAAAAAAGTTGGCAGAAAATGATACAGATGCTGATAGTTGATGCTTTACATAAAGCATCTTTAAAGCTCATCTTTGAATAAGATGTTAAACGGCGGTAATAATTTAAAAAACAAAAAAAAATCGTCGCAAATACGAAAAGACAACATGTTACTAAAATAACACATCTTAAAAATCTTAGAAAAATACAAGTGGGGAAATTGTATCTCTAATCGATATTCAATTTAATGGCGTAGATAAAATTAAGGGAGTTAAGGCCTGGGCAGGAATGAAATCATCCGAAAAAATCAGAATTTTAACTTACCTTAATCATTAGTAGACGTAAAAATAGTAAATTTTAAAACACTAACAATCAAAATATTAAGTTTTTATTCATAAATAAAAACTTATAATTATTCTATATTGTTTTTTTAGTTATCATAATCATTTACTACATAATCATTTTAAAGAAATGATTTAATTATAGAAAAATAAATACACATAGTCATCTTAACATGAGCAATAAGAAACAAAAAAGGAGAAGACGAAGTCTTCTCCCTTAAAAAATTTAAAATATTATTTTTTAATATTTTAAATAAAAAAATAAACTAACCACCAAAAAAAATGAGAGCCCAAGTTCTCTCATTTTTCGAAAATTACTAAAATATTTGAAAACCCGTCAATATTTAGAAGTGCAAATATCCAAATAATTTCAAATTGCTACTAGACCTAAAAAATATTGCTATAATAAATTAAGACATTCTTTTTGTCTCTTAAAATAACTTTAAAACTAAAATTAAGACTACAAAATTATTTAATTCCTGTTTTTAGTTTTTCCAAAGATGAATCTTGTATTGTTTTAATTTGATCTACAACAATTTGAGCAATTTTCGTCGCACCTAATAAAGAAAGATGTGTATCATCGGCCTTATCCTTATCATAATAAGCGTTTTCGCCAGCTTTAAAATGTAAATGCAATTGTTTTGATTTTTCAGGACCATAAGACTGCTCCAATAATTCGGTAAGATACTCCAAATCAATAAAAGGCACTTTATATTCCTGTGCTACCAATCTGGTTTCCAAAGGATATTCACCATGTGTAGGCACTAAAACTCCTTTTTCATTAAAATTACGTCTGGCAATAGAAGTCAGTAATATCGGAATAGCTCCTTTTTCCCTACTCTCTTTTACAAACTTAATCAAATTGTATCTATAGCTCGTATGCGGATTTGTATACCTTGTAGAATCTTCTATTTTTTCATCATTATGTCCAAATTCAATAAAAACATAATCTCCTTTTTTTAATTTTTTATAAATCGAATCCCAGCGTTTTTCATTGATAAAACTTTTAGTACTTCTACCATTTACAGCTTTATTTTCAACAACAATATTATCTTTAAAAAAAGGCTGTAAAACCTGCGCCCATCCATGCTCTGGATTACGATCCGGATCTTTTTTGTTTGCCATTGTAGAATCTCCAATGGTATAAACAGTTGTTTTTTGCGCAAAACAAATAGTAGATATTAAACAGATTATTATTAATTTATATTTCATTGTTTTGTATTATTTGAATATTAGACACTTTTAAGTAAGTCAATAAAAACCTCTGCAACTTTGAACCTTTGCCCCTTTGAACCTCAAAAAAAACCTATTTCGCTGCAGAAGGAACAGTCGCTCTCTTACCAATAAAAACATCGGTCATTAAAACATTTTCAGCATTTTCATTTGAAATAGCATTTTTAGCCGATTTAATTTCAATATTTTTCAAAGATATATTTCGTATTTTTTTCTCCGGAAATCCCTGAATTACAATCCCGGATTCTGATGCTTTATTACACGTAATATTCGAAAAATGAATATTTGAAATGTCCGATTGGTAGCCACTTCCTTCTCCATGATAATTGGCTGTCATATACAAACAATCTTCGACCTCGTCTAATTGTATATTTCGAACAAAAATATTTTTTATAAAACCACCTCGATCAGCATTTGTTTTAATATAAATTCCGCGTTTTAAATATCCGACCGTTTTACAATTTTCAACATACACATTCTGAATTCCAGCTGACATTTCGCTGCCTAAAACAACGCCATGAAGTCCTTTAAAGTTACAATTCCTGATTACAATATTCTGGCTTGGCGTTGCCGAATTTGCTCTTCCTTCATGATCTCTACCGGCTTTTATGGCAACATTATCATCACCATTATCAAAAGTTACATTTTCGATCAAAACATCTTTAGCATATTCAGGATCAATACCATCATTATTGTAATTCAGCGATTTATAACTTATTCCGCGAACTGTAATGCTTTCAGATTTTAAAAGATGCAAACACCAAAACGGAGAATTTTCGATACGAATGTTCTCAACCAGGATATTTTTACACTTAAAAAACTGAATCATTTGCGGTCGTAAAAAATAACCTTCACCAAAATTTCTGTCTTGTAAAGCAGCATTATTATGATTCATCTCGCGACTCAAATCTTTTCCCTTTGCTTCTTTAGCCTTAAAAGTTTTCCAGGTTTTGCCTCCTTCTCCATCAATTGTTCCTTCGCCGGTTATAGCGATATTATTGCATTCGTAAGCATAAATCAACGGACTGTAATTGTACAAAATGGTACCTTCCCAACTTGTTAAAACCAACGGCAAATAATCCTGAGGATTATCGCTAAACTTAATTTTTGCCCCTTTTTCAATTTTAAGATTAACGTTGCTTACAAAATGAATTGGCCCATTAATCTTATAAATTCCTTTAGGCACTATAATCGTTCCGCCATTGTTCTTTTTACACAGTGCCATGGCTTTGTCAAATGCAGCTTTATTATTTGTTACAGAATCGCCTTTCGCTCCTAATTTTGCAATATTTATTTGATACGCAGGAAAAACAGGCAATTGAATTCTGTTCACAATTGAATCAACTTTTGCAGTTGGAAATTCACTATTCTGTGCAAATGAACTTATGCAAATCAACAGAAAGATAAAATACTTTAAATTCATATTTATTATTTAATATATTGTCCACGGGTTTTAACGGATTAAACGGGTTTCCCAAGGTTTATTTTCTAATTTTCAGTGATGAAAAATCAGCGTAAGCCCGTTTAATCCGCACAATCCGCGGGCTTATTTTTATTTCGAATACCAATTAGCAATCGAATCTTTTAAAATGTTTTCGATTGTATATTTTTCAGCTTCTTTTTTAGTAAGCTGATGCGACCATGAAACTCTATTTTTAGGCTGAAAACCTTCGCCTTTACAATTGTATTCTGCATAAAAAGTATTTTTTTCAGCATCGGGTTTAGACCAGTTTTCCCAGCCTTCCGGTTTGATATGTTTTCCCAAATCGCAATTTATAAAAACCGTTTTAGCATAAATTCTCCAGGGTCTTCCCAGATAAACGGTCGTCGCTTCTGGATTTGCAGTGAGCTTACAATTCTTAAAAACAAATCCAAACGGAGTTCTCTCGGGTGTTGAAGCAGCCGTAATATACGAACTTTTGATGCTTCTAATTTCACAATTTTCGAATAAAGCAGTGGCACCCCCAAAAATAAAATCGGTTGTGCCTTCGATATAACAATCCTTAAAATACTGTTTTGATTCTTTTCCTGATAAGTATAAAGTATCCTGATTTCCTAAAATAGTACAATTTGAAACTTGCGCACGATTCCCCACAACTGACAACGCAATGGCCTGTCCATTATCTCCCGAAGTATTTTTAATAGTTAAATTAGATGCCGAAAAATCATCGCCTTCTACCAAAACTGTAGGCGTATAAAAAGTGCTATTTCGACCTAAATTAATTTTCTTAAAGTTATCGTCAAAAGCAATAATCGTATTTTCTTTGCTTTCTCCTAATAATGTCAAATGCGTATTCCACTCAGGAATACGCACTTTTTCATTATAAGTTCCGTTTTTTATATTTATGATTACTTTTTCATAAGGAAAAGAAGGACTTGCGTTTATCGCATCCTGAATTTTAATAAAATCGCCAGAACCATCTTGCGCTACCGTTATGAAATTATCTTTTTTTTTTGAAGAAGTCTCAACAGATGAAACTTTTACGCCGTTTTTAATAGCCCAGGCCGAATATTTCTTCAATACTTCTTTGGGTGCATCAGAATACCAGGCGTAACCATTTCGTCTTTCAGACCCAATTTGATCCAAAGATTTTTTTCTGATTCCGTCACGGTCACAAAAGAAAGGTTCATTGGTTTCCAAATCCATAAATCTAGCCCAAATTGGTGCTGCATTTGTAGTGGGAATCATCTTTTTATCTATGATTTTTCCCGCATCATTTAATACTCTTTTTTCTTCCAGATTCGTGATTTTCGTTTTTTCAAACCAATCGTGAGCGCTTTTAATCGAAGTAATAATTTCTGGCGAAGGTTTTTCGATCGACATCAAAAGCAACACAATTTTTGCCGATTCAAATCCGCTTAACGATACCAATTCAAACGCTCTGGCATTGGCAGGAGCCAAAGTAACTTCGTCATGTTGCGCGCACCAGCCTGTTAAAACACCATTTTGTTTGTATTGTGTTTTTAAAATACAATATATTCCTTTATCAAATGATTTTTTAGTTTTTTCGACAATGTCTTTTGATGGTTTTATGCTGTAATAATCAGACTCTTCGCTGATTTCTTTCATAATATTCAAAATATTAACCATCGAATTATCATTGTACGTAATGTGCGTGTAATATCCTTTTTTTAATGGAAAAAACTGTGGCCATCCACCATTATCATATTGTGCTTCAAGCAAATAATTCAGTCCTTTTAAGAACGATTCTTTATATCGTTCATCCTTAACCTGAGCATACATTTTCGACATAAAAAGCATTTCCTGGCACGTTGCACCGTTGTCAGTTGTTATTTCATGCAAATCACTTTTTAGCTCAATCAGTTTTTGTTTTTCTGTTTCAGTAAGCGTATTTTGCATTTGGATATTTTTTGGCCATCCGCCAATATTTCGCTGGTAAAGCAATACATTTTCCGCAATAGTTTTCGCTTCTGCTGAGGCAAACCATGCTGCATCGTTTTTGCGAATAACATCCGGCCAGTTTTTATACGTGTTTTGGGCATTTAAGCCTAAACTAACAACAAACAGAAAAACCAATATTGTTTTATTTAATTGAATCATTTTTATTTTATTTAGTAATTCTAAACCAATCGACTGCAACATTTCCTGAATCGTTTGTCTCTTTTTCGCTCAAGGCAAAAAGTCCAACTTTGGCACCAATCCATTTCCCTTCTTTTGATGTAAAATCGGTTCCAATGGCTTCATATTTTTTATCATCTAAACTATAGAAAAAACTGCAAATACCGCCTTTTTTCACTTTCACACGCAGGTAAATGGTATTGTTTTTTATTAAAACAGGAACCGTTTCTGTTTCAGAAACTTTTTTATCAAAAGTTCCCGTTTTCTGATTCAGATATAATTTCCCATTATCATTTTTAAGACATAAGTAACTGTAATCTAACCCCATTATCAAAAGACCTGTTGATTCGCCATTTAAACGAGTATTAAAAATGAGTTTTGTTGTCGTTGTAAATTCTTCTGCAGGAAACTTTTGCAGCAATAAATTTGGCGCTTCAAATATTTTATTACTCTCTTTTATGGTTGGTACACAAAACAAATTCAGATATCCTAAACTTGTCGGAAATCCCCAGTTTATCTGGGCATTTGCCTGCCATTGCCATTGTAAACCTAATTTTGGCAAATTAAACTCATCAGATTCTGCAGGAGTTTCTATTGGATATTTCTTTCCAACGTTTGGTTTTTTATAAGTCGTAACTGGTTCTCCAATGCCGTTTTTATCAAAATCCTGTCCCATTACCGGCCAGTCATTTACCCATTTCATGGGCTGAAGATGAACAATTCTGCCGTAAGCACCTTTATCCTGAAAATGTATAAACCAATCCTCGCCAGTTTGTGTTTGAACCCACGCACCCTGATGTGGTCCGTTTATATTGGTTTTACCCTGCTCTAATACTTTTTTCGTTTCATAAGGTCCAAAAACATTTTTAGATCTTAAAATGGTTTGCCATCCTGTAGGAACTCCTCCCGCGGGAGCAAAAATGTAATAGTAATTGTTTCTTTTATAGAACTTTGGTCCTTCAATAGTTCCTTCACTTTCATGACCGTCAATGACCATAACTTCATCATTATTCGCAACCGTTCCTTCCGTATTCATGGTGCAAACTACAATCAAACTTTTGATTTTTGCACGACTACCCGCAAAAGCATGAACCAAATAATTTTTTCCGTCATCATCCCATAACGGACTCGGATCTATTAATCCTGAACCTGCTTTTACCAAAATAGGTTCAGACCATGGGCCTTCTGCTTTTTTGGCTTTTATCATATAAATCCCAAAATCAGGATCGGGGTAATAAATATAAAATTCATTATTATGAAAAGTTATACTTGGTGCCCATACGCCATTTCCATGTTGCACTTTATCAAAAGTTTCGGTTGGAATTTGTTTGGTAAGCGCATAGCCAATAATTTTCCAGTTTACTAAATCTTTAGAATGTAAAATGGGCAATCCCGGAATGCAATTAAAAGACGATGCCGTCATATAAAAATCATCACCTACCCTAACGGCATCCGGATCTGAATAATCAGCATGAATTATTGGGTTCGTATACGTTCCATCTCCATTATCCGGCACCCAAACCTGAGCAAAATTCTCTTGTATGGAAAAAACCGATAATAATAGAAAAATGATTTTTATATTTTTCATTCTTTGGCAATTAAAAATAATTCAATAATTAGATTTTGTCATTTCGAGGAACGAGAAACCACATAACGGATTTTCGGTTCGTTGCTCTCTGGATTTGATTTCTCCTTCGTCGAAATGACACAACTTTATCTTTATTCTTGACTCTTTGTTCTTACGTGTTACTCATAATTCATAAATCATAATTCATAACAAACTATCTATTCAATTCTAAAGCAGCCAGAATAAAAGGACCAGTTGCTTTAGGATCGTTGTCTTTTTTTCTTTCGTTTACATAATAATCATAAGATCCATCTCTGTACGGAGTACCACCTAAACCAGCAACCTGACAGCAATTTGTCAATGTAATTCCTCCATCTTCGTCGACTTTTTTGATTAAGACTTTAGTCAGACCATCAAAAGCTTTGTTGGCCATTTTTTTGTATTTTGCAGGCAAATATCCTTTATTTGCTCCTTTTGCAAAAGCATAAGCAAACATCGAAGATCCGGAAGCTTCAAGGTAATTTCCTTTTTCTCCTCCTTTATCCGTAACCTGATACCATAAACCTGATTTTTTATCCTGAAATTTCTCCAAAGCTGCCGAAGCATTATTTAAATACTTTACCAATTCTTTTTGTTTTGGATGGTCTTTTGGCATATAATCCAGAACGTCAACCAAAGCCATCATATACCAGCCTAAAGCTCTTGACCAAAAGTTTGGCGAATTTCCTGTTTCTTTATTGGCCCATGGCATTTGTTTGCTTTCATCCCAACCGTGGTATAATAAACCTGTTTTTGGATCTGTTGCGTGTAGTTGAATCAATTCAAATTGTTTTGCGATATCATCAAAACTTTTTCCTCCTTCAAAAGTAGCCGTGTATTGTGCATAAAATGGTTCTCCCATATACAAACCGTCCAGCCACATTTGGTTTGGATAAATTTGTTTGTGCCAAAATCCACCGCTTGCAGTTCTTGGCTGTTCAGCCAATTGTTTACGTACTAATTGTAAAGCTTTCAAATATTTATCTTCTTTTGATTCCACATAAATATCAAAAAGCAAACGTCCCGGTACCACCAAATCGATATTGTATTTATCAAATTCATAGGTTTTAATAGTTCCGTCAGCTTGTACCAATTCATCGACATAACCTCTTATATAAGCTTTGTAACGAGGATCAGGATTTTTTTTGTTCAGCTCTTCTATAGAATGCAAAACCAGGGCATGAACATAGTCCCACTTCGGTTTTTTAGAATCGTCAATCATATAAGCTTCGGGGTGACGTTTCATCAATGTTAGAGCCATTTTATCAGACCATTTTAAATCTTTAGAAATAACTATTTCCTTTTTTGAAGGTTCTTGCGAAACCACTTTACAACTTGTAAAAGCCATGGCGCAAACTAATAAAACCGACACAAAATAACCTTGCTTTCTATTATTTTTCATTTTAAAATATATTTAAATTCTACTATTTTTCTAATTCAACTGCAGCCAAAATGAAAGGCCCTAATCCGTGAGAATTGTCTGTTTTTATTTTCTCTTTAATATAATATTCATAAGATCCGTCACGATACGGATTTCCGCCTAAACCTGCGCTGGCGCAAACTTGTGTAATATGTATTTCGCCATCTTCATCAACTTTAATGAGATTTTTTACAATTCCGTCAAAACCTTTTACAGCCAGTTTTTTATATTTTTCAGGCAAATAACCTTTGTTTGCTCCTTTTGCAAAAGCATAAACAAACATTTCAGATCCTGATGCTTCCAGATAATTTCCTTCCTTTTTACCGGCATCCGTTACCTGAAACCATAATCCTGAAGTATCCTGATATTTTGCAACGGTTGTAGATATTTCATTTAAATATCCAATCAATTCTTTTCTTTTTGAATGTTCCTTTGGCATATAATCCAAAACATCAACCAAAGCCATCATGTACCAGCCTATCGATCTTGACCAAAAGTTTGGCGAAGTTCCTGTTTCTTTATTTGCCCAGGGCATTTGTTTGCTTTCATCCCAGGCGTGAAATAATAAACCTGTTTTTTTATCAATCGTATGTAAATGAACTTGCTCAAATTGTTTGGCAACATCATCTAAATCTTTTCCTTTATCGAATGTTGCGGTGTATTGTGCGTAAAAAGGTGCGCCCATATACAAACCGTCAAGCCACATTTGATACGGATATATTTTTTTATGCCAAAATCCACCCGAATTCGTTCTCGGATGCGTCTCTAATTGTTTTCTTAAGGTTTGCAAAGCAGTAAGATAACGATTATCTTTTGTTCTGGAATACAAATCAAAAAGCATTTTTCCTGCGTTGATATTATCTATATTATAATCTTCCAGTTTATAATTCAGAATTTCTCCTGAACTATTAATAACCGTTTCGGCATAACCTTTTATATAATCTGCATAAACTGGATTGTTCGTTTTTTTATGAAGTTTTTCAAAAGAGGTCATTAACAAACCAATTTTATAATCCCATTTCGTTTTTTCGTTATTGTCTACCTGCCATGCAATTGGAGCGCGTTTCATGATCGAAAGTGCCATTCGCTCTGACCATTTTAAATCCTTAGAAATAATAATTTTTGAAGATTCCTGCGCAATGATTTTACTATTTGCAAATAGCAAAACACAAGTCAGTATTATTAGTGCCAAATAATTTTTATTTCTATTCTTTATCATCTTGAAGAAGCTTAAATTATTATTTATTCAGTTGAGTTGCGCTTAGTAAAAATGCGGCTAAGGCAGGCGAACTATTATCTTTCGTTTTACTTTTGATATAATATTCGTTTGTTCCATCACGAAAAGGCTTTCCGCCTAAACCAACATTAGATGAAACGTTTGAAATAACGACTTCTCCATTTTCTCCTTTTTTGACAAATTCTTTTACAAAAGCGTCAAATGATTTTTGTGCGATCTTTTTATAATTTGAGGCCAAATATCCTTTATCTGCACCTTTAGCCAAACTATAAATAATCATGGCCGAAGATGAAGATTCCAGAAAATTATCTTTCAATTCCGTCTTATCAGTAACCTGATACCACAAACCAGATTCACTTTTATATTTAAGGACATTTTTTGAAATTTGATTCAAATATCCTACCAGAACTTTATAATGTGGATTTGTTTTAGGATAATAATCTAATGTTTCTACCAATGCCATCATATACCAACCTATGCCGCGTCCCCAAATAGTTGGCGACGTTCCTGTTTCGGGATTTGCCCAGCCAATTTGTTTGCTTTCATCCCACGCCTGAAATACTAAACCTGTTTTTTTATCAACCAAATGATTTTGAACCAATTCAAATTGTTTCGCAACATCATCTAATGCTTTTGCGTTTTCATAGGTAACGGTGTATTGCGTATAAAAGGGTTCAGCCATATACAAGCCATCAATCCACATTTGGTTCGGATAAATTTGTTTGTGCCAAAATCCGCCGCTAGCCGTTCTTGGCTGTGTTTCAAGCTGTGTTCTTAATTGTTGAATTACTTTTAAATAGCGATCATCTTTCGTTATATAATATAAATTAAACAGCAATTTTCCCGGATTTACATAATCGATATTGTATTCTTTAAGATCATATTTTTTAATATTTCCTGAACTATCGATCATTTCATCGGCATATTCTTTTATATAATTGAAATACTTTTTATCGTTTGTTTTTTGATATAATTTTTCAAAAGCAGTTAAAACCAAACTCATTTTATAATCCCATTTTGGCTTTTCGGTTCCGTCGATCTGCCATGCTTTTGGATATTTGTTAAGAATAGTTAATGCTGTTCTTTCTGACCATTTAAGATTATCAGCAAGAGCTTTATTTTCATTAGTCTGCGCCATTATTTTACTGCCAAAGATTAGAAGCAAAACAATTATGCTTTTTCTGTAATTTATGTTTATAACATCAAATAAAACTAAAGCTGTTCCTGCGATTTTTGTTTTCATTTTATTTGTAGTGTTATTTAAATATTTTGTCTAAAAATTGTGTTGTATAAGTAATGGTTTCTGTGAACCAAGGTTCAAAAAACCAAAATGAATGTGGTGAATCCTGAATTGTTTTAACTTCACTATAAATTTTGTGCTGATTTAAAATAGCAATCATATCATCTCTGCCTGCATGAAATCTTTCAAAACTGCTGTTAATGAAAAGTATAGGCGGAGTATTTTTGTCTGTATGGCTTAAAGCCGAAGCATTTTTCCAGTTGTCCGTTTTTTCGTCATACGAACCTCCCAGCCAAAAAGATGCCATTTCACCTTCTGAAGATTGCGGATGCCTAAAAGCTAAAACGCCATCTACATCAATAATTGCATTTACTTTTGAAGAAGATTTACTTTTGAAAGAAGCTTCTTCAAAACCCGAATTTTCATTTGTTGTACCAATCAAAGCTGCCATTTGTCCTCCCGAAGAGCAACCTAAAACCGCAATTTTGTTTGGATCTACATTAAATTTTCGTGCATTATCTTTTATAAATTTAATCGCATTTTTTACATCATAAACTCCTTCCGGATATTTTGCTTCTAATGATAATCTGTATTCTATAGCAAAACAAGAATAGCCTTTTGAAGCTATTTCTTTTGCCAAATCATGCATCTGATTTTTATTTCCTGATCTCCAGCCTCCACCATGAATCATGATTACTGCCGGATTTGATTTTTGCTTCTTAAAATAAAAAGCATCTAAATGTAATGTTCTATCTTTTCGCTGCTGATAAATAACTTCTTTACTTTCAGCCACATCGGTATTATTCTTTTCCTGCGGAATTGTGATAAAAGGATATTTTTTGATTAATTTATTATAAGTACTTTTTACGGTATATGAAGTATCAATACTATAATTGCTTTGAGCAAAAATGGTATTAGAAATCAATAATATAATAAAAAGCATTTTTTTCATCTGAAAAATCCATTTAGCAGTTAAGAAAGGAGTTTGAAATAATATCAAACTCCCTTTTAACTTCTTCAAAAAACTAAAATCTCAAAAAATTACCAATTACTAATAACCAGGATTTTGAGGGAAATCTTTATTTTGATTTAAATCTAATGCAGTTTGTGGTATAGGTCTTAAAATTTTAAGCGCTCCGCCAACTCCAACAAAATTTGCTTCTTTTATTTTATAATTGTGTGCAGAAGCTCTTGCAACAAGAGTTCCTGTACGTTTCAAATCAAACCAACGTTTGTATTCTCCAAGTAATTCTCTACCTCTTTCATCTAAAACATAATCGATATTGAATTCTCCGATTGTAGCATTGGCAACACCGGCTCTTCTTCTCACTTCATTTAAACGGTCTAAACCTGTAGAAAGAACTCCTGCTTTTAAATAAGCTTCGGCAGCAATTAAATAGGTTTCTCCAAGTCTTGAAACAATAATATCTCTTGTACTTACAGGACCTGTACTTGATGGTGTAGTTGGATCCGGATCGTCAAATTTCTTAACAGGAATAGTATAACAATCTAAATTTTTAATTAAAGTGTGTGCTGCAGAATATTCTCCCCAAGGATGATAAACAAAAGTCGATGCTTTTCTTGAAGCATTTGCAGTATCCCAAGCTAATTTGTCTGCAGGAGTAAACCATTTTGGCTCATAAAAATGTCTCACTTTTAAAGCGGTTGGATTTGTACTTCTGTAGTAAGGATAATAAAGAGTTGTTTTTGGTTTACCGTCAGAGCCTGTTGTAGTTTCTTCAAGAATTTCTGTCATAAAAGTAGCTTCCCATCTTTTATCTCCTTTTTCATATAATCCTAAAGCATAATCTGTTGGACATAAATTATAACTTCTTAACGGAGCTCCGGTCTCAGCACCTCCCAAATAAGAACTAAAATAATAAAACTGATTATTTCCTAATTTTGTAGGATCTGTACTAGTTGAATTTTTATCGTATTGAACAGAGAAAATAGTTTCTGCATTCAAGTCATTTCCTGGTTTAAACAATTGGTCAAAAGCCAGATTTAGCGCTTGTCCTGCAATTGCAGCATCAGCATAAGCTGCAGCTTTAGCAAAATCATCAGCTTTACCAAAAGTTTCGTATCCTCTTGTTAGGTATACTTTTGCTAATAAATCGTTTACAGCTCTTTTATTTACTCTGCCAGTTGTACTGTAAGTTCCTGTACCTACACTTGCCAATGCAGCATCCAGATCTGTAATGATTTGAGTATAAACTTCCTCAGCTGTATTTCTTTCAAATGACAATATTGGAACGGTAACATGTTCATTAGCAATTGAAACACCTCCGTATGACTGAACCAATAAAAAATAAGCATTGGCTCTCAAAAATCTAGCCTCTCCAACAAGAGAGAGAGTATTTAAATTTGATGTTTGCTCAGTTACTGTAGAATAATATACTGTTTTATTTACAGACTGAATTAATTGATAACAAGAATTATATAATTCATCCACATTACTCGATGAAGGAATTAATAAAGTATATTGACTTAAACCCGCTGGTTCAGGAGTTCTTCCTTCAGCATACATGTCAGTTCCTGATTCAAATAACCACGGATTGCCTCCATAAATTCCTTTAAGCCACGCATAGTTTGAATTTACCAGCAATTGAAAACCTGAGGATGTTTTATAAGTCTCATCAGCAGGTACAAAAGATTCACTGTTTTCTTCAATATAATCACTGCATGAAGCAAAAACAGTAACAATTATTCCTAAAATTAATATTATTTTTTTCATTTTATATCTTATTAAAATTTAACACTTAGTCCCAATTGTGTAGTAACAGATGCCGGACGATTTACACCAAAAGGTGAACCAGCCCACTCTGGATCATATCCATCAAAATCTGTGAATACAAATGGGTCTAAAACATTTACATAAATTCTAAAATTACTCATCTTTAATTTTTTAAGTAAATCTGAATTGAAAGTGTAACCTAGAGATATATTTTTAATTTTAACATAAGATGCATCTCTGTAATATCCAAATAATGATGTCCAGTAAGCACCTGCACCAGTCGCAACAGGACCTGGTCTAGGGTTTTCATTATTAGCATTTGCTTCTATACCTGTACCGTTTGTTGGTATAAAATAATCCATTTTAATTTTTTGACGACCTCTATCACTTACGTCAGCAAAATTTTGGTGAAAAGTACTTAGTACCGTTTGTCCCTGACTTGTAATTACTGAGAAATTGAAATCAAACTGACCTACATTTAAACGAGAATAGAAACTTCCCTGCCATTCCGGATTTGGATTACCAATTACCGTTCTGTCATCCTGATTAAATTTACCGTCTCCGTTTAAATCTTTTGGTCTTGCCTGACCAGGAGCCATTCCGTAAGAAGTAGCCTGAGCAGCTTCACTTTCCTGCCATACACCATCATAAACATAATTGTAATTAGGATTTAGAGGTGATCCTAAAATCAAATTATTTCCAATATCACTTACTTTATCCTGATTGTAAATTGACTCTAATTTGTTTACGTTTTTAGTAAATGTAAAAGTAGTTTCCCAACTAACCATATTTGTTTTAATATTCTTAGTTGTTAACAGTACTTCTATACCTTTATTACTAACAGATCCAACGTTTGAATAGGTGTTTTTCCAACCAGATTCTGCCGGTAATTGCTGTTTGTAAATCAAATCGTCAGATAATCTGTCGTAAACATCTACACTACCTGTTATTCTGTTTCTTAAGAAACCAAAATCAAGACCTAAGTTAACCTCTCTTGTTTTTTCCCAGCCTAATAAAGGATTTGCAAGAGTTTCTGATTGCCAGCCCGGAACTACAGTATTACCACTAGCATAAAATGTTTGCTGATTTAATAAAGCTTGTGAGGTATATGGCGCAACGTTATCGTTTCCTGTATAACCTAAACTCGCTCTCAATTTTAAGTCTGAGATTGTAGCATTGTTTTCTAAAAATGGTTCTTTACTAATTTTCCATCCTAAAGCAACTGATGGAAAACTTTCCCATTTTGCTCCTTCTGCCAATACAGATGAACCATCCCATCTATTTGATGCTGTTAATAAATATTTATCTCTAAAAGTATAGTTTAAACGTACTGCATATGAGCTTAGTGAGTTTTTAGCATAAGCCGATCTTACCACATAACTTGACTGAACTCCAGAACCAATATTATCTGTTCCTGTATCAAAAGGCTGTGTATTAGAATATAAGTAAGAACTTTTATCTACATTAGAATACAAACTTTGTAATAATAGCAAACTAAAATCGTGTACTTGATTAAAAGTATGTTTCAAATCAATTTGATTATCCCAAGTGTAATTAAAGTTATTTAAATTTTCAAGAGAAGATGAATTCTTACCATTTAAAGTAACACCTGCATTAGATTGAGCTCCATAAGCAGCACCTTTTTCGGTATCCATAATTCCCGCAGCAAATGTTGTTTTGAATGAAAACCACTTAATTGGCTGATATTGAAAATAAACATTTCCTACAGTCTGCCATGTATTTTCTTCCTGAGATGAATTTGCAATTTCTACTAATGGGTTTACTGTACTCGTTTTATTGATAGCCCATGATCCGTCAGGATAAGTTAACTTTCCAGGTAGAAAAAACTGTGTTCCTACTAATTCATTTCCTGCAGCATCAATAGCCCAAGGAGACATAAGCGGACTTAATCTAAAAGCATCCTGCATAGCCAAATCACTACCTAATTGTGAATCGATACGAGCTATTGTAATATTTGCTCCTGTAGAAAATTTATCGTTGATTTTATGATTTAAGCCAAGTTTAAAAGAATATTTATCTGTTGAATCATTATCGATAAGTCCTTTATCTGACTGAATACCAAAACCTAAATTATAACTTAAACCAGACTCTGAACGTCCTGAAATGTTTAAATAATTATTCTCGGTCATTCCTGATTTAAGTACCGCATCATACCAGTCAAAATTATAACCACTATTTGCTCTTGAAACTAATAATGGACTTTGATTTCCTGCTAAAGCCGCCAATTGTGCCGGAGTTTGAGTTGCAGGTGTTGCGCTCATATAAGCTGTTTGGTGAAATTTCCACCATTCTGCTCCAGACATCATTTCTGGTAATCTTGCAGCCGTTTTAGTTCCGTATGAAGTATCAAAAGTAACACTAATACCAGCTTTGGCACTTGTACCGCTTTTCGTTGTTACGATGATAACCCCATTAGATCCTCTTGAACCATAAATTGCAGCCGAAGACGCATCTTTCAAAACATCCATTCTGGCGATATCCTGTGGATTTAAAAAGTCAATTCCGTCCATTGGCACACCATCCACAACATATAAAGGAGTTGAACCAACCACTTTTGGATTACTTGAATCAGATACTAATGAATTATTTCCTCTAATTACAACTTTAAATCCGTCGCCGGCACGTCCTGAACTAGATGAAATTTGAACCCCTGGAGTACTTCCCTGAATTGCTTCTAAAGGGTTTATTGTATTTCTTTCTGTAATAGTTGCTGCACTTATCGTACTTACAGAACCTGTAAGGTCGGTCTTTTTTACAGATCCGTATCCTACAACAACAACTTCGGTAAGTGCATTAGATTGCTCTGAAAGACTTACATTTACTTTGCTTTTTCCCGCAATACTAACTTCCTGCGTTTGAAAGCCTAAATAACTAATAACGAGAGTGGCTTTATTATTAGTAACGTTCATTTTAAAACTTCCTTCAAAATCTGTTGAAGTTCCGTTTTTAGTTCCTTTTTCCTGAATATTTACCCCTGGTAAGGATAATCCTGATGCATCTGTAATTTTCCCTTCAATTACAGTCGATTGAGCGTTCATAGTAGAGCTCAACAGAAAATTCAGGAAAAATAAAAATACAAGATTGCATTTTAAGTTTTTCTTTAAAATTTGTTTAATCTTCATAGTTTGGTTTATTGGTTAAAATTGTTAGTTTTCTTTAAAAGTTTTTACTTGATTCTACTTTTTTGTCATTGATATAGGTATTAATAAAATTGATGTTTTTTACATTTTTTAATAGATAAATCGAATCTACTTTTTTAATTACAACATTTTTTAATGTAATATTTTCCACCGGTGATTCTGCATAACCTTCTGCCCTAACACTATATTTACCACCATTTTTTACATTAATATTTTCAAGAGATATATTTCTGATAACTGGTATAAAGTTTCCAGTCTGCGAGCCATATACATTATAAAACATGTTTAATTTTAAAACGCATTCCTTTACGGTTCCAATCTCAAGATTTCGAACATACACATCTTCAATAACCCCTCCTCTTTTTGAATTGGTTTTAATGCGGATTGCCCTGTCCAGATTCGGACTGTCCATTACGCAGTTTTCAACAAAAACATTATTTACACCGGCAGAAATTTCACTACCTATTACAACGCCACCGTGACCATCAATCATTTTACAGTTTTGAACAATGATATTTTTACTTGGTATTGCAACTCTTCTTCCATCGGCATCTCTTCCTGCTTTGATGGCAATACAGTCATCGCCGGTATTAAAAGTGCAGTTTTTGACAATGATGTTTTGAGAATATTCAGGATCACAACCATCATTATTTGGTCCATGGCTGTTTACCGTTACGCCATCAATAATAATATTGTTTGATTTTAAAGGATGAAGAATCCAGAAAGGAGCATTTATTACGGTAATATCTTTTACAAGAACCGTATTACATTCAAAGAATTCGATAAAATTAGGGCGTAAATAACGTCCTTCTCCAAAAATTCTTTCTGCAACAGGAACATTTTTTTCTGCCATATCTACTAAAACCTCGCGGTTTGTGGGATCATTTTGTGACGGAATTCCTTTTTGCCAGCCATAACTTTTTCCGCCAGACCAAATCCACCAATTGGTACTATCGGCCTGACCATTTAGAGTTCCTTTTCCGGTTATGGCAACATTGGTTTTATTTTTTGCATATATAAGAGGAGAATAATTCATTAATTCTGTTCCTTCCCAAGAAGTGTGAACTATTGGATAATCTTTTGGATTTGTACTAAAAAGAATTTCGGCCTGATCATCTAAATGTAAATTCACATTGCTTTCTAAATGTATTGCTCCGGTTAAATACTTTCCATTTGGCACCATTACTTTCCCGCCGCCATTTTCAGTACAAGCTTTGATTGCTTTTGCAAAAGCAGCTGTATTTAAAGTCTTTCCATCTGCAATAGCACCAAAATCATTTATGTTATACGTTTTGTCTGAAAAGTGAGTTTCAGGAATACTTTTTACAATTAAATCCATTTTTTTCCATGGATTTGCCTCTGAAATAGTAGAAACTTGCTTGCCACAGGATAAAACCAATGAAATAATTACAATGAAAAAGGCAATCGATTTAAACGTTATAAGCTTATTTGTAGTCATTTACGCGGTAATTTATTATTCTATTCAATTAAAACACAATATTCATGTAATCGATTACACGAAAATAGAAAATTACAATGGATGCACCAAATTTATTTAGAAAAAAATTATATATTTAATTTTTATTACTAATTTTATTTACACATTGCGTAAAAAAAGACATAATTTATTATCATTGTAGAATAGAAAACGTTTTAGATATAAATTATGGTAATCGATAACAATTTATATTAAAATATCTAAAAAAAATGTATTTTTGTCTGTAAATTAATCAAAAACTATTTTTGAATGAGCGAAAAAATAACCATCTATGATATTGCAAAAAAGCTAAATATCACTGCAGCTACGGTTTCAAGAGCGTTAAACAACAACCCTAAGATAAAAGAGAGTACGCGCGAACTGGTTATAAAAACCGCAGCCTCAATGAACTATAAGCAGAACAAATTGGCGCTGGCTTTAAAAAGTGGTCGCAGCAATAACATTGGTGTAATTGTTCCTCGTATAGATAGTAACTTTTTTGCTTCGGTAATTCGTGGTATTGAAGAAGAGCTGCATCCTCATGGTTATCAGGTAATTATATGCCAAACTCATGAAGATTCAAAAAGAGAAAACGAAAACCTTTATACCTTAATAGACGCTCAGGTTGATGGAATACTAATGTCTGTAACTGCGGTTACGACCGAAAATGATGGTGCTTTTCATAATGTATTAGAAAAAAATGTTCCGTTGATCTTTTTTGATAGAAGCAAACATATTGACGGAGTAAGTTCTGTAACCATTAATGACTTTAAAGGCGGTTATATGGCAACCAAGCATCTTATTAATGAAGGTTGCAGATGCATTGCTCATTTATCAGGAGATCAGTCACTTGAAATTTTCAAAAACAGGTTTTTAGGGTACAAACAAGCTTTATTGGATAATGGAATGATTTTTAAGGAAGAACTTGTTATACCCGTAAAAAGTAGTGTTGATGCAGGAAAAGAAGCCGTTGATACTTTACTACAACTTCAAACAAGACCAGACGCTATATTTTCTTCGAGTGATTTTGCGGCTTTAGGAGCTATTCAGGAATTAAAAGAGAGAAATATCAGTATCCCAAAAGAGTTTTGTGTAGCAGGTTTCAGTAATGAACCTTTTACTAAATTTATGGAATTATCAATTACATCTGTAGATCAGTCACCACTTGAAATGGGAAAAATGTCAGCACGCGTTTTCCTTGAACAAGTAGACAAAACCGAGACTATTAAAATTGAAAAAAAGGTAGTTTTAGCACCAGAATTACACATTCGTAAATCTTCTTCCAGAACAACTTCATAACATATAGACTATTGCCTATTTATTATTTTCACCATTAAGACATTAAGTTTCATTAAGCTCATAGGTTATTCCTTAATGATAAATTAAGTTTATTAAGCTAGTCTTTATTTTCTTAATATCTTAATGGTAAAATTTTAAGTTACAATAAACCCAAAGCTTAACTTTCTTAATTTCTTAATGGTAAAAAAACAAAAAAGCTCACTGTTTAGTGAGCTTTTTTTATAAAGTTAACTTCTATTAAAGTGAAACTCCTCTTTTCCAAGGAATAAAGTCGTTTTGATTTAAAATTGCAGCTTTGGTTTTAACAGTACCGCTGGCTACATCAATAATAAATTCAAGCATTTCGTCTGCCATTTCATCAATTGATTTTTCACCTGTGATAATTCCTCCGGTGTCAATATCAATAATGTCTGACATCTTTTTAGCCAATTCTGTATTAGATGAAATTTTTACAACCGGTGCAATTGGGTTTCCTGTTGGAGTCCCTAAACCTGTTGTAAATAAAACCATATTTGCTCCAGAACCTACCATTGCAGTTGTACACTCCACATCGTTTCCAGGAGTACATAACAATGTAAAGCCTGGTTCATTAATATATTCTCCATAATCGAAAACACCTGTAATTGGTGAAGTTCCTCCTTTTTTAGCAGCACCAGCAGATTTCATTGCATCTGTAATCAAACCGTCTTTGATGTTACCTGGAGATGGATTCATGTCAAATCCTGAACCTGCGTCTACAACTGTTTTTTCGTACCATTGCATTAAGTCTAAGAAACGTTTTCCATCCTTATCATCTACACAACGGTTTACTAATTCCTGTTCTACTCCACATAATTCAGGGAATTCAGAAAGAATTGTAGTTCCTCCTAAAGCAACTAAATGATCTGATAGCACTCCCAATGTTGGGTTTGCAGAAATTCCAGAAAATCCATCAGAACCACCACACTCTAAACCAATTCTTAATTTAGACAATGGCGCTGGCTCTCTTTTTATATCGTTAGCTATTTTAATAGCTTCAAAAGTATCTTTTACAACACTGCTCAACATGGTTTCAATTGTACCAATTTGTTGTTGATCGTAAATCAAAACTGGTTTTTTACTGTTTGGATTAATAGCATCCAAAGCATCTTTAAAAATTTGAATTTGAAGATTCTGACATCCTAAACTCAAAACTGTAGCTCCTGCAACGTTTGGATTATTTACATATCCGGCCAATAATTTAGCCAGACTGTGCGAATCCTGACGAATTCCGCCGCAACCACCCTGATGTGTGATAAATTTCACTTCGATGTTATTGAATAAATTAGCATCGTTAGAAGCTGCTTCATTACCAGTTCCGCCTGTTTCTGTTTTTACCAAAGAACGAAGCAACAACTGATAATCGTTTTCTTTAGGTTTCATTAATTCCTTCTCGAAAATATCTTTTAGGATTTCGATATTTCTGTTTTCACAAAAAACTAACGGGAAAAACAACCAAACATTCTCAGTTCCAACCTGACCATCTTCTCTATGATAGCCCTGCCACGTTCTATCTTTCCATTTGTCAATATTTGGAGAATTCCATCCAATCGTTTCGGTTTTACCTGTTACTTTATCACTTTCATGTTTTACATTTTCTGTAGAAAGTAAACCTCCTTTTTCAATTCTGGCACTTGCTTTTCCAACCAAAACACCATACATAATAATACGCTCACCTACTTCAAAAGTATGCATGGCGATTTTATGTTTCATTTTCACATCAGATACAATTGTAATATCTTGTCCCTCAAAGTTGATTACTTCACCAGCAACCAAATTCACTAATGCAACTGCTACATTATCTGAAGGGTTTACTTTTATTAATTTCTTTTGCATGATTGTTATTTTTTAAAAGTACTTGTAATCTAATTAATATTGTTTGCTAAAATTAGCAAAACCTTTTTCTATTCCGTTTTCTTCAATCTCATTTAAGGCCAATACTAAAGCTTCAGATAAACCATTGATTTTAGTTAAATCTTCACCCCAAAATTCGGTGTTAGCTAATATTTTAGCAACAACTAAATCTGCAGATCCTAATTGCCATGCATTTTTAAATGCTTCAACTATCTCTGGAGAATCTTTTACAGGCAATGTTTCGTTATTCCATGTTCCTTTATAGAATTGAATTAAACTCGCTAATGAAAAAGTCAAATTAACAGGCAATTTTTTGTTAGCATTATAATATCCTAATAAACTAGGCAAAACTCTTACTTTGAATTTCGAAATCGAATTTAATGCAATATCAGCCAATGCATGTTTGATAAATGGATTTTTAAATCGGTCCATTACTTCCTCAGAATAAGCCGTAATTTCATTTTTGTCCATATCAAGCGTTTCACTAATTTCACCAATAACGCCGTCTACAAATTTTCCGGTAAAATCTCCGTTAACAGTTTCCATCACTAATTTGTTACCATACAAAAGTGAAAAAGGAACCATTGCCGTGTGCGCACCGTTTAGAATACGAACTTTAATCATTTTAAAAGGACGTATATCATCAACGATTTTTACATTCAAATTCGTTTTATGAAAAGGTAATTTTGCTTTTAAATCCTCACCACCTTCAATAGCCCAAAGAAAGAAAGGTTCTGCAGCAACAATTAAATTGTCCTGATAATCTAATTTATTATTGTATTCTTCAATTTCAGCTCTTGGATATCCAGGAACAATTCTGTCAACTAAAGTACTGTGATACGTACAAGCATCTGATACCCAAGTTTTAAATGCATCCTCTAATTTCCATAAATCAACATATTGCAAAATATATTTTTTCAGCGTTTCTGAGTTATAATCAATCAATTCGCAAGGAATGATCGTTACTGCTTTAGAAGCATCTCCATTGAAATGCTTGAATCTTTCATACAATAAAACAGTCAGCTTTGCAGGAAATGAAACTGGCGGCTTCATATCCGGAGTATCACTTTCAATGAATTCAATACCGGCTTCAGTAGTATTTGAAACAATAAACTGAAGTTCTTCTTCCTTCGCTAAAGCTAAATAATCTGCAAATTCGGTATACGGATTTATTGCTTTTACAATATTAGTGATTAACTCAATATCTTGTATTTTTTCGCCCTTTTTAATTCCGTTCATAAACAAAGTATAAAGACCATCCTGATCATTAATCAGGTGCACCATACCGTCTTTTAAAGGCTGAACCATTGCAATACCAGCATTAAAATCAACTTCTTTATTTAGTTTGTGAAAAGCATAATCAACAAAAGCTCTTAAAAAATTACCTTCTCCAAACTGAACAACCTTAATTGGATTTAATTTTTCTAATCCTGTATTTTTTCTGTTTAACTGTTTCATTTTAAATTCTTAAAGTGTTATAAATAACCACGATAAATACCTTATTGCTTTTATAAGAAGTTTTTTTAATTGTAAAAGAAACATTACACTTGTAAGAGTAAAATACAATTTGCTGTGAGGAGTGACAAGCTGTATTTAGCAAGCGTAATGCTCAATTACAAAACGTTAAAATCTAAAAAAAACTGCAATTCAAATAAGGAATCGGTATGATTACTCCTTATTTATTTTTAATATTTTTGATGATCTCAAGAACCTGACTCACTTTTGTTTTAAGTCCGTCATAATCATTGTTATCTAATATATCTTTCGAAATTAATTGCGAACCTAATCCAACACAAGTAGCTCCTGCATTTAACCAGGAAGACAAACTTTCAACCGTTGGATAAACACCTCCTGTTGGCATAATATTTGTCCACGGGCAAGGTCCTTTTATCGCTTTAATAAACTCTGGTCCATAAATATCCGCAGGGAATAATTTTACAATTTCGCAGCCTAATTCTTCGGCTCTTGCAATCTCAGAAAGTGTTCCGCAACCTGGCGACCACAAAACTTTACGACGATTACAGGCAATTGCAATATCTTCTCTAAAAACCGGAGTTACAATAAAATTGGCACCTAAACTCATGTATAACGATGCCGAAGCAGCATCTGTAACAGAACCAACTCCCAGAATCATTCCCGGTAATTCTGACAAAGCATATTTATTTAAAGCACCAAAAACTTCGTGGGCAAAATCGCCTCTGCTGGTAAATTCCATTAAACGAGAACCACCGTCATAACAGGCTTTTAGTACTTTTTTACTGATTTCAATATCCGAATGAAAAAATAGCGGAACCATTCCGTTATCTTTCATTTGTTGAGCTACTTCAATTCTTGAATATTTTGCCATTTCTATATTATTTATCTTGATACTAATCCCGCAGAATCACCACCAAGCATGTTTTCAACTTCTTTTAATGTAACCAAATTGTAATCGCCGGCAATGGTATGTTTTAAGCAACAAGCCGCAACTGCAAAATCCAAAGCTTTTTGATTATTATTTTGATATTGTAACAATCCGTAAATCAATCCGCCCATAAAAGCGTCTCCACTACCTACTCTGTCTACAACCGGAGTTACTTCTTTTACGGCAGCGTGGTAAATGGCTTTTCCATCAAATAAAACCCCGCCAATTCTTTGATGCGATGCACTTACAGAATAACGTAATGTTGTCGCAACGGTTTTTAAATTCGGAATCAAATCAAATAACTTCGTATATAAAACCGGAAGTGATTTTTCATCCTGATAATTTGGATTTACTTTCGGAATTCCCAACATAAAATATGCCGTATCAATATCTCCTAAAATAACATTACTATATTGCAGCATTTCTGGCATAACATCGCTTGGCGCTTTGCCATATTGCCACAATTTTGATCTGTAATTTAAGTCGCATGAAATCATTATTCCCATTTTGTGTGCCACTTTAATCGCTTCTAAACAAGCTTCAGCGGCACTTTGAGAAATCGCCGGCGTAATGCCGCTCCAGTGAAACCAGGTAGCACCTTCCAGAACTTTTTCCCAGTCAACCAATCCTTTTTCAATAGTTGCCATTGAACTGTGTGCGCGGTCGTAAACAACGTTACTTCCTCTTGTGCCAGCTCCTGTTTCAAGAAAATAGATTCCTAAACGTTCTCCTCCAAAAATTATATTTTTAGATTCTACATTCATTTTTCGTATTTCTCTCAACGCAGATCCGCCAATTTCGTTTTCAGGCAATCTTGTTACAAACTCAGCATTTAAGCCATAATTTGCCAAAGACACACAAACATTAAACTCACCGCCACCATAAGTAGCTCCAAATGCTGTAGATTGTGCAAAACGCAGGTGTCGCTCTGTCGAAAGACGTAACATAATTTCACCGAATGCAACTATTTTACTCATATTATTTTATTGTTTTTACCAGTAAAAGTTTTTCTTTTTACCATTAAGAAATTAAGAAAATAAAGTTTTAAGATTAATCAAACTTAACACGTATAGTATAAACTCTTTCTTCTTGCTTCTTTATTCTATTCTCTATATTCTATTCTCTATATTCTCAATTAAAATTTGAAATATTCCTTTGCGTTGTTGTATGAAATATCAGCAACCAGTTTTCCAATCCATTCCATATCTGCAGGAAGTTCACCTCTTTGTATTTCATCTCCTAAAAGATTACATAAAATACGTCTGAAATATTCATGTCTTGGGAAAGATAAAAAGCTTCGTGAATCTGTTAGCATTCCAACAAAACAACTAATTAATCCCATGTTTGAAAGCGCATTTAATTGTTTTGTCATTCCGTCTTTCTGATCTAAAAACCACCATCCTGAACCAAACTGAACTTTTCCTCTAACGCTTCCGTCGTTGAAATTTCCAATCATCGTAGCCATAACTTCGTTATCAGCCGGATTTAGGTTATAAATAATCGTTTTTGTCAATTTATCTTTACTGTCTAATGTATTTAAAAACGAAGACAGTTTTTGTGCCTGTGGATAATCTCCAATAGAATCCCAGCCTGTATCAGGTCCTAAAATTCTGTGCATACGCGCATTATTGTTTCTTAAAGCACCTAAGTGAAATTGCTGAACCCAGCCAAATTCGTGATAAGTTTCAGATAAAAACAATAAAATAGCACTTTGAAATTTCAAAGCTTCTTCTGGCGTTATCGTTTGGTTTTCTCTTTTCTTTTTGAAAATTGAATTTATTTCACTTTCTGTAAAGTTTTCAAAATAAATCTGATCTAAACCGTGATCGCTTAATTTACAGCCATTTTGGTTAAAGAATTCGATTCTTTTTCTCAATCCAGTTTGTAAGTCTGCGTAAGTATTAATCGCAATTCCGGATACGTCCCCCAACGTATCCAGATATGCGTTATAGCCATCATTTGAAATAAGGATAGCTTTATCAGGTCTGAATGCCGTACTCATTTTTGTTCCAATCGGGTTTTTAGCCAGTTTCTGGTGAAACTCTAAAGTATCAATTGGGTCTTCTGTAGTACAAACCAATTCAGCGTTTACTTTTTTAAGTAAGTTTTGTGTGCTATATGCTGCAGAATTTATTTTTTCTGAAGTTTCGATATAAATTTTCTCTGCTGATTTTTCATTCAGTAAATCATAAATATCAAAATAACGCGCCAATTCTAAATGTGTCCAGTGGTACAAAGGATTACGCATCGTGTAGGGAACGGTTTTTCCCCAGTTTAAGAACTTATCTTTATCAGAACCATTTCCGGTTACAAACTGTTCGTTGATTCCCAATGTACGCATTGCACGCCATTTGTAGTGATCTCCGTTGATCCAAACCTGCGTAATGTTGTCAAAGATTTTGTCTTCGGCAATAAACTGCGGATTAAGGTGATTGTGGTAATCTATAATGGGCTGATTTTTTGAGTAATTGTGGTATAACTCTTCAGCATATTTATTTTCAAGTAAAAAATTATCGTTTATGAAAGTCTTAGCACTCATGTCTTTTTAATTATAATTGAGAATTTATTCTTCGTTTGACGGTTTACCAATTGTAGCCAGGATTCCTCCATCAACAAATAAAATATGACCGTTAACAAAATCACTTGCTTTTGAAGATAAGAAAATTGCAGCTCCTGCTAAATCGCTTGGATCACCCCATTTAGCAGCCGGAGTTCTGCTGATAATAAAATCATTAAACGGATGTCCGTCAACTCTGATCGGCGCTGTTTGTTCAGTCGCAAAATAACCCGGTCCAATTCCGTTGATCTGAACATTGTATTTAGCCCATTCTGTTGCCATATTTTTAGTCAGCATTTTTAAACCGCCTTTTGCAGCAGCATAAGCACCAACTGTATTACGACCCAATTCGCTCATCATAGAGCAAATGTTGATGATTTTTCCTTGTCTTCTTTCGATCATTCCTTTGGCAACATGCTTGGAAACGATAAATGGAGAAACCAAATCAATATCAATTACTTCTTTAAAATCAGCAACTTCCATATCGATAAGCGGAATTCTTTTGATGATTCCAGCGTTATTAATCAAAATATCTATTGGTCCAACTTCGCTTTCAATTTTAGCAACGGCCGCTTTAACTTCCTGCTCTTCGGTTACATTAAATCTATAACCAACAGCATTAATTCCTTCACTTTTAAGTTCAGCAACAGCATCATCAATTTTTTGTTGAGATGAATTTCCGTTTACTACAATTGTAGCACCGGCTTGTCCTAAACCTTTTGCCATTGCCATTCCCAGTCCGTGTGTACTTCCTGTAATAAGGGCAACTTTTCCTTTTATATCAAATAAGTTTGTCATATTCTTATCTTAAATCAGTGATTTTACAAACATCCATATCTCCATAATCTAAATTTTCACCGGCCATTCCCCAAATAAAACTATAATTTGAAGTTCCTGAACCTGAGTGAATTGACCAAGGCGGAGAAATTACTGCCTGATGATTGTTCATCCAGATATGTCTTGTTTCCTGAGGCTGTCCCATAAAATGACAAACCGCCTGATTTTCCGGAATATCCAAATAGAAATAAACTTCCATTCTACGATCGTGTACGTGTGCCGGCATGGTATTCCAAACACTTCCCGTTTTTAATTCCGTCATTCCCATTTGTAATTGGCAGGTTGTTACAACACTACCGATAATCATTTGGTTTACCGTACGGTGATTTGCCGTTTCCATTGTTCCAAGCTGTAATTTATTTGCTTGTTCCAAGCTTACTTTTACAGTTGGATATGTTGTGTGTGCCGGAGCAGAATTAATATAAAATTTAGCCGGATTTTTGCTGTCATCACTTTTAAAAATCACTTCTTTATTTCCGCTTCCAATGTATAATGCATCTTTAAAACCTAATTCATAAGATGTTCCGTCAACCAAAACAGAACCGCTTCCGCCAACATTTATGATTCCCATTTCTCTTCTTTCCAGAAAATATCCAGCTTTAAGCGGATCGATCGTTTCAAGAGTTAAATCTTTTACAGGAACTGCAGAACCTGCAATATAGCGGTCGTAATGAGAGTACGTTAAAACAATTTCATTCTCCTGCATTAAATCATCAATTAAGAATTCATTTCTCAATTGTTGTGTGTCATATTGTTTAACAGCTTCTGGGCTTGACGCGTATCTTGAACTATATTTTGTCATAATTTTTATTTTAATGTAATCGATTGCACAAAATTATATTTTTATCTTCAAATATCATAATACAAATGAAAAATTATTTGTGTTGATTTTACACTTCTACTTTTTTCATCCTCGGAACTAAAATATGCATAATCAGCCAGGCCAGCAAATACGATGCTCCGCAGATGCAAAACATAATAAAATATCCGGTTTCGATTTTTCCTAATTTGGTATAATAGACGAACATATTTTTTTGAATCAATAAAGTTAGTAAAATTCCGCCAAGGGCACCGAACATACCCCCTATTCCTGTAACTGAAGCTGTTGCCTTTTTAGGAAACATATCTGAAACAGTTGTAAAAATATTAGCACTCCACGCCTGATGTGCAGAAACCGCTAAACCAATTACCAAAATGGCCCACCAAATATTGATTGCTCCTAAATACTGAGAAAACAAAACCGGTAAAACAGCAAAAGCATAAATTAGCATACTGGTTTTACGCGCTTTATAAGCCGGCCATCCCTTATTTATTAGTTTCAACGGCAACCATCCGCCGCCAATGCTTCCTATACTTCCAATAACGTAAACCAAGGCACAAGGCCAGATAATTTGAGTTGCCGAAAGTTTATATTGTTTCATTAAAAAATCGGGCAGCCAGAACAAATAAAACCACCAAACAGGATCTGTCAATAATTTTCCAATGGCAAAAGCCCAAGTCTGGCGAAAGCTAAGCAATTTAAACCATGAAACCTTTTCTGTATCTTCAACTTCAACTATTAGAGCTTTATCTGAGTTTATATATTCTAATTCTGCTTGCGATAAACGTTTTTGCTTTTCGGGAATTTCATAATAGATGAACCATAATACGAGCCATACAAAACCAATTATTCCGGTTAGGATAAAAGCCCATTGCCATCCGTAATTCGCTGCAATAAAAGGCACTGATAAAGGCACAATGATCGCTCCGATATTACTTCCTGAATTAAAAATTCCTGTTGCCAAAGCTCTTTCTTTCTGCGGAAACCATTCGGCTGTGGCTTTAATGGCGGCAGGAAAATTTCCTGCTTCTGTAATTCCTAAAAACACTCTTGCAATTAAAAAACCTCCTGTTCCAGTAGCAAGTGCGTGACCAATAGCTGCTAAACTCCATAAACCTGTTGCAATTGCATACCCAATTTTGGTGCCTAGTTTATCAATAATACCACCTGCAACGAGCATTCCGAGTGCATAGGCAATTTTAAATGCTAATTCAATATTCGAATAATCTATAACCTCCTGTTCCGGTGTCCAATGAAAGGCTTCTGCTAAAAAAGGTCTTAGGTAACTTATTACATTTCGATCTAAATAATTTACAGTTGTAGCAAAAAATACTAAACTGCATATTGTCCAGCGATATTTTCCAATTGCCTGATTAGCTTCATTCATAGGTTTTGGTTGGTTAGGTTAGTTGGTTATTCTATAGCATATAATTTTTAAAGATTGTAATTTTAAAGATTTGTAATAGGGCTGTATTTTGGTACTAATGATTTCATTACAATCCAACCGATTAAGTAACAAACGGCACAGATAGAGAAAATTATAAAATATCCGGCTTCAATTCCCTTAAAACCCATAAAAGCCATTTCTGTTTCTTTTGCATGATCAAATAAAAGTCCTGATCCTTTATTAATTAAAGTTGAACCTAAACCTCCTGCCAAACCACCAATTCCGGTAATAGTTGCAATTGCTTTTTTAGGAAACATATCGCCTACAGTAGTAAAAATATTAGCCGACCATGATTGGTGTGCTGCTCCTGCAATACCAATAATTATTACCGGAATCCAGTAACTTATATATCCTAAAGGCTGTGCAATTAAGGCTAATAACGGAAAGAAGGCAAAAATTAACATTGCTCTCATTCTTCCTTCGTACGGATTCATTCCTTTTTTTTCTACAAAATAAGTTGGCAGCCAACCTCCAATAATAGAAAGTAATGTGATCATGTAAAGCACAAATAATGGTAAAGCAGCTTGTGTAGAATCCATACCGTAAACAGAACTTAAATAAGCTGGTGTCCAGAACAAAAAGAACCACCAAACGCCATCTGTCATGAATTTACCAAAGGCAAAAGCCCAGGTTTGTTTGTATTTAAAACAATCTACAAAGGATACTTTTGTTGTAGTTTCAGGAATATAACCTACAATTTTAGCATCGGCAATATCATCTTGTTGTATATATTCTAATTCTTCGGCGCTAACTCTTGGGTGTCTCTCCGGTTTATCGTACATAAAAACCCAAAATCCCATCCAAACAAAACCAAGCGCTCCAATAATAATGAAAGCCATTTCCCAACCAAATGATTTTGCTATAAAAGGAATCGAAATTGGCGCTGCCAAAGCTCCAACAGTTGCACCGGCATTAAAAATACTGGTAGAAAATGCTCTGTCTTTTTTAGGGAAATATTCTGCAGTTGTTTTGATGGCAGCAGGGAAATTTCCGGCCTCACCAATTGCAAGGATAAAACGGGCAAAAATAAATAAGCTTACACTTACGTTGATGACCATTCCGGTATCATTTATATTTTTAATGATTTCCTTGGCTCCTTCAAAACCTACAAACCAGTTTCCGGTTATGATTCCTGAAGTTGCAATTCCGCAAAATGCATGCAGACACGCACCTACAGACCAAATTCCGATAGCCCAAAGAAATCCTTTTTTAGTATCTAACCAATCCACAAATCTTCCTGCAAACAAAAGAGAAACTGCATAAAAAATAGAGAATAGCGCTGTGATATTCCCGTAATCGTTGTTTGTCCAATGAAATTCAGGAGCTATAAAATCACTCCATGTTAAAGAAAGTACTTGTCTGTCGAGATAATTAATAGTTGTTGCGAAAAATAATAATGCACAAATACTCCAGCGATACTTTCCGGTGTTTTTTTTGATTTGATTCATAATAATGTAATGGTTAGGCTAGTAAAATGTTAAATATTTAAAACTTTTTAATCTCACAAATGTAGTTTGGGTTAGGTCTTCATCTTTAACCACATAACTTCTTTTGTGCAACAAAATTTCAAATAATGTAATCGATTGCACAAATATAGTTTTTAATCTTAATATTCCAAATAAATTATATAAAAAATTATTTTAATACTCTAAATAAACATTTCATATAAAAAAAAGAACTCAAATTTACACATTAAACAATATATATGTTAAAACCGTATATGTAAAATTCATCCGATTTAGGTGTCAAAATAGTACTAAAATCAGTACTTCAAAATCAATTTATAACAACTATTCTTATCGAAAAAGAAATAATACTTTTAAGGATTCTTAAACACTTTAAATCAATAAAAAAATATAAATTTGACTAACACCTTATAATAATCTATTAAAAACTCTATACATTGAAAAAATTAACAGCCTTTATCGTAAAAAACTCATTTTTAAGCTTGATTTTTATTATGGGAATTACAAATTTGTCACAAGCGCAAAACCAGGTTATCCCTCTTTGGAAAGTAATTCCACAAGAAATTAAAGCTCCTGATTATACAGAAAAAGAAGACATTAAAGATGGAAAAGTACAAAGTACAAGTCAGGTTTCAATACCTACTTTAAGTGTTTTTTTACCAAAAGGAATCAAACAAAACCAAACTGCAGTGGTTATTTTTCCTGGTGGCGGATATACACATCTGGCCATTGATAAGGAAGGAACTAAAGTTGCTGAATGGTTTAATGCTCAGGGAATTGTTGCTTTTGTTTTAAAATACAGATTGCCTAACAATTTAATTATGACGAATAAAACTGTTGGTCCATTACAGGATGCACAGGAAGCTATTCGAGTGATAAGACTAAATGCTGCCGTATGGAATATTGACCCAAATAAAATTGGTGTAATGGGATTTTCTGCCGGGGGACATTTGGCTTCGACTTTATCAACTCATTACGATGACAGGGTTTATGAAACTAGTTCAAAAATAAGTGCACGCCCAGATTTTTCACTTCTGATTTATCCTGTAATTTCTATGGAAAATGACATTACACACAAAGGATCTCAAATTAGTTTATTAGGCGAAAACGCTTCACAACAGGATATTGATTCATTTTCTAATGAAAAGAGGGTTACTGCACAAACTCCACCCGCTTTTTTAATACATGCTACAGATGATAGTGTTGTTTTACCAGAAAATAGCATTAATTATTATTTGGCACTTAAAAAAAATGGAGTTACAGCCGAGTTACATTTATATGAAAAAGGAGGTCATGGTTTTGGTTTAGGCGTAAATGATACAAGCAAATTCTGGACAAAAGCCTGTGAGGAATGGCTTAAAAGTAATGGATATAAGAATTAAAGTATTATTTTTTCTCGCAGATTTGGCAGATTGAGCAGATTTCTTTTTAATATCTAATTATCGTGTGTCACCCTGAGCGGAGTCGAAGGGCGCTCCAATTGGAACGTGGGCTTCGACTCCGCTCAGCCTGACAATACAATATAGATATAACGAGCCATCAAAGAATCGAGATGTCAACGTAAAACTTATTTTTTAAAAATGCTTACATTTTTAAACAAATTGTATAAAACCGTTTTAAAACAAAAAGGCAAAACCCATAAAGTTTTGCCTTTTTTAATCAAAAAAAAAAGAAATTAAAAAACAATTGAATTATTATTTTAAGCAGTTAATTCTTTTTCTGCTCTATTTTTTAGTTTAGAAACCGGAATTTCTTTAGTAGCAACTTTAGGTTTTGCGGGTGATTTTTTACCGAATTTCTGTTTTCCCCACCAGATCATAAAACCTGTAATAGGTAAACTTGCTGAGATTAAACTGGCGAAAAAAGCCAAAAATTTTCCTGTAAGTCCAAGCACGCTTCCAACGTGAATATCATAATTCATTCTCCGAATTTTATCCGGTATATTGGCCTCAATATATTTTCCTGAAAAAGGCGTTTTTATAGAGATTTCCTTTAAAGTTTGCTGATCAAAACTATAACGATCCATATTATAGAAAGTATGTTTTTGTTTGTAAACAAAAGCTCCAATTGCATCTGCAGGTTTATCGGGAACAGTAACTAATATTCCGGCTGCCTGAGGATTTTGTTTTGAAAGATTCAATAACACTTTATCAACTGTAGTAATATTAAAAGCTTTAACAATCGTTGTATCTGATTTTGGAGATTCCCTGTTTTCTGTTAATGGTTTTCCGCCGGATGTTACCCAATATAAGGATTTACTCCACCAGCCAAAACTCCACACTAAACCGGTAATCGAAATAAACAAAAGAAAAATCATGCTGTAAAAACCCAATACATTATGTAAATCATAATTTAAGCGTTTAAAACTAGCGGATAACTTGATTTTAAAACTTTTATCTCTTATTGATTTAATCCATTTTGTGGGCCACCACAATACAATACCTGAAATCAATAAAAACACAAAAATCAAAACAGCGACGCCTACAATTGGTCGGCCAATATCGTATGGCAGCCACAAAGCACGATGTCCGTTCAGTATAAATCTAAAGAAATCAGGAGATTCACTTCTTGAAACAGATTTAATGTTTAATACTTCTCCTGTGTAAGGATTCATATAAACACTGGTAAAAATACCGCCTCTTCTTCTTTTAGATTTTTCTTCTTTACCTTTTTCCTTGCCTTTCCCTTTTCCTTTTTCTCTTTCTTTACCTTTTTCGTTGTCGCTTTTTGCAACATCTTTTTGGTTTCTTCCCTTACCTTCTCCTTTTTTATGTTCTGCTTTTCCTTCTCTGTCTTTGCCTTCTTTTTTCTCAGTAAAATAACCTACTATGGCGGCATCTTCTTTTCCTCCAAAAGTTACGCTTGTGGCATGTTTTCCTTTCATTGTTTTATCGGCAATTGTTATCAATTGCGAGGGCAATAAAAAAGCTTGTTCTTGTGGTTTTACAAATCTCCAGTCTTCAATAAAATCTTTTATTTCACTTTCGAAAACATAAATACAGCCTGTAAGACTGACAATAACTACAATTATTCCAGACGCTAATCCTAGCCACAAATGCAGCCAGGCCATAACGCGCTTAAAAAGTGATTTTTTACTTTTTTTCTTATTTGGATTTGAAGAAGAAAACATATTTTGACAAGTATAATTAAGGTAAATAAAAAAAGCCGAAAGCCTTTACAGGAAAGGCTCACGGCTAAAAAAAATTAATATTTTAATTTAGCAATAGCAGTAATTTGTCCACCTTCTACTTTCATACCTCTTGTAGCAACACCTGTTGTACCGTTGATTGTATAAATCCAGTTTCCTTCAGGAGTATTGATACCAATAATAGCAGCGTTACCATCTTCTGTAGTGATATTATAACGGCTTGTTGCAGATGTTAATGTTGCAGGGGCATTTGTTACCCATGTAAATGTCTGGTTGTAAACATCGGCTACAGCCAATTTAACAGCTCCGTTATTTTTACCCGCATTTCCGTACATCAACAATAAAAATTTGCCTTTGGAAATATAACTTGTAGAAGAAATTTTATATCCGCCAGACTTTTCTTCAACATTAAAGAAATAAGACTGATCAAACTCTGTAGTTCCTTTTTTGATTTTTACAATCGCAGATGGTTTTGTAGAAGTCAAAACTGCATTACTAGTAGCAATCGCACCAGAGAAACCGTAAGCATCACCGTTTTCATCCTGAAATAATCCGTTTGTAAAATAAGCTCCCAAATAACTTGTACGGTTATCTTTTATTACTTTTTCTAATTTAAGTTCAGGATAGTTGTAAACGGCAACCCAAGTACTATCAGGGTTTACTGTTCCAAAGTTATCAACTCCGTCTCCTTTAATACTCATATATGGCATGTATACTTTATCACCAACTTGTGTTGCCCAGGTAAAGAAAGCTCTTTCTCCGTTTCCGGCAAGAACTTTAGTATCCTGCTGTGCTTCGCCGGTAATAAGTGAGTTTACTGCATCAATTTTATACATTGAAGCAATAGAAGCACCACTTCTTGGTACTTTAATTGTTAAAATATCCTTGTTTACAGCAGCAAAAACGTGTACAGTTTCTGCCTGAAAATCAGATTTTTTAACCAATTTCCCTTCAGTGTTTAAATTGTAAGTCGTTACAGCTCCGGGATTTCCTTGTCCGTAAAGTAAACTGAAAAAGTTATTTTGAGCAGTGATGTAGTAACGGTAAGTTCCGTCTTGTTCTACCCCGTTTCCAATAGTCGTTATCGATCCTGTAGAAACATCATCTGCTGTCAATAAATAATCTGCAACTCCGGTAGCTCCGGTTGTTGCTGTAATAATATATTTAGTTTTTCCGGTATCGCTTCCGCCACCTGTATCGTTTCCTGATTTATCATCACTGCTGCAAGAGAATGATGTAAAAGCAATTAATGCTGAGAATAAAGCTAAAGTGCTAAATTTTTTCATGTTATTATGGTTTGAATTATTAAATTATTTATTTGGATTTTGAGAAAAAATATCTCAGTTTAATATTGAAAGCCCTACTTGGTTTTTGCAATGAAAAATTGTCGTAAAGTTTATTGTCCAATACATTTTTACACTCTAAAGCAATATTGTATTTTCCATTTGCAAAAGTGTAAACAGCATTTAAGTCGTGATTAAACTGTTCCGGAATATCCAATTTATCATCACTTCCCATACTTGGCCAGTACAAATAATAAGCATGAACATATAGAAGATTATATCCAAGAGAAAGATTATTTCCTTTTTTTAAAAAATCAGGGAAAATATAACTTGCATCTGCATTTCCAAACAAATATGGCATATTTGGAACTCGGTCTTTGTAAACCGGAGATACATAGTCCTGATTCGGTTCGTATTCTGTCATATTGCGAATATTTTGATACGTTGCATTAACACCGGCGGTAAATCTGCTTCGGTACGAATAACGAATCTCTCCATCAATTCCGTGATTGGTAACACGCCCCTGGTTAACATTTGTAGTCATCGTTTGATTATTATTCAATGTTGGACGAATAAAATCAGTTGCATTACGATACAGCAAATTCATATCAAATGTTAAGGCATTTACTTTATTAAAACTAGTTTGGTAAGCAAAACCAATATTAAAATTATCGCTTGTTTCAGGTCTCAAATCAAGGTTTCCTTCCAGATTATCATTGACATTTCCAAAAACTTCATCAGTGGTTGGTAAACGATAACTTTTTTCGAAAGAGCCTTTTACCTGAAGATTTTTTCTTATATAATAGCTCGAAGCGCCTCCAAAGCCATACGAAGAGGTTTTATCTTCATATTGTTGATAAGCAATATCTCCTGCATTTCCACTTGGATTATAACTTCTTGAATATGTTGTTTTTAGAGTATAACCCTTTACAAATACAGAACTGCTCCATTTTTGATTGTAATCAAATTTATACCCGGCACCAACAACATTTTTTTGTATTTTTTTAGGTTGCTGATATACTAGTGATTCCGGAACAAGCTCATCACTTTCTTTTCTGTCAGAATTATTAAAAGTATTATTTAGAGAGAAGGAATGTCTTTCACCCAGACTGTATGTAATGTTTGTCGTGGCAATTGCGTTATTATTTTTAAATATTCTTAAAGTACGGCTACGCTCTGCTCCGTTACCGGCATATTCTTTATAATCTCCAAACCAATTGTATCTTCTAAAAACGGTGTCAATATTTTGTTCCTTACCAAAATTATAATTACCGGTAACATTGACATTTAAGTTTTTGGTAAACAAATCTTTTACCTGGTATTTAAATGTGGGCATTAATGTCGTTCCTCTTTCATGCATTTTCCCAAAAACACTTTTCATTCTGGCTCCAGTCTGAATATCAGCTTTATTTTCACCTGCAGTCAAACCAAACAGCAGCTTATCTGCATATTTTTTTCCAGTAATACCAATGTTTACAATTACGGTTTCATTTTTATAATGGTCGTGAAATTTTCGAACACGCTGATTAGGAAAATAAGCACCTGTATTTAAATCAGCTATATCAACATTAACCCAATAATTATTATCCGAGTAATTTTGAAAAGCATTAATTTCGGCAGTAAAACCACTTTTGGCAGTATATCCGGCATTTAATGTTGAACGGTGCGTATTAAACGACCCAAAAGAATAAGAAGCATCAAGATAAGTACGAGGTTTGCTATTGGTTACAATATTCACGGCACCTCCCAAAGCATCTCCTCCTAACCAAATTGGCACAACACCTTTATAAACTTCTACTCTATCTGCAAGATTTATAGGAATATTATTCATTTGAAAAGAAGATCCAAAATTATCCATAGGTACTCCATCAATAAAAATCTTTACCTGATTACCTGTAAAACCGTTTATAGAAAGCTCTGAACGGGATCCTACACCTCCGGATTCACGAACACGAACTCCCGAAACTCTGTCTAGAGCATGTGCCAAATCGAGCGTAGAATTATGTAGTTTTTTTGCATCAATAGCGGTAACATTATAAGCTTGTTTATTTACTTTTTCAACCTGTGAACGACCTAACACGGTAACACTTTCTAACTCATTCAATTCACTTTCTAACTGAAACTGAGCATTTACATCTTTGTCTGCAACTTCAATACTTTTTTTATAGTTGGAAAAACCAATTGCGGTAATTTTTAAAGTGTATTTTCCCGGCTTAATATTCTTGAAAGTAAAGTTTCCGTTTTCATCAGAAATCAGACTTAAGTCAGTTTTTTCTATAAATATTGTCGCATACGGAATTGTCTGACCAGAATTTTCTTTGACCTGTCCGGAAACCGAAACACCTTGATTTTGCTGGGAAAATGATAAGAACGAAAAGAGAAAAATTATACTTGAAAATAAAAATTTGTGAGTTGTCATATCTTTAATTAGACTAATTATAAATAACTTTGGCACAAAAGTACTCTCAACTGCTCCAAAAAAGTTAGGGAAAAACGGATTATTATTTTGTAAAAACGGATTATATTTTGAAAATCAAATCGACATTATCAGCCTACGAAAAACCAATTATAAAAATTGAAATAAAAGATCATTACGACCCAAAAAGTCATTTATCTGAAGAAAATATACACATCGAAAACGGAGATTTAGAAAATATAAAAAGTACCATTTTAGCGACAGACGGAATGGTTTTAATTGATACTCAGATGTATTTTGAGAAACCACAAACAGAAGTATTTGAAATTAGTGAAGAGTGTATCGTAATGGATTTTATCAATTGCAATAACATTGAAACCGATATTGAGCAGCTGGAAAATGAAAAATATCTTAAAGATAACACACACAATATTTTCTACACCACAAAATTTAAAGGTACTTTTAAAATTCCCGCCTTCGAACAAACCAATTATTTATGCATTATTTTGACAAAAGACTTCTACTATAATATTATAAATGAAGATTGGGAACTGCACAAAAAATTTTCAAAAAACATTCTTCTTAAAAAAGCCACTTATTTAACTTCAAAATATATTGCGTTTACTCCAGCCATTCAATGGATTATATACGAAATTAAAAGCTGTACACGTCAGGGAGCTTTAAAGAAAATGTATATTGAAGCTAAAATTAAAGAATTGCTTATTCATCAGCTTGAAGCGATTATTGAGCAGCCGGTACTTAGCGAAATTGTAAATGAAGACGAATACTCTAAACTACAGCAAGCCAAGCAAATTATTGAAAAAGATTGCGCCCATGCCCCTACTCTTACTGAACTATCCAGAATGATTTCGCTAAACGAATTCAAACTAAAAAAAGGTTTTAAAGCTTGTTTTGGAACTACTGTCAAGAGTTATATTATCAAACTCAGAATGGAAAATGCAAAGGAATTATTTAAAAGTAAGGGATTGACAGTAAGTGAAGTTGCTTATAAATGTGGCTATAAGGATGTTTCACATTTTTCGGCTGCCTTTAAAAGTTTTTATGGCTTTTCTCCGCAAAAAATCAAAATTAACTGGGATATTATCAACTTCTGGATTACCGGAATTCTTTTATTAGCTTAAATAAAAAAGGGTTTTCAAATTAGCTAACGTGTAGCCAATCTAAAAACCCTATAAAAATTAGACAGTATTGTATTTATTTTCAAATTGATACAACGACCACGATCAATGATTTGTCAAATTTTGTCTTAACTAAACTTGTTTTTTCCAAAAAACACTGTAATATAAAAGTAAGAGATATGTAAAAAGTCAAAAACTCACTTATCCTTACTTTCACGGCGCAAAGCTACAAGCTACTTTTTAAAATAGCTTACGGCTTTCCTCATTCTAACATTATTTAAAAAGAAAGTTACTAAGTGGCTAAGGTTCTAAGATGCTAAGATCTTCTTTATTAATATTCTACATTTTTCATTCTTAAGAAATCAACAATTAAAAATTTTAGATTTTTTTCTTGTCCTGGATTAAGTCATCAAGATCTCTTTCACTTATACATTTGTAAAATAAATATGTAGTTCTTAGAAAAATTGATAATTCTTAATTCTTAAAAAGAAATTAAAAACAAAATTTTAGTTCTTGTTCTAGGTTAAGTTATCACACTCTTTTTAACTGCTACATTTGTCAAATAAATTAGTAGTTCTTAGAAAAATTGATGATTCTTAATTCTTAAAAAAGACAATTAAAAACAAAAAATTAGTTCTTGTCCTAGGTTAAGTTATCACCTTCTTTTTAACTGCTACATTTGTCAAATAAATTTGTAGTTCTTAGAAAAATTGATGATTCTTAATTCTTAAAAAAGACAATTAAAACAAAAAATTAGTTCTTGTCCTAGGTTAAGTTATCACCCTCTTTTTAACTGCTACATTTGTAAAATAAATTAGTAGTTCTTAGAAAAATTGGTGATTCTTAATTCTTAAAAAAACAATTAAAATAAAAATTTAAGTTCTTGTTCTAGATTAAGTTATCATAATCTTTTTAACTTCTACATTTGTAAAATAAATTACTGAATCATGAAAATATTAGAATTTTTAATACTCGGAAAAAACGAAGAAATCTTACCAATTTTACTTCGACTTGTAAACGCAAATGAGAATTGGAATGGAGTAAGTTTCAACGATGAAGAAATTGCTCAAAAATATTTTCTAAACAACAAAATCGATATTGTTCTGTTGAGTTCCGGAATCGAAGATCATGTCGAAAAAGAGTTTACTTCTTTTTGTTTAAAACATCAGCCAGAAGTAGAAGTAATTGAACATTTTGGTGGCGGAAGCGGCTTATTAAAATCCGAAATACAACACCGATTATATCTTAAAGGAAAAATTTAGGCACCAAAAATTTCCTTTTCAAAATTCACTAAAAGCTTTAAATATCGTATTCACGAATATCCAATGTTAAATTGACGATATATCGTTAAAATCTTTATTGCCTTTTTTGAAAAACCTTTTAAAATCAACGTTTTAGAAATAAGGCATTCCATTTGAATGTAAGACGTTGAAAATCAAATGCAAAATAATTTTAAAAAAACCATTTATCAACAACAAAATTTAATTATCATGAAAAAATTAATCTTAACAGCAGCTTTATTATTTGTAACTTTTATAGGTTTCGCACAAAAACCAAGTCCGGCATTATTAGATCCAACAAACCATACATTGGTACTTATTGATTATGAAAGCCAAATGGCATTTGCAGTAAGCAACATTCCAATTGATCAGCTTAGAAATAACACAGCTTTAGTTGCAGGTGCTTCAAAAATCTTCAAAGTTCCAACAATTGTTACAACTGTTGCCGAAAAATCATTCAGCGGACCCGTTTTTAAAGAAATCGAAGAATTTTATCCACAAAAAACTTCAAACTACATCGATCGTACTTCAATGAATACCTGGGAAGATGTTCCTGCTCACAAAGCAATTACTGAAAAAGGTAAAAAGAAAATCGTTTTTGGAGGATTATGGACAAGTGTTTGTATCGTAGGACCAACATTATCAGCAATAAACGAAGGTTATGATGTGTATGTTATTACAGATGCAAGTGGCGATGTTTCTAAAGAAGCTCACGAAATGGCTGTAACACGTATGGTTCAGGCAGGTGCTCACCCAATAACTTCATTACAATATTTATTAGAATTACAACGTGACTGGGCACGTCAGGGAACTTATGTAGCCGTTACAGATCTTGTTAAAAAATACGGTGGTGCATACGGTGTTGGTGTACAATACGCTCACGAAATGCTAAAACATTAATTCTTTTTTAATTAAAAATTGGGAATTAAAAATTAAAAATCTCTAAATCTGCGAATCTCCGTGAAAAAATTTAAACATATAGAATATAGATTTTTAAATTTTAAAACGCCACAGAAAACCATTACACTAAACATTTTTAATTTTTAATTCTAAATTTTTAATTAAAATCTACCTAAGAAAGGCTGTGTTAAGTCACAGCCTTTTTTTTACCCAAAATCCAATAAAAACCATTATTATGAAACTGAATATCAGAATATTAGCCTTTTTACTAATCATTTCGTTGCCTATTTTCGCTCAAGGCAAAAAAGCCACACTTATCGTTCATCATGCTGTTATTCACACTTTGGATGATAAAAACACAATTGTTGAAGCTATGGCTGTAGCCGATGGCAAAATTTTGAAAACAGGAAAAAACAGTGAAATTTTAAAATTAAAAGACAAAAAAACCACTGTAATCGATGCAAAAGGAAAAGTAATTATTCCCGGAATATTTGATTCTCATATGCATATTATCCGTGGAGGAAGATTCTTTAATACCGAATTGCGATGGGATGGCGTTCGATCTTTAAAAAGAGCTTTGGCAATGTTGAAAGAACAGGCACAAAGAACTCCAAAAGGACAATGGGTTCGTGTTGTTGGCGGGTGGAATGCTTATCAATTTGAAGAAAAAAGACTACCAACTCTTGAAGAAATAAACGAGGCAACAGGTGATGTTCCAACTTTTGTTCTTCATTTGTATGGACACGCTTATCTTAATAAAGCCGGATTAACAGCTTTAAAAATAGATGCAAATACACCAAACCCAAATGGCGGACTTGTAGAAAAAGATGCCAGCGGAAACCCAACCGGATTATTGGTTGCCGAACCAAATGCGTTCATTTTATACTCGACACTTTCAAAACTTCCTGAGTTATCTCCGGAAGAAAAAATAAACTCAACAAAACAATTCATGACCGAAATGAATCGTCTTGGAGTAACGGCAATTATTGATGCAGGCGGCGGGTTTCAAAACTTTCCTGACGATTATGGCGTAACAAACGGATTATGCAAAGACAGTGATCTTACCATTAGAATGCCTTATTATTTATTTGCCCAAAAAGCAGGAAGCGAACTTAACGATTATACAAAATGGGTAAGCACAGTTGAAATTGGCGAAGGCTGCGACGATCACGATACAGATAAAGTAGAATATCACGCTCAGGGAGCCGGAGAAAACCTGGTAATGAGTGCCGGAGATTTTGAAAACTTTGACAAACCAAGACCGGAATTAAGCCCTGCGATGGAAGGTCAATTGAAAGAAGTTTTGTCATTATTAATTAAAAACAGATGGCCATTTAGAATTCATGCTACTTATAATGAAAGTATTACACGTTTCTTAAACGTTATTGAAGAAATTGATAAAGAAACGCCGCTAAACGGACTTTTATGGTTTTTCGATCACGGAGAAACGGTTTCTGTAGAAAATTTAAAACGTATTAAAGCTTTAAACGGAGGTTTGGCAATTCAGCACAGAATGGCTTATCAGGGAGAAAGTTTTATTAAAAGATATGGAAAAACGGCTGCTGCAAACACCGTTCCGCTAAAAAAGATTCTTGAAATGGGAATCAAAGTTGGAATGGGAACCGACGGAACTCGTGTTGCCAGCTACAATCCGTGGGTAGGTTTGTATTGGTTAACAACCGGAAAAACTCTAGGCGGTTTAAAATATATGAATGACGAAAATATTCAGGACAGAACTGCTGCTCTTAAATTATTTACTTACGGAAGTGCTCAATTAATTAATTTAGAAAAAGACCGCGGAATGCTTACCGCAAATAAACTGGCTGATTTCGCAATTCTTTCTGACGATTATTTCAACACGCCGGAAGAAAAAATCTTAAACATCGAATCAGAACTTACTGTTGTAAACGGAAAAGTGGTGTATGCCGATAATGATTTTAGAACATTTGCACAACCAACTCCAAAAGCAATTCCGGAGTGGAGTCCGGTAAACTATTTTGGAGGATATCAAAAAAACTAAATTACTATGAAAACGTTATTCCGATTATTGTTGCTTTTGGGAATTATTTTTTCTGCAAATGCACAGCAAAGACCAGTTTTTCAAAAGCTGCGATATGACGATGATTTGACTTATTTAAAAGATTCTACCAGAGATTGGTACGAAAAAATCAAATATATTCCACTGAGCCAAAACAGTAATTATTATGCTACTATTGGCGGCGAAGCAAGATTGCAATATACTTATACCATAAATGATAAATGGGGCGATGACTCTGATGAAGGCGACGGTTATGTACTTTCCCGTTATCTGCTTCATGCTGATATTCATTTGGGAATTTTCAGAACATTTGTTGAATTGCAAAGCAGTTTAGCCAACAGTAAAACAGATCCAAGTCCGGTTGATGAAAATGAACTGGACTTTCACCAGGCATTTCTGGACATTGATTTTATTAAAAATGAAAACGAACGTTTTACATTGCGTTCCGGAAGACAGGAAATGTCGTATGGTTCGCAGCGTTTAATAGCAGTTCGCGAAGGTCCAAACAGTCGTCTTGCTTTTGATGCTGTCAAATTATTTTACAAAAAAAACAACTGGCAAACAGATGCATTTTATACACATCCAATTGCCAATAAAACAGGAACTTTCAACGATGAATTTAATGAAAATGCCCAATTCTGGGGAAGTTATACTGTAGTTCATAAAGTGCCTTTTATCCAGAATATCGATTTATATTATTTAGGATTATGGAAAAAAAGAGCCGTTTTTGACGATGCCATTGGCGAAGAAAATCGTCAGTCTGTCGGAACAAGAATCTGGAAAAACAAAGGAAACTGGAAATATGATTTTGAAGGATTATACCAATTCGGAAACCTAAATCAAAAAACAATCTCAGCCTGGACACTTTCCTCTTTTGCCTGTTATACTTTTTCAGAAGTAAAATTTAATCCCGAAATCGGACTTAAAACAGAAATTATTTCAGGAGATAAAAATTCAGATGATAATCATTTACAAACCTTTAATCCCTTATACCCAAGAGGCGCCTATTTTGGATTAGTTGCCCTTATTGGTCCGTCAAATTTAATTGATATTCATCCTTCGATTAATTTTACTTTAACTGAAAAATTAGGTCTCGGATTTGATTGTGATATTTTCTGGAGACAAACTATAAGTGATGGCCTATATGCGCCAAATATGCAATTGTTGTATTCCGGAAAAGAAACTACAGAACGTTTTATAGGCTCACAATTCATCTCTAATTTAGATTATACTGCCAATGATTTTCTGTCTTTTACATTAGAAAGCGGTTGGTTTAATGCAGGTTCATTCTTAAAAGAAGTTGGTACAGGAAAAGATTATTTTTATGCAGCTTTGACGGCTCAATTTAAATTCTGATTTGAAAGAATCATTCAATTTAAATTCTAAATTTGTGTAAACCAAATCACAAAATGGAAAAGAAATATTCGGTTGCCATTTATCCTTCGCAAGAAGTAATTGATGCTGTCAAAACGATGAAGGATTATTTAAAAAGCAAAATAGATTGGTATAACAGCTGCAATTCAGTCGCACATATTACAATTTGCGAATTTACTATTGATGAAACTCAAATCGAAAAATACAAACAAAAGCTTTTTAAGATTTGCGATACGTTTACATCTTTTCAGGTAAATTTAGATCATTTTGGATTTTATGTAAATGGCGCTTTTTTCATCGCACCAAATGAACATTCAGCCAATCATCTAAAGCCGATCATGAAAAAAACTCAGGAAGCTTTAAAACCTTTAAAACTCAAAAAAAGCGACGATCCACATATGTCTATTGGTCGAAAATTAATTCCCGAAAATCTTAAAATTGCTTCACAGCTTTTTACCACAATTAATATTGATTTTTTGTGCTGTGAAATTGTTTTACGAGAATTTGATCCTATAAAAAAACAGTTTTTTGTTATTGATACCTTTTCTTTTAATGGCAATTCACAACCAGAATTAATTCAGGGAAGTTTGTTTTGAGTTTGCCACGAAGAGACCAAGACACAAAAATTAAAAAACACAATATATAAACATAGCCAACGGTTTCAACCGTTGGAGCACAATACATTCACAATACATTCACAATACATTTTTAGAATACGTTTCAATAATACGTTTCAATAATACGTTTCAATAATACGTTTCCCACGGTTGAAACCGTGGGCTATATCAAAATAGCTATAAAACCTTAAATCTTCTTTTTATTTTTCTTTCTTTATAATTACAAAAATCAAAATCCCAACAAAATAAACTTTGTGCCTTAGTGCCTTCGTGGCAAAAAACCATCCTGCAAATATTTTTCGTATATTTGAATTTTACAATTCACCCTTATGAAAACTCTGGATTCATTTTATCAGGATATTACCGAAGGTTCAACCGTTGAACCAAATTCTTTATTACCCAACGACATAAAAAAAGAAATCGGTCATTTTAATATTTTCGACATCAAAGAACTTTTGGAAAGAATGCAGGGAAAATCGTTTATGCCTTATGACAGAAGGGCTTATTATAAAATAAGTTTGATTCGAGGCAAAAACAGATCTGAATATGCTGATAAAATAATCGAAATCGAAAAACAGGGATTATTATTTGCTACACCAAAAATTCCGTATAATTATGTTCCGCAGGATACCAATCAGGCTGGGCAATTTTGTGTTTTTACCAGTGAATTTCTTTCGAAAAATAAAAGCGGAATTGATCTCGATGAACTTCCAATTTTTGCTTCAGACGGATATCCTGTTTTTCAGCTTACAGATGAAGAAGTTTTAGAAGTCGAATTGATTTTCAATAAAATACAAAAAGAAATCAATTCTGATTATGTTTATAAATACGATCTAATTCGAAATTATGTTGCTGAATTAATTCACTTCGGACAAAAATTACAACCCATAACAGCACTTTATTCTAAACATAATTCAGCAGCGAGAGTTTCCTCATTATTTGCAGAATTACTTGAAAGACAATTCCCTATAGAATCTCCGCATCAGCGATTAGAACTACGAACGGCCAAAGATTTTGCAGAAAGATTATCCGTTCATGTCAACCATTTAAATAAGGTTTTAAAAGAAAATACAGGAAAAACAACCACAGAATTAATCAGTAACCGATTAACAAACGAAGCCAAAATTCTTTTAAAACAAACGGATTGGAATATTTCTGAAATTGCGTATTCACTTGGTTTTGAAGAACTGGCACATTTTTCTAACTTCTTTAAAAAGCAAACAACCATTACGCCTCTGGCTTTTCGCACCTAATTTTAGATTGTAGAGTTTAGATTTTAGATTTATGTCAAATCGTTATCACAACGCATGTCCTCCTGAGCGAAGTCTAAGGACACACACTGTATAGATTCAGCATGAGATCCTTCGACTTCGCTCAGGAAGACACAAATTGAGAAAAAAATCCGCGATAATCCGTGTCTTCGCAAAGCGAACCCGCGTTATCCGCGTTCAATTACACGCTTGTAAACTTTAGTTGATATATGAGTAAGATTGCTTCGTATCTCGCAATGACTAAACCTGATTTTTAAAATTGGAATTTGGAATTTAAAAAATTGGAATTTAATTTTCCTCTGATTTGAATTTCGCAAACATCGGTTTGATATTTACAACTCCCCATTTCTACTTCACTCCTACCTTTGTCTTAATTAATTTAAAGATCAGAAAAAATGGAATTATCAAACAACAAAATTTTAATAACCGGTGGCGCAAGCGGCATCGGACTTGGATTGACACAAAGATTTATTGAAGAAAAGAACACCGTAATTATTTGTGGAAGAAGAGAATCAGTTTTAAATGAAGTAAAAGCAAAATTTCCAACCGTAATTACAAAGGTTTGTGATTTATCGAGCGAAAAAGAACGAATTGCTCTTTATGAATGGATTTCTGAAAACCACAGCGATTTGAATGTTTTGGTAAATAATGCAGGAATTCAAAATTGGATTTCTGTTGATGACGCAAATTTCTTCGAAAGTGCAAAAAATGAACTTGCTACTAATATAGAAGCTCCGTTACATTTAACTTCGCTTTTCATCAATTTAAAATCACTTTCAACAGTTATGAACGTAACTTCGGGATTGGCATTTTCACCATTTGCAAAAGTTCCGGTTTATTCGGCAACCAAAGCATTTTTCCGTTCGTTTACCCTATCGCTTCGTCATTTATTGAAAGCAAAAAACATTGAAGTAATCGAAATTATTCCGCCTGCATTAAATACAGATCTTGGCGGAGTTGGTTTACACAACGCGCATCCAAGTGTAGCTGATTTCATTGTTTCTATTTTTGAGCAGTTAAAACAAGGCAAAAACGAATTGACTTTCGGAACCAGCGAAACAAGATTAAACGCAAGTGTCCCGGAATTAAAAGCACATTTTGAAGCATTGCATTCAAATTAATAAAAACGCAAATACTCAAACACATAGAAACATAGAAAGATAGATTAGCTAAAATTATGTGTTAGAAACTAGTTTCTTTTTACAATGTTTTTAACTCAAAATAAAATCTATGTTTCTATGTGTTCAATTTTTTTTCACGCAGATTTAGCAGATCAGCAGATTTTTAATTCTTAATTTTTAATTCATTATCAAAATGGCAGTAAATACAAAAATCGCTTTAGTAACAGGCGGAAGCAGAGGTTTAGGAAAAAACATGGCAATTGCAATTGCTAAAAAAGGAATCGATGTAATCATTACATACAACAGCAAAAAAGAAGAAGCTGACGCAGTTGTAAAAGAAATCGAAAGTTTAGGACAAAATGCAGCGGCACTTCAATTAAATGTTGCCGATTCAGGAACTTTTGATTCTTTTTTCGAAAATATTTCAGTAACTTTAAAAAACATTTTTAAAACTGATAAATTTGATTTTCTTGTAAACAACGCCGGAATAGGAATTCATAATTCTTTCGTTGGAACAACTGAAGCAGAATTTGATCAATTAACTAATATTCAGTTTAAAGGACCATTTTTCCTGACTCAAAAAGCTCTTAACGTAATGAATGATGGAGGTGGAATTGTAAATATTTCAACCGGTTTGGCAAGATTTTCATTTCCTGGTTACGCGGCTTATGCTTCTATGAAAGGTGCAATCGAAACTTTAACAAAATATCAGGCAAAAGAATTAGGTACAAGAAAAATTAGAGCCAATGTTGTTGCTCCGGGCGCTATTGAAACTGATTTTGGAGGTGGAGTTGTTCGTGATAACGAACAAATGAACCAACAAATTGCTTCAGTTACTGCGTTAGGAAGAGTTGGTTTACCAGAAGATATTGGCGGAGTCGTTGCTTTTTTATGTAGCGAAGAAGCACGCTGGATAAATGCACAACGCATTGAAGTTTCTGGCGGAATGATGTTATAATTTAACTAAGTCCACGATCGGTTAAGCCCGGCAAGTTTTAAAACTTGTCGGGTTTGCTATTAAAAATCAAATTGATTTCTACAGAAAGTGTATCTCTATTCTTTTAACATATTCTCCATTTTTATCGAAGATAATATTGTACAGTTTTTTATCTTTTTTTGCTACTGCAACGTACGTTTCATTATTTTTATCATCAATCATATAAAAAATCTTACCAACAGACTTGACTTTTCCCTTATCCGGATAATTTTTCTTCAAATAATTTTGAGATTTTAAAGGCAATTTGACAATTGCAGTTTGTGTTTTTAAGGATTTGAAAACTCCATTGCTATCATAAAGCACAATTGCCTTACTTTTTTTGTCATCAGTAAACTCTCCCTCAAAATAAACATCCTCATCTTTACCATACTCAATAGACCAAACAACAGTTTTTTTCGGATATTGACTTTCAAAAGATTTCGTTACATTTTCCGGCGGTACTATAATAGCATCTTGTGCTATTAAAAAATTACAATATAAAAAAGTCACGAATAATAGAATGTTTCTCATTTAATACATATTATAAGTTAAAGACTACAAATTAAATAATTAAAACTAATACTATCCTAATGAAAAGGAAATAAGTTTTTACATTTTATCTGTTGACTGATTTTCAGATATTGACTTCCATATATTTTTATAAAACAAAACCCAACGGATTTTAAAAATCTGTCGGGTTTGTCTTTTCAATATAATTGAATTAGTAAGCAACCTTTAATTTATGTTAGATTTACATCTGAACTTCTCCTTCTTTATTAAAAACAATATCATAAAATTTGATATTATTTTGTCCCTCGACTTTGTATGTTGTTTTATTTTGAGCATCAATCACAAGTAAAATTTGCCTTGCAGGCTTAGCCGGATATTCTTTTTTAAGATAAAGCTGTGCTTTAAAAGGTAATTGATCTATCTGAATTTGTGTTTTATAAGCTTTAAAAACTCCTTTGCCATCGTAAACGGCGTATGCTTTAGTTGTCGCTGTTTCGTTAAATTTTGCTTTAAATTTTATATCATCTTTCTGATCACCATATTCTACCGTCCAAAGTGCTATTTTTTTAGGATATTGTTTTTCAAATGCCATTTTTACATTAGCAGGTGGTAAAACACCATTTTTTTGCCCCATTACTAAACTACTAATTAAAAAAGCTGCGGCCAAGTAAAAATTTTTCATGTTTATAAATTGATTTTATTCTGGCAATAAAAATACATCTTTTTATAACATGAAAGATAAATCTTACAAAAATTAACTTTTTTAACTTTTTATAAATTTTTAATCTTTTTGAATACTAACATCAAAACCACCATTTTTATCGAAGATAACATCATAAAATTTTGAGTTATTTTCAACACCAACCTCATATGTTGTTTTGTTTTTATCGTCAACAACAACTGCAATTTCATGAATAGCTTTTGCAGGATAATTTTTCTTTAGGTAAGCCTGTGCTTTCTGTGGCAGCTGACTGTACGGAATCTGCAATTCATAAGCTTTTAAATATCCTAAATTATCATAAACTGCGAGTGCCTTCGTGTTTTTATCGGCATTAAATTTAGCTTCGTATCTAATTTCATCATTATCATCGCCAACATATTCTAATGACCAAACTGGCACTTTGTTGGGGTATTGTTTTTCAAAATTAAACCTTACTTTTTCAGGTGGAGTAATTTCTCCCGTGGGCATAATTCCATTTTGTGCCATCAAAAAACTGCTGCAAAAACATGCGAAAGCAAAAATTATGTTTTTCATGATTTCAATACTTTAATTAAACAACCTTTAAATTACGTACTAAAACTACTACTTTTAAATGAATTTAAAATGAAATCTATAAATTTTTTATTTCTTTAGTCGATCAGATAATTCTCTTTTATATGTAATACCAATTGGCAATTTTTCTTTTCTGATAACAACAAAATCCTTCTCAGTTTCATCAATTTTATCGAGCGCAACAATATATGATTTATGAATACGCATGAAATTTTTCTCCGGAAGGCATTTTTCAAATTCACTTGTTGTGATAGACGCCAAATACGTTCGTTTAGTGGTATGCAGTTTCACATAATTTCCAAAACTCTGTGCAAACAAAAGCTGATCTAACTCAATATCAACAAAATAACCATCTACTTTTACACTTACAGAATTGACAATTACTTCATCTTCTTTTGCTTTTACATTCTCTGTTCCAAAGAAACGATCCACGGCTTTTAAAAATCTTGGAAAATAAATCGGTTTCAATAAATAATCGATCACGCCATAATCATAACTTTCCAAAGCAAATTCAGAATACGCTGTTGTTAAAATAGTTTTAGGATGTGTTGGAATAATCTTTAGCAATTCCATTCCTGAAATTTCCGGCATATTTATGTCCAAAAACATCAAATCAACTTTATTTTCACGAAGATAATCCATTGCTTCAATGCCGTTATACCCTTGAAAAACCAATTCTAATTGCGGATTTTGCTTGATATAATTCGCCAGAACGTAATGCGCAGCCGGCTCATCATCAACAATTATACATTTTTTTGGCTCTTTCATTCTACAAACTTTTTCAGTTGCAATTTCAAATCTACGATATATGTATTTTTATTGTCCTGAATATTCAATTTATAGTCTTTTCCATAAATCAAATTCAAACGTTCGATGGTGTTTTTTAATCCAATTTTAGTCGAAACTACATCGGTTTTTTTATCCGGAATTGAATTTACAACGTGCAAATGCAGCAAACCATTTTCTACCGTAACAATGATTCGAACAAAACATTTTTCGATAGCGCAGGTTCCGTGTTTAAAGGCATTTTCGATAAAGGCGATTAATAACATTGGTGAAACTTTATAGGCGTTTTCATTGTCAATTTTACAATCGTATGTAATATCACAACGATATCCAACTCTTTCTTTTTCAAGCTGTACATAACTGTTTATAAATTCCAGTTCATCTTCAAGAGATACACATTTTTTACTGTTACTTTCAAGCTGATAGCGCATCAATTGCGAGACTTTCATGATCAAATCGGGCGTTCTTTCGGGAAATTCCAAACTAATGCCATAAAGCGTATTAAAGGTATTGAATAAAAAATGAGGATTCAATTGTCCTTTCAAAGAATTCAACTGCATTTCATTAAACAGCAAAGCTTCATCGGTTTGTTTTCTATGAATTCTGTAGAATTTAAACACAATAATCGGACTCAAAATACAAACCAAAGTTCCCAATACACTTGCCAATTGATAAACATAACTTCGCTGGTGCGAGTTTTGGTACAAGCGACAATTACGAAACATTTCGAGCATCATAATTTCGTATAAAACGATGGAAAAAACGAAAACTCCAAATAACGTTAATAATATATAAGTTACCGGACGGCGGGTTTTGAATAAGATTGGAAGAAGGAAAAATCGGTTAAACTGGGCATGCATATACAAAATGAAGTAAAAAAAAATGCCCATAGATATGGAAGTAAAAGAACTAAATAACATCCAGTCATTTTTTAACGTATAGATTGTAAATGAAAAGGCAACAACGGCAATTTCCTGCCACCATTTGTTGTCCAATATGTTATCAAATTTTTTATTCATTTTTAATACTTAAATAGTTTACAAAGTACGGACAAATATTTAATTTCTTTTTCCAAAAAATGACGAATTGAATTTGTCATTTTTTAGTGCAGTACATCATTTAAGATGACATTTATCAGCGTAAGACAAATAATTTTGTTCTATAATTTGATACCACGAACTTTTATGTATTTCAAAAAAATTACCTTATTATTTTTCTTGATTTTTGCATCAATCGGTTACTCACAAAACTTGTCTTTAAAAGATGCCATTAAAACGGGTCTTGAAAATTACGGTTCGATAAAAGCAAAAACCAACTACACAAGCGCTTCGCGAGAGACTCTCAAGCAATCTAAACGCGATTATTTACCTAATCTAAACTTGTCTGCCCAGCAAGATTATGGAACTGTAAATGGACAAAACGGACCTTTGTATGGTTTTGGAGGTCTTGGCGTTGCTTCGTCAGGATTACCACTTCCGGAACAAAACTGGAACTCTGCTTTTGGAGCTTTGTATTTAGTGAACATGAACTGGGATTTTTTCACTTTTGGAAAAGCAAAAGAAAAAATCAATTTGGCTAAAGTTGATCTTAAAGCCAAAGAAAATGACTTAAAACAGGAAATGTTTCAACAGGAAATCAAAATTTCTGCTGCCTATTTAAATTTATTGGCAAGCCAAAGATTACTGATTTCGCAGCAAAAGAATTTAGATCGCGCCGAAGTTTTCAAAAGAACAGCCGTTGTACGTGTTAAAAACGGATTATTGGCCGGAGTCGATTCTACATTGGCTACAGCCGAAGTTTCAAAAGCTAAAATCGCTTTAAATCTGGCAAAAAACTTTGTAAAAGAACAAAACAACAAATTGGTTGATTTAATGGGCGTTGCGCCACAGGATTTTGTTACCGATACTTTATTTGTAAGCAATATTCCGAAAGCACTTTTAGTAGAAGAAAAAACTACTGATAGCCTTCATCCTTTATTGCAATTATATAAAACGAGAATTGATTACAGCAATCAGCAGGTTAAATTATACAAGCGATTTTATTACCCAACGATGACAGCTTTTGGTGTTTTACAAACCAGAGCTTCAGGGTTTGATTCTGCATACGCAACAGATCAAACAGCTTACACAAGAAATTATTGGGATGGTGTAAATCCGGATCGTTCGAATTATTTAGTCGGAATAGGAATTAGCTGGAACCTGACAACACCATTTAGAATGAGCAAACAAGTAAGCGCTCAGAAATTTGTTTCGCAAGGTTTGCAGGAAGAATACAATCAGGCTGACAGGGAATTAAAATCGCAATTGAATTTTGCTGATGATAAAATAAAAATTACACTGGAAAATTATGCCGAAGCACCAATTCAGGTAAATGCAGCCCAGAAAGCGTACTTGCAAAAATCCACTTTATACAAAAACGGTTTGACAGATTTGACTGATTTAACGCAAATTATGTACACTTTAAACCGTGCCGAAATCGATCGTGATATCGTCAATAATAATGTATGGCAATCGTATTTGCTAAAAGTAGCCGCTACGGGCAATTTCGACTTATTTATAAATGAATTTTAATTAGAGCCTAATGAATTTAATACGTTTCGCACTCCGCAAACCCATCTCCATATTAGTATTGGTTGCGGGTCTATTTTTCTTCGGAATTGGTGCCATACAGGACATTAAGGTAGATATTCTGCCAAAAATGAACTTGCCGGTTATCTATATCGCGCATCCGTTTGGAGGTTATACGCCAGACCAGATGGAAGCTTATTTTGCTAAAACTTACGTCAACATTTTACCCTTTGCAAATGGTGTAAAATCGGTTGAAACCAAAAATATTCAGGGGTTAATGATCATGAAATTAACCTATTACGAAAATACAAATATGGCGCAGGCTGCAGCCGAATTAAGTTCACTTTCGAACAGAATTCAGGCGGCATTTCCACCCGGAACCCAGCCTCCGTTTATCATTCGTTTTGATGCTTCTTCTTTGCCAATTGGTCAATTGGTTTTGAGCAGTAAAATCAGATCAAATAATGAATTGCAGGATTTGGCCAACGTTTATGTTCGTGCTTCTTTTACTTCAATTCCGGGTTTACTTTCTCCGGCACCTTTCGGCGGAAGCCCGAGAACTATTGAGGTTAACGTAGATCCTGATTTATTGCGTTCGCATAATATGACGCCGGATCAAATTGTAGAAGCGATTCGTATCAACAACCAAACGGCTCCTTCAGGAAATGTTAGAATGGGCGATATCAACTACATTACGCCAACAAATAATACGATTAAAGAAGTTAAAGATTTTGAAAATATTCCGTTGTTTAAAGGAAGCGTTCAAAACTTAAAATTAGGTGATGTTGCGACTGTAAAAGATGGTGCCGATATTACGGCCGGTTATGCTTTGGTAAACGGAAAACGTTCGGTTTACATTAGTATTGCAAAAGCCGGAGATGCATCGACCTGGGATGTCGTTCAGAAATTGAAAGCAGAATTGCCTAAAATTCAAAGTACACTTCCTGAAGATGTACAATTATCATACGAGTTTGACCAGTCGGTTTATGTAATTAATTCCGTAAAAAGTTTAATTACTGAGGGAATTATCGGTGCAGTTTTAACCGGATTAATGGTTTTATTATTCTTAGGAGACAGACGTGCAGCTTTAATTGTAATTTTGACGATTCCAATTTCGATTATTTCAGGAGTTTTATTCCTTAAATTATTCGGACAAACGATCAACTTAATGTCTTTAAGCGGACTGGCTTTGGCAATTGGAATTTTGGTGGATGAAAGTACCGTAACAATCGAAAATATTCACCAGCATCTCGATATGGGTAAACCCAAGGCACTCGCCATTTGGGATGCCTGTCAGGAAATTGCATTACCAAAATTATTGATCCTTCTTTGTATTTTGGCGGTATTTGCACCTGCATTTACCATGGTTGGTATTCCGGGAGCGTTGTTCTTGCCTTTGGCTTTAGCAATTGGATTCTCAATGGTTATTTCGTTTTTACTTTCTCAGACTTTTGTGCCCGTAATGGCAAACTGGTTAATGAAAGGTCATGCAAAACACGAACATGGACCTGAAATTACAGATGATGAAGCAGAATTTAATGATTGCGGTCTAACGCCGGAATCTGAAAAAGATCTGATTACACAGAAAAAAGCCTACGTTGAAAGAGACGATACTGATAAAAACGGAAAAATTGGCGCTTTTGAGCGATTCAGAATTCGTTTTATGAGAACTTTAGATCGATTGTTCCCTCATAAAAAAGCAACAAGTATAATTTATCTGGTTTGCGCCACACTTCTTGCGGTAACTTTTATCACTTTTATTGGAAAAGATGTTTTCCCGAAAGTAAACTCAAGTCAGTTTCAATTAAGAATGCGTGCTCCCGACGGAACCCGTTTGGAACGTACAGAAGAAAAAGCAATTATTGTTTTGAAAGAATTACAAAAAATGGTGGGTAAAGAACATATCGGAATTTCGTCTGTATATGTTGGTCAGCACCCGTCGCTGTTCTCGATTAACCCGATTTATTTGTTCATGGCAGGTTCGCATGAAGCTGTTTTCCAGGTGAGTTTAAAAGAATATCACGTGGATATGGATGACTTTAAAGACGATTTTAGAGCGCGAATTAAAAAGGTTTTACCTGACGTTAAACTTTCTTTTGAGCCAATCGAATTGACAGATAAAGTTTTGAGCCAGGGATCTCCTACTCCAATTGAAGTTCGTATTGCCGGAAAAGATAAAAAACGAAATGAATTATACGCCAATCAAATTGTGGAGAAACTGAAAAAAATATCTTATTTCAGAGACGTACAAATTGGTCAGCCAATTCATTATCCAGCCATGAATATCGATATTGACAGAACTCGTGCAGCCGAACTAGGTGTTGACATGAACGACATATCACGATCATTGGTTGCATCGACCTCATCATCGAGATATACAGAGAAAAATACCTGGGTCGACGAAAGAGCCGGATTATCATACAATGTTCAGGTACAAGTGCCTTTGAACAAAATGAAAAGTAAAACAGATATTGGAGAAATTCCGGTATTAAAAAATTCGCTTCGTCCGGTTTTAAGTGACGTTGCCAAAATTACACCGGCTTATGTAAGCGGTGAAAATGACAATTTAGGGGCTATGCCATACATTACCGTTACAGCCAACATTAGCCAGACCGATTTAGGTACGGCAGTAAAAGATGTGGATGCAACAATTAGTTCATTAGGAGAATTGCCGCGTGGTTTGTTCATAACTCCAATTGGATTAAGTAAAGTATTGAGCGAAACATTAAGCAGTTTACAAGTTGGATTATTGGTTGCCATTTTTGTAATCTTCTTAATGTTAGCCGCTAATTTTCAATCGTTCAAGGTTTCATTGGTTATTTTAACCACAGTTCCGGCGGTAGTTTTAGGAGCGTTATTAATGCTGACTATTACGGGTTCAACGTTAAACTTACAATCGTATATGGGAATCATTATGTCGGTTGGAGTTTCGATTGCCAATGCCGTTTTACTGGTCACAAATGCTGAACAGTTGCGCAAGAAAAATGGAAACGCCTTAGAATCTGCGCGAGAAGCTGCTGCGTTGCGTCTTCGTCCGATTATCATGACTTCTGTTGCGATGATTGCGGGAATGCTGCCTATGGCAATTGGTCATGGCGAAGGAGGAGATCAGGTTTCACCATTAGGTAGAGCCGTAATTGGCGGGTTATTATTTTCGACATTTGCCGTATTATTAATCCTGCCACTTATCTTTGCGTGGGCACAAGAAAAAACAACAACACAATCTGTTTCTTTAGATCCTGAAGACGAAGAAAGCATCCATTATATCTCATCATTAAAATCGAAAAATGAAAAATAAAATACAATTTAGCGCGCTGTTTTTTGCAGCACTATTTTTCCTTAACAGTTGTAATTCTAAAAAAGAAGAAACTGTTACGGCAGAAATCGAACCTAAAACAGAAACGTTTCTTTTAGAGAAAGAAAAACTAACTACCGAATTGCGTTTACCAGCAGAATTAACCGGTTTTCAACAAGTAGATTTATATGCTAAAGTAAGCAGTTTTGTAAAATTACTTAAAGTAGATATTGGTACCAAAGTAAAAAAAGGACAGCTTTTAATTGTTTTGGAAGCCCCTGAAATCAGTTCGCAATTGGCTGCAGCCGAATCAAGACTGAAATCGATGGAAGCCATTTACACCACAAGCAAAAGTACCTACAACCGTTTGTATGAAACCAGCAAAGTGGAAGGAACGATTTCTAAAAATGATTTAGAAATGGCAAGTGGAAAGAAAAACTCTGATTACGCACAATATCAGGCGGCAATTGCGGCTCATAAAGAAGTTTCGATTATGAGAGGTTATCTTGAAATTCGTGCTCCGTTTGATGGTGTTGTAGCAGCAAGAAACGTGAATTTAGGAACGTTTGTTGGTCCAGCCGGAAAAGGTTCTGATTTGCCTTTATTGACGATTCAGCAGCAGGATAAATTGCGTTTGGCGGTTTCAGTTCCGGAACTTTACACAGGATATTTACACGCTGGTGACGAAATGACTTTTAATGTAAAATCATTGCCTGAAAATTTTAAAGCTAAAATTACCAGAATGTCCGGAGCTTTAGATTTAAAACTACGTTCTGAGCGTGTTGAAATGGATGTTGTAAATACCAAAAAAGATCTTTTACCAGGAATGGTAGCCGAAGTTCTATTACCGCTTAACGCAAAAGACAGCACGTTTGTAATTCCAAAATCGGCTTTGGTGAGTTCATCAGAAGGTTTGTATGTTATCAAAGTCCTAAACAAAAAAGCAACAAGAGTTGAAGTGAAAAAAGGAAGAGAAATCGACGATAAAATTGAAATTTTCGGTGATCTAAACCGTAAAGATAAACTGGTAAAAATTGCCAGCGAAGAAACTAAAGAAGGCGATATCATAAACGAATAACCTGCGTTTAGCTTTCTCTAGTAGTTTACCAAAAACTGTACGCAATTATTAAATGCGGCATTTTAAATCAGAAATGGTTTAATATGCAAATCTATTTGCCTTGAGGGCAGCACTCTGATAAAAGTGCTGCCCTTTTTTTTGTTTTATTTTTATGTTTCAATTTCACAGAGATTCGCAAAGATAACGCGAAGATTCGCTGAGTTTTTTTCTCATTTCTTGTTATTCCCGATTGTCACCCTGAGCGAAGTCGAAGGCTTATGAAACCTAAATTTCAATCTCGTAAACAATACAAGCTGCAAAATTTTTATCCTCATTTTTTGTCATTCCGAGGCACGAGAAATCTTCGCAAGCAGCTCAACAAAGATTGATGATTTTGCATGTAGAGTTTGTTGCGGAGATTTCTCGTGCCTCGAAATGACAGACTTTGTGGTTATATTCTATTTACAAATAAAATTCTACTGAAAATCAGTAAAAGTTTTTCCTATATTAGCTAAATAAACGTAAACCAAAATCAGGTAAACCAAAGCTATTTTATAAATGATATAAAATAATTTATAAGTCATCTAAACAATCCTTGCTAAAAAACAACATGCTACTCATTAAGAAATATGTTAGATAACAAAAAAAACATTCAAGAATTTTATATCGATTTGAAAAACAAATTTCCGAAGATAGCAGAATTGAAAACTTGGAATAAATATAACTGGAGCGTTGAAGGTTATGAAAATTCGATGATAATGTCTGATTTAGCAAAAGAGATAATATTTTGGACATCAGAACATAAATTAGAAGATTCGCGAAATTTTTTTCATTATCTCGAATTATGTTTAAATGTCTATGATGAGAGAGTTACATCGTTTATCTATACAGACTTTTTGGTTACAATTATGGAAGCAGAAAACAAAGAAACAAGAGAATTAATTAAAAAAATGATGTTGTCTAAAACAAAAGAATTTTACCAACTATTGTTTCAATTTTACAGCGAATCTGAATAATCCGAAATGCTTTATAACTACATAGAGTATCAATATTGTGATTTAGATTGCGTTCACGAGCGAGACGCTCGCGGCAGCTGGAGAAATAATAAATAAAAATCCTTTATACATTTTATAAGAAAAAATAAATATATTTGGTAAAGGGATATTACTAATCAAGTCTTATCATTAATAATTAAACTTACATGACTTTGTTAAGTTTGTTTTTATTATAAATAAATCCTCCTCAATTATTGTACAAAATGATAAAAAAAATTTCCTTTAAAGAAGCCGCAATAAAAATATTAAAGGAAGCTGAAGAACCGCTTTCTGCAAAAGAGATTACTAAAATTGCATTGGAAGAAAACATGATTGAAAGCTCAGGTGCAACACCTGAAGCTACAATGGCTGCACAATTGTATACTGACACTGGAAAATTTAAAAAAGTAGGTAAAGGGTTATTTGCATTACTAAGACAAACTGAATCTGCAAAATCACCATTGATTGCAATTCAAAATCAAAATAATCTCGTTAAACAAAAACTTATTGAAAAAATTCAGGAAATGGATCCTTTTCAATTTGAATTTCTTGTAGCAGAACTTTTGAGAAAAATTGGTTACGAAAATGTCGATGTCACAAAGCGTAGTGGAGATAAAGGAATAGATATTATTGGTAATTTGACTGTTGGTGGTTTAACAAACGTTAAAACTGTGATTCAAGTTAAACGTTACAAAACTGGAAATAATATTTCAGGAAAGTACATTACACAATTACGAGGAAGTGCAGAAGTTGATCAACGTGGTTTAATTATCACCACATCTGATTTCACCAAAGATGCACGAGATGAATCAAGAGCAATAAATAAAATGCCTGTTGCCCTAGTAAATGGACAAAAACTCATTGATTTACTTTTTCAGTACAAAGTTGGAGTCAAAGAAGATATTGTAAGTGTTTTTTCAATCAATTCTGAGCTTTTTGAAAATGAACTTATTGACTCACCATCAAAAGGAATTGGAAATAAAAGTAGAGCAATTTGGCCTCTTCCTGGTGGAATTTATTCATATATAGAAACATTAAATCAGTTAATGGATCGAATATCTGACAAAAAAAGCTCAAGAGAGGATTTAATTAACTGGTTTGTAGATTCATTTGAAAATGTTACTTCAAAAAAGACTGCTAACGGATACTTAAATGTTCCAAAAAATATGGGCTTAATTGATTTTTTGAATGGCAATTGTGTTCTAACCTCTGACGGACAACAATATCACACTACAAGAAATTTGCAATTCCTATTTGAAACTATTTCTAAAAACATTGTTGCATTTGAAGAAATATATCAATTTTTAATTGAACCAAAATCAGAACAAGATATACTAGAATATGTAGTTGAGAATTTTGATGTTAATTGGAGTACTTTGGCTCAAGTCAATTTCCGATTACTCTGGTTAATAAACCTTGGTAAAATAGAACGAACAACTGATGGTTATAAAGCAAAATAACTAAATAAAAAACAAGATTGTGGATCTGTAGAGTTCTGTCTTTTGAAAATAGAATCCCTCACTGACACGAGCGTCTCGCTAGTGAATAAAGAATGGTAATTATCTAAAAATAAAAAAAAATATTCTATGATGTTTAAAAAAAGATATTTACAACTGTTAAATGGATATTTTTGATATAGATTGCATTCACGAGAGAAACGCTGGTGCTAGCTGGGAAGTTTTCATACTTTTTATACATTTCGATTTATCTATACCAATTATTTTATTTTATTATTGGAACGTTTACAAACTCAGGAGACTTCTCTCAGAATGCATAAAATAAATAATTTTATATATTATAAAAATAAAGAACATTACATTAATAGATATATTTTATATCACAATTTTAAAGCACTGATTAAATATGACATTTGAATCATTAATAAATAATTTAAAACATTTTGTTTTTATAGCCGTTCCCTTATCCTTAGCAATGACTTATACAGGAGTTTTTTTCTTCTATATTAACTTCAACGTAGATATTAGCACATATTTAGGTTTTGAAGATTTAACAATTATCTATTCAAAATACACAATTATTTCATTACTCTATTTATTTTTTATATTTATTGTATTAAGGAAGCTTTTTGAAGAAAAAGAACAGGAAGGTTTCTGGGATAAGACAATTATGTCAACAACCTTTAAAAGAAAAATTATACCTACCATAATTATCATATTGTTCATTATATTTATTATGGTTTTTAATGAAACATTACGAATATTATTTTCTATTGTACTAATTTCTATTCTTTTGGTCAGTGTTATAGGTTTCTCAGCTAATAATTTATTCAATCCTAATGACTATCCATTAGAAAAGCATAAAAGAGAGGAAGATTTACTAGGATTTATTTCAGCTTTATTATTTTTTATTTTAATAATTCCTGTTGCTGTTGGATTTAACTGTAAAAATTTTATAACTAGAGAAAGTGTTATTGTTCATCTAGAAAATGATAAAATTATAGATGCACAAGAAGATTCTAATTTACAATTTATTGGGAAAACTTCTTCATTTGTTTTTATTCTAGATTCAATCAACAAAAAAACAATGGTTTTTCCAATTGACAAAATTATAGAGATTGAATATTGTAATACTAAATAAAAACTAAATTAATTTCACTCCGCTCTTCGAAGTCTCTAGAAAACCAAAATATATTTAAAAGTTTATGTGCTGTACGAAGTCGGGAGACTTCGTACAGCATAAATAATTAAACTAACAATCACAAAAAAAATGCAAGACCAAAATTGATCTTGCATTTTTTATAACCTGATAAATCTAAAAACATCTTTTACACTGTCTGACGCTCGTGTTTTCCTTCTTTAATTTCTTCCACCATTTTTTTATTAAAAGCGGGTAAATCATTCGGGTTTCGGCTGGTCACTAATCCATTGTCTACGACTACTTCTGAATCTTCCCATTGTGCTCCGGCATTTATCAAATCGTTTTTAACAGAGAAGAACGAAGTTACTTTTCGACCTTCTAAAACATCAGCATCTACCAGAATTTGAGGGCCATGACAAATAGCCGCTACTGGTTTTTTACTTTCAAAAAAGGAACGTACAAAATTTACTGCAGCTTCTTCTCTTCTCAATGAATCAGGATTTAAAACTCCTCCCGGAAGAACCAAAGCATCGTAATCTGCTTCATTTGCCTGATTTAATACTACATCAACATTATATTCGTTGCTCCAATTACCGTCTTTCCAGGCTTTGATAGTTCCTGATTTCAAACTGATGATATCTGCATTCCAACCTTGCTCTTCCAAATAGGCTTTAGGAGATGATAATTCTGATTCTTCAAAACCGTTTGTTGCTAATATGGCTATATTCTTTTTCATAATTTTAAATATTTAATCGTTATAAATTTTGATTTAGTTAAAATTAGTAATTTCAGATAGCCTGCGAAAAGAGAGCATGTTAAACCTTTCTTTAATAAAAGTTAATTAATTGAATTTCAGATTTTTATTAAAAATTAAATCGAAATTATATAAAATTCATGTTAATTTAGTTTACTATTTTATAGGATTTAAAGCTATTTATCTTTTTAAAAAATTGTATTGAAAGCTGGTAATTAATCAACAACAAATTTAATTAACTTCGTGTTACTTAATAATTGGCTTAATTCAACTTTATGATCAAAATAAATTATAAAATTCAATTTGCTTTATTTATCATTTGCGTATTCTTTATAGGTTTAGGTATATTCGAAATCTTAACCGAAGGATTAAAAACCGGAACAGCTCTTTTTTGGCAGATTTCCGCTTTTGTTCCGTTTGTGACTTCAGCCATTATTTTTGGTTATAATTTATATTCCAGATAATAAGATATCTAATTAAAAAATTAGGTTCCATAAGCCTTCTCCCGAAGCCTCGGGACGCTCAGGGTGACAATAGAATTTATCAAAAACAAAACTTTGCGCCTTAGCGACTTTGCGCGATTACTTTTTCAAGCTTTTAAACAAAAAAACTTTGTGAATCTCTGTGCTCGCCTTCGCGTAATTTTGCGAAACAAAACCAGTAATAATTCATAGTAATATCCTCAACACCAACCACTCTAAATTATTTCTAATAAAAATAATCACTAAAAAATTTGCGAAACCAAATAGTTGCACATATATTTGCAACCGATTAGTTTCTTAATTAATTATTTAAAAATAAAAATTATGACACTTATTAAGTCCCAGAAGCGTAAAGTTTTCTAATTTAGATTTTCTTGCAAGATTTTATTTGCAAATTCGCACGAATATTATAAAAAAACTTTTTAACCACTTGACGACATATTATTAACTATAAAAAAAACAGAGAAAAAATGAAAAGCGATTTATTATTTGATTTTACTGTAGACAAACCATCAAAAACAGTAGTCATAACAAGAGAATTTAATGCCGAATTACCTTTGGTTTGGGATGCTTTTACGAAAGCAGAAATTCTGGATCAATGGGTTGCGCCAAAACCATTTTCAGCGAAAACAAAATACATGAATTTTGAAGTTGGCGGAAGGCGATTCTACGCTATGGTAAGTCCAGAAGGACAAGAACGCTGGTCGGTTCAGGAATATACTTCGATTACGCCGAAAACGAATTTTAAAATGTATAATACTTTTGCAGACGAAAATGAAAACCGTCAATTACCGGGTTCTGACTGGGATTATGTTTTTAGCGAACAAGACGGAATTACAACGGTCAATATTACCATTTTCAACGAATCTTTGGAACGCATGGAGAAAATGATTGAAATGGGCTTTGTACAAGGCTTTAAAATGACCATTGATAACTTAGAAATGGTGTTGGAGAATTTATCGCAACGATAATAATATTATAAAGTTTTTTTCACGCAGATTTTTAAAAGATTGAAGCAGATATACGCAGATTATAATTTACTAAAAATAAATCTGCTTAAATCTGCCTGATCTGCGTGAAAAAATCTTTACTCCTCGCCTTTGCGAGATTATTTTTTAAACCTTTGAAATAAATCTTATTTTTGATTAAGAATTATCTTCAATATGATTTCTATAAAAACATTTGATCAGGCTGCAGATTTACAAAATCCGAGACGTGTCTTGAAATACGTTCTTGTTTTTTGCACCTCAGGTTCTACAACTATTTCTGTAGATGAAAATGAATTTATATTAACCCAAAATTCTGTTATTACGATAACTTCCGGACAAATTCATTACTTCAAAGATATTCAAAACGCAACCGGATTTGTTTTAGAATTTACCTATAATTTTTTCTGTAAAGATGATACTGATATGGAATTGATTTTCCATAACGGATTGTTTTGTCATTTCGCCATGAATGAAATGATTCTGGTCGATAACAGCCAAATTATTATCAAACAATTAAAAGAAATAAGCAAAGAATTAACCGAGACGCCTTATCAATATCTTATTTCTATTCACAGCCGAATCGAATTAATACTGATTGAAATTAATCGTACCAAAATCAATCGCGGCGACGAGATTTACAAACCAGATGCATTGTTTCTACATTTTCTGGAAACTGTTTTAAAGAACTTCGAAAAAAATCTTTCAGTAAACGAAATAGCTGCTCTCATTGGTACAACCGAAGCCAAACTAAACGAACTTTCTAAATTACACACCAACAAAACGGCACAAAATGTAGTCTTCGGATTGATTATTTCTGAAGCAAAACGTTTGTTTAATTATGAGAAATTATCGGTAAAAGAAGTCGCCTATGCTTTAGGATTTAATGATCCGTTTTATTTTTCTAACTTCTTCAAAAAACACACTAATATCTCTCCAAAATCATATAAAGAAAAAGTTCCGCATTTATAATTACATGCTTTTTCTTAGATTCTCTATTCTTTCGCGTTAGCACTTATTACATCTTTGTACCTGTAATAATTGCTAATCAAAAACACATGAAAAGATATCAGGATTTTGCAGTCTTGCTTTTGCGACTCGCATTATCAGTGGGATTTATTTCTGCCGTTTCGAGTCGGTTAGGTTTATGGGGAAATTACTCCTCTGGCTGGGAAAATTTTCTGGCTTACGCCGAAAAAGTAAACTCCTTTGCTCCAAAAAGTTGTATTCCCTCAGTTGCTATTACTGTGACTATTGCCGAAACACTTTTGGGAATACTTTTATTAATCGGTTTTAAAACCAGATTGTCCGCAATTGCCACTTCCCTTTTGATTTTATTGTTTGCCTTTGCCATGACGTATTCTTTTGGAATAAAAGATCCGTTAGATTATTCGGTATTTGTGTTTTCTATGGCGGCTTTTCTGTTGTCGACTGCAGAGCAATATAAGTGGAGTTTAGATGAAATGATTTCGAAAAAGTAACAAATTAAAATTCAATAAAAATGGAAAAACAAATCACAAAAACCAGTGAAATAAATTGGAAACCTTTAATCGAAGAAGGTGTAAAAACAGACGGAATCTCTGTAAAAGCTTTATACTACGACGATGTTGCCAAAAGACCTACAGCCTTTTTATCTAAATTTGAACCGGGAGCTTCATACCCAAATCACAGTCATCCCGCAGGAGAAGAAATCTTTGTTCTCGAAGGCGAAGTGCGCTCCGGAAAAGATGAACTTAAAAAAGGCGATTATTTGTACATGCCACCGGGAAGCACACATTCTGTGTTTTCTAAAACCGGATGTATATTGTTGTTTAAAGTGCCGGAGGAAGTCGTTATTTTGAAATGATATGTAAATAGTCTGAAGTCTTGATTTTATAGCACATGTTGAAATAATCTCGCAAAGACGCTAAGTCGCAAAGAAATTTAAAAAAAGAAAGCTTTGCGACTCTGCGACTTTGCGAGAGTGTTTTTATTAATAAATACTTTAAATCTTTATAACATCTCACAAATCTTTCAATATTGGATATACTTTTTTAAACTTCTTAAAAGCATTTTCATAAACCTCTTTATGGTCTGTATTTGGATAAAAAATCTTTCCGGTTTTGTTTTCGATTACGATATTAATACCAATAGATTTCATTCCAATTAGTACAGCGCCCCAGGCAGAACCTTCAATGGTTTGAGAAGTTTCTACCGTCATTTGAAAAATATCGGCCACCATTTGAAGCCAGAGTTCACTTTTTCCAAATCCGCCACTGGCCATGACTTTGGTCTGTTTTCTTCTTTCAGTATCGGGAATTAAAATTTCGGTTATCTGAAACAATCCAAACAAAATACCTTCTAAAGTCGCCCTTACCAAATGCGCCTGCGTATGGGTAATTTGCATTCCTAGAATTGATCCTTGTGCAGCAGCATCCCAAATTGGTGCTCTTTCGCCCAATAAATAAGGTACAAAAAGCAATCCATCTGATCCGGCAGGAATTTTTTCTGCTTCTGCAAAAAGAACTTCAAAAGACTGATTCGTTTTTAGCAAAGTTTCCCTAAGCCATTGCAGAATAATAGCGCCGTTATTTACCGCACCCAAAGTAAGATATTGATTATCCATCAAATGATAACATTGCGTTCGCATTTGTTCGTCAAGATAGGGTTTGTCTATTGGCAAACGCACGGCTCCGCTTGTACCGATGGTTAAGGCAATACAACCTTTGTTCATTGCTCCTGTTCCTAAATTTGCCAAAGCGCCGTCGCCTCCTCCAATTATATATAAAAAATCGTCTGAAATTCCTTTGCATTGATGCGTTACTTCGCAAACTGTAGATAATTGATCGGGGTTCAAACTTAAAAAATCTAAAATTTCTTCATCCCATTTTAGAGTATGAATATTCAATAATCCCGTACCGGATGCCATTGAAGTATCTGTATAATATTCATTGGTAAGGTGATGCCAAACGTATTCTTTAATACTAATGAATTTATAGGTTTTGGAAAAAATATCCGAATCAAATTCCTTAAACCATGCAATTTTTGTCATGGGCGAAAAAGGATGAATCGGGATTCCGGTTTTTTGATAAAAATATTTTCCTTTTTCAGATTTTTTGAGTTTTGCTGCAATTGTGTGAGCTCTGTTATCAGCCCATAAAATTGCCTCTGTTAAGGGTTTTCCGGTTTCATCGATAGCAATAATACTTTGCATCGCCGAGCTAAAACTGATAAACTCCGGCTGAATTCCTTTTGTAATTTCGGTAATGCAATCTTTAACCGTTTGCAAAATTTGTTCGGGATTTTGAACACTCCAATCCGGTTTTGGATGATACATTGGGTAGGCCATTGAAACCTCTTTGATTACATTTCCCTGTTTGTCAAAACAAATGGCTTTTGTGGCTGTGGTTCCAATATCGATACCTATATAAAATGATTCCATGTTTTTTATTTGATCCATAAATTGAGTACCAAAACGCCAATTAATCCCATTACACCAATAATGGTTTCCATTACCGTCCAAGTTTTAAAAGTATCAGAAATGCTGATGCCAAAATATTCCTTAAACATCCAGAATCCGGTATCGTTGACGTGAGAACACATTAAACTTCCTGCGCCAATAGACAATACCATTAATTCGGGACTGGCGCCCGAAGCTAATACTAAAGGCTGTACAATTCCTGCTGCGGTTAATCCTGCAACAGTTGCAGAGCCTAAAGCAATACGAATAATTGTGGCAATTAACCAGCCTAAAAACAAGGGAGAAAGAGAGGATTTTTCGAAAAATATACTTAAATCATTTCCCATTCCGCTGTCTATTAAAACTTGTTTAAAAGCACCTCCGGCACCAATTATCAAAATAATCATCGTCGCAGAACTCATGGCACTACCCGATTTATCCATAATATCCTGCATTTTTCTTCCTCGAAAAATTCCTAAAGAAAATACCGCAAAAAGCACGGCAATTAGCATTGAAGTGGTTGGATTTCCTATGAAAAGTAAAATGGGTCGTATTGAACCTTCCGACAAAATTAATTCACTAAAAGTCGCTGTTGCCATTAAAAAAACAGGAACTAATGCCGTTAAAATGCTAATTTGAAAAGAAGGCATTTCGGCTTCTGTAAAAGTTTTACTTTCGAATAATCCTTTTGGAGGAAACGCCTGGATTTTTTTTAAGAATTCAGGAAAAACGATTCCAGCTGCAAAAAGTGCTGGCAACGCTACCAAAAGTCCGTAAAGTAATGTTTTACCAATATTGGCTTTAAAAATAACCGCAATTGCTGTTGGTCCGGGATGCGGCGGCAAAAAACCGTGCGTTATCGAAAGTGCCGAAGCCATTGCGATTCCCAGATAAATAATGGGCTGTTTGGTACTTTTAGCAACGGCAAAAACCATCGGAATTAAAATAATAAAACCCGCATTATAAAACATCGAAATTCCTACTGAAAAACCCGTAATAACCATTGCCCATTTGATATGCCTGATACCAAAAGAATCAATCATTACGGAGCTTATTCTTTGAGCCGCACCACTGTCTGAAAGTAAGTTACCCAGAATAACTCCAAATGCAATAATTAAAATTAATGATCCAAGTGTACTTCCAATTCCGGATTGAATTGAATTTATTAAATCCGGAAAAGGCATTTGCTTTGCTATTCCCACAAAAAAAGCGGCAATAATTAAAGCGATAAAGGCATTGAGTTTAACACCGGAAATAAGAAGCAATAATAAAAGAATACTGGCAATCAGAATCAGTAAAGACATGGATTTGAATGTGATAAATGATTAATAACTGTATTCGAAATAGCTAAATAACTTTTATTCGCTTTTTTCTACAGCGTGTCCGCCAAACTCATTTCGAAGTGCTGCTACCACTTTTCCAGAAAACGTATCTGACATTTGAGAACGGTAACGCATCATGATAGAAAGGGCGATCACAGGAGTTGGAACGCCTAAATCTAAAGCTGTTTCTAAAGTCCATTTTCCTTCACCAGATGAATGCATAATTCCTTTTATTCCGTCTAGTCTTTCGTCTTTAGAAAAAGCATTTTCAGTAAGTTCCATCAACCAGCTGCGAACGACAGAACCGTGATTGAACAATTTAGCCGTTTTTTGGAAATCGATATCAAATTCTGAATGTTCAAAAACCTCAAATCCTTCTGCAATAGACTGCATCATTCCGTACTCGATACCATTGTGAACCATTTTAGTAAAATGTCCGCTTCCGGCAGCTCCGGTATATAAAAATCCGTTTTCTACAGAAATGTCCTGGAAAACTTTTGTTACATAATCAAACACATCGGCATCTCCGCCAATCATGGTACAGGCTCCATTTAAAGCTCCAGAAGTTCCGCCAGAAGTTCCACAATCTAAAAAATCAATTCCATGTTCTTTTAGTTGTGCATAACGGCGTTTTGAATCGTTGTAATTCGAATTTCCGCCGTCAATAATAATATCGCTTTTTGACAAATATGGCAATAAAGAAGTTATAACAGCATCTACGATTTCGCCAGCAGGAACCATTAGCCAAATCACTCTTCTGTCTGTAAGCTTTTTGCAAAGTTCTTCAACAGAAAAGGCGGTTTCAATTCCTTCCTGACCAATTTTTGAAACAAAATCGGAGTTCACATCCTGTGCAACAACAACATAATTGTTTCTTTTTAAATTCAAGGCGAGATTAAATCCCATTTTTCCTAATCCTATTATTCCTACTTGCATGTGTGTTTTTTTATTATTTGATTCGTAAAAATATTACTTTCCGTGCTTTTAATTGTTTCAATTTTGATTTAATATGTTAAATAAAATTGACCCCAAACTATTTTATTGGTGGTTCTTACTTCAGATCTTTTTTAATAACAAGATATTTCAAATCGGTTTTTCCAACATTACTAATGCCGTGCTCCATATTTGACGGACAATAAAAACTGGTATTTGGTCCGGCAGTTGTGGTTTTTCCATCCAAATAAAATTGAGCCGTTCCTTCAAGAATATAAAAAAATTCTTCTTCGACGTGATGATGCGGTGCGTGTGTAGATTTTCCGGGTTCAACAATACTCATTTTGAGTGTGTTTTCCTGAGTGAAATTTTTATCACCAAACCAATACTGGTATCCTACTTTGGTTTTTGTAGCTTTTTCTAAATCAAAATGATTGACACAATTTTCAATGGTATATTTTATCTCTGTTGGCGTTGTTTCTTTTTTTACTTCCTGAGAATGTATGGTTTGTGTCATTAAAGTTACGATCGCAACTTTAATTGTGGTTGATAGTTTCATGGCTTTTTTATTGTAATAATACAAAAAAATGAAATCTATAAAAATTTACAATTCTACTGCTAAAAGTTCCTTTCCCAGATTATGTAAAGCATTTTCTATTTTTAAACGCTGCTCTAATCTTGGGTTTCTGTGACCTGATGCGTAATGTTGAATTTGTTTTTGATTTATACCTGTAATCCTTTCTAGTGCTGAGTTGGTAAATATGCCTTTATAATAATTTAATAAACTTGCAGTATCAAATTTATAAAGTAGTTCATATTCCTTATCCAGAAAACCTGGCTTATTATCTCCATTTAATTCTTTTAAAGTTTCAATACAATCTAATATATCTTGTTTGCATTCCTGAACTGTATCGCCACCACCAACAATTGCTTTCTCATTTTCTGCATAACCCCAAAAACCATCTTCGTTTCTTTCGATAATAATTTTAATTGTTTTCATATTTATCAACTTTTAGATAGGCTACAACTCCATCTCTTTTCTTAATTTTTGCTCTAATCCTTTTCCAATTTCTTTTGCTCCATGATTAGGAATCACAACTTGTTTACCATCCTTTTCATAAATCTCATGACTTCCTTTTCCTTGTCTTAAGAATACCCAGCCATTTCGCATAGCTTCCCTAATAAATTCTCTTGACTTCATTAAAAACGATTTTACAAAGATAGTAAAATTACTATCTTAAATAATTAAAAAAATAAATTTTGTGATGTATTAATTTTTTAAAATCACAAAACAAAAGTAAGAAAATATTTATATTTAGCGATTAGGTAATTTTGTAAAAATCTTTTTATTATCAATAAAAAAGCAAGCCTTATCAGCTTGCTTTCTTCTTTCTTAAATTTTCTGCTTAAATTCTAATTGCAATTTTACCAATAGTACTTCCCGATTCTAGCAACTTGTGCGCTTCTTTAAAATTAGAAACCGTTAAACCATTCAGAGTTGTTTTTAAAGTCGATTGAATCGTGCCATTGTCTAATAAATGGGCTAATTTGTTTAAAATATAATGTTGCGCTATCATATCTTCTGTTTGAAACACGGAGCGTGTAAACATTGACTCCCAGTGGAAACTGACACTTTTGCCTTTTAATTGACGAAGATTCACATTTTCGACAGGATCACTTATGCAGCCAATATGCCCCTGAGGTTTTATCAACTCTACAAATGCATTCCAATATTGATTAGCATCAACAAAATCTAATATAAAATCAACTTGTTGAAAACCGGCATCCCGAACTTCTTCTATCAAATTTTTATGATTGACTACAAAATCGGCGCCTTGCTGTTTACACCACTCTATCGATTCAGGGCGTGAAGCTGTTGCTATTACAGTTAAGCCTGCCACTTTTTTGGCCAGTTGAATGGCAATTGAGCCTACACCACCTGCTCCGCCAATTATCAAAATAGTTTTCCCTTTATCTTTTTCTGCGTCAATTCTGATTCTGTCAAATAATATTTCCCAGGCTGTCAAACCTGTTAACGGCATTGCAGCGGCTTGTTCTATCGAAAGTGATTTTGGCTTCCTGCCCACAATGCGTTCATCAATAAGCTGATATTCTGCATTACTGCCTGGTTTAGTAATATCTCCTGCATAATAAACTTCGTCACCCACTTTAAATAAACTTACCTGATCGCCAATGGCTTCTACAATTCCTACGGCATCCCAACCTATAATTTTTGGCGTTTCTAAAACCGTTTCTTTGGCACTATTCTGGCGCATTTTAAAATCTACCGGATTCACCGAAACAGCTTGAACTTTAACTAATAAATTATGCTCTTTGGGAGTTGGTTTTGGAGTTTCAAATGCTATAAAACTATCTTCTTTTTCTATTGATAATGAGGTTTTAAATCCTATTGCTTTCATCTTTTTATGTTTTGATTTAAACTAATAATACAAAGGTATTCAGAACAATGAAATTGATATTTGTACAAATTGACTATGATTTTGTATATGTTTGGCAGTATTAAATAAATGTCTTTTTTTAGACTGACAAAATTTAAAATCCGTTTACAAAAAAACTATAATGATTAACATGGAAATTAGACTTTTATCTTAACTTTGTTATCAACTTTAGTAAATAAATAATCATGCAGGCAATTAACATCACAGCGTATACAGAAGATGCTTCTCAAATTGAAGCTGTAAAAGCTTTTATGAAAGCACTAAAGATAAAATTTGAGATCGCAAATTTAAAACCGTACGAGCTATCTGCTGAACAACAGCAAATTTTAGACAGCCAAATTAACTTAGATAAAAGTCTGTATACAAATGCTGAGTCAATTTATAAGGATTTAAAAAAGAAGCATGAGTTATAAGATTATCGTTTCACCTATTGCATTAAAGAATATTGAAGAAGCTGTTGAATATTATGTTTTAAAAGTAAATAAAAAAGTTGCTTTAGATTTTTTGAACGATTATAAAAAAACTTATAAAGCTTTGCAAATAAACCCTTTTTATCAAGTACATGATAATAATTATCACTTTTTTCCTTTTAAGAAATTTCCTTATATAGCTTTTTTTATTATTGATGAAGCTTCAAAAACTGTATTTTTGAATGCTGTTTTTCATACCTCTCAAAATCCCAATAAATATCCTGTAAAATAAATGGGCAGTAGAAATAGGAATCTATTGAAATCTTATAAAAACTAAACCTCTTTCCTAGCCCCGATAGAAGCGGCATCCTTTTTCTGGCTTCTTTAGCAAGGAAAAGATGCAAGCGGATAGCGGGACAAGTCGTCTTAAAAAACATAATTCTTCTGCTCCTAAAAAAGAATAACCCAAATTCTACTTAGGAATTTTACTTATGAACACTAAGAAATTAACACGAGAACCATAAAACAAACTATATTAGCCTTTCATTTTTTCAAAAAGCAACCTTTAAACCTTTTCACTATGAACCAACTCCAACTTAAAATAAAATCACCTCTAATATTTTTAATCACTTTTTCTTTTACAAATTTCATATACGCTCAGCTATCAGAAGGCAACAACCATAACTTAATTGCAAAAGGCGCCTTTCTCACAAAACTATCAGATCAATACAGTTTTACAGAAGGACCTGCCGCAGATAAAAAAGGTAATATTTATTTTACAGATCAGCCTAATAACAGAATTATGAAATGGTCGGTTAATGGAGAACTTTCTGTTTTTATGGAAAATGCAGGAAGAGCTAACGGTTTGTATTTTGATCACGAAGGCAACCTTTTGGCTTGTGCCGATGAAAAAAATGAAATTTGGAAAATAGACCAAAACAAAAATACTACTGTGTTGGTAAATGACTTTGAAGGAAAAAAGCTGAATGGTCCTAATGATCTCTGGGTTGATCCCAAAGGTGGTATCTATTTTACAGATCCTTTTTACAAAAGAGATTACTGGAAACATACCTCCAAAGAAATAGAGAAAGAATGTGTTTACTATTTATCTCCAGATAAATCTAAAATTATTAACGTTGACGATGATCTTATAAAACCTAATGGCATAATTGGAACTTCGGATGGAAAAACCTTATACGTAGCGGATATAGCAGCAAACAAAACGTATTCTTATCCCATCAACAGTGATGGGTCTCTAGGCAAAAAAACGCTGTTTACTGAATCAGGTTCAGACGGAATGACAAGAGACGAGTCCGGAAACATTTACTTAACCGGAAAAGGAGTTACTGTATTTAATCCGAAGGGAGAAAAAATAGCCCATATTGATGTTCAGGAACCTTGGACAGCCAATGTTTGTTTTGGAGGAAAAAAATTTAAAACATTATTTATTACCGCCGGTAAAAGTGTTTACACGTTAGAAATGAACGTTCGGGGAATGAAATAATCAATGGATATTGTGCCAAATACTTGTGTTATTCTTTACACTTTGGGAAACCAAACCTTATCAATAAACTGGACTAAAGTCCAGTCCTACAATATGAATCATTCCTCCGGAATTTTATAATCTGTGCCGATAATCATTAGAATGATTTTTTAAAAATCAAAAAAAGAGCCTTCGGCTCGACCAATTTTGTAGAGCTGGACTTTAGTCCAGTTTAAAGGGACGAATATTTATAAGATGACATTGGTTTGATCATAAAATTTCAGCAGTTTTTATCAACTTTATTTATGTTTTTTGACTTTGACGACGTTTTTGCAAAATAAGAGCTCTTAAAAAACTTTAAAAAAGAAATCAATTTTGATAAAAACAAAAATATATAAGGATTAAAAACCTTTAGAAAGCCTTATTTTTCGGCATCTATATCACGATAAGAAAATATTATGACTAATTTATTTCATTATTAGAAAAACGGTGTTACATTTGCCTAACAGTGTTAAACAATTTAATACTTAAATAAAATGGCAAGTAAAGATCGAATTTTAAGACAAAAAGAAGAGACAAGAAGTAACATTCTTGAAGCTGCTTATGCTATCGTCAAAGAAGAAGGATGGCAGGGTCTTAGTATGCGAAAGATTGCTGATAAAATTGAATACACCGCTCCTATTATTTATGAATATTTCTCTAATAAAGAAGCTATTTTAACTGAATTGACCGGAAAAGGTTTTATAAAACTAGCTAAGGAACTTCAAAATGCCAAAGCCAAATTTGAAAAACCAGAAGATCAAATCGAAGCAATGTGGATGGCATATTGGGATTTTGCCTTTACAGATACCGAGATGTATCAGGTAATGTTTGGTGTACAAATGAACTGTTGTTCTCAGCAATGTTCGGCTGCTGAAGCCCCATATAAACTGTTTACGGCGGTGATTGCTGAAATTATGAAAGACAGTAATCCGAGTCCGGAAGTTATTAAACAAAAATATTTTACTTTCTTTTCTGTTATTCACGGCTTAATCGCGATTAACATCATTAACAGAAGTGAAGTAATGGAAACTATCAACAATCAAATCCTGAAAGATGCGATTGGTGGAATCATAAAATCAATACAATAAAAAAAATTTCATTTTAACTTAACAGTGATAAATGATTTAATGGGTAAATTTGCAAATCCTTTTTTTTTACAATTTTACTTAACGACGTTAGAAAATTTAATTAACGTAATTTAAAGGCTTTTTTAACCCTTTACTTAACACTGATAAATAATTTAATACCGATTTATGAAACATAATTCGAATGCATTATTATATGGCTTTTTGCATCGATTTACTTAACAACGTTAGAAAATTTAATAGACTTAAATACATGAATTTACAGAATACCACAAATAAAATTTTTAAAAACGAGAATGTCCAACAAATTAAAACCAATATTAAAATGAAAAATGTAATTATAACCAGCTTTATTCTTGCGCTAGTACTAAGTAGTTGTGCAGATAAACAACAGGCTCCAGCTCCTGCAGCACCGCTTTTGCCTGTTTTAGCTATCCAGAATTCAAATGCTGTTACTGATGCTGAATATCCTGCTTCGATACAAGGAACTGTTGATGTAGAAATTCGCCCTCAGGTAAGCGGAAACCTTGATCGCGTTTTGGTTGATGAAGGTGCTTATGTAAATAAAGGTCAGACTTTATTCAAAATAAACGAACGTCCGTTTCGTGAGCAGTTAAACAATGCTTTGGCAAGTCTTCACGCTTCTGAAGCTGCTTTAATCAACGCACAGTTAGAAGTTGATAAATTAACTCCTCTTGTACAAAACAAAGTAGTTTCTGATTATCAGTTAAAAACGGCTAAAGCTTCTCAAAAAATTGCTGCTGCCAATATAGAACAAGCAAGAGCAATGGTAGAATCTGCTAAAATTAATTTAGGATATACAAATGTGACAGCCCCAGTGAGTGGTTATATTGGAAGATTGCCTAAAAAACAAGGAAGTTTAGTTTCTGCATCTGATATTGAGCCTTTAACTAAATTATCTGATGTACATGAAGTTTTTGTTTATTTCTCTTTGGGTGAAACTGATTTCATCAAATTTAAATCTCAATACGCAGGAAACACACTTGGTGATAAAATTAAAAAATTACCTCCTGTAACTTTAATTTTGGCTGATAATAGCGATTATGGCAAATCAGGAAAAATTGATATGGTCGATGGTCAATTTGATAAAACTACGGGTGCAATTACTTTAAGAGCAACTTTCCCTAATGCAAGCGGAACTTTACGTTCTGGAAATACAGGAAAAATTCGTTTAGGAATTAACCATGACGATGCAATCCTTGTTCCGCAATCAGCAACTATTGAAATGCAGGATAAAGTATTTGTTTTCACCTTAAACAAAGAAAATAAAGTAAACAAAATGCCTATCACAATTATTGGTAAAAGCGGTACAAACTATCTTATTAGTGATGGTGTAAAATCTGGTGATCAAATTGTTTTAAGCGGAATTGACAAACTTCAGGAAGGTCAGGTTATCCAGCCTCAAAAAGCAACAGCAGTTGCGCAAATCATTACTAAAAAATAATTTTTACGAAAATGTTCAAAATATTTATACAAAGACCTGTACTGGCAACTGTTATCTCCATTTTATTGGTGATACTCGGTGTACTTGGACTTACAAAATTGCCTTTACAACAGTTTCCTGATATTGCACCGCCATCGGTTTTGGTAACGGCTGTTTATCCGGGAGCGAATGCAGAAACGGTTTTACGTTCTGTTGCACCATCGCTGGAAGAATCTATAAATGGTGTTGAAAACATGACGTACATGAGTTCTACTGCCAGTAATGATGGTACTCTTGCTATTACTGTTTTCTTTAAATTAGGTACAGATGCCGATCAGGCTGCTGTAAACGTGCAAAACAGAGTTGCTCAGGCAACTAGTCAATTGCCTGCAGAGGTTGTTCAGCAAGGTGTAATCACGGCAAAACAACAAAACAGTTTTATCATGGCAATTGGTATGTATACCGAAGATGAGTCAAAATACGATCAGACTTTTGTTGCCAATTATGCTCAAATTAATATTATTCCTGAAATTAAACGTATTCCGGGTGTAGGTTCTGCCAGTATTTTTGGTGGAGTTAAAGATTACTCGATGAGAGTTTGGTTGAACCCAACTCAAATGTCGACTTATAATGTTACGCCAAACGAAGTTATGGCAGCTATTCAGGACAAAAGTTTAGAGGCTGCTCCGGGTAAATTTGGAGAAAGAAGTAAAGAAGTTTTTGAATACGTAATTAAATACAAAGGAAAACTTACCAAACCAGAAGATTATCAAAATATTGCAATTCGTTCTAACGCTGATGGTTCTATTCTTCGTTTAAAAGATGTTGCCAGAGTTGAACTTGGTTCGTATTCTTATAACAGTTTAACACGTTTAAATGGTAAAAAAGGAATCGTAATTGGAGTAATTCAGTTAGCAGGTTCTAACTCAAATGATATTCAGGTTGCGATAAATAAATTGATGATTAAAGCATCAAAAGATTTTCCAACGGGTATCAAACACAATATTTTCTATAGCACAAAAGTATCTTTAGATCAATCGATCGATCAGGTAAAACACACTTTATTAGAAGCTTTTATCTTGGTATTTATTGTGGTATTTATCTTCCTGCAAGATTTTAGATCAACATTAATCCCGGCTATTGCTGTACCTGTAGCAATTTTAGGAACGTTCTTCTTCATGCAATTATTCGGATTTTCGATCAACCTTTTAACGCTTTTCGCATTAATTCTGGCGATTGGTATTGTGGTCGATGATGCAATTGTGGTCGTCGAGGCCGTGCATGCGAAAATGGAGCACAAACATTTGTCTCCAAAAGTAGCAACACATGAAGCAATGCACGAAATAACGGGTGCTATTATCTCGATTACGCTGGTAATGGCTGCTGTATTCCTGCCGGTTGGTTTTATGGAAGGCTCAACAGGAGTTTTCTATCGTCAGTTTGCTTTTACGATGGCAATTGCAATTGTAATTTCAGCCGTAAACGCTTTAACATTGAGCCCTGCCCTTGCCGCTTTATTCTTAAAGGATAATCACGCAGCAAATGCAGATGGAAGTGCTCCTTATGTGAAACAAGGATTTAAACAAAAATTCTTTAACGGATTCAACAAAAGTTTTGATTCATTGACAAACCGTTATGTTGGCGGATTAAAATTCTTAATTCGTAACAAATGGGTTAGTTTAGGAGGTTTAGCTTTAATTACTTTTGCAACCGTAGTAATGGTTAAAACTACACCTTCAGGATTTATTCCAACAGAAGATCAGGGATTTATCGCGATTGCAGTAAATACTCCTTCCGGAACATCTCTTGACGGAACTCAAAAAGTAATGACAGAAGCTGAAAACACATTAAGAGGTCTTGATGCATCACGATTTGTAACCGCAATTTCCGGTTTCAACTTATTGACAAACTCTACAAGTCCATCTTCTGCAGTAGTTTTCGTATTGCTTAAACCAAATGAAGAACGTGGAAAAGTAAAAAATATTGATGAAATTATGAACGAAGTTCGTGGCAAATTAGGCGCGATTTCAGGAGGAAGTTTCTTCGTATTTAGTTTCCCAACCGTTCCTGGATTTAGTAACGTTGAAGCTTTAGATTTAGTTCTTCAGGATAAAACCGGAGGTAAACTGGACAAGTTTAGTGGAATTTCTCAAAACTTTATCGGAGAATTGATGAAACGACCTGAAATTGCTGTAGCCTTTACTTCTTTCAAAGCCGATTATCCTCAATTACAATTGGATATTAATGATGCAAAAGCAGATCAATTGGGTGTAAAAGTAAAAGACATTCTGCAAACCATGCAGGCGTACTTTGGTAGCGCACAAGCTTCTGATTTCAACAGATTTGGTAAATATTACAGAGTTGTTGTTCAGGCAGATATTGCAGACAGAGCAGATCCATCAGCGATTGATCGTGTCTTTGTAAAAAATAAAGATGGCGAAATGGTTCCGTTAAATACTTTAGTAAAACTAAGCCGTATTTATGGTTCTGAAACCGCTTCGAGATACAATTTATTTAACTCAATTGGTATAAATGCGATTCCGAAACCTGGATTTAGTTCCGGAGATGCCATTAAAGCAATTGAAGAAGTGGCAGCACAACAATTGCCTGCAGGTTATGGATTTGAATTTTCTGGACAAACCCGCGAAGAAATTTCTTCAGGAGGTCAATCGGCAACAATTTTCCTATTGTGTTTGATATTCATTTATTTCCTACTTGCTGCACAGTATGAAAGTTACATCTTGCCATTAGCAGTAATTCTTTCAATCCCTGCAGGTATTTTTGGAGTTTTCGTAGCCATCGGTTTAACCGGAATCGAAAACAACATTTATGTTCAGGTTGCATTGGTAATGCTTATTGGACTACTCGCTAAAAATGCCATTTTGATTGTTGAATTTGCCGTGCAGAAACGAAAATCAGGTCAGGCATTAGTAAAAGCTTCCATAGACGCTGCAAAATTACGTTTACGTCCAATTATCATGACATCGCTGGCTTTCGTAGTAGGATTAATTCCGATGATGAGCGCCACAGGACCTTCTGCTCAGGGTAACCACTCTATTAGTATTGGTGCCGCCGGAGGTATGATTTCGGGAGTAATTCTTGGGTTGTTAATCATCCCGGTTTTATTTATCGTATTCCAACATTTACAAGAAAAGGTTTCCGGAAAACCGGTAGCCGTAATTCATAACGAAGAAGAAAAATAAAGAATGGAAAATTATATAACGACAATCCTGGTGACCATCATTATTGGCATCGCCTATATATCGTACAAAATCGCTAAAGATCTGGATAACAGAAAAGATACTTGTACAGAAATTTAATGACAACATATAAAATGAAAAAGTATATAACCAAAATCGTGATGGTCGCCATTTTGATCACCACAATAATATCCTGTAAGGTTTCGAAGGATATTGAAACTCCAAAAGATGCATTTCCTGAAAATTTCAGGAATGCATCAACTTCAACAGATACAACGAGTATTGCCGATGTGGAGTGGAAAAATTTCTTTACAGAGAAAGATGTTATTCAATTGATTGATAGTGCTGTGGCAAGAAATAATGATTTGCAAATCGCTACCAAAAATATCGAAATTGCTCAATACAGATTCACACAATCAAAATGGGGAAATGTTCCTCAGGTGAATTTATTTGTGAATGCAAGTACGAGCAATCCGTCTGACAATAGTTTTACGGGAATGAATTTAAATCAGGCTTTGGGTCAAAAACACATCGATGATTATTCTGCAGGAGCTTCACTTTCGTGGGAAGCTGATATTTGGGGAAAAATCCGCAATCAGAAAAAAGGCGCTTATGCAGGTTATCTTCAGTCTGAAGAAGTTAGAAAAGCATTGCAGACTAATATTGTAGCCAATGTTTCAAAAGGATATTATAATCTTTTGATGTTGGATGCACAATTAGAAATTGCAAAACAAAACGTAAAATTAAATGATAGTACAACTACCATCATCAAATTAAAATATGATGCCGGACAAGTAACATCATTAGCAATTCAACAATCTGAAGCTCAAAAATTAAACTCAGCGCAATTGATTCCGTTATTGGAACAAAACATTGCCATTCAGGAAAATGCTTTAAGTGTATTGACAGGATCTTTTCCTAACTCAAAAGAAAGAACTACCCGTTTGAGTTCAATTGAAGTTAAAAACAATAACGCAATCGGAATTCCGTCTAGTTTAGTAAGCAGAAGACCCGATGTAAAAAGTGCTGAATTGGCTTTAAAAGTTGCCAATGCAAATGTTGGAATCACAAAAGCTGACTTGTATCCTGCACTAAAAATTACTGCTCAGGGCGGAGTTAACTCATTCGAAACCAGCAGTTGGTTTAACATTCCCGCTTCATTGTTCGGAACTGTTGCCGGAGGTTTAACACAGCCTTTATTCAACAATAAAAGAGTAAGAACGCAATATAATATCGCTGTTGCGGAAAGAGAAAAAGCAGTTTTAACTTTCAGACAATCGGTTTTAGTTGCTGTAAGCGAAGTTGCTGATGCTTTGGTAAGAGTGGAAAAATTAGAGCAACAGGAAACTTTTCTGCAAGAGCGTGTAAAAACATTGCAGCAAGCTATTAAAAATTCGAATCTGCTATTCAAAAACGGAATGGCTGAATACCTTGAAGTACTTTCTGCTCAGGCAAACTTACTTCAAAGCGAATTAGAATTAGCTGATATTAAAAGACAACAACTTTCTGCCAATACCGAGTTATATCGCGCTTTAGGCGGAGGCTGGAGATAATACCCGTTTTTAATTATTTATTTGAGATTACGCTGCAAGACTTCGGTTTTGCAGCGTTTTTTTTTGTTTTGCCACTAAGGCACTAAGACACAAAGTTTTTTGAACGCGGATGACGCGGATTCGCAAGCGAAAACACGGATTGTCGCGGATTTTTTTACTCTCATTTATGTCTTCCTGAGCGTGCCGAGGCTTCGGGACGCTTAGTCTGACAATCTTTGAGATTACTTTACTTAAAAAAGTTTCACGCAGATTTTACAGATTTAAGCAGATTCAAAATTGATCTTTCTTCTATCATCTTTATTCTATCATCTTTATTCTATCATCTTTATTCTATTCTCTATTTTCTATTCTCTATTTTCTTTTCTCTTTCTTCTTTCTTCTTTCCTCCAATCTAAAAATCTAAACTCTAAAATCTAAAATCAAACATCTGTCCCAAATGACCCTAAAATAGTCGCAAATACCTATTCATTATAAAAAATAACATTGGTAGATTTGTATTAAGTAATTAACTAATAACTATTTAAATATTAACCAATGAAAAAAGCAAAGATGATTTTCTGGATTACAACTATTATTATTTTCCTGTTTGAAGGTGTTATGCCAGCACTGACTTCTCAAAGTGAAATGGCAAAAGAAGGAATCAGGCACCTTGGATATCCTGAATATTTTGGGAATGCCTTAGTCGTTTTTAAAATTATCGGCGTATTGATATTAGTGATTCCGCAAGTTTCAAATCGTGTTAAAGAATGGGCTTATGCAGGTTTTGCTTTCGATTTTATATTTGCTTCAATAAGCCATTTTGCGGTTGATGGAGTTGATTTTCAATCTTTCTTTCCTTTAATCTTTTTAGCGATTTTGGCGACTTCATATATTTATCACCATAAAATAGAGCAATACAAAAACATCGCTTTATAAATGCAAAAACCGATGATAGAAGTTTTTAAAACAAATGTTCAGGAAATGGAGCAATCAAAAATGATTGTGATGAAACTTCTTGAGCATTTTCCAAACAGCATCATCAATTTTGATCTCGAAGATTGCGATAAAATTTTGCGGGTTCATGCTGCATCGATTTCAAACCACAGCATCATTGAACTTTTAAATTCTTACGGCTATCATTGCGAACCGCTTCCTTAAACAATGCAAAATATTGATTTTTAGAAGTTTAAATTAAAATCGTAAATTTGGTTGTATCAGTAATCTTAAATAACAGAAAAATGAACATACCCAAAAATCATCAGGTTGTAATGCCGTATTTAATTGTAAAGGGCGCATTAAAATTTATAGAATTTACAAAAAACGTTTTTAATGCAACTGAATTACAAGCACCATTATTGCGCGAAGACGGAACAGTTCAGCATGCTGAAATCACGATGCACAACAGCACTATTATGGTGACAGACGAAACCAAAGATTTTAAAGTGCAAAACGCTAACTTATTTGTATATGTACCTAATGCCGATGAAAGTTTTAAAAAAGCAATCGCTGAAGGTGCAACAGTTTTAATGGAATTAAGCGATCAAAATTACGGCCGAACTTGTGGTGTAACAGATCCCTTTGGAAACATCTGGTGGATCACATCTGTAGATAAATTGACCATTTAAATTAAAAAAGATGAAAACAATAGTGCAAAAAGATATTGTTGAAACATTCAAAAAATTAAACGGGATTCTTTCTGAGTTTTCTGAAATTGAATTAAATACCGTTCCGTACAAAGGCAGCTGGACAGCTGCACAAACAACACAGCATATCATTCTTGTCTGTTCCGGTTATCCCGAATTATTTGCAGGAAAAACGGAAAAAACGGCCAGAAAACCTGATGAAAAAATTAAAGAGATTGAAAGCATTTTTTTAGACTTCAAAACAAAAATGGATGCACCCGATTTTATAAAACCTGAAATTAAGGATTACAGCAAAAATTCGCTAACGTTAACCCTGCTTAATATAGAATCTGATTTACTTAACGCTTCAGAAACTTGTGATTTAACGCTTACATGTCTTGATTTTGAAGTTCCTGGATTTGGAAAATTCACCATTTTAGAATGGATTTATTTTGGTTTAATTCATGTTCAACGACATACGAAGCAGTTACAAGACATTTTTAATTATGCGACAAAACTCTAAAATCATTATATGAAATCAAAAGCGGGAACAATATTTTTAGCAGGATTAATTGCCGGAACACTTGATATTTTAGCAGCGATTTTTATCTACGCAATTCTATTACAAAAAACAACTCCAATAAAAATTCTGCAATCCATTACCAGCGGAATATTCAAGAAAGAGGCCTACAATCACTCACAAATGGCTTGGTACGGATTGGGTTTCCATTTTATAATTGCCCTTCTTTTTGCCTGGTTTTATTTTATTATTTATCCCTATTTAACCTTCTTAAAAAAGAGCGCTCTCGTTTCGGGATTTCTGTATGGCATTTTTGTCTGGATTGTAATGAATTTAATTGTTCTGCCAATTGTATTTCCGGTTTTACCGGCTAAACATTTAGATTTCCCTTTAATCTTATCGGTCTTGATTCTGATATTTTGTATTGGATTTCCAATCGCGTTTATAACGCGGAAGTTTTATTCTTTTAAATAAATATTCAATTTTCTTAACGTACATACTACAAACCCGACAGGTTTTAAAACCTGCCGGGTTTAACAGCGTAATACCACTTGAAATCTGAAACAAAAGATAACAAACAAAAAAAAGCGACACTCCCCAAAGTATCGCTTTTTTTGATTTATATAATTAATCAGTTTATCACTAAACTTTTCTTCTTCCGCTTATTAATGAAAGTATAAATAATACGATAAATATGAAGAATAAAACTTTTGCGATACTAGCTGCTCCAGCGGCAATTCCACCAAAACCAAATATTCCGGCTACTATAGCTAGAATAATAAAAATGACTGTCCAACGTAACATATGATTTGTTTTTAGTTAATAAAAGTGACTTTTTGGGTCTGTTTGTTATTCAAATTTCTTTCTTAAATAAAAGCTTTATTAACTCTATCCAATAATTTATTAGCGCAATCAAATATAAAACACAATAAATGAGTAACTTACAAAAAAGTATCAGAATTCCAATTTTAGTCTTATAGAATTCCCATGAAAATGCTTTTGAGTTAAATTTTTAGTCGATTGGATTAATCGTACCCTTGCCTTCGATCTAATTTTAGATAATATTTAAAAAGAACGTATGGAATTGGCTACAAAACATGGTGTTGTACTTGAAAAAACCGAAAGGTCTTTTGAAGAATTAGGAGTTTTAAATCCTGCCGTTTTTCAAGACGGAAATTCAGTACACATGTTTTACAGAGCTGCAAAAAAAGGTAACTTTTCTACTATAGGATATTGTCGATTCGAAGGACCAATGACCTTAGCAGAAAGAAATACTGAACCAATCTTTGTTCCCGAATACATTTATGAAATTCATGGAGTTGAAGATCCGAGGATTACAAAAATTGATGATTTGTATTACCTCACCTATGTTACTTATGACGGAATAAATGCGTGCGGAGCTTTAGCGGTTTCGAAAGATTTGAAAAAATTTAAAAAGAAAGGAATTATTACGCCGAAATTCATTTTGAATGAATTTACAAACCTGATTAGAAAACATTTAGAAAATCCAAGTATTGCCAAAATACTTGCTTTTAATGTCAAAAGAAATTATCCTTTGACAGAAACTATTAAAGAAAATCTATTTGTGTGGGATAAAAACGTGGTTTTATTTCCCAAAAAAATAAATGGAAAATTTGTTGGATTACACCGCTTATTTCCATCTATACAAATATTTAGTTTTGAAAAGAAGAAAGACCTGACCGAAGATTATTGGAAAGATTATTTAAAAAACCTGCCTGATTATCTCGTAATGGAACCTAAATATGACCATGAAACAAGTCATATTGGTCCGGGTGCTCCTCCTATCGAAACAGCAGATGGCTGGCTGCTTATTTACCACGCCGCCGAAAGAAGAGAAAAAGGATTAGTGTATCATGCTTGCGCCGCAATGCTGGATATAAATAATCCGCAGATAGTTTTATCAAGGTTAAAAATACCTCTGATAACACCATCAGAATACTATGAAAGACATGGTTATGTAAATTATGTAGTTTTTCCAACGGGAACAGCCATTTTTGACGACCTTCTTTATATATATTATGGTGCTGCCGATGACAAAATTGCGGTAGCCTCTGTGAACTTAAATGACTTATTAAACGAATTAAAAAGTAATCCCCATGAAAGCAATATCTAATAAATCAAAAATCGTTTTTTTATCAACATTTCCACCAACACAATGTGGAATTGCTACTTATACGCAGGATACAATAAAAGGTATTACCGATGTTTTTGGTAAATCTATAGCATGTGAAATTTGCGAATTGGTTAAAGAACCAAAAGAAAATCCAACACAAGCTTTTACTTTAAACACCAATAACAGAGAAGAATACTCAAAAGTTGCCGAAGAAATTAATGATGACGAAAGCGTCAAACTAGTTCATATTCAACATGAATTTGGATTGTTTGGCGGAAATTACGGCGACCATTTATTAGATTTCTTAAATGTGATTAAAAAACCTGTTACGTTTACGTTTCATACCGTACTTCCTAACCCCAACAACGAATTAAAAACATTTGTAAAATTACTTTTGAGTTATAGTAATTCTGTATTTGTAATGACCAAAAGGTCTGAAGAAATATTGATTAATGATTACAACATTCCACAAGATTTTATTACAACTATCTCTCACGGAACTCACGTTGTTGTTTATGAAGCACCGGAAACGGCAAAAGCAAAATTTGGAATTGAAGACAGAAAAGTGTTATCAACTTTTGGCCTTTTAGGCGAAGGAAAAAATATTGAAACAGGTTTAAGATCTTTGCGCAAAATTGTTGAACATACGCCAAATGCACTTTATCTGATTATTGGCAGAACACACCCTAATTTAATTATTGATGGCGTAGATACATATCGTGAAAAACTAGAAGCTATTGTTAACGAATTAGACTTGCATGACAATGTTCGTTTCATCAACCAATATCTTGAAACAGAAGAACTTTTAAGCTATTTGCAGGCTACAGATATTTATCTGTTTACATCAAAAGATCCAAATCAGGCAGTAAGCGGCACTTTTTCTTATGCAATGAGTTGCGCTTGCCCAATTGTCGCATCAAAAATTCCGCATACAAAAGAAGTTCTTACAGAAGATTCAGGAATTCTGGTTGACATTGGAAATGAAGAACAATTTGCAGAAGCTGCAATAAAATTACTTTCTGATGAAAATCTAAGAGAAGAAATGGGTAAAAACGCCTTTAGAAAAACACGCGCCTGCTCTTGGGAAAATATAGCAATTGCGCACATCAATACATACAAAAAACTGATTGAAGATGCGACAGAAATTAAATTTACATATCCGCCAATTGAATTAGCACATGTTAAAAAAATGACAACAGAACTTGGAATGATTCAGTTCAGCAAAATTTCTGTTCCGGACCTTTCTTCAGGTTATACCTTAGATGATAATGCAAGAGCTTTGGTAGCACTTTGTATGCATTACAAACTTACAGAAGACAAAGCTGATTTGCCATATATTTTAATTTATCTGGATTTTATCGAGCGCTGCCAAAAACCAAAAGGTAATTTCATGAATTATGTTGATGAAAACAATCGCGAACATATTGAGCAAAATGCCGAAGTAAATCTGGAAGATTCTAACGCACGCGGAATCTGGGCATTAGGAACAGTTGTTTCTATTAGAAAAATTCTGCCTGAAGCAATTGCCAAAAAAGCTTCAAAATGTTTATTGAATTCTTTAAAATGGGCCGAAACTATTCAATCGCCTCGTTCTATAGGTTTTGCAACAAAAGGTTTGTATTTATATCACAGCGCTATTCCTAATTTATATGTGGCAGCCATTATCAATAAGCTAAACGCGAAATTGTTATACAATTATGAAGTTCATGCTACTAAAGACTGGAAATGGTTTGAAAATTATTTAACATACGGAAACGGAATTTTACCCGAATCAATGCTATATGCTTATTTGGTAACCAACAAACCTATTTATAAAAAAGTGGCTCTGGAATCGCTAGATTTCTTAATCTCTAAAACTTATAAAGGGGATAATTTCAAAGTAATTTCAAATAATGGCTGGTATCATAAAGACTCAGAACCAGCAGAATACGGAGAACAGCCAATTGATGTTTCATACATGATTCAGACTTTAAATTCGTTTTACAGCGCATTTAAAACTCCGGAATACAAACGTTTGATGAAAATTGCCTTTAACTGGTTCTTGGGTAAAAATCATTTGAACCAAATTATGTATAACCCGGTTAGCGGCGGTGGATATGATGGTTTGGAAAAAGAGAATGTAAATCTAAATCAGGGTGCAGAATCGACAGTTTGTTATTTAACCGCAAGATTAATAATGGAGAATCTGAAATTATCTGAAAGTAAAGTGATTCCGTTAATGAAAGCAAAAACTGATATGGCTATTAACTCATAATATCTTAACTATACCATAACTATATTTGAGTAACAGATTGTTACCGTAAAATCCCTTCTTTTCGAGAAGGGATTTTTTGTTTTTAAGATTTGAATAATGTAACACTAAAAAATTTACCTCAGAGATTCACAAAGTTTTTTCACAGAGTTTCGCAAAGTATTTAATAAGCTTTACTACAGTTGTATTCAAGCTTTGTGAACTTAAAAAACTTTCAATGAAGTTAACTCTGCGGATCTCTGTGAAAAAACTTTGTGTATCTCTGTGGTAAAATATCAGTATAGAAATTTTATGCTAGCACAAGTGTCATCTAACGTAAATCTTTTTGAGTTATTGCTTACGATGTAAATTATATAAACTTGAAAAAAAGTTCTGTAATATTTTTCGTTAACAATTAAGATAACTTTAATATTAAATAAGAAAGGAAAATACAATATGTTAAAATATTGATTTCTAACCTAATATCACCAACTAAAAACAACTTATTTTGATACTCACTTTAAAAAATACATTCGAAGAAGTAGGAAATGCAACGTTGTTTGCAAAGCAGTTTTTTAAGGAAGTATTTATACCCCCTTACGAAACCAGACAATTTTTGAAACAATGTTATATCATCGGATATAAATCATTGCCGCTTGTAGCCATAACAGGTTTCATTATGGGACTTGTGCTTACCATGCAATCGCGACCAACTTTGGTAAAATTTGGTGCCGAATCCTGGTTGCCGGGTATGGTGGCGCTTTCGCTAATAAGAGAAATTGCACCTGTTATTACAGCCCTGATTTGTGCAGGAAAAATTTCGTCAGGAATTGGTGCCGAATTAGGCTCTATGAAAGTAACAGAACAAATTGATGCTATGGAAGTTTCTGCCATTAATCCTTATAATTATTTGGTTGTAACGCGCATATTAGCCTGTACATTAATGGTTCCGATATTAGTGTTTTTTGCAGATGCAATAGGAATTATGGGTGGTTACGTGGGCGTAAATATTCATGGTGATGTCAATTTTCGCAGATACCTCACACAAATTATTCAGTCTCTGGAATTTCTGGATTTGATTCCGGCAACGATAAAGACTTTTTTCTTCGGATTTTTTATTGGAATGATTGGATGTTATAAAGGATTCAACGCCGCAAACGGAACCGAAAGTGTTGGTAGAGCTGCAAACTCTGCTGTTGTAACGGCGTCCTTGACCATTTTTATTATAGATATGATAGCCGTGCAAATAACCGATTTATTTTTTTAAAGATGATCAAGGAAGAAAAACATATAGAAAAAGAACCGAAAGCTAAAGATAAAAAAGCAATCATCGAAATCAAGGATTTGCACAAAACCTTTGGCAAAAACAATAAAGTTTTACAAGGCGTGAATCTTACTGTAAACAAAGGTGAAGATTTGGTGATTTTAGGCCGTTCAGGTTCCGGAAAATCGGTTACTATAAAATGCATCGTTGGTTTAATTGAACCAGACAAAGGTGAAATCAAGGTTTTTGACGAGAATGTATTACATCTTAAAAAAAGTGAACTCAATGAGATCAGAGTCAGAATTGGATTTTTATTTCAAAGCGGTGCTTTATACGATTCAATGTCAGTTAGAGAAAATTTAGCTTTTACGTTAAGAAAACACAAAAGAGATTTAAGCGCTGAAGAAATTGAAAGTCAAGTTATTGAAGCACTTGACAGCGTAGGATTAAGTGAGGCTATTGATAAAATGCCATCTGAATTATCCGGCGGAATGCAAAAGAGAATTGGCTTAGCCAGAACTTTAATCCTAAAACCCGAAATTATTTTATATGATGAACCAACAACAGGTTTAGATACGATAACATCAAGAGAAATCAGCGAGTTGATTCTCGACATAAAACATAAACGCAAAACAACTTCGATCATTATTACACACGATATGGCTTGTGCCAAACTTACTGCAGACCGAATTATGGTTTTAAAAGATGGTGTAATTCATGCCGAAGGAACATACGAAGAACTAGAAAAAAGCGAAGACGAATGGGTACGCTCTTTTTTTCAATAAAACTAAAAAACAAAAATAGAAATCATGGATAAGCAATCTGGATATACTTGGAAATTAGGAATGTTTGTAACAATTGGTTTGTTGCTTTTTATAATAGCAATTTACTTTATCGGGAAACAAAAAAACCTGTTTGGTTCAACATTCAACATCACTTCACAATTTAAAACCGTAAGCGGTTTAGAAGTGGGTAACAATGTTCGTTTTTCAGGAATAAATATCGGAACGGTTGAAGAAATCAGATTAATAAATGATTCTTCGGTAGTGGTAAGTATGGTTATCAAAGATGAAGTTCGCGAATTTATTAAAACAGATGCCCGCGCCAGTATAGGATCTGATGGGTTAATGGGAGACAAAGTATTAACGATTTCTCCTGGTGTAAAATCTACTAAAGTAATCGAAAACGGCGGAGCCATAGCTTCTGTCAACGGAATCGAAATGAACGATATCATGAAAAGCGTTAAAAAAAGCGTTGATAATGCCGGTATAATTACTGAAGAGTTAGCCATTTTTAGCCATAGTATGAATAACGGAAACGGTGCTTTGGCAAGATTAGTTCGTGATGATAAAATGGCAAACAGCGTTTCGAATACTCTTTCAAATCTTGAATCTGGTACAAAAGGTTTCAGCGAAAATATGGAAGCTGCAAAAAGCAACTTTTTACTAAAAGGCTACTTCAAGAAAAAAGAAAAAGAAAAAGAAAAAAAGCAGGAAGAACTGAAAGAGAAGAAAGAAGAGCAAAAAGAAAAGGCTGAAAAAGCACAAAAGGAAAAAGAAGAAAAAGCGAAAGAGCAAAAAGAAAAAGAAGAAAAACAAAAAGAAGAAGATGCTAAAAAAGCAGAAGCTGAAAAAAAAGAAGCTGCAGACAAAGCCAAAAAGTAATTTAATACACGCCTATGAATTCGCCTTTCAAAAATATTGCCTTAAAAGCACTCAAAGTAACAGGAATAACAATAGCATCAATTTTGCTATTGTTATTTCTCATTCCGCTATTGTTTCCCGGCAAAGTAGCCTCTGAAGTAAAGAAAATTGCCAACGAACGACTGGATACAAAAATGGAGTTCTCAAAATCGAGACTTTCATTTTTTACGCATTTTCCGTCGTTAACCGTTTCGCTTGACGATTTGTCCCTTACAGGTTCTGCGCCGTTTGGAAACGATACTTTGATAAAAGCAGAACAGGTTGCGTTTGGCATCAACTTAAAAAGGCTGATTTTTGACAACGAAGTAAAAATCAATAAATTATACGTTTCCAAAGCCTTAATAAACGTAATGGTAAACCAAAAAGGACAAGCCAATTACAATATTTATAAAGCTCCGGATGAAGACAAAAACAAAGCCGATAATCCCGAAGAAGGAACAGCAATTCGTTTAGAACGTATTGATCTTGAAGATTGTCACGTAAAATACAACGATCGATCGGCTAAGATTCTCATTGATGCAAAAGGTTTTAATTATGTTGGAAAAGGAAATTTGAGCGAAGATATTTTTGATTTAAATACCGATGCCAAAATTGACAACATCGATTTTTATTATAACCGAACTGCTTATCTGAGAAAGAAAGAATTACGTGCCGATTTAATTACCAGAATTAACACACATGCGCTTTCGTTTATTCTTCAAAAAAACGAATTAAGAATCAACAAATTACCTCTAACATTTACTGGTTTATTTACGATTTTACGAGACGGATACAAAATAAATATTAAGGCAGCTTCAAAAAATACAACCGTAAAAGATTTATTTTCTGTAATGCCGCCGGAATACTTAACCTGGCTGGATGAAACTGAAATTTCCGGAAAAAGTGATTTGCTTTTATCTTTTAGAGGAAATTATAATGTTTCAAAAAATCAAAAACCAGATTTAGCTTTCAATTTAAAAATCAACGAAGGCGCGATTAATTACCAAAATGCACCCGCTCCATTGACTGATTTTCAAATGGATTTAAATACCGTTTTGCCTTCTCTTGATGTAGAAAAGCTATTAATCAACTTAAGAACTTTAAAATTTAAGGTTGGTGAAAAAGATTATTTTACCGCTTATCTGCATAGCAAAGGATTTAACGAAATGACGGTCGACGCAAGCGTAAAAGGCGCACTCGATCTGGCTACTGTCGACGCTGCTTTGGGCTTGAGTACAATTGATTTAAAGGGGATTTTAAAAACCAATATTCAGGCGAAAGGTGTTTTTAGTACTTCAAAAAAATTATTCCCTAAAACAATTGGAGGGATTTCATTGCGAAATGGTTCTCTAAAAACAGACTCCTACCCTAACCCAATTACCGATATTACTTTTATTGCCAATGTACTCAATAAAGCCGGTACATTTGAGGATTTGATTGTGGCCGTTGCACCGGCATCGTTTGTTTTTGAAGGAAATCCGATGTATGTAAACGCAACGCTTTCTGACTTTAATGATTTGGCTTACAATGCCAAAATTAAGGGCGAATTGAATGTGGGACGAATCTACAAAGTCTTTTCGAAAAAAGGTGTCGATATTACAGGCTGGGCAAAAGCCGATCTTTCTTTAAAAGGAAAACAAAGCTACGCGACAACCGGACAATACAACAAACTGGATAATCGGGGAACCATTATTCTGAAAAATATTAAAGCAACCTCTGAACTTTTTCCTAAAGCCTTTTATATCAAACAGGGAAATTTCCGTTTTCAGAACGAGAAAATGTGGTTCGAAAAATTTGATGCTTTTTATGGAAAATCAGATTTTGCTATCAATGGATATCTGCTAAATACAATCAATTATTTTCTGGAATCGCACGGAACCTTGAGCGGTAATTTCAACTTAAAATCAAAACTGATTAATGTTGATGAATTTATGGCGCTCGAAAAAGGTGAAAATACAGATCGAAATATTGAAGTACAATACGCCAAAGAAGATCATCCAAAAATGAGCGGTGTTGTTATTGTACCGAAAAACCTAAATGTTGGTTTAACGGCAAACGTAAACAAAGTTGAATATAACGGACTTGTTTTAAATAAACTAACCGGGAAAATTGGTATTACAAAATCAGGTTTTTATCTCGAAAATACCAATTTTAACATCATCGATTGTATTTTGGGAATAAACGCTACTTATAAAGATGAATCGCCAACTTCGGCGCATTTTGATGCTCATTTTACTGCTAAGGATTTTAGCGTGGAAAGAGCTTATAAAGAGATTCCGATGTTTCATGATATGGTTTCTGCTGCCGAAAAAGCACAGGGAATTATTGGCGTTGATTATAATATAAAAGGAGATTTGAACGGAAATATGGGGCCAATTTACGAATCACTTGAAGGTGGCGGAACTTTAAATCTTCGCGATGTAAAAGTAAAAGGATTGAAATTATTTGACGGAATAAGCTCTAAAACCGGACAAGACGGCCTGAATAATCCGGATATGAAAGGTATCGAAATTAAATCATCTATAGATAATAATTTAATTCATATTGAGCCATTTACATTTAGCGTTGCCAGTTTTAAACCTACTATAAAAGGTACCACAAGTTTTGACGGATTACTTGATTTAAGAATGCGATTGGGGCTTCCGCCGTTTGGTATTGTTGGATTTCCAATTGTAATTACGGGAACGCACGAAGATCCTAAAATTAAAATTTTTAGCAAAACAGGTCAAAAAATTGACGATGCCATTTATGACGAGAAAAACAACAAAGTGATTAAGGAAGAAAAAGTCAGCAAAAAACGAAAAAATTAGAATCAAATGGAAAAGAAAAAACAAAACAGTGCATTCGAAAAATTTGCTTCGCATGTTTCAAAAGCTGCAGGAAGCACAACCGCTTTTTTAAGTGCTTTTTTAATTGTGATAGTTTGGGCTGTTTGCGGCCCTATTTTCAATTATTCTGAAACCTGGCAATTGGTTATTAATACAGGAACAACAATTATCACTTTTTTAATGGTTTTTTTAATTCAGAAAGCACAGAACAAGGACTCACTTGCCATTCAATTGAAATTAAATGAATTGGTAGCTTCCAATAAATATTCAAGCAATAGTCTGGTCGATATTGAAAGTATGACCGAAGAAGAAATGATTATTATTCAAAAATATTATCACAGACTAAGTGAGCTTGCTAAAAAGGAAGTAAGTATCAAAACATCGCATTCTATTGACGAAGCACATGACCAACACGAACGCAAGGATAAAAACAGAATAAAAATACGTACCAAAACCAAATAAAATGAAGTTACGCTCATCAGAAACTTACTGGCCGTTAAAGCATGCAATGGATACAAGCTATCCGTCGTTAGACTCAGATATTACTACTGAAATACTAATTATTGGCGGTGGAATTACCGGTGCATTAATGGCATATAAACTTATTAACGAAGGAAAAAAGGTAACAATTATTGACCGTCGTGATATGTGTAACGGAAGCACTGCCGCCAGTACCGCATTACTTCAATATGAAATTGATGTATCTCTTCATGATCTTATAAAACTAAGAGGAGTCGATTGTGCCGTTAACAGCTATATAAACGGAAAAAAAGCAATTTTTGATTTGCGAATAATATGTGATGCCATAAAAAGCGAATGCGGATTTGAGTTTAAAAAAAGCATTTATTTTTGTTCTCTTAAAAAAGATCTTCCGTTTTTAAAAGCCGAATTTAAATGCCGAAAAGAGCATGGCTTTGATGTTACCTGGCTTGAAAGATGGGATCTTGAAAAAATGGGATTAAATGCCATTGCAGCAATAGAATCTAAAACTGCCGCGGTGATGGATCCGTATAGACTGGCGCAGGATTTACTCGTTTATTGTGAAAATAAAGGACTGAAGATTTACGATCGTACCAACATTACTTCTACCCAAAATCAAAAGGGAAAACTCGTTGCACATACTGAAGATAAATGTACTATAACAGCAGATCATATTGTAAATTGCACCGGTTACGAAAGTACCGAAACACTTACTGAAAAAGTGGTCGATTTAAAAAGCACATTTGTAATCGCATCCGAAAGTATTCCTGAATTACCAAAAGTATTTAAAAATGCCATTTTGTGGGATACGTCTACGCCATACGTTTATTTTAGAGCAACCCCGGATAACCGAATTATTATGGGCGGTGGCGATGAAGATTTTAGAGATGCCAAAAAAAGAGACAAATTATTACCCAAAAAAGAAATTTATCTTTTAAAGAAATTTCAAAGAAAATTCCCAAAAGTCAAATTCAAATTAGATTATTCCTGGGCAGGAACTTTTGGCGAAACCAAAGATGGCTTACCGTACTTCGGAAAACCAAATCCAGACAAAAATGAACATTATGTACTAGGTTTTGGCGGTAACGGAATCACCTTTAGCGTTATTGCAATGAACTCAATTCTTGATTCTATAAACAACATAAAAAATCAGGATTTGGAGTATTATAAGTTTGGGAGATAGGTTCAGGTACAGGGGTGCAAAGGTGCAAAGTTTTTTTGACCAATGTTTACTGTAGAGACGCACGGCAGTGCGTCTAACATTATGCAAAGACGCACTGCCGTGCGTCTCTACGAAAAATAATGCCGTGAAAAATAACGTATATTTTTAATCTCTGAACCTTTGAACCTTTGCTACTTTGTACCTTTGTGCCACTTTAAACCTCATTTAATAATAAGCTCCATTTGAATATTACAACGTTTATAAGGTGTTGCCAAACCAGAAACTTTCTCGAAACCTAATTTATGGTATAAGTTAATTGCGGGTTTAAGGATTGTATTACTTTCCAGATATAACTTTGACGCGCCAAGTTCTTTAGCATTTTTTACAATTGCTTCACCAAGCAGCCAGCCAATACTTTTTCCCTGTGCTTTTGGCGAAACAGCCATTTTTGCCATCTCAAAATCATAATTTTCATCATTCATTTTAATGAGGGCGCAAACACCAACAGGTTCATTTTTATATAAAGCAACCAAAATCTTTCCACCTTTATCAAGAATATATTCTTTGGGATTATCCAATGCTTTATAATCTGCTTCTTCCATTTCAAAATACGTTGATATCCATTCCTCATTTAAAGCTTTAAAAGCTTCCTGATATTCGGGAGTATACTCTATAATTTGAACATCCTGACTTTCACGCATTTTTTTCTGTTCGTTTACTCTTTTAAACAATGATTTTTGTTCCAGTAAAAATTCCCATTCTTCGAGTGCAGCCCATAAATTATGATTTGATTCAGAAATCAGAGATTCAACAGCAGCTTCAACATCAATACATTGCAATTTTATTTTTTTAGACAGGATTAATCCTTTTTCTGTCAAAGCCACAATATTTCTGCGTTTATCTGTCGTTTTTAAATTATCATTTACAAGTCCTGCAGTAATCATTTCCTGAACAATTTTACTTACTGAGGGTTGCGAATGTCCAATTTCATTAGCAATTTCAGTAATCGTAATTTCTCTTTCTTCTGTAAGTGTATAAAAAACCGGGAACCATTTTGGCATAAAATCCGCTTCATATAATTCGTAAACTTTTGCAGCATCATCTGTAATTATTGCTGTCATTAAACGCAAACGGCTTCCTAAAGCCACCTTACCTACTTTATTAAAAAAAACCATTTTATAATTGATTACATAATTAGTTATGCAAATATATGCTTTTTTAAGATACTAAGGTTCTGAGATGCTAAGATTCTAAGATTTTTTTAAGACGAGTATATTTTCGAAACACATCAATGTGTAAAATATATCGAATTGTTAGCGTCCAATCTTTGCGTAGACGCACTGCTGTGCGTCTCTACGATTTGCGTTGAGAAAAAATTGTGAAAAAAATTGGCATAAAAATTCATCCAAAAATAAAAAAAATCTAAGATTCCAAAGTAAAAACTTAGAATCTTAGAACCTTAGTAACTTAGTATCTTATTTATCAAGCTGTAATAGCCAACGGATTCAAATTGAATTTATATTCTTTTGGACTGCAATTGAATTTTTGTTTGAAGATTTTAGAGAAGTAGCTTCTGCTTGTAAAACCAATGCAATACACAATTTCAGAAATATTCAAGTCCGACGTTCTAATTAAAATTTCGGCTTTTAAAACACGCATATGTGTAATATAATCATTAACTGTGCGATTGTGAATCATTTTAAAACCTTCCTGCAATTTATTTGGTGACAGACCTGATTTTTTGCTTAATGATTTAATCGTAAATGGTTCTTCAGGATTGGCTTTTATAGCTTCAGAAAGTTCTTTGATTTCTTCCATTTCTCTTAAAGTCAAACAGTTTGTATCTTTTGAAGCAGCAATTAAATCATCTGTATGTTGTTGAATTTCCATAGCAAGAATAATTCTTAAAATACCTTCTTTCAATAAATTACGAACTATTCCGCTTTGATTTACAGCATTTAACTGCTCTATTTTTTCGGCAATTCTTAAATTATATGAACCTATGTAAAAGAAATCTTCGACAGTATTTTTACCAAAAAAAGTTTCTCTCACATTTTCATTCAATGAATGAGTCTGATTAACAGTTGCGTGAGTTCCCACAATAATCAAAGTAAATTTTGTTTTCTTATCTTTTTCAAAAAACAAAACATGTTCCTGATCTTGTTTAGAAGAAAGAATTGCTGTTTGAAACGTTTTCAATTTTCTTTCTTCGCCCGTAATTCCAAAACTATGAGATAAATTACCTTTAGAACAATAAGCAAAATAAACCGGAGACGATTTTAAGTTTAAGATATTCATTCGAACATCGGCAGAAAAAGTCATATCAAACTGCACATACGAAATATCATCATTGAATGAAGCACCGGTAATAGATCCTTTTGCAAAACTATTATTGACTTCCAAAGTATATTCATCTAAATCGAAAGTTACTTTTCCGCCTACATTTAAAGTTAACTCATCAAAAATATTTTCGATTTTCTCTGTATTTATAGTTACTATTTTCATTTTGCGTGGATTTTAAAAATTCTACATTCTATTTTTAATAGATTTTTGAGAAACTTTTAGAAACAGAAACATTTCTTTTAGACGTTGGATTTCCTTAAAAATCTATCTGTCAAAGTTCGTTTAATGACCTTCCGAAAATGTTATATAATTTTTGTAATTTGTTTTATAATTACTTCTAAATGATTATTCTAATATTTAAATTTTTTTCTTCTAAATAAGTAAATACAAAATGAAAAGTTTTTCTTTCGCCCCAATAACTTCAAATGATGCTAATATTTTGATATTAGGCACAATGCCCGGCACTAAATCATTAGAAATCAATCAATATTACGGTCATAAACAAAATAATTTCTGGAAATTTATGTTCACTATTTTAAAAGAAGATTTTTCAGATAACTATCCAACCAAAAAAGCACTTTTGCAAAAAAATAAAATAGCACTTTGGGATGTTTTACAATTTTGTGAACGAGTCGGAAGTCTGGACAGTGCCATAAAAAATGAAATTGCCAATGATTTTGAAACTTTCTTAAAAAATCACCCTAACATAAAAACCATACTTTTTAATGGACAAAAAGCGGCGGCTTTCTTTAAAAAATACGTTCATCTTCAAAAAGAATATCAATTGATCACCTTACCTTCATCAAGTCCGGCCAATGCGAGTAAAACTTTTCAGTCAAAATTAGAGGAATGGAAAATTATTGAAACCTTAATTTAAAATTCAATATTTGAATTCTATAATAAAATCATTTTAAAATGTAACAAAAAAGGACAGCTTCTAAGATAATTTTACCAAAGGTTTTAAGATATTTAAAATAATTAATCCTTTTAATTTATATGGACTCACTACTTATAAATTATTGCCAGGGAATTAGATTATAAAATATTGGTTGTTAGTTTATTTTTAAATAAAAGCTATTCTTTATTGAATAGCTTTTATTAATTTAACACTAATATTTAATGCAGAAGAAATCATGAAAATTCAAACATATTCAAACCATATTCGGTTTTATTCATGGCATCATTTTATTTATTATCCTGTTTTGATCGCATTTTTGACAGGAAGTATATATTTTGTCTGCACCACAAACGATAAATTAATCTGGACATTTATAAGTGTCTGCTTTATTTTTTTGTTCTGTCTTGCTTTTATGCTTCGCCAGCATTATGCAATTACCCTCCAAAACAGAATTGTCAGACTCGAACTTAGGTATCGCTATTTTACGCTAACCGGAAAAAGATTAGAAGAATTTGAATACAAATTAACCGACGATCAATTATTTGCCCTGCGTTTTGCGCCAGACAACGAACTGCTTGGTTTAATCGACGATGCCATCAAAAACAACCTCTCCGGAAACGCCATCAAAAAGGCAATTGTTCACTGGCGAGGCGATTATAATCGTGTCTAACAAAACCAACTTTCCATTAGTCTCTTTTAGAGGCTTTTTTTTGAACTAACCAAAATGTAAATCAAAAATACGATCAACTCTCAGTATCTTAACAATCTGGGCGTGCCACCATCCCGATAAGGGGGCAAATTTACATTGCGGTTATTCGCCCCCTCATCGGGATACTGTCGGGCTATCCGCGCTACTTCGGTAGCTTGCTCCTATCCCTCACGCGATATTCAGTATTCACAAAAAAATATTTCAGCTTTTAAAACATTCTTACAAAATTAATTCACTAAAAAAACATATAAAGTATCTTTATTTTTACAAAATAAAATATACAATACTGATAATCAAATAAATCTAAAAAATAATAAAATAAAAAAAGTAAGAAGAACGTTTTTTTTTGTTAACTTTAATTGCTAATTTTTGTCAATAAACCTAAAAAACAATCCTATGAAAAAATTATTTTCTTTGTTGGTTATTTCCCTTTTTTGGTTTTCAGCTCAGGCACAAACCACAGCCGAAATTCCTGCCGAAACCACTTTACCTACTTTACAAAATAATAATAATTTAGAAGATCTTCAGGATTATGATGTCAATGAATTGCCCTGGCACGCCAGACGATTTAAATTTACTGCAGGAGCATTTTTTCCTTTAAACAACACACAGGTTCAGGTTGGAAGAAATAGTACCGATACAGCAACCGAGATAGATCTTGAAGACGATTTAGGATTTTCAAAATCGAGCGTGTCATTTTTATCAACATTCGAGTGGCGTATTTCAAGAAGATCAAGACTAGGTTTTGAGTATTTTAATTTAGACAGAAATTCATCAAAAACTTTAGAAAGAGATATTACTTTTGGCGATCACACGTATAATATAGATGCCAGAATAACTGCCTTTTTTAATGTTCAGATTGCAAGAATCGCTTATGGATATGCCTTTTTATCTAAACCAAAATACGAAGCCGGTTTATTAATTGGATCACACGTTATGTTTGTAGATTTAGGTCTACGTCTTGAAGGAGAAGGACAGAGTGTTGAATACAGAGATAGTTTTAATTTTACTGCACCATTACCGGATGTTGGAGTTTGGGGAGAATTTGTTCTGGGAGAACGCTTTGGTCTTTATGTAAATGCTAATTACCTCGCTGTAAAAATTGACAACATTGACGGTAGAATTCTGAGTTATAATTTATCTCTATTATATAATGTACACAAAAACTTCAGTTTAACAGCCGGATACACAGGACTTAATTTTAAAATTGATACCGTAAGAGAGAGACTAAACGGATATTTAAAATGGGGTTACAATGGCCCAACTTTAACAGCAGCCTATACCTTTGGAAATCATGTTAAGCTTTATAAACATTAGTTTTTATAACCTCAATTAGCAAACTCTAAAACTTACAATTCATTTAAACCATTTCTGTTGGTGTTTTGTATTTAGATTTGATCCATTTTTTATTTTAAAATAAAGAAAATTGATGTTAATAATCTCATGAATAAATAAAGTTTACAAAGCATATGCTCTTAAAAAATAAAAAAATAGCCATCATTGGTGCAGGACCTGTTGGTCTCATAATGGCTAAATTGCTACAACAAAAAGGAATCGATGTAACTGTTTACGAAAGAGATAAAGATTCGCAGACAAGAATCACAGGCAGTACGCTGAATTTATATAAAGATTCAGGACAAAAAGCCATGAAAAAAGCAGGATTATTAGAACGATATTTCGAAATGGGTCTTCCTATGGGAAAAATTGTTACTAACAAACTAGGTAAAATATTATTCGCCAGACAAACGACAGCCAAAGAGCAGAATGCTAATCCTGAAATAAACAGAAACCATTTAAGGCAAATATTGTTTGAAAGTTTAACTGTTGATACAGTAGTTTGGGATAGAAAATTTACCAACCTTAAAGAAGACGACGGGAAATGGCTTTTGCAATTTGAAGATGGAAAATATGCAACCGCAGATTTTGTTATAGGAGCTAATGGAGGAATGTCTGCACTTAGAAAATATATTACAGATGCCCAAACAGAATATACAGGAAGTTTTATTATAATGGGAAATGTATTTGAACCAGAAATAAAATGTCCATTATACTATCAACTTTTTAATAACAATTTGCTATTGGCTCCATGCCAAAGTAATTTATTAGTTGTAAATCCGCAGAATGACAATATCCTGACTTATGCTTTGTCTTTTGAAAAACCTGAAGGATGGGCTGATGAAAATGAATTAGACTTTAAAGATACGGAATTCATTATTAATTTTTTATCAAACAGATGCGCTGACTGGCACGAATGTTACCATGAATTATTCCGGTCAACATCTACTTTTGTAAAAGGATCAACAATGAAAATGCCGTTAGAAAAATCCTGGAAAGATAAACGTCCTCTGCCAATGACACTTATTGGAGACGCTGCCCATATTATGCCTCCTTACGCAGGGCAGGGTGCTAATATAGGGATGACAGATGCATTGATTTTATGCGATAATCTAACTAATGGAAAATTTAAAACTATAGAAACTGCTGTAAAAGATTATGAAAAAAAAATGTTTGCTTATGCAAGAGAGGCACAACTTCAAACAAGCATGATCGAAATGATTTTATATCATCCTTATGCAGCCGATTTACTTCGTATGTACTATTAATAGAATTGAGGAATAAAACGTTGATTTATTTTAAAATCAACTTATAATACAATTTCCAGAAAAAACAAACCCAACACCTTTTTCTAAAGATGCCGGGTTCATTGATCAAACTTAACTCAAAATAAACTCAATTAACTTATTTTATTTCTCGACTGGAGAAAATTTTATAGCTGTTCCACCGCCAGCTGCGAGTTTAATATCTAAAACTGTTTTACTATTTACTTTTTGTTTTGAAATCACCACCGGATACGGATTCGTTTTGTAGTTTGCTCCTGCTCCATCCGCATAAATTTCGGCTTCGTATTCTTTTCCTGCATCTAAAAATGATAATGCTACTTTAAGATCTCTGGCATTACTGTTTGTTATAGAACCCAAATACCAGTTGTTCTCATCCCAGTCTTTGCGGGCAATTGTGGTGTATTCTCCAATTTTAGAATCCAGAACTTTTGTGTCTGACCAATTGCACGGAACTTCTTTTACAAACTTAAATTCAGGTTTTCCTTCGTAATTCTCCGGCAAGTCTGAAGCCATTTGCAACGGACTAAAAACAATTACATATAAAGCCAGTTGATTTGCCAAAGTCGTCTGTACACGTGCTCCGGATGGCGTTTTGTAATCAAAATTGAAATTCCCCGGCGTGTAATCAAAAGGTCCTGATAGCATTCTTGTAAAAGGCAAAGTAGTTAAATGTTCCGGCGTGTTTCCGCCATCTACAGACCACGCGTTGTATTCCTGACCTCTGCCGCCTTCCTGAGACATAAAGTTTGGATACGTACGCTGTAAGCCCGTTCCTTTTATAGGTTCGTGGTTGTCGATCATAATGTGATATTTCGCCGCTGTTTCCATAACTTTTCTGTAATGACGCGCTCCGTATTGGCTATCATGCCATTCTTTTTTGTCCAGATATTTGTTTACATAACCCGTTTTTACGGTATTTACGCCCATTTTTTGATACAATTTAAAAGCATCTTCCAACTGGCTTTCGTAGTTTTTTGTAGCTCCGGCAGTTTCGTGATGCCCAATTAAACGAACATTTTTCATGGCCGCATATTTTGTAATTTCTTCCAGATTAAAATCAGGATATGGTTTTACAAAACTAAACGCAGATCCGTCTGCCGTCCAGTCGCCGTCCCAGCCTTCATTCCAGCCTTCGACAAGAACACCGTCGAAATTATTTTTTGCAGCAAAATCAATGTATTCTTTGGTGTTTTTGGTTGTTGCACCGTGTTTTGGTCCTTGTCCCCAAGTGAATTTTTCGAGATGCATTCCCCACCAGATTCCAATATATTTGGAAGGCGTAATCCATGAAAGATCTTCAATTTTTGAAGGATCATTTAAATTCAGCATAATCGTAGAAGTCGTTAAATCTCCCGGATTTTTGCCTACAATAATCGTTCTCCAAGGTGTTGTAAAAGGTGTTTCTGCATATACTTTTACGCCATCTGCCCAAGGCACCAATTCACTTTTGTATTGTTTATTATTTACTTTTAATAACGTCATTGAGGCAAAATCGGTCAAATTGGCTTCGTGAATCGCCACAAATAATTTTTCTTTGGTTTCAAAAGTGGCCGGCGTGTTTATAGTATCTGTTTTACTAACAGGCGTTTTACGATAGGTACTTTCATAATAACTGTTTTCTCTGTGAACAGGAATCCACCAAACCTCATTTTCAGATTTAAAAGTAAACTGCGTTGCTTCGTCAGTAATTTTCACTTTATTTAAATGAGGCTGTTTCGGAAAGAAATAGCGAAATCCAACGCCATCATCAAAAACCCTGAAAATAATATCAACCAAACGTTCTTCTCCTTTTGATTCTTTCAAATGAACAATCAATTCGGTGTGATGGTCACGAACTTTTTTGAATTCGCCCCAAGGCTGTTCCCAGGTTTCATCAGACGTTTTTTCTTCGGTGGAAACCACTTCAAAACCTTCTGTCATTTTCTGGATTCCCTGAAATTCAAATCCCATCAAAGACGGCTCAATAACCGATTTTCCATTGGATGAAAAACTGTATTGCGGCTGACCCGAAACAGTTAATTCAAAAACCAATTGGGTCGTTTTTCCAGGTGAACTGATTGTGTATGTTTTTTTAGTACCAGCACTGCAGGCGTAAATCAATATCGACGCTAAAGCAATTAAACAGTATCTATAGTTTATGTTTTTCATTATTTAATTGTATTAATTACAACTCTTTATTTAATTTCATTAATCAATTGTTTTGCTTTTGCAGGCTGTGCGGAAACAAAATAATTAAAAGCCTGATCTAATTTTTGCTGCACATCGGCATTGCTTTTCTTTTCGATTCTTAAATTGTACATTTTACTGATTTCAGCAAAAACCGATTCGGTACTTTTTACGCCGGCAAAAGCTTTTACTTTTTCGATATACGTATAACCAAATTCTACCGTTGGTTCAAACATGGTCCCTTCGCCAAAGTCATTCCATGTAATTAATTGTAAGAAGTTTAGGTTTGCATTTTTAGCCATCGAAAGTGTTTCATCAAGCGTAACGCCATTGTTATGTTCGATTGTCCAGCCAATCGCTGCTCCGCCCCCGCCTTCGGCATAAAAATCTTTAAAGCCGGGATAAGCGCTTCCTATTGCAACATCTAGTTTTGGTTTTGTATTGGTATAAAAATTCGTCAGGTAAGAGTTGTTTTTATAAACCCAGGCATATTCTCCCGAAGCATTTGCTCCCGCCTCTACAGATTGATCCCAAAGTGTAATGAATGTCGGTTTTGTAGTTATGGTGTTAAAAACATTCGTCCATTCTGCTGGCGTTTGCAATACAATTGGACCGAAGTTTAACAACAAAGGTTTTCCGTTTACTTTGATATAATTAGCGTCATCAAAATAATTTTTCTCCATATAAGCCAAATCTGTTTTTGCTGCTGCGGTTACAGAAATTGCTTTTCCGGCATCAACAGCGCTTTTGGTTACTCTGTCTTCATAAACGATGGCATATTCTAAACCAACTTTATTAAGCATGGCAATTAATTGTTCTGTGTTTTCTTTGACCATTCTGTAATCAAAAACATCATAAGTGCCGTACCAATCGATTAAAACACCATCAATTCCGGAGTATTTCATTAGTAATAAATGGTTTTCAATCACATTTTTATCGCCTGAATGGTACGGACCAATTAGGGGATAATAATACGATGCAATTTCTCTGCGATTGTTTGCGCCTACCGTATTCGGATTTTTGTTGGCCATTGTCCAGTGATATCCCCATTTTTTGTCGGCACTGCTTTCGTTGGTTTCAAACCACGGCATGTAGTGCACGTAAATTTTGGTGCTATTTGTTTTTTCAATCGCAACGGGCGCAATAACTTCTGGTTCTGCAGGTTTATCTGAACCTTTGTCATCGCTGCTGCAACCGGCGGCGATTAAAATATTCAAAATCCCAAAAAACAATAATGTGATATATCTTTTCATATTTGTTTGTTATTTGCTTTTTATTTTTTGCCACTTAATTTTCTCACGCAGATTTGGCAGATTGAGCTGATTTTTTTTGCCACAGATTAAAAGATTATCACAGATTTTTTAATCATTTTAATTTGAAATCTTTGGCTAAAATTATTTCACGCAGATTTAAAATAGATTTGAGCAGATTCCGCAGATCTTTTAATTAAATTAAATCTTTTTTAATCTGCTTTAATCTGCAGAATCTGCGTGAAACAAAAACTATTCACACAGATAAATAAATCTGCTCAATCTGCCAAATCTGCGTGAAAAAAAATCCTTTTAATCTGTGACAAAAAAAATAAAAGATGTCAGCCTTCCACGACTAACCAACATGGAAGACTGACATTCCAGAATCTAGTTTACAGGATATCCGGGATTCTGATTAAGGTTTTTATTTGTGGTCATTACAGTACTCGGAATTGGGAAAATCGCTCTGTATTGTTCTGTCGCTCCTTTTTCCCACCATGAATCGAAGAAAGTTCCAAAACGAATGTTATCTGTTCTTCTTCTTCCTTCAAAAGTAAATTCGCGAAGCAATTCCTTATCGACATAAGCAAGATCAATCGTAGCCGGTAATTCTGTTCCGGCGCGAGTTGCAATTTGCTGTAAAAATGGTTTTGCTAAATCTGCAGATCCTAAACGAACATAACATTCTGCCTGCATCATCAAAATTTCGGCATAACGAATTACGACAAGATCGTGATCACGTTCCCACATTTCGCCCGCTTTCATTTCGTATTTTCCCAAACGAACACCTTCATTTTCTTTGGCATCGGCAACACTTGTTACAGCTTCTGTGTAGGTTAAAGGTTCTCCATTATCCATCATAATAACCTGTCCGGTTGCTAAATTAATCTGATCTCCGGCAACCATACATTTTCTTCTTTTATCAGTTGCTTCAAATGCAGAGAAAACGCCCGGCTGTGCGCACATTCCGTTGGCACTCCAAGGATAATCTCCAATTGCAGAAAGCGTTAATTTATGAAGGTAATGACATGACATTGATGACATATAATTTCCAACAGTTCCTGCTTTTGAATCGTATGGAATTGCAAAAATAATCTCTGGTGATTTTTCATTTTGTGTCGCAAAATTGGCAAAGAAATCCGGTGCTAATGTATAACCAGTTACTTTCTGGCACATGTCGATACAATCCTGCCAACGCGGCGTTCCCACAAATGCTTCTGAATTTAAATACAATCTTGCCAATAATGAATATGCCACATTTTTAGTGAATTTAGAATACACCACATTCGAAGTTAAATGCGGAAGCGCGTCCAATAATTCTTTTTCTACAAAATCATAAACCTGTTTTCTCGTAGAATTTGACGGCAACGAAGTATCTTCAAAATTAACTACGATTGGCACATTTCCAAACATATCAAGAAGATTGTAATAGTAATACGCTCTCAATGCTTTTAATTCGGCATAAATGGGTGCTTTTGCGGCATCTGTCAATGACGATTTATCGATTTGATAAATGATCGAATTGATCTTTGCTATTCCGGTATAGTTATAACGCCAAGCCGAAAGAATCATACGATTGTCTGGTTTCCAGGTATGTTTTTGTGCATCCTGATATTGTCCGCCATCGTACCAGTTGGTTCCTCTTGTTGGAATCGTGGCTTCATCTGAAACGGTTTCATTCAAAAAGAAAACATATTCGCAAGTTGGGTAATTGTTTGAAATTCCGTCTGCAAATCCTCTTAGCGAAGAATAAGCGCCACCAACCAATGCATCAATTTCTTTTGGCGTATTTCCGAAGTTTCCGTCTTCTACTCTATCGTACAAATCTTCATCTAAGTTTGTACATGATATCGTAAAAAGCATGCTCATCAATATTGCTGCTGTTATTTTGATTTTCATTTTTTATATTTTTGAGTTAATTCGCTTAATTGTTAAACGTGAAATTTAATCCAACAGAAATCGTTGTTGGGCGAGGATAATTGTTATATCTGTCAATTCCAGGCGCTGCCAATCCGGTTAAATCCATTACTCCGGTTTGGTTGATTCCATCTTGCGCATTTAAACCAATTTCCGGATCAACACCTTTGTATTTTGTAAACACGGCAAGATTTTCGCCCATTAAATACATTCTCAATTTTGAACCTTTTAATTTCAATGGCAATGTATATCCAACAGAAACCGTTTGAAGTCTAAAGAAAGAGGCGTCTTCGATCCAGTAACTTGAGTATTTTGGTGCAGAAGTAATTCCTGTATTCAGGAAATCATCAGGAACATTAAAAGCCGGTAATCTGTTTGGGTCGTTTAACATCATGTTTGTGGCATTTAATGCTTTTTGACCAAACATTCCGTAACCAGAAATTCCTAAATCAAAATTTCCATAAGTAAAATTCATTCCGATACCTAAAGTTAAATCCGGCTGAATATTTCCTAAATCTCTTTTATCTGCATCTACCAGAACATCGTCCAGAACTTTTTCTCCGGCAGCATTGTAATACAACATTTTTCCATCGGCGCCAAGCCCGGCACTTTCAAATCCCCAGAAAGTTCCAACCGGATATCCTTCTGCAATTATTTGAGAATATTGTCCTGACATACCCGCTAATCCGTGTAAAGATCCGCTGTAAATTACATCTGTTTTATAAGTAGGATTCGATAGTTTTTCTATTTTTTGAACGTTGTGACCTAAAGTCAAATTAGCATCCCAGGTAAATTTATCTCCTTTTACAATGTCTGCATTTAGCGTAAGCTCAACTCCTTTGTTTGACATTTCACCAACGTTTGCCAACATATTACCCACTAAATAAGGTGGTTGTGGCACTTCATACGTATATAATAAATCTCTTGTCGTTTTAGAATACCATTCGAATGAACCTGTAATTCTATTAAATAAACTAAAGTCTATACCCACGTTTACTTGTTCTGTAGATTCCCATTTTAAATCAGGATTTGGGTTTTGTTTTGGCGAATAAGCCAAACTCCACGTTCCTGTAACAGGATCATAATAACTGTCGTTACCCACTCCTAAAATCGAAAGTGATTTGTATTCACCAATTCCGTCCTGATTACCGGTAATTCCCCAACCTACTCTTAGTTTTAAATTGCCTAACCAATCTTTAGACGAAGTCATAAAATCTTCGTTAGAAATTCTCCACGCCGCAGATGCAGATGGGAAAGTTCCCCATTTATTGTTTTCTCCAAAACGGCTTGAACCGTCACGTCTTACCGTTGCAGTCAACAAATATTTGCTGTCGTAACCATAATTGGCACGCGCATAAAATGAAACCAAATTCGATTTTCCTTTATACGAATACACATCGCCCAAACGATAATTGTAACCTGCTCCTAAATTATTATAACCAAAAGCATCAGTTACAAAACCGGAACGCTGTGCGCCAAAACCATTGTAAATATTTTCTAAATAAGAATATCCGGCAAGTGCGCTAATATTATGTTTATCAATAACTTTAGTATAATTTACATACAATTCTCCTTGTGCATTTGTATATTCTGCATAAGTTTTTTGAGCATAACCGCCTTCGGTTCTTCCTTCCATAACAGCATACGAAGGTTTATAAGTACTTCCCTGCATCGCATTATGTTCTAATGAAATATTGGCAACTGCTAAGAAATCATTCAGGAATTTTACTTCAGTTTTAAAATAACCCAGAAGTCTGTGTCTTTCGTTATCAACTGTTCTGTTGGTTAAAATCTCCACTGGATTTTCGTAGATATTTCCGCCTACAGAAGAAAAATCCCCGTTTGCATCATAAACCGGAATTGTTGGATTCAGGTTATAAGAACGCTCAAAAATTCTGTAATCAATTGGATGCCATTTATCGATATTGGCAAATAAACCCATATCAAATTTTACGGCTTTGTTGTCTCCAAGATATTGGTAGGCGTTTAGGTTTCCGCTAATTCTTTCTAAACCGCTTGTTTTAATAACACCTTCATTATTTAAGTACGAAAGTGAAGCTCTGAAACCGCTGTCTGTTTTACCAGAATTGATGCTTAAAGTATGCGATTGCGAAATGGCAACTTGCTCGATTTCTTTTTGCCAATTGGTATTTCCGCCGTAATCAACAGCATCAAGATTTCCGGTTTGGCGAACCTGAGCTCTCCATTCGTTTGCAGATAAAAGATCTAAATTATCAGCCACATAACCTACGCTTGATAAACCGCTATAGGTAACAGAAACCCCTTTTGTTCCTGATTTTGTGGTAATAATAATTACTCCGTTTGCTCCTCTTGAACCGTATATGGCTGTCGCCGAAGCATCTTTAAGAATGTCTACCGATTTAATGTCTGAAGGCTGAACGACATTGATATCAACACCCGCAATTCCATCAACTACAATAAGCGGACTGTTACTTGCTGTTAAAGATGTTCCTCCGCGCAAGCGTAAAGTAGAACCCGCTGCAGGATCTCCGGAAGGACGAATTACATTCAATCCCGCTACTTTTCCCTGTAAAACCTGTTCTGTTGAAGAAATTGTTCCTTTAACCAAATCATCTGCACCAACGGTCGAAATGGCTCCGGTTAAATCTGATTTTTTCTGAGTTCCGTATCCAACAGAAACAACCTGAACTTCTGCCAGTTGATATCCGTCATTTTGCAAACGAACATCAATGTTTGAAGAAGTTGAAGTGATTTGAACTTTTTGTGTTGATGAACCTATAAACGATACTTCTATGGCACCTCCTACGGCTACATCTAGCGAAAATTTCCCATCAAAATCTGTTGTGGTTGCGTTTTTTGTACCCACTTCAATTACCGAAGCTCCCGGCAAAACACTTCCTGTATTGTCATAAACGGTACCTGATACTTTCTTTTTTCCCTGCGCAAATATTCCTGCCGAAAGGAAAAGCATGAAAATCATGAATACCACCGATTTAGTAGTCCACATTTGATGCAGGACTATTTTTTTATTTTTACTATTCATTAGAATTGGTGTTTGGTTTGATAGTTATTTGTCTAAAGTTTTAAGCGGAATGGTTGTATCCGAAATTGTTTTGTCTTTATTGTCTTTGACCAAAACATGAATTTCACTTAAATTCGGAATTCCCTGAAGCTCTGAAACCAAATTGACAAATCCTTTTATTTCAGCAGTTCCGCCTGAAAACTCACCCGTAATTATTTTGCTTCCGGCTGTAATCGTGTACATTAATTTGTTTACGCCCGGTTCGTTGTTTTTTCTGTACATACCCAGAAAATCTTTTTGGCTAATTTGTAAAGGAAAAAAGCCAAATACCGGCGGTGGTGGCGGCTCATAAGCGCCTGCATAAATAATCTGATCGCCAGAATTCGTTGTCCAGTCTTTTGCTACAAACAGAAACGTAATGTTTTCCATAACAAAGCCAGGCTCAGGATTATAATATTCTTGTGGAATCAAATCCATTCTGTAAAAACCATTTCCAAGATCTTTCAGTTTTGTTTTTTCAGATACTTCCGGAAGCCATGCCTGATATTCCTGTTTAACCGCCCAATCGTTTAATCCACTGTGGAAATGCACACTTGGAACTCCGGCAAAGCCGTCTTTCAAGTTTGAGTTAAATAAAATACTAACCGGTTTATCAATTGTTGGTTTTGTTGGGTATGATCTGATTAACTCATTTGCAGTGTAAAACGAAGAGAAATCAGTGTAAGTTACATTGGCAACCTCACTTTGTTTAGATCCGTTTTTGTTTTTTAAACGAAACCAAAATCCGTCGCTTGCCGTAATTTGTGCCACCGTTCTGGAGAAATAAACTGTTGGTGTTAAAGTAAAACTCCATACTTTATTGCCTTCATAATGCAGTTTTGCAAAATCAGAAGAATTTTCCCAGTTGCCCGCGTCCGGTTCAGATGGTGACCACATCCACATATACAGATCTTCGTTTTCGGTAAAAGTTGATCCTGACATGTCAAAATACCACGTAACCTGCTCATCATATTTATAAACTACGGGAAACGATGATATTGGTCCCACAGCTCCCGCGGCTTCCTGAGCCTGCGTAAAATTCGGAGCCATTAAAAGGGCAAGTAAAATTGTATATAGAAATTTTTTCATATTACTTTTAGTTAATAGCATTTAATTTGAATACATAAGATACAAAGGCAATTCCGCCTGAAGAATGCACTAATTGAAGTTCCATTTCGTCGTTGTTTCCAGGAACCGAAGTCAGTCTGAGTTCGTCTGTTTTTTGCGTTTTCTGAGCGTCGCTGTACAAATAAATTCGAACCGGACCGCTTGCATTAGTAGGCTGAAAATCTGAACTTAATCTCCAAAATCCAGTTTTGGCAAACAATGGAGGAACGTCTCCCAGAACTTCATAACTTGTCGGGTTCCTATTTTCATCTACGTTAAATTTGATTTTAAAATCTTCGTAGTTAAAATACGTACTCAAGTTTTGTTCACTTGGTTCGATGGCATTTGCCTTAGCAGATTCATCAACCATTTTCAAATTTGTTAATCCCCAATTTCCGTTTACTTTCTCGTAAAGGGTAATCGGATCAACGTAGCTTCCGTCTTCTGTATTATCACAACCAATGGCCATGAAACACATCAAAACAGCTAACCAATAAATACTTTTACATTTCATAAATTTGTGGTTTGTTTCGTTAGTTTTTTTGTCTTCTTAAAGACAGAACGAAACTAGATGTTAAATAAATCTAAAAAAAAACATCTGAGAAAAATCAAGATATATTTTGAGTCAATAAGAAGTCAAAAATCTAATAATCAATATTTTACAATCTTGTAACGATTCAAAAAATCAAGACGTTGTTTAGATCAAATTATAGGTTTTTTTAATGGTAATAATGACAATATCTAAATTTATACATGTATTTTTTTCACTATGCATATATATAATTGCTTTTTATTGTATAATTGCAAATTATTAGACTACTTTTAACATTTAAGAGTGATTTGACTTTATAAATCACACATTTTTAAATACAAAAAGCTAATTTTAAAAGTTGCTCAATCATCAACTCTTTTAAAATTATTCTGAATTAACCAATTAACACTACAAATCAAAAACTAACTTTACCTAACCAAAACACTATGCGAATACTATTGATTCTGTATTTTTTTATTGCAGGTTTTTCTCTGGCTGCGAAAGAGACAAATCCTGTTCTGGAAGAATTAGATAAAGTGCTTCTGAAAAAAGAAGTTTACTTAAAAAAGAAATATCATAAAATTGCAGCCTTAAAAAAAGACATTTCAAAATTTACTTTAAGCCAAAATAACGAGCAATTGTATAATTGCTATATGTCGTTATTTGAAGAATATAAATCTTTCAAATATGATTCTGCTTATTATTATTTGGAAGAAGCAAAAATCAAAGCCATTGTTTTAAAAGATCCAAAGTTTTTGGCTAAAAGCCGAATTAAAGAAGGTTTCGTATTGCTTTCTTCAGGATTATTTAAGGAAGCAATTGACACTTTGAATGTTATCGAAGACCAAAAACTCGACCAAAAAAATAAATTCGAATATTATTCTATAAAAGCCCGTGCTTATTATGATCTCGCCGATTATAATAAAGACCAGCGTTTTAACATTCATTACGTACAGCAAGGAAATCATTTTCTGAAAAAAGCCTTAGAATTAATTGGAACCAACAGCAACGAATATTGGGCAGCCGAAAGTTTAAAACGCTTAAAACAACAAGATTGGCGTGGTGCTGAATTTGCTTTTAGCTATTGGATAAACAACTACAATTTGCCTCCGGATTACTACGGAATCGCAACTTCAAGTCTTGGTTATATTTATTCGGAAAGAGGATATACCAAAAAAGCAATTTACTATCTCGCTCTCGCCGCCATTGCCGATGTTAAAAATGCCACGAAAGAAACCGTTGCTTTACGAAATCTCGCCAACGAACTCTTTAAAATGGGAGAATTAGAAAAGGCAAATGAGTACATTAATATCGCAATGGACGATGCTACTTTTTATAATGCAAGACATAGAAAAATTGAAATTTCGTCGATTTTGCCTATTATAGAAAAAGCACAACTGAATAATGTAAAAGATAAAAATGACAAACTGGAAAGAATCATTATTCTGTTAACGATTCTGACTTTGATTATTATTTTGTTTCTGATTATCATCTTTAAACAATTAAAAGAAAAGAATAAAGCCCGTAAAATAATGGCTTCTTCCTACGCGCAATTGCAGGAAATGAATGTGAGTTTAAGCGAAGCCAATGCAATTAAGGAAGAATATATTACGTATTTTATTAAGGCGACTTCGGCATTTATTAATAAAATTGATCACATTCAGAAAAGTACGCTTCATAAAATTATCACCAAGAAAACAGATGAAGTTATCGCGAGTTTAAAGCGTTATAATGTAAAGGAAGAACGAGAAAATCTCTTCCATCAATTTGATGAAATCTTCCTGAAATTATTCCCCACTTTTGTGACCGATTTTAATCATTTATTTCCAAACGATCATAAATGCGTCGTTAAAAAAGGAGAACTTTTAAATACCGAACTTCGCATTTTTGCCTTGTATCGATTAGGGATTCAGGATAGTAGTCAAATGGCAGAATTTCTGGAACTTTCTGTAGCTACAATTTACACGTATAAAACGAGAATCAAAAGCAAATCAGATTTTAAAGACACTTTTGAGGAGAAGATTATGGCGATTAAAACGATATGATTTTTTTGCCCACGGATTGGACGGGTTAAAACAGATTGACGCAGATTAGAAAAAAACATTTTAATCTGTGTCAAAAAACCGCCACGAATTCACGAATTTTAAAACAATTTAATTTTTTGCCCACGGATTGAACGGGTTAGAACAGATTGGCACAGATTGGCACAGATTAGAAAAAAACATTTTAATCTGTGTCAAAAAAAAACGCCACAAATTCACGAATTTTAAAACAATTTAATTTTTTGCACACGGATTGAACGGGTTAAAACAGATTGGCACAGATTAGAAAAAACATTTTAATCTGTGTCAAAAAAAAACGCCACGAATTCAGGAATTATTGTTACATCTGCATGTATAAAAATTCGTGAATTCGTGGCGATCTTCATAATTTTATTCTGCCCAGATCATACAAATTTATACAATAAAAAATCTGTGATAATCCGTATCATCCGTGTCATCTGTGGCCTATTTTTATTCTGATTCCAATTGCAATACTACATTTTGATAACGTTTGCTCAGCGAAAACAATTGCTCTGCAAAAATCATAATCGCCAGCGGAACAAATAAAAATGCCGTTAAATCTTCTTCGTATAAAAAATAACTGCTTACGATAAAAATTCTCCCATATTCCAGATAATAAATCCATCTGCGCTGTTCTAATAAAGCACCACAGTTGACTAACGTTATCAGAATAAAAGTTAACACAAAAATCTTATCAAAGAGATTTAAAAAGTCAAAATAATAAGTAAAAACAGTTAGAAATAAAGTGCAAATTCCTAATTGGATATAAAGGTAATTACGGAATCGTAACCTTTGATGCGGATTGCTTTTGTCCTGCAAAAAGCGTTTTTCTAATATCGGTCGAATATCCTGATCCATATGTGCGGGACTTCCAAAAACGGCTTTCCATTTGGCTTTAAATCCTGAAGAACGTTTCCATAATTCATAAATTTCAAAATAATAATGAAAGTGCTGCCAAAGGAAACTGTAGCTTTTTAGCGGATGTGTTAATCCGTATTTTGGTTTTTCTTCTTCTTCCTGGAAAGTTCCAAAAATACGATCCCAAAAAGTAAACATATCGCCGTAATTTTTATCCAGGTATTTCTCGTCAGAGGCGTGATGAACACCGTGAACTGATGGCGTTACAAAAACATATTCTAACCATTTTATTTTACCAATAAGCTGTGTATGTGTAAAAAAGGAATAAGCGCCGTGCACAATAAGCATCGTGATTACCATCGTAGGATGAAAACCAACAAGTGGAAGAATGCACCAAAAGCCGGTTCGTACAACCGCCTGAAAAGTAGTGATTCTGGCTGCAGCCGTAAAATTAAATTCTTCACTGTGATGGTGTACAATATGCGCAGCCCAGAAAAAATTGACTTCGTGACCTAGTCTGTGGTACCAATACCAGACAAAATCGGTCGCGAGAATTAAGGCAAACCAAACAAAAATGTTACTCGGAATATCAAGAATTCGGTAATTATTATAGATAAAATAATAGAGCTGATAAAAACTTGCGGCTACAAAAAGATTGATTAATCTTTCGGCAATACCAATACTAATGTTCGAAACAGAGCTTTCATAATTGAAAATCTCAGGTCTTTTTTTGCGCTGTGCCAGTTTATATTCCAAAAACAAAAAAATGAAAAACGCAGGCATAGCAAACGCTAGAAAATTAATATGTTCCATTTTAAAAATTACTTTTAATTGCTAAACAATTAGGTATTTAATTCGGTATAATTTTAACGAAAAAGATATTTTCATCAGTTACTATTTCGAATAACCAATGAAAATATACTATTCATTTAAAAAATCAGTTTTTAATTCTGTTTGAATTTTGGTGCGCTTAAAGCCACTTCTTTTACAGATTGCGTATCGGCAACTTTTTGCAAAGCGATGATATAAGCCGCAATACGTGGCGTTACGTTGTGTTTTGCAGCAATCCTGAAAACAGTTTCAAAACCTTTTTCCAAAATATCTTCGAGACGCGTATTGATTTGGTGAATTCTCCATGACTCTAAAAGCGAATTCTGAAGCCATTCAAAATAAGAAACCGTTACCCCGCCGGCATTTGCCAAAATATCCGGAACAACCAAAACATTGTTCTCATGCAAAATCTGATCAGCATCTGAAGAAACCGGACCATTTGCGCCTTCTACAATTATTTTTGCCTTAATTTCGTTTGCGTTTTTTTGTGTAATTACATCTTCTTTCGCCGCCGGAATTAAGACATCAACTTCCAAAAGCAATAAATCTTCGTGTTTTATGGCAACAGAATTGGGATATCCTTTTATACTTTTATTATTGAGATTATAATACAAAATCAGTTCAGGAATATTAAGTCCATCCGGGTTGTAAAATGCTTCTGAAACATCACTTACTGCGACTACCTTCAATCCTTTTTGATGTAAAAACAATGCGGAATGCAATCCTACATTTCCAAATCCCTGAATAGCAACTGTAGATCTTGCCGGTCTTAATTTTAATTTTTGAAGTGCCAAAAGTGTAATAATACTTACACCTCTTCCGGTTGCTTCTACCCTGCCCAAAGAACCTCCGGAATGCAAATGTTTTCCGGTTACAACAGCGTGAATTGGTTTGCCGTGAAGTAATGAAAATTCATCCATTAACCAGCCCATTTCATCCGGACCGGTTCCCATATCCGGTGCAGGAACATCTTTTTCGGGACCAAAAATATCTGATAAGGCTTTTGTATACGCTCTTGTAATTTTTTCTAATTCTTTTTTAGAAAGTGTTCTCGGATCGCAAATAATACCTCCTTTTGCTCCCCCAAACGGAATTCCTGTTACGGCAGATTTCCAGGTCATCCAGGCTGCCAATGCTTTTACTTCGTCAAGATTTACGCCATTATCATAACGTATTCCACCTTTTGACGGACCTAATGCCGTGTTGTGAATTACTCTGTATCCTTCGAAGTTTTGTACGTTTCCGTTATCCAAAACAATAGAAAAATTAACGACAATTTGTTTTTCAGGTCTTTGCAATTTTTGCCTGATTGATTCGTCAAGATTAAGAATATCTGCCGCGATATTAAAACGATCAATCATAGACTGAAAGGGATTCTGTTTAATTATTTCTGTACTCATTTTTATATTTTTAATTGGGGTTATTTTTTTGATTTAGAATTTTACCTGACTCTTTTCCAAGAGAATTGTTATTGTAAACAATTACCTTGTCTACAACACGGAATTTTGATAAGACAGCATTGCATCATTATGTTGGTATTTCTATTTGATCTCATTTTATTGATTTTTTAATAGTTCTAAAAAAAAGCCTTTCATGGTGCATGAAAGGCTAAAAAAAAAATAACTAACAAGTTCCATTTTCTATTAACGCCATTTCATTACATAGTTCATCATGCAACACATCGTGAAGCTGCACATGACCTGAATGATATTTTGGCTAGAGTTTCTCATTGTTGAAGCAAATTTATAAATATATTTTATAAATTCTATAGAATTAGTCGAGTTTATTTTAATTATTTTAAAACTTAACATAAAAGAGCCTGTAAATTAACACATTAAGCTGCTGAAAAATTTACTTAAATTGAGAAATAACAATCAAAACAATGGCAATTAAGGCCAAAAAGATACCGATAAAGTTAATTTTGGATAGTTTTTCCTTGAAAAAAAGCAGACCAACAAGACTTCCTAAAATAATAACACCCATATTCATTCCGGCAAAAACGGTGGAGGGATTTTCTGAAAATGCTTTGTGTGCTTTTAGGTAAAACAGAATATTTCCGAAATTAAAGAGTCCGACCAAACTTCCGAAAAGGATATTTTTAGCTTCCAATTTTACCTTTTTAATTGCAACATCATAAATAACGATAAGCAAAGAAACCGCTAATGAAATATCAAAAACAATAAATAAAGAAGTTGTATAAGGCAAATTGGTATAAAGTGCAATTTGTTTGAAAAGGATATCGATTAATCCGAAACCTATTAAAACCACAGCGGGATAAATCCATTTGTTTTCTTTATTTTGAGATTGTTTTTTTAAGATGAACAACAGCGCTAAAAAACCAATTATGATTCCCAGAACTTTATATGTATTAAATTCTTCCTTAAAAATAAACCATGCGGCTAGTATTGGTATAAAAAGTGATAATCGCTGTGCTGCATCTGTTTTTACGATTCCCATATGTTTTATGGATGCAATCAAAAACAAGAAAACAACTGGCAACAGAATTCCTATTGCAAGATAAATATTCCACGGCGCAGTTGTGTGAATTTCAGAAATATCCGGACTAAAAGTGAGGTAACATAATAGGAGGGCAAACACATAATTGAAGGCTACAATCTGAATTGGGTTTCCGTTATATTTACGGGTTATTTTGAAAATTACACCAACAGTTACGCTACAAAGAATACTTAAAAGAAGAAATAACATATTATATATTTTAAATACAAAAATAAGGTTTTAAACTCCTTTAGTTTTATTTTTCACTTCTTTTATTCCCGCTTTTTTGATTTCTAACTGTGTAATTTTTCCTTTTTTATTTTTAATAAATTCCAATGTCATATTATTATTGTCTGATCTAAAAAATTTCGTCTGAGATTCCGCCAACAGTTCGATATTGTAATCAAGATAATAGAGTTTATTGTCTTTCTTTAAAATTTTGATGCCATCATAATCGCCAACATACTCATCAAAAACTTTTGCATCTATTACTGATTCAATGTGTTTGTACGGAAGCTCTACTTCTTTTCCAAAACAGATTCCGGCAAGACCATAAGCGATATAATATGATTTTGACTGATTATTAGACAAAACGGTTATAAAAACCTTATCCTGTGTGTATTTATTAAAAGAAGTCATAGCACCGTAGAAACCTCCATCGTGCGCAATTAATTGATGCCCCTGATTATAGAAAGGATTTATTAGAACTCCAAAACCAAAATTTTGCTCATTATAAGGCGTAAACATTTCTTTCTTAGATTCTTCTGATAAAATGGTTTCACTATCAAAAAGCGCCTTATTCCATAAATATAAATCTTCAGCAGTTGCATAAATACCATCATGCCCTAAATTACAACTCCAATCGATATAGGGATTCTTTACCAATTTATTATTTTTTAAATAATACAATTGAGTCATTTTATCTACTATTTCATCATTAGTTGAAACACCTGAATTATACATTTTTGCTTTATCGAATACATTCTCTTTTAGGTATTCGGCATAAGATTTTCCAGATACTTTCTCTATAATACGCCCCAGAAAATAATATCCAATATTGCTGTAAGCCGTACTTGTTCCAGGCTCAAACAACAATGGTTTTTTGGTTAAATAGTTATAAACAAAATCTTTATCAAGATTTGTTTTAGACAGATACAACTCGTCAAAATCCATTTGTAAACCTGAATTGTGGGTTAACATCATTTTTAAAGTTATTTTTTCTCCTTTAGGAAAATCACTAAAATATTTGCTAAGAGGATCATCCAATGAAAGTAATTTCTTTTCTGTCAATTGCAAAATAGCAACAGCAGTAAATTGCTTTGAAACCGAAGCTAAACTGAATTTAGAGTCTATCGTGTTTTTTACATTCCACTCATAATCAGCAAAACCATATGCTTTTTCCAGCATTACAGAATCATTTTTAGAAATCAAAACAGTACCGCTAAAATTATTAATGACAAATTGAGCATCCATATATTTTTCTAATTTGCCCGCAAGTTCTTTTTGTGAATATCCAAAAGTAAATACCAACAATGCAATTAGTGTTAATCTTAATTTCATAATTATTATTTTTTACAATTCGCAATTATTTTATTGAGGGTTTTGTTTAACAATGCTATTTCTTCTAATGATAAACCATCGAGTGCCGTTTTTCTATTAATTTTGATAACTGGCTTCATTAGTTCCAGAGTTGTTATTCCTTTATTTGTTATTTCTAGATTAAATTTTCTGCGGTCTTCGAGATGAATTGTTCGGTTTAGATATTGTTTTTTAACCATTAATTCAATCATTCTTGTAATCGAAGCATTGTCCTTAAAGACTAGATTTGCTAATTCTTTCTGAGAAATATTCTGATTATCATTTAGTATAATTAATACTAAACACTGATCTATCGTAATGTCTTTTACAACTTTGGTTATATTTTTTTGTGCCAGTTTTCGATATTCCTTTATCGCTTTTTCTATTGAATAAAGCGCGGTTCCGGTTGGATTTTCAAGTTTCATGTCCTTTTTATTTGATACAAATATAATTGATATATCAATATAATTTCTAAAAATATTCAAACTCCAAACAATTAAATATTTATAAGGATCTCTTAGTCGCTCTTTAACCAGCCAGTAATGCTCATTCTTGTGTTTTGCGTAACCAAAACTTCATGGACCAATTCATTACTTTTAAAAAAAACTGTTTTTCCCTGAGTTGGGGCAATTTTTTGATTGTTGTTTTCCTGATGAATCATTAATTCGCCACCATCTGCTTCTTTCCAATTACTATTTAAATAACTGATCATAGAATATTTTCGACTCGGGTTATTTTTGAATTGATCTAAATGTTTCAGGTAAAAATCACCGGCTTCATATAATGAATAATGAAATTCATAACCGGTAATTCCAGCGTAACAGCTTTCGTTTAAGTATAATATGAAAGCGTCTATTTTATCGAAGAATTCATTTTCGAAAACATTATTGTGCTTTTTATCAAGCCAATAAATGGAATCACTTCTGATGGCGCCGTCGTAAGATAGTTTCTCTGAATTACCAATTCCGGCAGCAAGCAACAAACTTTTGTCGTTTAAATCAAATAAATTTTGTTTTAAATGATTTGCTAGTTCAGCACTTAAAAAATGCTCTGATATTCCTACTTTATTCTCAATATAACTCGAAATCAAATCTTCGAAACTATCTTCCATTTTGTTTTAGGGAAGACTACAATTGCAGCCAACGGAGCAAGGTAGACGAAATAAAAATGGTAATGGGTTTAATTTCAATAAAATAAAAAACCTATTATGATAGTTGATTGCTAAATCTTTGTCAAAGTTTTAAACTTTGGCAAAGATAGTTGCGCATAAAAAACCCGACAGGTTTTAAAAACCTGTCGGATTTAAATTTATAAGACGTAACTTAATTTATAATTTATATTAAACTATAGTTTACTAATATAACTTCCGTACATATCTTTAAACTGATGTCCTTGTGCAAAACGATCTTTACTTAATTTTTTATATTCAACCAATCCCCATAAAATAAATTCTTTGAAGAAATAAATATCTTCTTTATCCAGTTCTGGCTGGTATTTTTTTACCAAAATATTTAACGGAGTTACTTCATCCAAAATTCCCTGATATTCAGCATCCGAAGCATCGTCTAATAATTCGAAACCACTTTCGGCAAAAAACCATTCGATCAAATCAGAATATGGTGTTTTTTCTCCCGGTTTTTCGAGCTTTTCAATTTTTGGCAAAAGTGTCGGGAATAACGTTCGAATTGCAGAACCTATTAAACTCTGAGCCACATACGCTGCTCCCTCCTGCTCTCCTTCGTAAACCAATTCTACTTTTCCGGTAATAGCCGGAATAATTCCGATAAAATCAGACAAACGTAAATTTGTTTTATCAACTCCGGCTTTTAAAGCGCGGCGTTCTGCTGTACTTATTAAGTTTTCGAAAGCCGTAATACTCATTCTCGCACTTACACCGCTTTTATTGTCGATGTATTCGCTCTCGCGGGCTTCAAAGCTAATTTGCTCTAAAATATCTCTCGCTAATCCTGGCACATAAACAATGTCGCTTTGGTTTTGATCTAATTTGGATTCCTGTTCCGTAATTGTTCTCGCAATGGCAACACTTTCAGGATAATGCGTTAAAATTTGTGAACCAATTCTATCTTTTAAAGGCGTTACAATACTTCCACGATTGGTATAATCTTCGGGATTTGCCGTGAAAATAAATTGCATATCAAGTGGCATTCTCAACTTAAAACCTCTAATTTGAATATCGCCTTCCTGCAAAATATTAAATAATGCTACCTGAATTCTGGCTTGTAAATCAGGTAATTCGTTGATTACAAAAATGCAACGGTTCGCTCTCGGGATCATTCCGAAATGAATTACGCGATCATCCGCATAAGATAGTTTTAAATTGGCAGCTTTTATTGGGTCAACATCCCCAATTAAATCGGCTACGGTAACATCCGGCGTGGCTAATTTTTCAAAAAAACGTTCGCTTCTGTGCAGCCATGAAATTGGCGTTTCATCTCCTTTTTCTGCAATTAAATCTTTTGAAAATCGAGAAATTGGATTCAACGGATCGTCATTAATCTCCGAACCTGAAACAAACGGAATATATTCGTCTAACAATTCGACCATTTTGCGCGCCAAACGCGTTTTTGCCTGACCACGAAGTCCTAATAAATTGATATTATGACGAGATAAAATAGCACGCTCCAATTCTGGAATTACAGTATTTTCGAATCCGTGAACACCTTCAAAAACAGGAGCTCCGGATTTTATCTTCTCACGAAGATTATTTCTCAATTCGTCTTTAATACCTGTGCTTTTATATCCTGCGGCTTTTAATTGACCTAATGTGTTTATGTTTTCTATTTTCATTTTATTGAAATATCTGTGTTGTTATTATTATTTGTGAATGACAAATATTGTGTCATTACTTTGCGTAGACGCACTGCTGTGCGCCTCTACGATATGCGTTGTGTGTATAAACCTTTACAACTTTGAACCTAAATCTCTTTATGTTAGACGAACTGCTGTAAGTCTCTACGATATGCGTTGTCTATAAAAACCTTTGTTCCTTTGAACCTCTGCAACTTTGAACCTAAATCTTTTTACGTTGTCTATAAAAACCTTTGTTCCTTTGAACCTCTGCAACTTTGAACCTAAATCTTTTTACGTTGTCTATAAAAACCTTTGTTCCTTTGAACCTCTGCAACTTTGAACCTAACTAACGAACTCTCTTCTTCCTATTCGTTTCATAATCTTCAAAAATCATTTCGCCCAAACCTTTAAGTCCTGTATAAAATGCCTTTCCCTGATTGGCTTCTGTAAAATGATTCACAAAACGCTGTAAATACGGATCGTTTGCAATCATAAAAGTCGTAATCGGGATGTGTAGTTTTCTGGCTTGCTGTGCCTGTGTGTAGCATTTATCTACAATATATTCGTCGAGACCGTTACTATTCATATAATAAGAACCGTCACGTTCGCGCACGCAACTTGGTTTCCCGTCGGTAATCATGAAGATTTGCTTGTTTGTATTTCGTTTTCTACGTAAGATATCCATGGCCAATTGTAAACCTGCCACTGTATTTGTGTGATATGGACCAACCTGTAAATAAGGTAAATCTTTTATGGGAATCGTCCAGGCATCGTTTCCAAAAACCAAAATATCAAGCGTATCTTTTGGATAACGCGTTGTGATTAATTCGGCCAGAGCCATTGCAACTTTTTTGGCAGGCGTGATTCGGTCTTCACCATACAAAATCATACTGTGACTGATGTCTATCATCAAAACCGTACTCATTTGGGCTTTGTATTGCGTTTCTTCTACAACCAAATCATTTTCGGTCAACATGAAACTTTCAACTCCATTATTGACTTGTGCATTTCGCAAACTTTCTGTCAATGAAATACGTTCTAAACCATCGCCAAAATTAAATTCGCGAAATTCTCCTGTATGTTCATCGCCGTTTCCGGCATGCTTAGTTTTGTGATTTCCTGTTCCGGAACGCTTTAAATTTCCAAAAATCTGATCTAAGGCTTGTTGTCGAATGGCACGTTCTGTTTTAGCAGTAATACCAAAACCTCCTGTTCCATCTTCTTTAACCTCATCTTTTATGTAACCTTTCTTTTTTAAATCTTCGATAAAATCATCGATTGTGTAGTTTTCGTCGGTCAGTTTATATTCTTTATCCAACTCCCGAAGCCAGTCTATTGCTTCATCAAAATCGCCCGAAGTATGGGTGATTAGCTCTTTAAAAATTCCAAAAAGCTTTTCAAACGGAGACTGAAATGGGGCTTCGTACGTCTTAAAATAAAAACCTTTTTTAAATTCGTTTTTCATAATTCTAAAATTAAGCTATTTTAGAATTACGAAAAAAGAAACGTTTATTAATTTTTAGTTAAAATATTCAAACAAAAGAGGTTGAATTCCCTTATAAATTTAGCAATTATTCAAACTTTCCGTCAACGTAAAACCAAACATTATTTTCTAATTTAAAAGTCGAAAATTCATAATGTGTTTGAGGCTTATTATTAACATCTAAAAAATAGGCTTTAAACTCAACTGTATCTTCTGATGAACTAAGAATTTCTAATTTTTGCCATTTATTACTTGTTGCCCATTTTAAAATTTCAGTTTTTGAATAATACTTTCTTTCCGAAACATAAGTAGTTTCCAAAAGATAATCAGCATTATGAGTCGCGTATGCCGAATATCTCGAACGCATTAACGCTAAAGCTGTTGGCGCTTTTTGATTGTTTTTAAGATACAATCCGCAGCAATCCTTAAACAATAAACCTGTATCGCAAAAACATTTATTCCCCATCAACCTGCTCTTCGCCGTTAATTTTTACATGCAACTGATTCAATAAAACCTGATAACGGCTAATTTCTCTCAAATCTTCATCTTCTTCTGCGTGATCCAGCATTTCGTCTAAATCATCACTTACTTCAAGCAGTTTATTATTGGCTTCTCTCTCTTGTTTTGCAGCTATCAAATCAATGATTTCCTGCACTCTCACTTTTAAATCTTCGAATTTCATATTTTTTGTTTTCTGTTTTTTGTTTCAAGTTTCAGGTTTCAGGTTTCAGGTTACTTGACGCAACTTGAAACCTGAAACCTGAAACTTGAAACAATTATTTCTATTCTTCTTTTTTGTCTTCGTTGAACTTTTTTATAATTTCTTTTAGTTTTTCTTTACGTGCAATTTCGGCCTGTTTTACTTTATTTTGGGCTTTATGCAATTTGTCATTGTGTTTCTTGATATTCCTTTCGTTGTTGCGTCCCATTATATTTCTCTTTTAATTTCTTCTAAAGTTTTCTCGGTGTAAATCAATTCGTTTATAATTTGCTTTCGCAAGTCGGCAATATCATCATAATCGAAATGTTTAGCCCAGGAAGTTAATTGCTGCAGATTTCTAATCTGTTTGATGCGTTTTGTCGTTTCGAAACTCGTTCTTAAAATTGCTTTTTTATCCCAATCCGGATTATTTTTATGCTGATAGGTTACGGTATTTTTATCAAAATCAGTATCTATATAATATAGTTTTTCTTCAACATTATCCGGGTAAAATTCACTCCATGCGGCAAAACCTATTTTAGTTTTTGATTCCGTTTCAGGCTCACGCGCTACCAAACGCCATTTACTGTTGGCAAGTCTTCCCCAATGGTTCGAAACGCGATACATTCCGGCTTCGGTATAATAATAGGTACTTCCGGCTTTGCTTTCGAACTGTTTTTTTAATCCTTCAATTTCATCTGCAAGTACTTCATGAAAAACACAGAATGTATTTTTGAACGAATTAGGATGTGGCTTAAAGTTTTTTTGCATATGCAAATATACTCAGATTGTTGCGAACTCCCCAAAACAAACATTAATTGATTAACTTTGCTGCTTTAATTTTAAATTTAAAAGTCATGTCTAAAGATTCACAAGAAAAAATGCCCCAAAAAGGAGTTTACACCGGTATCATCGAAAAAGATGAAAACAACAATTATTTTTGTGGTGAATATCTTTTAGATTATAAAATTGCAAGCACTAACTTTACTGTAGGTGATTGGATTACAATTAAATCTGTAATTGAAAATCCAAGCGATATTAGTTATGATAAATATCCTAAAAAATCTAAAAACTTTGATAAGGCAAATCATAAGCCGGAAAATAAGTAATTTTTGTTCCTGGTTTTATTTGTTTCAGGTTTTGAAATGAGAATTTAACCACAAAGTCCACAAAGGTTTCGCAAAGTTCGCAAAGTTATAACACATAGCTTTGCGTCCCGAGGCTTCGGGATGCGGTTTACAGGTAATTTATGTATAAAAACTTTGCATTTTGCTGTAAAATTTCACCACTTAAACGTTAAGTCTTAATTTTTTACAATATTTTTTCCTTCAAAAGTAAAAAGTTAAAAAAAAGTGTACCTTTGCAAAAAATTTGTCGTTTTGAAGTAAAAAACACTCATTTCAAACTAATAGACAATAAGTTACCTTTTATTTATGAAAAAAATAGTTGAATACCGCAAGTTACTAAACGTTGATAAAACTGCAGAGTTAAAAGATTTGAAAACCATTTATCGTAATGCGATGAAAGAATCTCATCCTGATAAATTTCAAGGTGATGATGCTGGTTTAAAAGCTGCAGAAGAAAAAAGTAAAGCTATTATTGAGGCTTACCACTTTTTGGTTAGTATTAATCCTGAGACAATTAAAGCAAATTTACCTGAGTATACAGAAACGATTTCAACTTGTTCAATTACCGATTATAAATTTGTTGAAGGTCGTTTAATTATCGATTTTTCTAACGGAAGTGTTTACGAATACATCAGTGTTCCTAAAGCAACTTACGTAAAAATGGTAAACGCTGATTCTCCTGGAAGATTCGCAAAAAGACACATTTTAAACTCTTTTACCTGGAGAAAGAAAACAAATCAGGAATAGATTTATACCCAAATATTTATAAAAGCATTCTGACAACAGGATGCTTTTTTTATGCTTAAAAATCAGAAAATTGTATGTTTTATTTCCAAATAATAATATAATTAAAAGTTTTTAGTCAAATTTAGTCAGCAAACACACTGAAAACATGAGAATTAAGCATAAAAAAACTATAACAAAATTTTAGGTTACAAAATTCTTTAAGTTTTATATTTTTAGATACTTTTGTTGCACAAATCAATTAACTAATTAATTTTTTATAATGAAAAAAATACTTTTTTTACTTACCGCTTCTGTAGCGATAATTTCTTGCAGCAAAGTTAAAGACGGAGAATACCTAATTACAGGAACTGCAACTGGAATTGAAAACGGAAAAACGATCATTCTTCAAGGTCAGGACCCAACAACAAAAATGCCATTAGCTCTTGATACAGTAAAAGTAGAAAATGGAAAATTTGAAATTAAAGGAAAAGTAACTGAACCAGCATTTCATACTTTAATTCTTCAAGGTGCAAACGGGCCAATTCCTTTTATCTTAGAAACAGGAGAAATTAAAATTGCAATCGATAAAGACAGTATCCACAAATCTAAAATTTCTGGAACTTACAATAATGATGAGTATGTAAAATTCAACGAAGAGCTTACTAAAACTCAAAAAGCATTAGTTGATTTTCAAAAAAACAACACTCAAAAAATGCAGGCAGCTCAACAAGCTCAAGATACAGCAACTATCAACGGTTTGATGAAACAATACATGAAAATTCAAACTGAGGTTCAGGCAGATTCTAAAAAGAAATATTTAGCTTACGCTGAAGGTCATCCAAAATCTTATATTTCTGCATTGATTATTCAAGGTATGTTAGGAGATCCTTCTACAGATGTTAAAAAAGCAGAAGCTTTATACAACTCTTTAGATGAGTCTTTGAAAAACACAGCTCCTGGTAAAGAAATTAAAACAAAACTTGGTCAAGCAAAAATGCCTGCAGTTGGTGCAACAGCTCCTCCTGTTGGTGACGCTAAATGAAGATCAGATTTTTCTGCACCCAATCCTGAAGGGAAAGTAATTTCGCTTAAAGAAAGCTTAGGAAAAGTAACTATTGTTGACTTTTGGGCTTCATGGTGCGGACCATGCAGAAAAGAAAATCCGAATGTTGTAGCCATTTACAAAGAATTACATTCTAAAGGCTTAAATATTATTGGGGTTTCTTTGGATAAAGAAAAAAGCAAATGGACAGAAGCTATCGCAAAAGATGGCTTAACATGGACACACGTTTCGAACTTAAAATTTTGGGACGAGCCAATTGCAGCTCAATACGGAGTTCAATCTATTCCGGCAACTTTTATTCTTGATGCGTCAGGAAAAGTGGTTGCTCAAGACTTAAGAGGTCCTGAATTGAAAGCAAAAATCGTAGAATTATTAGCAAAATAATCCTACTTTTTAAAAAAACTTAAAAAATCTCCCTAGTGGAGATTTTTTTATTTTATTCAATTCCAATGAATTAAAAAATAACTTTAAAATAACTTAAAATTAAGTTCGTTTTTTGTTTGTAAACATGAAAAACGTTCCTATATTTGCAACCGCTTAGAACAACAAAGCGCATCAATGCTGAGATCGGGGAGATACTCAAGCGGCCAACGAGGGCAGACTGTAAATCTGCTGTGTGAACTTCGCAGGTTCGAATCCTGCTCTCCCCACCAAAAGGGTAAAAGAAATAAAGGCAACTTTTTCAATCTTTTCAAAAATCCATAAAAAACGTGGTAAAACCTGCAAATCCTAGGATTCGCAGGTTTTTTGCATTTAAGGCAGTTTTTATTCTTTATAAAAACACTCAAAAGTTTTGTGGTAAAATCGTGGCACTTTTGTCTTGGAGTGGATACCTTTTCTGCCACAAAAAGTTATGACGTTTTTTGAAGATATTTCACCTGTCTAAGTTTTGTGGCAGAATCGTGGCACAAACTACTTTTAACAATTAAAATTATTCTTTTCATGAACATTGTTTGTATAAAGCGTTGGCAATATAATTTGGCCATTCCCACAAATTCCGATTTAATTCCGATACTGATCTAAAAATACATTTAAAGCCTTTGAAGGTTCTTCATCATTTCTGTAAATTAACACTGTAGTCATCGTGGCAAGTTCTTTAGTTAAAGGAAAAGTTTTTATATTTCTGTTCCTGTAATACTGATTTACCACTTCTGCAGGAAGTATACTAATACCAAGACCTGCCTCCACAAAATTAATAATGCCTTCTATCGAATTGATTACGGTACTTTTATAACGGAGGATTCCTTTTGAACCGAGCCAGGTTTCAAGTCGCGCCCTGAAAAAACAACCTTGCTCAAAAACTACTATTTTTAAAGGTTCTTGTTTCAATACTACCGAAAGCTTATCCACATCACCACCTGCAATTATTACAAGTTGTTCATCACGAACAATAAGCTGCTGTAAACCCGGAATATTTATGGGTGCTGCAACAAAAGCAGCATCAAGTTTATAACTGATTACATCGTTTATCAATGCTGACAACATCGAAGAATAAAATTCAAGCTCTACATTGGGATAAAATTCTGCAAAACCTTTGATGATTTCTGGCACTTTAAAAGCCATAGTGGTCTCAATACACCCTATGCGTATTGTCCCTCCTATTTTGTCTGCACTCTGTATATCACTTTTTGCATCATCCAATAATCGTCCTATTTTTTTAGCATATTGCAAAAGTGTTTCCCCTGCTTCAGTTAGAACCACTTTTCTGGCTACTCTTCTAAACAGTTCAGCTCCAAATTCATCTTCGAGATTTTTTATGCGAGCCGTTACGTTTGATTGTACCGTAAAGGTTGCTTCTGCAGCTTTCGTAAAACTTCCGAGTGTTGCTGCGGCTTCAAATATTTTCAGGTCATTACTATTCATAGTATCACTTTTAGTGATTGATTAGATCATTATAAATCGTTTTCAGGTATCAAATATAGACTGTATTTTTGTCTTAAACAATTGAAAATATGAAAAACACAATTAAATCCTTAATTCTAATTCTAGCTATAATTATGCTACCACGAACAAATGTAAATGCACAAGTTAAAAACTCTTTAACTACAAAAGAGAACACTGAAATTCATACCACTCATTACAATAACACGGAAGTCAACGGACTAAAGATATTCTATCGTGAAGCAGGATCTAAAAATGCTCCAATTGTATTATTACTGCATGGTTACCCTACATCATCTCATATGTTTAGAAATCTTATTCCTATTTTAAGCAAAAAATATCATGTAATAGCTCCGGACCTGCCTGGTTTTGGCTATTCAGATGCACCGGATCATCTTAGTTTTCAATATACTTTTGATAATCTTACCAACACTATGCAGGGCTTTATCGATAAGCTTGGTTTAAAACGTTTTGCCATTTATGTATTCGATTATGGCGCGCCAACCGGATACAGGCTTGTTCTTGCTAATCCGGAAAAGATAACTGGCATCATATCACAAAATGGCAATGCCTACGAAGAAGGATTAAGCAATGGTTGGAATCCTATTCAGAAATACTGGAAAGATCCTTCGCTGGCTAACAGAGACGCGCTTAAGGATTTTGTTTCTAAAGAATCAACCTGGTATCAGTATCACGAAGGTGCTTCGGATGCTGCTCTTATCGCACCTGAAACATACACATTGGATCAGCATTTTCTGGATCGCCCGGGAAACATCGAGATACAGCTTGACCTGCTAAAAGATTACAGAACCAATGTTGCTTTATATCCTAAATTTCAAGCTTATTTTAGAGATAAAAAACCTATGATGTTAGCTGTTTGGGGCAGTCAGGATCCTTATTTTCTTCCCGCAGGAGCAGAAGCATACAAACGTGACAATCCAAATACTACTGTAAAGTTCTATAAAACGGGTCATTTTGCCCTGGAAACTCATTATAAAGAAATCGGAACTGATATATTGTTGTTTCTTGCCAAACTTCCTAAATAATTTGGCTATAATATATTTAAAATAGCGGTTATAAAAGCCGCTATTTTTTTAGATAAAAGTGTACCTGATATTTTTTTTACAAAAATTTAATTTGTATTTATCTTCCAACTCGCTTTTATGCGATTTAAAAGGGTTGATATTTTTCTGTTATTTACTATAAAAATATATTTTTGCTTTTCAAATAATTAAAAGAATCAGAGTATGGTTCTGTCGCATCTATCAGAATTAAATACAAATATTTAAGTAATTCAAAAGCTAAACTGCTAATTTACAAAATGATTTAAACATGGTCAACCTAGTCTAACCATTTGATTCTTTCTCAGCATATGCACAACTTCAATTCCACTCAATTTTCGTATAACTGATTCAAAACTTTTAAAGCCTAATCCGTTTTGTGTATGCCATTTGATAAAACGATGATCCTGTTCTGCAATATTGTTGAGATATTTACATTGCCGGATTTTAATCTTTGAAAACGAACGCTTGTTGTATACTTTGATAGCTGCCAAATTAGAACCACTTTTATCAATATTGATTACTATCGGCCTGTAGTTAGTATTCATTTTGGATGAGCTTAAATTTATAAAGATAAAAGTTATTACCAAATGCGACAGAACCACTATTTTCTTACTTAAAAATTCGGCCAATAATTTTTCCAATATCAGCAAAATCATCAAGATTACTTACGGATCTTTTTTCTGTAACCGTATTATCAATTTTTGAGAAAGGATAAATTAATAAATAATTGTTATTATGGAGTTTTTTATTTAAAATTTCAGGCACTTCTTTCATCTGAGGAAAATAAGAATGCATACCCCTGTCAGCCATTAGAATGATAAGCCCTTCATCTTCTTCAAGACTGCTTGCCATATTTTCAGCCTCCTGCCAGGAAGTTACAGCATTAAAAACAGCTTCAATATTTGCCTTTTTAATAATGCTTTTCAATACATCAAGAGTTTTATCGTTTGCATAAAAACTCATTTTAGCACCCGAGTTTTTTCCGATATTCCAAATCCTTAATAAACAATGGAAAAAACCTGGTTCGCGCTCCGCATCGGCAGGAATAAGAACAACATATTTTTTAATAGTTGACACTGGCTGGACCGCATGATAGATAATCAAATTTATATGCTTATTTTGCAGGTAACCGTTATAAAGATTATAAATAAAAGAGGTTGAGAATCCTTTTTCTTCTTCAAGACCAATAATCAGATCCGTAATATTCTGTTCTTTTACCACGTTATTAACACCCGCAATTACATCATTGTCATGTCGTGTTATCGGATTTATTTTAACATCCGCAGCTGCGCCCATATTTACAGCTTCACCCAGCAGTTTTTCTGCATTTTTTGAAGACGACTCGCTTTTTTCTTCATTAATCACATTAAGTGCGAAAATCTTGTCTTTATTACTTTTATTTTTTATAAGAAGTCCCAGGTTAACCATTTTCTCAACAGTATGCTCATGATTTACAGCCAGCAGAATCTTTTCTTCTTCATCACCCGTACCCGCCGCAGTTTCTTCTTTATCAGCATCGGCAATCCTCTGGGCACTTGCCATTGATACAAAAGATGAAATAGTACAGGAAACCAGGATAAGTAGAATACTACCATTAAGCACATGTTCGTTTAAAAGCCTCACAGGCTCGCCTGCTTCATTTTCAGATAAAATAATATTATATCCTACCATTACAGATGCAAGTGTCGCTGCTGCAGAGGCGGCGCTCATTCCGAAAATAAGCCTGCCTTCATCATCTGTAAAATTAAATGTCTTTTTAGTTAAGATAGCTGCTGCGTATTTTCCTCCTATTGAAGCAATAAGCATAATTGAGGCTACCCCCAGTGTTTCCCAGCTCTGGATAAAAGCGTTAAAATCAATCAGCATACCAACACTGATCAGGAAAAAAGGAATAAAAATAGCATTGCCCACGAATTCTACCCTGTTCATAAGTGATGAAGTGTGAGGTATAAGCCTGTTTAGGGCAAGACCAGCAAAAAATGCTCCGATAATGGCTTCTATTCCTGCTAATTCTGCCAGTAAGGCTGCAAGGTATATCATTACAATTACAAAAATATACTGCGAAATCTTGTCTTCTACATTCTTAAAAAACCAGCGTGCTATGATGGGAAAAAGAAGTAAAACTACTAAAGCAAATACCAGCATGGAAGCAGATAGTGTAACCCAAAATGAAGTACCTACTTCTCCCTGTGACATACCTACTACAACAGCTAATACTACTAGTGAAAGTACATCTGTAATCATTGTTCCGCCTACCGTAACATTTACTGCCAGCTTTTTTGCTATTCCGAGTTTACTCACCATTGGATATACAATAAGAGTGTGTGACGAAAAAAGACTGGCAAACAATACCGAGGTTAAGAGCGAAAAATGAAGTATATAATATCCGCCTATAAGTCCCAGGGCAAATGGCACAATAAAGGTATACAGCGAAAAAGTGATACTCTTCCATTTATTTTTTTTAAAGTCACCCATGTCTATCTCCAGTCCTGCCAGAAACATTATATACAGCAGTCCTGTAGTACCTGTTACCACTATGCTGCTGTCTCTGGCAAGAACGTTAAATCCATTTGGACCTATAACGGCACCAGCTATAATGAGGCCAAGCAGATGCGGCACTTTTATTTTATTCAGTAAAAGCGGTATACATAAAATAATAATGAGTTCGATAAGGAATTTTAGCACTGGATCTTCAATAGGAAGACTGACGTGTTGTATACTTAATAACATAAATTATTTTTTTTGAGGAAGTGTAAGTTCTACCGAGAATCTGGCAGAACAGTTATCCTGTCCGGTAATAGTCTGCGTGCCTTTAATAATATTTTCTTTGATATCATCAAGAACCACATTCATTTTTACTCTGTTTTTAGAAACACTGTCACTGCTGAATTCAAGCATTATTTTATCTTTTAGGTATTTTGCCTTAAATACCCTGACCAGCTTTTTATTATTTAGAACATTCGTATAAGTTCCGGTAGAATCAGATACAAATTCCCAGGCTTCATTACGCTGGTCTCCTATAACGTACTGGCTGCAGTTTGATTCTCTGCACAGCATCTTACTGTTCCAGAAACCTTTAAGCGATTCCGACCATTCCGTAATTAATTCAGCATCCCTATTTATAGTGTCTTTTAAAGCAAAGATGCTGTCGCGCATAGAGAGTAATGCATTATAATCTGCTTCTTTTTTTTCAAATTCTTCTTCCTTTAAAATTATAGCCTTTTCTCTCTTCAGCAGCTCCTGTTCTTTTCTGTTTTCGCATGAAATAAAAATACAGGCAAGAATTAATAGTAGAGGTAATTGTTTCATAAATCTTTTTTTGGATATACAATTTAACCAAAATATACCGCTATACAAAATAAAAGAAACCTTAAAAACAATAAGCTTCCATTAAAGTTGATATAGAAAATAAGAATAAATCAGTAAATTTCAATTAAAGCAAGCCACGAAATTAAAAAAGATTACAGTAAATTAGTTTAAAACTTACAACATCATGGTTATGTTATCGACAATCTAAACGAGTTTTGGGTAGACAATCAGGCATTTATATTGATGGCAGCCGTAGTCTATGTTATTGCGACAATTTTTCAAAAAGGAGTTGAAATCCAAAACGATAACGACTTAACAGCGTAAGCTATGCCAATAATTGTAAACCTGAATGTGATGATGGCAAAACGAAAAGTTTCTCTGAATGAACTTTCTGAAAGAGTTGATTTGACATTATCTAATCTTTCAATATTAAAGACTGGAAAAGCTAAGGCGATCCGCTTTAGCACCTTGGAAGCTATTTGTAGAGCTTTGGACTGCCAACCAGCCGACATTTTAGAATATGTTAATGATAAGTAAACAGCGACCACTGACAACCACTAACCGTAATCGCGGAGATTTAGGTGAATTTACGTTGTGATAATAAATATATCGATGTGAAACGAGAATTTGAGCGAAAAATGAAAACGGAATAATATCATTATCAGTAACATATTACAGTACAGTCAATAATAAACCTCCAAACTTTTTTGGAGGTTTATTATTTTTTACTTTAATAAGTTCGAATCAAAATTGAATTTAAATTCTGATAATTTATCACATCTGTAAATAGTAGTTCAATTATTTTATTTTAGTTGCAAATTGATCAATTGGCAGGCGAACTTTTGACATGGAAGCCAAATAATCGTTTGCAGTATCGCGATAGCCCAAAGAAATAATGACAGAAGCATGAAGATTCTTTTCTGACAAACCCAAAACATTATTAAACAACTCCGGATCAAAACCTTCCATAGGAGTAGCATCTACTTTAAGTTCAGCTGCTGCGATTAAGGCAGTTCCAAGGCCAATACAAGCTTGTTTAGCAGACCAAATCGCGTGTTGCTCGGGAGTTTGAGTGAAAAAAAAAGAAGTCACTGCATCCTTTAAAGGATTTAGAGCTCCAACTTCCAAAGCGCGTTTTTTTTCCATCATTGCTACGTAATCTGCAATGTACTCGCTGGTTATATTGTTAAATGCAGCAAAAACAAGTAAATGAGAAGAATTCAAGATCTGAGTATTGAATGATCCCTCCGCTAATTTTTGTCGTATTTCAGGATTAGTTACCACAATCAGGCGATAAGGCTGTATCCCGCAGGAAGAAGCGCTAAGATTGATGGCTTCGATGATTTGGTCAATCTTGTCTTCACTAACCAGTTCATCTGTGTATTTCTTAACAGCATATCGCCATTGTAAATTTTTGATCAATTCCATATTTATATAATTTTAATGCAAAGCTATATCAGTTATGTGTATATTTGTCACTTAGTGACAAAAAGTTATAGTGACAAATGGGTAACCACCTAAATGATATGGAACAGAAATTTGAACCAATAAAAGATTGCGCCCATAAAATATTAGCGATCAGCGATACAATGGATATTTTAAATGGGAAATGGAAAATGTCCATCGTTGCCTGCTTGTGCTATAAGCCAATGCGCTATTCCGAACTGCTGAATGAGGTTAAAGGTATTTCCGGCAAAGTGCTCAGCCGCGAATTGAAAGATCTGGAAATAAATGAGCTTATTGAGCGTAGAGTGTTAAGCACTGCGCCTGTTGCCGTCGAATATCGAATTACAGAGTACGGCAATTCGCTTAAAGAGCTCACCAATACAATAGCAGATTGGGGATTCATTCACAGAAAACGCATCATCAGCAGAATGAAAAAGGATTGAGCTGTTTATCACTAGTTACTGCAGGTTGCCGTTGTACATTCCTACGTCAAAATGGACTGTATCTGTTTGTGTTATAAACAATACAATATCGCTTGTTTTAACAGCTTTCAAAAATCTATTAATTCGTCATCATCAACTAAATCACAGGTGTAACATAACATTTTTGAAATCATAATTTTACTTTTTAAAGAGGGTTAATCTCTATAAATTCAACATAAAAACTGTTATAAGAATGACTAACTGTAAGCTTAGAATTAGAATGAAATTATAAAAGTTTACTTTTATTCTCTTAAAATATCAATATTATTTCCAATGTATTTTACAGAGATATTTGTTTCCGCTTTTTCGAGACCAACACCGTTTGATTCATTAACCCAAACGATATTGAATACCCTGTTTTCAATTAACCCATTAAAGATTTTGCCTTTTCGTTTTCCAATTGTAAGGGTTTGTTTTTGCTCATTCCATTCAAAAGGTATAATCGAAAAAGCTCCTTTCTCATAGTTGTAATTTACTCCTTCATCTTCATAAAGTTCAAACTTGCCATCTGATCCTGTATATATTCTAATTTCAAGATTTTCAGCAGGCTTTTCATTTGTGTACTGTATTTTTTCACCCATTGGAATTACAGAACCCGATTTTACATATAGAGGAATAGTTGAAAGAGACGAAGCTGTTTGTATTGTTTGCCCACCTTTATACTGTTTTCCCGTCCAAAAGTTAAACCATACTGATTGATTTTCTGGCAAGTAAACATCCCAGTTTTCCATTCCTTCTGAAACAACTGGCGCCACAAGAAACGCAGGTCCAAACATATACTCATATTTTTGTTGAAGTGCTTTTGTATCATTTGCAAAATCCATTATCAGTGGACGCATCAAGGTTCCGTTTTTAAATGTTATATCTGCTGCTTGGGAATAAATATACGGAAGCAGACGATAACGAAAGTTTAAATATTTTAAAGATTCGGCTTCTACTTTCTCACCATATCTCCAAAACTCAGTATTCGTCTCATATCCATGTACTCTTTGTAGTGGAGAGAATGTAGCCAACTGAAACCATCTTAAAAAGCGTTCGTGAAATTTAGTATCCGTAAATTGGCTTTTGCCCGGACGGAAAAACCCTCCTGCATCAAAAGTCCACCAAGGCAATCCTGTTATTGAATAATTTAATCCAGCAGTTAGCTGTCGACGTAGGGTTTCCCAATCGTTACCTACATCTCCAGTCCAAACAGCTGCTGCATAACGCTGTTGGCCTGAAAATCCGCTTCTGGTAAGGATAAAAACCCTTTTATCCGGAGCATCTTTACGAGAACCCTCATAAACTGTTTTTGTTACGTACATCGGATACACATTTCGCATTTGCTCTCCGGGAATTGTTCCGTTATTTATTTTTCTGTTTACCAAATCATCATTTTCCGGTTCAGTAGCATCCTGCCACCATGCATCAATTTCATAAGGTTTTAATAGTTTTTTACTAAAGTTTTTCCAATAATAATTTGCTGCATCAGGATTAAAAAAATCAACCCACTCTGTATTTGGGATATAGTATTTTTTGTTACTAAACTCTTTACCAACAACACTTTCTTTATCAATTTTGGACCAAACGGAAAGCATTAGTCGCATATTCATTTGATGTAATTCTTTTACCATTGCAGACGGATTCGGATACAGCTCTTCATCAAATTTCATCGAATTCCAACCGTATTTACCCCAATATTGCCAATCCTGAACAATTAAATCCATTGGCAATTTTTTCTCCCTGAATGCTCTGGCATTCTCAAGCAAATCATCTTGAGTAGTAAAACGTTCACGGCAATGAATATAGCCCAATGCCCATATGGGCATAAGCGGAGCCTGTCCTGTCAGATTACGATAGCTTGAAATAACCTCATCTGAATTTCCGGCAAAAACAACATAATCCAGTATGCTCGCGACAGGAGATCTAAATACTGTTTCATTGGTGATTTTACGATAATACACAACGGGGAGATCATTTTTTTCTCCTGTAACAGTAATCTCGTGTTTACCCGCTGTTAGTTTAACCAATGTACTGGTTGTTGGTGGTAACCAGTGGTTTTTAAAATTAAGAACCTCCTTACCGTCAATTGTCAATTGCCATTTTCTGGCCATTTTTTGTCCCACATCCAGTAGAATAGCGTACTCATCTGTATCTTTAATAGTGAAATTTCCGATAAAAACACCGTCCTGACGAGTTTCCTTTTGTGTTCCGTTAGTAGTTGTAACAGCAACAGTTATCGCTTCCCCACTTATACCTGCAGGCTTTAATTTAACAATACTATCAGCAGGATTAAAATCAGTAAGACCATAATTATGCCATAGCAAACCATAACCTTTGCTTGACATTATAAATGGAATAGCAATTTGTGTATTCACTTGGGTTAGTCTTCTGGGTAATCCCTTAATATTTAAATATCCGTCCTGAAACTGACCTGTTCCAAAAATATATTCATCGGGTAAAGTGCTAAAACCTTGTTCAACAATTTGGCAAGGTACACCTTGTACTGAACTTGGTTTCAAAATACGACTATCAGGTTTCTCGCTAAGAAAAACTTTTCCCTCATGGTTGCGATAAGACAATGATCCAGTCTTCTTATCTACTGCAATAATCATTTTTGATATAGCAATTTCAATTAGTGAGTTGGATTCAGAAACCTTAAAATCAGGTACTTTAACTTTCGAAGTAAAAACTAATTCAGGAATTTGATTTTTCATTTCCAAGCCATACTGAATCCTTACGGTATTTTCGGTTAGAGGACTTAAATACAGTTCACCTTTATCGAAAGCTATAATTACTTTATCTTTATATTTCTTATAGCTCTTAACCACTTGTCCAATACAAAATATTGGAATCAGGAAGACAAATAGAATTGTTATTTTTTTCATTTAATCTTTATGTAGAATTATAAAACAAAATCAATTTACATTATGATAAAATTTCCAAAGCATTCGCATAAGAAGCTTCTGGTTTTTGATTTGGAAAATATACTTCAAGAGAATTTAAATTCTGCTTGAATTTCAGTTTTTGTCCTGTACTAACTAGTCTAATCTGTCTTATTTCCTCTATAAGATGTTGGTTAGATTTACCCAAATTTTTAATAATTGCAGTACCGCTTTCCGGCCATGCCATTACAGTAGCATAAAGTATTTTATCTTTTTGAACAAAACGAATATCTTCTGATGTAAAGGGTTTTCCTTTTCCTTCATTAAAACCTTGAGCGGTTAAAGCTCCGGCGCTCCCTAGCTGAGGGCCTTCCCCAAATATTTTCCAAGGACGAGTACCATAAATACTTTTGCTATTTAGTTTCATCCAAACACCAATTTCTTTTACAATCTGTCGTTCTAATTCGTCGATACTTCCATCTCCTCTTACCGGAATATTAAGCATTAAATTCCCATTTTTACTTACTGCATCAATCAGGGTATGAATAACTGTTTTAGCTGACTTATATTCCTTCCTTTCGTAAACCCCACGATCATAATGCCAGTTACCAAGACAAGTATCTGTCTGCCAAGGCAAAGGTTCTATATCATTACCTTGTCCTTTTTCGATATCCCAAACCAAGGCTTTTTTTTGCTGTGTATCTAATATTTTACCTGTGATTACCGCTTGAACGGTTTTATTTTTTTGGAGACTTTTGTTATACATGTGTGCCGCAATACGTAAACCTGCATCGCTGACAGGCCACAATGGTAATGCGGTATCATCAAAATAAATCATATCAGGATTATATTTGTCAATCAAATCAATGGTTCGATCATAAAAATTCTCCATGTAAGCTTCCGAAGGCTTTGCTACTCCATTTCCCCAATTCCATTGGCCGTGTATCGCACCATTATCGGAGCTTCTTTCGCTTAATGGATGATTTTGAGCATATAATTCCTGAGGATCTAAACCTTCCCACCAAGTTCCTTTTCCATCGGCTTTAGTCAATTTTCCATCATACGGCACTCCTGCTAAAGATCCGTTTTTATCAGAACGCTGAGCAGTTTCAAACCAACTCCAGGCATGTGCTGCGTGAACACTAACAGCAAAAGGAAGGCCTGCTTTGCGAGCGGCTTTTTCCCATCCTGCTATTATATCTTTTTTTGGACCTACTTTTGTCGAATTCCAATTCGGTTGATATTTACTATCATACAAATCCAAATTATCATGGTGATTCGCCATTGCCATAAAATATTTGGCACCCGAATCCTTATATAAATTAACCAGCTCTTCTGGATTCCAGTTATCTGCTTTCCAGACATTGATCACATCTTTAAAACCAAATTTTGAAGGATGACCGTATTTTTCAACATGATATTTATATTGCCAGGAATCTTCCTGATACATTCCTCTTGCGTACCAATCACCTGCTTCTGGCTCACATTGAGGGCCCCAATGCGCCCACATTCCAAATTTAGCATCACGAAACCAATCAGGCACTTGGTATTTTTCAAGCGAATCCCAAGTAGGTTCGAAAGGTCCTTTGAATGCAGAATTGTTAAAAATATTAATTTGTCCTAATAAAGGTGACAGGTAGAGTCCAGCCAGGGCTGTTGTGCCCAATTTTAAAGCATTTCGTCTGTTCATATTTTTATGATTTTATAATATTTTATATATTTCCGACTTCACCAATCATTAAAACAAGCTCATAATTTAATATTATGACATATATTTAATATATAAATTTTATTATTAGTTTTTTTTATTATTAATTTTAAAACAATTAACAACAAATATATTAATCTATTTATATATAAATTTTATTCAAAAACGACCTTTTATTATTCAAAAGCGGTATTTTTTAATTATAATGTTATTATGTCCAACAATACTTTTAAATATTCTTTTTCATTATTACATATTGATTATGTAAAACTTAATCATAATTGGAATTATAATAGTGTGATTAGTCCCTATTATCGAATTTATTATATAGATGAAGGAAATGGATTTATTTCTGACAGTTCAACCCGTTGGGCTTTAGAGCCAGGTTACCTGTATCTTGTTCCCAGTTTTACAATTTGTAATCTGAGCTGTGATGTCTTTTTGAGTCAGTATTTTATTCAGTTTTTCGAAGAATCTCCTGATGGAATTTCTTTGTTCAACAATAATAGAAAAGTAATAAAATTAGCTAGTACAGAACTTGATGTAGCACTCATAAAAAAAATGCTGCATAATAATCCTGGAAGAGGAATCAATAGATCAGACAATCCTAAAATATATGAAAAAGAAGCTTTTTATAAAGAATACCGCTCGCTAAATGATACAATGAAAACACATCTAAAGTTTGAAAACCATGGTATTCTTCTTCAATTAATTTCCAGATTTTTAAGCACAAAAGACTTTAGAACATTCAAACCCCAGATTACATCTCCTAAAATATTAGATACGATGAGTTATGTACAGCTTAACATAAGCGAAAATATTACGGTTTCTCAGTTAGCCCGAAGAGTAAATCAGAATCAGGATTATTTTTCCAAACAATTTCTGACTCATACAGGACAAAGACCCATGAAATATATCCATGAAAAAAAAATTGAAAGAGCGCAATACCTCATCGCAACCAGTGATAAAACATTTTTGGAAATCGCTTTAGACACCGGATTCTCGAACTTGCCTCACTTTTCAAAAATATTCAAACAAATAGTGAGCCTGACTCCGGGAGAATATCGCCATCAGAATAATAAACCTTCTATGTAATTCTCTCCATATACATTCTATAAGGTCTTTTTTATTTTGTAAGTTGCTATTCTAGCAAAAAGATATTATTCACAATTAGACGAATCACATTATTTTAGTGATTGCCACAGTGGTATTTTAAAAAACAAAAAAGCTAGTATTAATAAAAACCGTCGAATTTAGATTTGAATATCTCTTTGATGTGGGAAACAGTTCCAGCATCAAACGTGTCTTATTTTATTTGTATTTGATAGAAATGTTTAAGATTCCGACGACTGATTTATTGGAAAAAAAACAGTAAAACCAAATCCGGCTCCTTTTACGGATTTAGCAAGGATGGTTCCCAAATGTTTTTCAACAATTCTTTTGCAAAAAGCCATACCAATACTAATCTTATTAAACTGTTCTGACCTTTGCAGGATCTGAAATACCCTGAAGGAATCAGTAAGAAAACCTTCTCCATTATCCAGATAGGTTATTCAATTTTAGAAACGCGAAAAAAACGTATCATGCAGCTTTGCATCTATGTTTATAAAAAAAAAGCATCTGCTTAATACAGATGCTTCTTTTATACATTTTGCAGGATATTAAAGCACAACTACATTTACTGCGTTAGGCCCTTTTTTTCCTTCTGTTACTTCGTAACGCACTTCATCGTTTTCACGAATACTTTCTGAAAGACCTGAAGCGTGAACAAAAATTTCACTTCCGCCATTTTTTGGTGTTATAAATCCAAAACCTTTTTCTTCATTGAAGAATTTTACTGTACCTTCTTGCATATTAAATTATTTATAAAAGGATAAATCTAAGCATTTTAATTGTGTACAACTAAAAAGATACCAGATAATATTTAAGATATTGAAATTATATAATAATTTCAATAAATTATGTAAATTGCAAATCAAACAAAATATAATTCTGGTTCAGGACTTAAAGTCCTAATCCTGTTCAATCTTACTAAAAACGGAAGAAAAAAATTACTCACTCATAATACAAAAGAGCCGTCCGGCAAGACAGCTCTTTTTAGTCTACAAATTCTATAACTAATTCAAATTTAAAGAAACATAAGATTTTCTTTTAGAGACTATTAAAATCAAAGTGAAGAATTGCCGTTCTTATAGTGCTAAAATGCTATTTTGAAGCATTCTGATCTGTTTTAGGCTGCATAACGACTTCGACTTTATCGGCATTTGGCAATACTTCAGCTGCGTATTTTTTAATGTCTTTTATCGAAATAGATTTGATCAATTTCTCATATTCATTACTGCTTACGAATTTATCATTGGTTTTTAACTGATCAACGATCGTGTTCATCCAATAAGAATTTGACTTAATATTCTGCTGATTGCTTTTTATCAAATCTTCTTTTATGTCTGATAAATCTTTATCCGAAACGTCATTTTTTGTAATAACATCCAGTTCGTCATATACAATTTGAAGCAGTTTGCTGTCTTTTTCAGGATTACAGTCAAAGCTTACGCGAAGTAAAAAAACCGGAGATGGATTTTTAGATAATGAACTCTGCGTTTGTACACCATAACTTCCGCCCTCGTCTTCTCTAATTTTATCTAAATAACGTTTGTCTAACAATTGAGAAAGCATGTAAGCCATAATTTGGTTTTTCTCTGAAAATGCTGCATTCCTATTTTCCAGATGTACATAAATACTCGTTTTAGGAACGCTCATTTCTCTGATCAGTTTTTCTTTTACAAACCCTTTTGCTGTTCCAATTTTATGATCTATAAATTTTTCCTGAGTGTGATTTCCTGCTACATTTCCTAAATATTTATTGATTACTTCAAGGTCTTTTTCAGCTATATTTCCAACAAAAACAAAAGTAAAATCAGAAGCATTTGAAATACGCTCTTTATAAATTTTAGAAGCCTCATCAAATTTCAGTTCTCCAAGATTTTCTTTGCTTAAAAGAAATGTTCGTTTGCTGCGATTAGTGTCTAACAAAGCAATCGTATCACCAAATATTTTACTATTGTTTTCCGTTACATTTTCAAGTGCATCGCCATAATAATCAATGATTCGTTTGTATGCCGTAGTTTCAAATCTTGGATTTTTAAAGTATAAATAAGTCAGTTCTAAAAGTGTTTCCAGATCTTTTTTAACGGCGCTTCCGCTGAATCCTTCGTAATGTTCACCAATAAACGGACTCACTTTAACTGTTTTTCCTGAAAGCTGTTTTTGTAAATCAGTCACTTTAAAATCACCCAAGCCAGAGTTTTTGGCTAAAACCGTCGCAATCTGTGAAGACGGCAAATCTTTTTCGGGCAATAAAGAAATTCCACCGGGACTAAAAGCTGAAAAAAGAATCTGATCCTGCGCCAAAGTTGTTGGGTAAATAATTACTTTGGCTCCATTATCTAAAATATATCCTTTTGCTTCTTTGATTCCTTTAATTTCAAATCTCTTAGCGATTGGTTTATCTGTAAGTTTATCCGTTACCAAAGCAGCATTTGCAACTGTTTCGGTATAAGGTTCTAACTTTTGCCCTTTTACTTTTTTAATTACCGTAGTATAATCTGTTTCTGTTGGATAGGTAACATTTTCTTTTTCTGGTCCTGAAACGGTTAAAACCTGATTTTTTTCTGTTGGAAGTGCACGAAACACTTTATTGATTTCATTTACGTCTACATTAGCCAAAGTCGTTTTTACAAACGCTGCTTCGTCTTCTAAACTCATTACAGGCGAAGCTTCTAAAAAATAATTCTGCAATTGCGAAGCCCAGTTTTCATTACTGATTTTATCTTTGTTTTTAAGCTGATTTTCATAACCCGTGCGCATATTTTCTTTTACACGATCCAGTTCTTCTTTTGTAAAACCATTTTGAATGGCTCGCTCATATTCTGTATAAGCCTGTTGGAAAGCTTCTAATAATCTTCCGTTTTTAGGATTTACCGTTAAAGTAAAAAAAGACGTTAAGCGTGTCAAACCAGAATAGCTCAAACCTGCCCCCAACAAAGCCGTTTCATTATTTACGGTATATTCTTTAAGACGATTATTCATCATTTGCAAAGCCAATTGTTCTGCAATACTATTTTCAAATGCTGCAAGATCCTGGACAAGCGGTTTATTCTTTTTAAAGTTTAATGAAATAGATGTTTTCTGCGCTTCTTTGTCTACAGCTAGTTTATACAACAATTTATCATTGTCGGGAATAGTCTCATAAGTTCGCTCTGCAGCATTTGAAGGCATCGGAATTGAACCCATTATTTTCTTCACCTTCTCTTCTATTTTTGCAGGATCAATATCTCCCACAATAATTACGGCCTGATGGTTTGGCAGATACCATTTTTTATAATAATCTCTCAGTTGTTTGTATTTGAAATGCTCGATAAGATCCATATCGCCCAAAACATCTCTTTTTCCGTATTTTGAACCGTTGTAAATGATAGGTTCAAGCTGCGAACCAATTCTTAAATCGGCATTTCTTCTTGTACGCCATTCTTCGTGAATTACACCTCTTTCAGCATCGATCTCGGCATCTTTTAAAGATAAAAAACCAGACCAATCGTGTAAAACATATAAACACGAATCTAATAACGCCGGATTTTTAACCGGTACATTACTTAGATTATAAACCGTTTCATCATGCGCAGTATAAGCATTAATGTCACGCCCAAACGTTACACCGTGTTTTGCGAGCATATTGATAATGCCTTTCCCTTTAAAATGCTCCGTTCCGTTAAAAGCCATATGTTCTAAAAAGTGAGCCAGACCATTTTGATTGTCATCTTCTAAAATGGCACCCACATTCTGAACAAAATAAAAATCGGCTCTGTCTTTTGGCCATTCGTTATGCAGAATAAAATATTGCATTCCGTTGCTTAAAGTGCCATGTACCACATCTTTCCGCAGTGGAATTGTAGTTTTAAACTGCGCTGAAACCTGAGTTAAACCCAGTATTATAAAATGCGCCAGAAATAATTTTGCTTTCATTTTGGTTGATATTTTTGTTCTTCTTTGATTGATTTATTCTTGAATTGTAATTTGAAAATGGTATAAGAAATTCCTGCTGTTAATTTGAAGATTCCTGTTGAAACCTTCAAATAACAGTCTTTGGATTATAATAACATACAGGCTTGTACTACATCCAGTCTGGTTTTGCTGCATCTTTTAGATAATAATCAAAATACTGTTGCATTTTGATCGTCCAGTCTTTTTTGTTTGCGGCATCTTCAAGCGTATGTCCTTCTTTTTTGTAGTTCACCAATAAAGCATTTTTCCCTAAACGACGAAGTGCAAAAAATAAGGATTGTCCTTCCTGATAAGGCACCGCGCGGTCATTATCATTATGGAAAATAAGTACAGGAGTTTTTATATTCTTAGCAGAAAAAATCGTGGAGTTTTTAATATATCCGTCCAGATTATCGTATAAAGAACTTCCCATACGGTATTGATCGGCCTCGTATTTAAACATAGTCGAAATACCATTTGATCGCATAACAGGATAATTGGCCGTAAAATTACTTACTCCGGAACCTACAATTGCACAGCTGAAAATATCTGATTTTGTTAATAAAAATGATGTTTCGTAACCGCCAAAACTATGTCCCTGAATACCAATTTTTCCTTTTTCGGTAATGCCTTTTTCAATTAAATATTCAACACCGCTGATTACGTCATTGTAAACACTGTTTCCAGGATCTCCGTATGTGTAATGTACATCTGGCTGAAAAACAATATATCCCTGGCTCACTAAAGTTGGAATATTAATGTTTGATGTACTAACCTCAGGAGCTTGATAGACATTAAAATCTTCCGTATGTTTTTCGTAAAAATGAACGATAACCGGATATGTTTTTTTACTGTCGTAATTGTCCGGAAGGTAAAGATTACCTTGATTTTCTTTTCCGCTGAAGCTTTTCCAGGTCAATACTTTTGAAGTTCCCCAAGCATATTCTTTTTGCTGCGGATTGATATCTGTAATTTTTTGCTGAGATCCAAAACTAGCCGTTCCCCACCATAAATCCGGAAAAATAGTATAACTTTCTTTCGCAAAAAGTATGCTTGAATCATCTCCTGAAACAGTTTCAATTTTTACATTATAATCAGGATTTGCAAATACCTTTGTTATAGAATTGTTATTGGTTAATTTGTAAACTCCTTTAGATTTATGCACGATATCAAAACCTATTAGAGTAATTGACTTTCTATTGTCTAAATCGCCAATAAAACCATTTTCGTTGTAACGAAGTTTTATATTGTTTTTTCTTCCATATCCCTGCGTTATAGAATAAGCCTTTTTTTGATTCGTAAGATCAACTGCCCATAAATCAAACTCATCATAGAGAACAACTGTATTTCCGTTGTTTAACCAGCCTGCGATACCAAATGCAGTATTACTGGATTTCATATCTACATCATCATCAGAAACAGGATAAGGAATTTGCGAACTTATGTTTTTAAATTGTTTTGAAGCGCTGTCAAAAACAGTCCAGACTTTTTCTTTTTCATCATAAAAAACAGCAAAACTTCCCTGCGGATTCCAGGATATAGCGCCAAAAACTCCTGTCAGCACTTTAGTAGATTTTCCAGTTGAAACATCAATCCAATAAATATCATTGCGTTCGTTAAAAGTCCAGTCTACTTCTATTGTGTATGGTTTTTTATCAATTGCAAAAATGTCTTTAAAATTACCCGATTCTGGAATAATTACCTGATCAAATTCGCCAGTTGAAGCTACTTTAATAGCTTTATTGTTTTTTATATCATAAATAAACTTTGGTTCGCTTGGAAGTGTTTTTGAATTTCGCAGCATTTCTTGTCTGCGTTCCATACTTCCCTGATTGGATCTCCAAATTTCAATATTTGATCTGGCAATCTGAGTATTTTCCTGACGTTTATTAGAATTCACTAACAATGCAATGAAATTACTATCTTCATTTAATCCGTAAGCTGTTTTTGAAATTGAAAAGTCAGGATCGTTTAACACAACATCATCATAATTGAACACTGGCTTTGTTGAATTATTAGTCAGATTAAAATAATATACCATATTAAAATCGGTGCTGTTACTGCCTTTTAGCGTAAAAGTACCGCCGTCTTGTTTTTCATTTAATTGAAAATCACCAAAATCAGCTGCTTTTCCGGTGAAAACAGTTTCTTGTTTATCGCCTGGAATTCCGTGTTTTAAATAGGCTTTGTCTTTTTCAATTTGTACATATACAATCGCCTGGTTTTTTAAAAAGCGAGATGATTTTATGTTGTTTATAGAAATACTGTCGTTACTTTCTAAATTGTAAAAAACCACACGCTGTAGAAAAAAATCTCCTTTAACAGCTTCCGGACGTGAATAGTACAAGAAATCTGTTCCGTCAAGAGCATTGGTATAATGCTTGCTTTTCCAAAGTTTTTTTACACCTGTTTTTAGATTTTGCAAAAGCGTGCTGTCATTTTTGCTGTACTGAATCCAGTCTTTTTTTCCAATGAATTTTAAATCACTGATATCATTCAGCATCAAGCGTTTTCCTTTTGGAGCTTCCTGAATTATGGTTTGTTTTTTATTTTCCTTTTCTTCATCCTGAAAAACGGTGTTGTAAGAAATCCATTTACCATTGTATGACAAAGATTTATTGTTTATTCTTTGCCATGATTGATAAGCCGATTCGTCGACCGTTTTTTTCTGTGCAGATAAACTATGTACACTCAGTGCGAGTGTACATAGTAAAAGTATATTTTTCATATTTTTTTGATTTTCAAAAAGAAATTACTCTTTCTTTAAAGCATTAATCACTTCTGTAAGTTCATCAACAAGCTGACCCGGATTTCCTGAATATCCTTCGGATGTAAAACGAATCTGCCCGTTTTTGATCACCACTTTTCTTGGAATTCCGCTTGATTTAAAGATCGCTGCGTATTTAGAAAACGATTCGTTATTAGTTCCGCCGCCTTTTTTAATTAAATCAAAATAAGTATCCAGTTTTAATCCTTTTTCTTTTAAGTAAGCCAATGCTTCTTTTTTGTATCCTTCTTTGGTTTCCTGCGTACTGATAAAATAAACCTCAACTTGTTTGTCTTCTTTGAAGTTGTTTACCAATTGCTGCATTGCCGGAAATGCTTTTTTACAAGGTCCGCACCAAGTCGCCCAAAAATCAATTACGATAATTTTTCCACTGTCCAAAGCCAACTGTTTTGCTTTTCCGTCTGCTGTCTGCACTTTAATTGCAGGCGCAGGAACGGGATTCATCCAAACAATTTTTTCTTCAGACTTGTTTTCTTTTTTCAACTGCTCTAAATAAGCAGGAAAATCAGCTTCTTTTTTTCCTTCTTTTAAATATGCTTCTTTTAATTTAGCAGTTAACGCTTCTGATAAAGTATTGTTTTTTGCTGCATTTTTTAAAACTTCGATAGTCGGTTTGTTTAAGGCTTCTAAGGCTCTTACATGAATGTCGTTTATACTTGCTTTTTCGTAACGTTTTGTAAATGGCAACAATTCAAAAGTTTCTAAAACTTCTTTGTATTTTTTCAGCATGTCGTACATACGAATCTGAATCACTAATTCGTCGTTAAGTCTATCTTTAGCATTTTCATTTGCCTGATTTGGAGACCAGTAAATTCCCTGCATGTATGATAAATCATTTACTTTTTGCTGCATCAGTTTAATCATAGGCACGGCCATTGTTTCTATAACAGCAGGATCTACCACTTTTAAATACAAGGCTTTAGATATATTCTGATGATAAGCATCGTTTAGATTAGCAAAATTCATAGTTGGAATTAAAGCTAAAATACTTTTGTAATCTTTGGTTTCAAAATAATATCCAAATTGCGTTTTTACAATATTATCATAGAAGTACTTTTGAGAATCAGGCACATCAGAAGTGTATGGAAAATCAGTTAAGAACTGCGTTATAACTTTGTTTTTCTCTGCTGCATCTGCAATTGGCATAATTTTTTGATACGCTTTAAATCTTTGAAACGCGCCTTTCGGAAATTGTTTTTGGATTACGGTTTCAAGAGAATCTGATTTTGCCTGATCTTTTAGCTCAAATTTGTATAAATTGTAAACTTTTAGAAAAACTTCTTCGGGCTGGCCGTTCATTTTCTTTGTGAAATCTCCTAAAAAATGATGTCCTAATGCATCAAATTTTTCTGGTTTCTGAACCTTTAGTACTTTAATATACGTATCAATAAATTTCGGGAAATTGTTACCCTGATCTGCTACTTCTTTTTTTAACCAATATTCCGTAGCATCTCCGTCTATCGTAAAGTCTTTAAAATAACCGCCAAATTCAGAATTAAAATCCTTGTTTCTAAAAGTTGCCCAGGCTAGATCTGCTCCCGGCATTTTTACTTTTGGCTCCTTAAAAACAACCAAAAGATAACCAGTATCTTGTCCTGTATCTGTAACTAAACCGTTATCTGTATTTCCATAAAATTTGAAAGCCATAAAGCCGCAGTTTTTTGGAACGGTGTATTCTACATTCCAGACAGCGCCATTTTTCTTCATTTTAAGATCTTCGATTTCCCATCTGTAATCATTAAAAACGTAGGCATAACCATTGATTTCTTTGATGTTTTCCAAAGGTCCGCCTTTTGCATCGTAAGTCATATTTAAAGCCATTCCGGGAATCGGTACATCTACCATTCCTTGTAATCTGGATTTAACTTCCTGAGCAGAAATCTGTATGGTAAAGACGCAGAACGCCAATACCAATAATTTGATATTCATTATTTTTTTTAACATTGTTGCTGTTTTTAGTTCCCCAACTCTGGGTTTAAATCAATATAATTTTGATTGATTGGAAATACATATCCGTCGCTATTAGGTTCCAAATTATAAGTCTGTCCCTTAAAAACTCTGGTATATGTTTTTTGATAAAGGGGATCCAGATTTAATCTTCGCTGATCAAACCAACGGAAACCTCTGCCTATAAATTCTTTTTGTCTTTCAATCAGTGCCAGGTCCAGAGCCTCTTTACTTGTTCCGGCAGAAACCTGATAAACTGTACCCGATTTGTAACGTTTTGCTCTTACGATATTCAAGTTATCAATTGCTTCTTGTGTTTGTCCTAATCGGGCGTAACACTCGGCAGAAATTAAATACATTTCCGGCACCGATACTCCAACGTTAATTCCGTTAGTATAACTATATCTGGTCATACCAAATCCTCTACCTGTGTAAGTAGGAAAAAAATTGCTTCCTGCTATTGTATAATAATTGTAACGCAAATCGTTGCTGTCAAAACTATTTAATAAATCATTTGATAAAGGAGATCCGTCATAAGTAGTCAACAAGGTTTTTGAGAATATAACTTCGGGATTCTGAACCAAAACGGGATAGCTGTATGCTGTAGCTAATTCTTTAAAATCTATCAAACCGTTTTGCAAAGCCAAAGCTTTTTGTGCATTATCCAGACTTAATTGGTAAGAGCCCATATAAAGATAAGTTCTTGCCAATAAAGCATAAACCGCTCTTTTTGACGGCAGGACATTAAATGGTGCTGCATCCTGAATATCATTATCCAAAGCACTTTTTAAATCTGAAATAATCTGATCGTAAACCTGACCCACGGTACTTCTGTCTAATTTTGAAAATAATTCGGGTTTTAGTAACAATGGAACTGCTTTTCCAGAATTATCTGAAGCCGGATCAAATTGCGGACCATAGGTATTGACCAGTTGTAAATAGGCAAACGCTCTGTGAACAAAGGCTTCGGCATAGATTTCTTTTTTCTCTGCGTCACTTCCGCCCTGACTTCCCATTACTCCGTCAATAATTACGTTGCTGTAATAAATAGCCTTATATAAACCGTTCCAGTCTGAGTCACCCTGAGACGGATCGTATATTTTGTCCTGCCAGGTATAAGCATTAGACCAAATAGTCGAAACGCTATTTTGGTAGGTTGTTGGAAATTCTGCATCGGCGCTCGCAAGCAGATAAATTCCTCCTGCAACAGTCATGCTTTCATAATTGTTAGCCAAACCTCTGTAATCAGATGTATATTTTAAGATTCTGTTGTTCCCAACGGGTTCTACTTCGACATAATCTCTACAAGAGTTTAATAAAAGTACCGGCAGGAAAATATATAGTGTGAATTTTAGCAATTTCATAAAATCTATTTTTTAAAATTAAAAACTACAATTAAACTGTAAAGTATAATTACGCTGTGGTGCAAGTGTATTATAGTTATTATTTGATAAATATTGAGGATCAATACCCTGGTCATTTTTAACCCATAATAAACCTAAATTCCTTGCTGCAAAATTGAAGCTTAACGACTTTATAAAAGTTTTTGCCAGCCATTCTGAAGGAACATTATACCCTAATGATATTTGCTGTAATCGAATATTATCTGCAGGCAGCACATTGATATCGGCCATTTGATAACGATTTAAACTATTAAAACTAATATTAGTTAATCCCGGAACATTGGTAACAGCTTCGTCTCCGGCTTGTCTCCAACGATCTGCAATAAGTTCGTCTTTTGCGACAGCACCATATTGAGCACCAGAATAAGTAGGATAGTTTTGTAAAACTGTGTTTCTAAACACATGCCCCATGAAATACGTAACCTGAACACCCAATGTGAAATTATGATACGAGAAATCATTCATTAACCCACCAAAATACGGCGCAACGGTAGTTCCCATATATTTCAGGTCATCCGGAGAAACATTCGCGATACCTTGGGAAGCATTTATAATTGTACCATCTTTTTTAGAAACGGTAGATTGTCCTGTTTCATCCAGACCAGCCCAATTATAAGCATACATATATCCTATTGTTTTACCTAATATCGGACTTGAACCAAAATACTGGTTTGTAGATGTAGCCTTAAAACGAGAATCTGTTACTTCGTTGGTATTATAGGCAAAATTGAAATTACTGTTCCATTTAAAAGCCTTATTGATTATAAGTCCTCCAATATTTACATCAACTCCGTGTCCTTCAAGTGTTCCTGTATTGTAATTTAAATAAGACCAGCCATAGGTTGGATTATAAGGTATATTGGTTAAAATATCTTTTGATTTTTTGTAATAAAGATCAACACTTCCGCGTAAGCGATTATTAAAAACGCCATAATCTAAACCAAAATTAAGAGTCGATGTTGTTTCCCATTTAATTTCAGGATTTTCCGGTAATGAAATAGAAGCTGTTGGCAATTGTGTATTAAAATCAATAGATCCAACCGAAATGATAGCACTTTGACTTCCGAATCCGCCGCCGGGTGCACTTCCCGATTTACCATACGTAACTCTTGCCGATAAATTGTCTAGCCAGCTTATGTCTCTTAAGAAAAATTCTTTATTAATATCCCATTTACTTCCCACAGACCATAATGGTAATGCTCTGTTTTTTCTGGAAGCTCCAAGTAAATTATAATCATCAAAACGTACACTTCCAGATATGTGGTATCTGTTCATAAAATCATAAGACCCTAATCCGTAATATGATAAATAACGGTCTCTGTATTTACTGATGCTATTATCTGAAGTTCCAATGTAAGTCTGCCAACCATAAATCGTAGTATAATATGTTGTCGGGTTTACAGATTGTGATGAATTTGTATCGGTATTATAGCCATAATATCTTTGGCTTGATCCTTCCCTACGCTCTTCTCTGATTTCTGAACCGGCTAAAAAGTGTAATCCATTATTTTCATTGAAATTCTTATTGATATTCATTTGAAAACGCATGCTTTGAGATTCATTAGATGTAGTCATATTATACAAATATGCTCCAACTGGTATACCATAAACCAATTTGCCGGCAGTATCTACTGAGGTCGCTTCATTGATCATATTTCGAACATAATAACTGTCCTGCTCGCTCAAAGATTTGGTTTTGTTGCCAATTGAAGTGTACATTCCAGATGCTTCAAAATTCAGCCAATTGTTTACTGTAGCTGTTAAACTGGCATTCAATCTTATGTTGGCTCCTTTTGTAATTACATTGGAATAATTTAATTCATCCAAATAATTATAAGACCATGGCAGATATCCTTGGCTTTCAAATCCTTTTGCAACTTCTGGTCTGAAAAGAATATAACGGTCAACACCATTTCCATTTTCATCGGCAATCATATCATAAGGACGCAATGCGGTTGATGAAACATTGGATAAGGCTTCATTGGCAACGGTATTGGCCTGAAAACTGGAAGAAACGTAATTTATTCCTGTGTTTAATTTTAAAAAGCTTTTCAGCTGAAAGGAATTATTTAAGGTTACATTATATGATTTCGATTGATTACCTCTCATGGCTGCCTCATCTTTATTATAACCCAAAGACAAGTAATAGGTACTTTTTTCACTTCCGCCGCTTACAGACAAATCATATTGCGTGGTTAATGAGTTTCTTAATAAATATCTGCCAATCTGATCCAGATTATCATTTTGCGAAAGCTTATTTAGCAATTGATCTCTCTCTGATATTGAAATTGTTCCTCTTTTTTGCTGAAACATAATTTCCTGAGCAGCGCTGGGATTTTTACCTTGCCAATTGCTGATATCGTCTGCTGCAAATCCGCCATCAACCAAATCTTTTTCATAGTCAATATACTGAGCTGTATTCATGACACGCAATTTGCTCAAATCGATTTTATCACCTACTGTAGTTGTTGTGCTGAAATTAATTGTAGGCTCTGCTTTTTTACCTTTTTTTGTTACTACAACAATTACACCATTGGCAGCACGAGAACCCCAGATAGAAGCTGCGGCGGCGTCTTTTAAAACGGTAATACTCTCAACATCATCCGGATTAATGTAACTTAAAATTGATTGTCCGGGAACTCCTCTTTTACTTAAATAGAAATCACTTATAGGTTGAGGAAAACCATCGATAACGATAAGTGGAGAATTTGCTCCATAACTATTTGTTCCTCTAATGGCTATATTACCTGTTCTTGGATCTACACTTACCCCTGCCATTTTTCCTTCCAGTCTCGATGCAATATCTACTGTAGGGACTTGTGCAAGTTCTTTTGCACCAATAACTTCAAAAGCTCCTGTTACTCTTTCTTTAGGAATATCTGTATAACCATTTGAGGCTACTACTTCAACTCCTGTTAACTCGGTAACATCAAGACTTAAAATAACTTTTATATTTCTTTGATTGTTAATTGCAATTGTTCTCGGTTTATAACCTAAATATTCAAAACGAAGTGAATCATTGGCCGCTAAAGTTACTCGGAAATCACCTTTTTCGCGGGTAATATCCCAGGCTTGTTTTCCTACTACTATAACATTAACGCCAACTAACGGATTTCCTATTTTATCGGTAACAATTCCTGTAACTTCATATTCTTCTTGTACTTGTTGCTGCGTTTTTTTATTTTTCTTTATAACAATTTGTTTGTCAATAATAGTATAAGTTAACCCTGTATTATACAAAGCCGTGTCTAAAATTTCAGGAACGGTAGCGTATTGATTAATACTTACTTTTTTAACAGAAGATAATAAATCATCATTGTAAAAAAATACGTAATCGCTTTTTTGCTGAATCGCTGTAAAAAGTATTTGCAAAGAAGCTCCCTGAACCTTTACTGAGATTTCATTTTGTGCTTTGGCAACGTTGGCGTAGATACTGGTTAATCCTAAATACAGAACTAAAATGAATACTCTCATAAATAAAATAAAAGTAAGGTTGATGATTTTTTTAGGCAATAGAGAGCCTATATCATGATTTTTATTCATAATTTTGTTTTAGTTTATCGATAATTGCAAGTGCAATTAAAATTTTACATAAGCCAAGAGATGTTCGAGCATCTTTTGGTTTTTTTTTGGTCTGGTTAGATTATTTTATTCTCAGGTTTTATCTTACATCATAGGCACTCACAATTTATAGTCATTAATAATTAGTTAATAGTTATTTCCCTGGTCTCAGCATTATAAACGAACTCAAAACCCGTTGTGGCTTCTAATGTTTTGACCACTTTATCTAAATCATCATTAAGTTTGAAAGCTCCGGAATAGGTTTCGGTATGGCTTACTTTTTTATTCATGACAAAATCAACATTATAATAGCGTGTTAGTTTGTCTAATACTAATGGAAGTTTTTCCTGCGAAAATTCATAATATCCTTTTCTCCATGAAAATAAAGGCTCTACATTCTGAACAGTGGTTTTAATCGTTTGCTGTTTTTTATCTAAAGCCGCAATCATTCCCGGTTTAAGAATGCCTTGAAGTGTATCATTATTAAAAAAGCCTTTTTTAGCATAAACCACCTGCACTTTTCCTCTTAATAATGCAGTTGTAACTTTTGCGTCTTTGGCATAACAGCTTACGTTAAACAATGTTCCTAATACACGTACACTATAATTGTTCGCTGCTTTTACAAAAAATGGTTTTGCTGCATTGTGCGCCACGTCAAAAATTCCTTCTCCTTCCAGAAATACCTCTCTTGTATCTTTATCAAAAGAAGTAGGATAAATCAATTTAGAACCAGAATTCAGCCACACCAAAGTTCCGTCGGCCAGACTAAGCTGCGCTCTTTTTCCGTAAGGAACCAAAACCGTATTGTATTGGGCTTCGAGAGATTTTGTTTGTTTTATCTGCTTATTATTGACCTTAACTTTATTTCCTGATGCATCATAAGCAATCGTTGAGCTGTCACCGACTGTTACAGATTCCTGATTGGATAATACCAGTTTGATTTCATCACTTTTTTCAAAAGCAGTTCGGTCAGTCTTATTGCTGTTTGCAAATTGTTCAATCGGACTTATTTCATTTTGTTCTTGTCTAGATACAACTGTAATAAGTCCAAGACCTACAAAAACTACTGCAGCAACGCTCCACGAAAGTATACGAAGTTTTTTTCTTCTGGTTTGCTGTTTTTCAAACGCAATGCTCTCCGCAATTCTGGCTTTTAAATCAGCTTTATCTTTTTTTGGTAAAATTTTGAAATTTGGGTACAAAATATTTTTCTTTTAGATTCTCTATATTGCTATAAGAATCAAAAGGCAAAAACATAGACAAAAAAAATAACGTTTTTTTAAAGTTTTTTTAAAGCTTAGTCCGAATCTCTTTCAACGACCTGTAAATCAATGTTCTACAAGATTCTAAGCTAATTTCTAAAGTAGAAGAAATTTCCTCATAAGATAAATCTTCACTAAATCTAAGGTGAAGGGCGTAACGCTGTTTTTTGGTCAGAGAAGATAAGGCCAATGCTAAACTGGCATTCTTATTTAAGGCAGTTTCGCTAAAGATCAATTCATCTTCTGCTGAATCTGTTCTGTAAGCATCTTCTGAAACAATATCAAGACGCAAGGTTTTGGATTGCGATTTTAGTTTTTTGAAAATATCGTTTTGAAGTATTTTGAAAAGATAGGATTTAACCACTACATCTGCTGCAATTGTAGTGCGGTAACGATGAAGATCAACAAAAATATCATGTATGGCATCTTGCACTAAAGCCTGGTCATTAGTGTATTGCATTCCAAATGTAAAGAGTGCATTTATATACCGATCATATAATTGATGATAAGCATGAACATCTCCCTTTTTTATTTGGTGCCATAAATCAATATCTCTTTTTTCATTCTCCATTGAGATTTTCCTGCCTTTAAGGGTTCTTTTCAGCACAAAACTAAAGAATTTAAAAAATTATCAATAGAAATTTCATTTTTATTTCAACCTTTGCAACTTTTTCCGAAATAAGAAAAAATAATACTACATTTTAACACTCTAACCCATAATCTGAAAATTTATAATTTTGTTTATTTTAGTTCTTTTAAGACAATATTAAAACAAAAAAAGATGAGCATTACTGCTCATCTTTAAATTATTCTTTGTTAGTATTTATTATAGAATAGGCTATTCAATTAATATCTTTTTGGTTGTTGTAGTTGAATTTTGAGAAATCGTAGCCAAATATAAACCTCTGGCAAGTTTAGTTCTAATAACTTGATTAGTATTAGATTTTAGATTTTTTGTTTCGTATAATAACTTACCTTCTGTTGAGTATATAGCCAGAGAATAATTTTCATCTGATTGTGAAGTGAAATAAATATTAAACTCTCCGCCCTTTGATGGATTAGGATATACCTGGACATCAGTATCTATTTTAATATTATTTATTAAAATATTTTTCTCATCTACACTTTTTGAAGTATTTCCTATTTTATTAAATTTAAATAATTGACATGCAGTCCCGTAATATTCCCAAAGCTGAAGATTTGCTGTGCCATCCATATTACAATTAGAAATGTCCCAACTTTTTGATGTATTTATGGCTGATTTTATACTATAATAACCATTACCAACATCGGTTACTAACCATTTTTGAGCATCATTACTATAATTATCCCAAAGTCTTATCGCTTTTCCATTTGTTGGATCTGCACTGTCAAGGTCTATTACACGTCCTGTAGAACTTGCATTTGATTTAAAACGCCAATAGCCATTTCCGGCATCAATAGCAATCCATTGTTGTGCTGTTGCCCCAGATCTATCCCAAGGACGAATTACAGTGCCATTTGCATTAGTCCCATACTTAAGATCTATTACTTTATTTGAATTTGTTTTAAATTCAATTTCATAAACACCATTGTTTACTAGTGACGTACTGCTACTACAGTTTTGCGATGGTATATTGTTATTTGCATATACAGAGAACCACTGCTTAGTTGGTGCAGCACAAGACTCCCAATCGTTGTTGAAAGCAGTTGTAACATTATATGGATCTGCCTTAGTTATCAACCCTTCTGGTGCAAGTAAATTCCAACTACAATTTCCAGTAGCATCAATTCTACCTTTCAGATTAAGACCAAAACCACTTGTTGTACCAGTACCCCATGTTTCGTCCCCACTAGGCGACCAATCTGTTTCTGTTATCATAATAGGTGCTACATTTGCAATCGGTTGCACGTTAGCATTCCAGGCATTATTAAAACTAGTGGTGTTTTCTGCATTAGCTCCCCAATATCCTGGATAAACATGAACAGCATAACCTATATTGCCTCCTGTTATTAAATGGTTTGGATATCCTTGGTAATGAGACTGATATCCAGTTCCTGGTATCCAACAAACATTATTTGCACCATTAGCCTTAATTCTATTTACTAAATCCTGAAAGTAATTATGGAGAGCGGCAAAATGCTCATCACCTGTTGCGCCCCAGTTTCCATTTGTTCCAAGTATTTCTATAGGTTCATTGGCTATTTCAAACATAACATTATCTACATTCTTTAAACTTGGATGGCTCGATAGAAATTGCCATACAGTTCTTAAATAATTATGGTAATTGTCCCCATAAGCAATTCTATTAGGACATACTCCGGGAGGACGAAGGACAACATAAAGCCCTCTGCTTCTGGCATGATTAATTAAAGGGATTATAACTTGATTTACGTAAGTTACTAATCTATTGTAATCAAAACATGCGATATCATTTTCTCCTGCAGAACAACCGGGTTTATTGGTCCAGTAAGGATCAATATGAAGTCTTATGTAATTTAATTTCCATCCGTTATTTGTGTCTGTGAGTGCATCCATAACTGCATTGTTATAATTTAGACAACCCTGAACATTATAGTTATCCCAACGACATTGATTATAAGAGCAACCATTAAACCAAGGACTTGGTGTTATGGCAACACCATGTAGTAAAACGTTTTTTCCGCAAGGATCCTTTAAATTTTTGCCTTCAATATGCAGAGGTGGCAGTGGCATTCCCGGCCATGCAAATAATTGTATTAGGGGAATAAGCAGTAAAAATAGAAAAAGTAATTTTTGAAATCTTTTCATAATATAAATGGTTTAGTTAATAAAATATACTTCTCACTTTGAGTAAGTTTTTTACTGCTAATTTAACAATAAACATTTTAAAAACAACCGATTGTGTAATTTATTCTTTTGATTTTTTATAAATCATAATTTGATGAAATTTCCCGATACCTTAATTTATATTTCGGCTAAAAAACCAGAACAGGAAATATTCGGGAAAATAATATGTGGCTAAAAACAAAATCACTAAATTAGATTGAATCATCATTTGTTGACATTATAAAAGAAAGTTGTTAAACAATCACCATTTTAAAAAAATGAAAACAATTATAATAAAACGAGATAAAAGACTTAGAAAACAGAACGCGGTAATATCGTTGCTGGCATTACTGATTTTTTTATCGACTGCTATAGTTGTTATTAACTTGTCTGTTTTTCTGGCTGCATTTTTGGGCCTGATAGGACTCTTGTATCTTTTTTCTTTTATAAAGGATAAGCGCATTATCGAGGAGCCCGCTGAAATTATTTTTAGCGATAGATGCGTTTTTTTTAATTCAATAGGTACTTTTGATTGGGATGATATAAATGCTCTTGAAGTAAGGAACAGTCTCAGCTATAATGAATATAGTGAGAGGAGCGCCTCTGTTTATTTACATGTTTTGCTGAAAAACAGGGAATCGTTTTATTTTCCGATAACCTTTCTGGAAAAAAATGAAAATGAAATTATGGATCTTTTTATGAAGTATAAACCAATACTTCTAAAATCTCATTTTTAATAAAAACCTGCCTGCTCTAAACGCTCGCTTTTTTTGTCTTTCTTCTTGGAGTGTAAAAATGGTAGTTTCACAATAATTACAACAGCTAACAGAGATTTATATCAAAGGATGCAGTGCCACAAAACTGAACCTTACAAAACCAAAAAATCCTTAATTGTATGAACTCTATTGTCGCTTCAACAGTGTATACATTAATACGCAGGTTATTTATTGACTTATTATCTTTAACAAAATATCAAATATCAAAACCTTCATCTCTTTATTGTAAACATTGATATCCTCGTCAGGAATACTCCCGTGGTAAATTATATTTCTAACCCTTATAATATCTGTTAGATCGACTTCATATTTATTAGGATTTAAATCTAAATACAAAATAAAACTCTCAAACCGATTTACCAATCCCGTTTTTTTTACAGGATCTACCTTTAGATTTACTTTTAAATCAAGCTCTACTCTATCTGACTCCCATATTACTTCTCCAATTTCTTTAAAGCCATTTGTTTTTTTTGTTATGCTTGTAAAATCAAATCCTTCCCTAATAGTAAAAGAAGTTTCTTCTAAAGGATTTGATAAAAAAAAGTTTCTAAATTTTTCAATAGTAATATATAGAATCATAAATGTAGAGATAGCATCTAAATTTTTAATTCTTTTTAAACACGAAACTGCCTGCTCAACAAGTGACTTATAAGTTTGGTATTTTTCAAAATTCACTGATTCAGTAAAATCATAAAATGTTGGATATGTATCTTTTAAAAAATATGTTTCAGAATAATCCAAATCTTCATTACTAAATTTGAAAACTTCTCTCGTTTTATAATTATCGATATCATTGATTCGAAGAGAAGCACTAAAAAAATCAATGTTTTTTTCCCAGTAAAATGACATCAGTAGGCATAAATCCTCTCCCAATTGCAGTAATTCAGCGTCTTTTAAAACTTTACTTTTATCGGTCAAGGTCAGGTACGCATCTCTGGTAATCAAAAAATCTTTAACTGAAGAACTTGATTTATAGGAATGCTTAAAATGGAGAATAAAACTAACTGGACCAAAATCTGTTCTTCGATTATCATTGCGTTCAATAAACTTATTATCCTCTTCATAATTTCCCGGCATACCGTATTTTATATAATGGTCAAGATGAAGAAAAATGTTTTCTGTTATTTTAAATCGCGCATCGCCAGCATTTCCGCTACTTAGAATAAGTTCTAGATTATCCAGAATAAGTATCAAAGTTTTTTTATCGTGGTCCAAATAATTCGTATCCTTAATTTCAATCAAAGAGCTCCTTGAAAAATCAAGGATATCAGGATGTTCCCATGAATTTTTAGAAATCACCGGGTTTATTAATTTCAGAATATTAACTCCTGAAGTTTTTAAAAAATTTAATTTTTGATATAAGAAATCTGTCGACTTGTAATAGATTATTAACTGCAGTTCTTCAGGCTTTCTCTCATTGTAGATTAACCTTGTGTCATATTGGATATTCTCTGTATTTCCAGCAATTATTTCACGTAATAGTTCTTGATGTTTTGACAATTGCAGACTTATTTGAATGTCCCTCTGAAAATATTCTTTCATTATTTTTTTATAACATTGTGAATCATAGACTTAAATAGTTGATAATGGTATTATTACCAGACAAAGTAATCTAAAGCCTTTATAGTTGGCTCAACCTTGCTTTCTCACTATCGATCTTTTGCAATATATATTCTAACATTTTCTAAACCTTCTCATTTATTTTTAAGTGATTTTTTAAACTGGAAGGAAACATATATATATTCACTTTGGCTTTTTCAAAGAAGCTAATTTCTTTTCTGATTAGATTCACAGAGTCTATAAAACTTTTTTCCTGAGGAGACAATAAAGCCTTACTTTTAAGTTTAAGCTGTCCTTTATATAGAAATAAATATTTCAAAACATTTGGGTAGCTATTTCTATCAAGAAAATCCAAAGAATTAAGCTTATGAACTTTCTTTTGAAAATAAGTATCATTTTGAGTATTAGTCCCATGTTTACGATACGGAACAAAAAATAAGGGATAGTATTTAATCTTTTTAGCAGTAGTAAAAACATTAAACCTGAAATGATTATCCTCTCCGTATATGATTGAATTATCAAATGCATAATTATTGAAGACTTCTCTTTTAATCAATATTGAATGCATTACTGAATATCTTAAATGGATCATCATGCTTCTGAAATGTTTATAAAAAAGAAGATGCCCCATTACATACATCCAAAAATTTCTTAATAGCTTAAAGAAAACCTCAGAGAAAGACATTTTCGATATGAGTTCTTCACAAGAACCGTTTTTCGAAAAAACACTTACGAAATTGGATATTATTATTTCTGCGTTTGTTGAAACGGCTCTTTTATAGAACCATGAAAGTGTGTCTCTGCTTATACAGTCATCATCATCGATAAACATCACATATTTTGAATTTTCATCCAGATACTTTCCCCTAAAAGATTCGTTTCTGCAATAGGCAATTGTCTTTTCTTCCGGCAAAAATATTTTTTTTACATTAAATTTATCAGAAGTAATACTTTTTACATAGTTAACTGTTTCTTCATTTGAATAATTATCGATAATGATAACTTCAAAATCATTAAATGTTTGCTCTTCCAACGATTTCAAAAGGTGTCTTAGTAAATGATGCCTATTTTTTGATATTATAATAACTGAAATCATTCTATTTTTTAGTTGTTTTTATTAATTTGATTTTTATTTCTCTTACTGACGTTTTTCAATAGAAAATGCCGAATTCAGTTTTTTACATCTTTATTTTCAGTAGAAAACCCAATACTTTTATTACGTTAGACATTCAATATTAAAAAATTAGAAGTTTCTAAAATATTTTTGAAAAAAATCCAAATTATTAAAAATAAAGAAATGATCACCTTCAAGTTCTGATATCTGAACAGGAGCTTCACTTTCTCTTTTCCAGCCTTCCATTATAAGATCTCCGTCTGTATGTTCTTCTGAACCGTAAAACACATCAATAGGAATTTTTAGTTTGCCTTTATTTTCTTGATAAGTATAAGATTCATAAATAGAAAAGTCAGCTCTTAAAATAGGTATTACAAAGCTCTTGAAATCCTCATTATCTCTGAAGTCTTTTGGTATTCCTCCTAAATTACAGACCTCTTTCCAAAACATGTCATCCGATTGATGGGTATACTTCACCGTACGAACCCTAGAAGGAGGTGTTCTTCCTGTTATTACTAGTTTTTCAGGCATTTTATGATGCATTTCCTGAATTTTCATCGATATTTCATATGCCAGTAATCCTCCCATGCTGTGCCCATAAAGGATATATTTTTCGTTATTATCCAGCATACTTCCAATCTGGCGCATACAATCTTCTATCAATTCTTCAAATGTTCCTGCAAATTCCTCCTTCATTCTGGTTCCTCTGCCGGGATATTCTATCACCTTAATCTTATCTTTGTTTTCAATGTTTTCAATGAGATTTTGGTAAGAAAACTTGTGCCCTCCGGCAAAAGGGAAAAAAATTATATTCATCATTTAATAGTAAACTTTTTATTTTGAGTTAAACAACCATTCCGGGATCATGTCCGTGTCATATAAATCCGGATATATGGTATGTTCCAAGCCGGAAATCTCCCAGAAGGTATAGTTTTTATTATTCATTTTTTTGAGGTATTTCACCAACATTCTGTCCGGTTCTATAGGATTCTCGGTATCCGTATTTCCATGAATGATCCATATTGGTGACTTTGCCACTTTTTCACTGAAGTCTTTATCTGGAATTCCGGAAATACTTACAGAGGCTTTTAATACATCGGGATTTCTAGCCAGCAAATTATAAATTGTGGAGGCTCCCATTGAAAAACCTATTCCATAAACGCGCTTTGCATCAACCTTAAGCTGCATAGTGAGGCTTTTTATAAGTTCTGAGGTGGCCTCCAGACAATAATCATCCGGTACGGAATACATACGTTTGGACTCATCAAAAAGGTAATTGGAAGAACGTACAGGATATTGTATTGCTACTACATAGGCAGGATATTTATTACGGACTTTTTCCTGAAGCCAATATTTGGGAAGGGTCGTCATCTGGTTCCTGTTGTCATTCCCCACTCCGCCTGAGTGAGGAAATATAATAACCAACGGATACTTTTTTCCTTCCTTTGCTAGAACCGGCTTCAGAATCCTGTAATTAAGTACGGAGTCTTTATAACTAAATTTTTCATACTTATATAATGAATCGTTTAACTTCATTACTTCTGCTCTTTTTTCCTTTATCGCATCCTGGGAAAACTTATTTTCCGTTAACGAATAGGCAGCATGCTGCATTTTACACCCGATAAGGAGCAATATTCCTGTAAAAAAAACCAAGCCTTTTTTTATCATGATTATTTAACTTTCAGATTTAAATTCGAAAATATAAGATTAGCAACCACTTTTGCAGGACCTGTAGCCATTGTCATATGATTTCCAGGAGTGAAGCTTATTTTAATTTCGCCTTCACAATATTCACGGAAACCATTGTAAGGAGTATCATGGTTTCTTTCAAACTCTGAAGTCAGTTCAGGTTTAATAAGGGCAATATCACCTTTATATATTGAAGCGGGCCTGTAGTTTTTAATGACATAATTAGAATGATATGCCTGCTCAATAAATTTGTGCATACCTATCGAATCCGGATCTATATTTTCCTGGATAAGTAAAGCTCTGATTATTTTTTCGTAGTCTTCTCTCTGCTTATTATCACTATCAAATTCCGGTCTGTACATATTAGGATCCAATAATACAAGAGAGCTTACTTCTACTCCCAACGCCTGAAGCTGCAATGCTATTTCAAAAGCTGTACTTCCTCCAAAAGACCATCCGCCCATATGTATTCTTTTACCTTTATACATTTGTAGGATAGAGTTCTTGTAAAAACCAGCCAATGTTTCCAGGTCTTTTGCCAGTTGTGGGTATTCTTCAACAGCAATAGTTTCGAAAACATAGAAATCTATATCTTCCTGCATAAATGGCCTTAATGTATTAAAAAGTGATGTTCCCGTAAGTGGTGGTATCAGGAAGAAAATATCTTCGTTATCATCATTCTGATTCAGGGTATGATATATCTCTTCTCTTTTAAAGTTTTTATTGGCTATCATCGTATCTATAAATACCGCCAGTTTCTCGATAGTATCATGCTGAAACAGCTCTGCTCCTTTTAGGCTTATATTAAACTCTGTACTTAATTTATAGGCGGCTTTCATTGTCAAAATAGAATTTACGCCCATTTCAAAAAACTCTTCATCTATATAAATCACAGAGCTTGGCATGATATCAGTAAAAATGTCCTTTATTCTCTGTTCTGTCATGCTATTTGTTTCGGTTCTGTTTTTATCCGTTACATTTATCTGTCTTTTCAGAGATTGTATATCTATTTTACCGGTACTGGTTCTTGGAAATTCATCCAGAAACAATATTTTATTCGGGATCATATAGTTCGGCAGCATATCCTTCAAAAAGTGTTTAAGGTTGATATCAGTGAACTCATCAACTTTTTTTACATGACAGAATGCTACGAGCCTTGCCATCGTAGGATCTTCGACGTCTACAGGAACTATTTTTGCTTTCATTATGCCCTCAAACTTTTCCATTGCAAGTTCTATTTCTTCGGGCTCAATACGGTATCCTCTTAGTTTCAGCATTGAATCTTTTCTTCCAATAAACTGTAAAATGCCTTCCTGATCTATATATCCTAAATCGCCTGTTTTTAATCCAGAAATTTGACCATCTTTATAGATAAAGTTATTATTTGTAGTTCCAATATAGCCTTGAGCCACGCTTTTACTTTCTACATATATTTCTCCTATAATTCCTGATGGCAGAACATTGCTGCTATCATCAATAATTTTAAACACGGTATTATGTATTGGTTTACCCAAAGCAAAATATCTTGACGATGTGTTAAGATTACTTTCAAGTGCTTCATTATAAGCGGTAGAAGATGCTTCTGTAGATCCATATCTGCTAACAATTTTGGTTGCCGGCATGAGTTTTTTGAATAACGTCATGTCTTCCATAGAAATTGCTTCACCACGTACTTCTAAGAAATTAAGCTTATTCAGGAAGCTTTCTTTATCGTTTTCAATAAGAAGCCTGATAAAGCTTGGAGTAAGTGAGAGTCTTGAAATTTCTTTCTGAGATACAGTCTCTACAAACTTGTCTATATTATGGTACAAATATTCCGGAAGGATAACGATTTTATTTCCCTGGATAATTGCTTCCAATATATTCCTTACAGAAGGGCTAAAAGAAACTCTTATGTTAAGACAAAAGATGTCCTGAGCATTGGCCGGATAATTTTGCAGAAGGTATAATAGCCCGTTTAAGGTGTTTTCATTAGAAACCTTAACTATCTTAGGAATTCCTGTAGATCCGGATGTGTAATAGATCGATAAGATGTCTTCTGCCAGGCTTTCTCTCTCTTCAATAAGGTTGTCTTCTGACGGAATATGATCTGAAATATGAATTAGGGTACAGTTTTCTTTTACATATGGCAAACGGTCTCCAAAAAGCGTTTTTTCTTCAGAGCTTATAATACATGCCTGCAAATCTGTTTCAAGAGTAATGAGGTTAAGCTGCTCGATCGGGTAACCGTGTTCTAAACTGATCACTGTACATCCTGCTTTTAAGATTCCCAGAATACTTACAACCAGATTGGTAGAATACTTAAGGTGAACACCTACAGCACCTTTAATGTTTTTCGCTATCAGTTGATTCGCGATATGATTACTTTGTGCATCCAGCTCTGCAAATGTGAGCGAATTATCCTCAATGTCCTCTATTGCTGTTTTTTCTTTATACTTGCCTAATGCCTCTGTAAAGAGCTTTTGCAGAGAAACATTTTTCTGATCAAATTTATCTCCGGCAATAACGGATCTTTCAATGTCTTTTTTGTACTCAAAAATATCAAGTTCAGAATACTTCAGTTCAGCAATATTTTCCAGATTGTTATAGAGTCCCATGATAATATCAGTCATATCTTTTATTATATCTTCTGAAAATATATCTGATCTGTAGCTGATGCTAAATGAAATTTTATCTTTTTTTGCAGATGCCAGAATAGACAGAGGGAAATGCGATATACTTTGGCTTTCAGAAACAAGTCTTTCGATACCTACATCGTTAAATGTGTCATTATTATTTTCTGAAACATCCTGAAAACTTACATTGGCACTAAACAGGTTTTTTGCATTGATAGCCTCATAAATTTCAGGGGTAGAGATATAGGAGTATTCACGTGAATCCAAAAGCTGATAATGAAAATCAGAAATAGATTTCATAATGGTTTCCTGTTTCTCAAAATCATTAGCCACCGGTATTGTTGTAATCATAGGGCCTATGATATCTCTAAAGTTATCATGATCCATATATCGATGTGTTATGGTATTACCCCACACAAATTTTTTGTTTCTGAAATATTTAGAGAACACCATTCCAAATAAAAAGTTGATCACCGTATTGCTGGTCAGTTTGTTATTCTTCAGCATTTCCTGAGTAGCAATATTCAGATCGTAGGAAACATTTAGTTCGCCATAAGTTTCCTGAAGGTTTTTCTTAACAGGAACTATTTGTTCTATTGGTGTCGCATCATAATTCTCCAACAGGTTTTTCCAGTAAGACAATCCTTTTTCCTTGTTCTGTTTCAATAGCCATTTCGTATATTCAGAAAAGGGAACTGATTGCAAAGCCTCCGGGGTAACATTATTCTGAAATCTGCTGTAGTAGCCAAATAACTGCTGAAGCATCAGCTGTACCGATACAACATCTGCTATAATATGATGAATTTTTATAATGATAATATGCTTGTCTATCAACGCAAATTTTATAAGAGATTCTTTGGATATATCAAAGCTACCCTGCCTGAAAGACTGCTCATCCTGAGGAAGGATCTGTTCGCAGAAAAATTCGTCTGTATCTATAATTTTCGACTTAAAAACCTGCTCCTGGGAATCATAATCAAATGACGATTTTAAAATCTCATTGCTTGATACCAAAAGTCCACATGCTTTCTTAAAAGCATCAAAATCAATTTCTTTTTCAGATTTAAAAGTAAGATGAATAATATACCTTGAGCTATCCGGATTATTTTTTACAAATCCTGCCAGGCCTTCCTGAAAAGGTGTCATTCTGTAAACAGGAATAAGGCTTTCACTGTTCTTTGTTTCAAGATGTTTTATAAGATGCTCCTTGTTGCTTCTGATAGAGTCTATTAATGTTTTGTTTTCGGCGTCTTTTTTATTTAAGACGATGTTTAAGTTATAAGACTCATTAAGGCTTACATCAATGTTATTCTCCTCAATATATGTTAATAATTCTTTAAGTTCCATTAGTTAAAATGTTAGCGTTATTTTGTTATCAGTTATTGTTTGTATCTCTTGTGAAATTTGGTGCAGGTCTGTCGCATCCATAAGGTTTTTAAGGCTGTATTCTAAACTGAATTCTGATTTTATTTTATTCAGAATCACCATTGCTTTCAGAGAGTCGCCTCCCAGTTCAAACATATTGTCCTTTATTCCTACCTCATCCAGGCACAGTACTTCCTTGATGATATTTACCAGCCTGATTTCAGTTTCGGTTTCAGGAGCTATATATTCTTTATTTGTAAAGACTCTCTCTTTAGAGAAAGTAACGTGGTCAAGATCCTCTTCTTCTGTAACTTCCAGATATCCGGTCTCTACATCCATTCTGCTTCTGGAAGCAATTACAAGATGTTCTCCGGATGCTATGGATTTAAAAAGTATTTGAAGCATCTGAGAAACGGTAATTGATCTGCTCAAAATAGATTTATGCCTGTATTCCGGCACGTTCTTTAATGCTTCGTTGATCATACCTACGCCGGCTACAATAGGCCAGTGCACCGTTACTCCATTATTATTCGATATGCAGTTATCCAGATATGAGTTTGCTGCAATATATCCCAGCTGCCCTATAAACGGTTTTGATACTGCACGTGATGAATATCCTAAGAAAAACTGCAGAGAATTGTTCTTTAATATTTCCACTAAATTTTTAGTACCATATATTTTAGGATTAAATACTGAAGAATCATCTGTTCCTCTTCTTAAAATGATACCATTATAATCTCCTACTCCCGCAGCATGTATTACTCCGGTAACAGTTCCTATTTCCTGTTGTGCAGCTTCAATTTTCTCTTTAAGGAGGTCATAATCTGAAAGGTCTGCCTGCAGGTACATTACTTTAGTACCGTAGTCTTCAAGTATTTTTCTGTTTTCAGAATTTTCTTCTCCTCTTCCTATAATCATCAGGTTAGCCTGTGCATTTTCTGCAATATATTTGGCTACTTCAAAACCAAGTCCTCTCAAACCACCTGTTATCACATAGGTATTTGGGCTGGAAACCTGATAAGGTTCTGACGGCAATTCAATTTCTTCAAATTTTTTGATAAGGAGCTCTTTTTCCCTTACGGCATATTCAAAAAGTGTTTTACCATTCTTTTTAATGTGAGACAATATATCCTGAGATAAACCGCTAAATTCCGGAACATCTGCGCAGGTTGCCGTGATATTCTCAAATTCCACATTCACCATTTTCAGGGCATTATATGCGGTTGCTTTTATGGCGCTTGTTTTTTCACCCGGTTTTACCTTAAAGAATAAATCTCCAATCAGGGTGATATTAAGATTCTTATCAAAGAATACGCTATCAAACCCTCTTACGAAATGATAAATTGAACGATATCCGTACAAAAGTCCTTCTTCTGTTTCCTTATCTCCAAACCATACATAATATACCGTTCTCGGTACAATGCCTTTTTGCTTTAAATCCGAGAACAGCTCAGAAGTCTCTTTCTCGTCTGAAAAATCAGCACATAAAATATTCTCAGATAATTCGGCAGAGCAGCTGTTTTTATCCTGATTACAAATGTAGATGGCCTTTTTACCAAAGAAGGAAAGCTTCTCATATATATTGCTGTCATCAGAGATCACAATAATCTGCTCTTCTTCTATATTGGCTTTATTTTCTGAAATATCTGTTGCCTGAGCTTCCCATTTTTCACGGTAGGTATAATATTCTTTTTCAGGTTCACGAACTTCCTCTTTCTGAAAGACAGGGTTCGTTATAATTTCATCTATAAACTCAACTTTGTCAAAAGGATATACCGGTGCTGATATGATATTGGCCTCCGGGAAGATTTTTTCCCAGTTTATCTCATATCCTTTCTCCGACAATAGTACGATAACGTTAAGCATCTGGCTGTATTCAGATTCTTCTTTATGATAGGTATCGTAAGTCTGGATGCTAATATCTACATTTTTCAATATTTTGGATACTGTAGTTCCGGGACCAATGTTTACAATGGTAATATCATCTTTGTTTGGAAGAATCGTACTGATACATTTATCAAACAAAACTGGCATCGCCATATGATCAAGCCAATATTCTGATTTTATGACAGAATTCTCATTTACCGTATTTCCTGTAGCACAGGAAGTAAAAGGAATTTGAGGGGTTTTGAATGTATAGCCATCCAGAAACGACTTAAATTCATCTTTTATAATCCCTGTAAAAGGAGTATGGTAGGGCCCGTCTGCCTGCAGTTCAGTAAAGTATATATCCTGCTCTTTCAACTTTTCCGCAAACAGGATCATATCGTCCTTCAGCCCGGAAATAGTATAACTATCCTGCGAATTGTATGCAGATATAAATATATTGTCACTTTCTTTGAGCATATCTTCAAGCTGTGATAACGGAATACGAATGCTTATCATTCTGCCTTCCGGCAAGCCAGCAAGCAATTTTGCTCTCTTATATATAATGCTTAGAGCTTCTTCATAAGAAATAACCCCGCTTAAACATGCACATACGTACTCTCCGAGACTATGACCCATCATGTATGATGGTTTCAGCCCCATTTCTATTAATAATTGTGCGTACGAATACTGGAAAGCAAAAATTATAGGGTTTGTATGATCTATTTTTCTTTGATCTATTTCTTCTCCATTGAGGAATATTTTTCTGTAATCTATATCCGAAAGCTTTTCCAATGTAGAAAAACACAGGTCCATAGTATTTCTGAACACTTCAGAATCAAGATACATCTGTACGCCCATCTTAATATAACTGGAACCCTGGCCGGAGAATGTGAAAACCAAGGGTTTATTATTAGGAGATATTGCCTCTACGCGCGAATTTCCTTTATAAAAACCTCTCAGTTTTGAAATCAGATCTTGTCTGGATTCGAATATAAAACTTTTTCTGATGTCAAAATTCGATCTTGATTTTCGATAAGTATATGCCAGATCATGAATATTTACATCCTCATTTTCTATAAATTCTGAAACATTTAAAGCTATTTTTCTAAGTGCTTTTTCAGATTTTGCAGAAATTGAAAAAATGTCAGGAAAGTTGTTTTCTATCCTGTTTTTTTCTACAAGCGGAGCCTGTTCCAGAATAATATGAGCATTGGTACCTCCTATTCCCAATGAAGTTACAGCTACCCTTAAAGGTGAATTCTTTTTCTCTATGTCTATAATTTTGTTATTTACATAAAATGGGCTTTGTGCAAAGTTGATGTTAGGATTTGGAGATTCATAATTAATGCTTGGAGGAATTTGTTTATTTTCTAAGCATAATACAGCTTTTATAAAGCTTAATATCCCTGCTGCATAACTCGTATGTCCGATATTACTTTTCAGAGAGCCAATCGGAATTTTATTTTCTCTTCCCAATCCATAGGCTTGCGTAAGGGCTTCCACCTCAATAGGATCTCCCAAAGATGTTCCTGTACCGTGAGTTTCTACATAAGATATGGTTTCCGGTAAAACCCTGCTGAATTTCAGTGCTTTTTCAATACATTCTTTCTGCCCGATTACACTTGGTGCGGCATATCCTATTCTTCTGTTGGAATCATTATTACATGCGCTCCCTTTTATAACACTGTAAATATGATCTTTATCTCTTATAGCATCTTTTAATTTTTTCAGCACCACAACTCCTATGCCTTCTCCCCAGGATGTTCCCGATGAATCTGCATCAAAAGCCCTGCAGTGTCCATCTTTAGATTCTACTCCTTCTTTGTAGATGTAGCCTTTTTCTTTACTGTTAAAAAAATTGACTCCCGCTACTATAGAATATTTGGATTCTCCCAGTAAAAGACTTTTGCACCCTTCATGAATCGCAACCAATGAACTTGAGCATGCACTCATAATAGGCAGCGGCAATCCTGTAAATCCAAATTTATAAGATAAAAGTGCCGGAGTAAAATGATGGGCCGATAAAAAATTAAAGGAATAAAAATCTATGGGTAATTTATCCCTTAGCGATCTTACATGCATCTGCCATGTAAAGTCTTCTATAATACTTACAAATAAACTGCTGCTCTCTAATTTTTTAATATCACTTCCCGAATCTTCCACTGCTTCCCATATAGACTGATGCAACATTCTGGTTTGCGGGGAAAGTAGTTGGGCTTCATTCTTATTATATCCAAAAAAAGAATAGTCGAAATTTTTTTTGTTTTTCAACCGTCTGCTTTTGCGAACGTAATCTTTATTCTCAGCCATTTCTCTTGGTACACCAGATGCAACTATTTCATCAATAGTAAGTTCATCAATAGGTTCAAATCCTTTTTTAAGCTGATCCCAGAAAATATTATGATTCTCTGCAGTGGGCACTTTGCATGATATCCCTACCACTGCAATTTCTAAACCTGTATATTCGCTCATGTTATTCTGTTGAAAAATTATTTAATATGCTAAGAGTTTCATCTATGGTACTCAAAGACTCTTCAATACTTTTGTTGTAGTCAGAAGTGGCTGTTTCCCCTTTAAGATAAGCCGCCAGTTTTGAAATCTGAGGGAACTCGAAAATATTAACAGGGGTTACTTCTTTTTTTATTTCCGGCAACTGGTTAATTTCTTTTACCAACTGTAAAAGCTTTAATGAGGTACCTCCTATTTCAAAAAAATTGGCATTTGTGCTTATCTGGGATTCTTCAAGGTTCAGAAGATTTGACCAAATTCTTCGGATTTTAATTTCAAAATCACCTTTTGCCTCAATATATTCCGTCTGTATGGTATCTTTAAATGATACTTCCGGCAAAGCTTTTCTGTCAATTTTCCCGTTTGGAGTCAGCGGAAATTCTTCTAATGAAATGTAATAGGTAGGAACCATATAGTCCGGCAAATATTTCATCAGATATTTTTTCAGCTCTGCATTGTTAATTGGCATATCCGAGCAATAATATACTGCTATGTACTGTTCTGAATTATAAGAAACAATATTGGCCAAAACGGTTCTGACATGGCTGGAATAGCTACTTGCAGCAAATTCTATTTCCTGCAGTTCCACCCTGTTTCCTCTCAGCTTTACCTGGAAATCATTCCTTCCTAAGAATTCAATATTATAGTCTTCCATCAGCCTTCCCAAATCCCCGGTTCTGTATAACCTTCCGTATTTAGGATGTTCATAGAAACGAATATCTGTTTCCTGAGGATTGTTTACATATCCCAGGCCTACACCTATTCCTCCTACAACAATTTCTCCTTTGAGACCTAAAGGAAGAACATTATAGTTATGATCCATAATGTATACTTTTACCTTTGGGATAGCTTTACCAATAGGGAAATTCTTTGTACTTTCTTCATTTATCTCATAAAATGAAGAGACATCACTTGCTTCACTTGGTCCGTAAGAGTTATATATTTTGATATCACTTACCAGATTCCTCAGATTTTTAATGATTACAGGATCTATTTTTTCTCCGCCAAATATAACTTTACGCAAAGAGTTTAATACTTTATACTCTGCATCTGTAAAAGAGCTAAATATAGCCGGAGCTGCATTTGCTACCGTTATTTTATTTTTGTGGATGAAGGAAGGAATATCATACAATCCTGTATTTTCCAAATAAATTGTAGCCCCGGCTAAAAGCGGTGCAAAATAGTTTTTTTGAGTAAGGTCAAAACTGATATTACTGATAATACCTACTTTATCATTCTCGTGAATTCCTATATCGTTTTTATACCATTCCAACAGATTCAGAAAACCTTTGTGGGTATTAATGGCCACTTTAGGTTTTCCTGTAGATCCCGACGTACACATTAAATACACAGGATCATCCTGACTAACATGCTTTATCTGCTCTACAGGAGCAATTTCTTCTATCTTATCTAAAAAATCCTGAAGCTGCAATTCATCGAAGATCAATTTACAGTTTATATCTTCCAGCAATGATTTTTTCCTTTCTTCAGGAATGAAGGGATCAATTACAACATATGCATTTCCTGATTTTATGACTCCGAGCAATACGGGGATAAAATATTCCGATTTATTGATACAGATTCCAACATGGCCTTTTCCGTTTTCAGTATAACTGCTGATATAGTGAGATACTTTATCTGACAAATATTTTACGTCTCCATAGGACAATGATTTCCCTTCAAAATCAATCGCTGTTTTTGTAGAATATTTATCAAAAGAATCTTCAAGTTTTGCAATAAGACTTTTATTTTGCAATGGTTGTGATTCCGTGGGAGCCAGATATTCAAGGCTCTGATTTTCACTTTCGGACATATAACCGATCTCATGAAGAACTGTATTGAAGCTGACTGGTAAAGCGTTAATTATATTTACCAGATGATCCAACAGCCGTTGAATATGTTCGTGTTTATATGAAGGATGAGAATCTATACTGATATTCAACTGATTCTGATCATCATTAATCAAAATATCAAGGTATGAATTGCCTCTGTCTTCGGATCTCTTGCCATATATCTTTTCTCCGGAATTGTATGAAAAAAACATTCCCGTTTTTACAATTTCTCCAAGCAGTTTATTTTTCTCACCATCTGCCAATAAATCTTTCCACTGATCTTTTTCAGATGCAGCGTGAATTGCTTCATTTTCTTTTCGAATAAGATTCTCTATGGTTTCTTTGTCCTCTATTTTATTCTTTATAAACAGTATTCTGTCTTCATTTGTACTTAAAAGATTAGTACAAAGGATGATGTTTTTCTGTCCGGTATACCGATATAAGAGTATTCTGTAAACTGTCAGGAACAAAGCCTGAGAGGTAATATTATGCTCTTGTGTAAACCTTTTTATTTCATTATACTTTGTATCTGAAATATTTTTGCTTACTACAGAGGATACCGTATTCTGAATGTTTCCGCTATTCCTCAGATCATTCAGATCCAGGCTATCCAGCTCTTCGTGTCCAAAGTAAAGCACATCCCGAAAGAAATAAAACGTATCTTTCCTGATTAGATAATCTATTATTTTTTCTTTATTCTCCTTCAAAAATGTTTTTTCCTCTACAGAAATTTGGGATATATTACCTTTCAGTCTGATCTGTGTGTTTTCAACTTCCAGGCTTACTCCTTTTGTACCGAGTGTTTTTAAAATATGTATAATTTCCATATTTGTTCTATAAATTATATTAAAAATTCTTGGTCCTGATTCATCTCAATTCGTAATGCCTCAACAACATCATTCAAATTATCGCCGGAATTATTTGCCATTTTTTCGATCAGATCTGTATATAACTGCAGTAATTTTGTCATTTTGCTTTCAGAAAAAATGTCTGTATTATATTCCAATCGAATTGTGAGTTCGTCTTTTTTTACCGTAATATCTATTTTGAATTCTATTTTGGAGTGTGTACCTATTTCTTCTACATGTACAAATTCTTCTATCTGTACACCGTCATCAAACAGTACTGTACGGGATACTTCTTCTTCATTATGAAGAATAATTGTTGTATCAAAAAAAGGATTTCTGGATGCATCATTATTCGGCAAGTACTTTTCTACCATCAGGTCAAAAGGATAGTCTTCATTTTCATACACCTGTACAAATCCTTTTGTGTTTTCTTCAAGGAATTCCTGAAAATTCACTCCTGATGAAACCTTGATTTTTAAAGGCAGGTAATTTATAAAAGATCCTATAATCTGTTCTGTATCTACGTGGGTCCTTCCGGAAGAAATTGTTCCGATATAGAATTTATTTTGATTACTATAAGCATGTATTAAGAGCCCATATATCCCAACAAGATAATTGTTCAGAGAAAGAGATTGTTCATTTAAGCTTTGCTTCAGGCCGTTAAAGTTTTCTTTTATCTTTGTGCTTATGGCGGTTCCATTGTAGGAAATCATACCGGGACGCACATAATCTATCGGAAAATCCAGGGAAGGAATGTCTTCTGCAAAAAAGTTTTCCCAGAAATTTTCATGCGTCTTATATTTGCCTTTGTGCCAGTTTACATAATCTTTATATTGTATTGCCAGAGGCTCAATATTGATACGTTTATCTTTAAGATATCTATTGTAATTTTCTTTGATTTCTTTATACAAAATCTCGCGCGACCAACCATCAGAAATAATATGATGAAGGGTTGTTGCAAGGATATATTCTGTCTCTCCTTTTTTGATTAGGTTTAACCTAATAGGCAATTCCTTTGAAAGATCAAAGGATTTATATCTTTCCTGACGTAAAAATTCAACCATTGATGGTGTATCCTGTATGGCTATAAGAGGAATTTCCAGATCAACATTCTCTATTGGTAAGATGTACTGATAAATATCTCCATCTTCATATTTGAATATAGTTCTAAGGGTTTCATGTTTTTGTATAAGCGCCACAAAAGAAGCCTTAATTGCCTCAATATTCAGAGAACCATTGATTGAATAATTCATAGGAACATTAAACAACGCTGCACTTTCTTTTTTAATGGTCGACAGCCACATTCGTTTCTGAGAATTTGAAACTTCATATCTCGACTGAACCGGTACGGGAGAAATCTTCGTATAAGAAGATTCTCCACTCTCATTTACTTTTTCCAACAGGAATTCTGAAAGGCTTTCAAACTCGGGATATTTGTAAATATCTCCCAAAGTTATTTTTACATTAAACGCTTTATATATTTTGTTGAGCATCTGTATTCCCTTTAGACTATGTCCGCCCAAAGAAAAGAAGTTGCTGCTGCCGGTTATATCATCTGTTATTAAGGTTTCTTTCCATATCCTTAATAAATGTTTCTGTAAATCTGAGGTTATAAAAATCTCATTTTCTTTAGAAGAATCATGAATCATTTTATCAGATTTATGTTCTTCATATAAATCTTTAAGAGCCTGCTGATCAACTTTGTTATTTGTCGTTAACGGAATTTTATCAACAAATAAAATTTCGGCCGGAACCATATATTCAGGCAGAGAATTTTTAAGGTATTCTTCCAAATCTGAAGAACTTTCTTTGGTAATCCCGGTTACAAAAGCGCAAAGCCCTGTATCTCCGTTGTTTTCTACAGCCAATACTGCTGAATCGCTTACGCCCGAAAAAGTTCTGATAATGTTTTTAACTTCATCCGGCTCTACTCTGTAGCCTCTGATTTTTACCTGACTGTCTCCTCTTCCCAGAAACATGATTTCGTTTTCCAGAGTGATGAAACCGATGTCACCTGTCGCATATATTCTTCCATAATCGGGATGAACAATGAATTTTTCTGAAGTAAGTTCTTCATTATTCAAATATCCTTTTGCAAGTCCTGCACCTCCAATAAAGACGTTTCCTGTCTCATATTTTGAAACTTCTTTCTTTTTGTCATCTAAAATAACAGCAAAATTATTGGGAATCGGAGATCCTATTACAGGCCTTTCAATGTATTGCTCTATATTATTTATTTTTTTGAAAACAGTTCCAATAGTCGTTTCCGTAGGGCCATAATGATTGATAACTTCTATTGTCCCGAAAGATTTTTTAAAGTCTGCTAAATCTTTTGTCTTTATTTTTTCTCCTCCCAAGATTACTTTTTTAAGATCCGATCCTTCAATCTTAGTAAAGTTTTTTGCATTTAATATGGCGTTAAAATACGACGGAGTCGTTTTAATATAGGTTACTTTTTTATCTGTAATCGTATTGATCACCTCATCCACATCATACAGGGTATCTTTTTTAACCATCTGTAATTTTCCTCCTGAAAGTAAAGTCCCCCATAAGCTTGTATAGCCTAAATCAAAGGCATAAGAAGAAAGAAGTATAGAGGTGTCGCTATGGTTAATACCAAGTGTTCCGTTAAGGAAGTCGACATAGTTTATCAAAGATTTATCCTGAATACAAACTCCTTTGGGAGCTCCGGTTGTTCCTGACGTATATATAATATATGAAGTACTTTCCGGCGTACGAATAGCATTACTGCCCGTGGATATACTGGATGTACCTTCTGTAAAATTCAGTGTATCAATAAGGAGTTTTGGTTCAAATTCCTCTTTCTCATAATTACTTCCCGTGATTAAAAGCTGTGCATTAGAATTGTTAAGTATATGCGTGATTCTCTGTTGGGAATCATTAGGATCTATAGGAACTATACTTCCATTGATCTTTAATGTCGCCAAAAAAGCAACAATCACATTATGGTCCCAATCGCTCATTACACCTATTGTTGGCGATGATGCATCTGCTATTTTATCCAGAATTAACGCAGCCAGTACATTTGATTTGTCATCGATCTGTTTGTAACTATATGCTGCATTTTCATCTTCTATGGCAATATGGTCCGGAAACTGCTTCACGATTCCTGCATATCTTTCCAAAACCGATTCTTTAGTCACGGTATTTTCTGTCTTCAACAGTTTTTGGGCACCTGTTTCGTAAGGCTCGATATCAGCTGTATTTTCAGAATATCTTTCTATGATCTGAATACTATTGTGCTCCCACAGCTGCATAAAGTAGGTAATATCTTCACTTCTGATGCTATTATTATGATGTAAGGCAACAGTAGTTTCTTCTTTTGCAGAATAAATCTGGGCAATAAAACCTGAATAGTCATTTCGACGATCTATAATCTGACTCAAAGGAGTTTTATCTTTAGTAATTATACTTAGATCAATAAATTCAAAAATATACTTGAAGTTTGATTTTATAAAATCTGCATATTCCTGATTATTAAGAATATATTCTTTTCGACTGTTCAGTAATACCACCAGTTTTCCTATGCTGTCACAGTATTCTTCTATTCCTGAAAAACCTTTTGCTGCTTCTGCATTAAAAGGTAAAGTACTGGCATAAAGTCCTATATTTTTATAAAGCTGCTCGAAGCTTCTGCCATGGCTTACATATCCTGCACCAAATACTGTATTTTTATCTGCAGATATCTGACAAAGCGTATAGTGCCATCCTGATAACAATAGTATCTCTTTATCAATTGGCGCATTTTGCAGTAACTGCACAAGCTTGTTGCTCAGCATATGAATCTGTGTTTTCCTTTTTCCCTCCTCAGGAACATTCAATTCAAGGTTTGTTCTGAAAGGCTGAAATTTTTTCATTACATCTTTCCAGAATTCCGAATTTTCTTCATTCCCTTCTTCACCTATAATATGTTCTCTCCATGCAGAATATTGCAGGTAGCTAATATCAGCCGTATCATAAGTTTCTTTGTGATACTTTTCTAAAATACGGTGGTACAGCATTATTATACTCCAATTGTCAAAAAAGTAAAGTCCATATCTGAACGCTATCGACACAGCATTTTCATTATCCTGAATGATGGTGATGCTTAGATTATGTTCTTGGGATACGGAGTTCTCTGCATTTTCTATATCTTGTTTATGCACAAGTTTTACATCGAAATTTCTTTCCTGCTCAATACTTAAAAAGGCTTCTTTTCCCGGGGAAGTAATATTCATGTAAAGAGATAATTCATCTTTCAGAACTTCCTTTATATCATCACAAAGCTTTTGTCCCTGAATATTCTCCAGAGAAAAAACCATTACATTATACAAGTCACCTTTACCCGCCGCCAGATACGTGAGGTTTTGCTGTGGTGACAAATTATATCTTTTTATCATATGCTTAAAGAAATTGGATAGTAGTTTTTGATATCCGCGTGTTCTCTTTCGATTCTTCTCGCCAAAGCATCAAATTCAATTTTGAAGCCCATAGGATTGCTGATCCATTCTTTGGAATTTTGCGCTGTTTGAGAATCTATAAGATTGACTTTTTCGTTCATCTGTCTTGCCAGTACGTTAAGTCTAAGTGTACGCTCCAGACTGATCATGTACATCATAGCTGTTTCAATACTTTCTCCACAAGCAATTGCTCCATGATTAGCCAGAATGGCAACGTTTTTATCCCTCAGCTTTTCTGCTAATTTAATGGCTCGGTCTGTTGTATTAACAGGACCGTCGAATTCATTATACAGAACATAATTATCATAGAACATGCAGCTGTTCTGGTCAAGCATCAGTATTTCAGGTTTTTCCAGCGATGAAAAAAGCGTTCCCCACGGAGAGTGTGTATGCACGATACAGTTGGCTTCTCTGCTTGTATTATGTATTTCTGAGTGTATGCAGAATCCTGCTACATTAATAGGATATTCTCCTTCAATGACTTCTCCTTCGTTGTTTACCAATATCAGATTGTCTGGTGTTATTTCATCGAATAGTATCCCGAAAGGATTTACCCAAAACAGATTTTTCTCATTGGGTACTTTCATACTGATATGCCCGCTGATACTTCCTTCATCAAGCTGAAGACTTCTTAGCATTCTGCACGATAAAGCAAGTTTGTATTTAAGCATTGCTTTACTGTCTCCATATTTGGATTCGTTGGTGATAAAGAAAGACGCTGTATTTTTTCTGGCTTCAGTTACTTTTTTTGTGGCTGAGGCTTTTACGTAGTTGCTAATATTATCTTCTTCAGACATAGATACAAAAAGCTGTCTTGCCCCGTCATAAGAATCACGGCCATGAGTGAAATTAATATTATCCATCATCAAAAGATCTCCTTTGTCCCAATCAAACCTGAAAGCCACATCGTCGTAGGCTTGTCTTATCACCTCCAGATCAGCGATGGATATGGCTGTACCATCTCCATAATAACTGTTGCGCGGAAGATTGTCTATTCCGTAGGCATCTATCAAATAATTGTAAACATCACTATCCAGATTACTGTAATGAAAAAGATGCGCCTGATTGAACCATATTTTTTTATTGGTAGCTTTATCAAGAAGTGTTGCCTGTGCAACGTAATCAATTCTAAGTCTGGTCTGATCGATTTGTGTAAGGTTCATATGATGCTCCTTACAGTATTTCTCTACTTCTTTTATGTCTGATGTTCCGAAAAAAGTTTCCCACGGAATATCCATTTCCTGACTAAAATTTCGAACATACATTACGCCTCCTTTATCTTCAAATCTTTTGGAAATATCAGACGGGATTTTATTATACACAGCCGAACTATTACAGATAGGCGTACAACCACCGATCTCTGAGGGACGTTCACAATAAAAAAACAGCTTTTTGGGCCAGGATTTTGAGTAAGAATGCTCGTTATGCTGAGGGATAGACTGTTCTTTAGGATATTCTGTCGAAGTATATATTTTATCTTCCAGTCTCGTTCTTGGAGAAGAAGGTTCTGCATACTCCAAAGCACCGCCTAAGGATAGATTGTCAACAACTGAAGAAAATTCTGTTTTGGAGGTAAAGCTTTTAAATTTTCTGAATAAAATAATTCTGTTTTTTTCATAAATTTCATCTACAAAATTATTGTTTTTTGCGAGCCAACCTTCCAGTTCATTATCTTCAACCGAGGTTATAACTGCTATTTTTGTATATTCATTCCCTATTATTTCAAACTTTATATCTTTAGGAAATTTATCACTTATTTCCTTAGGCTGGATATTGATAAGGCTGTTAAAACTATTTTCCATATTCGTGGTATTTATTTGTTTATATTATTTAAGAAGTTCACATATTTATTTGTTTCTCTGTTCTCTTTTTTTATTGTATAATTGGGTTCAACAAATATTTCAGGTGTTTTCAGATAAGATTTCTTTATTGTTTAATACTTCCGGAATAGCCACATTTTTAATAAAATCAATCACGAAGTTTTCAAATTCTTTATTTAAAGAAAAATTATATTCGTTGGCCACAATGGTTGAAAATTTTTGGTATAATTCAGCTGTTTTAATTAGTGAATTTTGCATGTTATTTATATTATCAGATAATAACGTTCCGTATAAATCATGATAAATTTCTTCTCCGCTCCAATCATATATTTTTAAACCATTATAAAAAACATCTGTTGATTTTTTGTTTAGGGCTGCTTCCCATTCTATCATTCTTACTAATTCTTTTTTTATGTAATTATCATAAGTTAGAATTGTAAAATAAAAATCTTTTCTTATTAGCTTAATCGATGCGGTATAACAGGATTGCCAAAAAAAATTATAATGCTGAAAAAATATTTTTTTGTCTAATTTTTTATCCAAAGTAATAGTCTCAGAAAAAGTAATAGTTCTTTCTAATATTTCTTTCAGATTAATTTTATCGACATGAATTTTATACCCTCTTTTTATAGTATCATAGAATTTTAAAATACTTCCCTCAACACTTTTTTGTAAAAACCCTGGAAGTAACAATTTCAAGCCAATATTTTTTAGTTTTAAATAATAGCTTATAAGCTTGATTTTTTTTATATCAATAATTGTTAAATCATACATTAAACCATCCTCTAGAATCACTTTGTTTTTATCGACTCCTTCCTGCAAGTCTTTAAATACTCTTCTTGATATTATCTTTCCTAAAGGATTAATCCATGAATGATTCTCTTTATCTAAATATTTTTTAGGATTATTAGTAAACAGATACAAGTCTATATCGGAAAATTGATCTATCGAATTTTGAGAAAAACTTCCTATTGAAACCAATGAAATAATATCTTGGTTGTTGGATAATAATAATTCAACGCCTTTATTTATAGTATGTATTCTTTCTGATGTATTCATAATAATTTAGTCTATTCGTTCTTTAATTTCATCTGAACCGGTTTCTCTTTTTCTTTGTTTTTTTAATTGATTATTTCCGAAATTATAGGTAAAAGTTAACCTTATAACACGCGGTTCATAACTATAAAGAACATAAGAGCTGTTCAAATTTTCTGTAGACTCAAAACTATAATCACGTCCAAAAATGTCGCTAAAACTCAATTGGACTCTACTATCCCATTTTGGAATTTTTTTATCTATACTTAAATTTACTCTCTGATAATCATCTATATTGCTTACTCCTGATATCCTTTTTGAATTATAGGAAGCAAATACCTGAATAGAAAAGTCTTTTGGTAATGTGAAGTTTTGGGAAGTTCTTAAAACATAAAATGTATCATCCTCTTTTTGATCATCCATTTTTTGATCTAAATAGGATAATTGAAGGTTATTTTGCATATCCCACCAATCTGCAATCTTAAATGGTAAAGACAGAGAAAAATTTAAAACCTTTAAATAATCTATATTTAAGGAAGTTAAAACTTGTTGGGTTGTGTTATCCGGAAATATGGTTTGTGATCTGGCTATCGCGTTTTTTTCAATTGTGTACTCCAGCGATACTAAATATTTTTTATATTGGTAATTTGTTGAAAATGCGTTACTGATAGATGGTTTAAGCTCAATATTACCAAAATAATATGTGTTTGGATCCAGGAATAAAACAAAGGGAGCCAAATCAAAATAAGTAGGTCTTGCAATTCTTCTTCCATAAGAAAATTGCAAAGTATTGTCCTTATTTAATTTTCTGGATAGAAACAAGGATGGAAAAAGCTCGCTCAATTTAGAATCAAGAACATTTCCTTTGCTTAATAAGTTTAAATCCTGAGTTGAATATTCGTAACGCAAACCAAGTTTAATATCTGTCTTGCCATTTGCTTTCCAATCCATAGAAGAATAGACCGCTGCTATATTTTCAACTAAATCCGACTTTTCGCTAAATTCTTCATTCCTTATATATGCACCATTTATCAGATCTTCTACAAGTACGTTATTATCGAGATTTGAATTGGTATATTTTGATCCTAAATCAAATTTTACATTTTTGTTTATTTCTTTTGAATAATCTACTTTTCCAACCCAAACATTCACGGGAGTCTTTTTTGTTGCCGAAAAAGTTTCATTTTTATATGCAGCTCCGGCAGCATCAAAATAAGTATTTTGGTAATTAGTGGGAGCTCCGTTATAATAGTTCAAATAATCAATATCAAAGTTTAAGGATTGTGAATCATCAATTTTTGTGTTGAAATTAATATTGGTACTAAATAAATCTCTCTGGCTGTCTTCATCATTAAATAAAACTATTGACGAATTAGTACCAGCTGATTCACTCTGTGCAGTATTCCCAAATACTTCTTGTTTAAATCTACTTGTATTGCCATTAACAAGCAATCCAAGTGTGGTTTTATCATTTATATAATAGTCCAGTCCTAACCTTCCGGAATAGCCGTTTATTACCGGATATCTGTCGCTAACCGTTTTATTATAAAAGGCATTGTTATCTGATTGTATGGTAGAAGAATTGGTAAATTGTCGGGGATTGTTATTTCTGTCAAAATTTAAATCTCCAAAAAAATTAATGTCCTTTTTTCTGGTATTCCAGTTTATTCCCGCTTTTTCCTTATCTTTTTTTCCATAACCCAATCCTAAAAGAACACCGCCATTTGTTCCTTCAGTATTTTTTTTAATCTGTTTGATATTGATTAATCCACCGGTAAATTCTGCATCATATTTAGATGGTGGATTTGATATTAATTCAATTTTTTCAATGTCTTTTGCATTGGTGCTGCTTAACATTTGCAAAAGAGATGCAATAGGAACTCTAACCAACTTGTCATTGATCATTATACCTACTTCTGTTTTACCATTTAGCGTTATTGCATTTCCGTTTGAGCCAATATCTACTCCGGGCATTCTTTGCAATACTTCTAAAGCACTCCCGGAAATCCCTATTGGAGTTCCTTCAACGTTAACAACCAAACGATCGGTTTTTTGAACCATTTGCTGTTTTTTTGTTGATATCACAACTTCCTTCAAAACATTATCCGTTACCAATATAATGGGACTAATATCCAGATCTTTGTTTTCTATAACGATATCTGTTTTATATTCCTGAAAAGACAAAGCAGAAACAATTAAAATATAATTGCCGTTTTTTATGTTTTTTATATTAAATGTGCCATCAATTCCCGATTGGACAGGGCGAATTTTTACGGTATCATTTACTGCAATAATTTCAATTTTTGCCAATGACACACCACTTTCCTTACTATCTTTTATACTACCCGATATATTATATTGCGCGATACAATTTGTGGAAATAATAAATAAAAAAATAATCGATAGTATACGTTTCATATGTTTGATATTCTGATTTAAAAGTTAAAATTGATTTCGATGTTTTGCTTGATTTCTTTTTCTGTTTGCAATAGAATGTCATAATCTGCCAATTTATCGTCAGGACTTTTTATGATTTCTTTTATAATTTTTTTAAATTTTTCAATAATTATAGTAATATTATTAAGTGAATAATAATCTGAATTGTACTCTAAGGCACAACATAATTTATCATCATCATGATAAAAATTAAACGTTAAAGGAAATCTGCTGACTTTATGTTTATATTGAAATGGCTTAGTTTCCAATGCATTAAATCCAGAAATATCAGTTAATGAAAAATCCGGATTTTGATATGCAATCATTACATCGAATAATTGTGAATTTTTAGTTTGTAATGTTGCAAAAGGGAAATTTGAATACTGAAATGAATCAATAATTTTTTGATTAATAGTATATGACACTTCTTTAAAAGTATCTTCATCCTCAATCATAAATCGTAATGGAACTGTATTTACAAACATTCCTATGCATGGGAATAATTCTGTAGAATTTCGACCAGAATTTACAGTGCCAATACAAATATCTTTATGCTTTGAATACTTATGTATAAAAGAACCTGTTAATGAAATTAATATGGAGTATAAGGTTAAATTAAAAGTGTCTGCTAATTTAACCAGCTCTGCTTTTTCATTGGCATCAATTAAAAAATGTACCTGATTGCCATTAAATGAAACCTTATCATGCTTTAGGTCTTTTAAAAATGAATCTTTGGCTTGATAACCTTTCAATTCTTTCACCCAATATGCATTAGCATTTTCATCTAGAGGCTGGTTATTTATCCATTCTGAATAATCTCTGAACTGAAATGGTAATGGGTTGATTTTATATTCAATTCCTTCAAACAATTGATTATAAATAACCATTAATTCTTTTATAAATATTTCAACAGACCATCCATCCATAATAATGTGGTGTGTTGAAAATAACAAATAGTGTTTATATTCATCTACCACAACATGGTATAATCTTAGTAATAAATCTTTTTCTAATTCAAATTCTTTATATAAAATTGAAGCGGCTATTGCATCAAATTGTTCACTTTTTACTTCAATAGTTTTTAATTGAAAATTTACTTCACCAGAAGATTTAATTTTTTGTTTGGGAATTCCTTCTAATGCAAAAAAGTTAGTTCTTAAACTCTCCTGTTTATTGATAACCTGCGATAGCGCCTGATTTAGTATAGAAATATTAAGACTCCCCTGAATTTCATAAATAGCATTCATATTATATGCTATTGATGCTTCAGTACGCTGAGATGCTATCCATATGTTTTTTTGAACATGGGTAAGATCATAAAACTCTTTCTCCGGAGCATTTGAAATTGGATTGGATATACTTCCCTTAGATGTATTTTCGATTAATGCACCTATAGATTTAATAGTCGGATTAATAAAAATATCTTTTTGAGACAAATTACAGGCAAATAAAGCATTTATCTCATATATTATTCGAACTGCATTTAAGGAATGTCCGCCTAATTTAAAAAAGTTATCTGTGATACTTATCTGATTTACAGGCAGATTTTTTAACCATATTTCAAGCAGCTTTTCTTCTGTTTGGGTTTGTGGCATCTCTACATCCTGCAGACTATAGCTTATATTTTGGTTTGCCAGTGCTTTTCTGTCGATTTTGTTGTTAGGGGTTAATGGAAAGTTTTCTAATCTTACAATGATTTTAGGCACCATATACTCCGGTAATTCTTTTTGCAGAATTTCGGTAACCAAATCTTCCTGAAACAGATCATTTGTTTTTACAAAAGCAACCAGAAAAGCCTCGTCATTTATTTTTTTAGTAATTACGATGGCCTGGTCAATAGTAGGTATTTTAACCAATTTTTCTTCAATCTCACCTAACTCAATACGATAGCCTCTTATTTTAACCTGGAAATCATTTCTTCCTAAAAATTCGATTTCGCCTTTATCATTCCATTTACCTAAATCTCCTGTGTTATATAATCTTTCATTATAAGCAGTTATATAAGGAAATCTTTCATTTGTTAATTCAGTATTGAGGTAATATCCTTTGGCCTGACCGTGACCACCAATATAAATATCTCCAATTGCACCAATCGAAACCGGATTAAGCCATTGATCTAAAATATAAAAAGAGGTGTTGTCTATTGGCTTACCAATGTTTTTGGCATCACGGGGCTGCACTAATTTTTTAGTACTCGACCAGATTGTAGTTTCCGTTGGACCATACATATTCCAAACTTCTTTACAAGTATTAATAAGTTTGCCGGCTAATGATTCACTCAGTAAATCTCCTCCACAAAGTATTTTTAAGGATTTATTTCCTTTCCATCCGGCATGAAACAACATTTGAAAAAAACTTGGAGTTGCCTGTATAATGGTTGGTTTTGTATGCTCTAAATCTGAAATAACTTTTGTTAAATCAGAAAGCACATTGCTCTTAACAACACGCAAAGCCGAACCTGAAATTATAGGCAGGAATAACTCAAGAATTGAAATATCAAATGAATACGTAGTAACTGCATAAAAAATATCATCAGCAGTGATACCTGGCTCTTTTTGCATACTCCATAAAAAATTGATTAAGGATTTGTGCCCAATTTCAACCCCTTTAGGATTTCCGGTTGAACCGGATGTATAAATTATATAGGCCGTATCGTCAAAAGTTGGCAATGCCGTGATATAATTTTCAGCTCGAAAATCTTGTATCTTTTCTAATATGAATTCTTTAGTATTTTTAAAATCAAAACTAACAGAAAGATCTTCGCTTATAATGATACTTTCACATTTGCTGTTTTCTATAATATATTCCAATCGTTCCTTAGGGAAATTAGGATCAAGAGGAATATAGGGTCTTCCAGATTTAATAACTCCCAATAATACACATACTAAATTAGCCGATCTGTTTAATAAAACTGCTATTGGCTTTTTTTCCTGCGAATCGATATTTTGAAGAATATAAGTCGCTACTTTATTGGATTCAAAATCTAATTGCGAATAACTTAATTCTTCGTCACCATCACTAACGGCTATTTTATCCGGAAATAATTTTACATTTTTCAGAAAAATATCCACGAAGGTTTCAGAAGGATATGAAACAGTTGTGTTATTAAATTCTTTTATAATTTTTTCTCTTTCCTGTACAGAAAGGTAATTTATATTTTTAATTTTTTGAGATGGGTCAATTAATACCTCATGCAGTATATTTTCAAAATGAATGGCAAATTCATCAATATTAGATTCGCTTAAATAACTTACATTATAATCAAAATCAATTTTTACATCTTCCTGCTCATCAAATTCTCTGATATAAACGGCCAATGCAACTCTTTCAGATTCATGGCTTAAAGGGATAACGGTTGTTTTTGTCCCGTTAAAATGACTGGAATAGTTTTGTTTTTCGTAAGATAATGTAATGTTAAACAGTCGCTCTGTCTCTTCAAATATATTTAATGACTGAATGAGTTTACCCAAAGGAAACCTTTGATGTCTGTATTCCTGACGTAGTTTATTTTTAATTTGTAAAATTAATTCCTGAAAAGAATTGTCACAATCTAATGCCAGACGTAAAGGCGCAATACCCATAAATAGTCCAACAGTTTTTTTGAAACTTGATTTTCCTCTGTTTAATACCGGGATACCTATAGATAAATCATCCGTTCTGTAATATCTGCCGAAGTAGACATACAATACCCCTAAAATGATATGAAAAGTAGAAGCATTATGCTTACCAGCCAGTTCGTTGATTTGATTGTATATTTCTCTCTTGATGTATATTTCTTTTCTTTTGCTTTCATTCTTTTTTTCAGAAATCAAAGGAATTAGTGCGTCCGGTAAATTTGAAAATTCTTTGGTCCAAAATTTTTTGTCTTCCAAAAAAGCATCAGAACCTTGATAATTAATATCATCATGAGCAAAATCAATATAATTAAATGGATAATCAGATAGTATTTTTCCGTGTTCCACTATCTCATTATAATTTTGAACCAAACGCTGAAACATTAAAGATGTACCCCAGCCATCTGTAATAATATGGTGGTATTTAGAGAATAAATAATATAAATCGTCTTGTACTTTAATTAAAATAAATTTATGCAACAGCTCTTTTTTATTCAAATAAAATGGCGTCTGGAAATTTTTACGCATAAATTCCAGAGAAATTCTCTCAGCATCAGATTCGTTAGAATAATCAATATATTCTAATTCAGAATTATGGTTATCAAGTATATAAAAATAAGGGATGTCATTATTGGAATCTATAATAATTCGGTACGCATCATGTTGGTTTATTAAATGAATATAAGCATCCTTAAAAGCATCTACATTGATACTTCCTCTAATTTCGATTTTTGCACCAATATTGTATATAGGATCGTTTGGGTAGAGGATTTGCTCAAAATAAATATCTTGCTGTGGGAGTGTGAGAGAGAAATTATTGATTAATTGTTCCATAAAATAGCTTGACTAAATTCATTTTTTTCTATGCTTATATCTTTTATTATTTTTCCGTATTCGAATTTTAAAATCCGGTCTGCGTGTTGAAAATAAGCGTCATCATGAGTAACTGCAATAATTGTTTTGCCTTGTTGTTTGAACATTGGTATTAATTTCTCGTAAAAATACTTTCTGAAATAAGGGTCCTGATCTGCTGCCCATTCGTCTAAAATTAGTATCGGGCTTTTTTCAAGCATCGCAAATATCATAGACATTCTTTTACTCTGACCTTTAGAAAATTTTCTTCTTGCAGATGATTCTTCATCGTCAGGAAGAACCTTATCCAGCTCCATTAGTTTTAATAAAGAGATATACTCGTTATTATTCTTAAGAGAATAATTATCATAATTTTGAGAGAAAATATAGTTATCAGTAAATATTACAGATAGTAAATTTTGATAATTAGGAGTATTGGATTGAACCGGAGTATTATTTAATAAAATTTCACCTGATGAAGGGCTATATAAACCGGTTAGCAGATTTATAAAAGTACTTTTACCGCTTCCATTTCCTCCAATTATAAAAATGGTTTCACCTTTATTTATAGAAAGATTTATCGGACCTAATCCGAAAGAAGGATTATGCTCGAATTTACAGTCTTTAAATTGTAAATTTTCAAAATCAATTACTTGCGATTGTTCCTTTTTCTCTTCAATTTCGTTTGCGTTAATTTCTTTAAAAAACGATTTTACTCTTTTTATAGCAATACTTGTCCTTGTGTACATGTTTTGCATTGTAATTAACTTATTTAAAGGCCCTGACATAAATAACAATACGGTTACAAAAGAGACCATTTCTTTTGCCTGAATTATGCCAAATGCGGGAAGTAAAAAAAGAATAACACCAAAAACTACATAGAGTCCGTATTGGCTTAATATATTGATAGCGTTAAAATTATTGGCTAAAAACTTGTCTAAATCTTTAGCGTCTGTTCTATTGACAGATACATTATTGTATAAGTTATTTTTTCTTGTTTCACTTATCTTTAATTCCTTGAATCCCTGAATAATATCATGAATGTATTTATTAAAAAAATCATTCTGACTTCTTAAAACACTCAACTTTTTTGATAATTTTTTTCCAACAAGAAAGTACACATAGGCTATCATAGCAATCAATACAACGATCACTAATGTACTTTTATAGGATAGTATAAATAAATAACCAATACATAACAAAATCATTAATAAAGAATTGAGCGTATTTGTCATAATCCCCGGTAGAAATATAAAAACTCTCATTTCTTCTATAATTCCATATATTCTTTCAGTTCCTAAAGTCTCTAATTGCTTTAAGGAGGAATTTTGAAGCTTTTTAGCCAGGAATAATTCATTATCGTACACAAAATTGTATGTGTAATCAATTATTTTTTTCTGAAAAAACAGGTTTAACAGATAAGAATAAACAATAAAAGAAAAGAATGTAATTACAAGATAATTCTTAGATTTAAAATTTTCATCTGTTATTGCGATATTTAGTATATATATAATTCCAAGCGTTAATAAGGTATTTACTAACGAATAGAATATTAACAGCAAAATTTTATTTAGATTAATTTTAATCATTTAGTATTTCAATTTAATTACTTTTTCTTTAAACTTTTTTATTACAATTTTGAAATAATAAACACTATCAAAATTATGGTATGGTCAATTTGCCATTGTCTTAAATCGGCCATTGTCAATAAAATATTTCGACGTTGACAATCCTTTTTCAGTATGTTTTATTTATTCATGTAATTAAGGAAGCTATCAAATACTTGTTTATTTTTTTGTTGGGTTTTAGTCTCCATATACGCTGTATACATTCCTTCAAAAGAATTTAATGAATGTATTTTTTCTGTTTGATTTTGGCTTATTCGGGTTAGAATATGTTTGTAACTTTCTGTAATCAAATCCATGTATTGGGCATCAAACAATTCTTTTTTATAGTCCAGAGATCCTAAAAGCCTGTTTTTTCTAATTCTCATCACAAGACTAAAATCGAATTTTGCAGTAAACTCCTTTGGTGTAAAAATTTCAAGTTTATTTACCTGAATTTTCTCGGCAACATTATTTAAATCATATAATTCTTCATTAAACACAAATCTGCCCTGGAATAATGCATTCGAATCATTTTTCCCTCTCAAATTCAGTTTTACCAACTCTTCCAAAGAAAGATTTTGATGATCAATATCCTGCATGATGTCAGCATTGGCTCTGATGAGCAGGTCAATGAATGTTTCGTCTGGATTGATTGTTGTTTTTATCGGTAATGTATTCACAAAAAAGCCTATAATAGATTCAAATTCTTTTCTGTTTCTTCCGGTAATAGAGGTTCCCAGCACTATATTTTTTTGATCTGAAATATGATGCAGTAAAACACTGAAACTTGTCAGTAAAATTGAAAACAGCGAAATATTTTGCTCAATTGAGATTCTTTTCAGCAGGGCAAAAACTTCATCTTCAATATAAAAGTCAGCAACATCACCTTCACTTTTACTATCGTTTTTAACAGGATGCTGGTTTTTAATCAGGTTTAATTTCTCTATTCCGCCTTCCAGCCTGTTTTTCCAATATTGAACATTTTCATTATGTTCGTCATTTTCTTTTATAGTGTCTTGCCATGAAACAAAGTCCAGATAAGTATAATCAACTTCCGGCAAAGTGTTTTTGCTGTTCGTTACGAGTGCATTGTATATTTCGACCCATTCGTTTATTAAAATATTCAAAGACCATCCATCACTTATAATATGATGCATGACGATAATGACAAAGTAAGTATCATTGGGTAATTTAAGTATCTTTAATTTTGATAAAGGAGCAGCACTTAAATCAAAACTTATCAGGTTTTCTTTATTTAAAATCTTTACTAATTCTTCATTTTCAGGTAAATAATCAAAATCTTCAATTTCAATTATTGGCGCTGCCTCTTCTTGTATAAATTGAATAGGATTTTCTCCGTCAAATTCAAATCTTGTTCTAAAACTATCGTGTCTTTTAATAAGCTCATCGTATGAATTTATAAAATCTTTGACACTAAAAGTGCCTTCAATCAGCAATGCTGTCGAAATATTGTAAGCGCTGGATTCTGTTTCATCCTGACTTAAAATCCATAATCTCCTTTGATTGCTGGATAATAATGATGCCGTTTTTTGGGATTTTTCTATTACAAGGTTCGAATTATGTTTCAAATCCAGCCCGTTAATAAATTTACTCAGACTTCTGACAGTTGGTTTGCTAAAAATATCTTTTAGCTTTAAATCCAGAATAAGTTTTTTATTTATTGAATTTATATATTGAATGGCCAATAAACTATTCCCGCCCAATTCAAAAAAGTTATCGGTAATGCAGATAGCATCTTTTTTGAAGAGTTCCATTAAAATAATAACAAGCGTTTGCTGTACTTCATTTTCCGGAAGGATAATTTCGGCATTTTCTTTTATGCTTTCTATTTTTGGCAATCTTGTTTTATCAATTTTACCATTAGAAGTCATTGGCAATGATTCCATTATCACTAGTACGGCAGGAATCATATAAACAGGCATTTTTTGAGTCAGATATTCTTTAAATTCATCCTCATCATATCCTTCTTTAGTTACCAAATAGGCTATTAGTATATTTTCTGAATTTGAATTTTTATCGACTTTTACACAGCTTTCTTTTATATATTGATTCCTGGCTATCGTTACTTCGATATCCCCAAGTTCAATCCTGTTTCCTTGTATTTTTACTTGTCCGTCTTTTCTTCCTATGAATTCAATATTTCCTTCGGGTAACCATTTAACTAAATCTCCGGTATTATACATTCTTTCACCAATCACAAAAGGATTATCGATAAATTTAACCTTCGTAAGATCAGGATTGTTTAAATAACCATTAGAAACTCCTGCCCCCGAAATATAGAGATTTCCAATAATCCCTATCGGAAGCGGAACTAAATCTTCTGTCAGAACATAAGCAGATGCGTTCGAAAAAGTACGTCCCAGAGGCGTTCTGTCCTGTAATGGTTTATCATCCACAGGGTAAATAAGCTTTCCTATAGTTGTTTCTGTAGGACCATAATGATTAACAATCTTTAATTCATTATTTACTTCTTTTATCTTTTCAATGATCCCTTTTGACAATTCTTCTCCTCCAAAAACAATCATTTTCTTAGGCAGCAAAGGCTTATTTTCATTCACTAATGCTTTCCAGAAAGTAGGCACTATTTTAATGCAGTCAATGTCATTTTGATCGAAATATTGATGTACATATTCTATATTTCTTAAAGAATCCTTAGACAATAAATGCAATGTTTTACCATAAATTAAGGAACTGTACAAAGTGGTATTTCCTAAATCTGTTGATAAGGAAGACATTAGTAAAAATGTTTTAGCCTGATCGATTTGAATTCTGGAATTCAGTCCATAAAAATAATCCGTTAAATTTTGCTGATTCACCATTACTCCTTTTGGAGCGCCTGTGGTTCCAGAAGTATAGATTAAATACGCTAAATTATCCGGTGTTGTATTATTAATATTTAATCCTTTTTCTTTTAAAAATTGATTGTCACTTTTATTGTTTAATGTGATGATTTGAATATTTTGATTTACAAAAATTCCTGAATCAGCATCATTTGTTATAACAAAGTTGGCTTTGGTATCGTTTATTATATAGGCAGCTCTTTCCTCTGGTATATCAGCATCCAGCGGCACATATACACCTCCGGATTTCATGATGCCCAGTAACCCCACAATTGACATACTCATATGCGAATTGTAACAAAGCAAAACAAAATCTCCTTTTTTAAGTCCATTGCTTAAAAGATAATCCGCCAGTTGATTTGCTTTTTCATTAAGCTCTTTATAAGTGAGTTCTTCATCATCAAAAACAACGGCAATAGCATCAGGAAAATTATTAGCCTGCTCTTCAAATAAGTCTATAATGGTCTTATCCATAGGATAATCTACCGATATATCATTAAATCCAACTAAAAGTTCTTGTCGCTCCTCAACTGTTAGAAAATCAATTTCTTCTATAGGGTTTTCAGGTTGCTCTAATGATTTTATCAGAATGTTTTCAAAATGAGAAAACATTCTTTTAATTAACGATTGATCATAAATATCTGAATCATAATTTATTAACAAGGTTAAAACATCTGACTCAGAAAAAGTAAAAGTGATATCAAACTTAGAATTTCTGCTTTCAAATTCGTAATTTTCTATTTGTAAACCTGTTAATTGTTCTTCATTAACAAGGCTTTTTACCTGTCTTTGGTTTTGTAATACCACTAAAACATCAAATAGAGCAGAACGACTCGTGTCTCTCTTTAAATTCAATTCGGCCAACAACGCATCAAATGGATAATTTTGATGTTCGTAAGCTTCCAGCAGGATATTTTTTTCTTTATTTAATAAATCAAGGAAACTGTTTTTTTCCTCGAATTGGGTTCGTATCGCTAGAGTATTTAAAAATAATCCCATTTGGTTTTCCAAATCCGGATGCTCTCTTCCGGCCACCGGAGTTCCAATTATGATATCATTTTGTCCCGTATATCGGTGCAATAAAGCATTGATTCCGGCCATTAAGGTCATAAACAAGGTTGCATCATGCTCTTTTGAAAAGGTTTTCAGTTTATTTAGAAATTCTTTTGGAAAGATATGTGTATGACTGTTTCCATTATAGGTACGAACCAATGGGCGTGTTTTAAAACTCGGCAGATCTAATACCGGTAATTCCCCGGCAAACTGCTGTAACCAAAACGCTTTAGATTCCTGGCTTTTTTCCTGTTGCAGTACTTCATTAAGCCATACTGAATAATCTTTATATTGAATGCTTAATTCAGGCAGCTTAGCTTCTATTCCTTGTGTTAACGCATTATAGATTTTTACAATTTCTGATACCAATAACTCTATTGACCATCCATCGCCAATGATATGATGCATCGACAGGAAAAACACAAATTCATCTTCTTTCAATTTAACCAGACTTGCTCTTATCAATGCAGCTTGCTCTAAATCAAAAGCAATTGCGTTGTTTTCCTGTAAATAGGCAAATACTGCACTTTGGTCTTTTTCAGATGTAAAATCTTTTTCTGTTATCTTAAAATTAATTTCTTCTGCCGGTACTATAAACTGATGAACTTGTCCTTCTTTATTCGTTTTAAAATAGGTTCTCAATATTTCATGACGCTGGATTAAAAATGCAAAGGATTCTTCAAATTTAATTGTATCAATGTTTCCCTTTAATTTTACTACTGCAGGCATGTTATAAGCCAAAGAACCTCCTTCTAGTTGGCTCAATATCCATAATCTGTGTTGAGATTTGGTTACAGGATATGATGCTTTCTCCTGAGTTTTAGGAATGAAGGCAAAATCTTGTGCCTGTAATTTTAGACTAATTTCTTCAATTGTCGGACTAGAAAAAAACGCTTTAAAAGTTATACCCTGATGAAGTTCTTTATGTATTCTATTGATAACTTGCCCGATGATTAAACTGTTTCCTCCCAGGTTAAAAAAGTTATCTGTAATACCTACTTTTTCAATTCCTAAAACGTCTTGCCAAATCGCTGCTAATTTATCCTGAGTTTCGTTTTTTGGCGCTACATATTCACCCCTGATAATATCATCTGCGGTAACAGAAGGCAGCGCTTTTCTATCAACCTTACCATTAGAAGTGACAGGAATACTGTCTAACGCGATATAGAAATTCGGAATCATGTATTCAGGAAGTTTTTCCTCTAGATAATGACGGATTTCTATTTTATCGATTTTCGATTCAGAAACATAATAAGCAACAATTACTTTCTCCTGATTTACTTCTTTAATCTCAACAATTACATTTTTTATTGCGTTTGAATATTGAAATAAATGCGTTTCTATTTCACCTAATTCTATTCTAAAACCACGAATTTTTACCTGATGATCTTTTCTGCCAATGTATTCAATGTTTCCATCAGCAAGCCATTTGGCTAAATCCCCTGTATCATACATTTTTGTGCCCTCAATAAAAGGGTTGTTGACAAACTTTTCTTCTGTAAGCGCTGTTTTATTCAAATAGCCCCTGGCAACTCCAACCCCGGCAATGTATAGTTTGCCAACTGAACCAATGGGTTTTAAAGATAATTTTTCGTCAAGAATATATAAACTGATATTATCAATAGGCCTGCCAATTGGAACAGAACTAATGTTATGCTGCTCTGCACAATCATAATAACTTACATCGATACTGGCTTCTGTAGGGCCATAAAGATTCATCAAAGAAATACCTGACAACTCCTTATAAAACAAATCCCTTTGGTGCAATGTTAATGCTTCACCACTTACAAATACCTGTTTTAAGCTTTTTATGCGTTCTTTTTCATTTGGATTTTCCTTAACATATTCTAAAAAAACAGATAACATGGCAGGAACAAAATGTATTACCGTTACCTGATTTTCATCTATGTTTTGTATTAATTGAGCCGGATCTTTTTCTGCTCCCGATTTAGCAACAGAAAGTTTTGCTCCGTAGATAGCCCACCAAACTAATTCCCAAACCGAAACATCAAATGAATAGGTCGTTTTTTGGATAAGGGTTTCACCGCAGCTTAATGGATATGCTTTTTGCATCCAGGTTAATCTGTTTACTAAAGAAGTATGTTCGATCATTACTCCTTTAGGATTTCCTGTTGTTCCAGAAGTATAGATCAGATAGGCCAGATCCCTGGGAGAATTGATTTTAGCTAAATTGAGA
>NZ_FRBX01000007.1:0-178936 GCF_900142715.1 Flavobacterium pectinovorum | reverse complement strand
GATAATCTACTGTAGTATTGTTAAAATCAAATAATAACTGATGTTTCTCTTCTGAGCCTAATAAATCAAACTCATTTGTGTCACCGTTAATAAATTCCTGAAGATGGACTAAAATTTTCCTAAAACCGGAACCTAAATGCTGTAGTAATGATTTTTCGACAAAATCTTCATTATAGTAAATTACTAATTCTAATACCTCATCGGTTATATTAAAATTTAATAAAACGCCTTTGCATTTACTCGCCTCTATTGACCCATCGTTTAAACTGATTCCAAAATGGGAATAACAGGCTAAATCCAAACAGGCTGAATCATAGGCTGCATAAGCCAATTTGTTTTGGATTTCTTCGGATATTGTTTGTAAATGCTCCTTAAAAGATTTGTTTGATGAATTGGTATCGTCTTCCAAAAAGAAAGGATTGGAATCTTTATTTCCTATCAAAGAGTTGTAAGAGGTAATAATGCCTGTATAATTATAAAAATATTTGTGCAGCAATAGGGAATATATCGCAGTAATTATTGAAAATTGTGAAAGACGATTATTATTGGATATCTTTTGCAAATATCCCAAGTCTTCCAATTCAATTGTGTATTTAAAGGAGCTAATTTCTTTATTTAACGGGAATACCGGCTCTTTGCCCTTGATTTTGTTATTCCAAAAAAGCTCTGCAATTTTATTAATGTTTTCCATGAAACTTATAACATTTTATTTAACGAGTGTATCTTTTATATCATCGAGAGAAATAAAGATCAAAATATTCAACGCAGTATTTTAGTAGTATTTTTAATCAAAAATGACAATTCATACTTAGTATAAAACAGTTAACTATTCTAAAAAAATTCATTAATAATACATGAACTTTATTATAGCATAACGCAAAAATAACATAGCGCTTAATAAAAAATTACGGACTTTACAGGTAAAACTTACGGCTTATTACCAACTTGTTTAAGTTTAGAAAATTGCCATAAAAAAAGCATTTATATAAAAGGAAATAGTTTTGATCTGGACACATTTTTTTAAGAAATCATATCTTCCTAAATATTTCCATCTCTTTGTTTTACATTACAAGTTGTAATTTTTCGAGTGTTTTTTTTAAATTTTATGCGGATTAACCCAAGACGTTTTTTACTTAAGTGATTTATTTCTGTTTTTAAATCCCTGACAAGAGTTGCTTTATGCTAAATTCATACGCCCTATAGACTTTTCCTTCAGCGGTTTGAGGTTTGTGTAAACATAAACTTTTCTCTACTGGGCAGTATTTGGAGTGGATAACGAAAGAAGTAATCGAATAGCATAAGTTATTATATTATAAATCACTTTATAATATTAATAACTTGCACCTTATCAATTAGAAGATTCCCCAATAGGAGAAATAAATAATTACTAATATAAAAGAAAATGCTATCGAAAAAACCACTTCTATGTATGGTATAATCTTTATTTTAAGTAGTAAGTAGAATACACTAATAATTGTTGTTCCAATAAATATATAATTTAAAATAAATAAAAAATTATATTTTTCAGGCAATCCAAATAGTAGAATAAAAAGATTGTATTTAGAAGTCTGAAAAATAGCCCAAATGAAACCAAATACTACAATCATCCCTAACAAAGAGTTTGCGATAAATAAGTATTTCAATAGGTTCAAATCTTTATTTTTATTTCTAAAAATTGAAAAAACACAATACAAGAATGTACCAAAAATTATTATTAATGCAATAATCAACGGCGATAAAAATAACAGAATTGGTTTATTTAGACTTTTTGCCAACTTAGATATTCCAGGATTATATTTAATATCAGAAATAAATTCAATTTGACTTAATTTTTCTTTTACTTCAGGTTTCTTATCAGGTGTTTTTACAAAATGCTCTACTATACCCTTTCCAGCTTTTGAAAAACTTGTTGCATGACCATAAGGCATTTCAAATAGAAAGCTGTTTTTATATTTTTTTGCAATTTCCTTACCGTTATATAAAGGTGTAATTGGATCATATTTTCCGGCAAAAATTAAAGCTTTAATGTGATTGCTTTTTTGTGCTGAATTTATTTTTTTTGCGCCAATTCCCCATTCTTCACAAACAGACAAGTCTGAACGATAAAATAATATTCCTCCTTTATTTTTTTTAAATACAGAAGCATTTTTGTCATATTCCGCAATACTTTTATCTGTAAACCCATCATTACATGAAACGCAATAATAAGTACCAAAGTCTCTTTTTAATGCTTCAGAAAAAGCATCTACTAAATTCGCTAATATAAATTTATCTTCTTTATAAAAACCGTTTATTATTAAAGGAATCAATTCAATTAATTGTTGATTATAAAGAGATTGATGAATAATTATTTTAAAATCATCAGCATTATAGGTAAATTTTTCTGTTTGAACAATAGCTTTCTCAACATTTACCTCTATGCCTTTTTTACTCAATTTATTTATTACTGAATAATATTTTGATTCTAAATCAGGGTATTTTTGTTTACTTTCCTTAAAAAGGGTATTCAGACTATTAATATAATTAAAAGTATTATTTTTATAATATTCATTAATATCATTAATCGGAGAATCCAGAATAATGCCTTCGAAATCATTTGGAAATTGATCAGAATAAACTTGTGAGATATAAGTACCATAAGATATACCATATACAAACCATTTGTTTATGCCTAATGATTTTTTTAATGCGTGTAAATCTTTTGAAATATTTAAACTATTATACGCTTTTATATCTATTCCTTTTACAATAAGGTCATTTTTGCATTGTTCTGAAACATTGACAATTTCATTTATATCTTTAGTTGTACTATTATTTTCGGCAAGCACTTGCAAAATCTGTTCTCCAAGTTTAGGACAAAGAGCAGGTTCAGAAAAACCAGTACCCCTTAAATCAACAAGTATAATATTTGCTTCGTTTCTTAAAGGATGATTTAACCATTTTTTGATAGGGCCTATGCACCAACCACCTGGACCACCAGAAATATGTACTACGTTTTTACTTGACTTTTTTAAACACGGTAGAACAGCGACAGCCAATTTTATGGTTTTATTTGAACTGGTATTTTCCCAATTTTCAGGAACATTGAAACGATACCATTTTATATTTTGGCTATTTACTTCCTTCCAGTCTGGAAAATAACTTGCAGTGGTTTGAAGTTGATAGTCATTTGGATTTTGCGCATTTACGTGTAAAAATAAATGAAAAAAAATGATGCAAATAAATAGTTTTTTAATGTCGCGTTTAATTCTCATTCGTGTATTTAAAATAATATCCTAAATTTTAGCTAATCTTATTACTGCCTTTTTAGTTGTTTCTTGACCAAAGTAACTTTCTTCGACTATATGAACAGTCAATCCCGTACCAATAAAAAATTTAAATTAAAGGAGTAAATAAGAATTTAAAGTGTGTTTTTACCAAGTATTTTGTAAATAAATTTCCCCCAATGATTCATTTTTATTTATTATTTCCTTTGTTATACTATATTTAGTATATTGTTCAACAGTTATTTCTAAAATATATTTATTTGGTGGTAAATCTTTTATGATAAACTCTCCATTTTTATCATTAAAATGTAACTCTTTAACAAAAACACTATCTCTTTCTTGAAAAACTTTAATTTTAAATATCGATACAGGGCTGAATCCGTGATCAACTAATCTCCCCCATATTGAATAATTATTTATTCCATTAAAAGACATAAAAAGAAATGAAATGAATATTAAATATTGAATCTTTTTCATTTACCGTTTTTTAGTTTATTTTTTTGCTTTTGGTTTTATAAATCTTGAAAATTTATAATTTTTATTTTGTTGATTTTTATTTCACGAAAATAACAGTAACATTTAGCTAAAAATTACGGAATTTAAATATAAAAATTACGGAATTGCATTTTTTCTGAAGGTAAAACTATTTTACAATCACTAATAAATATTGGTATGGTTCTTTAAAGTAAGAAGGAATAAACTTGAAAGAAAATTTAAATCATTTAAGATCCAGATTTAAAAATGAAGTGTAACTTTAATTTTCGTTCCCACCCCAATTTTAGATTCTATATGAAATTCCCCTTTAAGAGAATTCGTTCGCTCTTTTATGTTGGTTAACCCTATGCCATTTTTTTTATTCTTAATATCAAAACCCTGTCCATCATCTACAATAGAGATTATTAAGGAAGCATCATTAAACTTTTGAACACTTATTTCACAATTTTTAGCATTTGCATACTTGTTAACATTCAAAATAGCTTCCTGAATTATACGATATAAATTTATCTTATATAAATTTTGAATACTTGACCATTCAAACATTCCATCATTTAGGTATTTAAACTGGGTAAAGCTAATGTCTTTTTGATTTTCAATTAAATTTAATAACAAAACATCAAAATCATTATCTTCCAAAAAAGAACTTCGACTTAAGTCATGTGAAATAGTTCTAATCTCATTCTCAATATTTTGTAATTCAAAAATATATTCTTTTCTTTTTTCAATTATTTTCTCGTCAACTTTAGAATTAAAGAAACCTAAGTTCATTCGAACACCATAAATTTTATTCATTATGCCATCATGTAATTCTTTTGCTATTTTAGCTTTCTCATTCTCTTTTGCAACATTTATTTTTTCATTTTGCTCAGTCAACAGCTGGTAGATTTCTTCATTAGCTTTTTGCTGTTCCTTTAAAAACTCCAACTCTTTATTTTTATATTTTAAAGATCTTAAAACAATAATTATTATCAATAATAAGATTAGTCCAAATGAAATAATTAAAATGTAAAAGTTCTTTTTTGTCAAAATTTTATTTTCATCCTCAATTCTTGAGGTTTCATATTCAATTCTGGCATACTTATTATGAGCATTTTTTTGAAGTGTATTGATACTATCACTTAACTTTATATATTCATTTGCATAAAACAACCTGTGCGTTTTATCTATTTTGGAGAGAAATTTTAACGATGTTAATATTTCGTTACTATTCTTAATTTTAACTGCTAATTGATTAGCTTCTTTTAAAATTTGAATTGCTTTTGTAGTATCCTTCTGGCTTAAAAAATATTCTCCAATATGTATCTTTTTATATAAAATATCCGACTCTGCTCCAATACTATCAACAATCTTTAAGGATTCAAAAAACATTAAACCAATATTCTCATAATTCCTGTTTTTCATCTTAGAATAAGCCAAATTGCTTAAAACATTAGCATATAATCTAGGATTGCTTTTTTTTAAATCTGCTGAAAGCAGACTCTTTAATATTTTAATAGACTTCGGGAATTCACCTTTTAAATCATATAAGTTACAGATATTAATCATAGAAGATACATAGTAATTGTTTATCTCATTACTATCATCATTACCATTAATTTTCATTTTTTCTAATTCACCTAAAGCCAATTTGTGATAATGTAATGCTTCGTCATACTCAACCAATTTTTCTAAACAATTACCTATTAATGTGTTACAAGAGAAAATCAACTGATGATTTGTAGATTTCTTTAAATATCGTAATGCTTTAGCAATTTCAACCTCACATTCAACATAATTTCCATTATAAAATAAAACATAGGCTTTATTGAATAACATTCTGCCAACATTATCATAGTCATGTATATTATAATATAGTTTTTCTGCAAGTAAATAATAAAAGTAAGCACTGTCTTTTTTTGAGTTAATATAACAATCACCCACATAATAGGATGCCTTTGCCATTCTAATACTATCGTCTGACTGTTTTGATAGTCGCAATGCATTTAAACTAGCAGATAAAGATTTTTCAAAATTATTGATGTAATAATATTCTGTTGCCGTTTTCAAATATGAATTTCTGACAGTTGAATCATTTTTTTTTAATTTTAATAAATCTACTATTGAATCTAGATATTTCTCTTTTTTATTTTTCCCTAATTTATCTATATAATTTTTATCAAAAAAAATAGCTGCATTTTTATCATAAGCAACAGAATCATTTTTTTTGCATGAAAATAATAGTAGTAGAAATAGTAAAATTATATAAGCAAGAGTTCTCAAGATTGTAATTATTATTTTAAATTTCAAATATACTATTATGAAACAAGAAGACTATGCAATTAAGTATAAATCACATAGTCTATCTTGAAATAATTATAACCCTGAATTATTTAGCTCTTGGGGGTATCGGATTACTTGGGTCTCCATTAACACTCATAATCTCCATATTTAAAATCACAGTCGTTGAATCATTTCTTTTTTTATTTAATTCATTTTTAAAATCAGTCTGTGGACTAATTTTAAAATTACGACTTTTAACTTCAGGAACTTCATAACTATCATCATTAGAGCATGAATAGGTTAATAAAGAAAAGGAAACAAGGCCTACAATGTATAATTTGCTTTTCATAAAATTTATATTAATATCATTTAGTACAAAAAAACATCCTAGATTTACTTCAATTGTACGGTAAATCCGTAATATTTAATTATCTTTGATACCCTATTTAAAAAAAAATGAAGATTAGTCTTAAGATTTTGATCGTTGACGATCACCCCATGACAGTTGATAGCTATATTAACCTACTATCTGACACGGATTTTCAAAAAAAACAGCCAAGTTTTATAAAAAGTTATAATTGTGAGGATGCATATAACAAAATAAAACTGCAACAAATAGAAAACATAAATATTGATTTTGCTTTATTAGATATTAGCCTGCCTCCTTTTAAAGAGCTTAATATTAATAATGGCATTGATTTAGCTATACTTATTAGAGAAAAATTTGCAAATTGCAAAATTGTACTGCTTACAATGCATAGTGATCCCTTAACGGTAGATAAAATCATTAAGGAAATAAAACCTGAAGGATTCATTTCAAAAAGCGATATTAACTTTGAATTGTTTCCAATCATTTGCAAAAAAATTCTTGAAGGTGATATATATAGAAGTAATACCATAATACAATCTCAAAGAAATTTATTTAAAAAAAATATAAATTGGGATAAACATGACAATCAAATTTTAACCTTAATTTACCAAGGAGTTAAAACTGTCAATCTTCCTAACTACATACCTCTTTCAATGAGTGCAATAGAAAAAAGAAAAGCAAACATAAAAGATCAACTTTTAAAGGGAAAAGGCAGTGATAAAGATCTAATTGAAAAAGCTAAAAAACTAGGATTATTACAGTAATTGGAGTTGCTTTCTTAATTAGGGATTAAGGTAGTAACAACTTGTTTTTTGATGCTATAATTCTACATTATTAATTAAAAGTTAAATCACATTAGGAAGCAGCTTTTGGTTGCGACTCAGACATTCTTTATGTGAAAAAGCTTTAAAACATATTGTAAAAATTACATTTTATTTTCACAACCTGATTTGATATAGTAAGGCATAACAAAAGTATTATAGGCCTGTTTAAGTAATTAAACAAAAGAGACGATCCAGTGAGTGGGTCGTCTCTTTTGTTTAATTACAAATTATAATTTTATATTCTTTTTCAGTTGATTACTTTTATGTAAAACACTAATCTAAAAACATCATGGTAATTTTGAAAAGGAAAAACATTTTCCACAATTAGAATATCCCAATTAAAATTCTGACTTTAAATTTATTTTACCCTTCTGAAGCCCTTTACCCGTTACTTCCAATTGTATTATTCCTGCCATTTCGACTGATTTAACCAAAACAACCAGTTTACCGCTAAAAAGCTTCATTTTATTTTCATGAAATATTTCCAGAGATGTAGCGTCACCATTACATGCCGCTCTGTACGTTGCAGCTCCAGTTACCTTAAATTGCAATTCATTAACTGCTGTAGGACATGGAATTCCGTTTTTATCTACAACCGAAACGGTTATAAAAGAAATATCATCTCCATCAGCCTTAATGACTTTACGATCTGCTTCGAGAATGATTTTATAAGGATCTCCGGCGGTTTTAACCTCGCTTTCGACAGCTATTTTTCCATTTGAATCAAATGCTACAACTTTTACAGTTCCAGGCTCATATTTTATATCATTCCACATTAAACGATAGCGGTTTTGCGGAGTTGAATTGTTTTTTTTCTGAACGCCCATACTTTTTCCATTTACGAAAAGTTCTGCGCTGTCGTAATTTGTGTAAACGAAAACCGGCGTAATTTCTCCTTCTCTTCCTTTCCAGTTCCAATGTGGCAAGATATGGAGTGTTTTATCCTCCTTATTCCATCTGCTTCTGTAAAGGTAAAAACGGTCTTTAGGAAGTCCTGCCAAATCAGAGATTCCGAAATAAGAACTTCTTGACGGCCATTTTTCATCATAAGGTGTTGGTTCTCCTAAATAGTCAAAACCAGTCCAGACAAATTCGCCAATAACCCACGGTTTATCATCCTGAAGCACAAAATCTTCATCAGGAACATTTGACCAGCTGCAAGCTTCAAGATCATAAGACGAACATTGAAGATCATCGTATTGTTTCTCTTTTTGCTGTACAACAGGAAATTTATAAATTCCTCTTGAACTCACCGTTGAAGCTGTTTCTGATCCTAAAATAAATCCCTGTGGAAATGATTTATAAGCTTCTTCATAAAGATGAACTCTATAATTCAAACCAGGAACATCTAATAAAGACCCAAAACCGGATGCCATAGTTTGTTTTACCTGATCCATTCCCACCGTTACCGGACGCGTAGGATCTTCTCTATGAAAAACATCCTGCAAAAATTTAGCTCTGGTCAAACCTTCCGCTCCATATTGATCCGGAACTTCATTTCCTGAACTCCACATGACAATACAAGGATGATTTCTGGTGGCTCTCACTAAATTTACAATGTCTTTTTCAGCATATTCTTCAAAAAAACGATGATATCCGTTTTGTACTTTGGGTTTAGCCCATTCATCAAAACTTTCAGCTAAAAACATAAAACCCATTTCATCAGCCAATTCAAGCTGTTCAAAAGAAGGCATATTATGAGAGCTTCGGATCGCATTGCATCCCATATCTTTTAGAATCGTAAGCTGTCTTCGAAGTGCCGCTTTGTTTACCGCAGCACCAAGCGGACCAAGATCATGATGCAGACAAACTCCTTTAAATTTTGTCACTTTTCCGTTAAGGCTAAATCCTTTATGGGCTTCGTATTTAATAGATCTGATCCCGAATTTTGTACTTTGTTCGTCTTTTAAAGTTCCGTCAGCTGCGTATAATTTGGTAATGGCAGTATACAAATAAGGCGTTTCAGGACTCCATAAATGAGGTTTTGCAACAGAAATATTTTGATGAAATTTTCCATCTTTGATTTCTGTAACTTTCTGTGTTGCTACTATAGTATTAGCTGCATCTTTTATTTGAGTTACCATCGACAAATTATTACCACTTACCTCAGCTTTAAGATCAACAACAGCAGTATTTTCTTTGATGTCCGGAGTTGTAATAAAAGTTCCCCATTGTACAAAGCTTTCCTCCTCTTTTACCTCAATACTCACTTTTCTGTATAAACCAGCTCCTGGATACCATCTTGAAGAAAATGGCATATTGGTCAATTTTACTGCTAATATATTTTCTGATCCCGGAATAAGATCTTTGCTAATATCAATATAAAAATAGCTGTATCCGTAACCCCACTCTCCTATTTTTTTTCCATTTAAAAAAACCTGAGGTTCGCTCATCGCACCTTCAAAAATAAGAAGTGCTTTTTTTCCTTTTTTAAACTCAGGAATAGAAAATGTGTTGCGATACCAACCTGTACCGATATGCGGAAGTGCACCTGTACGACCTGTTTTTTCAGTAGGAACTTTTTCTCCGTTTTGTTCAATTGCCGAAACTTGCTTGTCCCATTCTTTATCAAAAGGCCCGTATATAGCCCAATCGTGTGGCACACTCACTTTTTCCCATTTTGAAGCATCAAAATTTACAGAAAAGGCTTCTTCTGTTACTTCTTTCGAAAAACGCCAGTTGTCTTTTAAAACAACAGTCGTTGATTGTGACATCATTTTTCCACACGAAAAAACCAGTAGAAATACGAATAATATTGATCTAAAAATTAATTTCATTTTTTGTTTTATTTTTCTACCATTAAGATATTAAGATCATTTAGCTTTATGAAACTTAATATCTTAATGGTAAAATTTAATTTTTAATTTTTGAAAGCATCCAATGCCGGTGAAGGTTTACCGTCAGAAAGCCAAGCATTTAATTGATAACCGCTCCAACTTTTTTCACCTTGCGGTTCCCAATAAATAACGCCTAAACCTTTATGATCAGGTACGCTTTTTACCGCTTTTATAGTAGCTTCCAGCATTTCTTTGGTGTTTTGTACTTGTTCAAAATCACCACCAACTTCGACCACCATAACTTCTTTATTGTAGCGGGAAGCCATGTCTTTTAGATTATTTTCTAAATCTAAAATGGTGCTTTGATAATCGGTTTTGATCCAATATGGATAATATGACAAACCAATTACATCATATTTTACCTTATTTTCAGTGGCTTTATCAAAAAACCATCTGAATTTTTCACTTTTATTTCCTTCGTCTAAATGAACAATAACTTTAATTTTTGGATCGATGGCTTTTGTAGCTTCATATCCTTTATCAAGTAATTGTGCCAGCTGATTAAAATTATCTGTATGTCCTTCCGGCCAAAGCATACCACTCGGAATTTCATTTCCAACCTGAACCCATTCCGGCGTTACTCCTGCATTTTTCAACAGTTGCAAAACATCATACGTATGTTGGTAAACATCGGTTAACAATTCCTGAAAAGAATGTTTTGCCCATGCAGCAGGTTTATTTTGTTTACCGGGATCTGCCCAGGAATCGCTGTAATGAAAATCGATCATAATACGCATTCCCATTTTTTGCGCGCGAACTGCCATAACAACTGTTTCTTGGGGACTACAGTGTCCGCTGGCTTTATCATCATTCGGATTTACCCAAACACGCAATCTGATCGTATTTATTCCACGGTCTTTTAGTAATTGCAGACAGTCCTTCTCAGAACCGTCTGCGTCATAAAATTTATAACCTGTCGCTTCCATTTGAGGCAGCCAACCGATATCAGCTCCTTTTGAAAAGGAGTTTTTTTCGCTAATCATTTTTGATTTACATGAAGTAAATGCAAGTACAATTAGCATCAAAAAAGATATAATTTTAAGTGAATTTTTCATGTTTTAGTCTTTGCTGAAAGCCTCCATTACTGATAATGCATTATTGTCAAAACTATATAAAGCCTGATTTTCGAATGTAGAACCACTTGTTGATTGTTGTCCTTTAAAAGCAACCCACTCGCCTCCCCAATACGCAAATCCTTGTCCGAATTGAGATGTTTTTACTATGTTTTTAATTTCCATAACAAAAGTTCTTTGTCCCGCCGGAGTTGCAGGATATCCCGGTACCAACTGATCGTTTGTTCCTACAATATTATTAGTCTGATCATTGTGCAATAAGGTAAAAGGATAAGCGGTTTCTGCAATCAGGACTTTTTTACCGAATTTTTCCCCTAAAGCATCAATGGTATTTTTTACTTCTGTCAAATCTTTACCGTGCCAAACAGGATAATATGATAATCCGATATAATCATAATCAACACTTTTCATTTTGGTAAAAAACCAATCAGTTGCACCACCGTTTACACCTGCATAATGAATCATTATTTTTGTATTTGGCGCTTTACTGCGAATTGTTGCACTGGCAGCAGTTAATAAGGCGATACATTGCTCTTCGTTACTAATTAAATTTCCTTGCGGCCACAATAATCCACTATTGATTTCATTACCAATTTGGATAATATCCGGATTGATTTCTGTAATTATTGTTGATGTATAATTGGTAACGGCTGTTTTTAAATCGGTAAAAGATAAATTTTCCCATTCTTTTGGAGTGGTCTGTATTGCAGGATCGGCCCAATTATCAGAATAATGAACCGTAAGCCAAATTCTAAGTCCTGCTTGTCTTGCTTTTTGAGCCAATTGTTTTACTTCGCTTAAACCAGAACGCCCATTTACAGGGTTTTTCCATAAACGAATTCGGACTGTATTACAACCTGCATTTTTTAGTGTTGTAAGCATTCCTTCTACTTTGCCGTTGCTGTAAAATTTAGTCCCTAAAGATTCCATTTGAGGAAGAAAAGAAACATCTGATGCTCTGATAAAAGTATCAGTTGCATCTGGCGGATTCACTGCTTCTGTATCTGCATTATCATTACTTGAGCACGAAAACTGAATTGCCGTTATAGCAAGTAACCCAAGAATTTTTATATATTTTTTCATGAGATGAGTTATAATGATTGAAATTTTGAATTTTAAAATAAGTTTCTTTTAATGTTAAAGAAGAAGCCTCAAAATAAGCTGAGGCTTCTCTTATTTTTTAATTCAATTATGGAGTTGGTATGAATGTGTAACGTCCATCTAAGTCATTGAACCAGATTTCATATTTTCCAGCCTCAACAATAATATCTCCACCATTATCGCCCCAGCTAACATCCCAGCTGTTGTTTGCTTTAAATTTCATTTTTCCGGCTTGCAAAGTTTGAGTAACTTTCCAGATATGTCCATCAAAATCAGATTTTACTAAAGGAACATCCATATTCCATCCGGCGTCATCTCCTGTTAATACCGATCCCGTTAAAGTGATTGCTGCATACGTTGTCATTGGTCCTGTGTAAGGCTCAATTTTATAAGTTAGTTCTTCAAGATTAATTTCAAAACTATAATAACCTGAAGCTGTCGTAGGGAAAACACCCGGATCAGTATCGCTTTCTGTTGCTCTGTATTGTACTGCAGCACCATTTGTTCCGTAAGCCGGAGCCCAGAAACCAATTTGCTCAATTAATTTAAAACCATCTTTATTAAAATATCCTGTATAATAGAACTTTGCGTTTTCTTTTGTATCTCTGTAAATTGGCATATTGTTACTCGTTACACTCCATCCTGCAGCGGTGCCAGGTCCTACTAAAAACAAATCAATTTTAGGGAATATACCTCTGTAAGGAGTCAATGCAATCGTAATTGGCGTAGAAAGTTTTGGCTCTGAAAGTGTTGTTCCAACCGTTGATTTAATTCTAACATCGATTGTTCCTTCAACCTCAGCCGTAAGACCAAGCTCAAGTGCTTTTGCATTCAGTTCTGCTACTGTAATACTGGCGTGAGTAGAAGTTGTAGACGTAATATCTACCGGAGCTGCAAATTCAGTATTACTGGCTGCAAACTGTACGGTATAGGTAACGATAGTAGGTGTTCCGTAACTCACTTTTTCCCAGGTAAAAGTCAGGGCAGTATTGTTAGGTGTGTCTTTATTTAAAATAGTCGAAGAACCGTTATCAGGAGTAATCATTGAAAAAGCAGCTTCCTGAGGCTCTACGATCATCAAATCCGTTTCGTTTTCACAAGACCAAAGTCCTGTAATTAAGGTAATAGCTATAAAAAATTTATATATATGTTTCATTTTTTTGTATCGTTTATGTTAAAAAAAAAAAAATTAGTAACCCGTGTTTTGAGTCAAATTTCTATTGGCTCCCAATGATCCTTCCGGAATAGGAAAAACGCTCATGTAAGAAGGTATAGCGATTCCTTTTGAAGAATTTCCCTTCCATGCCCAATTGTAAGATCCTCCCGTATATTTTCCAAAACGGATTAAATCTTGTCTTCGGTGTGCTTCCCAATGTAATTCACGTGCTCTTTCATCAATTAAAAAATCAAGCGTTAATTCACTTAAAGTAATGTTTCCAACAGTCGAATTACTATTAGCTCTTTGTCTTAAGGCATTTACATAATCTAATGCTTGTGTCGTAGTTCCGTTTCCGCCTCTTAAAGTCGCTTCAGCATACATTAAATAAACATCGGCTAATCTGAATAATGGAAAATCAGTATCAGCATAAGTAGAACTTACACCGCTAACTCCTGCGGTAGTTTTATTAGAAAATTTAGATAAAATATAACCTTGTGTTTTTACGCCAATATCTTCAATATCAATTGATCTTTGTTTTGCCGGATCGCCCTGAACTCCTCTTCCTACTGTATTTCTGGTATCCTGACTGAATTTTGTACCGTCAAATTTTTGAGCAAATTCTTTTCTGATTCTAAGTGCTCCTGTCCAGCCGCCAACTCCAAAATCAGCACCATTGTTTTCCCAGGCACCAATTTGTCCGTTTGTTAAAACAGTTGTTGCTCCCCAGTTTTGAGAAACCGCCCCATCCGACTGGATTCCAAAAATGATTTCTTCAGAGGTATTGTTATCTGCTTTAAAATTGTCCAAATATTTTGGCTTTAAAGTATAACCGCTTGCTATAATTTCATTACACATTGTAATACAATCATCAAAACGATCGGCTTGAATATATACCTCGGCATTCAAATATATTTTTGCCAGAATCATACGTGCCATAGATTGGTCTAATCTTCCGTATTCATTCGTTCTGGCTGCTTTTAAATCCGGTAAAACAGCTTTAAGCTCTGTTTCGATAAAATCAAATAATTGTTTTCTGTTAAACTCAGGTCCGGTAAAATTTACAGGATCATTTTCGGTATACATTGGTGCTTTTCCAAATAAATCCATCATGTTATAATACGCATACGCTCTTAAAACACGAACTTCCTGACGATAAAGTGCTATATCGGCCAAAGTTGCAGCATTTGTAATACCTCTTGAAGTTAGTTTTTCTGGTGTACTCTGACGTAAAAATTCGTTTGCATAAGAAACAGAAACCATCGTTCTGCTGAACATTCCCAAAATAACAGGATTTGCAGCTGTCCAGATATTACGCTGTAATTCTGCGGTTCCTCCATCATTTTCATAACTCCAAACCAGTTCGTCCGTCGTTAATTCCTGCATGTATAATAAACATCTTGTAAACTGGCTTGTTCCGGCATCGACACCTTCCAGAGACGAATCATTAGGGCCAATAACTCCGGTTAAAGTCAGGTTTCCGTACACACCTGCGAAAGCTTGTTTATATCCCTCAGGCGTAGAAAATAATACATCAGAAGAAAGAACATCATCATCTTCTGAGACTACATTTAAATCATCAGTACAAGACTGAAAAACGGTAGTCAATGCTAAAATTGTTATTAAAATATATTTTTTCATCTTTATTAAAATTTAAGATTAAGACCAAATAAGATGGATCGTTGTCTTGGATAAATCGTTTTATCTACACCATTGTTGGTAATTTCAGGATCTAAACCACTATATTTTGTAATTACAAAAACGTTCTGAACTCCTGTTGATATTCTTAACGATGCTTTACTATTTAACCAGTTGTTCAAAGTATATCCTAACGTAACATTGTCCATTTTTAAGAAAGAAGCATTCTCTATATAAAGATCTGACAATACAACATTTGAAGTAGTTTGAAAATTAGTTTCTGTTATCTGAGACGGAACATTACTTAAAACCCCTCCGTTTTCCATAGCATCATATTGTGCTCTGCTTGCGTCTACGGCATTATAAATTCGGTTACCAATACTGGCTCTTAAATTGAATGAAAAATCGAATTTTTTATAATTCATATTAGATGCAAATCCCAATGTAAAATCAGGATCCGGATTGTTATAGATATATTTATCTTCGTCATTTCTGATATTATCGCCATTTAAATCTGCAAAAGCGCCTTCAATTGGTTTTCCTTCGTTGTTGTATAATTGTTTGTATACGTAAAAAGAATAAGGAGTATAACCTTCTCTGAAAATTTGTCCCGGAGTTCCTGTTCCTGCAATGTTGTCTCCTAAAAAGATATCGCTTCCGTTTACCAGATTTTTGATTCTTCTTTCGAATTTGGCAATATTAAAATTCATATTCCAATTGAAATTCTCTGTTTTAACAGCATTCGCATTAAGCGTAAACTCGACTCCTTTTGTGGTAAAGCTCCCTACGTTTTGATACACGCGGTTCGAGAAATTACTACCATCAGATATTGCAGCATTTACCAATAAATCTTTCGATTCTTTGTAATAAACATCAAGTCCGGCAGATAAGCGATTGTTTAAAAAACCAAAATCAAGACCTGCATTGTATGAAGTGGTTTCTTCCCATTTCAAATTGTTCGTTCTTTTTGAAGGAAGTGCAACCGGAATTGGGCTTTCGCCGAAGTAGTATTCAGAATTTCCACCGCCAAGCTGGTATTTTTGTAAATATCCGTTTGGTTCAGGAATATCCTGCTGACCAGTAATTCCATAACTTAATCTTAATTTCAAGTCAGATAATACCGTGCTTTCTTTAAAGAAATCTTCTTTGATTTTCCATGCAAAAGCTACGGATGGGAAATTCCCCCAACGATTCGCTTCTTCAAATCTCGAAGAACCATCTCTTCTGTAAGACAGCGTTAATAAATATTTGTCTCTAAAATTTAAATTTGTTCTGGCAAAGAATCCTAATAAAACAACATCTGTATCCAGAGTCGTTTCAGGATATGTTGATGGTAAATCCGGGTTTAGAATATTACCTGTTTCAAATTTTGAACTTTGAAATTTTTGATACGAATAACCACCTGTCATTTCAAAATTCAATGCATTAAAAGTTTTATTATAAACTAAATAAGTATCTAATAATTTGTTTTTTCTGGTTGCTTCTGTATATTCATTTGTCCCGTACGGAATGTTGTTGTTTGACGGAGCAGAACCGGCATCGGCACCTACCAATCTTCTTCTGTCCCCATTCGATTCATCATAACCAACATTCACAACAGCTCTTAAAGCGGGTAAAAAATGAAATTTATAATCAATTTCAAAATTTCCGAAAATTCTGTCATTTGTTCCTCTGTCGTTTGTATTCAACAATTGCGAAACAGGATTTCTTGCTGCAGTCGATACTAACGGATAATTTCCGTTGGCGTCTACACCTGTAGTATATTCAAAATAACCTCCGTAAGGCGCACCATCCACTTTTATGGGCTGCGTTGGGTCAAAACCAATGGCCGATCCTTCAACAGCATCTGTAAATCTGTTTATTTCGTTTGTATAATTGGCCGAAAGCCTTAATTTTAAATGATTGTCAAGAAAAGTTGGATTCATTACTAAACCAACCGTGTTTCTTTTAAAATTATTGGTTAAACGCAATCCCTGCTGATCTGTATTTCCCAGCGTTAAACTCGTTGGAATGATATTAAATAAACTTCCTCTAACGGCTAAACTTTGATCTACCGTTCCTGTGTTTCTGTAAATTGCTTTTTGCCAATCTGTATTTGCAGTTCCCAGTTTATCCAGATCATCGCTTCTTCTGTCTGCAATAACGCCTCTAAATTCATCTGCACTTAAAACATCAACCGTTTTAATCAGTGTACCCGCAGCATATTGTACATTATAATCTACAGATAATGTTTTACTTCCTTTTTTGGTAGTAATAATAATAACACCATTTGAAGCGCGGGAACCATAAATCGCAGACGCCGATGCATCTTTTAAAACCGTAATAGATTCTACAGTCGCAGGATTTAATGAGGCTAAAAATGAAGAGGCTCCTGTATTTGTCGTATTATCAAGCGGTAATCCATCGATGACAATAAGAGGATCGTTACTTGCAAAAAGTGAACTTCCTCCTCGAATTCTAATTTGAGAACTAGACCCCGGAGCACCAGTTGAATTTACGGTTAAACCAGCTACTCTTCCGTTAAGCAGATTTTCTGTAGTAATATTATTTCCTTTGTTAAAGTCTTTTGTAGAAAGTGCAGTAACAGATCCGGTAGCATCTTTCTTTTTAACGCTTCCGTAACCTACCTGAACAACAACTTCCTTTAGTTGATTATTATCTTCTTCAAGAGAAACAGTTATGTTTTTTTGTCCGGCAACTGCGATAGTCTGATTGGTATAACCGGTATAGGAAAACGTAATTTTACTATCTGCTTTTACTCCGGATAATTGAAATTTTCCATCAAAGTCGGTCGATGTACTACTATTTGTTCCAGATACTTTTATGTTTACTCCTGGTATGGGCTGCTTTGTCCCTTTTTCCAGGACAACACCGCTAATCGTGTTTTGAGCCAAAACACAAAAAGGAAGCAAGAATAATAAAAGTAAAAATTTGGTTTTAATTATTTTCATACTTTTTTAATTGGGTTGGTTTAAGTTAGTTTTTATTAATTAACTGTGGTAAAATGATTGCAGAGATATTAAGTTTACTCTTTTTTTTTACATTAAGAAAAGGTTTTTCTCAATGAATTTTTCTTTGGAATGTTGGTCATGTTTAAAGTGTTTTTGGTTAAGATAATTGGTTAGTTTGTTTTAGTTGACTTACTCTGAACAAAAAATAAAATAAGATTACTCAAACGTTATAGCTTATCAACTCACTCTGCAAATTAAGTACAGAGCCAGATATTAAGACAGGGAAAAATTCATTTATAAAAGGGGACAATTTCGTAAAAGTGTCTGCTCAACACTTAATAAAAACAGATTCTTCAATTTTTTCTGTCAAAAAAAATGATAATCCAAATTATTGTCCGTTAAAATAATAGATTTAATAACAAATTAGCTTCGGATTTTAATCGGTTTATTCTGAAAAAATAAGATTAAAAAAAACTTTAAATCTCAATTTTTACATTAGAAAATTGAAAAAAAACGATACTATCAGAAACTATCACTTTGCGTGCAATTATTTTTATCACATAGAAACATAAAATTATTGCAAATAAAATCCGTTTTTATCCGCGTTTTTACGAAGTAAATCTGTTTTATCCGCGTCAAAATTAGACGCTGATTTTACTGATTCGCTAAAGCGAAAATGCTGATAAAAACGGATTTTTCTAATTACTTTCCTGATTAAACTATAGTAATTTTATAGATTTCCGCTTAACCAATGACATTCTGCTTCGGGACTATGTGTGAGAAACTAGTTTCTTTTGATTTATCTTTTCAAAATCATTAAATCTATGTTTCTATGTGTTAGAAAAAAATTGCGCCCAACAGGTAATCACTATCTAAAAAACCAGTAGTGTTTTTTAAACATTACATAATAATTGTTTTAATTTCGCAAAGTATACAGATTTCAAATATATTCACATAAAAATTGATCCGGCTTTTAGATCGCAACTCTTCCATTTTTCGTATATCAAAGAGCAACGTGCTTTATAAAAAAAAATCTATGAATAAGTTAACGTTCTTTCTTGTTATTAGTCTTTTGCATATAAATGCATTTGGACAGAATTACCCGATAAGACATCTTGATATTTCATTAGGACTTTCAAACAATTCTGTTGCCTCTATTTATCAGGATCAAAATGGCTATATGTGGTTTGGAACTTTTGATGGACTGAACCGATATGATGGAAATGATTTTAAGATTTACCGCCATATTCATATAGATCCAAATTCGATTCAGGGAAATGCCATTAGTTGTATCGAAGGTGACTTTGAAAATAATTTGTGGATAGGAACAACTGCCGGACCTGTAGTTTTTAATGCAGAACGATCTTCTTTTAGCCCACTGAAATATTATGATACGAATAAAAAAATAAAACCTTTAAACGTTACCGCCTACGAAATCATTGCGGTACATTCTCTGCACATCATTCTTGTCGCTGCAAAAGAGGCGATCGTACTTTATAAAGAAGGTGAGAAAATTGGAACAGCAATCCCTTTTAACGGAAAATTAAATTACATCGCAAGATCAATATCTTATAATGAGAAAAAGCAAAACTTCTATGTTTTTATAACCGGAACTGGTCTTTGCCAGTACGATATTAAATCAAATAAACTAACACTTCTCAACAATACAATTACAGGCGCAAATTGCATTAAACTTACAAATGACGGACTCTGGATTGGATCAGACGAAGGGGCGTATTTATATAATGATAATCTGAATAGTTATTCTAAAAATTACTTTCTGGAAAAAACAGTCGTACGCGATTTTTTTCAGCAGGAAAACAGACTCTGGATTGCTACCGACGGTGCAGGACTTTATACGATTACCAAAAATCAATCTACTCCAATTTTATATCGTGCCAGCGGTCCGGTTGCATTGCTTAACAGTACATCTTTGTATGATATATTCGAAAGTAAAACCGGAGAAATGTGGTTTGGAACCCTGCGTGGCGGCGTAAGCATGATGGGGAAAAAACCGCTCGATTTTAATCATTTTAAAAGCAAGGATCCACTAACCAATAAAGAAGACGAAGATCCTGCCGCAAACTTCATGCTTTCTTTCTGTGAAGATGAAAAGAAAAACATCTGGATTGGTACTGATGGCGCCGGAATGCGATACTGGAACAGAAAACAAAATACTTACGATGTTTACTCGACAACTTCATCTGCCGGCAGAAAGATTCAGAGCAATTTTGTTACAAGCATTGTTAGGGATGCTGATAACGCGGTTTGGGTTGCTATGTGGAAAGGCGGTGTTTGCCGAATTGTTCCTAAATCAAAAGCAATCCAGAATTTCTCCATTTACAATCAATTTACTAAAAAAGCAGAACAAGAATCGTGGCTGCTGTTTTTAGATTCAAAAAAAACGCTGTGGCTTGCCGTTACTAACGGCGGAGCGCTATATCAACTGGATAGAAAACAAAATAAATTCATTTGCTACAGTAATACTTTGCGCGATGTAACTTGCCTTTACGAAACCAAAGACGGGAAAATCTGGGGCGGAACTTTCAATTCTTTTTTTGAAATAAATCCAAAAAACAAAAAAGTAAAAAACTATCACTCCGATTATACTATCAGATGTATAACCGAAGATCAAAACAAAAATCTCTGGATTGGTACTGTCGAAGGCGGTCTGCTTTTTTTCAACCCAAAAACAGGCACTTCTAAAAAATATACCACACAAAACGGCCTTTCGAGTAATACAATCCTTCGCCTTCTGGAAGATCAAAAAGGAGATTTATGGATGAGTACCTATCACGGAATTTCGAGATTGAACCCCAAGAACAATACTTTCAGAAATTTTGGAGTTTCTGATGGACTTCAAGGCAGTCAATTTAGCTGGAATGCAGGTACTGAACTTTCGACAGGAGAATTTATTTTTGGCGGTATAAACGGATTCAATGTTTTTGATCCTGACAATATAAAAGACAAAAAAAATACGGGCAAATTTTTATTGAATGATTTACTGGTAAACAATCAACCTTTAAAATTAGACAGTCCGTATATCACAGAAAAAAAACTCGAAATGATAAGCGGCGCCGAACTTCCTTATGAAAAATCGGCATTGAGTTTTGATTTTGTTTATCTTGATTATGTCAATTCCGAAAAAATTAATACCGCTTATTTCCTCGAAGGTTGGGACAAAGACTGGAATTATACTTCAAAAAACAACCGGGCAAATTATTCCCGACTAACGGAAGGAACCTATTTTTTTAAAGTAAAAACAACCGATGTTTTTGGAAATTGGACGAATGAAGTAACGCTGGCAACGGTAAAAATCCTTCCGCCCTGGTACAGAACATGGTGGGCTTATACTTTTTACCTTATTGCTGCTGCCGGTGCCATTTATGCCTATGTAAGGTATCATAAAAATAAGGAAAGACTTCGCTACGAAATAAAATTGACCCGTATGGAGCATAAAAAAGACAAGGAACATGCCGAAAAGCAGTTTTCTATGTTTACTTATATGGCTCATGAACTGCGCACTCCCCTATCTTTAATTATAAATCCGCTAAAAAGTGCAATCGACAGAAAATCCCGTTCTGAAGATGATCTCGATCTGAATCTTGCCTATAAAAATGCCAAAAGATTATTGAGTCTTACGGATCAGTTGCTGTTGTTTAGAAAAGCTGAAACAGATCTTGATGAACTCAAAATTTCTAAGATTAATTTAAACAGTTTGTGCCGTGAAATCTATGACAGCTTTACGCAAATGGCGTCAGTTAAAAGTTTAAATTATCAGTTTATTGAAGAAAAAACAGCAGCTGAAATATATGGCGATTATGAAAAAATAGAAATTACGCTTTTCAATTTAATCTCAAATGCCTTCAAATTCACACCAAATAAAGGAACTATAAGTATTGAAATCATCGAGAAAACGGCTGATGTTTCGATTATTATATCGGATACCGGCAGCGGAATTAACGAGAATGATATTGATACTATTTTTGAAGAATTCAAGCAAGGTCAGTCCAAAACCAGCAATGGTTTTGGAATAGGTCTTTATGTTGCCAAATATTTTGTGACTAAACATCATGGAGAAATAACGTGTAAAAGCGAAGTAGGAAAAGGTACTTCGTTTACGATTACACTTCCAAAAGGAAAAAGTCATTTTGCAGAAATAAACATCAATGAAAATTATCCGCAAATGTCGCCTCTTGTAGGTGAACTTTTAGAAGGAATGCCGGCAGATAATCAAAATACAAATCAACCTACAAATCCCGAAAATATACAGTCAGCATTAATCAGTACGAAAAAAGTACTTTTAATCGTTGAAGACAATCCCGAAATGAATCATTATCTGGTACAGCTTTTTACCAAAAACTATATTGTGTATTCGGCAGTAAATGGAATTGAAGGATTAAAACTTGTTGAAAAACACATGCCTGATATTGTACTGAGCGATATTTCTATGGAAGGCATGAACGGTTTGGATTTATGTAAAAAAATCAAACAAAATGATGATTTAAGCCATATTCCGGTGATACTTCTCACAGCTACAACCAGCAATGACATTCATTTGCAGAGCATTACCGAAGGTGCAGATGATTATGTTACCAAACCTTTTGACAGTGATATACTTCTGGCGCGTGTTGATGCTGTTCTTCGAAACAGGGGGCAATTACGCAAGTATTTCTTAGACAGTATTACACTTCGTGAAAATGTCAATAAAGTTCCTGTTGAATACAAAGAATTTCTTGATAAATGTATCGAAATCGTCGAGGCCAATCTTGAAAACAGCGAATTTAATTTAAAGAGTTTTTCTGCCGCAATGGGCATGAGTCATTCTAGTCTTTACAAAAAGATTAAAGCGATTTCGGGGCAAACTGTAAATGTTTTTATCAGGTCGATCAGAATCCGCAGAGCTGCCGTAATTATGCTTACTGAAAATATTAATATCGCGCAGGTTGGACCTCAGGTAGGTATAGAAGATCAACGTTATTTCCGCCAACAGTTCGTAAAATTGTTTGGGATGAAACCTTCAGAGTATATCAAAAAATACAGAAATTCTTTTAATAAGGAATTGAATATCATTCAGAAGAGAGATATTACGTAATTAATTCAAGCTAATTAATAAGTGTAGTCCCTACGGGACAAAAAATGGCACAAATAATTGATTTCTACCAATATGTAATCTCTCCGAGATATTTTTTAGTACTCCGTTAGAAGTTAAATATTGGTAGAATTTAAACACAATATTGTCATTTCGACGAAGGAGAAATCTCCGTGAGAAGCTCGACAAAGATTGGATTCTCTTTGCGGAGTTACTCGTGGAGATTTCTCCTTCGTCGAAATGACAAAATCTTTACGATTTTGCGTCTTTGCGAGAGATTTATTCACAATAATATTATATACTTTTCCCAGAAAATCTATTTGGATGGTACTATAATATATGAAATTCCCTTTTTAGTTTCAAATACTGCAGAATAACCTATAGACGATTTCTCACTTTTGATATTAAGCTTTTCAATTACAAATGGTGTTTCAGCTCTTACAGAACATTTACCGCCATTATTAGACAAAATTGTACCCTGTGTCATTTTACCACCCTCCCACTTTATAGCTACAGTAAAATTACCTTTTGCCGTAATGCCTTTTATTTCACCGTCTGTCCAGGCATCGGGAAGAGCGGGAAGCAGATGAATTTCTTTATTCTGACTTTGCATTAACAGCTCAATAACGCCTGCGGTTCCGGCAAAATTTCCGTCTATCTGAAAAGGTGGATGAGCATCAAAAAGATTCGGATAACATCCTCCATGTCTGCTGTACTTCGGATCATTATCTTTTGTTAATCTCAATTGGTTTTTGAATAATTTATAAGCATGATTTCCATCTAAAAGTCTTGCCCACATATTTACTTTCCACGCAAGGCTCCAGCCAGTACCATCATCGCCGCGAAGTTCTAATGTTTTCTTTGCAGCTTCAGCTAATTCCGGAGTTTTTAATGGCGAAATTAAATTAGCAGGATGTAAAGCATATAAATGAGAAGTATGCCTGTGATGCGGATCTTCATCTTCAAAATCTTTGTACCATTCCTGAAGCTGTCCTTTACTGCCAATTTGAAAAGGTAGTAATTTGTCTGCTGCCTGGCTTACCGTTTGTCTGAATTCTAAATCGGTATTGAGTACTTTAGAAGCTTCGATGGTATTTTCAAATAAATCTTTTATGATTCCAATATCCATCGTCGAAGCAGTCGTGACAACACCTCCTTTTTTTCCATCATAAAAATATTTGTTTTCCGGTGATGTCGAAGGCATGGTTACCAGATAACCATTTTTGTCTTTTTGCAGCCAGTCTAAACTAAATTCTGCCGCACCTTTTATTATTGGATATACTTTTTTAAGATATGCCACATCGCCTGTATATTGGTAATGTTCCCATAAATGTCTGCTTAACCAATTGGCGCCCATGTACCAATTGGCCCACATAGGATCTCCTTTTCCAAAATCACCAACCGGATTTGTGGTTGCCCATATATCCGAATTATGATGCAATACCCAACCGTTGGCATGATAATAACTTTTGGCAGTTTCAGCTCCTGTTACAGAAACATTTTTTATGAACTCGTCAAGCGGAAAAAACAATTCAGATAAACTTCCTGATTCTACAGGCCAGTAATTCATTTGTAAATTAATGTTTGTGGTATAATTACTGCTCCAGGGAGCGCGAAGTTTATTGTTCCAAATGCCTTGTAAGTTGGCTGGCGTATTGTGTGTGCGTGAAGATGAAATTAAAAGATAACGTCCGTATTGAAAAAATAAAGCTTCAAGTCCGGCATCTTTTTCTCCTTTCGCATATTGTTCTAATCTTGTATCTGTAGGCAGATTAGATTTATTGGTTTCTTTTTGATTAAGTTGTAATGAAACTCTATTAAAGAAATGCTGAAAATCTGCAATATGTTCTTTTAATAAACTATCGTATTTTTTGGCAACAACTTTTTTAATTGGACTTTCTGCCAATTTATGTTCGTCTTTTCCCTGACTATCCGGGCATTTATCAAATCCATTGAAACTGGTTGCTGCTGAAACAAAAAGTAATACTTCAGATGCATTTTTAATCACTAGTTTGTTTCCATCAGAACTTACTTCTCCATCTTTTATAATTGGTTTTATAATCAATTCAAAACGCATTCCTCTACAACCTGCTACATCATCATAAATAACGGGTTCTTTATTGTAATCAATATAATTTGGGTCTGAATGAGATGGTGCTTTTCCGTTTAAAACCAACGCCTGATTTTGTATTGTTTTTTGATTTCTTAAAAGGCTTGAAGCATCAATTGTAAGAGAAAGTTTTTTTAACTGATCTGCCGAAAGTTTAATAACAATACATTGTGCCGGTGCCGAAGCAAATATTTCTCTTTTATAATTTACGCTATCAATTTTAAAATTGGTTACTGCTAAACCTGTTTCAATATCAAGACTTCTGTTATAAGAATCCGCTTTTTGTCCGTTAAAATTCTGATTTAAAATAAGATCTCCCAACGGCATAAAACTTTCGCTGTAAGCACCCTGCATATTTTTAGTCAAATTATAAGCTTTTTCAAAATCTTCATTCGTTAATGCTTCCCTAATCTGCGCCAGATTTTTAAAAGCATCCGGATTCACATTTTTCTGCACGGGGCCGCCGCTCCACAAAGTAGCTTCATTCAACTGAATTAATTCAGAATCTACCCTTCCAAAAACCATTGCGCCCAGAGTTCCATTTCCAATAGGAAGCGCTTCTGTCCATTCGACAGCGGGTTTATCGTATTGAAGTTTTAAATTTTGTGCATAACACGAAAATCCAGTAATTACAGCAATAAGCACAAAGACCTTTTTAAAAAAATGATAAAGCATGGTATTTTTCAATTAATAATTTACAATCGACAATTTACAATTAATTAATTCATTTTGAGTTTTAAAACAGTTACCGAATAAGCCGGAAGATTTAATTGCTGGTTTCCTTTTGTTATTTTGTATTCGCTTTGTTTTGGAGTTATCTTTTTCGGATCTGCAAAAGTATTTTCATCTTGCGTATTTGGACTTTCAAGTCTAATAATTGTTCCTTTTGATCCTAATTTTGCTCCTTTTAAATCAAGACTAACATCTTGTGCTGATTCGGCTGTATTTACCAATTTTACAATTATTTCTTTGCTGTTTGCATCTTTTACTGCCGAAGCATATAAACTATTTTGTCCCGTTAAAGCTTTTCCATCTTTGGTAATACTTAACAAATCAGTTCCTTTATTAGTTGAAAATAACTGCTGTACATAATAGTTTGCCGAACCGTAAGATTGTAAATTATTGAACCAAATCATATCTGGAGTCCACTGCCAGGCATCTTCGTGCGCCATTAAAGGTGCATAAGATGTTAAATGAACTACTTCTGCATTTCTTTCTAAACCAGTCATAAAAGCGGCTTCAGAAAAAGCACATTCCCAGTTATTTCTGTTATTCGGATTTGCGCCCGAAACACTTTGTGCGGCATATTCTCCTGCAAATATTTTTGGGCCTTTTCTGTCGTATTTATCATAACGTCCTGCGTTTTCTCTAAACCATTTCGGGCTTTCGTAATAATGCTCATCTACCAATTCTGCATTTAGTTTTTTAAGTTCTTGCATAGCAAAATCAAAATGTTCGCCTGCAGGTGAAGGCCCGCTTCCTGAAACAATTATGATATTTGGATATTTTGCCTTAATTGCTTTTTCAAAAACTTTGTATCTGTCAATGTAATCTGGTCCCCATTGCTCGTTTCCAACTCCAATATATTTTAGATTAAAAGGTTTTGGATGTCCCATATCGGAACGGATTTTCCCCCAAGCGGACGTAACGGCACCATTGGCAAATTCGATTAAATCTAAAGCGTCCTGTACATAAGGATCTAGTTCGTTTATGGCTGCCAATTCTCCTGTATTATACTGACAAGCCATTCCGCAGCTTAAAATCGGCAATGGTTCTGCTCCAATATCTTCTGAAAGTTGGAAATACTCAAAAAATCCTAAACCAAAACTTTGAAAATAATCTGGAGTTTGTTTATGGTTGAATTCTACATTCCAACGGTTCATCTTTGTTTCTCTATCGTCTACATTTCCAACTGATTTTTTCCATTGGTAACGATCAGACAATGTTCTTCCTTCAACAATACAACCTCCGGGAAAACGTAAAAATCCAGGTTTCATATCATATAAAAGCTGTACCAAATCTTTACGAAGTCCGTTTTTTCTGTTCTTCCAGGTATCTTCCGGGAAAAGCGAAATCATATCTAAATCTATCGTTCCTGTTCCTTCAAAAGTTATTTTCAGCTTTGCTTTTGCTTCCGTTTGAGTTGCTGTAATTGATGCAGTATAATTTGCCCATTCCTCTGATTTTGGAACAATGCTCGTTTCTCCAATTACTTTTTGGTCTTTATCAATAAGCTGAACTATAATCTTTTGAATTGCCGAATTGTGATTGGCTGCTTTTAATGAAAGGTTATATTTTGCATCTTTTTTCACTCCCATTCCTCTGAAGCCTTCATTTATTAAAGCGTAACCTTTAGCATTATTAATTTCTACTCTGCAAAAAACCGTATTATCTGCCTCAATTTTGACTGGCGCTGCACTTCCGGATTCTTTATTCAAAGAAGATCTTTTTGTATTGGGCTGCTCCCAACCCATCAAAGGTTTATCAAATTCAAAAGACCTGTTTTTAATCAATTCGGCATATAATCCTCCATCTGCAGCAAAATTGATATCTTCAAAAAACAAACCGAACATCGTTGGCTGAATTTTGGTGATGGTTTTCGTGGCATCAACTTCTAAAATTGTTTTTTGAGCATTTACATAAAAACTGCTTAAAAGCATACAAATGGTGAATGTTCTAAGGATATTATTTTTCATAGTTTTTTGGAATGGAAGGAATTATTTTTTTACTGCCTCTAATTTAGCAGGAAAAGCTGATTGTCCGTCTAAATTTGTTACAATTAAATCATCAACATTTTTACTTTCGATTGCGTATTTAAAATATTCCGGTTTATTTTTTCCCCATTGTACGGTACAATTCTGCACTTTGATACGTTCTGCTGAATCAAAATAAAATCCCGAAGTACTTCCTTTTACAAAACCTTCTACATTAGAGGGGCGTCTGTCATACACTCCGCCAGGAAAAGAGGTTGTTTTATCAATAAAAACACTCACATTATCAAAAACAATATTCTTAATTTTATCTTTTGATTCTCCGCTTACAAACACACCGTTCTCTCCTGTACACTGAATATTAGAAAAATAGATGTTTTTTATTTCGCCTACTTTTCCTTCTGTTGCTCCTTTTGGAAAACGCCAGTTGGCATCTTTATGATTTCCTTTTGCTCTGCTAAAAGCCGTTACATAAATGGGCTCTGCTTTTCCCCACCAGGTATCTGTCGTTAATTTACCTTCGATAATAATATTAGAAAAAATAACATCACTTACTGTTCCTTCATCTCGATTTTGAATTCCCAACGCGCGATTGCTGTTTTTAATAATACAATTATTGAAAACCACTTGTCTAATCGCATCCATGTTTTCTGAACCAATTTTGATGGCGCAGCTGCTGCTCGTCATTGTACAATTGGTCACCGTAATGTTTTCACAGGCTCCAAATTCTTCAAATTCTCTTCTGTTTTTCAAACAAATACAATCATCGCCGCTTTCAATATAACAATCACTGATTCTCACATTTTTGGAATGATCCAAATCGATACCGTCACTATTGCGGACTTTTAGGCTGTTCAACAAAGTAATACCGCTAATAACAACATCATTACAGCCAACCAAATGAATGGTCCAGTAAGCCGAATTTCCGATATGAACATCTTTGATTCTGATATTTTTTCCTCCAATAATGGTCAACACGTGTGGACGTGGATCAAGTACATTAAAAGGTTTTAAAACATAAGAATCTTCGAGTTCTTCACCCATAAAAGAAATTCCGTTTCCATCTATTTTTCCGCTTCCGCTAATGGTAAAATCTTCTACATTTTCTCCTCCAATCCAAATTGTCCCTTCTCCCGGATTGGTTCTGAAAGCGCTTTTTGTGTATAATTTTTCATCCGGACTTGCCAATAATTTCGCTCCGGCTTCGATATGAAGATCTACTTTTGATTTTACATCAATTGGTCCAGCTAAAAAGATAAACGGTGCCGGAATTAAAACTCTTCCACCCGTTTTACTACAGGCATCAATTGCTTTTTGAATGGCAGCGGCATCATTGGTCTTCCCGTCTCCTTTTGCTCCGTATTTTTTAACGTCGTAAATATTCTGTGCCGAAACGGTCAAGGAAAGACAAAAAATTAGGATCGCGATTATAGATTTCTTTTTCATTTCATTTTATTTATTAAAAACCTTGTTTAAGATAGTCTACGCAAAGTTTTTGGTTTATTTTTTTAATCTCGTAAAGTCGCAGCGTTTTTTTTTTCACGCAGATTCTACAGATTTAAGCAGATTAGATTTAAAAAAAAATCTGCAAAATCTGCTTAAATCTTTTTTAAATCTGCGTGAAAAAACTTTGCGCCTTAGAGCCTTTGTGGCAAAATTTCAATGCGCTGGCAGTTCAAATTTATTTTGTTCTGGTTCTATTTTTCGTTTTAAAGATTCACTGTCTAAATTGCTTGATGAAACATCTTTAAAAATAATTTGATTGATTTTATCCGAAGGCATATCAATAGCTTTCATTCTCAGATTTTTTACATCATCAAAAACAAAGGCTGGACGAAAATCTTCTTTCTCTAAAATGAGTTTTATATTCTTCATTTCGATTCCGTTTACGTGACGCACATAAAATCCCCAAGAAGGCAATTCTCCAAACATGGAAAATTCGGGGTAACCGTTTATGTTTTCTTTTACATCTTTTAATCTGCTTAAAGGATGATACGCCATTCCTTTTGAAGCTCTTCCCGGATAGGTGATTTCAATATTTTCTAAAGTTACATTTTCTATCAAATGTCCCGGAATTCCCGCAATAGAAGCCGGAAACGAATTATGGAAATAATCAACTTCTGGTCCGCGCATATCATAATCAATATCCGGACGGCCAAAAGGAACCTGCACTTTTACATTTTTTATCGATACATTTTTGATATAACCCGGCTTATCTCCATTTCGGTGACCTAAACGAATTAATATCGCATTTCCTGTATTTACGGCGGTAATATTTGAAACTTTAATATTCTCAATCTCGGCTCCATCTACAGATTCAATTGCGATTGCCGATCTGAAAGTATCATAGACCTCGATATTCTCGATAGTTACGTTTTTGAAACTGCCATAAGAACCTGTACCAAATTTAACAGCATTGGCACTCGATCTAATCCTGCAGTTGGCAATGTAAATATTATTGTTCTGCAATCCCGGTGACTCTGATTTTAAGCAGATTCCGTCATCTGCGGCGTTTACATTGCAGTTTGTTATTCGAACATTTTCACATCCGTTAACATCAATTCCATCATTGTTCCAATAAGCGGTACTATTGACTTTCATAGCATCGATTACAATATTTTTGCATTCGGTAAAACACTGCACCCAGCCCGGACTGTTTTTTAATGTGATATTGATCATCGTTATAGAATCGCATTTTACAAACGAAATCAGCTTTCCTCTTCCGTCTTCAGGACGCATTCTTCTGTAATTGTATTTGGGATCAATTCGAACTCCTGTATGATGGAGACTATCGATTGCTAATGCCAGTTCTCTTCCTTGTCCGTCTATAATTCCTTTTCCGTTTACTGCAATATTTTTTGCTTCATTGGCTATAATCAATGCTCTTATTCCTTCAAATTTAGGATAATCATCCGGATTTGTACTACCTAATAAAATTGCTCCTTCTTCAAAAAACAATTCAACTTCGCTTTTTAAGACTATGCTTCCTGATAGAAATTTTCCTTTAGAAAAAACAACTCTTCCGCCTTTATTTTTGTTGGCCGCATCAATCGCTTTTTGAATGGCTTTTGTATTTAAAGTTTTTCCGTCTCCTACGGCGCCATATTTTTTAATGTCAAATATCTTTTGCGCCGAAACGGTTAAGGAAATACAGAAAATTAGGATCGCGATTATAGATTTCTTTTTCATTTCTTTTTGTTTTTTATGCCACAAAGACACTAAGTCGCTAAGCTTTTTTATCTACAGTTTCTTTCAATAAACTTTGCGCCTTCAATCCTTTGCAAGCAATTTTCAATTTATTCTTTTTAAATAAACTTTGAGCCTTTGTGGCTTTGTGGCAAAATAAAAATTACCAGAAAACGGTATATAAAGCCACTAATATTCCGCAGATAATAAATGATCCTACAATAAACTCTGAAGAAACTTTAAACATCGAATTATCGACTTCGATTTTATGTATTTCAGCTTCTTCTTCAGATGCTGGATTTGCCAGACTAATACCAACCATTATAAATACAATTAAGAAGAAAACAATAGTCATTCGGTCTAAGAAAGGATAATCAGGAAAAGCGCCATCTGTCCACATTGGCAGGAATTTTAATATTGCAGCAAGAGGCACTGTTAATAATGCTCCCGCAAGTCCGGCTGATGGTGTTGTTTTTTTCCAGAACATTCCCAATAAAAAAACTGCTAAAACTCCAGGTGAAAAGAAACCCACATATTCTTGTATAAACTGATACGCCTGATCTAATGATTTTAATGCCGGCGCTACAATTGCTGCGATAATCATGCAGACCACCACACACCATCTTCCTGTACGTACCAGCTTTTTTTCTGTTGCCTGCGAATTGAAATATTTTTTATAAATATCTAAAGAAAATATAGTCGAAATACTATTTGCTTTTCCTGCCAAAGAAGCTACAATTGCTGCAGTCAAAGCGGCTAAAGCGACACCTTTTAATCCCGCAGGAAGTAAATTCATTAAAGTTGGATAAGCCTGATCTGGTTTTAAAACTCCCGCTGCATCTACCATTTCCTGCTGAAACATTCCGTTTGAGTGCATAACGAACATCGCAATACCCGGTAAAACAGCAATTATTGGAACTAATAATTTTAGAAAAGCAGCAAATAGAATTCCTTTTCGGGCTGTTTTTAAATCGGCTCCTAAAGCTCTCTGCACAATATATTGATTACATCCCCAATACGCCAGATTATTGATTAACATACCTCCGATCAAAACAGACATTCCCGGCAGTTCAGTATAATGCGGATTTGATTTTTCTAATATCATGTGCAAATGCCCGGGCGCTTCATCTGCAATAATTGAGAGTCCTTTTAAGATATCTTTTCCAAAACCAAACTGATCCGAAAGTAAAGTCAATGCTAAATAAGTGGTTACTAATCCGCCTAAAATTAATACTATAACCTGAAACATATCCGTATATCCAATTACTTTCATTCCCCCTAAAGTTACAATCACGGAGAATAAACTCAGCGCAATAACACAAAACTGAAAACTTACAGGAGCAATTGATGAAATAGCCAATGCACCTAAATAGATTATAGAAGTAAGATTTACAAACACATAAATTAAAAGCCAGATAATAGCCATAATGGTACTTACTGTTCCGCTGTATCTTTTGGCCAGAAACTGCGGCATGGTAAATATTTTATTTTTAAGATAAATGGGCAAAATGAACATCGCCACGATAATTAATGTGGCGGCAGACATCCATTCGTAAGAAGCAATCGCAAGTCCGATGGCAAATCCCGAACCACTCATACCGATAAAATGTTCTGCTGAAATATTAGAAGCGATCAGTGATGCTCCAATTGCCCACCAGGTAAGCGATCCTTCGGCTAAAAAATATTCGTTGGAACTGGTTGCTGCGGTTTTCTTGCTTCTGTAAATATACATTCCATAAGCCGTGACTATGACAAAGTAAATAAAGAAAACAATGTAATCTGCGGTTTGTAATACATTCATAATGTGTGGTTATTGTGTGGTTAGATAGTAAAATGTATTTAAATTTGAATGTCTCTCAAATTTTTAGAAACCATTTTCTTTTATATAGAAAGTAAAGTAAAATAAGCTGTACAACGGTTACAGACAACGCTGTAAAAAAAGGCTGCCATAAAAGCGGCGTAAAATTGATAAGTCCGCCAAAAACATAATCTGCAGTGTGTTTAAAATCAACTAAACCTTCGGCAGCGATGTAAATTAAAATAGAATTTGAACCGATTAAAATTAAAGGAAATGCCCATTTATGGAATCCGAAAAAATCAATTATCAAATAAAAAAAGACAAAAAATAAAATGCTAAATCCTCCAACAAAACACACAAATGAACTTGTCCATAAATGTTTATTGATTGGAAAATTAATATCCCATATCAAACCTGCAATAATCAGAACAACTGCCGTAAGAGTCATTAAAAGCAATTTTACTTTTATAGAAAAAGAGTATTTTGCTTTTAAAAATGTTCCTGTAAAAACACCTAATAATGCCGTAGCAATAGCAGGTATGGTAGAAAATATTCCTTCCGGATCATAAACCGTACTGTGCAGTCTGCCTGGTAAAAGCAAACGATCAATATATCCTTCCAGTGATCCTTCTTTGGTCAAAACTCCTGCGCCAAAGTCGGGAACAGGAATCCATTTCATTGCTGCATAATAGCCAAACAAAATAGCGAAAAACCAAATTAATTGTTTTTTAATGTCAAAATTTAAATAGATGATTCCGGCAAAAAACCAAGCCAGTCCAATTCTTCCTAAAACACTTGCAAAACGGGTATGATCAAAACCATCGAATCGCAATAATCCATTTACCACAAATCCTAAAACCAGTAAAATACAGGTTCTCCTCAGCATTGATAAGTAAATTTTCTTCTTTTCTTTACTTGGTAATTCTTGTGGCGTTTTTACGCCAGCCATTTCCATTTTCTTTTCAAAAGAGTACGGCATTGAAACTCCTGCAACAAAAAGAAATACAGGAAAAATCATATCGTAAAACGTAATTCCATTCCATTCTGCATGATGCAGTTGCGATGACATCCAGATAAAAACGGGAATTGGGGCAGCTTTGGCAAGAGCATGAATTATGTGTTCTCCGCTCATAATCCAAAACATAACAAATCCGCGAAGCGCATCCAAAGAAATTAATCTTCCTTTTGTAGTGTTACTCATTTTTTAGTATTCAGTGGTCGGTTGATAGTTTTTTTTAGTATTCAATCTAGTCCCAGTTTTCAGTACAAATGAGACTGAAAACTAAAAACTTATTCAATTGGTTTTATGACAAATCCGTAGCTGTATTCATTTTGAGTCAATACATACTGTTCGTGCGGAGGTAATCCCCAACTGTTGTCTCCTCCTAATCCGCGCTGGGTTAAGTCTACACAAACCACTACTTCTTCTCTTGGCGTAATATCGCTGGAATGAATATTTTTCTTAGAAATTCCTCCGTCAAAATCACTCGGATAATTATTTAAAGCACTCATACATAAAGGTTGCAGACCTTTTATTTCCAGGCCATTTCCATTATTGCCTGACAACTTAAACCAGCGTATATCCGTTTTGTATCCATTTTCTTGTGGGCGTGTATAAGGCACATATTGTTTTGCAACTTTACTGTAATAAATTCCTTTGAATGAACTGGTTTTTCTATCTGAATAATTTTCTAAAGGTCCTCTTCCGTAATAATCCAGATTTTCTAATGTGTTTTTTAAGGTGAAAATCATTCCGAAACGAGGCAGTTCCGGCAACGGATTATTGCCTTTTTTATAAGACGCATGTATTTCTAAAGCACCGTCATTTCCTAATGAATATTTAATTGTATAATCAGAAGCAACATCATTCAGTTTTAATTTGGCAACGATATATTGCTTTCCGTTTTCCTCTGTTTGCTGAATGCTTTCTAAACTGGTATTTTTACCGGCTGTTCTCCAAACATTCGTTCTAATCTGCATTTTATTCCCGATATCATTATCCGTTGGTGCTCTCCAGAAATTAGGTTCAGGATATTGTTTAAAGTATTCTTCGCCTTTTAAACTATAGAAAGAAATTAATCCCGTTTTTTTGCTGATTTTTACCACTACATTATCTGATGTCAATACAAACTGCTCCTTTTCGTCCTGAATTTTGGCTGCATTTACCTTTTCTGATTTTGTAAAATAGTTGGAATCTTCGATTACAAACTGCTCTTTGGCAACTTCAAAATGCTGTGGTAGTAATTCTGAACTTGTTTTAGTGTATGCAAAAACATTTAATAAATATTCTGTTCCTTCTTTTGATTGTAATTTTGGTAAATCAAGCTTAAACTGTTTTTTTGTTTTCGGATCTAAAGCAACATTAATTGTTCCTTCTTTAATTACTTTTCCGTTTTCTAAAACCTCATATTTAAAGTTGTATTTATTCAGATTTGTAAAGCCAAAATCGTTTACAATTTCGATTACTCCGTTTTTGATATCTACAGCATTAAATAAAATATCCTGATAGACTTTTTTTACTTCAAATGCTCCGGGATGCGGTGTTCTGTCAGGAAAAACCAATCCGTTATGGCAAAAATTTTCATCATTTGTATAATTCTGACTTCCCAAATCGCCGCCATAAGCCCAATATTTTCTGCCAACTTCATCTGTTGTTTCAAATCCCTGATCTACCCAATCCCAGATAAAACCACCTTGCATATTTTTGCTTCCGCGAATGATATCCCAGTATTCCTGAAAATTACCGCTGCTGTTTCCCATCGCATGCGAATACTCACACATGATATAAGGACGTGTAACTTCTTTACGTGCCGCATATTCCTTCATGTATTCTATTGTTGGGTACATTGGGCAAACGATATCGGTATTTTCATTTTCTTTTGCCTGCTCAAACTGAACCAATCTTGTATTATCTCTTTTTTTGATCCATTTGTAGGCGTCATGAAAAACGGGTCCGTTGGCACTTTCATTACCTAATGACCAAAGAATTACCGATGGCATATTTTTATCTCTTTCAACAAGACTATAGATTCTATCCAGATGTGCTTCTCTCCATTCCGGAAGATAACCCGGATTAGTTTTTGGATTCATCCAAATTAGAGGCTGTCCCTCTACTCCCATTCCATGGCTTTCGATATTGGCTTCATCCACCAAAAACAAACCGTATTTGTTACATAGTTTTACCCATAAAATATTGTTTGGATAATGACTGCAGCGCACTGAATTAATGTTCAGCTGTTTCATCATTTTGATGTCTTTCATCATCGTAGCTTCGTCCTGATAATGTCCCGTTTCCGGATTATGTTCGTGAATGTTTACGCCATGAACCATTAATCGAACTCCGTTTACCAATAATTGTCCGCCTTTTAATTCTACTTTTCTAAATCCTATTTGAGTGGAAACGGTTTCTACAATATCTCCTTTTTCATTTTTTAAGGTCAAAAGCAACGTGTATAAATTTGGTGTTTCACTGCTCCATAACTTTGGATTGGAAACATTCTGAGCAAAATTTAAAGTCTGAATTTTTGATGCTTCAAAATTGACATTCAATTCTTTTGTAAATACATTTTTTCCTGAAGCATCTACGAATTTTGCTATTAATTTTTGATTGTTAACAGCAGTTGAAGTCAGGTTTTTCAAACTTACTTCTACATTCAGACTTCCGTTTTTGTATTTGGCATCTAAGTCTGGTTTGGCAAAAAAATCTGAAATTCGAACATTATCTGTGCTGTACAAATACACATTCCTATCAATTCCAGACAGTCGCCACATATCCTGATCTTCCAGATATGAACCGTCACTCCATCTGTAAACTTCTACAGCTAAATCATTTTTTCCTGGTTTTAAATATTTAGAAATATCAAACTCTGCCGGGCTTTTGGTGTTTTCGGTATACCCTACTTTTTCACCATTCACCCAAATATACATGGCTGATGTTCCTGCTTCAAAATGAAGAAAAACATGTCGGTTTTTCCAGTTTTCAGGCAAAACAAAATCTTTTTTATAAGAACCTACAGGATTATCCCAATGATTGATAAAAGGCGGATTTTTCTCAAAAGGATAGGTGATATTGGTATAAATTGGAATACCATAACCATGCAGTTCCCAATTCGACGGCACTTGAAGTTCGTTCCAATGCAGTGTACTGAAATCTGTTTTGTAAAAATCCTTCGAGCGTTGATCTGGCGTTGGTGACCAGGAAAATTTCCATTTACCGTTTAAAGAAAAATACCAGGGTGAGTTTTCATATTTATCAATTATAGCAGAAGTTTCATCTGCATAAGGCAAAAAAGCTGCACGCGCAGGTTCTCTGTTAATTTGAAATACTTGAGGATTTTCCCAATCGTTACGATCTTTTTCCTGAGCGAAAACTACAGTTACACAAAGTATCAGCAGGTTTAATAAAAATATTTTGGTTTTGATCTTATGCATTATTTTGGTTTTAGATAGCTTTCAAATGAAATTTTTGATATTTCTAGAACTTCAATTTCTCAGGCAAATATTTAGCAACTAATTCTTTATAATAAGGAAGTAATGCTTTTACATCTGGTTTAACCGGTGCTTTAGTGTATAAATCATACGGATTGAACTTTCTTACCCAATCAAACATTTCTATGTCTTTTTCATTCATTAAATGGGCATAAGCATTTTCTTTATGCTGTGAATAAAAAGAATGATAACGAATCATGTATAAAGCCGGATCCGGAAGATAATCTTTCATAATCTGATACAAATATTCGTCATGACCCCAGCTCATTTTTACCTTTTCCAATCCGCAGTTTTGGGTATAAACTCCAAATTTGGTATTGAATCTTTCGTCTGTGTAATCGGGGTTTTCTTTGAAAAATTCTGAGTAAACAATTTTGTCCGAGTAAGCACATCCAACTGGAAATGTATCACCGACAACTGCCCACTGCGGTTCTCCAAACAAACATAAAATTTTACCTAAATCATGAATAAAACCTGTCAGTACAAACCAATCTGGGTGACCGTCTGCTCTAATGGCTTCAGAAGTCTGTAAAAGGTGTTGTGTTTGGTCTAAGTCAATATCTGGGTCGCTGTCGTCTACAAGCGTATTTAAAAACTCAACTGCTTCCCAGATTGACATTTCTTTTTTATTGAATTGTAGAAACTCCTGCTCTTTGCTGCACACAAAATCATAAGTTTGATAGGTATGGTTTATTCTATAAAATTCCTTAACCGTTTCTACTCTTTCCGAATCGACATAATTCCTGAATTCTTCTTTTTGTTTTTCGGGTGTACTTTCAGAAGGATCAGGATATCGCAATAACAAATCATCTTCCCATTCATCTAAATTATTCAACGGATTATCTGTATCTATATGCTTTTTCATAATGCTAAAAATTAAAAGTTATAAAGACAAAAATAGAATTACCTATACCGTTCAAAATGGATTAATACATCAAAAACATGGATAATTTTTATTATTGTAGGATTTTTAGAAATATTTAGCTGATTATTTTGGTGTGTTCCCAAGGTTTCAATCACGGGAGACATAGCAGGAGAAATTAGATTATGGATATGCATTTGCGTTCGCGCGGTTGAAACCGCGGGCAATGTTTTGAATATTGAAATGAAAGGTTGAGGAATCCCATTTCAAACATAGCCCGTGGTTTCAACCACGGGAGACGTATTGGGAGAAATTAGATTGTGGACATAGATTGCGTTCCTGTGGTTGAAACCACAGGCTATGTTTTTAATATTGAAAAAAAAATGCGGAATTGCACATCAAATATAGCCCGTGGTTTCAACCACGGGGACATCGAAAGGAAAATTAATTAATCAGCTTACTCGGCGGAAAACCAAACTGCTTTTTAAAACATCGACTGAAATACAAAGGATCATTGAAGCCCACCAAATTAGTCACTTCAGAAACATTGTACTTTTTAGTTTTGAGTAGTTCTGCTGATTTTTTTAAACGAATAGTTCTGATAAATTCGTTTGGTGCTAAATCTGTTAGTTCTTTAATTTTTCTGTATAATTTTGAAGAGCTAACACCCAATTTATCACATAAAAATTCTGTCGAAAGATCTACTTCGCTCAAATTATCATTGATTAAATTGGTTACTTTTTCCATAAATTCTTCATCAATTGGCGAATGTGTCAGCATGCTGATCTTTCCTTCTACTTCGCCGGAGAATTTTTGTTTAAGTTCTAGTCTTGATTTGATTATGTTTTCAATAACTGTTTTAAGCAATAATGGTTCAAAAGGTTTAACCAAATAACCATCAGCTCCCATGTCATAGCCTTTTACTTTATCCATGTTTTCAGAAAGTGCAGTAAGCATTACAACTGGAATATGGCTTATAAATTCATCATTTTTTAATTGTTGACAAAACTCCAGTCCGTCCATAACAGGCATCATAACATCTGTAACGCATAAAATTGGTTTAATTTGTCGGCAGATTTTCAAACCTTCTTCTCCATTTTCTGCGTCATAAACTTTGTAATAATCAGATAAATAGTCAACCAGATATTTTCTAAGTTCGCTGTTATCTTCAATTACTAATATTTTTTCTTTTAAATCTGTGTTTTGAATAATTTTCTTAGCCGCTTTTTCCGGAATAAGCATACTTAAACTGTCATTTTTAAGCGCATATTCAAACACCTCTTTATGCTCGTAAGAATCACGGTCAATCGGAATTTCAACTCTAAATGTACTTCCCTTTCCTGTTGTACTTTCTACAGAAATAATTCCTTTATGAATTGCTACTAAAGATTTTACCAATGACAAACCAATACCCGATCCTGTATTATGGGCTTTACTGTTTGTTGCCTGATAAAATCGTTTGAAAATTTTATCCTGGCTTTTTAAAGGAATTCCAATTCCGTCATCGGTTACTTCGATCACTAAAATATCTTCAACCGTATCTTTAAGCCTGATGTACAAGTCTACATTTCCGTTTTTATTGGTAAACTTTAATGCATTCGATAAGAGATTGTACAGGATTTTATCATACTTATCATTATCCAGCCAGCCGTTTATTTCATCATCTTCAGAGATAAAATTGAGCTTAATCTTTTTATCATAAGCCATTTCCTTAAAGGAGTCAAAAATATTTTTCGAGTAAGCCAGAATATCGGTTTTAGTAACTTTTAGTTTTAATTCTCCTGACTGCGCTTTTCTAAAATCTAATACCTGGTTTACCAGATTCAGTAATCTGCTGGCATTTTGATAAATTAAATTATATCTGCTTTTTTCATAATCGGTAGCATTGCTGCTTTCATCTAAAAGTTGCTTCGCCGGACCTAAAATAAGCGTTAAAGGTGTTCTTAATTCATGCGAAATATTCGTAAAGAAACGTAATTTCTCATTATTCAATTTAACATCGTGTTCTCTATTTACTTTCTCAGTAAGGAGTTCTTGTTTTAAACGAATTCTGTTTTTAATTTCCTTTCTGATAAAATAAAAAACACCAAACAAAAGTGCCAAAAACAGTATAAAAGAAATAGGTGTCAGCCAAAAAGGCGGCAGGATTTTTATTTTATATGAAACTGTTTTGCTCCAATATCCGTCGCTGTTGCTTGATCTTATTTTAAAAACATAATTTCCGGGATAAAGATTTGTATACTGAACTATTCTTGACGTACTATTAACCGTTATCCATTGCTTATCAAAACCTTCCAGCATATATTGAAACTTATTCAGCTTTTCGTTTGCAAAAGATGGAGCCGAAAACTGAATCGAAAAATCGCGGTTCTTATGGGTAAGTTCTATTTCATTTCCATAATTCAAATCTTTTGAAAGCGGGATTTCTCCATTAATCTCCATTTCCGGGAAAACTTCTTCATTCTGAATTTTAAATTCGGAAATCACGGGCAACGGCGCCCATTTGTTTCTTTTCATTGCTGGTGGGGAAAAAGAAATAATTCCATTTTTACCTCCCAGAAAAATATTCGAATTATTAAAGTAAAAAAAGCCGCTTGAACTAAAAACGTCCAATCTGTTACCGCTGTTTACATGATAAATACTGATATCCCTTAAATTAGCTTTAACAAAAGCAATATTATTGTTATTGATATTCAGCCACAAATTTCCTTGTGTATCTGATAAAATATCAGTAATCCATTTCCCGGAAAGTTCTTTAAGATTTTTTACCGGTTCAAATTCATTTTTTTTCGGATCATATAAACACAGCCCAAAACGTGTTGACGCCCATATTTTGCCTTTTGCATCAACCAAAACGTCACTCACATTTTCATCATGAGGAACTCCTTTTTCTTTGATAAAAAGCGACGAATAGGTTTCTATTTTTCCAGAATTGATATTGTATTTTACAACTCCGGTTTCTGTGGCAAACCAAACATTATTTTTAGCATCTCTTTCAATTGCATTAATCTGAAAGTCCGGTAAAAGTTTACTTGATGTTTCTACTTGCAGCGTTTTGGTGTTCAAAATTACTGCGCCTTCTCCAAAAGAACCTACTATCATCGAATCGTCTGTAATCTTTGTAAAAGCAAAAACAGGGGATTTTTCAAATCCTGCCTTTATTTCTCTGGAAGAATTTGTACTGTAATTGTACACTAATATATTTCCGTCCCAAAGGCCGCAATAAAAGATTTTACCGTCGTCAGAATAAATACTCGCAATATCTTTTCCTGTGTTATGTAAAGGAGTTGAGCCTTTTGTATTTGAAATAAAAAGTCCATTATGGTAAGTCGCCACAATCACTTTTTGATCATACGTTTTAGCAAAACCTCTAATACGCGGTGCCTGATTACCTATAGAACGTGAAATATCCTTGTTTAAAGTGAACTGATTTTCATAAGGATCGTATTTATCCAAACCATCTTCTGTCCCGATCCATAAAACTCCGGAAGCATCAAAATAAAGTGCTGAAATTAAATTATCTACAAGTGAAGTATCATCTGATAAAATAGAATAATACCATTTATAATTTCCCTTTTGAATATCTTCTAATTGATTGCAAACCAGCAATCCGCCCAAAGTTCCAACCCAGTATTTTCCATCGGGAGCGCGTGCAACCGATAAAAAATAAGGTCCTAAAGCACCTCTAATCTGTTTGCTTTCTATATATAAATTGACAAATTGATCACTGGTTTTATCAAGTTTATATAAACCTTCACGGGTTCCGACAAAAATATCCGACTTGGCATCTTCGTAAATAAAATTAATATATGGATTTTTTATGTTGGAATATGGAACAGAAAGCGTGTAATTATTTATTCGTACAATTGCTCCTTTAGCATCCATTGTTATTTTTGCGATACCTGATTTTTCGTAACTGCCAACCCAGATATTGCCTTTTTTGTCTTCAAAAATTTCTTTTACATAATCAAAACCTTTAAGCTGAATTTTTTCGAATCGGTTTTCTTTCAGGAAAAACAGATACATACCTTTTGTTTTGGTACCTACCCAAACCCTTTTAAATTTATCTACATAAACCGATCTTACTTCATCATCGGGCAGACTGTTTGGATCTTCTTTTTTATGAAAAAAGGTCGTAAAAACATGCGTGTCCATCTGGAAAAGTGTCAGTCCTTTTCTGGTACCAATCCATAATTGATTTGAAGCTTCATCAAGTTCCAAAGCTGTAATGTCATCATTGTACAATTTATTTTTTCCTGGAGTAGAACTCATGTAATTTTTGAACTGATAACCATCGAAACGATTTAATCCTGAGAACGTTCCAAACCACATAAAGCCTTTTTTATCCTGTACAATATGGCGCACCGAATTATGAGACAATCCGTTATTGTCATTATAATGCGCAAATTTTATATTCTGCGAATAAGAATGATAAAAAAGGGCAAAAAATAAAAATAGTGCAAAAGATTTTTGTCTCATCGAAATAAATTATAAATGCAATTTAATCTTTTTGATTTAATAAATATCAAAATTATTTAACAGATAAATTATCAATCTTGTTGTTTTTCAAATCAATCATAAAATGATCGGAAGGATCGCCGTTCATGGTTTTTGCAACTATTTCTGCCCATAAAATCAGTTTTGGATCATTTGATTTTTTCAACTGTGTACAAACCAATTCATATTGCTTTAATCTCTTGTTTCCAATTTCTGAATAAGCCAATTCATCAGCGCTTTTTAAACGGTAAAAATCGAAAATCATATCAAAACCAGTCCAGGATTCAAAATCAGAAATAGTCAGGGAATTTGATTTCAAATCTTTATCCGTTTCTGATGCATTTTTATTTATTTCTAATAAATTTTTTCCTGAAACATTTACTATTGATTTTAAAAAATCGGCAGGAAAATCTTCGGGTAAAAATCTTAAACGAACTAATTCCTTTAAATGCCAGTTTGTAAATGCTGCATAATCCTTGGCTTTTAAAATTTCTTTGTTCCAAATATGCTCGCTTTTATTATTCTGCAAATGCGCATATTCTTCTTCATAAAAAGGAAATAAACTATTGAAATTAGGCACTTTGCCAATTACAACCGTTTCAACCTCAAGTTCAGTATTAGAATGAATCATCAATATTTTATAAGCCGGCATATAAGCTGCAAGCGAAGGTGTTTGAATATTAAACAAAGTATTTCCTTTTGCTGATGTTCTTACGCCCGTATCGTTGATGTGCATGTGTCCTCCAAAATGAATCTGAATTCCGGCATCTGCAAATTGCTGCGCTACTTCTTCGTTAGGAACTCGCTGCAGCTGCATTTTATCGGCACCAAAAAGCTGTTTTAATTCCGGCGAGGCATTGTCATTAAATTCCACCATTGGATAATGACTAAAAGCAATCAGTATTTTTCCTCTTTGTTTCGCTTCCGCGGAAACCTTCTTTACCCATTTTAATAAATGGCTTTTATAAATCAGAACGTTATTGTAACCTGTATTGGCTCCCGAAAAATCATGCGGATCATCTTGTTTTCCTGATAATTTCTCGTTTGGAACATACGCATTGGCATCTATCGCCAAAAGCCAGATTCCTTTTATTGGTTCGACAAGATAACTGGCATCCGGAAGATATAGATTGGTGTTTTTAATTAGATACGTTCTTTTTTCTAAAACAGATTCTTTTAAAGCGTCTTCAAAATTATAATAATCATATGTGTAGTTTGAAAAAGGCGTTTCCCAATACAAATCGGTCTTTTTTGGGAAAAAACCAAAATCTCTCATTTCCTGAATCGTTTCCTTATATCCCCAGTTTTTTATATCGGCAGTGATAATCGGTTCAAGTTCACTTTTACTTTTATCTAAATTTTTCGAACTGCTGATGATCTGCTCTTTTCCGTCTTTGCCTAAGAAATCAGTTTTAGCGGCATCTTGCTGAAAGGGTCTTACAACATCATGATTACCAGTGGTAACAAAAAAATAGATTCCGTATTTTTGAGAATATTCGTTGAGTATTTTTCTCAATCCACGCACGTGAACGGGTTGTCCGTCATCGCTGAAATCGCCTGGAAGTACGACTTGTTTGATGCCTCTTTTGACAATATCGTTTAAAGCTTCCAGAAAGGCAAAATAATTTTCATTGAAAATTCTGGTTGAATGCAATTGAGTGTTCATCGTCCTGATATTGGCATATTCGCCCGTAACCGGATTTTTGATTCCCTGATAGTTATTATCTTCAAATTTGGCGAAAATATCTTGTAAATGAACATCGGCTATAAAAGCAATTTGGACTTCTTTTTTAGCGGTCTGCTGTGATTTGCAGGAATATAAAGAAAGTAATAGTACTAGTATAGCCGATATTCTAAACATTTATTTTGTATTCTAATTTTTAATAATTATCTGTTACTTGTATTTTTTTTTTAGATTATACCGATTATATATCCATGAAATGTCCTTAAAATTAGACGCGGATTAAACAGATTCGCTAACGCGAAGACGCGGATTAAAACGGATTTTTATTAATCTTTTAAAAAATACAAATAGATTATCCGTTTTAACCCGCGTCTTTACGAAGTAAATCCGTTCAATCCGCGTTCTTACTTAAAGGATAATTCTATTACTTTTTAATATATGCTTCCAATTTATCTAAAGTGTTCAATTCTGTTTCTCTTGCGCTCGAAGAAATGATTTTTGTTTCTAATGTTTTTGTTGGTTTAGAGATTAACAAATATTGTGTCCCATCATCTGTAGTTTTTTCATAATCTTTTGGATTATACATAATTGCTGCTCCAATCTCTACGATTTCTGCTGCAACATCTTCCGGATGTTTTCCCCAAACTGCGATATAATTTGTTCCTTTTTTAGTTCCAAAATCTTTGAAATAATTAATTCCTGTGGCAAATTGTACTTTTTCTCCGCTTAAAGAAACAGCTTCTACTTTTGCCTCTCTTTTACCGGAAAACACCGTAACACGAACTAAAATATCTACTTTTTTTCCTTTGTAAGGAACTCCTCTTGAAATCATTTCCATCCACGAAGTTGTATCTGTTTTCCCCACACGTGCCAAACGATTTGTTACCGGATTTAAAGGCACCACTTTTTCTCCATCCCAAAGTTTTACACCTCCCAAACCTACAGTTGATGCTACTTTATAGTAATCGGCTCCCCATCCTTCTTTTTGCTGTTCCGGCGTTGGGTACCAATTTGCCTTTCTTAACTCTAAACCTGGTTTTGCTTTAGAATAAACATCAATTGCTACTTTATCGCTAAAATAAATTCGTAAAGCCATCCATTCATTTTCGACTGCAGGCCCGTGATGTCCAATTGTTTTATATAAATCTCCCGTTTCTGAGCCAATATCTGTCAGATAAGTAATTTTATCAGACTTCATATACAAACTTGTATCTGTATTATTTTGTCCAAAACAAATGCAGCAAAAAAGTAAAGTGGTTAAGATTGATAATCTCATAATTTCAATTATTAATAGTTTAAAATTTAATTTTCGTAAATTTAAACTAACATTTCAATACTTTCACTATTACGCAAACGATTTCTCAATAAATAATCATTTTGTTATAAAAAAGGAGTAAATACAATAACAAAAACTAGATCGCAAAATGTTTTTGTATTTATTGTAAAGGATTCTTAATTATTTTTAACACATAGAAACATAGATTTTGATGCTTGTTAAGAGACGTTTCACTTGCATTAACAAATCCCGATGCTTCGGGACTATGTGTGAGAAACTAAGTTTCTTTTTGTCGTCTTTTCTACACAACTAAACTATGTTTCTATGTGTTGGATTCTTTTTTAATTACACCCAACGGGTTATATTATTTATCTGCTACTTTCACTAAAGTGAAGTTTATTCCTAAAGGATTCTTAGCTATTTTACAGATTAATGGATATTCTGGATTTTTGATAATCCACATTTCGGTTTCATCAATTTGTGCAATTACATGCAATGCGTCGATTAATTTTCCATCAATCGAAACACCGTTTTTGTCTTCGTTTTTATCTAAAACATAAGTTGTATTATTATAAACGAATGAACTATTTTTTACTAAATCCTGATAAGCCGATCTTGAAATCATAAAAAAAGTCTCCGTCGGTTTTAAGTTTAAAACTGGGGCGTATTCTCCCTGATTGAAACTTAAAGCATTTCCATTTTTTACTGCTTCAGGAAGCATCACAATACTGCTTTTTACGCCTCTGGTTTCCAATTTAAAAGTTAGTCCGTCACCCGCTGTTTGAGCTATAAGTGATAAAGTTCTCGTCTGTCCGTGAAGTTTACAGACATAATTTAGTTCTGTATTATTTTTTATTGTCGGAATGTAGTTTTGAGATGTTCCTTTTTGATAAACGATACAAAAAAGAATCATTAAAAATATATTTTTCATCTTGCTTATCATTTTATTTAACTGGAGGTAAAATAGTAGTTCCCCACGCAGAAGGTTTCGAATCCATTTCGAGAATCAATTCTCCTCCGTTATTAATATCATCGTGTAAAATCCATGCTTTGTTATATGGTTTACCGTTTAATGAAGCGGTTTTTATATACTTGTTTTTATCGCTCATTTTTTTAGCCGAGATTTTAAACTTTTTTCCGTTTTCTAATTGTATCGTTGTTTCTTTTACCAAAGGCGTATTAATCAGATAATAAGGCTGTCCGGCATTCGGATATAATCCCATCATGTGAAAAGCAAGCCATGAAGACATTGCACCAGAATCATCATTGCCCGGAAGTCCTTCTCTTGAAGTATTGAAATTATTTTTGATAATCGTTCTGATTCTGTCGCTGCTCAAATAAGGTTTACCGATCCAGTGATACAGACAAGGTGTTAAAAACGAAGGTTCATTGGCCACATTATACAATTCGGAATTAAAGAACGTATTAAGTCTTTCTTCAAAAGCTTTTTCTCCTCCCGACTTACGAACCACTTCGGGAATATCATGCGGAATACTAAAGGAATATTCCCATGAATTTCCTTCGTAAAAAAACACGCACCAATGGCATACATACCAAGGCGATTCGATAATTACTGGAGTATATTTATAAGTAGGTTTCTGGATTTTTGATTCGCCGAAAACAACATCATCCAGCCAGTTTCCGTCTTTGTCTTTTGGCATAATAAAACCTTTGGCTCCGTTATTTTCGTAATCAGGACGCCATAAATTCTGCCAGCTGTCAGCTTGTTTGATATATTGATTGTACAAATCTGTTCTGCCTAATCCTTTTGCAACAACGGCAATATTATAATCGTTGTAAGCATAATCGATTGTTCGGTTTCCTGCGCGGTCTGTGCCGAAGGGAACATATCCTAATTTTAAATAATCTATTAACCCGCCCCTTCCTTCTTTTTCTTCATTTCCTCCCGGCGGAACGGTTGCGTCTTTGAGCATAGCCTGCAAAGCCAGTTCGTAATCAATTCCTTTTAAGTTTTTTACAAAAGCATCTGCCAGAACAACCTCAGCATTTGAACCTCCCTGAGTTCTTCCATTATCGTTGCCGCTTCTTCCTTCAGGTAAAAAACCTTCGCGTTTGTAAATATTGAGCATGGCATTTATAATTTCGACTTTACGCTTAGAATCTATCAGTGTAATTAAAGGACTTGAGGTTCTAAAAGTGTCCCAAATCGTATAAAAATCATCGTAATAAGGTTCATCATTTGTCCATAAGGGATTTTCTCCGGTTCTATCAACAGGCATAATCATTGTGTGATATAAACCTGTGTAGAACATTTTTTTATATTCATCTGAAGTGTCTGCAGAAAGCTGAATTCGACTTAATAAGTTTTCCCATTTATTTTCTAAGGTGGATAAAACGGTATTAAAATCCCAATACGGAATTTCTACTTCTATGTTATTTTTTGCTTTTAATTCACTTAAAAAAGAGATTCCGATTTTGACATTCAGTTCTTCTTTTCCCCCGTTTCCGAAAGAAAGTAATGCTGCTGTTTTTTTTCCAGAATCAAACTGTGCTTTTTGATTGTTGTAAAATTTTCCGTCTTTAAAGGTTACATATTTTGCAATCGGCTGATCGAAAACAGCCCAAAAATAAACCGTATAAGCGCGGCCATTGTTCCAGCCTCCTCTTATTCTACTGTATCCTCGAACTTCGGTATCCGAAACAATTTCGATCTGCGAACCTACAAACTGCTGCGCTTCTCTGGCGTCAGGAATCTTTTCTTCTCCAAGAAAAAATCCCGGATCTATTTTTAATTCTTTTGAGGTGTTTTTTGGATAAGTAATACGGTAAAATGATACTTTTTCGCCTGTCGTTATTTCGGTTTTAATTTTATTTTCTTTGAAAACCGTTTCGTAGTAACCCAGTTTTACATTTTCTTCTGTTCGAAATGAGGTCTGATCCATTTTATCCAAAGCACCGGAAAATGGCATAATTTGAATGTTCCCGTATTTCGGGCCTCCGCCTGTTCCGCTTACGTGTACTTGGCTAAAACCTGTTACTTCTTTTGGCATTGGCAGCCAGCCGCTGTTTGGACTTGAGGTACAATCCGGACTTGGTTTTACCATTCCGTATGGACAAGATGGGCCAATAAAAACCCTGCCAACCCCTTCTGATCCAATCATTGGATCGACGTATTGATGAACGGTTTTCTGAGCGTTACTTGTAATTGTTGTAAGAAATGATATTCCTAAAAAAAAGATAAACTTGGATGATATTTTCATTGTGGTTATTTCTTTGTTTTTGTTTGTGTTTTTAATTATTTTTAATATTTCTCAAATAACTATATTTATATATTTTTATGCGTTAATAGGGTTTTAACCCAACGTTATCTTTACTATTTTTCTAGCTTTGGCTGATTTGACATTTCTAAAATCATCTCACCTCCATTAGTAATCTCCTGATGTGAAAGACTGAATTTTGGCACTGCTTTCTGATTGAATTTGATATCCTTTATATACACATTTTCAGCGTTGTTGTTATTGGCTTTGATGGTGAATGTTTTGCCTGAATAATATTTCGGATTTAAGTCTATCGTGATTTTATTGAATATTGGACTTCCAATTTGATAAACGGCATCTTGGTCTGTTCCGCCGTTCATTTGAAATAAACCTAATTTAAGCAATACATTTAGACTTCCCATTAATCCCTGATCTTCGTCGCCGTTATAACCAGTTGCCGGAGATAATCCGCTGAAAGTTTCTTTTACTACATTTCTTGTCCAATACTGTGCTAAATCCGGCCTTCCTAATACTGCAAAAATATTGGATGTTTGTATAGAAGGCTGATTTCCAAAATTTACAGGAATTCTGCTAAATTCTGGATGTAATTCTGCATCATGCGATGTACCAGAAGTATACTTTTGTTTTTTGGCCGTTTCAAATTGGGCATTCAATTTTTCGACAGCTTTTTCCTTTCCTCCCATCAAAACGGCTAAACCTTCAATATCATGCGGTACAAACCATGTTGATTGTGCACCATTTGATTCTATAAATCCATTTTCATATTGATAGGGATCATAATTTTCACGCCATTTTCCTTCTACGTTTTTCGGACGCATCCAGCCTATTTTTGCATCAAAAACATTTTGATAGTTTTTAGCTCTTTTGATGAAATAATTATAATCTTCTTCATGATTTAGTTTTTTAGCCAATTGCGCCAAAGTCCAATCCTGATAGGCATATTCTAAAGTCTGGCTTGTACCGTCTTCATGGCTTCCGAAGTTGCCTTCGGGAAGCGGATAAGGCACATATCCTTTTTCTAAATAATATTTTAATCCACCGCCAATATTGGTATTGTGTTCATATCCTGCTTTTTCCATAATACCTCCCGGCATATGATTTTTTTTGAGCGCGATATAAATCTCCTCTAAATCTTCCTTCACAATTCCTTTTTGAATGGCACTTACGATAAAAGGTGTTGCCGAAGCTCCGGTCATTACATAAGTATCATTTCCTCCTGAAGGACCACGCGGAATCATACCGCCGTCTTTGTAATACTGCATTAACGAATAGACAAATTCTTCCATAATTTCTGGATATACCAATCCCCAAAGATTATTAATTGTCCATTGTGCGCCCCAGAAAGCATCGGAATTGTAATGGTTGAATTTTGGTTTTCCGTCAGCATTTAAAGGCAATTGTCCGAGTCTGAATTTTTCTCCTGTATTATCCGGATAGGCTCCATTTGCGTCACTGATTATTTTTCTGCCTTGAAGGGCATGCCAAAGATCCGTGTAAAATCTTCTTTGGTCGGTTTGGGTTCCTCCTTCTATTTTAATTCTTCCCAATAAATCACTCCACACTTTTCTGGAATCGTCAACTGTTTTATTAAAATCCCAATGTGGTAATTCGGTTTCGATATTATTACCGGCATTTTCTATTGAAGTATAAGAAATACCAACTTTCATCAATATTTGTTCTTTCGTTTTATTAAAATTGACCAAATAATTACCTGTCAGATTATCTCTTTCTATGGAAGTAATCGGCTCGTTTGTTTTAATTTTAAAAAATACGGTTAATGGTTTTGGGCGTCTGAAATTGGTACTCAAAACTAATGAACCCGAAAGTTCATAATCATTGTTTTTTTCTAATTTGCCATTTGCATTTTCACAAGGCCCTAAAATAGTGTTCAAATTAAAAAGAACTGCTTTTTGTGCCTTTATTGGAAAAGTATATTTATGAAAACCAACTCTTTGCGTACTGGTTAATTCTGCCGTTATTTGATATCGCTCTAATTTTATGGAATGATATCCTGGTGTTATAATTTCGTTTTGATGACTGAATTTCGAATAAAAGTCTTTAAAAATAGTTGGTTTGTTTCCTGCTGTAATTGTTACTGGCATTACTGATACACCAGACATTTGCCATTCGTGAACGTGGCTGAAACCTTTAACTGTATCTGTAGTATATTTATAACCGCCACCCCAATCGCCTTTAATTTCTGTATCGGGATTTAGGTTTACCATACCAAACGGACGACTTGCTGATGAAAAGTAAAACCATCTGGAATTTTCGGTGTCCAACAACGGATAAACCATGTCTGATAACTGTTTCTTTTTTAAAGAAATAGTTTTCTGAGCATTGCACGACACTAAAAAAACAAGAGTTAAACCTATTCCAATGCGTCCTATTTTATAGATTTTATTTAGTTTCATTTATTCTGTTTGTATTGTTGGGACAATATTGTTTTATACAGGATTTTATCGGATTATAGTGTATTCTCAAAGCATAACCTAAATGAATGTTACAAAGCTTAATCTTTCACTGCTTTCTCAAACGGCATTCGATTAAGCTTTGCTTTCATTCAAAAACAAAACTAAACTGATTCTTACGAGCAACTGAATAGACCAGTTTTTTAGTAAAAAAAGGAGAAGAATTTACGCTCCTCTCCTTTTCAAAATTAAAATTGGGTAACAATGCGTACTTACTAATTCTTATTTTTAATATCCATCATTCTGGATCAGAGCCGGGTTTAAAACCATAGCGTTGGTTGGAATTGGGAAAACACGGCGATAGGTATCTGCATTGGTTTTGTAACCCCATTGCCCTTCATATTTTCCAAAACGGATCATATCATTTCTATGCCATGCTTCCCAGGTAAATTCACGACTTCTTTCTTTGTAAAGATCTTCTAATGTTACACCGCTCAATGCTGGAGATGTTGTACGATTAGAACGAACCATGTTTACTAATGCATCTGCACTTTGTCCTAATGTTACACTTCCTCCACGAAGAATTGCTTCTGCTTTCATTAAAAGAACATCTGAATAACGTAAGAAAGGAACATCATTGTTTTGATTACGATTTGTTGAAGTAGCATCCGGGTAAAATTTAACATTTCTGTATCCCATATTCCATGCAATTTCGTCATTTCCAAGATCAAATAAAGTTTCACTTTGACGTGGTATAATATCTGGTGTTAAATTAACCTGATAAGTATATGTGTCTCCTCCATCAGATCCTGTATAAAATTGGTCATATCCTTTTTTGGTTGTTGTAACCATTACCGGAGTAACGCCATTATTCATATATTGAAGACCTGTAAGCCATTGTTTATTTCGAATATCATTTACATCATCAAAATAAGCATAAAATTCAGGAAGGGTACTTCTTGGTGCACTTGGTGTAAATGCAAGACCAAACTTCGCTCTTTCAGAACGCGGTACATCATAACGTGAATGGTACATTTGTCCGTTGTAACCCACTGTAACAGCTGCCGGATCGTAAGGAACTGCAAAAATGAATTCTTTCATCAAAGGCCCATTTGTTGGATAAAACATTTGAAGGTAAGTTGCTCTTGGCTCAACAACATATAAGCCTGAGTTGATTACTTCATCACAAGCTGCAATACATTCATTAACACGTGATGCGCCTGTATATACCTCAGCGTTTAGATATAATTTAGCAAGCATTGCATTAGCCGTTTGTTTATTTGGTCTTCCGTAAGTGGCAACTCCGGCAACCGGATTTAAATTAGGAACGGCATTTTTTAATTCTTTTTCAATAAAATTAAAAACATCTTTTCTTGGCGTTTTGGCATGAGACGTAAAATCTCCGTATAAAGTGTCCAACGGTACATCTCCATAACTATCCATTAACATGTAATAAGAAATAGCACGCATTGTTTTTAACTCAGAAATCAACGTGTTTTTATCTGCACCTTCAGGCATTGTCTGATTTAAAATTGAAATTGCCTGATTACTTGTCCCGATCACTTTAGATGACCAATCCCAAAGACTTCCTATGATTCCGTTATCTGCATTCCAATCATGATAATGCATTGCGATATAGTTTCTGTTATCAAACCAGTTACCTCCTCTTGCAGGCAAAATAGCTTCGTCTGTAGATAAAGATTGTGACCACCACCAGGCAAATGAAAACTCACCTCGAAATGCTGCATAAACAGGTCCTGTAGTCTGAATATATTGTGCTGAGTTTTGTGGAAATACTTCAGGTGTCAATTGTGTTGTAATAGGCACTTCAAGATCGTCACAAGACCATATTAAACCAGCCATAAGTACTGGGAGCCCTAAATATTTTAATATCTTTTTCATAATTTTTAGCATTTAATTTTAGAAGATCACATTTACACCAAACATATAAGTTCTGGTTTTTGGATAGAAGTTATTTGAATCTACACCCGGAGCAGTTCCTCCTTGTTCAACTTCCGGATCAATTCCTTTGTATTTGGTAATAACAAATACGTTGTTTACGGTTTGATAAATACGTACACTGTTTATATACCTTCCCACTTTACCAAAATTATATCCTAAAGTCATATTGTCTAATCTTACATAGCTGCCGTCTTCTATAAAACGATCTGAATATTTATAAGAGTTTAAGTCATTTGGAGACTCGTTTCCTGCATCAACTAAAATATTATTGGTCATTGCAGTACTAGGTCTGAATAAATCGGCACGAGTGGCATTGAAAATTTTATTACCAAAAACTCCTCTGAAGAAAATACTTAAATCGAATTTTTTGTATTGAAAATTATTAGCCCATCCTACTAATAGTTTTGGCTGTGCGCTTCCTGCATAATGATAATCTACTCCGTTTAAAGGCGTTGTAGTCAGAGCACCATTTTTATCGTAATACTGTGAAACTCCGTCAGCATTTTTTCCTGCATATTTCAATGTAAAGAATTGTCCTAAAGGTTTTCCTTCTTTAAAAATCTGTAAAGTACTTCCTGTTTGTCCGCCTCCGTCTGGCTGTACACGACGAATAGAATCTCCGCCAACAAAGAATGGACTGGTTAATTTTACGATTTCATTTTTATTGTGGGCCAAATTCAGATTAGTTGTCCAGCTGAAATTTGCTGTTTTAACAGGAGTTGTACTTAAACTAACCTCAATACCTTTATTAGACATTGTTCCTCCGTTTGCAACAATTGATCCTACTGGTACAAGCACCGGATTCACATTATAATTGAAAATCATGTCTGTTGTTTTTTTGTCGTACACATCAACAGAACCTGTTACTTTTCCTTTTAAGATTGAGAAGTCAACTCCAATATTTGTGGTAGCAGTTTTTTCCCATTTTAAATCAGGATTTGCTGCCTGGTTAGGACCATAAGCTCCAATTTGTTGTCCGTTATAATAGAAAGTTCCTAAACTTCCGGAAATAAACTGTGCTGTATAAGCATTAAATCCAGATGAGTTTCCTGTTACCCCCCAGCTTCCGCGGAATTTCAAATCACTAAAAAAGTCTTGATTCTTCATGAAACCTTCCTTATCTACTCTCCACGCACCACCTACAGAAGGGAAATATCCCCATTGGTTATTTCCTCCAAACATAGATCCACCATCTCTTCTAATTGATCCTTGTAATAGATATTTGTCTTTGTAATTGTAATTCACACGTCCAAAATAAGCTATCAAACGTGTTTTTTGATAAGCTTTACTGTCACCAAAATTTACTACATAACCATTAACCGAAGTGTAATTACTTAAAGCAAGGTTGTTATACCCAACATTGTCTACAGGAAAGTTCGTTGTTGTAGCCTGAAAACCGTCTCCTAATGTATTTTCCTGCCAAGAGTAACCTCCTACAGCTTTTATTTTATGCTCTCCAAATGTTTTATCCCAAGTAAGGAAACTTTCAATAATATTGTTTCTGGTTTCGTAAGAATTTCTCAATGCAGAACCATTTACACCAAAATTAACCAATGTTTTTGTCAAAGGTGGATCTGGGTTGTTGTAAAAATTGGCACTGTTGTATTGTGAATAATAACTGTCATAAAATTCTCCATGAGAAGTAGTTAATCTTTGGTGTGCTAAATTCAAATTATAAGTGAATCCAAACGGAAGTTTTACTTCTGCAGTAAAGTTACCTACAAGGTTTTCCGTTTTAGTTTCATCGGTACCATGATCAATTAAAGCTACCGGGTTAAAATATCCCGGACTGGTAAAATTTTCGAAAAAACTTCCATCAGCATTTCTTACCGGAGAAACAGGAAGATAACTTGCTGCCTGCAAAAGAACGGTATTTCTCTGTGGTACATTTTGATATTTTGTACTGGAATTGGTAACGTTTAAACCAAATTTAACTTTATCATCAAAAGCAAATTGTTCAACAGATAAACGGGCAATAATACGAGAAAAGTCACTTTTTAACATTACCCCTTCTTTGTTAAGAGAAGTGATACTTGCTGTATAGTTTCCATGATCTCCGCCGCCGCTCATCGATAAGTTATGACTGCTTGATGCTGCACGTCCTGTTCTTAAAATTTCTTTTTGCCAGTTTGTATTTGCACCTTTGTCATTTTCCGGAGTAAAGTTCAAATTGTTTTTAGTTGTAAAATCTCTCAGCTGATCTGCATTCATCATGTCCAGATTATTTGAAACTTCTTCCCAACCAACATAACCATTGTATGCAATCTGAGTTTTGCCCTTACTTCCTTTTTTTGTTGTTACCATGATAACTCCATTTGCAGCACGGTTACCGTAGATTGCCGTTGCAGCAGCATCTTTTAAGACATCGATAGTTGCAATATCATCTGGGGAAATTACGGAGATATCAACTCCCGGAATACCATCTATTACATAAAATGGTCCTTGTGAACTATTTAATGTAGAAGCTCCACGCAAAACTACAGAAGCCGTTTTTGTAGGGTCACCGCTTGATGAAATGTTCAAACCGGAAACTTTACCTTGTAAAAGCTGTCCTACATCACTAATTGCCCCTCTGTTTAAATCTTCGGCTTTTACAGAAGTTACAGCAGTCGTAAGGTTTTTACGCGACCCTTTTCCATAACCCACTACTACAACTTGTTCTAAACTGTTTGTCGTAGGCTGTAATTTAATCGAATAATTTGTTTTTGTTTCGTCTAGTTTTAAAGTCAAATCTTCAAACCCCATATAAGAAACTATTAGTATAGCATTTTTGTTTGAAGCCGAAAATTTAAATTTTCCATCAAAATCTGTTGTTACTGAATTCGTTGTACCTTTCTCTAGTACATTGGCGGCTGGCAGTGGAATGCCTTTGTCATCTAAAACCACACCGGACACTTCTGTTTTTTGTGCCCAGGTATTAATTGAGAAGCAAAAACAAAAGGCTAATAATAAAAGTTTAAGTTTTTCCATTTTGATATTGGTTAATTGGTTAATATAGTATTGACGAAATTAATGGTAAAGAAATGTTAACAAATGGACAAGTTATTCATAAACATGGATAATTCATATAAAGTCAATGATAGAAAGGGTTTCCGAAATTATTTTTCTAAAATTACATAGTTAAAAACTTATTAATTAATCGATTTCGTAAAAATTTCATTTCATATTTTAAGTATAGTTTAAGGTAATGGTTAAAAGTTTAAGTTATATTTTGGTTATATACGTATTAATTATAGTCTTGGTATATTTTTTATTTATTTTCAGTCCATTTGATTTCCCAGTTTTTAATTAATTCTCTTTCTTTTGTTTCATCAAAAGGAGTGTTATCCACTGCTGATTTTTTTAGAGCTTCTAAAAACATTTTCCATCTTGGCCAGTAAAATCCTTTATACATTCCGTTCCACGATCTGGATGCATAATCATTTAAATGTCCTTCTCCTCCCCAAAGCGTTATTAATGTTTTGGCATTTTTTACGTATAATTTAGATACTTCAGGAGAATCACCATAATCAGAAGCTGATTTTACCCATTGATCCAGACTGTTTAATGGTTGTCGTGACATCATCTTATCGATATCAAGAGCTTGTTTTTCTATCTTTTTAAATAGTTGATCTCCTTTCGCAATATCTTTTTGCTGATAGGCTTTTACACATTCCATCAAATCTTCATCAATACAAAGTGAATAGTAATGTCTTGAAGCATCGATTAAATCGTAATTGATAAAATTCTTTTTATCAAACTTTTTGGCTTCTTTGGTTAAAATATCCAAAGCTTCTTTTAGTTTTTTCTTATCTCCGGGATTTCCTTTAAATTCTGTAATTGTTGCAGTCGGGCGTTTAAATAATAAATACGCTCCAGCCCTATCATTCCACCAGCGGGTTTCCCAATATTTGATATTGTAAACAGATTCAAGTAATAATTCCCATGCCTGAAAAACAGATTTTGAAGTTGTTTGTCCGTATCTCGCATTTAAATATTTAGTCAGCCAGTCGTTTACAGGTTGTTCACCCTGACTCCACGGAAGGTCATAAATATATTCGTATACAATTGAATTATTATTTAAACCTTCGGGCATTGCGCCGTAGCCTACAACATTTCCTCTATTTGGATTTTTAAGTAAACTCGTCAATTCGTTTTTATAGAAATTCAGGTCTCCATATACAGGATTTGATCCTCCATAATTATGTACATAACCGTAAGTCCATTGTTTACCATAAAAGGCTTCCTGGTTTTCCCATACCTTATATCGGTCGTTGGCATAATCCTGGATCATCAATCTGTCATTTGGCACTTTACTAAGAAATGCGCTTGTAGCTTCTTTTGTCCAGAATTCTTTATTATCTCCAAAAAGCCATCCCTGCATAACCCAGACTGCACCCGGTGCGGCTTCATTAATGGTTTCATAAATCGCACTTCCGTAATTAGAAAGTTCTTCATATTTATTGTGTTCCGAAACCGGAGGTTCAATCTCATTAAAAGAATCTGCCAGATAGAAATTCGACTTGCCGTACATTTTAGTATAAATTTCAATAAAGCGTTTTCCTATTTTTTTAAACAAAGGATCTTTGGAATCTAATAGAAAAGTACTTGCAAAACCACCTCCCGACCAGGATTTTAATTCCGTTATTTTGGCTTCCGGATGTTTTTCTGCAAAAGCTTTAGGAACATAACCGCTAAATGCCGGTACTACGGGATGCATGTCTAATGCCCTCATTCTTTCTAAGATTTTCTTTTGCAGCTCTTCTTTTTTACTGAACCATTCTTGTGGCAATGGCCCTTCAAGACTGTTGATATTTCCCATACGCTGCCACGGCAAAAAGGCTGGTCCGGCAAAATGAGCTTCTAATTGAGTACTGGTCAAACCATACTCTTTCCATAATTCCTGCCACACGGCTTCCTGACCTTCCATTGCAGTTGGAAGATTGATCCCGTGCATCGCCATCCAGTCGATTTCCTGCTCCCAGCGTTTCCAGTCCCACCATGGAGTGGTATAGCCAAAAGTACAGGCATTTAGATATTCTCTGTATTGAAATGGTGTAGTTCCCTTTCTTGAATATTCTGGCCATGACTTAGGTAAATCAACTCTATTTCCTTCCCAACTTACTAAAACGGCTCCTATATCTCTAAGAAAATTATAAGCTGCATAACAAATTGCTGTATTGTTTGAACCCTTTATTTTTACATGATTGTTTTTTGTTTCAATTTCAAACCAATCTGATTTATTCTCTTTGTTTTCAACAATGCTTAATTCAAACTCACTGGCACGATTACCTATAAGTCTTTCTATTACTGCCAATGCGTCTTTTGTATTTTCTTCATTTTTAGAATATCCTTTAAACGAACAAAGAAATAACAACATAACTGATACAGCCATTTTTAAGGAATTGTACTTTTTACTTTTTAAATTCTCTCTTTTCATATAAATCATATCTTAATTAAATTGTCTTAACGTATTTAGCCTAACAAAAACAAGGGAGATTAAATAATAACTAATCTCCCTAACAAACAAAACCTAACAAAAAATATATTACTAATAATTAACAATCGTGTTCATTAAATTTCAGAATCAAATAATGGAATGTCAGACCGAAAAATAAAAGTATATATAATGCTATTCTATAAGATGGATTTATCAATCAAAAGCATAGACATATTCTCTCGAAACCTCTTTTTTCTTAATAAGAAGATTTAAATTGAGAAAAAAGGTAAAATATTGAATTTGAATGGATCTCTTTTTACCACAAAAAGTTAAGGAAGTTTTTTAGAAACATTACAGAAAGCCTGCAAATCCAAGATCCGCAGTTTTTTTTAGGTAGTTTTTCAGTCTTAATAAAAACACGAATCAATCCCAAAACGGGTGGATTTTTAAAATTTAAGTTCCATATGCCTTTCGCTGACTTTAAAAATACTACAACTAAAGTAAAGGCTTCATCAAAATACTACAACATATTGTTTTTAAACAATTTAAAAAGAACAAAACATGCTGTAAAAGTGGTAAATAATAATTTAAGAAAAAATATGTAAATAAAATACTATTACATAATTATTAATTTACTATTTTTACACAGTCTAAATAAGAATAGCTATTTTATATCTACTCTTACCTCTGGCAACTCGCATATCAGTAAAAATGAAAAATATAAGCACTTTCAATTCTATTAAAAAGATCATTACGGGTTTTATTGTACTATTTTTTAGTATAGCTCAAGCACAAAGTAATAACGCGATTAGCGGTTTAATTCACCATTCTGAAAATCCGTTATCACATGCTAAAATAGTAGTAGAACCTTCTGATAAAAGTGCAATATCTGACAGTAAAGGCTATTTTTCATTTTCGGGATTAACAAATGGAGCGTATACCATTAGAATCACTATTATGGGTTTTAAAGATTACATACAAGAGATCACTTTAAACGGACAAGCGGTTAAACCACTTCATATACAAATGGAATCCGGTATTGATCTAAAGGAAGTCAATGTAACAAGCCGTAGTACTGTTAAGAACAATCCCGAAACCTTAGTCAATGCACAATACAGCGCAATGCCTGTAACAATCATAGATCGCAAAACCATAGAACTTATGGGCAGCAGAAGACTTGATGAAATATTGAAAGAACAAACCGGAATTGCTATTGTAAATAATATTAGTGGCGGAGCCCGATCTGTTGGTGTTCAAATGCAGGGTTTTGGCAGTGAATATATTATGGTTCTCATTGACGGTCAGCCAATGGTTGGGAGAAATAATGGTAATTTTGATCTTTCAAGAATCAGCGTATCAAATATTGAACGTATTGAGATTATAAAAGGTGCATCTTCCAGCCTTTACGGGAGCGAAGCTCTTGGAGGAACAATTAATATTATTACACGGCATGGTGTGGTTGATCCGCAAATGCAGGCATCTTTAAGTTATGGATCATTAAATATAATTGATGCTACACTAGAAGGAGAAACACCCTTTTTACAAAATAAAGGAACAGCAAATATTGCCGCTAATTACTACAGAACAGACGGTTACAATACCAATTCTAAATATATTCAGGGCACTACATCTCCGCCTTATGACAATTATAGCTTACAGGGACGATCGCGTTATCAGGTAAATGAAAGTAGTTTTCTGGGTTTAAGCGGACGTTATGGATTGCGACGTTCTTTTATGCAGAAGGATTTTGGTCTCGGTCATATATCCGGCGATAATCAGGACGAGCAGGATCTTAATCTTTCGGTTTCTTTTGATCATCGTTTTAATAGTAATTTTAGAAGTATTACCAAATATTACCTCACATATTACTCGGCAGACATGAGTGTTGCCTGGCAGCAAAATAACAGTGCGGTAAGTCAGGACGTTTTTAAACAGACTTTGCATCGGGCTGAACAGCAATTTTCTTATAGCAATAATAATTCATATCAGCTGGTTGCCGGAATTGGCGGCAGTATCGAAAACATGAATGATAATGCACTTGCCGGTGTAAATTCATTAGAAACTTTTTTCTCATACGTTCAGGGCGAATGGACTCCTTTTCAAAAATTAAAAACCGTTGGCGGATTACGATATGATTATACCAATAATTTTGGAGGAAGATTGAACCCTAGTTTTGGGCTTCAGTATTTTATAACACCAAAAATAACATTTAAGGCTGGTATCGGTACAGGTTTTAAAGCACCTGATTTTAAAACCAATTACTTGGTATTTTATAATCCAAGCAGCAATTATCTTGTAGTTGGAAATGCCGTTCTCTCCCCTACACTACAGCAGTTACAGCAAGACGGACAGATTAGCGAAATAAGACAATATATTCTAAATCAAACCGCCGGAAATTTACAGGCCGAAAAAAGTACTTCCTATAATGCAGGTTTGGTTCTGGAGCCTTCTAAAACTTTTAAAATTGAGGGAAGTGTTTTTTATCATAAAATAACAAATCAAATTAATAGTATACAAGTAGCCACCGGTACCAATAACCGAATTATTTATACGTATCAAAATTTGCCTGAAGCTGTAAATAAAGGTTTTGAGCTTGCCTTAAAATTCAGTCCATTAAAAAATATGGAAATAAGTGCCGGTTATCAATACTTAATTGCAAAGGATTTAAGTGTAAAAGACAGCATCAGAGCAGGAAAATGGCCTTATAGCCAAAACATACATGATCCTGCAACGGGAAATTCTTATGCGCCGCGCCCATCAGACTATTGGGGAATTGAAAATCGCTCACGCCATATGGCCAATACATCTGTTTTTTATCGTTATGATCCCTGGAAAATCAATGCCAATGTCAGGGTAAACTTTAGAGGAAAATATCCTTTTGGAGATCGTAACGGAAATCAATTCATCGATAAATACGACATTTTTGTAAAAGACTACTTTTTGACCAATGCCAGTCTGGAAAAACAATTACTAAAAGAGCATCTCAGCATCAGATTTACTGCTGATAATATTTTTAACTACACCGATCCTTTAATGCCCGGACAGCCCGGAAGGATACTCCTTTTGGGCATAAGCTATCGTTTCTTTAAAGACAAGGAAAACTAATAAACTTTAAATATTTCTAAAATGACAAAAACCAAAATAATTAAAAAATGGCATTTTTTACTGCTTATGATTATAGCGATGAACTTTATCGCCTGCAGCAGTAACGACGAAAATACCGGCGCTTCACTACAAGATGGCAAAAGCATTGTTATCAACGATCTTGCCGGAGATACCGGAGCGGCTATGGGCGACGCAACAGAAGGAAAAGTACAAAGAAGCTTTCATACTTTTCTTTTTCGTTTCAGTGATCAAAAACAAATTTGGCTTCATACCAAAGCAGATTCTTTGCAATATATGAAAACAGCAGACTGGGATCTTGCTTTTACCGGACCGTACAACAGCGAAGTTTTTGTAAACAATGCAAAATATCAATATAATCCTGGCTATGAAGGAGCTGCTCAAAATACAGCCGTTGTGCTTCTTAATGAAACTTATCAAAATGTAACTCAGGCACCAGCAGACAGCGAATTTGACAATAGTGAAATTACTAAAATCGGATGGTCATCTTCTGAAAGTTCTCCGGGCTGGTTCTATTACAGTTTAAGCAGCCATATCATGCAGGCTATTCCTGATCGTACCTACGCGATAAGGCTTCCGAATGGAAAATACGCAAAACTACAACTTATAAACGCTTATAAAGGAAATCCTCCTGCAGTAACAGATCTTAATTGGCCGGCACCTTATTTTACATTTAGATATTATGTTCAGGCTGACGGAAGCAAAAGTTTAAATACAAAATAATATAATCCAATGAAAAAAATGAATGCCTTTATCCAAAAACTAACAAAAAGCGTATTTGCTGTTTTTTTAATTGCCGCAATATTCTCCGCATGTTCATCTGATGATAAACCTGCCGACGAAAATGGAAATGAAGACCCGGATACAGAAATACCGGATTCCTCTTTATTTAATAAAGTAATACATGTAAAAAATTATCAGGGAAGCACTTCTGATGACAATCCTACTGCACCATCAGCAACATTATATTATAGCCTTGAAGAAAATAAGGCTGTTGACGGTTCTTTTAAGAAAACAAAAAAATGGGATTTAGCTTTTGGCGGACTTTATGCCAGCTTTTTATCGGGCAATAATACCACTAACAATCAGAATAATGGTTATTTGGGAGGCGGTGTTGGCGGTATAACAATCGTTGCAAAACCTTTTAATGATGTGGTTGATATTCCTGCAGATAGTGAGTTTAAAACAGGAATAGATCTTATTGGTACAGATGATGCAGGTTCTTTTGGTAATGGAGTTGGCTGGTATTTATACGATTTTGGAGGTGAAGTTGTCACAAACGGAACTGATCCGAACAAAGCTCACGTAGCTTACGCACTTGGAGAACCGCTTACGATAAACAATGGCACTGTTATTCCTGCAAGAACTGTTATTTTAAAAACTGCAAATGGAAATTACGCAAAAATTAAAATGATATCAGTATACAAGGATATTTATACTCCTGCAGAATGGTTCAAAGATACTCCGCATATGTACTACACTTTTGACTATGTAATGGCAGCGAAGGGAAGCACTAAATTTGAAATTAAATAACCAACCCCCAATCCTAATGAATACTAAAATCATAAAATTTAAAACATCTTTATTATTTACGGCTTTTGCCTTATTTAGCCTTCTAACAGCTTGTACAAGTGAAGAAGATAGATGGACAGATGTAAAAGAAGATCCTGTTACGGAAATCATTACAGATCTTGATGCCAAAAGAATCATATCTTTTAAAGTAACAAATCCGGGTGAAGAACAGGCCATTTACAGTGCCGTGAATAATCTGGAAAAAACCATTACGGTTTACCTGCCTTCTTATTATCAGTATGAATATTTGGAAACAGCTATTGCATTGCCGGAAAAAACTACTATTTCTCCTGCTGCTACAGAACTTTTACCGGTATTTAGCAAAACTCCTGTTACGTATACAACAAAAGCTGCGGATGGAACAACTGCCGTCTACACAGTTAACATTATTATACAACAGCCTCAATTAATTTTAAAAGAATTATCGACTGCAACTACTGTTTATACTGTTAACACCGGAGCTTCCATTACAGTAAAAGGCGAAAATTTCCTTCCATCTTATGAAATAACGAAAGTTTTTGTGGTAGATGCACAGGGAAATAAAAAATGGCAGATGCAGCAATATAATGAAGGATTAAATATTGCCAGTTTTTATGCGATGTATGTTTTTGGAGCTACAGCAGATTCTCCAATAACACTTTTGCCTGATACTGATTATTGGATCATGATGGAAAGTTATAATCTTTCGACTACGATGAAACTTCCTTTTAGGATAACCAATTAAAAATTTAGGAAATAAAAAATGCCTGTCTTTAATGCAAGCGGTAACGAAAACAAAGCCAATTAACCCTATTAAATTAAAAATTATGAAAAAAATAATCTTTTCAATTGTAGCATTGGCTGCTATTTCACTTACATCTTGCAGCTCTGATGATCAGACTGCCGAAATACAAGGAATATCAAAAGAACAAACAAGCAGTAAGACTGCTAAAAATGCAGCTCTTGCGCTTTGTACTGTTACTTCAACATCTGTTACAGTAAACAGATGGCAAGCCCCATCATCTACTTATACAAACTGGACACCTGTAGCCGCTGCAATTGGCGGTGTAAATGTACAGTGGGAAGGTATTTATGGAGGGTCAATTCGTCCTGTAGGTAATACTGATCAATGGTACGTAGGTACAATAGACTTAACCGAGACTTGTGCAAACTGGGATAGCTGGAAAGGAAGCATTGCTGTTAAAAACGATCCGTCAAATGTTGGTGCAGAACCAGTTGCTAATCCATTTAATGTATTAGGATACGATGGTATTATTTCCGGAGCAGATTATGGTTTAGGATATTACAGCTACGTTTTGGCTACACATGTTATGACTCCTGCAAAAGCTATTGTGATCTGGAAAACCACTGGTACTGATTCAGAATCAGTTACTGATCCAACAACAGCTACAGAAGCCTATTTAGTTAAAGTAACCGGTATTGCTCCGGGAGCTTCAAGCAGTGTAATAAGCTATAATTGGACACAAGTACTATAATTAATAACAATGTAAAAAAGAACATGGGATCACGATATTAATAAAAGTAATTGCAGTAAAAGCTGACCGGCGATCGACTGCAGAATACTCTTAATGACATCATTCCCCCATGACTACAAACGGCTTTATAAATTACCGTGAGCATTGAAGTACAGGCATTTTAAAAATAAAAGCCATTATTCAATAAGTGGCAAAACTAATAAAAATAAAATCATTTAAAAATTAAATAACCAATACAATCATGAATAAAAGAATCAATATCAGTATGTTCTTACATACGGTTATACTACTTTTTTTATCACTACTTTTTTTTTCGTGCGACACCGAATACATTGATAAAATAAATACTATTCCCGGCGATGTAATAAAAGTTTCAGGATATACTCAAATCGAATCATTCAGTTTAAAAGATACAGAAAATAATGCGATTAGTGCTGCCTTAACAGATAACACTATAATAGTGACATGGAGTAGTCATATAGCGATTCCGGAAACTATTAAACCAGAGATTATTTTGGGTACAGAAGCTACAATTTCTCCTGCATCGGGTGCAGAAGTTCCTTTTAAAGACGGAACCGTATATACTGTAACTTCAAAAGCCGGAACAACAAAACAATATACATTAAAAATAGACTTCAGACAACAAGAACCTAGTGCCTGGACTTTGGCTGGTGGGGAAACGTATAGAAAAGGTTTAATGCAAAAAAAGACGAATCCGGCCAGAGGCGGGACTTATGCCATAGATAATTTATGGCTAAGTTTTGAAAATACAAGAGTATATTTTGTATCTGCTACAGATCAGACTGAATATACTGCAGAAATAATTTTTATGGGAAGCCCAACGGTTACGCCTTATACTGAATATGGAATATATTATTTTCTGCCTGAAAATATGCCCGTAGGAATGTATGATTTACGCATAAAAAACGGAGCTTATACGCTGCAAAACACAAATGTAGATAACAGATATAAAATTTCGGTGATCGAGCCTGACACTTTTAATACGGCCAACTATGGTTTTCCTGTTACAAAACAAACAGGAGAAACTCTTGAAGTAAGAGGCGGAATGCTAAATACTGTTACAGCTGTAGAGTTATATCTTAATAGTAATGCAACAGTAACTTATCCTGTAGAAATTGTAAGCACAACTTCATACAGAGCCGTTTTAAAAATTCCTGCCGGAATTCCTGCCGGAACATACGACAGAATGAGATTTAAAAGAGGTGCTGCAACTTCAAACTTTGCCTATACTGTAACTGTAAAATAACCCCTAATATACCAAATGGCGCCAACTGAAAGCAGATGGCGCCATTTTTTTTGTCTTAACTTAGAAATTTATATATCGGTATAATTAAACGCTTATGGTTAAATTATACTTTTATTTTGTATCATTAAATTTTCAATTCTGGAATTAGAAATCTCGGGATTAGCTCCCGGTGCTTCTGCAACCAAAGCCCCAACTGCGCAGGCAAAATCAATAGCTGTTTGCGGATCTTTTCCGTTAAGCACTGATGTAATTAAAGCTGCCAAAAACGAATCGCCCGCTCCAACTGTATCGGCAACCTTTACAGGATAACCTCCATTTTCGTAGAGCTGGCCTTCCCACATTAACAAAGCGCCATGCTTTCCTCTTGTTACGCACATGGCTGTTACTTTGGTTTTTTCTGCAATAAAGTTCATATTGTCTTCCAAACCCGAATATGGCGAATGCATTGCGCCTGCTATTTCCAGCAATTCCTCATCATTAAATTTAATAAAATCAGCTGAATGCATTAATTTTTCTAACATGTCATAAGAATAATGGGGCTTTCTCAAATTAACATCAAAAACCTTATAAGCTTGTGTCTGAAGCAATTCTTCCAGAGATTTTCCTGATACTTCATCCCTGCAAACTAAACTTCCATAAATTAGTACATCAGCATCAAACGCTATTTTTTTCCCAGATTCATTCAAAACAATTTTATCCCATGCCGATGGATACGTGATTTCATAACTTGCAGATCCGCGTTCATTCAATGTTACGTTTACTAAGCCAGTCGGAAAATCTTCTGATTTAATAATAGTATCCGTTTCAAGTCCCAGGTTTTTTACCTTACTGATAATTGCCTCACCATCTTTATCACTTCCTACGCAACTAATCATGGCTACCTCGCAACCAAATGTTTTCATTCGCAAAGCCACATTTAATGGTGCCCCGCCAATTTTTTTTTCATTGGCAAAAACATCCCAAAGCACCTCTCCAAAGGCAACCGCCTTAAGGTTTTTTCCGTTGTTCATTCTAAAAATATTTATTATTAATGTTATTCCGTTTGCATAATTTTTTACATTATGCAAACGGAACTTCTTTCTCCTTAGCTATGCTCCATTTATCATTAAATTCTAAAATAGCAATTAATAACCCGGATTTTGTTTGTACACTCCCTGACTGAAATTAATTTGTTTCAATGGGATTGGACAATACTCTTCTTTACTCGCATCAAAAAAGGCATCCTGATAATAGGTACGTTTTGTTTTTTCGCCAGCATAAAAATCATTCATTACCTGATCTGTAACGCCCCAGCGAACTAAATCAAAGAAACGATTTCCTTCCATCGCTAATTCTAAACGACGTTCAAAACGCATTGCTTTACGGGCAAAATCCTGTGTCCAGTTGCAATTAACGCCGTCTTCATAAGTATTAACTTTAAAGTTACTTACATACGGAAGTCGTCCTGTACTTTGGGCAGCTCGTTCTCTAATTTGATTGATTAATGGTAAAGCTTCTGATTGTCTTCCTAATTCAATCAGGGCTTCGGCACGCATCAAAATCACATCGGCATAACGAATCTGGATTCTGTTTTTAGAATTTCCGTAAAACGGATCAATGTTCACCACACAACTGCAGCTTGGTGCCACGTTTTCTTTTAAAGATGCAAAATATCCGTATGTTCCCGGAGATCTAACCCACGCTTCAACATATAAAAATTCCGGATCATATTTATAAGGCAGACCTGGCATCGCAACGGTATGATACAATCTTGGATCTACCGTATTGGCATCGATATTTTTATAATCAAAATCCTGATTGTTATAAGTGTCAAATTCCGGCAAACCATTTGCGCCTGTTTTAAAAGCATTAACTAAGTTTTGACTTGGTTTATGAAAATCACAACATCCTAAACCCTGAGGAGTTGACAAAACATCTGAAAAATTTAATCTTCCGTATAAAGTTCCGTCATTGTCTGAGAATTGAATGGAAAAAATCGACTCAGTTCCGTTTTCAAAAGTCCCCGGCAAAAAGTTATTTGCAAAATCCGGCTCTAAACTTGCTTTGCCAATTACTTTATCGGTCGCATCAATTACTTCCTGCAAATGCTGTTGATTGATTCCTGTTACTTTAAAAGCTTCATCCTGCGTGTAAGCCTGATACAAACGGGTTTTTGCCAAATAAGCGTATGCTGCTTTTTGAGTTGCACGGCCAACCTGTGGCTGCGTTTCCGGTAAAGCTTCGGCGGCAGCCTGAAAATCTTCCGCTATTTTATTCCAAAGTTCTTCGTTTGAAAGTGCTTTGTTTGAGATTGTTTTATAATCTTCAATCGCAATATCTTCTGTGATGTAAGGAACATTTCTGAACATAATCTTCAGCATAAAATAAAAATGTCCTCTTAAAAAACGCATTTCGGCTATACGAGTTTTCTTTAATGGATAATCAGCTTCTGAAATTTGTTCTAATGCTTTCAAAGCTTTGTTGGCTCTGGAAACTCCCACATAACTGATGTACCAAAAATTATCTAATTCGCCAAAATCTGGTCTGATATTATTCGAAACTTCAAAAAAGTGAAAATCCTGAATATCGTTAGTTCCGCTTCCGCCTTTGTAGGCATCATCAGAACGCACATTTCCAAATGGCCACAAACTATAAGGCGAATCATAATGATCATTACCCAATTGTGCGTATGCCGCATTCATAAAACCTTCTACAGATTGTGGTGTTACAATATCTTCTTCAGACAACACGCCACGCGGATCTTCTTCCAGAAAATCAGAACAGGAAGCAAATATTCCCAACAATAAAAACCCTGTTATATATAGTATCTTTTTCATTTTTTTTGATTTAATCTTTATTATAAAGTAAAATTAAGACCAGCCGTGAAAGTCGTTGGCTGCGGATATCCAAATCTTGCATTTTCAGGATCTACACCAGTAAAACTTTTAGCATCAATGATCAATAAATTTTGTCCGCTGATGTAAAATCTAAAGCTGTCGAAATTCATTTTTTTCAATAAATCTTTAGGCAGACTGTATCCAAATTGTAAAACACGCAGTTTTAAATAGTTTCCGTTTTCTACATAATAAGTTGAAAATCTTGACTCTGCATTTCTATCAACCGTGGTTAAAGCCGGAATAGTAGAATTTGGATTATCTACAGACCAGGCATTTAATAAACGAGTCCCTTTGTTTGAACCTACGTCATCTACACTCCAAAAATCTGTTTGGTATTTTGTATAGTTAATCACATCAACATCACTTGCTCCTTCCCAGAAAGTGGTGAAATCCCAATTTTTATATCCTAAACCTAAATTAATTCCGTAAGTCAATCCCGGATTTGGATTACCAATCCACGTACGATCTTTATCCGTAATAGTTCCGTCGCCGTTTAAATCTTTGTAACGAATTCTCCCAAGGCCTTTTCCTTCCTGCAGCGCCGAGTTGCTTACTTCGTCCTGGCTTTTAAACAACCCATCAGTAACATAACCGTACATTGAGTTAATCGGTCGACCCAAAATATTATCGTCTAAACCGTCTCCTCCGTAGTTATTTCGTACTTCATCCGGTAATTGCGTAATCTTGTTTTTGTTTGCCGAAATATTTCCGGAAATGTCATATTTCAGTCCAAATGATGTTTCATCATGATATCCTAAAGAAACTTCCCATCCTTCATTTTCCATCGAAGCACCATTAACCCAACGATTTCCACCTTCGCCAATTACTCCTAAATAAGCGGGTAAAACCAAAATATCTTCTGTCTTTTTGATGTAATAATCAACAGAACCGCTTAATTTTTGTTTAAATAACCCGAAATCTAAACCAATGTTGGTTTGTGTAGTCGTTTCCCATTTTAAATCATCATTTCCGGATTGTGTTGCAATGAAACCTGACGGAAGCAATCCGTTTCCGTTCCCCGCAATGTCGTAAGCTGTTCCGTAAGACGTTTCCCAGGTTGGACTTCCACCTGCATAACTAGCCATATACAAACTGTAAACGGCTGTATTACTGATTTCCTGATTTCCGGTTTGTCCCCATCCTGCTCTTAATTTTAAATCAGAAAAAACGGGTGCATTATTTTTAATGAAATTTTCATTACTGATTCTCCATCCTGCTGAAACTGCCGGAAAGGTTCCGAATTGATTGTTTTTACCAAAACGCGACGAACCATCGCGACGAATTGTAGCCGAAAGCAAATAACGGTTATCAAATTCATAATCTGCTTTTCCAAAATAAGAAAGCAAAGAATATACTGTTGAAGTTCCACTTGTAAACGATTCTCCTGTTCCTGCATCCGGATACATATAATCTGGCGTTTCGATCAAAAAGTCATTTTTACGCAAAGTCGTGGTATCATAAGTATCTTTGTACATCTCGGTTCCTGCCATTAAATTCAGATTGCTTTTTCCGAAATTTAAACTGTAAATAGCCGTGTTTGTCCACGTCCATTTATCACTTACCGATTGATCAATGGTAACCGATGTCTGATCGTTTTGTAAATAACCGGATTGGTAACTTCTTTGTAAAGTACGTTTTTTATAAAACCCGTAATCGATACCAAAACTACTCTTGATATGAAGGTTTTTTATAATCTCTAAATCGGCATACATATTTCCGAAAAGACGTAAATAATCGTATTTATTGTCTTTGTTATATTCTAAAAGTCGAACCGGATTTTGTCTGTCGTTCATTCCGCCAACTGGTCCTCCCCAGCCTTTCCCGTCAACAGTATGAACCGGAATAATTGGCAGTGCACGAAGCGCAGGATCTAATACTCCTGGATCTGTAACTTCATTGGTACGAGTGAAACTAAAGTTTTCACCAATAACCAATTTACCATTAAAATATTTATAAGAACTGTTCATTCTGGCAGAGATTCTTTCGAAATCAGTTGTTTTTACAACGCCTTCATTTCCATAATATCCCAAAGAAAAAACATAGCTGCCTTTGTCAGATGCATTCGAAACTGACAAATCGTATGAATTTGCAATTCCGGTTTGAGAAATCGCGTCGTACCAATCTGTATTTGCTGATTTTAGCGTTTGAGCAGCATCTAAATATTCAGGAATCAAAACTTTATTTAACTGTGGTTTGTTATTATTTACAGACCAGTCAAATTGGTAACGCAAATTATTATTATTCGGATTTAATCCGTCGTTGATATTTGCCTGCCATAAAGCCTGACCAAATTGATTTGCATTCAAAACTTCCTGCTTTCTTGAATAATCAGAAAGAGAGGTATACGTGCTAAAATTGATTCTCATTTTACCTTCTTTTCCTTTTTTGGTCGTAATGATAATTACTCCGTTTGAGGCGCGAGAACCATAAATACTCGCCGAAGAAGCATCTTTTAAAACCTGAATAGATTCAATATCATTCGGGTTCAATTCGTGCATTCCAGATTTAGTTGGCATTCCGTCAATTACATACAAAGGATCTGTGTTGTTTAAAGTTCCAACGCCACGAATCACTACTTTTGTATTTGCTCCACTCGGAGATCCGTCAGATGAAACCTTAACCCCCGCTACCCTTCCCTGCAGCGCTTTAATTGGGTTTGGTTCCGGCTGTTTCATGACATCCTTCATGTTTACAACAGCAACCGCTCCTGTAATATCCGTTTTCTTTTGTTTGGAATATCCTGTTACAACAACTTCATTTAGCTGGTTGTTGTCTACTTTTAAAGTTATATTGATTGTATTTTGTCCTTTAACAGGAATCGATTGTGGTGCGAAACCGATAAAAGAAACAACAATTACAGCATCAGCATTTATATTTCCGAAAGAAAAATTACCATCAAAATCTGTTACTGTACTGGTGTTTGTACCCGAAATAAGTACGGTTGCTCCCGGAAGCGGCATTCCGTCATCAGACGAAATTACCGTTCCTTTAATTCCGTTTTCCTGTGCTGTCAAAATCAGCATTGGAAAGAAGAAAAATAGAAAATAAATAATTTTATTTTTCATGAGGTTAGTGGTTTTTAGTTAGTTTATATTTAATTGGTTAATTACGATGTTGCTCAATTCAATTCCTTCGTTTGAAGAAACCGACAGAGAAGTAAATGGCTGGTTTGTGAAAAAGATTTCGGTGATTACTTTTTCGCCATTGTTGTAAAATATTTCAATAGAAGTTTTATCTAAAATGATTTTAAAAACACCTTCTTTCTGATTTCCGTCTACAAGCGCTTTCGTAATTGTTGAAGCAAATTTTTCTGAGAAATCATTTTTTCCTGCTTTCGAACGATCCAGAAATAAATAATGATCTGAATTATTTAATCCGAAACTTAAAGATTCACCGGTTGCGTTTGAAAGTGTAAAAGTGTACGTGTCCTGTTTTAAGTTTTTTACATTAAAATTGACAATCGCCTGAGTTAAATCAATTTTTCCAGCTTCCGGAATTGAAAGTTTTCCTTTTCCTTTAAGGTTTTTCCCTTTGATGGTTTTAGAAACGTATTTGTTAATTTCTTTCACCGGATTGCTAACTAAGCTATAATCATTTCCTTTTTTTACTAACTGAATTTCACGTGCAATTGTAGTAGCACTTCTCCACACAGTCGTAGGCACATCTTGCGCATAATCCCAGTTAGACATCCATCCAATAAATAATCGTCGACCGTCTGCACTTGGAACATTATTCCATGTTACGCCGGCATAATTGTCTTTTCCGTAATCAATCCAAACGGCTTTTTCCTGTTCTACTTTTTTGGTAAAATTAGCATCCAGCGTAAACGTTTTTCCGTCAAAATCTCCAATAAAATACTGTGTTCCGGAACCTCCGTTAGCACCGCCCGGATTCAAACTCTGAATCAAAACCCATTTGGTTTCGTTGGTTCCCTGCACTTTAATTTCGAAGAAATCCGGACATTCCCAAACACCTCCGTGGGCTCCAATATTTTTTCCGAAATCAGATATATATTCCCAGTTTTTAAGGTTTTTCGATTTGTAAAACTGTGATCGATCCTGAGCTGCCAAAACCATTATCCATTGTTTGTGCGTTTCATCCCAAGTCGCTTTTGGATCGCGGAAATCACGAATTCCAGGGTTTTTTATAACCGGATTTCCTTCATCAAATTTCTGCCATGTAAAACCATTGTCATTAGAAAACGCAATATCCTGTTGCTCAACATCAATTTTATTTTCTTTTTCTTTTGTCATATCATGCAGCGTATAAATCGCTACAATTGGAGCTGTTTTACCAGTACCTAAACCTGAACTATTGTTTGTATCTACAACCGCACTTCCAGAAAAAATAAATTTGTCTTTATTCGGATAAATCGCAATTGGCTGTTCTTCCCATTTAATTAAATCTTTACTAATGGCGTGTCCCCAATGCATTGGTCCCCATTTATTTCCGTCAGGATAATGTTGATAGAATAAATGATAATAACCATTTGCATAGAACATTCCGTTAGGATCGTTCATCCAGCCTTTTTTTGGTGTAAAATGAAAATTAGGACGGTACATTTTTTCTTCAACAGAAGTTGAAACTGTAGTTACTGCTGTTGTTTGGGCTGTCGCCGAAGTCGGTTTACAAGCTCCTATTAAAAGTACAGCGACACTATAAAATGTCAGCGGTAGATGTTTCTTTGATTTCATGGTTTTTGATATTTTTTTTAGTTAGATTTTCACTTAAAACTTCTAATGATATTCCTTTCGTTTCCGGCATTAGAAAAATGACAAACAGTAATTGCAGGACCATCATAAGCGTAAAAATTAAGAATACGACTTCAGGGCCTATTTCTGAAAATAACATTGGGATTAAAGATGGAATAATCGCTGCCAAAACCCAATGTACTGAACTTCCAAATGCCTGACCCGACGCACGAATATGATTTGGAAAAATTTCTGAAATAAAAACCCAGATTACAGCTCCCTGACCAATGGCGTGAGAAGCAATAAATAAGAAAAGGAAAATAGGTACAGATAATCCTCCCCAATTGAAATAAAATGCAGCAGATACCAATCCTAAAGAAATAATATATCCGATTGAACCAATGTACATTAACAACTTTCTTCCTAATTTGTCAATTAATGCTACACCAATTAAAGTAAAGATAAGATTGGTAATCCCGATTCCGATACTGCTTAATAAAGCGGTGTTTTGTCCTAAACCTGCTTCTTCAAAAATTCTTGGCGCATAATATAAAAAGGCATTGATTCCCGAGAACTGATTAAAAAATGCAATTAAAAAAGCCAATATCAATGGAAAACGGTATTTTTTCATGAAGATGTTTTCATGTTTGGTAACACCATTTTCTCTGGAATCGTCCATGATATCTTTAAGATCTGCAGTTGGATCAATTTTGAAAAGCACTTTACGCGCTTCTTCATCACGGTTTTTAGACAATAACCATCTTGGGCTTTCCGGAATTGTAAGTATAAAAAGTATATAAATAAAAGATGGAATAGCCTGAACTCCAACCATCCAACGCCAGGCATTTTCTCCAATATCTTTTAAAAAGTAGTTTGAGATAAAGGCAATCAAAATTCCCAGTACAATATTAAACTGATACAAAGCAACCAAACGTCCACGTTTGTCAGCCGGGGCAATTTCAGAAACATAGGCCGGAGCAGCAATAGTAGAAGCACCAACTCCCAAGCCTCCAATAAATCTGAACGCAGCAAATACAAATGGATCATTTGCAAAAGCAGCACCTACAGCCGAAATGAAATATAAAATCCCGATCCAGAATAGTGTTTTTTTACGACCTATTTTATTAGTTGGGATTCCTCCAAAAATAGCACCTACAACAGTTCCCCAAAGTGCCATTGCCATAACAACAGATCCATGAAAAGCATCAGAAGAATGCCATAGAAGCTGTAATTGTTTATCAGCTCCAGAAATAACTACGGTATCAAAACCGAATAGAAAACCTGCCAGTGCAGCAGTAACAGACCAAATTAATATCTTGTTCATTGTAGATGTATTAAAAACTTATCGCTAAGATATCCGCAAAAAAAACAACTTATTTTTAATGATGTTACAATTTAATTCTATAAATACTGACAGATTGATATTTAAACAGAAAAAGCCTTATTTACAAGGCTTTACACAATTTAAAATTTATTTACGAAAACCATGTAGTTTCGATTTTGTTACATTAAGTTCAAAATTGATACGTGTTTTGTATCAATTTTGAACTACTATTAATTCGAAGATTTGTATTCCTTTGGTGAAATTCCAAATTTATTCTTAAAAGCTGTAGAAAAATAGTTTGGAGAAGAGAACCCAAGTGAGTATGCAATTTCAGAAATATTCATATCATTTGACTTTAAAAGCTCTGCTGCTTTCTCCAATTTTACATTATTAATATGATCGCTGATATTAATTCCGATAATCGCTTTTACTTTCCGATAAAGCTGTACTCGCGATACTCCAAGTTTATCGGCTAAATCTTCAACCGAGAATTTGGGATTTTCAACATTTCTTTTAATAATATCATTCATTTTAGTAATAAATGACTGTTCCTGATTGCCAAATTTAGACTCAGGCTCAATGCGATAAATATTATTGGTGTAGTAATAACGAAGTTTTTCTCTGTTGAAAAGCAAACCAGAAATGGATTGTTTTAGAATAGAAAGACTAAAAGGTTTTGTAAGATATTGATCTACTCCGCTTTGCAAACCTTTCAAAGTAGATTCCTTATCACTTTGCGCGGTTAAAATTATAATTGGAATATGAGACGAACGCAAATCCTTTTTCAACTCTTTACTAATTTCATAACCGTCTTTGTCTACGAGATTAATGTCGCAAATAATGATGTCAGGAACAATTTCCATTGCTTTTTCGATGGCATCACTTCCGTCGGAAGTATGAACTACATATTCATTCGATAATTTAGCTTTTAAAAATGCGACCAAATCGATATTGTCTTCTATAACCAAAAGCGTATGTTTTTCTGATTCAGAAACTACATTTACTATGTTTAACTCCGTTTCGATATCTAAATTATCTGATATTAAATTTGGCGTTACATCCAGATTCTCCCCTTTATTAATCATTTCAGAAGGCTGTAAATGACTGATTCCTTTTAATAAAGTAATTACAAATTCGCTTCCTTGTTTTGATTTTAATTCGATTGTTCCGTGATGCAAAAGCACAAATTCTTTTGAAAGATGAAGCCCAATTCCTGAACTGTTTTTATTATTGTTTGAAGCCCTGAAAAAAGGATTAAAAACATTCGATAATTCATTTTCAGGTATTCCAATTCCAGAATCTTTAAAACTAATTTTAACGGTATTGTCCTGATTTTCTACAATCGAAATACTAATTTTTCCGTTATCGGGTGTAAATTTAAAGGCATTAGAAAGCAAATTGAAATACACTTTATCCATCAATCCTCTATCGATAAACAATTCCAGATTTTTATTTTTACAGCTAAGCTGAAAATCAATATTTCTGCGGGCAGCTTCGCCTTTAAAGTTGGTCATTACTTCATTTGTAAAATCATAGATTTTAGTATTTGAAGCTCTTAATGTAAATTTTTGCTCTTCAATTTTTCTAAAATCCAGCAATTGATTTATTAATCGAAGTAATCTGTTTGAGTTTTTATGAATTAGTTTTACCTCATCAACAAGCGTGGTCCCTTTGATTTTTTCATTTTCGATTAACGATTCTACATAACTCATAATCAAAGTTATGGGCGTTTTAAATTCATGCGAAAGCCCGGTAAAGAAATTCAATTTTGCCTCATTGCTTTTTTGGGCAATTTGTGCCATTTCCTGAATTTCATTATTCTGATCAATTACCGTTTGATTAATTCTCTCGAGTTGTTTTTTCTTTCTTGAAATAGAAATAGTCGAATAAATACTGTAAATCGTTAAACTCAAAATAATTACCAAAAAGAAACTGAGCAATCGAACCAGATTGTTCTGCGAAGCATATTCTTTTTCCTGAACTTTTATAGCTCCTTGCTGCGAATCGATAACGGCCTGCTGCTGATCGACTTTATCCATTTGATTTTCGATAATTTCAGCATTGTTCTTGTCTATTACAATGGTATTGAGAATATTGTTTTTTGCAATTGGTTCTTTATTGTACATTTTTAACGCCAATTTTAATGCCTCATTTCCTCCTGTAGGATATAAAATGGTACCGTCTAAAACGCCGCTTTTCACCAATTCTATACCGCCATTAACGGTATTCAGTCCATCTACACCAATAAATTTAATTTTCTTTTCGAGCCCTACGGTTTTAGCCGTTTCCCAGGCGCTAAGAGCCATTCTATCGTTATGAGAAAAAATGTATTCAATATTGGGATTGCTTAACAGAATTGCTTTTAAAGGTTCTTTTACCGATTCTCCCTCCCAATCACCATGAATCGTATTTTCGATTTTTATGCGCTTGTTCTCCTTTATTATTTGTCCAAATCCCAAACTGCGCTCGTATGCTGGCGAAGAACCAATTGCTCCTGTAATTTCGATAATTTTGCCGGAACCTTTACTGTGTGAAACTATATAACGGCCCGCAATTCTCCCAATTTCAATATTATCAGCTCCAAGATAAGCCGTGTATTTTTCACCATCAATTTTTCTGTCTACAACAAGAACCGGGATTCCTGCTTTTATAGATTTTTCGACTACGGCAGTTAGGGGTTTTGATTGAATTGGAGATACAATAATAACATCTACTTTATTAGAGATGAATCTTTCGATATCATCAATCTGTTTCTCGATATTATTATTGGCATCACTAATTTTTAATTCTACTTCAGGCTGCAGTGAAGCTTCAATTTTTATAGAGCTGTTCATTTGCTTGCGCCAATCATCGGTAGTCATGGCCTGAGAAAATCCAACTTTGATTTTATCACCTTGTTTTTGCTTACAGGAAACTAAACTTAATGATGCTAAAAAAAGCATCAAAATATATTTTATAAATGAATACATGAATAATGAGTTTATACAGATGAAAAATGAGTTTTCAAAAAAACACCTTCTTAGACCAACAACCTGTCAAAATAATTAGGAAGGATTATTTTTCGCTGACAAGCGGGAAGGCGATATATAATAAGGTAAAATTAAACTTTTATTTCGTGTATGCAAACCAGTAAATAAAAAATTCAAATCGTATATTCTTCTTTAAAACTTAAATATTATCGTCTGATCTGCTAATAAATAAATGAGGCTACTGTTTAGCCAAGAAACTAAGGATATTGGGTGTTTGGAAAGGGGCATTTATTGCTTCAAATAACTTTAAACAAAAAAAGAAGATTGTATTTTAAAAATCAAACGCTTCCGATCTAAAAAAATCCAGTTTCTTTTAATGTTTTTTTTCTGCAACACCTTAATAAAAACATATTCGTTATTCTTTATTTTATATAATTTGGCGAAACACATTTCTGCCAATATTCTACAATGCTTTTTATCAGGTCTTTCATTTCTGTAAAATCAAAAGGCTTTATAAAAAAGCCCTGTACAGATTTTGAATAAGCTTCAACAACATGCTGCTGTTCGGCACCAGTACTAAAAAATAAATATGGAATCGATTTCATTCTCAAATCTTCATTTTCGTGAACTTTTGAACGTAACTCTATTCCATTTAATTTTGGCATATTAATGTCTGAGAAAATAATAAAGGGCTCAACCGCCGTTGCGGTTAAATAATCAAGTGCCAATTCTCCATCACCAAAAAAAATGATTTCGTTCTTATAATTAAGTTCCTTAAATACCAACCCCAGAATTTCCTGGTCATCCTGGTCATCTTCTATAATAATTATTGGTCCGCCTTTATTCATAAATTCATTTATATTTATTTGTGAGAAAGGTACTTAATTTAACTATACATTCATCCTGGAATAAAAAGAATAACTATTTAATTAAAATAGCCGTTAAGGTGCATCGTTTATTACATTTTATTTTACAGTACTTACTTTATCCTATAAATAATAGAAATAAGTAAGTGTTAAATCACTTAATTTCGCTATATTCGTTTATAATCCTAAAATTATTTTTAGGTATCCGTTCTAATAATTACTAAAATATAGGTGCTTTTCCAGCAAATTATTGCCATTATTTTTCCAAATATAACTTCGCATTATATGAATATCCAAGAAAAAAATGACAAAAAGGAAACAGTCCTTTTCTCAGATCAAATATCTTTTCATGAAAAAGAAAACGATCAAAACACTTCCTTTGAAAATAACAAAAATCTAACAGTAGAAAACCAAAACCTTAAGGAGCTGCTAAAAGCAAAAGAACAGCAGTTAAACAATCATGTTAATGCTATTGATACTTCAAATGCATCAATAGAGTTTGATCTTGATGGAAATATCCTTAGTGTAAATAAAAATTTTCTGGAAATTATGGATTACAATGAGGCCGATTTGTTAGGAAAACATCATCGTCTTTTAGTTGATCCTGCATATTCACAATCCAATGCCTATCAATTGTTTTGGAGCAATCTAAAAAAAGGGATTTATCAAAAAGATGAATTTATCAGGGTAGCCAAAAACGGAAAATTAATATGGCTTTTAGGAAGTTACAATCCCATCCTGGATATTATGGGCAAGCCTTATAAAATCTTAAAATTAGCTACAGACATTACTCTTTCGAAAAACCAATTTTTACAGCTGGCGGTACAGGCACAGGAAAAGGAAAAACGTGCCTCTGAATTGGCCATCGCTAATAAAGAACTTGCTTTTCAGAATGAAGAAAAAGAAAAACGTGCAGCGGAATTGATAATTGCCAATAAGGAACTAAAATTTCAAAACGAACAAAAAGAACAAAGGGCTAAGGAACTAATTATTGCCAATAAAGAACTTGCTATACAAAGTAAGGAAAAGGAAAAACGTGCTGCAGAACTGGTAATTGCCAATAAGGAACTGAAATTTCAAAACGAACAAAAAGAACAAAGGGCAAAGGAATTAATTATAGCCAATAAAGAACTTGCCATACAAAGCAAAGAAAAAGAAAAACGTGCCGCTGAATTGATCATTGCCAATAAAAAACTGGCTGCCGAAAATATTCTGAAGGAGAAAAGAAAAGTTGAAAAGCAAAAACGTGCTGCCGAATTGATTGTAAAAAACAGAGAACTTGCTTATCAGGAAAAACGAAGCAAAGAACTAACCCTTGCATACGATGAGCTTAAAAAAGCCCAGGAAGAGCTGGAATCCTTCTCTTATTCAGTTTCTCATGATCTTCGGGCTCCTATACGTGCCATTAATGGTTATACCCAAATTTTAATAGAAGACCATATTGATTTAATTGATGAAGATGGGAAAAACATGTTCAATGCCATAATTAAAAACTCCAATAAAATGGGAGTACTAATAGATGACTTACTGGCATTTAGCAAATTAGGACGTAAACAGGTATCTTCTGCCAATATAAATATGACAGCATTAGTAAACGGAGTCATTAGCGACATAGCGATAGAAAAAGACGAAAACAATCCAATATTTGAACTTGATGAGCTTGCTCCTGCAAATGGTGATCCCTCACTTATTAAACAGGTATGGGTCAACTTAATTTCAAATGCAATAAAATATTCAAAACATAAACCTGAAACCCGTATTAAAATAACTTCAACATCAAAAAATAATAAAATTATCTATAGCATAAAGGATTGGGGCGCTGGCTTTGATATGGAATATTATGACAAATTATTTGGTGTTTTTCAGCGCCTTCATTCTCAGGAAGAATTTTCCGGAACGGGCATTGGCCTGGCAATTGTGCAAAAAATAGTAAACCGCCACCACGGAACTGTATGGGCGGAATCAAAACTAGACGAGGGCGCTAAATTTTACTTTAGCCTGCCTGATATTAAACATTAAAAAATATAAAAATGAATTACGACGATATTGAAATTTTATTTGCCGAAGACAGCATGGAAGATGCTTTATTAACAATACGCGCATTAAATAAAAGTGGTTTTACAAACAAACTCTTGCATGTTAAGGATGGAGCTGAGGCGCTCGATTTTATATACTGCAGAGGAATTTATGCCGAAAGAAATCCAAAAGCATATCCAAAACTTTTTCTCTTAGATTTAAAAATGCCAAAAATGTCAGGGATTCAGGTATTGGAAAAAGTTAAAAGTGATCCTGGTCTTAAATCAATTCCGGTGGTTATACTGACCTCTTCACAGGAAGATCCTGATATAGCAAAATGCTACAGCCTTGGTGCCAACAGTTATATAGTAAAACCTGTTGACAGCAATAATTTTTTTAATGCCATAAAAGAAATGGGAATGTACTGGATGATTCTTAGCCAGCCTGCTACATAAATTTAAAGCAAACGATTTATTTAATCTAAAATTATGATTCCATATCACATAAAAGAAGATATTAAAATATTGATATTAGAAGACAATACTGCTGATGCGGATTTACTCGTACGCCATCTAACAAAATCAGGATTATCGTTTGTCTCAAAAATCGTTGAATCAAGAAAATCATTTGAAGATTCCCTCGAAAACTTTTTACCCGATATTATATTATCAGACTATTCTCTTCCGTCATTTGATGCTGTTTCTGCCTTTAAAATTATAAAAGACAAAAACCTTAATATTCCTTTTATAATAATTTCAGGTACCATTGGAGAAGAAAATGCTGTAATGCTTATAAAAGAAGGTGTAACAGATTATGTCTCTAAAAATAATTTCTCATCCTTACTGCAAAAGATAAGCCGTGCGCTCAAAGAAGCCGAGGAATTAATTGAAAAAGAAGATTTGCTGCAGAAACTAAAAATTCAAACTGCTGCACTACTATTGGCTAATCAGGAATTGGAATTTCAAAATGCTGAAAAAGAAAAAAGGGCTATTGAACTGCTCAATGCAAATAAAGAACTGCTTGCTTTCAATTTTATTTCAAGTCATGACCTTCAGGAACCACTTCGAAAAATTCAGATTTTCATTTCAATAATGATGGAAAAAGAAATGAATAACATTACAGAGCAAGGAAAAAATAATTTAAAACGCATACATGTCGCGGCAACCAGAATGAGACAGCTCATTGAAGATTTGATGGACTTTTCAAGAGTCAGTACTACAGATCATCATTATGAAATAAGCGATTTAGAGGATATCATTGAAGATGTAAAATCAGAACTTACAGATATAATTCAGCAAAAAAAAGCTGTTTTTAAAATAAACGGATTAATGCCGGTAAATATAATAGCTTTCCAATTTCGCCAGCTTATCTATAATTTAATGAGCAACTCGCTAAAATTCTCAATACCTGAGATTCCACCCCAAATTACTATACAATCCAGTATTCTAAAAAATGAAGATTTCAGGCTTCTTAATCTGCCCCATAGTCCGCAGATATGTGATTACTGGAACCTTAATTTTCAGGACAATGGAATTGGTTTTGATGCCCAATACAACGAGAATATTTTTGTTATATTTCAAAGACTTCATCATAGCGAGGAATATTTAGGAACAGGAATTGGTTTGGCTATCGTCAAAAAAATTGTAGAGAATCATAATGGGATTATATTTGCTGATGGAAATTTAAATAAAGGAGTTAGTTTTAATATCTATATCCCGGTCACTGAAAGTTTTGATCAAAGTTCTGTAGCATTAAAACACAAACAAAAAGAATTGCATTGTACTTTATGATTTATTTATAGAATAGAGCAAAACATAAATATTTTTCTTTAAAACATAAAAAGCAGTAAAAATTTTTACTGCTTTTTATGTTTTAAACTCTAAGTGAATATTATACTTTAATGATTACACATAATATATTTAGAGATTCGATTATTTTTTCAAGGCTTTATTTATCACATATTTAAATCTCAAATAAAGCAAAACGGAGGATGTTAACAAACCTAAAGATAATCCGTACCAAATTCCCTGAATCCCAATATTGAAATAAATTCCCAGAATGTAGCACGACGGCAAACCAATTATCCAATAAGCAACAAAAGTGATAAAAGTTGGAATATTGACATCGCCCATTCCTCTCAAAGTTCCTAGTCCTACAACCTGAGTACCATCAAACAGTTGAAATATTCCGGCAATTAGCAATAATTGTGCAGCTATTGCTACCACATTCACATCACTTGTTATTAAAAAAGGCAAATATTGATTGAAAAGCGTAAAAATAACGGCGAAGAAAAGCATGAATATAATCACCAAATGATATGATGCATGAGCAAATTTCTGAAGCCTCATATAATTCTGATTTCCGAAACTATTTCCAATTTTAATGGTTGCTGCAGAGGCAATTCCTCCCGCCATCATGTAAGTCATTGCCGCAAGGGTTATAGCGGTTTGATGAGCAGCCTGCTCTGTTGCCCCTAATTGACCTGCAATTAAAGCTGCTGCTGCAAACGCCCCTATTTCAAATACATATTGCATGGCAACTGGCAGACCAATTTTTACTACCGCAAGGATTTTGGAAAGATTGATATACTTTGCAGAAAAATGCAGCATATAATCTTTAAAATTATGTGATTTGAACACGTACCACGCCATTACCACCATCATTAAAACCCTATCGACTAAAGTGGCAACTCCTACCCCTTTAACCCCCATTGGCTCAATGCCAAACATTCCTTTTACCAGAATAACTGCGATAACTACGTTAATCAAATTTCCCCAAATTGTGATGTTCATGGCTTGTTTTGTAAAACCAAGTCCTTCTGCAAATTGCTTGAATGTTTGAAAAATCATTAAAGGAAAAATCGATAAACTTAAAATAAGCAAATAAGGTTTTGCTGTTTCTACAACATTCGGATCCTGATTGGCATGCTGCATAGCAAACATTGAGCCAAAATAGACTACGATAAAAAGCAGGATTGCAGCTATTATATTAAGCCATAAACTATTGGAAAGAAGTTTAGCACATTCCTTAAAATTTGATTTCCCATTTTCCTGTGCAATTAAAGGCGTTAATCCGTAGGCAATTCCCAATCCAATGACCAGAATCACCATAAAAACAGAATGAACCAACGAAACTGCTGCCAGCGATATAGTTCCTGCATAATGGCCTATAATAATGGTATCTACGGTTTGTACCAAAGTATGCCCCAATTGTGAAATAACAACAGGTCCTGCCAACGCAATGGTACTTTGATAATATATTTTATTTGATTTGTATTTTTTCAACATAATAATTCACTATTCGGGACAAGTCAATGCCTCTATTTTTTTTTTTTACTTCAATTAAGGTTCGTCTTATGAAAAGATGCCATTTTGATAATCTAACAAAAACTGACCGCTTGTTATTCCGGTCTGGGTTTTGAAAAATCGCATCATATGTCCGGGTTCCGAGAAATCGAGATCATAAGCAATCTCAGCAATTGTCTTTCCCGAATGTATGAGGTCGTTTTTAATTTCAAAAAGCAACCGCTGTTTTAAGAGTTCTGTCGCCGTAACATTAAACTGTTTTTTTACGCAGGTATTAATTGTAATTCTGCTTACGTTTAATAAATCGGCATAATGATCGATTCTCTGTTTCTGCCTTATATGCAACTCCAATAACTGTTTGAACTGATAAGCATAGCTGTTTTCAGCCCTTTCAATTGATAGATGGTTTGTTTCAGCATATATTCGATTGAATTTCAAAAGCAGATAATACGTAAGCGAGCGTATAATATGAATGCTGTCTGTTTTGCTGTCTACCAGTTCAGATTTGATTTCCATAAGCTGATCCAGTGCTTTTTGGAGTTGCTCATCATCAACAGTAATATACAACGGATAATTTAATTGATAAAAATAAAGCATCCGATAGGTAAAAAATTTGTCTGAGAAAAAATCATTAAGAAAATTTTCCTGAAACACTAAAACCGTAAAATCCAATCCTTCTTTCTCCAACGTCCATTGCCTTTTTTGAAAAGGTGAAATAAAAATAATGGTGTTGTCCGCAATAGTGATTTTCTGCTGGTTTAAAACTAAGGATCCTTTGGCTTTTTTAAAAAGCAGAATTTCAAAAAAATCCGTGTTGTAAATATCCCTTTCCAAATATTTTTCACTGAGCGTATCTCCGTGCAAAACATTCAGGAGAACTTCTACCCCACATTCGGTTTTATGAAATTTTACTGTTTTCATTTTATCTGTTGTTACTGCAAATCTACAACTCAATTAGATGATTTAAACCCCTCGAGAATGTTAATTTCATTATTCAAATTCTAAATAAAAAAAATGAGCTGTAATTTGCTACAGCTCATTTAATAATGTGATTTTATATTTTCTTTTTAGGAATGTAGATAATCAGCTGTTGTCAAAATCTTACTGTAAGAGAATTCTAATGCTGCTAAAAAAGCATTATGCACATCTGCAGCCTTAACATTTTGATCGTTAATTTGAAGATCTCTTGTAGCGCAGGCATCTCCAATTACGGTGCATTCAAAACCAAAATCAAATGCAGCTCTTGTTCCTGCGTCAATGCACATATGAGTCATCATACCGGCAATAACTAGATGAGTTATATTTTTTGATTGCAGATATTCGAGCAAATCTGTACCTCTAAAACTATTAGGAAATTGTTTCGTAATTACCTTTTCACCTGCTAAAGGCTTTACATTTTCATGGATTTCTACGCCTTCTGTTCCTGAAACAAAAAAAGGAATACCTTCCGGAGATATGTGCTGTACGTGAACAACTGTGTCATTTTCTTTTCTGAAATGCTCCAGTAATTTTTGTGCATTTTCACTTGCAGCAACAGGATTTACAAGTTCTAATGCGCCATTTTTGAAATACTCTTTCTGGATATCGATTAATAATAGTGCTTTGCTCATTTTATTTAATTTTTATATCTGACAAAATTAAAACGCAGAACATGTATAGAAGATACCAAAACATACGGATTGCATGCCATTTTGATAAGTACCTGTTTTTTTTAAACTATATCAAAAAAAGAAACCCTGTGTGTGTCAGCAGCAACAGGGTTTCGAACTATCAAAATTTAAATGGGTCTTCTTTGGTGGACAACCTTAGCTAATAGAGTCCTTTAATAAATTGATAATCTTTTTCTAATGGGCTTTCTTGATTGTTTACTTCTTTTGACTTTATAAGCTGAAGTGTAACCGATTTTATTCTTATCAGAAAAACAATTGCAAGAAGAACAAAAATTAAAATCATAATGGAAAAAACCTGAATCATATTATTTTATTTTAAGTTAGAAAATTCGATACTGTTTCTTTATTATTTAATTAAGAATATACTCTGCCAGCTGATCCAACTGCTTTTGATCTAACTGCGATTCGAAACCGGGCATTTGTGGATAATCAGGACGTTTTTTACCCGGATTTTTTATCCATTTCTGTAAATCTCCAATATTGCCTTTATAAATTTTTGCCATTTCTAAAACTGGCGGTCCCACTAATTTTTCGTCTATTTTATGGCAGGATGCACAATATTGTCCAAATACCTTCTGCCCTTTCTCTGCCTCTGTCATATCTTCAGAGGCTGCTCCGGCTTCTGCTGCCTTCATTTTTGCAATAGCTTCTTTTTTCAGAATTTGAAATTCTTCTGTTTTAATTTGTACCAGCTCACGATGTTTTTCAAGAGAATTTGCTCTATAAATCTGTCTTCCTGAACCCATGCACAAAACGGTAACTCCAAGCAGCATTGCTATTTTATAAAAGTCTTTTTCGATGTTTTCATTCTCCCCTGTTAGTCTTTTCCACATCATCCACATGGCGGGAACAGCAAAAGCAACTCCGGAGAAAATGATCAGAATAAGGTTCCATCCCATACCTTTAGACGGAAGCGTCAACAAAACCAAAGGACCAATCATAAACTGACAAATAGAAGCTGTCAGCGCCAGAGAATAACCTTTCTTTTGAATATCATATCGGGTAAACTTTTGATATATTTCTTCAAACGGATAATTTTTTCGGCTGTTATACCAAAATATAAACAATCCTGTAACGGCCAGTGAAGCCAGGATAAAATGCAAATACCTCGGAAAAACATTAGGAAGAAACAAGGCATCGACAAAACCTTTTACTACCGCCCATTTTTCAGGAAAGAGCATTAAATTTATATTAGTCAAAAATATAAACGGAATAAACAGAAAAATAACGGTTGCCAATGCCAAAATTGAAATATGAACCGCTTTATGATTCTCAAGTGTTTCCCAAGTATATTTGTGTAGATAAGTAAGCAGGAATGCCACCGTTACCAGCGGTATTACAGCTATCCACATTAAACCCGTAAGCGCATTTGCCGAGTAAAAATAAATCGTATACAAAACGTTAATACTCAAAAGCGGAGCAATTCCCAGCACCACGGCAATACTTTTGTTAACGGTTATTGTTTTGGCTATTTCGTGTGCAAGTATATCATATTCTTTGTTTTTAAGTCCTTTTATCTGTGCAATCAAAGCCAGAATTGAACCTCCAAGCATCAGGTTAACAAAAAGAATGTGAAGCAGAAATGACAGCACAAGCACCACTACAAAAAACCATTCAGGCATGGGCAACGGCAATGGAATATCTTTTGGAACCGGAACGTTATTTTGTAACGCAATATATAAATGTATCATTTTTAAACTTTATTATTTTTTATTTTCTAAAACTGCTTTTGTGTTTTGCAGCTCACTCACCTTTACCCCTTCAGACTGTGCTCCTTCAAGCACATCGCCCGTATCCTGAATGTTGCGGATATAAGCAGCAAGGGCTTCACTCTCTTCCTGCGTGCCCGGAAATGGCGGCATATACGTTCGCCCGTTGTGCATATTGGGTATGTAGGACGCCATAGAATTGATATCAAGAGGTTTTCCAATGCCGTACATGCGCTCAAAAACATCTACAACACTGTTGACGCCTTGTGTAGTATGGCAGCGACTGCAGGCAATAGCAAAAACATTTCTGCCAGCTTCAATTTTATTCTCCGGTGTTATTTCTGTAACGGTTGTATAAGTGGCATTTTTCAGTAGTCCAAATTGTTGGTACACAGGATAATCTTCTTCTAATAATAAATTAGAATACATATAACCTCCAATTACATAAGGTTTTCGGACAAATTCTCTGACCCTTTCAAAAAATCCTAAATAGGCGAAAGCCATCAACACCGGGAAAAAGACAATATAACTCTTCAGCCATTTGGATTTATATAAACCTATGATGGCCATAATCAATGAAGATGAAATTCCGAACAGGATAAAATACTTCATTAAATCGTAATACTTATTAAAATCCATGGTCCCAACGGCTGTACTCATATTGGCAATCATGGCTTCGGGAATAGAATTATAGTAAATAACTGCTCCAAGAAGTGAAATTGGTGCCCAGAAAATAATCCATTTTGAAACATACTTAACGGCTTTTAATCTCAATTCTGTCTCTTTTTTAAAGAAAAGCGTTACCAGCAGCATACCAAAACTACCCGCCACAAGCATGGCCGTTGGAGTCCTAAACAATAATTGTGGAAGATAAATTGGGTTGGTAAAACCGTTAAGCAGGCTCTTATGTGTGTTCCAGTTTCCCGGATCCATCATAAAACTTAAAATAGAAACAATAATCGCCATCGTTATCCAGGAGAACAAACTTAAAAACCATCCAAAACGAATGTGCAATAATTTCGCCCTGAGCGATGTGTTGCTGCTTTTCCATGTCAAAAAATAAATCATGATCAAAATGACTTCTGTAACAAATACCAGCCATTCTATAAACCATGCCCAGTAAAAAACGCGAATTAAACTTCCGATAGATGTTGGACTTACAAGTGCCACAGAAAACCAAATTCCCACTCCGGTCATTGCGCCCAATGTTGTGGTAATGATGAAAGCTACTTTCATCATATTATAAATTCTGTTATCCCAGTCTAAGTTGGTAATCTGATCCCTGCCACTATTTTTTACCCCTTTTTGCTCCAGCCAGGTTATAAGGGGCATAAAACCTACCGCTAAACCGTGATTAATCATGACGTGAATAATGGCAATTATGGCAATAAGCATTCTGTTGTTAAGCCAGTCTAAATGAAACATTGGAAAGTCCATAAATTGTTTTTTTCTGCAAATTTCGGGCAGTACTCCAGAAATTGCTAAAAACAAAAAAGCAGAACGTTTATAAAAACGTTACTCTCAGATTCGTTAACAGTACTTTTTATAGTGTCTTTTATTCCGTTGAATTTAGTTTTTCAATACTATGAATTTGCTAAATACACCTTTTGAAGATTTAAAATAACATAGTATTATGATTTTCAGATCAGAGGGTAAATTTTGGGATAAATAATTGATTAAAAACTAAAAAGCTGAGAGGCTGTTTGAAAGTAGGGAAAAAACCTCTATCCTTGTTTTATATAAAATTCAAAGCATAACACCGGAAATGCCGAACACCGTTTTACAAAGTAGGCAGATTTTAATTTAAAATAAAGAAATGGAGAATCAACTAAAATCAATAGTAATGCTATGTGCAGCTGTACTTTTGGTTTCTTGCAACAACGCCACAAAAACGAAAGAACCAAATTCAATTTCTAATCCGGCAGAAGATTTAAAACCTGTAATTTCTCATGTAATGACCAAGGAAGAGCAAACCAGACTTACGCCTGATGCTATTTTACAGGAATTTATTGAAGGGAATAAACGTTTTCAAAGCGGGACGACAACGGTGCGTGATCACAGTAAACAAGCAAGAAAATCGGCGCCGGGTCAGTACCCAAAAGCAGTTGTTTTAAGTTGTGTAGACAGTCGTGTACCTGTCGAAGATGTTTTTGACCAGGGGTTAGGTGATATTTTTGTCGGACGTGTAGCGGGGAATTTCGTAAACGAAGATTTATTGGGCAGTATGGAATTTGCCTGTAAAGTTTCGGGTGCAAAATTGGTTTTAGTAATGGGACACCAGCATTGTGGAGCCATAAAAGGCGCAATTGATGATGTAAAATTGGGTAATATTACAGCTATGCTTTCAAAAATAAAACCGGCTGTAGCAATAAGTCAGAATTTTAATGGTGAAAAAACGTCTAAAAATGATAAATTTGTAAAATACGTTTCAGAAAACAATGTAATTTATACTATCGATCAAATTCGTAAAAAGAGTCCTATTCTTAAAGAAATGGAAGATAAAGGTGAAATTAAAATTGTTGGCGTGTTTTATAATTTAACAGACGGAACACTTGAATTTTTAAAATAATGAACATTAAGAATTATTTATGGACCATCCTTTTAGTTGGTGGTTTACAATCGGCAATTGGCCAAAACAATCGCATACATACCGATAACAATATTGGATGGTACAATTTTTTCGGAACATTTAAAATATCCGAAAAATTTGGAATCCATACCGAATACCAATGGCGTAGAAATGAATTCATTACTGAATGGCAGCAAAGTTTATTGCGTGTTGGAATAAATTATAACTTAAATTCAAGAGTATTATTTAGAGTTGGATATGGCTGGATAGAAACTTATCCGTATGGCGAAATCCCGATAAATGGAATGGGCAGGGATTTTACCGAACACCGAATTTTTGAAATGGTACAGCTTGGCCATAAAGAAGGAATAGTTGATTTTTCGCATCGATTTATGCTGGAACAAAGATTTGTAGGCCGTTACAGTTCATTAGCAGAAACAACAGAAGACGAATTTCCGTTACTAAACAGAATCAGATATATGATAAGGGTTCAGGTTCCTTTAAAAGGGAATGAAATAAAAGACAAAACACCTTATTTGGCTTTCTATGATGAAATTTTTATTGGTTTTGGAAAAAATGTCAATGTCAATATTTTTGACCAAAACAGAATCGGAATTTTATTAGGCTACCGATTTAATAAAAATGTACGAATTGAAGGAGGTTATCTTAATCAAACCGTACAGTTGGGCCGACTAATAAACGGACAAAACGTTTTTCAAAACAATAACGGATTTATATTGAATACCAATTTAAATTTTGACCTGACCAAAACAAATAAAACCGTTGAGTAGAACGCATTTAGAATTACATAAAAAAAGCTGAAAAGTGTTACTTTTCAGCTTTTTTATTTTGTTTGTCTTTAGAATTACTTCTGATTCTTAGAAAGGTATTCATCTGGTTTTCTCATAAAATCTTCTTTGCAGACTGATGAACAAAAACCGTATAATTTTCCTTTGTAGGTAACGGTATCGCTAACACCGTATTTGCTTATATCCATCTTACAGCTAAAATCTATTTTGCTGGCATAAGTCAATTTATTGAGCGGATTTTTAGGATCTTTATAAAACTCCTCTGACTCCATAGCATGCGGGTGATCGTGAGGATGTTTTTTTTCTTCTTTTTTGTTACAACTTATAATAGTGACAATTAAGGCAATTAAAAGAAATTTTTTCATTGTATTTAAGTTTAGATTATTTTTTTTTACTGTGGAATGAGGATTACTAAACCCATTCCTGTTTATTAAATTTCAAATTGCAATTAGGTAATCTGCATGCTTAATTTGATGTTTTTTACTGGTTTGATAATCTGCGGAACTGCTCTGGTGTTTTGCTCGTTTGTCTTTTAAAAAAAGTAACAAAGTAGGACGCGTTTTCAAAACCCAGCTGATCTGCAATTTCATTTATAGAATAATTCGTAAAATGAATAAGCCGCTGTGCTTCTATAATAATACGTTTTCGTATCAGGTCGCCTGCGGTATTATTTGTAACCTCCTTACAGATCTTGTTGAGATAATTGGGCGTTACGTTGAGCAGGTCTGCATAGGCAGCGGGCATTTTTTTCAATTTAAAATCTTTGTCTATCAATTTTTCAAATTCTTTTATTTTCTGCTGTTTTGGAGATGTATTTACAACAAATCCAAAAGGATGATAAAGCCGCTCTAAATCGAAGAGCAAAATATTGAGATACGACCGAAGGACTTTTACAGATTCTCTTCTGTGGAGACTGAATTCCTTAAAAAATATTTCAAGCAGGTACATCCACTTATCTTTTTCCTCATCACTAAGTCTTACAAATAATTTGGAAGTATCGTGAAGAAACGAAAATTGGTCTAAAATATTATTGTTGTAACGCAGTGAAAAAAATTCTTCCGTAAAACAGATTATTTTTCCTTTTGCTTTCCTGTTCATGTCTATACTACTTATACAGCGTGGTTTAATAGCAACGACCTTGGCATTATCCAAACGTATTTTCTGATTATCAATACTAATTTCTCCCTCTGCATCATCAATAAAGATAAGCATAAAGAAATCCTGCCGATGAGGATATTCTAATACCGGAAATCGTTGCAGCAGGTTCATCAGATTATCCATCCAGAAATGACTCTCATTATTTGTAAATAAGTCCAGACCGCAGACTGGTATTTCTGATAGTTGCATTTTTTTGATTTTATGATTAATACTAAAACGACAGTATTAACCACATCTGGGAGGATGGTAAATCGAAAAAATAAAATTAGACTTCTGCCTGTCTGTCTGCATTACAGGATATTTTTTTTCGAATGAAAAATATATCGCCGTGAATGAAAAATCTGCCGGAGCCTCTAAAAAAAGCTGCACTTCCTTATATGTTACCGTTGGAAATTTCTGTTCCTCCTTATCATTTGCTTTTAATTTATTTTCGAGATAACATTTTCCGTTACAGATTGGAATTGTATCAAACCTATTGATACAGACATTTTTGGAAATATAATCCTGATTGAGGTAAAAATCACCAATAATCCAGATACTGCCTGCATTTTGAAATACAAACAGCATAAGAATAAATAAAGTGATACCTTTTTTTATCATGACTATTATTGGTTGGGTTCTTCTTCTAAAAGATTTTTCACATCAGCAATCAGCCTTTCGGTTTCTTTTGGATTTGTACCGTCATAAACTCCGCGAACATGCCTGTTTTTGTCAATAAGCAGGAATCCGCCGCTGTGCACAAAACCTCCCGGCTCATTTTTATCCGGATATGCCGTTGCAAAATAACTTTCGGTTGCAATTTTATAGATGCTGTCTTTGTTTCCCGTAACAAAATGCCAATTCTTTTTTATGCCTTGATCTACGGTATAAGACTTTAGGCGAAGTATAGTATCATGATCCGGATCTATGGTGTGAGAAAGAAACAACACCTCATCATTTGTTTTGTAAACATCATATACTTTTTTGAGCTGTGTATTCATTTTTGGACAGATCGTAGGGCACGAAAGAAAAATAAAATCCGCTATATAGATTTTGCCGTCAAACTTACTGTTGTTGATCTGAAGGCTGTCCTGATTCGTAAAAGAAAAATCTTTGATACGAGGATATTCGGTTTGATTTCCTTTAACAATCGGATTTCCTAAAATGGGAAGTTTTTCCTGTGCTTTCTCACATGATATTATGAGTAGAGAATGTAGCAGAATCAAAACTATTTTTTTCATATTTTCTATTTTTTGGGTATTGATACAGTCGCTCATTTTAAACGACTGTAGATTTTTTATATTAATTATTTCAAGAGATTTTATCTGTAAAGTTTTGTCGGCAATCACAATACCGAACAAGACTCCTAAGATATTATTATAATTGATTAAGAATCTGTTACAGAATGTGAATTCACCAAAACCATTTCCATCTTTCTGTATTCACAATAAAAATGAACACGGAAAAATTAATTTAGTTACTAACAACAATACAACTATCATATACAAAAGCACATGACAAATTATCTCAATGAAATGGGAAAAAGTTTAGATTATGAAATAGCGACGGGTGGTCGAAAAGTAAGCGAGGAAACTCCATTAGGTTTGCTATTTAGAAAAGCAAAAGCCTTTTGTTGTAATTCTAATAAAGGGATTACAGTAAAGTTTACGTCAGACGAAATGCAGATATAAATAAGCTCTGCTTTTTCTTTCAGGCTGTCCTGCATTTGTTTTTCGTTATCAGAATATTTCTTTAAGCTTTTCTGCAGTTCGCATCGCCCGTTACAGGAGTTAAAAATCTGTTTACGTTGGACACAGATTGTTTTGGCAATTTCCTGCTGATTTAATTTAAATGAAGCATAAACAAACATACTACCAAAGGATGGCAGAAAAAGAAGTCCACAAAGTAATATGATAATATACTTTTTCAAGAATGTCAATTTGTTTATAAGTGCAAAAATAAACTAATTTTAGTTTTATTCTGAAGAAACTTCTTGGTTCCTTAAAACATTAATCAAGATATAGTGATTACTTACAATCCTGCACAAAATTTTCAAAAACTAGCAATTTAGTATTAATGAGCGCCTATGGAGTCCTGCTCTACAAAATGCAAAATATATTTCTATCTTTTAAATTCATTAAATAAGGTAAAGACATGATGTTACATTGATTTGTAATCTATAAGTATGTTATAAGAGAATTTACATCTTGAGAAATAAACTTTTTTTCATAATTATCGAAAAAACACTATCAAATAACGATATATCATAAACATATTTAACTAACTTCACATAAAAGTACTAAAAATCAATACTTTAAAAATACGGCAGACTTTTTGGCAATAAAACTTAAGTTTATGAACCAAAAAAGTAATTGATCAATAGCTGTATATCTACACGTTCAATTGTATCACACCATTTTAAATTAAATACTGTTAATTATGCAAAACGACATTTATCAAATTAAAAGGCTGTTAACTTCTAAAAACAAGACTTTTTCTTATTACAGTCTTGCCGAAATGGAAAATCAGGGATTTAATATTAAAAAAATGCCATTTTCTATTCGGATTCTTTTAGAAAATGTACTACGAAATTATGATGATTTTGCCATCACAAAAGAAAACATCGAAACCCTGCTGAACTGGAAACCAGAAGCTTCTGATAAAGATATTCCCTTTAAACCTGCGCGTGTACTTATGCAGGATTTTACGGGAGTTCCGGCTGTTGTAGATATTGCCTCTCTAAGGGCTGAAGCACAGCGCAGAGGGAAAAATCCCGATATGATAAATCCATTGATTCCTGTAGACCTGGTTATCGATCATTCTGTACAGGTTGATTATTTTGGAACGGAATATTCCTATTTAAGTAATATGGAAGAAGAATACAAGCGTAATTCTGAACGTTATGAATTCTTAAAATGGGCCCAGCAGTCCTTTAGTAATTTTAGTGTTGTTCCTCCTGGCATGGGAATTTGCCATCAGGTTAATTTAGAGTATTTATCTAAGGGTGTGATTGAAAGAAACGGAGAAATTTTTCCGGATACATTGGTTGGAACCGACAGTCATACGCCAATGGTAAACGGAATAGGTGTAATCGCCTGGGGCGTTGGAGGTATCGAAGCCGAGGCAGCTATTTTAGGACAGCCTATTTATTTTATTATGCCGGAGGTTATCGGACTTAAGCTTACGGGGAAAATTCCGCTTGGTTCAACAGCCACAGATATGGTACTTACTATTGCAGAGCTACTTCGAAAATATGGTGTTGTCGGTAAATTTGTAGAAGTATTTGGTCCCGGACTTGACAGTTTAAGTGTTCCTGATCGTGCTACTATTGGTAATATGTCTCCTGAATTTGGCTGTACTGTTACCTACTTTCCTATTGATGAAAAAACATTGGAATATATGCGCCTAAGCAACCGTTCTGAAGATCAGATTGATTTGGTCGAAGAATATTGTAAAGCTAATTTATTGTGGAGAACAGGCGATGAATCTATAACCTACACTGACATTCTTGAACTTGATTTATCTACTATAGAACCCACTATTGCGGGACCAAAAAGACCTCAGGATAAAATTTTGCTTAAGAATTTACAGCCTTCTCTTGTAGATATGCTCGACAAAAGCTTTGGAAGAAAAAGTCTTCCCCAAAAACAAGTTGTTCGTTGGTCGGGCGAAGGAGGTTCGCAGCCAATACAGGGAGATGCCGTAATTTCCGAGAATGCAAAAATTGAAGAAAAAGTAGAAGATGGTATAAAAAGCGTTGCCGTAACTTTAGGCAATGAACAATTTATGCTCTCTGATGGCGCAGTTGCTATTGCTGCTATTACATCATGTACCAACACTTCCAATCCTTATGTAATGATTGGTGCGGGACTTGTTGCCAAAAAAGCCAGAGAAAGAGGGCTTAGTGTAAAGCCGTGGGTAAAAACTTCACTTGCACCGGGCTCAAAAGTAGTAACCGACTATCTCGCCAAAGCAGATTTATTGGGAGATCTTGAAGCTTTAAAATTTCACGTTGTGGGCTACGGATGTACTTCCTGCATTGGTAATTCCGGTCCTTTGCCTGCTCATATTGCCAAAGCTATTGAAGATCATGACCTTGTTTTGGCATCTGTTTTATCTGGTAACCGAAATTTTGAGGCGAGAATTCATCCTCAGATTAAAATGAATTTTTTAATGTCGCCCATGCTTGTGGTCGTTTTTGCACTTGCCGGTAAAGTAGATATTGACTTAATGAATGAACCTGTAAGTTTTGATCCAAATCAGCTGCCTGTTTACCTAAAAGATATCTGGCCAACAGATGATGAAATCAATCAGGTTTTAAGCGATGTTTTATCTCCTAAACAATTTGCTAAAAGTTATGAAACTATTTTTGACGGAAACGAAACATGGCAAAAATTAAAAATACCGGAGCAAAAAATATATGCCTGGGATGATCAGTCTACTTACATTAAGGAAGCTCCATTTTTTAAAAATCTTACTGAATTCCCAAAAGAATTACAAGATATTGAAAATGCCCGTACTTTACTGGTTCTTGGAGACAGTATTACTACAGACCACATTTCTCCTGCGGGTTCTTTTAATGAGAAATCTGCAGCCGGCAAATATTTATTAGGCAGAAATGTTGAAAAAGCCGATTTCAATTCATACGGTTCCCGTCGTGGTCATGATGAAGTTATGGTTAGAGGAACCTTTGCCAATGTCCGCATTAAAAATGCTTTGGCAGATAAAGAAGGCGGTTATACCAAATATCTTCCAACAGGTGAAGAAATGAGTGTTTATGATGCTTCAGTACAATATAAAGCCGCTAATACTCCGTTGATTATCCTTGCAGGAAAAGAATATGGCAGCGGATCATCAAGAGACTGGGCTGCAAAAGGAACTTTTTTATTGGGTGTAAAAGCTGTACTTGCTGAAAGCTACGAACGCATTCACCGAAGCAATTTGGTAGGTATGGGAGTATTGCCTTTACAATATAAAAATGGAGAAAATGCTTCAAGTCTTGGACTTACCGGAACTGAAATTTTCTCTATATCCGGAATCGCACTGGATATAAAACCTCTAAAAGAGCTACAAGTAGCTGCTGTGAAGGAAAATGGCGAAGTGATCCATTTTAATGTTATTGCCAGACTGGATTCAAAAATTGAAATTGAATATTACAGAAACGATGGAATATTACAATATGTTTTAAGACAATTTCTTCAAACAGCAGAATAAATTTATATTTTCGAATTGAAATTAGTATAAGTAATTAAATAACAAAGGCTGCAATAAATTGCAGCCTTTGTTATTTAAACCGATAATGTAGTTTGTCCTTAAATTCTAAAATATATAATCTGTACTTAAAAAATTAGAATCATGATCTCTTATAATAGAATTAAATAATTTTTTATTTGCATCTGTAGATTTAGTCGCCACAAGGGAACGTATTGAAAAAGATCGTAAAGCATCAGATATTGATAAAGTTCCTTCTGCGCTGTCTTTTCTTCCTGTAAAAGGAAATACATCCGGTCCGCGCTGTGAAAGACAATTAATATTAACGCGGCTTACCAGATTAACAAACGGATCAATAAGGCTTGAAACTTCTTTTGGGTCTTCGCTAAAAATACTAACCTGCATACCATGCGAAGCATTAATCTGATAGTCTATTGGTTCGTCTATAGAATCAAAAGGCACAACCGGAATTATGGGTCCAAATTGCTCTTCATGATACAATTTCATTTTATCATTTACAGGATATACAACAGCAGGAAAAACTAATGAATGATTAGAATAACCGCCATTCTCATTTATGATTTTTGCTCCATTTGCCAAAGCATCATCTAAACAAGTTTTAAGATAAGCCGGTTTGTCAAATTCAGGAAGTGGTGTTATTTTAACGTCTTTTTCCCATGGAAGTCCCGGTTTAAGAGCTGCTACTGCATCGCTTAATTTTTCAACAAATTCATCTGCGATTTCTTTTTGTACAAAAATTAGTTTTAATGCCGTACAACGTTGTCCGTTAAATGATAACGATCCTAAAAGGCATTCACTTACTGCCACGTCAATATCGGCGTGTTTGGTTACAATTGCTGCATTTTTGGCGTCAAGACTTAAAATAGATCTTAGTCTGTTTGCTTTTGGATGTAATTTCTTTAACCCATTTGCGACATTACTTGAGCCTATAAAAGCCAATACATTTACTTTGCCGCTTTCCATTAACGGAGAAATGATTTCAGCTCCTCTGCCGTAAAGTGTATTTACAGTTCCCGGAGGAAATGCTTCTTTAAAAGCATTAAGCAAAGGATAATGCGCTAAAACTCCATGTTTAGGTAATTTAAACAAAATAGTATTTCCCATTATAAGAGCGGGAATCAAAGTGGTGAAAATTTCATTAAGAGGATAATTAAATGGTCCCATACTTAGAACAACTCCCAATGAAGATCTACGAATTTGAGCCAGAACGCCTTCTGCTTCCTCAAATCTTGATGATTGTCTGTCCAGATCTTTTAGTGCATCAATAGTAGCATTTATGTATTCTACTGTTCTGTCAAATTCCTTTGTTGAATCCGGAAGGCTTTTTCCGATTTCCCACATCAATAATTTAATGACCAACTCCCGTTGTTGGATCATTAGGTATACAAATTTCTGCATACATTTAATCCTGTCTTCAACACTCATAGTTGGCCAGACACCTTGTCCGTTATCATAAGCCGCAACTGCTGCATCCAGAGAAACTAAAGCTTCTTTGGCAGAAGTATGCGGAATTGTTCCTACTAACTTGCGCTTAAGTCCTTCGGGACCAGGAATAAAAACCGGTGAAAAAACTTCGGTAACTTCACCATTCCAGGGAACTAACTTCCCGTCTAATAAATATTCACGCTGATGAATTTCAGAAATCTGATATTCCTGAGGAATTAAGTTTTCCTCCACAAACAGACTGTCAATAGCAGTCTGGGATACTTTTAAATTTTCCATATTCAATAAATTATTTTGTAATCAGGCTTTTCAATAAAAATGTACTACTAATTTAAGATATTTAATTCTTTAACAATCATAAGATCAGGATTATTAAACAAGCATTGTAACTTTATTTATTCGACAATTTTGATTCGAGTTCTTTTATCTTATTTTCTAGGTTTTTAATGTATTCTCTTTGTGGCAGTAAAGCTTCTTCTATCTCTTCTGTTGTATAACGAGGTGTTATATGCTGTGGACAATTCCAGTCGTATGCCTGAATTTCAAAAATCATCATTCTTTCTGGTTTAAATTTGTAATCTGCTGGTTTCAAAAGATTATATAATTCTTCATTTTCTTTTAAATCAACAATTTTTGCGTGTGCATAAATCTTTAGCCTTGCTCTTTGTGGATATGATAGCAGTATTAAAGCTACATTTTCATTTTTAGAAATATTACCTGTCGAAATATATTGTCTGTTTCCTACAAAATCTACAATGCCAATGGTTTTATTATCTATCACCTTAATAAATCCTGCCGGCCCGCCACGGTGTTGGATGTATGGATATTCATTTTCACCAAAACTAGCCATATAAAAACTATCCCTATCACCAATAAAATTAATTTCGTTATCTGTAAGTCCATCAACAACCGACATTTTTTCCATACGGTCATAAGTACTTCTGCTTCCAACTTCTTCCTGTATTTTTTTTATGGCATCCGTAAACGCTAATTGTGAGTAGTTCATGTTTTGATGATTTTAGTTTTCTAACTATTGTGAAAAGTCTAATTTAAGGGTCATCAATGCTAATATTTTGAATGTAAAAATGTCCTTAATATTAATATATAAATTTAATAGATTTCTTTATATAACTTTTCTTTTACGATCAGTAATATCTATGACCCAAAGAATATCTTCCTGCATCCATAAAAAAAATGAACCCTAGCGCGGAAGAAAAATACCCAAAATAGCTTCCTTTCTATTTCTGGCAATGGGCAAACTGATTTCATTCAGATATAGAGTACTGCCATCTATGTGGGTAATATATTTTGTGTTGACGATATAGGATTTATGAATTTGTAAAAAATCCTCCTGAGGCAATTGGTCCAAAATACTCTTTAAAGTATGGTGCACAATTATTCGTTTGTGGTTTTCAAGATGTATTTCGACATAATTCTGCATACTCTTGACATATAAAATTTGAGTGGGTATTACTTTAAAAAAAACTCCATTTTCTTTGAAAAATAAAGGCTTAACTGTGTTTTCCTGATGAAACATTAAATCATACATCTTTTTTGCCTTAAAAACAGAGGCTTTAAAATCTTCAAAAAAGATAGGTTTGAGTAAATAATCTACCGCATTTACCTTGTATCCTTTCAAAGCATATTCGGAGTAAGCAGTTGTAAAAATGATCATCGAGGGCTTATCTGTTATCATTTTTGCAAATTCCAATCCGTTTAAAAAAGGCATTTGTATATCCAGAAATATCAGGTCTATGGCTTCACTTTTTAATTTTTCCATTGCCTGATGTGCATTTGAAAACGAACCTCTGTTTTCCAAAAAATCAAATTCTTTGATGAATTCACTCAATCCTTCGCGGGCAATTCGCTCGTCATCTATTACTATACATGTCATTACGTATTCAGATTTATTTGGAGTTCTGCTCTGTATTTATTTTCTTCCCTCTTAATATCCAGACTATAATTACCCGGATAAGAAAGATCCAGTCTCTTCTTGACATATTTTAGTCCGACACCTTTTGTTTTTTTGTTGTCTGATGCCGAATTGGCCGTGTTTTCTATTTTCAGAAACAGGTTATTTTCATTTTCCAAGTAGATATGTAAATGTATGTAATTGGTTTTATCAGCAAAATCGGAAACATGCTTAAAGGCATTTTCAATGAAAGTCGATAAGAGAAACGGAATGATCATTAAATGATTTTCTGCAATATTACATTGAAAAGAAATCTCCAAATCTTCTCCGGACCTGTCTTTTTCTAATTCGAAATAATGCTTCAAAAAAGAAATTTCGTCATCTAGCTTTATCCATTTGTTTTGTGATTCGTAAACATAATACTGCAGTATTTTACTGTATCTGGAAAGCAGTTCGAGAGCTTCCTCTTTATCCTTTCGAATTAAAAATTGCAGATTGTTTAAGATATTAAAGGTAAAATGCGGGCTTAATTGCGTCCGCAGGTTATCAATTTCGTTTTCTAAAACACTATTTTTCAACTCCTGATGAAGTTTTTCAGATTCCACGTTCTGCTTGAATAACTCTATTGAATAGCTCCCACCGGAGATCAGAATACTTACCATCAGCATTCCGAAAAACAAAGACAGCATGTCGTTGGGCATTACGAGCCTCTCAGAGGGAATTGCCCCGACAATTAAACAACCTTCAAATGTCAAAATTACAGCTGTTATCACACTGGCAAACAAAGCATATAGGATAAATTTTATGGAACTTTCACTATTCAAATATCTTTTTGCCAGCCTGTTTATCACATACCGCACATGTATTCTCAATGTTAATGTGATGGCTAGTGAAAACAAAACACCGCCTAAAAATGACAAGTCATCGGACAATTGCAATAAAGTCATCAGGAACATAAATGCCCAAAATACGTAATCTGCTTTTTTTACAGTAAACATGGTTTGTTTTATTTTTTACAAAAATACCTTTTTCTAATCGGCAATAGAAAACCGTTGGTCAACAAAAAACGACCACTTGTCAAAAGCAAAAAAGAGCATTGAATAAAAATATAGTTTTGTCCCGAAATTTTTAGAAACAAATCCATATCATGAAAACAACATTAATTTTAGCGGCATTACTTTTTTTACTTATGAATGTAAAATCAAGAGCACAAGTATCATTTAAAACCGAATATTTTGGTACATCAAACTATAAAAATAACGATGGTGAAAAAGTCGGCAATAGTAAAGGCTCGGCTATGGTTTATAGCGGAATCGCCAATATTCCTCTTGCTGTAAAAATAAATAAAGACAGCCTTGCATCAACATGGGTTCTTAATTTATCCGGCGATCATGCTTCGCTTGACAACAAAAATTTTACTCAGGGTTTGGTTTTATCCCATATTACCAACCTTCAGTTGTCAGTTGTTAACATTCGCCAATTGAGTCAAAAATGGTCTGTTATTGCTTTTGCCGGTGCGGGAATTTACACCAGCGAAACCCAAATTTCTAAAGTGAATGCCAATAGTATTCTGGGCAATGGCGGTGCTATTTTTGTAAAAAAAATCAACCCTAAACTGGATCTTGGTGCAGGACTTGCCCTTACAAATACTCTTGGATACCCAATGCTTTTTCCTGCTCTATATGTAAATTACAATTCAGAAGGAAAATATACTTTTAAGTTTTCAATGCTAAATGGAATTCAGGCATCAGCCGGATACAATTTTAATAAGACATTTGATTTACATCTAATTACAGAAATGAATGGTCAGATGGCTTTGCTTAAAAAAGACGGCAAAAATGTGATTTTTACACACCAGTATGCTGTCGCAGGATTAAGGCCTGAAATCAAAATAAATAAGAATATTAGCCTGCCTATTACACTTGGAGTGAATGCCGTACGATTTGCCTATTTTCAGGATCGAAACCTCAAAAGCTTTTTTAAAGATAAAGAAAGTTCCTATTTTGATTTTTCACCGTATGCAGCAGCTCAGATTAATTATAAATTTTAAAAATATAAAGGATATCAATAAACAGAAAAAGCTCCTGCCTCACAGCAAGAGCTTTACTTGGATACAGATTATTAATTCATTAGTTATTAAAGTGTGGTGAGCACACCGCCATCTACTCGGGTAATTGCCCCGTTGGTTGCAGAAGCTAAAGGACTGCAGAGATATACTGCCATGTTTGCGATTTCTGACGGAGCAATAAAACGCTGTAATAGTGAGGTTTGGTTGGTGTTTTGTATAATAAGTTCTTTCATTTGCTCCTCTGACAATTGCTGTGCCTGGGCAATCTGCGACACTGCCTCTGCAACACCATCGGAATAAGTTGGTCCTCCTAAAATTGAATTAACAGTAACCTGAGTATTTTTGGTTAGTTTAGAAAGGCCGTTGCTAATGGAAAGCAAAGCAGTTTTAGTCATTCCGTAATGGATCATGTTTTCCGGAATATTAACTCCGGATTCACTACTGATAAACAGGACTCTGCCCCAGCCTCTTTCCATCATTTTTGGAAATAATGCCCTTGAGAGCCTAATACTGCTCATAACATTAATTTCGAAAATAGATAACCACTGCTCATCTGTAATTTCCGTAAAAGCTTTTAGTTCAAAAACTCCAACATTGTTAATTAGAATATCTACCTGTGGCAAAGCATCTATTAAAGCATTGACCTGTTCTATATTTGAAAAATCAGCCGCTATACCCGACACTTCTGCCTGAGGTATTTCCTGCCTGAGTTTTTGAAGAGCATCCTCTATTTTAGCCTGATTTCGACCGTTTATGATAACAGTGGCTCCTTCACTAAGAAGCTGTCGGGCAATAGCATAACCGATACCTTGAGTTGAACCGCTGATAAAAGCAGTCTTTGACTGTAATTGTAAATCCATTTTTATATTTATTATTGTATTGATTACTACAAAAATAATTCAAAGAAAAAAGAGCTGTTTATGTCTTTATTTTTTGAATAAACTAATTTTATTTATTTTGTATTGATTACTACAAAAATGTGTAAAAAAAACAGCTTAGCTCAATACACTAAGCTGCATTTCTATTTGTGCTTTAAGAATTGCATTATCGGGATACATACGCCTCGTTACATTAAATCCGCACCAGAAGGTAATCAAATAACGTCCCAGAATCTCAGCGCTGGTTTTGTTTTTCATGGTTCCGTCCCTTTGGGCTTTTTCAATAACATTAATATACATCTGTTCCACTTCTTTTAAAACTCTAACCGCTTCTTCCTCGAGTGACTGATCAACAAAAGTCATTTCCGTAACAGTATTTGCAATCAGGCAGCCCTGCAAATGAGTCTGTTTGTCGGCATGTGCCAGTGAGCGGTAAAAATCTTTAATCACTTGAAGTGGCGCTGTGCTTGCATCAACTATGGCCTTAAACTCGGCAAAAGCTTCTCTGCGCTGTTGAATAGCCCTGGAAAACAACTCCTTTTTGCCTCCTTTGAAAGTGTTATAAAAACTACCGCTTCCAATCTTCATGGCATTTAGCAAATCTTCCAGTGAAGTGGCCGTGTACCCTTTCTCCCAGAAAATGTGCTGTGCCTTTTCCAGCAGCTCCTGTTCTTTAAAAATTGTAGGTCTTCCTCTCATTTTATTATTTTGTATTGATCGATACAAAAATAGAATGTTTCTTATAAAAACAAAATTTTTCAATGTTATTTTTTTATAAACTTCCGAAGTACTGTCTAATCGGTAAGAAAAGAATGTTACAAAAAAAAAGCTGTCTTTAAAAGACAGCCTTTAGTTGCAAAATATTTAACTTATTAGCATATATATATTATTGAGCATCCCAAGACGCACTACCATAATAAATAGAGCTTGTTACCGGGGCTTTCCAATACTCCTGACTACCACCACGGAAGGTATGGAAACTTACTGCATTAACATTTCGCTTAGAATCGTTAGTTACCCAACGAATTGTTTGATTCAATATTTCTGTACCATTTACATAATATTTGACATATCCGTTAGTATTTGATCCAGTATTTAACTTAACAGATATCTGACAGTTATACGTCACTCCTTCTTGTATGTAGTACTTTTTTCCAAAATCATTCCCATATTGTCCGGGCTGATCTTTATAGTAAACATAAGGCTGGAGATAAGCTCCGCTTCCTTTCGAAGTGTTTGATCCATTCGGACAATACCACATAAATCTGGCACTACCGCCATTGCCATCCCATCCTGGGTCGCCTCCGGTATTCTGGTCACCAATTAGTATTCCATATCCGCATTTACCGCCTCTGCTCCAATAAAATCCGGAATTAAATTTCATAGTAAACCAAACGGTGTAAACGCCTTCTGACCAGACGCCATACGATGTACACAAACCACCTGGACATGTCAGTGTATTTGTTTTCAATGTGATTGTTCTGGCTCCGGCACTGCCTAACGCAGCAACAAGTGAGGCGGCATCTTTATTGGTGCTTTCCGGCGTGTCTTTGTTTTTACTTTGTATCACATCTTTGTTAACACTTTGTGGTACATCTAAATTTTCTTCCTTTTCACAGGAATTAAATACTAATGCTGTAATAAATAGCATACTTGTCAATTTTAAGATTTTTTTCATTTTTTTTAATGGTTAAAGGGTTAGTAAAATAATTAATAGATAGTAATTATATCGTTCATGCAATTGTGCTGAACTTGCTATTGCAGTTATATTTTTTCTGATTATTCTAAATCACATACAGGTTCGTGATGCTAAGTAATAACATCACAAAGTTGATAAATAATAGCTCTCATAAGGGGTAATAAAGTACGTTTTTACGTACACAAAAATCCAGCTTAAGAATTTTGTGTATATTTTTATAGATAAAAAAAACACTACTTTATTTGAGCGCTTATTTATATCCACGACTTTAATTTTATAAGATCAGCATCAAAAGATATAACTTAAAAAGCAGCTGTATTTTGATATTTGTAAAGTAAATAATGCAATTAAAAAGCTTATGAGATATGGAAAACCGACCAATAAGTATTGGAATATTATTGTCCTATTCATCGAAAAGTGAAAAGGAATTACAATTAGCTTTTACAAATTTATATCAGACTAAAAGAAACAAATACAGAAATCTAATACAACAATTATGAATACAAAATTTAAAAAAGGACAAGAAGTTAAACAGGAATTTGGAGGTCCTGTAATGAAGGTAATAGGCTTTGAGCCAGAACTAATTGAAAATATAATTACACAATGGGAAGATGAGGAAGGAACTATCATCACAGCAAAATTTATGGATTCTGTTTTGATACCTGTTGATAATTAATCCTTCGAATTTCGATTAGAATAAAATTATGACAAAAGCATTGGTTTAGAATACATCATTTAAAAATATGATACTAATTCTGTTCAAACATTTCATGCTTATCAGGGAAAAATATAAATGGTATTTTTGATTCAATAGAGGACATTACTAAAACTGAAGCTTTTATTTTTTCATTGGGAAGTTCCTGTCTGTTTTTTACAGGAACATATACCAAAGAAAATTGTATTGGATAACCTCAACAATAAGTAAAAGAGTGACTTGCATCTTTTAAATATAATTTGGTAATCTTATTTTTTGTTCCTTTTTCGGGAAGCCTTAAAGATGAAAACTAATTATTTATTTTTCAAACAGATCTATATATTCTGCAATTAATTCAATAACAATACTCCTCCGTTATTGGGGATTTTTATCTCGACTTCCTTGTTATTTTTAAGTTTAATCGTTTCTACTTTTCCATTTAGATTTTCGTCATCAGAATAATATTTTAATGCTGTTCCAGAAGCAATCATTGGCAGTTTTAGTTTAAGCTTTATTGTTTCTTTTTGAGCATTTACGCCTGCTATGTACCATTTGTTTCCTTTTCGGCGTGCAAAAACAACGTATTTACCCGGATATCCTTCCAGAAAACGAACTTCATCCCAGGTTGTTGGAACTTCTTTCATAAAATTGATTGCCCAATCCGGAGCATCAGTTAAATTATTGGGTGCCAATGCAAAATGCTGAACACCACTCTGAAAAAGAACTGCTGTAGCTAAAGCAAACACATCAGAAGTCATTCGTTTTGAACCTTTATTGGGAATATTATCACTATTATAAAATTTATTCAGAGCGCTTCCGCCAAAATCCATACTGCCAACTGTATTTCTAATAAAAGTATGTGTTGCGGCATTCCTGGCTTCATTGTCACAGCTTGCTTGTCCAAAATGCAGATTTTCACTCGCTAAAACAGCCTCACTTGCCGCATAATTTGGATACATTCTCTCCCAGCCTCTTGGTAATGTACATCCGTGAAAAATAACCATTAAGCCAAAATCATTCGCATCTGTCAGGATATCTTCATACAGTTTCATGGTGACTTGCTTGTCTCCGCCAAAAAAGTCAACTTTAATTCCTTTAACACCAATACTTTTCATCCATGCCATTTCCTGACGGCGAATAGTTGCATTGTCCATTTTTCCTCTTGGTCCCTGAGGCGCATCATTCCAATACCCATTTGAGTTGTACCATAAATACAAACCCACGTTTTTTGTACGTGCGTATTCCGCTAATTCGGCAATTTTATCTTTTCCAATTTGTGTATCCCAAAGTGCATCAACCAAAATGGTTTCATAGCCTAAAGCAGCACTAAAATCGATGTATTGTTTTTGAACCGGAAAAGTGGTGTTGTTATCCATTTTCATAATCCAGCTCCACGTACCTTTTGTATATTGATATTCTTTTGAGGCTTTATATTTTGGCTTCACCAAATCAAACGGAATCGTGGTTTCTACTAATGGATTCAGCGTTTCGCCAATGGTAATCGTTCTCCAAGGCGTTTCGCCCGGAAGCGGTATTCCCGGAGCAGTTGTCCCGTTACCGTTATTTTCTCCTTCCATAGGAAAACCAATCGTGTACAATCCTTTTTCGCGGCCAATTAATCTGCTGCCGCAATAATTTCCGTCAACGCCTGTCTCAGATATTAAAACCCAGCCGTTATTATTTACTTTAAAAAGACACGGAAATGTATAACCTTCGCCCATACCATTTTTTCCCATTACATCATCCAAACTATAAGTTGTTTCATAACTCGGCGCACTTCTGGCATATCCTGTCATGGGTTTACTTTGCGGACAAAGAAATGTTGTCGTTCCCTGAGGCAGCAAAAAACCAGAAGCTTCTTCCTCGACTACACAAGAGATAATATCTTTTTGTGGATGTATTTTATATTTGAAAGCAACATTGTTGTTGCTAACCCTGAAAATTATATCAATCGCAGGTTTGTTTTCTTTTGTGAAAGAGAATATGGCTTCGTTTGCTTCATAATGTACCTTACTTTGTTTAATATTAGGCAATTGATACGTTTCATCAATTTTATTTTGATTAAGTTCCGATTTTAAACTTAATCCTGTTGAAAAATCACCAACATTTGTTTTTAAGCCAAGTGGAGAATTTTCTAAGAATATTTTATCATTATAAGTGATACTATACAAAGGAGTTCCATTTGAGATCAACACCGAAACTTTAAGTTTTCCGTCGGGACTTTTTACAACTGATTGTGCACTTAATTTTAAAAAACTAAACAGACATAAACATAAAAAATACTTAAAATTCATAACGCACTTTTAATTAATTACTTTATTTTTATTGATAACAGAATAAGTAGTTTATTGAATTGACACTTTATTCATTTTTAGATCTTTAGCATCTGAACTCGTTCCGTAAAACACTTCATATTCGCCGGAAGTCACCTTCATTCCAATGCTTTTTGCATCATAAAATTCAAATGAAGAAGGCGGTAAATCGATCGCTACATTTTGGCTTTCGCCGGCTTTTAAGGTAATTCGTTTAAAAGCTTTCAGTGTTTTCAAAGGACCATCAGTATCATTCACTTTTCGAACATAAACCTGAACAATTTCTGTTCCTTCACGTTTGCTCGTGTTTTTTATCGAAAAATTTAATTGCGTGTTTTCATTTGCTTTTATTTTGGTCTTGTCAAGATTCGCTTTTCCAATTTCGAATTTAGAATAGCTTAAGCCAAAACCAAACGGAAACAAAACATTTGTTGTGTATCTGTAAGTACGTCCTTTCATCGAATAATCTTCAAAATCGCCTAAGATTTCTGAATTTTTATAAAAGGAAACAGGCAGTTTTCCCGCAGGATTATAATCTCCAAAAAGAACATCGGCCACAGCCTGACCTCCGGATTCTCCCGGATACCAAGCTTGTAAAATAGCGTCACAACTTGCTGTTTCGGGCGTTAAGGCGATTGCAGAACCAGAGCAGTTTACAAAAACTACTTTTTTGCCCGCCGCTTTCAGTTCCTGTAAACATTTTCTCTGAACAGCAGGAAGTTCAATATTAGTTCTGTCACCACCTTTAAAACCGGGATAAGACACCGGCATTTCTTCACCTTCCAATAAAGTCGAAAGTCCGCCTACAAAAATTACGGTATCGATGCCTTTTAACTTTTGAATTAAAGCTGCGAAATTGATATCGTGCTCTTTTCCAAAATCAAATTCAAGATTCGCCTGCCAATTGTTGGATTGTGCATACAAAATTTCGATTTTGTATTTTTTTCCTGCTTCTACTGCAAATTTAATTTTGCCGGGAAGCGTTCTCCAATTCGTATATTTTGCCAAAGATTTATCATTCACCAATAATTCAAAAGCTCCGGTAGCGCCTGTTTTAAAAACAAGACTGTCATTTTCTTTCGCTGTAAATTCGGTTTCATATTTTGCCGAAAATCCTTCTAATTTAACGCCCGAAGCAAATTCATGCTGTCCGGCTGTTGTCATTTTTATCGGATTTACAATTTGCTGCGAGATAACGCTGTTGCCTTCTCTGTTTGGATTGTTCCAATAGGTGGCTTTCATTCCTTTTTTGCCTTCAAACGAAAGTTGGTCAAAATAACTTTGGTTTACTTTGTCTTCAACTAAATCGCAGCCTTTATCATAAACCATTTTATTTTGGGGAATTTTTGATTCTATACCACTTTTAATCGTGATGGTTTTAACGGGAGTTCCGTTGTAATTTCCCCATAACATCGGTTCGTTATCCGCATTCGGACCAATAACGGCCACTTTATTAATTGCTTTATTTAAAGGCAGAATATTGTTTTTATTCTGCAAAAGCGTCATTGATTTTTGCGCCATTTCGAGTGCTAATTGCTGATGTTCTTTGCTGTTCAATACAGAAGCCGGAATTTGTGCCCACGGTACGATGGCGTCATCATCCATTTCGCCCAAATCAAAACGTCCCGTTAAAACACGAAGCAGACTTTTATCAATATCATCTTCTTTTATTAAATCTTTCTCAACCGCTTCGGGTAAATTTTTAAACGGATATTTCTCCCAAACACATTCTACATCGGTTCCTGCCAAAACAGCTTTTGATGCCGCATGTGTTGCATCTGACGAAACTTTATGCGTGGTGTAAAAATCAGTAACCGCTCCGCAATCTGAAACTACAAGGTATTTAAAACCCCATTCATCGCGCAAAATACGCTGCAATAAGCGTGTATTACTGCAACACGGTTCATCATCCAGACGCTGATAGGCACACATAACCTGACGCACATCGGCATCTTGTACCAATGCTTTAAAGGCTGGCAAATAGGTTTCGTATAATTCACGTGGATCTATATTATTCAAATTCAGTTCGTGTCGGCTCCATTCCGGTCCTGAATGCACTGCAAAATGTTTGGCGCAGGCCAAAAGTTTGCGGTATTTCGCATCTGCCGGGCCTTGTAATCCTTTCACAACTGAAATTCCCATTCTTGAGGTTAAATATGGATCTTCACCATACGTTTCCTGCCCACGTCCCCAACGCGGATCCCTGAAAATATTGACGTTTGGTGTCCAGACTGAAAGACTTAAAAATCGTTTATTTTCATTGCCGCCCTGAATCCATTGGTTGTATTTTGCACGGGCTTCATCAGAAACTGCATTAAAAACATTATAGACTAACTGATCGTCAAATGAAGCCGCCATACCAATAGGCTCCGGAAAAACAGTAACATTATCGTTATTTGCGTAACCGTGCAGCGCTTCACTCCACCAATTGAATTTTTTAATGCCGAGTCTTGGTATCGGATCACTTTGATCACACATTAACGCCGCTTTTTCTTCAAGTGTTAATTTTGAAATTAAATCTTTTGCACGTTCTGTTGAGCTCAAAGACGCATCCTTAAAACGATATTGCTGAGCGTTTGCGCTAAAAATTGAAACTAAACTTATGATAAACAGATAACTAATTTTCATGATTTTCTGAATTATGTGATGAATCTTTTGCGATGCTAAATCGACTAATTATTCTTTGAAATTTTATCTTCAATATGGAAATAATCAAAATCAACAAAGCCTCCCACATTTTTTGTTGCGTAATTGAACAACCCAAATCGATACCCCATAAAATGAGGAAGCGTATAAGATAGTTTTATTTTTTTTCCAATACTGATCCATTTTTTACCATCTAAACTGTAAAAAAACTGACCTTGATCTGCCTTATCTTTAAAGTTGCATTCTGCCTTGAAATAAATTTTATCCTGCGTTAACGGAACACTTTCTATTTCTGTTGGAATATCTTTAATGGCTTCAATCATTACGATTTTCTTAGCATTTTTTTCGGCTTTTACGCCAATCAATCCGTACTCTTTTTGTAATAAAGAAAGTCCTGCAAAGTCGCCTTCTTTCATTTTAGAAACCTCAACGAGAATTTTGCCTGTACTTTCAGGGCCAAAAGTTCGTTGCGTTAAAGTGTTTTTTGCCTGAACAAAACTGCTGTCGATTCTTCCGGTTTTCAGTCTTAAAAAACCTTTTCTTTCTTTTACCGACCAAAGCGAATGATCCGGATTATGATTCCATTGCCAGACCAAAGGCAAATTGGGATCATTTTTTTTTCGGTTAAAATCATCGGAGTTTACAATTCCTGGAATCAAACCTTTGCTTGTTGGTAAATCGAGATTTTCTGGCACTTTATTATTTTCGCCTAAAATTGGCCAGTCCTTTTCCCATTGAACAGGAACCAAATAAGGAATTCTCCCCACACCACCAAAATCCCTGAACAGATAAGAGAACCATTTTCCATCTGGTGTATCGATAAGTCCGCCTTGAGCAACACCCAAATCCTGCAATCCCACTTTTCCTTCCCACGGACCTGAAATTTTATCAGCTCTGTGTATAATTACCGTTCTCATTCCGTCTTTTGGCCAGACGATATTAAACAGATAATATTTTCCTTTGATTTTAAAAAGCTGTGAACCTTCAGATTGCAGCATAATATTGTTTCCCGCAGGTGCACTGGCATTTTCTATCAGGACTTTTTTTGTTTCTTCTTTTACAGCTGATAAATCTGAATTTAACTCGACAATCTGCAGTTTTCCTGCTCCCCAAACCATATAAACCTTTCCATCATCATCAAAAAAAATAGAATGATCGTGATAGGAATTATTTAAAACGGTTCGTTTCCACGGTCCTTTTTCTATATCTTTTGTCGAAAAAATATAGGTTTTACCCGTCGTTCCGGAAAAAGTGCTGACATAATAAATACCATTATGATAATTGAGACTGCTCGCCCACGAACCTCTTCCGTAATCATTTTTTCCATTATCAAGATTTAGTTTATCGTTATCATCTTCTAATGTTTGATAGGCGTAATTGATTATTTCCCAATTGACTAAATCAGTAGATTTCATAATGGGAACACCGGGATTCATGTGCATTGTCGTACTGCTCATGTAATAAATATTGTTTACACGAATGATGGACATATCAGGAACATCGGCAAAAATGATCGGATTCTGCGCTTTATTTTGTCCATAATTACACAGACTAAAAAGCAGAACAAGACTAAAAAAAGCATTTCTAATTTTCATCCTGGTTTATTTTTTTAATCCTTTAAAATTCTGAATTGATGAAACTTGGGACTATTGTTTCCATCATTAGATTTTATTTTGATGTTTACAATTTCAATCTTTTCAATATTTAATCGAATTGTCTTATTTGCTGAAGAAATAATGCGCGCGGGTTTTTCGTTGATAAGAATCGTGATTTTATCTGTTTTAGAATCGTCTGTACAACTTATATCCAGATATTTTCCGGACTTATTTTTATTTAACAACTGATAGGAAATATACGATCGCGTATTTCTCCAGGCCTTTGTATCATCATAACCCGAATCACTTTTTTCGCCTTTATATCCATGATCCACTTCTGACTGCTGTTCGCCGCAATTAATTTTATCGATAGTTTTAGCTTCCAAAGCCAAAGCTTCAACTTCTTGTTGTTTCAAAAGAGCATGCTTTTCTTTATACTGTTCTTTGGTATAATTTTGAAAATACATTTGATAACGTGCGTCATGAATTCCAAAAAAAGGCTGTAATTCTAACGAATCTAAACGAAAATGCAGGTTTCCTAAATCCTTCAGTTTTGCGATATAAACTGATTTTTCACCTATCATTTCATACGCCTGATCCAACGGATAATATTTTCCCGATGCGACATGTCCCATTCGGCTGTCATCTGCAAATAATCCGTCTAAATCTTTGTTTGATGTTTTGGCAGCCAATACAATTGGTCCGTTTACAAAAGCACTCCAGTTTGAGCCGCCCGGCAAATTTTCTAAATGTGTCGAAGTTTTGAATGTAACTGAAATTTGATCTCCAGATTTCCATTTTCTGTTTAGAACTACATAATTAGAAGGCTTTGCTTCTATTTTCTGAATTTTTCCATTAATTGAAATTTCAAAATTTTCAGCCCATTCCGGACAGCGGATATTCATCGAAAATGTCTCGCTTTTTTTTAATTTTAAAACAAGATCTGTACTATTTTGATAGGGGAATTTTGTGCTTTGTTCGATGTAAATATTCTTTTCTTTCCAATCTAAAGTTGACGGAATAAACAGATTTACAAAAACATCATTTTCTGTATGGCTGTAAATCAATTCTCCATATTTAGAATGATTTTCAAGGCCTGAACCTACACAACACCACATGCTTGTTTCGGGTTGAGAATAAACGCGATAATGATTGGGTCTAATGGGTGTAAAATAAACAAAACCGCCTTTTTCAGGATGCTGGCTCGAAAGAATATGATTGTAAAGCGTACGCTCGTAAAAATCAAGATAACTTACCTTGTTTTTGTCCAAAAATAAGGCTTTGCTCAAACGCTCCATGTTATAAGAATTGCACGTTTCAGGCCCCTGATTTGATTTTAACATACCGCTAAAATCTTCGGTTGGATTAAAATGTTCGGCAAAACTGTTTCCGCCAAAAGCTACGCTGCGTTTTTGGGTAACATTTTCCCAGAAAAATTGCGCGGCATCTGTCCATTCTTTATTTCCGGAAAGTACACCGATTTTCTCAAAACCAATCACTTTTGGTATTTGCGTATTGGCATGCAATCCTGTTAATTTATCTTGTTTTTTTTCTAATGGATTTAGTATTGCTAAGTGCGAAACTTTTTCGGCAGTTTCCAGATATTTTTTGTCCTTTGTAATGATATACAAATCGGCAAAAGATTCGTTTATTCCGCCGTGTTCGGTCTTTAATATATTTTGAATCTGCTCATCAGAAAGCGGACGAATTAATTCGATAAACCAATCGCCCAATTTTATTAAAACCTCTTTTGCTTTTTTATTTCCGGTGTAACGATAAGCATCGGTTAAACCGGCAAAAAGCTTGTGAATATTGTACAACGGAACCCAGGTATTGTTTAACCCGAAGTTGCTTCCGTCAATGTCTCCGTTATGAATTCGATCCCAAAAAACTTTGCCCTGCGGAATTCCTCCCACATAGCCATTACCGTTTTTTTGCTGACATTTTTCCAATTCCGAAATCATATAATCCAATCGGTTTTTAACTTCAGTATTTCCTGTCGAAGCATACATCATCGCCAAAGTAGAAAGATAATGTCCGGCAATGTGTCCGTCAAGTCCTATGCTTTCCCAATTGCCATAACGTTCTGCTTTTACGGGTATTCCGGAAGCTATGAGATAAGGTGCTAAAAGCCGGTCTGGATTGAGTTCTAAAATATACTTGAGATCTACATCCTGAGCATTTTTAAAAGGCCCATCTTTTAGCCTTACCTCTTTTAAATCAAACAATTGCATTTGAGCTTCTGCCACATGGGACAGTAACAGTGTACAAAAACAAAATATAAAGCTGTATTTCATTCTAATTTTTTTTTAATCTTTTAGATATTTTTCCTTTTTCTTAATAACAGATTGACTCTATTTATTTTTTAAAACAAGAAGTAAGACTAAAGAATACTATTCTTAAAACTAGAAAATAAACTAGTTCTATCGGTTGTTTACTAAAAGTGTAAAAATAACACTTTTTAAAACGTGAAAAATAATTCTTCAATAAAAAAGCTATATTTTTATCATTTATGTTTTTAAATCAAATATTTTTAAGAAAACAACTCGAAATCAAAAGAAATCATTTAGATATTATATTTTAATTCAAATACCAGGCAAATAAATTTTGCTTCCTGCACAGATAATGAAAATCCGAAAACCTACGATAATTTAATATCGCAGGGTAAATATTCTTGAAGTCCAGCTTTAAAGTCACCATTGTTTTAGGAGACTTTGCAACTCTTTTTTTATCCTGTTATCCTTAATTCTAATCTTATTTTTTTACAAATTTTCTGTTTATTTTAGATTTATCGCTTGTTCCATTAATAAAATAAACTCCTGCAGGCAGTGATTCTATTTTTATTCTGGTATTACCATTTTTCAAAGTGCCTGAATTCACTAAAGTGCCCTGAACATTAAAAATTTTATAATCAAAATCAGAAGTCATCTTATCAACAAAAATTTCCTCCAACGCAGGATTTGGATATAATGTGAAACTAGCTTCATTCAATTCATTTTGAACGATGCCTAATGTGGTAAACTCCAACGGAAGCACGGTTGCATTATATCCGCTTTTTTCACTTAAGTAAAAATTAAATGATGAAATTAAAGGTTCGCTTCCTGCAGTTACAGGATAAAATGCAGTAACATTATTTACTGTCTTCAATGTATAACTTCCTGCCGGAGCTTTCACACCAATGTAAACCGGATTTATTTGATCAACAGTTAAGGCTTTTGGTGTTGAAACATTTCCGGTTCCACTGAAAACAAATGTACCTGAACCACTCAGTAAAACAGGGGTATTTGCCGGAATTACACCTTCAATTTTATTACAGATTATTTTAGCAGATGAAGGCTCTAGCGTGTAAGCTATTACACCTTGAGGTATACTGGCTTCATACGGAAGAACCAGAACATCATTACCTGAAATCGTTTTGGTAAAAGACGCAGCTAAAGCTGAAAAACCGAAAGGAACATTAAAATCTCCTCCCTGATCCATAAGTTTTAGATTGTTACACGTTGTTCCTGATATTACATTGTTAGCAGTGTTATTACCAGCTACATAAAAAATACTGTTTTTATTTACTGATTTGGCATGCCAATCCTGAGTGGAACTGATACCGGTGGCGTTTCTAAAATCTAATGATACATAATTCGGACTTTGCAGAGCATCCATCAAAAGGCTGTCATCATCTGAATATATTCCTGCAAATTCGGCTGCTTTTTCATCAGCAATATTAAAATATACATCACCCAAATTTAAAGTAAGTACTGAACTGTAATTTGAATTTCGCAAACCAATAATTCCGGTACATCCATCTGTAAGAACGGATTTAGAAATATCAAATGTCAAATCAAATTCGACCCCGGTAGGGAAATTAAATTTTCCATAATTTTTAGATTTTACTTCGCCGTTGTCATTGATATAATACAAAGTCGTATTATCAGTATTGGCTTGATTTGCAGTAGTAAAACTTTTAACATGCAGTATAAATTTATTGTAACGGTTGTCTAATTTCAAATATCCGTTAGAACCGTCCATATTGGTACTTATCAGAGGATTTGCGTTTGCAAATGTCACTGTTTTGCCACTAATCTGATAGGTTGTTCCGAATGCTGAATTTGTAACAGGCTGATTTTCAATTTTAGCGTAATGAACTTCTTTACTGGTCATTTGTGAAGGTACTCTTTCCTTACTCTTTTCAAATGTCAGAGTAATAAAACTCGAAGGATTAATACTTATTACCGGACGAAATGTTTCAGCAAAACTTATCGCAGTATTTTGTATATCAATACTTTGGCTGGTAATTGTTTTAGTGCCTTTTACAGAATAAAATGGTAAATCTACAGTAAGATTATAGGTGTTTTGTGATGGATTAATTATAGTAAGAACAATTTTATCACCTGCATCATTTATGTACGAGGAACCTTTAAGCTGTACAGTTGCGTCACTCCACGTTGATTCTACACGTGTTGTACCTGTAGTGAATTTTGCATATTGCGAAAGTATATGCCCTCTTTTGGTCATTTCTCCGGATACTGTGCCGTTTGTTCCATCACCCATTAGTGCGTAATATCGCTTAGTGGAATAATGAATCCACGCATTGACATTTCCTAGCAAGGCATCATTCACACTGTTTGCGAAACTAAAAGCATCAATTCCCCAATTAAAATCACGAACCGTACCTCCGGAATTCCAGTTAATGAGATATTCTGTCATCCAGATCTCCTTGTTATAATTCTGAAATTGTTTGTATTTGGACTGAATACCACCATACTGATGAACTCCGTAAACTTCAAAGTTATTCATGACATCAGTATCCAGAAAAGCATTTGAAAAAGCATCTGAATAACCAACACTTTCAGGCGCAATAACCTTACAATTAATAAGATGTCCGTAATTTTTAACAAATGCAGCTATTTGTACAGGTGTCCATATACAGCCTTGATAGGTTGCCATTTCATCAGGCTCATTTTGAATTGAAATATAATCGAGTTCTACTCCATTATCACGAAGATAGGTTACATAACGATTAAGATACAAAGCATAATCTTCGTAATGTTCTTCTTTCAGGTAGCCAATTTGCTTAACTCCATTTTCATCTGTGTAAACCGCAACTTCACTGTTGTTTGTTTTCCATTCTGCCGGCATTGTCCAGGGACTTGCAAAAATCTTTAATCCCAAATCATTTTTGGCTAATTTGGCAGTTGCAAGCGTTGTTGCCCAGTTACTTTCTCCCGGAATGTAAAGACGCATAATGTTATAACCGGCTTCACTGTTTGTTCCCCACATTTTTTTGATTTCGTCAACAGACATGTAATTATAACCAAACTGGGGACTGCATACAAAACCTCCAAAACCAGTAACTTTTTGGTACGTCTTATTTTTATCAATTTGTACTTTCGCATTTTGTGCACTTAACTGAGCAGATGACAAAAATAAAACTGCAAAAAATATTGAACTTAATTTGTATAATTTTTTCATATTCTACTAAAATTTAATCAGTTAAAAATTTAGAATTTAATATTACTTTCAGGAGGCCCGAGATAAGACGGCTTTAACCCTCCGGTATTAATGACAATTTTCTGCAGCACAATTCCCGGGTCTAAAACACGGAAGCGTAAAATATGTTTTCCGGGTTTCGAAATGGTATGTTTAGTGCTTGAATGAATCAAGTGTTCGGCTTGCCATTTTCCTAATTCTCCACGGTAATGACCGTTAAAATTTATTGTTTGTGGTTTTGCTTCATCAAAAGAAACTTCATAACGAAGCCCTTTGTTGCTGTTAAAGTTGAGTGTTGGAGACAAAAGCAATTCTACATTAAATTCTCCTGTTGAAGCAAAATCAATTTCATACTCTACAAAAATATTGTCGTTCTGAGTTGGATATTTATTTTGTGGAAATGTCGTAATCCCACTTTTTGTTTTTCCAAAATCAGGAATTACTTCCCAATGAATCGTGTTCGAATTATTTACTTTAGAAAAATGTTCTGCTTCGATAGAAACATAACCATCTTTTTCTTCAAATACATTTGAAACTATCTGCTCTTTTTCTGAAACATAACTGACTTCAGGCAAAATGTTTTTAGAAGTATCATGCCAGGCCTTATATCCAATTCGCATCTGATCCATAATATGTGTCCATTTTCCGCCTGAAATTTCATTGTTGTATTTATTTTGAAGAACAGAATCCCGTTCAAAATTCCTTTTTACCTGATCTGCAAAAGCATTGGCTAAACTATTTTTTTCCGAAGCCAGTTTTCTGTTATTCGCCTGTGCAAAATACATTTCATAAAGATTACTGCAGGCATCTATTGGATATAAAACCAATTGAAAATAAGCATCCTGATATTCTTTTGGAATCTCATTGTAAATTCGATACGCATCAAGTGCCAGATTTTTATACTCATTGACAACCGTTTCAAATTCATTGTAATTTTCCAGACTGTAGGTTTTGCTGTCGAGCATTTCGGGCGTTACTCTTCGGTTGAATTTTGGATAGGTATTTAATAATCTTGCGATTTCTTTGGCATGTTTTGTTCCGAATTGATCAGCAGCCCATTTCTCTGTAAATTCAAAAAGATTCTGAGAATTGAACTTTTTAGGATTCCACGCCATATCTAAAAAGAAACTGATCGGAAATTCCATTGGCTTTAAATCTCCCACATTTACAATCCAGACTTTATCTACGCCATGTTCGTAACTCAAGTTCATCTGTTCCCAAACTCTTTGTATCGGACTTATATTGATCCACTTCGAATTTCTTGGGCCTCCCACATAATCAAAATGATAATACATGCCGTAACCGCCTTTGTGCAAAGGTTTTGTTACATCTGGAAGTTTGCGCACATTTCCCCAATTGTCATCGCAAAACAGCAAAATTACATCATCGGGAACACGCATTCCCTGATCATAATAATCCTGAACTTCTTTATACAAAGCCCAAACCTGAGGTGTTTTTTCAGGCTTTTTTTTGGTTACCTCAGCAATAATTTTACGTTGTTCTTTTACAATATTTTCCAGTAAAGTTATATTTGTTCCTTCACTCATGGCTTCATCGCCGTCTCCACGCATCCCAACAGTTACAAGCTTTTCCCAATTTTTGCTGCGCTCTATTCCGCCTTTCCAGAATTCATCGAGAACGGTTTTATTTTTATTATAATCCCACACATTCGGGAGGTTATTTTTTTTAATATATCGATGCCAGTCGGTTTGTGCCAAAGCCATTGGTTCGTGGTGCGATGTACCAATGACAATTCCCATTTCGTTGGCAAGAGGTCCGCTGGCGGGATCATCGTCATAAAACGCATTTCCCCACATGGCCGGCCAGATATAATTGGCTTTTAACCGAAGCAGTAATTCAAAAACTTTCTCATAAAACTTGCTGTTAAATCCGCCAAATGTGGCTTTCGACCAGCCGCTTAATGCAGGCGCTTCGTCGTTGATAAAAATTCCTCTGTATTTTACGGCAGGTTCGCCATCCGTATAGGTTCCTTTTACAAAATACAGATTGTCTTTTTTCTCGACTGGCACATCAGCCCAGTAATACCAAGGCGAAACGCCAATTTGTTTCGATAATTCATAAATGCCGTAAATCGTTCCGCGTTTGTCGCTTCCCGCAATTACGATGGCTTCTTCTACTCCATTAAATGGATTTTTAATATTTTGAATACTAAATTTTTCATTTTTGCCTTTAAGCTGTTTTCCGTCGATTTTATTTGCTTTAACTAAATCATCAATAACAGAATTTGTTCCAATTGTTCCGATAATAATCAGCGGCGATGCAATATTTGGTTTTTGATTTAAAATTGATGGTTTTTCTCCCGTAACTTTTTCAAAATCAGTTTGTAAATTAGTGATTGCACGCAAAATACCGGCATCTGTTCCGTTACTAACCAGAAAGGACAAGGGTGAAGATTTCTCTTTCAGGACAATAATATTGTCCCCTTTTTGAGTTGTAATAAACGACTGCGCTTTTAAAAAAGTACAACTAAAAACGATAAGAAATGTGAGGATATATTTTGAAAATGTATTCATGAACTTTATTTATTATGCAATTCAATTACTATTTTAAAATCTTTATTTCTGCTGAAACAATAATGGCGTAAACATAAATAAATCATGTCTCCAGACCGGCCATGTATGTCCGCCCGGATATTCGCTGTATTTATATTTAATTCCGAGCTGGTCGAACTTTTTCATCATTATTTTGCAATTTTCATAAGCGATATCTTCTTTGCCGCCCATAGAAATCCAAAATTCTTTGATATTTGCATTAATTGTAGAGGCGTTATTTTTCATAAACTCGTATTGCGGATCAGCTAAAGTGGTATTATTCGCCCACCACCCTGAACTAAAAACGCCTATATAAGAAAACAAATCAGAATTTTTAACGCCCGCATAAAGTGTTTGCAAACCTCCCATTGATAATCCTGCCAAAGCCCTGTTTTTAGCATCTTTCGCTACTTTAAAATTGCTTTCTACAAAAGGTATAGCTCCGGTTTTCAATTCATTTTCAAAAGCTTTTAGTGCATTTTCATTAAAACCTGCCACGCCGCCTGTATTCCCCATATTGCCGTCAAGCATTGCGATTATCATTGGTTTTGCTTTATTTTCGGCAATTAAATTGTCTAAAATTAAGTTTGCTTTTCCCTGAGTTGCCCAGCCTGTTTGATCCTCGCCTCCACCATGCAGGAGATATAAAACCGGATATTTTTCTGTCGAATTCTCGTAACCCGGCGGTGTATACACATACATTTCGCGCCATGAATTGGTTCCTTTTGAAAAATATTTTTTGATTCTGATATCACCATGCGGAACGTCTTTTAAAGCGTAAAAATCTCCTTCTTTATTTGGAATTTCGATACCGCTTGCCATTCGTCCCATTCCGTAAAATGTCTGACTTGATGGATCTGCAACTGCAAGGCCATCAATAAGCAGGGAATAATAATTAAATCCTTTGTTGATTACCTCTGTAGTTACTGTCCAAAATCCTTCTGAATCTCTTGTCAGATCGTATTTTTTGCCCAAATCGATTTGTACTTTTGAAGCTTCGGGAGCGTTGACTTTAAAAAGCACTTTGTTATCCGGTAATATTTGAGGATATTTTGCAGTACGAATATTGGTTTGCGCAGGATTTCCTAAAATGGTATAAGCTGCAAAATTGGATTGATCGACAGGTTTAAATAAGAATTGTGAAAACATATATAATCCGTTTTTCCAGACTTTAAAATCATGAACTCCGGACTCGATATAATAAATGTGAGGTACATCATTTTTATATAAATAATCATGCGTTCGCTTACTATTTTCGATAAGCCAGTCGTTATCTCCGCAGGAAATCCAGAGTAGTTTTAATTTCTTTTTTGCCTCTTCTGGATTGGGAAGTAATTCTTGGGGTGCTTTAGTATTTGGAGCTGCAGAAAATGCTCCAACCCAGGCAAATTTATCTAAATTACCTAATCCGAAATTTAAAGATTGTCCGCCTCCCATTGATAATCCGGCGATGGCGCGGTGTTCTCTGTCTTTCAGAACCGGGTATTTTTTTTCGATAAACGGAATCAGGTCGTTTAATAAATCTTTTTCAAACGTAGCAAAAGCCTGTACTTTGTCGGGCGCCATTATATTTCCGGTCGCACTGTCGTCTTTCATTGCCCTGCCGTTTGGCATGACCACAATCATAGGTTCAATTTTTCCTTCTGCAAAAAGATTGTCTAATATAATTTGCGGATTTCCTCCGTTGAGCCATTCTTTTTCATCGCCGCCTATTCCGTGTAAAAGATACAAAACCGGATATTTTTTCTTTTTATTAAATCCCGGAGGTGTGTAAACTGTTGCTTTTCGTGTAGAACCAACCGTTTTAGATTCATAAGAGATCGTTTCTATTTTTCCCGCCGGAATATTGGTATTTAACTGATCAAAACCAAGGGGAGCCTGCACTATAAAAGGCGATTTTCCATCAGCCAATTTATATCCCAATAATGAAAGCATTTTATCAGCATAACGTCTTCCTAAGTCTCTGTAACCTGCGGCATTAAAATGCAAAAAATCAGGTTCTGCCATACATCCTTTAGATGAAATCACATACGAATTTGGAATCGTTTTTGGCAATGTTGCAATAATTTTATTCATGCTGCCACATTTACCATTCTGGTCTTCGTTTACGGTTTCCCCTGAAAGCAAAGGCACTTTTTTCGGATCCAGATTCAGGTCTTTTATCAAATTATCATAGACAATTTTTACTTTTTTTGTCCAAAGTGTATCGCCGGTATTCGATTCTCCCTGATGCAGCAAAATGCCTTTAATAACTCCTTTTTTCTGTGCTATTTTGGCCAGCTCTACCAATCTTGCATACGGATTTCCGTCGTATTCTTTTAGAATGCCTTTCATCCAGTCTGGCGCTGTTGCTACATATTCTGCTGTTTTATCTTTGTCAAAAAGTTCAATTTTGCATCCTCCAACGGCCACATTGATTACGCCCACTTTTATATTTTTAGGGAGATTGGCTACCAGATTTCTTCCAAAATAATCAACTGGCGTTAGTCCGGTACTGCAACGGCACAATGGCGGTATGGCAGTGTACCAATTTCCTTTTTCACGTTTCAGGTCAGGACAATTGACTGCCTGTAAAACCTGAAATCGATCATCGACACCCAATTTATCCTGTGGTTCTATTTTGGCATATCCTTCCATATTCGACTGGCCAAAACTCAGATAAACATGAAAATTAGGATCTTGAGAATATCCCTTTTGTGCTATTGAAAAAAGAACCGTAAATGCGAAAAACCTAAGTATTGATTTCATTGTTGATTTGTTTTTATTATCAAAAAATCATTTTAATCGAATTCAAAATATGCAAACTGTTATTTAAATAAATTGAGATCTACTGTTTCTCCCATCTTAAGATAACCTGCTTCGTTTGGATGCAAAAAATCGCCGTCGTGCAAGTTGGATAAAATCGTTTTTGAACCTTCTTCTGAAACCATGGCTTTATCAAAATCAATTACAGCATCAAAGGATTTGCTATTTCTGATCCAGGCATTTACAATATCACGGGCTTCTTGTTTGTGTGGCGCGTCATAAAATGATTTCGCAAATGGCAAAATGGTACAGCCGTAGACTTTAATTCCTTTTGCATGTGCTTTGGTAATCATCACTTTATAAGCTTCAATAAGTTCCTGCGCTTTTATTGGTGCATCTTCCTGATTTTTAATTCCTCCAATATCGTTGATGCCTTCCAGGATTACGAGCCATTTTGTGCCTTTTTGAGATAATACATCTCTGTCAAAACGATTTAAAGCCGTTGGGCCTAATCCGCCTTTAACGACACAATTTCCTCCAATTCCTAAATTTAAAACACCAATTTTTTCTGTTTTTTTATTGGTAGATAATCGTGTCGACAAAATATCTGTCCAACGATTTTGTTTGTTAGTTCCTGATCCTCGGCCGTCTGTAATGGAATTTCCCAAACAAACGATATTCGCAGTGTTTTTATCAGCCACAACATCCAATCCCATAATCGAATACCAATGATCTGTTTTTATGGCGCCATCAAAAGCTGCATTTTGAATTTGATCTCCTTCAAGAATGTAAGAAGTGGTTCGCGAACCGGGATGTCCTGATGTTTTTTGCGATGTATTTCCGTAATGAATGGTAATCGCCAAAAGTTGTCCGGGCTGTAATTCAAAATCAAAAGCATCTGAAAAAACTTCCTGTTCGGGATTTATGGTGATGTCTGGTTTTCCATTAAAACGAAGTTCCTTTTGGGTTTTAGCATCAACAATCGGTGCATCGATAACATTGGCCACACTAACCGATTTTAAAACCGTTTGTTGATCGCTAAAAATATTAGAGAAACGCAATCTCATCCGTTTTCCTCCAATAGAAACCCTTATAATTTGTCGAAGCGTATTTTCTGAAAGTCCCGGAGCGGGAGGCATATTGTTGGGTTCAACCAGCATTTGCGCGCAAGCCCAGGTTCCGACCCAATTCTCCGTTTTTGATTTGCTTTGTGCTAATATCTGACAACTCAAAATCAAAAAGAAGAGTTGCAAAAACAACAATCCTTTAAAATGTTCCTTTTTCATATTTCATTTTATTGTGGCTGAGCATCATTTGCAGCCGTTGCGTACAATCCTACCAATGCACCTGTAAAACCTCCTGCCACATTGGTTGAAAGAATATCACCTGAAACCGGTTCGCCTAAATTTTTAAAATTAGTACCGTTCAGGGCATAAGTAAATTCGTAACTGTCTCCGGTTGCTTTTACCTGAAGTCGTATGTTTTTTTTAATTTCAATTTTGGCACTTGCGATTGTTTTTGACTGTCCTTTTTCTGTTCTTTCTAATAAAATATAGGTGTCTTTTCCTTTTTTTGTGATGCCAAAAACATAATTAAAACGCTCGTTTTGCAGGCATGTAATTCCGGCAAGATCTTTTTCAGATTCTGGTTTATAGTCTATTGTCGTGGCAAAGGAGAACGTGTTGTGCATTTGTCTGTAAAAAAGTGTCGACGTAGGTTTCAGTTCTTTCATATTTACTTCGAAAGGATTAATCTGAAGTCCTTTTTTGGTTACGGAAATAAAGTTTTCACGAGGGCCTCGAAGTCCGATCCAGCGGTAATCTAATTTATCAGAAGTAAAATTTTCGGTAAATGTAAAATTACCATTCGGGAAAAATCCGTCTTTACCCGTTTTGTTTTCGGTAACGCCTTTTGGCATTTTAATTTTTGGTTCTAAAGGCACTAATCCGTTTTCAAAAACCGGAAAAGTTCCTGACCAGTCTACCGGAAGCATAAAAGTTTCGCGTCCTGTATTTACTCGGTCTTTATCATTCGGGCGAACGCCTAAAAATACACCGTAATATTTATTATCAGGTCCAAGAACTAAATCGGCATGTCCTGCCCAGTCTACTTTGTCTTTTCTGTCCTGAGGGAAATATCTTTGGGTCAAAATCGGGTTGTTTGATGCCGGTTTAAAAGGCCCTTTGGGACTATCGCTGATAAAAATAACTTCACTGTGATTTCCGCCAGTACCGCCTTCGGCACACATTAAATAATAATGACCGTCTTTTTTATACAAATGCGGCGCTTCTATCCAGATTGGTTTTTTAGAAAGGTCTACTCCGCCATCTACAATAATTTTATCCGTTCCCGGAATCACCTTATCTTTTTCCAGATCGTATTCCCAAACTTTTATAACACGATGTCCTTCATATAATTGCTTTCCTTTATCGGGAGCATCATTATGAACGATATATCCTTTTCCGTTATCATCAAAAAAGATACAAGGATCAATTCCGTCAAAGCCTAATTTTATTGGGCTTCCCCAGCCTTTCATCGGATCTTTTGTTTTTACTATAATATTGCCCAGACCTCCCGAAAATGCTGTTACAATCATATAGAAAGTGTCATTATGAGGATTATATGTTATTCCCGGTGCATATACGCCCTGGCTTATACCTGTATCATGCGGATTAAATTCGGAGACTTTATTTAATACGCCTCCAAGGTCTGTCCAATTCACTAAATCTTTAGAATGAAAAATTGGTACTCCTGGAAACATAGCAAATGAAGAACACACCATAAAATAATCATCGCCTTTTCTGGTAATTGCCGGATCCGGATAACATCCCTGTAAAACGGGAGAATAAAACTCATCTGGCTTTAATGGATTATTTTTATAAATATTATCATTTCCCTGATACACAACATTCGAAAAAACAGGTGGTTTTACATTCTGTTTTCCGGTAATGGTATCTTTAACTGCAACTCCTTTAAAAGAAAAGAGAAACGATAATGCTAGTGAGAGAACTAATAGTTGTTGTTTCATTTTTGTTTTTTCTTATTTTTTTAATGTGGATAAAGTGGGTTTATTGGAACGCGGATGACGCGGATTTAAACAGATTGTCGCTGATTTTTTTATTGAAAATCTGATAAATCTGCTTAATAAAACAAAGAAATCCGTTTAAATCCGCGTCATCCGCGTTCCATTTTTATTTCATTTTCAAATCAATATCCCTTATATCCTTGCTGCGTTTTACAAGGTAAAAGCCGAGGAAATTATTCCTCGGCTAAACTTAAACTAACTTAAAAATTTATTTACTTCAAAATATTTATTAATTGTATCCTGGATTCTGGTACGTTTTTTTATCGGCATCAGACATTTCCATACCATCTATTTGCCCTTGTGGAATAGGACGCAGATAATGATGTGGCTCTATTGTTCTGGTAATAACCTCTGGCGTATGCTGACCGTAATTTGATCCGCCAATTGAATATTTACCGGCAATTTCATTCCATTTTTGAGTTCTTACTAAATCGTACCAACGGTATCCTTCACCATAATATTCACGGGAACGCTCTGCCAGAATGTAATTAATGTCAATTACCGCAGGAGTTGTGCTTGTTAATAAGGCACTGTTGTCGGCCGTTTTTGCTACTTTACCATTATTGTCCCAGCGCCATTTTCCTGCGCGGTCTCTGATTACATTGATAAGATCTCTGGCAGACATACCGCCAGTTGCTCCTTTTACAGCTGCTTCTGCCGCGACAAAATAGAGTTCTGAAAATTTAGCAACCGGATAAGGTCTTGTGCTTCCTGCATTTGGCTGTCCTAATCCTCCTGCATTATCTGTACGGTATGGTCCTAATTTCCATAATCCCGGATATACGATTCTGCTTATTCCCAGTGGAGAAATTACATAATCAGATCTGCCTGGTAAAACTCCTGCTCCAACACCGTTATCTCCTGCTCCTGTAGGATAGGTAATTGCCGTTGCAGGTTCATCATTAAGAAAAGTTACAATAGCATCACCTGGCTTTACCGGTAATCCGTTAGCATTATACAATGTTGGTACATCGGTTAATCCGGTTCCAAGTAAATTCCAGTTTCCACGATATACGGCTGCAAATGTTCCGTCGTATCTTGAATCGTTTGTTTTATCTGCAAAAGTTTTGGTAAAGACTTCTATAGGCGGTACCATTCTTACCCACGGACGTCCCAAAAACTGATCTGCTGCTCTTTGTACAGTCGAAACTGCAGCTCCTGATGCATTTTTACTTCTTATCGAAGTGTAATTAAATGTTCCCATCCAGCCTGCAAAATTATCCGGCGCACCACCACTTCCGTATGTAAGACTTGCTCCATTGTAATATTCACTTTCTTCTGTATGATCTGCATAAAGCATAATTTCTTTGTTGCGATCATTAGAACCTAAGTTTACATCATAATAGTAAGGCAATAATCCATAAGTTCCCGGATTATTAATTCCGTCTAATGCGATGTTGTAAGCTTCCTGAAAATACCATTGTGCATTGTGACCATCAGGATCTGTTCTTGGTGTATCAGGATAGGTTGGAATATTGTTTGGATTTTCCAGCCACCATGCATATGTCAGATATGCTTTTGCCAACATTAAACGAGCCAGCGTTTTAGTTGCTGTACCGGTTAACCTTGGCGCATCAGGTAATTCATTTACAGCTGCTACTAAGTCCGGAAAAATAGCTTTGGTATAAACCTCACTTACTGTATTTCGTTTTGAAGATCTTGATGGCTTACTATTAAATTTCAGTTCGCCAGCTCCTAAATCTAAAGGCACGCCTCCAAAATTTTGTACTAATAAAAAATAATCAAAAGCTCTAAAGAATTTAGATTCTGCAATTAAGCTATTTGCAATACCTACTGCAGCAGCATTTTCAATAATACCACTTGCTGTATTAATATCATTGTAAGAGTTATTCCATACCACATCGGCTCTGCTTGAGGCAGGATTTATAACCCCAACTCCGGATAAATCATGATCTTTGAAATTTCCATCGGCTTGCTGTCCATATGTATTTTCATCTGTTCCTGTTTGCACAGAATTATAATAATAGGCCTGCCCGTATATCCATCGTAAATGGGCATAATGTGAGGTCAATCCCTGTACAACTCCCTGTTCCGTTTTAAAATAGCCAGGCTCATAAAAATCATGTGGTTTTTCTTCTAAAATATCAGAGCAGCCCGCAAAGGAGAACAAAGCTACTGATCCTATAAGTAATCTTTTAAAAATATATCGTTTCATAGTTGTTCTTGATTAAAATGTGAAATTAAGTCCGAATAAAAAGTTTCTGGTTGAAGGTGTATTTGTTCCAATAACCGTAAATCTACGTTGGTAAGTACCTGTTACGGCCTGATTTTCATCTCCAAAAGAATTTGTTTCAGGATCCATTCCTGATTTTCTATTGTAAGGAGAGAAAAGTACAAACGGATTTTGCGCTGTAAAATAAAGTCTCAGCTTCTGTATCCCTAAACTTCTCATAAATTCCTGATCTAGAGTATATCCAAGAGTTAATGCTCTGATTTTTACATAAGATGCATCAAAATATCCCATCGTAGAAATGTATTTTGGGTTATCACCACTTCTAATACCTCTTGGATTTGGATATTCAGCATCTCTGTTATCCGGAGTCCAGTAATCTACATCAACATTACTTCTTCTTCCGTTAAGTAAATTCAGGTAACTGTTTCCTCCGTAAAGTGTACTGATTAAAACACCACCGCTTTTAAAAGCTCCTACGGCAGAAAAATCAAAACCTTTATATGTTAAGTTCGTATTAAAACCTCCCTGAAAGTCCGGGTCAGTTTCTATAATTTGTCTGTCGCTTGTATTAATGGCACGAGTTGGTGAACCATCCGGATTAAAATCTCCTGTATATTTTACTTTAATAGATCCTACTACTGTTCCCTGAGCGTTGATACCGGTTGGTCCTGGCTCTAATATTGACATGTATGGATCGCCTTCCTGCCAGATTCCTACTTTTTCATAATCGTAAATAGAGTTGATATTATAACCTACAAACCAGGAATTTGCCTCATCTCTTTGCGCTCCCGACGCAAGTTTAACCAACTTGTTTTCGTTGGCATAGAAATTAACCCCAACGGTCCAGCTCAATCCTTTTGGATTATCAAGAATAACTCCGTTTAAGGCAATTTCATATCCTTTATTTTCAGTTTCACCCACGTTTGCCACATAACTGCTCACGCCCGATGTTGCCGGAAGATTTACGCGTTGCAGCAAATCTTTTGTATTTGTTTTATAATATTCGATGGTACCTGATAAACGATTATTAAGGAAAGCGAAATCCAGTCCGTAATTCCATGTTGTCGAATATTCCCATCCTAAATCCGGATTAGGTAGTGTTGTAACATATACACCTGTAGAATTTGTATTTCCAAAATTATAAGGTCTTGTACTTAAAGCCCCCAAAGTTTGATATGGATCTACAGCCTGATTAGAAGTTTCACCGTATCCTACACGTAATTTTACAAGATTAACCCATGAAAGATTTTTCATAAAAGATTCATTAGAAGCTGTCCATCCTGCAGAAACCGCCGGATACGTAACCCATTTATTTCCTTTTGATAAACGTGACGAACCGTCTGAACGAATTGTTCCCGAAATAAAATATTTATTGTCATAAGAATACATTGCCCTTGCCATATAAGAACTTAAACCCCATTGTGTATAATCCTGATCTGCAGGGTTTATAACCGCTTCTTCTTCACTCTGACCCAAGTTGTAAAACTGAAATGCATCAGAAGTAATTCCGTTTCTGGCGATTCTTGAAGTATTTCCTGTAAATTGCTCGTTTGAATATAATCCCACAAAATTTACGGTATGCTTTTCAGCAAAAGTTTTATCGTATGAAATCAAATTTTCAATAAGCCATTGTGTTGATAATGTATTGCTAATCCATGCATTTGATATCGTGGTTGGATTTACATCAAAAACACCTTGTCCTTCATAGTAACCGCCATTTGATAAGCGTAGATTCAATCCGGTATTCATTCGATATTTCAAACCTTCAACTCCCGGTATTTTTACTTCAGCAAAAATATTATTGTACGAACTAAAAGCTCTTGTCTGGTTCACATAAGACTCGCCAAGATTATTAATAGATTCTCTGGTGTAAACCCAGTTTTCATCAGCACCCATTCTCACGGTTCTTTTCAAAGATCCGTCCGGATTATATGGATTTGCCAAAGGAGAGGTTCCTAAAACAGTACCTGTACCAATGTTATCTCCGTTGGTAACAGAATAATTGCTATTGGTATTAAATCCCATACGAAAAGAGCTTCCTAATTGCTGATCTAAACCTGCTCTTAAGCTAAAACGCTCGTATTTTTGACCAGGTAAAACTGATTCTTCTTTATAATATCCTAAACCTGCATTATAAGCTCCGTTCTCACTACCTCCTGAAACACTTACATCATGACTAATCATTTCGCCAGCTCCGTAAAGTGAATCCTGCCAGTCTGTATTGGTGCTTCTTGACTCATCAATACCATCTGTATATAAAGTTGAATAATCACGAAGTGCTCCAAATTTAGCAGCATCCATCATATCATATTTCCCAAAAACCTGCTTGATACCGCTAAATCCATTATAGTTAAAAGTAGCTTTTTGATTTTTACGTCCTTTATTACTTGTAATTAATATAACCCCGTTTGCTCCACGTGAACCATAAATAGCAGTTGCAGAGGCATCTTTTAAAACATCTACAGATTTTATATCAACAGGATTTATATCTCCGATTGAACCTGCAAACGGAACTCCGTCTAAAACAATTAAAGGATCATTACTCCCTGTTAAAGATCTGGTTCCACGTATGCGTATCTGCATTGCTGCTCCCGGTTTGGTCGAAGTCTGAGTTAAGTCAACACCCGCGAGCCTTCCTTGTAAAGCCTGCGTTACGTTGGCAGCAGCAACTTGATTTAATTCACCGCCTCCAATAGAAGCTACAGATCCCGTTACAGCTTCTTTCCTTTGCGTTCCGTACCCGATAACAACTACTTCTTTTAATTGAGCAGAATCTTCTTCAAGACTTACATTAATTTTGCTTTGTCCGTTTACAGCTACTTCTTTGTTTCTTAAACCTATAAAACTGAAAACAAGAATACCATTGGATGGGACATCGATAGTATAAGTACCGTCAAAACCAGTACTTACACCAGTTTTAGTTCCTTTTAAATTTACATTAGCCCCCGGAATTGGACCATTTGCATCTGATACGGTTCCGGTAACTTTTGTCTGCGCACTCGAATGGAGTGAAAACGCAAACATTAAGATCAAAAAACAAAAACATTTTAGATGCTTTGCTTTACTTGTAACAAAAGAGTTAGTCATAAAAATTGATTTAGATAGTTAAAATTTGATTGGTTTAGTTAATAAGTGTACTTATAACAAATATAAAGAAAAGCAACTAATACACAATCGGTTGTTTGTTATTTTTTTAAACAATCAATAAAAAAACATACTTTAAAAAACATTCTAAATAATTTTAAGACTAAAATAATACATAATAGTTATTATTAGAATTATTTTTACTCCTAATTTTGACAATATTGCTGCATAACTTCTATTTAGTTAAAAAAAGCATAAAAAATAAAAAAAGTAAAAACGATCATGCTTTTACTCAAAAATAGTAATTTTTTAATGTAAAAATATTGTTAAAATAGAAAACTAAAAGGTAATAGATCAGTGTATTTGCTCTTAATCATTAAATATTTAGTTCTGAAAAGTAATCAGAACAACAGAAAAAGCAATCGGTTGTTATAAAATTAAAAAAAGCTCCTTTCGAATTAAATTCAAAAGGAGCTTTTCTAAAAATTGAAATTCAGTAAAATCAGTAAAAATTGACGTACTAAACTGGCAGTAAGAATATTATAATTTCATTTTTTTAGCATCTTCAATAAATTGGTTCAATCCAATATCGGTTAACGGATGTTTAAGTAATCCTTTAATAGCAGAAAGAGGACCCGTCATAACATCCGATCCAACTTTTGCACAATTTACAATGTGCATTGTATGTCTGATCGAAGCAGAGAGAATCTGAGTTTGGTAATCGTAATTATCATAAATTTCTCGGATCTCTTCAATCAAATGCATTCCGTCTGTTGAAATATCATCGAGTCTTCCTAAAAACGGAGAAACATAGGTAGCGCCTGCTTTTGCTGCCAGTAACGCCTGCCCTGCAGAGAACACTAAGGTAACATTGGTTTTAATTCCTTTTGATGAAAAATACTTGCATGCTTTTACGCCATCGCCAATCATTGGTAACTTAACCACGATTTGTGGATGAAGTTTGGCAAGTTCCTCACCTTCTCTTACCATTCCGTCAAAATCTGTCGAAACAACTTCTGCAGAAACATCGCCATCTACAATATTGCAAATGTCCAGGTAATGTTTTAAAATATTATCTTTTCCTGTAATTCCTTCTTTCGCCATCAACGAAGGATTTGTTGTTACACCGTCCAGAACGCCCATTTCCTGCGCTTCCTTAATGTCTTGTAAATTGGCTGTGTCAATAAAAAATTTCATTTTTTTGTGGTTTTAATTTGGTTAGTATTTAGTTTGTCATCCTGACGAAGGAAGGATCTCCGCTTACAACATCGACAAAGATTGACATATTTGATTGTAGAGCTACTTCCTGAGATTCCTCGTTTCCTCGGAATGACAAAACTACCTCTAACAGCTAATAGTTGTTGCGCACATCTTTGTCAAAGTTTAAAACTTTGACAAAGATTATACACACAGAATGTTTATCAAAATAGTTATTTCAGTTTTTAACCTTCTATAACTATCACTTTGATTATATATATTGATTGATAATGTTTTCAAACAATTCTTGTTTACCGCTTTGCAATGACAATTCACCATTTTGGTTGGCAATTTCATACAAATCTTTAAGGTTTAATTTTCCATCAGCAAAATCTTTTCCTTTTCCAGAATCAAAAGAGCTATATCTTTCTTTTCTTAATTTTTCATAAGGAGAAGAAGTAATAATTTTATCTGCAGTCAATAATGCTCTTGCAAAAGTATCTGCACCACCAATGTGCGCAAGGAAAACATCTTCAAGATCAGTAGAATTTCTTCTGATTTTGGCATCGAAGTTTACACCACCGCCTTGTAATCCGCCAGCTTTTAAGAAAACAAGCATTGCCTCTGTAGTTTCCTGAATGTTGTTCGGGAATTGGTCTGTATCCCAGCCATTTTGGTAATCACCTCTGTTAGCATCGATACTTCCTAACATTCCTGCTTTTGCAGCCACTTCCAATTCATGTTGAAAAGTATGTTGTGCCAAAGTTGCGTGGTTTACTTCAATATTGATTTTGAAATCTTTATCTAAACCATATTCTTTTAAGAAACCAATCGCTGTAGCCGAGTCAAAATCGTATTGGTGTTTTGATGGTTCCATAGGTTTTGGCTCGATAAAGAAAGTTCCTTTAAAACCTTGTGATCTTGCATAATCTCTTGACATCGTTAAAAACTGTGCCATGTGATCTAATTCTCTCCCCATATCTGTATTCAAAAGAGACATATAACCTTCTCTTCCGCCCCAGAATACGTAGTTTTCTCCGTCTAAAGCAATCGTAGCATCAAGTGCTAATTTTACTTGTCCGCCAGCTCTTGCAACGACATTAAAATCTGGATTTGTTGCTGCTCCGTTCATAAATCTTGGGTTTGAGAAACAGTTTGAAGTTCCCCAAAGCAATTTAATTCCCGATTCTGCTTTTTTCTGTTTTAAGTATTCTGTAATAGTTGCCAAACGTTTTTCAGATTCGGCAAAAGTTGGTCCTTCAGCAATCAAATCATAATCGTGAAAACAGAAATAATCAAATCCCATTTTACTGATAAATTCAAACGCAGCATCCGCTTTATCTTTTGCTGCCTGAATTGGATCTGATGACTGATCCCACGCAAAATTCTGAGTTCCCGGTCCAAACGGATCGCTTCCTTGTCCGCAGAACGTGTGCCAGTATGCAATCGCAAATCTAAAGTGCTCTCGCATTGTTTTTCCCGCAACAACCTGCTCCGGATTGTAATATTTAAATGCCAACGGATTATCAGATTCCTTGCCTTCAAATTTTATCTGGCCAATGCCTTTGTAATATTCTTTATTGCCTAAAACTACCATTTCTTTATTTTTTATGTGTTAATATTAATTCTAATTCTTGTTTCCATTTTGCATAAGCCTTTGCATACGGTTCTGCATTTTTTAGTGGTAAAAAGGTCATTACGTGATCGTTGGTCGTAATACTTGAACCAAATTTATTGTAATCACCATCTTTTAAACCCACTGCTCTCGCCGCTCCAACTGCGCCGGTTGTATTGTAAATTTCAATTTCGTGTCCGATTAAAGTTGCCACCGTATTCGAAAAAATCTCCGAACGGAACAAATTATCATTTCCGGCTCTAATTACATTTATCGTCGCATTATCATCCTTTAAACATTCCATTCCGTACACAAACGAAAAAGCAATTCCTTCAAGAGAAGCCCTGAACAAATGTGCGCTATTGTGAATATTTAAGTTGAGATTTAAAAAGTGTGTTCCGATGTTTTTATTGTTGAACATACGTTCTGCGCCATTTCCAAACGGAATCACGACAACACCATCAGAACCTACATCAATTTTAGACGCTTTACGGTTCATCGATTCGTAGGTTTCGTCACCCATATTATTACGAAGCCAACGGTACTGAATTCCGGCTCCGTTTATGTTTAAAAGTTTTCCAACTCTTGGTGTTTTTTCTTCGTAATTAACATGTACAAAATTGTTGACGCGTGTACTTTTTCCGGAAGACATTTCGCTAACGGCATAAAATACACCCGAAGTTCCTCCCGTAGCAGCCACTTCTCCCGGATTCAAAACATTCAAAGCCAAGGCATTATTAGGCTGATCTCCCGCTCTGTAAACGACCGGAATCCCAACAAGAAGTCCTGCTTCTTTCGCTCCTTTTTCGTTTAAAATTCCCTGATTCGTGAAATTCTCAACAATATCCGGCGTCAAAGATGGATCGATTCCGTAATAATCCAAAAGCCAGTTTGCCACTTTGTTTTCTTTATAATCCCAAAGCATTCCTTCAGACAAACCATTTTTTGTAGTGGTAATTTCTCCCGTCAATTTTAGCGCAATATAATCGCCCGGAAGCATGTATTTGTAAATGTTGCTGTAGATTTCAGGTTCGTTTTCTTTGACCCATTTTAGTTTCGAAGCCGTAAAATTCCCAGGAGAATTCAATAAATGCTCCATACATTTTTGTTCTCCAATTTCGGCAAAAGCCTCATTACCAATTTCCACCGCACGGCTGTCGCACCAAATAATCGAATTTCGAAGCGCATTTCCATCTTTGTCCACAATAACCAATCCGTGCATTTGGTACGAAATACCAACTCCCGTAATTTTTGAAGCTTCAATATTGGCCTCACGAATCGCTCTTTTTGTGGCTGTGCAAATGTGCTGCCACCAAATTTCAGGATCTTGTTCAGCCCAGTCAGAATGAAGGGCAACAATTTCCATTTCGTTTTGAGGTTCATTCAAAACAATTATTTTTTTCCCTGTTTCAGCTTCAACCAAAGCTACTTTTACAGACGAACTTCCAATATCATATCCTATATAATACATAACTTATAATGATTCTCTTAAAATTAAATTTGTTGGCACATAACTCTGCATCACTTCATCATGCGTAATAAATGCGGCCGCTTTTGTTCCTATTGCATTAAAATCAGTCGATACGACCGAAATTCCTTTGTATATAAATTTCTTCATTGGTGTTTCGTTATACGACAAAAAACCAACATCTTCCCCAGGCTCTAAATCCTTCTCTTTGCATTGCTCTAAAAAGTGACCTAAAATCCTGTCGCTTATGCTGATATACGCAATTCCTTTTTCGATATTAAACTTTTTGGCATCGGTAATAATTTCATTTTTAAAATTAAAATCGGCGCAAAATTTCTTAAAAAACTGTAAGGTTTCTTTGGGATGATTTGTATAATCCGGATAAATAAAATGGATGCTTTTATACTTTCTAAACAAATCAGCGGCTTCTTTCAATGAACTGTAAAACGCTTTTCCAAAATCCTGAAAAACATAATTATTTTCTTTTTTCGAATGAATATTCCAATCAATCAAAAGCAATTTATCATTCGAAATAGCTGATAATGTTGGCGCTACTTCTTTATGATCAAAATTCATCACCACGTATTTATAATATTTCCCAACACTATTATTGATGATCGTTTTAAAAACATCTATATTATAATGATGAAACTGAACATCTGTAATCACATTATCCGGCAAATTATTGACAAACGAATGATACAAAACCTCTTTATACGCCTTAAATGTGTCTAAAACCAAAAGCACTTTTCTGGTTTCTCCCGAAACATAATAGCCTTTATTCGGCACAGAATCAATGACATTCTGATCTTTTAAAATTGAATATGCTTTAAAAACCGTATCTCTCGACAACTGATTTTCTTTACAAATCGCATTTACAGACGGAAGCAAATCCCCCTTTTGCAAAATATTCTCCGCAATAGCATTATTAATTCCGTTTACCAACTGCTGGTATTTCGGAACATCACTATCGTGATTGATAACAAATACAAATTTTTCCTGTTCTTCTTTTAGCATACTGTTCCGTTCTGTTCTGGTATGCTAAAGTAGTGAATCCAACTTTATAAAAAAATACTTTTTCGTCCTAAATTGTTATGTTTTCAAAGCTCCAAAGGAGCGATATTTCCTAGAGATGCCACCCCGCTGGGGTTTCTATATAAATTAAAATACCAATTCTATAAATATGACGTCCCGTTGGGACTATTCAAATTATTATTGATATTCTCTGAATTATTATCTAAACAATAAAAATAATTTGGGCGTGTCCCTCCGGGTCGGGCTATTCGCTGCAAGTCCTCGCACTTCCTTCGTCAGGCTGTGGGCTTTTCGCTGCTATCCCTCACGCACCCGTAATCAAGACCAGACAAAACACTTCCTTAAAAATTAAAATTTATTTCTCTCTGTGATAACAATTCCTGATTTTGCAAATTCAAACTGTAAAACCTTGCAGCTCTGTGCGAAACATCTTCTTCCTTTTCATTCGAGTCATGTACAATTCCTGTCTGCAATAACTTTCTTCTAAAATTTGATTTATTAATCTCGATTCCTAAAATTTCTTCATACAAATTGATAACCTGCAAAAGGGTAAATTTCTCCGGCAATAAATTAAAACCAACCGCGCTTTTGCAGATATTTTTGCGTAATTCTTTTAAGCTAAAATCTAATATAATTTTGTGTTTATCGTTTAAACCGATAATTTCATTAATGCCAATCCATTTAACATCAGCATTAAACAAATCATCTTTGCTGTTATCGCGTTTTACCAAAGCATAATATGCGATCGAAATGTCTTCCTGCAACGAAGAGTCTGACTGATAACTAAATGCCTTTAATTGCTCTAAGAAAAATTGATCGCCGTTAATGTAATTTTTCAAAATATTATGGGCTGTACTCAAAATTGTTTCACCTTTTTTGATGTAATCATTCGCCAGTCCCCACGTTATAACTCCTTCATTGTCTTGTTGTTTTACCAATAAAACTTTAAGACTGTTGTTTTCAAAATTGAATATGACACAATCAATTTCTATTTTGTTTGTAATATATTGTTTGGCGATTTTTCTAACATTTTCATCTCCCTTTTTCATAGAAAATAAAATTTAAACATATTACTTTTCTTTTCCTTAATCTCCTGATCTTCTGATCCCGTACGGATCTATTGTAATAATTGAACCATCTTCGAGATAATCAATTTTAGTTACTTTCATACTTCGCAAATGCGTTACGCCTTTTGATAAACTCGAATCGTGGTAAAACAAATACCAGTCATCCTCAACTTTACAGATAGAATGGTGCGATGTCCAGCCCACAACCGGATTCAAAATGCGCCCCTGATACGTAAACGGCCCATACGGACTGTCTCCAATCGCGTAACAAATAAAATGCGTATCGCCTGTTGAATACGAAAAATAATATTTGTCATTATATTTATGCACCCACGAAGCTTCAAAAAAACGTCGGTCGTTGTCTCCGGCTAATAAAATTTCTCCGTTTTCATCAAGGATTTTAATCTCTTTTGGTTCTTCTGCAAACTCCAGCATATTGTCTGTAAGCAAGGCTACAATTGGTCCTAAAGCAGGTTCATTTGCAAGAGGTTCTTCCTGATTTGAATCGTAGGTATTGTTTCTGTATTTTTGAAGCTGTCCACCCCAAATACCTCCAAAATAGATATAATGTTTTCCATCTGCATCTTCAAAAACAGCAGGATCAATACTATAACTTCCTTTAATAGCTTCTGGTTCAGGCAAAAAAGGCCCAACTGGTGAATCACTTATTGCAACGCCAATCTGGAAAATTCCGTTAGCACGTTTCGCCGGAAAATACAAATAAAACTTTCCGTTTTTACAGGCCGCATCCGGTGCCCACATTTGTTTTTCGGCCCAGGCCACATCATCAACATGAAGCGCAACTCCGTTATCAACTGTTTCTGCATTAATGTTTTCCATCGAAAAAACATGGTAATCTTCCATTCCAAAATGATCACCATTATCGTTAAACGGAATCCCGGCATCAATATCATGCGACGGATAAATATAAATTTTACCATTAAAAACATGCGCCGACGGATCTGCGGTATAAATATGCGAAACCAAAGGCTGCGAAATGGCTTTTTTATTAATTTGCTCGAAATTAATTTGTTCAGTACTATCTTCAGGCATAGTCGTTTTTGTTTTATAAAATAATTAAGTTCTTCTTTCTTTTAAATCAGATTCAATCTGCACTTCCATATTTTTATCGATTTTATAGAAAAATAATAGCGTAACGCCAATTAAAAAAGGTATCGCGGGAAAAATACTTACCAATAATTTGATTCCGTTTATAGCAATCGCAGTTTGACCCGAAGCATTTGGCACATAATCAAAAAAGCCTAAAAACGAAGTGGTTAAAGCGCCGCCAATACTCAATCCGGCTTTTAAACCCACCATCATGGCTGAGAAAATAATAGCCGTTGCGCGACGGTTATTCAGCCATTCTGAATAATCGGCAACATCTGCAATCATCGCCCACAAAAGCGGAATCGTTATTCCGTAGAAAAATCCGTGCAGTATTTGTGAGAAAAACATAAAGCTGATGGCGTTTGCCGGAAAGAAATAAAATGCAATAATAAATAGGGTCGAAATGAATAAAAACAATCCGAAAATATTTCGTTTTCCGTATTTATCAGCCAGACTTTTAGATAAAGTTATTCCAACAATCATGAAGATAATTCCGCCAGCATTAAACAATCCGAAACCGGCAGAAACAGGATCGCTCCCAAAGTAATTCAGTTTTAAAGTGGATAAAACATCCAAAATGGGCTGGATAAAAATCGCCAGCTGATCTTTGTCTACATAATTTTCAAAATAATATACATAAGAACCGCCTTTCATTGCCAATGTAATGAATACCAATGTGGTAAGACTTAACATAATGACCCACGGTTTGTTTTTCATCAAATCGCTTAAGTCTTCTTTAATACTTGATTTTTGTTCCGGTTTTGGAATAATACGTTCTTTCGTAGTTAAAAATGTGATTAACAACATGATGGTTCCGATGATCGCTAAAACGGTCATTACCTTTTCTATACCAATGGCTTTGTCGCCATTTCCGGCACTTTTAATAATGCCCAGCATAAAAACCTGAACGAAGAATTGCGCAAACATTACAGCCACAAAACGGTACGCCGACATGCTGTTTCTTTCGCCCATATCGCCTGTAATAACTCCGCTTAAAGCAGAATATGGCAAATTATTACTCGCATAAAAAAGCAATAATAAAGTATAAGTAACAACGGCATAAATTACTTTTCCGTGGTAAGAGAAATTGGGCGTTGTAAAAGCCAGTAAGGCAATCGCACTAAGCGGAATTGCAGTTATCAAAATCCAAGGTCTGAATTTTCCCCATTTTGTGCGTGTTCTGTCTGCCAAAACACCAATAATCGGGTTGAAAACAAAAGCCGCAATTAAACCCACGACTAGCATAATTATAGAAGAATCTGTTGGCGATAAGCCGTAGATATCTGTATAAAAATAAGCGAGATACGTCATCAGGGTCTGGAAAACCAAATTTGCCGCGAGGTCACCTAAACTGTAGCCGATTTTTTCTTTAATGGATAATTTTTGTGAAATGTAATTCATTCTTGGTGTGGTTATTTTTTTAGTTAGTTGATTCCTGAAAAGGTATCTATTTTTTTGTCATTTTGAGAAACAAAAATAACATACAGAGAGCGACGTATTACATGGCTGTATTATATGATTTCTCGTTCCTCAAAATGACAAATTTGATAAAACAATCGGTTGTGTAAAATTATATAAAAAAACAGAATTCGCAAGTGCGTATTTAATTATTTCATTAAATCAAACAAAATACGCATTCGGTTGTGTACTTCGCAAAAAAAAGTTTTTTTTACGAGAAAATTTTATTGTTTTATTTCTTTTAATTGGATTACGCTGTTGTACGCTTTTTTGGGCTTTAAGTCTCTATCAAATAACAATGGGTAATTTGTCCTACCTTTTATAGGCCAGTCGTTTAACCAAGATTGTCCATCGTGAACGCCCCAAAACGTAACGCGGCTAATTTTGTCTTTATATTTTAAAAATAATTTAAAAATCGAAGCATAACGTTCTGCCAGTTTAACCTGCACAGAATCCGGAAGTGTTTTAGGATATGGATTCATTTTAGGATCTCCTTCAAATTTTTGGTTTACATCGGCACCACTAAAATCCTTTGGATTTGGCAAAACCGAAATATCAAGTTCTGTAAAAGCAACCTTGACACCAAGGGCAGAATACTCTAAAATACTTTTTTCAATTTCTTCTAATGATGGATAACCCAATTTCCAATGCGCCTGAATCCCTACTCCATCAATTTTGCCTCCGCCTGCCTTGATTTTTTTAATTAATGCAATATTTCCTGCTCTTTTTGCTGGTTCTTCATTATTATAATCATTGTAATACAAATCAACTTTAGGGTCTGCAGCAGCAGCCAATTTAAAAGCGTCTACAAGATATTGCTCTCCAAGTTTGTCCAGAAAAATTGATTTTCTTAAAGTTCCGTCTTCATTTAAAGCCTCATTTACCACATCCCACGAATCTATTCTGCCTTTGTATTTGGAAACAATTGTCGTGATATGATCTTTCATGAAAGCTTTCATTTCTGTGCTGTCCTTAATTTTTTGCATCCATGGCGCCAACTGACTGTGCCAGATCAAAGTATGACCGTGAATGAACATTTTGTTCTTTTCTCCGTAAGCAATAAATTTATCCGTGAGAGCAAAGTCGTATTTATCTTTTTGTGGATGAATAAACATCGATTTCATGATATTTTCTGCTGTAATCGCATTAAATTCTCTTTCGATTAAGGAATCTTCGTTAGCGTTTTTTTCTTCAATCTGATCAGCGCTCAGGGCAGTTCCAATATAAAAATCATTTTTATAGCTGTCTTTTAAGGAAACAACTTCTTTTTCTTTTTGTGCATTACAGCTGTTTAAAACTACAACAGACAAAAGCAGTAGAGAGCGGTTAAGTAATCTCATTTTATGTGGTTTAAGGTTAATAGTTAGTATGTAGTTGTTAGTACTTAGTTATTAGTAATTCTTGCTTCTTTATTCTATTTTCTATTTTCTAAACTATTGCTTCTTACTTCTTTCGATGATTGCTTACGCCAATTCTTTCAGCTTATAAGCAATACCCATTTCTAATCCTCTTAACTCAGCAAGACCTTTTAATCTTCCTGTTAAGGAATAGCCGGGATATGTTTCCTTGTCTTTATCCACTTCATGCAAAAAACCGTGATCGGGACGCATTGGCAGACTTATTTTTGTGGAATTCATTAGCAGTAAAATTTTCTCGACTATCCTTTCCATTTTGGTATCACCGTTTAAATGTTCTGATTCTCTGAAAATAGTTTCGCTTTCGCGGAAGGTGTTTCGAAGATGTAAAAAGTGAATTCGGTCTCCGCAATCATCTATAATTTTCTCCAGATTATTTTTCGGATCTGCTCCCAAAGAACCTGTACAAAAACACAATCCATTCGAATTAAAAGGAACGGCATTCAAAATAGCTTTAATATCTTCTTCGGTAGAAACAATTCTGGGCAATCCCAAAACCGAAAACGGCGGATCATCAGGATGAATGGCTAATTTAGCATCATGCATTTCAGCTACCGGAGCAACTTCTGATAAAAAATAAATCAGGTTTTCTCTTAGTTTTTGATTATCAATATTGGCATAATTATCTAATAAAGAGAGGATTTGTTCTGCCGTAAAATTGATTTTACTTCCAGGCAATCCCAATAAAACATTCTTAAAAAGTAAGTCTTTTTCGTCTTCAGAAAGTTTATCTCCAAACTTTAATGCATTTTCTTTTTCTTTATCAGAATAATCATTTTCAGCATTGGGTCTTTTCAGCAAAAAAACATCAAAATAAATAAAAGCTTCCTGATTGTATAATAGTGCTTTGCTCCCATCTTTATTAATAAAATTGTGCTCTGTTCGAACCCAGTCCAAAATTGGCATAAAATTATACGTGATGATTTTAATACCGCAATCTGCCAGATTTTTGATGCTTATTTTATAGTTTTCAATGTATTGCAGATAATTTCCGGTAGCGCGTTTTATTTCTTCATGAACCGGTAAACTTTCTACAACTGTCCAATCTAAACCTGCGTTTCTTATAATTTGCTGTCTTTCTTTAATATCTTCAACCGTCCAGATCTCGCCAACAGGAATTTGATGCAAAGCGGTAACAATTCCGGTTGCTCCGGCTTGTTTTATATCTAATAAACTTACGTTGTCATTTGGTCCAAACCAACGCATTGTTTGCTGCATTTTTATCATACTGAGTATTTTTTTTAATCTCGCAAAGTCGCAGAGTCGCAAAGTTTTTTCTTTTTTAAGCTTTATTTTAAATAAGTTGGCGACTTTGCGAGCAATTTCATAGGTTCTTAAAACCCAATACTATTTCCACCATCAACAGGCAAGACAGTTCCGGTTGTGTATTTTGATTCGCTCAGGGCGAAATAATAAACGGCATCGGCAATGTCTGATGGTTCTCCTAAAAAGCCCATTGGCGTTCTTCCCAAGACTTTGTTTTTTCTTTCAGGATCATTATCAAGTGCTGCCGAAGACATTTTTGTTTTTATAAATCCCGGAGCGATGCAATTGACACGAATACCAAACGGTGCCAGTTCGACCGCCATGGCTCTGGTCATCGATTCGATTGCGCCTTTACTGGCTGAATAGGCAATTACTTTTGGAATCCCGTATTGCGATGCCATCGAACTGATATTAACGATGCTTCCGCCATTATTTTCTTTCATGTTTTTTACAACGGCTTTACTCACGGCAAAAACACTCAAAAGATTGGTGTGAATTACTGATAGAAAATCTTCATCGGTAACATCTGTAAACTCTTTTTTTAGATTGATTCCGGCATTGTTTACCAAAATATCAATCGGGTTTTCTTTGGTTAGCTTTTCAATCATTGTTGGAATTCCGCCCAAATCATTTAAATCATAAATAACCGGAATGGCATTTTCGCCAATTTCCTTACATGCATCTTCTGTTTTTTCTTTTGATCTTCCAATTATATAGGTTTTAATACCGTTATCGCATAATTTCTTTGCTGTTGCAAAACCCAAACCCGAATTTCCTCCGGTTACAATTGCTGTTTTTGTGCTCATATTTTTTAATTTGAATATTAATTTCCCGGTGCAAAAGGAAATTTTAATGATTTAAAATAGTCCAAAGACTGTGTTGGTTTTTCGACGCCTAAAGGTAATTCCTTTTTTGAATATTGTTGAAAATACAGCAGACACGCATCCCGCCACCATTTTGCTTCTTTGTGCTGAATTTCTAATAACATCTGCACTTCTTTAAAACGTTCCTCATCAACATATTTCTGCGTTTTATTCCAGATATTTTGCATTGCTGCAACCTGATTTACACCTTCCTGATATTTTAAAGCTAAACCATTCCAAAGCGTTTGTCCGTTTTTCAATTTATAATCCCAGGAAACGTGATGAAACCATAACAAATCTTTTTCGGGACAAGTTTCGAGATTATCGAACATTTTCTCCACTTCGGGGGCGTATTGCGCTGTGGCATTTGTTCCGGTTTTTGATCGGTCGAAACCAATTCCGTTTTTATCTGCTTTATGATAATAAACGGGATTCCATTCTGGTCGTGACAAATTTGAAACCCACGGGCCCGGACCATAATGATGCCCAGTATCCATAATATGATGCAAACCAAGCGGTGTCATATAATTTACAACAGCTTCGCGCGATTGCATCATCATTTGTTTAACAGGTTTTATGAAGTTTTCATCGTTAGAGAATGTACATCGAAGCCACTCATCGGCAATGGTTTCTGAATCTAAATAGGGATTCCATGCTAGTCTCCCAAAGCCATACCAATTTGCCTGCGCAAAAGGATGCCCCGTCCAGTTTAGATCATTTCCGATGTTGGAAACGCCTGCAATTCCGGTTAGTTTTGTTTTGTTTAGAGATCCATCAATAACTTTAGCAACGGTTGTTCCTTTTCCTTTTTGATAGGTATCTGATTCTAAAACTTCCTGAAATAATTTTGGCAGAAAAACCAAATGTGTACTAAAACCCAGATATTCCTGAGTGATTTGAAATTCCATCATCAAAGGTGTTTTTGGCATCGCACCAAACATGGGATGAAAAGGTTCACGAGGCTGAAAATCAATCGCTCCGTTTTTTACCTGAACAATTACATTGTCTTTAAATTTTCCATCATAAGGCACAAATTCGGCATAAGCTTGTTTGGCTCTGTCGTTTGCATCATGTTCAGAATACACAAAAGCACGCCACATAATGACACCTCCAAAAGGCGCAACGGCATCGGCCAGCATATTGGCTCCGTCGACGTGGTCTCTGTTATAATTTTGCGGTCCGGGTTGACCTTCTGAATTTGCTTTTACCAGAAATCCGCCAAAATCGGGGATTCTTTTATAGATTTCTTTGGCTTTATTCTTCCACCAATTAATGACTTGGGCGTCTTTTGGGTCGGCTGTTTTTAAACCTCCAATTTCGATTGGTGCAGAAAATCTTGCTGTTAAATACACTTTTATTCCGTACGGTCTGAAAACGTTGGACAAAGCTTCTACTTTTTCTAAATATTGCGGCGTCAGGATTAATGCGTTTGCATTTACATTCGTCAAAACCGTTCCGTTAATCCCGATTGAGGCATTTGCACGAGCGTAATCAATATAACGCTGATCGATAAAATCAGGGAGTTTTTGCCAGTTCCATAACGAAAATCCGGCGTAACCGCGCTCTACAGTTCGATCCAGATTATCCCAGTGATTTAGTATTCTAATGTTTGTTTTTGGTGCATCAGTAATATTTAAATTTTGAATGGATTTATTGGTTTGCATTAATCTCAGGAAACTGTAAACACCATATAAAACGCCAATATCTGTTTTTCCTGTAATGACAAGCTGTTTTTTATTTTTTATGGAAATTGATTTAATAATAAAACCTTCGTCATTTATTTGATCGAAATTCCCAATTTCCTTTTGAATTTCAGGGGCTAAAGATTCTTTTGAACCAATAATAATATTATGATCTCCAGTAGTTATCGATTTATTTTCAAATTTCTTTCCCAACATTTCATCCAAAGCTGATTGCAATTCTGTAAAGGCAATTTGTGAAGTTTCCGATTTTCCCAGAGAAACAATTTCCTTAATGTTAGAAAGATATTCTGTTTTTAAATTATCGTTATCAACTTTATTGTATTGCAGCCATAATTTGTAATCTTTTTGAGCTGATGAAGACCAGCAAACTACAAAAAACAATAAAATAGATTTGAAAAAAGTTTTTTTAATATATGTCATTTTGCTTTTCTATCAATTTAAATTTAAAGTGCAAATCAGAAATTCTACTTAAAATCATATTATTTAGCAAAAAAAGTGCTAAAAAAATATAGTTTTAGAAAAAATAAGCTATTTGCAATCGGTTGTGCTAAAATACAAAAATATGGGAATAAAAAAATAAAAATTGATTTTTTTAATTAGGAAGCGCTTTAAACAACGCTGAGGAACATAGCCAACGGTTTCAACCGTTGGAAACAGAATCTGATTATCAATAGGTCTCCCAAGGTTGAAGATGAGAGACAAAATTTATATAAAAAAACCTGTCAATATTACTATCAACAGGTTTGTAATATAGTAAAAAGAGAAACTAAATCCTCTTAGAAGATTCACGTATAAGGACTTGTGTGTTTAAAAATGTAATTTCTTTAGCATCTTCTTCCTTAGCCGATTTAAGATTTTTGATAATTAGTTCGGCTGCGGCTTTCCCCATTTTCTCAGCCGGATGTGTTATAGTAGAAATATTTGGTTCAATAATTTTAGAAATTGGATCATCGTTAAAACCAATTACTGCAAACTCTTCGGGTATTTTAATTCCACGCTTTTTTGCTGTCTGCACCGCACTTACGGCAAGAATATCCCCAGGCGCAAAAAGACCATCGGGACGGATTTTTAAATCAAATAATTGATTACAAGCTTTTACGCCGTCTTCATACGTCATTTCTTTCAGGTTTATAATCAGCTTTTCGTCAACAGGAAGTTCGTGCTCTATTAAAGCATCCATATATCCCCTTTTTCGCTCATTATAAAGTGTACCAAATTCTGATCCGGCAGTTAAATGCGCGATTCTTTTACAGCCTTGTTCAATGAGATGTTTTGTTGCTTTATAACCTGCGAGATAATTATTGATGACAACTCTGAAAGTATCATAATCTCTGGGAACCCTGTCTACAAATACAAGCGGAATGTTATTATTGGAAAATTGTTTAAAATGAGAAGTATCTTTTGTTTCCATTGCAAGCGAGCAAATAACACCGCTTACCCTATTGCTATATAGTGATTTGGCCAAATTAACCTCCATCTCGTAGGAATCATGCGACTGCATAATAAGAACTGAGTATTCAGATTTTTGGGCTGTAATTTCGATACCACTAATTAAAGAGGATAAAAATGGCTGTGTTACTGTTGGAATTAAAATACCAATAGTCCTTGATTTATTTCCACGCAAACCCGCGGCCAAAGTGTTAGGCACAAAACCCATTTCCTTAGCTGTCTGTTTTACTTTTTTTATTGTCTTATCACTAATAGTATGATGATCTTTTAAAGCCCTTGAAATCGTTGATGTCGCAAGATTAAGCTTCTCCGCAATATCATATATCGTTACATGTCTGTGTTCTTCCATCATTAAAGTACTAAGATCGTAAATGTAATTATTTTAATGATACATCAATACATTCTGAAAGCATTTTGCATATTACAAGCACCTAATAGGTTGCCTGATACCATCTCATTTTTAAAAATATGTCACAAAACAGGATTTTTTTATTTTAAAAAAAAGTTATTCCTTTACACAATCGGTTGTTTGAAAACAAGTTATAATACTGTATATTTAATACTCCAAAAAACAAAAGCTTATGAGATCACCAAAATTCAAATATTTATTACTGCTGTTTATATCCTCTTATTGCTTCGCACAAGAAAAATCCGGAAAATTTCTATTTCAAGATCCAAACCTGACGTTTGAAGAACGGGTAGACGATCTGGTAGGTCGCTTGACATTGGAAGAAAAAGTATCACAGATGCTAAATTCATCTCCGGCAATTCCCCGTTTGGGAATAATTGCTTACGACTGGTGGAACGAAACCTTACACGGCGTTGCGAGAACTCCGTTTAAAACAACGGTTTATCCTCAGGCAATAGCGATGGCGGCAACATTCGATAAAAATTCTCTTTTTAAAATGGCCGATTATTCTGCTTTGGAAGGAAGAGCAATTTACAATAAAGCTTTGGAATCAAACAGAACAAACGAACGTTATCTGGGGCTTACTTATTGGACACCCAATATTAATATTTTTCGTGATCCGCGTTGGGGACGCGGTCAGGAAACCTACGGCGAAGATCCCTATTTGACCAGCATTTTAGGTGATTCATTTGTAAAAGGTTTGCAGGGCGATGATCCTAAATACTTAAAAGCAGCGGCTTGTGCCAAACATTATGCCGTACACAGCGGACCGGAATCACTGCGCCATACCTTTGATGTTGATGTAACGCCTTATGAACTTTGGGATACTTATCTGCCTGCTTTTCAAAAATTAATAACCGGATCAAAAGTAGCCGGCGTGATGTGTGCTTACAATGCTTTTAGAACGCAGCCGTGTTGTGCGAGTGATATTTTGATGACCGATATTTTACGTAATAAATGGAAATTTGATGGTTACGTAACCTCTGACTGTTGGGCAATTGATGACTTTTTTAAGAACCATAAAACGCATCCTGATGCCGAATCAGCTTCGGCAGATGCTGTTTTTCATGGTACTGATATTGACTGTGGTACAGATGCTTACAAAGCTTTGGTTCAGGCTGTAAAAAACGGAAAAATCAGTGAGAAACAAATTGATATTTCGGTTAAAAGGCTTTTTATGATCCGTTTCAGATTGGGCATGTTTGATCCTGTGGCAATGGTTAAATATGCGCAAACGCCTGCTTCTGTTCTGGAAAGTCCTGAACATAGCCAGCATGCTTTAAAAATGGCGAGACAATCAATGGTTTTGTTACGTAATGAAAAGAATGTATTACCACTTAGTAAAAAGTTAAAAAAGATTGTAGTTCTTGGTCCAAATGCAGATAATGCTATCTCAATATTAGGCAATTACAACGGAACTCCAAGCAAATTGACAACGGTTTTAAATGGTATTAAAGAAAAACTAGGCAGTAGTACAGAAGTGGTTTATGAACAGGCAATTAATTTCACCAATGACACTTTATTAGTATACCAGGATCTTAAAAATCAATACCATTACGAAGGAAAAGCAGGTTTTAAAGCAGAATATTTTGACAATGTTGATTTGTCCGGAAATCCTGCCGAAATAAGAATTGAACCTGAAATTAATAACTTTTGGCAGGAAGGCGAAGTTGTGGTTAAAAACATTAAGGCAAATCATTTTTCTGCCCGTTATACCACAAACTTTACTGCAGACAAAGACGGTTCTATAACATTCGAACTCAGCGCCGACGATGGTTATCGTTTTTTAATTGATGGAAAAGAAGTGGTAAACGCCTGGAAAAAAAACAGATGGGGAGAAAAAACATTTCAATTAACTACCAAAAAAAATACAGTTTATAAGCTAGTTCTTGAATATTGGCAAGGCGAAGGAAAAGCAAACGTTGCCTTACGTACAGGAAATTTTGTAAAAACTGATTTTGCAAAATTAACTGACCGACATAAAGATGCCGATGCATTTATTTTCGTTGGCGGAATATCACCTCAGCTTGAAGGTGAAGAAATGCCAGTTAATTTTCCGGGGTTCGCAGGCGGTGATCGTACCTCTATCCTACTTCCGGAAGTACAAACCCGACTAATGAAAGCACTAAAAACTTCAGGAAAACCAGTTGTTTTTGTGATGATGACCGGAAGTGCGATCGCGATTCCATGGGAAGCAGAAAATATTCCGGCAGTGCTTAATGCATGGTACGGCGGTCAGGCGGCAGGAACTGCAGTCGCTGATATTCTGTTTGGAGATTATAATCCGGCGGGAAGACTGCCTGTTACTTTTTACAAGGACGATTCAGACTTGCCAGCTTTTGTTGATTACAGTATGGATAATAAAACCTATCGTTATTTCAAGGGCACGCCGCTTTATGGTTTTGGATATGGTTTGAGTTATACTTCTTTTAAATATGATCCATTAACGATTCCTTCTAAAATAAAAAAGAATGAAACTGTTCCGCTCTCCGTAAAAATAACCAATACCGGAAAAATGGAGGGCGAAGAAGTTGCCCAATTGTATATCATCAATCAAAATGCAAACATTAAAACACCACTGAAAAGTCTAAAAGGATTTGAAAGGCTTAATTTAAAACCGGGCGAAAGCAAGACCATAACCTTTACTCTTTCTCCTGAAGATTTGTCTTATGTGACTGCCGAAGGAAATTTACAACAATATGAAGGTAAAGTTAAACTTGCTGTTGGCGGTGCCCAGCCAGATGAAAAAAATCAAATAAAAAGTAATATTGTGTCTCAAATTATTCAGATAGAAAAATAAAAAGCAAATTAAGCTGATTATATAACTATTTTATATTCCGAATATTAAAATACGGTTCCTCTGACATTCTGTGAATTTTGAGGGACCGTTTTTATTGTCTTATTCTTTTATCATAATGTTACGAAACCATACTTTGTTTCCGTGATCCTGCAAAGCTATTTTTCCTTTTTTGAATGTGCCAAAACCCGGCCATTCTGCAAATTTGCTTCCCTCGATCAATTTATTAAAATTAGCATCCCAAAGTACCGTCTCAACTACTACAATACCATTTAGAATTAGCGTTAGTTTTCCTTTTTTGCTTATCACTTCTGCAGTATTCCATTCTCCAACTTTTTTTACAGGTTCTGATTTACTTTGAATTAAGTCGTATAAATCTCCCGCACGATGTTTGGTGATTTTTCCGTCGGTATGACCGTCATTGTCCAAAACCTGCATTTCGAGACCTGTACTGTATGTGTTTTGGTATTTTGAAGGATCTTCTTTAACATAAAAAATAATACCGCTGTTACCGTTTGGTGCTATTTTCCAATCTAATTTCAAATGAAAATCTTCAAATTCAGTGTCTGTTACTAAATCCCCTCCTTGTCCATTTGCGGCTGCATCAGGATCAAAATACAAGACTCCATCTTCTACTTTCCATCCGGCTCCTGCCGAATTTTTACCATACGAATGCCAGCCTTTGGTAGTTTTTCCATCAAAAAGCGGTTTAAAACCTTTCTGTGCATGAATCTGTAAAAAAGACAAAATCAATGCTGCAATTATAACTTTTTTCATTTGTTTAAATTATTTATTTGTACTAAAAACAATTTTCTGAGTTCTTCTAAGATCCTTTCTTTTTCCGGCATTATAAAAATAACAAGTTTTAGGAGAAATTAGAAAATTAAAAGATACCTTAACAAAATCAGAAAACACATTAAATAAAATAGAGGCTGCTTCACAATTGTGAAACAGCCTCCTATATTTTGTAAGAGAACTCTAATTCAACTTCTAGTATAAATAATTAAGAGCTGTAACGTCGTTAGAATTGAAAGCACCTGTTACGCTTGAACTGAAACATGCTAACATGTAAGAAGTAGAATCATATCCTGAAGGTGTTCCAGGAATTTGAATTGCTCCAACACCAGCTGTTCCTTCGTTTGAATTTTGTCCACAACTTTGACGGCTGAACCAGTCTGTGTGACGTAAACCAATACAGTGTCCGATTTCGTGTGCAGCTACGTGTGCGTTTACATTTGTTGAATAAGTATCTAATCCAGAATATAATGTAACTGAATTATAAGGATTCCCTCCTGAAGGGAAACCTGCTACTCCACCGGCAGATCCGGTTTGTCTTCTTACAACAATGTTTGCACCTGAAGTACTTGAACTAAAAGTTAGCGTAAAGTTAATTGATAATCCTAAGTTATTGTATCTGTTGATTGCCGCTTGCAATCCATTCCGCATATTTGTTGACAGTGCTGATGTACCAGTCCCTGTTAACCCAACAACTCTAATTGTTCTTGGAGCAGATACTAAATTAGTAGTACGATACTGTTCTGTCGTAATACCACCGTGAAGATCCATTTTGTTTAATTGATCTTGTGTAATGATAATATCTCCTTCTATCAGGAACGCATCCTCGGTAGTACCATCTAATTTAGTATTCTTAATCACCTGAACATCTGATGTATTTAATGAAAGTGAACTAATTTTATTTAACACCTCTGGTGTTACTTTAAGGGATCCTTGATTAGATTGAACTTGCTCATCTTCTTTGTTACAAGAAAACAGCGTTAGCGCTATAAATGACAAGGCTACAATTGATTTAATTTTTTTCATAATAAGTTTTTTGGTTTGTTAAATTAAGTTGATAAATAGGGGTTCTTTTACAAAATATTGTAATACTTATTACCAAATTTATATAATTTTTAATCTTAAAATACTTATAAAACAATAATTCAACAAAATTAACACTTTTTGTTATATTTTTTAATAACATATTTTTAATAATAATTATCTGATTATTACTACAAGCCCAGTAAAATCAATAACTGAATATAAATCAGATTATTAAGATCTAATAGTATCCGAAAATTATTTCTTTTCTAAAAGTGTTAGAAAATGTTTTTTACAATTTTGCATTCATTTTAAAATGCAAACAGGTTATAAAAGAAAATTGTTCTCCTACAGATTTAGATTATTGTGAATGAATAAAAAATCATAAAATTATTACAAATAATTTAATAACTTTGATTTGACCTACAACGGATAAATATTTAAAATAGAAATCATTAATCATAAATTTCAGCTGGATTTATCTAAATTAAAAAGTGATAAACAGCTGCAATAAGAATGTTATAGTTGCCCTAACCTCTACAGTAAATGAAGAAACGAATTACTTTCCTCCTTTTTATGATAACAACAATCAGTTTCTCACAAAGTTCTGAGAAATGGAAACGGTACATAAAAAAAGAAAATGAAAGTAAATTTGAGAAATACTTTTTTACATCTTTAGAAAATGCACATCAAAATAAATACAAGATTGTAAAAAAACTGGACAGTACTTTTTGTATTGTTGAAAATGAAAGTTTAAAATCGAATCAAACTTTTAAATCAGATCAAACTTTAAAAAAAAATATACCGGTAAATAATTTATGGAAATTACCTTCAAATTTTTCAGATCATAAAGAAGAAAAGTTTTATACAATAGCAACAGATACTATCGAAGCTTTGATTACAGACTTGGAGTTATTGAACATTTCTGATATTAAAATACTGAACAATCATCTTGTAATTATAAAAAGTGATTCTAAAAAAATTGTTGATGAAATTATAGCGCTCAACAGTGTATCGTCTATTTCGCAGGAATCGCTGCGGCCAAAAGGAGAATCTAAAATAATAGATCAAAATTTTAGTATCAATTCTATAAATAAAGCCAATGCTAATTTTCCTCTCTTAGCGGGTGAAAATCAAATTGTAGCTATCAAAGATGATTTGTTTAATCTGGATGATATTGATTTATTAAATAAGCACATTCCTTCCTCAACGCAATCTGCAATTGTATCGAGCCATGCAACGGCTATGGCGACTATAGTTGCAGGATTAGGAAATAGTTCTGCATTAGGAAAAGGAGTTGCCCAAAAGGCTAAAATACAATCGTCTGACTTTTTGAATATTTATCCTGATGAAGTAGCAACTTTACAAGGTGCTGTTACTCAAAATCATTCATACGGCACAGAAATTGAGAATTTTTATGGTTCGCTTGCTAATGCTTACGATTCTCAATTGTTTTTAAATCCTGATTTGACTCATTGCTTTTCCTCCGGTAATAGCGGACTTCAGGGGTATAAATCTATTACCGGTAATTTTAAGCAATCCAAAAACAGCATTGTATTGGGCTGTATTGACCAAAACGAAGTAGTTATGCCGTTTTCTTCAAAAGGTCCTGCTTACGACGGCCGAATAAAACCTGAGTTAGTAGCTTATAGCACACAAGGAACTTCAAATTCTACAGCATTGGCTACAGGTATTATTACGCTTATGAAACAACATTATAAAACTATAAACAATAGTTTTTTGACTAATGCCCTGACAAAAGCCATTTTAATTAATAGCGCAAAAGATTTAGGCAATTCGGGTCCGGATTTTACTTATGGTTATGGTAATATCGATGCTAATAAAAGTCTAAAAACAATCAGCGAAAACAGAATTCTATCAGGTAATTTAACATCCGGTCAGACAAATACACATACGATTACTATTCCCGCAAATGCAAAAAACTTAAAAATTACATTAGTATGGAACGATTTGCCGGCTGCAATTAATAGTAATATAAGTTTGGTGAACGATTTAGACATGGAAGTTATTTCGGCCGACAATATCACATTTTTACCCTGGATTCTTAACCCTGAGATTCCTGAGCAGCAAGCGTTAAGAGGAAAAGATAAAATTAATACTACAGAACAAATCACTATCGAAAACCCAGCGTCTGGTTCAGTTTCTATCAATGTTTTGGGGTCGTACATATCAAATACATCTCAGGAATACGGTATCACTTACGAATATGAATTGGAAAATCAATTTGAATGGAATTATCCTGTAATCAATGATAATTTCCCTTATGATGGAAAGACTATTTCTCCTTTCAAATGGAATTCGTCGTTTTCCGGTATTTCCGGAGAATTGTCTGTTAGTTATAATAATGGGGAAACCTGGGAAATTATAGCAAATGATATAAATCTGGATAATGAACAATTTACATATACGCCTAAAGAACAAAAATTTTCAAAGGCAAAATTAAAAATGACCATTAATAATACCGAATATATCTCTGACAGCTTTACGATTTCTTATGATTTAAACATCAGTACCAGTTTAGTTTGTGACGGCACAACAGAAATTAATTGGGACAAACCTGCCGATGTTGCTTCCTTTAATATTTATCAATTAACGGGAGATCATTTAGAATTTAAAGAACAAACCACAAACACCAGTTATACTTATACTGATGGAAAAATCCACACGGTAATTCCTGTATTTGACAATACCGAAGGAATAAAAAGTGAGTCAACATTACAATACGCCGAAAACTCAAATTGTTATTTTGAGTTGACTTTGGCAGAAGTTTTTGAGGAGGATAAAGTAAAGATATATGCCAGTCTTTTCAGTTTGTACAACATTAAAAGAATTGATTTGGTAAAAATAGTTAATGATGTTGAAAGTGTTATTAGTACAATAAGCGACATCAATTCAAAAACATTTTCTTTTTTGGATGCTGCCCCGATAAAGGGCAGCAATAAATATAAAATAAATATAATTTTAGAAAACAATAACGTAGTAAGTTCGCTAATTCTTGATACCAATTATTTAGGCGATGATTTGTTTTTTGTACACCCCACACTACTGAGCAAAAATGAAGAATTAAATATTGATGCTAAAAAAGAAGGAAACGCTATTTTCTATCTTTACAACATTAGTGGACAAAATACTATTGCTTCTCCTTTACTTTCTAAAACCAATACTATCCATCTAAAAAATACTGCATCGGGAATTTATATCTACAAAATAGTTACAAACTCAGGCGAAATGCAAACAGGGAAAATTGCAGTTTTTTAAGTTCTTGATACAGAATATTACTTTTTAAAAACCAGATCATTAACCAAATCTATTTCGTCCTGGCTTATTGTATGCCCCATATTTGGGTATATTTTTTTTGTAACTAATGCTCCCATTTTTTTAAGAAGCACTTCAGTTTCATTTACTCTTTCAACGGGAACATGAAAATCAGGATCGCTTGTTCCGATGAAAATCGGTGTATTTTCAAAATTTCCTGAATAATGATTTTCATACACTTTATCGCCTATAAGTCCGCCGGTAAAAGCAACAACACCGCCGTATTTTATAGCATTTCTAGCTGTAAATTCCAATGCAAGACAAGCTCCCTGCGAAAATCCGAGGAAATAAATGTTTTCTTTCTCAATTCCATTTTGCTGAACTGCTTCAACAACCTGAGCAATGGTTTCCAAGGATTTTGAAAACGAAGGCTCATTCTCTTCAATCGGTACTAAAAAGGAATACGGATACCAGGTTCTGTTCTCTGCCTGAGGCGCTATTAAGGCAAAATCTTCAACCTTAAGATACTTCGCAATCGAAAGAATATCGTTTGAACCTGCACCACGCCCGTGAAGCATGATTAAAGCTTTTTTTGCTTCTTTTAAAGGCGTTCCTGCTGTTATATTTTCTAAATTCATGATTGTATTTTTTAAATTATTTTTTCCAGATATCCTGATATTCATCCGGATGTTTCTTGAACTGCGCATGTACATACGGACAAAGTGGTAAAACCATCAAATTATTGGCACGTACATAGGATGTCATTTCATCCAAAAGTTTTTTTGCATAACCTTTTCCTTCAGCTTCAGGCTCAACACCTGTATGGTAAACAGTCAGCAAACCCGGTTTAATGCTTACCGTCATTTCTCCTAGTTTTTTATCATCAACATAAAGATTAAAAGCTCCATGTTTTTTTTCGTCTAATTCTAATTTTATTGTTTCCATAGTATTTTTTATTTATAAAATTAATTTACGCCTAATTTAAGCGTAAACTAATTTCATTTTTTTATTGATTTAAATATATTTTAGTAATTAATTAATTTTAACCAAATGCTTTTCAATGGCAGCTCTTTGTGATTCATATTGTGCCGGAAGTTTTAAGTTTTGTCCTAATTCTTCTAAGCTTTCATCTACTGTAAATCCGGGATTATCTGTTGCGATTTCAAACAAAACTCCTCCTGGTTCTCTGAAATATAGAGAATGGAAATATTGTCTGTCGATTTGTGGTGTAATTGACAATCCAAACTCTTCTATTTTTTCACGGAAGTGCATTAGAATTTTATCATTTTTTACTCTAAAAGCCACGTGGTGAACAGTTCCATTTGCATTTAAACCACGTTTTTCATCAGCCAATTCTACTAAGTCAACAATTGCGGCATTTTCTACAGCATCTGTTGCATAACGATAACGATTTACATCCTGATCAATCAATTTGTAACCAAATATTTCTGTTAAAACTAAAGCAGTTGGTTTAATATCGTTTAAAGTTAAAGTAATATTATGAAACCCTTTTGTTGCAACATCAGCTTTTACTTCGTCTGTTTCCCAGGCTTTTCTGGTATCGTCTGTTTTAGATTCGATCAATTCTAATTTTAATCCGTCCGGATCTAAGAAAGTAAGATATTTTTCTCCGAATTTCTCAGCAGGTTTGTTATAAATTACATTGTATTGTTCAAAACGTTTTTGCCAGAAATCAAGGCTTCCTTTTGGAACAGAATATCCTATTTCAGTAGCCATTCCAGAACCTTTTCTTCCTTGCTGAATTCCTTCTCCCCAAGGGAAAAAAGTTAAAATTGTTCCTGCACTTCCTGTCTCATCACCAAAATAAAAATGGTATGTTCCCGGATCGTCAAAATTCACTGTTTTTTTGATGAATCTTAATCCTAAAATTTTTGAGTAAAAATCGAAATTACGTTTTGCGTCACCTGCAATTGCAGTAATATGGTGTAAGCCTAAAATTTTATTTTCCATGGTATTTTATGTATTAAAGTTGTTTTGATTTTCTTTTACAAATTTACTTCCGTTATACCTGTTTATCGATTAACCTAGATTAAGAAATGAAAATTGCTTAAAAACTGTTGTTTTTCTTATTATATAATCAGTCGTGTTCTTAATAACTGAATTAACTTTTTGTAAGTTAATCTACCTAAAAATAATATAAATGATTACCCTAATTCTATAAAATGGAATCAATCGTGTTTCGGAAATTTGTGAGAAAGCAAGAACCATGAAAAACTTTTTACGAAATAACGGACTCAGTATCTGTTTTCTACTATTATTTTTCGGCGCATTAATCGGTCAAATATTTTTTGGGTTCGAAGAACATAATAAAGAATTGATTGATGAAGGCAGTACTGCTATTACGCTTTCTTCTTATCTTATTTCAGGTCATTTTATTCAATCGACTTTTGAAAATTGGGAAAGCGAATTTCTACAAATGGCCTTGTTTGTTGTATTAACCATTTTTTTTATGCAGCGGGGTTCTTCAGAATCTAAAGATTTAGACAAGGAAGAAGAATTTGACAGAGAACCTTCGCCTACGCGAAAAGATGCACCCTGGCCTGTAAAAAAAGGCGGCTGGATTCTTAAAATCTACAAACATTCACTTACCATTGTTTTATTGTTATTGTTTATACTTTCTTTTTGTGCTCATTTTTACGGAAGCCTTAAAGATGAAAATGAGCAATTGGCCTTAAAAGGAATGCCTTTGGAATCTGCCTCTGATTATTTAGGAGATACGAGGTTTTGGTTTGAATCTTTTCAAAACTGGCAAAGTGAATTTTTATCTGTTTTTGCCATCGTAATACTTTCTGTTTATCTAAGACAAATTGGCTCTTCACAATCTAAACCTGTCGATGCTCCTCATATGGAAACAGGCGAATAGCGCTATTTTTTTGAAATAAATATAAAAGATTTTTAATCAATTAAAACTATCATTATGCCAACAGTTACACCTTGGAGCGCTACGGCGCAGGAAGATATTGAAAATAGTGAAATACTTTTAGAAAGAAAAATTGTTGATTACACCTATCAATTTTACAATACAGGTGATTCTTTATGGATTGTGGTATTGATGCCTGAAAACGGAAAAATAGCTTTTCGTGCGGCATTTGCTATGAACAGCTGTTTTGAAGTTACGAATCTTTTTGATGATGAGGATACCACTGTTTTTGTACTCGATTCCAGATTGGGAAGTTATGAAGTTCGCATCAATTTTCCGGCAGGTGTATTACATTATACAACAACATTTACAGCAAAAACGGCCTTAATGATTCCGTTTTGGCCACGAGATATAATTCCGCTTACACAAAGTGGAAGTTTAGAAAATACGTCTGGAAATATTCACATGGCACAATTCGGGTCGCGATCAGGATTGTTATTTGCCAGCATTACAAAACCACAAACAGGATCCTTTTTTTATTTTCAAAATCTTACTTCATTGTCTGAGTATTGCGAAGTTACCAAAACAGAATCGAAAAATACTGTTGGAGGAACATGGCCGGAAATTGGATTTCAGCTTCCAACAACGGATGAATTGCCTCTTCCTCCCAATCAGGCATTTACAATATCAGATGCGTATATAATAGTAGAGACTGATATTTTTAAAGATACAACAGCTATTTGTGAGCACTTTTTAAATAATCTTGTTACTATATACAAAGTGCTTGAACAGCCAAGAATTGAATATCATAATTGGCCGGATATCGCTCAAAAAGTTTTAAATGATTTACAGCATAACAAAGGTGCATGGCAACAGGCAAACGGAATTCAGTATCTAAATGCTTACTTATGCGACTATGACACACCTCCTGAAAGTATGGTACAATTGGCTGTATTGGCACCTTTTAAGGAATTTGAAAAATGGAGTGGTGAAAAACAATCGATCTGTGATGAGTTAATTAAGGGACTGCCTGCTTTTTATGATCCAAAGATAAATTGCCTTAACAGATGGCTTCCTTCAATGGTAGACAAACTTGACAACTCAGAAGAACAAAAAAAAGAGATGGTGATGGATTCCTGGTATCTGCACCATCCGTTAATGAATTTGGCAAGACTGGCTTTAGCTGGAGACAAAACAGCAAAAAAACTGGTATTAGATTCTATTGAGTATGTCATAAAAGTGGCGCATCATTTTAAATACAAATGGCCTGTATTTTATAATATGGAAACCCTCGAAATAATCAAGGAAGAAACTGCTCCCGGTGCCGGAGGAGAAAGGGATGTTCCCGGATCGTACGCACATTTAATGCTGCTGGTTTTTAAATTAACGAAAGAAAAACGCTATTTAAACGAAGCAGAAAAAGCAGCCAGAAAATTGGCAGATCTGGGTTTAAATATATTATACCAGGCCAATAATACAGCTTTTGCCGCTGCGGCATTATTAGAATTATTTAAAATTACTAATAAAAAGCTGTACCTCGAGATAAGTTATACCTGTCTGAGCGGATTATTTAAAAATATCCAGCTTTATGACTGCAAATATGGTTATGGTAAAAACTATAATAATTTCTTTTCAATATTTCCCCTCAATGATGCACCGTATACTGCTGCTTATGAAGAATTAGAAGTCTACGCAGCTTTATCAGAATATTTATCACTGGCTAAAGATGTTGACATTTTGCCCTCTTTAAGAACGCTAATTCCGGAGTTTATTAAATATACCGTGAGCAGGATTGCTTATTATTATCCAACAATGCTGCCAAAAGAAATGCTTTCGGAAGAAGTTAAAACAGGCGAAATACAAGCCGATCTCTGGGTTCCTTTGGAAGATTTGTACAATGGCTGGGAAAAAAGCGGTCAGGTAGGTCAGGAAGTATATGGCAGCGGAATGGCTTTTGGAATTGTGTCCAGACAATACATCAAAATCGATGAAGATTTTCTTCTTTTTATCGATTATCCTAATGAATATACGAAAAGAGGAAAATCGATTACTATCAAATTAGATGGTCACAAAGATATGATCTGCAATTTGAAAATTATAAAACTCAAAGACCGTAAAATTCAAATGAAAGTGTTTTTTGATAATGAACTTCTTGATCCCTTCACAAAGAATGTCAACATACAGGAATATAAAATTTCCGGTCTGGGTTCAGTTAAAGTTCAATGGTAATATTTAATAAAAAATAGTAACTGCTGTAGAAATTTAGGCAGCTTACAAATAATAATCATTTATAAAAAAACAAACAATGGAACAATTAACAAATTACTTTGGACAAAATATTAAAGACAAACGAATTGTAGTAACCGGCGGCACAACCGGAATAGGAAAAGCAATTGCCGATGTATTGGTCTCTCTGGGCGGACGCGTTCTTATTTTTGGAAGAGATGAAAAAGATTTTAAAAATGCTGTCGAAGATCTTAAACAGCAATTTCCCGGCTGCGAAGTTTATGGAACTCCTGCCGATGTAACCAAAAAAGAAGATATCGATAAAATATTGCAAATTGTAGATACTGAGTTGGGCGGAATTGATATTCTTATTAACAATGCAGCATTAGGTGCTCCGGGAATTACACAGGAAACTTACAAGGATTACAAGTATATTATTGATACCAATATTACTGGTTACCTGGCTTTTGCTCAGGAAGCCTCATTGCGAATGAAAGAGCAAAAATCCGGGCATATCATCAATATTGGGTCTATGAGTGCCGAAAGCCGTACTCCGGAAAGCACCATTTATGTAGCTACTAAATCTGCAATACGAGGTTTTAGTACATCGCTTCGTAAGGAATTAAATCCGCTTGGAATTAAAGTCTCACTAATAGAACCCGGAGCCGTAACAAGTGATATGCAGCCAGGCACTAAAGAAGAGCATAAGGAAAAAATAGAAAAAATGGAAATGCTCGAAGCGTATGATATTGCTATGAGTGCCCTATTCTGTTTATCTCAGCCAAAGAGATGCGATATTGTAACGATGCAAATTCGACCACATCTTCAAATTATATAAAAAGAATTGCTATTGATTTTGGTTGGATGGTAATTGTACAATATTGCGGAATAATCTTATAAATTCAAATTAACGGTATAGGCTAAATTTGATTTATAAGTTTATTTCAGATCACAAAAACCTCATAATGTGACGATAACATAAAAAAATTAAATCTAAACAAAGCAAAAACTAATGAAAAATTTTCAAGACGAAAAACAGCGTGATTTGTCGATAAACAAATCCGACGGAACTAATAAGTTCCTGACTACTGATCAGGGTGTTCGTATTAACGATGATAACAATTCGTTAAAAGCCGGCGAAAGAGGACCTTCACTACTCGAAGATTTTATTCTAAGAGAAAAAATTACGCATTTTGACCATGAACGTATTCCGGAAAGAATCGTACACGCACGTGGTTCAGGAGCACACGGTTTTTTTGAAGTAACAAACCCAATTCCTGAATTAACAAAAGCGGGATTTTTAAAAGAAGCCGGATTAAAAACACCCGTTTTTGCCAGATTTTCTACCGTTGCCGGCTCAAGAGGTTCTACAGATCTTGCGCGGGATGTACGAGGATTTGCTGTTAAATTTTATACTCAGGAAGGTATTTATGACCTTGTTGGCAATAATATACCCATATTTTTTATTCAGGACGCCTCAAAGTTTCCCGATTTAGTTCACGCTGTAAAACCAGAGCCTCATAATGAAATGCCTCAGGCTGCATCTGCTCACGATACTTTTTGGGATTTTATTTCCTTAATGCCCGAGTCGATGCACATGATTATGTGGGTAATGTCTGATCGTGCGATTCCAAGAAGCTATAGAATGATGGAAGGTTTTGGAGTTCATACTTTTAGATTGATTAATGAAGCTGGAGAATCGACTTTTGTGAAATTTCACTGGAAACCTAAATTAGGAACACATGCTGTTGTGTGGGATGAAGCCCAAAAAATTTCGGGTAAAAATCCTGATTTTCACAGAGAAGATTTATGGGAAGCGATCGAAATGGGAAATTTTCCTGAATGGGAATTAGGCGTTCAGATCATTCCTGCAGAAGACGAACACAAATATGAATTTGACTTACTTGACCCGACCAAAATTGTTCCCGAAGAACTTGTTCCGGTAACGATTGTGGGAAGAATGGTTTTAGATAGAAATCCCGATAATTTCTTTGCAGAAACAGAGCAAATTGCCTTTCACCCAGGGCATGTTGTACCGGGAATTGATTTTACAAACGATCCGTTGCTTCAGGGAAGATTATTTTCTTATACCGATACACAACTTTCAAGATTAGGAAGTCCTAATTTTCATGAAATTCCGATTAACAGAAGCGTTGCGCCGGTGCATAATAACCAACGTGACGGACATATGCGTCAGGAAATTAATAAAGGTCGTGTAAGTTATCATCCAAATTCACTTGGCGGAGGATGTCCGTATCAGGCTAAAATTGCCGAAGGCGGTTTTGCGAGTTTCAACGAGCGCATCGATGCACATAAAGTAAGAGAAAGAAGTGAAAGTTTTGCAGATCATTTTGGTCAGGCAAGATTATTCTTTAACAGCCAGACAGATGTAGAAAAAAGCCACATCGTAAAAGCACTGCGTTTTGAACTTGGAAAAGTTGAAACTACTGCCGTCAGAGTCAGAATGCTGGGACTTTTATCTCAGGTTGATACACAATTAGCAGAAAAAGTTGCCTTGGGTCTTGGTGCTACGGTTCCGCCTGTATTGGAAACTCCAATTAATCAGGGCGTATCTCCGGAAAATGAAAATGGAAATCAGGAACCACAAACAGTAGATTCATCCGTTGACAGTTCTGATGCTCTTTCTATGCTTAAAAACCCTACCAATTCGCCTACAATTGCTTCCAGAAAAGTGGCTATTATTTGTTCTGACGGAGTTTCTGAAGCCGCAGTCCTAAACATGAAAAGTGCGCTTCTTAAAGAAGATGCAAAAGGTTTTATAGTTGCGCCGCATTTAGGATCTGTTGTTACAGATGCTGACGGAGCAGTTGCAGCAGATTATAGTTTGCTAACCGCATCATCTGTTTTGTTTGATGCCGTTTACATTCCGCATGGATTAGGTCTTGATCTTTTAGCCGAAAATGATGATGTGAACGAATTTATAAACGATGCTTATAAACACTGCAAAGTAATTGGTGCAGATGGCGAGGCAACAAAAATATTAAGCGCAGCACCTTTTGTAGCCAAAATAACAAACAATGATGACGGGCTTATTTTATCCAGCGAACCTGGCACACAATCATTTGCATTAGATTTTATTGCTGCTATGGCACAACATCGTTTTTGGGAACGCGAAACCAACTTATACAATTAACATTCAAAATAAAAAGATATGAAAAATTCAGAAAAACCAACTGAAACCAAAATTGCTGCCGCAAAAAGCACCAAGAAAAATAGTCTTGTCGAACCCGCATCAGACGCTGCTGCAGATTTAAGAGAATTATTTATTGATAGTCTTAAAGATATTTACTGGGCAGAAAATGCACTTGTGGGTGCCTTACCAAAAATGTCGGCCAATGCTACGGCTGCAAATCTTTCGGGCGTTATTTTAGAGCATGTTCTCGTTACCGAAAATCATGTTGCAAGACTTGATAAAGTTTTTGATATACTTGGAGAAAAAGCCGAAGGAAAAAAATGCGAAGCTATGGCCGGATTATTAAAAGAAGGCGACAGTATTTTGCTTGAAACAATTCCAGGCTCGGTTAGAGATGCAGGAATTATTTCGGCATCACAAAAAATCGAGCATTATGAAATTGCAACTTATGGTACTTTAGTCGCTTTTGCAAAAGCTTTGGGAGAAAATGACGCTGCAAAATTATTAGCACAAACACTGGCCGAAGAAAAAGAGGCAGATTGTTTACTAAATGACGTTGCCTTAAATACCGTAAATATTGTAGCGGCAGAATAACGAAACTAAATATTACCGTTTAATAAAAGATACTACTTTTTTCATTTACCTGAAAACATCTGTACTTCGTGCAGATGTTTTTGCATTCAATTCTAAACTTTAATTTTTTTAAATATAACCTATTATGAAAGAATTTCTGCATGACATTGCCCAACATATAGAAGGATATTATCAAAACATTGTTGATATCACGCCAAAATTATTACTCGCAATTCTGGTTGTTTTAATCTCCTGGTTTATAGCATCGCGTGTTCGGGGATTTGCAGATCGAAGATTAAAACTACGAATGCATGATCCTTTATTAGCGACTTTTATTGCCAATCTTATCAAAGCGGTCCTTATTGTTATTGGGTTTTTATTTATGTTTCGCGTTATTGGGCTTACAGGCGTCGCGCAAAGTGTTTTGGCCGGTGCCGGAATTTCGGCGTTTATTATTGGTTTTGCCTTAAAAGATATTGGCGAAAACTTTTTAGCGGGAATTTTACTCGCTTTCAAAAGACCTTTTTCTGTTGGTGATATTATCGAAAGTAACGGTGTAAAAGGAAAAGTCGTGGCATTGAACCTTCGTGATACACAGATAAAAAGTGACAGCAAAAACATTTATATTCCAAATGCATTATTAATAAAAAACACGCTTATCAATTTTAATAGTGAAGGATTTCTTCTTCAGGATTTTACAATTGGGCTTGAATATGGATCTGATTATAACAAGGCAATTGAATTGATCACCCAGGTCATGAAAGCAGATGAGGAAATTGTAGATAAAGGATATTCCAATTCGGCTGTAGTATCTGGCATTACAGGTGCCGTTGTACAAGTCAATGTAAGATATTGGGTAAAAACCGACTTAAAGGTTACGGATGGTAAACATCGCTCTGAAATTGTAATTAAAGTTGCCGAAGTATTAAAAACAAATGGTTTTGTTATAAAATAGTAAATCAACATTCAGAATGATTCTTGTAATACAGAGCAATAAAATAATGACAGGACTTTTAAAAATTAATTCAAATTTTAAACAAAAGATATCAAATATGGTATCTTTTGTTATTTAGTTAAAGATTAAATCAATTAAATTCTAAAAGCAAATTATTAGGATATCTTTCGTAATTTTATAGAACTCATGAGCTAAATAAGGCTTTAAGAACTACAGCTTAAATTGTTTCAGGCAAAAAACAGAAATCTATGAACGTTATTATTGATAAAGAAGCGACGAAAAAAATATTGCCTATTATTCTGGCAACTTCCATTTTTATGCAAATGCTTGATTCTACAATCCTTAATACTTCTATAACTGCTATTGCCAAAGATTTGCATGAATCGCCGCTGGAAATGCAAAATGCTATCATCAGTTATGTATTAACGTTGGCGCTTTTTATGCCTGTAAGCGGTTTTTTGTCAGACAAATTTGGAACCAGAAAAATATTTATTTTTGCTTTATTACTTTTTAGCCTTGGTTCATTGTTTTGTGCCCTTTCTCAAAACTTAATGCATTTGGTTTTTGCCCGTGTTATTCAGGGTATTGGAGGAAGTTTAATGACACCTGTAGGGAAACTGGCGCTTATTAGAACATTTCCAAAAAATGAATTATTACAGGCAATGAATTTTGCTATCATTCCAGCTCTAATTGGACCTGTTTTAGGTCCGTTGATTGGAGGATATATGGTCGATTATTTATCCTGGCACTGGATTTTCTTAATCAATATTCCTTTTGGTATTATTGGTATTATTTTAAGCTTAAAATATATGCCTGATTACAAATCTCCAATAATTGATTTTGATTTAAAAGGCTTCCTGATTTTTGCAGCCGCTTCACTCCTATTGTCTATTTCTTTAGAATTGTTTGGCAATACTGTTCGTTTATCACCGGTTTTAGTTGTTTTGATGTCAGGATTTTTAATGCTGTATTGGTATTATCGCCATGCTGCAAAAGATAATAACCCTATTTTTCCCTTAAACTTATTTCAGGTAAGAACCTTTCGTGTGGGTATTGTTGGTAATTTGGCAACTCGCCTGGGTTTTAGTTCTATTCCTTTGCTATTGCCTATGATGATCCAGATTGCTTATGGTCAGTCTGCAGTGACCTCAGGATGGATTGTTGCACCTATGGCACTTACCGCAATGTTTGGAAAATCGGCAGTAATTAAAATTCTAAATACTTTTGGATATCGTAAAACATTAATGGTCAACACTTTTATTATTGGTATATTAATTTGCGCTCTGGCTATTCCGTCAATTCATACATCTATTTATTGGTACATTCCGATTATTGCTGTTTTGGGTTTCTTTAACTCCATACAATTTACCTCGATGAATTCTATTTCTATTGCTGATTTAAGGGTTTATCACACAAGCAGCGGTAATTCATTAGTTTCTGTAAATCAACAATTGGCGATTGGTTTTGGTATTGCTTTTGGATTATTGGTACTCAAAATTTTTCAGGGAGATGTAAAACTCATTCATAACGAGATTCACAATGCCTTTCGCTACACCTTTTTAGTTGTTGGTTCTTTGACTATTTTATCCGGTTTAGTTTTTAGAAGGCTTCATTTAAAAGATGGTGACAATTTAAAATCTACTATTTAAATTTAGTATTTAGCCCAAATTTTAAAAACCGAAGAATTTCATCATATAATTGATAACGGCTTTTTTCAAGCTGCATAACATGAGTTCCTTTTTCGATAACCACATATTTTTTATAAGCAGCATTTTCCAGAGACGAAAATAATTTTTCACCATCAATATTGTTAGGATATTGATCCCATTCACCCCGAATTACTAAAACAGAAGCGTTTATATTGGCTGGGTTATAATATGATTTTCCGTGTAATAAATCTTCCACATCCTGAGAGGGACCTGAGGGAAAACGAATACTATTAGATTTAAATTTTACAGCTAATGGATCAGATTTTAGCCAATTATCTCCCCAAACATTAAAAACTTCGGTTTCCAATTGACATTCTTTTTCTGGTGGGGTCAAATTTTTCATTGAATTTATTCTTTCATCGGGCGTCATAGTTTCAAAAGAATATTCTTTTTTTTCAGCCTCAGAAGTATTTTCCCTTTTAGTAATAGCTGCAAACAAAACCAGCTTAGAAACTTTATCGGGAAATTGTGTAGCATATAAGGCCGCAACAGATCCTCCCCAGGAATGAGCTACTAAATATACTTTTGGTTTTCCTGTTTTTTTTATAATAAAATCAACTGCTTTATCTACATCTTTATAAACATCCAGAGCTCTTCCAACAGGTTTGCTATTTACTAAATTTGTTTCCATTTCATTATATCGGTCCGAATTTCCGTAACCCAAAAAATCTAGTGCATATACCTCATAACCATTATCTGACATACTATCAATCATTGAATAGTTATTCATCTTAAAACCAAAAGATAATGCAGATGGAAATGAAGAACCGTGCAAAAAAAGAATAGCATAATCGTCTAAAGGAACCTTTGGCTCTTTGTGTGTTATGGCAATTTTTAATCCCGAAACATGGCTTTCTATTTTGAGTACTTCTAAATCATTCATCTTTTTATTTTTAAAATTTTCAATATTATTCTGGGCATTGATTAAGCTTGTAAATAATACCAATGCAAGAATTGTAATTCTATTATTTTTCATCCTCTTCTTTTATGAATACAAAGTTTAAAAATCATTAGTTACAACACTTCATTTTATACTTAACTATGGATGTAAGTTTGATTAAAAAAGAAAAATGCCGGAATTATTATTGAACATAAAAACCTCGGTGTTCAAAGCAGGAGAACGTGATTAATATTTTAATTAAAAAAAATAAACTTACTCAATAGAAATAATGAGAAAATTTCCATAATTTAACTCTCTCAATATTTAAAATAAATAATTAAACAGATAAGAAATGAAAAAAATAAGCGTATTTACATTAGCAGCGGTTACTTTATTTTTAACGTCATGCGGAAAAAAATCATCTAACGAGACAACGACAGCTGCAGAACAAGAGGTTGCAGAAAAAAAAGGGGAAGTTTTACCGGTAAATTTAGAAACCTCGAAAGTAAACTGGAAAGCATTTCATAAAGGTGGTTTTGCTCCTCGTTGGGGAACTCTTAGCCTTACATCAGGAGAAGTTTCTGTTGAAGGCGGAGAACTTACAGCAGGTGACTTTGTAATAGATATGAAATCTATTAAAGTTGATCCGGCATCTGTAACAGAAAAAGATAAAAAATATTCTGAATTGGAGGCTCACTTAAAAGGTGCTGATTTTTTTGATGTAGAGAAAAATCCAACGGCAGCTTTTAAAATTACAAAAGTTGCGGCATTAGATCCTGCTGCTAAAGATGCAATTGAAGGTGCTAATAAAACAGTAAGCGGTAATCTTACCTTAAAAGGAAAAGCAGTAAATGTTACTTTCCCGGCAAAAGTTACTGTTGCTGAAGGAACTGCATCAATTCAGGCTAAATTTACTGTTAACCGTACAGATTGGGATATCAAATTTGGAGCTTCTGAGGCTGATCCTGCAGAATGGATGATCAGTAAAGATATTGAGATTGGTATTGATGTGAACGCAGCAAAAAAATAACAACAGATCATTATCGTTGATACAAAAGCCCTTCTTAATTATAAGAAGGGCTTTTTTTAATTTTAAATGATATTTCACCTTTATTGACTGGAATTTTTGTTAAACCAGACAATAAATGCATCAACAGCTTTTTGAAGAAACTCCCTAATCTCTTCTTTCTGAATATTTCTTTGTTCATCAAAAAGTTCATCTACTTTAGTAAGATAAACTTCAGGCTGCTGCATAACAGGAACATTTAGAAAAACCAAACTTTGTCTTAAATGATGATTAGCACCAAAGCCAGAAATACTGCCTGGCGAATTACTAAATACGGCTCCCGGTTTACCGTCCCACACACTTTTTCCGTAAGGACGCGAACCTACATCCAATGCGTTTTTTAAAACTGCGGGCACTGATCTGTTGTATTCCGGTGTTATAAAAATAGCACCATCAATTACTTTTACTTCATTTCTAAAAATAGTGTAGGATTCCGGCACTTGATTTTCATCATCAAAATCCTGATTATAAAGCGGCAAATCACCCAACGAAATTATTTTAAACTCAAATCCTGCAGGTGCCATTGCTGCAACTGCTTTAGCTATTTTTCTTGAAAATGATTCCTTACGCAAACTTCCTGCGAAAAGTCCAATTACTTTGTTCATATCAAATGTTTTTAATTACAGTTACCACAGCTTTTGCAGTATAACTTACTTTAAATAAAAATTAATCGATTAATAATCTTTCGTTATATAATAAAGTTAGTCAAAAAAGCAGACTGCTCTAAATAAGAACTCATAAAATTGACGTAAAATTCTTAAGATTATATAAAACTAAAACATCTTATTTTTTTATTAAAAATCAATAAACATGTCTTAAAATCCTTTTATTCTTACAAAAATCATTCACTACCCAAACCACTACATTTTGTTAATATTGAGTTAACACCGGGCTTCTTCAATCTCATAATTTTGCCAAAAAATTAAACCAATATAAAACATTAGATGAAAAAAATTATTTTTATTTTGATTATTTTACTCTCGACTTTAGGTCATGCTCAAGTTACGAGTTCTGCCATGTCTGGGATTGTTAGATCAAATAAGGGGGAGGCTCTGCCTGGGGCGACAGTAGAAATTGTTCATAAACCAACGGGAACAAAGTACTTCTCAACTTCTGATTTTGACGGTGGATACGCTGCACAAGGTTTGAGACCAGGAGGTCCTTACACAGTTAAAGTAACTTATATTGGTTACAAAACAACAGAAATAACAGACATTAATGTCGGTTTAGGTAACAACCTGACTATAAACATTACTATTGATGAAGAACCAAATGCACTTCAGGAAGTTGTGGTTTCTACAAAATCAAAAGGAAATTTTAATAAAGGAAGAACTGGTGCTTCACAACAGTTTTCAAACAGAGAAATAGCTGCAGTTCCTGTATTAGGAGCCCGTTCGATAAACTCTGTTACAAAATACAATGCAAATGCAGGAGCTAACGGAACATTTGGCGGACAGGATTCAAGATTAAATAATTTTACTATTGACGGTTCTGTATTCAACAACGGATTTGGACTTGGATCAGATTCACAAGCCGGAGGCAGAACTGGTTCGACTGCAATTTCATTAGATGCAATTGAGCAGTTACAAGTAAACATTGCTCCATATGACATTCGTCAATCTGGATTTTTAGGTTCGGGGATTAATGCCGTAACAAGAAGTGGAACAAACGAAATCGAAGGATCTGTTTATACTTCTACCAGAAATAACAAAAAAGATTTTATCGGTACTCACGCTGGGGATGTAACAATTAAACCGGGTAAATTTGAAGAAACAATCTGGGGAGCTCGTATTGGAGCGCCAATTATCAAAGATAAATTATTCTTTTTTGGAAATTTTGAAACTATTGACAATGTAAGCCCGGCTACAAACTGGACATCTACAGGTTCTCCGCAACCAAGTGGTCAGGTTTCTCTTCCTACCTATACTGAAATGCAGACTCTTTCTAACTTTATGAAAGATAAGTTTGGTTATGATACAGGTGCATGGGAAAACTATGATTCATCAAAAGAATCAAAAAAATTCTTAACGAGAATTGACTGGAATATCAATGACAATCATAAACTTACTGCTCGTTATGTATTTCATAATTCATCTTCGGATCAGTTAACTTCTAACTCAAATTCATTAGGTTTTGGTAACAGAACTAATAGTGCATTAGCAATGTCATTCAAAAATAGTGGATATACAATTTTAGATAATACAAGGTCTATTGTATTAGAATTAAATAGTAAATTAAGCAATTCATGGTATAATAACTTCATTGGAGGTTATGATAAACAAATTGAAGACAGAGGTTTAATTGGTGGTGGTTTATTCCCTACAATTGATATTAAACAAGGAACTGCTACTTATATTTCAGTTGGTTTAGATCCTTTTACTCAAGGTAACAAACTGTCATACTCAACACTACACTTTACAGATAATTTGACTAAAACTATTGGAAAACACTCTTTAGTATTTGGTGCAAACTTTGAATATTTCAAATCTAGCAACTTGTTTTTCTCAGGATCAAACGGAGTTTACGTTTTTAACTCTTTAGCAGATTTTTATGCTTCTGCAAATGAATCTCTTGCAAATGGTGGCGCGCCATCAACTACAATTAGTACTATGCCGAATAAAGTTCAATTTAAATATTCCGCTTTACCTGGAGGTGCTGAACCAATGCAAATACTAAAATCTAACAAATTAGATTTATATGCTCAGGATGAAATGAAATTGAGTGATAAATTTAAATTAACTGTTGGTTTAAGAGCTTCAAGAATATGGTATGCTGATACAGCATTAGAAAACCCAACAGTTACTGCTATGACTTTCGCTGATGGCGAAAAATTCAATACTAGTTCAATGCCGGATGCAGCAATCTTATTCGAGCCTAGAGTTGGTTTCAACCTTGACTTAAATGGTGATGCTTCAACAATTGTTCGAGGAGGTTCAGGAGTATTTACTGGTAGATCTCCTGGTGTATATTTATCAAACCAAATTGGAAACAACGGAGTTCTTACTGGTGTTGTCGATGTTAGTGGTGCTGATGTATATACAAAAGGATATGGTTTTACAGCAAATCCAGCACAATATTTTACTCCAACTACACCTACAGCTCCATCAACTTATGACTTGTCATTTAATAAGAAAAACTTCAAATCTCCTCAGGTTTGGAAAACTACAATGGCAGTTGATCAAAAACTTCCTTTTGGATTTACAGGTACAGTTGAAGGAATACTTCAAAAAAATATTAATGCGATCACTTATTACAATGCTAACTTTGATGCTCCGGTTGGAACATTTAGCGGTACTGACAACAGACCAAGATATTCTCGTAATGATGCCGGAACACGTGTAAATGATAATGTTTCAAACGGTATCGTTTTAGCAAACTCTGATGAAGGATATTTTTATTCTACAACATTTAAATTAGAATACCCATACCAAAGAGGACTTTGGGGATCATTCGCCTACACGCACTCTAATGCGACAGATTTAATGTCTCCAGGTTCAGTAGCTTCAGGTTCATGGACAAGTGCGAGATCTGTAAATGGAAATAATGATTTGGATGTATCTAATTCAAACAACAATACACCAAATCGTTTGGTTGGAGTTATTGGTTACAGAATTGAATATGGTAAAGGTCTTGGCGGTGCAACTTCTATCAACTTAGGTTATATTGGAGAACAAGCTAGTCCATTTACTTACACTTATAGTGGAGATATGAATGGAGACAGAATTAGTGGTAATGATTTGCTTTATGTACCAAACAGCGCAAGTGAACTTACGTTTGCTCCTCTTGTAGTATCTAGTACAGTAAATAATGTTACAACTTCAAGAACTTACTCACAAGATGAGCAAAGAGCTGCGTTTGATGCTTATATCAATCAGGATAAATATTTACGTTCAAGAAGAGGTCAATATGCTCAAAGAAATGAATCTACTTTACCAATGTTACACAGATTAGATTTATCTATCTCTCAAGATATATACATCAAAATAGCTGGTAAAAAGAATACTTTCCAATTTAGAGCTGATATCCTGAACTTTACAAACATGGTAAATAAAGACTGGGGATTATCACAAAGAGCAACAAATCCAAATGTTCTAGCTTATTCTAGTACAACAGGTGCAAATGTCCCTGTTTATACCCTTGCTACACAAACAGATCCTAATGGAAACAGGTATTTAATTAAAGATACTTTCCAAAAGAACTCTTCAACATCAGATGTTTGGCAAGCACAATTTACACTTAGATACATATTTGGTAACTAAAATATTTTTTACAAATAAATTAAAACCAAAATAATTAATAAAACGACATTGACTTTTAGTTAATGTCGTTTTTTTCGTATTGGAAGAATTAAAGAACCTGAAATCTGGAAAATATTAGTCTTCCCATAAAAAAGTCCTGTCTTCATATTAAAAATGACAATATCAGGAATCTTTTAATATTTTTGACCTGTGAAGAAGTCCCCAAAAATGCAATTCATCTAATACTTTTTCTAATGAAATTCCATGCTCTGTGATTGAATATTCGACTTTTGGAGGAAATGAATCATAAACCTGACGTGTAATAAGTTTATTTGCTTCTAATAATTTTAATTCTCTTGACAGCGTTTTATCTGTAATCCCAACTACACTTTTTGATAATTCTCCAAATCTTTTTGGATGTTCAGCAAGAGAAAAAAGAATAAGTAATTTCCATCTTCCCTCTACCGCTTCAAGAGCATCTTTTATAGAAAGCATTGTTTTAGGGCATCCACCTTTTGATATCATAACGTATTGATTATCTATTTACTTTACTTCCGGATAGTACTATCCAGAGGTAAAGTAATATCGTTTGGATAGTAAAAGTATCTAATTTTGATAAAAACTTATAAAAAAATGGAAGAAAACAAAATTAAAAAATTGAAAAAAATCATCGTATGGATAGTTCAAATGCTGCTATTTACAATTTTTGCATGGGCAGGATTTATGAAAATTTTTAAACCAAACGATCTGCCATTTCCTTGGATAAAAGATAATGTGATTTTAGTACCTATTACTGGGATAATTGATCTTTTAGCGGCAATAGGAATTCTATTTCCTTCTCTATTGAACAATAAATCCAGACTAACAGTTTATTCAGCTTACGGAATTATAGTATTAATGTTTAGCGCTATTGTCTTTCATATCTTTCGAGAAGAAGCTAAAGATATTGGTTTTAATATCTTCATTATTTTTGCTGCCTTATTTATAGCTTGGAGCAAAAAAAATAAACTTTAAGTAAATCGTTATGATTATCTAAATCCTGCAATTTCCAAATGCTATTATATAACAAGGCATTTTTAAAAAGGAATTAAATTTGAGACACTTACTTAAAAATACGATTATGAAAAATTATTTAATTCTTTTACTATCAATTCTCGTTTTTTCATGTCAACAAAAAGGAACCAAGAAAACTACTGTTGAAACCTCAGATACTATTTTCACGAAGAAAAATAAAGAGGAGAAAAAAGAAGAGAACAAACAAATAGACGATACTATTTTTATGAATTTTGCGAATGACAAAGGTTTATACACAGCTGAAGGCTCTTTAGACTCTATTCATTCTAAAATATATGTCAAATTTAAAAATGAAGATTTAGGCGAATTGAATGCAAAGATCATTCCGTCTACCGGCAAAGGAAACATCCGTTTCAACCAAATTATTTTCCCGGATAAATCCTCAGATGGCCCATTTGGAATGGATTTAAAAATTCAACTCAAGCAAAAAGGAAATCATATTATTGTAATTGGACATTCGCTTATGGCTGACAGTCCTTTTTGGGGTAAATTCGAAGTACAGCTTGAAAATAAAAAAGAATAATCAAAAAAAGTCCTAATCAAAATTAGGACTTTTTTATGGGTAAATTTAAAGGCTATTTTTCTGCAAACTTATATAGATTTGCTTTTAAACACAGTTAATTTTTCTCTTGTCATATCATTTATAGTATATGAAATCCCGCCCATTCCAAGACCTGATGCATCTCTGCCTCCAAACGGCATCCAATCTACTCTAAAGGCAGTATTATCATTAATCATAACTGCAGTAGCATTTAGTTTTTTGGCCGTACTCAAAGCAATATCAATATTCTTTGTAAAAACCGCTGCCTGAAAATGAACATCCAAAGCGTTGGCTTTATTTATTGCTTCTTCTCTATTTGTAAAAGGATAAATACAAACAACGGGGCCGAAAATCTCGTTAGTCGATACTTTAGAATCTTCTGAAGGATTAAGCAGAATTGTCGGTTCAAAACAAGTCTCTGAAATTCTTTTTCCTCCTGTAATTAATTTAGCGCCATTTTCAATAGCTTCATTAACCCATTCCTCAATGCGGTTAACTTCTTTTGGAGTTATAAGCGATCCTACATCTGTAGTTTCATCAAACGGATTTCCAACAATTAATTTGTTGGTTGCCTGCGAAAACTGTTCAATAAAACGATCACAAATTTCCTCATTTACATAAATTTTCTGAACTGAAACACAAACCTGACCCGCATGATAAAACCCTCCTTTTACCAAATCAGGAATCATTTCGTTAAAATCGGCATCGCTCTCCACAATTACAGGAGCGGCGCCACCATGTTCTAAAGCACATCTTGTTCCCGGCGGCAATTTGCTTTTTAGAGACCAGCCTACTTTTGCTGAACCAATAAAAGAGAAAAAATGTACTCTTGAATCTGTAACCAATAATTCTGCAGTTTCATTATCACATAACACTACTTGCAGCCATCCTTCGGGCAAACCGGCTTCTTTTAAAATATCTGCCAGTGCAAGACCAGATAAGGGTGTATTACTTGATGGTTTAAATATAACAGGACAACCGGCGGCAACGGCAGTAGCAATTTGATGTACTGCTAAATTTAATGGGTGATTGAATGCACTAACTGCAACAACAACGCCAATTGGTTCTTTTGACGTAAAAGCAATTCTGTTTAAAGAAGCTTCAGTAAGTCCCATCGGGATTTGTTCTCCTTTTATTTGCGCTATATGTTCTGCTGCTAATTTTACACCTTTGATGGCTCTAAGTATTTCCGCTTTTGAATCTTTATAGGGCTTTCCGCCTTCGCTTATTGCCAAATGAATCAATTCCTCACTTCTTTCACTCATTATCGAAGCTGCTTTTTCTAAAATTTCAATTCTTTCAAAAGCCGGAAGCCAATTAGATTGGTCATTAAATAATTTTTGGGCTGTATTTAATATATTCTCAACATCGTTACTATTTAACAGCGGTAATTCTTTGACCAGAGTCTGATCGTAAGGGAATAATATTTTTGTGGTCTTTTCCATAAATGTTTTTTTAATACTTAACCTGAAAAATGTTATCAAATATTTGGGTTCATTTTTTATGATTGTTCTTTAAATTTAGTCAAATTATCAATGACTACAATATCTTAATTCCCAATATTGAAAATTAAAATTTTAAATCCGTCACTAAAACAATCTCCCTATTCTCTAACAAAGGCACAATTTTACCTAAAACTAAATCTTGAAAATGTACTGAATTTCTATGTTCTGCAACAGCAGCTTCATTACTATATCCCTCAAATAATACAATTGTATTTACATCCGAATTGCTTTGATGGACTTTATAAAACAAATTACCTTCTTCTTTGATGCTTTCGTTATGTACTGCTTTTAGCAAGTGCAAGACATTTTCGATCTGACCTTCTTTCACTTTCCATGTAGCAAAAACATGAACTGGATTTTGATTTTCCATTTTGATTTTTTTTAATATTATTATATTTATTTTAAAATTGCATGAACCTCCTTTTTTTTCTGAAGAAGATCCATACAATTAGTTTCATTATTTTTTAGGCGATTCTAAAATGACAATCATTTTTTCAGCTACTCCTTTTGCCGAAGCAGGATTTTGTCCCGTAACGAGATTACCATCAGCAATGCTGTGAGCTGACCAAACTGCAGCTGCATGAAATTTTGCTCCTTGTTTGGTTAATGCAGTTTCTAACAAAAAAGGTACATCTGCGATAGCATAACCTCGCTCTTCTTCATCTGTAAAAGATGTGATGTTTTTACCATTTACAAGATAAGATCCGTTGCTTAATTTCACATTTAATAAGGATACCGGACCGTGACAAACAGCTCCAACAACTGCATTTCGTTCGTAGGTTTCTTTAATTACTTTTTTAAGAAGTTCATTTTCCGGCATATCAACCATTGGTGCTAATCCGCCCGGTATAAAAACAGCATCATATTTACTAACATCAACATTTGATAGTTTAACAGCTTTCTGCATTTTTTCCCATCCTTTTCCTGTTAGAAAAATAAGATTGTCAGGATCATTTGCTAAATTAAGTGCATCTAAATATGGGGTATCTCCTGTTAAGCTGGCAAAATCTATCTCATAGTTTGCCTTGTCAAATTCTGCATAAGGATGTGCTACTTCGGGAAGAAATGTTCCGGTTCTTCTGTTATTTGGTCCAATTGCATTGGCATTAGACACAATAATTAAAATTCTCTTTTTCATTGTAGATTCTTTTTTAAGTGTTGCTGTTTGTTTTACTGATGTGTTTTCCTTTTTACTTTGTGCATTCGAAGAAAAAAAGGCAATTGCAAGGGTTAAAAGCATAAATTTTTTCATGTCTATAAATTTTATTGGTTAATGAATTATTATAGGACAAATTTATGCCAGCTCTACTCCTCAATACGAGGAGCAAAGTCACAAAAAAAGTGTGACCGGAATCACACTTTCAGAATCAAGGTTATGTTATTTGTTGTTGGAGTAAAGCCTGCTAAGGGTTTCGCGGCTAATTCCGAGATATTCAGCTATATATTTTTTTGGAATTTTTTGCATTAGATTTGGATAAAGATCTGCAAATTCCTCATATCTCTGCTGCGGATTATTTGAGAGAAGTGAAATAACTCTTTGCTGAAGTGCAATAAAACCTTTCGTGAGTTTTATTCTAAAAAAATGTTCCATCTTATGAAGCGTATCAGAGAGTTTTTCTCTGCCATCGAGTGTGAGGCATAAAACTTCTCCCGGCTGCATGCATACAACATACATATTAGCCTGCTTTTGATTGAAATAAGCAATGTAATCAGACATCCACCAATTTTCTGTGGCGAATTGTACAATATGTTCCTTACCGTCTTCATCAAGATAAAAAACTCTAAAAATTCCACTCATAATGATGTATTCATATTTTGCTTCATCACCTTGTTGAATAAGATATTGATTTTTTAAAACTTTTCGTATCGTAAAAAATGGCTTGATAGATTCAAACTCCTCATTAGTGATAGGGATAATTTCTTCAATATGTTTTCTAAGTTTTTCCATAGTTTATCTTTTCAAAGATAGAAGATTTATTTTTTATTTGATAAATAGAAATATGGTGGCAATTCTATTCCATCTATTCTTTAACTTTTAAATGATTATCTTAAAATTAATATAGCGCAGAGTATTAAACAAAAAAGGCTTTAGCTAAAATAGCTAAAGCCTTTTTTAAAAACAAAATCCCCCTTATAAAATAATAAGGGGGATTTTTGTACTCAGAGCGGGACTTGAACCCGCACGAACATTGCTGTTCACTGGATTTTAAGTCCAGCGTGTCTACCAATTTCACCATCCGAGCATTATGTGGTACCTCCAGGGATCGAACCAGGGACACATGGATTTTCAGTCCATTGCTCTACCATCTGAGCTAAGGTACCTTTTATTTACTTATAATTGTATATAAATAAAATTAAGAATAAAAAACCCTGTTGATTAGAACAGGGTTTTTCAAAAGAAAGGCGACGACATACTCTCCCACATAACTGCAGTACCATCTGCGCAGGCGGGCTTAACTACTCTGTTCGGGATGGGAAG
>NZ_FRBX01000002.1 GCF_900142715.1 Flavobacterium pectinovorum | reverse complement strand
TCTTCAACTGCATTGATAACTGGTGTGCCAACTGTTACTTTTACTGAAGCAGAGCTGCAATTTGTCGGGTTTAGTTTCTCACAGATTTGATACACGATTTCATAAATTCCTGAAGGTGCGTTTCCTCCCAAGGTTACGGTTCCGTCAGGGTTTAAAGTTAAAAATCCTGTTGGATCTGCTGTTGCTATTGTTAAGTTGACGTCATTTGGTACAACAGCGATGCCGTTGTTTGTATCATTGTCAAAAACATTTACCACAGTTTGTGGCTGGTTTGTAGCAACTACTGAAGCTACTTCATCAGGGTTTGCGATTAATACACCGCCTGTAACAGTAACAATACTTTTTACAACATCACAATTAGTTGGGTTTGTAATTTCACAGATACTATATTCTATTTCATAATCATTTTCCGGAGTATTCGCTGCAACCGTTACTGTTCCGTCTGCGTTTAAGGTTAATCCTGTTGGAACGGTGATTCCCGTTAGTTTTACTTCGCCAGGATTTGTTCCAATAACAACCGGATTTCCGTTTAAAGTATCATTTGTAATTACTGATTCTGCTGTCGTTCCACCTGCATTTCCATTGATTGAAGCCGTAGTTTCGGTTACCGCATCAATGGCTGGTTTTCCAACTACCACCACCGAGATTACAGAATCACAGTTTGTTGGGTTGGTAATCTCGCAGATGCTGTATTCCACATTGTAGTTTCCGGCAGCGGTATTGGCTGCAACTGTTACTGTTCCGTCTGCGTTTAATGTCAATCCTGTTGGAACGGTGATTCCGGTTAGTTTTACTTCGCCAGGGTTTGTTCCAATAACAACCGGATTTCCGTTTAGGGTATCATTATTTACAAGTGAAATTGTTATTCCTCCTGCATTTCCGTTGATTGAAGCCGTAGTTTCAGTTACCGCGTCAATGGTTGGTTTTCCTACCACAACCACTGAAATTACAGAATCACAGTTTGTCGGGTTGGTGATCTCGCAGATACTATATTCTACGTTATAGTTTCCGGCAGCAGTGTTCGCCGCAACAGTTACTGTTCCGTTTGCATTTAAGGTTAATCCTGTTGGAACGGTGATTCCAGTTAATTTAACTTCTCCGGGATTGGTTCCGATTACAATAGGATTTCCGTTTAGGGTATCATTTGTAATTACTGATTCTGTTGTAGTTCCTCCCATGTTTCCATTGATTGAAGCCGTAGTTTCGGTTACCGCATCAATGGTTGGTTTTCCAACTACAATTACTGAGATTACAGAATCACAGTTTGTCGGGTTGGTGATCTCGCAGATTCTGTATTCCACATTGTAGTTTCCGGCAGCAGTGTTCACTGCAACCGTTACTGTTCCGTCTGTGTTTAATGTCAATCCTGTTGGAACGGTGATTCCCGTTAGTTTAACTTCTCCGGGATTGGTTCCGATTACAACCGGGTTTCCGTTTAGGGTATCGTTAGCTGTTAACAATGCTGTTGTTCCTCCTGTGTTTCCATTGATTGAAGCTGTAGTTTCAGTTACCGCGTCGATGGCTGGTTTTCCTACCACAACCACTGAAATTACAGAATCACAGTTTGTCGGGTTGGTGATCTCACAGATGCTGTATTCTACATTATAGTTTCCGGCAGCAGTGTTCGCTGCAACCGTTACTGTTCCGTCTGTGTTTAAGGTTAATCCTGTTGGAACGGTGATGCCGGTTAATTTAACTTCTCCGGGATTGGTTCCGATTACAACCGGGTTTCCGTTTAGGGTATCGTTAGCTGTTAACAATGCTGTTGTTCCTCCTGTGTTTCCATTGATTGAAGCTGTAGTTTCAGTTACCGCGTCGATGGCTGGTTTTCCTACCACAACCACTGAAATCACAGAATCACAGTTTGTCGGGTTGGTGATCTCACAGATGCTGTATTCAACATTATAGTTTCCGGCAGCAGTGTTCGCTGCAACTGTTACTGTTCCGTTTGCATTTAAGGTTAATCCTGTTGGAACGGTGATTCCGGTTAATTTAACTTCTCCGGGATTGGTTCCGATTACAATAGGATTTCCGTTTAAAGTATCATTTGTAATTACTGATTCTGCTGTCGTTCCGCCTGCATTTCCATTGATTGAAGCCGTAGTTTCAGTTACCGCGTCAATGGTTGGTTTTCCTACCACAACCACTGAAATTACAGAATCACAGTTTGTCGGGTTGGTGATCTCGCAGATGCTGTATTCTACATTGTAGTTTCCAGCAGCAGTGTTCGCCGCAACAGTTACTGTTCCGTTTGCATTTAAGGTTAATCCTGTTGGAACGGTGATTCCGGTTAGTTTTACTTCGCCAGGATTTGTTCCAATAACAACCGGATTTCCGTTTAGAGTATCATTATTTACAAGTGAAATTGTTGTTCCACCTGTGTTTCCATTGATTGAAGCTGTAGTTTCCGTAACAGCGTCAATGGTTGGTTTTCCAACTACTACCATTGAGATTACAGAATCACAGTTGGTCGGGTTAGTGATCTCGCAGATGCTGTATTCAACATTATAGTTTCCGGCAGCAGTATTCGCTGCAACCGTTACTGTTCCGTCTGCATTTAAGGTTAATCCTGTTGGAACGCTGATTCCGGTTAATTTAACTTCGCCGGGATTTGTTCCGATAACAACCGGATTTCCGTTTAGAGTATCATTATTTACAAGTGAAATTGTTGTTCCGCCTGTGTTTCCATTGATTGAAGCTGTAGTTTCTGTAACAGCGTCGATGGTCGGTTTTCCTACCACAACCACCGAGATTACAGAATCACAGTTTGTCTGGTTGGTGATCTCACAGATGCTATATTCTATATTGTAGTTTCCGGCTGCAGTATTAGCTGCAACCGTTACTGTTCCGTCTGTATTTAATACAAATCCTGTTGGAACTGTGATGCCTGTTAGTTTAACTTCTCCTGGATTGGTTCCGATTACAACCGGGTTTCCGTTTAGGGTATCATTTGTAATTACTGATTCTGCTGTCGTTCCGCCTGCATTTCCATTGATTGAAGCCGTAGTTTCAGTTACCGCGTCAATGATTGGTTTTCCTACCACAACCACTGAAATTACAGAATCACAGTTTGTCGGGTTGGTAATCTCGCAGATGCTATATTCTACATTGTAGTTTCCTGCAGCAGTGTTCACTGCAACTGTTACTGTTCCGTCTGCGTTTAAGGTTAATCCTGTTGGAAAGGTGATTCCCGTTAGTTTTACTTCTCCGGGATTTGTGCCGATTACAACCGGGTTTCCGTTTAAGGTATCATTTGTAATTACTGATTCTGTTGTCGTTCCTCCCGTGTTTCCGTTGATTGAAGTCGTAGTTTCTGTAACAGCGTCGATAACTGGAGCAACAACTGTAATTTTAACTGATGCTGTACTGCAATTAGTTGTATTTGATTTTTCACAAATCGTATAATCAAATAAATAAGTACCAGCAGGAGTTTTTGGATTAACTGTTACTGATCCAGTAGTCGTATTAAAAGTTAAAACAGAAGGTAAAGTACTTGCTAAAGTAAGATTCACATCGCTTGTAATTGCAGCGTTACAGTTTAAAAGATCATTACTTAAAACATTTGAAACAGCAACTCCTCCTGAAAATCCATTAAATGAAGATATAATATCATCATTTGCTTTAATTGGACCTACTACTTTTACCATTTGTGTACACGTTTGTGTATTTCCCGAAGCATCTTTTGCTGTCCAGGTTACTGTTGTAACGCCAATTGGAAAGCTCGATGGTGCATTATTGGTAACTGTAATTGCTCCTGTACAATTGTCCGTTGTTGTTGGAGTTCCTAAAACAACTCCCGTAGTAGCGCATGAATTAACATCGGCTACAACCGTAACATTCGACGGACAGGTAATTGTTGGTTTTTGGGTATCGCTAACTGTTACCGTTTGTGTACACGTTTGTGTATTTCCTGAAGCATCTTTTGCTGTCCAGGTTACTGTTGTAATTCCGATTGGAAAACTTGATGGTGCATTATTGGTAACTGTGATTGTTCCTGTGCAATTGTCAGTTGTTGTTGGTGTTCCCAAAACAACTCCCGTAGCAGCGCATGAATTGGCATTGGCTACAGCCGTAACATTCGACGGACAGGTAATTGTTGGTTTTTGGGTATCGCTTACTGTTACCGTTTGTGTACACGTTTGCGTATTTCCTGCAGCATCTTTTGCTGTCCAAGTCACCGTAGTAATTCCGATTGGGAAACTTGATGGTGCGTTATTGGTAACTGTGATTGCTCCCGTGCAGTTGTCCGTTGTTGTTGGAGTTCCTAAAACAACTCCCGTAGCAGCGCATGAATTAACATCGGCTACAGCCGTAACATTCGACGGACAGGTAATTGTTGGTTTTTGGGTATCGCTTACTGTTACCGTTTGTGTACACGTTTGTGTATTTCCTGCAGCATCTTTTGCTGTCCAAGTCACCGTAGTAATTCCGATTGGAAAACTTGATGGTGCATTATTGGTAACTGTGATTGTGCCTGTGCAGTTGTCCGTTGTTGTTGGAGTTCCTAAAACAACTCCCGTAGCAGCGCATGAATTAACATCGGCTACAGCCGTAACATTCGACGGACAGGTAATTGTTGGTTTTTGGGTATCGCTAACTGTTACCGTTTGTGTACACGTTTGTGTATTTCCTGAAGCATCTTTTGCTGTCCAGGTTACTGTTGTAATTCCGATTGGGAAACTTGATGGTGCGTTATTGGTAACTGTGATTGTTCCTGTGCAGTTGTCCGTTGTTGTTGGAGTTCCTAAAACAACTCCCGTAGCAGCGCATGAATTAACATCGGCTACAACCGTAACATTCGACGGACAGGTAATTGTTGGTTTTTGGGTATCGCTAACTGTTACCGTTTGTGTACACGTTTGTGTATTTCCTGAAGCATCTTTTGCTGTCCAGGTCACCGTAGTAATTCCGATTGGAAAACTTGATGGCGCATTATTGGTAACCGTGATTGTGCCTGTACAGTTATCAGTTGTTGTTGGTGTTCCCAAAACAACTCCCGTAGCAGCGCAGGAATTGGCATCGGCTACAGCCGTAACATTTGACGGACAGGTAATTGTTGGTTTTTGGGTATCACTAACTTTAACCGTTGAAACTGCAGAAGTATTTTCGCAAGTTGTAGCTGTATTGGTGACTTTAACTTTATAGTCTCCATCAACTGTAACAACTAGTGTAGATGATATTTGTCCTGAAATTACGACGTTATCTTTATACCAAACATATGCTGGAGAACCAGCATTGGTAACTGCTGTTAATGTAGTTGTATAACATGCTGTTAATGTTCCGTTTATTGAAGCTGTTGGCAAAGGATTTGGCGTTGTTGAAATACTAGCCGAATTATTTGCTGAATTAGTATCCAAAACAGATGCCGGAATTACTGCAGTATTAGTATAAGCTCCACTAGCATTTACTTTGGCAACAATTTTTAATGTTACAGCTATCCCTCCGTTTATATCTCCAATACTCCAAACTCCTGTTCCTGAATTATAAGTTCCTACGGATGGTGTTGAACTCACAAAAGTATATCCTGTAGGAAGCAAATCATTTACAGAAACTCCTGTAGCATTATTTACTCCTAAATTGGATAAGGTTACTGTAAATTCAACATTCGATCCTACACATGGTGTTGTATTGTCTACTGTTTTTGTAACACCCAAATCTGTACACAAAGTAACGGATACAGGCTTTGATTGTGTTTGAGCTCCACATGTTAAAGTTGAAGCTACAGAATAAGAACCCGTTTTAGTTGCTGTGTAGGTATTTGAGGTAGCACCTGATATTGCAGTACCATTAAAATACCATTGGTATGGAACAAATCCGGTTGGTGTTGACAATATAGCTGTACTATTTGTACAACCACCTCCTGCAATATAAGACAAAGTTGGATCTTCTGGCTGAACAGCAAAATTCGAAAAGAAACCTGCCATAGAGAATCCTCCGCCTTGTTGTACAATCGAAACTGTTAATTTAGCATCACTAGATATGGAAAGAACATCCGGGCTTCCGATTTGAGTATCTTCAAAATTAATTAAATACCATCCTGTTGCTCCCAATTGATGACGTGCTGAAACTCCTGATTTTGTTTCAATATCTACACCATTAACATATACTTTTGCTACGGCATCTTTTAAAAGAACATATCCAAAATAAGGCAATGAACCTGTACCGTAATTTCTAAATTTTGCTGTTTCTATAAATTTAGACCCTCCACATTCTGAGACCGGAGCAATCGTCGAAATATCAACTTCACAAGATTGAGCTGTTCCTGAATAAACAACAACATTGTTATCTGCAGAAACTCTTGAAGCTGAAAAATTAGCTCCTGAAACACCATTCAAAAAGGTAAAAAAGCTACCCGCTGTTGCTAATGTTGTTGTTTTTGTAGATACTAAAGCACCGGTTACCGAATAAGTATCTACAATAACTTTTGTATTGGGTTTAGTTGCAATTACAGTAGTTTGTTCTGCCGTATCGTTTCCTTTTCCTCTTTCTATAAAATATTCTGAACCTAAAACTGCTTCTGGCGGAATTTGATTAAAAGCTCCATCTCCACAACCATTTGGTGTATCGATAAAAGCAGAAGTATTCATAACACTCGGGTTTGAAGTTTCTACTAAAGTTCCAATTGTTGCTTTGAATAAATAACTTTGTCCTGCATTTAAAGTTGCTGTTATAACACCTCCAATTGTTACGGTTGTACCGTTTGTAATTGCCATTACACTATAAATCGGACGTTGATCACCGTAATTATTGAAATTTCCAAGAGAACCATCTCTGTAATATCCAACTCTAAATCTTATCCCAATTCCGGCATCACCAAAACTAGTCAATGCTGCATTTCCTTTAATATCCTGATCAGATCCATCACCACCTAAAGCATCAGAAGCTACGTTTCGTAAATTAATAGATATCGGCGCACTACCCGTAACGATTAATCCTGCAGCATTTAAAACTGTATTAAATGTAAAAGCAGGAGCTGCACTCGGTTTACCGGCAAATCTATATATTGCAGGTGCTCCTTTTGAAGCTATAAGTGTTGTTACAACTGTACCATCACTTTTTGAAACGGTAATATTTACAGTTGCTGTTGAATTCGTCGCAATAACAATTTCATTTGCTTTACTAAAATACTGCCAAGGCGCTGGCGCTATATAATGCTTAGTATAAAATTGAGCTGAGGCATTATAGCTAATCATTAAAAATAAAATAAAAGCAAGTAGTTTAATTGAATTAAACTTTCTAAGAGTAAAGTTACGCATAGACAATTGTAATTTGAATAATAGAAATATTAGAAGTTGAAAAATCAAACGAGATCTTCAACATATAGGGCAGATACGATAAAAGAAAGGAAATGGATTTTGAAGATCTCTTAAAAGATTTGTCAAAATCAATGCAAAAAGAAAGTAGTGTTTGGACCATTAGTATTTATAGGCTCAAGACTAAAATTGTCTTTAGATTAAATTAGTAGTTTTGGAGTCGCGAAATTATATAAAGTCCTCTATACTAAATACTTTCGTCGACAAACTACCAAGATAAACGTTGAATAACACTTTTTATCAACAAAAATTAACCTGAACCTGTATAAAAATTAACTATTTGATAATAATAGCGGAGAAAATTCTTAAATTTTTATCAAATATTTTGTTTTTGAGCAAAAAGATGACAAAATCATAAAACAATCTTACAAAACAACAATAATAAATATTTTATAATCACTTATAAATCAAATAATTATATACTTTTACAAAACAAAAACAACCTACAACTTTTCACAGCTAGATCATGAATTTTATTCAAAAAAAAATAAACAGAAAAAACAAAAAGAAAGAATAAAAGCTTATAACTGAGTAGAATAAAAAATAAATTTTATTCAAGAAACTTAATATTTCGTTTTAAACCATCAAATTTTGTTCTCTTAATAGGAGAATTTTTAAAAACAGTACGAAAAGTTTCTTCTGTAATTTCAATCCAGTCTTTTTTAGTAAAAGAAAGCAAATCAGGATTAGGATTAAATAATGGTTCAGAATGCGATTTTGAGAATCTATTCCAGGGACAAACATCCTGGCAAGTGTCACATCCAAACATCCACTCATCAAATTTACCTTTCATGTCATTCGGAATATTTTCTTTCAATTCGATCGTATAATATGAAATACATTTGCTACCGTCAACAACATGAGGAGCAACTATCGCTTGTGTGGGACAAGCATCTATGCAGGCCGTACAAGAACCGCAGTGATCTGTAGTGGCATAATCATATTCAAGATCTAAATCGAGAATAAGCTCTGCAATAAAATAAAAAGAACCTACTTTTTGAGTTATGAGATTGCTGTTTTTTCCAATCCAGCCCAAACCGCTCTTAGCCGCCCAGGCTTTATCCAGAACTGGAGCAGAATCGACAAAGGCACGCCCGGAAACATCACCAATATTTTCCTGAATCGAAAAAAGGAATTCTTTTAATTTCTCCTTAATCACAAAATGATAATCCTGACCATAAGCGTATTTAGAGATTTTGAAACTTTCCTGAGTTTGAGATTCTTCAGGATAATAATTCAATAAAAGCGAAACAACACTCTTAGCATCGTCGACCAATAGAGTGGGATCTAATCGTTTGTCAAAATGGTTTTCCATATATGCCATTTGACCATGACTGTTATTTTTTAGCCAGCTTTCAAGTCGAGGCGCTTCTTGTTCTAAAAATCCGGCTTTGGAAATGCCACAAGAAAGAAACCCAAGCCTTTTCGCTTCAGTTTTTATAAATTTTGAATATGTTTCTTTAGCATTAATTGTCATCTTTTAGAGAATAAGACTTTTACTCCAACAGGCTTCAATGTAATCAGTGGATTGAGCTGTATTTCACTATTAACAGATGTAATATTGTATCTTTTTACTAAATTAGAAATCGTCAAACACATTTCATAAATAGCAAATCCAGCTCCAATACACATTCTGGGCCCTGCTCCAAATGGATAAAAATATTGCATTGACTGTTTCTTCTGTTCTCCCAGAAATCTTTCTGGTATAAATTCATCCGGATTTTCCCAATACTTTGGATTTCGGTGCAATTCATAAAAAGAAACCCCAATTAATGTTCCTTTCTTTATATTATAACCAGCTAAATTATCATCTTCAACATTTCCCCTGTCAGTAATCCAGGCTGGTGGATATAAACGCATAGCCTCATTTAAAACTGCATTTGTATAAGTCATTTTCTGAAGCTGCTCAACAATATTTTCCGTTTGAGATTCAATAGCTGTAATTTCATCTAAAACTTTCTGTTGTATCTTAGGATTTATTCCCAAAAGATAAAGAGTGAAAGTTAATGCATTTGCGGTAGTTTCATGACCGGCAATAAATAGGACTTTAATCTCATCAACCAATTGTTTTACAGACATTCCTTCACCTGTATCTTCATATCGCGTTTCTAAAAGCATATTAAGTAAATCATTAATATCTTCTTTAGATTTGCCTCTCTCCTCAACAATCTCCCGAATAATACTATTGTTCTCCTCTGCCAATTCAAGATGTTTCTTAACCTGACCTGTTACAGAAAACCACCAGGCTTTATGAGGAAGCCTAATTTCTTTGATTAAAAAATTCTGCACTTCTTCGATAATATATTTAATGCGAATTAATTTTTCTTCTGAAATTGACAGCTCGAAAAGAGACTTAGCAACAACATTAAAGGCCAACTGACTCATAATTGGAAAAAGATCAACTGCTTTTTCCTCAATTAAATCATCAAGCTCTAAAACAATTGTTTTATCCATATTTTCAACTAACTGATTCATTTTTTGCTTATGAAAGGCAGGTTGAATAAGTCTTCTTTGTTTCAGCCAGAAATCACCGTCAACAGTTAAAAGCCCTTTTCCTAAATATTTAGAAAGATAAACAGACTGAAACTTAGACTTATGATAGTTCTTCTGATTTTTTTGTAAAATATATTGGGCAACTTCGTTATCTCTGGATAAAATTATATGCTTTGAAAAGCCAATTTTTAAAGAAAAAGAATCTCCAAACTTATCAAAATATCTTTTATGAAAAGGAATAGGGTTTTTACGCACTCCTTCAGCATCCAAAAAAAATCTAAATATTGAAAGTCGGTTAGGGTAATTATATTTTTTATTCTCAGACATTTTAAACAGAATTAAAACAATCCGCCCTGAATGTTAGTGTTTATTTTTCCCAAATGCTTATACGCTTTATCAGTTACTTCACGTCCACGTGGTGTTCGCATAATAAACCCTTCCTGGATAAGGAATGGTTCATAAACCTCTTCAATTGTTTCACTGCTTTCTGAAACTGCAGTCGCTAAAGTTGAAAGGCCGACAGGTCCACCTTTAAATTTATTAATGATGGTCAACAAAATTTTATTGTCCATTTCATCAAGACCATGTGCATCCACATTTAATGCTTTAAGTGCGTAACGTGCAATTTCAATATCAATAGTACCGTTCCCTTTTATTTGTGCAAAGTCACGAACTCTTCTTAATAATGCATTTGCTATACGAGGTGTACCACGGCTTCGTCCAGCAATTTCAATTGCCGCTTCAAGCGAAATTGGCATTTTTAATATCGAAGCACTTCTCTCAACAATTGTCGTTAAAAGTTCAGTTGTATAATATTGTAGTCGTGATGAAATCCCAAAACGGGCACGCATTGGAGCCGTTAACAATCCAGATCTTGTTGTTGCTCCAATTAAAGTAAAGGGATTTAAATTGATTTGCACTGTTCTGGCATTTGGTCCAGATTCAATCATAATATCAATTTTAAAGTCTTCCATAGCCGAATATAAATACTCTTCTACGATTGGACTTAAACGATGAATCTCGTCAATAAATAAAACGTCCCTTTCATCAAGATTTGTCAATAAGCCTGCTAAATCACCTGGCTTATCCAAAACAGGACCTGAAGTTATTTTAATACCTACTTCCAATTCATTTGCTAAAATATTAGCTAAAGTGGTTTTACCTAATCCCGGAGGTCCGTGAAAAAGTGTATGGTCAAGTGCTTCTCCACGTTGATTAGCAGCAGCCACGAAAACTTTTAAATTTTCTAAAACTTGGTCCTGTCCTGCAAAATCATCAAATGACAGCGGACGCAATCTTTTTTCAAGATCTAGTTCTTCAGGGTTATATCCTTTTGTTGTAGGATCTAGATTTTCATTCATTTTACAAAGATAGACAAAGTAATCAGTTTGTAAAACAGATAATTTTTAATATAATTCAGAACTTCAGAAACAAATCCTAATATCTAAATTCCCAACTCCAATAATTGAGAACATTTCCGTAATTGAAATTTTCAGCTAAATACTAATTGGCCAAAACAAAAAAGGCCATCTTTTCAGATGACCTTTCTTTATTATTTTTAGTGGTGTAAAACTTCTTCACCTTCTTTCATTGGTACATTTTGAGGAACAAAATCTACATCATGATTTGGGTTACTGTAGTCATACGGCCAACGGTATACATGAGGAATTTCACCTGGCCAGTTACCGTGAATATGTTCTACTGGAGTTGTCCACTCTAATGTTGTTGATCTCCATGGATTTTGAACAGCTTTCTTACCATAGAAAATACTACTAAAGAAATTGTACAAGAATACTAATTGGAACGCGCCTCCTACAAGAGCAAATGTTGTAATTAAAACATTCACATTTTGTAAATCATCAAATAATGGGAAGTTTGTGTTTGTATAATAACGTCTTGGTAAACCAGCTAATCCAATAAAGTGCATTGGGAAGAATACTCCGTAAGCACAAACTGCTGTTACCCAAAAGTGAATATAACCTAAGTTTTTATTCAACATTCTTCCGTACATTTTAGGGAACCAGTGGTAAATACCAGCAAACATTCCGTAAAGTGCAGAGATACCCATTACTAAGTGAAAGTGAGCAATTACAAAGTAAGTATCATGAACGTTAATATCTAAAGTACTATCTCCTAAAATGATTCCTGTTAAACCTCCAGTAATGAAAGTAGAAACCATCCCGATAGAGAATAACATTGCAGGGTTGAATTGTAAGTTACCTTTCCATAAAGTTGTAATCCAGTTAAATGCTTTTACAGCAGATGGAATTGCAATCAATAAAGTTGTAAAAGTAAATACAGATCCTAAGAAAGGATTCATACCTGAAATAAACATGTGGTGACCCCAAACAATAGTTGATAAAAATGCAATTGCAAGAACAGACATAATCATCGCTCTGTATCCGAAGATTGGTTTACGAGAGTTCGTAGCCATAATTTCAGAAACAAGTCCCATTGCTGGTAAGATTACAATATAAACCTCAGGGTGACCTAAAAACCAGAATAAGTGTTCAAATAAAACTGGAGAACCACCTTGATAGTGTAAAACCTCTCCTGCAATATAGATATCTGACAAGAAGAATGAAGTACCAAAACTTCTATCAAAAATTAATAATAATGCAGCTGATAATAATACTGGAAACGAAATAACACCAATAATAGCTGTTACGAAAAATGTCCAGATTGTAAGAGGAAGTCTAGTCATAGACATTCCTTTAGTTCTTAAGTTGATTACAGTAACAATGTAATTTAAAGATCCCATTAAAGAAGATGCAATAAAGATAGCCATTGAAACTAACCATAAAGTCATACCTGTTCCAGAACCCGGAATAGCTTGTGGTAAAGCACTTAATGGTGGGTAAATTGTCCAACCTGCAGAAGCTGGACCAGCTTCAACAAATAATGAAGACAACATTATTACAGCAGACAAGAAAAACAACCAATATGAAATCATATTCATGAATCCCGAAGCCATATCTCGTGCACCAATTTGAAGTGGAATAAGTAAGTTACTGAATGTTCCACTCAAACCAGCCGTTAGTACAAAGAATACCATGATGGTACCGTGAATTGTTACTAAAGCCAAATAAATATCATTTGCCATTACACCATCTGGTGCAAATTTGTCTCCTAATAAAACATTAAAAATTTTAAAAGACTCCTCTGGCCATGCTAATTGCATTCTGAAAAGCAAGGACATTGCAATACCAATAATACCCATGATAATACCTGTAATCAAGTATTGCTTAGCAATCATTTTGTGATCAATACTAAAGATGTATTTAGTAATGAACGTGTCTTTATGATGATGTTCGTGCTCGTGATGATCGTGTCCGTGATCGTGATCGTGCGCTTCTGCTGACATATATGTGTACTTTAAATTTTCTTAAATAAATATTATTTCATAGCAACTTTAGCTACAGCTGCTTTTACAGTATCGATAACCGCTTTTACGGTATCTTTAGCAATAGTACTTACACTATCTGTAGTAGCTCCTGCTCCTTCAGCTGGCTTTTCAGCAGCAGCCGCCGCTTTAATATCCTGAGCTAAAGTAGTTTTTTCACTTAACCATTTTTTATAATCTTCCGGAGTATCAACAACAACTTTCATTTGCATGTTGTAGTGAGAAGCTCCACAAATTTTATTACATAATAATAAATAATCAAATGTATAAGGATCTAAAGCTGTTCCACCTTTTGCAACTAACTCTGTGCTTTTTTCAGATCGAAGTTTGTTTATGTTTGAAACTTTCTCAACCATAAATGGCAACTCTCTGTATTCAGCAGTTGTGTAAGTTGGAATGAAAGCAAACTCAGTAACCATTCCAGGCACACAGTTCATTTGCGCTCTAAAGTGAGGCATATAAGCTGAGTGCAATACGTCTTGAGAACGCATTTTGAAATGAATTTTTTTACCTTTTGGAATATGCAATTCAGAAACAATAATATCATCCTGAGCATTCGGATCAGACATATCAACACCCAAAGTATTAATACCTTCGATTAAACGAACATTAGCTTTTCCTAAAACATTATCCTGACCTGCATATCTTGCAGTCCATTTAAATTGTTGAGCATATAATTCGATTTCTATTACATCTTCATCTTTATCAACAAACATAATATTGTTCCATGCATACAATCCATAAAGAATTAAACATGCTAAAACTACAGATGGAATTATACTCCAGATTGCTTCTAATTTATTACTATCAGCAAAGAATAATGCTTTTTTATCTTTATGACCTCTATTTTTGAAAGAGAACCAATATAATAAACCCTGAGTAATAAATTGAACTACGAAAATTAAAACCCAAGTAATATTCATTAAATTATCTACTAAAAGTCCATGCTCTGAAGCAGGTGTATGAAGCGCTAAACCACCCCATTTTAGTAAACCATAAATTGTAAATATATATATGAATGCCAAGAAGCCAAACATAACATACCCCTGAATATTATTATCATTATCTGATGCAACCTGAGAATCGTCCGAAGAAGACCCTACCTGAGTAAGATCAAATATCTTGGTCAATTGCCATAATGCAACTGCTAATAAAACTAAAACTATAATTACCAACAAACTTGTCATCTGTTTATTTCTTTAAATATTAATAATGAAAATGTTTACTTTCTTCTATGAAAGGATTTCTTTTTGCTAACAGAGGAGCTTTAGTCAATGCAGTAAATACTACAAAAATAAACAATCCCAGGAAGAAAAGAATAGATGCAATTTCAGAAACTCCAATAAACCATTTATCTCCAACTGTACCAGGCATAACCATATTAAAGAAATCCACATAGTGACCTAATAAGATAACAACACCAGCCATTACAATAACCCAGCTTAAACGTTTAAAGTCAGTATTAACTAAAATCAATAATGGGAAAACAAAATTCATAACAACTGCTCCAAAGAAAGGCAAGTTATATAATTGAATTCTTGTGATAAAATAAGTTACCTCTTCAGGTATATTTGCATACCAGATCAACATAAACTGAGAGAACCATAAGTATGTCCAGAAAATACTAAAGCCAAACATAAATTTCGCTAAATCATGTATGTGACTTGTATTTACATATTCTAAATATCCTTTAGATTTTAAATATATAGTAACTAATGCTATAGTAGTAATAGCGCTTACAATGAAAGAAGCAAATACATACCATCCAAATAAAGTACTGAACCAGTGTGGGTCAAAAGACATAATCCAATCCCAGGACATGATAGACTCAGATACGATAAAGAATACTAAGAATCCTGCAGATAATTTAAAGTTCTTTTTGTAATTTAAATCATCGTTAGCTTCATCTTGAGCCAAGCAATTTTTTCTTGAATAGTGACGGTATAAATTCCATCCTAATAAAAATATACCTGCTCTAACAATCCAAAAAGGAAAGTTTAAATATCCTGCTTTACCAGCAATAATTTCATCATAATTTGGACTTTTAGGATCTGTAACTCCTTCACCTAACCATACAAATATGTGATTAAAATGTAATCCGCAAAGAACTAAAATTAAAAAGAAAATTACTGAAGCTACAGGTAAGTAAGCAGTAATTCCCTGCATTACTCTGAATAAAACCGGAGACCAACCTGCCTGAGCCACTTGTTGAATAGCATAAAATGCTAAAACTCCAAGAGAAATTAACAAAAAGAAAATACAAGCTACATATAATGCAGACCAAGGCTTATTTTGCAATTGGTGCAATACATGTGTTAAATGTTCTTTATGTTCATCGGCAGCACTAATTTCTGCATGTTCACCATCTTTATGTGATTCGTGTGAAGCTTCCGCAGCTTCATGATGTCCCGCTTCTTTATGGGAAGCCTCTGCAGTTTCTTCATGTGCAACACCATGCGAACCATGAGCATCTGCAGCAAGAATTTTTTCAACTTCTTGAATATCTTTAGGAGCAGTTAAAAAACCATATCCAATTCCTAATATACCAACGGCCATTAGGATGATAGAAAAAGTTTTTAATTTACTTGAAAATGTATACATATCTATTACGATCAGTTTGTTCAACAATTATAATTGGCTTTTTAGTTTTAGAACATAGTCAGCAACTAACCAACGTTCGTGGGCACTTAATTGATTTGCATGTGAACCCATTGCATTTAAACCATAAGTTTCAACGTGAAAGATACTTCCTTCAGTGATAACTCTGTCTTTATAGCTAGGTACTCCAAGAAATTTTTCTCTCTCCACCAATTTACCTTTACCGTTTCCAGTTGCACCATGACAACTAATACAGTAAATTTCGAAAAGTTCTTTTCCTTTTCCTGAATTTCTTTCAATAGAATCCAAAGGAGATTTTAAATTAGCTTTTGCCAATTCGTAACCTGCTGTTGAATTTTCATATTCATAAGGTTCGAAACCTCTATTAATAGTTCCTTCTACAGGAAGCTGTCCTTCTTTTCCACCTTTAAATATTTTTGCCTCTGAATAAGTTTCATAACCTACAGATTCATACATATTAGGGAAATACTGATAGTTTGGTGCCGAATTATTGTGGCAAGATGAAACTAAAATAGTTATACCAACTAAAAGTGTTATTTTATATATCCTTTTCATAGCTACAATTAATTCTTTTCAATTACTTTAACTTCAACAGCTCCTGTACCTTCGAAAAAAGAAACTAGTTCAGCTTCATTATCGTTTACAGCAACTTCCATTAAGAAATGGTCATCTGTTGTTCTTACATCAGGATTTTCTGCCTGTTTGAATGGCCATAACCTACTTCTCATATAAAAAGTAATGACCATTAAGTGGGCAGCAAAAAATACTGTCAACTCAAACATAATCGGCACAAAAGATGGCATATTCTGGATATAACTAAAACTTGGTTTTCCTCCAATATCTTGCGGCCAGTCATGAATCATAATATAACTCATCATGAATGTTGCAAAAGAAAGACCAACGCAACCATACAAGAAAGAACAAATTGCTAATCTTGTTGGCGCTAAACCCATAGCTTTATCCAATCCGTGAACTGGGAATGGAGTAAAAACTTCTTCGATATGATGATGAGCAGCTCTTGTTTTCTTTACTGCATCCATCAAAATATCATCGTCATTATAAATGGCGTATATTACTTTATTACTCATGATGTGAATCTTTATTTGCTCTTTCTCTAATGTAATTATCTCCTGTTCCTTTCAAAATTGTTTTAACCTCCGCCTGAGCAATTACAGGGAATGTTCTAGAGTATAATAAAAACAACACAAAGAAGAAACCAATTGTTCCAATAAAAATTCCAATATCAACAAATGTTGGTGAGAACATTGTCCAAGAAGATGGAAGGTAATCTCTATGTAAAGAAGTAACAATAATTACGAATCTTTCAAACCACATTCCGATGTTTACTACAATCGAAATAATAAATGAGAACATGATACTTGTTCTTAGTTTTTTGAACCACATAAATTGTGGAGAGAAAACGTTACAAGTCATCATCGACCAATATGCCCACCAGTAAGGTCCGGTAGCTCTGTTTAAGAAAGCATATTGCTCATACTCTACACCTGAGTACCAAGCTACAAATAACTCAGTGATATATGCAACACCAACAATAGAACCTGTAATCATGATAATGATATTCATCAATTCGATATGTTGTAATGTAATATATGCTTCAAGATTAGAAACTTTTCTCATAACGATCAACAACGTATTTACCATTGCAAATCCTGAGAATACCGCTCCAGCAACGAAGTATGGAGGGAAAATTGTTGTATGCCATCCCGGAATTACAGAAGTAGCAAAGTCCATCGATACAATCGTGTGTACAGAAAGTACAAGAGGAGTAGCCAAACCTGCTAATACTAAAGATACTTCTTCAAAACGCTGCCAGTCTTTCGCTCTACCACTCCACCCAAAACTTAGGATAGAATATACTCTTTTATTGAAAGGTGTTATTGCTCTGTCACGCAGCATTGCAAAGTCAGGTAATAAACCAGTCCACCAAAAAACTAATGATACCGAAAGATACGTAGAAATTGCAAATACGTCCCAAAGTAATGGCGAGTTAAAGTTTACCCATAAAGATCCAAATTGATTTGGAATAGGTAAAACCCAGTATGCCAACCATGGACGCCCCATGTGAATAATTGGAAATAAACCTGCCTGAACTACAGAGAAGATAGTCATTGCTTCTGCAGAACGGTTAATAGCCATTCTCCAACGTTGACGGAAAAGTAATAATACCGCAGAAATTAATGTTCCAGCGTGACCAATACCTACCCACCAAACGAAGTTCGTGATATCCCAAGCCCAACCAACTGTTTTATTTAATCCCCATGTTCCGATACCGGTAGATACGGTGTAAATTATACAACCTAACCCCCAAAGGAAGGCTATTAATGCGATTGAAAATACAATCCACCATTGTTTGTTTGCAGGCCCTTCAACAGGTGCAGCTACATCTACAGTTACATCGTGATAAGATTTATCACCTATAACTAAAGGTTTTCTAATGGGTGCTTCGTAGTGAGACGACATAATCCTTTATATTGTTTCTTATTAATAATTTTACTAAGTATTTCTAACTTTTACGTGATAGAAAACATTTGGTTTTGTACCAACATGCTCTAATAAATGATACATTCTTTCGCTTTCTGCTAATTTAGCCACAGCGCTTTCTTTATCATTTACATCTCCAAACACCATTGCTCCAGATGAACAAGCTGCAGAACACGCACAAGCATTGTTGAATTCATCTTTTGCCACAACTCTACCTTGACGTTTTGCCTCAAGAATAACAGCTTGTGTACTTTGGATACAGAATGAACATTTTTCCATAACTCCACGAGAACGAACGTTTACGTCTGGGTTTAATACCATACGACCTAAATCATCATTCATGTGGTAATCGAATTCACTGTTTTTGTTGTACAAGAACCAGTTGAAACGACGTACTTTATAAGGACAGTTGTTTGCACAATAACGAGTACCAACACATCTGTTGTATGCCATATGGTTTTGACCTTGACGACCGTGAGATGTAGCAGCAACCGGACAAACTGTTTCACACGGTGCGTGGTTACAGTGTTGACACATTACTGGTTGGAAAGCAACTTGTGGATTATCTCCAGGTTTTTCCATTTCATTAAATGTAGATAATGAACTAGATAAACCAGCGATATTTTCTTTTCTTTCGTTATCACCTTCAAAAGTACTTTCAGAAGAATAATATCTGTCAATACGCAACCAGTGCATATCACGGCTTCTTCTAACTTCTGCTTTACCAACAACAGGAACGTTGTTTTCAGCATGACAAGCAATAACACATGCTCCACATCCTGTACAAGCATTTAAGTCAATTGAAAGATTAAAGTGATGTCCTGTAGAACGATCAAATGATTCCCATAAATCGACTGTTGTAGCTTCAACCTCCTGGTGATCTAATGATACCATTGGTTGCTCATTCCAGTGTTTAGCATCTTTAGTATTGAAGATCTCTAAAGTAGTTTCTTTAATGATATCTCCTCTACCCATTAATGTTTTTTGTCCCTGAACACAAGCAAACTCATGCTCTCCATTTGCTTTCGCAATAGAAACAGACTGAACACTATTAAAGTTTTTATATAAAGCGTAAGCATTTAAACCTACTTGCATTTCTTCTTTCAAAGCCGCTTTACGACCATAACCAACAGCTAAACCAACTGTTCCAATAGCTTGTCCTGGCTGAACAATTACTGGTACATTTTCTAATTTAGAACCATCAGCAGTAGTAATTGTAGCATAACTTCCGTTTAAACCTCCGTTAGCAACAATTTCATTCGTTAAGCCTAATTTTTTAGCATCTGCATTTGAAACAGTAACATAGTTATCCCAAGAAACTCTTGTGATTGGATCTGGAAACTCTTGCAACCATGGGTTGTTAGCATGTTGTCCGTCTCCCATACCTGTTTTGGTATACAATACTAATTCAAAGTCACCAGTTGATTTTGATTTTGAAACTGCATTTGCAGCAGTAGAATAATCAAAAGAACCAGCAGCTAATGCACCAGAGCCAATTACAAAAATACCATCATGTAATACTTTATTCCAAGAAGAACCTACAATAATACCAGCTGAATTAACTTTAAGGTAATCATAGAAATTTCCAGAAACTCCGTTTAATGACAATAAAACATCTTGAAATTGTTTTGTATTAAATATAGGACGAATAGTTGGTTGAGTTAAACTATAAGTACCTTTTGTAATTTCAACATCTCCCCAAGATTCTAAGTAATGAGGTGCAGGAGCAGCAATTGTAGTAATCGAAGCAGTTTCATCTTCTTTTAAAGAGAAAGCAACTGAAGTTTTTACTTTTTTCAATCCAGATACAAAAGAAGCTGAATCAGCTAATGTGTAAACAGGATTAATTCCACTCATGATTAAAGTATGAACACTTCCAGCATTCATATCTTTTATTAATTGAGATACAACCGCATTAGAACCTTTTCTAATTTGTCTTGTACTAGCTGTATTATAAGCTTCACTAGCCAATACCTGATTGATAGCCAAAACTAATAATTGAGCATTTTTATCTTCAATTCCAGATACTAAAACTCCTTTAGAACCAGCGGCTCTTAACTGTTGGGCAGCTTTAACTACTTCTGTTTTGTACTTAGCTTCTAAAGTAACCGGAACAGAAGCACCTGCAACGATATTGTATATTTGAACTAAAGCTTGTTTTTGATCAGCAGTTGTCATTGGGACACGCTTATCAGCAGCAGCTCCAGATAATGTCATATTTGATTCAAACTGAAAATGACGAGACATTTTTCCATTTTGAGGAATACGTCCCTGAGCATATCCAGCATCGTATCCTCCACCTTGCCAGTCTCCTAAGAAATCAGCACCAACAGAAACGATTAATGAAGCTTTTGAAAAATCATAATCAACTAAAGCTCTTTCACCATATACAGTCTCAAATGCATCTAATGCGTCTGATGAAGAAACCGCATCATAAACAACGTGTTTTGCATTAGGATTCTTAGCGATGAACTCAGCTATTAATTTTTCAGTAGATGGACTCGCCAAAGTATTAGTCAACAACACTACTTGTCCTCCTTTTGCTTTTGCATCAGCAAGACTTGATTTAATTTTCAAGTCAACAGCAGACCAGCTACTATTTTTACCTTCCAATTTAGGTTCTTTCAAACGCATACTATCATATAAAGCTAAGATAGATGCATGAATTCTCGCATTGGCTGAAAATTTAGCTCCAGAAATAGTATTGTTTTCAATTTTAATTGGACGACCCTCACGAGTTTTTACTAATAAGTTAGCAAAATCAAAACCATCAAAAACAGTAGTTGCATAATAATCTGCAACACCAGGAATGATTTGTTCCGGTTGTAACACATAAGGGATGGACTTGTGAACAGGACCTTCGCAGGCAGCAAGTGTAACAGCTGCTGTACTAAACCCTACGTACTTTAAAAAGTCACGACGTGAAGTTCCAGATGAAGCTAAAGCATCTGCATTTCCTAAGAATTCATCCGTAGGAATTTCTTCAACAAATTCGTTATTTCTAAGCGCCTCAACAATAGAACTATTTTCTAGTTCTTCAACACTTTTCCAGTATTTTTTGTTTGATGACATTGTATATAAATATTAAAATCTTAATAATTCGATTAATAGTGGCATTTACCGCATTCTAAACCTCCCATTTGCGCTGCAGTCAATTTTTCTACACCGTATTTTTTAGAAAGTTCAGCATGAATTTTATCATAGTATGCGTTTCCTTCCATCTTAACATCAGTTTTTCTATGGCAATCAACGCACCATCCCATTGTTAATTTAGAATATTGTTTCATGATTTCAAATTCTTGTACCGGACCGTGACAAGTCTGACATTCAACTCCTGCAACAGAAACGTGTTGTGAGTGATTGAAATATACAAAATCAGGTAAATTATGAATACGAACCCATTTTACAGGCTTAGTTTTTCCAGTATATACTTGTTTAGTTTTATCCCAACCAACAGCATCATACAGCTTTTGAATTTCACCATCGTAAAATGCTTTACTGTGATCTGCAGTAGCTGTAGTTTCAGCAACTTCAGAAATATTTTTATGACAGTTCATACAAACATTTAAGGAAGGAATACCTGCATTTTTACTTACACGTGCAGCAGAGTGACAATATTTACAATTGATCTCGTTATCTCCAGCATGAATTTTATGCGAATAGTGAATTGGCTGAATTGGCTCATAGTTTTGATCTACACCAACCTGCATCAAAAATCCATACACAAAATAACCACTTGCCAAAAGTAAAAATATAGAAGTAACCAATACTAAAAATTGATTTTTAGCAAATGCTTTCCAGATTGGAGTTCTTGCCTCTCTAGGAGCGACTACAATACCATTGTTACTAGCAACTTTAGTTAACACTTTGTTTACCATGAACAACATGACAACCAAAATAGCCATTACCAAAGCAAGAGCACCTAAAATAATATTATTAGAAATTCCACTTCCTTCCTGCACACCACCTGTTGGCAATGCAGCAGTTCCAGGAGCACCAGCAGCTGGCACAGCTTTTTCTTCAGAAGTATAAGCGATAATATTATCAATATCACCTTCAGATAATTGAGGAAAAGAAGTCATTACAGACTTGTTGTTTTCTTCAAAAAGTTTTACTGCAACAGGATCACCTGACTTAATCATGTCAGAACTGTTATGAACCCACTTGTAGATCCAAGCCATTTCATGCTTAGCAGCAACTCCTCGTAGAGCAGGACCTGTCGATTTAGCATCTAGTTTGTGACATGCAGCGCAATTTGCATTAAAAAGTTCTTTCCCTTTTACTGGATCACCGCCTGCAGTTGCAGCCGGAGCAGCAGCTTCAGGCGCCGCCGGAGCAGCAGCAGCATCTTGAGCAAATGAAGTTAGGGAGAAAATAAGTGTTAGCGATAAGCTAAGCAGCAATTTTCTTGAGATCGAATTATGGTTACCCACCTTTTTCATATAGTATAATAATTATCTACTAATTTTTGGTATGATTTTTTCTGTATTAATTAAGCAAAAATCTATACCCTCTTTTAAAACTTGCACAAAAATACGACTTATGAACTATTCTCAAAACCTTAAAATACTCTTAAATATCAATTTATATCAATTCTAAATAATATCAAAATTTTTAATACAAACTTTAAATCCTATTTTTGCATAAAAACCATCACATTATGAGAATTTTAACTCCTTCAAAAAAAGTTTTCTTAACATTAATAATGACAACTTTAGCATATAACATTAATGCGCAAGACCAAAATTTAACACTAAATCAAGACCCTAAATTTGAGCAATTATTAAATGACAAGCGTAAAATTAACACGTCGTTAACCACAAACGAAACTTATAAAATTCAAATATTCAGCGGAAAAAGCGAAGAGGCAAAAAAGACCTTGAGTGATTTCAAAAGAGAATATAGTGATATTGATGGTACTATAATTTTTAATACTCCCAACTACAAAGTTTTAGTTGGAAATTTTAAAACAAGAATAGAAGCTGAACGAAATTTAGTCGAGATTAAGAAAAAATACAAAAGTGTTTTTCTAATAAAACCAACCAAGTAATGATAAAAAAAGCAACTTAATTAAGTTGCTTTTTTTATGACCAAATCACAAAAATAAATTTATATTAAAGATTCCCCAAAATAAAAATAATTTTGTTTTTTGTTTCAAAATTTACCTGATTTATTTTAAATCTGATTAATCATTTTTATTCTTTTTCTTTACTTTGCTCTATTATTCCTAATACTTCTTCTTTAACTGCTTCAAAGTCTCTTTGGAAAGCCTGATTAGAACGAAGACACTTTACGGTTTCATTCCCCATAATCCTACCCATTTCCACATCACTATACAAATGCGCATTACAAATGACACGACTTTCACCAAACTCGTATCCACGTTTTAAAATCATTTCTTCTCTATAGGGAAAAATTTCGCTAAAAACCAATGTCCAAGTCCAGCCAACGGCTGTATCCAGAGGGAAAAGAACCTATTTTACACAATACTTCCTCTTGCTCCGTAGTACAGGTTTTAGAATTATTAACAACAAAAGGGCGTTCTCGATTGTAATGATTTTTAGCTGCATATGTAGACAAACCGGCATCTGTCATTACTCTGCGCATAAATAAAGCTTGGGTGTTTTTTCCTCACTAATTTTAATACCTAAAGTAGATTCAAAGGATTTAACTGCAGCCGGAAATGACAAATTTGCATCATTAGCCGCCTGTATAAAACGAATTCTATCTTAGATTCTACTGCTTTTTTAGCATGCTCCAGGTCAAGTATGAAGGCCTCATAATTAAGTTCCGGAGGTGGTGATAACAACACTAAACTATTTGGCATTTCGTCTTCTGATAAATATCCGCACAACAAATCAGGCATAATTTCCTTTAACTGCTCAATATTTGTAAAGGCACGTATAGCATTAGATTTAAAAACCTTTATTTATAAGTGTATTTATTGTATGAATTATTCTAATTTTCATTTAAGACTTTCATTAATAAAACAAAATTTCTTCAATCAGAAAACAAAAAATGTTATCACAAAGAAATCAATAATTCATTAAAAATTATGCGTAATTATAATTTGAAACAATTAATTACCAATGTCTAATTGAAAGCTATTTAGATTTCATCTTGTTTAAAATACGCCACCATTATAAAAGAATGAATAAAAAACAACTCTGAAACATAGAAATTCAATTTCAAAAAGTATAAAACAAAAAAAAATCCCGATGGCTCGGGATTTTTATATTTGAAAAATATTTCAATTTTATTTCAATTTTTTCTTGATAGCAACTTCATGGTATGCTTCAATAACATCTCTTTCTTCAATGTCATTATAACCTTTAATCTGGATACCACAATCGTAACCTTTCGAAACTTCTTTCACATCATCTTTGAAACGTTTCAAGGCCACAAGTTCTCCCGTATGCACTACTACTCCATCTCTGATAACTCTGATTTTAGAAGTTCTCATAATTTTACCATCCATCACCATACAACCTGCAATCGATCCAACTTTAGAAATTTTGAAAATCTCACGAATTTCAGCAGTTCCTAAAATTTCTTCTTTCATTTCAGGAGCCAACATTCCTTCCATTGCATCTTTCAAGTCATCTATCGCTGCATAGATAATAGAATAGTAACGGATATCGATTTCTTCCTTATCTGCAAGTTGTCGAGCATTTCCAGCAGGACGAACATTAAATCCAATAATAATCGCATCAGATGCAGAAGCCAACATAACATCAGTTTCAGTAATTGCCCCCACTCCTTTATGGATAATATTAATTTGAATTTCTTCTGTAGAAAGTTTAGAGAACGAATCTGACAATGCTTCAACAGATCCATCAACGTCTCCTTTAAGGATTACGTTTAATTCTTTAAACTGACCAAGAGCGATACGACGACCAATTTCATCAAGTGTTATATGTCGTTGTGTACGTACAGATTGTTCACGCATTAATTGAGAACGTTTTGATGCAATTTGTTTTGCTTCTTTTTCATCTTCAAAAACGTTAAACTTATCACCTGCAGTTGCCGCACCATCAAGACCTAAAACAGATACCGGAGTCGAAGGACCTGCTTCTATAACGATATGCCCTCTTTCATCATGCATGGCTTTAATTTTACCATGATGTTTCCCAGCCAACATATAATCTCCAACTTTTAATGTTCCGTGTTGAACCAAAATTGTTGATACATATCCTTTTCCTTTATCTAAGAAAGCTTCTACAACTGTTCCTTGTGCCGCTTTGTTTGGATTAGATTTTAAATCTAGTATTTCAGCTTCTAATAAAACCTTCTCTAATAATTCTTTTACCCCTGTTCCGACTTTTGCAGAAATATCATGTGACTGAATTTTTCCACCCCAATCTTCAACAAGTAAATTCATACCAGCCAAACGCTCTTTGATTTTCTCAACATTAGCATTTGGTTTATCAATTTTATTGATTGCAAATATAATTGGAACTCCCGCTGCTTGTGCATGAGAGATTGCTTCTTTAGTTTGTGGCATGATATCATCATCCGCAGCTACAACGATAATAGCAATATCGGTAACCTGAGCTCCACGTGCACGCATAGCGGTAAACGCCTCGTGACCCGGTGTATCTAAGAATGCGATTTTTTGACCGTTATCAAGAGTTACTCCGTAAGCTCCAATATGCTGTGTAATTCCTCCAGACTCACCTGCAATAACATTTTCTTTACGAATATAATCCAGTAAAGATGTTTTACCGTGATCGACGTGCCCCATTACAGTAACGATTGGCGCTCTAACAACTAAATCTTCTTCTTTATCTGCAACTACCTCAATAGCTTCTTCGATATCAACAGTAATGAATTCAACTTCATAACCAAATTCATCAGCTACGATTGTTAATGTTTCAGCATCTAAACGTTGGTTCATGGTTACCATGATACCAAGAGACATACAAGTTCCAATTACTTTGGTAATCGGCACATCCATCATGATTGCAATTTCACCTACAGTAACAAATTCAGTAACTTTAATAGTTTTACTTCCTTCATCAAGTGCTCTTTGCTCATCATCAGATTTCTGACGGTGCGTTTCTCTTTTATCTCTTCTGTATTTAGCTGCTTTTGATTTTCCACCTTTACCCTGAAGTTTTTCAAGAGTTTCTCTAATTTGGTTTTTTACTTCCTCTTCAGTTGGCTCAACTTTAGCAACAATAGCCGGACGGTTTCCTTTTACAAAACCAGGTCTTGCACTTCTGTTTGCATTAAAACCTCCACCACCAGTGTTTGGTGTAATTTTATTAGGATTTGGTGTCCCCGGCGCATTACCAGTTGCTGGTTTTGGCGCACCCGGAGTTCCAGGCTTAGGAGCAATTCTTTTACGCTTATTTTTGTTAGCGTTATTTCCTGCTCCCGGAGCACCCGGTTTATTTGGTGTTATCTTAGGATCTTCTTTCTTTTTCTTAGGCTTGTTAAATTGAGATAAATCAATTGTTTGCCCAGTAAGAGTAGTTCCTGATAATTTTTGATATTGAGTAGTGATGGTCTCCTCAGCTGTTGCAGGATCTGTTGAAACAACAGGTTCTGATGCTACTTTAGGAGTCTCAGCTTTTACTTCTTTTTTCTCTGTAATAATAGGTTTTTCAACCTTTTTCTCTTCAGAAACTACAGGAGCTACAACAGGCGGCTCAGGCTGTACAATTTCTTTTTGAACAGGTTTTTCTGGTTGAGTTGGAGTAACAGCTACCTTTGGTTCTTCGACTTTAGCCGGTTCCTCAACAGGTGGTGTAGAAACAACTGCAGGTTTCTTTGGATTTAAATCTATTTTACCAACTTGAACAGGCCCTGTTACAACAGCTCTCGCTTTGATAATCTCTTGTTGTTTTTGGCGCTCTTCGTCCTGTCTGCGTTTGTCTTCAATTTCTTTCTCACGCTCAACACGTAATGCTTCTTTTTCTTTTCTTTTTTCTTCTCCTACCTCTTTAGAAGCTTCCTTATTCCCCTTATCGCCCGCAAATTGGCTTTGTAGGATATTAAATTCGCTATCAGAAATTTTCGCATTTGGATTTGCATCAATAGCAATCCCCTTATCTTTTAGATAATCAACAGCTCTTTCTAACGAAATATTTAATTCCCTTAAAACCTTGTTTATTCTTATTACTCTCTCTTCAGACATATAACCTTTTTATTATTACCTTTTTCGTTGTGTTGTTAGAGCAGATAACTAACTATCAAACTCTTCTTTTAGTATTTTCATAACGTCAAGAATAGTTTCCTCTTCTAAATCCGTTCTTCTTACTAAATCTTCTACTTCTTGCTTTAAGATACTTTTTGCAGTATCTAAACCTATTTTAGCAAATTCTTCAATTACCCAGCCTTCGATTTCGTCTGAAAACTCTGTTAATTCAACATCGTCTTCATCAGCCGTTGCACCTGCAACATCTCCTTCACGAATAACATCTAACTCGTAACCTGTTAGCTGACCTGCTAATTTAATATTGTGACCTCCTCTACCAATTGCTTTAGAAACTTCTTCTAATTTTAAGAAAACTTCAGCTCTTTTGTTTTCTTCATCAATTTTGATTGAAGAAACTTTTGCAGGGCTTAATGCTCTCGTAATAAACAATTGAATATTGCTTGTATAGTTGATTACGTCAATATTTTCGTTTCCTAATTCACGAACAATTCCGTGAATACGAGATCCTTTCATACCTACGCAAGCTCCAACAGGATCAATTCTATCATCATAAGAATCTACCGCTACTTTTGCTTTTTCACCAGGAATACGCACTACATTTTTAACTGTAATTAAACCGTCGAATACCTCAGGAATTTCTTGTTCAAATAATTTTTCCAAGAACTTTTCAGAAGTTCTTGACATGATAATTTGAGGTTTATTTCCTTTTAATTCAACACTTTCAATGATTCCACGAACGTTATCTCCTTTACGGAAAAAGTCAGACGGGATTTGTTTTTCTTTCGGAAGCACAATTTCGTTTCCTTCATCATCTACTAAGATAACTACTCTAGGGCGCACGTGGTGTACTTCAGCAGTATAAATATCACCGATAATATCTTTAAATTGCTTGTAAAGATTTGTATTATCGTGTTCGTGAATTTTAGATATTAAGTTTTGACGCAATGCCAAAATAGCTCTTCTTCCTAAATCGATCAATTTAACTTCTTCAGAAACTTCTTCACCAATTTCAAAATCCGCTTCAATCATTCTTGCTTCAGTCAAGGTAATTTCTTCGTTCTCAAAATCAAGATCTTCGTCAGCAACGATTACTCTTCTTCTCCATATCTCCATATCCCCTTTATCAGGATTTATAATAATGTCGAAGTTGTCATCAGAACCGTATTTTTTCTTCAATGCATTTCTAAACACGTCCTCTAAAATTGCCATAAGCGTTACACGATCAATAAGTTTATTATCTTTAAACTCTGAGAATGAATCGATTAATGCTAAATTTTCCATGCGAATTCTTTAATTAAAATGTTACTGTAACAATTGCCTCTTTAATTTCTGTATAAGGTATTTGTTGCTCTTTTTGAACTGTTTCTTTTCCTTTTCCTACTTTTTTCGGTTCTCTTGCTTTCCAAGACAAAATTATAAAAACATCGTTAGCTTCTACTAATTCTGCTTCAATTTTTTCAGTTTTTGTAGTAACAATCAACGTTCTACCTACATTTTTCTTGTATTGTCTTGTCATTTTCAAAGGCGATCCTACTCCAACAGATGCTACTTCAAGCGAAAAATCCTGCTCTTCACGATCCAGATTATTCTCGATTGCGCGACTAATATCGATACAATCCTGCAACGCCACTCCATTATCCCCATCTAAACCTACACTAATTTTGAAAGAATCCGAAATAGCAAGATCAATCAAAAAGATTGACGGCTTTTCCAGAAGAGCCTCTGTAATTAGTTCGTTTACTTTTTCTTTAAATGTCATAATTTTATAAAAAGAGGGGACACTTAGTCCCCTCATTATTTAGATTTTAATAAATAACGGTGCAAATATAGTGTTTTTTTTATAAATCAAAATAAATACATTGCTCTAAAATATTTCTTATCTTTATAGAAGCATTAAAAATAAAGAATTTCACCTTATTTAACCCTAAAAGTTATGAAACGAATTCTAGTACCTACAGATTTTTCAGAACATGCTGAAGACGCTTTAAAAGTCGCCGCACAAATTGCCAAAAAAAACGATTCTGAAATTATCATTTTACACATGCTTGAGTTGCCCCATCAAATGAATGATGCAATTTTGGGCGGTGTGAGTATTCCGGAAACCATGCTTTTTATGAAAAAAGCAAACGAAACACTTGACGAAATTTCATCAAGTCCATATCTGGACGGAATTCCTGTTACCGAAATTGTAAAAATGGACAAACCAATTCACGGCATCACTCAAATAAGCAAAGATTACGATGTTGACTTAATCATTATGGGATCACACGGTTCTTCTGGAATTGAGGAATTACTAATTGGCTCTAATACTGAAAAAGTGGTTCGTAATTCTGAAATCCCGGTTTTGGTTATCAAAAAAGACATAAAAAACTTTAATGCTTCAAATATTGTTTTCGCATCAGATTTTACAGAAGAAACTAAAAAGCCATTTGAAAAACTGTTGAATATTACTAAATTTTTCGATTCAAAAATACACCTGGTAACTATTTGCACACCAAACAGTTTTAAACCAACTCATGTTGTAGAACAAGCAATAAAGGAATTCACTTCAGAATTCAACCTTACGAATTACTCAACACACATTTACAACGACACGAATATAGAAAAGGGAATTATTAATTTCTCTAATAGTATAAATGCAGACATTATTGGGATGTGCACACATGGAAGAACCGGTTTTGCACATTTTTTCAATGGAAGCATTAGCGAAGGTTTAGTAAATCACGCTGTTAAACCCGTAATAACATTTAAAATTTAAATAACACAACAAACACAAAAGCTTCTCAATTGAGAAGCTTTTTTTATAATAACTACGTTTAACACTCTTATGTTACTATTCCAACTATTGGATTAATAATTGGCTCTAAAGATTTTATCACCTTTACAAGCTCATCAAACAAATTTCCTCCTTGCACTTCTTTCATTTCAGAAGAATCTAACTTCTCAAACTCAAATTTTTTTAAATTATCCATAATTTTAAATTTTTAGTTAAAACAAAAACGCACTGCAGTATTTTTTCGTCATATCAAATATACTTAAAACACTAATAAACAGACATATAAGTCAAATAAAAAACTTACTTATTTGAAATTTTAACATCTAAATTTATATTCCGCTATAATTATTCTTCATAAAAACTTTTTTTTATGAGCTTTATAACAAAGTCTATTTGAGCCTTACAACAAAGCAAGCAGTATTCTTAATCCAGATCTTTGTCTAATAAAATTCATAAAAAATATACCATGAAAACAATAGACAAAATTTACATTAACGGAGAATTTATTACACCAAAAGGAACAGAATATTTCGATCTTATTAGCCCCACAACTAATGAAAAATTAGGAAAAGTTCTTTTAGGAAACCAAGAAGACACACAAAAAGCGATAGACGCCGCTAAAACAGCTTTTAAAACTTTTTCTAAAACAACAATTACCGAAAGAATTCACTATTTACAGAATATCCAAACTTCTATTAAAAAAAGAAAAGAAGAATTCATTAGCACAATGATTGAAGAATACGGGGGAACATCTCAATTTGCAACAATCAGCTTTGATTATATGCTAAAAAGTTTTGAGTCGGCAATTCAACTATTAAACACTTATAGTTTCAACAAAATTATGGGTGAATCTGAAGTTCAGATGACACCAATTGGTGTGGTTGGAATTATTATTCCATGGAATTCAAGCAATGGTTTTATCTGTGGCAAACTCTCAACAGCAATTGCCGCAGGATGTACGGCAGTAATAAAACCAAGCGAAATGAGTGCTCAACAAACACAATTAATTACAGAATGCCTTCATGAAGCTGGCTTGCCAAAAGGCGTTTTTAATATCGTTAATGGTTTAGGCGAAATTGTCGGTGCCGAAATAAGCCGCAATCCTGATGTTGCTAAAATTTCGTTTACAGGCTCTACAGCTGTTGGAAAAATTATTGCAAAAGAAGCTGTTAACACTATGAAACGCGTTACACTAGAACTTGGAGGAAAATCACCTAATATTATTCTGGATGACGCTAATTTTTCAGAAGCAATTCCGCGTGCAATAGCTGCCGCGTATATGAACAGTGGACAAGCGTGTATTGCAGGCACAAGATTATTGGTACCCGAAGATAAACTAGAAGAAGTTAAATCGTTGATTAACAACAGCACTCAAAACATCGTTGTTGGCGATCCAAAAAACACAACTACTACAGTAGGCCCAATGGTTAGCATAAAACAATATGAAAGAGTTCAAAATTATATTCAAATAGGAATTAATGAAGGTGCCGAAATTTTAATTGGCGGTTTAGGAAAACCTAACGGATTAGAAAATGGCAATTTTGTTAAACCAACTGTATTTGTAAATGTAAAAAACAACATGCGTATTGCACAAGAAGAAATATTTGGTCCAGTTTTATCAATCATTACTTACCAAACAGAAGAAGAAGCCATTAAAATTGCAAACGACACCACTTACGGATTACAAGCTTATATAAGCTCTTCTAACGAAAAAAGAGCACATAACGTAGCTTCTCAAATTAACGCAGGACGTGTGCAAATAAACGGAATTAAACATGATCCTATGGCTCCTTTTGGCGGATTTAAACAATCAGGAATAGGCAGGGAATTTGGCACAATTGGACTTGAAGCTTATCTTGAACCAAAAGCCTTAATTCGATAAATACCTAAATACAAGGATCTGAAAATCTTCATAAATAGATTTTCAGATCTTTTACTAACTTTACATTATGACAGCAATCACAAATACAAAACCCAAAATACTATATTCCTGTTATTTTGCACGCAGTCGACAAGGTGAACATTTTATTCCCGAACATGTTTTTAGTTATCAGGTTTCCGGAGAAATGATCGCTTCTGACAGCAAAAACACTTATCATTCTAAACCGGGTGATTTTCGCCTTAGCAAAAGAAATCACTTAGCTAAATTTATTAAAATTCCGCCCGAGGGAGGCGAATTCAAATCGATATCACTTTTTCTAGATCAGGAAATTTTACGCGAAATAAGCAACGAATACAACATCAAGATTCAAAGAAAAACAGATTCGGAATCTATGATTCCACTAGCTTCTGATCCGCTGTATAAATCATTCATAGAATCACTAATTTCTTATCTTGAAGTTGAGCAGGAAAACAACGAAGCTTTATTTAAACTAAAAATAAAAGAAGCCATTCATCTTTTAATCAAAGTGAATCCTGAATTAAAGGATATTCTGTTTGATTTTACCGAACCCGGAAAAATAGATTTAGAAGCTTTTATGAATAAAAACTTTCATTTTAACGTACACTTAAATCGTTTTGCTTATTTAACCGGCAGAAGTCTTGCTACTTTTAAAAGAGATTTTGAAAAAGTATTCCAGCAAACGCCTGGAAAATGGTTGCTAAACAAAAGACTTCAGGAAGCTTATTATTTAATCAAGCAAGGAAATCCTCCATCAGAAGTTTATATCGGAGTAGGCTTTGAAGATTTATCCCATTTTTCTTTTTCGTTTAAAAAGAAATTTGGAGTAGTTCCTTCTTCCTTGTTTTCAAAATAAATATTCAACAACTATTTATATTTTTCAGCAAAGCTCGTATACAATACAAGAAAACGAGAAACCTGAGCTTCTCATTTTCAATTTTTATTTAAATATTCAGATATCAAGAGATTAAATACTACTCTCAAGTAGTACACTTGCTTCAGCACGAGACATTGCATAAAAAAAGCCTCTCGATTGAGAGGCTTTTATGTTGGTCTACAAGGACTCGAACCTTGAAAGACTGCACCAAAAACAGTTGTGTTACCATTACACCATAGACCAGCAGTGCGATTAAGCGAATGCAAATTTAATTTAATTTTTAGTTTACACAAACTTTTTATAAAATAACCGTAAACATTTTTTTTATAAAAATCCAAACACTAACGAAAGATTAAATAAAAAGAGAAAATTATTTTTTTTTCTATAAAAAATTTCTCTCTCCAGTAAAAATTGAAAATTACTTATCTCAACAAAATCTTTAAGTTTATAACATAAAAAAAGCCTCTCGATTGAGAGGCTTTATGTTGGTCTACAAGGACTCGAACCTTGAAAGACTGCACCAAAAACAGTTGTGTTACCATTACACCATAGACCAGCAGTGCTGTTAAGCGAGTGCAAATTTAAAGCTTTTTTTAGTTTGCGCAAACTTTTTGACGAAAAAAATCAATTTTTTTTCCTTTTTATTCCTCCAAAATCTTTAATACCACCACAAGTATTTCACAAACAATACGTTACTTCGAGCAAATAGTTTTGTAGAATTTTTTGTTAATGGTCGTTTCTTTACACAAAAAAACATTTTCTTTGTAGGATAGAAAACATACAAAATTTTAACACCTAAATATGGCACAATTCAATTTCAATAAATGGAATACAATTATTGGTTGGTTTGCATTTGCAATCGCTTTAATTACCTATACACTAACTGTTGAACCTACCATGAGTTTTTGGGATTGTGGCGAATATATTGCTACAGCCGCTAAACTGGAAGTTGGCCACCCTCCGGGAGCACCTTTATTTCAAATGATGGGTGCCTTTTTCGCCATGTTTGCTATAGATAAAGAACATGTGGCGGTAATGGTAAATATGATGTCTGTATTTTCTAGCGCATTTACAATTTTGTTTATGTTTTGGTCTTCATCAATGATTTTGAAAAAAATCATTGCAAGATTTGCAGAAATTGACAAAAACAATTCAATTGTTATTTTGGGAAGTTCTTTTGTTGGAGCCCTTGCTTATACATTCTCTGACAGTTTTTGGTTCAACGCTGTTGAAGCCGAAGTTTATGCCATGGCTTCCTTATTAATCGCATTGCTTTTTTGGCTTGGATTACGTTGGGAACAAGATATGGACGAACCTAAAGGAAACAAATGGTTATTAATCATTTCACTTGTTATCGGACTTTCTTTTGGAGTTCACTTTATGGCACTATTAACCATTCCTGCAATTGGTTTTCTTTACTATTTTAAACACTACGAAAAAGTTACGATCAAAAATTTCATTATTGCAAACGCTGTTGTAATTGCAATTTTGTTGTTTATATTCAAATTGCTACTTCCGTTAACAATGGCTTTCTTCGGTAAAACCGAAATATTCATGGTAAACAGCATGGGATTGCCTTTTAACTCAGGAACTATTTTCGTTGGATTACTTTTTATTGCATTCTTTTATTTTGGATTAAAATTCACCAAAGAAAAAGGACTGGTTTTCTACAACACTATCATTCTTTGCATTCTTTTTATCTTAATAGGCTTCTCTACCTGGATGATGCTGCCGGTTCGTGCTAATGCCAATACTGTAATTAACGAAAACAAACCATCGGATGCTACAGAGGTTTTAGCATATTACAATCGTGAACAATATGGTGTAAATCCATTGTTTTATGGACCACAATACACAGAAGTATTTGCTGGTTTAGATGCAAAAACGCCTTATTTAGATAAAAAACCAAACTACGAAAGAGACTATAAAACCGGTAAATATATTATTACCAATAATTATAAAAATGCAGAGCAGAATACTGATGATAATCAAAAAACGATTCTGCCAAGAATGTGGAGTACCGAAACCGGACACATTCAAAACTATATCAATTTTACAAATCCTCCTCAATTCAAAATAAACCCTAATTATCCTTATGAAGATGATTTGGCAAAATACGGAATTGACGCCAGCCAATTAAGCGAAGAAGAGTACAATAAAGCTACTGCACAATTACGTAATGAAGTTGAGAAAACAGTTTCTGAATTTAGAAGAGCTTATGCGCAAAAACAAATTGACAACGAAGGTTATGTAAAATTCCTTAAAAGTTACGGCGATTATTTAATCATCGAAAAACCAACTACTGCTGATAATTTCAGTTTTATGATTGAATATCAATTTGGATATATGTACTGGAGATATTTAATGTGGAATTTTGTTGGACGCCAAAGTGACGTTCAGGGGAAATATGACAATCTGGATGGAAACTGGATTAGCGGAATTAAACCTCTGGACTCTGTACATCTTGGGTCTCAGGATAATTTGCCTTCAGATGTTTTAAATAACAAAGGAAGAAATGTTTATTTCTTCCTGCCATTTATTCTTGGACTTATTGGTTTAATGTACCATGCAAATAAAGATCTTAAAAGTTTCTATGTGCTTTTAGCATTATTCTTATTTACTGGAATTGCTTTAAAAATATACTTAAACGAAAGACCTTTTGAGCCTCGTGAAAGAGATTATGCTCTTGTAGGATCATTTTATGTATTTGCAATCTGGATAGGTTTTGGGGTTTATTCTTTATATGAAAGTATTCAGAAATATGTTGCTCCAAGAATTGCTGGCCCAATTATTATTGCGGGAAGTTTATTGGCAGCACCAATTTTAATGGCATCTCAAAACTGGGATGATCACGACAGATCTAACAAACGCACGGCAGTTGCAATGGCAAAAGCTTACCTGGATTCTTGCGACAAAGATGCTATTTTATTTACCATTGGAGACAATGATACTTTCCCGTTATGGTATGCGCAGGAAATTGAGCATTTTAGAACCGACGTAAAAATCGTAAATACGAGTTTATTTATGACGGATTGGTATATCGATCAAATGAAAGCCAAATCGTATGAATCTGAGCCGTTACCTATTTCATTTACGCATGCAGAATATGTGGGTGACAAACTGGATTATGTAGCTCATATACCAAAAATAGAAACTCGTTGGAATATTAATGACTTTATTAGTTTTATTAAGAATCCTAAATCGACTGTTGGTTTACAAAACGGACAAACGATTCACTTTTATCCAACAAATAAAATCAGAGTAAATGTTGACAAAGCTTTAATCATCAAAAATAAAGTTGTCAACCCTAAATACAACGATTCTATTGTTCCTTATATGGATATTGATATCAAAGGAAGCGCGATCTACAAAAACCGCTTAATGATGTTGGATATCTTAGCGAATAACAACTGGAAACGTCCTATTTATTTTAGTGGAGGTGCTTTTGATGATGAAGATTATTTATGGCTGAAAGATTATTTGCAGCTAGACGGAATGGTCTATAAATTAGTTCCTGTTAAAAATACGCCTTCTAAAGATGGCGGACCTATGGATATGGGACAAATTGATGCTGATAAAATGTACGACATTGTAATGAAATGGGATTGGGGCAACAGCGAAAGCGAAAAAATCTATCACGATCCTGAAACAAGAAGAAATAGCATTACATACCGTACAAACCTGTCGCGTTTAATGTATCAACTTATTGAAGAAGGAAAAATTGACAAGGCTAAAAACATTATCAATTTGGCTATGACAAAAATGCCTTTAGACAAATTTGGTTATTATTCATTAGTAGAGCCTTTTGCCGGAGGATATTATAAAGTAGGAGAAACGGCAAAAGCACACAATTTACTTGATAAACTAGTTCAAAAATACAGAGAGAACTTAGATTATTATAAAACTTTAACTGCCGGAGACCAATCTGATTTGGCAATTGATATCATTACAGATATTGAGCGCTACAGAAGCTTGTTACAGGTGATGAAAGAAAACAAGGACTCAGTTTTTTATGAAAAACACAAAGCTACTTTTAACACTTATGTAAATATTTTCGAACGCTTTGGCAGAGAAAAAGAATAATAAGATACGAAAAACATATTAATTAAAAAAATGTAGCATTATTGAAAAATAGCGCTACATTTTTTATTTTTACATATATCTAAAATAATTTCAAAATGAGCTTTTATTGGGTAAAAACTAATTCATTTATAAAAAGGGTATTTTCTAAATATTGTTGGGATATTCCGAACAACGAAAAGAAAATCTACCTCACTTTTGATGATGGGCCTACTCCAGAAATTACGGATTGGGTTTTATCTGAATTGAAAAAATTTGATGCAAAAGCGACTTTTTTCTGTATTGGGAAAAACATAAAAGCCAATTTATCCTTATTTGAAAAACTAATTAAAGAAGGTCATTCAATAGGCAATCACACAATGAATCACGTTAATGGATGGAAAAGCCAAACGAATGATTATATAGAGAATGTAAAAAATTGTGCTGCTGTTTTAGAAGAAGAGAAAAAAGAAAAAACACTTATATTTCGTCCTCCTTACGGGAAAATCAAAAAAGAGCAATCTAAGATTTTACGAAATTTGGGCTATAAAATAATAATGTGGGATGTTTTGAGTGCCGACTTTGATCAAAGCATTACACCCGAGAAATGTCTTGAAAACGTTACTAAAAATGTAAAATCAGGAAGTGTAATTGTATTTCATGACAGTATTAAAGCTTCACAAAATTTAAAATTTGCGTTACCTAAAACACTGCATTTTTTAAAAGAAAACGGGTTTGCTTTTGATATTATTCACTAATATCCTTTTAGGAGAGTTTCCTTTATACGCTAAATTGATCCTGAACGATTCCTATAATAGTATTCGCATCAAGTTCTCCGGATTGTCTCCAGATCATTTGTCCTTCTTTATAAATCATTAAAGTAGGAAGTCCTTTAATACGTAATGCTTCAGCCAGCTCCTGATTCTTATCTACATCAATTTTAATCACTTTGGCTTTATCGCCAAGCGCAGCCGCAACATCCTTAATAACAGGATGCATAGATACAGATGATTCGTTCCAATCAGTGTAAAAATCAATTAACACTGGAACTTGAGCATTTATAAGTTCTCCAAATTTTGACATAAAACCAAAAATTTAATTCTTTTAATCTTTTAAAAAGAGATAATTAATACAAATGTAGCATTTTTAACGAATTAAGCCACATTGTTGCCTTTTTTTAGTTCAATAACCGTTATTTCCGGCATGATACCAACACGTCCCGGATAGGCATGAAATCCAAAACCGCGGTTTACATAAACATATCTTCCTACATTTTCATAAAGGCCGGCCCATTGTTTATATATGTATTGAGCCAGACTCCATTTAAAATATCCCGGAATTTCAATTCCAAATTGCATTCCATGCGTATGTCCTGCTAATGTTAAATGGAAATTTCTAGGATGCTCTTTAATCTCAGCTTCCCAATGACTTGGATCATGGCTCATTAAAACTTTAAAATCGTCCTGATGAACATTTTGCGAAGCTTTATTTAAATCACCCGCTTTCTTAAAATTCACACCCCAGTTTTCAACACCAATAATTGCAATTTTATCATCGCCTTTTTGAATGTAAGTATGTTCGTTTAATAAAAGTTTAAAACCTATTTGCCCGTAAAGACTTTTAATAGCCTGAAAATTTTCATCTTTTTCTTTTTCAGAAGGCCATGTCACATATTCTCCGTAATCATGATTTCCTAAAACTGAAAACTTACCATATTTATACTCTTTTATTCTATTAAAAGCCGTTAACCATGGGTTCATTTCTACAGCGTGTGTATTTACAATATCACCTGTAAACAAAATTATATCCGATTCTTGTTCATTAATCAAATCAATAGCATAATTTATTTTTTCGGGATTATCAAAACTTCCGCTATGAACATCTGAAATCTGAGTGATTTTAAAACCATCAAAAGCATCCGGCAAATCAGGAAAAAAGATCGTTTGTTTGAATACCTTAAAATTATATTTTCCTTCAAAAATTCCGTAAATCAAAGATAAAAACGGTACGGCAGCAAGCCCTAAAGCGATCTGACTGATAAACTTTCGTCTGTCCGGCATCATTTCTTTTCTTGGAGCATTATAAATAAAATAATTCAGGATACTTGCCCCTACTCTAAAAATATCTTCTCCAAACATTACCAATGTCAGAACAATTTTTGGGACATAAACCAGCAACATTAAACCTGTAGTAAACATGAACTGTTTAGTTTGACCAACAGAACGATCTACTTGCGAAAAAGAATAAATTATAAAAAGTAAAATAAGTAAGCTTATAACTTGATAACTGATCAAAACCCATCTTAATTTGATTAGGGTACGAAAGGCTTGATAAGAATAAAACTCAATAAATAAAAAAAGGGCACAAAGAATAACAAAACGAATTATCATGTAGGTATAGTTTTAAGCAAAGTAACAAAGAATGAAAATTTTATTGCTTTTTATTATCAAAAATTTAACTCAAAAAAGAAACAAAAAAAGCTGATAGATTTCTCTAACAGCTCTTTCTCTGACTAAAAATTATCATTGTCAACTAATTTCATAAACCAAACCAACAATTTATGAACCCAAAATGAAAATCAATCGTTATTTTTTAGCTTTTGCAGTTTCTGGCTTTGCAGCTTCTGTTTTTGCAGCTTCAGCTTTTTTATCTGCTTTTTCTGCTTTCTTTTTTGAATGTTTTGTAGCTTTAACTTCTTTTGTTGGAGTAGTTTGAGCTGGAGTAGTTTGAGCGTTTACCATTGCTGTTGTTCCTAAGATTGCTACAGCTAACATTACTAATTTTTTCATGACTTAAAGTTTTTATGATTATTATTGTTTCATTATTTATAAGCCAAAGATATAATCGCTAAATGAAGACAAAATGAAGAAATTATCTTACTAAAACAATTAACATTTAATTGGCTTTTACAAGATTTGGAAACAATAATAAAAACGTCGTTCCATGATTTAAAGTCGAAGTAACTTTAATTTCGATGTGATGAAAAACGGCAATACTTTCTGCAATAGCAAGACCTAAACCCTGTCCGTCCTGATCTGAGCTAATACGGGTAAAACGATTGAATATACGTTCTAGTTGAGATTCATCCATTCCAATTCCGGAATCAGAAATAGATAAGAAATAATTTTGATTTGAAAATCCGTCGCTAACTTTGACATTTCCATTTTCGCGATTGTATTTTATCGCATTGGTTACCAAATTATACAACAAAATATGAATTAGTGTTTTATTTCCTGTAAAATGAAAATCGTGCCGAATTGCATTTTCAAACTGCAAACCTTTATCCTCAATTCGATCCTGCAAATCTTCGTATAATCCATTTATGATTTCATTAAAGTCAATACTTTCATTGGCTTCATATTGATTGTTTTCGATTCTGGAAATCAACAATAAATTATTAATGATTTTTTTGAGCATATCCAATGTTTTGAGCGAACTGGCAATTTTATCAATTGCATTATCATCCAAAGAATCATTTTGAAGCAAGTTCTCCAATTTGTTTTTTAGCAAAGCAATTGGCGTAAGCAGTTCATGAGAAACATTCGAAATAAATTGTTTTTCTTTTTTGAAAACAATTCCAATGCGGTCCATCATTTGATTTAAAACCAAATCCAATTCTCTAAAATCTCTCGATTTGGCATTTATAGGCGTATAATCAAACGCTTCGGGTTCGTTTACACGCCTTATTTTAGTATCGATAATTTTATAGAAAGGTTTAAGCAAGTATTCAATATAAAAAGTATCTGCCAAAAAAGTGACCAGAAGAATAACCACCAAAACAATAATAATAAACAGTTTTATAATAAATGTAAGATCATTTACTTCGCTAAGACTGCTTCCAATTTCCAGTTGATAATCCTGATTTTCATAAGTAAAATGATGGCGAAGAATTCTATATTCACTTTCTTCACCTTCAATAATTCGGAAATCGTTGCTAAAAGTGGTTTTCTTTTGTTTTGGTTTAACCGAAGTTCTCGACAAAACCAAAAACTCACTGTGTAAGGTCGAAAATTGAGAATACGTTTCGGTAGAATCACCTTCGTTTTCGATAAAATCATTAATTTCATTTTGGTTTAAATGATCAATGAATTTTTTCTTCTTTTCCAGCAATCCATTATTAATGTGTTTGTAAACTACATTCTGAACTAAAATTGGCAACATCAGCCATAAAACCAAAATCACCAACAAACGCGTTAGTGCATTAAAAATAGCCAGTTGATGTTTTATTTTCATCGTTTATTTATTCGTTTATACGATAACCCACATTTCGTACGGTTTCGAACCAATCTATAGCAGTATGTTTGTCGAGTTTTTTTCGAAGATTTCGAACATGAACATCAATAAAATTAGAATCAGAATTGACTTCGAGAATATCTCCCCAAATATGCTCTGTAAGCTGTAATCTTGTAATTACCCGGTTTTTATTCAGAACCAAATACTGAAAAATATCAAACTCTTTTTTCGTCAAATTAATTGGAATTGAATCGTAGCTTACTTTATAATCCTGCAATTGCATTGAAAATCCGTGAATCAGTAAATCATTCAAAGTAAAACCATGTATTCTACGAATTACAGCGAATATTCTGGCGCTAAGTTCTGTCAAAGCAAATGGTTTTGTCAAATAATCATCGGCACCAAGATGCAGTCCATTAATTCTGTCATCGAGTTCGCCGCGTGCCGTAATAACAATTACCGCTATTTTAGATTTTGATTTTCTAACAGTTTTTAAAACCTCAAAACCATCTCCGTCAGGCAAACCAAGATCGAGCAGCATCGCATCATAATCGTTGCTGTTGATTTCTTCTAAAGCATCAGCGCATGTATTTGCAATTTTGCATATATAACCCGTGTTGCACAAAAAGTCGTAAACTTCTGCAGCAAGTTCTTTATTATCTTCAACAATTAAAATATTCATAAGCCGATGTTCTAAGGGATTAACGCTAAATGTTATGAGAAACATTAATAATTTTATACTCCCTAATTATTTTTTACCGCAGAGGACTCAATCCCGATAGCTATCGGGATTCACAGAGATTCACTAAGATTTAAGTTGTGTTTACACAATCTAAGTTCCTAAAGCTTTGTGAACTTTGTGATTTTACTAAACTTAGTATATTTAAAAACCTTGCGTTCTCCGTGGCAATTTTTTTCTCTCTACAGGTTTTAGAATTAATCTGTTCTAAGCGCAACTAAAATTAAGCAAATATAAAAAGTGCGGTTGCCAATTATTAAAAAATTAACGAATCAAAAAAAAAAAGCTGATAAATTTCTCTATCAGCTCTCTCCATAATTATCCTTTCTGTTTTGCTGCCCTTACAATTCTTCGATAGCAAAACAAAAAAAATACTATTTACTTGCTTTGGCAGGTTCTGATTTAGCAGTTTCAGATTTTGCTGTTGCTTTTTTCTCAGATTTTGCTTTTTTCTCAGCTTTGGTTTTTGGGTGTTTTGTTGCTTTAATTTCTTTCACCGGAGTTTCTTTTCCTTTTGCAGGAAATGCACTTACCATCACACTTGTTCCTAAAACTGCTACTAATAACATCAATAAATTTCTCATGATTTCTACTATTTAAAAATTATTACTTTTTATTTTACAGATCAAATTTACCTCTGTAAAATGAAGAGAAAATGAAGAAAATAGCTACCGTGAATATTTTAACGAGACATTAACGGTTTGTGTGGTTTTCCACCATATAAGTTATATAAGTCAATATTAGTAGAGACGCTTATTATTGTAGAGACGCACTGCAGTGCGTCTAACATTACGTTATTAAAATTAAATGAACTTATATAACTTATATGGTGAAAAAAAATTCTTATTAGTCTAATTTTTGAGAACCCAATTGTTTATTTTTACAGACTAATATTTTTTTTATGTCAACTCAAAAACGTCTTTTTCTTCTCGATGCCTATGCATTAATTTTTCGTGGATATTATGCCTTTATAAAAAACCCGCGAATTAACTCAAAAGGAATGGATACATCAGCGATCATGGGATTTATGAATTCGCTTTTAGATGTTATAAAACGTGAAAAACCGGATCATTTAGCTGTAGCTTTTGATAAAGAAGGAAGTCAGGTTAGAACCGAAATGTATTCTGATTACAAAGCAAATCGTGATGCAACACCTGAGGCGATTAAAATTGCTATTCCGTATATTCAGGATTTATTAAGAGCCATGCATATTCCGATTATCGAAATGGCCGGTTGCGAAGCCGATGATTTAATTGGAACTATTGCCAAACAAGCCGAAAAAGAAAACTACAAAGTTTTTATGGTTACTCCCGATAAAGATTTTGCACAATTAGTTTCTGAAAATATATTTATGTACAAACCAGCCCGTATGGGAAATGGTATCGAAATTTGGGGAGTTCCCGAAGTTTTAGCAAAATTTGAAATCGAAAGACCAGATCAGGTAATTGACTTTCTTGGAATGATGGGAGATGCTGTCGATAACATTCCGGGACTGCCGGGAGTTGGAGAAGTTACCGCTAAAAAATTCCTGAAAGAATTTGGTACGATGGAAAATCTTTTGGAAAACACACATTTACTGAAAGGTAAAATGAAAGAAAACATCGAAGCCAATAAAGAAAAAGGAATTTTATCTAAAAAACTGGCTACTATTATATGCGACTGCGATGTTGTTTTTAATGAGAATGACTACGAACTTTCTCGCCCTGATATTGAAAAAACAGACGCTATTTTTCAGGAATTGGAATTTAGAAGAATGGCCGAACAATTTGACAATTTATTTAAAATTGGCGGTGGAAATGAATTAGCTAACAAAGGTGACGAAGCCAAATTATATAAAAAACCACAACCTAAAAACGAAGATCAGTTTGATCTGTTTGGAGGCGGTGCAACTATAGACGCAGAAACTGAGGAAAGAACTTCCTTTTACAATACTCTAGAAAACACAACGCATTCCTATCAGGCTATTGAAGGTGATTTGGGAATAAAATTGCTTTTACAAAATTTACAAAAGCAGACTTCCGTTTGTTTTGATACAGAAACAACTGGTTTAGACGCATTGCACGCAGAATTGGTTGGAATGTCATTTTCTTATGAAAAAGGAAAAGCTTTTTATGTTCCGTTTCCTGAAAGTCAGGAAGAAGCACAGATTTTAGTGGATAAATTCAAACCGTTTTTTGAGAATGAAAACATCGAAAAAATTGGTCAGAATTTAAAATACGACTTAAAAATACTTTCTAATTATGGTGTTACCGTAAAAGGAAAACTTTTTGACACTATGATTGCGCATTATTTGATTAATCCGGATATGCGTCATAATATGGATATTTTGGCAGAAACATATTTGAAATATTCTCCCAAATCTATTGAAACGTTAATTGGTAAAAAGGGAAAAAATCAAATTTCGATGCGTCAGGTTCCTCTTGAAGATATTAAGGAATATGCTGCAGAAGATGCCGATGTTACTTTACAATTAAAAGAAATCTTCACTACAGAATTAGATAAAACCGAAACCAAAAAATTATTTAATGAAATCGAAATTCCGTTAGTAAGTGTTTTAGCTGCAATGGAAACCGAAGGAATTCGTTTAGATACAGAGTTTTTAAGTATCATGTCTAAAGAAATGGAGATTGAAATCAAATCTTTAGAAGAGAAAATATACGAAACTGCGGGCGAGAAATTCAATTTGGCCTCACCGAAACAATTGGGTGATATTTTATTTGACAAATTAAAAATTGGCGGCGCAAAACAAAAGAAAACCAAAACAGGACAATATGCAACCGGTGAAGAAGTTTTGACATATTTGGCAAACGACAACCCGATTGTAAAAGAAATTTTGGATTGGCGCCAAATGGTGAAATTACAAAGCACTTATATTTTGGCTTTGCCAGAACAAGTAGATAAAAAGACATTGCGCGTTCATACCGATTATATGCAAACTGTTGCCGCAACGGGACGTTTGAGTTCTAATAATCCGAACTTACAAAATATTCCGATTCGTACAGAAAGAGGCCGTCAGATTCGTAAAGCGTTTGTAGCGCGTGATGAAAACCACACTTTAATTTCTGCCGATTACTCGCAAATAGAATTAAGAATTATTGCTGCTTTAAGTGGTGAAGAAAATATGATTAAAGCTTTTCAGGATGGAGAAGATATTCATAAAGCCACCGCTGCAAAAGTTTTTGATGTTCCGTTAGGAGAAGTTTCACGAGAACAAAGAAGCAATGCCAAAACAGTAAACTTCGGAATTATCTATGGTGTTTCTGCTTTCGGATTGAGCAATCAAACTTCGTTATCAAGAAGCGAAAGTGCTGCTTTGATCGAAGCGTATTATAAAACATATCCAAGATTAAGATCTTATATTAATGAGCAGATAGAATTTGCACGTGAAAAAGGATATGTGCAAACGATTTTAGGTCGTCGCAGATATTTAAAAGACATTAACTCGGCAAATGCTGTGGTAAGAAGTGCCGCTGAACGAAATGCCGTTAACGCACCAATTCAGGGAAGTGCTGCCGATGTCATTAAAATTGCGATGATCAACATTCATAAAAAATTAACAGAAGAAAACTGGAAATCTAAAATGCTGCTTCAGGTGCATGATGAGCTTGTGTTCGATGTTCACAACGATGAGCTCGAAAAAATTCAGCCTATGATTAAACATGAAATGGAGAATGCTTTTATAATGGCTGTTCCTTTAGAAGTTGAACTTGGTTTGGGTAAAGACTGGCTGGCTGCGCATTAATAATTTTAGATTTACCTACAATCTTGTCAGAAATGACAAAAACGAAAAAAGACTGCCCTTTCGGACAGTCTTTTTTTATATTTTTTTGTTTATTTAACTTTTCTAGTCGACTCTCGTTCTTTCAACTTTGTTTTAATAACGATAGTTTCATAATCTGAAGTTTCATCTTCTTTTTCTTCTAAACGTTTGATTAATTGTTTAGCGGCAACCTCTCCAATTTCAATTCCGTGTTGGCTAATTGTAGTTAAACTTGGTGACAAACGGCGGGATGCTAAAATTCCATCGGCAAAACCTATTATCGAAATATCTTCCGGAACCCTAAAACCTTTTTTCAAACTTACTCTTAAAGCAGCAACCGAATCATTTTCATCCAAAGCAAAAATGGCATCGATTTTATGATCAAACAATCCATCAATTTTAGCTTTCATATCATCTTCAGAATCGGTACGAAGGATAATTTTTTCGTTTACCGGAATATTGTTGTCTTTTAAAGCTTTTAAATATCCATCAGCTCTCAATTTCCCAACACTTAAATTATCTACAGAAGAAATTAAGGCAATGTTTTTACATCCTAAATTAATTAAATGCTGTGTTGAATTTAAAGCCGAATCAAAATCATCAACTACAACTTTATCACATTCTACTTCATCTGCAATTCTGTCAAACATTACAATTGGCGTTCCGTCATTAATAATAGCAGAAAAATGACTGTAATCTTGTAATTTCTGAGCTTCTTCAGAGACAGAAAGAATAAATCCGTCAATTGTTCCGTTGCTCAGCATTTCAAGTGTATGAATTTCTTTTTCTAAAGATTCATTCGAAATACATGTAATTACATTATATCCTTTTTTATCCGCTACTTTTTCGATACCACTAAAAACCTTTGCAAAAAAGGAGTTTAATATATTAGGTATAATTACCCCAATAGTTTTGGTTTTACGATTCTTTAAATTCAGACCAATAACATTCGGCTTATAATTTTTGAGTTTGGCATACTCCTTAATCTTCACCTTCGTTTGCTCACTGATTTCCGGACTGTCATTCAATGCTTTAGACACAGTCGACACAGAAACACCTAGTTCTTTCGCAATTTGTTTTAGAGTTGCTTTAGCTTTCATCTAATAAATGTTTATGTAATTGATACAAATATAGTAGAATTACCGAAAATAAAACAAAAAACACCTATTACTATTTCAAATTATAAGCCCTTTTCAAAATAAAACTAAAAAAGATTGATTTTATAAAACCGCACTTCCTAAAATTTCGTTAATAACTTAATACATGTTATTAACTTATTAAAAAACCTTTAATTATGAAAAACGAAGTTAAAATTCATGAAGTAGATCCTTCATTGAATAACAGAAGGAGCTTTCTTAAGCTCAGTGGCTTAACATTAGTTACCGCAGGTTTGGTTTTGGCTGGATGCAGCGATAATGATAACGATGAAGAAATGGATGACACTTCATTGCCTGGAATTCGAAATGGTGTTTTCGATTTAGGATCAGGAGATTTTGGCGTACTAACTTATGCTTATGCCTTAGAACAGCTTGAAGCAGATTTTTATACTAAAGTTGTAAATGCTACAAGTTTCAATGCAACTTTTAACGATACAGAGCGTCAGGTTTTGACTGACTTGTATCATCATGAAGTAATTCACAGAGATTTTTTCAAAGCAGCTTTAAGCGGAGCACTTCCAGATCCTAGTTCACAATTACTTCCATCCTTAGCTTTTAATTATGGTGCTTTAAATTTTAACAGCCGTACCGAAGTTCTTGCTACTGCAAAAGCACTAGAAGATACCGGAGTCGCTGCTTATAACGGAGCGGGAAAATTAATTAAAAGCCCTGACTATTTAGTATTGGCTGGGAAAATTGTTTCTGTTGAAGCAAGACACGCTTCAGCGATCAGAAGTTTGATTAATCCAAATTCTAAAGATTTTGCCGGTGATGATGTTATTAATACATCAACAGGATTAGATGTTGCTCAGGATCCTTCTAAAATTCTGCCAATTGCAGGAGGATTTATTACTACAAAATTTACTGCCAAATATTTACCTTAATCTTAACTAGCTAAAACTTAGAAATTATGAATATTTTAAAATTTATAGAAACCTTCACTGATGATAGCTTAATGAGAAGCACTGGCTCTCGCAGAGACAGTTTTTCGCAGTTTGGAAACATAGGAAAAACATTGGCATATGCATCAATTCCATTCGGATTATCTGCGATGGCAAATAAAGCATTAGCAAAAGATATTACTGCAACTCCCGCAACTCCAATTGGGGCTTTGCAATTTGCATTGACTTTAGAATATCTTGAAAACGAATTTTATGCTATGGCCTTAGATTCAGGAGTAATTCCTGCATCAGAAAATGGCGGACGCGATTTAAAGGTTTTCCAGCAAATTGCAGCACACGAAGCAGATCACGTCTCTTTTTTAATCGCTGGTTTGGGCGGTACCATGAGTGCAAATTTTGTTCCGAAACCTACTTTTGATTTCACTGTTGGTGGAGCATTTGATCCTTTTGGTGATTATCCAACCTTTTTAGCATTGGCACAAGCCTTTGAAGACACCGGAGTAAGAGCCTATAAAGGTCAGGCCGGAAATTTAATTACAACACCTGACTTATTAACTGCAGCATTACAAATACACTCTGTAGAAGCTCGTCACGCATCAGAAGTACGACGCCTGCGCGGATTAAAAGGATGGATTTCTAATGATGAAAGAGGTGCCGGAATGCCAGAAGCAACTCAGGCAGTTTACGCTGGCGAAGGCGTTACAGTACAGGCAGGTTATAATACCGCTACTTTATTTGGAGCAGCCGCCGGATCAGAAGCTTATGATGAGCCGCTTGCAACACAACAGGTAGTTGATATTGCCAATTTATTTATTGTTTAACAAAAAAAAATCTAAATATTGAACCACCTTCGCGTTATTGTGAAGGTGGTTTTTTTTTATTGTTTTAAATAAAAAAGGGAGACCCTGATTTTCAGTAGATAAAATAATCTTTTCAGGTATTTGGTTTTAAAATAATTAATTGTACTTTTGCATCCCCTTTATTGGGGATGGAATGTTTAATTAAAATAATATTATGGACGCATTAAGCTACAAGACAATTTCAGCTAGCAAAGCCACTGTAACAAAAGAGTGGATTGTTGTTGACGCTGAAGGTCATAACTTAGGTCGTCTTGCTTCAAAGGTTGCGATGATCTTAAGAGGTAAGTACAAGCCAAGTTACACACCACACGTTGACTGTGGAGATAACGTAATTGTTATCAACTCAGAAAAAATTAACCTTACAGGTACAAAAATGAATGACAAAATTTACATGCGTCATACAGGTTACCCAGGAGGACAAAGAACTTTAACTGCTAAAGTATTGCAATCTAAAAATCCTGCATTATTAGTAGAAAAAGCTGTAAAAGGAATGTTACCTAAAAACAAATTAGGAGCTGAACTTTTTAGAAATCTAAATGTTGTTGTAGGTGCTGAGCATACTCACGGAGCTCAAAAACCTAGAACTGTTAACCTAAACGATCTTAAGTAATGGGAGTTATTCACAAAATCGGTAGAAGAAAAACCGCTGTTGCACGTGTATATGTTTCTGAAGGAACAGGAAAAATCACTGTAAACAAAAAAGAATTCGCAACTTACTTTCCAACTGCAACTTTACAATACAAAGTTTTACAACCAATGTCTATGACAGAAAATGTAAACAACTTTGACGTAAAAGTAAACGTTTACGGAGGTGGTTCAACTGGTCAGGCAGAAGCTGTAAGAATGGCATTGGCACGCGTTATGTGTGAAGTAAATGCTGAAAACAGAGCTATCCTTAAACCAGAAGGTTTATTAACAAGAGATCCAAGAATGGTTGAACGTAAGAAATTCGGTCAGAAGAAAGCTCGTAAGAGATTCCAATTCTCTAAACGTTAATATTACCTGTCTTGTACATATGGTACAAGACATCATCAATTTATTGAAATTAAAAAACACAGTTGTTGTTGCTCTCCTATCGAGGTAGGAAATAGTTTAGCATCTAAATGTATAAAGCCTGGGAAACCGCCATTTATACATTGCTAATCAACAGAACGTAAACTAGTACAAAAATGGCAAACAAAATAGAAGTAAAAGACTTACTAGAAGCAGGTGTTCACTTCGGACACATGACTAGAAAATGGGATCCAAACATGGCCCCTTACATTTATATGGAGCGTAATGGTATTCACATTATCAATCTATATAAAACTGCAGCAAAAATTGAAGAAGCTAACGAAGCTTTGAAAAAAATCGCTGCATCAGGTAGAAAAATTTTATTCGTAGCTACCAAAAAACAAGCTAAAGACATCGTTGCTGAAAAAGCAAAGGCTGCAAACATGCCTTACATCACTGAAAGATGGCCTGGTGGAATGCTAACTAACTTTGTAACTATCAGAAAGGCAGTTAAAAAAATGTCTTCTATTGATAAAATGAAGAAAGATGGTACTTTCATGACGTTATCTAAAAAAGAGCGTTTGCAAGTTGATCGTCTACGTGCTAAATTAGAGAAAAACTTAGGTTCAATCGCTGATATGTCTAGACTACCTGCAGCATTGTTCGTAGTAGATATCAAAGCTGAACACATCGCAATAAAAGAAGCACAAAAATTAAACATTCCAGTTTTCGCAATGGTTGATACGAATTCTGACCCAAGAGAGGTTGATTACGTTATTCCTGCAAATGATGATGCTTCTAAATCAATTGACAAAATTTTATCTTTAGTAACTGCTGCTGTAATCGATGGTCTTTCTGACAGAGGTTCTGATAAAGAAACTGAAGTATTTACAGAAGAAGCTGCTGCTGAAGCTGCTCCTGCTGCAGAGGCTGCACCAGCTGTTGAAGCTGCTGCTCCTGCAACTGAAGAATAAATCAAATTTTAAATTCCAAATTTTAAATTCTAAAATCCAAATACAAAATTAAAAACGTTATGTTGATAATTTAATAAAATTGGAGTTTAGAATTTAAAAGATGGAATTTTTACTTTTAACATTAAAATTCAAAATATTATGGCAACAATTACTGCTGCAGACGTAAATAAATTAAGACAAACTACAGGTGCCGGAATGATGGACTGTAAAAAAGCTTTAGTTGAAGCTGATGGAGATTTCGATAAAGCTATACAAAACCTTAGAGAAAAAGGACAAAAAGTTGCTGCTAACCGTTCTGACCGTGAGTCTTCTGAAGGAGCTGCTGTTTCTTTTATCAATGCTGACAAAACTAAAGGAGCTATCATCACTTTAAACTGCGAAACAGATTTCGTAGGTAAAAATGAGGCTTTCGTAACTTTGGCTAAAGAATTAGTAGAAAGAGCTATTAACTTTTCTTCTAAAGAAGAATTTTTAGCTTCAGATTTCAACGGAATTACTGTTGCTGAAAAATTAATCGAGCAAACTGGTGTTATCGGTGAAAAAATCGAAATCGGTGGTTTTGAAATTTTAGAAGGTGCTTTCGTTGGATCTTATGTTCACGTTAACAAAATTGCTGCATTAACTGCAATTTCTGCTGCAATTCCTAATGCTGACGTTTTAACTAAAGATGTTTCTATGCAAGTTGCTTCTATGGGAGCTGATACATTATCTTACAAAGATTTTGATCCTGCTTTCGTTGAATCTGAACTTGCTGCTCGTATTGCTGTAATCGAAAAGGATAATGAAGAAGCAAAACGTTTAGGAAAAACTTTAAAAAATGTTCCTAAATATATTTCTTTCTCTCAATTGACTGAAGAAGTTTTAAAACAAGCTGAAGAAGATGCTAAAGCTGAATTAAAAGCTGAAGGTAAACCAGAGCAAATTTGGGATAAAATTATTCCAGGAAAAGTTCAACGTTTCATCTCTGACAACACTACTTTAGATCAGGAAAAAGCTTTACTAGATCAAAACTTCATCAAAGATGATAGTAAAAAAGTTGGTGATTATGTTAAAGGATTCAATGTTGAAATTACAGGTTTCAAAAGAGTTACTTTAGGTTAATATATTATTATTTCAATATAAAAAGCCCGAATATTAATTTATTCGGGCTTTTTTATTTAGCAATGTTTATTAAATTTTTTCTGTAATTGGAAAATTTCTCGCTCGCATCAGCGCATCAGATTTTGGCGCTCTTCCTCTAAAATTCTCGTATCCTGTTTCATTGTCCAGAGTATTTCCAACACTAAAAACTGTATCATAAAGTCTTTTTGCAACTTCTTTATCATAAGGGCCTTTACCTTCCATAAAAGCTTCATAAGCATCTGCATTTATCACATCTGCCCATAAATAACTATAATAACCGGCCGCATATCCATCTCCGGAAAAAATATGTGCAAATTGTGGAATTCTGTGACGCATCACAATTTCTGATGGCATATTGAGCTTTTCTAATGTTTCTTTTTCAAATTTATCAGGATCAATAGTCTCAGTTGTTAAATGCAGTTCCATATCAACAAAAGAGCTTGATATTGTCTCAACCGTTGCAAAGCCTTCGTTAAAATTTGCCGCTTGTTCTATTCTGTCAACCATTGATTGTGGTAATGGTTCATTGGTTTTATAATACAGAGCAAACTTATTCAACACCTCTGGTGTCGCAAGCCAATGTTCTAATAACTGCGAAGGGAATTCAACATAATCCCTTGCAACTGCCGTTCCTGCCAAACTTGGATAAGTTACATTAGAACATAATCCGTGTAGCGCATGACCAAATTCATGAAATAAAGTTGTGGCATCGTCCCAGGAAATTAAAACAGGTTCATTTTCGTTTCCTTTAATGAAATTGCAATTGTTAGATACTATTGGCAGAACATCTCCATCCAACTTCTCCTGATCACGACAGGAATCCATCCACGCACCGGAACGTTTTCCAACTCGCGCGTAAGGATCAAAATACCACAAACCAACTGCCTTATCTGTGACTTTATTTCTTACTTCCCAAACACGCACATCCGGATGAAAAACAGACACATCGGTAATTTGTTTAAAACTTAAATTAAACAATTCACCTGCAACCCAAAACATAGCTTCACGCAAGTTTTCAAGTTGCAAATATTGTTTAACTTCATTCTGATCTAAATCATATTTTGCTTTTCTAACTCTTTCGGCATAATAGCGATAATCCCAAGGCTGAATTTTAAAATCGCCACCTTCTGCATTTACCATTTTTTGCATTTCGGCAACATCCTGCTGTACTTTTTCGACTGCCGGTTTCCAAACTGAATTCATTAAGTCAAGTGTTTTTGCAGGGTCTTTTGCCATTTTATTAGACAAACTCCATTCTGCAAATGAACTAAATCCTAACAATTTTGCCTTTTGAGCACGCAATTTTAAAATGGAAATCAGCGTTTCATTATTGTCATTTTCATTTCCATTATCACCTCTTTTAACAAAAATATCAAAAGCTTTCTTTCTTAAATCTCTTCTGGTAGAAAATGTCAAAAACGGTTCGATTGAAGAACGCGTATTTGCAACACATCCTAAAGCATCAATATTTCTCTCTTTTGCTTCGGCAATAGCAGCATTTTTTATTTCGACAGGCAAACCTTCAAAATCAGCATCAGTTTCTAAAACTATATACTGACCATTTTCTTCTGCCAATAAATTTTGACTGAATCTTGTAAAAAGCGTTGCCAATTCCTGATTGATCTCAGCCACTTTTATTTTATCGTCATGGTTTAATTTTGCACCTTCACGAACAAAATTTGTATAATACAGCCAAACCAAGCGCTGTTGCTCGCTATTTAGTTTTTCTTTGTCTTTTGCATTGTACAAAGTTTCAATACGAGAGAAAAGTCTATCATTTTGGTACATTTTATCACTCAAAGCTGATAATTTCGGTGACATTTCTGTTTCTACAATTCCAAATTCTTTTGTAAAAATATTAGAACTATATATTCCATATACAGCATTAATTCTGGCAATTGTTTTTCCTGAATTTTCGAGTGCTGCTATTGTGTTCTTAAAAGTTGGTGTTTCTAAATTATTCGCAATAGCATCTAATTCATTTAAATTTTCCTGAATAGCAAACTCTATTGCGGGTTGGAAATCTGAAACTCTATATTTATCAAAAGAAGGTACTCCTCCATAAGGACCTGACCATTTTTGAAGTAATGGATTCTGAAAAGATCCTTCTGTAGCGTTAAAAGTTGTTGTAGTCATAAGAAATAACATGATTTTTATTCATAAAAAATAATCTATTAAAGCACAATATTGTCCATTTTAAATGCATTTATAATAAATTATTAACCCAAATTTACAATTTTATTACGCTCAATTTGATCTTTTAATTTATTAGTTCAAACAATAATTTAAATAGAAATACCTTAAATTTGAAAAATAATTTACCAGAAATAGTATGTTTAAAACCAAAAAAGAGATTGTATTTGTAATTCTTGCCGGAATATTTATAACCAACGCCGTTGTTGCAGAACTTATTGGAGGAAAATTAATTCAGATTGGACCATTTGTAATGAGTATCGGTATTTTGCCCTGGCCAATTGTTTTTCTTACTACAGATTTAATAAATGAATATTTCGGAGAAAAAGGAGTTAAAAAACTTTCTTTTATAACAGCCTGTTTAATTGCATATGCCTTTTTGATATTGTTTATGGCAATCGTAATTCCGGCTGCAAAAGGAATAAGCCCGGTAAATGATGAACAATTTCAGGCAGTTTTTGGGCAAAGTATGTGGATTATCGTAGGTAGTTTAGTAGCATTTATTGCATCTCAATTAATTGACGTTTGGATTTTTTGGTTTTTTAAAAGACGAACCGGAGAAAAAAAAATCTGGCTTAGAACAACAGGATCAACTGTAATTTCTCAATTATTCGATTCATTTATTGTTCTTGGAATTGCTTTCTGGTTGCCTGGAAAAATTGATTTTGACACTTTTATTTCATCAGGATTGACGGGATATATTTTCAAATTATCAGTAGCCGTTTTACTTACTCCTTTAATTTATGCTGGTCATCATTTAATAAAAAAATATTTAGGTCAAGATGATGAAAATCATTCTCAAGAACTATAAGACGAATTACCACAATGAAAAAATACATCATAATTATACTTTTCTCTATAGTATATTGCTTTTCCAGCTGTGGTAACGACGAAAAAAAACAGCCGAAGAAAAAGCTGTATCCTGTCAATTCTTTAAAACCTATTTCTGAAACTATTTCTTCAAATACTATAACTATTACTACACCTATTAAAAACAAACATAATATTACTAATACTAAAAAAATATTATTCCCTAATAAACCAATTGATAGTTCAGCAATTGAAAAGAAAAGCATTGCAGATGAAACAAACAACGAATCAAATAATCAATTAATAAGTTTTGTTAATATTCGTAAAATTCTTTCTGGGGCTGAAATTGGGGAAACCCTGACACAAAAAGACTTAATTCACAATTTTGCAATTCCGAAAGATGCAGTAAAACTAGTAAAAAGTGTTACTAAAACTGCCGAAGATGAAATTGATCTAAAATGGCATTCGACTTGGTTTATTGAAAAAATTTCAGATGCAAAGCTAAGCGATGGTCGTATGAAAATTAAGTTTGTTGCTAATAAAATGTACACTTCCGGCAAAGCCATCGGCATAAAATATAATAGAAAAATCTATAATGATTTGGTAATTATTGGCCAATCCGCTTATATTCCAAAGGTAAAAGGATATCATTGGGAAATTGGAAAATAATAACCTGAAAATCATTCTAAATTTATCCGCAAAATAATCTTCTCCTTATTCACTTTCTTTTAGCTTGGTATTGCATTTTGATTTTAACAAGATCATTTTTACAGCATAAAAAATGATGTTTTTAACAAGTACGCTCTTTATCAATACATTACACAAAAATGCAAAATAAAGACGAAAAAACCTGTTATATTATGTTAATTTTTTAAAAAAGATTTTATTTTTGCCAAAAAATTAACAATTAAAAACCCACCAAAATGAAAAAATTAAGCATTTTATTTTTGTCTGTATTGACATTAGGATTAGCAGCAACATCTTGTAGTAGTGATGATGACAATGGAGGATCAATCGAAGGAAAATGGCAACTTACTGAAGTAGGAGTTGTTTTTAATGGTCAGGAAGCATTAGAGCCAGCTACAAATGAAGGATGTGATAACGATATCGTCGAATTTAAAACAGACGGAAAATTTGTTGATAGTTACTCAGAATTTTCTAATGATAAATGTACTGCTTATACTCAAGAAGGAACTTGGACTAAAGACGGAAGCAAATTGACTAAAAAATACGCAAGTGAAGATGAAGAAGAATATGAAGTTGCTGAATTAACAGGAAGCAAACTAAAAATAAAATTCACTTATTCTCAAGGAGGAATCACAGTTTCAGCCGTACAAGTATACAAAAAAATCTAATTTTTAAAAGATACTAATTTTGAACAACCTCAAATCTTAATTGATTTGAGGTTTTTTTATACATTTGAAATAAAAAATGGAACCGATAAGATGTGGTTGGTGCACCGCCAGCGATTTATATAAAAAATACCATGACGAGGAATGGGGCGTTCCGGTTTACGACGATCCTACTTTATTCGAATTTCTAATTTTGGAGACATTTCAGGCAGGACTAAGCTGGATTACAATTTTAAACAAAAGAGAAAATTTCAGAAATGCTTTTGATCATTTTGATTACAAAAAAATAGCCTTCTATTCTGAAGAGAAAATTGAAGAGTTGATGCAAAATACAGGAATCATCAGAAATAAACTTAAAATAAAAGCCGCAGTTTCAAATGCACAGGCCTTTATAAAAATACAGGAAGAATTTGGTACTTTCTCTGACTACATCTGGAAATTTACTAACGGAAAACCGATTATAAATCATCCGAAAACATCAAAAGACGTTCCAGCCACTACTCCACTTTCTGACGAAATTAGCAAAGATTTAAAAAAAAGAGGTTTTAAATTTGTGGGCTCAACTGTTGTTTATGCTCATATGCAAGCCACCGGAATGGTCAATGATCACGCCGAAAATTGCTGGAAAAGAAACCAGTAAACAGTCAAGGTTTTCAGTCATAGTTTTCAATTTTTCACAACCTGAAACCTGAAACTTGAAACTTTTAAACAAAAATTACATATATTTGCTTCACACTTTAGGGGTGTCTGCTAAAAAAGCAGGCTGAGATTTTACCCTCTGAACCTGATCTAGTTCATACTAGCGTAGGGAAAAGTAAGATGACTTCTGCGCGCATTTTTATGCGTAATTGTAGCCATTCCTAAGGTAGAGATTCACTGCAGTGAATCTTATAAAACCTAAAAAATTAAGGAATGGAACTAAAAATCAACCAACAAATCAAAAAATTCAATGCTGAATCGCTAAGCGTTCAATCATTGCTCGATCTAGAAATTCCTAACAAACAAAACGGAATTGCCGTTGCCATCAACAATACTGTTGTTCCAAAAATTAATTGGAACCAACATTTTGTATCCGAAACTGACGAAATTTTGATTATTTCTGCTACTCAGGGAGGTTAAGGATTAAATTCCAAAAATTAAATTCCAAATTCCAATTATATACATAACGTAGACGCACTACAGTGCGCCTATAAGAGCGCAAACAAAAAACACCGTCAAGATCAACCTGAAACTTGAAACCTGAAACAACAAACAACAAACAACAAACCATAAAACTTCTCTCTATGACAACCGAAGAACAAATCTCCAGAACTCCCTTTCCTAATTCCAAAAAAGTATACGTTAATGGCGAAATTCATCCTATAAAAGTTGCTATGCGCGAAGTTATTCTTAGCGATACCAAGCTTTCAAACGGTGGAATTGAGAAAAATCCGCCTGTAACTGTTTACGACACTTCAGGTGCTTATACAGATCCAAACATTGAAATTGACATTCGAAAGGGATTGCCACGCTTACGCGAAAATTGGATTTTAGAAAGAAATGATGTCGAAATCTTAGAAGAAATCTCTTCAAATTACGGTCAAAGCCGATTGAAAGATGAAAGTTTAAACCATCTTCGCTTTGAGTATTTACACCAGCCAAAACGTGCAAAAAAAGGCGCCAACGTAACTCAGCTTTATTATGCGAAACAGGGAATAATCACTCCTGAAATGGAATATATTGCGATTCGTGAAAACCAACGCATCGAACTCCTAAACGAGCAAACTAAAGCAATGCAATGTCAACACAACGGACACAGTTTTGGAGCAAACACACCAAAAAGCAAAATTACAGCCGAATTTGTTCGTAGTGAAGTAGCTTGCGGAAGAGCAATTATTCCCAACAACATCAATCATCCTGAAAGCGAACCTATGATTGTTGGTCGTAACTTTTTGGTCAAAATAAACGCCAACATTGGTAACAGCGCTGTGACTTCGAGCATTGAAGAAGAAGTCGAAAAAGCAGTTTGGGCTTGTCGCTGGGGTGCAGATACAATTATGGATTTATCTACAGGAAAAAATATTCATGAAACCAGAGAATGGATTATTCGCAATTCGCCGGTTCCAATTGGAACAGTTCCGATTTATCAGGCTTTAGAAAAAGTAAAAGGAATCGCAGAAGATTTGACTTGGGAAGTTTTTCGTGACACTTTAATTGAACAGGCAGAACAAGGTGTTTCGTATTTCACGATTCATGCAGGAGTTTTGTTGCGCTACATTCACTTAACTGCAGATCGCGTTACCGGAATTGTTTCCAGAGGAGGATCCATCATGGCAAAATGGTGTTTATTTCATCATAAAGAAAACTTCTTATATACACATTTTGAAGAAATCTGCGAAATCATGAAACAGTATGATGTAGCTTTCTCTCTTGGTGATGGTTTACGTCCGGGTTCTATTGCAGATGCCAACGATGCCGCACAATTTGCGGAATTAGAAACCTTGGGTGAACTCACAAAAATTGCCTGGAAACATGATGTTCAGGTTTTTATAGAAGGTCCGGGTCACGTGCCAATGCATATGATTAAAGAAAACATGGATAAACAATTGGAACATTGTAACGAAGCGCCATTTTACACTCTTGGACCATTAACGACTGATATTGCTCCGGGTTACGATCATATTACATCTGCAATTGGAGCTGCCATGATTGGCTGGTACGGCTGCGCGATGTTATGTTATGTAACACCAAAAGAACATCTTGGTTTACCCAACAAAAAAGATGTAAAAGATGGTGTGATAACTTATAAAATATCAGCTCATGCTGCAGATTTGGCCAAAGGTCATCCGGGTGCACAATATCGTGATAATGCATTGAGTAAAGCTCGTTTTGAATTCCGTTGGGAAGATCAGTTTAATCTGTCTCTTGATCCTGATACGGCCAGGGAATTTCATGATGAAACACTTCCTGCTGACGGTGCAAAAGTTGCTCATTTTTGTTCGATGTGTGGACCGAAGTTCTGCTCTATGAAAATATCTCAGGAAATTAGAGATGTCGCTGCCGCCGAAAAAGGCATGCAGGAAAAATCGGAAGAGTTTATTGAACAGGGGAAAGAGATTTACATTTAAAGAAAATAGAGTAAAGAAAAAAGATATGATTGTGATTACTAATCCTTCTGCAATTTCTGGCGAAATTAGCATTATTGATTCTTTATTTGAGGAAGGATTGTCTTTGCTTCATATTCGCAAACCTGATTTTTCTGAAATAGAAATGGCACAATTTATTCATCAGATAAAAATCGAATTTCGATCTAAATTGGTATTGCACAATCATCATGAATTAGCAGAAGATTTTGGAATTACCCGAATTCATTTCTCTGAAAAAGACAGAAAGAACAGTTTTGATCCTGCGAGGTTTTCAAAACCTTGCAGGTATACAACTTCAACTCATTCAATTGAAGATTTCAATGCATTGGAAAATGATTTTGATTATGCCTTTTTAAGTCCGGTTTTTAAAAGTATTTCTAAAGAAGATTATTATCCAAAAGAGAATTTATTCGCAGCATTAAAATCAAGAACAAATCACAGTACAAAATGTATCGCTTTAGGCGGAATTGATTCTGAAAACATCAAAAAAACACTCAAAAACGGCTTTGATGATGTTGCACTTTTAGGAACTATCTGGAACAATAAAAATCCTGTAAAACAATTTAAATTATGTCAGCAAATCGCCCATTCATACTTAGTATAGCCGGTTACGATCCCTCTGGTGGTGCAGGAGTTTTGGCGGATATCAAAACATTCGAACAACATTCCCTGACTGGATTAGCAATTATAACGGCAAATACAATTCAAACCGAAAATGAGTTTTTTGACATTCAATGGATAGATCTTAGTTACGTCATTCGTTCTGTTGAAACTTTATTTGAAAGGTATAAAATCAATGCTGTAAAAATCGGAATTGTTCCCAATCTGCATTATTTAAATCGAATTCTTTCGACTATTAAATTGTTATCACCTTCAACACAAATTGTTTGGGACCCTGTTTTAAAATCAACAACAAAGTTTGAGTTTATGAGTATTGAAGATCGTTTGGATCTGAATAAAATAGTATCCAAAATTGATTTGATAACGCCTAATTATAATGAAATAGAATTGCTTTTCCCGGGTTTTACTCAGCACCAACTTAGAATGCAAAATGAAGTCTCGAGTGCTATTTTACTAAAAGGCGGTCATAATCCTTTGGCTATTGGCACAGATCGTTTGTTTCTAAAAGATGAAATCATTGATTTATTGCCCTCCGAAAAAAAGTGCTTTGAAAAACATGGCTCGGGTTGTGTTTTGTCAGCCGCAATCGCCTCAAATCTTGCATTAGATCAAACTTTACAAGAAGCTTGTAAAAATGCTAAAACCTACATAGAAAAATACCTGAGCTCAACTTCAACTTTAACCGGATATCATTATGTACCATAAACTGCAATACATTTCACAAGGAAATACCATCGAAGAACAATTGTATAATATTCATCAGGCTCTGGACGCTGGATGCGATTGGATACAAATGCGTTTCAAAAATCAAACTGCCAAAGACACTTTTGCATTAGCAGAGGCTGTAAAATTTTTATGCGAAGAATATCTCGCCAATTTTATAGTAAACGATAATCTTTATCTGGCACAACAAATTGCAGCCGATGGTGTGCATTTGGGTTTAACCGATATGAATATTGCCGAAGCAAGAGCAATTTTGGGAAACACAAAAATTATTGGAGGAACCGCAAATACTTTTGAAGATATACAAAATCACGTAAAAAATGGTTGTGATTATATTGGTTTGGGACCATTCCGGTTTACTAAAACAAAAGAAAAACTAAGTCCTGTTTTAGGCTTATCGGGCTATTTACAAATTATGCAAAAACTCCAAACCAACCAAATAAAAATTCCGGTTTATGCAATTGGGGGAATTGATTTAAAAGATATTGATCCGTTAATAGCAACTGGAATTCATGGAATTGCCGTTTCGGGAATGATCACAGAAAGTGATGAAAAAACAAAAACAATTCAAAAACTAAACGAAAAATTATATGCAAACGTCATTGTTTAATATTGGTGACAAAACCTTCAAATCCCGTTTGTTTTTAGGAACGGGAAAATTTGGTTCGAATCTGGAAATGGAAGAAGCAATTTTAGCCTCAGAAAGCGAATTAGTGACTGTTGCTTTAAAACGTATTGATCTTGAAACACAAACAGATGCTATTTTATCGCATTTAAAACATCCAAATATTCATTTGTTACCTAATACTTCCGGGGCAAGAAATGCAAAAGAAGCTGTTTTTGCGGCACAGTTGGCTAGAGAAGCCTTAGAAACCAATTGGGTAAAACTAGAAATTCATCCGGATCCCAAGTATTTAATGCCTGACCCTATTGAAACTTTAAAAGCTACCGAAGAGTTGGCCAAACTCGGATTTTTTGTTTTGCCCTACATTCATGCTGATCCGGTTTTGTGCAAACATTTGGAAAATGCAGGAACAACTGCCGTAATGCCTTTGGGCTCTCCTATTGGAAGCAATAAAGGTTTAAAGACAATTGATTTTCTTGAGATTATTATCGAACAAAGCAATGTTCCTGTAATTGTTGATGCTGGAATTGGCGCGCCGTCTGATGCTGCAAAAGCAATGGAAATTGGTGCCGATGCGGTTTTGGTAAATACTGCCATTGCCGTTGCCGGAAACCCGAAATTAATGGCAGAAGCTTTTAGAGAAGCTGTAATTGCCGGTAGAAAAGCATTTGAAGCCAAAATCGCTAATCAGCAGAATTTTGCTGTTGCGTCTAGTCCTTTGACTTCATTTTTGTATGACTAGATTATTTCACGCAGATTTTTGCAGATCTAAGCAGATTAAAAATGATTTTAATTTTAATAAAGATGAAAATAAATAAAGTAAGATTATTCTTTAATTTTGTATTAATAACTAAAATAAAGAATAATGACAGAAAACGAAATATCATATCTAGTAAGAGGAGCTATTTTTAAGGTATATAATAATTTGGGGCCTGGGTTGTTTGAATCCGTTTATGAAAGTGCTTTGTTCTATGAATTAACAAAAACTGATTTACAAGTTCAAAAACAAGTTGAAGTTATAATTCCTTATGAAGAAATAATATTGGATCCTGCTTTCAGAATTGATCTTTTAGTAGAAAACAAAGTGATAATTGAATTAAAATCTGTTGAAGATTTAGCTCCAATACATTACAAACAACTTTCTACTTATTTAAGGCTCACAAATAAAAAATTAGGTTTACTTGTAAATTTCAATACTCTAAATATACTAGATGATATAAAAAGAGTTGCAAATAAAATTCAATAAACAGATACTGTATTTATAAAAAATTAAAATCATTTTTAATCTGCTTAGATCTGCAAAAATCTGCGTGAAATAAAACACACAATCCAATGAAAACATTTAAAGCAATATTTGAGCAATACAATTGGGATAACATTCAATCAAAAATATACCAAACATCAGCAAAAGATGTTGAACGTTCTTTATCAAAAACCAAACGAAATCTCGATGACTTTTTAGTTTTAATTTCTCCGGCTGCCCAAAATTATTTAGAACGAATGGCACAGGAATGTCATCAAATCACGAAGAAGCGGTTCGGAAAAACGATCCAAATGTATGCACCGCTTTATTTAAGCAACGAATGCCAGAACATTTGTACTTATTGTGGCTTTAGTTTAGACAATAAAATCAAAAGAAAAACACTTTCTGATACTGAAATTAAAATTGAAGTTGAAGCCTTAAAAAATCTTGGTTTTGATCACGTTTTATTAGTTACCGGTGAAGCAAATTATAGTGTAAATATTAATTATTTCCTGAATGCGATTGCTTTGATAAGAAAACAATTCTCAATTATTTCTGTTGAAGTTCAGCCTCTTTCTACAGAAGAATACAAACACTTGCACGGAGCCGGAGTTTATTCGGTTTTAGTTTATCAGGAAACATATCACCAGGAAGTTTACAAAAAATATCATACAAAAGGAAAAAAATCAAATTTTGATTATCGTCTGGAAACTCCTGACCGAATTGGAACCGCGGGAATTCACAAAATAGGTTTGGGCGTTTTATTAGGCTTGGAAGATTGGCGAACAGACAGTTTTTTTAATGCACTGCATTTAGATTATCTTCAAAAGAAATACTGGCAAACCAAATACTCAGTTTCTTTTCCGAGATTGCGTCCCGCAGAAGGTATTATTGAACCCAATTTCATTATGGACGACAAAGATTTAACTCAACTTATTTGTGCGTACCGTTTATGGAATGAAGATCTTGAAATCTCAATTTCAACCCGTGAAAATGAGAAATTCAGAAATAACATTATCCCAATTGGGGTAACGAGTATGAGTGCAGGTTCTAAAACCAATCCAGGTGGTTATGTTGTTGACCCGCAATCTTTGGAACAATTTGAAATTAGTGATGAACGTCCAGTTAGTGAAATTGCCCAAATTATAACTAATTCAGGCTACGAACCCGTTTGGAAAGATTGGGATAAAAGTTATAGTTAGGAAAAATTCCAAAAAATAAATTCCAAATTCCATCCCGAAGCTTCGGGACTAAAATCTAAAATGAGCAATTTAAAATTCCCAAAATGAGCATTATACAAGAATTTCTACGCTATAACAGACAAACTATATTGCCGGAAATTGGCGATGAAGGTCAGGAAAAACTAAAAAAAGCAAAAGTATTAGTTATTGGAGCAGGCGGTTTGGGCTGTCCAATTTTACAATATATTTCGACTGCCGGAGTTGGTTTTATTGGAATAATGGATTTTGATACTGTTGAAATTCACAACTTGCATAGACAGATTTTATATACCGAAAATGAAATTGGACAAGAGAAGGCAATCGTCGCTACAGAAGTAGTTTCAAAACTAAATCCGTTGATTGAAGTTGAAGTTATTAATATGAAATTGACAACTGAAAATGCCTCTACGATTATTCAACAATATGATATTGTCATAGATGGTTCTGATAATTTTGCAACACGTTATCTGGTTAATGATACTTGTGTTCAATTTCAAAAATCTTTAGTTTATGGAAGTATTTTAAAATTTGAAGGTCAGATTGCTGTTTTTAACCACAATGGAAGCAAAAATCTTCGAGATTTATTTCCTGAAATGCCAGATCCAAAAGATGTTCCAAATTGCAATTTAAATGGTGTTTTAGGAACTTTACCCGGAATTATCGGTACCATGATGGCGCACGAAACACTTAAAGTAATTTTAGGTTTACCGGTTTTAAAAAATGAATTAGTACTTTTTAATACTTTAAACTGGAGTTTTACAAAATTGAATTTTTAGAAAACAATTTCGTCCCCAACTTTAATTAATCCGCTATTTAAACTTACAATATTGGTTCCAAAAAAAACTGAATTGTCCACTTTTCGGTACTTACTTAAAGTTTTCAAAGGTTCTTTTTTGATGATGCCTTTTTGCGGATCATTATTTACCATGATACATCTTCCACAAGGCTTTACGTTTTTAAAATTGACTTCTCCAATTTTGAAAGTGTCGAAGTTGTCTTCTTCATGAGAAACTTCACTGCTTATAACAATATTTGGGCGAAATCGTAAAATTGTAATTTTATCTTCTAATTTTTCATTCAAAAAATCAAGACTTTTTGTCCCAACTAATAAATAAGGATAACCATCAGCAAGGCTTACATTGAAGGTTTCTTTTAATCTTGAGCTTTCATGTTTTCGATCTCCGCTTTTGATGATTTTTACCAATTTACACTCAAAACCTAATTGTTCGCTAAACCATTTCGATGTTGATTTATTTACTTCGACAACTTCACTTTTATCCTCCCACACTTTGGTATCTATTGGCTGATCTAAATGTTCATTAGCCGAAAATTCATGTTTAAGCTCTTTAAAAGTAATACTGATTTTTCCATCTGAAATTTGAGGATAAAACTGGCTCAAAATTGGGTATTCTCTTTGCGTTAAATGTAGATTTTCAGTATTAATCAACATCCATCTACGATCGTTTTCAAATCCCATTTCTTCAGCAAAAGCTTGTTTACAGCTAATTCCTGCAAGACTTTTTATCGGATAAATATAAATTTCTTTTACAGTGTAAATTGCACTCATAATTTCTTATTTTCTAAAATGGACATAAATTCTTCACGGTCAATTTCACGACAACCTAAACTCTCTAAATGCGGATTATAAACCTGACAATCTAATAGCTTGTAATTTTCTTCTTTTAAAGATTGTACCAATGCTATAAATGCTACTTTAGAGGCATTTGATACTTTTGAAAACATACTTTCGCCACAAAAAACATGGCCTAAATCTATTCCGTATAAACCACCAACCAAAACCTCATCTTGCCAAACCTCAACTGATTTTGCCATGCCTTCTTTATGTAATTGACAATAAGCATCGATCATTTCATTTGAAATCCAGGTTCCGTCCTGACCTTCTCTTTTTATTTTTTGACAATTTGAAATAACCTCCAAAAAATTTTGATTGAAAGTTACTTTAAACTGATTCCTGTTCAAAACATTACGCATACTTTTTGACACAATCAATTCATCCAGAAACAAAACCATTCTGGGGTCCGGTGACCACCAGAGAACAGGCTCTCCTTCATTAAACCAGGGAAAAACTCCACTTGTATAAGCCAGCTTTAAACGTTCGGGATTTAAATCGCCACCTATTGCCAGAATTCCTTCTTCATCGGCTTCAGAAACTGGGGGGAAAAATAAATCTTTGAATACGTAATACATGTTTTAAAATAAAATTACAAAATAAGTAAATTCCAAATTCTAAGCCTTAAGCTTCAAATAGACACAATCTTGTCAAATTACAAATAAAAACAAAAAACCAAACCCCAATTACATATTTATGAATTGGAATTTGGAATTTATATTTTAGAATTTAAACTTTTAGAAAGGCAAATCGTCTGGTTCGTCTTCGTTTAAATTAGTAGCCGGAGCAAATGCTTCTGCAGCAGGCATTGGTGGAGTTTGTCCAGGACCTTCAGGCGCTACTCTTTCGATTCTCCAACCTTGAATACTATTGAAATATCTGGTTTCTCCTTGTGGATTAACCCATTCTCTTCCTCTTAAATTGATAGAAACTTTTACTGCCTCTCCTTGCTTATAGCTACTTAACAAATCGCATTTATCTTGTGTAAATTCGATTAAAATATGTTGTGGATATTGCTCATCAGTAGTAACAACTAATTCTCTTTTTTTGAATGAGGCACTAACTTGTTGCTCTGGGTTTACCACTTTTACTTTTCCTGTAACTTCCATCTTCGTCTATATTAATTATTGTTTCTTTTCTTATTTTTTAGCTAAAAGCACTTTCCAAGCAGATGCAACATCTTCTTTATCAAGGTATTTTTTAGCCTCCAGATGTATCTTTTCCTGATCATCGGAACTTAAAACTCCTTTTACAGAAAAATTTTCTTTCACAAATATACTAACTTCTTCTGTTGTAGGCAAGGCTTCTATGTTTCCTAATTTACCAAGATCATTTCCGTTAAAAACAGGGCTCTCTTTTATAAAATTAGGAATAACATCTACTCCAACACCTAAAGTTGTAAGTGGTTTTTGAACTTCAAAAAGCCCCTGGTTAGACCTTGAATACCAATTATTTCCTAATCTTGAAACCAGATCAATTTTATGCTGATCAATTGCTCCGTTTTCATCTAAAACAGATTCATGAATATGTATTTTTACCACTTCACAAAGAATCAGATTTCCTGCACCGCCTTCTGTTCCCAGCGGAATTATCTGCGTAACTTTGCATTCAAACTGCACCGGAGATTCTTTTACACGATATGGTTTTACAAAATCTGACGGAATTTGTGTTAATCCTGTCTTTATAAATTCGTTTACTCCATCGCCGTATTCTGTACTGGCCAGTGATGTTTGCTGTACCAAATCATAGTTTACAACATTAATCACAACCTCGCGAGTCGCCTCTACATTGATAAGAGTATGTTTAATAGTGTTGTCACGCACTCGTCTTGCCGGCGAAAAAACTAAAATTGGCGGATTGGCACTAAATACATTAAAGAAACTAAAAGGTGACAAATTCGGGATTCCTTTTGCACTTATTGTACTGGCAAAAGCAATAGGTCTTGGGCCAATGGCACTTTGTAAATAACCTTGTAATTTTACCGTTGAAATCTCTTTTGGATCAATGCTAATCATAATTTTTCTTTTTAACCAAATCTCGTTTTGGCAACTACAAAAGTATAGAAATGGTTTAAGTCAGAGAAATAGTTTTAGCCTTAAAAACAAAAATCTTTAGTGCAATCAAAATATTAAATGGGTATATTTCGTTATATTTATACCTCAAAAATTACTTTATGCGTTTTTCTGAAAGTAGAAATACAACTCGTTGGATTATTATTTTTATTTCCTTTTCGATCATTACTTTGATTCTTTGGAATACTTATACTTTTTTTCAAATATTCAAAAATGAGGAAAGAATCAAAATGAAACTCCTGGCTAATGCGCAAATAGCATTAATTAATGCAGACGAAAATACTGATCTCGAACTTCCTCTTCAAATTTCCAGCAACAATACGTCTATTCCTGTAATATTAACAATGTACGACAAAATTCTGACTACCAGAAATGTACCTGACGAAATATTAAACGACCAAAAAAAATCGATGCGCTTTTTAAAAAATCTCCAAAGTGAAAATGAGCCCATTGTATTTGAATATTCTCCCGGAAAGTATCAAAAATTATATTATGGAAATTCGGCTTTACTTAATAAACTCAAATATTATCCCATCGCATTATTGCTGATTATCTTTTTGTGTGGTGCTTTGGTCTACAATTTTTATAAAAGCACAAAAATGGCGACTCAAAATAAACTTTGGGCGGGAATGGCAAAAGAAACAGCGCATCAAATTGGCACACCATTATCATCATTAATTGGCTGGGTTGAGATTTTAAAGACCGAAGAAATTGATCAGTCCATAACTTTTGAAATTCAAAAAGATATTGAACGTTTACAAACCATTACAGACCGTTTTTCAAAAATTGGCTCTGTTCCTGTTTTAGAAGTTCATGATATCGTTGAAGAAACTTTAAACTCATTCAAATATTTACAATCCCGTTTTTCAAAACAAGTTGAGTTCTCTTATGATACTCCAACTGAGCCTATTTGGGTTATGATAAATCCGACTTTACATAGCTGGACAATAGAAAATTTGGTGAAAAATGCCATTGATGCCATGAAAGGAAAAGGAACCTTAGACCTTCAAATTGAGCAGGATGCACATCATGTAAAAATAAATGTAAAGGATTCCGGAACCGGAATTTCTAAAAAACAATTCAAAACTATATTTGAGCCTGGTTTTACTACCAAAAAAAGAGGTTGGGGTTTAGGGCTTTCTTTAACAAAGAGAATTGTTGTAGAATATCATAGCGGCAAAATAAAAGTTTTGCATTCTGAAATAGGAAAAGGGACTACATTTCAAATTCAGTTAAATAAAAAAGTGTAGTAAAATAATTCTACTACACTTTTTTTATTCTTTTTATCAAACTGAACGATTTTATCTGTCAGGCTGAGCGGAGTCGAAGCCTTTTGTGCCCAATCAGAACTGGGCTTCGACTCCGCTCAGCCTGACATACGAAAACTATTCTCTGTAAATCTATTACAAATTTGCCTGAATACTTTTGGCTAAAGCTTCAAATTCTTCTTTAGATAGTGATACTTTATTGTGAAAACGCATTTCATCCATTTCATTTAAAGGAATCAGATGAACGTGTGCATGAGGAACTTCTAAACCAACAACTGCCATACCAACTCTTTTACAAGGAACAGTTTTTTCTAAAGCAATTGCAATTTTCTTAGAAAACTTCATTAATCCCAAATACAATTCATCTTCCATATCAAAAATCTTATTGATTTCTTGTTTTGGAATACAAAGCGTGTGTCCTTTTGCATTTGGATTTACATCTAAAAAAGCCAGATAATTTCCGTCTTCGGCAATTTTATAAGCTGGAATTTCTCCGTTAACTATTTTGGTAAATATCGACATCGTTTATTTGTTTATTTGTTTATTTGTTGAATCGTTAAATCGGTTAAACAAATAAACGATTAACCAATTAAACATTTATAATTTAGTCTCTTGAAATTTCAAGGATTTCAAATTTCAAAACTCCATTTGGCACGGTGATTTCTGCCACTTCTCCAACTGATTTTCCTAGTAAACCTTTTCCAATAGGAGATGTTACCGAAATTTTTCCGGTTTTCAAATCAGCTTCACTTTCAGCAACAAGTGTATATTTCATTTCCATCCCGTTACTTTGGTTTTTAATTTTTACGTTAGAAAGTACCAAAGCTTTCGAAACATCAAGTTGTGATTCGTCTATTAATCTTGCATTTGAATACACTTCTTCTAATTTAGAAATTCTCATTTCTAATAAACCTTGTGCTTCTTTAGCGGCATCGTATTCTGCATTTTCAGATAAATCACCTTTGTCTCTTGCCTCTGCTATGTCTTGAGATGCCTTTGGTCGCATTACACTTTTCAAATGCTCCAACTCATCTTTTAGCTTTTTTAATCCTTCTGCTGTATAATAAGATACTTTACTCATAACTTCATCGTTTATATAAATACAAAAAATCCCATCGGGACGGGATTTCTTATTACAAATATACTATTATTTTTAATAGTACATAATTATATGTTAATCATATAGAATTCAAAACTAAATAATTTAATTTTGTTTCACTAATACTTTTTAAAATAATGAAAAAATTCTGGCTCTTTATCGTATTAACTTGTGTCTTTTTCTCTTGTAGTGATAGTAATAAAAGCAACAACAATCCTAATATTCCTAATTATGCAGTAAATGCTTATCTTAATACAAGTTTGCCATCGTACAATAACCTTTTATATGTGAGCAGCCCGGTTTATGTTCCAAATTATGGAGCAAAAGGTATTATTGTAATGAAAACAGGCGAAGGAACTTATACCGCTTTTGATGCTGCATGCCCAAATCAGGCCTTAACTTCTTGTGTTGCCATGACAATTGACGGTATTTATGCCGTTTGTTCTTGCGACAAAACATCTTACAATTTATTTACAGGACTTGGCGGACAGGAATACCCGATGAAACAATATCGGGCAGAATTATCCGGAAGTTCTGTTCACGTATATAACTAAATAAAAAAAGCCTGAAAGTTAAATTTTTCAGGCTTTTTTGTTTCTGCTCCTTTTTTTAGAATTTTAAAGTTAATCCTGCCAGGAAATTAATCCCCGCCTGAGGATAATAGTATGGGTAAACGTCATACATATATCCGTTTGAAACATATTTTTTGTCCAGAACATTATTTACCAAACCTGTAATCATTATTGATTTAAAAATAGATTTTGGTTTGATTTCAAAAGATACATTTAGATCATTTACAAAATAATCAGCAAGCTTAGCTTCCGGTAATTCTATATTATTCATGTATTGTTCGCCAACATATTTTTGTAATAATGAAATATGTAAATTTTCAATCGGACTGTAAACAATAATATTTCCTGCAATTACTTCTGGTGAATATGCAATAGACGTGGTTCCGTAATTTTGTCCTTCTACAGCCAAATCAACATTTTTATTACTGCTTAAAGTAAAGTTTGGACGCAGCATAAATTTTTCTGAAAGTTTGATTGTTGCATCAACTTCAAATCCTAAACGATAACTTTTTTCACTATTTGAACGAATTGGAGATCCAACATCATCCAGTGTTCCTGTTAAAATTAATTGATCTTTGTAAGCCATATAATAGAAGTTCGAATTCAGTTGAAATTTCTCTGAATTGAATCTCCAGCCTAATTCAAAATCATTTAATTTTTCCGGCTTTACATTTCCACCTTCATAATCGGTTCTGTTTGGTTCGCGATTTGCTCTGGCGTATGAAAAGTAAAGCGTGTTTTTTTGATTGATTTCGTAATTCAATCCCGCTTTTGGATTGAAGAAATTAAAGTTATCATCTACCAAGCCTGTTTCAATACTATTAGCTTTATACTGTACATTTCTATATTGTAAATCTCCGTAAAAACTCAATTTTTCTGTGAATTGATAATTTGCTTTCGCGAAAATATTTCCGTCTGTTTTTGTCGAAAAATCATCATAATAATGATCCCCTAACTCTGATTGAGAAGCATATCTTGCCCAGATTACTTTGCCATAATGATCGCCTTCATATTTATTCCAGCCTCCGCCAAAGATCACGTCAAATTTTTCGTCTTTATATTTTACAGAAAATGTAGTTCCGTAAAAATCATTGTCTAACCATTTTTGGCGTACTAAATCGGTTGTAGTTATTGCCTCAATAGGCAGTAAACCATACTCCTTCATATCGGCATCTTCTTTGTAATTTTCGTAATATCCTTTTCCTTTTGTATAATGTACCGCTAAATTCGTGCTCCATTTATCCGAAAAAGATTCGTTCCAATGCAATTGATAATGATCTTGTTGGTAATTATCAGTTTCATTGTCATAAAAACGAGTATTTCCTGCTTCATCAGTGTACATTCCTGCAGAATTGAAAGTACGGTTTGTATTTAAAGTTTCAGCATCGATCCCATTCCAGGATTGGTATGTTTTTTCGGTTCCGCCAAAAACTAATGCTTTGATTAAAGTAGTTTTACCAACATAAGTTCCCTGTAAAAAATAAGATTTTAAATCAGAACTTGCTCTGTCAATATAACCATCAGATTTTAGTGTAGACAATCGTCCTGCCAATTCAAAATGATCGTTTAATAAACCTGTACTAAATTTTACAGTATTTTTTCTAGAATTGAAACTTCCGTAAGAACTGGAGACTTCGCCATTTGCTTTAAAAGCATAATTATCAGTGAGCATGTTTAAACTGGCTCCAAAAGCTGAAGAACCGTTTGTAGATGTCCCTACACCGCGCTGCAATTGCAAACTTTCTACAGAAGAAGCAAAATCGGGCATATTTACCCAGAATGTTCCTTGACTTTCAGCATCATTGTACGGAATTCCATTGATGGTAACATTTACTCTTGTGGCATCGCTTCCGCGGACTCTGATTCCGGTATATCCAAAACCATTTCCTGCATCAGAAGTCGTAACAACAGATGGTAAATAGTTCATTAAAATTGGAATATCCTGACCAAGATTTCTGTATTTAATATCTTTTTTATCCAAATTACTAAACGTAACCGGCGTTTTTGCAGTAACACGAACAGCGGAAACCAAAACCTCATCGAGAGAATTTACCCTCGTAGAGTCCTGCGTTTGTGCGAAAGAAATTAGAGTACAGAAGAAAGAAAATAGAAGAAAGAAAATAGATTTGGTTTTGCTCAATTGATGAGACTTAGAACCTTTGTAACTTAGCACCTCAGTGCCTTCAAAAAATGTTTTCATCCGTAAAAAATTACGAATAAAAGGGGGAATTATTCTTTTTGTTAAATTAATAAATGTGTTTCTTACAACAAAATATAGTGTGCACACTAACAATTGTCGTTTTTTCCCTTAGCAACATTACTCGCTCAGGTTCTTTGGGTATGATCTCAGCTCGTTATTTAGAGCACCCCTTTGAGACAGTGCAAATGTAAAGTTAAAAATTCCAAAAATCAAATTCCAAATTCCAAAAACTTACTTTTAATTTAAATTCAAAAAAAAGAAATTCCAAATTTCAAAAGACTTACTTATGTAGTTTTCAATTGGAATTTGGAATTTAATAATTGGAATTTATTTTGAAATTTAATCTAAGTTCGGTTTTCTTCGAGATTGCTTTATCTCAGAGATATTCTTTTTATCCTTAATTCTCTTTTTAATTACTGATTTTGGAATCTTGGTTGCTTTACGAACTTTCGGAACAAACAATCCTTTTTTAATGATTTCTAAAAAACGTTTTACAACAATTTCTTTATTTTTAAGCTGACTTCGGTCTTCGTCACAGTTTAAAATCAGAATATTTTCAGATGTTAAGCGCGGGGCAATATTAGTTTGCAAAAGTAATTTCTCTTCTTCAGATAAAACCTGAGAAGCGTTTAAATCAAAAGTCAAAACCACTTTCGAAGAAACTTTATTTACATTTTGTCCGCCGGCGCCACTGCTGCGAACGGCTTTAAAATTTAACTCTGATATGATTTTTTCTGAATCCATTACTGTGGCTGATGTGCCGGTTTTAATAAGTCATTTACTGTTTTTACAGGACTAAAAGTAATTAATGGAACAGCAACAAAAATAGTTATCCAATTTGACATTTCACCGTTCCATAAACCAGGCAATTCGTAACTTTTAACTATTTTTCCATCAACACTTTTCTCTACAATAAATCCTGTTTTATGATCTACAAATTGAGTGAGGTCAAATTTTTCGTTTTTATAATTTTTGATTCCGCAAACTAAATCAACGGGATTAAAATGGGTAGCTTCCGCTAAAATTTGACGCTGTTTCTTGTTTTTTAAATCTACCTGAGATGTTTCTACAATCTGAAGTGAAACTGTTCCTTTTTCATCCATAACCCAAAAAGGACCTCCTCCTGGTTCTCCTTCATTTTTCACCATTCCGCAAACCCTTATTGGTCTGTCTAATAGTTCTTTAATTTTAATAATTTTATTTTCAAACGTAAATTTATTAAAATCATTTGTCAAATTAATATTCAACTGTTCTTTTAAAAACTGAACAATTTCAACAACGTTGCTCTCTTTTATATGCTGTTCTTCAATAGCTTTTAAATAACCAAAAACGTTTTGCTGAATTTCAATTAAAATTCCCGCAAGACCTTTCTTGTACAACGCAATTTTATCAATATGATTTTGAATTACGTTATCTATATTTTTAATAAAAATAATATCTGAATCAAGTCTATTCAAATTTTCGATTAGTGCTCCATGTCCTCCAGGTCTAAAAACCAATTCTCCATTTTTATTTCTAACTAATTCATTATCAACATCGACTGTAATAGAGTCTGTAGTTTTATTTTGATAAGAATATCCAATATTAATTTTAGTTTTGGCCTGTTTTTCTATGTTACCCTGAACCAAATCAACCGCTTTTTCAAATTGAGACTGATGAATTTCTGAAACCGTAAAGTGTAAGTTTGATATTTGATCGGCTGTAGCATAATGCACACATTCATTCAAATGTTCTTCTATTGGGGTTGCAATATGGGTTTGATAGTGATGAAACGGTAAAACTGCTTTGGGCTTATTTGCAAAATCAAAATAGTCAGGAGATAATAATAATTTTATGAAATAATAATTTTTGTAATCTGTGTCTAAAGTTTCAAAATCAGGATAAACTTCTCTAAGCCTTTTGTCTACAGCTTCAAAAAAAGGAAACTTTTCCATTGCTACAATAAAAATAGACAAATCACTATCTTTTTTTCTGTTTATGTAAGCATTTATAGTTTCTTTTTGAAGATCAAAATCATTCAAAAAAGTAGTCAAAAACTTAAACATTCGACTTGCTGCACCAGATGCCGGAACAAATTTCTTTAATTTTAATTTTGATTTTTGAAGATCAAAAAAACGAGCTTTTGCTTCAAAATCAATTTCTGTTAAATTTAAAATTCCATTACTAATTGTAGCCGGACTTATTAAATTACTCTTTAAAATTCCGTTTTTAAAAATTTCCAGTTGCTTTAAAACACTTTCAATAGAAACTCCGTGATTGTAAATTTCAACAAAATCAGAAGATGAAAATCCGTGTTCTTTGGCAATTGTCAGGTTATCAATAATAATTGCGGCTTTTGCCAAGCGGCTTTCTTTATTCCCCGAAAGGGTAATAAATGGTTTTTTATTATCTATTAGAGTTTGTTTAAAAACCGAAAAAACAGTTTCTCTTCCTTCTGGCTTATCTCTAATATCATCTTTTTCCCAAGGAACATCTATATCTGTCAGGAAAAATAAATCGTATTCATGTTCTAATGCTTCTTCATTTAAAAGAGGATCACAAAAACCATAATATATTTCAGAAAAAACTTTTGTAACCATTAAATTGGTATCGCAAAACAAGTATTTCTTTGCCGAAGAAAGTTTTTCATTTTCTAATGACATTTGTCCGTATGCAATTGGAAGCATATCATCTGCCTCACATATATGTTGGTTTTCTTCCCATCTTTTTTGCAAATAATCACGTGCAAACTCAGGAACCCATTCCGTTTCGTAATATGCGGCAAGTTGTTTTGCCAAAGTTGTTTTGCCTGTACTTTCAGGACCAAACAAAGCAATTTTTATTATAGCTGTTTTTTGCTGTCTAAGATTTTTCTCCATTCTAAATAAGCTGAAATAGCTAAAATTGTAAAAATTAAATATTGAAGTGACAGCATTCCTAAGCCGCGATAAGCATAAAGAGGCACAACAATAATATCACCAATAATCCAAAGTGTCCAGTTTTCGATTTTTTTTCTGGCCATATACCACATTCCTGCAAAAAATATTCCCGACGAAATCATATCAACATAATTGTCATTATGAATCTCGTAATCAAAATATTTATAAATGCCGAAAACTACAAAAATGGTCACAAAAAACAATATAACACCGATTATTTTTTCATAAAGATTTGTTCGTGTTATAGGTAAATTATCTTCGACCGTTCCTCCTTTTGCCCAAACGTACCAGCCATAAATGCTCATTACAGAAAAGTAACCATTAATAATCATATCGCCAATATAACCGGCAATATATAAAAGATAAACAGAAATTACAGTCGCAATTAAACCTGTTGGATATACCCAAATGTTCTCTTTTTTAGCAAACCAAACACTTAAAATTCCGAACACAAAAACCAGAAACTCTAAAGCAATATGCCATAAAGGGGCATTTTTATAACTTTCTAAAAAAAAATCAATCATTTGGGTTGTTGTATTTAGCTATTATTTAATTTCTATGACTCAAAAAAACGGCTGTTATTTTCGAAAGCTGTTCCTATAACCACTAAATCTGCACCGGCATTGTACGCATTCTGAATTCCTTGCAAATCTACAATTCCTCCTCCAACAATTACAGGAATTTTAACGCTTTGAGAAATTAGCTGTATCATTTTGAATGGAACCGCTTTTTTGGCACCACTTCCGGCTTCAAGATAAATTAATTTATTTCCTAACATTTCTCCAGCTTGTGAAGTTGCCAAAACCAAATCGAGATTCTCCCTATTTAACGGCTCTGTTTTACTTACTCTTGCCACTGCTGTTTCATTACCGCTTTCGATTAAAATGTATCCTGTTGAGATTACTTCAAGATTCATTTTTTTAAGAATTGGCGCCGCCTGAACCTGATATTCTATTAAATAATCCGGATTTCTACCTGATATTAATGACAAAAACAAAATAGCGTCTGCCTGAGGTGAGATTTGTGAAGGATCTCCAGGAAAGATAACCACCGGTAAATTTGTCTTTTGTTTTAATTGAGCAATTAACTCTTCTAAAATTGTTGTCTGAACAATACTACCGCCCACAAAAATATGCGTAGCCGGAGATTGATTAATTTTCAGCAATAAATTTTCTATATTTTCTAATACAATCTTATCTGGATCTAAAAGAATGGCAAGCAATTTTTGTCCATTGTTTTTGGCCTGAATAATTTGCTCGTAAATATTGGGTATTTTTTGTTGCATAATGGACGTAAAAGTAAAAGTTTTTTAATGTAGAAGAACAATTTTGAATGAATTATATTTGTGTGAAGGCTTTTAGAATCCAAAAAACAAAATTATGATTCCTACTGAATTATTAGAAAAATATGGTGCTTTGAAGAAAGTTTTTGATAAAATGGCTATTATTTTTGAAGAAGGAAATTTACCCGCTTATTATTATCAAATCGTTTCCGGCGAAGTAAAAATGAGCAATTATAATGATGATGGAAGGGAATTTATTCAGGGAATCTTTTATAAGGAACAATCTTTTGGGGAACCGCCTTTGTTTCTAAATCAAAATTATCCGGCTAACGCAATTGCTGTTGAAGATTCGGAAGTTCTTCTTCTTTCAAAAAATAATTTCATGAAATTGCTGGAAGAAAATCCTTCCGTAAGTATTAAAATAATTCAGAATCTGGCGCAGCGATTATATTATAAATCGGTTATGGCGGCAGAAATGTCAACGCAGGAACCAGAACATCGGGTTTTAAAATTAATGGATCACGGAATTGCTTATTTCAATTTCCAAAAGGATGAAAATGGATACCTCATCAATTTTACCAGACAGCAAATTGGCGATTTAACCGGTTTACGGGTTGAAACCGTTATCAGAACTATTAAAGCATTGGAAAAAAAAGGCGTTTTGAAGATTATAAACAGGAAAGTATACAGATAAAAAAGTTTCTGTTTTATGATTAAAGTCATAAAATGGAGTTGTATAGTGCATGTACCTTTGTAGTATAAAAATCTCAATATCATGACACTATATCAAACAACATTCGAAAATTTCAACAAAAACTATATGGGTTCTGCTGCAATGGCTGTAATTGGTCAAAGCTGTTTAGGTGGTGCAGCTGCAATGTACATTCTTTCACACGGAACTTCTATTGTACAAATGATACAATTGGCAATTATTGTTTTAGCCTCTGTTTTTGCCAACACTTCAATTTTAGCACAAATGAAACATAAAGTAGTTTTTAACCTTATCATTTTAAGTGCTCTATTAAGTGTTTTCTTTATATTTCTGAATAGTTTTGTACTATGAAAAAACAAATAGAAAATAGAGCCGATGTCGAATTTCTGGTACATCAGTTTTATGCTAAAATAAGAGCCGACGAAGAAATCGGCTTTTATTTTAATACGATGATAAAAGATTGGGAAAAACATCTTGAAAAACTGACTGATTTTTGGGAAACCAATTTATTTGCCGTAAAAAAATACAAAGGAAATCCGCATGCTGTGCATAATGAAGTTGATGCCCATTTTGGCGAAAAAATTACTTCAAATGAATTCGGAATTTGGCTTAATCATTGGTTTCAAACTATCGATGAGCATTTTGAAGGCGAAAATGCAGACACACTAAAACGTCGCGCCAGAAAAATGAGTACTTTTTTATATATGAGTATGTTTGAACATCGAAAAAAAGAAAGCGAAGTGTAGCTTTTGTCTTTTAGACCGAAGATAGGAATCACAAAATTGTGCATATTTCAAATCCGAAGAGTTAGGGATTTAGTCCACAAACTACTTCCTATTTCTCAAAGGCATACACCAAAGTAAAAATATCATCAAAGTTATCTGATTTAATTTCTTTGTAATGCACATCAAAGTCTTTTACAAGATTATCAAAATGAAGGCTTGCATCCGTTCTACTTTCGGTTAACGAAAAATCTTCAACCTGAATATGATCTTTAAAACTGATTCCTTTTTCATTTCTGATTTTAAAGATCGCTTCTTTTGCTCCCCAAATTACGGTAAGTTTTTTTATGTATTCTTCTAAAACATTTTGATTTAAATAATCAAATTCGGTATCAACAAATTTATCGGCAATTCGAAGTATTTTTTCGCGCTGCAATTCCATATCAATTCCAACAGTTTCGTGACTGATTATTATGGCCGCAAAATGATACGAATGTGTAATCGAAATATAGTTATGACAATCAAAATAAGGTTTTCCAAATTCGTCATAATGCAAATCGTGATCTGTAAAACCCATTTCCTGAATCAACATACGAACACTCAAAAAAGCACGCTGATGCAATTGAGATTTCATTCCGTTTAATCGATTCTGTGTTTTCTCTTTTAAAACTACTTTACTCAATAACTCCTCAAAAGATTCCGTTATTTCCCAAATTAAAAGTTTGGTAGTTTCGTTACACTGTATGGTTTGAAATAAAGGCATTACTTTTTAATTATGAATATGAGTTGTGAATTATGATTTTTCTAATCTTATCAGTTATGAATCTAAAAAATGCAATTAGTAAAGAAAGTACATTTAACAGAATCTTTTTTAAATGAACTTACATCACTTATATGGTGAAAATTAATTTCGAAACTAATGTTCTAAAGATTAAGAAATTAAACATTTCACAAATCTTACAGAAATAGTCAAAATTAAAAACCTATTCCGTAAATTTGCAAAAATTTTACAATATACAAATATACACTATAAATGAGTACTACAACTACGCCTTTTGTGGCTTTCAAAGTAAAAGACATTTCTCTAGCGGCTTGGGGAAGAAAAGAAATTGAACTAGCTGAAGCTGAAATGCCAGGTTTAATGGCGCTTCGTGCTGAATATAAAGACGAACAACCTCTTAAAGGTGCTCGTATCGCTGGATGTTTACACATGACGATTCAAACTGCAGTTTTAATCGAAACTTTAATCGCTCTTGGTGCAGAAGTTACTTGGTCTTCTTGTAACATTTTCTCTACTCAGGATCAGGCTGCTGCTGCAATCGCTGCTGCAGGAATTCAGGTTTATGCCTGGAAAGGTCTTGATGAGCAATCATTTGACTGGTGTATTGAGCAAACTTTATTCTTTGGTGAAGACAGAAAACCATTGAACATGATTCTTGATGACGGTGGAGATTTAACAAACATGGTTATTGATCGTTTTCCAGAATTGGTTCCTGAAATTAAAGGACTTTCTGAAGAAACTACAACTGGAGTTCACAGACTTTACGAAAGAGTAAAAGCCGGAACTTTACCAATGCCTGCCATCAACATTAACGACTCTGTTACGAAATCTAAATTTGATAACAAATACGGTTGTAAAGAATCTGCTGTAGATGCTGTACGTCGTGCAACTGACTTAATGTTAGCTGGAAAAAGAGTTATCGTTTGCGGATACGGTGATGTTGGAAAAGGAACTGCTGCTTCTTTCAGAGGTGCAGGATCTATTGTAACTGTTACTGAAATTGACCCAATTTGTGCTTTACAAGCTGCAATGGACGGTTATGAAGTTAAAAAATTAAACACTGTAATTGCTAATGCTGATATCATCATTACAACTACAGGAAATAAAGATATCGTTCTTGGATCTCATTTCGAACAAATGAAAGACAAAACTGTTGTTTGTAACATCGGACACTTTGATAATGAAATTGATATGGCTTGGTTGAACAAAAACCACGGTGCATCTAAAATCGAAATCAAACCACAAGTTGACAAATATACTATCGCTGGAAAAGATATCATTATTCTTGCGGAAGGTCGTTTAGTAAACCTTGGTTGTGCTACAGGTCACCCAAGTTTTGTAATGAGTAACTCATTTACAAACCAAACTTTGGCACAAATCGAATTATGGAAAAACAGCGCTGCTTACAACAATGACGTTTACATGTTACCAAAACATTTAGATGAAAAAGTTGCTGCTTTGCACTTAGCTAAATTAGGAGTTGAATTAGAAACTTTACGTGACGACCAAGCTGCATATATTGGCGTTCCGGTTGAAGGTCCATTCAAACCAGAATACTACAGATACTAGTAAATTTTAGATTTCTGAGTTTAGATTTTAGATTCTAAATCTCTCGATTTCTTTATTACATATTCAAACCCGATAAGTTTTAAAAACTTGTCGGGTTTTGTTTTTTATTCAGGAAGTAATCAGATTATATTTATATATTAGCTATAAAACAGAGTTTAAATCTCATCGAACACAAAAATATGATTGAAAAAGTTTTATGCGAGCAACATGGATCAAAAGAAATGTCTTTTTCCTGTATTCATATTGCAATGGCTATAGACAAAAAAGAAAAAGTTGGTTTTTTCTATTCAGAGGCTGAAGAAGACCTTCCGCAAATTGCCTGGTGTGGTGCATGTGAACAATGGTTATTAGAAAATGGAGAAGAATGGAATGATACCTTTGAAACCATAGCCGATTTTAAAACATTATGTTCTGATTGTTTTGAAGAAGCAAAAAACAATGAATTAGAAATTCATATCCGATAAATAAATCTCATGAAAAAAATTATTCTTTATATATTTCTTTGTTTGAATTTTACTTTATCAGCACAAAATAAAGATACCTGGATTTCATTTTGGGATAAAGACACAACCCATTTAGGATTTAAAGATAAAAGCGGCAACATCAAAATAGAACCGAGATTTATGGGCTTCACAATTGCTCATAAATTTGAAAATATAATTGCTGTTAGCGAAGAAGAAAATGAAAACTGGAAAAGCTACTATCTAACTAAAACCGGAAAAATAGTCGGACGCGACAGTTTATATGTTTTCGACAATGGTCCTGATTGTGAAAATGAAGGCTTTATACGCTTTAATGATCCTAAAACAGACAAAATGGGTTTGTTTAATGGAGATGGAAAAATCGTAATTCCGGCTGAATACAGTGATTTAACAAGAGTTAGAAACGGAATGATTATAGCTCTAAAAGATGCCGTTAAAGAAAAAGATGGAGAACATTTTTTTTGGACTGGGGGAAAAGAATTTCTAATTGACATTAACAATAAAATTCTAATTGAAAATTTTGGCTTCAATGATGAGTTGAATTTTTATTCTTTAGAAAAATCAAAAGAAAAAAATCCAGATCCTGTCAGAGATAATTTCCTTGGCGTTGATGGACAATATTATTCGTTTATCAATTTTGATAAGGAATTTAAAGAATGGCTTAAAAACATCTTACTTACTGATTTATCAAAAGAAAATTTACTGAAACACTCTTACGATGAAATCACGTATTGGAAAAAGAAAGACGATGACGACGGCTGGATAACCAAACCAAAAGAAGCGTTTATGAAACTAAATTACAAACTCATAAAAGCGAAACTATTAGAATTAAAATCGACAAATTGTGATTATCATATTTTTTCTGAAAGCTTAAATAAATTCATCTTTGAAGCAGATGAATATGATCAATATTTTGATAATTGTCGTCAGGCGAAAGACTGGATTAATCCTGTAAAAAATATTGTTATTTCTCCTCAGAATAAAAATGAATCAGGGCAAGATCATTTTGAGTTTTTAAGAACCAAAAACGGATATAAACTTATAAGCGCGTCATCAAGAAAAGAGGATCTTAAATGAAATTACAATTGAATTGTTTCAGGTTTCAAGTTTCAAGTTTCAGATTACGCAACAACCTGAAACTTGAAACAAACAAAAGTGAACTCCGCAAGTTTCGGATTTTATAACCGCAAAATCCACCTGATATTTGTATTATAAAATTGAAGAAATGAACACACAAGAAAACATCAATTATAATCGTATCGCCGAAGCAATCGATTATATCAAAGCAAATTTTAAGGACCAGCCCAATCTTGATGAAGTTGCCGAAAAAGTACATTTGAGTCCGTTTCATTTTCAGAGGCTTTTTAGCGAATGGGCAGGTACAAGTCCGAAGAAATTTTTGCAGTACACAAGTTTAGAACACGCTAAAAAACTTCTTAAAGAAAATCAGGCTACAATTTCTGAAACAGCGTACGAAACAGGTCTTTCAGGTACAAGCCGTCTTCACGATTTGTTTGTAAACATTGAAGGAATGACGCCTGCTGAATATAAAAATGGCGGTAAAAACCTGCAAATTAATTTCAGTTTTGCCGAAAGTCCCTTTGGAAATATTATTGTCGCTTCTACACAAAAGGGAGTTTGTTTTATGGCTTTTGCCGAAGATGAAAAAAGAGGATTTGAAGATTTAAAACATAAATTTCCTAATGCAGCATTTTCAAGAAAACTCGATTTAGCACAACAAAATGCCCTTTTCATTTTCCAAAATGACTGGAGTAAATTATCTGAAATCAAACTGCATTTAAAAGGAACTGATTTTCAATTGAAAGTTTGGGAAACCTTGCTTAAAATTCCAATGGGCCAACTTTCGACTTATGGTTCTATTGCACAGAAAATCGAAAAACCAAACGCATCCCGAGCCGTTGGAACTGCCATTGGAAGCAATCCCGTAGCTTTCCTTATTCCGTGTCATCGTGTTATTCAATCGTCTGGAATTTTTGGCGGTTATATGTGGGGCAATACTCGAAAAACAGCCATTATTGGCTGGGAAGGTGCGCAGGTAAATCCAATAATCTAAAATTTCTATTTACAATTTATGACGACAATCTTTGTGTAGACGCACTGCTGTGCGCCTCTACAGATATGCCTTGTGTGAATAATTCGTCATATAAAATTCAATCTAAAATTATTTATGCAAAATATACAATCAAAAATTGCTTCTCTTAATTGGGAAAGCATCACTGAATCTATGCACGAAAATGGATTTGCAGTTATTCCAAACATATTAAATAACGAACAATGCGAAGATTTAAAATTCGATTATGACAATCCGGCTTTATACCGAAAAACAGTTGTAATGGAACGTTATCGTTTTGGCTTAGGCGAATACAAATATTTTAATTACCCTTTGCCTGATTTGATTCAAAATATTCGATCTTCTATTTATCCGAAGTTAGCCCCAATTGCAAATGGCTGGATGAAAGCATTAAATATCAATACTATTTTTCCTGAAACGCACGAAAAATTACTCGAACAATGTCACGCCAACAATCAATTAAAAGCAACTGTTTTAATTCTAAAATATGGTAAAAGCGGTTTTAATACTTTGCATCAGGATTTATACGGAGATATTTATTTTCCTATTCAAATAGTGCTTTTTCTCAACGAGCCAGATGAAGATTTTACTGGTGGAGAATTTGTCTTAACACAGCAAACGCCCAGAGCGCAATCTAAAGCGATTGTTTTGAAACCCAAAAAAGGTGATGTTTTAGTTTTTACAACCAATTTCAGACCTGTAAAAGGTACAAAAGGATATTATCGCGTAAATATGAAACATGGCGTTAGTGAAATTCATTCTGGCGAAAGACATACATTGGGAATTATTTTTCATGATGCGTTGTCTTAAGAAAAGAGAGACAAAGTGTCAGAGGGACAAAGCTACAAAGATTTTACAGCCTTGTTTACGAATGCCTCCTTACCTTTGAACCTCTGCTTCTTTGAACCTTTAAACCTAAAAACAAATGATCTATCATAATGAAATTCTGGATTCAGATCTTCGAAATAAAATTAAAAATGCAGAAATTTGCTTTGGTGGAAACCAAAAACTAAAAATCTACGGAACCTTAAAATGTTCGTCAGGAAAAAGAATGAAACGTGAAAATCGGGTTTTCTTTTTATCTGAAAATGAAGCAAAACAAAATGGTTTCAGACCTTGCGGACATTGTATGAAAACCGAATATCAAAACTGGAAAAATGGACTTATTTAATCCCGAAATAAACGAAACTACCAACTTGCTTCCAAAAAATGGAACTGTAAATTATTACGGAAAATTGTTTTCGAGAGAAAATTCAAATCATTATTTAGATGTTCTTTTAAATACTATTGAATGGAAAAATGACGAAGCCGTAATCTTCGGAAAATTAATTCTGACCAAACGAAAAGTTGCCTGGTATGGAGATTCGGAGTTTGAATATACTTATTCGAATACAACCAAAAAAGCATTGCCGTGGACGAAGGAATTGTTAGAATTAAAAAAGGTTATTGAAAAAAAAACAGGCGAAACATTCAACTCCTGTTTGCTTAATTTATATCATTCCGGAGATGAAGGAATGGCGTGGCACAGCGATGCCGAAAAGGATTTAAAAAAGAACGGCGCAATTGGTTCGGTAAGTTTTGGTGCTGAGCGTAAGTTTGCTTTTAAGCATAAAGAATCAAAAGAAGTTGTCTCATTAATTTTAGAACACGGAAGTTTGTTGGTAATGAAAGATGAAACACAAACACATTGGCTGCATCGTTTGCCACCTACAAAAACAACTACAAAACCAAGGGTGAATTTAACTTTTAGAACAATTGTGAGGTAACCGTAAAGTAAACCCGACAGGTTTTAAAAACCTGTCGGGTTTCTGTTGACCATAATCTTTGGATTACCAACCTTGATTCAAGCCATTTTTTAGAACTTCTTCATATTTATCTTTATCAAAAGTATAAAGGTTTGGCGCTTTGTGAGCAACGTTACTTTTCTTTTCGTCAAGTTTATTCAGGATTCCGATGTTGGTTATTTTTCGCAGGAAGTTTCTTCTGTCAAGTTGTTTGTCCAAAATGGTTTCATATAATTTTTGAAGTTCCGGAATCGTAAATTTTTCGGGCAATAAATTATATCCAATTGGCATTAAATTCAATTCTATTCGTAGCGTATCCAAAGCTTTATCAAGAATTTCCTTGTGATCCAAAATAAGTTCAGGAACTTCTTTATGGTCAATCCATTCTATGATTTCCTGACTATTATCTTTTTGCGGAATCGCTTTTAGAAAGTCGACCAAAGCATAATATCCAATTGTTACAAAACGCTGTGTAAACCAATTTCCCGCTTCTTTGGGAATTTTAAAATGTTCTAAAACGGCATTGTTAAAATGCTGATCGTTTCGTTTTACTTTTCCGAAAGTTGCAAATTGCCTTAAAAAAATACCTTCTATTCCGGTTCTGCCATTTAAAACTGTACTGGCCGCAGTATCAATATCCTGATCCAGAGGAATAAATCCGCCGGGCAAAGACCATTTATCTTCATAAGGGGTTTTAATCAGTAAAACTTTAAGCTGGTTATCGTGAAATCCGAAAATAACGCAATCAATTGAAAGTCCCGGTTGATAATTTTCGCTATTTTCTATAAATCCGTTTGACATTCGCCTTTTTTAAAATTTGATTTCAATTAAACATGCAATTTAAGGATTTTTATAAATTGACAGAATTTTTTTAAAGAAGCAATATTTCATGCCCATAATTTAGAAGTGTAGAATTCACAATTTTTACTTAAAATAGAAATTGAATTAAAAAAATAATTACATTGCGTCATAATAACACATTAAACAGTTTTTTTGCTTTAAGTTACAGTAAGTACTTACAAAAGTAATAGTTAAAGATAAAATCTTTATTTACAGGTTTAATATTACGACTTTTTGTAACAAACATAAAAACAAATAGTCTATTAGATTTAGAAATATAAATTGATTAATTATGAGCATTCCAAATTTTACAAAACTCAACAAAGGGCTTATTAAAAAGGTCTGTTCTTCTTTTGGATTAGTTTCAAAAAACGATCTTTTAGAAGCTTCTATAAAATACAGCGAAGAGCAGGAAAGAATTTTCAACGAGATGCTTGTTGAAACAGGAACCAAAGATAAAAAAGCAAAACGCGAAGCTTTTGATAAAGCGTTATACGCTTCTTACAAAGGAATTGGCGCTATGGATTTTATAAATACTGTCTTGAAATAATTCAAAACTGTTTATAAAATCCATAACGCCAATTAATTAACATTCTATTTATTGTACTAATTCAAAATTTGCTTTTAATTTAATATCTGCTGAAGAAGCTCCAATCATTACTTCAAAATCTCCAGGTTCAGCAACCCATTCTATTTTATCATTGTAAAGAGAGAGTTTTTCTTTGTCGATTGTAAATTCGATTGTTTTAGATTCTCCTGCATTTAGTTTTACTTTTTGAAAATCTTTCAATTCTAAAACCGGTCTTACTACAGATCCAAATTTATCCTGTAAATACAACTGCACAACTTCTTCTCCGGCAACTTTTCCAACATTTGATAACTGAAAAGAAACTTTAATGGTTTCGTTACTTTTTATTTTAGCAGAAGATAATTTCAAATCGGAATAATTGAATTTTGTATAACTCAAACCATATCCAAAAGGAAATTTTGGTGAGTTTTTCAAATCAATATAAGAAGAAACATAACCTGTTGAATTTTCATTCGGAGCCGGTCTTCCGGTACTAAAATGATTATAATAAATTGGCACTTGCCCTACTTCTCTCGGAAAAGTCATTGGCAATTTTCCAGACGGATTATAATCTCCAGACAAAACATTGGCGATCGCATTTCCTGCTTCAGTTCCCAGCCACCAAGTGTACACAATTGCCGGAATATTATCTGCAGTCCAGTTAAAAATAAGGGGTCTCCCTGCATTTACCAAAACCACAACCGGCTTTCCTGTTGCCTGAATTGCCTTCACTAAATCTTCCTGAACCCCTGGTAAATGAAGATCACTTCGGCTTTTTGCTTCACCACTCATATCGCGTCTTTCACCAATACTCAAAATAACAACATCAGCTTGTTTTGCAGTTGCAACAGCTTCTGCAAATCCATCTTTGTTATCGCCATCTACTTCACAGCCTTTTGCGTAAAGCAATTTGGTGTTTTTGCCCACTTTATTTTGTAAACCATCCCATTGCGAAACAACCCATTTATCATAATCAACGTCTGGCAATTCTACAGACCAAAATCCCATATTGGCTTTGTATTCTTTTACCATTGGACCAATAAATGCAATTGTTTTAAGGCTTTTAGAAAGTGGCAAAGTTTGATTTTCATTCTTTAATAAAACAATACTTTTCTCGGCAACTTCAAGCGCCGCTTTTCTGTTTTCAGGATTATTCAAAGCTTTTTCAGCTCTTTTATCATCTGAATATTTATACGGATTTTCAAACAATCCTAATTCGTATTTTTTACGAAGAATACGTTTTACAGCATCATCAATAAGATCAATAGATACTTTTCCTTCTTTTACTAATTCGGCTAAATTATAACGGTATGCGTTACTTTCCATATCCATATCACTTCCGGCTGTAATAGCAGAAAGTGCAGCCGCTTTAAGATCTTTAGAATAACCGTGGGCTACCATTTCTCCGATTGAACCCCAATCTGAAACTACAAATCCCTGAAAGTTCCATTTTCCTTTTAAAATGTCACGTTGTAAATGCACATTTCCAGTTGCCGGAATTCCGTTAATGTCATTAAATGAATTCATAAAAGTGGCTGCACCTGCATCTAAAGCTGCTTTAAAAGGAGGCAAATAGGTTTCAAACAACATTCTTTCACTCATGTCAACCGAGTTGTAATCTCTACCGCCTGTTGCAGCACCATAAGCTGCAAAGTGTTTTACGCAAGCCATAACAGAGTTTAAATCTCCCAATTTATTTCCCTGAAAACCTTTTACCCTTGCATAAGCAATTTTAGAACCCAGATAAGTGTCTTCTCCCGCACCTTCCATTACACGGCCCCAACGCGGATCACGGCCAATATCTACCATTGGCGCAAATGTCCAGTGAATACCACTTGCAGAAGCCTCGGTTGCAGCAACTCTGGCAGCTAATTCAATTGCCTGTAAATCCCAACTTGCAGCTTCAGCTAACGGAATTGGAAATGTTGTTTTATATCCGTGAATTACGTCCTGACCAAATAATAGCGGAATCTTAAGGCGTGACTGCATTGCTAATTCCTGATATTGTCTGGTATATTTTGTTCCAACAACATTAAGCATCGAACCTATTAAACCAGCTTTTATCTCCGCTTGTTTGTTTGGATTTATGGTAATTGGACCTGTTGCCGAATTATCGCCTGTATATTGATTAAGCTGACCTATTTTTTCTTCAATGGTCATTTTTTTCAATAAAGCATTTACTTTTTGATCGATTGTTTCTTGTTGTGCGGCCGCAAAAAACGACACCATCAACAAGGCAAATGTGGTTAATTTTTTCATTTTAGTTTAATTAATTTCAATATAAACCGGCAAGTGATCTGATGGATATTTTAAATCTTTAGAATCACTTAAAACGGCATGCTTCTGCACTTTTAATCCGCTGTTTTTAGAAATAAAAATATAATCTATAAGCAAGTTTACAGGCTTGTTGTGTTCAAAATCATTAAAAGTTCCTGATGGTCCGAAAGGTTTTTCTATTGAAACATCTTTTGTATCATCCATTACTTTTTTTATCTCTGTAATTTGAGGCGTATCAGGTTCTGAATTAAAATCCCCCATCAAAAAAACAGGATAATTTTTTGTGTTGAATTCTTTTATTTTCGAAAGAACCAATTGTACTCCTTTTATTCTTGCCTCGTTTCCAATATGGTCGAGATGCACGTTAAAAACCCAAAAAAACTTCTTTGTCTTTAAATCTTTAAAAAGAGCCGACGTACAGACTCTGTTACAAGCAGCATCCCAACCCCTGGAAACTACATTTGGGTTTTCCGACAACCAAAATGTATTTATGTTTTGTACCTGAAAACGGTCTTTTTTATAATAAATCGTACACGCTTCGCCTTCTTCTTTTTCTTCTCTTCCAATTCCAAATTTGTTATATTCCGACAAAGCCGAAGCTATATAGTTAACCTGATTTGGCAAAGCCTCCTGAACGCCAAAAATATCAGGACTGTAAAATTGTATTTGCGACGTAAAATATTCTTTTCGATTTGGCCACGCATTTTCTTCATCTGAAGGATTATCTAACCGAATATTATAGGTCATCATTCTTAAATTTTGACCATAAAATGACAAACTCACAAAAAGTACGAATACGACTAAAACAATTTTATTTAACTTTTTCATATTTAAAAAATTTTAATCTGTAAAACTAGTGTTTCCGTAGTCTTAAAGAGAAAAACTCATTTAAAAATTATGTTAATTAACTATCAAGATTTAACTTCTAAAGGAATATGCTCTTTATTTTTTTACTTCAGAGAAATCTAAATAATTCAAATTGAAACCTCCGTTATCAAAAAATACTTTGATTTTATTTGTACCTTTTTTTAATTCAATTCCTGATAAAATAACCGTTTTAAATTTGTCATTTCCTCCTGTTGGAGCAAGCGTAATTGGTTCTGATTTTTTCCCGTTTTCTATTTCTAAATGAAGTTCTCCTTCTAAGTTTTCACTTGAATAACGAATTGCTACATTGTATACATTTGATTTTGAAACTTCAACCGTATATTGCAGCCATTCTCCATCTTCAATAAAAGAAACCTGATAACCGTTTGAACCTGAATTTTTGCATGGCAAAATATCAACTCCGTCATTTCTCATTGAATTTCCTTTGTTCCATTCTTCAAAATTTCCGGTTTCGACTCTGTAATTCACAAAATCTGTGTCTGAATAAGCTTTTCCATTCGTTCCCAAATCATAAAGTGTTGCCGCAATTTTTCCGGGAATAATATGTTTTTTGTATGGTTTTGTATCATTGGTTTGTACTTGCCTGAACATTGCATCAATTACATCCGGTTTTACAGTTAGGTTTTCCATTTTGTAATTATCTGCCATTTTCATCAATGTTTTTTTAGCAAAATCTGCCGATGGTTTTTCTCCTCCGTCTTTCCAATATTTTAGCAAAACATCGTATTCCGGAATTTTGGTTACAGAAGTAACTCCGGCAATATTTTCGATTTTTTTCATTGGCCAAAATGCCCATCCAATATTATTTGTTTCTACTAATGTCAGCGCGTCTTTAAACCAAACATTTGAGTTTTCTCCGCTTTCGCCCAACCAAATCGGAACGTTGTATTGTTTTCTGTAATCGAGCATTTTCTGGATAGAAGCCGTAGTATTGTAATTCCAGTATTTGTGAAAACTCAACGCCATATTTTCATCCCATAAAGGGAAAATTCCGTTGTAATTATTTCCCCAACAATTTCCTTCAATAAAAATTAAATGGTTGGTATCGACTTCGCGAATTGCTTTTGTAACGCGAACCATTAAATCTCTTAAAGGTCCGTTTGCGTTTTCGTCGCAGCCATTTTTATTCGTTCCGGTAAAATTCCAGTTGGGTTCGTTGATAATGTCGTAAGCACCAATCCACGGATTATCTCTGTAACGTGAAGCGAGTTTTTTCCATAAAGCAATCATTTTTTTCTGATTGTCTTCACTTTGCCATAAAGATGGTTTTGTAGTATCGTAATCTGAAATTGCAGCATCATTTCCTTGTCCGCCCGGCGCAGCGTGCAAATCAAGAATCAGATACATTTTGTTTTCAGCACACCATTTTACTAAATTATCAGTCATGGTAAAACCTTCTTCAATCCATGTAATTTTGCCGTTCTTTTCCTGTTCAATTGGAGGTGTGTATAGGTTGTAATGCATGGGCAAACGAATGGAATTGAATCCCCATTTTGCCAGCGAATCAACATCTCTTTTAGTTATTCCGTTTGCTTTATAAGCAGCATAAAATTCTTTTGTCCCTTCTTCGCCAATAACTTCCTGAATTTTTTGTTTAATCATATATTGCGGACTCGCAAAAGGCTGGGTCTGCAACATATAACCTTCCTGCACCATCCAGCCGCCAACGCCCAAACCTCTTAATATTACATTTTTGCCGTTGCCGTCTACAATATTTTGTCCGTCTCTGTGCAAAAATCCTTGTGCAGAACCGGCAATTGAAAGCAACAATTGTAATGTTATAATTAACTTTTTCATCCTTTATTTAAATATTAATCCTTTGGGTGTATTATTTTAACACATAGAAACATAGCTTAGTTTGCGTTCAAAAGGCGTTTCACTTGTATTAATGCATCCCGAAGCTTCGGGACTATGTGTGAGAAACTAGTTTCTTTTTATTCTCTTTTTTATTGATTTCTAAATATAAAATCTATGTTTCTATGTGTTTAATTTAAACTTAAAATACCTACAAGGTTTTGAAAACCTTGCAGGAATGTATTAGACTAATTTATTTTAGTAAAAAATCCGTTTTTTGATTGGCGATTTGAACTGTAAATGTTCCTTTTTCGGAAATCCATTTTAGGTCTTCGTTTACAAATTGAAGGTCTTTTTGGTTTAAAGTAAATTTTACTGTTTTGGTTTCGTTTGGCTCTAGACTGATTTTTTCGAATCTTTTCAAAGATTTAAATTCAGGAGTTATCGAAGCAAAATTATCTGACAAATACAATAAAACCGACTCTTTTCCAGCTCTTTTTCCTGAATTTGTAACATCAACAGAAACATTGATTTCATCTGTATTGCTGATTTCCCTTTTATCAATTTTTAAATTAGAATAAGAAAAAGTGGTGTACGATAATCCCGTTCCAAATTCGAATTGTGGTAAATAACTTTTCTCGTAAGTTGCATCGTTATTTTGCTCTCCTTCAGAAATACTTTCGGTATATTTTCTGTTGTATTTCTCTAGTGAGTTTGGATATCTTGGATAATTATAAGGCAATCTTCCGCTTGGGTTTATGTCTCCGTAAAGAATATCTACTAATGCTCTTCCGCCTTCATTTCCTGGCAAATAACACTGAACAACAGCGCTCATTTTATCTTCAAAATCACTAATTAATCTTGGTCTTCCTTCATTTAAAACTAAAACAATTGGCTTGTTTAATTTTGATAAGGCCAGCGCTAATTTTATTTGAGATTTACTAATATAGATATCGCTGATGTCTCCTGGTGTTTCTGTATAATTTTTCTCTCCTAAACACAATACTATTTTTGATGCATTTTTTGCCAAATCAACGGCTTTCTGAATTTCGGCATCGTCTTCTTTTTCAAGATCGGCACCAGCTGTGTATAATACATTTTCTTTGCCTAATTTATTTTGAAAAGCTTCCAGTATTGTTGATTTATCAGCGGCATAAGTATCTGAGTTTTCGCCTTGCCAATTGTATGACCAGCCTCCGTTAAGGTATTTCATGCTATTTGCAGTTGGACCTGTAACCAGAATTTTTTCTGTTTTGTTTAAAGGTAAAACGGCATCCTTATTTTTCAATAAAGTAATCGATTCTGCAGCCGTATTATACGCTTCCTGAATGTGTTCTGCCGAACCAAATTTTGGATAATCTTTAAAATCAGCTACTGTATTTTGGAACAAATTCAATTCGTATTTCATTCTCAAAATTCTTGTTACCGCATCATCAATTCTGGATATTGGTACTTCACCTTTTTTTACCAAATCAACTAAATCTGTATAAAAAGAAAATTCTTCCGGAACCATGCTCATATCAATTCCTGCCATTACAGCGATACGCACGGCATCTCTTTTGGTTTCGGCAACTTTATGTCTGGTATTTAAGTAGATAATATCTTTCCAGTCGGTTACAACAACGCCCTGAAAACCTAGTTCGTTTTTAAGAATATCGGTAATTAAATGTTTGCTGGCGTGTACGGGAGTTCCGTTGATTTCTCCTGAACTTACCATTACACTTTTTGCTCCGGCTTTGATTGCTGCCTGATAAATTGTTAAATCGTATTGTCTTAGAATGCGTTCCGGTATAATGCTTGGTGTTCTATCTTTTCCGGTTGTTGTGCTTCCGTAACCTATGTAATGTTTCATACATGAAGCAACGCTGTATTTTGAACCTACATTGTTGTTTCCTTCAAAACCATCTACTAAAGCGACTGCCATTTTTGAAGATAGATAAGCATCTTCTCCAAAAGATTCCCACATTCTCGACCACGCAGGATTTCTTGGAAAATCTAAATCCGGAGAAAAAACCCATGGAATTGATGAAGCTCTGGTTTCGTAAGCTGAAATTTCAGCTCCACGTTTTACTAAAGCTGTGTTGAAAGTCGCAGCCAAACCTATTTGCTGTGGAAACAATGTTGCTCCGGCTGTATAACTTGCGCCGTGAATGGCGTCGATTCCGTATAAAACAGGGATTTTTAATCTTGTTTTATTGGCTTCATTTGTAATCGCGGTCATGGTTTCCTGCCATCTTTTTACAGTTGGCGCACCCGGATTTGGCACATTCAAAATAGAACCAATATGATAATCCTGAATTCCCTGCTTTAATTTTGCAGCATCAAAATAACCTGGTTTTTTTGTGTCTTCAAAAATGGTGACCGTGATTTGAGTCATTTGTCCCACTTTTTCTTCTAGTGTCATTTTTGATAATAACTCTGAAACTTTAGCATCAATAGCTGCTTTATTATTTTTTGATTGGCTCCATCCTGCTCCACAAATAAGAAACAAAGACAATAGCAAAACTGAATTTTTCATTTTAATTTTTTAAATTAATATCTTATTAAAAACTAATACACAAGCGTTTGCATCGCATGTGCCGGTATTGTAATTGTATTTTTTTGAGATTTAACTGTAATTGTATACACCACATTTTTGTCTGATTGATTCATAACAATTGTGGCTATTTTTCCATCTGTATTTTTAAATGAGGTTGAAAGCAAAACTTTATCACTTACAGTTTCACTTATTCTTTTAGCATCGGGACGAACGAATTTTGAAAGATGTCCAATATAATAATACATCGGTGTATAAATTAATTGTCCTGTATTTGTATCGGCATGAATGGGTGCAAAACAAAAATTACCAACATGATTTGGCCCGCCATTTTGGTCTAAGAGAATATTCCAGTCTGTCCAGCCAACGGTTCCATTATTAAAATCGTTGATCATGTTAAGACCGTAACGTTCGGCATTTCCCCAAAACTGAAATTTCGTTGCGTCAAATTTTTCGATACAGCCTTCTGTAAATAATAAATTTTTGTTTGGAAAAGCTTTGTGAACGTTACCGACAGATTCGAATTTTGGTGTTCCGCCGTTCCAGGTTTCGTACCAGTGAAATCCAATTCCCCATGCATATTTTGAAACTTCAGGATCTGAGAAAACAAGCTGTGCTCTTTTTTCCAGCATGTCTCCACGATTATGATCCCAGATAATTATTTTTTTATCTCCTAAACCGTCTTTTTCTAAAGTGGGTCCGAGGAAGTTTTTCAGGAAATCTCTTTCGGCTTCGGGAGTATAAATACAAGATTCCCAACGCTGGGTCGCCATTGGTTCATTTTGAATAGTCAACCCCCAAACAGGGATTCCTTCTTTTTGGTATTCTTTTATAAATTTTGCATAATAATTTGCCCATGATTGTGCAAACTCAGGCAATAAAACGCCGCCGTGTAATATATCATTATTGTCTTTCATGAAAGCTGGGGGACTCCACGGACTAACAAATAAAGTTAATTTTCCGTCGGCAGTTTTAATTGCTCTTTTGAGTAATGGAATCCTGAATTTTCGATCGTGATCAATATTGAAAGTTTTCAAATCTTTGTCACCTTCAGCTATATAAGTATAACTTTCGCTGCTAAAATCACAGCTATGGATGTTTGTTCTGGCTAATGAATAACCAATTCCTTTGTTTTTATCGTAATAAGCGGTTAGAAATTCCTGTTGCTTTTCGGGAGAAAGTTTAGCAAAAACTTCGGCACTTGCGTCTGTTATTGCACCACCAATTCCCAAGAAAGTCTGAAACGTTTTTGATGCATCAATTTCAATAAAAACGGTCGCTTTTTCTTTCGAAATCAAATTATTAGACAACGACAGCTTTAAATCTGAATTTTCGGCTGTTGTATATATCTGGATTTTTTTATTTGATTTTGATGATGAAACTCCGGGAGATCCTGCATTTTGTGATGAAGAATAATTAGCCTGCAGAATTAATATCGAGGTTAAAAATATACTGCTGATTGATTTCATGTGGTTCTAAAACTTATTACTTTAAAAATTGTCTTTTTACTATTGCGAAAAAATTAATAAACCAATGTTTGTATCGCGTGCGCCGGAATTTTGACAATCGATTTTTCTGTCCCAATAATAAAATTGTATGTAATTTCATTATCAGTATGATTCATTACAATCGTCGCCATTTTGCCATCAGTATTTAAAAATGAAGTACTTAACAAATAGCTTCTGCTTACTGCACTACTTACTCGAACTGCATTTGGACGAATGAATTTTGAAAAATGCCCGATGTAATAATATGATGGTGTATAAATTAACTGACCTGTATTTGTATCTGCATGAATAGGCGCAAAACAAAAATTACCTACGTGGTTTGGCCCGCCTCGTTCGTCCAGAAGAATATTCCAGTCTGTCCAGGCAACGGTTCCGTTGTTAAAATCGTTAATCATTGAGGTTCCGTATCTTTCGGCATTTGGCCAAAACTGATATTTTGTGTCGTCAAATCTTTCTACGCATCCTTCTGTAAACATTAGTTTTTTATCCGGATATGCTTCGTGTACTCTTGCTACGTTGTCGAACATTGGTTGAGCACCTGTCCAGGTTTCGTACCAGTGAAAACCCATTCCCCAAACATATTTTGAAGCTTCGGGATCTGAATAAATAATGTTTGCTCTTTGTACCATTAAATCACGATTGTGATCCCAGGCGATGATTTTCACATCTCCTAAACCTTCTTTTTTCAATGTTGGTCCAAGATAATTTTTAAGAAAATCTCTTTCTTCTTCTGCAGTATACAAACAAGATTCCCAGGTTTGAGTTGCCATTGGTTCATTTTGTACCGATGTTCCCCAAATTGGAATTCCTTCTTTGTTGTAAGCTTTTATAAATTTGGCATAGAAATTTGCCCAAGGCTGAAAAAATTCAGGCAATAATTTTCCACCTTTTAGTACGTCTTTATTGCTTTTCATAAAAGCATTTGGAGACCAAGGCGTTGCATAAGTAACTAATTTTCCGCCAGCTGTTTTGATCGCATCTTTGATTAACGGAATACGGTATTTTCTATCGTGATCTATCGAAAAAGTTTTTAGCTCTTTATCGCCTTCTTCAATGTAAGAATAGCTTCCACTGCTAAAATCAGAACTCTGAATGGTTGTTCTTAGCAATGAATATCCAATTCCTTTTTGGGCATCGTAATAGGCATTTAAAAATTCTTGTTGTTTTTCTTTAGATAATTTAGCGAAGATTTCGGCACTTGCGTCTGTAACGGCACCACCAATTCCCATAAAGGTCTGAAACTTTTTTGAAGGTTCTACAAAAACCGAAACTTCTGTTTCAACGGGTTGTTTCGATGCTGTAAAACTTAAATTATCTGTAGGGGTTAACCTTAATTTTGTATTATCGGCAGTAGTATAAACTGTGATTTTTTTGTTGGTTGTTGTAAATTTCTGTACCGGTTTTTGGCTCTTTTGTGAAAAAACAGATAAAGAAAAACATAAACAAGTAGTAATAATGAATGTAATTTTTTTCATTGTATATGTTTTAGTAGTAAGACTTTTGTACAAATCTCGTTTTGAACTTAGTCAACCTGATTAAAAAATAGCCCATAATCAATAAAGAATATGGGCTATTCTGACAACCAAACTTAAACTTAACTCAAACTAACATCATATTTGAAGTTACAATTCTTATATGATATTATTATTTTTAAAATAATTTAGTAAAGATCGTTTTGAACCATTTTAGTGTTGTTGAATTCACTGTAAGGAATTGGGAAAGCTTCATTTTTTCCTGCAGTAAATCCTTTGAAAGCCAATTTAGCAGCAGCCTGACCTGTTCTTACCAAATCAAACCAACGGTGTCCTTCTCCGGCAAGTTCTAATCTTCTTTCTGCATAAATAGCATCTAAAGAAACGGGTACCGGTAATACTCCTGCTCTTAATCTAACTGCATCTAAAAGTGCCTGAGCTCTTGCTCCTGTTCCTCCTAAAGCTTCAGCTTCCAGCAAATAAGTATCAGCTAAACGAATGATATAAGTATTAATACCAAAATTTAAGAATGGATTAGACGATTTAATATCGCTATTAACAGCCGCATATTTAATAAAATGATATCCAGTTTCATTATAACTGTCGGTATATGTTATAAGTCCATTGGGATCAGTATTTCCAGTACCTCTTGCTGTACCTGCATCAAAAATAGTAGAAGCATAACGCGGATCTCCTAGTAAAGCAGTTCTTAAATCATTAGTAACTACCATGAAACCCCAACCATTAATATAATCTGGTAAAAGTGCGGCAATACCAGCAGTTTTTCTGGTATAATCTCTAATACCCATTAACTGAGCAGCAACGTTTCCTTCATCGTCACCTCTTTCAAAATTACCCCAGTCAGCATTTGATTTATCTGTATAAGCAATTTCAAAAATAGATTCTGTATTAAATTTGTTCGCATGATTCCATAAATCCGAAAATTTAGGCATCAAATTATAACCATAACTACTTGGCTGGCCAGGAGTAGTTCCGTTTACTTTTGCTAATTCGACAGCAGCTTCTGCTTTTTTATTGTCATATAAATATACTTTTCCTAAAAGAGCAGTTGCAGCTCCCTTTGTAAATCTTCCTAATTCAGCTGATGGTAATGTTATTGGCAAATCAGCAATAGCTTCGTTTAAATCTTTTTCGATTTGAGCATATACTACTTCCGGTTTAGACTGTTCAACTAATGGAATTTCTTCCTTAAGTACAATAGGAGCCAGGATTAAAGGAATGTTTTTAAACATTCTAACAAGATCAAAATAATAATAAGCACGTAAAGCTTTTACTTCGGCAGTAAATCTTGTTTTTTTAGCAGCATCCATAGGAATAGCAGGAAGTTTTGCCAACATGATATTACATCTTGCAACACCTTTGTAATAATCTGCCCAAATATTTGGCGGAATATTTCCAGGGCTTATGCTATAGTTTGACGCAACCTGAAGACCTGGCTGGTCATCTGGCCCTCCACCACCTGCATAGAAATCATCTGATGCAGAGTTTAAAAATAATAAAGGTGCGTTTTCCATTGCTCCTGCAAACTTTCCTAATTTATCGTAAGCGGCAACAAGACCTGAATAAGCTTCTGTTTCGTTTCTATAAAAATTTTCTTCATATACTACTCCATCACCTTTCACTTCTAATTTTTCATCTGTATCGCACGCTCCAAGTGTAAGCAACACTCCAAATGCCATAAGTGACTGTTTAAAACTTATAAGTTTCATAATATTTTATTTTTTTAATTAAAATTGCAAATTAACTCCTAACATGTACGATTTTGCCTGAGGATAATAACCTCTGTCAACACCTTGTACGTTGTTCATCCCTGCAGTAGTAGGCCCTCCAATTTCAGGATCATAACCAGTATATTTGGTTATTGTCCATAAATTTTCTCCTGTTACGTACAATCTTACTTTTTGCAATGAAATGCTTTCTATCCATTCTTTTGGAAATGAATATCCAAGTTGAACTGTTTTAAATCTGAAGAAATCTCCTTTTTCTAAGTTAAAATCAGATGGGTTTGTAAAGTTTTTGTTCGTGTCATTTGTAGTAACTCTAGGATAACTGTTTGTTGATCCCGGTCCTGTCCAACGACCTAAAACTTCTGTTTGGTAGTTTGCGTTTGTAATATCAAGTCTTCTTAAACCTTGGTAAATCATGTTTCCACCAGCTCCCTGACCAAAAACTAACATATCAAATCCTTTGTAATCTAAGTTTAAAGTAAACCCGTAAGTATATTTAGGCAATGAAGTTCCCAAGAAAGTTCTGTCATTAGATCCAATTGAACCATCTCCATCTAAATCTTGCCAACGGAAATCTCCTGGTTTAGCATTTGGCTGAATTACTTTTCCTGCAGCATTTTTATAATTATCAACATCTGCCTGAGTCTGGAAAATACCATTTGTTTTAAATCCGTAGAAAGAGTTATAAGCTTGTCCTACTTGTGTTCTGTTGATCTCATAAGAGCTAGACTGAACCGTTTCATCACCTACTAAAAAGTTAGTTCCTTTATCAAGGTAAGTAATCTCATTTTTGATGTATGAGAAGTTTCCATTAACTGAAAGGTTTAATGCTCCAATTTTTTTACGGTATCCTAATTCAATATCAATACCTCTATTTTCCATATCTGCTAAGTTAGCATATGTTTTTCCTGTTGCTCCAACATATCCCGGAACCGGAACTGGCATTAAGATACCTTCTGTTTTTTTGTTGAAAAAATCTACACTTAAATTGAAATCGTGAAATAACATAGTTTCAAAACCAATGTTTGTTTGTTTTGTTTCTTCCCATTTCAAATCAGGGTTTGCGATTGCATTTGTACTTTGTCCGTTAGCAATGTTTCCACCAATAGTGTAGTTTCTTTGAATTCCAACTGTTGAAATATATAAGAAATCCGGAGAAGAGTCATTACCAGTTACACCGTAACCTCCTCTAATTTTTAAATTATTTACAACATCATTTTCTTTCCAGAAACCTTCTTTAGACGGTACCCATCCTAAAGACACAGAAGGGAAAGTTCCGTATTTGTGGTTTGGTCCAAAACGTGTGGAACCATCACGACGAATAATACCTGTAAAAATATATTTCTCTTTGTAATCGTAATTTAACCTTCCAAATAATGATTCAACTCTGTGCTCTAAAGCTTGTGCATTATAAGCATTTGCAATTTTATCAGCAATTGGAATATCAACGTTAAATGATGCGTCAGCATGAGTTGTTGCAGGAACGCCTCTGTAAGTGATATCATTACCAGATGTAATGTTATCCACATAAGTTCCTTTACCTACTAAAACACTAAAGTTATGATCTCCGAATTTTTTAGCATAATTCAAAGTATTCTCCCAATTCCAGCTATATGATTTTTTGTAAGATCTAAATAATTCGTTTACATCTTTTTTCGTAGCTCCGTTTAAGTAGTAAACCGGAGTAAAATTATCTGAACCGTAATAAGCTAATTTAGCACCTGCAGTAGATCTGAATTTTAATCCAGGCAAAATTTCTGCTTCAACAAAAATATTTCCAACAAAATTTTCAGAGAAATCATTATTTCCTAATCTTGTTTGTGTATAAGCTAATGGATTTGAAGTTTCCTGAGTAACGTTTGTAGAAATACCATAGTAGTTTCCGTTTGCATCTCTAAGCGCATTTGCATTTACATATGGGCTACCTGCAACTGCAGCTTCTGGACCAACAATTGATGGTGTTAACGGATCTAAGTTGATTGCAGATGATAATGGACCGCCAAACTCATCATTTGTGTTACCAATACCAATTGTTTTTTCGTTAGAATATCCTAAAGTCTGACCAATTTTGATATACTTACCAAGCTTATGATTAGAGTTTAAACGGATATTTTTTCTTGTATAATTTGAAATATCAGTTGTAATAATACCCTCCTGATCTGTTAAACCAAATGACATATAAAAAGTCGAAGTATCATTACCACCACTAAAGCTTAATTCGTGAGAATAACGTTGAGCATGATCATTAAAAATTACATCCTGCCAGTTTGTTCCTTTAGCTGTTGTTGGTGCGAAAGGTGCAGCTTTACCTCCATTTACATATGCTTCATTTAAAATAGTTGTATATTGAGAAGCATCTAATAAATCGATTTTTTTAGCAGCCTGAGATGTTCCTGCATAACCAGTATAGTTTACAGAAATTTTACCTGCTTTACCTTTTTTAGTAGTTACCAAAATAACTCCGGCAGCAGCACGAGAACCGTAAATTGCACCAGAAGCACCATCTTTAAGCACCTCAATAGATTCAATATCAGATTGATTCAAATATCCAATTCCGCCATTATCTACAATTACACCATCAACAACCCATAAAGGATCGTTATTGTTTAATGTAGTAAAACCACGAATACGTATTGTAGACGCTGATCCTGGCTGACCTGCATTTGCAGCAATAGAAACCCCTGAAACTCTACCTTGTAGAGCTTGCTCTACTCTCGTTATTGGTAAACTTTCCAAATCTTTTGCTTTAACACTAGAAATTGATCCAGTTACAACACTCTTCTTTTGAGTACCATATCCTACTACTACAACTTCATTTAAGTTTTGAGATTCTGGTCTTAATTTAATATCCAGTTTAGTTCTTCCATTTACTGGTTCGTCTACAGTAACATATCCTACAAAAGTTACTGATAAAGTTCCATTAGAAGGAACACTGATTTGAAATTTTCCATCAAAGTCAGAGGCAGTAGCTTTTTTAGTCCCTTTAACTGATATTGTTGCGCCCGGGACGGGTAATCCACTTTCGTCATTTATAACTCCATTTACCGTAACGTCCTGTGCCATTGCGATAACTGAAAACATTAGAGACGAAAAACAAAAAATAAGTAATTTTGTTAATTTCATTTTTCTAAAAATTTTGGTTAATTAATTAGTAATTTGATGCAATAATAAAGTTAAATTTTTACTATTGATAATTAAAATTCATTACAAAAACACATCAAAGTAAATTTTATTACATTACAAAAACACATCATTTTTTTTATAAAAAATTGATTATTAATTATTTAAGTATAAATTATTAGATGTTATCGAAATGTTAATTATAAAAATAAACACTACATTTATGAAAAAACAATTATTTTCGCTTTTATTGAAAATAATTAAGTAAAACTATAGAATCATAATCACGATATTCGATTTTAAATCAAAATATAAAACATTACTCATAAAAATAGATCTTAAAAATTATGAAATTCATAAATTCACTTTCAATATTATTTGTAATTTTTATCTTACCTTTTTCGTTTTTTGCGCAAGTAAAAAGTGTCGGATTACCTCAGGTAAAGAACTATAAAAGGACAGAATATAAAGGAGGAACCCAAAACTGGAACATAGATCAGGATAAAAAAGGAAATATGTACTTTGCCAACAATAGTGGCTTAATTCAGTTTGATGGATCTACATGGCATAAATATTCCTTGCCAAACGGAACAGCAATAAGAAGTGTAAAAATTGACAATACCGGAAGAATATTTGTAGGAGGAAATGATGAATTTGGATATTTTAAAAGCAATGAAAAAGGAGTTTTAAAATACTTTTCACTTTCAAAATTGATTGATAAAAAAGCAAACAAAAACATCAATCTTATTTGGAGGATCCATCTATATAAAGGAGAAATAATTTTTCAATCATTTACCAAAGTATTTTTCTTTAAAAATGAAAAACTACGATTTATTGATGCTCCTAATAAGTTTCAATTTTCATTTTTGGTTAATAAAAAACTCTATTTTCAAGATAAAGTTCTGGGAATTCTGGAATATAAAAATGGAAAATTAGTTCCGCTTAAAGGTTCAACGGTTTTTAATGATAAGGAAATCTGGTCTGTTTTTCCTTTACCAAATAACAGGCTGCTTTTGGCAACTCTGGAAAAAGGGCTTTTTGTTACCGATGGAAATTCAGTTAAGCCATGGGAAACTGAAGCCAATGAATTCATTAAAAAAAACACATCACTGGGTGGCTGCATAATAAAGAATAAATTTATCGTTCTCAATTCTGTATTAAATGGATTCATAGTTTGCGATTTAAACGGAAAAATAATCCAACATCTTAATCGTCAAAAAGGGCTTCAAAACAATACTATATTAACTTCATTTGTAGACAGTAAGAACAATCTTTGGCTGGGATTGGATAATGGAATTACTTTTATAAACGAGAATTCGCCTTTCACCTTTTTTGATTATAGTTATAATATCGGAACAGTTTACTCATCTCTGCTTTTTAATGGATATTTATATGTTGCAACAAATCAGGGATTATTCTATCATTCCTGGAACAAATCATTTAAAGATGAACCCTTTAGCAGGGTTGAAGGTACAATTGCACAGGCCTGGAACGTACAGGTAATAAACAACACGCTATTATGCGCCAGTAATAGCGGAGCATTAGTGATTGATCAAAACAGGGTTTCGAAAGTACTAGATACAAAAGGTTATTTCGGATTTAAAGCAATTCCGAATCACGAAAACTATATAATAGGCGAAAGTTATAATGGTTTTTCGATTTTTAAAAAGGGTGCAAATGGCATTGAATATGTAAATCAGGTTGAAGGATTTGACGAAACTACAAATACATTTGAAATAGCATTAGATGGAAATTTTTTATGGCTAAAAAAAGATCCCTATTTATATCAAATGGTATTGTCTGATGACTTAAAAAGATTTGATAACATAAAAAAGCATACTCAGCTTTCATCAGACTATAAAGGAATCGGAAGCTTACAAGTACTGAATAAAAAAATCTACTTTCAAACTAAAAATCATTTTTATAGATTTTCGAAAGAACAGGAAGCTTTTTTTGAAGATAAAAAAATTACTCAGTTATTTCAAGGCATACCTACAATAAACACTTTAATAGAAGACACTTATGGAAATTTATGGTATTCATATAATGAATCGCTGGGTGTATTAACAAAAAACAAAAATGGCAATTTTACAAAGAAAGAGGCTCCGTTTTCTAACCTTACAGGCAACCTGGTTAATAATTACATTTCTGTAAACACTATTGATCCCGGCAATATTTTCATAGGCCTAACGGATGGTTTAACACATTATGATTCAAAAATATCAAACAGTTTTATAACGAAACCAAACACATTTATTGAAAGTTTTTCATTTACTGATGATACCATTCTTATAGGAAATCTTGAAATACCGGAAAAAGAATTTAAACTGCCTTATAGTTCAAATCATGTTAAATTTACATTTTCGTCACCAACTTATGAAAATCAGGAAAACTTACTGTATTCATATAAGCTGGAACCTTTTGACGATAGCTGGAGAAATTGGTCTACAGTAGCAATTAAAGAATATACCAATTTGAGAGAAGGCAATTATACAATGAAAATTAGGGCCAAAAACAGCTATGGTATTGTCTCTGATGTTAATGAAGTAAATTTTACTATATCTCCGCCATGGTACAGACATTTTCTGGCCTATCTTATTTATTTTATTTTTGTTTTAGCCGCTATCTATATTATTTCGAATAGAATTCAATCAAAAATTAGAAAAAATAAATATTACGAAACTATAGAACAGCGAAGATTGTATCTTGAAAAAGAATCCAGAATAAGACATGAACAACATGAACTTGAAAAAGAAATCGAAAAACTTAAAAGCGACAAGCTTCAAATTAAAATTTTAGCAAAAGATAAAGAACTCGTAAATAATTCGCTTCAGGTTGTAAAGAAGAATAAAATCTTAAATGGAATAATTCACAAACTCAAAGACATTGATACTAATATCCTGGACGACTCAACAAAATTTGAGTTCAATAAATTACACAAAAGCATCGTAAAAGAGGTCAATACAGACAAAAGCTGGAAGGACTTAGAAAAGCACATTAAAAATGTACATTTTGAGTTCTTAAAACGTCTAAAAGAAAAATACCCGACGATTTCTCCACGCGAACTCGATTTGTCTACTTATTTATTAATGAATATGTCAACAAAGGAAATAGCTGAAATTATGAATATTTCAAGCGGAGGTGTTGAACTTGCAAGATATCGATTAAGAAAAAAACTCGGATTAAATAAGAAAGAGAATTTAATTGGCTTTTTAATGAGCATCTAATCAAAAATAAACAGCCATTTACAATAATAAATGGCTGTTTATTTATGCTATTAAGTATTAAATATATTCTAAACTTCGTTCAAGAGCCATTCCTCTCGAACCTTTAATTAAAATAATATTGTCATTAAAATCTATGGTTTTAAGGTATTCTGCAAAAGCATCAAAGGTTTCAAAAAACCAGATATTTTCTTTTGAAATTCTATTCTCATAAAATGCTTTTCCAATAAAATAACAAGCAGATTCACTTTGATTGGAAACTGAATCGACAATGATTTTATGCTCTTGGACACTTTCGTTCCCTAATTCGAACATATCACCCAAAATCATAACTTTTTTTGGATTGTCTAATTGTACAAAATTGGCAATAGCCACCGCCATACTACTAGGATTTGCATTATAAGCATCCAAAATAATTTGATTTGTACCTTTTTTTAATAATTGAGACCTGTTATTATCCGGAACATATCCTTCAATAGCAGCCTTTATATCTTTTGTATCAACTTTAAAATAAGTTCCTATAGCAACAGCCGCATTAATATTATTAGCATTATAAAGACCAATTAAATTAGACTTTACATTAAAATCATTGTACTCAACTTCCACAAATGGATTGGCTTCAATACTATTAATTTCCAAATCAGCTTTCTCTTTTTTAATTCCAAATGTAAATGAAGCAATACCGTTTGATTTTTCAATCTGAATTGGGTCTTCCAGATTTACAAAAGCCGTTTTCTTATTTTTGGCAAGATATTGATACATCTCACTTTTTCCTTCAATTACACCTTCAACACCACCAAAACCTTCTAAATGAGCTTTGCCAAAATTGGTTATGTAACCATAATCAGGTTGCGCAATTTCACATAAAAATTCAATCTCTTTTTTATGATTTGCACCCATTTCAACAATACCTATTTGAGTTTCACCAGTAAAAGACAATAAGGTTAACGGAACTCCGATATGATTATTTAAATTTCCAATTGTTGCTTTTGTGTTGAATTTTTTAGCCAGAACAACATTAATCAATTCTTTGGTTGTTGTTTTACCATTGCTCCCTGTTAAGGCAATAATTGGCAATTTTAAATATGTTCTGTGAAATTTTGATAATTCCTGTAATGTTTCTAAACTATTTTGAACCAGAATAGTTCTTTCATCTATTAAATAAGATTCGTTGTCAATAACAACAAACAAAGCACCTAAATCAAGTGCTTGCTTAGCAAAAGTATTAGCATCAAAATTTCCTCCTTTAATAGCAAAAAACATAGAACCTTTTTCAATTTTTCTTGTATCAATTGAAACAGATTTACATTGCAAAAACAAATTGTGAATTTCCTGAATATTCATTTATAAAACATTTTTTATGAATTGTAAAAATAGAAAAGTTATCATAAAAAAATTCCAAATTCCAAACTGAATATTCAGTGCTTGGAATTTGGAATCATTTATTTTGAAATTTCTAAAACTTAGTTTCTAGGCGACTTTCTTCTTTCAGCTTTAGAACCTACTCTAGACATTGCACATCTGAAACCGATATAATCAGTTGCCATATCCTGAGGGAAATATCTTCTTTGAGCCGGATCTAACCAATAAGCTCTATCTCTCCAAGAACCTCCTTTGTAAACTCTTACTTTATCATCGATCAAAGTAGTACGTTTACTAGAGTTGTCATATTTTCTCATCATCTTACCTAAACTATCTGTAGTGATATTATGTTTAGGAGAGTTGTACATTGTTTGATCAGCTTTTGTTCCAGATTCTGAATCTCCAAAGTCAAAATATTTAGATGATTGTTTGTCACCATCTCTATAATTGATATTGTCACTTGTACTGAAATTTGTTCTCAAATAAGTTTCGTTTTCGTCAACTGGTACCTGAGCAATTTCTCCCGGAAGATTTCTAGCTACAACTTTACCGTTACTTAAAGTATCATATTTGATGTTTTCTTTAGTAATAATTTCAAGTTTACCGTCTTTACCAATTTTGTTTTTAGCATATTGATTTCCTCTATAGTAGTTAAAATCATTTGCTTCATTATCAATAATAGGTCTGTAAACGTCAGCAACCCATTCTGCAACGTTACCTGCCATATCGTATAATCCGAAATCATTTGGCGCGTAGCTTTTTACAGAGTTTGTAATATCTGCTCCATCATCTGACCATCCTGCAATTCCACCGTAATCACCGTTTCCTTGTTTAAAGTTAGCCAATTGATCTCCTTTATTTTTACGTTTTGCCGAACGAGTATAATCTCCAGACCAAGGATATTTCTTTTGTCCTTTATATATATTGTACTCTCTTTGTCCAACATCAGCTGCAGCAGCATATTCCCATTCAGCTTCTGTAGGAAGTCTGTATTCTGGCAAGATAACTCCGGAAGAACGTTGTGCGTACACATTTTTTTCTTCTACTACACCATCTTTATTTGCTTTTGGTCTTCTTCCGTTTGGATTTTTCTTTAATACTAATTCTTCGTTACCACCATAAGTAGTAGAAGGTGAAGCAAGGTAAGCTTCAGTATTAAATAAACTTTCAGCACTTACGTCTGTAGTTTTAGCACCTTTTTTAAGATATCCGTCTTTTTCTAAAACAGCTTCGTTTACACGGTCTGTTCTCCATTTACTAAATTCAACAGCTTGAATCCAGTTTACACCTACTACTGGGTAGTTAGCATAAGAAGGATGTCTTAAGTAATTATTAGTCATCGTTTCGTTATACCCTAAACGATTTCTCCATACCAAAGTATCAGGAGACGCTCCTTCATAAATATTCTTGTAATTTTCTTCTGTTGGAGGGAAAACTTTTTTAAGCCACTCCAGGTACTCTAAGTACATACCATTCGTAACTTCAGTTTCATCCATGTAGAATGATTGAACGTGTTGTTGAGTTGGTGTGTTATTCCAATCGTGCATAACATCATCCTGTACTTTACCCATAGTAAATGTACCTCCTTCAACAAAAACTAACCCAGGACCAGCCTGTTGTTTTTTCCCTGCATTTCTAGCAGCAGTTCCATTCTGACTATCTACATCCCAACCTGTTGCTCTAGAAGCGTGGCTTGAACTCGATTTTTTGCTACAACTAGCCGTGCCCAACATCAATACCATTGACATCATTAATTGCAAGACTACAATTTTGTTTACTTTCATACTCATTCTTAGGTGATAAATTTAGGTGCTGCAATATAATAATTAACATTTAATTAGCAACATCTGTTCTAATAATTTTATTTAGCTGTTTTTTACCAGAAAATAACCTATAGTTACGAACGCAAAAATATACTTTTTATTATTTACTATAACATGAAATACTATATTTTTACTTACTAAAATATTTTAATTTCAAACTAGTATTTTCAACCTATGAAACAAGCCATAATTCTATATCTTTTTTTGATTCCTTTTGTCTCATTTTCTCAGATAAATGGCGGCCTCACATTAGATTGGCAAAATAAAAAAGAGATGAGTTTTGGTGAATCCAAAATAATCATACCTTACTTCACAGGAAACAGTTTTAGGTTCGATACTACAAAAAAAAGCATAACACTGCTTCTTAAACTTGCCGAATCGAGCTCTTCAAACAGCAATTCTGTTTCGTTAACTAACGTCATATACGAAACAATTTCAATTACGGATTTAGGAGATTTAACACTTCAAAACATTCCGGACAGACCAAATGAAACGTTAAAAAACGTCTCAGCAAGAGATAAGAAACAAACTTTTCTATCTCTTTACCCAATTATTAAGGAAGGAAATAGCTATAAACGAATCAAGTCATTTTCGTATTCAATAAATAATAGTACAGCAAAAAGCAGTAATTCTTCTTCTTATCAAAAAACGGCCTTAGTTTCTAATTCTGTTTTGGCTTCTGGCGACTGGTATCGCTTTTATGTCGAAAAATCAGGTGCTTATAAAATTTCAAAGTCTTTTTTACAGAGTTTAGGATTTGATGCAGGCAAAGTTGATCCGAGAAAAATCAAAATTTATGGAAATGGTGGAAAAATGCTTCCATTAGCAAACAATACTTATTATCCTGATGACTTAATGGAAAACAGTATTCAAATTATAGGAGAAAATGACGGTACTTTTAATAATGAAGATTATATTCTTTTTTATGCAGAAGGAGTTGACAACTGGAATAATGAAAGCCAGACCAATATTAATTTATACGACACCAAATCATACTATTATATTACAGCAACCGGCACCGATGGGAAAAGAATTTCTACCGCAAATCAGCCAACAGGCAGCGCCACACTGAACTTAAACACGTTTGATGACTATCAATTTCATGAAACCGACCTTACCAATGTTGCCCATTTAGGGCGTCAATGGCTAGGAGAAGCGTTTGATATTAATGCAGAACAGGAATTTGAGTTCAATTTTCCAAATCTGGAAACAACAATTCCTGTAAAAATAGAAGTAAACGCAGCTTCGGCCGCTTACACCCCTACTTCTTTTGCGGTTTCTGCCAACGGGCAAAACATCGGCAATATTTCATTTAATTCATTAGTTACAGGTTCTGATGTTAGATATTACTCGGTAAAACTCCCTTCTAACAGCACTTTTACAGGTGCCGACAATATCAAAATAAAACTTACCTATAATAATAATGGTGTACCCGGATCAAAAGGATATCTGGATTATATCAACCTAATTGCAAAACGAAAACTGCAGGGCACAGGAAAACAATTTAAGTTTCAATATGATCTGGCAGGTTCAACTTCGGGAATTGTGAATTATACTATTGGCAACGCTTCAGGCATTAGTCAGATTTGGGATGTTACAGACCTATATAATGTATCAAAAATAGAAAATGCAAATTTGGCCACTTTTAGCTTTAAAGCTTCTTTAGGAGAAATTCGAAAATACATTGCAATTGATGCTTCAGATTTTTATACTCCTTTAAAAGATAGTCAGCCCAAAATTGCAAACCAGAATTTGAAAGGAACACTTTTTAAAAACAATCAAAATGCGTTTCAGGATATTGATTATGTAATTATAACTCCTAAAATTTTAATTTCCCAAGCAGAAAAACTAGCCAATTTTCATCGCACTAATTCTAATTTAAATGTAAAAGTAATTTCACTAGAGAATATCTATCAGGAATTTTCTTCCGGAAAACAAGATATTTCAGCCATTAGAAACTGCATTCGATATATTTATGACAATGCTTCTTCCGCAGAAAAAAGAATTAAATACGTGAATTTGTTTGGCGATGCTTCATTCGATTATAAAAACAGAATTTCAAACAACACGAATATTGTACCTATATATCATTCCTTAAATAGTAACACCGTTGGAGAATCTTCATTTGCATCAGATGACTTTTACGCCCTCATGGATGCTGACGAAGGAAATGTGATTTCTTTTTTTGGAGGAATTGATATCGCGGTTGGAAGAATGTTAATCTCAGACAATGCTCAGGCTGAAGAAATGGTTAATAAGGTTTTAGAATATCACGATACTAAATCGTACGGAAACTGGAGAAATAATTTTGTTTTAGTAAGCGATGATGCTGACCAGAGTTCTGATGCTTCTTTGCAATCCCGTCAAAATGCATTGGCAGATCTTATTTCAACCGAAAAACCTTTTTTTAATATTGACAAAATTATTCTGGACTCATATACTCAGGAAGCTTCTGCCGGAGGATCGAGATATCCAAAAGCAAGAACTGACTTTTTTGATGCTTTTGAAAAAGGAGCTTTGGTTTTTAATTATCTGGGACATGGCGGTGAAGATGGATTGGCAGCCGAAAGAATCTGGGAGAAATCTGACGGTCAAAATTTAAACAATCAATACAAATATCCCTTATTTATAACTATTACCTGCGAATTTTCAAGATTTGATGACCCAACAAGACCAACAGCGGGCGAATACACATTTTGGAATCCAAAAGGAGGAGCGATTGCAATGCTTACAACCATTCGTGCTATAGGTCAATATAATGCAGAAAATTTTAATGACAACCTTACAAAAAACCTGCTTTCTTATGGCACAAACCAATATACTGCAATCTCAGAAGCACTTCGGATTTCTAAAAATGATAATCCAAGCTCATCCAGTAATGTAATTTTTTATATTGGAGATCCCGCTTTGATGCTGGCTATTCCCAAACCCAGAATTAATTTAACAAAAGTAAATGATGTTGTTATCTCACAGCCTATTGCTGATTTTAAATCTTTAGCAAAAATTAAAATTACAGGAGAAATTACAGACGAGAACAATACTGTTTTAAGTAATTATAATGGCGAATTGGCCACTGCTATATTTGATAAATTAATTACAACCACAACTTTAAATAATGATGGTTATAGCCCTGGAATGTCTTTCAAAACTTTGGGAGAAACTATTTTTAGAGGAAATGCATCAGTAACCAATGGTCAGTTTGAATTTAGTTTTGTTGTTCCAAGAGACATTAGAATTCCGGTAGACTATGGCCGAATTAGCTTTTATGCAAAGAAAACGGCACTCTTAGAGAACCAATCAGGCTATAATACTACCATTAAAATAGGCGGAATAAATGAAAATGCACCTGCGGACAATATAAATCCGAAAGTGAAGTTATATATGAACGACGAAACTTTTGTTTCTGGCGGAATCACAAATAGTTCTCCATTTTTATTGGCTTTTTTAGAAGATGAAAACGGGATAAATACCGCTAGCGGAATTGGTCATGATATTGTTGCGATTTTAGACGGAGATGTAAGTAATCCTTATATATTAAACGATTATTATCAAACTAAATTAGACGATTACACAAATGGAAATTTACGTTTCCCGCTAAGAAATTTAGAAGCAGGACTGCACACTATAAGTTTTACAGCCTGGGATGTTTATAACAATCCTGTAACAAGCGAAATACAGTTTATAGTTGTTGGAGATGAATCGCTGACCCTGACACACGTTCTTAATTATCCTAATCCATTTTCGACCTACACTCAATTCTGGTTTTCACATAACAGACCTTATGAACCTTTAGATGTTCAGGTTCAGGTGATGACAATTACCGGAAAAGTGGTATGGACAAAAAATCAGGTTATTACAACCGAAGGTTTTTTATCAAGAGAGATAACCTGGGACGGCAAAGATGATTTTGGAGACCGCATTGGGAAAGGCGTTTACATCTACAAACTTACTGTTAGATCAAATTTAACAAATAAAAGAGCAGAAAAGTACGAAAAACTTGTCATATTATAAATATATATATATTTTTACCATAAAAACCTTAAATCTATAAATGAAAAAAATATCTCTACTATTAATTTGTTTATTAATTATTTCGTACGCAAAAGCCCAAGACATTGAACGTCCCATTACTACCGGAGTACCTTTCTTACTCGTTGCCGCAGATGCAAGAGCGGCCGGTATGGCAGACCAGGGTGTAGCAACAGCAACAGACGCTTATTCTCAACAATGGAATCCTGCAAAATATGCATTTGCAGTAGAAGCACAAGGGCTTTCAATAAGCTATACTCCTTATTTGACAGATCTGGCAAACGACATTTCTTTAGGACAACTTACCTATTACAATAAAATTAACGAACGAAGTGCTTTTGCAACAAGCTTTCGTTTCTTTGGTTTTGGAGGAATTGAACTAAGAGAAACCGGAGATCCAAATGAGCCTACAAGAGAAGTAAATCCTAATGAATTTGCCCTAGACGGATCTTATTCATTAAAATTAAGCGATAAATTTTCTATGGCCGTTGGCGCAAGATACATCCGTTCAAACTTAAAAATCCCTTCAACCGACATTGATGCATCAGCTGCAAGTTCTTTTGCAGTAGACATCGCTGGTTTTTATCAATCTGATGAAATCGCTTATGCTGATTTTAACGGAAGATGGAGAGCAGGTTTTAATATGCAAAATTTAGGTCCAAAAATAAGCTATGATAATGATGATATAAGTGCAAACTTCTTGCCTGCAAACCTAAGATTGGGTGGAGGTTTTGATTTTATTTTAGACGACTACAATAAAGTTGGTGTAAGTTTAGAATTTACAAAACTTTTAGTACCAACTCCTCCAGGACCTGGAACTGCAGTTGATGCAAACGGAGATGGGGACTTTACAGATGCCGGAGACATTTCTCAGGCAGATGCCGATGCCGCAAATTATAATGCTTACAATGATATTGGCTGGGTTTCGGGAATATTTAAATCTTTTGGAGACGCTCCGGGAGGATTTAGCGAAGAACTAAAAGAAATCACATATAGTGTTGGTGCAGAATATATGTATCAGGATTCATTCGCAGTAAGAGCCGGATATTTTCACGAAAGCCCTGAAAAAGGAGCCAGACAATTTTTCTCTTTAGGAGCAGGATTCAAGTATAGCGCAGTAAAAATTGACGTATCTTACTTATTTTCGTCATCAAAAGTTAAAAATCCTTTAGAAAACACACTTCGTTTTTCTTTAACGTTTAACTTTGGCGACAAATACGAGCAATACTAAACAAAAAAATTAAAACAATATAACAATCCAAATTTCTGATTTTAGAAATTTGGATTTTTTTTCCCTTAAAAAGAATGAAAGAAATAAGCGTTACATCATCATTTTTAGTTTATGATTCAATAAAAGAACTTTCAAATGAAGTTCAGGACTTAATGGAACAGGCAATTGAAATTCGAAAAAAAGCATATGCGCCCTACTCAAAATTTAGAGTTGGTGCTGCTTTACTTTTAGATAACGGAAAAATAGTTTTAGGATCAAATCAGGAAAACGCAGCTTATCCTTCAGGATTATGCGCAGAACGTGTGGCTATTTTTCACGCCGGAAGTGTTTATCCGGAGGCCAAAATCTTAAAAATGGCAATTACAGCAGCGTCAGACACCAATCAGACAAAAGCTCCGATTCCACCATGTGGTTCATGCCGTCAATCAATAGCAGAATACGAAATTAAACAGGAAACCCCTATAGAAATCTATTTTATGGGTGAAATTGGAGAAGTTTACAAATCAACATCCCTTAAAAATTTGCTCCCTTTTATGTTTGATAAAAAGTTCTTGTAAAAAAAAGCCAAAAAGTAGCGTTTAAATTTTAGTTCTTAAATGTAATGTCTTATTTTTGCATCCCGACCTTTCGGGCGCAAATTTGTGGGAGGAAACTATTTTGCGTTATAGGCAACAATTGATAACACAAACAAACTTTAGCAAAAGAAAGAATTCAGATGAAAGAAGTTACAAAAGAAGTATATTTAAAGTGGTACGAAGACATGCTGCTTTGGAGAAAGTTTGAAGACAAACTTGCAGCATTATACATTCAACAAAAAGTTAGAGGTTTTCTACACTTATATAATGGTCAGGAAGCTGTATTAGCAGGCGCATTGCACGCTATGGACCTGACTAAAGATAAAATGATTACTGCTTACAGAAACCACGTGCAGCCAATTGGTATGGGAGTTGATCCCAGAAACGTAATGGCTGAACTTTTAGGAAAAGTAACAGGAACTTCTAAAGGTATGGGAGGTTCTATGCACATTTTCTCTAAAGAACACCGTTTTTACGGAGGTCACGGTATTGTAGGTGGACAAATTCCGGTAGGAGCTGGTTTGGCTTTTGCTGATAAATATTTCAACACTGGCGGTGTTACCATGACTTATTTTGGTGACGGAGCTGCAAGACAAGGTTCATTACACGAAGCTTTCAACATGGCTATGTTATGGAAATTACCAGTTGTATTTATCGTTGAAAACAACGGTTATGCAATGGGAACATCTGTAGAAAGAACTGCAAACCATACTGATATCTGGAAACTTGGTTTAGGATACGAAATGCCTTGCGGACCTGTTGACGGAATGAATCCTGTAAAAGTTGCAGAAGCTATGCACGAAGCTATCGAAAGAGCACGTCGTGGAGACGGACCAACTTTCCTTGAAATGAAAACGTATCGTTACAGAGGACACTCAATGTCTGATGCACAATTATACCGTTCTAAAGAAGAGGTTGAAGAATACAGAAAAATTGACCCAATTACTCAGGTTTTAGATGTAATTATGGATCAAAAATACGCTACAGAAGAAGAAATTGAAGCAATTGACCAAAGAGTTAAGGATTTAGTTGAAGAATGCCAGAAATTTGCAGAAGAATCTCCATATCCTGAATTGCAACAATTATACGATGTAGTATACGCACAAGAAGACTATCCATTTACACCTCATAAACTATAATTAATTATGGCTATTAAAGTAACAATGCCTCGTTTGAGCGATACTATGACGGAAGGAACGGTAGCGACTTGGCTTAAAAAAGTAGGCGACAAAATTAGCGAAGGAGATATCTTAGCTGAAATTGAAACAGACAAAGCAACAATGGAGTTCGAATCTTTTAACGAAGGAACTCTTTTACATATTGGAATTCAGGCTGGAGAAACTGCTCCGGTTGATTCATTATTAGCAATTATTGGAAAAGAAGGAGAAGATATTTCAGCACTTTTAGCTGGTGGAGATGCTCCTGCTGCTAGTCCAGAAGCTTCGGCACCAAAAGCTGACGCTCCTGCTGCTGAAGCAAAAACAGAAACTGCTGCTCCTGCAAAAGCTGCAACTGAATTACCAAAAGGTGTTATAGTAGTTACTATGCCACGTTTGAGTGATACAATGACAGAAGGAACTGTAGCAACCTGGTTGAAAAAAGTAGGCGATACTGTTGCTGAAGGAGATATTTTAGCAGAAATTGAAACAGACAAAGCTACAATGGAGTTTGAGTCTTTCAATGCCGGAACATTATTATACATCGGTATTCAGGAAGGAAATACTGCGCCTGTTGATAGCTTATTAGCTATCATTGGACCAGCAGGAACTGACATTGCCGGAATTGCTGAAAATTATACTGGCGGAGGCGCTGCAACTGCAAGTGCTCCTGCAACAGAAGAAAAAGCTGCTGCTCCTACTGCTGAAAAAGCTACAGAAGCTGTTGCCGATAATTCAGGAGGAAGAATTTTAGCTTCTCCATTAGCTAAAAAAATCGCTTCTGATAAAGGAATCCAATTAACTCAGGTTAAAGGTTCTGGAGAAAACGGACGTATCGTAAAAAGTGATATCGAAAACTTTACTCCATCTTCACAAGCAAAACCTGCTGCAAGTGCTGACGCTAAATCAGAAACTGCTGCACCAGCTGCTCCAAAAGTATTTGTTCCTGCCGGAGAAGTTTACACAGAAGAGATCAAAAATTCTCAAATGCGTAAAATTATCGCAAAACGTTTAGCAGAATCTTTATTTACAGCACCTCACTACAACTTAGTGATCGAAGTAAGCATGGACGAAGCAATGGGCGCAAGAGCAACTATCAATACTGTTCCTGATACAAAAGTATCTTTCAATGATATGGTAATTAAAGCTTGTGCTTTGGCATTGAAAAAACATCCAAAAATTAACTCTCAGTGGAAAGAAGATGCTATCATCATCAACCACCACGTTAATATTGGTGTTGCCGTTGCTGTTGAAGACGGATTAGTAGTTCCTGTATTGAAATTTACAGATGCTATGAGTTTATCTCAAATTGGTGCTAGTGTAAGAGATCTTGCAGGAAGAGCAAAAAACAAAAAATTAGGACCACAAGAAATGGAAGGAAGTACTTTTACAGTATCTAACCTTGGAATGTTTGGTATTACTGAATTTAATTCAATTATCAACCAGCCAAACTCTGCTATCCTTTCTGTAGGTGCAATTGTTGAGAAACCAGTAGTTAAAAACGGTCAGATTGTAGTTGGAAACACAATGATGTTATCATTAGCTTGTGACCACAGAACAATTGACGGTGCAACCGGAGCTCAATTTTTACAAACGTTAAAACAATACATCGAAAGCCCGGTTACAATGTTGGCATAATCGATTGTTTACATATTTAAATCCCGTTTTGAGTAATCAGAACGGGATTTTTTATTTAATTTAGTTTCTCAATTTCAATACTTCATAAATATGAAAAAAATATTCTTAGTAACCTTATTTTTAGCAGCTTTTGCGTGTCAGAAAAAAGATCAGACAGAAAAAACAACCACTGCTAAAGCTACTATTAAAGACGAACACACTTTTTCTAAAGCAGATCTTGCTGTTGTAAAACACTTAGATCTTGATATCAAAGTAGACTTTGATACACAAACAATCTCAGGAAAAGCTTCCTGGCAAATTGATAATATTAGCAAAGGAAACGAAATTATCTTTGATGAAAACACGCTAAATATTACCAAAGTAACTTTAGGCGACGAAGAAAAAGAAACTAAATTCGAACTCGGTGCAGCAGTTGAATTTCACGGAAAACCACTTCATATTACTATTGAACCAAACACTACAAAAGTTAACATCTATTATAGTACAACCAAAGATGCTGTTGCATTGCAATGGCTAAATCCGCAACAAACTGCAGATAAAAAGAAACCTTTTGTTTTCTCTCAGGGAGAAAGTATTTGGTCTCGTACCTGGATCCCGTGTCAGGATTCACCGGGAATACGCTTTACTTATAATGCAAAAGTTACGGTTCCTAAAGATTTATTGGCTGTAATGAGCGCCTCTGTAAATCCGCAACAAAAAAATGATACGGGAGTTTATACTTTCAAACAAGATAAAGCGATTCCATCTTACTTAATGGCAATTGCTGTTGGAGACATTGCTTTTCAATCAATTGACAACAGAACCGGAGTTTATGCAGAACCTTCTATATTAAAAAAAGCTGCATGGGAATTTGCTGAGCTGGGAAAAATGGTTGGTGCTGCCGAAAAACTTTACGGACCATATCGTTGGGGACGTTACGATGTTTTGGTTTTACCTCCAAGCTTTCCTTATGGTGGAATGGAAAATCCAAACTTAACTTTCCTGACTCCGGGCGTTATTGCCGGCGATCGTTCTTTAACAAGTTTATTGGCGCACGAATTAGGCCACAGTTGGAGCGGAAACTTAGTAACCAACGCAACCTGGGATGATATTTGGTTAAACGAAGGTTTCACTACTTATGTAGAACACAGAATTGGCGAAGAAATTTTCGGTAAAAAAGAAGCTGAAATGCAAGACGTTCTAACTCGTAAAGATTTAGATGACAATATTACTGAATATGGCGCTACCAATCCAGATACAAGATTAAAAGCAAGCCTTACCAACAGAAACCCAGATGACGGAATTAGCCAGATTCCTTATGTAAAAGGCTATAACTTCCTGAAAGTAATCGAAGAGGCTGTTGGTCGTGAAAAATTCGATCCGTTTATTAAAAACTATTTTGATGCGCATGCTTTTCAATCTATAACAACAGAAGACTTCGTAAAATACCTAAAAGAGAATCTTATTAAAGATGACAAAGCCCTGGCTGATAAAATCAAATTAGACGACTGGATTTATAAACCAGGCGTTCCATCAAACATTACAACTCCTTCTTCTGAAGATTTTACTGCAATAGATAACATTCAGAAAAACTGGAGAACAACAGGCGTTAAAGGATTAAGCGAAAAGATAAAATCAACAACGGAAAAACAACATTTTATCGATTATTTACCTGCAGATATTACAGCCAAAGAAATGACAGCAATTGATAATGAGTTCAGTTTTACTAAAAACGGAAACTTCGTTATTAAACGTCAATGGTTTGTTCAGGCAATTCGTCATCAATACAAAACCGCTTATCCTGTTATTGAACAATTTATGATTGCAACGAGCAGAACAGGATCGTTAATGACACTTTATAAAGAATTGGTTAAAACTCCGGAAGGAAAAACCTGGGCAAAACAAATTTTTGAAAAAGCAAAATCTGGTTATCATGCCACAACTGTTCAGGCTGTTGAAGGTTTGTTGAAATAGTTTTCAGTCACAGCAAAAAGTGACAGTAAACAGTTTTAAATTTAAAAGTTTACATCCCCAATATCAAGATAATTGATAATTGGGGATTTTTTATATCCCATAGGGATTATATATTGGTAGAAAAAATCCAAGTATTACAATCATTGTCCCGTTAGGGACTACATATATTACATATTGTGCAGTCCCTAACGGGACAAATAATCAAAATGGATATTTTCTTTCTACCAATATATAATCCCTACGGGATATAACTATTCAATTTTATATATACAGGGAAATTATCCACCACATACAGTACATTCCCCTAAATATTAGCAATTAAAAACCTTAATTTTTATTCTTCGCTTCAATCCATTTTGCCATGTATTTGGTACTTTTTAAAGTATGATGCTCCAGTAAACTTCCCATAAAATTATGCAAACGATGATTTTCAAAATCATTCAATAATGAATTAATCGTTTTAATTAATTCGTCTGAATATTTATTTTTCTGATAGCACTCGTTCACAATTGCGATTCCATTTTTTTGGGCTTGCTTCCACAAATTTTCATTTTGATATAGTGTAACTGCATGTTTTGCAAACTCCTGAATATCATCAGTAATAAAACCATTCCACGGCAAATTACCATGCATTGCTTCCGAACCAATTGTTGTGGTTGCACTTGGTGTTCCGCATTGCATTGCTTCTAACAATTTTCCTTTTAAACCTGCACCAAAACGAATTGGAGCCAAAACAATTCTGGCGTTTTTTACAATTTCATTGGCATCTTCTGCCCTTCCCATAATAAAAAAACCGCTTTTAGGCTGATGCAATTGCAGTACTTTTTGTGATGGATATGCGCCATAAACTTGTAAAATAGCTTCGGGAAACTGTTTTTTAATTTCGCCCCAAATTGTTTCTTTTAAATACTGAACTGTATTCCAATTTGGTTCATGAAGAAAATTTCCGATGAAAACAAAATTCTTGCGTTCTTCAAAAGAAGGTAATTCCTGAAGATTTTCCTCAGACATTTTATCAACTAAAAAAGGTAAATAATGAAGCAGATTGGAATCAATTTTAAAAGTATCTTTTAGGAGATCCATTTCAAATTCTGAAATAATAAAAGATAAGTCACATCTTAAAATACTTGCGATTTCACGTTTTGCAACTTCCTCAGATAACAAATCATGAACTTCAAAAGTTCGATTTTCTTTAAAAGCTTTTTGTCTCGCTGTTCTCAAACAATGTAAATCTTCAGTATCCAGTAAACGAATTGCTTTTGGACAGTTTTCTGAAACCCGCCATCCAAATTGTTCTTCAATCATAAAACGATCAAATAAAACAACATCCGGATTTAATGCCATAATAAAATCATCAAAACTGGAATTATTCAATTCTATGGTTCTTTTTTCAACTCCAAAAGCTTTCAAATCAACCATAAAATCACTGTCTAATGCCGGGCTTGCAAATGTAATTTCAAATCCATTTGTTGCAAAAATAGAAATCAACTGCATCATTCTTCCACCCGCTGCAGACGAATTTGGCTCCGGCCAGACAAAACCAATAATTAAAAGTTTTTTTGTGTGATTCATTTGATTTGTTTCAAGTTACAAAATAATACTATTTTGCGCGGATTTGCACCATATTTCCTGACTTTCGGCGATAAAAAACACTAATTTTGCAGAACACTTTTTTCTATAAAATTATGTTAGGATTAAAATTAGCCACAGACCCTCGTTGGGTAAATATCGTCGAATCGAATATCGAAGAAATTTTAACGGATCATGCGTGGTGCGAGCAAAAAGCAGCTTCAAACGCCATTAGTTTAGTTACTTACAATTCTGAATTGGAAGAATTAGTAACCGAAATGCTTGTAATTGCAAGAGAAGAACTGGAACATTTGCAGATGGTTCACGACATAATTAAAAAAAGAGGCCTGACTTTGGGCCGCGAAAGAAAAGATCATTATGTAAATGAACTTTTTAAATTTATGAAGAAAGATGGAAGCCGTAAAGACGCGCTTTGCGATCGTTTATTGTTTTCGGCAATGATCGAAGCCAGGAGTTGTGAGCGCTTTAAAGTACTTTCTGAAAATATAAAAGACGAAGAATTAGCCAAATTTTATCGTGATTTGATGATTTCTGAAGCAGGACATTATACTACTTTTTTAGGCTTTGCCAGAAAATATACAGACAATATAGACATCGACAAACGCTGGAAAGAATGGATTGAATATGAAGGTTCGATCATAACCAATTACGGAAAAAGCGAAACCGTTCACGGATAAAAAAACTGTTATCCAATCCTAATTCAAATATAAATCATATCACAATTTTAAATGCCAACTAATAAATTTAAATCGGTCTTACTAAAAACAGGTAAATACCTGGCAATAACTTTTGCTGTTATTCTGGGGTTATTGTTTTTAACGCCTATTATTTTTGAAGATCAAATTAAGGATCAAATCAAAAAAACGGCGAATGAAAGGCTAAGCGCCGAATTGAATTACTCTGATGTTTCTGTATCTTTTTTTCGTCATTTTCCTTCTTTGACCTTAACATTAAATGATTTAAGTCTTAATGGTTCTGCACCTTATAAAGCTGAAAAATTTATTACCGCAAAAGAGGTTTCGTTTGGAATAAACGTTGCAAGTTTAGTTTTTGGCCGATCTGTAAAAATCGACCAGATTTATTTGTCTGACTCGTTTATAAATGTAAAAGTCAATAAAAATGGTGAAGCCAATTACAACATTTACAAATCTACGGCGCAGACAACCACACAAAAAGACAGCTCAGATACAGCTTTAAAATTGGAGCGAATTGAAATCATCAATAGTAAAATTATTTATGATGATCAATCTACAAAAGTACATTTTGATGCTCTTGGTTTTAATTATTTAGGAAAAGGGGATTTAAATAAATCTGTTTTCGATTTATACTCAAAAGCAAAAGTCGAAAAACTAAATATTGTTTATGAGGATGAGCCTTACTTAATGAACAAAAAAATTGATGCTGATTTGATTACGAAAGTAAATATCAATTCGTTATCATTCTTTTTCCAACAAAACAATTTAAAAATAAATCAGCTGGTAGTCGATTTTAAAGGAAATTTCAATTTTCTAAAAGACGGCTATAATATGGACTTGGCAATAAAATCAGAAAATAGCGATTTATACGATGTTTTCACTGCTTTTCCACCAAAATACATCACCTGGCTTTCTAAAACAGAATTAAAAGGAAATACTAATTTACTTTTAACAGTAAAAGGAGACTATATTGCTTCGCAAAAAAAAGCTCCGGATCTTAATTTAGATGTAAAAATTGACAACGGATTTGTGAATTATAACAAAAGTGCTTTTCCGGTTTCTGACCTTAATTTAGAGGTAAAAACAAAAGTTCCTTCATTAGATCCTGAACTTTTAATTGTTGATGCCAAAAACATATCATTGAAGATCAATAACGATTATTTAAAATCAAAGTTATATATGGAAGGCTTAAGTACTCCAAATATTGACGCCGATTTTAAAGCCAAAATGGATCTTGCCAAATTAAACAAAGCCCTTGGAATTCCTGACTTGGAATTAAAAGGAACTTTGGCCGGAGATGTAAAAGCGAAAGGAAAATTCGATCAAAAAAACAAACTTTTTCCTGTTACAAAAGGAAATATTGATTTAGAAAATGGTTATATCAAAACAAAATATTATCCAAATGCGATTACCAATATTGTTGTAAAATCTAACATCAGCAATCAAAAAGGAACTTTTCAGGATTTGAAAGTGAATTTAAAACCAGCTCAGTTTACTTTTGAAGGAAAACCTGTTTTTGTATCTGCTGCTTTAAGCGATTTTGATGATTTAAATTATGACATCAAAGCAAATGGTGAACTTGATGTAAATAAAATATACAAAGTGTTTTCTCAAAAAGGTCTGGATTTAGATGGTTTTATAAAAGCTGATTTGGTTTTAAAAGGCAAACAAAGCGACGCTGAAAAAGGAAATTACAGCAAACTTTACAACAAAGGAACGCTTGAACTTAGAAACATTGGAGTTGCATCAGAATATCTGCCTAAAAAATTCATTATTAAAGAAGGTATTTTCAAAATCAATCAGGATAAAATGTCTTTCAATAATTTTTTGGCTGCTTATGGGCAATCAGATTTTAAGATGAACGGATATTTGCAGAACGTTTTTAATTATATAACAACAAATACAGGAGTTTTAAAAGGTTCTTTTACGGTTTCGGCGAGATATATTAATGTAGATGAGTTTATGTCTGAAACAGATACAAATACAGCTTCTCAAATGGAAACCAAACAAACTGGAGTTATTATTATTCCAACCAATTTAAATTTGCAATTAATCGCGCATGCCCAAAAAGTTTATTTTGACAAATTAAATCTTCAAAATGCCAGCGGAAATTTAAAGATGAACCAAGGCAAACTGAGCATGCAAAATACAGGCTTCAATTTAATTGGCTGTAATGTTGCTATGAATGGCAATTATCAGGCTGTGACGCCTCAAAAAGCAAATTTTGACTACAGTATTAAAGCTTCTGATTTTGATATTAAAAGAGCCTACAATGAAGTTGAAGTTTTTAGAAAAATGGCTAGTGCAGCCGAAAAAGCACAGGGAATTGTATCACTTGATTATCAGTTAAAAGGAAGATTAAACGGAAACATGAAACCGGTTTATCCATCGCTTGTTGGCGGCGGAACACTTTCTGTAAAAAACGTAAAAGTAAGAGGTTTGAAAATGTTTAATGCCGTAAGCAAACAAACCAATTCTGAATCTATGAAAAACCCTGATCTTTCAAAAGTTGAAATAAAAAGTAAGATCAAGAATAATATCATGACAGTTGAACGCTTTAAATTTAAGTTTGCCGGCTTTAGACCAAGAATTGAAGGAACTACAAGCTTAGACGGAAAATTAAATCTAAAAATGCGTTTGGGATTACCGCCATTAGGTATTTTCGGAATTCCGTTAACTGTTACAGGAACTCAGGATAGTCCTAAAGTAAAAGTTGGCCGTAAAACTGAGGATTTAGAAGAAACAAAGGATACGGAGTAGATAAATTTAAATCTCAATTTTTATCCCGAAGCTTCGGGACCAAATTCCAATTCCCGACAAAACAATTATAACTTAAACCACATACAACACGCCCGAAACATATAAAATACCTTTGGCCAGCAACCACAATAATACCGCCATTCCTAAAAATCCCCAAGTAGCCGTTTTGCTTCTTTTCCAGCTTACAAAAAATGTTGGAATCTCCCAATATTTTATAATAACATAAAGGCTTGTTCCTATTAAGGACGCCCAAATCATTTCTCCGGAATGAATATAAAAACTATACAATAAAACAGCCGAAAGAAAAAGAATGGTGATAAATTGTAAATAGTAGTAATTTTTATAATTGTATTTAAAATTATGCTTAAGTGACAATAATAAAAATGAGATAATCAGCAAACTAGTCAACGCAATTACGACATAAGAAAAAAGCGAATTATGCTGTCCTATAAAAAAGCCATCTATAAGTAAAGCTAAAACCATGCAGGCAGCAAGCGAATAAATACTTCTTTCTACAGCCGTGTCTTTATAAGGAATTAGAATTGGTGATATATATTTCTCTAAAACACGCCAAAAAGGTAAAGCACAAATAGCCGCCATACCAGACACAACAATCTCATAATTATATAATGTATCACCCGGAACTTTATATAAGACATACAAAAGAGCGACAGTCACAATAATTGCAGGAAGACAAATTGTTTTTACTGTCTCCCATTTATTGTTTCCCCAGAAATTGTCTTTTATTTGAAAAACATACTTCTGAACCAGATATTTTCGGGTAAAAATGGCAGTTGACTGACTCCACAATAAAAAGAGACCTGTATGAATTACTACTGTTCTCAGTGTCATTTCTTCTAAATAGCATCCCAAAATAATACATGCAACACCTATCAACAACAACTCATAAGTAAGCAAAATTGCCGAAAACAAAAGTCTGAATAACGGCGCAAATTGTCTTATAAGAACACCTATTAGCAAATTCCAATAATTACGTAATAAAGCAATTATGGCACAAATTGCAATAAAAGCGGCCAAATACAACATCCAATTGGTAAGTGATTGCGTTTGCATCCAAATTTGAACTGCAGAATCTTTTACCGGAACATATACAACATGAGCATTAACATAAATTTCCTGTGCCAATTGATTTCTTACTGAATCATGAATTGCAGAAAAGTGATTTTTATGTTTCAACCAATATGCATTAGCATCAGAACCGCTTTTTTGTAAAACTGCGAATTCATATAAAATCTTTTTTTGAGTATCATTTAATGACGCTATTTGTTCAGTAGGATGAATTTCTTTTGCAAACAGGCTTGTAGAGAAAAGAAATAAAAGAAAAAATATTTTTTTCAAAATTTGAGTGGTTTAGTCCAGTCAAAAATACAAATAATACGATACAAAAAAATTTCAATTCAGATAATAAAAAAACATGGATCAACGCCAAATATTGTGGAGAAACATTAAAATTCCCATACTCCTCAATTATTTTTTACCGCAGAGAACGCAAAGATTTTTCGCAGAGTTCACTAAGATCTAAGTTGTGTATACACAATCTAAGTCCGCAAAGCTTTGTGACCTTTGTGTTTTTACTAAACTTGACATATTTAAAAAACTTTGCGTTCTCTGTGGCAAATTTTTATTTGTCTCTGCACCGGTTTTAGGACGAATTCAAACTCAGTTTCTGTGTTAATTTCAACTAAGAAAAAACCACATAACACTGATTATATGATGCTTTCTATAATAAAACAATAAAATTTACCGTTTTATTTATATTATGTATACGCCGATAGCCAATTTCAATTTACAGAAAAAGAAAAAACCCGCTCTTTTCAGAACGGGTTTTTTTAATAAGTAATTTTATGATTATGCTTCGAATGGAAGGATAGATACATAAGATTTGTTATCTTTTTTCTTTTGGAACTTAACAACTCCAGCTACTCTTGCGTGTAGTGTGTGATCTTTACTGATGTAAACGTTTTCACCTGGATTATGTTTTGAACCTCTTTGTCTAACGATGATGTTCCCAGCAATAGCAGCTTGACCACCAAAAATCTTAACGCCTAAACGTTTTGATTCTGATTCTCTACCATTCTTCGAACTACCGACACCTTTCTTGTGAGCCATGACGTATGAGTTTAAATATTGTTATTATTCTTTAGTAGCTTCTTTTTTTGCTTTTGGAGCTGCTGCTTTTTTTGCTTTTGGAGCCGCTTCAACTTCAGTAGCCGGAGCTTCTTCTGCTACAACTGCTTTTTTAGCTGCTGCTTTTTTAGTTCCACCTGCTGCAGTAATACCTTCAATTACAATTTGAGTAAGATATTGTCTGTGACCATTTCTCTTTTTGTATCCTTTTCTTCTTTTCTTTTTGAAAACGATAACTTTATCTCCTTTTAAGTGTTGTAACACTTTAGCTTCTACTGAAGCACCTTCTATAGCTGGGGCGCCTAAAGTTACGTTTCCATTATCGTCTAATAAAAGAACTTTGTCAAAAGAAACTTTTGAACCTTCTTCATTAGCCAAACGGTGAACATAAACCTTTAAGTCTTTGCTTACTTTGAATTGTTGCCCTGCTATCTCTACGATTGCATACATACCAAATTGATTTATTGATTTTTAAGGTTGCAAATATACAATTAATAATTTACTGTGCAATCTCTTATTTCAAAAATATTTTCCTCGCATTAAAGTCTGTTTTTCAAGGTGTTTTATGGCTTTAAAAAACATATCGCGATCTAAAAGACTGTTAAAGTAGCATCAAAATATTGGCTAACATTAAAATCATCATTAAAAAAACTTATTTTTGATGTAACTATAATTACCTCTTGACTACCTACTATAATATTATAGGTAATAAAAATTATTAATCTTTATGAAAAATTCGATAATGATGTTAAGTGCTGCATTAATGCTTGGCGGAGTAGCTCATGCTCAAAAAGTAGCTTTTGAAGAATATAATTTAGACAACGGCATGCATGTTATTTTGCACAACGATCCTTCGGCGCCAGTTGTTGTAACTTCTGTGATGTATCATGTGGGATCTAAAGATGAACGCCCGGATCGTACAGGTTTTGCCCACTTTTTTGAACATTTGTTATTTGAAGGAACCCAAAACATAAAACGCGGTGAATGGATGAAAATTGTAACCGCAAATGGCGGAGTAAACAATGCCAATACATCTGATGACAGAACTTATTATTATGAAGTTTTCCCGTCAAACAGTTTAGAACTTGGTTTATGGATGGAATCTGAAAGATTGATGCACCCAATTATCAACAAAATTGGAGTTGATACGCAAAATGAAGTCGTAAAAGAAGAAAAGAGAATGCGTTACGACAATCAGCCTTATGGAAATATTTTGCCTGAAGTTAAAAAAAACATGTTCAAAAACCATCCGTATCGCTGGACAACAATTGGCTCTATGAAAGATCTGGATGCTGCAACTCTTGAAGAATTTCAGGCTTTTAATAAAAAATTCTACACCCCAAATAATGCCGTTTTAGTTGTTGCAGGCGATTTTGACAAAACAAAAACCAAAGAATGGATTCAGAAATATTTTGGTCCAATTCCAAAAGGGGAAGTTGTAAAAAAACAAACTTTTACAGAAGAACCAATTAATCAAACAATAAAAGCAACTTACGAAGATCCGAATATTCAGATTCCGATGGTCGTTGCTTCGTACAGAACTCCCTCAATGAAAACAAGAGATGCCCGGGTTTTAGACTTAATCTCTTCTTATTTAAGTGATGGAAAAAGCTCAAAATTGTACAAAAAAATAGTTGATGATAAAAAAATGGCGCTTCAAATTGGTGCGGTAGGTTTTAGCCAGGAAGATTACGGAATGTACATTTTATACGGTTTGCCAATGCAGCCTAATACAACCGCAGACATTTTAAAAGAGATGGATGAGGAAATTGTTAAAATACAAACCGATTTGATTTCTGAAAAAGACTATCAAAAATTACAAAATAAATTTGATAATAATTTTGTCAACGCAAACGCAAGTGTCGAAGGAATTGCAGAAAATTTAGCTTCTTATTATTTACTTTATGGAGATGTAAATCTTATAAATACCGAAATCGACCTCTACCACTCTATAACAAGAGAAGAAATTAGAGATGTCGCTAAAAAGTATTTAAACCCTAATCAGCGTTTAATTTTAGATTATGTTCCTTCAAAAAAAGTTGAAAACTAAGAGTCTCAAATCATGAAAAAAATACATACAATTTTAATCCTTTTATTCCTAACGGGAATTATGCAAGCACAAGATCGCCCACAACCTAAACCAGGTAACGCACCAGTAGTCAACATCAAAAAACCACAAACTTTTGTTTTGGCAAACGGTATGAAAGTTTTGGTGGTTGAAAATCATAAATTACCAAGAGTAAGTTTTAATCTTACGCTTGACAACGCTCCTTTTACCGAAGGAAACAAAAAAGGCGTTGACGAATTAACCAGCAGTTTAATTGGAAACGGCTCTAAAAAAACAAAAAAAGAAGCTTTTAATGAAGAAATTGACTTTTATGGCGCAAGCATCAATTTTACTTCATCTGGCGCTTATGCAAGTTCACTTTCTAAATATTCCGGAAGAGTTCTCGAGCTTTTAGCCGAAGGCGCTTTACAGCCAAATTTTACTCAGGAAGAATTTGATAAGGAAAAAGCAAAATTATTAGAAGGCCTTAAAGCCGATGAAAAAAGCGTTCCGGCAATTGCCAATCGCGTTGTTGACGTTTTAGCTTTTGGAAAAAATCATCCAGCTGGAGAATTTATTTCTGAAGAAACGTTGAAAAATGTTACTCTTGCAGATGTTCAGGCAAATTATGCTACTTATTTTGTTCCTGAAAATGCTTATTTGGTTGTAATTGGAGATGTTAAATTTAAAGAAACAAAAGCAGCTGTAGAAAAGCTTTTTGGCGGATGGAAAAAACAAAGCGCTCCAAAAAATACTTACGCAGATCCGCAAAATGTATCAAAACTTCAAATTGATTTTGTTGATGTTCCAAATGCAGTTCAATCTGAAATTTCATTGGTAAATACCGTAAATTTAAAAATGAGTGATCCTGATTTTTTTCCTGCTGTAATTGCAAATCAAATTTTGGGTGGTGATTTCAACAGTTATTTAAACATGAATCTGCGCGAACAGCACGCCTGGACATACGGCGCAAATTCAAATATTGGAAGCGGAAAATATGTTACTAAATTCAAAGCAACATCTGCAGTTCGAAATGCGGTTACCGATAGTGCCGTTACAGAATTTGTAAAAGAAATTAAAAGAATCAGAACAGAAAAAGTTTCTGATGATGTATTAAAAAACGTAAAAGCAGGTTATATCGGAAGATTTGTAATGCAGGTTGAAAAACCTCAGGCTGTTGCTCGTTACGCTTTAAATATCGAAACAGAAAAACTTCCGGCTGATTTCTATGAAAAATACATTCAAACTATTAACAATGTTACTCCGGATGATATTTATCGTGTTGCCAACAAATATTTCCCTCTTGATAATATGCGAATTGTTATAGTAGGAAAAGGTTCTGAAGTACTAGACGGTTTAGAAAAACTTCAAATTCCGATTTATTATTTTGACAAATACGGAAACCCTGTTGAAAAACCGGTAAGCAAAAAAGAGGCTCCGGCTGAAATCACCGCAAAAACTGTGTTTGAGAATTATATCAAAGCGATTGGTGGCGAAAAAGCGGTTTCTGCAGCAAAAACACTTTCCATGAAAGGTTCTACGACAATTCCGCAAGCACCGACTCCTTTAACTTTTACTTCAAAATTAGATTCAAAAGGAAAAATGATGGTTTCACTTTCTATGGGAACTATGGCTTTGATGAAGCAAGTTGTAAACGACAAAGGTGCTTATATAGAACAACAAGGACAACGTAAAAATCTTGAAGGCGCAGATTTAGCCGAAATGAAAGCAAACGCAGCTCCTTTTGAGGAATTGCTGTTAAGCAAAAAAACTGGTTTAAAAGTGGAAGGAATAGAACCAATAAACGGCAGCGACGCTTATTCTATAAAAGATGGAAAAACTATTTATTATTATGATGTAAAATCAGGATTAAAAGTAGCCGAAACCAAAATAAAAGAACAAAGCGGACAATCTACAACACAAACAACTTATTTTAATGATTATAAAGAAGTAAAAGGCGTAAAAGTTCCTTTTAATCTAATACAAAACGCAGGTTTTGAATTAGACATTAAAATGTCTGAGATTAAGATAAATGAAGGCGTTTCTGAAGCAGATTTTCTTTAAAAAGATTCTGGTATTAAGTTGCTATCCCGAAGCTTTGGGACTAAGATTTTTTTAAGAGCTTTGTCAAAGTTTTAAACTTTGACAAAGCTTTTTTTATTTCTTAGCCGATAAATAAACTCCGATCAAAATAATAAAAGCACCAAAAAACTGAACTGGCGTTAGCATTTCATTATCTAATAATCCCCAGAAAAAAGCAACTATCGGAATTAAATACGTTACTGATGTTGCAAAGACAGGCGATGACATTTGAATTAATTTAAAGAATAAAACATTTGCAATTCCGGTACCTAAAACACCCAAAATCATTACAAATAAAATAGAATGCTGTGTTGCTTCGAGATTTATTCTTTGTGTAAAATCGGTTGTGCTTAAAATAATTAATGCAGGAATAAGCAAGACCGTAAAATTTCCGGTTGTGATGCTTAATGAATTCAAATCCGGTAAATATTTCTTGATTAGATTTACATTTATGGCGTAACAAATCGTTGCAATTACGACCAAAAGAACATAATAATAATTTTGTCCCGGATGCGCAGAAGCGCCGCTTAAAACCAGTAATAAACACCCAATTAGACCAACGAAAACTCCTAAAACCTGACGTTTTTGAAATTGTATTCCGAAAGCAATTATTCCTAAAACCAATGTATTTAAAGGTGTAAGCGAATTTAAAATAGCCACAATAGAACTATCGACCTGAGTTTCGGCAATGGCAAAAAAGAAAGCCGGAATAAATGTCCCAAAAACTGATGTTAGCGCCACAAATTTCCATTGACGGCGGGAAATTTTCTTTAAACTTGAAAATCCTACAATAAGCAAAAACAAAGCGGCAAAAATAATTCGGAGTGAACCTACCTGAATTGCTGTTAAACCAACTAATCCTCTTTTAATTAAAATAAAAGAACTTCCCCAAATTAGCGAAAGCAAGAATAAATAAAACCACTTTAATTGTTTTGCATCCATAAATAGTATTTTACTGCAAATTTGTAATTATTTTATGAACTGACCTTCGCTTTTTTATTAATTTTGCGAACAACGTTATTAGCTAATTTAAAACATCGATATAATGAAATTTACAAAAATCATAACGGCACTAGCAATTTCAGGTTTAGTACTTGTAAGCTGCAAAAAAGAAGAAGACAAAAGCTTAGCGGTAATAAATGCTGACAAAACAGTTACCAAAGAACACAAAGCAATTGCTCCCGAAAATGTACAAACTGCAAGTTTTACAATCGAAGGAATGACTTGTGCGGTAGGTTGTGCAAAAACTATTGAAAAAGAACTATCTAATCTTGAAGGTGTAGAAAAAGCTGCCGTTGATTTTGACAAAAAAACAGCAACGGTAACTTTCGACAAAACAATTCAAAATCCTGAAAGTTTAACTAAAGTGGTTCAGGAAACAGGAGATGGAAAAACATATAAAACTTCGAATGTAAAATCGTAACAAAACATTTGTAGCGTACTGAAAAGAAATAATACATTTCAAACAGTAGTAAACTCAGGATTACTACTGTTTTTTTTTGAATTATTTTAAATCGATTCACTCACAGCAATAATATAATTAAATACAAAAAGAATGAACCTTAAATTTAGCCATATAGACATTTTAGTTAAAGACCTTCAGGCAGCCTGTGATTATTACAGACAAATCCTCGGAGCCGAAATCTCAAAGAAATTCACTTGGGAAAGAGGAGAACTTCATGTCGAATATGCTGTTGTAAAAATGGGTCAGGAACGTTTTATGCTGGTGAAGCCTTTTTCGGGAAATTTAAAAAACCTATTAGATACTAAGGGTGAAGGAACTATTTATCGTCATTGTTATTCCGCTCCGGACATTGAAAAAGTTTTTGATGAATTGGTATCTAAAGGAGTTCAGCCGGAAGATGAAAATGGAAATCCTTTATCACTGGAAAGCCTTAATTCTCCAAGCGGAATTCGAATTATTTGGCTTCCAAAACGTTTTGGAGAATTCTCAATCGAGATACTCGAAGAAGCAGGACTTCAGGAGTTTATGAATGATGCATTTTCGGCTTCTTAGTTCAATGCAATTTTTAATTACATCACTTTAAAACATAAAAAAAGCATTCAGTTGAATGCTTTTCTTTTTATTTCCATTTTAATGTTTCCATCAACTGTCGCATATCATTTTTGATATAACTGGCTGCCGGCATAATTGAATCGAAGTTTGGTTTTGCATAAAAATAAACCGATCCGGTTATAAAATGTTTTGTACTGTCTGTAACGTAAAATTGAGAGTTTGTAGCAGCGTTTCCATCAACTTGATAAAACATTCCGTAAACCTTTTTTTCCGGGTTTAAATACGGCTGTTCTAATATATCATCAGCTTTTATTACATGCTCGTAAGTTAGTTTTTGCGCATCTTTAAGTAATTTTTCGATATCGCCGTTTACTGGTTTATACGTTAAATAAATGGTAGCTTTCATTTTGGGATACGTAATTGCAAAACCACAATTTTTTTCGCCTTTTATAATCGCAGCTTCATTCATTTGAAAAGAAAACGGACAATCACCTTCAAAATTAGCATATGTAGCTTCCGGATAATCCAAACGTAAAAAACTTGCCGGTTTTGGCATCACATCATCTTTACAGCTTACAAGTGTTAGTGTTAGTAAAATTGTCGCTACTGAAATTATTCTTTTAAGCATTTTATTCTATTGTTACTTTTATTTGTTTTACACGTTTTTTATCAACTGTTTCTATCGTAAAAACACAGTTCTCAAACGCTATTTTTTGGTCTTTTTTAGGGAAATTCCCCAGAATCTCAAGAATAAAACCAGCTAACGTTTCGGCTTCACCTTTATGTGATTCAAAAATATCTTCATTTACATCTACAATTCTGTAGAAATCCTTCATATTGATTTTACCTTCAAAAAGAAAATTCTTTTCATCTATCTGAGAATAATTGAGGTTTTCATCATCAAACTCGTCACTTATATCACCTACAATTTCTTCTATGACGTCTTCTAAAGAAACCAATCCGGATGTTCCGCCATATTCATCAACCACAATAGCCAAATGGCTTTTAAGACTTTGAAAATCCTTTAATAAATTGTCCAGTTTTTTATTCTCCGGAACAAAAAAAGGCTCTCTTAATAAAGATGTCCATTCAAACTCTTTTTTGTCAATATGGGGCAATAAATCCTTAACAAACAAAACGCCTTCTATTTGATCGATATTGTCTTTATAAACAGGAATTCGTGAAAATCCTTTGTCGATTATCTTTGGATAAATTGAAGCAAATGATTCTGATATCTCTAATGCAAAAATATCAATCCTTGGACTCATTACCTGTTTTGTATCCGTATTCCCAAAAGATACGATTCCTTCGAGTATTTTTTGCTCTTCGCTTGATGTCCCTTCAGAATCTGTAAGCTCTAAAGCCTGGGAAAGCTGATTGATCGAAAAATTATTCTTCTGTTTCCCTAATTTATTCTGCAAATATAGGGTAACCCGACGCATAGGCAAACTTATTGGTGAGAGTAATTTATCTAAAAAAGAAATTGGGTATGCTGCCCATTTCGCAAATTTTATATTGTTTCGACTGGCATAAACTTTAGGTAAAACTTCACCGAATAGTAAAATCAAAGTTGTCACCAAAGTAACTTCTAAAACAAACTTAAATACTGGTGAAATAACATTTGAAAAAATATTTTGTCCAATAAAAGAGAATAAGATAACAACTCCAATATTGAAAAAATTATTGGCTACCAATAAAGTAGCTAAAAGTTTTTTGGGTTTATCTAAAAGACTGGAAATAATTTTTCCTTTTGAAGTATCTTCTTGTAAAGTATCTTCGATGTCTTTTTGAGATAAAGAAAAAAGTGCTACTTCGGCACCTGATACAATTGCTGATAAGAACAGCAAAATAAATATTCCGACAAAACCAATAATTAAATTGATGTCTAAGTTAGTAGAGAAAAATAAACTGGGCTCCGGGTCCAAATCAAAAAAGATTAGTTAAACAATCAAAAAGGCAAATCATTTATAGGCAAGCCTTCGTTACTCGCTTCAAAGTTAGCATTTTTTGCGGATTCTGACTCGTGATTTTGTTTATGATTTGCTACTTCTTTTTTGGTAGTCAAGAAAGTAAACTCCGTAACCTGAATTTCGGTTGTATATTTTGTAGTTCCGTCTTCGGCTTGCCATTGACGCGATTTTATGCGCCCCTCGATATAAATTTTATCTCCTTTAGAGAGATATTTTTCACAAATTTCAGCCGCTTTATTGCGTACTACTAAATTATGCCACTCTGTAGAGGTTATCTTTTCATTGGTCGTTTTATTAATATAAACTTCATTTGTTGCCAACTGAAAACGTCCAATACAATTTCCTCCATCAAAATAATGCATCTTTACATCATCGCCTAAGTGGCCGATGAGCATCACTTTATTTAATGTTCCGTTCATAGTTTTTGTGGTATTTATCTCAAAGATACATTTTTTTAGCAATTTATTTCTTGCTTTTTTATAAAATTATAAATCACAATAGGAAAAGGAAATGTTTCCAAACTAACTGAGTCTACTCCATTTTCAATTATTTCATTGATTTTAATTTTCCAAAACTGAATATGCAAATGCTGATGCGAAAGTTTATGAATAACCGTTGCATGGCTACAGTCTTCTATACCTAATATAGTATAGTTTGAAAATATATCATTTTGAACAGTTTTTGAAACAAAATCAAAATCAACAATTTCCTGTGCTTCTAAAAGAGGAAACTCATATAGATTGTGCCAAATTCCTTTTGCGGTTCTTTTTTGGATTAAAGTATTACCCAAAACATCTTCTAAAATTAAATAATTAAAAAATCGATTGGTTACTTTTACCTTTTTAGTCTTTACAGGCAAAACATCTACTTTCTTTTTTTGCAATGCCGCGCAGCTATTTGAAAAAACACAAACAGAACAGTTCGGACTTTTAGGCACACATTGCAAAGCACCAAATTCCATTATGGCCTGATTGAAAATTGCAGGATCGTCCTTTGGCATTAATTGGCGTGCCAGTTCTGTAAATTCTTTTTTGGTTGCCGGTAATGTAATATCAGATTCAATATCAAAATAACGGGAAAGCACTCTAAATACGTTTCCGTCTACTACCGGAACAGGTTCATTATAAGAAAAAGAAGCAATTGCAGCGGCTGTATATTCACCAACACCCTTTAATTTTAACAATTCAGTATAAGAAGGAGGGAAAATTCCATTTAACTCATTTGCCACATATTGAGCCGTTTTATGCAAATTTCGGGCACGAGAATAATAGCCTAATCCCTGCCAAAGTTTCAAAACTTGCTCTTCATCGGCATTTGCGAGATCAAATACCGTAGGAAATTCCTCTGAAAAAGAAAAAAAATAAGGCGTTCCCTGCGCAACTCTAGTCTGTTGCAACATTATTTCTGATAGCCAAATTAGGTACGGATTGGTCGTTTTTCGCCAAGGCAAATCACGTTTGTTTTGTAAATACCATTTTATCAATATGTTAGAAAAATCCATCGTAAAATACTTAGAATACAAAAGTAAATGTTTATGTAATTAAAATTTAACGAATTAGCTTGATTAATTATTTTTTTAATTCCTATATTTGCAAACTCAAAAAAATAGTACATCATTTATAAATAAAATAGGAAAGAAAATGACGAAAGCAGATATCGTAGCGAAAATTTCAGAGAAACTAGGTCTTGAAAAAGGAGATGTTCAAGCAACAGTAGAAACTTTTATGGAAGAAGTTAAAATTTCATTAGAAACTGGTGACAATGTTTACCTAAGAGGTTTCGGAAGTTTTATCGTAAAAACAAGAGCTGAAAAGACTGGAAGAAACATCTCTAAAAACACCACTATCAAAATTCCAGCGCACAACATTCCTGCGTTCAAACCTGCAAAAGTTTTTGTAGAAGGAGTAAAAACAAACAACGAAGCAAAATAATACTATTAATTAATTATAAAATCGACACGATATGCCAAGTGGTAAAAAAAGAAAGAGACATAAGGTAGCTACTCACAAAAGAAAGAAAAGAGCGAGAGCTAACCGTCACAAAAAGAAAAAGTAGTTTTAAACTACTTTTTTCTTTTTAAACGTTCATTGAAATTGAAAAAAGATGAAAGAGTAAAGAAAATAGAAGATAGATGTAAAAATCTATTCTCTTTGTTCTATTCTCTACTAATCTTCTTTTCCCCGGGTTCAATACCTGTTAAAAATATTGTTTAATCCATCTGTAGATAAGATTTTAGATTTTAGTCCCGATAGCTATCGGGATAGATTTTAGATTTTTTTAATCTATTTTCTATTCTCTATATTCTATTTTCTGAAAAAACAGATAAAAATTTACAGTGTGAATAAAGAATTAATCATTAGATCTAGTTCTGAAGCCGTAGATTTTGCCTTATTAAAAGATGGAAAACTAATTGAATTACATAAAGAAGAAGAGAAAAGCAATTTTCAGGTTGGTGATATTTTTATTGCCAAAATAAGAAAACCAGTTGCCGGACTTAATGCTGCTTTTGTAAATGTGGGCTTCGAAAAAGATGCCTTTTTACATTATCATGATTTAGGACCTAACTTAGCTTCTCAATTGAAATTCATAAAACTTGTAAGCGCAGGTAAATTAAAAGATTTCTCCCTAAAAACCTTTCAGTTTGAAAAAGAGATTGACAAAGATGGCATCATTACTGATATTTTAAGTGCCAATCAATCTGTTTTAGTTCAAGTTGTAAAAGAACCTATATCTACCAAAGGTCCAAGAATAAGCGCTGAGCTTTCATTGGCAGGAAGATTTATTGTTCTCGTTCCGTTTTCTGACCGAGTTTCTATTTCACAAAAAATAGAAGACAAAAAAGAAAAGGATCGTCTAAAAAAACTTGTTCTATCTATCAAACCAAAAGGATTTGGTGTTATTGTTCGTACAGTAGCCGAAGGCAAAAACGTAGCCGAATTAGAAAAAGATTTGCAGAACCTGCTTGCCAGATGGAATGCAATGTGTAAAAAATTACCAACTGCTCATCATCCATCAAAAGTATTAGGAGAGCTTAACAGAGCTTCTTCAATATTAAGAGATGTTTTTAATGATACCTTTAGCGGTATCCAAATAGATGATGAAGAGTTGTACCATCAAACGAAGGAATATCTGCAAGAGATTGCACCTTCAAAACAATCGATTGTTAAGTTTTATCAATCAAACGACACTCCAATTTTTGAGAAATACAATATAGAGAGACAAATCAAAACTTCATTTGGAAGAACGGTTTCAATGAGCAAAGGCGCTTATCTTATTATCGAACACACTGAAGCTCTTCACGTTATAGACGTAAATAGTGGAAATCGTTCTAATAAGGCGACTAATCAGGAAGATACCGCCATGGAAGTAAATATGATCGCTGCCGCTGAAATTGCCAGACAACTTCGTTTGCGTGATATGGGCGGAATAATCGTAGTTGATTTTATCGATATGTCTAATCCTGAAAACAGGAAGGTTTTGTTCGACTTCTTGCGAGAAGAAATGAGCGACGATAAAGCAAAGCATAAAATCTTACCGCCTAGTAAATTTGGTTTAGTTCAAATTACCAGACAGCGAGTAAGACCCGAAGTTAATATTAAAACTAGAGAAGAAGATCCAAACAATGAACATGGCGAAATTGAAGCGCCAATTTTAATCATTGATAAAATCACCTCTGATTTAGACAGAATTTTAAAAACCCACAAGGGTGTTGTACTTAATGTACATCCGTTTGTGGCTGCATACCTCAGTAAAGGTTTTCCATCATTACGTTCAAAATGGTTTTTTGAACATAAGAAATGGGTGAAAATCATACCTCGTGACGCTTACACGTACCTAGAATATCATTTCTACGACAAAAAAGGAAATGTTATCAAAGAATAAAACAAGAAACCGCCTCTCGAAAGATTGGCGGTTTTTTTGTGCCTTTTTTTATTTTATTAGCTACGAATTCACGAATTATTATAAGTTCTAATTCGTGAATTCGTGGCTGTTTTTTAGGAGCAATTTCCAGCTATTCGTTACAATCTTTTATTTTTTAAAGAAAAAAATAAAAGGATTTCCACTTCTATCTGGGCTAGGCACTCGTTTTCATAAGAAGATTATTTACTTATATTTTTTATTTGAGTAAAGAAAAATGAACTACATGCAGATATAAAGCAAACTATTAAAATCGAACTAATAACAAATTTTGTTTCACCATCACCCAATATTGTGAAATTTTTAAAATCAAAATATTCAAAAGCAGACACAAGAACGCTCAATAAATAAACTAAAAAAACAAATAAACTACTTTGACGAAAGTTTGAAGATGATGCGTAATTATTAAAAAGATGTAACATTGAACCAATTGGTAAAAGAAGCGTATAAAAGAAAAGCCATAAAATAGTAAATTCTCCATTTTTAAAAAAGAATCCAAAGCCATAATGATAATTAAAAAATACTGATCCTAAAATAATTATCAGATACAGACACGTTTGTTTCATATATTATATTTTAGTTTTTTATTCTCTCACAATTTCAACTTTTCTCCTTATTTCATTTCCAAATTCATCAACTACAGTAACATAATGAAATCCTGCTGTCATCATAATGGGTTTTTCATGAAAAACTTTTGTTTCGCCTTTGTAAACATTATCAACGTACCAAAACAATTTATTTTCTCTTTGAGAATACGCTACTTTAAAAATTACCGGCTGTATTTCGCTATTAAAATCTTTTGTGAGATAAATTTTGCTGTTTGCTTTCGGATAAATAAAATCCATTGAAGCGGTTTGAGTACCGATACAATTTTCTCTAAATGGAGGCAAAGACAGGTATTCGATATGTTTGCCTTTGTAATACCAAGCCATAACCGGAGGTAAAACAAACCAATTTTTAATTACGATATTCTCTACACTTTCACAACTGCTATTAACCTGAAATTGTTCTGTTTGATCTAAATGTACGACTTTATGATACGGACAAATTGCTGTCGTTTTTCCTTTTTTACTGACCCATTGTTTTATTTTCGGGCATCCTTCTTTTGCCAGATAACCACTTAATTTACAAACTTCTACCTCATCTAAATCATCATAAGGCGTTTCGAACCATTTTTGCCTTGGCAGTAAATTAAAAACATCAAACAAAATAGGAGCCGCACTTGTAACTCCTGTCAAAGTTGGTCTTCCCTCGCCTGTTGCGTTTCCAACCCAAACACCCACTACATATCTCGAATTTGTTCCGATAGCCCAGGCATCACGATTACCAAAACTGGTTCCGGTTTTCCAGGCGATTTTTAACGAACTGTCATAAAACTTCCAGGCTTCGTCTCCTTCTGGTCGGTTTACTTCTTCCATTGCATTATACGCTAACCAAATTGAGCCGGCACCTAAAATATTCTTCTGATTCGTTTCGTCTCCAAAATCAGCCTCAAAATTATTTTCGTAATTCAGTTCTGCAAACTCTTTTGTTCTGTATTTTCCGTGACTTTTAGTATAATAATTTACCGTCGAAGATAAGTTTGCATATGAACGGCATAAATCCCATAAATTACTTTCGGCTCCGCCAAGAATAAGCGATAATCCGTAATGATCAGGTGTTTTATTTATATCTCTTAATTTAAATTTTTGCAATTCTTCATAAAATTTATTTACGCCAAATTCCTGCAGCATTAAAACTGCCGGAATATTTAGCGAACGGGACAGAGCTCTATGCGCAGGTACGGCTCCATCAAAAGTTAGATTAAAATTTTCTGGCGTATAACCCGCAATCTGAGTTGGTACATCTGCAACCAAAGTATTCGGCAAAAGTTCACCATCATCGAGCATTGCAGCATATAATAAAGGTTTTAGAATACTTCCGGTACTTCTTGGCGCATCAATAATATCAACATCTTTTTGGTGATCTTTATCTGTTGGTGCATTCCCAACATAACTTATTACATTTCTGTTTTTGACATCAATGACCAAAATTGCCAGATTATTGACTTCGTTTTGTTTGTATTGATTGTAATAATATTTCGCAATTTGATTTACTCTGTTTTGTAAAGCAAAATCAACCGTGGTTTTTACTTTTGTTCCTTCCTGATTTTTAGCAACTCGCTGTAATAAATGAGGTGCAATTTGAGGCAAATTATACGGTTTTCCGGGCAATGGCTCATCAACAGAAAGTTCATACGTTTGTTTATCGATTATACCTTCCTGATTTAATTTCAATAAAAGTCTATTTCTTTTTTCTAACAATTTAATCTGATTTTTTCCGGGATAAATTAAACTTGGCGCGTTTGGCAAAACTGCTAATGTTGCGCTTTCTGCCCACGAAAGCTGAGTAGATTTTAATCCGAAATAACGCCAGGAAGCCATTTCAAGTCCAACAACATTTCCACCAAAAGGTGCATGCGCGGCATACAAATCTAAAATTTCGTTTTTAGAATAACCTAATTCTAAACGTGTTGCCAGAATAAGTTCAATGAATTTTTCGAAATAAGTTCTGCTTTTTCCTTTTCGAGAAAGCCTTATTACCTGCTGTGTTAATGTACTTCCACCGCGAACTACTTTTCCGGCTTTTCGGTTTTGTTTGATAGCATTGACCATTGCAACAGGATTAAAACCGGGATGTTTATAGAAGTATTCATCTTCAAAATAAACGATACATTTTTTAAATTTATCGGGAACGCTATCTTGTTCCGGAAAACGCCATTGCCCGTCACGAGCAATTTTTGCGCCTAATAATTCTCCTTCTTCACTTTCGATAACGGTAGAATAAGGTTCGTGAAATAAAGTTCGTGGCAACGAGAAATAATAAATCAGCAAGAGTAAAAATACAATTGCTGATTTTATTTTATTTCTTTTTATCCAGTATAAAATGCGTTGAAAGAACGCTATAAGTTTATTTTTCAAAACAATTTCATTTTAGCCCACTGATTGTGCGGATTAAACGGATTTACACAGATTATTTTTTTATTAAATCTGAAAAACAAAACTAAAAACCAGTGTAAATCCGTTTAATCCGTTCTATCCGTGGGCAATATATTTACTTCACAACCTCAACCCAAAATCCTTTAGTTCTTGCTAAAAACGTATTATCATACATCGCTTCGCATTGCAATCCCGGTAAATAATAATTTCCTAAATAAGATGCATTCAGTAGAATTCTAAATACTTTGGTCTCGCCTGCTTTCATTCCAAAATAAAAATTTGTCCTGTCATCACGAATATCAATATAATCTGCAATATTGTTTGTTGCATCTCCGTAGTCAGTAAAACGGGTATTTACGATTTCAAACCCAGACGGAAGAATTTGAGACAATGCTACATTTTCAACGCGTTCATTTCGTTGATTTCTAACCGTAACTTCTGCAACAAACTCAGTTCCTTGTGTAATTCTCGAAACATCTATTGTTCCGCCTTTACGATTTTTGAAAACAATTCCGGCCGAAACATCATTTTGAACAACATTTTCCTGCCCAATTGGTAAAATTCCTGTATTTAATACACGAACATAAATGGTGTTCTTTTTATTATTTTTTAAAGTAATACTGTTTGATCCTGTTTTTACCACCAAACTTCTGTCAGCAACTGTCTTTGATGTTTTTACTACCTGAGATTTGCCGTCTTTACTAAACTGAACATCAATTCCTTTAGCACCATTATTTGCAGCAAATTTAGACATTGCATATAGGCAATATGCTGTTGTTTGCGTGCTCATCCATTGGTCACTTGCCATGTTTTTAGCCAGTTTTATAGCCATTGCAAATGCTTTTTCTTTTTGCCCTAACAATAACATCGTTTCAAGAGCCATTGCTCTGTTTCTGGCGCTTGAACCATAATAATAGTAATTATAATCACTTGTTTCATCTTCAATTTTACTATGTAAAAACAGGTTTTGACTTGCTGATTTTTGTCCTGCCAGAATATAAGCGGCAGCCAATCGCAATTTACTTTCATTAGAAATTCCTTTTGTTTCTCTTAATCTGTTCATCGAAGATAAATCTGAAGAACCAGCCAAAGCTAATGTATACAAACGATAAGCTTGTGCCAGATCATTTCCATAACGAGGTTCAAATCGCCATTGTTTGGCTTCTTTTTGTTGGTAGGAAAGCCATTTTGATTTAAAATTAATAGGTAAAACATAACCTTTTTTCTCTGCCTCAATCATAAAATGTCCAGCGTATGAAGTTCCCCAATCATCAGCAAGCGTATTTCCCTGCCAATAAGAAAGTCCTCCGTTTGGCAACTGAAAACCTCCCAATCGATTTATTCCGGCCGTAACATTCTTTTGAATCAGTTGTAAACGTGTACCATCAATATCAGCAACTTCATTTAAAAATAATTGTGGAAATACAGAGGAAGTCGTTTGCTCTACACAACCGTGAGGATATTGAATCAGAAACTGTAATCTTCCGTTTAAATTAATTGTTGGCATTGATGAAACTTCCAACTTAGCTTTATTACTTCCTGAAACTCCAAACGTTTTCCAGCTAATTGTTTTAGAGCTATTAGGTTCTAAAATCACATCTGTAAACGTATTCGTTACCGGATTTGGATTCGTCATATCAATTTCAACATCATAAACTGATTTTTCGTTCCCGGAAGTTGCCACAATTTGCACTTTTCCAATTCCGGTTAAACTGCCTACGGCCAGATTAAAATAAGCCATTTTTTCATCTGGTTGTGCAAATGTCAATCTTTGTGATGCACTTCCAATAACTTTCAATCCATTGCTGGTTTTGATCTGAACTGAAACATTTTTAATATTTTTTTCCATTGCAAAAACCGTAACCGGAATCGTTACTTTTTCTGATGGTGAAATTTTCCTCGGCAATGAAGCCAATACCATCAACGGACTACGAACCGGAGTTGCTTTTTCCACACTCCCGTATGCACTTGTATTGGCATCTCCTGCCACAACCATTGTTCGCACTGAACCAATGTATTTTGGTAATTTAATCTGATGTGTTTTGGTTTGTCCTTTTTCTAATTTAAAAGGTCCCAGATAAACCACAACCGGTTTAAAACGATTGGCTTTTTTGGCTTTTCCTCCACCCAAATCCTGATCTCCCCCAATACTGAAAATCTGATTTACTTTTCCACCATACGCACCAATAACATCATTGTAGACATCCCAGGTTTTTACGCCCAATGCTTCACGCACATAAAAACTATCCCAGGCATTTGGCGTTTTAAAACGTGTTAAATCCAACAACCCTTCATCAACAATTGCAATTGTATAGGTCATTTCTTTTCCGGATTGCTCATTGACTTTTAACGAAAATGTCTGTTCTGGTTTTAAAACATCCGGCATGGAAATTTTAGGAGAAAGAATCGTGTTTTTATCCACAACTTCAATCGGAACAATTCCGTACATTCTTATTGGCGAATCGTTTTTGGTCGTTGCGTGTGGTTGCAAAAGTGTAATATTAAAATACACATTTGGGGCCATTGCGGCTGTAACCGGAACTTCAACTTTTGTTTCGCCTTTTTTAGTTTCAACCCAAAGCGTCTGCACTACTTTTGATCCGTTTTCTATCGAAACCAATGCGCGTCCTCCTTCACTCGAAGGAAAAGAAATTTGCGCTTTTTCGCCTACAGCATACTCTTTTTTATCCGTAGAAAAAACAAGCATATTGGCAGTAGAAGCATCTGTATTTCTGGTTTTTCCAGACCAGATTGGCCAATCGATATTTACGGTTAATGCCGATGCATGTCCGCCAGCTTCATCTGAAACACGAATTAAATAACGTCCCCATTCTTCATCTGTCAATGCAAATTGAAAACTTCCTTTTCCGCTTGAATCTGTGTTTACTTTAAAAGTTTTATAAGATGTTGTTGCTTCTGATGAATTGTAATTGGATAAATTATCGCTTGAAGCATCCCACCACCAGCGCCATTCAACCTTGTATACTTTTACTTCAAGATCTTTAACAGACTTTGGTCTTCCATTTTCATCCACTGTTACAACATCAAATTTATTAGCCGTTCTGGTTTCCAGCATTCCGTATTTGTTTGGTTCAGGCGATTTAACTCCCACATATGTTTTATACGGAGAATAAGTTGTCGAGATAACATCTGTACTAAAATCTCCGCCTTCTTCATAAACTTTGGTAACAAACGCGGCTTTTAGCATTCCCGGTGCCTGACCTTGTAATTTAGGATCTATGTTTACGGATGCTCTTCCGTTTGCATCTAATTTTCCGGAGAAAACATTCACTTCTTCGGTACTAAACTGACGTACTAGATCATCAAAAACATATTTAGGATAATTTTTGAAAGTTGTGCTTTGCTGCGAAAATTTAGCTTGCATTTCTACATTCAAATTCTTAGCAATGGCACCATGAAGCCACGTTACTTCAAGATTACTTGTATTAGAATGTGACGAAGATAAAATAGGATTTCTAAAACTATTTTTGATTTTTAAACGATTTGGTTTAATCGTTTCTATTTTGATGCTTTTATAATATTTTGCTCCGCCTACGCTTACCATCGCTTCCCAATTTCCGGTTGGCGCATCGGGATCTGTTGGAACCGTAAAAGCGTAATGATTTAATTCATTCGTTTTTTGTACGGTTTGATACGTCACTTTTCCATTCGGATCTGTTAACCTGAATTTTATCGGATGCGCTTTGGGTAATTTATTCGCAGCATCATTTAAAATAAATGATAAATACAAATTATCGCCCGGACGCCAAACGCCACGTTCTCCGTAAATAAACCCTTTTAATCCTTTTTGTAAAGTTTCGCCGGAAACATCAAAATTACTTACCGAAAGTGAATTTCCGTCGTCAAGTTTAACATAAGTCGATTGATTTCCTAAAGTAACAATGGCAAAATAGGCAAATTTATCTAACTGAAATGAAGCAATTCCTTCACTGCTTGTTGCTGCTGTTGCCAGTTTTTGCTGCTGAAAACTATACAGATCAACTCTTGCATTTGAAACCGGTTCGGTTGTAATAATATTATTTACAGCAAAGAAATATGATTTATTTTCGCCTCTTTTGGCAATTACTCCCAAATCTGAAGCTAAAATATTGGTTCCTATTTTGGCATTGTAATAATACGAACCTGTACACGGATCCTGACTTTCTCTCCATTCATAATCATCATAATAATAATCATCGTAAGAGTTTCCACTGTAGTTTACGTCATTTTCATCGACTTCTTCCTCTTCTTCTGCAGAACTATCATCGCTTTCAGAACTTTCGCATTTGTATAAAGAATAGGTCTTTTTGTAGGAGAATTCAACTCTGTAAATTGCACCGGGTTCCGGGCTTATAATTTTGGACAAATCCAATGCAAAAGTGTTCCATTTACTCGGATTTATTAATGAATTTTCTTTAAGATTAAGTCTCGTTTTGGCGATGGGCTGCGAAACTCGTTTTAGGTTTTGTGTTCCGTTTAGTTCATTATTTTGAAGAAATTGTAAAATGTTGTTTTTATAGATTTTATACACTTTTACATCTACTGCACTTAAATTTACGGCTTCGAAATTCAGTTTCAAATTACTTGAACTTGGCAGGATTGTTCCGTTTTTGATAAGACGAACATTTGGTTTTATTTGATCAAAAGATATTTTTTCAGTATAATTATTTTTCATTTTCTGACCGTACTGGCTCTCGATTCCCTGAAAAACCTCCAATAATAATTCACCTGAAACAACTGCTGATTCCGGCTCTGGTTCTGCTACAACTTCCTCCTCTACAACCGGTTCTGCTACCGCAACAGTATCCACAGCAACACTTGCAGAATCAACTACAGCAACGGTAGAATCTACAGCAACAGCTTCGGTTTCTACTTCAACTTCGTGTACCACTTCTTCAACTGGTTTTTGATTACTGAAATATACTTTCAGGACATTTCCCTGAGTTGAGAACTTCAGATTATTGGTATTTTGTATGGAAACCAATCCTTTAAAATCCTGACCTTTTTCTAATGGTTCAGAAAAATTGATCAATACCTGTTGATTATTATCATCCGGAATATCGACTTTAACAATCTTAAAATCATTAATAGCTGTAATTGGAAAATCCATTTTGCCCTTTTGGTCGATATCAAAATCATTTCCATCATATGCAATCTCCAGATTACTTTCTGAATCTAATCGTTGAATGCTATCAATTATAAACTTAAATTCTTTTCCTGAATTTGGCGTTTTATTAAATTTAATTTTAACCTTATTTCCGTTTTGAGAAGCTTCAACCAATTTTTGGGCTGTTTCTAAATCTATATCATCTGCGGTTTTAAGAACACAATTCAGATATTGAAATTCTTTACTATAAGACTGAATATCCAGCGTATTGATGGTAAAATCCTGTTTTACAGTTTTAACAGTAAAATTAAAATCAGAAAGATCAGTTTTATCATCATCTGTTTTTTTAGGAAGTTCAATTAACTTATCTAAGTGTAACGTTACCTGATACTCTGTTCCTGCTTTTAGTTTTTCCTCTGGAATAAAAGCAATTGTATTGCTTGATAGTGCCACTACTTTTCCGTCGACACTTGGCGAAATATCAAACAAATCATTGTCTAAAACCTCATTTACTTTCCATTCTTTTTTATCGAAAGCCAGAACAACACGAATATCCGATTGTGCTGAGACAATTCCGCCTGTAAAACTTGTTATGTACTCTTTGAATAATGAAAAATCAGAGTTGAAATCTGATTTTTTGCCACAGGCCTGAAAAATTAAAAACACAAAAAACACGTAAACTAATTTTCTTGCTTTCACTTTGATAAAGGAGTTAATTGTTACAAATACTGTTAAATATAAAGAAAATGCGGTTTGATGATCTTAAAATCATATTAACAAAACACTAATTATATTCTAGTAAATGTATACTATTTTCCGAAGTATTTAAGAGGAAAATTCAGTTGCCTGAATTATTTTTCAGAAAGGGAAAGAAAGAATTATTGATAGCTTTTAGCAGAAAAAATGTTTTACATTTCTATACCTAATTTGGACAAATTTTCATCCATCTCACAAAAATGTTCCTCGGTATTGGCTGAATAAAAAAGTTGATTATTACTCATAATTATAATAACATCATCACTATAATTTCCATAAAATTTTATTCCTTCACACCATTGTTTAAAAGCAACGTTTTTATTTTTGTAGTTTTCAACGATAAAATCTATCTCATTTTGTTTCAATTCTTTAAATGATTCAGATGGAAATTGAAGTGCAAAAGCGGCCTGAAGAAAAGCCATTGCAGTAAAAAACTCTAATAAGGTTTCTGTTTCTAACAGCCATGTTTTTTGATCATAACTTATATAAACTGGCGGATTAGCATTTAATAAATCCTGTTTATTGATTCCCCAAACACAAGCTCTTTGATTCTCAGAATAAAATATCAAAAAATCATTATGTTGATAATATTGAAAACGTTCCGGTGTAATTAATAAATCTTGTGTCTGATTTAAGTCTTGAATTTTACCCAATTCAGCGTAATAATCAACAAATACTTGTGGAAGATTCCCAAAAATATTTTTAATTGTTTCTATTTCTTTATTTGCAAAACCATTAGATTCTGAAATGTGAAATAGTTTTTTTATTGTTGAAAAATCAGTCATAACATTGTTATCATCAAAAATATTATTTACGTCTCTCCATAAAAAAACGCTTCATTAATTCGGCCGCTTCATTGGCCATAACTCCAGAAACAACAGTTGTTTTTGGATGCAGTTTTGTTCCCATTACCATAAAACCACGCTGTTCATCGCGGGCGCCAAAAACGATTTTTGAAATCTGACTCCAATACAAAGCTCCTGCACACATTTGGCAAGGTTCAAGCGTAACATACAACGTGCAATCTTTAAGATATTTTCCGCCCAGAAAGTTTGCGGCCGCGGTTATGGATTGCATTTCGGCATGAGCCGTAACATCATTTAGCAATTCTGTTAGATTATGACTTCTTGCAATTACTTTATCAGCCACAACAATGATGGCACCAACAGGAATTTCGCCTTTTTCATAGGCCATTTCAGCTTCCTGCAAAGCTTTTTTCATAAAGTATTCGTCGGTGAAAGGATTTATCATAATTGCAAAAATAAGGTTTTGAAAATAATTTTTCTTAATTTAAGCATTAGAAAAATATCGACGAATCGGTAGATTTTAATTATTCTTTTACCGACAAATTCAAATCATAAGATCGGTTTCTACCTTCTCCTTTTGGTCTCAAAACATCTTTTTCTGTCAAATCCTGCAAATCTCTTGTTGCTGTTGCTCTTGAGGTTTTAGTAATTGAAATATACTTTATCGCCGTCATTCCGCCTTTAAAACCCGAAATACCATTCTCAAACATTTTTAAAACAACCTTTGTCTGTCTTTCATTCATTACATCTTTAAACTGATCTATGAATTTGCTTTTTGTTAATGTAAAAAGAACAATTTGTTTTGCATTTTTTTGAGATTCTAAAATCAAATTAGAAAAGTAAAAAATCCAATCTGTAATTTCGAGAGTTCGCTGTGCCATTTTTAGTGATTGGTAATATACTTTTTTGTTCTGTTCAATTGTACTTGAAATACTCATTAAAACAGGACGATTTAACGATTCTGAAAGACACTTTTCTGCAATAGCTCTTCCAATTCTCCCGTTCCCATCTTCAAAAGGATGTATACTTTCAAAATACAAATGAGAAATAGCCGTTTTAATCAAGGCTTTTTTAATATCGCTTTTTACTTCAAAATCATGGTACCATTTAATGAATTTCTTCATCTCCGTCGGGACCTGATTTGATGGAGGAGCCTCAAAATGAATAATTTCCTTATTATAACTACCTGAAACAATTTGCATCGGTTCTTCTCCTCTTCTATATTCGCCCGGAGTAACGTTTTTAGAATATTCCATCAGGATAGAATGCCATTCTTTTATTGTCAACTCCGTTAATTTATCAGAATAAGAGTTTCGAACCATTACCATTAGCTTGCCAATTCCCTGTGCATTTTTATCTCTAATCTGACTCACATTCTCACTAATCCCTAAATTCTTTTTAATGGAAGAAGTAATATCTTTTCTGCTAAAAAATTCACCTTCAATTTCAGAAGTTTTTATTGCTTCTGAAATCATAAATTGTAAAATGGTTTCTTGCTGAATTACTGTGGATAAAGAATCAACAAGTCCTTTTAATTCTCCTGTTTCAAATGCAAATTCAATACATAATGAATCTATTACAGAATCATCATATGTAAAGTTTTCCCAATCTGGTAGTTGCCAATTGTATTTCATGAGGCAATTAATTTTATTAATCGCCTCAAATATAGTAATTTTTTGAGGCAATTAATTCTGTTAATCGCCTCATTTTTCAATAAAATGATTTTATTAGATTTAAAATATCAAATAAATTTATCCTCAAACATTCAAAAACAATATTTTAAATTTAAAACCGTAAATTTGTTTTTTACTCTACAATGAAAAGCAATTTACTTTCAAACATATTCAATCCAGCCGATTTACGTCTTTTACAAGAGGCGCAATTACCTCAAATTGCTCAGGAATTACGTCAATTTATAATTGATGTTGTTTCTGTAAAAGAAGGGCATTTGGGCGCGAGTTTAGGTGTAATTGAATTGACAATTGCCTTGCATTATGTTTTTAATACGCCCGAAGATTTATTGGTTTGGGATGTTGGACATCAGGCTTACGGACATAAAATCCTGACTGAAAGACGAGAAAATTTTCATACCAACAGACAAATAGGCGGAATTTCCGGTTTTCCTAAAAGAGGTGAAAGTGTTTACGATACTTTTGGTGTTGGACATTCTTCAACATCAATTTCTGCGGCACTCGGAATGGCGATTGCCTCTCAACTAAAAGGTGATTTCAACAAACAGCATATTGCAGTTATTGGCGATGCTTCTATAGCTTCAGGAATGGCTTTTGAAGGTTTGAATCATGCCGGAGTTACTGACGCTAATATTCTTGTTATTTTAAACGACAACGCAATCGGAATTGATCCAAGCGTTGGGGCTTTAAAAAAATACCTCACAGCGGTCAAAAATGGAAAAAATCCGAAGCAGAATAATATGATCAAATCTTTGAATTTTGATTATTCAGGACCAATTGATGGTCATGATCTTCCGACTTTAATCAAAGAATTAAACCGTTTAAAAAAGACAAAAGGTCCTAAATTCCTTCATATTGTTACAACAAAAGGAAAAGGTCTACAGCAAGCCGAAGAAAATCAGGTAAAATATCATGCGCCTGGAAAATTTGATGCTTTAACCGGAGAAATTCATTTGAAATCTGAAGAAAATCTTCCTCCTAAATATCAGGACGTTTTTGGTTTAACCCTTTTGGATTTAGCCAAAAAGAATGAAAAAATTATAGGAATTACACCCGCAATGCCATCCGGAAGTTCTTTAAAATTTATGATGGATGAAATTCCGGAGCGTGCTTTTGATGTTGGCATTGCAGAACAGCACGCCGTTACGCTTGCCGCCGGAATGGCAACTCAGGGCATGATTGTGTATTGCAATATTTATTCGACTTTTTTACAGCGTGCCTACGATCAGGTTATTCATGATGTCGCTTTACAGGATTTGCCTGTTATTTTTTGTCTGGACAGAGCGGGTTTGGTTGGCGAAGACGGAGCAACGCATCACGGTGTTTTTGATATTGCTTATTTAAGATCAATCCCAAATATGATAATTTATGCGCCAATTAATGAAATTGCGCTTCAAAACATTTTATATACTGCTCAATTTGGACTAGAGCATCCTATTGCAATTCGATATCCGAGAGGTCGGGGCATTATTTCAAATTGGGAAGTAGAAAATTTCGGACAATACGAAAATATTAAAATTGGCGACGGAAATTGTCTAAAAAGCGGTACAGAAACAGCCGTTTTATCAACTGGAACAATTGGCAATAATGTGATTGCTGCCTTAAACGAATGCGGAAATCCTAAAACTATTGCCCATTACGATTTTCCATTCATTAAACCTTTAGATCACAATATATTACATTATACTTTTGAGAATTTCAAAACCCTTATTACTATCGAAGATGGTGTCATCAGCGGAGGTTTTGGAAGTGCTATTCTTGAATTTGCAGCAGCAAATAACTATACGAATAAAATACAAATTCTGGGCGTTCCTGATGTATTTATTGAGCATGGAACTGTCTTACAATTACAACAATTATGCAAAATTGACGTTAAAAGTTTAGCAAATCTTTTTTCTAACCGTTCAAAATAATTATTTTGCGCAGTCAAAAAAAAAATCAAAAGTTAACCTAATGAAATTATTTCGATTCACCATCTTATTATTCCTTTTTAGTTTTTCAATTACGACGTCTGCTCAAATTATTCGAACTACGCTAGATCCTTCCCAATTGCCAAAAATTCCTTCAAACTGGACAAAGAAAAATCAAATAGGTTTTGATATTTCAGAAATTGCATTTGTTAACTGGAGCGCGGGGGGAACAAGTTCTATCTCTGGTTTATTTAAAGGTGAATTTGGAAGAACTTATGCCAAAGGAAATCATAAATGGGTGAATGAACTTATTGTAAAATATGGTTTAAATAAACAAGATGGTACCGAATTAAGAAAAACTGACGATGCTGTTCAGTTGAACTCTACTTACGGATTTAGAAAAGACACTTTATCAAACTGGTATTATTCTGCCAAGTTTAATTTTAACACGCAATTTACAGACGGTTACAATTATCCTAATAGGGATATTGCAATCTCTAAACCATTTGCACCGGCCTATATCTTTTTAGGAGCCGGAGCTGAGAATTCAAACAAGCAAAAAGACAGAACATTTTATTTCTCTCCAATCACGTTAAAAACTACTTTGGTATTAGATCAATATTTAGCAAACCAAGGTTCTTTTGGTGTTAAAAAAGCCGTTTATATAACTGATCCTAATGATCCTGCAAGTCAAATTTTAGTTGAAGAAGGACAAAAGGTAAAAGCCGAATTTGGTATTTTATTCACCGGATATATGAAAAGCGAAATTTATAAAAACGTTTTTTATGAAAACAGACTAAGTTTATATACCGATTATCTGAACAAATTTGGAAATGTCGACATTGATTATGACACGCGTATAGACCTTGTAGTTAATGCTTATGTAAAAGCAAACATTGGGGTTCATTTAGTTTATGATGATGACATCAAAACCAAAATAGATGTTGTAGACCCGGTAACAGGAACAACAAGTCAGGTTAATGACGGACCAAGAGCTCAGCTAAGACAAGTTCTGGGTGTAGGTCTTGTATATGCTTTTCAGTAATTAATTATTCTTTCTTCCGTTAATAGTTTCGAATAATTCTAAAGCATTTCCATCTGTCAACAGAGAAACAAAATGACAAATATGAAGCAAACGTTCATATAAATTAGTTTTATCTAAATGATGCTTTTCCGGCAGCATTTTTAAAATTAAATTATCATAATTGGATGCCTTTCCTTCATATTTGTTATTAAAAGCTGTTATAAATTTATCCAGCAAGGTTTGAATAATTTGATAACCCACAATTTCCTTTTCAATTACTTCACGGCTTTGATAGATTTTCTCAACACTTAATTTGATAATATCATCCATTTGGGCTTTGTATTTGCTTTTATCTGTTAAAGCAAAAGGAAATTTTCCGGCCAGGATTGCTTCTTCATTTTCAATAAAAACATCAACCGCATCGTTTATTAAAGCTCCAATTGCTAAAGCTCTTAAATAACTAATGCGATCTTCTTTGGTCTCTAACATTTTATATTTTGAAACGCCAATATTGTCTTTTACAAGTTTTATTAAATATTCTAAAGCGAAATCTTCAGAAACTAAACCAAGATTTATCCCATCTTCAAAATCAATAATTGTGTAGCAAATATCGTCTGCAGCTTCTACCAAATATGCAAGAGGATGTCTTTCAAAACCAATATCTTCACCTTCTTTGTTGGCAATCATGCCCATATCCTGAGCTACTTCTTCAAAAAATGATTTATCAGTCTGGAAGAAACCGTATTTTTTATCGGCAATATTGTTTGTTGGTTTTTTAGGAAGACTTTCTTTTGGATATTTCATAAAAGCGCCTAAAGTGGCATACGAAATTCTCAGTCCGCCCTCAATTCCCGGACGACTGGCTGTAAGCACAGAAAATCCATTGGCATTTCCTTCAAAATCAATCAAATCCTGCCATTGTTTTGCTGTTAGTTTATCTTTATGTTTCAATCCGTTTCCTATTGAAAAATATTCACCAATAGCTTTTTCGCCAGAATGACCAAAAGGAGGATTTCCTATATCATGCGCCAAAGATGCCGCCGCTACGATGGCACCAAAATCATTCATATGATAGCCATGAATTTCTTTTAAGTACGGATATTTTTCGATAATTTTTTTTCCAACCAAACGCCCTAAAGAACGCCCTACAACTGAAACTTCTAAACTATGTGTCAATCTCGTGTGTACAAAATCTGTTTTTGAAAGGGGAATTACCTGTGTTTTATCCTGCAAAGATCTAAAGGCCGACGAAAATATAATTCGGTCATAATCTACCTCAAATCCCAAACGGGTATCATCTTGTTCTACACGTAATCTTTTGTTAGTATCGCCTTGACGTTTGAGTGATAAAAGTTGTTCCCAGTTCATTTTTTAATTTTAGATTGTAGATTTTAGATTTAGGATCTAAATGTCAAAAATACATTTTATTTTAGGATTTTATAGCGATTAAAACTCTAAAGCTGTGCTATGTTTAATTTCTCCCATGACAAAAATACTGTTGGTATTTCCAATATTTTCTATGGTTGATAATTTATTCATGACAAAATCCTGATAACTAGCCATATCCTGAACCAATATCTTTAGCATAAAATCGTAGTCTCCGGCAATATTATAACATTCTATAATTTCTGGAAGTGCCACAATATCTTTCACAAAATTACTTCCTACATTTTTTGCGTGCTCTTTTAGGCGAACATTACAGAAAACCGTCATACCGCGATTCATTTTTTTCTTATCTAATAAAGCAACATATTTAGTAATATATCCGTCGCGTTCCAGTCTTTTAATACGTTCATAAACCGGCGTTACCGTCAAAAATAATTTACTTGCGAGGTCTTTTGTATTGATATTGGAATTTTCCTGCAGGTGTTTAAGGATCAACAAATCGGTTTTATCTAAGTTTTCCATAGTAATTTTTACGGCTAAAGTTCTTTTAAATAAATTTCATCAGTAATATAATCTTTGAAAAAAGCATTTTAAAAGACATTTTACTTAAATAATAACCAAATATAAGTATTAAAACCTAAAACAATAAATTTGTTCAGTAAAAAATACTGAGACAAAAATGAAGACAAATAATTTAGGTTACCCACGAATTGGCAGCAACAGAGAACTGAAAAAAGCCAGCGAATTGTATTGGGCAGGAAAAATTTCGGTTGACGAACTTATTGATGCCGGAAAAGAAATTCGCCTTAACAACTGGAAATCACAAACTAAAGCCGGAATCGATTTAATCCCTTCTAATGACTTTTCTTTTTATGATCAGGTGCTTGATTTAACATTGGCTTTGGGTGCCATTCCGGAGCGTTATCATGAATTTGCCAAAACCAACTCTTCTATCGATTTGTATTTTGCAATGGCAAGAGGCGCGCAAAAAAACGGACAAGACGTTGTGGCGATGGAAATGACAAAATGGTTTGATACCAATTACCATTATATTGTTCCTGAATTTACAAAAAACCAAAAATTTGAATTGTTTTCAGAAAAAATAATTAATGAATTTAAAGAAGCAAAAGATTTAGGAATTGCTACAAAACCAGTTTTAATTGGGCCAATTTCTTATTTACTTTTAGGAAAAGAAAAAGAAGAAGGTTTTCACCGAATTGATCTTATCGATAAATTGCTTCCGGTTTACTTTGAAATTTTCGAAAAATTACAAGCCGAAAATGTAGCATATATTCAGCTTGACGAACCTTTCTTAGCTTTAAATTTAACGGATAAAGAAAGAAACACTTTTACAGAAGTTTATAATGAAATCAATATTCGTTTTCCAAAAATAAAAATCATTCTGGCAAACTATTTTGATTGTTTTGGCGAAAACCTGGCTACTGCATTGGCTTTGCCTGTTGACACTTTTCATTTAGATTTAGTACGCTGTCCGCTTCAACTAAATGATATTTTAGAATCAGGAAAATTAAACACTACTGTAAATCTTTCATTAGGGGTTGTTGACGGGAGAAATATCTGGAAAAATGATTTCAAAAAATCGTTGGAATTAATCAAAAAAGCTACTGATGCTTTGGGAGAAAACAGAATTTTAGTTGCTCCGTCTTGTTCTTTAATTCACAGTCCGTGTGATTTAGACTTAGAAACAAATGATGCAACACTTACACCTGAAATCAAACAATGGCTTGCTTTTGCCAAACAAAAAATCAGTGAAATTGTATTATTAAAACAATTTGCTTCAAACGAAGTGAATACTGAGAATTCTGAAGATTTTAAACAAAATACAATCGCGAATGAAAATCGTAAAACTTCAAAATTAATTCACAATAATGAAGTTAAATCGCGTGTAGCCAACATTACAGCTTCTGACGATAAACGTAAAAGTACATTTGCAACGAGAAGAAAAAGTCAGATCGAAGCTTTGAATCTTCCATTATTTCCAACAACAACTATTGGATCTTTCCCTCAAACGGCGGAAGTAAGAAGCTGGAGAGCGAAATTTAAAAAAGGCGAATTAACCGTTGAACAATACAATGATTTAATCGAAAAAGAAACCGAAGCTACGATTCGTTTTCAGGAAGAAACGGGAATTGATGTTTTAGTTCATGGTGAATTTGAACGTAATGATATGGTGGAATATTTTGGAGAACAATTAGCCGGATTTACCTTTACTAAAAATGGCTGGGTTCAAAGTTACGGAAGCCGCTGCGTGAAACCCCCGGTAATTTATGGTGATGTTTCGAGACCAAACCCAATGACTGTAAAATGGTCAAAATACGCACAATCCCTAACTCCAAAATGGGTAAAAGGAATGCTTACAGGACCTGTAACGATTTTGCAATGGTCATTTGTTCGTAACGATCAGCCACGTTCTGAAACTTGTACGCAAATTGCATTAGCGATTCGTGATGAAGTGGTTGATTTGGAAAAAGCAGGAATCAAAATTATTCAAATAGATGAACCAGCGATTCGCGAAGGATTGCCATTGAGAAAAGAAGAATGGGCAAATTATCTGGATTGGGCTGTAAAAGCTTTTAGAATTTCCGCAAGCGGTGTTAAAGACGATACACAAATTCATACACATATGTGTTACAGTGAATTTAACGATATCATCCAAAATATTGCTGACATGGATGCCGATGTTATTACAATCGAATGCTCGCGTTCGCAAATGGAACTTTTAGATGCTTTTGCCAATTTTAAATATCCAAACGAAATTGGACCTGGGGTTTATGATATTCACTCGCCACGTGTTCCTTCGAGTCAGGAAATGGTAAAATTACTAGAAAAAGCTTCGGCTGTAATTCCTGTAGATCAATTATGGGTAAATCCCGATTGTGGTTTAAAAACACGCCATTGGGATGAAACCAAAAAAGCTTTAATCGAAATGGTTGCCGCTGCTCAAGAAATGAGAGCTGCGGTTGAAAGTCCGGTTAATTAATACTTTTTATTTAATATATTTTTGTTTTTTAATGTCAACAAGTGAAGTCGGAAATCTGTAGTCATGATTTTTTGGCTTCACTTTCGTTGGCATTTTTGTTTTTAAAAATAAAATGAGTTAAAGTGAATTTTGAAGCAGAAAATTATGTTTCCAAAACACGTTCTGTCCCGCTATCCGCTATATCTTTTATGTCCGCCGCGGCGGACACAAAAGGATATCGCTTCTATCGGGGCTAAATGAGAATTTTTAGTTTTTAAAAGACTTCACGTAAAAAGCAAAAAGCATCCGCCAACGCGGATGCTTTCTTCAAAATTGAATATAATTTATATATTAAAAGTTTTTAGAAACTCCAATATTAACTGTTTTCCCAAAATTGAAATAGAATTTACTAACATCAGTATCACTAGTGTCAAAACTTAATGTTTCGTATCCTAAACCACCAATGCTAAAGTTTAACCCAAAACCTTTTTTCATATTTATAAAAAGTGCTGGTGTTATTCCTGCGTAAAGTCCATCTGCTTTACTTTCTGAAGTAAGCGATCCGTTAATATAATCTTTATTTTTCTGATTTTGGAAACCAGCCCCTAAATCGGCAAATACTGAAAATGTTTCACTCAACGGAACCGAATAACGCACAAATGCGCCTACTTTGAAAGCATTAAATTTCGATTCTGATTCTCCAATACTATTTAAAGAAAATGTTGATTTTGAAGAAGACAATGCAAATTCAACACCAGCTGTCCAGTTATCGTGAAACTGATACCCCACCTTTGGAGAAAAACCAAATGAATTTGATTTTCTCTCTTCGCCTTGATTATCATTTTTTTCAGAAGTAAATCCAATGTTTCCACCAACTAAGATTGTTCCCTTTTGAGCATTTGCAAAGCTAAACATAGCCAATGCAAGAATAAGTAGCATTTTTTTCATATGTAAGATTTATTAAGATTTTACATAGACTAAACAACAAAAATACCACGATTTCATTCTAACAGATTTCTTAACAATTTGTTTAAAATCGAATACATAAAACATCTTAAAACAAAAAAGCATCCGCCACGGCGGATGCTTTCATTTAATATAATCTTAAGATTAGAAGTTTTTAGAAACTCCAATATTAAATGTTTTACCAAAATTAAAATCGAAGTTTTTGTATTCTGGTCCGTTGTTTTCGTAGTTTATTGTACCGTAGTTTAATCCACCAATGTTGAAGTTTAAACCAAAACCTTTTTTCATATCGATAAAAAGAGCTGGTGTTACACCAACATACATACCGTCACCTTTAGCTGTTGAAGTAAGTGGTCCTGCATAAGTTTTGTCTTTTTCAGCCTGATAACCTAACCCTAATTCTGCAAAGAATGAGAAAGTTGGATTTAATGGCATTGTGTAACGTAAAAATGCACCTAATTTAGTAGTATTAAATCTATCTTCGTTAACTCCTTGTTTCGTTTTAGAAGAACCAAAAGAAGCCTCACCCCCTACTGTCCAACTTTCGTGAAATTGGTAACCTACTTTTGGAGAAAAATCAAATTCATTGTTTTTTACTTCGTTGTTACCAAGAGTTCTGGTTTCTGAAGAATAACCAATACTACCACCAACTAAGATTGTTCCTTTTTGTGCATTTGCAAAGCTAACTACAGCTAATGCAACAATAACTAACATTTTTTTCATTTTGTTTTTGTTTTAAAAAATTTAATAACGCTTTAACAATAACGATGCCGCAACAATTAAACATTAAGATTTTTTTATGAGTTCTTAAAAAGACAAAAATTTAGTAAACGAGCGTATTTCTGTTTACTTTTGTAGCAAATAAATACTCATGTCGATAGAAGTAAACAACATATCAAAAAGTTACGGAACGCAAAAAGCTCTTAACGAAATTTCATTTAAAATTGAGAAAGGAGAAATCGTAGGATTCTTAGGACCAAACGGCGCAGGAAAATCTACGTTAATGAAAATTTTGACCACTTATTTACTTGCCGATAGTGGCTCAGCTCTTGTAAATGGTCATGATGTCATGACAAACACAAAGGCAGTCCAGCTTTCTATTGGGTATTTACCCGAGCACAATCCATTGTATTTGGATTTGTATATTCGTGAGTATTTGGCTTTTAATGCTGATGTGTATCATGTTGCCAAGTCAAGAATTGAAGAAGTAATTCAACTGACAGGGCTGACACCGGAAAGTCATAAAAAAATAAGTCAGCTCTCTAAAGGATACCGCCAGCGTGTGGGACTTGCGAATGCTTTACTGCACAATCCGGATGTATTAATTCTCGATGAACCAACTACAGGTCTGGATCCGAATCAGTTAATGGAAATACGAAATGTAATTAAAAATGTTGGAAAAGATAAAACAGTTTTTTTATCAACTCATATTATGCAGGAAGTAGAAGCTATTTGCGATCGTGTCATTATTATTGACAAAGGACAAATTGTGGCTGATAAAAAATTAGATCATTTAATTTCTGAAAATAAAGAACAGGTTATCGAAGTAGAATTTGATTATCAGATTCAGGAACAGCTTTTAGCAAAACTTGAAAATATCATCTCATATAGAAACATTCATGATATGACCTGGGAATTAACTTTTGTTGCAGAAAAAGATATGCGTCCGGCTATTTTTGATTTTGCCAACGAAAACGGTTTGAAAACATTACAATTAAATCAAAAAAATAAAAATCTTGAAGCTGTTTTTAGAGAGATAACAAAATAGGTTTCAATTTAAAGTTTCAATTACAGAAAAGCTCGTTTTATAAACGGGCTTTTTTGTTTGTCTATTTTTCAATAGAATTCAATTATTCATTTTTCTTACTTTATTTCTAAGGTTAAGTTTTCGAAGTTTTAAAAACGGTTCATTCCCAGTGTTTTGGTGTTTTCTTGAAAAATTTATAGTTATTTTTATTTAGACTTGATATAAATAGTGTTATATTTGGAAAATAAAAACTCCAAAAAACGTTCAAAATGTTATCTCTATACTCCTCCTTCAAAAAATACTTCCTCCGATTAATCAATCGTATTTTGCATTTTCGAAAAGTTCTTTCAGAAAAACTCGAACGCATTGTTTTACCATAAAAACATTCCAAACTTATTTAAATCCCAATTCAATGAGAGTTGAAAAATCTCTCTTAAATTAAATATTACCATAATATGAAAAATATTATAACCTCTCTTATGCTTGCTTTTTCTGTCTACAGTTATTCACAAACAGAAAAAGAAACGGACAGTATTGTTGAAACCTCTATAAATGCGCTTGACGAAATTGTTATTGTAAAAAAGAAGGTTCTTTATACTCAAAAATCAGACAGAATGGTTTTTAATGTTGAAAACAGTATTGTTTCTGAAGGTGGAACGGCATTAGACGTTTTAAGCCGCGCTCCAGGTGTTGTGGTTTCTCAGGATGGCGAATTATCAATTCGCGGGCAACAAGGCGTTGGTGTTATGATAAATGGCAAATTAACTCAGCTTTCTCAAAAGGAACTGGCTAATTATTTAAAATCGACAACCTCATCAAATATCAAACAAATTGAAGTTATTACCAATCCTTCATCAAAATATGATGCAACCGGAAAAGCCGGAATTATCAATATTATTCTAAAAAAACCAAGCAATTCCGGCTTAAAAGGAACCGCTTTTTCAAGTTATGGAAGAGGTAGAAAAAACAGAACAAATTCAGGAATAAATTTAAGCTATAACAAAGACAAATTTGGTGTTTACGGAAACTACAGCTACACCTTTAGAGGCGAAGAAGAGCGCAAAAAATATGATCAGATTCAATATACCGACAATACCAGACAAGAAATTGTAACTAAAAATTATCAGAACGCAACGACTGACGAACCCTTGACTTCAAACAATTTCAAAATTGGAACTACTTACGAAATTTCGCCTAAAACTAATTTAGAAGCGTATGTTGATGCTAAAATTGGCCGTTATGAAAATATTGCCAACGGAAGAAATACGTTATTGAATGCGCAAGATCAATTACAATTTGATGCTTTGACTTATAATGACAGTAAAGAGAAATGGAATGATTATACTTATGCTTTTTCCGGAGTTCATAAATTTGATACTGAAGGAAAAAATATGACTTTTGATTTTGAATACGAGACATCTAAATTTAGATCAAATCAGTTTCAGAGTGCCCAAAATACAGATCAGTCAAGCTCAACTGTTATTAATGACAGAAGAGGTTTTATTCCTTCGCAATTAAAAGTTTTTACAGGAAAAGTTGATTTTACAAATCCCCTAAAAGAAAAGGAAAGCATTGAATGGGGATTTAAAGCAGGGTTGAAAAACAATGATAATCCATCGGTTTATGAATATAACGAAAATAACCAATGGATTATAGATGCAAATTCGACCAATCATTTTGAATATAAGGAACAGATTTATGCGGCTTATGCGAACTATAAATATCAAATGGAAAAACTTAATATTCAGGGTGGGTTAAGAACGGAATATACAGCTATTAATATTCTACAAAAAACGTTGAATGAAGAGCATAAAGATGATTACCTGAAATGGTTTCCTAGTGTTTCAATGAAATATGAATTTAATGAAAATAATTCTGTACACGCATCGTATAGCAAAAGGATTAACAGACCAAGCCAATTTGATTTAAACCCATTCCGTTTTTATGATGATTCTTTTAATTATTCGCAGGGAAATCCAAATTTAGTTCCCGAAATTACTCATGCAGCAGAAATTGGATATGCATGGAAAAGCACTTTTATGGCTTCGGTATATTTTAGCAAAACAAAAGATGTTTTTACAGAAGTGTATGTCTACAATCCTGCAACCAATACAACAGTAACTTCTCAAATTAATGTAGATAAATCATATAATTATGGTGTAAATATTACCAACACAAATGAAATATACAAATGGTGGTCACTCAATACACTTTTTAATGTTTTTGAAAATAAATTTATGGGAAATACTGTAAATACAGATATAATAGACCCAATAATTACTTTTAATTTAAGTGCACAAAATGCCTTTACAATTTCTGAAACATGGAAAGCTGAAGCAAATGCACAATATCAATCGAAATCAAATTTAGGTATTTATGAAAGAGCTGATTTTTTTGATTTCAGCATCGGAATTTCGAAACAAATTTTGGCAAATAAAGGAAATATCAAACTGAATTTTACTGATATTTTCAACACTAATAATTTTGATATTAAATCGGTCATCGGACAAACAGGAATTAATAAACAATACGAGCTTGATAACCGTATTGCTACAATTGCCTTTACCTATAGAATATAAGCCTATAATATAATTCAATCTTTGTTTTTTTGTTTTTTTGTGTTAGTAAAGAGCCTGTTTGTAGTTAGCAGGCTCTTTTGTATTATAAAACATCATCAAAAACTTATTTACTTTAATCTAAGAAGGAAAAAAGCCTTTTGAAAATCGTTAATGTATTTTCAAAAGGCTTTTCTATTCTCATTCAAACCAATACGTTTGAAATAAAAGCTAAGATTTTACTGTTGGTTTCTGTTTTTTCTTTCTTCCTAACCAAATATAAAAACCTGTAATTGGCAAACTGGCACAAATTAAACTGGCTGCAAAATAAATTATTTTAGTTGTTAATCCGCCGATGGCACCAACATGAAGACTATAATTAGAGCGACTCATCCAATCATGGAATTTTTCATCGTCAATGTATTTTCTTGAATTCGGAAGCAGTTCTAATGTTTTTGGATCAAAATACAAATCTCTCCAATTTCCGTTATGCATATCTGTACAGGCATAAAAATCATCCTTTGGCTCATCAGGAAAATGAATAATAACGGCTTCTTTATTTTCTTTTGCGATTTCTTTTCGAACTTTATTCCAGATAAAATCTGCATCTGTTAGTTTATCTAATTGTGGTGTAGCTAATACATCTTTTTTGACTGAAAGAATTTGTTCTTTTTTCTCTTTTTCATTTGCCCAGCCACCGGTAATCCAATAAGTACTTTCTCTTACCCAATGAAAAGTCATAATCAATCCAGTTAATGAAATAAGCAAAGCCAAAATGAGTGTATAAAACCCCATTACGTTATGCAAATCATAATTCAAACGTTTAAACTTAGCATTCCATTTAATTTTAAAACTGCTATTTATCGTAGTTTTATTCCATTTTTTTGGAAACCAAAGAATAAGTCCGCTGATAAGCAAAAAAAAGAAAATAAAGGTTGCCCATGATGTTATGGCAGTTCCTATTTCTTTCCCCAGCCACAAATAGCGGTGCCCTTCGTCTATTTCATGGAAAAAATCTTCATGATCAACCATTCCGGTTATCTTACCATTATAAGGATTTACATAAATCAAAGAATCTGATTCAACATCAACTTTTATTGTTTTATCTAAACCATTATACCATAAGCCATGAATTTCCTTTTCCGGCAAAGCTTTCCTGACCAAAGCATAGATTTGAGAAGGGGGCAAAACTTTCTCCGGACTTTGAGCTTCTACATTTAACCAAGGCGAAGTCAATCCTTTTATTTCATGCTCAAAAACCAAAATACAGCCTGTAACTCCCATTATTACGACTACAATTCCAGAAGCAAGTCCGAGCCATAAATGAAGCCAGGCGTTTATTTTACTGAAGCGTGATTTGGATTTGGATTTTGTTTTAGAAGGTTTTGTATTGATTGTAGACATTATAGCAATCTTAGTATTTCATCAATAATGAAATCGTTATTATTAAAAAAACCATATAATCAATATCCGTCGAGACATTGATTATATGGTTAAGTATTAAAAAACTCTTAGAATTATTGTCTTGGAGTTAATTTTGTAATAGCCGAAATATCAGTTCCACCTCCAGTAACTTTTGCTCCTGCAGTTGCAACACCAGTTGCGATATTAATTTTGTAAACACGAACTTCATCATTAGTTACAAAAGCTTTGTAAGCGTTTCCATCCTCTACAAATAAACTTCCAACTCCAAAATAACTATCACCAGCGTGAAGAGGTAATCCTGTAACTGGAGTTATAGTTTTAGAAGGTAAATCTATAATTGCAGATTTAAACTTGTATGAAGAATGATTAAGAAATCCCCAATCTACAGTATCGTCTGCAGTTGGAAGGTAAACAATATATGCTTTTTCGCCTCCAAGTGGATATGCTGCAATTACTTTTCCGTTAAGAGTACTTGCCTGGATATCTAAGAAATAATTAGCGTCAAAATCAGTCTGTCCTTTATTAATACGCAAAATTCCAGAATGTTCATCTTCTATTGCAACATAACCAGCAGCCATAGCATTTGAAGAGAAAGTATAAACGTTACCTGAATCAGTACGAATGATCCCAGTATTTGTATAATACATTCCTACTGCAGTTGTACGTGTATCAGCGATTCTTTTCACAAAGTTTAATGATGGATAATCATAAACTCTGATATAAGCTTGTTTTTGATCAATAGCCCAGTTATCGCTTGCATCTCTATCAAATACAGAAACGAATACTTTATCTCCTACAACAGTTACTCCTGTTGGAAAATCAAAACGCCCTGTAGTTGTAGCAAAATTATTAAATTTACGACCTGTAATAGCCTGTTTTACCGGATCATAAATAATTAATTCATTATCTGTAGAACTTCCTTCCCAAGAAGCACCAACAATTAATAATTTATCGTCATCTGTCACTCCATATGCAAACTGTGATTCAATAAACACGCGGTTTCCAGCAACTAATTGACTAGCAGCATTTAAATAAAAAGGAGCAGCTCCTTCTACTTCTGTATCACAAGCAAACATAGTATTTGCAAGTGGAATATATGAACCACCTTGCTCAATTCCTTTTCCTGTCATGTCAATAGTTCCGGTCATTAATTGATCTAATGAATCAAAACTCCACATATAATTACTATTCCAGGTTGCTGTTTGATAACCTAAAACATATTTACTTCCTTCTGTTGTATTGTCATCTGAATTATCACTGCTGCATGAGAAAAACGCAACTGACATTAGCGTTAATGCTAATAAATTTTTAATTGTTTTCATATCTATTTGATTTTTAATTAATTTTTTCCTGTTGTTTAACAGATTTTTATATTGATTGTATTTGAATTGTTTTTTTAAAAGGCGGATTAAACTACATAAAGAAATATCTCAACTTTAGAGTAAATGATCTACCCGGTTTTTGCACATTATAATAATCGTATAACTTCACATCAGTAATATCAAAGCATTCTAAAGCAATGTTATAACGACCGTTTTTTAGTGAATAAGCTAAAGATGCTGAATAATAAACCTGTTCAGGAATTTCTTTTTTATTCTGTTTTCCTAATGTTGGAGGATTTAAATAATAACTGCCTGCATAACTAGTCGATAAATTAATAGTAAATAAATCGTCAGTGTATTTTAAATTTTTAAAGTAGAAACCGAGATTAGCATTTCCATAAAAAATTGGTACGTTAGGTACTTGCGTTTTATATAAGTAATTAACCTGATTCGTTCCTGGCAGAAGTGTATCGTCCATGTTCAGCGTTTTTTGATATGTAGTATTTAAATCAAAAGTGAACCATTGTTTGTAGCCATAATGAATAACTCCATCAATACCTGTTACCTGAATATTTTTGAAGTTGACGTTTATACTTTTATTACCATCTAATTGAGGCTGAATAAAATTATTTGCCTTTCTGTAAAGCAAATTTCCTTCAAATGCAAAAGAATGGACTTTGTATGTTTTTTTATAAGCGAAACCTAAGTTAACATTATCACTAACTTCAGGTTCAAGCGTTGGATTTGGATTTATCCTAACTCCACCATCTCCTAATAATTCAATTGCTGACGGAAGCCTAAAAGCATGTTCATAAGATGCTTTCACCTGAAACTCCTCAGGAATTACAAAATAAGCTGCAGCAGTACCGTATCCTAAATCATTAAATGAAGGCTTTATTACTCCATTTTCCTGGGTCATTATTTCTCCGTGTAAATCAAGCATTTTGGCAAAAGTCGTATAAGACAGCCTTTTCTCTAATGCTGATAAACTATAAGAAAGCCCAAGTATATTTTTATTGATGTAAGGTTCTGTTGGTATATCTGTAGTTGTATACTCGTTATCCTGCTTACGTTTATAGCCTAAATAAGTATAATTAAGGGCGAAAGAATTATTCTCGTTTAAGTCGTATTTAAGATTTGCATTACTCTGAAGTGATTTTACATCAAATACCATTAAGGTTTTAACAGTATTTATTTCTCCTCCACTTTCATAACTTTTAATCTCATAGTGTCCAGACCAATCATATCTTGCAGATGAAGTATCGACAGTTCGTTCTTGTGCAATGTTATAAGAAGCAGCTAAAGTGGCTGTCAAATCTTTAGTAAATAAATTTGATTTTTTATATTTTATCGAAGGAACAAAATTCTGACTATCTGTAAAAGCATCACCAACAACTCTTAACATTGTTGTTCCTTGTTGTATTTCTTTTTTATTAGCACTTACAGCAGCACCAATTAATAAATAGTCTGCATATTTTTTGTCTTTCACTCCAACTTCTGCCATAACCGTACCCTGTTTATAACCATCGTGAAAATGTTTAAGTTTTTGAATTGGCCCATATACTCCAGAAAAAGAATCCGGAATACTTGCATCGACTTTATAACTGTTGTCCGAATAATTAGCAAAAGCATTAATATTTGCTACCAATCCTTTTTTACTTGTAAATCTGGTATTAATAGCAGCTTTATGTGTATTAAACGAGCCAAAACTATAAGAAGCATCTATATAATGATTTACATTTTTATTTGTTACAATGTTTACCGCTCCACCTAATGCATCACCTCCTAATTCAATTGGTACAACGCCTTTATAAACATCGATGCGTTCAGCCATATTTACAGGAATATTATTTAAAGTAAAAGATGAGCCGTAATTGTCAATAGGAATTCCATCTAGAAAAAATTTAACCTGATCTCCCGAAAATCCATTTAAAGAGAAATTAAAAGCCGATCCCATTCCTCCTGATTCGCGTACACGTACACCAGTAGTTTTATTTAATACCTGATTCAAATCAGCTGAAGTATTATAAAGTTGCTTTAAGTCAACAGCCGTGATATTAAAAGCCTGTTCCCTCACTCGTTGTACCTTTGTTTTACCTGTTACCTGAACCTCATCCAAAGCCGCCATATCTTCTTCTATACTAATGCTTGGTGCAGTTTGATTAGATTGCAGATTAATTTTTGTTTGTTTTGATTTGTATCCAACATAGGTAACGGATAAAACATAATTGCCCGGTTCGGCACTTAGTTCATATTCCCCTTTTTCATTTGTTAATGTTGAATAAGCTGTTCCTTTTAATGCTACAGAAACACCTTCAGCAGGCTGACCACTATCTGTTAAAATGACACCGGTTAAATTTACTTTACTACTTTGCGAAAAACCCTGAATTGATGCCAGCAAAACCAGCATCAAGATTAACAATCTTTTTATTTGCATTATTTAAAATTTGAATGACAGTTAAAATTTGGCACAAAATTAACTTCTCCAATGGGTTTTTCCAAATTATATTTAATTATTCTAAATAAGGATTATAATTAACTTTTAAACTGTTTTTTCTCAAAAAAAAAGACTCAATTATTAAGATTAACTTAATTCAGTCTTAATAATTGCTTAAAAAATAATCAAAAGGGTTAAAAAAAGATAAAAACATTTTATTAAAAAACTTACAAAAATTCACAAAAAAAGTCCTGTTTATGGGTAAACAGGACTTTTAATAAATACTTGTAATTTTTGTTATATTTCTAAAAAAACAGCTTTCATTTCTTCAATTACTGTTTGAATGTCATTTTCTGTAGTTCGCCAATTTACAAATGAAGCTCTGATTCCTTTTCGGTTGCGATAAACTGTTGGTGTCATAAAAACCTTGCCGCGGTCATTTAACTCTGTTAAGAATTGAGAAACTTTTTCCTGGTTGTGATCTCCTTTTAAAGTAAAACAAACATTATTAAGACGAATTGGCGCCAATAGTTCAAAATTTCCATCTTCGATAAGCTGATTTCCAAAATGCAAAGCCATTGAAGTACTGTTTTCTACAATATCACAAAACCCTTCCTTTCCATACGCCAATAATGAAAACCAAACCGGCAAAGCTCTTAAACGTCTTGAATTTTCAGGCAATACATTTAGATAATTAAAATTCTCCAACGGATTTCCTAAATAAGGCGCATTCGAATTTTGAAATGTTTCTATTTGTAAACTTGTATGTTCTTTTTTAACTAAATAAAAAGCACTTTCATAAGGAACATTCAACCATTTATGGCAATCAATTGTAATACTGTCTGCTCCTTCCCAGCCTTCAACCAAGTGTTTAAATTTATCTGAAACTGCGGCAAAACCACCGAAAGCAGCATCAATATGCCACCAGAAATTGTATTTTTCTTTTAGTTTTGAAATGGCCAGAAAATCGTCAAAATCGGCCGTATTAACCGTTCCTGCACTTGAAATTAGTATAAAAGGCCTTCCGTTTAAGCTTTCAATGTTTTTTTCTAGATCAGAGATATCAATTGCTTCACGATTGCCTTCAATTGTTTTAATTGTCGTGTAATTATTACTTCCAATTCCTAACATTGCCAATGATTTTATTGATGAAGAATGTGGTGTTGCAGTCAAAATATTAATTGGTTCTGAAATTCCGTTTTTGGCAAAATCTTTCCCAAATTGTTTCCCAAACCATTGTCTCGCAACTCCCAAACTGGTGAAATTTGACATCGTGGCTCCCGTTACAAATCCTCCTAAAAAAGAATCAGGTAACTCAAATAATTGCAATAATAAATTGATGGTTTCAAATTCAATTAATGCCGAAGAACCGCCTTGTGCTTTTATGGCCTGCGTATTTTGGTCATAAACCGTAGCCAGCCAATCGCCCACAATAGACGCCGGCGTTGATCCTCCGGTAACAAAACCCCAATACCGTGGCCCCGGAGAAGCAACCATCAAAGGTGCCAATCGTTCATTAAATTCTTTCAGCGCACTCAAAGAGCCTAAGCCTAATTCGTTTAATTCTCTGGTATAATCAATTGAGTTTTTATTAGAAGTTGGAATATTTTCCAGATCATTTAAGAAATCTATTCCTTGTTGTTTTGCTTTTTCTAAAATATTTTCGAGATCGTTTAAATCGTGTTGTAATACTGAATTCATATTATTTATTTTAATGAAACTGCTATTTATTTTTCACGCAGAATTTGCAGATAACGCAGAATTTGAGTTTAGAAATTGGAATTTGGAATTTAAAATTTTGGAATTTATAAATAACCTACCATTTTGTTTTTTCAGAAAATCGCGAAATCATCATCGAACAAATTAAATCGCCATTTACATTTAATAAAGTAGCAATTGGATCGACTAAAGTTCCTAAAATCATAGCTACAGGCAACGCTTGCTCCATTGGCAATCCGTAAACGGTAATTGCCAAAACTTCTCCAATATAACCTCCATTCGGGATTCCGCCTTCTACAATAGAAACAATTACAGTAATTCCTAAAGCTAAAAGTATGGTTGAAGGTTCGGTAAAATCTTTTCCAAACATGGCGAAAAGAACTGTTATTTTTAAGATAGATGACATACTGGAACCATCTTTATGCAAAGGTGCGCCGAGCGGAATAACTAAGTTTTTTACATGATTTGGAATATTCATTCTTTCTGCCGCTTCGAGATTTGCGGGAATCGTAGCAATACTACTGCAGGTTCCTACAGCTGTTAAAGCAGGCGTAATATTGTTACTCCAAAATACTTTAAATGCTCTTTTACCTCCTGCAACAAAAGCATACAAACTAAAAAACACAAAGAAATAGAATATACAAGCACCATAATAAATCGCTAACGGTTTGGCATAAACACCAAATAATTGCGGTCCGAAAACGCCAACCTGATAAGCAAAATAAGCACCCAAACCTATTGGTGCCAATTTCATAATCATATTCAGTAATTGTTTCATGACTTCATTTCCTGAATCCAGAAAACTTCTGAAACTGCTTCCTTTTTCTCCGGATTGCAAACTGGCAAAACCAATTAAAAACGAAAAAATAATAAGTGCCAACATGCTTTTTCTGGACAACAATTCGAAGAAATCATTTACCGTAAGCAATTGTGCAATTTGTTCGCCAATACTTGCTGACTCAATATTTTCAATAGGAACTTTAGAAATTATAATATTTTGATGGATAGGAAAAACATAAACTGCTGCAATCATAACTATTGCCGAAATTAAGACTGTGGCTAAAAATACAGCAATCATAATAATGAAAAGCTTTCCTAACTTTTCTGTTTTTTCTAAATTAGCAATAGAAGAAGCAATCGTGAAAAATATAAGCGGAATAATTGCTGTGAAAAGCAGGTTCAAAAAGATGTCGCCAAGCGGTTTTATAACCATGACATCTTTACCCAAAAAAAGGCCTAAAATACTTCCCAGAATAATACCTCCAAGAAGCAACAGAATACTACTGTAACTTTTGAGAAAATTGATTTTTTTAACTTCCATAATTATAAAAAGTATTTAGGATTCAGAAATAGAAACTTGCAATAAAAAAATCAATTAAAGTACTCAAAAAAAGAGTTCGAAAATTATTATTCTAACTTTTTGTTATTTTTCTAAAACCAATGTAGTAAATGCTCTGTCAACCAATTCTCCTGTTTTACTTTTTACTTTCTCTGTTTGAGTTTCTGTATAAACAATTTTAAAAGGTGTTTTCTTTATTAATTGCTGTGCTTTTTCGGTGTTGTAGAGTTCAAATTCAAATTGAGTGAAAGGAAGTTTCTTCATGAAGTCTTCTTCTGCAAATGTGAGGCAGAAATTTCCGTTTGGTCTCAGAACCCTGTAAATTTCCAGAAGTAATTTTTCTGGTTCCTGCCAAAAATAAATAGTATTTACGGTAAATATTTTATCGAAAGAATCCTCTTCAAACGGAATTGTATTTCCATCATAAAGCGAAAATAAAGCTTGTTTTTGAGAGACAAAATTCCTGTTGATCTGACGTGCTTCCTGAAACATTAGTTGAGACATTTCCAGTCCGTAATATTTTAAGTTTTCTGCTTGTTCTAATAAAAATTCTACATGTCCCGCATTTCCGTGACCTAATTCCAAAATAGAATTTCCGGCTTTTATATTTAGATTTTGAACAGAATGGCGTGTCATATTGATGTTGGTTTCATTCATCATATTTGCCATTTCAATTCCTTTTTCTCCCGTTGGATGTTTTAGCTGAGAAGCTATCGCTTGTAATTCTTCTTTTTCCATAATGTTTAAATTTAAAAAATTCCAAACTTTAACTCCCAAATTCCAAGCTAGCAATATCTTTGTCAAAGTTTTGAACTTTGACAAAGATTACAGCATTGTATTTAAATATTAAAAAATCTGACTCGCGATTTGGCGAATATTTTCAGATTTTCCCATTGAATAATAATGTAAAACAGGAACTCCGGCGGCTTTTAATTCTAACGATTGCTGAATTGCCCACTCGATTCCTACTTGTTTTATTTCTGCATTGTTTTTGCATTTATCAACAGCATCGATTAAATCTTCCGGTAAATCAATTCTGAAAATCTGTGGTAAAATTTGTAAATGTCTTTGAACGGCGATTGGTTTAATTCCCGGAATAATAGGAATTGTGATACCCATTTCTCTCGCTTTTTCTACAAAAGTAAAATATTTAGCATTGTCAAAAAACATTTGTGTCACCACATAATCTGCTCCTGCATCTACTTTTTCTTTCAGTCTTTTTAAATCTGATTGTAATGAAGGAGATTCTAAATGTTTCTCAGGATATCCCGCAACTCCAATACAAAAATCAGCTTTATTGTCGGCATCCATAACTTCATGCAGATATTTTCCGCAATTTAAGTCGTTGATTTGACGAACTAAATCGATAGCAAAACTATTACCACCAACTTTTGGCACAAAAGATTGTTCATCTTTCATGGCATCCCCACGAAGTGCCATTACATTGTTGATTCCCAAATACTGACAATCAACCAGCATGTATTCTGTTTCTTCCTGCGTAAATCCACCGCAAAGCAAGTGAGGCACAGTATCAACATTGTATTTGTGTTTTATAGAAGCGCAAATTCCAAGCGTTCCCGGACGCATACGAGTTAACTTTTTATCCAAAAGCCCGTTGCCTTTATCAATATAAATGTATTCTTCGCGTGAAGTTGTTACATCAATAAATGGCGGTTTAAACTCCATCAACGGATCGATATTATCGTATAATTCCTGAATGCTTTTCCCTTTTTGAGGCGGAATAAGTTCAAATGAGAATAATGTATTTCCTTTGGCGTTTTCTATATGTTCTGTTACTTTCATTCTTTAAATTATGAGTTATGAATTATGAATTTTGAGTTGTTTGTGTAAAAAATCTGAATCAAAAACATAAATCAAATATCTTTTTTTGTTTCAAGTTTCAGGTTTCAAGTTGCTTTAGAGAACTTGAAACCTGAAACTAAATAAACCTGAAAACTTTTTAATCTGCTATATTAGGGTTTAACCATTTCATTGCGTAATCTGTTGGCACGTTACGTCGTTTGGCGTAATCAACCACCTGATCTTCTTTTATTTTTCCTAGTCCGAAATACCTGCTTTTTGGGTTTCCGAAATAATATCCTGAAACAGAGGAAGCCGGCCACATCGCCATGCTTTCCGTTAACGTAACTCCAATTTCTTCGGCTACATTTAAAAGTTTCCAAATCGTTGGTTTTTCCAGGTGATCCGGGCAAGCCGGATATCCTGGCGCCGGACGAATTCCTTTATAATTTTCTTTAATTAATTCTTCGTTTGTTAAAGATTCTTCTATATCATAACCCCAGAAATCTTTACGAACTTTTTCGTGAAGATATTCGGCAAAAGCCTCAGCAAAACGATCGGCCAATGCCTTAACCATAATCGAATTATAATCATCCAAATCCTTCTCAAATTCTGCGGCCCATTCGTCTACACCAAAACCGGTTGTCACACAAAAAGCTCCCATATAATCCTCTATTCCGCTTTCTTTTGGCAGAATAAAATCAGACAATGCAATATTCGGCGCGCCTTTTGTTTTTTGTGATTGCTGACGAAGCGTTAAGAATTTCTCTAAAACTTTTCCATTTTCATCACGCAATTCGATATCGTCATCATCAACCTGATTCGCAGGAAAAATTCCATAAATACCTTTTGCTTGTAGTTTTTTCTCAGCCAAAATTACTTTGAGCATCGCCTGAGCATCTGCAAAAAGAGAAGTTGCTTCTTTACCCACAACCTCATCCGTTAAAATCGCAGGATATTTTCCATGCAATTCCCAAGTTTGAAAAAACGGCGTCCAGTCTATATACGGAACCAAAACATCCAGATCAACCTCAACGGTTTGTTTTCCAATAAATTTTGGTTTTGTCGGTGTGTATTCACTCCAGTCTAATTGCATTTTATTTTTACGTGCATCTTCGATACTTAAGAAATTTTTATCTCTTGAACGATTTAAAAACGTTTCTCTAAACGAATCGTATTCTGCACGAATATCGCTTGCATATATTTTACGGTTATGATCTAGAAGATTTCCTGCAACTGTCACGGCGCGCGAAGCATCGTTTACGTGAATTACAGTTTCTCTATATTGCGGAGCGATTTTCACAGCGGTATGCGCACGCGAAGTGGTAGCTCCACCAATCATAATCGGGATTTTAATATCTTGTTTGTCTAATTCTTTGGCCAGATACACCATTTCGTCAAGCGAAGGCGTAATCAGTCCGCTTAAACCAATAATGTCAACATTATGTTCAATCGCCGCGGCAATAATTTTTTCCGGAGGCACCATAACGCCAAGATCTACAATCTCATAATTGTTACAGGCTAAAACTACCGAAACAATATTTTTACCAATATCGTGAACGTCACCTTTTACGGTTGCCATCAATATTTTTCCGTTTCCTTGTTTATCTCCGGCTTGTTTGCTTGCTTCAATATAAGGCAGTAAATAAGCAACGGCTTTTTTCATTACACGTGCCGATTTTACAACCTGAGGCAGGAACATTTTTCCACTTCCGAATAAATCTCCAACCACATTCATTCCTGTCATCAAATTGATTTCGATAACTTCAATTGGTTTTGTTGCGGCCAAACGTGCTTCTTCAACATCTTCTTCAATAAAAGCATCAACTCCTTTTACTAACGAATGTGTAATACGCTCCTGAACAGTTCCCAAACGCCATTCCTGAATTGCTTTTTCATCACTTTTTACTTCGCCTTTTACGTTCTCAGCAAAATCTAAAAGTCGTTCTGTTGCATCGTCACGCCTGTCCAGAATTACATCTTCAACGTGTTCTAATAAATCTTTCGGAATATCATCGTAAATCGAAAGCATCTCCGGATTCACAATTCCCATCGTCATTCCGTTCTTGATCGCGTGGTATAAAAACACCGAATGCATCGCTTCACGAACGTGATCGTTTCCTCTAAAAGAGAACGAAACATTACTTACTCCACCACTAATATGTGCGTGTGGCAAGTTATCACGAACCCATTTTGTACCTCTAAAAAAGTCCAAAGCATTCAGGCGATGTTCTTCCATTCCGGTTGCAACGGGAAAAATGTTTAAATCGAAAATAATATCCTGTGGAGGAAAACCAACTTTGTTAACCAAAATATCATACGAACGCTGGCAAATCTCCACTCTTCGGTCAAAATTATCGGCCTGACCTACTTCGTCAAAAGCCATGATAATTGCTGCAGCTCCGTATCGTTTGATTAATTTGGCGTGATGAATAAAGGCTTCTTCACCTTCTTTCAACGAAATCGAGTTGACAACGCTTTTTCCTTGTACTACTTTTAGACCTGCTTCAATGATTTCCCATTTCGAACTATCGATCATAATCGGCACTCTCGAAATATCGGGTTCTGATGCAATTAAATTCAAAAATTTTGTCATTGCCTGAACACCATCAAGCATTCCCTCATCCATATTAATATCGATGATTTGTGCTCCACCTTCTACTTGTTGTCTTGCAATATCAAGCGCCTCGTCATATTTCTCTTCCTTGATTAAGCGAAGGAATTTTCTAGAACCCGTTACATTCGTACGCTCGCCAATGTTTACAAAAACACTTGTTGGCGTAATAATCAACGGTTCTAATCCTGCTAATACAAGGTCTCTTCTTTTTTCTGCCATTTTTTCTAAGTTACTAAGATCCTGATCCCGAAGCCTCGGGACTAAGGTTCTGAGTTTTTTTATTCTTTATTTTTCCTGCAAGGTTTTCGAAACCTTGTAGGTATATTTCGTTTTTTAATAATCTTATTTTGGGCGTGTTTCGCCGCGGCGAATCGAGCTATCCGTTTCTAGTCCTCGCACTTCCTTCGTCAGGCTGTGGGCTATCCACTTCTATCCCTCACGCAAACTCGGTTTCAAAAGACGATTTATTTTTTCACGATTTCAATTATCGTTTTTGAAATAAATTTTTCAAATCTTTGAACCAATTTTATATTTCGTTCCTACGGAACTCTATTATTGGGTCATCTTTTTTTCAACGGAATAAATTCCGTTGCTACCAATATTTCGTTCCTACGGAACTTTTCCCTAATTCACTATTTCCATTTTGACTTCTCTATATATTTGCAAGTTACACCTGCATCATATATGTAATATTTCGTTTTAGTAAATCCCGCTTTAACTAGTGTAATTGAATCAGGTTTTAATTCTTCTTCTAAAACTATGTAGTTATTTTCTGAGTTATTTAAATCGTATTTTACTTTATAAAACTTGTCGACAAGGCTATTATCTCTGCTAGAAACTTCAGATAAAATTTTTCTACCCGAATAGTAATAATATTTTAAATAATCTCTTTTTCCCGCGTGTTCAATTCTGGTTACAAATCCAATAGTTTCTCCTTTGAACGTCTTCTCATATTTTTTATACTCGTTGTTACTTTTATTTGAAAAAAAAATGACCGTAAATATTATTGCAAGAAGAACTATTCCTCCTATAAGTTCTCTTTTTCCCGGATCTCTTTTGTCTTCTGCCATTTGTTAAATTTTCAACGGAATAAATTCTTCCCATCTACGTTTTGTTCCTCGAAACTTTTATTCTCAATTCAACCTGCAAGGTTTCCAAAACCTTGTAGGTTTGCCATTTATTCGCCAACAAATTTATACCTACAAGGTTTTGAAAACCTTGCAGGAAACGTAAACATTAAGCAAATACCGGCGCAACACGCGGCTTATAATCCTTCGCAACCTCAGCAATTAATCTGATATGATCCGGAGTTGTTCCGCAACAACCACCGATAATATTAATTAAATTATCATCTAAATATTCTTTGATTAAGGCCTGTGTTTGTTCCGGTGTTTCATCATATTGTCCGAACGCGTTTGGCAAGCCTGCATTTGGATGTGCCGAAACGTTGAACTGTGTATGCTGAGATAAGGTTTTTAAATAAGGTTTCAACAAATCGGCTCCAAGAGCGCAATTGAAACCAACGCTCAATAACGGAATATGTGATACTGAAATCAAAAACGCTTCAACCGTTTGTCCCGAAAGTGTTCTTCCTGATGCATCGGTAATTGTTCCTGAAACCATTATTGGAATATCAAGATTACGTTCGTCTTTTACTTCTTCGATTGCGAAAAGTGCTGCTTTTGCATTTAACGTATCGAAAATAGTTTCTACCAAAAGTAAATCGCAGCCACCATCCATTAAGGCTTCTACTTGTTGCTTGTAGGCAATTCGCAAATCATCAAATGTTACGGCTCTGTAACCCGGATCGTTTACATCTGGTGACATACTTGCTGTTCTGTTTGTTGGACCGATGGATCCGGCAACAAAACGTGGTTTGTTAGGATTTTTAGCGGTGAATTCATCGGCTACTTCTCTGGCAATTTTAGCCGATTCATAGTTTAATTCATAAACCAAATCTTCCAGGAAATAATCGGCCATACCGATCGTAGTTCCTGAAAAAGTATTGGTTTCTACGATGTCAGCGCCAGCTTCAAAATAAGCGGCGTGAACATCGCGGATCGCTTGTGGTTGTGTTATGGATAGTAAATCGTTGTTTCCTTTTAACGGATGCGGGAAATCTTTGAAACGCTCTCCACGAAAATCTTCTTCCGAGAAATTATAGCGTTGCAGCATTGTTCCCATTGCTCCATCAAGGATTAGGATATTTTTTTTTATTGCTTCCTGAATTGTTATTGCCATGACTACTTGCCTTTTGCCACGAAGACGCTAAGACACTAAGCTTTTTTATTCTATTATTTAAAACATACCTAATAGGCTTTGAAAACCTTTTACGATATGCGTTTTGATTCACATTGATTCCAAAAATTCACTATTGTTGGCTAATTAGCCCCGATTGAGTCGATATCCTCGCAGTGAAACGGAGAGATAAAGACGAAAGCGGGAACTGTTGACAGCAAAAAATGCGTCAATGATTCGCTCATAATACTGAATTCAGTAAAATAATATTGTATGGTTGTCAGGAAAAGTTGAGAAATACGTGTAATGTATTTTTGTTATCTATCTTTAATACTATGAACTAGTACAAAGTAGAATTTAGCACCTTCTTTATGATAAAGGGTTGCTAAGGTTTCATCGGGTCTATCCCTCCGCCTTTCGTGATAACTTTCAATAATTTTAAGAACAGTGCAAAGGTATGAAATAGCCTTGCGACTTGCAAGTTTTTTTTTTAAGGTTCTGAGATACTAAGGAACTAAGGTTCTAAGTTTTAAATTTGGTTCCTATTTTTCAAATATAGCCCAAGGTTTCAACCATGGGAGACGGATCGTGATTATCTATTGATAGTGGTGAAACCAATAGCTATGTTTATGATTACGCATTGTAATATACATTGCGCTCCAGTGGTTGAAACCACTGGCTATGTTTTAAAATATCTACAATAAAAATTGTTCTTTATTATTTAAAAATAAAAGCCCAAACCATAAGTTTGAGCTTTGTATATAAAAATCTTAGAACCTTAGTATCTTAGCGTCTTAGCAACTTAGACTATCGCTTTCACAACTGCTTTTGGTGCTTCTTTACGAGTTCCGTCGAAACCGTCTACTCCGGAAACTGTTGTATATTTTAATACATATTTTTTACCCGGATTGATGATTGCGTATGCCGCCTGACACATTAAAGTTGCTTCGTGGAAACCACAAAGGATTAATTTTAATTTTCCTGGGTATGTGTTTACGTCTCCAATTGCGAAGATTCCCGGAATATTAGTTTGGTAATCTAATGCGTTGTTTACTTTAATGGCATTTTTCTCGATTTCTAATCCCCAGTCTGCGATTGGACCTAATTTTGGCGTTAATCCGAAAAGTGGAATGAAGAAATCTGTTTCGATTTTACGGTGTGCTCCGTTTTCTTCGATATCTAACGATTCAACGTGCTCAGCACCATTGATTCCGATAACTTCTGCTGGTGTAATTAATTTAATTTTCCCGGAAGTTTTTAATTCCTGTACTTTTTCTACAGAATCAAGAGCTCCTCTAAATTCGTTTCTTCTGTGAATTAAAGTTACTTCTGAAGCTACATTTGCCAAAAAGATACTCCAGTCTAAAGCTGAATCTCCTCCTCCGGCAATTACAACTCTTTTATCTCTGAATTTCTCCGGATTTTTGATGAAGTATTTTACTCCTTTATCTTCATAAAACTCGATATCTTCTATAAGTGGTTTACGAGGCTCAAAACTTCCTAAACCTCCAGCGATGGCGATAACCGGCGCGTGAAATTTAGTTCCTTTGTTTGAGGTTACAATAAAGCTTCCGTCTTCTTGTTTTTCGATTGTTTCTGCGCGTTCTCCTAATGTATAACCTGGTTCAAACTGCTTAATTTGTTCTTGTAAGTTATCAATTAAATCTCCTGCTAAAACTTCAGGGAAACCAGGAATATCATAAATAGGCTTTTTTGGATACAATTCTGAAAGTTGTCCTCCTGCTTGTGGCAAAGCATCTAAAATATGACATTTTAATTTTAATAATCCTGCCTCGAAAACGGCAAATAAACCTGTTGGTCCTGCTCCAATTATAAGTATATCTGTTTTAATCATTATGGTTGTTGTTTATAATCATTCTTAATAATACAAAGAAACGAATAATTTATTCTACTGCCAATGATTTTTGTCATTGATTTCTTTGTGAAACTTTTTACTCCTTATTTTTTAGTGAAGATGTAATTTCATTCATTCTCTTTACCTTTTCTTCAAAGTCGCCTTTTAAGGTTTTGCGATATTCATTGAGGTTTTCGACCATTTGATTGATATCTTCCGGAATTACTTCTTCGAAAAACTCCCGCAATCTTTTAGCAGTTGTTGGCGATTTTCCGTTGGTCGAAATTGCAATTTTTACATTTCCTTTCGTTACGATTCCGCCTAAATAATAATCACACAAATCTGGTGTATCGGCAATATTGCAAATCAAATAACGCTTTCTGGATAAATCATATACTCTTTTGTTGACTTCTAAATCATCGGTACAAGCAATTACCATATGGCGTTTTTTGAGCATTTTCTTTTTAAACTTAGCTTCCGTCAATTTAATTGAAGGATGATTTTCTGCCAAAACTTTAATTTCTAAGTGAAAATCAGGTGCTACAACCTCAACATTTGCATTCGGACTCGATTTTAATAAAAAAGAGAGCTTTTCTAGTCCAACATTTCCTCCGCCCACAATCAACACATTTAGATTGTGAAGTTTTAAGAATATTGGATATAATTCGTTTTGTTCCATTTTAATTTTATTTCATCCAATCAAAATTAGAGGATTTATTCTTAACAACATCAAAATAAATCCTGCGTTCCCCGGGTTGAAACCCGGCGCTACAATATGATCGTTCCTACGGAACTTTATCTTGCAATTTCTTTTGATAGAAATTCTTCGTAGAATCCCTTTAATTTATTGCTTTCGCGAACAACGTTTCCGAGAACAATAATGGCTGGTGAACTCAGTTTTTTCTCTTTTACAATTTCTAAAATTGAATTTACTGTTCCCACTCCCACTTTTTCATCTTTGGTTGTTCCGTTTTGGATAATTGCTACAGGCAAATCTCCTTTGTTTTCTTTTTGAAACAAATCGATAATTTGAGGCAATTTGTGCATTCCCATCAAAATAACAACTGTTGCAGATGATTGAGCTGCCAGAGCCACATCTGAAGATAATTTTCTGTCAGAAGTTGTGCCTGTGATTGCCCAGAAACTTTCTGAAACACCTCTTTTTGTAATTGAGATTCCCTGACTTGCCGGAACTGCCACTACTGAAGAAATTCCGGGAATGACAACTGTTTCGATTCCAAAACTTTCTGCAAATTCAATTTCTTCGCTTCCCCGCCCAAAAATAAACGGATCACCACCTTTTAATCGCACTACATTTCCGTAAGTCAATGCATTATCAACAATCAATTGATTGATTTGATCCTGCGTATAAGCGTGATTACCTATCTTTTTTCCAACAAAAATTTTGATGGCATTTTTGGGAGCATGCGCTAATATTTCATCATTGGCCAATGCATCGTACAAAACCACATTCGCTTCAGCCAATGCTTTTACACCTTTCAGCGTAAGCAAATCCGGATCGCCGGGACCTGCACCGACTAAAGTTACTTTTGGTTTAATATTAAGCATTTGCTAATTCTTGAGCTCTGTATTTTTCTATAATTGCAAAAAATGCAATTCCTTCTTCAATATATTGTTTTGCAAACGCTTCGCTCGGTTCATTTTGATTGATTTGATAAACCAATTCTCTGAATGTTGTTGGCAATCCAATTTTATTAGTTGCAATAAAAACAGTATCAAACAAGTCAACAATTCCTGCGTGATTATTTGTTTTTTCGTTTTCTGAAAGTAATAATGCTTTTGCACCATTTACAAATCCTGCGTATGCGTGGTAAATAGCATCAGACCATTTTCCTTCGTCGAAAGATTCCTGAGCAAATGTCAATTTATCTTTAGCTTCTAACAATAAAGTTGCCACTAAATCAATCACAACACCGGCACATTCTCCAACTCCAACTGCTTTTACGTAATTGTCTGCATTACCCCAATCCACGAAATCAGCTTCGGTTAAATTGGTTACATCTGCGAAAGGTTTTAGAATTTCATAGAAATATTTCTCTCCTTTTGCATCATAATAATTAAGGAATTTTTCTCCGTTTGCATTCGCATCAAAATCATTTAAAATGGTACGCAAAGCATCTGGTCCTCTACGGCTTGGAATTTTGATTACTTTATCTGCAAAACGTCCTGCGCCATTTCCTAATCTTCCTCCGCCTAATAAAACCTGCAATGCCGGAGCTACTAATTTTCCTGAATTGATCGACATTCCCTGAAAACCAATTGCTGACATGTTGTGTTGTCCGCAAGCATTCATACAACCCGAAATTTTGATTTCAATTTCCTGATTGTTCAAATACTGAGGATATTCGGCATTCAACACTTTTTCTAATTCTTCTGCAATCCCGGTACTACTTGCAATCCCCAAATTACAAGTATCTGTACCCGGACAAGCTGTAATATCTGCTGTAGAATTATACCCTAAATGAACAAAGTCCAGTTTGGCTAATTCCTGATAAAAGAAAGGAAGATTCTCTTCTTTTACGTGACGTATTACAATATTTTGACGCAATGAAAAACGTAATTCATTTGCTGCGTAATTCTTAATTAAATCGGCTAATAATCTGGCTTTATCAGTATAAAAATCGCCTAATAAAACTTTGATTCCGATAGCATAATAACCTTCTTGTTTTTGAGCAATTACATTTGATTTTTTCCAGGTTTCATAAGCTTTGGTATCTTCAATTGTAACTTGCGGAACTTCTAATAATGGTTCCGGAATTGCACCTTCAAAAGCGGTTGTGTCAATTTCGTAGGTTTCAAAAGCGATTGCTTTTTTCTCTTTTTCAACTAAATCAAGGAAAACATCTCTTCCCATTTCTTTGATTAAGAATTTCATACGCGCTTTCATTCTTTTTGCACGCTCACCATATCGGTCAAAAATACGGATGATTCCTTCTGCAGTTGGAATGATTTCATTTGCCGGAACAAACTCTGAAAGTAATTCAGCATGTGCTGGCTGAGAACCTAAACCGCCACCAAACATGATTTTGAATCCGCGAACGCCATCCACAACTTTCGGAATAAATCCTAAATCGTGTAAATAACTCAAAGCCGTATCTTCATCAGATGACGAGAACGAAATTTTGAATTTACGTCCCATTTCCTGACAAATCGGGTTTCTTAATAAATATTGGAAAAGTCCGTGTGCATAAGGCGAAACATCAAACGGTTCGTTTACATCTACACCAGCCAATTCGCTTCCTGTAATATTACGAACTGTGTTTCCACAAGCTTCACGCAACGTGATATCGTCTTTAGCCAAATTTGCCCAAAGTTCCGGAGTTCTGTCTAAACTTACGTAGTGAATCTGGATATCCTGACGTGTTGTAATGTGCAAACGACCTGTAGAATATTCGTCAGAAACTTTAGTAATACGCACCAATTGTTCGCTCGTTACTTTACCGTAAGGCAATTTAATACGAATCATTTGCACGCCTTCCTGACGTTGTCCGTAAATTCCACGCGCTAAACGAAGACTACGAAAACGCTCATCATCAATTTTTCCTCCACGGAATAAATGAATCTTTTTTTCTAAATCGATAATCTCCTTCTGAACTATCGGATTTTCTATTTCTGTTCTAAAACTTTCCATTTCTTTTACGCTTTAGGCTTTAGGCTATACGCTTTAAGCTTTATTAACTTTGTCTTTTTCTGGCTTGGCTATAAGGAATAAGCTTAAGCTTCTTTCCTGTCTTTTATACGTTTTTTGCTAAAAGCTTACAGCCTAAAGCTTATTGCTTACAGCAGTGAAAACTATCTAATGAATCCTACTCCTGCTGTTGTGTTCGTTGCTGTATCAATTAAGATAAATGCTCCGTTTGATTTGTTATCGTTATAGGCATCAAAATATAAAGGCTTGCTCAATTTGATGGTTACTTCTCCAATCTCGTTGATCGCCAATTGCGATGCTTCTTTTGTTCCTGAATAATCTGTTGAGATTGTATTTTTGATACTTTCTACTTTTGCCAAAACTGAGTTTGTATTGTGTTGTACAATATATTTTGTACCCGCAACCAGTTTTTTGCTATCCATCCAACAAACTGTTGTGGTGATTTCTTTTTCAATTTTTGGAAGTTCTGATGATTTTACAATCATATCACCTCTTGTTACATTGATATCATTTTCTAATTCGATTGTGATAGAAGAACCTGCAACGGCTTCATCATATGTTTTATCGAAAAAGTGAATTTTAGAAACTTTTGATTCTGTTAAAGAAGGAAGAACCGTTACGGCATCGCCAACTTTAATTGAATTTCCGTATAATTTTCCTGCGTAACCTCTAAAATCGTGGTATTCTTCTGTTTTCGGGCGAATAACGGTTTGAACCGGAAAACGTGCTTTTCCTGCTTCAAATACATCTGAAGAATGCAATCCTTCTAAATGTTCCAAAACCGTTTGACCTGTATACCAAGGCATATCTTTTGATTGATCAACTACGTTTCCACCGTTGATAGCACTTAACGGAATGTAACTTACGTTTTGCTCTTTGAATGTGCTTTTTGCATTTAATGCCTGAAAATCGGCTTTGATTTTATTGTAAACTTCTTCAGAATAATCAACTAAATCCATTTTGTTTATCGCAACAATTACCTCTTTTACTCTCAATAAATTATTGATAAAAAAGTGACGGTACGTTTGCTCAATTACTCCTTTTCTGGCATCAATTAAAATAATAGAAACCTGAGAAGTCGAAGCTCCTGTAACCATGTTTCTGGTATATTCTACGTGACCCGGAGTATCGGCAATAATGTAACTTTTCTTTGCAGTCGAAAAATAAATATGCGCAACGTCAATCGTAATTCCTTGTTCTCTTTCTGCAACTAAACCATCAGTTGCCAATGAAAAATCAAGATAATCGTACCCTTTTTGTTTACTGCTTTTTTCGATTGCTTCAATTTTATCTGTAGTCAATGATTTTGTATCGTACAATAATCTCCCGATCAAAGTACTTTTTCCGTCATCTACACTTCCTGCTGTTGCTATTTTTAAAACTTCCATTCTGTATTTTTTGTTTCAGGTTTAAATTTTTGTTTCAGGTTTCAAGTTTAAAGTTGATTCCCTTTGAACAAAAGTTTAAATCTGTATATTTTTTGTTTTTTGAATTTACTATAGAGATTTTTAATTTTTAATTCCAAATTTTTAATTGAATTAAAAGTACCCTTGTTGTTTTCTCTTTTCCATTGCGGCTTCAGAACGTTTATCATCGATTCTGGCACCTCTTTCAGAAATGGTAGATTCTCTAATCTCTCCTACTACTTCCTGAATGGTTGCTGCATATGATTCAACTGCGGCTGTACAACTCATATCTCCAACGGTTCTGAAGCGAACAATTCTTTCTTCGATTTGTTCGTCTTCTTCTTGGTACACATAAGGAGAATGCGACCAGATTAAACCGTCTCTCAAAAAAACTTTTCTTTTATGTGAAAAATAGATTGACGGAATCTCAATATGTTCTTTTTCAATATAACTCCAAACATCTAATTCTGTCCAGTTTGAAATTGGGAAAACACGAACGTTTTGACCATTTTCTATTTTTCCATTCAAAATATCAAACAATTCCGGACGTTGGTTTTTTTCATCCCATTGACCAAAATCGTCTCGAACTGAAAATATACGTTCTTTTGCTCTTGCTTTTTCTTCATCACGACGCGCTCCACCAATACATGCATCAAACTTAAATTCTTCGATTGCATCTAAAAGTGTTGTTGTCTGTAAGCTGTTTCTACTAGAATATTTCCCGGTTTCTTCTACCACTTTTCCTTCATCAATAGCATCCTGAACATTACGAACGATCAACTCTAAACCTAATTCTTCAACTAATTTATCTCTGAAAGCAATTGTTTCAGGGAAATTATGTCCCGTATCAACATGCAAAAGAGGAAACGGAATCTTAGCAGGGAAAAATGCTTTTTGCGCCAAACGCACTAATGTTATAGAATCTTTTCCTCCAGAAAAAAGTAAAACCGGTTTGTCAAACTGTGAAATTACTTCTCTGAAAATGTATATTGCTTCACTCTCTAAAGCGTTTGTTTTTAATACTGAACTCATTGTTTTTTTGTTTGATATTTTGTTTGTTTCAGGTTTCAAGTTTCAAGTTTTTTGCTTGATTCTGATACTCTCAACATTTTATTCTATTCTCTATATTCTTTATTCTATTCTCCATCGGGTTAAAACCCGACGCTACAATATAAATCGTTCCTCCGGAACTTTAAATCTTAATTCTTTCCTCTTTGTTCTATTCTCTTTACTCTATTCTCTTGCTTCTTTACTCTTTCTTAGCGCTATGCAAACCACATTCTTTATGACTTGATTCCCACCACCATCTTCCGGCTCTGATATCTTCTCCGGGAAAAATGGCTCTTGTACATGGCGCGCATCCTATACTTACGAAACCTTGTTTATGTAAAGCATTTTGAGGAACATTGTTTTCTTGCAAATACGCTTCAACTTCTTCTAAAGTCCATTTTAATAATGGATTGAATTTGATGATTTCGAAACCTCCATCGTATTCAAACAAATTCAAATCTTGTCTGTTTTCCGATTGTTCTGCTCTTAAACCTGTTATCCAAACTGAATTTCCAGCTAAAGCTTTTCGTAGCGGAACTACTTTTCGAATAAAACAGCATTCTTTTCTGTTCTCTACCGATTCGTAAAAACTATTAGGTCCTTTTGTTTTTAATAAATTTTCTACTGCTGTAGCTTCCGGAAAATAAACTTCAATTGGTCTTTTGTACTTTTTTAATGTTTTGTGAAAAACATCATAAGTTTCCTGAAATAGTCTTCCAGTATCTAATGTAAAAATGGTAATATCAGTATTACTTTTTGCAATAAAATCTGTAATTACCTGATCTTCCTGACCAAAAGATGTCGAAAAAATCACTTTTCCCGGAAATTCATTTGCTAAAAAAACTAATGTTTCGTCAAGCGAAAGATCTTTTGTTTTATCTAATAATGATTGTATAATTGTCGCGCTCATATTCTCTTTCCTTCCTAAAAAATCGATTACAATAATTTAGATAATGTTTTTAAACTCAATAATATAATTAAAATTCCAACTGCAATCATCATTGGTTTTCTTTTGATTTTATTTACAAGGTAAGCTCCAAGTGGTGCTGCAATTACACCTCCTAAAATCAAACCGATGATTACCTGCCAACCGTGAATTCCTCCAAAAAGCATGAATGTAATTCCGCTTGCAAACGAAATGGCAAACTCAGCCGCATTTACTGAACCAATAGTGTAACGTGGATTTCTTCCTCTTCCTAACAATGTAGAAGTTACAATTGGTCCCCAGCCTCCACCGCCAACAGAATCCATAAAACCTCCAAAAGCAGCCAAAACACTTAATTTTTTTGTTTTCTTTTTTACAATTGTTTTTTTCAATGCTTTTTTGATAATAATAACAGCCAAAATAATCATGTAAACTGCAATAAATGGCTTGATAAAATCTCCATTAATAACATCTGATAGTAAATAAGCTCCAGTAATTGAACCTAAAACTCCCGGAATCAATAAATGCTTTACCAGTTTTTTATTGATGTTTCCAAAACGATGATGAGAAAGCGCCGATGCTCCTGTTGTAAACATTTCAGATACATGGACCGCTGTACTACTCACAACCGGCGGAACCCCATAAGCCAATAAAAAAGAGGTTGAAGTTGCTCCGTATCCCATTCCTAAAGTTCCGTCTACCAACTGAGCAAAAATACCAATAAAGAAAAAAACCAAAAACTCCTGATTAAATCCTGAAACAAAACCATTCCATGAAAAGTCAGCATAATGATTGTAGATCAAAGTACTTAACAACCCTACAAGCAAAACTACCGGTATGATAACCCATAATTTTTCTTTTATCGACGTATCAGTCTTTACATCAACACTATTTATTTTCAGTTCTTTCTCCATATTTCTATGTTTCTTTTTTAAAAAATCTATTACCCTATCGGCTTACTAGATTACTTTGCAAAAATACTACTTATTTCTAAATATCAAAACAATATCTTTATTTTTTTAACCCCTTAATAATCCATTAATTACACTATAACGAAATATTTAAAGCTTCAACGGAATAATTTAACAAATAACGGCATATTTCATCTTATTTAAACAACAAACATTTACTAAATATTTGGTTTTTAATTACATTCTTAATGTCTACCATTTCCATAGGATAATTATAAAATTGTTTTTACTTTTACGCCAAATATTTTATTATGGATTTTCAGATTGGTCTTGTAATTGCAGGTTTGGTGGTTGGTTTTGTTGTTGGATTAACAGGTGTTGGCGGAGGTTCTTTAATGACTCCGATTTTATTATGGTTTGGTATTCCGCCAACCACAGCAGTTGGTACCGATTTATTATATGCTGCTTTTACCAAAATGGGAGGCGTATTTGTCCATCATAAAAAAGGAAATATCAATTGGTCTATTACTGGCTGGCTTACTTTGGGCAGTGTTCCGGCGGCTTTGCTTACACTTTGGATTTTAAATAGTATTAAAACTGATATTTCAACTATAAATGCTGTAATAAAGTACAGTTTGGGATGGGCACTTCTTTTTACATCAGTAGCTATTTTATTCAAAAAGAAACTTTTAGTCTTTTCTCAAAAACATGCCGGAGATAAATTTCATAGTGAAAGTCATACTCAAAATATGCTTACTATTGGAATTGGAGTTTTATTAGGCGCTACGGTAACACTAACTTCTATTGGTGCCGGAGCTCTGGGTACGGTTACTTTATTTTTTCTTTATCCGCTTTTACCAACACCTCGTTTGGTTGGAACCGAAATTGCGCACGCTGTTCCCTTAACTCTTGTTGCCGGAATTGGACATGCCTCAATGGGAAATTTAGATTTGGTTTTACTTGGTCAATTATTAATGGGATCTCTTCCTGGAATTTTTATAGGAAGCATGTTAAGCGGAAAAGTACCTGATTTATTGCTGAGAAATGCCATTGCGATAATGCTTTTTATTGCCGGATATAAATTGATTTTTTAGAATAAAATTCCAATCCTGCAAAATTTTCAAAACTTTGCAAATATGACTCTAATAGATATCTATTTAGAGATATCTAAGGATCAACGCTAAATGTTGTGGAGAAACATTAAAGATTTATACATCCTAATTATTTTTTAACGCAGAGATCACAAAGGTTTTTCGCAGAGTTCACTAAGATTTAAGTTGTGTTTACACAAGCTAAGTACGCAAAGCTTTGTGAACTTTGTGTTTTTACTAAACTTAACCTATTTAAAAAACTTTGCGTTCTCCGTGGTAATTTTTTTCTTTCTGTACAGGTTTCGTACTACTCCATACCTACAAGGTTTTGAAAACCTTGCAGGACAAAAATAAAAAGACCTTTCCATTTACTGAAAAGGTCTTTTTTTCTATTGAGAACAGAAATTGACTAAAATGCAATATCTGCCAATGAATTACTTTCAAGAATTTTAAGCGTATTATCACGAACTTCAGTCATTAAACGTCTTGCAGCGCATGTAGATTCATCATCGCAATCATCGCATCTTTCGTAAAAGTTATGACTCGCACAAGGCAACAATGCAATAGGTCCTTCAAGAATTCGGTAGACTTTCGCCATGCTAATGTCTTTCGGGTCTTTTATCAGATAGTAGCCTCCGCCCTTTCCCTTTTTTGCACCTAAAAAACCAGAGTTCCTTAGCAATAATAAAATACTTTCGAGAAATTTAATCGAAATATGTTCACTTTTGGCAATTTCGGCAATTTGTACAGGCTCGTTGTTTTCGCGTCTGGCCAAATAAGTTAAAGCTTTAATTCCGTATTTTGTTTTCTTTGAAAGCACTTCTTTATATTTTAATTGTTGAGTTTAGATTTTTAGCTAAATCACAAATCTTCATATTTTTAAACAACAAAAATATACTTTTTATATGAGAATAATCACAGAATAAGATTTAAATTCTACTTAGCCTATCAAATTATATCTTCAGTTCCAATTAAATTCAATTCCTGCAATTTCATTTGATCTTCTAATATGTTTTTCTCAACAACATATGTATCAGAAAGAGAATCATGCCACATTCTTCCTGATTCTCCCAAAAAAGATAAAGCATCAAAAGGAATAAGACGACTTAATGTCCTTTTGAAAATTGCGCCAAAACCCGGCTTTAGACCATACTCATTAATTACAACGCTGCCCGTAATAATTTTACCTAAAGTTCTACCAAAGAGACCTTCAAAAATAAAATAGTAGACCATTGCAAAAGAAAGATACGTTCCTATGAATCCAAGACTAATCAAAGTTTCTTCCCACATTCTATAGATATCCCATTGCAAGATATTCCCTATAATTACAATAACAAATGTAACCATGAATATTGTGACAAGTATAAAGACAAAATCAATAATACAGTTAAAAAAACGATCACGATCAGAAGTTAATAATTTCTTTTCAAGAATATAGATAAAGTCACTACTCTTTTGATCGGTGTTTTTTAATTTTATATTTTTCATTCCTTCTTTACGCTTCTACTTCCTGAACTCCAATTAAATTAAACTCATGAAACGTTTTTAAATTTTCCGCCAGATCTTTTTTGTTAACTACATATGTATCAGATATTGTATCATGCCAACCTCTACCTGAATCACCTAAAAAAGAAAAAGCTTCAAATGGAATTAAACGACATAAACTTCTTTTCAAAAAAGTACCAAAAGATGGTTTTTCACCGTTTTCATTTACCACAATTGTACCTGTAATAAGTTTTGCCAATGATCTTCCTAAAAACCCTTCTGTAATTGTATAATAAAAAATTGTAACTCCAATAAAAACTACCTGGCCACTAAGATCACCCATATCACTTAACCAAAGTAATATTCCGTTCCATTGAAAAAGACCAGCTAAGATGGCCAATATGAAAGCTAAAGCAAATATTAAGCACATAATAAAAATAATATCTAAAATATAATTTAGGATACGGCTTCCTTTAGAAGCGAACAATTCTTCGTCAATAATGTAAGTAGAGTTACTCATGTTTGGTTTGGTTTTAAGTTTATGATTATTAAATAGATTTAAATTTTAATTCAAACAAAAATATACTTTTTACTCAAACTATTACAAAATAGAATAACGATTTTTAACAGTAATAGAATTACAGCTAAAAATCGTTATTTATATTTAATTCTGATTTAGTTTTAAATCTAAAATCAGAAATCTACAATTATCTAAGAAAGCGCCTGGTCTAAATCGGCGATAATATCTTTTACAGTTTCCAAACCTACAGAAACACGCACTAAACCTTCTGTAATTCCTACTGCGAGCTTTTCTTCAACAGACAATTTACTGTGCGTTGTTGAAGCTGGATGCGTTACAATAGTTTTCACGTCTCCAATATTTGCCGAAAGCGAACATAATTTTATCTTGTCTAAAAATTTTCGTCCGGCTTCGATTCCGCCTTTAATTTCAATGGCAATGATATTTCCTCCTAAAAGCATTTGTTTTTTGGCAATCTCATATTTTGGATGCGATTTTAAAAACGGATATTTAATGCTTTCTACATTTGGGTGATTTTCTAAAAACTCCGCTACTTTTAAAGCATTTTCACAATGTTTATCAACACGAACCGCCAAAGTTTCTAAACTTTTTGACAAAACCCAGGCATTAAATGGTGACATTGCCGGTCCTGTATTTCTTGAAAACAAATATATTTTACGAATCAATTCTGCTTCTCCAACTGCAACTCCGCCTAAAACACGTCCTTGACCATCGATTAATTTTGTTGCTGAATGGATCACGATGTGAGCGCCATATTTAATAGGCTGCTGAATGTATGGCGTGGCAAAACAATTGTCGATTATTAAAATCAAATTATGCTTTTTTGCTATTTGCCCCAATAATTCCAAATCTACTACATCGACACCTGGATTTGTTGGCGTTTCTGCATATAAAATTTTGGTATTTGGCTTGATGAAACTTTCTATTGTTTCTGGTTTATTGATATCAAAATAAGAAGTTTCAATTTTCCATTTTGGGAAATAAGTCATAAACAACGCATGCGTAGACCCAAAAACACTTCCTGCAGATACAATGTGATCGCCAGAATCCAATAAAGCGGCAAATGTAGAATATATCGCTGCCATTCCGGTTGCAAAAGCATAACCAGCTTCGGCGCCTTCCATTGCACATACCTTGTCAACAAATTCTGTGGTATTTGGATTACTGAAACGAGAGTAAATATTGCGGACTTTTTCTTCTGTAAAAGAGGCTCGCATATCTTCGGCATCCTCAAATACAAAACTCGATGATAAATACAAAGGAGTTGAATGTTCCTGAAATTGTGTTTTTTCTAAATGTGTACGGATGGCTTGTGTTTCAAAACCAAATTCTTGTTCGTTCATTTTGTTTGTTTTTCTTGTTTCATGTTTCAAGTTTCAAGTTTTCTGCATTGCCTAAAACAAGAACTTAAAACTTAAACTTTATAGAGCATTAGTTAATCTTCATCTAAAAATTATCTAATTCTCTAATTGACTCATTTTCTAATTATAAAGCTTCGTTGTTCAACACAACTTTGTATTTAATTGTTGCTGTTGGCTCAACTGTTTTGGCAACTGAACAATATTTTTCGAAAGAAAGCTGTGCAGCACGTTGGGCTTTTTCAGGATTAATATCGCCTTCTAAATAAAAAACGACATTGATTTCTTTAAAAGGTTTTGCTTCGTCAACTTGCACGCGCTCGCCTTCGACCTCAGCATTAAAGGATGTTATTTCCTGACGTTGTTTCTTTAAAATCGAAATCATATCAATAGCACTGCATCCTGCAACTCCCATTAATACTAATTCCATCGGACTTGCACCTAAATCGCTTCCGCCAAATTCGGCTCTGCTATCAACATCAACTACATGACCTCTTTCATTTTTTAGTTTGAAATGAAACGCGTCGTTTACTCTGTTTAGGGTTACTTTCATTTTATTTGTTTTTTGTTTTTGTTTGAGCTCAAATCAGTAATCTAAACTCTGTAATCTAAAATCGATATTATCCTTTATCTGACAATCTCAAAATATCTCCAAATACTCCTCTCGCTGTAACCGCAGAACCTGCACCGGCTCCCTGAATTACGATTGGACGATCTCCGTAAGATTCTGTATAAATTTCGAAGAAAGAATCAGAACCTTTTAATCCGCCTAAGGCAGTATCTGAAGGAACAGAAACTAATTTTACTTCCAGATTCCCTTTGTCATTTTGCAAATCTCCAGACAATTCGCCAATGTATCTTAATACGTGATTTGGCTTTTGATCGGCTTTTATTTTATCGTAAATTGGGTCGAATTCTTTTAGTTTTGTCAAGAAATCAGAAACATTTCCATCACGTAAATGTTCCGGTATTAAATTCTGAATCGAGATTTCTTCAAACTCATTTTGTAAATCTAATTCTCTGGCCAAAATCAATAATTTTCTTCCCACATCATTTCCGCATAAATCTTCACGTGGGTCTGGTTCTGTGTATCCGTTATCAATTGCTTCTTTTAAAATTTCGCTAAACGGAACATCTTTTGCAGAAAAATTATTGAATAAATAACTCAAAGTACCAGAGAAAACTCCTTTTATCTTCGTGATATTTTCGCCCGAAAGATGTAATAATTTTATTGTATCAATTAATGGCAATCCTGCACCAACATTGGTTTCATACAAATAATTCTTTTGGTTTTCTGCCAAAGCTTTTCTCAATTCTTTATAAAAACCATAGCTTAATGTATTAGCAACTTTATTTGAAGAAATCAAGTCGAAACTGCTTTCTATAAACGGAATATAATTTTCTACGAATGAAGCACTTGCCGTATTATCAATCGCAATTAGGTTTTCTAAATGATGCTGATTGGCGTAAGCAATAATATCCTGAATGGTGTAAGCAAGACCTTCTTTTTCAATGTCAGTTTTCCAGCTTGAAGTTACGCCATTTTTATTTAAAAGTAATTTTTTAGAATTGGCAATTGCAAAAACATTCAATCGAACATCTTTTCTTTTTTCAATAGCTGATGCTGATTCTAAAATCTGATTGATTAAAGTTCCGCCAACTAAACCATGACCTATAATCGCGATATTGATTTTTTTAGAAACTCCAAAAATCTCTCCGTGAATTACGTTTAACGCTTTATGCAGCTCCGTTTTTTTAACCACCAAACTCACGTTTTTACCCGTAACGGTGTTGTTAAACAATATCGGAACAATTTTATTTTTGATTAATGCCGTGTAAGGTTTATGGAAAGTGCTCAAATCCTGACCAATAATTGAAATTACAGATACATTATCTGTTACTGTAATCTGGTTTACATCTTTAGAATAAAAATCATTTTCAAACTCTTTTTCTAATTCAACCATTGCGGTTGTCGCTTTATCAGTTGCCACTACAAGACCAATTCCTCTTTCTGAAGAACCTTGCGAAATGATGCTTACGCTGATATTGTGATCGCCCATTACTTTAAAAATTCGGGCATCAACGCCGGCTTTTCCAAGTAATCCGCGACCTTCAAGATTTACAAGAGAAACATTCTCTAATACTGAAAGTGTTTTTATCCCTTCTTTTGCAGAATCTGAAGTAATTAAAGTTCCGCGATTTTCGTGATTGAAAGTATTTAAAATACGAAGTGGAATGTTTTTTTCTAATAATGGAATAATCGTTTTTGCGTGCAGAATTGTTGCTCCAAAATTGGCTAATTCGTTTGCTTCGTTAAATGAAAGAAATTCGATTTTTTTAGCATCTGCAACCAAATCTGGATTAGCTGTGTAAATTCCGTCTACGTGTGTAAAGTTTTGTAATTCTTCGGCATTCAAGTAATTAGCAATTAAAGAAGCGGTGTAATTACTGCCGTTTCTTCCTAAAGTTGTGGTGTCGTTATTGTTGTTTGAACCAATAAAACCGGTTACAATGTTTACGGTTGAGCCGTTATGTTCTTTAAAATAATTAACAACATTTTTCTTCGAAAGCTGTTCCAGAGGCTGTGCATCACCAAATTTAGAATCTGTTTTTAGCAATTCTCTTGCATCAACAAAATTGGCCGGAATTCCTTTTTCTTTTAAAATCGAAGTCAATAATTTAGCCGAAAGCAATTCGCCTTTTGACAAAATCTGATCTTTAATTTTATTGCTGTAATCGCCAATTAAGCTTACACCTTCAAAAAGTTTTTCTAAAATAGTAAACTCTTCAGATAAATCAACTTGTGGATAATCTGAAATTTGATAGATTTTAAAGTTTTCGAATAATGGTTTATAATTTCCGTTTTTGGCAGCAATTTTTAAAATATATTCTAATTCATCTGTAGCATTTCCGCGGGCAGAAACTACAACGGCAATTTGTTCGCCCTGATTTACTTTATCTGAAATAATTGAGACAACTTTGTTAAGTCCTTCTCCGTTTGATAATGATTTACCTCCAAATTTTAATACTTTCATTTTATTTTGCTATTGTTTCTGCCTTAAAAATATCGGCAAGTAAATGATCTAATTGTTTGTACTCGATTAAAAAAGCGTCATGTCCGTGAACAGAATCTATTTCGTTATAAAAAACATTGTCTTTGAACTTTTTTAATTCCTGATAAGTTTCTCTGTTTTCTTTTGCCGTAAAAAATAAGTCAGAATTAATTCCGATAATGTGAATTGTAGCATTTGTTTTTGATATTAAGGTTTCGAAACTCTCACTATTTCGAGTAATATCTATGGTTTTAAGCAATTGGTTCATTAGTTTATAAGAAGCCAATTGATATCTTTTTTGCAATTTGTCTCCGTGGTGTGCCAGCCAGCTTTCTATATTAAAAACAGAAAGATTTGGGTTTGTCGTACGTTGAAATTTTTCTTTGAATGATTCCGGAGATCTGTAACACAACATGGCATGAATTCTGGCATCTTCAATTGGTCTTGATGAATTGTTCAGGATTTGTTCCTGTAAAAAGCAATTGGCAATCATCCAGTCTGTCGATTTCCAATCTGTTGCAATTGGAATCAGGTTTTGAGTAATGTTTGGTTTTAATGCCAGCATTTCCCAGGCAATTCCACCGCCAACAGAACCACCAATTATAGTATGGACCTGAGTTATATTTAAGGCATCAAGTCCTTCAAGAAAAATTCTGGCAATATCTCTGGTTGTAAAATCCTGGTAATTTTCGATGATAAAAGAATCGGTTCCGTTACCTGGAACGTTGAATGCAAGGACTGAGTATTTTTCTGTATCGATTGTTTTTCCTTCGCCAATTAAGTCATTCCACCAGCCATTTTCGCCTGTAACCTGAGCATTCCCTGTCAAAGCATGATTGACCAAAACAATAGGCGCGCTATATAATGGCAAACCAAAAACGGTAAAGCTTAAAGGTAACGAACGGTAAAGTGCACCATTTTCGGTGGTGAAATTTTGTATGCTAATGGGGTTTGGTATATTTTCCAATTTCAAATCTGTTGTATTATTGATTTGTATCTGGAAATATTAGAAAGAAAAAACTAGTATGAAACTAGAAAAATTCTTGTTGTTATCTTTCCACGTTTGGCGTGGTAGAATGCAGCACCTTCTTCGCTTTACCGAAGGGTTGCTAAGGATTCATCGGGTCTAATCCCTCGTCCTTTCTTTATAACATTTCAATACGTTTTTGAACTTAAAGGTGCAAATTAACTACTAATTTCTTAAACAAACAAATTTTATCGAAACTGATTGCTCAATTTCTTAAACATAATTCAAACTAAAACTATTGTACGCAAAAATTTACCGAACAATTTGCCCAGTAAAATTAAGCAGGTTTTCCCTTATTCTATGATGCTTTTCGATTTAGATAAAAAGCGTTTCATTTTCTTTTGAGTACATCAAAAACAATAAAGAGTTTGGCTCTTTTTTCTCTTCTTTTTTATCTGTTTCAGTTATTCCGAACCTTGGATGGATCAATTCGTTCTTTGGCGGCGGCGGATTGTTTCTTTTAGTTCTGTTTTTCAATGTTGAAAATGTTTTTGCGATGTAGTTTAATGTACTCATGATATTAAGTTTTAGTTTGTTGTGTGTTATTATGTTTACTATTCGTTTATTATTTTGTTAAGAAGCCAAATGAAATAAAAAAACCCTTTTGGATCAGGATACCAAAAGGGTTTAAGTTTTTCAAACTCATATATTCTTTTAGTATCAACAGACGCATACGCAAATAAATGCGACAGAGAACATCTTGTTCATCTGTAGGGATTTATTCATCTGTGATTTATTTATTATTTTAAATTCTTGCATTTTCTTATAAAATTAAAAAGCCTCCAAAAAAATTATCGGGAGGCTTTTGCATATGTTTTTATTGTTTTCTTACAATTTAAGCAAAAGACTTCCCAACGGTTTTAACCGAAATGGCGCAAAACATTTTATAGACATTTAAGTTCATTGATTCAGTAGCTTTTGGGTTTAACAAATATGGCAATATTATTTTAATTACGCAAATAAAAAACAATAAATTAATACGAAAATCCGACAAAAAACTACTTTTTTTCGATATAAAACATCTTACAAAACTTTTGTTACACAAAACAGAGGTAAAAACTTACAAATAATTGATTTACACCTTAATATTTCCACAAATCAGTTTATCAAAGAACATTTCAAAGCATTTTTTAATTTGGTTTTAAAGCCAAACTGCTTCCTTATTTTTAATTTTTTCGGCAACTTTTAAGATGTCAGTTATAATTCCTCTTGAAATTGCCTGTTTACAAGCCGAAGCACTCTGAATTACGATTGGAACATCGGCATATGATTGTGTGTAGATTTCAAAAATAGTATCAGAACCTTTTAATTGTCCAATTGCCGATGCTGCAGATTCTGAAACCAATTTCACTTCCAATGTATTTTTCTCTACATCAAATTCGCCAACGTATCTTAAGACATGATTATCGGCCTGGGTGATTTTTGAAATTTTAAAATACCTGTCAATCGCTTCTTTATCAAGAATTCCGTTTTTCTCTAAATGTTCTTCTTTAATAATAGAATTGATTTTAATATCCGACAGTTCAAAATCCTTTCCAATTTCTCTGGTCAGAATGAGCAGTTTTTTTGCCGTATCATTTCCGGATAAATCTTCTTTAAAAGTAGAACGCATCAATCCTAACAAACTGGCATCTTTTAAAACAGAAGAAAAAGTGGTTTCTTCATTCGAAAATCGATTAAAAACATAACTCAGATTATCAGAGAAAACACCCCGAATCCTGGTTATTTTTTCTCCCGAATAATACAAATCTCTCAAAGTCTGCAAAACCGGAAATCCGGTATCAACCGATGTTTCATACAAAAACTCTTTGTCGTACTTTTTAAGATTTTCCCTTATTTCTTTATAAAGATCAAGCGGAAGTGTATTTGCCTTTTTATTTACCGCTACAATATTAAATCCGTTTTGAATCAATGTATTATAATGACTTATCAATTCATCACTCGCCGTAGCATCAACAGCTATCAAGTTTTCAAATTCGTTTTCTTTTGCAAATTCTATAATATCTTCTACTTTAAACGGAATGGCCAATTGCACAAAATTGGTTTCCCAGGCATATCCAACGCCTTCTTTCTCGAAAAAAGCAACGGTAGAATTGGTGATTATCGGAAAATGAAAATCGATGTTTTTACTTTGCAGAAAAAATTCCTGACTTTCAATTATCTGATTGATCAAAGTGCTTCCGATATTTCCAATTCCGAAAAGGATAATATTTATTTTAAGCTTTGACATAATTTTAATTTTAATTTATTAAACCATATAAGTTATATAAGTTCATATAATGTGTCAACGATTATAATTTAGACGCACTGTTGTGCGTCTCTACTTATATGGTTCAAAACTTTTATACTGAATGCTTTTCTCATAAAAAATCACCTTTAGCAAAAACTCACTCGCTAAAGGCAATTTTTCAAACAAAAAACAAAAAAACCTAATTTTTATTGATGCTGTATTGCGATTGTGTAACACTTGCAAATACAGTTTCCAAGTCTGCGATTAAATCTTCAATATCTTCGATTCCAACGGAAAGTCTGATCAAATCTTTTGAAACTCCCGTTTCTAGCTGTTCATCATCTGTAAGTTGTTGGTGCGTTGTACTTGCCGGGTGAATAATTAATGATTTTGTATCACCAATATTGGCCAGCAATGAGAATAATTTCGTTTGATCTACTACTTTTTTAGCCGCTTCAAAACCTCCTTTTAATCCAAAAGTGATAATTCCGCTCTGTCCTTCCGGAAGATATTGTTTGGCTAAATCATAATATTTATTGTTTTTCAAACCCGGATAATTTACCCAAACCACCTCATCTTGTTTCTCTAACCATTCGGCAAGAGCTAAAGCATTTTCGCTGTGTTTTTTAATTCGAATTGGCAATGTTTCTAATCCCTGAATAATCTGGAAAGCATTAAACGGACTCAAAGCAGATCCGAAATCACGCAATCCTTCAATTCTAGCTTTTGCAATAAAAGCAGCCTTGCCTAAGGCTTCGTGATACACTAATCCGTGATATCCGGCAGAAGGTTCTGTAAATTCAGGGAATTTTCCGTTAGACCAGTCAAAAGTTCCGGCATCGATAATCGCTCCTCCTAATGAAGTTCCGTTTCCGGCAATATATTTAGTTAAAGAGTGAATTACGATATTCGCTCCGTGTTCAATTGGTTTTAACAAATAAGAAGTCGCGACAGTATTATCTACAATAAACGGCACTTTAAATTTTTTGGCTTCCGCCGAAATTGCTTTCAAATCCAATACATCCAATTTTGGATTTCCTAACGATTCTACGAAGAAAGCTCTTGTATTTTCTTTTGCCGCTTTGGTGAAGTTTTCTGCTTTTGCAGGATCCACAAATGTGGTTGTAATTCCTAAACGAGGCAAAGTCACTTTTAATAAATTATAAGTTCCTCCGTATAAACTATTCGAAGCCACAATATGATCTCCGGCTTTTAGCAAAGTCAGGAAAGTCGTCGCAATTGCCGATGCTCCAGATGCTGTAACTACGGCTGCAATTCCGCCCTCAAGCGCTGCTAAACGTTGTTCCAGAACATCATTTGTTGGATTATTCAATCTGGTGTAAATAAATCCGGCTTCGGCAAGGCCAAATAAATTGGCAGCGTGATCAGCATTATTAAATACGTATGACGATGTTTGGTAAATTGGCACTGCTCTTGTGCTTCCGTTTTTAGTTACGTCGTGTCCTGCATGTAGTGCGTTTGTTGCGAATTTTTGTGTGCTCATGATTTCTTAGTTTTTAAATATTGTTAAATAGATTTTATATTGTAATTGAATTTTATTTTTGAAATAGATATTGAAATAGATTTAAACAAAGTCTTCCTCTTCTTCAAGATCATACATTTGAAACAGTAATGATTTTTGACTTTTCATATACTGTTCCGGATTATACTGTAAAACTTTATTGGTTTCTTCAGCATTATTGTTTTTTTGAGAATCTGTTCTTAATAAGTATTGAAATGCGATTGTATTGATATCTAGTGTGTTCATGATTTTTAATTTTAATTGTTGGAAATAAAAAAAGCCCTTTCGGATGGCTTACCAAAAGGGCTTATAGTTGAAACTATAACAAAGATTTTATCTTTCACTTTCGGCAATAGCAGGTCTGGATGCACATCGACATCTTACAACACATCATCATTTTATTTACTACTGAATTCATTTTATTTTTTTGTTTTCACCATATAAGTGATATAAGTTCATTTTAGTTTTATTTTGAAACTCCACTTATATTTTCTTACATCATTTATATGGTTTAATTAAATTTTGATCAAAAAAAAACCTCTGCGATTTGCAGAGGTCTTATTGTTATTTTTAGATTTAGATACTAAACAATAGTGCACTCTGCGGAAGTTTCCGGCATCATGCAACACATATTTTTAATAACTAAATTCATTTTTGTTCTTGTTTTGTTTGGCAAATGTGAGAACTTTTTTTCAATCCACCAAACAAAAATTGATTTATTTTCCATTACCCTATCAAATTAGTATGATATGTTAAATTTCTGCTTATAAAAAGAAAAAATGTTCAACTTTAATTTGCAAATCAAAATGGTTTTGTACTTTTGCACCCGAATACAGAGGAAAAATTTGAACTGATTGCAACCTCTTCATAATGAAACGGTTCGTTATGAATACTGAAAGATTGATTTCAGTAGTAAAAAATGCTAAAGCAGGAATTCTCCTTTAGCCTTTTTCAGCAATTATTTTCCTCGCTTAATTTTAATTTAATAATTATTATGGCTTATTTATTTACGTCAGAATCTGTTAGTGAAGGGCATCCAGACAAAGTTGCAGATCAAATTTCGGATGCATTAATTGATAACTTCTTAGCATTTGATCCTGACTCAAAAGTAGCATGTGAGACTTTAGTTACAACTGGTCAGGTAATTTTGGCCGGAGAAGTAAAATCGAATACTTATCTTGATGTGCAGCAAATCGCTCGTGAAGTAATCCGTAAAATTGGATATACAAAAAGCGAGTACATGTTTGAGGCAAATTCTTGTGGAATTTTATCAGCAATTCATGAACAATCTGCTGATATTAATCAAGGTGTAGACAGAGCTAAGCCAGAAGAACAAGGTGCAGGAGATCAGGGAATGATGTTTGGTTACGCAACTAACGAAACAGAAAACTATATGCCTTTGGCTCTTGATTTATCTCATAAATTATTACAGGAGTTAGCTATTTTAAGACGCGAAAATAATGAAATCACTTATTTACGTCCGGATGCTAAATCTCAGGTAACTTTAGAATACAGCGATGATAACAAACCAACTCGTATTGATGCGATTGTAATCTCAACTCAACACGATGATTTTGATGAAGAAGCTACAATGCTTGCTAAAATCAAAAAAGATATTATCGAAATTTTGATTCCTAGAATTATCGCTAAAAATCCAGCTCACGCTCATTTATTTAATGATAAAATCAACTACCATATTAACCCAACAGGAAAATTCGTAATTGGAGGACCTCACGGAGATACTGGTTTAACAGGAAGAAAAATCATTGTTGATACATACGGTGGAAAAGGAGCTCACGGTGGTGGTGCTTTCTCTGGAAAAGATCCAAGTAAAGTAGACAGAAGTGCTGCTTATGCTACACGTCATATCGCTAAAAACTTAGTGGCTGCAGGTGTTGCTGACGAAATCCTTGTACAGGTTTCTTATGCAATTGGTGTTGCACAGCCAATGGGTATTTTTATCGAAACTTACGGAACTTCTAAAGTAAATTTAACTAACGGTGAAATTGCTAAAAAAGTAGAAGAGTTATTCGATATGCGTCCTTACTTTATCGAACAACGTTTAAAATTAAGAAACCCTATTTATAGCGAAACTGCTGCTTACGGACACATGGGACGTAAACCAGAGGTTGTTACTAAAACTTTTGCTGCTCCGGGCGGGCATTCAAAAACTGTAACTGTTGAGTTGTTTACTTGGGAAAAACTTGATTTTGTAGACAAAGTAAAAGCTGCATTCGGACTTTAATTTTTAATTCAAACGGTTATTAATTCTTAGACTTCACAGTCCATTTCTTTTTAATCTTACTTATATTACCCCCGATTTCTATTCGTTTAGAGATCGGGGTTTTTATTTGGTTATTAGTTTGCATTTGCTTTTCTTTAGTGTGAAATTAACCATCCCAAAAATGAGCAAACTTCCTTCGTTACAAAACGTATTAAATGCAATACAAAAAACAGTTCTTAGATTTCCTTTAGAAACCATTACAGCAATTCTGGGAACTATTTTTGCCATCATACTTAATGAGTTTGATTACAGCAATCCCAAAAAACATTTTTTCGAAAAAGCTTTATTGAGTTCTTCTTTATGTTTGGTTCTGTTTCTTTCTGTGAGTTTGTTTTTTCTTAGTTCGAACAAAAAAAACATTTTACGTTTTATCACAAGTCTAATTCTTGGATCGCTGGTTGTCGCTTTTGTTTTTAGTTTTAGAGACCGAATGATAGATACAGAATTTCAGCAGTTTTTTGTTCTTAATATTGCGCTGCATCTTTTGGTTTCCTTTGCTGGTTTTTTACCAAAAAAGTACAATCAGGAAGAGTTTTGGGAATTCAATAAACAGCTTTTTCTCAGGATTTTAACTTCTGGATTATATAGCTTTGTACTTTATTGCGGTTTGGCTTTGGCAATTTTAGCTGTCGAAAAACTATTTAAATTTGATTTTTACGATAATATTTACCTTTATATCTTTTTCATTATTGGCGGAATCTTCAATACCATTTTCTTTTTAAACGGAGTTCCTGAAATTGATAATCATGAAGTTCCGCTTCAGTTAAATTATCCAAAAGGACTTAAAAACTTTACGCAATATGTTTTATTGCCTTTAATAAGTCTTTATCTGGTAATTTTAATTTGTTACGAAGCCAAAATTCTTATTACGCTTTCATTGCCGGTTGGTTGGGTTTCTTATTTAGTTTTAGCATTTGCCATTACTGGTATTCTTTCCTTTTTACTCGTTCACCCAATCGCAAATGAAAGCGGAAATCTTTGGATGCGAACTTTTAGCCGATGGTTTTATTTTTTATTAATTCCATTATTAGGTTTATTATTCTGGGCTATTTTATACCGAATTAATCTTTACGGTTTTACACACGAACGTTATTATGTTTTGCTATTATCAACTTGGCTTGCGGTTGTTGTAGCTTATTTTTTAATTCAAAAGCATCCTAAAATAAAATTCATCCCGATAAGTATGTGCATCGCCGGGTTGTTTTCAATTGCTGGTCCGCAAAGTGCCAATTCTGTTTCAAAATACAGTCAGTTATCCCGATTTGAAAGTTACATGCAAAAGGATAAAAAAACAAAACTGACTTTTGAAGAAGAACAGGAATTGAGCAGCATTGTTTATTTTTTGGAGAGAAATTATGGTTTTGAAGTTATGTTGCCGTACGCTGACAAAAAATTAGACGCACTTTATAAAAAAGATAAAGATCCGGATTCACATCAAATTATGGAAAGTTTAGGTTTTGAATATCGATCTGAATATGATCGAAAAGACGATTTAAACGATTCTTTTAGTTATTATTTCTATGAAAGAAATGATAATGCCGTTGAAAATATTCATGGATATGATTTTAGTTTTACAATCCATAGCAGCATCTCTTTTGATTGTAAAGATTGTATCACTATCGGCAACACACCTTATTCAATACTATCACAACAACAAAAATACGATCGTAATTTACAGATCAATGAGGATATAATTCCATTAAAAATAAATGATTTTGTTAATTCAAATTCAGCCTTTAAGAGTAGAAATAATTACGATAATTCAGCCGTAAAAATTAATCAAAAGATAGAAAATTCAAAATACAATATTTTACTAACGTATATTAGCGCAAATGGTAAGATCGAAAACAACAAAAAAATCTTAGAAAACTACCAGATAAAAGTAATGATTGGTATTAAAAAATAAAAAAAAGAACCCGACAAAAGTAAAATCTTGTCGGGTTCTTTTTTATACGAATTTTAAAACTCTAATACGTTCCGTCTTCCATTTTAGTTAATGTTTCGCGAATTTCAACGGCAGTTTGTTCATCAATTTCAGCAGTTAAAAACTTAACTGCCAGCTTTTGAGTTGCGATCGCTTTATCTTTTTGACCGTCTTTGTAATACAACTGCCCTAATGTATCTAAATAATATGGATTGTTTTTAGTTACAATTAAACTATACTCTGACCAACTTATAGCATCTTTTATGAAACTATTATTTGCAGGTTTTAATACTGTTGCCCAGGCAGCATTATTCGCAAGATTGGAATGGTAATCTTTAAATGAATTCCATCCGTTATAAGAATAATCAGAATTAGTATCTAATGTCGCAAACATGCTGTCTAATCTCTCAATAGCATTTCCTTTTTCAGTTGATAAATTCGAATCAAAATAAGATTTAAACTCTTTTAAGAAAGCAACATCATCTACACTGTTTTGACTATCTGAATTCAAATAGTCAAAGTAATTTTTATAACAATCAAAATTTCCTTTACCACTTGCAATCAACTTTTTGTAGATCGCAATTATTTTATTTTGATTTGCTTTTCCTTCAACGCCTTCTTGCGTTACATAACTATTTTGTTGCAAAGCCGATGAAATTTCAAAACTTAAACTTCCTTTTAGTAATGCTAAGGCATTTCCGTTTTCATCTTCTATGTTCATTTTTTCAATGGCGTCGTAATGCTTTAACAAGTAATCAATTGCTAAGAAATCGGTATCATTAAAAACACGCTCTTCATTAAAAAACTGTTTCGTGAAACCTACGTTTTTTATTTCTCTCAAGATCGTTTCTACCAACTCTCTGCTTGGTTTTGTATCTTTTTGGTGTGATTCAATTAATTTTTTCCAAATCTGAGTCACTTCTTTTTTATCCAGAGTAACTTTTGCAATGTTAAAATCAGCCGGATTTACTTGTGCTGTAACTGTATCTGTTGTTGTTTCATATTCATACGGTATATCAAGCATTGAAGCTTTATGAAAAGCCGAAATAACATCAGCATCTGTTGTTTTTTTATTTTTCACCACTTTAGCAAAAGCAAAAAATGCATTGGCTCTTTGCAGTTTTTTGGCAAACTCATCATAATAACTTAACTCTGATTTTTTATCTAATAAATTCGATTTAGCGGTTGCCAAAACATCTCCATCTCCATTTAATATTACAATAGCAGGACTGTCAGAAATTTTAGCGGTTTTAAGCCATTTTTTATCATCGGCTGTAGCCAAATAATAATTAAAAACATCATATTGCGCATTGTAAGCATCATACATATAATACCCAACCTGTTCTTCAAGATCTTTTAATACTGCATCAAAATCAGCTTTTGCTGCAGGATTTTTACCATCGGCATACACTATCAAAAATTTCGTTTTTGCAGTTTTAGTTGCAGCAATAGCACTTTTTAAATTGTTTTCGACTTTAAATTTAAAATCATATTTAGAAGCATAATCTACTGTTGCAGCACTATCTACAGCAACTCCAAAATCATCGCTAACTAAAGGTTCTTTTCCGGGATATGTCCATTTTAAAACACTTTTATTTTCAATTGGCGTAACATTTGATGCTACATCAGGCTGCGCATCTTTTGAATTTATAAAGGTCAGAGGATTTTTTCCTGCATGTTCTGCAATCTGCAATTCATTTGTTTTTTTATCATAAAAACCGGCCAGATTTAAATCATTTACTTCATTAAGTTCATATTTAATGGTGATTTCTGAAACGTCTTTTGGCAAAGCAAATTTTGAAATTGTACTCTTTGCCTCATATTCTTCGAATACTAAATATAAATAATCGGTACGATCAATTTCAAATTCTACGTCGATATTAGTCCATTCAGGATCCAGCTTGGTTTTAATATCCGAAAGTCTTTCATATTGAACAGCTTCAGACCCTTTTTGAGTTCCTATATAAAATGAATAGAAAGAAGGATCTACAAACTTAATTTTAATTTTTTGGGATTTATTGTCGTTTTTATAAGTAAGGTTAAAAGGATTTTCAACCTTTTTACTTTGAATAAATATTAAAGAATCGCCTTTAATCTTGTAGTCACCAGAGTAAAAAACCAATTCGTATTTATTATTGTCTAATAAGTTTAATTTGATTTTCTGACCCTTATTTGTAGAAATATAAGTTCCTTTTTCTATTGTTTTTGTTTGAGAGAAAGAAGGAAACACTACACAAAAAAACAATAAGAAACTCCATATATAATTGCGCATAATATAAATTTTGGCTTGTTAATATTAAACGTAAAGATATTTGATTATTATCGAAATCAATTGCCTTAAATCCAAAAATAGATACTTAATAGATACTATAAATTATATTTCATCGAAAAAATAATATAGCGCGGCTGCACAGTATACTGAGAAACCCTTGTAGAAAACTGCGAAAAACTGTCATCATTTAAATAGGTAGTGTTTAGCAAGTTTGTAGCCGATATTTTATACTCCCATTTGCTGTCTTTTTTTTGATAAATTAAACTGGCACTCAGGAAATCATACTCGTTATCGACTGTTTTATTGCCATTGTAATAATGGTAAAATTCATATTCTGAAACAAACGAAAAACTATTCAGAAAATAATAATCCAATCTCGCAAAAGGTTTGTCTGTATAATAGGTCGAACCACTGTATTTATTGATTAACGCATTGTATCCAAACTCGATATTAGGCAAGTTTTTATAATTTGTTGAAGCTTTTACAGTATAACTCTGCACAAAACTTTCTGTTGTTGCTAATTGATTGTTTTGAATATTATTAAACTTCGACCAATTGAAACTTGCATTTACAGAAGCTTTATAATTTTTCAGGAATGATCGACCGTAATTTCCCATTCCGGAAAAAGTTTCATCTGCCAAATTTGAATTATACGGTACCGATGACTGATTAATTCCAGTAAATTCTGCCGCTGTTTTTATTGCATCTACTTTTTTAGTATAAGTTGCATTCGCAAAAATATTTTCAAAATTGAACATATTATATTTAAAATATCGCAACGTATGCACTTGTGAAGTAGCATTTTCCAGAAAACGATTTCCTCTAAACAAACTACTGTAATCAGATAAAACATAACCGGAAGCCAATTGATTAACATCTGTAAAATCGTTTGACAGAGAGAAATTATAAGTTAGCGTTTCTGCTTTTTTAATTTGATAAAGAGCAAAGAAATCAGGCAATATTTTTGTGAAATTCTGAGAATAATCAGTTCCTAGCTGCGTGTTTTTCATTGCATACGAATGCACACTAAATCCGGGTGTTAATGTAAATTTCCCTGTCAATATTTTATAATGAAATCCTAAAAATACATCATCAAAATTATAATTTACCTGATTGTTATTTTCCGAAGTATTCAGGTCATTTTTATCACCGTTATCCAAAATCTGAAACATATGAGAATTAAAATTTTGATGTGAATAGGTATTTCCAAATGTAATGTTGATGTTGCTTTTTGGCGTTACCATATAATAGTAATCCAGTTTTGCATCGATTTTATTGGTTTTTACAAAACGATCCTGATTCAGATCATTTCTGTCTTGTCCGGAAACATAGCCTTCCAAATCAAAAGGCTGTGTTCTTAAATTGGCATTATAAAACGGATTTTCATCCTGATAGAGATGCTGCATTTCAAAAGCAAAAATATTTTTGGTGCTTTGCGTATAATACAAACTCAAATTTTGATTTACCGATGTTGGATCCTGCTTTTTATTCGTTAAAATAGTTTCGATATCCGAAATATTATCAACAACAGATTCCCGCAACAAATTGGTGTCTTCATCTTGTTTTGATAATTTTGTTAAGATGTCATAATCAAATTGAAATTTATCATTTGGTTTATATGTTGAACTCAGTTTAAAAAGACCCAAATTGTTTTTTTGATGGGTTAATTCATCTCGTTTTTGCTGATCGCCAGAATCTAAAATGGTAGTTTGCGACTTGGTTTCCAAATCTGTTTTTGAAGAAGAAAGAATTCCAAAACCACTAATATTCCAGGATTTCGTAACGGAATAAGCAAAATTTGTTGCTCCAAATTTCGTTTCAATTTCCTTGGCGCGATTGTTTCGTAAAAGCGAAATCCCAATATCATTCGAAGAAATATTAAAATTACTTCCGCCCTTTTTCATCATATTTTTAAAACCTCCCGTAAACTTAAAATAATCCTGCGCCGTAAGCGGCAGTTCTCCAATATTATTAAAATTGGTGATTAAATTTATACTGTATTTCGGACTATAATAAAATAGTTTCGGGTTAATAATATATCGGCTATCGAGTTCTCCAACTCCAATTCCTGCGGTAACATCACCAAACCAAAAGTTCTTTTTGCCTTCTTTCAGTTTAATATTCATCGCCACATTATCCTGATCGTTTTCTAAACCTTTTAAGGCGCTGACTTCGTTATAATTTCGCAAAACCTGAATTTTATCAATGGCATCGGCAGGAATATTTTTAACACCGAGTTTGGTATCTCCGTCAAAAAAATCTTTGCCTTCAACCATCAATTTGCTTACTTTTTTTCCTTCAACTTCAATTTCACCATCAGCATTTACCTCAACTCCGGGAAGTTTTTTCAGTACATCTTCCAGCTTTTTTTCTGTTCCCGATTTAAAAGAATCTGCATTATAAACAATGGTATCGCCTTTTATGGAAACGGGCATTTCACGCACAATTTCTACGCCTTCCAATTCAATTCCGGCGCCATCCATGACAATGTTCTGTACTATATTTTCAGTCTTTGTCGAAATAGTAATTTCTTTCGATTTCATTCCGAGATAACTGATTTTTACGATATAAGATGCATTAGGTTTCAGAGTAAGCTGAAATCTTCCTTTATCATTTGTAATTCCGTATGAATCCATAGCTTTTGTAGCCGAATTTACAGCCATAATATTGGCCATTTCTAACGGGTTTTTCTGCTCGTCCTGAATGAATCCATCAAAACGGACACTTTGAGAAAAGGAAACAGAAGTCAATAAAAAGGCTACGAAACAAAGTATTTTGTTCATTTTAATAATTTTGGAATTTGAAATTTTAGAAGTTTGAAGCTTTATCTTCCCATCATTGGAGGTGGTCCGCCTGCACGACCACGATTCATTTCCCTAAATTCCTCCATCTTTTTAATTACGGTTTCATCATAATCTTTTTGCGAAATTACTTTTCCTTTTTTAGATGGTTTTATTTCTGCTTTTTCTTTGGCATTCAAAACAATTTTCGAACATAAAATCGTTGTTCTTCCGTCGTTTATTTCTAAAATTAAACCTGGTAAACCCCAATAGTTTTCCGGTCCCTGATTCACCGGAATTTCAGGTGTATACCAAGCTGTTACGATAATTTCTTTTGGCATTTCAAAATTATCTTCAAAGTTGGTTTTTGTTTCTCCCGAAGTTTTTTTGGCTTCATCTTTCTTTTCTTCCGGTTTTTTATCGTCGTTGTTTTTAGGCCTGAAATTTCTAAAATCAGTTTTACTGGCTTCTTTTACAGCCGTAGCTTTGTAACAATTGTAACCGCCAATTTGCTTGGTTTCCTGTTCTAATTTCCAATTCAATTTTGGCAAGGAATCAACAACGAGAAATTCTTTTCCCATAAATTCCTTATCAACTGTATATGATTTCGTTTTTACATCTTTATAAAAAGTTCCGCCGCCGCCCATAAACGAATTCATCATTACTCGCATTCCGCCGCCTTGTTGTCCGGGCGCGTCCAGTTTTTCTTCTTCTTTATATATAGAAGCCGATTTATCAAAATTCAGAATAAACGTTTTCTCCAGCATTTTTTTCATTCGCTCTTCCATGTTCTTTTGCATTTCTGGCGTAATATCCCGATTACCGCCTCGCATACCTTCAAATTTTGGCGCCTGCGTTTTTGACTCATAAACAGCCATTCCCTGAAAATCTTTTTGAGCCTGCATTTGAGTAAATACAAGGATCAAAGACATATATATAATTACTTTTTTCATTTCGTTTTGTTTAAAATTGAGTAAATCCGATAAAACTTACATTCAAATGTATTATTTATTTTAAAATACTGAAAGTTAAATATATCAATTGCTGTAAGGTATAGACAAAATTGCCTATTAGTTAGACTATTACGATTTAGAAAGGGTAAAACTCAAATTCACGTAAATATGTCTTATTTAGGCTGTTCATCGGGTAGTTTTTTGTAATTTGGCTCTTCTGAAATCTTAATCTTATGGGCAAAACAGTTCGTATTTTATTTTTATTATTTATCGGCTGTACTGTCTCTGTTTTTGCGCAAAACCAAAAACTAGATGCCACTTCAATCTCTCATTTTAAATTAGATGCTGATGAATTTATTGGTTATGATTCTTTTGGATTTTCCTATCAGATAAAAAACAATGTTTTCAGCAAAGTAAAAGGAAATGAGGTTTTTGAATACAAAAGCGTTTCTCTCGGAAATATTACTAAAGTAGATATTCTGAATCCTTTGAAAATTGTTTTATTTTACGAAGATTTTAATACTGTTGTTTTACTTGACAATCAATTGAATAAAATGACGGAAATTAATTTTTCTCAAAACAATATCCCCATTGTTGTTCCGGCAATTGGTATGTCTACCCAAAATCAATTATGGATTTTTAATACGTTAAACCAGCAAATTGGCCTTTTTGATTATTTAAAAAATGAATACAAAACGGTTTCTACGCCATTAACAGAAACCATTAAATATTATCAAACTGATTTTAATACTTTTTACTGGATTGATAAAAAGAATAATTGGTTTTCCTGCGATATTTTCGGGAAAACAACGGCTTTGGGAAAAGTGCCCGATTTTGAAAAATTCGAAATTATAAACAATCATCAATACATTTTTAGCAAGGCTAATTTGTTGTATTTTAAAGACATTTCTGATACAAATTCGAATACTGTTTCTGAAATCGAAGTTTTAGAAAAAACCTTTGATAAATTCTGCTACAAAGACCAAATTTTATCTATTTTTACAACTAAAGAAATTACCAATTATAAAATCGTAACACCGTAATGCACATAGCAATAGCAGGAAACATAGGCGCTGGAAAAACTACTTTGACTAAATTATTAGCCAAACATTTTAAATGGGAACCACATTACGAAGATGTTGTTGATAATCCGTATTTGGATGATTTTTACCACCAGATGGAGCGTTGGTCGTTTAATTTGCAGATTTATTTCTTAAACAGCAGATTTCGCCAGGTGCAGCAAATTCGCGAAAGCGGAAAGAAAATCATTCAGGACAGAACAATTTATGAAGATGCCTATATTTTTGCTCCCAATTTATATTCGATGGGATTGATGACAAGTCGCGATTTCGAAAATTATACTTCACTTTTTGAATTGATGGAATCATTGGTAAAAGCTCCTGATTTATTGATTTACTTAAGAAGCTCTATTCCAAACTTAGTAGGTCAAATTCACAAACGCGGACGCGAATACGAGAACTCTATTTCTATCGATTATTTAAGCCGTTTGAACGAAAGATACGAAGCCTGGGTTCAGACTTACTCAAAAGGAAAATTATTGATTATTGATGTTGATAATATCAATTTCGTTGATAATCCCGAAGATTTAGGAAACATCATTAATAGAATTGATGCTGAATTGAATGGGTTGTTTTAGAAAACACGAATTTCACGAATTTACACTAATGTAAAAATGCCTCTAAAATTTTAGAGGCATTTTTTGTTTATTTTATCAACGTTTAATATTTGACAGCTAATAACCGCAATCTATCATCCCGAGGAACGAGGGATGAAAAAAATGTGCAAACTAACTTTGGGTAAGCTTTGTCAAAGTTTTAAACTTTGACAAAGCTATCAAGTTGTTTTTATTTTACAGCTTCTATTTTCGCTTTTACGTCAGCTTCTGTACCTTCAAAAACTTCTGTTGTTGTTGTGCCGTTTTCGGTTTTGGTTACAGTTCCAACTGTTACACCATTGGTCGTAGATAAATTTACCTCAACTCTGTTTTTGCTGTATTTTCTTGTATCAAAACAATCTGTTTTTTGATTCGGATATTTCCCGTTTGCATCGTAATGCGCCAAACATTTTGCCGTTTCTTCTGCAGAACATCCTTTTTCTTTGCACATTTTAATACATTCTTCTTTGGTTAGCATAGCTAAATTTCCGCATTTAGAAGGAGTTCCTGCATGCATTTCCATTTTACAGCAAGCACCTTTTTCTGCAATTCCTGAAGTTGAATGTCCTTCTCCTAAAATTGGAGCAATTACCAATCCGATCAAACAAGTTAATTTAATTAAGATGTTCATTGAAGGTCCTGAAGTATCTTTAAACGGATCTCCAACTGTATCTCCGGTTACTGCTGCTTTGTGTGCATCAGAACCTTTATAAGTCATTTCACCATTAATTAAAACTCCGGCTTCAAAAGATTTTTTAGCGTTGTCCCAGGCTCCTCCGGCATTGTTTTGAAAAACTGCCCATAGCACTCCTGAAACTGTAACGCCTGCCATATATCCTCCTAACATTTCAGCAATCAATTGGTTGTTATCTCCATAAACTAATTTTCCTAATAACACAATTGCAATCGGGAAACCAATGGTTAAAATTCCCGGTAACATCATTTCGCGTAAAGCGGCTTTTGTCGAAATCTCAACACATTTACCATATTCAGGTTTTCCTGTACCTTCCATAATGCCTGGAATTTCCTTAAACTGACGACGTACTTCGTAAACCATATCCATTGCAGCTTTTCCTACAGAATTCATAGCCAAAGCTGAGAAAACCACAGGAATCATCCCACCAACAAATAACATTGCCAGAACTGGTGCTTTAAATATATTGATTCCGTCAATTCCTGTAAAAGTTACATACGCTGCAAATAATGCCAATGAAGTTAATGCTGCAGAAGCAATTGCAAAACCTTTTCCGGTTGCTGCGGTTGTGTTTCCTACTGAATCTAAAATATCGGTTCTTGTGCGGACTTCTTTTGGTAATTCGCTCATTTCGGCAATTCCTCCAGCATTGTCAGATATTGGCCCAAAAGCATCAATTGCTAATTGCATAGCCGTTGTTGCCATCATTGCAGAAGCTGCCAGTGCAACTCCGTAAAATCCTGCTAAAGCATACGAAATCCAGATTGCAGCAGCAAATAATAATACTGTTGGAAAAGTAGAGATCATTCCTGTTGCCAAACCTGCAATTACGTTTGTCCCTGCTCCTGTCGAAGATTTTTGCACAATCGCCATAACCGGTTTTGTGCCTAATCCTGTATAATATTCTGTTACTGATGAAATAGCGCCACCAACTATTAATCCGACCAATGTGGCATAAAAAACTCGCAGTGACGAAATTTGTTGAGAACCTTCACCAAAAAATTCCATTGTCATTACTTCTGGAAGCATATATTTTACTAAAAAGAAACAGGCGATTGCAGTTAAAACAATCGATACCCAGTTTCCAATATTTAATGCTTTTTGAACTTGTGCTTCTTTAGCATTTTCATCTGTTATTTTTACTAACGTAGTTCCGACAATCGAGAATAAAATTCCGAAACCTGCAATTGACATTGGAAGCAAAATTGGTCCGATTCCACCAAAGACATCCTGAATATTTCCACCCATATCTTTGATCACATAGTTTCCTAAAACCATTGCAGCCAAAACAGTTGCCACATATGAACCAAACAAATCAGCCCCCATACCGGCAACGTCTCCCACATTATCTCCTACGTTATCTGCAATTGTTGCAGGATTACGAGGATCATCTTCCGGAATTCCGGCTTCAACTTTACCTACTAAATCAGCACCAACATCGGCTGCTTTTGTATAAATTCCACCACCAACTCTTGCAAACAAGGCGATAGATTCTGCTCCAAGTGAAAATCCTGCTAAAGTCTCTAAAACTTTAGTCATATCTTGAGATGAAGTCCAAACTCCATTCATGAATATTTGAAAGAAAATAATGAAAAAACCTGTTAGTCCTAAAACTGCCAAACCCGCAACGCCTAGCCCCATTACAGTTCCACCTCCAAAAGAAACTTTTAGAGCTTGCGGTAAACTTGTACGAGCGGCTTGTGTTGTTCTGACATTCGTTTTAGTTGCTATTTTCATTCCCATATTTCCGGCTAATGCTGAGAAAAATGCTCCAAAAATAAACGCTACTACTATTAAAATATGTGTGGTAGGAACAATAAAAGATATTCCGGCTAAAACTAAACTTGCAGCAATTACAAAAAAGGTTAGTAATCGATATTCTGCTTTTAAAAATGCGAGGGCGCCTTCGTAAATGTGATCTGAAATCTCTTTCATCTTTCCGTCGCCTGCATCTTGTTTTAAAACCCAAGTCCTTTTTATTCCCATGAAAAGTAATCCTAAAATTGCCATAACAATTGGCAAGTAAATCATAAATGCATTCATAATCTAGTAATGGTTTTGGTTAATAATCAACAATCTAACTAAACGAATTTAAACAAAAAAGCAATACTCCTGACGGAGTATTGCTTTTTTTATAATAGAACAGGGTAAAAATTATTTAATACTAAATAATCCCTCTGGTTTGTTTTCGATATCGTTAAAACGTTTTGTACACTCAGCAATAATTGCAAAAGCTTCGTTTACGTCTCCCCAACCTTCTACATCTACTTTTTTGTTTTCAAGATCTTTGTACACCTGGAAGAAATGCTCGATTTCTTTTACTAAGTGTGGATTCATATCTGAAAGGTCATTTAAAGAATTCCAGATTGGATCTGAAACCGGTACACAAATAATTTTTTCATCCGGTCCTTTATCATCAGCCATGTGGAAAACACCAATTGGTTTTACTTCCATAACACATCCTGGAAAAGTTGGTTCGTTTACTAAAACCAATACATCAAGAGGATCTCCATCAAGGGCTAAAGTTTCAGGAATAAATCCGTAATCAGCAGGGTACATCATTGAAGAGAATAACATTCTGTCGAAACGCATTCTTTTGATTTCAAAATCGTACTCATATTTATTTCTGCTTCCTCTTGGTATTTCGATTAATACATCGAACGTTGTTAGTTTGTCTGCGGTCATTTTCGTTTTTTATTATTTCTATAATTGCGATTGCAAAAGTAACTAAACAATCCTTTTTTACAATAAAAAACTGCATTAATCTGCCTACTTTTCTTTTAAATAACAGACAGTTAATATGTAATTTTCCTATTTCGCTTATTTAGGTAATAATGCCATAACAAATATGTTGCATAAGATCGATATGGCTTCCATTGTTGGGCATGAATTTCCATTTCTTGTTTATCATGAATATCAAGTAATTCTTTGATTGTATTTACGACTGCAATATCGCCTAACGGAATCAAATCAGGCTCTTGTAAACAAAACATCAGATAAATATCGATAGTCCAATTCCCAATTCCCTTTAATTTGATCAATTCTTCCCGAACCTGTTGCGCCGACTTTGTAGCCAAACTTTCAATATCCAGTTCTTTGCTTAAAACTGCATCAGCCAGAATTTTAATATATTTTGTTTTCTGACGACTTACACCAAGACTTCTGAATTCTTCATCTGACAAAACCGACATTGTTTCCGGGTTGCAAATTGTATACGCTTTGATCTTTAAGAATGTGGCTTTCGCCGAATCTATAGAAACTTGTTGCTCAAGAATAAGCAATACCAATGTTTCAAAACCTTGAGGGCGTTTTGGAATGGGCGGTAATCCATACTTTTCTATAATTTCCTGAAAGATTGGATTTTTAGTTGATAGAAAATCGATGGCTTCTTGCATACCTAAGAGTTTTTAGCCCCGATAGAAGCGGTATCCTTTTTCTAGCTTCTTTAGCTAGGAAAAGATACAAGCGGATAGCGGGAATAGCTTCTAAAATTAATAAAAAATCTCGCAAAGACACGAAGTTGCGAAGTTTTTTTGCACGCAGATTTAAGCAGATAAAAGCAGATTTTTAATTTGAATCGAACAAAAAAATCTGCGTGAAATAATTCAATTGCATTTTTAAATAAAATGACAAAAACGCCAAACTGCAAGAATAAAACTTAGCGGCTTGGCGTCTTTGTAGGGTAAATTATTATTAGAAATAGAATCCGAAAGATCCTTTTACTGCAAATTTATTAGCATCCGGAGTATTTAAATAACTTCCTCTCCAGGAGAAATCGATTCTGAAAACTTTAAAGATATTTCCAATTCCGGCATTATACTCCCAGTATACATTCTCTGGTGCATTATAAGGCTGATCTGAAGCATTTATTGCTCTATTTGCCGCAGAAATAGTTCCATGAACTGCTTTTACACCAACAAACTCTCTCCAATTCAGTTTTCTCATAAAAGGGATTCTTGCAAATAATCTTCCTCCAAAATCATGATTCCATTGCAAAGTAGTGTATTGGTCTGTTATGAATTCGTAGAAATTTAAGTTACTAAAGGTATTTTCAATCGTAAAATAAGTCTGGTTTCCGGGAATTACACTCATTAATCCTAGCGGAATTGTTCCGAAAGTTTTTCCTGTTTCCAAAATAATATTTGATCTTCCCAAAGGCCCGATAATAATTGGCTGTTTATAGAATACTTGTATTTTTTCGTAAGCAAAATCACTGTTTAATACTCCTTTTAAACCATAACTAAAGTTTACAAAGAAATGACTAAAAGGACTATCGACAAGATCTCTTTCTACCCCAAAACCAATTGTTTTACGGTTTGGCATAAATTCGAACTGGATATTAGCTTCTGATTGCGTTACGGCACTTTGTACAACTCCTGCAGGATTCTCTGCTGTGGGCAATGTACTATAATAATTTAAACTAAAAGTTGGTGAAGCTGATTCTAAAGTACGATATGAAAGTCCAGCCTGAACAACAAAGTTTTTCATTGGTTCCATTTCAACCGAAATATTACTCAAATTAATATTGGTTAATTTTCCGTTGCTTCCAGTTGTAAACAAGGCTGAAGAAGCAAAACTTCGGCCTAAAATATCGTTTGTTGTGGTTAAACTGGCTCCAATTTGTTCAATATCACGCCTGTTTCCGCCCGAAATGATGACTCTTTTTTGTTTATCTACCATCCATTTCCCTGAAACTCCGTATTTGAATTTACTATCATCAAAACCATAAGCTGTATAAGCTTGTATACGCCATGGATCATTTGGTCCAAAATACGTTCGACCTCCTACTCTTAATCGTAAACCTTCGACTTCGTTGTAGCCAAAAGTGGAGAATATAGGTCCGAAATCAAAGTTTTTAAACTCGACATAGCCACTTCCTAAAATCGAAACAAGACTATATAATTGTTTAAATCGCTTAACGGTTTGCAACGTGTCAAGCATTTTATAAATTCCGGCTTCGTCTTTATTTAATTTTTCAAAACGATTTTCTTCCCAGAATTCAGGTGGTCTGTCATAAACAGCATTGTCTATAAAATTGACTTCTTCTTTATAAAATTTCTCCGGCTTTGGAATATTGAACTTATGATTTCGGAATAATGTGGTACGTTTTCCATAAACACCTTTTGATTTTTCTTTTTTATTTAAAGCAAAATCAGACATCATGTAATCGCGCGTCAATAGAAAAACAGAATCATTTTCTACCTCAAATTCCTGTTCGATATAAATATCTTTTACCCAGTTAATATTGGCGCTTTTAGTAACACCCATATTAATTTTTTTGATGGCAAAAGTAGAATCGTTTACCCAAAAATCTCCTTTAAAGGTTAATTCGTTTTTACGCCTTGGATAAAAAACAATATTATAACACCATTTTTTGTCAATAAATGCACTGTCTTTTAAAACATAATTATAGACGTCAATTCCGGTTTTTGAAAGCGGACTTGTAAAACTTTTGTCAAAAAAGGTAAGGTGATTGTCGTAGATATTATAATCTGAATAAAGATCTTTTACAAATGACAAAATCTGCTGATTTCCATTGAAACCAGACATTTTATTCCCTGTAATATTCTCTTTTACTTTCTTTAATTTGTTATCGCCATAAACGTCGTAAACCGATTCATTGATGAAAATAGGCAAATAAGTTTTTCCGGTAACATCTGATGTATCAACATGATCAAATACAAACTCCATTCCTTTAAAAAGTTTGTTTTTCATAAAAGCACTATCGATCGTGTTCATGTCGAACTCGACTTTCTCGTACTTTTGCATTTGATATTGGTTGAAAAGATATAAACCGTTTTTACGCTTTCTTTCCCAGATTTTTCTCAAAATATCTAATGCCGGATTGTTCTTTTTAGATGTTTTCCCGGTAAAAATTACAACTTCATTAAGCGCCTCGGCTTCCCCTAAAACAATTTTAAAATCATAATTTACAGCTTTATCTAATGGAACTTCTTTATCTGAAAATCCTGCAGATGTAACTAGTAAAGCCGTATAAGTATTTGGCGATTCAAGATAAAAACGCCCATCTTCATTAGAAACTATTCCGGTATTTGATCCCTTAAAAACAACATTTGCAAACGGAATGGGCTGATTTGATTTATCCAAAACAATTCCACTCACTTTCGTTTGTGCAGTAGCAATATTCGCAAATGCGAATACCAAAAATAGACTAAGTAAAATTATTCTTTTCATTGTCTGGACAAAAAAAAACTTCATCAATTAACTATGAATGATGAAGTTTTGCGAGTATTTTAAATTTGTATTATTTGTATAACACTTTTTTAACTGCTTTTACTACATCACCTGCATTTGGCAACCAGTCTTTTAATAATACTGGAGAATAAGGTGCAGGAGTATCTGCAGTTGTAATACGTTGAATTGGCGCATCAAGGAAGTCAAAAGCTTGCTCTTGAACGATATACGTAATTTCAGATGAAATACTTGCGAACGGCCAGGCTTCTTCTAAAATTACTAAACGATTTGTTTTTTTAACAGATTTAAGAATAGCATCTTTATCCATTGGACGAACAGTTCTTAAATCGATTATTTCGCATGAAATACCTTCTTTAGCTAATTCATCGGCAGCGATAAAAGCTTCTTTTATGATTTTTCCGAAAGAAACGATAGTAACGTCTTTTCCTTCACGTTTAATATCAGCAACTCCCAATGGAATTGTATATTCCCCGTCTGGCACTTCACCTTTATCACCATACATTTGCTCAGATTCCATAAAAATTACAGGATCATTATCACGAATTGCAGATTTTAAAAGTCCTTTTGCATCATAAGGAGTTGAAGGTACAACAACTTTAAGTCCCGGAGTGTTAGCAAACCAGTTCTCTAAAGCCTGAGAGTGTGTTGCTCCTAATTGACCTGCAGAAGCAGTTGGCCCGCGGAAAACGATTGGCACATTAAATTGTCCCCCTGTCATTTGACGCATTTTAGCAGCGTTATTTATAATTTGATCAATACCTACTAAACAGAAGTTGAAAGTCATATATTCAACAATAGGACGACAACCGTTCATCGCTGATCCTACTGCAATTCCTGTAAAACCAAGCTCAGCAATTGGAGTATCGATTACTCTTTTTTCGCCAAACTCAGCAAGCATTCCTTTTGAAGCTTTATATGCTCCGTTATATTCTGCAACTTCTTCGCCCATTAAATATATGGATTCATCGTGACGCATTTCTTCGCTCATCGCTTCACAAATGGCCTCTCTAAATTGTATTGTTCTCATATTTATATTGTATGTTGAATTTTCTGAAGAGCAAAAATAAATATTTTAAATAACTTAAAAGCATAAATTGAATTTAAAATCACTCGAAGTTCTTTCTATATTTAGGTTTTAACTTTTTAAACTTTATTGTGATATTTACGAAATCGATGTAACGTTAGTTGTTTCGCTTATAAAAAACATTTTTTTGAAAAATTTTATTTTATCTTTTTAACGTCGGTTATCTATTATTCATTCAAAAATGATGATACTTAAAAAGTAACAAATAAGGGCTATTTCAGATTTTATATATTTATTCTTAAAATGACTTTCAAAAAACAAAGTTTATAACCTCAACATTCCCTCTTTTTTATACATATTATAATTTATCTTTTATCAGTCACTATCATTTTACAAAATATCCTAAACTGCAACTTTAGCCCTATCCTCAAAGCTATGTTACATAATAAGTCATTATAGTGCTACCGCTCCCGCGCTGCACTATAAACTCATTATGTAAAATAGCTCGTTTCCTTAAGACCTTTAGCAAACCCCCAACGCTTCTGCCCTTGCGCACTACGATTTGTTTTTTATTTTGTTCAATCGCCACAAGGCTAAGCATTTTTTTTAAAATAATGCCAGGAATTTAACATTTCAATTACAACTTTCTGCGGTGGCATTATTCTAAAAAAAACGCCGATCTCGTTTGTGTTTGGAATTTCTAAAACATAAAAAAACCTCGCCAATTGGCGAGGTTTAATTCTTTTATTCTTTGTCGATGCTCTTTGAACCACACGAAAGGATTCGTGCGGGAGCTGTGGTCAGGATCTTTTCGGGTACTTTCTCTTATTCATAAAATTTAGAAGTTTAAAAACTACTAGCCAAGTTATTAAAAACACTATTGATTGTAGGATAAAGATAGCTATAAAGGAAATATCAACCATTACTAAGCCAAATAATAGAATATTTACTGGAATAGTTAATATTACTAGAGGTAACCACAAAGGATTATTATAGTCAAAACCCATTATTGAATAATCAGGAAAACTTACCATAACAGCGATAGTTCCCAATAGTACGTAAAAAAAGCTTATTATTAGTGCTTTACATAAGTTTTTATTTCTCATTTAAAATGATGGATTAGTTAGAGATGCAGGAACTACCAAAGATTGTCTAATATTAGACCAACTTTGTTTAAAAGATGAAGCGGCATTTAATCCATCTCTTAAAATAATGGCTTTACTCATTAATTTATATTCTCCAGCCTTACTATATTTATCTACCAATTTATCCATACTTTTTACGAATGTATTATCAGCAGTAGTTGTTGCTAAATCTACAAAGAGCCCCCCTCCACCAACAGCTCCTATTTTATCATAGTCTTTGTCGTGATTAAAAGCAGGAATTTCTATTTCGGTAGGTTTTACTGAATAATCAGATTTTCCATTGTATTTCTTAGGATTATTAGCTCCGGGATAATTATATCCAAATAAATTTTTATTTAAAGTTTCTGGATTTAACTTGTCAAGATCTACTTTATTATCTTTCATAGTTGAATATAATTTCTCAGCACCTTTCTTACTTAAATCTGCATTTTCGTAGTTTTTATTCACATATGTCCTAAGCGTTTCTGCATTATCTCCTTTATCCTTAACTAAAAGTCCACTCTTGTTAGGATGCCATTTATTTTCCTCTGCACTCATTCCCGTAGGATCGATAAATTTCAAAGGATTATTAAGAGCGTAAGCATATGAAGACCAACCTTTAAATTTCTCCGCCAACGGGTCAACCGATATAAAAATCCCAAGTTTCGGATCCTGATATCTAGCACCAAAATAATACATTCCCGTCTCTCTGTCAAGTTCTTTGCTCGTAAATAAATACGGCGTATTCCACTTAGCATTCTTCTCTTCCAAGAAAACTTCCCCGAAAGGTACGTACTCTACATGCTGAACAACCTCTCCATCTAAGTTGCTAATATACGAAGAACTTCCCAAATGATCAGGGTGATAGTAAAATTGCTGCAGTTCGGCATTATCATTTTTGGCTGTCATTTTTCCTGTTGAAGAACCACCCGAAGCGGTTCCTCCGGAAGGATTACAACAAAATCCAAGTCCGTTTACATAATCATTATTATCCAAACCATAGTAAGGAACGTCAAGCGAAGCATAATTTGCTTTAACTGTTTCTAACGATTTTTTGTATTTAGTATCATAATCTACTTTTACACCAGAGAATGATTCCCCTGCTTTTTCAACTCTTCGAGGGTCTGCACCATAACTGTCGAAATCTCCAATCTTACTTACAATACGCTGTGAGCCTATATAAATATGTTTGGTGTATCTTCCGCCATTCTGAGCTACCAAATAAGGATTTACATACAGTGAAAAATCACTCGTAGAAGTTTTTCCTCCAGAGAAAACAGAGTTCACAAAAATACCTTGTCCGCCTCCGGACATTTTCGTTATACGTTCTCCGCCCGCATCATAACTGTAAGATGAAACATAACCGTTTATACTTACTGCTCCCAAACGATTTTCTTCATCCCAAAGCATTTTTTTCTCAAATGCTTTTTCAGCTATTTTTCCGTCAACTTTTACTTCTTCGGTATTCACGTAAATCATGTTTCCGTTAGCATCATAAACATACTTGTTGTTTTTTTGCTTGTCGACTTTCGGGTCTGTATTTTTAGTTCTGTATTCTGTTTCGGTTACATTATCGAGCTGGTGTTTGTTATTACTGTTATAATTGTAATTCATTACATAACCTGCTTTCAAAGCTCCCGGATCACTTACTTTGTTCTGCGCTACGTTTTGTGTTTTGCTCACAATATTGTGCAGATCATCATATTTCATTGTCAGGTTGTAATTGGCCGTTTTTTGGTCAGATCCTGTGTACACTCCACTCGCACCGGTTAACTGGTACAAATTATCGTAACTGTAATTGTGCGCCATCATACCGCCCATTTTGGCTGTTACACCTGCAGCGCTATTGGTCACATTCAGTACATTACTTACTTTGTCGTACTGGTATTTATTGTTCATGAACATTCTTGGCGTATTGGTACCTTGATATCCTGTTCCTGAAGCTACGGTCATATTATCCAATCTTCTTCTCAGAGGCTCGTAATTGTATTTGGTCTCTGTTCCGTTACAGTATTTTAAATAACTTCTTTGTTCAAACTTATCATAGCCTATCTTGTTTACATAATTGTAACTATATGCTTTTTTGCCTGCCACTGCCTGCAATAATCCTCCTGAATTGTAGGTATAACTAATTTTCTCCTGATCGGGATAAATCATTTCCTGCAAACGGTTCCAACTGTCATATTTCCAGCTTGTAACATAGGTTGCAATGGCTTGATTAGGCACAATTACGGTTCTACGAATACTTTCAATCTCGCCCATTACACCGTATGAGAATTCTTGTGCGCCTGTAACGTCTTCCATCAAAATTAGCTTTCCTCTACGGTTCTGGCTCTCGTTTTTAGACCCAAAAACATACCGTACATTATTTTCAGGATGCTCCGGATAATTAATATTCGTCAATCGGTTGAAATCATATTCATACGTAATCTTTTTGCTTTTAGCTTCCAGATTCGCGGTTTGTCTTTCGAGTAAATTCCCTAAAGGATCAAATTTAAAAGTACTTTTTCCGGCGTCTGGCTGAATAACTTGTATACGTCTGTCGGCTAAATCATAAGTGCTTACTGTTTGTTGTCCCTGCGCATCTGTCACGGTAATATTTCTTCCTATTCCGTCATAACCAAACTGTGTAGCCACATTGTTGGCATCAAGAGTTTTCATGGTCAGTCCTGAACCGTTGGCAAAACTTGCATTGGTATTGTTTAATGCATCTGTAACTTCTGTTTTAAGTAAATTACTTTCTATAGTATAAGCCATTTTAGTTGCTGCACCATCGGGCAAAGTCGTTGTAATTGGTCTGTCCAAAATATCATACGTCGTTTTGGTCGGCGCAGTCGAATCATAACTATCCATAAATTTATTCCAATCGCCCAAAGGTGCTGTCTGTGGGTAGTAGGCTTCTTTGGCACGGCCAAAAGCATCAAACTTCGCACGGCCTGAAACCACCATTACATCACTTTGTTGATCGGGTGTTGTATTATTTGTAATTGCAGCATCTTTCTTAACCTGAATTGGCCTTCCTAATCCATCAACAAAAGTTACGGTTTCGATAGGATCATTTGGATGCTGAGCATCAAAATGTTTCGTTCTCGCATAAGCGGTTCTGGTGATATTTCCGTTAGAGACCATTGTAGTTGGAAAATAATCCATCATTATGGTGTATGGCTGTCCTGTTGCAGCTTCTTTTGGTCCTTGTACTTTGGTCAAACGTCCAAATTCGTCTATTTCTTTTTTCATTACATATCCGTTAAAATCCTCTGTTTCCAGTGCGATCCCATATTGCATATCATAATTCCTGAAGTAGGTGCGAAATTCAAAATTATCTACAATTTCTTCCAGATACATATTATATATATTGTCATAGCGGTATTTATAAACCAAACGCTGTTTCTTATAATTTTCCGGGAGTGTTTTTTGGGTTATATTTCCGTATTTATCATATTGTATGTCGGTAACAGCCCATTGGCTATCATTGAGCTTCTGGCTTACCTGCGTTAAATGATTGTCATAATTCATGTCGTAAACGGCTTTTATCTCGTGTACAGCCAGATTGCCCATCGTAACTTTGCTGCTCGTTGGCAATCCTATAATATGCTTGGTCAAATTATTAGCATAACCAATCTCGGTTTTATAATTTCCGGTGCTGTTGTCTTTATAACTGTAACTCTTCAAATCACCAAAATCACCTGACCCTACATAGTACTCGTTATTTATTTCACTTAATTTAAGTGGTGTTGTCCCTCCTTCATAGGCAAAAGAAGTCGTATTTTTAACTGGATTAAAACTCACACCCCTGTCTGAACATATTTTAGCTGTTGGAGTAAAATCATATTTATCGCCTGTTGCTTTTACTCCATATGTATAATAATCCTGACTACTTTGGTTATATTTTACTCCTGAATTTGAAGTACTGTTTACACCCTCGTTACTTTCTAAAACTGAACTTAATAAATGCCCGGCATTATAATAATCAGACACATCGTAATTTTGTGTTAGTGTTCTGTATACTTTATCGCCATTCTCTGTATCGATACTTTGGGTTTTTACTTCTCCAAAACCAAGAAAACTTCTTTCGTGACGTTCGTATTTCCCTTTAGCATACGCAAATTGTGTTTTCATATCAGGACCATCGTTGGCGATTCCGTCTTTTACAAGTACACTTTGCATTACCCATTTCCCTCCCGGGTGGTCGTATGTTGGGGTACTTCGACTATAGTCTACAATAAACTCACCTCCAAGCGGCGTGTGAACTGATTTTAACTTATTGGTGCGCGCAATGGTAGAGCGTTTTACGCCCATTGCATCATCTGTCGTAGAGGTCAGATAATCAGGAAAACCGTCACCGTCGATGTCTTGCAACATTGTTTCTACACGGTTGCTTGAAATTCCTGCACTTACTCCTGGATTAACTGCTATTTTAATTTGAACAATAGGTATTGGTACTACAGCAGTAAACGCTGTATTAAGGGACTCTCCAGTTGAAGAAACCTGTCCCAAAACTCCTAAACCATTCCATGACATTGGCGCGCTGTAACGATCTCCTAAATTCAAACGAACTAAATTATTCTTAAACACCTGATCTACCAGTCCATCACCATTTACATCCTGCAAACTAAAATCAGTCCATGTAATCGTTTTGGTAATTCCATAACCTGCACTGATCGATGAAGATCCCAAATCTACTCCCATTCCTATACTAGGAAATATAGATTCTCCTTTTGTAATATCTTCCAGTCCATAATCTATTGGTTCTGTGAAACCATATCCTAAATTAAGCTGTACTTTTTTGTTACTTAGTATCTTATCAGGCAATCCATCACCATTAAGATCCGTCCAGGATTGAACTGTTTCTTCTTTATTATAACTTATTCCACCGTTTACGGTAACTGCAGACGATTCCTCTTTGGCCTTATCTAAAGCGGCTTTTGCATTAGCAACTGTCTTTTCTGCTTTTTCTACCGCTTCACATGACCCTCCTTTATTTTCCCCGGCAAGAGCTTTTGCCGCTTTATTATAAACTCCTTGTGCAGTTGCTATTGAAGATGCATGCATTGCTCCACCTCCTGCTGATATACTATAAGACTGAGAACTACTGCTGTGTAATCCACTAATAGCTATATTTTCTCCGTCAAAACCACCTTTACTATTTGTCATCTGGATATTTGCTTTGGTAATAATATCCGGAAAACCATCACCGTTCATGTCCTGGTAGTCTGATAAGACTTCAGAGTTTCCATCTGCTTCACTCACTGTAAAAGCACCGGCCCCGATTTGTCGTGCTTCACTTTTTGCTTTTGTTATTTTATTAATTCCAAATGCCGTTGAACCCTCTGTACAATATTGATTGTTTGTATTTAGATTTCCGACAGCCAGGCCTTCTAATGGATTTGTCAATACTATATTATCTTCCCCCAAACGTGAACTTGATACTATTGCCCCATTAATATAAGTTAAATTATCTGCTCCCGACCAATATTTTTTAGTTGTTACATCTGGAGTCATAATAGTGAAAATCATTTTTCGAGGGTCTGTTTCTGCTTTGTCAGAATCCGGCAATACGAGTTTACTTTCGTTTATAGGCTGGTTGTAACGCCCATCCATCGCATTGTATATAAATTGTCCCCAATGGCGTTGCATAGGTCCAAATTTCTCGGTATCAGATAAAACCGGAGCAAATACTGCTGCTGTAATTGAAGTTCCGTTTACAGTTACTTTCGTTACAGCTGTTGCGCTATTTCCTAAAGCTGTGCGATCAGATACGGTATATTCTATCCAGATTTTGTCACCTGCCGCTGCGGTTACTGCTAATGGTGTTGCAGCTGTAAGTGCGCCATTTAGCATAGTGTAGTTTTTCTTGCCTAATAAAACTCCTGTACTTGTTTTCGCAGATAAGGTTACTTTATAAGCAATTCCGTTAGTATTGACTGCTGTTAATGCCGGTGTCAAAGTAAGTGTTCCTGCAGCTGCTGCTGTGTACAATTGTCCTTCTATTAAGTGAGTGCCAAAAAGGCCGTAGTCTTTAAAAGGTACTGTTTCATAATCTGATGTTCCGGTTATATTGGCAGAATTTACTCCTGTACAATTAACATCTGAAGGCACCGGAGTTATCGCACTATATTGCCCTAAAGGACAATGCGTTAGTTTTGCATCCCAGCTTATTTTGTCCCAAGCGACATTCGTATCACTGGTTATGGTAATTTTTACTTCCTGATACTCTTCTGTAAGGGCAGGCAGCACCGTTTTTGCTGTTAATACGCCATTAGCAGTTTCTGTAGCGGCATAGGTTTTGCACCAAAGTGTATTAAATATACCTGAACTGTTTTTTCCTAAGAGGCTAACCGTAACGGCGTCACTAGTAATGGGTTTTGTAAATGTCCCCGTTACCTGTACTGCGCCCGGCTCATTTACTTTCTGGATTACTATGTTAGACGTATTATTATCTACTATAAAACCTTCTGTTGCTCTATAGCTAAAACGCTGCTGCCCGTCTGGATTTGTAGGCAAATTGGTTCTGGCGACATCGGTATAAGTAATAACCGGGTTCCAGTCGACCTGATCAAAAGCACCATTGGCCAAATCTGTACGTCCGGACTGTACCCTGAAATATATTTTTTCACCTTTAGTTACAGTCTGTGAAACCGCTGAAAGATTTGCTGAAGGTGAAGTTTTTGTTAGTGGCTGCTGTGTTACAATTTGTGTTGATCCTTTTTGGATCCCAACAAATACACCATCTGCCAAAGCATATTCGGCTTCATCATAATTGCCTGTTGGCGCAATAAGCGTCGCTGTACTTTCTATTTTTATTGTTCCTGCAAAAGGTGCTTCCCATACCCTTACTACATCGTGTAAAGGAGAATTGGCAATTGCCTCTGCTTGTTCTGCCGGATCTACCGCTGTTACACTGGTATCTATAGTTCCGCCTCCCATTATAGGGCTGGCTGTATCTGAGCTTGAAGTAGTAAAGGTTGGTATTGCATTACCGTTAAGATTGACAATATGGTTGAAGTATACCACCCCGTCACGAACCAAATCGACTAGCCCATCATTATTAACGTCCTGAAAATAAGCACTATTAATAGACTTACTATTTTCATAACTTGTTCCTACTGTAGCTACTGTAAATCCAATTCCAATTTTTGCTACTACTCCATAACTTGTTGCTGTTGATTTAGAAAATGAAATAGTTGAGATTCCATGAACCTCTAATCGATCTCCAAAAGTATTATTACCCATATTCGGGCGGTAATAAATATGTCCTGATTCATTAAAAACTTTATCAGCAAGACCATCGCCATTAATATCCACCAAGGCCAATAGTCCCTTTGATTGTGAAGGTGAAAATGAAAAGTTAGCCCCAATAGTATTACTTGCAGAAGCATAAACTTTGTCATCAAGGCCTACTCCTACAAACAATGAGAATCCTTCAGAGGTAGAAACTCCACCTCCTAATGCTGATATTTTGTCATTGAAACTAACACCATCTCTTGTAATATCTGTTTTAGTAATAACACCATTACCGGTTATTTTATCGCTTCCGGTACTCCAGTTTTCGGTATCATTTTTAAAAGGCACATAACCTTCAGCTGCCTTTACATCATCATAATATTCAAAAACATGTTCGTTAAATTTGGCACCGCTGGCATCATTTTGTACTATTTTTTCTAAAAGGGTTTTCTTGAATGCCCCGTCGTCTTTTTTATATATAAAGGAATAACTTCGTACAGTATTATAACCCAAATTTATTACTTTAATATTAGTCAGTAATCTTTGCTGCGAAGTTAAAAACCCATAACGTCCGCTATTGGTTTTTACTGTTTTAACAGCACCGCTTGTAAAGAGAAGACGAGAGAATAAAGTTGTATTAATGCGGCCATAATCTATGTAAAGTAAAGTTTTAGAGCCTGCGAAAACTTTACCAACGGTTTCATTTCCTGCACTATAAACATATGCCATGTAATCACCGTGCGTATTTGTCACTTGGCCCAGATACCATTCTGCAATATTTCCATTCTGCCCTTTAATTGCTTCTCTGTAAATATAAACAGTACCGCTTTTATCTGTTACATACCAGCTGTAATCACTGGTACCATTTCCTTTCCTTATAATTTTACTAAAATTACTTTCCGTTCTAGGATAAAATTGTACTTCACCGCTTTTACGGGCTATTTTATCACCACGATGCGCTACTGTTGCATTTTGGTTGTCCATTTGCACTAGCATTACGCCGTTAAGGCTGTACGTTTCTGTTTCTTCTGTAGGGCTAAAACGCGGTACTCCCCAGCGGGTATCTACCGTAATTTTAGGTATTTCTATGTCCCAGCCTTCACCAAGCCAGCCACTACCTCCATCACTATTATAAGTTACATTGATGCTGGGCTGCATTCCGTTTCGTGCTGGCGGCACTTCGATAGCATAACTTAAATTGGCAGATCCCTGTTGGTTTGCGCTTGGCGGCAGTATGGTTTGTATTGCTGCTGTAGGATCTGCTGCCTTGATGTCGTTCATCATGGTTGCTGCAAAACCTTGCGTGTCCGGAGATTCAGGTGTTTTGATAACACCGTTGATCATATCGGTAAAATGAGTTGTCTTTGAGATGATGATTTGATTTGTAACATCTAAACTATCACGCTCCAATGCTTCCCAATGTCCTGTGTTTTTATCAAAAAAGAAAGTACGAATGTCTTCTTCCGTATAACCTGGAGGAAGTAATTCTTTGTTGTATCCTAATTTTACCACCGCTCCATCAGCAAAATGTTCTCCATGTGGTAAAAAACGATATCCTCTGCCATTTGTTAAATTGGTCATTAAAGGATCTAATGCCGGCAAATCAATGGAGCGTAAAGGGGTAATGCTTAATGTTTTATTTTCTAGTAAAGCAGTATTATCAACTTCAATACTTGCAGCACCAATAGACAATGTCATTTTTTGTCCTTTTATAAATGTTTTTGAACTTCCTGAAAGAACATTCAATAAAGGTTCCTTATGTGTTACCGAAACCGGTTTCATTACAATATTTTGATGTAAAGTTTGTCCGGCTGCAGTAATGTTTACAGTTGCTTTTGAATCATTTTGCGCTGGCATGACATACTCAAAAAATCCGTTTTGATGGGGAATTTCTTTTCCTTCAATACTAATCTTGCTGTCTGCTGTTAATCCATCTACAAAACCACTTATATATCCTTGTCCATTATAACTTAAAGCAGTAAGATTGTCTAATTGCAATGATTTTGATTTCCCTTTTTCGATTACCAAAGCAAGGTTACGAACCTGATAACCATAGGCTGCATTTTCGGGTAATGAAAATAAAAGAGTGTTATTTCCCTGCTGCAGGCTTGCTGTATTAATATATTGTTCCTGCGTGCTCCACTGGTCACTTTTCTGCACCCAGTTACCTCCTCTTGAAAATTCGTCGTTGATACTGATTGCTGCACCATGATAATCTGAAATACCCTGCAGTTCGTAAACAAGTTTAACACGATCTCCTGAGTTAAGTTTTTCCTTAAGTGAAAAATGGAATACATTATCTGCAGGATTATCCAGAAGTTTACCGGCATATACTCCAATTACTCCTCCGTTTTCGGCTGCAGGAATTACAAGTTGTTTGTTTTCATCAGGCAGGTTTTCGGTCGTTTTTTTCTTGCTGTTACTATCCGTTGCTTTCAAATTTGGCAATACTGCCGCATGCTTCTGTGTGTTATTTTGAGTATTTGCTCCCGATGCTGTATTAAAAGATACCGTTTTGGCAGTACTAAAATTATAGGCAAGTGCGCTTTGCCCAAAGATTATGACAGCCAATATACTCGCAGTAATTCTTTGCAAGTTTGATTTTATATTTTCTTTGTTTTCCATTATGGGTATTGATTTTCCTGAATTGGTATGGATGATTATTTTTTGATCTGTAATCCTGAGGTTTTGAAAAAAAGCCTTCATTTTTACTACTGTATAATGATTGATTTAGAGAATTCACCCTCAGTTGTCAATACCTTTATGATATAAATTCCTGATGTGGGAATACTGGTAGTAAACGTGCCTATTTTTTGAAGTTCTGGATTTCGAAGCTGTGTTATTAATGTCCCTGCTGTATTAAAGATCAATACCATCATCTCTGAAGGATTATTTAATTTTACATAAATATTGAAATTTGCCCCTGCTTTTGAAGGTACCGGAGCTACGACAAGATTATCTGTTACAGGTGGTGTTACAGGCGGTAGAATTTCTTTACATTCAGGAGCTTTAATCTCTATTTTTTGCACTACTTTGCTGGCTATACCGTCACCTTCTGTTATGGTTAAGTAGGTTGCCGTTGACCATCCAAGTTTGGTCGAACTGTTTACAAAACCGGTATGAGTTACATTATAAATACCATTACTTGTTCCTTCAAAACCTATAAATCCAAAATAAGGTTTTCCCACCTCTGATGGATACAAATTTTTAGTTCCCACGAGATTGCCATTAACCGAGCATTTTAGAATATCGTTCTGCATTTCCAATTTTATTCTGTCGCCTTTATTTAATATTGCTAAAACAACGTCGTATATACCTCCTCTGCTAAAGAAAGATAGCCTACCACCTACATCTATGTGCAGTCCATAATTTAAAGCATCTCGGGTGAGGGTTGTTTTTTGATCAATAAAACCTATGTATTTAACCTCATATCCATAGTAGTCAAAAACATCAGATACTGTCCATTCCAAACTTCCATTTCCTGGTGTGATTAAGCTTGTGTTTGTTACTGAGGCTACCAGAGCGGATTGATTTCCTCCGCTTCTTTCAAAATTGGTCCCTACCATTTCCAAAGTCAAATCATAATTACCTGCTTCCAGATTGGTCAGCGTTTTTTTAGATTCATTAAAAGTCCCAGTTTGCAAAACCGTAGAAGCTCCTGTTTTATTCAAAGTATATTTATATGCAGGAAAACCTTCTTTTACTTCAATATTAATTTTCCCGTCTTGTTGTAAGACTCCATCAACGCAAGTAGGCGGTATGGCCTCCTCAACGGCAATTAATTTTACCGCTTTATCTTTATATCCAAAAGAAAAAACATCTTTTCCATTACCATCTGTATCCCATAGTACATTGTTGAAAATTATTTTTTTTCGGGTATTGTCGATCTCACTAATGGGTAGGTATTCTACATTATCAACTCCAAATTCTCCAGTACCGGAACGGTCAATAATCAGGTAACTCCTGTCTGTATAGTTTGCAAATTCTGCCGCTCTTGAACTATCATAAGAAAGCTCTACTCTTGATCCTGTTGCTACAAAACCGCCATGAAGTACTGTCAGCGAAAAATTTACATCTTTTTGTTTTGACGATACAACACCATAAAAATCCTTATCTACATCTGCTGGCAAAACGGTTAGGATTCTTGTTGTAATTGATTTTACGCCATTGGGATCATAGATATTTATAAAAACCTGATTTCCTTTTTTTTCTATGGTAGTTTTATGATAATTTGGTATTATCACTCCTAAATAAACGGGTTGTTTGGTGTTTTCGATTGCATAAATTGATCCATTTGGATCCATTTTTATACCATAATCCATTGATCCTGCAAGCCCGTTCTGCGCTCCAAATTTTATGGTTACGTCACTTCCTTTTGCTACTGTTTTAAACTCCAGATAACCATTTTTTTTCTGCGTAGGCGTTTTTGTGACACTTATTCCTTCCACATATGCATAATCACTAGTAAATGTACTTTTACCTAAATTCGAATCTACCTCAAATCCTTTACTGTTAAAAAGTAATTTCTTTTGTTCTGCTGTTGGGTTTGGAATGTTCGTAACAAGTTTCCATGTTCGGGTCATTCGTTTTATCCCTGCAATACCACCGGCATCTTTAGTGGCTAAAATACCATTGTCATCCCCCCATAAAGAGGCACTCTTATCTGCCAATTCATTTGCGGGCATCTGCCCCATTGCCAATAAACGGTAACGTGTAGACTGGTCTCTATAAGCAGGCTCCTGATAAGAATCATAAGAATCAGAATAATAAGGTCCTTCTTCGTAACTTGTAGTAGAAAAAGGCTGATTTAAACCACTGGCATCATCACGCATAATTCCGGTAATACGGTTGTTGTAGGCTGTGTTTGCACTATAATCCCAAATTAATTTATCGTCACTCGCTATATAAGAATTAGTTAAGCTCACACCATATTTTACAGCCAGATAAGTTTCGGCTTTTCGGCGTTCAAGCAGTGTTAAAATACGGCTGTAGACAAATAATTCGGGCAGATAACCATATAGATTATTATAGAAATTTTTCATGGTATAGGTTGAAAAACCATTGGGCTCATTAATATGAACATTCCCAAGAGTTAGACTTGAATTTTGGTCTTCTCCCCAAACCGAAATATTAGGCTGCTGATATTGATAATACGAAACAATTTTTAAAGAACGTTCCCTGAATTTGGCTTCGGATCCTTCGCTATTGTCTTGTTTTCGGTACAAATCTTCTCCATTCGCTTCTCCATAATCCAAAATTTCGCCCCCTCTTTCAGCACTGTCTACTATTTTATCATTCGTTATTAATGTGCTTTCATTTGGTCGGCCTTTAACTCCGAATATAGTAGTCTCGTAGTTAAAATTAGTGGTTACAAAACCGAAAATTCCAATTATTGTAGCTTGTTGTAGGTTAGTTTGGTTTAAAAAAAACTCACTGCTCCAACCATTCATATTCAATCCGGTATTAAAATTAAAATTACGATTGGTATAAGTATACTCCTTAGTACTATTCCAATCATTAAACTTAACCCCGTTGCCACTGAAATCCTGCCAGTTAAAATAACCATTTGGCAATTGATTTGTTTTAAACCAAACCTGTGATCCCGGAACTCCACCAGGAGATTGACCATAACTCGTGAAATTAATAACCAAAATAAAACTCCAAATTATACTTCTTATTCTTACCATTATGCTTATTTTGATTATTATTGACTAGCTTATTTTTTTATTGAAATATTTTATTTAACATAAATTTTCGGCAATTTTAGGCTAATTTTCTGACTTATCAAAACAAAAAAGATATATTTTCTTACAAATTATTTTTAAAGCAAAATAATTGGTGCTCAATTAGTTCTCAAAAAAGAAAGGATTGTATCGATTTGTCTTTATTTTTTAATCCACTAAATTGTGTTTTAAATAGGATAGCATTCCTAAATTAAAAAACAACTAAAAATTAACAACTTATCCTTGCGGTTAATAAAACAAGTGTAATAACTCAAAAATACTTTAAGAAATATTTCTAAACTTTTACTACATAATTTGGATTACTCTTTCTATTAAGAAGCTTTCAAAAAATTTAATTTAAGCGCATATTCTGCATTTCTTCGAAATCGTAATAGTTTTCAAAAATATTATGCATGCATAGTATAATTATTCCAAATTAAATTCTAAATTTGTAAAAGCATATTATAAATTCAAAATATATACTTATGAAAATACTAGTTTGCATCAGCCATGTGCCTGATACTACTTCAAAAATTAACTTCTCCAATGGTGACTCAGAATTTGACACCAATGGCGTACAATATGTAATTAATCCTAATGACGAGTTTGGCCTAACACGTGCTATCTGGTTTCAGGAGCAACAAGGTGCTAACGTTACTGTAGTTAATGTTGGAGGTCCTGATACTGAACCAACTTTGCGTAAAGCTTTGGCAATTGGTGCAAACGAAGCTATTCGTGTAAACGCAAATCCAACTGATGGCTTTTTTGTGGCTAAACAATTGGCAGAAGTAATTAAAAATGGAGGTTATGATCTTGTAATTGCAGGAAAAGAATCTTTAGATTATAATGGCGGAATGGTTCCTGGAATGATTGCTGGAATTTTGGGTTCTAACTTTTTAAACTCTTGTACTTCTTTAACCGTTGATGGAAATAATGTAAAAGCCGTTCGTGAAATCGATGGTGGAAAAGAAACTGTAAGCACTACTTTACCTCTGATCATTGGTGGGCAAAAAGGTCTTGTTGAAGAAAAAGATCTTCGTATCCCGAACATGAGAGGGATTATGACTGCAAGAACAAAAGCCTTAACTATTCTTGAGCCTGTTGATGCTCCTGTAAATACAAAAGCAGTAAAATTTGAAAAACCAGCTCCGAAATCAGCAGTAAAATTAATTTCTCCTGATAACTTAGATGAGTTAATCAATTTATTACACAACGAGGCTAAAGTAATCTAGTAATCAGTATTCAGTCGCAGTTTTCAGTTTTCGAACTTGAAACCTGAAACTTTAAACTTTTAAACAAAAAAAATATGTCAATATTAATATATGCAGAATCTGCAGAAGGAAAATTTAAAAAAGTTGCTTTTGAATTAGCTTCTTACGCTAAAAAAGTGGCAGAAACTTTAGGAACAACCGTTACCGCTTTAACTGTAAACATTACAGATGTAAGCGAATTATCTAAATACGGAGTTGATAAAGTACTAAAAGTTACAAACGATAAATTAGCAGGATTTACAGCTAAGGCTTACGCCGATGTTATAAAACAGGCTGCTGAAAAAGAAGGAACAAAAGTTGTTTTACTTTCTTCGACTACAGACAGTATTTATTTATCATCATTGGTTGCAGTAGCTTTAAATGCTGGTTTTGCTTCAAATGTTGTTGGATTACCGGTAAGCACTTCTCCTTTTCAGGTAAAAAGAAATGCTTTCTCAAACAAAGCTTTTAATATTACCGAAATTAGCACAGATGTAAAAGTTCTTGGCCTTGCTAAAAACTCTTACGGAATTTTCGAAAGTGCAGGATCTGCATCTGTAGAAGATTTTAATCCAACAATTGGAGATAATGATTTTGGAGTAAAAGTAGAATCTGTAGAAAAAGTATCTGGAAAAGTATCTATTGCTGATGCGGATATCGTAGTTTCTGGCGGACGTGGATTGAAAGGTCCTGAAAACTGGGGATTAGTTGAAGATTTAGCCGCTGTTTTAGGCGCTGCAACCGCATGTTCTAAACCAGTTTCTGATTTAGGATGGAGACCTCACAGTGAACACGTTGGGCAAACAGGAAAACCGGTTGCGACAAATTTATATATTGCAATAGGAATTTCCGGAGCTATCCAGCATATTGCGGGTATTAACTCATCAAAAGTAAAAGTTGTGATCAATAGCGATCCGGAAGCACCTTTCTTTAAGGTAGCAGATTATGGTATTGTTGGAGATGCTTTTGAAATTGTCCCTAAGTTAACAGAGAAATTAAAAGCTTTTAAAGCACAGCATTCTTAATTTAAAATTCTCTCAAAAAATATAGCTGCCTAAAAACAAGATAATCGTATCTTTGTTTTAGGTAGCTTTTTTGTTCCATATTTTTTGATTAAAATTGCACCTTTATTTTCCAATCAAAAAAAGTATTAAAATGTGGCATTAAGTGCCCTTTTTTACCCATATATATGAGTCTAGTAAAATTGTCCATAAAAGGAATTTCATACAGTCAAACTCAAAATGGCGCTTATGCCTTAATTTTGAATGAAGTTGATGGTGAAAGAAAACTACCTATTGTTATTGGAGCTTTTGAAGCCCAATCGATCGCTATTGCCTTAGAAAAAGAGATAAAACCTCCTCGCCCGTTAACACACGATTTGTTCAAAAACTTTGCTGAAAGATTTGACATTGTTGTAAAACAAGTAATCATCCATAAACTGGTTGATGGCGTTTTTTATTCAAGCTTAATTTGCGAAAGAGATAAAATCGAAGAAATCATCGATGCCAGAACATCTGATGCTATTGCATTGGCATTACGTTTCAATGCTCCGATTTTTACTTACAAAAACATCTTAGACAAAGCGGGTATTTATTTAAAATCAAATACTGCAGAAACAGATCAGGGTTCTCAGGAAATAGATGATGTACTTTCGAATCCGGAAACTTTCGGGCATGAAGAAGAAAGCAATCAATCCGGCGATGTTTATGCAAAACATAGTTTACAAGAACTAAATGAACTTTTAGATCAGGCAGTTTCTCAGGAAGATTATGAAAAAGCAGCAAAAATTAGAGACGAAATCTCAAAAAGATAATTCTGATTGTTTAATCGTGGATTTGTTTATTCGTTAAATCGATTAAACATTTACCCGAATAAACAACAAAACGAATAAACGATTAAACCAATTATGAAACAATACTTAGATTTAGTAAAACATGTTTTAGAAAACGGGAACCAAAAAGGTGACCGAACAGGAACCGGAACAAAAAGCGTTTTCGGTTACCAAATGCGTTTTGATTTAAGTGAAGGTTTCCCAATGGTTACAACCAAAAAGTTACACTTAAAATCTATCATTTACGAACTGCTTTGGTTTTTAAAAGGTGATACCAATATTAAATATCTACAGGAAAACGGAGTTAAAATTTGGGATGCCTGGGCAGATTCTAATGGGGACTTGGGTCCTGTTTACGGTCATCAATGGCGCAATTGGAATAGCGAAGAAATTGACCAGATCTCTGAATTAATTACTGAATTAAAAACAAATCCAAACAGCCGAAGAATGTTAATCTCGGCCTGGAACCCATCAGTTTTACCAGACACAAAGAAATCATTTGAAGAAAATGTAGCAAACAACAAAGCTGCCTTGCCTCCTTGTCATGCTTTTTTTCAATTTTATGTTACAAGTCCTGATCTTGAAAAAGGCGAAACAAAAGGAAAGCTATCTTGCCAATTATACCAAAGAAGCGCCGATATATTTTTAGGCGTTCCGTTTAATATAGCTTCTTATGCATTATTAACAATGATGATTGCCCAGGTTTGTGATCTTGAAGCGGGTGAATTTATTCATACTTTTGGAGATGCGCACATTTACAACAATCATTTTGAGCAATTAGAATTACAACTAACGCGCGATCCAAAACCATTACCAAAAATGATTTTAAATCCTGCGATTAAAAACATTTTTGATTTTGATTATGACGATTTTACACTTGTTGATTATGAACCACATGCAGGTATAAAAGGAAGTGTTGCTGTATAAATAAAAAAATCCGCTTAAAATTAATTTTAAGCGGATTTTTTTATACTACCAAAACACTATTTTCACTTCCTGCAAAATCATTCCATTTGTATGAATCTGCTTCAGGATCGTTAACATAGCTTCCATCGATTACGTATTTAAACTCGTAAATTGCATCTTTTACTAAGTCATAAGTAGCTTTAAAAGTCCCGTTTTTTAACTTGCTTAAAGTTCCTTCTTCGGCATTCCAATTATTAAAATCTCCAACTACAGCAGCTGAACTTGCATCTTTTGCTTCTACAGAAAATGTAACCTTACAAACTGGTTTTGTTTTGATAAATTGCTTCTTTAAAGACATAACTATTTAATTTTTAGATTTATACACCTAAATTACACAAAATCATTCTTACATTAGACACATACTAAAGCGATTTGTGACAATAACAAAAAGCGCGTGTAATTTTAATCATATCTATAATTTTAATACTATTTTTTTTAGCAATTAGAATTAAACAGTTGTTTTTAACGAAATATTCCACGCTTCAAATTGTTGAATTTCAAAATAAATTTTAACTTTATGACCTCATTTATATCTTATGGAAAAAGAAGCGCACGAACAATACGAATATGCCAGAAGAAGATTAAGACAAAAGAAAGTTCTTTATTTTCATTTTGTTCTTTTTTTAATAGGGAGTCTATTTTTATTTATAGCAAATAGGTTTTTTGGTTTTGGTGCCAACACAGATCAAAATTGGTGTATCTGGGGCATAACGATATGGCTCTTCATTTTTATTCTGCATTTTATAAAAGTCTACATTACAGACAGATTTATGAATAAAAAGTGGGAAAGAGAACAAATTGACAGACTTGTTGCTTTACAACAAAAAAGAATTAGTCAATTAGAATCAAAAATCAACGAGGATACAGATAACAAAATTTAGTTTATACGATGCTTATAATGATAGCGGCTGTAGCCGAAAATAATGCGCTTGGAAAAAATAATGAACTCGTTTGGCATTTACCAAATGATTTTAAAAGATTCAAGGAACTTACAACCGGTCATCACATTATTATGGGAAGAAAGACTTTTGAAAGTTTTCCAAAGCCATTACCCAACAGAACCCATATTGTTATAACGCGCCAGGAAAACTACAACCCCGATGGTTGCATTGTTGTAAATAGCATTGAAAAAGCAATTGCTATATGTCCTGAAAACGAAGACTCATACATTATTGGTGGAGGAGAAATTTATAACTTAGGTTTGCAATATACTGACATTATAGAAATCACAAAGGTTCATCATACTTTTGAAGCTGATGCATTTTTTCCTAAAATTAATGAAAGCGATTGGCTGTTGGTTGAATCTGAAGAAAATTTTAAAGATGAAAAACATCTTTATGATTACACTTACGAAACTTACATTAAAAGATAAAATAAAAAACATCCCCAAAAAATGAGGATGTCTTTAATAAAAAATGATTTCTAGCTTAGGACTTATTCAAGAAATAGTATTTGATAACATGACGTAAAATTTACAATTGTTAAACAATTGAAAACTATTGTTATAAATGAATTGTTTTTCTGAGAATAAATCTCAAAAAATGGGGTCTTTAATACCAAATACCACGAAGGTATTAAAGACAAGAAAATTAAAATTTCCAAAAACAAATTTAATCCTAAGAACGTATTTTGCGCTTTAAAAAATAGTATCATTAAAAATAATACTTTCAAAACTACCTACAAGAACAAATGAAATTACCAGCACAAAAAAAGTATTCATTTGATTTGAGTCACAACAACTATTAATCATTAAAAATTTTAATATTTTTATAGGACAAAAGTGACAATAAAATCTTGTTGCCACAATACCCACTTTCCGTGATTTTTTCACAATACCCACTTTCCGTGATAAGCAAAAGACAATTGTTAGCTTAAAAATCTTTTTCTGAAACATTTGATTTACAAATTAAAAAACCCATAACAGTTAAGTCAGATTGTATTATATTTGCGTAAATAAAAAATAATGACTGAAAAGGTAACCCCATATAAAGACTCTACACTAGGCAAAAAAGAACAAGTTGCCCAAATGTTTGATACTATCTCTGGAAACTATGATAATTTAAACCGCGTAATTTCTTTTGGAATTGATATTAAATGGCGAAAAAAAGTATTGAAAATAGTTTCTGATAAAAAGCCAAAAATCATTCTTGACATTGCGACAGGAACCGGTGATCTTGCTATTTTAATGACACAAACTAATGCTGAAAAAATTATAGGCCTGGATATTTCTGCAGGAATGCTTGAGGTGGGAAAAAAGAAAGTAGAAGAAAAAAAACTATCAAATGTTATTGATTTAGTTTTAGGGGATTCAGAAAGCATACCTTTTGAAGATAATTATTTTGACGCAATTACTGTTGGTTTTGGAGTTCGAAACTTTGAGAATTTAGAAAAAGGTTTCGCAGAAATTTTAAGAGTTTTAAAACCAAATGGTGTTTTTGTTATCTTAGAAACTTCGGTACCAGATAAAACACCTTATAAACAAGGATATAAATTCTATACAAAAAACATACTTCCCGTTATAGGAAAGTTATTCTCTAAAGATAATTCAGCTTATGGATATTTGTCTGAATCGGCTGCTGTTTTTCCTTATGGAGAAGCGTTAAACAATATTTTGAGAAAAATTGGGTTTATAGATGTTGTGGCTATGCCACAAACGTTTGGAGTTGCAACCATTTATTCTGCTTCTAAAAAATAGTATGAAAAAAACAGTAATCTTACTTTTATTAGTCTTAACGACAAAAGGATATTCTCAATTTGCTAAAAACATGTTTAGCAAAGATCCTATTATTAATCTCGAAAACTGGCAAAAACAACGCCTGTACTTCGGGTATTATTTAGGTTTCAATAGTTTCGACTTTAAAATTGATTACAAAAATGTCGTTCAACAAGACATTCAGGTAAAAAAAACAACTGGTTTTAATGTTGGTGTTGTTGCCGATTTAAGATTGCAGGAATACATTAATTTGCGTTTTGAGCCAGGTTTGTATTACACAAAGAGAGATTTGTATTATCCTGAAATGCCTTTAGAAAAAGATTATTTAAGAGAAGTAAACAGTACTTATATACATTTTCCTTTACTATTAAAATTCTCATCATTGCGTACCGGAAACATTCGCCCATATTTAGTTGGAGGAATGTCTACGACATTAAACTTATCGAGTAATTCGAAATCTAAGGATGATAACCATGAAGGAAAATTCAGGGTTAAACCCTGGACTGCCGCTTATGAACTTGGTTTTGGAATAGATATTTTCTCTGAATATTTTATTTTCTCACCTTCTATCAGAGGAATGTTTGGTATAACCGATGAATTAATTCGCGATAATCCTGCAAATGGACCAAGTCCGTGGACAGATAATATTGATTCTATGAAATCAAGAGCGATTTTAATAAATTTCACTTTTCATTAAAACATTTTCTCAACTATTTCGTTTAAATTCACTTAGAATAATTGCTGTTGCAGTAGCTACATTTAAACTTTCCGTTTTTTGTAGCTCTCCAAATCTTGGAATTGTGAGTCGGCTGGTAACCGTTTTTTCAATCTCTACCGAAATGCCATTGGCTTCATTACCCATAATAATGATTCCGTTTTGTGGTAAATTAGATTGATAAATATTTTCTCCATTCATAAAAGTTCCAAAAACAGGTAATTTTGTTTGCGAAATAAAAGTTTTCAAATCGACATAATTTACGTTTACTCTGGTAATAGAACCCATTGTAGCCTGAACTACTTTGGGATTGTAGATATCAACGGTTTCTTTTGAACAAATAATTTGTTTGATGCCAAACCAATCGCAAAGACGCAAAATGGTTCCTAAATTTCCGGGATCACGAATGTCGTCTAAAGCTACAATTAAACCAGAGTCGGTAATTTTATTTTCGGCAGGAATTTTAAAAACCGCCAAACAAGAATTTGGAGTTGATAAAGCACTTATTTTTTTAAGTTCCTGCTCATTAATAAGCGTGCGTTTTGAAGGCTCAACTATTTCGAAATCATTTTGTGTTGTGTATAAATGTTCTAATTCAAAATTGGATTGCAAGAGTTCTTGAATTACTTTTACTCCTTCGGCAAAAAATAATTGATTTGCAAAACGTTGCTTTTTTTGATGTAAACCTGTTATAAGTTTTATTTGGTTTTTACTAACCATAAAATAATGTACTTTTGAATTAAATATTAAAAAACACTTGAAAAAGAATTCCACAAAAATAGTAGCATTTATTCTAATAGCAATATTTATTTCTGCTTGTAATGCCGTAAAAAGAGTTCCGGATGGAAAAAACCTTCTTGTAAAAAATAATATTCTGGTGAATGGAAAGTCTACAAACGACGAAATAGCATCAAATCAAATGTACCAAAAACCAAATGGTACTTTATTAGGCTACAAATTACGTTTGAATATGTACAATTTGGCCAATTTAAATCCTGATTCTACTTATCAGGCAAAATTTAAAAACAATCCGGGTCTTTATGAGCGCCAGGCAAAAGTTTTATCTGCAAAACAAGTAGATCGTCTTGGACAATCATTTTTATATAAAGGAATTCACGAATTTTTAAAAAATACCGGTGAACCGCCTGTTATTGTCGACACTGCAAAAACAAAAAAATCTCTGACTCGTTTAAAATATTATTATTTCAACAATGGTTTTTTTAATGTAAAAACAGATTATAATATTGATAGCGTTGGCAGAAAAAAAGCTCAGGTAAATTATAATATTACAACAGGACCGGGTTATACTTTAGATTCAATTAAAACCAACATTCTTACTCCTGCTCTCGATTCATTATACAAAACAAACAATGAACCTTCTCTTTTAAAATCCGGAAATCAATTTAAAACTTCTGATTTTGAGGAAGAAAAAAGCCGTATTACCACTTATTTCAGAAATCATGGTGCTTACTTTTTTCAGCCAACTTACATCAATTATAATATTGATACGATTGGTAAACAAAACAAGGCAGATGTAACTTTAATTATTAAAAACAATAACATTCAGGAAAGAGATTCGAGCCGTACTGAACCTTTTAAATTGTATAAAATAAGCGATGTCAATATTTATACAGATTATTCTCCAACGAATGCAAAAACAAAAATTAACGATAGTACAGCTTATAACAACTTTAATTTATACAGCTATAAAACTTTAAAGTATAAACCCCGCGCAATAACAGATGCGATTTTTATCACAAAAGGAAGTACTTTTTCAGATACGCGAACAACCCTTTCTTCCCGGTATTTGAATAATTTGAAGATTTTTAATTATCCTTCGATACAATATGAGGTCGACAAACGAGATCCCGCAGGAGAATCTTTAATTGCTAATGTTTATTTAACACCACGAAAGAAATATAGTTTTGGGGCTACTTTGGATTTTACACATTCTAATATTCAAGATTTTGGAATTGGAGCGAGTGTTTCTGAAACGATTCGAAATGTTTTTAACAGGGCTGAAACTTTAGAAATCTCGGCGCGTTTAAATATCGGATCATCAAAAGATATGGCCAATCCAAATAATAATTTCTTTAATGTTTCGGAATACGGAATTGATACAAAACTTAATTTTCCAAGAATCTTGATGCCGTTTGGAACTGAAAAAATTATTCCGAAAAGAATGATTCCTTCAACGAGTATTGCAGCTGGTTTTTCAAAACAAAGAAATATTGGTTTAGATAAAGAAAATTTTACAGGTGGATTATCTTATAACTGGTCTCCAAAAAGACGTAATACAGTAAAACTTGATTTATTGAATGCACAGTTTGTACGTAATCTAAATCCAGGTAATTATTACAGAGTTTATACTTCTTCTTATAATGAATTAAACGGCATTGCAAATCAATACAATACTGATGCGACAAACATAGATGAAAATGGAAATTTAATTATTAGCCAGGGAACAACAAATTTTACTAATGAAGTTTTAAACAATCAAACAGCATTAACTCCGGCAGATGCACAATATAAAGATGTTGAAAGTATTGAGGAAAGAAGAGTAAGATTGACAGAAAATGATTTTATTCTGGCAACGAGTTATACTTTTACAACAACAACAAAAAAAGATCTTGCCGACAATACTTTTTATCAGTTTAAAACAAAAATAGAATCTGCAGGAACTTTATTATCAGCCATTTCAAGCGTTGCGAGTTTACCTAAAAACACAAACGGGAACTATGAAATTTTTAATTTGGAATATTCAGAATATGTAAAAACCGAATTAGATTATATTAAACACTGGGATTTTGGTAAAGAAAAAGTTTTGGCAGTAAGAAGCTTTTTTGGAATCGCAATTCCGTTTGGAAACTCAAATTACATTCCGTTTTCACGAAGTTATTATGCGGGAGGTTCTAATGATAATCGTGCATGGCAGCCTTATTCGTTAGGTCCCGGAAGCACAAATGCTTTGAACGATTTTAATGAGGCTAATATGAAAATTGCAATGAGTGCCGAATTTCGATTTAAAATCTTCGGAGATGTCAAAGGAGCTATCTTTGCAGACGCCGGAAATATCTGGAATGTACTCGATAATGTGATTGATGACAAAGCAAAATTCAACAACTTAAACGATTTAGAAGAAATTTCTTTGGGGTCAGGATTTGGTTTACGTTACGATTTAAGCTTTTTTGTTATTCGTTTAGATTTAGGCTTTAAGACCTATAATCCGGCGCATCCAGAGGGAGATCGTTGGTTTAAAGAATACAATTTTGGACACTCGGTTTTAAATTTTGGAATAAATTATCCTTTCTAATGCTAATTAATTCTTATTTTTGCAACCTAAAAACTAAAAACAACTATAAAAAAAATTACAATGGCACACAATATTAAACCAGGAGTAGCTACAGGAGATCAGGTTCAGGAGATTTTTAATTATGCGAAAGAAAAAGGTTTTGCTTTACCAGCAGTAAATGTTACAGGGTCTAGCACAATCAATGGAGTTCTTGAAACTGCAGCAAAACTAAACGCGCCAGTTATCATTCAATTTTCAAACGGAGGAGCACAATTTAATGCTGGAAAAGGATTATCTAATGCAGGTGAAAAATCAGCAATTGCTGGTGGAATTGCAGGAGCAAAACATATCCACGCATTAGCAGAAGCTTACGGTGCAACAGTAATTTTACATACTGACCACTGTGCAAAAAAATTATTACCTTGGATTGATGGTTTGTTAGATGCATCTGAAAAACATTTTGCAGAAACAGGAAAACCATTATTCAGTTCTCATATGATCGATTTGTCTGAGGAGCCAATCGAAGAAAACATTGAGATCTGTAAAGAGTATTTAGCGAGAATGAGTAAAATGGGTATGACATTAGAAATCGAGCTAGGTATTACAGGTGGTGAAGAAGATGGTGTTGACAACTCTGATGTTGACAGTTCTAAATTATACACTCAGCCAGAAGAAGTAGCTTATGCTTACGAAGAATTATCTAAAGTAAGTCCTAAATTTACTATCGCTGCAGCTTTTGGAAACGTTCACGGTGTTTACAAACCAGGAAACGTAAAATTAACTCCAAAAATCTTAAAAAATTCTCAGGATTTCGTTCAAAACAAATTCAAAACTGGTCCTAACCCGGTAGATTTCGTTTTCCACGGAGGTTCAGGTTCTACACTTGAAGAAATCAGAGAAGGAATTAGCTACGGAGTTATCAAAATGAACATTGATACAGATTTACAATTTGCATATACTGAAGGAATTCGTGATTATATGGTTAAAAACATTGACTATTTAAAAACACAAATTGGTAACCCAGAAGGTGCTGATGTTCCTAACAAAAAATATTATGACCCAAGAAAATGGGTACGTGAAAGCGAAGTGACATTCAACACAAGACTTGAGCAAGCTTTTGCAGACTTAAACAATGTGAATACACTATAATTAAAAGTTTAAAGTTTCAGGTTTCAAGTTTCGCAACTTTAAACTTTAAACCTGAAACAAAAAAAACAAAAAATATGGCTTGGTTTAAAAGACAGGAAAAAGGGATTACAACCGCGACAGAAGATAAGATGGACGTTCCGAAAGGATTGTGGTACAAATCTCCTACTGGAAAAATTATTGACGCTGACGAATTAGCCCGAAACTTATTTGTTAGTCCGGAAGATGATTTTCACGTTAGAATTGGAAGCGCAACCTATTTTGAAATTTTATTCGACAACAACGAATTTGTTGAGTTAGATAAAAACATGACATCAAAAGATCCTTTGCATTTTGTGGATACAAAAAAATATGCAGAGCGATTGAAAGATGTAATGGAAAAAACGCATCTTAAAGACGCTGTACGTACCGGAGTAGGAAAATCTAAAGGAAAAGAACTTGTAATTTGCTGTATGGATTTTGCCTTTATTGGTGGATCTATGGGAGCTGTTGTAGGGGAAAAAATTGCCAGAGGTATTGATCACGCGATCAAAAACAATATGCCTTTTGTAATGATTTCTAAGTCTGGTGGAGCTCGTATGATGGAAGCAGCTTATTCATTAATGCAATTAGCAAAAACATCTGTTAAACTTGCGCAGCTTGCCGAAGCTGGTTTACCTTACATTTCTTTATGTACAGATCCAACTACAGGAGGAACAACTGCATCTTACGCCATGTTAGGAGACATTAACATCTCTGAGCCAGGTGCTTTGATTGGTTTCGCTGGTCCGCGTGTCGTTCGTGATACTACAGGAAAAGATTTACCGGAAGGTTTTCAAACGGCTGAGTTTCTTTTAGAGCACGGTTTCCTTGATTTTATTACGCCTAGAAAAGATTTAAAAGATAAAATCAACTTATATATTGATTTGATTCAGAATAGTACAATTAGATAGTTTTCGAACTTCTTTATTATATAAAATCCCATTTGCTTCGGCCGATGGGATTTTTTTATATCTTTATTTAAATCTTATTTCCATGGCAAGAATTTTTATTGGTTTAATTATTTGTTTTTTTCTTTTAAATTGCAACAAAAAAGAAAAACAAGAAGAAAACTTTCCTTATATCATATCTCAAGAAAATCATGAAATAATTCACGATAAAGATACGATGCCCGCTCCGCTACCTCCTCCAGGATGGCTTGTATATGGAACAAATACTTTCATCATAAACTCCGATTCTACAGCATTTTACTTTCAACAGAAAGGAATTGGATCGGTTTGTGGAACACCGACTGCCGACACAATTCCTTACTTTATAAACTTACAGCCTAAAGATATAATTGAAATTTCAAATAAAAATATTTATGATTTTATAAAATTGAATTATAAAGATGATTTTCGAAACCAAACCTTTATCGCTTCTCAATCGGACACTTTAAAAGCTAAAGTCTTTTTCGAATTAAATAAATCCTTAAACTTCTTTAAGAGAGATCGAGATTTTGTTGTTATTAGAAGGACAACTCAAGAAGAAGATACAGTTATTTATTATAAGAAAAACAACAAATATTACAATTCAGAAAACATTCAATGGGACAAATCAAGAATCAAATTTCCCGAACATGCTGAATTTGCTAAAAGAAAGGAATAAAACCGAGTCAATGTATATCGTTCCTACGGAACTTCTGAATTCTCTATTTCCATATTTTCAACGGAATAAATTCCGTTGCTACCAATATTTCATTCCTACGGAATTTTTCTCAGCGTGTGATTTTAATCCCAACTAATTAATACTTGTCTGAAAAATTGTATTTTTGTTTACGATTCAGCATTAAATAATAGTTTCACATCTAAAGCAAACTAATAGAAAATGTATCGAACATAAATTGATCTGTTTTTTACCAAAACTGATTTTTTTTTAAAGCATTATAAATATCTTTGAACTATGAGCACAGCAACAAAACCAAATCATATAGGGCGAAAAATTAGCCGTATTCGTGAACTTAAAGACATGAAGCAAGAAGCCTTAGCTCAAGCTTTAGGAACAAATCAGCAAGCAATATCTGTTATGGAAAATAGCGAAACTATAGATGATGAAAAGCTCTTGGAGGTTGCAAAAGCTCTTGGAGTAAGCGCTGAAGCTATAAAAAACTTTACCGAAGAAAATATGATCAATTATTTCAATAGTTTTTATGATAATAGTTCTACTCAAGGAAATAGCTTTAATCAAGGCATGTATGCCACTTTTAATCCCTTAGATAAAATCATAGAACTTTACGAGCGTTTAGTTCAGGTAGAAAAAGAAAAGAATGAATATTTGGAAAAATTATTAAAGGAAAAATAATCTTTTTAAAAAACACATTAACTCTAAAATCCTAAGGTAATTTTCTTGGGATTTTTTTATATCAAAATAATACATGTCGTCCCTACGGGACTTTTTTACGTGCGTTGTTTCAATTCAACGGAATAAATTCCGTTGCTACCAATATGTAGTTCCTCCGGAACACTTCCTTAAGACTTTAGCCTTTTAAAACCTTAGAACCTCAGAACCTTTGTTCCTTTGGACCTTTGTCCCCCAAAAAAACTACATTCCCGTTCTAATCGCTTCAACAGGATCTAGATTTGCTGCTGAAATAGCAGGTAAAATTCCAGATATTAATCCGATAAGCGCAGCCAGAGTTGTTCCTAAAATTATATTTCCAAAGCTTAAGACGAATTCAAAATCGAGTGCTTTTGTTAGAATCAATGCAATGCCCCAAACCATCAACAAACCGATAATTCCGCCAATTACAGAAAGAATTATGGCTTCGAATAAAAACTGAAACAGAATAAATCTATTTTTAGCGCCAAGCGATTTTTGAATTCCAATTAAATTGGTTCGTTCTTTTACGGAAACAAACATAATATTGGCAATTCCGAAACCTCCAACTAAAAGAGAAAACCCACTGATAATCCATCCTACAACATTCATCTGACCTAAAATTCCATCGATAAAATCAGTAAATCCGGAAAGTACATTGATGAAAAAGTTATCCATCTCCCCTGCTTTCATTCCGCGAATTGCTCGTAATTTTTGTGCAACTTCAGCTTTATAAGCATCCATATCAATTCCTTTTACAGGTTTTAAAACAATCACAGGCGTCATAGCATCGCTGTCGCCGTACATTCTGCGAAGAAAATTTGCCGGAAAATAAACCGAAGTATCATTACTGTCTCCAAAAAAACCTGCTCCTTGTTTCTTCATTACACCAATAACGGTGAAACGCTGTCCGTATAAACGAATACTTTTTCCGATAGGGTCACTTTCTCCAAAAAGTCCGTTGGCAATATCATATCCTAAAACAATTACAGGAGTTCCTGAATTAGATTCAGATTCGTTATAAAATCTTCCTTTGTCGAAACTTAAGCCATCAATATCGACCATTTCAAATGATGACGGAACCATATTTACATCGGCAACGGTTTTCGAATCGTATTTTAAACTTTCACGATTTACGAATAATTGATAACCAACCTGCTCTGTATTGTTTAGTGAATTTTTTAAGTTGATGTACTCGTCATATTTTACATTCGGGAATTGCTCTCTTTTCCATTGCGGAATTTCTGACGGCCCAAAACAATATTTCATTAAATAAATCGTATTTTTATCTAAACTGCTCAAATCTTTAGAAATTTTTCGGTCTAAAGAATCAACAGCAGCAAGAACAGCAATAATTGAAAATATACCGATTGTAACACCTAACAATGATAATAAAGTTCGCAATTTATTATTTCGTAAAGCGTTAATGGCAAAGCTCAGACTTTCTTTTAATAACCGAAGATAAAGTAGCATATGTTTGTATTTTTCAATAAAGTAAAATTCAATAAATTAAAATCAAAAACCTAATAAAAATCAACTTACTCATGAGTACATTTTTTTAGTATAATGTTACACTAAATCCTTTAAAATAATATTTAAAAAAACTACTTTTGCAGTCTGAAAATCATAACTACACAATGAGCACAACTAAAACAATACAATCAGCATTAATATCTGTTTTTTCGAAAGATGGACTAGAGCCAATCGTTAGAAAATTACACGAACAAAATGTAACACTTTACTCAACTGGCGGAACAGAAGATTTTATTAAAAACCTTGGAATTCCGGTAGTTCCTGTTGAAGACATTACTTCTTTTCCTGAAATTCTTGGTGGAAGAGTAAAAACATTACACCCGAAAATTTTTGGCGGAATTTTAAATCGTCAGGATGATGAAAGTGATGTTCAGCAAATGAAAGAATTTGATATTCCTCAGATTGATTTGGTGATTGTTGATTTGTATCCGTTTGAAAAAACTGTTGCTTCTGGTGCAAGTGAACAGGAAATTATCGAAAAAATTGATATTGGCGGAATTTCATTGATTCGTGCCGGTGCAAAAAACTTCAAAGACACTGTAATTGTAGCTTCGGTAAATGAATACAGTTTGCTTTTGGATTTGATTACAGAACAAAACGGTGCAACAACTCTTGAAAACAGAAGATTGTTTGCTACAAAAGCATTTCATGTTTCATCTCATTATGATGGTGCTATTTTTAACTATTTTAATACTGACGAAACGATCTACAAAGAAAGTATTGCCGGTGGTCAAATTTTGAGATATGGCGAAAACCCACATCAAAAAGGTTTCTTTTTTGGAGATTTTGACGCAATGTTTAAAAAAGTCCACGGAAAAGAGTTATCTTACAATAATTTATTAGACGTTGATGCGGCTGTAAACTTAATTAACGAGTTTAAAACTGACGGACCAACATTTGCAATATTAAAACACAACAATGCTTGTGGTTTAGCTTCAAGAAAAACAATCAGCGAGGCTTATTTGGCAGCTTTGGCTTGCGATCCAACATCTGCTTTTGGTGGAGTTTTAATTGCAAACACTAAAATTGATTTAGCTACAGCACAAGAAATCAACAAATTATTTTGCGAAGTTGTAATTGCTCCAAGTTATGATGATGATGCAATTGAAGTTTTACAAGAGAAGAAAAATAGAATTATATTAGTTCAAAATGAAGTTGAATTACCTTCAAGACAAGTAAGAACATGTCTTAATGGTTTGTTAATTCAGGATAGAAATAATATTACAGATAATAAAGAGCATTTAAAAACCGTTACTACGACAGAACCTACGGCTCAGGAAATAGAAGATTTGATATTTGCTTCAAAAATTTGCAAAAACACAAAATCAAATACGATTGTCTTTGCTAAAAACGGAACATTAATTTCGTCAGGAACAGGTCAGACATCAAGAGTTGATGCTTTAGTGCAGGCTGTTGATAAAGCAAAAGCTTTTGGCTTTGATTTAACCGGCGCTTCTATGGCAAGTGATGCATTTTTCCCTTTTCCGGATTGTGTTGAATTAGCCAAAAAAGCAGGAATAACAGCAGTAATTCAGCCGGGAGGTTCAATAAAAGACGAATTAAGTATAAATTATTGCAACGAAAATAATCTTGCAATGGTATTTACAGGAACACGTCATTTTAAACATTAATTTGTTTAACTTTGTTCGATAAATTATTTATAACATTTTAAACCCCTAAAAAACTTATGGGATTTTTTGATTTCATGACCGAGGATATTGCGATAGACCTTGGTACCGCAAACACTTTAATCATTCATAATGATAAAGTTGTTATTGATAGTCCATCAATCGTTGCACGTGATAGAATATCAGGCAAAATCATTGCTGTTGGTAAAGAAGCTAACATGATGCAGGGTAAGACACATGAAAACATCAAGACCATAAGGCCTTTGAAGGATGGTGTAATTGCCGATTTTGATGCTTCAGAAAAAATGATCAATATGTTCATTAAAAGCATACCAGCATTAAAGAAAAGAATGTTTACTCCAGCATTAAGAATGGTAGTATGTATTCCGTCTGGTATTACTGAAGTTGAGATGCGAGCAGTAAAAGAATCTTGTGAAAGAGTAAACGGAAAAGAAGTTTACTTAATTCACGAGCCAATGGCAGCAGCAATTGGTATTGGTATCGATATTATGCAGCCAAAAGGAAACATGATTGTTGATATTGGAGGTGGGACTACCGAAATTGCCGTTATCGCTTTAGGCGGAATTGTATGTGACAAATCTGTAAAAATTGCAGGTGACGTTTTTACAAATGATATCGTTTATTACATGCGTACTCAACACAATCTTTTTGTGGGAGAAAGTACTGCAGAGAAAATAAAAATTCAAATTGGAGCCGCTATCGAAGATTTAGACGGACCTCCTGAAGATATGTCTGTTCAGGGTAGAGATTTACTTACCGGTAAACCAAAACAAGTAGATGTTTCTTACCGTGAAATCGCCAAAGCATTAGACAAATCAATTCAACGTATTGAAGATGCTGTAATGGAAACTTTATCTCAAACACCTCCTGAATTAGCTGCTGATATCTACAATACAGGTATTTATTTAGCTGGTGGTGGATCAATGTTAAGAGGTTTGGATAAACGTATTTCGCAAAAAACAGATTTACCTGTTTACATTGCTGAAGATCCATTAAGAGCAGTAGTTCGTGGAACTGGAATGGCACTTAAAAACATTGCAAAATTTAAAAGCATCTTAATAAAATAAGATTCTAAATAACAAATTAAAAGATCTTTATAAGAGTCGAATTGAATCATTCGGCTCTTATAAAATTTGAAGCCCTAAAGCATATCCTGAAACAAAATAACCGAACAAGAAATGCAGCAAATTTTTAATTTCATTATACGAAACAGTAATCGATTGCTGTTTTTGCTGCTTTTAGGTATTTCGTTGGCTCTCACAATTCAATCTCATTCCTATCACAGAAGCAAAGTAATCAGTTCGGCTAATTTTTTAAGCGGAGGCGTTTATGAAAAAATTAATCACGTAAATGAATATTTGAATTTAAGAACCGAAAATGACGAACTGGTACTTGAAAACGCAAGATTAAAAAGCCTTTTATTTAATAAAAAAGACACCACAAAAATACCTTTGGCTGACAGTATAAAAGGAGTAAAACCTGCTGATATCATTGTTTCAAAAGTAATTCATAACTCTTACAGCACTCACGAAAACTATATTACCTTAAATTCCGGAGCAAAAGACGGAGTGAAACAGGATATGGGAGTAATCAACAGTTTAGGAATTATTGGTGTGGTTGATAATACATCAAAAAACTATTCTACTGTGGTTAGTATTTTGAATATGAAATCTCAGATTAATGCTAAAATCAAAAAGTCAAATCACTTTGGTTCTTTAACCTGGAACGGTAAAAGCACCGGATATGTTCAGTTAGAAGATGTACCTAGATTAGCATCAATCAGAAAAGGCGATACAATTGTTACCGGAGGCCAATCTGTAATTTTCCCTGAAGGAATTAACATTGGTACCGTTGATAAAATTTACATTAAAGACAAGACAAGTTTTTACGTCATAAACGTAAAACTATTTAACGATATGACCAATCTTGGACATGTTTATATTATTAAAAGTAAAGACCGCGAAGAACTTATTAATTTAGAAAAAAAGGAGAAAGATGAATAGCGCATTGTTAGTCAATATTTTTCGGTTTATAATGTTACTGGCAATTCAGGTTGTTATTTTTAATAATATGAATTTCTTAGGATACATAAGTCCTTTTCCGTATATTCTTTATATCATTCTTTATCCGGTAAACAGTAACAAATCAGGGTTAATAATTTCGAGTTTCTTACTTGGCCTTACCATGGATATGTTTTGTAATTCTGGCGGAATTCACGCAACAGCTTGTGTAATTCTGGCGTATTACAGGCCTTATATTTTTAAATTCTCATTTGGTCTAAGTTACGAATACCAAACAATCAAACTAAATGAGTCTTTAACACCCGAAAGGTTTTCGTTTATTCTAGTATCGGTTTTATTACATCACATTATACTATTTATACTCGAAGCTTTTCAGTTTAAATTTATCTGGGACATACTATTAAGAACTTTATTTAGTTCGATATTCACCATAATTATTTCAATCATAATAATTTATCTTATTAAGCCCAATAGAAGATGAGAAAAGTCCTGCTGCCCTCTTTAATTATTATTGCAGCATCTTTGCTAGTGATCAGGATATTTTATTTGCAAATTATTGATGATTCATTCAAATTAAAATCAGAAAATAATGCAATAAAAAAGGCGTATGATTATCCTGAAAGAGGATATATATATGACCGAAATGGAAAATTATTGGTAGCCAATCAGGCTTCTTATGACATTATGGTTATTCCGAGAGAAATCAAGGAAAATCTTAATGTTACTGAATTTTGTAATTTACTAAGCATTACTCCCGAAGAATATTATAAGAGAATTGCAAAGGCAAAAATATATAGCCCACGATTACCATCTGTTTTTCTTGCACAATTAAACAAATCAGAGTTTGCCGCTTTTCAGGAAAAGATCAGAAAATATGAAGGTTTCTATTTTCAGAAAAGATCGCTTCGTGACTATGAAGTTGACTATGGTGCCAATATATTTGGTTTTATCACTCAGGTAAATGAAAATTTAATTGCCAAAAACCCATACTACAATAGTGGGGATTTAATTGGAAAACAAGGTGTTGAAGAAAGCTACGAAGAAATTTTACGCGGAATTAAAGGTGTAAAATACATTCAGAAAGACAAATACAACCGAGAAATTGGTTCTTACAAAGATGGTAAATACGACACCATCGCCGTTGCCGGGGAAGACATCAACTTAACAATTGATGCCGAACTTCAAAAATATGGCGAAGAACTAATGATTAATAAAAGAGGCGGGATTGTTGCGATAGAACCTAAATCAGGAGAAATTCTGGCTTTGGTAACTGCTCCATCATATGATCCGGGTATTTTAGTTGGAAGACAAAGATCTAAAAACTACACACTTTTATATCACGATTCTATTGCAAAACCTTTATACGACAGAGGACTTTTAGCCGAATATCCTCCGGGTTCACCATTCAAAATCTTAACCGGTTTGGTAGCATTGCAAGAAGGTGTTATCAATGAGCAGACATCCTTTATGTGCCACCACGGATTTAGTTACGGTAGAGGACGTTTTATGAAATGTCACGGTTTTGGTCCGCATCAATTGCATAACGGAATTTATAATTCCTGTAACACTTATTTTGCAAATGCATACATGTTAACTATTAATAAATATTCTGATCCGGGAAAAGCTGTTGATGTTTGGAGTAATCACGTAAAAAGTTTTGGATTAGGTCAGTTTATGGGCTATGATTTACCTACAGGTAAAAAAGGAAACATACCAACTTCTAAAACATACAAAAAAATATATCCTAATGGAGGTTGGAGAAGCACAACAATTGTATCAAATTCAATTGGTCAGGGAGAAGTTTTAATGACGCCAATACAACTTGCCAATATGATGGCGACAGTTGCCAATCAAGGTTATTATTACACACCTCACATCATTAAAAAGATTGAAGGTAAAAAAATTGATGCTAAATTTACTACCAAGCATGTTACGACAATTGATCAAAAATATTTTCCACCTGTAATAAGTGGTTTATTTGATGTATACAATAAAGGAACAGCTTATGCACTTAGGGTAAATGGCATTGATATTTGCGGAAAAACGGGTACAGCAGAAAATTTCGCTAAAATAAACGGAAAAAGAACACAGCTTAAAGATCACTCTATATTTGTAGCCTTTGCCCCAAAAGACAATCCGAAAATTGCTATTGCGATCATGATCGAAAACGGAGGTTTTGGTGCTACCGTTGCGGGACCAATTGCCAGTTTGATGATAGAAAAATATCTAAGAAAGAAAATTACCCGAACAGATCTGGAGGTTCGCGTATTAAATAAAAGCTTAGCCAGCGAATATGCCAAATTAGGAGGAATGAACGAAGCAAGCGCTATCGAATCTACTCCAAAAGATTCTGTCTTAAAAGCTAAAATAGTGGTGCCAAAAGTACCAACAGCTCCAAAAACAGAAATTAAAAAAACAGCCGTAGACACTACTAAAGAGAACTAATAAGGGTTATTTCAAATGAGAAATCAAAGTGTAAAAAATAATATTGATTGGATAAGTGTCTTTATCTACATTGCCTTAGTAACTCTGGGTTGGCTGAATATATATTCATCTTCCCTATTGTCTACAGATGGCACTTACGAAAAACAATTAATATTTATTGCCTGTACTATTCCGTTAATACTTGTTGTTCTGTTTGTAGACGGTAAGTTTTACGAAAAATACGCCAGTATTATATTTGGTGTTTCCTTGTTATCCTTAGCGGGATTGTTTCTTTTTGGAAAAACAATAGCCGGACAAAGATGCTGGTATGCCATTGGAAGTTTTACAATTCAGCCATCTGAGTTTGCAAAAGCTGCAACATCATTGGCTTTGGCCAAATATTTAAGTGACAGTCAAATTAACTTAAAGGAAACAAACAGACAAATTCAGGCATTGGCCATTGTGTTTTTGCCCGTGCTTTTAATTTTACCACAACCCGATCCCGGAAGTGCTTTAATCTATAGTATTTTTATTGTTGTTTTGTTTAGAGAAGGATTACCTTCATGGTATGTCTGGACAGGCTTTATAACTATATTATTATTTGTATTAACGCTGGTTTTAGAACCTTATGTTGTTATACTAATTTCTTTAGGAGTATTAATAATTATACATTTTAAAGGCCGGGCTGTAGATCGAAATCTACTTTTAAGCACGATACTTTTGGCTTTGATTTCAGGTTTTGTTTTATCTGTCGATTATGTTTTTGACAACGTTTTTAAACAGCATCATAGAGACCGTTTTAATATTTTACTAGGAAAAACAGTTGACATGAAAGGTATTGGATACAATACCAATCAATCTGAAATTGCAATTGGATCTGGTGGCTGGATAGGAAAAGGCTTTTTAGAAGGGACTCAAACCAAAGGAGGTTTTGTACCAGAACAACATACCGATTATATTTTTACAACCGTTGGAGAAGAGTGGGGTTTTGCCGGATCACTTGTTGTTATTCTTCTTTTTGCCGGATTGCTTTTAAGAGTGATTTATTTAGCCGAAAGACAGAAGACGAAGTTTAGCCGGGTTTATGGTTATTGCGTTGCAGGAATTCTGTTTATTCACTTTTTTGTAAATATAGCAATGGTTGTGGGCATCTTCCCTACTATCGGGGTTCCGTTGCCGTTCTTTTCGTATGGAGGTTCCGGACTTTGGGGATTCACTATTTTGTTGTTTATCTTCTTAAAAATGGATGCTAACAAGGTTAATGAATGGTAAACATACATTAAATTTCAATCCCGAAGCCTCGGGATAAATTCCAAATTCTAATTGATATAAAAAAATCCAAGTTTATGACTTGGATTTTTTATGCCTATATTTTATGCTTTCAATTTAAAAACTATCTATCGCTATAGAATGGGTAAAAACTAAACATTGTGGAGAACATTAATTTTTATTCTGATTTTACCACTACGCAGACTTTCAAATTAATTCATTTTGCTTCATAAAAAAAGTCCGAAGTTAAAACTTCGGACTTTTCACTATATATGATTTCAATTATATTTTTTCAATTGGTCTTTTCTTTAATAATTTAAGAAGAACCGGGAATGTAGAAATTATTACAATTATAATGATGATATATTCAATATGCTCTTTTAAATTTATTCCTTGTTTTAAAAACACGCCATATAAGTAATGTCCGGAAAAAATCAATAAGAAGGACCATAAAACTGAACTCAGAACATTATAAAACATAAATTTCTTTTTGTCCATCGAAACTATACCTGCAATAATTGGAGCGAAAGTTCTAAAAATAGGTAAAAACCTAGCGTAGATAATAGCTTTTCCTCCATACTTTTCAAAGAAATCTTTTGACTGTAATAAATATTTCTTTTTGAACCAGAAAGAATCTTCTTTTTTAAATAAATAATATCCGCTTTTAGCACCAAACCAATAACCGGTCATATTTCCAAGAACTCCCATTATAGCAACCAAAATTGAAAGTATAAAAACATTTATAAAATCACTTGGAATATAAACTACATTTTGAATTAAATCACGACTGTAAATACCTGCTAAAAACAACAAACTATCTCCGGGAAGAAAAAAACCAGCAAAAAGTCCTGTTTCGGCAAAAACTATAAACAAAACAATATACAAACCAATTTGGAAACCTCCAATGCTTAAAGTAATATAGAATTCAGGGTTAATTAATTGGGTCCAATCAAAATTATTCATAAAATGGTTTGGTTACATTTATAGTTGGTGAAAGTAACAATAATTTACTTTAACCACAATAAAATACGGTATTTTAAAGATAAATTAACTATTCAAAGAAGCCCAGGCTATCAAACCTGGGCTTTAAATTATTAACCTCTTTCGTACTTACAACAAGAGTGCAAATTATCGTAATCTTCCTGAGTTGCTTTTACTTCTTTTGTATCATGACCGACTTTGGCAATGGCTTTATTTAAATCAGCAGGCGAAGATTTCTCTTCATTTAATATTACACTTAATTGATGTGTATTAATATCCCAGTTGGCTGTTTTTACACCTGGAACACTATAAGCAGCTTTTTCGATTCGCTTTTTACATTGCTCACAATTTCCGTTTACTTCTGTTGTATATTTTAAGTTCTTGTTTTTTTTAGTTTGGGCCTGAGCCGAAAATCCTAAAAAAGTGATCATCGCAATTAAAATTAAATTTTTCATATTATTATTTGTTGTTATTGAATTGATTTTTAAAATTGATATCGATATTCATTGACATTGTTATTGAATTATTTTATTTTAAATCGTAATCCTGCATAATACATTTGTCCGTAAATAGGCGCATATGCAATCGAAGCGTCAAAATTTGGACCAAAAGGATTATCTGCTCCTAAAATAGCCTTTTCTTGTTTATAGTTTCCAATATTTTCTCCACCAATATAAATTTCAAAAACAGGAGAAAAAACTCTTGTTACCTGAACATTCATCACAGCATAAGAAGGAGAAAAATCAGGAAATTGATCTGCAGCAGGGTTTGTAGCCGTGTATGGCAATTGTTGTTTGCCTGACCAGTTAAAAGTATAATCGAATTTCCATTGTTTATCATCGTTAAGATTGGTTTCGTATTCCAGATTTCCTAGAAAACGATGTTTGGCCTGCAACGGACGCTGAAAAGTTCCTCGCAAATAATCGGTCTGAATGTCATAATATTTATAAGCTGTTCGCAAATTCAGATTATGTGCTAACTCATAATTAAACTCAACCTGCAGACTATTCGCAAATGAATTTCCTTTTAAATTATAAAACAAAACTTCCTGCGGACTTTGCATTAAATCGACAACGGCCTGATTTTGAAAATCGGTTCTGTAAAAATCAAAACCCGCATCGGCATTTTTATTAAAAACTTTAAATTTTTGAGAGAAACTGACACCATAATTCCATGCAATTTCAGGATTTAGTCCATACGTTTTTCCGTTATTATCTAAAATTGAAAAAGTTCTTGAACTCGCAAAAAGCTGTTGATTTTCGGCAAAAATATTGGCAGAACGTTTTCCTCTTCCGGCAGAAAAACGAATTACTCCATTTTTCCAAGGATTGTATCGCATGTGTAAACGTGGCGTAACGAAAAAACCAAGGCGGTTATGATTATCAACCCTTCCTCCTAAAATCAAACTAAAATTATCGGTGTTGTCATATGTATATTCAAAAAATGCTCCAACTGAATTATCAATTCTGCTATAATCATTTACATTCACAAATTCCTGATATTGATCGTAAGTGAAATTTAAACCTGTCGTGAATTTATGTTTGGTATTATTGATAATCGAATTGAAAATTAAATTCGAATAATAACTATTTTGCCTAATATCATATTGATTTAAACCAAAATACGAATCTTGATTATGACTGTTAAAAGCATTTTGAAAACCGATACTTTGATAAGGCATATCTTTAAAAACATAACCAATTTTAGTAGAAACCTCAAAACGTTCGGTATTAATTTCTGATCCCCAGAAATTCGTTGTCCCGCGATCTCTGTCTTTATCAAAATCGACTTCTCCGGTTTGTTTTTTATCATTCATATATCTGAAATTGATAAAACTCACCAATCCGCTTTCGGGATCATAATACTGATATCTGTTTAAAACATTGATTTGTTTCCCTAACGGATTATCTAAAAATCCGTCATCGTTCATATCATTCTTCGCTACTCGCGTATTTCCGTGTACAAACAAACTTGTTGCCCATTTATCAGATAATTTTTTATTGAAATGCGTATTTAGCTCAAAACGAGAATCTGTAGAACCGTAGGCGTTCAGAAAAAACGGAATATCGCTTAAAGGTTTTAAAAGCTCTGTGTTTATTTGTCCCGAAATACTTTCGTAACCGTTAATAACACTTCCTGCTCCTTTTGTAATCTGAACACTTTCTATCCAGGTTCCGGGTGTAAATGATAATCCGTAAACCTGAGAAGCGCCACGAACTGAAGGGATATTTTCTTCGGTAATCATTAAATACGGACTTGTTAAACCCAACATTTTAATTTGTTTGGTTCCTGTTAAGGCATCAGAAAAATTAACATCAATTGATGGATTTGTTTCGAAACTTTCGGCCAGATTACAACATGCCGCTTTCAGTAATTCTTTACTGGTTATTGTGGTTGTATTTGCCGTGAGCGTATAGGATTTTTTTATTCCTTTTTGCTTTTTTGTAATTTTCACTTCCTCCAAATCTTCTTGCGAAAACACAGAAACAGAAAGCAAAGTCATCACAAAAAGCATGATATTTTTTTGCATAAAAAAATGATTTTAATTATTTAGAAAATGCTGTTTTTGAATTCTCAGAGAAATAAAAACAGTGGATTACAAGCCAAAGTCAGGCTTGATTCTAAACATTAAAATCAGGCGTAAAAAATATATTGTTGATATAATTGATATAAAGGAGGCGCATTCGCATCAGAATAATACGAAATGATTTGATTGCTTTTGAAAATAGGAATTGATAAAAAAGCAATTGGTTTAAACTCCTGAATTATTGCAGAAAAAGCAATCTGAAAAAAGAATATTTTGATAGTGGCATCATCTGATTTTTTTTCAAAATGAACTACTTTGTCTTTACAACAAGAAGATTTTTTTTCGGATGCTCCACAACATTTTTTTTCAGAGGAAACAGAAGCTGTGGTATTTAATGAAACAGAAGCAATTTTTCCTCCGCAATAATGCACATCAAAAGCAAACCCAATGTTGGAAACCAACAATAGGAAAGCTAAAAATAGTCCTGTGCACTTTTTTAAATTCATATTGCAAAACTATTTAAAAAGCTTCGAAAAAGCGCAAAAAAAATGTTATTTTTTGAGATTTTGCTGCTGATAATAAAAAGCCGGAATAAATAACAGCACAAATATTGGCTGAATAATAAATCGTCTTATATAGAAAAGAATCCAACTTCCTTCCGGATAAAATTTCAGAATTGTGAAAAACATACCGAAAAGCAGCAATAAAAAGAAGACGTATAAAACGGAACTGAATTTAATTATCTCAACATCTTCAAACAAAGAATAAATTAACACTAAAGACAATACTGTATTCAAAAAATACCGAAATAAAAGTCCTCCAAAAAGCCTCAAAAGGTCAACTTCGGGAAAAGGCAAACTTTTAAAATCAGATTCAAAATAAACTAAAAAAGGATCATAAAAAAGCTGATTTTCAAAAGCTCTGATAATTCCGAAACAGTTTACAATTACAATTGCTATTATAATTTTCCACTTATGTTCGAATATGTTATTTAGCATATTTTGAAAATTTATTCACCCAAATGATCCACAAAATAAAAACTACTCCGTAAATAACTAATGGAAAAAGAACTCCATGCAGAATATGTTCTTTTTCGGGGAAATGAAATAATAACACCGTTAGTAATGCAATTCGAATTACATTTAACAGATATATGATAAGGATTCCAAAAAGAATAAAAAACAAAGTGGTTTTAAATTTTCCTGAAAATGCAACTATAAAAGATATAAATAATATAATAACACTTATGGCATTACAGCCTTCTATGATTCTCAATGTATATCTTTTGTTGTACCAAACCTCTATATAAGGATTCGTGATACTTTTGAAAATTTTAATATCACAATTAAACAAATCCATTAACTGGTTAACATTATGACCAACAACATTTGTTATTCCGTCAACATCATTGATTTCAAAACTATTCAAATAGAATTTATAAACTACCGTAAGCAATATATAAACACCAAAAAAAGTGCTAATAAAAATTAGAAATGGCTTGAATTGTAATAAATATTTTCTCAAAGGATTTTTTTTTCAAATTTATATATTTTTTAACTTCGGCTTTAAATACTTTTGTATAAAATTTTTATACCATGACATTTCAGGAATTACAACCGAAAATAAGCACTATAGTAGCTGAAAACAACATTGTTAGAGACGAAAAACTTTTGGCAATTTGTCAATTATTAAATGCAAATGTAGAATATTATAACTGGGTTGGTTTTTATTTTGCCAATCACGAAAACAAAACCCTTCATTTAGGCCCTTATGTTGGTGCAGAAACAGATCATACTGTGATTCCGTTTGGAAAAGGAATTTGCGGACAGGTTGCAGAAAGTAATGCCAATTTTGTAGTACCTGATGTTGCTGCTCAGGATAATTATATTGCATGCAGCTTTACAGTAAAGTCTGAAATCGTTGTTCCTTTATTTGTAAACGGTGTAAATATTGGTCAGATTGATATTGACAGCCATGTTATAGATCCTTTTACAGAGGCTGATGAACGATTTTTAGAATTTGTAAATCAAGAAGTTGCTAAACTATTCTAAAAGGGCTATTTTTAATAAAAAATAGAACTGAATGAAGAGAAACATATTACTCCTTTTGCTTCTGATAATTTCAGCTAATCTGTTTTCACAAATTAATGTAATGTCTAAGAAAATTTTTCTTGACTCATTAAATCGTGAAACAACGCCCGAAAACTACAGTTACACACGAATAATTACGAATTATTCTCAAAAAAGTGCAAGATACGTTGTTACCGACTTCTACAAAAACGGAAGAAAGAAAATGACAGGTACTACTTTAGACAGGGATATTTTAAAAAAAGATGGAGAGTTTATCTGTTATTATAAAAATGGGGCAAAAGAATCTGTCGTAAATTATTTAGAAGATCATAAATCAGGCAAAGAAATTAATTGGTACGAAAACCAAAGCAAAAAATGGGAGAAACAGAATCTCTGGGATTCAAAAACAAAAAAATCCCAAACTTTAATTCTTAATTACTGGGATGAAAATAAGAATCAAACTGTAATTGATGGAAACGGAGAATATGAAGAAACAGATAAATATACAACACAAAAAGGAACTATTAAAAACGGACTAAAACAAGGTACGTGGCAAGGGAGTGACATTTTGCGCAAGATTACCTTTATTGATAATTATGATCGGGGCGTTTTAATTTCGGGCGTTAGTATCGATGAAAACAATGTGAAATCTTCGTATTCTTCTTTAGATAAGAAACAAGCAGGCAGAAAATAATTATAATCGTAATAGTTAGATCATTATATGTAATACCTATTACAGTACCAATTAACAATCTAAAAAAGATCGAATATTGCTCAAAAAACAAAATTTGGTATTCTATTTTAAGATTCTCTTATTTTTGTTTGATTCTTTTGTTTTTTTACCTTATTTTTGCACCCGTCTTACAAAAGATGTATGACATACATAAAAATCATTAAATAATATTGGAATGTATTTAACTAAAGAAAAGAAAGAAGAGATTTTCGCACAACACGGTGGTGCAACAAACACTGGAAGCGCAGAAGGTCAGATTGCATTGTTCACTTACAGAATTTCACACTTAACTGAGCACTTGAAAAAAAATCGTCACGATTACAACACAGAGCGTTCTCTTGTACTATTAGTAGGTAAAAGAAGATCTTTGTTGGATTACTTGAAAAAGAAAGAGATCAACAGATATCGTGAGATTATCAAAGTATTGAATATCAGAAAATAATCAATATAGAAAAGAGGTGCGAAAGTGCCTCTTTTTGTTTTTAGATTACAAGCATTTTATAAGAAAAAAAGTTTGGTTTTTCATTGGGTTTTAGAAACAACAACTACACACAACAACTACAACACAACTAAAACCCATTGTATAACCAATAAGGAAAAATTATGATTCCACAATTATTTGTAGAAAAGATCGATTTAGGTGATGGCAGAAGCATCACAATCGAGACGGGGCGTTTAGCAAAACAAGCTGATGGTTCGGTAGTAGTAAGAATGGGCGACACGATGATACTTGCAACAGCAGTATCTGCACGTAGCGCTAACCCAGCGGTTGATTTTTTACCATTAACGGTAGATTACCGCGAAAAATTTGCAGCAGCAGGTCGTTTTCCAGGAGGTTTCTTTAAAAGAGAAGCTCGCCCTAGCGATAGCGAAGTATTAACAATGAGATTAGTTGACCGTGTTTTACGTCCGCTTTTCCCAGATGATTACCATGCTGAAACACAAGTTATGATTCAGTTAATGTCTCATGACGAAGAAGTTATGCCAGACGCTTTAGCTGGTTTAGCTGCATCTGCAGCATTAGCAGTTTCAGATATTCCATTTTATAACTTAATTTCTGAAGTTCGTGTTGCACGTATCGACGGAAAATTTGTAATCAACCCAAGCAGAACAGAATTAGAAAAATCAGACATCGACATGATGATTGGAGCTTCTTTGGATTCTGTAGCAATGGTTGAAGGAGAGATGAAAGAAATTTCAGAAGCTGAAATGGTTGAAGCAATTAAATTTGCTCACGAAGCTATTAAAGTTCAAATTCAGGCACAATTGCGTTTGCAGGCTGCTTTTGGTAAAAAAGAAATTCGTACTTACGAAGGTGAGAAAGAAAACGAAGAAATTTACAAAAAAGTAAAAGCTGCTGCATACGATAAAATATACGCTATTGCAAAAGTTGGTTCAGCTAAACATGAAAGAAGCGCTGCATTTGCTGAAGTAAAAGAAGAAGTAAAAGCTTTATTTACTGAAGAAGAATTAGCTGCTGATGGAGATTTAGTTTCTAAATATTTCTACAAAACAAACAAAGAAGCTGTTCGTAATGTAGTATTAGAATTAGGTGTTCGTTTAGATGGTAGAAAAACTACTGATATCAGACCAATCTGGTGTGAAATTGATTATTTACCAAGAGTTCACGGTTCTTCTTTATTTACACGTGGAGAAACTCAGGCTTTGGCTACTGTAACTTTAGGAACTTCCAGAGAAGCTAACCAAATTGACTCTCCATCTGAACAAGGAGAAGAAAAATTCTACTTACACTATAACTTCCCTCCTTTCTCAACTGGTGAAGCAAAGCCATTAAGAGGAACTTCAAGAAGAGAAGTTGGTCATGGTAACTTAGCTCAAAGAGCTTTAAAAAATATGATTCCTGTTGATTGTCCTTACACAATTCGTATTGTTTCTGAAGTTTTAGAATCTAATGGTTCTTCTTCTATGGCAACAGTTTGCGCTGGTACAATGGCATTAATGGATGCTGGAGTTCAAATGGTAAAACCAGTTTCTGGAATTGCTATGGGATTAATTACTGATGGTGAGAAATTTGCTGTATTGTCTGATATTTTAGGCGATGAAGATCACTTAGGAGATATGGACTTTAAAGTAACCGGAACTGCTGACGGTATTACAGCTTGTCAAATGGATATCAAAATTGACGGATTACGTTATGATATTATGGAGCAGGCTTTAGGGCAAGCACGTGATGGTCGTTTACACATTTTAGGTAAACTTACTGAAACTATCGCTGCACCAAGAGCTGATGTAAAAGCTCATGCACCAAAAATCATTACCAGAACTATCCCTGGAAACTTTATTGGAGCCTTAATTGGACCTGGTGGAAAAGTAATTCAGGAATTACAAAAAGCTACAGGAACAACTATTGTGATCAACGAAGTTGATGAGCAAGGTGTTATCGAAATCTTAGGTACAGATCCTGCCGGAATTGAAGCAGTATTGGCTAAAATTAAGTCAATCACTTTTAAACCACAAATGGGAGAAGCTTACGAAGTTAAAGTAATTAAAATGTTAGATTTTGGAGCTGTTGTAGAATATACATCTGCACCAGGAAATGAAGTTTTATTACACGTTTCTGAATTAGCTTGGGAACGTACTGAAAACGTTACTGATGTTGTAAACATGGGAGATGTTTTTGAAGTGAAATACTTAGGTGTTGACCCTAAAACTAAAAAAGAAAAAGTGTCAAGAAAAGCACTTTTACAAAGACCTCCACGTGAGGAGAAAAAAGAGTAATCAGATCTTAGTTTACTAAAGGTTTATTCATAGAAAACCCCAATTCATTTATTTGACTTGGGGTTTTTCGTTTTTATCTTTTTTCAATTCATAACAAATCAACTTTTCAAAAACTATCCATTAAACAATTTGTGTCTTTTTATTGATTTTCCTTCTCTAATTAAATAAGCATGATAAGAGCTTGGAACATCATGTGTCCATTTAGGTAAAAAATAAATTATCAGATAAACATCAATATGCCCCACTATTCCAAAAAATACTGCAAGAAAAAAAGGAATTCCGGCATAACCAAAACCTATCATGGAGACAAATGCGAGTAACAATGTTACCCCCCATAATTTAGATAAAATAGCATGAGTACAAGTTTCTTTTCTAAATTTTAGAATACTAAAAACATATGTCAGACCTTCCATTACAAAAATTGAAATAATCGCATATTTATGTTCAATAATAATTTCTGGATTTAATAACCACGTGCACCAACCTACACAAATCCAAAAAATTAAATCGACCTGACTATCCATTCGACGTAATTTTTCTGATGACACACCTACTCTTCTGGCAATAATACCATCAAAAACATCCGTTAATAATCCGAAGATCATTAATGACACTAAAATCATTCTAACATGCACAAAATTAGTGCTCGCAATTAGAATCATTATGAAACCTAACAATAATCTAATAAGAATAAGCAATAAAGGAACTTTTTTCATTTCTATAATTTTAATAATTCCCAACAAACCTATTGCAATTATCGCATTTTGATTTGTGCAAAATAATAATAACAATTTGTATATTTGTGATTATCGCAAATTATGAAACATCAGGAATCCTTTTTAAAATCAATTCGAAACAAAATTCCAAAATCTACTTCTCTAATAGATGAGATTGCTACCGTTTTAGAAATCAGTTACGATGCATCGCACCGAAGAATATCCGGAAAAAGTAAATTTTCATTGGATGAAACTATTAAACTAGCCAATCATTTTAATATTTCAATGGATAATTTATATGCGAAAAAGGAAAATATTATTGTTGAGAAAACAATTGAAATAGAAACATTAAAAGATATGCTTCAGTATTTCAAAAGATCGGCAGAGCAAATTGAAATATTAACGAAAGATTCTAATACCGTATTATTTTATTCTGCAAAAGACATTCCTCTATTTTATTTCATGGACGGAACCATATTATCAAAATTTAAAGCTTTTGTCTGGCTTAATCTTTTAAATACAAATCCAAAAAAAGTTTCCTTTGAAAATTTTGTCATTGAAGAATCCTTTACAGAATACATGCAAAAACTAAAAACTGTATACGAAAATGTCCGTGTAAATGAAATATGGAATGATACTACCATCAACAGCAGTCTACAACAAATTCTGTATTTTTATGAAGCAGGATTACTTAGTCTAAAAAATGCAAATGCCCTGTGTAAAGATTTAAAGAGAATCATTAATTTAATACAGGAAAAATGCAATGAACCCAATACCAATTTTGCAATTTATTATAATGAGTTGATTTTACTAAATAATAACATGCTCATAGAAACCGATCAAAAGTTAACGATGTTTGTACCTTATACGCTACTAGGTTATTTTATAACTGATAATGAAGATGGCTGCAAAAATGTACATCAGTTTTTCAAACAACAAATCACAAATTCAAAACCCTTAGGGCAATCTGGAATAAAAGAGCAAAATTTATTTTTTAATCGAGCCATTAGAAAGATAGAGTATTATCTGGAGAAGATAAATTCGCAGGTAGATCTATTATTTTAAAAGCAGATATTAAATACGTAATTTATTCACATAAAATCCTAATTCATTTATTTGAATTGGGATTTTCCTTATAAAAAAACAAACATTAAATGACATTTTAACACTTATCCGTGAAATTTGTAACATTTTTTTGATACTTTTGGAATCGCCAAAACCAAACATTAAAACCACACAATCCTTTGAAAAATTATCAAAAAAAATCTGCATTCCTTATTTTATTTGGATTATTCTTAAACATTTCCATTATTCACAGTCAAACTAGCAATGATGTTGCTATTTACAATTGGTTTGACAAAACAATAGGGAAAGAGAATCTGGACATCATTAACGGCATCCCGCACACCAATCCTTACAGAACAACCGGAGATAGTCATTTGTATTATATTGACCAATACGAATTAGGAACCCTTAATTATGAAGGACAATTATATTACAACGTAAAACTAAAATATGATATTTATAGAGATATTTTGGTTTTAAATCCTTTTGGAGAATCAGAAAGTATTGGTATAAATGTTATCACTACCAAAGTTGGATCTTTTTCTATTAAAGATAAAAACTTTGTGAATATCGATAAAAAAGATCTGGCGGTTCCTGAATTTACAGCAGGTTACTATGAAGAAAATAAGATTTCGCCTGATTTTGTATTTTACATTAAGCATCATAAAAACCAAATAAAATCGATAAATGAAGGTGTCTTACTTTATACTTTTAAAGAAAACACATCATACTTTCTTGATTTAAAAGGTAAAATTTATTCTATAAAAAGCAAAAACGATATCATCAAACTGTTTCCAGATCAAAAAAAACAAATCAATGGGTTTTATTTAATGAATAGAGAACTTAGAAAATCTGACGAAAATCAATTTATGAGAAATTTGATGAAATATATTAGTAATTCTCTTTCCATTCAAACCAAATAAGACAAATGAAAAAATTTCTACTCGCCTTAATTATTTTATTCTCATTTCAATTATCTGTTGCTCAAAATACGAATGAGAAAATATCTATTACTTTTAAAGATGAAACTCTTGAAAGTGCATTAAAAGCAATTGAAACAAAAACATCTTACAAGATTTATTTTGATCATACATGGGTTGGCGCTAATAAAGAGTTGATAAACGGAACTTATACCGACGTTAAAATTGATGAGATACTGGATAAAATTTTAAATAAAACCGATTTAAATTTTATCATTCTAAAAAACAAAATCATTCTAACACTAAATAGCACAATTCACGATGATTTGCCTGCTAATTATTTTTCTGACGCTCCGATTGAAACTCCGAGCAACGATAATAATAGTGACAATCCTGTTTTTTATCAGCAATATGACTCATTAAACAGTTACAGCGTTACAAAAAAAGCATCTATTGTTTTTATTGGAAAGGAAAACAAGGATATAACCAAGAAAAACTATACTGTTTCTGGTTCTATAAAAAATGCCGAAACCGGTAAACCCGAAGCCAACATATACATTAAGGTAAAAAATAAAAACATCAGTACTTCTAGTGATCCTGATGGAAATTATACTTTGCAACTTCCGAGAGGAATCAATGTTATTGAAATAAAATCATTAAGCCACAAGGATGTATCCAAAACTTTAATGGTTTATGATGATGGTACTTTTGATATTAATGTTAATGACAAATCAAATCAGTTAGACGAAGTTGTAATTAATAAAAAAGGAAGAAAACAAACTGAAACTGCTGTTTCGGGCTTGGTTTCTATTGATATTGAAGGAATAAAAAATGTTCCTTTGATTCTTGGTGAAAGAGACATTTTAAAAGTTGCAACTACTTTTCCTGGTATTAAAACAACGGGAGAAGGATCGGCGGGATTCAACGTTAGGGGAGGAAAAGACGATCAAAACTTAATTCTTTTAGACAATGCTGTACTTTATAATCCACAACACTTTTTAGGTTTTTTCTCTGCCATAAACCCTTATACTGCCAAAAAAGCCGACATCTATAAAGGAAGTATTCCTGCTGATTTTGGCGGAAGATTATCATCTGTATTTGATATTACAACCAAAAACGGAAATCCTGAAAAGTTTTCAGGTGAAGGTGCAATTGGTCCAATTACATCAAACCTTACACTTAGTTTGCCAATAGAAAAAAACAAATCAAGTATTATTTTTGGAGGTCGTGCAACCTATTCAGATTGGATTTTAAAATCTTTAGATGATGAAAATCTTAAAAATAGTCAGGCTGGTTTTTATGACGGAATCCTTAAATACAATAACGCTATTAACAGCAATAACAATCTTGAAGCTACGGCTTATTATAGCCATGACCGTTTTAGTTTGGATACAGATTCTATTTATAAATACAGCAACAGACTTGCTTCATTAAAATGGGATCATACTTTCAACAAAAAAAGCAAAGCAGCTTTAATTTTTACAAATAGTGAATATAAGTTTAATATTGATTATGATTCAGATAATGTTGATTCATTTGATTTTGGATATAAAGTAAGCGAGTCGCAAGTACAGTTGAAATTCAATTATCAATTAACTCCAAAACATAATTTATCGTACGGTATTGCAAGTAAATTATACAATATTGCTCCAGGATACCAACATCCTAAAAATCCTGAATCTCTTTTAATTTCTACCGATATTGAAAAAGAAAGGGCACTAGAATCTGCCATTTATTTAGCCGACAGCTACAAATTAAGCGATAAATTATTGCTTGATTTAGGTTTGCGATATTCTTATTATGCAGCTCTGGGAGAAGCTAATATAAATTCTTATCAGGAAGGTTTGCCTTTAAGCAACGAAACTGTAACGGGAACTACACATTATAAAAAAAATGAAGTTATAAAAACATATGGAGGCTTAGAACCTCGTTTGGCGGCACGTTATTTTATTACCGAAGATTTCTCGATAAAAGCCGGCTATGACATGACCAGACAGTACATTCATCTTTTATCAAGCAATGTAACACAATCACCTACAGATACCTGGAAATTATCAGATTCGAATGTTGCGCCACAAACCGCACAACAAGTTTCTTTAGGTTTGTTTAAAAATCTAAAAGATGAAGAATATGAAATTAGTCTTGAAGGATATTACAAAAGATCTAAAAACATTCTTGATTACAAAGTTGGAGCACAGCTTGTTTTAAATGAAAATGTAGAAACAGAATTATTGCAAGGAGAAGGAAAAGCTTATGGAGTTGAACTTTTATTGAAGAAAACAACCGGAAGATTAAACGGGTGGATTGGCTATACATACTCACGCACACTTATTAAACTTGACAGCCAGTTTAGTTCAGAAAAAGTAAATAACGGAAATTATTTCCCTGCAAATTTTGATAAGCCTCATGATTTAAGTGCGATTTTAAATTATAAATTTACAAGACGTTATAGTTTGTCAACTAACTTTTTATATCAAACGGGAAGACCTATTACTTATCCTATTGGAACTTATCAATATGGAAATGCCCAATATACCTTGTATAGCGACAGAAATGCTTATAGAATTCCTGACTATATTCGTCTGGATATCGGAATTAACATTGAAGGAAACCATAAAATAAAAAAACTGGCTCATAGCTTCTGGAACATATCAGTTTATAATGTTTTAGGAAGAAATAATCCGTACTCAATTTATTTTGTCACTGACCAAAGTGGAAAAGTAAAAGGCTATAAAACATCAATTTTCTCAATACCTGTACCAAGTATTACTTATAATTTTAAATTTTAATTTAAATGAAAAATTATAAACTAAATAATATTCTGGTTTTCATTCTATTAGTTATTCTCTGTAATAGCTGTACAGAAGCATATCCGCTGCTAACTAATAGCTACGAAGAGGCTTTAGTAGTTGAAGCTACTATAACTAATGAATTAAAAACCCAGGAAATAAAACTCACTAAAACTGCCAAGTTTGAGGATGAAAGTTATCTTCCTGAAAGTGGCGCAGAAGTTTTTATAACCGATGATTCCGGTAATCAGTATAACTTTAAAGAAGACGCTGAAAAATATATTTCTACAGTAGAATTTCAAGCTGTACCAGAAAGAAAATATCAATTACATATTAATACCAAAGATGGAAGATCGTTTGAATCGTCTCCTGAAACTTTAACTACCATTAATCCGATGCAAGAAGTAACTGCTGCAGTTGAAGCTAAAGATAATGTGAATGGAGTAAGTATTAGAATAAAAAGTTTCGATGCTGCACACGCATCAACCTATTATCGATATGAATACGAGGAAACCTATAAGATTGTCACTCCAAAATGGAGACCAATAAAAGCAGAACTAAGTCCCACCGGCTCACTTATTTTCCTTACAAATTCACCAGATACAAAAGTTTGTTATGGAAGTAAAAAAAGCACAGACATTCTTTTAGTTAATACAAATGATTTAAGTGAAGATCGTGTTGATTTTCTGGCACGATTCATTAGTGATCAGGATTATATAATGACAACCAGATATAGTATTCTGGTAAGACAATATATTGAAAGTTTAGCAGCCTTTAATTACTATACAACCTTAAAAAAATTATCAGGTCCTGAAAGTATTTTATCTCCAACGCAACCGGGACTTTTATTAGGAAACATACAATCTACTAACAATCTGAACAACAAAATAGTGGGATATTTTGATGTTACATCAGTATCAACAGAAAGAATTTATTTTAATTATGCTGATTTATTTCCAGGCAAAGGCGCACCGCCATATGTTACAGATTGTCAAGAATATTGTTACGGTGATCCTGAAGCAGGACAAGTTCCTGAGCCATGCACACATGTAAAATCGCCTGTAGAAGATTTAGCATTAGGCTATGTAACTTATTTCACAGGAATTGATGGTGCAGGTTCATTTAGCTATTGGGTTAATGCTCCTTGTGGAGATTGTACCACTTTTGCATCGAATATAAAACCAACTTTCTGGACAGATTAACATTTTCAATTCTAATAAAAAAATGAAAAGTTTCTAAATCAAAAAGTGCAAAATTTAAGTAATGAAAATCCATAAAATAAAAAATATAATCCTTTTTGCTTTTCTTGCCATCCTTTTAAATGGATGTACAGAAACGTATCCGCTTTTGACTAACACATATGAAGAAATAATTGTTGTTGAAGCCACTTTAACTAACGAACTTAAAAACCAGGAAATAAAAATTACCAAAACTTCAAGATTTGAAGATGATGGTATTGAACCCGAAACTGGTGCAAAAGTTGTCGTTAAAGATGATCAGAACAATGAATATTTGTTTGAAGAAAATGCAGGAACTTACAAATCTCAAACTGCTTTTGCCGCAGCTCCGGATAGACAATACACATTGGAAATTACCACAAAAGACAGGAAAATTTACCAATCAACGCCACAAACCTTAACAGCTGTAAATCCAATTGAAAGCGTTGTGCCATCGCTTGCAACAAATAAGAATAATGAAACCGGAATTCAGATTAATGTAAATAGTTATGATGAAAACAAGAGTTCAAAATACTATCGTTATGAATATGAAGAAACCTATAAAATTGTTGCGCCAAGATGGAACTCTTTAAAAATTATAGCAACTGGACCACAAACAGTTGCGTTGATTAACAATGATCCAAGTACGAGAATTTGTTATTCAACTCAAAAATCGAGCGATATTATTTTAGTAAATACTAACAATCAGACAGAAGACAGGGTAAACTTACCAATTCGCTTTATTCAAGAAGATAATTATATCATTGGCCACAGATATAGCATACTGGTTAAACAATATATAGAAAATTTAGAGGCTTATACTTTCCATAGAATATTAAGAGATATAGCAGGGTCATCAAGCATTTTATCTCCAAAACAGCCTGGTTTATTATCAGGAAATATAAAATGCATTAGTGATTCTAACACAAAAGTTATTGGTTTTTTTGATGTCGCTTCTTACTCTGAAACTAGGATATTTTTTAATTACAATGATTTTTTTCCTGCTAAACCGGCACCTTATTTCAATACATGTGAAGATATTCCTTTTCTGTTTTGCTTTGCAGGAGAAGGCTGCGAGGGAGAAACTATGATTTACAACATCAATAGAAACCTCATGACGTATATTGGTAACAGCGCACTAAATTACAGACTAGTAGACGCAGAATGCGGAGATTGCACATCATTTTCATCTAACATAATACCTTCATTTTGGACAGAATAAAATACCTTATTGCATTGTTTGTACTCATGAGTACACAATTCGTCGGAGCACAGCAAACCATCTCTTTAGATGAGACTGTTTTCATTCATTCAAATGCCACCACATTTGTTTCGGGTGAAACCTTATTGTATAAAATTTATTGTTTAAAATCTACAGATAAAACACCCAGCAATATTAGCAAAGTAGCCTATGTTGAACTTGTAGACAATAATAAAAAATCGGTATTTAAAACCAAAATTTCGCTGGAAAACTCAGTTGGACAGGGAGATTATTTTATTGCTACAACCTTAAAAACCGGAAATTACAAACTGATTGGTTACACAAACTGGATGTTAAACAAACCTGTTTCTGAGTTATTTCAATTAGACATCAATATCGTTAATCCGTATAAAATAACTGAAAAAGGAACTTCTGAGAATACTTTAACTTCAAATGCCGTTAATTCTTCAAATAGTTCAGAAACCGCATCAAATCAAAGCAGTATCACAAATGAAAATGTTAAACTAAATTTGAATAAAAAAACATTTTCAAATCGTGAATTAGTTGATTTGAAAATTGAAACTTCAAATGCAGTTTTTGCAGACGGGAATTATTCTTTATCTGTTAGAAAGCTAGACAACATACCAACCAAAAGTCAAATCTCTGCTACAGATTTTGCAACAAAATCATCATATCCGGCATTACTTGATTTACAAAATAAAGATCAGAAAATAATTCTGCCTGAATTAAGAGGAGAAACTATTTCCGGAAAAATCACAGCACAAAATGGCAGCGATAAAATCGCAGACATAAGCGTTGGTTTGTCACTTCCGGGAAAATCTTTTGCCTTTAAAGTAGTAAAAACGGATGCTGAAGGAAATTTTATTTTCAACATAAATAAAACGTATTACACTCCGGATATTATTGTTCAGATAATTGATGAAAAAGCAATTAATTATAATCTGACTATAAATAACGCTCCGGAAATAGATTACTCGAAATTATCTTATGAGCAAAATGCTAATTTATCTTATGTGATCAAAGAAAGCCTTTTAGACAGATCTGTTTCAAGCCAGGTTGAAAATGCTTATTATCATAAAAAAGTAGATAACATTGAAAAAACACCAACTCTGGAAACGTTTTATTATCCTCTTGGAAAAGAATATGTTCTGGATGATTTTACCCGATTTAAAACATTAAAAGAAACGATGACCGAGGTTGCTACAGAAGTTTACCACAAACAAGTTGGCGATAAAACTTATTTACACGTAAATGATCCGAGTGTTTTTCCTCAATTACCTGATGCTGCATTAGTTTTGGTTGATGGATTATATTTAGAAAATCAAAATGATTTGATGATTTACAACATGAAAAACGTTTATAAAATCGATGTAATTATTGGAAGATATTATGTAGGTTCAAAATCTTTTAACGGTTTGGTTAGTTTCACCACTTTTGATAAAGATTTTAAAAGCACACAAAAAGGAAACTTTATCGCAAAACCTACTATACTAAGACCACAACCGAAGAAATTATACAACAAAATAGAGTATACTAATTCTAGTGATAACGCAAGAATTCCAGATTTCAGAAATCAATTGTTCTGGAATCCTGAAGTAGCTTTAAACAGCAACAATAATAATTCTTTTTACACGTCAGATATTTCAGGGACTTTTGAGGTAAGACTTGAAGGTTTTGCAAAAAATGGATCACCGGTTTCTTTAAAAGAAATTATCGAGATAAAAGACTCAACATCAAACTAAAAGATCAAATTATTAAATAAAAATTCCCGTTTCTAAACTTTAGAAACGGGAATTTTTATTTTTTTTCAAAAATATTTGTAACTTTTTCATAACTTATTACGTATAACTAATTGTACACTTTAAAAATAAGGAGACAATACAATGAGACAACTTAAAATCACCAAGCAGGTAACCAATCGTGAAACTGCATCGTTAGATAAATATCTACAAGAAATCGGAAAAGTTGACCTAATTACCGCTGATGAAGAGGTAGAATTAGCACAAAGAATAAAGGCTGGTGATCAAAGAGCTTTAGAAAAACTTACAAAAGCCAACCTACGTTTCGTAGTATCGGTAGCTAAACAATATCAAAATCAAGGATTAACACTTCCTGATTTAATTAACGAAGGAAACTTAGGTTTAATTAAAGCCGCTCAACGTTTTGATGAAACTCGTGGTTTCAAATTTATCTCTTATGCAGTTTGGTGGATTCGTCAATCGATCCTTCAGGCTTTGGCAGAACAATCCCGTATTGTTCGTTTACCATTAAACAAAATTGGTTCTATCAATAAAATCAACAAAATGTATGCGTTATTAGAGCAATCTAACGAGCGTCCGCCTTCTGCTGAAGAAATTGCAAAAGAACTTGACATGACTGTAAACGACGTAAAAGAGTCTATGAAAAACTCTGGTCGTCACTTATCTATGGATGCACCTCTTGTTGAAGGAGAAGATTCTAACCTTTACGACGTTTTACGTTCTGGAGAATCTCCAAACCCGGACAGAGAGTTAATTCACGAATCATTACGTACTGAAATTGAACGTTCATTAGAAACATTAACCCCTAGAGAGGCAGATGTTGTTCGTTTATATTTTGGTCTTGGAGATCAACACCCAATGACTTTAGAAGAAATTGGAGAAACTTTCGACCTAACTCGTGAGCGTGTTCGTCAGATTAAAGAAAAAGCAATCCGCAGATTAAAACACACTTCTAGAAGTAAAATCTTAAAAACATATTTAGGATAAATAATATTTTGTTTCAGGTTTCAAGTTTCATGTTGCTATGAGTAACCTGAAACTTGAAACTTGAAACCTTTTTAACGCAAACAACAGTTTGATTGACTGTTCGTTTTTTGATTGATGATTGAAACTCCGGCTGATTACCGGAGTTTTTTATTGCTTTTTTTAACCATTAAGATATTAAGTTAAATTAAGGAAGATCATTCAGTTTATAAAACTAAAAAAGGATATCAACTGCTACTTATTTTCTTAATCTCTTAATGGTTAGAAAAATAAAATTTTATTTTAAACAAACTAAAATCTACCTTTGCAAAAAATAACACACACAACTACACAATGAAGAATACACTTATTGCTCCTTCTGTTCTTGCAGCTGATTTTGCCAATTTACAACGTGATATCGAAATGATCAATAACAGCGAGGCTGATTGGTTTCATATTGATATTATGGATGGAGTTTTTGTTCCAAATATTTCTTTTGGAATGCCCGTTTTGGAAGCAATTTCCAAACATGCAAAAAAAACAATCGACGTACATTTGATGATTATTGATCCTGACAGATATATCAAAACTTTTGCTGATTTAGGTGCCAATATTTTAAGTGTACATTACGAAGCCTGTACACATTTACACAGAACACTTCAGGCCATCAAAGCCGAAGGAATGAAAGCAGGAGTTGCCATCAACCCTCATACTAATATTGATTTATTAGAAGATGTTATTAATGACATTGATTTAGTTTGTATTATGAGCGTTAATCCTGGTTTTGGAGGGCAATCTTTCATCGAAAACACTTATGCTAAAGTTAAAAAACTAAAAGATTTAATTACAAGAAAAGGTGCTTCGACAATTATCGAAATTGACGGTGGTGTAACCAATAAAAATGCAAAACAACTAGTAGAGGCCGGAGCTGATGTTTTAGTTGCAGGAAGCTTTGTTTTTAAAGCCGAAAACCCAACGCAAACTATTGCTGACTTAAAAGTCCTTACTACTTTTTAAATTTTTCAAATTCGGAAAGAAATTAATACCAGTCATTTTTTCTAAAGTTTCAATAGAAACTACAAAATCATAAAGTGACTTATCGCTATCTTCATTCGGAACTAAAAAAGCAATTGCTTTATGTTCTTTCCCTGATTTAGCCAAAATGATTTTATAAAAATATTTAGGAACAGATACTTTTTCTGTTCCTATTTTTTTATTCGAATCTTTCAGGATTCCGCCTGTAACCACATAAACATCATTATACTTACCTGCCCAATAACGTGTTTTCTGCTCTAATCTATTCCAGATCCCGCTATTAAAATCATGTCTTTGAGGCGAAATATTTGATGTATAAAAAGTATCATTATAAGCATCTTTATTAAACTCCATATCTCCAGCCGGACACAAATGGCCTTTGTCATATCCTGATTTTTTATAATTTCTCCAATCAGCAGAACCCGTTGTTACATTTGGATCTTCAACAAAATAAGGTCTTTTAAAATCATTATTTTTTAAATATTCTTTCTTTAATTCATAAGCAACCCATTCTGCCTGCTCAAATTTTTCATTATATGATAGTGTGTAATACTTATGCTTTACAATTTGGTTTGTCGTAGATGTTGGCAAATAAGAAACATTATAAAACGAATCTGTACTGCTTTGACTTGAAGCAAAAGATGGTGAATTATCTTTTTCAGATTCTTCAATTATAATTTCATTTTTCTCTTTCACATCACTTTTACAAGAAAACAATGCCAAGCCAATCAAACTAAACACAAGACTTTTTATCATATTATTTTAATTAAAGTTCATAAAAAAACGCTCCGTAAATATAAACTTTCGGAGCGTTTTCATAACAAATTAATTTTCTAAGAAATTAAGATTTTACTAATTTATCTTTTTTCATTTTAGATGAAGTACCTTTTGCAACATTACCTTTACTTTGCAAATCATCCAAAACATTTAATGCTTCTTCTACATAAACATCTTTTGATAATGCCTGGTGCCAGGCTTCTCTCTTTTCTTTTAAAGTTGCATCGTTTTTAATTTCAAGCTCTTCATAAGGCAGTGATTTAAAAACCAAATTGTTTTTGTATTCTGAAATTGGTTTATATTTTTTACCCTCGTTTTCAACTTGTTCTTGTGTAGCTTTAAAACTGTTGATGTTTAAACTATAAGTGTTTTCTTTGTTTTTAATATCAATCCATTTTGCATTATCTTCAATTAATTTAAATTGAGGACTTTGAGCAATTCTAGTTGTACTATTCGCAATTGCCTGATTAAATTTTTGGTTTTCTGTCCATGTATTATAATCAGCCTGATCAATTTTATCCCAAGGCATTGCATTATCAATATCGCGTTCTCCCATTTTTAAATACGCATAACGATCTGGCATAACAACATCACTATGAACACCTTCTAATTGAGTTGAACCTCCATTAATTCTGTAGAATTTTTGTCCTGTAATTTTCAGTGCACCCAAATCTCCATAACTTGCATTACGAACAAACTGATTTAAATCAAGAACGTTTTGTACAGTACCTTTTCCGTAAGTTTGTTTACTTCCAATGATAATACCACGCTTGTAATCCTGAATTGCAGCAGCCAAAATTTCTGAAGCAGAAGCTGAGAAACTGTTAACCATAATTACTAACGGTCCGTCCCACTCTATCTTTTTATCTTTATCGTATAAAACTTCTTTCTTTTTTCCAGCAGATTTTACCTGAACAATTGGTCCTTCTTCAATAAATAAACCTGCAATATCTACAACTGTAGACAAAGACCCACCACCATCATCACGAACATCAAGTACGATTCCGTTAATATCTTCTTTTTTTAATCTCTCTACTTCAAGAGCGATATCTTTTCCTGCATCGCGACCATCTTTATTTTCAAAATCGATATAAAATTTAGGTAAATAAATTACCCCGTATTTCAATCCATTCTTTTCTACAATACTTGATTTTGCGTATGTTTCTTCGATTTCAACAACATCTCTTATAATAGAAATAACTTTGATACTTCCGTCAACTTTTTTAACGGTAAGTTTTACTTCAGTTCCTTTGTGTCCTTTAATTTTTTTCACAACATCATCCAAACGCATTCCCACAACATCTACAGGCTCTTCGTTTCCTTGTGCTACTTTCAAAATTAAATCTCCCGCTTCAAGTTGTTTTCCTTTCCATGCCGGACCTCCTGAAATTAATTCATCAATTTGAGTAAAATCATTTTTCTTGGTTAATCTTGCACCAATTCCTTCTAATTTTCCACTGATATTCACATCAAAACGATCTTTTTCCTCTGGTGCAAAATAACTTGTATGAGGGTCAAAACGTGTCATAATAGAATTTACGTACACAGAAAACCAATCTTCTTTATTCAAATCTTTAATAAGACTAAAATTATCATCTAAAGATTTTAAAGAACTTTCACGAGTTTCTTTTTCTAAAGTTTCAAACGATTTTACTTTATAAGCAGGATCTGTTTTTTTCTTATCTTCTTCCAACTTTTGTTTTGTAACAAGTGATGAAAGTGTAGATAATTTAATTTGCTTTCTCCATCTTTCATTAATTTCTGTTAGATTTTTGGCATAAGGCAGCGTCTCATAATCTGCATTAAAAGTCTCGTCAACATTATAATTAAAAGGTTGAGCTAAAATAGTTTTATAGCGTTTTTTGCTTTCTTCCATACGTTTCATCAATCTTGTATAAGTAAGATTGAAAAAGGTAAGATCCTTGTTTAAAAACTGATCGTCAAGCATCAATTCATATTGCTTAAATTCATCAATATCAGACTGCAAAAAGAATCTTTTTGAGGGGTCAAGCGCATCAATATAATCCTTGAAAATTCCTTTAGAAAACTCATCATTTATTTCAGCAGGACTGTAATGTCCTTTTTCAATAACAAAAGCAAGTAATTCTAAAAGCGTTTTATCTCTGTTTGGATCCGGATCATCTTGCTTATCTGCATTAATTTTAAAAGCAAATAAGGTTAAAGACAAGCATAATACGGCTATAAGTATTTTATAATTTCTTTTCATAAACATAATAATAGCATTCATCAAATTTTTTAATCTAAGTTACGGTAAAAACTGTGCCAACAAAGCCAAGCTCACTATAATTTTTTGTTAAAGATATAAAAATGTTTGAAGTACCAAAGCCATCTTTACTTTAGTTGACAAATTTTATTTTAATTGTTACTTTTCTACAAAATCTGTCACTACATTTGTTATATAATGCAGCATTTTTAGCTGTATAACAACACTTATTTAAATTATGAAACAAGAAAAGCCCCTTATATTAGTTACCAATGATGACGGAATTCTGGCTCCCGGTATCAGAGCTTTAATAAGTGTTATGGAAACTATTGGCGAGGTAATAGTTGTAGCGCCAGACAAGCCACAAAGCGCCATGGGACATGCCATTACTATCAATAATACTCTTTATCTTGATAAAATTTCGAAAGAAGGCGACGAAATTGCTGAATATAGCTGCTCCGGAACTCCCGTTGATTGCGTCAAACTGGCAGTAAATGAAATCATGAAAAGAAAACCTGATTTGTGTGTTTCAGGAATTAACCACGGATCAAATTCTTCTATAAATGTTATTTATTCCGGAACTATGAGTGCCGCGGTTGAAGCAGGAATTGAGGGGATCCCGGCAATTGGTTTCTCTTTATTAGATTTTGACTGGAATGCCGATTTTGAACCTGTAAAATCTTTTGTCAAAAGAATTACTCTGGAAACAATTGCGAACGGATTACCAAAAGGTGTAGTTTTAAATGTCAATTTTCCGAAATTAAAAGAAAATGAAATTAAGGGTGTCAAAATTTGTCGTCAGGCGAAAGCTTACTATGCTCAGAAATTCGACAAGCGCCAAACACCTTTTGGCAAAGATTATTATTGGCTAACAGGTAAGTTTACAAACGAAGATCAAGGAGAAGATACTGATGAATGGGCTCTGGAAAACGGTTATATTTCGGTAGTTCCTGTGCAATTTGATTTAACAGCGCATCACACTATACAACAACTTAATACATGGAATTTAAATGAATAAAAAAGATATTACTATTGGTTTCTTAATTGGAATTTTTGTCGCCTTCCTGGGGAGTTTTTTATTTATAAAAATCTTTACTGATTTTGAAATTTCAACCGGAATTAAGACAATAAAACAATATGGCTATTTGGGAAAAGTGATTGCTTTAGGAGCCACTTTAAATTTAGTTGTTTTTACAATTCTTTTAAAAATCAATAAAGAATTTATGGCAAGAGGAGTCATTTTTGCTGTAATTGTTTTGGCGATTTCTACTTTGTTTATTTAAATTCTATCTTTGCATTGCAAAATTTTGTTGTGTTTTTAAAATAAAACACATCTCAAAAATACTTTTATGAAATACTACATAATAGCTGGCGAAGCCTCTGGAGATTTACACGGTTCAAATTTAATGAAGGCATTATATGAGGAAGATCCTCAGGCTGAAATTAGATTCTGGGGAGGTGATTTAATGCAAAAAGCCGGAGGAACTCTGGTAAAACATTATCGTGAACTAGCCTTTATGGGGTTTGTTGAAGTTATTTTTAACTTAAAAACCATTTTTAGCAATATTGCTTTTTGCAAAAAAGATATTACATATTTTCAGCCAGATGTCATTATTTTTATAGATTATCCTGGTTTTAATATGCGTATTGCAAAATGGGCAAAAGCATTAAATTACAAAACGCACTACTATATTTCTCCTCAAATTTGGGCCTGGAAAGAAAACAGAATCAAAGCCATCAAACAGGATGTCGACAAGATGTTTGTGATTTTACCTTTCGAAAAAAGTTTTTATGAAGACAAACATCATTTCCCGGTAGATTTTGTTGGTCATCCTTTAATTGATGCTATTCAAAATCAGCCGCCTTTTGATGAAGTTATTTTTAGAAAAGAAAATCAATTGAGTGAAAAGCCGATTATTGCTGTTTTGCCCGGAAGCCGCAAGCAGGAAATCACCAAAATGCTAAGTTTGATGTTAAGTGTTGTTGATGATTTTCAGGATTATCAATTTGTAATTGCCGGCGCACCAAGTCAGGATTATGAATTTTACCAGCAATTTATTACCAATAAAAACATCAAATTTATTTCTAATAAAACTTATGATCTGCTGCGTTCTTCAACAGCTGCATTGGTAACATCCGGAACAGCAACTTTAGAAACTGCACTTTTTAAAGTACCCGAAGTGGTTTGTTATAAAGGAAGCTGGGCTTCTTACCAAATTGCAAAACGCATTATTACCTTAAAATACATTTCGCTTGTTAATTTAATTATGGATCAGGAAGTTGTAACAGAATTGATTCAGAACGAATGCAATCCAAAACGTATTAAAGAAGAGTTACAAAAATTACTAAACCCAAATTATCGTCAAAATCTGCTGAAAAATTATGATATTCTGGAGCAAAAACTAGGCGGAATTGGCGCAAGTAAAAAAACTGCAAAACTTATTGTTGCCGATTTAAAATCTTAACCTTTTTATTTTGAAAAAAATACTCGTTTTATCTTTGTTGTCTTTGATGTTTATTTCGTGTAAATCGACATCACCTGCAATAAACAAAACTGAATCAAAACGAGAAAATAAATATATTGTAAATAATTTAATCGAAACTGCAACAGACAATATTGGCGTACGCTATAAAGCCGGAGGAACAACCAAAAATGGTTTTGATTGCTCTGGCTTGGTTTTCACCACTTTTGATTCTCAGAATATTAAACTGCCAAGAAGCTCGTATGAACAATCTAAAATTGGAAAAATAATTAGATTAGACGATGCAAAAAAAGGTGATTTAATATTTTTCAAAACCAATAAAAGCAACCAAATAAATCATGTTGGTTTAATTACCGAAGTCCATTCTGATGAAATAAAATTTGTGCATTCTTCAACCTCAAAAGGTGTAATAATTTCATCAACCAAAGAAGCTTATTATCAAAAATCTTTTACACAGATTAATCGAATTATTGATTAATAATACACATTAAAAATATTATTTTTCTTACAAATTTTTAATACTTTTAGATCATGAAAGTATTAGATTTTCCTTTGGTTAAAATTACCATCAGTTTTATTTTAGGAATTTTGGTTTGCTATTTTTGGCAGCCTTCAATTCTATTAGCCACAACTGCTCTTGGTCTCGGCATATTCTTAATTTCAATCTTATATTTTCTTTCAAAAAAGAGCAAAAAAGCAAATATTCTTTTTGGCATAAGCATTAATTACCTTTCATTTTGTGTCGGAATTACGACGCTCCTGATCAATACCGATTCTCTTCAGCAATCTAATTATACACATTATGAAAAAGCTTTTAAAAGTGAGCATTATGTAACTCTGACACTTCGAGAAAAAATCAAAAGCAATGATTATAGTGATAGATATATTGCCATTGTAAACAGCATTAATCAAAAAAAATATTCGGGGAGGATTATCATAAACGTACAAAAAGACAGTTTGCCAAATCTTCTTATAATTGGAAACAAAATAAAGGTAAAAACAATTTTACATCACAATAGTCCATCCAAAAATCCAAATCAGTTTGACTACAGTAAATATTTGGCAAACAAGCAAATATATGCACAAATCTATACATCAAAAGCAGCGATCAATATTAACAAAAAAATCAAAAAAGATATTTGGTTTTATGCTTCACGATTAAACACAAGAATAATTCGCAATCTTGAAAAAGCAAATTTCAATAAAGTCGAAATGGATGTTGCAATGGCATTAATTTTAGGACAGCAACAAGAAATTTCAGCTGATATTATTAAGGACTATCAATATTCTGGAGCTACCCATGTTTTATCCGTTTCAGGGCTACATGTAGGCTTTATAATGATATTCATTCTATTTATTTTAAAACCAATTCCCAACACAAAAAAAGGTTCTTTTACAAAACTAGTTGTCATTATAATTTCACTCGCACTTTTTGGTATTGTATCAGGACTTTCACCTCCCGTTTTACGTTCAGTTGTTATGTTTTCTTTTATTGCCATTGGCAATCATTTACATAGAAGTACTAATACTTATCATACTTTACTTGTTTCCGTGTTATTGATTTTACTTTTTGAACCTTATTTCCTATTTGATGTTGGGTTCCAGTTAAGTTACATTGCATTATTTTCTATTGTATGGATTCAGCCTTTATTCAAAAATATATGGACTCCTAAAAATAAAATCATTAATTATCTTTGGGAAGCCTTAACCGTTTCATTCGCAGCACAAATAGGCACTTTCCCTATTTGCTTGTATTATTTTCATCAGTTTCCGGGGCTTTTCTTTGTGACCAATATTCTCATTTTACCTGTTTTATCCTTTATAATGATTGCAGGAATAATTGTTATGGTGATTTCTGTATTTCAAAGTTGTCCATTATTTATTGTTCAAATTTTCGAAAAAAGCATCTATTTCTTAAATCTTATCATTCATTATGTAGCATCTTTTGATTCTTTTGTAATTATAAATATCTGTTTCAATTCTTATTATCTGTTTACATTTTCCTTAGTAACTATAACAGTGATAATATGGTTTAAAAAACCAAGTTTCGGTAAATTAATTGCGTTTCTTTTTACTCTTATTTTACTGCAAATTTCATTTGTTTACACTAAAAAAGAAACTGAAAACCAAAGAGAATTAATTGTTTTTAATACAGCAAAAAAAACAATTATTACAAAAAGAACCGGACAAAATGTTTCCATTTTTACAAATGACAGCCTTCTAAAAAAAGAAACAAAAAATAACATTACCGATGCTTATTTAGTTGGAAATTTTGCCACTTTGAAAGAAATAAAAACCGTTAGGAATCTTTTGTTTTTTAATGGCAAAAAAATCCTTTTAATAGATAGTACCGGTATTTATGAAGATAAAATTCAACCGGATATTATTATTCTAACGCAATCGCCCAGAATAAATTTAGATCGTATTTTACAGAAACTCAAACCAAAAATCGTAGTAGCAGATGCAACAAATTCAAATTCTATGCAAAAATACTGGAGGACAAGTTGCCTGATAAAAAATATCCCTTTTCACGCAACACGCGAAAAGGGATACTATACTTTGAATTAAAATTCTTGCTATTCCTCCGGATTCAAAATCAAATTAGATTCAGCAATCCATGCTTTTACACCTCCTGAATTGTAACCAATTTTTCCTAAGGAATTAAAGTTGGTTTTTCCTGTTCTCATAGCTGCGGTTGCAAAACAAGCTTGGGGTAACTCGTCTATACCGAAGGCATTTTTTAAGGAAACATTTTGGTCTCTTACACTCTGAGATGCTGAAGCATCAGACAAATCAAGTTTTACTAAAATAACATTTTTATTCGACCAATTGAGAAAATCAGGCGTGTTAAAAATTTCATTTTGAATTTTTTCCGGTGCATTTGAGGCGGTAAAAAAAATCAATAATGGTTTTCTTTGTTCATTACTTATTGCAATCGCATCTGTCAGATTTGTACTCCAGACAAGGCCTTGTGATCGCATAAAAAACGAACCTAAAAAAAACAGTAGGATAAGTAATTTTTGGGTCATAAAAAATAAGGTTTGGTTATAATAATTGAACCAATTTAACATAAATACGCTAAAAAACAATCCTGACGGAGTTAAAAAGTTAACGAAGTCTTAATAAAAAGGAAATCACTAATAAATTGATAAAAAAATAGCAATTTGAAAAAAAACCGAGCTTTAAATAGCAAATGTCGTTACACTAAATTGCCGGAACAGGCAAAAAAATATCCCTTTTCACCTGTCGTGAAAAGGGATTACTACAAAATTAAATTTAGAAAGTAATTAAAAAGTTTTATTATTCGCTTTCACTGGGATGCAAAATCGAATTTGACTCAGAAATCCACGATTTTGCACCGCCGGGTTTGTAGGCAAGTTTTCCTAACGCACTAAAAGTCGTTTTGTTTTTTCTAACAGAAGCACTTGCAAAACAAACTTCGGGTAATTCAACAACGCCAAAAGCATTTTTAAGTCTTACATTTTGTTCTTTATCACTATCAGAAGCATTAATATCGGATAAATCCAATTTAACAAGAATAACATTGTCACGAGACCAAACCGCAAAATCAGGCGTCTTGAAGATTTCATTTTGAAGATTATCCGGCACACCAGAGGCAGTAAACAAAATCAGCATTGGTTTATTTTGCTCATTGCTTATAGCGATAGCATCAGTCATGTTTGTTCTCCAGACTAAATTTTGAGAATGTAACATAAATGATCCAAAAAAAACGAGTAGGATAAGTAATTTTTTAGTCATAGTAATAGGTTTGGTTAGATTAGCATGACGAAATTAACATAATATTTTAATTTTACAAGTTTTATTAATACAAAAAATACACTATATGTTTTTTTAATACCAATAAAATAATAAAATAATAATTTCCAAAAATGCAAATCAAAACTTTTCCTACTAAACAAAAAAAACTCCCTACATTACTGTAGGGAGTTTTTTAAAATTATTTATTGAATAAAATTTTCGCTTAAGATTTTTTCGGATGTACAATTCCTTCCGCAACTGCCAGCCAGGCTGATGGTCCACCTGCAACATATCCGGTCTGTCCAAGTCCTTTAAAATTTACTTTACCATCCTTAGCTTCTGCGCTGGTAAAATAAATAGTCGGAAACCCCTGTATACCAAAAGCTTGCTGCAACTCATTATTCTGATTTTTTATTTCAGGAGTTTGCGGAGTTCTTCGTGGGTAATCCAACTCTACTAAAACAACATTGTCTTTTGCCCATTTCTGAAATTCAGTTGTTTTTAAAACCTCATTTTGCAAACGGATACACCATCCGCACCAATCGCTTCCTGTAAAAAACATTAGCATTGGTTTATTCTCCTTATTGCTTACAGTAATTGCTTCTTTTACATCTGTATACCATTTTAACTCTTGAGCTTGAGAAGTAAATGCTCCTAATACAAAAAAGGCAACTAAAAATATTTTTTTCATGGTCGGCGTTTTAATTTTTTACAAATTTAAACAAAAAAAGAATCGGTAAATGTCGTCTATTTTACTTCTTGCATTAATTTTTTGATTAAAGGCGTTGTTACAATTAAAACAACACCTGCAACAAGTGCATATATAGCCAATTGATAATACCCATCTGTATAAGCAATAAGTTTAGACATTAAAGTCGTTCCTGTATTAGCATTTGACATTTCTGAACCTAGTTTTCCGGCTGCAAATTGCCCGAATGCGCTTGATAAAAACCAAAGCCCCATCATCATACCAAACAATCTTTTTGGAGATAATTTGGTAATTACAGACATTCCGATTGGTCCGATACAAAGTTCTCCAAGTGTATAAACCAAATATCCTAACGCAAATAAATCTAATGAACTTAGCCCATTTGCATCAACAAAAAATCTGGCACTATAAAATATAAAGAAACCAACAGCTAATAGTATAAACGAAAATCCAAATTTAATAACTGTATTCGGCTCAATTTTTCTTTTGTATAAAAAGATCCACAATAATCCCACTAATGGGCTAAAGATAATAACGTATAATGAGTTGATACTGTTATTGACTACGTTTGGATCAATATTAAACCACAATAGTTTACTTGATAAATTATCTTTAGCAAAAAGCGAAAGCGACCCTCCTGACTGTTCAGAAATAGCCATAAACATAAAATATCCGAAGATAAAAATGAAAGCGGCCAGTAATTTGTATTGTTGTTTTCTGTCTTTTATTTGAAACAATTCATATAAGAAATACAATAGTGCTGCAATTCCAATCGTATACATAAAATATTCTGTAAAATCAGAATTGATAACCATTATGTAAACTAACGGAATCACTACAATAGAACCCACATAAACTGCGATTTCATAAAGATTACGTTTTTTTGCAGGGTGGTTTTCAAGAGGTGAATTCCCAATTGGCGCCAAGTGCTTTTTCGTTAAAAGAAAAGTAATTACTCCAATAATCATTACAATTGCTGCAGATAAGAAACATAGACTCCACGAATAGTTTTTTCCTAAATAAATAGGAATTGCACCACCCAACATTCCACCAATGTTAATACCGGCATAGAACATTCCATAACCTGCATCTCTTCTTCCGTCGCTTTCATGATATAACTCACCAACCATTGAAGATACATTTGGCTTAAAAAAACCGGTACCAATAATAGATAATGTAATTCCGTAATAAAAGAAATCATGTGGAGAAGCCGCTATTAGCAAATTCCCCAAAATCATTACGATTCCACCAAAAAGCAATGACTTTTTAAACCCTAAAATTTTATCGGCAAAAATACCTCCAATAAAAGTAAAAGCATAAACAAAAGCCTGAATAGCTCCATATTGAAGATTTGCTTTTCCTTCAAGCAAACCTAACTGGTCTACCATAAAAAAAGCTAAAACCCCTCTCATTCCATAGAAGCAAAAACGCTCCCACATTTCAACCAAAAACAAATACCATAATTGCTTTGGGTATTTTCCTTTAAAATCCTGTATCTGTTCTAATGTAATTGTATTGTTTTCCATCTTATCTAACTCCATGCATCATTTTTTTCAAGAAAGGAGTTAAAGCAAACAAAATTATTGCTGCAAGTCCTGTAAGAACAACAAATACCATGAAAAACTCGTATAAATTATGAATTTCAAATCCGGCAAAAAAGTGATTATGAGCACTAATTTGGTGTTTATCCAACAAGGCTAATTGCTCTGCAGTTGGTGTAATTTTATTATCTAAAACCGCTTGAAGATCAATTCCTAATTCTTTTGCTTTTGCAAATTTATCTCCGGTTGCAGGCAAGATAGAACCCAAAGTTCCTCCTAAAGCATAACCAGACGCATTCGACAAAAAGAATACTCCGTATAATAATGATGCAAAACGTTTTGGAGATAACTTACCTACCAATGATAAACCAATTGGTGATAAACACAACTCAGCACATGTATTTAAGAAATACAATAAGATAAGCCATTTTACTAATAACAGTCCTGAAGTTCCAATATATGAAACCTGAGTGGCAATCATAAAGAAACTAATACAGATTATCACTAGTCCGGCAGCTAACTTTACAGGAGAAATAGGTTCTTTTTGATTTGCTCTCAAAGTATCCCATAAAATACTGAAAGGAACAGCCATAACAACCACAAATAATCCGTTGAAAATCTGAACCATTGATGGAGGCATTAGATAGCCAAAGAAATGTCTGTCTGTTTGATTGTCTGCAATAAAAGTTAAAGATGAACCAGCTTGTTCAAAAGCGGCCCAGAAGAAAATAATAAAGAACGAGACAATGTAAATTACAATAATTCTGTCTCTTTCAATTTTTGTTAAAGACGTATCTGAAATAATTAATCCGGCCAAAGCCAAACCGCTGGAATAAATCAAAGTATAAATTAAATTCTGACCTACAACATAATGAAAAAAGAAACCTAAAGCGATAAATGCAATTCCCGCAATAGTTAAAGCTTTATTAGAAAAATTTGCTTTTTGTGCTTCTCCTTCTTCAAAATCTTCTGCAACATTTTTAGAAGGTAAACCTCCTAATGGTCTTCCTTCAGGAGAAACCACATATTTGTTTTTTAAGAAGTAAAAAAGAACAGTTCCGATAAGCATAGCACCAGAAGCTGCCATGAAACCCCATCTAAAAGCGTGAATATCTCTAATTCCTCCAGAATCTTTAACATCTCCTAACAAAGGACAAATTGACTGCCCTAAGAAAGCACCGATATTAATACCCATGTAAAAAATAGTAAAGGCAGTATCCAGTTTTGTTTTTTCCTGTTTTGGATACAAACTTCCCACCATACTCGAGATATTTGGTTTGAAGAATCCATTACCAAAAACAATAACACCTAAAGCAGAATACATAATGATTTTAGCCAAAGGCAGGTTCGCCTCAAAAATACTTCCACTGGTAAATAATAACATCTGGCCAATTGCCATCAATAATCCACCTAAAAGAATACAATTTCTGTTACCTAAAAAACGATCGGCAACAAAACCACCTAACATTGGTGTCAGATAACAAAGCCCAAGAAAACCTCCATAAATCAGCGAGGCTTCTTCTTCTTTCATTAATAATGAGTTTACAAGAAATAAAGTCAATAAAGCCCGCATTCCATAAAAATTGAACCGCTCCCACATCTCCGTCCCGAACAAAACCCACAGTCCTTTTGGATGCGCCGTTTTTACTTGAGTTTCTTCCATATTATTCATTATTTTTTAAAAGTTGATAAAGTTATACTATAAATTTTCTTTGATAAAATTAGTCATTTTGTTATAAAGCTGAATTCTTGTTTTACCTCCGTAAATACCGTGGTTTTTATCTGGATATATTTGAGAATCGAATTGTTTATTAGCCTGAATTAACGCTTCCATCATTTGCATAGAATTTTGCACATGTACGTTATCATCACCAGAACCGTGAATCAATAAAAATTTACCTTTTAATTTGTCAACGTGATTTATTGGAGAATTTTGATCATAACCGCTTGCATTTTCCTGTGGAGTCTGCATGTATCTTTCTGTATAAACACTGTCATAAAATCTCCAGTTTGTTACCGGAGCAACAGCGATTGCCATTTTAAACACATTGTTTCCTTGAAAAATACAGTTTGAAGCCATAAAACCTCCATAGCTCCATCCGAAGATTCCAATTCTTGAAGCATCAACATAAGGATAAGCTCCAATTACTTTTGCAGCATCAATTTGATCTTCTACTTCGTATTTTCCTAATTCTTTCTGTGTTACTTTTTTGAAGTCAGCACCTTTAAAACCAGTACCTCTACCATCAACACAAGCTACAATATAACCTTGTTGAGTAAGAGATAAGAACCAGTAATCATCTGTATTGTTCCAGTCGTTATTTACTTGTTGAGATCCCGGACCAGAATATTGGTACATGAAAACCGGATATTTTTTTGAAGGATCAAAATCTTTTGGTTTTAAAATCCATGCATTAAGTTCGTTTCCTTTTGCTGTTTTTAAAACAAAAAATTCTTTAGCAGGAAGATTATATCCTTTCAATTTATCTGCAAGAGCCTGATTGTTTTCGATAACCTGAATTTCTTTTCCAGTTTTTGACTCATTCAAGGTATAAGTCGTTGGCACTAAATTGCTGGAAAAAGTTGTAATGAAATATTGGAAATTTGGACTGAAAGTAGCAGCACTTGTTCCAACTTTTGAAGTTAAACGTACTTTGTTTTTTCCGTCTAAACCAATTCTGTAAATATCTCTGTTGATTGAACCATTTTCTGTAGATTGATAGAAAATAGTTTTATTTTTTTCGTCGAAACCATAGTAAGACACTACTTCCCAGTTTCCTTTTGTAACCTGATTTTTAAGTTTTCCGGTTTTATCATACACATAAATATGATTAAAACCGTCTTTTTCGCTTGTCCAGATAAAACTGTTGTCTTTTAAGAAAGTTAAGTTATCTGTCACATCAACATAAGCTTTGTCTTTTTCATTTAAAACCACTTTTGCAGCAGCCGTAGTTCCATCTACAAATAATAAATCAAGATTATCCTGATGACGGTTTAAAACCTGAGCACATAATGTATTATTATCATTTGTCCATTGTAATCTTGCAATATAAAAATCTTTATAATTCCCTAAATCAACTTTTTTCGTTGCATTTGCAGCCGCATCATATATATGTAATGAAACTACAGAATTTTTTTCTCCGGCTTTAGGATATTTGAATGTTTCAACTGTTGGATACAAGTCTTTTTTGAAGATTGACATTGAAAATTCCGGAACGGCACTTTCGTCAAAACGAATATAAGCTAATTTTTTACTGTCTTTACTCCAGTCAAAAGCACGAACAAAAGCAAATTCCTCTTCATAAACCCAGTCCGTAATACCGTTGATCACTGCATTTTTCTTTCCATCTGTAGTAACCGCTGTTGATTTTTTTGAAGCTACATCATAAACATAAAGATTGTTTTCTTTAGCATAAGCGATTTTAGTTCCGTCAGGAGAAAAAGTTGGTTCCTGAACCTGAAAATCAAAAAGCTTCGTTAATGATTTAGAAGCAATATCATATAAAAAATAATCTGCCGTAAAAGAGTGGCGGAAAATTTGATTCGTGTTACAAGCAATTAAAATCTTTTTTTCTGATGCATCAAAAGTATAACTGTCAATTCCGTCTGCTAATTCCTTATGGTTTTTTGTATCAATTAAATTAGATACTTTTTTAAGCGTTGCAAAATCGTATAAATCAATTTGCATACTTCTGCTGGCGTTGTCAACATTCAATACAGTATATTGGTCTGTATTTTTCAAAGATTGCAATTCATCCATTCCTTTGGCACGAAATGCTCCACCATAAATATTCTCAACAGTAATTTTTTGTTGCCCAAAAACCGTAGCAACTAAAAACAAAAGTATAACAGTAATTTTACTTGTATTCATTTGAATTAATTTAAATATAAAAAAGAGCCCAATTTTAGTGAAAAAAATAAACATAATACACATTTTAAGTGTTAAATGTTAAAAAAAATAACGATTGCGTATTTTTCAATTTTAAATAGATTATAAACAAAACTCTTAAATTGGTATCTTTGCCGCAACATTATTATTTAAAATACTGAAAATGAACAATGCTGTTGCCGGATTTTCGAAATTATCCAAAAAAGAAAAAATAAACTGGATCGCCAATGAATACTTTTCTACTCCCGAAGAAGCGCTTAATATAATAAGAAATTACTGGAATTCAGATGAAAAGCTTCAACAGCTACATGATGAATTTATAGAAAATACGATTACTAATTTTTATATTCCGCTTGGCGTAGCACCCAATTTTTTAATCAACGGAAAATACAAAACCATTCCAATGGCAATTGAAGAAAGTTCAGTTGTAGCTGCTGCTTCAAAATCAGCAAAATATTGGGCAACTCGCGGTGGTTTTAAAGCAACAGTTATTAACACCGAAAAGATTGGTCAGGTTCATTTTACTTTTAATGGAGATGCAGAAAAACTACAATCGTTCTTTGACCAAATAAAACCTAAGTTTTTCTCAGAAACGCAAAGCATTACCAAAAACATGCAACAGCGTGGCGGTGGAATTTTAGATATTAAATTAAAAGACAAAAGAAGTTTACTAGAAAATTATTTTCAGCTTCATGCTACTTTTGAAACCAAAGACAGCATGGGCGCAAATTTCATTAACTCTTGTTTAGAACAATTTGCAACGACTTTAAAAGAGGAGTTTCAAAATTCTGAATTGTTTTCAGAAGAAGAAGCGATCAACGTAATTATGAGCATTTTATCTAATTATGTTCCGAATTGTCTTGTTCGCGCCGAAGTTTCCTGCCCAATTGAAGATTTAACCGAAAAACACATTACAAATCCACAGGATTTTGCAGAACGCTTTGTTCAGGCAGTGCAAATTGCAGAAATTGAGCCCTTTAGAGCCGTAACACACAACAAAGGGATCATGAATGGTGTTGATGCTGTAATTTTGGCAACGGGAAACGATTTTAGAGCTGTAGAAGCCGGTGTACATGCTTATGCATCACGTAATGGTCAATATGCCAGTTTATCACATGCTAAAATCGAAAACGGAATATTTACCTTTTGGTTGGAAATTCCACTTGCTTTAGGAACCGTTGGCGGATTAACTTCGTTACATCCTTTAGTAAAATTATGTCTTGAAATGCTGGAAAAACCTTCTGCAGAAGAATTAATGCAAATTGTTGCCGTTGCAGGTTTGGCGCAAAATTTTGCTGCCTTACGTTCTTTAACTACAACCGGAATTCAGGAAGGGCACATGAAAATGCATTTAAACAACATCATTAATCAATTTGAAGCCAACGAAGAAGAACGCCATTTAATTAAAGCTCATTTCAAAAAGAACACCGTTTCGCATAGCGCGGTAGTTGAATTTATTGAGAATATAAGAAAATAATTGATTAATAAATTTCAAAAATTATAGTTTCCAAATAAAAATCCCAAATTCCAACTCCCTACAATAATTGGAATTTAGTCCCGAGGCTTCGGGATAAAAGATTGCAATTTCCTTGAAAAAATTATAGAATGAAAACAACCTTTTACAGTAACGGAAAACTTTTAATTTCCGGAGAATATCTTGTTTTAGACGGCGCTAATGCTTTTGCTTTGCCTACAAAATTTGGTCAGGATTTGATTATCGAAGAAGGAACCGACCAGACAATAGAATGGAAAAGTTACGACTATGATGATCATCTTTGGTTTGAAGATGTTATTTCGTTTTCTGAAATTATAAACAAAACCATTCCGGAATCAGAAACTGTAAAAACAACTTTAATCAATATTCTGCACGAAGCTTATGTATTAAATCCTGATTTTATTAATAATTCTAACGGATTTAAGGCAAGTACGCATCTTACATTTCCCAGAAAATGGGGATTGGGTACTTCCTCTACCTTAATAAATAATATTGCGCAATGGGCAAAGATAAATGCGTTTACTTTACTTAATAACAGTTTCGGAGGCAGCGGATATGATATTGCCTGCGCACAAAATAATACTCCTATTTTATATCAGGTTGAAAATAATGCTGTGAAACCGGTAGTTTTTAATCCGGCTTTTAAAGAAAACATTTACTTCGTTTATTTGAATAAAAAACAGAATAGCAAATCAGCAATAAAAGCATACTATAATAACAGGAACGAACATTTAGCAGAGAATGTTGCTAAAAACAATAAAATCACAGACGCTATTTTAAATGCCAAGACTCTAAAAGAATTTGCGCTAGCAGTAGAAAAACATGAAATTCATTTAAGTAATATCCTGGAAACAAGAACAATCAAAGAAATAGCTTTTTCTGATTTTAATGGCGTAATAAAAAGTCTTGGGGCTTGGGGCGGCGATTTTGTAATGGTAATTTCTAAAGAAGATCCAAAAGCTTATTTTACTACGAAAGGATACGAAACTATTTTGACTTATGATGAAATGATTTTACAAGTGTAAATTATCTCTCTGCAATTTATTAATTTACTTTCTTGTTCCTAACTTGTTTAGAGGTTTCAAGTCGGCGTACTTTTTGGTTTTCTTGTTCGTTAGATTCTATAAGAGTATTATGCAGGCGTTCTGCCATTTTTTCTATACTATTTGTAATAGAATCATAAACTAGTTCCATTCTGCGATGTTTCTCTTCTTTTACCGCTTTTAAAACATCTTCTACAAAAAACTTATCGTATTTTTCAGCAACAGAATCACGAGTATTAGTAAGTCTGATAACATAATCGTTACTCAATATCGTAACCTTGAAATGTTGTTCTTCATTACTTAAATAATACTTTCCTCCCAATTCATCAACATTGATGTCAGTACTGCTTACCTTCAAAAGCTCGGTAATTATCCCAAAAATATGATTCTCAATTTTGGTGTATACTTTAGCTTTTCTTCTAAACAAAAACTTAAACATAACAAAAATTAAATGCCTGATTATTAAAGTACTTACTCATTCTTGTTTTGGAATTTTAGTTGGTATTTTGTGTTGAAAATTTCGACAAATAAACTGCAATATTTTGAATATCACAAATTTTTTAAATTATATTTCGATTATTCCTATAGAATTATCAAAAATAGACATGTAATTATTACAAAATTATTCTGAATTTGTCTAAATTAACGGAAACAAAAAAGCATTTAATTGCTAATTAAAGCAATTTATAAATTACAGTTCTTGTTCGGAATGATATACGAGAAATTGCTCGTTTTAGTTTTAAAAATTTGACTAAAAATTACTTTAAAAACCTTAAACGCATAAAAAAACCCGAAACATTCAAATGAACATTTCGGGTTTTATATTTTTTTTTATTTACTAGTATAGACTAGTAATTAAATTGCAATCTGTTATCTTCAATTTTAGCATTGTTTTTTAACGCTGGTAAAATTCTGCTTGCATCAGATGCAGTTTGAGTTTTTATTTTTGCAACATATTCTGCATGGTTAGCAATTGCAGGAGCTTTTACTGTACTAATGTTTTTTACAACATACACCCCAGTATTTCCTTCAATTGGAGCAGAAACTTTATTTGCTCCTAAAGCAAATGCAGTTCCAACAACTTTAGGCTCTTGCCCAACTCCACCAGGTAAAACAGGATTATCCAAAGTTACATCAGTAGCTTGTTGAACAGCAACTCCGGCACTTTTAGCAATAGCTTCAAGATTTGAACCTGTCATTTTAGCTTTAAGCATTTCTGCTTTTTTCTTGTTTTTCAAGATTGGCTCAACATAAGGTCTTGCAACAGTTACAGATACTAAACCTGATTTGTTTTCGCTTTTGTATTGTGCGATTACGTGACCAATATTAGCTAATTCAAAACGTTTTACATCACCGATTTTTGTTTCCTTGTCAAATGCCCATCTTACAATGTTACGTTGATTCCCTAAAGGACCAAACGCTTCATCCATAGCTTTTGCAGTTACAGGAGCAGCAGCTTTTAAACCTAAAGCTTTTGCTGTTGCGTTAAAATCTTTATCAGCAGCGTCCATTTCGAATTTAGTTGCTAATGTAAATACTTTATCAGAAGTAGCTTCAGAAGGCTCTATTTTTTGAGCAATTGTAGCTAAACGAATTCCGTCTTGTTTATCTGTAATTTTGATAATGTGAAATCCAAATTGAGTTTCAACTAAACCAACTTTTCCAATTCCATTATTGAATACAAAATCATTGAATGGTTTTACCATTTGGTTTGGACCAAAATATCCTAAATCACCACCTTGCTGTGCAGATGAATCATCAGAACTTGTAAAAGCCAACATCATGAAACTATCAGGATTTGCCTGAACCTGAGCCAGGATTCCTTCAGCTTTAGCTTTAGCTTCTTCTTTTGTTCTTTTTTCTTTTGCGTTAGGAGTTTGAGATCCTTCGTAACCAATTAAAATATGACTTGCTTTTGCATTAACACCAGATTTAAATCCTAAAGATTTAGATATAGCATAATATCTTCCGTAAACATAAGGTCCGTAGATCGCTCCGGCAGGCAAGCTGAATAATTTATCAGCATCAACTGCAGGTAAATTATTTTTAGCTACATATGTAGAATCGTAAGGAACATCAGAATTTGCATTTACAAATTCGGCAATGTTTGTTGCGTTTCTAAAACCTGGCAAAGTATCGTTTTTACCTGTTTTTGCATTATATTCTACTCTTCCGTTTAATAAAGCAGTAATTTTAGCTTTAATTTCAGCCTCATCTTCTTTTGAAGCTTTGTCTTCAACTAAAACATATTGAATTTCACGAGTTTCATCCGCTTTGAATTTTTTCTCGTTTTTCTTCATATAATCAACAATTTCATCATCAGAAATTTTTACATCACTATCTTTAATTGAAGAATATAATCCGGCAGCATAAGCAAAGTTTACTTTATTAGCTTCCATTTCATATTTCAATTTCCCTTCACTAGCAGTTGTGTAAAGACCTGATTTTACTAATGTATTGTAGATTTGGAATTTTGCGTTTAATTCAGCATCTTTTTCTTTTGCAGAAATATATTGTGCTGCTTCAGGATTTGTTTTAAAGTACTCTTTAAATTTAGCTACGTCAAAAGCACCTGCTGCGTTTAAAAACATTGGATTTTTACCAATATTTGGGTCAGTTTTTAAAACTTCCAAAAGGTGTTTTTCTCCAACTCTCAATCCTAATTTGTCAAACTGAGATGACAATAAAGCAATTGAAACCTCTTGATCCCAAACTCTGTTTGCAGCTTCAGTGGAAGTAATTCCTTGCCCACTTTTTTCAACATTACTAACTTTAACTCTAAAGTCTTCAAATGAAATATCTTTTCCATCGATGCTTCCTACATCTTTTGAACTCTGACCGAAGCTTCCTCTTGTGAAAAGATCTTGTATTATAAATGCAAATAATGCAAGTGCAATAACTCCTATCAATAAAGCGGAACGCTGTCTAATTTTTGCTAAAACTGCCATTTTTATTATCGTTAATTTTATATTCAGTTTGCGAAAATACAATTATCTAGTTAATAACAATACAACTAGTGTTTTATTTTCGACATTTTTTTTTAATTAATGAAAAAATCACTCTTTTATCGTCATTTTTACCAATTCAATTTTCTTGTTTGACGCTTCTTCAACCACAAAATGGAAGTGATCAATCACGATTTTTTCTCCTTTTTGAGGTATTTCTTTTGTAGAATTCACGATAAAACCACCTAATGTTCCGTAAGAATCTTCTTCAGGAATGTCTAATTTATATGTTTCATTTAAATATTCAACATCTAAACGTGTCGAAAACAAATATTGACCGTCACCAAGCTCCTGCTCTATTAATTCTTCATCTAAATCGTGTTCATCTTCAATTTCACCAAAAAGCTCTTCTACAATATCTTCTATTGTTATAATTCCCGAAGTTCCACCATGTTCATCTAAAACAACGGCAACGTTTTTTCGCTTTTTGATTAACAAATTTAAAGCGTCTTTTATTGAAATTGTTTCAGGCACAAACTCAACCGTCATCAAAACCGATTTAATTGTTTTAGGCTTTTTAAACAAATCAAAAGAATGCACGTAGCCTACAATATCATCAAGTGAGTTTTGGCTTACTACAATTTTAGAATAACCTGTTTCAATAAATAATTCCTTAAGCTCTGAAACACCTGCAAATATATCAATATCAACAATTTCCGTGCGAGGTGTCATGATATCGCGCGCTTTAACACCCGAAAATTCTAAAGCATTTTGAAAGATCTGAATTTCTGAATCGACTTCGTCATTTTCTTCTACAGAACTCATTTGTTCGGTGATATAATTTCCTAACTCTATTTTGCTAAAATACAATTGAACCTGATCGCCTTCTGTTTTAAAAAACTTTCTTAAAATAAAATCTGAAATCCAGATGAAAAAAGTCGAAATATAATAAAACAACCTGTAAAACAAATAAGCCGGAATAGCAAAAATCTTAATCAGGGAATTGGCATAAATCTGAAAAAAAACTTTGGGAAAAAACTCAGCCGTTACCAAAACTACAAAAGTAGAAATCACGGTCTGAACCAATAAACTGGTAATATTTGAAAACTGATATCCTAAATGAGCAATACATTTCAGGACTACATCTCCCATAAAAAAACCGTAAACTACAAGAGCTATATTGTTGCCAATAAGCATAGCAGCAATAAATTTTGACGGATTTTGGGTAAGTTTCGTTAAGATTTGAGAAAGAAAATTATCTTGCTTTTTTTCTATTTCAAGATAAATTTTATTGGAGGAAACAAAAGCTATTTCCATTCCTGAAAAAAAGGCTGATAGTATTAAACATAGTATTATAATACTAATTTCCATTTTTTATTGTTTTTTATAATGATCATCAAATCTTTTAGCATATTTTCTTCTGAAGAAAAACATAAAAACACTCACTGCGGCAATCAAAAAGCTTAACCAGGGATTTCCGGTAGGATCATTTAACTTTGTAATTCCGTCATAAATAAACGCAACTGCAATTATTAAGTAAAGGTATTGTGTGTATTTTAAAATGCCCATAATCTTTATTTTATTCTTCGGCTTCTAATTCGCCGGTTACTCTTTGTGAGTTTATTACTTTAAAATCTTTGCTGAAGTCAATTCCCTGCCCGTACGAAACTCCTTTTGCATCTGTTAATTTAAACTTCCTCTCGGTATAAAACCATTCGTTTTTCTGATCAAAATACAACTGTTCTGTTTCTAACATCTGACCTGTTTCTGAAGTGATTTTTACTTTTCCCTGCAAATCAATAATCCCGGTTTGCTTATATGAAACAGCATAATTGGATCTTATAAAAGTACGCTTTTGATTTTTATCATACAAAGTAACGTCAATTCCTTCAGGAAATTCTGTAAACGGAAAATCAAGATTAGAATAATCCAGCATTTTTCGGCTTTTAAGAACTCCGGTTATGCGTCCTGAATCTGTATATTTTATATCGACAGTATCAGCATCACTTCCCGGAACAAACTCTGAAAAGTTAATTTTCTGAACTTCTTTAAAATTACTTTCGCATCCAAAAAACAGTGTCACAGCAAAAACTGTGACAGCGTTTATTATATATCTCTTTGGTAAATTCATTTGCCAAATGTAGTAAATTGTAGTGAGCTTAAAAAAACATAAAACCTTATGCTTAATTGAATTTACTTTTCACGAACCATTTATCGTTAAAAGAGAAACTTAAGCTAAAATTTAAATAGTTTTCCTGAACTAAACCTGCAGATGTTGTCCCTTTTTTACCAAACTCGATTCCGAAATTTACGTTTGAAAAAGTTCCTGTAATTGGAAAACCTGCACCTAAAGACATTCCAACATCATTAATTGATTCATTATTTACTATTAATCCTGTTTTTTCAAATTTAAGACCTGCTCTATAAGTGATTCTGCTAAAATAACTTGAAAAAGAGCTGTAATTTGGCACATAATATCCTCCAACTGCATATTTAGAATACTTTTCGTAACGAACATTATCACTTGAGTTGTAATAATTATTAAGTTTCCCGTCTCCCTGAAAAGCTATTGTTGTACCTACCAACCATTTTCTGGCTTCTCCAACACCTGCACCAAACGTTATTTTGTTTGGCAATTTCAACGTATTTTCAACAGGATCACCGGTTACCTCATCCGGATCTCCGTCAACTTCAATAATTCTTGAACTGTCTGAAGTTAATGTACTTGCAAAAGTGTAGTTTAAACTAGTATATAGATTTAATTTTTTATCAATTTTAGTTTGATACATTGTACCAATATTAAAATTCACACCTGATAATTCAGAAGCATTGGTTTCTCTTGTAGCACTTTGAACTCCGGTAACGGCTTCTATAGTAGTTGTTGAAATTTTACCAAAGTTATATTGTACATCTGCTCCAATATTCCATTTTGGTGTAATTTTATAACCTAAACCAAGGAAAACTTTGTTTACGCCACCTTTTCCTTCAAGCTGACTGTTTACTCCTCCTTGTGTCGGGTTTAGATCTGAAATTTTATACCCTACAGAAGACAAAGGCACTAAACCAAAACCGGCTCCAAATTTACCCATTGGAATCCCTAATGCTAAATAATCAAAAGTTGATCTTTGCGCTTTTGAAGACTCAGTGCTGCTTTTTATATTATTCGTTCCAAAAGTTCCTCCAACTGTAAAAGTCGTTTGTCCAAGACTGGCATAACTTGCCGGATTTTCAATATTCAAGTGAATACTATCCTGTTCTACTGCAACCCCGGCCATCGATCTGTTTTCAAGGGTTCCTTTAAATCTTGATTCTCCAATTCCGTAAAAAGAATATGGTGACGAAGTACCTTGCTGAGCAAATGAAACGAACGAGATAAGTAAACAAGCACTTATTATAATTTTTTTAATCATTGTCGATTTTATATTGAAATGTTTGGTTCAAACTTTCCAGAAGGAAATTTGAATTGGCAAATATGGTATTTTTTAATCGTTTAGCCAAAAATTCTGCATCGCCACCCGTTAAAATTATTATAAAATTTGAAAAGTTTGTGCTATATTCATCGATAAAACCGTCAATCTCATAGACGAAACCATTAACAACTCCAGAATGAATGGCTTGTTGGGTCGAGTTTCCTATATATGAATCAGGCAACTCTAAAGCCAGCAAAGGCAGCTTGGCCGTGTAATTATGCAAAGCTTCATAACGTAATCGCAGGCCCGGAGAAATAGCTCCGCCCAAATAATTGTCGTTTTCGTCGACAAAATCGTAGGTAATGCAAGTTCCCGCATCAATAACTAACCTGTTTTGTTTTGGAAATTGTAAAGTTGCTCCCGCAGCCAAAACCATTCTGTCGATTCCTAACGTTTTTGGTGTCGCATATTTATTTATAAAGGGAAAAATATCCTCATGCGTTAAAAAATGAATATTGAGTTCTTTTTCGAAAGCCAAAAAAGATTGTTTTTCGATGTTTCCAACCGATGCAACAACTAAATCAGAACAATTTGAAAACTTTTTTAAAATTTTTTCAATTTTTTTTTCGAGTTCATTTTTCTCAAAAACGAAATTTTCAAGAACTTTACTTCCCTCAAAGACAGCCGCTTTAATTCGAGTATTTCCAACATCAACAGTTAAAACCATATTTTTTTATTTACCAATGCGAAGGTACGAATTGATTTTTTTAAAAAAATGTTTTGGATAAACGAAAAATGATTCTATCTTTGCACCCGCATTAACCGCACAACGGTACCTTAGCTCAGATGGTAGAGCAATGGACTGAAAATCCATGTGTCCCTGGTTCGATCCCTGGAGGTACCACCAAAACCCGAATAGCAATATTCGGGTTTTTTGTTTTTAATACTTTCTACAAATGCATTACTTATATATTCTTTACTCAGATTCATCTCAAAAATTTTATATTGGCGAAACCAACGATTTAGAAAGTAGAATTGAGAAACATCAAAACCATTTTTACTCAAACTCATTTACCAAAATAGCTGAAGATTGGAAAATTGTTTTAACCGTCGATTGTATTGACAGAGAAGAAGCTGTTTATTTAGAAAAATTTATTAAAAGAATGAAAAGTAAAACTTTTAATAACAAAATAATTGCAGATCCTTCTATTTTAAAAGATATCTTGTCTAAAAGAAAACCATAATGTCCCTGGTTCTCCCGAAGCCTCGGGACTGGAGGTACCACCAAAACCCGAATAGCAATATTCGGGTTTTTTGTTTTTAATACTTTTTGGGGAAATTCCAATTTTTTAAATTCCAAAATCCAATAAAATTTACCGCAAAGAAACGCTAAGATTTACGCAAAGGTTCGCAAAGCTAATTATCAAAGCTTTGCGAACCTTTGCTTTTATATGAGCTTAATAAAATCTTTGCGAACTTTGCGCTTTTTCTTTGCGCCTTAGCGGTAAAAAACACCCCAATTTGTAAACTTTCAATTACCAAAAAGTGTAAATTAAACAATTATATGATTTTGTTAAAAAAGTATCAATTAAATAAAAAAATATCTTTTATATTCGTAAAATAATACTTTATACTTTTCTTTACTAATAAGAACACAAGAGCTATTTATGGGTAAAACTTCTACAAAAGGCATTTGGAAAGTAATTTCTGCCTCATCAATGGGTACAATGATTGAATGGTATGACTTCTACATTTTTGGAAGTTTAGCTGTTGTAATTTCAACAAAATTCTTTCCAAGCGATAATCCAACTGCAGCTTTTTTATCTACATTGGCCACTTTTGCGGCAGGATTTGTAGTTCGCCCGTTTGGAGCATTGTTCTTCGGAAGACTTGGTGATATTATTGGTAGAAAATATACTTTTATGGCTACCTTATTATTGATGGGTGGTTCTACTTTTTTAATAGGCTGTATTCCAAGTTATGAAACGATCGGTTTTCTAGCCCCTTTATTGGTTTTAATTCTTCGTTTATTACAGGGTCTCGCACTTGGAGGAGAATACGGTGGTGCCGCGACGTATGTAGCAGAACACGCTCCCGCCGGACAAAAAGGATATTGGACATCATGGATTCAAACCACGGCTACAGTTGGTTTATTCATTTCATTAATGGTAATTCTGGCTACAAAAAATGTGCTTTCGGCTGAAGATTTTGATTCTTGGGGATGGCGCGTACCTTTTTGGGTTTCGATCGTAATGGTTGGAGTTTCGTATTTAATTCGAAAAAATATGGATGAATCTCCTGTATTTGCAAAAGCTAAAAAAGAAGGTACAACCAGTACAAATCCTCTAAAAGAAAGTTTTGGAAACCGATATAATTTAAAATTTGTCTTATTGGCTTTATTTGGCGCCACAATGGGACAAGGTGTTGTTTGGTACACCGGACAGTTTTACGCAATGAGTTTCATGAAAACGGTAATGAATGTTGATTCCTCACAGGTTGATGAATTACTTGGAATTGCCTTATTATTAGGAACTCCGTTTTTTATTGTTTTTGGATGGCTTAGCGATAAAATAGGACGAAAATATATTATGATGGGCGGAATGCTGATTGCTGTTTTATTATATAGGCCTATCTATAAAATGATGTACGAAACAACCGATTTAAAAAATAAAACTGAAATTGTACAGGAAACGAAACAAGTTGTTGAAACCAGTAAAATCAATGATTCTATAGTTACAAATCAAAAAAAATATACTGACGGCACAACCTTAACAGAGAAAAAAACGTATACTAAAAACAAAAAAGAAGCTCAGGTTAATACATCAATTAGTATCAATACAAATGACGAATGGACTTTGATTTTTTTAATTTTCGTTCAGGTTTTATTTGTTACGATGGTGTATGGACCAATTGCGGCATTTTTAGTAGAAATGTTTCCAACGAAAATCAGGTATACTTCGATGTCTCTTCCTTATCATGTAGGAAACGGAATTTTTGGAGGTTTGCTTCCGGCAATTTCAACCTATTTTGTAACGCATTCTAAAGAGGCAGGAAAACCGGAATTTTATCTTGACGGTCTTTGGTATCCTATTATAATTGCTTCGATATGCTTTGTAATTGGAATGGTATATATTGATAATAAAAACAAAACGAATCACCTTTAATATAAATAATTATGAATGCAATCAAACAAATTTTAGGTGTTTTATGGGTTATTTTAGCTGTGGCTGCAGCTTATTTTTGTGTCTTTGAATTTGGCTTACCCAAACTATTATCAGACAAACAAGACGATTTAGTCTTTGGAATCATCATTTTATTTATTCTGACACCTTTAATTGTTTTAGGTCTGGGAACTTTTGGTTATTTTGCCGTAATTGGCGAATACAATGAAAAGAAATGAAAGAAAAATAAAAGGGTTGCCTGTTTCCAGACAACCCTTTCGCATTACTAACAAAACCAAAATCTTGTTGTGAAATTTATTTTTTAATAAACTTCATCACCTGGATTTTACCATTTTGATCAAAAGCTTTTACCACATACAGTCCCGCTTTTAAATCGCTTACACCAAATTGAAAATCAATATTTCCATTAGGCACAAAACTTTTTACCAATTGCCCGGATATTGCGTAAACCTGAACTTTTGCTGCAGCAATATTTAAGGTAAAATAATTAGAAACCGGATTTGGATATAATCTCACAACATTTCCTTTTTCGAAATTTTCTATGGCCAGGCTGGCTTCTTTATTTCCATAAATTCTATATTCGCCGGCAGGTAAATTTAGGGTTGCGTTTACATCTGTAACTTCTATAGCGCTATTATCCATTAAATTATACCATGTTCCTGTGTATTGAAAACCTGTTGCAACATTTTGAGCCACAACATCAAAATTGGCAATGATTAAAACATCTTTTAATTGTGTGGAAGGTAAATTACTGTTGTTGATTTTTATATTTACAGATAACGAATTTACGCTTGCTATTGTTGGTGTTCCTAAAAATACCGGCTCGGTCGTTTTAAGGGTTATCATTTTTGCCCAATCGTTGTAAATTTTATTCCGATTTGAATTTCCTAACCAATTATTTGCCCATTGCGGTTGTGGTTTTGTATCTAATTTACAATCTCCGGAAATTGCATCGAAATCATTATTTACAGAATTATCATTGCAGGTAAAAATGGAGTTTTCCCAGCCTAATTCTCCAAAATGCCAGATCATTTTTGGCCCGGGAACTAGTAAAGAAACAGCGCCAATGGCAGACATTCTTGATAAAGCTGTATTTAGATCTTTAACATTATATGTTCCGCTTGAAGCTCCGTATTGTACATTTTTATACATCAGACGTTCTTCATCATGACTTTCGGCATAACCCATTAATCGGTTTGCCACAAAACCGTGACTCGAACTCGTCATTCTCGAAATATCACTTTCTGATGCATATCCCATAGACAATTGATTATAAGGCCCCGTCATTTTTCCCCACATCATAACACCTTTACTAGGCGTTTCATCAATTTTATAATTGGCCCATTCTTTTTCTTCTATATCACTTCCTAAATGTTCAAAAATAGTGTAATGTGTAGGATCAAGACTCCATGAATAATCAGCATATTTCTTTAATATATCTACCCTGTCCTGCTGATAACTATCTGTACAACCACCATCAGAAGCTGTACAATTTTGGGTAAATCCTTTGGTTAAATCCCAACGGAAACCGTCAATTTTGTATTCTTCAATCCATTGTTTGATTACGCGATTTACATAATTCTGCGTTTTTAAGGATTGATGATTAAAATCTTCACCCACATTATAAGCATGTTTGGCAACGGTATTAAAATACGGATTCTCCTCCGTTGGCGAACCAAAACCATCTCCATCAGGATCGTTCATCCACATTCTTACCATCGGGTTTCTTCCAAAAGCATGATTTAAGGCAACATCAAGAATAACCGCAATTCCGTTTTGATGATATAAATCAATGAGTTCTTTTAATTTATCCGATGTTCCGTAGAATTTATCCAACGCCATGTGGAAAGAAGTATTATAGCCCCAGCTTTCATTGCCTTCAAATTCCATTACCGGCATTAATTCGATTGCATTTATTTTTAGGCTTTTAAAATATTCAATTCGATCAATTAAACTCTGATAATTTCTGGCTGCATCAAAATCACGAACCAAAACTTCATACACTACTAATTTCTCTTTTTCGGGTTTTGTAAAATTCGTAACATGCCAATTGTATGGGGTTTGCCCTGTTTTTAAAACAGAAACTTCAAAATTTTGTCCTGCAGGATAAACTGGCATATTGGGATATGAAGCTGCAGGAATCCACGGATCATCATAAGGTGACAAAACCAAAGTTGAATAAGGATCTGCTGTTTTTACTAATGAAAGCGAATTGGTAAGCGGTGTCGCATCAACCACCCAATATTGATAGGTGTTATTTTCACCGGAAATTAATCCTGTTAATTCCAACCAAAATTTACCGGAAGAAGGATCTTTTTTCATGGCATACGCCGATGAAGGCTGCCAGTTATTAAAACTTCCGGCAACGTAAACAAAATCTTTTAAAGGTGCATCTAAAACTAAAGTTGCTTTTGTTGCATCATTTGAATTGTAATTAATCCCATCAACTAAACCAGTCGGCATTGTTTGAGAAATTGTATTGGGATTTACAACAATCGCAAACTTTTTAACTATTGTTGTAGCTCCCTGAACAATACTCAGCTCATAACTTTGATTACTCAATATATTGGTATGATTAAACGAATAAGAAGATGTACTCGCATTTGTATCGATCGTTGTTCCGTTTGCTTTAAGCGTATAGCTTGCTGCTCCGTTTGTGTTGGTTGCGGTAATATTAAAATTTGCGCCTGAAGTTATAATTGTAGTACTATTTTCAGATGGTGCAGTTAAAGTTGCCTGAAAAGAACCAACTTTAATAAAAAAATCTGAACAAGATGGCACTTGCTTTAATGTCTGAGAACCATTTGCATTTCTAAAAACCAGACCCATTTTTGTAGCATCTGTTTGTTGTGTTGCAGTAAGTCCAAAATAGATACTTGGCGTAATGGTAATACTCCAAGTGCCATTTCCATTGTCATTCATTAAGCCTATTCCGTCATCATTTCCCCAATTTCCTTTTGCAGTTGCCCATGGATTAGCTTCTGTTCCAATTCCTGAATGCATATATACTTTTGAAGGATTGGTACCCATTTCATTACAAGTTGGTGATGCAAACGAAACTGTAATTGTTATTGGTTCATTTACCTGAAATATAGCAGGAGACACTGTTATTTGCTGAGCATTGGCAGTGACAAAAAGCAGATATAAACATACTAGTATAATTTTTTTCATAATGTGGTTTTGGTTTAGTTAGTATTATAAAAAAAGGCTATCATAGAGATAGCCTTTTCAGTATGTACATTAAAAATTAATCTAATGTTATTGTTTTTGCAACGTTGTCAATTTTAAAAACTCTAAGTCCGGTTGCTCCGGTATATTTGAAGTTTTTATCTCCGTCATTAGCATTTTCTAATTCTGAATCAATAGTATAACCTGCGTTAGCATAATATTCAAAGTTGTGACTATTATCTGAGCCCCAGTTGCCTCCACTTGTAAAGTCATTAGATAAAAATTCTCTAAATGCTTCTCCATTTTTAAGAACAAGACTAACCTCATAGATTTTTGATTGTCCGGCAACTAATGGAAATTCAGTTTCAGCATCTCCATCCCATGACCATCCACCAGGAGTAGCACCTCCTACTAACCAGTGAGAACTAGCTAGTGGCGCATGATAAGGAGTCGCTTTAAAAGTAACTGAGTTAGAATATTGCGGAAGCCCATCTGCACCTATCACAGCTTTAATACGAAGATCAACATCGTTTACTTCTTTCTCGATAAAACCTCCATTAACTAAAGCAGAATTTAATTCTTCTACAGTTAGTTCCTGCGAAACTGCAGTAGTATTAGTTACCGTCACTGGGCTCTTAAAATTAGTTCCTGCTTTTGCAATTTGAATCGTATAGTTTACTACTACAGTACTTCCTGCATAAGTTGCTTTGTTCCACGTAACAGTTGTAGCAATTTCTTTCTCTGTTTCCTTTGAAAGCACAATACTAAAATCAGATTGTGGTGTTAACAATACCGGAGCAGTTCCTACCCCAATAACAGGTCTGTTTTCTACATCATCAGCATTACACGAGACCGCTAATACACCAATAAATGCAATTAAAATTTTATATATATTTTTCATTTTAATGTTTTATAAAATTAGTATCCAGTGTTTTGCTCTAATGTTGGGTTTGCCTGAATGTTTCTTGCAGGAATTGGCATTAAGTCTCTGTACGACTCCGTAGCATTACCATTGATAGAACCACCTTTCCATTGCCAGATTTTTGATGCTCCTGTAAATTTTCCAAAACGAATTAAATCAGTTCTTCTTTTACATTCCCAAAATAATTCTCTTCCTCTTTCATCTAAAATAAAATCAAGAGTTAATTGAGGAAGTGTAACCGCCTGAGCATTTGCTCTGGTTCTAATTTGGTTGATATAACCTAAAGCAGTATTAATGTTTCCGGTAGTAGCTCCTCTAAGAGTTGCTTCTGCGTACATCAAATAAGCATCAGTTAATCTAAACATTGGGAAATCGATATCCGGAATATCATTTCTTTGTGCTGCAGAACCATCTGAATTTATATTAATGTATTTTGTAACAGCATAACCGTCTGTAAAAGTTCCTACATTATTAATGTTTTTTGATTGACCATCTGTATAAAATGTTCCTCTATTATCTGCTGTTGCAGTTTCATCTGGAAAAAGGTCTACAAACTCTCTACGAGTTCTGATTCCCTGCCATCCACCATCCATACCTCTGGACGCAGCATTCATGCTTCCTCCAATAGAAGCGTGCATAATAAAACTCATTCCTCCACCAGTAGCTCTAATAGCGTTACCATCTCCAACAATTGGGAAAATAAATTCGCTTTGAGCACCATTTCTATTATTATCTGCAGAGAACAAATAACGATAAGGAACATTTGCAAAAGTATATCCTGAATTAATAACTTCAGAACACATTGTAGCTGCTTCGTTATTTCTGTCTACTCCTGTATATACTTTAGAATTTAAATAAATTTGTGCCAATAAAAATTTAGCAGCCGTTTTATCTACTCTACCATATTCGTTTGTTTTTGAAGCAGCTAAACTATTGTCTAAGTCTTTTAATTCTGACTCAACAAAAGCGAAAACTTCTGCTCTTGATTTTTGTACCGGATAGAAGAATCCAACAGGATCATTTTCTGTCGTGATTGGCACATTTCCAAACAAGTCCATTAAGTTATAATAAGAAAACGCTCTTAAAAAACGAGCTTCAGCTCTAAATGTAGCGATTTCAGCTTTTAAACTTGCATCAACACCTCTTTCTGTTAATTTTTCATCAGTAGTTTGTCTTAAAAACTCATTGGCAACACTAATGTGGTAAAATGCTCTTGAAAATGTTCCTTCTAAAAATTCATTAGCAGGAGCCCATGTTTGAGCATTTATTGTTGGTAAAGTACCATCTGCCCAAGCAATAATAGCTTCATCTGTAGAAAATTCCTGAGTTACAAAAAGCAATCTTAAGTAACTGCTAAAGTCACCACCAAGTCCTGAAATATCAGGGTTTCTTCCAGGTATCGTAGCATCTCCATCTCCATCATTACCTCCAACATACAAACCTGCGTATAATTTTGCTAATACTTGTTTGTACGATGCCGGATCCTGAAAAAAGGTTTCTGATAAAAATTCATCATCGTCTTTTGGGGTCACGTTTAAATCGTCCGTACACGAAGTAAGCGTCATACTTATTCCTAAAATGAATAGGAAAAAATAAGATATATATTTAAATGATATTTTCATTTTGTTTATTTTTAAATTTTTGATTTCAGTCTACTATTAGAAATTGGCATTAACTCCAAACAAGAAAGTTCTTGCTCTTGGGTAAACATTATTATCAATTCCGTTGAATTTCTCAGGATCTAATCCATCATATTTCGTAAGAATGAAAACATTTTGAACACCAGCTGTAAATCTTAAAGAAGCAGCTTTGATAATTGTTTTATCAAAAGTATATCCAAGTGTAACGTTATCTAATTTGATAAAAGAAGCATCTTTTACAAAATAATCAGACAAGTAACGTTGTGTTCCGTTATCTTCATAAGTAAAACCAGTATTAAAATAATCTGAACTCACGTTTGACAAATCTGTTTGTCTTCTTAAACCTGCATCAGAATATCCTAAATTAGAACTTACGTTGTCAAAAATCTTATTTCCAACACTTGCTCTCCAGTTCATTGTAAAATCAAACTTTTTGTAGTTTAAAGTAGAGAACAAACCGAAAGTGTAATCCGGAGCAGTTTTACCAGCTCTGTAACGGTCACCTGCATCAAGTTTTCCATCTGCATTTCTATCTACATAAGCACCTGCAATTGGTCTTTTGTTTGCATCATATAATTGTTCGTATACAAAAAATGAATTTGGCGCATATCCTACTGAGTTAATCTGGATTTTATTTCCATTTCCACCAGCAATATTATCACCCGTTAAATAACCTTGAAAACCTGGAACTGTAGTTCCTAATTCTGATATCTCCTGATCAATGTAAGTCGTATTGAAAGCTACATTCCAAGTCAAATTATCATTTTTAACAATATCAGAAGCAATACTAAACTCAACCCCTTTTGTTCTTACACTACCAATATTAAAGAAACCTTGATTTCTAATATTTGCACCATCAGGAACCGCAATATCTGCTAATAAATCTGTCGATTTTTTATCAAAGTAGTTAATTGTTCCAGTAATTCTGTCACTGAAAAATCCATAATCAATACCAACGTTAGTCTCAGCTAATTCTTCCCATTTAATATCAGGGTTATAACCTTCCGGTCTCGCTGTTGAATAAACAGTATTACCAAAAACATATTGAGAATTGATTGTTCCAATAGTTACCCTACGCAAATAATCATATTGAGCAGAGATATCCTGTTGACCAGTAGTACCGTAACCAACTCTTAATTTTAAAGTCGAAAAAGTAGCGTTATCTTTTAAGAAAGCTTCTTCAGATAAATTCCATGCAAAAGCAGCTCCACCAAAATTACCCCATCTGTTATCTTCAGAAAAACGAGAAGTTCCGTCTCTTCTATAATTTAAAGTCAATAAATATCTACTGTCATATCCTAAATTCAAACGTCCAAAAAACGATTGTAAATTAACATCCGGCTCAGTAGTAACATCTTCATTAGGATTTGGTTGTCTGGTTTCTCCCGATTGATATTTCTCTCTTTGAAACAATTGGTAGTTATAACCAGCCGTTGCATCAATTTTAATTTTTCCTAAATCTTTAGTATAATTAAAATAAGCATTTAAGTTTTTATTTTGAAGTGCATCTGTATAACTAGAATAGTTTCCTAAGTTTACATAACCTGCCTCAGTAAAAGGCTTTGGCTGATATCCTAAAGCACTTTGTGTACTTACTTCAGTATATCCACTACTGTCAAATCTATCAATACCTGCTTCTACAACAGCTCTTAAATCTTCAAAGAAATGAAGTTTATAGTCTAATCTAACGTTACCCCATTTTCTTGTCGAAGTAGCTCTTCTGTTATCCTGGTTTAATCTTGCCACAGGATTTCTTGCAGGCAATAATGGTAAATTTCCACTAGGTTCAAGCCATTCATAATATCCTCCGTAACGAGAACCAGTTTCGTAAACAGATTGTGTAGGATCAAATCCGATAGCACTTCCAATTACAGCACCTTCATCCTGAAATTGGTTTTTACCGAAAGATAAATTTCCGCTAATATCAATTTTTAAATGATTATCAAATAAAACCGGATTTAACGATAACGATGTCGTAGTTCTTTCAAAAGAAGTGTTTCTTAGGATTCCAGGGTTATCAACATTACCAACAGATAAACGTACAGGCAATTTGTTAAACAAAGAACCGCTTACAGAGATATTATTGTTAGTTGTTAAAGCAGTATGAAAAATTTCATCTTGCCAGTTTGTATTTGCAGTACCCAATAAAGCTTGTTGCGCCGGAGTACCTTTTGTATTTACCAATTCACGATATTGGTCTGCATTCATTACATCAACAGTATTCGCGACAGTATTGATACCAACCTGAGAACTAAAGTTAACTTTTACACCACCTTTTGTTCCTTTTTTAGTTGTAATAACAATTACACCATTTGCAGCTCTTGACCCATAGATTGCAGCAGCAGAAGCATCTTTAAGAACTGTAAAAGACTCAATATCATTAGGATCAATTGTAGATAAAATACTTGTAGAACCTTCTGGTTTAGTATTACTTAACGGAAGACCATCTAATACAATTAAAGGCTCGTTTGAAGCATTTAATGAAGATCCTCCACGAATTCTGATATCCGCTTTTGCTCCAGGCGCTCCACCACCAGTTACATTAACACCCGAAATACGACCGCTAATTAAACTCTCCGGAGTTACGTTAATTCCTTTATTAAATTCTTTAGCAGAAATTTGAGATACAGATCCTGTTGCGTCTTTTTTCTTAACAGTACCATAACCTACTTGTACAACAACTTCCTTAAGTTGGTTGGTATCTTCTTCTAAAGAAATATTTAGTGTTTTTTGTCCGGTGAAATCAATCGTTTGCGTTTTGTATCCAATAAAAGATACCACAATTTTGTTTCCACTTTTAACATTTGATAGTTGGTAATTACCATCAAATCCTGTTGATGCACCCGTTGGAACACCTTGTACATTTACATTTACTCCCGGTATTGGCTGCCCTGTAGCTTTATCAACAACAGTTCCGCTTAAAGTACTTTGAGCTAGTACAGTAAATGGCAACAAGAGGAATAAAAATAACAACTTTTTGTAAATTGTTTTCATACTTTTTGTTTAAATTAGTTTGAGTTTGTGATTGTTAGTTAAGTTTTTAATTTTACTTCGAATTTCAAAATTAGGAATTTATTAACATGAACAACCAGAACCAATTTTTATTGAGTTACGAAAACGTGGTAGTGTTGAAAACTTTCTATATTTTGTAATCTTTTCAGTCAAAAAATGATAAATCAGAAAATAAAAGATACCTTTATTAATAATTAGATTTTTTTCAATATTACGATGAAACGCAAAATCACCTTAAAACAGATTGCAAAGGAACTCGACGTCTCTATTTCAACTGTCTCAAAATCACTTAGAAACAGTCTTGAAATTGGAGAAGAAACGCGCTTAAAAGTGCAGGCTTTTGCAAAGTTTTACAATTATAAGCCAAACAATATTGCCCTTAGTTTAAAAAACCGGAAAACCAAAAGTATTGGTATTATTATTCCCGAAATTGTACACTATTTTTTCTCTACGGTGATCAACGGAATTGAGCAGGTTGCCAACGAAAATGGTTATAGTGTTGTGATTTGTTTATCTGATGATTCATTCGATAAAGAAGTATTAAACATGGAGATGTTAGCCAACGGAAGCATCGACGGTTTTATCATGTCTCTTTCTAAAGAAACACAATACAAAGGTGATTTCCACCACATTACAGAAGTTATCAATCAAGGAATGCCGGTTGTAATGTTCGATCGCGTTACTAATGATATTTTGTGCGATAAGGTTATTATTGATGACAAAGCTGCGGCTTATGAAGCTGTACAGAGTTTGATTGATAATGGCCGAAAAAAGATCGCTTTAGTAACTACTGTCGATTACGTAAGTGTTGGAAAACTAAGAACCGATGGTTACGAAAAAGCTTTATTAGACAACGGGTTACCATTCAACGAAGATTTAATCATTAAAATTGAAGACGTAGATACCTGCGAAATAACCATTTCTGAACTTTTGCATGCAAGAGCTTTTGACGCTGTTTTTGCAGTAAATGAACTTTTTGCAGTAACAATTATCAAAACTGCATCAAAAATGGGACTCAAAGTTCCCGAAGATTTAGCTGTAATTGCATTTACAGACGGAATCATCTCAAAATATTCAACGCCAAGTATTACAACGGTAAGCCAAAGCGGTGAAAAAATGGGAAATAAAGCTGCTAAAATGCTGATCGAAAGGCTTGAGGCAGAACACAACGATGACGAAGAAGAAAACGAAAATTATACTACCGAAGTGATAGAAACACATCTTATAAAAAGAGAATCTACTGACTAAATTTCTTAAAATCAACACATTCCAAAGCCATAATTAATTTTTATGGCTTTTTTGTTAGTATATATCTAAAAATAATTTATACTTTTACGCCTGTCAAGGCTTTTACTTTTACTTCGAAAAAAACAGTAAGTTTTGATAAGCAAAGCGCTTATCGTCTAATTAATTTTTTAATTACGATAATGGAAAAGCGTAAATTAAGTTTCTGGGAAATTTGGAACATGAGTTTCGGTTTCTTGGGAATACAAATGGGATTTGCACTTCAAAATGCAAATGCCAGCAGAATTCTTCAAATTTTTGGTGCCGACGTACATGAACTTTCGTGGTTCTGGATTATTGCTCCCCTTATGGGATTAATAGTGCAACCTGTTATTGGTCATTATAGTGACAAAACCTGGGGAAGATTCGGCAGAAGAAAACCCTTTTTTCTTGTAGGCGCTATTTTAGCTTCTGTTGGATTAATTTTAATGCCACAAGCTAATATTTTCATTTCAATTTTACCCGCTTTATGGGTTGGAGCCGGAATGTTAATGATCATGGATGCTTCGTTCAACATTGCCATGGAGCCATTTCGAGCTCTTGTTGGTGATAATTTAAGAACAGATCAGCGAACTGCAGGTTTCAGTATTCAAACTTCATTAATTGGTTTTGGAGCTGTAATTGGTTCAGCACTGCCTTATGTTTTAACGAAATATTTTCATGTTTCAAACAGCACTGTTCCCGGAAGTGTCCCATTAAATCTGACTTTATCTTTTATTATTGGAGCAGCAGTTTTAATAGGTTCAATTTTGGTTACGCTGTTTACAACAAAAGAATATACTCCGGAAGAATTAGCCAATTTTGAAGATCCTCAAAGCGAAAAAGATGTTCCATCTGAAGAAAAATCAAAACTAACAGACATTTTTACTGATTTTGCAAAAATGCCAACAACAATGCGTCAGCTAAGTTGGGTACAATTTTTCTCCTGGTTTGGTTTATTTGGCATGTGGGTTTTTACAACTCCGGCTATTGCACATCATATATACGGCTTGCCATTAAGCGACACTTCAAGTCAGCAATATCAGGATGCCGGAGACTGGGTCGGAATTTTGTTTGGAGTTTACAATTTAGTTTCTGCTATTATCGCACTGTTTTTCCTGCCATACATCGCAAAAAAAATCGGACGAAAATCAACTCACGCACTTTCATTAATCATTGGAGGAATCGGATTAATTTCCATTTACTTCATGCCAAATGAAGACTGGGTTGTATTACCAATGATTTTAATTGGAGTTGCTTGGGCCAGTATTCTGGCAATGCCTTACGCAATCCTTGCAGGATCGATTGCTCCTAAAAAAATGGGGGTTTACATGGGAATCTTCAACTTCTTTGTTGTAATTCCTCAAATTGTAAACGCATTAATTGGCGGTCCAATTGTAAAATATCTTTACAATGGCGATGCAATTTATGCCTTAATTACAAGTGGAGTTAGTTTTTTAATTGCTGCTCTTTTAGTTTACAAAGTAAAAGACGTAGACGATACTATTCAAAAATAATAAAGAAGAATTTTTCATATAATGAACAAAAAAGCATTCATATTCGACCTTGATGGCGTAATTGTCGATACTGCTAAATACCACTTTTTGGCATGGCAGAAAATCGCTCAGTCGTTAAATATAAATTTTACACATGAAAACAACGAACTTTTAAAAGGCGTGAGCCGTGTTCGTTCGTTGGATATAATTCTTGAATTAGGAAACGTTCAGGCTTCTCAGGAAGACAAAGAGAAATGGCTGATTCAAAAAAACGAAGATTACTTATCTTATTTAGTTGACATGGACGAAAGCGAGATTCTTCCCGGAGTTTTTAAAATTCTTCAGCTATTAAAAGAAAAAAATCAGGGAATTGCGTTGGGTTCTGCGAGTAAAAATGCCCGACCAATTCTGGAGAAAACAGGAATTCTTTCGTATTTCGATGTTATTGTTGACGGAAACGATGTTACCAATGCAAAACCGGATCCGGAAGTTTTCTTAAAAGCGGCTCAATTATTAAACATTGACCCAAAAGATTCAATTGTATTTGAAGATTCAGTTGCCGGAATCCAGGCAGCAAACATAGGAGAAATGGTAAGTGTAGGAATTGGTGAGGAAACAATTTTACATGAAGCTGATTATATTTTTAAAGATTTCACCGAAATCGATTCACAGTTTATCGAGAAACTAATTAATTAGAAAATGTGCCAATTTGATAATTAGATAATTTACATAAATCTGAATTATTTAATTATCAAATAGAAATCATCAACTGATATTTTAAAAATAAAATCATCTAATTAAAAAGTAAAATAGTACAACAACAAGCAATTAAGGATAGAATTAAATTAGAAGTAGCCAAAGACAAGTAATTATCTCATTTTCTAATTGACACATTTTCTAATTACCCTAATTGCCACATTATCTAATTAAGAAATAATGAATCAAGATTATATAAAACCAGACAATTGGTCTATCATAGAAGAAGGATTTGATGTAGAAAGAGTCAAATCGTCTGAAAGTCTTTTTAGTATCGGGAACGGTGCGATGGGACAACGCGCTAATTTTGAAGAAACATACTCTGGAGAAACTTTTCAAGGAAGTTATATTGCCGGAATTTATTATCCGGATAAAACCAAAGTGGGCTGGTGGAAAAACGGATATCCAAAATATTTTGCGAAAGTATTAAACGCGCCAAACTGGATTGGGATCGATGTTCAAATCAACGAAGAAAATCTTGATTTAAACAATTGCACCGAGGTTAGAAATTTCCGTAGAGAATTGAATATGAAAGAAGGATGGTACAACCGTTCTTTTGAAGCAACTTTGAAAAATGGAACTGAAATTGCCGTAAACGTTCGTCGTTTTCTTTCTTTGGATTTGGATGAAGCCGGAATTATCAAATTTGAAATTACGCCTTTAAACAAAGACGCCAAAATTGTTTACAAACCTTATATTGATGCCGGAGTTACGAATGAAGATGCCAATTGGGAAGAAAAATTCTGGGAACCGCTTGAAGTAAAAAAATCAAATAGTGAAGCTTTTGTAACCGCTCAGACATTCAAAACGCATTTTAAAGTTACGACTTTCATGCACAATACGATTCTTGCAAACGGAGAAAATGTAAATATTTCACCTTCTACAATCGATTCAACTTCAGATAAAGTTCAGTTTACTTACGGAACAATTATCGCAAAAGGACAAACCTCAGCAATTCAGAAAATTGGAGGATATACCGTTTCTTTAAACCACGAAAATACTTTGGCTGCAGCCGAAAAAACAATAAAAGCTGCCCTTAATTTAGGATACGATGCTTTGCTTCAAAATCAAATTGATGCCTGGGCAAAAATCTGGGAAATGTCGGACATTACAATTGATGGCGATGTAAAAGCACAACAGGGAATCCGTTTCAACATCTTCCAATTAAACCAAACTTATTTAGGAAAAGATTCTCGTTTGAATATTGGACCAAAAGGTTTTACAGGAGAAAAATACGGTGGATCTACTTATTGGGATACCGAAGCGTATTGTATTCCGTTTTACATGGCAACTAAAGATCAGCAAGTTGCAAGAAACCTATTAACTTACAGATTCAATCAATTGGACAAAGCGATTGAAAATGCCAAAGATAATTTAGGTTTCAAAAACGGAGCGGCTTTGTATCCAATGGTAACCATGAATGGTGAAGAATGCCATAACGAATGGGAAATCACGCACGAAGAAATTCACCGAAACGGAGCGATTGCTTTTGCGATTTATAATTACCACCGTTTCACGGGAGATTACTCTTATATTTCTGAAAAAGGTCTGGAAGTTTTAATCGGAATTGCGCGTTTTTGGCATCAAAGAGCTTCTTTCTCTAAAGAAAAAAATCAATACGTAATTCTTGGCGTTACAGGTCCAAATGAATACGAAAACAACATCAACAATAATTTCTACACCAATTATATTGCAAAATGGTGTATTGATTTTGCATCAGAACAAATTACAAAAGTAGCTGTAGAATATCCTTCAGATCACAAACGCATCTTAGAAAAAGTTAGCCTTTCGGCGAATGAAATTCAGGAATGGAAAAAAGTGGCCGATAATATGTATTTCCCAACTTCAAAAGAATTAGGGATTTATTTGCAGCAAGATGGCTTTTTAGACAAAGATTTAGTTCCCGTAAAAGACTTAGATAAAGCACAAAGACCAATCAATCAAAAATGGTCTTGGGATCGTGTATTGCGCTCGCCTTACATCAAACAAGCCGACGTTTTACAATGTTTCTATTTCTTCGAAGATCATTTTTCTAAAGAAGAATTAAAACGCAATTTCGAATTCTACGAGTCATTTACGGTTCACGAAAGTTCGCTTTCGCCTTGCGTACACTCGATTCAGGCTGCCGTTTTAGACAAAATGGATATGGCTTATACGTTCTATTTAAGAACTTCTCGTCTTGATCTTGATGATTATAATAAGGAAGTTGAAGAAGGCTGTCACATCACGTCAATGGCCGGAACATGGATGAGCATTGTAGAAGGTTTTGGCGGAATGCGTGTTAAAAATGACCAGCTTCATTTTTCGCCAAAAATTCCAAAAGAATGGAAAGGTTACTCTTTTAAAATTAATTTCAGAAACCAAATTTTAAAAGTAGCTGTGAATCATGACGAAACAACATTTACTGTAGACAGCGATCAAGATTTAACAATTGTAGTTAACGGAAATCCTGTAATTGCAAGTAAATTTGTACAAATAAATTAAATTACAATATACTTAAAACTAAAAAACATGAAAAACTTATTTTTCGCAAGTTTAATCTTGTTTGCATTTAGCTCGATCGCAAATGCACAGCAATTAAAATCACCCGAAGGAAAGTTCGTAATGGAATTTTCGCTGCAAAACGACGGAACTCCAACTTATAATTTAAAATATAAAAATAAAGAAGTTGTAAAAACCAGTAAATTAGGTCTTGAACTTAAAGATGATAAAAAATCTTTATTGAATGATTTTACTGTTGTTGATACTAAAACTTCGACTTTTGATGAGACTTGGAAACCAATTTGGGGAGAAGTAGATCAAATTAGAAATCATTATAATGAATTGGCTGTAACTTTAAACCAAAAAGGAACAGAAAGACAAATCGTAATTCGTTTCCGTTTATTTGATGACGGTTTAGGATTTAGATATGAATTTCCGGCTCAAAAGAACCTGACTTATTTTGTAATTAAAGAAGAAAGATCTCAATTTGCGATGACTGGCGATCACACCGCTTTCTGGATTCCTGGAGATTATGATACTGAGGAATACGATTACACCAAATCGAAATTATCTGAAATTAGAGGTTTATCTGAAAAAGCATATACAGCAAACGTTTCTCAAAAAAACTTTTCCCCAACAGGAGTTCAGACTTCTTTGATGTTAAAAACAAATGATGGAATATACATCAATTTACACGAAGCGGCTTTGATCAACTATTCTTGTATGCACTTGAATCTTGATGACAAAAATATGACTTTCACGTCTTGGTTAACTCCAGACGCAAAAGGAGATAAAGGATACATGCAAGCACCAAGTCATTCGCCTTGGAGAACGATTATGGTAAGCGATGACGCTAGAGAAATCCTAGCTTCAAAAATGACTTATAACTTAAACGATCCGTCAAAAATTGATAATACTTCCTGGATTAAACCTGTAAAATACATTGGTGTTTGGTGGGAAATGATTACAGGAAAAAGCTCTTGGTCATACACAAACGATTTTCCAACGGTACAATTGGGCGTTTCTGATTTCTCAAAAGCAAAACCAAACGGAACACACGGTGCAAACAATGCTAACGTAAAAAAATACATTGATTTTGCTGCTGCAAATGGTTTCGACGCTGTTTTGGTTGAAGGCTGGAACGAAGGCTGGGAAGACTGGTTTGGGCATTCAAAAGATTATGTTTTTGATTTCGTTACGCCTTATCCTGATTTTGATGTGAAAGGTTTGCATGAATATGCAAAATCAAAAGGTGTAAAAATCATTATGCACCACGAAACTTCAGGTTCTGTTCGTAACTACGAACGTCATATGGACAAAGCATATCAATTCATGAAAGACAACGGATATGATGCTGTAAAAAGCGGTTATGTTGGAGATATTTTACCTCGCGGTGAAAATCATTACGATCAATGGATTGTAAACCATTACCAATATGCAATCGAAAAAGCGGCTGATTATAAAATTATGGTAAACGCTCACGAAGCCGTTCGTCCAACAGGAATTGCAAGAACATACCCTAACTTAATTGGAAACGAAGCAGCAAGAGGAACAGAATACCAAGCTTTTGGAGGTTCTAAACCAAATCACGTTACGGTTTTACCATTTACACGTTTAATTGGAGGTCCAATGGATTATACTCCGGGAATTTTCGAAATGGACATCAGCAAAATGAATCCTGAAAATACCTCGCATGTAAATAGTACAATTGCAAACCAATTAGCATTATATGTTACCATGTACAGTCCGTTGCAAATGGCGGCTGATACTCCGGAGAACTATAACCGTTTTCCAGATGCATTCCAATTCATTAAAGATGTGGCTGTAGACTGGTCAGAAAGTAAATATATTGAAGCTGAACCAGGCGATTTTATCACTGTTGCCCGTAAAGCAAAAGGAACAAACAACTGGTTTGTTGGAAACGTAAACGGAGAAACTCCACGTACATCAAACATCGATTTCAGTTTCCTTGAAAAAGGTAAAAAATACACAGCTACAATTTATGCTGATGCAAAAGATGCGCATTACAAAACAAATCCGCAAGCTTATACTATCAAGAAAATTGCTGTAACAAACAAATCAAAATTATCGCAGTTATCTGCTCCGGGCGGAGGTTATGCGATCAGTATTATCGAAACCAAATAATTTTCTAAAAAGACAGGCAATTTTCCCCGAGATTGCTTGTCTTTTTTTTAATCTGATATATTTATCCTGCAAGGTTTCCAAAACCTTGTAGGTTTAAACTTTTCTCAAATATACCTACAAGGTTTTGTCCCGAAGCTTCGGGATTGCAGGAAATCAAATTATAAAACCGATTAGAATGAATAATTATAAGCTAAAATTTTTGATTCTTTTAATCGTATTTTCAGGAATTAATATTTATTCTCAAACAAAGGCTGTTGCAAAATATAATTATCTCTTGTATTTGCCTAAAGACTATTCAAAAGAAACAAAAAAATACCCGCTTGTAATTTATCTTCATGGCGGAGGACAAAAAGGCAACGATCTAAACAAATTAAAGGCTTATGGATTGCCTTATCTTGTTGAAAAAGGAGAAAATTTTGACTTTATAATTGCTTCTCCTCAATGTCCTGACAATAAATACTGGTCAACAGAAAATTGGTTCAAAACTTTATATGCTGATTTATCAGCAAAATATAGAATCGATACCAGCCGAATTTATATTACAGGAATTAGCATGGGCGGCTATGGTACATACATTACTGCTCTGGATTTTCCTGATGTTTTTGCTGCAATTGTGCCTCTTTGTGGAGGAATTAATGATAGCGATTTATCAAGAATCTGTAATTTGAGTAAAATTCCTATTTGGGCATTTCACGGAACTGCTGATGATAAAATTTCAATTACCGAAACTGAAAGAATCGTCAAAGGTCTTGAATCATGTGAAAACAAAAACAATTTCAAGTTTACTCGTTTAGAAAATGAGGGTCACGGAATTGAATATCTATATGAGAAAAATCCAGAAATATATAAATGGATGCTCAAACAAAAGAAATCAAAAAAATAAAATTATGAAAAACCACAAAATATCACTTATACATCATTCAATCTATACATTAATCTTAATGGTCTTGTTGTTTTCTGCTTCCGCGAAAGCGCAAATCCAAAAAGTAGAACCGCCGTTTTGGTACGCCGGAATGAAAAATCCGGAGTTGCAGATTATGTTCTACGGAAAAAACATTGCTCAATACGAAGCTTCGGTTTCAAACAATGTCGTGATCAAAAATGTAGAAAAAACGGAAAATCCAAATTACCTTTTCGTAACAATTGATACGCAAAACCTAAAAGCTTCTGAATTGGTTTTCTCTTTCAAAACCAAAAATAAAGTTGCATTTACGCAGAAATATTCGCTTAAAGAAAGAAGAGCAAACTCAGCAGACAGAAAAAGTTACGATGCATCGGATATGATTTACTTAATCATGCCCGATCGTTTTGCTAACGGAAATCCGAAAAACGACAGCGACCCATCTTTAACAGAAAAGGGAAATCGCCAGGATCCAAGCGGACGTCACGGCGGAGATATTGAAGGAATTATCAAAAACTTAGATTATATTTCCTCTCTTGGTGCTACAACAATTTGGAGTACACCTTTATGCGAAGACAACGACAAACAGCATTCATACCACACTTACGGACAATCTGATGTTTACAAAATTGATCCGCGTTACGGAACTAACGACGATTACGCTCGTTTATCTGCAGAAATGCACAAAAAGAACATGAAACTAGTTATGGATTATGTAACGAATCACTGGGGAATTACGCATTGGATGATGAAAGATATTCCGACCAAAACATGGTTCAATCAGTTCGAAAACTTCACCCAAACACACCACCGTCGTGAAGTTATTACAGATATTCATGCATCAAAAATAGATCAGGAAGTTTGTGTTGACGGTTGGTTTGTACCTTCAATGCCGGACTTGAATTTGAGAAATCCTTTGGTAGCAAAATACCTAACTCAAAACGCAATTTGGTGGATAGAGTTTGCTAATCTTGACGGATTTAGAGTAGATACTTATAACTATTCTGATGCAACGGCGATGGCAAATTGGGCAAAATCCATTACAACTGAATATCCGAATTTTAATATTGTAGGCGAAATCTGGATGCACAATCAGGCGAATTTGGCTTATTGGCAAAAAGACAGTAAAATTGGTGCCATCGAAAACTACAATTCGAATTTACCAAGTGTAATGGATTTTACGCTTCAAAGTCAAGTGGTTTCTGCATTTAGTGAAAGTGAAGGAACCTGGGATAACGGAATGATTAAATTCTACAATAATTTTGCAATGGATTATCTGTATCCAAATACCAACAACATTTTAGTTTTTGCCGAAAATCACGATACAGATCGTATGAATGATAAGTTTAAATATGATTTTCCTAAATACAAGCTAGCAATGACTTTATTGGCTACAGTTCGCGGAATTCCACAATTGTATTATGGTTCAGAAATTGGAATGGGCGGTGACAAAAGCAAAGGAGATGCAGACATTCGTCAGGATTTTCCAGGAGGATGGGCAGGTGATAAAAACAATGCGCTAACCGCAGCTGGAAGAACTCCTGAACAAGCAAAATATTTTGATTTTACATCGAAATTATTCAACTGGAGAAAATCAAACGAAGCCGTTCACTTCGGAAAAATGACACATTATATTCCTGAAAATAATAATTACGTTTATTTTAGATATACAGATACTAAAACGGTGATGGTGGTTTTTAATAATAATGCTACAGCCCAAACTATTAAAACCAATCGTTTCAAAGAAAACATCAAAAACTTTAAGTCAGGGAAAGATGTTTTGACCGGAAAAACATTTGATTTATCTACTGAAATTACTTTAGAACCAAAATCGGCTGTGGTTTTAGAATTGGAATAAAAACATCAAAGATTTTTTTCACACAACGCATATCGTAGAGACGCACAGCAGTGCGTCTTTTTTTATCTTCAAAGAGACCTGACAGGTTTTAAAAACCTGTCAGGTCTAACAACGGTAAAATCTAACACAATATATTTCCGCCACGAATTCACGAATTATTCTTTTATAAATTCGTGAATTCATGGCGGTTTTTTCATTTATATGATTTCCTTTCTTTATCTTTAATATTCTCGCTCAAAATTAATTTTAATGAATAACGAAAATACTTCTAAACCGCCTTTCGTTTGGGAAGGAGCAAATATTTATTTTTTACTTACCGATCGTTTTTACAATGGAAATCCATTCAATGATTTAAACTTCAACAGAACCAAAACTCCGGGAAAATTACGTGGTTTTGAAGGCGGAGATATCATCGGAATTATAAAAAAGATCGACGAAGGCTATTTTGATGAATTGGGAATAAATGCCATTTGGCTTACGCCGATTGTAGAACAAATTCACGACGGCGTTGACGAAGGAACCGGGCTTAGTTATGGGTTTCACGGTTATTGGGCGAGAGACTGGACGGCTTTAGACCCTAATTTCGGAACAAAAGAAGATTTAGCCAATCTTGTTAAAAAAGCACACGAAAAAGGCATTAGAATTATGCTTGACGGCGTTATTAATCACACCGGACCTGTAACCGCAGAAGACCCGATGTGGCCGGAAGACTGGGTTAGAACTGGAATTGTCTGCGATTATAAATCATTCGAAAACACAACGATGTGCACTTTAGTCGATAATCTTCCGGACGTAAGAACCGAAAGCAATCAGGAAGTGGAACTGCCTTCTTTTTTAATCGAAAAATGGAAAAATGAAGGTCGTTATGAAAAAGAAATTACCTCGTTAAATGAATTCTTCAAAAGAACAAATTACCCAAGAACTCCAAAATATTACATCATAAAGTGGTTAACCGATTATATTCTGGAATTTGGAATTGACGGTTACAGAGCTGATACTGTAAAACATACAGATGAAGATGTTTGGGTTGATTTTAGAAAAGAATGTGATTACGCATTTGAAACCTGGAAAAAACATCATCCGCTTGAAGTTTTAGATCAGAATCCGTTTTATACGATTGCTGAAGTTTATGGTTATGAAATAAGCAGCGGACTGGATTATGATTTTGGAGATCGAAAAGTAAACTATTTCGAAAATGGTTTTAACTGCATGATTAATTTTGAATTTAAACTCGATGCTCAAAACGATTATGAAGTTATATTTTCAAAATATTCAGCAAAACTTCAAAATGAATTAAAAGGTTTTAGCGTTCTGAATTACGTATCATCCCACGACGATCCCACTCCATTTGATGGAAATCGAAACAGAACTTTTGAAGCGGGAACCAAATTATTGCTCTCTCCGGGAATTTCTCAGGTTTATTATGGTGACGAAACGGGTCGTTCATTAGTAATTGAAGGCACTGAAGGCGACGCAACTTTACGATCTTTCATGAATTGGGAAGATGTTGAGTCAAATGAAGAAACGCAGAGGATACTTTGGCATTGGCAAAAACTAGGACAATTCCGCAGAAATCATCCTGCGGTTGGAGCAGGAATACACAATATGATTTCAGATAAACCGTATATTTTTTCAAGAAGTTTTACTAAAGTTAATTATAAAGATGAAGTTGTAATTGGTTTAGATTTGGGAACTGGTCGAAAAGAACTTCCGGTTGATTCTGTTTTTGAAGATGGAACCAAATTAAAAGACGCTTTTTCAGGACAAGAAACAGAAGTCCAAAACGGAAAAGCAATCATCGATTCTGAATACGGTCTTGTTTTGTTAGAACTTGCTTAAAAGCAATGAAACAAAATCGCAAAGTTTGTCACGCAGATTTTGCAGATCTAAGCAGATTTAAATTTTTAAAAATTATCTGCGTGAATCTGCTTAAATCTTTTTAAAATCTGCGTAAAAAAAATCATCGTAATCTGTGAAATCTGTGGCGAACTTTTTTTATATAAATCCTTGCGCACTTTGCGTAAATCTTTGCGACCTTTGCGGTTAAACTTACTCACAAAGAAAATGCTAAAAATAGCACATCGCGGCGCCAAAGGATACGAACCCGAGAACACTTTACAGGCTTTTCAAAAGGCATTAGACTTAAATGCTGATGGAATAGAATTCGATGTTCATTTAAGTTCCGACGGACATATAATCGTAATTCACGACGAAACCATCGACAGAACAACCAATGGAAAAGGTTTTGTAAATACTTTATCTTTAAGCGAATTAAAATCGTTTTTGATTGCGGATCAACTTGAAATTCCAACGTTAAACGAAGTTTTTGATTTAGTGGACAAAAAATGCCTCATCAATATTGAATTGAAAGGCATAGGAACTCCTCATAAAGTTGTTGCTTTAATTGAAGAATATATTTCGGATAAAAACTGGAATTATGAGCATTTTATCATTTCAAGTTTTGACTGGAATATGTTGCAGGAAGTTCACAATTTAAATTCAAATATTGCAATTGGAGTTTTAACAGAAGAAAATATCGATACAGCTTTGGCTTTCGCCGAAAAAATAAAAGCTCGTGCCATTCATCCGGATTATCAATTATTGAATCAGGAAAACACCAAGGAAATACAAAAGAAAGGATTTCTGGTTTTGCCCTGGACAGTAGATTCTGATGAAGATATTCAAAAAATAAAAAGCTATAATGTAGACGGAATTATTAGTGATTTTCCGGATAAACTATAAAAAATCATTGTAATTTTTGTCAAAGTTTAAAACTTTGACAAAAATAATTTAACAAGTCCACGCCTTAAAAATTTGTGCTAATTCGTGTAATTCGTGGCAAAAAAATCGTGGCAAACCAAATAATATGATTCAAAATTTCGACATAATTATTGTTGGCGGAGGCGCTGCAGGATTTTTCACGGCGATTAATATTGCAGAGAAAAATCCAAAACTAAAAATTGCCATTTTAGAAAGAGGAAAAGAAGTACTTTCTAAAGTCCGCGTTTCCGGCGGTGGACGCTGCAACGTTACACACGCCTGTTTTGAACCTAATGAATTGGTTAAATTTTATCCCAGAGGCGAAAAAGAACTTCGTGGCCCGTTTCATCAATTTTGTTCTGGTGATACAATTGAATGGTTTGAAAAACATGGTGTTGAATTAAAAATAGAAGATGACGGGAGAATGTTTCCTGTTTCTAATTCTTCTCAAACCATTATTGATTGTTTCTTAAAAGCAACCGAAAAACTCGGCATAAAAGTCTTAACGGGACAAAGTGTACAATCAATTTACAAAGCCGAAAATCATTGGAAAATTGATACTCAAAGCGATAAATTTATTACCGAAAAATTAGTTCTTGCAACCGGAAGTAATCCTAAAATTTGGGAAATGCTACAAGAAAAAGGACACGCCATTGTGAGCCCTGTTCCTTCCCTATTTACTTTCAATATCAAAGATCCTCGCATAAAAGAATTACCGGGCGTTGCGGCACAAGTTACCGTTAACGTAAAAGATACGAAACTAGAATCAACAGGACCTTTGTTAATTACGCATTGGGGAATGAGCGGTCCGGCAATTCTAAAACTTTCGGCCTGGGGAGCGCGTATTTTATTCGATAAAAACTATCAGTTTACGATTTTCGTCAATTGGTTAAATGATGTTGATACCGAAGATGCTGAAAAAATCCTAAAAGACTTAAAACAGGAACATGCGAAAAAAGCAGTTTCTAAAAAATCACCTTTCAATTTCCCAAATCGTTTATGGGAAAGTCTGGTTTTAGCTTCGGGAATTGAAATCGAAACAAAATGGGCCGATTTATCTAAAATTCAATTGCAGAATTTAGCTTCTCAATTGACAAAAGCAAAATTTCAGGTAAACGGAAAAAGTACTTTTAAAGAAGAATTTGTTACTGCGGGTGGAATTGATTTAAAAGAAATCAACTTTAAAACGATGGAAAGTAAATTACATCAAAATCTATATTTTGCCGGAGAAATTGTAAATATAGATGCGATTACGGGAGGTTTTAATTTTCAAAATGCCTGGACAAGCGGGTTTATTTTGGCTAATAATATATAATATAGAATGAAATTTAAAGGAATTATTTTTGATTTAGACGGAACATTAGTAAACTCATTAGAAGACATTTCAGATGCCATGAATACTGTACTTACAGGTTTAAATTATCCCACTCATACTTATGATATTTATCAATATTTCATAGGAAGCGGTTTGCGAAATTTGGTAAGCAAAGCATTGCCGGCATCAAACAATTCTGATAAACAAATTGAAATTTGTTTTGATTGTATGATCAACGAATATCGCGAAGTTTGTACTATAAAAACAAAACCATACGAAGGCATTATAACGTTACTGGATAATTTGTTTTCAAGAAATATTAAATTAGCGGTCTTTTCAAACAAAGCAGACGAACTTACCAAAAAAATAGCCGCAGAAATATTTCCTAATTATTTTGACGCTGCCGTTGGTTTAAGTACTGAAGAGCTTAAAAAACCAAATCCGTTTGAAGCTTTAGAAATAAGCAAAAACTGGAATTTAAAACCCGAAGAAATTCTGTTTGTTGGAGATTCTGATATTGATATGCAGACCGCAATAAATGCAAATATGTTTGCTGTTGGAGTTTCCTGGGGTTATCGAACAGAAGAAGAATTAATTGGCAGTGGTGCGAAAGTGGTAATAAATAAACCGTCGGAATTAATTGAGATATTATAAATACAAACCGAATTAACAAGAATTTACAGGTTTGCTAAGTTTTCCTTAAGACGATTCTAATAATTTTACTTCAACTAAAAACCATTAGATGAAAGTAAAGTTACTTACTATAATTTCTTTTTTGACTTACCAATTTTCCATTTCCCAAACAGAAAAATCACTACACGGAAGAGTCTTTTCCAACAATTATCCACTTGATAAAGTAGAAGTTATAAATAAAACAGCCAAAACAAGTACCAGAACAAATAAAATGGGAGAATTTTCGATTGTTGTTCAGGCAAAAGATAGTTTATTGTTTTTCGCAAAAGATTACTTTTTTACACGATTGAAAATATCACAGGAAAATATTGAACAAAACAATATTACCGTCAATATGAATATAAAAGCGGAGGAATTAAATGAAGTTGTAGTAACAAATATAAAATTTGATAAAATAAACACTTCTCAACAAGATATTGACGATATAAAATTTGATAAAGACAATAGATCATTGCAAAAATATACCGGTGTTTACGACGGAACTATTGCAAATGGAATGGACTTTACCAGAATGGGAACCGGACTTATAAATTTATTTAAAAAAGATAAAGAAGAAGTCAAAAAGAAAACTGAGGAAACTGTTTTCAAAAAACTTATAGCAGCATCAATTCCTCGTGATTATTTTACCAAAGATCTAAAATTAAAACCCGAAGAAGTTGATTTATTTATTGAGTTCTGTGACGCCGACCCAAGATCAGCGAAACTTATAGAAAACAACAATATCCTAACTACAATGGATTTTTTGTATGCTAAAAATGAAATGTTTAAGAAATTAAAAACAGAATCTAAAAACTAAATCTTATCTATTCAACCACCAAATACTGGCATTCAAAATTGCTGCAAAAGCAACCCAGGCCAAATACGGAATCAATAAATAACCCGCAGTTTTATTTATTTTGATAAACTTCAAATAAGTTTCATAAATCATCAGCCATAAAAGCGCGATTTCGATTAAAGCCAACATTGGATTTTTAAGTCCGAAGAAAAGATATGACCAAATAGCATTCAATGTCAATTGAATCAAAAAGAAAGCTAATGCCTTTTTTACAGCTTCGTTTTGTTCTTTTATTTTGTCCCAAACCAGTCCCGCAGCAACCGCCATTAAAATATAAAGTAATGTCCACATTGGCATGAAAATCCAATTGGGCGGATTAAAAATTGGTTTTACAATTGTTGGATACCAAGTTTCAACACTTGGTCTTGTAACCACACTTGCAGAATATCCTACCAGTAAACAAACGATTAAAGCTATGGCGATTTTGACAGTTTTGTTCATTCTATTTTATTTTTCATCAAAAATAGTTAAAAGATATTTGAAACCATATAGTTCATTTTAGTTTGAACCCCACTTACATTTTCTTATATAACTTATATGGTGAAATAGTATAAAAACTATCTTTGCCAAAATTTTATAATTCATGTTTACAGCAACTGATTTTATTCCTAAAAAATATACTTCGACAATCGAAAACGGAAATTTTGAATGGAGCGCTCCCAGCAATATTGCATTAGTGAAATATTGGGGCAAAAAAGACAATCAAATTCCGGCAAATCCTTCAGTAAGTTTTACTTTGAATAATTGTAAAACGATTACGAAATTGAGTTTTGAAAAGAAAAGCATTTCTCCCGAAGTTTCGGGACCGCTCAGTGTGACAGATAATGGTTTTTCTTTTGATTTACTTTTTGAAGGAAAACCAAAAGAGGATTTTAAACCAAAAATTCAGAAGTTTTTGGAAAGAGTTGAAGTTTATTTACCATTTTTAAAGGATTATCATTTTACGATTGATACACAAAACACGTTTCCTCATAGTTCAGGAATCGCATCTTCGGCATCTGGAATGGCTGCTTTGGCAATGAATTTTATGAGTCTGGAGAAAGAATTAAATCCAGAAATGACAGAGGAATATTTTTACCAAAAAGCATCATTTTTAGCTCGTTTAGGTTCTGGAAGTGCCTGCCGAAGCGTAAAAGGAAATGTTGTCGTTTGGGGAAATCAGGCTAACATTCAAGGAAGTACCGATTTATATGGAGTTGAATTTCCGTATACAATTCATGACAATTTTAAGAATTATCAGGATACTATTTTGTTGGTTGATAAAGGCGAAAAACAAGTATCGAGTACTATTGGGCATGATTTAATGCACAATCACCCATATGCTGAACGACGTTTTGCTCAGGCACATGAAAACCTGGATCAGTTAATTGCCATTTTTGAAAGTGGAAATTTAGACGAATTCATTAAAGTTGTTGAAAGCGAAGCCTTGACTTTACATGCCATGATGATGACATCTATGCCGTATTTTATTTTGATGAAACCAAATACTTTGCAAATCATAAATGCGATTTGGAAATTTAGAAATGAAACCAAAATTCCGGTTTGTTTTACACTTGATGCAGGAGCAAATGTTCACGTTTTATATCCCGAAAACGTTAGCGAAAAAGTACTTCAATTTATTCAGGACGAATTAGTTGTATTTTGTCAGAATGGTCAGTACATTTGCGACGAAATTGGAAGCGGTGCAATGAAGCAATAATTTTTGTATCTTTAATTAAAATTTTATGTTATGGACATTCAATTAGAGAAACTCAATGCAATGAATATGTTGAAGGAAACTAATGATCCTGCACTTATTATGGCTGTTGCAAGATTGCTAAGACAGGAGAAAAATGATTGGTGGGATGATTTGACAGAAGCCCAGAAAGAAGATGTGGCTCAAAGTGAATTAGAATTTGAAAGAGGAGAATTTAAAAGCTTTGAAGATGTGATGAAAAAATATAAGGAGTGAATCTTAAAATAAATATTTCAAAAACAGCTGAAGAGAATTTAGATGCTGTTTTAAATTTTATTGAAGCAAGATGGTCTAAAAAATCGAAAGAAATGTTTCTTGTGAAATTTCAAAAAGCAATTTCAATAATTAGCATGAATCCTGAAATTTTTCCAAAATCATCAATAAATAAAAAATATCGAAAATGTGTCGTAACAAAACAATCAAGCCTATTGTATAGTTTTGGTTCAAATGAAATTAGAATTCATTCCATTTTCGACACACGACAAGATCCAAATAAAATTAAGAAAGACATAAAATAAATATGAAAGGACCATTATTTTACTCAAAAATATTACTCTTTGGAGAATACGGAATTATTCGCGACTCTAAAGGACTTTCTATTCCTTATAATTTTTACAATGGTGCGTTGAAGAAAATCGAAGATCCTTCGGCAGAAGCAATAGCATCAAATGCAAGTTTAAAACGTTTTGTAACTTATCTTGAAACTTTACAGACAGAACAGCCTGAATTGGTTTCTTTTGATTTGGCAAGTCTAAAAAATGATGTTGAAACAGGCATGTATTTCGATTCAAGTATTCCGCAAGGATACGGAGTAGGCAGCAGCGGCGCTCTTGTTGCGGCTATTTATGATAAATATGCTACTCAAAAAATAACAGTTTTAGAGAATTTAACTCGTGAAAAACTGTTACAGCTAAAAAATATATTTTCTCAAATGGAGAGCTTTTTTCACGGAAAAAGTTCTGGTTTAGATCCTTTAAACAGCTATTTGAGTATCCCAATTTTAATAAATTCTAAAGATAATATTGAAGCAACCGGAATTCCAACTCAAAGTTTTGATGGAAAAGGGGCTGTATTTTTATTAGATTCCGGAATTGTTGGCGAAACAGCGCCAATGGTAAACATTTTTATGGAAAACCTAAAAGACAAAGGGTTCCGTACGATGCTTAAAAACCAATTTGTAAAATATACCGATGCCTGCGTAGAGAACTTTTTGCATGGCGACATGAAATCATTGTTTACCAATACAAAAAAACTTTCTAAAGTCGTTTTAAATAATTTTAAACCAATGATTCCTGAACAATTTCACGGAATTTGGCAAAACGGAATTGATACAAATGACTATTACCTGAAACTTTGTGGCTCTGGCGGCGGCGGTTATATTCTGGGCTTCACAGAAGATTTAGAACGTGCTAAAGCATCTTTGAAAGATTACAAATTAGAAGTTGTTTACCAATTCTAAAAAAAATTAAGCCACTTTAAAAAATTACGCTTATTTGAATATCCTTTTCTAAGTTACACTCTAAAAGTTATTTAATATGAAAAGTATTTTAAAAATTATTAAAGCAACTTTTTTAGGAGGAATTGTATTTTTAGCACCGTTAATTTTATTGCTTATTCTTTTAGAAAAAGGATTTGGTATTATTCAAAAAATTACAAATCCGATTGTTAGTCATTTTCCAAAAGTAAAAGTTTTAGGATTGGCAATAGAAGAAATTGTCGCGATTTTAATTATTGTGATTATTTGTTTTGCTGCTGGTTTGGTTGCTAAAACTACCTACGCACAAAAATTGATTCACAGATTAGAAAACGGAATTTTAAGCTTTGTTCCCGGTTATTCGTTCATGAAAAAAATGAATGAAAACATAATGGGATTTGAATCCAACGAGGATTTAAAAGTCATTTTAGTTCCTACAGATGCAGGCTTGCAATTTGCATTTTTGATTGAACAGATAGACGAAAACAACTCTGTCGTATTTATTCCCGATGCTCCAAATCCGTGGAGTGGTTCTGTAGTTTTTGTAGAAAAAAAAGACATTAAAGAAGTTGAAATCTCACAAAAACAAGCTTTGGCCTGTATTAGAAAATTAGGCTACGGATCTAAGGAATTATTAAAAAATAAACTTTGACCACCTGTTTCCTACGGTAAAAAATCTTAAATTAGACCCCAATTCCAAAATTTAAATCAAAAAATGTTAAGCAGACAGCACAAACTTTTAGTAATGAAAATTGTTGGTCTGTTCTCTGTAGTAAGAGGTTACAACATTCCTATTATTGTCCTGGCACAATATTTATCGGCGATCTTTATATTGGCTCCGGAAAAAAGAGCCCTGGATATTTTACTAGATTTCAACTTGTTTTTGATTGTTTTTGCTTCCGCAGTTACGATTGCCTCTGGCTATATTATTAATAATTTTTACGACAGTCAGAAAGATCTAATCAACAGGCCAAACAAATCTATGCTCGATAGATTGGTGAGCCAGAAAACAAAATTATCGGTTTATTTTAGCTTGAATTTCCTGGCGGTATTAATGGCCTTGATTGTTTCATGGAGGGCTTTTTTATTTTTTTCGGCTTATATTTTCCTGATTTGGTTTTACTCTCATAAAATTAAAAAATACGCGATTATTGGCAATCTAACTTCGGCTTTGCTGGCAGTTGTACCTTTTTTTGCGATTTTATTGTACTTCTATAACAAAATTTTATTTGAAGAAATCGAAAATCACATGAGTCATTTTGCAGTAATTTCGGCACATGCCATGTTTTTGTTTTTATTGTTGCTGATTCGGGAAATGATCAAAGATTTGGAAAACCTAAAAGGTGATTTGGCAAACGATTATCAAACGATTCCGATATTGTATAACGAAACGGTTTCAAAACAAATTATTACGGTTTTAACTTTTATGACCGTGATTCCGGTTTATGTTTTGGTTAATATTTATGATGTGGGTTATATGGATATTTACTTTTATATCTGTTTTATTGCCTTGTTGTTTTTTCTGATTTATTTATGGAAATCAAACTCTAAGGAACAATATTTACTGCTTCATAATGTTTTAAAATTCCTTATTGTTTCGGGTGTTTTTTGCATTGTTTTGATTAATCCGAGTGTTTTGTGGCATGGGAAGAATTTGATTTCACGATTTTAGGGTTTTAAATGGCACGCGGATGATGCGGATTTAGGCAGATTTACGCGGATTTTTTTTTGCTCTTTGTGAATCTGTGAAATACTTTGTGAATCTTTGTGAAATAGCTTTTTCAAAATGTTTAAAAGAAGCTTAATGTTTGAAACTAGCCCCGATTGCAGCGAAAATCCTTTTATTTTTTTTCTTTAAAAAATAAAAGATTGAAGTGAAAAGCGGGAAACCATGCCTAAAAAAAGCCAATTGTGCTGCTTCTATAACTTCAATTAAAAATAGCTATTAATCTAAGAACAATGAACTTAGGATTATTTAGCAAGAATAAACTATCTTTGCACAAATTACAGAATTTATGAACAATAAGGAAGGCAATAATAAAAGAGGCGGATCGAGACCAAATAGCTCAAGATCAAACTCTAGCAAGCCAAAACCTCCTATGGCGAAACGTGCGCAAGGGCCAAAAAAAGTGAAACCTGCTGTTAAGGCTGCTGAAGAAGAAAAGGCAGAAAAAATTAAAAAACAGAATCAGGCTCCGAAAAGACAAAAAGCAGCAGACGAAATTCGTTTGAACAAATACATCTCAAATTCAGGTGTTTGTTCACGTCGTGATGCCGATATATATATCCAGTCCGGAAATGTCAAAGTAAATGGCGTTCCTGTTACTGAAATGGGTTATTTAGTAAAATTAAACGATGTTGTAAATTTTGATGGCGTTACTTTGACTCCTGAAAAGAAAGAATACATCTTGTTGAACAAACCTAAAAACTTTACAACTGCTCTTGATGAAGGTCAAGAATATCGTAACGTTCTGGAACTTGTACGCGGTTCTACTACGGCAAAAATTGCTCCGATTGGAAGAATGGACAAGAACACAACTGGCTTGTTGTTGTTTACGAATGATACTGATATGATTCGTAAATTTACTTTACCGAGTCAGAAATCGTCTAAAATTTACCAGGTTTCGTTAGACAAAAATTTAAAATTTGAAGATTTAGAAAAAATCAGCAAAGGTTTAGTTCTTGACGGACATCGTGTGTTTGTTGAAGAGGTTAGTTATATTGATAATGAACCTAAAAGCGAAATTGGCTTAAAACTGCGTTCATCAAATGTAAAAGTGGTTCGAGCTATTTTCGAAAACTTTGACTATGATGTTTTACGTATCGATCGTGTATCATTTGCGGGCTTAACCAAAAAGAATTTACCAAGAGGTAACTGGCGTTTTTTGACCGAGCAAGAAATTATAAATTTGAAGAACGTCTAAGAAACGCTTCAAATTAGGCAATATAAATCCTGTTTTACTTTTGTAAAATGGGATTTTTTTTATTTAAATATATGATTATATGGAAATTCTAGAAAAAGTTATGTCCAAAAAGTGTAAAAACAGATCGTCCCATTGCCTGATTTTTTTCTTCAACTGTTTCGTGGCAAGAGAATCCAAGGATGATTTTTATTCCTGGCTGAATACTGTTTAGAATATCACGTTTTTGATCTTCTAACAATAATTTCAGGTTTTTAATTAACTGTGAATTGTTTTTAAGATAAGAAACAACTAGTAACGCAGAAAAATTAAGGATTTCGCGTGCTGTTTCACTTTTAATTCCTACTTCGTTTGAGATCATTTCAGAAATTCTTCCTTTTTTATTGCTGAAAATCTCTTTAAGCAACTCGTTTCCTTCGATTCTATAACAATCATCTACTGATAAAATTCTTCCTGAAGTAAAGTCAACTTCTCCGTAAAATGTTGAATTATCTTCTAATAGTGTGACTATGTTTTTATAAAAACCCGACTCCTCGGCTTTATTGTACAATCCCATTAGAACGGTTCCGATTGAAACATCAATTCCCTTTATCAAGAGGGCATCATTTTCGAAATAAAACTTATTTAATTTAGAAACAACATTAGAAGAAATAAAACGTCTAAGTTCAATTTGTAGGTTAGGAGTCATATGTTTAGTTTTAAAATTATTTAAATCCATTCAAAATAATCGACTAAGTGGGGCTTTTTGTCGTTTATCGTGATAAAAATATAAAATATTTTAACATTTCCAAAAATTAAGTTAAAAACTCAAGCTTTATTTTTAACGCTTTTTTTAGCGGAATTCTAAAAGTCTCAATGAACATAACCCTTTCGTTATCAAAAAGAAATAAAAAATATAAATTAAAAAAATGTTATTTTTTAAAAAATACTAAAAATATAGGAAAAATATTAACATAAATTTGATGATTAAAACAATAAAAATCTGTTTTGCCAAACTATGTTTAAAAAAATGCCAAGAAAAATAACACAAAAAAGGAAATTAATGAAGCTTGAGGCCAAAAAACCCAACAACGAACCTGTTGCCGCTTTTATTGCACGGTTATGATTTTTAGAATCGTATATCATTTCTCCAACAAAAGCACCTACAAAAGGCCCAATGATAACTCCAAATGGTATGGGAGCGATGATTCCAACAATTAGTCCAATGTTTGTTCCCCAGACTCCATATGAACTTCCGCCAAACTTTTTTGTGCCTCGTGCCGGAATAACATAATCTAAAACAGTAATTATTATTGTAATTAAAAGTGTTATCCCTAAAATCCAATAATTATTTTCGACAGCTTTTGTAAGATACAATAATAACAAACCAACCCAACAACTGGAAAGTCCCGGTAAAAAAGGTAGAAAACTACCAAAAACACCAACAATTACGCATACAAAACCGAGTATTAACAATAGTAAATCCATTTATTTTTTTGTAAATTTGCCCGTAAACCGTCAGAAAAATTAGACAATGTACAGTGTTTTTAAATTATTTTTTATGTGCACTTTGATCTTTATGATCAATAATAATGCCTATGCGCAAAATAAAAAACTGTCTGTTGACGATCAATTACTTCAGGACAGTATATATAAAAGTAATAAGAAAAAGGTTTTAAATTTCTCGATGAAAGAATTTGATTCACTTTTTTTTGAATATTTTTCCAGTAAAAATAATCCCGACTTAGTTTTAAGTAAAACAGAATTCTATACTTATACTGTTCAAATTGCTACTTTTTCTGATCGATTGGCGAAGTTATATCCTGACCAAAAAGAAGTTGCAGAACAAAACAAAGAAAAATGGCTTTCTGAAAGCTATGAAGAATATTTAGATTATAAAGCTAACCAAAAAAAATAATCGTATTTTTATAAATATAATTAGTTCAATACAATATCATAATCTTGAAGCAGTTCCCATTTTTTATAATCCTACTATTTATTAGTTCTTGTCAATACTTTGAGAAGCAGATTCCGTCTGAAAAAGAATTACTTCAAAAAGAGCTAAAATCTATCAATTGGAAAGAAGTTGACGAATTCCCATCGGTTGTTGATTGTGAAAAAGTAAACGACAAAAAACTGCGCCAACAATGCTTTTTTGAAGTAATGGCACAGCTAATTCAGGAAAAATTAGATATTGATACGCTTTCCATTCTATATCCTGAACTTGATACAATTGAGGTGAAAGTAACTATATTTCCTAACTCTTCAATGAAATTTGAACCTCAGTTTTCTAAAGATTCGGTAGCATATGATACAATTAAAATTGATAGTATTTTACAGGCTCGTTTGGTTGATTTTCCAAAAGTAAATCCTGCTATAAAACGCGGAGTTCCGGTAAAAACACAATTGATTTTACCAATAATTATTAAAGCGAAAGAAGAAAAAAAATAGTTTTTATTTCACAAACCGTCGATCTTTCCATTCGTAAGAACCAAACAAACTATACAAAGCTACGCACGTGCTGAAAAAAGGATAGAATAAACTACTCAAAAATAAATAGCGCAATCTTTTATTTGTTAAAAATTGGTTTGTTAGGTAAAGCAAAACAAAGTCAATAATAAATTTAGGGAAAACAAATAAAACTAAAAGTTGCCAGGACCAGATTCCGAAAATCAAGAATACAAATCCAATAACAAAACTTAGATTTCCAAAGAAAACGATTAATCCTAAAGATTTTCCGAAAGTGCTTTGATAAGAACTTGTTTTTGCTGCCCAACGTACCCTTTGATGAAACAGGGATTTCCAGTTTTCAGTTGGTTTGGTTAAAACAATCGCTTCCTTGGCTTTTAAATAATGAACTTCATCAGGAAATAAATCTGCGGCTTTCTGCAGTAAAAAAACATCATCGCCACTTGCAATTTTATTATTTCCATCAAATCCATTTAGTTTTTCGAACAATGATTTTGTGTAAGCAAGATTGGCTCCGTTACACATAAATGCTTTTTTAATTCCGAAACTTCCAATTGTAGCTCCTTGTAAACTTGTTAAATCCAATTGCTGAAAATGATGTAAAAATGAATTTTCGCATTGATAAGAAACGGCTCCTGCCAACATGGAAACATTGTTTTGCTGAATGTAATTATCAAACGTTAAAAGCCAATTTTCAGGCACAATACAATCGGCATCGGTCGTAATAACCCAATTGGTTTTTACGTGCTGCATGGCTGTTGAAATGGCGTCTTTTTTAGGTGAATTTGAAATTCTTATGTTGTCAATTAAGCTAACGTGAAACCTGAAACCTGAAATTTGAAACTTTTTATTAGAGCTATCATCCACCAAAATAACTTCGAACAAATTATTTGGATAACTGAGTTTTGCGAAACTATCTAAAAGTTTGGGTAAATTCTTTTCTTCATTCCTGAAAGGAACTATAATTGTAAAACTGGTTTTTGGTTTAAAATCTGTTTTCTGATATTTTTTTATTCGTGTAAAGCCATAAATAAGCACGCTGATACTTATTATATAAATTTTTAATATGACAAATAAAATTAAACTCATTCTACCCTTTTAGTTTTGAAATTCAACACATAATAACTTCCTAAAACAACAGGCAAAACTACATTTAAAAACCACATCAACGTACTTATAAAAACAACAATCCATTCGTTTACGTTTAAAATTCCGAAGAAATAAACCGCTACACTTCCTTTTACAGCAAAGTCCAAAAATTGAAAAGTAGGTAATGATGAGGCCAAAAAATAAACAACCGCAATTGTTGAAATCAACGTGAAATAAGGCAAATCGACATCAAAAGCCAAAAACAAAAAGTAATATTGATGCGAGAAAACCAAATAACGCAATATGCCTAAAAAGATATTTCTTTGATGAATTGGTTTTGGAATTTCATTGATTTTATGAATCAATTTTTCAATGGAATATCCTTTGATTTTAATCTTTTTAAAGACTACAGAAAATAGGATAAAGAAAAAAGATATTGCGATTATTCCCAAAACCCATTTCCAATATCCGAGAAATAACAAGCCGATTGTTCCAAATAAAACCGTTAAAATCATCTGGATTCCGTTGCAGATTAAGTTTAGGAAAACTACTCTTTTTGCTTCAGATTTTGGGTAATACAATGCTTTTCCGGCATACTCTCCTACCCCGTTTGGCGTAAAAATTCCGGCTGTAAGGGCAGCTAGAACTTGTTTTGTGGCTTCGCCTAATGAGATTTCATGAATGACTTTGGCCAGATTCTGCCATTTTAAAATTTCGAAATATCGATTTAAAACACTCAAAAGCAATATAAATCCAATTCCTAAAACCGACTGATTTTTACGAAACAGTGTAATGAATTTTTGCCAGTCGAGTTTGTCGTTATTCGCCAACTGATTATAAATAAAGTAAAATGCGCCACCTACAATCAAAAGTTTGACCAGAAGAACAAGGAATTGCTTAGCTTTGTGAGGAATTGAAATCATGCTGCAAAAGTAATCAATTTGAAAATGTGGCAATTTGAAAATTAGAAAATGAATTATAGCATTTTTCTAGCAACTTTCGAACTTGAAACCTGAAACCTGAAACAAAATCACTTGACAAAAGAACGCATCATATTAGGCATCGACCCGGGAACTACAATCATGGGTTTTGGATTGATTAAAGTAATCAATAAAAAAATGGAGTTTTTGCAGCTTAATGAGTTGCAATTGTCCAAATACGATAATCATTACCAAAAACTGAAAATCATTTTTGAGCGCACCATCGAATTAATCGAAACGCATCATCCGGATGAAATTGCGATTGAAGCGCCTTTCTTTGGTAAAAATGTACAATCGATGTTAAAGTTGGGACGCGCACAAGGTGTAGCAATGGCAGCGGGACTTTCGAGAGATATTCCGATTACAGAATATGAACCTAAAAAAATAAAAATGGCGATTACCGGAAACGGAAATGCCAGTAAAGAACAGGTTGCCAAAATGTTGCAACAGCTTTTAGGATTGAAAGAATTACCTAAAAATCTCGATTCAACAGATGGTTTGGCGGCTGCGGTTTGTCACTTTTTTAATTCGGGAAAAATTGTTGCAGGGAAAAGTTATTCCGGGTGGGATGCTTTTGTGAAACAAAATGAGGATAAAGTGAGGAAATGAGATAATGTGTCAATTAGATAATTAGATAATTCTTAAATTGAGAATAACTAATTGTATAATTTAAACATTCAACATTACATTATCTCATTATCAAATTGACTAATTATCTAATTAAAATGTCAGGTATCTATATCCATATTCCTTTTTGCAAACAGGCTTGCCATTATTGCGACTTTCATTTTTCGACTTCGATGAAAAAGAAAGACGAAATGGTTTTGGCTTTAGCCAAGGAAATAGGCATGCGCAAAAATGAGTTTAATCTTCTTGATTCCGCTCAAAGTGACAATCAAATTGAAACCATTTACTTTGGCGGTGGAACGCCTTCTGTTTTGTCAAATGAAGAAATCAACTTTTTAATTGCTGAAGTTTATAAAAACTATAATGTTGTCGAAAATCCGGAAATTACGCTAGAAGCAAATCCGGATGATTTGTCTTCAAAACGAATTTTCGAATTATCAAAAAGTCCGATAAATCGCTTGAGTATTGGAATTCAGTCTTTTTATGAAGATGATTTGCAGCTGATGAATCGTGCGCATAATTCGGCGGAAGCCATAAATTGTTTGAAAGAGGCTACTAAATATTTTGACAATATTTCGCTTGATTTAATTTACGGAATTCCCGGAATGAGCGACGAAATGTGGAAACAGAATATTGAAACGGCTTTGAGTTTTGGTATTCCGCATATTTCGAGTTATGCTTTGACGGTTGAACCGAAAACGGCTTTAAGAAAACTAATCGATACCGGAAAAATTGCTGAACCACAAGACGAAGTGGCTTCGAATCATTTTCTGATTTTGGTGGAAACACTTCAACAAAATGGTTTTATTCATTATGAATTATCGAATTTTGGAAAAGAAAATTACTTCTCTAAAAATAATTCGGCCTATTGGCTGGGCAAAAAATATATCGGTATTGGCCCTTCGGCACATAGTTATGATGGTGAAAAAAGAGGCTGGAATGTGGCAAATAATTCGCTTTATCTGAAATCAATTCAGGAAAATATTTTACCAATCGAAACCGAAACTCTATCGAAATCTGATCGTTATAATGAATATATTATGACAGGATTACGAACTATTTGGGGTGTTTCATTAGACAGAATTGAAAAAGAATTTGGTTTGGAATATCTGGATTATCTAAAAAAACAAGTTCAGAAATTCTTAAATGATAATTTGGTTTTCATCGAAAATAACATTCTAAAACCAACCGCAAAAGGAAAATTTTTAACGGATGGAATTGCTTCAGATTTATTTTATCTAAATTTGGAAGAATAAAATTTGCCACAAAGACACAAAGACGCAAATAAACTTTGTGACTTAGCGCCTTTGCGGCATAAAACCTTAATTTGTGTTAGCAAAAATCAACAACTTCGAAATCGACTTATCAAAACCTATTGATATTTCAATCCAATTAACCAATACAAACGAAAACCCAATTGCGTGGTATATCGAAAAACCGGTTATTGAACCAGTTGTTTTTGGCGATTGGATTGGGAAAGTTTCTGAAGGAAAATCATCAACTAATTTCAATAATATTTTCTTCAATCCTCATGGGCATGGCACGCACACGGAATGTCTGGGGCATATTACGAATGATTTTTATAGCATTAATCAGTCTTTAAAACAGTTTTTCTTTTTTGCCAAATTGATTACAGTTGAACCTGAAAAAATTGGAGATGATTTGGTGATCACAAAAGAACAAATTTTGACTGCGCTTAATGCAATAAGTGCTTCTCCCGAAGCCTCGGGATCGCTCAGCATGACAAACGGGGCTTTAATAATTAGAACGCTCCCAAACCAAAAAGACAAAAAATCAAGAAAATATTCGAATACAAATCCGCCCTATTTGTCTGAAGAAGCGGCAATTTTCATCCGCGAAAGCGAAATTCAGCATCTATTAATCGATTTGCCAAGTGTTGACAAAGAACACGACGAAGGAAAATTATTGGCACACAAAGCTTTTTGGAACGTAAAAGACACACACAATTTAAATAATGACGCACGTTTTGAAGCCACAATTACAGAAATGATTTTTGTGCCGAATGAAATTGAAGATGGAAATTATTTGCTAAATCTTCAAATCGCTTCATTTGAAAACGATGCAAGTCCGAGTAAACCTGTTTTGTATTCGATCGCAAACTTTTGATAATTAGTTGATAATTGATTTTTAAATTAGTAGCTTTATGATTACTAATGCTTAATTATCTGCATTGAAAACAGCCACGAAACAAAGTTTAAACCGAATGAACTCGAATGCCATTTTTGCATGTGTATTTCTGCTTTTTGTTTTCAGCTCTGCAAAATTATTAAGCCAGAATAAACCTGAAAAAGATACAGTAAATTTTATTTATTATCCGGATAAAATAATGGTTCGCGCAAATGTAAGCACTCAAAATGATGCTTATTTACTGACCAATAAAAATGGTCCAAATCTGGATTTAGAAACCAATAATAGTTACAAACTTTTTTTAAGTATCGATTATAAATTTATCGGTTTTAGTTATGGTTTTTATCCGAAGTTTTTTGGTGGAAATAAAGATGAAGACTTAAAAGGAAAATCATCTTTCTCTGATTATAATTTTCGTTTCTTTTTAGGAAGATGGCTTCAAACGGCTCAGTTTAGTAAAACGAGAGGTTATTACGTCGAAAACATGTCTGAATTTGACCCGAATTGGGTTGAAGGAAAAGATTCGTATCTTAAGTTTCCGGATTTTAAAACGGTACAATACGAAATGTCGACATCGTATCTTTTTAATCCAAAATTCTCTCTTAAAAGTATCACATCTTTTACCGAATGGCAAAAAAAGAGTGCCGGAAGTTTTATTCCGTCGCTGATTTATAGTTATAACAGAATTCTTTCGAAATTTGAAGATCTTAATGGAAAACAAAAAGAATTCGATGTTCGGTTGGCGGCAGGATATTATTATAACTTCATTATTCACAAAAACTTTTATATTGCTCCACATTTATCACCTTCGATTGGTGTAAAATTTTTACATGATAAAAGTATTGATGCAGGAGTTGAAACTATTGAAAAACATACATACTTTACCCGAAACATTGAAGGCGGTATTAAAATTGGCTATAATAGCAATCGCATACTTTGTGGCGCAAGTATCAACTTCGACGACAGTTCGTATAATCAGGATAAAACAACGGTAATTACAAATGGTAAAGTCTACGGATTATTGTATTTTGGCTACCGTTTTGATGCTCCTGAGTTTGTGAGTAAACCTATTGAAGAAGTTGGTGAAAAAATTAAAATGTAATAAAATAGCGACTAAGGTTCTAAGATACTAAGAAGCTAAGTTTTCTTTAGCACATCAGAACCTAATTATAGATTAATGAAATGCAAAAATTACCATGAATCAGATTACCGTTTCGACCGATAAAACCAAACTGAATGTTCCGTTTATACAAAACTTTTTAAAAGATATTTATTGGGCTGCGGGCAGAACAATAGATGAAGTTCAAACTACAATTGATGCTTCGGTTTGTTTTGGAATTTATTTAGATGACAATCAAATTGGTTTTGCACGTGTCATTACAGATTATGTGGTTTTTGGTTACGTTATGGATGTTTTCATTACAGAAGAGCATCGTGGTAAAGGTTATTCGTCTGTTTTAATTGAAAATATGATGAACGAACCAACTTTAAAAGACATTAAAATTTGGCGTTTGGCAACAACAGATGCTCATTTTTTATATGAGAAATTTGGTTTTAAACCTTTAGAACATCCTGAAAAAATGATGGAAAAGAAACTATGAAAACAGTTATTAAATTAGAAGAAGCAGGTTTATTTATTCTCAGAATCTATTTATTTAGTCTCCTAGATTATCAATGGTGGTGGTTTTTGATTTTTATTCTCGCGCCCGATTTTTCGATGCTGGGTTATGCTTTTAATAATAAAACAGGAGCCTTTATGTATAATATATTTCATCACAGAGGAATTGCGATTTTAATTTATTTAACAGGCTGTTATCTAAAATTAGAATCATTGCAACTTGTTGGTGTAATCTTATTTTCGCATTCGGCAATGGATCGAATGTTTGGTTATGGATTGAAATATGAACAAGGTTTTAAGTACACTCATTTAGGTGAAATTGGTAAATAATATAGAAGATGAATTTAGAAACGTTTTACGAATATTGTCTTTCTAAAAAAGGCACAACAGAACATTTTCCGTTTGATGAAGACACTTTGGTTTTTAAAGTTGGCGGAAAAATATTTGCTCTATCTTCCTTGTCACAATGGGAGAAAAACGAGCAGGCAGTCAATTTAAAATGTGATCCTGAACGCGCTCAGGAATTGCGGGCGGAATACGACGAGATAAAACCGGGCTTTCATATGAGCAAGGTGCATTGGAATACAATTGCTTTAAACGGAAATTTATCGACAGCTTTTGTAAAAGAACTTATCGATCATTCGTATGAATTGGTTTTCAAAAGTTTGACGAAGAAAATTCAGAATGAAATTATTGAATTAGAAAATTAGGCATTACATTTGCAGCGTAAGACAACAAAACTTAGCAATTTATCACCCCATGAAAGAACAATTTAAAAAATTTCTAAACGAAGAACAAGACCCAAAAGCGATTGAAAAAATCACTTCAAAACTCAACGATTTGTTGATGAAAGGTGAAGAAGTTGGATATATTGCGGTTCAAAAAAAACCGGCAATTACTGTTTTTCCTGATAGTATTGTATTAACAAACAAACGAATCATTATTTGTAAGCCTAAAAATTTAGGTCTTTCAATGGATTTTACAGATTACACTTGGGATGATATTGCGGGTGCTTTTGTAAAAGAAAATATTTTGGGTTCTGAATTCTCATTTAACACGAATACAGACTTGTCTATTTCAATTGATTATATTCCTAAAATTCAGGCTAGAAAAATATATACTTACGCAAAAGAACAATTGGATTTACTTAAAAATCCGGTTGTAATTTCTGCTCCAACGATAGAAGCTGCTCCTGCAGAAATTGAAATCGAAGATGCTATCGAGGAAGTAGAAACGGAAGAAGTTACGAATTATGCCGAAATTATGCCGGCAACAACTCCTTCTTATACGGAAACTTACGAACCAATTCAGCCTCAAACTCCAACCGGAGATCGTAAATTAAGTGAATTATCAAAAGAAGAACTTTTTGACAAATTACAGAATTATAAAAAACTATTGGACAACGGATTAATCATGCAAGGTGAATATGATGCGTTCAAAAAAGAGATATTGAGTTATATGTAAAATTTCTAACCGCAAAGTTCGCAAGGATTTACGCAAGGTTCGCAAAGTTTATAAAAGAAAAAACCATCAGTTTGACTGATGGTTTTTTTATGCTTTTGCGCTCTTGGCGTAAATCTTTTGCAAACTTTGCGGTTAAGCTAAAACGTAGCTTTTTGTTTTTCTACAAAATTATGTGCTTGTAATTCTAATAATTCCGTTGCTTTTTTGCGTTGCAGATCGTACAGGTTTTTATCTCCGGCAATATCAGCATACACTTTGTCGTGCATTTCGGCGCTGGTTTTTACTAATAATTCACGCTGGTATTTATTTTGTGCCAAAGTCGCTTTCATTGCGGTTTCGGCTTCTTCTTGTTTAAAATCAAATTCGCCTTTTGGAGCCAGTAATTTTGCTATAATCGGAGAAGTTTCAATTGCCAAAAACAACAGCATAATAAAAAATGAAGGCAGCCACGGCAATTTATTCAATGCATTAATTCTGGCCATTAAACCGTCAAAACCTTCAATTATAGGCTGTGTTTGCAATACTTTTTTATCTAAATCAGCTTGCAACTGTTTTCCTGTTTTTTCTTTCTCGGCAATTTTAGCTTCGTTAGTTGTTTTTAAAACTGCTAATTCCTTTAAAGATGCATCGTGCTTTTCGCGTTTTTCCTTATAAACCGGACCTTTACCCAGTTTTTTTGTTCCCGTCGTTCCTTCGGCTTCGGTAATATAAGTTGAATAAAGTGCATTTACTTCTTTCTCTTTCGTCAGAATATCGGCTTTTAAAGAAGCTATTTCAGCTTTATTTTTATCTAAATCAGATTTGAAATAATTGCCAACTTGTTTTTTGTTCGCCAATTCCATTTCGTTTTTTTCCTTCAATAAAACAGTATTGATTTCTTTTTCGAAAATTTTAATCTCCAAAGGTTTAGAAATTACAATTGCAATAATAATCGCCAGTATAATTCTGGGAGTCGCCTGCAGGAATTCATCCATAAAACGATCTCTTTTTTTAATTGTCGAAACAATAAACCGGTCTAAATTAAAGATTAGTAAACTCCATACAAACCCAAAAATTAAAGCAGGATAAATAGAGTCAAAAACAGTAAAAAGTGCATAAGCACTGGCAAGAAAAGCCATAACGGCAGTAAAAAAAACGGTGGCGCCTATACCAACATATTTGGTTTGCTCGCCTTCGGAGCAGCCTTCGAGTACATCTCTGTCGGCTCCAGAACAAAGGATAAAAAATTGTTTTAACATGATTGATGATTTTTGATTGTGATTGATAGGGCAAATTTAACGCCAAAAATTTAATTCTGCCTTAAATAGTTGATTTGTTTTTAGTTGTGAATCAATTATTTGCTACTTAAATGTTATTTAAATATTAATACCATTTGAATTTTTGCCTCTAATCATAACAGTATGTTAATTTTTTTCAATGGTTTTAGTAATACTAAGGTTCTAGTTTCGCAACAAAACAAACCAAACACAATGAAAAAATTTTATTTAGTAGTAACATTCTTTTTATTAACCTTATCAGGTTATGCTCAAAAGGCCATAATATCCGGAAAGGTTTTAGATGCCGATGACAAATTACCTTTGCCAGGAGCAATGATTCAAATTGTTGGTGACAACAAATACACGGTTTCAGATTACAATGGCCGATTTGAATTGCTTAATATCAATATTGGAACGTATCAGGTTACCGTAAAATATATTGGATATACACCAATAACACACGAAATTACGGTTGAACAAGGCAAAAATAACGTTCTTGATTTTGCTCTTAAAACTTCAGGAACAGAGTTGAATGAGGTTGTTGTTGGAGACATTTTAAAAGGTCAGGCCAAAGCATTAAATCAACAAAAAAACAGCAAAAATATTGGAAACGTAATTTCATCAGATCAGGTGGGGCGTTTTCCTGATGCCAACGTTGGTGATGCTTTAAAACGTGTTCCGGGTATCACGATGCAAAATGATCAGGGTGAAGCACGTAATATTATTATCAGAGGTTTGGCTCCGTCCCTGAACTCGGTGACTTTAAATGGAGACCGAATTCCATCTGCAGAAGGAGACAACAGAAATGTACAAATGGATTTAATTCCGTCTGATATGATTTCGACTATTGAAGTAAACAAAACGCTAACTTCAGACATGGATGCGGATGCGATTGGAGGCTCTGTAAATTTAGTAACAAGAGCAACTCCAAACGGTGAAAGAATTTCGGCAACGCTTGCGGGAGGTTTTATGCCAATTCGCGAACACGCTACTTATACAGCAGGTTTGGTTTACGGAAATCGTTTTTTTGACAATAAATTAGGCGCAGTTTTTAGCGGATCATATAATAATGTAAATTATGGTTCTGATGATGTGGAGAACGAATGGGTAAAAGACGATTTTGGAAATGAATTTGTTCAGGCATCTGAAATTAGAAAATATGATGTACAGCGTATTCGCCGCAGCGGATCTGTGGCTTTAGATTATAAATTTGACGAAAACAATACCATTTTTGCCAATGCTATTTATAACTGGAGAGACGACAGAGAAAACCGTTTTAGAACAACTTATGATGATATTGAAGCCATTTACGATGGTGAAAATATTACTGGTTTTGAAGGCCGTATAAAACGCCAGACAAAAGGCGGAGTTGATAGCGACAGAAACAAAAACAGAAGATTAGAAGATCAACGTGTTCAGAATTATTCTCTTCGCGGAGAGCATTTAATTAACTCAAAACTAGACTTAGACTGGTCTGCCAATTATGCAAAAGCCAGAGAATATCGTCCGGGAGAGCGTTATATCGAATACCGTCAGACAGGTTTGGAAATGTCTCAGGATTTATCTGATTTGAGATTTCCTTTAGTTACACCAACCGGAGAAGCGGTTGATCAATTCGAATTTAATTCGGTTACAGAAAACACAGATGAAACTAGCGAAAGTGAATTTGGTGCAAAAGTAAATATCCGTTTTCCATTCTCTATTATTGCTGCGGAGAAAGGAAGAATAAGAACAGGACTTCGTTTGAGAATGAAAGAAAAAGAAAGAAATAATGTTTTCTATTCTTATGAACCTGTAAACGGCGGAATGGATTTATTATCTGAAGTTCCAACTAGCTTTTATGATGGAAAAAACTTCAATCCGGGAAGTAAATATGTTCCGGGAACTTTTGCTTCGGCAAGTTTCTTAGGAAGTCTTGATTTGAATAATTCAGCATTATTTGATAAAGAAGCAGATCCTGCAGAATTTTTAGCGGTAAATTATAATGCTAAAGAAAACATTTATGCAGCTTATGTAAGATGGGATCAGGATTTTAATGATAAACTTTCGATGGTTTTAGGTTTCCGTGTAGAGAATACGCACATCGATTACACCGGAAATCGCGTTCTTGACGAAGAAGAATTAGAGAGCAAAATCAACACTACAAATGCTTATACCAATGTATTGCCAAGTATTTCATTTCAATATAACGCTACAAAAGATTTAGTTTTAAGAGCGGCTGCCACTACAGCTTTGGCAAGACCAAATTATTATGCACTTGCGCCTTATGTAAACAATATTGCGGCTGATAAAGAAATTACTGCAGGAAATCCTGATCTTGATGTAACGTATTCATACAATTATGATTTCATGGCCGAGAATTATTTCAAATCGGTTGGATTAATTTCCGGAGGTGTTTTCTACAAAAGATTAAATGATTTCATCTACAATTACAGTGACAATCAATATACTGATGCAAAATTTGCTGCAGATTTCCCTAATCAGGCAAACCCAATTCCGGCTGGCGAAAACTGGTCGTTTGTACAATCAAGAAACGGAGATGTGGTTGATGTTTACGGATTTGAAGTTGCTTTTCAACGTCAGTTAGATTTCTTGCCGGGGAAATTTTTGAAAGGTTTTGGTATTTATTTGAACTATACTTACACCAAATCGAAAGCAAAAGGAATTGCAGATGAAGACGGAAATGAAAGAAACGACATTAGTCTTCCAGGCACAACGCCACATATGTTTAATGGATCATTATCTTGGGAAAACAAACGTTTTTCTGCCAGAATTTCAACCAATTTCACTTCTGATTATTTAGATGAATTAGGTTCAGAATCATACAAAGACAGTTATTATGACAAACAATTTTTCTTAGATGCAAATGCTTCTTATAAAATTACGTCGCACCTTCGCATCTTTGCCGAAGCCAACAATTTAACCAACCAACCATTACGTTACTACCAAGGTGTAGAAGCGCATACTAAACAAGCAGAATTCTATCAGGCGAGATATAATTTCGGTTTGAAGTTTGACTTGTAATAATCAATTTATAAAATTCTTAAATTAGACAGGACTTAACGGCTCTGTCTAATTTTATTAAATGAAAATCATAATGAAACATAAATCTATACTTGCTTTTTTCCTTTTAAGCACTTTATTAATAGCCTGTAAGGACGATAAATTAGCGCCCGTTGCCGCAAATGCCGTAAAGCCAACAGCTGTTACACAAGTGTTACCACATGACACAGATGATCCTTCAATCTGGATTCACCCAACAGACGCTTCAAAAAGCATAATTATAGGAACAGATAAAGATACAGACGGCGGTTTGTATGCCTTTGATTTGAATGGAAAAATCCTTAAAAAATCAATCACTTTAAAACGTCCAAATAATGTTGATATCGCTTACGGTTTACTAATTGATGGAAAAAAAGTAGACGTTGCCGTTACAACAGAACGTGAAAGCAATAAAATAAGAATTTTTAGTTTACCTGATTTAAATCCAATTGACAATGGCGGAATTGCTGTTTTTGAAGGTGAAGAATTACGTGACCCAATGGGAATTGCTTTATACACACGCCCTAGCGACAAGAAAATCTTTGCTATTGTGGGAAGAAAATCAGGACCTTCAAGAAGTTATTTATGGCAATATGAACTTTCTGGCGCTGGAAAATTTGCAACGGCAAAAGTCGTTAGAAAATTTGGCGCTTACAGCGGAAAAAAAGAGATCGAAGCCATTGCTGTTGATAACGAATTGGGAACTGTTTTATATTGCGACGAACAATTCGGTATCAGAAAATACAAAGCTGATCCTGCTTTAAATGATAATAAAGAATTGGTTCTTTTTGGAAAAACAGGTTTCAAAGCAGACAACGAAGGAATCGCAATTTACAAAAAAACAGATTCTACCGGATATATTTTAGTCTCTAACCAACAGGCGAATACTTTTATGGTATACCCGAGAGAAGGTGCAAAAGGAAATCCAAACGAATATCCTCTATTAGCAGAAATCCCTACATCAACTATAGAATGTGATGGTGCCGATGTAACAAGCGTAAACTTAGGAGGAAAATACAAAAACGGACTTTTCGTAGCCATGAGCAACGGAATGACTTTCCATTATTATGCCTGGGATTTGATTCAGAAACGTATCGATTCTAAGAAATAAGTTTTTTTGTTTCAAGTTTCAGGTTTCAAGTTCTTTACTGTGAGTTAAAACCAAAACTTAAGCCCCCAATTTGTCAGGCTGAGCGTCCCGAGGCTTCGGGAGAAGCCCCGCAACGAAAAGCCGCAAACTAAATCACATTTTCAATGCGTCAAAAAACGAAGTCGAAGTGCTTTGCGTGGGCTTCTCCCGAAGCCTCGGGACGCTCAGCCTGATAAACAAAACCAAACCCAAAGCCCGAAACTTGAAACTTGAAACTTGAAACTTGAAACTTGAAACTTGAAACTTGAAACAAACAAAAAAGCTGTTCATCACTGAACAGCTTTTTTTAGTTTGAATTAGTAATCTTCCTTATTCTGTTTTAGGCGCACCCGCTAAAATTTCAGCGTTGGCAAACTCTTCAAATTTGGCAAAATTCGCTTTGAATTTCTGTGCCAATTCGATTGCTTTTTTATCGTATAACTCAGGATCTTCCCAAGTATTTCTCGGATTTAAAATTTCACTTGGAACATTCGGGCAAGATTGTGGTTTTGCAATTCCAAATACTGCGTGATTTTCAAACGCTACATTATCAAGTTCTCCTTTTAATGCAGCTGTAATCATGGCGCGGGTGTATTTTAGTTTCATACGCGTTCCTGTTCCGTAAGCACCACCTGTCCAACCAGTGTTGATTAACCAAACTTTTACGTCTGCATCTTTCATTTTTTTAGTCAGCATTTCAGCATAACGAGTTGGGTGCAAAGGCATAAATGGCGCTCCAAAACATGCTGAAAAGTTAGGTTGCGGTTCTGTAACTCCCGCTTCTGTTCCGGCAACTTTTGCAGTATAACCTGAAATAAAATGGTAAGCTGCCTGACCTGGAGTCAATTTTGAAATTGGAGGCAAAATTCCGAAAGAATCTGCCGTTAAGAAAAATATATTTTTAGGATTATGCCCAATAGATCCCGGTTGAATATTGTCAATATGAGTTATTGGATAACTTACACGTGTATTTTGAGTGATAGAAACATCATCATAATCAACTTCGTTTGTTCCCGCTTTAAAAACCACATTTTCTAAAAGCGCTCCTTTTTTGATCGCTCTAAAAATATCCGGTTCATTTTCTTCAGATAAGTTAATTACTTTTGCATAGCAACCACCTTCAAAATTGAAAACAGTATTTTCAGCTGTCCAGCCATGTTCATCATCACCAATTAATTTACGATCAGGATCTGCAGATAAAGTCGTTTTTCCTGTTCCTGACAATCCGAAGAAAATAGCAGTATCTCCATCTTCTCCAACATTGGCGCTGCAGTGCATTGGTAATGTATTTTCGAAAACCGGTAAAATGAAATTTAAAGCAGAAAAAATTCCTTTTTTCATTTCTCCAGTATAACCCGTTCCTCCAATTAAGGCTACTTTTTTAGTAAAATCTAAAATAGCAAAATTCGACTGACGTGTCCCATCTACAGCAGGATCTGCCATAAAACTTGGTGCACAAATTACTGTCCATTCTGGTGTAAAGTTGGCTAATTCAGAATCTTCTGGTCTTAGAAACATATTGTAACAAAACAAATTAGACCAGGCTGTTTCTGTAACCACACGAACATTCAATCTGTAATTTGGATCTGCACAAACGTATGCATCACGAACAAATACTTCTTTATTCGATAAAAATTGAGTTACCTTATTATATAATTTTTCAAAAGCTTCTGATGAAAACGGAATATTTACATTTCCCCACCAAACTTTATCTTCTGTTATGCTGTCTTTTACGATAAAACGATCTTGCGGAGACCGCCCTGTAAATTCACCCGTATTAATTGCCAGTGCTCCTGTAGAGTTCTCAACACCTTGTCCTGATTGCACTGTAATTGCATGCAATTCGTCTGCAGATAATTGATAGTGAACCTTGGCATTTTCAATTCCTAATTCAGAAAGCGAAATCGATTGCGTGAAAAGTGTGTTAGTGTCCATAAATTTGTAGTTGTGTATATTATTTTTTTATTGCACAAACATATTTTACTTTGAACTTTAAGCAGTTAGCCTAAAGATATTGAATTGTTATATTTTTTATCAATATTGATAAAAAGCAATAAAAACTCACATAAGTAATGTTTTATGTTATTTATGAGACAAAATTAAAGATTAATTTTTAGATAGAATTTTTTATTCGGTATTTTATGATTTTTGCCTCAAAATACTAACAAATAATCCCAACCAAGCAAGAATTAATAAAAATCCACCCAAAGGTGTTGCGAATACGATAATTTTAGAATCGAAAACTGTAAGATTTTTTGTAGCTAATAAATAGATAGATCCGCTAAATAAAATTACACCGGCAACGGCTAAATTATAGATGGTTTTTATCGTTTTTTGAGAAAGTTCTTTTCTTGTAGAAAGAAAAAATAAAAAGAAAGCGTGATACATTTGATAGCGAACTCCGGTTTCGAAAGTTACTAATTGCTCAACAGATAAATATTTTTTTAGCAAATGCGCTCCAAAAGCCCCTAAAATAATAGCCAACATTCCTATAAAAGCACCAGTAAGGATAATTTTTCTTTTCATATTTTTCTATACTTTCTATTTGAATACAAAAATACTTCAAACTATTGGAAAAGCTTTTCTACTTTGTAAAAATGTTTTCACGAAACAGAATTCTTTAGTATTTTATCTGAAATAAAAAAGATTTCATTTTTTTGAATTAATTTGATTGTTATATTTGTAACAATTTAATATATTTGTGTTATAAATATAAAATATGAAAAGCATTTTAATTTTTGGAGCCGGAAGGTCAGCCTCTTCATTGATACGGTATTTGTTATCAAAATCAGAAAGTGAAAATCTGCATTTGGTTGTAGCCGATTTATCTTTGGCTTTGGCCGAAAAAAAGACACAAAATCATCCCAATGCAACTCCAATTGCTTTAAATATTTTTGATACCGAACAAAGAAAAGCGGCCATAGAAAAAGCGTCAATCGTTATTTCGATGTTGCCGGCTCACTTACATATTGAAATTGCAAAAGATTGTTTAGAATTTAAAAAACACCTTGTAACGGCATCATACATTAGCGATGCCATGCAAGCCTTAAATGAAGAAGCTATAAAGAATGATTTAATTTTCATGAACGAAATTGGTCTTGATCCCGGAATCGACCACATGAGTGCCATGAAAGTTATTGACGAAATTAGAGCAAAAGGTGGTAAAATGCTGCTTTTTGAATCTTTTTGCGGCGGTTTAGTTGCTCCCGAAAGCGACAACAATCTTTGGAATTATAAATTTACCTGGGCGCCTAGAAATGTGGTTTTAGCAGGACAAGGCGGTGCCGCCAAATTTGTTCAGGAAGGCACTTATAAATACATCCCGTACGGAACTTTATTCCGCAGAACAGAATTTCTGGAGGTAGAAGGTTATGGGAAATTTGAAGCTTATTCCAATCGGGATTCTCTAAAATACAGATCAATTTATGGTTTGGATGATATCCTGACTTTATATAGAGGAACCATCAGAAGAGTTGGTTTTTCGAAAGCATGGAATATGTTTGTGCAATTGGGCATGACAGATGATAGCTACATCATGGAAGATTCTGAAAGCATGAGTTATCGTCAGTTTACAAACTCTTTTTTACCGTATCATCCAACAGATTCTGTTGAAATTAAAACACGATTAATTTTAAAAATCGATCAGGACGATATTATGTGGGACAAGCTTTTGGAATTGGATTTATTCAATCCTGACAAAAAAGTAAATCTTCCTAATGCAACTCCGGCTCAAATATTAGAAAAAATACTTTCAGATAGCTGGGCACTTGAACCAGATGATAAAGATATGATTGTAATGTACCATAAATTCGGTTATGAATTAAATGGAAAGAAAAAACAAATCGATTCAAAAATGGTTTGTATTGGAGACGATCAAACCTATACGGCAATGGCAAAAACCGTTGGATTGCCTGTAGCAATGGCAACTTTATTAATTTTGAATGGAAAAATTAGAACTCCAGGCGTACAGCTTCCTATAAACAAAGAAGTGTATTTACCTATTTTAAAAGAATTAGAAGAGTATGGCGTTATTTTTAACGAACAAACCATGCCTTATTTCGGCTATAATCCTGATCTATTTTAGTGATGGCTTAGTTTTTTTTGAGAATTTTTTTTAGTTTTTAATTGATCCGCTTCCTTTTTAAGAAAGCGGATTTTTTTTGTTAAAGGCGCAAAGGTTCATAGCAACAAAGGTTCAAAGGTTTCATGAAATAGCTAAAAATTTTGTCGCTCTGCACCTTTGAACCTTCCTAAAAAACTATTTCTCTGTCTGCACTGTTATTGGCATAGTGTACAAAACACGCGCTGGCTTTCCATCTTTAGTTCCCGGAATCCATTTAGGAGAAAGTTTTATGGCACGAATTGCTTCATTCCCTATACCATAACCCAAATCTTTTACGATTTTAAATTCCGATAAACTTCCATCTCTTTCTACCATGAATTCAATTATGGCTTTACCTTCTAATTTCTGCTTTGAAACTGCTGCAGGTATTTTAAAATTCATGCCTACAAGTTTATAAAATTCTTCAATTCCTCCTGGATATTCAGGTTGTTTATCCATACAATCGTTGCTGTCTTTCACTATCATTTTATCATAATCTGATTTGTCTTTCACCTTCTGCGCAATAGTTTCTGAACTGAAAACAAACAATGATAATACACAAACAATACTTACAATCAATACTTTAAACGTCATTTTAAATCGGGATTCTTTTTTGGTCATCATAATAAGGCGTTTTTTGGTTATTAAATAATTAAGATTACTGGCTAATGCTATCGTATTTTTATTAGAAGCAAAATTTAATAACAGTTTTTGATACCTGGTAACCGACTCAAATTGAGTATTAACCTCTTCATCAGCTAAAAATTCATGGTTCAGTTTTATTGCTTTTTTGAATAAAACGATAAGCGGGTTAAACCAAAAAACAATTTGCAAAACTTCTATAAAAAGAATATCCAAAGTATGTTTTTGTTTTAAATGTGCTTTTTCGTGCGCTATTAATTCTAATGGAATTTTACCGGTTTCAAATTCTTCTTTATTGATAAAAACTGAGTTCCAAAATGAATGCGGTAATGTAGGTTCTTCTATTAAAACTACTTCTACGTCATTCAATAATTGCTTGCTATTGATTTTAGTTTTATTATAAAACGAATACAAATTCACAAAAAACTGAACCGTAAATAACAATACAACAACGAGATAAATTATACTTAAAACAGAAATCATAAGCTGTTCTGAATTATCATTATTTAAAACTACGTTGCTGGTTCTAATGACAACTCCATCGAGTTGAATTACAGATAATGTATTCCCCAACAAAGGTCTAACCGAAATTAATTGCAACGGAATTACAAAACTAAAAACCAAACTCAACAACAAATAAGCGCGATTAAAACGAAACATTTTTTCGTTTTCAAGCCATAATTTATACACTGCATAAAAAATCAAAAGCAGCATTCCTGATTTTAAAAGATAGTTTATCATTTTTTCTTTTTTTGAATTTGCGAATCGATTATTTTTTTGAGTTCTTCTAATTCTGAAGTAGACAAATTGGTTTCTGTAGTAAAAAATGAAGCAAATTGCGATGCCGAATTATTAAAGAAATTGCTAATTAAACCGTTTACATGTTTGGAGAAATAAGCTGTTTTTTTGACAAGCGGATAATATTCGCGAGAATTCCCGAATTCATTATACGCTACGAATTTCTTGTCTATCATTCGTTTTAAAAGCGTTGCAACGGTTGTTGTTGCCGGTTTTGGTTCCGGATACGCTTCGAGTAAATCTTTCATAAAAGCTTTTTCAAGCTTCCAAAGATGCTCCATTAATTGTTCTTCTGAGTTTGATAATTGTGTCATTATTTAATGTTTTCAAGTTTTTCAGTTTCAGGCAATTCCTTTTTATAAGCTTCTAAATTCCATTCAATATTCATTTTTGCCGCATATTCGGCCATAGTACCAAGCCCAACTTCAGCACGTCTCTTATCTACATTATCCGGATCTATCATCGGTGATATGTATAATTTATTAGTCGTTTTATTTTTCGAAGACTGGCTTCCATAAATTTGTCTTCTTCCTTCTCTTAAGGCTACTCTATCTTCCAGGTATGCCAGGTTTCCTTGGTTTGCATTACCTTTCTTAACAGCCTCTCGCATCATTGGCAAATATTTTTGCTGATATTTTAAATCAGAATGTTGTATAACCAAAAACAAGGTTTGATTGGCCTGTGCTCCAACAACATCTTTTCCAACCCAGCCTTTTTCATCTAAAATCTTTATGACCTTAATGAGATTAATACTGTCTTTTTTTCTCATTAATTTACCAATGCTGTCAATTTTCTTTTTATCCGAATTAGGGTCTTTATAAATTTTCATAAAATCTCCACGAATACCCTGATCCTCTGCATAAATCTCCAAAAGTTCTTTTTGAAGGGGCTTATCATAATTAGCACTCAAAATATTCATTTGCTTTTGAAGCTTATCTATAGTCTTTGTCCATTCTTTCTTATTGTGCAGCGATTCTAAATCATTATCTATTTTTATATGAGCAATGTTTTCATAACCATTATCAATTGCTAAATCCAGCCACTTAAAAGCTTTATCATCATCATTATTTAAAGCTGCAGCGCACGCACCATTATATAAATCTGAAGAGGATTTGTGTTCGATTTTAAATGCCTTTTCATAATAGCCAACAGATCCTTTATAATCTTTCGCTTTATAACAATTATCCCCTTTTGCTACAAATTCTTTATAGGTTTGAGACTGCATCAATCCAATATTCACAGTAATAAAAAAGAAAGCAATTAATTTTTTCATAGGTTTAAATCGATTAGTGGTTATTTTATTTTTTCTTCCGAGATTAATTCACCGTTATTATACTTTTTGATTTCGGTTAGTTTTCCTTTATCTGAATAGAATTTCCAGTCTCCAAAATAGAACCAATGTGTTTCTACTGCATTAGATTCTAATTTTGTTTTTCCTTTTGATTGTACTTTTCCGTTTTCATAATAATATTTTACGGTGCAAATTCCGTTTTTGTATTTTTCTGTTTTGTATATTTTTCCGTTTATGTAGGATTTCCATTTTTTGACCGGTTGATCCTGTTTGTAATATTCGAATGATTTGTATTGAATACTGTCTTGTGTATAATCATCAATCCAAACACCTTCTTTTTTCTTGTCAATCTTTTGATTAATTGGTTTGCTTTTGCAATTTGAAAGCATCATTCCAAAAATTAGCAAGATTATAAGTTTCCTCATTATTTGAATATTTTTACTCTACACTTATAGTTGTTGTTCTACAAATGTAGAGATTAATTTTTAATATGCAAGAAAAAAGAAACAAAGTTGCAGGGGTACAAAGGAACAAAGATGGAAATCGGCTAGTTTTTTTGAATTGCCCCAGCTTTAGCCGGGGTTTACAATAAATGCAAAAAAAAGGCTTTAGCCAAATAATTACGTTTTAGGATTAAAAAATTTCGGCTAAAGCCAATTACTTTTCTATAAATAAACCTCTAGCTAAAGCTAGGGGCTATTGAATTTTAATGCTAAAACCTTTGTAGCTTTGAACCTCTGGACCTTTGAGCCTCTATTGCGCGTTAGGGATTGAGGCGGTATCCTTTTATGAAGTGGAACGGAATAAAAGATATAGCCGAAAGCCCGACCGGAGGGAACGCCCAAAAAAAGAAATTCCAATTCTAAAACTCCAAATTCCAAAGTTGTGGAAACAAAAAAATCCGCTCATTTCTGAACGGATTTAATATTGGAAAATCTTTGTCAAAGTTTAAAACTTTGACAAAGATTAGAAACTTAAAAAACTTTGCGTCTTAGCGCCTTCGCGGCAAAATCTTACTTACTTAATTCCACAAAATACTTGTAAAACAACGGAATAGTTTCAATTCCCTTTAAGTAATTAAAGATTCCGAAATGTTCGTTTGGTGAGTGAATCGCATCTGAATCTAAACCAAAGCCCATTAAGATAGTTTTGCTTTTTAATTCTTTTTCGAACAAAGCCACAATCGGAATACTTCCGCCTGAACGAACCGGAATTGCTGGAACTCCAAACGTTTCTGTGTATGCTTTGTTTGCCGCCTGATATCCAATACTGTCAATTGGCGTAACATAACCCTGACCTCCGTGATGTGGCGTTACTTTTACGGTAACTCCTGCCGGTGCAATACTTGTGAAATGTTTCGTAAAAAGATCTGTAATTTCATGCCAATCCTGATTTGGAACCAAACGCATCGAGATTTTAGCAAAAGCTTTGCTCGCAATAACGGTTTTTGCTCCTTCTCCCTGGTATCCGCCCCAGATTCCGTTTACGTCTAATGTTGGACGAATCGAGTTGCGTTCGTTGGTTACATATCCTTTTTCACCGTAAACATCGTTTAGGTTTAAGGCATTTTTATATTTTTCTAAGCTAAAAGGCGCTTTTGCCATTTCGGCTCTTTCTTCTGTTGATAATTCCTGAACTTTGTCGTAGAATCCCGGAATTGTAATATGATTGTCTTCGTCGTGAAGTGAAGCTATCATTTTGGCCAAAACATTAATTGGGTTTGCCACTGCTCCACCGTATAAACCTGAATGTAAATCACGATTTGGACCTGTAACCTCAACCTCAACATAACTCAAACCGCGTAAACCTGTCGTAATTGACGGTTGTTGGTTAGAAATCATTCCGGTATCTGAAATTAAAATAACGTCATTTTTCAGTTTTTCCTGATTGCGCTCTACAAACCAGGCCAAACTTGCCGAACCTACTTCTTCTTCACCTTCGATCATGAATTTTACGTTACAAGGCAACGTATTGCTTTGTACCATATATTCTAAGGCTTTTACGTGCATGTACATTTGTCCTTTGTCGTCGCAGGCACCACGGGCGAAAATCGCTCCTTCAGGATGAATTTCTGTTTTTTTAATAACCGGCTCAAAAGGTGGCGACGTCCATAATTCCATTGGATCTGGCGGTTGAACATCATAATGACCGTAAACAAGAACGGTTGGTAAATTTGGGTCAATAATTTTCTCTCCATAAATAATTGGATAGCCCGGAGTGTCGCAAATTTCGACTAAATCGCAGCCTGCTTTTGATAAACTTTCTTTTACGGCCTCGGCAGTATCGATAACATCTTGTGAATATGCAGTGTCGGCACTTACCGACGGAATCTTTAATAATTCGATCAATTCGTTGATAAACCGATCTTTATGTTGTTGAACGTACGACTTAATATTTTCCATTTAAATTATTTTTATAGAAATTCAAAAATACAAAAAAGAGAATTAATATTTTTTTTCAAAAAATGCTTTGAAATTTAGAAGTTATGATTATCTTTGCACCCACAATTGAGCGGATATGGTGAAATTGGTAGACATGCCAGACTTAGGATCTGGTGCCGCAAGGCGTGTAGGTTCGAGTCCTATTATCCGCACGAAAAAAGCTTCTGAGAAATCAGAAGCTTTTTTGTTTTTAGGATCTCGTCGAATTTAACTATGAATGATGGATTAAAATCCATCCCTACAATATGATCCGTTTCTCCGAAACTCATTATAAAATTCCGTAGGAATGATTTATTTTGTAGCCAGGGATTTCAATCCCTTAAAACGCAACGTAACCCCAATATTGTTAAACCCGACAGGTTTTAAAAACCTGTCGGGTTTAATACGAACTTGCCATCAATAACAACTTGTCTTCATTCAACATCCAAATAAGGATCCAAAACTTCCGCCAACTTATTCAGCCAATAAAAATTATCTTCGAGATTATTGAATTCAGTTTCTACGGTTTCGCAGCCTCTCATGGCGCAAAGTGAAAGAACATAATTTACTTGTCGGATTGTTTTTGCCATATCTTCAGAATCAATTGTCTTTCTAAAAAAATCTATTAATCTGGTTTCTGTTTCTTTTGAGAGATTTTCCGTAGTCATTGTCTTATTTTTTTGATGCGCCAAATATAATAAATTGTAGGCAAATTTGCCTACATGAACAAAATAAATCTTGTGACTTTTGAAATATGAATATTTCAGAAGAAACTTTTATTATAAATCTTGGAATTCACATTCGCCAACTACGTGAAAAGAAAGGCTTATCCCAGCAGGGCTTAGCTGATGACTGTAATATTAGCAAATCTCAAATAGCGCGTATAGAAGTTGCTAAAATAAATACCGGCGTAAAAACTCTTGTAAAAATTGCCAATGCTTTAGATATTGAACCCAAAGAGTTGTTTAATTTTTCTACAAAATAATGCAAAACATTATTTTGAAAAAATACAAGAATCTTCATCTAACACAAAAATTTGCAATTGCAATTCCACTTTTGTTTTTATTAAGCTGCGCAACAATATCTTTTGTTTCAAGATTTAGATTTTCTGATAACTATCGTTGGATATACCAATTTGGCTCTATTGGGTCATTCATTTTATGCCTGTTACTTTTCGTTTTTTCTTTGGTTAACTCTATTTTAATTCTTCGGGTTTTGAGAATGAAATTAGTCACAAAACTCTTGTGGTTTTTATTAAGTTTTTCTGTTTTCTTTTTTATAATTATAATGATCAATATAAGTACCCTTAGAACACATTAAATGATTACAACCAAAAAATTCCGGCTTACCAAAAAAGAATATTTCACGTTCCTTGTTAGACTTGAATTAAAAAGACGAGGATGGTTATTTGCTTTTATGTGGATATTTTCTACTCTAGTTCTTTTTACCGGAAAGAAAGATTCCTTTAGCGTTTTTATTATAGTTGTTGGATTTATGTATCCTGTTCTTACCATCTATAAATATTGGAGTTTTGCAAATTCAAAGGATAACAAAATTATTTTTAAAGAAAGACAATACGAAATTTTCCCTGATAGAATCATTTCTCGTATGGGTGAAATATCAGAAGGCACAATTGATGTACAGAATTTCATAAAAGTTTTTGAGTTAAAAGATCTTTATCTTTTATACATTTCTAAAGGTCAGACATTTTTTCTTCCAAAACGAGTTTTTGAAACTCAGGAAGATGAAAATTGGTTTAGAAATGAAGTGTTTTTGAAGGTTAAAAACAGATAATTTCGGCTAAAGCCTTTTTTCTCTCAAAACATAAAAAAACCTCCAGCTAAAGCAGGAGGCAATTCACTTAGCGCAAAAAAACCTTTGTCAAAGTTTTTAAACTTTGACAAAGGTCTCTCATATTTTAAATGAACTTATATCTCTTATATGGTTTAAAATTTTAACTATTCAATAATTCTAAAACTTTATCAACATTAACTTCACTATAATCATTAATATAAAAATTACATGGCGGAAGCTGTTCTTTTGTATGCGTACTCAAAACGCCAACCACTTTCATTCCTGCATTTAAGCCCGCTGTAACGCCCGAAAAAGAGTCTTCGAAAACAATACAATCAGCAGGAGAAACGCCAACACGTTTGGCAGATTCCAGGTAAACTTCGGGATTTGGTTTATGAGCTTTCACATCTTCGCTTGACATCATAGAATCCATTTTATCGCCTATTTTTAATGTACTTATAATCAAATCAAGATTGGCTCGCGGCGCCGAAGTTGCAACAGCAGTTTTAAAACCACGAGATTTTAATTCGCTTAAAAACTCCAAATAATGCGGAATCGTTTCGACTTTGTCTTTATAAACTTCACGAAACATAGCTTCTTTTTCGTCTTCCAATAAGGTAAGTTCTTCTCCGGCAATAGAACGTTTGAAGAAATGCGTCATTATATAACCATTATGTTTTCCGTACATATGCTCTTCAAACTCTTCGTTTGTATACGGAATTTCATATTTATTAAAAAATGCCTCGAAAGCCTTTACATGATGCGGATTCGTGTGACAAATAACACCATCCATATCAAAAATAACACATTGCTGTTTCATTGTATATTTTGTTTTTAACGGTTCGCAAGATAGTTTAATAAAGTGTTATTCCACAGAGATTCACGGAGGTTTTCACGGAGAGTCGCGAAGTTTTTGTTTCACGCAGATTTTAAAAAGATTTAAGCAGATATGCGCAGATAATTATTATAATTTATTGAAAAAAAAATCTGCTTAAATCTGCAAAATCTGCGTGAAAAAATCTTCTACTTTATAAATTAAATTTATTTCAGTTTTGGAATTTGGAATTTAAAAAAAATTGGAATTTGCGTTCTAGCCAATCCAAATTTTACTTTTAACCAAAGTCATCGTTTGTCTTAAATGCTGATTACAGGCAATCAAAATAATCAAAACCACCAAACCATAACCAACGATAGTATAAATTTCCATATCAGCCAATAAAGTCGATTGTTTGGCAACGGTGCTAAAAAGTTTTTTTAACGCCAATGTATTAGAGTCATCAGCTGAATATCCTTTTGCCATAAAACTCTGTGCTGTTTTGGCTATGGTTTCCTGCGCTTCGGGATTTTCGCCGGTCACAAACTGACTTAGCTTTAAAAAGTGTTTTTTGTTTAAAAATGCCATGGCATTCTGCATCACGCAAAACCCGATTGTACTTCCCCAAAAACGTCCTGAAACCCCAACAATTCCTGAAGAAACCGCCATTTTTGCAGGAACCGACGATGTGGTAAATAATATTAAAGGAACAAATAAAAACCCAACGCCAATGCCTTGCAAAACATACGGAATTATAATATCTGATAAAGCCACATCGGGCACAAAAAGAAACGTAAACCAAAAGTGAAACAACGCAATTAGCGAAAAACCAATGATAAAAATAATTTTGGTAGAAACAGATTTCATCAGAAAATAAGCAGCCAGAATTAACCCAATTACATTCCCTAATCCGTTAATGTACTGCACGCCCGCAACGCGCGACGGATCCCAATTCCAAATAGAGAACATTGCCGAATGACATAAACTCAACGTTGCTCTGCTTATGTAAAAAAGGAAGAACAATAAAAACCCGATACGCAAATTGGCGTATTTAAAAACTTCGAAATTAAAGGTTGGTCTTTTTACCAAAAGCTCTTTAAAGATGAATAATCCTCCCGTAATCAAGGCAATCATGAGCATTAAAACCATTTGAGAAGATTCGAACCAATATTTTTTTTCGGCATAAACAAAAAAGTAAGCACCGCAGAGAATGGCTGTTAGAACCAAAATATAACTCATCCAGTCAATTTGATACAGTGGGATTTTCTTTGTAATTCTGTGTCCGCGAAAAGTAACCAGAATCAAAAAAACATTCAAAACCTGAAGTCCGCCCGAAACATACAGCATGTATTTCCAATCGTAATGATCCAGAAACCAAACGGCAATATTCATGATAAATGGCGTTGATAATAATAACGAACCATAATAAAAGGAGAAACCAATTATTATAGCGTTTTTAGAATGAAACTGCTCAATCAATAATTGTCTGATCGTAATTACCGGAAGCGCCATTAAAATTCCCTCGAGAACGCGCAGTAATAAAAACACATAAAAATTAGTAATATACGCCGATGAAACAATCGTAATTCCGATTAAGGAATACACCGCCATCAGGTAATTTTTTGCGGGGAAAAAACTCGAAAATCGGCTTTCTATTAAAATCGTGGCCAGCAAAGTTCCGTAAGTTACGCACATCGCAAACTGCAAATCTTCGGGTTCAATATCCAGAAAACTAGCTGCGTACGTTACGTTTGACGTATAAACTCCCAATAAAATCATGGAATGCAGCAAACAGACAAACAAAATAATAATGATTGCCCATTTTGGAACCCAGGATTTAAAAATACTTTTATCTTCCATTTTATTGGTGTTCTGCGATAACCGTGATGTTCATTCCGGCTCTTAAAAAATCGGCTTGTTTATCGGTTTCTTTCAACTGAATTCGAACCGGAATTCTTTGTTCGATTTTTACAAAGTTTCCTGTTGCATTATCCGGAGGCAATAACGAAAATCTCGCGCCACTTGCCGGAGATAATGATTTAATAACTCCCGTAAATTCTTTATTATTTACAGCATCGGCCTGAATTTTTACTTCCTGACCAACGGTTAAATACTGCAATTGTGTTTCTTTAAAATTGGCCGTAATCCATTTTTCTTTACTCACAATAGAAAGCAGCGATTGCCCTTCTTTGACCATTTGTCCCGGCTGCAAAATTCTTTTTCCAACCCAGCCGTCGTAAGGGGCGGTAATTATAGTATATGAAAGAAATAATGCCGCATTATCTGCCACAGCTTGTTTCGATTCTATAATCGTTTGCGCCGTAGGAACATTGGCCTGCGCTTGCGAAGTACTTAAATTAGAAGACTGAATTCGGTCCTGCATTTCTTTATAATGCGCTTGCGCCGATTCGTAATCTGCCTTAAATTTTTCTAATTGCTGAGACGTTGCCGCTTCCTCTTTTACTAAAGCCTGATAACGCTCGTATTCTAATTTTGTTTTCCAAAGATTGGTTTTTGCCGCCGCCAATTGCGATTCGCCAATAACTGTTGAAATTGCCGTAGTCGCCACATTTTTTTGAGCCACAACACTGCTTTGTTTCGCACTTTGAACATCGGCAAGAGCCACATTCAGTTTTGATTTGTATTCTCGATTATCAATTACAACCAAAGTATCGCCTTTGTGCACAAACTGATTTTCTTCAAAACGAACTTCCTGAACATAACCTGTAATTCGCGACATAATTGGCGTTACATATTGTTCTACCTGCGCATCATTGGTTTCTTCGTGATTGCTATTAAACACATAAAACCAAATTCCTAAAATGATTCCGCTTATTATAAGCGTACACGCAATAATTGTTATTATGATATGAAACGTTCTGTTTCTTCTAGTTTCATTCTTTATCTTAACCATAAAATCTATATCTTTTGTTGTCTATTTTCTATTCTCTAAATTCTATTCTCTTACCTCTTTCTTTTAACTTCTTTCTTCTTGCCTCTAAATTCTAAACTCTAACTCTGAGGCATAATCCCAGCCGTATGAAGCAATTCGTAATGTTTTAGAATCGCATCAAGTCGTGTAGAAATTTTATTGTATTTTGCCTGAAGCAATGCATTATCGGCATCCACCATTTCGGTAATTAAAACCAATTGGTTTAGGTATTTCAGTTTTACGATTCGGTAATTTTCATTCGCCAAATCCAAAGCTTTATCCACAACCACAAATTTTTCAAGGATTTCCTGATATTGTGTATGCTCCTTAAACAGCTTATCCTGAATTTCATCTTTTATAATTTCAGACTGCATTTTCTGCCATTCGATTTCTGTACTGGCTTGTTGTACTTTGGTTTTGTTTTTATACAAAGCCGAAATGTCAAAATGCGCTTCAATACCAATTTGCCCTAAAGTGTACAAATACGGATTTGGCGGGAAGAATTTGTAATTTGGATAATAAAAACCATAATTCCCGAAGAAGTTTACCGTAGGCAAATAATTGCCTTTCACCAGCTTTAGTTCTGTTTTTTTGATGTTTAATTCCTGACTCGCTATTCGCATTTCTTCATTCTGAAAAGCTTTTTCCAAATAAAAATCATACGGATCTAAACCATTCAATTCATCCATATTCGCTGTTGTATCGATGGTAATTTCTTCTGTTTCCGGAAGCTGAATCAACGTTTTTAAATCGTGAAGCGCGATTTTTATGTTTTTGGAATTTGTAAGCGAATTTAATTCACGGTCCGAAAGCTGCAATTCAGCTCTAATAACTTCGTTTTTGGTTATCGTTCCGTGTTTTTGCAGTGACTGCACTTCTTTTAATCGGCTTTTTTCTTCTTTAATGTTTTCTTCAAAAATTTTCTGAAGTTCCATCATTTTATAAATCGCCAGATAATTGGCCACCACTTCAAGCTCGATATCATTTTCGGTTTTTTCCGTTTTTATTTTGGCGATTTCACTTTCCTGATTGGCAATTTTGATGGCATTATTGATTTTATTTCCAGCATAAATTGGCATCTTAAAGCTTGAATTAACCTGATAAATTTCAGGAATTGCCTTCGTTACTTCTTTGCCATTCAAAAAACCATTGCCTTTAAATTCGGTAATATTGGTAATTCTGGAATATTCGCCGTTTAATTCGATATCCGGCAAACGAAGTTCTTTTCTTTCTTTGATATTTTGCTCTGAAAGCGTAGTCTCTAATTGAGATCTAAGGATTTTTTTATTGTTTTCTTTCGCCAGTTTCAACGCTTCATTTAACGAAACGGCATGAATTTCCTGAGCCTGTAAACTATTAAATGTCAATACAATTAGAAATAGCAACACGATTTTGAGAAAACAATCTTCTGTAGAATTTGTTATTTTAAGGAACATGAATATATAAATATTTTGATACTGCAAAGTTCCTGCATTTTTCTCATGACTGATAATTCTAAAAAGTCAATGACATATTCATTTCGGACAAGAATATTTGTTTTGATTGCCCACAGATTTTACGGATTTAGACAGATGTTCACGGATTATTTTTAGTAAATAAAATCATCAAGTAGGTTTGGCTTCAGACAATCGCATGATTTTTAAACAAAACCTGTGTAGATTCGCTCAAACCCGTCAAATCCGCGTGCCATTATTCACTTTCTATTTTTTCCTCAAAACATCCTCTCCATTTAAATAATCAGAAGGACGTTGACCGAGGATTTTAAAGAATGTATTACTAAAAGTGGGTACGCTGCTATATCCCACTTCCTGCGCCACTTCTTTAACCGAAAGTTTTCTGTCAAGCAAAAGTTCAATCGCTTTCAAAATTCTGCGAATCGTATAATATTGAATGAAAGACATTTTAAGATCTTTTTGAAACAAGCGATACAAAGAGCGTTCGCTATACCCAAATTCATGCGCCACATCGGCAAACAGAATTGTTTCGCCAAGATTGTTTTCAATATGTCTCAGGATTTTACCCAAACGCGGGTCTTTTGGCAAAGGCAATTCAAGTGGTAAATTGGTCAGGCATATTTGAGGAAGAATCGCTTTTATCGCTTTCGCAATCACAAAATTCGGACTTCCTTTTTTCAAATCACCGTTCCATTGATTGGTAAAAAGCATCATTTGAAGCAGTAAATTATTTACCGGATAAATACCTTCATTTTGATAAAATTCATCTTCATTTTTTTCAACCGGAAAATACAGATTTCGCATCATCACATTTTCAGATTTTGGATGAATGCTGTGTGCTACATTAGCCGGAATCCAGATAAAATGACGTGCCGGCAAGAAATACGTTTTGGTTTCTGTAGTTACAAAAACAACATCGCCTTCGGCATACAGCATTTGCGCTTTATCATGTTTATGTGTCGGAACAAGCAATTCTCCCATCAAATCATGATGACAGTAAATGCTCTTTTTATCAGCATCTACTTTTTTGATGTAATACTTGTCTACTTTAAAAGTTGATTGTTCCATTGAATATCTTTCTAGCGAAATTTAAATTCCAATATTTTAAAATTCCAAATTCCAAAGCTGGATTGTAAGTTCGCAAAGTAAAAACGCAAAGTTCGCTTGGGATACATAAATATAGGGAAATTTAAATTCCAAATTCCAATCTTGGATTGTAAAGATTTACCACAGCACGCAAGGCAAAAGCGCAATCCCGACACCTCGGGACGCAAAGCTTTATCAAAATCATAGCCAATGGTTTCAACCATTGGAGCGCAATGCATTTGCTTCAATATAAATAATCTCAACACGTCTCCCAAGATTGAAACCTTGGGCTATATTTGAAATACAAAAATATAAAAGCAAAAAAACTCCAAATTCCAATGATATCGGTATTTAATTGGAATTTTCTATTTGGAATTTATTTTTAGAAAACTTTCTAAAATAAAAAAGCCTTTCCGTTAAGAAAGGCTTCTCCCAATATTTGCGGTCTGGACGGGACTCGAACCCGCGACCCCATGCGTGACAGGCATGTATTCTAACCAACTGAACTACCAAACCAACTGCGTTATTGTGACTGCAAAAATACAATAGAACTTTGATTCTGCAAGGGTTTTTACGAATAAAAATTGATAAAATTTTAAAAGGTTAAATTCCAATATTTTATCCCGAAGCATCGGGACCAAATTCCAATTAAATACGCAGATCTTTGTCAAAGTTTCGAATTTTTATAGAGATTTTTCATACAGAAATATTTATCATCTTGCCAAACATAACCCGTGGTTTCAACCACGGGATACGGATTGTGATCATGATTGTGTCCCGTGGTTGAAACCACAGGCTATGTCTAAAATCCAATTCAATAAATCATTATAAGCGCAAAGGTCCGCAAAGCTATAAATAAACTTTGCGAACCTTTGCGTAAATCTTAGCGCTCTTTGCGGTAAAACCAAAAGTGTTATAAATCAAAAAAGCCATCCACAAAAGTGGAAAGCTTTTCATTGGTCTAACTACTAAACCAGCTACGAGTTACAAATTCGTAGCAAAACAACACAACTAATCTTAGATACCGTATTTGGGCAAAAAAGCCTTTCCGTTAAGAAAGGCTTTTCCCAATATTGCGGTCTGGACGGGACTCGAACCCGCGACCCCATGCGTGACAGGCATGTATTCTAACCAACTGAACTACCAAACCTCTGCGTTATTGCGGTTGCAAAGATAGTACAGAATTTCATTTCTGCAAGTGTTTTGATAAAAAAAATTAAATATATTTTTAATTCCTTAGCCAAAGTTTTGTTTTTCAACTAAATATGTAGTCAATATTTTTTCAAAATTGTCGCCCACATTTACCGGAACGTACTTAATTTGGTTCTTTGCGCAGGTTAAAGCGAGTTCTTTAAAATAACTTTCTGCTCTTTTTTCGTATTCTGCTTTTACATTATCTGCAAAAATCGATACTTCTTCTCCAGATTCTAAGTCGATAAACTTTCTTGGTGTATTGTCAAAATCAAATTTTAACTCTGTTGCATTATCAACAACATGAAACAAAATCACTCTGTGTTTGTTGTGTTTTAAATGTTGCAAAGCATTAAATAACTTCTCATCATCTTCAGACTGAAACATATCTGTAAACAAAATAATCATCGAACGACGGTGCATTTTCTCTGCAATTTGATGCAAATACGTAATCGTATCGGTGGTTTTTTGGACTTTTGGCTGTTCTAACAATTGTTCTAATTTATTGAGCAGCATTCTATGATGACGATCGCTTCCTTTTTCGGGAGCATAATATTCGTAATTATCTGAGAAAACACTTAAACCAACCGCATCCCGCTGTTTTTTTAAGATATTCATCAAAACTGCCGACGCCAAAACGGCAAACCCAATCTTCTTTTCATAAAAAGGCTGATTCGATTTTAATTCCGGATAATGCATCGATGACGAATTATCGACAATAATATGACAGCGCATATTGGTTTCTTCCTCAAAACGTTTCGTATACAAACGATCGGTTTTGGCAAACAATTTCCAATCGATGTGCTTGGTACTTTCTCCGGCATTATAGACTTTATGCTCAGCAAATTCAGCAGAAAATCCATGAAACGGGCTTTTATGCATTCCGGATATAAAACCTTCAACAACCTGATTTGCCAGCATTTCGAGATGCTGAAAACTCGAGACTTTCTCTATTTCCGTTTCAATTTTCATTCGGTTTCTTTTTTAATATTTTGGGCGCGATACAAAGCATCTGTCGCCTGAAATAATTTTCGTTTTAATATCGGACTAAAATTAGGGTTTTCTTTTAAGAATTGCTGCACTTCATCAAAAGCATATTTGGAAGAATAACGACCAATGGTTCCACTTAGCCAGTCTTTCGGAAAAAATATATCTCCGGTTCGCTGAATTTCATCGGTCAAATCCAAACAAAATCTCAAATGTTTTTGAGCGCTTTCCTGACGCAAAGGGTGAAAAACATTTCCTAAAGCAGATGAAACCCACGATTCTTTTTCTCTGTTTTTCTCTTCTTTTAATGATTGAATAAATGCATCACGAACAGATTCTTCTTTTGATAATGAAGGTAATAAAAACTCAAATCGCTTTTGCCTGTCCGGATTTGTAATTGCAGCTTTCGTTTTATTCAGAATTTCATCTGCTTTTTCATGTTTAAAGATAGCCAAATTCATAGCAATATTGGTGTAATCGTCTTCGTTTAATTTCAAATTTGCGATCACAATTTCCTTATTCCAAATCTGATATAATTTGGCTTTGGCCGAATCTGAATACGCAATTGAGCTAAATAAATTAAATAACGTTTTTTTGATATTTCCCGGCAAATTGGTCTGCAAACGATTGTAAACTACATCTTCAAATTGTTTTTGAGTGGCGTTTTGTTGTTTTTCAGTTAGAAATCTCCAAAAAATACTGCTCGCATTATTCGTCAGTATTTTTAAAACTAATTCATTTTCTTCAGTTTGAATTCCTTTTAAAAAACAATCAAAAGCTTTAGTTGGTGCAATATTTCCCGTTAAGGTATTTTCATAAAGATTACTATAACTCGATGCTCTTGCAACCTCATCTTTTAAACTTGAAATAGAGTTTAAATTATTCCCGTCAAGCGGAAAAACACCGTAACCAAAACCATTATAATTGTAAATGATATTCAATGGTTTTTCAAGCCCGATTGCCTCTTTTAAAACCGTTTTTTTATCCTTTACAGCAACATCAATAATCTTGACATTATCAACATAAACTAACCCTATTTGAAAAACCTGAGGCCAGATATTGCTAGATTTATCTTCGGCTTGTTGATTGATTTCAAACTTTTTGATTCGGTTTTTAGCATCATATTCTACTTTATCCGAAAAAATCGCTCTTCCTGATTTATTCACCCAAACTTCACTCCATTTTTTCATATCGAGCGGCGTTTCAGCATCCAGAATTTCTACGAGATTATTCCAATCTGCATTATCGTTGGCATATTTTTGAATGTATTTTTCAATTCCTTTCTGAAAAGCTTCCTTGCCCATTGTAGCTTCCAACTGACGCATCATAATGGGCGCTTTGTTGTAAATAATGCTTCCGTAAAGCGAGCCGGCATCTTTTAAATTGGCTAAATGTTGTCTTATAGGATGTGTACCCAAAGAACGATCTTCGGCGAAAGCCCCGGAATAATGTGTTGTAAAAAATTGCAGATTATGATTGATTTTCGGAAAAATCGGATTCATAATTTTATCTGCCATAAAATTCGCAAACACTTCTTTCATCCAGACATCATCAAACCATTTCATGGTCACTAAATCGCCAAACCACATATGCGAAGTTTCGTGAGCGATTAATTTGGCACGGCTTAATTTTAATTCGTCAGTCGCGGTATTATCCAAAAACAAAGCCGATTCTTTGTACTGAATAGCTCCAACATGCTCCATTCCGCCATATTGAAATTCAGGAATCGACGCAAAATCCAGCTTCTGAAATGGAAACGGATAATTAGTATATTTTTCTAAGAATTCTAAAGATTGTTGGTGCAGTTTAAAAATGGTATCGGTACTTGTCTGAAGCTTTTCGGTATTGTTTTCGCGATACAGCATTGTCATTTCTCGATTGCCCTGTTTTTGAGTGACGTTTTTGAATTTCCCGGCAACAAAGGAGAACAAATAAGTACTCATTTTATCTGATTCATTAAAAGTGTAATTGACAAAATCCCCTTTTTCAGATTTGTTGTTTACATCGGCTCCAGCCAAAACTGTCCAGTCTTTTGGAACTTGTAAAACCATATTATAAGTCGCCTTAATATCCGGCTGATCAAAACACGGAAACAACGTACTTGCACGATCCGGAACCAGTAAAGTATATAAATAATCATCGTTTCGGTTTAATGATAAATTACCGGCGATAAATGAAATTGCAATTTTATTTTTTCCTAAAATCAAACTTTCAGCAGGAATAATAATATGCCCTTTTTCGTGTAAAACGGTAATACTTTTTCCGTTAGCTTCAATTGATTTTATGTTCTGCGTTTTCTCTTTAAAATCTAAATATAATGGCTGACTTATATCTGATAAAGTCAAATGCAGCTTCATTTCCGATTTAATATCTTCATTTTTTTGATATGGAATTTCGAATAATAAATCATAAGAAACATCAGAAATTTGATGTTTTCTAAAAATAGCCAATTGTTCTGAAACTCCGTTTTCTAAAACAACACTTTCTTTTTGTTTTGATTGAGAAAAACCAATTGTTACGATTGTAAAAAAGCAAAGAAAACTATAAAAGATTTTCATTTTTCGAGGAATATTTGATTCGTAAAAATAAAAAAAGTTTGCCACGAATTGCATTAATTTTCACGAATTAAAATAGTTTAGTTTTTTTCAGATTAAAAGATTAAAATAATTTCTAATCTGTGAGAATCATTTAATCTGTGCCAAATTTTTTAATCACAATCAAAATAAATAATTCGTGAATTCGTGGCAAAAAAAACTTTATTCCAATAAAAAAGGCTTGACTTTCGTCAAACCTCTTTTATATAAATCATAATCTTACGATTACAACAAAGCGTCTAAACTATCAGAGTAAGTTTGTTTCGGAGCAACTCCTACTTGTTTACCTACTACTTCACCGTTATGAAAAACCAAAACGGTAGGTATGTTACGCACACCATATTTTGCAGCAAATTCCTGGTTAGCATCTACATCTACTTTACCAACCACTACTTTACCTGCATATTCTTCGCTGATTTGGTCAATAATTGGACCAACCATTCTACAAGGACCGCACCATGCTGCCCAAAAGTCAACCATTACTGGTTTATCTGATTTTAAAACTACTTCGTCAAAAGTAGCATCTGTTATTGCTAATGCCATAATATCTATCGTTTTTAAATTTATCGTCTGATTAACTTAAGTATCAAACTAGAGTACAAATTTAAAAATTAAAAACCAATCAAACACCATTACCAAATTAGTTTTCATTATAAATGCATTGTCATTTATTATATTAATCCCATGTTTTAAAATTGTGAGATTTAACTTAAACTACAGAATGACGTATTTTAAAAATAAGGTCAGTTTTTTATGCTATCTTTAATGTTCCGGAAACTTCATTTATATGAAAGCACTTTTACACCACATAAAAAGCTTTTTACAATCCTCTCATTTTAAGATATATGCCAAAAGATTTGGCTTTTTTATTTTAGGATGCATTGCGTTTGTGATTATTGCATCGGGCGCTTTATCGTTTTATTTTAATCGGAATAAAACCGAAATCATTGCTAAAATCAACACAAAAATTAATGAAAACATAAATGGAAAATTTCATGTTGGCGATTTTCAATATAAATTTTTAACCGGTTTCCCGAATTTTACGCTTGCGCTGAAAGATGTCGAAATCAAAGACAACCAATGGAATATCCACAAACATACTTTATTGAAAGCCAAAGAAATCGAAGTTCGTTTGAATGTTTGGAGTTTATTGCAAAACGAAATCAACATTCATAAAATGCTCATTAACGATGCAGATATTTATGTTTATAAAGCCGAAAACGGTTATTCGAACGCCAATATTTTTAAACCCAAGAAGAAAAAATCGGCAGAAGATAAATCTGATACCGAAACCAGCATTGACCAAATCGACCTCAACGACGTTCATTTTACTTTAGACAATCACGTTGGACATAAATTATTTGATTTTGAAATCGAAAGTTTAAAATCGAAAGTTGATTTTGACGGAGACGACTGGCAAACCGATGTTTACCTGAGAACCAATATAGAAAGCCTGGCTTTTAATACCGTTCACGGCAGTTTTGCGAAACAAAAAATTCTCGAAGGCACTTTTAATGTTTCTTATTCCGATGAAAAAGAAAAAATTGATGTTGTCACCAAAAATCTGAAAATCGGAACCGACTCTTTTGATATTATTGCTTTTTTTAATCTTACCGAAGGAAAAGCGCTTTTCGGAATCAATATTACCACAACGATTTTATGGCAAAATGCGTCGAATTTATTATCGGCAAACATTAGTTCGAAGTTGAACCGATTTGATTTAAAAGAAGAAATCGATGTTAATTGCGACATTAAAGGCGATTTTAATCAGGAAGGCGATCCGAAAATTGTGGTTCAGGCCGAAGTAAAAAACAACGAACTCAGTATTCCCGACGGATTAATTACCGATTGTGGTTTTAAAGGCATTTTTACCAATAATTTCAAGCCAAAAGACGGTTTTAACGACGCAAACTCTGCCGTAATTTTAACCCGATTTTCGGGTAAATACAAAAATATTCCGCTTACAATTCCACAGGCTGTGATTAATAATTTAGAAAAACCACTGGCAACCGGAATTGTAAATTCTGATTTTGACATCGAGAACCTCAATGAAGAAAATACCGAAAAATGGATTCATTTTACCGAAGGTCACGCTTCGGCCAACTTAAAATTTCAATTTGATATTGTCGATTTATACATTACCAAACCCCGTTTTATTGGCAATGTAAACGTAAAAGATGTTTCTTTTCATTTTATTCCAAAGAATCTTCACGCCGAAAAAGTAAACGTTCAGCTCGACTTTACCGAAAAAGCGTTATTGATTAAAAAAATCGCTTACAAACACAACAAAAACATCATTTATCTGGAAGGCAAAATCGATAATTTCCTGAATTTATATTACGACGCTCCCGAAAAAATGATTGTAAACTGGGATATTTATTGCCCCAATATTGACTTAAAACAATTTTTAGGCGTTTTGGCAAGTTCACAAAAAAAGAAAGTCACTGCAAAAAAAACCACAATGTCTGACCAATTGCGAAACGCCATCGAAAAATGCATCGTAGACATCAACATCAAAGCTGATAAAATAAACTACAATAAACTGACCGCCACAAACACAAAAGCCGAAATCCAGATGATCGATTCACGCCTTGTAATTAAAAATGGTTCACTTCAAACTTCCGGCGGAAGCATTACTTTTAATACTACAATTTCGCCAAATGGCAAGAACTATAATTTTGTCTCCAACGCGCAGGTAAATCGTGTAGATATTGCCAGTTTTTTAAGGTCGTTCAACAATTTCGGAATCACCTCTTTTAGTCCCAAAAACATAAAAGGCAGATTGAGCAGTCACGCCAATGTGAGTGGTTTTATCAACAGTCGGGGTGAATTACTGACCAATTCGATGCACGGAAAACTAGATTTTAAAGTGACTCAGGGCGCTTTACTCAATTTTGAACCGATTGTAAAAGTAGGTAAATTTGCTTTTCCGTTTCGCGATGTTCAGAACATAACCTTCAGCGATTTATCCGGAAACCTCAACATGCGCGGCGAGCAAATTGATATTAACAACCTCCTTATCAGTTCTAATGTGCTCAACTTAGACATTAACGGAATTTATTCTTTTGGCCGAGGCACCAATCTCGCCCTCACCATCCCACTCCGAAACTCTAAAAACGACGCCAAACTTGCCAGCCAGGAAGAACGCGACGCCGTTCGTGATCGCGGAATTGTCCTGCATTTGGTTGCGGTGGATGATGAAGGGAAAATGAAAATTAAGTGGGGGAAGAAGGGGAAGGATAAGTAGGCAATATTACAATCTGATTAATAATGAAAACAAAAAAATATTATACGATTTACACTACATTAATTGTTCCGTTTTGTATCAATTTTATAAATTGAAGGCAATCATGTTCATTAAAATTGTAAGTTTGTAATCATAATTATAATGTTTAAATTGGATGAAAGTAGTGTCATTTTTTGCAGGAGCTGGAGGGCTTGATTTAGGTTTTGAAAAAGCAGGTTTTGATGTTATATGGGCGAATGAATACGACAAGGAAATTTGGGCAACTTATGAAAAAAACCACACAAAAACATTTTTAGATAAAAGAAGTATTGTTGACATTCCTTCTAGTGAAGTTCCAGATTGTGACGGAATAATTGGTGGACCACCTTGCCAAAGTTGGTCAGAAGCCGGATCAAAGAGAGGCATTTCAGATAAAAGAGGTCAACTTTTTTATGAATTTATGAGAATTTTAGCTGATAAAAAACCTAAGTTTTTCTTAGCCGAAAACGTATCAGGAATGCTATTAACTACACATAAAGATGCCCTAGAGAATATAAAGCAAATGTTTACTGACATCGGCTATGATTTGACATTTCAAATGTTAAATGTTTCCGATTACGGTGTACCACAAGATCGAAAACGTGTATTTTTTATTGGGTATAGAAAAGATTTAGGAATGAAATTTACATTCCCAAGACCAACTACACTTGAAAACAAAATTACACTCGAAAAAGCCATCGGCGATTTGAAAGATAATGTATTGCCTGCAAAGTTAGGAAATTACACAAATGGTAGCGATTGCAAAATTTTAAATCATGAATATATGATTGGAGGTTTTTCATCAATGTTTATGTCAAGAAACAGAGTTCGTTCTTGGGATGAAGTTTCATTCACTATTCAAGCAGGGGGACGACATGCACCACTTCATCCACAGGCTCCAAAAATGAATTTTATTGAACAAAATATTCGAGAATTTGTAAAAGGTAAAGAACATTTATACAGAAGATTAAGTATTCGAGAATGCGCTAGAATTCAAACTTTTCCTGATTCGTTTTCTTTTGAATATAATAATGTTGTAGCTGGCTATAAAATGATTGGAAATGCGGTTCCTGTAAGAATGGGGAAAGTTTTAGCTCAAAAAATACATTCTGATCTACAAGAATTAAAAAACACAAAAAAAGCTAATTCAAAAAATATTGAAAATGAGATAAATGGAAATGTTGTACTTGAAAAAATGAACGAAATAATTAAAAACATGTCCGCATAATGATAAAAACATCGACACAAACAATTAATGGTAAAGCTTTTGAATATGCTTTATTAAATGAATTTTCTGAGCGCTTGAAAGTTCTGACTTCTGTTACAATTATCGAAAATGAGTCATTTAAAACCGCGCTTAAATGCTTTTTAAATTTTGATGAAAAAGAACAAAGCCATTATCAATTGGTCGCTAGTTTTTCTGTTAATTTTCTTCTTGATATTGAACCTCGCTTATCAAATGGAATTAATTCAGAAGATATTTTACAACTGGAAATTGTTGCTGATAAAGCCGGTCAAAGTGGAGATGTTCGTGATGTTTTAATGATTAGATCATTACAAAATTGGGAAATAGGGATTTCAGCAAAAAATAATCATAGAGCAGTCAAACATTCTCGTCTATCCAATGACATTAATTTTGGAGAAAAATGGCTAGGTTTTCCTTGTTCATCTGATTATTTTGAAGAAATTAAACCTATTTTTAGCAATTTAGCAGTTTTGAGGACAGCAAGCAAAGCAACACAAACATGGGATACTTTAGGTGATTATCACACATCTGTTTACGTACCTGTTTTAAATGCTTTCAAGACTGAATTATTACGATTAGATACTGAAAATCCTGGAATTGTTGCGGAAAGATTAGTCAAATATCTAATTGGAAATCAAGATTTTTACAAGGTTATTAAAGGCAAAAATAAAGTTGAGATACAAGCTTATAATTTACATGGTACACTAAACTTACCATTTAAGGATATAAAACCAAAAGCAAAAATGCCACGATTGAAATTACCAAATCGATTAATTGAAGTTGTATATCAAGATAATTCCAAAACCACACTCTTAGTTACCTTAAATGAAGGTTGGCAAATTTCTTTTCGAATTCATAATGCAAGTTCTAGAATTGAGCCATCACTAAAATTTGACATAAATTTAGTTTCTGCACCACATACTCTTTCTACAAATCACCTTTTTATTGGTTAATATACCTACATTAATAATTTCTTTATATTTATTTTAATCTAAACAAATATTAAAAAGCAAACATTAATTAACTCATTCATAGTAAAATAATACAACTTTTATTAAATAACATATAATCCATAAAATACCACTAATTATTAAATTTAAATCTTTAATAATTAAACCTATGGATTGTTTTACACCACAACAACGTTCCAAAGTTATGAGTGCTATCCGCAGCAAAGATACCAAGGAAGAAATTACTTTGGCAAAAGCTTTATGGCATCTTGGATACCGTTATAGAAAAAACAATCGAAAAATTTTTGGCTGCCCAGATTTAACTTTTACAATACTTAAAATTGCCATTTTTGTTGATGGCGAATTTTTTCATGGAAAAGATTGGGAGACCAAAAGAAAGCCTCAAACCAATTCGGAGTATTGGATCAAAAAAATAGAACGAAATATGCAACGAGATATAGAAGTCAATGCGTATTTAGAATCTCAAAACTGGAAGATTCTTCGTTTTTGGAGTAATGATATCAAAAAGAATTTAGATTCGTGTATTCTTGAAATTCAAAACGCAATAAACGAAAGACAAAAAACAAAATAAAAAAAGCCACTTCATCAGTGGCTTTTCCCATTGTAAATTTTATTCAAAATCCAAATAAGGATTTAAAATCTCGGCTAATTCATTGAGCCAGAAATAACCTTCTTCAACTGATTTCATATCGATTTGCAGAGTTTCGCATTCGCGCATTAGAGACATGGCGAGAAGATAATTTACTCTTCGAATTGCTTTTGCGAAACTTTTGGGGTCAGTCGCTTGGTTGAAAAATTCGTTTAACCGTAATTCTGTTTCTTTTGAAAGGGAGTTTACACTCATAATCTGAAAGTTTAGGGAATATAAAACCCATACAGGTTAGCTGTCCTACGCCTTTCAGAGCGTTGCAGTTGTTTCCAATACCGCCAGCATACCGCATGGGCAAAAGTTTTATCGAAGTCATAATCTGAAAGTTTAGGACTGCAAAGATACCAAAAAACGTGGGGTTTTGGTATTGATTGAAAAAGTTAATTCTTAGTTTGTTTGCTTATTGTTGTGTGGGCTTCTCCCGTCCCGAAACTTCGGGATCGAGGACGCTCAGCCTGACAATATTGTGAAACTTCCAATTCAAGCAGACAGAAAAAACACAAATAAAAAAATCTGTTTTTATCCGCGTTTTCACGAAGTGAATCCGTTAAATCTGCGTTCCATAATAACATTTCGACATCTGCCAAGTCTAACAAAAAATGCGATCAATTTTTCGCAAAAAAAATTCATAATGTTTTATTAACTCACTTGGCTTTTCAACCTAAATAAAATAGCTTTGAGAATAATCATTAAATATAAACCAATATGAAGATTCAAATCAATACCGACAAAAACATTGAAGGACACGAAAGATTAGCCGCTTATTTTTCTGAAGAATTAGAAAAAGGCTTAACTCGTTTTGAAGAAAAAATAACCCGCGTTGAAGTACATTTCGGAGATGAAAACGGAGAGAAATTCAGCCTTAACGATAAAAAATGTGTAATCGAAGTGCGTACTGCAAAATTACAACCACTAACAGTTACAGAACACGCTGATACTATAGAAAAAGCCTTTAGTGGCGCTTTGGCAAAAGCAAAAAAATCATTGACTACTACTTTCGAAAAAATGAAAGAACACTAAATATGTCCTGAACGTTTTTTTCACCATATAAGTTATATAAGTTCATATTAAAGTTTGTGGCTATATAACAAGCCGGTAAATTTTTAAACCATATAAGTCATATGAGTTCATTTAATTTAGTAGTGCATAACGCAAAACTAATTTGAACTTATATGACTTATATGGTTTGTTTTTTTATATAGCAGGCTTAACACAAAACTAACCTGAACTTTAATTTTTTATTCCGCAAAGCTTACCACAAAGTTTATATGAACTTATATAACTTATATGGTGAAAAAAAATTAAGATTTCGGTAACGGCGCTCCTACCGCGATATCGCAACGGTGTCCGGGTTGTCCGTGAGCCGGATTCATTCCTTCGGCTACAGTTGGGGTTTCGGTACTTAATAAAGCCGGAACATTATTGTTTGCTGGTGGTGTAACAGTAAAACTTTGCGAAGTGCTTCCGCTTTGTGCTGTATTTGTCGTTGTTTGTTTTGCTGCAACCGGCGAATTTAAAGACGCTCCAACCGGAATATCACATCTGTGTCCGGGTTGTCCGTGCGACGGGTTCATTCCCTTTCCTACTTTTACAGGCGCTGCAGTTGTTGTTGTAGTCGTAACCATCTTTTGTTGCTGAGTGGGGTTTACCTGAACGGTTTGCGTTGGCTGAGCTGTTGCCGTTTGTCCTTGCGTTGGAGCCGAATTTAATGGCGCACCAACAGCAATATCACATCGGTGTCCGGGTTGTCCATGTGCAGGATTTAGTCCGGCATTAGAACTCAAAACGGTATTTGGATTGGTTTGAACCGGAGTTTGAACAACAGAATTTACTTTTGTGGTATCCTTCATCAATCCTAATTTTACTAATTCTGATGTTGGTGTGTTTTCCTGAGGTTCTAATTCTTTTTTGCAAGAAGTAAAAAGTATTGAAGTAAGAACTAACAAACTGATAAGTATTTTTGAATTCATGATTGTAGATTTTAAAAGCCCTCAAATATAGTGGTTTTTGACGTTTCACCATATAAGTTATATAAGATAATTTAAGTTTGTGTTTTGTGTTTTAATCTCGCAAAGTCGCAGAAGCGCAAAGTTTTTGTTTCACGCAAATTATACAGATTTGAGCAGATTTTTTTTTTAATTAAATCACTTGCAAAAAATCATCTGCGCATATCTGCTTAAATCTTTTTAAAATCTGCGTGAAATAATTTGCAGCAAAAAACTTTGCGCCTTCGCGACTTTGCGAGATTATTATAATATTTGCTAACTTTAACCAAAACAAACTTTACATGAAAAAATCAATCCTGCTTCTATTATTCGTTACCGCTTTTGCAAATGCGCAAAACGTTGAAAAAGACAAAATCAATCAAACACTAGACGCCTGGCACAAAGCCGCTGCCGATGTAAAATTCGACGCTTATTTTTCTGCATTAAGCGATGATGCGATTTACATAGGTACTGATGCTACAGAAAACTGGACAAAAAAAGAATTTCAAGTTTGGGCAAAACCATTTTTCGATAAAGGAACAACGTGGAATTTTACGACTCTTGAACGTCATATCTTTTTTGATAAATCCGGAAAAATTGCGTGGTTTGATGAATTGTTAAATACACAAATGAAAATCTGTCGCGGATCTGGCGTTTTAGTAAAAGTGGGGAAAGAATGGAAAATTCAACATTACGTTTTATCCATGACAATTCCGAATGATGAAGTTGATGCTGTAACGAAATTAAAATCTCCGGTAGAAGATGTTTTAATTGGCAAGCTTAAGAAAAAATAAACAATTTCAGTGTTTCTTATTATAATCCTAACTTTTCTAGCGTTTTACAAAACCCGATATCAAATTAATTATAATATAATTGACAATTTTGGTTGTAAATTAGAAGTTCAAAATAAGATTGTCTCAAAAAAAGAGATCGAATTTTACAAAATCAACTAAAATAAACATCAAGCCTCTATTTTTTGAGCCCTGAAAATCTAAATATTGATTTTTTTTTAACTTTGACCCCAAAAAAAATAGGGTTCAATAAAGTATTTGAAAAATGAAAATAGAAAAACGCTGGGTCATCTCCTTTATTATTATAAGTATTGTTTGTATTACAGGTGCATTTTGGCCAACAGTTACCGAAAATAGCTATGTAGCATCAGAATTTGGAACAACAGATCATATAGTTCCTGCCGATGTTGCCTGGATGTTGACTTCGTGTTGTCTGGTTTTAATCATGACGCCGGGATTATCCTTTTTTTATGGCGGAATGGTAGGCCGAAAAAATGTGATTTCGACCATGCTGCAAAGTTTCATTTGTTTGGGCGTTGTTACGCTTTTATGGGTTGTAGTTGCTTTTAGTCTGGCTTTTGGAGAACCGGTTGGTTTTGGCTCAGGAGATCACTTTTATAGTTTCTTCGGAAACCCGACAACTTTTGCTTTCATGGATTATGTGGGTGTTTTGCCTCATAAACAATTGGCAAACACGATTCCGTTTATGTTATTTGCATTGTTTCAAATGAAATTCGCGATTATTGCTCCGGCCATTATTACGGGTTCGTTTGCAGAACGTGTTCGATTTATCTCGTATTTACTTTTCATTAGTTTATTCACGATTTTCATATACGCGCCTTTGTGCCATTCGGTTTGGTATCCAACAGGTGTTTTAGGAAGTTATTTTGGCGTAAAAGATTTCGCCGGAGGAACGGTAGTACACATGAGTTCAGGATTTGCTGCTTTGGCAGGAGTTCTGGTTTTAGGGAAAAGAAAAAACAGCGATCATATTCCAACCAATATTCCGTTTGTATTATTAGGAACCGGAATGTTATGGTTTGGCTGGTTTGGTTTCAACGCCGGATCTGCGCTTGCCGCGAATGGAACAGCCGCAATGGCTTTTGCTACAACCACAACTTCATCTGCTGCAGCCATGTTAACTTGGGTTTTCTTTGATCGAATGAATGGCAGAAAAGTTTCGGCTCTTGGCGCTTGTATTGGTGCCGTTGTCGGTTTAGTTGCCATAACGCCTGCTGCAGGTTTTGTATCGGTTCCGGAAAGTATGTTTTTCGGATTCATCACGGCTTTGGTTTCAAACTCAGTTGTAAATTGTCGTTTATCTAAAAGATTTGATGATACGCTTGACGTTTTTGCCTGTCACGGTGTTGGCGGAATTATGGGAATGATCTTAACTGCGATTTTCGCTCACGGCGAAGATGCAAGTTTACTTCACGGTGGCTGGAACGTATTTGCACATCATATGATGGCGTTGGTTCTGGTTTCGATATTTACTTTCTTTGGTGCTTATTTCTTGTTTAAAGTAACGAATTTCATTATTCCTCTTCGAGTTTCAGAAGAAAACGAACATATTGGATTGGATTTATCTCAACACGATGAAACACTTGATCCAAAATTGAAACCAATTACTGAGGCGCATTACGGGTAAAAAAGTTTGCCACGAATTGCACTAATTTTCACTAATTTTTTCTTTCAAACTGTAAAAATTAATTCGCGAAAATTCGTGTAATTCGTGGCGAAAAAAAATATTCTTCCTGAAAAATTCGTGGCAAAAAACTTTAAACGTAATTGCGCTATTTTCATTCGTTTATATTCCTTAATTTTGCCGAAAATTTTTGTACAAGTGGGAAGTAAAAATAAACTAAAAAGATTCAGAGAAAACGAAACATTTCAAAACGTTTTTCAACCAACCAGAGAAGAAGTTGTAGGCGATTTAATGCCTTTAAAAGGAAAATGGAACTCTGATTTCTTCAAAAATGATAATCCATTAGTTTTAGAATTAGGATGTGGAAAGGGAGAATATTCTGTTGGATTGGCAGAAAGATATCCAAACAAAAATTTTATCGGAATTGACATCAAAGGCGCGCGTTTCTGGAGAGGTGCAAAAACCGCTGTTGAAAACGGCCTACATAATGTTGCTTTTATTCGAACTCAAATCGAATTGATCAATCATATTTTTGCTGATAATGAAGTGGATGAAATCTGGATTACTTTTCCGGATCCGCAAATTAAATACAAGAGAACAAAACACAGAATGACGAATTCTGAATTTTTGAAATTGTATAAAAAAATCCTTAAAAAAGACGGTGTTGTGAACCTTAAAACCGACAGCGAATTTATGCACGGTTATACGCTGGGATTGCTTCACGGAGAAGGGCATGAAGTTTTATATGCCAATCATAATGTGTATACAAATGAAGGAAGTCCGGAAGAAGTTACTGCTTTTCAAACATTTTATGAAAAACAATATTTAGAAATTAATAAGGCAATTACGTATATTCGCTTCAAAATTAAAGATTAATTTAATTTTGAAAACAAATTTACGAACATATTAAACAACTGAATGGCCTTACTTACTCCATTACTTTCAGGTTTTATTGCAGCTTTCATTGGAATTATCCCGCCTGGCTTAATTAACATGACGGCAGCCAAAATAAACTTGAAAGAAGGAAAAAAGAATGCCTTGTGGTTTGTTATTGGTGCTGTTTTAGTCATATTTTTTCAGGTTTTTGTAGCGGTTTTATTTGCACAGGTAATTGATAACCGACCAGATGTTGTAACTTTATTACGCGAGGTTGGTTTTGTAATTTTTGCTTTTTTAACGATTTACTTTTTATTTCTTGCCAAAGAACCAAAAACCAAAAAGAAATCGAAGATTAAAAAAAGCAGTAAAAAAAGCCGTTTCTTTTTAGGAATGTTACTTTCGGGGTTGAATTTTTTCCCGATTCCTTATTACGTTGTGGTGAGCGTTACTTTGGCTTCCTACCATCTTTTTGTATTTGAAAACAACATTATTTTTACTTTTGTTTTAGGATCTGTTTTAGGATCTTTCGCAGCTCTTTACAGCTATGTTGCTTTCTTTGGAAGAATCGAAAAGAAAACAGATTATCTAATGCGCAACATGAATACTATTATTGGAAGCATTACAGGTTTAATTGCCGTCGTAACACTTTTTAATATTTTGAATTACTATTTCGGATAACTACAGATTAAAAATTTAGGTTTTATAAAAATTGAACCATTAAGAAATTAAGAAAAATTAAGTTTCGCTTTGTAACTTCACTTTCTTAATTACCTTTTAGATAAAATTTAAGTTTCGACTTAATGAAACTTAATGTCTTAATGGTAAATAATTTAAACTTATGGCTGAGGATAATTTTTTTGAAAAAGTTTATGCCATTGCAAGACAAATTCCGTACGGAAAAGTAACTTCTTATGGTGCTATTGCGAAAGCTTTAGGAACCGCACGCTCTGCCCGAATGGTCGGCTGGGCCATGAACGCCTGCCATAATATGGACGATGTTCCTGCACATCGCGTTGTTAACAGAAAAGGGCTTCTTACGGGAAAACATCATTTTGACGGAACCAATTTAATGCAGCAGCTTTTGGAAAACGAAGGCATTAAAGTCGTCGATAATCAAATTATAGATTTTGAGAAGCATTTTTGGACTCCTGAAGTGGAATATTAATTTTCACCATATAAGTGATATGATCTCATTTTAGGATTTCCTGCAAGGTTTCCAAAACCTTGTAGGTTTGACTTTTAAATCAGCTTTAATCTAAACAAAAAATACTTTACGACAATATACCTACAAGGTTTTGAAAACCTTGCAGGAAAACGGATGGCAGAAATCATCAAATCAGGCAAATAACAAAACTAGTTTTGTCTTCATCGGTTTGATAGCTTAAATAACCGCCGTGTGCTTCTATAATGTTTTTAGAAAGCGTTAAACCAATTCCGGCACCGTCTTTTCTGGTCGTGAAAAATGGCAAGAATACTTTGTCCCGAATTTCAGAATCGATTCCTTTTCCGTTGTCTGAAATGGTAATGAAAAAACGGTTGTTTTCTGTATAACTTGACAGAAACATTTTCTTTTCCTGTTTTTCTTTTAAGGCGTAAATACTGTTTGTAATCAAATTGATAATAACTTGTTCCATTTGGTTTTTATCAATTAAAATCGAACGTGAACTGTTAATGTCATTTACCAATTCAATGTTTTCCGCTTTTAAAATCGGATTCATGATTCGTAAACAATCTCCAAAAAGAGCATTTATTGGCGTCATTACTTTTGTTGGCGTTGGCAGCATGGCCAATTTACGGTAGTTTTCTACAAAAACCTGTAAATGATCACTTCGGTTTATTATCGTCGAAATACTGCTTTTAATATCATCAAAATCATCTTCTTCCAGTTTCTCCTGATCTACAATTTGGAGTAAATTCTGCGAAAGCGCGCGTATTGGCGTTAAAGAATTCATTAATTCGTGCGAAATAATCTTCATCAAATTGATCCAGGCTTCTTTTTCCTTTTTTTCAATTACACGCTGAATACTATCCAATAAAATGATGAAATATTCTTTGTTATAGGTTTTGGTGAGAGAGGTTTGCAAAATAAAAGTCTGCACATCCTGTTCTTCAATTTTAATCGAAATCGCCGATTTTAGTTCTGAAAATTCTGTTTTCTCAATTTCGCTGCAAAGCGATGGAAGATAATTTTTAAGGTATTTCCAATGACTCACTTTTGGAACTTTGAATAAATCTGAAAAACAATCGTTCATCAAAAAAATATTCCATTCTTCATTGTCTTTTTCTAGAATTAAAACGCCTGTTTCGATATTATTTAAAATCGATTGGTAAACAATTTCTTTTGATGTTTGTTCCTGTTGCTGCACTTTTAAACTTTCATATAAAAGATACATACTTTTAAAATTTTCGTTTTTATTTTCTTCCGGGAAATTGGTCGAAAAATCGTTTTGAAGCATCGAGAGCAATGTTCTGTCGTAAAAAAGCAATTGATTTTTGACATAAAAATACATTTCAAAAAGCATTACTAGGGCAAAAAGCCCAATCAAAATAGCATTGTAATAAAACATTTTATAAATTAAAAACACACAAATGAAAAAGAGAATCATAACAAATAAGATTCTCACAAACAAGGCGTTATAAAACTTCCAATTTTTCATTGTTTTTTTCTTGATAATGCTGATGAAATTTAACCGCAAAGTTCGCAAAGGGTTTACGCAAAGTTCGCCAAACAGCTTTGCGAACTTAATAAAGCCAATGCAAACACACCGAAAAAATACCTTGCGTGCTTTGCGGTAAAATCAACACTGTGTTTAAATATTCTTTAAATCGTATTTCTCAATTCTTCGATATAAAGCGGCTCTTGACAAACCTAGTTCTTCGGCGGTTTTGCTGATGTTTCCGTGGTGTTTAAATAATGCTTTTTCGATGGCATTCCTTTCCATTTCTGATAACGGATTTTCGTCGTTTTCCTGAATTTCTTCAAAATCAAGAATATCCAGATCCTGCACAGAAATCGTATTATTATCGGCTAAAATCAAAGCGCGTTCGATCTTATTTTCCATTTCGCGGATATTCCCTTTCCACGGATATTTTTCTAAATATGGCGCAACATTATCCTCAAAATGCCAATCGGTTTGATTGTATTTTTCAGCAATTTGCTCTAAGATAAAATCTGCCATTGGTACAATATCATCTTTTCGTTCACGTAATGACGGCAAATGAATTTCCATTGTATTAATTCGGTACAACAAATCTTCTCGAAAGGTTTTATTTTTTACCTCAGTTTTAATATCGCTGTTTGTTGCTGCAATAATGCGAACATTCAACGGTCTGGCTTTGCTTTCGCCCAAACGTGTTACGGTTTTGGTTTGCAAAACATGCAATAATTTAGATTGCAAATGCAACGGAATATTTCCTATTTCATCCAAAAAAATAGTGCCGTTTTGTGCGGTTTCAAATCTTCCTGGCGTATCGGTTTTGGCATCGGTAAAAGCACCTTTGGCATAACCAAAAAGTTCGCTTTCGAATAAATTATCACTCAAAGAACCTAAATCAACATGTACAAAAGGCTGATTTTTTCGTTCTGAATTTTGATGAATAAACTCGGCAAAAACATATTTTCCTGTTCCGTTTTCTCCCAAAATCAAAACATTAGCCTCTGTTCTGGCTACTTTTTCTGCCATAGAATAAGCTTGTTTTATTTTGATGGAAGTTCCGGTAAAATAACGTTTTTCTGTTTTTTCAATTATTGTCTTCTTGGTATTCTTTCTGCTTTCGGCGACAGCCTTATCAATGGTTTCCAGTAATCTTTCGTTGTGCCAAGGTTTTAAAACATAATCAAAAGCGCCAATTTTTATACCTTCAACAGCGGTATCAATTTTACCAAAAGCAGTCATTAAAATCACAATGGTTTGCGGCGAAAGTGTTTTTATTTCTTTTAGCCAATGAATTCCTTCGCGCCCGTCTTCAAAACCAATTCGGTAATTCATGTCTAACAAAACCACGTTTATTTCATTTTCATTTAAAATAGAAATAATCTTTTTGGGACTATTCGCTGTAAAAATGGTTTCAAAATGTTTTTTGAGAATCATTTTTGCCGAAAAAAGAATTTCTTCCTGATCGTCAACAACTAATATTTGGGCTTGTTTTTTTCGCATGTTGTCTTTTTTGTCCGATTTTGAACGGTCAACTGTTCATTATCGAACACTCTTTTTTTGATTGTTTTTTAAAGCTCCTTTAAAATCAATGCTTTACAAATAATACTTTTTGTGGCACAATATTTACCTATTGATTATCAGTAAATTATTTAAAAAATGGACAAGGTAATTCCTCGTAAAAATAGAAAATTTAGGTATCTGACAATAGCAATTGCTGTTTTTTTAGTTTTGGCTGTGATCGTCTTTTTTTCTTTTAGCACTAAAAGAAGTTTAAATGTAAAAGCAGAAGAACTTACGGTTCAAAAAATTGAAAAAGAATTTTTTGAAGATTTTGTGGTTTTTCAGGCCAAAGTAGAACCTTTGAATGTAATGCTTGTAAACGTTACAGAAGGTGGTTCTGTAAAAGAGATTTTTGTAGAAAATGGTGCCATGGTAACTAAAGGGCAATCGCTGGCTCGTTTGTATAATCCGAATACGGAACTGAATTACCTGACTCAGGAAACGGCTATTATCGAGCAAATCAACAACTTGAATACCGGAAAACTGAATATTAGAAATCAGGAACTGAACTTAACCAAAGACTGGGTTTTGATAGAACACGATTATAATGATGCTAAAAGATTGTACGACATGAACTCGAAATTGTTTGCTAAAGATGTGATTTCGAAAAATGACTGGAATACTTTTAAAGAAAGTTTACGTTTTCAGGAAGAACGCAAAAAAACGATTCAGCAAAGTATTCAAAAAGAAAAACAATCTAATCAATTGCAAATTTCTCAAATCAACCGTTCTATTCAAACAATGGAAATGAGTTTGGATATTTTGAGAAATAACAAAAAGAATTTTTTGATTACTGCTCCGGAATCTGGTCGATTAACGTCATTTGAACCTGTTTTGGGAAAAACATTCCAGGCGGGAGAAAGCATCGGGAAAATCGACTCTAAACAAGGTTATAAACTGATAGCTGAAGTAGATGAATTTTATTTGGAAAAATTAAGAGAAGGCTTAAAAGGACAGGTAGAATTTAAAGGAAAAATACTTGAAGTTTTGGTTACTAAAGTAATTCCGGAAGTAAAAAGCGGTCATTTTACAGTAGAACTGGCTTTTACATCTAAAGAAAACATCACTTTACAAGACGGACTTAGTTTTGGCGTGAAGTTGATTTTATCGGAGAAAAATAAAACGTTGGTTGTTCCTAAAGGAAGTTTTAATCAGGAAACCGCCGGAAAATGGATTTTTGTAGTAAAAGGCAATAAAGCAGAAAGAAGAAATATAAAATTAGGAAGAGAAAACCCTTCGTATTATGAAATTCTCGAAGGATTAAAAGAAGGCGAATCTGTCATTACTTCATCGTATTCTGATTATAAAGATATTGAAGAATTGTCGATTAGTAATTCGCAGCAATAGTTTTCAGTCACAGGCACAATTCATAATTAATAATTAATAATTCACAACTAACAATTAATAATACGTTTCAATCATCAATCAAAAAACAATAACATTAAAACCTTAAAAAATATGATAACCATTCAAAATTTAACCAAAGTTTTTAGAACCGAAGAAGTAGAAACTTCTGCATTAAGCGGGATTTCTTTAGAAATTAAAAAAGGAGATTTTTTAACGATCATGGGACCTTCAGGTTGCGGAAAATCTACTTTATTAAATATCATTGGGCTTCTTGACAGTGCTACTGACGGAAGTTATAAATTATTAGACCAGGAAATGGTGGGTTTAAAAGAAAAAGGAAGAGCTAATGTTCGAAAAGAAAATATCGGATTCATTTTTCAGAATTTTAATCTAATCGATGAACTTTCTGTTTATGATAATATTGAATTGCCTTTGCTTTACAATAATGTAAAAGCATCTGACAGAAAACAAAAAATTGAAGCGATTGCTGAGAAACTAAATATCTCACACCGATTGAAACATTATCCGCAACAGCTTTCTGGAGGACAACAGCAACGTGTTGCGGTTGCAAGAGCTTTGGTAAACGATCCGAAAATTATTCTTGCCGATGAACCTACAGGAAATTTGGACAGTAAAAATGGTAATGAAGTAATGGAACTTTTAACGGATTTGCATGCTAAAGGTGCCACAATTTTGATGGTAACACACTCTGATTATGATGCTTCGTTTTCGCAAAAAACAATTCATATGAAAGATGGTGTAATATTCTCTGAAAAACTAAACCAGAGAAATGTTGATGTTTTTATGGACGCTAAATAAATATAAAATGATAAAATTTATTGTAACTGCAATCGTAATTCTGGTGGGATTTGTTTGCAAAGTATTGTCAATTATCTAACTAACCGTTTCTAAAATAATAAACTATGATTTTTAACTGGTTTAAAATATTTATATATCATTTAAGGCAAAACAAATTGTTTTCGTTTTTAAATGTTTTGGGATTAAGCATTGGGATTGCCGGAGTAATTTTTGCCATTTTATATTGGAATAATGAAAACGCCTACGACCAATGGAATCCTGAAAAAGAGAATTCTTATCAGGTTCTAAACAAAATTGGCGGCACCGGAAATACATGGGCATCCAATTCAATACCTTTTGGAGAAACCTGCAAAGCTACCATTCCTGAAATTGAATCTGTTTGTTTCTTTAATAATACATGGTATGACAATGCTCCAATAAAATATCAGAATAAAAAGATAATGGCTGAAAAAATCACGATGTCTGACAATGGTTTTTTTGATGTTTTTCCGTTTCCGATTGTAAAAGGAGCCAAAACTAATATACTTAAAGAAGACAGCAGCGTTGCCATATCTGAGGAAACTGCAAAATTACTTTTTAATGATCAGGACCCAATTGGTAAATCACTGTCATATAACAATAAGGTTTATACTGTAAAATCGGTTTATCATTTGATTAGACCATCTTCTATAGAACCAAATTACGTTTTTGGCGGTGTTAAGCGTGAAGGTGATAAAACAAGCTGGGGAAATTTCAATTATGGCCTTATGATTAAAGCCAAAAAAGGCACTGATCCTAATGCACTTGTAAAGAAAATGCAAAATGTAAATTTTGTCAACAGAACAGTAAAAGATGCCAAAGAAAGTGGTCAGACGGTAGCACAATACGTTAAGGAAAATGGCGAAACAACTGTTATAATCGATCAGTTAAAAACGGCGCGTTTACACGGAACAAAATCTTCGCAAGGAATTAATTTTCCTGAAGGAAAAGGTAATTTACAATTGCTTTATATCATGGTTGGGCTTTCAATTTTGATTTTGGTTTTATCATTAGTAAACTATATTAATCTGGCAACAGCTTCGGCTATAAAACGCGCTAAAGAAGTTGGAGTCCGCAAAATTGTAGGCGCTACAAAAAGCCAGATTGTTACCCAGTTTATTTTTGAAACTGCCATAATTGTAATTTTGGGCATACTCTTCGCTTTGGCCATTGTTGAACTTTCCCTGCCTTATTATAATGTCTTTTTAAAGAAAACTTTGACTATGAATGGCAGTGAATTTTACCTGCAGCTTATTTTTATATTTGGATTAGTAATCGTTCTTGCCGGTATATTTCCTGCTGTTTATATCTCAAATTTTGAAACTTTAAAGGTTTTAAAAGGGAATTTCTCAAGAAGTAAAAGCGGAATCTGGATTCGAAATTCGATGTTGATTTTTCAATTCGGAATTGCTGCCTTTTTTATCATTGGTGCATTGATTGTAAACTCACAGGTAGATTATATGATGAATAAAGATCTTGGTTTTAGTGGCGATCAGGTAATTAGGGTTCCTTTTAATACTCCGGAACGCATAAAAAGAACAAGTCAATATCTGACCATGAAACAAGAAATTAAGAAGATTTCAGGAGTTCAGGAAATTTCTACTTTTGCAGGAACTTTTGGTAACAGTACCAATTCGAGTTCCGGGTTTACGCACAATGGTATTCATGTACAGCCAAGAAATGTTGAAATGGATTTTGGTTTTCTTGAAATGATGAAGATTAAAATTGTTCAGGGCCGCGATTTGCTGCCGCAGTTTGCATCAGATACTGTTAGTAATATGCTAATGAATGAAACATTGGTTAAAACCTTAAATCTTAAAAACCCGATAAATACTATTATAACATCTGGCTGGGGAAAAGACAGTGATGAGGAAAATATGAAATTTAAAATCGTGGGTGTTGTCAAAGATTTTCATATTACAGGACTTCAGGATAAAGTTCCTCCTATGGTTTTTATCAATCTTAAAACTTTACAATGGAATAATTTTAATAATGTTTATTTAAAAGTTTCTCCAAATAATTTAACCGAAACTTTGGCAAAACTAAAAACCTATTGGGAGAAAAATGTAAATCCTGATTATCCTTTTGATTATGAATTTGTCAATAAAGGATTTGCAAAAACGTATCAGGAACAAGTAAAACAAAAAGATTTATTCTTCATTTTAAATCTTGTTGTTATTGTCATCGCTATTTTTGGTTTGTTTGCTTTGGCTTCTTTTTCGATGGAAAGACGATTGAAAGAAATCGCTATCAGAAAAACTTTGGGTGCAGAAACAGATGCTTTATTGAAAGAATTATCAAAACAATATGTTGTTTTTTGCTTAATTGGTTTTGCGATTGGCGTCGTTCCTGCTTATATTTTATTGCAAAAATGGCTGGAGAATTTTGCTTTCAGAATTGGAGTTTCGGTAGTCCCGTTTACTATTGCGTTTATATCATTATTGGTTCTGACCTTATTAATTGTTTCGGCAAAAGCGTATCAGGTAACTAAAATAGATATTTTAAAGTATTTAAAATATGAATAAGAACTTGTAGACCATTTTTTTTAAATACCCGTTAGATTTTATAAATCTAACGGGTATTTTTTATTCTTCTTAAAAATGAATATCGATCTATTTCATTACAACATCAGAATATAATAGTTTATCAAGTTGTTTGTCTCTATCGTAAACATCTGCAAAAAAACTAATTTCGCCGGTTTCATCATTTACCCATGCGGTAAAATATCCGATATAAATTGGAATTTTGTTTTTAAGAACACAAGGCGTTTCTTTTTCTCCGCTCATTGCTTTGTCTATTTTTTCAACCGGCCAGTCAGGATTGTCTTTTAAAATTGCCAATGCTAATGGTTTTGCTTCTTTTACGTTTATACATCCGTGACTAAAGGTTCGTTTCTCAAATTCAAACAAACTCTTTGCAGGCGTATCGTGTAAATAAATATCGTTGGGATTCGGGAACATAAATTTTACTAATCCCAGAGAATTTTTAGGCCCTGGTTTTTGTCGCACACGACCTCCATTCCACTCCATATTATTTTCTTCCAGATAGTTTTTATCGCCCGCAATTTTGAGTTTTAATTCGTTATCTATTATGCTCTGCGGGACATTCCAATATGGGCTAAAAACTATTCTGTCCATCATTCCGCTAAAAATAACCGTTTCTGTCATTCTGGTACCCACAAAAACATCAGACACTATTTCGTATTTGCCATTTTTGACATAAAACAGCCTAAACGACGGAATATTAACCATTATATATTCATTTGCTTTTGCCAGTTTTGTTGGTATCCAGCGGCAGCGTTCCATATTGAGCATAATAGTTCGAATTCTATTCGAAACAGGTTCATTCATTTGATCGATATGCTCTCTCGTTAATGTGTAATTTAATTTAAGTCCATATCTTTTTTTATAATTTAATATGCCCGCCATCATTTCTTCATCATAAACATTTCTTTTAGAGTCTTGTTTTAAATCTCCCACAACAAACAAACGTGTCCTGATTTGTCCTACCATTGCTGAGCTATCCATTGGTTTTAGCTCTTTGTATGTTGCACTATCAATATCAATTTTATTCCATAAGTTATTCTTTTCGATAGTTCTGTATTTTTTCAATACATCCTGAAGTTTATAATATTGACCAAATAAAAGATGTTCGTCCTGATTAAGTCGCGCAGGATCAACAATAAGAGAGTCTAATATTCTGGAATACGAAATGTTTTTGGTTGGCAAATACCAGCCTATTTTTTTCAGGGTTGCGGCATCTTCGCCAGAATAAACATTACTTGCGTAAAACACATACATGCTTGTTAGTAGTAATTCGGTATTGATTTGAGAAGGTTTATCGGTAACATTTTCATTAAAAATCTCATCGATTTCATCTTTATAAGGCATCTTTTTCTCGATTCCCTGCTCTTTCAATAAATCGACTTTTTCATATAGCAAATGTCCGAATTCGCTAACTCTTTTATCGTCGTACCAAATTGTATTGTATTCTCTTTTTTTATAGAGTTCTAAAACATCTTTCTGGTATTTTTTTAACTTAGAATAGGTTTTGAAAAATTGCATAATAGAAACACTATCAACATTGAATCTTGTTAGTGATTTTTTAGGAAGCAAAGTATTCCCGATTAAAGGCAATTTATGAGGCAGATTCGGTTTTTCATTATTAGCAAAACCGGAAGAAGAAAATAAAAACCCCACTACGATAAATAAAAATAAGAAGGTAGAATTTCGCATCGTTTTATCTTTTTAAATTTTAGAAATAAATCTTATTTAAAAAACAGCGAAAACTATAAAATACCATAAAATAAGCTTCCGTCTATCTTTTATAATAGTAGAAAATCAAAAAATTTAGGGTACTCAAAGATACAAAATAAATTGAAGAGCATTTTACCTCAAACTACAAAATCATACGAAAATTCACATTTATTAACATTTATAATCCATTAGAAAATAATTTAAATTATGATCTTCTTTTTTCTTACAATTCAAAACCGAAAATAAAAAATTCGATTGTATTGGTTTGAATAATCTCTATATCAACAAATCCAATACAAAAAAGCCAAAATCCGAACAGAATCATTTATCTTTGCAGTCTGAAATGAGTTTAAATAAAAACAGTATTTAAATTAATTTCAGTCCATACAAACACGACAATAAAATGAAATTAGACAGAAAAGAAATTCTTAAAGCTTTGGAAACAATTACCGTAGCTGGAGAAGGAAAAAATATGGTTGAAAGTGGAGCTGTTGCCAATGTATTAACTTTTGGTGACGAAGTTGTAGTCGATTTAGTATTACATACTCCGGCAATGCACATTAAAAAAAGAGCAGAAGACGATATCAAAAAAACAATTCTTGAATTGGTATCTCCAGAAGCAAAAATTAAAGTAAACATTAAAGTAGAAACTCCGGAGAAAAACGAAATTAAAGGTCGTGCCATTCCGGGAATCAAAAATATAATTGCCGTTGCCTCTGGTAAAGGTGGAGTTGGAAAATCTACTGTTACGGCAAATTTAGCGGTAACATTAGCAAAAATGGGATTTTCAGTTGGAGTTCTTGATGCGGATATTTACGGGCCATCTATGCCTATTATGTTTGATGTCGAAAACGAAAAACCGACTTCGATTATGGTTGATGGAAAATCTAAAATGAAACCTATTGAAAGTTATGAGATCAAAATACTTTCTATCGGATTTTTTACAGCTCCAAGCCAGGCTGTAATCTGGAGAGGACCAATGGCAGCAAAAGCATTAAACCAAATGATTTTTGATGCAGATTGGGGAGAATTAGATTTCATGTTAATCGATTTACCTCCGGGAACAGGAGATATTCATCTTTCGATCATGCAGTCATTGCCAATTACAGGAGCAGTTGTTGTAAGTACACCACAAGCGGTGGCTCTTGCCGATGCTAAAAAAGGAGTTGCCATGTTTATGCAGGACAATATTAATGTTCCTGTTTTGGGAATTATAGAAAATATGGCTTACTTTACACCGGAAGAATTACCTGACAATAAATATTATATTTTTGGTCAGGAAGGAGCTAAAAACCTTGCAGAAGATTTAGATGTTCCTTTCTTAGGAGAAGTGCCAATTGTACAATCAATTCGTGAAGCGGGAGATTATGGCCGTCCGGCAGCTTTACAAACAGCATCAGTAATTGAAACTATTTTTGAAGAAATTACCCGTAATGTTGTACAGGAAACGGTAAACAGAAATGAAAGCTTACCTGCTACCGAAGCTATTAAAATTACAACTATGGCAGGTTGTTCAGCAGTAAAGAAATAATTATAATGAGAAAATTAGATAATTAGATAATGATATTTGGAGGATTTAAAATTTTCTAATTGACACATTATCTAATTATCTAATTCGCTCTAATTGACACATAAATATTATGACAACAGAAGAATTAACAAGCAACGTATTATTGGCTCTTGACGAAATCAGACCTTTTTTAAATTCTGACGGAGGAGACATTACACTTATTTCTATAGACGATGACAAACATGTTAAAGTTCGTCTGGAAGGAGCGTGCATTAGCTGTAGCGTAAATCAAATGACGCTAAAAGCGGGCGTTGAAACCACTATAAAAAAATATGCTCCACAAATAGAAACTGTGGTAAATATCATGTAATAAACATAATTTTAAGGGTCACTAAGAAAATTCTGATTTAACAAGAATATTTGACCTTTAATGATTTTGATTTCGAAAAACTCAAAAAACATTCAAAAAAAAGCTTGTTTTTGCGATTTTATTAAAAAAGTATCTAAAGTTTTAAGATATTTCAGTAAGGTATTGTTACATTTTTAACTTAAATTTGTGACGTAACCCCTTAAACCGAAATATATGAAGAATTTTTACGCTCTATTTTTATTAATGTTTTTTGTTTCAGCGAGTTATGCTCAACAAAATATAACAACACTCGTTGTTGACAAAGCTTATCTGAACGAAGCAGAAGAATGGTCTGATTTTACCTATTCAGGAAAAATTGTGTTCTCGACAAATTCAAATGAAGAAGAAGGAACTTTAAGAATTGGTAATTACGATTTTTTATATGATTTCTGCGACGGAAAAGCTAAATTTGCCAATAAAGCAACTTACAGCTCTGCAGAATTTTCACACCCAAGAAAAGTTTCTGTTAGCACCGATAAACAAGGTGTTGTAAACTCAACTTATGAAGGAACGCTAATTTTCCAGGCTGATAGAGATTATTACTCAGTGATAGCTGTTGTAACTTTATTAGAAAAAAACGGTTATATTCTGGGTGTAAAAATGCGCCAAAAAGAAGGAAACAAAAAAGAATACGCGTTTAGTACAAAACCAGGCAGTTAAAATAAACAAAAAGGATTTTTTCACGTTATTAAATCCTAAATCAGAAAAATTCCAACATTAAAAATGGATGTATTAATAAAGATTAAAGATCGAGAAGGAGTTATACACGAGTTACAAGCTCCAACTGATATGGCAATGAATATAATGGAGTTATGCAAGGCATACGAACTTCCTGTTGAGGGAACCTGCGGAGGAATGGCCATGTGTGCTTCTTGCCAGTGTTACGTTCTAAATGATGTTGCATTACCTGAAATGGGAGATGAGGAAGAAGCCATGCTTTCGGAAGCATTTTATGTTAAATCTAATAGCCGTTTAGGTTGTCAGATTCCAATTACGGAGCAATTAGAAGGTCTGGAATTAGAACTGGCACCTGAATATTAAGAATAAATTACAATATTTTAAATTCCAAATTCCAATAGTGCTGGTCGTTCTATTGGAATTTTTTATTTGAAGCTAATTCTAGAATATTTAAAAAAAGCGAGAATTTATAATTCTCGCTTTTTTTATTTCTGGTCTCTAAATTAAACCGGACAGTCCCGAAGCCTCGGGATAAAAACCTGTCCGGTTTGTCAATCTCTATCCTTTTTCACAAAAAAACCGTAATCACATTGCTGCAATTACGGTCTTTCCTTTATAACAATTTTCTTTAATCTCGAATTATACCAAACCTGCCTGAATTAAATATTCAGCAATTTGAATTGTGTTTGTTGCAGCTCCTTTTCTTAAGTTATCAGCAACAATCCACATGTTTAATGTGTTTTCCTGGCTTTCGTCACGACGAATTCTTCCAACAAAAACATCATTTTTACCTTCTGCATACAATGGCATTGGGTAAGTAAATGTGTCCAAATTATCCTGAACCACTACTCCATCAGTATTGTGTAAAATTTCGCGAACTTCGTTTACATCAAAATCATTTGTAAACTCAACATTTACAGCTTCGCTATGTCCGCCTACAACTGGTACACGAACCGCAGTAGCCGTAACTCTGATGGTATTATCACCAAGAATTTTTTGAGTCTCACGCACTAATTTCATTTCTTCTTTAGTGTATCCGTTCTCTTCGAAACTATCACAATGTGGAATCGCATTTCTATGGATCGGGTATTTGTATGCCATTTCTCCCTGAACTCCTGCGTATTCATTTTCTAATTGTCTAACTGCTTTTACACCCGTTCCGGTGATTGATTGGTAGGTAGAAACAATGATTCTTTTAATGTTGTATTTTTTATGCAAAGGTGCCAATGCCAAAACCATTTGAATAGTAGAGCAGTTTGGATTTGCGATAATTTTATCTGCACTTGTCAAAGTATCTGCATTGATTTCCGGCACTATTAATTTTTTAGTCGGATCCATTCTCCATGCCGATGAGTTGTCGATAACGGTTGTTCCGGCAGCAGCAAATTTTGGAGCCCATTCTAATGACGTATCTCCTCCGGCAGAAAAAACTGCAATATCAGCTTTCATATCAACCGCTGTTTGCATTCCTACAACTTTATATTTTGTTCCTTTATATTCAATTTCTTTTCCTATTGATTTTTCAGATGCAACAGGAATTAATTCTGTAACAGGAAAATTTCTTTCTGCCAACACTTTAAGCATTACTTCGCCAACCATACCAGTGGCACCTACAACCGCTATTCTCATTTTTATATTTTTAGTATGAATTAAATCTAATTTATAATGCAAAAGTATACATAATAAAAGTCAAAACAAGGCGCTTCACAAAAAATAACAAAATGTTACAAATTAAACAAAACAAAAAAAACCGCCTCAATTAAGAAGCGGTTAAGTTAGACTTAGTGTAGCGGTATATTATATTATTGTTTATTTTTTAATAAATCCCTAATTTGAATAAGCAGCTCTTCCTGCGTTGGTCCTGCCGGAGCAGCTGGTGGCGGAACTTCTTTCTTTTTAATATTATTTATTCCTTTAATGATTAAGAACAAAACAAAAGCCACAATTATAAAGTTAATTACTGCCGAAAGAAACAAACCATACTTTACGCCCCCAAAAGCCGTAAGCTCTTCTATAGTAGATAAATGCGCCGCATCAAGAGCAGGTTTCAATATTAAAGGCGTAATTACATTTTCGATTAATGAGCTTACAATTTTGCCAAAAGCAGCTCCAATAATAACACCGACAGCCAAATCGACTACGTTGCCTTTCATTGCAAATTCCTTAAATTCAGAAAATATTCCCATAACTGTTCTTTTTATTTGTAATTAATAGATATCGAAAATACGGAATTTTCTTTAAAGTTACAGCAAACTATCTGAAAAATACCCTTTTTACGCGTTGCGAAATACTAGTCAGAATTTCGTATGGAATTGTTTTTAAAGCATTTGCAATCTCCGTTACTGTTGGGCTTTCGCCAAAAATAATAACCGAATCTCCTTCTTTACAATCAATTTCGGTTACATTAACCATTAACATATCCATACAAACACTACCTACAATTGAGGCTTTTTGATTTTTAATGACAACATAACCTACCTCATTTCCCCACAAACGTGAAATTCCGTCTGCATAACCAATTGGAATTGTTGCAATTTTAGTGGGTTTCTCTGCCATAAAACGGCGTCCGTAGCCTACGCTATCGCCTGCCGGAATCGTGCGAACCTGAGAAATAATCGATTTTAAAGTTCCAACATTTTCCAGATATTTTTGTTCTGCCGGATCGTTTGAAACTCCATATAAACCAATTCCTAAACGAACCATATTAAATTGCGCCTCAGGAAAATTGCTAATTCCCGAAGTATTCAAAATATGACGAATTGGATTAATATTTAATTCTGAAATTAATTTTGATGATAATTTTTCGAATAACTTAATCTGAGAAATCACAAAATCATAGTGATTCATATCGTCACTTGTTGCCAAATGTGATAAAACACTTTGCACTTTAACGGTTGTGTTTCCTTTTAAGGTTTCAATTAATTCGGTTAATGTATTTTCTTCAAAACCCAAACGATGCATTCCGGTATCAAGTTTTATGTGAATCGGAAAATCTTTTAGATTCTTTTCTCGTGCAATTTTTAAAAAGGCATTTAATCCTTTTACACTATAAATTTCAGGTTCTAACTGATATTGAATAATCGAAGGAAAACTGGTCGATTCCGGATTTAAAACCATAATTGGGAGTTTAATTCCGCCATTTTTAAGTGAGATTCCTTCATCGGCGAAAGCCACACCCAAATAATCGACTTTATGATGTTCAAGCAATTTAGCAATTTCCAAACCACCGTTTCCATAACCAAAAGCTTTTACCATTACCATGATTTTTACATCATTGGCCAATTTAGATTTAAAGAAATTTAAGTTATGACTAATCGAATCGAGATTAATTTCAAGAATCGTTTCATGTGTTTTCTCTTCTAGTAAAGTCACGATTTCTTCAAACTGAAATGATCTTGCCCCTTTTATCAAAATAGTTTCATTGGCAAAATTCAGGCTTTCAAAATGCGCAATAAACTCTGCTGTATTTTGAAACGTAATACAATTGGAAAACTTGTCTGCAAAAGATGAAATAGTCGAACCAATGCCAATTACGCGATTGATTTTATTGTCTGAAATAAGCTGGGCAACTTTAGAATATAATTCTTCATTTGAAAATCCGCTTTGAAAAATATCTGATAAAATAACCGTTTTTGAAGCGTTCTTTTTTTGACTTTCCAGAAAATCCAACGCAATTTTCAGCGATTGAAAATCAGAGCTGTAACTATCATCAATAATACTGCAGTTGTTGATTCCGTTTTTAACTTCCAGGCGCATTTCTACCGGATACAACATTTGCATGCGATTTTGAATTGTTGCAGAATCATACTCAAAATGAAGTAAAACCAGCAAACAAGAAATAGCATTTTCTATAGAAGCAGAATCCTGAAACGGAATTTCAAGATCGAAAATTTCATTTTTATATTGATATTCAATACGTGTTTTATCGTTTCTTTTTTCTTTTTTCAGAATAAAAACATCAGCCGTTTGATCCCTGAAGCTCCATGAAAAAAGTTTTCGCGGGTGAAGCATATATTCTGCCGCAAATTGTGACATACAGGAATCAACAGTTTCATTTTTTTGATAAATAATTACCGGACAATCTTTAAACAAAAGCAGTTTTTCGTCAATCTTTTGCACTAAATTTAAAAAACCTTCATCGTGCGCCGTACCAATATTGGTCAGCACGCCAATTGTTGGTTTAATAATTTTTTCGAGTTTATCCATTTCGTTAACCGTCGAAATTCCCGCTTCAAAAATACCCAGGTTGTGTTTTTCGTTAATAGCAATTACAGAAAGCGGAACGCCAACTTGTGAGTTATAACTTTTTGGACTTCTGATAATATTATAATCCGGACTTAGTAAAAAATTAAGCCATTCTTTTACAATCGTTTTTCCGTTGCTTCCGGTCAGGCCGATTATTGGAAAATCGAAAAGATGTCTGTAATAAGCCGCAAAATGCTGCAATGCATTTAAAGTGTTTTTTACAACCATAAAATTGGCTTTCCCCTCGCAATTTTCAGGAATATACTGCACAACAAAATTCTGAACGCCTTTGTCTATAAGTTCTGATATATATAAATGAGCATCATTATTTACGCCGGTTAAGGCAAAAAATAAAGTTTGCGATCCGTTTTGCAACGAACGGCTGTCAATCGAAATATGATCGATAAAAATAGCAGCTTCAGCGCCAATCCATTTGGCTTCAAGAACTGATATAAGGTTTTTTAAATTTATGCTCATTTTGGAAATTTCTTTTGTCAAATTTAAAAAAAGGTTTGCCACTAATTTCACAAATTTTCCCGAATTATTCTTCACGCAGATTTAAAAAAGATTTTGGCAGATGCCCACAGATTTTTATTTATCAAATCTGCAGAATCTGCGTGAAACAAATATTGAACAGGTTTGCCACAAATTAGCGCGAATTATTTTTCACGCAGATTTAAAAAAGATTTTAGCAGATGCCCACAGATTTTTATTTATCAAATCTGCTAAAATCTGCAGAATCTGCGTGAAATAAATATTAAACATAATTTAAAAAGTTTGTCACGAATTCCACGAATTTAATTTGCGAAAATTCGTGAAATTCATGGCAAAAAAAAATATTTCCCTATATTTGTGAAGACCTCAAATTAAAGATTTTGAAAAAAATACTGCCTATATTCTCCTATATATTGCATCCGATTTTTATTTCGATGTATGCTACTTTATTTTATTTGTTTTGTAAAGGTGATATTTTTACAAATCAGGAGAAATATTATGTTTTATTTCAAATTCTCATCATTACGATTTTGGTTCCCGTATTATTTTTTATGCTCCTTCGCTCAACAGGACATGTAAAATCTGTAATGGTTCATGAAACTTCGCAACGCAAAATTCCGCTTATTTTACAATGTTTTCTTTATATTTTATTGGTAAAAAGAAGCATTGTCATTATGCGTTATCCTGAATTGCATTTCTTTTTTCTTGGTGCTTTGTTCAGTACAATTTTGGCTTTAATAGGATCCCTTTTCAAAATAAAGGCAAGTTTGCACATGATGGCAATTAGCGGATTTACTGTTTTTGTTATCGGGTTAAGCATTCACTTGCAAATGCAAAATCCTTATTGGACTGCGTTGATGGTTTTCCTGACGGGAATTGTAGCATCATCAAGATTAGTTATGGAAGCGCACACAAATAAAGAGCTGCTTATTGGTTTGGCACTTGGTATATTTCCGCAAATGCTCTTTTTATATCTGTGGCTATAAAATATAAAATATCAATCCCGCATTTAAGGTTCTAACATCTATTTTTTGTCCAGAAGTAGTAATGACGTCTTTAAACAAAGGGTTTAATCCGTAATTTAGGTAAACATTCCAGGTATTGTAACCTGCAGCGAGGTAAACGCCATATTGAACTTTATTTATATTCGGATTATTTTTAACTACATACTTCTCTTCGCCATTGTCTAAAACAGATTTATTAGAAAAGACATAACTAATTTTAAATCCTCCATAAATTCTCCAAAATCTATAACTTTCATAAGTCGAATTTCTCCATCGAAATTCTATTGGAAGATCGACCAAATACTGCCTGTATCTATTGGAACTAATATCATTATAGTCACTTACGGCATAAGCCAAACCTCCGTCGGGCATTTTAGAAATAGTAAGATTTTGAAAATAATTCTGATAGCTTAATCCTAAACCAGTAGCAATTGCAACGGTTCTTTTTTTATTAATTGGCATGTCGCGCAAAAATCCTGCAGAAAGTCCCGCAGAAAATTTATTTTGTTTGAGGCCTTCCGGGATCTGAGTTAACAAATTATAAGTGATCGAAAAATAAAACTGATCTTCACGATATAATGAATCGATTTTTACAATCGGTTCTATTTTAGGCTTTGTTTCTTCCTGAGAAAAAACACTAAAAAACGACATTATAAATAAACAACTAAAAAGGAATCGCATATCGTATTTTGGTTTTAAGGATGTTCTCAAGTAAACGTTTTTTAGAGTTGAATTATTTCACTTACAAATATAATATAATGCTGGCTCAAGAAGTGAATTGACATGAAATTATTCTTTTTTTCGCTACAAATAAATTCTTTCATTGCACTATTTTCAATAAATCAGTAATAGAATCAAAAAAACAAATCGATTATTCATTGCTCTTTTATACCTTTGTCATGCATGAAAAAAAAGCAGCTCATATTAAGTGTTTCTTTGGCGCTGACAGTATTGTTCTCAATATTGTTTCAGTCGATACACAGTTATGAGCATATTGTAAAGCAGCTTTCAGAGAAACAATGTCATCATGATTATAGTGATCCAAACGGAGAAATAACACATCAGCATCATGATTATGATTTGTGTTATGTTTGTCATTTTGCTTTTGGAAGTTATATTATTCCCGAAGAATTTTCATTTCAACTTTATACTTTACACAAAGAAATTCCTTATTTCTTTACACGTTCAGAAAAAATATTTTCATTTTCAGAAAGTGCTTATTTATTACGTGGTCCGCCCGCAGCTTTAGTTTCTTAATTTCGATTATTCGAAAAAATCAAAAAAGTCTTTATTCTAATGCGAAACAGGCAAGTTTTCCATCTTGAAAATGTATCAGGATTGGCAAGTTTACTTTGATTTCATGTTTTAGTTTAAAGAAAAAATCAATTAACTATAGCATCATTTTCAAATGAAAAAAATAATATTAGCCCTTATTTTAGGGTTTTCGAGCCTGCTTTCGGCTCAAAATTCTGTTTCAGGAACCGTAACAAATCTTGAAAACCAAGCCATGCCCGGCGTTTCTGTATATGCGCCTGAATTGCACAGAGGAACAACCACTGACGAAAACGGAAAATATGAATTTAAAAATCTTCCAAACGGAAGTTTACGACTTGCTTTTGCTTTTGTTGGATATACAACTCAAAACAAAACTATTTCCAAAATATTAAAAGACAACACTTTAGACATAATTCTTACCGAATCTATTTTTGAAATGGACGAAGTAGTCGTTTCAACTCCTTTCAACAAATTGCAATCGCAAAACGTTATGAAAGTCGAGCATGAAAGCATCAAAACATTACAGCAAAAAGGAACTTCGACGTTAATCGAAGGTTTGGCTACGATTCCGGGAGTTTCTCAAATTTCTACCGGAACTTCTATCGGAAAACCGGTTATTAGAGGTTTAAGCGGAAATCGTGTTTTGGTATATTCTCAAGGGGTAAGAATTGAAAATCAACAATTTGGAGACGAACATGGTTTAGGTTTAAACGATGCGGGAATTGAAAGTGTTGAAGTTATCAAAGGACCGGCTTCTTTATTATATGGCTCTGATGCTTTGGGAGGAGTTTTATATTTTAATCCTGAAAAGTTTGCTGATGCCGGGACTTTTAAAGCGAATTTCAGTCAAAAATATTTCACGAATACACAAGGAAGCAATTCATCTATTGGATTAAAAACTTCTACAGACAACTGGAAATTTTTAGCTAGAGGAAGTTACAACACACATTCTGATTATAAAATTGCCGATGGCAATCGCGTAACGAATTCACGTTATAATGAAACCGATTTTAAAACCGGAATTGGATACAGTAATTCCAGCTTTTCTAGTGTTTTAAGATACAACTACAACAAACTGGATATCGGAATTCCGGAAGACGGAATTGGTGAACAATCTTCTAGCAAAGACACACAATTTCCAAGACAGGGAATTTTCAATCATTTATTGAGTTTAAACAATGTAATCTTTTTCGAAAATTCGAAACTAGATGTTGATTTGGGCTACATTTCAAATGACAGAAGTGAATTTGAAGATAACAACGAGGCTTCTTTACACATGAAACTGAATACTTTAAATTATAATGCAAAATATCATTTTCCGAAATTTGGTAAAATTGAAACGATTTTAGGTGTTCAGGGAATGCATCAAACGAACAAGAATTCTGGTGAAGAATATTTGATTCCGGATGCTACAACGAATGATTTTGGTGTTTTTGGAACTGCAAATTACGAATGGAATTCCAGCGTTTTACAAGCAGGATTGCGTTTTGACAACAGAAACGTAACTTCTGAAGCGCACGGAACTGAGGGCGAAGAAGGTTATTTTCTTCCTTTAGACAAATCATTTGACAGTTTTAATGCTTCTTTGGGATATAAAACAAAACTGGCAGAACCGCTTACACTTCGATTGAATGTTGCGACTGGTTTTAGAGCACCAAATCTTGCTGAGCTGACTTCAAATGGCGTTCATGAAGGAACAAACCGTTATGAAATTGGAAATGCTAATTTGAAAACTGAACAAAACGTTCAGACTGATTTGAATTTAGAATATAAAAATTCGCATTTTGAATTCTTCATCAACGGATTTTACAATCACATCAACAATTACATTTATACTTCGCCAACCGGAGATGTTTTAGACGATAATGACGTTTTTGCCTATATTCAGGATAATGCAAAATTATACGGAGGTGAGCTTGGATTGCATTTTCATCCGCATCCTTTAGACTGGCTGCATTTTGAGACAAGTTTTGAAACTGTAACGGGTAAAAAAGACAACAATGATTATTTGCCTCTGATTCCGGCAAACAACTGGAACAATACGCTAAGAACTGAATTTAAAATCAAAAATTGGTTTGAAGAAGGATATGCTTCTTTAAACGTTTCTTCGACTTTTGATCAAAGTAATGTAAGTGGTTTTGAAACGGCTTCAAAAGGATATACTTTAGTAAATTTAGGTTTTGGAGGAACTGTAAAATTAGGTAAAACTGCTTTTGATGTAAACCTTAACGGAAACAATTTATTCGATAAAAAATATATCGCACATCTTTCGAGATTAAAAACTGACGGTGTACCAAATATTGGAAGAAATATTGTGTTAGGAGTAAACTTCAATATCTAATTTTTTTTAAAACCATATAAGTTATATAAGTTCATTTAAGCTTGCTTACATTTACTTATATAGCTTATATGGTTTATTTTTTAACACAAAAAGTGCTATTTTTGTTACAACTGACAAACCTAAACTATGAAAAAAACAATTCTTATAATGGCTATTACTACTGCAGGGATTTCATTTGGGCAAAATAATATTAAATATCCCGAAACTAAAAAAGGCGAAACTGTTGATGTGTATTTCGATACTAAAGTTAGCGATCCGTATCGTTGGCTTGAAGACGATAAATCTGCTGAAACAGGTGCCTGGGTAAAAGCACAAAATGAAGTTACGTATGGTTATTTGGATAAAATTCCGTTTCGTGAAGAGTTAAAGAAACGAATGGAAAAACTTTGGAATTATGAAAAGATAGGTGCTCCGTATACAGAAGGAAAGTTTACTTATTTTTCTAAAAACAACGGACTTCAAAATCAATCGGTTATTTATAGAAAAGATGAAAAAGGCAAAGAAGAAATTTTTCTGGATCCGAATACTTTCTCTAAAGATGGAACGACTTCACTTGGCGGTTTAGATTTTTCTAAAGATGGAAATAAAGCTGCATATTCTATCTCTGAAGGCGGAAGCGACTGGAGAAAAGTAATCATTATTGATGCTTTGTCTAAAAAAGTCCTTGAGGATACTTTAGTTGATGTAAAATTTAGCGGTGTTTCATGGTTAGGAAACGAAGGATTTTATTATTCTAGTTACGACAAACCAAAAGGAAGCGAATTATCTGCCAAAACAGATCAGCATAAATTGTATTTTCACAAGTTAGGAACTTCTCAAAAAGAAGATAAAGTCATTTTTGGCGCCGATCAAAAACGTAGATATGTGGGTGGCTATGTTACCGAAGACAATCATTATTTGGTAATTACAGCAGCCAATTCTACTTATGGAAATGAGCTTTACATAAAAGATCTGACCACCCCAAACAGCCCAATTATAACTATTGTTGATAATTTTAACAGCGACAATATTATTATTGATAATGATGGAAGTAAATTATTTATCGAAACCGATTTTAATGCGCCAAACAAACGCGTTGTATCTGTAGATTTCAGCAATCCGAAACCAGAAAACTGGAAAGATTTCATCAAGGAAACAGAAAATGTTTTAGCACCTTCAACAGGCGGCGGATATTTATTTGCCAATTATACAAAAGATGCTGTTTCATTGGTTTTGCAATATGACTATAACGGAAAATTAGTTCGTGAGATCAAACTTCCTGCCGTAGGAACTGCCGGCGGATTTGGAGGTAAAAAACATGAAAAAGTCTTGTATTACAGCTTTACCAATTATACAACTCCGGGAAGTATTTTTTCTTTTGATCCAAAATCAGGCAAATCAGAAGTATATCAAAAACCTAAAGTAGATTTTAAAAGTGAAGATTATGAATCTAAACAGGTTTTCTACACTTCAAAAGACAGAACAAAAATCCCGATGATTATTACTTATAAAAAAGGGACAAAACTAGACGGTAAAAACCCAACGATTCTTTATGGTTACGGTGGATTCAATATTAGTTTAACTCCGGCATTTAGTATTGCAAATGCTGTATGGATGGAAAACGGAGGTGTTTATGCGGTTGCCAATTTAAGAGGCGGTGGTGAATACGGAAAAAAATGGCATGATGCCGGAACAAAATTGCACAAACAAAATGTATTTGATGATTTTATCGCTGCTGCGGAATATTTAATTGCACAAAAATATACTTCATCTGATTTCTTAGCGATTCGCGGAGGTTCAAACGGAGGTTTATTAGTAGGCGCAACAATGACACAACGTCCAGATTTAGTTAAAGTAGCATTGCCAGCCGTAGGTGTAATGGATATGTTACGTTACCATACTTTTACTGCCGGTGCAGGCTGGGCGTACGATTACGGAACGGCTCAGGACAATAAAGAAATGTTTGAATATTTAAAAGGATATTCGCCAGTACAAAACGTAAAAAAAGGCGTAAAATATCCGGCAACAATGGTAACAACAGGAGATCATGACGATCGTGTTGTACCGGCACACAGTTTTAAATTTGCTGCAGAATTACAGGATAAACAAACCGGAGATAATCCTGTTTTGATTCGTATTGATGTAAAAGCGGGTCACGGAGCAGGAAAATCTGTTGCAGCTACAATTCAGGAAAATGTAGATATTCAGGCGTTCACGCTTTACAATATGGGATTTAAGGCTTTACCGAAAAAGTAAACTTTAGTCTATAATTTTTATAGCCACAAATTCACTAATTAATATTGTGAGTTTGTGGTTATTTTTTTGCCACAGATTAGGGGATTAGAATGATTTTAAAATCTGTAAAGTTTTTTTGCCACGAATTTCACGAATTTTCACTAATTAAATTCGTGTCATTCATGGTAAATTTTTGCATTAATCTGTGAGAATCTTTTAATCTGTGGCAAACTTTTAACCGCAAAGAATTAGTGAAAATTCGTGAAATTCGCGGCGAACTTTTTTAAGATTTGTTTCACGCAGATTCTGCAGATTTGAGCAGATTTATTTAATTTGAAAAATAAGATCTGCACGAATCTGTTTAAATCTTTTTAAAATCTGTGTGAAAAAATAATTCGTGAATTCGCGGCGAACCTTTTTTAAACAATTCTTTTCTCTTAAATTTGAGAAACTAAAAAACCAACAAATGAAAATTGTAAAATGGGGAATAATAGGTTGTGGAAATGTAACTGAAGTTAAAAGCGGACCAGCTTTTCAGAAAGCTTCAAACTCAGCGTTAGTTGCTGTAATGCGAAGAGACGCTGCTCTTGCCGAAGATTACGCCAAACGTCATAATGTTTCCAAATGGTATTCGAATGCCGTAGATTTAATAAATGATCCCGAAGTCGATGCTGTTTATATTGCTACTCCGCCTTCTTCTCATAAAGAATATACAATTTTGTGTGCCAAAGCCGGAAAACCGGTATATGTTGAAAAACCAATGGCTTTGACATTTGAAGAATGCAACGAAATGATCAGCGTTTGCAAAGAACATAATATTCCGCTTTTTGTGGCATATTACAGAAGAAGTTTACCAAGATTTTTAAAAATAAAAGAACTAATCGATCAAAATAAAATAGGAACTATACGACACGTAAATTGCGTTTTGTATCATCCGTTTGAAGAAAGATATGACGACGAAATCAACTTGCCATGGACGGTTTTACCGCACATTTCAGGCGGTGGAATTTTTGTCGATTTGGCTTGTCATACTTTAGATTTTCTTGATTTTGTTTTGGGTCCGATTAAATGGGTTCGCGGACATGCAAGTTCACAGCTTCAGGCATATCCTGCAGAAGATTCGGTTTCTATGTCGTTTTTATTCGAAAACGGAATTCACGGAACGGGTTTATGGAATTTTGCCAGTTTTGAACGTTACGATAATACTGAAATTGTAGGTGATAAAGGAAAAATTTCTTTCTCTACTTTTGGAAATGACCCAATACATATTCAATATGCAAATGGCGAAAAAGAGAGTATTACAATTGAAAATCCATTACATATTCAGCAGCCCTTTATTGAAACTGTTGTCGCAGAGCTTTTAGGTAATGAAGGAGTTTCTCCTTCTAAAGGAACTTCCGGAGCAAGAACAACCTGGGTTATTGATGAAGTTTTGAAGGAGTTTAGAGGTTTGAAATAATCATTTTTTTGAATTGCCTTCAGCTTTAGCTGGAGGTGGAAGAATCAATACTAAAAGGCTTTAGCCCAATAACCTCGTGTCTTTTGGCTAAAGCCTTTTTTTATCTTTTACAATTTATACCCCATCTAAAGCTGGAGGCAATTCAAAATGCTATAGATGGATTAAAATCCATCCTTAAAAAATGCGCTATAACATAAAAAGAGGATATTTTAACGAATATCCTCTTTTGTTATAAACTATAAAATTTCTTTACAAAATTATAGGCTGTATTTAAGACCTAAAGTCAAACCTAAACCTGAAATTCCAACGTATGTACTAACATCATCAGTAGCTTTAGTATTATCAAAACCAGCTGCATTAGTTACTTTACTATTTGAAGTAGAATTGATTGTTTCAACATATTTGGTATGACTTGCAGAATATGATGCATCAGGACGGAAAGCAGTTGGAGTGTTTAATTTATCTACACCATTTTCAGTATATATTTCAGTTTCTTTAGTTTTTCCGTGCACTGTAAAGTTACGGTATTCTAATTCAGCAAAAGCCGAAATATGTTTTCCTAATTTATAAGAAGTACCAATAGACGCCATAAAACCAAGTGAAGGATTAGGTTTCACAACATCTTTTGAATAAGCATTTGTTGAAGCAACTTGATTAGCACCTACAAATGTATTGTATTGTCTATCTGTTTTAATATCTAATGTACCGTGAATTGGAACAATAACCCCAACTTTTGTATATGGTTCAAAACCATGAGCTTCACCTAAAAACATTACAAGTGCCGGAGCTAAATCAAAAGCTTTAATTTCTCCTTCTGCAGTAAAGTTCAAATAAGTAACTGGAGCTGTAGCAGATGGATTTGGAGTAACCATTCTGTTTGTAGTTTGTGCCATTGTTTTAGAGTTGCTTATATAATAATTTGCAGCCATCTCAACTCCTAAACGTGCAGAAAAACGGTAACCAGCAGTGATTCCACTTCTAAAACCTTGTCCAAAAGAACCTGTAATTCCTTCTCTTGAAACTAATTTATTATTTGCTAAAGTACCTTCATAAACATCCCTATTTGGTAGTTGACCTCCTACAGTTGGAAACTCTGTCGAAGCAGTTTGATTAAAATATGATCCTCCTAATTTAAAATACCAGCTTTCTGGTTTATCTGCTGTTTCTGTTTGCGCCATTGTGGCCATAGAGCAAACTAATAATCCTAATAAAAATAGGCTCTTTTTCATAATTCTGATTTTAATTAATTTATACAAACTTATAATAATTTAACATATTCCTGTACTCTGTGATACTTCCCTTTGTACGAAAACGTTGTAATTTTGAGCAATATTACTAAAAAACTATTATGCACGCATAATTTTAACTTAAAAAAAATGCATTCTTCTAAATTTTAACTGTTAAAATTTAATTCAGCTTAAAATTTACCTGCATTTTTTCTAATTCCTGCAATAACTCTGTCGAAATCCTGATCTTTAATCGTCGGCTTGGCATTGTCAATTTGGTTACAACCTTTATTTCCTCTACTTCTTTCACTTCCTGCATTTTGGTTTCACTTAATGCTACTTCGTTATCGTCATTTTCACTTTCATCAACAAAAACAGCATCTTCGGTTTCTTCAAACTCATTAGTTGTTTCTACCTCAACTAAACGCTTAATTTTTTCTAATTCCATGATCTCAAAAGTCACTGAATTATCTCCTTTATTATCATTAAATAAATGGCTTAGTTTATGGATAAATTCCGTTTGAAGATCTTTTATATTCAACAATACAACTAATTTTTTAGCAAAGGCTTCAAGTATGTCCTGCAGCTGTCTAATTTCGACAAACTGCATTCTTGGCTCTGATTTTTTCCCTGTATCGTGATTTACCCATCCGTCTTTAATCAATATTTTCAGGAATGCAAAATTGTTCTGAATCAGGAAGTGACGGAATTTTAAATATTCTTCACCAAAAATCTTAAACTCAAAACTTTCATCGTAACCTTCTAAATTAAACACTGCCCAGCCTTTTCCGTTCTTTGCTACACGATGTTGTACGTTATGAATGATGCCTGCAAAAGTCAGGTTTTTGCCCACATATTCGTTCATACTCTTCAACGCTTCCAATCGTGCATTGCAGAAGTATTTCATTTCAAATCTAAAATCATCAAGCGGATGTCCGGAAAGATAAATTCCAACTACCTCTTTTTCTTTTGCCAGTTTTTCCATCGTGCTCCAGTCTTCACAAGGAGGCACAACCGGTTCTGCAATTTGCACTTCACTGGTTTCTCCAAACAAACTTACCTGCGATGAATTTTCGTTTTCCTGAAACTTCGATCCGTAACGCATCGCTTTTTCATAAAACGTAATTCCGTCGCCATCATCATGAAAATATTGTGCTCTTGTAGTTCCTTCAAAAGAGTCAAAACCTCCGGCAAGAGCCAGATTTTCAATCGCCTTTTTGTTGGCTGCACGCAAATCTATTCGCTTTGCCAAATCAAAAATCGATTTATATCTTCCGTCTTTTCTGCATTCTACAATTGTCGCAACGGCTCCGGAACCTACACCTTTAATTGCGCCCATTCCAAAACGAACGGCGTAATCATCGTTTACAGTAAATTTATAATACGACTCATTTACATCCGGACCTAATACCTGTAAGCCCATACGCTTGCATTCTTCCATAAAAAAGGATACTTGTTTAATATCATTCATATTATTCGAAAGAACCGCTGCCATATATTCTGCAGGATAATGTGCTTTTAAATATGCCGTTTGATAAGCAATCCAGGCATAACAGGTTGAGTGCGATTTGTTGAAGGCGTAACTCGCAAAAGCTTCCCAGTCTTTCCAGATTTTCTCCAGAATTTTTGCATCATGACCTTTTTTTGCTGCTTGCTCAACAAACTTAGGTTTCATTTTATCAAGTACATCTTTTTGTTTCTTACCCATCGCTTTACGCAAAACGTCGGCCTCACCTTTTGTAAAGTCTGCCAGCGATTGCGACAAAAGCATTACCTGCTCCTGGTAAACCGTAATTCCGTAAGTTTCTCCCAAATATTCCTCACAGGCATCTAAATCGTATTTGATTTCTTCTTCGCCATTTTTTCTTCGAACGAAAGATGGAATATACTCCAAAGGTCCTGGACGATACAAGGCATTCATTGCAATTAAATCTCCAAAAACCGTTGGCTTTAGATCTTTCATGTATTTCTGCATTCCGGGCGACTCGTATTGGAAGATTCCAACAGTTTCTCCTCTTTGGAAAAGCGCATAGGTTTCAACATCGTCAATTGGAAAAGTATCCGGATCCAGATCAATTCCGGTTCTGTATTTTACCAGTTTAACGGTGTCTTTTATTAAGGTAAGGGTCTTCAGACCCAAGAAGTCCATTTTTAGTAATCCTGCACTTTCTGCAACCGAGTTATCAAACTGTGTTACATATAAATCAGAATCTTTTGCTGTGGTTACGGGAACGAAATTCGTAATATCCGATGGCGTAATAATTACACCACAGGCGTGAATTCCCGTGTTTCGCATGGATCCCTCAAGAATTTTTGCCTGCTGAATTGTTTCTCCTGCCAAATCATCTTCATTGGCAATAGCGATTAATTCTTTTACGTTATCAAATTCATCAGATCGAAGGGCTTTTTTAACATCCTCTTCGTTTTCAGAAATAAAACGTGCCAAATTCCATTTTGAAGGCATCATTGCCGGAATCAGTTTTGCAATTCTATCGGCTTCAAATAAAGGTAAGTCCAATACACGCGCCGTATCACGAATCGCCGATTTGGTTGCCATTTTACCATATGTAATAATTTGCGCAACCTGATTTTTTCCGTATTTATTGATAACGTAATCCATAACACGACCACGACCTTCATCATCAAAATCGATATCAATATCGGGCATGGATACACGATCCGGATTCAGGAAACGCTCAAAAAGCAAATCGTACTTAATTGGGTCAATGTTTGTAATTCCTAAACAATAGGCAACGGCAGAACCAGCCGCCGATCCACGTCCGGGTCCTACCGAAACGTCCATATTTCTGGCCTCGGCAATGAAATCCTGAACGATCAAAAAGTAACCCGGATATCCTGAATTCGAAATCGTTAACAACTCAAAATCTAAACGTTCCTGAATAGATTCCGTAATTTCGCCATATCGTTTTTTAGCTCCAACCATCGTTAGGTGTCGCAGGTATTTATTTTCACCTCGTACACCTCCGTCAGCTTCATCTTCGACAACAACAAATTCTTCCGGAATATCAAATTTTGGAAGTAATACATCACGATAAAGTGAATAACCTTCTACCTTATCTACAATCTCCTGAATATTGATAATGGCTTCCGGCAAATCGGCAAAGAGTTTTTTCATCTCTTCTTCCGACTTATAATAATATTCCTGATTTGGCAATCCGTAACGGTAACCACGACCACGACCAATTGGCGTTGCTTGTTTTTCACCGTCTTTTACACACAATAAAATATCGTGTGCATTGGCATCTTCTTTATTTAAATAATAAGTATTATTTGTCGCAATTAATTTGACATTGTGTTTCTGAGCAAAATCAATCAGGGTTTTATTTACACGATTTTCATCTTCCTGATTGTGGCGCATAACTTCGAGATAAAAATCATCTCCAAATTGTTCTTTCCACCAAATCAAAGCTTCTTCGGCCTGGTTTTCACCGACATTCAGAATTTTACTCGGAATCTCGCCGTATAAATTCCCGGACAAAACCATGATGTCTTCCTTGTATTTTTCGATGATTTTTCGATCAATTCTTGGAACATAATAAAACCCCTCTGTAAATGCAATCGACGACATTTTTGCCAGATTATGATAACCATTTTTGTTTTTGGCTAATAATACAACCTGATTTCCGTTGTCTTTTTTGCTTTTATCTAAGTGATTATCACAAACATTAAATTCACAACCTACAATTGGTTTTATTTCGGTTTCCGTTGGTTCTTCTCCAGCTTCAGCCAAAGCTTTATTTTTTCCGGATGCTGCTTTGTTGTGGTTCATAACAGCACTTACAAAATGGAAAGCTCCCATCATGTTTCCGGTATCTGTCATGGCTACTGCCGGCATTTTGTTTTTGGCTGTAGCTGCAACAATATTCCCAATACCTATAGTCGACTGAAGAACCGAAAACTGTGTATGGTTGTGTAAATGTGCATATTTTGCAGCTTTAAAATCGGCTCTTTCTGAGTCTGAAACCGTAGTTTGTACCTCATCAACTTGTAAAGCTTTTATTTGCTCTCTGATTTTATCAGAAGCTGCTTTTAAATTGATGTGTTTTAATCCTATTAACGGAAATTCCTGTGGATTTCTCTCTTGAAATTCCTTAAAATATTCTTTAGGAACATCCAGTTCTTCTTTCGTAAAAACTTCTCTTCTAATTAACTCTAAGAAACAACGCGTCGTTGCCTCAACGTCGGCAGTTGCATTGTGCGCTTCTGCAAAAGGTTTATCAAAAAGATAACTGTGTAATTCTGTTAAGGTTGGCAGTTTGAATTTTCCTCCACGACCTCCGGGAAGTTGTAATAACGAAGCGGTAACTTCGGTACAAGTATCTAATACCGGCATTGTACTCATTGGAGAATCAACACCCATTCTATGGAATTCGGCTCCCATAATATTAACGTCGAAACCTAAATTCTGACCAACGATAAATTTGGTTTTGCTTAAAGCGATATTGAATTTCTCCAGCACTTCGGCCAGCGTGATTCCTTCGGCTTCAGCCAATTCAGTTGAAATTCCGTGAATACGTTCGGCATCATAGGGAATATTAAATCCGTCAGGTTTAACCAAATAATCCTGATGTTCGATAAGCTGTCCCATTTCGTCATGCAGCTGCCAGGCGATCTGAATACAGCGAGGCCAGTTATCAGAATCGGTAATGGGAGCATCCCAGCGTTTTGGTAATCCGGTTGTTTCGGTATCGAATATTAAATACATAGAGTTAAAATACAAAAATTAAGCTCCAAATTCCAAATTTTTACCATATAAATAATTGATTATATGAATGATACAAATTTGCCTTGTAGAAAATGGAGGAAGTTCAAATTTACGTTTTTTTTAGGCTAATGAAAAACGAATTATCAACAAAAAGCATTAATCAAAATCATTATTAGAAACTGTTAAAAACCAATAAAAATGATAAAATTTCGGTTATTTGATGTTAAAAACTTCGATTATTCATTTTGGATACTCATTGGTTCAAAATGAACACTTTTAACCGCTGCTCTCGCCTGAACTTTGCTTCATCAAATTAAAACAAATTATTATGAAAACAATTTTTATCACAGGCGCTTCATCCGGATTAGGAAAAGCTACAGCAAAATTATTCCACAACCAAGGATGGAATGTAATCGCAACAATGAGAAATCCGGAAAAGGAAGAAGAACTTTCGGGTTTAAAAAACGTGACCTTATTACCATTAGATGTTACCAATTATGACCAAATACAAAGCACGGTTCAAAAAGCTATTGAATTGGGTGATATTGATGTTGTCTTTAACAACGCCGGTTATGGACTGATTGGTCCTTTGGAAAGTTTTAACGACGATCAGATTACCAAACAACTTAACACTAATTTGTTAGGGGTAATTCGTGTTACGAATGCTTTTATTCCGTATTTCAGAGAAAGAAAAAGCGGATTGTTTATCTCAACTACTTCTATTGGCGGATTGATCTCTTTTCCTTTAGGATCTGTATATCACGCAACAAAATGGGGTCTTGAAGGCTGGAGCGAAAGTATGGCTTATGAATTGAATCCGTTTGGGGTAAACATAAAAACCGTTTCTCCGGGCGGTATTAAAACAGAATTTCTGCACGGCTCACTTGATTCTGGATCTAAACCAGAATATGAAGCAATGACAAACGCCTTGTTTGCAAATGTTGATACCATGTTTGAAATGGCATCGACTGCTGAACAAATTGCCGAAGTTGTTTTTGAAGCAGCAACGGATGGAAAAACCAAATTGAGATATGTCGCCGGAGAAGATGCCAAAGCGCTTTACCAACAAAGACTGGAACAAGGCGACGAAGTTTTTCGCACCGCTTTTGGCAAACAATTTTTGGGAGCATAATTTATACTGATACCGCTCAGGTTTTGACAATCTGTGCGGTATTCGTTTTTGATTTTTTATACCTTTATATCATGGAAAAGAAAAATAATAATCCGTCAAAACTTTCTTCTATATCGCAGTTTCATAGTTTATTTAATCTGCCAAAACCATTACATCCAATGATTAGTCTGGTGGATAATACCAAACTGGTCATCAATGCTGAATTGACAAATAATGCCTTTTTGCTAGATTTCTATAAGATATCTTATAAATATTCGACCAACGGAAAAATGGGATACGGTCAGAGCTATTATGACTTTAATGAAGGCGGATTAATGTTTACATCGCCCAATCAATTGATTTTTACCGATAATGAAGAAGGAGCCGAATATTTCGGATTTACGCTGTTTTTTCATCCCGACTTTATTAGAAATTATCCTTTAGGGAAAAACATCAAAAAATATGGGTTTTTCTCCTATGATACCAATGAAGCATTGCATCTTTCTGACACAGAAAAAACAACTATTATAGGATTATTAACAAGCATTGATAACGAACTTCATACCGCAATAGACGAAATGAGCCAGGATGTTATTGTTTCGTATATTGATGTTTTGCTTAATTACAGTAATCGCTTTTACAAACGTCAATTCATCACCCGAAAAACAATCAGTAGTGATTTATTACTTAAAGTAGAAGACACTCTCGATAATTATTTCAATAATGCCGAAACCTTAAAAAACGGATTACCAACAGTCGACTTTTTGGCTTCACAAATTAATGTTTCTACGCATTACCTTAGCGACATGCTTCGCAATTTAACCGGACAAAATGCACAGCAGCACATTCATTCAAAACTAATTGAAAAATCTAAAGACTTTCTGATTTCCACCAATCTTTCAGTGGCAGAAATAGCCTATCAATTGGGTTTCGAATATCCTCAATCGTTCAGTAAATTATTTAAAAAGAAAACCAGCCTGACACCATTAGAATTTAAAAATTCACTGAACTAATCTTCAAAATTATCCTAAAAACATTCTCATAAAAAACTTAGTTTTTATTTTAAAAAACATAAAATTTCATAAAAATACACTTCTTGGATGTCGTAGTATTTAGACATTTTATTGAGTCTAAATAGTGGCTTAAAAAACAGCTTAAAAGCGTTCATAATCCATGAAAGCATCCATTTCGAAAAGAAATCAAAAATAGCAATTATTACTATTTTTATTCATTTTGTTACATATTTTCAAATTAATTATTATATTTTATAGTGATTATAAGATAAATTTGCAAACTATTAAAACAAAGAGCAATTAAACAAAATTAAAGCTAAAAAAGAAAATCAAAATCAATTTCTAAATCATTTTTCTGCCAAAATTTAATACACAAAAGCCTATTCGCAATTTGTATTTTGCTTTGGGTATCGTATATAATGAAATATTGAAATTGACGCATTTGTATCTTTTTTTACTTTTGTTTTGCTATTTAATAAACAGGAATTGCTGTGATTATAGAAATTACAATTAAAAAAAATAAAAATGAGTAAGACATTATTTGACAAAGTATGGGATTCACATGTAGTGCGTAAAATTGAAGATGGACCAGATGTGTTTTTTATTGACCGCCATTTCATTCACGAAGTTACGAGTCCTGTTGCTTTTTTAGGATTAAAAGCAAGAGGCGTTAAGGTTCTTTACCCTGAGCGTACTTTTGCAACTGCAGATCACAATACACCAACCATAAACCAACATTTACCAGTTGAAGATGCGCTATCTGCAAATCAGCTTAAAGCGCTTGAGGATAATGCTGCCGAATACGGTATTTCGCACTGGGGATTAGGTCACATTAAAAATGGAATTGTACACGTAGTTGGTCCTGAAAACGGAATTACTTTGCCAGGTGCTACTATTGTATGTGGAGATTCTCACACGTCTACTCACGGTGCTTTTGGAGCGATTGCTTTTGGTATCGGAACTTCTGAGGTGGAAATGGTGCTTTCTACGCAATGTATTATGCAGCCAAAACCAAAGAAAATGCGTATTAACGTAAACGGTCAATTAAGTAAAGGTGTTGGTCCAAAAGACGTTGCTCTTTATATTATTGCACAATTAACTACTTCTGGAGGTACAGGATATTTTGTTGAATACGCCGGAGATGTTTTCGAAAATATGACTATGGAAGGCCGTATGACCGTTTGTAACTTAAGTATCGAAATGGGTGCACGTGGTGGAATGATTGCTCCTGACCAAAAAACTTTTGATTTCCTTGAAGGAAGACTTTACGCTCCAAAAGGCGAAGCCTGGACGAAAGCTGTTGAATATTGGAAAACTTTAAAAACGGATGCTGATGCTGTTTTTGATGCTGAATTAAACATCAAAGCTTCAGATATTGAACCAATGATTACTTATGGTACTAACCCAGGAATGGGAATTGGTATCTCAAAACATATTCCAAACGCCAATCAGGTTGAAGGCGGTGAGGAAACTTACAAAAAATCGCTTGCCTATATGGGCTTCCATGAAGATGATGTGATGATTGGAAAACCAATTGATTATGTTTTCTTAGGAAGTTGTACAAATGGCCGTATTGAAGATTTCAGGGCTTTCGCCGAAATTGTAAAAGGAAGAAAAAAAGCAGATAATGTAACTGCTTGGTTAGTTCCGGGTTCTCATGTTGTTGAAGCTCAGATTAAAGAAGAAGGTATTTTAGATATTTTGACAGAAGCTGGTTTCGTATTACGTCAACCGGGATGTTCTGCTTGTTTGGCTATGAATGATGATAAAGTTCCTGCCGGAAAATATGCAGTAAGTACCTCAAACAGAAACTTTGAAGGTCGTCAGGGTCCAGGTTCAAGAACGCTTTTAGCAAGTCCAATTATGGCTGCGGCTGCGGCTGTTACCGGAAAATTGACAGATCCTAGAGAATTGTTTTAATTTTATTATCAGGCAGAGTTTCATGAAAAAAATAGTATTAGTATTTACAATTTTAGCTTTTTATTCTTGCAATCAATCTTTAGAAGATAAAATTGTTGGGAAATGGAATTTTGAAAATGTAGATTCTCAAATACTAGACCTTTCAGAATTGCGATACAAAAATTCAAGTCTTAGCAACTTACTGGGAAGTAGTTTTTATGAAACGAATTATTTGTTTTTTCAAAAAGAAAAAAGCTATAAAGGTGTTTTAGGCGTGTACAATGGCATTTATACTGATGGTAATTGGTCTTTTAATGAAAATGATTCGATTGTGTCATTTACTGAAAACAGAATCACAAAACCATTTCTAAAAATAAAATCTGTAAGCGATAAAGAACTACGATTTAGTGTCGTCAGTAAACATCCAACTCTGGATAATCTCATGGAGTTTGTTTTTGTAAAAGAGAATCAGGAATTAAATAATTCGAAATTCGATTATACTCAAAAGCAATTTAATTTATGGAGAAAAAGCCCTGATGAGCCTGAAGATTTAAATCAGATATCAAAACGAGTAAAGCAATGTCTTGAATATTCGGTTACTTATTTGAAATACAATTTAGAGCAAAAGAAAAGCAGCGTTTCATTAAAAGAAATAAGTTTTCTGCCTATCAATTTTTACGATAACGGAATCCAATTGAAAGATCCTGATGAATTACAAAAATGGGACAATGTCTTTTTTAGTAATGTAGATGCTTTAAATGGCCGTGAGATTATTAAACAAATCATTAAAACTGATTTTAGTTTACCAGAAGATAAAAGTGGATTAGAATTAGATATCTACATATTAGAAGAGATAAAAAATAGAATAAAATAAAAAAGACCATCATGGCATACGATAAATTTAATATACTTACCAGCAGCGCAGTGCCGTTGCCAATTGAGAACGTAGATACAGATCAAATCATTCCGGCTCGTTTCTTAAAAGCTACAAAACGTGAAGGTTTTGGAGATAATCTTTTTAGAGACTGGAGATATAACGGAGATGATTCTCCAAAAGCTGATTTCGTTTTAAACGATTCAACTTATAGCGGAAAAATCCTTGTTGGAGGAAAAAACTTCGGTTCTGGATCTTCAAGAGAGCACGCTGCATGGGCAGTTTACGATTACGGTTTTAGAGCCGTAGTTTCAAGTTTCTTTGCTGATATCTTTAAAGGAAACTGTTTGAATATTGGAGTTCTTCCAGTTCAGGTTAGCCCTGAATTTGCTGATACTATCTTTAAAGCAATTGAAGCTGATCCAAAAACAGAATTGGAAATAAACTTGCCAAACCAAACGATTACTTTATTGGCAACTGGTCAATCAGAATCTTTTGCGATTAACGGATACAAAAAGAATAACATGATTAATGGCTTTGATGACATTGATTATCTACAAAATATTAAAGAAGATATTGTGACTTTTGCCGATAAACTTCCTTACTAAAAAATCAGGTTCAGTCCTATGAGACCCGGCAGGTTTTTGAAACTTGTCGGGTTTTTCTAAATTAAATTAGAAAACATAGAACGCAGATCAAACGGATTTGCTATCGCAAAAACGCTAAAAAAAACAGATTTTATTTTTAACTAAAGTAAAAATCAGTGGTAATCTGCGTCTTCGCAAAGCGAATCAGTAAAATCAGTGTTCAAATTAAAATATGGGATATCAGTAATATCCAAACAGTTAGAAATTAGAATATCAATATGGAAAAAAGAAAAATTGAAATAATGGATACGACGCTTCGTGATGGTGAACAAACCTCGGGAGTATCTTTTTCTGCTGCAGAAAAACTGACCATTGCACAATTGTTGTTGGAAGAATTAAATATTGATAGAATCGAAATTGCATCTGCCCGCGTGAGCGAAGGCGAATTTCAGGCCGTAAAAGGCATTACATCCTGGGCAACCGAGAGAGGCTATATTAATCGTATTGAGGTGCTTTCGTTTGTAGACGGAGGTGTTTCTATAGACTGGATGAAAAAAGCCGGAGCAAAAGTGCAGAATTTGTTAACCAAAGGTTCAATGAATCACTTAACGCATCAATTAAAAAAAACTCCGGAACAGCACTTTTCTGAAATTGCCCAAATCATTGCTTTAGCAAAAGAAAATGATATTGAAACCAATGTTTATCTGGAAGACTGGAGCAACGGAATGCGAAATTCTCCTGAATATGTTTTTCAATTTCTGGATTTTTTAGCGACTCAACCGGTTAAAAGGATTTTATTACCTGATACTTTAGGCGTTTTAATTCCATCTTTAACTTTTGAATTTCTTTCAAAAATCAGAGCTAAATATCCACAGATTCATTTCGATTTCCACGCGCATAACGATTACGATTTAAGTATTGCTAATGTTATGGAAGCTGTAAAAGCTGGTATAAACGGACTTCACGTAACAGTAAACGGAATGGGAGAACGCGCCGGAAATGCGCCTCTCGAAAGTACGGTTGCCGTTATAAATGATTATCTGCCAGAGGTAAGTATAAACATCAAAGAAACTTCTCTTTATACGGTAAGCAAATTGGTAGAAACTTTTACAGGCTATAGAATTCCTGCAAACAAACCAATTGTTGGCGATAATGTTTTTACGCAAACTGCCGGAATTCATGCCGATGGTGACAATAAAAATAATTTATATTTTAATGATTTACTTCCGGAACGCTTTGGAAGAAAAAGAAAATACGCTTTAGGAAAAACTTCAGGAAAAGCCAATATTGAAAAAAATCTTCAGGAATTAGGTTTAAAATTAAATCAGGAAGATTTAAAATTGGTTACGCAAAGAATTATAGAATTAGGCGATAAAAAAGAAACCGTTACTAAAGAAGATTTGCCATACATTATTTCAGATGTTTTGGACAGTCATACTTATCAGGATAAAATTACAATTGAATCTTATGTATTAATGCACTCAAAAGGAATGCGTCCGTCTACAACTTTGCTGTTAAAAATTGACGACGAAATTATCGAAGAAAGTGCTCAGGGCGACGGTCAGTTTGATGCTTTTATGAATGCTTTGTCGAAAATTTACAAAAGTAAAAAACTAACGCTTCCAAAATTAATTGATTATGCAGTAAGAATTCCGCCCGGAAGTAGCTCTGACGCCTTATGCGAAACAATTATAACCTGGACAAACAACGGAAAAGAATTTAAAACCAGAGGATTAGATTCTGATCAAACAGTTGCTGCAATTATTGCAACTCAGAAAATGCTGAATGTAATTGCTTAAGATAGTTGCAAAGGTTCAGAGCTACAAAGGCACCGAGGTTTTTATACCTGCTTTTAAAAACTTTGAACCTTTGCTCCTTTGTCACTTTGAACCTATAAAACAATAATTACTTAAAAACAAATCTTAACATCAGTAAGATTCTGACTATTTTTGCGAGCCAAACCTATATTAAATAATGAAACCTACTTTTACAATTATTATTTTTATTCTGTTTTTTTGTCGCGGTTACAGTCAGACTTATAAGCCCTTTGATACAATTTCATACGAAAAAAGAAAACTGTTTTTAAAAGAATTCAAAAGCAGTAATGATCAAAAAATAAAAGAAATAAAAAAAACTTATTCAGGAAAAGTGAGTAAGGAAATGGAAGCTGTGTACAAAAGTCAATTTGAAGATTTTTCAAGAACAATCGACAATAAAGAACTTTATTTTGATGAAAATCTTCAAAATTATAGTCAAAAAATACTAGCCGAAATTACACGCAATAATGCTTCTTTAAGCAACAAAAAAATCGCTGTTTACTTTTCCCGAGACACGGAAGCTAATGCATACAGTATTGGTGACGGTACAATTGTATTCAATCTGGAATTATTAAGATATTTAGCTGATGAAGCAGAAATAGGATATATTATTTGCCATGAAATAGCGCATTACACTTTAAATCACAGAGAAAAAAGTATTGAAAAAGAAATTTCATCTCAAAATTTAAAAGAAGCAAAAGCACTGGAAAAAGACCTGAAAAAATCCAAATTCAACAAACAAATTAAGTCAGAAAGTTTTGCAAAAAACAGTGTATATTCAAGAAAAAACAGATCTCGCCTTCAGGAATTCCAGGCAGATTCATTAGGTCTTGATTATTTTAAAAATACCAAATACAATAGTGCATCAAGCATTAATTTATTAAAACATCTTTCGAAAACGGATATAGAAACAGATAGTTTGCCGAGAGTTAGTTATCCTAAAAACTTCACAACTAAAAATCAGAAATTCATTAAAGACTGGGTCACTATGGAGGACTACTCTAAATACTCCTACTCTAAAGAAAATATATTTAAATGGGACGTTGATTCGTTAAAAACACATCCTAATTGCGAGCAGCGCATTGAAAAAATAAGCAAACAAGTAAAAAATACTAAGACGAATTATTACACAGATAAAGCTTTTTTTGATGATTTAAAAAAGAGAATCGAATACGAGCATATATATAGTAATTATTACTTGAAAAACTATGGTTCAAGTCTATACGATGCTCTTAAATTGAAAGAAAAAAATCCGAAAAGTATTTATTTAAAAGAAATGATTACATCAAATCTGGAAGCCCTGGCCAAAGCCAAAAAAGAAATGAGAATCAACTCTTATATACCATCAATAAATCCGAATGAACAAACAAAGAGTCAGCAGTATTATTTCAATTTCATGGCGAATTTAACTTTATCTGAGTTAGAACAATTAGCTTTGGATTATAAAAATGAACCAACAAACCCAATTAAATAAATATAAAAGCCTACTTATCCCTTATGAAAAAAACTTACTTATTATTTTTCCTGCTCCTCACGACTTTTTGTTTTAGTCAGTCCTATACTGTTTTAAATGCAGCAGCCGGAGAATATATGGCTTTTCAACCTATTTACGATGATTCTGAACTTTTTGGTTATGTAGAATTACGTACCATGAATATTGATGAAAATAACACTGTAACAATAAAATATATTGTTTTAGATAAAAATTTCAACACAATGTGTTCCGGCACTTTAATGGAAAAAACCTCTAATTCAAAACGCAAGAAAAAATTTGAAGACATTACCTATTCTGATGGTTTCATTCGCCTTGACTTTTTTGAATTTTCACAAGCTTTTGGACAAGATGCTTTTCCTTACTTTAAAACGTATCAGGTTATTGATTTAAAAAAGAACACTGTTATTAGTAAAGGAATTTATAATCCTGAAGTAAAAGACATTGACAAGAAGTATGATAAAATAGACCGAAAAGGTTATCTCTGCTACTCTTTAAATAAAACAGGTTTTTTAATCATGGAAACAAACCCGGATACAGAAATTGGGAATGAAGCTTCTATCTTTTATGCGTTGAATTTTAAAAACGAAAAAATTTGGGAATACAAGACCAATCGTGAATTGAAAAAATACCTTATGAATTATACACCTATTAATTATGATGAAAAGTACATTGTATTGGAAGGTTATTTTTATAAAAAAACAAAAAGAGAACAACGACATATTCTGGTGTTAGATGCTAAAACAGGAAAAGAATTGCTTTATCTGCCAACATCTAGTGAATATACCGTAACAAGAGAATATACTTACCTTAATGGAGATAAAATTTATACCGGTGGAAGATTTTTTGAAAAAGACTCAAAAGAAGAATACGTAACTGATGAATCTTTAGGTATTTATCAAACTATTATTGACATTAAAACAAGTAAAGTTATTAGAGACAAATATGTTAAGTACGATCAATTTCCGGATTTAAAAATCAATAAACACGGAAAAATACGCGGTGAAGGATTTTTAAGCTTTAAAAGAACAAGCATTAACCCAGACGGAACTACATTTGTACTTGGAGAAGCATATTGGCAAAAACAACAATACAGAGCTTATACACAGCTATATACATTTTTAATGGATAAAGATTTTAATCCGGTAAAAACTGTAGAATATGAAGTAAAACGTACCAGAGGATCTAAATATGATTTTTCGCAACGTTTAGCAAATAGCGCCGGAAGAGCGTATTTCTTTTTTGACAAGAATGATGATAAAGATTTAGAATTGAATATTTTAAATTATTATTTTAAATCACAAAAACAAGCAATTCAAAAAATGCCAATTACTAATGACGATAGTGCAATTAGCGTTTTTCCAGCTAAAAGCGGCTATGTTGGAATTGCAGAGTACTTTAAAAAACCGGAGAAAACCGGAAAATATATGGAAGTGCGACTTGAGAAATTAAATTATGAACGCGAATAAACCCGATTATCTATTAACAATTATATAAAACCATTAAATATGAAATTTAATATAGCCCTTTTAGCAGGAGACGGAATTGGTCCTGAGGTAATTAATGAAGCTGTAAAAGTATCTGACGCTATTGCCAAAAAATTCAATCACGAAATAACATGGACACCAGCTTTAACAGGAGCTTGTGCAATCGACGCAGTTGGAGTTCCTTATCCTGATGAAACTCATGAAGTTTGTATGAAAGCCGATGCAGTTTTGTTTGGAGCAATTGGACATCCAAAATACGATAACGATCCAAGTGCGCCAGTTCGCCCGGAGCAGGGATTATTGTTAATGCGTAAAAAATTAGGGTTATTTGCTAATGTTCGTCCTACTTTTACTTTTCCTTCTTTAATTGATAATTCTCCTTTAAAAAGAGAAAGAATTGAAGGAACTGATTTGGTTTTCTTAAGAGAATTAACAGGCGGAATTTACTTTGGAGAAAAAGGAAGAAGAGACGGCGGAGAAACTGCTTTTGACAATTGTGTTTACACAAGAGCCGAAGTGCAGCGCTTGGCTAAAAAAGGTTTTGAATTAGCTATGACAAGAAGCAAAAAATTGTGTTGCGTTGATAAAGCAAACGTTTTGGAAACTTCACGTTTATGGAGAGAAACAGTTCAGGCAATGGAAAAAGATTACCCTGAAGTTACTGTTTCATATGAATTTGTTGATGCCGTAGCCATGCGTTTGGTTCAATGGCCAAACTCTTATGATGTATTGATTACTGAAAATTTATTTGGAGATATTTTAACTGATGAAGCTTCTGTAATTTCGGGTTCAATGGGATTAATGCCTTCTGCGTCTGTTGGAGAACACACTTCATTATACGAACCAATTCACGGATCTTATCCACAAGCAACAGGATTAAATATTGCTAACCCTTTAGCGACTATTTTATCTGCAGCAATGATGTTCGAAGATGCTTTTGGTTTAAAAGACGAAGCCGAAGCGATAAGAGCAGTTGTAAATAAATCACTAGAACAAGGAATTGTTACAGAAGATTTAGCACCAAAAGGGTCAAAAGCTTACAAAACCAGCGAAGTTGGAGATTGGCTTGTAGCGAACTTATAATTAATTTGTTTCAGGTTTTATTTTGTTTCAAGTTTCAGGTTATTGAAACGTGAAACAAAATAAACTTGAAACTTGAAACAAATTTCACCGCATAAAAAAAGGGATCAACTTTCGTTGATCCCTTTTATATATTTAGAAAAAAATATTAATATCCTCCTCTGTTACCACCACGGTCATTTCCACCACGGCTGTTTCCTCCACCATAACCTCCGCGTGAATCTCCACCACGACTGTTATTGTTGAAGCTTCTTCTTTCACCTTCAGGTTTCGGTTCAGATTTATTAACCACAATTGCACGACCTTGAACAGTAGCTCCGTTCAATTCATCAATTGCTTTTTGAGCTTCAGCATCGTTTGGCATCTCAACAAAACCAAAACCTTTGCTTCTTCCTGTAAATTTATCAGTAATGATCTTAACTGAATCTACTGCTCCGTAAGCCTCGAAAGACTCTCTTAAATCTGCTTCCTCAATACTGAATGGAAGACTTCCAACAAAAATGTTCATATGTACTTATTTATAATAATGTAGCAAATGTAGTCTTATTTTTCTCTAATCTACTATATATTAGTTTATTTATGTTTTTATTTTGATTTTAAAAAGCAGAATTCAATAAAAATGGCTACTGATTATTAAAATGTTAATTAGCATTAAAATTAGAACTAACAGAAACAGGCACTTTATAAAAAACCCCTTCAGAAAAATTGATCTGTGTTTTTTCAGTGTTTTCGGCATTAGTATTTACTGCGGTAAATTTAAATGTTCCTGAAATAGTGTTATTTTCAGTATTATACTCAGTAATCACAATCTGGCCATTTCCTATATTAGTACCTGTGGTAAACTCTTCTGTTTGTGTTGAAAGAGTATTAGAATAAGATGCTTTGGAAATATCATTTTTGCCAAGAGTATAGGTTTGCGGTGATAGAGAATTAGTTTGCAATGTTACTTTTTCAAATCCTAAATATCCTTCTATAATTAAATTACCTGTCGTTGTTGTATATGCTTTATAATCTTGGGCTCTCCAAAAAACATTGTCTTTTAAGGTTTGAAATGCCGGATTATTGAATTTCACATCTTCGGTACAAGAGGTGATCATAAAAATTAATAAAAACAAATAAAGGTACTTTTTCATAGAAATGAATTTATAAGACAAAAATATTGCATTGGATATAAATATTTTAAAAACCTGCTGAAATACAACAAAAAATTAAGGAAATTTACTTTAACATATTTAATACTGTTGGGAACGCAGAATTCAGAAAAAAATTATATCTTTGCGCCCTTAATTAACAGAGGTCGAGTACCTCAAAATTTAATCATACGATTATGTCAGTAAAAATTAGATTACAAAGACACGGTAAAAAAGGAAAACCTTTTTACTGGGTTGTAGCTGCAGATGCACGCTCAAAAAGAGATGGTAAATACTTAGAGAAAATCGGTACTTACAATCCAAACACTAACCCGGCAACTATCGACTTAAACCTTGATAGTGCAGTTAAATGGTTACACAATGGTGCACAACCAACTGATACTGCAAGAGCAATTCTTTCTTACAAAGGTGCTTTATTGAAACACCACCTTGATGGAGGTATTCGTAAAGGTGCTTTAACTCAAGAGCAAGCTGATGCTAAATTATCTGCTTGGTTAGATGCTAAAGCTGGAAAAGTTGATGCTAAAAAAGACGGTTTAACAAAAGCACAAGCTGATGCTAAGGCTAAAGCTTTTAAAGCAGAGCAAGAAGTTAATGCTAAACGTTTAGCTGCTGCAGCTCAGGCTGAAGCTGATGCTATCGCTGCTGAAACTCCTGCAGTTGAAGAAGAAGTTGCTGAAGTTGAAGCAGAAGCTACAACTGAAGAAGCTCCTGCTGCTGAAGAAAATAACGAAACAACTGAAGCATAATTTTAGCTAGCGAGAATGCGTAAAGAAGAATGTTTTTATTTAGGTAAAATCGCTAAAAAATTTAGTTTCAAAGGTGAAGTTCTGGCTTATTTAGACACGGACGAACCTGAGTTATACGAAAATCTGGAATCAGTGTTTATTGAATGCAATAAACATCTGGTTCCTTTTTTTATTGAAAAAAGTTCATTGCATAAAAACGACTTTCTAAGAATTCGTTTTGAAGACATGAATACAGAAGAAGATGCAGATGCCATTATGGGAAATGCTATTTATCTTCCTTTAAGTATGTTGCCAAAACTTTCCGGCAACAAATTTTATTTCCACGAAGTTATTGGTTTCGAAATTGAAGACCAGCGTTTAGGCGTTTTTGGAAAAATTGCTGCCGTAAACGATACTACAGCCCAACCTCTTTTTGAAGTTTTAAATGGCGAGGTCGAAATGCTAATTCCGATGATTGATCATTTTCTTGTAAAAATTGATCGTGAGAACAAAAAAGTAATCATGAACTTGCCTGAAGGGCTTGTTGAAATGTACCTTTAATAAGAAATTCCAATTTTTTAAATTCCAAATTCCAATACGAAGAGTTATTTCTTAAATTATATTTGACAGAAAAAACTTTCAAAATAAATATTTTCGCTATTTTTAAATCCTATTTATTGGAATTTGAAATTTTAAAAATATTGGAATTTACACTATGACTAAACCCTACGATTTAGAGGAAAGAACTTTTTGTTTGCAAAAGAGTGTCGAATTTATATTAGAACTTTATCTCAAACAATATCAAATATTGAAGATGGAAAACAATTAATAAGATCTTCAGGCTCTATTGGAGCGAACTATATTGAAGCGAACGAAAAGCTCGGAGACAAAGATTTAATATTTAGACTTAAAACATCCCGAAAAGAAGCCAAAGAATCCAAATTTTGGCTACGATTACTTCATGAATTAAATCCAGACCAAAAAACACTTTCAGATTCCTTATTATTCGAAATAGAAGAATTACGAAAAATTTTATCTGTAATAATCACTAAAACTTCAAAATAATTATTGAGATTTTAATCTTACTTTTGCAATTCAAAAACACATAGTTTTTACTCCTTTTGCAATTGGAATTTGGAATTTCTTTTTTTGGAATTTTGCCTTTTCAGAGTTGGAATTTGGAATTTAAAAAAATTGAGATTTCTATTTATGTTTACATTCAAGCAATTTTCTATCGAACAAGACAAAACCGCTATGAAAGTCGGAACAGATGGTGTTTTACTAGGTTCTTGGGCTCCAATTCATCATAATCCGTTTAGTATTTTAGATATTGGTGCCGGAACCGGAATAATTGCTTTAATGCTTGCTCAGCGTACTTCTGCCGAACAAATTGATGCGCTTGAAATTGACGAAGATGCTTATGAACAAGCTGTTGAAAATTTTGAAAATTCGCCTTGGGGAGATCGGTTATTTTGTTTTCATGCCGGGTTGGATGAATTTATCGAAGAACCGGAAGATGAATATGATTTGATTGTTTCAAATCCTCCTTTTTATGCCGAAGATTACAAAACAGAAAACGAGCAACGCGATTTGGCACGTTTTCAAGACGCAATGCCTTTTGAGGAACTAATTGAGGCTGCTGATTTATTACTTTCTGAAAACGGAATTTTTGCTTTAATCATCCCATTCAAAGAAGAAAAAAACTTTATTGCCTTAGCCAAAGAATCTGAATTATACCCGAGTAAAATTACCCGAGTAAAAGGAACTCCAACTTCTGAAATCAAACGTAGTTTATTGGCTTTTAGCCGAAATGAAACTTCAGAAATTGAAATCGACGAATTAATTATCGAAATCAGCAGGCATGTTTATACTCCGGAGTATATTGAATTGACTAAGGATTTTTATTTGAAGATGTAAAGCAGTTTTTTCAAAGTTTTGAGCTTTTAAAAAGATTAATGTATTTGTTATTTACCATTTTTAGCAAAAAGTATTGCTCTCTCCAAAATCTCATCTTTTCCTTGCTGAATCCCCACAATAGTTCGTTTTATCTCAATATCAGGAACAATTCCAATACGCTGAACTTCTTTTTTGTTTGGATAAAAAACACCATAACACGTAAATGACGAAGAAAATCCTTTTATAATACCAAATCTATAGTTTGCACCATCTGCGCCTCCTGTCTGACTGCCAATAACAGTAGTTTTGGGAGCGGTTTGAAGCGCCATAACGTTATGTTCTGCATGACTAACCACATTTTCATCAACTAGGACAATTACTTTTCCTTTGTAATAATCTGGATTTGTTTTACCACATTTGTCAACTTCTGATCTCCAAACATAACGACCTGGAAAACTAACATCCGGATCAATATATTTAACATATTCTATTGATTCTGGATTAAGCCATTCTGCAAGGGCGTACATTACATCGTGAGGTCTTTTTCTGTTATCAAAAATAATAGCATTTGTGTTTCTAAATTCTTTAATTAAATTTGGAACATCTTCAACATCAAGCGCATCAAAATTTACATAACCAATATTTCCTTCTAAAATTTTCCATTTTTCCTCCTTTAAAAATTGAACTTTTAAATCCTGATATTTATATCTGTTTATTAATTTTACAGCTGTTTTTCCATCTCTGATAAATTCAATTTCAAAAGAGGGTGTTTTTCCATTAAAAATGGCCCAATAAGCATTTTTTAAAACTGAAGGTTCATTCGATCCTTCAACATATTTCGAATTTTCTTTTAGAATTTGGGCGATTGTTTTTCCTTCTACTTTTGTAATTACATCTCCAATTTTCAAATCGCTAATTTTTGCCAGAGAATCGTTTTTAAAACCAACAACAACTGCTTTCTGATCGATGATTTTAACCTCAACAGGAATAAATTTATCACCAAAATATTCAAACAGCTGAGGCATTTGAGTTGAACCGTGTGTGTCGTTTATTTTTATAGAAATTTCACGCAATGCTAAAGCAAAATCTTTTTCAGATTCTGGCGCAATAATTCTTGGAAGGAATTCAATTAGTGTCTTATCCCAATTTTGATCCATTTGATATTTATACGGAAAAAAATATTCAATGTAATTCCAATATCTGAACAAAGCCAAAAGACGCATATTTTTGTCTGTCCATTTAAAATCTGCATATTTTACTTCATTCTTAAATTGCAAAGGCGCACTGCCTCCGCCAAATGAATAATCAACATAATATTGTTTGCCCTGAATTCGATTTTCCTCAATAAATTTCAGTTTTTTAGAAAGTGATTTAGAAAATAATTCATTTTTATTGATCCACGACAAATCAAAGTTTTTGTCAAAATACTCTTTTTTTGAATTTATCGCTTTATACATTTTTACTTCGCCTAATGAAGTAATCCAGTTTTCCATCACTAAAGAAAATGCTTCTGCAGAGTTTGCTTCTTCTACTTTCGGCAAAACCTGAAACAATTGCTCGTCCCAATTTTTACTTCCGTCAGCAACATTTGGATGATAATATTTTAGAAATCCCCAAATTTTTGCTGTTGTAGCTAATTTTTGAGTTTCGCTGACAGGCTTTGAAAACGAATATTGGCATAATAGAAAAAAAACAATCAATAAAATCTTTTTCATTTGAAAAATTGGTTTGGTTAGTCAATGGTTTGGGGAAATAATTCTACACCTGCTCGAAAATACTTTTAAACTGATACAGTATTCTTTCGAGTAATCGTAAATCTTCTGTTACAATTTCTGCACTTCCTTTCATTTCTTGTTGAAACACAATTTGTTTCTTATAAGAGGTTTTTAATCCGTTTGGAAGAGCAACATCTAATAATAAATTTCCGTCTTTATCCGGAACCAGGGAAATATTCTGAATTTTGCCATACAATACACCAAATTCCCTATCTGGAAAATTTGCCAGACGAATATTTACTTTCTGTCCTACTTTGATTTTTCCTGAATTCAGAGCCGGAGCTTTTACTTTTCCAACAAAACCATTTTTAGCGTCGGGAATTATCGAAAACACATTATCACCCGTATTTATAGTTTGATTTTCTGTCCAAACTTGTAAAAAAGTGACAACACCGCTAACCGATGATTTCAAGGTATAATTAAGTTCCCAGTCTTTTATTACTTTTTTGAGCTGATAGAAAGACTGCGCCATACCGCGTTCCAGATTAACTTCTTCTTTAGTGCTGTTTATGTGAGAACTCTGGCTCGATTTTGTATTATCAATCAAAGCAGATCTTAATTGAGAAATAGACGTTAAAAGGCTCTTATAACTCTTTTGAGCCTGCAGATAACCTAATTTTTTGGCCTCCATTTCCTGTGCCGAAATAATTCCTTTATTGAATAAAGTTTCAAAACGTGCAATTTCATTTTTTTGAAGCTGCAACTCGCTTTCATTCAATATTTTTTGCTGCTGCAGAATATCCAATCTTTCTTTTATCTGAATTTTTTCAGAAATCTGTGCCCTGTTTTCTACTTCATACGGATGCAAACTTTCATTTAATTGCTGCGCCTGATAATCTTTCTGAAAAACAGCATAAGCGCTTTCAATTTCTCCTAACTGTGTGTTTTTTAGTAAAGCAAATGGAAATTCTTTTTTTGAATCGTTGATATTATATTCATCAACTATTTTTTTCAATAAAAACACATTTTTATAATTGGCTGTATTTTCGATAATGGCAAGTGTTGTGTTTTTTTCTACTATCGATTTATCTTTAACCAAAATCGCTTCAATTCGCCCCGAAGTTTTTGAGACTATTTTTTCTGGTGGAATATTGGTTGTAATTACAATTTCGGTATTTACAACATCCGGATATTTAATAAACCAGGACACAAAAAACAACATGAAAAGTATCACGAATATCAAAACTGTTCCCCAACGTATCATCCAATGTGGTACTTTGGTGAGAATGTCCTGAACTTCTTCACTTCTTAATTCAAATGTATCTTCTGCCATGATTAATTTCCTAATTGCAATTGATTTCTAACCAACTCAAAATAATTTCCTTTTTGTTCTACTAAAGCCGAATGTGAACCAATTTCAATGATTTTTCCTTTATCCAAAACCACAATTTGATCGGCGTTCATAACTGTACTTAATCGATGTGCGATCACAACAACGGTTTTATCTTTAAAGAAAATATCAAGTTTTCGCATAATTTCTCTTTCATTATTGGCATCCAAAGCCGAAGTTGCTTCATCAAAAAACAAAATTTCAGGGTTTTTATAAACGGCTCTGGCTATCAATAATCGCTGTTTTTGTCCGGTACTCATTCCTAAACCTTCAGAACCAATTTTTGTGTTATAACCTAGTGGTAAACCGCTTACATATTCTTTTATATTGGCTACGTCTGCGGCATAAACCAATCGTTCTTTATCGACTTTATCTACTCCAATGGCAATATTATTGGCAATGGTATCACTAAAAATAAAACCTTCCTGCATTACGGCCCCAATATTAGATCGCCATGCTTTTTGAGAAATATTTTTTAATTGTGTGTTTCCAATATTGACTTCTCCGGTATTTGGCTCATAAAATTTGAGTAATAATTTCATGAGTGTTGTTTTTCCGCTTCCGCTAACACCTACTATTGCGGTGACTTTATTGGCCGGAATTACTAAACTTAAATTTTCCAGTACCGGAATATCAGATCCTAAATATCGGAATGACAGGTTTTTTATATCAATATCGGCATCATAAGGAACATCACTTGTTTGATTTGTTTCTTGCTGGATTTCATCTTCCTTTTCATGGATTTCAGATAATCTCGCTAGTGATATTTTGGCATCCTGAAGTTCTCTGACAAATTCAATCAGCTGCGTAATTGGCCCGTTTAAACTTCCAACAATCGAGCTGATAGCCAGCATCATCCCAAGGGTAATTGAACCATCAATAACCAACTTAGCAGATAAAAAGATGATGAAAATATTTTTCAATTCATTGATCACAGAAGATCCAATGGTTTGTGTTTGTTCTAAAACCAATCCTTTAATCGAAACCCTGAAAAGTCTTGCCTGTACATACTCCCACCCCCAACGTTTTTGTTTTTCGGCATTGTGCAGCTTAATTTCCTGCATTCCGTTAATAAGCTCCATTACTTTGCTTTGCTCTTGAGAAACTTCGGCAAAACGTTTATAATCCAGCACTTCTCTCCTTTTTAGGAATAAAGTAATCCATCCAAAATAAAGAATACTTCCGGCAAAAAACACAAAGAAAATCTGGAGATTAAAGTAAGCTAAAACACCTCCCATAACAAACATATTAATTACAGAGAATAATACGTTTAAGGATGAAGTGGTTAGAATTCGTTCAATTCGTCGATGGTCATTGATACGCTGCATGATATCGCCCGTCATACGTACATCGAAAAATGAGATTGGAAGATTCATCAGTTTAATGAAAAAATCCGATATTAATGAAATGTTTATTCGGGTAGAAAGGTGGAGTAAAATCCAGCTTCTAATGAGTTCCAGGCCTGTTCTTCCGGCAAAAAGAAATAACTGCGCAAAAAGGATCAAATAAATAAAATGAATATTCTGGTTTTGTATCCCAATATCAACAATACTTTGGGTTAAAAACGGAAAAATAAGCTGTAATAAACTGCTGGCCAATAAACCGATACTTAATTGTACTAAAAATGATTTGTAACGCAAAACATATTGTGCCAATAATCCAAACCCTAATCCTTTATTTTCTTCTTTATCAAATTCTGATTGAAAAAACTTTGGAGTTGCTTCTACCAATAATGCGATTCCTTCCTGAGTTGATTCATCTGCATTATTTCCTATCCAAAATTTAAGGAAGTCTTTTTCATTATATTCTATCAATCCAAAACCCGGATCAGAAACATAATATTTCCCTTTTTTAATTTTATAAAGAACCACATAATGGTTTTTATTCCAATGCAAAATACAAGGCAATGGGGCTTCTTCCAGCCTTTTTACATTTAGTTTTACTCCCAAAGTTCTAAAACCAATTTTCTCGGCAGCATCGCTCAGAAAAAGCAAATTACTTCCTTCACGAGTTGTTTCGCTACTATCGCGTAACTCCTGAATATGGATTGTTTTGCCGTAATGCTTTGCTATTATTTTTAGACATGTAGGGCCACAATCTTTATAATCTGCTTGTTTGTAATTGGTGAATTTTTTCAATTATAAATTTGGTTTATTTAAAGCAATATTATACAAAAATTCTTAAAAAAAGAAAAATAATGATCTGAAATGTATTAAATCACAATTTCAATTTTAATCAAATTTACTAATTTCAAAAGCATTATAATTGTTTATATATCAGAATATTATATGAATAAAAAACAAAAAAACCTTGTTAACTAAATAACAAAGTTTTTATTCTTACAGTTAAAATATTTATTCTTTTAAATATTTATGATTCTAATGGGCAATTGTGGTCAATAACACCTCCACAGCCTTCACCTTCTGTAGCTATCCCTGCAAAAGTACCATCAGGACAATAACAAGCTATGGGACCACCACCTCCTGTTATACTTTTTTGTTCATTTTTACTTAAAACTTCAACACCTTTTAAATCTTTTAGGTTTTTCATAATTAGGTTTTTTTGATTTTGATTAGCTCTTCAATCCTTTTAAGACAGTTGAAGTTTCTGTCTGTTTTTTTATTTAACAGATTAATTTATCTCAAAAAAAAAACAGAGAGAAATAATCCTCTCTGTTCTTTATCTAAAAAGTGTAAAATTTAAGTAATATAATTTTCTCTAGGATATGGCACTGGTTAGCCCTAACCAATTAAAACCAACTCAGTGGCCACCTTTCCTGAGAATCCCGACACCAATCATCAATGTGGGGATATTTGCTCAATGTTCCACGATCGAGCGCCTACAAATTAAAAAAAACATGACTAAATTCTAATAAGGCTTTATCTTTATTACTTGTTTATTGTTATTGTTTAAGAAAACTAGCAACAAAGTCTGTTTGATTCGCAAATACCTGACTCCATATCCAAAGGACAATTTTCGCCAACCGACATTAACAAACATCCTGCTTCAATTGCATAAACCCAGCATTCCGGAATTCCTCCCTTCATTGATTTTTGCTCCATTTTGGTTATTTTTTGAGCACTTTCCAAGTTTAAAATTTTCTTTAACATGATTTTATTTTAAATTATTCTATTCCCGGAGGCGCTGGTGGCAAAGGAAAAGGATAACCACAATTTCCGGTGCTGCCTTCTGTTATCCCAGGGATTGATCCGTTTGGACATAATGAATAACAATATGCATTAACATTTTTATTTCCAATGTAACAAAAGCAGGCACAAGTAGCTGGCTGAACAGGTAATCCTCCAAAAATGTTCTTTTGCTCTATTGTACTTAACCTTTGAACTCCGTCCAGATTTATAATATTCTTTAGCATAATTCTAGTTTTTTGCTTTTATACTTAATTGTTATTTTTAACAAGCAGTAGTACCAATTGGCACACAAAGCCAAAAAGAAGGCACCGTTCCAAACTCTGTACATCTTTTTGCTACAAAACCTTCTTCGCAAACAGGTGCATTACCACCAGTAATTGATTTTTGCTCATTAGCACTTAATTCTTTAGCTCCTTTAAGGTTTAAAATGTTTTTTAGCATGATATTTAGGTTTTTATTGTTACTTGTTTTTTTGTTTTAATCTTAAATGATTTCTTAATCTATTCCTCCACAGCAACATCCTCCGCTAGTTGCATTAGGAAAATCTGCGGGGCAGGCAGTATTGCCTTTTCGAACACAAATTCCAGCAAAAATTGCATCAGCGCATTCTTTTGTTATTCCACCATTAATACTTTTTTGCTCCATTTTTGTAAGCTCATAAGCTCCTTCTAGTTTTAAAATCTTTTTTAGCATAACAATAGTTTTTTGTTTGGATAAATATCTTCAATCAGTTTTAAGACATTTGAAGCTCTGTCTATCCATACCAATGGATATTGTTAGGGGCTAAGCTATTTTTTCTAAAACTTCTACTTCTTCAACAAAATCGTTTAAGAAATATTTTAGTTCACTCAATTCGTATTGTTCTGGATATATTTTTTCATTTACAATTTTAACTGGCGTATAATTAAAATTGTTTTTTGAACACCATTCATATTGTTTTTGTATTTCCTGATTGATCATCATACTAACTGGTTCTGTATGCCATTTTTTCAACCATTTTTTAAGCTCCATTTTTTTTATATGCCAATCTGAAATTGCTTCCACAATTTTGCCGGGAGTTGCTCTATTTATTGTTAAAAGTCTTTCGACAACAATTTTATATGGATTCTCGGCATTTTCGGGATTAACATTAAATAATATATTTAAAAATATTCTGTCCGGAAATTTCAAAACCAAATCAAATGCCTCCTGAAATGTTTTATGACAATGCCCACAACTAGGGCTTAAAACTATCGAAAGTTTAACTCCGGCATTTCTGTTTCCAAAATTCAAACCTCTTAAGTCTTCTAATCCATTTGCATTAGGTATTTTTTTAGATAAGAAATTCAATAACGAATAATTTCTTTTAAATTTTTTAAGCTCTTTTACATTGTTATCGCTATTCAATACATTCCTTACAACAGGTTTTATTAATAACCAGGCTGATGTTAAAAGAACCAATGCGAATAAAAATGGAAATATACTAGTCAAACTAAAACTTAGTGTAAACCAATCTGAGGAAAACCAAATAATACTTTGCGAAAAAATCAGAAATGAAACAACCAAACACATTACACACCATTTTTGAATTTCAAATTTTTGTATCCAAATTGAGGTTACAATAATAGGTATCGCCAATAAACTTAAAAAACCTATAAAAATTGTCGAATCTAAAGGTCTCAACAAAATAGCAAGGAAAGATGAACCAAAGAAAATCAAAGGTAAATCTGAAAAATTAATCCATTTATTAGTGTTACTATCAAAATTAATAACTGAACTGCAAGATGTATTAGTGGTTAAATTGCAAAACTTTGAAATAATATTAGTTTTAAAGCCTAATTTTTCCTGAACAATAAAAACACTAACGATCAATCCTAAAAGTGAAGTGATCAAAAACACAAGACTAAATACACTATAAGTATTGTAGAAAAATGAAAATCCAAATAAAATCAATAAAGGCATAAAGAATTTTACATCTTTATATTCACTTTTAAAGTTATCTCTTGCTACAACATTATTAGGTTCAATTGCAACGATTACACCATTCCAGTCCAAAAGGAAATTATCGTATGATATTTTTTGACCTGTTTTTTTATTTGTATCAATTCGAACAAATTCTTTTGTTCTTTCAACCAAAGTCAGTTCATCTTTAAAGTAAGCCAAAAAATTGGATGGTAAATTTTCGATTTGTTCTTTCGAAACTCTTACAGCAGCATTCTCCACAGACAACAAATCTAACGAGTCTGTTATCGCAAATAAGCTTGGATAGTTTGGATGAGAAAGAAACAAATCTTTGAACTCATTTTTCACCTCCGAATACTTATTAATTTGAAGAAATTTCTGTACTAATTTTAACATCGTTTTGTGCCTTTTAAATCGTAATGACAATGCAAATATTGTTGTTTTTATTGGAAAAAAATCACCGAAGGCACACATTTTATTAATTATACTACATACAATTTATAAATTATATCAGTCAGAATAAATCAATCAAACCATTGTATATCAAATAATTATACTAAATTTATGCTCATAAAATTCTCCAAAAGTCCATTTTCGATTAAGGGTTTTGCTTTTTGCCTAGTTTTGAAATATCAATAACCATAACACGTAAAAACATGACACGTACGACATTAAAATTAGAAGATTTTGCAGTAGAGAAATTGACAAAAAAACAGCAAAAAACTGTTAAAGGAGGAGACCAACAAGAACCCATTATTGATCCAATTAAAGGAGGTGGAAGTAATGGAAATTTGTAGAAATTAAAAACTTAATGAATATAATTAATTAATCAATAAAACATAAAATCATGGCAAGTAAAAAAATAAAACTCGAAGATTTTGAAGTAGAAAAACTATCTAACAATCAACAAAAGGAAATTAAAGGAGGGGATGGAGAAGGCCCAATAGATCCAAATCAATTAAAAGGAGGTGCTGGAAATCCTTAAAACTTGGAAATAAATTAATAGTTCCTAAGAAAACTTATAACACATTTAATAAATAACAATAAAATGAAAAGTAAGAAACAGAAAATTGAAATTTTTCTAAAAGAAAAATTATCTAAGAACGAGCAAAAATCAATTTTAGGGGGAGATCAGCAAGAAGTAGATCCTACCAGAATGCGTGGTACTGACGGAACTCCATAAATTTTTTTAAAACTGATATTTAAATATTATTCGCAAACTGAGCTGGAGATACTCCAGTTCTTTTGCGAAATGATTTAGCAAAAGAAACTGCATTTTTAAAACCTACACTTTCTGCAATAGCCTGTGTAGAATATTTGCGGTACATATGATTGCTAATCATTTCATTGATCACATAATTAATTTTAAGTTCATTTGAATATTCTCCAAACGATTTACCAAATCGTTTATTTACAACATAGGATAAATAAGTAGTATTCGTTTTAATTTTTTTAGCAACATACGATAAAGTAAAATCGGGATTTAAATACTCCAATTTATTCTCAAGTGCCAATAATTTTTCGACTATTTTATTTTCTTTAGCTTCATCAATACTCAAATTGACATTTTCTTTTTTAAACAGAACGTCCTCTATTTCTGGTTCAGGCTCTTCATTTTGAGCGATTATTTGATTTTCTTTCTTTTCTAAATTGGCTTTAAATTCTTCAATTAAAGCATTCATTTTCTTATGCGCTTTGTTTTTATCCCTTATGTTTTTTATCAATAAAAACACAATTCCTATTACCAATAAAACGTAAAATACTCTTAATGCTTTGTTTAACAGTACTTCGTTTTCAAACTTTTCCTGAATACCAACCATTTCATCACTTAAATCTCCGGTTCCAAGTTTGTAATTAACTTCTAAAGCCTCATTATTTAACTTTGCTTCTGATTTTTCGTAGTTATCAAGATAAATTTTAGAATATTTATAAGCTAATTCAGGTTCTTTCTTTATATTATAAATTTTAGCCAAATAGTAATTTGCCTTTAAAAAACTTTCATCTTTAGAATCATTAGCCTGAGAAATAGAATCTACTCTTTTTAAAAAAACGAGTGCTTTATCATACTTTTTTGTTTCATAATACAAATTACCTAAGTTATAATTGGCAATTGTTATTCCTCTATCAATATTGTTTTGTTTAGCAATAAATATAATGTCATAATAGGTTTTTTCAGCACTTTTGAAATCTTTTTTAAAGGAATAAATGTTACCCAAACTTGTTTTAGCTGCTATTTTATTAAATGGAATATTCTGCGAGTATGAAATTGTTTTTTTATAAAAATATTCAGCAGAGTCTAACAAATACTTTTTATTATTCCTATTTTGATCTTTCATATAACTGCTCTCATATGAACCACCCAAAGTAATATTATTATTACTCTTTATCGTATTATATTGCTCTTTCGTATACAAATTTTCATTTTGATCTACTACGTTATCAAGCTGTCGTAAATTTTTAATCGCCAGCTGATAATTACCAACTGCTTCATTAAGGAGTGCAATATTACCTTTGAATTTTACGATCTGAATAATATCATCTAATTGAATAGACAGCTTCATTCCCTGCTGATAATTTTCAAGTGCCTGGCTGAAATTGCCTCTTTTATATTCTATTAATCCTCCGTAATTGTATAAATATGATTTAAGACGTATTTTATCGTTAGAGTCAGGCATCTTATCTAAATACTTAAATGCCAAAAGATACTTTTCTTTTGATTTTAAGGTATTGTTTTTAGCTTGTAATAAATAAGACAATGATCCATTTGCAAAAGCCAAATGTTTATTATTGTTAGATTGAGCCATTTTATTGGCATATACGAAGGCACTATCTACATTTACATTCGCATTTAGCCGAATTTTATCCTGCAAGAGCAAATATTCCTGTTCTGTTAATTCCTTCTTTTGTTGGGCAAAAGAAGTATTGAGAACAAGAAAAAGTAAAAAAGAGATGATCAGCCTCATTTATTATGTTTTTGGAATTCAAAAATAGTGCATATATTTTCAATAAGCTACATTTAAATTGCCAATTTCCTAATAATTTTATTTTATGGATAAAAAAATATAACAAAATGTTTTTGTTTTGTTATATTTTTATTGCGTAAATTTGTTTTTGTAAAACTACCAAAAAATGAAACCAGACTTATTTCAAGCTCCAGATTACTACAACCTTGACGATTTATTGACAGACGAACATAAATTAGTTCGAGAATCTGCTCGTGCCTGGGTTAAAAGAGAAGTTTCTCCTATTATAGAAGAATATGCTCAAAAAGCAGAATTTCCAAAACAAATCATTAAAGGACTTGGAGAAATAGGTGGTTTCGGCCCTTATATTCCGGTAGAATATGGCGGTGCAGGTTTAGATCAAATTTCTTATGGTTTAATCATGCAGGAAATCGAGCGTGGCGATTCTGGTGTAAGATCTACTTCATCGGTGCAATCTTCCCTAGTTATGTATCCTATCTGGAAATATGGAAACGAAGAACAACGAATGAAATATTTACCTAAACTAGCTACTGGAGAGTTTATGGGCTGTTTTGGTTTGACAGAACCAGATCACGGTTCTGATCCCGGAAGTATGATTACCAACTTTAAAGATATGGGAGATCATTATCTTTTAAATGGTGCCAAAATGTGGATTTCGAATGCTCCATTTGCAGATATTGCCGTTGTTTGGGCAAAAAATGAAGAAGGAAGAATTCACGGTTTAATTGTAGAACGTGGAATGGAAGGTTTTACAACTCCTGAAACACATAACAAATGGTCGCTTCGTGCATCATCAACCGGTGAATTGATTTTTGATAATGTAAAAGTTCCTAAAGAAAATCTTTTACCAAATAAATCCGGATTGGGAGCTCCGCTTGGCTGTTTAGATTCTGCCAGATATGGAATTGCCTGGGGAGCAATTGGTGCTGCAATGGATTGTTACGATACTGCTTTGCGCTATGCAAAAGAGAGAATTCAGTTTGGAAAACCAATTGGAGGAACACAATTGCAACAAAAAAAATTAGCCGAAATGATTACCGAAATCACAAAAGCACAATTACTAACCTGGCGTTTAGGTGTTTTAAGAAACGAAGGAAAAGCAACAACATCTCAAATTTCGATGGCGAAACGTAATAATGTAGACATGGCGATTCATATTGCCAGAGAAGCCAGACAAATGCTGGGCGGTATGGGAATAACAGGCGAATATTCGATTATGCGTCATATGATGAACCTTGAAAGTGTTATTACTTACGAAGGAACCCACGACATACATTTATTGATAACCGGAATGGATGTAACTGGAATTCCAGCATTTAAATAATAAACAACTATTAAAATATTTGCAAAAACAATACGAAAAGCTTCTTCTTACCGAGAAGCTTTTTATCTTTGCAAAAAATTCCACAAATGAATATTGAAACTATAAACAATAGCATTCAACCACAAAAAGAGCAATTATTAAGACATTCCTTATATAATAAAATTCAAAGCATTGATGACTTGCACAGCTTCTTAGAAAGTCACGTTTTTGCAGTTTGGGATTTTATGTCATTATTGAAAGCTTTACAAGCCAAACTTACGTGTACTACTACACCGTGGTTTGCAACAAAAAATCCTGAAACCAGATACTTAATTAACGAAATTGTCCTGGCAGAAGAAACAGATTTGACTATTGACGGAAGAAGACAAAGTCATTATGAAATGTATCTTGAAGCCATGGAAGATTGCGGCGCCGATACAAACGGAATCAACACATTTCTATCTGAAGTAAACTCATTGCACAATATTTTTGTAGCTATAAAACAAAGTTCATTACATCCTGATGTAAAAGCATTTTTAGATTTTACATTTAGAGTTATCGAGCAAGGTAAACCACACGAAATTGCAGCTGCTTTTACTTTTGGAAGAGAAGATCTGATTCCGAGTATGTTTACTGAAATCCTGAAAAACTTTCAAAAAAATCTTCCTGAAACAGATTTAAGCAAATTGCTTTATTATTTTGAAAGACATATCGAACTTGATGCCGATGAGCACGGGCCAATGGCGATGCAAATGATTTCTGATTTATGTGAAGATGATGCCCAAAAATGGAAAGATGTTGAAGAAATTTCGATTTTAGCATTAGAAAAACGAATCGGACTTTGGAATGCCATTGAAGAACAAATTCTGCTAAAAACAGAAATGGTATAAAACCAAAACAATATATTTAACGTAACTATTTGTTTAGAATGAACCCTCTAATTTATACAAATTATGAAGCCACAATTCAAGCAAATAGTTACTATTATTTTTTCTATCTTCCTTTTAAGCTGTAGTTCTGACGAAATAAGTTCAGAAACTTCAGATTCTCCAATAATTTCAATTCCTAAAATTCCGCTTGCAAGCTCAATAAAATATTTGGCTTTGGGCGACAGTTATACTATCGGACAAAGTGTTTGTGAAACTTGTAATTATCCGCAACAACTAAATACAAGTTTAGAAGCAATATATCCGGAAACGAAATTTTCGTTAAAAATAATTGCCAAAACAGGCTGGACAACTTCAAATTTGATTTCGGCAATTAATGAAGACAATCCACAATCTAATTACGATTTGGTGACGCTTTTAATTGGAGTAAACAATCAATATCAGGGCATAAATTTTTCGGTTTACGAAAAAGAATTTCCCGAATTATTGAACAAAGCTATTACTCTGGCAAAGGGTGATAAAAAAAATGTTGTGGTACTCTCCATCCCCGATTATGCCTTTACTCCTTTTGGAACCATGTTTGGAGGAACTACGAAAATTTCAACCGAAATAGCACAATATAATTCCTTCGCTGAAAATTATTGCAAAGCAAACGAAGTTACTTTTGTTTCTATCACAGACATTACACAAAAAGGAATTCAAATTCCTTCTTTAGTCGCAGGAGACGGCTTGCATCCGTCAAAAGAAGCTTATACTTTATTTGTTGAGCGTATTTTTCCTAAAGTTAAAGTGGCTTTGCAGGATTAATTTTTCTTCGATTTCCAAATAAATCCATCTAGTAAATAGTGCGTAAACTGTGGTACACTTAATAACGGAACTATTAAAAACTGCCAATTTGAAAAATCAAAAGTGGTTAATGAGATATTTTCGTTCCAAACTAAAATTTCCCATAGAAATTCTTCTGAAAAAGCAATTATCAATAGAATCAATATGTAAATAAACATTGCATTGTAACTTCTTAAGTAACTAAAAACCCGGGAATTTACATTTGCTTTATTTTCAATTTCTCTAAAATAAATTAAAGCCATATATGGAAGTCCGTGAGAAACCACGTTCAACAACGTAAAAATAAGATCATCATTAAAATAAACAATTCCAAAATACCAAGACAGTGCCGTTCCTAAAATGATAGCGTTTTTGGGAAAGTTAAAAAAATTATTATGTATGCTTTTGTAAATTGTATAAGTGATATAAACGAGTATAATAATCAAATAAACCCAAAAAAGTATCTCTAAAAAGAATGAGTTATGGAACTTAAAAAACTCATTCTCAACAAACCAATTGAATTTTCTTTCGGACGAAAAAAACCAATACAACATAGGATACCCCGTTGATGCATAAATCGTCAGATTATCTATAAAAACAGAGAACTTTGTTTTTTGTTCATTTCTGGCATACAATCGCATAAAACCATATTGCTGTCTTATAAAATGAAAAACGGCAACATAAGCCAGAAAAGACCAAAATACAAGACTTCCAAAAGAGAAAAGAATTATACCAACTACAAAACAAATTGTCGGCAAAAGCAGTAATCTTCTTTTGTTCTTTCTAAATTCATCTGCCACAAAATAGGTTTTAAATAAAGTTGCGTAAACATGAGCAACATCTATAAAAACAATTAAAAAAAGCCAGGTATAAAAGGAATATTTGTCTTCAATATCAGTTATATAATCCTGAAACAGAAAAATTATGGCCAATACAAAAAAAGACGGGCCAATGATGAATATCAAATCTGTTTTGGCTTTATGAATCCAGGGCTGTATCATCTAAAATTTGGTTTACTACATTAATTCCGTGATGAAAAGCTTCTTCAAAAATCGAAATTCCGGATAAATCCGTATGGGCAAAATAAATTGCATTTTGAATATTTTTTGAAGCTTCTTTTTTTGCTTCTCCAAAAATAAATCCGGGTACGGGACTTACCATTCCGTGACCTAATAAAAAAACTTCCATCTGCTCTGTACAATCTTCAATATCCGGATGAGCAATTTTAAGATCATCAAAAACAAATTGTTTCCAATAATCTTTACTTTTTTTATACAATTCTTTGCGTGATTTTCTTAAATCTGCAGAGGAGAAACTATAATAATAGGTAATCACTTTTTTTTCCTGAACCTGATTTAAAGATTGATGCTGATCATAGACATATCCCAATCCTTTTGCCTCATAAATAACATTATCCCAGGAAAGCGGAAAACTAAAATTATCAGATAAATTGGTTACTGTTAAACTCGCCAAAAGCCACGGTGTATAATGAAATCCTTTTGTGAATTCTTTTCGATCTTTAATTAAATACTGATTTACAAATTGAGGCGTTGCCATAATTACTTTGTCAGCAATAATTTCTACCGAAACTTTTTTAACATCATCAAATGCTTTGGCAATAACTTTATGGTTTTCGACTCTTACCTCATAAACCAAATGATTTTTCAACGTTTTCCCGTCAGTATATTTTTTAAGGTGAGATGCAAGTCTTGCGTTTCCTTCCGGCCAGGTTAGAACACTTTCTTTTTTATCAGTAGTTGCGTCTTGTTTTCGTGCTGCGAAATAATGAATTCCGGCCCAAGCTGAAACATATTCAATTCCGAGTCCGAAATCATCTTTGCAGCAATAATCTATATAATCAAATAAAGGTTTTGTTTTGAAATTATTATTCTCAAACCATTTTTTCATTGTGATTTTATCTAAGTTTCGAATTGCAATATCTTCTGAGGAAAGATAAAGCGGAATATCGAATAAAAACTTTTCATCATTTCCTTTTCCTTCTCGAAAGGCATCCATTTGCCTGAAAAATCGCTGAAATTCCAAGTCTTCCTCTTTTGAATTTCCCTCTTTTGGAACAACTCCATCTTGCCAGTTATTTTTATAAAACAAACGTTCATCAGGAGCAAAAGATAATTGTAATTCATCAAAAACAGGAAATCCTTTCTGATCATAACTCAAAATGATTTTCTCTTCTTCAAGAAATTGTAATAATTCCTTATCTTTTAAATTAGGCAATGGTAGATAATGTGCTCCTAGCGGAAATTTAGAATATTGATTTTCTCCATTAGATGAATTTCCCCCTAAATGTCCTTCTAATTCTAGTAAAATAAAATCAGAAATTCCTTTTTTATGAAATTGCCGGGCAGCACTTAATCCTGAAATTCCACCTCCAACAATTAAATATGGTATATGAATTTCATTTGTTGGTTTCGGAAAATCTCTAATCCAAAGGCGATGTCCCAAAAGATGATTTGTTCCTGACAAACGAAACATTAACTGAATAATTTTATCAGAACAGAATTGCAAAAAAGGAATTAACAGCAAAGAAGCTCCAATTCCTTTTACAAAATTGCGTCTTGATTTACTGTAATTTTCCCCATTCTTCATCAAAATAGCGTACTAAAATTTGGTTGTCTAATCGATTGATTTCAATTTCATTTGAGATCATATCTGTTGTAAAATAATTAAATCTATCGAATTGATAATTATAAAATTTTAATCCCGGGGCTTTTCTGTTTATAGTATTAAAAGTAGTTCCAAAACCATTAATAGCAATCGTATAACCCCATTCCCCAAACGAGGGTACATAAGCGTGATAAGCATCAACCTGAGAAAAAACCTGCATAACTGTTTTGTTGATACACCAAAATGATTTTGGCGCAAAATAAGGTGACGTTGTCTGAATAACAACAGCCGCATCAGTCTCTAAAATGGCTTTGATTGTTTGATAAAAATTTAAAGAATATAACTTTCCTAAGCTATAATTTGATGGATCCGGAAAATCAATAATAACTACGTCAAACTTTTCTTTACAGCTTTTTGCCCAAATATAAGCATCGGTATTTATTACTGTAACTTTCGGGTTATTAAGTGCTCCTTTATTAAAATCTGTTAATACTTTATTGGTTTTAAACAACTTTGTCATTCCCTGGTCAAGATCGACCAACGTGATTTTTTGGACTTCTTTATATTTTAAAATTTCACGGACTGCGAGACCATCTCCACCACCCAAAACCAAAACGTGTTTTACATTTTTGGCAATTGACATTGCCGGATGAACTAAGGCTTCGTGATAACGATATTCATCGGCGGAACTAAATTGTAGGTTGTTGTTTAAATAAAGTCGGTAATCACTCTTATTATGCGTTAAAACAATACGCTGATATTGTGTCGAATTAGTATAAATGATATTTTCTCCATAAAGTTTTCCTTCTGAATAATCCAAAATTTTATCTGAAAAAATAAAAACCCCTAACAGAACTGCAAATGAAAAAATGGCTTTTGTTTTCAGGAAATAACTATTCTTCAATTCTCTCTTTAAAAGAAAACACAAAGCGATAGCAATACTTACGTTTATCATTCCGAAAAACAATGATGTTCCCATTATTCCTAATTTCGGAATTAAAATCAATGGAAAAAGTATCGATGCCAATAAAGCTCCGATATAATCAAAAGTAAAAACATTGGATACTAAATCTCTGAATTCGACTTTATCCTTTAAGATATTCATTAATAACGGAATTTCTAATCCGACCAAAAATCCGGTTATAAAAACCAGTAAGTATAAAATAAATTGAAAGTACTCAACACTTTCGAACAGCAAAAACAAAATTACTGAACTCAAACCTCCAATTAAACCCACTAATATTTCGATTTCCACAAAAGTATTGAGTAGGTTTTTGTGGAAAAACTTAGAAAAAAAAGAGCCAATACCCATTGAAAACAGATAAACTCCAATAATAAATGAAAATTGTTTTACTGAATCACCTAATAAATAACTGGCTAAAGTACCCGCTACAAGCTCGTAAACAAGTCCGCAAGTCGCAATAATAAATACAGCAAATAGAAGTAAAAATTCAAACCTGAGAAATTTTTTACCCATGAATTGCAGCACTAATAATCATTGAAATTCCAATGATAAATGCTGCAAGAACAATTGCAACAGCTATATTATTTTTTTGAACTACTTCTTTCCAGGTATTTTCCGGAGTAATTTTTTCGATTATGAAATAACCTATTAGCAAGATCACTATTCCTAAAAAAGAATAGATGATCGAATTAACGATTGGTTGTGCGTGTATTAATTCCATATTTAAAGTGTTATTTATGATAAAAACGATTTATTGAAGTACGGCTTCCTGCAGAACTATATTTTTCTGTTGTTTCGCAATCACAGATTCTGTTTCCTGCGTAGGCAAAATACAAATAGCATCCCAAGCAGAAAAATCCAATTAATATTGGCGTCAAATTATTATAAAGAAAATCAGAGATATTTTTCATATAAATTTATTCAGAGTAAGGAGAATAGTTACTGTCTGCCCAGCGTGTCTTTTCAAAATTAAGTTTAAAAAATCTAATAACTAAAAAAACGATAATCATAAAAATAACAATAATCCAAACGTTTCGATTTGAAGGCTGATTCCAGACTACATTTATTTTTATAACTTTATTATTAAGGTCTTCAGGGGCTTTAAGGGGCGTTATTAAAAGGTGGTATTTTCCGCCTTTGACACCACAAATATTAAATTCTTCAGATTGGGCTCCTTCACTCCAACTTTCGCCGTCACTATAACCATGGTAATACTCTATATCCTTACTTGCATATATTTCATCATTAGTATTTTCATTAATTAAAGCAATATTCACATTTGCCCAAGAATTATCCACTTCTGTAGATACATGAATCGTTAACGGCGCAGAACCACCATTTAAAGTAAAAGAACTGCTTGTAATTTCTTTATTATCAATATCACTAAACGTTATTTCTTTATAAAACACATTTTGTTCTGCCTGATCTTTATAAATAAACCAGTTTGCCGTAATAATTATCAGAGCAAAAATGCAGAAAATAATAGCCGTATTTCTAATATCAAACTGAAACGGTTCAATAATATTTACACCACTTTGATAAGGCATAAAACTTCTTGAAAATGCCTTTTTAATTTTATCTTTTTTAATGTATTCACCATAAAAAGCTGTTTCAACGCCATTCATTCTTTCAACAGAAATCATATAGGGCGGCCTAATATATTCAACAAGGTGAATTAAAGTATTGTTGGGTAATGCAAAATCAAAAAATCCCTGAGCATTTACAATTTCCGTATCAGAATACTCATAAATATTATAATCTTCATTATTGTGTTCTAAGATCAAAGGATGCGTTCTTACCCCAAAAGTTTCTTCCATCTCCGTCAGCAAAATCCAATGTCCTTTTGATTCAGAAAGGTATAGAAATTCTTTCTCGCTATTTTGTAGTATATATTCAGTCCAGCGATAATTAGGGTAAATGTTTTTGTCCAATATTCCTGTAACGGTATAATCGCTTCCTTTTAGGAAACCCTTATCACCAATTTGCAGTGTATAATCGTTTAGTGTGTTTTTATATTGAGATTTTCTGCGAAACTTACCTTCACTATCAACAGCATATAAACTCTGGCAATTGGGACAAACAAAATTTATCACCTCAAAGCCAACCTCTAATTCGGTTACAGTATCACATCCATAACAAGGAATTTTCATATTTTCTTATCGGTTAATTTCAAAATCCTTAATAATTGCTCCTTCAAAATAAGTGATATATTCTGCCATAATTTGTCTTACTTTTTGAGAATTATCCTGTTGGTAATTACACAAATAAACATCTAATGTAAGCTGATTATATTCTGGCCAGGTATGTATACAAATATGAGATTCCTTTAAACAAAATGAAATAGTGAAACTGTCATTATCAAAATCATGAACAATAACGCCTACTTTTTCTAAATTAAATTTTTCTAAAATTGAATCTGTAATAGCAACAAAACCCTTACTATTGGTTAGTTTTTGGGTATCATCGACATGTAAAGTAACCAGTTTATGCAAACCCGGTGAGTAAGGAGGAAGATCCATCAAAATTATTTATGGAGCCAAATATATAATATTTTCTGGAAAAATTAATAAGAATAAATTATAAGATTTAACTTGCTTTTTTAAAAAAAATATAAAGCGTGAGAAAAATTATTTAATTTTGTCGAAAGCATATTCTGCATGATCCAACCCAAAAAACAATCAGCAATTAAGCGATGCAAGTTTCACCATCAAAAGAATTAACATCTTATATTAAGCATTATTTATTTTTAGACAATAAAGAAACTGCTATTCAAAAACTTAGACTATTTTCTGATGGGAATACCGGTGTGGTATTTTCTTTAAAAAGTAAACTTATATCGGAAATCAGTAATGATGAAGTAAAAAAATATTTACCAACTTCTTTTTTATACGGACAACTTCATGGTTTTAAAGATATTTATTCTGAAAATGAAACATCCTTAATCATTGTCGTTTTCCAGCCTAATGGAATTTACCAATTACTAGGAATTCCTGCCACTGAATTTCAGGATTCTATTATTCCTGTTGAAGAAGTTTTTGACCAAAAAGTTGCTGCACTTCAGGAAAAATTATCCCAGCAAAATAATCAAGCACGTGTTGAACTTTTAAATCTTTTTTTTAGATCATTGATTGCTGCAAAATCGATTTCAAATCAGTCCATAATAAATAATTCCTTAGATTTTATCCTTACAAACAAGGGCGATTTCTCTGTAAAGCAATTAATTGAATATACTGGTTACACCGAAAGACATCTGGAAAGAAAATTCAAAGAATGCATTGGATTAAATCCGAAGAAATTTGGGAACGTTATAAGACTACATCATTTTCTAAAATTATTAAAAAATAGATCTGACGCTACAAACCTAACGGCAATTTGCTACGATGCCGGATTTTCAGATCAATCGCATTTAATAAAAGATTTTAGAAAACATACCGGAATATCACCCCGAGAGTATTTATTTAATAGTAGAAAGCTAGCCAACAATCTTATCAAAACATTTCCTGTTTCAACATTTTAAAATGTCGGTTTTATACAATTTATAAAATATTGCTAATGCTATTTTTGACCCAAAATAAATAGCAGAATGTATGAAAAATGTAAAAATAGCCACCGCTCAGTTTGAGAATAAAAGTGGCGACAAAAACTATAATTTATCTGTAATCGAACAACTTTCAAAAAAAGCAGCCAATGAAGGTTGTGATGTAATTTCGTTTCATGAATGTTCAATCACCGGATATACCTTTGCAAGGCACTTATCGAAAGAACAAATGCTGAATTTGGCGGAAATTATTCCGAATGGGGAAAGTATTTTAAAACTCACTGAGATTGCAAAAAATAATGACATCATAATATTAGCAGGCCTTTTTGAAAAAGATAAAAATGATAATCTATTCAAAGCTTATGTTTGTGTTGACAAAAATGGATTAGTCGCAAAATATAGAAAATTACATCCGTTTATAAATCCATATCTCACCCCAGGAGATAATTACTGTATTTTTGAAATTAAGGGCTGGAAATGCGGCATTTTAATTTGTTACGACAATAATATTATAGAAAATGTTCGTGCAACAAAACTTTTAGGTGCCGATATTATTTTTATGCCACACGTAACAATGTGTACACCTTCTACCCGACCGGGAGCTGGTTTTGTTGCACCTCAACTTTGGGAAAACCGTGAAGCTGATCCAACTTCTTTACGATTAGAATTTGATGGAATGAAAGGTCGGGATTGGTTAATGAAATGGTTGCCCGCAAGAGCTTATGATAATGCTATTTATGCCGTATTCTCGAATCCAATTGGTATGGACGACGATCAATTAAAAAATGGCTGTTCGATGATTATTGATCCATTTGGAGATATTTTAGCCGAATGCAGAACTTTTGACAACTCTTTTGCTACAGCAATAATTACTCCCGAAAAACTAAGTCAGGCTGGAGGAAATCGTTACATAAAAGCTAGGAGACCAGAATTATATCGGGATATTATTGGGCAGAATCACGAATCTCAGCAAAATGTGGTGTGGTTAAAAACTGATAAAAAAAGTTAAAACTAATAATTTATAGAACTTTCAATACCCGAAGATTTATCTTTACAGAATACATAAATCTACAGAATACACCCAAGCAATGGAATTTTTTAAAACTAAAAATGAAGATATCGATGCTGTTTTTGATGTCTATAATGCAGCAACATCTTATCAAAAAACAGTTAACAATAAAAGTTGGAGAGGTTTTGAAAGAGCACTAATAGAAAAAGAAATAGCCGAAAATCGACATTTTATCATCAAAGAAGGAAACGAAATAGCCTGCACATTTGTTATTACTTTTAATGATTTAATAATCTGGAAAAAAGCCAGTTTAGATCCTGCAATTTATCTTCATCGTATTGCAACAAATCCAAAATTCAGAGGACAATCGTATGTTAAAAAAATCGTTGAATGGGCAAAAACGTATGCGAAAGAAAATAACAAATCATACATCAGACTCGACACACATAGCGGAAACGAAAGAATAAACAAATACTATATGAGTTGTGGTTTTGACTACAAAGGCATAAGTACCATCGAATGGACAAACGAATTACCTGAACATTACAAAGAAGGTTCTTTTAGTTTGTTTGAGATTAAGCTTTAGATTTTAATCTTATCTAAAAAACAAAACCCTTGCGAAGTTATTCACAAGGGTTTTTTATAAAATCATTTTCGCAGAGAGGAAGGGATTCGAACCCTCGATACAGTTACCCATATACTAGCTTTCCAGGCTAGCTCCTTAAACCACTCGGACACCTCTCTATTTTGGTTTGCAAAGAACACAAAAAAAACTGAGTTAGAAAAACAAAATCAAAGATTACTTACATGCTTTTTCTAAATTCTTCCATAAACAGTTTTACGGCTTTCTTTTGATACGCACCTTCAATCGTTAACATAAACGAATCTCTTTGCGTTGTAACTCCTGTAATGTTAATTGCCTTTATATTATTCCAGCCTTGTAAAGCTTTCTCTGTCACAATGGTAGCCCAATAATCACTATCACCTACCAAACGTAATAAAGCATGAACTGCGTTTAATTCTATCGAGACTTTTGGTTTCATATTGTTTTTTAAAAACAATTCATCCAAAAACTCTCTTGAATTAAATCCTTTTACGGGTAAAATAAGTGGGAGATCTTCTATTTTTTTAAAGGTTATTTTATCTAAAACGGCTAATGGATGTGCTTTTGAAACAGCCAAAACCAATTTTGACCTAAACAACGGCTCTTTTTGAAAAGGAAGTTCAATTTCATTAGAAGAAATTACCAAAACCAAATCTAATTCGTTGTTTAATAGTTTTTGTTCCAAAGGTTCCGTTGTGCCATATTCAACAACAATTTTTAAATGCGGATATGTTTTAGCAAACAAATTTACAACCGGCAAAACTAAAAGTCCGAAAATATAGGTTACGCCAATTCGTAATTCGCCGCCAATCATTTGGTTCAAATCGTCAATTGCCTGTTTACCGCTTTGCACATTTTCTATAATTTGTTTGGCATGAACCAGGAAAACAGAACCTGCTTCCGTAAGCTGAACTTTCTTTCCAATTCTCACAAACAAAGGCATTCCCAACTCTTCTTCGAGTTTTTTTATTTGTTGAGACAAACCGGATTGCGTTACAAAACACAATTCGGCAGCTTTTGTAAAATGAAGAACTTCGGCTGTTTTAATAAAATATTCTAATTGATAAATCTCCATATCGATAAGTTTAAATACTTATTATCAGTAAAATTATTAATTTTTCTAATGAAATCATAATCCCGAACTTTGTAAAAAATATTTAAGGTTATGTTTAAAGCGTTAAGATCAAAAAACTTCAAGTTATTCTTTTACGGGCAATCTGTTTCTGTTGTTGGAACGTGGTTACAGAAAACAGCTGTAAGCTGGATGGTGTACAGTGTTACAGGTTCAGTTTTCTTATTAGGATTAACGACCTTTTTAAGCATGATTCCATCTTTATTTTTGGCACCATTGGCAGGAAGTATTATTGGACGTTACGACAGACACAAAGCCATGATTTTATTGCAGTCTCTCGCAATGCTTCAGGCTGGGGCTTTGGCTTTATTGATTTACTTAAAAATATACAATATCAATTTTATTTTAGCATTAAGTCTTTTTCAGGGAATTATAAACTCTTTTGATATGACCTGCAGACAAACGATGATGATTGATATTGTAGACAATAAAGAAGATTTACCAAACGCGGTTGCCCTAAATTCTACTTTGAATAATTTTGCCCGAATTGCAGGTCCGGCTCTCGCCGGAATTATTTTACATCAATATGGCGAAGACATTTGTTTTATTGGAAATTTCCTTAGCTACATTCCCGTTTTGATTTCGTTATTAATGATGAAAATAACTCCACATATAAAAGCAACAGATAAATTTAAAATGCTGGAAGATTTTATCGAAGGTTTTGATTATGTAAAAAAAGAAGCAGAAATGGCAAAAATGCTTTTGATGCTTATGTGCAGTAGTTTATTTGTCATTTCATTCAATACTTTAATGCCTGTTTTTGCAAAAGATATTTTTAGCGGAAACGCCCAAACCTTCAGCTGGTTTGAAAGCGCAGCCGGAATTGGTTCTATTTTATCTGCCATTTATCTGGCAAATCTTAAAAGATCTGATATTATGGGCAAAATAATGATTGCTGCGAGCTTATTATTAGGTTTTAGCATCATTATACTAGCCTATTCAAATAGTTTAACTGTGGCGCTTATTTGCATGGCTTTGAGCGGTGTAGGGATGATGGCACAAACCTCATCTATAAACATTTACATTCAAACGCAAAGTGCTGTTAATATGCGATCCAGAAGTATTAGTTATTATTTAATGGCCTATCAGGGAATGATTCCTGTGGGAAGCTTGATAATTGGTTACGTTTCACACATCATCGGAACCAGAAATACAGTTGCCATTCAGGGAATTATCTGTATTATTTCGGTAATTGTTTATGTGTATTATAAAAAACAGAGTACTGAAGAAGAGTTGGAAACTTGTCCGGTTCAGTATAAAGATTAAAAATTCCAATTTTTTTAAATTCCAAATTCCAATCGTCTATCTACAATCTTGTCATTTTGAGGAACGAGAAATCTCCACAAGAAACTCGACAAAGACTGGTACATTAGGAACGGAGCTACTTGCGGCATCTCGACTCCGCTCGATGTGACAAACGAAATCAAATTCATTTTTTAAACTTCTTCTAAAATGAACTTATATCAATTATATGGTGAAATAATTTTACAACGAAATTTCCCCACGCAACGCCGTTTCAAAAACATCTTTAAATTCAGCTGGCGGAATATTATGACCCAACAAATACATCAATTTTGTAATTGCGGCTTCTGTAGTAATATCTTTTCCTGAAATAACGCCCAGAGATTTTAGTTTTGTGCTTGTTTCGTATTGTCCCATATTTACACTTCCGCCGGAGCATTGTGTAACATTTACAATATGAAGACCGGATTGAATGGCTTTCTGGATTAAATTTAAAAACCAATCTTCGGTTGGAGCATTTCCTGAGCCATAAGTTTCTAAAACAATTCCTTTTAAATCCTTAATTTCAAGAATTGAAGACAAAACAACTTCGCTCATTCCCGGAAACATTTTTATTATAGCAACATGATTGTCTAATTTTTTATGGACAATTAGTTTGGCATCTTTTTTTACAGGAAGAAATAAATGTGAGTTTAATTTAAGATGAACTCCGGATTCTACCAATTCAGGATAATTCGGTGCTGTAAAAGCTCTAAAATGTTCTGCATTTACTTTTGAAGTTCGGTTTCCGCGGTACAATTTATATTCAAAATACAAGCAAACTTCTTTGATAACCGGTTCTCCGTTTTCCTGAAGAGAAGCAATTTGAATTGCCGTTATCAGGTTTTCTTTTGCATCGGTACGCAAATCACCAATTGGCAATTGAGAACCCGTAAACACAACCGGTTTTGCCAAATTCTCCAGCATAAAACTCAATGCAGATGCCGAATATGACATTGTATCTGAACCATGCAATACTATGAATCCATCATACGAATTATAATTCTCTTCGATGATTTCAGCAATTTTCGTCCACATTTCAGGATTCATGTTCGAAGAATCTATTGGGTGTTCGAATGAAACTGTTTCAATTTCGCAATCTAATTGTTCAATTTCAGGAATGTTCTGCAATAGTTTATCAAAGTTAAACGCTTTGAGTGCACCAGTTGCAAAATCTTTGCTCATACCGATGGTTCCGCCGGTATAAATTAAAAGTATTTTAGCTTTAGATGACATCCTGATATTTTAATTTATTGACAACTGGATTGGCATACATTGATAAAAACCCTAGTCTTGTAACAGGATTATCGCTGCCAATACGCATTTCTAAACGACGCTCAAAAAGTGATTTCTCAGTTTCTTTGTACAAATGAGAGAACTTATCAGTTTCGTTTAAAATATCGTAAGCAATAAAATTTGTTGGCCACAATTGGTAATTCTTCAAGATAGAATCATCAATTACTTGTGCCAACGCCTGAACTTGTTTGTTGGCATTGTCATTTTCGGCCACAATCTGATCGATTTCTGTATCCAGAACGTCACCAACAGAAATATGTATTCTTTTTTTGGTTCCCATGATACCACTCAAAATGGTCATGAAATCCTCATTTTTATCTTTAACGTAAACTTCATTGTTTGCTTCTGCCATTAATTGCGGCATTTTCAAAACATCCGTAGGATCATATTCGTATGAAATCGAAACCGGAACGATTTTTAATTTCTTAAAATAATCCATCAAATTGGCTTCATCAGAACCCATTCCGATCATTTTTAAAACGCCTGGATTAGTTTCGTCGTTTCCGTCTTTCGTACGTCCTTCTCTTTGAGCTATCCAAACCGAACGATTTTCGCGAAGCAATAATTGTCCCATATATTCTGCCAGCAATTTAGAACTCTGCAGCATTTCTCTCGGCGTTAAACCTCTTAAAACCAAAAAGTTTCTATTCAGTTTTGCCAATGTGCTTAAAAATGCTTTTTTAACCAGATTGTCTCCAATTGCAGATGCTGTCATTACCAAACCATGCTCGAACAAACAAACATTTAATAAGGTTGTATCTAGAAGAATATCTCTGTGATTCGAAATAAATAGGTAAGAAGTATTTTTTTCAAGTTTCTCAAATCCTGAAGTTGTAAGTCCTTCAGAACTTTTTTCAAGAACCTTTTGGATGGTATTATAAATAAAGTTGCATTGAAAATCACGAATCGAATGTGTTTTCTTAAGCTGCTCTTTCCAAACCTCATCTTCTACTTCCGGAAAAGTAAAGTTCATCATGGTTTTCATCATCGGATGATTGACAACATCATGAAGTGCTTCATTTATTTCAGAATCATAAAACGGTCGAATGGCATCAAATTTCTGCATTAATATCTATTTTTAGTGGGCAAAAGAACAAAAAAAAAACTAAAGTTAAGTAACTATAGGGTTAAATCCCAAAAACGTCTTTTGAATTTTGTGTTGTAATTGTCGCTATTTCTTCTTCAGAAACATCATATATATCGGCTAATTTGGCAATAACATTTACCAAATAACCGCTTTCATTTCGTTTTCCGCGATAAGGAATTGGTGCTAAATACGGCGAATCAGTTTCAAGAACAATATGTTTTAATTCGATTTGATTTAAAAATTGATCAATTTTTCCGTTCTTAAAAGTTACAACTCCGCCAATTCCCAGTTTCATATTATAGGATATTGCCTGTAAAGCTTGTTCGTGAGTTCCGGAGAAACAGTGAAAAATCCCAAACAAATCATCTGATTTTTCTTCTTCCAAAATTGCAAAAATTTCATCAAAAGCTTCACGGCAATGAATTACGATTGGCAGTTTGTATTGTTTTGCTAATTGAATTTGTCTTTTAAAAGCAATTTGCTGCTCTTTTAAATGCGTTTTATCCCAATACAAATCAATCCCGATTTCACCAACGGCGTAGAATTTTCTTTTGGCCAGTTCAGCTTCAACGTGCTTTAACTCGTCCAGATAATTATCTTTCACGTAAGTGGGATGCAAACCCATCATTAAAAACACATTATCCGGATAATTTTGCTCTAAATCGTACATTGATTGTGTTGCAGCGGCATCAATTGCAGGAATAAAAAAACGCGTTACGCCAGCATCAATGGCTCTTTGAATCATTTCGTCGCGATCCTGATCAAATTCTTCAGAATATAAATGGGTATGTGTATCGGTAATTATTGTCGTTGAATTCAATTTTCTAATTTTTAAAGGTTCAAAATTACGACAATATTAAAAACTTTCCCAATTTGAATGTTATGACGAAAATGGCACACGGATGAAACGGATTCACTTCGTGAAAACGCGGATTGGGCGCGGATTTTTTTCTCTTTGCTTCTTAATAATAAACCCGACAGTCCCGAAGCCTCGGGATAAAAACCTGTCGGGTTTGAATACATAAAAAAATTTGGACAAAGTTTTGAACTTTGACAAAGGTATCTCTGATGATTCTCTTTGTGAGACTTCTCCCGAAGCTTCGGGGTCGCTCAGTCTGACAAAGCAAGCGAGAAATTAATACTCACTATTATTTCCCGTTTTTAGCAAACAATTTAGCTCTATCCAGTACTTCATCTTTTCCTTGTTGAGCTCCCACAATAGTTGGTTTTACTTCAATATCAGGAACAATTCCAATACGTTGCGTTTCTTTTTTATTTGGATAAAAAACACCTGCTGAAGTAAAAGAGGAATCAAAACCTTTGATAATCTTAAAGTAATAATTTGGACCGTCAGCACCAGAAGTTTGACTGCCAATAACAGTTGCATTTGGTGCCGTTTGCAAACTCATTGCTGTTTGTTCTCCAAAACTATGAGTTCCCGAATTTACCAAAACAATTACTTTACCTTTATAATAATCTGTATTGATTTTACCACATTCTTCCATCTCATCACTAAAATAGTAACGTCCAGGATAACTCAAATCCTGATAAAGTAATCTCAAAATAGGTTTCGGTTCCGGGTTTAAATATTCACTAACTAAAAAATCGGTATATGTTGGTCTGTTCCTAACATCGAAAATTATAGCTTGTGTATTCTTTAATTTCTCCATCATTTCCGGCACTTCTTCTTTTGGCACTTTATTCATTTTTACATAACCAATGTTATCTTCCAGAATTTCCCAATTTGGACTATTTTTTGGCGGTGACCTTTTAATTTTTTCATTCGGATAACGATGTATTTTTTTTACCGAAGTAATATTGTCGCGAATGAACTCAACCTCAAAGTCATCTGTATTTCCTGTAAACATTACAAGGGCCCCATTTAATATAGCAGCTGGCCTATTAGAGCCCTGCATGTATTTTAGGAGTTCGTCTAATTTTTGTGCGACCGTTATACCATCAATTTTAGTGATAACATCTCCTATTTTTAAATCGTCAATCTTTGCTAAAGAATCATTTGCTATAGTAGTAATTACGGCTTTATCATCTATGAATTTAGTCCCAAAAGCAGTATATTTCTCCCCGCCTAAATACTGCATCATTTGCATATTAAAAGTCGCTGCATGAGTATCGTTAAGTTTTATAGATATTTCGCGCATTGCTAATAAAAACTCTTTTTCAGATGCCGAAGCACTTATATGCGGCAGAATTTCAACCAGCGCATCATCCCATTTTTGATCCATTTTATATTTATATGGAAAAAAATATTCTACATAATTCCAAAAACGGAATAAAGTAAGAAGACGTAAATTTTTATTTGTCCATAAAACTTCTGCATATTCCGGCTCGTTAACAAACTGAAAACTGACTTCTTTTCCATCACGGTTTACATAATGATTTGCTCCTTGAAATCTATTCTCTGTAATAAATTTCAATTTATTAGAAAGGCTTTTAGAAAACAATTTGTCTTTTTGTGTCCAGTCTAAGTTTAGATTTTCATTAAAAAAATCTTTTTTCGGATCATCAGCAAGAGGTTTATTTGTGGGTACAACTCCCAGATCATCTATCCATTTTTCTATTACTGCTGAATATTCTTCTTTGTTTTTTGCGCTTTCAATTTTAGGCAAAACCTCAAAAAGTTTTTCATCCCAATTAAAATCGCCGTTGGCGACTTTTGGGTGGTAATATTTTAGATAACCCCAAACTTTGCAGGTTGCAGCAAGTTTTTCGGTTTCGGTAATTTTAGCATAGCCAAAAGTAATTTGAGAAAGAAGCAGTAGAAAAAAGAGGGTAATTTTTTTCATTAAGACTTAAGTTTAAATTTATAATAGTTTTGTTTTTGGATTATTTTCCAGTTTCAACAAACAGCAAAGCACGATCTAAAACTTCGTCCCTTCCTTCCTGAATTCCTTTGATTGTTGGTTTTACTTCAATATCCGGAACGATTCCGATTCTTTGCGTTTCTCGTTTGTCTGGATAAAAAACACCAATCCCTGAGAACTGCGTATTAAATCCCTCAAAATCAAATATGGAAATATTTCCATCTGCACCAGAAGTTTGACTTCCGACAATTGTAGTATTTCCTGAAGTTTGAAAACACATTGCAGTCCATTCTGCCTGACTTTGCGTTTTTTCATCCAATAAAAGAACAACTTTCCCTTTATAGTAATCTTTATTATCAAAACCAATTGAAGATCCACTACTCCATTTACATCTTCCTGGATAAGTTAAATCCGGAAGTGTGTAAATGGCAAATTTCTTTTCTTGTGAGTTTAAAAAATTTCCTATTGGTTCAAAAGTTCCTTTTGGGTAATTTCTAAGATCAAAAATGATTGTTCTAGTATTTTTTAGTGCTTCAATCATATCCGGAATATTTTTTCTTTCTATAATTCCCATATTAACATAGCCAATATTATTCTCCAAAAGCTTGAATTTTTCCTTCTTTTTTCGTGCACCTTTTTTAAATTCATTTCTGTGAGAATCATGATAATCATACCAAATCATTGTTTTTGTGACATATAGGTCATTTTTAGAAAACTCTACTTTTACTAAATCATCAGAATAACTTCTTAAAATTTTCTCCGCCAGTTTATCTAAATATTTAGGCTCGTTTGAAGCACAAATCAAATCTCTATTCTCTGCAATAATTTCTCTTATCGTTTTATCATTTATTTTAGTAATTATAGTTCCAACTTTTATATCATATGCCTGAGCAAGACTATCAGCCAAAATTTCTGTAATGACTAATTTCTCATCAATTATCTTTCCATGAGCAGGGAAAAAATTTTTTATTTTTGGGACCGTTGGAGGCAAAAATGTAAAAAATTCTGTGTGACTGTCATCAATTCTTGATACCATTTTTCTCATTGCCAGATAAAAATCATCTTGATTCTCTGCTTTAATTACAAGCGGTATTGTTTTTTCTAAAGTGATATCCCATTTCTGATCCATTAAATATTTATCCGGAAAAAAATATTCAACCAGATTCCAATACATAAATACCAATCGAAGTTTTGAATTCTTATTTGTAAAATCCGGATGTTTATTGCTTTCATTTTTCAAGCCAACATTCCCACCTCCTACTAAGCTGTAAACATAAAACTGTTCTCCCTGAAATCTGTTCTCTTCAATAAATTTCAATTTCTTTGAAAGTTTTTTAGAAAACAGCTTGTTATTAAACCAGCTTAAATCGAAGTTTTTATCAAAATATTCAACATCTTTTGGAGTCGCAATTGGTGCTATTTCTTTTATCTGACCCAAAGCGTCAATCCAGTTTTCAAGGACTAATGAAAATTCTTCTTTTGTTTGTGCTTTATCAATTTTAGGTAAAATATCCAAAAGCTGATTATCCCAATTAAATGCTCCGCTGGCTACTTGTGGATGATAATATTTTAAGAACCCCCAAACTTTGCAGGTTGCAGCTAATTTTTCGGTTTCGGTAATTTTAGCACCGAAGATGATTTGAGAAAGAAAAAGAAGAAATAATAACGTAATTTTTTTCATTCGTTAATTTGGATTAAAATTATAAAGGTTTCGTGGTAAATTCTTAATAAAAAAAATCGAATTTAGATATTAAAATCTAAATTCGATTACGGGTTTACGTAAAGAGACAAAAGTTTATAATTTATTCCAATTCTCTCAACAAAATCTGAACTTCTACATAATCTTCATAATCCTCAGGAATTGTAAGCAGGATTTCTCTACAAGCGTTGTAGTTTTTTTGTTTTAATTTAACTAAAGCCAAATTCCACGTTGCTTTATCTTTATAGACCGAAGTTCCTGATTTTAGTTGATTAAAAACATTTTGGGCTTTTATGATTTGATTGTCTTGTAATAATGATACTCCGTAAAAATATTGAATTTCCGGTGTATGATTTTCTTTCAAAATAGATTCAAAAAGCGGAATTGCTTTTTTATATTCCTTTGAATTAAATGCTGTTTCTGCTTGTTTTAGCGTTGCCTCAACATTGCCTCTTTCTGTAAAATAAGCCGATTCCGGATGATTAAAATCTTCAAAAGACGGTTTTTGACTATAATTATAAAAAAATAATCCCATCAAAATTACGGCAGCTGCCGCAGCACCATAATACCAAGGTTTTAGTGCAATTACTTTTGGTTTATTGAAATGTTTATCTGAAACTTTTATTAGATTTTCTTTGAAAGCTTCTCTTTCCTGTTCATATCCAAATTTAGTTTCCAGCTGAAGATGTACGTTCTTAAAAGTTTCAAATTCGGCGGCAAATTCGGGATCTTCTGCCAATTGTTTTTCAAAACTATTTTTCTCTTCAACAGTCATTTCATCCTGAAGATATTGATCGAATGTTATGTAACGTTCTTCGTTCATGACTAATTATTTTTTAGCGATTTAAAGTTGTTGTTTTCCTGAATCCATTGTGTTAACTGGCCAATGCACAACGATTTTTTCTTGCGAACATAACCGTATGTTACATTGAGTTTTTCGGCGACTTCTTCCATCGACTTAATAGTAAAACTCAACTTTAATAATTCCTGACATTTGTCTCCCAATTTTAGAAACATAGCGTCAAAAAGCTGTTGTTTTTCATTAAATTGTTCGGTTTGTTCTACCAATTCCACTCCGCATTCATTTATAGATCCCACATCTTCATGAATTGTTACCCCTTTATTAGATGTTTTTTTCAATTCGTTGAGCCATTTTCTTTTGCATAACAAGAAAAAGTAAGCATCAAAAGGACAAGTGAGTTCCAGCGTTTTGTTTTTTGCCTGATTAAAAAGCAAAATCATGATTTCCTGAACCACATCCTGAGCATGATCCTGATCTCCGGAATTGTTCTTTATATAAAAGACAACCTTGGGAACGAACTTTTTATAAATCTCCTGAATGATTGCCGAGTTATTAGCCGCAAGTCCTTCGATATATTTTTGATCGGGATGAATTTTGATTTTGCCCATAAAAACAACTTTTAAATAGCTAATGTAAAAATAATCTCAAAATAAATTCTCAATAATGGGGTAACAATTATAAAATCAAGTTGATATAGCAATATAAAACTCTTTTAAAACAATTAAAAATTAAAAGAAATGGAAAGTTACCAATTAATAAATCAAAAAAATCTGGATCAATTTCATAAAACCCTTTCTTCTAAAATCAGAAACGGTTTTGTGATTATCGAGCATAACGAAAAATTGCCTTATGCCGTTTTATCCAAAGAAAAAAAAGAAATCAATCATCCGTTTCATTTCTTCCTTACCGTTATCACATTCGGGTTTTGGACTATCATCTGGATCTATTTAATCGTTTCGCTTTCGCGGAAGAAAGACATACTCATCGCACTTGATGAAGACGGAAATTTATTTGAAGAAAAATGTCTTTCGAAATAAATCAAAAATTTAGGGTAACAATTTTTCATCAAAAAACATCTATTACTAAACATAAAATTAGAAATCATGAAAACAATTAAAACTTTGATATTTTGTTTTGCGGCAACTTTAATAAGCAGCTGTGATAACGACAACAACCCAACAAATAATGTATGTGATACAACTTATGTTTCTACATTAATTACAAATGCTTTTACAGCTGCAAATGGCTATAACGACCTTACAACAATGGATTTGGAAACGCATGAATATACGATCCAGATTAACGCCAATGGAGAAATTTGCAGCGTAGGATATCAAAATCCATCCACTTACACCGGCGGTTACACTATGGAGGTCATCAATACAACGGCCAATACAAGTTATAGCGGAGTACATACTTTTTCGCAAACTACTTTAGATTACCAGTCAATAACACCTGTATTAGTAAACTCCGGCGATATTATTACCGTTAAAAGAACCATTCTGCCAGGATATACCGCGCTTAACCAAACCGTAGGGCGCTTATTGAGAAAATCAAATAATACACCCGTTCCCTATCCTGTTACTCAAGGAAATGCAGTCTTTTTAAGTTCCAACTTTTATGGTGCCGGAGGTCCTGCTCCCGATTTTGCACAACCCTATATTGCATTGGGTTTTAAAGTAAATTAAAATTTAGGGTAACAATTTAAACTCTCAATTGATATATCTACAGAAAATAAATTTTAAAAATAAGGGTAACAATATCAAACCTTAATTGATATAAGAATATAAAAACTATAATTAACCAGAATCTGAAACCACTTGAAATAATCAGGGCAGATTTATAAAAATTAGAAATCATGAACACAAATTTTAAAAAATTAGGACTTTTATGCTTAGCACTATTTTCATTTGTAAGTTGCGACAATAACAGCGACGGCGAAGATAATATTGTTCTTCCGCCAACTTCTGGAGCTTTTAAAAGTATTAGCGAAAAAGGGGTTAAAAGAAATACACAAAATTTTACTGCAACTGCCGGAAATGGCTTGATTACACTAACTTCTGCAAAAGGAGTTAAATTAAACATTAACGGAGACTGTTTAACCAAAAACGGAAATGCGGTAACCGGAACTATTGAAATTGAATATATCGAACTTTTTGACAAAGGAAATATGCTGGTAACCAATAAACCAACAATGGGAGTTACAGCCGACGGAAAGAAAAACTTATTAATTTCCGGTGGAGAATTCTTTATCAAAGCTACACAGGGCGGAGTTGAACTACAAACATCTTGCTCAATGAATTTGATTGTTCCGACTGCTTTAACTGACGGACTTGATAATGCAATGACATTATGGAACGGTGCAATTGACGACAACGGAGAATTGGCCTGGAGAGAAAACAAACCAAACGCTGACGGAAATGGCGGAGGAAAAGGAGGCGTGCAAGGCGAAGGTGCAAATTATTATGTAACATTTGGTAATTTTGGATGGACAAATGTAGACCGTTTTTATAGCGATCCGAGACCTAAAACAACACTCCTTGTTGATGTTCCAGAAGGTTACGACAACGAAAATAGTGCTGTTTATCTTTCTTATGATGGTGAAGGAACAAATGCACTTGCAAAATTGGATACTTATACTCCACAAGGATTGTTTAGCGAACATTACGGACAAATTCCGATTGGTTTGGCTTGTCACGTGATTTTTGTAACCGAAGATAATGGTCAATGGCGATATGCAATTAAAGCGGTAACCGTTGCCGCAAACGACATTTATACTTTCACACTTTCCGAAACAACCGTTGGTACCGAAGCGCAATTGGTAGCCGCAATCAATGCTATTCAGTAAGTTAGAAAATACTTTTTAAGAAAAAGTGGTGATTTGCTCATCACTTTTTTTTACATTTAATCCAGTTTTAAAATTAACTCTGATGATTTTCAGAAGCTAATCCTGCTATTCGTTTCAATCTTTTCCTGACTAAAGAAGCCAGAAAAAGGATTTCCACTACTATCAGGGCTAAAAAATTACCTAGTTATGAAACCACTATCATCTATTCTCTTTATTCTTTTTTCTATAATCTCTTTCTCGCAAACCAAAGTAAAAGACACCATAACCCGAAGAGCCAATATTGGTTTTATCCAAAACGGAAACGCCGTTACTTATAAACCCGAAACACCGCCATTGATTCCTATTGCGGGCGCACCAAAACCAAGTTATTCTTATTTATGGGAACTTGGCGACGGTCATTATAGTAAAGAAGCCGAACCTAAACATGTCTATAAAAATAAAGGAACATACACCACAAGACTTGCCGTAACCAACAATTACGACAACGGAAAACCTCCGGCAACACGACCTAAAAAAGTGGCTGTAAACGACATTACAGATACCAATTATAAAGACATTGCATCTATCGCAGACCAAAACGGATTTGCCATTATCAAAAACTGCGACCCAATTCCAGAACAGGAAATGGTAGTTGTGGTTGGTTATCAAAACCTGGAGAATTATGTATCGGGCGGAAAGCTATATTTGTTTTATAATGAGAAACAATTCAAGAACAATAATTTTGAATTGGTCGATTTTAGAACTTATGCAAACGAACGCGAAGTAAAAGAAAACACCATCGCTTCTGTCGACGATCTTGATGATTCTAAAAATTATCTGGCTTGCGCCGAAAACATTCAGAATCTTAAAAAATACCGAAATACAACTTCTGAAGAAGATCTTGACGCTTCATTATTAGACGCGAATAAAACGTATAACAATGTTTCGGTTTTAGAATTTGATGATCAAAATCCCGGTGAAACGCACAATGTTTTTTATACTTTTAAAACGACTCCGGAAATGATTAAAGATACGAGCGCAACAGTTACAATGCGTGGAATTTTTGTTCCGAATCGAAGTTATAAAAACCATAAAATAAAGAATCTGGAAATGGAAATCGTAACTTCTCACGATCCAAACAAAATGGGCTCAAACGGAAGTTTTATGAATTACAGATTGGTTCGTTTTAAAAGAGTGAACTTTAAAACCCGTTTTCAAAACAACGGCGAAGGTCCGGCGAGAATGATTCGCTTAGAAACTGATATTCCGGATATGTTCGATAAAAAGACTTTTCAGATCGAAGACATGTATCCAAAGTGTCCGATTTGTCCAAAAGATGAGGTTCCAACTGTTAGTTGCCTTGATACAATTATCAAACAAAAACAGATTTTCTTTACTTTCAAAAACATTTATTTACCCGGAAGCGAACAGAAAAATGTACATGAAAAAGATTCTACAAAAGGTTTTGTAAAATATTCGATGAAGTTTGCGGAAGACTTTCACAAAGTAAAAACCCGAAGCAGAACGGCTATTATTTTCGACAAAAATGAACCTATAATTACCAATTACGCCACTACCCGGTTTTTACCTGGGATTTCGGTTGGCGCAAAAGCAGGTTATAATCTCTATCCTGATCTGGAAAAATCGACGAGTTATTTTGTGGGCGCAACGATTTCTCCTTTTAAATCGTATCGTTTTTATTGGCAGGCTGAATGGCTCAATGCTTTAAACAAATACGATAATGCTATTAATGTCGTCGATCAGATAAACACAAACGCAAACGGAGTGAGACAATTGGTGCGCACAACCACCACAGCAGAAAACAAGAATGTGAATTGGGAAGTTCCTGTTTTAATTCGGTACAACATCAATAATTATATCGGAATTGGTGCGGGAATTCAGGCCAATATAAATGTCTCTGAAGAACAAAATCAAAACATAAAAATCGAAACTTACGAAGGCGATAAAGAAAACTTTTTAATCAGTACAACGACAACATCCAATACGGTAAAAAACTCCTTTGCTGATTTTAAAACTGGATTATTATTTGATTTAACAGCTGGTTTTGCCAGAATCGGACCGAGTTTTGGTGCGCGTTACGTCATCAACTTTGAGCAAGGTTTTAATTATTTTCAGCTTTATGGAATTTGGAAGTTTTAGGAAGTTATTCCTCAGAGATTCACAAAGGTTTTTCGCAGAGATGCGCGGAGATTATTAAATAAATAGCCACGAATTCACGAATTTTCTTCATTAAAAAGAAGAAGAATAATTCGTGAATTCGTGGCGAAAAATTTTAAACAAATGACAAAACTGTATTGCTATATTTTTATGTTCTCAACTCTAATTTTATTTGGGCAGAAAACTGTTTCCCAAGAAGATAAAATATACAATTCAATTGATGTTTTTGTTGCAAATCCTTCCGCGAAAGCGTTACAAAATTTAACTAATACTGAAACTGAGTTTTGGAGAAATCCTAAACCTAAAACCAAAGATGAATTACTGGCAATTGTGGTTTTAAACTGCAACAAAGCGTATTATGAAAATCAATTCGGTCAAACCGAAAAGGCGATTTCGAGTTACGAAAAAGCCTGGCAAATTTATCAGAAAAACAAACTTTCTAATTACGATATTATAGAATTTTGCCTCAAACCTTTGGGCAATTTATATACGGTTCTGGGCGATTATGATAGTGCAGAAAATACGATAAAGCAATATTTTTTTATCATCAATACTTCGAAAAATTATCCTGACGCGGAGAAACAAAAATTTGCGGCGATTTTAAATTTATCGAATGTTTATCAGAGCTCCGGAAAGATTTCTTTGGCGATCGAATTATTAGAGAGTACTTTGAAAACTGAGCAATTATCGAATGTTCAAAAAGGAATTTTACTGAATAATCTTGGGAATAATTATATATTGAGTTCGGCCGGAAATTTAATGCATCCGGAAATTTATCGAAAAGCTGAAAATACTTTTGAGTTGGCGGTTCATTATCTGAAAAATGAAAAAGAGCAATCAGAAACTTTATCTAATTCTTATCGAAATCTGGCAACTCTTAATAGGCAAAGACAACAATTTGAAGTCGCCGATTCGTATTTAGCAAAAGCTGAAAAGCTGTTTTTTCAAACTCAAAACCAACAGCCCCGAAAAGTAGCAAAACTCTATTATGAAAAAGCTTTATTGCTTTTTGATGAGCAAAAATATGATGAAAGTGAGAAACAGATTTCTGCAGTTTTTAAAATTCTAATTCCCAACTATTCTTCAAAAAACATTTTTCCCAATCAAAATCAATTGTATGCTGAAACGGTTTTAATTGATGTTTTAGATTTACAAGCAGAAATTTTATTCAAACAAAATCATCCAAAAAAGGCTCTTGACGCCTTTAAACTTTCTTTTTATATCGAAGATCTTTTGATGAATGGATTAATTTATGAAAATTCTAAAATTATAACTCAAATCAGAGCGCGCAATCGTACCGAGAAATGTCTTTTGATTTATGATCGATTGTATCAGGAAGACAGTAAAATACAATATTTAAACGACGCTTTTCAATTGGCCGAAAAAACAAAATCCGGAATTTTAAAAGGTTATCGTTCAAATATTAAAGACGCTTCCGCAAAAGAAAAACAAATTATACAGCAATTTCAGAATGTCAATAACACTATTATAAAAGAACAGCAAAAAGGCGATTTAGCCAATATTTCAAAAATAAATCAGCTTATAAAAAAGCAAAATGAATTGATGCTTTTGCTGAAAAATATTCAATCTGAAAACCCGGATTATATTCCTGAAAATATTGATTTAAAAGGATTGTTTTCAAAATTGGAGAAAGACAAAGCCGTTTTGGTTTATTATTTTATCGGAAATGAAAATTTGTTTTATTTCACTTTACAAAACAACAGAATCAATTTTAGACATATTTATACCGCACACAGATCTATGATTGAAATTGTAAAATTTATTGATTATTTCAGTTCTGCAGGCGCGATTACAAATGATATTTCGGGATATAATTATTATGGAAAAAGAGTTTATGATTTGTTGAAATTACCTTCAAATGTCATCTATAAAAACCTCATCATTGTTCCTGACGGAATTTTGAATTTTCTTCCTTTTGAAGCTTTGATCACCACAGAATCAAAAACAACAAATTTTGCCAAAATGCATTATTTATTAAATGATTTTAAGATTGGTTATAATACTTCGGCGAGTTTTTATTTGAATTCAAAACCCATTTCAAACTCAGAAAAAACGGTTTTAGGGATTTTTCCAATTTTTGAAAAGACGGCTTATGAATTGAGTTATTCTAAGAAAGAATTAGAATCTATACAATCGAATTTCAAAGGAAAATATTTAGAGAATTCAACCGCTAATTTTTCTAATTTTAAAAAAAACGCAAACCAATATTCGATTTTGCACTTAAGTACACACGCTTCTTCGGGCGATATTGAAACTCCGGCCAGCATTAAATTTTATGATCAGGAAATATTGTATTCTGAGTTGTATAATCTCAATATAAATCCGGATTTAGTGGTTTTAAGTGCCTGCGAAACGGGAATAGGAAAACTCTATAAAGCCGAAGGCGCAATGAGCGTTGCAAGAGGTTTTCAGTTTGCGGGCGCGCAGAATTTATTGTTTTCGTTATGGAAAGTCAACGATTATACAACGTCGGTTTTTATGGCAGATTTTTATAAAAATATTAAAAAAGATGTTTCTTATTTTGAAGCTAATGCCAATGCAAAACGTGATTTTTTAAACGATAAATCGATTCCGAATGCGAAGAAATCGCCTTATTATTGGAGTTCTTTTGTGTATTATGGTTCTATTTCTGCAGAAGAAAAATCAGGCAATTATATCTTTTACATCATTAGTTTATTGACGGTAATTGGCTTATTTTTGATTTTCAATCATTACCAAAAATGGAAAATCTTCACGCGGTTCTCAAAAAAGAGAAATACAAAAAAATAAAATTCAAAGTTACTAAAACGCAGCATCTTCTAATAAAAGCCAAAATAAATGGTGTCTCAGGAAATTTTATTTTAGATACCGGAGCTTCGAACACCTGCATTGGTTTTGAAAGTATGGAACGTTTTGAAATTTCATCAAAAAAATCAAAAACAAAAGCTTCAGGGGCCGGCGGAACAGGAATGAAAACGGAAGTTTCTGCCCATAATAATTTACAAATCGGAAGCTGGAAAAACACCAATTTTGGTTTGGTAATTTTTGATCTATCGCATGTCAATGAAGCTCTGGAAGCTTATAAAGCAAAGGCTGTTCACGGCATTATTGGTGCTGATGTTCTACTTGAAGGCAAGGCGATTATCGATTATTTTAATCATTATTTGTATTTGAAATAAAATTCATTTTTTTAAATTCCAAATTCCAATTTTGGAAAAGTTCCGTTAGGATTTGGAATTTTATTTATTGGATTCTTTTGTATGTTTTTTGTATATATTTGTTAAAAACAAATTAACAAACCTATACGTATGAAAAGAACTCTACTTTTTTTTCTTTTACTATTTACCACTATTTTTTATGCTCAGGTTAGCAATATTGAGCATTGCTCAGGAAAAACTGCTTTTAATTTAAAAGAACGAGAATCTCTTTTGATTGGAAATTTAAATCCGGCAGAGACTACAGTTAGCTATCACCTAAGTCTTGCAAGTGCAACTAATAATGTAAATCCAGTGTTTGATCCTACTTACTATGTTGTTACATCTTCTTCGACAACAATTTATGCGAGAATTAACAATAATGGAAATATTACCACTAATTATTTTAATCTTATTATACATCCGGACTTCTATGTATCTCCATCGCTCAAGCCAATTGCGTGCAATGGCCGTACTGCAGATTTAACTCTTAAACCTTCGGGCGGAAGTGGTTCCTACAAATATTCTATGAATGGGAGTGAATTTGGCAGTAATAATGTTTTTTTGGGTCTGCTGCCGGGAACTAAGGATATTCAAGTAATTGACAATGTTACGGGCTGTATGGCAACGCTAACTTACAAAATAACAGAACCGGCTGTTATTACCGCTAATGCAGTTGTAAATAAAAATACTATTACGGTCACCGCTGCCGGAGGAACACCGCCTTATCAATATTCTATAGACGGTGATTATTATAAATCCAGTAATGTTTTTACTAATGTAAGTCCAGGAAACTATAATATTATAGTAATAGATGCACCGGCATGCAGAGTAGTTGTACCGGCTACTATACAACCTCCTTTAAGTTCGACTGCTACTATAACGAAACAATTGGATTGTCTAAGTACTGGTACTGCTTCAATCATGGTTAATGGTGTGGGAGGACAAACTCCTTATACCTACTCTTTAAATGGAGGACCTTATCAAACAAGTAATATTTACAATGATTTAGTTGCTGGTACGTATACTGTAACTGTAAAAGATGCTGAAAATACGATTTCAAGTGTGTCTTCAATTACAATACAGCCTATTTCACCTATTGTAATTACAACGTATAATACAACAGTAAGTTGTAACGGATCTAGTGATGGAGCAACAGAAATAAGAGCAGCTGGTGGCGTAGCTCCTTATTCTTATTCTATAAATAATGGTCCTTTTAAAACCAGCAACATTATCGAGAATTTATCTGCTTCAGCGTATAGTATAACTGTAAAAGATGCCACGGGTTGTTTAGCCACATCTTCTTTCACAATGTCTCAGCCGGAGCCTCTTTCAATTACTGAAAATATTGTAAAATCAGGCGTTAATAATGACGGATCAATTACTGTTACTGCTTCGGGAGGAAGTAATTCTTATATTTATTCTCTTAAGGATGATATTGGAAATGTTATCAGACCGCAGCAAGTTTCTAATGTTTTTTCCGGTCTTCCGGTAGGATCCTATCAGATCGAAGTTGTAGACTTTCGTGGATGTTTTTTATCAAAAAATGTTACTATTGCGCCAGTATCAACACTTGCTGCCAATGTAACTGTTGGTAATATAACATGCACCAGTACAAAAGGTTCAATTAGTATTACCGCGACTGGAGGAGTTGCTCCGTATCAATATTCAATAAATAATGGGGCTAACTATTCTTTGTCAAATGTGTTTAATAATTTGGCTATTAGCAGTTATACCATTAAAGTTAAAGATGCAGAAAATACTATTATCACTACTACTGCAGCCGTTACTCAGACAACTTTACTGACCGTTTCGGCCAAAACAGAGGCTGCTTCTATAGCTTGTAATGGAGATAAAACAGGTTTTATTACTGTTACAGCAACTGGCGGTTTACAGCCTTATACATACTCTATTGACGGTACGACATTTCAATCATCAAGATCTTTTTTAAATCTGGGAGCACGAGGGTATAATGTTATGGTAAAAGATGCAAATGAATGTTTGGCAGTGACTTCGATTTCGGTTACAGAGCGACCTCGTTTATCTGCTACTGCAGAAATTATTAATGATCAGAATATAGTCGTTACTCCAACTGGCGGAACTACTTTATATACATTTTATCTTGAAAATACTACAACAGGAATTGAATCCGGACCCGAAGAAACTGGTACATTTACTAAGCTGCCTGTTGGAATTTATACTGTAAAAGTTCTTGATTCTAATGGTTGTGAATATGATATACCAGGAATAAATATAAAAGCTCCGTCATCAAATGCATTATCTGCTGTTTCGGTTGTAAGTCAGGGAGGATGTACATTCAACGGAAGAATAACTGTAGATGCCATGGGAGGTAAACAACCTTATGAATATTCTATAGATAATGGTCTGAATTATCGTTCATCAAATGTTTTTACTAATCTTTACCCAAATATTTATACTGTAAAAGTTCGTGATGCTGAACTTAATACGACCACGCATACAGCTAGAATAAAACAAGCATACGCTCCTTCAATTGACGCTGTTGTAACTAATGTAAGTTGTAAAGGAAATAGTAACGGTTCGATTAGAGTCATTGCTAATGGCGGCGCTGGTCCTTACCAATTTTCGTTAAACGGAGGAACTTATTACTATGATAAGCCTACATTTAACAATTTAGCGGCCGGTACTTATACTATAAGTGTACGAGATAATAATATTTGTGAAAGTAAACTAACGGTCGAAGTAACAGAACCTGAAATTTTAGCCGCTACTGCTAAACCTAGCGCTAATCAGGGAATTGTTGCTAATGTAACCGGGGGAACGGCTCCATATTCTTATACCTTGGAAAACGAAAATGGCACAATAGCAGCTCCGGCGCAAAGCAATAATAGTTTTACAAATTTACCAATTGGTCTTTATAAATTAAAGATTATAGATGCTAATGCTTGCAGTACATCAGTATCTAATATAAATGTTATAGCATCAACACCACTGAATGTTACGGCTGTTCCAACTAATGTAACTTGTAGCGGTCCTGGAACAGTAACTTTTAATGCAGCGGGAGGTATTGCGCCTTATCAATATTCAGTAGATAATGGAGTAAGTTATTCTCTATCCAGCATATTTACTAATTTAGCTTCCGGAACTTATTCTTTAAAAGCTAAAGATGCACTAAATACTGTTATCGATCTTACTGTAGATATTGCTCAGACTACCTCTTTAAAAGTTTCAGCCCAAATTTTAACTCCTATCAATTGTAATGGAGATGATAGTGGTTTAATCTATTGTACAGCAACAGGCGGCTCAAATTTATACCAGTATTCTATTGACGGAAACAATTTTCAGTCCAGCAGATATTTTACTAGTCTTAAAGCTGGTACTTATACAATTACTGTAAAAGATGGGAGTGGATGTTTAGCTGTGTCTTCACCAATTACATTTTCAGCACCACCTGTTTTGTCTGCCACTGCAGTTGTCAATAAACAGAGTATCTTTATTACGTCTACCGGCGGAAGTACAAATTATGCCTACTACCTTGAAAATGATGCTACAGGAATTAAATTAGGACCTATACAGAATGGGAAATTTACGGCATTAGCTGCCGGAACTTATACTGCAATAGCTTATGATTCTAATGGCTGCACTTTTAATATATCAGGATTAAAAATTGAACCTGCATCAACAGCATTAGCTATAGTTGCAGTTGGAACTGATATTGCTTGTAGCGAGTATAATATTGGAAGAGTAGTAATAACAGCCACAGGAGGTGTACCGCCTTATCAATATTCACTAAATAATGGCGACACTTATTCGTCATCAAATCTTTTTGTTGGCTTGCCTGCTTATACTTATCCAGTAACAGTTCGAGATGCTGATCTTAATATAGTTAATGATGTAGTTACTATAAAAAATATATCATCTGTTGTTAGTGCCACTGCCGTTGTTACTAATGTAAGTTGTCAAGGTAACCAAGATGGGGCTATTGAATTAATATCAACGGGAGGATATGCCCCTTACAGTTATACAATAAATGGTCAGATACACGGTGGAGTAAATAAATTTTACGACTTAGGTGCGGGGATTTATCCAATTATAGTAAGCGATAAATATGGTTGTCAATATACATTAACGGTTGAGGTAAAAGAGCCATCACCTATAAACATTTCTACAAAAATTGGTACTGATCAAAGTTTAATCGCTTACGTTGTGGGAGGAACTGCACCATATTCGTATTCGCTAACAGACAAAAACGGAGTAACAGCTCCGGCTCAAACCAATAATACCTTTACTAATATACCGGTAGGTGTTTATACTTTGAAAATTATAGATGCAAATGGATGTGGCGTATCATTTACTGGTGTAAAGATTCTTGCGGCAGAACCACTTTCTGCAATAGCAACTATAAATCAGCCAACTTGTGATAAGCCTACGGGAAAAATAACTGCAACTGCAAGAGGGGGTTCCGGAGGATATCAATACTCTATAGACAACGGACTTCATTATTCTACTGCAAATGTTTTTGCTAATTTACAACCTGGCGCGTACAATATTAGCGTTAAGGATTCTAAAAATACTTTATATACTTCGACCGCAATAATCACTGCAATAAATCCATTACATTTTAATGCAACGATTACTTCTTTACCGTCTTGTACAGATTACGGAGTAATAACCTGTATTGCAACTGGCGGTAAGGCGCCGTATGTTTACTCATTAAATGGAGGTGCATATTCGTCTACACCTACTTTTAATGTATATGGTGGTGTTTATACTTTAACCGTAAAAGACAGTAATGGATGTATTGAAACTTTGTCAATTACAGTAGATTCACCTTTGCAACTGGTTGCCAATTTCATTATAGAAAATCAAACCCTAACAATTAATACAATTGGAGGATCAGGTGAAATCGTGTATTCACTTTCACCTAATTTAGATAAGTTTTCATCACAAAACGTTTTTAGCGATTTAGTACCGGGAAATTACACAGCGATTGTTCGCGATGCAAATGGATGCTCTCTAATTTATAATTTAGTAATTGATCCTCCGGCTCCTCTTATAAATGGCGAAAACCAAGTTACAGTCGAATTTAAAGCCGGACAAACTTTAGCTGATCTTGTTGTTGAAGGTCAAAATATAAAATGGTACAGTAATTCAAATAACGTTGCTAAAAAGACAAATAAATCAAGTGAAGCAACTTTACCACTAACAACTTTATTGGTTGACGGAACTATTTATTATGCTTCGCAAACCATAAACGGAATTGAAAGTACAAAGCGTTTATCTGTTACGGCAAAATTAAATGGTTCACTTTCTACGCCTGATTTTACTTTACCTGATTTCACTTATTATCCAAATCCGGTGCAGCATACTTTAAGTATTCATAATACTTCTAACATTGATGAGGTTGAGATATTCTCTGTTGCAGGAAAATTTATTTTAAGTAATAAAGTAAATAGTGATCATTCTGAAATTGATTTATCTAATGTTTCTTCCGGAGTTTATTTCTTAAAAGTAAAAGCGGAAGGACAGACGAAGACAATCAAAATTGTGAAGAAATAAAGGTTGTTAAATTCCAATAAAAGAAATTCCAAAATCCAATTTAGGAACTTCTTATAAATCAAAAATCCCAAACTCCTTATTAGAGTTTGGGATTTTTTGTTTGTATAAAATTCAATTTCCTTTTTGGAATTTGGAATTTCTCCCGAGGCTTCGGGATTGAGATTTTTAAATCTTAATGCGTATGTTTAGGATTAAAACCGTCTTCGCTTAATTCAGTGTGCACATAATCGGCAACCATTTCTGCTTCATAATCGATTTTTTCTCCTTTGCTAACTTTGGCAATGATTTTTTCCATGATGTTATAAATAACCGGAACTACAATCAAGGTTAGGAATAAAGAAGAAATTAATCCTCCGATAATTACCCAAGCCAATCCGTTTTTCCACTCAGCTCCTGCTCCAGATGCCAATGCAATTGGGAACATACCAAATACCATCGCAATTGTTGTCATCAAGATCGGACGTAAACGAGCGTGATTCGCCTGAATTAACGCCGTTCTGATTGATTCACCTGCTGCTCTTCTTTGGTTGGTATAATCGACAAGCATAATCGCGTTCTTACACACCAGACCAATCAACATGATGATACCCAAAATCGTAAAGATATTTAATGAGTTATTGGTCAAAGCCAATGCCAACATCGCACCAATAAACGAAAGCGGAATTGCAAACAATACTACAAACGGGTGAGCAAAACTGTCATACAAACTCACCATTACAAGGTAAACCAAGATAATAGCGGCTAATAAAGCGATTCCTAAAGTACCAAAACCTTCCGATTGGTTCTCTTGGTCACCACCCCAGATATAGTTTACACCTGTTGGTTTTTTAAGCTTATCTAATTTTGCCTGCCATTGTGTTACAATTGTTCCTGAAGGAACCCCAACGTTTTGTCCTTTTACAGTTACCGAAGCAGATTTGTCTCTACGCTCTAACTGGCTAGGTCCTGATCCTTCTGTAATATCAGCAAATTGAGATAACTTAATTTGTTGTCCTGCAGAATTGATGAAAATCAAATTACTAACGTCAGTAATACTTTTTCTGTCAAATGCATTATATCTAATGTTGATATCATATTCATATTCTCCGGCTCTGTATTTACCGTCTGTATTTCCACTAAAAGCAGTTTGCATTGTTAAACCAACCGTTTGAAGTGTTAATCCTAAAGCTGCCATTTTATCACGATCAACTTTAACATTTACCTCTGGATTTCCGTCTTCAACAGTTAATTTAATCTCTGTTGTTCCAGGAATTGTACGTAATTCAGCTTCAGCTAATTTAGCAAATGCCATAGCGCTTTCTGTAGATGGACCTGTTACAATCAATCCTAAAGTAGCATCCTCAGCAGTTCCTAAGATACCTACAGGAACCGTTTTTACTTTTGCCCCAACTAATACTTTTTCAAGCTTACGTTTAATTTTTGCAGCATAAACGTTGGCGTCATCGGTACGATCTTTTTGCTCGATCATTTTTACGTCGATCTCTGCTTTGTAAGCCGTAGCCTGAGATGCACCAAAACCTTCACTGGTTTGCCCTACAGTTGTAATCTGACTGTGAACATATTCCTGAGATTTCAAATAAGCTTCTGCTTTTTGCGTCATGAAGTTGGTTTGTTCTAATGAAGCATCTTTCGGCATTTCGATTTGAACTAAAAACTCACCACTATCAGAAGATGCAAAGAATTCTCCTCCAATGAAACCTCCACCCATTAATCCAATTGTTGATCCGAAGAACAATACAAGAACAACTAAAATGGTTTTAATATAATGATCTAAACACCAAGTTAATAAATCAGAAACCCAGTTTGTAAAACGAGTTAAATAACTTTCGAAACCAAGAATAATTCTTCCAAATAAATTCTTTCCTTCAATATGCTCTAATTTACCATAACGAGATGATAACCAAGGGATAATTGTAAATGAAGCTAAAAGTGACAGTAAAGTTGAAATAATTACGGTAACACAAAATTGTGTAATAATATTAGAAACCAAACCAGAACTCATTGCAATTGGCAAGAATACCACAACAATTACTAGTGTAATCGAAGTTACAGTTCCACCAATTTCTGCAGTTCCGTCGTAAGATGCACGAATTCTGCCTTTACCCATTTCCATATGTCGATAAATATTCTCGAGGACCACAATCGCGTCATCGACCAGAATACCTACAACAAGAGATAATCCTAATAAACTCATTAAGTTTAATGTATATCCCATTAAATAAATACCAATAAACGTAGCGATCAACGATGCCGGAATCGAAACCATTACGATCAATGAGTTTCTAATACTGTGCAAAAAGAACAACATTACAAAAGCTACCAGAACTACTGCAATTAATAAATCGTGAACTACAGAATCTGCAGCTTCAAGAGTAAAGATTGTACTATCTTTTGCTACTTCTAATTTTAATTGATTTGCTTTATAATCATTTTCAAGAATAGCAATTGTTTTTAATAATTGCTCACTTACCGCTACTGCATTTGCATCAGATTGTTTTACGATTTGTAAAACAATAGCACTTTTTTGATCTACACGTGATATTTTTTCTGCTACTTTTTGAGTATCCTGAACATCGGCAATATCACCTAAACGAACCTGAATTCCGTTTTGAGAAGAAACTACCAGGTTTCTTAATTCCTGAACACTTTTATATTTACCAGCTAAACGAATTAATATTTTTTGATTACGTGTTTGGATATTTCCTGTTGGGAAATCTAAATTCGAAGTCAAAATATTTTGCTGAACCTGTGGAACAGATAATCCGTAACCCTGCATTTTAACAGCATCAAGATTTACCTGAATTTCACGCTCTGAACCACCAATAATATTTACCTGGGCAACACCTTGTACACGAGATAAAATAGGCGCAATTTTTTTGTCAATTAAGTCATAAAATTCAGCTTCGTCCATTTTACCATTAGCACCAAGTGTCATAATTGGTAAATCACTTAGGGAGAATTTTGTCAGCGAAGGTGTTTCTGCATCATCCGGTAAATCACTAATAATGGCATTGATTTTACGCTGTGCATCATTCAAAGAAAAATCGACCTTTGCGTTTGATGTTAATGTAATCGATACAATAGATAAACTTTCGTATGACTTTGAGTCGATTTTTTTGACATTCTCTAAGGATGCGATCGCATCTTCAATTTTCTTGGTTACTGTGTTTTCTACCTCACTTGGAGAAGCTCCCGGATAAATTGTAGAAATTGTAATAACGTTTTGTTCAAATTTTGGGATCAGCTCATAACCTAATTGGCTGTAACTGAACAATCCACCAAGTGTTAGAATTGTAAACAATACAATTACCAACGACGGACGTTTTATGGATATTTCGGCTAATTTCATATTTTTTGCTTTAGGCTGTAGGCTTTAGGCAATAAGCTTAATGCTTACGGCCTATAGCTTATCGCTTTAAATTATTTAATAATTTCTACTGTATTACCGTCTTGTAAGTTAATTTGACCTGTAGTAATTACAGTTTCTCCGTCAGATAATCCATTGATAACTTCTACTTTATCACCTAAAATTCTTCCAGCAGTTACTTTTCTTAATTTTGCAATACCATTTTCAACTACAAAAATCTCGTTGCTGCTCACACTTCCTACGAATGCATTTCTAGGTACAACCATCAAATTTTGTTTTTGTTGGTTTGATGCAAAAATTGCAGTTCCGTACATACCTGCTTTCAGGTCGTTATTTGAGTTGTTTGTAATTTCAATTTCAACAGGAAAGTTCAAAGACTCATCTGCTTTTGAAGCTATAAAAGTAATTTTCCCAGAAAAAGTTTTATCAGGATAAACACTTGCAGTTACTTTAATTTGGTTTCCTAATTTTAAACTGGCAACCTGATTTTCGTTTACTGTAACAACTAGTTTTAATTTCGAAACATTTACGATATCAAATAAAGCTGTTGCTGGCGTTGCTGCTAAAATAGATCCCGGCTCAATATATTTTTTATTGATAAATCCGCTTATTGGCGCTTTAACTTTTGTGTCTCCAACATTAATGTTTGCTTGTGTTAAGCTAGACTGTGCATTTGTTAAAGCTAACTTAGCCTGATCTAATTGTTGTTTTGTAACACCACCTGTTTTAAAAGCATTTTCATATCTTTCATAATCAGATTTTGCATTTTGGTAAACTGCCTGCGCTTGTTGTGCACTAACATTAATTACATCACCTCTAACTGTCAATAAAGTTTGACCTACTCTTACATAATCACCTTCTTTAGCTAAAACGCTGATTACTTTTCCGGATTTTTCAGCAGAGAAAGTTAATTCCTGAATTGGTTGAAAATTTCCATTTGCAACGAAATCCAAAGAAACTTCTTCTGTTTTTACAGGAGAAACTTTAACCGAAACTGCAGCATTTTTCTCTGCTACGATATCTGTTTTTGCTTTGTTCTCCTTCTTATTATTATTTAAGACATATCCAATCACACCCAGTGCTGCGATTATGATTACGATTGTTATAATAGTTTTCTTCATTGTAATTAGTTATTTAATAAGAGTTTTTAGTTCGCCTTTTGATTTGATTAGTGCTATTTCGGCAATTTTATAATTTAAAACTGCTCTGGTATAATTATTTTGAGCTTCAAGTGATGCATTTTCTGCATCTAATAAATCTGTTAAAGATGCCAGTCCCTGAAGATAATTGTTTTTTGTATTGCTTAGAATCTCTGATGCCAATTGCATATTTTCTTTTTGATTCTGAATAGTCACAATGTTATTCTCGATGTCAGCCATTGCATTTCTATAGTCTAAATCAAGAGAAAGTTTTGTGTCTTTAATATCTTCTTGTAAAGATCTGATTTCTACATCGGCTTGTCTTACTTTAGCACGAGTTCCGAAACCTGTAAAAATTGGCACATGTAAGTTTAATCCAATTGCTGAGTAATCAGACCAGTAAACTCCGTCTTTTGGTTTTGCAAACCAAGGCATTTCAGGCCCCTGACCAATGTAATTGTAACCTGCCGTTAATGAAAGCGTAGGATAATATCCAGCTTCAACAGCTTTTTTATTGTATACTAAAAGCTCTTCTTGTTTTTTCAAAAGCAGATATTCTGTTCTGTTTTCAACTGTTGGCTGTTCTGTTAATGCTGCAGGAACTACTTCAAATTCTTCTTTTGGCATATCAATTTGAGTCTCAATAGGCATTCCCATATAAAACTTTAAAGCATTTTCCTGTAAAGTAATTTGATTTTTAATTTGCTGACGCTCTGTATCTATATTTGACATTTTCACAACGATACGGTCTAAGTCAATTTTTTTAGCTAAACCATTATCAAACTGCCCTTTTACGATATCACGAACTTTTGTTGTGTTTACATAATTACTGTCTAAAAGAATCAATCTTTCTTTTTGTACATAAACAGAATAATAGTTATTTGCAACTCTTTCAATAACCTGCTCTTCTGTTAACTGATTGTTTATTTGATAAAACTCACGTGTTGATTTTGCTGCTCTTAATCCTGTAAAAACAGATTGATCAAAGATTGTCTGAGTTAAAGAAAGTCCTGCTGTCGACGTCCATTTTTGACCAAATGCAGCCTGAATTGTAGTTCCCGGCGCACCAAATCCTGCTCCGTCAATAACTGTCGTCTGAATTACGGGATTGTAAGTTAAATTTCCGTTTGCAGAAATTTGAGGCAATGCTCGTGAACGTACTTCCTGAATTTGATACTCACTGTTTTCAACCTGTAGTTTAGCCTTTTTAGCATCCGCTTTGTTTTGAAGCGCATACGTAAGAGCATCTCTTAAGGTTAATGTTTGGACTTGTGCGTTGGCAGCCAAGCCAATTGTACACAAAAATATAAGAATTATTCGTTTCATAGATTGATGATTAAGTAATAATTTTTTTAAGTTGTTTTTCTAATTCTAGTATTCCATCTGGTGTTGCCATTGCTCTGGTGTGATATTCCAAAGCTTCTAATTCTATTTCCTGAGCCTCTCTTTCAGAAATTGTATTTTCGTTAATGTGAAAAATTAAAGTGTAATAAAATTTCACATAAACCTCAATATTTATATCCGGGCGATAAAGTTTCTCGCTAATTCCTTTTTTAATATTTTCTCTAAAATACTGTGTACATTGCTCTATTTCGTGAGACAATACATTTTGATATATTTCGGGATAATGTTTTTTTAACTGATAAATAGGCGAAGTATCCATATTATTTTTAAACATGTCTCTGAACATTTCTCTGATCTCAAAATTTTCCATAATTGCATTGTAATTTTTAGCCACAATAGAATCAATTATTTCGTGTACTTGTCTGTGAACCATCGAGGTACTTTCTTCAATTAAAACCTCTTTGTTACAAAAATATTTGTAAATCGTTTTTTTTGAAATACACATTTCACCTGCAATATCATCCATCGTAACACTTTTAAAGCCTAACTTTAAAAATAAATCGCTTGCTTTTGCTATGATTTTTTCTTTCATCTTAATTTTCAAATTGCCTTACAAATATAATTCGGAAACTTTTTTAAAAAAAATAGTTTCCAATATTTTGTAATAATTTTACATTAACTTATTCATCAAATAAGAATTATATACTAAATTCCAGATTAGCGATCAGCTTAATATCTTTTCCAAGTGCCAATCCACCATTATGATTGTATGAATTATAATCCAGACCAAAATCCTGACGTTTGATATCGCCTTTAATTTCAAAAGCAACTTTTCTTTCTCCGTTATAAGAATTGATTCCAATAAATTCTGCATCAAGTTCTACAACTTTGGTTACGTCTTTTATAGTTAAATCACCTTTAAAGAAATTGATATTATTATTTACTTTTTGAAATGAAGTCGATTTAAAACTAATAATTGGATGTTCGTTTACATTAAACAAATCATTCAGTTGCAAGTGAGTATCAATTTGCTGAAAACTATCTGCCTTGTTATTTATATCTAACGAAAATTCAACCGAAGCATCTTCAATTTCATTGTCTTCAATATTTACATAACCATCGAATTTATTTTCAGTTCCTCCTAAATAAGCAAGTATAGAATGTCTCATTTTAATTAAAACATCTGATTGGCTAGAATTTATGGTCCATGTTGTTTTCATAATTATCTGATTTAATGAGTTTATAATTTACTCAAACCCGCCATGGAAACTTTTCAAGTGTTGTAAGTTTCCATTTTGAAAGTGCAAATATAAACAGGAAACTTTAAACACCAAGAAAGTTTCCAAGTTTTTTCAAAAATATTTTTAACACATTAAAAATGAGCGGCTTTAATACCCATTTTTATGGAAACTAAATTCCTTTTAAATTTTTAAAATTATAATTCACATTTGAATCGTATCTTTGAGGCTCGTTAATCAGAATTTCATTTATGCACGATATTAGTCAGTACCAGGATTTTTTTATTACTTATTTAGAAAGCCAGAGCATTACCAAAGAACCCCAAAACCTTTACGAACCTATTGAATACATTTTAGGTCTTGGCGGAAAACGCATGCGTCCTGTACTAACCTTAATGGCGGCAGAAGTATTTAATACTGATTACAAAATCGCACTTCCCGCGGCAATGGCGGTTGAGGTTTTTCATAATTTCTCGCTGGTTCACGATGACATTATGGATGATGCGCCTTTAAGAAGAGGTAAAGTAACCGTACACGAAAAATGGAATATTAATACCGGGATTTTATCCGGAGATGCCATGCTTATCCTGGCATATCAGTATTTTGAACAATACGAACCAACCGTTTTTAGGGATTTGGCAAAATTATTTAGCAAAACAGCTCTTGAAGTTTGCGAAGGACAGCAATGGGATGTTGATTTTGAAGAAAGAAACAATGTAACAATTCCCGAATATCTAAAAATGATCGAATATAAAACAGCGGTTTTAGTTGCCGCAGCCATGAAAATGGGTGCGATTGTAGCTAAAACTTCTGAAAAAGAAGCTGATTTAATTTATGATTTCGGACTCAATTTAGGTTTAGCTTTTCAATTACAAGATGACTATTTGGATGCTTTTGGAGATCCTAAAACTTTTGGAAAACAAGTTGGCGGCGATATTATTGTAAATAAAAAAACGTATTTATATCTCAAAGCTTTAGAATTTTCTTCTTCTGAAAAAGCTTCAGAATTACAAAAATTATTTAGTTTACAACTCGAAGATAATGCCGAAAAAATAGCAACTGCAAAAGCAATTTTCAACGAATCCGAAGCATCAAAAGCTACGCAGGAAGCAATTGAAATGTATACTTTTAAAGCTTTTGAGACTTTGGAAAAAATGGAAATCAACGCTGAAAAGAAAGGTATTCTTAGAACTTTTGGCGAGAATTTAATGGGAAGAAAAGTTTAAAATTTTATGCCACAGATTAAAGGATTAAAAAAGATTAATCAGTGAAAATCTTTTAATCTGTGGCTATTTTTTGCGCATAGTAAACCCGACAGGTTTTGAAAACCTGTCGGGTTTGTCATTTTAGAAAACTATAAAAAAAGTCGAAGGCTAGTTTATCCAAAAAGTTCATCCGGATCAACTAAATCCGATAATTTTTGTTTTAGATCTTCTTTTAAAATCGTTAATCCGTATTGATACGAAGCGTTCATCCAGCCGAAACCTTCTTCTGTTATATAATTAAACTCCGTTCCTACGTTTCCGTATTCTGCGAAAATTTTGTGTGAACTTATCGATAAATCAAACTTTTCGGGAATTGTTCCGTTATAATCTACGGCATTTCTGGTAATCAGCCAAAGCCATCGATACACCATTTCCTGCGCTTCTTCCTGAAAATTATAATTCAGCAAACCTTCCCACAAAAGCATTTGGTGTGGCGCCCATCCAAACGGATAATCCCATTGGCGTATTGGCGAATTTTCGTCTACAGCAGCAATTGATTCTTTGGTACTTCCTGCAATTCCGCCTTTCATTTTAAATTTTGGAAGCGTATTTTTTACCAAAATTTTAGCTTGTTCCGGCGTACTTATTTTCGCCCAAAGGGGATAAAATGTCGGGGCAGCTTCAAAAACATGTTGCTTTTCGTTTACGAAATCGTAGTCAAAATAGATTCCGTTTTCTTCATTCCAACACATTTTGTTGATTTTCTCTTTTCTCGAAGACGCTTTCGAAATCCAATATTCGCTCGAAAAAGATTTGTCTTCAAAATATTGAAATTCATTTTTAAAATATTTCTCAATCAAAAAAGCAATATCCGTTTCGTATTTATAAAGCAGACTATTAATCGCAACCGTATTTAAATTGGCACAAATTCCGACCAATCTGTTTGTGGTATCGTGACCGCTTTCACGCATACTTCGATCGTGAATAAAATATTTATCGAGTTCAGTGTCAACAACTTCTCTTTCGAGATATTTCTTTTCGAATTCTCGCGTAGACAAACCATATTTTGGCGCATATTGCTCCAGAATATCATCAAAATGTCCTTCTTCAACCTCAAACGGAAGCCCAATTCCTTCTGCTTTATAACGATTTAATCCATTTGCAGTAAGTCTTTTTCCTTCTTCCATCCAAACAGTTTGATATTCTTTTATGGCGGTTTTTAAATGTCTTTCTATCCAGAAAATATCAGGATTCGACTTTTCTAAAACATCCATTATTAAAGACGTATAAAGCGGTGGCTGCGTTCGGGTTAAATAATAACTTCGATTGGCATTAAGGATTTTTCCGTAATGATCGATTTGATATTTAAAGTTTTCGGCAATACCCAAAGCAAGCTCTATCTTATCATCAATCAAAAGTCCTTTGGCAATAAAATAACTGTCCCAACCGTACATTTCATTAAATCTTCCGCCGGGAACAACGAAAGGAACTCCGGAAATTTCATTGTTTTTTATTTGAAGTGCCAATGCTAAAATTCCCGGTTTTTTGTTCAGCGATAAAACATATTCCGGCGAAATATTTTTAGGCATTTGAACTACTTTTAATTTCGGAGTTGTTGCTTCTAATTTTTTGAAATAATCAAAAACAATTTCATCCCCAAACGGCACATATAAATACGCGATTTCATTTTCGATTTTATCATCTTCCAGAATTTTCTTTACACCAATGGCATCAATGGTTCTGGTAAGGCCTTTCCAGTATAAATCTTTTATTTTTCGTGAAATTCTTTTTACAGGGTCTTCGGTAATTTCATTCAGATCTATTTCGGCGAATTCAACGTTTTCTTTTTTGGCTAAAGCCAATTCCTGTAACAAATTCGAAAGCTGATAAGTTCCCTTAATTTCTGCTGAATTTCCGTTTTCATCGTTCAGCAAAAAACTTTTTGGACCGTTGTCATCAATCGTTATTTTTTTATCGCCGTCAGTATCTTCCTGAGCTAATAATTTTTCGATGGTTTGGGTTATATGTAATTTAAATTTCATCTTTTGCAGTTATTTTTTTAAGAATAAAAAAGGAAATCAGTAATAAAGTCATCGGGATTAATGTAAAATAAAATGCTTTTTCAGGCCCTTCATTTTTAAACAGCCAACCTGTAATTCTGGATCCTAAAGTTCCTCCAAGTGCAGAAAAAATCACAATTAATCCTGTCATGGAACTTTGCAGATTTTTAGGCAAAGCGCTCAAAACAATCGAATTTAATAACGGATAAATAGGCGCAATAAATAATCCTATTAAAGGAAAAGCAAAGCCAATTAACGGAATATCTGAAAGTGTATTGATATTTTTTACTTCTAATCCAACGGTTTTTGGAAGTACAAAAATGACCAACAGCATCGCTGAGATAATACAGAAACTCAGAACCCAAATCCAGTTTACTTTTTTGGTTACAATGCCGGCAATTAATCTTCCAATTGCTAATGAAATGGCCAAAATACTCGCCATCATAATGCTAATATTCTCAGGCAAATGCAACACTTTTGTATTGAATGTTGGCAGCCAGGAAAGAATTCCCTGCTCAATCATAACAAACAAAAACACACTAATTACAAAAATAACGGTCAGCAATTTTGCCATTAATTTGAACATTTGCAGAAAATCGTCTTTGATATTTGCGCCTGCTGAAACTTCTGCTTCTTCAAATTTTACAAAGAATAAAAACAAGAAAGAAAGGAACGATAATCCTGCTAAAAACCAATAAACATTCAACCATGAATTTGGATCGTTTTCGTTATTAAAAGCAGGAAATAAAAAATATGCCAACGCAATTCCCACCATAAAAAAACCTTCGATACTACTCATTAATGCGTTGTGTTCTTTTTTGGTTTCGGTCACGGTTCCTATCAACGAATAAACAGAAACTTTGATCAAAGCAAATGAAACTCCAACGGTGGCAAAAAGGATTTTAGCATTGTCAAATGAATTTCCAAAATACATCGAAATACAAGCCAAGGTCACCAAAGCCAAACCTGTAAGCATTGCTTTTCTATAGCCTATCCTTGGTAAAAAAGAAGCTATAAAAAACGAAACTATGGCAATTGGCATGTCTTTAAAAGCTTCTAAAATACTAGCCTGAACTTCATCAACTCCATAGTTTTTTTGTGATTTTAAAATCACAATTCCTACGCTGTTTAATAAAATAGCAAAGACGAAATAATTGAGGTAAAGTGAGATTTTGATTCCTATGTTTTTCATTTTTTATATGTCTATGCTTTGTGGTTACGTTGCGGAGACGCACTGCTGTGCGTCTCTACAATATTGTAACTTTTATATTTTTTTTAAAAATTAACGGCAACCGAAAATCTAAAGGCGCGTCCTAAAATTGGTCTTGCCATAAATACATCGCTTGCTGCAGATGTTGTTTGTCTTGGATCTCCTTCTGTTAAACCAATTTCGTTAAATAAATTGGAAGCATCAACTGCAAAACGAAGATTGTTATAGGTATAATTTAAACCTGCTCCAACTTCTTTGTAAGCCGGTAAAACTTGTCTGTTATCCTGATTCGTGAATTTTTTATCGTAATATGAAAACTGAACATAAGCCGTGAAATCTTTCGTGATATCAACTTCCGGTCTTAGGTTACAGAAAAATTTAGGGATTCTTCTGGCTGTATTTCCGTTAAAATCAAAAGTCGAACCGTCTGCATTTGTTCCGGTGAAATTATCGTATTCCGGTTTTTGAACGGTGAATGTAAAATTCAGTTTTACAAATTCATATCTGGCATTCGTCTCAACTTCAAGACCAATATTGTTTACGTCGGCAAATTTATTTTCTGAAGATCCATCAGATAAAATATCGGTGAAAGCAACGTTTTTTAAATTCATATGAAACAAATTCGCATTTACAGAGAAGAAAGAACCTGAATATTTATAACCCAATTCAAACTGATTTACTTCTGTATTTTCCAGTTTACTTAAATCGGCTGCATTGTCATAAAATGATTCTTCAATTGGTGATCTAAAACCGTGGCTGTAGCGAACATACGAAGCCATATTGTCGTTGAATTTGTAGTTTCCAGCCGCAGTATACGACCATTCGCTTACATCATATCTCCAATACGTGTAGGGATTTCCTTTTACCGTTGTCACCGCATCATCTGCCGTATTGTTATCTAAAATTCCTAAATCTTCGGCAAAAAATCTAGCGTTGTCTCTGTAACCTGAATATTTGTCTTTGTTGTATCTTAAACCTGCATTGAAGGTTAAATTATCTGTTGCTTTAATCTCAGCGTCGGCATAAATATCATTCAAAAGTCCTTTAGTTTGTGCATCTCTTTCTAACCATGTAATTCTTTCTACACCATTAAAAGTATGTTCAACTCCTGTTGTATTATCGGTAACATTCAATAATCTTGGATTGTCTGAAACGCTTACCAAATAAGAATTCCAGTTCCAGTATTGATTCGATTTCCAGTTTGAATAATAGTAACCGGCTGTTAATTGTACAGGATCTAAATCAAATGTAAAAGAGAAATTATTCGCAAAGTTGTTCATCTTTTTCTCAATGTGCCAAAGATCTGCTCTCATAATCAAAGCATTTGGATCTAGAGCCGCTCCATTATCTACATAAGAATAAGCAAGATTTCCGGCAGTTGTATTTTGGATATCTGTTGCATAAGCATCTTGTGTCCAAGGTCCGCCATTTGGAAAAATAGCGTTGTAATTCAAGTCAATTGAAGTTTGTTTGAAGGCATTTTTGAAAGTCACTTTTTCAGAGATTTTCTTTTTAAACTCCGCTCCAATCGAGTTGATTACCGGATGAGAACCATCTTCTAAATCGGCACTAAAAGTTCCACCACCATATTGAGGCACGTTTAAATGACTGAAATTTACTGAAGTCAAGGTTCCGTAATTTGGATTAAATCCATCGATTCCTTCAATTTTTCCGTTATTGCTTTTTAGCGGAATTGGCAAATAGAACGTATTTCTATCGTTAAGATGTTTGAAGTTTATTCTTAAATAATCGCTGTCGTCAAATTTATACGTGATATTTCCTTTTATTTGTCCGCCTTTATTGGCTGTAAAACCTGTGTTTCTTACACCATCATCGGCTCTATAAAATCCTCCAACGTTAAAAAACAATTTATCCTGAATTAATGCGCCCGATAAATTAAGATCTGTTCTGAACATTCCGTAATCTGAAGTCGTGAATTTGGCTCTTCCCATAAATTCATTCTGACCTGTTTTCGAAATAAAATTGATAATTCCACCCGGAGCATTGTTGGCGAAAATCGATGCAGAACCTCCACGAACCGCTTCCATTTTGCTTACCGTTTCATCCAATCTGTAAAAAGTATCTGCGTTGGCAAATTGTAGTGCGCCATCTTCAAAAACCGGCAAACCATCTTCCTGAATTTGCACATATTCATACGCTCCGGCAGAAGGAATTCCTCTTGCAAAAAGGTTATTCCCAATTTCTCCTCCAGACGCTTCTACCACAAATCCCGGAATTGTCTGCAATAAAGCTGCTGTGCTTGACGGCGCTCTGTCTTCGATTGCTTTTGCGCCCATTGTAGTGATTGCTACGCTGGATTCTAATTTCGATCTTGGCGTTGATGATCCTGTAACTACAACTTCTTTAAGGTTTTGCGATTCGCCTTCAAGCAATAAATTTACTTGTAACGACTCGCCTTCTTTTACTGTAATTTCTTTTGTATAGGTTTTGTAACCCACATTTGAGGCTTCTACAGTATAATTTCCTGCGATAACATCAGAGAAAACATAAGCACCGTTTTCATCTGTAACTGTATTTTTTCCCGTGTCTTTCAACGATACGTTTGCACCGGGAACGGTTTGTCCCGTTTCGTCTAAAACTTTTCCGGAAACTGTATTTTTTGCCTGAGCAAATACATTATTTGGAGCAAAAATCAAGCACAATAATAAAAATAGTATGCTTAAATACGAATGTTGCTGTTTCATGATTTTTTGGTTTGGTTAGTAAAGTTTTCTTTTATTGAATGTAAACTTAATTACTATTTAACTTCAATTTAAGAATTCGGAATCGAAAACGTTTTCGAAATGACCTAAAACGTTTTCGGAAGTTAATATTTTACCAATACATTTTATTTTTAGTACATTTATTTCATGAATGACACAAAACTAATTGATATTGCTTCGGCATTAGGAATTTCAGTCACAACGGTTTCAAAAGCACTAAAAGGATATACCGATATCAGTAAATCGACGCGTGCAAAAGTGATCGAAATGGCCGAAACGATGAATTATATTCCTAATTCTGTCGCCGTAAATCTTCGAACCAATGAAACCAAAACTATTGGTGTGATCATTCCTGCAACGGTTCATCATTTTTTTTCCAGCGTTTTGAATGGTATCTTGGAAGAAGCCGAAAAAAGAGGTTATCTGGTTATTATTTTACAATCAAACGAAAAATATGAACTGGAGAAAAAACAGCTTGCTTTATTGATTCAGAAACGTGTTGATGGTGTTTTAATGTCACTTTCGAATGAAACAGACGATTTCTCTCATATTAATGAAGCAATTCGGAAAAATACTCCGGTTGTTTTATTTGATAAAATTGCCAAAAGAGTGGATTGTTCCAAAGTTGTAATCAACGATGCAAAAGCGGCTTTTGATGCGGTTTCGTACCTTATTAATAAAGGGTTCAAAAAAATTGCACATTTTAGAGGTTCTTATGTTCCGCAAAATTCCATTGATCGCTTTTTAGGGTATAAAAGAGCACTTGAAGCAAACGGAATAGAATATGATTCTAAACTGGTTTACGTTTGCGACAACAATACCGATTTTGAAGACGGTTACGAAAATGCCCAGAAAATAATGAATGAGCATCCGGATATCGATGCTATTTTTGCGATCACAGATTTAGTAGCTATCGGAATTATAAAATATTTCAATGAAGCCGGGATAAAAACACCGGATCAGGTGGCTGTTTTTGGGTTTAGTAATTGGTTTATGAGTACGGTTATTTCACCTAAATTAACCACAATTGATCAGCCCGGATTTGAAATGGGACACACCGCGGTTTCTATTTTAATTGATGAAATTGCCGACATAAAAGAACATAGACCGGTTACGCATCAAATTATAGAACTTCCAACAAGAATCATAGAACGAGAATCGACCGTTAAATGATTTTTTAGTTTTAACTTTGTGCCAATCTTTAAAAAGCATCAATGTTTCCGATTCCTGAAAATACCGATATTTTATTGGCTGATGCCGAAAGTGAAAATTTATATTTAAGCTTAATTGAACAAATCAATAAGGACTTTAATCTGGCGAATGAAGGAATCGATTTTCCGTTGAGTATTTCTCCTGATGAATTAAAAATTCAGCTTCACGAAAAAATCTACCGAATGATTCAGTACAAATTTGCTGAATATTTAAATCTCCTTTATATCATTGATGTTTCTGAAATCGAAATCAAAAAACTCGATGGTTCTGATTTGGTGATTCTGGCTGAACAAGTTGCTTTTTTGATTTTAAAAAGAGAATGGCAGAAGGTTTGGTTTAGGAATCATTACAAATAAAGGTGCAAAGGCACAAAGTTGCAAAGCGACAGAGGTTTTCTCTCTTTGCGACAAGTCTTAACCATTATACAAAACTTTGAACCTTTGTTGCTCTCAACCTTTGAACCTCTCAAAAATAAACTCTCACAAAAGGCATAAATCCTGATCCATAAAGACTTTTATCGGGATCATATAATACGTCGTATCGGGCGCCGATTGTGACATTTCCGGTTCTGTAACCAGCTCCAAGATATAAAGCGGTATTCCAATAACTATCAGAAAAAGCCGGTCTGGTGACGTTGGCTTCATATCTTGTATCCACTCTTACTTGCTCTAATTCGGCGGATAATTGAAGTTCTGGAATTGGGTTTACAAGCGTAATTAAACTTCCGCCATAAACATAAGATTCATAATAGTTTTTTGAAGATAAATAACCAAATTGCAAACCAACTCCAACGGCAACAATTTCGTTAACATTGTAAATGGCACTTGGCATAACCGAAATATCAGTATATCCTGAACCAATTCCCAGACCAAGTCCGCCACCAAATTGAACTTTATCCCAAAAATTAGTAGTACTATCTACGGCTGAAATTTCCTGTGCCATTGAATAACTTGAAAACAAGACTGTCAAAATCACAAATAATGATTTGAAAACGTTTGAAATTTGATTTTTATTCATGGCTTAACACTTTTTTTAACAAATTTTTACGTAAAAGTAAGCAAAAAAAAAGATTTAAATAAATGCATTGTTGTACTTTTGCCATTCTATTTAACAAAAAGTATATTCACTAATATTATGGATAGGTTTTCATTTTTAAATGCAGCACATACAGAGTTTTTTGCACAATTATACGATCAATATTTAGTAAACCCAGACAGCGTTGAGCCAAGCTGGAGAAGTTTTTTTCAAGGTTTCGACTTTGGAATGACTACTTATAATGACGAAAATCCGGTGCAGCAAATCGTTGAGTACGTGACTAGCCCCAACACAGATTACAGTCAGGTTTCAGAAAAACTGCAAAAAGAATTCAACGTACTAAAATTAATCGATGGTTACCGTACACGTGGTCATTTGTTTACCAAAACAAATCCGGTTCGTGATCGTAGAACGTCATCTCCAACTTTAGATATCGAAAATTTCGGCTTAACATCTGCCGATCTTTCAACGGTTTTTGATGCAGCTCAGACTATCGGAATCCCGCCTTCATCACTAGAAGCTATCGTAAATCGTCTTAAAGCTATTTACTGCCAGCATATTGGTATTGAATATATGTACATTAGAAATCCTGGTGTTGTAAAATGGATTCAGGAAAAATTGGCCGTTAATGTTAATCAGCCTAATTTTTCTACAGAAGAAAAGAAAATAATCTTAAATAAATTAAACGAAGCCGTTTCTTTCGAAAACTTCCTTCATACTAAATATGTTGGTCAAAAACGTTTTTCATTAGAAGGTGGAGAATCTATCATTCCGGCTCTTGACGCTTTAATCGAACAAGCTGCTGAAAAAGGTGTTGAACAATTCGTAATGGGAATGGCTCACCGTGGTCGTTTGAACGTTTTGGCAAACATCTTTGGAAAATCTACTCAGGATATTTTTGGTGAGTTTGATGGTAAAGATTACGATCAGGAATATTTTGACGGTGACGTAAAATACCACTTAGGTCTTACGGCTGACAAAAAAACAAGATCAGGAAAAAACATCAATATCAATTTAGCACCAAACCCTTCTCACCTTGAAACGGTTGGAGCTGTAATTGAAGGAATTACAAGAGCAAAACAAGATAAATATTATGCTGACGATTTCTCTAAAGTATTACCTATCGCCGTTCACGGAGATGCTGCAATTGCAGGACAAGGTATCTTATATGAAATCATTCAGATGGCACAACTTGACGGTTACAAAACTGGAGGAACAATTCATATCGTAATTAATAATCAGGTTGGTTTTACAACGAATTATTTAGACGCACGTTCTTCTACTTATTGTACAGATGTTGCCAAAGTAACGCTTTCACCGGTATTACACGTAAATGCTGATGATGCTGAAGCTGTTGTACACGCTATGTCTTTTGCATTAGACTACAGAATGCAATTTGGACGTGACGTATTTATCGATTTATTAGGATATAGAAAATACGGTCATAACGAAGGTGATGAACCTCGTTTTACGCAACCAGTATTATATAAAATCATCGCAAAACATAAAAATCCAAGAGATATTTATGCTGAAAAATTATTGTCTGACGGCGTAATTGATGCTTCTTATGTAAATGCTTTAGAAAAAGAATACAAATCTGATTTAGAGCAGAATTTAGAAGCTTCCCGTAAAAAAGATTTGACAATTATAACGCCATTCATGAAAAACGAATGGGATGGATTTGTTCAGGTAACTGATACTCAAATGCTTCAAAAAGTTGACACTACTTTTGATAAAAAAGGATTAGATTCTATCATCAAAACAATTTCAACATTACCGGAAGACAAGAAGTTCATCAATAAAATAAGTAAAATTGTTACAGACAGAAAAGCCGGATACGACAATAATACTATCGATTGGGGAACTGCAGAAGCACTTGCTTACGGTTCACTTTTAACAGAAGGATTTGATGTTCGTATTTCAGGTCAGGACGTTGAGCGTGGTACGTTCTCTCACCGTCATGCTGTTGTTAAAGTTGAAGATTCTGAAGAAGAAGTAATCTTATTAGATGCAATCGAAAACAAAAAAGGAAAATTCGGCGTATTCAATTCACTTTTATCTGAATATGGTGTTCTTGGTTTTGATTACGGATATGCATTAGCAAATCCAAACGCATTAACAATTTGGGAAGCACAATTTGGAGATTTCTCTAACGGAGCCCAAATTATGATTGACCAATATATTTCATGTGGTGAAGACAAATGGAACAACCAAAATGGTATTGTTTTATTATTACCTCACGGATATGAAGGACAAGGTGCAGAACACTCTTCTGCAAGAATGGAGCGTTATTTACAACTTTGTGCAAGACAAAACATGTATGTTGCAGATTGTACAACGCCAGCCAACTTTTTTCACTTGTTGAGAAGACAAATGAAAACAAACTTCCGTAAACCTTTGGTAGTTTTCTCTCCAAAAAGTTTATTGCGTGATCCAAGATGTGTGTCTACAGCTGAAGAATTAGCAACAGGAAGTTTCCAGGAAACAATTGATGATAATACAGTAGATAAAAAGAAAGTAAAAACTTTAGTTTTCTGTACTGGTAAATTCTATTATGACATCGTTGCAGAAAGAGAAATCAACGGAAGAAAAGACGTTGCCGTTGTTCGTATCGAGCAATTATTCCCTTTACCTGTTGAACAATTAAAAGAAATCATTGCAAAATATCCAAATGCTGATGATTATGTTTGGGCTCAGGAAGAACCTAAAAATATGGGGGCTTACAGCTTTATGTTAATGAACTTTGATCTTGTAAAATGGAGATTGGCTTCATTAAAAGCTTATGCTGCTCCGGCTTCAGGAAGTTATACAAGAGCTAAACGTCGTCATGCAGATGCGATTAGAATGGTATTCGATAAAAATTTATTCAGATAAAAAATTAGTTTAACGTTTAAAGCTTAGAGTTAGACCAAACACTTTTACGCCTTAAACAATATAAACCTTAAACAAAAACAAAGATGATTTTAGAAATGAAAGTCCCATCACCAGGGGAGTCAATAAAAGAAGTTGAAATTGCAACTTGGTTAGTAAAAGACGGAGATTATGTAGAAAAAGATCAAGCCATTGCTGAAGTTGATTCAGATAAAGCTACTCTTGAATTGCCTGCTGAAATGAGCGGAATTATTACGTTAAAAGCTGAAGAAGGTGATACAGTTGCAGTAGGAGCTGTCGTTTGTTTAATTGATACAGATGCAGCAAAACCTGCAGGTGACGCAGCAGCTCCGGCGGCTGAAGCACCAAAAGCTGAGGCTCCGAAAGCTGAAGTAAAAGCTGAAGCTCCAAAAGCAGCTCCGGTTCAGGCTCCGGCAGCAACAAGTTATGCAGCTGGAACTCCATCTCCTGCAGCAAGAAAAATATTAGACGAAAAAAACATAGCACCTGCAACAGTTTCAGGAACTGGTAAAGGTGGAAGAATCACTAAAGATGATGCTGTAAATGCAGTACCTTCTATGGGAACTCCAACTGGTGGAAGCCGTGGAAGTGAGCGTACAAAATTATCAATGTTACGTCGTAAAGTAGCGGAGAGATTAGTTTCGGCAAAAAACGAAACTGCTATGCTTACTACTTTCAACGAAGTAAACATGACGCCAATCAACCAAATTCGTAACGAATACAAAGATGCTTTCAAAGCAAAACATGGTGGTTTAGGTTTAGGTTTCATGTCATTCTTTACAAAAGCAGTTACAAGAGCTTTACAATTATATCCAGATGTTAACTCAATGATGGATGGTGATTACAAAATTGCTTACGATTTTGCTGACATCTCAATCGCAGTTTCGGGACCAAAAGGATTAATGGTTCCTGTTGTTCGTAATGCTGAATTATTAACTTTCCGCGGAATTGAAGCTGAAATTAAAAGATTAGCACTTAGAGCTCGTGACGGTCAAATTACTGTTGATGATATGACAGGTGGAACTTTCACGATTACAAACGGTGGTGTTTTCGGATCTATGTTATCTACACCAATCATCAACCCTCCTCAGTCAGGAATTTTAGGAATGCACAACATTATCGAGCGTCCGATTGCTGTAAACGGTAAAGTTGAAATTCACCCAATGATGTATGTTGCTCTTTCTTATGACCACAGAATTATTGACGGACGTGAGTCTGTTGGTTTCTTAGTGGCTGTAAAAGAAGCTTTAGAAAATCCATTAGAATTATTAATGAATGGCGATGCTAAGCGTGCTTTAGAATTGTAATATTTAATATTTTTTAATTTATATCAAAAACCTGCTCTTTAATTTGAGCAGGTTTTTTTTATGTTTTAAATTATTTCAAGAATCTTACTTAGAATAAATAAAAATAATTTGCTTTGTTTGGATTCTTAACTTAGATTTGCGCTATTAAAATCTATTCTAAATAACCTCTGATTTTTTAAATCATTAAGAATTATGATAACAATAGCAAGTCTTATCGTTTTTTTAGCTTTTTATACTTTGTACTACACCTCAAAAAGAGCGGCTTTATCGTATGATTTAGGTTTTGAAAAATGGATGAAGAACAATCCGAAGCAAACCAAAATCACAGGTCTTGGTTTACTTTTAATCGCTTATGCATTTTGGTTATTTACACAATCTTTAGGCTGCGGAACTTTAATGTTCTTTATTCAGTTAATGACAATTGGAAGTTTGATTATCATTTTAACTCCATTAAAAAAAGTAAGTTCTAAAGCACTATTGGCATTATTTGTAATTGTTGCGTTATTAGAAATCTATTACAACTAAACATTCCTCACTTATATGCCTGCTAATCCTAAATATTTAACCCAATCTAAGTGGCAACGATTTGCCAAAATCACAGCTGCTATTTTAGGTGGTTATTTTGTTTCTGTTACTTTTCATCTGGCTTTGGCATCCTGGTTTAATCGCGCCAATGTTTTAATGACAATGGCTTTTAGCGGTTTCATACTTTGGGTAGCACTTATGGTAGTTGCCTTTTTAGCAAAAAGCGGATGGAAAATCTGGGGAATTTACATACTTCTTACCTTAGTTTTTTCTCTTTTTATTTATTTAGGCCAAACCTATAATCCAACCGCACAATAACATGAGTAACCGTAATTACAATATCTATTTTCATACACATACCGTAAGCGGAATCGTTATTAGTGTAGTTCTTTTTGTGATTTTCTTCGCAGGATCTTTTTCTTTTTTTAGAGATGAAATCATCAATTGGGAAAGAAGCGAATCTACTGCAAATACAAAAGAAATTCAATTAAATTACAGCACAGCTTTAGATACACTTGACAAAAAATATGTTTTACACGGAAGAAACATTACGATTTCTAAACCAAGTACCGAAAGAAGAGTTGCCATTTATTTAGAAGGTACCAAAGATACTTTGGCTCCAGCCAAACAAAAAGAGGGAACATTTTTTTATCTGGACACTCAAAATTACAAGTCATTCACTTATGAAGAATCTTATTCTTTAGGTGAATTTTTATACCGTTTGCACTTTTTAGCGCAAATACCTTATCCTGTTGGGTATTATCTTTCAGGATTTATTGCTTTATTCTTTCTATTTGCAATTATAACGGGTGTTTTATTACATTGGAAAAAAATTGTATCCAACTTTTATGTTTTCCGCCCAAAGGAAAAATTAAAAACATTATGGACAGATGCTCACACAGCATTAGGAATGATTGGTTTACCTTTTCAGTTTGTATATGCCGTAACAGGAGCTTTTTTTATGATTAAACTTTTGATTGTTGCTCCGGCTGTAATGGCTTTATACAAAGGCGATCAGGATAAATTATATAAGGAATTAGAATATAAAGACCCTGAGTATAAATTTGATAATAAAAAATTAGCAACTCCTTTTAATATCGATCAGTTGGTTGCAAAAGCAAAAAGCAATTGGTCAGATTTTGAAATTACACGTGTTTTCATCCAAAATTATGGTGATGCGAATATGCATGTTGTTGTAGAAGGTGAAATGCCACACGATAAAAAATTCACAGGAGTTGGAAAAGTAGTTTACCGTATCGCTGATGGAAAAGAAATCGCCAGAAAAAATCCTATTACGCAAAACAATTATTTAGATGTTGTAAAAAACGTATTGTACCGAATTCATTATGGTGATTACGGAGGTTATCCATTAAAAATTGTGAGTTTCATTTTAGGAATTATTACTTGTTTTGTAATCATTTCAGGCGTTATGATTTGGCTGGTTGCAAGACAAAAAAACAATATGCCCGAAAAGAAAAGACGATTCAATGCTGCGGTTGTTCGTATTTATTTGGCTATTTGTTTAAGTATGTACCCTATAACTGCCTTGGCTTTTATTGCTGCTAAAGTTTTTCATCCATTAAGTCAATCTAATTTATTTACACTTTATTTTGGCGGATGGCTGTTGCTTGCGGTCTTTTTTATCATTAAAAAGAATGATGACTTCACGAATAAATTTTGCCTGATTTCAGGAAGTATTTTAGGATTTTTAATTCCAATTGCAAATGGAATTGTTTCCGGCGATTGGTTTTGGAATTCGTTTATAGAAAATCATATTCAGGTTTTCGTTATAGATGTTTTTTGGATTGTTCTGGCTTCGATATCGCTTTATGTTGCTTATCATTTAAAACCTAAAACTGTCACAAAAAGCTAAAAACACTACAAATTATTTGCCCCTTATGGATTAACCGTATACATTTACGGTTTTATTCAAAAATGGGATTCAAAACGAAAATACGTTTTCTACATAAATGGCTCGGATTAATTTCCGGGCTTATTGTTTTTATTGTCAGCATTACCGGCTGTATTTTTTGTTTTCATGACGAAATAAAAGATATTACACGAAAAGAATGGCGTTTGGTAGAACCTCAAAACAAACCCTTTTTAATGCCTTCGGTTCTACAGGAAAAAGCCAAAGCAATTCTTCCGAATTACAAATCAAGCATGGTTTCTTATTATGGTAAAAATCGATCTGCAATTGTTTATACCTATTCTGATACCGAAAATTTATATCTGTACTTTAATCCATACACCGGAAAATATTTAAAAACAGAAAATCCGGAAACCGACTTTTTTATTATTGTCGAATACATTCATTTGTATTTGCTTCTGCCTGATTATATTGGCAAACATATTGTTGGTGGCGCAACAATCATCTTTATTATTTTACTTATAACGGGAATAATTCAATGGTGGCCAAAACGAAAAAGTGATATTAAAAGAAGCTTCTCCGTAAAATGGTCGGCCAAATGGCGTCGTGTAAACTACGATTGGCACAATACATCGGGGTTTTACATTTCGATTATCGCCGTTATTATTGCTATTACGGGTTTAACTTTTACTTATGAATGGGTTGGTGATGGAATTTACAAAACTTTCAATTTTGGCGGAGATAAAGCTTTAGAAACAAAAGCACCAACAATAGACACAACAAAATTCAAAGCAAATAAAATGATTGCTACCGATCGTGCTTTTATGCAAACCATGAAGTTGCAGCCAACAGCCGAAATGTTTTATGTAACTACTCCGCAACAAAAAGGCGATATTATTAATACCGGAGCTTACCCGCATACTTTGCGATACGATCATCAAACGAATTATTATTTTCATCCTGAAAACGGAAAACTAATACAAAGTGAACCTTACGATAAAAAAACTTTAGGTTTACAGGTAGTCGAAATGAATTACGGAATTCACACCGGACAAATTTTAGATTTACCGGGAAAAATTATTGCTTTTACAGCAAGTTTAATTGCAGCAGCTTTGCCTGTAACGGGCTTTGTAATTTGGTACGGACGAAGAAAAAAGAGCTGTAAAAAATTGAAGGCATAAAAAAACCGCTTAATGCTAAATATTGTGGAGAAACATTAAAAATTTTACACTCCTTAATTATTTTTTAACGCAGAGAACACAAAGTTTTTTCGCAGAGTTCGCTAAGATGTAAGTTGTCTTTACACAATCGAAGTTCGCAAAGCTTTGTGAACTTTGTGTTTTTACTAAACTTAATATATTCAAAAAACTTTGCGTTCTCTGTGGTAATTTTTTTTCTCTCTCCAATCGTTTTCGTATTGATCCAAAAAAAAACCGCTCCTAAAAGCGGTTTTGTAAACTATAGTAGAAATTACCTTAGTTTCTATTTGCTAAAGCATTCTTTTGTAAATTTTTAACTGATGCTACCTGGCTGTTTTCAAAAGCCACTTCGCAAAGATTATTCGCATTAAAGAAAATCCATTTTCCAGTTTTCATTCCGTTTGTGTATTCTCCAACGGCAAGTTTATTTCCTTTTTCGTCATAAGATACCCAAGCACCATCTAATTTACCATCTTTATAGAAACCTTCTTGTTGTACTCTGCCATTATCATAATAATAAGTAGCTTTTACTTTGTTTCCAACAGCTTCTAATTCTGGTTTCCCTTCTTGTGCAACTAAAATTCCAGAGAACATCATTGCAACTAAAATCACACATTTTTTCATATCTTCAGGTATTAATGTTATCAAATCGTTATCAAATATAATTAATTGTTTACATTAAACAAACTTTTACTTAACAATTTGGTAACATTGAATAAAAACTTAACATTGGAAATTATATACATACAAAAAAACCAGTGCTGAGGCACTGGTTTTACTGGTTTTTTATAAAAAATATAAATTCACGATAACGTTGTAAATTTGACACTAAATTACTTTAATAATGCATCCAACTGCGTTTGAAGGTCTTGAGAAGAGGGTCTGTCAGCATCTGAATTTAAAATATTACCCTTTGGATCAATCAAAATAAATCTCGGAATTCCGGTTACTTCATAACTCGTTACAAATTCTGATTTCCATTCGTTATCAGAAAATAACTGAATGCCACCTAATTGTTTATCTGTTACAAACTTTTTCCATTTATCATGATCTTTCGGAACATCAACAGAAATGCTTACAAACTCAATATTTTTTCCATGATATTTCTCTTCTATTTTTTGCAAATAAGGAATCTCAGCTCTACAAGGTCCACACCAGGTTGCCCAAAGATCAATATAAACATACTTTCCCTTTAAATCAGAAAGTTTTGTTTTTCCTCCTTTATGATTTTCATAATCAAATATTACAGAAGGTTTTCCGTTCAGCTTTTTAGCTTTTGAGGTTCTTTCATAATCTTGTACGGCATATTGATTAAATTCTTCAAAAGATCTTTTCAAAGCCACTTTAAATTCAGGATCATAATCACCTTTTTCGATATTTTCCAGATCCGTTTTTTTCTTTGTTTCAAGTAATACTGCAAATTCTGCTGCTTCTTTACCAGAAGCGTCATTCATAAATTTTTCGTTTGATAAAGCATATTGCGCAAGAAAGTTACTTTCATTTACGCCCTTACCTTTATATACAATCGTTTCGTCAAATTCTTTGGCATTCATCGTCAGATTTACTTCAGAATTTGGTGTTATGTAAAAATTAGATGATTCTACACCATCAGAAAACATATAAAATCCTTTTGGAGCCTCGAAATTGGCAGCAAATAATTCTTTTTTATTAATCGGAATTACTTGTTTAAAATTATTCGCTCCTTTAATTACTAAGGTATCGCTATTTCTATTGGTAATTTTAGCCGTAAAAGCAATTTGACTTTTGGCTTGACCTATAATATTCAAAGTGCTCAAAATCAACATTCCGGAAACGAAAAATTTCTTCATATACATTAAAGTTTGTTTTTAGTAATTCAAATCTAAAGAAATTCATGGTTTGAAATTTAACAATTAACAAAATATTTCAAATTATTGAACATCAAGTTATCACTTTACTATATTATTTTGAATTTTGTGTTTACTTTTGCAGTCTAAAATTTAGATCATGTATAGAAGTCATAATTGCGGCGAGTTAAACGCTTCAAATATTAATACCGAGGTTACACTTGCAGGTTGGGTTCAAAAATCACGCGATAAAGGATTTATGAATTGGGTTGATTTACGCGACCGTTACGGAATTACGCAACTTATTTTCGACGAAAGCCGTACTGATAAAACCGTTTTTGAACTGGCTAAAACACTTGGTAGAGAGTTTGTGATTCAGGTAAAAGGAACTGTTATTGAGCGTGAAGCCAAAAACAAAAATATACCGACTGGTGAAATCGAAATTTTAGTTTCTGAATTGAATATTTTAAATGCAGCATTAACGCCTCCATTTACGATTGAAGATGAAACTGATGGCGGTGAAGATATCAGAATGAAATACCGTTACTTGGATATTCGTCGTAATCCTGTAAAAAACAGTTTATTATTCCGTCATAAAGTAGCGATGGAAGTTCGTAAATATCTATCTGATTTAGATTTCTGCGAAGTTGAAACGCCATACTTAATTAAATCGACTCCGGAAGGTGCAAGAGATTTCGTTGTTCCAAGTAGAATGAACGAAGGACAATTTTATGCCTTGCCACAATCTCCACAAACTTTTAAACAATTGTTGATGGTGGGCGGAATGGATAAATATTTCCAGATCGTGAAATGTTTCCGTGATGAAGATTTACGTGCAGACCGTCAACCTGAGTTTACACAAATCGATTGTGAAATGGCATTTGTAGAACAAGAAGACATTTTGAATGTTTTTGAAGGTTTGACAAGACATTTACTAAAAGAAATTAAAGGTATCGAAGTAGATAAATTTCCTAGAATTACCTACGATTATGCCATGAAAACATATGGAAATGACAAACCGGACATTCGTTTCGGAATGGAATTTGGAGAATTAAACGAATTTGCAAAACACAAAGACTTTCCTGTATTCAACGCCGCAGAATTAGTAGTTGGAATTGCAGTTCCGGGAGCAGGAAATTATACCCGTAAAGAAATTGACGGATTAATTGACTGGGTAAAACGCCCGCAAGTTGGAGCATCAGGAATGGTGTATTCAAAATGTAATGACGACGGAACTTTTAAATCATCTGTAGATAAATTTTACGATCAGGACGATTTAGCACAATGGGCAAAAATTACTGGAGCAAAACCCGGAGATATGATTTTTGTACTTTCAGGCCCTGCTGATAAAACTCGTGGACAGCTTTCTGCGCTTCGTATGGAATTAGCAACCCGTTTAGGATTGCGTAAACCAGAAGAATTTGCACCTTTATGGGTTGTAGATTTTCCATTATTAGAGCTTGACGAAGAAAGTGGCCGTTATCATGCAATGCACCACCCGTTTACGTCTCCAAAACCAGAAGACATGCATTTGTTGGAAACTGAACCGGGAAAAGTTCGTGCAAACGCTTATGATATGGTTTTAAACGGAAATGAAATTGGTGGAGGTTCTATTCGTATTCACGATAAAGCGACACAACAATTGATGTTTAAATATTTAGGTTTTACCGAGGATGAAGCAAAAGCACAATTTGGCTTCTTAATGGATGCGTTTCAATTTGGAGCACCGCCACACGGAGGTCTGGCTTTTGGTTTAGACAGATTGGTTGCCATTTTAGGAGGACAAGAGACTATTAGAGACTTTATTGCTTTCCCAAAAAACAATTCTGGTCGTGATGTAATGATTGATGCACCAGCCAAAATTGATGATGCCCAATTAAAAGAACTTCATATTAAAGTAGATACAATATAATTTCTAAAGAAATTTAAAATTAAAAAACTGCAGCTAAAAAATTAGCTGCAGTTTTTTTATGCTTGATAATGAAGCAATGCCTATTTTAAAGGAGAAACACGATTTGTAAACTTAAGATTGATGATGAGAAAGCGAATTGTTCTATTAAAAAAATAATTTTGAAGATAATTTAAAAAATTCCTACTTTTTATTCTTACAATAAATGATTCTCAATTAAAGCATATCCATATGTAAATTGATGCAATATAAATAGCGAAAACACTGTGAATCAATAATTTTTACAAAAAATTAACACCTTATTGTCTTTTGTATGAATTTATATGTTACATTTGCTACATTATAAATTATTATTACAATTACAATGCGTACAGGTACAGTAAAATTTTTCAATGAATCTAAAGGTTATGGATTCATTACAGACGAAGAAACAGGAAAAGATATCTTCGTTCACGCTTCAGGAATTAACGCGGAAGAATTACGCGAAGGTGACCGTGTAAGCTATGAAGAAGAAGAAGGAAGAAAAGGGAAAGTTGCTGCTAAAGTAGCAGTAATCTAAGAAAAATATAGCAATTTATTTTTTTTGCCTCTGAATGGTTTTAAAACGTCTCGATTAATTTCGAGACGTTTTTTTTTGCTCAAATCTTAAAAAAAACATAAAATAGGTTGTTGTTATTTATAATCAATAAAAATTACAAACAATCACCCTTTTGTTACCCACTTAAATCCTTTTTTAGCTTGTGATTTACAGAGTTGAAAGCTATCTTTGTGGCTCATTTTTTAAGTAAAAAACCCCCAAGATTATGCAATCTGATCAATACAGTTATCTTCCTATTTTAATGCAGTTTATTTTAGCTGTAGGTTTTGTGGTAGGAACCATCATTGTTTCTGGAAAATTAGGTCCAAAAAGAACTTCAGAAGTTAAAGATAAAAACTTTGAGTGCGGTATCGAATCTGTTGGTAACGCCCGTATTCCTTTTTCTGTAAAATACTTCTTAGTAGCCATTTTGTTTGTATTGTTTGATGTAGAGGTAATTTTCCTTTATCCTTGGGCAGTAAACTTTAAAGAACTTGGTGTTGAGGGAATGCTTAAAATGATTGTCTTTATGGCTTTGCTTTTAGTTGGCTTCTTCTATATCATCAAAAAGAAAGCTTTAGACTGGGAATAATAATTTATGATTTCAGATTTTAAATTTTAGATTGTTTGATTTAGAATTTTAGATTTGAAAAAATAAGTTTCTTAAAATATAATCGATTTTTAAAATTGATTTCGATTTTCAGGTTTACAAAATCTAAAATCAGAAATCTAAAATCTAAAATAAAATGAGCGATTCAAATGTAAATATGGTTGCAGCGCCAGAAGGAGTTGTAGGAGAAGGTTTCTTCGCTACAAAACTAAATGATGTTGTAGGTTTAGCAAGAGCCAATTCATTATGGCCTTTGCCTTTTGCAACTTCATGCTGTGGTATCGAATTCATGGCCACAATGGCTTCACACTACGATTTAGCACGATTTGGTTCTGAGCGTGTGAGTTTTTCTCCTCGTCAGGCAGATATGTTGCTGGTAATGGGAACTATTTCTAAAAAAATGGCACCTATCTTAAGACAAGTTTACGAACAAATGTCTGAACCTCGCTGGGTAATTGCAGTTGGAGCTTGTGCTTCATCAGGCGGAATCTTCGATACTTATTCTGTTTTACAAGGAATTGATAAAGTAATTCCTGTTGACGTTTACGTTCCGGGATGCCCTCCAAGACCAGAACAAATTGTTGATGGAGTAATGAAACTTCAGGAATTGGTAAAAAGCGAATCTGTGAGACGCAGAAGTTCTCCAGAATACCAAGAATTACTAGCTTCATATAACATTTCATAAGATGGCTTTAGAAAATACCCTGATTCAAGATAAACTTACAGAAACATTTGACACAAGTGTTTTTAACTTTCAACAAGAAAGAGATATTTTTTCACTAGAAACTACTGCTGACAAAATCACAGCCCTGATTCTTTTTTTGAAAAACGATTCTGATTTACGATTCCATTTTTTAACCGATTTATGCGGTGTTCATTATCCGGACAACGAAACAGATCGTCAGTTTGCAATAGTATATCATTTGCACAATTGGTACGAAAACAAACGTATTAGAATCAAAGTATTCTTAAACGGTGAAAAACCAGAGATAAAAACCATTTCAAATATTTTCCTAAGTTCAAATTGGATGGAAAGAGAAACATACGATTTCTACGGGATTAACTTTATTGGTCATCCGCAATTGAAACGTATTTTGAATATGGATGAAATGATATCGTTCCCAATGCGAAAAGAATTCCCAATGGAAGACAGCGGAAGAACAGATAAGGATGACAGATTCTTTGGAAGAACAACAACAAATTGCTAAAAAATAAATAATTCAACATTATAAAATGTCAGAACTATTATTACCACCAGAGCATAGATATGCTAAAATAATAAAGGAAAAACTAAACGAAGACGGAAGCGAGCTTTCTGTACTAAATTTAGGGCCAACGCACCCAGCTACACACGGTATTTTTCAAAATATCCTGTTGATGGATGGAGAAAGAATCCTTGAGGCTGAACCAACGATTGGTTACATCCACAGAGCTTTCGAAAAAATTGCCGAAAATCGTCCTTTTTATCAAATTACGCCACTTACAGACCGTATGAACTATTGCTCCTCTCCTATAAACAATATGGGATGGTGGATGACATTAGAAAAATTACTTAATATTGAAGTTCCTAAAAGAGCTCAATATTTAAGGGTTATCGTAATGGAGCTGGCACGTATTACAGACCACTTAATCTGTAACTCGATTCTTGGTGTTGATACTGGTGCGTATACAGGTTTCTTATACGTTTTTCAATTTAGAGAAAAAGTTTACGAGATTTACGAAGAAATTTGTGGTGCTCGTTTAACAACAAATATGGGAAGAATTGGTGGTTTCGAAAGAGATTGGTCACCAGAAGCATTCCGCAAATTAGATGTATTTTTACAAGATTTCCCTGTCGCTTGGCAAGAATTTGTAAACTTATTCGAAAGAAACAGAATTTTCCTTGACAGAACCGTAGACGTAGGTGCAATCTCAGCAGAGCAAGCAATGGCTTACGGATTTACAGGTCCAAACTTACGTGCTGCCGGAGTTGATTACGACGTTCGTGTTGCACAGCCTTACTCTTCTTACGAAGATTTCGATTTTGCTGTTCCCGTTGGAAAATCAGGTGATACTTACGATCGTTTCTGTGTTCGTAATGCTGAAGTTTGGGAAAGTTTAAGTATTATTCGTCAAGCGTTGGATAAAATGCCGGCAGGAAACGAATATCATGCAGAAGTTCCAGATTACTACCTTCCTCCAAAAGAAGATGTCTACACTTCTATGGAATCTTTGATTTACCACTTTAAGATTGTAATGGGAGAAGTTCCTGTACCAGTTGCAGAGATCTACCATCCTGTTGAAGGTGGAAATGGAGAAATCGGATTTTATTTAGTTACAGACGGAAGCAGAACTCCATATAGATTACATTTCAGAAGACCTTGTTTCATTTATTACCAGGCATATCCTGAAATGATTAAAGGATCATTATTATCTGATGCAATTGTTATTCTGTCAAGTTTAAATGTAATTGCCGGAGAATTAGACGCGTAAAATTTAGATTTTAGATTGTAGAATTTAGATTAAAAAATTTGTGACTTTGCGCCTTAGTGGCAAAAAAAGAATAAAATGGAAAGAAAACATTACAAACAAGAAATAAACATGACTGAAGCATTGATGACTCGCATCAATGAATTGATCAGTCATTATCCTGAAGACAAAAGAAAATCAGCTTTGTTGCCTGTTTTGCATGAAGTGCAGGACGCACACGACAACTGGCTAAGTACTGAGTTGCAGGATAAGGTTGCTGAAATTTTGCACATCAAACCAATTGAGGTTTACGAAGTGGTTACTTTTTATACCATGTACAACCAGAAACCAATTGGAAAATACATGTTCGAATTCTGCCAGACTTCTTGTTGTTGTTTAAATGGTGCCGAAAATTTAATGGATTATACTTCTGAAAAATTAGGCATTAAAATGGGAGAAACAACTCCAGATGGAATGTTTACCATTGCCGGAGTAGAATGTTTAGGTGCCTGCGGATACGCTCCGATGATGCAATTAGGCGATTTCTACAAAGAAAAATTGACAGAAGAAAAAATCGATCAGTTAATTGCTGATTGCAGAGATGATAAAATAATATTACACGATAAATAATATGTCACAAAAAATATTATTAGATAAAATCAATATTCCAGGAATTAAAACCTACGAAGTATATCGCCAAAATGGTGGTTATGCTTCTGTAGAAAAAGCTTTGAAAACACTTACGCCAGACGAAGTTGTTGAAGAAGTAAAAAAATCAGGACTTCGTGGTCGTGGTGGTGCTGGTTTCCCAGCTGGAATGAAATGGAGTTTTATTGATAAAAAATCAGGAAAACCAAGACATTTAGTTTGCAATGCCGACGAATCTGAACCAGGAACTTTTAAAGATCGTTATTTGATGGAATTTATTCCTCACTTATTGATCGAAGGAATGATTACTTCAAGTTTTGCCTTAGGCGCTAACTTATCTTATATCTACATTCGTGGAGAATATATGTGGGTTTTCAAAATTTTAGAAAGAGCAATCAACGAAGCAAAAGCTGCAGGTTGGTTAGGAAAAAATATATTAGGAACAGGTTACGATTTAGAGTTACACGTTCACTGTGGAGCCGGAGCTTATATTTGTGGAGAAGAAACTGCACTTATAGAATCTTTGGAAGGTAAAAGAGGAAACCCTCGTATTAAACCACCATTCCCTGCAGTTTCAGGACTTTGGGCAAATCCAACAGTCGTTAACAACGTTGAAACTATCGCAACTGTGCCTTGGATCATCAACAACTCTGGAGATGATTATGCAAAAATTGGAATTGGACGTTCAACCGGAACTAAATTAATTTCTGCTTCAGGACACATTAAAAATCCTGGTGTTTATGAAATTGAATTAGGGTTGAGTGTTGACGAATTCATGAATTCTGATGAGTATTTAGGAGGAATGTCTTCGAGCAGACCTTTGAAAGCGTTTGTACCTGGAGGATCTTCAGTGCCAATTTTACCTGCTGAATTAATTTTCAAAACAGCAAATGGTGAAGATCGTTTAATGACTTACGAATCTTTAAGTGATGGTGGTTTTGCTACCGGATCGATGTTAGGTTCAGGAGGATTTATCGTTTACAATGATACTGCTTGTGTAGTAAGAAACACTTGGAATTTTGCACGTTTTTACCACCACGAATCTTGTGGACAATGTACACCTTGTCGTGAAGGAACAGGCTGGTTAGAAAAAATATTGTGGAGAATCGAAAACGGTCAAGGCCGCGAAGAAGATATCGAATTATTGTGGAGTATTCAAAGTAAAATCGAGGGTAACACAATTTGCCCGCTTGGAGATGCAGCTTCTTGGCCGGTAGCAGCAGCTATTCGTCATTTTAGAGATGAATTTGAATACCATGTTCGTTTCCCTGAAAAAATTAAACATAGAGATCACTTTGTTGCTGAACCTTTTTCACAAGTTAAGCATTTAGTAGGCGGTAAAGTAATCGTATAAAAAATATAAGCAGAAAGTTATAAAGTTAACAATATAAAAAAGGACAGCAATTCTTTTCAATATTCCGACTTTCAACATTCAAATCAATAAGAGATGAAAGTAACCATAGACGGTCAAAGTATAGACGTAGAGCCAGGAACAACGATTCTACAGGCTGCACGTATGATTGGTGGAGATTTGGTACCGCCAGCCATGTGCTATTACTCAAAATTAAAAGGCAGCGGCGGTAAATGTCGTTGTTGTTTAGTTGAAGTTTCTAAAGGAAGCGAAGCTGACCCAAGACCAATGCCAAAATTAATGGCATCTTGTGTAACAGGATGTATGGACGGAATGGAAGTAAACAGCAAATCTTCTGACAGAGTAACGGAAGCCCGTAAATCTGTAACAGAATTTTTATTGATCAATCACCCATTAGATTGCCCCGTTTGTGATCAGGCCGGTGAATGTGATTTACAAAACTTAAGTTTCGAGCACGGAAATCCGAAATCACGTTTTATAGAAGAAAAAAGAACATTCGAGCCAGAAGATATTGGTCCGAATATTCAATTACATATGAACCGTTGTATTTTATGTCAAAGATGTGTACAAGTTGCAGATCAGTTGACTGACAATAGAGTACATGGAGTATTAGATCGTGGAGATCATGCTAATATTTCTACTGGTATCTCAAAAGCTATTGATAATGAGTTTTCTGGAAATATGATCGATGTTTGCCCGGTTGGAGCATTAACCGATAAAACTTTCCGTTTCAAATCAAGAGTTTGGTTCAACAAACCTTATAATGCTCACAGAGAATGTACAACTCCGGGATGTTGTGGAAAAACAACAGTTTGGATGTTTGGAGGAGAAATTCAGCGTGTAACTGGCCGTAAAGACGAGTATCATGAAGTGGAAGAATTCATTTGCAACTCTTGTCGTTTTGATCATAAAAATGTAAACGATTGGACAATTGAAGGACCAAGAGAATTTGAAAAAGATTCTGTTATCAACCAAAATAACTACACTCAAAAATTAGAGAAAGTAGAAATCGATACTGAAAAAACTATCCTTATGGGTAGAGACATAGACCGTAAAAAAATTAGTATGGCTGAAATTCCATTAAACACTAACAACAAAATTTCTTAATGATGGTAGATGGTACGTTTATTATAGAGAAAAGTGTTGTAATTGTTGTGGTTTTTGCCATAACAATGATCATGGCAATGTATTCTACCTGGGCTGAACGTAAAGTTGCGGCTTTTCTTCAGGATCGTGTAGGACCAAACCGCGCCGGATGGGGAGGGTTATTACAACCGCTTGCAGATGGTATGAAATTATTCTCAAAAGAAGAGTTTTTTCCAAACACACCTAACAAATTTTTATTTGTTGTAGGACCGGCAATTGCCATGAGTACAGCTTTAATGACAAGTGCGGTAATTCCTTGGGGAGACAAATTACACATTTTTGGTCGTGATGTTCTTTTACAAGCAACTGATATTAATATTGGTATTCTATATATTTTTGGAGTACTTTCTATTGGAGTTTATGGCATCATGATTGGTGGATGGGCTTCTAACAATAAATTCTCTTTAATGGGAGCTGTTCGTGCAGCATCTCAAATGGTTTCTTACGAAGTCGCAATGGGATTATCAATGATTGCTTTGTTGATGATGACCGGAACTTTAAGTTTAAGAGAAATTTCTCTTCAACAACAAGAAATGAACTGGAACGTATTTTACCAACCTTTATCTTTCTTGATTTTCCTGATTTGTTCGTTTGCAGAAACTAACAGAACTCCTTTTGATTTAGCAGAATGTGAAAATGAATTAATTGGAGGTTATCACACAGAATATTCATCAATGAAAATGGGATTCTATTTATTTGCTGAATATGCGAGTATGTTTATCTCAGCTACTATCATATCTGTTTTATTCTTTGGAGGATATAACTATCCTGGAATGAGCTGGATGGTAGAACATGCAGGAGTAAATATTGCTAATATATTAGGAATTGCAGCATTGTTTGCAAAATTATGTTTCTTCATATTTTTCTATATGTGGGTACGTTGGACAATTCCAAGATTTAGATACGATCAATTAATGAATTTAGGGTGGAGAATTTTGATTCCGCTTTCAATTATTAATATAATGATTACGGGTGCTGTCATTTTGAGACACGATATAGCTGCCGCTTTAGGATTCTAAAACCGTATTGTCAGCTTCAAATAAAAATAAATAGATTTAGAATTTGATTTTACCGTCAAATTGCGAATCGTAAATCATACATTATAAAATGTCAATAGAAACTATATCATTATCGGGTAGAAAAAAGATGGTCTCTAATAAAGAGATGACTTTTTGGGAGCGATTGTATCTTGTGGCGATTGTGAAAGGATTATATATCACCCTTAAACATTTATTCAGAAAAAAAGTGACGATTCACTATCCTGAGCAAGTGCGTGAAATGAGTCCAGTTTATCGTGGTCAACACCAGTTAAAACGTGATGAACAAGGTCGTGAAAACTGTACAGCTTGTGGATTATGTGCTTTATCATGTCCTGCTGAAGCAATCACGATGAAAGCTGCAGAACGTAAAGCAGATGAAAAACATTTGTATAGAGAAGAAAAATACGCATCTATATATGAAATCAATATGTTGCGTTGCATTTTCTGTGGTTTATGTGAAGAAGCATGTCCGAAAGATGCAATTTACCTGACTACTTCAAAAGTTTTGGTTCCATCAAGCTATGAAAGAGAAGACTTTATTTTTGGAAAAGACAGATTAGTGATGCCTCTTGATGTGGCAATCAAAAATGCTCAACTTAATAATGCTAACTAAATGATACATATTCCTGATTTTGCACACGCAACAACTGTACAAATTATATTTTGTTTCTTAGCGTTTATTACGGTAATCACCGCTTTCCTGACCATTTTTAGCAGAAACCCAATTCATAGTGCTATTTATCTAGTGATTTGTTTTTTCTCAATTGCTGGCCACTATTTACTATTGAATGCTCAATTTTTAGCTATAGTACATCTTATAGTTTATTCCGGAGCAATTATGATTTTGTTCCTGTTTACAATTATGTTGATGAATCTTAACGAACGTCATCAAGTACACAGACCTAGAATTACACGTTTAGGCGCAATTGTGTCTTTCTGTTTGATTTGCATTGTATTGATTGCAATTTTCATTAATTCAAAACCAATTGTTGGTGATTACGATTCGACCGGAGAAGATTTCCAATCTATTAAAGTATTGGGTAAAATATTGTTGAATGAATATATGGTTCCGTTTGAATTTGCTTCAGTTTTACTTTTAGTAGCAATGATTGGAACTGTACTATTGTCTAAAAAAGAAAAATTAAATAAATAATGGGTAATATATTAAATCAAATAGGTATTGAAAACTACATCTTTTTAAGTGTTGTACTTTTCTGTATTGGTGTTTTTGGTGTATTGTATAGACGAAATGCAATCATTGTATTCATGTCTATCGAAATCATGTTGAATGCTGTTAACCTTTTATTTGTTGCTTTTTCAACTTATCATCAAGATGCGCAAGGACAAGTTTTTGTATTCTTCTCGATGGCAGTTGCTGCGGCAGAAGTTGCAGTTGGATTGGCTATTTTAGTTTCGATCTTTAGAAATTTAGGTTCGATTAGTATCGATAATTTAAAAAATTTAAAAGGATAAATGGAAATGGATACCAATTTAGCTTTAGTTTTAGTATTAGCTCCTTTTTTAGGATTTTTAATCAATGTTTTCTTTGGAAAAACTTTAGGAAAAACAGCCTCCGGAATTATTGGAACTGTTTCTGTTTTAGTTTCTTTTCTTGTTACAATTTTCTTTTTCAATCAACTTACCCAAACTGAAAAAGCCATTCAGATAACTTTATTTGACTGGATTCAGATCAGTAACTTACATATCAATCTTGGATTTTTATTAGATCAATTATCTTTGCTTTGGTTGCTTTTTGTAACAGGTATTGGTTCTTTGATTCATTTATATTCTATTAGTTATATGCATGATGATGAAAATATGCACAAATTTTTTGCTTATTTAAATCTGTTCGTGTTTTTCATGATTACTCTTGTAATTGGAAGTAACTTACTAGTTTTATTCATTGGTTGGGAAGGTGTTGGACTTTGCTCGTATTTATTAATTGGATTTTGGTATAAAAATCAGGATTATAATGATGCTGCGAAAAAAGCTTTCATCATGAACAGAATTGGAGATTTAGGTTTATTAATCGGAATGTTCATTATTGGTTCAATGTTCTCAACTTTAGATTATGCTACTTTAAAAACTGCAATTGCGGGAGCAACAAATTTAAATTTACCATTGCTTTCATTGGCTGCATTATGCTTGTTTATTGGAGCTTGTGGTAAATCTGCACAAATTCCGTTATACACTTGGCTGCCTGATGCGATGGCAGGACCAACTCCGGTTTCAGCATTAATTCACGCTGCAACCATGGTTACTGCCGGTATTTTTATGGTAACGAGATTAAACTTTGTATTTGATTTAGCTCCGGATGTTCAAACTGTTATTGCTGTTATTGGCGCTATCACTTCATTAGTTGCCGCAACAATTGGTTTAGTTCAAACAGATATTAAAAAGGTTTTGGCCTACTCTACCGTTTCTCAATTAGGATTAATGTTTTTGGCCTTAGGATTTGGTGCTTATGAAGTAGCTGTTTTTCACGTAATCACGCATGCTTTCTTTAAAGCTTGTCTTTTCTTAGGTTCAGGATCTGTAATTCACGGTTTACACGGAGAGCAGGATATGCGCAAAATGGGTGGATTGCGTAAAGCAATGCCAATCACTTTTTGGACAATGTTAATTTCATCATTAGCAATTTCAGGAGTTCCGTTTTTCTCAGGTTTCTTTTCAAAAGATGAAATCTTAATGACAGCTTTCCACCATAGTATTCCATTATATATTGTTGGATCTATCGCTTCAATTATGACTGCTTTCTATATGTTCCGATTAATGTTTTTAACTTTCTTTAAAGATTTTAGAGGAACTGAAGAACAAAAACATCATTTACATGAAAGTAACGGTTTAATTACTTTTCCTTTAATGATCCTTGCAGTCTTAGCTACTTTTGGCGGATTGATTAGTTTACCTGGAAACAGTTGGTTAAACGAATATTTGGCTCCACTTTTTACAAAAGCTGCAGGCGAAGAACATCATTTGGGAACTACAGAATATACTTTAATGGGTATTGCTGTTTTAGGCGGATTATTAGGAATCTTAATTGCTTACATCAAATACTTCAAACAAGATAATGTTCCTGAAGCAGATGAAAACATTACTGGTTTAACAAAAGTACTTTACAACAAATATTATGTAGATGAAATTTACGATGCCATATTTGTTCGTTCTATCAACGTATTGTCAAGATTCTTCAGAGACTATATAGAGACTGGTTTATCTGCACTTGTATTCGGATTAGGAAAAGTAACCAATGAAATAGGTTTTCAAGGTAAAAAATTACAAAACGGAAGCATCGGATTATATCTTTTTGCCTTTGTTTTAGGTCTTTGCGCCATTGTTTCCTATATATTTTTAGCTAAATAATTTAACAACTATGAACGTTTCTCTTATATTAATTATTCTTTTAATTGGTGCATTTGCCACTTATTTTGTTGGTGACAAACTAGCTTCAAAAGTTGCTTTGTTCTTTAGTTTAGCGGCTTTAGGCTGTTCTTTAGTATTGTTAAGTCATTTTAATGCAGGCGAAAACATTAGTTTTATCAACGCCTGGATTACACAACCTAAAATTTCATTCGTTTTAAATGCTGACGGATTAGCAATTGCAATGCTTTTGTTAACTGTTGCGCTAACGCCAATCATTATATTTTCCTCTTTTGGAAATGAATATAAAAATGCAAAAGGTTTTTATGCCTTAATTTTATTTATGGCCTTTGCCATGACAGGAACTTTCCTTGCGGGAGATGGACTTTTATATTATATTTTTTGGGAATTATCTCTTATTCCTATATATTTTATTGCCCTTATTTGGGGTAATGGTGATGCTGAAGAACGCAGAAAAGCAGTTGTCAAATTCTTTATTTACACACTTGCAGGATCGTTATTCATGTTAATTGCTTTTATCTATTTATATACAAAAGCAAAAAGCTTCCTTATCGAAGACTTATACAAGTTGAATTTATCTGCTTGTGAGCAATTATGGATTTTCCTTGCATTCTTTTTAGCTTATGCTATTAAAATTCCGATTATTCCTTTCCACACATGGCAGGCAAGCGTTTATCAAAAAGCACCAACTGTTGGAACAATGCTTTTATCTGGGATTATGCTAAAAATGGGATTATACAGTGTTATTCGCTGGCAGTTGCCAATTGCGCCACTTGCTGCAAAAGAATACATGAATATTTTTATAGCTTTAGGAATTGCTGGTGTTATTTACGGATCAATCGTTGCTTTAAGACAAAAAGATTTAAAGAAATTATTGGCTTATTCATCTTTGGCTCACGTTGGGTTAATTGCTGCCGGAACTTATACTTTAACAATCGATGGTTTACGTGGAGCAGTTTTGCAAATGATCGCTCACGGTTTTGTTGTAGTTGGTTTATTCTTTGCTGCTGAGATTATCTTTAGAAGATTTGAAACGAGAGAAATTGACGCAATGGGCGGAATTCGTATTCAATCTCCTAAATTTACTTCAATGTTTTTGATTTTGGTTTTAGCGTCAGTTGCTTTACCAAGTACTTTTAACTTTGTTGGAGAATTTACCGTTTTATATAGCCTTTCTCAAATTAATGTATGGTTTGCTGTTTTAGGCGGAACAACAATTATTTTAGGAGCTTATTATATGCTTAAAATGTTTCAGAATGTAATGTTGGGAGATACAAATTCTAAAACTTTTGCAGATGTTTCTGTTAATGAAGGAATATCATTTGTAGTAATTATTGCGGTTTTAATATTCTTCGGATTTTATCCAAAACCAATTACAGATTTGATAACACCAAGTTTAGAAACTATCTTAAACGTTATCAATAAAAATTAATATTTTAAATAAAAATAAATTAGGGCATCATTAGTTTTCGGTTTCCTAAATCAAAAAAACAAAAATGAATACATTAATAGCTATAACAGGATTGGGTATTTTCTGCCTATTATTTGAAATTCTTAATTTAAGAAAAGCCATTATTCCATTTACCATAATTGGATTACTGGCTGTTTTGGCACTTAATTTTTCAGAATTCGGCACAACAGAAAGTTATTATAATAACATGATTACAGTGAGTAAATTCTCTACTGCTTTTTCATCGTTGTTTATTATTCTGACCATTTTCCTGGTAGCGCTAAGTCATAATTTTTATGAAAACCATCCCACTAAAATCTCAGATTTTATTGCTATAAAAATATTTTTATTAGCTGGTGGTGTAGCAATGGTTTCTTTTGGCAATCTGGCTATGTTTTTCTTAGGAATCGAAATTCTATCTATTGCATTATATGTTTTAGCAGCGAGTGACCGTTTGAATTTAAAGAGTAACGAAGCTGGTATGAAATACTTTTTGATGGGATCTTTTGCATCAGGAATTATTTTATTTGGAATTTGTTTGATCTACGGAGCAATGGGAAGTTTTGATGTTGCCGAAATTCACGAAAGTTCATTATCTGCAGAATTACCAATCTGGTTTCCTATCGGAATGATCTTGATGATTATTGGTATGTTCTTTAAAATAGCAGCAGTTCCATTTCACTTTTGGGCTCCGGATGTTTATGAAGGTTCTCCTGCCCTGACAACTGCTTTGATGAGCACACTTGCAAAAGTTATTGCCATTGCAACATTATACAAATTAATTGAAGGATTGAATTTAATTCCGTCGCTTGAAAATCAGGAACTTTTAGGAACCTTTGAAAATATCGTCGTAATTGTATCTATTGCATCAATGACTGTTGGAAACATTATGGCATTACGCCAGGTAAATGTAAAACGTATGCTGGCATTCTCAGGAATTTCGCATGCCGGTTTCATGTTGATGACTTTCTTGAGTATTTCAACTTCTGCGGGTGTACTATTATATTATACTGCAGCCTACGCTTTAGCGGGAATTGCATCTTTTAGTGTTATCTTATATGTTTGCAAAAATCAGGATAACGAAGATATTACCAACTTCCACGGTCTTGGAAAAACGAATCCATTATTGGCTGCTATTTTAACAGGATCATTGTTATCTATGGCTGGTATTCCAATTTTTTCAGGTTTTTTTGCTAAATTATTCTTGTTTGACCAAACAATTCAGGCTGGTTACATAGCATTGGTAATTGTAGCAGTTATTAATTCAATTATTAGCGTTGGATATTATTTTAAACTAATTCTGGCAATGTATTCTAAAGATGCAAACGAAGAACGTACCGGAAAACCATTCCTTATATATGCTGTTGCCGTGATCTCTATTACATTAAACATTGTACTTGGATTATTTCCTTCATTAGTTTTAGATTTATTGAGATAAAAAAATCATTAAAAAATATATAGAAAATCCATTCTCTTAACGAATGGATTTTTTATTTTATGATGAATTTATTCCGAAGAAAAAATCATGTTAAAAAAAATCAAGAACTAATAGCACATCAAAAAAACTCCATATATTTGGGATTAATTAAATGTATTAAAATATGAACTTCAATTCAAAAAATCCATTTTTAAGCAACAAGCGTTTTTCATCAAATGCTGTGTCAAAAGCTGAAGAGGTACACCAAGCACAAATTATTGATTACAATCAGGAAATGAGTGTTTCGGGTACAATCAATAAAACAGCTATTTTATTTTTAATTTTATGCGGAGCTGCTATGGTAACATGGTGGATGGCGTTTAACGGAATTAATATTATGCTGCCAGCGATTGGTGGTGCCGTTGTTGGACTTATTTTAGTTGTAATTTCTGCATTTAAACCACATCTTTCTCCTTATCTGGCTCCCGGATATGCCTTGTTTGAGGGACTATTTATTGGTGGTATATCTGCTATTTTTGAAGCAATGTATCCTGGAATTGTGATTAACGCTGTTGGTGCAACTTTGGTTACTTTTTTAGTTTGCTTAGGTTTATATAAATTTAGAATCGTAAAAGTAACAGAACAATTCAAGTCAGTAGTGGTTGCCGCTACATTAGCAATAGCAACTTATTATTTAATTTCATGGCTGGTATCTATGTTTACAAGCTTTACTCCTGTACATCATGGAAATTCTATGATGAGTATTGGAATTAGTGTTTTTGTTATTATTATTGCTGCTTTGAACTTATTTTTAGACTTTGATCAAATTGAAAAAGGAGTACAGCAAAGAATGCCAAAATTTATGGAATGGTACGGTGCAATGGGTTTAATGGTAACATTAGTTTGGTTATACATTGAATTTTTAAGATTATTATCAAAATTATCCAGTAAAGACTAATCTCTTTTTTAATCATAAAATCTAAGGCCTTTTTGAAAATTCAAAAAGGCCTTTTTTATTGCAAAATATTAGTTCTCCACATCTTTTTTTAATTGAAATTATGTTGTGAATTAACTTTTCACAATACTATTATCAATAAAGTTTTTAACGCCAAAAAGCAAAACTCCATTCTTGTTTATCAAAATTTAAGTCAAAATTGAGACAAAAAACTCATTGCAGTTATACTATTTAAAACAAATTAACAGTCTTTTTCTTTACTTTATTCCTTTTCTTTTATTACTCTAAAATCTCCTATTTATAATTAAAATAATTTGATTATAAAATTTAACCCGTACTTAAAAGTGTAGTAAAAATAATACTTAAGCAATATTTTTCATATTATGTAATAAATTACAATTAATGCAATTTATTACATAATACATAATTTAACATAATATTTTTTATTATATATGTTTTTTTATGATAAAAATATTTTGAATATCGAAATTTTATTTATTTTTGTGTAATCGATTACAATAAAACCACTTTTTGTAATTAGTAAATAACCACAAATTATTCTTTACTAACCTTAAACCAACTATTATGAAAAAAAACTTACTAATTTTGATTTTTTTGCTATCTATGCAATCATGGGCGCAACAAATTACCGAATCTACAGGATGGCTCGAATCTGTATTTGTAAAATGGCAACCTGTAAGCAATTCTCAATCGTATAATGTATACTATACAGGCGAAGGAATTACTGATCGAAAAATTGACAATCAGCTTATTCGCAGTTATGGATCTTATTTCCGTGCGGACATTCCCGGATTAAAAGCAGGTTCTTACACCGTAAAAATAAAACCTGTAATTTCTGGAGCAGAAGGAACTGGCACAATAACAGGCTCTCTTACAGTGAAAGCACAGGATAGAACCGGCTTCGCTTTTTCAAACGGACGTGTTCCAGGTGGTTACAATGCTGATGGTACGATAAAGAGTAATGCTGTAATCCTATACATTACAGAACAAACAAAAAACACTGTATCACTAAATGTTACGGGAGCAACAACAAATCCCTGCGTAGGTTTACAAACTATTTTGGATGGATACAAGAAAGGCCAAGATTTACGCCCACTAATTGTTCGTTTGGTTGGACAAATTACAGATCTATCGTATATGCAAAGTGGCGATATAGCGATAGAAAATAATAAAAACGCATCAAGTTATATTACTCTTGAAGGTATTGGAAACGATGCAGTAGCTGACGGATGGGGAATAAGAATTAAAAACGCTTCTAATATCGAAGTTAGAAATATTGGAACTATGAACTGTAATAGCAGCGAAGGTGACAATATCGGATTACAGCAAAACAACGATTATGTTTGGGTACACAACTGCGATTTATTCTATGGAGATGCAGGAAGTGATGCTGATCAGGTAAAAGGAGACGGAGCAATGGATTGCAAAAAGTCAACTTATGTTACGTTTTCATATAATCACTTTTGGGATTCGGGAAAATCAAATCTATTAGGATTAAGCGAAGGAACAACTGCGGGATTATACATCACGTATCATCACAATTGGTACGACCATTCTGATTCTCGTCATCCTCGTGTGCGCTATTATTCAGCTCACGTTTACAACAATTATTATGACGGAAATTCAAAATACGGCGTAGGATCAACATTAGGTTCATCTGTTTTTGTTGAAAATAACTTTTTCCGTAATTGCAAATATCCAATGCTAACTTCGATGCAGGGAACTGATGTATATAACGGGGCTGAAGGAACTTTTTCAAGTGAAAATGGCGGAACAATAAAAGCATTCAACAACACGATTAGCGGGCACACACGTTTTGTAGGTTATGACGCAAGCACAAATCCGGTTGAATTTGATGCTTATATTGCTTCAACAAGAAACGAAACTATCAGCAGCAGTATAAAATCTAAACAGGGCGCTAATACTTACAACAATTTTGATACTAATTCGAGTGTTATGTATTCTTACACTCCTGATAGCCCTGAAACTGCAAAAACAAATGTAATGCAATATGCAGGGCGCGTTTCTGGCGGAGATTTAAAATGGACTTTCAATAATGCTGTAGATGATACTGCAGATGCTGTTAATACAGCTCTTAAAGCTGCCCTTGTAAATTATCAGACAACTTTAGTATTTGTTCAGGATGGCACGAATAATCCTCCTGTAAGTTCTCAAACTTTAACTTCAACTTCAAACAATAACCAAACCGTTACAAGTGGCACAGCAATAGGCTCTATTGTATTTACATGGGGAGGAGACGCAACTGATGCAACTGTAACCGGTTTACCTGCATCAGGAATAAGCTTTGTGAAAAACACAACAGCAAAAACAATCACAATTACAGGAACACCAACTGCAACTGTAACCTATTCTATTGCTACAACAGGAACAGGAACACCAGCAACGGGATCTGGAACTATAACTGTTACAGCAGCATCGACACAAACTTTAACTTCAACTGCCAATAATAATCAAACAGTTGCGAGCGGAACTGCAATAGGTTCAATCGTATTTACATGGGGAGGTAGCGCAACAGATGCAACAGTAACAGGATTACCGGCATCGGGAATTAGTTTTGTGAAAAATACAACAGCAAAAACAATCACAATTACCGGAACACCAACTGCAACATTATCTTATTCAATCGCTACAACCGGATCATCCGGCTCAGCTGCAACAGGATCTGGCACAATAACGGTAACAACAAATAATCCAGGTGGAAATGAAATACACAATTTTACAACTTCAGGAAAAACGAGTTCTTTCTACAATATAACAGGAAATCTATCTACAACAAAAGGAACAGTAACATACAACGGCTTGACATTGACACAATGCCTTAAAATTGAGTCATCTACAAGTATAACTTTCACAACAACTCAGTCAAGCACTTTGACTTTGGTATTTGTTGAAGCGGCAGCAACAATTAAAGTGGACAACGTAGATAAAACTGCTTCAGGAGGAATTGTGACTGTGACACTTGCTACAGGAAACCATACAATAACAAAAAAAGACACCTCAAATTTATTCTACATTAGTACACAATATAGCGGAAGTACTTTACGTATTGCACAAACACCAACTGCAGAAACAGAAACTGCAAAAGTTGTTTTATATCCTAATCCTGTTACTAATGTATTGTATCTTTCTAATTCAGACCAAACAGTAGAAAAAATCGAGATTTATAATATTTCGGGAACATTGGTCAATTCATCAGGGAAAAATACCGAAAGTATCGATATAAGCAAACTTATTCACGGAACTTATCTTGCAAAAATTTATACATCCAATGGTACAATTAATCAAACCATTCTAAAGAAATAATAACTAACTAAATTTTAAAAGAAAGGCTTCCAAATATGGAAGCCTTTCTTATTACTTATCATCTAATTTAATTACAAATCAAACTTTATACCTTGTGCCAATGGCAAACTTGTCGTGTAATTAATGGTATTGGTTTGACGGCGCATATAAATTTTCCAGGCATCAGAACCTGATTCACGTCCGCCTCCTGTTTCTTTTTCTCCACCAAAAGCTCCACCAATTTCAGCTCCTGAAGTTCCGATATTTACATTTGCAATACCACAATCAGAACCAACTACCGATAAAAATCTCTCAGCTTCACGCAAATTATTTGTCATAATAGCCGAAGACAATCCCTGACCTACTCCATTTTGAATTTCGATAGCATTATCTACATCACCCGAATATTTAATTAAATATAAAACCGGAGCAAATGTCTCATGCTGTACAATTGCAAATGAATTTTGAGCCTCGGCAATTGCAGGTTTTACGTAACATCCACTTTCATAACCTTCTCCTGAAAGAACTCCACCTTCAACCAGAATTTTTCCTCCTTCGGCAACAACTTTATTTAATGCAATTGCATACATTTCAACTGCATGAGTATCGATTAACGGTCCAACGTGATTGTTTTCGTCAAGCGGATTTCCTATACGTAATTGCTCATAGGCTGCAACCAAAGCATCTTTTACTTTATCATAAATACTTTCGTGAATAATCAAACGACGCGTCGATGTACAACGTTGTCCTGCCGTTCCTACAGCACCAAAAACAGCACCAATTACGGTCATTTTAATATCTGCATCCGGAGTTACAATTATAGCATTATTTCCTCCTAATTCTAAAAGCGATTTCCCTAAACGTCCGGCAACTGCCTGAGCAACAATTTTCCCCATTCGGGTTGAACCTGTAGCTGAGATTAACGGAATTCGTGTATCAGCCGTCATTAATTCTCCTATTTTGTAATCGCCATTAATTAAACATGAAATACCTTCTGGTAAATTGTTTTCCTTGATAACCTGAGCAATAATATTTTGACAAGCGATTCCGCATAAAGGTGTTTTTTCAGAAGGTTTCCAAACGCAAACATCACCCGAAATCCAAGCCAAAGCTGTATTCCAGGCCCAAACTGCAACCGGAAAATTAAATGCCGAAATAATCCCTACAACCCCCAATGAATGATATTGCTCATACATACGGTGTCCTGGTCTTTCAGAATGCATCGTTAATCCGTGTAATTGTCTTGATAAACCAACGGCAAAATCACAGATATCAATCATTTCCTGAACTTCACCGTAGCCTTCCTGCAATGATTTACCCATTTCATAAGAAACCAATTTACCAAGATCTTCTTTATTCTGACGCAATTTTTCTCCAAACTGGCGTACAATTTCTCCACGTTGTGGTGCAGGAATCAAACGAAATGTCTTGAAAGCTGCTGTTGCAGCCTGCATTACTTTTTCGTAATCTTCCTGAGTTGACATTTTTACCGAAGCAATCAATTTTCCGTCAACAGGTGAAAAACTATCTAGAACTTCTCCTGATGAAAAATTATTGATCCCTGTTGATGTTCCTTCATTTATCAATTTGATGCCCAATTTATCCAGAGCCTCATTCATTCCAAATTGCGATGCTATTGTTGTCATTGTAACTTTTTTAGTTAAAATTGTTATATTTTTATGTAAAGATATTGTTTTCGAATTGAAATACAATTTAAATGATATTTTAAAATAAACGTAAATTTAGCGTTATTTCATATGAATTTCAGGAATAAGCCTCTATTTATTCACTTTAATTAATGAAATTTGTATCCTAAAAAAATCCGGATATGACCATTTTCAACAGGCTTTTACTTTGTTTCCTTTTAATCTCATTTAATGCATTTTCTCAAAAAGAACAAAAAGCTTCTTTTCAAGTTGTTCCATTGGGAATAAAAGGCGGAATCGACGAAAAAAATCTTTCTGCATATTTATTGGCTCCAATAAATACAAAGGATTATATCTGCCTTGACGCCGGAACTGTAAATGCGGGAATCGAAAAAGCAATTGAAAACAAGGTTTTTAAAGTTTCCACAAGTGACGTTTTACGAAAATATATAAAAGGATATTTGATTTCGCATGCACATTTAGATCACGTTTCAGGTTTAATCATTAATTCTCCGGCCGATTCTTCAAAAACAGTTTACGCAACTGACAAATGCATGCAAATGATGGAAAACCATTATTTTAACGATCAAACCTGGGCAAATTTTGGAGATGCCGGCGTTGGTTTTCCTTTGAAAAAATACCATTTCCAAACTTTAAATATTGACGAAGAAACTCCTTTAACGAACACAAAAATGACGGTAAAAGCTTTTCCGTTAAGTCATGTCAATCCGTTTGAGAGCACTGCTTTTTTAATTAAAAATGGAGAAGATTATGCATTATACCTTGGTGACACAGGACCAGACGCTGTTGAAAAAAGCAATGATTTACGCGATTTATGGACTGCAATTGCGCCACTAGTAAAAAGCAAACAATTGAAGGGAATTTTTATTGAAGTTTCGTTCCCGAATGAACAGCCAGATAAATTTTTGTTCGGACATTTAACTCCCAATTATTTAATGCAGGAAATGCATGTTTTGGAAGAACTTGCAGGAAAAGATACTTTGAAAGGTTTTAAAATTATCATTACACATTTAAAACCTCCAACAAAAAACATCATTAAAATTAAAGAGCAAATCAAAAATCAAAACGATTTAGGATTGAAAATTATTTATCCTGAACAAGGGAAAAGATTTGAGTTATAAATTTGTAAGTTAATTTTTATAATTTAGCCAATAATTAAAATTTGAATGGAAATTATTTGGTCTAAAAAAGCAAAATATAACTTTGATAGTATTCAGAATTATCTTGAACACTATTGGACTCCTTTGATTGCTAAAAAGTTTATAAAAAATGTTATGCATATTACTAAAATACTGGAAAACAACCCTCAATTAGGAAAATACAGGCCCGATTTGGAATGTCGAGAAATATTGATTTCAAAACAAATTACCCTATATTACGAAGTAGAAGAAAACTTTATTACGTTAATTGCTTTTTGGAATAATCGTCAACAACCAATAGACATGTTTAATTTGTAAAATTTATATCAGTTTTTTTCTTTTCAATTCCTCTAATACTTCCCCATGGGTTATAAAATTCCCATTCTTTAGATCAAGTTTACCTTGTTCGATTTCTGCTTTTAGTTCTAATCGGAAATTTTCTACTGGAGAAAGTATTTTTGCTATAGAAAGCATCTCATCCGGAGTGAAGGTTTGGGTTTTTAGCTTTCTATAAAAAGTAGGACTTGGTATACCTGCTTTTTCAATAATATAAGCTTTTTTAAATGGAGACTTATCAATTAAATCCTCAATACTATTAACTATATTTTTATATGTGATAATTTCTTGTATCATTTATGGTTTAATTTTATTTCATTTATGATACAAATATAATATTATTCTTTCTTAAATAAAAATATTACTATAATGAATTAGCCCAGATAGAAGTGGAAATCCTTTTGTGTTAGTTGCGACGGACACAAAAGATTGGAACGAATAGCTAGATTAGCTCCTAAAAAACTATTTCTTCGCAACAAATCTAGGATCACTTTCCATTACAGTTCCGCAATTATCGCAGGTTCTTAAATCTTCAGAGTTATAGAAATGTTCAAAATGTGGCAGGAAATCTTTCTCTATATTATGCAATTCAAAAAACACTTCATATAGTTTATGATTGCAATTATCACAATGCCAAAGCAATCCATCAGTATATTCTTTTCCGGCACGTTTGCGCTCGATTACCAAACCTATTGAACCTTCGGAACGAACAGGAGAATGTGGGATTTTTGCAGGATGAAGATACATATCACCCGCATGTAATTCCATTTCTTTGCGTTCACCATCTTCCTGAATAACCACTTTTATACTTCCTTCAAGCTGATAAAAAAGCTCTTCGGTTTCGTTATAATGATAATCTTTTCGGGCATTTGGACCTGCAACAATCATTACAATATAATCACCGGAATCTACATAAAGATTTTTGTTTCCAACAGGCGGTTTAAGTAAATGACGGTTTTCGTCGATCCATTTGGTAAGGTTAAAAGGTTTTGCTATTGACATTTTCTTTTAGAATTTTATGAAAAGCTAAGATAGTGAATTTGTAGAGACGCACCGCAGTGCGTCTTATCGGTTTTTATTATAGGAACGTAGACGCACTGCGGTGCGTCTCTACAATCTCATCTCTTTTATCAAATAAATATAAACCGGAAAGTGATCGCTAAAACCAACTTCTGTCAATGTATGCCGCAACGGATATCCTTTATATTTTCCGGAAGTCTGGATAAGATAAGATCTGTTGAAAATACCGGCTTTCCAAAATTTAAAAGAATCAAAATCAGGATCAATCAATGATTTTGATATTATAATCTGATCAAAAATATCCCAGGAATCCCGAAAAGCCAACGTTCCCATTCCTTTATAAAACATTTCTTCAAAAGGATTATAAATGCCAAATTCAGGAACATCTGCCTTTTTTGCTTTTGCACCCAAAGCTTCTTTTACACTTTTATTATAAGGTCCATCATTTAAATCTCCCATCGTAATTACCTTCGCATTTGGATTTATACGCTGTAGCGAATCGATAATTTTTCTGTTTAATTTGCCCGCTTCTTCCCGAAATTTACTCGAAGTTTTTTCTCCGCCAGAGCGCGACGGCCAGTGATTGACTATAATGCTTATTTCTTCACCTTCTAAATAGCCGGTCACTAAAAGCTGATCTCTTGTAAAAACCCTATTGTTTTGATGTTTTATTTTTACTTCCTCGTTTTCAGTTTCTTCCTTTTCATCTTCTTTGATAGCCTCTTTATTTTTGAAAATATATAAAGGTATGTTTGAATAGGATGTTGGCTTAAAATATTTTTTCTGATACAATAACGCCACATCAATTCCTCGTTTATCCGGAGAATCAAAATGAATGATTCCGTAATCGAATTTAAGCAATTTGGGTTCTTTGATTAAATCTTCTAAAACACCTCTGTTTTCAATTTCAGAACCACCAATTATTGTTGGTGCGTTTGGGTTCTCCGGACTTCCAATATCTGACAAAACGATTGAAAGGTTTTTTAATTTTTGCTGATATTTTTCTTTTGTCCAATTTTGAATTCCGGTTGGCGTCCATTCGTCATCATGTGTAGTTGGATCATTTATAGTGTCAAATAGATTTTCGAAATTATAAAAAGCTACGGTGTGAATTGTGTACTTTTTAGATTGTGCAAACAAACAAGAAATTGAAAAAAAGAATACGAATAAGAACTTTACTTTAAGCTTATGTGTCATTGGTGTTGAATAAAAATCTAAAGTAAACATTTAATTATTTGTAAGAAAATTATATTTATTTTAATTTTGGTTTTGTGTTTTTTTATTGCAATTTGTCTTGTAACTTGCTGACTCAATTCCTTTATTAAAAAATGAAAAAAAATCTTTTTGCTGCTGTTTTATTTATTATTTTCAACCTTTCTCATAGTCAGCAAAAAAGTTCATTTGCAGATAGCATCAGAATAAAATATCATATTCCCGAATTGGCTTATGCCGTTGTTTCATCTGATTCAATTATAGAAATCGAAGCTTTGGGATATCAACGAATTAACACCAATTTTAAAGCAAATCTGGATGATAAATTTCGTTTAGGATCGCTTACAAAAACTATTACAAGTTATATTGCTGCTGTTTTGGTTAAAGAAGGAAAAATAAAATGGGATACAAAATTCTTTGATTTATATCCGGAACTAAAGGCAAAAAGCAATCCTGCAACTTACGATTTTACTTTACAGGATTTTATCACTTTTAGAGCCCACATCCCGACATGGTCTTACGGAAATGAAACGCCAACCCAAAAAGAAGTTACGGGAAACGATCAACAACAGCGTTATAAATTTATCGCCTGGTTTTTCAAACAAAATCCTGCTATTTCAGAAAAACAAGATGTTTATTGGTCAAACCCAAGTTATGTTGCTGCGGGATTGATGCTCGAAAAAGCAACAGGCAAAACTTACGAAACTCTGGTAAAAGAATTAGGCAAAAGTTTACATATCGATTTTGATTTTGGTCAGCCAAATTTAAAAGACATCAAACAGCCCTGGGGACATAATGAAGATTTAAAGCCCGAAGCTCCGGCATTAAATTATAAACTCAACTGGCTTTCATCGGCAGGAAATGTAAATGTTAGTTTGCCTGATTATTGTAAATTTACGCAAATGCAATTGCAGGGTTTATTGGGAAAATCAAAACATTTTACCGCAAAAGAATTTAATTATATGCATTTTGGTTTATTCGAATTTTCGTTTGGATGGGAATCTGAAATTAAAAAGAATAATGAGTTACAATATTCTTTTCACAATGGAAATCCGGGAACTTTTTTAACCAAAGTGTATATTTGCCCTGCAATAAACAAAGCTTTTATTCTGTTTGCAAATGTACAGTCTGAGGAAGCCGACAAAGGATTAATGCTGCTTTTAGAAAAATTGCAAAACCAATATGGCGGTTAATTATTTAACCAAAATCTGATTTAAAAAATAATTTATAATTTTAAGCAAAAGAAAAAACATGAAAACGAATAATTTCCGTCACTTAAAGAAACACTTTGCTTGCTGTAAATTCGTATTTCTTATTTTTGCCTTACAATCATTCACCTGTCAATCTCAACAAAACATGATCACACCACCTTATTTACAAAAAGGAGATACAGTAGCCATTTTAGCAACTGCCAGAAAGAATATAGATGACAACTTAAAGCCTACAATCGATTTATTGCATAGCTGGGGTCTGGAAGCTGTTGTCGGAACTACAATTGGACTTGATTATAATCAACTTGCAGGAACTGATGAACAGCGTGCCGCTGATTTTCAAAAACAATTAGACAATCCAAATATCAAAGCAATTTGGTGTGTTCGTGGTGGTTATGGAACGGTAAGAATGATTGATTTACTTGATTTTACCAAATTTAAACAACATCCAAAATGGATTATTGGTTTTAGCGACGTTACTGTTTTACACAACCATTTAAACACGATGGGTTATAAATCAATTCATGGTGTAATGCCCGTAACGATCCCGCGTGCGACTCCTGCTGCTATTAGCTCAATGAAATCGAGTTTGTTTGGCGAACCTCTTTCCTATTCTGTTGGGCCGGATAAAATGAACCGTTTTGGAACTGCAACCGGCGAATTAGTGGGTGGAAATCTGTCTATTTTATACAGTTTATTAGGTTCACAATCGGCAATAGACTGTAAGGATAAAATTTTATTTATTGAAGATTTAGACGAATATCTATATCATATTGATCGTATGATGATGAATTTACGCAGAAATGGCTGTATCGAAAACCTAAAAGGAATTGTAGTTGGCGCCATGACCAAAATGAAAGATAACGAAGTACCATGGGGGAAAAATGCAGTTGAAATTGTTGATGACGTTACTAAAAAATACAATATTCCGGTAATTTTTAATTTCCCGGCAGGTCATATTCAGGATAACAGAGCTTTAATTATGGGAAGCACAGTGACAATTGATGTAAACGCATCCGGAAGCACACTTAGTTTTAAGAAATAATATAACTCAAAATAGCCACGAAGTCGCAAAGACGCAAAGAAATTAACTTTGTGTCTTTGCGACTTCGTGGCTAAAAAGCAAAAATGGCAGAACACAACGAACTCGGAAAAAAAGGAGAAGAACTTGCGGTAGAATATCTTCGCGAAAATGGCTATAAAATACTCGATAGAAACTGGCTTTTTCAAAAGGCAGAAATAGATATAATCGCACAAAAAGATAATTTTTTAGCTGTAATAGAAGTCAAAACAAGATCAAGTACAGATTTTGGGTTGCCACAAGATTTTGTCAAGCAAAAAAAAATTCAATTACTGGTAAAAGCAATAAATGCCTACATAAACTATAGGGAAAAGGATTTTGAAGAAGATTTAGAAATTCGTTTTGACATAATTGCCGTACAAAAAAAGGATGAAACATTTGCAATTGAACATCTTACAGATGCTTTTTACCATTTTTAACATAATTTTTTATTGTTATATTTGTAACAAATTGTTTTTTTATTTATATTTGCAAGGTTTTATAACAACCCTATTAAACTAAACCAACCCAATTAAGTTACAAAAAAAAAAAAAGAATTATGAAAACCGTTTCATCAATTGTAGAAAATTACATCAAAACAAAGCCATTTTTACTAAATGCATTGTCGCTTGGAATTATCAACTTAACTTCTCTGTCCAGGAACATTATGACAGAACTTGAAAGTGAATTTGGTAAAGAAGTGAAACAAGGCGCCGTTGTAATGTCGCTAAAACGGCTCACAGAAGAATTAGATTTTAAATTGAACCATAAAATTAATAAGGTAATTAAGAATATTGGTGAGATTACAGTTCGTTCTGAATTAACAGATTATACCTTTGCAGCTTCAGAAACTGTATTGAACAAACAAGCAGATTTAATTTCTGATATTAATGTTTTATCTGATATTTTTTATACCTCATCCCGTGGTGTAAATGAAACTAACATCGTGGTTAGCAGCAGCGTAAATCATTTAGTTGAAAAACATTTTATGCGCGAAAAACTAATTCAGAAATTAGATAATCTGGCTTCAATAACAGTAAAATTACCAAAAGAAAACATCGTAGTTCCTGGTATTTATTATTTCATTTTCCAGCGTTTGGCTTGGGAAGGAATTATTATAAATGAGGTAATTTCAACTTCAAATGAATTCACCATTTTAGTTGGTGAAGATCAGGTTGATGTTGCTTTTAAAGTAATTAAAGATTTGAAAAACTAATTAAAATAAAAAAATAGAATCCTACAATTCTGCACTTATAAAATCCTTTTGTCTTTTAGATAAAAGGATTTTATCTTTTTAATCATATTGTAAATCGAGTTGTGTTTAAAGTTCAGCATAAGAATATTCCTTGTAAATATCAGCAATTACAGCTTTTTAACAAATTCCATCAAAAATTTTATAAACCCGTAAAATCAATTCCTATGCACCGTTGCTAGGGATTCGTTAAAATTTTATTAAAAAAACTTTAATTAAGTTTTTTTATATGCTATTTGTTGCGAATTATATTTTTATATATTTGCTAACCTGTCAACAAATAAGACCACTCATTTTGATAGTATCCTAATATAATTAGAATTAAATAAAGACTAATTAAATTAATGTTAGAAGCGAACAACAATAGCGAAAAATTATTGGTTAGTGAACTCAAAAATGGCAACGAAAAAGCATTTCGTCAACTTTTTGATTTATACTATCAGGAAATCTATGGTTATAGCATTAGCATTTTAAAATCAAAAGAAGCTGCTGAAGAAAATGTTCAGGATGTTTTTATGAAAGTCTGGCAAAATCGGGAAAACTTAAATCTGGAACAATCTTTTAAGGCCTATATTTTTACAATTGCCCGAAATCAGGCTTTTAATTTCTTAAACAAAGCAGCAAACGAAGTACTTCTTAAAGAAGAGATTTTCTATGAAAGCCAAAAATCTCATGAATATGGCGATTACTCGATTCGCGAAGAAGATTGCAAAAAACTTCGAAAAGAAGCTATGAATCAATTACCTCCTAAACGGAAACAAATTTTTAAAATGTCACGAAAGAAAGGCATGAGTTACGAAGAAATAAGTCAGGAACTCGGCATCTCTATAAATACAGTCAGGAATCAAATGAGCAAAGCATTAGAATCGATGCGAGTCTTTTTTCAGGTTCATGATGAAATTATCTAAACCAAAATACCCTTTAACCATCAAAATCACCCTTTCCGGGTGATTTTTTTTGTTTTAACCACAAAGGACGCCAGGGTTTATGCCATATTTTTGTCATTTCGAGCGAAGGGAGAAATCACACAAGAAACTCCGCAAACAAAATCACCAATCTTTGTCGATCTACTAGTGTGATCCTTCCTTCGTCAGGATGACAAAAATGGTTCGTTTCTTCAAAAACCTGAAAAAATTTTAAAAATATTTTTCATTAAAAACCTCAACAAAATCAATATTTCACAGGTTTTTTCCTTTCTTCAATATGTTAAAATTAAAAAAATTACAACGTTTGAGTAGTACTTAACTTCCTTTCAACTGTATTATATAAAACCCGAACTAAAATCAATTCGTAATGAATTCAAATTCTGAAATAAAAGACCTATTACAAAAGTTTGTTTTAAACCAATGTACGCCCGAAGAAACAAACGAGGTAATTGCATATTACAAAAAAAATAAACTTACGGATGATTTTCCTTCTGTAGAAGATATTCAAAATCTTTTGGGAGAAATGCCGAAAATGAGTCCGCAAAAGGCCGATGATATTTTCATGAACATTTTGACTTCATCAAAAGAAAATGAAACTACTATTGATATTGCTCCTAAAAAATCTCACTTCAAAAAATACATTGCAATCGCAGCTTCGGTTGTGGTTTTATTGGGAATTGGATTTTTCTACAAACAAAATATTCAGAATAAAACCATTCAGCCAAAATTCGACTTTAAAAGCACGGATATTGTTTTACAATTAGAAAATGGAAAAGTGCAGATTATTCATGAAGATAATTCTGTTCAGGTTTTAGATTCAAAAGGAAATGTTGTTGGAAATCAGTCTGGAAATAAACTGGTTTACGAAAACAATTCAGATTTGGAGAAAGTTTCTTATAACACAATTAAAATTCCGTACGGTAAAAAATTCCAGTTGCAATTGTCAGACAGAACGCTTGTTCATCTGAATTCAGGAACAACTTTAAAATATCCGGTAAAATTTATTGCGGGCGAAAACAGACAGGTTTTTCTTGACGGAGAAGCATTTTTTGATGTTGCAAAAGATAAAAAACACCCTTTCATAGTAAATGCTGACAACTTAAATGTGCGTGTTTTAGGAACCCATTTTAATGTTTCTAATTATCCCGAAGATGCTGCAACAGATGTTGTTTTGGTAGAAGGATCTGTGGGAATGTACAATAGTAATGAAGATTTTAATGCTGATAAAAATACGATTTTGAAGCCGGGTTACAAAGGAAGTTTCAATAAAGAAAACGCCTCAATTATGACCAAACCAGTAATCACAGACATTTACACTTCATGGATTAATGGCGGATTGACTTTCAGGAATATGACTTTCAAAAATATCATAACAAAATTGGAAAGACGCTATAATGTTACGATCATCAATAAAAACGAAAAACTGGCTAACGAAAAATTCAACGCAAGTTTTAAAGAAGAATCTATAGAAAATGTGATGAGTTATTTTAATGATATTCATGGCATTAATTACACCATAAAAAACAATCAGATACTAATTAAATAACCAATAACCAATGAAAAAACATGAAGAACTAAAAGTACAGGAATAAAAAAATCGGAAAGAGCTGCGAACAATTTCCGATTTACTAAGTGATTGAATATAACGAATTAACTACAATCAATTAACAAAATTATGAAAAAAAAATCTAAGAATATTGGGTTCCTATACTCTATATTCCAAAATGACCTAAAATTGAAACTAACTACACTACTTATTTTGGTCGCCATGTTTAATATTCGAGGAAATACTTATGCCCAAAAAACAAAAGTAACCCTTGAATTAAACAATTCAACAATCGAAAAGGTTATTGAGACCATAGAACAAAAAACAGATTTCAGGTTTATTTACAAATTAAATGACATTGATCTTGATCGTGTGATTTCGATTTCGGTAAAAAACCAGCCCATTGATATTGTTTTAAATAAACTTTTTAGAGGAACTTCAACCGAATTTAAAGTTCGCGACACACAAATTATACTGAAAAAACCGGAACTGAGAACCGAAACTATTCGCGATGAAAAAGAAACAGTTTCAGGAATAATTACCGATGAAAATGGTCTGCCATTGCCGGGTGCTTCTGTTATCGAAGAAGGAACTAAAAACGGAATGGTAACTGATTTTGACGGAAAATATAAACTTACCGTTGAAAGCTCTGCCTCTGTAATTGTGGTAACTTTTATTGGTTACAAAGAGAAAAAAGTTACGGCAAGCCAAAGCAATATCAACATTCAATTATTTCCGGATGCTACAAACTTACAGGAAATTGTTGTGGTTGGTTATGGAACTACAGCCAGAAAAGATGTTACTGGGGCAGTTTCTTCAATAGCTGCAAAAGACATGAATCAGGGTGCAATTGTAAATCCGTTATCGTTGATTTCAGGAAAAGCTGCGGGTGTAAATATTACGCAAATTGGTAATGAGCCGGGTTCAGGACCAAGCGTTCGTATTCGTGGTATTTCTTCTTTAATTGGAGGAAATGATCCGCTTGTTGTTGTTGACGGAATTCAGGGAAACATGGATTTACTAAATCAGGTTCCGCCAAGTGAAATTGAAAGTATCGATGTTCTAAAAGATGCTTCGGCTACAGCAGTTTACGGTTCCAGAGGTGCGCCTGGAGTTATCATTGTAACGACTAAAAAAAATAAAGCAGGAAAAACAACTATGGAATATATTGGATATACTTCTATCGATTTTATTCCGAAAAAACTAGAAATGCTGAACGCAAACCAATGGTGGGAAACTGCTCAAAGCGTTGGTGTTCCTGCATCTGCAAATCACGGTTCTGATACAGATTGGTACGGTCTTTTGACTCAAACCGGAATCACACAAACGCACACGCTTTCGTTTGGCGGAGGAACTGATAAATTCAATTACAGAGCTTCAATAACAGCAATTATGCAGGATGGCGTTGTAATTAATTCTAGTAATCAAAAATATATTGGCCGCGTTCAGGCAACGCAATTGGCACTTGATGACAAATTAAAACTGACTTTTAATTTAAATACAGGCGTAAATAATGTTACAGGAAGTATTGCTAAAATTGGTGCGGTTTCTTATCAGTCAAACTTAATTACAAATTCATTATTGGCCAGACCAACAGATCCGGTTTATAATACTGATGGATCTTATTTTACTGATTCAACCGTATTTCAATACTTAAACCCTTATGCAGCTGCACAATCGGTAAAAAATGAAAGACAGGAAGATAATTTATTTGGAAGTTTAAAAGCAGATTTAGATTTAGGCAAAGGATTCTCTGCGAACTGGTTTGGAAGCTGGAGAAAAACAAATTCAACACAGGGATATTTTTTGCCTTTATCATCTACAGAAGCTTTTGCTGTTGAACAAAAAGGTTATGCTAATATTGAAAATAAGAGACAAAATGAAAAACTAACCAATTTAAGTCTTACTTATAAAAAAACTTTCGGGGTTCATAGTTTTAACGCGTTGGCTTTATACGAATGGCAAAGCCAGACTTATCAGGGAAATTTTGCTCAGGCAAGAGGATTTATAAGCGATGAGGCGACTTACAATGCGCTTCAGTTTGGTGATTTGTCTAAAGTAAGACCATCAGATATTAGATCATATAAAAACGACAGATCTTTAGTTTCTTATTTAGGAAGATTAAATTACGCTTTATTAGACCGTTATTTACTTACAGCAAGTATCAGACGAGACGGTTCATCTGTATTTGGCACAAACAACAAATGGGGAAATTTCCCTTCAGCATCTGTGGCGTGGCAAATCAACAAAGAGTCATTTATGCTGAATCAAACTTTATTTAATGAATTAAAATTACGTGTAGGATATGGAGAAACCGGTAATCAGCAAGGTCTTTATCCGCAAACTTCATTGCCATTAGTAGATAGTGCAGGAAACACTTATTTTGGTGGAGCGCTTATTACCAATTTTGGAATTTCTCAAAACGCAAATGCCGATTTGAAATGGGAAACCAAAAAACAAACTAATATCGGACTTGATTTTTCTCTTTTAGACGGCAGATTAAGAGGTAGCGTAGATGTTTACGATTCCAGAACAGATAATTTACTATTCAATTATACGGTACCTCAGCCTCCTTTTCCATTCAAAGAAATTAAAGCAAACGTAGGAAGTATTTCAAACAAAGGTTTGGAGATTGCCCTTGGCTACGATGTGATCAGAACTGAAAACAGCACACTGACATTAGCCGGAAACGTTTCTTTCATGAAAAATGAAGTACTTAATTTAAGCGGAAGTATTAACGGTATTCCTTTAAATACTGATTATGTGGGCTGGGGAGCGGCAAACTCTTACCTAGTTCAGGGAAAACCTGTTGGCGCGTTTTATATTTTAGAGCATACCGGCGTAAACGACAATGGTGTTGAAACAGTTTCAGATCGTGACGGAAACGGTTTAATCGATCAGGGAGTAAAAAGTCCGGATCGTTATTATGCAGGTTCGGCATTGCCAACGTACACTTTTGCATTTAATCCATCTTACCGTTACAAAAACTTCGATGCTTCAATGTTAGTTAGAGGTTCCGGAGGAAATAAAATTTACAACGCGCTTAATCAAAACTTAAGTATGCTGGAAAATACAGGTAAGTCAAACATTTTAGAAAGTGCTGTCGACAAAGGAATTCATTCTTCTCCATACGGATCTGATGTATGGTTAGAAGACGGTTCATTTGTACGTTTAGAAAATCTTACGGCAGGCTATACTTTCCGCTTTACTGATAAATATATAGACAATGTTCGACTTTCTCTTACAGGAAACAATTTACTGCTAATTACAGATTATACAGGCGTTGACCCTGAATTGAACATCAGCGGAAGTGGTGATCCTAATGATAATTTTGGTGGAGACCGCGGAATTTATCCGCGTACCAGAAGTGTTGCATTTGGTTTGACTGTAAAATTTAAATAGTAAAAGAAATGAAAATTAAAAATATACTAATAGCAGGAAGCGCATGTTTCCTAACTCTTTTTAGCTGTACAGATATCAACGAAAACATATACGACAAATATCAGCCAGACAGCTTTTACGGAACTCCGGAAGGGGCAGATATTGCTCTTGCCAGCGTTTATGCAGAAATTCCGGGTGACTTTCAGCGTAATAATGTACCGGGTGTTGGTTACGCCGGAGCAGATAACGGCTGGTACGACATGAACTGTATGTCATCAGACGAGCAGGTAATTCCGCATAGAAATACCGGTGACTGGCAACAGGATTTTGCCCGTTTACACAAACACGAATGGCTGCCAACAGATTTCATTATTAACAATACGTGGAACTGGTTGTACAAATCTATTTTTAACGCCAATTTAGCCATTCAATTATTAGAAAAATCAGATGCCGAAGCTTCAAAAATTGCCGAAGCAAAAGTATTGCGTGCCTTCTTTTATTATTTATTGATTGATGATTTCGGAAATGTTCCTTTTTATACGGATAATAATATTACAGTTGATAAAATTCCGCAATCAAGCCGTAAGGAAGTTTATGATTTTATTGTAAAAGAAATTACTGAGAACGTAGACTTGCTTTCTATTACAAAAGGAGGAAATTATTACGGAAGATTTAATAGATGGGCGGGTTATACTTTATTGGCAAAAGTCTATCTGAATGCAGAAGTTTATACCGGAGAATCAAAATGGAACGAATGTTTAGCCGCTTGTAATAAAGTTAGCGAAGGCGGGTATAGTCTTCACTCTGGTGCAGCAAACGACGCTAGTCCGCTAGGAAATAAATATTACGAATTGTTTGGAGATGTACTTCCGGATGATGAAACCATTCTGCCAATTTACGCAACGCTTGATGTCGTTTCCCGTAATATTTATGCAACTCGTAGTTTGTACGGTCCACATGGTAAAAGTTTATTTGGATATGATGGCTGGAACGGGACTATTGTGCCTAAAGAATTCTTCCTGAAATATGATGCAAACGATATTCGAATCAAACAATTTTTAGTAGGAGAACAACCGGGCGGATTTAATTACACGCTTGATGTTGCTTCTTTAGACAATCCCGGAGCTGCGCCTCAGGCAGGTGTTCGTAATATTAAATTTTATCCTGCAGCACCAAGATCCGGTGGAGGAGCTTCAAATGACTTCCCAATTTTTAGATATGCCGATGTAATTTTAATGAAAGCCGAGTGCCATGTTCGTTTAGGAAACGCCGGTGCCGCAAAACCTTTTATTGACGAAATCAGACTTCGTGCAGGTTTAAACGAATTAGCCGCAAACCCAACTTTGGACGATGTTTATAACGAAAGAGGATTTGAGTTAAACTGGGAAGGTCACAGAAGACAAGACATGATTCGTTTTGATAAATTTTTATTGGCAAGCGAGTTCAGACCAGCCTCTCCGGCTTATAGAAAATTGTTCCCAATTCCAACATCTGCTTTAGATGCCAACAGAGGATTAAAACAAAACCCTGGTTACTAAAAACAAAACTATCATGAAAAAATATATAAATAAATTACTCCTGTTGGGCGGCTTGCTGTTTTTAGGCACTTCCTGCGAAACCGATGGTCAATTAACAACTTTAAAAGCGACAAGTTTTCCTTCTTCATTTGAAGTTTCATCAAGCGAAATTGTACTTACTGAAGAGACTGCAGACGATCAGGCTTTGCTTGTTTCGTGGCCGGCAGTTACTTTTCCAATTGCTGCACCCGTTACTTACGCCATACAATTTGATTTAGTAAATGATATCAGCGGAAGTCAGGCATGGCAAAAAGCAAAACGAATTGTTGTGGGCGAAGATGTTTTGAGCAAATCATTCCTTGACAGAGATTTAAACAAAATCGCAACAGATTTAGGACTTCCTATAAATGTTCCGGGACAATTAGCGGTTCGTATAGAAGCTACAATGGATCGCAAAATCTATTCAAATACGACTACAATAACGGTGACACCTTATGAAAAAAGTGTTGTTTTTGGCGAAATTTATATGCCGGGTGCTTATCAGGGTGACTGGAATGTAGACACGGCATTGGCTTTGCCGGAAATTTCAAAAGGCATTTATCAGGGATATGTAACCGTTTTACCGGATTATGGTCCTGTATTTAAATTAAATACAGGCAGAAACTGGGAACAATTTTACGGTGCAGGTGCTACAAATAATGACCTGAAAAACATGAGTACTACTGATTTTGCACTTCCGGGAGAAGGTTCTTATCAGGTAAAAGTAAATTTAAATACTTTAAAATGGAGCTCAATTGTATATTCATGGGGAGTTGTTGGTGACGGAACACCGGGAGGCTGGGGAACCAGTACACCAATGAACTACGATTACCAGACAAAAACATGGAAAATAACAGTCGATTTAATACTCGGAAACGTAAAATTCAGGCTAAATAATGACTGGACAATTAACTACGGTTCTAAAAACAATACAGATTTTGTTGCTTATCTTGATAACTCAGGAGCGCATTATATTGCTGAAGCCGGCAGTTATGAAATTACATTTAAGATAAACGATGTTGATCCGCTTGGTCTTGGATATCCTGCAGAAGCAAATTATACAATCACAAAAAAATAACAAAAAGTTAGTTTGGTTTGAGTTGTACCTGTCTTTCCTTTTGAAAGGCAGGTTACTTTAAATCATTTTTAATGCTTAAAATTCAGAAAATATGAAATTTAATATAAAAATCATCCATACACTACTGCTTACACTTGCGTTTGTTTCTTGTAGTTCATCAGATGATAACAATACAAATACAGAACCTGCCTATCCGCAATTTGGGGCTTCATTTGAAAAAATGCCAAAGAAAGAAGACGCCATCATTTATCAGGTAAATATTCGTGCTTTTAGCGAAGCCGGAACTTTAAAAGGAGTTCAGGACAGATTGACCCAAATTCAGGAATTGGGGGCAAATGTTATTTATTTAATGCCTATTTATCCTGTTGGAAAAGAAAGAGCTTCAGGAGAATTAGGTTCGCCTTATGCCGTAAAAGATTATAAAGCTGTAAATCCGGATTTTGGAACTTTGCAGGATCTTCAGACTTTGGTTGAAGAAGCGCACAAAAAAAACATGGCTGTAGTGCTGGACTGGGTGGCCAATCATACTGCATGGGATAACGCCTGGATTACACAACATCCGGACTGGTATCAAAAAAATGAAAAAGGCGAAATTATAATGCCGCCGGGAACAAATTATGCTGATGTAGCACAATTGGATTTCAATAATACCGAAATGAAAAACGCAATGATCGACGCAATGTCGTATTGGGTTTACACGGCAAATGTAGACGGTTTTAGATGCGATTATGCCGATTTTGTTCCGCAAGGTTTTTGGACAGATGCCATTACAAAACTAAGAAGCATCAAACCAAATCAAACTATTTTAATGTTGGCCGAAGGTTCTAAGGTAAGCCATTTCGTTTCTGGTTTTGACTATACATTTGGTTTCAATTTCTTTAGCACATTAGAAAAAGTTTTTAAAGAAAATAAATCTGCTACTACAATGCAGGATTCTAATGCTACAGAATATGCCAATAATTACAATTCATCAAACAGAGTTGTACGTTACACAACCAATCATGACGTAAATCTTTCAGATGGAACACCACTAGAGCTTTTTGGAGGTAAAAAAGGATCTGTGGCAGCATTTGTTGTGGCAGCATATTTAAAATCTGTTCCGATGATCTACAACGGTCAGGAAATTGGGTATGCGCAAAGACTGAATTATTTCGCGCGCACCCCTATCAATTGGTCTGTTGCAGATACAGAAATGCTTGCTGAATACAAAAAGATAATCGCCTTTAGAAATACAAGCAATGCTATTAAAAAAGGAACTTTTACAGGATATAGCAGCGATGCCGTAAGTGCTTTTACAATGGTAAACGATACTGAAAAAGTGCTGGTACTTTCTAATTTAACCAATAATGCTGTAAAATATTTGGTTCCGTCTGCTTTAAAAGCAACATGGAAAGATGCTTTCACAGGAACAACTGTAACCGTTAGTGCAGAAATAACATTAGAACCTTTTCAATATTTAGTATTGAAAAACTAAGATAAAAGCACTTTAATAAATTAGATTTGCAAAAAACTAAATAAAACATGAATTTTCAATCCCACAAATCATTGCTTCAAATTCGTTTAGGCAAAAAAATCGCGTTGTGTTTTATTGTCTGTGCCAATTCCTTATGGATTCACGCGCAGGAAATAACTTCGCCAAACAAAAATATTTCCTTAAAATTTGAATTAAAAGAAGGCGGAGTTCCGTCTTACCAATTATCATACAAACAAAAAGCAGTTATAAAGCCAAGTTCTTTGGGTTTAGAACTTCAAAATTTGCCTTCGTTTATGGATGGTTTTACCATCACAAATACAGCACAATCCTCTGTTGATGATTCTTGGAATCCTGTTTTAGGTGAAGAAAAAACAATACGCAATAACTATAACGAATTGGTTGTGACTTTGGCTCAGGCTAAAAACAATAACAGATATATTAGAATTCGTTTCCGTTTATTCAACGACGGATTAGGTTTTAGATATGAATTTCCAAAGCAAAATGATTTGAGTTATTTTGTTATAAAAGAAGAACGTTCTGAATTTAATCTGGCTGGAAATCATAAAATTTTCTGGATCCCGGGAGATTATGATACCAATGAATATGCGTATACAACTTCGAAAATTTCTGAAGTTCCTTCGTTGATGAAAAAAGCGACGATCGAAATCAATTCGCAATGGCCGATAAAAGAATTATCAGTGCAAACGCCAACTATGATGAAATCTGACGACGGTTTATATATCAATATTCACGAAGCAGGATTAATCAATTATCCGGCAATGTATCTTGAAGTTGATGCTGTAAACAACAAAATGAAAAGTCATTTGGCGCCAGATGCTGTTGGAGCAAAAGGATATATGCAAACCGATGCGCAATCGCCTTGGAGAACCATTGTGGTAAGCGATAAAGCAACTGAGATTTTAGCATCCAAATTAATTCTGAACCTCAACGAACCAACAAGCTACAAAGATGTTTCGTGGATAAAACCGGTAAAATACATCGGGATTTGGTGGGAATATTTCGTTGCCGGAAAAAGTACATGGGCTTTCGGAAAAGAAAACAACGTAAAATTAACCGATGATTTCACGAAGCTTACGCCGAATGGAAAACATGGAGCCACAACAGAACGCGCAAAAGAATACATTGATTTTGCTTCTAAAAATGGTTTTGATGCAATCCTTATTGAAGGATGGAACATTGGTTGGGAAGACTGGATTGGAAACTGGAAAGAAGAAGTTTTTGATTACGTAACCGCTTATCCTGATTTTGATGTAAAAGCTGTTCACGCCTACGCTGCTTCAAAAGGAGTGAAAATTATCATGCACCACGAAACTTCAGGATCTGCAACCAATTACGAGCGTCGTTTAGATCGTGCTTTTCAATTTATGAATGACAACGGTTATGATGCTGTAAAAACAGGTTATGTAGGGAAAATTATTCCGCGTGGCGAACACCATGACGGACAATGGATGGTCAATCATTACATTAACGTAGCCAAACGTGCCGCCGATTATAAAATTATGATTGACAGTCACGAAGCGGTTCGACCAACGGGTTTACACCGAACTTTTCCTAACTGGGTTGCTCAGGAATCTGCGCGCGGAACGGAGTTTGAATCTATGGGAGGTTTAGCACCGGATCACACTACTATTTTACCATTTACCCGTTTAATGGGTGGACCAATGGATTATACTCCGGGAATTTTCCAAACTGATTTATCTTATTACGGAACAGGAAGTTCACAGCGTGTGAATACGACTTTGGTAAAACAATTGGCGTATTATGTTACGATGTATAGTCCGTTGCAAATGGCGGCAGATATTCCGGGGAATTACGAGCGTTTTCCAGATGCATTCCAGTTCATTAAAGATGTTGCTGTAGATTGGGATAACAGTTATGTTTTGGAAGCAGAACCTGGAGATTACATCACAATTGCCCGTAAAGCCAAAGGAAAAGATGCCTGGTTTCTTGGTGGAATTACAGATGAAAATGCCAGAACTGCCAACATTACTTTTGATTATTTACCTGCCGGAAAAAAATTCATAGCCACAATTTATGCCGATGCCAAAGAAGCGAATTGGGATAAAAATCCACAAAAATATACGGTGACTAAAGTTGTTGTAACCTCAAAAACAATTTTAAAACAGTATTTAGCTCCGGGCGGAGGTGTTGCCATCAGCATCAAAGAAGGAAATGCATCAGAATTAAAGGGATTGAAAAAGTTATAAATTACTAAGTTTTTTTGCCACGAATTCACGAATTTTTCAAAATTAAGATTTTAAATAAATGCTTAATTCGTGAATTCGTGGCTAAAAATCTATGCTCTTTTATGGGCGAAAATTAAGAATTATACTACTTGAAAACTATTAACCACAAAATGTTTGTCGAATTAAAAAAACAATGCGAGTGAGAATGAATTTTAGTTAAGATGCCGACAAGCATGCAAAAACCGAAATTATGGAAACTACAATTACCACCAGATTTTTTCATTTCACGAAAACACTAATCTGTTTTCTATTATTATTTGCAAGTTCACTTTACGCTCAGGATCCTCCTCAGTACGGAACACCATTTGCAGGCGTTCCGGATACTCGTGACGTAAACATGTATCAGGTGCATATACGTCCGTTTAGTGCCAACGGAAACTTAGCCGGAGTAACCGCCCGATTAGATAATATAAAAGCACTTGGTACCAATGTTATTTATTTAATGCCCATTTACCCACACGGAACCGATTCCAAAAGTTCGCCTTCACCTTATTGTATCAAAGATTTTAAAGCCGTAGGATCAGAATATGGTTCACTTGCAGATTTAAGGACTTTGGTTGATGGCGCTCACAGCCGAGGAATGGCCGTTATTTTAGATATTGCCATCAACGGAACTTCCTGGGATAATGCATGGACCGTTTCGCATCCTGAGTATTATCTGCGAAGCGGAACAACCATCCAGCAATTAGGAAACTTTTCAGATATAGCCGCTCTGGATCTTAATAGTTCCGCTACAAGAAATGCCATAAAAGATGCCATGCGTTATTGGATTCTGGCAGCAAACGTCGACGGATACCGTTGTGATTATGCTAATAATCCTCCGCTTGATTTCTGGTCAGAAGTTATCGGAAACATCCGTGGAATTTCGTCTCATAAACTATTAATGTTAGCCGAAGGAGACAGACAAGCCAATTTTACGGCAGGTTTTGATATGAATTTTGGCGACAGATGGTTTTGGAATGCCTTAAAAGATGTTGCTGCCGGAGGTCCGGTTTCGCAGCGTTTTCAAACAATAAATGATTACGAATATGCAAATGCAACGGGTTCAAATCAAGCCGTTCGTTATACTGGAAATCATGATACATATACGAATGATAATGGTGTACAAAGGCCTTTTGTAATCTTCAACAATCATAACGGAATTGTGGCAAACTTTTTAGTTTCTGCTTATATGAAAGGCGTTCCGTTTTTAATGAGCGGTCAGGAAATTGATTACGAACCCAAAACAGATTGGCCATGGCAGGGATTCAAATTCAACTGGTCGCAAAACCCAACTGCGGCAGCCGATTTTGCTAAAATTCTAAACTTTAGAACCGCAAGCGCAGCGATCAGACGTGGAGATTTAACGATGTATGCAAACGATGATATCAGTATTTTTACTAAAACATTAGGTACTGAAAAAGTAATCGTAATGTCGAATTTAAGAAATGCTTCAAAATCGTATGTAATTCCGGCTGCATTGGCGGGAACTTATGTAAATCCGTATAACAATAATGCTTCAGTAACTTTAACTGCTGGCGCAACAAGATCGTTTGCCGCTTACGAATATTTGGTTTTAACGAATACAAATGCACCTGTTGTTGCAGTTACAGGAGTTTCTGTAAATCCAACTTCAGCAACGGTTGGTTTAGGATCTACACAACAATTAAATCCAACTATTGCTCCGGCAAATGCAACAAATCAAAACTTAACCTGGACATCGAGCAATACTGCAGTTGCCACAGTAAATGCATCCGGATTGGTTACAGCGGTTTCTGCAGGAACAACAACAATTACAGTAAAAACGGTTGATGGAAATAAAACTGCGACTTCAGCAATAACTGTTGCGGCAATTCCGGTTGCTTCTGTAAGTGTTTCGCCAACAACGGCAAGTTTATATGCCGGAAATACACAACAGCTTTCTGCTACAATTGCTCCGGCAAACGCAACAAACAAAACGTTAACGTGGAGTTCTAGTAATACAGCAATTGCAACTGTAAATTCGTCTGGATTGGTAACTGCAGTTTCTGCGGGAACAGCAACAATTACAACAACAACTCAAGACGGAAATAAAACCGCAACGGCAACTATTACCATAAATCCGAATACTAATTTTACGGTGTATTTCTATAAACCATCAAATTGGGGAACCGCAATTAAAATCTATTATTGGAGTGCTTTACCAACAGGTATTTTGGCAGATGCTTCATGGCCGGGCGTAAACATGACCAATGCCGGAAATGGCTGGTACAGCTACACATTCACGAATGTAACTTCAACTAATTTAATTTTTAATGACGGAACAAGTCAATCTGCAGATTTAAGTCGAAACAAAACAGGTTGGTACATGAATACAACCTGGTATGATTCTAATCCGGGAACAGGTGTCGCGGTAACCAGTGTAAGTTTGAGTCCAACTTCGGTATCTTTAAATGTTGGTGCAACGCAACAATTAACACCCACTGTTTTGCCATCTAATGCCACTAATAAAGCTGTAACTTATAGTTCAAGTAATACAGCTGTGGCAACTGTAAACAGTTCTGGTTTAATTACCGCTGTAGCGAATGGAACAGCAACAATCACCGTTACAACAGTTGATGGAAGTAAAACAAGTACTTGTGCTGTTACGGTTTCAACAACTCCAACAGGAGGAACTTATTACACAATAAAAAACAGGTGGACAGGTGCTTATTTATCTGATTCAGGCGCCAATGTTGGTTACGGAACAACAGTTTCTGGCAACAGTTACAAATGGCAAAAAATTGCAATAGACGCCACTTATTTTGTATTGAAGAATGTAGCAACAGGCGAACTAATTAATATTGAAGGTCAAACTGGAAGTGTTCAGTGTAATATAACGGATACAACATTTTGGAGTGCACAATGGTCAAGCGATTATATCGACGGAACATGGACAAGATTAAGAAATAGATGGCAGTCCGGAAACATTATTCATGTTGAAAACCAAACCGGATCTGCGCAATACGGAAACTCGCAAGATGGCTGGTTTAGCGCACAATGGCAACTAGAACCAACAACTGTTGGAACAGGGAAATCTGCTTTAAAAATTGATGCCGTTTCTGAATCTGAAAAAGTAGTTGCTATTTATCCAAATCCTTCTACAGATAATTTTCAGGTTTTATTACCTGAATTAGAAGCTGGAGATTCGGCTTTAATTACGGTTTCTGACATGAATGGAAGAATTGTTTTAAAAGAAAGACTTTCGGCTTCTGGGCAAATTAATCATCATTTGGCTTCTGGAATTTATATTGTAAATATTAACTCTAAAGATTTGAATGTGAATAAAAAACTGATTGTTAAGTAGGTTTTTTTATACGAATTTCTCGAAATAATATTTGCTTAAAAAGTAAGCCCGAATGAAAATTTCATTCGGGCTTACTTTTTTGTTTGCAATGAATTTCTCTAATTAGCACTAATTTTTTTATGTGTAAACTAAATTTAATTCGTGGGGATTTGTGACCCGAGCGATAGCGAACAGGCGAAGCAAATGCGTGGTAACCTTTTTTTAAAACGAATAATTTAAAGCTACTCCAAAATCATCTTTTGATGTTAATGTATTCCTATTAATAGCAGGTTTAAAAGCTAATTTTTCACTTACATTAAATTGGGATAAAGCAGCGTCAATATTAGCGTCGATTATATTTAAAATATAAAACCCAACAACAAACAAAGCCGATAAATCTCTGTTTCTCTGAAATTGCTTTTGAGCAGTTATTAATTGACTTTCACTTAATCTGGACAAATATTCAGAATCACTTGTGTTTCCTGCAAGTCTGTTTTTGTATTCGTCTCTGTAAATATTATAGTTTTTCTGACTGTCAAAATAAAAATAAGCGCTTGTTCCAATAGCGCCATAAACTAAAGGAAGTTTCCAGTACTTTTTATTATAAATCTGCCCTAAACCCGGAAAAATAGCAGAATAAAATGCTGCTTTGGCTGGACGAAGCGGATCAATGGTTTCAGATTTTAAAGTGTCAACAGCTATAATTTGTGGTTTTTCCTGGGCAAAAATTGAAGTTAATCCAAAAAATAAAAACAAAAGAATAAAGTGGTATTGCATATAAAGTTGGTTTGGAAATTTCATCCAAAGAAACCTTATTACTTCTAAGTTTTTTCTTAAGTAAAAGATAAATAAAACTTAATATTTAGAATTTAGAATATGTTTAGATTAGTTTTTTTCGCCACGAATTCACGAATCAATTTTGAAATAATTCGTGAATTCGTGGCTATCATTTTAGATACGTTTATTCCTCAAACAATTCCATCAATTCTAGAGCTCGTTTTATTGATTTTACATTCTCAAAAGTTAAGAGCAAACGTAGTCCGTTTACGGTTTGTTTTTCTTTCATTTTGCAGAGAGAACTATGCTTTTGAATAAATTGTAAAACGTTTCTGAACTTAGACGATTGATAATAATCTGATTGCTGATCTGAAACAAAATAACCAATCATTTTGCCTTGTTTCAAGACTAATTTTTCAATTCCCACTTTCGTAGCAATCCATTTTATACGGATGCTATTTAGTAGTGCTGTTGCTTGTTTTGGCAATGGGCCAAAACGATCAATTAATTTTCTTTCATATTCCTGTAATCCGGCTTCATCTTTTATGGCACCCAATTCGTTATATAAAACCAAACGTTCTGACACATTATTAATGTATTCATCTGGAAATAAAAGCTCAAAATCGGCATCGATTTGAATGTCTTTTACGTATTCTTTGGTGTCGATATTATTTTCTTCCGGATATAAATCTTTGAATTCGTTTTCTTTTAATTCTTCGATAGCTTCGTTCATGATTTTTTGGTACGTATCAAAGCCAATTTCATTGATGAAACCACTTTGTTCGCCACCTAATAAATCTCCCGCACCACGAATTTCAAGATCTTTCATGGCAATGTTGAAACCGCTTCCCAATTCACTAAATTGTTCCAAAGCCTGAATACGTTTTCTCGCATCTTCGGTCATAGAAGAATATGGCGGACAGATAAAATAGCAGAATGCTTTTTTGTTGCTTCGTCCTACTCGACCACGCATTTGATGCAAATCTGAAAGTCCAAAATTATTGGCATTATTGATAAAAATCGTGTTGGCGTTTGGTACATCCAAACCACTTTCGATAATTGTTGTTGCTACCAAAACATCAAAATCTCCGTTCATGAAAGCCAACATTAATTCCTCTAGTTTGGCTCCATCCATTTGTCCGTGACCAATTCCAACTCTGGCATTTGGTACCAAACGCTGAATCATTCCTGCCACTTCTTTAATGTTTTCGATGCGGTTATTGATGAAAAAAACTTGTCCGTTTCTTTGAATTTCATACGAAATCGCGTCACGAATAATCTCTTCATTAAAACCAACAACATTAGTTTCTATCGGATATCGATTTGGCGGAGGCGTTGTAATTACTGATAAATCGCGCGCAGCCATTAACGAAAACTGAAGTGTTCTCGGAATTGGTGTTGCTGTTAATGTCAGCGTGTCAACATTCGCAGCAATCGTTTTTAATTTGTCTTTTACGTTAACTCCAAATTTTTGTTCCTCATCGACAATCAATAAACCTAAGTCTTTAAAAACAACATTTTTGTTAACCAATTGGTGTGTTCCGATGACAATATCGAGTTTTCCTTCGGCTAAATCTTTTAAGGTTTGCGTTTTTTGTTTTGCTGTTCTAAATCGGTTTAAGTAACCAACAGAAACTGGCATGTCTTTTAATCTTTCTGTGAAAGTTCTGTAATGCTGATACGCCAAAATAGTTGTGGGAACCAAAACAGCAACTTGTTTACTGTTATCAACCGCTTTAAAAGCAGCACGAATCGCAACCTCTGTTTTACCAAAACCAACATCACCACAAACCAAACGATCCATCGGGCGATCGCTTTCCATATCGGCTTTTACTTCCTGCGTAGATTTGGTTTGATCCGGCGTATCTTCATAAATAAACGAACTTTCTAATTCGTTCTGCAAATAACTGTCTGGTGCAAATTGAAACCCTTTTTCCAATCGGCGTTTGGCATACAACTGAATCAAGTTAAATGCAATATGTTTGACGCGCGCTTTGGTTTTTTGTTTTAAAATTTTCCAGGCGTTCGATCCTAGTTTATAAATTTTTGGTGGCGTTCCGTCTTTTCCGTTGTATTTGGAGATTTTATGAAGCGAGTGAATGCTCACATACACAATATCATTATCGGCATAAACCAATTTTATGGCTTCCTGCGTTTTGCCTTCCACCTGAATTTTCTGCAGTCCGCCAAACTTTCCAATTCCGTGATCAATGTGCGTTACATAATCGCCAACCGAAAGTGCGGTTAATTCCTTCAGCGTAATATTTTGCTTTTTAGAATAGCCGTTTTTGATGTTGAATTTATGATAACGTTCAAAAATCTGGTGATCTGTATAAGCCGTTATTTGATTTTCTTCGTCAATAAAACCCTGGTAAAGAGGTAGTACAATAGTATTATACTGTTTTCTGATGTTTTCAGAATTAGCTTCATCAAGCGATTCAAAAATATCATGAAAACGTTTTGCCTGCGTTTCATTCGAACAGAACAAATAATTTTTATATCCGTTAAAATGATTTTCGCTCAAATTATTCAGCAATAAATCAAATTGTTTATTGAAGGATGGCTGAGGCTGAAAATGAAATTCGAATTTTTTTGTCGTTTTAAAAATGGGTTTTGAAGCCAATTCTACAATCGAAAAATCCAAAGCTCGTTTAATAAACGAACTCTGATTTAAAAATAATTGTTCGGGCGTTGCATGTTTTATTTCTCCTGAAAGTTTTTCAAAAGCTTCTTCTGCCCTTGCAAATTGTTTGTCTAACTGACTAAAAAGTCCGTCGGTATTTTGAATGAAAATAACTGTTTTCTCGGCAATATAATCTAAAAAGCTTTCACGGTTTTCCTGAAATATCTTGTTTTCAACATTCGGGATAATCGTAATTTTTTTATGTGTTTCGACAGACAATTGTGTTTCGACATCAAAGCTTCGGATACTGTCTACTTCGTTACCAAAAAACTCAATTCGGTACGGATGATCGTTTGAAAAAGAAAAGACGTCGACAATTCCTCCACGAACCGAAAATTCTCCTGGTTCTGTAATAAAATCAACTCTTTTAAATTCGTATTCAAATAAAACTTCGTTGATAAAATCAATCGAAATTTTATCGTTTAAAGCCACTTTCAAAGTGTTTTTATCTAATTGCTGACGCGTAACTACTTTCTCAAAAAGAGCTTCAGGATACGTAACAATGATGGCTGGTTTTTTTCTGGAATTTATTCTGTTTAAAACCTCAGCACGAAGCAAAACATTGGCATTATCTGTTTCGTCAACCTGATACGGACGACGAAATGAAGCGGGATAAAACAATACATCCTGCTCGCCAATCATTTGTTCTAAATCATTTAAATAATAAGCCGCTTCTTCTTTATTGTCTAAAACAACTAAAAAAGGCAATTCGGTTTTTTTGAAAACTCCGCGGATTATAAACGAAACAGCCGATCCTAACAATCCGCTAAGATGCATTTTTACCTGATTCTGTTCCAGTAATTGTGTGGCAATCTGCTGTGTTTTAGGCAAATTGTCATACGTAGTATATAAGGCGTTTTTACTCAACTTTTGGTGAATTTTGATCTATATTTCGTGGCGGCGGCATTATGGGTGCTGCTGTTGTGTTCGGAATGGCACGTGTTGTATCTAACATTCTCAGGAAATCCTCTTCTCCTTGTTCTTTCGGAATCTTACTTTTCTCTACAATTTTGTCAAATTGTCTTTCTAAAGAAACCATTTCCTTATTTATTTCTCCAATTAAAAAAGTAACCTTTTCATCCGGAATTTGATTTAAATGAATAAATAAATCCATCATTTTGACTTTGGTAATCAAAATAGAAATTCGGCTTTTTATTTGTGGCTGATTAAATTGCGCTGGAATATTGTTGTTTAAAGCCATCGCTTTTTTTGAAATTGCTGCTGATTTTTTTTGAAACGCACCAATTGTCTTTCTCGGTTTCTCTCCAATTTCTTTTAAAAAATCACGCCATTCAGTCCATTCTCTTTCATTTTTTTCGGAAACTTCATTGATCGGTTCATCAATAAAAACCCAAGCTTTATTAATATTATCGAAGATTTTTTCTTTCTTTTTTGCTTCTTTTTTGTTCTCAGCAAGACGTTTTTCGTTTTCATCCTGACAAGAATTCAACACAAAAATTAAAAGTAAAAAAAGAGATATTTTATATTTCATTTGGCAAAACATTAAGCTACAAAGTTACAAAGTAAATTTACAATTACGAATTCTGATTTTCATCACAAATACTAAACTTTAACTACTATTTAATAGCCACGAATTCACGAATTTTATTCATTTATTAATCAACCAAGAAAAAGAAAATTCGTGAATTCGTGGCAAATGCGCTTTAACAGGTTCAGCGAATAATCTAAAAAACAAACTTCATTATTGTTAATTTTATAATTTAATGGTATAAAAAATAAAATTATTTGCGAAAACGTTATATTTGCAAGACTAAATCTTCATAAATGAATCCAAAAATATTGATCATTGGCGCTTGCGGTCAGATTGGGACAGAGTTGACTCAAAAGCTGCGTAAGTTATACGGAACAGAAAATGTAATTGCTTCTGATATTCGAAAATTAAATACCGACGTTGTAAATTCAGGGCCTTTTGAAGTGGTCAATGCTTTAGATTTTAATCAAATTGAGCATCTTGTTGAAATACATCAAATTACTGATATCTATTTGATGGCAGCTCTTTTATCGGCTACAGCTGAAAAAAATCCGGCTTTTGCATGGGATTTAAATATGAATTCTCTTTTTCATGTTTTGAATCTGGCGAAAGCAAAAAAAATAAAAAAGATTTTCTGGCCATCAAGTATTGCCGTTTTTGGTCCTACAACTCCAAAAGAAAATACACCTCAATACACCATAATGGAACCTTCAACGGTTTACGGAATCAGCAAACAAGCGGGTGAAAGATGGTGTGAATATTACCATAATATTTATGGTGTTGATGTTCGCAGTATTCGTTATCCTGGTTTAATTAGCTGGTCTACTCCTCCGGGCGGTGGAACTACAGATTATGCGGTTGATATTTTTTATAAGGCTATCGCAGATAAAAAATACGAATGCTTTTTATCTTCCGAAACCAAAATGCCAATGATGTATATGGATGATGCGATTGAAGCGACCATCAATATCATGAAAGCTCCTGCTGAAGATATCAAAATACATTCGTCATACAATTTGGCTGCAATGAGTTTTACTCCAACTGAAATTGCTGCTGAAATTAAAAAACATATTCCTGAATTTGAGATTACTTATGAACCGGATTTCCGCCAGAAAATTGCGGACAGCTGGCCGGCAAGTATTGATGACCGTTCTGCAAGAGAAGACTGGAACTGGAAACATACCTTTGATCTTGAATCTATGACAAAAGATATGATTGAACATTTGAGTTAAGCTCCAATATTCATCAACCCTTTAAGGCGTGATAATCTGAAAGTAATTCTTTAGATTATCACGCTTTTTTTATGAAAGATATTTTAAAGATAATTATTCGATTGCATAATTTCTTATTTTTGGCTGTATCAGAATAAATTCAAATTTATCTAAAATCATCAATCAAATCACAACAAAAACGTTAATCAAATGACAAATTCTTATCATCCTATCGAACAAGGCAAAAGAACTGCTATTGTCGATATTCTTCGTGGCTGGGCTATATTAGGTGTAGTTATTGGCAATTATTGCGGTCTTCCGCACATTAGTGTGCCAAATGAAACCAATAGTGTTTTATCTGAAATATTATCTAAGTTTGATCAGTTTTTTTTCGCAGGAAAATCATGGACTTTATTAACCATTTTATTTGGCTATGGCTTTGCTATTTTAATTAATAATGTCACCGAAAAGGGTAAAAACCCTGTTACTTTTTTTAGCTGGCGAATGTTTTTGCTTTTTATACTGGCTTTTATTCATTCTGCTTTTTGGTTTGGGGACATATTAAAAGATTATGCTTTTTTAGGACTTGTACTATTGCTTTTTTATAAATGTTCGGCAAAAACATTAGGTATTATTTCTGCTGTCCTTATTCTTATTATTCCTTTTGTAATGGCTTACATCAAAAGCTTTAATTTTGAAAGAATAGACATTATTTCAAATCCTGAATATTTAAAATTGTATTATTCCGGAAACTGGCTGGAGTTTTTTAAATTTAATTTATTGGCTTCTTTTTACCAACAAATCATTGCTCCAGGCTATGCCATTACCGCCCATGTTGTAATGCTCGGCTGTATGCTTTTTGGGGTTATGCTTCAAAAATTAAACTTTTTTGACAGGTTAAACGAAATGAAAAAACTTTTGAAATATGTACTTATAAGCAGTTTAGTTATTGCCGTTATAATTGGTGTTGTTTTCTTCGTCGCTATTGAATACAAAGCGGGTTTTCTTAAATTTTTCCACCCGTATTTCTGGCTAATTTTAAGTACAATGGTTTTTATTGCAACCGGAATTACGCTGTTATTCGTTAATGGAAAACTCAAAACGATTTTCAGTTATTTTAGTGCTGGCGGCAAAATGACTTTGACCAATTATATTGCTCAAAATATTCTGGCGGCTCTTATTTTTTCCGGAATTGGTTTGGGAATCAAAGCTACAATGCCCTATTGGTTTTTCTTTGCACTGGCTATTTTTGTCTTTATTCTTCAATTATTTATAAGTAAATGGTGGTTGTCTAAATACAATTACGGACCAATTGAATGGCTTTGGAGATGTGCCAGTTATCGAAAATTATTTCCGTTTAAGAAGAAAAAACAATCGGAAATTATTTCGGAAGTAAGAACAGTCTAAAACAAGAAATGCTGAATTTATTTCGAGATTTTTTTATCTCATATTTTGATTTCACATAATGTTATAAAAATTGATTTTCTGATTATTTTCTTACATTTGAATACATTAAACCAAAAGCATTTTATACCAAAAAACCATTTTAATTTATGACAAATTCATTTCAGCCCGTTCAGGAAGATAAAAGAACCGCTATTGTTGATATTTTAAGAGGCTGGGCTTTATTGGGAGTTGCAATAGGAAATTATGTTGATTTCCGCTACATTGGATTAGAACGGTTTATCATGAAAAAAGGCATTTTTTCTGAGATTATCAGTTATTTCAATCTTTATTTTTTTTCTGCTAAATCCTGGACTTTGTTAAGCATTTTATTTGGCTACGGATTTGCAGTTCTTATTAATAATGTTGCAGAAAAAGGTAAAAATCCTGTTTCCTTTTTTTGCTGGAGAATGTTTATTTTATTTCTTTTTGCTTTTATAAATTCTGCTTTTTGGCTGGGCGATATCTTAAAAGATTATGCTTTTTTAGGGTTGTTACTTTTGTTCTTTTACAGAAGTTCTCCAAAAACAATTTTAATAACTTGCGGAATACTTCTTTTATCTGTTCCGTTTCTTAGCGCTTATATTAATTCGATAAAACAAACATTACCCGATGTACAGTCTACGGCTAAATATTTAAAACTATTTTATTCTGATAATTGGCTGGATGTATTTCAATTTAACTTACTGGGAACTTATTATCAGGAAATGATTAGTCTTCGTTATGCTGTTACGGTTCATGTTGTGATGTTTGCTCTTATGCTTTTAGGTTTTTATGCCCAAAAAATTAACTTTTTTAATCGTTTACCTGAATTTAAAAAACTATTAAAAAGAACTTTTTTAATTACGTTAATTCTGGCCATAATTGCAGGTGCTCTTTTTGAAATTGCAATTAAGCAGAAAATAATTTTCACGGTTTTTCATCCCGTTTTGTGGATCATAATAAATACGATGCTTTGTATTTCGTCTGGAATTTGTTTGTTGTATACCAACGGAAAACTGAAAACAATTTTTAGTTATTTTAGAGTAAGCGGTAAAATGACGCTGACCAATTATCTGATGCAAAATATTATTGCGTGTTTTCTTTTCTCAGGAATTGGTTTCAAAATTTACAATACACTGCCTTATTGGTTTTACTTTTTCTTGGCTGTTTTTGTTTTTACAATTCAGTTGTTTATAAGCAAATGGTGGCTTTCAAAATTCAATTATGGCCCGGTTGAATGGCTATGGAGAGTATTAAGTTACAGAAAAATGTTTCCTTTAAAAAAGAATAGACAAAATGATATTGTAACTGATATAAAACCTGTTTTATAGATTCATTACTGAATAGAAAAGCCCTTAAAAAATTAATTTTAAGGGCTTTTGTTATTTTATCAAGTAAATTATTTCACTTCAAAAACATTATTGGGAGCTTTTATATCAGCCATTAATCCGCTTGGATCAATTGTGATTTTTTTGATTGCTTCTTTGTTTTTATCGATTGCAAAACTATAGTTTGACTGTGCCCAAGCCCAATCTTCTAAAACGGTTCTTTTTTCGTTTGGATTTGGATTCGGTTTGATGAAATTCATCATTCTTAACGGAATGTAGAAGTTTTCAGAAGTTCCGTCTGTATATTCTACTTTTAAATCTATTGGCATTGGCATTCTTCCAATTCTTTCCAGAGTAACCGTTGTTTTTCCTGCATTATCAGCAACATCTTTTATGCCGTAATCAATTGTATTGGCTGTTTGAGCCCAGTCGATTAAATACCAATCTAACTCAGCTCCTGAAACTCTTTCTGCCGATCTTTTGATATCATTTGGAGTTGGGTGTTTGAATTTGAAATCATTAAAATATCTTTTTAAAGTAGCGTCAAGATTTTCTTTTCCAATTACATATTCTAATTGCGATAAAAAGATACTTCCTTTTATATAAGATGAAATACTATAAGGTCTGTTTTCATCGTAACGATCACCATGTGTTGTTTGTGGCTGCTCTTTTCCTGATTGAACCAATTGATAATAAGCAGCATAATTTCCTTTAAACGGATTTACTTCTTTTTTATCTCCTTTTAATTCATTCAAAGCGCTATCTTCAATATAGGTTGTAAAACCTTCATCCATCCATGGGTGTTTAGATTCGTTTGAAGCTAAAATATGCTGAAACCAGGAATGTCCTAATTCATGTGTTGCAGTTCCCAGAATTCCTTCCAGCGTTCCGTTTCCTAACATTAGCGTACACATTGCATATTCCATTCCGCCATCTCCACCTTGAATAAATGAATATTGTTTGTATGGATATTGTCCAACTCTGTGATTGTAATACTCCATAACTTTCACCATTAGAGGTTCTAATTGTTTCCAGTTTGCGGTTGTTTTTGGATTGTTTTTGTAGAAGAAATGCAAATCGACATCATTTGGTCCTTTTACAATATCGTGCGTATATTCTTTATCAGCCGCCCAGGTAAAATCATGAACATTTGGCGCTATAAAATGCCACGTTAATGTTTTTGCCTTTTTAGGATATGTAACCGTTACACCGGCATCTTCGTAACCGTGACCAATTTCGTTTTTATCCTGCAAATATCCTGAACCTCCAATAGTATACTCTTTATCGATTGTAATTTTTACATCAAAATTACCCCAAACACCGTGAAATTCTCTGGCAATGTATGGATCTGCGTGCCAGCCTTCGAAATCAAATTCGGCTAATTTTGGATACCATTGCGACATTGACAATTCAACTCCTTCAGAATTATTACGTCCTGAACGACGAACTTGTACGGGAACTTGTCCGTCAAAATCTAATGTAAAAGTTGATTTAGAATTTGGTAAAATTGGTTTCGCCAAAGTTACTTCCAGAATTGTTCCTGAAACTCTTGTTTGGGCCGAAACACCATCTTGTTTAAGATTGTTAATTTTTAAAAAACCGATTTCATTTGGTTTTAAAGTTTCAATTCTGCTTTGTTTTACATCTTTTCCATCAGCACCTTTTATTTTATTGACCATTCTTCCGTCCGGATCTTTTATAAAATGAAGGCGGGCATCCATTTCACTTCCTGGCTGAAATGCATTTGGAAATAAATGATAGAACACCTTTCTTAAAGTATCAGGAGAATTATTGGTATAAACCAATTCTTGTTTTCCTTTGTACTGATAGTTTTTTACATCCATCGAAACCTCCATTTTATAATCGGCATGTTGTTGCCAATACGGAGCGCTTTGTGCAAAAGCTGAGTTTAAACCAAAACTCAAAAAAGAAAGTAGAATAATTTTATGCATGATTTTTATAATAAAAAATGGAAGAGTTCGCACTCTTCCACTGGATTAGTATATTTATGGTATTATTTTTTAGACATTTTTTCAGCCATTAATAATGCATTGTAAGCATTTACCATTTTAGCTGTTTTTGATGACTCTGCTGCTGGTTTTATTTCGCTATTTTCTCCCAAAGCAACTGTTCCAGGAAGTGCAACTCCTGAATCCATTAAAATTTGTTTTACTTGTGAAGCTTTTAATTTTGGATAATATGATCTAATTAAAGCAGCAACTCCGGCAGCATTTGGTGATGCCATCGATGTTCCTTGCAAGTATTTGTATTTATTGTTTGGAACGGTTGCATAAATTTCTTCACCCGGAGCAAAAACATCTACATTTATTTTTCCGAAGTTAGAAAAATTAGCAATTACGCTTTCTCCATAAGATTTATTAATGGCTCCAATAGTAATTACATTATCTGAAAATTCTTTGATGTTATCTTCTGAATCATTTGGATAGTTAATGTTTTTTGTTTCGTCGATATTATAACCGTCATTACCAGCAGCGTGAACAATTAAAACATCTTTTTTCTTAGCATATTTTATGGCATCGTAAACCCATTGTTTGTGCGGAGAAAAGCTTTTTCCGAAACTTCCGTTGATTACTTTTGCTCCGTTATCCACCGCATAGCGAATGGCCAATGCGATATCTTTATCGTACTCATCCCCATCAGGAACGGCTCTTACGGTTAAGATTTCAACATTTGAAGCAACTCCGTCTCCGCCTAAATTATTACCGCGAATTTGCGCAATAATTCCTGCAACGTGTGTTCCGTGAAGTGCTTTTTCTTTGTCCGGACCAAAAACAATATTATTACCATAATGATTGTCTTTAATGTCTTCAGGATTATCTCCTACAACTTTTCTCCCGTCAAATTCTTTATTTAAGTTGTAATTTAACTGATCGTAAACTTGTTCTCTGTATTCTTCAAAATCAGCTTCAGGATCAAAAGTTGGCCCTGCATTTGTAAAAACCTGAGTCATGATCATTTTACTTCTTGTCACTTTTGGGTCTGTAGAAGTAATAGCGCTTAGATCTTCAACTTTGTAAGTTGTTTTATTTAACTCTTTTTTAATCGTTGCGTGAACATCTAATAAAAAATCTACCTGTTCTTTATCTTTTAATGCTTTCTCGTATTTTTCAGTATACTGAGCTAATGCATTTTTGTATTCAGCAGATCCGTCATCTTTCTTTTTGATGATACGGGTCATTTCAAGATTTTCAGCGACAGCATTTCCAAGGAAATTCCATCCGTGAACATCATCTATAAATCCGTTTTTATCATCATCGATTCCGTTACCAGCAATTTCTTTAGGATTTGTCCAGATCATTCCTTTCAAATCTTCGTGCTCAATATCAACACCAGAATCAACGATACCTACAATTACTTTTTTACCTGTTTTTCCTTGTAATAATTCGGCATAAGCCTTATCAACACTCATTCCCGGAATAGAATCTTTGATTAAATCAAGATGACTCCATCTTTTTAATTCATTTTCGGTAACCGGAGTTTTTTTAACAACCGCTAAAGGAGCTGTAATAAATTCTTTAGAAGTTGAAACTTGCGCTTGCATAGTAGCGCTGCAACCTGCTAAAACAAGTAATGCAAAAGCAGATAATTTGAGAGGTTTTATATGACTCATGTATCTATATTATAAATGTAAAGTTAAAAGATGGGTCTAAATTATACTTTTTTGTTACAAAAAACTAACTGTTAACACTGTGTTATGATTTATTTGTAGCAATTTAGATGCTTTTTTAATGTAAAAGAAAGCTTTTATTTACATTATCTCTTTTTGTTGGAATTTAAAACAAGCCATACAGCTTGTAAACTTAAATTCAATTAATCTTTTCAATTCGTTTTTACCTAATAAAACTTCAATTCTTATTTGTATACTTGTACTGCCTAAAATCAAATGCAATTTGGTAGTATAAAACTACTTATGCTGCTTTTATTTTTAAAGCAAGATCAACAATTCCGGCTTTGTCAAATTTGCAGAAAAAAATATATTTAAATCAAAAAACGATACTTTCTAATAACCCAGAACTATATGAGAAAAACTTTACTCTTAATTTTATTTCTATTCTTATCAAATTTTTCAATTTATGCGCAATATACGCTGATCCCGGATATTAATTTTGAGAAAAAATTAATCTCTTCAGGAATTGATTCTGGTGTTACTGACGGACAAGTACTTACGTCTAAAATTTCAAAATTAACAGTTTTAGATGTACATAATAGTTCTATTACTGATTTAACAGGTATTCAGGACTTTGTTAGTTTAGTAACCCTTAGCTGTGCTGAAAATAACGTTACAACATTAGATATTACGAAATTAACAGCTTTGACCTCTTTGTCAGCTTCCTCTAATAAGTTAACTACAATTGATCTTTCAAAGAATATTAACCTGAATTGGTTAGATCTTCAAAAAAATGAGTTAGTTAGTTTAGATGTCACTAGCAATACTGCCTTAAAAACCTTTTATTTTGGTACTAATAAAATTACAAGTATAGATATTTCTAAAAATGTATTGTTGACCGATGTTTACAGTTCATTTAGTCCAATAACAAGTTTAGATGTTACTAGTAATACAGCATTGAAAAGTCTAATCTGCTCGAATCCAACATTAACGGCATTAGATCTTTCTAAAAATAAGGAGTTAATTACTTTTGATTGTTCAGGTTCACGAATCAAAAGCATCGATATTTCTAATTGTCCAAAATTAACTTCATTCAAATGTAATGATGTGTCTTCTCTGACTTCTTTAAACTTAAAAAACGGCAATAATGTCAATTTTACTATTTTTGATATAAGACGAGATTATGGACTTTCATGTGTTCAGGTAGATGATCCAATATATTCTAATCGTTATTGGCTAAGTTTAAAAGAAGCTACATCTGTTTTTAGTACGAATTGTTATGGTTATACAGCAATTCCTGACTCAAAATTTGAGGATAAATTAATTGCTCAGGGAATTGATAAAGATGGAAAAAACGGAAAAGTACTGACATTTAATATTTCAAGAGTTGGATCGCTTGATATAGCATCGAGTTCTATTGCAGACTTAACGGGAATCGAAGATTTTGCTGATTTACAAGTTTTGTATTGTCCATCTAATCAACTAACAAATTTAAATCTTTCTCAAAATCTAAAATTGTTTAATATCGATGCGTCTTCAAATAAGCTAACTAATCTGGATATTAAAAATAATATTGCTTTGACGGATCTAAAAGTGGATTCGAACGAATTGACTGGACTTGATATGTCAAAAAATTTAGCATTGGTTAATTTTTCGAGTGCTTCTAATCAAATAACGCAATTAGATTTTAGCTTAAATTCTTCTTTAAAAAGTTTAAACTGTTCCAATAATAAATTGACAGATTTGAATTTAAAGAATAACAACAATACTATTTTAAAAACGATTGATTTAAGAACAAATCCATCTTTAAGCTGTATTCTGGTAGATAACAAAGCATATTCTGATGCAAATTGGGGAGCCAAGAAAGATGCTTCGGCAAATTTTAATCATTCTACTTGCGATCTTTATACTTTAATTCCAGATGTTAAATTTGAAACTAAATTAATTGCTCTTGGTATTGATTCGGGCAGTATCGACGGGAAGGTGCTTACTGCAAGTATTAATACAATAACAACTCTGGACGTATCTTCGAGTTCAATTAGTGATTTAAAGGGAATTGAAAATTTTACCTCTTTGAAAAAGTTAATCTGTTTTGAAAACAGTATAAGTATTTTAGATCTTTCTCAAAATTATGATCTGACTTATTTAGACTGTGATAAAAATGATCTGATTTTTTTAAATCTTTCTAAAAACACTTTATTAACAGATTTAATCTGCAGCAATAATAATTTAACTTCTATTGATGTTTCTCAGAATGTGAATCTTATTAATTTCGATTGTGCAAGCAATCAGTTTTTGAATATTAATGTATCTAAAAACACAAAACTGCTTAGTTTTAATTTTAATGGGAATCAATTAAAATCATTAGATATTTCTAAGAATACTGTTTTAACAACTTTAGACTGTGGAGGCAATCAATTTGCGGTATTGGATTTTTCAAAAAACACCACTCTGATCAATTTAAATTGTAACAGAAATAAACTTGAATACCTGAATTTGAAAAACGGAAAAAACAATCTTCTGATTGAACCTGATTTCAAAAACAATCCAAAACTGGCTTGTATTTTAGTAGACAATGCTTCTTATTCTGACACAAATTGGGCAGATTCAAAAGAGAGTATTGCAAGCTATAATGAAGTTACTTGCTCTGTTTTAATTCCGGATTCTTATTTTGAAGATAAATTAATTCAACTGGGCATTGATAAAGATGGTAAAAATGGTCAGATTGCCATATCAAGCGTTTTGGGTGTAACTTCTTTAAATGTGGCAAGCAGCTTAATATCTGATCTTACAGGAATTCAAAGTTTTAAAGATTTGAATATTTTAAATTGCGGCGGTAATATCTTGACAACGATCGATTTGTCAAAAAATACCAATTTAACAGAACTGAGCATTCCATCGAACAAACTGACAAATCTGGATCTTTCTAAAAACACTGCTTTAACAAAATTAACCTGTTATTCTAATTCTTTTACAAATCTTGATTTTTCGTCAAATACTGCTTTAACGACTTTATCTTGCGACAGAAATAAACTAACAAGTTTAAATGTGTCAAAAAATAAGATGCTGACTTATTTAGATTGTTCTCAAAATCAATTAGCGGCTTTAGATGTTACTCAGAATACGGCTTTAGTTAATTTAAATTGTTCTACAAATCAATTAACAAATCTCAATATTTCGAAAAACACGACATTAACATGGTTTCTTTGTAATTTGAACAAAATAGAAACTTTAGATGTTTCGGGTAATCTTGAGCTAAAACAATTATCCTGCACTGATAATAAATTAAAAAACCTGGATGCTTCTAAAAATATTGCTTTGACTATTTTTGAATGCAGTACTAACAATCTTGAATCTATAAATGTAAAAAACGGAAACAATAATAAAATAATAAGAGCTTCATTTGGATACAATCCTACCCTGAATTGTATTTTGGTTGATAATGCAGCCGTGGCTACTGCTAATTATGTTACATGGAAAAAAGATAAAGAAGCAACTTATTCTGATACTTTTTGTGATACTGCTTTTACATTGATTCCTGATTCTAATTTTGAAGATAAACTTATCGAATATGAAATTGATACTGATGGGAAAAATGGAAAAGTACTGACCAAAAGTATTGCATCAATTACTCAGTTATTTATTATTTCAAGTTCTATTTCAGATTTAACCGGTATACAAGACTTTAAAAGTCTGGAACTTTTAAACTGTGAAGATAATAAACTAACAAGTCTGGATGTGTCTAAAAACGTGTTATTAACTTCTCTTTACTGTGGAAAAAATAAATTGACAACTCTGGATGTTTCAAAAAACATTTTATTAAACGAACTAATTTGTGGAAATAATCAATTAACAAATCTGGATCTTTCTAGCAATCCGGATATGAACGCTTTGCGTTGCGATAATAATCAATTAAAAAATCTTGATTTTACTAAAAACACAAAACTTGGTACTTTATATTGTAATTCCAATCAGCTTGAAAGTCTGAATTTAAAAAATGGAAATAACATCGATTTATATGATACTAATTTTACGTCAAACCCAAAGTTAACTTGTATTCTTGTTGATAACGCCGTGTATTCGAATTATAACTGGAAAACAAGTAAAGATAATATTGCCGTTTACAGCACAACTCCTTGTCAGGCAGCTTACACATTAGTTCCTGATGTTAATTTCGAGAAAAAACTAATTGATTTAGGAATTGATACAGATGGAATAAATGGAAAAGTACTTACTTCGAGTATAAATACGGTGACAACCTTAAATGTTTCTTCTGCTTTTATTTCTGATTTAACCGGTATTCAGAGTTTTACAAATTTAGAATCTTTGAATTGCTCGTCAAATAAATTCAGTACTGTTGATCTTTCTAAAAATACAAAATTGACGTCGCTGATAATTAACAATAATTATGGTTTAAATCAATTAGATCTGACAGCAAATACCGCTTTAATTTCATTAGACTGTAATTCAAGTTACATATCTTATTTAGATCTTTCTAAAAATAAAGCATTAACCTTTATCGATTGCAGCAATAATAATTTGGTTAGTTTGAATTTAAAAAATGGTAACAATAAAAATTTAAATCTGAATTCTATATTTGTAAAGAATTCTAATTTAACTTGTATTATTGTTGATGATGAAACTTATGCTAATCAAAAGTGGTTAGACCTTAAAGACGGTACGGCCAATTATAGCTTAGACTGCATTAATTATACCTTAATTCCTGATAGTAATTTTGAACAAAAATTAATTTCATTAGGAATTGATACAGACGGACTAAACGGAAAAATTGCAACTTCAAATATTAGCAAAGTTACTTATCTTGATTTGTCTAACAGCAATATTAAAGACTTAACAGGAATTGAAAAATTTACTGCCTTAACTTATTTAGACTGTAATTTTAATCAAATAAGCAATATTAATGTCAGTCAAAATAAATTACTGACTAAGTTGTCACTACATGATAATCAATTAACAAGTTTAGACGTTAGTTCGAATAAAGACTTATATAATCTAACTTTTAGTTTAAATCAGATTAAAACTATCGATTTATCTCAAAATAAAAACCTGCACATTGTAGCTGCAGACAGAAATTTACTTAACAATATTGATGTTTCGGCAAATCCTGCTATTGAAATACTTTTTTGCGGAAGTAATAACTTAACAACAATTAATATTTCAAACCTTCCAAATTTAATAGCTTTGGAATGTTCTTTAAATAATATATCTGAACTAAATGTTTCTAAAAACAGCAAATTAGAAGATCTTTATTGCTATAATAATCAAATAAAAGCGCTGGATTTAAGAAATAATCCGGAATTGATACATTTAAGCGCTTCATCAAATCAATTGACGACATTGGATTTGTCTAATAACAAAAAACTTACACTGGCGCATGTTATTTTTAATCCGTTAATATCGTTAAATATTCAAAACGGAAATAATAAAAACTTTGCTTTACCATCAAATACTGGAAAAAAATCTGATTCCGGTTTATATACTACCTTTTTAGGTCTTACAACTCTTAGTTGTATTCAGGTTGATGATGCAGCTTATTCAAATGCAAATTGGTCGAATATTAAAGAATCAACTACAACTTATGCAAATACTTGTAAAACATTAGGCGTTGATGATACTGTTTTTACCAAAGCCACAATTTATCCAAATCCAACAAATGGAGAAGTAAATATTAGCAATATCATTTTAGAGAAAGCGAATGTTTTTAATGAATTAGGGCAATTAGTAAAAACATTTTCTTTAGATCCAAATAACACAAATAATACAATCAATTTATCTGGATTGCCAAAAGGTGTTTATTATATATACCTGATCAATGGTGATGTAGCATCTGCTAAAAAAATCATAGTAGAATAATTGAATTCTTTAAGCTAAAAAGTCCCATTTTCATTTACTTGAAAATGGGACTTTTTTTACTTTAATATCTTCTAAGCTAACATTTCTCATCTATATTTTACAGTTGATTTATCTTTAAATCAACACGTTAAGCACAATCAAAAAGATAAAAAATTATTTATTTTTTAATACGGGATCCCGTAATAAAACCCCAATTGTAATTCGTATTCTTGTATTTCCAAAACCATAAATGTAATCTATGAAAACAAAACTACTCTTGTTGCTATTATTAGCAAATTTTTCTTTTTATGCGCAGACCAATTTAGTCCCAAATGGAAACTTTGAAATTTGGTCTTCATCCTCGCAGCCAGACAATTGGTATCGTTATTTTAGTGGATTTGTTTCTCAGAGCACAACAGCTCAAAATGGTTCATCAAGTGTCAATGTAAGTATTGTTACCGGAACTTTCAATTACATTAACAGCGAATATTTTCCTGTTACGGCAAACAAAACCTATCGTGTAACTTTATACCATAAGATTTTAAGAGGAGCTTTGTCTTCTGTTGATTTGAGTTTATACCATAAACCAAGTACTTTCAAAGAAGAAATAATTAAAAAATCTGATGTTACTTTTTCTTCTACAGAGTGGAGAAAAATTGAATTTGATTATACCCCGACTGTTTCAGAAAACATTGAAGTAGATATCTACGCTAACGGCTCTGCAAATTCTGAAGTTTTAATTGACAATGTTTCTGTTGTAGATGTTGCGGATATTCCTTTGCAATATACTTTGATTCCAGATATTGAATTCGAAAAAAAATTAATCTCTTTAGGTATTGACAGCGGTGCAACAGATGGAAAAGTATTAACATCGAAAATTCAAACCGTTAAATCATTAACAGTCGATACCAGAGTAGTTTCTGATTTAACAGGAATTCAGGATTTTACAGCTCTGGAAACATTGTCTGCAACTGGAGGTAATTATTATTATCCCACTGCAGAAGCTGATGGTTTATTAAAAACATTAGATGTCTCTAAAAACACTAACCTAATATCTTTAAATTGTTCCATAAATAAATTGACCAGTTTAGATGTTTCTAATAATAAAAAACTAACAACATTAGATTGCGGAGAAAATAAAATAGCTGTAATTAACATAACTAACAACCCTAATCTGCAAAAATTATCCTTAGATAACACTTTAATCGATACAATTGATATTTCAAAACATCAGGCTTTAACAACATTCACTTGTTCAGGTACAAAAGTAACTTCTTTTGATGTTAGTAAAAATACAGGATTAAGTCTTTTAAACGTAAGCAATAACAAATTAACTACTTTAGATGTCTCTAAAAATACAAATCTATACGCCTTATATTGTGACTCTAATTCATTAACGTCAATTGATGTCTCAAAAAACCTGAATTTACTTCAGCTTAACTGTTTTATAAATCCATTGACAACTCTTGATTTGTCTAATAATATTTTATTAGATCGTGTTGATTTTTCTGATACAGAAATAGCAAATATAGATGTTACAAAAAACATCAATTTAACATCAATTTCTTGTGGAACAAAAAAGCTAACAAGCATTGATGTGTCTAAAAATTTAAAATTAAATTATTTTAATTGCAACTGGGGTCAGATTAAAACATTGGATTTATCTAAAAACACTAATTTAAATACAGTGATTTGTCAATACACTACCACATTAAGTGAAATAAACTTAAAAAACGGTAACAATACTAAAATTACAACTATAAATTTAATAGGAAACCCAAATTTGTATTGCGTACAAGTTGACGATGTAAATTATTCAACACAAAACTGGACAAAAAAAGATCTATACTTTAATTATACCTCAACAGCGTGTTCTGCGCCATCATATACACTTATTCCTGATAAAGAGTTTGAAAAAAGATTGATTGAGTTAGGTATCGATTCCGGTGAACCTGATGGAAAAGTGTTAACTCCAAGAATTGCTGCTGTAAAATCATTAAAAGTTGAGCCAACACTAGTTGCTGATTTAACTGGTATAGAAGATTTTACTGCATTAGAGGTATTAGAATGCAGAAACGGCTGTATTACAAGCAATGGCGGCGGTTGTGGAAAAATCACTAAACTGGACGTTTCTAAAAATACTGCATTAACACAATTATACTGTGAAGGTAATCAACTGACTAATTTAGATCTTAGCAAAAATACAAAGTTGAATAACTTGAACTGTTCTTCAAACAAGTTAACATCTTTAGACATTTCAAATAATACAGATTTGTATTATATAGATGTTTCTCGCAATGCCCTAACAGAATTGAATATATCTAACAATAAAAAGTTAGATCAAATTAGCTGTAAAAGTAATAAATTAAAAAATCTGGATGTTACAAACAACAAATTAGCTTTATTAGCTTGCAGCAACAATGAATTGACCAGTCTTAATCTTACTAATCAAAACAACTTAGTGCAGTTATATGTTGAAAATAATAAATTAACCGAATTAGACACAACTAATAAACCAAGTTTAGTTTACTTTAACTGCAGTGGTAATTTATTAACTAATATAAACATAACTGCATCAACAAACTTAATAGATCTAAATTGTTCAAATAATAAATTAACTAGTTTGGATGTTACAAAAAATATCAATCTGGTAATCCTTTCTTGTGGTACAAATACAATATCTGGCTTTGACATTTCTAAAAATTTAAAACTTAAGGAATTAGAATGCACATCGCTTCAATTAAATGAATTGGATGTTACGTTTTTACCTGAATTAAAAAAATTATCTGCTGGTGATAATAATTTATCTACTATTGATTTATCTAAAAATTTAAAATTAACTGAGGTTAATTTATTTCAAAATCAACTTACTGAAATAGATGTAACAAAAAATCTTTTATTATCTAATTTACTGGTTCCAAAAAATAAGCTTACAGTTTTAAACACTGTAAATAATTTAGCGTTAGAATATGTTGATTTTTACAATAATCAGTTAACTACTTTTGATATATCAAAAAACAAAAAGGTACGTTACGTAAATTGTAACAATAACAAGCTTACCAGTTTAAATTTACAAAATGGCATAAAAGAACTTTACATCAATATTGATGTTCCTAATTACAAAAACAATCCAGATTTAAAATGTATTCAGGTTACTGACGCTAAATATGCCAAAACAAACTGGTCTTATTATGCAGATCCTAACGTTAGATTTTCTGAAGATTGTGCCGGACCTCTTACTCTTCCTGCAAATAATTTTACTGTAGAGGCAAAAGGAGAAACTTGTCTTGGTGAAAATAATGGCCAAATAAATATCACTGCCAAAGAAACTTATGCTTATGAGGCAAAAATTAACGGAAAAACATTAGCGTTTACCAATAACGCTTTGAATTATTCCAATTTAACTCCAGGAAACTACACTATTGCAATTACTATTCCTAACGAATTTTTTGAACAAAACTTTAATGTAACAATTAATAAAGCTGCTTCTGCTGCAGGAAAATCAACCGTAACTTCTAAAAATGTACAAGTTGAAATTATTGAAGGAACTGCTCCTTTTACAGTATATGTTGATGGTTCAGAACAGTTTCAGACAACTGATACAAACTTTAATGTAAACTTAGAAAAAGGCGGATTAATAGAGGTTGCAACAGCAAAAGCCTGCGAAGGTACTTTTTCTAAAAAAGTAAGTGTTTTGGAAGTTGGAGGTATTTTATCAGCATATCCAAACCCAACATCCGGAAAGTTTGAAGTTGAAATTCCAACGAGCAAAAATGAAGTTAAAATAGAGTTATACAATTTTGGAGGTCAATTAGTTTCGACTAAAGTTTACAATATCGAAAACGGAAAAGCACAATTAAATCTTGAAAATCAGCCTTCAGGAATTTATGCCGCCAAAATCTATTTCGAAACTCCAGAATACATTAAAATTATAAAAAAATAAAAATGAAGAATTTTATATACTTATCAATCATTAGTTTGCTTGTTTCAGCTTGTGGTGGCGGAAGCGATGACCCTGAAACCCCTAAAAATGAAGCGCCAACTGTACCCACTTTAGTTGCTCCAACAGATAATAAATTATGTGTAGACAATACCGTTAGCTTTCAATGGAATGCTTCTTCAGATGCTAATAACGACGCTATAACGTATCGCGTTGAGGTTGCAAAAGATAATTCATTCTCACAAATTGTAAAAACAGTTGAAGTTGCAACAAATAATACATCTATTACATTAGACAAAAATACTGCTCATTATTGGAGAATAAAAGCAACTGACAGTAAAGGCTTGTCAAGCATTTTTTCATCCACTTTTAAACTTTATACTTCTGGCGAAGCTGTAGTTAATCATTTGCCTTTTGCCCCTGAATTGGTTGAACCATCAATAAATCTAGTATTAACTACAGCAACTGCCACTTTACAGTGGAAAGCTACGGATGTTGACGCTACAGATGTTCTATCTTATGATGTGTATTTTGGAACAACAAATCCTCCTACAGCAAAAGTAAGCGAGAATACAAGTTCAACCTCATACGCTGTTACGCTTGAAGCCACAAAAGAATACTTCTGGAAAGTTGTTGTAAAAGATAATAAAGGAGGAGAAACTATTGGTCAGGTTTGGAAGTTTAAAACCAACTAACCATTTACAATTATAAACTAAAAAATCCCATTTCATGAATTTGAAAATGGGATTTTTTTTATGTTTTAAATTTCTTTACAAAATATCCTCGCAAGTAAAAACTTCTTTTAATCGAACACCTTTTTCGGTATGTTCTACCGTTATGATCTGATTGTGTGCATCGTGTTCCAGAAATAAATAGTAATTATGATCTGCAGCTGCGTTCAGGAACTTCGATTTTTCGGGCATTGTCAACAAAGGTCTTGTGTCATAACCCATTACATACGGTAACGGAATATGGCCGGCTGTTGCCAATAAATCGGCACAAAAAACTATTGTTGTGTCTTTGTATTTTATATGTGGAATCATTTGCTTTTCGGTGTGACCGTCAACGTAAAATATGTCAAATCCTAATTCCTTTGAATGTCCAAAATCAGTATTTGGTCTTTCAATAAAATTCAATTGTCCACTTTCCTGCATTGGTAAAATATTCTCTGATAAAAAAGAAGCTTTTTCACGAGCATTCGGTTTTGTTGCCCATTCCCAATGGTTTTCGTTGCTCCAGTATTTGGCATTTTTAAACGCTGACTTATATCCCGTTCTGTCCGAATTCCACTGAACACTTCCTCCACAATGGTCAAAATGCAAATGTGTCATAAAAACATCCGTAATATCATCTCGGTGAAAACCATATTTTGCCAACGATTTATCTATAGAATGTGAACCCCAAAGTGAATAATAACCAAAAAACTTTTCAGATTGTTTGTCTCCCATTCCGGTATCAATCAAAATCAGGCGATTTTCGTCTTCAATAAGCAAGCATCTCGCTGCAATATCAATTAAGTTATTGGCATCGGCAGGATTCGTTTTGTTCCAAATTGTTTTTGGTACAACACCAAACATAGCACCACCATCTAATTTAAAATTTCCGGATTCTATCGGGTAAAGTTTCATAAGAGTATTTTTCTAATTGAAAAACAAAACTAGGAAATCCAATCTCCTTATGCTAAGCATTCAATCATAATATTCTCAGGCATATATAAAATTATCCACAGATTTTTACGGGTTCTGCTGATTTTCACTGTGTTTTTTTATTCTCAGAAAGGCTTATAAAGCTTAGTTAATTAAAAAGAATCTGTGTAAATCAGTAAAATATGTTTAATCTGTGGCCCAAAATCAGTTATTCAAGCGTAATCGAAGAACTTCCCATAATTTCTTGTTTATCGAAGAAGTTGACAAAATAAGTTCCTTTTTGAAAATCATAATCATAAGAATTTAAAACTCCATAAACATTTGCAGGTTTTCCCTGAAAATCTACCGCTACAATAAAACTGTAAACAAGTGCTTTATCATTGTCAAATTCAACCAATTTATTTTCGCCCAGAACTTTGTTTTTCTGATCTAAAACCTGAACATAAAAAACCCTTTTTCCTGTTTTGGCAGCAGAATTTCCGTTAACAGAAAAACTTACTTTAAGTTTATCAGTATTTTTAGCTTTGTCTGTTTCAAGCTCTTTTCCAGATTTTTTTTCACGAAGAGCTACCACCTTAAATCCATTTAGAGATAACTTTGAAGCATCTTTTAAAATTGATTCTAACTTTCTTTGTTTAGAAATTAAAGTATCATTTTCAGCTTTTTGCTTGTACATTACAACATTCTGACTCTCAATTTCAGTTAATAAATTTTTATTCTGAGATTTTAGATTTGAAATTTCTACAATCTTAGATTCTAATGAATTTTTTAAATCTGATAATTGCTTACGATAAACCTCTATTTGTAAAGTAGATGGATTTCTGGAAATTTTTAGAATTTCGATTAAGTTTTCTACCTTTATTTTTTCCAGCTCCAATTCCTGAGATAAAGCTGTTTTTTCGAGAATCGCTACATCGTAAGCTAGTTTTAAAGTATTTAAAGAATCTAAAATATTCTTTTGCGCAAGTGCCTCAAGGCTCAATCTTAAGGCTTCATCACTTCTTCTTTTTATAGGTTTCTCTACAATTTCATATGATTCTTTACTTAAAATAAAAAGCGTAGACCCTAGCCCAAAAACTAAGAAGATTGCCAAAAGAACTTTAAACCAATTGTTTTTATTCTGTTTTTTCATAATTACTCACAATTTTCTGCAAAAATATCCTATAATTAACAACCTGCAATGCGTATAAATACCCATTTTTAACATTTTATCAGAATAATTGATAAGTAAATCTTACAAAAACATCATTTTTTCTTTTTTTCACAATTTTTAAAAAACAAATGAAAATATACCTTGAGAACAAATTGATTTCACAAAATAACTATTATCTATTTTAACATTTGTTATAATAATGTGAAGCGTTATGGAAAAAGGTTTTTAAGTCGTATCTTTGCAGATAATTTAATTTCAACATTGAAATACAGCACTTTAAAATGTAATAAATTCATTACCATTTTTAAATGCAAATTAAAATGAAGGAAAAACAAATACCATAAACAATGATAAAAGTTTCTGATACAGCCAAAAAGAAAATCATCGACTTGATGAGTGATGATGGTTTTGATGCCGCTCACGATTACGTACGCGTAGGTGTGAAAAGCGGTGGATGCTCTGGTTTGTCATATGATTTAAAATTTGATAAAACGAAAGGCGACGACGATAAAATATTTGTAGACAACGACATAACAATTGCAGTTGAAAAAAAATCATTTCTATATTTAGCCGGAACAATTCTGGAATTTTCAGGAGGGTTAAACGGAAAAGGATTTGTATTTAATAACCCAAATGCAAGCAGAACTTGTGGTTGCGGTGAATCTTTTTCACTATAAATTAAAAGAATCTAAGCACAAATTTAAACGATTTGAATTTCTTTTTAAAGCGTTTTAAAAAACTAAAAAATGTCAAAATATACTGAAGACGATTTAAAAATCGAACTCGAAACCAAAGAATACGAATACGGATTTTATACCAATATTGAGTCTGAGACTTTTCCTATTGGTTTAAACGAAGATATCGTAAGAGCAATTTCTCTTAAAAAAGAAGAGCCACAATGGATGACCGACTGGCGCATCGAGGCTTTTCGTGCCTGGAAAGAAATGATCGAACCGGAATGGGCAAATGTTCATTATGAAAAACCTGACTTTCAGGCAATTTCATATTATTCTGCACCAAAACAAGTAGATCCTTCAAAAACATTAGATGATGTAGATCCTGAGCTTTTAGAAATGTACAAAAAGTTAGGTATCTCTGTCGATGAGCAAAAAATGATGAACAATGTCGCTATGGATATTGTTGTCGATTCTGTTTCTGTGGCAACTACTTTCAAGAAAACTTTGGGAGAAAAAGGAATTATTTTCTGTCCAATTTCTGAAGCAATAAAAGAACATCCGGAATTGGTTCGTAAATATTTAGGAACTGTTGTACCTCAAAAAGACAACTTCTACGCAGCATTAAACTCAGCAGTTTTCTCTGACGGAAGTTTCTGTTATATTCCAAAAGGCGTTCGTTGCCCAATGGAACTTTCAACGTATTTCAGAATTAATCAGGCAGGAACAGGACAATTCGAAAGAACTCTTGTAATCGCAGATGCGGGAAGTTACGTTTCTTACCTTGAAGGCTGTACTGCTCCAAGTCGTGACGAAAACCAATTGCACGCTGCTGTAGTTGAATTAATCGCTTTGGATGATGCAGAAATTAAATATTCTACAGTTCAAAACTGGTTCCCAGGAAACAAAGAAGGAAAAGGTGGTGTTTACAATTTCGTAACCAAAAGAGGTTTATGCGAAACAAACGCTAAAATTTCATGGACACAAGTAGAAACCGGTTCTGCTGTAACGTGGAAATATCCTTCTTGTGTATTAAAAGGAGACAATTCGGTAGGAGAATTTTATTCAATCGCCGTTACCAATAATTACCAACAAGCCGATACAGGAACTAAAATGATCCATTTAGGAAAAAACACTAAATCGACTATTATTTCTAAAGGTATTTCGGCTGGTAAATCACAAAACAGTTACCGTGGATTAGTGCAGATTAGCCCAAGAGCTGAGAATGCAAGAAACTTTTCGCAATGTGATTCTCTTTTAATGGGGAACAATTGTGGAGCCCATACTTTCCCTTATATCGAAAGTAAAAATCCATCGGCAAAAATAGAGCACGAAGCAACGACAAGTAAAATTGGAGAAGATCAGGTGTTTTACTGCAACCAAAGAGGTATCCCGACTGAAAAAGCGATTGCCTTAATTGTAAACGGTTTCAGTAAAGATGTATTGAACAAATTACCAATGGAATTTGCTGTTGAAGCTCAAAAATTATTAGAGATTTCTTTAGAAGGATCTGTTGGATAATTGCAAGATGGGAAATAAAACAGTCATCATTTTAGGTTCATCAAGAAAAAACGGAAATACAACAAAAATTGTAGACGAAATTTCTAAAGAACACGGAATAGAAGTAATTAATTTGAGTGATTTTAATATTTCCTATTACGATTACGAAAGCAAAAACAGAGAAGATGATTTTTTTCCTTTAATAAAAGGTATCATCGAAAATTATGACACTTTAATTTTTGCAACGCCAATATATTGGTATAATATGAGTGGAATTATGAAGGTTTTCTTTGATCGTTTTTCGGATTTAATTCGAATTGAAAAAGAAACCGGAAGAAAGCTTAGAGGAAAGAAAATTGGCGTGATCTCAAATTCTCACGACGATGAAATTGAGGAAAGTTTTTACATTCCGTTCAAAAAATCAGCTGATTATTTAGGCATGGAATATTTAGGACACGCGCATTTTAATGCTAATATCTTAAACCAAACAACAAAAATAGAATTGACATTTATATAAAATAAAAAAACAATGTTATCAATACAAAACCTTCACGCCTCAATTGGTGATAAAGAAATCCTAAAAGGAATTAATATAGAAGTTAAAGCTGGCGAGGTACACGCCATCATGGGACCAAACGGTTCTGGAAAAAGTACACTTTCGGCTGTAATTGCCGGAAACGAAAACTACGAAGTTACAGACGGACAAGTTTTCCTTGACGGAGAAGATCTTGCTGATCTTGCTCCAGAAGAAAGAGCACACAAAGGAGTTTTCCTTTCGTTTCAATATCCTGTAGAAATTCCTGGAGTTAGCGTTACAAACTTCATGAAAACTGCAATCAACGAAACTCGTAAAGCAAACGGCCAGGAAGAAATGCCAGCTAACGAAATGCTTAAAGTAATTCGTGAGAAATCTGAATTATTAGAAATCGATCGTAAATTTTTGTCTCGTTCATTAAACGAAGGTTTTTCAGGAGGAGAGAAAAAAAGAAACGAGATTTTTCAAATGGCAATGTTAGAACCAAAATTAGCTATCCTTGACGAAACCGATTCTGGTCTTGATATCGATGCTTTAAGAATTGTGGCTAACGGAGTTAACAAATTGAAAAGCGAGAAAAACGCAATTATAGTTATCACACACTACCAACGTTTGTTAGATTATATCGTTCCGGATTTCGTTCACGTTCTTTACAACGGAAGAATCGTAAAATCAGGAGGAAAAGAATTGGCTTACGAACTGGAAGAAAAAGGATACGACTGGATTAAAGCAGAAAACTAGTTTACAGTTACAGTTTACAGTTTACAAAACTCATAACTTATAACTCATAACTCATAACTACAGAAATGGATTTAAAAGAAAAATTAGTATCGTCTTTTATGGCTTTTGAAGAGCGTGTCGATGTACATTCAGATTTGCATGACATACGCACAAATGCCTTAAAAAACTTCGAAAATAAAGGTTTCCCAACCAAAAAAGAAGAAGCTTGGAAATATACATCGCTAAACGCCATTTTAAAAAATGACTTTACGGTTTTTCCTAAGCAGGAAAATGCAATTGAATTTAATCAGGTAAAAAAATACTTTTTACACGAAATCGACACTTATAAATTAGTGTTTATCGATGGTGTTTTCAGTTCGCATTTGTCTTCTACAACACATGACGGAATCGATGTTTGTTTGATGTCATCGGCATTGACCAAACCAAAATATAAAATGGTTATTGATACGTACTTCAACCAAATTGCAAGCAAAGATGACAGCTTGACTTCGTTAAATACTGCTTTTGCATCTGAAGGAGCTTTTATCAATATTCCGCAAAAGAAAGTAGCTGATAAACCAATTGAGATCATGTATTTCTCAACAGGAAATGAAGCTGCGTTAATGGTTCAGCCAAGAAATTTGGTTATTGTGGGTGAAAATTCACATGTTCAAATTATAGAGCGTCATCAGAGTTTAAACGAAAATCCAGTTTTAACCAATTCGGTTACAGAGATTTTTGCTCAAAAACGCGCGATTGTTGACTATTACAAAATTCAAAACGATAATAGCGAAGCTAATTTAGTTGACAACACTTATGTTTCTCAACAACAAGAAAGTCACGCTTATGTACATACTTTTTCATTTGGAGGAAATCTTACGCGTAACAACTTAAATTTTTATCATTTTGGTGAAAGATTGACAAGTACGCTTAACGGAATTTCTATCTTAAATGACAAACAGCACGTTGATCATTATACTTTGGTAAACCACGCAACGCCAAATTGCGAAAGTTTTCAGGATTATAAAGGAATATTTTCTGATCGTTCAACAGGAGTTTTCAACGGAAAAGTTTTGGTAGAAAAAGAAGCTCAAAAAACAAATGCTTTCCAAAAAAGCAATAACATTTTATTGAGTGACAAAGCAACTATCAATGCAAAACCACAATTGGAAATTTTTGCTGATGACGTAAAATGTTCTCATGGTTGTACTGTTGGACAATTAGATGAAACTGCAATGTTCTACATGCAATCTCGTGGTATTCCTAAAAAAGAAGCAAAAGCTTTATTGATGTACGCATTCTCAAATGCCGTTATCGAAAGCATTAAAATACCGGAATTAAAACAAAGAATTACTAAAATCATTGCCATGAAATTGGGTGTGAATTTAGGATTTGATTTGTAAAAGATTTTACCGCAATCCCGATAGCTATCGGGAGCAAAGAATTACGCAAAGTTCGCAAAGGTTTATTACAAAACTTTGCGAACTTTGCGCTTTTTACTTAGTCTCTTTGTGGTTAAATTTGTTTTTGATGAAAAGCTTTTAGTAAATTAAAATTATTACTAACAGGAGAATAAAAAAAATCAATTGGTTCTTCTTCAAAATTCGTTTTGAATATAATTTTTCCCATATTAATCTTGTCTATATCTTTTAAATCTATTTTTATCTCATCAAAATAAATGCTTTTTTCATCAAACTCTATCAATTTAAACTTCTTGAATCTTTGCATTAAAAAGAACATAAACAAAGAGAATATCATACAGAAAAGAAAAGCAGAAGTTTCAGTAATACATATACTATAGATCAAAAATGCTAATGAACCTATAAAAATTATTTTAGAGGCTAAACAATATAAAAAAGTAATTTCGTGATTTAACTTATATTTCATAATTATTTCTTCACACTCTCAATAACCTCTTTCAAAAAACCATTAAAATCAAAACTCTTATCACCTTCTCTAACTCCCATTCTCACAATTACCATATCTAAAGACGGAATAATCGCCACCATTTGTCCTTGGTAACCACTGCAATAAAACATATCACGCGGAACATCTGGAAATTTACCCCCAGCGTTTAGCCAGAACTGCGCTCCATATTTTCCTTCAGAAGTATTTGTTGGTGTTGCTGTGTATTTTACCCAACTTTCGTCAAGAATTTGTTCCCCGTTCCAATTTCCTTTTCTTAGATATAACAATCCAAATTTTGACCAGTCACGTGGCGTTGCCCATCCGTAAGATGAACCTACAAAAGTTCCGCTCATATCTTGTTCAACTATCATCGAATTCATTCCGATTTTGTCGATTACGGCGCTGTACCAAAAATCAAGGTATTCTTGTTGTGTTTTAAACTGGTTTCTTAAAATTCGGGATAATAAATTAGTAGTTCCAGATGAGTAATTCCAATGTGTATTTGGCTTAAACTGAGCTGGTTTGTCCATTTGTACTTTTCCCATATCTTCAGCCTGAAAAAGCATTTTTGTGGCGTCGCAAATCGTGCTGTAATTTTCTTCCCATTCTAAACCGGAATTCATGTGAAGCAAATCATTTATCGTGATAATTTTGCGATCGTCATTTTGCCATTCTGTAATTGGTGCCGATTTATAAATGTCTATTTTCCCTTGTTTTTGAAGCACTCCAAAAGCTGAACTCGTAATGCTTTTTGTCATCGACCAGCCTAAAATTTTACTGTCTTTATTAAAACCGGTATCGTATTTTTCGGCAATCAATTTATCTTTATATAAAACTACAACCGCTCGTGTACGTTTTGATTTCCCTCCTATTTTGTCGAATGCATTTTCTACAGCGCTCTTTAATTTCGAATAATCTACATTTGAAAACGTAGTGTCTTTTGGCTCATTATTCCCGTAAGGAAAAGGAAGATTATTAACTAATTTTGTGCGTTTTGGTAATAAATAAGGTTTTGAAACATCGTAATCATCATTAATCAAAGTCGCCCCCAGACCTTCTCTGTAAATTGCCTTTCTTTCTTTTAAACCATAAACATTAGAAATCGCAAACTTTCCGGCATCGTTAATTGAATTTGTCGCCAAATCAATCATGTCAATATCATTGTCGGTTTTTTCGATTAATTCTTTCGAACGATTATCAATAAAATGCCCCGAAGCAATACTTTTGGCTGAAAAGCCGGAAATTAAATCCAGTTTTGGATAAGTTGTAAATCCGAAATACAGAAATGCGAGAACTAAAACGAGAACGAGTAATTTTAGAAATTTTTTCATAAATGATGCAACTATTTTTAATGCAATATAATTAATTTATGGTCACGATTTTAGGAGTCAATTTTGAATTACATTTCATATAATTAAAAAATTAGAACTAAAATTACATAATTGCTATTTACTCCTGCAATCGATGGTACCATAAAAGGAAATTATAGTTTTAATGGAGAAACCAATTTAGTTTTAGTACTTTTGTAAATAGATTTTTTCTAAATAAGACATGCTAGATATTCAAAAAATAAGAGCTGATTTTCCAATTCTTACACAAAAAGTAAACGGAAAACCATTAGTATATTTCGACAACGGAGCAACTTCGCAAAAACCACAAATTGTGATTGATGCCGAAGTCAAATATTATCAGGAAATAAACGCCAACATTCATCGTGGCGTTCACACATTAAGTCAATTAGCTACTGACGCTTACGAGATTTCTCGTGGCAAAGTGAAAGACCATATAAATGCAAAATTTGCTCACGAAGTACTGTTTACTTCGGGAACAACATTCGGAATCAATTTAGTAGCCAACGGTTTTGCCTCTATTTTAAAACCGGGTGACGAAGTTATTGTTTCGTCTTTAGAACATCATAGTAATATTGTGCCATGGCAAATGTTATGCGAAAAAACAGGTGCCATTTTAAAAGTTATTCCGATCAATGAAAACGGAGAATTAATCATCGAAGCTTTTGATGCTTTACTTTCTGAAAAAACAAAAATTGTTACGGTAAATCATATTTCGAACGCATTAGGAATCATCAATCCTATCAAATATATTATTGATAAAGCACATGCAGTTGGCGCTGCAGTTTTAATTGATGGTGCACAGGCTGTTCCGCATTTAAAACCTGATGTTCAGGAATTAGATTGTGATTTTTATGCTTTTTCCGGACACAAAATGTGTGGCCCAACCGGAACCGGAATTTTATACGGAAAAGAAGAATGGTTAAATAAATTGCCTCCTTATCAGGGTGGCGGTGAAATGATTAAAGAAGTGACTTTCGAGAAAACAACTTACGCCGATCTTCCTCATAAATTTGAAGCCGGAACTCCAAATATTGCCGGAGGAATTGTTTTAGGAACTGCTGTAGATTATCTAAATAATATTGGTTTTGAAAATATCCAACATTACGAAAACGAACTTTTAGAGTACGCTACAAAACGTTTACTTGAAATTGAAGGTTTGAAAATCTACGGAACCGGAAAAAATAAAGCTTCGGTAGTTTCGTTTAATATTGATGGAATTCATCCATACGATATTGGTTCGATTATCGATAAATTAGGAATTGCCGTTAGAACCGGTCATCATTGTGCACAGCCTATTATGAACTTCTTCTGTATTCCGGGAACCATTCGTGCTTCATTTTCATTTTACAACACAAAGGAAGAAATTGACCAAATGGTAGAAGCCGTTAAGAAAGCACAAACCATGTTAAGCTAAAAAAACATTTTTATGAAAATAATATCTTTATTGCTCTTAGTTATTTGTATTGGAACTGGTTGTTCAAGCCAAAAAAAAGCAGATATGACATCAACCGAAATAGAATATTCAGCTGTTTCTCGAGGGTTATACAAAACAGTAGTAGTTAAAAATCAAACCGTTTCAATCACAAACACCAGAGGTGGAGAAGCTGTAGAAAGCAAAATAGATACTGCAAAGTGGAACAAAATTGTTTCCGAATTTGAAAAAATAAATTTAGATAGCATTCCAAATTTAAAAGCACCAACTGAAAAACGTTTTTACGACGGTGCTGCAATTGGAAATTTAAAAATAACCCAGAATCAGAAAACATACGAAACTAAAGGTTTTGACAATGGTTTTCCTCCAAAGGAAATTGAGAAACTGGTTAATTTGCTGACTGATTTTACGAAAGAATAATTATGACAATAAAAGAAATACAAAACGAAATAATAGATGAATTTTCGATGTTTGATGATTGGGTACAGCGTTATGAGTACATCATCGAATTAGGAAAAAGTCTTCCGTTAATCGAAGAAAAATATAAAACCGACGAGAATTTAATCAAAGGCTGTCAATCAAAAGTTTGGTTACACGGCGAAGAAAACAGTGATAAAATTGTTTTTACTGCTGATAGTGATGCCATTTTAACAAAGGGAATTATCGCAATTTTGATTCGCACTTTCTCTAATCAAAAAGCTGCTGATATAATCAATGCAGATACTGATTTTATTGATGAAATTGGTTTAAAAGAACATCTATCGGCAACTCGCGCAAATGGTTTGGTATCGATGATTAAAAACATCAAAATGTACGCTCTGGCGTTTAATGCAAAAAATAACTAAATTTCTTTTGCCACGAATTTCACGAATTAGCGCGAATTTTTAATTTGACAACAATGCTTAATTCGAGAAATTAGTGGAATTCGTGGCGAAAAATACAAACAAAATTATGGAACAAGAAATAGACACAAACGAATTAGGAGAATCAATTGTAAAAGTTTTAAAAGGCATTTATGATCCTGAGATTCCTGTTGATATTTACGAATTAGGATTAATTTACGATGTAATGGTGAATACAGATTATGAAGTAAAAATCTTAATGACGTTAACATCTCCAAACTGCCCGGTTGCCGAAAGTTTACCGAGAGAAGTGGAAGAAAAGGTAAAAACAATAGAACATATTAAAGATGTTGATGTTGAAATTACTTTTGATCCGCCTTGGAGTAAAGATTTAATGAGCGAAGAAGCAAAATTAGAATTAGGAATGCTTTAAAAAATGTTCCAAGTTTCAAGTTTCAGGGTTCACATTACGGAACCTGAAACTTGAAACCTGAAACTAACTTTTAATATGGAAGAAATTATCAATAAAGTCGCTAATAGCGCTTTGGAAGTTTTTGATCTTGAGGATTATTATCCAAAAGGACATCGTGTGCAAATCGATATTTCACAATGGCTTTTAGAAGGTTTTTTATTGAAAGAAAAAGACTTTAGAGAGCATTTAAAAAATCATGATTGGTCGCAATATCAGGATCAATACGTTGCTGTTCATTGCAGTACAGATGCTATTATTCCAGCTTGGGCTTTAATTTTAGTGGCAGTACAATTGGCTCCTTATGCCAAAAAAGTAGTTAACGGAACTATCGAAGATCTTGACGGAAGTTTATACGAAGAAATTTTACCTACAATAGATTATTCGGCATACAAAAACAAACCCGTAATTGTAAAAGGCTGTTCCAGAAAACCTGTTCCTATGCGTGCTTATATTTTGGCGACTACATATTTGCAGCCATTTGCCAGAAGTATTATGTACGGAGAAGCATGTTCTGCGGTACCTTTATACAAAGAATCTAAGAAATAACTTTCTTTTCCGCTTAATAAATCCTTAACTTTTCTACGGTTTTTAGTATATTTGTTAATATACACTTAAACTAGATACGATGAGAAAGATAACGTTATTAGCCTTCATTTTATTAAACTTTACTTTTGCTCAGGCCCAAAATACTGAAAAGGAATTAATTCAAAATACCGAAAAAGCAGTAAAAAAAATAAATGATACTATTGAAGGCGAAGGCTGGAAAACCAAAGGAACTGTATCGCTTTTATTAAATCAATCAAGTTTCAATAACTGGATAGCCGGAGGAGAAGACAGCTTCTCAGGGACGCTTGGAATCAACTACGATTTCAACTACAAAAAAGATGATTTAACCTGGGACAACAAAATTTTAGCTTCATATGGACTTCTGCAAACCAGAAATGCTGATTTCGAAAAAAAAACAGATGACCGCTTAGAAATAAATTCAATTGTTGGTAAAAAAGCCTTTGGTCAATGGTATTATTCTTATTTTCTGAATTTTAGAACGCAATTTACCACAGGATATATTTATGGTCAGGATGAAAATGGTAAAGAAATAAGAACCGAAAGCACCAAATTTATGTCTCCTGGTTATCTTACAACAGGTCCCGGTATTTACTGGACAAAAGATGCTAACTTAAAAATAAATTTTGCCCCGTTAACATCAAAATTAACCTTTGTAGACGGTGCTTACACATCCGGAATTGATCAGAAAACTGGTTTACCCTATGTAGACGGAGATTATTTTGGAGTTGATGCCAATAAAACTATGCGTTACGAATTAGGTTTCTATTCTTCCCTTTATTATAAATTGGCTATAATGACCAACGTAACTGCCGAAAACACTTTAAACTTATATTCAAATTATCTTGAAGATCCACAAAATGTAGATATTGATTACTCATTAAATATTGTCATGAAAGTAAATAAATATTTATCGGCTAATTTATCATTCCAGGCCATTTATGATGATAATGCTTTTCAGGGTTTTCAAACCAGAGAAGTATTTGGTTTAGGAATTAATTTCGGATTTTAATTTATTTGAAATTTACCGCAAAGATCGCAAAGGTTATTTTTGTTAAGACACTTTTGTTTTATAAAAAAGTTCGCAAAGCTATATGTTGATTTAGCTTTGCGAACTTTATGTTTTATGAGATCTTTAATATAAAATCTTTGCGTTCTTTGCAATAAAAAATTTTATTTATTCTTCATCTTGTTCTTGTTCTTCTTTTTCGATTGCATCTTTATAATCCGGATACAAGAACTTATTATAAGGGAATCTCGTAATATGAATCTGGCGAACAGCTTCATAAACACGTTCTCTAAATTCCTCAAAATTCTCTTTATTGGTAGCCGAAATAAACAAGGCATTATCTTCACCTAAACGATGCATCCATGTTGCTTTCCATTCGTCGAGCGTGTAATGTCTTGGGGTTTTCTCCGTCATTAAATCATCCTCATCAATGGTCAAATGTTTGTAAGCATCAATTTTATTAAAAACCATAATAACAGGTTTTTCATGAGCTTTAATATCCTGCAAAGTCTGGTTTACAGATTCGATATGATCCTCAAAATCGGGATGTGAAATATCTACAATGTGCAACAACAAATCGGCTTCGCGAACCTCATCAAGTGTACTTTTAAAAGAATCAACCAATTGCGTTGGTAATTTTCTAATAAATCCAACCGTATCTGACAATAAGAATGGTAAGTTTTTAATCACCACTTTTCGAACTGTTGTATCAAGAGTTGCAAATAATTTATTCTCAACAAACACATCGCTTTTACCAATCGCATTCATCAAAGTCGATTTCCCAACATTGGTATAACCAACCAGGGCCACACGCACCATCGCACCGCGATTACTACGCTGAACCCCCATTTGTTTATCGATTGTTTTGATTTTTTCCTTTAACAACGAAATCCTGTCACGTACAATACGTCTATCCGTTTCAATCTCAGTTTCACCGGGACCACGCATACCAATACCTCCTTTTTGACGCTCAAGGTGTGTCCATAAACCGGAAAGTCTTGGTAATAAATAGATACATTGCGCCAACTCTACCTGTGTTCTTGCATAAGAGCTTTCGGCTCTTTGTGCAAAAATATCCAGGATCAAATTGGTTCTGTCTAATATTTTACAATCAATAATTTTGGAAATATTCTTTTGTTGAGATGGCGATAATTCATCATCAAAAATTAGAGTCGATATGTCGTTTTCTTTTACAAAAAGATTGATTTCTTCAATTTTACCCGTACCCATAAAAGTCTTAGGATTCGGACGTTCCATTTTTTGCGAAAAACGTTTAATAACTTCACCACCAGCGGTAAATGTCAAAAACTCTAATTCGTCAAGATATTCGTTTAGTTTTTCTTCACTTTGATTTTGAGTAACAATACCTACAATGGCTGTTCTTTCAAAATTTATAACTTCTTTTTCTAACATAGCTTTGAATAAGGTGCAAATTTAATGATTTGTAAGCTACTAACGCTTATAGAATTCTGTTTTTAAGTTCTATTTAAGAATTTGACTTTTTATAAAAAATAAAACCATTTAGAAATTAAGATTCATAAAGAGTTTATTCTAAATGAAACTTAACTTTTAAATGGTTAAAAGTCTATTTTAAAAGTCTGTTTATTCGTAAATAAAAGTCTTTTCTGTCTTTACAATTCCGTTCTCTTCAAGTTGAGAACAAGAGATTGGAAAATTTAATTTATTGTATTTATATTTTTTGCTTACACCAACCAAAACTGTCGATGAAGGACTAAAATTTGTCTCATTATTGTATGAAATTGATTCAAAAGCAAATTCTTCTTCGTGATAAGAAATCATTGGAACAATTACTTTGTAATTATCACCAAATAAATTCTGAACGATTAAGCCATCTACAGATTTTTTGTCATCAAAAGTAAAGGTTTTAGATATTTTATCTCCAACCAAACCTCTGTGTCTTACAACATTATCATTGGTGTAAGCATACTCGATTTTACCAATAATTGCTTTATTTCTATCACGGGAAGTACGTCTTACAATAATTCCGTTTTCAACAATATATTCAATGTCTTCAAGAATATTCTGGTGATTGGTACTTTTTTTAGTGATTACTTTTATTCTTGCTCCTTCATAAGTAAAAGTTACAGTCTTTGTAATATAATCACTGCCTTCCTGATATTTTTTTACAAATTTTGTAATGTTGTTATCAGCATTATAGGTGTAATTTACAACTTCTTTCCAATCGCTTCCTACTTTGTCTTTTACTGTCATATCCAACAATCCTTTTGGGTTATAAAAGAAATGCTGCACAACATCTGAAGTAGTAATTGTTTGAATTTTACCATCTTTAAACACGACTGTTTTGTTTACAATTTCACCGTCTTTAAAGTTTTGGTAATTTGTTTTTACAATGTTAATCTGTTTTAATTGAACAGGTTTGTCCTGATCCTGACTTTGCACTAAGCATGGAAAAACCATCATTATGATGGCAATAAAATAGGTTTTCATAGTATTTGTATCAATTTGGGATGACCAAAATACAAAATTCTATCAAATTTTAACAGTTTGTAGTTTAAAAACTATACTTTTTTACCAAATCAACTAGAAATCAGTCAATTAATTTCACTATTAAAAAACTTATTCTTCCTTTTCTCCAAAAATCTTAACATCATCCACCATAAAAGCACCATTAAGCGTTTTGTCTTTACCAGAACCAATGTATTTAAAAGCAATATTAATATTACCCGAATAAGCAGATAAATCAATTCCTCCTGAGCTCATAAATTCACGAGCCGGCGATGACAACGAAGGAAATCTGGCTTCTAATTTTGTCCATTTTGCTTTGCTAATACTTGATCCGTCAAAATTGGCTGACACATAAACTTCTAAAGAGTTCAAAGGTGAATCTACTTTTAAATCATGTTGAGCACTTCTAAAAGATAAGACTGCATTTTTATAACCTTCCATATTAATTTTAGGAGAAACAAGCCATGCAATATTTTCTGCAGCAGTTGTACTCGTAGTATTAAACTCAGCATATCCGTTACCGGCATACAGCATACTTTTCCACAACTTTGATGCTTTTTCTACAATATTACTCCAACCAGCAAGAGCAAAATTGACATTGTTTTTTACCGTTTGAAAATCTTCTGAAAAGAACGGAACGCTTCTCTTTCCTGTCATTACAATATCAGTTGCGAATCTGGGCATTAACTGATAATCTGAACCAAATTTTGTCAATATACCACGAACTTTTCCACTTCCATCGGGCACAATATTACTGGCGAAATTGGCATAACTGCTAGTTCTAAAAATAAGCTGATTTCCTGTTTTATCACTTAAATTCCAGTTAGTAGCACCGCCTACATTATTCGATTCCTCAAAATAATGTCTGCCAATTGCGGCTTCTGCAAACTGAACATCTTTTAACTCTATTAATGTATTTAATCTGCTCTCATTTATTGCTTCTTCTATCGAAATTTGCTGTACTAACTGATCTTCTTCAATAACGTTACAGGAAGCATTCAGAACATTTTTATAATCATTTTGCGAAATTCTTCCAATCGTTGGGTCGCCTGCGTTACTTACATATAAACTTCCAATACGCAACGCACCATAATACGAATCTGTAAATTGATCTTTAAGTTTTATGTAAACTTTATTTCCGATGCGAAAATCTATGTAAGTGTTTGTTACATCAACGGGCGTACTAAATCCTGTTGCTGGTATTTTGTCTGTGGCTAATGTTTGAAAGGAAATTGTTTTAAAAAAATTCCCACCTTCATCACTTGATACAACGTAAGCCTCGATCACATCATCGTAACTATATACTTTAGGAGTTGATCCTGATATATTTTTAACCTTTTCAACTGTTTGATTTATTGTTATATCCGGCTGTGTGCAACCTAATTTAGGGATTTCTACCTCACTGCTACAAGAACAAAAAATGAGGAAAAATGATGCGAAAAATGAATTTAAAAATCTGTTTTTCATAAAGAATCTGTTTTTTAAGTTTTATAAATTGATGGCAAGATTGACAAAATATGTTCTTCCATATCCATAATAATATTTAGGCCCAAACGATGGTGTTCCGCTTGAAATATCCTGATTAAGAGCTCTGAAATTGGCATTTCGGGCTTGTTCAAAACCTCCTGTTTTATAAGTGCAATCAAGAACATTATTCACACTAATAAAAAGTCCGATATTTTTGCCATAAATACGCCAGGATTTACCTCCTGATATATTGAGTAATGAAATGGGGTCAAATTTTTCTTGTTTCAATAATTGTGATGCCCGCTCTTCTGTTGCTTCAGGAAAAACAAGTCCGCTTATTGAGTTTTTATAAAACCTGGCTGTTCTGGCAATTGGCGAAACATCAATATAGCTTTCTGTTAAATAGTTAATATTCGCTGCAAGCCACCAAAATTTAGGATCACGATATTCTAATCCTAATGAATAAGCTTGTTGAGGCATTCCGGATTGTTTATAATTTTTAAGATATGATTCTCCAAAATCAAAAGTTTGCCTGTCTCCTTTCGCTGCATCTGCATCATTTGTTATCGAAACATTCGGGTTACTTACATAAGTATAATTGCCGTAAGCTGCAGATAAAGTAGTTTTTAATGTTGATGAAATCTGATATTCAAAACTCAGTTCCAATCCAATGTTCTTCTTATCAAGCCTCGTCAATGTCTGACTCACAAAAGCATCTGTATTATTATAGCTTGCACCTCTGTCAAAAATCCCTTCGGCATAAAAAAAGGAAGTTTTCGCTGTGTTTTCTATTAAAGTATAATACGCTGTAATTCTTGTTTTAAGTTTAGGTGAGCGAAAAACATAATTCCCTTCAACACTACTTATGTTTTCATTTTCAATACCTGCAACAATTGAATTATTTAAACGAGAATTTGAGAATGTATTTCTAATCGAAGGGGCTCTTGTAAGATGCATTCCGTTAAAAAACAACCATTGTTTTCCCGAAATTTTATACGTTAATCCGCCTTTGAAACCAAAATTCTCAAAATTCACTTTTTCACTTTTCCCAAGAGAAGTAGTCGGATAAATTCCGTTTTGGTACAATCCTTCTCTTTGATAATCTGAAACAGAATAAGATTGTGCCAAATAGAAATCAATTTTTTTGTAGTTGAATTTAAACTGTGTAAAAGCTTCAATTGTTGTGGCTAGAAAATTATAATTATACCCATATGTATCACCTTCTTTTACCCGACGATTTGGATTCTGTAAATCTGATTGCGCTTCATTTCCAGTATAAAAAGCATCAATATCTTCAAAATATTGCCCTCCGAGTAAATCTAAAAGGTATTGAAATTGATGTGATTTTAAATTCCGAAATGTTATACCACCATCAAAAGCACTGTTTTCTGTAAGTTGAATATTCAGGTTTGTATTGGCTGCAAATGTTTTATCATCCGTTCGGTCTTCATATAAAACATAATGGCTTTGCCCAGATTCATAACCTGTAATTATTCCTTGGGAGTTTATTATTGATTTCTGATTTGCGCGATATAGTTCATCCCAATTAATTTGAGAATTCTGTAAAAATATAGTTTTGCTTTTTTCGGCATTTTCATAATCCGGAGTAAATTCTCCCGAAAACTCGCCATTATCTTTTGCGTAAAGTGAAGTATAATAACTAGGTAATTTTCTATAATAAACTGGATCAGGACTATTTGTATTTTGATAATCAATTGTACTGTTCCCTACTTTTCCAAACTGATACATTACGGCTGAGTTCAAATTTGCTTTTTCATTTATTTTATAATAATGATTAAGCATCAACAATGGTTCTTCGATCTTTTTAACTCTTGCATTGCGTTTTTCTCCATTCTGAAAACCCCAATACGAATTGTATTTTTCGTTTGTCAATTGTGTAACTTCATCAGTATTAGCTGAGTTTTTTCCGCGTGAGCCTGGTGTATAAAATCCGGTGAAGTTTAGGGAGTGTTTATTGTTTAACTTCTTTTCGACACTTATAAAAAACGATTCTGCATCAAAATTAGTTCCGTCAAAATAACCGTCATTACCAATACGTTTTCCTGCAGAAATAGCAAAAGCCCAACCATGAGAATTCATTCCCGAGGCATAAGTACCAATGGCTCGCCAATTATAACTTGTATTGCTTCCTGAAAACGAAAGTCGGCCACCTTTTCTGTATAATGAAGCCCTTGTCGAAATTTGCTGCGTTCCTAATATTCCGCCAAAAGTATAATCTGATGAAGCTGCTCCTATTGAGAATTCCTGATTTCGAAGTACATCGTTCAAACCTCCCCAATTGCTCCATTGTGGTCTGCCATCATATAATTTATTCATGGTCATTCCGTTAAGCATCATAGTTCCGTTTTCGCTATCGAGACCGCGAATCCTGAATCGGGCCTGACCCCAACTGAAAGCGGAAGCCTGCATAAAAGCATCTTTTGAAGATTGTAAAAGGCCTGAAGTCATTTCAGAAGAGCTATTATCATCAGATAAATCACTTTCTAATAAGGTGATTAATGTTCCCGGAATTTCATCAGAAAAACTTTCTTCCATTTGCAATGTTCCCAGATTAACAATTCCCAGATTTGAGCTAATTTTTAAAAGCAAATCTTTATAGCCCTGACTACGTAATAAAAGCAATTGCTGTCCTTGCAGTGCCACATGTAATTCGAATTTTCCGTTTGGTTTTGTAAGTTCTGTAATGGAAGAATTTTGAATGCTTACAACAACATTCGATAATGGATTTTGCGTTTTAGCATCAAGTACTAATCCGGAAATAACTGTTTCCTGTTGTGCAAAAACCAGACTGAAAGGCAATAAAATAAAAAAGATCAAGTACTTTTTCCTCATGAAAAACCAATTTATTTGAATAAATATTTTTTGAACGAAAATGAATTTGGTGAAAGTCCATTTTCAATTCTTCATTCAAAGAATAAAATTGATTTTTGGGATAGAGTCTGAAAATTCAAATGTAAAACAAAAAACAATAAATAAGTTATTTCTTGTTAATTATTTTTTAGTATAAATAAATTATACTTTCAAACTCGCAGTTGCAAGTTTTTTTAAGAACAATAAAATAAAACTGATTACCAGCCACTTTTGATCCCGAGGCTTCGTAATGGAATTTAAAAAATTGAATTTATTTAAAAAACTTGTAACCTTGATTTAAAAGCTGTCGTCATATGGAGTATCAATCAATTATAAAAACATAAAAATTATGGGACCACAAGTATTAATACCAGTTAGTCTTTTTGCGATGATCTTTGGGATTGTCTATCTTTTTTTCTCAACCAGAAACAGAGAGCGTATGGCGCTTATAGAAAAAGGCGTTGACGCCAGTATCTTTTTGAAGGGGGCAGGAAAAGGAGGCTCTGCCTGGAAAGTTTTTGTTGTGAATTTAGCTTTTTTATTAATAGGAAGCGGCGTTGGAATTTTCCTTGCCTTATTAATTACAACTTACACTTCATTAGATGATGATGCTGTTTATCCTTCAATCATTTTTATCATGGCCGGAGTTGGCTTATTGGGCGGATTTAAAACTGCCAAAGATTTAGATAAAGAACAATAAGATTTTTTTAAGTTAGTAGTTTGAATAACGTATCAGGAAGCAGTTTTCATGATACGTTATTTTTTTTAATCCATTTTTGAACCGATGTTTTCGTAATATTCGTCAACAGAAAGTTTAGGCTGCATTGATGCCATAACGGCCAATTGATCGCAGCGTTCGTTTTGAGGGTGATTGTTGTGACCCTTAATCCATTTAAAATCGACTTGATGTTTGCGGTACACAATTAAAAAGCGTTTCCATAAATCAGGGTTTTTTCGTCCGGAAAATTTCTTTTTCTCCCAGCCCAATACCCATTTTTTTAAAACAGAATCGACTACGTATTTAGAATCTGAAATAACCAAAACCTTCATATTTGGATTTTTCAATTTTTCTAAACCAACAATTACAGCCAAAAGCTCCATTCTGTTATTAGTGGTCAAACGAAAACCTTCGTAAAATTCTTTTTTATGTGGTGTTCCAACCAATTCCATCACAACGCCATAACCACCGTTTCCGGGATTTCCTTTTGCAGCGCCATCAGTATATATATGTACTTCGTGATCCATTTATTTAGATTGTAGATTTTTGAATTCAGATTTTAGATTTTTCAACTTATCCAAAACTGAAATTTATTTTTCCAATATAGTCTGAATAATCTCTGGAAAATACTTTTGTTCCAGTTCGTGAATCTTTTCAGCCACCGTTTCTGGTGTGTCATCTTCTGTTAGAACTACATTTTTCTGAAAAATAATGCCGCCTTCATCATAATTTTCATTTACATAATGAATAGAGATTCCGGTTTCTTTTTCCTTATTATTAATTATAGCTCTGTGTATGTGCATTCCATACATTCCCTTACCTCCATAATTAGGTAAAAGCGCCGGATGTATGTTTATAATTTTGTTTGGATATTGTTCAATTATGTTTTCGGGGAACTTGAGTAAAAAGCCAGCCAAAACTATCAGATCCGGATCGATTTTTTGTATTTTTTGTAGTACGTTTCGCTCCAAAAGTTCATTTTTTGAGAAGATTTCGACAGGAATTTGATGATTTTTTGCTCTTTCGATGACTTTTGCCGCAGCATTATTGGTAAATACAGAAACAACTTTTGCAATTTTAGTTTTTGAAAAATACTTTATAATATTTTCTGCATTAGTTCCTGATCCTGAGGCAAAAACAACAATTTTTTTCATAATATGATTTATTTTGAGAATACAAAAAACGGAATAAAAATCGAAAATAAATAGTATTAAAAGGGCTTTCTTGAAATTAATTTTATAAATTAGTATCACATTTATAAACTAAATAGTTGTTTTAAAATAAAGTTTTTTATTTTTGCCAACAAATTAAATTCTAAAATTAAAGATTATGTCAGACATTGCATCAAGAGTAAAAGCGATTATCGTAGACAAATTAGGTGTTGACGAAAACGAAGTTGTAACAGAAGCAAGCTTCACTAATGATTTAGGAGCTGACTCATTAGACACTGTTGAGCTTATTATGGAATTCGAAAAAGAATTTGATATTCAAATTCCAGACGATCAAGCAGAAAACATTGCTACTGTTGGTCAAGCTATTTCTTATATCGAGGAAGCTAAAAAATAATAATACTGCACCCGGTTTCTAAAAATACCAATTTTTGAAATTCCAAATTCCAATTGGAATTTGACTTTTGATTTTTGAAATTTCTAAGGATCGGGTGTTATTATTTTTTTAAAATTTAAATTTCGATTGATTTTCAATCAAAAAGATATATTTATATTGTAATTCCCATGGCTCTTAAGTAACAATACAATTAAGAAAGCGTGGGTTTTATTTGTTTAAAGTACAAAATACATATTTATGACGTTAAAGCGAGTTGTTGTAACAGGATTAGGTGCTCTTACTCCGATCGGGAATAATATCCAGGATTACTGGGAGGCACTTGTGAATGGAGTTAGCGGAGCCGCTCCTATCACGTATTATGATACAGAGAAGCATAAAACGAAATTTGCCTGCGAAGTAAAAAACTTCAACATTGAAGATTACATGGATCGCAAGGAATCTCGTAGATTAGATAAATTCGCTCAATATGCAGTTGCTGCAAGTGATGAAGCTATTAAAGATGCCGGACTTACTAATGATAATGTCGACAAAACAAGAGTTGGTGTTATCTGGGGAGCAGGAATTGGAGGTTTAGAAACTTTTCAGGAAGAAGTTATTTATTATGCTAAAGGAGACGGAACACCAAAATTCAATCCGTTTTTTATCCCTAAAATGATTGCCGATATTGCACCAGCACACATTTCGATGCGTAATGGTTATATGGGTCCAAATTATACTACTGTTTCTGCATGTGCATCTTCTGCAAATGCTTTAATTGATGCTTTCAACTACATTCGTTTAGGAATGTGTGATGTAATTGTATCTGGTGGTTCAGAAGCCGCTATTACTATTGCAGGTATGGGAGGTTTTAACTCTATGCATGCTTTATCAACAAGAAACGAAAGTCCGGAAACAGCTTCGAGACCTTTTGATGCAACCAGAGATGGTTTTGTGTTAGGAGAAGGGGCAGGAGCTTTGGTTCTTGAAGAATATGAACATGCTAAAGCCAGAGGCGCAAAAATTTATTGCGAAGTTGGCGGAGGCGGAATGTCATCTGATGCTTATCATTTAACAGCTCCACATCCGGAAGGAATTGGAGTTATTGCAGTAATGAAAAATACATTAAGAGATGCTGGAATGAATCCTGAAGATGTTGATCACATCAATACTCATGGAACTTCTACTCCATTAGGAGATGTTGCCGAATTAAAAGCAATCAGCGCTGTTTTTGGTGATCATGCAAAAAATATCAATATCAACTCGACAAAATCAATGACAGGACACTTACTTGGTGCTGCAGGAGCTATTGAAGCTATTGCTTCTATTTTAGCAATGCAACACAGCCTTGTTCCTCCAACGATTAACCATACCGTTGTTGATGAAAACATTGATCCTGCCTTAAACCTTACTCTTAACAAACCTCAAAAAAGAGAGGTAAATGTTGCGATGAGTAATACGTTTGGTTTTGGTGGACACAATGCTTGTGTATTGTTTAAAAAATTAGTTGACTAGTTTTGTCTATGAATATTATCAAAAAAATATTTTCAAAATCCCGTTCTCAAGAAGACGGGATTTTTTTTGACACTATTCAGAAAATACTTGGTTTTCAGCCTGTTTCCATAGATTTTTATAAGAAAGCATTTACGCATCGATCTTCAAACAAATTGGATGAGCAAGGAAATGCGATAAATTATGAAAGACTAGAATTTTTAGGTGATGCCATGTTAAGTGCCGTGATTGCTGCACATTTGTTTAACAAAGCACCAAATGGAGATGAGGGCTATTTAACCAAAATGCGTTCTAAAATTGTAAGTCGTGAGCATTTGAATGAATTAGGTAAAGACTTAAATCTGGTTAGGTTTGTAGAGAGCAAAGTACCAGTACAGCATTTTGGAGAAAATATTCATGGTAATATTTTTGAATCACTTGTTGGTGCTATCTACTTAGACCGCGGTTATGCGTTTTGCGAAAAGTTTATCCAAAAAAGAGTCATTACACCTTATGTTGACATCGCAAGACTTGAAGGAAAAGTAATTAGTTATAAAAGTTTGGTTATCGAATGGTGTCAGAAAGAAAAGAGAATCTTTCATTATGATATTTTTGAAGATAATGGTATAGACGGACAACGCTTATTTGGTGTAAAATTAAGTATAGACGATAAAGTAATTGCTAGAGCAAGAGCTACTTCAAAAAAGAAGGCTGAAGAAAAGGCATCGCAAAGAGCTTATTTTGCTTTTCAGGAAAAAATAGATAAGAAATAACCACAAAAATGCTTTAACTTTCTTAAAGCTATAACGTTTTCGTTTATAAATTAACAAAAACAACCGCGTCTTAACTATTGATGCTCCAATAGAAATAGTATATTTACACCTAGATTTTTCATGATATGGCAATTCATAGATTGGATTTAGACGAATTTGACGAAATTGATTATTATTTAATGGCAATTCATACTTCGATAGAAGATTATAGATTAGCCTATTTTATCAATAAAAAACTTCCGATCAACTTAAGTAAGAGCAAAAACGAGATCCATGCTCAAACTAAGGAAGGTGAGGCAAATTTTTCTAGGTTTTATTATTATGATTCTGAGAAAGCCGTTACATGGAATCTGATTCAGAATAAAAATGAAATCATTTCAGTGAGTACAAATGATTTCCAGAATTTGTTTTCCAATGAAACAAGTGAGGTTTCAACAACAATTCATTTACTTCCTGAATTTAAAAAGGTGGATTTTTTCCTGAAAATAGAGAATAGTGAAGAGGCTATTGATTTTTCAGAAATTCAACAACAATTAAATACCATCGAGAGCATCGCAGCTATTTATGTTGTTGATACCAATAAAATAAAATCAAAGAACAATTTAATTTTTTAAAAAAAATGCTAACAAACAAAAAAACTAAAATTGTAGCTACACTTGGGCCTGCATGTAGTACGAGAGAGATTATCAAGGATATGATCGAAGCAGGGGTTAATGTGTTTAGAATCAATTTTTCGCATGCAGATTACGAAGGAGTAAAAGACAAAATTAATATCATTAGAGGCTTAAACGACGAGTTTGGTTATACAACTGCAATCCTTGGGGATTTACAGGGACCAAAACTTAGAGTTGGTGTAATGGAAGAAGGAACTGTTGTACACGATGGTGATTTAATTACTTTTACAACTGCAGAAGATATTTTAGGAACAGCACAAAAAGTGTTCATGAAATACCAAAACTTTCCAAATGATGTGAATCCTGGAGAGCGTATTTTGCTTGATGACGGAAAACTTATTTTTGAAATTATTTCTACTGATAAAAAAACTGAAGTTGTTGCTAAAGTAATTCAGGGTGGAGAATTAAAATCTAAAAAAGGAGTTAATTTACCAAACACTAAAATCTCTTTACCGGCTTTAACTGAAAAAGATATTGCAGATGCTATTTTTGCTATTGAACAAAAAGTAGACTGGATTGCGCTTTCGTTTGTAAAAACACCTCGTGATTTACAAGATTTACAAGAATTAATTGCTAAGCATTCTGAGTACAAAATTCCAATTGTTGCAAAAATTGAAATGCCGGAAGCACTTGAAAATATAGATAAAATTATTGCTTATTGTGATGGCCTTATGGTTGCCCGTGGAGATTTAGGAGTTGAACTTCCTGCACACGAAGTTCCATTGGTACAAAAAGATTTGATTCGCAGAGCAAAAACGGCTAGAATTCCTGTTATCGTTGCTACTCAAATGATGGAGACAATGATTACAAGTTTAACTCCAACAAGAGCAGAAGTAAATGACGTTGCTAACTCAGTAATGGATGGAGCAGATGCTGTAATGTTGTCTGGAGAAACTGCTACAGGAAATTATCCTGTACAAGTAATTCAAAAAATGACTCAAATTTGTGAGGCAGTTGAAGATTCTCCACTTATTCAGGTTCCGCAAAACACACCGCAAATTAAAACAAAACGTTTTGTTACTAAAACAGTTTGTCATCAGGCAGCTTTATTGGCAAATGAAATCAAAGCAAAAGCAATTTGTACTTTAACAAATAGTGGTTATACAGCTTTCCAGATTTCAGCGTGGAGACCATCAGCACATATTTTAGTATTTACTTCAAACAAAAGAATCTTAACGCAATTGAATTTATTGTGGGGAGTAAAATCATACTTCTACGATAAAGACGAAAGTACAGATGATACTGTAACTGATGTTAACGAAATTGCAGTTCAAAAAGGATACGCTTCAAAAGGAGATTATTTAATTAACCTTGCAGCAATGCCAATTAAAGATAAAGGAATGGTTAACACCATGAGAGTTTCTGAAATAGAATAATTTTCGTTTTGAAAATAAAATAAAAGCCATCAATTTGATGGCTTTTTTGCGTTAAATACTTTTTTATTTTTTAAAATTAAAACACTATATCACAATCTGAATTTATAGATATAGTCTTCCGATTGATAAAGTGTTTTTTCTACTCTTTTTTGCTTTGTCCCCTTTTTTATTTTTACAGAATGTGAAAATGCAACTAAATAAAGCATTTATGTCGTTTCATTTTATAAAATGAAACAACCTGAACCTCTTTCGATACAATTTTTCGGTTTTTTATTAATTAATTTTGAGATACTTAAAAAAAAGTTAAGAAATTTCTTGTTCAATTTTTCGAAATAATATGTAAATAATCAATCTGTATTTCACTAGACAAGAACACATTTTTTTTTAGCATTACTTAAGAAATTATTCTCTGATTTACACATTACCATATATACAAAAAGATTATTAATAAATTTTTATTACCATGAAACAAATAAATTTTAAATGGAGATTTAAGAATGCAATGTTATTTGCATTAATATGTTTTTCAGTAGTTGAAATTCAGGCGCAGAATTCAAAAAAGCCCAATATCCTAATACTTTGGGGAGATGACATTGGAACCACTAATATAAGTGCTTACAGTGATGGTATAATGGGATATACTACACCTAATATTGATCGTCTGGCAAACGAAGGATTACGTTTTTTACATTATTATGGAGAACAAAGCTGTACTGCCGGACGTGCTGCTTTATTAACAGGACAGCATGGTCTTCGTACCGGACTTACAAAGGTAGGTTTTCCGGGAGCACCTATGGGAATGAGCCAATTAGATCCATCTATTGGCGGAATTATGAAAAACTTAGGATATGTTACAGGACAGTTTGGTAAAAATCACGTTGGTGACCGAAACGAAAGCTTACCAACAGTAAATGGTTTTGACGAATTTTTTGGAAATCTGTATCACTTAAATGCCGAAGAAGAACCGGAATTGCCGGATTACCCTAAAGATGCTGAATATTTGAAAAGATTTGGACCTAGAGGAGTATTAAAATGTACTGCAACAAATGTTGATGATGCAACCACAGATCCTCGATTTGGAAGAGTTGGAAAACAAAGAATAGAAGATACGGGCCCTCTTACTAAAAAAAGAATGGAAACTGTAGATGATGAAACATCTGCAGCAGCAATCGATTTTATTAAAAGACAAACCGCTGCCGGGAAACCATTTTTCTGTTGGTTCAATGCTACACGTATGCACCTTCGTACACACGTTAGAGCAGAACATAGAGGAAAATATACTCATGGAGACAGTGAATATATTGATGGTATGATCGAGCACGATTTAACAATTGGAGATATCTTAAAAGCATTAGATGATTTAGGAATTGCTGATAATACGATTGTAGTTTATTCTACAGATAATGGTCCTCATATGAATACATGGCCTGATGGTGCGATGACGCCTTTTCGCTCAGAAAAAAATACTAACTGGGAAGGTGCGTACCGTGTTCCATGTTTAGTACGTTGGCCGGGAGTAATTAAACCGGGACAAGTTACAACTGAATTAATGTCTCACAATGACTGGATTCCAACTTTAGCATCAATTGCAGGTGAACCAGACTTAACTAATAAACTTTTAAAGGGTTACAGTGCAAACGGAAAAAATTACAAAGTGCATTTAGATGGCTTTGATCAAAGTAATTTTTTACGTGGCAAAACGCAAAAAAGTGCCAGAGATAAATTCTTTTATACAGATGATGATGGCTTATTGGTTGGTTTGAGAGAAGGTGATTATAAATATGTTTTTGCAGAACAACGTTTGGGAGGTACAATGGGAGTTTGGGCAGAACCTTTTACTAAACTGCGCCTACAAAAAATATTCAATTTGTACCAAGATCCTTTTGAAAGAGCCGATATCACTTCGAATAGTTTTTGGGAGTGGCAGTTGAATCACGTTCAGCTAATGTATGGCGCAATACAAGATGTAGTTGTATTTGCAGAAACATTTAAAGAATATCCGCCAAGATCAATTCCGCCAAGCTTCTCAGCTTATACAATTATGGAAGAGGCTATGAAAGATATTAAAGCACAGAAATATATTGAGAAAAATGTACTTCCTAAGCTAAAAGAGGATGAAGCAGCATCAAAAAAGAAATAATAATAACTTTAAAGAAACAGGATTTTAAATAGTCCTGTTTCTTTTCACTTAAATAGTATCATCATGTATAGAAATATATATATCGTGCCCCTATTTTTATTATTGCTTGTTTCTTGTAAAAAAACTGATACTGTTACAAGTACTAATTCTAATGACAGTACAGCAGTAGTTGCAACTAGCAGCGATCCGCTACCAAGCTGGAATGACGGTACAATAAAAAAAGAAATTATAGCTTATGTTACAAAAATAACCAAGGAAGGAAGCCCTGATTTTATTCCGGTAGAAAACCGAATTGCCACTTTTGATAATGACGGAACACTTTGGGCTGAAAAACCTTATGTTCAGGAATTATTTGCTTTTTACAGAGTAAAAAAAATGGTGGAAGCAAATCCTGCTTTAGCTCAAAAACAACCCTTTAAGGCAGTGATTGAAAAAGACAAAACCTTCTTTGAGAAAGGAGGTGATAAAGCGCTTATCGAATTAGTTGCTGCAACTCATACAGGTATGACCGAAGACGAGTTTGAAGCCGCTACAAAAGAGTTTTTTACAGGTGCCAAATATCCGGGAAAAAATGTTACCCTAAAACAAATCAGATATCAACCTCAATTAGAATTATTGGATTATTTGCGTGCAAATGGCTTCAAGACTTTTATTGTAACAGGTGGAACAATCGAATTAGTAAGAGCGATTTCTGCTGATTTTTACGGAATTCCCAAAGAACAAGTTGTGGGTACTTCTTTCAAATACAAATTTGATGATGCCACAAACAGCATTGTCAGAGAGCCTGCTCTTGATCTTTTTAATGATAAAGTTGGGAAACCGGTCGGAATACAGCTTCATATTGGTCAAAGACCTGTTTTTGCTTGTGGTAACGAAGGTGGTGCCGGCGATCTTGCCATGTTAAGATATTCTCAGGGAAGCAAATATCCTTCCTTTCAAATGCTGGTAAATCATAACGATTCGATTAGAGAATATAGTTATCAGGAAAAAGATAACCTTTCCTTAAATACTGCTGCTAAATATAAATATCATGTCATCAGTATGAAAGACGATTGGAAAAAAGTATTTCCGGATAAATAATCTGATTTTAATATTGATAAGAATCTTCTAAAGAAAGAAAATCATGAAAAGCCCATTGTCTAATATTTCAAACAAATATCTATACGTTACATTTTGTCTTCTTTTAAGTTATGGTGTTTTTGCGCAAGAAGAGAAAGCAGGAGCAAGCGCTCAGGAACTGGCAGATAAATTAGCCAATCCGGTGGCGAGTTTGATAAGTGTGCCATTGCAGAATAATTTAACTTATGGAATTGGTGCGTACAATGGATCAAAATACCAAATAAATATACAGCCTGTAATTCCTTTTAAATTGAGCGATAATTTAAATTTAATTACACGCTATATTCTTCCCGTGGTAGATCAACAGGATGTTACCGGAGAAAATACACATGAGTTTGGTTTAAGCGATGCAACAGTTACAGCATTTTTTGCTCCTAAAACTAAGGGAATTATCTTGGGAGTTGGTCCTGCTTTTTTGGTACCAACGGCTACAGAAAAATTTCTGGGAACAGAAAAATTTGGAATCGGTCCAAGTGTTTTGGTCATGCATCAGGGAAAAGGACTTTCGATAGGTTTTATTGCAAATCAGATATGGTCAGTGGCAGGAAATGAAGACAGGGCCGATTTTAATCAGTTTTACACACAGATATTCTTAACTCATAGTTACAAAAGCGGCGCAAGCTTGGGTATTACGTCAGAGATTACACAAAACTGGGAAGGAAATACAACACTTATAACGATTAGCCCAAATGTTGGAGCCATTACAAAATTAGGAGGCCAAACAATGCAATTTGCTGTTATGCCCTTAATACCTATTGTAGGCCATTCAAGCATAAGACCTGATTGGGGATTGAGAGCCGTTGTGGCTTTTGTATTTCCGGGTTCGTAAAAAATTGACTTTAAGTTTTTCATCAAAAACAACACAAATGAAAAAACAAATTTTATCACTTGTATTGGTAAGCTGTTTAGCTGCATGCACTCAATCTACCAAAAAAAACGAAACTGCTATTGTTGCTGATACTAGTCAGACAACAACATTTAAGCCTGTAGATTTTGAGGAACAATTAATTTATAATCGTGCCGTTGAAGCTGTTATATGGGGAATGCCTGCGGTTAATTCTGAATTGATGCACGAAAGTCTTTTAAAAGTAAAAGGAGACTATAATCAGATTATTTACTGGTCAGGATTAATTAATTCTAAAAATCAGACACTAACACCAAATCCCGATGTCATTTATATAAATCCGTTATATGATACAAGAGAAGGTCCAGTAGTTCTGGAAATTCCTGCTGTAGATGGTGTTTCGTCTTTAACAGGCAGCTTAGATGATGGCTGGCAAACCGCTATAGAAGATATTGGTCCCGCTGGTGTAGACAAAGGCAAAGGTGGTAAATACCTCATTCTTCCTCCTAATTATAAAGATGCAGTGCCTTTTGGATATATCCCAATGCCATCTTCAACTTATACAGGTTTTGCAATACTTAGATCCAATCTTACAGATGGTAGTTCAAATGATATTAAGAGAGCAATTGAGTATGGAAAAAAAGTAAAAATATATCCTCTTTCCCAAGCTGATAATCCTCCACCAACCACATTTGTAGATTTGATTGATGCTTCATTTGGAAATACTATTCCGTATAATTTACATTTTTTTGAAGTATTAAATCAGTTTATTCAACGAGAGCCTTGGTTACAAAGAGATTTAGTAATGATCGATCAGTTAAAGACAATTGGTATAGAAAAAGGAAAGACTTTTCAGGCTGATGCAAGAAGACAGGAAATTCTGAATGCAGCAATAAAAGACGCTCATAGCTGGATTGACAAGAGGTATGAAAAAATCTTTACACCTCCTTTTTATGAAGGTACAAATTGGGCACTTCCAGCGTCGCAAGATGTGGTCAAAGCTATTATGTCAAATTATCTTGCTCCTAATATTTATCCTGTTGATGAAAGAGCAATAAGCTATTCTATGGCATATTTTAGTGCAAAAAAGCTAGGTACAGGTCAGTTTTATTTAATGACTGTAAAAGATAAAAACGATCAGTCATTTGAAGGTTCAAAATTATACAAAGTGCATTTACCTGCTAAAGTTCCTGTAAAATTATATTGGTCCATAACGGCTTATGATCGTGAAACACATGCCCTTATTTTAGATATGAAATATTCAAGCCGGGCATCTACCACCCCGGGATTAAAGAAAAATCCTGACGGTTCTGTTGATATTTATTTTGGAGTCAAAGCGCCTGAAGGAAAAGAATCAAATTGGGTTCCTACAGATCCTAAAAGAAAATTTGAATTATTAGCCCGTTTCTATGGCCCTGAAAAAGGATTTTTTGATAAAACATGGAAAATGGATGATGTTGAAGAAGTGAAATAAAACTATAAGCCATGCCTGAAAAATTCGAAAATAAAACCGAGAATTTATTTGATCCCGTTGCTTCAAAAGCAGAACGGTACTCAAAAGGCACAGCAATAAGAAAAGTTATACCACGAAACGCACATCAGGAATGGAAAGCATCTGAAAACAGAAAAAATCCGGTTGACATTCTTATTGAAACAAGTGTAGGAAGAGTCGAAAGTTTGCTGCCGATACGATATAGCCGAATGATGGAATCGCCATTTTCATTTTTTCGGGGAGCAGCAGCAATTATGGCGTCAGATTTAGCACAAACTCCCACCACAGGAATTCATTTACAACTTTGCGGAGATTGTCATTTAATGAATTTTGGAGGGTTTGCAACTCCTGAGCGAAAATTGGTCTTTGATATAAATGATTTTGATGAAACATTTCCCGGACCGTGGGAATGGGATATAAAAAGACTCGCCACAAGTTTTGCAATTGCAGGAAGATGGAGAAAATTCTCGAATAAAAACTGCAAAGAATTTGCCTGGCATGTGGCCGATAGTTACAAAAGACATATGCTGGAATACAGTAAATTATCGGCACTTCAAATTTGGTATGCCGATATTGATCTGGCAGAACTTATTGAAAGAGGAGAAGATGAAGAAATAAAAGAATTTCAACATAAGCGAATAAAAAAAGCGGCGGAATATACAGCTCATGAAAAAGAATTTGCAAAAATGACTTATCAGGATGGATATCGTGCCAGAATAAAAGATGATCCGCCTTTGATTTTTCATCCAACAGGAGAAGAAGGAAAAAGAATTATCCGTGAAGTAGAAACTGCGCACAAAAAATATATGGAGTCATTACCAGATGATAAGCAGGTTTTATTAAGCAGATATACGCTGCATGACGTTGCAATGAAGGTGGTAGGTGTAGGAAGTGTGGGAACAGTTTGTGGCATAAGTTTATTAATGTCGGCAACGGGCGAACCCATTTTTTTGCAGTTTAAAGAAGCCAGACAAAGCGTATTAGAGCCAAATCTTAAAATCGAAAATAAGTATAAGCATCAGGGCGAGCGAATTGTTATGGGGCAAAAACTAATGCAATCTGCATCGGATATGCTTTTGGGATGGACGCAGGATGATCAGAACAAGTTTTTTTATATCCGCCAGCTTCGGGACGCCAAAGTAAAACCGGTTCTCGAAATTATGAAAGCCAGAAATATGGCGGATTATGCAAAAGCATGCGGCTGGGCATTAGCAAGAGCGCATGCACGAACAGGTGATCCTTCTGTATTGTCCGGTTATATAGGAAATAGTAATGAGTTTGCCAATGCAATTGCAAAATTTTCTATTTCGTATGCAGATCAAAATGATGCCGATTATACCAAAATGCTGGAAGCAATTAAAGAGGGAAGATTACCAATTTCGACAGCAATATAATTTTATAAACAACAGAAATTATTAACAACAAGAAAACATTCGGCAACAAAAAAAGAAGTATTTTTATTACATATTGAATTAATTTGTTTAAGTTTATACTTAGAAAAAGTAATCGCTTATTTGTTGCCCAACGAATTTAAAAAAAAAGATTTATCTTTGATGTTCTGCAATTATTTGTTTTCTAGCTATTTACGCCACACTCACACCGTATAAACGCCCTTTCCTCATTCTTTCACAGTTTTGAAGCATTTTTTTTAAAATAATTAGAAGTTACACTCAATTAATCATTAATTTAAATACTATAAGATGAAAAAGAAAATCACATCTATAAGAATAATCCCAATATTATTTTTGGGCCTAATTTACAGTTGCTCACCAACCGTAAATGTTACATCAGATTATGACCACGCTGCTAATTTTAGCGAATATAAAACCTTTGCCGTTTATGATTTAAAAGCACAGGAAGGACAGGTCAATCAATTAAACGTAGACCGTGTTACAAAAGCCATTCGTTCTGAAATGATCGCCAAAGGCTTTACAGAAAGTAGCACTCCTGACTTAAAAGTAAATGCAGTTTCTATCTTAAAAAATAAACAATCTGTTACGGCAAACTCTGATTTTTATGGCTATGGCGGAATGTACCGTCCATATGGATATTGGGGCGGAGGAGCCATGATGGGTGGCGGTACCACAACATTTAATACTTACGATTATGTAGATGGCTCTCTGGTAATTGATATAGTCTCTACAAAAACACAAAAATTAGTTTGGCAGGGAATAGGTAATGCACAAATTGATAATAAACCAGACAATCCCGAAGAATTTATAGCAAGTTCTGTCAAAAAAATATTGGCAGGTTTTCCTCCTGGTTTAGCCAAAAAATAAACCTTTTAAGATTTGTTAAATAGAGATTATACTTGCTTTAAGGCAGGTATAGTCTTTAACAAATAGCCATATTGAAGCAATATTAACAATTGAAACTTAAGCATGGTTGATATAGTACTTTCACTTTTCTTTTTTATAGCGACACTGGTTGGTTTTGCTACCTCCTTTATGGTTTTGTTTTCACGAAAAAATTACTCAAAAAGTTTTTTCCTTGGACTGTTCTTGTTTAGCCTTGCTGTTGTCAGTGTTTATAATTTTTATTTATCAGCTACTATTTTTAAGCATTTCCCTGATCTTTTTATGATCACAAAATCCTTTATTTTTTTGGTGGCACCTTCTGCATTTCTTTATGTCAGAACGATTTTGTTTTCAGATAAAAAAATATTTAAGAAATACGATTGGCTGCATTTTTTACCCTTTCTGGTTTATTTTGGTTTAACCATTTTTGTATGGATTGGCAATTATATTGATTTTCATGTAGTTGACTATATTTCTGTAAAAGTACAGAATCCCTTTTCTATGTTAAGTCTCACGGTTTGGTTATTGTATGCTTTTTGCCAGACAATGATGATTTTAAATTATGATTTGAAAAAATTTAAAGAAAATCATTTCCAGCGTGTAAAAATATTAAGCTGGATAAGAGTTTATAATTTGATGATTTTGTTTTTGTTTTCTACCCTTTTTGTACATTATTTTTTGATGAATCAGGTTAATAATCTTGACTTTTCCTGTTATATATTAATTTCTGCAGTACTTGTTTTTACAGTAGGCTGGCTTTATTTCAAACCTCAGGTTTTTTACGATTTTAATAATGAAATAAGTGAAGAAACAAGTAATCAGTTTAGTCTTGTTACAGATACTTCATTGGTAATAAAAACAAAAGAAATCAAAAATAGTTTGCCATTAGTAAAAGAGTTAACTCCCGATAAAAAACAGGAATATCTCGAAAAACTGGATTATATTTTTTCTACAAAAAAGCTTTTCCTGAAAAAAGATTTTGTTATTCGTGATCTGTCTGATGAAACCGGAATCTCTGTTCATCATCTTTCTAATTTAATAAATTCTGAATTTAATCTTCATTTTCAGGACTATGTCAATTTAAAAAGAATCGAATTTTTTAAAGACAAAATAAATGATCCCGAATGGAAAGATTTATCGCTTGAAGGTATGGCTTGGGGATCCGGATTTAAATCAAGAACTACATGTTTTAGGGCTTTTATAAAACATACTGGTAAATCTCCTTCAGAATATTTTAAGATAAACAGAATTAATTCTGAGAAAACAAGTTCTTCTTTTTATTTAAAAGAATCTTAGATATAGTCTGAAAAATAAAGCAATACAGGTTTCATTAATTTTTAAAATAAACAAGATGAAAACGAATTTTAATACCCGCAGACAACCAATAAAATTTATCCTTACACTTTTTCTTTTGTTGATTTATTTTACCGGAAATGCCCAGCTTAAAGGCGGACACATTCTTGGTGCAATGGGTTTACAATCCGGAACTCAGGCACCGGCTAACACTTTAAGTGTTTATGTTCCAGGTTATCTTTATGATGCTTGCTCTTTGCGCAATGCCAATGGAGATAAATCAGTTGCAAATCCTGATATCACGATGTTTATAACAGGAGCCGGAGCATCATATATAAGCGACTTTAAAATCTTTGGCGCTAATTATGGCGCTAGTATTTTATTAGCTTTTGCATCAAACACTATTCAGGGAAATTCTCTGGATGCCAAAAACTCACTTGCCTTTACAGATATGTTTGTACAACCTGTACAATTGGGCTGGCATAACAAAAGAGCCGATTTTGTGTTTAGTTACCAAATATACCTTCCTACCGGAAAATTTACTGCAGGAGCTTCTGACAATGCGGGTCTGGGAATGTTTATGAATGAATTTTCAGCAGGAACAACTCTATTCTTCAATGATAAAAAGACCTTTCATTTTTCGGCATTGGCGGCGTATGAAATAAACGGTAAAAAGAAAGATACAGATATAAAAACCGGAGATATTTTAAGTATTGAAGGAGGTTTAGGAAAAACTTTTTATTTGATGAATGCAGAAAAAACAGCACCAAAAGGAATATTAAATGCCGGAGCAATTTATTATTTACAAGGAAAAATATCACCCGACAAAATACCGGTTGGTAATTCTGTACTTGAACCTGCAAAAGACAGAATTGCAGGCATAGGAGCCGAAGTAAACTATTTTCATATAGGTTCTAAAACTTCAGCAGGATTACGCTGGGTTTCTGAATTTGAAGCTGTAAACCGTTTTCAGGGAAACACCTTTTTCCTTACACTCGCACACGTCTTTAGCCTAGCAAAAGTAGTAGAAGAATAACGATTAGAGTTGCTGTTTTTTTGTTGAAATAGGATAATCTTAAATAACTTGAAATGAGAAATACACCTTCAGATTTTATCATTAAAAAAGAAAAAATTATTCAGAGAATGGTTTTCATGTTAATGATATGCTTTTTCTCATTTCAAACTATAAGAGGACAAAAGCATCATATTAGCGTAAAAGATTCTCTTGATGGCGCATTCGATTTAAGCGATTACATTATTTATGCACATGGTTTTATTGTGGTTCCAACAATTATAACAGAACCGGCTCTGGGCGGAATTGGAGGTGCAATTGTTCCTGTTTTTCTAAAAAAACACGCACCTGTTGTTGATGAAAACGGCAAAAAACGATTTATAAATCCCGATATTACAGGAGGAATCGGAATGTACACCGAAAACAAAAGCTGGATGGTGGGCGCCTTTCGTTCCGGTACTTTAATAAAATCGAGAATATTATACCGGGTAATGGCAGGTTATGGCGACATGAACCTCTCTTTTTATGAAAATTTACCCAATGGAAACGACAAGGAATTTAAGCTCAATTTTAAGTCTACCATATTCTACACACAATGGCTGAAACAATTTAGAAATGCAAAATGGAGCGCCGGCCCACAATATTTATTGCTAAATTCTAATATAACATTGCCGGATTTAAATCTGGATCTTCCACCCTCTTTTGTCAAGCCAAAAGACATTAATAGTTTGGTAAGTCAGTTTGGTGGAGCTATTCAGTTTGATGGACGGGACAATATTTTTACCCCCGATAAAGGAATTCGCATACAATCAGATTTCTTTTGGTCTGATGATGTCATTGGAAGTGATTATGATGCCTGGCGCGTTAATCTTTCGGCAATTGGATATTATCCTGTAACCAAAAAATTAATTGGCGGACTCCGAATTGAAGGGGAACAAGCCTTTGGGAAACCACCTTTTTATCTCTTACCGGGAATTAATTTAAGAGGAATTCCCGCTGCAAGATATCAGGGAAAAACAAGTATCGTAACCGAACTCGAATTGAGATGGGATGTATACCGAAGATGGAGCCTTATGGGTTACGGTGGTCTGGCAAGTGCTTTTGATGATTGGGATCAGGCTTTTGCTAAACCCGTCGTATACAGTTACGGAACTGGTTTCAGGTATTTACTGGCACGAAAATTTAAACTCAGAATGGGTGTTGACGTCGCAAAAGGCCCGGAAGACTGGGCATATTATATTGTTTTTGGCAGTAATTGGCTTCGATAATATTAAATTGTCAGGCAGAGCGAAGTCGAAACCCTCTTCCTCACTCTCATGACTTTTAGTTTATTTTTTCCAATAAGGTTTTATAATTTTATTGTTTTTATAGCTTAAAACCAAAAATATAATGGTTCCAATAGCACAAAAAACAATCGCCTGTATCGATCCTTCCGGGCCAAATTCTCCACCGGTAATAAATTCCGGACCTTGTATTTTAGCCACTATTAAACTATTTGTTTTTTCGTTTCCGGATGTTATAGCTCCAAAAATTCCAGATTGGGTAAAATTCCATGCAAAGTGCAATGCAATTGGCACCCATAAATTACGGCTGTAAATAAAAGCAGCACCCATTAAAAAACCAGCAGTAGTAATACATATTGCCGAAATCAAAGTGACATTAGGATTTGCTAAATGTAAGACTCCAAATAATACTGAAGAAAATGTAAGCGAAAGATAGCTTCCCAGTTTTTCTTCCATAATTCTAAATATAATGCCGCGTACCAAAACTTCTTCGATAATTGCCACTGTGAACATAAGGGCAAACGGAATCAGGATAAATGAAATGGGATTGATTTTTACAACGCTATAACTTCCGTTAAGATAAATTACTAAGATTGTAAAAGATTGCAGTATAAAACCAACCGCAAATCCAATGAAAAGATTTTTGACAAGTCCTTTTGTGGCAAATTCCGTTACAACTCTTTTATCGTATTTTTTAAAGAAAAGAATATAACTAAAGATGCAGGAGAAGGAAACAAAAAATCCTTTTAAAAGGTTTCGGTAATCTTTGTCAAGCGACGTTAAGTCCAGTAATTTTACTGCAATTTGCTGCCCAATAATTACAACTGCCATAAAAGTAAGTAAAGCGAGAATAATTTTAACTACAGGAAAATTAAATATTTTTTGTTTTCTAGAAAGAGTTTGAGTTTCCATTTTGGATGTATTTAATGATTTATGATGAAGCAAATGTAGGCCGCATCAAAACCAAAAAATAGAATGAAATTTGCCTCTCTTATAATTTTTGAAATTGTTTGGGTAGAAATCCCGTTTGGTTTTTAAATGTTCTGATAAAATGACTTTGATCTGAGAATCCGCATTCAAAAGCTATTTCCGTTAAATTACCCGGATTGGATTGTATCAGCGAAAGCGAACGATTTATTTTGATCCTGCGCATGTATTCGCCCAAAGTACAGCCAAAATATTTCGGAAAATGTTTTGATATCGTAATTGGATTTAAGTTTAAAACCTGAGCCAGATCCTGCAAGTTTGGATTTTCATTCCAACAATCATTTAGTAATTCATGTAAACTCTTTACCCAAAACGGACTTTTTTCAAACCGTTCCAAATGAGCATTAGAATTCGATAATTGTGCAAATAACATGTTGATCGTGTCGCCCGAAAAAGCATCGGAAACCAGACTTTCCTTAAAAATCTTCAGTATGATAAATTTGGTAAGTGTTGCATTTTGAACCGATTTTTCGATTGTCGATTCACTTATCTGGAGTTCTTTCAACAGCTTTTCTTCTATTTCGATGTTGATGTTTTGCGACGGAAAAAGAGTATTTTGATTCAGGTGCAATTCATCGCTGTGATAAAATAACAAGGAACCCGGGCCTACTGTTTCGCTAAAGTTTTTTCTTTTTTCGGTAGTTCCGCCCTTCAGGAAAAGTGTAATATGTGCATTGTTGTGCGAATGCCAGCCCTCATAAACCTTGTTTTGATACTCCGTTTCAACAACTGCAATTCCCTGCGTATTGTCGAATATTTTTTTGGTATTGCCTAAGTATTTCTCTTTTTGGAGTTCGTACATTTTGGGTGGATGTGGCGTTGTTAGAGCAGGCAAAATACTACTTATTTAGCAAACAAGGAATAAGTTTATTTATTGATTTTAAGCATCTGCTTTTTTTATATATTTATTCGTTGGGTGAAGCAAAAAAACAATTAAACACATAGAAACATAGGTTAAAAGGGTGTAAAAAGAATACAAAAGAAACAAGTTTCCACACATAGTCTATGTTTGTTAATGCAAGTGAAACGCCTTTTTGAGTTCAATAAATGCTATGTTTCTATGTGTTAAAAATAATTACATTCAATGAGTTATATTTTGTAAGTTAATATAGCTTAACAAAAAGATTATGAAAAAATTAACGGTTATACAACGCACAAATAATGTAATATTTAATTGATTTGTAACAAAAATAAAATGTAGTAGACTAATTAGTCAACTATTTAAATCATTGATTATGTATAAAATTACGTTGAAATCAGTTTTTGTTGCGTCGGCATTTTTTGTTGGTGTCAGCAGTTCTTTTGCACAAGACGTTTTGGTTAACTCATTAAAGTTAAATGCAAGTGATAAAAGTAAAGAGAACTTTAAATTCACAGAAGAAATTAATTTAGGAACAACTTCCGTAAAAACACAAGGTTCGTCAGGAACATGCTGGAGTTACGCTACAAACTCTTTTTTAGAGTCAGAAATGATTCGTTTAGGGAAACAGCCTGTAGAATTGTCTCAAATTTACTCTGCCAGAAACGTTTATGTTGAAAAAGGAATTAATTATGTTCGCATGCATGGCGCAGTTACTTTGGGTGACGGAGGAGCTTTGCACGATGTAACCAATATGTATAAAAAATACGGAGCCGTACCAAGAGAAGTTTACACTGGTTTAAACTACGGAACCGATAAAAATAAATTTGGCGAAATGGCCGCACTTATTGAAGGTGTTTTGACTGCTGTAGTTAAAAACCCAAATGGTGAGTTAACGCCAAACTGGCAAAAAGCATACACTGCCGTTATCGATTCTTATTTAGGAAAAGTGCCGGATAATTTTACTTATAAAGGAAAAAACTATACGCCACAATCGTTTGCTAAAGAAGTGGTAGGAATTAATCCTGATGATTACGTTGAAATGTCATCTTTTACAACAGCGCCATATTACCAAAAAACAACGATGATGGTGCCGGACAACTGGTCGTTTGATCAGGTTTACAACGTAAAAGTAAACGACATGACAGATGTTATCGACAATGCGTTGAAAAAAGGATATACCGTAGCATGGGCGACAGACGTAAGCGAGAAAAGCTTTAGCTGGAAAAATGGTGTGGCATACGTACCAACAAAAAAATTCGACGACATGACCGCTGAAGAAAAGGCAGACATGTTTAACGGACCAAAACCAGAACCGGAAATTACTCCGGAAATGCGTCAGGCTGCGTTTGACAACTACACTACTACAGACGACCACGGAATGCACATTATTGGTCTTGCAAAAGATCAAACTGGAAGAGAATATTACATCGTAAAAAATTCTTGGGGAGAAACAAACGACTACAAAGGTTTCTTGTTCGTAACCAAAAATTTCGTAAAATATAAAACTACTGCCTTAATGGTAAACAAAGGAGGAATTCCTACTGAGATTGCTAAGAAGTTGGGGGTTTAATTATCCTAAGTTTTTAGAATATAGAAAAAGCGCTGCAAGTAAAATTGCGGCGCTTTTTTTATAAATCTATTTTATGATTAAATATAAATATGTAAACTTTTTTCAGGACGAGACATTTTTTTAAGTCCGGCGGGACATTTACAGCTAAGATTGAATTTTTTAACAAGATCTCTTGCTCTTTTTAATCATTTATCTGTGGCCAAAAATTCTGCGACTTCGAGCACTAATTATCATTTATAAAATCAGTTAAGGTAGATTCTATAAAATTATAAAATGAATTGTTTAATATTTTAATTTGTTTTGATCCAATATTATTTAAATATACTTCATTACTGTTTTTCTTTATTAATATTTCATCTCCATCATTATAGAGCCATAACTCCCCAATTTTAAGATATTCATCATTTTTAAAATCAATAAATTCTAAATTGAAGGTTATGCCATCAGATTGCAATAATGAAATATTAGTAAAGTAATTTATTATTTCTTCTGTTAGATATTTTGAAAAAGATTTTTGTAATATATCTTCTTTTGAAAATTCCTTTTTCACAATATCTCCATTACCACTAAAATTTTCTTTTATAGCAGAGTATAGATTGGGATATTCTTTATTTAGATTTTTAAAATTATTCTCGAAGTATATTTTGAAATCAATTTCTTCTTTTTCACTTAATTCATTAATACTTTTTTCCCAATTTAATTTATAATTATTTTCAGAACTTACTTTAAAGTCTTGATTTATAGATTTTAAAAAATCTTTTGTATTGTTTTGCGATATTAAAGTTGCTCCATCAATCCCTTGTGCCATTTTGGGTTTTATTTTTAAAAACCATCCGGGAGATATTTCTTTTTTTACTAAAAGCTCATTTTGTGACCACCAACTTATCCAATCTTCAGAAGTAATACTATTTTCACTTAATTGAACTAATTTGTCTAAAATATTTTTATTTATCATTTTACCATGAATTTATAATTCATTAGGAACATCAACTATTCCCAAATCCCCATATTCTTTTTGATTTACCCATGTACTCATTAATGATATTACCTCCAACAATCTTAGCGTTTGGTGAAAAGTTCTCAGTTTTTTATTTCAAAAGAATTACCTAAAATAATTTGTAAATAATTAATTAGTTTTTCCTTATCATATTTTTTTAAATCCAATTTCAAGATAATTTCAGATATATCAATTTCTTTTTTTACAGGAAATATGAAATCCAATATATTATTATCTAAAACTATTTTCTCACAAGCGCCATATCCAGAATTAGATTGATCATTATATTCTATATAATAATTATTCATCCCTAATTTTTCGTCTTGTGAATCAAAAGCATTTGCTCTTTGAATTATAACATAATTTTCAATGTTTTCTTCTATCTCATTATCTCCAAATGAAATCATTTTATAACCATCATCAATATTATCTGAGATATTAATTGTTTTAATTTCTAATTCTATTTTCATGTGAAATTTTATTATTTATTTGCATCCTTTTGCTTTCCAGCTATTCATTTTACCATCTTCACCTTTCCACTTATATTCTATATGTGAACCAGTAGCATTCATTTTCCCTTTACAAGAATTACACGGAGGATACTGTCCTATAATCTCCATTCTTTGTCCAGGTTCTAATTGTATTTTTTTAATTGCCCTTGCTTCAGTATGAGTTGCTAATGTGCTTTGAGGAAAACCAAGAGCTTTCTCTTCTAAAGTCATATTTCCGCTTTGGAATACTTCAGATAATACCAAATTATTATTACTATCAAAAACATTTACTATAGCGGTGTGTGTTCCTTGCCCAGAACCAAATAGACCAAAGATATCAATCCAACTATTTGGATTGTGCACATAGGCATAAAGGTTATCACTACCCACCAATCTTATTGGATCCTGACTCAAATATAACCCAGTTTCAGGATTATAGTATCTAAATCGGTTATAGTACAATCCCGTCTCTACGTCCTCATATTGACCAAGCTGCCTAAAAGGTATAAAACTTCTATCGCCTTTTAGGTCTCTTAAATGACCATAAATATCATAATCTGTTTCCCAAACAAGATTTCCTTCTTCATTATAAACTTGTATAGGGCGACCAATATAATCATTAATGATACTAAATTTCTCTTTACCTATTATCTTAGCACTTGGAACAAAACTTCCACCCTCATAGACCCAAGTAATAAGATTCTCTATTAGTTCAGCTTTATCGTAAACCAAATTATCTTCATCGACAATTACAAGTTTTGGTCTTTGTTTTAAATCATATTTCCACTCATGTATAAGAACGTTTTCATCCCAAAAATAACGATTTATTTCTTTGTCTACAATTTTTGCGGTACGTCTTCTTAATGCATCGTATTCAAAATTTATAACTTTACCATCTGGGTTTCTCACAGTTCTCAACATGCCGTTAGCTAGCCATGAATAAGTTGTGTCTCCTTGTTGCCATTGTTCGTGTAATTCTTGTAGACGGTTTTCTTCGGCTTTGTTACCAGCTAGTTTATCAAAGAAGTTTGTTGGCTTTTCAAAAAGAAGCGGTTTGGTAATATCACGGGGACTTTTGTGTATTAAATTTCCAAGCTTATCGTATTTGTAATAATATTTTTCGTCTTTAAGCAGTTTTCCGCCTTTACCGTATTTACGGTCACTGCGGTCAGTGGTTTTGTATAAATTCCCTACCGCATCAGGGGTTTTGTACAACTCTCCTTTTAAATCAGAATAGGCTTTGGCAAGGTTTCCAAAATCATCATAATCAAAATAGGTCAAACTTTGGGTCATTTGGTTTACCGCGTTTCGAAGCTGTTGGTTGGTATCCCAATTATAAAAACGTGCGCAGGTTCGTTTGCCATCGGCAAATACTTCTTGTTCTTTTTGCTTACCACTATTATTGTAACTTGTTTTTATGTGCAGTCCACCTGTGGCAAATCTTTCTATTTCCCTGCCGAGATCGTCTCTTTTCAGGGTAGTTTCCCAAGTTTGGTGCTGTTCTTTCAGTTCATTACTTTGCGCTTCTATGCGATCGAGTTGTCCTTTTTGGTTGTAATGCGTTTTTATATCAGCGCCAAGACTGGTGCTTATATTAGTGCGTTGCCCTAAAGCATTGTAAGTTGATATAAGTGTTATACCATTTTCGTTGGAATCAAGCTGTTGTTTTTGGGTTTCTTGGACAATTCTACCGTTTGTGTCGCGTTCAAAGATTATGCTTACATTTTGGTTCACAGCCTCGATCAATAACCCGTTTTTATTGTACGTAAAGGTTTCCCATGTACCATCATGGTAGTCAGCTCTTGTAATACGTCCCAATGCATCCTGTTCATATTCGATATATTTTCCGTTACCAAGATCTATCTTAGTCACTTCGCCAGCAAGATTACGGGTATAATTTTTTTCGATTCCGTCAAAAGCATTTTCTTTTATAATATAACCTGCTTTGTTTCTGGTAAAAGTATAACTTTCGAAGTCTTCGTTTGTAATTCCTTTAAGTTGTTCCATTTTGTCATAGGAAAAACATACTTTTACTCCGTCCTGCTCTCTCGTTGCAAGGCTTCCCATTGGGGTATATGTGAATTTTATATTGTTTTTACTGTCTTTTAAAGTGGTAACTTCATCATAATTATTATAGCTGAATTCTATGATGTTACTGTCTTTCTCTAAGATCTGGTGCACCCTATCAAGAGCATCATAGCTGAAATAATCTGCCATTTGCATTGGGGTATAGATCGCACGTACGCGACCACGATGGTCATACTCCCATGTTTTTAGTTTCTTCTCGTTTTCTCTCCATTCAATAAGATTGTACTGCTCGTCGTAAATTAGTTCGAGTTTGTTGCTGGTTTTGGCTACGCTCGCCAGCAGTCCGTCGTTATTATAGGTAAAATGGGTGCTGGTTTTGTCTGGTGCAATTATGGTTTTAAGCTGTTGCGGATTTTGGGTATGGTACAAATAAATGGTCTTCTGTCCTTCAGGATCAATGGCAATCGATGGTCGGTTCTCCTCATCATAAATTATCATTTCTTCTGTGCCGTCAGGATAAACTGTACCTGTTTTATTACCTTTTTCATCGTAACTGAACCCTGTGATACGGTCTTCTTGGTCGATCTCGCGGTACAATTCCATAAACTCTGTATAGTTATAAAATGTACTGTTACCCATAGGGTCTTTTATTTTTGTCACAAGCTGGCTTGGTTCGTAATAATAAGTAGTTATTGCTAGATTTGCATCGGTAACTAAATTATAACCTTCTTCGGGATGATATTCGATCCTTCCTGCCAACCTCCTTCACCCCATGTATGAATACAGCGGTTTTGCGAATCATATTCCCAATAAAAAGTTTGTCCGTTACGATCTGTTTTTTCCACCATAAGATGGTTTTGGAATTTAATAACAGTTGGTTTACCCAAAGCATCTATAATGGCAGACATGTTTTGATGCTCATCATATTCATAAGCGATCAAAAGTTCGTCTCCTTCCGGTCCCTCCAATTCTAATTTCTGGATAAGTCCGTTTATTGTGCTTACTTTTATTTCCCTGCCGGCGGTATCGATAATTTTGTTCAGGCGATATCCTGTAAATTCAAAAATAATGCACAGTCCGTCGTGATTGGTTATTTGTGTAAGCTGGTATTTTTTACCGTCAAAAAGGGTAAAATCATAAAAAAGTTTGCCGGTGTGGTCGTAAGCCTGATATCCGTCTGGGGTTCTTTTTAATGTTGTTTTTTCTTCACGATTGTAAAATTCTTCATCGGGCATCAGGGCAGAAAATCCTACTAGTCGTCCATCGTCCATACGAAGTCCCAAAGCATCTTCATCCGGATATAACTCTACAGCCCTATCATATACACAATGAACTCCATGACCAAGCCATCCGGTATACTCTGAATCTGAGTACCAATTACGTTGCCAATTAAGGGCTATCGGGCCTGTGATATCAAAATCGCTTCCTTCGTAAATCACGGCTCCGTTTATAAGATTTATAGGTTCGAACCCAAATCGACAAAGCATTTTTTTAAGTCCGGCGGGACATTTACCGCTAAGATTGAATTTTTTAACTAGACCTCTTAGTTTTTTCAATAAGGTACTAAAGCCTATACTGGCAGCCAGTCCTGTTAGCATGCCTCCCCAGTCCGGTGGATATGGACCTCCTACCATTACTGGTTTTCCTGTTGGAATAGGAAGTGAAAAGGAAGTTGGTGCAAAAAGCGTTGGCGCAAAAGGAAGCATTTTTTTGCCTATTTTGGTTTTTCCCAGCGATAGCGATAACGGAATCCCGATATCATTACAAGTCATTAGCATATGTCCTTTCGGACTCATTCTGGTACCATCTGAATAAACAGTTTCTGATGCAAAAAAATTCATGCTTTCGTGCCCAATAATAGGCATCATAAGCCATGGCGGGGTAAAAAGCGGAATATGCTGTAATGGAATAATAATTCCTCCTGTATCTGAATTTCCGCGCTTAAAACCATTTATATGCACATTAGTTCCTAAAAACGGAATATAATCGGCCGGGTCAATAACAATACCTATGTAAGGATGAAATGGATTAAATGGAGGTAGGGTGGTAAAATGAATGTCTATGCCAAGTACAATGGTTAAATGGTTATCGGTTAGTAACATAGTTAATGGTGTTGATTCGATATTCTGCTTATATATTTTTGAAAATTTTTGGCACTAGACTACAATAATGTGGTAAATATATTACAAAATAGTATCAATAAAATTTTTTATTTAAATAAAAATGTTGTTTTTCTTGCATTTTCAATAGCAGAAATATTCTGTTGGTTAGTTCCTAAAGCGTTTTGTTTCATAACTGAGGAGAAAACTACACTTAAACGTTTTTTCAGGCAATTTAAGGCAAACATAAATCATAAGTGATTCAAAATCAGTATATTTATATGACTTTTTTACGGGTAATAATCTTATTTAATCTATTATGAAAGCTTATGTACGATATTTTATAGCAACTACGTCTGTTCTTTCTTTTCATATTTACGGACAAACAACGAATGATATTGCAATGACTTCCACAAACGGAAATGCAGCTTCAAAATCTGAAACGGCACCTAAAGAAGATCTCGTTATAGTGGGTTATTATGTAGAAGAAGTTATTAATATGACTTTCGGAAAAAGAATTACAAAATACGAAGTTTCAAAATTAGATATGGTCTACACAAACGATCTGGGACCAAATAATACCAGGACAGTAACTCCGATATACAGAAAAGCCAAAGTAAAAAAAATCAATACAGCATTAGCATTACAGTCAAAAAGTATTATTGATACCAGCGCTATAAAAATAGAACCGGTCAAAGTAGAAGTAATTGCTCCTACTGAGGAACCAAAATACATAAGTATAGATATAATTGACACCTATGCAAAAGTTTTAGACAAAGGGTACAAATCTATAATGATGCTCACAAAAGTTGCAGACAAGGCTTATTTTAATGGTGATTTGGTTATGGCAGCTAAGTACTACGAAGAACTGTTTAATATGACTTCTGATTTAGAGTCAATTTACTATTATAGATACTCGCAGGCATTAAAAGCAATTAACCAAAAAGATAAGGCTGATGAAATGATGCATATGTTTGAAAGTGAAAACATTAGTAATAATGGATTGAAGGGCACTAAACTGGTTAAAAACTAAGCTTGAATATTTCAAACTGTTGAGCATTTGGCTTTTTTACCGCAGAGTGCACAAAGATTTTTTATCTTGTAGTGTTTTCACAAAACACAAAGTTCACAAAGCTAAATCAATACAAAGCTTTGCGTCCCCAGGCAGACATATAAAACAAAAAAAAGACTATCGATTGATAGTCTTTTTTTTTAAGCTCCCCCTCTTGTCCCGATAGCTATCGGGAGAACCAACCCCGATGGCTATCGGGACTCTGATTAACAAGATCCTTTGAGTAAATATCAAAAAAAATACCACTTACAAAAAATAAGTGGTATTTAATAAGCTCCCCCTCTTGGGCTCGAACCAAGGACCCTCTGATTAACAGTCAGATGCTCTAACCAACTGAGCTAAGGAGGAATCACCTTAAAGGTAAATATGTTTGCTAAAAAAAGTTGCTCCCCCTCTTGGGCTCGAACCAAGGACCCTCTGATTAACAGTCAGATGCTCTAACCAACTGAGCTAAGGAGGAAGTTGTTGCTCTTTTTAGCGAGTGCAAATATAGTCGAATTTTTAATTTCCCAAAAATATTTTCACACTTTTTATCAAATATTTTTACTTGCCTACAATTGCCTTGTAAATATCGTTTCCGTTAGCAAACAAAAGCAGTGTGATAAGTAATACGAAACCAACCATTTGGGCGTTTTCAAGGAATTTATCACTTGGTTTACGGCCACTAATTATTTCGTATAATAAAAACATCACATGACCACCATCAAGCGCCGGAATTGGCAATAAATTCATAACTCCAAGCATAATCGACAATAAAGCCGTGATCGACCAGAACGTTTCCCAGCTCCATGAAGTCGGGAAAATGTTAAAAATCGCCGCAAAACCACCTACTTGTTTGTATGCTTTTGTTTCAGGATTAAAAATCATTTTCAATTGTTTTCCGTAACCTACTAATTGGTCTTTACCTTTTGTAAGTCCAACCGGAATAGATTCGAAAAAGCTGTATTCTTTTGTACTTATTTTATAGTAGCCTAATTTCTCCAGAGATTTAATATCCAAACCTCCAACAACAACACCTAATTTTGCGTCTTTAGAAACGTTTACAGTGATTGGAGTTTCTTTTAGGTCGCGTAATACAACCGCAGGAATAGATTTGCCTTTGTTAGCCTCTAAAATAACCTTTGCCTCATCAAAATATTTTACTTTTTGCCCATTCAGACTCACAATTAGATCTTTTGGTTTCAAAGCCGTATTTTTAGATTCTTCAGCAACTTTACCTACAACAAACGGCATTCTGATCCCTACAAGCAATCCTTTTTCATGTTTAGACAATTGATCTACAAAATCATTCGGAATATTGATTGTTTGTTGTTGTCCGTTTCTTTCAATCAAAACGTGTTTCGACATGATTACATTCATGTTCATATCGTTATCAAAATTCTCTACTTTTTTTCCATCAATAGAAATAATTTTATCACCGGTTCTAAAACCAGCTTTAATCATAGCAGGATTTTCAATATAAACACCATCTTTCAAATCAGAATTGGCTACATACGTATCGCCATAAGCAAATGCCATTCCGATATAAATAATAAAAGCCAGGATAAAGTTTACCGTAACTCCTCCCAACATGATAATCAAACGCTGCCATGCCGGTTTAGAACGAAATTCCCACGGCTGAGGTGGTAAAGCCATTTGTTCCTTGTCCATGCTTTCGTCGATCATTCCCGAAATTTTCACGTAGCCTCCAAGCGGCAGCCATCCAATTCCGTATTCAGTTTCGCCAATTTTCTTTTTTAGAAGCGAATATTTAACATCAAAAAATAAGTAAAATTTTTCAACTCTTGTTTTAAATAATTTTGCAGGAATAAAATGTCCTAATTCGTGAAGAATAATAAGTAAAGATAAACTCAATAGAAATTGAGAGAGTTTGATAACTATATCCATTTTGTATTTTTAGTTCGTAATTTAACGCACAAAAGTAACGTTTCTATTTTAATTTGATAGTGCAAGATAATACATAAGGTTTTAAATGTTTGTTAATTAATAAACATTTAGATTTCTTGTTTTACGAAGAAGCTTTAACTTTACTTTTTTAAACGCTATCGTACCTAATAGGTAGCCCAAATTCATTAAAAGTTACAACTATGGCTTCAAAATTGTTTTCTCCGCTTACTATAAAAAAAATCACTTTAAAAAACAGGATCGTTATTTCGCCAATGTGTCAATATTCCTCAGTTGACGGATTTGCAAACGATTGGCATTTGGTTCATTTAGGAAGCCGTGCCAGCGGCGGAGTTGGCTTGATTATTCAGGAAGCCACAGCGGTTTCTCCAGAGGCTAGAATTTCTCCTTCAGACTTAGGAATCTGGAAAGACGAACACATTGAGAAACTAAAAACAATCAACGAATTTATTGTTTCTCAAAATGCAATTCCCGGAATTCAGTTGGCACATGCAGGTCGAAAAGCAAGTGTTTCGGCACCGTGGATGGGCAATAAAAAGTTAGACTTCGTTCATGGAGGATGGCAAACTGTTGCGCCAAGTGCAATCGCTTATCATGAAGATGAACCTTTTCAACCGGAAGCTTTAGACAAAACGGGCATTCAAAAAGTAATTGAAGATTTTAAAGCAGCCACAAAAAGAGCTGTCGAAGCCGGATATCAGGTTATGGAAATTCATGGTGCACACGGTTATTTATTGCACCAGTTTTTATCACCATTAACCAATACAAGAACAGATGAATATGGTGGAAGTTTCGAAAACCGAATCCGTTTTACTTTAGAAATTCTGGAAGCAGTTCAATCAGAATGGCCATCAGATTTGCCTTTGTTTATTCGAATTTCAGCCACAGATTGGGCAGAAGGCGGATGGAATCCGGAAGAATCTGTAAAACTTTCGAAAATATTAAAAGAAAAAGGAGTTGATTTAATTGATGTTTCGTCTGGAGGATTGGTTTCACATCAGCAAATTCAGTTAAAGCCCGGTTATCAGGTTGAATTTGCAGAAAAAATTAAAAACGAAGCTGCTATTTTAACCGGAGCAGTTGGTTTAATTACAGAAGCAAATCAAGCAGAAGAAATTTTACAGAACAATCAGGCCGATTTAGTTCTATTCGCCAGAGAATCGCTAAGAGATCCAAATTTGCCTTTGCATTTCGCCAAAGAGCTAAACGAAGATATCCTTTGGCCAAAACAATACGCACGCGCTAAAGTTTAACTAAACATAAATATTTTTAAGTTGAACCATTAAGAGATTAAGAAAATTAAGTTCAAAGCTTAATGAAACTTAATATCTTAATGGTAGAAAAAAATTAAACTTTATTTTGATAAAAATTATATCATGCAAAAAATAAAAACAGCACTATTATCATACGGAATGTCGGGGAAAGTTTTTCACGCTCCGTTTTTAGATATTCATGAAGGATTTGAATTATTAGGTTCTTGGGAAAGAAGCAAAAAACTCATTCAGGAAGATTATCCAGCCGTAAAAAGTTATCCAACAATCGATGATTTACTGACAGATGATGTCGATTTGGTTATCGTAAATACACCCGTGGGAACACATTATGAATATGCTAAAAAAGTGCTTTTGGCCGGAAAACATGCCGTTGTCGAAAAAGCCTTTACTACAACTGTGTCTGAAGCCGAAGAATTAGCCAAAATTGCCAAAGAAAAAGGATTAAAATTAGCCGTTTTCCAAAACAGAAGATGGGACAGCGATTTTAAAACAATTCAGAAAGTAATTAATGATGGTGTTTTGGGAGATTTAGTCGAAGTAGAATTTCATTTTGACAGATATAATCCGTTATTAAGTCCGAAAGCACACAAAGAAACCGTAAATGACGGAGCAGGAATACTCAAAGATTTAGGGCCGCATTTAATCGATCAGGCAGTATGTTTGTTTGGTTCTCCAAAGTCGGTTTTTGGTGATATTCGTTACACCAGAGAAAATTCATTGGTCGATGACTGGATCGATTTGTTGCTGATTTATGAAGATTTCAGAGTCCGTTTAAAAGCCAGTTTTTTTGTTAGAGAAGCCAATCCTGCCTATACAATTCATGGTAAAAAAGGCTCATTCTTAAAACCTCGTGGTGATGTTCAGGAAGATGAATTGAAACTGGGCAAAAAACCTAATTTAAAAGACTGGGGGACAGAACCGGAAATCTTTCAGGGGCTTTTGCATACAGAAATTAACGGAGAATTAGTTCGCGACAGAATACCAACACTTCAGGGGAATTATTTTTCGTTTTTTGATGGTGTTTACGATTCAATTGCAAACAATAAAACAGAGCCTGTTACAGCACAAGATGGTGTAAAAGTAATGCAGATTATCGAAGCTGCAATTGCAAGTAATGCAGAGCGAAAAGTGATTAATTTGCCCACGGATTTGGCCGATTAAACGGATTGTCGCTGATTTTTCTTTTGAAAATTTTATTATCAATAAAAAAAATGACGCACTGCTGTATACCTCTACAAATAATATTGTCATTATATGACTAGTTTTTTGCCACAGATTAATCGGATTGAAAAGATTAAAAATCAGCGACAATCCGTTTAATCTGTAAAATCCGTGGGCAAAAAGCTCACAATTTATAAACAATAACGTTATAAATAGACGAACAACGGGAGATAAATAGTCTATAAAGAAGGTTTTTATTATTTTTATAGTGCCAAACCCAAAAACCGTAAGCTTTGATAGATTTTAATCCGTTATCACTTTTCCAGACCAAAGGGAAAATCAAGAAAGTATTTAGAGAAGCAAAAGCCTCTTATTTAAAACGAATTCGATTTGCTGTCGGAATGTTTTATTTTGGAATGGGATTGAGTTTTGCAACCTGGGCTAGCCGAATTCCGGACATCAAAACCGCCTTGCATTTAACCGAAGGTGATTTAGGATCTATACTTTTTGCGCTTCCGGTGGGGCAGTTAATTATTATGCCTTTTTCAGGAAAAATGGTCACGAAATTCGGCAGTCATCGCATTTTGGTTTTCTCCTTAATTATGTACGTTTTATGTCTGGTTAATTTAGGATTGGCAACAACGGCATTGCAATTATCATTAGGTTTATTTCTATTCGGAATCTTTGGAAACTTAGCCAATATTGCTGTAAATACACAAGGTGTTTATACCGAAGTACTTTTCAAAAAAACAATCATGTCGGCATTTCATGGCATGTGGAGTTTCGCCGGATTCACAGGTGCTTTGGTTGGTTTAGGCATGTTGGCTCTAAATCTTACACCATTACATCATTTTATAATTGTGGGCGTTGTAGTATTACTTATGGTCGCTTTTAATTTTAAATTTTTGGTCAGAGCCAAAGAAAAGATAAAAAATAAAACAGAATCTAAAAAACGATTTACGAAGCCGGATAGCGCCTTGCTTTGGCTTGGTGTAATAGGTTTTTGCAGCATGGCCAGCGAAGGTGTAATGTTCGACTGGAGCGGTGTTTATTTTAAAGATATTGTACAGGCACCGGGACCTTTGGTAGTTTTAGGATATACCTCATTTATGATTACAATGGCAAGTGGAAGATTTTTAGGCGACGGATTAATCAATAAATTTGGTCGCGAACGCGTCATGCAAATTAGCGGTGTCATGATTTCTGCCGGACTTTTTACCGCCGTTTTTCTTCCTTATATTGTTCCGTGTACGATTGCTTTTATGGCAGTTGGTTTAGGCGTTGCTACAATTGTGCCTACTGTTTATAGTATGGCAGGAAAAAACCCAACCGTTCCGCCGGGAGAAGCTTTAACCATAGTTTCGAGCGTAAGTTTCCTAGGATTCCTTATGGGGCCACCCATAATTGGTCATATCGCTCAAAATTTCGGACTGCAATTTTCCTTTGCTTTTATAGGGATTTTCGGGGTTTTGATTGCCTTTATGGTTTCTAAGATTAGGACTACTTAATCTTATAATACTATTATATAATTGAACTTTGTCTAAAATATTTCTATTTATAATTTTAACCATGAATTTGTACCGTTAATAATTTGTTCTAAATTGAAATTTATTTTCAAATGATTGTAACCTAATTACAATAACCGTCGTCCTATATAATATGAGTACTTTAGAAGATCAGTATTATATCGATAAAATTCTGCAGGGCGAAACAAATGCGTTTGCCGTGCTGGTGGACCGTTATAAAAATATGATTTTTACTTTGGCACTCAAAATGATTAAAAACAGAGAAGAAGCCGAAGAAGTTGCTCAGGATACTTTTATCAAAGCTTATAATTCTTTAGCGAAGTTTAAAGGTGATTCTAAGTTTTCGACATGGATCTACAGAGTAGCTTATAATACGTGTTTAGATCGCTTGAAGAAAAATAAAAAAGAAGACAATAATATTTCGATAGATGAATTTTCGGCACATTTAATTAAAACAATGGATAATGCTTTGAGTGCTTTAGAAGATAAAGAACGAAAGCAGACGATTCAGAATTGTTTGAATTTGCTGCCAAGGGAAGAGAATTTCCTGCTAACTTTATTTTATTTTGAAGAGCAGAGTTTAGAAGAAATCGGAAAAATCATGAATATTAATGCTAATAATGTCAAAGTAAAATTATTTAGAAGCCGACAAAAATTAGCTGTAATTTTGAAAAAGCAATTAGAACCAGAACTATTAGATTATTATGAAAGAGAGCGATAAAAATATAGAAAATCTTATTGATAAAATGATGGCTGAAAATACTTTGGAGTCACCATCTATGGACTTTACTTCAAAAATAATGGCTCAGGTTCTGGTAGCAGAAAAAAGTAAAGCTAAAAGCTACAAACCTTTAATTTCTAAAACAATCTGGATTTTAATTGGTTTTGGTTTAATTTCCTTAATTGTTTACGCATCACTTTTTTCAGGAACTCAATCTAATTTGGTAATTGATAAATCTTATACAGAAAAATTCTCTGCTGTCTTTTCAGGAATCCATCTCTCAAAAAATATTTTATATGCTGTCCTGATTGTGCCTTTTATGATTTTAATTCAGGTTGGTGTTTTGAAGAATTATTTTGATAAGAAGTATGAGTTGTAAAGTTGTTAAATCTGACTAAAAACTTTTAAAATCAATAATTGTGAATTTTATTTATCGTAATTTTGTATTGTTCATTAATTTAAAAGAAAATGATACAGAAAACCATTACTCCTAAAGATAAAATTGTGAATCTTTCTTTTGAGATTCCAAAAAATTACATTGGAAAAGTCCTGAAAGTATCTATTGATTTTGAGAATGAAACCGATCAAATTGAAAACAATTTATCTAAAGAAGATTTTGCAGAATGGATAAAAACTGCTGAAAATACTTCAACAATGTCTTTAGAAAAGTTTAATGAAAGATGGGAAGAGAAAAAACTCAAAATCCAAAACAATATACGTTAGATATATCGGAGAGGTATTTCCAAAATTTAGAAGAGATTGTTGATTATATTGCCTTCGTAAAACATCAACCCCTAAATTCAATTAAAATTGGTAATGGAATAAATAAGGTTATGAACAAAATAGTTCATGATCCACTAATTTATGCTCAATGTGAAAACTTACCGACAAAAAATAAAATCTACAGAGAAGCTGCCTACAAAACATGGCTTATTATATTTAAAATCAAAAATAATCATGTTACCATTCTTGGCGTTTTAAGTGGGAAAAGAAAAATTTCTTCTTTTAGAAAACTGAAATAAATATTGAAGATTTTTTCAATTAAATATTGCAATTTAAATCCTAAAACCTTATTTTAAGCACTCCAAAAAATATAATTTAACCAATTCATTTACAATAGTTTTAGCCCCGCAAACGATATTGTTTTTTTATGAAAATTTTGCGAACCTAAACCGTTGCAATATTGTAACTTATGAAGTATCTTTGCACCCTAATTCGAAATTCATAAAATGAATAAATTATTGATTGTTGGAACGGTTGCTTTCGACGCGATTGAAACTCCTTTCGGAAAAACAGATAAAATTTTAGGTGGTGCTGCAACGTACATTGGTTTATCGGCATCATTTTTTAACTTACAATCGGCCATTGTTTCTGTAGTTGGCGACGATTTTCCACAAGAACATTTAGACCTTTTAACTTCAAAAAATATTGATATCTCTGGTATCGAAATTGTAAAAGGCGGAAAAACCTTTTTCTGGAGCGGTTTGTATCACAACGATCTAAACTCAAGAGATACTCTTGTTACAGAATTAAACGTTTTGGCTGACTTTCAACCAAAAGTTCCTCAAAATTATAAAGATGCTGATGTTGTGATGTTAGGAAACTTACATCCTTTAGTACAAAGCAGTGTTTTGGATCAAATGGAGAAAAAACCAAAATTGGTAGTTTTAGATACTATGAATTTTTGGATGGATTGTGCTTTACCGGAATTATTAGAAGTAATTAAACGTGTAGATGTTATTACAATCAATGATGAAGAAGCAAGACAACTTTCAGGAGAATATTCATTAGTAAAAGCTGCGGCTAAAATCCAGGAAATGGGGCCAAAATATGTGGTGATCAAAAAAGGAGAACACGGCGCACTTTTATTCCACAATAGAGAAGTATTTTTTGCACCGGCATTACCATTAGAAGATGTTTTTGATCCAACAGGAGCCGGAGACACTTTCGCAGGTGGTTTTTCAGGATTTATTGCACAAAGCGAAAACATTTCGTTTGGCAACATGAAAAATGCAATAATTTACGGTTCGAATTTAGCTTCATTTTGTGTGGAGAAATTTGGAACCGAAAGGATGGAAACATTAAGCAAAGCTGAAGTAGCGATTCGATTACAGCAATTTAAATCGTTAACTCAGTTTGACATAGAAATATAATGCCCGAAAGCCTCGATAACACGGGGCTTTTTTATTACGTTAATACACACAACTTACAACAACACAAATACAAAACACAATGAGCGACGCGTTAAAACACGAATGTGGTATAGCCTTAGTTAGACTTCTGAAACCGCTTGAATATTACAAAGAAAAATACGGATCTGCTTTTTACGGAATACAAAAAATGTATCTGATGATGGAAAAGCAGCACAACCGTGGTCAGGATGGTGCAGGTTTTGCAAGCATCAAACTAGATGTTGATCCGGGACAACGATACATCAGCAGAGTTCGTTCGAATCATGCACAGCCAATTCAGGATGTTTTTGCCCAAATCAACGATCGTATCAATGAAGAGTTAGGTGCTCATCCGGAATATGCAGATGATGTTGCCGCTCAAAAAGCAAACATTCCTTATATAGGAGAATTGTTTTTAGGTCATGTTCGTTACGGAACCTTCGGAAAAAACAGCATCGAAAGTGTTCATCCATTTTTGCGTCAAAGTAACTGGATGCACCGTAATTTGATTTTGGCAGGGAACTTTAATATGACGAATGTTAAAGAACTTTTCGAAAACTTAGTGGAACTTGGTCAACATCCAAAAGAAATGGCCGATACTGTGACAGTAATGGAAAAGATTGGACATTTCTTAGATAAAGAAGTAATGCAATTATACCAAGACTGTAAAGGAGAAGGTTATTCTAAAAGAGAAGCTTCTCCGGTAATCGCAGACCGATTGGATATTGCAAAAATATTAGCACGCTCTGCAAAAAATTTAGACGGAGGTTACGCAATGGCCGGATTATTAGGTCATGGTGATGCTTTTGTTTTTAGAGATCCAGCCGGAATTCGTCCTGCTTATTTTTATCAGGATGATGAAGTGGTGGTTGTTGCTTCTGAGCGACCTGTAATTCAAACCGTATTTAATGTTCCGTTTGAAAGCGTTCAGGAAATTGAGCCGGGAAATGCTTTGATTATCAAGAAAAGCGGAAAAGTTTCCATGGAACAAATTTTGGAACCAACCGTGAAAAAAGCATGTTCTTTCGAAAGAATCTATTTCTCAAGAGGAAGTGATGCAGAAATTTATCAGGAACGTAAAAACTTAGGAAAATTAATTTTACCTGCAGTTCTTAAATCAATTGACAGTGATACAGATAATACTGTTTTCTCTTATATTCCAAATACTGCCGAAACTTCATTTTATGGTTTGGTTGAAGCAGCTCAGGATTTCTTAAATCAGAGAAAAAATAATTATATTCTGGAAAACAGAAATACGCTTACAGCTGAAACGTTGCAAGAATTATTGGCTGTAAAAATTCGTACTGAAAAAGTTGCTATTAAAGATGCTAAACTAAGAACTTTCATTACAGAAGACAGCAGCCGTGATGATTTGGTAGCACACGTTTATGATGTAACATACGGCGTTATCAAACCAACAGATAATTTGGTTATTATTGATGATAGTATCGTACGTGGTACAACATTAAAAATGAGTATCATTAAAATGATGGATCGTTTAAAACCAAAACGTATTGTAATCGTTTCATCGGCACCACAAATTCGTTACCCTGATTGCTACGGAATTGACATGGCGAAACTAGAAGGTCTTGTTGCTTTTAGAGCAGCTCTTGCTTTATTGAAAGAAAGAAATCTATACCATATAGTTGATGAAGTTTATACAAAATGTAAAGCTCAGGAAAATTATCTTGATGCAGATGTTGTAAATTATGTAACCGCAATTTATGACCAATTTACTCCTGAAGAAATTTCAGATAAAATTGCAGAAATGTTAAGCTCTCCGGAAATTAATGCTGAAGTAAAAATTATATTCCAAAAGGTGGAAGATTTACATATTGCCTGTCCTAAAAATCTTGGAGACTGGTATTTCACAGGAGACTATCCAACTCCTGGTGGAAACCGTGTTGTAAACAGAGCATTCATGAATTTTTATGAAGGTAAAGACGCACGAGCGTATTAAAAAAATACTAACAAAAGGTTAAATTGTGCACTTTATCGGTTTTTTTTGCCGTTCATCCCATATGTTTGGCAAAATCGCACATCTAAGATACTTTTGGGATACCATAACATTAGTAGGTTAAGTTTATGGTAGATTTGGGGCAAAAAGGGTGGAAGAAATTCCACCTTTTTTATTGGAATAAACTCAAACACACTCCAATAAGTTTGGTCAAAGTAAGAAATTACGTATTTCATCGGGTTTATTTGCACTTCGTCTAGAATATTTGTGAAATCGATATAGCTATTATATATTTACTATACCATAACATTAGTAGGTTAAGTATATGGTAGATTTGGGGCAAAAAGGGTGAAAGAAATTTCACCTTTTTTATTGGAATAAACTCAGCAAGCGATCAAAGGTAAGAAAATACGCATTTCATCGATTATATTTGCACTTCATCTAAAATAGTTGGTATTACAATTTAACTATTCTATTTTTATAATACCATTACATTAGTAGGTTAAGTATATGGTAGATTTGGGGCAAAAAGGGTGGAAGAAATTCCACCTTTTTTATTTTACAATTATAGAGAATAGAACAAAGAAAATAGAATAAAGATTGTTGAACATTTTAACTATCTGACAAAAAAAAGACGGACAGCTATCAAGCCATCCGTCTTTTTTCTTTACTCTTTATTCTATTATCTTGCTTGAGACTATTTCTCTAAAGCATATCTTCTTGCAACTTCTGTCCAGTTAATTACATTAAAAAAAGCTTCGATGTAATCTGGTCTTCTGTTTTGATAATTTAAATAATAAGCATGCTCCCAAACATCCATTCCTAAAATTGGAGTTCCACCACAACCAACTTCCGGCATTAATGGATTGTCCTGATTTGGAGTTCCGCAAACATCTAATTTTCCACCTTTTTGTACACATAACCAAGCCCATCCTGAACCAAATTGTGTTGCACCAGCTTTAGCAAATTTTGCTTTAAACTCTTCAAAAGTTCCAAAAGAAGATTCAATAGCAGCCAACAAATCACCTGTTGGTAATCCGCCACCGTTTGGAGTCATTACAGTCCAGAATAAATTGTGGTTGTAAAAACCTCCACCATTGTTACGAACTGCTGCGTTTGATTTATCTAGGTTGATTAAGATGTTTTCGATAGTTTTTCCTTCCAAATCTGTACCAGCGATTGCAGCGTTAAGATTTGTTGTGTATGCATTATGATGTTTTGAATGGTGAATTTCCATTGTACGTGCATCAATATGTGGTTCTAATGCATCATATGCATAAGGTAATTGTGGTAATTCAAAAGCCATGATATTTGATTTTATGGTTTATAATAATTTATCCCAAATTTAAACATTTAACTTTGGAATAGAAAATACTATTTCGTTATAATTCAATTTAATTAATCGATTATTTGGTTTTTTAATACCTAAATAGTTGGAAATCTTTATTTTCCATTAAAAGTTGTCATGGTATTTTCTAAACCCGCAGTTCCGAAAGATTTTATAATTTCTGAAGCAACTTCCAAACGTTCGGGTAATTTTGCTTTTTCTTCTTCATCCCAATCTCCTAAAACATAATCGATTTGCTGTCCCTTTTTAAACTGATCACTAATACCAAATCTAAAACGGGTATATTGTTGTGTGTTTAAAACAAGGTTGATGTTTTTAAGTCCGTTATGCCCCCCGTCACTACCTTTTGGCTTGATTCGGATGGTTCCAAAAGATAAATTTAAATCGTCTGTAATCACCAAAATATTTTCTAGCGGAATGTTTTCTTTATCCATCCAATATTTTACGGCTTTTCCGCTTAAATTCATGTAAGTGTTTGGTTTAAGCAGAAAAAAAGATCTTCCTTTAAATTTGTATTCGGCCAAAGCTCCCAATTTTACGGTTTCGAAAGAAAGACTTTCTTTTTTGGCTAAAAAATCAAGGACTTTAAATCCTATATTATGTCTTGTATTTACGTATTCGGCACCAATATTACCAAGTCCTACGATTAAATATTTTTTACTCACGCTTTTTATATTGTTTTTTTGGTGTTCGTGAACCTCCGGTTTCATATTGTCTGTGTTCTCTTCTTTTTGTGTTGATGAAAACAGTTTTGTTATCCATTTTATCATGATGCAAAAATAAACTTAATTAGGGAATGTGCCAATTGGTTAATTAGATAATTATTCTTAACCGCAAAGCGCGCGAAGAATGGAACGCGGATGACGCGGATTAAGCAGATTTCCGCAGATTTTTATTTATAAACTTTGTCAGACTGAGCGGAGTCGAGGTTCCGCAAAGTATTTCAATTTAGATTGTCGAGTTTCTTGCGAGACTTCGACTCCGCTCAGTTTGACAATACTGTAGACTTTTATAACTTAGAACCTTAGTATCTTAGCAACTTAGAATCTTATAAAAACTAAATCTCTGGCTAGCCCTGACAGCAGCGGCATCCTTTTTCTGGCTTCTTTAGCCAGGAAAAAGATATAGCGGATGGCAGGAACGTTGGGCCTTGAAAAACTTTGAATGTTCTGCTCCTGAAAAATTTGAAAATTAGATATTTAGAAAATGTGTCAATTAGATAATTATACCTAACCACAAAATTCGCTAAGAATTCCATCTTAGAATCTCAGTAACCTAGAATCTTATCAAAAAAAAAGCACCAATCTTTCGATTGATGCTTTTTGTATTGATTTGAAAAAAATTATTTTTTCTTTCCTTTTGCAGGAGCTTTTGCAGCTTTTGCAGCTTCTTGAGCAGCTTTCATAGCAGCACGAGAAATTCTTACCTGAGCTACAACTGTATTGTCAGGGTGCATCACTTTGTATTCTGGGCTACCAACTTTAGTAACGTACAATTTGTTACCCATTTCAAGTGGAGTAATGTCAGCTTCAACAAAATCAGGAAGATCTTTAGGTAAAGCTTTAACTTTTAATTTACGAGTGTTCAAACGTAAAACACCACCTGCAAGAACACCTTTAGATGTACCAACGATTTTTACAGGAACTTCCATAGTGATTTCTTTATCATCAAATAATTGAAAGAAGTCAATATGTAAAATTTTATCAGATACCGGGTGAACCTGAATGTCTTGCAAAATTGCATTGAATGATTTTCCTTTTCCAAGCTCAATCACAACTGTGTGTGCGTTTGGAGTGTAAACCAAGTTTTTGAATGCCGCAGCGTCCGCTGAGAAATGTACTGCCTGATTTCCTCCGTATAACACGCAAGGAACCGCTCCAGCATTACGTAAGGCTTTAGTTGACACTTTGCCCACGCTTTCTCTTTCTGATCCTTTAATTGTAATCGATTTCATTGTAAAAAAATATAGTTATTAATAAATATTCTAATTTGCTATAAGCTTTAAGCAATATGCTTTAGGCTTTTTGTAATAGTGAAATAGCTTACGGCTTAAAGCCTAAAGCATATTGCTTCTTACATTATAAATTTTCCACTGATGGAATTGTTGTGGTGCACCATGTGCATAACTTCAGCAAAAAGAGGTGCACAACTCACTACTCTAATTTTGTTTGATTCTTTCTTTAACGGGATAGAATCGGTAACTATTAATTCGCTTAATTTCGAATTTTCAATTTTTTCGTAAGCGCCGCCTGATAAAATAGCGTGTGTACAAATTGCTCTAACGCTTAATGCTCCTTTTTCGATCATTAAATCTGCCGCTTTTGCTAATGTTCCACCAGTATCGATCATGTCGTCTACTAATATTACGTTACGACCTTTTACTTCACCTATTAGCTCCATAGTGTCGATAACGTTGGCTGCTTTTCTTTGTTTATAACAGATTACTACATCTGATTCTAAAAACTTAGAGTAAGCATATGCTCTTTTTGAACCTCCCATATCTGGAGATGCAATTGTTAGATTTTCTAAATTTAAACTCTGCACATATGGCAAAAAGATGGTTGATGCAAATAAATGATCTACCGGCTTTTCAAAGAATCCCTGAATTTGATCTGCGTGCAAATCCATTGTCATGATTCTTGTTGCTCCTGCAGCGGTTAGTAAATTAGCTACTAACTTTGCTCCAATCGGAACTCTTGGTTTGTCTTTTCTATCCTGTCTTGCCCAACCAAAATAAGGCATAACAGCTGTAATATGTCTTGCTGATGCGCGTTTTGCAGCATCAATCATTAGTAATAATTCCATCAAATTATCAGCAGATGGAAAAGTTGAGCACACGATAAAAACGCGTAATCCTCTGATTGACTCTTCGTAAGATGGCTGAAATTCTCCATCACTATACGTTGACATCGTTACTTTGCCTAGTGGAATTCCGTATTGTTCGGCAATTTTCTCTGCAAGATAAACACTTTTTGAACAAGCAAAAATTTTAGCTTCTGGTTCTAGGTGCGACATTATAATTTGTTGTTTTGTAGTTAGTTGTGTGTGCGTCGTTTTAACGAGGTGCAAATTTAGAAAATTTATTGGAGACTGAAAGGAAAAATTTAAGTATTTTTAGTAGAACATTTAATTTAATTTTTTACATTTGCACCGTGTTAAAGGAATAAGCACAGTTATGACATCATAATCACTTATTCTATTGCGTTAAAATAACTGATTTATTAGTTGTTTTTTCGTCTGCTAAGCCCGGATGGCGGAATTGGTAGACGCGCTGGTCTCAAACACCTGTGGGAAACCGTGCCGGTTCGACTCCGGCTCCGGGTACAAAAACCTCTTCTTTCGAAGAGGTTTTTTTGGTTTTAGGAAGAATCTTATCTTGCTTACAGATTAATACAAACTTTTCGCAATACATATAGCCAATGGTTTCAACCGTGGGACACAATATATATATTCAAACCGTATCCCACGGTTGAAACCGCGGGCTATGTTTTACAACAATATTCATTTAAATGGCTTCACAACTCGCCTCATGTAAAACAGGAAAATTGCAAGAATTAGCGATAAAACACAATTGATTTGCCTTTGTATGAAGTTCAATTGCTAAATCAATTTTATCTTGATTCGAAATTTTTACTTTTGGATTTAACAGAACCTCAACAAAACGCCCGCTCCCATCTGGATTAACTTCGAGTGTTGCTTCGGCATTATCTGAATATTCCAAAATTTCTATTCCGTTTTGAGAACATACATATAAATAGGACATCATGTGGCAGGAAACCAAACTGCTCAATAATAAATCTTCTGGATTGTATAATTCCGGATCGCCTTTGAACGCTTTTGCTGCCGAAACATTTAAAACTGGTTTACCTTCAATAACAATTTTATGGCTTTTACTATAGAATTTTGAAGCTGATTGTTCGGGATTTGGGCTTGAAGCCCAATTTAATTCTGCTTTGAATAGATGTTTCATTTTATTTTTGTTTTCTATGTTTTAATAAATGATCTAGCAAAGAGACACAGTTACCAGAAAAATAAAACTTTAAATCTGCTTTTATTTACCCCATTTAGTCCAATCTGAATCTGGTCTTTTAAACGGTTCTGATAAAAACTTATTTGCTAATGCATTAAATACTTCCGGACTTGAAGCCGGTGCAAAATGAGTTTCGCCAGGCATAATACATAACTGTGCCTTAGGTATATTTTCAAAAATTTCTACCGAATGTTCATTTTTAATAATGTCTTTATCTCCTGCTATTATAAGTACTTTTGCTTTAATTTTTGATAAATCTTTAGTTGCAATATTAGGCTGATCTACTAAAAGTCCGGCAAGCTGTTTTTGTAGATTCCAATTCTCACTAGTGTCTTTCGCTTTAATTTTTGACACAATCATTTTTCTCATGTTCTGCACATCATTTGTAGCCCATGAATTAACAGCTGTAGCATCAGGTCTTAAATTTGCCCCCATCGCCACAATTTTCTTTATTTTTGACTTACCAGAAATACCCATTTGTAAACCAACAATTCCACCATCACTCCATCCAATAATACTTATCGAATCTAGTTTTAAGCGATTAACTAATTCCTCTATATCATTTGTAATCTGAACGTATGTTAAAGAATCTGTTTTCAACTCCGATTTACCTTGGCCTCTATTATCAGCAACAATAACTCTGTATTTACTTTTAAAATAATCGATTTGATTTCCCATTGATTCAATACTTCCTCCATTTCCATGAATCAATAACAAAGGTTCACCTTTTCCATATTCTTCATAATAGATTTTAGCTCCATTAATTTCAGTAAATTTTCCAACAGCGGTATTTTTACCATAAGGCGTGTCAAATTTATAATTCATCTGAACCTGAGCACTTCCTATTGCACCTATAGAATAGATTAATAAAAGAAGTAATAATTTAATTGGTTTTTTCATAAGTAAGAGGTTTTTTTTAGATAGTTATCTCCCAAATGTAAGAAAAAATAGCACGAATTAACAAGGTCTATTTTATAGTTATTCATCTTCGTTATTTACAAATAAAAAAACCTCGAAAGCATAACTTTCGAGGTTTCTTAGAGAATTACTAACTAATTAACATAATTCCAAAACTATTTCTGAACAGAGAATTTGAAAGTAGTTTTAGTTTTATAATTTTCTCCCGGGTTTAAAACCGTTGTCGGGAAGTTTTTCTGGTTTGGAGAATCCGGATAATGTTCTGTTTCTAAACATAAACCGGTTCTGTGTGCGAATGTTCCGCCGTTTGGTATTGGCAGCGTTCCGTCAAGGAAATTTCCTGAGTAAAACTGAATTCCTGGTTCGTCTGTTGTCATTTCCAGAATTCTTCCGCTTGCTGCGTGATACACTTTTACTATGATTGTTTTTCCTTTTTCAGGATTGTTCAATACCCAACAGTGATCGTAACCTTTTCCTCTTTCTAACTGCTCATTTTTAGCATTGATATCTTTTCCAATTAATTTTGGTTTTCTGAAATCGAAAGGCGTATTGGCAACATCATCTAATTTTCCTGTCGGAATTAAAGTCGCATCAACCGGAACTAATTTATCTGCATTCAAAGTCAGTTCATGATCTAAGATTGTTTTTGTGAAATCTCCGGATAAGTTGAAATAAGAATGTTGCGTTAAATTCACAACCGTTTTCTTATCTGTCGTTGCTTCATATAATACTTCTAATTGATTATCATTTGTCAATGTATACGTTACAAAAACTTTTAAATTTCCAGGATAACCTTCTTCCATATCTTTACTTAAATAAGATAATTTCAAAGTTGCCGCATCTCCGGATTTTACCTCATCAGCTTTCCAAACCACATTAAAATATCCCTGCGGTCCACCGTGCAAAGCATTTGGAGCATTGTTGATTGCCAACTGATATTCCTTTTCGTCTAAAGTAAATTTTCCTTTAGCAATTCGGTTTCCGTATCTTCCGATTAAAGCTCCAAAAAAAGGATTCGCTTTTTCGTATTGAGCCAAATTATCAAATCCGATTACCACATTTTCCGAAACACCTTCTTTATTTGGCACTTTTAAATCTGTAATTCTTCCACCAAAAGTGATGATATCAACTTCCATCCCATTTTGGTTTTTCAATTTATAACTGTCGACTTTTTCTCCTTTTGCAGTTGTTCCGTAAGAAGATTTCTCAATTGTAACCGTCGCTTTTTTATCTGAAGAAACTGTAGTGTCATCCATTTTTTTATCGTTTTTGCATTGAACTGAAATAAAAGCCAAACTCAGTAGGCCAATTCCAAAAATATAACGTTTTAATACATTCATAAATGATATTTTTAATTGGTTAAATGTTAGATGTTAAAAGTTAAAAGTAGCAATTATAAATCAAAATAAAAACCTCTGAACCTTTGCCACTTTTAACCTTTGTACCTAGAAATTAAAGCCCATGTTGAAACAAATGATAGTAAGCTTCGTTGGCGTTAATTTTATCTTTGAAATCTCTAATTGTTGTTTTTTCATCAATAACCAATAATTCGATTCCGGCGATATCTGCAAAATCTTCCATATATTCTGTTGTTAGCGACTGGCTATAAACCGTGTGATGCGCTCCACCAGCCAAAATCCAAGCTGTTGCTGCGATATCAAGATTTGGTTTACAATCCCATAAAACTCTTGCAACTGGCAGTTTTGGCAATTCAGCCATTGGTTTTATCGCTTCAACTTCGTTTACAATTAAACGGAAACGAGTTCCCATATCAACCAAAGAAACATTAATTGCATCTCCGGCAGGTGAATTAAACACCAAACGAGCAGGATCTTCTTTTCCGCCAATTCCTAAAGGATGCACTTCACAAGAAGGTTTTCCATCTGCAATAGATGGACAAATTTCTAACATGTGAGATCCTAAAACGTATGATTTTTGCGGTGTAAAATGGTATGTGTAATCTTCCATGAAAGACGTTCCTCCCTCAAGACCAACGTTCATTACTTTTAAGGCACGAACCATTGCCGCTGTTTTCCAATCTCCTTCTCCACCAAAACCATAACCGTCGGCCATTAATCTTTGTGTTGCAATTCCTGGTAATTGTTTCCAAACACCCAAATTTTCAAACGTATCTGTAAAAGCTCCAAAACCTCCTTCTTCAAGGAAAGCTCTTAAACCTAATTCAATTTTTGCCGCTTCCGCTAATGAACTTCTTTGCGCTCCGCCTTCTTTTAAAGCATCAGTCAAAGTATATGATTGCTCGTAAACTGCCAATAAATCATTTAATTCTTTATCCGTCACTTTCTCAATATATTTGGTAACATCTGAAGAATCAAAACCGTTAACTGACATTCCGAAACGAATCTGAGCTTCTACTTTATCTCCTTCTGTTACGGCAACTTCACGCATATTGTCTCCAATACGGGCTACTTTTAAGTTTTGAAGTTCATCCCAACCCAAAGCTACTCTTGTCCAGATGCCTAATTTTTTCTGAACTCTTTCATCTTCCCAATGTCCAACAACCACTTTGCGTTTTTTTCGCATTCTTGACATGATAAATCCAAATTCACGATCTCCGTGAGCCGATTGATTCAGGTTCATGAAATCCATGTCGATTGTTCCCCACGGAATTTCAGCATTGTATTGTGTATGTAAATGGCATAATGGTTTTTTTAAAATGCTCAATCCGCCAATCCACATTTTTGCAGGCGAGAAAGTATGCATCCAGGCAATAATTCCGATACAGTTTTTAGCAGAATTTGCTGCTAAACAAACATCTAATATTTGTGCAGGCGATTTCACTACATCTTTATAAACTACTTTTACCGGAATACTAGATGTTGCATCTAATCCTTTTGCAATTATTTGCGAATGCTCTGCCACTTTTCTTAGTGTTTCTTCACCGTATAATTCCTGGCTTCCTACTACAAACCATACTTCTTTTTGAGAGATATCTATCATTGTTTAATCGTTATATTGTTGAACTGTTTAATCGTTTTTTCTTCTGATTTTAAATCTAAAATCTTTAATCTAAATTCTAAAATTATTTATTGTCCGTAATACGAATCTTTTCCGTGTTTGCGGTTATAATGTTTCTTTATTAGGGAATCTTTTAATCTTGGTGCGTTTGGGTTTATTTGTAAAGTCAGGTAGGCCATTTCGGCTACGACTTCAAGAACTTTGCTGTTGTAAACTGCTTTTGCTGCATTTTTCCCCCAGGCAAACGGACCGTGGTTTCCGATCAAAACCATTTCTACTTCTTCGTACGAAAGATTTTTTTCTTTGAAACAATCCAAAATCTGAATTCCGGTATTGTGTTCGTAATTTCCTTCAATAAGCGCATCTGCCATTGGTGGTGCACAGGGAATATCTGCCGTTAAATGATCGGCATGTGTAGTTCCAAAAATTGGAATATCTCTTTGTGATTGCGCCCAAGCCACAGAATAGGTTGCGTGCGTGTGTGCAACGCCACCAATATTTGGCCAGTTTTTGTATAAATAGGCATGTGTTTTTGTATCTGAAGACGGACGCATAGTTCCTTCAATAATGTTATTATCAAAATCGACAATAACAATATCTTCCGGTTTTAAATCTTCGTACGGAACTCCGCTTGGTTTTATGGCAAAAACACCATTTTTTCTGTCCACAGCACTTACATTCCCAAAAGTATAAACTACCAAATTCAATGCATTTAATTGCATATTTGCTTCGTAGCATTCTTGTTTTAAATCTTTATAAAGAGAACTCATTTTGTGTAATTTTAATAGATGGATCTGCGAAAGCACTTAATTGATCGTAAGCGATAAGCAGTTTGTTATAAGCTGCTACTTTGTCTAATTGAGGAAAATATTCTCCGTCAAAATCGCTTCCTATTTTTTGACTTGCTTCAATTACATTTGGATAAATTCCGGCGGCAACTGCTGCGTAAATCGCTGCTCCCAAAGCCGGAGTCTGATCTGAAGCTGCAATTTTAATTGGCTTGTTTAAAACGTTAGCCAAAGTCTGCATGATAAAAGGAGATTTACGGGCAACGCCACCAATTCCGATTACGCTGTCAATTTTTACACCTTCTTCTTCAAAACGATCCACGATTTTTTTCGCTCCAAAACAAATTGCGTTTACTAAAGCTTTAAAAATATGTGGTGCTTTTGTTCCTAAAGATAAATTCGAAATTGCACTTTTTAATTCTTGGTTTGCATCTGGAGTTCTTCTTCCGTTGATCCAGTCCAAAGCAATTGGAAGACTTTCTGAAACCGGAATTTTCTCTGCTTCTTTGGTCAGTTCCACAATTAATTTATCACTGAATTCTTCTCTTAATTGTTCTTTTTGAGCATCATTTAAAACGGTTGAAGCCGTTAATAAATGATCTGTTGGCCAAAGCAGTAATTCTTTGTACCAGGCCAATAAATCTCCAAAAGCAGATTGTCCCGCTTCTAAACCAATAAAACCTGGAATTACAGATCCATCAACTTGCCCGCAGATTCCGCGAACGGTTTTTGTTCCAACTTCATCATAAGAACCTACCAGAATATCACAGGTTGAAGTTCCCATAACGCGAACTAGAGTATTCTCTCCAATTTTTGCTCCAACAGCTCCAGAATGCGCGTCGAAAGTTCCAACAGCCACAATTGTTTCAGTTGAAAGTCCTAAACGGTCTGCCCATTCTTTGCTTAAATTTCCGGCAACTAAATCAGATGTATACGTTTCATCATATAAATTGCCTCGAAGTTGTGCCAAATATGGATGTAGTTTTTCTAAGAATTCAACCGGAGGCAAACCATTCCAGTCTTCGTGCCACATTGCTTTGTGGCCCGCTGCGCAACGGCTTCTCTTAAAGATTTTTAAATCTTTATCTTCAATTAACAAATACGTCATTAAATCGCAGTGTTCCATCCACGTGTGTGCTGCATTTCTAACCGCTTCATCTTCTCTGGCAATGTGCAGGATTTTTGCCCAAAACCATTCTGATGAATAAATTCCGCCAACATATTTTGTTACGTTTTCTCCGCCCCAGCTTACTGCCAATTCATTGATTTCATTTGCTTCGTTGATTGAAGTATGATCTTTCCAAAGAACCATCATTGCGTTTGGATTTTCCTCAAAACCTTTTGTCAAAGCAAGCGGAATTCCGTCTTTCGTAACCGGAACCGGTGATGATCCAGTCGTGTCAATGCAAATTCCTTTTATCAAAGAAGGATCAACTTTACTTTCTTTTATAACGGTTTGAATGGTAATTTCTAAACCTTCTATATGGTCCAAAGGATGCTGACGAAACTGATTTATCGATGCGTCACAATATTGTTTGTTTTTCCATCTTTTGTAATGAGAAACATTTGATGCTAACTCCTGCCCATTTTCAGTATCTATTAACATCGCTCGAACAGAATCTGTTCCGTAGTCCAATCCTATAACGTAATTTTTCATTCGAAATTAATTTTTAATAACGCAAATATAATTATAAATAATTTATAAGTGTATAAAAAACACTTAACAAAAATAAGCTCTTGATTTTTTTACAAATAATGCATCAAAACAGGCATTTAAGGTTAAAACAGAAAATAAACGTTGCTTATACATTTATTCTGTTGCGATTACTTCATCTTAATTTTTAAAACAGTAACCGAGTACGCCGGAAAATCATATTGAACCTGACTCCCTTTCAACTTAAATTCACTTTCTTTTGGACTAATTTTCGTCGGAGCATCAAAAGAATTTTCATCATTAAGTCCATCTCCTTTTAAAATTATTGCTGTTCCTTTTGTGTCTAATTTTGTTCCCTTTACATCAATTGAAACATTTTGAGCCGTTGCAGCAGTGTTCACAATTTTCAGAATTACTTCTTTAGAATTCACATCTTTTACTGCAGATGCAAACAAATCATTTTCACCAATTACAGGTTTTCCGTCTTTTGTAATCTTAATTAAATCCGTTCCTTTATTATTAGAAAATAATTTCTGAACATAATAATTTGGTGTTCCGTAAGATTGTAAATTATTGAACCAAATCATATCCGGTGTCCATTGCCAGCCTTCAACGTGAGCCAGCAAAGGTGCATAAGAAGTTAAATGAACGACCTCAGCATTGCGCTCCATTCCGGTCATGAAAGCGGCTTCAGAGAAAGCACATTCCCAATTGTTTTTGTTATCCGGACTTGCAATTTCTACACTTTGCGCTGCATATTCTCCGGCAAAAATCTTTGGTCCTTTACGATCGTAATTATCGTAACGGGTTACATTTTTTCGAAACCATGCCGGGTCTTTATAATAGTGCTCGTCAACGATTTCTGCGTTCAGTTTTTTAAGTGCTGCCATGCCATAATCAAAGAAATCTCCGTCAGGAAATGGCCCTGTTCCGGACACAATGGTAATGTTTGGATATTTTGATTTGATGGCTTTTTGAAACACTTTGAAACGCTCGATATAATCTGGTCCCCATTGCTCATTTCCAACTCCAATAAATTTTAAATTGAATGGTTTTGGGTGTCCCATATCAGCTCTCACTTTTCCCCAGGCTGTCGTTTGATCACCATTGGCAAATTCAATTAAATCTAAAGCATCCTGCACATAAGGATCGATTTGATCCATCGGAACCAATTCTCCTGTGTTGAACTGACAAGCCATTCCACAGCTTAAAATGGGCAATGGAGAAGCTCCAATATCTTCTGAAAGCTGGAAATATTCATAAAATCCTAAACCAAAACTCTGGAAATAATCCGGCGCCAATTTGTGTGCAAATTCCGTATTCCATCTGTTAATCATGGTTTCTCTGTCTTCAACATTTCCAATCGATTTTTTCCATTGGTAACGTAATGCCAATGTTTTTCCTTCAACAATACAACCTCCCGGAAAACGTAAAAATCCTGGTTTCAAATCGTATAATAATTGTACTAAATCAGCACGCATTCCATTTTTTCTGCCTTTCCAGGTGTCTTCCGGAAAAAGAGAAATCACATCTAAATCTATAACTCCGGTTCCTTCAAAAGTGAATCTAATTTGTGCTTTTGCTTCTGTTGCAGTTGCCGTTAATTGTGCTGTATAATTTGTCCAGTCTTTTGAGGTTGGTGCAATCGAAGTTTCACCTAAAACCTTTTTATTTTTATCTATGAATTGAATTTTAATCTTCGAAATGTCTCCGGATATTTTTGAAGCTTTCAGAGACAAATTATAATGCAAATCTTTTTTGATTCCCATTCCCCTAAAACCTTCATTTATCAATTCATAACCGCTGGCATCTTTTACAGTAACCCTGCAGTAATTATGATTTGTTCCTTTTTGAGAGTACTGAATAATATTTGCGATTCCGGATTGCTCATTTAGTTTATGTCGGTCGCTGTTTGGTTCTTTCCAACCCATCATCGGGGTTTCGAATTCAAACGATCTGTTTTTGATCATTTCAGCATACAAACCTCCATCGGCAGCAAAATTGATGTCTTCAAAAAACACTCCATACATCGTTGGTTGGATTTTCGTTATTGTTTTAGCAACATCAACCTGAAGATTATTTTTTTGCGCCGATGCATAAAAGCCGTTCAGCAATAAACCGCAAAGGGTAATTTTGGTAATTAAATTGTACTTCATTGTTATTCGTTTGTGTTTTATGGCACGCGGATGACGCGGGTTAAAACGGATTTTTGTTTTTTTTTAACTATATCTTTAATTTAAACACATAGAAACATAGTTTTTGGGCGCTAAAAAGGCATTTCATTTACTTGAAGACAAATAGATATGTATGTGTTTAAAAAATTTCTCACGCAGATCTGGCAGATTTAGCAGATTTTTTTCTAATCTTTTAATCCCTTAATCTTGGCAAAATCTTGATTCTTTCTTCTTGCCTCTATCTTCTATATTCCATGTTCTATATTCTTTGTTCTATATTCTTTGTTCTATATTCTATTTCAAAACGGGCCATAAATCAGCATCCCAAATCATTTCTCTAACTATTAATTTTGGTGTTCCATTGGTTTTCTTTTCGTAGCCGTGGTAAAAAATATAATCTTTACCGTCAAACGTATAAGCGCTGTTATGGCCTACGCCAAAGTAATTCTCATCGCCCTGAACTACTAAACTGCCTCCGCCTTCATTTAATGATTTTCCGTCTTTATCGATATAAGGTCCGGTGACATTTTTAGATCTTCCGACAACAACTTTATAGGTGCTTTTTTCTCCGCGACAGCATAAATCCCAAGAAAGAAATTGGTAATAATAACCGTTTTTATAAAAGATAAAAGGAGCTTCGAGCGCACCATCGCCGGGATCAGAATCTGGCAATTCAAAAGTTCTTTTACGTTTTGAAATAGTGTGCCATTCCTGTGGCTGTGCAATCGATTTTAAATCCGGATTTAGTTTTACCAATTTTAATCCTTCCCAAAAAGAACCAAATGATAACCAAGGCGTATTGTTTTCATCAAAAATTAAATTGGGATCAATTGCATTCCACATATCACGGTTGGGTTGCGATTGAATGACAATTCCCTGATCGACCCATTTGTAATTTTTATCTTTTGAATCTAAGGTTGTGTTGGTTGCAACGCCAATTGCCGATGTGTTTTTGGCAAAAGCCGAAACAGAATAATAGAGGTAATATGTATTGTTATGAAATGAAATATCCGGCGCCCAAATATGATTTTTAAAATCGGCTGCAACTCCATCTGCCCAAACTGGTTTTTCTGCAAAAACCGGTGCCTCTTTATTCCAGTTTTTTAAATCTTTCGAACTAAAAACACTAATTCCTTTTCCGGTACAAAACAAATAATAAGTATCTTTTTGTTTAATGACAACCGGATCGTGTACCACAATTTCCTGTGCAAATGAAGCCGAAACCATCAGCATCATTAAAACAGAAAGTATATATTTTATGTTTTTGTAAACCATATAAGTGATATAAGAAAATTTAAGTTTGGTCTGTTTTTATTCTGAAAACTTTTTACTGAATTCCTTCAGATGTCATCACCACTCTTTTCATTGTTCCGTCTTTATTATAAAACAATTTATCAACGCAGACAGATCTTCGAAAACTTCCCCCATTTGGCTGCGTTGCTCCGTTATGATAAATAAAATACGGTTGTCCTTTAAAATCAATTATCGATTGATGATTTGTGTTACTGTTTCCGGCTATTTCATTCAAAATGCCTTTAAATTCCCAAGGTCCTGTAATTGACTTGCTCATGGCGTAGGCAATTTTCTCAGGAAATTCATATGCATAAGACAAATAATACCAGCCTTTGTGTTTGTGAATCCAGGGTGCTTCGGTAAAATGCGGTAAATCTATTGTTTGAATTGGTCCGTCTAATTCGAGCATATTTTCTTTTAATTTAGCATAATGACAAACTGTGTTTCCCCAAATTAAATACGCCTGATTATCGTCGTCAATATAAACTGTCGGGTCAATATCATCCCAGCTTATTTTGGTATGCGTTGTCATATCATTTGTAATTAAAGCTTTTCCCAATGCATCTTTAAATGGTCCGGTTGGGTTGTCTGAAATGGCAATTCCAATTGATTTTCCCGAAATTGTTCCGTGCGAAACGGTTACATACCAATAAAACTTTCCGTTTCTTTCAATAACCTGCGAAGCCCATGCATCACCAGAAGCCCATTTAAACTCACTCGCCTTCAACGGCACGGGATGCGATTCCCACTTTTTCATATCTGATGAAGAATACACCACCCATTCGTTCATTTTATAAAAATGAAAATCATTTGGCGCTTCGTCATGACCCGCATATAAGTAGACTTTGTCTTTGTAAACCAATGCCGCGGGATCGCCTGTATATTGATCTTTAATGATAGGATTATTGAATTTTGCAGGGTCAATTTGAGTTGATTGCGCCACAGCTGTTTTGCTGGATGCAATCAAAACTAAAAGTGAAAGGCTTGTAATTAGGTTTTTCATTATGATTTCTTTTAAGACATATTTTCTATGCGTTAATTCTTTTTTCACGCAGTCCCGATAGCTATCGGGAGCAGATTTTTTTGATCTTTAATTCTTTTTAAGTTATTATAAAGTAAGTCCCAGCGGGGCGACATATTTATAGAAATCTATTTGTTTTTCACAAGAACCCCAGCGGGGTGACATATTTTCGTCAATTAAAAAACTTAGATATCGCTCCGCTGGAGCTAATAGAAAGAACATATTGTATTGGCTATAAACATTCTGCTCCGCTGGAGCTTTAAAAATACAAACCGCTTTTTTGAAATCTATGGCTATTATTTATTTTTGGGATTTGGAATTTTCTAATTCACTTTTTTACCCCAAACGGGTAATCCCGTTGTGGTTAATCCGGTATAACTTAGCGTTACTTTTCTGGTTGCCGATTCCCAATCCCAGGCATCAATTACATTGCATTTTACCCCATTTATCGTCAGGATTTTTTTGGTGCTTTCATAGGACCATGTTCCTGTAACATCTCCACTTACTTTTTTATCAGCGGTTAAATTAATTGTTATCGATTTTTGAATGGTTTTGTATTGATAATTCATTGTAATTTGTTCCCATGTTCCAATGATATTGGCTTCGGCAAAAGCGGTTGTTGGCACTCCTGCATAACGTTCCGGTTCTACTACCGGCCAGCCATCTTCTGTCCATTGAATACCGCGAACATGTCCCATCATTATAGCATTCGAAACATTAATTCCGGGAACTCCCTCTGGCAAACGGGCTTGCGAAGCGTAATACCATTGTTTACTTGTTGGGTTTTGAAAAATTCCGCAATGCGCAAAACCAACCCAACCCGTATGATTTTTAAAAGAATAGGGATGCGTCAACATCGGGAAACATTCTGCTCCTGTGGTAATACTCATTCCTGTATTGGTTAAATATGGCCCCAAAATATTTTTTGAACGTGCTACACGTGTGTTGTATGCAACTGATAATTCATCATAAGCCAAAAACAAATAATAATATTGTGTGTCGGGATTATAAATAATTTCCGGTCCTTCGAGTGCCTGCCAGCGGTTTGTATTTACGTTTCCGCGTCCTGCAATTCGCACTCCGTAATCATCGATTGTTTGTAATTTATCCGGTTTTCCTGTGGTTGGATTTAATTTTAAGGCTGCAATTCCGGAATGCCATGAACCGTAAATTAAATACTGATCACCTTCGGGTGTTTCGATAAAACTCGGATCAATGGCGTTGAATTTAAAATAAGCATCCCAATCGTTTCCTCCGTTTCTAACGTAACTTTTTACACCATCAGGTTCAGAACAAACGACCATTCCTTTATCTGTCCAATTATTTGAAGCCAAATCGTCCGTTTCGGCTAAGCCAATAAAAGCACGTTCTGACCAGGATGTATTAGTGTCTGATCCTACAATCGGATTCGTTACGACAATGCTATAGTACATTCTGAATTTGTTTCCCACTTTTCGAACGCACGGCGCCCAATATGCATAATTCGGGTTTTCGATAGGAGGAAGGGCAGGCGACATTCTTGCTCTTTTGTTGTTTAGGGAATCTTTTACCCAAGCCGGAGCCTGTGTCATTGAAGATCCCATAAATTCCCAATTGATTAAATCTTTTGATCTTCTGTAGAAAAAATGTCCGTTGCCTTCATGTGCATTTCCGTAAGAAGCATCAGTTTGATACATATAATAATACTCCCCTGATTTTTCTACGGATGGATCATGTACGTTGGCTAAATTCCATTGTGCTCTGCTTCCCCAACTTGAAATTGAAGTATAATTATCCGCATAAGCAGGTCCCGGAAAAACTGGTGTAACCACAGGCGGATCAACAACTACAGGCGGATCCGGATTTTCGGCAGCAGGATCATCATTAGAACAACTTACAACAATCGCTGCAAGCAAAAACAGTGCTAATTTGAATGCTTTTTTTATAATGGAATTTGATTTTTTCATCTTTTTAGATTTTTATTTTCCTTCTAAAACAACAACCGAAAAAGGAGGAATTGTAATTTCTAATTTTCCTTTTTTGTTTTCGAAACCTTTAAAAACTGTTGGTATAATTTTATTTGGCATATCAAATGAATTGTAATCCTGAAGTTTTGCCGATGTTAAAACGGTTCCTGTAAAGTTTTTAACCCCAAGATCTTTTAAGTCAATTTCGACTTTGTTTTTATTTTTTGCATCTACATTGACTAATGAAATATGAATTGCTCCATTTTTATCTTTTGAAACTGATGCCGAAATCGCAGGAATTGTTTCTCCATTAAAAGTATAATTTGGAGAATTAAAACTTATCGGCAACAATTTGGCATCCTGATGAACGCTATACATTTTCATAACATGATAGGTTGGCGTTGTAATCATTTTAGCTTTGTCTGTAAGGATCACGGCTTGCAAAACGTTTACACATTGTGCTAAATTGGCCATACGAACTCTGTCTGCATGATTGTTGAAAATATTTAAAGTTGATCCGGCTAAAACCGCATCTCTCATTGTATTTTGTTGGTATAAAAATCCGGGATTTGTTCCTTTTTCTACGTCATACCAGCCTCCCCATTCGTCAACCATCATGGCTACTTTTTTTTCAGGGTCGTATTTATCCATAATGGCAGAATGTTTTGTAACCAATTCTTCCATTTTTAAGGCTGATTTCATGGTTTTAAAATAACCTTCTTCGGTAAAATTAACGGCCTCTCCTTTTTTACCCCAATCGATTACAGCATAATGATGCACGCCTACTCCGCCCAACATATTTAGCGGAATATTTTTCATTAAAACTTCTGTCCAATTATAATCGGCGCTGTTTGATCCTGAAGCGATTCTGGTAATTCCGCCTGTATTTTCCCAATCAGACATGAATGTGGCAAACTTGCGGTATTCTCCGGCGTAATATTCTGCTGTCATATTTCCTCCACAACCCCAGGCTTCATTTCCAATTCCCCAGAATTTAACTTTCCATGGCTCGGTTCTTCCATTTTTTTTACGCAAATCACTCATTGGGCTTTTGCCGCTAAAATTGGCGTATTGAACCCAATCAGATAATTCCTGAACGGTTCCGCTTCCTACGTTTCCAGATAAATATGGTTCTGCACCAAGAAGTTCACACAAATTAAGAAAATCATGTGTTCCAAAACTGTTGTCTTCTGTAACGCCACCCCACCATTGGTTTACGATTGTTGGTCGTTGTTCTTTTGGTCCAATGCCATCTTTCCAGTGATACGTATCTGCAAAACAGCCTCCCGGCCATCTTAAATTCGGAATTTTTAAATCTTTTAGAGCAGCAATAATATCATTTCTTACACCCTTTGTATTTGGTATTTTTGAAGTATCTCCAACAAAAAATCCTCCGTAAATACAGCGTCCTAAATGTTCAGCAAAATGTCCGTAAATATTTTTATTGATGGTTGGTGCGTCTGCATTATTTTTTACGGTTACTACGGTAATTTCGCCTTGAGCGAAACTAAACTGACTACAAATACTAATAAGGAATGTGATTAAAAATGCTTTTTTCATGTGTGGATAATTATTTGTTATGTGATAAAGAGGAAAGTTTGTGAATCTTTCCTCTGATATTAAAATTTAATACGAAAGTGCCGGCCATCCTGATGACCATGTAAAATAGACAATTTCGAGTTTCGGATTTCCGTTATCGGCGCCATCATAATAATGAACAGCTCCTTTTTGTGTTCCAACTATTCTGGATAAATGTCCCGGACCAATATAATTCCCTTGTGTTGCCAAAACTGTTGTTCCGCCGCCGTTTCTTAAATTGACTCCATTTTTATCTGTAAAAGGCCCAAACGGACTTGTTGAACGACCTACTACAATATAATAAGTGCTGTTTACGCCATTGCAGCAAGATCCCCGGTTAACGAACATATAGTAATAATTTCCTTCTTTAATTAAGCAAGGAGCTTCCCACGAAGCACTATTTCCACCTGCTACAATGGTTCTTGTTCCTGTTGGTTTTCCTGTTGAAACATTAATTTGTACTACGCCAATACCTGCATGCCAGGAACCGTAAGCCATATAAACATTACTGCCATCTACTAAAATCGAAGGATCGATCGCATTTACATCTGACGCTGATGACGAAGAAACAACAACGCCTCTGTCTGTCCATTTTGTTCCTGCACTTTGTGAAATTGACGGAGCCGTTACCAACCCAATTGCTGAAGTTGCAGACCCAAAAGTAGAACAGGAATAATACATATTCCATCTGTTATTAAACCACGCCAGATCCGGCGCCCAAAATGTTTTGGTAAAACCCGGAACATATCCTGTTATCCAGCTTGGCGTTGAAGTAAACACTGAGGTTCCCCATGTCCAGTTGGTTAAATTTGTCGAATATGTCATTGGGATATTATCTCCTGTGGTGAAAACATAATAATTAACACCGCTTTTTATAATCGTACTCGGGTCATGTGACGGGACGTTTCCGCTGACTGTTTTTGCTGTTATATTTTTAACCTCTGAATTTTGAGTTGCAGCACTTGTTTCTTCTGTTGGAGAAACAATGTCTTCATTTTGACAACTTCCTAATAATATTGCGAATAAAACCAAACCTGTTATTGTTTTCATTGTGATATAATTTAAGTTAATGGTTAAATTTAGTTTTCAGTCTCAGTTTGCACGGTACTGAAAACTGAGACTGAAAACTTTTTTTAATAACTGTCGTTCTGAATTATTCCCGGATTGTTATCTTTTTCCAGTTGTGGAATTGGGAAATATTCTCTTCCTGGCAGGTACGAATTAAATTCTGCATCTCTTGATTTCAGCCATTCTAATTTTGTGGCATCCTGAAGCCATCCCCAACGACGAATATCATCAAAACGATGTCCTTCAAGAGGAAATTCTAAAAATCTTTCATGCCCAATCTGATCTCTCATTTGATCCTGTGTCATTCCCGGTTTTACAGTAGCCAAATCCGGCAAACCCACTCTGTTTCGTACCATTTGAATATATCCGTAGGCTCCGGGAGTGTCGCCTGTTTCGTTTAAACATTCTGCATACATTAAAAGAATATCGGCATAACGCAATAATCGCTCGTTGATACCGGAACGCCAATCGTATTCGTCTGCAAATTCTCCGTCTGAATTTTGGTATTTTCTACAGAATAAATCGTTTAAATCTGCCGGACTTGAAGCATAAAATACCGCAAAATCTTTACCATATAATTTGGTTCCCGGTTTGTTATAAAATATCGTAGCATCCAAACGCGGATCGATTGTATTTGCCGTTGTTTTTTCTTCCTGATATTCATTAAAAAGTGCCCATGTTGGCTGTACATCTGTCCACCCAAAAGCTCTTGGTGCATACGTTATGGCTCTTGCCGAAGTTTTCCCCCAACCAGAAGTCGGAGCGCCGCCCCAACCTAATTCAACACCACCGGCGTCTCTGCTAAATTGCACTTCAAAAAGAGATTCTGAATTGTTTTCGTTGGCAGTAGTAAAATTATCACGGTAGTTTGAAACCAATGAATAAATTCCAAGATCTATAACTTGTTTGAATGTTGTTCTGGCGTTTGTGAAATCTTTGGTAAACAAATAAGCTTTTCCTAAATATCCTAAAGCGGCACCTTTTGTGGCACGTCCTTTTTGACCCGCATCAAGACCTGAAACACCATCATATGAAGTTGGTAATAATTCGGAAGCCGTTTTAAAGTCAGAAATCACCTGCGCCCAGCCTTCTGCCTGTGTTTTTTGTGGATAATAAACCGCTAATTCTGTTGGTAAAGGAACATTTTTGAACAAGTTTACGGCATGAAACAAGTACAATCCTCTTAAAAAATAGGCTTGTCCTAATATTCTGTTTTTTAATGCTGCGTCTGTAAATGCAATATTCGGCACATTTGTTAAAACCTGATTGGCACGATAAATTCCCTGATAATAGGTTTCAAAAGCCCAGCCGTAAATTGCGGCATCAGCTACATTTGAATTGAAATGTCCCACATTATACATCGATGCCCACGGACTATTTGTACGGGCATCATCTGCTTTTGCATCTAATAAAAGCGGTGTACTGCGCATGTAAGTTCCGTCTGTTAGTAAACTTCCGTAAGCGGCGTTTACTCCTTCCAGCGCATCCTGATCTGTTTTCCAAAATGAATCTACTGCATCATTAGTTGGATCAAGCTGTACTAAATCTTCATTTTCAACACAGCTGGTTGTAAGCATAGCAAGTGAAAAGAAAACAGCTATATAGTTATATATATTATATTTCATTTTAATACGTTTTAAATTGGTTAAATCAGTTTAGAAACTTACCTCTACTCCTAAAGAAATTGTTCTCGGATTTGGAAAAGATCCTCCATCATATCCTCTTGACAGTAATCCTTCGCTATTAAAATCAGGATCATAACCTTTATATTTTGAAATGGTCAGCAAATTTTGACCGTTGATATAAACTTTGGCTTTTTGAATAAATTTATCATTCAAAGGAATGTTAAATCCAATTTCCATCGTTTGTAGTCTCACATAGTCACCACTTTCTATAAATCTGTTGGAGTCTCTGGCATTTCCGTTTGGGTCGCCAATTACAGGAGCGGGAATATTAGTATTGGTATTGGTAGGTGTCCAGTAATTTAATTCATCTACATGATGATTCGTGTATTGTCCTATCATTAAATTGCGGTACATGGCATTAAAAACCTTGTTTCCGCCACTTCCCTGCCAGAACATCGAGAAATCAAAGTTTGAATACGAAGCGCTAAAATTTAAACCGAAACCATATTTAGGAATTGATACTCCCTGAAAAGTTCTGTCAGCATCAGTAATAATTCCATCATTATTTACATCTCTAAATTTGATATCTCCGGGTGCTGCTCCGGTTTGGGTTGGAGAAGAGGTAACTTCGGCTGCATTTTGAAAAATTCCAATAGCTTCCCAGGCAAAAAGTTCTCCCACCGATCTTCCTACTTCTGTTTTTGAAACCGCTCCGTAAAGCGGGTTTCCATTAACTCCAATTTTGGTCACTTCATTTTTCAATGTTCCGAAATTGGCCGATATATCATATTTAAATTTATGGTGATGATTACTGTATGATGCTGTAAACTCCAAACCATGATTTTTCATATCTCCTGCATTGGTAAAAATATCTGCCGGAAAAGCTCCTGTAGAAAAAGGCAAAGGCACTCTAACTAAAATATCAGTAACCTTTTTTGTAAAATATTCTGCTGTAAATTGTAAATCGTTGTCAAGAAATCCTAACTCCAATGCAACGTTGGCGCTGCTTGTTTTTTCCCATTTTACATTCGGGTCTAGTGCTGCAACTACGGTTGTTCCCGGAGCAAGCTCATTATTAAAATCATAACCTGCAAAACTGTTTACTGTTGAAGCAAAAAAGTATTGCGGAATTGTATTGTTACCCAATGTTCCATAACCTCCTCTAAGTTTGATGTTACTGATCCAGTCTGGTAATTTTAAAAACTTTTCGTTGCTAATTTTCCATCCTCCTGAAAAGGAATAAAAATTTGCCGAATTATTTTTTTCGCTAAAAAGCGATGTTTTATCCTGTCTGAAATTTGCCTGAAGTAAATACCTGTCATCATAAGAATAATTTAATCTGCTGATATACGATATTCCGGTAATTGTAAATTTAGTTTCTCCCGCATCTCTCGAATCAGCATATTGAAGCATACTAATTTCACCAGGCTCGTATCCTACACCTTTTGACCAATGGTTGTAATTATCTCTTCTTTCCTGAATCCATCCTGCCAAAGCTTCGATTTTGTGCTTGCCAAGCGAAACTTCATACGTTAATATATTGTTCATGAAAGTTCTCAACTCATTTCCATTGGCAACATCTAAAGAAGCTTCATCATTTGTTGTAATATAATACCATCCTAAATCACTTGGCGGCATAAATTTTCTGTTTTGCCAATCGGTTCTGTCGTAACTTACATCGAGTTTGTATTTAAGTCCTTTTACAATTTCGACTTCACCCCAGATATCACCAATAAAACGATTTCTTTTTCCGGTATTTTCAATCAGATTATTATAACCAATTGGGTTCATCGAAATTGCTCTTTGTGTCAGGTTATCTGTACCTCCGTAACCACCCAGCCTGTTAGAATCATATACAGGCATTGTTGGTATAGCGCCTAATAAATCACTAATAGCTGTTTGGCCAACATTATATTCGTTAAAAATTTCTTTATCAGATTGAGTGTAAGCGATTTTTGCCCCGTATTTGAATTTTCCTTTTTTACCGTTTAGATTTAAATTGGTAGACAATCTTTCATAATCTTGCGGCGTTTTGAAGTAACTGGTGTTTTTAAAATAATCAACATTAAAGCTGTACATGATACTTTCTGCTCCTCCGCCAAATGTAAGAGTCTGATTTTGTACAACTCCGGTTTGTAAACCTTCTTTCTGCCAATCAGTATCAACATTTGAAATATAAGAAGGACTTGCCGGATTATTTCCCGGAGCAATACTTACCGGAACTCCGGCTCTAAGATCTCTGTTTCTTTCTGCTTCGTTAGTAATGGTTTGATATCCTACACGATCTGTTACATCCCATTTTTTAGCCACATCCTGAAGCCCGACAATAGATTTAAATTTGATATCCATTCTGCCGGCTTTTCCTTTTTTTGTTGTAATAATTACAACTCCGTTTGCTCCACGAACACCATAAATCGCAGCCGAAGAAGCATCTTTTAAAACCTGCATCGATTCTATTTCTCCCGGCGCAAAATCGTATGGAGCATCAACCATAATTCCGTCAATAACAAAAAGAGGGTTATTATTGGTGAATGAAGTTATACCTCTAATTTTTACATTGACAAAACCACCCGGTTCTCCTGATGATTGTACTGTAACTCCCGGTACCTGGCCCTGAAGCATTTTTGCAGCATCATAAGTTACCGTTTTTTTAGCCGATTCCAGGTTGACAACACTTACAGATCCCGTAAGATCTGATTTCTTTTGTGTTCCATACCCAATAACTACAACTTCGTTTAGTTTGTTGGTATCTTCAGTAAGCGCCGCATCAATTTTTGATTGACCGCCTACTGCTATCTCTTTGTTTTGAAATCCTATAAATGAAAAAACTAAAACATCATTTGGAGATGCCTTAATTATATATTCTCCATCAAATCCAGTTACGGCAACTGTTTTTGTTCCTTTTATCATAATGTTCACGCCCGGCAAAGGCAAATTGTCTTGTGCCGAAGTAACAATTCCTTTAATTTCTTTGCCTTGAGCAGACAATTGATTAGCAGAAAATAGCAGCATTAATACTGCTAAAAGCCATTCTTTTTTTGGCAATAAATAATTGCAATACAACAATAATTTGTGGTTTGACATACTGGTTAATTTTAAGGTTGGTTAGTGTGGTTATTATAAGTGTTAATCTTACATTTGTAAATTTAAATAAAAAAAAGAGTGAAAAACAAATTAATATCATAAAAAAAAGAGTGAAAAAAAATATATCTGATAATTTAAGTGTGAAATAAACATTTAAAAAATTAACATTATTTTTAAAAAAGAAACGTTTTTTGAATGTTAATTGTGTAAAATATACACTTTTTACTAAAAAGCGCTTTTTTAATCAAAAAAACGGTAGTAAAAAAAGATTTATAAATACGCTGTTTTTTAAGTATTTAAAATGAAAAAAATATTATTTTTGTAAATAAAAACTTATTTTAAATGTGTTGGTTTTTTCATTTTAATTGAATTTTTTTCAAAAAAGCGTCCTGTAACTATCCTGTTTTTGTTCTAAAAGAACCATAAAAGAGAAATTTGAATGCTCTTTTTTACTAAAAGTCAGTTTTTTAACTCTATTTTTGACTCATTGATTATGTAAGTGTAAAATCTACATTAATAAAATTATGAAACCTATGAGGAAGTTTATATATTTACCAATAAATTATAGAATATGCTAAACAGTTATAGCTCTGCAGATAAGGTTTTATTAGCAGTAGATTGTATCATTTTTGGATTTGATCACCAGGGATTGAAAATTCTTCTTATTCAAAGGGATTTTGAACCTGAAAAGGGAAAATGGTCCTTAATTGGTGGTTTTTTAAAACGCGATGAAGTATTAGATAACGCTGCCATCAGAATTTTGAATACTTATACGGGATTGAATGATATATATATGGAGCAGCTTTATGCCTATAGCGAAATCGATCGTGACCCGGTCGAAAGAACTATTTCAGTTTCTTATTATGCATTGATTAATATTGAAAATCACAATACTGAGCTTATTAAAAATTACCATGCAGAATGGTTTCCTATTGCTGAAGCACCAAATTTAATTTTCGACCACAATGAAATGGTAAAAAATGCCATTAGAAGATTACGTTACAGAACTTCGATTAAACCAATTGGATTTGAATTGCTGCCTGAAAAATTCACGATGCGACAATTACTGGAATTATATGAAGCCATTTTGAGCAAGGAATTAGATAAACGAAACTTCATCAGCAAAATTAATTCTCTGGAAATCCTGAATAAACTAGACGAAAAAGATATGCAGTCTTCCCGCAAGGGATCTTATCTCTACACTTTCAACAAAGAAAAATACGAGGAAAAATTATTGAACGATTTTGTTCTGAACTTATAAAAAAGTGAAAAAAATACTTTAAAAAAACAAACCCTGAAAGCTACAATCTTTCAGGGTTTTTTCCTTCAATAAAACTACTAATTAAAAAACTAACAAATTATTTTTCTTTTTAATCCACATTAATAAAAAATAAGTGTAGAATTTACATTTACAAATGTATATAAAATAATTCTATTAAAACAATAAATTGTTTTTTAATTAAAAGCTTACTGATTTATTAAACAAAACTTGTTTGTACTGTGAAATAAAACACGAATTTCACTAATTATCACGAATTTTGTTTGTGTAATTAATTTCACAAGCTTTACTGTTATATGAATTCGTGACAATTCGTGAAATCTGTGTTTATAACGAGTTTCGCATAATCAACGAAGATTTATTTTCTATTTGCTCTCTTTTTCCTTTTAAAACCATTTCTGCCAAAATTTTTCCCATGGCTTCAAAATGAGTTGAAATCGTGGTAATTCCGTTTGCTACAATTTTTTTAAGCGGGGTTTCATTATAGGAAATAATTCCGAAATCATTTCCCAATTTCAGGTTTTGGTCCCTGGCATTTTCGATTACACGAACCAAATCTCTGTCATTCGGAATAATGTAAAGATCCCCAATCGTAATTTCTCTGTTCGTAAATTCGGTTATTATTTCAGATTCAAAATCATATTCGGTACAAAAATCTTCAAAGCCAATTTTCATTCCCAACGGTTCTCTAAATCCCGGAAAAATCAAAATCAGTTTTTTGTATTTATTCAATCTTGATTTTCCTTTTACCAAACCTTCAAAAATATCTTTTTGATGATTTTGATAAATAGCAGGATATATTTTTAAATCAGGATTGGTTTGATCGAGTATAATTACGTCACCTACTGGTAGGGTTTTTATCGAATAAGCTATATCGTTTAAGTTGGTGGGCATGATAATGTATTTGGTGTAATTTCCGTTGCTGTCGTTTATAAGCTTTTGAAAAACGGGAACATTAAAATGATGAAAGAAAATATCGACCTGAACATTTTTTCCGATGTTCTTTAAAAACGAATTATAGATATCTTCCTTGAAACTGTTTAACTCATCAAAAAGCAAAAAAATCTTCTGTTTTATAGTGGTTTCGACGCTTTTAACGTAATAACCTTTTCCGGGAATGGCATAAATTATACCTCTTTTTTTGAGTTCATCATAACCTAACAAAACTGTATCACGAGATAAATTAAAAGCCAGACAAACTTTATTTACCGATGGCAGGCGGTCGCCTTTTACCAACTTTTCTTCTTCGATTGCTTTTTCAATTGAAAGAATAATCTGTTTATATTTTGGAAGGCCGAGATTATTTTGAATAGAAATTATATTCATAAAAAAAGAATTTTTGTGCAATATACTAAAAACTGGTAGGTACTGGTATGTAAAATTTTAAAATGTTTCTATTTTTGGATTTCATTTTTAATAATTTTTTGATGGAATTAAAACACATATCGCATTTAATCGATATATCTTCAGCTAAATTGTTTGGTTTAATGCCTGACGGAGAGAAGATTTATTCTTTTGAATTATCAAATGAAAACGGAATGAAAGTACAAATCATTAATTATGGTGCAACCGTTACTTCATTACAGATTCCTCTTGAAAACGGAAAACTCGCAGATGTGGTTTTGGGCTTTGATAATCTGGAGGCTTATCTTGAATCTTATAATTTGCCGAGCGCACCTTATTTTGGAACTACCGTTGGGCGCTATGCGGGAAGAATCAATAAAGGAAATTTTACTTTAAATGATACCACTTTTCAATTGGCCGGAAATAACAACGGCAATACTTTACACGGTGGAAATGAAGGTTTTGGAAAAAAAGTATGGTCTTTTACTAATTTAACACATGGTAAAAATCCATCTATAACGCTGCGTTTGTTAAGTGAAAATTTAGACGAAAATTTTCCCGGAGAATTACAAGTCGGCTTAACTTATACATTAACCGAAGAAAACGAATTACAATTAGAATATAAGGCAATAACTACAGAAGATACGATTATAAACCTGACACATCATAGTTATTTTAACCTCAACGGTCATGATTCTTCAGTTCTGGATCAGGAAATGTTTGTCAATTCTGATAAAATTTTAGAGACAAAACCTGATAATATTCCGTCTGGAAAATTCACTGCTCTTTCTGGTCATGCTTTTGATTTCAGATCTGCAAAAAATTGTCCGGCCGTTATTGATAATTCATTTGTAATTGAATCTAAAAATGAAATTGCTGCGACATTATTCAGTACAAAAAACAATCTAAAAATGAATGTGTTTACAGATCAGCCAAGTGTGCATGTGTATGTAGGCGGAAATTGTTTTGATACTTTGAAAGGAAAAGAAAACGCAGATTATCATCCGTCAAGCGGAATTTGTTTTGAAACGCAAAATTTTCCGGATGCGCCAAATCATGCTCATTTTCCGAATTCGATTTTGAAAAAAGGAGAACAATACCATCAAAAAACAGTTTATCAGTTTCAGAAAATAAGCTAGAAATCATAAAAAAATAATATTTATTTATTACCCAATGAATGACATTTTAATACAAAACACAACCGCATTTTTTGAGAAATCTTTTGGATCTGCTCCTCAAAAAATTGTACTTTCTCCAGGCAGAATTAATATTATCGGAGAACACGTAGATTATAATGACGGTTATGTTTTACCTGCCGCTATTGACAAAATAATTTGTTTTGCATTCGAAAAAAGCAATTCTTCAAAATCAAAAGTAATTGCCGTTGATTTAAACGAAGAATTCGAAATTGATTTAACTCAGGAAATTCAATTAACTGATGTAGTCTGGACCAATTATATTCGTGGTGTTATTAAACAATTGCAGGATAATGGTTTTTCTTTTGAAGGTTTTAATTGTGTTTTTAGCAGCAATATTCCTGTTGGTTCGGGCTTATCTTCTTCTGCGGCTTTAGAATGCGGAATGCTTTTCGGAATCAAAGAACTTTACAATCTTACTATTAATAAGGTTGATATTGCTTTGATGGGTCAAAAAGCAGAGCATTGGGTGGGAATCAATTGCGGAATTATGGATCAGTTTTCGAGCGTACACGGTCTTGAAAATAAGGTTATAAAACTAGATTGCAATACACTTGAATTTGAATATCACGATGCCAATTTTAAAGATTATTCTTTGGTTTTATTTGACAGTAATGTAAAACATTCGCTTTTTACATCTGAATATAATACAAGAAGAATTGAATGTGAAGAAGGTTTATCCATTATAAAAAATAATTTTCCTGAAGTAAAAAGTTTCAGGGATTGTACAGAAGAGCAGGTTTTAAGCATTCGCGACAAAATGAATGAAACTGTTTTTAAAAGAGTTCACTTTGTAGTTAAAGAAATTAAGCGTGTTACCAAAGCCTGCGAAGCGCTGGATAACGGAAATATAGAACTTTTAGGACAATTGCTTTTTGAAACGCATTATGGTCTGTCTCAGGAATATGCAGTAAGCTGTGAAGAGCTGGATATGCTTGTAGATACTGCAAAAGCAGATGATAACGTGATTGGTTCGAGGTTAATGGGAGGTGGTTTTGGTGGCTGTACTATAAATTTAATAAAAAAAGGTCACGAAAATGAGGTAAAAAATAAGTTTGCAAATCTTTATTTAGATATATTTGGTATCGAACTAAAATTTTACGATGTAAAAATCGCAAACGGAACAACACTACTTTAATACCACAACAATGAAAAATTTTGACATTAACGAAGACCCGCACAGACGTTACAACCCTTTAATTAATGAATGGGTTTTAGTTTCACCTCATCGCGCAAAACGTCCGTGGCAAGGACAAAATGAAACAGTAGCAACAGAAGCATTGCCAAAATACGATTCAACCTGTTATTTATGCCCCGGAAATGTTCGTGCAAACGGGGTGAGCAATCCAGACTACAAAGACAGTTTTGTATTTGAAAATGATTTTGCCGCAATGAAACAGGATGAAATTATTTTTGAAGAAGATATTAAACACACCTTTTTTAAAGCACAGCCTGAGCGCGGAATTTCGAGAGTGGTTTGTTTTTCACCAAGACACGACCTTACGTTGCCGGAAATGAGTATTAATGAAATTGAAAACATCATTAAAACATGGCAAAAAGAATACACAGATTTAGGAAATATCAAATACATTAATCACGTTCAGATTTTTGAAAATAAAGGAAGTGTTATGGGTTGCAGTAACCCGCACCCGCATGGACAAATTTGGGCGCAGTCATCATTGCCAACTCAGGTTGAAAAAACACATAACAGTTTAAAAGCATATTACGATAAAAATCAGAAAACATTACTCTCCGATTACCTTCAGGCCGAATTAAGATCCGGCGAAAGAATTGTTATTGAAAATGATCATTTTGTGGCTTTGGTACCGTTTTGGGCAATCTGGCCATATGAAACAATGATTATCAGCAAAAGATCTTTTGGTAAAATCACTGATCTTACAGAAGAGGAAACTCTTGCTTATGCTACAATTCTAAAAGAATTAACGACAAAATACGATAATCTATTCAATACTTCTTTTCCATATTCATCAGGAATCCATCAGGCACCAACCGATGGTTTTGAGCATCCTGAATGGCATTTTCACATGCATTTTTATCCGCCTTTGCTAAGATCTGCAAGTGTAAAAAAATTCATGGTTGGCTACGAAATGCTGGGTGAATCACAGCGAGATATTACTCCCGAAAAAAGTGCCGAAATTTTAAGAGAGCTATCAACTGTACATTATAAAAACAAAGAAAAAAGTCGCTTTGAAGAAGCATAAGTAAATAAGAAAAATAAATTTAACACAAATATGTCCTGTATAAATGTGAAAAACACATTTGTTTTTGGCGGATATATGGATTTTTATTTTACTTTTGGCTTTCGTTCTTTTTTTCATAAAAAAATAAGAGAATAAAAACACATATCATATTTAAACTTGATTTAAACAACAAAAAAACCAGTTTTAGAGATTAAACTTTTTAAAACAAATTAAACAAACACCCTATACTAATTTTTTAAAAGACTACTAACAATGAACCAGAACCTTGCTTTCGCAGATTATGCGGTATTTATTATCTACTTTATCGTAGTATCCGTCTACGGTTATACAATTTACCATAAACGTAAAAAAGACGAACAAGATGCTAAAGCTTATTTTTTGGCTGAAGGAAATTTAACCTGGTGGGCTATTGGTGCATCTTTAATCGCCTCAAATATTTCGGCAGAACAATTCATCGGGATGAGTGGTGAAGGTTTCTTTTTAGGAATTGCCGTTGCTGCTTATGAGTGGCTTGCTGCTGTTGCCTTAATTATCGTTGCCGTTTGGTTTATTCCTGTATATCTTAAAAATAAGATTTACACCATGCCTCAATTTTTAAAAACACGTTATAACGAATCGACTGCATTGATTATGGCCGTTTTCTGGTTGTTTTTGTATGTTTTTGTAAACTTAACTTCCATATTATATTTAGGAGCTGTTGCTATTAATGGTCTTGCCGGAGGAGAATATCTTCATGTTATTATGGTTGGATTGGCTTTATTTGCATTGCTTATTTCTCTTGGAGGAATGAAAGTTGTAGCTTATACTGATGTTATTCAGGTGGCCGTTTTAATTATCGGAGGTTTGGTAACTTCTTATATCGCACTTACAACTGTTGGACAATATTTTGGCGTAGGCGAAAATGCAATTGCAGGTTTCAAAGTTTTAATGAGAGAAGCTCCTGAGCATTTCAAAATGATAATTCCAAAACCAACTGCAACGTCATCTCAACTTGAAATAGACAAATATTTAACTTTCCCGGGGTTAATGTCATATGTTGCAGGTATCTGGATCATCAACTTAAACTATTGGGGATGTAACCAATATATTACGCAAAGAGCTCTTGGTGCCGATTTACAAACTGCACGTACAGGTATCTTATTTGCAGGTATGCTAAAATTATTAATGCCATTAATCGTAATGTTGCCTGGTATTGCTGCTTTCGTTTTATACCAAAACGGACATTTACCTCAATTGGTTGGAGGAAAAGACGGCGCTTATTCTGCTGTATTAACGTTCTTGCCAACAGGTTTAAAAGGACTTTCTGTTGCGGCTTTAACTGCTGCAATTGTGGCTTCATTGGCTGGAAAAGTAAACAGTATCTCTACAATTTATACATTAGATATTCATAAAAAATATATTCAAAAAGAAGCTGGCGAAAAACAACAGGTAAATATTGGTAGAATTGCCGTTTTTGCTGCAATGCTTTTAGCAGTATTATTTACATGGAATGATATTTTAGGAATTGGCGGAGTTGGTGGATTTACTTATATCCAAAAATACACCGGATTTATTAGCCCTGGAGTTTTTGCTATGTTTTTCCTTGGTATGTTCTGGAAAAGAACAACCGGAACTGCTGCAATTGTGGGTGTAATTTTAGGATTTGTTTTATCAGTATTATTCAACGAATATGCTCCAATGTTATTTGGAAACGAAACTTTATTATATACAGCTTATCCTAACGGAAAAGGTGCATTCGAAATTCCGTTCCATATCTGTATGGGATTATCATTCTTCTTTACCATGTTGGCGATGATTTTGATTAGTTTCGCTGGTCCAAAAGTAAATCCTAAAGCGTTTGAAATTGACTCTGAAATGTTTAAAGTAAAACCACAAACTACAGTTTTAATCGTAATAACATTATTGATTATTGTGGCTTTGTATGTTAAATTCTGGTAGTATAATTTTTTACTATATTATTTTTTGAAGTATAAAAAGACTGTCCATAAACGACAGTCTTTTTTTTTGTAAATTACCCCTTCAGATACCTTATTTGAATAATCTAACTTTTCTACTTATATATTATGACCACACAAAAATTCTGTCTAGCCCTAGACCTAAAAGACGATCCTAATTTAATTGAAGAATATAAAACCCTACACCAAAACATTTGGCCAGAAATAACAGAAAGCATCAAAAGCACCGGAATCTCTGTTCTCGATATTTATTGCACAGGAAACAGACTCTTTATGATCATAGAACCTGATGCTGATTTTTCGTTCGAAAAAAAATCAAAAGCAGATGCCGCAAACCCAAAAGTTCAGGAATGGGAAAAATTAATGTGGAAATTTCAGCAAGCTTTACCGTGGGCAAAACCGGGTGAGAAATGGGTTTTGATGGAGAAAATATTTGAGTTGAAATAAACAAAAAACCCTAGTTTGCACTAGGGTTTTCGTTTTGTTCTTTTTGCATATTCAGTAAATACGCCATATTCTGGATCACGTGATCGTGTTTCTTTACAAACGGATTTTCTTCGTTCCAGACATAACCTGCGAGAACCGAACATATTTTCTCTTTTACTTCAGGGTTTTCCGGTTGATGGAAGAATAAAGTCTGAAGATTTCCGGTGTACCATTCTTTTACATAAGTGGTAAAAACAGCAATTCCACGTTTCATATATTCAGTAAACTCAACTTCCCAATCCACTTCAATTCCTTGCGATTCTTTGATGTATAATTTTGCTGCCAGCATTCCGGATTCAGTCGCAAACGCAACCCCAGATGAAAACACAGGATCTAAAAATTCAGAACTATTTCCTGTTAAGGCAAAACCATCACCATACATTCTTTTTACGGCTCTTGAATAATTCTCCAGTTTTACCGGTTCAAACAAAAACTCTGTTCCTTTAAATCTTTTAATATAATAATCAGATTTTTGAATTGCATTTCTTAAAGCCTCAGCATTATCTTTATTTTCTGAAAGCGAATTAATAAAATCTGTTGGTCCAACAACTCCTAAACTTGTATTTCCGTTAGAAAAAGGAATTACCCATAACCAAACTTCGGTTTCCAGAATATCAAATGAAATCTGAGTTCCTTCCTCGCCTTCCGGTCTGTTGATGTCTTTTACGTGTGTAAATATCGAAGAATGCGGATCTAATTTTGATGGCGTATCGAGATCTAAAAGTCTTGGCAATACACGTCCGTATCCACTGGAATCGATAATGAATTTAGCGTGAATTTCTTTTAAATTTCCGTCCTTATCTTTTACAATTGTTTTCGAATTTTTTCCTTCAAAAGAAACTTCCAGAACTTCTGTTTCAAATTCTAAATCTATTCCTTTTCTAATAACTTCCTGAGCCATTGTGTTGTCAAAATCAGCTCTTGGCACCTGCCATGTCCAATCCCAGCCTTCTCCAAACTTCTGGCTAAAATCAAAAACACAAATTTCTTCTCCTCTGATAAAACGAGCTCCGAGTTTTTTTTCAAAATTCATTGCATCCAGGCATTCAAAAAGTTCTGCTTCCTCAAAATGATCCATTACTCTGGGAATAAGGCTTTCGCCAACAACCAGTCTTGGAAACTTTGTTTTTTCTACAACTTTTATCTTAATATTGTTTTTGTGTAGATAAGATGCCGAAACACATCCGGACGGTCCTGCACCTATTACTAAAACATCTACAAACTCCTTTATCATATTAAAAATGTTATCAATTATTAAACTACATTTGCCATCATCAAAATAACTACAATTATTTTGATAAATAAAATTAAATTAGCACAACCAAAAACAATTTAATGAATACAATTAATGAATATTTAAGTTTAGCAGAATTCGAGTCCATAATATTTGGAAATAACAAAGTTGTTGTGAGCGACGTTGTATTGAATCGAGTAAATGAAAGCTTTAATTTCCTGAAAGAATTTTCAGGAAACAAAGTTATTTATGGAGTGAATACTGGTTTTGGCCCAATGGCTCAATATCGAATTAAAGAATCAGATCAGATTCAGTTACAATATAATTTAATCAGAAGCCACTCATCAGGAACAGGAAAACCGTTAAGCCCGGTTTGTGCAAAAGCAGCAATCTTAGCGCGATTAAACACCTTATCACTAGGTAATTCAGGAGTTCACCCTTCTGTAATTCACTTAATGGCCGAATTAATTAACAGAGATATTACTCCGTTAATTTTTGAACACGGTGGTGTTGGAGCAAGTGGAGATTTAGTACAACTATCCCATTTAGCTTTAGTTTTAATTGGAGAAGGCGAAGTTTTTTATAAAGGAGACAGAAGACCAACTTCAGAAGTTTTTGAAATTGAAGGTTTAAAACCTATTCAGGTAGAAATCAGAGAAGGTCTTGCGTTAATTAACGGAACTTCTGTAATGACCGGAATTGGAGTTGTAAATGTGCATTATGCTAATAAATTATTAGACTGGTCATTAAAAGCTTCTTGCGCCATTAACGAATTGGTTCAGGCTTATGACGATCACTTTTCTGAAGAATTAAACCAAACAAAACGTCATAAAGGACAACAGGAAGTGGCTGCAAAAATGAGAGCCAACCTTTCTGACAGTACTTTAATCCGTAAAAGAGAAGACCATTTATATTCTGGAGAAAATACCGAAGAAATTTTCAAGGAAAAAGTACAGGAATATTATTCATTACGTTGCGTGCCTCAAATTTTAGGTCCCGTTTTAGAAACAATCAATAATGTTGCTTCTATTTTAGAAGACGAATTTAACTCGGCAAATGACAACCCGATTATCGACGTAAAAAACAAACACGTTTATCACGGAGGTAATTTCCACGGCGATTATATTTCGCTTGAAATGGATAAATTAAAAATTGTTATTACCAAATTAACGATGTTGGCAGAACGTCAGCTGAATTATTTGCTGAATTCAAAAATCAACGAAATTCTTCCTCCTTTTGTTAATTTAGGAACATTAGGATTTAATTTCGGAATGCAGGGAGTTCAGTTTGTTGCAACTTCAACAACTGCCGAAAGCCAGATGTTATCAAACCCAATGTACGTTCATAGTATCCCGAACAACAATGACAATCAGGATATTGTAAGTATGGGTACCAACTCGGCAGTAATTACATCAAAAGTAATCGAGAATTCTTTTGAAGTTTTGGCTATCGAATTAATTACAATTGTTCAGGCGATTGATTATTTACAGCAAAAAGATAAAATTTCATCGGTTACCAAAAAATGGTATGACGATGTTAGAAAAATAATTCCTGTATTTAAGGAAGATCAGGTAATGTATCCGTTTGTTCAGCAGGTAAAAGATTATCTAATCAATAGTTAATCGTTACTTTTTTATTAATATTGAATTTTAAAACCATGAAAAAACCACTTATTTTTTTGTTGCTATTCGTTATTCAATTTGTTAATAGTCAGGAATTGGCATTAGTTAAAAAGAATTCAAAAATTGGATATATTTCTAAAGATGGATCTTTTAAAATAGAACCTCAATACAAATCTGCAAAAAGCTTTTCTGATGGTTTAGCAGCTGTCGAAAATGGTGGAAAATGGGGATTTATTGATACCAAAGGAAGCTGGGTAATTCCTGCATCTTTTGAAAATGCCAAAGATTTTAACAGCGGAATTGCTATCGTGCAAAAAGATAAGGAATGGGTTTATATCAATACAAAAGGAGAAATTCTTAAAGCGCCTGCTTCCGAAAAATTATTTGATTTTAATAATGGTGTTGCCTTTATAAAACAAGCCAATAAAATTGGATTAATCAATTCAAAAATGGCTGTTGTTTTAGAGCCAAAATACGATCAGATAAAACCTTTTGAAAATGGTTTTGCAAGAGTTGAAAACAATAAAAAATGGGGAATCATTAATGCTTCGGGTAAGGAACTAATAGAACCTTCGTATGACGAAATAGGAAACTATTTTAAAAATACAACCTGGGCAAGAAAAGATAAGACGTTTGGAATTGTAAGTTCCGGAAATTTTATTGCTGTTGATGGCGCCGAAAAAATCTGGGACTTTGAAACACAAGATCTGACTTATGCCAAAAAGAACGGTAAAATTGGATTCATTGACCTTAAAGGAAATTGGGTAATTACTCCTATTTATGATAAAGCAAAAGCATTCTCTAAAAATTTAGCTCCGGTTTGTGTGGGGTCTAAATGGGGATATATAAACCCAAAAGCAGAATTTGTTATTCCGCCAACTTATAGTGATGCAGAAGTTTTCAGTTCAAACGGACTGGCTCCTATAAAAGAAAAAAATTGGGGTTTTATCAATGAAACAGGAAAATTAGTTATTCCAACGCAATATGGTATTACTTCAAACGGATTCGTCATTGCTTTATTTGTACAGCAAGACAAAGGATTTATTGATGGTCTTGCCAGAGTAAAAAACGAAGGAAAATGGGGATTTCTTAAACCAGATGGAACTGTTGTAGGTAATCAATGGTTTGAAAACGCTGAATTATTTTCTAAAACAGCAGAAAAAAATACCCCAAATGAAGTCGTAACTGAAAAAGCGAAACCAGAGACAAAAGCGGAAACAAAACCAGCTAAATCAGGATCAAAACCAGCAACTAAAAAGAAAAAATAACACACTTGTGTTCTATAAAAAATAAAATTTACATCAATGAAATGTGTATTAGTAACGGGTGGTTCAAGAGGAATTGGAAGTGCTATTTGCAAAAAATTAGCGGTTGAATCCAACTATCATATTCTGATTAATTATCATTCGAACAAGACTGCTGCAGAAGAAACTTTGCAGGAAATTCAAAAATTAGGGGCAACTGGAGAAATCTTAGGCTTTGATGTTTCTAATTTTGAACAGGTACAAGCAACTTTAACGCAATGGCAGGAAACAAATCCTGAAGCCATCGTTGAAGCAATTGTAAACAATGCCGGAATTACAAAAGATGGTCTTTTTATGTGGATGACTCCCGAAGACTGGAACGGCGTTGTAAACACAAGTCTTAACGGATTTTTTAATGTTACGCAGTTTTTTATTCAAAAAATGCTGCGCAATAAATATGGCCGAATTGTAAATATGGTTTCTGTTTCGGGAGTAAAAGGAACTGCCGGGCAAACCAATTATTCGGCGGCAAAAGGGGCTATTGTTGCAGCTACAAAAGCACTTGCCCAGGAAGTTGCAAAACGTAATATTACTGTTAATGCAGTTGCGCCTGGTTTTATACGAACTGACATGACAAGTCAATTAGACGAAAAAGAATTACTAAAACTAATTCCCGTAAATCGTTTTGGCGAAGCCGAAGAAGTCGCAGATTTGGTAAGCTTTTTGATTTCAAAAAAATCAAGCTATATTACCGGAGAAATTATTAACATCAACGGAGGAATATATTCTTAATATTTAAACACATAGTCCCGATAGCTATCGCGATATGTGCAAAATAGAATGCAAAGAGAAAAATATTTCTTTCACATAGATACTATTGTTTATTTTAAATAAAGTGAAACGCCTTTTTGAGTTTACAAAAGCTATGTTTCTATGTGTTAAAAAATATACTTAAAGGAAAAAAATTACTTATAAAAAGACCATGAATAAGAGAGTTGTAATTACCGGAATGGGAATTTATTCCTGTATAGGTACTTCTTTAGATGAAGTAAAGGAGTCTTTATATAACGGAAAATCTGGTATTCAGTTTGATTCTGAAAGAAAAGAATTTGGTTTTCAATCAGCCTTAACGGGTATGGTGCCTAAAACCGATTTAAAATCTTTATTGACCAGAAGACAACGTATGAGTATTGGTGAAGAAACCGAATATGCGTACATGGCTACCATCGAAGCACTAAAAAATGCCAATATTGATGATGCTTTTTTTGACGATCGCGAAGTAGGTATTATGTATGGAAATGATAGTGTCTCAAAAGCTATTATCGATGCTACAGATATTGTTCGTGAGAAAAAAGATACAGCCCTGATAGGTTCTGGTGCAATTTTTAAATCGATGAATTCTACAGTAACGATGAATTTGTCTACGATTTTTAAACTTCGTGGTATTAATCTTACCATCAGTGCCGCTTGTGCAAGTGGTTCACATTCTATTGGACTGGCTTATTTTTTAATAAAAAGCGGCTTTCAGGATATTATTATTTGTGGAGGCGCACAGGAAATCAACAAATATGCCATGTGCAGTTTTGATGGTTTAGGTGTTTTTTCTGCAAGAGAAGGCGAACCCCAAAAGGCGTCAAGACCTTTTGATGCTGATCGCGACGGGTTAATTCCGAGTGGCGGCGGCGCAACGTTAATATTAGAAAGCTACGAATCGGCAATTGCACGTGGCGCAACAATTATTGCAGAAGTTGCGGGCTACGGTTTCTCATCAAACGGTGGTCATATTTCGACCCCAAATGTTGAAGGCCCGGCAACCGCTATGCAAAGAGCGCTTGATGATGCACAATTAAAAGCTGCCGATATCGATTATATCAATGCGCATGCGACTTCAACCCCTGTTGGAGACAGCAATGAAGCAAAAGCTATTTTTGAAGTTTTTGGCGAAAGCAATCCTTATGTAAGCTCAACAAAATCAATGACCGGCCACGAATGCTGGATGGCCGGAGCAAGCGAAATTATCTATTCGACATTGATGATGCAGCACGATTTTATAGCTCCCAATATCAATTTGGAAAACACAGACGAAGACTCTGCTAAATTAAATTTAGTTAAAACTACGTTAAATAGAAAAATTGATATATTTTTGTCGAATTCCTTCGGATTTGGAGGAACCAATTCTGCACTGGTAGTTAAAAAGTTTAAATGAAGCAATGAATAAAGAAGAAATAATAAAAAAAATTAATGGTTTTTTGGTTGATGAATTTGAAGTAGACAATGATGACATTGAACCAGACGCAAATTTAAAAGATACACTAGGGTTAGATAGTTTAGACTATGTTGATTTAGTTGTTTCTATTGAAGCAACCTTTGGTGTAAAATTAGTTGAAGCTGATTTTGTTGGAATTTCCTCTTTTCAAACTTTCTACGACCTTATAGAAAACAAACTAAAAGCTAAAGCTGTTTAATGAGTCAATGGGATGGCAAATCAAAAGGAACAGTTTTAGGCTATAAAATATTCGTTTTTTTAATACAAAAAGCGGGTGTCAAGTCCGCTTATGTATTACTTTATTTTGTTGCCTCTTATTACTTTTTGTTCTTAAAGAAAAGCAACAGGGCAATTTCTTATTATTTTAAAGAAAGGCTAAAATATTCCAATTTCAAATCTAAAAAAATGGTTTTCAAAAGTTATTATACTTTTGGGCAAACTATTATTGATAAAATTTCTATTTCGGCAGGAATGCGAAATAAATTTACCTACGAATTTGACGGAATCGAAATTTTAAAAAACCTTTTAGCAGAAAAAAAAGGCGGCGTTTTAATTAGCGCGCACATTGGAAATTTTGAAATCGCCGAACATTTTTTAGGTGATATCGACATCGATTTTCAAATTAATCTGGTCACTACAGATTTAGAACATTCCGCTATTAAGAATTATCTGGAAAGCGTTACTCAAAAACCTACCGTAAAATTCATCATTATCAGAGAAGATTTATCCCATATTTTTGAGATAAATGCTGCTTTGGCCAATAATGAATTGGTTTGTTTTACTGGCGATCGTTATTTTGAAGGAACAAAATCGCTGTCAGAAAAAATATTAGGCGAAGAAGCTAATTTCCCGGCAGGTCCGTTTTTAATTGCATCGCGCTTAAAAGTTCCGGTTGTTTTTGTTTATGTAATGAAAGAGCCCAACTTACACTATCATTTGTACGCACGCGAGGCCGTTGTAAAACATCGTGATGAAAAAGCCCTTTTAAAATCATATATAGAAAGTGTAGAATCTATGCTTCAAAAATATCCGTTGCAATGGTTCAATTATTTTGATTTCTGGAATCAGTTAAAATCAAAGTAAACAATTGCTATTTAACCGCAAAGTTCGCAAAGTTTTTTACATATCGGATTTTATAAAAACACAAAGTTCGCAAAGCTTTGTATTGATTTAGCTTAGCGGTAATTACGCCAAACAATTTTTAATTTTTAATTCTCAATTTTTAATTAAAAAGTCATTCTTTCATACTTAAACGCTTAAAACAGAATATGCAGGAATTTGACACAATTATCATCGGTTCAGGAGTTGGAGGATTAGCAGCTGCAATATGTCTGGCAAGAGCAGGACAAAAAGTTTTAGTGCTCGAACAGCATTACGTTCCTGGTGGCTGGAGTCATAGTTTTACATTAAATGGTCAGCGTTTTAGTCCCGGTGTTCACTATGTAGGATTGATGGAAGAAGGTCAATCTACCAACGAATTATATCGCGGTTTGGGAATTGCCAACGACATGGTTTTTTTTCGAATGAACAAAAATGCCTATGAACATTGTTTGATCGGAGATGAAGTTTTTGACTTACCGGCAGGGATCGACAATCTTAAAAAAACACTTTCTTCCCATTTTCCACACGAAGAAAAAAACATAAACGAATATCTTACCGTTGTTCAAAAAGTATCGTATGAACTGCAATTGATTCCGAAATTAAAAGGTTTCTGGCAAAATATTACAGTTCCATTCCGAACCAAACATTTTGGAAAGTTTGCATTATTCCCACTTAAAAAAGTAATTGGCTGGCATGTAAAAGATGCAAAGTTAAAATCTGTTCTCAATATTCAATGCGGTGATCACGGACTTCCTCCAAACAGAGCGTGTTTTCCTGTTCATTGTTCTGTTATGAATCATTATTTTGATGGCGGTTTTTATCCAATGGGCGGCGGCGGTGGAATCGTTAAAGCCATGACAAACGGAATAAAAAGACATAACGGAGAAGTAAGGGTAAAACAAAATGTCAATAAAATTTTAATCGAAAATAAAAAAGCATTTGGCGTTGAGCTTGAAAACGGCGAAAGAATTTTTGCTAAAAATATTGTCTCAAATGCTGATCCCAGCATTACTTATTTAAATTTAATTGATAAAGAACATTTAAGTAAATCACTTATTAAGAAATTAGAGAAAACAAAATATTCTGTTACGTCTTTAATTTTATTTTTAACATTAGATATAGATGTTACTCAATTTCAAATAGATTCCGGAAATATCTGGATGATGAAAGACGAACATGACGACGAGAATTTTGAAAATTTAATGAGCAATAATATTGACGAAGGAGATTCATTTCCTGCCGTTTTTATAAGTTGTACAACACTTAAAGATCCTGCCAGTTATAACGGAAGATATCATAATTTCGAAATTGTTACTTACGTTAATTACGATCATTTAAAAGATTTTAACGGTTTACAAGATTATCATAATGAAGAGTATAAAATCTTCAAGGAAAAAATCACTAATAAATTAATGAATAATGTCGAGAAGATAATTCCGAAAGCAAAACAGCATATTATTCAGGCAGAATTAGGAACTCCAAAAACAAATGAATTTTACATTAATTCGACAAAAGGAAATGTTTACGGAACTGAAAAAACCTTAAATCAGGTTGGTCCTTTTGCTTATAAAAACAAAACCGAAATAGAGAATTTATTTCTTTGCGGTTCATGTACTTTATCTCACGGCGTTGCAGGCGCTTCATACTCGGGCGTTGCAGCTGCAGCAGCCATTTTAGAATGCACTTCAGACGATTTATTAATTGAAGATGAAAACCAAAAAATCAGAATTTATGATGCCGAAGATCCTGCTTCATGGCCAGATTGGGTTCATACAAAACGAAGCGATAAAATCAGGAAATTTGTCTCATAAAAATTAATTACTTTTGCAACTAAACCAAAAAGCCACCAATCTAAAATGAAAAATGTTCTTGTTGTTTATTACTCCCAATCTGGACAACTGGAAGAAATTGCACGAAATATTGCAAAGCCCTTCTTAAATTCAGAAGATATAAAAGTAACATTTCACGAAATTCAACTAGAAAAACCCTTCCCTTTTCCATGGGACAAGGATTCTTTTTTTGATGCTTTTCCGGAATCTTTTCTTCAAATTCCACGAGAACTAAAACCAGTATCAGAAGAAATTCTAAATACAAAATTTGACCTGGTTCTTTTTCATTATCAGGTTTGGTATTTGTCACCATCTATTCCAATAAACTCATTTCTAAAAAGTGCCGATGGAAAAAAGCTATTAAACGATACGCCGGTTATTACCATTAGCGGTTCTCGTAATATGTGGATTATGGCACAGGAAAAAATTAAAGTTTTACTAAAAGAAGCCAACGCACAATTAGTAGGAAATGTAGCTTTGGTTGACAGAGTTGGAAACCTGATTAGTGTTATTACTATTGTCGAATGGATGTTCTCCGGAGTAAAGAAAAAATATCTGGGAATTTTCCCACTACCGGGAGTTTCAGAAAAAGACATTCAGGAATCAGAAAAATTTGGAAAAGTGATGCTTTCTGAGTTTCAACAAGACAATCTTAAGAATTTACAGCCAAAATTAACAGGAATAGGTGCGGTAAAAATTAGCTCGTATCTTGTAACTGTTGACAAAACAGCAAATAAAATTTTCAATAAATGGTCAAATCTGATTTATAAAAATAAAAATAACAGAAAACTGCTTCTTAAAGTATTTAATGTTTATTTATTCCTCGCGATATGGTTAATCTCACCAATAGTGTATATATTGCACCTTATTACATACCCCATTAAGTTAAAAACCATAAAAAAAGAAACTCAATATTATAAAGGAGTTTAGAAGACGAAAGTAGATTATGTTTGAAGTATATATTACCAAAGCCGCAAAATTTTTGCCAAACGAAGCTGTTTCAAATGATGAAATGGAAAGTTATTTAGGTCTTATTAATGATACCGCTTCTAAAGCAAGACGTATTATTTTACGCAATAATAAAATTTTAAGCCGCTATTACGCTGTAGACAAAACGGGAAAAAGCACACACAGCAATGCCGAATTAACACGTAATGCAATTGTGCAGTTATTTGATGAAAATTTCACAGCTCAGGATTTAGAAGTACTTTCTTGTGGAACCTCAACACCAGATATTTTCCTTCCGTCACACGCCGCAATGGTTCATGGTTTACTTCAAAATAAATCGGTAGAATTAAACTCTTCAACAGGAGTTTGTTGCGCCGGAATGAATTCCTTAAAATTTGGTTTCCTGTCTGTAAGATCAGGAAATTCTAAAAATGCTGTTTGTACAGGATCCGAAAAAGTTTCGACCTGGCTAATTGCTAAAAAATACAGTCAGGAAGTAAGCAATTTAAAAACCCTTGAAGAGCAGCCAATTATTGCTTTCAAAAAAGATTTTTTGCGTTGGATGTTATCTGACGGTGCCGGAGCTTTTTTATTGGAAAATAAACCAAGCGGAGACATTTCTTTAAAAATCGAATGGATGGAAGCTTTTTCATACGCATTTGAATTAGAGACTTGTATGTATGCCGGTGGAGATAAATTAGAAAACGGAGAAATTAAATCGTGGAGCGATTATGAGCCGGAAGAATTGCTAAACGAATCTGTTTTTGCCATTAAACAAGACGTAAAATTATTGGACGAATTTATACTTTCTAAAGGAGCTGAGAGTATGTATGATGCCATGATTAAAAATAATATTACATCAGATCAGGTTGATTATTTTATTCCGCACGTTTCATCTAACTTTTTTGTCGAAGGATTAAAAAAAGGATTAAGCGAAAAAGGAATTGGAATGGCTGACGAGAAATGGTTTATGAATCTTTCAAGAGTAGGAAATGTAGGTTCTGCCTCTATTTATTTGGCTGTAGAAGAATTGATGAATTCTGGAAAACTAAAAAAAGGCGATCGTATTCTTTTATCTGTTCCTGAAAGTGGAAGATTTTCTTTTGCCTATGCTTATTTAACCGTTTGTTAATGGAAAGAACTTTACTTTTAGAAAAAAATGCTGTCGAAAATTTACTGCCTCAAAAGTTTCCTTTTGTAATGGTAGACAAAATGTATTCCTTTACCGAAACTTCATTGGTTTCGGGATTAAAGATTCAAAACGACAATATTTTTTTTGATAAGAATACTTTTTTAGAAGCTGGTTTAATCGAACACATGGCGCAATCTGTGGCTTTGCATACAGGTTACGAATATTTTTTAAGAAACGAAATTGCTCCAACGGGATACATTGGTTCTATTAAAGACATAGAAATAAAAAAATTACCCGAAATAAACGATACAATTCAGTCAACCGTAACTATTTTGCAGGAATTTGGCGGAATTACTTTGGTTGATATCGTTACGACTTTAAACAATGAAGAAATCGCTAAAGGGCAAATGAAAACCGTTTTAGCCAAATAATATAAGTATGAATATTGCTGCTGTCGACATTCAGAACTATTTACCACACCGGGCACCGTTGCTTATGGTGGATTTAATTTTGGAAATTGAATCAGATTTTGTAGAAACCATATTTTTGATAAAAGACGACAATATTTTTGTTGATAAAGGTACTTTTATTGAAGCCGGTTTAATCGAAAATACAGCACAAACCTGTTCGTCAATTGTAGGTAAAAAATATTTTTTTGAAGATGACGGAACCGAAAATGAAAACGTAAATGTTCTTGGTTTTATCAGCGCGATCAAAAATTTAAAAATACACGAATTACCAAAAGTTGGAGACACCATTATAACCAAAGCAAATTTGGTTTCGAAATTCGTAGGTGAAGATTATACTTTATGTACGATGAGCTGCGAGAGTTTATCAGACGATAAAAAACTTTTAGAATGCGAAATTAATTTGTTCATTCAAAAAACAATATCGGTGTAAAACATGATGGAGGTTTGGGAATGTTTATCATAATATTCCTGATAAGTCAAATGTTCTATGGGATTGCTCGTAGAAATGATTTATTTATAAAAAAAGAAAGAAATTTAGCGCTCGCTAATCTGGGATTTTTAATAATTAGTTTATGTATTGCATTGGCATTATATCTCTAAAAAATTAAATTACATGCTATGGAAAAAGAAAAAGTACCGCAGGACAAAAGCAACTTAACTAAAAACAACGTTAAAGAACTTTTGTATGCAACCGATGAAAACGGAAACTACACTACAACTTTAAGTACTGGCTGGGAGCCAAAAACAATTGCACTTTCCAACTCTATTGACGATATAAACGAACGAATCGCCGAAGCAAAAATGCAGGTCGAAACCGGCGAAGCCAGTCCGATTTGCTATTATATGGAACTTAACAAAATGGATTTGACTATTTTGGCCAGTTACGTAGGACTTTGGAAATGGCGTGTAAAAAGACATTTTAAACCCGAAGTTTTTGCCAAATTAAACGATAAAATTTTAAAAAAATATGCCGATGCTTTTGACATTTCGGTAGCAGAATTAAAAAATATTAAAACAGACTAATGCAAGTTAATTTCACACATCATCAATCTGCTCATTGCGAAAACGGAGTAGCTTCGAATTTGTTAAAAAACAACGGCCTTAACATTAGTGAACCGATGGTTTTTGGTATTGGTTCCGGACTTTTTTTTGTGTATTTGCCTTTTATAAAAGTAAATCATGCGCCGGCAATTAGTTACAGAACTTTGCCTGGACAAATTTTTAATAAACTGGCAAGTCGTTTAAACTTAAAAATTAAGAGACAAAAATTTTCATCGACAACAAATGCAAACAAAGCATTGGATGAAAATTTAAAAAATAATATTCCAACCGGATTACAAGTTGGTGTGTATCATTTAAGTTATTTTCCTGATGAATACCGCTTTCATTTTAACGCACACAATTTAGTCGTTTACGGAAAAACCGAAACCGATTATTTAGTGAGCGATCCTGTTATGGAAACTGTTACCACACTTACGCACGATGAACTTGATAAAGTACGTTTTGCCAAAGGTGCTTTTGCGCCAAGAGGGCAAATGTATTATCCAATTCACATTCCGGCAGCTGTCGATTTGAAAAGCGCGATCATTAAAGGAATCAAAAATACCTGTCGCGATATGCTGGCGCCAATGCCAATTGTTGGTGTACGCGGAATTAAATTTGTATCCAAACAAATTAGAAAATGGCCTATAAAACACGGTACTAAAAAAGCCAATCATTATTTGGCACAAATGGTGCGTATGCAGGAAGAAATAGGAACCGGAGGCGGTGGTTTTCGTTTTATATATGCTGCTTTTTTACAGGAAGCATCGGTTATTTTAAACAATGAAGAATTGAAAACGCTGTCAAAAGAAATGACTTTAATTGGAGATTCATGGCGCGATTTTGCTGTTGAAGCTTCTCGTATTTACAAAAACCGAAGTGCAAAAGAAGATGCCTACAACACCATCGCAGATGAACTTTTGGACATTGCCAACAGAGAAGAAATCTTTTTCAAAAAACTAAAACAAGCCATAAGTTAATATATTTTGCAGTCAATAATTAAAATAGAATCTCTTTCGAAAAAGTACAAAAATGCAGAAATGTATTCTTTGAACGAAGTCTCGCTGCATATAAATGAAGGCAGTATTTTTGGTTTGTTAGGTCCAAACGGTGCCGGAAAAACCACTTTAATTTCTATGCTTTGCGGATTGGTAAAACCAACTTCAGGACATTTTACAATTGATGGTTTAAACTACACTGACAATTCTTCACAAATAAAAAAAATCATTGGCGTTGTTCCTCAGGAATATGCTTTATATCCGACTTTGACGGCCAGAGAAAATTTGCATTATTTTGGAAGTATGTACGGTTTAAAAGGTTCTGATTTAAAAGATAAAGTAATAGAAACTTTAGACCTTTTAGGATTATTAAAGTTCGCAGACAAACGAATCGAAACTTTTTCGGGCGGAATGAAACGAAGAGTTAATTTAATTGCCGGAATTCTGCACAATCCAAAAGTTTTATTTTTAGATGAACCAACCGTTGGTGTTGACGTTCAATCGAAAAATGCTATTATAGATTATTTAAAATTATTAAACCAAAACGGAACAACCATTATTTATACCTCACATCATTTGGCTGAAGCCGAAGATTTTTGCACCAATATTGCCATTTTAGACCGAGGCAAAATTTATGCACAAGGCACGCCTTCGAGCTTAATTTCTTCTACTGAAAAAGCAAGAAACCTTGAAGAAGTTTTTATTTCATTAACCGGTAAAGACTTTAGAGATGAGCTATAAAATTTGGATGTCTGTAGTAAAAGAATTCTTGTTGTTAAGACGGGATTTGGGCGGTTTAATTATTCTGTTTGTGATGCCGCTGGTGCTTGTTATCACCGTTACATTGATACAAGACAGTACTTTTAAAACCGTAAGCGATTCTAAAATTGAAATTTTACTAATCGATAATGATAAAGGTGATGTTTCTAAAACTGTTTTTGAAAATCTTGAAAAAAGCAGTTTGTTTACTGTCGTAACGCAAATCGACAATCAGCCTATTACAGAAGAGATTGCTAAAGAAGCTGTTTACAGAGGAAAATATAAACTTGCCATTGTAATTCCTTCCAAATTAAGCGTTGATTTACAAGCCAAAATTGATCAGAATGTAGACAACATTTTGAGCAATATGGGTTTAACAGATAGTGTTGCAAAACCTGCTACTCCAAAAATAATCAAAGAAAAAGAAGTAAAACTCTATTTTGATCCGGCGGTTCAGTTAAGTTTTAAAAATGCGGTAATGAGTTCGATTGATAAAATGATTTCTCAAATCGAATCAAAATCAATTTACAAAACATTTCAAAATCAATTGGGAGAAGGAAATGCAGATTTCGAGCAAAAAAGTTTTATCTCTTTCAAAGAAATAATTCCAACAATAAACAACAAAGAAGTTCGACCAAATTCGGTGCAACATAACGTTCCGGCCTGGACTCTTTTTGCCATATTTTTTATTGTAATTCCGTTGTCTATTAATATAGTAAAAGAAAAAACACAAGGAACATTTGTTCGTTTAAGAACCAATCCGTCTTCTAATCTTATTGTGATTATCGGAAAAACAATTACTTATTCCGCCATTTGTATGATCCAGTTTTATATGATGGTTGCTGTGGCAGTTTTTCTATTTCCTCATATTGGTTTGCCGTCATTAAACATCGAAGGTCATTTATTTTTAATGAGTATTGTGGCTTTATTTTCAGGATTTGCAGCAATTGGTTTTGGGATTTTATTGGGAACAGTTGCCAGTACACAAGAACAATCTGCTCCTTTTGGCGCAACAAGTGTTATCATTTTAGCTGCTATTGGCGGTGTTTGGGTTCCTGTTTTTGCAATGCCAAAAATCATGCAGATCGTTGCCAAATCTTCACCAATGAATTGGGCATTAGAAGCTTTTTATGATGTTTTATTACGCAACATCTCTTTCTTAGAAATCATACCAAAAATAAGTTTATTGTTTTTGTTTTTTATTATCACAACATCCATCGCATTATTTTATGACAAAAAGAAAAGAACAGTATAACGAAGCCACTTCCCTAACCGTTTCTCATGAAATCAGAATTCGTTTTAACGAAACTGATCCACTTGGAATCGTTTGGCACGGCAATTATATTACATACTTTGAAGATGGACGTGAAGCATTTGGCCGCGAACACGGACTTACATATCTTGATATTGCAGAAACCGGTTACACTACTCCAATCGTAAAATCAAAATGCGAACATAAATTATCTTTGCGCTACGGCGATGTTGTAACAATCGAAACTACGGTTGTTGATACGCCTGCTGCAAAAATGATTTATCGTTTTAAAATTATTGATGCAAAAGGAGACGTTGCCTGTACTGGAGAAACGGTTCAGGTATTTTTAGATAAAGATGGAAATTTAATGTTGACGAATCCTGAGTTTTACGAAAACTGGAAACGAAAAGTTGGATTATTAAAATAAAAACACGGATTACACTAATTTTCACGAATTAAGAAATAAAAAAAACTGTGTAAATCTGTTTAATCCGCACAATCTGTGGCTAATTTTAAGCCATGAAAAAAAGAGAAAATGATAAGAGAAATATACATCACCGAAACCAATTGTATCACACCTTTAGGATTTGATATTGAATCAAACGTTGAAGCTATTTTGCGTGGTGAATCCGGAATTCAATTGCATGGAGATGTTTCTTTAATGCCAAATTCATTTTACGCCTCTATTATTTCTACTGAAAAAATAAACAATGCTTTTGAAAAAATCAGCACTGACAAAAAATATTCCCGTTTAGAGAAAATGATGATTTTGGCTTTAGAGCCGATTATCAAAAATTCAGGAGTTGAATTAAATTCAAAAACCGCTTTTATACTTTCAACTACAAAAGGGAATATTACGGCATTAAAAGAAGATTCTGAAGCAAGTTTCAACAACGCACATTTAGATGTTTTGGCAAAAAATGTTGCTGATTTCTTCGGATTCAAAACACAACCAATTGTAGTTTCAAACGCTTGTGTTTCTGGAATTTTAGTCGTTTCCATTGCCAAAAGAATGATTCAGTCTGAATTGTACGACAACATTTTTGTTGTTGCCGGCGACGAAGTTTCTGAGTTTGTTTTATCGGGATTTAATGCTTTCCAGGCGATGAGTGATTTGCCTTGTAAACCTTATTCTAAAAACAGAACCGGCGTAAGTTTAGGTGAAGCAACGGCAGCAGTTTTGATTTCGGCGGAAGCCAAAGACGCTAAAATAAAAGTTATTGGAGATAGTTCGATAAACGATGCGAATCATATTTCGGGTCCGTCAAGAACAGGCGAAGGTTTGTTTAGAAGTATCCAGAATGCTTTGAAAGAAGCTCAGATTGATGCTGATAAATTAGATTATATTTCAGCTCACGGAACCGCAACTCCGTTTAACGACGAAATGGAAGCGATTGCATTAAGTCGTTTGAATTTGCAAAATGCTCCCATAAATAGTTTAAAAGGATTTTACGGTCATACATTAGGCGCTTCGGGATTATTAGAAACCGTAATAGCCATTGAATCGGCGAATAAAAATATGCTTTTTGAATCGAAAGGTTTTGACGAAATCGGTGTAAGCGAAACGATTAATATTATTGAGAAAAATGAAGATGCCACTATTAATTATTTCCTAAAAACCGCTTCTGGATTTGGAGGTTGTAATACGGCAGTGGTTTTTGAGAAGATAAATTAAAACACGAATTACACTAATTTTCACGGATTAAATTCTTTGAATTTTTGTTTATCTAATATAGTTTGAACTGTTCGGAAATTCCGAACAGTTCAAAGAAAAGCCATCTTTCAAAGAAATCTTGCAAGTTCAAAATAATTGAATTAAGAAATGAAATTATCAAAATGCATATTTATAACTCTAGTTCTTCTTTCATCTTTTGGATGTAAAAAGAAAGAAGTGTCTGAATCTGATTTTGAAAAAGTGGTGATGAATAGTGTTTTTATCGAAATCGTAGATTCCATTTATATGGATCGAAGAACAATGGAGCCACCACCAATGCCACGGCTAGATTTTAAAAGTAATAAAGAAGACACGATTGGATATCATGAAAAATTAAAAAGATATCAGATTGAGCAAGACAGTATTAAAAATGATAAAAACAGAATTTTAATTGGTGTTTATGATTTTGTAGTAAACAATAAAATTAGGAATGATAAATTTGATTTAACGCCTTTTCAAAACAATAAAAAATTTGATTTTCAATATGCCTCCAAATTCCCCGAAGAACGATTTTGGAATATAGAAGATAAAAAAAGTGGAATGCCAGTTGGTACGATTGAGATTTCCAATATTAAGTTTAATAAAAATAAAACTTTGGGAACTATAATTGCCAGCGCTTCATGCGGAGGTGGAAAATGTGGAAGGGGATTTGAAATTACAATTGAAAATAAATCCGGTAAATGGCATATTACAAATATTAATCAAACTTGGGTTTCTTAAATTAATTTGTGGAATTTAAACCCAAAAGAATCTGTGCCAATTCGTGGAATTAGTGTTAAATAAAAACAATGACTCAAAATACCTACATACAATCCTACATCACAATCCAAAACAACGAAATTGTTTTGAACGGAACTTCTGTATTCAAAATTGAACCAACAGATTTTGCTGATTTCTCCAAACAAGCCTATCGCAATTTTGACATCCAATATCCGAAGTTTTTTAAAATGGATGCTTTGAGCAAATTGGCTTTTTTAGGATCTGAATTGCTTTTGAGCCCGATAATTTCAGCAGAAAAAGAAAATAATATTGCTTTGGTTTTAGCCAATAAATCGTCGAGTTTAGATACAGATGTTAAGTATCAGGAATCTATTTCTGATAAAGAAAACTATTTTCCGAGTCCGGCAGTTTTCGTTTATACGCTGCCAAATATTTGTCTGGGCGAAATAAGTATTCGTCATCAGCTGAAAAGTGAAAATTCTTTCTTTATATTTGAGGCCTTCAATCCTGAATTTATGTCGAATTATTCCAACATTCTGCTGAATTCAAACAAAGCAGAAACAGTGCTTTGCGGCTGGGTTGAATTTTTTAATGACAATTATAAAGCATTTCTTTGCACCATTAGTAAAGAAGAAAACGAAAAATATAAAAACGAAACTATCAATACATTATATAATAAATAATCATGGAAGCATTAAAAGAAGAATTAAAAAACAAAATCATTACTACTCTTAACCTTGAAGATATTGCAATTGAAGATATTGCTGATAACGATCCTTTGTTTGGAGACGGTTTAGGTTTAGACTCGATTGATGCGCTTGAATTGATCGTGATTTTAGATAAAGATTATGGTATCAAATTGGTTGACCCAAAAGAAGGAAAAACCATTTTTCAATCTATAGAAAGTATGGCTGCTTATATTAGCGCTAACAGAACTAAATAGTATTGTAGATTTTAGACTTTAGATTTCTTAAAGCGAAATATTCAAAATCTAATGGGTTTCATTTTTTTGCAAACCTAAACAATAGTCTAAATTTAAAATTCAGGAATCTTTGTCAAAGTTTAAAACTTTGACAAAGATTGAATAATCTACAATCTAAAATCAGAAATCTAAAATGAATAAAGGTGTTGCTATAACAGGAATGGGAATTATCTCTTCGATTGGAAATTCAGTCGAAGAAAATTATATTTCGTTAATTGAAAATAAAATTGGCGTTACCCGTATCGAAAATATTTCGACTGTTCACGCCAATATTATTAAAGTAGGTGAAATTAAAAAAACCAATGACGAATTGGTCAACGAATTGAAACTTACCGAAGATAATAATTTTTCGAGAACGGCTATGATTGGTACTATTGCTGCCAAACAAGCTGTTGAAAATGCAGGAATTACATCTATAAATGAATTCAGAACCGGACTTATTTCGGCTACAAGTGTAGGCGGAATGGATATGACCGAAAAACATTATTACGATTATTTCACACATCCTGAACTTGTGAAATACATTACTTGTCATGATGGCGGAGATGTCGCTGATAAGATTGCTGAAGAATTAGGATTAAAAGGAATTGTTACTACAATAAGTACCGCTTGCTCCTCTGCAGCAAATGCAATTATGCTGGGTGCTCGTTTAATCAAAACCGGAAAACTGGATCGCGTTATCGTGGGCGGAACCGATGGTTTGGCGAAATTTACCATAAACGGATTTAAGACCTTAATGATTTTATCTGACGATTATAACAAACCTTTTGACAATAACCGTAAAGGATTAAATCTTGGTGAAGCCGCAGCTTATTTAGTTTTAGAATCTGATGAAGTTGTTGCTAAACAAAATAAAAAAGTATTGGCCCGTGTTTCCGGTTACGGAAATGCAAACGATGCTTTTCACCAAACTGCTTCTTCAGAAAATGGAGATGGAGCTTATTTAGCAATGAAAAAAGCTTTTGAAGTTTCGGGTTTAAAACCGTCACAAATTGATTACATCAACGTGCACGGAACCGCAACTCCAAATAATGATTTATCTGAAGGAAGAGCTATAAAAAGAATTTATGAGGATGAAAAAGTTCCTGATTTTAGCTCGACAAAACCTTTTACCGGACATACCCTTGCAGCAGCAGCAGCAATTGAAGCTGTTTATAGTGTATTGGCAATTCAAAATAGTGTGGTTTACCCAAATTTGAATTTTGAAACTCCAATGGAAGAATTTGATTTGAAACCACAGACTTCTTTAAAAAATAAAAATATCGAACATGTTTTATCCAACTCATTTGGTTTTGGAGGAAATTGTTCTACTCTTATATTTTCAAAATGCAATTAAAAAAAACATATATAAATGGAATCGGCTGTATTTCGACTCAAAAAACATTTGATACTGTTTTTTTAGAAGAAGCGGTACACAATCATGACGAGAACGTGCTTAAAATCGTTCCGCCAATTTACAAAGATTTTATTTCTCCAGCTGCAGCCAGAAGAATGGCAAAAGGAGTAAAAAACGGAATTGTAGCTTCGGCAATAGCCATGAAAGATGCAAATATTGAAAACGTAGACGCCATTATTACCGGAACAGGTTTAGGATGTATCGAAGATTCTGAAAAATTCCTGAAAAACATCTTAGATAATAACGAAGAGTTTTTAACGCCGACATCATTTATTCAATCTACACACAATACTGTTGGTGCGCAAATTGCACTTTTACAGCAATGTAAAGGGTATAATTTTACGTATGTAAACGGAGCTGTTTCTTTTGAATCTGCTCTTATTGATGCTAAAATGCAAATTGAAGAAGACGAAGCGCAATCGGTTTTGGTTGGCGGAGTTGACGAAAATGGTGATTATACTACGGCGCTTTTTAAATTGTCAGGAAGAATAAAACCAGATAATCAACAGCCTTACAATCTTTTAGATTCTGATACAAGCGGAGCGGTTTATGGAGAAGGCGCCAGTTTTTTTGTTTTAGAAAATGAAAGAAAAAAAACTACTTATGCAGAAATTTTGGATGTTACGATTCTAAATACTTTGGAAGAAAACGAAGTTGAAGCGGAAACGTTATCTTTTCTAAAAGCAAATAACCTGGAAATTTCAGATATTGACGCTTTGGTTTTAGGTTTTGACGGAAATGTTGATTTTGAAAATTATTACAGGAATCTTGGCGAAAACTCTTTTGCAAATACACCTCAATTGTATTACAAACATTTAAGCGGCGAATACGATACGGCTTCGGCTTTTGCTTTATGGATGGCGGCGAAAGTATTGAAAACTCAGGAAATTCCGGAAATTATAAAAGTAAATTCGGTTGAAAAACTAGCTTACAAAACCATTTTACTGTACAATCAGTTAAACGGAAAAAATCATAGTTTTACGTTAATCTCAAAATGATAACGCACAAAAACATATCACTATTTTTTGCCCTTTTATTGCTTTTATTGTTTCTTTTGAATTTTTATACAGCAATAAATATTTGGTGGTTTGTTCTAATTATTTTGATTTGGTTAGGAATTAATGCTGTTGGTTCTGCCCGAATATCTTCTGATTATCATGTAAAAGCATACTGCAATAATCCATCTGAAACAGAAAAAAAAATTGCCATCACTTTTGATGATGGTCCGAGTGTTTTTACTTTGGAAATTTTAGAACTTCTAAAAAAATACAATGTAAAAGCGACATTTTTCTGCATCGGAAAAAACATTGAAGCCCATCCTGAAATTCTAAAACAAATTATTACCGAAGGACATTTAGTTGGAAATCATTCGTACAATCATTCACCTTTTTTTGATTTTTATAATGCTGCAACAATCAGGGAAGAAATTGAAAAAACGGATGCGCTTTTAGAAAAATATACTTCAAAAAAAATAAATTTCTTTCGTCCGCCTTACGGAGTTACAACACCTTCGATTCGAAGAGCTCTTAAAAAAACCGGACATACAGTTATTGGCTGGAATATTCGTTCGCTCGACGGGGGAACAAAAAATCAAAATTTAATTTTCAATCGCATAATAAAACGTGTTTCTCCCGGCGGAATTGTACTTTTGCATGATACGGCGTCACACTCTGTTTTAGTATTGGAACAGTTTTTGCAATTTTTACAGCAAAACAATTATAAAGTGATTTCGACGGAAGAACTTTTGAATCTTAAAGCTTATAATATGGAACGCGGATGAAACGGATTTTAATTCAAGCTGACGGTTGTAATGCATAAAAATTAATTAAACACATAGAAACATAGATTTTATGCTTTTGAAAAAAGTAATCAAAAAAGAAGCTAGTTTCTCACACATAGTCCCGAAGCATCGGGATTTGTTGATGCAAGTGAAACGCCTTTTTTAAGTTCAATGATTCTATGTTTCTATGTGTTAAAATAATTATACCAAATGGATTTTAATTTGTGGCAAAATATTTTTAAGCACAATTTTTACAAAATATGAAAACTAAAATAGCTCTACTTATTCTGTTTATTTCAGGCAATTTGTTTGCTCAGGAACAAAAAATGACGGCTGCAGAAATTGCCTCTTTTAAGGAAGATGTAAATATTGTTTCTAAAAAAATCAAAACTTTAAGCACTGATTTTGTTCAGTACAAACATTTGGATTTTTTATCTAAGGACATTGAAACATCAGGAAAAATGATTTTTAAGGAACCAAATCTGCTTCAATGGCAATATAAAAAACCCTACAATTATAGTGTCGTTTTCAAAAACGGTAAAATCCTTATTAATGACGAAGGCAAAAAAAGTGCAGTCGATATTGGCAATAGCAAAATTTTTAGCCGCATCAATAAATTAATTATCGGAAGCGTTAGCGGAAACATGTTTGACGACAAAGAATTTACCATTTCATATTTTAAATTGAAAGGACAAAACATTGCGAAATTTGTACCCAAAGATGCTACTTTAAAAAAATACATCAAACAAATTGAACTAACTTTTGACAAAGAAGAGGCTACGGTAGAACAAGTAAAACTACTGGAATCATCTGAAGATTATACCAGAATTGTACTTAAAAATAAAGTGATCAATGCAAAAATCGACGATTCAGTTTTTACTAATTAATTGCTTTCTGGCAATTATCTTGATTTCTTGTGGCTCAGTCACAAAAAATTATACTCCCAAAAAATTAGATAAAACATCTTACGAGGTTCCCTATTTTAAAGATTCTAAAACCGATTATGTTTATAAAACAAATATTACGGTTTATGGTCACGACTTATCCGGAATTTTCATTGCCAAGAAAATAAACGACACCACACATCGCGTTGTGTTTACCACAGAGTTTGGTAACAAATTGCTGGATTTTGAAATTTCTGAAAAAACTTTTAAAGTCAACTCAATTGTATCAGAGTTAGACCGCAAAATTTTAGTCAATACTTTAAGAGATGATTTTCGACTGCTTTTAAAGAAAGAATATCAAATTCAGGAGCAATTTGAAAACGAGTCAGACGATATTTACAAATCTGCTTACGGAAAACGAGATAATTATCTTTTTATATCAAAAAAAGATCGTAAATTAGAGAAAGTCATTAATTCGTCGAAAACAAAAGAAAAAATAACGCTTCTTTTTAATTCGGAAAACGATATTTTTGCCGAAAAAATTGAGATTATCCATCAGAATATCAAATTGAAAATTGAATTAAATTATTTTAAATCAGAGTAGAAATTTAAACCAAATTAAAAATGAGAAAAATAACTACACTTGCTTTTATTTTATTTATCGGAATTGTAACGTCTCAAGCTCAGGTAACGGTTAGTCCGGGTTTGCGAGGAGGTTTAAATCTTTCAAGATTAACAAATATTGATGACAATGGTTTAAAATCTGATTTTTATGCCGGCGGTTTAGTCGCTATAAAATTCAATAGATATTTCACACTTCAACCTGAATTAACGTATTCGCGACAAGGTTCTGAAGGTCGATATTATAGTGAACAAAATCCTGACTTTGGAACGAGAACAAAATATGAATTAAACTATCTTTCATTAGATGCGGTGGCTAAATTTCACTTTGGCGGGCAAGGTTTTCATATTTTAGCCGGTCCATCTGCAGATTTTAAAACAAGTGATAATTTTGGAAGATATGGTTTTGATCCTATCGATTTTGATTTTTCTATAATCGCCGGGGTGGGTTATTCTTTGCCAAACGGATTAACATTTGAAGCAAGATTTAAGCAAGGCTTTATTGATATTTATGGTTATGATGGCATTGAATATGATAATGACGATAATTATTATTACGAAGATTTAATTTTAAATCAGGTTTTCCAGATTGGTATTAGTTATACCTTTAAAGTAAAATAAAAAATAAATATGGTTTTAAAAGACTTTTATAAAGTTCTCTCAGAAGAAAAAATAAACGATTCTAAATATACAATTACGATTTTGGTCAATGAAAAACACGATGTTTTTAAAGGCCATTTTCCTGGAAATCCTATCATGCCCGGCGTTTGCATGATTCAGATTATCAAAGAACTTACAGAGAAAATTACTGAAAGCACTTTGATGATTCAAACGCTGTCGAATGTAAAATTCATGGCGCTTATTAATCCTGAGGCGACTCCGGAATTGCGCTTGGAACTTGACATTGTTACAACCGAAGATGATTTGGTTAAAGTGAAAAACACGACTTATTTTAACGACACCGTTGCTTTGAAATTAAGCAATGTGTACAAAAAATTATAATTATGAAATTACTATTCTCACTACTTTTATGGATTAATTTTGCCGTAAATCCAGATTTGGCAGCTATCCGAAAAATGTATCCTGATGTTGCTAAATCAGAAGCTAATGCGAAAGAATTTACAGAGAAACTTGCCGGAATTGCAAACAGCGACGAGAAAATTTTAGTGGCCTACAAAGCGGCTTCAATTTTGGTTGATTCTAAGTTTGAAAGTTTAATTGGAAGTAAAATTTCGCGTTTTAAAGAAGGCGCAAAACTTCTTGAGGCAACTTTAAAAAGCGATCCAAACAATATCGAAATCAGAATGATTCGCTTGAGTATTCAGGAAGATGTGCCAGGGATTACGGGATATAAAAAGAATATCAAAGAAGACAAAAAATTCATTACAACGCATTACGCAGAACAAAGCGGTGCCTTGAAAGAATATCTAAAAGACTTTGTTTTACAATCGAAAAGTTTCTCTGAAAAAGAGAAGCAATTTGTGAAGTAGATAAAGAAAAAAATCCCGATGCAGTCAACTTTATCTCAGCAGGAATTACTTAATTCGACCAATTTTTGTGTTATTGTGCCAACGTACAATAATCAGAAAACTTTGAAAAAAGTGCTGGATTCTATTTTAGATTTCACTCAAAATATCATTATTGTCAATGACGGATCTACCGATGAAACCAGTGAAATATTAAAACAATATTCGCAATTCACGCAAATTCACCATCCAAAAAATATAGGAAAAGGAAGGGCGTTAAGAAATGGTTTTAGAAAAGCAATCGAAATGCATTTCGAATATGCTATCACAATCGATTCTGACGGACAGCATTTTGCTTCTGACATTCCGAATTTTATTGCCGAAATTCAAAAAGAACCCAATTCTTTATTGATTGGAAGCCGTAATATGACGCAGGAAAATGTGCCAAAGAAAAGTAGTTTTGGAAATAAATTTTCGAATTTTTGGTTCCAATTTGAAACTGGAATTAAACTCGAAGATACGCAGTCTGGTTTTAGATTGTATCCATTAAAATTAATTCCAAAGCAATTTTATACCAATAAATTTGAATTTGAAATTGAAGTCATTGTAAGATCTGCGTGGAAAGGAATTGTGGTAAAAAACATTCCGATCCAGATTTTATACGATCCTGCAGAACGGGTTTCGCATTTTCGTCCGTTTAAGGATTTTACCAGAATCAGTATTTTAAATACGGTTTTGGTTTTAAACGCTTTGTTGTACATCAAGCCCAGGGATTTTTTTAGAAGAGCAAAAAAAAAAGGCTTTAAAAAATTCTTTCTTGAAGACATTTTAGAAAGCGGTGATTCTAATTTTAAAAAATCGGCTGCAATTGCGTTGGGGGTTTTTATAGGAATTTCCCCATTTTGGGGGTTTCAGACCGTTTTGCTTTTATTTTTTGCAACAATTTTTAAGCTCAATAAAGTCATCGCTTATATGGCATCCAATGTAAGCTTTCCCCCTTTTATCCCTTTTGTAATCTATGGTTCACTAAAAATGGGAAGTTTTTTTGTGACTGCAGATGCTCCATTAATTTTAGATAGTACAATTACGCTCGACGATATTCAAAAAAATGCTACGCAATATATCGTCGGAAGTCTTACTTTAGCATCCGTTTTAGCGCTAACATCAGGGCTTTTAAGTTATATACTTTTAGCCGCTTTTAGCTCTAAGAAAAAACAACAATAATTAAAGTTTTTGCCACAGATTACAAGTATTAAAATGATTTTACAATCTGTGTCGAGTTGCCACGAATTTCACAAATTAGCACGAATTAATTAGTGGAAATTCGCGAAATTCGTGGCGGAAAAAAATAACAATCATGCATCACTATTTCTACGCCATTCATTTATTTGTAAACCGAAGAAAATCCTTGTCGGTTTTTCTGGCCATTTTGATGCTTTTTGCTTTCGGTTTTTTTGCTTCTCAAATTAAATTTGAAGAAGATATTACCAAACTTATCCCAACAAACGATAAGGCTGACGTTACGGCAAAAGTGCTTAAACAACTTAATTTTGCTGATAAAATCACCGTTATTTTCAAACTCGAAAAAAACGGAACCGACGAAGATTTAAAACAAATGGCAACTGCATTTTCAGACAGCGTTGCCAAATCCTGCAAACCTTACGTAACCGGAATTCAGGGAAAAGTTGACGAAGAAAATATTCAGGAAACTATTGATTTTGTATACAATAATCTGCCGCTTTTTTTAGATAATAAAGATTATGCGGCGATTCAGAATAAACTACAGAAAGACAGTATTGCGGCAACAGTTCAGGGAAATTACAAATCTATTATTTCACCTTCAGGATTTATCACCAAAGATTTTATTCTTCAGGATCCGCTTGGGATTTCTTTTATTGCTTTAAAAAAATTACAACAATTAAATGTTGGCGACGATTTTACACTCGACAATGGTTTTGTAATGACCAAAGACAAAAAGAAATTATTGCTTTTTATTACGTCAAATCTTCCGTCGAGTGAAACAGAAAAAAACACCATTTTTGCGGCTAAATTAAAATTGATTCAGGATAATTTAAATCAGCAATATAAAACCAAAACTTCTATTAGTTATTTTGGTTCGGCTTTGATTGCCGTTGCCAACGCCAATCAAATTAAAAGCGATATTATTTTAACGACATCAATCGCGATGTTTACGCTGATGTTGATTTTGATTTTATTTTATCGAAAGATATTCATTCCGCTTATTATTTTTCTTCCCACGGTTTTTGGCGCTTTGTTTGCCGTTGCGTTTTTATATTTCGTAAAAGAAACTATTTCAGCGATTTCATTGGGAATTGGTTCTATTTTATTAGGAATTACGATTGATTATTCCATTCATATTCTTACTCATTACAAACATAACAGCGATGTAAAAACACTTTACAAAGACATTACGATGCCCGTAATTATGAGTAGTTCAACAACTGCCGTTGCGTTTTTGTGTCTGCTATTTGTAAAATCTGATGCATTGAACGACTTGGGAATTTTTGCCGCCGTGATTGTTATGGCTTCGGCATTTTTCTCTCTTTTAATTGTACCGCATTTGTACAAACCAAAAGAAAATAATTTTGATCATAAGAAAAATGTCATCGATAAACTGGCACATTTTTCGTTTCACAACAATAAATTCCTGATTGGTTTTTGCGTTCTAATTACCATTGTTTGCTTTTTTACTTATAATAATGTTGGTTTCAATAACGATTTGTCGCAATTAAATTTTGTTCCGAAGGAAATTAAAGCTGCCGAAAAAGATCTGGAAGAAAGTACGAGTTTAACTTCAAAAACCATTTATGTTGCCGCGTACGGAAACAGCATGGAAGAAGTTTTGCAAAACAACAACCAGCTTTTTTCATCTTTATCGAAAGAAAAACAGCAAAATAAAATTTTAAATTTCAGTTCGGTTGGCGGAATTATGCTTTCGCAGGCAGCACAAAAACAAAAAATCGAAAAATGGAATTCATTTTGGGATGCTAATAAAAAAGAACTTTTAAAATCTCAATTAATTGCCGAAGGTTCAAAATTAGGTTTCAAACCAACAACATATACGAACTTTTTTGAGCATTTAGATTTTGATTTCAAACCCATTTCTGCAAACGATTATTTAAAAATTCAGGCGTTGCAACTGAAAGAATTTGTGACGGAAAAAAATGGTTTTTATACAATTTCAACTTTAGTAAAAGTAAAACCGGACCAACGCGATACTTTTGTAAAATCGGCTACAGCCAAAAATAACATTATTGCGATCGACCGCCAGCAAATGAATGAAACGTTTTTTAGTACTTTAAAAACCGATTTTAATTCGCTGGTCAATTATTCTTTTGTTGCCGTAATTCTGATCTTGTTTTTCTTTTTCCGCAGAATCGAATTGGTTATTGTGAGCTGTATTCCTATTGCCCTAACAGGAATTGTTACGGCAGGAATTATGGGCATTTTTGGTATTCAGATGAATATTTTCAGTATGATTGTCTGTACTTTGATTTTTGGACATGGTGTCGATTTTAGTATTTTCATGACAAGTGCGTTGCAAAAAGAATACACAAACGGAAAAAACGAAATTGCAATTTACAGAACGTCAATAATTTTGGCCGTTATCACCACTATTTTAGGAATTGGCGCGATGATTTTTGCAGAGCATCCAGCACTTAGATCTATCTCATCAGTTTCCTTAATTGGGGTTTTTGCCGCGTTGATTATCACGTTTATCTTCTACCCGATTCTCTTTAAATTATTTATATCAAATCGTTCGAAAAAAGGAAATCCTCCTTTTGTTTTGCGAACTTTTATTCATGGTGTAATTTCATTTACCTATTATGGTCTTGGCGGAATTTTAATGTCCCTTTTCAGCATCACAATCATGCCGATTATTCCAATGAAAGAGAAAACGAAAATGAAGGCGTTCCGTTATTTCATTTCAAAATTCATGAATTCAGTTTTGTATTCGAATCCTTTTCTTCATAAAAAAGTTATCAATAAATACAATGAAACTTTCGAAAAACCAGCCATAATTATTGCCAATCATACCTCGTTTATTGATATTCTGGCAATGGGAATGCTGAGTCCAAAAATTATATTTTTGGTAAGCGATTGGGTTTATAATTCTCCTATTTTTGGCGGAACGGTTAGAAAAGCAGGATTTTATCCGGTTTCTGAAGGAATTGAAGGCGGTGTTGAACATTTGCGTCAAAAAGTAAACGAAGGATATTCGTTAATGGTTTTTCCGGAAGGAACCCGTTCAGAAAGCAATCAAATTAAGCGTTTTCATAAAGGTGCTTTTTTCCTTGCCGAAGAATTTAATCTGGATATAGTTCCCGTTGTTATTCACGGTGCTTCAGAAGCGATTCCGAAAGGTGATTTTGTTATTCATCACAGTCAGGTTACGGTTTCTATTCTAGAAAGAATTGCGCCTGATAATCTTTCTTTCGGAAAAAATTATGTTGAAAGAACGAAACAATTAAGTTCCTTTTTTAAAGAGGAATATCGCAAGATTCGTCAGGAATTTGAAGGTTCGTCATACTTCAAAAAAATGCTGATTCACAGTTATGATTATAAGGAAATGGAAGTCATAAAAAGTGTGAAAAGCAATCTCGAAAGTCATTTAGAAATCTATCATCGTCTTAATAAACATCTTTCGGCGAAAGCCAAAATATTACATTTAGCAAATGATTATGGGCAGTTGGATGTTTTACTTACATTGCAGGAACCGCAGCGAAAAGTAGTTTCTTTTATCAATGACGAAGAAAAACGATTGGTTGCAAAAACCAATTATTTCCTCAAAAAAAGAAAAATTTCTTATTTAGAAAATATTGATTTGGTGTTACAAAATGAATACGATGCTGTTTTAATTTCTGATGAAAATATTAGCAACATCGAAAAAATTGCTGCCGTAACTTCCACTATTATTTTAATCGATAATTCAGGTTTAAAAAACACATTGCTTAACTTTGGTTTTTCTTCTGATTTGGAAGAAAATAATATAATTGTATTAAAGAAAAATTAAATGAAAGAGCAGTATGATGTTGTAATTGTAGGCAGCGGTTTAGGCGGTTTGGTCTCGGCAATTATTCTGGCCAAAGAAGGTTACAGCGTTTGCGTGCTCGAAAAAAACAATCAATACGGCGGAAATCTGCAGACTTTTGTTCGCGATAAAACCATTTTTGATACCGGAATTCATTATATCGGCGGTTTAAGCGAAGGAGAAAATCTGTATAAATATTTTAAATATCTGGGCATTATCGATCATTTGAATTTAAAAAAAATGGACGATAATGGTTTTGATATTATCTCTTTTGATGATGATGAAAACGAATATCCTCACGCACAGGGTTACGATAATTTTGTCAATCAGTTAGGTGTGTTTTTTCCGGATGAAAAAGAAAATATTGAAAAATATTGTGACAAAATAAAAGTGATCTGCGAATCTTTTCCTCTTTATAATTTGCAATGGGAAGGAAAATATGACAATGAAATCCTGTCGTTAAATGCAAAAGAAACCATTGACGCTTTTACTGAAAACGAAAAACTAAAAGCGGTTTTGGCGGGTTCTAATTTTTTGTATGCCGGTATTCCGGATAAATCGCCTTTTTACGTTCATGCCCTTTCGGTAAACTCATATATACAAAGTTCATGGCGCTGTATTAATGGTGGAAGTCAGATTACGAAACAGCTTTTAAAACAGCTCAAAAAATACGGCGGGGAATTTTATAAATACAAAGAAGTTGTAAAATTTAATGTTGAAGAAAACAAAGTAACTTCTGTAGAAATGAAAGACGGAACTCGGGTTTCTGCATCTTATTTTATTTCGAACATTGAACCCAAAACTACTTTGAAAATGGTAGGCGAGGAACATTTTAGAAAATCTTTTTTCAGCCGTGTTCAAAGTCTCGAAGGTGTTATTTCTGCGTTCAGTTTATACATTGTTTTTAAACCGGAAACGTTTAAATACATCAACCATAATCATTATCATTTTAAGAAAAGCAGCGAAGTCTGGACTTGTCATGAATATGATGAAGAATCCTGGCCAAAAGCATTTATGGCTTCTATGAATGCTTCTAAAAAACAGGAAGAATGGGCAGAGGGAATGACTTTTATTACCTATATGAAATATGATGATGTTGCTCCGTGGGTAAATACGTTTAATACAACTGCCGAAGAAAGTGATCGTGGCGAAAGTTATGAAGAATTTAAAGCCCGAAAAGTCGAAAAGTTTCTAAAAGAAATCGAGATAAAATTTCCGGGAATTAAAGAATGCATTCAGTCTATTCATACTTCTACCCCGCTTTCTTACCGCGATTATATTGGCGGCAGCAATGGCAATATGTACGGTTATGTAAAGGATGCCAGCAACCCGATGAAAACATTGATTCCGTCAAAAACCAAACTGGACAATCTTTACCTTACAGGTCAAAGTATTAATATGCATGGCGTTTTGGGCGTAACAATTGGAGCGGTTGTTACCTGTTCTGAAATTGTTGGAAAAGAATATTTAGTAACTAAAATCAATCAGGCATCTGAATAAAAAAGTGTTATGAGAAACCAGTTTGTACATATATCCTTTATATTTTTTATACTGATATTTGTTTCTTGTGGTACCTCAAAATCAATGCATCATTTGCCGGAAATTTCAAATTATAATACCGTAAAACCAGTTGTAACAAAACATTCAAATGCACTTTTTACATCTGGAAAAAATTCACTTTTAAAAAACAAACAAGGCCTTTGGGAATTGTATGTTGAAGGCGATCCATTAGAAATTGGACTTAGAACCGGAGCTTTATCAGATTCGCTTTTAAAGAAACAGGAACAAATATTTTTCGGCAGAATTGAAGATATTGTGCCTTCAAAATTTCAGCAAAATTTACTTCGGAATTTTTTAAAATGGTACAATCGAAAATTATATTTGAATGTTCCCAATGAATATCAAACGGAAATTTACGGCGTTTCGCAATATACTTCGCAGGATTTTAATAACATCGCACCACAATATCAACGCAGTTTATACCTGCATGCCGCGCACGATATTGGTCACGCTCTGCAGGATTTGGCTTTGGTTGGCTGTTCGTCTTTTGCTGCCTGGGGTGAAAAATCTGAAGATGGAAATTTGATTTTAGGTCGTAATTTTGATTTTTATGTTAATGATGCTTTCGCAGAAAATAAAATCGTCGCGTTTATAAATCCGAAAGAGGGCTATCCCTTTATGACTGTTACCTGGCCCGGAATGGTGGGTACGGTTTCGGGAATGAATAAGGAAGGTTTAACGGTAACGATCAATGCCGGAAAATCGAAAATTCCGATAATTGCCAAAACACCAATTTCGATTTTAACTCGGGAGATTTTACAGCACGCAAAGAATATTGATGAAGCAGTTGCAATTGCAAAAAAAAGACAATTGTTTGTTTCAGAATCTATTATGGTTGGAAGTGCACACGATAATAAAGCCGTTTTGATTGAAGTTTCTCCAGAAAAAATGGATGTTTTTGATGTCGCAAACAGCAATCAATTAATTTGTTCAAACCATTTTCAAAGTGATGCTTTTAAAAATGATGAACGAAATCTGTCGCAAATTGCCAACAGTCATTCTAAATATCGTTATGACAGAATGCAGGAACTTTTTAGCGAAAACCCAAAAATTAATCCAAAAATAGCAGCTGATATTTTGAGAAATAAAGATGGTTTACAAAATATAGCACTAGGTTATGGTAACGAAAAAGCACTAAATCAATTAATGGCACATCACGGAGTTATCTTTAAACCTAAAGAAAAATTAGTATGGGTTTCTGCAAATCCGTATCAATTGGGCGAGTTTGTGTGTTATAATTTAGATTCGATTTTTAAAGAAAGAAAAACAGATCTTCCTGTTTCATTTGAAGAAGAAAACCTTAATATTGCCAAAGATCCTTTTTTAGAAACTACGGCTTTTTTAAACTATCAAAAGTTTAGAATTGAAGATCACAAAATGGATTTATATTTGAAGAATAAAACGAAAATTCCTTTCGAATTTATTCAGAATTACCAATCTTTAAACCCGGATTATTGGGTTGTATATTATAAAGCGGGATTGTATTTTTACGAACAAAAATATTTTCAGTTTGCGCAAAGCAATTTTGAAAAAGCATTAACCAAAGAAATTACAACTGTTCCTGATAAAGAAGCAATTGAAAAATATTTAAAAAAACTCAAAAGAAAATGAACACGATTCCAACAATAGAGAAGGATTCTTTAGAACAAATTAAAAATTTTCAAGAGCAGAAATTAGCAGAACTTTTATCTTATATCAGTCAAAATTCTCCTTTTTACAAACGTCTTTTTGCCGGTCAGAATATCGATATTTCGAAAGTTAAAACGCTGGAAGATTTACAGCATTTACCAGTTACAACAAAAGAAGATTTACAACAATATAATGATGATTTTGTGTGTGTTCCGCAGCATAAAATTATCGATTATGCCTCAACTTCAGGAACTTTGGGCGATCCGGTTACTTTTGGTTTAACTGATTCTGATTTGGATCGACTGGCTTATAATGAAGCGATTTCGTTTGCCTGCGCCGGAATTGCAGAAGGCGATGTTGTGCAATTAATGACAACAATTGACCGAAAATTTATGGCTGGTCTGGCTTACTTTCTGGGATTAAGAAAACTGCAGGTTGGTGTTATTCGCGTTGGTGCGGGAATTCCGGAATTGCAATGGGATTCCATTTTAAAATACAAACCTTCGTACTTAATTACGGTTCCTTCTTTTTTATTGAAGTTAATTGAATATGCAGAAGCACACGGAATTGATTATAATAATTCGAGTATAAAAGGTGCAATTTGCATTGGCGAATCATTACGAAATCAGGATTTTTCGATGAATACTTTGTCTAAAAAAATCACTGAAAAATGGAATATTCAGTTGTTTTCGACTTATGCTTCTACAGAAATGAGTACTGCTTTTACAGAATGTGAACATGGTATTGGCGGACACCATCACCCGGAATTAATTATTATTGAAGTTTTGGACGAAGAAAATAATCCGGTAAAAAATGGTGAAATTGGCGAGTTGACTTTTACTACTTTGGGTATTGAAGCTATGCCTTTATTGCGTTTTAAAACCGGAGATATTGTACAGCTTCATAATGAACCTTGCGCGTGCGGAAGAAATACCGTTCGTGTTGGTCCGGTTGTGGGTCGTAAAAAGCAAATGATAAAATATAAAGGTACTACGCTTTATCCGCCTGCGATGAATGATGTTTTGAGCGATTTTGATAACATCGAAAACCATATTATCGAAATCTCTACCAACGATTTAGGAACAGATGAAATCCTGATAAAAATCGCTGCCAAAAATCAAACCCCTGAATTTTTACAAGAAATAAAAGATCACTTTAGAGCCAAATTAAGAGTAACTCCAAAAATAGAATTTGCTCCAAAAGAAATATTAAATCCTTTGGTTTTTAATCCGATGAGCAGAAAACCTATTCGCTTTTTTGATTACCGTAAAACAACTGTTTAAAAGGTACAAAGTTGCAAAGGTTCACAGGAACAAAGGTTTAGCCTCTCAATATAAAACCTTTGCAACTTTGTTACTTTGAACCTTTGAACCTCAATTTGGTACAAATTAAACTAAATGTTGTAATTTTGCACAAAATATTGAAGATGGTCAAGATTGGCAACATAGAATTACCCGAATTTCCTTTATTACTCGCACCGATGGAAGATGTAAGCGATCCGCCGTTTCGCAGATTATGCAAAACGCATGGCGCTGACATGATGTATTCAGAATTTATTTCTTCGGAAGGATTGATTCGCGATGCTATCAAAAGTCGAATGAAGCTGGATATTTTTGATTACGAACGCCCGGTTGGAATCCAGATTTTTGGTGGTGATGAAGAAGCAATGGCGCTTTCGTCTAAAATTGTTTCTACAGTAAAACCAGATTTGGTTGATATTAATTTTGGATGTCCGGTAAAAAAAGTGGTTTGTAAAGGAGCCGGAGCCGGAGTACTGAAAGATGTTGATTTGATGGTGCGTTTGACAAAAGCCGTTATCAGAAGCACTGATTTGCCTGTAACAGTAAAAACACGTTTGGGCTGGGATGACAGTTCTATTAATATTGATGAAGTTGCAGAAAGACTTCAGGATATTGGTGTTCAGGCTTTAACAATTCACGCCAGAACCCGCGCGCAAATGTATAAAGGCCACGCCGATTGGTCGCATATTGCACGTGTAAAAAATAACCCGAGAATTACAATGCCAATTTTTGGAAATGGCGATATCGACAGTCCTGAAAAAGCATTAAAATATAAAAATGAATACGGAATTGACGGTATCATGATTGGCCGCGCCGCAATTGGTTATCCGTGGATTTTTAACGAAATCAAACATTTCTTTAAAACCGGAGAACATTTACCTGCACCAACAGTTATTGATCGTGTAGAAGCCGCCAGAAACCATTTAATGTGGTCGATGGAATGGAAAGGCGAACGTTTGGGAATTGTTGAAATGCGCCGTCATTATACCAATTATTTCAAAGGTATCCACTCTTTTAAAGAATACAAACAAAAACTCGTTACAACCGACGAACCTGAAAATCTTTTTGCTATTATGAAAGAAATTGAGCAGGTTTATGCCGGATATGAATTTGTTTAAAACATATAATCTTTGTCAAAGTTTTGAAACTTTGACAAAGATCTAAATACAAAAGACCTTCAAATTTGAAGGTCTTTTTTTTATTATGCGGAGAATGTTATTTATTCTAAAACATTTTTCGTTGAATTTCTTTTAGCAAGATCAATTGCTGATTTTAACTCAGAAAAGAATAATTCAGCTTCTTTAGCATTTCTAATAGATTTAGATAAATTATCATTGTTTTTTAATTCTATGATATTATTATCCATCATGCTTTTTTTAGCCCTGGAAGCTAAGGCAATTTCTTGAATTTTATTAATTTTATTTTGAATAGAATCTTTCATACAGCAAATTTAAAAATTATGATTTAAATTAAACATATAATATCTATAAAGATCACTAGATTTTCTTTGTAGATTAAATGGCTCTGGTTTTGGTTTAAAAAATGCCAATCCATCAATATCTAGTTCAATTGTTCCATTTCTTAATAATCTCACATACCAGTCTACTCCAATAATAACTATGAAGTCTTGTAAATCTTTATAATTATATCTAAACATTCGATGATATAAATTGGCGCGTATATCATCTGAACCGTCTATACCAATTGTTGCATGAGGATTGTCTTTTAGAAAAATTATAGAAAATAAGATAATGGTTGAAAAAACTTTATTACTATCTTGATGTTTAAGATTTATAGAATCATTAATTTTTCCAGTTGAATCAAATGGACCAAAAGCGAGATTGTAAACATTTGGTAACAAAGAATCTGCGATGTTTGTAAACTTAACTTTTAGTTGAACTATTTTATTATTCTTTAATTGAGATTCAAAAATATATTGATCGAAATTAGAACTTACATACGTAGCTTCAAAAGTATTTTCTAAATTAATTTTAATCATAAGAAATATTAAATTTTACAAAACAAAATTAATGTAAATTTCTTACAAAAAAGGCCTTCAAAAAATTTGAAGGCCTTTTTTTATTTTAAAACTAAACTTGAATACGTTTCCACTTTCCTCTTTTATAAAAGAAAATCCCTGCTAAAGTTATAGCTGTTTCGGCAACTGGAATTGCGATAAACACTCCTGTTGGTCCCATATTAAAATGTTTTGCTAATACATAAGCTAACGGAATTTGGAACAACCAAAATCCAAAGAAATTAATTCCCGTTGGTGTCCAGGTATCTCCTGCTCCGTTGAAAGTGTTTATTAAAACCATTCCAATTCCGTAGAAAATAAATCCTACACTCATAATTTGTAAAGCTTCAACTGCAACTGTTCGGACCATTTCATCATTCGTGAAAAATGAAATAATATATTTTCCAAAACATAAGGTAATAACCATAATGGTTGCCATAAAAATCACGTTGTATTTAGCTGTTGTAAACACAGATTTTTCGGCACGTTCAATTTGTTTGGCTCCTAAATTTTGCCCTACCAAAGTTGCGGCGGCATTACTTAACCCCCAAGCCGGAAGAATGAAAAACATCATAATTCGCAACGCAGTTTGATAGCCCGCAGATCCGTGATCGCCTCCGGTTGTTGCTACTAATTGTGCCAGAAAAATCCAGCTGCAGGATGCTATTACAAATTGTAAAATCCCCGGAGCTGCAATTTTTACTAATGCTTTTATCTGCTTGAAATCTGGTGCGAAATAGGCAATTTTGATTTTTAAAACATTGTTTCCCGAAAACAAATGATACACTTGATATAATACTCCAATGCTTCTTCCTAAAGTTGTAGCCAACGCTGCGCCTGTTAACCCGAAAGCAGGAATTGGTCCAAGACCGTTAATTAATATCGGACATAAAATAATGTTGCAAATATTGGCCAGCCATAAACTTTTCATGGCAATTGCTGCGTTTCCTGCTCCGCGAAATATTCCATTAATTAAGAATAAAAGCATGATACATAAACTTGAGCCAATCATAATTTGTGTGAAACGGTAACCATGTTCTGCAGCATCTGCAGACGCTCCCATTAACATTAATATATCTTTAGCATAGATAACTCCGAAAATGCTCATTACACTATTGACTGCAAATGCAATAATGATGGACTGCATTCCTGCTTTTGCCGCTGCGACAGGATCTTTTTCTCCAATACGTCTTGCCACAACTGCGGTTGCCGCCATGCTCATTCCAATTGCGAGGGAATATATAATTGTTAAAACAGATTCGGTTAAACCTACGGTTTGAATTGCAAAACTACTGTGCTCTAAATGTCCGACGAAATATAAATCGACTAAAGCAAAAACGGATTCCATCATCATTTCTAAAACCATCGGAATGGCTAATAAAATGACTGCTTTTTTGATACTTCCGGCAGTATAATCAAAAGATTCATCGCCTTTTAATGCTTGTGTTAATGTGGTGAAAATTTTAGAAAATAAACTTCTCTTTATTGTAGTTTCTGTCATGATTTGTTAGGATAAATGATAAGATTAGCCCAGATACACTATATCTGAACTCAAGAAAATAAACGTAAGTATCCTAATTATTCTAAAAAATAAATTAGGACTAAGCAGAAACAATCATAAGGCTGTACTTTTTGAGAGGATAAATATAGTAATATTTTTAGGAAGAAATATTAATCTAATAAGTTTTTGCTTACGCGACTGCTAGCAATTAAAGATGCTACGAAACCAAGCGAAACAATTGTTGTCATCACAATCAATACATTTTCCAGATTAAAAACAACCGGATATGCTAAAGTTGGCGTTATCATAATCAGCTCGTATTGCTGTTGTAACAGGACTAAAATAATACCCAAAACAAGACCAACAATTCCTCCAAAAACACTTAACAAAGTTCCTTGCAATAAAAATATTTTTCGGATACTTTTAATTTCAGTTCCCAAATTGAAAAGGGTTTTTAAGTTTCCTTTTTTCTCTAAAATCATCATAATTAATGCTCCAACCAAGTTAAAAAGTGCCACGATAATTACTAATGTAAAAATGAGGTAAACCACAATGTTCTCTGTATTGAGCATTTTATATAGAGATTCATTTAGTTGTGCTCTATTTTTTAAAGTGATTTTGTTTTTGAAAATTTTATCTAGTTGAGTTTTGATTGCGCTTTCATTTGCATTTTCTTTTAAATGAAATTCAATTCCTGAAATTTGATTGGGTTTGTACATGAGTAATTCCTGTGCTAAACCTAAATCAGCAAATACATATTTAGAATCTAAATCTTCGCTAATGGAATAAATTCCAACTGGCAAAACATCAGTTTTATTAAATGCTTCTTCGGGATTTTCAAAAGCTCCTTTTCCGGGTTTTGGCGCAAATATCTGCAGCGGATTTTCAAAATCTAAAATTCCCATCGAGAAATCTCGGGCAATTCCATAACCCACAACAACCTGATATGTTTCAGGCTTAATCCATTGCCCGTTAAAAAGTTTTTTGTTGATGTCATTTACTACGGGATAAAGACTATCAACTCCTTTTAAATACGTAACCTGCTGTTTGTCTTTAAATAAAAACAAAACACGTTCTTCAATAATTTTGGTATACGAAGCAACTCCGTCAATTTTCTTAAGCTGTTTATCCTGATCCGGGGTTATCAAAAATGATTTTCCAATTGTACTTGTCATTTTTAAGTCAGGATCTATTTCGTTTGTAAACGAAAGACTGAAGACTTTTAATCCGCTAAAAACAGATAAAACCACAAACAAAGCCATTGTACCAACTATGATTCCTAAGCTGGCAATACGATTGATAATATTAATAGCATTATTTTTACTTCTGCTAAAAATGTAACGTTTGGCTATGTAAAGGGGGAAATTCAATTTATGATTTTCTTCTTTTTTCTAAAAGATCACGGTTTTCTATTGGGTTTTCTCTGTTTGATAAAGCATTATCAATTTTCTCAATATAATCTAATGAGTCATCGATAAAAAATACCAGGTTTGGTACACGGCGCAATTGCAAACGTACACGTTGTGATAAATCGTGTTTGATTAATGTGGTATTTGATTTTATTCCTTCTAAAGTTTCCTTCGCTTTATCCTGAGGAAAAATGCTTAAATAAACCGTTGCCACAGATAAATCTGAAGTAACACTAACTTTGGATACCGAAATTACCAAATTACTAATTCCGTTTTTTCGCACTTCACCTTGCAAAATATCAACCAGATCTTTCTGGATGACACCGCCTATTTTTTTCTGTCTATTTGTTTCCATAATGCAAAAATACTATTTTTAAATTTCATCAATGCAATTTTCAAATGAACAATGGGATGATTTTTACATTCTTATCTTCTTTATTTCAAATTTCGATCTTTTTCATCAAAAAAACCAATAAATCCTCTAGTTGGTTCATTGTTTGGTGATGATAAAAATCATGTTATTTGTGAGAATTATTACACATCTTTGATAGAATAATAAACTCTTTAACTATGAAAAAGCGAGAACCAATCAGTCATATCATGACCAAAACCGTAGTGACTGCAAATGAAAATGACAACTTAAAAAATGTTGTTGAGCTATTAAGAAAAAATACTATTCGACACATTCCAATTGTTCGGGGTAAAGATGTAGTTGGTATTATCAGCCGAACAGATATCAACCGATTAACTTTCGGTGCTTTATTTGAAGGACAGGAAGGTGCAGATGAAGCCATTCTTGACATGCTTACTATTTCTCAGGTTATGACTTCAAAACCCAAAACCGTTTCATCTGATACTATAATTAGGGATTTGGCTGAAATTTTTGTGAAAGAAGATTTCCATGCTTTGCCTGTTGTAGATAATGGTCAGCTTAAAGGAATTGTCACCACGACAGATGTTGTAAAATATTTTCTTGAACAATATACTAATTAAATACTTATAAAAAAGGGAGCCAATTGCTCCCTTTCTTTTATCTGTTTTGTAACCATCCTTCCGGATTATTATTTGATGTGTTTTGAAGAATCAAAAACTTAATAATTGTTTTTCCGGTGTCGCCACTTGTTCTTACTTTTCCAATACTTTGTTTAACTTTTACTTTGTCACCTTGTTCAACAGATACCTGACTTAGATTTTGATATACTGTAAAGTAATCTCCATGCTGAATAAAAACAGCTTTGTTTACAGGCGACAAGGCTATAACTTTTGATACTACTCCCTCAAATACTGCGCGTGCATTTGCTCCTTGTTCTGTAGTAATCTCTACTCCAGAATTATGAACCGTCAATGTTGGATATACTGGATGTGGCTGATCTCCGTAGCCAAGAGATATAAATCCTTTCTCTACCGGCCAAGGCAGTTTTCCTCTGTTTGCTTTAAAATCGGCAGCTAAAATTTTACCTTCCGGGGTTAATGTAATTCTATCTGATGAATAACTTTTAGGCGCTGCAGCCTCTGCTTTATCTGCTTCGCTGGCTTTACCTTCTGCGATTCTTTTCCGTCTCTCTTCTTCGGCCCGTTGATTGGCTAATCTAATTTGTTCACGGATAAGATCCTTAATTTTTGCGTCAATTCTTTTTGATTCCTGCTGTTTAGATCTTGTATCGGCAATAATTTTATTTTTGTCTTTTTTAATTTCGTTAACCAATTTTTGCTGTTCTTTCTTTTCAACTTCTAAGCTTTGCTTTTCTTTTTCGTTTTCAGCAATAATTTTTTTCTTAACTTTTCTTTGTCCGTCCAATTTGGCATTATAATCAACTAATTCATTGGTTTTTGACTCAATTTCTAAACCTTGATTTTTTCTGAAATTGGTATATTGTTTTAAGTATTGTGCTCTTTTATAGGCTTGCAGAAAACTTTCTGAAGATAAAATAAACATGGCTCTGCTTTGTTCAGAGCGGCTTTTGTACGATTTTAAAATCATTTTGGCATAATCTTCTTTTAAAATAGCCAATTCTCTGTTTAGTTTATTAACCTTCAATTGGTTAATATACATATCGTTATTTAGAATCTTTTCTTGTTTTGCCGTTGTATTGATAAGTTTTTCTTTCAGCTTAATTTTATTAGCCTGAATTAAAAACACATTTACTGCTGATTTTTCTTTTTTCTTTACAGATTGCAACATTTTTTCGTTGTCTCTAATTTCCTGCTGAATCTGAGCTTTTCGCTGTTCAAGTTTTTCTTGCTGCGAATCCTGTGCCCATCCAAAAGTTGTGGCACATATAAAAATTAGGCTGAGGAGAAATTTCGGCATGTTTATCTTTTTCTTTTTGCAAATTTACTTAATTAAAACTTTCTTATAACCACCCGGTACGCTATAAGGGAAAGAAAGTTCTTCATTAAACGAAATATTATTGTAATTTAAATTGATGTCTGTTTTTCCTTTCGGCTGAATTGCATTGATTTCGATACTTGTTGGAAGATTTCCCTGATCGAAAGTTTTATTATCAGCATATTTTATCTCTAACATAATATTTTCTGTTGCCTGAGAAATCTGTTCTTTTTGCAGCAAATATTTTTCAGGTTCAAGAAAGAAAGCTTTTTTCAACTTAGTATCTTTTTCATCTTCTAAACGAATCAGATTTTCCACAATTGTTTGCGTATATTTTCCTTTTCTTAAATCGTCAAGCGCTTCTCCAACTAATAAGTTTTGCACTTTACTATAATCAAGTTCTGTTCCCAGCCATTTGCTTAAACTGGTAAAATCTCCTTCATAATAAGTACTGTTTATTTTTTCGTAATAGCTTACGCTTGTTGGTGTAATCAATGCTTTTGCCATTGTGATTCCAAGAAAACGAACGCTTATTAAAATCTGTTTGTCTTTTTCAATTTTAATTTCGGCAGTAACATTCTGACTTTGTTTTTCGTCAACATATCTGGCGCCTGCTTTTATGTATAATGTTTTAAAATCTAATTTATTCTCGTAATATTTATCTACGACTTTGCTGTCTTTTTTTGGCACAGCTTCTGTTGTGTTATTTTGTACTGCGACAGCTTTCGATTTACATGAAATCACAAAAACTGATACTAATACAAGTGCTATATATTTTTTCATCTGAATTTTTCTCTTTTACTTCTTTTTCTTTAATAATTCATTTGCCTTCAAAAAGTATTCCTCTTTTTTCTTAGCGTCTCCCAATCCATTATAAGCTTCTCCTAATTGAAAATTAAAATTTGCCTCCAGCTTAGCATCATCAACCACATAATCCAATCCCATTTCTAAAACGGTTTTTGCATTTTTAAATTGCTTGAGCTGATTGCTTCCCATTCCGGCAAAATAGTAAAATTGCGGCTGACTCGGGTAAACTTCAATCATCATCATGGCTCTTTTTGTCAGAGGTTCAAATTGTTTTGCCTGTGTATAAGCATCAAGCAAAAGCAAATTGGTTTCACGATCTGTATCTGAATTGGCGCTTAAATCTTTTTCATAATACTTAATTGCATTTTCAAACTGATTTTTGCTATGATAAAATTTTCCTATTTCTTTTGCAACATCAACGTTCGGGTCATTATCAAAATAACCAATTGCTTTTTCTAAAGCCGGCGCATATTGCGGGTTTTTATTCGTATAAATCAAAAACTCATTTAGTGTTCGATGTTTTATTTTCGAATCAATTTTTGAGCTTGCCAAAATTATATTCATCGAATTAATCGCTTTGTCAGCCTGGTTAGCATCTAAATATACTTTAAACAAACTTACCTGCGCCCACTCTGATGTTGGGATTTCTTTTGCCAATTGTTTTGCAACATCCAAAGCTTTATCCGTTTCATTTGATTTTGAATACAAAGAAATCAGATCTATATAATTGGATTCTTCTTTCGGATTTTTTTTAATCTGATCAATCAAATTCGACGCCTCTGCATTTTGATATTTTCCCTGCGATAAAATCTGCATTTTATAACGATCGCGATCTTCAGATTTTCCAAACTTATCGTTCATTTCATTAATCGTTGCAAGCGCTTTGTCATACTGATTTGAAATCATATACAACGAAATTAAATCGTCTTTATATTCTTCGTCAAACGGAATAATTTTTTGAATCGTTTCGATTGCCAAAGGATAGTTTTTGGTTTCGTAACTTACATCGTAAATTCCCAGCCAGTACCATTTATTTTTTGGATCTAATTGTGTCGCTTTTTCAAAAAAACTTTGGGCATTACCATAATCTTTTAAAGACAGGTAATTTTTACCTAACTCAAAATAAGCTACGGCATCATTAGGCTTTAGTTTGATACATTTTTCTAATGATACGATTGCTTTATCGTAATTTTCAATTCCTTTTTGTTTCAATGATTCATAAAAAGAGTCCTGATATTCATCCGTTGCCATAGCAATATCTTCCGGGTTGGTTTGCGCCATAACCGAAAATGCATTGCTGAACAAAGCGAATACTAAAATTACTAAAACTCTTTTTTTCATCATTTACATAATTTCTTTTTAAATTATTATTCTAAAACAGAATAATCGCCAATGCTAATACTTGTAAACTTACCATCGTAATTAACGTGGTTTCCGATCATTGCATTGTCCAGGTTAGCATTTTTTATTTGCGAAAAAGTTTGTACCAAACTGTTTTTAATAACACTGTCACTTACATGGCATCCATTTCCTAAAGATACATTTGGACCAATTGTTGTATTTTTCAACACTACATTTTCGCCAATAAAACACGGCGGAATAATCGTTGAGTTATCTAAAGTTACGTTATAATCTACTAAATGTTCGCCATCATTATGTAAAAATCCTAACATTCTTGTGTTGGTTTCTACAGTTACATCTTTGTTTCCGCAATCCATCCATTCATCTACGCTTCCGGTTTTAAAAACTTTTCCGTTAGCCATCATTGCTTTGATTCCGTCATTAATTTGATATTCACCACCATTCTGAATATTATTATCCAAAACACCCTGAAGTTCTTTTTTCAAATCGCCAACTTCTTTAAAATAATAGATTCCGATAACGGCAAGATCGCTTACAAACTCTTTTGGTTTTTCTACCAATTCTATTATTTCATTGTTACTGTTTAATTTAACAACTCCAAATGCTTCCGGCTGATCTACTTGTTTTACCCAAATTACAGCATCTGCAGAAGGATCTAATTCAAAATCTGCTCTGATCAAAGTATCTGCATAAGCAATCACAGCAGGACCTGATAAAGATTCTTTGGCGCACATAATCGCATGACCGGTTCCTAAAGGCAAATCCTGACGATAAATAGAAGCTTTTGCTCCTAAACTTCCAGCTAATTCTTCTAAACTTTCTACAAGATCATCGCCAAAAAAAGCAGGATCTCCCAAAATAAAAGCCACTTCTTCAATTGGTTCTTTTAATATTTTGGCAATATCTTCAACTAAACGATGCACTATAGATTTTCCGGCAACCGGAATTAATGGTTTTGGTACTGTTAATGTATGTGGTCTAAGTCTTGATCCGCGACCCGCCATTGGAACGATTATTTTCATTTTGAAATTATTTAATATGGGAAGATTTAAAATCTTCAGTTTGGTTAGTTCAAATTATGATGCTGGCGTAAAAATTAAATTTGTTCTAATTTTTTACCGCAAAGTTCGCAATCCCGATAGCTATCGGGATTCGCAAAGATTTCTAAGTTTTTTCATTTTAAAGATCGCAAAGTTTATAAACTGTTGTTTGTAAACTGCGACTGAAAACTGATTACTAAAAACTAAAAAACTACTTCACTCCTGTGCTTCCAAATCCGCCTTCGCCTCTTGATGTTTCAGAAAGTTCTCCAACTTCAATCCACTCTGCTCTTTCGTGTTTGGCAATAATCAATTGTGCAATTCGTTCTCCGTTCTCGATTACAAATTCTTCGTTTGATAAATTTACTAAAATTACACCTATTTCTCCTCTATAATCAGCATCAACAGTTCCCGGAGAATTTAAAACGGTTACTCCTTTTTTTGCAGCCAGACCACTTCTTGGTCTTACTTGTGCTTCGTAACCAATTGGCAATTCAATAAAAAGTCCCGTTTTTACAATGGTTCTTTCTAATGGTTTTAATGTTATTGATTCGGTTAAATTCGCACGTAAATCCATTCCTGCCGAAGCAATTGTTTCGTAATTAGGTAATGCGTGCTGTGATTTATTGATTATTTGTATTTTCATTTTTATTTTTAAAAGATTAAAAAGTAAGATTACTTTCTATTCATAATTCCTTTGATTGTGCTTTTTTCGTTATGATAAACAAAATAGATAAACACTAGTAATAACGGGATTCCAACAAAATAATTTTCTCTAAATCCATAAAAAGAAATTGCCGAAAACAGAATTGAAATGCCCAAATAAGCACCAATTTTATTCATATCATAAGGTATTGGATAATATTTATTTCCTAAAATGTATGAGATCAACATCATACTTCCGTAAGCAGAAATTGTAGCAATTGCAGAACCATAATAACTGTATTTTGGAATTAACATATAATTTAAAACCAAAGTTACAATAGCACCAACTATAGAAATGTAAGCGCCTATTTTTGTTTTGTCCGTCAGCTTATACCAAACCGATAGATTGTTGTAAATACCCAAAAAGAAGTTCGCCAGAATAATTAATGGAACTACTTTCATGGCTTCCCAATAGGATTTATTATCAAGCAGTAGGTATTTTAAAACATCTGCAAAAACAATTACTCCCAATAAAATTAGCGATCCGAAAATCACAAAATATTTTGTGATTACTGCATATGTTTGCGGGGCATTTTCATTTTTTGCATGACTAAAAAAGAAAGGCTCAATTCCTAATCTGAAAGCGGTTGCAAATAAAACCATGAATAAACCTAATTTATAACAGGCCGAATAAGCTCCAACCTCTGATTTTGCTAAATTTTCAGGTAACAAATATCCAAGTAAGATTTTGTCGAAATGTTCGTTTACTGCAAATGCAAGACCGGCAACCAAAATTGGTAAACCGTATTTCATCATTTTTTTCCAAAGTACGGGATCAAATTTTCTGCCCAAATAAAGATAATTTGGCGAAAGCACGACAAATGTGGCTAAACTTGCCAATAGATTTGCGATGAAAATATAAGCAATCTGGAAATTTTCTACATATAAATTATCCCAAACCGAATTAGGATTTGCAGCTGCAAGTTTTGGCAGGTATATTAAAAAGAAGAAATTAAGCAGCATATTAATTACTACGTTTCCTATTTTTATTGCTGCATAAACCATTGGTCTTTGGTTGGCTCTTAGTTTTGAAAATGGTACCAAAACCAAAGCATCCAATACTAATATCCAAACCGAATAAGTGATATATTGTGCGTCGACTTCTGCCCAATTTGCTAAGGTATTTCTAAAAATTAATGCTGCAAAAAGAAATCCAATTGACGACCAAAATATTGATATAGTTGATGTTGCAATTACATTTTGCTTATCTTCTTCGGCACTGTAAAATCTAAAAAAAGCGGTTTCCATTCCGTAAGAAAGAACCACGTTAAAGAAAACCATCCATGATAAAACAATCGAAACTTCTCCGTATTCAGACGTTGGTAAAATCCCGGTATAAAGCCGCACTAATAAAAAACTTAGCATTCGGGGTAATACTGTCGCTAATCCGTAAATAGCCGTTTGTTTGAATAGATTTTTATATAATCCCAAAATATGTGTGTAATAAAGTTTGTAAGACAAAAATAACCAATTCTTTCGTTTATTATTGATTTTGTTGATTCAATAAAAAAACTTAGACATAATTTATACTGTTAATTTTTTTTTGTCTAAAATTTTAACAAAATGAAAACCCTTTGGTCCGTAACCTTGATTGTAGTAAAAACGGTGCGCCGCAAAATTTCCAGTAAAAGCATCTAGGACAATACTGCTGCAATCGAGATTTATTGCTTTTTGTTCAATATAATCCGTTAGTATTTTTCCAATTCCTTTTGAACGAAATTCAGGATTAACTACAAAATTATCGATTTCAAGATATTTACCTGTCCATAATTTAGTTGCCGACCAACATCCGGTAATTCCAAGACAAACTTCATTTTCAAAAACTCCAATCTGAATATAGTTATGAGGTATCATTTGAGAAAGATATTCCTCATATTTCTCAATGGAAAGATTAGGATAAAGAAATCGCATCGTTTCAATTTGCTGCAGCATTTCCTTAATTGTGGTGAGTTCTTGTATCTGTAATTTCATTATAATAGTAAATGGAAGTCAAAAATACTCAATTTTTTTTATAGCCAATTATAAGATACAAAACTAAAACATGTGAAATGTATAAAATTTTCATAAAAATTATATAACTTTTTTTACGACGTATCTTCTTAAATTTGTAATACAGGGATTGAGAAAGCTAAATACAACCCTTATAAAAAAGGAAGCACTGGGACTGATAAAGCTTGTTTGTTCCCATAAAAGACAAAGCACAAGGGATTGATTCTGCTGTATTGTAACCCTAAAAAAACAGAGCATTGGGACTAATAAAGCTAGTTTGTTCCCACGAAAGACAAAGCACAAGGGATTGATTCTGCTGAAATGTAACCCTCAAAAAAACAGAGCATTGGGACTAATAAAGCTAGTTTGTTCCCACGAAAGACAAAGCACTGCAGATTTTTATCTGTCAAGTAATTTTATAAAATGGTATTGATTCTCGGTTTATGAATGAATTGAGAATCACCATTTTATAAGTTTTAAAAAGAAAACTACAAACTACTATAAATAAAAAGAGCCGACAATTACTTGTTGGCTCTTTTTTGTATGTCTTGAATAAATTATCCGTTCAAAGCCTCTGCCCCACCAACGATCTCTAAGATTTCATTAGTAATAGCTGCCTGACGTGCTTTATTGTAAGTCAATTTCAATTGGTTTCTCAATTCAGTTGCGTTGTCAGTTGCTTTATGCATAGCTGTCATACGCGCTCCATGTTCTGAAGCAAATGAATCACGAATACCTTTATACAATTGTGTTTTCAATGATTTAGGAATCAAAGTCAATACAATTTCTTCTTTTGAAGGTTCGAAAATATAATCTCCTGTTGAAACTGCAGTATCAGATTTAATTGGAGCTAACGGTAAAAACTGCTCTGTCTGAACAATTTGAGTCGCAGCATTTTTAAACTGATTGTAGATTAATTCAATTCTGTCGTATTCTCCAGATAAGAATTTTTCTGTAAGATTATCAGCAATTCCGGCAACGTTTTCAAAAGTTAAATGATCAAAAATTGCATTATGATGACCGTGAACTTTATGTGTTTTACTTAAAACATCATTTCCTTTTTTACCAATAGCAAAAACGTCAACTTGTTTACCAGCGTAAAATTCGGTACGGTTTTTAATCTCTTTAATTACGTTTGAATTGAATGCTCCACATAAACCTCTGTTTGAAGTTATAGCAACAAGCAATACTTTTTTTACCTCACGTTGAGTTGTGTAATCACCACCTACTTCACCATCAAGTGTAGCAGAAAGATTTTGTAACAGCTCCGTTAATTTCTCGGCATAAGGGCGCATTGCAGTGATTGCATCTTGTGCTTTCTTAAGCTTTGCAGCAGAAACCATTTTCATTGCCGATGTAATTTGCATCGTCGATGAAACGGAAGTAATTCTATTACGGATTTCCTTTAAATTTGCCATTTGTCGATTAAAGAATGTGACAATTTGAAAATTAGATAATTAGAAAACTCTTAAAGATTCTAATTATCTAATTGACAATTATCTTATTAGTTATATTTTGCTGAAATTTCTTTTGCTGCTTTTTCGATAACATCAGTAATGTTGTCATCTAATTTACCAGCTTTCAACGCGTTAAGCGTATCTTTATGCTTACTGTTTAAGTAAGCAATAAAATCAGCTTCAAATTCTTTTACTTTATTTACAGGAACGTTTCTTAATAAGTTTTTAGATCCAGCATAAATAATTGCAACTTGGTTTTCAACAGGATAAGGATCGTTCAAACCTTGTTTCAAGATTTCAACGTTTCTTTTTCCTTTTTCAATTACGTTTAAAGTAACAGAATCCAGGTCAGAACCAAATTTAGCGAAAGCTTCTAATTCACGGAATTGAGCCTGATCTAATTTTAAAGTTCCAGAAACTTTTTTCATTGATTTAATCTGAGCATTACCTCCAACACGAGATACAGAGATACCTACGTTAATCGCAGGACGAACTCCCGAGTTGAACAAATCTCCATCAAGGAAAATCTGACCATCTGTAATCGAAATTACGTTTGTTGGGATATATGCAGAAACGTCACCAGCCTGAGTTTCAATAATTGGCAATGCAGTTAATGAACCACCACCTTTTACGATAGACTTAATAGAATCTGGTAAATCGTTCATGTTTTTAGCAATTCCGTCATCAGCAATTACTTTACAAGCACGCTCTAATAAACGAGAGTGTAAGTAGAAAACGTCTCCAGGATATGCCTCACGTCCCGGTGGTCTTCTTAATAAAAGAGAAACCTCACGGTAAGCAACAGCTTGTTTAGATAAATCATCATACACAATAAGTGCCGGACGACCTGAATCTCTAAAGTATTCTCCAATTGCTGCACCTGCGAAAGGAGCATAAACTTGCATTGGAGCTGGGTCAGAAGCATTTGCAGCAACAATAACAGTATAAGCCATTGCACCTTTTTCTTCTAACATTTTAGCAATTCCTGCTACAGTTGAAGCTTTTTGCCCAATTGCAACATATATACAAAATACAGGTTTTCCTGCATCGTAAAATTCTTTTTGATTTAAGATTGTATCGATACAAACAGTTGATTTACCTGTTTGACGGTCACCAATAACAAGCTCACGTTGTCCACGACCAACCGGGATCATAGCATCAACTGCTTTTACTCCTGTTTGTAATGGCTCTGTTACCGGCTGACGGAAGATAACTCCAGGAGCTTTTCTTTCCAAAGGCATTTCGTATAAGTCTCCACCAATTGGTCCTTTTCCATCGATTGGAAAACCAAGAGTGTTTACTACACGTCCTACCATTTGCTCACCTACTTTAAGAGAAGCGATACGTTGTGTTCTTTTTGCTGTTGATCCTTCTTTGATTCCTGTTGATGGTCCTAAAAGTACCACACCAACATTGTCTTCTTCAAGGTTCAATACAATAGCTTCAAGTCCGTTGTCAAATTCAACCAACTCACCATATTGTACATTCGATAGCCCGTAAATACGAGCAATACCGTCTCCAACTTGAAGTACTGTTCCTACCTCTTCTAGCGTAGCACCAGATTCAAAACCTTCTACTTGCTTTCTTAATATTGCTGAAATTTCAGCAGGTTTGATTTCCGCCATCTTAATTTATAATTTAGACACTTTTATGTGTAATAAAACTAATTACTTAACTCTCTTTTTAATACTTGCAATCTGTTTGCCACAGAAGCATTATATTGATTATCACCTATTCTTAAAATAAATCCTCCAATAATTGCGGGATCTACTACATTTTCAATTGTAATTTTCTTATCTGATAATGTTGCAATTTTAGCCAGAACTTTAGCTTCTAATGCTGCATCCATTGGAATTGCTGTTGTAACTGTTGCTACTTCAACACCATTGTTTTCATCAAATAATTTTTTATATTCTAAAGCAATTGCTTCTAAAATTTCGAATCTTTTGTTTTCAAATAATAAATGAAATAAACCTTTAGTAACTCCATTTACATTTGCAAAAACTTCTAAAAGAGCACTTTCTTTTACTTCAACCTTAGTAGTTGGGTTTTGAATAAAGGTACTCAATTCTTCATTTGTTTCAATTGCTGATGCAATTGACTTCATGTCGTTATTGACAGCTTCGGCAACACCTTTAGAGTTTGCTAAGTCTAGAATTGCTTTTGCATAACGAATTGCTGCTCTTGTACTTGCCATAATCTTAGTTTAACTTTACGTCACCTAACATTTTCTCTACTAATTTAGTTTGAGATTCTTTGTTAGATAATTCATCTTTCAACAATTTTTCTGCAATGCTTAATGATAGTGTTGAAACTTGTAATTTCAATTCTGCCATTGCAGCATTTTTTTCGTTTTCGATAGCAGCTTTTGCCTGCTCGATCATTTTTTGACCTTGCTCTTGTGCTTCGTTTTTAGAATCAGCTATCATTTTCTCTTTCATTTCACGAGCTTCTTTCAACATCGCGTCACGTTCAGCACGAGCTTCATTCAAGATTCTTTGATTATCAGCTTGTAAGTTTTCCATATCTCTCTTTGCATTTTCAGCAGAAAGTAATGCATCTTTAATACCTTCTTCTCTATCTGTAATAGATTGCATGATAGGTTTCCAAGCAAATTTTACTAAAAGTAAAATTAAAACCAACAAGATTAAAGCTTGCCAAAAGAATAAACCGAATGAAAAATCGTTAATTAACTTATCCATTTTATACTATATTAAAATATTTAATTTCTTTTTTTAAAAGGTAACAACACCTTTAACCAACCGTTAAAGATGTTGCTATTTTCTTCTTTATTATTTTCCTAAGATTAAAGCAGCAAATGCTAAACCTTCTAATAAAGCCGCGATAATAATCATCGCAGTTTGAATTTTACCAGCAGCTTCTGGCTGACGAGCAATCGCGTCCATAGCAGATCCACCGATTTTACCTAAACCTAAACCTGCACCGATTACTACTAAACCTGCACCTACTAAAGTTGGAATTGTTCCCATAAGTATTTATATATATAAAATTAAACTTCTAAAAAAATTAAATGATTGCTGTTTCATCTTCATGGTGATGTGCATGATCATGATCCTGAACAGCCATACCTATAAATAGTGATGATAACATAGTGAAAATGAATGCCTGTAAAAATGCAACTAAAACTTCGATAACAGAAATAAATAATGTTAATCCTAAAGAAATTGGCAAATCAGCAGCTAAATTTTTTCCAACAAAAATCATCGCAATTAAACTCATAATTACTACGTGACCTGCAGTAATATTTGCATACAAACGAATTAATAAAGCAAATGGTTTTGTTAATGTTCCTAACACCTCGATTGGTGCAAGGATAATTTTCATAGGTACAGGAACTCCCGGCATCCAGAAGATGTGTCCCCAATAATCTTTGTTTGCACTAAATTGTGTAATGATGAAAGTAAACATTGCCAAACAAACCGTGATTGCAATATTTCCTGTAACGTTAATTCCTAGTGGAGTCATACCTAATAAGTTTAACACCCACACAAAGAAAAATACGGTTAATAAGTAACCCATATATTTTCTGTATTTTTTTTCACCAATATTTGGAACAGCGATTTCGTCTCTGATAAAAATAATTAGCGGTTCTAAAACTCTGCCAAATCCAGTTGGGATTGGTCCTTTTTTATATGACTTGGCTAAACCGGTAAACATGAAGAATAATAGTACTGCAACAAAAAGCATTGACACAACATTTTTTGTAATAGAAAAATCTAACGGTTTTTCATTTTCAGGATGTCCGTGCTCATTAAAAGTAATTGTTCCGGCAGCATCTGTTTTGTATATTTTACCGTGAACGAGTTTGTAGAAGTTTCCATCAACTTCTGCAACTTCTTCTCCATGGTGTAATTTTGAAGACGAGAAAATTTTCAAACCTCCATCAATAAGAATAACCGGTAATGGGAAACCATAATGTTTATTTTCTTTATCATCTGAAAAGAAAACAAAATCATGAGAGTCTTGTAAGTGGTGATCAATAAAAGCATCAACTTTTGCTTTTGGATCCTGTGCTACATGTTCTGCTTCTGCATGATTATCATGTGAAACAACTTTCTCCTCATGAGTTACCTCACTTTGTACATGCGTTGAGTCATTCTCTGAGTTTGCAAAACCCGATACTGGAAGACAAGCTACTAAAGCTGCAAGAATAAATTTAAGCGGTCTGTTTGAAATCACCATATCTGTTAAAAATCTTATTTTTACGTTTCTGAAATTTGGTGCAAAGGTACATTTTTTATTAATATTCAAAAGGATATGAAAAATTATTTTTAAACCTTGTTTTACAGAATCGTTATTTTAACGCTTTTCATTTAATAATCGGACAGTTAAAAGCGTCTCAAATAACAAAAATAAAATAAATGTTACAAAAAAATTGATTTTCTCAATCATGACCTCTTCCGATTTGCTTTCTAAAATAGGTCTCAAAATTAAATATCCTAATAACATTTGCGTAAAGGTCCCGAACAGGAAAACCATTCCAACAATTTCAAAATTCTTCTTTTTTACTATTAATAATATAAGGTATAACAATGCGGAAATTCCGAAAAAAATTAAATACAAAAATTCTATACTATAATAAAAGTTGTGGGGGTTAACTTTTAAAAGTAAAAAAGCTGCTTTCTGCAAAACATATGCGGCTAAAGCTAAAAAGAATAATTGTAAAATAGGTTTGTAAATTTTTAAAAGCATTTGAAATAATTTTTATGCAAAGATGCAATATTTATTTAAAGCACTTTTAAACGTAATTTACTTTGTTTTATTAATGTCGTTTACTTGCCGAATAACATTATATAAGGCAAGTCCAACACCAAGCATTACAAAAATTGTATTATAATAAACTTTGGGACTTGGATGATTTTCATCTAACCAAGTACCAAAATAGGAAAACAAAAAAATAATAATTCCCATTTGAACGGGAATATTTATTAACGGCAGCCATTTATTCCGCCTGTTTTTGTTGGGCTCCTTTTCCATCTTTATTTGTTACTTCGTTATTGCTTTTCAACATCGTACAAGTAGCTGTAAATTCGGCTCCTGGCTCAATAGATAATTTCCCAACAGCAACTTCTCCATGAATTCTTGCCGTTGCTTTAATATTAAGAATTTCAAGTACTTTTATTTTTCCATGAAATTCTCCTTCAATATCGGCATTGTTACAAATAATTTCTCCTTTAATAACACCACTTGCACCAATCACTAATTTTCCCTGTGATGTAAAGTTTCCTATTAACTCTCCATCTAACCTAAAATCGGCTTTAGAAACAATATCGCCAATAATGGATGTGCCTTCTACAATTCTGTTTGTTTTACCTAATTGCTCAGTTCCGTTTTTTTTTACTTTGTCAAACATTTTATTATGGATTTTTGGGGGCTAAATACGCTTCAATGTTTTTCTTGATTTGAATAACTTTATAATTGTCACTCGAGATAATAATTCCTGGCTGTGCAATTTTATATTTTTTATCATCTCTTAAGATTCCAACAACATCATTTGCATACGCCTCTGATTTAATTCCATGGATAACTACAAAATTGTAGGTTTTATTGTACTTATCTACAGAAGTTGTTAACCTCTCATAATTTTCAACTAATAAAAATACTCTTATTGCTTCTTCAATTTTTTTACTTATTTGAGAATCAGTACTAGAAACCTGATATAAAATTTTCCAGTTTTTATTATCAACTGTTGTAAAATCAAGCTTTTCTAAACTCGGAATTTGTTTCTCCAGGATTTCACGTGCATTTTTTCCTTCTTCAGTATTTGGATAATTATCTGCAACTGCTTCCAGACCTTTTTTATAAGCCGCTAAACCATTTGTTTTCCCTAAAGTATTCGCTTTCAGCAGTTCATATTTAGAAACAATTTCATCACCTGAATATTGATTTATTAAATTATCAATATTGTCTAAAACAACATAATACTGTTCTTCTTCAAACAGCTTATACCATTTCTTGTATTCTTTGTCGGGTGTAATTAAATCATCTTCACTTGTCTTATTCAAAATTTGGGCATATCTCGAATTTGGATAAGTTCCTGTAATATTTGCTTTTATTGCTTCGGCTTTAGCAGGATTTATAATTTGATAGATTTTATACAAATTATACATTGATGGCAAAACCAATTTCTCTTCAGGATTGTTTTTTAATAATTGTTCCAGCTTATCACTTGCTAAATTATATTCTTTAAATTTTTCTTTATAAATAAGCCCTAACTGATAGTAAGCAAAATTTCGTTCTTTACCAATGCTGTCCATTACAATTTGAGACGTTGGAAGCTGTTTTTCATAAAATTCTGTGGTGTACTTTTCAATAACAATGGTATCTTTTAATGCATTAATTGCATCTGGATTATTATTTAAAGTATCATTTAATGCAATATTATTTGCAGATTTTACAGCTGCCAATCTCCAGTTTGTTCCTAAAGTTCGGTTGTTGCCCCACATTTTTTTAAACTGCAACTTACCGTAGGCAACTGTTGTAGGGTTATAAAAATAGAAAGTACTTACCGTCGAATTTCCATCAGGCGGCATAATAGCTCCCACATTTGGATCTGAAGGTTTTCCTATTGATGCAGGATTCACAGCTGTTGGCCCGCCACCACCAGAATTTGAATTACGTTCTATATTTGCCAGTCTTTCTTTTTCCTTTTCTTCTAAAATACGTTTAGCTTCATCTTTCTTTTTTAATTCAGCGATGTAATTTTCAAAATAAATTTTTCGATCCGGTGCCGGTAAATCATGAACTTTTATAATACTGTCATTTCTTTTGGCAATTGCTTCATATTTAATGACGTCATCCAGATTTTTTCGGTTTTTTTGAATAAAAGCGTATTCTCTCGTTTTCGGATCTAATTTTACCAATGTACTGTCATAATATTTGGCAGCCATTGTATAATCTGTATTTTTAAAATACATATCTCCTATATTTCTATAAGTCGAAGCTACTAAATATGAATCTTGCGATTTTCTTGCTAATGATTTATTATAGAATTTCAAAGCGTTGTCTTGCTGTTTCTTTTTATCATAAAAAACACCCATTTCATAAAAAAGGACATCATAGTAAGGTCTGTTTTCACGATCCTTTACTAAATCATTATAGGTTTTTAAAAATATTGTGTCATTGCCATTTTCATAATCATACATCTGCGCTTTTTTAGCATACGCATGCATCATATATTTTCTGTCAGCTTTGCGGTTCATATCAATTACACCATCATAAAAATAATTGGCGCTGTCTTTTTTTCCAATTTCCTGATACATCTGTCCAAGAATAAAACGATAGCGCGCTTTGTCTTCGTTTATTCTCGAAAATTCTTCTGCAATTTTAAGCTTCGTCACAGCACTATCTCTTTCTTCTAAATTTAAAAAAGCTTCGGCTAATAATGCATTTGCATCCGAAAATGTTTGCTTATTTAAATCCGTATTTTTTAATAAAAGATTGATGTTTTTTACTACAATGGCATCATTACCTAAACGCATATTGGTTTTTTCGCGCCATATTTTTGCTGTATAAATATTACTGCTGTTTGGGTATTTATATAAAATATAATTGAATGCTTCCAAGGCGGGAATAAAGCGCTGATCGTAGTATCTGGCTTTTCCTAACATTAAGTAAGCCTCATCAATTTGGGAGTTTTTTTCTCTTCCCCCAATATTCATAGAATGTTTTTGAATGGCTTTTGTTGCTTTGGTTTCTGCTTTTTCAAAATCTGCATTTTTTGCTTTTCCTTCTTCAGAAAAATTTTCATCAACCTGCATTTTTTCAATAGGAAGCATCTTCCAAAAATTATCCTTATTATCTGCCTGAATAGATTTTAAGCCTTTGTCTAAACCAATACCGCCATTGTACAAAATATTATATTTTGTACTTAAAGCATGAGAATTTCTTGACAAAAAAGTGTTCTTTTTGGTAGAACAAGCTATCAAGACAAACAGAAATGCCAAAGCAGAACTATATTTAAGAGTATTCTTTTTCAATAGAAAAGATTTTAAATCAATTAACTTCTAAAAAGGATTTTTAGTATAATGCCCCGTAAAATTACGCTTCTTTTTGATATAACTGTACTTTAAACAGCAAAAAACGATTCGAGTTCTTGTAAGGTTTCTTCTGATGTTTGAATATCTTTTACAATTTCACCCTTATTAAGTGCAACAATACGATCGCAAACTTCCACTGTATGCTGCAAATCATGGCTGGAAACCAGAACTGTAACGTTTGGATTTTGTGCCAGCTCTTTTATAATTTTTTTCAATCGGCTTACAGTTGTCGGATCTAAATTTGCAAACGGTTCATCCAGAATAACAACTTCAGGATTTCCTATAAGTGTGGCAATAATCCCCACCTTCTTCTGATTTCCCTTAGACAAATCACGAAGATATTTTTTGTTGTTGAGAATTTCTCCATTAAAAAACTCTTCATATTGGGCTAACAAAGCATCTATATCTGCTTTATTTTGATGGCGTAAATCTCCAATAAAATAAAAATATTCTTCGGGAGTTAAATAGCCAATCAAAAAACTTTCATCTAAAAATGAACCTGTAAATGATTTCCAGTTTTCACTTGTATTTACCTCAATATTATTGCTTTTAATATTTCCTGTTGATGGCTGAATCAGGTCTAACAGTAAACTAAAAAAAGTAGTTTTCCCTGCTCCGTTATTCCCCACTAATCCAAAACTTTGACCTTTTGGTATTTCAAGATATTTAATGTTTAAAACTGTTGTTCCGTTATATATTTTTGAAAGCTGATTTACTTGTATCATCTGTAATTTTAGATTTTAGTCCCGAAGCTTCGGGATTGATTTTAGATTAAAAAATCTGATAAATTATCTCATCATCAAATTGGCACATTGTCTAATTAACTCTTTTGTTTGTAAGCATTGATAGTACTATACTTTTCTATTTTATATCTTTTTTCGATTAATGAAAAAACACTGTTTCTGAAAATAAAACCCAAAACTCCCGCCCCGGCAACAAGAGCTAATCCGAGATTTTTATTTCCTAAATAAAGCCCGATGCCGTATAATCCCAAAGGCAATAATAATTTTGGTAAAGTGAGCAACATCGCACTTACATTAAATGCTTTTTTGTCTCCAAAAGCACCGCCGGCATTACTTAAATCAATTGGAGTCTTTGTAAACGCACCTCCAAGAAGTACCAAATGCGAATTGACTCCTATATTATAGATGGCTCCAACGACAATGGTTAAATAAATTTCCCATCCGTACAAAAGATAAAATGATGCTAAAATTGTCGAAATAAAAGTGGCAATTACAACCAGCCACCATTTTGAAGTAATGTATCCGCGATATGGAATGTTTTGTGTCATCATCAACTGATAATACGAACTGTCCCAGCTTGGTACAAACTGTCCGAAGACAAATAAAAATCCGCCCGAAACAAATATTCCGGCAAAAATATGCATGATTGGTGGTTGATGCGTATTCCCAAAAAAGATCAATCCGTAAAACAAAAAGAAAAAACTCATAATAAGAGTCGTTTTTGATCTTTTATTTCTTCTGATTAATTTAATATCATTTTTAAGAAATGTTCCTAAAGTTCCAAATTGATTTAACCAAACTAAATTTTCGGTCGTTGCAATATCTTCTTTTTTAGAAAGTCCGGCATCTAAAAATAAATTGTTTTTAAAATATTTAAACGTAAACTGATACAATGCAATTAAAATTAAAACCGGAATTAAAAAAAATCCCTTTTTACTATAAAGTCCCTGAAAAAATGGTGATGTAAAAACCGTGATGTCAAATAATTTATAATATTGCGCTGCTCCAAGAGCCAAAGCAATTGCTATAAAAACAACAAACAATTTATCGATATTGCTTAAAATAATATTGAGAAAATTGTTGATGTAGATTAAAGAAAAAATCGCCAAAAGCCAAAATGCAATTCCAATGATATCATAACCTTCTATTATTAATACAATTGCAAACGGAACAAAGAAAAGCGCATGAACCCAATTGAAAAAGGACAAAGCCGTTTTGCCCAATGAAAAATGAACAATTGTATTTTTATTAAAAGGTAAAACCAATAACGGTTTTATATTAAGAACAGGAATTGCCTGCATTAACAAACGAATGACCAAATCGAATAAAAAATAATAAATCAAAAATCTATTGACTGTTGATAATGGTTCAAAATTCATTTCCTTGAGCAGGTAAAAAGTACCAACGCCCATTGCGATAAAGATGACCGAGAAATAGATCATCAAAAAGCCTATTAAAATTTTCATGGCCAGATTTGCTCCAAAAGATGCAGATCTGGTAAAGGCTTTCCATTCCAGATAAATAAACTTTCTAATCATTGTTTTGGTTTTGAGTTTATAGTAAGAGTCCAAATGTAAGAAAACATTACAAAAAAAGTTAAAAATAATAAATTCGTATCTATCAATTAAGCGCCGTTTGCTACTTTTGCATAAAAATTAAATCATGCCTTCATTCTTAAAACTTATAATTAAAGAGGTAAAACGTGAAACTGCCGATGCGGTTTCGATACTTTTTAATGTTCCCGAAGAACTAAAATTAGATTATAAATTTATTGCCGGACAATACGTAAACTTAAAGTTAACTCTTGATAATCAAGAAATTCGTCGTGCTTATTCTATTTGCTCAGCTCCAGAAAGCGGCGAACTAAGAATTGCTGTAAAAGCAGTAAAAAACGGTTTGTTTTCGCAATTTGCCAATACTAAATTAAAAGCAGGAGACGTTCTTGAAGTAGGGCAGCCAGAAGGAAAATTTACTTTTGAACCAGATGCCGAAAGACAAAAAAATTATGCAGCTTTTGTTGCCGGAAGCGGAATTACTCCAGTACTTTCTATTATAAAATCGATATTAAAAAGTGAGCCAAAAAGCTCATTTGTATTAGTTTACGGAAATAGAACTCCAGAAGACGCCATCTTTTACCAGGAATTGCACGACTTGCAATTGCAATACGTAGGACGCTTTTTTGTACATTTTGTTTTTAGTCAGGCTAAAGCTGAAAACGCATTGTTTGGCAGAATCGAAAAATCGGCAGTAAATTTTGTTTTGAACAACAAACACAAAGAACTTGAATTTGATAAATTCTACTTGTGCGGTCCCGAAGAAATGATCAATACCGTTTCGGCAATTTTGAAAGAGAAAAACGTAAAAGATTCCGCAATTAAATTTGAACTTTTTACTTCTTCATCTCAGGAACATGAAATAAAAACTTCATTAGAAGGACATACAAAAATCACTGTTTTGGTTGATGATGATGAAGTTTCTTTTGAAATGTCTCAAAAACAAACCATTCTTGACGCAGCTTTAAAACAAGGAATCGACGCTCCGTATTCTTGTCAGGGCGGAATTTGCAGCAGCTGTTTAGCGCGTGTAACATCCGGAACTGCAGAAATGACTAAAAATTCTATTTTAACCGATAAAGAAATTGCTTCAGGTTTAATTTTAACTTGTCAGGCTCACCCAACTTCAGAATCTATTTATGTAGATTATGATGATGTTTAGAGGTTAAAATTCCAATAAAAAATTAAATTCCAAATTCCAACTTTACAATTGGGATTTGGAATTTTTTTTGTTTGTAATTATTAGCAATCTTTGTCAAATTGGAATTTGGGATTTATCCCGAGACTTCGGGATTGGAATTTAATATTAGCTATTATGAAATCAGTACGCGAAATTTTTAAAAACAAAGAATATCTTTTAGAAGAGGCAGAAGTTGTAAAACTTATTGATTATTGTGAAGAACTGCAAGATGAAATTGTGGAGTTTAAATTTCAAAAAAACAATAATAAAGAACTGGCAATGCTAGACATGCTTAGGGAAGTTATAAAAGGCTGTAACGAAATTGAAAAAGCACAAATGGAACATGAACGATTTGGCTTTGAAGTTCCTGATTATCAAGCTACAATTTCAAATCTTAAAAGTTATATTTATGGAAGATGTCGCGATGAAAAAATTTGGTTGTGAAAATTAAAATTCCAAATTCCAACTTAAAATTAAAATTAAAACCGCTATGTGTAATTGACAAAAAAGCACATTATATTTTAAGTATTTTTTAAAAAACGAGCTAAAATTTTAGTATATTAGTACTTCAAAAGCTGATACATTTTTATCTATGTAAAGCTATTTCTATTTGTCAACACGTTTAAAACATTAAATTATGGCAATGCATCACTACCTCCGTTTAACTTTTATATTCCTTTTTGTTGTAACATCTTTGTTTTGTGTCTACTTTATAATTAAAAAAAGAAGAAACAGAAAAGTTCCTAAACTACTTTCGAAAGAAAAGTATAATTCGACAATAGCTGGGGAAATGGCAGAAATATCAGTCTCTACCGATAGTTTTTTTAATATTTGGCCTTATATAAGTGAATTAAAAGCTGCTAAAATTTTATCAAACAAAATCAAAGAATCTCAATTGATTCATAAGGTTTACAGAAATTCGACCGAAGATTTTGAACACATTTTACTCGCTACTGAAAAAGAAAATCATTTTGTTAAAATCGTAGTTGATAAAAACAAAAAGAAACCAATAGGATATCTTTTTCTTGATTTATGAGAAAATTAAATTCCAATAAAAAAATTCCAAATTCCAACTTTACAATTGGAATTTGGAATTTTTTTAGATATTTCTATTTTGGAATTTTTATAATAACCGCTGAATCTTTTCAACAACAGTCTTCGAAGAAATCGTTCTCATAGCATCCTCGTAACCTTCAACAATTTTATTTCCGTAAACAGATGTTGGCAATTTCGGATATTGATTTCTGTCTGAAGTTAAAGCATTTTCCAAGCTTTGATTAAACGGCAAAAATCCAGCATAAGGATGCGTTGCGCCCCAAAGCGTAATAACTTTAACGCCTAACATTGCTGCAATATGTGCATTGCCGGAATCCATAGAAAGCATTACATCGAGATTGCTTATTAGTTGTAATTCCTGCTGAAATTTAATTTTTCCAGCCATGTTTATTACATTTTCAAATGGTTGTGAAAGTGAATCTAATATTTCGATTTCTTTTTTTCCTCCGCCAAAAAGCAAAATTTTATAGTCTTGATTTTGTGCCAAAGTTGTAATAACCTCTGTCATTAAATCCAAAGGATAAACTTTAGAATCATATTGTGCAAAAGGCGCAATCCCAATTAATTTTTGATTTTGACCGCCAATAATTTCTAAAATCTCTGCACTCAAATTTGCCTTTTCAGGAAAAGTAGTATTAGATAGATCCAGAATAAAACCAAGTTCTTCAAAAACCTTTGCATGTCTTTCGAACATTGTAGGTAATTGTTTGAATATTTTATTTTCTGTCCGGGTTAATTCTTTTTTTCCTTCACGGCCTTTGTCAACAGTGGCTCTTTTTTTTCCGCTTAAAGCGAAAAGCAAACTCACAATTTTAGATCGTAATACATTATGAAGATCTGCAAAAGCATCAATTTTTAATTTTCTGACATCCTGAAACAATCGTAAAAGTCCTCCAAAACCTTTATGGCGTTCTTTTTCATCAAAAGCAAAAAAATCCAGATTGGGAATTCCTTCAAAAAAGGGTTTAAAAAACGGACGTGAAATTACTGTTAGTTTAACTTCCGGATATTGTTTTACAAAAGCGCGTAAAACAGGAACCGTCATGGCGACATCTCCCATTGCGGAAAGTCTCATGACGGCTATATGCTTAATATTGGACAATTTTGCCAATTATTTTTTATTTTGATATAAAACAGGATTTAATTCATCGTCGTTGTACATTTTCATTTGTTTGTACACTTTCATGAATTTTTCTCCACTTTCGATGTCTGCCAACAAATCATCAATAGCTGTAGACAAATCGCTTCTTTGCTCTAAAAGAATGTTTAATTTTTCCTGGCATTTATCTCTGTGTTCTTGTGAAGCCTCAGCACGAGTAGCTTCTTCGTTCATGTGATAAATTTTTAAAGCCAAAATAGATAATCTGTCAAAAGCCCAGGCCGGACTTTCAGAATTGATTTTTGCACCATCTTTTGCTTTTACATCACTGTATTTTTGCAAAAAATAACTGTCAATATATTCCACCATATCTGTACGTTCCTGATTTGAAGCATCAATTCTTCTTTTTAAAGTTAATGCAGCAACCGGATCAATTTGCGGATCACGAATAATATCTTCAAAATGCCATTGAACTGTGTCAATCCAGTTTTTTAAATATAATAAATGCTCGAATTTATCCTTAGAATATGGATTGTGTATAGGTTGATCAACGTTATCAAACTGGTGATAATCTTTGATGCTTTGTTCGAAAACAGAATATGCTAATTTTGAAAACATGTCTTTAATTATTAGAGAAGCAAAGATACTTTTTATACTTTTATGCTGTGAAAAAAACGTTGGTTTTTTCATTTTAGTATCACAAATCATTGATAATTCTAAAAACTCCACATGAAAATTCATTATATATCTGAAAATAATAGCGTTTTAAATCATTTTTTGGGTCAAATCAGAAATGTAAATGTTCAAAATGACAGTATGCGTTTTAGAAAAAATATCGAACGAATTGGCGAAATTATGGCTTATGAATTAAGCAAAAATTTGTCATATAAAAATGTAGATATTCAAACGCCGCTTGGCATTAAAAAAACTACCGAAATTAATGATGATTTGGTTTTATGTTCAATATTAAGAGCCGGATTACCATTGCATAATGGCTTTTTAAATTATTTTGATCATGCTGAAAATAGTTTTGTTTCTGCTTGCAGATATCATCCGAATAACGATCATGAGTTCGAAATTCGGGTTGAATATCAAGCCGTTTCAAATATCAATAATAAAACAGTTTTACTTCTTGATCCCATGTTGGCGACGGGACAATCAGTAGTGGCAGTTCATGAAAAATTGGTTCAGAATGCTACTCCAAACGAAATTCATATTGTTGTCGTTATTGCAGCTCCGGAAGGTGTAGCTTATCTTGAAAAAAATCTTCCGGACAATTGTCATCTTTGGGTTGCGTCTCTCGATGAAAAACTGAATGAAAAAAATTATATAGTTCCGGGATTGGGCGACGCCGGTGATCTTGCTTACGGCAGCAAATTATAATTGGCTGAAAAAAGTAAATAAACTACACGCAATTAAAGTATAAAATACAATTTCGCTGTTTAATTTTTGCTGCACATATTCGACATAACTTGCCGCCATCATTGTTAAAGGAGCAATGCTGAACAATAATAAATCGTTGCTTTTATCTGGCGAAATAATGAAAACAAAAGCCGCTATAAAAAAACAGGCTACGATTTTTTTGTATGAAGAATGCACAATTTGAGGTCTGTTTGAAAAAGTCATTAACATCGAAACGACAAAAAATAATGACACGGCAACATAAATTGATAGTGCTCCGTTTTCGTAATTGTTTTTAAAATAATCAATATTAAAATCAACCACAGCGCGTTTTTGAAAAAATTCAATTGCGTTAATATGGAAGATTAAAGAGATCAGTAAAAAGATAACCGCAACGGCCATAAGTGCTATAAATGGCAAAACCCAGTTTCTATAATCGCGCGAAACGTGAAAAATAATCGATATAAAAACCAATATCAGGAAAAGAATAGACCAAAATTGAAATAAAGAAGCTATTAAAATCCAAAAAGAAGCATCAAATATTTTTTCTTTTGAAGCTTTTAAAGATTGTAAAGAAATCAATCGTCGAAGTGCCAGCAAAACAAAAAAGTTGGCATATACTACATTTGCATTATTAAATATTGTGGGGAAAAACAATATAAACAATAAGTAAAAAAATATCGCGTAACCATTGTCTTTACTGAGTCCGTTCTTTTTTACAATAAAATTTATCAGAAAAAAAGAAGCAAATATAAAGCACAATAAACTTATTTTCTGAAACGCCAAAAATGAAGAACTCATCCATGATGGTTCCTGAAATTGAAACAGAAAAAAGAAAACCAGTATTAAAATTACGACCAGCGAATAATTTAATGGCGTAGATTTTCTAAAAACACTTGTTATCATAAGGATATTTTATACTTTTGTGATTGTAAATATAATACTTGTTTAAAAAGTAAAACCAACAAGTTGAAAAAAGATTCTATAATCTGAATTTGATTTCAATGCGTTACACAACAATAAATAACATATAATTTTAGAAATTATGACAGCTTTTTTTGAAGGAATACAATACTTATTCGTTAACATTTTATTTGCTCCACTTGACTTTTTACGTCGCTTAGAACTTGTTACATGGTTTGGTGCAAATACAATTAACTGGATTTTTATGATCATCTGCGCATGCGCAATCGTTTATTGGATTAAACAATTACGCATTTTTGATGACGCTGGAACAGAAAACCAAGATACTACAGCTCACTCTTTTTTAAAGTAAGTCGAAGCCAATATCTTTTCTAAAATACATCTTATCAAAATTTAGTTTATCTATGTTTTGGTAAGATTTTTTTATGGCTTGTTGGAAATCATCTCCATAAGATGTTACTGTTAATACACGACCTCCATTACTAACGACATTTTTGCCATCTAATTTTGTTCCTGCATGAAAAACAATAGAATCTGTAATATTTTCTAATCCGGTAATTACTTTTCCTTTTTCAAAATCTTCAGGATATCCGCCGGAAACTACCATAATTGTAGTCGCGCTTCTTGGATCTACTTTTAATTCGAAAGAGTCTAATTCCTGATTAGCAACTGATAAGAATAATTCAACCAAGTCAGATTCTAATCTTGGCACTACAACTTCAGTTTCAGGATCTCCCATTCTTACATTGTATTCAATAACGATTGGTTCATTTTTTACATTAATTAAACCAATAAAAACAAAACCTTTATATTCGATTCCATCTTTTTGGAAACCTTCAATTGTTGGTTTTACGATTCTTGTTTCAATTTTCTCCATCAAAACGGCATCAACATAAGGAACCGGAGAAACTGCTCCCATTCCGCCTGTGTTTAATCCTGTGTCACCTTCACCAATACGTTTGTAATCTTTTGCAGTTGGAAGAATTTTATAGCTTTTTCCGTCTGTCAAAACGAAACAGCTTAACTCGATTCCGTCCAAAAATTCCTCAATAACTACTTTTGAACTTGCTGCTCCAAATTTTTGGTGAACCAGCATGTTTCTCAATTCAGTTTTAGCTTCTTCAAGATCCTGAATAATTAAAACACCTTTTCCGGCTGCTAAACCATCTGCTTTTAAAACGTATGGTGGTTGTAAAGTTTCAAGAAAAGCACATCCATTCTCTACTGTTTCGGCAGTAAAACTATCGTAAGCTGCCGTTGGAATATTGTGTTTCATCAGGAATTCTTTAGCAAACTCCTTACTTCCTTCTAATTGAGCACCCAATTTTGATGGTCCAATAACCGGAATATGTTGTAAACTTTCGTCATTTTTAAAATAATCATAAATCCCTTTTACCAAAGGATCTTCTGGTCCTACAACAACCATTTTTACATTTTCTTTTAGTACAAATGCTTTTATGGCATCAAAATCGGTTGGAGACATTGCAACATTTGTAGCAATTGCAGCTGTTCCCGCATTTCCCGGTGCAACAAAAAGTTTTTCGCAAAGCGGACTCTGAATCATTTTCCACGCAAAAGCATGTTCTCTTCCGCCTGATCCCAATAGTAAAATTGTCATGGTATAGTTGTATTTAGTTGTGGTGCAAAAATAATTGCTTTTGTACGTAAAAAATAATTAAATCTTAAAAAGTTGTTGATTCTTCTATATTAGTAATTGGTAAATATTATTTTTGGTGAAAATTTATCTTCAAAAAATGCTGTCACTTTTCGATCTTTCCTTAAAATTAAATGGTTTTCCGATAAAGAAAGCAAAAGCCGAATTAGAATCAATTGTGAATTTATCTACTGAGGAACATGCGAAATTCATTCAGGATAAAAAAAGAGAAATTGTTGATTTTCATTTACAAAACAATTCTTTTTACCAGGAATTAGTTGGAAATAAAACGAATATCAAATGGGAAGATTTACCCATTTTAAACAAACAAAATCTACAAAAACCGCTTGTAGAAAGACTTTCTAAAGGATATACATTAAAAAACGTTTACCTCAACAAAACATCCGGATCTAGCGGAACCCCTTTTGTTTTTGCCAAAGATAAATATTCTCACGCTCTGACGTGGGCATCGAATATTATGCGTTTTGGATGGTTTAATATTGATTTCAATCATTCGTACCAAGCGCGTTTTTACGGCATTCCAATGGATTTTATTGGATACCAAAAAGAACGTTTTAAGGATTTTTTGAGCAGACGTTTTCGCTTTCCGGTTTTTGATTTATCTGATGAAGTTTTAGAAAAATTCCTGGGAAAATTTAAAACGAAAAAATTCGATTATATCAATGGTTACACGAGTTCGATCGTTTTGTTTGCTAAATTTTTAGAAAAAAGAAATATCATTTTACGTGAAATTTGTCCGACTTTAAAAGCTTGTTTTGTTACTTCGGAAATGCTTTTTGAATCGGATAAAATATTGTTGGAAAAACAATTCGGCATTCCAATTATCAATGAATACGGAGCTTCAGAATTGGATTTGATTGCTTTTGAAAATACAAAAGGCGAATGGCAAATAAATGCTGAAACATTATTTGTTGAAATTTTGGACGAAAATAATCAGATTCTCCCTTACGGGAAAGAAGGCCGAATTGTGATTACTTCTCTTTTCAATAAAGCAAATCCATTTATAAGATATGATATTGGAGACATTGGAATTTTGGATGAAAAAAGTACGCCACAAAAACCAATCTTAAAAAAATTGGTTGGTAGAACAAATGACATTGCCATTTTACCTAGCGGAAAAAAATCTCCTGGTTTGACATTTTATTATGTAACAAAAAGCATCATTGAAGATGATGGAAATGTAAAAGAATTTATTATCAAACAAACCAAATTAGATTCTTTTGAAATTGAATATGTTTCTGAAAATGAATTAACTGCAGAACAAATTCACAAAATAAAAGAAGCAATTGCCCTTTATCTTGAACCAAATTTGAGCTTCATTTTTACCCGAAAAAATGTTTTAGAAAGAACCAATCGTGGTAAATTAAAGCAATTCAAATCATATTTATAATATAAATAAAATCTTACATTTGTTTTTTATTTAAAACTTATGGAGGATCGATCATTACTTTCTGAAGAAACTATTTCAAACAAAATATATTTTATCCGCAATCAAAAGGTGATGCTTGACTTTGATTTAGCTGCGCTTTATGGAGTTGAAACCAGAAGATTAAACGAACAAGTTAAAAGAAATATATCCCGATTTCCTTCTGATTTTATGTTTCAACTTACTGAAATAGAACTCGAAAACTTGATGTCGCAAATTGCGACATCAAGTTGGGGAGGAATAAGAAAATTACCGTTTGCTTTTACTGAACATGGTGTTTTAATGTTGTCAAGTGTGCTAAAAAGCGACAAAGCAATTCAAACCAATATTCAAATTATGCGCATTTTCACTAAAGTAAGACAAATGCTTCTGGACACAACAGAAATTAAAGTTGACATTCTTCAGATTCAAAAGAAACTAGAAAATCATGATAAAAATATCGAATTAGTTTTTTCTTATTTGGATGAATTGACAGAGAAAAAGGAAAATGAAAGTGAAAGAGTGAAAATTGGATATAAAAAATAATTGGAAATCAAAAATTATGATCTCCAATTATTAAGTCCGATTTTCTAAGGTCGCAAATTGCGACCTTAAAGAATTAAATCACAATCTTGAGGTCACAAATTGTGACATCAAGATTGAAATAAAAAACGAAATTCTTCAAGGTCACAATTTGTGACCTTGAAGAATATTAAATCTTCTTTATATAACGTGATTTAATAATCAACTGTGTGAATAAAAATCGCGTCATCAATAAAACAGAAAACACAAAATTGAATCCGTGGAAATCCCGATAAACACCAAAGTTGTGTTTTATCAATTTGAATTTTGAAGAAGATATGGAATCTTTTCTTATTCTGTAAAGAGCTAAAATCTCTGGTACTGGTTTCGTTACTTCAATTTGTTTTAAAATCGTAAGCCATAATCGCCAGTCTTGTCTTTTTTGGGTCGCTTCGATAACAATCTTTCCGAAAAAATCTATATCATAAATTGCGGTTAAGTTGCCAACGTGATTGCAAAAAAACAATTGATGATAAGTCAATTCTAAAGGTGCTTCAACTCGCCTGTTTAAAGAATTTCCTTCTTCATCTATACAATCATAAAAACTGAAAGTAAATGGTAAATTATTATCTTTTAAAAACTTGATTTGCTTTTCTAGTTTTTGTGGCAACCAAATATCATCTGCATCTAAATAAGCAATATATTTCCCTATTGCTTTTTCTAAAGCCATATTTCTCGCAAAACCATTTCCTGAATTTTTAAGTAATTCCGTTAATTTTATCCGATTGTCTTTTATGGTAAATTCTTTTATAATGGCAATCGTTTTATCTGTAGAAGCATCATCAACCAAAATCATTTCCCAATTTTGATAACTCTGATTTAGCACAGATTCTATCGTTGCCCGAATAAATTTTTCGGCATTAAAAGTTGGCGTTATAATTGAAACTAATTCATTCATTAATATGCTTTTTTATCGCCTTTAAAAATATTGATTACGGTTTGAAGAATTATTTTCAAATCTAAAATAAGAGACCAGTTTTCGATATAAAAAACATCAAATTTAATTCGGTTAATCATGTCTCTTTCTATTGTGATTTCACCTCTAAAACCACTAACCTGTGCCAATCCGGTAATTCCGGGTTTAACACAATGACGAATCATATATTTTTTTACTTTGTTTCCGTATTCTTTATTCTGCGACCAAAGATGTGGCCTTGGCCCAACGACCGACATGTCTCCTTTTAAAACATTAAAAAATTGCGGTAGTTCATCTATACTTGTTTTTCTCATAAAACGACCAATTGCCGTAACGCGGGGATCATTTTTTGAAGCTTCTGTTTCGGTTGTTTTATTAATTCGCATAGAGCGAAATTTATAACATACAAATTCATTTTCTCCTAATCCAGGTCTTCCCTGTGTGAAAAAAACCGGGCCTTTAGACTCTAATTTTATTAGAATTGCTAATATTGGGCCTAACCAGGATAACACAAACACAATGATTAAAATAGAGAAAACAACATCAAAAGTACGTTTCAATACTTGAATTGCCGGTTCATTAAGCATGGTCTGCTTTAACGAAAGTACGGGGAAAAAATCGTAATAATCTATTTTTAGATTCTTTGAAAAAATCTCTTTAGTATCTGGAATAAACTTTATTGTTTTATTATTTTCATCGGCAAAATCAATCAAATCTTTCAGGTATTTGTTTGATACTTCATTCAAAGAACAATAGATTTCATCTACTTCATTTTCAATTATAAAAGGTTTTAAATCTGTCAATTTTCCTGTGATATTCTCGCCTGATTTCTTATCCGAAAAATATCCCAAAAATCGATATCCATAATCTTTTCTGGTTTCAAAAAGGTTTTTTAATCGAATTGCTTCTTCTGTAAAACCTATTATAACAGCGCTTCGATAATTGCTTCCTGTAATTATTCTGTATTCTTTTAAATAAAAAAACAATGAGAATTTAAAAATTGTTACCAATAATATAGCTAACATTATAAATATTATAATGGCAGTTTGGCTAAAAATCACTTGTGGCGAAAAAGGAAAAAATGCAATTACAACGAGAAGAAATAAAATTTCCTGTCTTAGCATTTTTGCGGCAATTTCTATTGGAGTTGTAAATCTGTACACATCATAAAAATGTGTTGAAAAAGCTATTAAACCCCAGCCAATATATTGATACAAAACAAAAACCAACATATTTGAAACTAGCTCTTTAAATATAAAAAAGCTTAATACTGTAATAATTGTCAGATCAATTAAAATACTAATTGGCCTGATATATTTTGAGTATCTTCCTGTTTGAAATACTGTCATAATTTGTTCCTCTATACAATCATTTTATTGCACATGTGATTTTAAATAGCCGTACTTATAATAGCTATTTTATATAATTCGAAAAATCCTTGTGCTCTTCTTTTGAAAGTTCTTCTTTTGAAAGTGATCTAAAATAATCATATGTGATTTTCATTCCTTCAGAACGGCTTACTTTTGCTTCCCAACCTAACAATTCTTTTGCTTTGGTTGTATCTGGCTGACGTTGTAACGGATCATTTATTGGCAGCGGATGATAAACCACTTTTTGATTTGTTCCTGTAAGTTTGATAATTTCTTCCGCAAAATCTTTAATTGTGATTTCATCCGGATTTCCAATATTTACCGGATAAACATAATCAGAATGCAGCAATCTGAAGATACCTTCAACCTGATCGTCAACATAGCAAAAAGAACGCGTTTGCATTCCGTCTCCAAAAATGGTTAAATCCTCACCACGAAGTGCCTGACCAATGAATGCTGGAATTACACGTCCGTCGTTGAGACGCATTCTTGGTCCGTAAGTGTTAAAAATACGAACGATTCTGGTTTCAACACCGTGAAAAGTATGATAAGCCATTGTTATAGATTCCTGAAAACGTTTGGCTTCGTCATAAACGCCTCTTGGTCCAATTGTATTTACGTTTCCGTAGTATTCTTCGGTTTGGGGATGAACCAAAGGATCTCCATAAACCTCAGAAGTTGACGCGATTAAAATTCTTGCTTTTTTAACTCGGGCCAAACCTAATAAATTATGTGTTCCTAATGATCCAACTTTTAATGTCTGAATCGGAATTTTTAAATAATCGATTGGGCTTGCCGGTGAAGCAAAATGTAATATATAATCTAAATTTCCCGGAATATGAACAAATTTAGTGATGTCATGATGATAAAACTCAAAGTGCTCTAATTTGAATAAATGTTCGATGTTTTTAAGATCACCGGTTATTAAATTATCCATACCAATAACATAATATCCTTCTTTGATAAATCGATCGCACAAATGCGATCCTAAAAAACCCGCCGCTCCGGTAATAAGTATTCTTTTCATAATGGTTTTATTGAACCTATTGGTTTTGATAATCTCTGCAAATATCCACAAATGTAATAAAATATCCGGCCTTTAAATTGACTAAATTTTTATGCAAAGAGAGATTCAATTTTTAATTCATTATTAATTGCTTTATTCTACTTTTACTAAACTAAATTTAATTATTTTGAAAGTTGTACATATCGTTGAAGCACTAGAAGGTGGTGTATATACTTATTTTAGAGATTTGTCTAATTTTTTTGGAGATGATGGAATAAGTAAAAATATAGAAACCACTATTGTCTACAGCAGTAATAGAAAAGGAATTAGTTCTGAGAAAGTAAACTCTGAATTTTCAAATGGTGTTAATCTGATTCATCTTAATATGGTTCGGGAGATTTCTCCTTTTGAGGATCTAAAATCTATTTTTAAATTAATTAAAGAACTTAAAAAAATTAACCCTGATGTAATTCATCTTCATTCATCAAAAGCAGGTGTTTTAGGCCGAATTGCTTATTTTCTGCTATTCAAAAAAAAGAAAGTTTTTTATACACCTCACGGATATGCTTTTCTAAGAACTGACATTTCAAAATCTTCCAGAAAATTATACTCGATCATTGAAAAAAGTTTTCAGAGATTATTTGGCGGAACAATTGTGGCATGTGGGGATACCGAATTTGAAATTGCTAAAAAAATTGGCCCCTCAAAATTGGTGAGAAATGGTGTAGATATTCCGCCTATTCGTGAATACTTTTTACCTCATCAAAACTCAAAATTAACTGTTGGCATTTTAGGCCGAATCACAGCCGCAAGAAACCCTAAATTATTTAATGATATTGCCCTAAAATTTCCGGATTTTAATTTTATCTGGATAGGCGATGGCGAACTAAGCCATTTAATTACTTCTGAAAATATTAAAATTACCGGATGGATTATGGATAAAAATATTGTTTTTGAAACTTTAAATTCAATCGATATTTATCTCCAAACCTCTCTTTGGGAAGGCTTACCAATTGCATTATTAGAAGCAATGGTTTTAGAAAAACCAGTTATAGCAACCAATATTATTGGTAATAAAGATATTGTCTTACATAATAAAACAGGATTTCTTTTTGATAATATTGATGAACTTGAAAATTATTTTGAAATTCTAAAAGAGAATAAAACAAGAGCTGATTTTGGAAAAAAAGCATTAAAAAGATGCGAAGATTTATTTGATACAAATCAAAATTTTAAGCAGCTTTTTGCCCTTTATCAAGAATCGTTTTCTGCTGAAGCCAATAAGATGCAAAAATAGAAAACCATAATCCGCTGAAAGCTATTCCATCAAAACGAAGTAAAAAATCATCGGTTAAATTTGAAGTAAAAAAGATCATAAAAAATGAAATTATGATGGCACTTTTTAAATCGTAACCTAAAAATCCAATCGTAAACATATAAAGCAACGCTACTATTGGCCCAAGAATCCCAAATTTTAATAAAAAATCAAGAAACTGGTTATGTGTTGGAAATTCATATTTAGCCAAAAATTGCTGATTGGTTTGTTTGTAATATTTAACCAATTCCGGCTTTCCGTCAGATGCTCCAACCCCAAAAGGAAGGTTTTTTACAGACAATTCCCAAACTGATTTCCAGATAGAAAGACGGGTTACAAAAGAATTAAAAACCTTAATTTCAGGATGATCAATTTCATCTAATTTCCCTACTTTATCCATATAAGCAAAAGTTGCTTTAGAATATTTCTCTTTCATATATGGATTTTTCTGAACGAAGAAAAACAAAATACTTCCCAATAAAATCAAAGCAATTGCTGAAATTATTCCCGTTTTTTTTACGTTTATTTTTGATTTAAATTCAAGAAAGAAAACAATCGCAAATCCAGCCAAAACATTCACCAATGCCATTCTGGTATTCACAAAAAGCACGAAGAAAAACGATAAAAGAAAAACAATTAATCGAATAATCTTAAAACTTCTTTTTTCCTCATTTTTAATACTGTAAAAAACAAAAAACAGAGCACAAACCGAAACAAAAGCCAAGTGCATATTTAAAGCCGGAGCATGAATACCAATACTGTCTGCAAATTGATATCCCATTTCCCATAAATCGATTCCGTTAAGGTATTTATTCATCAATTCGGGATAAATAACATTAAAACGGATAAACAACAACAACATTAAAATTGTTGTTGCAATGCTGTAAATTTGTGTTATTCTCAAAAAATTAATTCTTTGATAATTACCAATAATAAAAATTGGAAACAATAATAACGAAGTGCTTTTTTCTATTGCTTTTAGTCCTCTTGTAAAAGAATCATTATTCCAAAAAAACAATAACTCCAACAATATAGGTGAAGCAATACAGGCCATTAAAATAAGGCTCGTTTTGGTGAATTTTAATTTTCGAATAAAAAACAAATTAAAAACAGCAAATAAAATTATAAGCAATGAACACGGTTTTCTAAAAATCATCGCAATAGCGATCAGACATAAAAAAACATGGAATATTTTATTGAAGTTCTTTTCGGAAAGATTCATAATATAACGCAAAATAAATTAAAGGAAAAATACCTATTTTATGTCGAACGGCAGTGCCTAAATCAGGTTCGAATACACCCTGCACAATAAAAAAAGAAAAAATAATTAATAAAATCAGAAGTTCTTTCGAATACGTTTTTCTCTCTTTTAGGCATTTAGAAAAGCGAACTAATAAAATGTAAAACAACAAAAGCTGCCAAATTATAAACATTATGATTTGAGGCGAAAATATATGTTTTAACCCATTTAAAGGAAAATTCACTGTAAAAAAGCCGTAAAAAACACTCACCATTTCTCCATACCAGGTATCTGTTTTTAATGGAGAAGTAATCATAGAGTTTGCATCGGCAGAACCTATCCGGTCATTATTTACCAATTCACGACTAATTTCTGAAAGATATTTTCCTTTTATGATACCGTGGCTCAATGATAAAAAAAAGGCAATTAATAAGCCATAAAAAATGGTTTTTATGGTTTTGTTTTTAAAACTTATCAAACTAAGTAAATACATTCCACCTCCTATAATTGGAATCATCGCATAATATGGACGGTAAATTATTCCAAAAAATAATAACATTAAAATTGTATACAGAATTGTTTTTTTTACCGAAATTTTATCGTTTTTACACATAAAAACTATTGGTGTAACATATAGAAAAGTAAGGAATTCTTTTGATGGCATAGAGATAAAAATCGCAATCATTAAAATTCCCATATAAACTAAAATGTTTTTGACATTGATTTTTTCAAAGTTGCCCGGAATACCAATTTTGTATAAAACATACATTAAAACAGGAAATTGTATTAAGGCAATTACAGGAAAAGGTAAATTGCGCAAACCTGAAATTTTATAGAACAAAATCGTGAGAGGATAACTACCTATATATCCTATTAGGTTTCCTTTATCATAAGCAATAGTGGCAGCGTCGTAGAAAAACTTAGGTGGCAAAATAAAAAAAACAGCAAATGCAACAACCAAATTGGCTATTGCAATAAGCAAAAAAGTAGCAGTGCTTTTTTTAAGTGTCTTATACATTATTCGAGTATTTCTTTATATAAAGCTATATGTTTATCTACCATAAATTCAATATCGAATTGTTTGGCTCTTTCTTTACATGAATTTACAATTCTTGCATAAAAATCTTTTTCATTAATTAATTTTTTAATAAAAAATGCAAGTTCTTCTGCGTTTCCTTTTTCAAACAATATCCCTGCCCCCTCAACAATTGACATTCCACGAACATTTGAAGCAACAAAAGGTATTCCTGAAGCCATACTTTCAATTGCGATCAAACTTAATCCTTCTCCGTTTGAGCTTAAAATAGATATATCTGCTGTTTTTAAAAGTTGTGGTACATCTACACGATTTCCTAAAAAAAGAACCCTTTTTGTTAAGTTAAATTCTTGTACAGCATTTTCACAATTTCCTTTTAAAGGACCATCACCAACAAAAATAAGTCTGAAATTCTCAGGTAAATACTGCAATGCTTTTATAACTGTTTGCTGATCTTTATGTTTATTAAAACTCGAAATTTGTACCAGTAAAATATCCTCATCATTAAACAACGTTGAGATTGCCTTTTTGGCGTAAGGATGTGCATCATAAACATTTTGCAGTTTAACACCATTTTGAATTACTGAAAATTTAAATTTTTTTCCTTTTAAATGTTGATATAATATTTCATAGACCTCATCTGTAATGCAAACGACCTTTTCATAAAATTTATAAATAAACCGATCTATTATACTTAAAAAAAAAATATTTATACGAGGATTGGTTGTACTATGTTCTGTTACAATTAATTTGATTTTGGATAAAGAAAATATCTTAGCTAAAACAATCCAATATTGCGAAGGAAATAAATGAACGTGTGCAATATCATACTTCCGCAAAAATGGTATCATTCTAAAAACATGAAATGGATTGTATGCCCTAGAACCTATCGAATAGATATCACAGCAATTCATGGCTTTTAAAGCTATCAAAAATGGAGTTTCTTTCCCGTTTAATAATAATAAATCGGCTTTAATGCCTTTTTTATTATAAAGCGGAATTGTTTCTAAAAGCAGCTTTTCAGCTCCTCCAATTTCTAAACTGTTTATTACATGAAGTATTTTCATTTTAATTAATTCAAAAAAACTATTATTTTATCTTTTTTATAAATGATTATTGCAACCATAAAATTCCAGAAAAAAGAGCTGGAAACAAACGCAATTGCGGCACCGTTCATGCCATAAACAGGAATTAAAAATCGATTCATTATAAAATTAATTATAACAGTGATTATCAAAATAACCTGAAAAGCATGCTGTCTTCCCGTCATATTTAGATAAACAGGAGCGGCTCCAAATGCAGAACAAATTCCCTGACCTATTATTAAAATTAAAAATGCCTGTTGGGCGACCACATATTGGTGGCCAAAAAAGTTCAGAATATTTTCTGAAAAAATGCACATTGCAATAATTACCGGAACTGTAATTCCGAAAATTAAACGCGAGCTATTTCTTAATGTTTTTGTTAGTTCTGCTTTGTTCTCACTTGAAAAATATTCTGAAATTTTAGCCGAGATCGTAATATTGATTGACAAAATAACTACAGAAACAATAGTCATTAATTTGACTCCAATAGAATAAAAGGCAACTGTTTCATCATTACGGTACTTTTTTAAAAACATAATATCAAAACACATTAATAAAAACATAGCCATGCTGCTGATGGCAATTGGATATGATTTAAAAAAAATTTCTTTACTAGAAATACTGTAAGCTGTTTTTACAATTTTTACTTTTCTAAAATAATGTAAAACCAATGCTGAACTCACTATTGCTAATAAAACAAATCCCCAAAAGAAAACATCAACCAAATAGTTTTCTTTATTCCAATAAAGCAAAACGATAGAACCTATTATGAGCGGTATATATTTGAGAATGTTTCTGAATAATTCTGCAATGTAGAGTTTATCTAAAGCTCTTATGACTTCTGTATTTAATATTGAAAGGCCGTAAAAAAATAAGGTTGCAGCACCTTTTAGAAAAATAAGATATACCTCAGAATCACTAAAATAACCATTCACTATTTCGTCATCGATCATTAGAATTATAATGAATGCAAGTACAGAAGTTGCAAAAAGCATCTTTACCATTTTAGCATAAATCTTTTTCAATTCTGAAATCGCATTGTCACTGGCTAATTTCCCTTTAAAATATAAAATGGACTGATCAAAGCCCAACATACAAATACTGCTAACCGATATCAAAAACGATCTTGCAAAATCATATTGCCCTACTAATTTTGGGCTGTAAGATTTGGTTAGAAGAACCGTAAAACCAAACAACAAGAGAACTCCAAAAACCCTTAAAAGCAAAGTGGCAAAACTTTGTTTTAAAAATGGATTTCGAGATAATTTCTCAAATATGATATTGATTTTCAATTGGTGTATGTTAAAGAGAATATCCTTTAAATTGATTTTGTATTATGAATTCTCTGCTGTTTACTGTAAAATTTAGAAAATAAGCTGATAAGGACAAAAATAAATATGAAGAAAACCGGAAACAAAAATTTAAATCTGCCGTTTGTAATTTTATTATCATTTATGTTAAGCGTCGAATTAATTTCTCTAATGGTTTTGTCAAAACTTATTAATTTTAATCTGTTTTCTCCCTGATCTGTAACTAATTTTTGTTTGGTTTTTATAATATCGTTTAGTTGTAAATTTTCGTTGTAATAAATCAGTTTGTCGTTGTTTGAACCTCCTTTTACTTTATTCGAAAATCCGTTTAAAACATTGTCTATCTGCAGCAATATCGTATCGTTTTGAGCAATTTGCTGTTCCAGATTTTTATATCCTATTTTTTGAATTGCGGCAAAATATTCAGAATCATTCAAATATTTCATCAACGGTTCAACTACTTCTTTTTCATTTATAGCTTCATCTGAAACGAAAGAAATTGTATGAAAAGTATAGTTTTTACTCGTTACATTATCTTCTAAAACTTTTTTTACTTCGCCAACCTCAGCCATTAATTTTATAAGTTCAAAGTTTTGCTCTTTGTCTTCAATAAATTTATAAACGTCGGCAACAGGTTTAATCTCTATTTTCTTAATTAATTTTGGATCTGAAATTCCTACTACATTTTTTAAGAAAGAAGCATCTCCAGAAATAACTTTAGATTGAATTAAATCGATTTTAGCATACAAGTAATCAACACTTCCAAAATTTGGTGTAACAATTACCTGATTTTCAAATGATTTTTTATTAGAATCTAAGTACCATCCAAAACCAAAACCAACTATAAGCAAAATCAAAACAACAACCCAGTTTCGAACAAAAAATTGAATCGACTGAAAAATTGCAGCATTAATTCTATCAAAAAAATTACCAATACTTTTTGAAAGCTGAAAAATATCAATTTCCTGATCTGTCGTATTTTCGGGTACTTTTGTACTCATTTAAGTTTTTATTTTACGTTGAAAATTTGTTCCAAAATTTTAATAGTAATCAAATAAGTTGGTTTTACACCAGTTGTTCCTAATCCGCCCGAAGCAAGTGTGCTTCCGGTTTCCAATGGGTTATCTGAAGCATAATAAGCATAGCGAACTTTAATATCATGCGGCACGCTTTTTCTAATTTTTGATGCCGATTGTATTGCTTTTTGATAATAAGAACCTTCCATTTCAAGACCAATTACTCCCCAGGTCGACTCGTGAAAGAATTTCAATAAATCTCTGTTTTGTAATGATGTTCCTAAAACAGTAACCATTGCGCCTTCAAAAACAGCAATGTCGTTACCTTCAAACATAGCGCCTGTTAATTCATTTTCGAAGAAATAATTATCTGCCGTTCCCTCATTTATATGCGCAGACGGAATCATAATATCGCCTTTTCCGCCTTCCAGAATTCCGGCTTTACCCATTATCGAAACTGATTTTACATTTAGTAACGTTTCTTTTTTATACGGTTTTAAAAGCTCATCGATAGTTTCATAAGCCTGCTCGCCAAATGCATAATCCATTACAATGATTACAGGTTTTTCTTCATCTATATTTCCATATGAAAATGCCGTTTTTGACCAGTCAATTTTGGCCGTGTCAAAAATTTGAACATCAATATTTGTTCCCGAGCTATCCGGTAATGAAATCATTCCGTTTTTCAACGCCAGTTCTTCAACGTGTGCTCTAAGTTCTTTTGCGCCAGACTTGCTTAGTTCTTCATAAATAAAGAAATCAGATTTGTCCTTGAATTTTGTTTTCAACAACGGCGTTGCAAAAATCGAATTCATTACACTGTGCATATTCGCACTTATCACATGAATTGGGCGCTTTAAAAGGCTATTAGCTTTTAAAACTTCCTTGATATTTGTTGCCCAGATTTCACCATGAATGTGATGTCCAAGACGTTCTCTCAAAACAGGACTAAAAGTGATTGTACGTTTATTATTATCGATCATTTCTTCTATCGCTAGTTTCCCTAACCAATAAATAACGTGCAGAAAACGATCCGGAGCATTTTCTGATCCAAAAGCATCATAAATATCCAGAACTTCTTCAAATGTTCTGCCTAAAATATTGGCAACATGCGAGATTGCTTTTTCTTTTTCTATTAAAGAAAGCTTTTTCGTTTGTAATACAGCTTGTTCCAATTTCATCCAATCGCGCGAAACTTCACCGCCGTCATCCAATAAAACTCTGTTTTTTATTTTGTGCGATTCGATAAAAATAAAAGTCAAATGCGTCAAAATATCATAAATGTCAGATCGTCCTCGTGTGATTTCAACGTTCATTTGTTCCTCATCAATTCGGTAACAATTTCTTCTTCTTTTTGGAGGAACAATGGCCTGAAAATGTGATTTAGAATATCCTTCATCCGAAGTTAAATTAATAAATCGACATTGTTCAATTCCTATCGGAAGACGCTCTATAACGTATAAAAGACCATTAAGTTCTACTTTTTCTTCACCAATGTTTCCGTAAATTTCCGGACGCAAAGCCAATAATGATTCGCGTAAACTATCCCCAGAAACTCCCATAGGTTTATAAAAACCACGGTTGAATAAGTGACGCATTGTTATGTACATTTTTTCAATCGCTGCAGATGATTCCTGCGCTCTTGATCTTGATATATGTTTGGTTTCTTTCATGCTTTATATTTTAAAAATCTTCCGTTTTAGAAGATTAATCGGAGTATTATTAATTTTAGCGAAAATAGGAATTAAAAACGTCAACTCTGCAAAACATCATTATTACTAAACTGTTATTACAATATAATTTTATGGTAAGTAATTTATTATCTGTAATTTAAAAAATTTAGAAGAAGAATTTATCTTAAGTTTTCTATTTCAAATTATCGCTGTTATTTTGATAATTTTAAACTATTTATTATTGTATTGTTATTTATAATCTTCGAAGTTAACTTCTGCTTTATAGAAATTTTTATCTTTTAGTAAAATCAAATTTATCTTGTTGATACATTCCTGATTATTATCTGACATTATAAAAGCCAGATCCCAAATGTCTTTTGAAACATAGAGTAAACCAATATCTGAGCTAACTTCTATCTCAATTTCATCATTCATCCAAAGGTCATTCATTTTATCAACTTTTGGATTTATTTCTGAAATTGAATCTAATAGGTCTGTGAGAAAACATTCGTCTTCGGCACCACTAAATATCTCAATTAACAGATCTTGAGATTTATATCCAGGTCTCAAATAATATTTATATTTCATAAATAAACCTTTTGCTATTTCAATCTTAAGATTTCAATCACCTCGCATTCTGCTACTTTCCTTGGGCCTTCCATAAAATAACCTTTTTTCCCAATTTTAATTCTTGATTTGTGTAATTCTTGATTTACTCCGGTTACGATCCACATTTTGGCTTTCCCGAAAGTTGAAACATGTATAGATTTATCTAAAATTACATTATTTTCATTATCTAAAAATTCAGGTCAGATCATCCATATTTTTATAGATTTTTCATCTTCCGCGTACATAAAATCTGAACGATAACCTTGTCCAGGATTTATTTTTCTTCCTCCTTCTTCCTCAGAAAAAAAACGATATTGAACTATAAAATCACATTCACGATTTTTAATTTGCTCATATGAAATATGTTTATCCATTTTATTTTTCCTATTTCAAATTATCAGCAATATCTCTATTGTTTGACAATCTCGGAATTTTATTTTGTCCGCCTAATTTTCCCTGCGATTTCATATACTCCTGAAATCCGTTTTTAGAAACTTTGGTTACAACCACTTTTCTTAAAACATTACCAGTTATCAAATCATCGTAGTAGATGTTTTGTTTTCGCATCGAATTGTCAATTGCTTCTTCAAAAACTTGCATATTCTCCGGCTCATTTTCAAATTCTACAAACCATTCGTGATAGGGTAATCCGCCTGACGGATTAATTTGTGGTGCAACTGTAAATTCGTTTATAACCGTTTTTGTTGCTTCGGTTGCTTCTTTCATCGCTTTTTCGACTTCATTGGCAATAACGTGTTCGCCAAAAGCAGAAATAAAATGTTTAATTCGACCCGAAACAATTACACGATGCGGGAATAAAGACGTAAACTGAACTGTATCTCCTATATTATATCCCCAAAGTCCGGCATTTGTAGAAATAATTAAGGCATAATTTACACCTGTTTCTACTTCGCCAATAGTGTGTCTTTTTGGATTTTCTGTAAAAAATTCATCGGCTTTAATGAACTCGTAAAAAATTCCTGAGTTCAAAAGCAACAACATTCCTTTTTCTTTTTGTGAATCCTGATAGGCAAAAAATCCTTCTGAAGCTGGAAACAACTCAATGCTATCAACTTTTTTACCAATCATTTGTTCAAACTTGGCTCGGTATGGTTCGTAATTTACGCCACCGTAAATAAACAGATTAAAGTTCCTGAAAATCTCGCTTATTTTTTTTCCACCGCTTTTTTCCTGTAAACGCTCAAAATACATTTGAACCCAGGCCGGAATTCCGGAAATAACCGACATATCTTCTTTAATTGTTTCGTCAACAATCGCATTTACTTTTGTATCCCAGTCTTCTATACAATTGGTTTCCCACGAAGGCATTCGGTTTTTCTGCAGATATTTAGGAACAAAATGCGCCACGATTCCGGAAAGTCTTCCAAATTTAATTCCGTATTTTTCAGTCAAAATAGGGCTTCCCTGCAAAAAAATCATTTTTCCGTCTACAAAATCTGCATTTCCGGTTTCATTAATATAATGAAGAATAGCATTTCGCGCTGCATTTACGTGCGTAGGCATTGATTCTTTGGTAAGCGGAATATATTTTGCCCCGGATGTTGTTCCGGATGTTTTGGCAAAATAAAGTGGTTTCCCTTTCCAGAGAATATCTTTCTCTCCCGTTCTAACTTTGTCGATATAAGTTTTTAAATCTTCGTAATCGCGAACCGGAACATTTTTTCTAAAATCTTCGTATGTTTTTATTTTATCAAAATGATGATCAATACCAAATTCAGTCCTTTTTGCATCTTTGATTAAATTCTTAAAAACTGCCAATTGAGTTTCAACAGGTTTATTGGCCCAGGTTTTCGTTTGATGGTATATTTTGCCGGCAAATAATTTTGCTGCTACTGATTTAATTGACATTTTGTGGTATTTATTTTTTGGCTTTTTTGTTTTTATTTCCCGTTTTACCGCCTGACCCTGACTCCTTTTCTATATTATTTACTTCTTCTCTCAATTCAATTTCCTCTTCTGAGGCTTTCATATTAAGGTGCGGAGTCTCTTCTGCTTCTGATAAAATAGAATCTTTATTGAATTTTGCATAATCCAGTTCGCCTCTCAATACTTTTTGAATTCCTTTTATATAAGCTTCGTTTTTCTTTAAAGCAACAGCGAGAGAATCTGATTTAATGGCCAATTGTGTTGCGTTCTTTTTTAATTGCGTAGAAGAGTATCCCGGAATAAATTCTCTTAATGGTGTAAAAGCAATAATAAAAGTTGTTACTAATATTAAGAATATTCCACCCAAAGAAAAAACTACAAAAACATTCATTAAGGTTAGTTTAAATGAAAAAATCTCTTCAAAAGTATCTTCATTCAAAATTACCAATCGATTTTTTGTATATAATTTTTTCCGTAAATCGCGTTTTTTCCTTGCCATTGTTATAAGATATACTCGCAAATATAATAATTAATCGCCTTGTTAATATCAGACAAAAATTGGCAAGCGTATTAATTTACTTATTTTATAAAATATTTAACGCTCTAAAAAATAAATTTTTAATCCAAAAACACTTGTTGTTCGTATATTCTATATAACTTTGCGTCAAAATTAAGAATTAATTTGCTTCGGCATTAAATATACAACCATGGGAAGATTAGGTCTTACAGAAATCCTTGTTATAGTAGGTATTGTGATATTACTTTTTGGAGGTAAAAAAATTCCAGAATTAATGAAAGGTTTAGGAAGTGGAATTAAGGAATTTAAAAACGCTGCTAAAGACGATCAACCTGCGCCTGCTAAAAAACAAGAAGAGGAAACTAAATAATAACCTTCAAAATTTATTGAAAATCCCAAACAACAATTCTATAATTGTTGTTTGGGATTTTTTTTATATCTAAAAATTCTTACTTTTAGAGTCCCTAAATCAAATAAATAATATTTTATGAAAAACCTACTTTTAGTAAGTATTGCAGTTTTGTGTCTCAAAAGTTATTCACAAACCCCTACCCAGCCCTTTCCTGCCAACAAAGTTTATGGAAATGGCCTTATGGCAACCAACAAAAATAGTCAGGACGCTAAAACTAATTATGATACCTGGAAAAACAATTTTGTTGCAGATTGCGCAAATGGCCGAAAACGAATAAAATTTGACGATCCTAATAAAACTGTTTCTGAAGGAATTGGTTATGGAATGCTTCTGTCTGTTTATATGGCCGATAAAACGCTCTTCGACGGACTTTGGCTGTATTATAAAGACAATGTCAATTCAAACGGTGTTATGAACTGGAAAATCAATGGCTGTTCCGGAATTGACGGTCCCAATGGTGCAACAGATGCTGAATTGGACGCGGCTTTTGCTCTTATCGTAGCCGATTATCAATGGGCAAGCACCGGAAGTATCAATTATAAAACGGATGCCAAAACATTAATCGCAGTTATTAAAGCACATGAAGTCGAAGCAAATACCTTTGTTTTAAAGCCCGGAGATCAATTCGGCGGAAGCCAAATTACAAATCCTTCTTATTTTTCACCAGCTTATTACAGAGTTTTTGGAACTTTTACAAACGATGTGGCTTTTTGGAATTCGGTTGCTGCAAAATCGTATACGATTATCAACAATAATTTAACTGTAAATAATGCCACCGGAGGATTGGTTTCTGACTGGTGTATGGCATCCGGTGCATATTCGCCTGTAGCTTCTGCGAATGGATACAATAGAGAAGGAAAAGCATATACTTATGATGCGGCAAGAACGCCATGGAGAATTGCGGTAGATTATTTATGGTACGGCAATGCCGATGCTAAAACTTATTCTAAAAAATCATCTGATTTTGTTCGCTTAACTCTGGCTGGATCTGCCAACATTAAAGACGGTTACAGTCAAAATGGTTCTTTAGTCGGACAGTATCACAATGCTACTTTTGTGGGAGCGTTTGCCTGCGCTGCGATGGGAGGAGAAAATCAAACACATTTAAATACTTCTTATACAGATTTAAACAATTTAAATGAGCCAAACAATTACTTTAATCACACTTTAAAAACACTATATTCTTTGTTATTAACGGGTAACTTTTATTTGCCGTTGAATGCAACGTTATCGAATGATGAATTTGAATTAGAAAATTCGACTGTTACTTTATTTCCAAACCCAAGTGCCGATAAATTTACCGTTTTTGCTCCCGAAAAATCTGTGATTTCAGTAATTTCGCCACAAGGAAAAATTATCTCGGAACAAAAAACAAATGCCGAAACCACCGAAATTAATTTGACCAATCATTCGTCTGGTTTGTATTTGATAAAAATTTCAAACGAAAATAAAAGTATAACAAAGAAAGTTATTTTGAAATAATCCCAGAAACATAAAATCCCAAACTACAATCGTAATTTGGGATTTTTTTATTTTTGAATTTAACAAAACTACAGAATTGGAATTTGGGATTTCAAAATTGGAATTTAGATTTAAAGAACCATCGTCAACTGAATTCTTTTTCTATCTTCATCAACCTCAGTAACTTTTACGTCAACATGCTGATGTAATTTTACAACCTCATTTACATCGCTTACAAAACCTGCTTTTAGCTGCGAAATGTGAACTAATCCGCTTTCTTTGATTCCGATATCAACAAAACAGCCAAAGTTGGTAATGTTGTTTACAATACCCGGTAAAATCATTCCGGTTCTTAAATCCTTGATCGATTTTACATTTGCATCAAACTCAAAAACCTTCGCAGACTTTCTTGGGTCTAATCCTGGCTTTTCAAGCTCTTTTATGATGTCTTTTAAAGTTAATAAACCGATTTCTGGTGTAATATATTTTTCGGCTTTAATTAAGGCGGTTTTCTCTTTGTTTGCAATTAAGTCGTTTACCGAAAGATTTAAATCTTTTGCCATTTTCTCCACAACCGGATAAGCTTCAGGATGTACTGCCGAATTATCCAGCGGATTTTTGGCATTCGAAATTCTAATAAAAGCCGCACCTTGCTGATACGCTTTATCGCCTAATCTAGGCACTTTTTTTAGCTGTTTTCTATCTTCAAACGGACCGTTTTCAGAACGATATTGTACAATATTTTCTGCTAGCTTCTCTCCTATTCCACTCACATAACTTAGCAAATGTTTACTAGCCGTATTGATATTAATTCCAACCGAGTTCACGCAGCGAATTACCGTATTGTCTAATTCTTCTTTTAGTTTAGTTTGATCAACGTCGTGTTGGTATTGGCCTACGCCAATAGCTTTAGGGTCAATTTTTACCAATTCGGCCAAAGGATCTGAAAGTCGTCGACCGATAGAAACCGAACCACGAACGGTAACATCGTAATTTGGGAATTCTTCACGCGCAATTTTTGACGCCGAATATACCGAAGCTCCAGCCTCAGAAACGATGAAAACCTGCAACGGTTTGTCGAACGCGATTTTTTTTATGAAAAATTCAGTTTCTCTGGAGGCCGTACCGTTTCCGATAGAAATGGCATCAATCTGATACGCATTTACCATCGAACGAATTTTTTTAATCGCCATTGCTTCCTCATTTTGAGGTGCATGCGGATAAATGGTTTCGTTGTATAATAAATCGCCTTTTTCATCCAGACAAACTACTTTACAACCGCTTCTAAATCCCGGGTCTATTGCCAGAATTCGTTTTTCGCCCAAAGGCGGCGCCAATAATAATTGACCTAAATTGTTCGCAAAAACCTGAATTGAGTTGGCATCGGCTTTGGCCTTTGCTTCTTGTAAAGTTTCGTTTCCAATCGCCGGATTCAATAATCGTTTGTAGCTATCTTCAATGGCCAATTGCAAATGCGCCGTTGTACTATTTTGTTTTTTAATGATTATTTCGTCAATAATATCATAAGCCTCATCAATATCAACATCAACTTTCATTTTTACAAAACCTTCATTTTCTGCACGAAGCATTGCTAATAATCGGTGAGATGGTGCTTTTGTCAACGGTTCTTCCCAATCAAAATACTGACTGAATTTTTGGGCTCCTTCTTCTTCGCTTTTCTTTTTAACAACTTTAGTTCCTATTGTTGCTTTTCTACTAAATAATCGTCGCAGTTGTTTACGAACATAAATGTTTTCATTAATCCATTCGGCGATAATATCACGTGCACCCTGCATTGCGGCTTCTTCATTAATGACATTTTCATTTAAATATTGTGTCGAAATAAAATCAACATCAACATCATTCTCAGACATGATTATTTTTGCCAACGGCTCTAAACCAAATTCGCGAGCTACATCTGCTTTTGTTTTTTTCTTCTTTTTAAAAGGTAAATAAAAATCTTCAATCTCTTGTAAATCAAAACTTTGTTCTATTTTTTGCTTCAATTCAGGTGTAAGTGCTTTTTGCTCTTCGATCGATTTTAAAACTGCTTCTTTACGTTTTACAATCGCTTCATATTCTTTATGAAGTTTTGCTATCTGCTCAATCTGAACTTCGTCAAGATTTCCGGTTGTATCTTTTCGATAACGGGAAATAAACGGAATCGTACAATCTTCTTCTAACAGTTTTACCGTGTTTTGAATGTTAATCGCTGCTGTTTGAACAGTCTTGGCAATGAATTGAATATTAGTCATAACTTTTAATGAAATAATTCTTAATTACAAAATGATATAATTTACTTGTTAAAATAAAGAAGCAAATTAATCAATAATTCTGCTAAAATAATATCTTTGTTTTTAATTTTAAGCCTATGGAAGTTTTATTCGCGTATTTTTTAATTATAACTTGTCTAACCTTTGTCATTGCAGGATATGACAAATATTTAGCCATTAAAAACAGATACCGAATTCCTGAAAATACATTATTTACAATCGCTTTTTTTGGAGGTTCAATCGGATTATTGTTAGCAATGTTATTGTTTAGACATAAAACGAGTAAATCTTCTTTTATTGTTAAATTTGGGATAATTCTTTTGCTTCAAATTGTATTGGTTTATCTGAAATTAACCCATAAAATATAAACATTTCCATTGTTAACAACTCGACAAAAAACTATTTATCAGGTAGTTAATTTATAAATTTTAAGCTTTTTAAATATAAAAACCGGATGAATTAAAAATCCGCCCGGTGTGTTTATTTATAGGTGCGTAGCACCCGATTTTTTTGACTTTTTATGAACAGGCGATTTTATTCACTCTGTTTTGGTGTCTTCCTCCTTCAAATGCAGTTGTTAAAAACGTTTCAACAATTTCTACTGCTTGTGGGATCGAGGTAAAACGTGCCGGAATACTCACGATATTGGCATCATTATGTAAACGTGTTAAATAAGCTATTTCTTTAGTCCAGCATAAACCAGCTCTTACTTTTGGATGTTTGTTAACGGTCATGGCAATTCCGTTTCCGCTTCCGCAGATGACAATTCCAAAATCAGCTTTTCCTTCAGACACATCATTTGCTACCGGATGTCCAAAATCAGGATAATCAACAGAATCTTCAGAATCTGTTCCGTAATTTGTTACTTCATATCCTTTTGCTTTAAGCATTGCAACGATTGCTTTTTTATAATCCGGTCCTGCGTGGTCGTTTCCTATCGAAATTTTCATTTTAAATACTATTAAGTTGTGTATTGCAAATTTACTTAATTAATAAATGGTTGCCACTAATTCAGCTAATTTTCACTAAATATTTTTCTTTTAAACCTTTTTAGAACACAATTTAACAAATCAATATAATTCGTGTACATTCGTGAAATTAGCGGTAAAAAAACTGAATTTATAACTTACTTCATATCAAAATCTTATACGTTATCAACAATTTCAATAACTTGTAATTATCTGTAAATCAGTTAAGAATATTTTACTTTTTTGTTAAAATTTTAGAATGTTAATACCAAAACCTAATTCGTTGATATTCAGTTAACTTTAAATTAACATTATTTGTTAATAAGTTAAGATAGAAAATTAGAAGTATTTTTTGGTTGTGTCGAAAAAAAACCTAATCCAAAACCGGAATCAAAAAACCTAATAAAGTTTGATCAATTTTTAGAAAAGTTATCAATATCAAAAATGCCATTTTCAACAAAAATCAACATATGAACTTATCTACAAATTGAATGTGTTTTTGGTTGTCAACCGTTGTTAATTAAAATACAAAAAGTCTTATAAATTAATCATTTAGCAAAATATAAGTATGTTGATAACTCTATATAACTAAGAGAAACTTCATTTCAATACATTTAAAAATAAATTTATTCGACATATTAACAAGCTATAATAACCATCAAAAATTAATTAAATTTAAAATTTCTTTTTTGTTGTATTTAATATATGTTGACAACTTTGAAATTTGAAAAGAGAAAAAAAATTTTTAAACTGAAAAAAAGAAACTGTCTAAACGATTTTAAGTGGGTTATTAAGATTGTCCAGAATTTGCTGAACTTCTTCGAAATCGTTTGGATGAACTTTAAGTTTAATTCCGCCGAGTGCAGAAGTATACATGGGAACAACAGAAAGTGTTATTTCGTTCTCAAAAAAATACGGAATTTCTTCTTGCTCTAATAAGTGTTTCAGAACCACTGTTTCGTGCTGATAATTAAATATTGCGATGGTTTTAAAGCTTTCCATAAAGTGTCTTTTTATAAAGATACGAAAGTTATATTTTTAATAATTTATTTGTTAAAATCTATAATGTGGTATCTTATTTGTAATTTTAACTTTTTAAGAAAAAGATTTATGAGTAAGAAAATTAGAAAGCCGATAAAAAATGAGAAGGATTTCTCGAGCAAAATAGTAAAAATTTTATCGCAAAGCCCAAATAAAGCATTCAATTATAAACAGATAGGAGCAAAGTTAGAACTTGATGATACAAAAAGCAGAAATCAGATTATAAAAGATTTAAAGATTCTGGCTGCTTCAAAGAAAATAATAGAGACTGAACCTGGTAAATATTTAGTAAAAGTCGAAAGCCAGGATTATTACGAAGGAACAATTGATATGACGAGTAGAAAAACGGCATATTTTATTTGTCCTGATTTTACCGAAGATGTTTTTATTCCGACCAATAATTTAAATCGTGCATTAGATAAAGACAAAGTAAAAGTTTACGTTTATAACAGAAGAAAAGGAAAAAGACCTGAAGGCGAAGTAATTGAAGTTATAGAAAGAAACAAAACTGAATTTGTTGGAGTAATTGATATTCAGGCAAATTTTGCATTTGTGTCTACTGCAAATCCTAAAATGTATACGGATATTTTTATTCCGAAAGATAAAATTGGAGAAGCAGAAAATGGTGATGTTGTTTTAGTTACAATTGAAGATTGGCCAAAAAGAGCTGATAGTCCGTTTGGATCTGTAATCAGGGTTTTAGGAAAACCAGGAGAACATAATACAGAGATTCACGCTATTTTGGCAGAATATGGTTTACCTGCAGATTTTCCGGTAGAAGTAGAGGTGTATGCTCAAAAAATAGATACTTCGATTCAGGAATCTGAAATTGCAAAACGTCGTGATATGCGTGATACGCTTACGTTTACGATAGATCCAAAAGATGCAAAAGATTTTGATGATGCCTTGTCTTTCAAAAAGTTAGAAAACGGAAACTACGAAATTGGTATTCATATTGCCGATGTTTCTTATTATTTAGAAGAAGGAACAATTTTAGATGATGAAGCTTATCAACGTGCAACTTCTGTTTATTTAGTAGATAGAGTAGTGCCGATGCTTCCTGAAGTTTTATCCAATTTTGCTTGTTCGCTGCGTCCAAATGAAGAGAAATATACATTCTCTGCCATATTTGAAGTTTCAGAAAATGCTCAGGTTATTAACCAATGGTTTGGAAGAACTGTAATTTATTCTGATCAGCGTTTTGCTTATGAAGAAGCACAATATATCATTGAAACAAAAGATAGTACGATTCCAGTTGATGTTTCTATTACAGGAGAATCTTATACAGTTTCGGATGAAATAAAAAATGCAACTCTAAAATTAGATGAATTAGCAAAGATTTTAAGAAAGAAAAGAATGGCCAATGGTGCTATTTCTTTTGATAAAGTAGAAGTAAAATTCAACTTAGATGCCGAAGGAGAACCAGAAGGAGTTTACTTTAAAGTTTCTAAAGATGCCAATCATTTGATTGAAGAATTCATGCTTTTGGCTAATAGAAAAGTGGCAGAATACATTGGAAAACAAAAGAAAACATTTGTTTACAGAATTCACGATGAACCAAACGAAGACAAATTAATTGCGATGCAAACTGTAATTGCTAAATTTGGTTATAAAATTGATTTCCGTAACAAAGGTGATATTTCGAAGTCTTTGAATGCATTGATGGAAGAAGTAAATGGTAAAAAAGAACAAAACTTAATTGATACTCTTGCAATTAGAAGTATGAGTAAAGCCAAATATTCAACAGATAATATTGGTCATTATGGTTTAGCTTTTGATTATTACAGTCATTTTACTTCGCCAATTCGTCGTTATCCTGACGTTATGGTACATCGTTTGCTACAATATTATCTGAATAATGGAGCTTCTGTAGATGATGAAGTTTATGAAACAAAATGTTTGCATTGTTCTAATATGGAAAGTTTAGCAACAAATGCTGAACGTGATAGTATTAAATACATGCAGGTTAAATATATGCAGGATCACCAGGACGAAGAATTTTTGGGAGTTATCTCAGGAGTTACAGAATGGGGAATTTATGTTGAAATTGTTTCTAACAAATGTGAAGGAATGGTAAGAATCAGAGAAATTAAAGATGATTATTATACTTTCGATGAAAAGCAATATGCTTTAGTTGGCGCAACTTCAAATAGTATATTGCAATTGGGAGATGAAATTTATGTTAAAGTAAAAAATGCAGATTTGGTTAAAAAACAACTGGATTTCCATTTTTTAAGAAGAGCAGAATAGTTGTTAAATTAAAAAAATAGAGAGATGAAAAAGTTATTAATAGGAGCTGCAATTTTTATTGCACAAATGTCTTTTGGTCAGGTTACTAAAGAATTAGGCGATTTTGATACAGTGAAAGTTTATGATAAATTAAGTGTAAAACTAGTTCAGTCTTCTGAAAATAAAGTTGTTATAAAAGGAGCAAGAGAAACAGAATTAGAAGCTGTTAATAAAAATGGTATTTTAAAAATAAGAATGCCTTTTCCAAAACTTCTTTCAGGAAATGATCTTGAAGTGACTTTGTATTATAAACACATTGAATTAATCGATGTGAATGAAGGTGCAGAAGTTACCAGCAAGGAAACATTGAAAGCAACTTCATTTAAAGTAAGTGCTCAGGAAGGTGGTAAAATTAATGTAGATTTGAATGTTGATAAGTTGAAAGTAAGTTCTGTTTCTGGCGGCGAAATCACTGCAACCGGTAAAGCAGATAACCTTGATGCAAGTTTAGGAGCCGGCGGATATTTCCTAGGAAGTAAATTAGCTACCTCTCAAACTAAAGTAAGCGTTTCTGCGGGAGGAAAAGCAGATGTGAATGCTTCTACTCTTGTTGATGCAAAAGTTAGCGCAGGAGGCTCTATTTACATTTACGGAAAACCAAAACAAATCAATCAAAAAACTGTTCTTGGTGGTAAGATTGAAGAAGTAAAATAAATCAATTTGTATTTGAATGATAAATGATATTTTAGCTGGGCTGCCATGGGGAATTTTCCTGAGTTTTATGGTAGGCCCGGTATTTTTTATACTATTAGAGACCAGTATTACAAAAGGGTTCAGAGCTGCAATTGTCTTTGATTTTGGTGTAGTATTAGGTGATATTTTTTTTATAGCAATTGCTTATTTAGGGAGTTACAGATTAATTCAGAGTTTAAAAGATAAACCGGCACTCTTTATTTTTGGTGGAATTATAATGGTGGCTTATGGAATTATTTCTTTCGTAAGATTAAGAAATGAAGAAAAAATTGACGACGAAGAAATAGATCGTGATATTATAAAAAGAAATTATGGTAGTTTGTTTATAAAAGGTTTTTTACTCAACGTTATTAACATTGGAGTTTTGGGTTTTTGGCTGGCAGTTATCATTTCTGTGGGACCAAAATTAGAAATGCAAAACTCAAGAATGTTTACTTTTTTTACTTCAGTTATTATTACTTATTTGCTAGTTGATTGTATTAAAATACTATTAGCCAAACAATTAAAATCTAAAATGACACCAAGAAATATTCTAAAAATTAAAAAAGTAATTAGTATTGTTTTAATGATTTTTGGATTGGTTTTAATAACACAAGGCTGGTTTCCAGGTGAAAAAGAAATGGTTAGAAATGCTTTTGAGAAGATTGAGAAGAAGTAGTTGTTAATAACTTAAAATATAAAATTAAACCTCTGAATTTCAGAGGTTTTTTTGTGTTCTAAATCTTTGTCAAAGTTTCAAACTTTGACAAAGATAATTGCGGGTTTGACGCAATCTTGTCATTTCTGAAATGACATAAAATGCGAAAAAAATAAGCACAAAAAAACTCCAAGTTTCCTTGAAGGTTTTAGAGGATTGTCCGGATTCGAACGTAAATCTTTATCTAATTTTTTCTAAAAATTAACCACAAAAAAACCTCCAAGTTTCCTTGAAGGTTTTAGAGGAATGTCCGGATTCGAACGTAAATCTTTATCTTATTTTTTCTAAAAAATAAGCACAAAAAACCTCCAAGTTTCCTTGAAGGTTTTAGAGGAATGTCCGGATTCGAACGTAAATCTTTATCTAATTTTTTCTAAAAATTAATCATAAAAAAACCTCCAAGTTTCCTTGAAGGTTTTAGAGGCATCGTCCGGATTCGAACCGGAGTAGGAGCTTTTGCAGAGCCCAGCCTAGCCGCTCGGCCACGACGCCGTAGTTGAACGGATGGCAAAAGTAACTAAAATCTTTAAAATTCAAAACTTTAAAAGTAACTATTTTAAAAAATTAGTTTTTTTGTCTGATAGAATTACTTTCTAATTTCAGTCATTTTTATAGTAACTGATTCAACATCACCACCAATAGGGGGATTTATTTTAGAAACCCAAACCGTTGTTTTTTCTATCATTTCTATTTCTGCAAGCACGCGAATATTGATTCTTTTGGCCACATGTTCTAATAAATGCGAACGAATTGCCATTTCTTCAGTAACAATTCTGTTCAAATGTACATAATCAACTGTGTCAGCTAAATGATCTGTTTGTGCTGATTTTTGTAAATTGGTTTTAATTTTTAGATCGACAGTGTAATCAGATCCAATTTTTCCTTCTTCAATTAAACATCCGTGGTAGGAGAAAGTTCGAATGTTTTTAAGTTTTATAACTCCCATTTTTATTATTTTATTCTTGTAATATTTGGATCTTGGTAATTGGATGTTAACGCTAGAATGAAAACTATTTTTTTGTTCTCATCAACTGTAAAATGAATAGTGTAAGGAAATTTTCTTAATGGTAATGTACGAACTGTTTTATATTTTTCCTCGAAAAAAGGAAATGTTATTAAAGTGTCTACATAATCTTGATATTCATTAAAGAATTTTGTTCCCAAGCCATTTGATAAAGATTCGTAATATTCAGCAGTCTCATCTACTTCTTGCTCAGCGCGTATGAGAATAATTATTTCATACATTTATTTATTCCATTTAGTGTTGAGTCTTTTTTTAGATTCTTCCCAGCTAATATAATCTTCTGGTTTAGCATTTTTCAATCGTTCTAAAACCATTTCCTGTTGCCATAGCGGAATTTCATTCGCAGTGTTTTCATCAATAGAAACATCAGGAACATGTTTAAAAAAACTAATAAAAGTTTCGTAAAAATCGTCTGGAATTGTAACAGTTAATTGTCTCATAACGCTTAATATTTATACAAAAATACTAATAAATTTAATTCAAAGTCTATGAACACTAAGTCCCTATCTATCATCTATTTTTTTATCTTTGCTAAAATTACTATAAAATAATGGCATCAGAAGAGAAATCACTCAATTTTATTGAACAAATCATAGAGGAAGATTTGAAATCAGGTCTTTCCAAAACTAAACTTCATTTTCGTTTTCCACCAGAACCAAATGGTTATTTGCATATTGGACATGCAAGTTCTATTGCTTTAAATTTTGGTTTAGGACTTGATTATCAGTCACCTGTAAATTTACGTTTTGACGATACGAATCCGGAAAAAGAAGAACAGGAATTTGTCGATGCTATTAAAAAAGATGTCGAATGGCTAGGGTATTCCTGGTCAGAAGAGCGTTATGCCTCTGATTATTTTCAACAATTGTATGACTGGGCAGTTTTATTAATTAAAAAGGATAAAGCCTATGTTGATAGTCAGTCTTCTGAAGATATGGCAATTCAAAAAGGAACTCCGTCTACTGTTGGAACTGATAGTCCATACAGAAATCGTTCTGTTGAAGAAAATTTAGATTTATTCGAAAGAATGAAAAATGGTGAATTTGAGGCTGGAACACATATTCTTCGCGCAAAAATAGACATGAAATCTACCAATATGCTGATGCGTGATCCTATCATGTACAGGATTTTACACAAACATCATCATAGAACAGGAGACGATTGGAAAATCTATCCAATGTACGATTGGGCACACGGGCAAAGTGATTATTTAGAAGAAATCTCACACTCATTTTGTACACTTGAATTTTTGCCTCACCGTGAATTATACGATTGGTTTTTAGACCAGATTATTGATGAAAATCAGATTCGTCCAAAGCAAAGAGAATTTGCAAGACGTAACCTTTCACATACTGTTGTTAGTAAAAGAAAATTACAGCAACTAGTTAAGGAAAAGCATGTTAACGGTTGGGATGATCCTAGAATGTCAACAATTTCAGGGTTAAGAAGACGTGGTTATACCGCTGCATCTTTACGGAATTTTGCCAACACAATTGGTATTGCAAAACGTGATAATTTGATAAATGTATCGGTTTTAGAATTTTGTATTCGTGAAGATTTAAACAAAATTGCACCTCGTGTAATGGCTGTTTTAGATCCTGTAAAATTGGTCATTACAAATTATCCTGAAGGAAAAGAAGAGTGGTTAGAAGCCGAAAATAATCAGGAAGATGAAAACGCAGGTTTTAGAAAAGTACCTTTTTCTCGTGAATTATACATTGAAAGAGAAGACTTTCTGGAAGAAGCTCCGGCGAAGTTTTTCCGTTTGACTTTAGGTAAAGAAGTACGTCTTAAAAATGCTTATATTATTAAAGGTGAAAGTGTTGTAAAAGATTCTGAAGGAAATATTACAGAAATTCACGTTACTTACGATACCGATTCTTTAAGCGGAAGCGGAACAGAAGCAAGTCAAAGAAAAGTATCCGGAACCTTGCATTGGGTTTCAATTTCTCATGCTATTGAAGCAGAAGTTCGTATGTACGATCGTTTGTTTACAGATGAAGCACCGGACAGTTATAAAGAGAAAAATTTCTTAGATTTTGTAAATCCAAATTCATTGGAAATCATCAAAGGATTTGTTGAACCAAGTTTGGCAACGGCTCAAAACGAGGATAAATTTCAGTTTCAACGTTTGGGATATTTTACTGTTGATAAAGACTCAACTCCTTCAAAATTAGTATTTAACAAAACTGTTGGATTGAAAGATGCCTGGGAAGAAAAAGGTAAAAAAGAAGAAAACAGCATCAATAATTCTTTAAAAGAAATCAATAAATATTTCAAAGTAGAATCTAAACCAGAACGTATTGCAATTGAAAGTGCAATAGGGGAGAGCATCAAAAATGTTTCGAGTTTTTCATTATTGCAAAATTCATTAAAGAAGAATATTAACAACAATAAAGCTTCGTTGTTATTTTCTCAATTTCTTTTGAAATATTCTAATTGGAAATCTACAGATTTTGAAGAAGACGATATTAAAAAATTATATACGATGTCTCTAAGAAGTGAATCGACTTACGTTCGATCAAAAGCACTTTTAAATTTAAGAGATATTGAGGAAGTAAATTTCAAAAATCAATTTGATGATGAAATTTTGAAATTATATTCAAATCCTCCAAAAAATGCTTCGGAAAGAGAAATTGAAATTCTTGCCGAAATGGTAAAAAAATAATATAATTAGAATCTATTAAAAAGCGCTTTATATAAGCGCTTTTTTTATTATTTATGTTTTCTATCAAAAACTAAAAACTAATAAATATTTTATATTAAAAATGGCTTTTATAAATTAATTTTAAGCTATTTTTTTAATTCTTTCATCTCAATTATCATCTTTTAAAAGTTAGTAGTTTAAAACGCTTTATTTTAAGTTTATCCCCTTATTTCATGCTACTTGACAGGTTATTAACAGTGAATTGTTTATAAGTACTAATCATGTAATTTTTACTTAAAATTGATTGAATTTTGCTTTTAAAATTTCATAAAATCCAAATTTATAATTTTTTGTATAAATCAATTTAATTGATTGACTTTGATATTTTGGTAACTTATGTTTATTATTTATTTTATCTATTTAAATATTATAATTAATAGTTTATGTAGATTAAAAGTGACCTTCATAAATTAATTTTAAGCTATTTTTTTGCACTAGCCGATATATTATTCATTTTTTGAATTATTGTTTATTATTGACCTTTATTTTAATTTTCACTGTTATTTTTATCAGTTTAACGGGTTATTAACATACAATTGTTTATAAAGTTGGTATTTTTATCCAAAGGTCAAATCTGAAATTTTATAATTTTAAAAATGACACTTTAAGAATCGAAATTGAGTTATTCTAAAATTTTAAAAATATAATTTTTTGTTTTAGAATTTATTCTAAGTCTGAATTCTGAAAATTGGTTTTATGGTCAATTTCTAATTATGATTTTGTTTTGATAATACTTCAATGTTTAAATAAGTATTTTTCAATTGCATTGCATAATTTTCAAATTTCATGAAATTAGTTTTGTGGTTTATTTAAATTTTGATTTTCATTTGAACTAAGAAATTTTTTAATCCTTAAATTTAATTATCATGAAAAATTTATTTTTTACACTAGCTATTTTATTTGCAAACATTGCAATTTCTCAAACTCATCAAATTACAAAACACAATGGTGAACAATTGGATGTAAACTTTATTAAAAACGAAAATGGTTTAATTTATTATTCTTTTAACGGAAGTGCAGAAGAACACAAAATTAGTAAATATGCTGTTTCACAAATTACCAATAAACAAACAAATCAAACTCAAAAAATATCTGATAAAGTTATAGTAGATTCAAAATCAGATTATTCAATGGTAACTGTTTTGTCTCAGGAAAAAACAATTGGATTAAAACAAGCGGCTAATTTTACCGGAGTCTCGACAAAGACAAAAGGAGAACCGCCAATGGCTAATAAAAATCATACTGCTATGAGAATCAAAACTAAGTCAGCATCAAATGGTTATCCTTTTGTAAGTATTATTGAAAAAGATGGTAAATACGAAGCTGTGGCTTATGTGTATTAATTTTATTGTTAATTATTGGTAAATATTTTTTAATCAATTATTTATCTTTCAAAAATACTGTATCTTTAGTATTCATTTAAATTTTAATATTATGTCAAATAATTCAAATACAATTGCGGCTATTTTAGCTGGTGCTGCAGTAGGGGCAGCAATCGGAATTTTATTGGCTCCGGATAAAGGTTCGAATACAAGAGCAAAACTTAAGGAAGGTTTTGATGATGCAAAAGGCAATATAAAAGATTCATTAGGAGCTACTTCTGATGTTCTTCGTGAAAAATTTGCTGGGGCAACACAAAATCTTGACGGAACTTTAGATGAGTTGCTATCGAATGTAAGCCATAAAACTGAAGAAGTTATCACCTTTTTAGAATCTAAGTTGGCTGATTTGAAAGCTCAAAACGCTAAACTTCAAAAATAAAATCGATACAAGAAGCACATAACTTTACTTATTTTTATAGGTAAGTTTTGTGCTTTTTTTATTTTAAAAAATTAAATATGGCTTTTGAAGAGTTAAAAGAAAACACAGAAAAAATTCAGGATCAGACTAAAGTTTATATTGACAGTCATTTGGCTTATTATAAGCTTTGGGGTTTTAAGGTTGCAATGAAGTTGACAACTTTAATTTTAAAGTTTACTTTGATTTTATTGTGTTTTACTATGGTTCTATTTTTTGGATCTTTTGCGGCAGCTTATGCTTTTGGAGATTTATTTGGAAGTAATGCTCTTGGATTTTTAGCAGTAGGAGGGATCTATCTTTTGTTTACAATATTACTTTTTCTTATAAAAGATAAGATTGTCGAAGGACCGATTTTAGAGAAATTTTCAGAAATATTTTTTAACGATTAAGAAATATGGAAAAGAAAAAATACTCATCTTATGCTGAAATCGACAGAGATTTAGTAATTCTGAAATTAGAAAAAGATATAAATTATCAGAAATTAGTTTTAAGTTTTCAGAAAACTAAAGAAGGCATTACACCACAAAAAATCGTAAATGGATTTGTTTCTTCATATACAGATTACTTTTCAGAATCCTATCCAAAAATTTTACAATCAATTTTACCATTTGTTTTCAATTGGTTTATAAATAAAAAAAGAGGCCATTAAGCCTCTTTTTCATTTTATTTATTGTTGTACATCTGGTTGAATGTCATCTTCATAACCAGATTGTGGTTGAATAGGTTTTGGTTTTTCTACTTTTTTATTGTTCTTTTTCATCATTTCACCAACTTGGTTTGAAGCTGTAAATGATGCAACCATATTATTTAACATGTCACTTCCTGCTTGTGGAGAATTTGGTAACAAGATTAAATTAGAATTTGCATCGGCACCAATTGCCTGCAAAGTATCATAATGTTGAGTTACTACAATTAAGGCAGAAGCTTCCTGAGAATTGATTCCAACATTATTCAAAACTTCAACACTTTCTACAAGACCTCTTGCAATTTCACGACGTTGATCTGCAATACCTTGACCTTGTAAACGTTTACTTTCGGCTTCAGCTTTTGCTTTTGCAACGATTCTAATTCTTGAACTTTCAGCTTCAAATTCTGCAGCCGTTTTTTCTCTGTCGGCAGCATTAATTCTGTTCATGGCATTTTTTACCTGAATATCCGGATCAATATCAGTAACCAAAGTATTGATAATATCATAACCATAAGTAGTCATGGCCTCGTTCAATTCTCTTTTTACTGCAATTGCAATATCATCTTTTCTTTCAAAAACATCATCCAATTTTAGTTTTGGAACTTCGGCACGAACCACATCAAATACATAAGCGGTAATTTGATCGTGTGGATATTCCAGTTTATAAAAAGCATCGTATACTTTTTCCTGGATAACTTTAAACTGAACCGAAACTTTCATTTTGATAAAAACGTTGTCTTTGGTTTTGGTTTCGATGATAACATCTAACTGTTGAATCTTCAAATTTACACGTCCTGCGATTCTGTCGACGATCGGAATTTTTAGTTGTAAACCTGAATTTCTTACGCTTAAAAATTTACCAAATCTTTCGATTACAACAGATGATTGTTGTTTTACGGTAAAAAATGAAGACATAAAAATGAAGAATCCAAATACTAAAAGGATAATTAAAGCTGTGTTCATGGTGATATTAATTTAGATTTTATTAATTTTTTAAAAATACGAATAATATAATGAGATTGAGTACTTATTAATTTCTTTACATGATTTTCTTTGTTAAATTTTATTCTACATTTGGTTCAAATTTTAAACCAAAAACAAAATTTATGAAAAGAATACTACTTAGTATTGTCTTATTTACTTCTGTTTATTTATCTGCCCAAACTGTTATAGTTGAGGAAAAATTTGAAGACAAAAATGAACCTATTACTTTTGAATACCTTCCAAATTCAAAGAAATTTGTTGTGTATAAAGGTTTTGGAATTACTATGACACTTTCTTACATCACTACAAACGCTTTAAGTTTTGATGTAGATGGAAAAAAAACAACTCTATTTGAAAACGAAAAATTAGTTAGCCCAACATTTTCCGTAACTGAGAACACTTATAAAGCATATGATGCTACAAAATTTATGCAGGCTAATTATAAATTTTTTCAGGATAAAAATGTTTTCCCTGTTAATCATGATGTACTTGAAGATTTAAATTCTAATTTCTTTGGGCGTTTTGATTATTACCATGTTTTGAATAATGTTACTAATAGATGGCCAAATGATTTTTTTAATGCTTCATTTAATGATGTTTATGATTTTGGATTTACTAATCAGAAACAAAAAGAAAAGATTGACTTCGAGAAAGATGATATATATCTTGAAACAATAGAAATTAAAAGTAAATTGAGGAAGAGAATTAAGATTGATAAACCTGACTTAGCTTTACTAAAAGGTGATGCGTATGCAAAAGCTGATCTTAAAACTTCTTTTAGTGCTAAACTGAATGGAAACGAAAATTTTGATATTATTACAAAATCTGTTTCAGCTGATTTTCAAACTTCAATATTGTATAAAACGACTTATGATTTTGAAGGAAAAAAGGTAAAGGAATTACCTCTTATTTTAAAGCTTAGTGATAAATTTTTTGTTACTTCAGACAATTATGGAGGACCTAAAGATTTTAATACTACTCCAGCAAACCCAAGTTATCCTTTTGCTATAGTTAGAGTTACTCTAGGTACAATGTCTGTAAATCATTATTTCATAGATAGAACAACTGAGGATATTTATGTCTATGGAATTTATAGTGAAAAAGCACCAAAAGAAATTAATGGTGGAGTTTATCCTAGAGGATTTTATGTGTTTAAGTTTGATAAAAACGGAACAAAACTATGGGAATCTGTTAATAAGATTGATGGAAAAGATTTTTTTGAAAAAATAAATACGACCTCTAGACTTCAGGTGAATTTATTGGAGTATAATAAAAATTTGAGTTTTTCAGTTTCAGTTAATGATTTTACTGAGTTTTCATATTCTACAACTGTTGATAAATCGACCGGATCTATTTCAAAAATCAATTTTATAGAATACAATAACAATACAAGTAATTTGAAAAGTAAAGCTTTTGTAAACAATAGTTATGTAAGTGATGAATTTAAAAATAAGGTTTTTTCTCAAATGACTTTTGTCGCTATGATTTTAAATCCAAACGTTATGAGTTATTTGAAAAGTGTATCAAAAGAAGGTAAGAAATTATATTATGAAAGTGTAATTTCTGATCAGGGAATTTGGTTAGTTCAAACGGATAATAAAGAAAATTATAAAATCCTTTTGTTTAAGGACTAAAAAAAGCTCCCAATTTGGGAGCTTTTTTGTTTTTATAAAGTTGCAATCGCTTTTTGAATTCTCGAAATAGTTTCTTCCTTTCCGATGATTTCAACAATGTCAAATAGGTGAGGACCTTTCAAAGCTCCAACCAAACTCAAACGGAATGGCTGCATAACTTTACCCATTCCAATTTCGTTTTTAGTTAACCAGTCTTTTACGATTGCTTCGATGTTTGCCGAATCAAAACCGTCAATATATTCAAGAGTCGAAATCAATTCCTGCATTAAAGCCGGGGTTTCTTCTTTCCAGTTTTTACTTGCTTTTTCATCGTAAGATGTTGGTGCCTGGAAAAAGAAATCAGTCAAATCCCAAAATTCAGAAACAAAATGTGCTCTTTCTTTAATCAAAGAAACAATTCTTGTAACGTCATATTTCGAAATATCAACACCTTTTTCAACCAAAATAGAAGAGAAGCTTTTCGCTAAATCAGCATCATTTTGTTTGATTAGATATTGGTGATTGAACCATTTGTTTTTCTCCGGATCAAATTTAGCTCCCGATTTATGAACTCTGTTTAAGTCAAAAGACTCTACAAGTTCTTCTAATGAAAATAATTCTTTATCCGTTCCGTCATTCCAACCTAATAAAGCAAGGAAGTTTATAACCGCTTCAGGGAAAAATCCGTTTTCTCTGTAACCAGATGAAACACCTTCTTCTGTTTTCCATTCTAATGGGAACACTGGGAAACCTAATTTATCACCATCTCTTTTAGATAATTTTCCGTTTCCAACCGGTTTTAAAATCAAAGGTAAATGTGCAAATTCCGGAGCATCCCAACCAAAAGCTTTGTATAATAAAACGTGAAGTGGCATAGATGGTAACCATTCTTCACCACGAATTACATGTGAAGTTTCCATCAAATGATCATCAACAATATTGGCTAAATGATACGTAGGCATTCCGTCACTTTTAAATAAAACTTTATCGTCAAGTAAACTTGTTTCAAATTTTACATCACCACGAATAATATCTTTTAAGTGTAAAGTTTCATGAACCGGAGTTTTAAAACGAATCACATAATGTTCTCCATTTGCAATTCTTTTAGAAACTTTATCAGCAGAAAGTACTAGAGAAGTATCCAACTTTTCGCGAATAGTATGATTGTAAATAAATGTTTTTCCTTCAGCTTCTTGTTCTTTTCTTAAAGCATCAAGTGCTTCTGGAGTATCAAAAGCATAATATGCCCAACCAGAATTGATCAGCTGATCTGCATAAGTTTGGTATAAATCTTTACGATCGCTTTGTCTGTACGGACCAAATTTTTCATTCTTGCCAACGGTTTCTTCAGGAGCAATTCCCAACCATTCCAATGCTTCCATAATATAAGCTTCGGCACCTGGAACGAAACGGGTTTGATCTGTATCTTCAATTCTTAGATAAAAAACACCATTGTTTTTTTTGGCAAATAAATAATTAAATAGGGCAGTACGTACTCCGCCAATATGTAATGGTCCAGTCGGACTTGGTGCAAAACGCACACGAACTTGCTTTGACATTTGTTTAAATTTTGATGCAAAGATACAATTCTAATTAGAGAATTAGAAAATGAGTTTTAATTAGATAATGCCTTGCTTGTAGCTTAATTGACTAATTTTCTCATTGAGAATTATCTAATTAAAATTACTACTTTTATGGGTTATAATTAAAAGAGATTTTATTTTGAAAACAACATCAGCTATATATTTAAAATTAGAAGCGTTTATTAAAAAATATTATATGAATGAATTGATAAAAGGAGGACTTCTTTTTATTGGTTTCGGATTATTGTACTTTCTGTTTACACTTTTTATTGAGTATTTCCTTTGGTTAAAACCATTAGGAAGAACCCTTTTATTTTGGATATTTATAGGAGTAGAAGTTTTTCTTTTGAGCCGATTTATTCTGTTTCCAATTTTTAAGTTGTTCAAACTTCAAAAAGGAATCGATTATAATCAGGCTTCGGCTATTATTGGAAATCATTTTACAGAAGTAAGTGATAAACTAACTAACTTTTTACAGCTTTCGGCTTCTGAGAATTCAGCAGAAAGTTCAGAGTTGATGTTAGCTTCAATAGAGCAAAAAGCAAATTCATTGCAGCCAATTCCGTTTGGTAATGCCATCAATTTTAAAACAAACAAAAAGTATTTGCCATTGGCGATTATTCCAATTTTACTTTTTGCTGTGTTTTATATTTCAGGAAATAGCAATATAATTTCTCAAAGTTTAAATAGAGTAGTGCATTTCAATGCTACATTCTTACCGCCGGCTCCTTTCAAATTTGTGGTTTTAAATCAGAATTTACAAACAGAACAAAACAAAGATTTCGTTATCAAAATGGAATCAATTGGAAATGTAGTTCCCGAAAATGTGATGATTCATATTGGAGATGAAAGTTATTTTATGGAATCATCTCAGCCAGGAAAGTTTGAATTCAAGATTGAAAAGCCAGTTGAAAATGTTTCGTTTTCTTTCGAAGGAAATTCAGTTTCATCTGAAGAATATGAATTAAAAGTAATCACAGTTCCATCAATTGCTAACTTCGAAATGGTGTTGAATTTTCCATCTTATCTAAAAAAGAAATCAGAAACGATTCAGGGAACCGGAAATGCAATCGTGCCAGAAGGAACTTTGGTAACTTGGAAAATGAATACGCAGTCGACTCAGGAGATTGTTTGGAAAGATGAAAAGGCAACTTTTAAGTTTAATAAAGTAGAAAACGAGTTTAAATTGGCTAAAAATATCAGTCAAAATACAGAATATCAAATTCTTACTTCTAATAATAAGGTCAAAAATTACGAAAAACTGGATTATCAGCTATCTGTTATCAAAGATCAGCATCCAACAATCACAGTTTCTCCTGCTCCGGATAGTTTAAAATTAGATAAAAATTATGTGTTAGGAAGATTGGGCGATGATTATGGTTTATCAAAATTACAGGTTGTTTACTACGAACGTAACAAACCTCAAACTGCAAAGCGTGGAACCATTCCGGTAAAGCCAGCCGTTTTTGATCAATTCGTTTTTAACTTCCCAAGTAATTTGGCTGTAGAAGAAGGAGTCTCTTATGAATACTATTTTGAAGTTTTTGATAATGATGCACCGCACGGTTTCAAGAGTACAAAGTCTTCTGTGTTTTCAGATCGTGTTTCCACAACAGATGAAATTCAGGATATGGAATTGCAACAGCAAAATGATAATATCAATAGTTTAGAAAAGTCTTTAAAAAATCAGAACAAACAATTTTCTGAAATGGATAAGATTCAGAAAACAGGAAAAGAAAAAGATAATTTAGAATTTAAAGATCAGCAAAAAGTGAGTGATTTTATCAAGCGTCAGAAACAACAAGACGAATTGATGAAACAATTTGCTGAGAAAATGAATAAGAATTTAGATAAGTTTCAATCTGAAAAGAAAGACAAAACAGCTGATGATTTGCAAAAGCGATTGGATAATGCCGAGAAAGATTTAGAGAAAAATCAAAAGTTGATGGATGAATTAAAGAACTTAAACGACAAATTACAAAGTGAAGAGTTGTTTGATAAGATGGAAAAATTCAAACAAATCAGCAAAAACCAATCTCGTAATTTAGAACAATTAGTTGAATTAACGAAGCGTTTTTATGTAGAAAAGAAAGCAGAGCAGGTTGCAGAAAAATTAAATAAACTTGCAGATGAGCAAGAAAAGCTTTCTAATAAAGAGGGAGAAAACACCAAAGAGAAACAAGACGATATTAATAAAGCCTTTGATAAAATTAAAGAAGATTTGAAAGATCTTAAAGAAGAAAACAAGTCTTTAAAATCCCCAATTGATATTCCTGCGGATGCTTCAAAAGAAAAAGATGTAGACTCTGATTTACAAAAAGCTTCTGAAGAATTGAGTAAAAAGAATACTTCATCGGCCAAGCCAAAACAAAAAAGTGCTGCAAAGAAAATGAAAAGCATGTCTCAGGAAATGCAGTCAAGTATGGAAGGCGGAGATCAGGAACAATTAGAAGAAGATGTTGCAATGCTTCGTCAGATTCTTGATAATCTTTTAGCCTATTCTTTATCTCAGGAAGATGTAATGAAACAATTTAAATCTATGAAATTAGGTTCTTCTGCTTACACGAAGAATATCAAGATTCAGCAGAATTTAAAACAACAGTTCAAACATGTCGACGATAGTTTGTTTGCATTATCATTACGTAATCCAAAAGTAGCAGAAGATGTAACCAAAGAAATCGGAAACGTACAATATAATATAGACAAAGCAATTGAAACCTTAACCGATGTTCAGGTTCCAAAAGGAGTTTCACACCAACAGTATGCTACTTCATCGGCAAATAAGTTAGCCGACTTTTTAAGTGATTTATTAAACAACATGCAAATGTCTATGTCTAAACCGGGAGCAGGAAAACCAAAACAAGGAGATGGACAAGGAATGCAATTGCCGGATATTATTCAAAAGCAAAAAGGTTTGGGTGATAAAATGAAAGAAGGAATGCAACAAGGACAAAAACCCGGAGAAGGAAAACAGGGCCAAAGTGGAGAAGGAAAACAAGGTCAGGGAAAAGACGGTAAAGATGGACAGGGAAAAGAAGGACAAGGAAAAGGAAGTCAGGGAAAGAATGGTGAAGGTAAAAATGGACAAGGAAATAAAAATGGAGGTGAAGGAAAAGATGGTGAAAACGGAGATGATGGAGAAGGAGATGCTGAAGCAATCATGGAAATATATAAGGAGCAAGTAAAACTTCGTGAAGCATTACAAAAAGAATTAGCCAAACAAGGATTAGATTCTCAGGGCAAATCTGTAATCGATCAGATGAAGGCTTCAGAAAAACAACTTTTAAATAAAGGTTTCAAGAATGAGAATTTGCAGCGCATTCTTAATATTCAGCAAGAATTATTAAAATTAAATAATGCAGTTCAACAACAAGGTCAGGATACGAAGCGTCAATCTGAAACAAACAAGGCTGAATTCTCTAATAAAACGAATGCTTTACCAAGCTCACTTTTAGAATATTTAAACAGTGTAGAGATTTTAAATAGACAATCGCTACCTTTGCGCTCGAATTTTAATCAAAAGGTTCAAGAATATTTTAATACAAAATGATCAATTTTAATTACGAAACCGAATTTACTTTAGACAACGAACAAGCCTTTTCCGATTGGTTGAGTGCTGTAATAGTTTCTGAAGGTAAGAACGAAGGAGAGATAAATTACATATTTTGCGATGATGAATATCTTCATAAGATAAATGTAGAATATCTAAATCACGATACACTAACAGATATTATCAGTTTTGATTATACAGTTGGAAACGAATTAAACGGAGATATTTTTGTTTCTGTAGAAAGAGTAGAAGACAATGCAAAGGATTTTAATGTTTCTTTTGAAGTAGAATTGAAACGAGTTCTTGCTCATGGTATATTACATTACTGTGGATATAAAGATAAAAGTGATAAAGATGCTGAGCTGATGCGCTCAAAAGAGGATGAAAAGATTGCGATGTTTCACGTGGAACAGTAATTAAACATCTTTTTATAATTTAAATTTTTGTGTTCCACGTGAAACATGTTAAGGTTTAAATTGATTTTTTAAAAAGTTTCACGTGGAACAAGTTTAAGTTTAGATCGTAAAGTGTTTCACGTGGAACGTTTCAGATTTAATCTTTTCAAGGGTTATAATTGAAATAATTTTGAAGCGAAAATCACATTGATGTTTCACGTGAAACATTAAGAGAAGTGTTGTTATTTGATTTTAATTTTGAGATTTCTGTATCTGTTCCACGTGGGATAGATATTGTTATAAGATTGGAGTTTTTGAGTTTTGATATTTGTATTTTATAATCGTTCCACGTGGAACAGATTTTTGAAGACGAGTTTGAAATTTGGGATTTCCAGATTGTAATCTGAATTTGAAAGATTTGAATTTTGAGTGCAAGCACCGTTCCACGTGGAACAAAAAGAGTAAAGAAGTTAATTCTGAGAACTGCCTTAAACGGTTTGCAGAGAATAATAAAACAAAATGTTTTTAGAAGAATACGATGTTATAGTAGTTGGTGCAGGTCATGCCGGATCTGAAGCTGCGGCAGCAGCTGCAAATTTGGGATCGAAAACTTTATTGGTTACGATGAGTCTGCAAAACATTGCACAGATGTCTTGTAATCCCGCGATGGGCGGAATTGCAAAAGGGCAAATTGTGAGAGAGATTGATGCGCTTGGTGGATACTCAGGAATTGTTTCCGACCGCACTGCAATTCAATTTAAGATGTTGAATAAATCAAAAGGACCTGCAATGTGGTCGCCAAGAGTTCAAAGTGATCGAATGCGTTTTGCCGAAGAATGGAGAATGATGTTGGAGGGAACTCCAAATTTGGATTTCTACCAAGAGATGGTAAAAGGTTTGATTATCGAAAACGGAAAGATAAAAGGAATCAGAACTTCGTTGGGAGTAGAGATTCGATCTAAATCTGTTGTCTTGACAAACGGAACTTTTTTAAATGGTTTGATTCATATCGGAGAAAAACAATTTGGAGGAGGAAGAGCAGGGGAAAGTGCCGCAACCGGAATTACCGAAGATTTAGTTCAAGCGGGTTTTGAATCTGGTAGAATGAAAACAGGAACACCGCCACGAGTTGATGGACGTTCTTTGGACTATTCGAAAATGAATGAAGAAAAAGGAGATGCAAAACCGGATAAGTTTTCTTATTCGGATTTAACCGTTCCGTTAACGCATCAAAGATCTTGTCACATGACATACACGTCGCTTGATGTTCATGATATTTTGAGAGAAGGTTTTGATCGTTCTCCAATGTTCAACGGAAGAATCAAAAGTCTAGGGCCAAGATATTGCCCTTCGATAGAAGATAAGATAAATCGTTTTGCAGATAAAGAACGTCACCAATTATTTGTTGAGCCGGAAGGATGGAATACTTGTGAAGTTTATGTAAACGGATTTTCGACTTCGTTGCCCGAAGATATTCAATTTAAAGCTTTGCGTTCGGTTGTGGGATTTGAGAATGTGAAATTCTTTAGACCTGGTTATGCAATCGAATATGATTATTTTCCGCCAACACAATTGAAACATACTTTGGAAACGAAGTTGGTTGAAGGTTTATATTTTGCGGGACAAATTAACGGAACAACAGGATATGAAGAAGCAGCTTCGCAAGGTTTGATGGCCGGAATAAATGCGCATTTAAAAGTACACGAAAAAGTGCCATTAATTTTAAAACGTGATGAAGCTTATATTGGAGTTTTAATTGATGACTTAATTACGAAAGGAACGGAAGAACCTTATCGTATGTTTACATCAAGAGCAGAGTATAGAACTTTGTTGCGTCAGGATAATGCTGATTTTAGATTAACGCCAATGTCTCACGAAATTGGTTTGGCTTCTGAAGCTCGTTTACGAAGAATGGAAAAGAAATTAAATGAGTCTGAAAAGATGGTTGCTTTCTTTAAAGAGACGAGTGTTTCGGTTGCCGAGACAAATCCGATTCTGGAAGCGAAAGAAACTGCTCCGATTACACAAGGTGATAAAATGTTTAAAGTTTTCTCACGTCCGCAAATTGATTTGGAGGATATGATGAAATTTGAAAAAGTAAAAGAATATATAGAAGCAAATGATGTTGATCAGGAAATTTTGGAGCAAGCCGAAATCCAGGTCAAATATTCTGGTTATATCGAGAAGGAAAGAAACAACGCGGATAAACTAACTCGTTTAGAAGAAGTAAAAATTCCAGAGAATTTTGATTACAACAAAATTAAATCAATGTCGATTGAAGCAAAACAAAAATTAAGCAAAATCCGACCAGTTACAATTTCTCAGGCATCAAGAATCAGCGGAGTGTCACCAAGTGATATTTCCGTATTGTTGATTTATATGGGGCGTTAGGAATTTTAGATTTCTGAGTTTAGATTTTAGATTGTTTGTTGGAATATGTAGTATGCATTTAGCTTGAATTGTTCCACGTGAAACTATTTCTAATTTATTTAGTTTTATGTTTGAAAATGATCTAAAATATAAACTAGAAATCTAAAATTATTTTTGTTCCACGTGAAACTAATTTGCTATACTTTGTCATTCCTCTTTCCTAGGAATGACAAAAGAGATGAAATCTAAATTTTTGTTTTATGAAGATCGTTGAAAAAGAAGTTTTATCATTAGAAGAAAAAGAAGTTTTAAGAGAACTTTGGAATAACGAATATCCGACAAGATTACATTTGAAAACTATCGAAGATTTTGAATTGTATTTGGCCGGACTTTCGAACACAAAACATTATTTACTGTTTGATGATTCAGATGAAATAATTGGATGGACATTTACTTTTTTGAGAGAAGGAGAAGATTGGTTTGCGATAATTCTGGATAGTAAAATTCAGGGAAAAGGAAATGGATCTCTTTTGATCAATGAAATTAAAAAGGAAAAAACGAGTTTGAATGGTTGGGTAATTGATCAGGAAAATGAAATAAAACAAAACAACGAATTGTATAAATCTCCAATGCCATTTTATATTAAAAATGGTTTTACAATTTTGACAGAAACAAGAATTGAAAATGAAAAAATGTCGGCTGTAAAAATAAATTGGAGGAGCTAAAAGAAAAATATAAATACTAAAATATCAAACCCTAAAAATTGAAATTTCACTTTTAGGGTTTTGCTATAACATTAAACCAAAATCCCGATAATTAAAAAATGGACGTTTTAAACAAAAAACATTTTCTTACTGTAAAAGACCATTCTGTATCTAAAGAAATTTTCGAATTGTATCACGACGAAACTTTAGACATGTTGATTACATCTCCGCAACCAGATTTGGAAAATCTTGGAAAATATTACGAAAGCGAAGATTATATTTCGCACACAGATAACAAACGTTCGATGTTTGAAAAAGCATATCACTTTGTGAAAAATATCGCTTTAAAAAACAAACTCAATTTGATTAATGCGGAACAATCTCAAAAAGGAAAAATTTTAGACATTGGTGCCGGAACCGGAGATTTTTTATTAACGGCAAAAAATGACGGTTGGGAAACGGTTGGAGTAGAACCAAGCGAAAGAGCAAAAAATATTGCGAAGCAAAAAGGAATTTCTTTTGTGGACGAAATTAGCGTTCTCGAAAATAATTCTTTTGACGTAATTACAATGTGGCACGTTTTAGAACACGTTCCAAATTTAGAACTTCAAATTCAGGAATTGAAGCGTTTGTTAAAACCAACTGGAACATTAATTGTTGCGGTTCCAAATTTCAAATCGTACGACGCAAAACATTACAAAGAATTTTGGGCAGCTTTTGATGTGCCAATTCATTTTTGGCATTTTTCAAAAAAAGCAATTCAGTCGCTTTTTGAAAAAGTAGATATGAAGTTAGAAAAAGTGCTTCCAATGAAATTTGATTCTTTTTACGTGAGCTTATTATCTGAAAAATACAAAACCGGAAAAATGAATTATATTAGCGCGTTTTTTGTTGGCTTAAAGTCAAATTTGAAAGCGGGCAGTACAAAAGAGTATTCATCTCACATTTACGTCCTAAAAAACAGCTAAAACGCAAAATAAGCGCGTTTCCAGCGCTTTTTCTGGCTGGGCGAGGAGAAATATCCTCTTTTTCGAGAAACAGGCTCTAATAACAGCTATAAAAGCCGCTTTTAATAGCGGTTTTTTATACTTTTAGACGGTTCCATAAATAAAAGCAATACCATAAAAAACGAGTGTTTTTTCAAATTTTACGCTGAATTTTCAAATTTCAAATTTGAAAATAGAATGATGTAAAAATTGCTGAAATTTTGTTTTTATGTCGAAGTTTTATTTTTGTGTTTTTCAAAGTAAAATTTCATAAATGATACTTTTTATTCGAATTTCTATTTCTGAAAATTGCAGAACAAAAAAAATGAAATTTTGATAATTTTTTGGACTGTGATCAATTTTAAAAATACAAGGCAGTAAAAATGATAAACGGATAGCGTTTTATGCTCAAAAAACGGCTGAAACGCTAAATAAGCCTATTTGCAGTGTTTTTTCAGGAAGAATGAGGGTTTGTGTTATTTTTTTTGAGAAAACGGCTCTAATAAAAGCTGTGGAAGTCATTTTTAATAATGATTTTTTATGCTAATGTTTTTCTTTATAAGTAAAACTAATATCATAAAATTCGAGCATTTTTTAAACTTTATGTTGATGCTATTTATTTTTTTATATTTTTGTCTTCAATACATTAAAAAAATTAGAAATTTAGAAAATGAAAAAAGCATTAGTAATTATCGCACTTTCAATTTCGGTTGTTTCGTGTAATAAAACAGCAGAAGTTAAGGAAGTAAAAACAGCTTACGTTGATACTTCGGTTTTAATGAAAGAGTACACTGAAGCGAAAGATCTTGAGGCAAAATACAAAGCTCAAGCTGAAGAAAAGGGAAGACAACTACAAGCGGAAATTACTCGTTTTAAACAAGACGCTGCTAATTTTCAAAGTCAGGCACAAGCAAACGGGCAAGCCTGGGCTCAACAAAGAGGTGCGGAGTTGCAAAAAAGAGAGCAACAATTGGGTTACGCTCAGCAAGCATTATCTCAACAATTACAACAAGAAAGTGGTGTTGAAATGGATTCTCTTGTAAGTGGAGTTAAAAAATTCATTAAAGAATACGGTAAGAAGAACGGTTACTCTTATATCTACGGTACTGGTGATGCTGCAACAGTATTATATGCTGAAGATAAGTATGATATCACAAAAGATATTATTAAAGCTTTGAATGATAAATACAAAGATTCTCCAAAAGCAGAAGCTAAGCCTGCAGCAAAAGAAGGCGAAGCTGCTAAAAAATAATACCACACCAACGAAATAATTAAAAAACCTAAATCTACCGGATTTAGGTTTTTTCTTTTATAAAAATAAGATACTTTTAGTTCTTCAATTATTGCCCAATGCAAAACGTTTCAGAAGCTGCTGCTTACACTTTACAATTCATCAATCAAACGCAAAAATCTATATTTCTTACTGGTAAAGCTGGTACAGGAAAAACTACGCTTTTGCGCGAAATTATCGCTACAACGCACAAAAACACTGTTGTGGTAGCTCCCACGGGAATTGCTGCCTTAAACGCGGGTGGAGTAACTATTCATTCGATGTTTCAATTGCCTTTTTCGGCCTTTATTCCATCGTACGATGAAGCATCAAAATTTACTGAAACGGTGAAGTTTGAGAATAAAGAAACGCTTCGCAGACACTTTAAAATGAATAATGTAAAGCGAAATGTGATTCGAAATATGGAATTGCTGATTATTGACGAAGTAAGTATGCTGCGAGCTGATTTACTGGATGCTATTGATTTTATGATGCAGACCGTTCGCAGAAATTCACGCTCTTTTGGCGGTGTTCAGGTGCTTTTTATTGGCGATTTGCTGCAATTACCGCCTGTAATCAGGGATGAAGAATGGCGAACTTTACGCAATTATTACAAAGGGAAATTTTTCTTTCATTCGCATGTAATCCAGCAAAATCCGCCACTTTACATCGAATTATCCAAGATTTATCGCCAGACAGACGACACTTTTATTTCTGTTTTAAATAATCTTCGTAATAACCAGATTACACCTCAGGATATTCAGGTTTTGAACGAATATGTAAAACCCGATTTCGACCTAAAAAACAATCCCGGTTATATTACGCTCACAACTCATAACGCAAAAGCCGATTCAATTAATGAACAGGCTATTAATGATTTAGCGGGAAATGAATTTGCTTTTCAGCCCTTTATTGTTGGAGATTTTCCCGAGAAAATATTTCCGGTAGAGGAAAATCTGAAATTGAAAGTAGGAGCACAAGTTATGTTTGTGAAGAATGATATTTCTTTTGAAAAGCGCTATTTCAACGGAAAAATGGGCATTATAAAATCGCTTTCGCCTGAAGAAATCTTCGTTCATTTTCCTGAAGAGAATAAAACCATTGAAGTTGAGAAATACGAGTGGAAAAACATTCGCTATAAAGTAAACGAGCTCACAAAAGAGGTTGAAGAAGAGGTTTTGGGCACATTTGCACATTATCCCCTTAAATTGGCTTGGGCAATTACAGTTCACAAAAGTCAGGGTTTGACATTTGAGAAAGCTGCGCTCGATGTATCGCAAGTTTTTTTACCCGGACAGGCATATGTAGCATTATCTCGTTTAACTTCTTTAAACGGGCTTATTTTGCTTTCTCCATTGCAAATGAATGGCATTTCTAACGATCAGGACGTAATGGATTATTCTTTGAACAAAGCAACGGAAGAAGTTTTAAAGAACTCTTTGCATTTTGAAACCAAAAATTTTATTCATAACTATTTGATTAACAGTTTTAACTGGACCGATTTAGCACAAGAATGGCGCAATCACCGTTTTAGTTATAATGAAAATGCAGTGAATTCTGAAAAAGCGAAACATTCTGTCTGGGCGGCAAAGCGTTTGGAAACTATTGAGTTGCTTTTAGATCCGTCCCAAAAATTCATCCATCAGCTCAATAAAATTTTCAATAAAGAAACTGTTGATTTATTCTTTGTGCAGGAAAGGGTAGTGGCCGCTTACGATTATTTTTTCAAGCCGATGGACAAACTGGTGACAGATCTTTTGCAGAAAATGGCTGAAATTCAGAAATATAAAAAAGTAAAAGAGTTTTACGAAGAATTAGCTTTTTTAGATGACTTGCAAACAAAGGCCGTTTTGCGCTTAATGAAAGCTAAATTATTAATTGAAATTGTTGTTGCCGGAGAGACTATTTGCAAAGAAAAATTAAGCTCTTCAGCGATTAAAAATTACAAATTAGACAAGATTGCAAAGATTCGCGAGGAATTAAACATGACGAATACCGATATCTTCAAAACTGAAGAACCTGTTGTTCGTTATACAGCAAGGAAATTAGATAAAAATGAACCTAAAGCTGCTAAAAAAACTACTATAGAAGAAACTCATGATTTGTGGCTGGAGAAAAATTCAATTGCAGATATAGCGCGCATTCGTAAGCTAACTGTGCAAACTGTTGAAACGCATTTTGTTAAACTAATTCAGGCTAAGAAGGTTAATATTTCGGATGTCCTGCCGTACGATAAAATTCTGGCTTTGCGTGAAGCTTTTGAGTTCTATCAGGAAGAATCTTTAAATCCATTAAAAGAAAAATACGGCGATGAATTTACCTGGGATGAGCTTAAAATGTTCAAAGCAAGTATTAATTGATTTTTAGATTTTGCTAATTAACATTATGTAAAATAGAAAAATTACAAATTATTTTAAGACTTTTTAATTGTTCCACGTTAAACATATAATACTGATTTTTAATAATGTAGAAGCTGTAATGTTCGAATAAAACATTAATTTGCTAACTTTATAGTTATCAGATTTATAATTAATAAAATGATTTATAGATGAAAATTAGAATAATATACCTCATTATTTTTTGCAGTCAATTGACTTTTAGCCAGGATTTAAAACCACAATATCAAAAGTTTATCAAAAGCTTTATTGCCAATGTAAAAAGCAATAACAAAGAGGGAGTTGCGGCTTTTATTTCTTTTCCGCTTGGAAGAGATTATCCAATTCCGAACGTTAAAAACAAAGCTGATTTTATAAAGAAATACGATCAGATTTTTGATGTGACGTTGAAAAATGAAATCATTAAATCAAATCCCGCAAAAGATTGGTCGGAAGTTGGCTGGCGAGGAATTATGCTGAATCAAGGCACTTTATGGATTGATACTGATGGAAAAATTATTAGTATTAATTATCAATCTCAGGCTGAGAAAAATCTTAGTAATAAATTGATTGCGGCCGAGAAAGCAAAACTGCATCCGTCAATCGCAAAATTTAAAGCTCCGGAATATATTCTGGAATCGTCAAAATTCAGAATTAGAATTGATGATTTAGGAAATAATAATTACCGTTATGCTTCTTGGTCTCTCAAACAAAAAATGAGTGAAAAGCCTGATTTAGTTATTACTAACGGAAAATGGATTCCCGACGGAAGTGGAGGAAATAGCTATTTCGATTTTAAAAAAGGTGATTATCTGTATCGATGTTACATCATCGTTTTAGGGACAAATGATTCACCGCCTGCGACTTTGACCATTTATCAGAACAATAAAAAGATTCTGGAGCAAGATGCTATTATTGTAAAATAATATTTATTTTAAAAACCTTGTTTATAGGTTTAATAGTGTTAAAATATTAATTAATTGTCTAGTATTCAATATTTAAGGTTATTTTTATAAAGCATTTAAATGCATAAAATCTTATAAATAAGCTTTTCTAACTATTAATTTTTTTAACCTTAAAACCTATTTAACTATGACAAACAATCCATTTTTGGCCGCTCCAAAGTATGCAATTACTCATTTTGATTCTGCTCAAACCGACAATTTTCCAAATGAAGTTCCGCGAGATATTAAAAATGTAACATCAGTTTTGCCATTGCTTACACCTTTACCACAAGTTGCAGGCGGACCCATTAACATCATGACATTAGCCTCTACAGATCCGGATTATATGTGGGGAGTTTCACTTACAGATGTTTCTTATATCAGAGTTTCAAATGATAATTTTACGCCGCTTTACAGATTACCACTTCCCGGCGCCCCAACTATTGTAACATCACTTTTGGCATCTGTTTTAAATCAGCCGTTTGCATCAATTACTGCAATTCAAACTGCATTAAGCGCACTTGGACTTGGCGGAGGAAGCGGTTTTGGACTTTTTGGAGGCGTTTATAGTGTTGTAGATAATAATAATGATGTATACGTGAACTATTTAGGAGCAATAAATGCCATAAATTTAAAATCATCAGTTTTATTTCCGGGAATTGAAGTTAAACGAAGCATACAGACGTCTACAGTTCTCCCGAGCGGCGAATCGGTTGCGGGATTATCGATGACATTTGACGGACGTTTGATTGTTGTTGGCGGACGCTCTATTACAATCTTAAACAGAAATCTAACAGCTCCTGCTTTAGCGCAGTATACTTTTAGCCCAACAGAAACAATTTCTAATTCTGTAGCAGTAGATGAAGATGGAGGAATTTATGTTGTTACCGATAAAAAAATGTATAAATTGGTTTGGACAGGAACCATAATTTCCTCTAATCCGGCAGATGGTGCTTGGGAATCTGCTTATCCTACAGGCGATACTTTCCCGACTCTTTTTGGTTCCGGCTCTGGAGCAACACCAACTTTAATGGGGTTTGGAAATGATGCAGATAAACTCGTCGTTATCACAGACGGGCTGAAAAGAATGGGCTTGATCGCCTTTTGGCGAAATGAGATTCCGGTTGGTTTTACAGATAGAATTGCAGGACAGATACAAGTAACTTGCGGCTTACCATTGACAACAGAATTTATACAAACAGATCAATCTGTAGCAGTAAGCGGATATGGCGCTTTTGTTGTAAATAATGTTAGTCTGACAGATGACCAGCTAACCGGAGCAGTTCTTGTAGATGCTCTTGCCCGGGGACCAATTTTAGATGCTCCCTTTGGAGTAGAAAGGTTTGAATGGAATCCCGTTACACATTCATGGAGTTCTGTCTGGACTCGCGGAGATGTTTCAGATGTAAGTATGGTTCCGGGAATTAGTACAGGATCTAATATCGTTTTTGTAAATGGATATTATAAAACAGCAGGAACAGGATGGGAAATTACCGGTTTGGATTGGCTAACAGGCGATACTGTACACAAGAGAATTTTTGGAAATAATATTTTTGGAAATGGTTTTTATGCCCTTATTCAATATATTGGCAATGGAGATTTAATTATGAATAGTCTTATCGGGCATGGCCGTGTACAGCAAAATGGAGTTGTTTACCTGACATAGAGCAAAGATAATTATGAGATAAAAAAAATCCTGTTCCACATGAAACAGGATTTTTATTTTTATATCTGCGCTTGCGCTTTATCTAAAGCCTTTTGCTGATCAATTTGCTTTACTTTAAGTTTTTGAATTTCAAGCTCATTCTTTTTTATTTTCAATTGTTGTTTTTGAGATTCTTCATCAGAAAGGGAACCTAGTTTTGAATTTATTTTTTGATTCTCCGATTCTAATTTAGCAACTTTCTTTTTACTGGTAGCTAAATCTTTTTCAGAATTTTTCAAATCCTTTTGATGTTTCTCGACTTGTTTTTTCTCCTTTTCTACTCGCTTTTGTTCCTTTTTTAATTTTGCCTGTTCGTCATTAAGTTTCGCATGATATTCATCAGATGCTTTTTTAGCGTCTTTTTCGGCCTTCTGGTTGATGATTTGCTGCTGTTTGTCACTAGTCACTATTTTCTGTGCAAAAAACGCCTGAGAACTCAACATTAGCATTAATGCCAAAGTAAATTTAATTGTAGTATTCATTAATGTTTATTTTTAAAATTTACCAGCAAAAATAAACGGTGAATTATCTGCATGACGACTGCAGACGATTTTTAAAGGACAAAATAGGGCAAAAAAAAATCCAATTCTGCAGAATTGGATTTTCTTAATTTTTATAAAGATTCGATTAAAATCCAGGCATCCGGATTTTCGCCTTTCTGAATTTCTTTTTGTGCTTTTTCAGCTTCTGCCATTGTTGCATAACTTCCGTACAAAACCGGAAATAAACCATGCTTGTTTTCACCAAGCATTCTCGCACTGTAACCGTCTTTAATCAACTGATCATATGCTTTTTTGGCATTTTGTTCACTTCTAAAAGCTCCTGCCATAATATGATAAGGCATTTTTTTGGTTTCTACAGTTTCTGTTTTTGAAGAATCCACAGAAAGTGTAACTGCCGGCAACGGATTTTGAATAAAAAAAGTTGCTTCTTGTATTTTGTTTTCTACCTTTTTCTGAACTGCACTTTCAACGATAAGTGTTTGTGTTGCAATTTGGTTTTGGTAAATAGGATATCCAATACTTCCTGTAATACCAAGGCCTAAAACGAATATTGCAGCATATCTTAAATATGATTTTGAAGATTTAATTTCATCTTCATCTTCGTTTAAGGCGATAGCTTCTCTTTCTTCAAGTTCCGCCACTTTTTTCTCAAACATTTCTCTTTTTACAACAGGAGAAACAAACGGACTTAGTCCGAAAGAGCTTGTTAGATAGTTATGTTGATCGTTTGGTGAGAAAACCATATTTTGATCTGCATTCAAACGGATATCACCAATATTTTTTAATTGCAAAGAGCCATATTCTTCTAATACTTTTTTCCAGTTTAAAACCTCGTGGGCAATAGCACTCACAGCAAAACCGTATGATGTGTTTTCTGCCTGAGCAATATGATTTGCTAATAGTCCGTCATTGTTTTTTAACAGACCATTGAATGAGATTGTTTTTTTTGGTGGAAAAAACGAATTTGTGCTCTCATTCACCTGAGCCGGCTGAATTTCTGTTAGAAATGCTCCAAATCCGGGAACCGTTACACACTGATAACGATACAATAATTGCGCGATGTAAGTTTCGATTTTCATAGTAACAAAGTTATGCATCCAATATAGTTATCAAAATTTTATTCACAATTTTTATTAACAATCAGAATTGTTTTACATGTTGTTCTTTTTCAACGATTTAAATATAATTAGTTTTTTGATAATAATTATAATAAGGTTTAAATATTTTATTTTAGCAGGAAATTACTTCTGTTTTATATCTTTGTTCTTCTTAAAAGTAGTCGGGATGTTATTGTTTTAAAGATTTTTTCTACTTCTTAAAAATTAAATTTTATTATGTCAGAACAAGATTTGTTTTATTTGTTAGCCTTACTAAAAGTAGAAGGTGTTGGTGATATTATGGCCAAAAAATTACTGACTCATTTTGGAAAGGCAGAAACGGTTTTTACAACAAAAACAAATCAAATTGCTGCCATTGATGGAGTTGGTGCTGTTTTATTAAAAAATTTGAAAGACAAATCCATCTTTGAAAAAGCGAGTAAAGAACTTGATTTTATTAAATCTAATGATATAAAAGTTTCTTTCTTTCAGGACGAAAATTATCCGGAACGCCTGAAACATTGTTTTGATTCGCCTGTTTTGATCTTTTCTGCAGGAAATATGAATTTAAAAAACAAAAGAACAATCAGTATTGTGGGTACGCGCCAGATTACTTCCTACGGAACGGATTTTTGTAGAAAACTAATTGAAGATTTGGCACCTCTTGATCCCGTAATAGTAAGCGGTTTTGCTTACGGAGTTGATATTGTAGCCCACCAAATTGCGATGGAAAATAATTTGCAAACCATTGGTGTTCTGGCACATGGTTTAAATCAGATTTATCCAAAAACGCACAAAAAATATGTTGCAAAGATGGAGGAGAACGGTGGCTTTATTACTGAATTCTGGAGTTCGTCAAATCCGGATAAAGAAAATTTCGTGCGCCGAAATCGCATTGTGGCCGGAATGACGGAAGCTACAATTGTCATTGAATCTGCTGATAAAGGAGGATCATTGATTACCGCAAATCTTGCCAATGATTATAATCGGGATGTTTTTGCGGTTCCGGGCCGGGTTACTGATAAGTACAGTCAGGGCTGCAATGATTTGATTAAAACACAAAAAGCAAATGTTCTGTCGAGCGCTGCAGATTTGATTTATATGCTCAATTGGGACATTGAAAAAAAAGTCAAATCAATTCAAAAATCATTGTTTGTTGATCTCGAACCTGATGAGCAAAAAGTGTATGATTTTTTAATAAAAAATGGCAAAGAATTGCTGGATATTATTGCCTTGCAGTGCGATTTCCCGATTTTTAAAATCTCAGGGGTTTTGTTAAATATGGAACTTAAAGGGGTAATTAGACCATTGCCAGGCAAATTATTTGAAGCTATTTAACGAGTAATTACTGAATTAAAATTATTTTTTTCCTTTAAAATGTCTGTATAATTGATACAAGACAATAATCAAAATAATGGCAAATACAACATTCAGAATCTGAAATAAATAGGGTGGAACATCATAATCTTCTACGAACTTATTCATCTTATTTGGTTTTGATTATACTTGAAAGTATTGATTTTGATGAAATTACGAATTATTTATTAAAGTTTCTACATTCTGAAATAAAAAAACCTCCTGCGTAAACAAGAGGTTATATCTATTTTTGAAAAGCTATTATTTTCCGAAACCAAGAACTTCGCGAACCTTTGTCAAAACACCATCCGCAACAACAGAAGCTTTTGAGGCTCCTTTTTTCAATAGTGCATCCACTTCTTCAAGGTTGTTGATATAGTAATTGTATTTTTCTCTTTCGGTTTTAAATTTTTCTGTAATTAATTCAAAAAGAGCTTGTTTGGCATGACCGTAACCATAATTTCCGCCTAAATAATTGGCTCTCATTTCGGCAATTTGAGTTTCATTTGCCAGTAAAGAATAAATCGCAAAAGCGTTGCAGGTATCCGGATTTTTCGGTTCTTCAAGAGGTGTACTATCAGTTTCGATACTCATAACCTGCTTGCGAAGCGTTTTATCATCCAGGAAAATATTGATAATATTATTGGCAGATTTACTCATTTTTCCGCCATTAGTTCCGGGAATCAGCATACTGTCTTCCTGAATTTTAGCTTCAGGGATTACAAAAGTTTCTCCCATTTGGTGGTTGAAACGGGAAGCCACATCACGTGTGATTTCCAAATGCTGTAATTGGTCTTTTCCAACCGGTACAAATTCTGCATCATACAGCAAAATATCTGCCGCCATTAACATCGGATAAGTAAAAAGTCCCGCGTTTACATCATCTAAGCGATCAGCTTTATCCTTGAAAGAATGCGCTAAAGTCAAACGTTGAAACGGAAAAAAGCAGCTTAAATACCAGGTTAATTCAGCAGTTTGAGTCACATCAGATTGTCTGTAAAATGTAACTTTATCAGGATTTAGTCCACACGCAAGCCATGCCGCTGCGGTGCTATACGTATTTTCTCTTAATGTTTTACCATCTTTAATTTGCGTAATCGAGTGTAAATCAGCAATAAACAAATATGATTCATTTGCAGGATTGTTTGATAATTCGATTGCAGGAATAATTGCTCCTAATAAATTGCCTAAGTGTGGCGTTCCAGTACTCTGAACACCGGTTAGTATTTTTGCCATTCTCGTTTTTTCTTATTACTAAACGCAAAGTTCGTTTTTTTACGGCAAACTGTGTAATTTTTTAATTGTAAATGTTTTTTCTCGGAATGTTTAATTTTTTACCACGGAGAACACGAAGTTTTTCACAGAGGGAAGAAGTTTTTAAGTTTGCAGATAAAATAAATTTTATTGAGAGCACAAGTTAAGTGTATTGTTAATCGTTGATCACTCTTCTGACTCCATTTTTTAATAAAATTTCATTGAAATTTATAAGTAATCCTAGTTTATAATTACCAAGTTTTAAGTAAGTCAACGTTTGAGCTAAATGAATTGTAGTTAAAGATTCTACGCTTTTAATTTCTACTATAAATTTGTTTTCAACCAATAAATCGATACGGTAACCACAATCTAATTTTACTTCTTCAAATATTACTGGCATCAGCTTTTCCTTTTCTACTAAAAGTCCTCTCTGTTTGATTTTGTAGTAGAGACATTCTTGATAAGCATTTTCTAACAAACCAGGTCCTAAAGCTTTATGGACCTGAATTGCTAATCCAATTATGATAGTTGATATTTCATTTTCTGTCATATAGTAATTTATATTTTTAACGCATATTTTCGTATAAAAATAATAATTTTTTTGCCACATGGAGCATAAAATTTTCGCAAGGTGACGAAGTATTTGCTAATAAATTGAAAATCAAAAGAATTTTTGAAGATAGGGACAAAGTATAAAACTCCGTGATCTTATTGCTTGCAATTAAGTTTCAATCCTACTTCTTTTCTCTGTGAAAAAACTTTGTGTTCTCTGTGGTAAAAAACATTCCAGTTTTATTAACACCAAAAATTCTTTTATTAAAATTCACTTCTGATTTCTTACATTTGAAACCATGAAAGGAATTAAAATTATTTTTTGGGTTTTGTGGCGCATTTGGTTTTACATTTTAATGGCCATTCCGATATTGATTATGCTGCCGTTTTTGCTAATTTCTATTATTTCGGAAAGCGGATACCCCTATTTTTTTAAAATGGCCCGCATTTGGGCTAAATTTATCCTTTTCGGGATGGGTTTTTATTATATGATCGAACGTTTGCAGAAACTTGAGAAGGGAAAGAGTTACATGATCGTCGCAAATCATACTTCAATGACAGATATTATGCTGATGTTGGCTATAGTTCGAAATCCGTTTGTATTTGTTGGAAAAAAAGAGCTTTCAAAAATTCCGTTATTTGGATTTTTCTATAAAAGAACTTGTATTCTGGTTGACAGAAATTCATCGAGAAGCAAAAATGAAGTTTTTAAAAGGGCACAAGACAGACTTAGTCAAGGACTTAGTATTTGTATTTTTCCTGAAGGCGGGGTTCCTGACGATGAAACTATTTTGTTGGATGAATTTAAAGACGGCGCTTTTCGTTTGGCAATAGATCATCAAATTCCGATTGTACCCATTGTTTTTGCCGATAATAAAGAGCGATTCTCCTATACATTTTTGAGCGGCAGTCCGGGAAAAATGAGAATAAAGGTTTTGCCATTTATAGAAACCAAAGGCTTAACAAGTGAAAACAGGAAAGATCTAAGAGATCAGGTAAGACAATTGATTTATAAAGGATTACTTGAATTTAAAAAGAAAAAGAACCAGAGTACTTAAAATAATAAACCCGGCAAACTGTAAAAGCTTGCCGGGTTTTATTTTGAATTAAAACCCCTTTTATATTCAAAATTTATCGATGTATTATTTTCTCAGAAATAAAACGTAATACTTTCTTAATTTTTAATTTGGTTTTTCTACGGTTTTTATTCAACAACACTTCTAGTTTCTCTTTCATGGTTACAAATCTTAAGGGTTGATAATAAAGAGTTTGATTAAAACTCAAGTTAACGTCACAATTAATAGATTCTAAAAAATGAAAAAGGTTGCGTTTAAACGTAAAATATTTCTTAAAAAAGAATAAAAACCCGTTAGCACCAAAAAAAACTAACGGATCTTTATAAACAATAAACAACCAAATTTATTCTAAAAACAAACTTTTGATTAAGGTATTTATGGCAGTAAATACCGTGTAAAATCTTGAGTCTCTTTATAAGATGTAATTGTTTTAAAAGGGTTGCGTCAGTTTTTTGTTTTTTTTGAAATAAAAAAACCCGACAAGTTTTTTAAAACTGTCGGGTTTGAATTATAAACGCTGCAATTAGCAGATATTTAATATTTTATGCGTTAGCCAATTCTTTGATGTGAGCTTTTATTTTAAGTTCTAATTCATCAGCTAATTCCGGATTATCTTTAATTAATGCTTTTACAGCATCACGACCTTGTCCTAATTTTGTATCTCCGTAGCTAAACCATGAACCTGCTTTTTTAACAATGTCAAACTCCACAGCCAAATCTAAAATTTCACCTGTTTTAGAAACTCCTTCTCCGTACATAATGTCGAATTCAGCAGTTTTAAAAGGTGGTGCTACTTTGTTTTTAACCACTTTTACTTTAGTTCTGTTTCCGATAACATTTTCACCATCTTTAATTTGAGAGGAACGACGAATATCTAAACGTACTGAAGCATAGAATTTTAAGGCGTTACCACCGGTTGTAGTTTCAGGGTTACCAAACATTACACCAATTTTCTCTCTCAACTGGTTGATGAAGAAAACGGTACAATTTGTTTTGCTGATAGTTCCGGTAAGTTTTCTCAAAGCCTGAGACATCAAACGCGCGTGAAGACCCATTTTAGAATCTCCCATTTCACCTTCGATTTCACTTTTTGGAGTCAACGCAGCAACCGAGTCAATAACAACAATATCAATTGCTCCTGAACGAATTAAGTTTTCGGCAATTTCTAAAGCTTGTTCTCCGTTATCTGGTTGAGAGATGATCAGGTTTTCGATATCTACGCCTAATTTCTCGGCATAATTTCTATCAAAAGCGTGCTCTGCATCTATAAAAGCAGCAATTCCTCCGGCTTTTTGAGCTTCGGCAATTGCGTGTAAAGTTAATGTTGTTTTACCAGAAGATTCCGGTCCGTATATTTCGATAATTCTTCCTTTTGGGTAACCGTTTACTCCAAGTGCTAAATCAACACCAAGAGAACCTGAAGAAATTGTTTCAACTTCTACAATGGCTTTATCTCCCATTTTCATTACAGTTCCTTTACCGTAAGTCTTATCTAGTTTGTCAAGCGTAAGTTGGAGCGCTTTTAATTTGGCTTCTTTTTCTGAACTCATCTTTTCTTTTTCTTTTACTTCTTTTACTTTTTCTTTCATCTATATTTTTATAATTCTTTCATTCTCAAAATAAACCTGAATTTAAATAGCTTCCTGATTTAGATTTTTCATGGGCATGTAATTTTGTAAAATTACTTCTTTTTTTGAAGTTTCATTGTTCCAAATTGTATCAAATTTTCACAAAAATTGTCCTATAAAAATAAAGCCTTTAATTCTGTAGCTTCTGACGGTTTTATTTTTCCGGCAAGCAGTAAACTTAGTTGTTTACGACGAAGTGCGGCGTCAAAACGTTGTATTTCAAGTTCAGTTTCCGGTATAATTGCCGGCACTTCAACAGGTCTTCCGCTATCATCCACCGCGACAAAAGTATAAATAGCTTCGTTGGCTTTGGTTCTGCTTCCCGACTCACGGTCTTCTACCCAAACATCAATAAAAACTTCCATAGAACTTTTAAAAGATCTTGAAACTTTTGCTTCTATTGTCACTACGGCTCCAAGGGGAATAGCTCTATTAAAAGCAACGTGATTTACAGATGCCGTAACTACAATTCGGCGGGAATGTCTGCGTGCCGCAATACTTGCCGCGCGGTCCATTCTGGCTAATAATTCGCCGCCAAAAAGGTTGTTTAAAGGATTAGTTTCGCTCGGTAAAACTAAATCGGTTAAAATAGTTAGAGATTCTGAAGGGTGTTTTGGATTCATTTTTTTAATGTAAAATTATTTTTTGCTGTTCGCTAAAGCGAACAATTTATTTTTTGCCACAAATTTCAGATTATCAGATTTTTAATCATTTTAATTTGAAATCTGTGGCATATTTTTTAATTCAGCCAATAAACAGCCATAATGGCCGGAACAAAATAAATAACAATGGTTCTTGCTCCATCGTAATCTTTGGCCAATCGTTGTCCAAAAAGCATCATTAACAATGAGATACATGAAAAAACGGCACCGTAAAAACCAAATTCACGACCACTGTTTGTTACTAATTGTATAGCACCAACGACACATAAAATTCCGGAAATTAATTCTAAAATTAAGAGGTGAAGAAGCGCGAGTGGCACTTGGTTTTTTAGTGGGGTTTTTGCAAAATGTTCTTTTAGCCAGGTAACATTATCTTTCCAGTAAAAAATTTTCTCGTAGCCTGATTGTAAAAATGTTAAGGCCAAAAAAATCAAAAGTAAAATAGAGGCAACATTATTCATTTGAAATTATTTTTTATGAATTAAACGAGTCAGTTTTATAGATAAATCTGTTAAAATTATTTTTGCATTTCCGTTTCTTTCAATATGGTACATCGCATCTGAAAGTTCTTTGAAAATGTCATGAATGTTGTTTCCGTTTACAAATGGTGCAAAATTTTCTAATTTGAATTTATCAACTTTCGGTTCTATATAGACCAAAGACGGCGCTTCATAATTAAGTAAAAGTGCCTGACGAAACATTTCGATACAAAACTGAATGAATTTTTTCTGGCTTTCGCGACCCAGGCCTGCAATTTCTTCACTCCAGGAAATTAAATCCTGAATGGCGGCGGCATTGCCTTTGGCTCTAAAAGCAGCGCGAACCCAATTTACAAACCATTGCTCAAAAGGAAATTCAGAATCATCTTCTTTTAGTAAAGAAACTGCTTTGTTGAAATTTCCCTGTGCCTGATGGGCAATTTTTTTGGCTAAGTTGGAATCTATATTTTCTTGAGAAACCAAGGCTTCTGCAATTACTTTTTCGGGTAAACCGTTAAAGTGAATTACCTGACAACGAGATCGTATGGTTTGAATAATATCTTCTTCGTTTTCAGAAATCAGAATAAAAATGGTTTTATCGGAAGGTTCTTCTAAAAGTTTTAAAAGTTTGTTTGAAGCGGCGATATTCATTTTATCGGCCATCCAGATGATCATAATTTTATAACCGCCTTCGTATGATTTTAACGAAAGTGATTTTAAAACTTCCTGAGCATCTTCGACACGTATTTCTCCTTGTTTGTTTTGAACGCCGAGAATTTTATACCAGTCAAACAAACCTCCGTAGGGCATTTCGTTAATGAAATTTCGCCAGTCCTGAATGAAATCTAAACTTTTGGGTTTTGTTTTTACATCTTCTGTAGTTACGGTTGGATAAATAAAATGCAAATCAGGATGCGAAAGGTTTTGGAATTTAAGATTGCAGGAATCGTTTCCATTTGAATTTTCGTCGCCTGTGTTATTGCATAAAATATATTGCGCATAGGCAATAGCTGTTGATAAAGTACCACTTCCTTCTGGCCCAATGAATAATTGTGCATGTGGAATTCGCCCGGAAGCCGCACTTTTTATCAAGTGACTTTTGATGTAATCCTGACCTAAAATTTGTGAAAATTGCATGAAGCAAAGATATAAGAAAATGATGTAGGCAAAAATTTTCAGTAAAAAGTTTAATTCTGTAGGTTCATTTTTGTATTTATGAAATGTTTTTTAACTGAATTGTTGATTTATTTCTTCTTAAGTTTTATCAATACTGAGATGATTTGAATAGATATTAAGATTTTTTTGTTAATAGTTTTTGCAAAAATGTTTAAATCAGATGTCTTTTTTGAGTACAATAATGCGTAAAGAGTTAATTTACTTAAACTATTTCTTACAGGAAAAAATTTTAACAAAATTAACAAAATCTTCGGCAAAACGCATATTTTCTCGACCTACGACCCTTTTTTAAGGTTATTTTAAGGTGAATTTTCGAAAAAAAAAAACATTAAAGTTGCGATTTAACATAATTTATATATTTTTGTTTTCATCAACAACCAATTTTTAATAAGAATTTATGAAAGGGAAAATTATTTTTTTAAGCTTATTTTTTATTTTGACAACTGCGGCAGCATCAGCTCAAGCTAAGAACGCTCCCAGAAGTATTATTAGTACAACAGCTCTTATTCGTAAATACCACGATCAAAAAGAATTGAGCGGTATGCAAAAAGGAGAACTTTTAGAGTTGTACATTGAACGAATTAAAGTATTAGTTAAGACTCTCCCTTACATTGCATTGGTGACAAAACCAGGTGTGACGATGGCAGACTTAGGTATTCCGGACGATTCTGAGCACAAAAAAGTTTTAGACAATCAGGCTGTAGGTACATCAGCATTCTTAGACGTAACTGTAGAGTTTCAAAGAAAAATGATGCCATACTCTGATAAAGGAAACTTAATTGCAGCTATTTTATTTTACGAAAGCACATTAAAATCATTACACGAGTTCAATGAATTGAACGAAATGTAATAAAAATAAAATTTTTTAAAACTTTCTTTGAAGTGTTTACGTAAATGAACTCGAACATCTAAAAGAAGTTAAAAAATATTAACTCGTTCTCGATGTGTTCTGATAGCTTTCAGGAAAATCGAGATGAGTTTTTATCATATTACGCATACCCAAATTTATTATTAACCTAATACCCTTTTATCATGAAAAAATTACTCAAATTATCTGCGTTCTTTTGACAGTTACGAGTATGAGTGCTCAACAAGAAAAAGGAATTATGGGCTACAACAACTGGTTGAACAACTGGACTGAATTTAAGCCTAACAAAGTTGACTATGGTGAAGCAAACCAAATTTTAGCAGGAAACATTTCTGTTAATACTAAATTGCTTAAAAGAAACATTTATGTTTTGCAAGGAAACGTTTATGTTACAAACAATGCCGTTTTAACAATTGAACCGGGAACTTTAATTATTGGTGATTTCGAAACAAAAGGAACATTGGTAGTTACAAAAGGTGCGCAACTTGTTGCAGATGGTTTAGAAACAGATCCAATTGTATTTACATCAAACCGCAGCCAGAAAAAAGCTGGTGACTGGGGTGGACTTGTAATTCTTGGTGATGCGCCAATTAACAAATTTGGAAATGTTGGTTCTTACAATCTAGATCTTGATCCTACACTTACTACTTACGGTGGTGACAATGTAGCTGGTAACTCAGGTATTTTAAGATATGTTAGAATCGAGTTTGCAGGTAAAAAAGTTAAAGGTATGGATACTTTCAATGGTTTAACTATTGCAGGTGTTGGAAACAAAACTATTCTTGAAAACGTTATGGTAAGCTACTCTGGTGGTGACTCATTTGCTTTTTACGGTGGTGATGTAAATGCTAGTAAATTAGTATCATACAAATCAATCAACGACGATTATAAATTTACTCAAGGTATTCAATGTCGTTTATACAATTCATTAGCGGTAAGATCTTCTTATTTATCAAGTAATAAAGATGGTTCTCGTTGCATGGAAGTAAAATCATACGAAAAGAAAAGCGAAACTGATTTTACTAAAAAACAAACTCTTGTTGCTGCAACAAACATTACAATGCTTAATGATAGCGAAAACATCAATGCTGATATTCAGGCTGGTTTAGTAAAAGAAGCAATTTATGTTGCTGAAAATGCTTCTCTTGAGATGAAAAGAAGTGTAATCTCTGGATTTAATCCTGCTGTTTTACTAGATAGCAAAACTGAGATTAACGATGCCAACCTTAAAAAAATCAAATTTGAAGAAATGTATTTCAACCTATGTAAAGGAAACATCTTTACTGAATACAATTCTAACAACGAAGATTTAGAGAGCTGGTATGGTAATACTGTTTTCTTTAATGTTAAATCTCAAAGTGACAACAAAGAGACATTCATTGATATCTATAACCCTAAGAAACCAGATTTCAGATTACAATTAGGAAAAATTACAGCATCTAGCGGAAACAGATAGATAGATTTAGATTTTTATTTCAGAGCGTAAATTTTATTAATAAAGTCCCCAGACACAATTTATGTGTATTCGTCTCAACGGACCCAAATAAAGATCAAAATATAATGGCCCCGATAAAAAGATATTTTACTTGTATAATATTTTTGATTTCGCCTGTAACGTCATGTCTGTATGCACAGAATACAATAGAAAAACCTACAGTTTCTGTTGTTTCTGATTGCGAGATGACTTCGTGTACACTTAATCAAAAGAATGATATAGCTGATAAACGTATCAGCAAATTAGATAATTCTAATCAGTTTATAGTAGGGCTATCCATCCCCAAGGATAGCCTTGCTATGGCAGCTGATGTAGAGAATCAAACTACTTCAGGATGTGACGAAAATTCAGTAATTGCTGGTTCTTATTCAGTTCTTGCAAAAGACATTATTGAGAACTACAAATATGATTTTTCTGAAACATTCATTGATATTTTGTTTTTTGAAGATATAGATTTAGCAAGAAAACGCACTATATGATTCGAAAAATTACTCTCTCTTTTACTAAATACTTTTTTTTATTTAGCTTTTTATTTATTGCTAAATCAAACCTGCATGCTCAGGCACCAATCATAGTTCCACAACAACTAGAAGCTGGTCTTGACAGATTTTGTGCGGGTGCGAGTTTCAACGAATACAAAGCAACTTTTACTTATCTGGATTTTCCGGCTGGAACAACTTTTCAAATTGAATTTTCAGATCCTTCCGGAAGCTTTACACAAAACACTATGATTGCCCGAGAGATCAGCGTTAGTGATCCAGGCGCAACGCAAAAGACGATTCGATTTGCTGTGCCAGAAGAACTAATAGGCTCTGATACTTATAGCATGAGGGTAAAAAGTTCTACAGGAGTAGTAAGTCAGAGAATTAAAAACTCAGTAGGTGAAACTTCTTTTGGAGTGTTTTTTAAAAGTTATGAGGGTGCTTTTTATATCAATAATAAAAATACAGAAGCTACTATCTGCGCAGGCAGTAGTATGACACTGACAGTTTTTAACGAAACACCCAATGTTAAAACTTCATCTCCCGCAAATTATCCTAATCTTAAATATAAATGGTTTAAAGACAATGTTCTTATTGCCGGACAAACAGGTTTATCGTTAGTAATAAATGCGCCAGGTGAATATTATTCACAAATAGAATATGGAGTTTGTACGGAACCGAATACGAGTTCAAACCGTGTTAATGTTGTTTCTTCCGGTTCAGGCTCTGCAGCGGTAATTAATTCAAGTCTTGGAAACCCTTTTTGCGCCAATGGCAGTGGTACAGTTTTAACTGCTACTTCTGGAAACAGCTATGTTTGGAAAAGAAATGGTCAGGCCATTCCGGGTTCTACAAGAAGTATTACAGCAAATGAATCCGGTTTATATACAGTTGATGTAGATTTTGGCGGGTGTATAGCTACAGGAAGTATAGATTTAAAAAGTAACGGTTTTAACGCAAGTATTGATGTTCCGGTAAGTCCGGAAATCAATCGTATTGAAGAGGGAGAAACTTTAAATGTATCAGTTACAACGGATGCAACAAGCCCAACTTTTGAATGGTATTTTAATGGAACTTTAATTAATGGAGCAACTACGAATTCGTATTTAGTTGCAGTTACAGGAAATTATAAAGTTAAGATCTCTCAAAGTTCAGGATGTCTTGCTTCAACAGAATTTGAGTTTAGAGTTTCCGGGCCTTCGGCGCCATCAACGGTTATTCCGAATATTATTAAGTTAAGTGGTTTAAATCCATATTGGAATATCCCAAATGAATATAAAAATACAAACACCAAAGTAATGATAATAAGTTCAAATGGTGATATGGTTTTGGACGTTGTCGATTATCAGGGCGATTGGCCACAAACCTCAATAGATTTTAAAAATGTCAATCCAGTTTATTACTATGTCATTAAAGGCGACGCAGGTGAAAAAAAAGGATCAATAACTGTGATTAAATAATGAAGAAAATTTTACTATTCATAACTTTATTTTACGGTTTTTCAAATGTACTCTATTCCCAGACTTCTGAGAATGGAGTTGTTTCGTTTTCATTACCAATTAGAAATTCTTTAAAGTTTAATAGATATTTAATTAACCCTGCATTTAGTTTCGTTCGTGAACAAAATGCTTATGTAAGTTTTTATAATAAAAGGCAATGGGTGCAGTTTGAAGATGCCCCAAACACTTATTTATTTGGTTACTCAGGTCGTTTTAGAGAAAATGAAGCTTTTGCTTTTGGTTTATTTCAACAAAACTATGGTTTAATGACTGTGTTTGGTGGAGTTGGTAACTTTGCACATAATATCGTTTTGAACCAGGATAGTAATTTAACTTTCGGTTTAAACGTTGGTGCTTATCAAAGTGGTTTAAACAAAGGAAAAATTATATCTGACGACACAACTATTTTAGATGGAGATTATCCATCAAATACAATGCTTACTGTAAATCCGGGTATTAACTACGGAACAGCATTTCTTGATTTTGGAGTTTCTGTAAACAATTTAATTCTTTACAACTTTGGTTCAGGGGTTGTAAAAGACGATCCCGAAAGAGCAATCGAATTGCATGCAATGTATACAGGATATATTGATAGTTATGGTTTTTTCGAACAAAGTAAATTCTCAGGAATTGTAAAAACAGAAATTAAACAAGATAAAGCAGTCATTTCAGGACTTGCCATGATTTCTGTTCCAAAAGGAGTTTGGGCACAAGCAGGATACAATACTTTATACGGAGTTTCAGCAGGACTTGGATTTAATATTACGCCAAGTATTGCTATAGAATATAATTATGAAAGAGGAATGGGGAATTTTACCAATTTAGGTGGTTCCCATGAATTTGCTATCGCTTACAAATTCAAAAACAGAAGTTACTATTACGGAGATGATGAAGATGGTGCTCTTATAGACCCAGCCAGATCTAAACCAGTAATTGCTAAAAAAACAACATCTACGACTCCTGTTACAAGAACAAATGGAGCTGAAAAAGCAAAACTTGCAGCCGATGCAAAAGCACAAGCTGATGCCGATGCAAAAGCACAAGCTGATGCCGATGCACAAAAAATACGACTTGCAGCTGCAGAAAAAGCCAAGGCTGATGCCGAAGCCGCTGCAAAAGCAAAACTAGAAGCCGACAACAAAGCTAAAGCAGACGCTGAAGCATTAAAAATAAGATTAGCTGCCGATGCAAAAGCAAAAGCAGATGCACAAGCTGCTGAAAAAGCGAGATTAGCTGCAGATAATAAAACCAAAGCCGATGCACAGGCTGCAGAAAGAGCAAGATTAGCAGCTGATACCAAAGCGAAAGCTGATGCACAAGCAGCAGAAAAAGCAAGACTAGCTGCAGATAATAAAGCAAAAGCTGATGCACAAGCTGCGGAAAGAGTAAGATTAGCCGCTGATGCAAAAACGAAAGCCGATGCCCAAGCTGCAGAGAGAGCAAGACTAGCTGCAGATGCAAAAACGAAAGCCGATGCCCAAGCTGCAGAGAGAGCAAGATTAGCTGCCGATGCAAAAGCCAAAGCAGATGCACAAGGTACAGCCAAAACACAAATAGCTGCAACCAACCAACCAGCAACAGCTACAGAAAAAACAGCTGCACAATTGGCTGCTGATAAATCAAAAGCCGATGCACAAGCTGCAGAAAGAGCCAGATTAACTGCTGGAAATAAAACAAATGCGGATGCACAGGCAGTAGAAAGAGCAAGATTAGCCGCAGATAATAAAACGAAAGCTGATGCACAAGCAGAGCAAAGAGCAAAATTAGCTGCAGATAATAAAACGAAAGCTGATGCACAAGCTGCACAAAGAGCAAGATTGCTAGCAGACAATAAAGCAAAAGCTGATGCACAAGCTGCAGAGAGAGCAAGAATTGCTGCAGATAATAAGGCAAAAGCTGATGCACAGGATGCAGAAAGAGCAAAACTAGCTGCAGAAAATAAAGCCAGAGTAGATGCCCAGATTGCAGAAAGAGCCAGATTAGCCGCTGCAAAAGGAAAAGTTGATGCCGAAGGAGTGACTAAAACGCCAGCTGTCACAGAAACGCCAGCTGTTGCAGAAACACCAGCTGTTACTGAAAAAGTAGCTGAGCCACAAAAAACAGCTGCAGAATTAGCTGCAGAAAAAGCAAAAGCAGATGCAGAAGCATTAAAAATAAAATTAGCTGCTGATGCTCAGGCAAAAGCAGATGCTGCAGAAGCTAAACGTAAAGCTGATGCCAAAGCGAAAGCTGAAGCGGCAGATTTACAATCAATCCTAGCGGCTGACGCCAAAGCAAAAGCAGATTCAGATGCTCTTCAGGCTAGGTTAGCTGCCGAAGCAAAAGCAAAAGCGGCTGCTGCTGCAAAAACTAAAGTAAGTATTGATGCTGCCAATAGAGCTAAATTAGCTGCCGAAGCAAAAGAAAAAGCTGCACAAGAAGCTGCATTAAAAGAAAAAGCTGCAGCAGAAGCAAAAGCAAAAGCTGATGAAGAAGCTAGACAATCCAGACTTGCTTCTGAAGCAAAAGCGAAAGCCGACGCTGAGGCATTAAAAATAAAATTAGCTGCAGAAGCAAAAGCAAAAGCAGATGCTGAAGCTCAGGCAAAATTAGCTGCAGAAGCAAAAGCGAAAGCTGATGCAGAAGCGCTTCAGGCAAAACTTGTTGCAGATGCAAAGGCCAAAGCAGATGCTGAAGCTCAGGCAAAATTAGCTGCAGAAGCAAAAGCGAAAGCTGATGCAGAAGCACTTCAGGCAAAACTTGTTGCAGATGCAAAGGCCAAAGCAGATGCTGAAGCTCAGGCAAAATTAGCTGCCGAAGCAAAAGCAAAAGCTGATGCTGAAGCACAACAAGCAAAACTAGCTGCAGAAGCAAAAGCAAAAGCTGATGCTGAAGCATTAAAAATAAAACTAGCTGAAGAAGCAAAAGCGAAGGCTGACGCCGAAGCTGAACAAAAGAGATTAGCTGCCGAAGCAAAAGTGAAAGCAGATGCAGAAGCACAACAAGCAAAACTAGCTGACGAGGCAAAAGCAAAAGCAGATGCTGAAGCATTAAAAATAAAATTAGCTGAAGAGGCAAAAGCGAAAGCCGACGCCGAAGCTGAACAAAAAAGATTAGCTGCTGATGCCAAAGCGAAAGCTGAAGCAGAAGCTCGTGAAGCAAAACTAGCTGCGGAAAATAAAGCAAAAGCCGACGCTGAAGCACAACAAGCTAAACTAGCCGCTGATGCAAAAGCTAAAGCCGATATGGCAGCTTTACAAGCGAAATTATTAGCAGATGCAAGAGTAAAAGCTGATGCAGAAGCGACTGAAAGACTAAAAGCAGAACAAGAGTCTAAAAAATTACAAGAAGAAGAAGAACGTCAAGCTAAATTAGCTGCAGAAGCAAAAGCCAAAGCAGATGCAGAAGCTCAACAAGCAAAATTAGCTGCAGAAGCAAAAGCAAAAGCCGACGCTGAAGCACAACAAGCTAAACTTGCTGCAGAAGCAAAAGCGAAAGCCGATGCAGAAGCTCAACAAGCTAAACTTGCAGCTGAAAATAAAGCGAAAGCCGATGCGGAAGCACAACAAGCTAAACTTGCTGCAGAAGCAAAAGCGAAAGCCGATGCAGAAGCTCAACAAGCTAAACTTGCAGCTGAAAATAAAGCCAAAGCCGACGCAGAAGCTCAACAAGCTAAACTTGCTGCAGAAGCAAAAGCGAAAGCCGATGCAGAAGCTCAACAAGCTAAACTTGCAGCTGAAAATAAAGCCAAAGCCGACGCAGAAGCTCAACAAGCTAAACTTGCTGCAGAAGCAAAAGCGAAAGCCGATGCAGAAGCTCAACAAGCTAAACTTGCAGCTGAAAATAAAGCCAAAGCCGACGCAGAAGCTCAACAAGCTAAACTTGCAGCTGAAAATAAAGCCAAAGCCGACGCAGAAGCTCAACAAGCTAAATTGGCTGCAGAAGCAAAAGCGAAAGCCGACGCAGAAGCGCAACAAGCTAAATTAGCTGCTGAAAATAAAGCAAAAGCAGATGCCGATGCACAACAAGCTAAATTGGCTGCAGAAGCAAAAGCGAAAGCCGATGCAGACGCACAACAAGCAAAATTAGCTGCAGATGCAAAAGCCAAAGCTGATATGGCCGCTGAACAAGCTAGATTATTGGCTGATCAAAGAGCGAAAGCTGATGCAGAAGCAAATGAAAAACTGAAAGCCGAAGAAGAAGTAAGACAATTAAGACTTGCTGAAGAAGCACAACAAGCCAAGTTGCTTGCAGACGCTAAAGCAAAAGCTGATGCAGATGCACTTGCAAGAGCAGCTGCTACAGACGAGGCAGGAAAGGCAATTGATAATTTAGCACTTTCATTAGATGAATCTGCTAAAACTCAAGATGATTTATTAACACAGTTTAATGCTACTGTGGCAAATAAACAGAAAGATCTTGATGACTTAAAAGAAGAAAACGATTTAAGTGATAAAGGAATTTACAAAGAGCCAAAACCTTTCAAAAGCGTTGCAGCTGAAAACAGTCAGATAGAAGCTTTAAAATTACAAATAGCTGAAGCAAACAGAATTCAGAAAGATGAAATTGCAAGGCTAACTAATTTATATAACGAAAGACTTAAAAAATTCCCTAATAAAAATGATGCTACAAACAGGGCTTATTTAGAAAAAATAAACCAATTGAAAGCGGCACAATTAAAAATGGAAGCAGATAGTGCAGCATTACTTGCGAATTTAGAACGCATTAAAGCTGAAACTGAAATTGAAAAGAAACGTAGAATTAAGCAGGCAGCATATGAGAATGATCAGGGAAGATATGCACAGGATTTAGCAGCTCTTAAACGTATAAAAGAAACTACAAAACCAAGTAGTACGCCGTTAACTGCAAGTGATTTTGATTTTGGTGAAGACCAGTCGAACATGCAGATTATAAAAAATATTAAAAATGCTGACAGCGGTTTTTATTTAATTATTGCAGTTCACAGCAGTGTTGAAAAAAGAGATGAATTCTTAACTAAAGCGGTAGCCGCGGGACGTACAGATGTTAATTTCTTCTACAACGTAACAACAAGTAAATATTACATCTATTACGAAAAAGTCGATGGATTACAAGAAGCTCAAAAAGCAATGGAATCTAAAGGAAATGCGCCATACAACGGGAAAATGGCCATCGTAAAAGTGGAAAATTAAAGATAAATAAAAAGTATAGGCAGCTCTTCATTAAAAGAGTAAATACTAAAGATTAAATGTTTATAAGTGCTAATTATTTTGCTTTCTGATGCCCCTCAGGAACTGAAGTGTAAGTAAAAACAAATAGAATGATTATGAAAAAACCTACTATTTTAAGAACGCTGATTTTTGCTTTGGCTTTGTTATTAAATTTTGTATCCTACTCGCAAAATTTGATAGCATTTAATGCAAAAATTAATCATGAAGGAAATAAAAACTTATTCCTTCAGGCGAATAATCAATTTATTAATAAAATTGGTTTTACTGCGAAAAGTGATACTGTTGCTAAGGGATTAGCGGCTGCTATTACGCATCCGGTTATTAAGTATGCTACAGGTACTTATGCTGGTACAGTTGCAGAATGTCCTATTGACGGAAGTTTTCTCCCAAAATTATTTTTGTGTGGAGATAACGACTCAAGATTAATCCAGACAACTATTGCCAATGCTACCAAAATTGTATGGCAACGACGTACAGGAGGATGTACCCCTATTAGTAACGGAAACTGTCCGAATGTAGCTGCGAACTGTTCTTGGGCAGGTGTTGCAGAGGGAGCAGATTATAATGCAAATAGTGCGGGTGAATTTAGAGTAATCATTAGATTTTCAGATAATACTGAAAGCACATTTTATTTTAATGTTTATAAAACAGAAGTAGATCCGACAGGAATTATAAAAAGTGATATAATTACCGGTAGCACTGCTTGTGTTATTCCCGGTAAAATTATGGCTGTAAGTTTTCCTACAGGTTCCGGGTATGAGTATAGTTTTACGACAAACCCTACGCCTAATACATGGCAGGACAGTAATACTTTTGAAACTACTACTCCAGATACTTATAATGTATTTATGAGATTGAAAGGTATTACGGGTGGCTGTATTTATAGTGTCAAAAATATAGTAGTTAGCAGATTCAGGCTTTCTACTTCACTAGCGGCGACACAACCTGGTTGTGTTGGTCAAAAGGGGAGTATTAAAGTTACCGCGAATGGTGTTAACAATGATTATACTTATGCAATATTCAAAAACCCAAGTAATACTGCACTTACTACTACACCAACTAAATCTGTTCCTGAACATGAATTTACAGGTTTGGATGCCGGTACTTATACTGTAGTAACAACGATAAAGGGAACTAATTGTAACGTTACAGATACTCAGACAACTACCATTACAGCAGCAAACCAGCTAAATAATACATCTTATATTTCTACTTCATTAAGCTCATGTAATACAGGAGTTATTCAGGGTAGAGCTAATGGAGGAGCTGGAGGAACTTACCGTTATTTTGTAAATTACAACAATACGGGTTTCGTTGACGTTCCAACTACAAGAGTTATTGTAGACAAAGCAGGAACTTATATAATGCGTGTTGAGGATTTAAATGGCTGTACTGCCGATTTAACAATTAACGTAAGTGGAAACAATGTAGTAAAGCCGGTATATAGTGTTGATACTGCCCTTAGTGGAAATTGTAATCCAACGGGAACTATTACTGTAAACGTGACCAATACAAATGGTTATGCGTATATAGAATATAGTAAAGACAATGGTACAACTTGGCAGAGTAGTAACGTTTTTTCAAATTTGCCTGCCGGAGATTATAATATTACTGTAAGATATAAAGTACGTAATAGAGATGACTGGTGTACAGATGCTTTTACTACAAAAACAATTGGTACAACAACTGCGTTAACTGCTTCGGCTGGTGTTGCGGCATTACCAGGTTGTCGTACAGGTGATGACCTAGGAATTGTAAGAATTACAAATCCACAAGGAGGGACACCTCCTTACGAATACTTTTTCAGTAATGCAGCTGTTAATCATAATGGATGGTCGACATATAACGAAGGTTATCTAGCTGCCGGAGGACCATATACTGTGCGTATTAGAGATTCAAAAGGTTGTACTTATGACATGACCGGTATTACAATCGATACTAAACCAACTCCTCCTAGTATTACTTACGGACCCTTGGTTTACAATTGTGATGGTACAGGTTCACAAACAGTTAGTATAAATAATGGTGCAGGTGATCCAAGATATAATTTTACTTATTATCTGGATGGGAATCCTAATCCTAATACTGCAAATCCAAATGTGTTCTTAAATATTCCTACAGGAACACATATCATTTCTGTTGATTATAATGTAAAGTCTGCTTCTACATATAGCAATTTATTAGATGAAAGTTTTGGAAGCGGTGCAAACACAACTTCACCAGGTATTAATACTTTCTATTATTGTTTTGAAAGACAATTAGCAAACCAACCAGCTACATGGTGTAATGGTGCTTATGCGATAAATGACGGAGATTATTCTGTTACAAGTTCTATAAATCAAGCAGCAACGAATGGTTGGAATTGGAGATATCCAATAGACCATACTTCAGGAACGGCAGCTTTGCAAGGTAGATTCCTTGCTGTTAATATTGGTGACCAGATACCGGTAACCACTATTTTGTATGAAAAACAAATTAATGATGTGATTCCAAATCAGCCTATCATGTTTGAGTTTTATGCAATGAACTTGATGATGCCTAATGCTGGTAAAGCAGATGCTAACTTAAGAATTGCTTTGGTTGACGCCAGTGGAACAGAAATATCCTGGTTCGCTACAGGAAATATTCCAAGATCGAGCTCAGGGAATGATTGGAAAAAATATCCACAAACAGCTATTACTCTTGATCCGGGAAATAATACTTCATTGCGACTTATTGTTCGTTCAAATGTACAGGCAACAGAAGGTAATGACGTTGCTATAGATGATATTAAAGTATTTCAGGTGCCAAGGGTATGTGGAGCACAATTTCAATATCAGGTAACCGTTACTCCACCACCGCCATTTATTCCTCATATTCAAAATTTAAAAGGAGAATCATGTGCTGGTGCGGGAGACGGATCTTTTGAAATTTTTGGAGAGAATTTTACAGGAGAATTTTATTATTCTATAAATAATCAGGAACCATTCATAAGATCGACTGTTAATCCAGTTAAAATTGGACCGTTAGCAGCTGCTACATATAGTGTTAGAGTTCGTCGTGATCCAACTTCACAAGGTTGTGATTTTGATATTCCTACTACAATTACTGCGCCGGCAAAATTTACAATAGACGCAACTGCGACGGTAGCTACTTGTAATACTACGTCTGTAGTTACAGCTATTATCGGCGGAGGAACTGCACCTTATAATATTTCACTTACGAGAGTTTCAGATGGAAAAGTTTTCCCTTTTGTTCTGGATTCTGACGGTAAGTACAAAGTAAAGGATACTGACATTACTCCTGGATCTTATAAAGTTTCCGGAGTTGATGGAGGTCCTTGTTCAGCCAGTAAAGCAACCGATTTAATAATTAGCGGTTCAACACCTCCTACTGTTACTATTGAATCAACTTCAAATTTATGTTTTAATGAAACTGCAGGTGCTGACATTGTGGTTAGGATTGCAGGTGGAAAAGGTCCATTTAGTTATAGAGTAAAACTTAACCCAGGTACTTATGGAGCCTGGAGTACAACTTTTGCAGGACCTACTTTTACTCATCATGTTACTACATCAGGCACCTATGATTTTGAAATCATGGATGCTAACAGTTGTTCGGCTCAGGTAATAAGCCAACAAATTGATCCAAAATTAACAGCGAAAAGTGCTGTTACAACTTCAATAAGCTGTAAAGCAACTGGTACAGATGCAATTATTCAGGTAACAATAACCGGAGGTACTGCACCATATACTTATGTTATTAAAAACAGTTTAGGTACAGTTTTACCTGGTGGAGGAACTACTACAAATCCTATCTTTACTTATTCTACTGGTATTTCAGATACATATACTTTTGAAATTCAGGATGCTAATAAATGTCCAATTTCAATTACTCAAAAAGTTAATGCATTAGTGGCGGTAACAGCTGAATCGAAAACACATGATGCTAAATGTATCGGGCAGCCAAATGGTTCTGTTGATCTTGAAGGATTAACTGGTACTGCACCTTTTACATTTCAGTTTAATGGTACAGGCGCTTTTACAAGTACTACTCATTATGATGGTTTAGCAGGTTCTGCTGCCGGTACTGATTATAGCTTCACTGTTAAAGATGCTAATGATTGTGTTAGAACTTATACATTTAAAATTTTCGAGCCAGCTATTATAGAAGGTGTAGCAACTATAGCTCCAACATATAATTGCGAGCAACCGGCAACAATTACAGTTTCTGGAGTTAAAGGAGGAACGCCTGCCTATAAATATACCTTATTAAAAGACGGTGTTATAGTAGCAGGACCCCAGGATGGTGCTGTGTTTAGTAACATAACTGTTGCAGGTGTTTATACTGTAACTATTTCTGATGCTAACTCTTGTAGTCAAACTATAGCTGCAGGAACAATCAACGCATTGAACCCTCCTACGGGAATGACAATTACTACTACTACAGCTGCAACTTGTCCTACTAATAAAGGAAGCGTTACGATAACAAATGTTGTAAATGCTGCAGGTGTTGCAGTACCAACTGCAGGTTTAGAATACAGAATCTCATTACCAGCGTCTGCTACAACTGCATTCCAGTCAAGCAATGTGTTTAACGGTCTTGATGCAAATGTTTTATATACTTTTGAAGTAAGAGATGCTAATAAATGTATTACTTCTAAAACTCATACTATTGCGCTACCAGCTACTTTTAGTGTTGGCGGTACTCCAAAAAATATTACTTGTTTTGGACTTTCAGATGGTTCGATTACATGGACAGTTACAGGTATTGCAACTGGAGGAAATTACAGTTATATAGTAGATTCCGGAGCAGTTCAAACAGGAACTTCAACAGGAAATCCATTTACCATTGTTAGTCCGTCTTTAGCGGCAGGATCTCATAGTATTACTGTAACAAGTACAACTACAAATTGTCCTGTAACTGCAAATGCAACTGTTGGTGGTCCAACGGCTGCTTTAGCTTTAAACCCTCCAACTCTTACACATGTTACTTGTTTGGTAAAAGGGACAGCAGAAATAAATGCTGTAAATGGTACAGGAACTTATACCTATACAGTTACGCCAACTGCTCCGGCAGGTACAGCAATAGTTCAGGCTAATAATAACTTGTTCACTAATTTAGGAGCAGGAACATATAGTGTATCTGTAACTGATTTAGGAGGATGTACTTTTGCAGGACAAAGTTTTACAATTAATGATAAAGTATTGCCTCTAGCACAAATTAGTGCGACATCTGATTTTTGTGCAGATGGTGGAGCTACTTTAATAGCTGAGCCAGTTACAGCGCCACAGCCAAATTATGAATACAGCATTAACGGTGGCACTAATTACTTTGCGTCAGGAACTTTCGCAGGATTAACTCCTGGAAATTATACTATTATAGTTAGAGATAAAGTAACAGGGTGTACAACATCTTTAACAGCACAGACAATTGCAGCTCAAGTTGCGGCAAATGCTCAGATTACAAAGGACTTAGATTGTACAACAACTACACCAACGTCTGCGAATGCTATTATAAAAGTTGATATTTCTAGTGGTTATCCTGATTATAGATATAGAGTAAATACTACAGGTGCTCCATTTAGCGGAGCTTATACAACTGTTGGAGCAGGTTTAGTTACTTTCAACTATTCAGCTGCAACGGCTGCTACTTATTATTTTGAAATTACTGACAGCAAAGGTTGTACAACAGTAGTTTCAAGAACTGTAGATGCAAAAGTATTACCTGATTTTACAGCAGAACCGGATCATGTACTTTGTAAAGGTGCGTCTACTGGAAGTATTACTGTAAACGGTATTCCTTCTACAGGGACTTATGAATATATTTTGAAACCAATTTCTCCGGCAGGTGCAACAGTAACTCAAACTACTAATAAATTTGAGAATCTGCCTGCAGGATCATATGAAATCACAATTGTTGATGCTAAAAAATGTGTATCGGCGCCTAAAACAGTTAGTATTAATGAACCAACAAATGGTTTAAGTGCTACTGCAGCTGTTACAACTAAATTAACATGTGATGCATCAAATACTGCTCAGTCTGCTACAATTACTGTAACTGCAACTGGCGGAACGCCGTTTGCAGGTGTAAACCCATACAGATATAGTTATAACGGTCAGACTCCGGTTACTTCAAACACTTATACTACTACAACAGCCGGTACAGTTACTATTGTTGTAACTGATGCAAGCAACTGTCCATTTACAGTTCCTGCAGGAGTAGTGATTGACGCTTTAAACCCGCCAACAAACCTTGTTATAACTCCGTCTAATGCTATTACTTGTAAAGCAGCAGAATTAGATGCAGATTTAACTTTAACATTTACAAATGGTGTTTCGCCATTTAAATATGAAATTACATCTCCTTCAGCGCCTGCTGTTACTAATATTGCAGGACGTTCATATACATTTACAAATTTAGCAGTAGGTAATTATTCATTTAAAGTTACCGATGCTAATAATTGTACAATTACTGGAGATTATGAAATAAAAGCAGTTACTCCAATTACTGTTTCAGGTTCAATAGTTTCGGCTATTACTTGTAACGGACTTTCTAATGGTGCTATTAAATTTGCTGTTGGAGGAAATTCAACAGGATTTACATACGTTTTAAGAAATGCTGCTAATGCAGTTATCCCTGGTGGAACAGCAACAGCAACAGAAGTTAATTTCACGGGATTACCAGTGGGAGTTTATACGCTTACCGTTACTAACCCAGCTACAGGATGTTCTGCTCCGGCTTCAGTAACGCTTACTGCTCCGGCAGCTATTAATATTACAAGTGCATCCGGAACAAAAGTATTCTGTACCGAAGCAAACACAACAATTACAGTTACTGCATCAGGAGGAACAGTTCCATTAAGTTATGCGGTTGTAAAAACTGGAGTTACTCCAGTTGCTGCAAATTATAACACGACTGGAGTTTTCACAAAAGACACTAGTGTAGATGGTTTAACTTATGATGTTTATGTTTCAGATGGCAATAGCTGTCCTGCTACAAGTACTGTAACTATTATCAGAAATGCTGAGCCAACAATAAATCCTGTTGTGGCTGCACAATGTTATTCTGGTGCTTCATTTACGGTTACAATTACCGGAAGTGTTTATAACGGTTTAGCAAATGCTCAATTTGGCCTTAACGGTGCTTATAACACAAATCAGGTTAAGACAATTACAGGTCCTGGTATTTATACTTTAGGTATAAAAGATGACAATGGTTGCGAAAAAACAACAACTATTGAAGTTAATGATCAATTAACTCTTGAAGCTAAATTGACTAAAGACCTTACTTGTCCTACTACGCCTCCAACTGCAACAGCAGCTCAAATTAATTTGTCAGCAAGTGGTGGAGACGGAACTTATGCTTATGCTTACAGAATTGCTCCATCGCCAACTTATATTGCAATTCCAGGTGCTGTATTTAATCCTACAGTTGCTGGTCAATACTTCTTTAGAGTTACATCAGACGGATGTTCTGCAGTATCTACAGTTGCTGTTGACGTAACTAGTCCTGTATTACCTGTAATTACTGGTATTACACAAACACAGTTTATAAAATGTAACGGAGATGAAACAGCTGCAATTAGTATTACAATTGATAATACTAAAGGAGTTGCACCATTTGTATTTAATGTACAAAGAACAGCGCCAACTGCATTTAATTATGGCACACAAACATCAGGATTAGCTGCCGGTACTTATACTGTTACAGTTACAGATGGTAAAGGTTGTGTTGATACTGAAAATATTACAATTAGTGCTCCTCTTCCAATTGATTTTAGCTTAGCTAAAGTTGATATTACTTGTAACAACCCGGGAGGTTCTAGTCTTGGAGAAGTTACAGTTCAGGGTATTGTTGGAGGAACAGCACCTTTTAAATATTTTATTTCAAACAATTTTGGAGATGTTATTGCAGGTAACCCGTATGTGGCGACTGCAAGAGAAAATCATACATTTACTGTTATTAACTATGGTATTTATACCGTAAATGTTGTTGATGCCAATGGTTGTGCTTTATCTAAAAACATTACTATAGCATCACCTCCTTCAGATTTAATAATTAATGTAGCGGTAACGCCTTCAGATTGTATTAACGGTGGTACTGCGAGAGTATCAGTTGTTGCTCCTGTTGGAAGTCACAATTATCAGTTTGGTTTATTAGAAACTAATGTTTCACCATATACAACAACTTGGTATCCGGCTGATGCAGGTTTCCCTGATCAAAAAACGTTTACTAATCTTGTTCCGGGTGTTACTTATACTTTTGTGGTACATGATTTAACTACAGATTGTTATTATGTAAAAGCAGCTGATGCTCCTATTGCACCAGCCTCGCCTATGACATCTGTTATTACACCTGTAAATGTAACTTGTACAGGCGCAAATGATGGAAAGGTAACTTTTACTCTTACTAATTTTGACGCTACAACTACTTCGGTAACATACCAAATATTTAAAGCACTTACTGCTAATTCACCAGTTGGGCCAGCTATAACAGCTCCGGTAACTTTTGGTACGCCATTAGTAGTAACATACCCATCACCGGGTACATTACTTCCGGGACGTTATTATGTACAATTTATTGAAAATGGTACAGGTTCTTATAACGGATGTAAATCTGCTTCAGCAGCATTTGACATTAAAGAATCTTCAGTTGAATTATCAGCTAAAGGATATGTGATTAAAAATGCAAATTGCGATAATTTAGGAGTAATTAATGTTGAAGGTAAAGATGGTACAGCACCATACGTTTATCAGGTAACTACATCTGCTACTGCTCCGGCTATAACAGATACTTGGGAAACTTCGCCTAATTTTGACAGAGCAGGAAGTTTAGCAGGAATTACGTATTATGTTTATGTAAAAGATGCAAATAACTGTATCAGAACAGATAACGTTATTTTACGTATGGATCCGGATCCAGTATTCGCACTTTCTGTTCCAAACAGATGTGCTGTAGAAGGTTCATTCACAGTAAACGTAACAGTTACAGATGCAACGCCTACAATGGCACCATATTCTGTGAGTGTTAACGGAGGTAATTTTATAAACTTTACAGGATTAACTTATCCAGCTACAGGTCTTAATTCTGGTGAACAAACTATTATTATTCAAAATAAAAATGGTTGTAAAACAGAACATAAAATAACGATTAACCCAACTCCGCTTGCAACAGCAGCGGTTACTAAAATTCTGGATTGTTCAGTAACAGGAAATGCTGTTGCAGATGCCATTATTAGAGTTACAATTACAAAAGGTACAGCACCATATTCATACAGTGTGAAAAAAGGTACTGCTGCTTACGGTACAGCAACAGCTTTGGGAGCAGGGGTAACATTCTTTGATTATCCGGTTGCTTCTGCAGATGCTGATACTTATACTTTTAGAATTACAGATGCTAATAGCTGTCCGGTTGAAACTAATTCGGTAATTATAGCGCCAATCGTGCCTATCGTACCAGATTATAAACCAACGCAGCCTTTATGTTATTTAGGAAATGGAACTATCGAATTATCTGCAATTGGAGGAAAAACTCCATATACTTATAACTTTAATAATTTAGGTTTCTCAAATACAACAATTTATACTGTTGCTGCAGGAACATATCCTTACATTATTAAAGATGCCCTTGGTTGTGAAGTTACAGGTTCTGCAATTTTAGGTCAGCCATCAGAAGTAGTTGCTACAACGCCAGTAATTACTCCATTTACTTGTGGTACAGGTAATGTTGGTCAGAGTGCTACAGTTGTTTTAGGAGCAACAGGAGGTTCTGGAGGTTATGAATATAGTTTTAATAATAGTGCTTTCAGTACAACAACTACTTATACTGTTATTGATACCCAAGTAGATCACTTAAATATACCTTACAGCGTAAGAGATAAAAATGGTTGTACAAAATCAGGTACAATAAATATTTATAAACTTGATCCGCCAATTAATTTTGATATGGCTCAAACAGCTACAATTACTTGTGCTGTAACGACTACAACGGTTAACATTTCGAATGTAAGAAACTCAGCAGGTGTAATTGCGGTTCCGCCGGCAGTACTTACTTATCAAATAGTTTCTCCGGTAGCTTCAATTGTTGATAATGGTTCAAATCCATCATTTACAAATCTTGGGCCTGGTACTTATGTATTCCAGGTAACTGATGCAGCAACTAGCTGTATTAAACAATTGTCTTATGAAATTAAAGACGTTACTAAGATCAATATCGTTAAACAATCTATAGATGACATTACTTGTCTTAATGCAAATGATGGAAAAGCAAGTTTTGTTGTAACAGGTTTTGGAACAGGTGTTGGTACTTATAACTATGTACTTGATACTAATCCAGCAGTTACAGGTCAAACAGCTGCTACGATCAATTTGACATTGTTAACTCCGGGTAATCATAGAATTACTGTTCAGGACGATGAAACACAATGTTCAGCGTTTGTAGATTTCAGAATTGAAACTCCAACTTTAGCTTTAGCTATTGATAAAGTGGTTACACCACTTGGTTGTACAACTAAAGGAGCAGTAAAAGTTACTGCACAAAACGGATGGGGCGATTATTTATTCTCATTAACACTTCCGGGTGGTGCGGTTATTACTAATACAACAGGAGTTTTTGATGGTCTTGTTTCAGTAGGAGCTTATGCTATATCTGTAAAAGATGCTAAAGGTTGTGTGGCTACAGATTCATTTAATTTGGTAACACCAATCAATCCGGTAGCGACAATAGCTGCATCATCAGTATATTGTTATACTTCAGGGGCAAAATCTACTTTAGTAGTAACGGCTTCATCAACATCTCCGTTTATTTTACCGGGTGATGTATACGAATACAGTATCAACAACGGTCAATCATGGCAGTTATCAAATACATTCAATAATTTAAATCCAGGTCAGTATAATATTACTGTAAGAGATAAATTTGGATGTACTGCAACAGCAGTAAACACAACAATTACAGGAGAACTTTTTGCTTCGGCAGAGAAAAAGAAAGATATTTTCTGTACAGGTGTTATTGATGGTACAATTAGAATTAGTGCAATAGGAGGTTATCCTACATATAGCTATACAGTAACAAAAGATGGAGTTTTAGATCCAACTGTTATACCGTTTGCTAATGCTGGTTACTCAGATTATACAGTTACTGATCCAGGTAGTTATGTGTTTACTGTAACAGATACAAGAACTTGTTCTGATGTTACAATTGCAGTAGATATGGTTAGTCCAACTATTCCGGTATTTACTACAACGCCAACTTCTCCATTCTGTTCAAGCACACCAGTTGTTCAGGGTAATGTTGGTAACGGAACTATTTTAGTGAATTTAGATCCGGTTAATAATAATCCTCCGTATACTTATACACTTATCAGAACAGCTCCAACAGCGGGAACATTAGTATCTCAGGGTACACCTTTATTTACAGACTTAATTGCAGGAACTTATAATATTACTGTAATTTCAGACAGAGGTTGTTCAATATTGCAAACTGTTGTTTTAGATCCTGCAACTCCGGTTGTGGCCGATGCTACTGCTGCTGGTTTCGCTTGTACGCCTGATACTAATTCAATTAAAGAAACAATTGTTACAGTAACAGCTACGGGTGGAAAAGGAACAGGTTTATTATCAGATTATAGATATAGTGACGGTACAATTTGGTATGAAACAAATACATTTAAAGTATTTGATACAGGATCAGTTCAAAACCTCACTTATTATGTTAAAGATTTGAATGGATGTACAGATGATGTTCAGGTTATAATCAATCCATTCCCTAAATTAATTTCAGCTGAAGCTAATTTATTAGTAGCAGCAGATTGCCCAAATAGTGGAGTAGAAACTGTAAAAGTTGATATCGTTGGCGGAACAGGTAGTTTTGCTTATCAGGTTTCTGTAGATGGTGGCGCTTATAGCACACCGGCAACAACAATTGCTACAGGATCAACATTCAATTACCCGGCTCCGGCAGGTCATTCATATCAATTCAAAATTACAGATACAGTTACTTTATGTACTGTCTTTACAGATGTTCATGAAGTGCCATTATACAACATCATGGTAGTAAATGCAACTCCATCTGCAATGGTAAGCTGTAAAGGATTTACTGACGGAAGTATCACAATTAATATAGAAAAATACACAGGTACTTATGACTACAGAGTTCTTCTTGCAGGAGTTTCGGTAGCTTCAGGAACTGGTATTAATGCTGCAACTACTAATCCGTTTACAATTACAGGATTAGGAGAAGGAGTAGATTATGAGGTTGAAATCACTCAAATCGGATATCCTAGATGTGTTGTATTATCAAATAAAGTGACAATTACAGCGCCTACGGTATTAGATATTTCAGGAATTGTTATTGCAAACGTAAATCAAAATTGTAACACTGCGGGTGCAGTACTTACAATAGACGAAAGCAGCATTCACGGTGGTACACCAGGATATTCATATTTATTCTTACCAGCAGGATCGCCAATTCCGGCATTTGCAGATTATAAACCAACAAAAACGGCGACAATTGCAACAACGCAAATTTCCCCATTGTTTGATTCTATCGATGTTTATATAAAAGATAGTCAAAATTGTTACACTGTTAAAACAGTAAACATTTCGCTTGATCCAATGCCAACAATTACGAATGTTGATGTTGTAAGTCAATGTTACAATGCAGCAGGATATACACTTCAGGTTGCAGCAACAGGACTTCCTCAATTACAATATAGTATAGATGGTCAAACATGGCAAAACGACCCTGAGTTTATTGTAGCTAATCCAGGTGACTACACAGTTACTGTAATGGACAAAAACGGTTGTAAAGTTACAGCTCTTGTACCGTTTACTATTTTAGAGCCATTAGCAGCATATCCGGAAGTAACTATTGTACCGCTATGCAAAAATCCAAACGGAGAAATTACAATACACGCTTCTGGTGGTACGGTAAATCCTGCCAACAGTTATGTGTATACAATAGACAACTGGGCTACACAACAGGTTACTAATAACTTCCCTGGTTTAGCACCTGGTGATTACACATTCAGAGTAAGAGATAATGTTACTTTATGTGAAATTGAAGTTAAGGGAAGTATTACATTCCCTGCTGATATTGATGGATTCATTGCAACACCTTCACCAGTAACATGTTTTGGTGACTCAAATGGTAGCATAAAAATTACGTTATCTGATAAAAACACCGACCCTGTTTATACTTATAGTATACTAGGAGCAACTGTTAATATAGTAGATTCGTTATCACCAGAGTTCAATAATTTACCAGCCGGTGATTATACAGTATCTGTAAAATCTGGTAGAGGATGTTCTGCATCAATTACAACAGTTACGGTTGGTACGCCAAATCCTATTACTGTACCTGTAAGCAATACACAATATACTTGTGCTGCAGGAGACAACATCAATAGCAATGCAACAATTACTGTTGGTACAGTATTGGGTGGATCAGGAAATTATGTAAGATATGTATTCTTGAGAGATGGTACAGAAGTTATGTACGACGGACCTTCGAATGTATACGCAGAGTTAGACCATAAAGGTGGGTCGTATACTGTAACAGTTTATGACGACAAATTCTGTGAAGGAACAAGTACAACGCCAATAGATATTATACCGTTTACAACACTTACCGGAATGACGTTTGATACTAAAGTAACAAAAACATGTGATGTAGACGAAACAGTTCAGGTTGATGTTCAATGGACAGGAGCAACAGCACCAACATTACAGTATACATTAACTGGAGCACTTAATACAGTAATTCCACCGGTAACAAACAATTCTGGATTATTTACAGGTTTAGGAATTGGTGATTATTTAATTACAGTTCTTAATACAGATACAAATTGTTCAATTGCAAGAGATTATAAAGTAATCGATCCGAATTCGTTCGAATTTAAAGTTACTAAAACGAGAACAGATATCTGTTTTGGCCAAGCTGATGGAAGTGTTGAGTTAACTATGGTTGACAACAGACCGACTCCAGATGATGAAGCAGGTATATTTAATTATACTATTACTGGTCCAATGAATTTTGCCGGTCAAAGTAGTGGAATTACTTTACCATTAACAGGTTTAATTGCTGGTAGATATAATGTTGTTGCAACACTAAGAGACGATCCTAAATGTGATGTAAAAACTAGTTTTGAGATAACTCAACCGACTACAGAATTAAAAATTGATGTTGATCACACAAGAGTTACTTGTGCATCAGGAAACAGTGATGGTACTATTACCATAACTGCAACTGGCGGATGGGGAGAAGGTACATACATATACGAATTGTATGATGGTACAACTACTGTAACATCTGAAGATGGAATTTTTGTAAACTTAGGTGTAGGAAATTACATTGTAAGCGCAAGAGACAGTAAAGATTGTAAAGTTTCAGAACCTGTTGACTTGGTTATTCCACCAGCAATTACATTTAATGCTACACCAACTAGTACTGTTGTAACATGTTATGGAGATAATAGCGGTATCATTACAATAAGTAATGTTGCAGGAGGTAAAGGTTCAGACTATGTTTATACTTTAACTTATACAAGTCCTGAAGGTGATGTTACAACACTAGGTCCTCAGCCTAATCCTGTATTTAATGGATTAAAAGCAGGAACTTATACAGTTACTGTTGAAGATGCATTTAGCTGTAGTGCGACATTAGCTACAACTATCACTTTGACAAATCCGACTAAAATTGAGGCAACTCTTTCTCAGGACAAAGGACTTACTTGTTTTACAGATGCAGATCTTAAATTAACGGTTATTGGAGGTACAGGACCATACACATATAGTGTAGACGGAAATACATACAGTACTCCTGCTTTCGCTTCAGAAACGATTATTTCTGCTCCTGTAGGTTACCATATTTATTATGTAATGGACAGTTTAGGTTGTGTGGTACAATCAAACGGTATAACTGTAGAGCCATTAACACCTCTGTCAATAGAAGTAGATGCAGCAAACGCACATGTTAATTGTAAAGGTGACTTTAGCGGATTAATAAATGCAATTGCAAACGGAGGTTTAGGTGATTACCAATACTCACTAGTAGATAATAGCACAAACCTGGAAGTAAGAGCTGCACAAGCTGATGGTATTTTTGCTAACCTTGCAAAAGGATTCTATACAGTTCATGTGAAGAGTGGTCTTGACTGTGAAATAAGCAAAATTGTAGAAATAACAGAAACAGAAGACGCTTTAATAGCACCATTTGAGAAATTTGATGCTAAGTGTTATTTAGAAAATAATGGTAGAATTGTTGTAACAGCATCTGGAGGTAAAGGCGCTATTAAATATGCAATTAGCCCTCACTTAGATCAATTTGTTGACAGCGGTACATTCAATGATTTAGCTGCTGGTGATTATACAGTAATTGCTCAGGATATATTAGGTTGTCACGTTATTCATAACATAACAATTTTACAGCCTGAAGTATTACGTGTTAGTGAAATCCCTAACTCTATGATACCAGAAGTTTGTGAAGGTGATAAAGATGGAGCTTTTGGAGTAGTAATCGCTGGAGGAACTGCACCATATTTTGCAAGCCTTGACAATAGAGACGGAACTTATGCTCCTGTTACCGGAACTGAACAATATTACACAGGTCTTGTAGGAGGTATGCATACAGTATATGTGAGAGATACAAATGGTTGTACGTTTGAATTGGAGATAGACATGCCAGAATCGGTAGCTCTTAAACCAACAGTAGAAATAAACTACGATTGCGTAAACAATGCTCAGGCTAATTTTGTTAAAGTTGATCCAGGTTTTGAAGATGAATCTCAATTAGATTATTCTCTTGATGGAGGAGCAATCCAACCAGGTAATACCTTTACAAATGTGCCGGCAGGTGATCACACTATTACAGTGAGACATACAAATGGATGTCCGGCAGAGGTTAAATTTAAAATTAATCCATATACTGCCTTAGGTGCTGTTAAAGCTACAGGTCAGCAAGAGATGAATATCATTTCTGTTACCGCTTCGGGTGGAGCTCCGGCTTACGAATACAGTTTCAATGGAGAGCCATTTACATCATCTAACAAATACAAAATCTACAAATCTGGAGATTATAAAGTAATAGTTAGAGATCAAAACGGTTGTACGTTTGAGCTTATCGTTCCTGCTATTTATGTAGATGTTTGTCTTGACAATTACTTTACTCCAAACGGAGATGGTGTTTATGACAATTGGGGTCCTGGTTGTACAAATATTTACAACAACCTTGAGTTCTCAATCTTCGACAGATACGGTCGTGTAATTGCGAAATACCACTACGGTCAAAAATGGGATGGTAGATATAACGGAGAGGAATTACCTTCTGGTGATTACTGGTATGTTCTTAAACTAAATGACGAGAAAGACAATAGAGAGTTTGTTGGACATTTCACTTTATACAGATAACAAATTAGAGCCCCAAATTATGTTATCTAAAAAAATTATTACAATGAAAAAATTATTTTTATCCTTAGTACTCATGGCTGTAACAACAAGTTACAGCCAAGAGCTAAACCTACCGGTATTTACTCAGTATTTAGCTGATAACCCTTTTGTGCTTTCTCCCGCTTATGCAGGTATTGGTGATAACCTTAGAATTCGTCTTAATGGACTTACACAATGGGTTGGAATAAAAGATGCGCCTCAAAATCAATCTTTATATGCAGATTTTAGAGTTTTAGATCGTTCAGGAGTTGGTATCTCATTGTATAATGATAAAAATGGTTATACACGTCAAACAGGTGCAAAAGTTTCATTTGCGCACCACTTGATTTTAGATTATTATTCAAAACAGTACTTGTCTTTTGGTATTTCGTATAACTTCAATACGTTTAAAATTGATATCGATGAATTCAATAACACAATTGAACATCCAATTTTAGACCCTTCAGTTACAGATAATCGTTATACATCAAATAACAACTTTGACATTAGTGCTTTATACCGTAATAAGAATTTTTACTTAAGTTTTAATGCAAATAACGTATTGCAAAAAAACACCGACAGATACCGAGGTTTAGAACCAAGTTTACTTTCAAACTATCAGGTATATACAGGTATGATTTTTAAAGATGGAGAAAACAGCCGTATCGAATACGAACCATCTGTGTACTACCAATATTTTGCCAGCGATAAACGTTCAACTACCGATTTTAACTTCAAGTACAGACGTTACAACCGTTACGAAGATTACTATTGGATTGGGGTTTCATATCGTTTCTTAAACGACCAGTTTCCAAAACCATTATCAGTTGGGCCAATGTTGGGTTTCATGAAATCTAAATTTTACTTCGGATATTCGTATCAGGTAATGTTCAACGATCTTGGTAATTATAACACAGGAACACACTCGATCACAATCGGATTCGATTTCTTCGGATCGATCAGTAACTGTCCTTGTACACAAAGTCCGGTACACGACTAATAAATTTTACATTTAAGATTTACTGTAGACTAAATCCTATATTTTTTCGTTTTACTATAAAATGAAAGGCCATTATTTGGTTTACAGTAACTTTTAATTGTTAAATATTCTGCTAAACAATTTTATAATTTTTAAAATAAATTTGTTTGTTTTCTTAATTTACAACGTTTTCGTTGTTATTGGTAGGTTATTTTTATATTTTTCGAATTTAATACTACACTAAAAGTTCTATATTTGTTATTCTTTCAAAAATTTAAAAATTATCAAATGAAAACTTTAAACGATTTCGACTTTAAAAATAAAAAAGCAATAATCCGTGTAGACTTCAATGTTCCTTTGGATGAAAACTTTAATGTAACAGATGCAACACGTATCGAAGCTGCAAAACCAACCATTGATGCAATCTTAAAGCAAGGAGGAAGTGTAATTTTAATGTCACATTTAGGAAGACCAAAAGGTGTAGAAGAAAAATACTCATTAAAACATATTTTAAAAACAGCTTCAGAAATTTTAGGAGTTGAAGTTAAGTTTGCAACTGATTCTATTGGAGAACCGGCACAAACTGCTGCAAAAAACTTAAAACCAGGAGAAGTTTTATTACTTGAAAATTTACGTTTTCATGCAGAAGAAGAAGCTGGAGATGTTGCTTTTGCAAAAGAATTATCTTCACTTGGAGACATCTACGTAAACGATGCCTTTGGAACTGCACACAGAGCGCACGCCTCAACTACAATTATTGCACAATTTTTTCCAACAGAAAAATGCTTTGGAACATTATTGGCAAAAGAAATCGAAAGCTTAAACAAAGTACTTAAAAATAGCGAAAAACCAGTTACAGCAGTTCTTGGTGGATCTAAAGTTTCTTCAAAAATCACCGTAATCGAAAACATCCTTGATAAAGTAGATCACATGATTATTGGAGGTGGAATGACTTTTACATTCGTTAAAGCACAAGGCGGAAAAATTGGTGATTCTATTTGTGAAGATGACAAACAAGATTTAGCACTTGAAATTTTAAGATTGGCCAAAGAAAAAGGAGTTCAGATTCATATTCCAGTTGATGTTATAGCTGCAGATGATTTCTCAAATACAGCAAATACTCAAGTAGTAGACGTAACAGCAATTCCTGACGGATGGCAAGGTCTTGACGCAGGTCCTAAATCATTAGAGAATTTCAAGAAAGTAATTTTAGAGTCAAAAACAATTTTATGGAATGGTCCATTAGGCGTTTTTGAAATGGAATCTTTCGCAAAAGGAACTATCGCTTTAGGTGAATTTATTGCAGAATCTACAGAAAAAGGAGCTTTTTCACTAGTTGGAGGAGGAGATTCTGTTGCTGCAGTAAAACAGTTTGGTTTTGAAGATAAAATGAGCTACGTTTCCACTGGTGGCGGGGCAATGCTTGAAATGTTAGAAGGAAAAATCTTACCTGGAATCGCTGCGATTTTAGACTAAAATTTCACAATTAACATTTTTTTAGATAGTTTTTATGGATAAACTATTTAGTTTTGCAAAAAGTAATCACTCTGTAATTGTTTGAATTATAGAATTTTAAATAAATGTTATATGATTATAAGGAAAATTTCATTAGCGGTTTCTGTCTTCTTTTCTGTAGCTTCTTTTGCACAAGATGTTGCAAAAGCAGATTTAGAAATTAAGCCGGATGTTAAAGTCTCTTATTTAGATTCAGTTAAAAACTCTTTCAAAAAAGATCTAATGTGTACTCGTGTAGACAGTCTTTGGATGAACGAATTAGTGAGTTTAGATATCTATGATGATTTAACGAAAGACATTCAAACCATCAATACAGATATTTCTGTTGATGAAGAATTACCAACTGAATTGCTTAAACAGCGACTTCAGGTGATGAATGAGAAATCGCCTTTTGAGATCGAATATAATCAGGGATTAGAAAACATCATAAAGTCATTTCTTAAAAATCGTAAAAAATCATTTTCACGATTAATGGCTTTATCAGAATATTATTTTCCAATTTTTGAAGATGCTTTTGCAAAACAAAACGTTCCTTTAGAAATTAAATATTTAGCCGTTGTAGAATCTGCTTTAAACCCTAAAGCAGTTTCTAAAATGGGCGCCACCGGAATCTGGCAGTTTATGTACGGAACCGGAAAACAATACGATCTTAAAATCGATTCGTATATAGATGAACGCAGCGATCCTTTAAAATCAACTGCTGCCTGTTCAGAATATATGACTAAAATGTTCAAAATTTTTGGTGATTGGGAGTTAGTTCTTGCATCTTACAACTCAGGACCAGGAAATGTAACAAAAGCAATTCGTCGTTCTGGCGGAAAAACAAAATACTGGGATATTCGTAATCATCTTCCAAAAGAAACTCAAGGTTATGTTCCAGCTTTCTTAGCAACAATGTATCTTTTTGAATTTCATAAAGAACACGGTATTAATCCTGAAAGAGCTGTTGTTAAAAACTTTGAAACAGATACAGTTCAAATTAAAAATCAAATGTCATTCAAGCAAATTGCCGATTTGTTAGACATGCCACAATCACAAATACAACTTTTAAATCCTTCATATAAATTAAACGTTGTGCCATTTTATCAAAACGAACAACACTTTTTACGTTTGCCGAAAGATAAAATTGCAACTTTTGTAAACAACGAAGATAAGATTTATGATTACGTAGCTTATCAGTCTCAACATAAGGGACTTCCAAAACAATTAGCTTTAAAAGTTACTCCAAAAGGAAAAGCTAAACTGGATAATGCAGTTGGCACAACAGAAACACAATATTATAAAGTTAGAAAAGGGGACAACCTTGGTTCGATTGCAGATAAGTATGATGTTTCGATTTTAGAGTTAAAAAAATGGAACAATCTTAAAGGTAATGCATTAGCTCTAGGTAAAACTTTAAAAATCAAATCAAACAACGATTCGATTGCAAAAGCACCAAAAGAAGTAAAAGTTCCTGAAATAGATAAAAGACAAGTTGAAGAAGCAATTGCATCAACAGATAATAAAGATAAAGGAGGTAAAAATCTTGAATACGTAGTTGCTGCCGGAGATAATTTAGGAAGTATTGCTAAAAAATTCAATACATCAATTGCAGATTTAAAAGAATTGAATAACCTGACTTCTAATAATATTGGATTAGGAAAATCATTAATCGTTGGCAAAGAAATAGTTATTGAAGATGAAACACCTGCTACAAATACTGCTGTAGCTTCAAGCTCAATAGATTCATTCAGAAAAAAAACAGCTTCGGCTAAAAATATAACAGAAGATTATTACGTTAAAAAAGGAGATTCATTGTATAGTATTTCGAAAAAATATCCTGGAGTAACAATTTCAGATATTAAAAAATGGAATAATATTAAAGATGGAGATATTAAACCCGGAATGAAACTTAAAATAAACGGATAATAAAAAAAATCTTAACTAAATTTGGGTTTTATTTCATTAAACTAAGAAAATGAATAAAACCCATTTTTTATGCCTTTTACTTTCGTGTTTGTTCGTTTCTTGTTTTAAAAACGAGAAACAGCCTCAGCCCGTTTCCGGTAAAACAAACACAATATCAGTTATCATCGACGATCAGTTGTGGTACGGTGAAGTAGGCGATACCATTCGAAATAAATTTGCTTCTCCGGTTTGGGGTCTTACCCAGGAAGAACCACTGTTTACCATCAATCAATATCCGGCTAAATTATTAGAAGGATTTGTTACCGATAGCCGAAGTATCATTGTAGTAAAAAAAGCTGCAACAGATAAATTCGAAATCAAACACAGCGAAACATTACCACACAATACATTCCGTATTTACGGCAAATCTGTTGAAGATATTATTTGCAGCATCGAATTAAATTCGGCACAAATTATCAAGATGATTCGCGATGCCGAAATTCAAAAAATACAACAGGACAACAGCAAATCACTGTTGAATCCGGCGGTAATAAAAAACAAGTTTCACATCAATTTACAAATTCCCTCCGGTTACGAATATATGTTGCATAAAAAGAATTTTATGTGGCTGAAAAAGGAAATCATCAGCGGGAATACAAGTTTGCTGATTTATCAGATTCCAATTCGCAGACTCACCAAAGGTTCAGATATTGTGGGCAATATTGTGCGTATGAGAGATTCAGTAGGCCGATATATAAAAGGACGGGAGCCAGACACGCCAATGATTACCGGCGAAGCTTATGCACCATATTTTTCGACAACAATATTAGACAGAAAAAAAACGTATGAAACCAAAGGAACCTGGGAGTTAAAGAATGACTTCATGACTGGGCCTTTTATAAACTACGCTATTATTGACGAAGCTTCAAGGAGAATCTTGGTAATTGAAGGTTTTTGTTATTCGCCTTCTAATCAGGAAAGAGACCTGATGCTGGAACTCGAAGCCATTATAAAATCAGTCAAAATAGATAAAAGATAATTTGTTATATTTTTCGTACATTTGATTTAATAACCAATAAATCAATTATTTATGAAAAATCTCTATCTGACATTATTGATATTAGCAGCATGTTTTACTTCTTGTAAAAAGGAAATAAAAACAGAGTCTGAAAATGAAAAGGTTACTGATACTATCAAAACCAAGGAACAAGCTATTGAGCAGCCTTTAGATTCTGCTGCACAAATGAAAGCCTGGGCAGAATATGCAACACCAGGTAACGCACATAAATTAATGGCCGATGAAACCGGAACATGGAATTGTGATATGACTTTTTGGTCTGAACCAAATGGTAAACCAGAGAAAGCAAGTTCAACAGCAAATATTAAAATGATTCTAGGCGGTCGATATCAGGAAGCAAATTATAGCGGCACAATGATGGGACAGCCGTTTCAGGGTAAAAGCACATTGGCCTATAATAATGCCAGCAAAGAATACACTACCACTTTTATTGATAATATGGGAACAGGGATGATGGTGGCCGTAGGAAAATTTGATGAGAAAACAAAAAGTATGGAATTAAAAGGCGATATGGTAAATCCTGTAAATGGGAAAAAAACACCTTATCGTGAAATATATACAATTGTTGATGCATCAACCCGTAAAATGGAAATGTTTGATGTAAAAAACGGCGAAGAGTATAAAAGCATGGAAATTATAATGAAGAAGAAATAAGTAGATATAATTAATATGAAAATCCCGATTACAAGTTGTAATCGGGATTTCTTTTTTTAAAATAATAGTAATAAAGATTTTTCAAGTAATTTAGTTGCTTGAAAAAATGAAAAACAACAATGGAATTAAAATGGAAAATAAAGCCTCTTGAGGCATTAAGTGTTCATGAGTTATATGATTTGCTTAAAGTGCGAAGTGAGATCTTTGTAGTCGAGCAAAATTGTGTTTATTTAGACATAGACGGTAAAGACAAGAAAGCTTTACATCTTATTGGAGAATACGACGGAAAAATTGTAGCCTATGCACGTTTGTTTGATGCCGGAATTAGTTTTGATAATGCATCGATTGGAAGAGTAGTAGTTGATGCCAATTACAGGGATAAAAAATGGGGGCATGATTTAATGCGTGAAGCAATAGCAGGAATTAAATCCAATTTTGGTAAAGATGCAATTACAATTGGTGCGCAATTGTACTTAAAGAAATTTTACGAAAGTCACGGATTTGTTCAATCAAGTGAAATGTACCTTGAAGATGATATTCCGCATATAGAAATGATTCGGAGATAATTATTGAGCTTTGTAGCGTTTTAATTTTTCTTTGAGTTTCTTATTTTCTTTTTTTAATAATTCAATATGTTCCATTATAAAATCGGGAATAGTAATTTGTAACGCATTTATGGTATTAATATAATGCGTTTTTTCTTTATTAGATTCATAAATGATTTCTTTATCTACGCCTAATTCTTTGGCAATTTTTGCCCACTCTATTTCTGTGATATTTGTGCGACCACTTTCTCTTCGGCTATAATTAGATTGTGACATTCCTATTAAATCTGCCAATTCTTCCTGTGAAAACCCTTTTGATAATCGTACTTGTATAAGTTTTGCTTTGTTCATAATTAGCATTATTTTCTTACAATTATAGTGAATAATATCTATAAACAACATAATTTTTTTTAAATATTTATTCTCAGTTTAACTTAACTACATTTAATTTAGTACGAGTTATACAAAAAACATTATGTGGCCAAATTCGCATAAAACCGCATAAGAATTGTTTTCTATGTTTTGTATGTTTGATATTAATCTTATTATATTCTTGTAAAAATTAATGTCGACTTGATTTATATATGAGAATATTTAAGTTTAAAATAATTTTAACAATAATATTTAAATTATGAAAACAGAAAAGAAAAAGTTTTTCTTTAGCAGTGATGAAAAGATAAATAATGCTTGTACTGTGTTAGAAAAAACACAAATGAAAAAAGTTAGCGGTGGTACAATGGAGATGAGAGATCCCACTCCAGGAAGAACATACACAGAAAGTACCTATGTAAAACATTAGTAAAATTTGATAACTTTTATGGGCGATTAATCGCCCATTTTAATTTTAATTAAAAATGTATACATCAAATTTAGTAGTTAAAGTAGCAAGTCTGTGCAATTTAAATTGTACTTATTGTTATGTATATAACATGGGAAACGAAAGTTATAAAAATCAACCTAAATTTATGAGTCAAGAGGTTATAGAAGCAATGTTACTCAAGGTTAAAAAGAATTGCGTTGAAAATAATCTTAAGGAGTTTGTTATCATCTTTCATGGGGGTGAACCACTTTTGACTGGTATAGATTTTTATATAAATTTTATTAAAACTCAAAAGGAAATTATCCCTGCAGATATTTCAATTGAATATGCTATGCAGTCTAATGGGACTTTATTGACGAAAGAATGGGCTAAAATTTTAAAAAGACTTAATATTCAAGTTGGGATAAGTATAGATGGTACTCCAAAATCAAATAATAAAAACAGGATATTTCATAATAAAAAGGGTTCTTACGATGAAATTATTAGGGGATTTAAAATTGTAAAAAGTACTTTTGGTGATCAAATGGCAAATTGTCTATGTGTAATAGATACTTCTGAAAGCGCAAATATAGTTTATGATCATTTTAAAAAGTTAAAAGCAAATTCTGTTCATTTTTTATTTCAAGACTACAATTATATTAAATCTACACAACGAGATGTACCAAAGATTGGTAAATGGCTAAGTGGAATGTTTAATATTTGGTATAATGATCGAGACAAAAATAAGCCGGAGATCAGACCATTAACAGATTTAGTAGCATTAATTTTTGGTCGCTCTAAAGGTTCTGAAAGTTTTGGAAGTAGTAAAAACAGGACTTTGGTGGTAGAAACTGATGGAAGTATTGAAAGCGTAGACACTTTAAATATTTGTGGTGATGGATTTACAAAGACTAAATTTAATGTGCTAAGAAATGATTTGGATCTAATATACAAAGAATCAACTCTTGCTAAGATTTATTATAATAGCCATAGCCAAGACAATTTATGTGAGTCCTGCCAAAATTGCCCTATAATGCCAGTTTGTGGAGGAGGTTATTTAGGCCATCGATTTTCACCAATCAATGAATTTAATAATCCTTCAATTTATTGCAGAGAAATAATAGAACTTGTTTGTTACATCCAAAATGAAGTTTTAAGAGATATTTCAAATGACGGAATTCAAGAGTCAGGTATAGATTACCTAGATTCAAAAAGTATAATACATTCACTCTCAAGTTAAAATGAAAATATTTAATTATTTTTTACGAACCTTTATAAGCTTTTTTTCGTGTTTTGTTTTAAATGCACAAACCGATGTAGATTTCCATATTCAAAAAGCTGGTTTCGAAAAATCAAGTATCAAAATCAAGAATGACACAATTGTTTTTCTTATGTCAAAAAGTAAATCCACTAATCCAAAACCTACAATTTTATTTATACAGGGCTCAAAACCCTTACCATTAATTTTTTATGATCAACAAGTTACAAACTCCATAATTCCTTTTGACATAAAAGAACATACAGAGAAATTTAATTTTGTAATTGTTGCAAGAAAGGGAATCCCATTAATTGGTACTTACGATAGAGATGTCAGCGGTTACAAAAATGAGAAAGATGAAGTTCCGAAGGATTATGTTTTAAATGATAATCTATATTACAGAGTCAATCAGATTAAAGAAATTTTAAATTATTTATATAAAAGTAGCAAAGTCAAAAAAGATTCAATATTTGTAATTGGGCATTCTGAAGGTTATAGAGTAGCTGCCAAGTTATCAGAAAAAAACATGAAGATTACAAAACTAGTATGTATGTCTGCAGATCCTTTTAACAGAATAGCAGAAAGTATAATGAGAGAAAGAATCAAATCTTTTGAAGCAAAAAATGATGGTTCAAACCAAACAGAAATCAATGAATTGATGAATGATTATCGAAATATAGCAATAAGCAAAATACAATATAAAGACAAAGTAGAATTTAATAACTGGTTAAGTTATAATGAGAATTTGAGCTTTAAAAGTCTTCAAAAATTTAAAAATCCTTTATTAATAGTTTATGGTACAAATGACATCGGATCTATTCACAATGATTTAATTCCTTTTTTATTGCCTAAAAATAATGTTAGTATCAAAGCCTATTCGGGATATGGACATAATTTTGAAAGAAAAGAATTTGACTTAAATGAAAAACCTTTGGATGATTCTTATCATTGGGATGAAGTATTTAAGGATGTTTTACAATGGTTAATGTCAAAGTAAATTGAGTATCAATATTATCTTTTTACATTTTAAGTTTACTGAATACTTAATCAGTTAACGCAACATTGTTTCAAAACAAAAAATTGTTATTTTTTAAAAATAAGATATTAATAAACAAACGATTACTAATTTCGTTTAAAGCTTAACTTTAAGCCAGAATGTAGCTTTTTGGGTTTTTTCTAAAAAATTAAACTAGAGATTTGTAATGAAAAATTCAACTCTGCGGTCATAATTATCACCTTTTCCCAAAGGATATTTATTGCCGTAACCCTGAAAAGTCATTCTGCTTGAAGATACTTTTTTTGATAAAAGATATTTAAAAACGGTTTTGGCACGATTCCAGGAAAGTCTTCTTTCTTTGGTTTCCTTGTCAATTCCGTCACTATAAATTTCCGGAGTGCAGCAGACATGACCTCGTATTTCAAACTGAATATTTTTCTTTTGCTGTAAAATAGTTGCTATTTTATCTAATTCTTTTTTAGAATTGTGTGTTAGTTTTGAACTTCCAATATCAAAAAGAATGTTGTCGAGATAAATTTTATCGCCAACTTTTAGTTTGTTTTTAAAAGAACTATAAACTTCTTTTCCGAAACTGTTTTTATTTAAAACGATTAAATCAACCCGCCGATTTTTAGAACGTATTTCATTTAGGTTGTCTACAGTATCCGGTTTTAAAATTACCCGGCCTTTGCCTTCAAGAATAACTATTTTGCTTTGATTAAAACCCTTCAATACGAGCAGGTTTTGAATTGTACTAACGCGATTCTTAGACAATCTAAAGTTATAGTCATCATCTCCACGATCATCACAATAACCATAGATTTGTATAGATTCCACTTTTGAAGTATCTATTTTTTTTATAAAATTCGAAACAACGCCTGTTTGTTGTTCAGTAAGATCAAATTTATCAAAATCAAAAAATATGGTTTCGATTGGTTTTTGCTGTGCCGATAAATTGAGCGTAAAGAATATAAATAAGACTTTACAAATTTTCATTTTTTTACATTTTTAAAATCGTTTTATACTCAGTTTGATTATTTAAAACGCTCACCGCTTTCTTAATTTCTGAATTGTTTTTAATGTAAAATTGATATAAACCTTCCTGATATTGGTATCTCTTAATAAGTTCTTCCTGAATCAGGTTTTTGATTTCTTTTTGGTTTTTATCAAGCAAGGTAGTTTCACTTTTCTCTAAGGCGTTTAATAACTGCTGATATTCCGGTGCGATCGTTTCGTCTATTTTTTCGTTTTTGGCTGCAGCCAAAGTATTTTTCAAAGCTACTTCTGTTTCAGTATCAAAAGTAATCTTGTTTGTTTTTAGATATTGTTTAAAGCTGGCATAATCCGCATCGGTAAGAACGGGGATTTTATCGCCCAAATTTGGATTTTTATAGTAATAGCTTGTTGCGTAATCAAAGATTCCGTCATTCTTTAGTAAAGCGGTTGTAATTGGGCTCATTTTTGCCTCATCCAATTCGATATCCGGCAAAACACCACCGCCATCATAAACCGTTCTTCCTTTTCTGGTTTTAAAAGCATTAAAGTTTTTCGCATCCGTTTTTAAGGCAACGCCATTTTTATCCTTATGCGCATAATCCAAAGCCTGTATACATCTGCCCGATGGCGTATAATAACGTGAGATAGTTACTTTAAGCTGTGTTCCGTACGTTAAATCTACAGAACGCTGCACCAAACCTTTACCAAAACTACGGCTTCCTAAAACTACGGCACGATCTAAATCCTGCAATGCACCCGAAACAATTTCTGATGCCGATGCACTTCTGCCGTTTACCAAAATTGCCAAAGGAATTTCGGTATCTATTGGTTGATTTTGAGTTTTATACGTATTGTTATGTTTTTCAATTCTTGATTTCGTTGTTACAATTACTTCATTCTTCGGAACAAATAAATTACAGATATCAATAGCCTCGTTGAGTAAACCACCCGGATTTCCTCTTAAATCTAATACTATTTGTTTTGCTCCGTCAGCTTTTAGCTTTTCAAGAGCATCTTTTACTTCAACAGCAGCTTTTCTGCTAAAATGTGCCAAAACGATATAACCTGTTTTATCATCTATTTTTCCGTAAAATGGAACAGACTTAATATCAACTTCATCCAAAACTAACTCTGTTGTAAAAGTTTTTCCCTGACGAAGGTATTTTATCGTAATCTTTGTGTTTTTGGTTCCTTTCAATAATTGCGAAGCATCATCTTTAAAATCAGCAATTAAAACATCACCAATCTGAATAATTTCATCACCGGCTTTTAATCCTGCTTTGTCTGCCGGATAATTTTTATAAGGTTCGCGAACAATCAAACGATCTTTCTTTCTGGCGATCATAGCACCAATTCCGGTATATTCTCCAGTATTGTTGATTTTGAAATTTACCACATCCTGTTCATTAAAATAAACCGTGTAAGGATCTAAGCTTCCCAACATGCTTTTAATGGCTTTGTCCATTAAATCACCCGGATTAGTCTCGTCTACATAATTAGTGTTTACGGCTTTAAATAAAGTGGTAAAAATTTCTATTTGTTTGGCTATTTCAAAAAAATCGTCTTTGAAACTGGTTCCAATAAATAAAAATCCTGCGGCAACGGCTGGTATAACGAACTTCTTTTTAAGATAAGGATACATGATTTATGCTTTTTTTCTTTTAAATCGTTTTCTGATAAAATAAACCAGAACAACGAATAGGATAATAAATGGCCAAACGCTAATAATCGAAATTAAGAAACTCGATAAACCAAAAAACCCGGACTTAATTGCTGTCCATATTTTTGATCCGTACGAAGTTTTAATGGCTTCTTTTTCAGCTATGGTTTTGTAAAATTCAATATTGATAGTGCTTTCAGAAACCCGGCTTTCTAAATATTTAAGCTGTCCTTCTTTGGCTTCAATTTCTTCTCTGATAATCGAAATTTGTTTTTCAATTTCTAAAATCTCACTTATTTTAGTGGCTTTTTGTAAAATTTCAAGATATCTGTTTTCGAGTTTCTTTTTTGTTTTTAATCTTGATTCAAGATCAATATATTGTTCTGTAACATCTTCTGCAGAGATTTCTTTTCTTTCAAAATAAGAAACACCGTCAGATATGGACTTTATAAAGGTATCAAAATTCTGACTAGGAATTCTAACGGTTAGATTTCGATAAATATTGTTATAATCCTTTCCTTCGGAATCATTTTGAACAGTTCCTTTATTTGCTGTAATTGCTTTTTGAATTTGAGCAAAAGTATCATCTAAATTGTTAGTTTCAAATCGAAGTGAAGCTTGTTTGATGATCTTTTGTGAAATTTTTGGTATTGCATCAGCTTCGGATGTTTTATATTTTCCTTCGCTTTTAGACGGAAGTTTTATAGCACTAACTGCCATTTCTGCAATTGGTTCTTCGTTTTTACTACAACTTGTAAAACTTAAAACAAATAATGATAAACAGAAAATATATCTCATAAATCTTCAATTAAGAGCTAAAACTACAATTTTTTTATAATTTTTAGTCGAAATCGATAAATAAAGTTGCTATTTGAGATCTAGATTTCAGTTTTGTTTTCAGAATCAGGAGTTTTGTTGATCTGTAAGAGAAATTTCTCAAACAACTGAATCGTTTTGGTATTGATTTCTTCGTAAGATAAACGGTCTTTTGTCTGATAGAAAAACATGAAAGAATAAGGCTGTTCCAGATTATCCCAAAGCAAATGTTTGTTCAGTCGGTAGGTTTCTCTCAAAACACGTTTGAAGTAATTGCGATCAACGGCTTTTTTGAAATATTTCTTAGAAACCGAAACTCCAATTTTAATTTTTTCTTCAGAACCAGCTTCCGCTTGACGGTAAACCAAACGCAACGGATATTTAGAAACCGATTTTCCTTCAGAAAACAGTAATCCAATAGTAGTTTTGCTTTTTAAACGTTCGTTTTTTGGGTAAGTAAAGTTCATTTAATTCAGAAAAGAAGTGCAATTTTTTGTGCAAAGGTACAATTAAACGATAAAAACGGTTATTGTTTTCAATTTTTATACCGCTAAAAATTTATTTATTACTTTTGGGCATTAATTTTTAAAGCATGCAAAAAATAATTTCGTATCCCATATCCGTAATTTACTATTTGTTATTCAGTTCGGTTTTATTGGTCTTTCATCCAATACAATGGTTCTGCTTAAATGTTTTTGGGTATCAGGCGCACAAAAAAAGCGTTGATTACTTAAATTTCTGGCTTTTAAGATGCACCAATTTGGTAGGAACAACTTATAAAATTGAAAATAGGGAAACAATTCCAACCGGAGTACCTTTGATTTTTGTTTCAAATCATCAAAGTATGTATGATATTATAGCAATGATTTGGTATTTTAGACGTTTTCATTGTAAATTTGTAAGTAAGAAGGAGTTAGGTAAAGGAATTCCGAGCGTATCATATAATTTGCGCCACGGAGGATCTGTGCTAATCGACCGTAAAGACCCTAAACAAGCAATTCCTGTAATCAAAGGTTTGTCTGAATATATTGAGAAACATAAAAGATCTGCAGTAATATTTCCCGAAGGAACCCGAAGTAAAACCGGAAAACCTAAAGAATTTGCCCAAAATGGGTTAAAAATATTATGTAAATATGCACCATCAGCATATATTGTTCCGGTGAGTATTAATAATTCATGGAAAATGGTAAAATATGGTCTTTTCCCGGTAGGTTTAGGAAATCATCTTACCTTTACCGTTCATAAAGCATTGGCTGTAAAAGATTATGATTTTACAGAGTTAATGGCTTTGACCGAAAAAGCAGTAGTAGAAGGAGTAAATGAGTATAAATAGATTTTCGTTTTTAGTAAACTAAAACTTAAATCCCAATCTTAAATTAGTAATGTCTATAAAAAACATTAGATTAGAAGTTATGCAGTTTTTGGAAAAAAACGTGGATAGTTTCGTTGAACAGTATTTAATTCCAGTAGAAAAAATTTGGCAGCCGTCAGATTTTCTGCCTAATTCTGAAGGAGATAATTTCTTTGAGGAGGTTAGAGAATTACGTGAAATTGCCAAAGAATTGCCATATGATTTCTGGGTTACGCTTGTGGGTGATACCATTACCGAAGAAGCTTTGCCAACATACGAATCGTGGTTGATGGATGTAGAGGGAATAAATCAGATAGAAAACGGTGGGAACGGCTGGTCTAAATGGATTAGACAATGGACCGGAGAAGAAAACCGCCATGGTGATTTATTAAATAAATACTTGTATTTGTCCGGTCGTGTAAATATGCGTGAAATCGAAATGACAACGCAGCATTTAATCAACGACGGTTTTGATATTGGAACTGGATCTGACCCATACAAAAACTTTGTATACACTAGTTTCCAGGAATTAGCAACTTATGTATCACACAATAGAGTAGCTCAAATGGCGAAGAAATTTGGTGATAATAAATTGTCTAAAATGTGTAAAATGATTGCAGGCGACGAAATGCGTCACCATCATGCATATAGCGAATTTGTAACTCGTATTTTCGCAGTAGATCCTAGCGAAATGATGTTGGCGTTTCAATATATGATGAAACAAAAAATCGTTATGCCAGCGCATTTTTTAAGAGAATCAGGTCAAAAGATAAGTTCTGCTTTCGAACAATTTTCTGATTCAGCACAACGTATTGGGGTGTATACCGCAAGCGATTATGTAGATATCATGCAGAAATTAATGGATAAGTGGGAAATTGATAAAATGACCGGTTTAACAGATGAAGCCGAAAAAGCACGTGATTACTTAATGAAATTACCGGCTCGTATGGCAAGAATCTCAGAAAGATTAGTAATTCCGCAGGAGTCTCATATCTTTAAATGGGTAGAACCAGCAAGATTATAATTTTAGATTTTAGATTTTAGATTGTTGATTTCAGATTAAAATTGATTTTTGATATTGACATTAAAAATATTGTTGATTGTTGAAGTGTGAAAGCTTTGACAATCAACATTTTTTATTTAAAAAATATAATTAGAATAAATCAGCGATAATCCGCTCAAATCCGCGTCATCCGTGTGCCATCCACAATACAAAAACAACTATGAATAACCCAGATCTAATAAACAAAACAATTGCATTCGTAAAAGAAAAATTAAATGGTGCCGAAGGCGGACACGACTGGTTTCATATCGAACGCGTTTATAAAAATGCACTTTTAATTGCAAAAGGTACAGATTGTGATTTGATGGTAGTTCAATTAGGAGCTTTACTTCATGATATTGCAGATAGTAAATTTCACAATGGAGATGAAACCATCGGTCCAAGAACGGCCCGTTTGTTTCTTGAATCCGAAAATGTATCTGAAGAGATTATCCAGCATGTTGTAAACATCATTGAAAATATCTCGTATAAAGGCGGAAATTTCGAAAAGAAATTTTCTTCAATAGAATTAGACATTGTTCAGGATGCAGATCGTTTAGATGCAATTGGGGCAATTGGTGTTGCAAGAGCTTTCAATTACGGAGGATTTAAGAACAGGACTTTATATGATCCTGAAATTGCGCCAGTAACCAATATGACCAAAGAAGAGTACAAAAAGAATAATGCTCCAACTATAAATCATTTTTACGAAAAGCTTTTATTGTTATCCAGTAAAATGAATACCGAAACCGGAAAACAAATTGCCGCAGAAAGACATCGTTTTATGGAATCTTTCCTGGCACAATTTTATGCGGAGTGGGAAGGAGTGAAGTAATTTTTAGTATTCAATCCCGGTATTGAGTTTTAGTTTTTGTTGTTATTGATGTTTCATAATAAAATACGAAACCGCAACTGCACAAATAAACCCTATTGAAAACCACAATAATCGTGTAACTCTATTGTCTCTAATAATCTCACTTTTATCAAAATCTGTCATTTCTTTAAAATTTGAATTAATGGATCAAATTTAAAAGATATTGAGTTGATAAAAAGTGAGTTAAGGACTTTATTGTATCAAAAAAAGGCAAGTTATTTTTGCAATTTTAGCATAAGAAGAAAGCTTAGAACCTTTTCTAAGAACATCCACAGTTTCCGTCACCACAATCTTTTTTCTTTTTAGATTTCCAAAAGAACTTTTTAACTAAGAAAGCAACGGCAATAAATAATATTACAAAAGCGATAATTTCCTGTATCATGGCAGTTTATTTTAAAAGTTGATACGCCAAAAGCGCAACAAAGTAAGCCAGACCACTCATTAAAACAAGCTGCATTGCAGGCCATTTCCATGAATTGGTTTCTTTTTTTGTCACCGCAAGCGTACTGGCACATTGCATAGCAAAAGCGTAAAATAGCAATAATGAAATTCCGGAAGCAAAATTGAAAATCTTTTCTCCTGTTTGAGGATTGACTTCTTTTTGCATTTTGCTTTTTATAGTAGTTTCATTATCACTGTCTCCAACACTATAAATCGTAGCCAATGTTCCCACAAAAACTTCACGTGCCGCAAACGAACTGATAATCGCAATTCCGATTTTCCAATCGTAACCCAAAGGAGAAATTGCCGGCTCTATCGCTTTACCCATAATTCCGATATAAGAATTCTCTAATTTTTGGGAAGCAACTTCGTTTTCGAATTCAACTTCATTTAAAGGCTTATTTACAAACCTTTCTTTTACGATAGTTTCAGCCTCGTTAAAATCTTTTCCGGGACCGTATGAAGCCAAAAACCATAAAATAACAGATATCGCAAGAATGATTTTACCCGCACCAACAATAAAGGCTTTGGTTTTTTCGACAACATTAATTCCAACGTTCTTGAAAAGCGGTAATTTATAACTAGGCATTTCAACAACGAAATATGTTTTATTATCGAGTTTTAAAATTTTATTTAAAATATAAGCCGATAGTATTGCTGTTCCAAATCCAAGTAAGTACAATAACATCAACGATAATCCCTGCATATTCAAAATTCCCAAAACACGCTCATTAGGAATTACAAGTGAAATAATAATCGCGTAAACAGGTAATCTGGCAGAACAAGTCGTGAATGGTGTTACTAAGATCGTAATAAGGCGTTCTTTCCAGTTTTCAATATTTCTGGTAGCCATAATTGCCGGAATCGCACATGCAGTTCCTGAAATTAACGGAACAACACTTTTTCCCGATAGTCCAAATTTACGCATGATCTTATCCATCAGGAAAACCACGCGGCTCATATATCCGCTTTCTTCCAAAATTGAAATAAACAGAAACAAAAACGCAATTTGCGGAATGAAAATAATAACACCGCCAATTCCCGGAATAATTCCCTGCGAAAGTAAATCGGTTAAAATACCGCTTGGTAATTCTGCGGCAACCCAACTGCTTAATGAAGCAAAAGTGCTGTCGATAAAATCCATAGGAATTGTTGACCAGCTAAAAATGGATTGGAATATGATAAATAAAATAGCAAGGAAAATAAAATAACCCCAAAATTTATGGGTTAGTACACGATCCAGTTTTGCTCTAAAGTCTTTTGCCATCGAAGCATCAACTTTTAAACCTTCTTTTAAAACATCATTGATAAACTGATATCTTTTGATGGTTTCTTTTTGCTGTAAGCGTTTTAACTCAGAATTAGATTTGGTAAAAGTGCTTCGAATTTCATTTCTGTCTAAATTCGAAAAATTTACATCCTGCGTAATAACCAGCCATAATTTGTAAATAAGCTGATTGGGAAAAGCATGCTGTAATTTTTGAAAATATTCAGGATCAATAACCGATGCATTTAAACAAGCTTCGTGAGGAATGGTTTTATAGGAAACAATTAATTCTTTTAAATTGTCAATTCCCAAACCTTTGCGCGAACTTACAAGAGCAATTTTGGTTTTTAGTTTTTCTTCCAGATACGGAATATCTAAAGTAATTCCTTTTCTTTCCATACGATCAGACATATTAATGACTAAAATCGTCGGAATCTCAAGGTCTTTAATTTGGGTGTAAATCAGTAAATTTCGTTTCAGATTTTCAACATCTGTTACAACAACTGCTACATCCGGATATAATTTATCGTTTTTGTTTAGCAAAAGTTCAATTACAACACTTTCATCCATTGAGCTGGCATTCAAACTATACGTTCCGGGCAAATCCAGAATATTGGCTTTTATGTTGTGAGGTAATTTGCAGAAACCAATTTTTTTCTCAACCGTAATTCCGGGATAATTTCCAACTTGTTGATTTAAACCGGTAAGCTGATTGAAAACAGAAGTTTTTCCCGTGTTGGGATTTCCGATAAGGGCAACATTAATATTTTGAATGCTCATTATAAATTGGTTTTGATAAGTTCAACTTCAATTTCACGAGCAGTTTCAACACGAATCGCAACATGCGAGCCATTAATGTCAAGATATAAAGGATCTCCAAAAGGAGCAATTTGAAGTAATTCGACTAAGTTGCCCGGCAAACAACCCATTTCTAATAATTTTAGAGGAATAAGATCGATATCAAAATCTTTGATAATGGCTTTCTCGCCTTTTTTCAGAGTATGTATTGTATTTTGCAAGCTTATTTAGATTGAATTTAGATTACAAAAGTAGGCAATAATTCTTTATTGCAAGGTATTTAACACTTTTGAATATGCTAAATCTTTCTAAAAATAAGGGATTTTACTCTTTAGACAAGAAATCAATGTCTTCCAAAAGACGTTTCATTTCTTCTTTGTTTGTTCCGTCATAAAATCCGCGAACACGACGTTTTTGATCTACCAGAACAAAATTCTCTGTATGCACCATATCATAAAGTTGATCTGGTCTGCCCAATTTTACAGCCAAATACGATTTTCGTGCCATCGTATAAATATCTTTTTTATCGCCGGTAACCAAATTCCATTTACTGTCTACAACATGATGTTTTATAGCATACTCTTTTAAAACCGGAATACTGTCAACTTCCGGGAAAACGGTATGGGACAATAACATTACTTTTGGATTATTCAAAACCGCTTTTTGAACTTCTTCAAGATTGGTTGTCATTTTTGGACAAATAGATCCGCAGGTTGTAAAGAAGAAATCAGCAACATAAATTTTTCCCTCGTAATTTTTCTGAGTAATCGTATCGCCGTTTTGATTCACAAAAGAAAAATCAGCAATTGTATGATATTTGCTTTTGTACTGAACAGTGCTATCAACCAATTCTGGGTTTACATCGGCCGGATTGTAAATTGGTAAAGTTTTTTGTGGCTTTAAAGCCGAATAAAATAGGGATATAGTGACAACCGAAAAAAGAATTAAAACAATAAAGAATTTGCGGTATTTATAAAGAAACGATTTCATAAAAATAATTTGTCGCAAAAATACAAAAAGCACTTTTTAAAAACTGTAATTATAACTCTTTTTAACAGCTGTATAGTTGGTCACGAATTCGCGAATGTTATTTTAGATTATAAATTTAATTCGTGAATTCGTGGCGATTCATTTTACTTTAGTTTTTCTGATAGATTTATTTACAAGATACAATCCAATCAAAGTAACAACAACGCCTACAGCAATGGCAGAAGTTAGGCTTTCGCCGAAAATAATAGCGCCTAAAACCATCGCCACAATTGGATTAATGTAAACATAAATACTGCTAATTTCTGTTGGAAGATGCTGCAGCGAATATATAAAAGCAATAAAAGTTAAAACTGAACCGATAATAACCAGATAGCCAATAGAAAACCAGGATTCTGATGGAATTTCACTCAAAGGAATATTAGTTCCCGAAGCTTCTGTAATAACCAAAAGTATAATACTCGAAATAAACATTTGCAACCCCAAACTAAAATACGGATTAAAACTTGCCGCTTTTTTCTTAGTATGTAAAATCCCGAAAGCCCATGTTATTGTCGAAACAATAGTTAAGATAATCCCGAATTGAAAATCTGCCTTAAAGAAGTCTCCCAGATGGTCGATGAAAATAATACAAATTCCGCCAAAGCATATTAAAATTCCCGTTACGGCCAATTTTGCAATTCTTTCACCATGAAAAAAATTAATCATGATAATCCAGATTGGAAATATCGCACTTATAATGGCGCCTAATCCGCTGCTGATATATTTTACACCCCAGGTACTTAATCCATTGCTTAAAGCAAAATTCAAAATTGCCAAAACCAGAATGGTCCGCCATTGTTTGCCTTTTGGCCATGGTTCTTTTTTCAGGATAAAATAAACGATGTATAAAATCCCGCCTAAAAACTGACGAATAGTAGCAAGTTGCAAACCCGGCATGTGTTTTACGCCTTCTTTTGAGGCAAGCCAAGTTGTTCCCCAAAAGAAACTCACCCAGCATACAGCCAGAATCGGAAGTCCGATGGCTTCAATTTTTCCCGAAAATGCATTTTGAATTTTTGCTTTCATTTTGATTAATTCTTCAGACAAATATTCCAAAAACAAATTCAATTAAACTTCAAAATGAAAAGATTTATTCATGAATTTATTTGCTGAAACAGATGAATTATTTGCATTAAAAAACTTACGATAGATTATCGCGTAATTTTAACATAAAGTTTGAAATAATAGCAATATGTTTGTAGATAGACTAAAAACATACACAAAAATGAATAAGCAACTTAGCAAACCATTATTTTGTGCTTTTTCGGCAATGTTATCATTAACAGCAGTTAAGGCTCAAAAGGCAAATACCACCGAACCTGGAATTAATGTTTCATACATGAATACTAAAATTAGTCCGGGAGAAGACTTTTTTCGTTACGTAAACGGAACCTGGTTGGATAAAACCGAAATTCCGAGTGATCGAACTTCCTGGGGGAGTTTTAATGAATTGCGTCAACGAACAGATGATAATTCATTGGCTATTTTAAAAGAAGCTTCCAAAGATCCTAAATACAAATCAAATACAGATCAGGGAAAAGCGGTTGCTTTATACAATACGATTCTTGATACAGTTGGCAGAAATAAAAGAGGAGTTACGCCGCTTCAGCCTTATTTAAAGAAAATTGACGCTATTAAAAACGTTGCCGATTTGCAAAATTTCTTAATAGAAATGGAACCTCAGGGAGGAATTGGTTTCTTTAGTATTTACATTGGAGCAAATGCAAAAAACAGTAATGTTTATGCTGTAAATATTAGTCCGGGACGTTTGGGATTATCAGATAAGGATTATTACAATTCTGATGATAAAGACTCTAAAGAAAAACGTGAAAAATATGAACTTCATATTGCCCGAATGATGCAGTTTATAGGAGAATCTCCTGCAAAGGCAAAAGAAAGTGCAAAACAAATTTTGGCTCTTGAAACTGAAATGTCTGCTCCAAGACTGGATCGTGTGGAGCGCAGAGATCGCAGAAAACAATACAACCCAACTGCTATTGCTGATTTAAAGAAAACTACACCTTCGATTCAATGGGATAAATATTTTGCCGGAATTGGAATGGCAAAACTCGATACAGTAAATGTGCAGCAGCCACGTTATATGGCAGCTTTGGAAAAAACTTTCACAGAAAAAAAAGTAGCAGACTGGAAAGAATATCTAAAATGGTGTGCATTAAATAAATCTACATCAACTTTAACGACAGAAATTGAAAATGCAAATTTTGATTTCTACGGAAAAACATTAACAGGAGCCTTAAAGCAACGTCCGAGAGAAGAATTAGCGCTACAAGTAATCAATCAGACTACCGGTGAAGCTTTAGGAAAACTGTATGTTGAGAAATTGTTTCCTGCTGAAGCAAAAGAGAAAGCACAAAAAATGATTCAGAATGTGATTTTGGCTTATCAAAATCGTATCAACGCCTTGCCTTGGATGTCTAAAGAAACCAAAGAAAAAGCGATTCAAAAATTAAATAAAATCACGATTAAGATTGGTTATCCTGATAAATGGAAAGACTATTCAGCATTAGAAATAAAAAATGTTAGTGAAGGAGGAACCTATTTTGATAATATAAAAAATGCATCAAAATGGAGTTATCAGGAAAGTGTTGCTAAATTAGGAAAACCGGTTGATAAAACGGAGTGGGGAATGTCTCCACAAACTGTAAATGCTTATTACAATCCATCATACAATGAGATTGTGTTTCCTGCAGCTATTTTACAACCGCCATTCTATAATTACCAGGCTGATGAAGCAGTAAATTATGGTGGAATTGGTGCTGTTATCGGGCATGAAATCTCACATGGTTTTGATGATTCGGGTGCACGTTACAACGCAGATGGAAATCTTGTTGACTGGTGGACGGCTGATGATTTAAAACAATTTACAGAATTAGGAACGGCTCTTGCTAATCAATACAGTGCCTTGGAACCGTTACCGGGAATTCATGTTGATGGTAAATTTACGTTAGGCGAAAACATTGGTGATTTGGGAGGAGTGAATGCTGCTTATGATGGTTTGCAATTGTACCTGAAAGAAAATGGAAATCCGGGTTTAATTGACGGATTTACTCCGGAACAGCGTTTCTTTATTTCATGGGCTACGGTTTGGAGAACAAAATCAAGAGACGAAGCTATTAAGAATCAGGTAAAAACAGATCCGCATTCGCCGGGAATGTACAGAGCAATTGTTCCTATTCAGAATGTGGATGTTTTTTATCAGGCATTCGGAATCAAAAAAGGAGATAAAATGTATATTGAACCAGAGAAACGAGTTAAAATCTGGTAAAATGATAATATAGAAAAGGGCGCTAATTTAGCGCCCTTTTTGTATTTATAAATTTGATTTACTTAAGATTACTGTAAATATAAGTTTCAATAGCTTTTAATTCTTCGTCAGACATTGCTTTTGTAACCGGAAAATTGGTTTTCATAACATCAAATTGACTTGGATCTACAATTGGTTCTGCGTTTCCTTTTAGGAACGTAATAATATCTGCATTTTTATCCTTGTACATTTTGGCAATTTCCTGAATACTCGGGCCAATTATTTTTTGATCAACCTGATGGCAGGCAGTACAATTTCCTTTTCCTTCAAAAATTTCTTTTCCTAAAGCTTCAGGTGTTTTGGCTTTTGCCGATTCTCCTTCAGAATAAGATTCTGTTGAATTTTGATCGATATTTTCGGCTACTTCTTTTTTACAGGATGCTAAAGCTAATACAGCAGATAAGAATAATACTTCTTTCTTCATTATTATTTATTTAAAATTACTGCAGCTTCTTTTGCAAAATAAGTTGATATAATACTTGCTCCTGCACGCTTAATGCAATAAAGTTGCTCTAGCATAATTTTGTCATGATCAAGCCATCCTCTTTCTGCTGCGGCCTTTACCATAGCGTACTCACCAGATACCTGGTAAACCGCAACCGGAACATGAACGGCATTTTTTACCTCCCGAACAATATCCAAATAAGCGATTCCGGGTTTTACCATTACAATATCAGCACCTTCTTCAACATCCAATAAAGCTTCACGAATTCCTTCAATTCGATTAGCATAATCCATTTGGTATGTTTTTTTATCCTTAGGAATATTTTGAGAATCTACCGGAGCAGAATCCAGGGCATCACGAAAAGGACCATAAAATGCCGAAGCATATTTTGCACTGTAACTCATGATTCCCACATTGTGATGTCCGTTTTCTTCCAATGCTTTTCTAATCGCCAAAACGCGTCCATCCATCATGTCGCTTGGCGCTACAAAATCGGCTCCGGCTTCAGCGTGGCTTAAACTCATTCGGGTTAATGCATCAACAGTAGCATCGTTTACCAATTGACCGTTTTCTATAATTCCGTCATGACCATAAATTGAATAAGGATCAAGAGCCACATCTGGCATAACAATCATCTCTGGAACAGCATCTTTTATAGCACGAATGGTTTGTTGCATTAAACCATCTTTATTCCACGCTTCACCCCCTTTATTATCTTTAAGATTGTCGCTTACTTTTACGTAAATATTAACCGCTTTAATGCCTAAATCCCAAGCTTCCTTTACTTCTTTAATCGTATTATCCAATGAATGACGATAAATGCCAGGCATTGAGGGAATAGCAACTTTTACATCTTTTCCTTCTGCAACAAACATCGGAAGCATAAAATCTTGCGGACTTAAACTAGTTTCGCGAACTAATGAACGAATTGATTCATTTGTTCTTAAACGGCGGTTTCTTTGTAATGGGAACATAATATTTTAAATTTTAGATTTTAGACTGTAGATTTTAGATTGATATAAGATTTCTAAATCTACAAGCCTATTTTATATTGTAACTTTTTATGTAATAGAAGCAGCGTAAATTTCTTTAATTGTTTTACCAAGCATATTATTAAAATCATTATCAGATTGACCAGCAGAAAGCCCTTCAGACAATGCACGGGAAAAACTTGCAATCAATCCGTGGTTTTGCGCTAATTTTTGGTTGGCTTCTTCCTGAGCATATCCGCCAGACAAAGCTACAACACGCACAACATGTGGGTCAGACATCAATTCACTATAAAAGTCATCTACTGTTGGAATAGACAATTTCAACATTACTTTTACATCTTTATCTAATAAGTCAAGTTGTTTTTTGATTTCTTCCTTTAGAATTTCTTCTGATTTTTCTTTATCAGCGCTATAAATATCAACTTCAGGTTCAATGATTGGTACAAGTCCTTTTTCGAAGATTTGTTTACCAACTGCAAATTGCTGTTCGACTACTTCACGAATTCCAACGGCATTTGCTTGTTTTATAAGAGAACGCATCTTAGTGCCAAAAACATTTCTTTCTACAGCACGAGTTAATAATTCATCTAAATTTGCAATAGGTTTCATCAACTGTACACCATTTGCAAGATCAGCAAGTCCTTTATCGACTTTTAAGAACGGAACTATGTTTTTGTTGTCCCATAAATAATCGGCGGTCCATTGTCCGTCAATTTTACGGTCCATTGTGTTTTCAAATAAAATAGCACCAAGGATATATTCGCTATCAAAAGCAGGACTTTTAATAATTCGGGTTCTCATTTCATGCACAAGTGTGTACATTTCTTCGTCATTTGTATAAGCGCTTTCTTGAACGCCATATTGCGATAATGCTTTTGGCGTGCTTCCGCCACTTTGATCTAATGCAGCGATAAATCCTTTACCGGAATGCATGCGTTCTAACTGTGTCTGGTTTATTTTTGCCATAATATTTTAAATTTTAGATTAATTTGATGTTAGTTTCCCTTGCCTCAAAATTTGTTTGAAAGAGAATCTCTAAATTACAATTTAAATATATGTTTCTGTGTTAATGGATATTAGTTAAATTATGAAATCCACTCACGCGGATTTTCCAATACATTTACCAGTTTTTCTTCTTCACTTCCCGCTTCAGCATGATGATCGTAAACCCATTGTACATGCGGAGGCAAACTCATTAAAATACTCTCAATTCTTCCGTTGGTTTTTAAACCGAATAAAGTGCCTTTGTCATGAACCAAATTAAACTCCACATAACGGCCACGACGAATTTCCTGCCAGTTTCTGTTTTCTGGAGTATATTCTAATGTTTTTCTTTTCTCAACAATAGGAACATAAGCCTCTAAGAAACTATTCCCAACTTCAGATACAAAATTGAACCAGTCTTCCATAGACATTTGCTCATTTGCTTTGCAATAATCAAAGAACAAACCGCCAATTCCGCGGGCTTCGTTTCTGTGCGCATTCCAAAAATAAGCATCGCATTGTTTTTTATATTTTGGATAAAACTCAGTATTATGTTTGTCACAAGCGGTTTTACACGTTTGATGAAAGTGAGTAGCATCTTCTTCAAACAAATAATAAGGCGTTAAATCCTGTCCGCCACCAAACCATTGTTCGATTACTTTTCCATGTTCATCATACATTTCAAAATATCGCCAATTGGCGTGCACGGTAGGAACCATGGGGTTTTTAGGATGAATAACCAAACTTAATCCGCAGGCAAAAAAATCTGCTTCGCCAACGCCAAACATTTTCTGCATTGCTTCAGGAAGTTTTCCATGAACGGCTGAGATGTTTACACCGCCTTTTTCAAAAACTCCCGAGCCTTCGGGACCGTTTTCAATTACACGTGTTCTTCCGCCGCCGCCTTCCGGGCGTTTCCAAAGATCTTCACGGAATTTTGCAGTTCCGTCAACAGCTTCTAATCCGGCACAGATTTGGTCTTGTAGATTTTGTATGTATGCGTAAAATTTATCTTTCATGTGTATTGTATTCTGATTTTAACAATCCAAAATAAACGACATCTTCTAATGTTCCGTCGCTGCTTTTAAATTCTTCTCGTAATATTCCTTCTTGTTTAAAATGATGTTTCAAGGCAATTTGCTGACTTGCAGTATTGATTTTTGAAGTGCAGATAAAAACCTTATTCATTTTTAGAGTATTGAAACAAAAAGCTAATGTTTCTGAAACCAATTTGGAGATAATTCCTTTTCCCTGATAATCTTCATCAACAAAATAACCCAATTCGCATTTTGCTTTTTGGTTATCTATGCTTTTTATGCATAAATAGCCAATCAAAACATTGGTATTTATATCCCTGGGATAAAAAAAGTAACCTTCTTTGTGGTTTTCCTTATTCTGGTTTAAAGCAATAAATTGTTTGGTTTTTTCTAAATCGGCAGTGTGTTCTAAAGTAACCGGAAATGTTTTAGCGATGTGATTTTTATTCTTTTCGATAAGGTTATAAAACTCTTCCGGAAGAATGTTGTTAATCGTTTCTATTTTCCAATCTGTAAAACTCATTTTTATTTGTTTTTAGCCGAAGCGATTTTAGCATTTATCCCAAAAGAAAAAACCTTGCTTTCCTGCTGAATATATTGATAAATAGCCAAAGCTTTATGTTCAAAATTGTAGTTTTCGACTTTAGAAAAGTCCATCAAAAAATCAGCAAATAGTTCTAATTGATTGAAATCTAAATGACAGCGAGTTAATAATGTTATTAATTCTTCATTTTGATAATCAATTAAAGTTTGAACGTTTAAACCGAATTCTTTTAATTGATTTTCGATATCGAATTTTGAATCGTTTGTAAAAGGCTGAGGTACAAAGTCAAGCGAGCGCAATGTTTTCAGGACATTGTCAATTCTAATCGCTTCTTCGTCTCTTAAACCTTTGTTGAGCATATTTATTCAGTTTGAGTTTCCTGCAAGGTTTCCAAAACCTTGTAGGTATTTATTATTTGCGTTATCTACTAAAAAAAGATTTTGATTATCTCTAACTTAGACCTACAAGGTTTTGAAAACCTTGCAGGACGAGAAATGAATCATTCAAAAGTATAAGTTTCGTTTAAAAAATCATTCTTTTGGTTATGACAAAAAATGAAATTTTCAATATCACTAAATAAATTTAAAACCTCTTCACGTTCTATTTTTGTCTCTTTATCAGATAAAAAAGCGCGATAAGATGAAAATCTGAAATCCTTAAAATCAAGATCAAAATGATGTTTAGGATTCAAATGAACATAAATTATCAAATGTCTTAAATAATTTTCGTCGTTTAATTTTATTCTTTTAAAATGCTTTTCGAATAAACTTCCTGTTCTGTTTGTCTGTTTATTGAAAGCTTTTGCATAAGAGTTAAACAAGTTTGAAAAGGCTTGTGTAACTTCTTTCTCTTCATAGTTTAATCGAATGACTAAATGAAAATGATTATTCATTAGACAATAAGCAAAAACTGAAATCTTATCAGACAGATACTTTGTAATCTGCTTTAAGAAATAAATTTTATTGTCATCACTTTCAAAAATATTTATTCCATTAATCCCACGATTATAAATGTGATAATAACAATCCTTCTCTAAAACCTCCAACTTCATATTTGTTAGTATTCTTTTCGTCCTGCAAGGTTTCCAAAACCTTGTAGGTCTGCTCATTTCTAAGCGCCGTGTGTTTTATACCTACAAGGTTTTGGAAACCTTGCAGGAAAGCAAACTGCTGCTGAATATACTATTGATTATATTCCTTAACCGCGTCAATAAACGCTTTTGCGTGATCTACAGGAATATTTGGCAAAATTCCGTGACCTAAATTTACAACATATTTATCTTTTCCGAATTCGTCGATCATTTCGTGAACCATTTTTTTGATAGTTGGAATTGGAGAAAGCAATCTTGACGGATCAAAGTTTCCTTGTAAAGTAATGTTTCCACCAGACAAGTAACGCGCATTTCTAGCTGAACATGTCCAGTCTACTCCAAGTGCCGAAGCTCTACTTTTACCCATTTCGCCAAGAGCAAACCAACACCCTTTTCCGAAAACAATAACCGGAGCATGATCAGCCAAAGCTTCAACGATTTGGTTAATGTATTTCCATGAAAATTCCTGATAATCAACCGGAGAAAGCATTCCTCCCCAAGAATCAAAAATCTGAACGGCATCAACTCCTGCTTTTACTTTTTCTTTTAAATATAAAATGGTTGTATCTGTAATTTTTTGTAATAATGTATGTGCTGCAGCCGGGTTTGAGAAACAGAAACCTTTTGCAGTATCAAAACTTTTAGAGCCTTTTCCTTCAACAGCATAGCAGAAAATTGTCCAAGGCGAACCAGCGAAACCAATTAATGGCACTTCGTCGTTCAGCATTTCTTTAGTCAATTTAATGGCATCCATTACATAACCTAAACTTTCCTGAATGTCCGGAACGTAAACTCTATGAACATCAGCCAACGAACGAATTGGATTTGGTAAAAACGGACCAAAATTTTCTTTCATCAACACTTCAATTCCCATTGCTTGCGGAACAACTAGAATATCAGAGAATAAAATAGCAGCATCCGGAGCGATTCTACGAATTGGCTGAACTGTGATTTCTGCTGCTAATTCAGGAGTTTGACAACGGGTAAAGAAATCATATTTATCACGCAAAGCGATAAATTCAGGTAAATATCTTCCGGCTTGACGCATCATCCATACTGGCGGACGTTGAACAGTTTCTCCTTTAAGTGCTTTTAAAAATAGGTCGTTTTTTAACATCTTTTATTTATTTATCCTGCAAGGTTTTCAAAACCTTGTAGGTATTGTTGTTTATTTATTTAAACCTACAAGGTTTTGAAAACCTTGCAGGAAGCGTATATGTTATTTATATTCTTCAATTACATCCTCAATTACATCTTCAACTGTTGGCTGATCTGCAATGATGATGTTTTTTGTGATTTTATGTAAAGCTTCTGCGGTGGTTTCTCCAATACAAAAGCAGGTTTCTTTTTTGATTGTATTCTCTTTCAAATAACTTTCAACGCCAGACGGACTAAAAAATAAAATGGCATCAACGGCTGTTTTTATTTTCTGAGGCGTTAATGAAGTATCATAAACCTTAATCTCGTTGAATTTTACATCGGCTTCTTTTAAAGCCTGAGGCAATGTTTCTCTGCGAAGGTTTCCGCTGAAAAAAGTATAACTTTCATTGCGGTAAATCAAAGTGATAATTTCGGCTAAATCTGAAGCATAACCAGTGTAAGCGACAACATTAAAGCCACTTTCAGATAAAAGAATTTTTGTTTTTAAACCAACGCAAAAAACGTTTTTACTTTTGAGCTGTTCTGATTTTGGATCAGATAAAACACTATGAACCGCATTTTGACTCGTAAAAATCAAATTGTCGTTGAGGTCTTTTAACTCGAAAGATTTATTTTGAGTCTGAATGAAATCAGTATCAATAACTTCAAGATTGGCTTTTATCAATGCTTGTTTTTGTTCGCCCGATAGCTTTTTTGTAGATAATATTTGAATTGATTTTGCCATTACTTTTTAAGAGAGTCTTTAATAGATGCCATCAATTCGGCTCCGCCATTATTTAAAATTTCCTGTGCTGAATGAAAACCTAATTTTTTCCATTCTGAAATATCAACGGTTTTTTCGATTTCCAATTTTTGCTTTCCATCAACAGAAAGTAAAATGCCTTGAAAATGCAAAGTGTCCTCATCTTCATTATATAGAACCAAAGCCCCAATTGGCGCGGTACAACCGCCTTCCAGCGTTCTTAAAAACTGACGTTCAATATAAGTACAGATTTCAGTTTCAATATCATTTAATTGTGAAAGTGCGTCGAGTGTATAATTGTCATTTTCCATTGCCACAACGAGCATTGCTCCTTGTGCCGGCGCGGGAATCATCCAATCTAAATTGATATAATTTTCTGGTTTCAGGTTAATGCGCTCCAAACCTGCAGCAGCAAAAACAGCTCCGTCCCAATTATTGTCCTGTAGTTTTTGCATGCGGGTATTTACGTTTCCGCGTAAATCAACTACTGTATGATTTGGGTATTTATTGAACCATTGAGCCTGACGACGCAAACTTCCGGTTGCAATAGTACTTGGATTTGCGAAATCAGGATTTCCTTTATGAACTAAAATGTCCAAAACATTGGCTCTTTCTAAAACCGCAGCCTGAACAATTCCTTTTGGTAAAGCCGTTGGAACATCTTTCATCGAATGAACTGCAATGTCACAATCGCCGTTAATCATAGCAATGTCAAGAGTTTTAGTAAAAATTCCGGTAATCCCAAGTTCGTACAAAGGTTTATCCAGAATAATATCACCTTGAGATTTAACCGCAACAATTGAGGTTTTATAACCTAAATCGTTTAATTTTTTCTCGACAGTATGTGCTTGCCAAAGTGCCAATTCGCTATCGCGTGTTCCTATTCTGATTGTTTTTTCAGCCATGTTTTACTTTTTCTTCACCATATAAGTTATATAAGTAAATTTAAGCAATGCGTAAATAACTATAGTTAAATGAACTTATATAACTTATATGGTGGAAAATTATGTTTTTAAGATGCTTTTATTTTAAAGACTTTTTCGATCCATTCGATGCTTTCATCGACCATGGTGTCGTCGTCTTTTAAATGATTGGCAAAATGTGTAGTGATTTTTTGAATAATTCGGTTGCTGATAATTTCAGCCTGGGCTTCATTAAAATCGGCAATTTTTCTGCTTTGAAAATCTAATTCTGAAACTTTAATAGCATTCAGTTTTTCTTTTAAAGCATTTATAGTAGGAGCAAATTTTCGTCCTTTTGTCCAGGTTACAAATTCTTCTTTGATTTCTTCAATAATAGCTTCAGCAGCAGGAATATGTAATTTTCTGTTTTCCAAAGTTTCATCTGTCAATTGAGACAAATAATCCATATGAATCAAAGTTACACCTTCTAATTCCTCAACATTTTCATGAACGTTTTTCGGAATCGATAAATCCAGAATCAATAAAGGTTTTTTAAGATTTAAAATCGCTTTATCAACCGTTGGGTTTTGTGCGCCAGTTGCGACAACCACAACATCAGCTTTTTGAAGTTCTAAATGCAATTCTGAATAATCTTTAACAATCAAATTTAGTTTTCCGGCCAATTTCTCAGCTTTGTCTTTCGTTCTGTTGATTAAAGTAATGTGTTCGTTTTTAGTATGTTTTACCAGATTTTCGCAAGTATTTCTTCCAATTTTTCCTGTTCCGAAAAGTAAAATGTTTTTATTACCGATATCCTCTACATTTTTGATAATGTATTGAACCGATGCAAAAGAAACCGAAGTCGCGCCGGAACTAATTTCTGTTTCGTTCTTGATTTTTTTGCTCGCCTGAATTACAGCGTTAACCAATCTTTCCATAAAAGTATTGGCTAAACCCATTGATTTAGAATGTGTAAAACTGGTTTTGATTTGAGATATAATTTCAAAATCGCCAAGAATCTGACTGTCTAAACCAGTTCCTACGCGAAACAAATGATTTATCGCTTCCTGATTCTTATAAACGAATCCCACTTTTTGGAAAGCATCTACAGATCCGTTACTATTATCGCAAATAAGTTTTATTAATTGAAAAGGGTGTTCAGCAAAACCGTAGATTTCGGTTCTGTTGCAAGTCGAAGTGACAATTAAACTTTCTATTCCTTCTGTTTTAGCCTGTTCCAGCAAACGCGTTTTTGCAACTGCATCCAAACTAAATTGACCTCTAACCTCAGCATCAGCTTTTTTATAACTCAGACCAACTGAATAAAAATATAGGTGTTTCGGTGCGTTATTGTTTTCCATAAATCTACTTTCATAAAAGTGCAACAAAATTATCATTATAGTGTTTATAAAAGTAACGCTAAAAGTACTTTTTGTATCGCTGCATGTTTTTTTGTTTCTAAACGTCTGTTTTTATGCAAAAAGAAGTATTTTTGTAGCAAAATCAAGTTGTTAGAAATGATTTGTTTAGAGTGATTCTAAATAACATTTCGAATTTATTATGATTTTAGTTTTAAAAAAATATCGCTATGAGTTCTCAGGAAATTATAAAAATTGAAGACGACTTTACGCTTATTCGTTTTCAAAACGATAGTTCAGAACCATTTTTTGGACAGCACGAAGTTGGTAGTGGTCTGATACAGTTTCACTTCGGGATAAAAGGCAATGCTAAATTCTTGTTTAATCAAGGCACTTACGCTTTAGATTTAAAGGAAGAAAAATCGCTGCTTTTATACAATCCACAAAAAGAATTACCGTTGAATTTGGAGTTGGCTCCAAATTCATGGGTCATTTCTGTAATTGTATCGATCAAGAAATTTCACGCGTTGTTTTCTGCAGAAGCAGATTATATTACTTTTTTAAGTCCTGATAATAAGGACAAAAAATATTATAACGAAGGAAATATTAGTCCTTCAATGGCTATTGTGCTAAGTCAGCTGTTTCATTATAACCTTCATCCATCCATAAAAAACCTTTATTATAAAGGGAAAGGATACGAATTGTTGAGTTTGTATTTTAACAGAACCGAAGATCCAAACGCAGAACAATGTCCGTTTTTAATTGATGAAGACAACGTTTTGAAGATTCGAAAAGCAAAAGAAATTATCATCGCCAATATGGCTGAACCGCCAGGATTACAAGAACTCGCAGACGAAATTGGTTTGAATTTGAAAAAACTAAAAATGGGTTTCAAACAAATTTACGGAGATACAGTTTATGGTTTCCTTTTTGACTATAAAATGGATTTCGCCAGAAAATTGTTGGACAGCGGATCATATAACGTAAACGAAGTGGGATTGAAAATCGGTTACAGCACAGGAAGTCACTTTATAGCGGCGTTCAAAAAGAAGTTTGCGACAACTCCAAAAAAATATTTGATGTCGATTAATACAAATGTTTAGGTTTTTGTCGGCCACTCTCGATAGCTATCGGGATTCACAAATTAGCACGAATTTTAAATCTGCGAAAACCTGTTAAACCCGTTTAATCAGTGTGCCAATATCCAGAAATCAATTTTCGATATTCAACAATAAATAAAAAGTAATAATTATCATATTTCCAAAAAGTAGCAATTTCTACTTTTGACGAAATTTTTAAAAACAAATTAAACGCTTAAAGCCTAGAGCTTAAAGCCTAAAGCAAAGAATAAATGAAAGGCGTATTATTAGTAAACTTAGGATCTCCAGAAAGTCCAACTACAAAAGATGTAAAACCGTACTTAGACGAATTTTTAATGGATAAATACGTGATCGATGTTCCGTATTTGTTGAGAGCTTTTTTAGTTCGTGGTATTATCCTAAGAAAAAGACCGGAAGAATCAGCACACGCTTACGCTAAAATCTGGTGGGAAGAAGGTTCTCCGTTAGTAGTTCTTTCAGAAAGAATGCAAAAGAAAGTACAGCCTTTAGTAAATGTTCCTGTTGCATTGGCAATGCGCTACGGAAGCATGACTATCGAAAAAGGACTTCAGGAACTGCATGACAAAGGCGTGACAGAAGTAATGCTTTTTCCGTTATATCCACAGTATGCAATGGCTTCGACCTTGACTATTTTGGTTAAAGCCGAAGAAATTCGTAAAAAGAAATTTCCACAAATGACTTTTACGGATGTTCCTGCGTTTTATAACAAACCCGATTACATTAAGAATTTGGCCGATTCGATTCAGAAACATTTAGTTGGTTTTGATTATGATCATTTATTATTCTCTTATCACGGAATTCCGGAGCGTCATATTCGCAAAACAGATGTAACAAAGTCACATTGTAAAATTGACGGTTCTTGTTGTAACACGCCTTCGCCGGCACATGATTTCTGTTACCGTCATCAATGTTATGAAACAACCAGACAAGTCGTGAAATTATTGGGACTTCCTGCTGATAAATATAGTTTGACTTTTCAATCGCGTCTAGCGGGAGACAAATGGTTAGAACCTTATACTGATGTTGAAATTGATAAAATGCCAGGAAAAGGAATCAAAAATTTAGCAGTTGTAACGCCGGCTTTCGTTTCAGATTGTTTAGAAACTCTGGAAGAAATCGCCATGCGCGCCAAAGAAGATTTTGAAGCAAACGGAGGAAAAGAATTTTTAGCTGTTCCGTGTTTGAACGATGATGATGAGTGGTGCCAGACTGTGAGTAACTGGATTAATGATTGGGCTAAATAGAATAAAGAATAAAGAGTAAAGAGTAAAGAGTAAAGAGTAAAGAGTAAAGAGTAAAGAGTAAAGAGTAAAGAGTAAAGATTGTTGAGCATAATCAACTTTAAAAAAACTTGAAACCTGAAACAAAAAGCATGGAATATTATAATTATCTAAAATCACTGCATCTTATATTTGTAATAACCTGGTTCGCGGGTTTGTTTTATATTGTACGTTTATTCGTGTACCAAATTGAAGCCAACGAAAAGCCATCTCCTGAAAAGGAAATTCTACAGGCGCAATACAAAATAATGACCTATCGTTTGTGGTATATTATTACTTGGCCATCGGCAGTTTTGGCAAGTGTTTTTGCTTTTTGGATGCTGTTCTTTACAGATGCAGGTCATGTATGGATGAAAATGCCGTGGATGCATGTAAAATTATGTTTCGTTTTTCTTTTATATTTATATCACGGAAAATGTCACCAGATTTTCAAACAGCTTCAAAACGATGAGGTAAAATATACTAACAATTTTATGCGTTTATGGAATGAAGGCGCTACAATTATACTCTTTGCCGTTGTATTTTTAGTAGTTTTAAAAAGTGCCATCAACTGGATATTTGGTGTAATCGGAATCTTTTTATTCTCAATAATTATTATGCTGGGATTCCGTTTTTATAAAAGAATAAGAGAGAAAAAATAGTTTTTTTAGTTTCAAGTTTCAGGTTTCAAGTTGCCACCCGCAACGGAACATGAAACTTGACACGAGGCAGAGCCGAATTGGCGAAGCAAACCTGAAACAAAAGAAACAAAACATGCTGAACAACCTAAAAATGTCAATGCTTTCATTACGAACAAGGATTTTCCTGTCGATGATTGTATTGATTGTTGTGGCATCTTTTTTATTGGCTTCCATTTCGATTATTCAATTTAAAAATGAAGCCAAAGAATATCATCAGGAACGTTTAGAACGAAAAGAAAATGCGGTAAAAGAACATATCAATTACGTTCTGGCAACCACAACCTATCCTTTAAAAACGGCTAATTTAGATTTGATTTTTAAAGATAAAATTCATGAACTGGCCCAAATTCACAAAATCGAAATCAATATTTACAGTCTTGACGGAAAACTGCTGAAATCCTCAAAAGAATCTTTTGCGGTTGATAAAGTAGCACCTCCAGTTCCGGACTATATATTGAAACTAGTTCGATCTTCTATAGAAAAACGTTTTGTTGACATTAAAACCATCGACGGAGTCAAAAACAGATCCTCATATAGTTTAATTAAAGACGAAAAATTCAAACCTCTCGGAATTTTAAACCTTCCGTATCTGGAAGACGATGGTTATTACGACAATGAGTTAAATACTTTCCTGATTCGTTTAAGTCAGGTGTATTCCTTTATGTTGATTGTGGCTTTTGCTTTGGCCTATTTCCTTTCAACTTATATCACAAAATCATTAAAAACCATTTCAGACAGATTGGAAGAAACCAATCTGGATCAGAAAAACGAGAAAATTGTTTTAGAAGCCAATAGTAAAGAAGTTAACTTTTTGATCAAGGCATATAACGGAATGGTTGACAAATTGGAAACCAGTGCTATAAAACTGGCGCAAAGCGAACGTGAAGAAGCGTGGCGCGAAATGGCAAAACAGGTAGCTCACGAAATTAAAAATCCGCTTACGCCAATGCGTTTAACGGTGCAGAGTTTTCAACGCAAGTTTGATCCAACAGCACCAGATGTAAAACAGAAATTAAACGATTACTCTGAAACCTTAATTCAGCAAATTGATACAATGACAGCGGTGGCTTCGGCGTTTTCGAATTTTGCTTCGATGCCGGCACAACAAAATGAAACTTTGAATGTGGTTGAGGTTGTTGAACTTTCACTGGATATTTTCAACGAAGATTATATTGTTTTTGAAAGTGAAGAAGAAGAAATTATCTCCAAAATGGACCGTACACAACTAATTCGCGTTATTACCAACTTGGTTAAAAATGCAACGCAGGCCATTCCGGAAAGTCAGTTTCACAAATCAATTTTGGTTACCGTGAAAAGAAGAAACAACAATGTTGAAATCGCAGTAAGAGATAATGGAATTGGGATTCAGAAACAAGATATCAGTAGAATTTTCGAACCAAAGTTTACCACCAAAACCAGCGGAATGGGACTTGGACTCGGAATTATCAAAAACATCATCGAAAATTACAAAGGAACAATTACCTTTGAATCAACTTACGGAAAAGGAACCACTTTTAGAGTTTCCTTGCCTATCACAAACTCATAAAACCACTGTCATGAACTACGAAAATCTTTTAATTTCTATTGAAGAAAGAATTGCAACGGTAACCATTAACCGACCTACAAAATTGAATGCCTTAAATAAAGCAACAATTAGTGATTTGAGTAAAGCGGTAAAATTATTGGCAAAAAATGATGATGTTCGTGTTATTATAATTACTGGAAGTGGAGAAAAGGCATTTGTAGCCGGAGCTGATATTTCAGAATTTGCAAATTATACTATTGTTGAAGGCGCGCAACTTGCGGCAGAAGGACAAGAAACATTATTTGATTTTATTGAAGGTTTAAAGAAACCTGTAATTGCAGCCGTAAATGGTTTTGCACTTGGCGGCGGATTAGAGCTGGCAATGGCTTGTCATTTTAGAGTTGCTTCAGATAATGCAAAAATGGGATTACCAGAGGTAACTTTAGGATTAATTCCGGGTTACGGAGGAACACAGCGTTTACCACAATTAGTAGGTAAAGGTCGTGCAATGGAAATGATTATGACCGCAGCAATGATTTCTGCAGAAGAAGCCAAAGAATATGGTTTGGTAAATCACGTAGTTCCTCAGGCAGAACTTTTGACTTTTACAAACGTAATCGCCCAAAAAATCATTAAAAATGCGCCATTTGCTATCAGTAGAGCAATAAAAGCAATAAATGCCAATTATACAGACGGTAAAAATGGTTTTGATACCGAAATCAAATCATTCGGAAAATGTTTCGGAACTCAGGATTTTAAAGAAGGAACAACTGCATTTTTAGAAAAACGTAAAGCAGAATTTACCGGGAAATAGAGTTATACCACAGAAATACACAAAGATTTCACGAAGTTTCCCAAAGATTTATAAGCTTTGCGAAACTTTGCGTAAATCCTGGCGAACTTTGCGGTTAAATATAGCACAGAGATTTAAAACTTAGAAACTTAGCATCTCAGAACCTTAGCAACTTAAAAAAATGTACGAACCTATATTTGCTCTTTTTTGTGAGCGTGTGAAAGAAAGCATTCAAAGCGGCACTTTTGCAAAATTAACCTTAGCCAAAACAATGGGCGATACTGAAATTAAGAACATCTATTTTAGATTAGTTCTTAATGAAGATAATACGTATTCAATTTCATTGACGACTCGTTACAAAACAGAAGAAGTTGAAAGCATTCATACTTTAGATGAAGCTTTATTGGTTTTAGGAACTTACATCAAAAATCCGTTTTTGACAGCTCTTTTGTTTACAACTGATAATGATGTGACTTTTAAAGTAAACAAAAAGAACGCCGGAAGTATCATCGAACAAGAACCAACATTTAAAAATGCGTCTCCGGTAATGCTTGAAATGATCGAAAAAGGGATTGTTTAAAAATTAAAATTTATGGACGAACTGAAAACAATGTTATGGAAGCAATTTGGGGCCGTACTAGATATGCTCGAAAGTTCCATTTTGGTTTGTCCGGAAAGTTTTTGGGATAAAAAAGATTTTTGCTATTCTGCTTATCATACCCTTTTTTGGATTGATTATTATTCGTCTACAGAACCTGATACATTTTCTCCGCCCAAACCGTTTTCTTTATCTGAATTAGATCCCAAGGGAATTTTACCTGAAAGAGTTTATTTAAAACAAGAATTGTTAGAATATCTGGAGTATTCCCGTAAAAAAGTCTTCTTTTTAATTGATGGACTAAATGAAAAAACTTCAAAAGAAAGATTCATCACCAAAAAGAAAAACTACAATAGAATTGAGATGATCCTATACAACATGAGACATGTTCAGCATCATGTTGGACAATTGAATATGTTATTGAGACAAAATGAAGATGTTGCAGGGAAATGGGTTTCTCAAACCGATAAAAAATACTGATGAACAAATATGTCTTATTTTAGGAGAATTAAAATTTTATCGTTCTTTTATTGTAAAACAACTTCCTAATTTTGCCGAAAAATTAATAGCTAAATTATTTTCAGATGAATGTTTATACAATGTCACACAGGCTGAAAGTTTTTATTGTAGTTTTTTCCATTTTACTAATACTCACGTTTGGGAGTTTGTTAATGGTTCCTTTCATTACATTGCCTCCAGATTCATTGGCATTTCAAATATATGTCGAAAGTTTATCGACAGGCTATTTGTTTTATTTGACTCCTGTATTGAGTTTTATCATGATCATTTTTGCGGTTCTTTTAATAATAAATGCTTTTAATAAAAAAGTTGTTTTCACTAATGATGCCATAATTTCAAAGGATATATTTGAAACCCGTAAATTGATTTTTAGTGAGATAAAGGGTTTTGGAATAAGTAATTTTATGCTTTATATTGAAACAAATTCGAACGCTAAAAAACGAATTGCAATCAATGTATTAAGTTTGAACAAAGTAGATAATTTGATGCAAAATTTAGAAAGCAAATTCGTTAATCTGGATTTTCTTGTAACCGAAAAAGCCTAAACCAGCTTGACAAACAAATTCGAAGCAATCTTATTCGAAATTGATAATTCCCTACCGTCAACTTTTATTTTGACCGATAAATCGAAAGATTCTTTGGACAAGAATTCAATTTTAGAACCTAATGCAATTTCTTGTTTGTCCAGATATTTCAGGAATTCAGATGAAGTATCTTTCACGCCTACGCAAACACCAACCTGATTTTCGGTCAATTCAGAAAGCAGCTGTTTTTCAATCTTAACAATTCTTCCATTTGCATCCGGAATCGGGTCGCCATGTGGATCTTCCGTTGGATTACCCAAAAAATCATCCAGACGGTTAATCAATTGCTCAGATTTGATGTGTTCCAATTGTTCAGCAATATCATGAACCTCATCCCACGAAAAGTTGAGTTTTTCGACTAAAAACACTTCCCATAAACGATGTTTTCTAACAATCATTTTGGCGGCTAATTTTCCGTTTTCCGTCAAAGAAACGCCCTGATATTTTTTATAATTCACTAAATCTTTCTCAGACAGTTTTTTAAGCATATCCGTAACCGATGAAGCTTTCGTTTCCATCATTTCGGCAATCGCATTTGTGCTGACTTCCGTTTCTAGTGAAGCAGTAAGATGGTATATCGCTTTAAGGTAGTTTTCTTCTGAAAAAGTCATTTCTTTTATTTTTGAGGTTCAAAGCTGCAAAGGGACAAAGGTTCAGAGTTTTCAAACCTTTGTCCCTTTGCAACTTTAGTACTTTGTCCCTATTTTTTAACAATCAACAAAGGTATAGAAATTTTATGTCTCAATTTGTCTACCGTTGTGCCAAATAAAATATCTTTTAAGCCAGTGTGGCCGTGGGTTCCCATTACCAGAATATCGAAATTTCCCTGATTGATAATCTTCGGGATCACGGTGTTAGGTTTTCCAAAGCCAAGTTCAGTTTCGATCTTGAAACCTTTCTGCGAAAGCATATCTTTATATTCTAATAATAACTTTTCATCAACTGTCGTTTCGTGATCGTCGACATGACCTCCGTACATTAATGCACCAACAGTTTCAACAATGTGAATTAAGGTGTATTGCGCTTCGATTCCGCCCAGTTCAAACGCACTGTTTAGTGCAGCTTCATCGGCTTTCGAGAAATCGACTGAAATAGCGATGTTTTTCTTGCTGTAAACGGTTCTTGGCGTATATTCAAGTTTTAAATGATGAGGTGAATGATTTTCGATATTCGATTTTATTCTGGCAATAAATGGTTTGAATACGATGTAAAGCAACAAAGCCAGAAAACTAAAAGCAAGCGGAACAACCGTAAACCATAGAAACATGGGATGATTTGAACTTTCAAGCCATGAAGTAATCTCGTCATAAACTAACTTAGCGTTTAGCGTTACGATAATCGAAGCAATAATCCAGGCTGCAATTTGGGTTATTTTGGAAATATGAAACCCTTTCATTTTGGTTTTATCGCTGACAAAATGTATCAGCGGAATAATCGCAAACCCCAATTGTAAACTCAAAATAACCTGACTTAGGATTAAAAGTTTTCCGGTTACACTTTCGCCATAAATTAAAATCACGATTACGGCAGGAACAATGGCAATTAAACGCGTTATGATTCGGCGTACCCAAGGCTGAATCCTTAAATTTAAATAACCTTCCATTACGATTTGTCCGGCTAAAGTTCCGGTTATGGTCGAACTTTGTCCGGCGGCGATTAAGGCAACGGCAAATAAAATGGGAGCCCATTTTGTTCCCAACAACGGTTCCAGAAATTCGTGCGCATCCTGAATTTCGGCCACCTCAAACATTCCGTTTTTATAAAATGTGGCTGCTGCCAAAATTAAAATAGCCGCATTTACGAAAAAGGCCAGATTTAAAGCAATCGTAGAATCGATAAAATTGTATTTCAAAGCTTGTTTGATTCCGGCCGGAGTTCGGTCGAATTTTCTGGTTTGCACCAATGAAGAGTGCAGATACAAGTTATGCGGCATTACCGTCGCACCAATAATTCCGATAGCGATATATAAAGCAGCTGAACTCGGAATCGAAGGGATCAATCCGATAATTACCTTATCAAGTTCCGGTTCTGCAAAAATCATTTCAAAAATAAAAGAGAATCCAATAATCGCCACTAAAGCGATAATAAACGCTTCCATTTTTCGAATGCCTTTATTGATTAAGAATAATAAAATGAAAGTATCTAAAACGGTAATCAACACACCTTCAATAAGTGGAATACCAAATAATAGATTGATTCCAATTGCCATTCCTAAAACTTCGGCTAAGTCGCAGGCGGCTATGGCAATTTCGGCTAGAAAGTATAAAATATAATTGATGAATTTAGAATAGGTTTCTCTCGAAGCCTGTGCCAAATCACGTTGTGTTACGATTCCTAGTCTGGCACTTAAACTTTGCAAAAGTAAAGCCATTAGGTTACTCATTAGTAAAACCCAAAGTAAAGAATATCCAAACTGACTTCCGCCAGCGATATCTGTTGCCCAGTTTCCGGGATCCATATAACCCACACTTACTAAATAGGCGGGGCCTAAAAAGGCTAATATTTTTCTGAATCCTGTTTTTTTATGTTCTGTAGCAACTGATTGGTGAACTTCTTCTAAAGATTTGGTCATTGTAAAAAATGTTGTTTAAACAAATATAGGGATAAATTGTGTTCGCACAACAATATTTTTAGGCAAGCCTAAATCTTAAATGTTAGAATTTAAACAATTTGGGCATAATCCTGATAAGGTGAAATTTATCTCCTTAACTTTATAATTATGCGGCATAATATAACTCGGCTTAACATTTTCAAGGCAAGTAATCTCGTGGCAGTTTTCACAGCTGAAATGTGCATGATTATGTATGTGTACACGCTGATGAGAATGGTTGCATTTTGCATACTTAACCGTACCGTCAAGATTAGAAATTTTATGAATAATATCATCATTCATTAAGCGATCCAAAATTCTGTAAATCGTAACACGATCACAAATATCGTTCAATTGTTTTTGAATTTCTGTATGAGAAAGTGCAGTTTTAGATTTCTCAAAAACCTCTAAAACGGCTGTCTTTGCTGCGGTGTTACGTGTTGTTTTCATTGTGATATGAATTAATAAATATTTAACGCAACATTGTTGCAGTTGATTTTAATGTGTATATTTGCAACAAAATTGCATTAAGCAAATGTACAAGAAATGAAGAAAACATCCACATCCTTTTACGATATTTTAGGAATTTCCAGCGCGACTGTTTGTTTGGTTCATTGCCTGGTTTTTCCACTCCTGACCATTCTGCCATTGGGGTTAAGTCACAATCCTTTTATTGATTTATTTTTTGCTGTAATTGGTTCGATTGCAGTTTTCAAAATTATCAAAAAATCCAATCTGTTGGTGGCAACTATCCTTATTATTTCAATGGTATTAATCTGGGTTAGTGTTTTGAGCGAAATAATTCTGGACATTCATCTTGACCTGATATTTATTGGAGGTACGGGAATGATACTAGGGCATCTTTTAAATTATAGATCACATAAAATTAGCAATCATTAAATTAAGAAAGTATGATACAGCAAAAAGATTTTGAAATAATTATTGTTGGTGGAAGTTACAGTGGACTTTCAGCAGCTATGAGTTTAGGTCGTTCTTTGCGACAAGTGTTGGTTATAGACAGTGGTTTGCCTTGCAACAGACAAACGCCGCATTCTCATAATTTTATTACGCATGACGGTGAAAAGCCTGCTGTTATTTCGGCGAAAGCCAAAATACAAGTTGACTTTTATAATACAGTTCAGTTTTATAGCGGAACTGCCGTAGATGCAATTAAAACCGAAAAGGGTTTTGAAATTAAAACGGAAGATGGAAAAACATTTGCATCAAAAAAAATACTCTTTGCAACCGGAGTTAAAGATTTACTTCCGGAAATAAAAGGTTTTGCAGATTGCTGGGGAATTTCCGTTTTGCATTGTCCGTATTGTCACGGTTACGAAGTGAAAAAAGAGAAAACCGCAATTATTGCCAATGGTGAAATGGGATTTGAATATGCGAAGTTAATTTCAAACTGGACAAAAGAATTAAGATTATTAACCAACGGACAATCAACTTTAACATCAGAACAAACTAAGATTCTTAAGAAACATCAAATTGAAATTATTGAAGACGAGGTTGATTCATTGGAACATGAAAATGGGAATATTCAAAGTGTCGTCTTCAAAAATCAAACAAAAATTGAAGTAAAAGCCATTTATCACAGACCACCTTTTGAACAGCATTGTTCTTTGCCGGAAACTTTAGGCTGCGAATTAACAGAGCAAGGTTTAATAAAGGTTGATATGATGCAGAAAACAAATATTCCGGGTATTTATGCAAGTGGAGATTCAGTAATTCAGGCACGATCAGTTGCAATGGCAGTTTCTTCTGGATCTTTCGCCGGCGCTTCTATCAATAAAGAGCTTATTGAAGAATCATTTATTTGATTTTTTCGCCACGAATTGCACGAATTAAATTCGAGAAAATTAGTGTAATTCGTGGCAAAAAATATTTCCAAATAGCTGAATCAAAACACTTTTAAAAGTTTTTAGCTTGAGAATTGTTATTTGTCAAATTTAATTTTTAGTTTTGTCTAAATTTAATTTTATAACAATGAAAAACTCAATATTAATATTGATTTTGTTTACTTTACAATTCTCGTTTGCTCAGGAAACCACTTCTGTATCTGGTTTTGTATCTGGCGAAGGAAGAAAGATACAAGCCGCAAGTGTATATTTACAGGGAACCAACCAAAAAACAGTTACGGATAGTTTGGGATATTATTCGTTAGAAAATGTTGCTATAGGAAATCATACCATTCAGATTTCTTATTCAGGCTTTCAAACTTTAAAAAAGAAAATAGAAGTCACAAAAGATGCTATCAACACATTCAATTTTGAATTAACCGATAATCAAAATCAACTAAATGAGGTTGTTGTTTCAGGAACCTTAAAAGCAGTGAAACGATTAGAAAGTGCCGTTCCGGTTGAGGTTTATTCACCGGTTTTCTTCAAGAAAAACCCAACAGCTAGTATTTATGAAGCGCTTCAAAATATTAATGGCGTTCGGCCACAGCTTAATTGCGGTGTTTGTAATACAGGCGATATTCACATTAACGGACTGGAAGGTCCGTATACATTGGTTTTGATTGATGGAATGCCTATTGTAAGTAGTCTTTCGACGGTTTATGGTTTATCCGGAATTCCGAATTCTTTGGTGGAAAGAATTGAAATTGTAAAAGGTCCCGCTTCGTCATTGTACGGAAGCGAAGCTGTTGGCGGTTTGATTAATATTATTACTAAAAACCCAACAACTGCTCCGGTGTTTTCTGCGGATTATTTTACCACTACTTATTTTGAAAGTAATCTTGATTTGGGAACGAAGTTTAACGTTGGAAAAGCAACTTCTCTTATAGGCGTCAATTACTTCAATTACGATCAGGTGATCGATAAAGACAAGGATAATTTTACCGATGTAACGCTTTCTGAACGAATTTCGGTTTTTAATAAATGGAATTTTCGAAGAAATAACAATCGTCTTTTTACGATCGCTGCACGAGGAATGTATGAAGATCGTTGGGGCGGAGATGTTCGTTGGGAGAAAAAGTATAGAGGCGGGGATGAAGTGTACGGTGAAAGCATTTATACCAAAAGAGGAGAATTAATAGGAAGCTATCAATTGCCTTTTGAAGAAAAACTGATGCTTTCGTTTTCCGGAAATGTCCATTATCAGGACAGTCGTTATGGAACAACATCTTATATAGCCAATCAGAAAATTGGATTTTTGCAGTTGACCTGGGATAAAAAAATAGGTCGAAATGATTTACTTGCCGGAATCGCCAATCGATATTCGTATTATGACGATAATACTACAGCAACAAAGGAAGCAGAAAGTACATGGCTGCCTGGAATCTTCGTTCAGGATGAAATTACGCTTTCGCCAAAGAGTCAGGTTTTGCTGGGAATGCGTTACGATTATAACTCCATTCACGGTTCGATTTTTACACCGAGATTTGCTTACCGATGGAAAAAAAGCGACAACACCATTTTTAGATTCAATGCCGGAACAGGATTTCGGGTTGTGAATTTATTTACAGAAGATCATGCAGCACTTACGGGTTCGAGAGATGTTGTGATAAAAAGTGATTTGAAACCGGAACAATCCATTAATGCAAACCTGAATTATATTCAAAAGATAAACTTTACCAACGGAACTTTTATCGGAATTGAAACCACGGCTTTTTATACCCGATTCAGTAATAAAATCATATCAGATTATGAAACAGACCCCAACAAAATCATTTATGACAACATCAACGGTTATGCCATAAGTCAGGGAATCAGCACGAATGTTGATGTGAATTTTCCAACGGGATTAAAATTCATTTTAGGCGCAACGGTTCTGGATAATAAAAATGTAGAAAACGGAATTTCTGAAAGACCATTTTTAACGGAAAATTTTACCGGAACCTGGAGCATTTCATATAAAATAGAATCCTTAAATTTATTATTGGATTATACCGGAAATGTTTACAGTCCGATGAAATTGCCTTTATTGAGTGAATATGATCCGAGAAGTCCAGAATCTCCTTGGTATAGTATTCAGAATATTCAGTTTACATATTCCGGCTGGAAGAATTTTGAGATTTACGGCGGAATCAAGAATCTGTTGAATTTTACTCCAAAACAAAATAATCCGTTTTTGATTTCAAGAACAAATGATCCTTTTGATAAAAACGTACAATATGATTCGGCAGGAAAAGTATTGGTTACACCCGATAATCCGTACGGTTTAACTTTTGATACGACTTATGTTTATGGACAAAACCAGACAATCCGTGGTTTTTTTGGATTGCGATATACTTTGAGGTAAAATGATATGCTACAGATTTCACAGATTAAAAGGATTTTTTTTCGCCACGAATTACACGAATTATCCCGAATTTAATTAGTGAAAATTGGTGAAATTCGTGGCAAACTTTCTTTCAAAATCCTTTTAATCTACCACTCCTGATAGCAATCGGGAGTAGCAAAAAGCAAAACAAAATGAAAAAACTAGCCATAATTACCTTCTTTCTGGGAATTACTTCAACAGGATTTTGCCAATTAAAAAGCAGAACTTTTGAGGCGATTGATAGTTTACAACAACTTCAAAAGAGAAAAATTGTCGTTTTTATTCATACCGATTGGTGCCAGTTTTGCCAAAGAATGAAAAATACGACTTTTAAAAATCAGGAAATTATTGATAAACTGAATTCAGATTTTTACTTTATCGATTTTAATGCTGAAGAAAAAAAGGAAGTTACGTTTAACAACCAGCTTTTTAAATATCAGCCAACAGGAAATAATGTTGGTGTTCATGAACTTGCTTTGCAATTAGGAACCATCAACGGACAAATTGTATATCCGGTTTTATGTGTTTTGAATGAGAAAAACGAAATTATTCTACAATACAATAATTATCTTGATTCTACCAGTTTTAAACTGCTTTTAGAAAAATTGAAAGAATAAAAATCCTTATTTTTGAAAATGGATTCTTCTCAAATCAAACACTTCGATTACATTTTTACCGGAACAGGTTTAGCAGCTTTGATGACCGTTTATAAAATGGTTTTGTCCGGAAATTTTGCAGATAAGTCTATTTTACTTTTAGATGAAAATCAAAAGAAAACCAATGACAGGACCTGGTGTTTTTGGGAAAAAGAAGAATCTGTATGGAATTCTGTCATCTCAAAAAAATGGGATTTGGCGTTATTTGCCAATGAGAATTTTAAACGTGATTTGGCGTTGAAGCCTTATCAATACAATCAAATTCGAGGTTTAGATTTTTATAATTTTGTTTTTGACAAACTTTCGAAACAATCCAATATTGTTTTTTCGCAAGAGAAAGTAACCGATATCAACGAACTTGAAACGCACGTTTTTATTGGAACAGAAGAAAATAGATACACTTGTAATTATCTCTTCAATAGCATTTACACTAAAGCTTTTGCTTTAACTCAAAGTAAATATCCGGTTTTGCAACAGCATTTTGTGGGTTGGTTTGTGAAAACTGAAGCTGAAATCTTCAATCCAAAACAAGCGACTTTCATGGATTTTTCGGTAGAGCAAAAAGGCAATACACGCTTTATGTACGTTTTGCCAACTTCTAAAACAGAAGCTTTGGTTGAATATACTTTGTTTTCAGAGAATCTGCTTTCAAAAGAAGAATATGAAAAAGAAATTCGGCTTTATCTACAAAAACTTGGGGCTCAACAATATGAAATTTCAGAAAAGGAGCAGGGAAGTATTCCAATGACATGTTATCCTTTTTGGGAGAAAAACACCAAACGCGTTCTGAATATTGGAACGGCCGGAGGCTGGACAAAAGCAAGTACGGGTTATACTTTTAAAAACTCTGATAAAAAATCAACCCAATTAGTAGCATTTCTTCAAGATAAAAATCTCAAAATGTCTTCCTTTCATAAAAAAAACCGCTTTTGGTTTTATGATTTATTGCTTTTGGATATTTTGTATCGTCATAACGAATTGGGAAGTGCTATTTTTTCTTCTTTATTCAGAAAAGGAAATCCTGCTTTGATTTTTAAATTTCTTGATGAAGAAACAAACTTAGCAGAAGATTTTAAGGTTATTTTAAAATGTCCTAAGATTCCATTTATTAAGGCTTTGTTTCGGGTAATATTTGCTTAGAATTTTTGTTTCACGCAGATTTAAGCAGATTTGTTTTGATTTTTTATGGAATAACTTTAAATGAATCTGTGGGCATCTGCTTAAATCTTCCAAATCTGCGTGCAACTTCTTTGCCTCTGTAAAAATGCCCTATTCTTTTATTTTAAGAACTTCTACAGGCGACTAAAGACTCATTTAACATCTAATTTTGCAGATGAAAACAATGTAAATCTAGCTTAATCGCTCATTTACGATAATGAATTTAATTGGCAAATTTATGGGAATTACAAAACACTTAAATTTTGATATAGAAACAAAGGCAATAGGAAAAATTTGCAAAGCACTTGGACATCCAACGCGAATTCAAATTATGACCCTTTTGTGGAAAAGAAACAATAGAACTTGTGGTGAAATTGTTGAACTGATTCCATTAGCACAATCAACAATTTCCAAGCATTTACTGGAATTAAAAAAAGCAAATCTGGTAAGTATAAAAAATGAAGGGAAGAAAACAATCTATTCTATCGACGTTGACAATATAGAAATACTTAAAAAATATTTGACCAGTTACCTTTCAACTATTGAAATTGCAGAACAAAATAAAGCAACTGTTTTAACTACACGACACAGAATAAGCAGAAACAGCCATTTGAAAGAACACAATTATCAATTTGCTCATAAAAAGATAAAAGAGGCAATTTAGATTTTACTAGTAGAATTATTGAAAAAACACTGCATGTATTTATATCATTTTGTTTGATTTAAATCTCATATCGAACTATAACAAAACTTTATACTTCAAATTTACTAGTTGCGAGTAATCTTTGTAACTTTGCAAGATCAAAAGTAAAATTTAAAAGATAAAAATATGTATCCAGAAGAAATGGTAAAACCAATGCAAGCTGAACTTACTGCTGCAGGTTTTCAAGATTTACATAGTGCTGACGCTGTAGATAATGCTATCAAAGCTGAAGGTACCACTTTAGTTGTTGTAAACTCTGTTTGTGGTTGTGCTGCAAGAAACGCACGTCCGGGAGCAAAAATGAGTTTAGAAGGAGCTAAAAAACCAGATCACTTAATTACTGTATTTGCAGGTGTAGATAAAGAAGCTGTTGATGCTGCAAGACAACATATGTTTCCTTTTCCTCCATCTTCGCCATCTATGGCTTTGTTCAAAAACGGAGAATTGGTTCACATGTTAGAGCGTCACCACATCGAAGGTCGCCCGGCAGAATTAATCGCTGAGAATTTGCAAGATGCGTTTAACGAGTATTGTTAATTAGGTTCAAAGAAGCAAAGGTACAGAGGTACAAAGATTTTAAAAAGCACTATTATTTTAGTGCTTTTTTATTTTTACTAAGTTTTGTTAAAGCTTAGAATCTTAGCAACTCAGTATCTCAGAACCTTTGTTCCTTTGAGACTTTGCTTCTTTGAACCTTTTTTGTACTTTTGCACCTCAAAAAATAATTTCTAAACTTAAAACTGTTTATAGCATGCAACTGTACAACACTTTGAGCGCAGAAGAAAGAGCCATCATGATTGATGATGCCGGTAAACAACGACTAACGTTGTCTTTCTATGCGTATGCCAAAATTCAAGATCCCAAAAAATTTCGCGACGATTTATTTTTAGCCTGGAATAAGCTCGATGCTTTAGGCCGAATTTATGTTGCCAATGAAGGAATAAATGCTCAAATGAGTATTCCTGAAGAAAATTTAGAAGCTTTTAGAGCAACTCTTGAAGTTTATGATTTCATGAAAGGCATACGATTAAATGAAGCCGTAGAACATGATGATCATTCCTTTTTAAAACTTACCATTAAAGTTCGCGATAAAATTGTTGCTGACGGTTTAAACGACGAAACTTTTGACGTTACCGATATAGGCGTTCACTTGAAAGCCAAAGAATTCAACGATATCCTTGATGATCCAAACACAATTGTAGTAGATTTTAGAAATCACTATGAAAGTGAAGTGGGGCATTTTAAAGGCGCGATTACTCCCGATGTTGAAACTTTTAGAGAGAGTTTACCAATAATCAACGAACAACTTCAAAATCATAAAGAAGATAAAAACCTTGTAATGTATTGTACAGGCGGAATTCGCTGTGAAAAAGCAAGTGCATATTTTAAACATCAGGGATTTAAAAATGTGTATCAATTAGAAGGTGGAATTATCAATTACGCCAAACAAATTGAGGCCGAAGGTTTAGAAAGCAAATTCATCGGAAAAAACTTTGTATTCGATAATCGTCTTGGCGAAAGAATTACCGATGATATTATCTCACAATGCCACCAATGCGGAAAACCTTGTGATAATCATACTAATTGCGAAAACGACGGATGCCATTTATTGTTTATTCAATGTGATGAATGTAAAACGGCAATGGAAAACTGCTGTTCTACAGAATGTCTAGACATTATTCATATGCCTTTGGTAGATCAAGTTCGTTTGAGAACCGGAAAACAGGTTGGAAACAAAGTGTTTAGAAAAGGAAAATCTGAGAATCTAAAATTCAAACATTCAGGTGAGTTACCAAATACTGCCTTGGCTTCATCCGAAAAGCCGGCTGATATTCGTCAAAAAATAAAAATCAAAAAAGTACTTCTTGGAAAAGCCGAACATTACTATGTAAAAGCGCAGGTTGGACAATTTACTATCGAAAATCAAGAACTAAACATTGGCGATAAAATCTTAATTTCCGGACCTACTACAGGTAATCAGGAATTGGTTTTAGAAAAAATGATCGTTGACGGCGCAGAAACTACGACTGCTAAAATTGGAGATAAAGTTACTTTTGAGATACCATTTCGCATTCGTTTGTCAGATAAATTGTATAAAATTGTAAATTAGCAAAAATTTTATGCTAATTTATTTATGTCACAGTCTTTTACCAAATTATGAATTCATGTAATTTGGGCAACAAAAAATCGTCAGGAATTAATTGATTATTCAATTGACAAAAAATTGTACGATTTCATTCATGAAGAGTTAATTCATCTAGGTTGCCCTGTTAGAATCATAAATGGAATGCCAGATCATGTGCATGTTTTATTTTTACAAAATCCACAAAAAACAATCTCAGACATTGTAAAGCAAATAAAAGGAAGTTCTTCTCATTTTATAAATAGAGGAGAATTTATCCTTGAAAAATTTGCTTGGCAAACAGGCTATGCGGCTTTTTCAGTCAGTGAATCTCAGTTAGATATCGTTTACCATTACATAAAAAATCAAAAGAAACATCATCTAAAGAAAAATGGACAAGATGAATTTGATGAATTTGTAAAATTACATGGATTGGGGAATAAATGAATGTTTAATAATCCGTCTCCCGTGTTTAAAACCACGGTCTATATTGAAATACCACACACAAAAGACAAAACATAGCCTGCGGTTTTAACCGCAGGGACGTAATGTATATCTACAACGATATTATTATTCCGAAAGGTTGATCGACATCGATACGTTTCCCGTGGTTGAAACCACGGTCTATATTGAAATACCACACGCAAAAGGGAAAATATAGCCTGCAGTTTTAACCGCAGGGACGTAATGTATATCTACAACGATATTAAATCCCGAAAGATTGATGGGCATCTATACATCTCCCGTGGTTGAAACCACGGTCTATATTGAAATACCACACGCAAAAGGGAAAATATAGCCTGCGGTTTTAACCGCAGGACGTAATGTATATCTACAACGATATTAAATCCCGAAAGATTGATGGGCATCGATACATCTCCCGTGGTTTCAACCACGGGCTATATTGAAAATACCACACACAAAAGCAAAATATAGCCTGCGGTTTCAACCGCAGGACGCAAAGAATATTTACAACGATACTAAATCTGGAAGGTTGATCGCGATCGATACGTTTCCCGTGGTTGAAACCACGCTATATTTAAAAAATACACACAAAAAGCATTGCCTGTGGTTTAGCCATTGAGCACAATACAAATAAAAATGACAACAAACAACAAAATCGAACTTATGGCTCCTGCGGGTAGCTTTGAGTCTCTTCAGGCTGCACTAGATAATGGCGCAGATTCTATCTATTTTGGTGTAGAACAACTTAACATGCGTGCGCGTTCGACAGTAAATTTCACTATGGATGATTTGCAGGAAATAGCTAATCGTTGTGAGGCTAAAAATGTTCGAAGTTATCTGACTTTAAACACCATTATTTACGATCATGATTTATCGGTGGTAAAAACACTTTTGAACAAAGCCAAAGAAGCCAATATTACTGCGGTTATTGCATCAGACCAAGCGGTTATCGCAATGGCAAAAAGTATTTCGATGGAAGTTCATATTTCTACACAACTGAATGTAACCAATATCGAAACTATAAAATTCTACAGTTTATTTGCAGACACAATGGTTTTAAGTCGCGAGTTGAGTTTGCGTCAGGTAAAGAAAATTACGGACCAAATTGAAAAAGAGCAGATAAAAGGACCGAACGGGAATTTGGTAGAAATTGAAATTTTTGGACACGGTGCATTATGTATGGCGGTTTCGGGAAAATGCTATTTGAGTTTGCATTCGCATAATTCATCAGCAAATCGTGGCGCTTGTAAGCAAAATTGCCGTAAAAAATATACCGTTATCGATCAGGAAACTGGTTTTGAAATTGAATTGGATAACGAATATATGATGTCGCCAAAAGATTTATGCACAATTGATTTTCTGGATCAGGTAATTGATTCCGGAATTCAGGTGCTGAAAATTGAAGGCCGTGGCCGTGCGCCGGAATATGTAGCAACGGTTATCAAAACGTATCGCGAAGCAATTGATTCTTATTATGACAAATCATTCTCTAAAGAAAAAATCAAAATTTGGATGGAAGCTTTGAATACGGTTTACAATCGCGGATTCTGGTCAGGATATTATTTGGGTCAGGAACTAGGCGAGTGGAGCGATATTCCGGGATCTGCAGCAACGCAAAAGAAGGTTTATGTTGGAAAAGGAACACATTATTTCCCAAAAGCAGAAGTTGGACAATTTAAAATTGAAGCTTATGATATAAAAATTGGGGACAAAATCCTGGTAACAGGACCAAGTACAGGTGCTCAGGAAATGATTATTGATGAAATGTTTGTGGGTGATATTACTGCTGAAAAAGCAACAAAAGGAGATGATTGTACTTTAAAACTTCCGTTCCGAATCAGAATGTCTGATAAATTATATAAAATTGTTGAAGCATAATGGTTATCGTAACTTTACAAAGAGACAAATGCATTGGCTGTAATTACTGTGTCGAAATGGATCCGGTACATTTTCAAATGTCCAAAAAAGACGGAAAATCAGTTTTGATTCATTCTGTAAATGCAAAAGGATTTTTTACCTTAAAGTCTCCCAATCACACCATTGTTGAAAGTTGTGAGTTGGCAGCAAAAGCTTGCCCGGTGAAGATTATTACGGTCAAGGAGACTTAGAAATGATATAGAAAAGAAAAGAGCCGCAACTTGCGGCTCTTTTTATGTTTAAACTTCTTCAATACTTTCCTCGATTTTATCCCATTCTTCGGCTGTCCAAAATAAGGCAATGTGAAGATTGTATAGGCCGATAGCGCCATAAATTAATGCACAAGTATAGTACAAACCAGTCGGCATATCTTGGTATAAAAAGTATATCGCCATTATGCCCAACAGTCCAAAAGCAATCCAAATACCAATTTTAAAATATAATATAAAAATATACAGTAAAATAACGGCTAAGATCAGATAAATTAAGTTTTCGCGGCTTAATCCGATTGCAATAAACTTGTAGATGCCATATACAGTTGCAAAAAATAAAATGAACAACTGAAGAAAAGATCGATTTTGCTGTTCTTTATCTTCCATTTCAAGATATTCAACATTACTTAATGGGATGCTCTTGCGGAAAAAAAGAAATAATGGAATCAAATTAATTACTGGGATAAAACTTAAAAAATAGATCCATAAGGGTCTTCTTCGTAATGCAGTTAATTGTAAAAGCAATAGCTGTGAAAACAGTAAGTATACAAATGCAACTTGAAAAATAATGCGAAAAAACTCAAATATACTATAGAAAATAATTTCAAATCTAGAATTCATATCTCCAAACCAATGTTGGGAGAAGTTTTCTGTGAAGTTCAAATGAAGAGCAAATAAAGAAGTAAATAGAATTATAAAGTGCGCCGTGAACTTTTTGTTTGTTATAAATGAAGCAGATGGCATTTTTATAAAATTCTTAAAAGAGAATCCGGCATCTGATAAAAATAGAAAATAGAAAAAAGATAGTGGGATAAAAACATTTGAAACCGCAGTTCCATAAGAATAAACAGGTATAAGTAAATCGTTATTCAGCATTAATGATCCAAGTTTTTGATATATTGGACTGATGCTTACTATGGCAATAATTCCAATCAAATATCCTATTAAGCTTATTTTTTTTTCATAAAGTATTTTTCCTCTTAATGCACCGTATAAAGCATATGTTGGGAAAAAACCCATGATGAAATAAATAGTAGACAATGATTTTGGAGTTCCTGATCCATAAAAATTGGAATAAACATTGATTACGTACAAAGTTGCATATGGTAAGCAGATTAAGAGAACAAACTTAATTTTATCATATTTTTTTTCATAGACTGTTTCCCAGCAAAGCATTATTATTGTAATTAATATGCCGATAAATCCATTAAGGATTTCTGCCCATATCGGTAATTCCTTAGCACTATTAAGAGGGTCAAATAATTCAAGCATTCCATAACCTCCCGGTCTTGAAATGTAAAAATTATTTGTGATAAACTGCCTGATGATAAAAAGAAAGGCAACAATAGCAAGAGGGTATAGAATATTTTTAAACTTTGAAAAATTAAAATGGTTAAAGTAGTTTGTTTCTTCGTTTAGTTCGTTTAATACAATTTGGTTGTTCATTAAGCTAAGGTTTGGTTTGGGACGGTTTTGGTTTTATGCTAAATCATAAATTATTGTAAACTTAACAAATTTTAGTACTTCTGGAATAAAAAAAGTAAAACCCTATTTGATTATTAACCTTTTAAAATTTTACTTTTTTCAGTATCAAATTCTTCTGAAGTTAATATTCCGGCATCTAAAAGTTCTTTCAAATCTAACAATGCTTTTTTCTTTCCTTCCATAGAATTTGAAACATCAGTTTTTTGAGGTTCTTGTTGGTGAATTGGAGTAACAACAGTTCCCGAAGGAGCATATTTTAGAATCATTTCGGTAATTTCATTAAAACCTTTCACATTCGAATAATCAATCGCTTTTTGTTCTTTTACGTTTACAATTGAGGCATCGGCTTTGTTATCAAGTAAATATTTTACCACATCTTTCTTTCCGTTTGCGGCACTGTAATGTAAAGGCGTGTTCCCGGATTCATCCTGAATATTGATGTTTGCTCCAGCTTCAATTAGTAATTTTACCATGCTCAAATTACCTTTTTTGGTAGCCACATGCAAAAGACTTTCTCCGCCATAATTATAAGTTGTGTTTAATGTAAAGCTAGATTCGTTAGAAATATTGGTAGCGCTAACAATCCAATCCAGATAATCATTCATTGAAGAAGTATCGCTGGCCAAAGGTTTGCTGTAGTTTACATCAACTCCATTTTCTAAAAACAAAGAAACAATTTCCTTTTGATTATTTGCGCAAGCGTACCAAATAGGCGAATATCCATTATTATTGGATACAAAAACATCGGCTCCTCTTTCAACTAAAAGCTTAGCAAGCATTCTGTTGGTTTCGTAACAGGCAATTAAAAGTGCGTTTTCGCCGGCATGATTTGCATGATTAATAGCTGCACCATTATCAAGAAGCAGTGTCACCATCGGGATCAATTTTGTATAACAAGCATAAAGTAAAGGTGTATTTCCTTGTTTGTCGGTTACATTTATATCGGCACCTTTGTCCAAAAGCAATTGAATAATTTCTCGGTTTAATTTTGCGGATGCCAGTAAAAGAGGAGTTTCACCATTGTTATTCAGTAAATTAACATCAATTCCTGCTTCAAGCAACTTTGTTGCAATTTCAATTTGAGCAGTCTGAACGACTAAATGCAAAAGGCTATTTCCGTATTTATCGTTTTTGGTAATTTCCGCACCATTTTCTAAAAGATACAAAGCAGTTTGTTTCTGTTTTTGCAAACAGGCAAAATATAACGGTGTTTCTCCCTGATGGTCTTCATAATTAATATCGGCGCCATCTTCGGTCAATATTTTTACAATATCCAAATATCCTCTGTGCGCGGCATAGTGTAATGCGGTTCTTCCTCTTTCGTCTGTATACTTTACATCGACTTCTTTATTTTGAAGAAGTAACTCGGCTATTTTTCTGTTGCCGTTTTCACAGGCAATTATAAATGACATTGACATGTATATGTTTTTTAGTAAATGATTATTTATTGTTTCATTAAAAGTTCAACCGTTTTAATTTTCAAATTATCGCCAGAAGCCAGCATTAAAGCTGTTTCATCTTTATCATTGGTGATCGTAATATCAGCGCCCTGATCTAGTAATAATTTTACTTTTCTATAGGTTTCCTTTGCCATTTCGGCATCATAATTAACATTATAGGCACAAACTTTATGCAAAATCGTGTTTCCTTGATTGTCTTGTTCGTTAATATCTAAAGAAACATTTTCTAAAACTGATTTCAGGATATCTGACTTCTTTTCCACAATAAAATCAATTCCGGATTTTGGCTGTCCGTAATGTTGAGCACAGAAATTCACATCGGCACCATCAGCTAACAATCTTTCAAGAAATGTAATATCTGTTGGCGAACCAGAAACAGAATTGATAAAATTAGTCAATAAAGTTCGTCCGTCTTTGTTTACAATATTAAAATCAGGTGAAGAAACAGCTGCTAAAGCATCGTACATATCATACGAAAACTGTTCAGCCACAGCATAATAAAAAGCAGTATTGTTGAGGTTGTCGGTTTCGTTAGGATCGGCGCCGTTTTCAAGCAAGAACGATAGAATATCTTTTCTGGCTCTTTTAACAGCGCACATTAACGGAGTTGTCCCAACAATATTTTTTTCGTTAATGTCAACACCGTTGTCTGTAAGTATAGAAATGTATTCTTTTGTTTTCTCTGTTTCCAAACCATAAGTATTTATAACAGAGTAGATGAGGTTTTCTTCGGCATTGTTTTTATACTGCGTATTTGCTCCAAAATTATCAATAAGGGTTTTTATGATTTTTGGAGGAGCACTTTTTTCCAGAAAATATCTTAGCAAAGTCTGATCGCTGATTTCATCATTAAGATTGTCCATTTTTGACATCAAAGCTTCGAAAAATGAAAGCGATTCGTCATCATCTTTTAAATATCTGGTCAAAGGAGCAAAAATTGATTTGTCAAAACTGTCCAGTTCGTAAATATCGGTTTCAATAAATCCGGCATTTATTAATTTTTCGATGAAATCAATCTCTTTGGCTTCAATAATTTTGGCTGCGATTTGAGAAAAATTGTTTTTAAGATATTGTTCGTTAAATTTTTCTCCGTTATTTAGGCATTCTCTGGCCTCGTCAAATTTTCCCTGAAAAAGGAAACTTTCAATCTGGTTTTGCATTTGTAGTGGTATTTAAAATGAAGAATTAAGTTTGATTTTAAATCAGAATTGATAATTTAGGCGTTCCCGAATTATGTTGTAAGATAAAAACATAAAATTGATAAATATATTTCAGGATAAAAATTAAAAAGGATTTTTTTATATAATAAAATTGACGGAGTGAGCTTTTTTTGAAGAATATTTTCTAAAATTGATAGATAGAGAAGAAAATTAAAATGATTTTGATACTAAAAAAGGGCAGGTTTTTTATTTAACAACCCTTTAGAAGTAATCCATAAAAAGCAAACTAAAAAAAATACTATCTTTACCGATCAAACGTTTATGAACTTAAGCTGCGTTTCTGCAGCACTACATATATAATTATGGCATGTACAAGTTGTTCAACCTCAGATGGTGGCGCACCAAAGGGTTGTAAAAATAATGGGACTTGCGGCACCGATAGCTGCAATAAATTGACTGTTTTTGACTGGCTTGCGAACATGAGTCCGTCTAATGGAGAGGCGATTTTTGATTGTGTTGAGGTTCGTTTTAAAAACGGACGCAAGGAATTTTTTAGAAATTCAGAGAAATTAACTTTAAGTATTGGTGATATTGTAGCAACTGTTGCATCGCCAGGACATGATATTGGGATTGTTACTTTGACAGGAGAATTGGTAAAAATTCAAATGAAGAAAAAAGGTGTTAATCACGAAAGTAACGAAGTGCCTAAAATTTATCGAAAAGCATCTCAAAAAGACATCGACATTTGGTCTGTAGCCCGTGATCGCGAAGAACCAATGAAAGTTCGTGCGCGTGAATTGGCAATTCAGCATAAATTAGAGATGAAGATTTCTGATATCGAATTTCAGGGAGATGGGTCAAAAGCTACTTTTTACTACACAGCAAATGACAGAGTCGATTTTAGACTTTTGATTAAAGATTTTGCTAAAGAATTTAGTACAAGAGTTGAAATGAAACAAGTAGGTTTCCGTCAGGAAGCGGCTCGTTTGGGTGGAATTGGTTCTTGCGGACGTGAACTTTGCTGTTCAACCTGGTTAACAGATTTTAGAAGTGTCAATACTTCGGCGGCGCGTTACCAACAGCTTTCGCTAAATCCCCAAAAATTAGCCGGACAATGCGGAAAATTAAAGTGTTGTTTAAACTACGAACTAGATACATACATGGATGCCTTGAAGGATTTTCCGGATTACGATACTAAATTAGTTACCGAAAAAGGAGATGCAATTTGCCAAAAACAAGATATTTTTAAAGGCTTGATGTGGTTTGCTTACACCAATAATTTTGCAAACTGGCATGTTTTGAAAATTGATCAGGTAAAAGAAATTATCGCTGAAAATAAACTGAAAAACAAAGTTTCTTCTCTTGAAGATTTTGCTATTGAAGTAGTTTCAGAACCTGAAAAAGATTTTAATAACGCAATGGGTCAGGAAAGTTTGACTCGTTTTGATCAGCCAAAAAGAAAGAAAAAGCCAAATCGCAAACGCAAACCTAACGCTGAAGGCACTGTAGTGGCTACTCCTGCTAAACCGCAACAAAGTAACAATAACAGCAATAAGCCTGCGGGAGGAGGAAATCCGAACAAAAACAAACAGAATAATAACAATAAACCAAATAATTCGAATAAGCCCAAATCGAATGATAACAAACCAGCTGAACCGAGAAAACCTATAATTATTACTAAAAATGAGAATAAAAAATAGCGGAATTCTTCTTTTGGCAGCAATACTTCTTTTTTCTTGTGATAAAAAAAGAGTATTCGATGAGTACAAATCTGTTGGAAGCGCCTGGCACAAAGACAGTATTGTAACCTTTGATCTGCCTGTTTTAGATTCTACCAAAAAATACAATTTATTTGTAAATTTGAGAGATAACAACAATTATCCTTTCAAAAATTTGTTTTTAATTGTTGCTATTGAAACACCAAATGGTTTTACCAAAGTCGATACTTTAGAATACGAAATGGCTAAACCAGATGGAACCTTGTTAGGAAATGGTTTTACTGATATAAAAGAAAGTAAACTGTATTACAAAGAGGATGTTAAGTTTAGAGGAAAATACAAAGTACACATCAAACAAGCTGTTCGTGAATCGGGAAAAATTCCTGGTGTTGAAGCTTTAGAAGGTATTACAGACGTAGGTTTTAGAATAGAACAAAAAGATTAGATAAATAGTTATGGCCACCAAAAAAAACAATCAACCTAATAGTACTAAAGATATTAACTACTATAAAAAGAAATTCTGGAGATTTTTTGTCTACTTTTTATTAGGCATTCTGGCTTTCTTTTTATTTGCTTCGTGGGGGCTTTTCGGATCGATGCCTTCTTTTGAAGATTTAGAAAACCCGGATTCTAACTTAGCAACAGAAATTATTTCTTCTGATGGAGTTGTAATTGGAAAGTATTTTAAAACCAACAGATCGCAGCTTAAATATTCGGATTTACCAAAAAGCCTAGTTGAAGCGTTAGTTGCCACCGAAGATGCTCGTTTTTACGAACATTCCGGAATTGACGGACGTGGAACTTTAAGAGCCGTTTTTACTTTAGGAACAAATGGTGGAGCGAGTACACTAACACAACAATTAGCTAAACAATTATTTCATGGTGAAGGTTCTAAGTTCTTGCCATTTAGAATTGTACAAAAAATAAAAGAATGGATTATTGCCATTCGTCTTGAAAGACAATACACGAAAAACGAAATTTTGGCCATGTATTGCAATGTTTACGACTTCGGAAATTATTCTGTTGGAGTAAGTTCTGCAGCACAGACCTATTTTTCGAAAGATCCAAAGGACTTGACAATGGACGAATCGGCTATTTTAGTCGGAATGTTCAAGAATTCAGGTTTATACAATCCGGTTCGTAATCCGCAAGGAGTAAAAAACCGTCGTAATGTTGTTCTTGGACAAATGGAGAAAGCTAAAATGATTTCTACAGCAGAAAAAGAAAGATTACAAGCTTTACCAATTGCCTTGAAATTCAAATTAGAAAGCCACCGTGAAGGTACAGCAACTTATTTCAGAGAATATCTTCGTGATTACATGAAAAAATGGATGGCTGAAAACAAAAAACCAGATGGTTCTGATTATGATATCTACAAAGATGGTTTAAAAATCTATACCACTATCGATTCAAGAATGCAGCAATATGCTGAAGAAGCAGTTTCTGCACACATGAAAAATTTGCAACAGCAGTTTACTATTGAACAGAAAAACAATAAAAATGCGCCTTTCGTAAATATTACACAAGCAGAAACAGACAGAATCATGATGCAGGCAATGAAAAACTCAACTCGTTGGGCAATCATGAAAGATCTGGACAAAAGCGAAGACGATATTATTGCTTCATTCAAAGTAAAAACACAAATGCGCATTTTTACCTGGAAAGGAGAACGCGATACTATTATGACGCCGCTGGATTCTATTCGTTATTACAAACACTTTTTACAATCTGGTTTAATGGCGATGGAGCCACAAACCGGAAATATCAAAGCGTGGGTTGGTGGAATCAACTACAAATATTTCCAATACGATCACGTTGGGCAGGGAGCAAGACAAGTAGGTTCTACATTTAAACCTTTCGTTTATGCAACTGCTATTGAAGAATTAAATATGTCTCCTTGTGATTCCATTTTAGATGGGCCTTTTATGATTCATAAAGGACGCCACCATGTTACAGAAGATTGGGAGCCAAGAAACTCTGACAACAGATACCGCGGAATGGTAACTTTAAAACAAGGTTTAGCAAATTCGATCAATACCGTTTCTGCTAAATTAATAGATCGTGTTGGTCCAGAAGCCGTTGTGGAATTAACACATAAATTAGGTGTTAAAACCGAAATTCCCGCTCAGCCTTCTATTGCTTTAGGAGCTGTAGATATTACGGTTGAAGATATGGTTGCGGCTTACAGCACATTTGCAAATCAGGGAGTGTATGTAAAACCACAATTTTTAAGTCGTATCGAGAATAAAAGCGGTGAGGTTATTTATGAGCCAATTCCGGAATCACACGACGTTTTAAATAAAGACATCGCTTTTGCAGTAATCAAATTATTGCAGGGAGTTACAGAAACCGGTTCTGGTGCACGTTTACGTACGCAAGGCGGTGGAAGCGGAGATAATCGTTGGACAGGATATCCATACATGTTCAAAAATCCGATTGCGGGTAAAACAGGAACAACACAAAATCAATCAGATGGTTGGTTTATGGGAATGGTTCCAAACTTAGTAACAGGTGTTTGGGTTGGATGCGAAGATCGTTCGGCACGTTTTAAAAGTTTGACTTACGGACAAGGTGCAACAGCAGCTTTACCGGTTTGGGCTTACTTCATGAAATTGTGTTATGCCGATAAGAATTTACAAATTTCTAAATCAGAATTTGAGCGTCCGGCAAACCTTTCTATCAAAGTAGATTGTTACAGCGCACCAAAAGTAAAAGATACAACTACAACAGAACAAAATACAGACGAATTCGAATTATAGTTTAAAGTTCGGTTGTAAATAAAGTTATCCTTTTGTGATCTTCTGAAATCAGTCGAAAACAAAAGGATTTTTTTTGAAATAAGTATAAAATTTTTTTATCGCAAAGTTCGCTAAGGTTTTATAAAGCTTTGCGAACTTTGCGTTTTTGTCTTTGTGAGCTTTGCGGTTAAACTAGCTATAGATTTATTTTTACGAAATCGTTATAATTTAATCTAAAAATGGTATTTTTATCAAAATTATACAGTAATAAAGTCAGTTTGTTATGATAACAAAAAAAGTGGATAGCGTGCAGGATGCTATAAAAGGAATTGAAAGCGGAATGACCATTATGTTTGGTGGTTTTGGTTTATGCGGAATTCCTGAAAATACTATTGCTGCTTTAGTAAACACATCAATTTCAGATTTAACTTGTATTTCGAATAATGCAGGAGTTGATGATTTTGGTTTAGGATTGCTTTTGCAGAAGAAACAAATCAAAAAAATGATTTCCTCGTACGTGGGTGAAAATGCAGAATTCGAACGTCAGATGCTTTCCGGTGAATTAGAAGTGGAGTTAACGCCACAAGGAACCCTTGCAGAACGTTGTCGTGCGGCCCAAGCGGGAATTCCAGCTTTCTTTACACCGGCAGGTTACGGAACCGAAGTAGCAGAAGGTAAAGAAGTTCGTGAGTTCAATGGAAAAATGCATATTATGGAAGAAGCTTTCAAAGCTGATTTTGCCATTGTAAAAGCATGGAAAGGTGACGAAGCTGGAAATCTTATTTTTAAAGGAACTGCCCGAAACTTTAATGCGTGTATGGCCGGAGCCGGAAAAATTACCATTGCCGAAGTTGAAGAACTGGTTCCTGTTGGAACTTTAGATCCAAATCAAATTCACATTCCGGGAATTATGGTACAACGCATTTTTCAGGGAGAAAAATTTGAGAAAAGAATTGAGCAACTTACTGTAAGACAGAGGAATTAGATAATTAGATAATTTGTCAATTAGATAATGAATTAGATAACGCAAAATTGTTGCGTTAAATAAATTTGATAATTGATATGTTATTGATTTTTATAAAATTACCTTAAATTACATAAAGTAAAATATTAGATAATTAGAAAATGTGATAATTAGAATTAATTAGATTGTTCAATGTTTAGGCATTATCTAATTATCTAATTTCCAAATTGACACATTGAGTTTATGTTAACAAAAGAAGATATAGCAAAACGAATTGCTAAAGAAGTAAAAGACAGATATTTTGTTAATCTGGGTATTGGGATTCCCACTTTGGTTGCAAATTATGTGAGAGAAGATATAGCAGTTGAGTTTCAGAGTGAAAACGGTGTTCTTGGCATGGGGCCTTTTCCTTTTGCAGGAGAAGAAGATGCTGATATTATCAATGCTGGAAAACAAACGATTACTACGCTTCCGGGAGCAAGTTTCTTTGATTCGGCCTTTAGTTTCGGAATGATTCGAAGTCAAAAAGTTGATTTAACTATTCTTGGCGCAATGGAAGTTTCTGAAAACGGAGATATTGCCAACTGGAAAATTCCGGGTAAAATGGTGAAAGGAATGGGAGGCGCAATGGATTTGGTGGCTTCTGCCGAAAATATCATTGTTGCAATGATGCACGTTAATAAAGCTGGAGAATCTAAAATTCTTAAAAAATGCACTTTGCCATTAACAGGCGTAGGATGCGTTAAAAAGGTTGTAACAGAGCTCGCAGTTCTCGAAGTGACTAAAAACGGTTTTAAGCTCTTAGAACGAGCGCCAGGTGTTTCTGTTGAGCGTATCATTGCATCAACCGAAGCAGAATTAATTATAGAAGGCGAAATTCCGGAAATGAACATTTAATTTTTTTCTTTAAAACATATCCCTTTAAGGGCTGGCGTTTATGCCAGCCCTTTTTTTGTTGAATAAAATCAAAGCTATGTCAGGTTTTATTTCTTATATAATGATGTTTCTGTACTACTTTTTTTATATAAAAATTTAAATACCAACGAATTATCGATTTTAGGCTTTCTATTTTGAGAAATTCTTACCCTTTGTTAAATAAAAGTGAATTTAAAGTAAAAAGTGTTGCATTTTATCGATTAACGGCAAATTTCATCGACTATCTAACAAAATTAAAATACTTTTATCCTAAATTAAAGTATTTACTTACGATAAATGTTTTATTTGTAATCATTTAACCAAATTTTAAAAACCCCTTAAATTATGAGAAAAAAATTACCAGGAATCATGGCGACCGCCGTTGTTTTTACTTTTACAATCTCTTCATTTGCTCAGACAGATAAGCAAATAAGTCAGAAAAATGTTTCTGAAAACGGACAACCAAGTTTAATTACCTTTAATGAGAAATCAACTTACAAAGGCTCAGATGCTCAAAAAGTCTTTAAGGAGCAACTTGGTTTAAAAGACTCTCAATCTTTTGCAAAAATCAAAACCCAATCTGACAAACAAGGTTACACTCATGAAAAATTTCAATTGTATGAACAGGGAATCAAAGTTGAATTTGCCAATTATACCCTGCATTCAAAAGATGGAAAATTAGTATCGATGAATGGTGAATTCTACGATATTGAAAATGTTAAAACTACACCCAAACTTTCTTCTCAGGAAGCTTTCAACAGAGCACTTAGCTACACACATGCAACAGAATATCTTTGGGAAAAACCACAAGATGCTATAGCAATGGATTATGAAAAACCAAAAGGAGAACTTGTTTTGTTGCCTGCAATGGAAGAACAAGGTGAAATACGCACAACTGATAAAGTTCGTTTGGCTTACAAGTTTGACATTTATGCTACAAAACCTTTAAGCCGCGGAGATCTTTATATTGATGCTGAAACCGGAAAAGCATTGTTTTATAATGCAACTATAAAACATTTAAACGATAATGTACATGCAAGGAAATCTTCTTCGGCAAATGCAGATAAAAATATATCGGCTTCAAAAATGGCAATTGTTGCTGCCAATGCCGCGACTCGTTACAGCGGAACGCAGACAATACAAACTACTTTAAGCGGATCATCTTATATTTTATCAGATACATCTCGTGGTTTAGGCGTTCAAACTTATAATTCTGCAAGAACAGCTACTTACCCAACAACAAATTTTTCTGATGCCGATAATAACTGGACGGCAGCAGAATATAACAACACCAATAAAGACAATGGCGCTCTTGATGCACATTGGGGTGCAGAAAAAACATATGATTACTGGTCAACAGTACACAGTAGAAACAGTTTTGATGATGCCGGTGCTAAAATCAAAAGTTATGTACACTATAATTTAGTTGCTGCAGGATATTCAAGCAACAATAATGCCTTTTGGAACGGAAGCGTAATGACTTACGGAGACGGAACAGGAACAGGAGGATTTGATATTTTAACTTCTCTGGATGTTGCCGGACACGAAATTGGTCACGCTGTATGTACTTACACAGCAAACTTAGCCTACCAAAAAGAATCGGGAGCAATGAATGAAGCATTCTCTGATATTTGGGCAGCTTGTATTGAATATCATTCAGCCCCTACAAAATCAATCTGGTTGGTTGGTGAAGATATCGAAAGAAGAAGCGGACACGTTGCTTTGCGTTCTATGAGCGATCCAAATGCTGAGGGACAACCGGATACTTACGGCGGAACGTATTGGATAAACGTAAATTGTACTCCAACAAACAACAATGACCAATGTGGGGTACATACAAATTCGGGTGTTTTAAATCACTGGTTTTACATTTTATCTGTTGGTAAAACAGGAACTAATGATCTTGGAAACGCTTACAACGTAACAGGAATTACTCTTGATAAAGCTGAGAAAATTGCTTTTCGTTTAGAGAGCGAATATTTAGGAGCCAACTCTACTTATGCTAATGCAAGAACTTTTGGAATACAATCTGCTATTGAATTATATGGTGCAGGTTCTGCCGAAGTTATTGCAACAACAAACGCGTTTTACGCTGTAGGTGTTGGTGCGGCATATTCTGGCTCAACAGATACTGTAGCTCCTTCGGCTCCAACTTCTTTGGCAGCTTCAGGAACAACAGGCACAACAACCAATTTAACCTGGACAGCTTCTACAGACAATGTTGCAGTAACAGGCTACGATATTTATCAGGGAACAACTCTTAAAGGATCATCTGCAACAACATCTTACACAGTAACAGGATTAACAGCTTCAACGGCTTATACTTTTAGTGTAAAAGCGAAAGATGCTGCCGGAAATGTTTCAGCTTCAAGCAGTACGGTAAATGTTACTACTACCACTGCTGGTATAACATATTGTGCATCTCAGGGAAATAGTACTGCAGATGAAAGAATTAGTAAAGTTGTTTTTGGTACGATCAATAATACTTCGACAGGAACAACAGGCTACGAAAACTATACTGCAATTTCTACAAATGCAGCAAGAGGAACAGCTTATACAATTACAATTACACCGGTTTGGACGTCTACGACTTACAATGAAGGGTATGCAGTATTTATAGATTACAATCAGGATGGAGATTTCTCAGATTCTGGTGAAACGGTTTGGACAAAAGCAGCTTCAAAAACAACTCCGGTTACAGGATCAATTACAATTCCTGCAACAGCAACTCTTGGAACAACAAGATTGAGAGTTTCTATGAAATACAATGCAATTCCAACATCTTGTGAGGCTTTCTCTTACGGACAAGTTGAAGATTATTCTATAAACATTACAGCTTCTGGAGCAGTTGTTGAAGAAAGTATTACCGGAATAGCAGAAACTGTTGAAACTGCACGTTTTGCTTTATATCCAAATCCGGTTGAAAGCGAATTAAATATTTCAATTTCAGAAAGTAATGGATACACTTATAGAATTACAAACACATTGGGACAACAGCTAAGTTCAGGAGAACTTTATGGAAATCCAATTGATGTAAGTAAATTGGCTACCGGAATTTACTTAATTGAATTAAATAACGGAAGTAAAAAAATCGTGAAGAAATTCGCAAAAAAATAAAAAATTGTAATTTAAAAAAGGAAAGCCCCGTAATGGGGCTTTTTTTTGTCAAAAGGTATTGAAAGCAAAATCAAATAATTTGCCGGAAATAAAAAAAGCGTTCATGATGAACGCTTTCTAATATAATTTGCTTTGGAAGAATCTTATAAATTAAAAGAAGCTCCTAAACTAAAAGTTGCCTGGTTGTTTAAATGATCGAATACGTCATTATCATTACCGTATTTTGCAATTGGGAATCCGATTTCTGTGAAAACACCAAATCCGTCAGTAAAAAAGTAACGACCACCAACGTGTCCGCCAAAATTGTGTAATCCTAAACTTAAACCTGGGTAAACATCTAATTGCTCAACACCAATTACGCTGCTTAAATTTGCATTAATTCTTGCTTTTGCATCAAAACGATCCTGAAATTCTGGTTTGTAATCATTTGCGTACACTACACCACCATATGTACCATTAAAATTATCAACTCCTAGTAAATAAGTTGTAACAAATCCGAAAGAGAAATTTTCTCCTAAACCGAAATCAATAGATCCCTGAATTCCTGATCCACCATCTTGTAAATTAGCACCAACGTTAACTTTCATGTCACCTTTTCCAGAGAAAGCCTGTTGGGCATTAGTGAATCCGAATGACGCTAAAAACAAAAGTGTAATAAATTTTTTCATAAACTTAAATATTAATTATTTGGATTGCAAATTTAGTTTTTTACACTTCAATTCCTACCTTTTTCATTAAAATACAATTCATTTAATGGGTCACTTTGCCAGAACTCCTTGGTATCCACGTTCATAATAGTTAGAGGGCCTTTAAAAGCAGCACCAGTATCAACATTCCAAACGCAGGCTTTGTTTATTGGAACCGTTTGACCAATTCTGGTTACGGGCGTATGACCAATATAAATCTCTTTGTATATCGTAAAACGTTTTGGATAAAATAAATCGTCGGGTTTTAAATTGGGGTCTAATGAAAGGGCTGATTCCCAAAGTGTTCTGTCCCAATAAAATAATTTAGGAAAGTACTCCCAGACTACGCCATTTAAGTTGGTAAAGCCTGCATGAACAAATAATCGGTTTTGATCATCAAGATAATAATCCTGCAATGCTTCAAAAAAAGCAATATGTGTTTTCTTTTTTTCTTCAGAAAGTTTAGAATATCCTTCAACAGTAGCTCTTCCGCCATGTTTGTACCACATTTCTTCATCAAATTCTTCATTTCGATTTTCCAGCCAGTCCAAGGCCAGTTGATCATGATTTCCTCTAATGCAAATGCAGTTTTGTTTGCTTTTAAGAGCAATCAAATATTCGATTACTTCTGCAGACTGACTCCAGCCATCTACATAATCACCTAAAAATATAAGAGTATCTTGTGTGGTAACCTGAGCTTTTATCAGCACTTGTTCAAGAGCGAGTAATCCGCCGTGTATGTCGCCTATAACAAATGTTCGCATTGTTTAATTTTTCATCTGGAAGAACAAAAATATAAAGAATAATTGGTTTGAACTCATCGAATTTATATTCTTTAAAAATTGATATTATTTATAACTGTTTTGAGCACTTTTTTATTGCTTTTCCTTTTTAAATTTGTAGCATGTCTGAAATGCCTACATATCGAAAAATTATCCATATTGATATGGATGCTTTTTATGCTTCTGTGGAGCAAATGGACAATCCTGCTTTACGCGGAAAAGCCATTGCTGTTGGAGGTTCAGAAAATAGAGGAGTAGTGGCGGCGGCAAGTTACGAAGCCCGAAAATTTGGTGTTAGAAGTGCCATTAGTGGAGTTCTGGCCAAAAAATATTGCCCTGAAATCATTTTTGTGCGTCCGCGTTTTGATAGATACAAAGAAATATCGGGTAAAATTCATAAAATTTTTCATGAATATACAGATTTGGTTGAGCCCCTTTCGCTCGATGAAGCTTATCTTGATGTAACTCAAAATAAAAAGGGAAATCCAAGTGCGAGTTTATTGGCTCAGGAAATCCGGTCAAGAATCCTCAGTGAAGTCGGACTTACAGCTTCGGCAGGAATTTCGGTCAATAAGTTCGTAGCCAAAATTGCCAGCGACATTAATAAACCAAACGGGCAAAAAACAGTAAATCCGGATGAGATTATACCTTTTTTGGAAGAATTGCCAATCCGTAAGTTTTATGGTGTCGGAAAAGTAACCACCGAAAAAATGTATCAGTTGGGAATTTTTACCGGAGCTGATTTAAAAACAAAACCGGTAGAATTTCTGGAGAAACACTTTGGCAAATCAGGTGGTTTTTATTATAATGTTGTGCGCGGAATTCATAATAGTGAAGTCAAACCTTCACGAATTACCAAATCTGTCGCAGCAGAACATACTTTTGATGTCAATTTATCTTCTGAGATTTTTATGTTGGAACAACTCGAAAGAATCGCCACATCATTAGAAAAAAGATTGAAAAGACATAATATTTCCGGTAAAACCGTGACACTTAAAATAAAATACAGCGATTTTACCCAACAAACCCGAAGCAAAACTTTGCCTTATTTTATTTCAGATAAAAGTTTGATTCTCGAAACGGTAGAAGAATTATTGTATCAGGAACGAATGAAAGATTCTGTTAGATTACTCGGAATTTCATTAAGTAATTTGAATACCGAGGAGAAAAAGGCGGTTGTTGTTCAGCTTAAATTTTCTTTTTAATAGTTATAAATTGAAGGAAATGAGGTTTTCCATATTTAGAATCAAGATTTTCATTTTACCTTTATAGAAAAGTTACTTTACGAATAAATCATTTGAGATGAAAAGAGATAATTCTGATGAAATTTCAAGCCGCCATTCAGTTCCTATCTTAGCATGGGATTTTCATTATGAATATATAAATGAACTGAAAGCTATTTTTACTGATTTAAAGAAAGTCGGTAAGATTTCAAGTGAATTTCATTGGAATGAAAAGAACCTGAAAATTAAGGAAAGAATTAAAGAGGAGATAATTGTGGTTACAGATATAAATCTGAAGATTGTTTTTGCCTCAACGGGAATTAAAAGAATGACCGGGTATACGGAAGAAGAGATTTTGGGAAAAACACCAAAAATGTTTCAAGGCCCCAAAACATGCAATGTCGTTTTAAAAGAAATTAGAGAAGCTATAAAACTTCAGATGCCATTTGAAAAAATAGTTGAAAATTATAAAAAAAACGGTCATAGTTACAAATGCAAAATAAATGGAGTTCCTATTTTTAACCTAAAAGGAGAACTATCGCATTTCATTGCTTTTGAAAGTGAAGATAAAAGTGCTTAATTTTTAGCCACAAAGGCACAAAGGCACATTATTATAAGAAACAAAAAAACCGCCCAAATAGGCGGTTTTTGCATATATAAAACTTGGTGTCTTAGTGTCTTTGTGGCAAACATCTACAGATTTTCAAAAAAGTCATTTCCTTTATCATCTGTAATAATAAAAGCAGGGAAATCTTTAACGGTAATTTTACGAACCGCTTCCATTCCTAATTCTTCAAAATCAACAACTTCAACTTTTAGGATATTATCTTGTGCTAAAATTGCCGCTGGGCCTCCAATTGAACCCAGGTAAAATCCGCCATATTTATTGCAGGCATCTGTAACTTGTTTGGTACGGTTTCCTTTTGCGAGCATAATCATACTTCCGCCATGTTTTTGAAACTCATCTACATAAACATCCATACGTCCGGCTGTTGTTGGTCCAAAACTTCCGGAAGCCATTCCTTCAGGTGTTTTTGCTGGTCCGGCGTAATAAACAGGGTGGTTTTTAAAATATTCCGGCATTGGTTTTCCGGCTTCTAAAAGTTCCATAATTTTTGCATGCGCGATATCACGTGCAACAATTACAGTTCCGTTTAATTTTAAACGGGTTTTGATAGGATATTGACTTAATTTAGCCAAAATATCAGCCATTGGCATATCCAGGTCAATTTCTACGGGAGCTTCTAAATGTGGAGCTGTTTCCGGTAAAAATTGTTTTGGATTTACTTCTAACTGTTCAACATAAATTCCGTCTTTCGTAATTTTCCCTTTGATATTTCTATCTGCTGAACAAGAAACGCCCAACCCAACCGGACAAGAAGCTGCGTGACGTGGCAAACGGATCACACGAACATCATGTGTAAAATATTTTCCTCCAAATTGAGCGCCAATAGCACTTTCCTGGCAAATTTGCTGTACGCGGTTTTCCCATTCTAAATCGCGGAAAGCCTGACCAGCCATATTTCCGGTAGTTGGCAAATGATCGTAGTATCCTGCAGATGCTTTTTTAACAGCACTTAGATTTGCTTCCGCAGAAGTTCCCCCAATTACTAAAGCCAAATGATAAGGAGGGCAAGCAGAAGTTCCTAAATCTTTAATCTTTGTGCGAATGAAAGCATCCATAGATTTATCATTCAATAAAGATTTTGTTTGCTGATACAAGTATGTTTTATTCGCAGATCCACCACCTTTTGCCATAAATAAGAACTCGTATGAATTTCCTTTTTTAGCATAAATGTCAATTTGCGCCGGAAGATTCGATCCTGAATTTTTTTCTTCAAACATCGAAATTGGAACAATTTGAGAATATCTTAGATTACGTTTTTGGTATGTATTGAAAATTCCTCTGCTCAACCATTCTGCATCATCAACGCCTGTAAAAATGCTTTCGCCTTTTTTGGCCATTACAATTGCCGTTCCTGTATCCTGGCAGCTTGGTAATTGTCCTTCGGCAGCTACAGAAGCATTTTGAAGTAAATTGTAAGCCACAAAACGATCATTGTCTGTCGCCTCTGGATCGTCAAGAATGTTTCTTAATTTTTGCAAATGTGTCGTTCTCAACATAAACGAAACATCTGTTAAGGCTTCTTCAGCCAATAACTCTAATCCTTTCGGATCAACAGTAAGAACTTCACGTTCTCCAAATTTTTCAACTTTCACAAAATCTGAAGTGATTTTGCGGTATTGCGTATCATCCTTTAAAATAGGATAAGGGTCTTGGTATATAAAATCAATCATTTCTTTGTTTTTGACAAAGTTAAAAATTATTTATCTAAGAAAGAATTTGAATAAGAGCCGTTTTGAGAGTTTATTTTATGTTGTGAAATTCATTAAAAGGCATTTTTTTCTCAAAATAAGATTTGTCTTTTGCAGAAAGTAACTGGCTTTTCCATTTATTTCCGCTTAAGCGAAAAACAATCGAGTCAGAATAAGTAACCATTCCCATGTCTTCGTCATTATCGTCAGGTTCAAACGAAACTCTTTTGCAGTAAAAAGATTCGGAATCTTTTTCGTTTGGAGTTGCAAATTCGACCCAGCTTCCCCAGCCACTGTCCGTCATAGAATACCATTGATAAACGAGTTGTAAATCATTGTTTTTTAAATGATAGAGATAATTGTTTTGATTATATCCGCAGGCTGGATATCCAAAAGAAACCTGAATAAATGAAGTGTTTTTGTTTGTAGCTGTTGCCAAGCCATAATCAGCTCCCCATTCTGATCCTTTTTGATAACCTTCGATTGTTACTTTTGAAGATGCTTTTTTCTCTTTGTTTTCATAAAAATCCAATCGGTATTTTACGATAACAATACTGTCTTTATCTACTTTTTGATCTAATAAATTTGCGAGAACGTAATTCCCTGAGGCATTTTCTTCTCCGTTAGAAATTGGAATGGTATCTGTTTTTATGAATTTTTCTGCAGAAGCAATTACAATTTCTGGTTTATTTTCTGAAGTGCTATTTTTTGTTTGAATTTGCGAAACCGGTTTTGGTTTCTGACAGCTTATTATTAGTGATAAAAGGAAAAGGTATTGTGGTTTCATGGTATTTTTGATTGGTCAATTATTTTTTAACGAATTAATTTCGATGTTTTATTATGTTTAAACTGGACTGAAGTCCAGCTCTACAAAATAAATCATTCCTACGGAATTTTACAACCTTCGTGAAAAAGAGTCGTCGGCTGAAATTAGGCTCTGTAAAATAAACTAATTCTCAGAATCTCTAAGAAAAGAGCCGTAGGCCTCGACGGATATTGTAGGGCTGGACTTTAGTCCAGTTTATAATAAGACCAATATTGTAGGGCCGAATTTTAATTCGGTTTTTTATAAAATCAATATTATAGATCCAGATTTTGATCAGGTTTTATAGATTAAATTAGATTTTTAAATACATATTTTTCTTCAAACGTAATTTTAAATTTATCTAAAAATGATAAATATTCGTCTTTGAAGTTTTGTGTTTTATGATGTTTCTCTTGGTTTTCGATATATTTATAAACCGAATCAATATGTGACTGACTATAAGAAAAAACACCATAGCCTTCCTGCCATTCAAATCTTGATTTTGTTAAGTTGTGATCATTAATATATTTTGATGATCTCCCTTTTACAATTTTCATTAATTCAGAAATAGAAACAGTTGGTTTTAAACCTAAAAAACAATGAACATGGTCTTCTGTTCCATTTACAATTATAGTTTTACAGCCTGTTTCATTTATTAAATTACCGATAACGCTAAGTAATTCCGATTTCCAATCCTTTTCTATAACTGCTTCTCTGTTTTTCACAGCAAAAACTGCCTGAATATAAACCTGATGATATGTGTTTGACATTTTAATATTTATTTACAACATTTAAATTTGGTTGTAATAATACGAAATATCTTATAAATAATTAATCTGTTTATTCATGTTTAAACTGGACTGAAGTCCGGCCCTACAAAATAAATCGTTCCTCCGGAACTTTAAGAAAAGGGCGTGGTCTCAACAAAATAATTATTCCACCAGAATTTGAGAAAAGAGCCGTAGGCCTCGACCAATATTGTAGGGCTGGACTTCAGTCCAGTTTAAAAATAATATAATATTGAATTTATTAGGTTAAACGACAAATTACGATTTGATTAAAAAAACCAGCTAGCCACAAAAATCGCAGTAATTACACAAATCACATCCACCAAAAGCATTGTGCCTAAAGCGTAACGGGTATTTTTTATATTAACAGAACCAAAATAAACCGCAATTACATAAAAAGTACTTTCTGCACTGCATTGAAAAATACTACTCAATCTTCCGGTTAAGGAATCTGCTCCAAAAGTATTCATCGAATCGATTAAAAATCCTCTTGAGCCTGCAGAGCTAAAAGGTCTAAGCATAGCTACCGGCAAAGCATCGGTAATTTGTTTGTTTACACCCATATTCGAAAAAATGAAGGCAATCCAATCGCTGATAATTTCAAATAAACCACTGTTTCTGAATAATGAAATAGCTACTAACATTCCCAAAACATATGGAAAAATAGTAACTCCCGTTTTAACACCATTATTTGCTCCTACTACGAATGCATCAAAAACGGTTGTTTCGGCTTCTTTAAATTTCTTTTCATGGATGAAAGAAAAAATCAATGTAAAACCTATTATAACAAGTAAAATTAGTGCCGATAGATTTGTTGTGAAAAAGTTTTTTCCAATCAAATCTAGATGGTTTACGTACATCAATAATCCAATAATGGCAGCAATTAATACCATTAAACCAATTACAAGAGAAGCACTTTTGAAATTAATTTTTTGTTTGATTCCAACAATTAAAAAAGCCGCAATTGTGCCAATAAACGAAGTAATGATACACGGAAGCATAACATCGGCAGGATTACTTGCGCCTGCCGCTGCACGATAACCAATAATTGAAGTCGCGATTAATGTTAAACCAGAAGCATGCAGACACATAAACATAATTTGTGCATCACTCGCTCTGTCTTTATCGGGATTTATTTCTTGTAAACTCTCCATCGCTTTTAGACCAAACGGAGTTGCGGCCGAATCTAATCCTAAGAAATTAGCAGCAAAGTTTAAAGTCATGTAGGAAATCGAAGGATGGTTTTTTGGAATACTTGGAAACACTTTTACAAAAACCGGACTTAGTCCTTTAGCTAATTTTCCAGAAGCTCCGGAAATAATTAAAAGTTCCATTAATCCACAGAAAAAGGCCAAATATGCAATAAGCGGTAAAATCAAATCAAGCAAAGTACTTTTACAGGTTGGCAATAAACCATCGGATTTTTGGATTCCGCTGTAAATTTTTACGGTTTTGTTTTTATAAACATACGTTGTATCGGCATTAAGCGTATCACGATTGATAATCATCGTTTGATCCGGCGCTTTTTTGATGCTGTCTTTGATAAAGGCAGGAAGTTGTTCAGCATATTTTTCTGAAACAAGAATTGGATCGTCTTTTTTTCCATTCAAAACAGAATCAATAGTATAAGTGTTGGCGGTAAACAAACTTACTATAATGAAGATAATCGACGAAATAAAAATGGTTAACCAAAATCTACTTAATACCATAACGCTGTTTTTTTTGTAAATGTAATTATTTCGAGATAATATGCACAAAGATTTTAGTGTCGAAACAGTTTTTTTGGATATATCGCCCCGATGGGGCTAAAAAGCTAAATGCTATTTTTTTTCTATAAATATTGCACTCCTAACGGAGTTGATTAAGCTCCATTGGAGCGTGATATTTATAGAAACAAAATATGTAAATCCTGATAGCTCCATCGGAGCGACATAAAACATTCTAATAAATTTATTCAATAACAATTTTGGTTTCCAGGTAATTTCCAAACGCTTTAATCCCTTCAAACAGAATTGCTTTTTTATGACTTTCGGTTTCATTAAAAAACTCAGTTTCTATTTTGGTGTGATCTTTTTTAATGGTTCTCTTCCAGGTTCCAATGACCTTGCTATTTTCCAAAATTATAGGTTTGAAGATACCATTATTGGTAAAAACTTTTGATTGATGATCTAATAAAATAGAAGCTTCTCTGGTTTTATATGAAATCAAAATCTCATCAAAAGCAGGAAGAAAATGTATGCTTTTCTTCAAGTTTAATGTTGTATTGTTTTGATTTACAAACCAATAAGTTTGGTCGTCAATAACAATAGAATTCAATTGCAATTGTATTGCATTAATGGTATTCTTGCAAATAGTAGGCGGAAAACCGGACCACCAGGAGAAATCAAGCAATGTTGCCGGGCCGTGACTTTCAAAATATCGTTTAGCCAATTTCGCCAAACCTTCTTCTTTGGTCAGTTTCGTTTTGGGTTTTGGGACACGTTCTTCGAGTAAAGCATAAGTCATTTGTTTGCCTTTCATTTTTCCGTTACAAACCAAACCATCCAATTCTGCATTCATCATGATGGCCGCATATAAAAAATCTTGTGCGGAACTTTTTTTAATGTTGAGTTCCTGCATAATTTCTTCCCGGGTTAAATGATTGTTTCCCGATAATATTTTTTCGATGGAGGAATTAATCTTATTCAGTTTTTGAATATCATAACCGTATTTTTTGGCAGATGAAATTACAATCTTTTTCACTTGTGGTCCGGAAACATCCAGCATCCAATGAATATCTTCGGCGGCAACAAAATGCCAGGTTGGCCGTAAAATATGAGTCCGAATGATTTTTGTAGAATTAATAGCTTCTTCAATCTCTTTTTCAGTAGCATTACAACGCGAACCAATCGCCCATTTTGCCATTCCATAATCCTGAGCCTGCATCGCGCCTAAGTGATGTACAATTTCCTGCGGAGAACATGAGTTTGTTTCTGAAAGTTTTTGAGAAACAAGTCTGTGATGCGATATTTCCTGATGTGTCATCTTCTAAAAGATTTAAACTTTGTAACTCTGTGACTTTGCAACTTTGTACCTTTGATTAAACATGAATAATTTCATCATCAATCAATAAATCTTCTCGACGCAAACGAAGGAAAATCTGCGCTACGGCAATTGTATCCTTCTCGCAATAGGTTACAATTCGATCAATATCTTTTTCTACATAAAACACATGCGCAACCTGACTTCCGTCAATATCTCCTTTTGGCGATGGTATGCCGAGAATCTTGGTAAGTAGTTTTAAAGAAGTAAAGTGTTTGTAATCGCCAAACTTCCATAACTCTAAAGTATCTAAATGTGGAATTTCCCAAGGTTTTTTACCGAACAAATTCAGTTTATCCGGAATTGCAATTTGGTTGATAATCATTCTGCGTGCCAAAAACGGAATATCGAATTCCTTCGCATTATGTCCGCACAATAAATGTTGAGGTTGATTGAAATGATTATTCAGCAAATTATTAAAATCCTTTAGAATCTTCTCTTCATCGCCAAAAAACGATGTTACGCGAAAATTTCGAATATCACCTTTAATCGTAAAATAACCGACAGAAATGCAAATGATCTTTCCGAATTCTGCCCAAATTCCGGCGCGATCGTAGAATTCTTCTGGAGTAAAATCTTCTTTTCTTTGATATTGAGTTTTTAAATCCCAAAGCGATTGCATTTCTGCGTCAAGCAAATTAAAGTTTTCTTCTTCAGGAACGGTTTCTATATCCAGAAATAAGATGTTGTTGAGGTTTGTTTTTTCGATCATGTTTTTAATTTAAACAGAGATTATACTAAATAACATATATTAATTTAGTTAAAGCTACTGCACGAAATTTATTATTTGTAAATATAAACCTATATTTTTAATTTGTGTAAATCTGTGAAATTTGTGTTTTTAAAACAAACTTTGCTGTGTAGTTGGGTTTTCGTGTTCCAAAAGCCATTTTTTGCGAGACAAACCTCCGGCGTAACCCGTTAAAGATCCATTTGTGCCAATAACGCGATGACAGGGCACAACAATCCAAAGCGGATTTTTACCATTTGCCGATGCAACAGCGCGAATTGCTTTTATATCACCCAGTTTTTTGGTTTGATCCATATAACTTATGGTTTTTCCGTATGGAATTTCTAATAGGGCTTTCCACACTTTTTGCTGAAATTCTGTTCCTTTAGGATTTAGTTTGAAATCGAAATCAGTTCTTTTTTTATCAAAGTATTCTTGTAATTGAGAAACAGCTTCTTTTAAAGCTTCAGGAATGACTTCAGAAACCTCATTTGTTCCCACATCTGAAACTGAAATTACAGCAATACCATCTTCATCTCCAACTATTTTGGTGATTCCTAAAGGTGAATTTATGTAAACTGTTTCCATATTTTACTATAAAGTTTTTTGACCGCAAAGGCGCAAAGTATTTCGCAAAGTTCGCAATTTTATTTAAACCATATAAGTATTTAAGTTTTGTTTTACCGCAGAGAACACAAAGTTTTTTCGCAAAGGTCTCAAAGTTTGTTATGTGTGAATGAATGGGTTTTGTTGCGTTTTACTTAGGAGGTCGCAAAGTTTTGCAGTTTGTTTATATGAACTTATATCACTTATATGGTTTAACAAACGTCAAGTTTAAAGTGATAGTTTAAACTATTTTCAACCTTTTCGCTTGAAATAATCTTTTTAATATTCGATTTTTCAACGCCAAATTTAGGCAACACCAAACCCTGTTCTTTTGCCTTCTGTGTATAATATTCTTCCCTTGTGGGATGAAAAGGAGCGACGGCATTGAAAACTTCATTCCATTTTGACTGATAAATGATTTCTTCAATAATGTTAATGCAGTCGTTTTGGTGAATTAAATTTACTGGCGCATCAGGGTTTTCGAGATTTTCCTTTCCTGCTAAAAATTTTACCGGATGACGATCTTCGCCAATTAATCCGCCGAAACGTAAAATGGTTGTTTCGAAGTTTTTATTTTTTTGCAAAAGAGTTTCTGCTAAAAGCAATTGTTTGCCACTTTCTGTTTCCGGATTTGGAGTTGTTTCTTCTGTGATTAAATCATTTTCATCTCCATAAACAGAAGTCGAACTTACAAAAAGTACCTTTTTTACGTTTGATTGCTCTATAAACGGAATCAAAGTTTTGATTTTTTCCACAAAAACCTTTCGTTGAGAATCTGAAGTATCAGAATTTGTTACGCGTAACTTTGGCGGAATATCAATAATTAAAATTTCGCTTTTGGCTAAAAACGGAATTACGGTCTCTGAAATACTTTCGCTTTCAAGCGTAACTAAAAATGGATTTATATCAGCATCCTTCAAAATTTGTAGCTTATTTTCAGATGTTGTCGATCCGTTTACAGAACGCCTTTTTGCGATTAAGCTTTTTGCCAAAGGCAATCCCAGCCAGCCACAGCCTAAAATACTTATTTGAGTCATTTTTTTGAAGGTTCAGAGTTGCAAAGGTACAAAGGTTCAAAGTTGAAAAACTTAAAATTGAAATTGATTCGTTTTTATCTTTGCGACTTTGCGAGATTAAAATTTGCGCACTTTTATTACAAATCTAAAAAGAAACAGATTTTTTCTTTTCCTTTTGCGCCAATTCGGTTGTAGAATTTTATAGCTCTTTCGTTAAATTGAGGTGTTCGCCATTGCATGTTAATGCAGTTTTTTGCTTTCCCAATTTCTTTTAGTTTGTTGATTAATACCTCTCCAATACCGTAGTTTCTGGCTTCTTCTTCTAAAAATAAACAATCCATGTGTATAATAGCTGCAGCATCCCAGGTTGAATGCATAAAATTATAAGTTGCATAACCTACAATGTCATTTTCTGTAGCAACTACTAAACAAAAGTGATTTGGCTCTGAAGCAAATAAAATCTTTTTTAAACCTTCTTCTTTTCCTTCAGGAGAATAATCGGCTTTTTCGTATTCAGCATGTTTTTGGCATAAAATAACAAGTTTTGGTAAATCTGAAAGCTCGCAATTTCTTATAGAATATTTCATTGAATATTAATTTCGGTTTGTAAAAAGGTAATAAAATGATGAAAGTAGTCAGGATAAACCTCATTTTGCCTGATTGCTATAAAGTGTTTTCTTTTTAGGCCGCTTTTACCAATTTTAATGGCTTTTATGGGATTGTTTTTCAAATGTGGAAGCAATGCCCATTTTGCCATCGACATAACTCCCATATCGGCTTTTACCATTTCCAGAGAAGCTTCGGTTAATGGAATTGCTGTAATTTTTTTGGGAGTTACTTTGGCTGGAGCCAAAACAAACTGATGAATCGTAACGGTTTCCATTGGAAGGGAATGAATCAGTAAATGTTCGTCGATAAAATCTTCGGCAACAACGTATTTTTTATTTGCCCATGCATGGCTTTCAGAAACAGCCATAACAACTTCATCCTGAAAAAGTTCCAGATATTTGATGTTGTTATCATTGATCTGGTCGCTGATAATGGCAATATCAATTGTGTTATCCAGTAATTTTTGCAGGGGAATATGTGTGGCTTCAGTAACAATCTTCAATTCAACATTTGGATACAGCAAATGAAATTGCTTTAAAACCGAAGGCAGCCAGTGGTAACTTGAAAAACATTCGGTACTAATCCTGATTTCGCCGTGCTCTCCAAAAACCATTTGTTTGATTTGAGATTCGGTTTGTGAAAGTTTGTCGAGAATTTCATTAGCAATCCCGTACATTTTTTCACCCGCTTTGGTTAAAACCAGTTTTCTATTCATTCTAAAAAAATAGGCGTACCCAATTGGTATTCGGCTTCTTTAAGTTGGTGACTTAACGCCGATTGGGTTAAATGAAGTTTTTCAATTGCTTTGGTGATACTTCCTTCTTCAACAATCGCTTTTATCAATCGTAAATGCCGTATTTCCATTTTTAGAGAATTAGTATACAAAGTAACAAAATTTTAATCTGGCTTTTGTATGAAAAAAAGTAATGAAATGGATGAATTCTTTTCGTTTTTATGGAATATAATGTTGGACTACTTTTGAAAAAACTAATCATTAAAACTAAAAAAATGGAAACACAAATTAAACATTATGAAAATAAACTGGCCTTTGAAATGGATCCTTCGGATTTGTTTGATGCTTTAAATAATGGAGAAAAAGTAGTCGTTATTGATGCCAGAAAGTCTTTTGGATATCAGGCAGAACATATTCCGACAGCAATTAATATTCCGCATCGCGAAATGACAATCGAAAGTACAAAACATCTCGATAAAGAAGTTTTGTATGTAACCTATTGTGACGGAATTGGCTGTAATGCATCAACAAAAGGCGCATTGAATATGGCAAAACTTGGTTTTAAAGTAAAAGAATTAATTGGCGGAATAGAGTGGTGGAAGGTTGACGGTTATGCAACAGAAGGAACAAATGGTAAAGCAGCAGGCTTAAAAATTGAATGTGCTTGTTAAATAAAAAAAGGCAAACTTAAATTTAAGTTTGCCTTTTTTATAGTTATTTATATTTTGTTTTATTCAGGCTTAACAACCTGTTTTAGGGTATCTATTGCAGTTATGGTGCTGTCTTTTATCGGTGCGGTTTCAATAGGAACGTTTAGAGGTGCTGTATATCTTTTAATTTTTTGCTGAATTAAAATAGCATCGTTCAATACAAAAGGCGTTGGCATCATCCAGTCGCTTCTTGGTTTTATATTCAACAGCGGATTGGTCATTAAATCAAAAGAACTCTCAATTAAATCCATATCAAACAGAGATGATTTATTGATGTAGAAATCCATAACCAAAGGCTCATTGCCAACAACATAGTAGCATAGAATTTTCATGTCATCTCGTTCTAAACGATTTCCTTTTTGACCGGAAGTTGAAACTCCATTGGCCTTAAAATTATAAAAAGTCATTTTTGGATTGGCGTAAATATCGTAACGATTGACTTTTCTGTTTGGCGTTATTTTTATTTTTAAATACCTGTTGTTGCCCACTACGCTGTCTTTTAAGAACTCAATAGTTGGTTTTGAAATGGCAATATTTGGCGCAATCGCGCTATAAGTAAAAGTAGAATTGTATTTGCTGGCTAATGGCAAACCGTTTAAACCTACCGCTTTTTGATTTTTTTCTCCTAAATAAGTTTTAGTCCATTCATCAAGATTTACATCATAAGTTGTCCAGACTGCCGAATCTGTATTGGCATTGTAAACATACACCAAACTGTTAGATTTTGCTTTTCCGTACTCATATCCTGAGTTATAACCGGCATAAACGAAGAAAGCGATCGAGGTAATAAAAAATAATATCGCCCAGACACCTTTTCTAAAAAAAGAACCAAATATGGGAAGTAATAATCCGAAAAGTAAAACAGTTAGTATTGCACTCCCAAAAAGTATTTTCAAACCTAAACCAATCGGGAACATGATGATAAAAGGCGCCACAATTGCCAATGCGGGAATACTAAATAATAAATTTAGACCTAAGCTATAATGTTGCGTGATTACAAATATTCCGAATAAAAGGATTCCAAAATAAACAGGAATAATAAGGAAACCTGCCCCGGTTAAACTATTGGCTAAAAAAAGATTGATAATAATCCAAAGCAATAAAGGCGCTACAAAATGGTTCATTGTAATTTTTGCTTCCGAAAAACGGTTATAGAAAGCAAAACAAATGGCAATAGTAAGTGTTACAAAAGCCCCAATGTAAGCATGTCCGTTATAAGTAAAACCGTTTAGCAAATCTGAATATTGCGGATAAGCCTCTAATATTATTTTCCAGCCCAGAAAAGTTACCAAACCGGCAATGACTATAGAACCAATTAAAGGAACAAAACCCCTGAAAATTTCTCTGAAAGTAATAACGCGTTTTGCTTTTCCTATAAAAATAAAAAGAATTAGTAATCCTAAAGCAATTAAGGACATTGGAAATACCCATGCAAATGGATAATTTATGAATCCGAAAGGAACACTAAAATATACGTTGTCTTCTGTAGTTTGAGTAGAGTTTAAATCAATATTTGAGAAGTATTTTAATAAGGGCATTAAGTAAGTCCCCTGATGAGATAAAGTTGTTTTGTTTAAATGCTGGATATCATCTTGTTGCGTATGATAATTGTAATGGCCGTCGATAAAAGCAAAATTAAAACCCTGAATGTTTCCCTGTTCTCTAAAAACAGTCAGATCAGTATCGTTTGGCAGCATTTTATAAATACTATACATGAGCGAATTTGAAACGGGATATTTTGCTTTTGCATTTGCAAATTCTTTTACAAGAGCCTGATTTCCTTTGTTAGTTTCCATCAGCATATAACTTGGTCCTGAAGAACCCCGGGCTTCAAAATTTAAAACCAGACCAACATCTTTTGCCCACGGATGCTGATTTACAAAAAGTGCGGCACCGTTTAAACCTAATTCTTCAGCATCTGAAAAAAGAATAATTATGTCGTTTTTCTGTGGATTTTTAGAATATAAAAAAGCACGGATTCCTTCCAGAATTGTCGCAACTCCTGATGCATCATCACTTGCTCCTTTTGAAAAAGAATGCGGAGCACTGTCATAATGAGAAAGTAATAAAAGTGCTTTTGAGTTGTTGGTTCCTTTTATGCGGGCCAGAATATTTTTGGATTTTACCAAAAGCCCTTTATCATTTAGTGTAAATCCTTCCTGAATCGAAGTTTCTAAACCAATTCGGTTCAATTCTAATTTAAGATAATTAGCAACAAGTTCATGATTTGTTGAACCAACATAATGTGGTTTTTGAGCAATAATTTTAACCTGATTGAAAGCTCTTTCTGTAGAAAATTCAGCAAGGGCTTCTTCGTTTTTAGAAACCCATTGAGGCATCATTGTGGTGTATATAATACCTAAAATTGCTAAAACGCATACAAAAGCAAGTATTGAAGTCGGGTTTTTTCTCATATTGAATATATACTAAATTTCTTTTTTAACGAGCATAAAATAATCATTTTCCAAAGAGCGATATCCCTGGTCGTACAGGAAATAATAGGTATTTCCGGTTTTAGTCTGCAAAATATTTGTAAAGAAATCAAAATCAAAACCCTTATTAATCATTTTATCTCTTGTTGCTTTTGATTTCCCTTCTGTGTTTAGCTCGGACAAAATACGGTAATTTTTGCGTAACTTATTGTTTACATTCCGCATGAAATTATTACTATCCTTATTTATTTTATTATTATAGGCATTTCGGCAATTGTCTGAACAAAATTTCTTGTCTTCGCGACCTACAATTTTTTCTGAACATTCAAGACAGGTTTTCATTGATCGATTTTTTTAATTTCGTATAAATCATGCCTTCTGTCTTTCAAAATTCGAACGCTGCCGTGCTCGTGAAGCTGTTTTAGTAAATTTAAATCAACGTCAACAATTAGGGTCATTTCAGTATTTGGAGTTGCTTCGGCTTTGATTCCGTTACTTGGAAAAGCAAAATCTGAAGGCGTAAAAACAGAGGCCTGCGCATATTGAATATCCATATTATTTACTTTTGGCAAATTACCAACACAGCCGGCAATGGCAACATAACATTCATTTTCTATGGCACGCGCTTGCGAACAATGTTTTACTCGCGTGTAGGCGTTTTGAGTATCTGTTAAAAATGGGACAAACAAAATATTCATTCCTTCATTGGCCATAATTCTTGAAAGCTCCGGAAACTCAACATCATAACAAATTAAAATTCCAATTTTGCCACAATCAGTATCGAACGTCTTAAAGTGCGATCCGCCTTTCATTCCCCAATGTTGCACTTCGTTTGGCGTAACGTGAATTTTGGTATACATTTCTGAAGTTCCGTCCCTTTTACATAAAAACCCAACGTTGTATAAATTACCGTTATCGAGGTAAGGCATACTTCCAGTAATAATATTGATGTTGTATGAAATAGCAAATTCCTGAAAACGTTTTCTTATTGGATCAGAATAACGGGCAAGTTCCCGAATAGCTTCTGCTTCAGACAAATGATTGTAATCTGCCATTAAAGGGGCAATGAAAAGCTCTGGAAATAAAGCAAAATCGGCACCATAGCCAGAAACAACATCAATGAAAAATTCTGATTGCTCAAAAAATTCTTCAACATTGTTAAGCTGACGCATTTGCCATTGAATTAATCCCAAACGGATAACACTTTTTTCAAGATTAATCAATTTCGGACTTTCGTCGTAATAAACATTATTCCATTCTAAAAGAACCGCAAACTCCTTTGATTCTTCATCGCCTTCAAGGTAATTTTTGATGATTCGCAAAACGTGAAAATCATTACTCAGCTGAAAGGAAAGTACTGGATCGTGTAATTCTTTGTGTTTTACTTTATCGATATAAACTTTCGGAGTAAATTTTTTAGCGTGTTGACTGTAGTTAGGAATTCTTCCTGCAAAAACAATGGCTTTTAAGTTTAATTGTTCGCAAAGTTCCTTTCTTGCATCGTATAAACGACGCCCCAAACGCAAACCGCGATAATGTGGGTGGATAAAAACGTCTATACCGTACAAAATTTCCCCATCCGGATTATGGGTTGAAAAGGTATAGTCGCCAATAATTTGTTTGTAATTGTGTCTTTTGTCAACTAGTTTTTCATCGACAATTAAAGATAGGGCAGAGCCTACAACTATGCCGTCAACTAAAATAACTAATTGACCTTCAGGAAATATTGAGAGTAATTTTTTTATATCATCAGATCTCCAGTAGGAATTGGCCATTTCCGGATACGATTCTACCATTGAATTTTTCAATTGTTTATAATCGTCCAATTCTAAATTTCTTAACTCAACTTTATTGATTTGCGCCTGCATATAGTAAGATTTCTGTGAAATATACAAAAAAATATTTCCACTTACAAACGCTTACAAATAGTTACAACCGAAAGTAAATACTTTGTAACCGAATAAATTTTGCATGTCGTTACATCTTTGCATCGTTGAATTTGATAAACGAATTCTTTATATGAACATTTAAATAATATACGCCATGAATGCAATGAAAAACAGAGTACAATTAATTGGTAACGTAGGAAACGATCCGGAAATTAAAACATTAGAAAACGGTAGAAAGTTGGCTCACGTAACTATTGCCACAAACGACAAATACACAAATGATAAAGGTGAAAAAGTAGAACAAACCGAATGGCATCGTGTAACTGCCTGGGGAAAAACGGCCGAGATTATCGAGAAGTATGTTGTAAAAGGCAAAGAAGTTGCAATTGAAGGAAAACTGACCCACAGAAGTTATGACAAAAACGGAGAAAAGCGCTATGTGACCGAAGTTGTTGTAAGTGAGATTTTGTTGCTTAGTAAATAACGTTTAACAAATTCGATATTTAAACCCGACAGGTTTTATCCCGAGACTTCGGGACTGTCGGGTTTTTTGCGTGTAAGCTATAAAATAGAACCGCCGTTTATATCCGTAGTAAGTACTTCGCTCATATAATCGAAAAAAGGTCTCATGTTTTGACATGTTTCTAAAGCTTGCTCTAAAAATTTTGGACTCAAAACTTCATCATCTGTAAAACGTTTTATGATCAAAAACTGTTTGTAACGCAATAAATCAATTGCTTCATGATCGGCATCAAAACCTTTTGGAGAAGTTTTAAGCTGTTCGCCCTGTAAAGTTCCAAAAGTGCTGACAAAGGTTTTTGATTTTAATATTTTTCGAAATGGTTCGGGATCGTGGGCAAATTCGCTTCTTATGCGTTTTAAATCTGTGGCATTTGGCCCCCAGAATCCGCCTGCAAAAAAACTGTTTCCTTTTTCCAGATGAAAATAATAGCCGCCACGTCTGGCATTTGTTGCACGGGTAAAGCTGCCTCCCCAAAAAGTTTTAAAAGGCGTTTTGTCTTTCGAAAAACGAATATCGCGATAAATTCGGTATACACTTTTTTTGCCCGAAGCAGTTTCTAATACATCAGTTTTAGAAAGTTCCTGAAGCAAAGCTCCGGCAAAATTCTCAATATGGTTTAATTCGTTTAAGTAATTGGGTTTATTTGCTTCAAACCAGGGTTTGTTATTGTTTTCTTTAAGTTGAGTTAAAAAATCAAGACTGGATTTTGGTATAGTAATCGGGTTTTCCATAATTAAAATTTGAGACTTTAAGATGACTGCAATTTAAAGCTAAAAACCCACCAATTGGTGGGTTTTTTATAATATAGTTTAAGCAGTCTTTTTTAATAAATCAAACATAGGACAGCGTGAGCAGCGTTTGTTCTCGCTCTTTTTATATTTCTCACAACAAGATGACTTACAGTTTTCTAACTTTTTAAGTTTTTCAAGGATATCTTTTTTCTTCTTTTTCTTTTTATCCTTTTTCTTGTCTTTATCTTTTTCTTTCTTGCTCAATTTGTCTCTGTATTATTAAACAGTGACAAATATAAAAGAATAAAAGTTATTTTTAAGTATTCTAAATAAACTTTAACTTTTTTATTTTGGATTAATAGCGATTGAGCTTGTAACCGTTAATTGCTGAATATCACGATCAAATAAGTAAAGTCCGCCTTTATCATCACCAATTAAGTTGATTTTATCTAGAATAGATTTAGCTGTGGCTTCTTCCTCAATTTGTTCTGCTACGTACCATTGTAAGAAATTGTGAGTTGCATAATCTTTTTCTTCAAAAGTGATGTGTACCAATTCGTTGATAGACTCTGAAACAAAAATTTCGTGGTTATAAAGTGCCTCAAACATTTCCTTAAAAGTAGAATAAGAAGTTTTAGGTGCTTTTAGGTCTGTAATCTGTGCATGTCCGCCACGTTCGTTAACGTACTTTACCAGTTTTAACATGTGCGCGCGTTCTTCGTCTGATTGTGTGTACATAAATTGAGCAATTCCCTCTAATCCGTGTACTTCAGCCCAACAAGCCATAGAAAGGTAAGTTTGCGAAGATTCTGCCTCTATGCGAATTTGCTTGTTTAGAGCCGTTTCAATATTTTTTGATAGCATAATATGTGTCTTTTTGGTAAAGTTAAAAAAAATAATCCAAAACGATTTTTTGAAAGTGCCAAACCAAAGACATTTTGATTAATTCTCAATAAGTTTAAGGTTTTTCTAAAGGAAAATCCCTGGAAAAAATGGCCTTATTGATAATCGGATTTGTGATTTCCGGCTCCATAAATCCATCAGTAAACTTGCGCATCACATACTGTTTTGTTGCATTGTCGTAATATCCTAAAATAGAATAATCTTTAAATTTAAATATATTTTGAAAAGCGATTCTTTTCTGAGTGCTCAAAAAGTAGTAAATGTTATCAATTGCCAAAGGCAGCTGAGGTTCTTGTATAAATTCAAGATTATTATTCAGTATACTTTCAAAATAAACCGTTCTGGCGTGATCGATTTGTGGAAAATCGCCATTATAATAAAAACTGGAATAATCTTCTTCTTTTGGAGATCCGCCTATTGTAAGCAGTGTGTTTCTTTGGTTTTTAAAAGCAGATAATCCAACATTTAAGAAATACAATTGGCTTAAAAACTGACTTGTTTTCCTTAATTCTGAAGGTTTTCGCCCATCTGTTTGTACAAATAATGGGGAATTTTTAAATTTAATCGTGTCATTCTTCAACACTTTAATTTCTTTTAATGTACTTCCAGAGTTAAAATCTTTTACATCAATTGCAAATCCATACTTGTTCAAACTTATTTGATATAGTTTATTATCGTTAAGAAATGAATTGCTTTTGTTTGCATTGTCAATACCTGGTTGTATAAAAGATTTTTCGCTGATTGTATGTTTTTCAATATCCAAATCAAAAACCTGTGTTTTTTTTGGATTATAATCGAAAGTTAAAATCAGATGATCACCAAATAAATAGGCTTTGCTCTTTTTTGAACTTTTATCCAAAGGCACAAATTCTTTTACGTCAATTTTTTCGATAGGATCTTCATCAACAATTCGGTTAAAAGTGACAAATTGAGTGTTTTTATTCTGAAACTTATAAGTAGAGAAATCAAATACTTTTTCTTCTGCTGTTCCGTTTTTAAATGTGTAAAGAGTTAAAGCCTGTACATTTCTTTCTTTTGAAAGAATATAAAAGGCATTGTTTTCCTGAAAAAAGTTTAAAATATCATGTGTTGAAAACGGAAAACTAAACTGAAGCATCTTCTGCGTTTTAGTTTCTAAATAATACTTTACAATGATTATATTTTTAAAATCTTCCAGAGCCCAATATAAATTTGGATTTCCATCTTCTCCAAAACTATAGCCAACTAACGATCTGTTTTCCAGATTTGTTTTCGGAAAAGTAAATTGTTCATTTAAAAATAAGGCACTATTGTATTTTAAAATGGTAACATTTTCTGTTGTTGCTGCAAAAACAAAAACATCATGCGTTTGTGTATTCTCTACATTGAGAACCTGATTTTCTTCAGTTGTTTTTTTTAAATCTAAAGGAAAAGAAGCTAGGACTGTTTGACCAAACAGAACTGATTTAGAGATTAGTAGCGATAGAAGTAAAAGTTTTTTCATAAATTTTTGTGAGACAAAAATCATTCCAATTTTAATTGGTTGCTTCGGGATTTTCTCTCTATAAAGTTTTAAAACGATATATAAAGATAGATCAATTGTGGTAATTTTAAACATAAAAAAAGCCCTAAAGAAATTTTCTTTAGGGCTTAAATATTTTTAATGAAAGAATTATTTCACTTTGAAAGTAACTCTTCTTGCTAATCTATTTGCTTCTTCATAATCTTTTTGAATAGATGTGTCAGCTCCCGCCGAAACAACATTTAATCTTGAAGATGAAATGCCTGCTTTTTCAAAAATGGTTTTTACATTATTAGCTCTTAAGCTTGATAATTTTTCATTGTACTCCACACTGCCAACCTGATCAGCGTATCCAATAATATCAAGTGATGTAGAAGGATTTTTTCTCAAATAAGTTAAAACAACATCAATTGCAGCAGTTGAATTTTCTATTGGAGTAGATTTATTAAAGTCAAAGTAAACGCTGTAATATTTGTCATTGATCATTTCTTTCATAGGATCTTTGTCGCTTACAATTGTCGTAGTTATTGGTTTTTCTACAATAACTTGTGGTTTTTGCTCCGGAATTTTATTTACCAAAGCTTCAAGATCAGCTATTTTGTTTTCTAATGCTGTAAGATCAGCATTATCAGAAACCACAACCCAGTCAGCATGCTGATTTTGTTTTCCTAAGTAAATATTTAAACCTACAGTTCCGTTAAAAATAATTCCAGAGAATCCTCTTTCCACATTATCACGATAAACTCCATCAAATGTTGCGTCCTGGCTAGCATTCAAAATGGTAGAAAAATCACCTGTTAACGCTAATCTGTCCGTTAATCTAACCTGTGCTGTAACACCTGCGATGAAATTGACCATTTTATCATTAAAAGGCATGTTTTTGTTTTCTAACACACTCATCCCAAAACCAGTATGACCTAACAGACCAATTGTTTTGGTCCAGGTTTCAAAATTCATGATTCGGCCTAAATTGGCTACAGCTTGCAAATCAGCTCTATAATAATTTGACTTGAAGCTTGCTGAATTTTTACCATCTGTAAAACTATCGTATCCGATATCAGCTTTTAAACCAAATTTGTTGTTGAACATATACCTCGCTCCCAGATCAACTACAAAAGGACTCGGAATATTAGTATAATACTGTTTCGCTGAAAACGGACGCTGTGGTTTGTTAAGACCGCCAGCTACCTCTATAGACCATTTGTTATAGTTAGTTTCATTGCTTTTTGTTTCCGTTTGTGCATGTAGGTTTATTAAACCTATTGTTAATGCAACAATAGTTACAATTTTTTTCATTGTTGTTTGTGATTTAAAAATTTTCGCAAACCAACAATTATTTGTAGGAAAAATTATCCTTAAGAGGTCATTTTTACACTACAATAGGGCACAGAAGCATTTCTGTTTAATTATTCATCAAATCCTGAAATAAATCTACAAATTGTCCAACGTGCAAACCATCCATTAAACCGTGATGAACATGAACAGACATAGCAATTGTTCTTTTTCCGGTCTCTGAAGTAATCATTTTTCCAAAAGAAATTTTAGGGCAGCTATCCGGATAAGTATAACTTCTTGCGTGAGAAAGTGAAGTAAAATTCAACCACGGAATTGCCGAGAAATGTATGACATTATCGTCATCAAACGATCTTGTAAAAAGCCCTGTTGTGTTTTGAATACGCTCGATTTCTGTCAAAGCATTTTGTTTGAAAACCTCAAAATCCGGATTATATTCGATCAGTGAAAATCCAAAAGTACCATCTTCACGACCAATAGTTGCTGATGCATCAATGCGATCATTAATGTAAATTTTGTCATCGGAAATTCGGTATTTAAAATTTTCGATTGTATTTACAGCAACTAGTGTTTTATGCAAATAATAGATAAAAAAAGAACTGTTTAGGCTTTTCGCCATTTGATAGGCTTTTGTACAATCAATTTGTACAGTGGCGCCAAAAAAAGGTTCTTCCATTTTACTAAAATGGGCAAAATGTTCTTTTCTATTCCAATTTTCTAAATCTAAAAGTGTTTTCATTATAATAAATTATGGAGCACTTCAGAAATTTTCTCGAATGAACTAAAATGTTCGTGCTCTACTTTGTGATTGATTTTTTCATGTTCCCAAGTCGTATGAAAAGGAATGTGAACCGCATAACCGCCAATTTCTAAAACAGGCAATACATCTGATTTTAATGAATTTCCGATCATTAAAAATTCATTCGGCTGAATTTCTAAACGTCCAAGTAATTTTTCGTAATCTACAGTTTGCTTGTCTGACATTACCTCGATGTGGTGAAAATAATGTCCTAAACCAGAACGGTGTAATTTACTGTGCTGGTCTTTTAAGTCGCCTTTTGTCGCTACAACCAACTTGTATTTTCCGTGCAAAGATTGTAAAGTTTCTTCAATACCATCCAGAAGTTCGATAGGTTTTTCTAATAGTTCTTTTCCGTATTGAATGATTTTTGCAATGACTTCCACCGGAATTGTATTATTCGAAATATTCATCGCCGCTTCAATCATCGACAAAATATAACCTTTGATTCCGTAACCGTATAAAGGCAAATTGGCGATTTCAATTTTAAATAATTCCTGCGAAATTCCCTGATGAGAAAGATAATCTTCCATCAAAGCGCAAAATTTGTGCTCCGTTTCCTGAAAATAAGGTTCGTTTACAAATAAAGTATCATCAGCATCAAATGCAATTACTTTTAAGTTTGGTATTTTATTTTTATGTAACATAAAGATGTTTGTTTTTTTAGTTTCAGGTTTTCTTTGTTTCAGGTTTTTTCCGCCACGAATTCACGAATTTTCTCAAATTTTTAGCACAGATTAAATGATTTAAAGATTAAAAATAATCTGCTCAATCTGCAAAATCTGCGTGAAGCTATTTTTGCTTCAAATTCACGAATTATTTTAAAATCAATCTGCGTAAATCCGTTTAAACCCGTGTCATCCGCGTGCTATTTCTCATTCCTAATTCTTAGAAAACAGTCTTTTCAATGAAATAGTTTTATCGTAAAACGTAATTCTAATTCCGAAAAGCAAAATTATCCCGCCAAAAACCATTTGTAAAGTTATTTGTTCTTCCAAAAACAACCAAGCTAATATTGAAGTAATTACAGCCTGACTCAATAAACTCAACGAGACTCTCGTCGCGCGCATGTGTTGTGTCGCGTAACTTATAGAAAGCCAGGCGCACAATTGACAAATTACAGCCTGCAACAGCAAAACAAACCAGCCCGTGTTTGAAAATCCTGTAAAAGGTTCGTTCAAAGCAAGACATAATATTCCTAAATAAAGGCTTGAAGCCAATAAACTAATCGTCATAAACGATAAAACATCAACTTGCGAAAGTACATTTTTGCTCACCAAAAGATAAATCGAATATAAAATTCCGGATAAAACTGCGAACAAAAAGGCCTGATTAAAATTCAGTTCCATAAAAAAGCTAAAACCTACCAAAGTGATCATTCCAAATAAGGAAACTACAGTTCCGATCCAGAAATTAGTTGCAGGTCTTATTTTCAAAAAGAAGAAAGAACCAATTCCAACCCAAAGCGGAGATAAATTCGTCAGCAACGAAGCCTGAGTCGCGCTTGATTCCTGAATGGCGATATTCCAAACTGCAACATCTGAGGCAAATAAAATACCGCAAAGTGCTGCTAAAAGCAGAAATTTTGTATTCGGAATTTTAAAGTTCTTCGTTAAAAGTACATAAGGCAAAAGCAAAGTAACAGCAAAAAACATTCTGTAAAAAGCTGAAATTAATCCTGGCGCTAGTTTCAGTTTTACTAATATCGGGAAGATTGAAATACAAAGTATTCCGCCTATTAAGGCTAATCTTGGTTTGGTGATTTTCATATTATAGCAAATATCTTGATTTTTCCTTTTATTTAAAAAAGAAATATAAACACAAAGGAGAATTGTGCCGTTAGGCACGAAATATTGGTAGAAAAAACAGGTTTGAATTCGTTGGAGTGCCGTAGGTACGAAATTAGGTATAAATGTGGCGTACCTACGGCACGCTAAATTCTTACCAATTGATGTTTTCTACCAATATTTCGTGCCTAACGGCAAATTTCAAATTATGCTTAACAATAAAATTTAGGATCAAACTTGTTTTTGAGTGGTATTATGCATTCATGATTCTGGTGCAGGCATTTTTAATTTCCAAATCAGAAAAAGAACCAATTGTTTCGGCCAGCAATTTACTTGTTCTGATGGAACTTATCATTTTGATTCGAAGATCCTGTTGATCGCCCATTTCTGTTAGTAGAATTGTCTCGAAAATTTCGGACAAATGTTCCGGTTGATCCCTAAAATCATCTTCAAACCAAAGGTCTGATAGAAATTTTGCCATTGCACGCATTACATCAGGTTTTGATGTTTTTTCATTTTCTGTTTGCATATTAGAAAATATTAGATACACGAATACCACGCTTAAGGTGTGCAAACATTCCAAGGAATAATTTTAGGCGGTTTCCCGTTCCCTTCACCATGACGTGGTATACGCTTATGTTAACTTAATAAGTTTAGGATTTCTACTTGGTAATAATGTTTGCAAAACAAATGTACAATTAAAAACTAAATATGTAAGAAAAATACGCTTATTTTATCCTACAAGGTTTTTTTCAACCTTGTAGGTATGACAATATATTTAAAGACCTACAAGGTTGAAAAAAACCTTGCAGGACAACGAATACAAGAAATAATGAAAGGATTAATTTATCGTTTCTCCATTAGGAGCATCAGTATCAGGATTTACAAATACTAATTTTCCTTCGGTATTTGTTGTCATTAAGATCATTCCCTGACTTTCAACTCCGCGTAAAGCTCTTGGCGCTAAGTTGGCTAAAACCGTAACACGTTTACCAATAATTTCTTCTGGCGAAAAGCTTTCGGCAATTCCGGAAACTATCGTACGAACATCGATTCCAGTATCAATTTTTAGAACCAAAAGTTTGTTGGCTTTTGGCATTTTTTCTGCTTCAATGATGGTTCCTACGCGTAAATCCATTTTGGCAAAATCCTCATATTGAATTAATTCTTTTTGAGGTTCCACTTGTTTGTTTTCGGCAAGATTAGCTGTTTTTGTAGCTTCCAATTTATCTATTTGTTTTTGTATTTCTTCGTCTTCGATTTTTGCAAAAAGCAATTCAGCTTCACCAATTTGGTGCCCTTCCGGAATCAATTCTGAATTCTCAGCAACGTCATTCCATTTTAATTTGCCTTCATTTTTAAGAATTCTTGACAATTTAGCCGCAGTAAAAGGTAAAAACGGTTCAGCCAAAATGCTCAAAGCAGCAGCAATTTGCAACGCCACATACATTTGAGTTTTTACACGCTCCGGATTGTCTTTCATTACTTTCCAAGGTTCTTCGTCAGCAAGATATTTATTTCCTAAACGAGCAACATTCATCAATTCTCCCAAAGCTTCACGGAATCTGTAACGCTCCACCGAACTTGAAATCACAGCCGGATATGCTTTTAATTCAGCTAAAGCCGCTTCGTCAACTTCTGTAAATTCATTTGGTGTCGGAATAAAACCGTCGTAATATTTGTTTGTTAAAACAACTACACGATTAATGAAATTCCCGAAAATAGCAACCAATTCATTGTTATTTCTCGCCTGGAAATCTTTCCATGTAAAGTCGTTATCCTTAGTTTCTGGAGCGTTTGAAGTTAATGCATAACGCAAAACGTCTTGTTTCTCCGGAAATTCTTCTAAATATTCATGCAACCAAACTGCCCAGTTTTTAGAAGTCGAAAGTTTATTTCCTTCCAAATTCAAAAACTCATTTGCAGGTACATTGTCCGGCAAAATATAGCTTCCTTCGGCTTTAAGCATCGCAGGGAAAATGATACAGTGAAAAACAATATTGTCTTTCCCAATAAAGTGAACCAGTTTTGTGTCTTCGTCTTTCCAGTAAGGTTCCCAGTCTTTTCCTTCGCGCGCCGCCCATTCTTTTGTTGATGAAATGTACCCAATTGGCGCATCAAACCAAACGTATAATTTTTTCCCTTCAGCACCTTCAACCGGAACATCAATTCCCCAATCAAGGTCACGCGTTACCGCACGAGGTTCAAGTCCGCCATCAACCCATGATTTTACTTGTCCGTAAACATTAGGTTTCCAGTCGCTTTTATGTCCAACCAAAATCCATTCTGTTAAGAATTCAGTATATCTGTCAAGAGGTAAAAACCAGTGTTTTGTTGCTTTCAAAATTGGCGTTTCTCCCGTAATTGTCGATTTTGGGTTAATCAAATCCGTAGCATTCAAAGTCGATCCGCAATTTTCGCACTGATCTCCGTAAGCTCCATCGTTACCGCATCTAGGGCAAGTTCCCACAACAAAACGATCTGCCAAAAACTGATTTGCTTTTGCATCGTACAATTGCTCGGTTACTTCTTCAATAAAGTCACCGTTATCATATAGTTTTTTAAAGAATTCCTGAGCCGTATCATGATGAATTTTAGCCGAAGTTCGGGAATAATTATCAAACGAAATTCCGAAATCAGCAAATGATTTTCTGATAATTCCGTCATATTTATCAATAACTTCTTGTGGCGTAACTCCTTCTTTTTTGGCTTTCATCGAAATTGCAACCCCATGTTCATCGCTTCCGCAAATAAACGCAACGTCTTTTCCCTGCAAACGTAAGTATCTCGAATATATATCTGCAGGCACGTAAACCCCCGCCAAATGCCCAATGTGAATAGGTCCGTTGGTGTAAGGCAATGCCGCCGTAATAGTATATCTCTTTGGATTCTGTATCATAACTCAATTTTATTGAGTGCAAAAATAAGCAATAGAATTGAGATTTTGTTATTGCGCTGAGATTCGCGGAGAATTTTTAATCTCGCAAAGTCGCAGAGTTTAATTTGAAGCTAATGATTAATCGTACAGTTTGTTATTTCGAGGAACGAGAAATCTTCGCGAGCAGCTCGACAAAGATTGACGACATTCTTTGCGGAAATTCTTGCGTTATTTAGACTGGACTGAAGTCCAGCCCTACAAAATAAATCATTCCTTCGGAACTTTTTCGAGAGAGCCTTCAGCTCTGGGCATTATAGGGATGGATTTTAATCTATTCAAAAATAAACCTTTGCGACTTAGCGTCTTTGCGCGATTATTTCAGCCCAATCCATAAAAATCTCCGCGATAAAACCTCCATAAAATAGAACCAGTTTAAACTAGCATCTCAATTAAAATCTTCAGGATTTATTTTGCAACCTTTGCCCTGAAAAAACAAAGACAATTTTATGAGCAAGACAAAATTAATCATCAATAAAAACGGATCTATAAAAATAGAAGGCGAATTCGAAATCATGGATTCAGAAGGAACAGTTTACGGACTTCAAGGAAGATCGGCATTAGGGCTTTGTCGTTGCGGATTATCTGCAAACAAACCATTTTGTGATGGCGGACACCGTAATAATTTCGAACACGATTCAATTGCATTCGATTTACCACCAATAAAAACGAACTAAGAATTCTGTTTTTCTGGTTTGAATATAAAAAAGCTGCATGATTTCATGCAGCTTTTTTGTTGCGTTATAATTTCTTTTTTGAAAGAATTTTCAAGTAAATAATTTTTTTATACTCTTAAAAAACAATATATATTTACACAAAAATGTTAAACCTTCAAAAATGAAAAAAGTAGTATTATTTCTCTTTTTAAGCTTTGTTTCGGCACAAGCTCAACAAAGAGTTATTTCGAGCGTATGGATGGCTTTTCGTCAAACTATAGAGATTCAAACTCCGGTCAAAAAAAAGTTTAGAGTAATTGCTTCGGCAAAAGTAGATTCTAACGATCCAAAAGCCTGGGCAGGGATTTCCGCAAGAGTTTTTAACAAAAATGATGAAGATGGCTTCTCTGATAATATGTACGACAGACCCATAAAATCAAAAGAATGGCAATCGTATACTGTAGAAGGAACAATTGATGAAAACAGTAAAACATTGAATTTTGGAGGAGTTTGTGAAGCAAACGGAAAGTTTTATTTTGATAAATTTCAATTGTTTATCGAAAATGCAAAAGGAGTTTTTGAACCCGTAACCATTTTAAATTCAAGTTTTGAAACGCTTGCGACCAATACAGATATTCCAAATTGGAATTTAGGCAATTCTAAACAAAAAAATGTTAAGGTTAAGGAATTTACCATTTCTTCCGATAAATCAAGCGTAGATGGAAAACATTCATTATTACTTGAAGGAAAAGGGATAATAATCAAAGAAACCGGAAAAATAGGAAATGTTGAAGGCGCTTCTCCAAAAATTGCCGACATGATTTCGATGCTTGAAGACCTTAAAGATCGTGTTGAAGAAACGGTTAAAAATATGGATCAATACGAAATTGATTATTTGCATGATGAAAAAGCCAACCGAATTGGAGCGCTTGTAATGCATTTGGCTGCCGCCGAAAAATACTATCAGGTTTTTACTTTTGAAAATAGAGAATTTAATGAAGAAGAAAAGAAAAAATGGGAAACCGCTTTAAATCTTGATCAGGCTGCACGAGATGAATTTAAAGGGCAAGATATTCAATATTATCTCGATATTTATAACGAAGTGAGAGCAAAAACCATTTCAGAATTAAAGAAAAGAGACGACGCCTGGTTTGCTGAGATTCAGATGAAATACGATATTAGTAATCAGTATTGCTGGTTTCATGTTATGGAACATCAGTCGAGTCATTTAGGGCAAATTTTGTTTTTAAAGAAAAGAATTCCGCCTCAAAAAACACCGCAAAAAATGCTCGAACAAGAGATTAAGAAATAAAATTTTGGATATAAAAAAGCGGCATTCATGCCGCTTTTTTATATATAAAGTTCACCTTTCATCGTAATTATCGAAGAACCTCCAACCAGAATATCTTCTTCACGATTCATAACTTCAATCAGCGAAGGCTGTTTTAATTTTACACCTTGCAGAATTTTATATTCTTTGTCTGATTTAGTGAATTTCTTTTGAGTTAAAAAACCAATTAAAGGACCGGCAGCCGTTCCTGTAGCAGGATCTTCGTTGATTCCGATTATTGGGTTAAAAAATCTCGTTTCGACAATATGTTCCTGATTTTCATCAGCAGGAGTGAAACAATAAAAACCTTCAAATTTATATTCTTTTGAAATCTCTATTAAAAGTTGGTTATCCGGAATGCAACTATTAAGTATTTGACTGTTTTTTATAGGCACCATCGTATGCGCCACTTCTGTTTTGACAATTGTGGGTACAAAAGCATTTACATCTAGATCTTCGATTTTTAAACCAAGTGCTACGGCAATTCTATAAGTTGGAATTTCTTGCTTGATCACTGCCGATTTTTGATGCATTTGCACCACCGGATATTGCGTAACCGGATCAAAACTTACGGTTAAAGGTATTGGCGAATTTTTCATGATCACAAACGGATCGCTTTCATTTTGTTCTTCAAAAATGGGCATTTTTTTTAGCAAAGCACCACAAACCGCACCCAACAAGTTGTGTCCTGCGCCGTCGATTTCAATTCCGGTAGGCGTAAAGGAGCGAACCTTTAACGCTTTTTTCTTTGTAGAATAATAAATAAAAGAAGTTTCAGAATAACCAAATTCTTTTGAGATATTTTGATAAACGTCTAAGTCTAAATCACCATTTGTAAAAACAACCGACAACGGATTTCCCTTGTAACTTTTATTAGAGAATACATCTAAAACGTAGTATTGTAAGGTGGTTCTGTTTTCCATTATTTATCTTTTTTTTTGATTGGATCCTTTACTTTGAAAGTTAGTATTTTTTTGCCAATCAAAGTTACAACTAATACTGTTAAATATTTGCTACGTCTTGATTAGTAATATTTTAAATTTTAAAAAAGATTATAACATGTTTAGTATCAGTCTTAAAATCCATAAAAACAGCATAAATAACAAAATTGAAAACTGAACTTTATTTACTTTTTGGTTTCCAAACTTCTTAACGAGAAAGCGATCAAGCATCATAAATAGACAAAGCGGAATTAAACCCAGCAAAATATAAATTCCCATTAATCCATCTTGTGCAGAATTCCCAGTTATTAGAATTGTGGCATAAATCAAACCTGCAATAATAGAGATCATTCCTATTATAAAAAATGGTGTTAGATTTTTTAGAAAATTCATTTGGTCTTGGTTATTTATTTAAAAACCACTTTTTTTCCTGTTTTTAATATTTTAACAATATGAAAAGGTTGCGTTATGACGGCATTAATACCTCCTGGTTTTAATTGTTCAACAGTAACAAATATACTATTATTGTTTTGTGTAATTTTGGTAATGTCTATAGAATAACCACCATATTGACGCACTTCATCAATAACAACTATTACCTGATATTTTGTAAAATCAATAGTTGCATCAGGAAAATAAGAATTTGTATCGCTAAGAAAAGCCATTTTTCCGATTAAGCTGGTCCACGTTTGCTGATCTTTTATGACCAGATTTTCTTTTGGATTATCATAATTTCCGTTAAAACGATCTCCCTGAAGAATTACTGAATATTCTAAATCTCCGTTTTGTGAATCATCGTTGTCGCAGCTCGCAAACACAAATAAAATGCTTAAAATGGTAATAATCTGTTTCATGGTTTTTGGTTTTTAGTGATGAGAATTGGTTTCATACTCGTAGTAATCTCCTTGTAAACAGATGTTTGTTTTTTTGAAAGGTTGCGTTTGCTTTAGTTTTTTACCTGTTTCAATATTTTGAAAAGAAATTGTAAATTCACTCTATCGAATAGTTTTATTGTTGAGTTTTAGTGAAGTAGTATAATTATTCTTCATCATTATCTGAATTTTCAATTATGATTTTTTGATATTCTAAGATTTCCTGATAATTTAAGAAATGTGCCTCTTTGTTTTTTTCATATATATCAGGATTTTTATCAAAATCAAAACAAATTCTATCTCTTAGTCTTCTTAATTCAAATAACAAAAGATCATTACTTTTTCCCTTGTCTTTAAAGTTGAATAATCCTTCAATTGCCGCAAATACTGTAATTGCCGCACTAATTATTAAAACATAATTATCTGGATTAAAATTAATTGAATCTGAATTTGTTATTCTCCAACCAGTAATTACTGTAACGGTAGCACCTGCAATAAAAACAATAATTTTTGTTATACGGAAAAGAAAAATATTAATGTTTTTTTTGCTTTTAATGCTATCTATTCTTTTTTCAATGTCATAATATAACAGATCTTCTTTTAGTTTTGTGATTTTCATGCTTTTCAATTTTAATTATTTATAGTTCCTAAAGAATATTTTGTAATTAGTTTATTAATAGTTTAAAATACTATTTGAACTTTACATATTTTTAAAACGCCTGATATTTAACTAATTTATTTACAAACAAGTATATTAATAAATTAAGATTTTTTACCAAGTATTTATACGGAATTTTCAAAAAAGAATAAATACAAAATATACTTTCCAGTGTCATTATTTCTCCGAAATTTGCAAAACCAAGTAAAGAATGGAAATCATGGCAAAAGGACCCGAAAAAAACACGAAAAATAAGGCTTTGCATACCAAATTGCTCAACAGGAAAAAAGCTAAACTTCAAGAAGAAAAGAAGGAACGCGCCTTGCGATTAAAGGCTCTAGTGGCAAAAATGAATGAAAAGAAGAATTCAGAAGACGACGTTATATAAAATCAGATTGTATTTCTTTTCTGTTTTTATTTAATCGAAATTTGCAATTCAAAATATCAAAACAAAACATAATGGAGGAATTCGGTAGAATAATAGTTTCTGAAACGGCAATGAACAGTGAAAATCTTCAGGATGTGATTCACTCAAATATTTCGGTGATCAATTTAATGCGCGAAGAAGGTGTCGATGACGAATTTATTCACGAAGATGCTTTGATGAGTTATTATCTCGATTACTATTGGTCGCAATATGCCGAAGGAAACTTTGCTCAGTTTGTCTATAAATCAGGTTGGAATAAAGAACTAAACGAATTGATTGAAGAATGTTTGGCTTTAATTGGCGCCGAAAAACATTTAGAATTGTTTCAGCAACAAAGCAAGAAAGTCAAATTGATGAGCAGCGTAAAGCTGGCTAAATTTTTAAAAGGCAAATTAGAAGGTGTAAACCCAATTCGGGATTCATTGAACAACGATACTTTTTATGAATTAGAAGAAAACCTGGTTACGCTCAATGCTAATTTCCTGAAAAATCACCCAGATTTTGAAGTGCTTTCTGTTGATGATATGTTTGCAGCTTTGGAGGAATTTGTTGGGCATGAGATAAAGCGTGCTTAGTTTTTTTGCTGGAATTGCCACAAAGTCGCGAAGACGCAAAGAAATTTAAAACTTTCTGACTCCGTGACTTTTTGGCAAATTATCCTGCATAAATAATTGTTTTTCAATTAATTGATTTAATTTTAGTTCTTTATAAAATCGATATCATTTTATGGAAGAACTAACACACATCAAATCAATTATAGGAATTATTCTGGGATTGAGCTTAACGCATCTCATAAAAGGATCTGTGATTTTTATTCAGCATCCGGGACGAAAGAAAATTTATTTTGTACACTCGCTTTGGGTATTTTATGTTTTTTTGCTGATCATACATTTTTGGTGGTGGGAGTTTAATCTTAAACTGATTCAGGAATGGTATTTTGTCGATTACTTTTTCATCATCTGTTACATTCTCATTTATTACTTGTTGTGTGCGATTTTATATCCCGATGATTTGGTTGATTATAACGGATATGAAGATTATTTCTATTCGCGGAAAAATTGGTTTTTCTTGATATTAGCCATAAGTTTTATTGCCGATATGATTGATACGGCAATAAAAGGCGGCGACTATTTTCTGTACAATCAAGAGGAATATTATGTGCGTATTATAAGTCATGTTTTGCTTTGTTTGGTCGCCATAAAGGTTCACAATAAAACCTTTCATACTGTTTTGGTAGCGCTTTTTATAGTTTATGAGCTTTCTTATATTTTGCGATTATTTAATGTAGAGTAACCGATTATTTGATTTTATAATTGAAAAAATAATTTTTGATTTTATACATTTGTAAGAATAACAATCTGATTATAACTTAAAAACAAATAAATTATGAAAAATAAATTTACAATTATAGTTTTCGTAGTGGCATCACTACTAAGTTTTTCTTGCGGAAAAGACGATATCGAAAAGGGATTGGATTGCGTTGCAGAATCTATTTATGTGAAACTTCATAACAAAACAGACGAGACAAATATTAAAAAAATGGATTATTCTATTGAATATTCCGGAACTTATACTTTAAAATCTGTAAAGTGGAATTTTGGTGACGGAACTCCTGCACAAACAGTTACAGTAGGAAGCGGAACTACAACTTCTATTTCACACATATATGCAGCGGCAGGCACTTATACAGTAAAAGTTGATGTATCTATTCAAAACGGAAATTCAACTTGTACATCATCGCCAACCAGAAGTATTACAGTAAATTAGTAGCAGTTTGACAGAAGAATTCTTAATTGTAATTTACGAATTCTTCCACTCTTCGATTGTTAGAACATAGGCAGAACGAAGAAAAACTTTTGTTGTTAATACGCGATGTACTTCTTCATCGCGATCGGCACAACCATCAGACAAAACGGTGATTTTATAATCTTTATCGGCGGCTTCGGTTGTGGTCGATAAAACAATTCCGCTTGTGGCGTAACCTGTAAGTACAAGATGTTGAATGCCTTTCGATCTTAAAATAACTTCTAACGCACTTCCTGTAAAGGCACTTATTCTGCGCTTAATTACATGTATATCATTTTCTTGTGGAGCTAAAGCCGGGTGAACTTTGGTAAATTCTTCAAAATTAATATGGTTTATGTGCTCTCTCGTTGATGCAAAAGTTTTGTTGTTGGTACTAATTTCAGCTGCTCCGTTTTTAAAACCAAGTGTAGCATAAATAATCGGAATGTTTTTAGACCGGGCAATCGCAATTGCTTTTGCTACATTTTCTACAATTTGAGTAGCATCAGAAAGATTTGACAATATTGCGGGCTGCATATCCATTACAAGTAAAGCTGTATTTTGACTCATTTTTTGAATTTTGATGTATTAATAATTAAACAACTTGCTCAATGAGTTCAAGTCTTTTTACAATCGAATTTTTGATCAGGATTGTTCCCGGAGATAATACAGCATTGGCGCCAATTCTGGAATTATCGCCAATTAACGATCCAAATTTGTCCGAGTTTGTTTCGATAATTTCTGAATTATAAAGCACAGAAATTTTCTTAACGGCTCTTTCATTGTAATGATTTGCTGCAATCGAACCAGCTTCAAAATTGATGTTTCTGCCAACAATACTATTTCCGATATAATTAAAATGTGCAACGGCAGTTTCAGAAAAAACAACACTGCTTTTGATTTCACAGCCAGGACCAATTTTTACAGATTCATCCAGATAAACGCCTTCTCTAAAATAAGCATTCGCCCCAATGTAACAGTTTTTGCCAATAATAGCCGGTGTTTTTATAGTTACATTGTTTTCGATTATGGCAGTTTTATGAATCGCTATATTGTTTTCAATAACAAAATCATCACCAAGATCAGGAATCATTTTTTCGATTATATTTTTGAGATTGCTTGTAATAGTCCAGGGTTCTGATTGAGGAAGATCTTTGAAAGTAGTGGAGAAATTTTCTATAAAATCGTTGATATGGATCATTGTAATTTTTTAATTGCAATTTACTTAATTCTTTTTGTTTTAAATAAATTTCACAGAGATATACAAAGAATTTCACAGAGGTTCACGAAGTGATTTTTTTAAAAACTTCGTGAATCTCTGCGAAACCTTAGCGCATCTTCGCGGAATAACATTTAGAAATAACTTTTTCCCTTTAAACTTTGTCGTATTCTTAGCAAACATTTCATTAAATTTGCTTCCATTATAAAAAAATACAATAGTTATAAAAATCAAGCTATGTTACAAATCGCATTTATTAGAGAGAATCAGGAGAAAGTAATCAAGGCTTTAGCAAAACGTAATATCGATGCTAAAAGCGTTGTTGAAGAAGTGGTGCAATTAGACGAAACCCGTCGCGCAACACAAGTAGAATTAGACAATACTTTAGCCGAATCTAATAAATTGTCCAAAGATATAGGCGAATTAATGAAAGCGGGTGAGAAATCTAAAGCCGCAATATTAAAAGAAAAAACCGTTTCATTAAAAGAAAAAAGCAAAGAATTGGGCGAAAAAGCGGAAGCTTTGGCTGTCGAATTAACCAATAAATTATACACTTTACCAAATCTTCCGGCAGATATTGTTCCCGAAGGAAAAACTCCGGACGACAATTTGAATGTTTTTCAGGAAGGCGATATTCCGGTTTTACACGAAAGCGCACAGCCACATTGGGAATTGGTAAAAAAATACGACATCATCGACTTTGAATTGGGTGTAAAAATTACAGGCGCAGGATTTCCGGTTTATAAAGGAAAAGGAGCTCGCTTGCAACGTGCCCTAATCAATTATTTTTTAGATAAAAATACGGCTGCAGGGTATAATGAAGTTCAGGTTCCGCATTTGGTAAACGAAGCTTCAGGTTATGGAACAGGTCAATTGCCGGATAAAGAAGGGCAAATGTATCATTCAACAATTGATGATTTATATTTGATTCCAACTGCTGAAGTTCCGGTAACGAATTTATTTAGAGATGTTTTATTAAGTGAGACGGAATTGCCGGTTTTATATACGGCTTACACACCATGTTTCCGTCGTGAAGCAGGTTCTTACGGAGCGCACGTTCGCGGATTAAACCGTTTGCACCAATTTGATAAAGTTGAAATCGTACGCGTTGAACACCCGGATAATTCTTATGCAGCATTGGACGGAATGGTAGAACACGTAAAAGATATTTTAAAAGAATTAAAATTACCATACCGTGTTTTACGTTTATGTGGTGGCGATATGGGTTTCACATCGGCTTTGACTTATGATTTTGAGGTGTTTTCTACAGCACAGGATCGCTGGTTAGAAATTAGTTCAGTTTCTAATTTTGAGACTTTCCAGGCCAATCGTTTGAAATTACGTTTCAAAGACAAAGACGGAAAAAACCAATTGGCACACACACTTAACGGAAGTTCATTGGCTTTGCCAAGAGTTTTGGCCGGAATTTTAGAAAATTACCAAACGCCGGAAGGAATCGTAATTCCAGAAGTTTTACGCCCTTACTGCGGATTTGATATTATAGATTAACTTTATAGTTAAACCTGACGGGTTTTTAAAACCCGTCAGGTTTTCTAAAACCCACGACTAAAAAAACTGAAATATGAAAAACATCTTTATCTATATCGTTTTGTTGTGGTCGACTTTTGCAATATCCCAAAATGAGCAATTGGCTCAATATTACTACGATAAAGGCGATTTCGAGAAAGCAAAAATAGCTTACGAACAGCTTTTAAACAGTTCGCCATCCAACACCCAATATTTTTTAAGAACAGTCGAATCTTACCAGCAATTACAACAATTTGACGTGGCTCAAAAAGTAATTCAGGAAAGATACAATCGCTACAAACAAGGCGTTTTTTTAGTGGAATTGGGTTATAATTACCAGCTTCAAAAAAACGACTCGAAAGCCAAAAATTATTACGAACAGGCTATCGAAAAAATCAAAACAAGTCCGAATGATGTTTACGGAATTGGAAGTTCGTTTGAGAAAAAAGTATTACTGGAATATGCTTTGAAAGCGTATGAAACAGCAATGCAGGTTCAGCCCAACTACAATTTTAATTTTCAAATAGGAATGTTGTACGGTCAGTTAGGAAAAACCGATACGATGATTGATCTTTTATTGACAGAATCCTATAAAAATCCGCAGAATTCAAATTTGATTCAAACGCAATTGTCCCGCTTTATGCAGGGTGAAACAGACAATACAGCTTTTAAAGATGCTATGCGAAAAGCATTAATCCTGAAAACCCAAAAAGATCAGGATGTGTTTTGGAATCACTATTTGAGTTGGTTTTATGTTCAGCAGAAAGAATTTGGTAAAGCCTTTATTCAGGAAAAAGCGATTTACAAGCGCGAACCGGAATCTTTGATGAGTATCGTTAATTTAAGTCAGTTTGCGATGAATGAAGATGACGACGAAACAGCAACTGAAATCCTGAATTTTATTCTGCAAAATACCAAAGATGTAGATTTATTGATTCAGACGAATGCTTATTTGATGCAGATCAAAATTGATAATGCACAGGAAAAAGATTATCCGTTAATCAATACCGAATTGCAACAATTGCTCGCAACTTATGATATAACTCCTTTTACCTTATCTTTGCAAATAATTCAGGCGCATTTCCTGGCTTTTAATTTGAAAAAACCTGAAGAAGGTAAGACGATTTTAAAAAGAGCGTTAGATCTCAATTTAAATGATTATCAAAAAGCAGATGCCAAAATGGAATTGGCGGATATTTTGCTTTTGGAAGAAAAGTTTAATCAGGCATTGATTTATTATTCGCAAATTCAGTTGGATTTAAAGAATGATGTAATGTCGCACGAAGCGAGTTTGAAAGCTGCAAAAACAAGTTATTTTAAAACCGATTTTGAATGGGCTTTAAAACAATTTAAAGAATTGAAATCGGCAAGCACACAATTGATTGCCAATGACGCTCTTGAATATTTTTTACTGATAAACGATAATACGGTTGCTGATTCGACACAAACAGCATTAAAGCAATTTGCAAAAGGTGACTTTTTGATTTATCAGAATAAAAAACCGGAAGCAATTGCGCAGTTTCAGAACATTCTAAAGTCGTTTAAAGGACAGGAAATTGAAGCTGTAACAATGTTGCGTTTAGGTAAAATCTATGAAAGTCTCAAAGATTATAATTCGGCTTTAAGCCAATACCAGCAAATCATTGACAATCATAGCGACGGAATTTACGTAGATGAAGCGCTGTTTTTTTCGGCAGAAATTTACAACGATGAATTGAAAGATGTAGAAAAGGCAAAGCCATTATATGAGAAGGTAATTTTTAACCATCAGGACAGTATTTACTTTGTTGATGCCAGAAAAAAATACCGCGAGTTAAGAGGAGACAAAAATTTATAGTTTGGTTGAACCGTTTATTCGGTTAAACGTTTAACCGAATAAACGATTAAACAAGAAAAAAATGATTATTTACAACGTTACCACAAATATACACGAAAGCGTTCACGACCAATGGTTAAAATGGATGCAGCAAAAACACATACCGGAAATTCTGGCAACAGAAAAATTTTCTTCAGCAAGAATTGTTAGGGTTTTAATTGAAGAAGAAATGGGTGGAATTACGTATTCGGTTCAATATACAACAGACAGCAAAGAAACCTTAGAGAAGTATTATCTGGAAGAACAACCAAAATTTGATAGAGAAGCTTTGGAATTATTTGCCGATAAAATGCTTTCTTTCAGAACGGAGTTAGAAGTTATTTCGGAGCATTAATTTTTGAGTTTCAGTAACAGAAATTGCCCGCTGATTTGACGGATTAAACAGATTTCCGCTGATTTTTAGATTTTAAAATTTGCGATAATTTGTGTAATTGCTTCGACTGTTCGCTATCGCTCGGGTTGTGGCAAAAAAATAAATAATAAACTTTGCGTCTTAGTGCCTTCGTGGCAAAAAAAACATAGTGCCTTCGCGGCAAATAAAAGATAAAATGGAAAAAGTAAAAGCCAAAAAACATTTAGGACAACACTTCCTGAAAGACGAAAGTATCGCAAAAGCAATTGCAGATACTCTAAGCTTAAATGGATACGATGAGGTTTTAGAAATAGGACCAGGGATGGGTGTGTTGACTAAGTATTTGCTTGATAAACCAATAAATACGCACGTAATCGAAATTGATACCGAATCGGTAGTGTATTTAGGTGAAAATTATCCAAAATTAAAAGATAAGATTATCTCTCAGGATTTTCTGAAATACAATATCAATGAGGTTTACAAAGACAAACAATTTGCTATAATTGGAAACTTCCCATACAATATTTCGACTCAGATCGTTTTTAGGACTTTAGAGTTCAGAGATCAGATTCCTGAGTTTTCCGGAATGTTTCAAAAAGAAGTAGCAGAACGTATTTGCGAGAAAAAAGGATCTAAAGCTTACGGAATCTTATCCGTTTTAGCGCAGGCTTTCTATATTACCGAGTATTTGTTTACTGTTGACGAAAATGTTTTTATTCCTCCGCCCAAGGTGAAATCGGGTGTGATGAAAATGACCCGAAAGGAAGATTATAGTCTTCCGTGTGGCGAAAAGTTGTTCTTTACTGTGGTGAAAACTGCTTTTCAGCAAAGACGAAAAACATTACGTAACAGTTTGAAAACATTAAATTTAACTGATGATTTGCGATTAGACACTATCTTTGATAAACGTCCCGAGCAACTTAGTGTAGAAGAATTTATTGAACTGACTCAAAAAATAGAAGCCGATGGAGTTCAAAGTTAGCAAAGAATTAATACACCAACTAGAAGAGCATATTGTTCAGAAAAACGACAAAGAACTTGAAGTTTTATTGAACGATCTGCACCATGCCGATATTGCCGAAATTCTGGATGAACTGGATTTCGACGAAGCAACCTATATTTTCAGGGTTTTAGATAGTGATAAAACAGCAGAAATTCTTCTGGAACTTGAAGATGATTTGCGTGAAAATATCTTAAGCCGACTTTCGCCTAAAGAAATTGCAGAAGAGCTTGATGAGCTTGAAACCAATGACGCAGCGGATATTATCGGGGAACTTTCGCAGGAAATCAAAGCAGAAGTAATCTCTGAAATGCTTGACGTCGAGCACGCAAAAGACATTGTAGACTTGTTGCGTTACGACGAAAATTCTGCCGGTGGTTTAATGGGAAAAGAGTTAGTAAAAGTCAATGAAAATTGGAATGTACTAACGTGTGTGAAAGAAATGCGTATTCAGGCCGAAAACGTATCGAGAGTACATTCTATTTATGTTGTTGATGATGAAAATCGCCTAAAAGGGAGATTGTCACTTAAAGATTTATTGACAACATCAACCAAAACTCAAATTGGGGATATTTATATTCGAAAATTAAATTTCGTAAACGTAGATACCGAAGATGTTGAGGTAGCGCGTATCATGCAAAAATACGATTTGGAAGCCATTCCGGTCGTAGATGAATTGGGCCGTTTAGTTGGTAGAATCACGATTGATGATATCGTAGACGTAATCAAAGACGAAGCCGATAAGGATTACCAGTTGGCGGCGGGTATTACACAAGACGTTGAATCTAATGACAGTGTTCTGGAACTGACAAAAGCGCGTTTACCGTGGCTTTTAATCGGTATGGTAATCGAAATTGTAGCTTCTTTTGTGTTGAAAGGAAACGAAGAGATATTCAAACTCCATTCTACTTTAATTATTTTCGTGCCTTTGCTTTCGGCAACAGCCGGAAATATTGGGGTTCAGGCTTCTGCTATCGTAGTACAGGGTTTGGCAAACGGAACTTTAAAGGAATTTAGCCGTGGTTATTTTACGAAGGAAATTACCGTTTCGATGATTTCCGGAAGTATTATTTCATTGCTTTTGTTAGGCTATCATTCGATTATGTACCAACAATATTTAGTAGGATTTGCCATTTCAATTTCGATGATTGTTGTTATTTTATTTGCTGCGACTTTAGGAACTTTAGTACCGCTTTTTCTTCATAAAAATAAAATCGACCCTGCTATTGCAACCGGTCCGTTTATTACAACAACCAATGACGTTTTTGGAATCATGCTCTACTTTGGAGTAGCAAAACTGATTCTTGGATTCTAAATTTTTTGCAACAAATTAATAGATTGCAGTGATTTAAGATCTGTAAAATCTGCGTAATTTGTGGCTGAAAAATATGCTATTAACCAGCCAATAAATAAGAAATGAAAGTACACATAATAGGAGGAGGGAACCTTGGGGTTTCTATTGCCTTGGGAATTGCAAAATTTTCTAAAAATAATCAGGTTACAGTAACGAGAAGAAACATTGCCAGTATTCAGTATTTAACTGAATTTGGAATCACGGTTTCTAACGATAACAAACATAATATTCAGGAAGCCGATGTCGTGGTTTTGACCATAAAACCCTATCAGGTTGATATTGTTTTAGCAGAAATTTTACCGGTAATTGCTGGTAAAACAATTGCTTCGGCAGTAAGCGGCTTGTCTCTTGAAGCGCTTCAGACAAAAACAAATAACGAATATCCGGTTGTTAGAATCATGCCGAATATCGCAGCACAATTTGGAGAATCAGCAACTTGTATTTCTTTCCCTGAAAAGGATAGGGAAAAAGCCTTGCCAATTGTTGATTTATTTCAGGATTTAGGAACTGCTCCGGTTATCGACGAAAAATTAATGGATGCAGCAACAGTTCTTGGCGCTTGCGGAACAGCTTATGCTTTAAGATATATTAGAGCTTCAATGCAGGCCGGAATCGAAATTGGATTTGATTCTCAAACCGCTTTGGCAATTGCGGCACAAACCGTAAAAGGAGCCGCAAAAATGTTATTAGAGGAAAAAGTGCATCCGGAACAATTAATCGATCGTGTAACGACGCCTCAAGGCTGTACAATCGTAGGATTGAACGAAATGGAGCATAATGGTTTCAGTTCGTCTTTAATAAAAGGAATCAAGACTTCTTTGAAACAGATTAAAGGATAGGTTTTTAAAGAAATTCCAATATAAAAATTCCAAATTCCAATTCTAATTGGGGTTTGGAATTTTTGTTTAACGCACAGTTTGTCATTTCGACGTAAGGAGAAATCACATTAGAAACTCGACAAAGATTGTCGATTCTGTTTGTAGAATTGCGAGTGTGATTTCTCCTTACGTCGAAATGACAATATTGCTTATAATTGGAGTTTGGAATTTGTTGTTTTTGGAATTTAATAACGTATTGTTGAACAATAATCTATTAATAAAGGAAGATTTTCTTCATTAATAAAATCTTTAAACATCGTTCTGTGATAATCTAATCCTAATTCATCAATTTTAGTACTGTCGATTTTGTGGTTTTTCTCAATCATCCATTTTACATATACCAGTGAATCTAAGTTGCGAAGTGCCGGTCCGGTACTTTTTGCGTCTAGTTTGTGGCAAGCTGTACAAACAGAATTAAATATTTCTTTTCCTTCAGATTGGTTTTCTGTTAATTTAGGACTTGATGTTCCACAAAAAGGGACTGGAATTTGGTAATTCAAATCAGGCTGCGGGTCTTTAATTGTTATTATTAGATATAATATTATCCCAACAAGCAAAATGATCAATGTTATAGAAGAAAAAAGTATTTGATTGATTCTTTTCATTTAAAGTAAAATTGGAATTTGGACTCGAGCACTAGCGAACAGGCGAAGCAATTTAAAAGATTGGAATTTTACTTTTTTACTAGTTGAATATACTTCAAACCACATTCAGAAATCTTAGTATAAGAATTCATCGCATTGCCATAATTCTGAATCGTGAGCGTATCTTTTCCATAACTCGCGTCAATTCCAACAGGAATTTCTAATTCGTGTTTAGGTTTTGAATCGGCAAGAGAATCATTTTCTTCCTCATTGCTAATATCTCCTTCGTATTCATCCCATTTTATTCCTTCCAGAACCAAATATTTTTCGCCTGATTCATTTGTAGAAAAAGTCGCTTTGCCTTTTACTTTGCGAAGATTTGTTTTTAAAAAGTATTGATAACCGTCTTTGTTTTTTGTTATTTCTACAGAAATATCACATTCGGCGGTTTTATAAATCCCTTCAATTGATTCTTCATTTTTATTTATTTCAACAGAAATTTCGGTTTTAGGAATATCTTTTTCAACGACATTCTCAACTTTTTTATTCGTACAAGCTGAAATTAAAAAAACAGAAAGAATGATATAAACGATTGTAAATACTGGTTTCATCGTAATTAAGCTTTTTTCTTAGACAAGATATATTTGAGATAAACAAATCCGAAAATTCCCGAAAGAAGAGAAGCAATCAGAATCGCGATTTTTGAGAAAACAATAACTTCCGGATCTTTAAATGCCAGTATTGTAATAAAAATAGACATTGTAAAGCCTATTCCGCCCAACATTCCTGCGCCCAAAATATGTGTCCATTTTAGTTTTTTTGGCAGAACACAATATCCCGCGCTCACTCCGATAAAAGAGAAAAGTAAAATACCAAGTGGCTTGCCAATAACAAGCCCTAAAATAATACCCAAAGTATTAGAATGATTTAATCCCTGATGCCAGTCAGATCCAATGGCGATGCAGGTATTCGCAACAGCAAACAAGGGCAAAATAATAAAGGCAACCGGTTTATGTAAAAAGTGTTGTAATTTGTATGAAACTGATTTTTCGCCGCCATCTCCAAACGGAATCACAAATGCCAATATAACGCCCGTAATAGTTGCGTGAACTCCTGAATTCAGCATAAAATACCACATTGCAACTCCGCCAATTAAATACGGAATTAGGTTGTGAATTTTCATTCTGTTCAACACAAACAAGAATGCCCAAATTCCTAAGGCAATAGCAAGGTTTACAAAAGCAATAGAAGTAGTGTAAAAAATAGCAATTACAATAATAGCGCCCAAATCATCAATTACGGCAAGTGCTGTTAAAAACACCTTCAATGATGGCGGGACTTTATCGCCTAAAAGCGATAAAATTCCAATTGCAAATGCAATATCTGTAGCCATAGGAATTCCGGCTCCGTTTTGAGTATTGGTTCCGTAATTTAAAGCCAGAAATATGGCTGCAGGAACCAGCATGCCTCCAAAGGCCGCCATAATGGGTAAAGATGCATTTTTTATACTTGATAATTCACCATGATAAATTTCGCGTTCTAATTCTAAACCAATCAGTAAAAAGAAAATCGTCATTAAACCATCATTAATCCAATGCGTGATCGAATGCCCGCCTAAATCTGTTTCCCACAAATCAATATATTCTGTCTGTAATGAAGAGTTGGCAAGACAAAGCGAAAGTATAGTGACAAAAAGCAGTAAAAGACCTCCTGATTTTTCGTTTTCAAAAAAAGCTTTAAAAGTTTTCGTTAGTTTCATATTTTATTTTAATGCAAATTCGACAGCTTTTTTGGCGTGAATTTCTGCAGTGTTAAACAATTCAGCAGTAGTAAATTCATTGTTAATTAAGAGTTCAATTTCTGTACAGCCTAATATAATTCCTTCTGCACCTTTATCAATTAAATCAGATATTATTTCTAAAACAATATTTCTTGATTCATTATTTACAATTCCTTTTACCAATTCATCGTATATAATTCTATGTATTGCTGCTCTTTGGGTTTCATCCGGAATTATGGTTTCTATTTGATGCCTGTTTAATAAACGGCCTTTAAAAAAATCCTGTTCCATAGTAAATGATGTTCCTAATAAACCTACCTTTTTAAAATTCTTTTCTTTAATTTTTTGAGCGGCAGCATCACCAATATGAATTAATGGAATCGAAACACTGGCTTCTATTTCGTCAGATAATTTATGCATCGTGTTTGTACATAATACGATAAAATCGGCACCGCCTTTTTCTAGACTTTGAGCGGCCTCAACCATTAATTCGCCTAGTTTTTCCCAGTTTCCTTCTTTTTGCAGTAAGGCAATTTCATTAAAATCTACAGAATATAATATGCATTTTGCAGAATGTACACCACCTAGTTTCTCCTGCGTCGTTCGATTTATTATTTGATAATATAACGAAGAACTTTCCCAGGACATTCCGCCAATTAAGCCAATTGTTTTCATAAATCCCTTTTATGCGAATTTACGCATTTCTTCCCAAATTTATTTTGTTAAAATAATAAAGGCTATTTTTTGTTACTTTGTTTTCCTAATAAAGTTTTTAATTTATGAGTACTAAAATTCTACATATCGACAGCAACCATCCCATACTTTGGGCGCAATTAGAAGAAGCTGGTTTTGAAAATCACGCCGATTTTAAATCATCAAAAGAAGAAGTCGAAGCAAAAATCCAGGATTATAACGGAATCGTAATTCGAAGCCGTTTTAAAATTGATAAAACATTCCTGGATAAAGCAACCAATTTACAGTTTATTGCCAGGGTTGGCGCGGGTTTAGAAAGTATCGATTGTGACTATGCCGAAGCAAAAGGAATACACTTAATTGCGGCCCCGGAAGGTAATCGCAACGCTGTTGCAGAACATTCACTTGGTGTAATTTTGTCTTTATTTAATAATTTAAATCAGGCAGACGCCGAAATAAAAGCGGGACACTGGAATCGCGAAAGTAATCGCGGTCACGAACTTGACGGCAAAACAGTTGGTATTATTGGTTATGGAAACATGGGTAAAGCTTTTGCTAAAAAACTTCGTGGTTTTGAGGTAGAGGTTTTATGTTATGATATTTTGGACAATGTAGGAGACGAAAATGCAAAACAAGTTTCATTGCAAGAATTACAGCAAAAAGCGGATGTTTTGAGTTTACATCTTCCGTGGACTCCTGAAACAGACAAAATGGTTAATGCTAATTTTATTAATGCATTTTCTAAGCCCTTTTGGATAATAAATACTTCGCGTGGCAAAAACATTGTTACGGCAGATTTGGTCGAAGCTATGAAGGTTAAAAAAGTTTTGGGAGCAGGTTTGGATGTTTTGGAGTATGAGAAATTATCTTTTGAAACCCTTTTTCAGGATAAAAATACGCCGGAAGCTTTTCAGTATTTATTGCAAGCCAAGAATGTTTTATTGACTCCGCATATTGCAGGGTGGACATTCGAAAGTCATGAAAGGCTGGCACAGGTTATTGTAGATAAGATTAAAAAAGTTTATTCTAAGTAAATTGAATAAGTAAATTGAAAATTTTAATATTTCTGCAGAAAAGTCACTATTTACAGTTATTTCGATTGAAGTTGTAATAACAAGCTTTTTCTTTTTAAAAGAAATTTCCATAATTAGTTTTTAAGATAATTTTTTGTTAATATTGTTTCGAATTTTAACAAAATTTTTAAAAAGGAGAAGCCGAAAATCCAAAAGAGGAGGCATTAAACTAACTAATTTTATTAATTATGATTGAATGGTACAAAAAAGTGGTTTTTGAAAACTATGCAAACTTTAAAGGTCGCGCCAGAAGAAGCGAATATTGGTATTTTGCACTTGCAAATGGATTAATTTCTATTTTATTAATTGTTATTGGAGCTATCATTGGAGCCATTTTTGGCGATGCGGTTACAGGAGGAATAATTGGATATGCTTTTTTTGGTCTTTATACGTTAGCAACGTTTATACCAACTTTGGCTGCAGTAGTAAGAAGATTGCACGACGTTGGAAAAAGCGGCTGGTTTTATTTTATCTGCCTGGTTCCGTTTATTGGAGGTATCTGGTTGCTTATTTTGTTGTTTACAGAAGGTGATTCAGGTCCAAATGATTATGGACAAGATCCTAAAAACAATATCGAAGAAATTAATGAAATTGGAAAAGTTGAATTACAATAATAATAACTAAATATAAATAATAGAAAATGGAATTACAAGAAACATCAAACAATTTTAATGAGCCAATCCCAGTATTTAAAGTGGACCCTATTATGGTTTTACTTTTTGGATTTTTATCATGCGGATTGTATTTAATTTATTGGAACATTAAAGTTGCAGAGGTTTTTAATGCTGTAGCAAAGAAAGAAGTTATTTCGCAGCCAATTGCAATTTTTGCAGGATGTTGTATGCCGGTAAATATTTATTTTTATTATTTAGCAGGAAAAGAAGCTTTGCCAAAAGTGTATGAGCAAACTGGTGAACTTCAAAAAGATCAGTCTACTTTATTAATTGTTTTAGGATTCTTTTTTCCTATTGCAGCAGCAATGATTGTACAAGGTGACATCAACAGATTATACAAATAATAGTAGAATAAAACGTAAAATTTACGGAATTATCGGTGCAGCAATTACACTGATAGTTCCGTTTTTTTTAATGCTCAATAATCATAACGATCATTTAGAGTCGGATCAGTCTTTTTGTCCCTTTAAAATGGTCACGGGATTTCCTTGTCCTGGTTGTGGTATTACAAAATCACTGGTTTATTTTTATCAGGGAGATTTATACAAATCTATTAGTTACCACATTTTAGGGCCTTTTGTAATTGCTTTTTGCTGGGTAACTATCATTGTGCTGGTAACAGAAATTATTACCAAAAAAGAATATTTTACAGGATTACTATACAATAAAAAACTAGCCTATAGATTGGCTTATTTTTTAGCTATTTATCATTTTATACGATTGATTCTTTTTGTAAAAAACAATTCAATTGATGATATAATGCATCAGTCGATTTGGTTTTAAACATAAAAAAATCCCATTCAGTCAGAAATGGGATTTTTTTATGTTTCTAAATAATAGGTTTTCTTTTTCTGGTATGCCTTTTTTTAATACAATAATAGCTTATTAGGTACAAAATTAATGCTTGAGGCCTCTAGTTTTGTTTCAGATTTAAAAGGTCGTATAAAGCTTTCTAAAACTATAAAACTGATTGCTCATCATAAATTAGTTTTAAATAAAAATTGTAATTAAAAAAATCCCATTTGCTAACGTAAATGGGATTTTTTATTTTGCCTGTATAGAGAGTGTAAAAAAAGAGCCAGAAAACTGTATGTTCTCTGGCTCTTTTATTTTTTGATTGGCCTTATAAAAGCTAGGTGTAGTACCTTAAGATTGTATTATCAACAACAACAACCAAATTTGTTCGCTTTTTTATTGTAACGTATTTTTATTGTAGTTTCTCAATAAAGATAATAACCTGAGCAGGAACTATTGGTATATTTAGCCCAGTATTAGCATTAATTTGCGCATTACAAATTAGTGATACACGGTAAATTTCTTGTGAATTATGCAAGGTAATCATTAAGTTATACGTATCACGGTTAGCGGGGGTGACACCTTGTCCAGTTGCCACGTACCATGTATTTGCTCCTGCTGAGGTGGTTCTCCAGTTAGCAAAATAATTTCCACCGGCACCTGATACTTCACCAAAGGCAGTAACCTGATTTGGGACTTTTGTTTGAAATTCAATCGAGTTAGCAGAACCTGTGCTACCGCTGTTAAATCGAATTGATAGATTACCAATAGTAGTGATAGAATTTAGAGATGTCTGCGCATTAATTGGTGTTGAAGTACGAGCATATTGTATTGTCTTAATATCAGGTGATGCAGTGATTGCAACACCATCTATAGTTCCTACAACACCATTTGCGTCGACAACTACAGTTTTAACTGCGCTGTAAGTTTGATCTTTTGCAGTAGATGCAGTACCGTCAGTTTTTGTAGTAATTGCATTTGTTGCTCCATTTACCGGAAGACTTCTTAAACGGGTTGTTCCGTTTACGTCTAGCGACTCGGTTGGTGCTTTTACATTAACACCTAGTTTGTTGTTTGTTTGAGAGTACCCAAAAGCACAACATAAGATAAAAAGTGAAGAAAGTACTTTGTTTTTCATATTAATTTAATTTACTGATTAATAATTTTTTTCAAATTTTTAGGTTGTCAACCACACTAAAAAGTCTAATGTTTTAAGTATTAAGACTTAATCAAAGTTGAGACGGCAAAATTAGCTTATGTTTTCAGTGCAATATCACCTCTAAAAGCTTTTAGAGTTGTACTTTAGGGTAAATAACTAAGTTGTTATAATGCAGGTCTTAATATGAAATTATAAACGAAATAAGATATGAATTAGTTCTATAGAAAAAGCCTGAACTATATTAGGCCTGCTGAGCGTTTCTGTAAGTATCTGTCGGAATTATATAGATAATAAGATATTCAAAATACATAAATAAAAAAGCCCCAACAAATGGGGCTTTTAAAATTCTGGATAATTTACTTTGTATTGGAAGTTTTTCTCGAGATTTCCATTAATAGTAGTGATCATGCATGCTTTTGTTATTGTAGTTTCTCAATAAAAATAATAACCTGAGCTGGTACTGCTGGTATTCCACCGCTCGCAGCTATAGAACCATTGCAAATTAATGATACACGATAAATTTCTTGTGAATTATGCAATGTTAGCATTAAGTCATAGGTATCCCGGTTAGCGGCAGTGACACCTTGTGCAGTTGCCGGGTACCATGTATTTGCGGCGGCAGCAGTGGTTCTCCAGTTAGCAAAGTAATTTCCACCGGCACCGGAGACTTCAGCAAATGCCGTAACCTGATTTGCTACTGAGGTGTTAAATTCAATCCAGTTACCGCTGCCGGTAGTTGTACTGTTAAAGCGTATTGATAAAATACCAATTGAAGTTATCGAATTCACAGGTGTCGATGCATTTATTGGTGTCGAAACACGGGCATATTGTATTGTTTTAATAGTTGGTGCTGTAGTAATGGCTATTCCATCAATAGACCCAACAACCCCATTTGCATCGACTACTAAAGTCTTAACGGCGTTAAATGTCTGGTCTTTTGCAGTCGATACTGTACCATCTGGTTTTGTATAAATTGCATTCGGGTTTCCGTTTGCCGGAATGTCTCTTACACGAGCTGTTCCGTTTACATCAATTATTTCGGTAGGTGTTGTGGTAGTAAAACCTACTTTATTGTTTGTTTGTGAATGTACACAACAATAACAACATATAATAAAAACCGAAGAAAGTGTTTTGTTTTTCATATTATTCAGTATTAATGATTTGTATTTATTTTTAAACTGCAATGAGGCAACAAAAATTCAATATTCAAAAAATAGATAATAGGCGAAAAAATGGTATGTTCTTCATATAGCATTACCTTCTAAAGGTTTTTAGGGAAACCTTTAGGGGGTAATAGATAAGATAATTTAGGCTTTTATTGTGCGTTTAGGTAGTACTGTAAAAATCAGCGTATAATTTAAATAGGGTATTAGTCTTCTTTTTCAGATAGTTTACGTTCCAGTTCTATTTGAAACTCTTCGATAACCGGTTTCATTGTACTTTCCGGAATATCTGCAATGCGAATGTACATTAAACCATCGATCGCATTATTAAACAACGGATCAACGTTAAAAGCAACTACGCGGGCATTTTGTTTGATGTACTTTTTAATTAAAACCGGCAAACGTAAATTTCCTGGTTCTAATTCGTCAATAATTTTGTCAAATTTATTAAGATCTGATTCGGCTTCATCAAAAATAAAGTCTTTGTCAGCGTCTTTTAGTTTTACTTTGTAAGCTTTTTTAGGATGAATGTACTGTGCGATATAGGGATCGTAATAATTTGATTTCATAAACTCGATCATCAATGATTTCGAGAAATCAGAGAATTGATTACTGATACTTACTCCACCTAATAAATACTTATGTTCAGGATAACGTAATGTTGTATGAATGATACCTTTCCATAATAAAAACAAAGGCATTGGTTTTTGCTGATATTCCTTAACAATAAAAGCGCGTCCCATTTCGATAGATTTATGCATCATATCGTGCAATTCCGGTTCAAATCTAAAAAGGTCATTTAAATAAAAACCTTCAAGACCATATTTCGGATAAATTTCAGATCCCAATCCCATACGGTAAGCACCTGCAATTCGTTTGGTTTCATCATCCCACAAAAACATATGGTGATAATATTGGTCAAATTTGTCTAAGTCAATAGATTCGTTTGTTCCTTCACCAACTTCACGGAAAGTGATTTCGCGCAAACGTCCAATTTCATGTAAAATGTTTGGAACAGACTTCGCTGTTGCAAAAAAAACTTCGTAGTTTTTACTTTGCAGTAAACGGCAATCGCTGTTTCTTAACGCATTTACCTCGTCAATCATTTTTGATTCGTTTGCCGGAGTAACGATTTTTTTTGGTGCTTTCGGAATTTTTAAACTTGCTGTATCAATCAGTTTGCTGTCCTTTTCAAAAGGATTGGCAAGCATATAGGTTTTCTTTCTTAAAAATTCTGAATACTCTTCAAACGATTCAATTTCGTTTTGCTCGTTTACCGAAATCGGCTTACCAATACGAACTTTAATAACACGATCTCTCTGCGTCAATAATTCCGATGGTAATTTTGCAGTTCGTAAAGTATCGTCAATTTTAGAAAGCCAATAGAATAATCTGCTGTTTTTAGCGTGAAAATAAATGGGTACAACCGGAACTTTTGCTTTTCTAATCAATTTCAATGCACCCTCTTCCCAAGGCTTATCTACTACTAATTTACCATCCTTATAGGTTGAAACTTCCCCGGCAGGGAAAATTCCCAACGGTTTTCCGTCACTTAAATGGCGTAAAGTTTCTTTAATTCCCACCACACTCGATTTTGCGTCCTTATGATTTTCAAAGGGATTAACCGGCATGATATATTTTTTAAGCGGAACAATTCTATGTAATAAAAAGTTGGCAATGATCTTGAAATTAGGTTCTCTTTCAAGCATTAATTTCAATAATAAAATACCGTCAATTCCTCCAAGCGGATGATTTGAGATAGTAATATAAGCGCCATCTTTGGGTAATCGTTTTAAATCTTCTTCAGGAATTTCAAATTTGATTTCCATTTCATCCAAAATTCCGTTTAAAAACGCGACATCCTCTAAATGTTTGTTATGATCGTAAATTTTATTAAGGGTAGAGATCTTAAGAACCTTCATAAGAATCCAGCCTGAAAAAGTACCAAGAACCCCGTACTTCTCAACATTTATTGCCTTTGCAACTTCTTTCGCGGTAACTAAACCCATGTACTATTTTTAATTTATTAGAGCAGCGAACAAAGATAACAAAAAACTCTACTTTTCGTTGATACAAATGCAAACTTTCCACTTTTTTATTACATTTGGGTTCCTAAAAAAAACTTGAATGAAAATTATTTCTTATAATGTAAACGGAATCAGAGCGGCAATTACAAAAGGATTTATAGAATGGCTGCAACAAGCCAATCCTGATGTTATTTGTCTTCAGGAGATAAAAGCGACACAAGAGCAAATTCCCGTTGAAGCAATTACCGATGCCGGTTACCCTTATCAATATTATTATCCGGCTACCAAAAAAGGATATAGCGGCGTGGCTATCTTATCTAAAATAAAACCCAATAATGTCGTTTTCGGAACCGGAATTCAGCATATGGATTTTGAAGGTCGTAACCTTCGTGCTGATTTTGATGATTGTTCGGTAATGAGTTTATACCTTCCATCGGGAACTAATATTGAAAGACTTGATCATAAATTTATGTTTATGGATGATTTTCAAAATTACATCAACGAACTTAAAATTACAATTCCAAACCTGATTATTTGCGGTGATTACAACATTTGCCACGAAGCGATTGATATTCATGATCCGGTTCGTAATAAAACTGTTTCAGGATTTTTGCCTGCAGAACGTGCCTGGCTTGATGGGTTTATAAAATCCGGTTTTATAGATAGTTTCCGTCATTTCAACAAAGATCCGCATCATTATTCGTGGTGGAGTTATCGTGCCGGAGCCCGCGGAAACAACAAAGGCTGGCGTATCGATTATAATTTAGTAAGCGATTCATTAGAACACAGATTAAAGCGTGCTGTAATTTTACCAGATGCCGTGCATTCAGATCACTGTCCGGTTTTAGTTGAAATCGAATAAAGTTTGGTATTGTTATTGTTAAAAGAATAGCAGTTTTAAAGTGAGTCTTTTTGGAATTTGGAATTTAACTTTTGGAATTTTAATTAAGCTCTCCGTAAAACAAGAAATTTTGAATTATTAATAAGCCCCAAATAAAAACCAAAAAATAAGATGATTAAAAAAGCCTCCATCGGATTGCTAGTAGTAGCTTTATCCATGACTTCGTGTGTTTCTAAGAAAATTTACAATGATCTTGAATCTAAATATTCAGATCTGAAAAAAGAAAATCGCTCCATTGCTGATCAAAATGCAGATTTGCAAAAAGCTAAAAATCAATTAGAATTAGATCGTGATAAATTAACAAAAGATTTGGCAGGCACAAAAGACGATCTTGCAAAACAAAAAGCAGATCTTGCCGCTGAACAAAAAAAATACAAAGTACTGCAGGATTCCTACAATGCATTGGAGAAAAACAGCAATGATGCATTAGAAAGCAATATGGCTAAAAACCGTGAATTGCTGGCACAATTAGAAGCAAAATCTAAAAAACTGGCCGAAGAACAAGCGCGTCTTGATAAAACGGCAAACCGCTTAAACGAACTTGAAGCTATGATTGCGGCCAAAGAAGCGGCAATGAAAAAATTAAAGGAAACTTTATCAAAAGCCTTAAACGGTTTTGAAGGAAAAGGTTTGACAGTAGAACAAAAAAACGGAAAAGTTTATGTTTCTATGGAAAACAAATTACTTTTTAATTCAGGAAGCTGGGCTGTTGGTACCGAAGGTAGAAAAGCAGTTGTAGAATTAGGAAAAGTTCTTGGAGATAATCCTGATCTTTCGGTTCTTATTGAAGGACATACAGATGATGATCCGTATGCTGGTTCAGGACCAATTGCAAACAACTGGGATTTATCAACAAAAAGAGCAACAGCAATTGTAAATATTTTGAGTGAAAACACAAAAATCAACAAACAAAAACTAACGGCTGCCGGTCGTAGTGAATTCTCTCCATTGGCAAGCAACGCCACTCCGGAAGGAAAAGCCAAAAACCGCAGAATCGAAATCATCTTAACGCCAAGATTAGATGAAATCGCGGAAATGCTTAATAGTATAAATTAAGTTTTTTAGTTACAAAGGTTCAAAGGAACAAAGGCTCAGAGTTTTAAACTTTGAGCCTTTTTAGTTTCCTGCAAGGTTTCTAAAATCTTGTAGGTTTAATTATGTTGAATTTTAGGTTTGGAATTTAAAATTTAGAATTTCGATTCTTATTATTTTGTAACTTTGAAAATCTTAAAGAATATAATTATGGGACTTCCGGAATTAAAAGATAAAATAAGAAATCAATTAGATTTAGCAGATGAAAAAGTATTGCGCATTGTCTCTTCTGTATTTGATAACTATTTAAATGAAGTTGTTTCTTACGATGCAAAAGGGAATTCTTTAACCTTGTCTGAATATCATAATAAAGTTGAAGAAGGTTTGAATGATGTTAAATACAATCGAATAATTTCACAAGAAGATTTATCGAAAGAAATGCAGGATTGGGATAATGAGTAATATTAAAATTGAAGTTTTCTGGACAGCAAATGCTAAAGAAGATTTGAAAGAAATTTACATTTCACTAAAGAAGAAAATCTCTAAAGAAACAGCAATTAAAATTAGAGATGAATTATTTAATAGTCCAAATAAAATTGTTTTTGCTGAACAATTTCAATTAGACGAATATAGATTGGATTGCAGAAGAATTATAGTAAGGAATTTTAAAATTCTATATCAAATTAAAGAAAATTCTATTTTTATTATTAGAGTTTTTAATTCCCTTCAGAATCCTATAAAAAGTTTGAAATAAAGGGGTTCAAAGTTTTAACTTTGAACCCCTTTATTATCCTGGATTGAAAGATTAATTTCATTATTTAAAATTTTAAAATTCACTTTTTATATCCTTTTTAACCTTTGTCGAATTTTCATTTGAATAATCCCGTTGTATATTTGAAGCTTCTTATTCAAAAGAAAAAACTTAGAAATCTTAGCAACTCAGCACCTTAGCACCTCAAAAAAAATGAAATACACAACTTTACCCAATACCGATATAAAAGTTAGTAAAATCTGTCTCGGAACCATGACTTTCGGGCAACAAAACACAGAAGCAGAAGGTCATGCTCAAATGGATTATGCTTTTGAACGCGGAATTAATTTTTTTGATACTGCCGAAATGTATTCGGTTCCGGCAAGTGAAGCAACTTACGGAAGCACAGAAAAAATCATCGGGACATGGTTTAAAAAATCAGGAAATCGCGAGAAAGTAGTTTTGGCTTCAAAAATTGCGGGGCCAAACGCAAATTTTGGTTATATGCGCGAAAAACTTGATTTTTCTCCTGCAAGTATTAAATATGCTTTAGATAATAGTTTAAAACGTCTGCAAACAGATTATATCGACTTGTATCAAATGCATTGGCCGGAACGTAAAACAAATACTTTTGGTCAGCGTGCTTTTAAAGTTCAGGATGATGCGTGGGAAGATAACTTCAGAGAAGTTCTGGAAACGTTTGAAGGATTAATCAAAGAAGGAAAAATAAAACACATCGGAGTTTCGAACGAAAATGCCTGGGGAATGATGCGTTTTCTGGAAGAAAGCAAATATCAAAATTTGCCAAGAATTAAAACGGTTCAAAATCCGTATAATTTATTGAACCGTCTTTTTGAAGTTGGTTCGGCTGAAGTTGCCATTCATGAGAATGTAGGTTTGTTGGGATATTCACCTTTAGGATTTGGAACATTGACTGGCAAATTTTTAACCGGAGAAGAACATCCAAAAGCAAGGGTTAAACTTTTCCCGCAATATACCCGTTACGGAAGCGATCAATGTACACAAGCAACAAAATTATATCAGGAAATCGCCCATAAACACGGATTAACGTTAACGCAATTATCAATGGCTTTTGTGTTGCAGCAGCCATTTTTAACGAGTGCCATTATCGGAGCTACAACATTGGAACAATTAAAAGAAAATATTGACACGATTGATATTGTACTTTCAAAAGAAATTTTAGCCGGAATTGATAAAGTTCAGGCTATTATTCCTGATCCGGCTCCGTAAGTTATTGCCACGAAGGCGCTAAGACACAAATATTTATTATTTATTTGCATTTTGTGTCATTTCGACCGAAGGGAGAAATCACACTAGAAGCTCGACAAAGATTGTAGATTCTCTTTGTAGATGAGTGTGATTTCTCCCTTCGGTCGAAATGACAATACTTTGTGCCTTGGTGTCTTCGTGGCAATCGTTTACAAATCAAATTCCTCCTCCATCGCCAAAGAATCATTTTTAATTGCTGTCGAATCCGGTGCTTTGATTCGTATTAAAGAACGCGCATTTCCGGAAATATAAACCGGAAACTGGCCAATAGTGTCTTCTGGAATTAAAAGACCTCTGCGAAACATTAAGTTTCTTAAGAATTTTTGATTTTTTACGGCATAATCTTTTAGATTTCCTTCATCATTAAACTGATACATAAATTTTCTTGGCTTTGGAATTATAGTAGCCAGAAATAAACATTCGTCTACATTTAAAGCAGAAGGGCTTTTTTGGAAATAAAATTGACTTGCTTCACCAATTCCGTATACATTTGGTCCCCATTCGATAATGTTGAAATAAACTTCAAGCATTCTTTCTTTGCTTACAACTCTGTTATTTTCTAAAATATAAACCAATAGAATTTCTTCCAGCTTACGCGAAAGTGTTTTTTCACGGGTTAGAAATACATTTTTAATCAATTGCATACTGATTGTACTGGCGCCGCGAGAGAATTTTTTAGTTCTGATGTTTTTCAGAATAGATTGTTTGAAGGCTTCATTTATAAATCCGCGATGCGAAAAGAAAGAAGGATCTTCTGTTGTCAATACTGATTTTCGTAAATAAGGCGAGATTTGGTCTAAAGGTGTATAATTGGGATTTGCACTTCCAACCAAAACCGGACGCTGCAACACATTCTGAATGATAGCGCGATAAACAAATTCTCTGTTTAATTTATTAAGATCGGCTTCACCATATTTCGTGATTCTTAGATCTTGTTTGTTTAGTTTACTGTCAAAAACTAAAGTATTAGGTTTGTTTTTATTGAATTTGAAATCCAATTTATAATCGAAAATTCCCGTCGCTTCCATTCCTTGAAAATGGGTAAACAATCCGTCTGGTAAGGAAACAATAAAATCCTGTGCCTGCATTTTCGGAATCTCGACTTGTAAAGTATAAACCGTGTCTTTTTCCGTATTATACGAAACGTAAGGCTTTACTTTTATTTTATTCAATTGCATTGTCGAAGTGCTGTCAATCGAAATAAAATCATCACCAAGCAAAAAACGATAATCAAAACGGGCATTTTTAATTACAACATCTTTGCTCGCAATTTTTGGATGATTGATTTTTAAATTGGTGATAGAAGTATAACCATCAATATGCAATTCACTTCCGTCCTTATCAATATTGGCAACATTTAATCGAATAGAATCAAAGCTTGCCTTAAAGTTGTAACGTTCGTCAAGATACGGAACGCGAATGGCTCCGGTATCAAGATTAAAAAACCGGATGTCTGCTTTTTTATTTCTTGGGTCAGCAAATCCTTTAATATTCCATTTTTGATCAAAATTTTTACTTTGAACATGAAGATTCGTTTCAAGTTGTTTATTGTCTAAAACGAGTTTATTTATCTCAATAGAGGCTTTTTTACCATTATCATCAATTTTAAAATTCAGGTTTTCCAATTTCATATCTGTTGGAACTAAATTTAATAGCTTTGAAATGATTTGATAAGCAAAAGTGGCGTATTTGCGTTTTTCGTTTGTATCAGAATCTGATTTATCTCTTTTTAGAAAAGCATCAAAATTGCGCACTTTCCCCTTTTTTACTAATTGAATATAACCATCGTTGATTTTTAAGGTTCCAACCTGAACATCTCCAATTAATAAATTCGATAAACTAATACTGGTTTCTATTTTGTGAATGTGGCAAAGCGTGTCCGCATTATTAGGAACTAAAATAACATCAGTTAATTTGATTCCAGATAATCCTTCAAATGAAGCTGATTTTACAGAAAATTTACTGTCATATTCTGTATTCATTTTCAAGGTAACTTTTGCAATGGCTTGTTTTAAAAGTGAATCGCGAAAAAAGTAAAGACCTAAAAAAAGCACTACTAATACCAGGGCAAGTATTAGAAGTGCTTTTAATATTTTTTGTTTTGGAAATTTCATAAAGTAGGTTTATAAAAATTTAAGGAATTTTCGTGGTGTAAATTTTTTGCCACGAATTTCGCTAATTTCTCGAATTATATATGACTTGGATATGTAAGATTTCACATTAAATTTAAATAAAAATTCGTGTTTAATTTGTGAAATTCGTGGCAAACAAAAATTTAACCAAAAAGAAAACTGGCAACATCTTCAATCTTGGCAACAAGTTCAATTTTGATTCCTGTGTTTTTTAAGGCAATTTTATTGTATTTTGAAACAAAGATAGTATTGAATCCTAGTTTTTCGGCTTCCTGAATACGTTGATCTACGCGATTTACAGGTCGGATTTCTCCGGATAAACCAACTTCGCCGGCAAAACAAAAGCCTTTCGTTATTGGGATATCTTCATTTGAAGATAAAATAGCGGCAACAACAGCTAAGTCAATTGCCGGATCATCAACAGAAATTCCTCCGGTAACATTCAGGAAAACGTCTTTTGCGCCTAAACGAAATCCGGCTCTTTTTTCTAAAACCGCCAAAATCATGTTTAGCCGTTTGGCGTTGTAACCAGTAGTACTGCGCTGCGGCGTTCCGTAAACGGCTGTGCTTACCAAAGATTGAATTTCGATCATTAACGGACGCATACCTTCCATGGTTGTGGCAATTGCCGTTCCCGACATTTCCTCGTCTTTATGCGAAATCAATATTTCTGACGGATTGCTTACTTCTCGCAAACCGCTTCCCAGCATTTCATAAATTCCTAATTCGGCAGTAGAACCAAAACGGTTTTTTAGCGAACGCAGAATTCGGTAGACATGATTTCTGTCGCCTTCAAACTGCAAAACGGTATCGACCATATGTTCCAGGATTTTTGGTCCAGCGATATTTCCGTCTTTCGTAATATGTCCAATCAATATAACCGGAATATTGGTTTCTTTTGCAAACTTGATCAGTTCGGCAGTTGTTTCTCTAATTTGAGAAATACTTCCGGCTGTCGATTCAATATAATCTGTATGTAAAGTCTGGATTGAATCTATAATTACAATCTCTGGCTGGATAGCTTCAATTTGTTTGAATATATTTTGCGTTTTAGTTTCCGTCAAAATATAGCAGTTGTCGCTATTTGGCGTTATTCTTTCGGCACGCATTTTTATTTGTTTCTGACTTTCTTCTCCGGAAACATATAAAGTTTTATAAGGCAGTTTTAAAGAAATTTGCAGCAAAAGCGTACTTTTTCCAATTCCCGGTTCACCTCCTAAAAGTGTCAGAGAGCCAGGAACAATTCCGCCGCCTAAAACACGATTCAATTCGCCATCAGTTGTATCCATTCGAATTTCCTGAGCCGAATCAATTTCATTAATTTTTAAAGGTCGCGGTGCTTTACTGGTAGAAGTAGGTTCGCTTTTCCAGGCTACCTTTTCCTGCTTCTGAATAATTTCTTCGGCAATAGTATTCCATTCCTTGCAGGCATTGCATTGCCCTTGCCATTTGGCATATTGGGTTCCGCAATTCTGGCAAAAAAAGGAAGTTTTAACTTTAGACATTATTTGGTTTTTTTAGCAAGCGTATTCATTTCGTCGATTTTCTCGTACATCACATCTTTATTCAAATCCCCAATTGGTTCCATTTGCGATGCATTTTGATATTTTTTTGAAGCTCTTTTTGGATCTCCCATTTTTTCGTACATCAATCCTAATTCATATTCGCCCAACATGGCTTTTGGATAATTTACGTTTCCAATTTCGGCCATTTTGCCTAATTCATCATACGCATTTTTTTTAAGGATAAGGTTTTCAATTATTTTGAAATCACTCATTCTCACCGGAATCTGAACGCCTAAAACTTTAGACATCGTGTTGTATTTATTTTCTAAATAATCAGCATATCCTGTTTCAAGAACAGCAATTTTATCATTATATTCTGCTGAATTGATAGGTTTGTATACTTCAAAAATTTGGTACAAAGCACTCGGAATTGCATGTAAAACCTGAGTGTAATGTGTAGTGCCTTTAAATAAATCGTATTTGTAGTTTACCAAGGGATTATTGGCAAGTTTAATATTGCTGTCTAATTTTTCTATTGGTTCTTTGATTTTTTTATTGTCACCATCTGCAGCAGATAAATAGTAAAATACAGGTTCTGTTACTTTTGCAAATTTCTCCGGAATTCGAACTTCCATTTTAGGAGCCAATTCTGGACTAAAACAAATATAAGCGTTAAACAACGGTTGTTCTTTGTACAAATAAAAGTTGACAAAACTTGCTGTAAGGTCATGACCGGCAATAATTCTAAAAGGCGAAGTGCGGTATTTTTTTTCGATATAAGGAACTAATTCGGCACCAACAAATTCAAAAAACTCCGCGCCTTTTTCAAAAGGAAGTCCTTCATTTTGGTCAATAGTGGTGTCGTCTTCTCTTTCGTCGTTTTTATTTTGATGAATGCCAATGATAATCATTTCGGGCAAATCGCCCCAATAAGTACCATAACTTACAGCACCAGAGAATGGGTCAAATAAATAATCGCCGTCTAACAAATATAAAACAGGATATTTTTTTTCAGGATTGGCTTCGTAAGATTCCGGAAGTCCGATTGTAATTCTTCGTTCTTCTCCAAGTTTTTCAGATTGAATGTTGTCGAATTTCTTCTGGGCAAAAGCCGAGATGGAAATTAAAGCAAATAGTAAGTAAACTTTTCTCATGATTTGGGGTATTTCAGTGGATTAAAAAGTATTGAAATAGTGTAGCAATATAACATTTTATTTGCTTTTTTATTATTGTAGGATTTTTAAAATAGCAATGTAGGTCAGATTTAAATAAATAAATCAAAATTAACCGCAAAGCTCGCAAAGATTTTACGCAAAGTTAAAGATAAAGCTTTGCGAACTTTGTGTTTGCTCAACACAAACTAAATAAAAATTTTGCGAGCTTTGCGGTTATTTTTTTATCACTACGCAGGTTTTCAAATTGATCCTTTAAAATCAATATTGAATTTAAGCCAATAAAATACTGTTTGTACCATCAAAATTGGAACAAACTAAAAGTAGATTTAAGTGTAAAAGGAAAGCTTATGTTAGCGAATTATCGTTTTCATTTGGAAAAATGATCCATGGTTTGAAGGTTTTAGCTTCTTCAAATTCCAGGGTTGCATAGGATATAATAATGATAATATCGTCTTTTTGAACCTTTCTGGCTGCAGGACCATTCAGTGTTATTTCACCTGAATTTTTTTCTCCTTTAATAGCATAAGTTTCAAAACGTTCACCATTATTGATATTTACAATAGATACTTTTTCGCCTTCAATTATGTTTGAAGCTTCTAGTAAAGTTTCATCAATAGTAATGCTGCCAATATAATTTAAATCGGCGCCGGTTACTTTTACTCGATGAATTTTAGATTTTATAACTTGAATTTGCATGTTGCAAAGGTAAATTAATTTAATGAAATGGTGTCAATCAACCTAATAGAATTAACAAATACTGCTATAAATGCGCGGTAATTTTTGCCTTCTCTTTTAAGATCGATAGGTAATAATGTAGATTCGTCAGCAATTACGAAATATTCCAGGTCAAACTTTTTATTGTCTTTGAAAGAATTTTCTACAAATTCGATTGTTTCTTCCGGACTTTTTGTTTTGAATATTTCTTTTGCTTCGGTTAAAATTTTATAAATGATAGCAGCTTCTTTTCTCTCTTCGGGAGTTAAGCGCTCATTTCTGGAGCTCATTGCCAATTGGTTTTCTTCTCTAAAAATAGGGCAGCCCACAACATTTACCGGCAAATGATTTTTTTCGACCATTTTTTTAACGATCTGCAATTGCTGAAAATCTTTTTCGCCAAAATAAGCATTTGTAGGAGTTACGATTTCAAATAGCCTTTTTACGATCGTGCCAACACCATTAAAGTGTCCGGGTCTGAATTTTCCTTCCATTTGATTTTCCAATCCGTCAAAATCAAAATCCTGCGAAACCGTATTTCCTTCATAAATATCTTCTACAGAAGGAGCATAGAGAATCATTTTATCGCTCAAACCACGCATTTTTTTTACGTCCTCTTCTAAAGTTCTAGGGTATTTTGCCAGATCTTCGGGATTGTTAAATTGAGTTGGGTTTACGAAAATACTTACTACAGTATCGTCGTTTTCTTTAAGGGATCTTTGCATCAAAGCCAGATGCCCTTGGTGTAAAGCACCCATTGTAGGAACAAACCCGATGGTCGAATTTGCCGTTTTGATAGTTTTTAAATAGGCTATCAAAGCTACTTTACCGTAGAAAATATGCATGTTGGTAATATTAAAATTTAGTGCAAACATAATATATTAGTTATAAACTGCATAAATTTTTGTAATTTTGCAACGTTTTTATTACCAAAAATTAAGTAAAATACTATTATGAAAGATAAGAGGATATTATATGTATCATCTGAAGTCGTGCCTTATTTGGCTGAAAATGAAGTTTCTTTAATGTCTTATGACGTTCCCAAAATGATTAATGATCAGGGAGGTCAGATAAGAATTTTCATGCCAAGATATGGAAATATCAACGAAAGAAGACACCAGTTGCATGAAGTTATTAGACTTTCAGGAATGAATTTGGTAGTGAACGACTTAGATATGCCATTGATTATTAAGGTAGCTTCAATTCCGAAAGAAAGAATTCAGGTTTATTTTATTGATAATGATGAATATTTCAAACGTAAAGCAACTTTTGCTGACGAAGAGGGAGCACTGTACCCTGATAATGACGAAAGAGCAATATTTTTTGCAAAAGGAGTTGTTGAAACAGTAAAAAAACTAAATTGGGTTCCGGATATTATTCACGTTCATGGCTGGCTGGCTGCTATGTTGCCAATTTACATGAAACATTACTATAAAAACGAAGCTTTATTTTCTGAAACAAAAATCGTAACATCTGTTTACGGGCAATCTTTTGATGAAAATTTAGATTTAGAAATGATTAATAAGGTGAAATTTGACGGTGTTCCTCACGAAGCAATTGCTGATTTGGAAACTCCAAATTATGAGAATGTTCTAAAGGCTAGTATCTTACATTCTGATGCTGTTATCATTGCATCTGAAAATGTATCGCCAAGTTTAACAAAATTTATAGAATCTTCAGGAAAACCTTTTTTACCTTTCGCCACGAAAGATGCATTCGCAGAAGCGTATACAAATTTCTATAAAACGATGGGTCTTTAAATTTTAAACTTTATTTTTAAACATGTATAATACTTCTTTCTTTAAGAAAATTCTATTAATAAGTACTGTAGTTCTTTTATATTCTTGCGACAAAGATTTTAATGCCATTGGAGATGATTTGATTGGAGACGATCATTTTGGTCTTGAATCTGAAAAATATGATGTTTTGGCTTACAATCAGGAAGTAACACCAATTCAGTCAAATTCTTTGACAGTAAATGCTTTAGGTATTTATGATAATCCGGTTTTAGGAACAACAACAGCAAATTATACCACGCAGGTTGCACTTGCTGCTTATGCTCCTTCTATTGGAGAATCGCCGGTAATACAAAGTGTTGTACTTAGCGTGCCTTATTTTAGTCATATAACAGCCACTAACCTTGATGGGAGTAGTACTTATGCATTAGACTCTATTTATGGAGCGCCGGAAGGAAAGTTAAAATTAAGTGTTTACGAGTCTGGTGTTCAAATGCGTGCTTCTTATTTTGATGGTGGTAATCAATTTGCACAATTGTATAATACCGATATGGATACCGATACTGGTGTTCCAGAATATATAAATTTTGATACAAAAAAAGTTGGTAGTCGATTAAATACAGGAGGTGTATTAGAAAATGATCAATTCTTTTTTGACGCAAAACAAATCACTGATGTAACAACTACTGATGGTAAAGAAGTTACCACAAAAGTTGCTCCCGAAATGCGTTTGAATTTAGATAATGCCTTTTTTCAAAGTAAAATATTGAGTGCTCCGGCTGCAAAACTTGCTACTGCTGATGTTTTTCAGGAATATTTCAGAGGATTATATTTTCAAGTAGAAAGGTCAGGGAGTGATCCAAGCAATATGGCTTTGATGGATTTTACAAAAGGTAAAATTACTATTAAATACAAGGCTAAAACTGATATTACGACTGATGGGGAAACTGTAGAAGACAGAACATTGGTTATTAATTTAACAGGAAGTACAGCTAGTTTACTTAAGGATGCCAAAAGTTCTGACTATGCAACTGCAATACAAAATCCGAATCCGGCAGGAGATGAAAGACTTTTCTTAAAAGGAGGCCAAGGATCACTTGCTGTATTAGAACTTAATGGTCTTGCTGCAAAATTAGAAGAAATTAGAGCCAATAAATGGCTTGTTAACGAAGCAAATTTGGTTTTTTACATCGATACTTTACAAATGGCTAAAACAGCTGATGGTAGTACTGATATAAAAAAAATGGCTAAAGAGCCGAAAAGAGTTTACTTGTATGATCTGGATAATAATTTGCCAATTGTAGATTATGCGGCAGATGGTAGTACAAGTATAACAACTGATCCTAGAATGACAAAAGTTATTTACGGTGGAATAGTGAATGTAAATTCTACTACAAAAAGAGGGTCATATTATAAAATCAGGTTGACTAATCATATTCGAAATATCATAAAAGATGCTACTGCTAAAAATGTTAGATTAGGTTTAGTTGCTATTGATGATATTAGTATTACAGCTTCGAATAAGTTGAAATTAAAAAACAGCGTTATTTCAGAAGCTCCAAGATCGACAGTTATAACACCGGTAGGAACAGTATTGTATGGAGGTAATTCAAGTTCAACAATCCCGACTGGTAAAAAATTACAACTTGAGATTTACTACACGAAACCAAATTAATAAATATATATGTGTGGAATTGTTGGATATATCGGTCATAGAGAGGCTTATCCTATTATTATAAAAGGATTAAAGCGTCTTGAGTACAGAGGATATGACAGTGCCGGGGTTATGTTGTATGATAACTCAGGTATAAAACTTTGTAAAACAAAAGGTAAGGTTTCAGATCTTGAAGAGAAAGCAAAAGATAATTTTACAACAAACGGAACTATAGGGATTGGGCACACTCGTTGGGCAACTCACGGAGTTCCAAATGATGTAAACTCACATCCGCATCTTTCAAATTCTGGTGAATTAGTAATTATTCACAATGGAATTATTGAAAATTATGCACCTCTTAAAGAAGAATTAAAAAAGAGAGGATATACTTTTAAATCTGATACAGATACAGAAGTATTGGTGAATTTGATTGAAGAAGTTCAGAAAAAAGAAAATATAAAATTGGGTAAAGCAGTTCAAATTGCTTTAAACCAAGTTGTAGGTGCTTATGCGATTGCGGTTTTTGATAAAAAAAATCCGAACGAAATCGTAGCAGCAAGATTAGGAAGTCCGTTAGCAATTGGGGTTGGAGAAGGAGAGTTCTTTATTGCCTCTGATGCTTCGCCTTTCATTGAATATACCTCTAATGCTATTTATCTGGAAGACGGAGAAATGGCAAACATTAGATTGCATAAACCTCTTAAAGTTAGAAAAATTAAAGATGACTCTTTAGTTGATCCTTATATTCAGGAGCTTCAGATGAATTTGGAGCAAATTGAAAAAGGCGGTTACGATCATTTCATGTTAAAAGAAATATACGAGCAGCCAAGTGTTATTAAAGACACCTACAGAGGAAGACTTCATGCCAATGAAGGAATTGTTCAGATGGCTGGTGTTGAAGATAATTTAGAAAAATTCTTAAACGCAAAACGTATTCTAATTGTAGCATGCGGAACTTCATGGCACGCAGGTTTAGTAGCAGAATATATTTTTGAAGAGTTTACTCGTATTCCTGTTGAAGTTGAATATGCTTCTGAATTTAGATACCGTAACCCAATTATCAATAAAGATGACGTTGTTATCGCGATTTCTCAATCAGGAGAAACTGCAGATACAATGGCGGCTATTAAATTGGCAAAAGAAAATGGTGCTTTTGTATTTGGTGTTTGTAACGTTGTTGGTTCTTCTATTTCAAGAGAAAGTCATGCCGGTGCTTACACGCACGCAGGACCTGAAATTGGAGTAGCTTCAACAAAGGCATTTACAACTCAAATTACGGTTTTAACTATGATCGCTTTGAGATTAGGTAAAGCTAAAGGAACTTTGTCAAATACAGACTATCATACTTACTTGCAAGAATTAGAAATAATTCCTGAAAAAGTAGCAGAGGCATTACAGACAAACGACAGAGCAAAAGAAATTGCAGCAGCTTTTAAAGATGCTCCAAACTGTTTGTATTTAGGTCGTGGATATAACTTCCCGGTTGCATTAGAAGGCGCTTTAAAATTAAAAGAGATCTCTTATATTCATGCTGAAGGTTACCCGGCAGCAGAAATGAAGCATGGTCCAATTGCATTGATTGATGAGCACATGCCGGTTATTGTAATTGCGCCTAAACAAGGTCATTACGATAAAATTGTAAGTAATATTCAGGAAATAAAATCAAGAAGCGGTAAAATTATTGCCGTAGTTACAAAAGGCGATACACAAGTTCGTGAATTAGCCGATTATGTAATCGAGATTCCTGAAACTTCAGATGCGTTATCACCACTTATTACTACGATACCGTTGCAATTACTTTCTTATTACATCGCTGTAATGAGAGGTTGCAATGTTGATCAGCCTCGAAATTTGGCAAAATCAGTTACTGTAGAATAAAGTTTATAAAATATTTATAATGCTATAAAAGCGAGACTTAGGTCTCGCTTTTTTTATGGTTTTATTAACATTTTTTTTGTAGGCATTGAATTATAATTTTATATTTGCCGAAAATACATTATTATACCTCCCTTCATGAAAAAATATTTATTTATTGTTCTTTTTGTACTGTGTTTCTCAGCAAATGCTCAAACAAAACTAACCTTTAGTTACGACGCTGCAGGAAATCAAATTAGCCGAACGCTTTGTATTAACTGTGTCTCAAAAACAGTTGAAGAAATAAAAGAAATCGAAGCCATTACGCAAGATGACTTATTTCAGTTTTCAGAAAAAGATTTTATCTCTTACTATCCAAATCCCGTAAAAGAAGAATTGTATTTACAATGGCAATTGATTAATGAGAATTACATCACTTCAGTACAATTATATTCAGTCACAGGTCAGGTTTTAAGAACATATCAACGAAACAAACAAGAAAACAATCTTACAATACCTTTTCAGCAGTATCCTTCGGGAATTTATATTGTATTGATGTCATACAAAGACGGAGGAGAAAAATCGATTAAAATCATCAAACAATAAAAGCCATGAAAAAACTTTACTTTACACTTCTATTTTTAGTTTTTGGCTTTTTGGTTTCGGCTCAGACTTCTACCGAAGTTGGTGTCACCGAAGGACAATTATCTGTTTCTTTATCGGGAGCTGCCAATTATACCATTCCTATTGCTGTTCCTCCTGGAATTAATGGAGTTGTTCCTCAAATTAGTTTGGTTTACAATAGTCAGGGCGGGAATGGTTTGGCTGGATATGGTTGGAATATTTCAGGAGTTTCTACTATAAGCAGAATTCCGTCCACGAACTTTCATGACGGAGTTATTGATCCTGTCGATTTTAATGTTTTAGATCGTTTCGCCCTTGATGGCCAGCGCCTGATTGTTAAAAACGGAACCTCAGGAGTTTATGGAGCAAATGGGACTCAATACGAAACGGAGAGCTTCTCTAATATCAAAATAACATCTTACGGAGTGAATCCCGACGGAGCTAAGTTTGGGCCTTCTTATTTTATTGTAGAATATCCTGATGGTTCAAAAGCGTATTATGGTAATTCTGCAGATTCCCGATCTATAACAGATTGGGCAATTACATATTGGGAAAATCCGCAAAGTGTGAGAATTAGTTATGCTTATTCTTTAGTTAATAACAGTTTAGATATTGCTTCCATAAAATATGGATCAAAATCAGCAGGAACCCCGATTAACGAAATCAAATTTGAGTATAGTAATAGAAAAAGAGTTCAGCAAATTTATGTTGGTGGATTAAGTATTACGAAAAGAAAAATTTTAAATAAAATTAAAGTTATTGGAAACAGTATTGGCTTTAGGAATTATGTATTAGGATACGATGAAACTACTTTAGACTATCAGAGATTAACTACTATTACCGAAAAAAATGGTGATGAGTCCAAAAGTTATAACCCTACAATTTTTGAATATGAAAAGTCTGGCGTGACAACAATAGCTACTCCAAATATAACAACTATTGGAATGAGTAATATCAACTCTGATACTGCAGCTACTATTTCAGGGGATTTTGACGGAGATGGAAAGATGGATTTTATATTATATCCAACAAAAGGAGATCAGGTAAAGCAAAAATTTTGGCTTTTTACAGATATTAAAAATACTTCGAGAAATATCCCCAAAGAAACTTTGACAGGGGCTTTTGAAGAATTGTTTCCATCAACTTTTTTAATTAATAATAAGATTTCAGATTCTCAAGGGATTACTGCTGTACAGAAGGCAACAGATTCAAAAGCAATAAATTTTAATACTTATTATAATTCTTCCTATGGTGCTGCTGTTTTAAATAAAAAACAAATTGTTTTTCCTGTTAGGAATGTTGCTAATTGCGCTTATGGGAGGCCTAGTTTAGAAGACCAATCACAGGAAAAGAAATATTATAGTGGTGATTTTAATGGAGATGGATTAACCGATGTGATAGCCATAGATAAGGAAGTACCTGAAAGAGACTCATCTTGTAAAATAATTAGATATTTATCTCCAGGTAAAGTTTATTTTGTAGATCTTGACTCAAGGAAAACGAGTAATTTCTGGAGTGAAGCTGGTACTATGTTAGACTATGTGCTTATTAGAGATCAGTTTTCAGACAATGACCAAATTGAAACTTTTGATGTAAATGGCGACGGCAAAACTGATATTCTTCATTTTAAATCTGGAAGTGTAACTGTTTACACACTAGATAGTAATAACAAACTAACATTGTTGTGGAAAATGACAGATCCAAACATTGTTACAAATTTATCTATACTCCCGGGAGATTATAATGGTGATGGAAAAATGGATTTCATTATCCCTAAAAGTGCCGGACTAACTGCTTATGACTATTTTAAATTTACATCAACAGGTGTTGGGTTTGAAAAAACCACTCAATCATACTCTTTTCCTAATGCCGGCACGGGAACTATAGTTGAAAGTGGCGGTGGAGTATCTGTTAATGCTCTTATTCCTCTAGATTTTAATGGTGACGGAAAGACAGATATTGTGCACTTTAGATCTATTTATGGAAATACTTCAAAATTAGGAGCTATAATAATAAGATCATTTAACAATACAGATACCACTTTTAGTTTTTTTTCTGAATCTACAATTGATCCTACGCTAAATATTAAGAGTTACGCTATTCCTGTCTTTTTATCTCCCAATCAAAACAATCAATATGCAGAAGTCGGAGCAATAACTGATAACCTAATATACACTTTTGATTCTCAAAAAGACACAAGCAAGGAAACGTTAATTAATACTATAACGACGGGTAATGGTGTAAAAGAAATAATTACATACAATCCACTGAAACAAGATCAGTACGAACCTTTTTACACACCAACTAGTTTTACGGAAATATATCCGAATATTGATATTACAGTTGCCCCTAATTTTAAAATTGTAACTAAAGTCGAAAAACAAAGCTCATCAGATTATAGTAAACAATTGTTTTTTTATAGCGGTGCGGTTTCCAATGCTGACGGAATAGGTTTTTTAGGTTTTAGATCAATGGTACGAACCAACTGGCATGATCTTGATAGTAACATGATTTCGAGTGTTACCAGAAACGACATGACTTTAAGAGGGGCTAACATAGAGAATTATTCTGTATTAGGGCTTGGAACTGCTTTAAGACCTAATTCGATTCAAACTGAAAGTAATATTATTAAAGAGAAAAGCTATACAGTTACAGGCTCAGATAATTTAGTGGCAACGCAAAGCATCACATTAAAACCTGATACCTGGATTAAGCCGGGTAGTACTTTTTCGGCAAAAATAAATGAAGAGGCTAATAATTCACCAAATACCCCTGTAGATTTTATTACAAAATCCAGATTAACATATGAAAGTGAACTTTTGCCAAATAAAGTATTTAAACTTAAAAATACGATTACAAAGCAACTTAATACTTTAGACAATACAGGCACGGAAACTTATACGGATTTTGATGCAAACAATAATCCGTTAAAGTCTGTTACCTATTTAAAAGAGGCTGGAGCTACAGTTCAAACAACAGTTTCTAATGTAAGTTATGATGCAGCAACATTAACTCCGTATGTACTGGGAAGACCATCGGGTAAAACTCAAAGTGTTGCAATTGCAGGTGATGTTATGACATCTGAAGAGTTATACTTTTATGAAAATAGTTTACTTACCAAAATTAAAAAGAAAGGAACCAATACAGATTATATTACAGAAGATAATGTTTACGATGCTTTTGGTAATATTCTTAAAAAGACGATAACTGCATCAGGACTCTCACCAAGAATTACCAGTTATGAATATGATCCTTCGGGGCGATTTTTGACAAAAAGTACAGATATAGAAGGATTGTCAACATCTTTCGTTTATAATTATTCAAATGGAACGTTAGAATCTGAAACAAATCCTTACGGATTAAAGACTTCTTATTTATATGATTCATGGTTTAAGAAAGAATTTACGATAGATTATTTAGGAAAAAAGAATGCTTATGTCTATACTAAAAAAGGTTTTAGATCAATTGTAACATCAACTGCAGATGATGGAAGTGTAACGGAGGAAACATTTGATGATTTAGGAAGAAAGTTAAAAACGGGAACTAAAAACATAAATGGCATTTTTTCATATGTAGAATACCTATACGATATTCACAGCCGAATTGGTAAAGTGAGTGAACCTTATTTTGGTACACAGGCAACGCAATGGAACGAAACTAACTTTGATGTTTACGGCAGAGTAATTAAAAATATTTCTTTTACAGGAAAAGTGACGGATATTAGTTATTCTGGACTTACCACGATAGTGAACGACGGAACAAAATCAAAAACGTCGACCAAAAATGCAATAGGAAATATTATCTCGATGACAGATACTCCGGGAGGAACAATTAGGTATTCCTATTTTGCAAACGGAAACTTAAAAGAATCTGATTATAATGGAGTAAAAACTACCATTTCGCAAGATGGCTGGGGAAGAAAAACAAAACTGGTAGATTCATCTGCAGGAACCTATACTTATGTGTATAATGGTTTTGGAGAAACAACAAGTACAACGACTCCTAACGGAACAACCAACTATGTTTTGGATGCAGTTGGCAAAGTAACCCAAAAAACAATTTCGGGTACGAATACAAATTCCAAAACAACTTATTCTTACGATCCTTCAAGCAAATTAATTACCAGCAGTAAGTTTGAAGACTTAGCTAGTGGAGCAAATACAATATTTAATTCATTTACTTATGATGCGTCAAAAAGAATTAGCAAAACAGTAGAAACAACACCTTATGCGGTATTTACTAAAGATTTTACTTATGATGGTTTTGGTCGTGCAGATACTGAAACATCAACAGCAGCTACAGGCGGGAAATCCAGTAGTAAAGTCATAAAAAATACATATAGTAATGGATCGCACTGGCAAATAGTAGATAACAATACAAATGAAATATTGTGGCAAACCAATACTGTAAATGCAAGAGGACAACTTACTAGCGCACAAAATGGACCGACAACAATAACAAATTTATATGATACTTATGGTTTAGCCTCTCAGTTTAAATATGACAAAACATCTGGCTCAATTAATATTTTGACTTTAAGTACTGTTTTTGATGCCCAGAAAGGCAATTTAACAAGCAGGACAAATAGTTTGTTTAACAGAGACGAAAATTTTAAATATGATGCTCAAGATCGTTTAACAGAATTTACAAATGTTCAAGGCATACAAGAAAAACAATTGTATGATGATCAGGGTAGAATTACAGAAAACATTTTAGGAAAGTACACCTACTCAAACGAAAAACCATATCAAAACGCATCGATAACCGTTACGCCTGAGGCATTATCGTATTATACCACAAAGCCAACACAAATTATAACCTATAATGCCTTTAAAAGCCCGGTACTTATTGATGAAACAGGAATAGACAAAATAAGTTTTGAATACAACGATAATAACAGTCGTACTGCCATGTTTTATGGAGGCTTGCAGGATGATAAATTAGAAAGGCCTTTACGAAAATACTATTCTGCCGACGGCAGTATGGAAATTAAGGAAAATAAAACAACAGGTGTGTATGAATTTGTCACCTACATTGGCGGAGATGGCTACTCTGCACCAATTGTATTAAAAAGCAACGGAATAACACAAGAATATTTATATTTACAAAGAGATTATCAGGGTTCTATCATTGCTATAACAAACCAGATAGGAACAGTTGTAGAAAAACGATTGTTTGATGCCTGGGGAGCAATAGTAAGCGTGCAGGACGGAGCAGGAAATGTACTGGCAGGATTAACTGTTTTAGATCGAGGGTATACCGGTCACGAACATTTACAAAGTGTTGGTCTTATAAACATGAATGGCCGTATTTATGATCCTAAACTGCATCGTTTTTTACAACCGGATAATAATATTCAGGATTTTTATAATACTCAAAACTTTAATAGATATGGTTATGTTTTAAATAATCCATTGCGTTATACAGATCCTAGCGGAGAGTTTTGGCATATTGTTATTGGGGCAGTAATTGGCGGTGTTGTAAATTGGGGAACTCACGGTTTTAGAATGGATATGGAAGGTTTAAAAGCCTTTGGCATTGGTGCAGGAGCAGGAGCTCTTGGAGCCGCGACGGGAGGAGCCGCATTTGGTCTGGCAGGTGGAGCTGCTGCCGGAACTGGAGGTTTTGCAGCAGGGGCATTTAGTGGCGGTGTAGGTGCTATGTATTCCTCAATGTTTTTAAGTTTAGGAAATAATGCTGCATTTGGCGATCCTTTAATGTCAGGAAAGGACTTTGTTAAAGGAATTGCTATTGGTGCAGTTACAGGAGGCATACTTAACGGTGTTACAGCATTGGCGAATGGCAAAACATTCCTGACAGGAAGTAAGCCAATTGCAGTACAACCAGTAACTTTGCCTGAAGTAGCAGGATTAGCTGAGACGAAAAGTGGGGCACAAATAAAAACAGATGCAAAACTGCCTAGTACAGTTGAGACAAGCGCGAAACCAACAACGCAGACCAATACAACAGGCAAAGCTACCCTAACAAAAAATGTAGATGGCAGTTATAAAATCGAGGGGCTTGAGTATCATCCAAGAGTTGAAGAAGCTACAGATCTTTATCACAATTTTCCGCAATCGTTTGACGAACATATAATTCAAAACGGTGCATGGGCTCAGCGAATTAAAGATGGTGCTAATTGGTTTGAATTGAAAGGTACAATAAATGGAGTTAATGGAACTTATCAAATAGGGATTAATGAGTCAAATGTTATTTTTCATAAAAGTTTTATCCCTTTAAAATAAAAAGATGGAAATAAAAGATAAAGAAGGAAATGAAAGAATTAAACTAAGTAATTTTAAAAAATTATTTAGAGAAGATCCAATTTTTATAAATGTTTCGGTAGAAATAAATATGAATATTGCAAATGCAAAAGAAGAGATAATTATAGAGCTTACGGATTTTGATGAGTTTTTAAAAAATTTAAAGAAGCTTAATGAAACACTAAAATATACTTTTTATTTTCAGCATAACGATGAGCAAATGCAAATTAAATTTGAGGCAGAAAATTCAGGTAATATTAATGTGACAGGATTTTTAAAAGATAATCAATATCTAAATTCATTGAATTTTTCTTTTGAAATGCCTTCAACAGAAATATTAGTTCTAATAAAACAAGGAAAGAATATAATGAAAAGAATATGTAGCGGGGAGCAGTAATTCCCTCTTGGGGAGTTGGAGGTGCTTATGCAGGGACTTATGGAGTTTTGGCTGGGATTGTAATAGATAGTGGATTTTAGGGCTTAGAATATTCATATAATATTATTGTGCTACAAGTCCAATCAAGTTATAATAGTTTTGTAAATAATTATATTCTGTTTCTTATAATGCCCCTGCTGGCGCGAGCATCTTGCTCGTGAACGTAAAAGAAGTTAAGTTTGTTCTAGATGAAATAATTAAACGGATATAAAATGTAAAGAATTGTTGTTTAGGAAATGAACTGATTGATTTTGATTGCGTTTACGAGTAAGATGCTCGCGCCAGTGAGGAGCCACACGAAAGGATTCGTGCGGTAGTGGAGGAAATGGTTTAATGCTGGCAGAGATAAATCTATATTTGCTTAAGAAAATAGAAGAAATCCTACTTTATATGATCGAATGGGTAAAGAAAAGCATAAACAGTCTTTGTAAATTGAGATATTACAAAAAGAAAATGAAGGTATTAGAACTATTTTCGAAAGATTATCTAAAATTGAACAAAAAACTAAAATAAATAAATACATGAAAAGAACATTCCTTTTTTTTACAATACTCTTTTACGCGTCTTCTTACAGTCAAACTTTTGATGGTAATTTGGGGACTAAAAGTTTGAATTGGGCTCAGAATCAAAAAGATTTTACTAGTTCTCCACGAGTTGGTATAGATCCTATGTCCATAAAACTTTGGGATAATTATAATAGTGCAAATTCACCTTCTCAATATGGTTCATTGTTAGAAATAAATGGAAGAGTGAATCATTTAGTTTCTCAGCTTTATTTTGTTGGTACAGGAGCTGACAACGACAGGATAAAGTACAGAACGGCATTTTATGGTCAAAATAACTGGACTGATTGGCGTAACATATTAGATTCAAAAAATGATGTTGAATCTATAGGTAATCTAAAAATTGAAGGGAATGGTTATATAGGTGGAAATTTTTCAGTTGGAAATAATCACGGTGTTAAACTGGCAGTAGGGAATTCTACATGGATAAGTACTTCGATAATTGAAACTGGTTATACTGATGCTTTAGGAGATTTTACAGATTTAAAAGTTGCAAGTTATCGTGATAGTTATGGTTTTATTCGAATCTTGAAAAATGGAAATGTTGGCATTGGCACAACAAACCCAACTTCAAAACTCACAGTTGCCGGAAACATTCATGCACAAGAAGTAAAAGTAACAATTAATGCAGGATCAGTTCCTGATTATGTTTTTGCAAATGATTATAAATTAAAATCATTACAGGAAGTTGAAGAATATATTAAGCAAAATAGTCATTTACCCGAAATCCCATCTGCAACGGAAATAGAGAAAAATGGATTAATGCTGGCAGAAATGAATTTGAGTTTGCTTAAGAAGATTGAAGAATTGACGCTTTACATGATTGAAATGAAAAAGGAAATTGAAATATTAAAAAAAAATAAGAGCTAATTATGAAAATACTCTGCGTGATATTCGTTATTGCATCTATTAATGCATTTTCTCAAAGTGGAAGTAATGGTTTCACTTACAATGGTCTTGCTGATGTGAATTTTAGATTTATAGAAAGGGGATCTGGTGGAAGAGCATTTGTGCATGATATTTATAATGTTTTATCATTAAATTATAATGAGGATTTTACTGGTGGAACACGAATTGGTAAAGAAGTTTATTTTAAAGATGGAGGGAATTCTTTTATTGCATCTGGAAATTTTGGTATTGGTACTTCTGCACCTGATGCAAGATTAACTGTATATGGTGTTTCCAGATTTTATCCAAAAAGAATTGGTACAGGAGATGGAAGAAATATTTCAATAGATTATGTTTTTACTAATCCTGATTTTATAAACAATCTTTACCCTGTTGTTTTAGCTACCGGAGGAGGAAATCAACCTTTAATTTTAGATGCTGCAAGAGTCGGCATTGGCACCACAAATCCAGATTCAAAACTTACAGTTGCCGGAAACATTCATGCACAGGAAGTAAAAGTAACCATTAATGCAGGATCAGTTCCTGATTATGTTTTTGCGAATGATTATAAACTAAAATCATTACAGGAAGTTGAAGAATATATTAAGGAAAATAGTCATTTACCCGAAATACCATCAGCCGGGGAAATAGAAAATAGCGGTTTAATGTTGGCAGAAATGAATTTGAATTTACTTAAGAAAGTTGAAGAATTAACGCTTTATATAATTGAACAAAATAAACGAATTGAAAAATTAGAAAAAGAAAAAAGATAAACTACTATGAAATTTTTTAACTATATAAAATGAAAGTAAATAAATTTTTAATTGCAATTGTACTTGGGGTATTAGGTGTAATAACTGTAAATGCACAAACTTTAAATCCAACTTTTACTATAACCGCACCAGGTGCAGCTGATTCTTTTCGTGGAGGATATACATTTTCGTATATAGCAGCAGGAACTCCATGGAATGGAGCGTTAATAAGTTTCGGAGGAGCTGGAAACAATTATGATTGCCAAATAAGCTCTGATTATCAAAAAACCGAATTTCCTTTAGAACCAGAAATGGAGATTATAGTAATTCTTGGAATCCATGGAATGAATTAGTAACGACATTGGGAGACAATAACTTTAGCGGAAATCAAAATATCGCAGGATCTGTAGGTATATCTACATCGGTATTAACTTCTCCATTGACAGTAGGGGAATTTCATGGGGTAAAATTATCAGTGGGTGGAACAACATGGGCAAGTAACAAAATTCTTTACACAAGTTGGATTTCGGGAATTGGAGATTTTACTGAAATAAATGTTGTAGGTAAATATGCAAATAATGCTTCTATAAGATTAATTGAAAACGGTAACGTGGGTATTGGTGCAGATAATCCCGATTCTAAACTTACAGTTGCTGGAAACATTCATGCAAGAGAAGTAAAAGTAACAGTTAATGCAGGATCAGTTCCCGATTATGTTTTTGCGAATGATTATAAACTAAAATCATTACAGGAAGTTGAAGATTACATTAAGCAAAATAGTCATTTACCGGAAATTCCATCTGCAACGGAAATAGAGAAAAATGGATTAATGCTGGCAGAAATGAATTTGACGTTGCTTAAGAAGATTGAAGAGTTGACGCTTTATATGATTGAAATGAAAAAGGAAATTGAACTTTTAAAAAGCGATAAAAAATAATTATGAAAAATATTGTCACCTTTATCTTCATTATTGCATCCTTCAATGCATTCTCTCAAATTAACTCCCCAAATGGAAGTAATATTTTTAGTTACAATGGTCTCGCTGATGTGACTTTTAGGTTTACAGATAGAGGGTCAGGGGGAAGGGCTTTTGTTCATGCAGACTCCAATGTTTTGGCTTTAAATTTTGAAAATGATTTTAGTGGAGGAACAAGAATTGGTAATGATGTGTATTTTAAAGATAGAGGAAATTCTTTTATTGCTTCTGGAAATTTTGGTATTGGTACCACTAATCCTTTGGCAAAACTTGAAGTAAGGAATGGGAATATAATTGTGAGAAACTTTGAAAATAGGCTTAATGAATCAGCAATTATGATTGCGCATTCTATTAGTATTGGGGAGTATGATACCTTTGGAACTTCTGTTAGAACTTTTACCGAAAGTGCTGATGCAAATACTTATGCGCTGCAGTTTTTTACTCAGCAATCTCATCAAACAGGTCAAACTGAAAAATTGCGAATTCAAGGAAATGGCAACGTCGGCATCGGCACAACGAAACCAGATTCAAAACTTACAGTTGCCGGAAACATTCATGCACAGGAAGTAAAAGTAACCATTAATGCAGGATCAGTTCCTGATTATGTTTTTGCGAATGATTATAAACTAAAATCATTACAGGAAGTCGAAGATTACATCAAACAAAATAGTCATTTACCGGAAATTCCATCGGCAACGGAAATAGAAAAGAACGGATTAATGCTGGCAGAAATGAATTTAAGCCTGCTTAAGAAAATAGAGGAAATGACCCTTTATATGATAGAACAAAATAAGAAAATTGAAAAACAAATCCTGCAAATTGAACAGATAAAGAAAGAAAATGAATCTTTTAAAACTGTTTTCGAAAGACTATCTAAAATTGAACAAAAATTAAAATAACAGATGCATAAAAAAAACGAGACTAGTAAAATAATTATAGTACTGGCAATTGTATTGTTTAATGCAACAAACATGGTAGCGCAAACTTTAAACCCAACTTACAGTATAGCGACACCTGATGAAGCAGATACTTTTAAAGGAGGCTATACTTTTTCATATGCGACTGCAGGGACGCCATGGAATGGTGCATTAATAAGTTTTGGAGGTTTTGCCAATAGGTATGATTGTCAGATTAATGCCGATTACGGCCCAAATGGGGGTAATCGAATTTCTTTTAGAACCAGAAATGGGGATGGAGTTGGGAATTGGAATTCATGGAATGAATTAGCGACCCGAAGCTCAAATACTTTCGATGGAAATCAGGTGATTAATGGGAATATTGGAATAGGTGTATCCTCACCATCGGCTTTTTTAGAAATTTATTCTCCAATTTTGGCACAAGGAAAATATGACACACAAAAGTGGTCGACCAGAGACGTTAATTATAATCTTAAATTACAAACTATTTGGGATAATAATGGAATTAACCAGGAATTTGTACAGCGTTATAATGGTATAGATTATGCTGCTCTCTCTTTTTATTGTGGAAATATTGGGGTAGGTGTTTCAAAGCCAGATTCAAAGCTTACAGTTGCCGGAAACATTCACGCACAAGAAGTAAAAGTAACAATTAATGCAGGATCCGTTCCTGATTATGTTTTTGCTAATGATTATAAATTAAAATCATTACAGGAAGTCGAAGATTACATCAAACAAAATAGTCATTTACCTGAAATTCCATCGGCTACAGAAATAGAGAAAAACGGATTAATGCTGGCAGAAATGAATTTAAGCCTGCTTAAGAAAATGGAAGAAATGACACTCTACATGATCGAACAAAATAAGCAAATCATCGATTTAAAAAACCGATTAGAAAAAGTTGAATCAACTTCAGTAAAATAATAAAAAAACTATAATGTTAAAAAGCGAGATTTTATATCTCGCTTTTTTTATTTGTCAAATATTTTTCTACAACGTTGTATTTTTATTAAATCCTCATATTTTCTCTTAATTTTTATATGTATGCATAGTAATTAATATTTCAAAAGAGATCTTCTTGCTGTTAGTTTAACAAAACAGAATACAGAAAAGTTAAAATACAGGCAAAAAACATGTGTAATATTAATTTTTTTTAACGTTTTTTTATTAATATCAAAATTATTTGTATTTTGGTAACATAAACTAACAAAAAACCTAAACCAATGAGAGTGTATTTGCTAATTATGTTGTTTTTCTGCGGAATTTCCTTTGCGCAGAATACAGTTACCGGTTCCGTAACCGACAGTAACAAACAATCTATTCCTGGTGCCAATATTAATGTAGTGGGAAGTTCGAGTGGAGCTTCAACCGATTTTGATGGTTCCTTTAAATTGAATACTTCTGCTAAACCACCTTTTGTAATTAAAGTTTCGGCAGTAGGATTTGAAACAAAAACAATCAATATTACATCATTAAATCAAAATGTCAGTGTAGTTTTAAAAGATGAAGAAACTAAATTAGATGAAATTGTAGTTTCTGCTTCAAGAACTCCTGAACGTGTAATCGAATCTCCTGTTACGATTGAAAGAATGGGAATTCAGGAAATTAAAAACACCACAGCAGCTACTTTTTATGACGGTTTAGAGAATTTAAAAGAAGTAAATTTTAATACAAGCAGTATTTCTTTTAAATCAATAAATACCCGAGGTTTTGCTACAGTGGCAAATACTCGTTTTATGCAATTAGTCGACGGAATGGATAATTCATCACCAGCCTTAAACTTTGTATTAGGAAACTTAATTGGTGTTTCTGATATTGATGTGGCAAGTGTAGAACTTTTGCCAGGAGCATCTTCTGCATTATACGGAGCAAATGCTTTTAACGGTATTATGTTTATGACTAGTAAAAGTCCTTTTGCTAATGAAGGAATAAGTGTTTATTATAAATACGGACAAACAAGTCAGGACGCTGCCGGAACAAATGATTATAATGATTTTGGAATCAGGGCGGCAAAAGCATTTACTAAACATTTTGCTTTGAAAGCGAATTTCACTTACATGGAGGCTTCCGAGTGGATCGCAGCAGATACGAGAAGTATGACAGGCGGTTCTGTTGGACATGCAATGAATCAAAATTATGATGGATTAAATATATATGGAGATGAGGTTACAACTTTTATCCCGAATGTAGGGCAGGTAAGCAGAACCGGATACCGCGAGCAGGACTTAACTGATAACAAAGTTACAAGTATGAAGGCCGATTTTAGCGCTCACATCAAGCGTTTTGCAGATGATACTGAAATTATATTGCAATATAAAATCGGTACAGGAAGTACAATTTATCAGGGAGCAAACAGATATGCTTTGAAAGATTTCTTAATGCAACAGGGTAAATTTGAAATAAAAGGAAAGAACTTTTTTGGAAGAGTTTATTTTACAAGTGAAGATGCTGGAAATTCTTATGATATGAGATTTGCCGGATGGAATGTAAACAGATTAGCAAAATCAGATAAAAACTGGTTTACAGATTATGGAACAGCATTTCAATTATCATCAGCGGTACTTGGTTTTAATGCAAATGATGCTGCTAATTATGCAAGAAATTTTGCTGATTACAATGTTGCGCCAGGTTTAGGATTAACTCCAAATATTGATCCCCTTAATCCAAGTGCTCCAAGATCAGCAAGATTTGAGCCGGGTTCTGCACAATTTAATAATGCGCTTACTACTGTAACTTCTAATCCTGATTTAACTCAGGGAGCAAAATTTATTGATCATTCAAAATTATATCATTCAGATATAAATTATAATTTCAGAGATCTTATCAAATTTGCAGAAATTCAGGTTGGTGGTTCTTGGAGAAAATATATAATGGATTCAGAAGGAACAATCTTTACAGATTACGATGGTCCGATCGATTATAAAGAATATGGTGCATATGCACAATTGCAAAAAAAATGGATGGACGACAGATTGAAATTTACAGGATCTGTACGTTACGATAAAAGCCAGAATTTTGACGGTAATGTTTCGCCAAGAATTTCATTTGTATATTCTGCAGGTGAATCAAAAAGACATAATTTCAGAGTATCCTATCAAACAGGTTTCCGTAACCCAACTACTCAGGATCAATATATTGGTTTAGATTTAGGACCTTTTGCATTAATTGGTTCTGCAGCTGATAATTTAGATCGTTTTCAGGAAACTCAGCCTGTAAGTCTTGCCGGTCAGGCTTTACCAGGTAATGGGGCAACAGTTGATTTATCAGGTCGCAGTGCTTATGAAAACTCTTATACGTTAGCTTCTGTTCAGGCATTTGCGGCATCTGCAAATCCAGCAGATCTTAAAGTAGCAAATCCTAGATTAGTAAAACCAGAAGAAGTACAGGCTTTTGAAGTAGGGTATCGTACAGTGGTTCAAAACGACTTGTCTATTGATATCAATGGATACTACAATATTTACAACGATTTTATGAATACCTCGAGAGTAATTACTCCTTATTATGGAACAGCAGGATCAGATCCTACAGATCCTAATGTTCAGTTAAGTTATGCTGCTTTGGCTTTTGGTGACAGAAGAGTTTATCAGGTCTATACCAATACTACTGCTCAAATTACATCATTAGGTTTTGGAGTTGGTTTATCTAAAAAAGTATATAAAGACTTTGAATTAGGAGTTAATTATAATTATGCTCAATTTGATTTTGATCAAACAGAAGATCCAAGTTTTGTTGCAGGATTTAATACTCCGAAACATAGAATTAAAGGTTCTTTTGGAAATGCAAAAGTGGCTAAGAACTTAGGTTTTAATGTGAATGTAAGATGGAATACAGAATATTTGTGGCAATCTTCTTTTGGAGACGGAATGATTCCGGAAAACACAGTGCTTGATGCTCAGATTAATTACGGTATTCCAAAATTAAAATCTGTTATTAAAGTTGGAGCAACAAATCTTTTCGGGAAAGATTACCTTCAGGTAGTTGGTGCAGGTATGGTAGGTCAGATGTGGTTTGCTTCATGGATAATCAATCCTTAAAACGAAAATGATTATTTGATCAAAAAGATTTTCTTTCTTTTTACGGCTTACTAATAAGAAAGAGCTAATAATTTAAAAGTTAATAACATGAAAAAAAATATAAAATGGCTATTATTGGTTTCTTTGACCTTTATGGCAGCTTGTAATAATGACGATGATAACAATACTCCCGAAGAAGTTCCTGTAACTCCCGGTTCGGCAGTTTTTACAAAATATGTAGCGCTTGGAGATTCTTTTGCTGCAGGATATAGTGATAATTCATTGTTCAAGAAAGGACAGGAAAATGGATATGCCAATATATTATCTCAGCAATTTGCAGCAGCAGGCGGTGGTACTTTTACGATACCGTATGCAAATGATAATATTGGAGGATTATTGTTTGGAGGTCAGGTAAATCCGGCTTTCGGACCACGTTTGTACTTTAACGGAACCGCACCACTTCCTGTATCTGGCGTGCCAACGACCGAAGTTATGACACATCTTACAGGTACTTTTAATAATTTAGGAGTTCCTGGTGCTAAAAGCTTTCACTTAGTAGCAAACGGTTATGGTAATCCGGCAGGTTTGGCAATTGGGGCAGCGAATCCTTATTTTGTTCGATTTGCAAGTTCACCTTCAACTTCAGTTTTGGCAGATGCATTAATTCAGACACCGACATTTTTCTCTTTGTTTATTGGAGGAAATGATGTCCTGAGTTATGCTACTTCTGGCGGAGTTGGAAAAGATCAGACAGGAAATCCAAATCCGGCAACTTACGGTAGCAATGATATTACAGATCCTGCTGTTTTTGCAAATGTATATTCTTCTATGGCAACTGCTTTAACTGCAAATGGAGCAAAAGGAGTAGTGGCAAATTTACCTTATATCACGGCTTTGCCTTATTTTACAACAGTTCCTTACAATCCGCTTACGGCTAAATCAATTGGACTTAATAATGAAGAAGTAGGGAAAGCTACCATAAAAGCACTTAATACACAATTATACGGTCCGTTAAAACAAGTGCTTACTGCATTGGGAGCCGGAGACAGAATTAATTTATTATCTGAAACTGCTTCAAATCCGGTATTGATAAAAGATGAAAGCTTACCAAATTTAGCAACTCAATTAGCTCAGGCATTTGCGCCAACTTTAGGAGCGCAAACTGCGGGTTTTTATGGTGCTGTTTTTGGACAGGCGAGACAAGCTACAGCTGCAGATCTTGTAGTGCTGCCAGTACGAACTGTGATTGGTACAGTGCCTAGTGCTGCTGACTCGGGAATTGGTATGATTCCGCCTGCCCCATTAGATAAATTCGGAATCACATTTCCATTACAGGATAAACACGTTCTTATTCCAACAGAAAGTGCTGAAATTAAGAAAGCAACAGATGCTTACAATACCACAATTTCTGCAGTTGCAACCGAAAAAGGTTTGGCATTTGTTGATACAAGAGCGGTTTTAACGCAATTGGCAAGTACAGGAATCAAATTTGGAAATTTCAGTTTAACGTCAGCCTATGTTACCGGCGGTGCTTTTTCATTAGACGGAATTCACCCAAGCGCAAGGGGTTATGCATTAATTTCTAATATTTTCGTAGATGCCATTAATGCAAAATACGGTTCAACTTTACGCCATGTAGATTTGAGCGCATATCCAAGTCAATATCCTAAATCATTATAAAAAACCATTTTTTTTCTAAAAAGCCACTCGTTTTTAAAATGTAGTGGCTTTTTTTAATTGTGAAAAAAATTGCCATTTTAGATATTTCAGGCCTCACTTTTAGGAATCAAACAAAATCATGGTATTTTTTATGAAAAAAAAATTGATTTTATATTTTAAAAAATTATCTTTGCGCTCTGAAAAAAGAGGTATTTTCGATAAACCTAAATAGCTATTTAATAAATACATAAGTAATGTCAAAAGTAATAGGAAAAGTTGCTCAAATCATTGGACCAGTAGTTGACGTAGTTTTCAACGGTAAGGATGTTGAACTTCCAAAAATTTATGATTCACTAGAAATCACTAAAAAAGACGGAACATTGTTAGTTCTAGAAGTGCAATCTCACATTGGAGAAAACACTGTTCGTACCATTTCTATGGACTCTACAGACGGTTTGTCAAGAGGATATGAAGTAGTTGGAACAGGAAATCCAATCCAAATGCCAATCGGTCCAGATGTATATGGAAGATTATTTAATGTAATTGGAGATGCAATTGATGGTTTAGGAAACTTGCCAAAAACAGGAGAAAATGGTTTGTCTATCCACAGATCAGCTCCTAAATTCGAAGATCTATCAACTTCATCAGAAGTTTTATTCACAGGTATTAAAGTAATCGATTTAATAGAGCCTTATGCAAAAGGAGGTAAAATTGGATTGTTTGGTGGTGCAGGTGTTGGTAAAACAGTATTGATTCAGGAGTTGATCAACAATATTGCAAAAGGTCACGGTGGACTTTCTGTATTCGCAGGAGTAGGAGAAAGAACACGTGAAGGAAATGACTTGCTTCGTGAGATGTTAGAGTCAGGAATTATTAAATACGGTGATGATTTCATGCACTCTATGGAAAATGGAGGATGGGATTTATCTAAAGTAGATATGCCAGGAATGAGAGAGTCTAAAGCTACTTTCGTTTTCGGACAAATGAATGAGCCTCCTGGAGCTCGTGCACGTGTGGCACTTTCAGGATTATCTATCGCAGAGTACTTCCGTGATGGAGCAGGAACTGATCAAGGTAAAGACGTATTGTTTTTCGTTGATAACATCTTCCGTTTTACACAAGCAGGTTCTGAAGTATCAGCACTTTTAGGTCGTATGCCTTCTGCAGTAGGATACCAACCAACTTTGGCAACAGAGATGGGAGCTATGCAAGAGCGTATTACATCTACAAACAAAGGATCTATTACATCTGTACAAGCGGTTTATGTTCCTGCGGATGACTTAACTGACCCTGCACCGGCAACAACTTTCGCCCACTTAGATGCTACAACTGTATTGTCTCGTAAAATTGCTGAGTTAGGTATTTATCCAGCGGTTGACCCGTTAGATTCTACTTCAAGAATTTTGACTCCTCAAATTTTAGGAAATGAGCACTATGACTGTGCACAAAGAGTAAAAGAAATTCTTCAAAAATACAAACAATTGCAAGATATTATTGCGATCTTAGGTATGGAAGAATTATCAGAAGAAGATAAATTATCAGTATCAAGAGCACGTCGTGTTCAACGTTTCTTGTCTCAGCCTTTCCACGTAGCGGAACAATTTACAGGTATTCCTGGAGTATTGGTTGACATTAAAGATACTATCAAAGGATTTAACATGATTATCGACGGTGAGTTAGATCATTTACCTGAAGCAGCTTTCAACTTGAAAGGTTCTATTCAGGATGCTATCGAAGCTGGAGAAAAAATGTTAGCTGAAGCTTAATATAATTATGATTTATGAGTTATAAATTATGAGTTTCAACTCACTTATAACTCATAACTTATAACTCATAACTAAAAAAAGATGATTTTAGAAATAGTATCACCAGAAGCAAAATTATTTTCAGGAGAAGTAACTTCAGTTACATTGCCTGGAGTTGATGGAAGCTTTCAAATATTGAATAATCACGCTCCTATTGTTTCTATTCTGGAAAAAGGAACTGTAAAAATTACAGCTCCAAAGTTTAATTTTTCTAAAGAGGTAGCGAGCAAATTCACGAAAGTAAACGAACAGACCTATACATTAGAGATCAATTCAGGTACAATCGAGATGAAAGACAATAAAGTAATTGTTTTAGCAGACTAAAACAGTTTCAAAATAAATGAAAAAGCCATTCGCCGCGGTGAATGGCTTTTTTTTATTTTTAGCAAATGGAAGAAAAAATAGATTTCGAAGTTTCGATTTTTGAAAAGAAAAGAAGTTGGTACGAATTGGCTTTGGCAGCTGTGTTATTCAGCATTTTTATTTATTTACTGATATATGTGATATATAGTTGTTGTTTTGATACTTCTGTTGTTATAATTACCAAACGTTTACGAGGTTTAATTATAATAGGAGGCTTTTGTATTGCTTATGGCTTAAAATTTTCCATGACAAAAAACATGCTAATAGATTTGGATACAAGCATAATAGTTTCCAGATATGTTGTTGGGCCATTTTCATACGATGTTAATTCAAAAGTAACAGAATTTGAATATGTTTCTTTCTTTAAAAATAAGTTGGATTGTTATGGAACTAATCTTTGGTATGTCAAAAACAAACATTATAAAATGTATGATTTTAACAACAAAGAAGCAGCTTATCAATTTGCACTTGACATTTCCAATAAATTAAATATCGATCTACTTGACGCTACCGAAAAAGGAAACTTCGTCTGGATAGAAAAAGAAAATCTAAAATAAATAAAAGCCAGACAATTACGAATCGCTTTTATTTTTTACTTTTGAAGTATTAAAATCTCTTTATAAAATATTGATCATTATAAAAGTTCAGTAAGCTTTTATTATTTCGTTTTATCGCGTTGATAAAGCGTGATTTATTTATGTCAAATTTTATAAAGAAACTATATGAAAAATATAAAAAAAGTTGCCGTTCTTGGAGGCGGTGGCAGAACTGGAAAATATCTTGTAAACCAGTTATTAAAAGAAGGATTTAGCATAAAACTTTTGTTGCGACATCCTGAAGATTTTACAATTCAAAATCCAAATATCGAAATTATTAAAGGCGACGCGATTAATTCTAAAAGTATTCAGTTATTACTTGAAGATTGTGATGCCGTTATTAGTACAATCGGTCAGCGTCAGGGCGAACCTTTGGTAGCAAGTTCTGCTACAATAAATGTTTTGAAATCGATGAATGATTTTGGAATAAAACGCTACATTTTATTGGCAGGACTTAATATTGATACACCTTTTGATAATAAAAGTACCAAAACTATTTTGGCTACAGAATGGATGAAAACCAATTTTCCGGTAATTCAGGAAGATCGTCAAAAAACGTATGACCTTTTGGTGAATAGCAATGTAGACTGGACATTAGTTCGCGTTCCGTTTATTGAATTTACAGATGTTAATTCAACCATAATAGTTGATTTGGAAGATTGTCCCAGTGATAAAATCAATGCTGGAGATATTGCAAGTTTTATGGTTGGCCAAATTACAGATGATGAATTCATTAGAAAATCACCATTTATAACCAATTAATAGGCTTTAAAATAAACAGCGGGTGATATCAAACCCGCTGTTTAATATCATTTTCATAACTTTGCTTTTATGAAATTACCTCAAAACCTTATACAGAAATTAGAAATCCGAAAGGAGAATAACTCACTAAGAAAGTTGCCAAGCTTTAATAATCTTGTCGATTTTTCTTCTAATGATTATATTGGTTTTTCAAAATCAGAAAGCATTTTCAAACAAACGCATCATTATTTGATTGAAAATGAAATATTGCAAAATGGCGCAACAGGTTCTCGATTGATTTCTGGAAATCATGATGCATACCAAAACACAGAAATTTTTATAGCGCAATTTCATGACGCAGAATCGGCTCTAATTTTCAATTCGGGTTACGATGCCAATGTTGGCTTTTTTGGCGCTATACCGCAAAGAAATGATGTTATATTGTACGATGAATTAAGTCACGCTTCAATCAGGGACGGAATTACAATGTCGAATGCCAAATCGTATAAATTCAATCACAATGATTTTGAAGATTTAGAACGATTGATACAAAAGTTTCCCGAAACTAATATTTATATTGTTACAGAAACCGTTTTTTCGATGGATGGTGATAGTCCGAATCTGGAAGAATTGGTTTTACTTTCAGAAAAATACAATTGTTATTTAATTGTTGATGAAGCGCATACGTTGGGCGTTTTTGGAGATAAAGGTGAAGGTTTAATGCAGTATTTGAATCTGCACAATCGCATCTTTGCCAGAATAATGACTTTCGGAAAAGGATTAGGCTGTCACGGGGCAGCAGTTTTGGGAAGTTCTGATCTTAAAGAATATCTGGTCAATTTTGCCCGAAGTTTTATTTATACAACTGGATTATCCCCACATTCCGTAATTACAATTCTCACTGCTTATCAACATCTGGAAATCGAAAAAGCAAATATTGAAAAATTGCGCCAGAACATTGTGTTTTTTAATCAGCAGAAAAATTTATTAGGATTAAAGCCAATGTTTGTTCGAAGCAAATCAGCTATTCAATCGGCAATAGTTCCGGGTAACCAAAATGTAAAACAATTGGCTCAAGAGCTTCAGGATAAAGGTTTTGATGTAAAGCCAATATTGTCTCCAACTGTTCCGGAAGGTCAGGAACGTTTGCGTTTTTGCATTCACAGCTATAATTCAGAAGAAGAAATTAATCAGATCTTAGAATTGTTAGGAAATTTCGTATTTTAGCCCGCCGATTAAACGGATTAAGCAGGTTTGCACGGATGATTATGACTGATTTACTATATAAAGAAATTTCTAAACCTATTTCAAAAATAAATTAGTTGGCGAGTTTTATGCTGATTTATTGGTTGAAGACGCAATAATTCTTGAACTCAAGTCTTGTGAGTGTTTAGTAAATGCACATGTAGCTCAATTAATGAATTACTTAAAATCCACAAAAATTGAAGTTGGATTAGTGCTTAATTTTGGAGAAATCCCAGATTTTAAACGCTTAGTTTATACAAATAACAGAAAGCATAATTTGAAGAATCTCTCGGAATGAACATTTAGGAAGTTGATGTTTTTAGTTTAATAATTGTGATAACGAAAATGCAAAAGGAAATCAAAAAGATTTGAGACGAATTAAAAGAAGAATAGAAAAAATAGAACCCATCGTAATGATGGGTTTATTGTTTATTGGTATTTTTGTGGAATAACTCAAGTACAAAACAGATCGAACTGATTTATACAAATTATCTAGTTGGGTTTGTACAAATTAAAAAATAAATCCGCGATAATCGGCTCAATCTGTGTCATCCGCGGTCTATTAATTATGAAAATATTTATTACAGGTATTTCTACCGATGTTGGAAAAACCATAACTTCGGCAATTGTTGTTGAAGCCCTCGAAGCAGATTATTGGAAACCTGTTCAGGCAGGAGATTTAGATAATTCGGATAGTCACAAAGTAAAAAGCCTATTAAGTTGTCATACTGAGCGAAGTCGAAGTACCAAGTCCCAATTCTATCCCAATTCTTATCAATTAAATACGCCCGCAAGTCCGCATTTGGCTGCAGAAATTGATGGAATTACAATTGATTTAAAAAAAATTCAGGAACCAAAAACAGATAATCATTTGGTTATTGAAGGGGCAGGAGGAATTTTTGTTCCGTTAAACGAAGAAGATTCAATTATTGATTTAATTCAGCCCGATTATAAAGTCATTGTAGTTTCAAGACATTATCTGGGAAGCATCAATCATACATTGTTGACCATTGAAGCCATTCGAAATCGAGGATTTGAAGTCGCAGGAATTATCTTTAGCGGAAGCGAAAATAAATCAACAGAAAGTTTAATTCTGAATAAAACCAAGATAAAATTTATTGGTAGAATTGATGAAGAACCGTATTTCGACCAAAATGTAATTCGCGAATATGCCGATTTATTCCGTGACAATCTTCTAAATTTATAGAACAAAGAATATAGAATAAAGAAAATAGACTTTCCTATCTTTGTCAAAATTATAGAAGTCTAGTCTTTTCTCTATACTCTCTACTCTATTTTCTAAATACCATGACTTTAACAGAAAAAGACAGCCAATATCTTTGGCATCCTTATACACAACACAAAACAGCACAAACTCCAATCGCAATTTCAAGAGGCGAAGGAGCATTGCTTTGGGATGAAAACAATAAAGAATATATTGATGCAATCGCTTCGTGGTGGGTAAATCCTTTTGGGCATAGTAATAAATTTATTGCAGATGCGATCTATAAACAATTGACTACTCTGGAACATGTTTTATTTGGCGGTTTTACACATGAACCGGCGATAAAAGTGGCAGAAAAACTAATGGAGATTTTGCCTAAAAATCAACAGAAAGTATTCTTTTCAGATAATGGTTCAACGGCTGTTGAGGTTGCGATTAAAGTAGCTTTGCAATATTTTTTTAATAAAAGCGAAAAGCGAACCACGATAATTGCTTTTGAAAATGCCTTTCACGGTGATACTTTTGCGGCAATGGCGGCAAGCGGCATTTCATTTTATACGCAGGCATTTCAAGGAATGTTTATTGATGTTGTGAGAATTCCGGTTCCGGTAAAAGGGCAGGAGCAAGCTAGTTTTGATACTTTGACAAATGTAATTAAAACTCATAATTGTGCCGGATTCATCTTCGAACCTTTGGTGCAGGGAGCAGCCGGAATGGTTATGTATGAGCCGGAAGCATTAGCAAAATTAATTCAGATTTGTAAAGAGAATAATGTTTTGACTATTGCCGATGAAGTAATGACAGGCTTTGGTAAAACCGGAAAAACTTTTGCGATGGATTATGTTGATGAAAATCCAGACATGATTTGTTTGTCGAAAGCTTTGACAGGAGGAACAATCCCGATGGCTATTACAACTTTTACTCAGGAAGTTTTTGATGCTTTTTATGATGATGATATTAATAAGGCATTATTTCACGGACATACTTTTACGGCAAATCCAACGGGTTGTGCCGCAGCTTTGGCAAGTATTGATTTATTGCAAACTACAGAAATGCAATCTAATATTGAGAGAATAAATGCGAGTCATTTGAGATTTCAAAAGAAAATTGAAAATCACGCAAAAGTTGTAACTGTCAGAACTTTGGGGGTTATTTTTGCAGTTGAAATTAAATCAGATTCAGAAGAAAGTTATTACGGCTCAATGCGTAACAAACTGTATAATTTCTTTATTGAAAAAGGAGTTATTTTACGTCCGGTTGGAAATATAGTATACATTCTTCCACCATATATTATGACAGACGAACAGCTTCAAAAAGTTTACAAAACAATTGAGGAAGCCATTGAAATGGTGTAATTTTGCCCACAGATGGCACGGATTAAACAGGTTTCACCGGTTTTAATAAATTACCAGCGTAAATCAGTTTAATCCGTGTCATCCGTGGTCCATTTTTTTTACTAAATAAAATATTTTGAATACACAAAAAATCTCCATAACAGCTTTTTCTTCTATTTCTCCGTTAGGAAATAATACTGATGCTGTTTGGAAAAAATATGTTGATAATCAACACTGTTTTTCGAAACAATTTTTAGATCAACAAGAAACTTCTGTTGCCGCTCTCGATCAGGAGTCAAAGCAAATTGTTGCTGAAGTCCGCGAATCAGATATTAAATATAAATTTCTGGATGATTCTGTATTGTTTGCTTTAACGGCTTCACGAAAAGCTGTTGAACAGGCAGGCTGGAGTTCGAATGATGTTTTTGGAATTAATATTGGTTCTTCACGTGGAGCGACAGATCTATTCGAGAAACATTATAAAGAATATCTAGATAGCGGAAAAGCACAAACTTTAGCGTCGCCAACAACTACTTTAGGAAATATTTCATCCTGGATTGCTCACGATTTACAAAGTGTAGGTCCGGAAATTTCACACTCTATTACGTGTTCTACAGCGCTTCATGCAGTATTGAATGGAGTTGCATGGCTGAAATCCGGCATGGCCGATAAATTTTTGGTAGGAGGAAGTGAAGCTCCGCTGACTGATTTTACGATTGCTCAAATGCGTGCTCTAAAAATATATTCGCGTATTGATCAGGAAAAAGAACTTTGGCCAAATCTGGCTTTTGATTTTGAGAAAACACAAAACACCATGATTTTGGGTGAAGGTGCTGCAGTTTGCTGTTTAGAAGCTGGAGAAAAAGAAAATGCAATTGCTTATATTACCGGAGTTGGTTATGCAACTGAGATTTTAGAGCATAATATTTCAATTTCTGCAGAAGCAGATTGTTTTCAAAAGTCTATGAAAATGGCTTTAAAAGATGAAAGTTTAGAGGATATTGATGCAATTGTAATGCATGCACCGGGAACAATAAAAGGAGATTTAACTGAGTTGCGTGCGATAGAAAAAGTATTTGGAGAGAATTTACCTTTATTAACAACGAATAAATGGAAAATAGGACACACTTTTGGTGCTTCGGGAATATTGAGTTTAGAGTTAGCTCTTTTAATGATGAAAAATAATACTTTTATAGAAGTACCTTTTTCAGCAAAACAGAATCACACGAAAACAATAAAAAAGGTTTTAATTAATGCTGTTGGTTTTGGTGGAAATGCTGTTAGCATTTTGATTGAAAAAGCATAGTATTTGAATTGAATTTTAGCCATAAAAAAAATCCATTCCGTTTTGCGGAATGGATTTTTTATTTAAGATTGCCACTTTTAATTAAAAATAATCTTTTTAGTTGCAGTAAAGTCATTCTCAAGAGTAACTTTTACAAGCAGTACCTGATTGGATGATTGCAGGTTTTGTATCTGCAGCTCTGTTGTGCCTGCTTTCTTCTTGCTGTAAAGCAGTTTTCCTGAGATATCGAAAACCGTTACCTCTTTTATGTTTTCTGTTGAAGAAGTTACCTTGATGGTTTTGTCTTTTACAGAAACCAGAAGTCCGTTTTCAACATTTTCAAAATCTCCCGTTCCAAGTGTTTTGTTGGTATAACGCAATACCAAGCGATCAGTGAAAGTTCCTTTCTCGGTAGTAAAGGTATAATCGCTTTTTGTCAAATCGTGTATTACCCCGGTTTTCTTGTCTTCCAGATAAATGGCATGGCTGCTCAAATCACCATCGGTCTTATCAATAGAAATCGTAAAATCTCCGGTTATCGTTGTATTGTATCCCAAAGGAACCTGATCTGCATCTGTAAAAGGCAGGGCACGTCCCTGGATTACATAATTGTTTCCGTTGTCAATACTATAGAAGTCAACATACGGATTGGCATTAAAACTCACGCCGTCGTATCGGTCTTCATATTCATTGGTTGCCCCTTGCACGTAACCTACCAGCATTTGCTTGAAAACTCCCTTTGTATTGGTCATATTCAGCCATACGCGGTGCGCATCAGTAGTTTCTTTTGATGCTGATTTGAAAAACTGTGTGTTATCGGCAGCTCCAAGTCGCATATCATTGTTAAAGGTCACTGTTCCGCCAGCTTTGGACGTTGCAAAGAAGGATTGTCCGGCGCCTATGAATCCCGATGGTTCCTCGTTGTTACTTCC
>NZ_FRBX01000001.1 GCF_900142715.1 Flavobacterium pectinovorum | reverse complement strand
TTTAGATTTTAGATTTTAGATTTTAGATTTTAGATTTTAGATTTTAGATTTTAGATTTTAGATTTTAGATTTTAGATTTTAGATTTTAGATTTTAGATTTTAGATTTTAGATTTTAGATTTTAGATTTTACAAAAAAAATCCATTTGCTTTGCAAATGGATTTTTTTTGTATTGGAATTTGGAATTTTTAAATTGGAATTTCCTTTTTAAGAATTACTAAACTGAAGATTGCTTAAGTTTTTGTAGATTCCGTTTTCAAGATTTATTAATTCCTGGTGCGTTCCTTCTTCTGTAATTTTTCCGTTATCGAGAACTAAAATTTTATCCGCATTTCTAATAGTCGAAAGGCGATGCGCAATAATAATACTTGTTCTTCCTTCCATTAAAACTTCTAAAGCTTCCTGAACCAGTTTTTCGCTTTCACTGTCTAATGATGACGTCGCTTCGTCCAGAATCAAAATACTAGGGTTTTTAAGCAACGCACGTGCAATTGCAATACGCTGGCGTTGACCGCCTGATAATTTTACGCCGCGTTCTCCCACTAAAGTTTCGAATTTTTCAGGGAAACCTTCCACAAAATTTAAGGCATTGGCTTGTTTTGCGGCCAGCATGATTTCTTCATTTGTTGCATCCGGTTTTCCGTAGGCAATATTTTCTCTGATTGTTCCTCCAAATAAAATTACATCTTGCGGAACAATACTCATATTACCTCTAAGATTCTCTAAATCATAATCGTAGATGTTTTTTCCGTCTACAAGGATTTCTCCCGATGTAATATCGTAAAAGCGAAGTAAAAGAGAAGATATAGTTGATTTTCCGGCTCCACTAGGACCAACGATTGCGATCTTTTGACCAAATTCGGCTTTAAAATTCACCTCCTTCAGCACCTGAACTTCCTTACGGGAAGGATAACTGAAAGCTACATTGTTGAAGCTTACATTTCCTTTTATTTTTTCTAGAGAAGAAGCTTTTGGACTTGCTTTAATATCTTCCGGAGTTTCTTCCAATAATTCAAAAACACGTTCTGTTGCTCCAACCGCTTTTTGAATTTGAGCGTACATTTCGGCGATTCCTCCAAAAGAAGCTCCAATAAAAGTAGTATAGAGAACAAAAGAAATTAAATCTCCAACCCCTTCAACTTCGCCTTTAATCGTAAGGGTAATTCCGTACCAAACAACGGCTACAACACATCCAAAAAGACAAAGAATAATAAACGACGCAAAATAACCACGGTATTGACCGCCTTTAATTGCAATTTTCACTATTTCCTTAATCTTATTTTTATAACGCTGAATTTCGTACCATTCATTGGCAAAAGCTTTTACATTACTGATTCCTTGTAATGTTTCTTCAACAATTACCTGGCTTTCTGCTACTTTATCTTGTGTTTTTTTTCCGTATTTACGAATAAACCTTCCAAAAACTACTGCAGCAACAGCCACAATCGGCACAATAGCCAACATCATTAAGGTTAATTTGGGACTAATATTTCCTAAAATCACAAAACCTCCAATAATTAAGATTAACTGACGCAAAAACTCGGCAATTGTAGTTGTAAAAGTGTCTTGTAACTGAGAAATATCAGCACTGATTCTGCTATTAAGTTCTCCAACACGCTTTTGAGAATAAAAAGACATTGGAAGTTTTACCAGATTCTCATATAATGCAAAACGAATATTGGATAATGAGTTTTCAGTAAAATTTACAAAAAGAGAAATTCTGAAAAAAGAAAAAATAGCTTGCAGAACCAAAATTCCCATAAGGCCAACAGCTATTTCATTAGCTCTGGCAAGATTTTTATTAGTGACGCAATCGACTAACATTCCCATTAATTTTGGAAAGGCGAGGGCAGTAGCGCTGGTTAATAATAAAAAAATCAACCCCAGAAAAAATTTCCATTTGTGATTTTTACCGTATTTAAAAATTTTAAGTGCTTTTTGAATTGAATTAGAGTCTAATTTAGCTTTCGGTAAATCATTTTCTTGAAATCTTGCCATTTGAATACAATTAAGGTATGCAAATGTATGACTCTGGCAAATGAATACAAAAGAATATTATCGATTCCGTTTAAGATTTTGTTTTTTAACTAAATAAATAAGAAAAAGATAAATTCTCTTTACTTATTAAAAAACTGAATAACAGATTGATAAATAGTAATGTGAAAAAATATTTCACTTTTTTTATAAATATGCTTGCAAATACAAATTCTAGCTGTATATTTGCACTCGCAATCACGAAATGATAGCAGCCTAGTAAAATAGGGCGATTAGCTCAGCTGGTTCAGAGCACCTCGTTTACACCGAGGGGGTCGGGGGTTCGAACCCCTCATCGCCCACACAAAGACAAACAAAGCCATTGGATTCCAATGGCTTTGTCGTTTAAATAACTTAACAGTAAACAGTCGCACTCTCTTCTATGTTTAATCTGTTACTTTTAGATACTGAATTTGCCCATCAACAATATCAAAGTGAAATTTTAGCGTGATAGGACTTCCTGGAAATGTTCCTGAACATGTTGCAGTTACGATGCTTGTTGTACCGTTTTCGGTATATTCCAGTGGTTCCATCACTGCTTGGTAGTTCTTGTTTGAGTGATCGATCCAACGCTCTATTTCAAGTCTTCCTTTATGCGTTTTACCTTCGTCAAACACTACGGCAGTTTCTGAAAACAAATTGGCATAAGTCACGGCGTCAAATTCGTTCTGTGCTTTAATCAAGTCTGTTAATACTTTTGGTAAGTTCATTGTTATTATTTTTAAAGATTATTAAATTGTTGGTACAGTACCGCCATCGATTACATATTCAGTTCCTGATAAATAACTGGCTCTCGGAGAGACAAGAAAACCAACCAATTCAGCTACTTCTTCCGGCTCAGCAGGTCTGCCGTATGGTATTCCCCCCAATGCATCCATTACGCCTTGCTGTGCTTCTTCTACAGTGCTATTGGCGTTTCTTGCAATCTCAGCCAACCAAGCTTTCGATGCTCCTGTATTGATCCATCCAGGAGAAACAGTCAGCACCCGAACACCTTTAGGCGAAACTTCATTCGATAAACTTTTACTATAGTTTCTTAAACCTGCTTTTGCAGCAGCATAAGGCAAAGTGGAGTCATACAGTGGCAGTATTCCCTGGATAGAAGCTATATGAATAATAACTCCGTTTTTTCGATTTATCATTTGAGGTAAAAACCCTCTGTCCAGTCGAACCGGAGCAAGCAAATTAGCCTGCAGGGTTGATTCCCAATCTTCATCAGATAATGCAGTAAAGCCACCGGCAGGTGTTGTTGAAGAACCAAGATTGTTCACCAAAATGTCAAGCCTTCCGTAAGCCGACAGAACTTCGCTGACAACTTTTTGTGTTCCTTCTGCTTTACTCAAGTCGGACGGAATGAAATGCAGCTTGCTGTTTTCTTTTTCCGGTGCGTTTCTTGCAGTAATAATAACCGTTGCCCCAGCTTGTAGTAGTCTTTCTGCAATTGCTCTTCCTGCTCCTTTTGTGCCTCCTGTTACTAAGGCAATCTTCCCTGATAATTCATTTTGATAATCCATATTATTTTGTATTTTAAATTTCTATTGTACAAATCTCGGAAGTATGTTACTTCCTCACAAGTACGGAGTTACGATTCATATAGGGATAAATTATTCCCCTATTGTACATATAAGAACATAGGATTACTTTTGTAATATGTATGAAAGAAAAATAATACCTAACTTAAACTGCGGGCTTGACCTAATAGGTGAAGTACTTTACGGCAAATGGAAGATACGTTTGCTTTGGTTTATTAATGAAGGCCATAAAAGGCCAAGTGAATTGCAGCGTAAAATACCAGATGCTTCACGCAGGGTTTTAAATATTCAGCTGAAGGAGTTAGAGGAACATGAACTTGTTTCAAAAATTATTTACCCTGTTGTGCCTCCTAAAGTCGAATATAGTCTGACAGATTTTGGAAAAACACTAATTCCTGTAATTTCAGCTATTGGGAATTGGGGAGAGGAGCATGAAGAACGTTTGCGATCACTTATTTTAAAACGTTTAGGTTAAAATTAAGATGTAGAAAAACTGATATTCATTTTGTTTTACCTCAGTTCACTTTTTCGATCTGCACAGAGCTTATCATTCTTTAGATCAGCAATTTGTGAAGGTTTAAATCTGTGGCAAAAACGTGATCTGCTAATCACTTTAAGCCTTTAAAAAACGTCAGAATTTCAATTAAGTGTTCGATTTCAATCCCTGACACTCCACATAAAGACAAATAACGCCATTGGAAGACAGTGGCGTTTTTTATTTATATCTCTTCCAAACCTCATTAGATTATATTTTTGTTAGCTCAAAAAATATATAAATCCCAAATATTCTTTTACGATCCGTATCACACGTTTAGATCGTAGATTTTTAACTGCAACACACAATTCAAAGGCATATATCTTCTAAAATGCTATAATATTTTTTTTACTACATTTGACAGAGATATTATTTATTTGGCAAATTTATTGCTGAGAAAGAAATCAAATCATAAACGCCAAATTTTAAAATGAAAAAAACACTAATAACTCTTTTATTTGTATTTAGTCTTATAAATATATTTGGGCAAACGCCAACCATCTCAGCGCCTGAAAAACCTAATGATGTGGTTACTAATAAAGTCATAAATCCGATTACAAAAGTTCCATTAGACGAAACATCAATCCTAATTTATGATTACGACGGCTCTCTTATATCATTTGATTTAGAAGCCGAACGCATCAACTGGACTGTAAAAGCTACAGATGCTTATACTGAAATGTGCGCTAATAAAATAACACTGCAAGATGGAGTTGTTTATATTCCGTTTATTAATGGTGAGATTTTTGCAGTGGATAATCAAAGCGGTGATGTTTTTTGGAAATCAAGAATAGGTACTATTACAGATCAGGTTGTACTAAAAAATCAAATTCCAACCATAAATAATGGAAAGCTTTATATAACTGCTCAAAATAATAACATTTATGCTCTTAATATAAAAAATGGCAGTTTAATCTGGAATTACAAGTTAGATTCTCCTAATAATGATATTCCGGTTCTCTTTTTTGACAATAAAATTTTTACGCAAAGCGGAACCAGTTTCTACAGTTTTGATGCAAATACAGGAAAACTTCTTAATCAAAAAACCTTTCAGGAAGCTATTTACGGAAAACCTGTAACAGATGGTGAAAATATATTTATCGCAAACGAAAAAAACACCCTTTTTGCCTTAAGTCCTGATAAACTTGATATTTTGTGGGAGTTTAAATTGGATGAAAACCAACACAGTGTCAAAGAACGTATAGTTTGCAAAGACAAAAAAATATATTTGGCAGCACAAGGTGAGGAAGTGTCTTCTATATATGCTGTTGATTCAAAAACAGGAACGCAGTTATGGAAAACTGATTTTAAAGGTGATAATGTTGAATACATTACTGAGGAAAGTGATAATCTTTGGGGATATACCCGCAAGAAAAAACTTTTTCAGATAGATTTATCAAACGGGGAAATTGCATCCGAAGCAAAATTAACAACCAATCCTATTTCAAACTTTGAATTTCCTGTTGATGATTCCTTGTTTTATTATTCTGATGCAGCCTTAATTCAATTTGACTTAAAAACAAAAGACGAAAATGAAGTTTATCTGCGAACTTCTCTTAAAGATGATCCTTATAGTGCCTATCTAAAAATAATTCGATAACATACAAAGAAGCCGTCCATTAGACGGCTTCTTTTTTTATATTTTGGTTGTTTTCACAGACTTAAGAAACTGTGAATTACAAATTTAGGACAGTATTATTCATCCATATACTCATAACCGGATCCTGTCAAGTATCCTTTTTTGCCATTAGGCAATTCAAATCGCGCATATACACCCACAAAATTACCTAATTCCTTGTATTTTGGAGTGTTATTTATTTCGTAATAGGAATATAAATTGTCTTTCTTGATTTTAGTAATAAGATTAACAATTTTTATTTCACTGTATATTGCTTCTGTTTTTTGAAAAATTCCATAAAGATTATTTTTCTTGAATATAACAGAATTCGCATTCTCATTTTTAATATTTAAAAGTCCATTTGTTTCCGGATAATTCTCGTAAGAAAATACTTTTTCATAATTTATAAAGAAACAATCATCTGCATCATTTTTTGATATTTGACCTATTATGTCCACTGTATCTTCTTGGTTAACCATAGCATTATCAGTCTTTAATATAATTTCAAAGTGATTTAAAGTTTCTTTTACAGAGACTTGATAATTAGGAACTGTGCCACAAGTGAAATCAATATATTTAATTTCATTAACACCTGATTTTAACTCTATAGTGCCTTTATTTATAGAAAAGTAAATTAATTCGTTATTTGAGTTAATCGCCTGATATCCGCCACCTAAGTTTTGCATCCCTCTTAAATCTTGTAATAAAACTTGTCCATTCTTATCTTTTAAAATATATTTTCCTGTTTTTATATATTCGCTAATAATGACATCATTCTCTTTTCTTTCCATTACATGTTTTCTTTGTGAGTAAATAATATTACTGCAATTAAAAAGAAAAGTTATTACTATTACAAAGGTTAGTTTCATCTGGAGTATCGTCTTGTTTTTTGGTGTTTACTTATTTGGTAAAAGTTTTATATTTAAAATATTTCAGTTAAAGGACTGTCTAAATTGTAAAGGAGATTGGTTTGTTTTTATCTTGAAAAGTTTGCTGAATGATTGTGGATGCTCAAAACCCAGTTTGTAGGCAATCTCTGTTACAGACAATGAAGTTGAGCTAAGTAAATCTTTAGATTGCTCGATTAACTTATTTTGAATGTATTGTTGCGTGTTTTGACCTGTGAGCGAGCGCAGCATGTCGCTTAAATAACGAGGCGATAAATTGAGATGATTACTAACAAATTGTACCGATGGCAAACCCTTTTCTAAACTGTTTTCTTTTATAAAATAATCCTGCAAAAGATTATCCAAAGCATTTACAATTTCGTGATTTACTGTTTTTCGGGTAATGAATTGCCGATTGTAAAAACGATTACTGTAATTTAATAATAATTCTATTTGAGAAACCAGAACATCCTGACTGAATTGATCAATACTATTCTCTAATTCGTCTGCTATTGTATTGAATAAATTTCGAATGATTTTCTTTTCTTTTGCAGATAAAAACAATCCTTCTGAAACTGCATACGAAAAAAAGCCATATTGATTTATAGCCGTTCCTAAAGGGTAATTTCTAATAAAATCAGGATGAAAATACAATGAATATCCTTCATAGCTTTCTAAATTTTCTGAAGAAACCACGATTTGATTTGGTTTTAAAAATGCTAAACCTCCTTCTTCAAAATCATAATATCCGTGTCCGTACTTTATTTGTCCTTTAAAATTGGTTTTGAATGAAATTTTATAAAAATCAAGACAAATCTTTTGATTTTTTTCAAACGAACTCAATACTACATCATCATAATTGACCAGAGCAACAAGAGGGTGCATTGGTCCCGGCAGTTGAAGATAAGACAGCAACTGAGAGATACTTTTAAAAGTTTGTATGTTTGAATTATCTTGTTTCATCTTAAAAAATAAATTTACAATAATACTTTAATATACACTAGCGAAAGCTAATTTTGTACCGAAGGACGAATAACAATATCTCCAATTTCAACATCCAAAGGCTGTTCAATAGCGTATAAAACAGCATTTGCAATCGCATCGGGGCTAATTGCCATTTTTTTCATGTTTTCTTTTATTACAGATTTCATTGTGTCGTTTTTAATATTATCTACAAATTCTGTATTCACGACTCCGGGAGAAATTCCGGTAATGCGTATTTCTCCATTCGACTCTTGTCTAAATGCTTCTGCAATAGTGCGTATTGCATTTTTAGTTCCTGCATAAACACCTTGCATTGGTACAATTTTTATTCCCGAAGTGGAAATTATATTGATTATGTGTCCGGATTTTTGCTGTTTAAAAAACGGAATAGCAGCGGCAATTCCATATAAAACACCTTTAATATTTACATCAATCATTTCATCCCAGCCTTCAATATCCAAATCATCAATTCGGCTAAGTTCGCTAATACCGGCATTATTTATTATTACATCCAATTTACCATAGGCAGTGATTGCGGTTTGAACCAGATTAATCAAATCCTCTTTTTTCTTAACATCAGTTACAGCATATTCTACTTTTCCATTTGTCATTTTTATTTGATTTGCCAATGCTGAAAGCTTTTCATTTCTGCGGGCGCCCAATACAACATTAGCACCATTTTCTGCAAGTTTCAATGCAATCGCTTTACCAATTCCGCTGCTTGCTCCGGTAATAACAACAACTTTTCCGCTCAGTTTTTTTTCTGTAGTATTCATTTTTTTCTCTTTTTATAATGAATTACAAAAGTCGGTTGCCGTTTTTTGTCTTCTGTAGTTAGATTGGAGAATCTTGTAGTTGAATTGGTAAGAAACAAAAAAACTCCACTATTTCTAATGGAGTTTTTCGCAAAATATATTTTTTAAATGCTTTAAGCTTTTCGTTTTACAAATTTTTCGTTTAAATATTTTCGTACGGGAATATCATAAATTGTCATTACCAAATAAGCAAATCCAACCAACAAAATAAGTCCGGAAATAACTATTAGTGTAAGTTGCGTATTGTCAGGTTTATAATTTGTGTAATAATTGCCAAACATCCATAAAGCGGCGTAATGTGTCATGTACAAAGGGTAGGAGATATTTCCTGAAAATACACACACCTTTTTAAATTTAGGCAATAATGTTGCTCCTGCACCCAAAGCTATCAGTAAAGGAAAGTAAAACAGAACAACTATAGTCTCAGATAACCAGTTCCAGTTTGAAAATGGAATTATAAAAGCCACCAATAATAATATTGACAAACCCGTAAATCCCAATTTGTTTTTGATGATCCAATTAGAACGATATATAAGCAATCCCGCTAAAAAAGAATAAGATATCCTGGCACAGCCGTCCCAAAAAGTGGGGCCGCTCCAGCCGCCTAACAAATTACCGGAACTATAACTTACATAACAAATGGCAATAGCAGCTATTATTGTTAGCAACAGCAAATAATTACGACTTATTCGATAAAGCACAAATGCGTAAACAATATTGGCAATATATTCCCAAAATAATGACCATGCAGGCGCATTAAAACTAAAAAGATTAAAACCACGATCGGCTATTATCGGTAATGGAATCATGAATAATGAGCAAAGAAATGTCAAAATAATTTTTCCGTTGCTGTACAATTCAGGATGACCTCCAAACGGATCAAACAAAAAAGCCAGCAATCCTAAAATTGATCCTGCTACAACCAACGGATGCAGTCTGATTATTCTTGAAATAAAGAACTTACGAAGTCCCATTTTTGCTATACGATCGTCATAAGCATATCCAATTACAAAACCGGAAAGACAAAAGAAAAAATCCACAGCCAGAAAACCATGTCCGATAAAGTTTTTACTGGGATCAGTGTAAATCCATTCCATAAAATGAAATAGTACAACAGCAAAAGCGGCAATACCTCTTAATCCGTCAAGAATTTCAAAATGTTGTTTTGTTGGCAGAATTGCTGCGGAAGTATTGTTGGAATTCATTCTTTTATATATCCTTTCAGATTAAGTGAAATAAGGCAATAGTGCCTTATTTGAAGCCATCGCAAATTATATAAATTAATAATCATATCAAAATTCGAATAGATAATTCAATTAAATGTATGATTTCCAATTCTAAAAAAAGTCATTAAAAAGCTGGTTTAAAGAATAAAAAAGCTCCATTATTTCTAATGGAGCTTCAATTTTTGTGATTTAAGGTTCCCAAAGCTCTATTTTGTTGCCTTCGGCGTCCATAATATGAACAAATTTTCCGTAATCATAACTTGCAATATCATCCAAAACAGTGACACCATTTTGTTTAAGTTTAGCAACAAGACCTTCAATATTCTGAACACGGTAATTGATCATAAATTCTTTTTTTGATGGAGAAAAATACGCATCATCTTTTTTGAAAGGGCTCCATTGCAGAGAATCTATCACTTCAGGATTATTAAAATTTCTGGATTCAAAGGTCGAACCCCAATCATTAACGTCAAGTCCCAAATTTTGTGCATACCATTCTCTGGTTTCTTTTGGATTTTCTGTAAAAAAGAAAATACCTCCAATTCCGGTTACTTTTGGCGTAGTGTCTGTTTGATTATTTTTATCTTCCATATTTATCTGATTTTATATTCAATTGAAAATGTAAAACTTATAAAACATAAAATTAATTCGCAGACATCAGCCCACAAAAAAACTCCATTAAAAATAATGAAGTTTTTCTTATTTAAAACAATAGAGCTATTTTTTACCACGGACTCATTTCTGAACTATCCTCAATATCATTGCTGAAAAATTTCCCTGTTGGCGCATTTTCATCTGTCAAAGTGTGTTTGATGATAAAAGTTGCTGCACTTTCTACAGTTCCGGGACCAGAATGATGGTTAAAATCTGTGGCCGTATAACCCGGATCAATTGCATTAACTTTAAACGGCAAATCCTTTAGTTCGTAAGCCAATGTAATCGTGTAAGCGTTTAAAGCGGCTTTTGAAGTAATATAACTTGTGGCTTTAAAATTGTAATATTTCCAATTAGGGTCACTGTGTAAAGTCAAAGATCCAAGCCCTGAAGTGATGTTGCTGATTCTTGGGCTTTCTGATTTCTTCAGCAATTCTAAAAATGCCTGCGTAACACTTATTACTCCAAAAAAGTTGGTATCAAAAACATTCTGAATATCATTTATAGAAGTATCTAAAGCACTTTGAGGAAATTCACCGCTAATTCCGGCATTGTTTATCAAAATATCCAGTTTTCCTTTCTCGTTTTCAACTATTTTTTGAGCTGCTAAAACCGATTCCGGTTTTGTAACATCAATTTCGATGGCTTTGATGTTCTCAAATCCGTTTTGATTTAATTCGGCTACAACTGCTTTCCCTTTTGCCAGATCGCGAGATCCTAAATAAACAAATAATCCTTTTTTTGAAAGTTGTTTGGTCATTTCTAATCCGATGCTTCTATTGGCTCCTGTAATTAATGCTGTTTTCATTTTTCTTATTTTAAAATTAATAAGGCAAATTTCAATCGTTTAAAAATAGAATCATTTGCCAAATGGCAAAAAGCAAATTTAACGTATGTTTTTTCTAATTCGGCTTAAAGAAGATTGCGTAATTCCAAGATACGAAGCAACATACGAAAGCGGAACACGATTTACGATATTGGGATAAATTTCTAAAAACATTAAATAACGCGTTGTAGCATCTTCAGAAATTAGGGGACTTCGTCTTTCTACTTTTTGTCGCAATGCTTTCGAAATAAGTTTGTGTACAATCGCATCCCAGCCAACAATAGTATCCGAAAGTTCTCTCCAGTCCTTTCTCGAAAAGACAAGAATTTTGCAATCATTTACAGCCTGAACGTAGGCTGATGAAGGAGTTTCGGTTTCAAAACTTTCTAAATCGACTACAAGATTATTCTCGTCAATAAAATATTTGGTAATTTCTTCGCCTTTGTTATTGTAATAACAAACCCGAACAATTCCATCTAAAACAAAACCAACCTGATTGGAAACTTTTCCGGCTTCAGAAAAATAGTCGTCTTTTTGAAGTTCTAATGTTGTGATTTTCTTTAAAATTAAATCAATTTGCTGTTGATTTAATGTGCCAAACTGCAATATGTAATCTATAAATTCTTTCATACTGCAAGATAATCAAAGTTATTTTTTCAGGATTTGTCATTTGGCAAAAAATAAAAGCTTTCAATCCTGCAAGGTTTTCAAAACCTTGTAGGTATAATTTTAGACCTGCAAAATAATTTGATAGAAATTCAAATACCTACAAGGTTTTGAAAACCTTGCAGGAAATCGGAATAAATAATTTATTTTAAAAATCTAAAAATTTCTTAAAGTAATTTGAATGCATTTTTACTTATTGTAAATTAGTGATTATTATAACTTTAATACACAAATCATGAAAAATAAAATCATACTGACCGCATTATTATTTGGATTTATAATATCGGCAAACGCCCAAAAGAAAATAGAAGTTTCTGAACTGCCACAACCGGCACAAGAGTTTTTAAAAAAGCATTTTAGCAATACAACTGTTGATATCGCTAAAAAAGATGCTGAACACGGCGAAAAAGGCTATGAAGTAAAACTAAAAGACGGAACAGAGGTAGAGTTCTGGAAAGATGGTTCATATCGTGAAGTTGATGGAGACGATAAACCAATTCCAACTGATTTTATTCCGCAAGCTGTAAAAGATTATGTGGCAAAAAATCATCCAAACGAAAAAATTACGCACATCGATTACGGTCATAAAGATCTGGATGTCGATTTAACCAATAAAATTGATTTGGAATTTACGAAAGAAGGTAAAATTCTAAAGGATAAAAAAGATTAGATCATTATAAAAACGGCTTCATTAAACATGAAGCCGTTTTGTTTTTTAAACTCTCAAAGAGCCACGAAATCCTCTGGCTGCATAATACGATTCTGCACCGTTATGATACACAAAGACAGTATCATAACGAAAATCTGAAAATAAAGCCCCACCAAGCTTTCTAATATTTGAAGGCGTAACAATCCAGCTTGATGTTTTAGTATCGAACTTACCTAATTTTTGCAGTTCGCGATATTGTTCTTCGGTCAAAAGTTCTATTCCCATGTTTTCAGCCATATTTAATGCGCTGTCGTTGGGCTTGTTTTCTTTTCTTTTTTCGAGAGCTTCATGATCGTAACAAAAGCTTCTGCGGCCTTTGGGACTTTCTGCTGAACAATCATAAAAAATGTATTCATCTAATTTTTTATCATACCCCACAACATCCGGTTCACCTTCAGTTCTTTCCATTTCGTCAAGTGACCACAATTTTTCAGGATTTGCTTCTAATTTTAATTGAATTTTATCCCAAACCAGATCTTGATGACGGTTCATATTATCTTCAAAACGTTTTTTTAGCACTTTAAGTAATTCTTCAGATGCTGATTCTGATAGTTTGTTTTTCATGATGTTATATTTCATTTATTAAGCATTTCTGCTAAATATTTTTCCAGTTTTTCCAAATTTTGTTTTTGTCCTTCATCAGCTTTATGGGCTTTTACGATGATGTTATACATTTCTTCAGAATCAAACAAAAGCGACCAGTCTAGTAAGGTTTCTTTGCCTTTAGATTCAAATAAAACGGTTGTGATAAAATGCGGATTGAAATGCTCAAAAACGATTTTCTTAAACGGAATAATTTCTTTAAAAATACTTCTGTTTGGGTAATTAGTACCGTCCGGACCATGCATGGTTAAATTCCATTCGCCATTTTCTTCAAAATCCATTTTATGAATCGTATTGGTAAAACCATTTGGTCCCCACCAATTTGTTATATGTTCAGGATTTGTCCAGACTTCCCAAACTATATCTGCCGGAGCATTAAATATTTTTGTACTTCGGAGTTCTTTATTTTCTGCATGATTCGTTTTTTCCATTTTACTTTTCCTTAAAAGTTATGATAAATAGGCGAGTAGACGATTTTTATTTTTGTCTGCTCACCATTTCGTTTATCCAAATAGGTGCAAAAGGCGAAGTACAACCTTTTGAAACAGGATAATCTCTATAAATACCTAATTTTTCGCCAATGCTAAGTGCGCGTTCCCGATATTGAGGATGGTTGATTCCTATATTTGCCAAAGTATTATTCATCGTCCATTGTACTTCGGGAGCCGCTTTTGGCATTTCAGATTCTATGCGGTCGAGAAGGGCAGGCAAGTCCAGAATATCAGGGTTTCTAACCACAGCTCCACTTGTAAGACTCCAGCCTGCACGGGCTTGCATGATATCTTTAGTCTGCATCCATTCGATTCTTAAAGCTTCATTATCCGGATATGGTTTTATAACATTCGTATAGAGCCAATCGGCAACATGTGGGAATTTTTCAGATTTTACCAATCTGTTTATCTCTTCTTTTGTTATTTTTTTTGGATCAATAAGCAAAGTTGCCAAAAATCGGGCATCAACATTTTCAGTATCCCAAAGTTCAAGTGCAAGTTCATGATTGGTTTTTATTTTTTTTGCCAATGCTCGAATATCACCCATTTTAACACCAAACTGATTATCGCCGGCACCAAACTTTTTATTATGAGCAATCATTTTTTCGTTGCTCAGCATTTTAAGCTGCTCAAGTATTTCCTGAATTTTCATATTCTTTTTTTGATTAAAAGTAAGAAATATTAATCATTTAATCCTTTTCCTTCAAAAATTGCAGGTATGTATTTTTCTACTCTTGATTCTCTGGTTTTTGCTTGTTTAGGTTGCGAAAAATGAAGTAAATAAGCTCTTTGCCTGCCGGGAGTTAAAGCTTCAAAAGCTTTTTTTAAGTCTGGGTTTTCATCTAATTTCTGCTGAAATTCGTCAGAAACCGGAAATTCTGCTGTCTTTTTCAAATTCACTTTCAAACCTGCTTTTTCAATTTCAACAGCTTCAAAAATGTAAGTTTTAAGAACTGATTTTAAATCTATTATTTCCTGAAGATTTGTAAACCTGATTTGGCGTGCTGCCTGAACATTTGCAGATTGCTGAATTAAAATATCTTCTGTATCCTTCAATAACGCCCCTTTAAAAAACAAAAGCGCACAATATTCTTTAAAGGAATGAATTAAAACGATATTACTTTTTTGATGCATATAACAGGGAACGCCCCATTTCAATTCTTCTGCAAGACCGCATTCAAGAACAATTTCTCTTAATTGTTCCTGTTCTTTTAGCCATTTTTTTTCCTTATCAAAATAAAAATCAACTTTAGGATTCATTTTAACTGTTTTTAAATTAAGCTGAAATAACTTTTCTGTCTGCAGGTCTGAAATACCAGGATATTATTGTCAAAACAATTAATAATGTTGGTCCAAAAAGCGCAATAGCATCATCGCCTACAGATAAATGAGAAAAAATAGCACCCGACATTGCAAAAAAGAAACCTGCATAAGTCCATTCTTTCAATAACGGAAATTTAGGAATTAGAATTGCAATAACACCCAAAATTTTCCACACACCAAGAAGCGTCAAAAAATAAAGCGGATAACCCAAATGTGTCATCATATCAACTTCCTCTTTTAATTTTATTATCTGTACAATTCCCGTTGATGTCATTCCCAGAGCAAGCCAAATTGTTGCAATCCAATAGATAATTTTATTTCTTTTTGTCATAATATTTTATTTTAATCGGTTAAGTTTACTGTTTTAAACATCAAAATTTACAAATGTGAATGGAGGTTTTAAATTAGCTTAAAAAATAATTTAAAACTTTAAATATCAAATGTTTACTATATTATTTTAATTTATTCACCACTTCCTGCAAACGGTTATGTGCCATATTTAATCCTTGTGCAAATGGTAATTTCAACATTTGATTTCTCAATTCTATACTTTTGTAAACAATTTGCATAGTAAGTTTACTAGTTTGTTCTGTAATTTTTTCGAATTCCAAAAATTCAAGCTGAACTGCAAAAGGAGAGTTTTCCATTTCAAAAGTTCTAATAATTCTTTCGTTGACAGTAAACTCATGAATGGTTCCATTTGCTTTAAAAACCACATTTCCGTTGGGATCAGAAGTTTCAAACTGATAACCGCCATGTTTTTTATTTTCCAGTTTAATCACTTTTGTTCCCATCCATTGCGCTACAATTTCCGGTTCTTCATACGCTTTAAAAAGCAATTCTAATGGCAAATCAAATTCTCTGGTAATTACCAACTCCTGTTTGTCTTCTACTGCTGCAATTTTTGTTTTTTGTTCCATATTATGCTACTTTTTAGGTTGGTAGTTTTTCATGATAGCTTCGAGTTTATTAAATCGGTCGTCCCACATTTTGCGGAATGGTTCAATAAATTGGTCTATTTCTTTCATTTTTTCAGGATTTAGATGATAATAAATTTCCCGTCCAGCCTGAGTCTGGCTTAACAATTCGCATTCACTTAATATCTGAATGTGTTTTGAAATCGTTTGTCTTGACGATTCAAAGTTCTCGGCAATAGCGCCCGGCGTCATCGCTTGCATGGCGACCAGACTTAATATTGCCCTACGTGTGGGATCGGCAATTGCCTGAAATACATCTCTTCGGATTTCCATTATGCAGTTATTTGACTGCAAATATAATGCAGTTATTTGACTGCGCAAAATATTTCAGTTAAAATGTTTAAAAAATTATTTAAACTCGTTTATTTAAGCGTATGAAAACTAGATATTTAAATAAATCAATAGACCTCATTTATTCTAATACTGGCTTTTACCAATGCCAGGCCTTTAATAGCATTAATGTTGAAATCTTTTGGCTGATGATGCTTATTTTCTGAAGAAAGGGTAATGAATTCATCTCCTTTTTCAGATTTATGAATCCATTTTAGCATTATAAATTCATCCTGATCATCATTTATTAAAGAAACAAGATACATTTCGCCCCAATAAATGTTTTCGATTGTGGCTGCAATTTTTTTATACAAAATTATATCGCCCGATTTTAGAAGGGGATACATGCTGTCGCTGCTGGCATAAATTGCGCCATCGCATTTCGGCAGGTTCGGAATTGTTATATGGCCAAGTGGTGTTTCTTTATTAGTGTCTTTAAATAATGCTTCGGCAGATGATAACGTTTTTATATCATAAAGAGGTAGAAGCTGTTTATTGTATTCTGCAGGTTCTTCACTTACAAAATTTATATCAGAATTTGTTTCATAAGGTATGTTTTTGAGCATAGTTTCCTGCCCCGAAAGTAGCCAAACAGGGTTAATATCTCGACAATTGTCTATTATTTTATTCAGAACATCTTCGCCCAAAGTGCCTTTACGTTTTAATTGCGTCCCTAAATAACCATTAGAGAGTCCGCAATCTTTTTCAAATCTGGTTGGTTTAACACCTTTATATTCAAGGTATTGATAAAATCTTTCAATGGCTTTCATAAAAATATAGGAAATAGTTTACTTTTTTATTTGCTTTAATAAACAATTGTCTATATATTTGTTCTTACAACGGGAACAAACAAAGCAATGGACAAAGAAACGAAAAAGAAAAATACTTACAATAAAGAAATCCTTAATCGTATCAAAGAAAAATATGGTATATCAAAAAGATTTATCACAATGAGTCTTTCAGGCGACCGAAAAAGTGAAATGACTGATAAAATTAGAAAAGATTATAAAAAAATGGAAATTGCTATTACAGAGCTTTTAAAAACAATGTAATTCTATTATAAGCCAAAACTATAAATCGCAGTAAAATGATTGTTGAAATAAAAGAAATAGAACATCAGGAAAAATACGAGATTAACGAAAAACTAGTCTATAAAGATCAATTCGGTAATTGGCAATGTCAATGCGAACTTTCAAGAACAGAAAAAGAAGCTTTTAAAAAGTTTGCAAAATCATGGGAAGATAATAATAGGGAAGGGTTTAATGGTGAAGCTCATAATTTCCATTAATTTTTAGTTGGTTCATTTTTGTCTGAATGGGTATTTTCCTTATTTATTTTTATTTATGCCCATTCTTTAACCTCCAGAACTGATTACTCTGGAGGTTATTTATTTTTAGCTACAATTATTTCTTTATTATTCTATTTCCGAATTATAAAAATATTTTCTTTCCTTCCTGGGCAGCTTTATATATCGCATTAATGACTTTGATGTCTTTTTTGCCTTCTTCGCCCGTAATATGATCCGGTAATTTTTTATTTTCTGCTAATACCTTACAGATTCCATCCAACTGGTTTTTTTGTTGGTTTATTACAGGAAATTTTAATTCTTTTTCTGAAGTTCTCCCTACAAACGGGCCATAACTAAGCGCAGGACTCATTTCGAAGAAACCTTCATCTGCAGAAGCGTAAAATCTGTCTACATAAAAACCACAGGAAGTATTACAATTGGCAACCGCGCCACTCGGAAATTCCATTTGCCAGCTGATACTTTCTTCAGTTTCAGAAAATCTGTCTTTATCATTTACAGTTCCAAATTGGGCTGTTACAGCAATTGGTTCTTCGCCCAGAACATAACGCGCACTTTGAATACAGTAAATTCCCAAATCCATCAATGGGCCGCCGCCAAGTGCTTTCGTCAATCGCCATTCGTTGCGGTCTTTTTTATCTACTTTGGCCTTACTAGTTGTATCGTAAGTTTTATAACCCAGAGAAGCTTCAATAAAACGAACTTGTCCGAATACTTTATTTTGTCCTAATCGTTTAATTTCTAAATGATAAGGCTCATAATGCAAACGATAACCCATTGCAAGCTGAACATTTGCATCATTACAGGCTTTGATCATTTCGTCGCAATCTTTTACCGTCACCGCCATTGGCTTTTCGGTAATTACATGTTTACCGGCTTTTGCAGCACGAATAACAAATTCTTTATGCAGGCCATTTGGTAACACAACATACACCAAATCAATATCTTTGTTATTAATTATTTCATCAAAATTTTGATAGTTGTAAATGTTCTTTTCAGGAATATTATATTGTTTTTTCCATTTTTCAGCTTTAGAAGGCGTTCCGGTAACAATTCCTGCAAGAGTGCAATATTCAGAAACCTGAATTCCCTGAGCCAGCAAACCAGCGTAATTTCCTAACCCGCAAAGGGCTATGTTGATTTTTTTGCCGGTATAAATTTCCTGCTGATTTTCAGGCAATTCTAAAAAGGAGGGAAGCGTAGTCAATACTACCGAAGCGCCAACGCCAACGCCAAATTTATTCACAAAAGAACGTCTTGATATTTTTTCCATAAAGATTACTATTTTAGTGATACATTTTAGTATTAGTAACTAATTTCATAAAATGTTACATAATAATCTTTAGAACTGTTTTGGTTTTAAATTTTTAGCAGCAAGCGTTGCAACTTCATTAACCCTGTTTTGTTTGGTTTCGGGTCTTTTAGCGACAGTTACCCATTGTAAAATCATTTTTTTTACTGATTTGCTTAAACTCATAAAAAAATCTTTTGAACCCGGATTTTCTTCAAATGCGATTTCCAGTTCTTCAGGAATCGTTAATTCTTCAACTTCATCAAGAATATTCCACGAACCATTTTCTTTTGCTCTTTCAATGCTTTCGTAGCCCGCTTTCTGCATTAATCCGTCTTCAATAAGGCGTTCTACTTTTGCTTTATTTATTTTAGACCATCCGCTATTGGGTTTTCTTCGGGTAAAAAACTGGATAAAAGTATCATTTCCAATAGATTTTCTCGTGCTGTCAATCCAGCCAAAACAAAGCGCTACGTCTACGGCATCGCTCCAGTTGATCGTGGGTTTATTGGCTTGTTTTTTATAACAAACTAGCCAAATAGATTGTTTTGAGTTATGGTTTTCAATCAGCCATTCTCTCCAGTCTTTTTGGCTGGCCGGACAAAAAGTTTCTAAATCATTCTGTTCCATTTTGTTTTTATTTATCGCATTGTGATTAATCGTAATTTGGTAATTGATTGATTTTATCATTTTTAAAAGTTATACTACAAAACTAAAAGGGCTGAATGACAACCCTATGTCAACAGTAAAAACTAATCCTGCTTTTATTTTTCAAGCAAAAACAAAATATATTCGCCATGATTAGAAAAACCTTTTTCTTTCTCGATAAATCCTTTCTTTTTATAAAACTCGACGGCTTTGGTATTTTGTATCAGGCATTTTAATGTAACAGGCGAATTCATAATTTTAATGGCTTCGTTGAGCAAAATTGTTCCAATATTTTTATGCTGATGTTCTTCATCAATATATAAATGATGAATGAAATTATCGGGAAGCCATAACGAAATAAATCCAACGGCTTTATTATTTAATACAGCAACTAAAACAAATTCTCCTGCAGTTTCACGGTCAAAATCATCAAGATTGTACTCGATAATATCCTCTAGCCAATAAAATGTTTTTTGACGAACTTCAAGAAATATCCTTTTTAAATCGGGAATATGATTTTTGTTCTTTTCAAAAATTTGAATCATTTGTGGTTTATTATTTAAGGCAACAAATTACTCTTTTTTTCAATTCAATAATTTACAAATACATTAAATCATTATTACATTCCGTCATCCAAAAATTTGAAGTGTAGAATTTTATATTAGTGCGGATAACAAAGAATATTTTTAAAAGCTATTTTAAAAAAAAATCTCCTTAATACAATGATATTAAGGAGATTTTGTATGGTTTAGTAAAGTATTTCTTTTGCTTAAATTTTGTCCAGTGTTAATTTCATTTCCTTACTATCCAAAATCAATTTATCATCTGTAATGATACTTTCACAAGGATATGGAGTTCCGGTTTCGTCTTTAATTACGAGTTTTTTTCCCCCATTTGTTAGTGCGTAAGTACCATTATTTATTTCTCCCTGTAAAAACCCCGTCACATGTCCGTCTTTTGTAAACGTTAAAGTTCCGTTAGTTAAAATTACATTTTTCAGAGAATCAGAAAGAGGCATTTTTGCTTCAACAGCGGTAATTTTCCAGGAATTTACCAGTTTGTTTCGCCCTTTGCATGAAACCATTATAATAGTTAATAATGCAATCCCAAAGATAAATAAGTTAGATTTTTTCATGATTTTGTGATTAAAGTTAGACAACATGAAATTACAAAAATATTTCCAATTAAAAATCTAAAAATCAAATATTTATAAGAACAATCAAAAGATTAAACTTACAATTATCAAAATCATATAATCAAAAAAAAGGCTCGCAGATCTAATCTACAAAAAAAACTTAGCAACTTAGCCTCTTAGAACCTTAGCGCCTTAATTAAGCGTTAAAGCTCCCAAAATTTCCTCATACATAAATGGTCCGCCCGGGTATTTGGCAGTATAATCAAGATTTAGCCAAACCTGGCCACGCTCATCAATATGGTAATGTAGTTTTTGCTTGTAACTTTCTTTGGGGAAAAGTACATTTTTTATCAAATAATTGACTTTTTCTAAATCGATCGAAGAACCAATTAGTATTTCAGGGTAAATATGTCCTTTGGTATGTATTAATCTTGGAGTTCCGCCAATTGACCGAATCGCCGCTGCCATTAAAATAGAATGATCATCACAATCTCCTGAAAAATATTCTAAGGATTCGCTGGCCGTTGCAATATAATCGCCTTCTTTTGGGTCGTTTACGTAATTCCAGCGACTGTTTATTTCTTTAAAAACAGCAAAACACTGAATCGTTGTTCTATAATCAGAATAGCCTCTTATGCCTTTAAAATGCTTTGTAGTAGCCATAATCGCAAAGTTCCTAACTTTCGGATTTTGGTATTCGATCGCACTAAGAATCAATGATTTGTTTGGAAAAGGAAGTAACTTTGCTACAATAATATCCTGAGGATACGGATTGTCTGACATTGTATAAATCATGGAGTTATAATCTTCTGAAATCTCATTGAAACCGTAATTTCCTATTACAGACCCGTAAACCAAAACCAATAAATAAACTGCAATACAAACAATAATTATAGTTCGCAAATACATTAAAAGGAAAAATACAGCCGCAAAAACAAATATAAAGATAAAAACGCGATCGAGATTGAATGCCCATTCTAAATCGATCAGGTTTTGATGCAGAATGATAAAAATAGGTATCGTTATCAAAAGACTCAAAACGCTAATAATAATCCTGTCCCAGGGTGATTTCACCTGTAATTTGGATTTTAATTGCGGAAAGTCAATTTTAGGAAATTTTATCATAAGAATCAAAAGCAGTATTTACAGCGCTTTTACAGTTTCAACAAAAGTACTTTTTTTATCAATAATTCCGAGATCAAATAATTGATTTTGAATTTTATCGAATGCTTTTTCATTTAAATGTTTTTGCGACCATTGTGTTAGCTTTAACCATTCCTGAATATCTTCAAGCTGTTGGTTAAAAAGTTCGGCCAGAGTTTTATCAATATCCGGAATCTGGGCAAAATCGTGTGTAGTTTTATTAATTACTTCCAGAATTTTTTCTACAGCTTTTGAATTTTTCTTCAAAAATTCGTCACGTACCGTAATTACAAAAGAAGGCCATGGAGTAGGGCAGTCACCAACACGTCTAAAAACTCCCTGATCTACAAGAGGTTTTGTCATAAAATGTTCCCACATAAAATAATCGGCAGTTCCGTTTGTCAAAGCTTCAACAGCGCCATCGATGGTATTTACGATTTCAAATTGTAAGTTATCAGTTTCCCAACCCTGATTATTGGCATTTACATACGCCATTAATTCTGATCCGGAACCTTTTCTGGAAATAGCAACTTTTTTATTTTCAAGATCTTTTATAGTGTGGAAATCAGATTTTGCGCCAACGTGAATCCCCCAAATTAAAGGCGATTGCACATATATCTGAACAATTTTGCTTGGGTTACCTGCAATAATATCTTTTACAATTCCTTCTGTTAAAATAACCGCAATATCAGCTTCTCCATCACGAAGCATCTGACACATTTTACCGGTTCCTTCGGGAATATTTGTCCATTGCAAATCAATGTTTTCAGCTTCAAATTCACCATTTTCGATACATATACGCCATGGCAAATTGAAGTGTTCAGGAACACCTACAATTTTTACAGTTTTCATTAGGTTTAAGTTTAAGTTAAGTTGTTTGGTATGCGTATTATAAGTTTGTTTGTCGTTTATTAGTTTTTCATTAAATCTGCTCTGTGTTTTTCAGAAAGACATGGTTCCCCAAAATCTATTATAGAAAGATCTACATATTCATTCAATATACTTTTAACAACAGAATAATCAACTTCTCTGATTACTTCAACTGCAAAAAGAGTTTCATTCATTCCTTCTGATTCACAATTAACTGCTTTAAGTTTTTCTCTTATTATTTCTTTGTCAAAACCTTTTTCCAGAATTATAACCTGAACAATTGAATTTCCAGAAGTTTCTATAGTCTTTTTATATACCAAACGCTCTTCATCTTCATCATATTCGGCATAAAAAATATCATCAGTTGCAATTAGAGGTCCAAAGAATGGAATATTATCTAATTTGAAATACCCTTTTTCTAAATCAATAACCTCTGCCCACATAGTCTCTACAACCGTGTCTTCTAATAAATCACTATAATATCTAAATAGGATTTTTTTATGTGTATCTGTCATTCTCTAATTTAATTTTGTTGCCTTTAAAGGCGATATTACAATGCGATAACCGTCAGGATCCTGAAACATGTGTCCATTTTCATTCCAATACGGATTTACAGCAATTGTCTCACGAATATTATTATCATAAAATCGACTTAGCAATATATTGTACTCTTCAATTGTCTTCGGATAAAGCACAATAACATCGTCTTCATCAAACGTATGATTCGCTTTTGTTTCAGATTGTGTGAATTCAAAATGCCAGTCTAAACCAGATTTTCCAATAAAAACACCATTATAATTACTATGCTTTTCAAAACCGCCCAATCGCTCAAATCCAAGAATATTGATATAAAAATCTTCAATTTTCTTTAAGTCATCTGTATGTCGCGCAACTCTTAAAACCATATTTAAATTTCGTTTTTACTAGAATTATCTAATTCTCTAATTGACTAATTATCTAATTTTAAGATCGTAATTGCCTGATATGATGCTCTAAATGATCTACATAATCTGTCATTAAATACCTTAAATCTATTACAGATTCATCACTCAGGATAATTTTATAATCTAAAGCCTTTTCATCAACAGATTTCATAAGTCTTACAATTTGTTTATTTATTGAAAGCCAGAGCTCTGTCAAATCATGAATATCCATTATTTGATATTGATTTAAATTTACTAAATCTATCTGATTATATGGTCTGTGTCGATAAGGTTTTTCTACATAATTAATCTCTGTAAAACGAACCAAATTATGAATTGCAGAATCAACCAAATGCCCTAATATTTCTTTTTTAGACCATTTTCCGGTTTTTTTTTCTTCTAAAATAACAGAATCAATTGTTGGAAAATAAGGTGCATTTTCGTCTAATAATTCCTCAAATCTAAAAATAGCTTCTTCCATAAATTATCTAATTATTTCTGAGCTAATTTGTTTAATGTATAAGTAATCAACTCGTCAACAGCTTTATACGGATCTTCGCTAAAAGTTCCCGACGCACGATTTGCAATAATTGCATTCAACGACAAAGCATTATGACCTAAAAGAGCCGAAAGTCCGTAAATAGCCGCAGTTTCCATCTCTAAATTAGTGATTCTTTCCTCATTAAAAGTAAAATTATCCATTTTATTATTTAATTCTTCGTCCTGAATATTCAAACGTAAAACACGCCCTTGCGGACCGTAAAATCCTCCGGCAGTTGCTGTAATTCCTTTAAAAATTTTATCAGATTCAATTACTTTTTCCAGTTTTTCTGAACAGGCAATCGCATATGGTTTTCCTTTACGAATGTCCCAATTGGTATGCGTTACAAAAGCATCTTCAAGAGCAATGTTTGAAACATCATCAATTAAATAGGAGCGAAGCATATTGTCTAATCCAAGTGCAAATTTTGACATTACAAAACTATCCACCGGAATATCAGCCTGCAGCGAACCCGAAGTTCCAATTCTGATGATATTTAAAGAAGTTAGATTTTCTTTTGGCAAACGCGTTTTTAAATCGATGTTTACCAAAGCATCTAATTCGTTTAAAACAATATCAATATTGTCAGGACCAATTCCTGTTGACATTACTGAGATTCTTTTTCCTTTATAGATTCCCGTTTGGGTTTTAAATTCTCTTTTTTGGGTTGAATATTCAATCGAATCAAAAAACTGAGTGATTTTTTCTACTCTGTTTTGGTCTCCAACAAATATTATATCGTGTGCAATATGTTCAGGAAGAAGGTTTAAGTGATAAACGCTTCCGTCTGGATTAAGTATTAATTCTGATGATTTTATCATTTTTTTTGAGGTACTAAGGTTCTAAGGTTTTTCTAAAATGCCAATTTTCAAATTCCAAATTCCAAATTTTAGAAATCTAAATATTCATGACAAAGCTTTGCGATCTTTGCCTTTTTACAAAGCTTAGAAATATTTCTAGCGAACTTTGCGGTTAAATTTTCACGGTTAAACATTGGAATTTGGGATTTAAAAAATTGGGATTTTATTATCCTCCAACTCTTTTTGTTTTAAATCCTTTTTCTTTTAAAATTGCCATAATTTTATCCCGATAATCGCCTTGTATGATGATTGAATCGTCTTTAAAAGTTCCGCCTACGCTAAGCTTTGTTTTAATTTCCTTGGCCAGGATTTTAAAATCTTCATCGCTTCCTTCGTAGCCTTCAATTATGGTAGTTGCTTTTCCTTTTCGTTTTTCAAATTTACAAATCATAGGTTCTTTCTGAACGTAAAGAACATGATCTTCCTGCTGAACTTCTTCAGGTTCATTTGATTGTACGTGATCGGGAAATAAATTTTTTAATTGGTCTTGTAAGTCCATACTTTATTAAATTCCAAATTATAGTTTTTAAAAATTAAATTCCAAATTCCAATAGATTACTATTTTTGGAATTTGGAATTTTAATCCCGAGGCTTCGGGAGAGATTTAAAAATGTTATTTTTTAATTAAACCTAAGTCTACTAAACGTTCGTATAAATAATCTCCTGCAGTGATATCCTCAAATTTCTTAGGATTCTCAGCATCAATACAGTTCTCTAAACAATCTAAACGCATATCGCTTACAGGATGCATAAAAAACGGAATAGAATAACGAGAAGTTCCCCATAGTTCTCTTGGAGGGTTAACTACTTGATGTATAGTTGATTTTAATTTATTATTGGTATGTCTTGACAACATATCACCCACATTAATCACTAATTCATCATCCTGTGCAATGGCATCAATCCATTCGCCATCATGATTTTGAACCTGTAATCCTTTTCCCTGCGCTCCCATTAAAAGCGTAATCAGGTTAATATCTCCGTGAGCTGCCGCACGAATTGCGTTTTCTGGCTCAGAAGTAATTGGTGGATAATGTATTGGTCTTAAAATAGAGTTTCCTTCTTTTGCATATTGATCAAAATAAAACTCATCTAAACCTAAATGCAAGGCAAGGGCTCTTAATACATAAACGCCCGTTTTTTCAAGCATTTGATAGGCTTCTTTACCAACTGCATTAAAACGTGGCAATTCTTTAACTTCAACATTATCAGGATATTCTGCAGCGTATTTTGAAGCTGCATCAACATACTGACCAAAATGCCAAAACTCTTTTAAATCTCCCTCTTTACGTCCTTTAGCATGTTCTTTTCCAAAAGAAACATAACCTCTTTGTCCGCCTATTCCGGGAATTTCATAATTATGCTTAGTTTCTATTGGCAAAGCGAAAAATTTTCTAATCTCGCCATAAAGTTCGTCTACCAACTGATCATCTAAGAAATGACCTTTTAGGGCTACGAAGCCAATGTTTTCAAATGCACTGCCGATTTCATTTACAAATTTTTGTTTACGTTTCGGGTCGTCCGAAAGGAAATCACGTAAGTCTACACTAGGAATGTTTTGCATACTTTACATTTTTTATTTAAAAAGAATAAGGAACGGTAATTCCTTACAATAACAAAGGTAGATAATATTTTAGATTTGAATTTTAAAATTTAATATAAAATTGAATTTAAACGTAATAATTTAACCATTAAACAGTAAAATCTATTTTTGATTATAATGCATTTTAACCGTCTTTAGACGATAAAAACATGTTAATAATAGTGATAATGCCTGTATTTTCTAATTAAAAAATCTATTTTTATAAAAAATAATATTATGAAAATAGGATTAATAGGATTTGGAAAAACAGGAAAAGCAGTGGCATCAGTATTATTGCAAAACAAAAAATTTTCTCTCGAATGGGTTTTAAAAAGAAATGCCACTTTAGAAAATCGCAATACAGCTGAATATCTCGGAATTGATTCTGATCAAGCAGGAAAAATATATTCAAGTTCGACAACTTCAATACCAGAACTTTTGGATAATCAGCCTGTTGATGTCATAATTGACTTTTCGTCTGCATCAGGAATTTATACTTACGGAGAAGCGGCAAGTGAGCGAAAAATCAAAATAATTTCAGCTATTTCTCATTATAGTAATAAAGAGAAGGATTTTTTAAAATCGCTTTCAAAACTTACAACCGTATTCTGGAGTCCGAACATTACTCTTGGCGTAAATTATCTCTTATTTGCTTCTAAATTTCTAAAGAAAATTGCTCCCTGGGTTGATATTGAAATCATTGAAGAACATTTTAAAGGCAAAGACGGAATTTCAGGAACTGCCCTTAAAATTGCAGAAACTCTGGATCTGGAAAAAGAAGATATAAACTCTGTAAGAGCCGGCGGAATTGTGGGTAAACATGAAGTGGTTTTCGGATTTCCTTTTCAAACTGTCAGACTAATTCATGAAAGTATTTCGCGCGAAGCTTTTGGAAGCGGCGTTGTCTTTGTTGCCGAAAATCTAACCGACAAAAAAGAAGGTTTATTTAATTTTGAAGATATATTAGCACCCTATTTTGCTCTTTAAATTTTATTTTAATGCGAATAATTATTATGAATAATTTTCCTACTTTTGACCGATTAAAAAATTACATTTCATAGCATTTAATTATTTAACTAATAATGTTAATTTTTTTATATTTTTATAAATTCAAAAGCAACTACAAAAACAAAACCTAAATGATTTTTTACAGACAAAATCTCACCAATCCTCAATTACTTGATTTATACAAAAAAATACTAAAACCCAGACTAATCGAGGAGAAGATGCTAATCTTAATCCGACAGGGAAAAGTATCCAAATGGTTTTCAGGAATAGGGCAGGAAGCAATCTCTGTAGGGATAACTGCAGCTTTGGATGAAACAGAATATGTATTACCAATGCACAGGAATCTTGGAGTTTTTACTACAAGAAATATTCCGTTGCACAGACTTTTTTCGCAATGGCAGGGAAAAGCAAATGGTTTTACAAAAGGAAGGGATCGTAGTTTTCATTTTGGAACCCAGGAATATAATATAATAGGAATGATTTCGCATTTGGGGCCGCAGTTAGGAATTGCAGATGGAATTGCCCTTGCAGATAAACTTCAAAAAAATAAAAAAGTAACAGCTGTATTTACCGGTGAAGGCGCAACAAGTGAAGGTGATTTTCACGAAGCGCTGAATATTGCTGCTGTCTGGAAATTACCTGTAATGTTTGTTATCGAAAATAATGGTTACGGACTTTCGACTCCAACAAATGAGCAGTATTTATGCGAAAATCTCGCAGATAAAGGTGTTGGTTATGGTATAGAAAGCCATATTATTGACGGAAATAATATTATTGAAGTTTATAACAAAATAACACAGCTAAAAGAAGAGATGCAGGAAGATCCGCATCCTGTTTTATTAGAGTTTAAAACCTTTAGAATGCGTGGTCATGAAGAGGCAAGCGGTACTAAATATGTGCCTGAAGAAATGATGAAGGAATGGGCTACAAAAGATCCTGTAGATAATTACAGAATGTTTTTATTGGATGAAGGCGTCCTTACGGAAGAATATGATAACACATTGAGAGCTGAAATTAAGCAGGAAATTGACGAGCAATTGGCTATTGCAAATGCTGAACCTGAGATTGTGCCTACTTACAGCGGAGAATTAAATGATGTTTACGCACCATTTGAATATGAAGAAGTTAAATCAAAATCTGAAACCAGAAATATTCGTTTTATAGATGCCATCAGAAACAGTCTTGAACAATCATTACAACAACATTATCGTCTTATTTTAATGGGGCAGGATATTGCAGAATATGGTGGTGCATTTAAAATAACAGAAGGTTTTGTTGATCTTTTTGGAAAAGACAGAATACGCAACACTCCAATTTGCGAAAGTGCAGTAGTTTCTGCCGGAATGGGATTGTCAATTAATGGCTATAAAGCTGTTGTCGAGATGCAGTTTGCTGATTTCGTTTCAACAGGATTTAATCCAATTGTAAACTTATTGGCAAAATCACATTATCGCTGGGGCGAAAAAGCCGATGTTGTAGTTCGTATGCCTTGCGGCGGCGGGACTCAGGCGGGACCTTTTCATTCGCAGACAAACGAAGCCTGGTTTACAAAAACTCCGGGGTTAAAAGTGGTTTATCCAGCTTTTCCGTATGATGCAAAAGGATTATTAAATACTTCTATTAACGATCCGAATCCGGTATTATTTTTTGAACACAAACAATTATATAGAAGTGTTTATCAGGATGTTCCAATAGATTATTATACAATTCCGTTAGGAAAAGCGGCTCTTTTAAAAGAAGGAAAATCAGTTACGATTATCTCTTTTGGAGCGCCTGTTCACTGGGCTTTGGAAACTTTGGCAAATAATCCTGAAATTGAAGCTGATTTAATCGATTTAAGAACTTTACAGCCTTTGGATACGGAAACTATTTTTGCATCGGTTAAAAAGACCGGAAAAGTGATTATATATCAGGAAGATACCTTGTTTGGTGGAATTGCCAGCGATATTTCGGCGCTAATTATGGAAGAATGTTTTGAATATCTTGACGCTCCGGTAAAAAGAGTGGCAAGTTTAGACTCTCCAATCCCGTTTACAAAAGCACTTGAAGATCAGTTTTTACCTAAAAATCGTTTTGAAGAGGTTTTACTTGAGCTTCTAAGATATTAAGTTCCTAAGCTGCTAAGGTTCTGAGGTACTAAGGTTTCAAAACGACTAGTATCTCAGAGCCTTAGTACCTTTTGTTAACCTTCTAAAAAAAACTTAGAATCTTAGCAACTTAGCATCTCAGAACCTTTAAACAATAACTACAAATCGCTGACCATCAATATTTTCTACATTCCATATTTTCTCAATATCAACTAAACTTACTTGTTCAATATTTACTTTCAGTTTATTTTGAGCGGCCAGAAGAAACATTTCCGGAAGAATTTCTGAAAATAATAATTTGACTTCTTCTTTTGCCCAGCTTCCTAAGCCTGAACCTGATAACTGCAGATCAACGCTTCTTAAAATTCCTGATGACAATTGAATTGTATCACCGGCCATTCCTCCAATAGTTACATATCTTACTTTGTTTGTGAATGCTCCATTTCCTTTTAAAATAGAAAGAATCAATTCTGCCGGATGTCCCCACAAATAATCCAGAATGATATCTATAGGCGTATTTAAGTGAATGGCTTTTAGCTGAGCAATAAAATCTTCATCGTTTTGTTTAAGTGAAATAACTTCGTCAGCGCCTAATTCTAAAAGACTTTGAAGTGTTTTTTCATTTCTTCCTGTAACAATAATTTTTTTTGCTCCATAATGTTTCGCAATCTGAATTGCCATTTGACCTGTAAACCCGGTTGCCCCGTTTATTAAAACCGTTTCACCAGGTTTAATTTGAGCTCTAAATTTTAAAGCCATCGCTGATCCAGCAACCGCATTGGGCATTGAAGCCGCAATTGCATTACTAATTCCGTCTGGTAAAGGAACAGATAGATTTTTATCGATAATCGCTTTTTCAGCCATTGTACCGCTAATTCCTCGGACATAAACTCTTGTTCCGTCATCCAGCAAACCAATTGCGTCACTGCCAACTACAAAACCGTTTTGACTCTCTTTTTCAGATGAATAATGTGCCCCGCTGGCTTTTCCTTTATCAAGATTGGTAATTGCAACGGCTTTAACCGAAATTAGAATTTGATTTTCATTTTGTACAATTGGTTCTGCAATTTCTGCATATTTTGGCATTTCGCCTTTTTTATAAACTACTGCTGCTTTCATAATTATTTAATTTTATGAGGCAAAGTTAGATTGCGGTTTACGCGCCAACGATAACATTTGTTATCAAATAAATACAAGTACTATGTTTTTAAACCATATAAGTAATTATAAGTCAAGCTTAAATGAACTTATAAACTTATATGGTAAAATGGTATGTTGAAATTCTCTATTTTTTATGAACCAATTTGCTTTTTATTCGGCTTAAATGAACCGTACTTACACCAAGATAAGAAGCTAAATAATGTTGAGGAACGCGTTGTATAATTTGAGGTTTTTCTTCAATTAAAGTAAGGTAACGCTGAGTAGGGGAGTCTTTTATAAATGAAACAAAATGTCTGATATAATCAAATGTACGCTGAAAAATCATATCGATGAAACGATCTCTTAACTCCGGAATTTCTTTTACTTCTTCCAGAATTTTATCCATATCGTTTTTAGATATCCACCAAATTACAGATGGCTCAATGGTTTCGATAACAACCGGACTTGGGAATTGTTTTATGAAACTTTCAATAGAAGCTACACTTTGATTTTCGAAGAAAAACTGCGTCGTAAGATCTTTTCCATTATTGTTAAACCAAACTCTGATACAGCCTTTTTCAATTATAAAAAGCTTCTTTGAAACTTCGCCTTCTTCCAAAAGTGTTGTTTTTGCAGGAGCTTCAATGCGATTGAAATAGCTTGTATATTCGATCCAGCGTTCGTCGCTTATCGGGAATTTATTTCTGAATTTGGTAAACATTTATATATATTTATCATATAAAATTAAGCTTTCCAGAAATAGGAAATTAGTTTTATCAAAACAATTATTCCGGAATAATAAAGAATTGTACTAAAATTAACCCTGATAGAAATTAAAAAAACCAAACCTGATAGATAAGGATAACTATCGGCTAAATATTTGTATGCTAATTTTACTTTATAATTTTTAAATTCAGAAATAATATCATTGTGCCGAACATTATTAAAATACCATAAATTTAAGATCGATAAACCAACTCCAATTATGATAAAAACATAAAAAGAAATTGTGCGGTAACTATTAAAAAGAAAGAAGTATACTGTGAAAATATTTATAAAAAATAATATAGATAACAATCTTGCTGAAGATGATTCAGAAGAAGATTGATTGGTTTTTAAAATAACTTCGTAAGTTCTATAAAATAAGTAATGGTAAGCTGTTTTAATCATTTTATAGGTTACTTCGAATTCGATTCCAACTCAAACAATTGCACCTGACTTTTCAATCGGTCAATTAATAAATTCATCATTCTTTTGTTTAGACTTGATGAATTTTGAATATAAGTATCGTATTCTTCAATGGTAAAAAGTGCCATAACAATTCCTTTTAAAGAATTACGGAATTTAATATCCTTTTGAATGGAGTTTTCAATTGTTTGTAATTTCTTTTCGACTGTGTACGAATAAAAATCAGCTTTGTTTTTGTTTACGTAGTTGATAAAAACGGCTACAAACAAATCGTTCTGGAGTTTTAAAATAGGCCTAATCGTTTGATTTTGAAACAACTCATCTGCCGAAGATTGAGCACTTACAGTTCCTAAAGTTTCGCCTCTTAATTCTTTTAAAAAAGTGTCTCTATCTGCCATGTTTTTTCTTTAAATTTAGAAAAAAATAAAACACGAAACTCATTATAATTAAATTTTTACCAACTAAAACACATAAGTTTATTTAAGCTTAACTTTAATTTATTATAAGATTTTAACCGAAAAAAAATACTCAAAATGTTTCAAAAACTTTTAATCGTTTGCTTGTTGTTCGTTTTTCTAATTTCCTGTAACTCTAAGGAGAAAAAAGATAAATATAATCGTGCTTTTTATCGGGCTGTAAGTGGCAGCGATACAGCAACTTTAGACATTAGTATAAGTGATAAACGTTTTTACGGACGTTATGAAATATCGTATTACAAAACAGGGAAAGATTCCGGCGATGTAAGGGGAGATATAAAAGGAAATACTTTAACGGGAGATTTTCATTATATTTCTAACGGAGGAAGCTGGAAAAGAGTTCCATTGGCTTTGCTTAAAAAAGAAAATAAATTACTACTTGGAAATGGTGTCATTGGCACTTTCATGAATCTTCCTTGCTTTATTCAGGGAACCCTGAGTTTTAACGATCCAAAATTTATTTTTGAAGAAGTGAAAAAAGAGTAGTTTCAGGTGTCACGTTTCAGGTTTCAAGTTCTATAAATGACAAACCCGACAGGTTTTAAAAACCTGTCGGGTTTACTATATACGTATAGACCTTAGTTCAAAGTAAAGCAACCTGAAACTTGAAACCTGAAACTTTTATTTAATCTAAAGGTCCAATCTGCGATGGCAATTCGAAAATTTCTAAATCAAAATAAATGACCGAAGCCATAATGTGATCAAAAATATCGGCCATAATATATTCGTAATTTGCCCAGCGTTTATCGCTCGAAAAAGCATAAATTTCTAACGGAACTCCATGCGCACTCGATTGTAATTGGCGACACATAATATGCATGTCTTTGTTTAAACCAGGATGAGTTACCAGATATTGCATGATATATTTTCGAAACAAACCTAAATTAGTCATGTTTCTACCGTTCAGTGCAAGGCTTTTATCAACACCGTGCAAAGCATTGTATTTCTCAATTTCGGCCTGTCTGGTTTCTATATAAGATGAAATGAGCTGTACTTTTTTCATCTGATTCAAATCTTCATTATGAAGAAAACGAATGCTGCTGCTTTTTATCAAAACATGCCTTTTAATACGTCTTCCATCAGATTTTTGCATGCCTCGCCAGTTCTGAAACGAATCTGAACTCAAGGCATATGTTGGAATCGTGGTAATGGTATTATCAAAATTTCGAACTTTTACAGTCGTTAAATTGATTTCGATAACATCGCCATCGGCACCAAATTTATCCATTGTAATCCAGTCGCCAATACGAACCATGTCGTTTATAGCAACCTGGACACTGGAAACAAATCCTAAAATAGTATCTCTAAAAATCAAGATAATAATTGCCGAAAGTGTCCCTAAAATAGTCAGTAATTCGCCTTTTTTAATTCCGAATAAAGTCGAAATAATAAGCGCAACACCAAAAATCCAGAGCACAATCATGATAACCTGTACAAAACTGTCGATAGGTTTATCGCTGTATTCCGGTTTTTGTTTTAAATAATCCCGTAACGAATTAAAAATCGTTCTGATGATCCATAAAGTGATCAAAACGATGTAAACACCAACTATTTTCCCAAAAAGACCTTCCCAATAATCGTATTTATCTAAAATAATCGGAACAGCTTTATAAATAAAGAAAAACGGAATTAAATAAGCGGTATATTTTGTGGTTTTATTGTGAACCAAATAATCATCAAACTTGGTTTTGGTACGCTGGGCAAAAACCGCCGTAAGCGTAACCAAAACGAACTTGGCAAGATAATATATGGCATACGCCAAAGCCACCATAATGGCAATATTAAAAACAAGACTGGTGTAGGACGCAAAATTGCGGCTCATTCCCCAATCCCGAAAAAGCGGATATAAAAAGTTAAATATTTTATCCAAAGGTTTATGCATTATTTGCTAAATATTTTTTCTCGATATAGAAAGTTCCAAACGGAATAAGTGAAGCAATCAATATAATTCCGAAAGTTTTTAAATCCCAGTTTTGAGATTTTTTCAGTAAAAAAGCCAACACTATATATCCGATAAATAATACGCCGTGAGTCATTCCTAAAGGACGTAATAATGTATGATAAAGTTCAGGATTGTTTGTTTTAATGATAAGCATATTGGCGAATAAAACTAAATAGGAAATTCCTTCTAAAATTGCGGTAACCTTAAAAATCTTGAGCATATATTTGGTTTTTAAATTTAATCCGGCAAAATTAAGTATTATGGTTGATTATTAGAGTATGAATGCTAAAAGTAATTTAACTTTGTAACCTTAAACTTTGATAATGAGCAAGCGCGATTTAAAAAAATATTTAGCAGATTTAAATAAAGAACAACTTGAGAAACAAATCATCGAATTGTACGAGAAATTTAGTCCGGTAAAAGTCTATTATGATTTTGCTTTTAATCCAAAAGAAGACAAATTATTGCAGGAAAGCAAGGTCAAAATTTCGCACGAATATTTCCCTGTAAAAAAGCCAAATGCAAAATGGCGTCCTAAAGCAAAAATGAGGCGATCTGTTGCGCAAAAAATTATCAAACATTTCATTTCATTAGGTGTTGATTCGTTTATTATTGCCGATTTGATGTTGTATAATATCGAAATAGCGCAAACTTTCTCATATAATAACTTTATTAAGCAGGAATTGTTTTACAAAAGTATGTTTAATTCTTTTGAGCAAGCGTTAAATTTTGTTATTTCGAATGGAATTTTGAATGAATTTAAAACAAGAATAATTGCGATCCAACAGCAAACTATTCAACAAAAATGGAAAAACAAATACGATTTTGAGATAATTTTAGACAAAATCGACTTATAAAAACACTTCTCATAAAAAATCTTATTAAAAAAAATCATTTATTTTAAATTAAAATAGGATGGATAACTGTTTTTTAGATGTATTTTTGCAAAAATCCAAAAATAAACAATGTCTCAAAACACTTTAGAAATAGAAAGAGAAGAGAAAAAAGAACTTTATGCATACCAAAAAGGCGATATCGACGCCATTTTTGAACGTTTAGACAATGCTCCAGCTCAACATCATTTATTGTATCAACTGCCAACAGGTGGAGGAAAAACTGTAATTTTTTCTGAAATCGTTCGTCGTTATTTAGCGAATAATGATAAAAAAGTAGTTGTTTTAACGCACCGTATAGAACTTTGTAAGCAAACTTCAAAAATGTTGAAAGGCTTTGGTGTTTCTAATAAAATCATCAATAGTAAAGTAAAAGAACTGCCTGATCAAAACGATTATTCTTGTTTTGTGGCGATGGTTGAAACTTTAAAAAACCGTATCAATGACGAGAAATTACATCTTGACAATATTGGTTTGGTTATTATTGATGAGGCACATTACAATTCATTTAGAAAATTATTAAACTCATTCAAAAATGCTTTTATTCTTGGAGTAACAGCAACTCCTTTGAGTTCGAATATAAAATTACCAATGCACCAGAGTTATGATGAACTTATTGTGGGAGACACCATTAGCTCATTAATTGACAAAGGATTTTTGGCGCGCGCTACAACCTACAGTTATGATGTGGGATTAACATCATTAAAAGTAGGTATTAATGGAGATTATACCGTAAAATCTTCTGATGATTTGTATACCAATACGATCATGCAGGAAAAATTACTGCATGCTTATACAGAGCGTTCATTGGGTAAAAAAACCCTGATTTTCAACAATGGTATTCATACTTCATTATATGTATATGAAACTTTTAGAGAAGCGGGCTACGACATCAGACACCTTGATAATACAAGCAGTTCTGAAGAACGTAAAGATATTTTGGCCTGGTTTAAGAAAACTCCGGATGCAATTTTAACTTCGGTTGGAATTTTAACAACTGGTTTTGATGAGCCAACTGTAGAAACTATTATATTAAACAGAGCAACAAAATCGTTGACTTTATACTACCAGATGATTGGTCGTGGATCTCGTAAATTACCTGGTAAAGATGAATTTACGGTTATTGATCTGGGAAATAATGCAGCACGTTTTGGTTTGTGGAGTGAACCGGTAAACTGGCAGCATATCTTTAAATCACCTGAATTTTATTTAGAGAATTTACGTGACGATACAGAAATCGAATTATATTTTAAATATACAATGCCACCTGAATTAAGAGCTAAATTCAGTAAAACTGCTGAAGTTACTTTTGATGTTGATGAAGAACATAAACTTATTATCAAACAAAATTTACGTTCTAAAGTAGTATTAGACAAATCGTTAGAACAACATGCGGCGATGTGTGTTGATAATACCGAAACTTTACAAGAAGCAAAATCTTTAGGAAAAGAATTGGATGATGATATTGAATGCCGTATCAAACGTTATGCAAAATGCCTGAGCCAATGCAGTAAAAACTACCGCGAATGGCTGGTTGAAGATTACAAAAAGAATATGACTTTATTAATCGGTAAAAAATACCGTGAAAAAATCATGAACGAACCAGATTGATCTGGAAAAGTTTAAAAAAAAGTTTCAGGTTTAAGGTTTCAAGTTTACTTTGTGAACTTAACCGCAAAGTTCGCAAAGTTTTACGCTATGAACGCAAGTTGCACTTTGTGAACTTTGCGAAAAAAACTTTGCGAACTTTGCGGTTAAATTATACTCAAAGAAACCAACCTGAAACAAAAAAAACAATAAAAACAAAACTAAAAAATGTCTAAACAATTCTCATCATTAGGAGTTTCAGCACCAATTTTAAAAGCTCTAAACGAGTTGAACATTGTTGAACCAACAGAAATTCAACAAAAAACAATTCCGCTGCTTTTAAATGAAATTCACGATGTTGTAGGTTTAGCCAAAACCGGAACGGGAAAAACAGCCGCTTTCGGATTACCTTTATTGCAATTAGTTAATACAGAATTGCCAATTGTTCAGGCTATTATTTTGGTACCAACCAGAGAACTTGGACAACAAATTTTTAGAAATTTAGAAGATTTCGGAAAACATATTCCGAATATCTCTATAGCTTCAACTTGTGGTGGAATCCCCATTAAGCCACAAATTGAACGCCTTACAAAGCCAACACATATTGTTGTTGCAACACCAGGACGTTTAATCGATTTGATTCAGCGTAAAGCGATTGATTTAAAACAAACAGAATATTTAGTTTTGGATGAAGCCGATGAAATGGTTTCAATCTTAAAAGAAAGTTTAGACGAAATTGTTGCTGAACTTCCTAAAAAACACCGCACTTTATTGTTTTCAGCAACTTTACCGGGAACAATCAAACAATTGATTCAGAATTACTTAAATAAAAATGTAGTTCAGGTTAGTGCCAATATGGAAACTGTTGGTAACCAAGGGATTGATCACGAATATATTGTTGTCGACCCAATTGAAAAACTGGATGTTTTAATGCATTTTTTAAACTCAAAAGATGGTGAGCGCGGAATCATTTTCTGTAAAACCAAAGCTGCAGTAAATAAATTAGCTAAAAATCTGGCTATAAATCGTTTTTCATCCGGAGCGCTTCACGGTAGTTTATCTCAGGGAATTCGTGATAGAATTATGGAACAATTTCGTGAAGGACATATTAATATTTTGGTCGCTACCGATTTGGCTGCGAGAGGAATAGATGTAAAAGAAATATCTTATGTGGTAAATTACCATTTGCCTGATACTTATGAAAACTACGTTCACAGAAGTGGAAGAACCGCAAGGGCAGGAGCAAAGGGACTTTCTTTAACCGTTTTACAAGAGGAAGAAACAGTTGAAATTCCGGAATTTGAAAAAGAATTAGGAATTAAATTTACTAAATTCCAAAAACCTTCAGCAGTAAGTTTAGAAGAAAATAATATGCTTTTATGGGCAAAACAAATCTTTAAAACAAAACCAAATCACGATCTTTCAGCAGATTTAAAAACGAATGTAAAAACAGTTTTTCACCATCTTACTAAGGATGAATTAATTGAGAAACTAATGGCAAATTACGTTTTACAGAACAAAGTTGAAGTCACAGAAAAACCTGTTAAAAAATTCAAAAAGTAATATTTCGATAACTTGATTTAGCCATTTTATGTTGTATTTTTATGAGCAAATGACAATTTGAACTTTAAAATACGACTGGAAATGGCAGCAAATATTATTATAAAAAAAATTTCGATTAGCGAAATTGATGATTTACAAAAGATTGGCCGACAAACTTTTGAGGAAACATTTTCTGAACATAATTCTAAAGAAAACTTAGAAGCTTATTTGGATGAAGGGTTTTCATATGAAAAACTAACTGCCGAACTTACCAATGAAGATTCTGAATTTTACTTCGCTATACTTGAAAATGAAGTAATTGGCTATTTAAAAGTCAACTTTGGAGATTCTCAAACAGAATTGAAAGATAACAAAGCTCTTGAAATTGAGAGAATCTATGTTTCAAAAGAATTTCACGGAAAAAAAGTTGGACAACTACTTTACGACAAAGCTATTGAAATTGCAAAAGAAAAAAGCGCTGAATATGTGTGGCTTGGCGTTTGGGAGGAAAACGGGAGAGCCTTAAATTTTTACCAAAAAAATGGTTTTACAGAATTTGACAAACACATTTTTAAACTAGGTGATGATGAGCAAACCGACCTTATGATGAAACTTAAATTGACCAATTAATTCCATAATTTTTTAACAGAAAACTCAAAATTGGTTTTTGTATTTGGAATTATAATGTTAAATTTATAGAACTGCTATAAGCAGAAATAGTTTTACTCATAAATCCTACTTAAATAAAAATACATATGAATATAGTCATAATAGGAGGCGGTTTTGCAGGGATAAATCTTGCAAAAGAACTTGTTAATCAGCCTGAAATACAAGTAACGCTTGTAGATAAAAATAACTATAATTTTTTTCCACCATTAATATATCAGGTTGCTACTGCTTTTTTAGAACCATCAAGTATTAGTTATCCTTTCAGAAAGTTTTTTGCCGGTAAAAAAAATCTACAATTTCGTTTGGGAGAACTGCTTTCTGTAGTTCCTGCCGAAAATAAAATAATTTTAAATAATGGCGAATTAACATACGATTATCTGGTTTTTGCCACAGGCGCTGAAACAAGTTATTTTGGTATGGAAAACGTAATGAAAAATGCCATTCCGATGAAAACCTTAAATGATGCCATCGAAATGCGAAATGCATTGCTTAAAAATCTTGAAAAAGCTGCTATTACCAAAGATATTCGCAAGCGTCGTAAATTATTAACAATTGTGGTTGCCGGAGGAGGACCTACAGGAGTAGAGGTTTCCGGAATGTTTGCCGAAATGCGAAAAAACATCCTGCTTAAGGAATACCCTGAATTAGAGACTTCTGCCAGTAATGTTTATTTAGTTGATGGAGGAGATGCTTTGTTGGCGCCAATGAGTAAAGATTCTCAAAAAGATACTCTTGAAGCACTTACAAAACTAGGCGTTGTAGTAAAACTAAACACCCGAGTTGTTGATTATGTGGATGACACGGTTCATTTTGAAAATGGAGACACCATCAAAACCAAAAATTTAATTTGGGCAGCGGGAGTTTCTGCTAAAATTTTTGACGGAATTCCGAAAGAAAGTTATGGACGTGGTCGTCGTATGGCCACAGATCAATACAATAAAGTAAACGGACTCGAAAATATTTATGCTATTGGTGATACCGCAATTTTGGCCGGAGATAAAAATTTCCCTGACGGACATCCGCAAGTAGCTCAAGTTGCAATTCAGCAAGGTTTAAATTTAGCCAAGAATTTTAAAGCAATAGTAAAAAATAAACCGCTTAAACCGTTTGTTTACAATGATAAAGGCTCAATGGCAATTATTGGTAAAAACAAAGCCGTAGTAGATTTACCAAGTCCGAAATGGCATTTCAATGGATTTTTTGCCTGGGTTATTTGGTTGTTTATCCATTTAATTTCTTTGATAACGTACAGAAACAGAATTAATACATTTTGGAATTGGATGGTAGCTTATTTTGCAAGAGATCAATCTCTTAGAATGATTATCAGACCAGAGAAAAGACAATAAATTTGAATTAAATTCCAAATTTTTGAAATTCCAAATCCCAATAAAAAGGCCAGAATCTAAGATTCTGGCCTTTTTATTTAGTTTCAGTTTGTCATTTTTATCACACCTACAATTGGAATTTGGAATTTAAAAATTGGAATTTCAATGAATTAATGTCCAACAACAATATCATCGTCACCAGAAATTTCTACTTTTTCTTTTATAAAACGTTTTCCTATATTTAAAACGATAAAGGCTATAATTGTAGTTGCAGTCATGATAATAACCATTGGTGCAACAGAATTTTTTACAAAAACACCAACTGCAAAAGAAGCTAAAGCTCCCAATCCTAATTGAATTGCACCCATTAAAGCCGAAGCACTTCCGGCATTTTTGGCAAATGGCGCCATTGTAAGTCCGGCAGTATTTGGGTTTGAAATTCCCAGACAACCCAAGAATAAAAATAACATTATACTAGTTTCATAAAGTCCTAAAAGATTATTTAATGCCAATATCAGGAAAACAATACTTATTACAGATTGAGCAATTAAAGCTCCAAAAATCATTTGCTCGCTCGAAAATCTCTTTAATAAAACAGAATTCAATTGACTTGAACCAATAAAACTTACTGACGACATAAAAGCAAAAATCCATCCGTATGTTTTAGCGTCCACATGATAAATATCCATAAAAATTATAGGAGAGGCCGCTACATAAGTAAATAAGCCCGAAAAAGCGATAGAACCTGTAAATGCGTAAGTATAAAATTGCGGTTCTTTAAGTACTTTTAAAAAGTTATTTATAATTGGTTTAGGTTTTAATGAAATCGAAGTATCTGGTTTAAAACTATTTGGTAAACCAACTTGTGCAGCTATTAAAATAGCAATTCCCATACACATTAGGATAAAAAATACAGTATGCCAGCCATAATCTTCGGTAACATAACCTCCAATTGTTGGCGCTAACATCGGCGAAAGCCCGAGAACTAACATTAATAATGAAAAAACCTTTGGAATGTCTTTTACAGGAAACAAATCGCGCACCATAGCAACTGAAGCCACAGTTGCAGCACAACTACCAATTGCCTGAATAAAACGTAAAAATATAAAAGCATCAATATCTGTTACATAAACGCATCCTAAAGAAGCTATAATATAAACGAGTAAACCAATAAATAAAGGCATTTTACGCCCAAAACGATCCAATAATGGACCGTAAAGCAATTGTCCGGCAGAAATTCCAATAAAATAACTGGATAAACTCATTGAAACTTTAGCTACAGTTGTATGTAAGTCTTTTGCAATACCTGAAAATCCAGGTAAATACATATCGATCGAAAAAGGACCAAGTGCAGTTAGAGAACCTAAAATCAGAATGAGCTTAATATATTTTTTTGTTGTCATTTTCTTAAAATGTTGCTTTTAATTTCGTGCAAAGATAAATATTTACTACCTTGTTATAGATATTAATTACTTTTTATGAAAAAAGTGGTTATTATGTAAGGTTTCAAAATTGTTTTGAAACAATAACTATTAAAAACTAAAATTATGAAAAAATTCTCCTTATTATTTGCTTTAATTTTTACAACAATGTCATTTGCACAATCTATTACAACAAAAATTGAAGATGCAAATCCAGCGCAGTATGCATTACTTGAACAAGTAAATAAATATTATCCTGATATCACTTTAAATAAATCAGTTACCAATTTTTATGCTGATGGAAAAATTATTGATACACAACAAGAATTCAATTTAACAACATCTAAATTTTCAAGCTACAGATTAGGAATTGAGCCAGATAATAAAAAATTATTATTTGAATACATTTCTGATGAAACTGGAAAAGTTTATGGTGATGTTCAAATTTTTAAAGGAAATGCTTTAAGAACAACTTTTTCTGAAAAAACGAATCAAATTGAAGTTTCTTTAAACGGAAAATCAGTTTATTTGAAAAAACTTAAATAAAATTTTTCTTCACAAGAATCTAAAGCATCCACAACCGTAGATGCTTTTTTTATATATTTGAAAATGATTATTCAAAAGTTTTTATTCTTATGAAAAAAATTATCCTTTTTATATTATTTATTTCTTTTTCAGCATTTTCACAATCAAATCAATTCACCGGAACCTGGAGCACTGAAAATTGCAAAGACTGCAGCAAAAAATATATTTTTAAAATTAATCTGGCGCAATCTAATAACAAGATTTATGGAACTGCCGAAGTGATTAGTGATGATGCAAATTTGAGTAGCGGCGTTATGGAAGTTACCGGATATGTTTATGTGCTTGGTGAAAAAGCTCAAATTAGTATGAAAACTAAAAATGGTTCATCGGCCAGTGCAGTTCTTTTTGTGAGTGAAGAACGTATTCAATTCGAAAAAAGAGGCGGATCTGACTTAGTTCCAAAAGAATTGATTTTAAGCAAATTATACGATTAAAGGCTATTATTGCCTTAATCCTTTTTGACCTATAATTTATATTATGTAAAATAGAATTTTTCAAGAACCACTCCATATCAACTCATTATAGAAACTTCTTTATAATTAATAAAACTCTGCTTCTTGTAACTTCACAATAATGTAAGTTTTTAAATTAGATTTAAAACAAATCAGAAATTACAAAAACCACTTCAGGGTTTTAAACTTCAAAAATTACAATTTAAATTTTGGCACATTCTTTTCTTTTTAATTCTGCTCAAAAATCTCATTAAATTTTATCGATTAAAAACAAAAAATATCGTTTAAAACCCTTTAAATCAATAAAAATTAACATATTTTTAATATTTAATATATTCTAATCCAGATGCTTTCATTGTAAGGTTTTATTTTATTATTTTTACATTCGATACTTTAAAAAAATTATCAAACATATGAATACAATTGCTGAGCATATTGCAGATTTTTTAAAAGAATACCCGCCATTTAACAACTTAACTTTTCAGGAATTAGCTGATATTGCAAGTAATATTCGCGTTATCAATTTAGAGAAACACGCAGTATTGTTTGAAAATAACGATCCTCTGCATGATAGTTTTTATGTTGTCGCTTCGGGTGTTATAAATCTGACTACAATTGCTGATGCCGAGGAAACTATTATTAATAAATGCCATGAAGGAAATATTTTTGGATTACGTCCGTTTTTCGCCAAAAATAACTACATGATGACTGCAAAAGCACGTGAAGAAAGCATTATTTATGCTATTCCAATCGCTGTTTTCAGACCTTTTGTAGCCAATAATTCTGATGTTCTAAATTTCTTACTTGAAAATTTTGCTGTAAATTCCAGACATACAAAAGAAAGTTCGGGTTCTAACGGAAAAATGACTTCTGAAACTTCATTTTATGTTGATCAGCAATCAGAAATGCAATATTTGCAGACACTTACCTATAATAATTCGCCATTAAAAACAGAAGCAAACCGCATTGTAAAAGATGTGGCTATTTTAATGACAGAATCTATGGTAGATAATATTGTAGTTACTGAAAAAAATAACCCAATTGGTATTGTTACAGATGCCGATTTGTCTTCGAAAATTGCTACAGGCCGATATCCTATTACTGAAACCATCGACAAAATCATGTCGTCGCCGGTTGTTACCGTTTTAGAGAACGTATCGCTTGCTGAGGCACAGCTGCTTATGCTAAAACACAATGTAACCCATTTATGTGTTACCAAAGATGGAACGAGTAAATCTGCCGTTAAGGGAATTATTTCTGAACATGATTTAATTGTAGCTCAGGCCAGTAATCCAGGGGTTTTGATTAAAGAAATCAAACGTTCGCAGCTTCCAAAAGATTTAAAACAAATTCGTGATCGTTTGTCTGATTTGATACAAAATTCGATTCAAAAAAATATTCCGCTTTCACATGTCAGCAATATTGCCAGTGAAATTAATTTGGCAATAATTAAACGTGCGGTAGAATTGTCTATTTTAGATTTAGGCTCACCTCCTGCTCGATTTGCGTGGTTAAGCATTGGTAGTCAAGGACGTAAAGAGCAACTTTTATTGACAGACCAGGATAGTATTTTAGTTTTTGAAGATGTTACGCCTGAGAAATACAGAGATGTAAAAGATTATTTTTTAAGACTGGCAAAAAGAACAACCGCGATACTTGAAAAAGTGGGTTATGAACTTTGCCCTAACGGACACATGGGAAGCAATATGTTATGGTGTAAATCATTGACTGACTGGACAAAACAATACAATAGTTGGATGAATACTCCAGGTGAAAACAGTAATGATTTAAGTAGTATTTTCTTTGATTATGAGATCGTTTTTGGTGAACCAAAAATTGAAGAAGCGATTGAAGGTGTAATTTTCAAAAATGCAGTTAACAATACTTTATTCTTTGATTTCTTAGGAAATGATGCTTTAAAAAGAAATTCTCCTTTGAGTTTCTTCAAAAAATTCATTGTTGAAGAAGAAGGTCCGCAAAAAGGAAAATTTGATATTAAGACCCGTGCTTTAATGCCTTTAATTGATGGCGCGCGTTTATTGATTTTAAATTCTAACATAAAAGGAATTCAGAACACTTATTTAAGATTCAAGCAATTAGCAATCACAGATTCTAAAAATGCAGAAATATATTTAAGCTGTGCCGAAGCTTTTCTAACTTTATCAAAATTTAGAACTGTTGAAGGATTAAAAAATGATGATTCCGGGCAATATATTAATATAAAAGAAATGTCAAAAACAGATAGAGAGAAATTAAAAAATGCTCTAACACCAATGAAAGATCTTGAAGAATTAATCAAGAGCAAATTTCAACTTACGCAATTTTCATAAAGTATGTTAGACTGGATTAAAAATATTAATAAAGAATATCCTGATTTCTGGAAGGATTATTTAACCAAATTCGAAACAAAGCCTAACCGTTTTGTAGTTTTATCTACTGAAACCTCAGGCTTAAATCCGAATAAGGATGTAATTCTGTCTTTGGGAGCTTTTGCAGTTGTTGACGACGGTGTTGTCATCAAGGACAGTTTTGAATCTGTTTTGCTGCAATATAAATTCCTGCATGATAATGGGCTTTCTAATGAGTTTATTATTGACAGTAAAATGATAAAAATGGAAGAGCCTGCTGCTCTCGAAGCTTTTATTAATTTTATAGGCAATGCTGTTTTAGTTGGCCATCATATTAATTTTGATATCGAAATGCTTAACAGCGCTCTTGAACGTTTGGATTGTGGAAGATTAAAAAATGAAGCACTAGATGTTGATATGATGTATCGTAAATTAACGGACATTAATGACAAACAATTTTCTTTAGACGATTTAGGCGAAATTTTTAAAATTCCGAAAAGCGACAGAAATTCTTCTTCTGAAGATGCTTATCGAATTGCACTTTTGTTTTTGAAGCTGAAATCTCGATTGGGAATTAAGTAAGACTTTTTAAACCATATAAGTTCATATAAGAAAATATAAGTTTTAAAAATACAAACTTAGCTCTTATAAGATTGTCAGGCTGAGCGGAGTCGAAGCCCGTCATGCAGAATCACTTTGCAGGACTTCGACTCCGCTCAGTCTGACAAAAAATGTATAGTTTACTTTTTTTCTTTAATCTTTATCAAAGTTTTGAACTTCGACTTTCCTCAGTCTGACAAAAAATACACATAAAAAAATGCCTCTTAAATTTAAGAGGCATTTTTATTTTCTATTTGGGTCAGAATTATGAAATTCTTTCTTTTGAAATTTCTTCTACAATTTCAGGATTCAATAAGGTTGACGTATCTCCGAAATTAGAGAAATCTCCTTCTGCAATTTTACGTAAAATTCTACGCATAATTTTTCCTGAACGTGTTTTTGGTAAACCAGAAACAAACTGAATTTTATCTAGTTTCGCAATTGGTCCAATATGGTCTGAAATATATTGGTTGATTTCTCTAGACAGATTCTCTTTATTTCTAACTTCTCCTGTTTCTTTCAAAATTACATAACCGTATAATGCGTTTCCTTTTATATCGTGAGGGAAACCAACAATTGCAGATTCTGCAACTGCAGGATGCTCGTTGATTGCATCTTCGATAGGTGCTGTTCCTAAATTATGACCTGAAACAATTACAACATCATCAACTCTACCAGTGATTCTGTAGTATCCAACTTCATCTCTTAAAGCTCCGTCTCCTGTAAAATATTTTCCAGGGAAAGAAGAGAAATAAGTGTCTTTGTATCGTTGGTGATCTCCCCAGATAGTTCTGGCGATTCCTGGCCACGGAAATTTAATACACAAACTACCAACAACCTGATTTCCTTCAATTTCGTTGCGCTTTTCGTCCATCAAAACAGGCTGAATTCCCGGTAATGGCAAAGTTGCGTATGTTGGTTTTGTTGGTGTTACAAAAGCAATTGGCGAAATCATGATTCCACCGGTTTCAGTTTGCCACCAGGTATCAACAACCGGACATCTTTTATCTCCAACGTGGTCATTAAACCAGTGCCAGGCTTCTTCGTTAATTGGTTCTCCAACAGATCCAATAACTTTAAGTGATTTAAGAGGATATTTTTGAATATAATCTAAGCTTTCTTTTGCTAATGAACGGATTGCAGTTGGCGCTGTATAAAATTGTGTGATTTTATGTTTTTCGATAATATCCCAAAAACGGCTGAAATCAGGATAAGATGGCACTCCTTCAAAAATTACGGTTGTTCCTCCGTTTAATAAAGGTCCGTATAAAATGTATGAGTGACCTGTAATCCATCCGATATCTGCAGTACACCAGAAAATATCATTTTCTTCGTGGCTAAATACATTTTTAAAGGTATATGCCGTGTAAACCATATAACCTGCTGTCGTATGAACCATCCCTTTTGGTTTACCTGTTGATCCTGAAGTATATAAAATAAATAAAGGGTCTTCGGCATCCATAATTTCTGCAACACTATTATCAATAGCTGCATCCAATAATGGCTGTAACCACACGTCACGACCGTCTTTCATTTTAACTTCGGTCTGGGTTCTTTTTACAACCAAAACTTTTTCAACCGTAGGACAAGTATCTAATGCTTCATCTACAATTCCTTTAAGATCAATTGTTTTGTTTCCTCTGTATCCACCGTCAGAAGTAATTACCATTTTACATTCGCAATCATTAATTCTTGCAGTAACAGCAGATGCTGAAAAACCTGCAAAAATAACAGAGTGAATAGCCCCAATTCTGGCACAAGCCAATACGGCAACTGCCAATTCAGGAATCATTGGTAAATAAATACAAACACGATCTCCTTTACGAACACCCTGCTCGCGCAAAACATTCGCCATTCTTGATACTCTTTCGTATAATTCGTTATACGTTATATGTAAAGCAGTTTCTGAGGGATCATTTGGTTCAAATATAATTGCCGTTTTTTCTCCTCTTTTGCTTAAATGTCTGTCAATACAGTTTTTGGTAATGTTAACTTTAGCTTCAGTAAACCATTTTACTTCGGCTTCGGCCATATTAAAATCTACTACTTTATCCCATTGTTGGTACCAGGTAAAATTTTCTTCAGCTATTTTTCCCCAAAACTTCCTCGGCTCCCTTATTGACTTATTGTAATGTTTAAAATATTGTTCTAAATTTTCAATTTTATAATAACTCATATGTTTTTGGAATTTTTTTATAAATGTATTAAATATCGACGTATTCTTAAAATTATTTAATTCATAAATTTTATCAATTAAAAACACATATTAAAAAAAATAGAGCTTTTTTATGTGTTTAATATAAAAATATGTGTTTTGAACTAAAAATGCATTTTACAAAAAAGGCACGATAAATAAATATCATGCCTTTTGATTTTAACAATTTCAATAACAATTAATTTTGTAATTCTGTATTACAATACTCTGCTTCATTTTGAAAATAGCAGCAGCTTTATTAATTAAAACAGAAATTTCAACAAGCATATTTAGTTTTAAACATGCCCCTTCATTTAGGGATTAGCCTCACTTAACTTTCTCACCGAAGTTAAGTGAATGCAATATGCATCTATATCTAATTTTCTTTAATAAGTGCTTACTAATTCAAAATATTACATAAAATAATGATACAGTGCAAATCCCATCACATTCGACTGTGTGGTAATTCCCAATTTATTATCCAATTTTTTTCATTGCTGTCATAGACTCTCTCAACCATGCTCCTACTTCTTCAATAGGATGTTGACGGATTTCTTTGTTTACAGCAATTAAAATAGCATTATCTACTCCGTTTGAAGTTGAAAATGGTTTTCCAATTATGTTTGTTTCAACATTTTTCATGTATTCAGCCAATAACGGTTTACAAGCGTGATCGAACAAATAACATCCGTACTCAGCTGTATCCGAAATTACGCGGTTCATTTCAAATAATTTCTTTCTTGCAATTGTGTTAGCAATCAAAGGTAATTCGTGTAATGATTCATAATAAGCTGACTCTTCGATAATTCCAGCTTCTGTCATTGTTTCAAAAGCCAATTCAACTCCGGCTTTAACCATTGCAATCATTAATACTCCGTTATCAAAATATTCTTGTTCAGATATTTGAGCATCAGTTGGAGGTGTTTTTTCGAAGTTAGTTTCTCCTGTTGCAGCTCTCCACGTCAATAAATTTTTGTCGTCATTAGCCCAGTCAATCATCATTGTTCTTGAGAATTCTCCAGAAATGATATCATCCTGGTGTTTTTGAAATAACGGACGCATGATGTCTTTTAATTCCTCAGCAATTTCGTAAGCTTCGATTTTTGCAGGATTAGAAAGACGATCCATCATATTTGTAATACCACCATGTTTTAAAGCTTCTGTGATAGTTTCCCATCCGTATTGAATTAATTTTGAAGCATATCCAGGTTCGATTCCTTTTTCTACCATTTTATCAAAACATAAAATAGATCCAGTTTGCAACAATCCGCAAAGGATAGTTTGCTCACCCATTAAATCTGATTTTACTTCTGCTACGAAAGATGATTTTAAAACTCCGGCTTTGTGACCTCCAGTTGCTACAGCATATGCTTTTGCCTGATCTAAACCAGCACCATTTGGATCATTTTCAGGGTGAACTGCAATTAAAGTTGGTACACCAAATCCTCTTTTGTATTCTTCACGAACTTCAGAACCAGGACATTTAGGAGCACACATAATTACAGTAATATCTTTACGAATCTGCATTCCTTCTTCAACAATATTAAATCCGTGAGAATATGCTAAAGTCGAACCGTTTTTCATTAATGGCATAATTGCAGTAACAACTGCAGTATGTTGTTTATCAGGAGTTAAGTTACAAACTAAATCAGCAGTTGGAATTAATTCTTCATAAGTCCCCACTTTAAATCCGTTTTCTGTAGCGTTTTTGTAAGATGCTCTTTTTTCAGCAATTGCATCTGCACGTAATGCATATGAAATATCCAAACCAGAGTCTCTCATGTTCAATCCCTGGTTCAAACCTTGTGCACCACAACCTACAATAACAACTTTTTTTCCGGCTAATGCAGCAATTCCGTCTGCAAATTCTGATTGCTCCATAAATTCGCAAACGCCTAATTGTTCTAATTGTAATCTAAGTGGTAGTGTGTTGAAATAATTTGCCATTTTCTTTTAAATATTTAATAAGTGTAATTTATAATTGATACTATTTTAGGGCTTCTAATAATGTTGAAATTTCCATTTTTTCTTTTGAAACAGATATTCTTCCCGAACGCACAAATTGCATAATTCCGTAAGGTTTGAATTTTTCGTATAATTCTTCAATTTCAGAACGTCTTCCGGATTTTGAAATCACGAAGAAATCTCTCGAAACCGTTACAATTGTAGACTGACTGTCCTTAATTATATTCTGAATCTGTTTCTCATCAAACAACAAACTTGAAGCAATTTTAAATAATGCATTTTCTAAATAAATAGTCTCTTCATCTGTATGATAAAATGCTTTTATAACCTCAATTTGTTTTTCAATTTGCCCAACAATATTCTGAACCCATTTTTCTGTTGTATTTACTACAATGATAAATCTTGAAACATTCTCTATTTCTGATTCTGAAACGTTTAGACTTAATATATTAATGTGACGCTTTAAGAATATTCCTGATATTCTATTCAATAAACCCACGTTATTTTCTGAATATACCGATATGGTAAATGTTTTATCTTCCATGTTATTTTTTAGTTTTTTTTGTTTCAGGTTTCAGGTTTCAAGTTCTACAACCTGAAACAAAAAAACCTGAAACTTGAAACTTTTTTCTTTAGCTTAATCTAATTTCTGAAACACAAGCTCCTGTTGGAATCATTGGGAAAACGTTGTTTTCTTTTTCTACCATGACTTCAAGGAAATAAGAATCTTTTGATGCCAGCATTTCTGCAACGGCTGCGTCAAGATCTTCTCTTTGGGTTACTTTTTTAGATTTGATATAATATCCTTCAGCAATAGCAACAAAATTTGGATTAATCATATTTGTTGATGCATATCGGTTATCAAAAAACAATTCCTGCCATTGACGTACCATTCCTAAAAACTCGTTGTTTAGAACCACAATTTTTACCGGAACTTTAGTCTGGAAAATCGTTCCTAGCTCCTGAATTGTCATCTGAAACCCTCCATCACCAATAATTGCCACAACTTCACGATCCGGTCTTCCCATTTTGGCTCCAATTGCAGCCGGAAGTGCGAATCCCATTGTTCCTAATCCACCTGAAGTAATATTACTTTTAGTAGTATTGAATTTAGCATAACGACAGGCAAACATCTGGTGCTGACCAACATCTGAAACAATAATCGCGTCACCTTTTGAGTGTTTGTTAATCATTTCCATAGCTTCTCCCATAGAAATTCCTTTGTTATTCGTTGGATTTAACTCTTCGTTTATAACCGTTTCTACTTCTATTTTATGTAATTCCTTAAATTCATTATGCCATAAATCATGAGATTTTGCATCAATTAAAGGCAATAAAGCATTTAAAGCTTCTTTTACATCTCCTAAAACAGCAACTTCTGTTTTTACATTTTTATCTACTTCTGCAGGATCAATTTCAAAGTGAATTACTTTTGCCTGTTTTGCATACGTTTTTAAATTTCCGGTTACACGGTCGTCAAAACGCATTCCCAATGCAATTAAAACATCACATTCGTTAGTCAATAAATTTGGACCGTAATTTCCGTGCATTCCCAACATTCCTACGTTTAAAGGATGATCTGTTGGCAAAGCCGAAAGTCCTAAAATTGTCCATCCTGCCGGAATTCCTGATTTCTCAATAAAAGCTTTTAATTGTTCTTCGGCCTGACCCAAAATAATTCCCTGACCAAAAACAATAAAAGGTTTTTTTGCGCTATTGATTATGGCTGCAGCTTCGGCAACTTTATCTAATTTCAATTTCGGAACCGGAATATAGCTTCTGATTGAAGTACATTTTTCGTAACTAAATTCAAACTCATCAAATTGAGCATTTTTAGTAATATCAATCAAAACTGGTCCTGGGCGTCCAGAACGTGCTATGTAAAATGCTTTTGCAATGATTTCCGGAATTTCTGAAGCTTCCGTAATTTGGTAATTCCATTTTGTTACCGGAGTTGAAATTCCGATAATATCCGTTTCCTGAAAAGCATCAGAACCCAATAAATGTTTCCCTACCTGACCTGTAATACAAACCATTGGTGTAGAATCGATTTGCGCATCTGCAATTCCGGTTACTAAATTTGTAGCTCCCGGACCAGAAGTAGCAATTGCCACTCCTACTTTTCCTGTAGCCCTTGCAAACCCCTGAGCTGCGTGTGTTGCACCTTGTTCGTGACGAACCAATACGTGGTGTAATTGGTCCTGAAATTTATATAATTCGTCGTAAACCGGCATGATTGCTCCTCCCGGATATCCATAAACCAAGTCTACTCCTTCTGCTAATAAACATCTTATAACGGCTTCTGCCCCTGATATTTTCATAGTATATTTTGTTTTATCAATGTCAAAAATCAATTTCAAAATTCAATGGCAATGGCAAAATTCAATTTTAATTATAAATTTTAAATTGATTTTTGATTTATTGCTATTTGATTTTTGATATTGTAATTGTCATTGATTTTGATATTGTTATTTAATTAATTATCGGTAACGCAACCTGTTGAAGCGCTTGAAACCGATCTGGCATATTTAAGTAAAACTCCTTTTGTAACTTTTAACGGCGGTTGTACCCAAGCCGCTTTTCTTGCTGCAAATTCTTCGTCAGATATTTTCAGGTCGATAGTATTTTTTACTGCATCGATCGCGATCAAATCACCATCTTTTACAAGTGCAATACCACCACCATCAAAAGCTTCTGGTGTAACGTGTCCTACGACAAAGCCATGTGAACCTCCAGAGAACCTGCCGTCTGTAATAAGAGCGCAGCTGCTTCCTAATCCGGCACCAATAATCGCCGATGTTGGTTTTAGCATCTCAGGCATCCCCGGACCACCTTTTGGTCCACAATACCTGATGACGACTACATTACCCGGTTTTATTTTTCCGGCTTGTAAACCTGGAATTACTTCAAATTCTCCTTCAAAAACTACAGCCGGACCTTCAAAATATTCTCCTTCTTTTCCGCTGATTTTTGCTACAGCACCTTCAGAAGCAAGATTTCCGTATAAAATCTGAATATTTCCTGTTGGTTTTAATGCTTTTTGAATTTCGTGAATTACTTCTTGTCCATCTTGTAAATCCGGAGTTGAAGCTAAATTTTCAGCAACTGTTTTTCCGGTTACTGTTAAACAATCTCCATGAATAAGTCCTACTTTCAATAAATATTTCATTACAGAAGGAATTCCTCCAACCTCATGAATATCTTCCATCATATATTTACCACTTGGTTTCATATCAGCCAGAACTGGTGTTCTGTCGTTAATTGCCTGAAAATCATCTAAAGTAATTTTGATATCAACAGCGTGAGCCATTGCAATTAAGTGCATAACTGCATTTGTAGAACCTCCTAAAACTGCTACAATTGTAATAGCATTTTCAAAAGCCTTACGAGTCATGATATCTCTTGGCTTAATATCTTTTTCTAATAAAATTTTGATTGCTTCTCCTGCAGCCAGACACTCGTCTCTTTTTTCCTGACTCAAAGCCGGGTTTGAAGAACTGTAAGGCAAACTCATTCCTAATGCTTCAATTGCAGAAGACATAGTATTTGCTGTATACATTCCACCGCAAGCACCAGCACCGGGGCATGCATTTTGAATAACTCCTTTAAAATCTTCGGGAGTAATTTCGTTTTTTACTCTTTTTCCTAAAGCTTCAAAAGCAGATACAATATTCAAAGATTCACCTTTCCATTTTCCAGAGTGAATTGATCCGCCGTAAACCATCATCGCCGGGCGATTTAATCTTCCCATTGCGATTAAGGCTCCAGGCATATTTTTATCACAACCCGGAATTGCAATTACACCATCATACCATTGTGCTCCCACAACAGTTTCAATAGAATCTGCAATAACATCACGAGAAACCAATGAATAACGCATTCCTTCTGTACCGTTTGAAATTCCGTCACTTACACCAATAGTATTAAAAATAAGTCCGACCAGATCTGCATCCCAGACACCTTTTTTGACATCTTTTGCCAAATCATTCAGGTGCATGTTACAAGTATTTCCATCGTAGCCCATGCTAACAATACCAACTTGTGCTTTTTTCAAATCTTCTTCAGTTAAACCAATCCCGTACAACATAGCTTGCGCTGCAGGTTGTGTTTGATCTTGAGTGATGGTTTTGCTGTACTTATTTAATTCCATTATTGTATTATTTTTTTAATTTTTATTCAAAAAAAAACCTTCCAGTATTTGGAAGGTTTCTAATATAGTTTTTCAATTATATTTATACCATTCCCGATGCAGATGTGCTAAACACATTGACAACAATGACAGAAGTAATAATAATTGAGATTTGCATCATTTATTTTTTAGTGTTACAAAAGTATGAAAACTTTAAGAACTAAAAAAATAAAATCTCAACATTTACAGTACTTCTTGTTATTTATTTCAATTTTTTAATAAAAAAATTAAACAATCGTCGATTGTCCGATATGAACGTTGTCATTTCTAAAATATAACAGATCGTCTTTGCTGAAAATAAAATTGGAAACAAATTCCCCTACTTCATTTGTACCGAATTTTGAATCTGGTTTTAAATCAACAGTAACTACTTTATATTCAATTGCTTTTTCAATAGCTTTGTAAATCACATTAGCTTCTTTAAATAATCCGAAATGCTCTAACAACATCGCTGCTGATAAAATAGAAGCAATTGGATTGGCAATATTTTTTCCTTTTGCCTGAGGATAAGAACCGTGAATTGGCTCAAACAAAGCATTTTTTTCTCCTAAAGATGCTGAAGCCAATAAACCAATAGAACCTGTAATTACGCTGGCTTCATCTGATAAAATATCTCCAAATAAATTCTCTGTCAAAATCACATCAAATTGTCTCGGATTTAAAATAATCTGCATCGCTGCGTTATCTACAAACAAAAAGTCTAAAGCAACATCAGGATAATTTTCGCTCACTTTTTGAACTACTTTTCTCCATAATCTTGAGGTTTCCAAAACATTTGCTTTATCTACCATTGTCAGCTTTTTGCGTCGGTTTTGTGCCGATTTAAAAGCTAAATGTGCAATTCTGGTGATTTCTTCTTCTGAATATTCACATAAATCCGAAGCGTGTGTTCCTTCTTCATTTAATGTTTTTGCTCCAAAATAAGCACCACCTGTTAATTCTCTGAAAATAGTAAAATCAGCTCCTTCGATAATTTCTCTTTTTAAAGGAGAAGCATCAAGTAATGATTTATAAGGTTTTATAGGACGAATGTTGGCAAACAACCCCAGTTCTTTACGAAGCTTTAATAATCCCTGCTCCGGACGAACTTTTGCATTTGGATTATTGTCATATTTAGGATCGCCAATAGCGCCAAATAAAACAGCATCAGTATTTAAACAAAGATTTAGCGTTTGTTCAGGCAACGGATTTCCCGTTTTGTCAATTGCGATTGCTCCCATGAGCGCTTCTTCAAAAACAAATTCATGATTGTACACCTCGCCAATGGCGTATAAAGCTTTTTTGGCTTGTAAAATTACTTCCGGTCCAATTCCGTCTCCTGGTAAAACTGCTATTTTCAAATTCATAACGTCTCGTTCTTTATGTATTTAAATCTTTATTTTTTGTCTTTGTTCTTTCGTCTTTCTTCTATTATCTTTCTTCTATATTCTATATTCTATATTCTTCCCAACTAGCTTCTAACTAATTCGTCCTGAATTTTAGCAGCTTCGATAATCTGATGAATATCAGCATCTAAAACTTCTTTTTTAATATCGGCAAATTTCAAAAACTCGATGTATACAATGTCTAATTGTACTTTTGTAAGCTCGTAACCTACTTTTTTAGCACGATAAGCCAAAGCAGCTCTTCCGCTTCTTGCTGTAAGGATAATTGACGATTCATTTACACCCACATCAAGCGGGTCCATGATTTCGTAAGTTGCTCTGTTTTTGATCACTCCATCCTGGTGAATACCTGAACTGTGTGCAAAAGCATTTGCACCAACAATGGCTTTATTTGGCTGAACAATCATTCCCATACTTTCAGAAACCAAACGACTCATTTCGTTCAATTCTCTTGTATTGATGTTTGTGTCTAAATTAAGGTAAGGATGCTGTTTGAAAATCATAACCACTTCTTCAAGTGCTGTGTTTCCTGCTCTTTCACCAATACCGTTAATAGTACATTCTATTTGTCTTGCTCCATTTATCGCACCTGCAATAGAGTTTGCAGTTGCCATTCCTAAATCATTATGACAGTGACATGAAAGGATTACGTTTTCGATTCCTTTTACGTTTTCTTTTAAATATTTAATCTTTGCTCCGTATTCTTCAGGTAAGCAATATCCTGTGGTATCAGGGATATTTAATACGGTTGCACCCGATTTAATTACTTCTTCACAAACCTTTGCAAGGAAAGCATTGTCGGTTCTTCCGGCATCTTCTGCATAAAACTCAACATCTTCTACATAAGATTTTGCGTGTGCTACAGCATATTTTGCTCTTGCAATAATATCTTCTGGTGTGGTATTTAATTTGTGGAGTATATGAGATTGCGATGTTCCGATTCCAGTGTGGATTCTAGGTCTTTTAGCATGCTTTAAAGCTGCTGCAGCAACATCAATGTCGTTTTTCACGGCTCTTGTTAGTCCGCAGACGGTTGCATTTTCTACAATTTTACAAATCTCAGAGACCGATAAAAAATCGCCCGGACTTGACACAGGAAAACCCGCTTCGATAACGTCAACTCCCATTTTGTCAAGTCGTTCTGCGATAACTAATTTTTGTTTAGTATCTAACTTACATCCTGGAACTTGTTCACCATCGCGCAAAGTGGTGTCAAAAATTTGAACTTTCTCTCTATTCATATTCATTTATTTAATGTAATTTCACATCTTGATAACAAATATATATTGTACTTCTACAGTACGAAATTCATTTTAATGAAATTATACTGTTTATAACACAATTTATAACGTATTAAATAACTAAAAACCAACAAGTTACACTATTATATTTTACAATGGCTAACCATCAAAAAGATTTCTTATTTGTATTAATAAAATCGCTTTCGAAATCTGAAAAAAGACAGTTTAAAATTTTTGCAAGCCGATTAGAAACAAGTTCGAACACCAAATTCATCGAATTATTCAACATTTTAGATAAATCTGAAACCTACGATGAAAAGCTTATTTTAAAAAGCGGAATAATCAAAAAAGTACAGCTATCTAACTTAAAATCATATTTGTACAAACAAATTTTAGTCAGTATTAGACTGAATATTCCCAGCCAGAATATTCGGTATCAATTGCGTGAACAAATAGATTTTGCCGTTATTCTTTATAATAAAGGATTGTATAAACAGAGCTTGAAAATTCTGGATAAAACAAAAATCGTTGCGCTTGAAAATGATGAAAAATATATGGCCTATGAAATTGTTGAGTTCGAAAAACTAATAGAATCTCAATATATTACACGAAGTATTCAGGGTCGCGCCGATGAATTGGTGATTCAGGCAAAAGAATTGAATTACAGAAATACAATTTCCAGTAAATTATCAAACTTATCACTGCAATTGTACGGAATCATGCTAAAAACAGGTTACGTAAAAAGCGATGAAGAGTATAAATATATTGACGATTATTTTAATAAACATATTGCAAAACTAGACGAAAGCAAATTTGGTTTCCGCGAGAAATACTGGTATTACAATGCAAATCTTTGGCGCAGTTTTCTGGTTCAGGATTTTCTGGCGAGTTACAAATACGCTTATAAATGGGTTACCTTATTTTATGATAATCCGAATATGATTTATCAAAATCCGGTGTTTTTTCTAAAAGGAAATCATTACTTTTTAGAGTCTTTATATATGTTGAAATACAAATCGAATTTCAAGAAATATTTAACTCTTATGGAGGAAACCATTGAGGATCCTAAATTTCCTGTAAATGACAACATTGCATCGCTATCATTTTTATACATTTACAATAATAAGCTCAATTTACATATTCTCGAAGGTACTTTTGCCGAAAGCGAATATTTGATTCCGGAGATTTTAGACAAATTAAAAATTCACAGCGAACATCTCGATGAACATCACGAAATGTTGTTTTTCTATAAAATTGCTTCTATTTATTTTGGAAACGAAAAATACACAGAATGCATTTATTATTTAGATAAAATCATCAATAACAAAAACTTAACCATGCGCGAAGACTTAATGTGTTTCGCCAGACTTTTGTCGTTGATCGCACATTATGAATTAGGAAAAGATTATTATTTAGAAAATAATATTAAAAACACCTATAAGTTTCTAATAAAAATGAACGACTTACACGAAGTTCAAAAAGAGATTATTAAGTTCCTAAGAAGTCTGAATAACCTTTATCCTGCAGATATTAAAAAGGAATTCAAAAAAATGCACACCCGTTTTGTAGAACTTGAAAAAAACACTTACGAAAAGAGAGCTTTCCTTTATTTAGACATTATTTCCTGGCTGGAAAGCAAAATCGAGAATAGAAAAATTGCTGATATTATTAAGGAAAAGGCGAAGTTGAATAGCCGTTAATCTGTAAAATTCCAAATTTTTATCCCGAAGCTTCGGGACCAAATTCCAACGCATATGAGAAACCCGACAGGTTTTAAAAACCTGTCGGGTTTAACTTTTAAGGCGTTTTATCTACAATAGCAACAAACCGTAGTTCCAGGCTGACATACATCTCCTCTACCCGGCGTATTCGAAATAACTCCTCCAGCTTCGCCGCATAGTATAACGCATAAAGGAATACCTCCCGAAATAGATTTTTGAGCATTTTTACTTAGAATTTCAACGTTTTTTAGGTTTTTTAAATTTTTCATAATTGTTTGATTTGTTTTTGTTTCCTACTCTTAAAGCTTTTCGGATTACGCTTTATTTATTCATTTTCAGATTAATAGAATCTAAAGTAGGAAATAAAACGGTAATATTCGTACAAATAATACAATTAACACAATGAAGAAATCTTAATAAAAATTCCAATATTTAAATCCCAAATTCCAAATGGTTTGCGTAAAGGTCTTTGCGCAAAATTATCGTATAAAAAATCCCAAACTCCATTAATTGGAATTTGGGATTTAAATATTGGAATTTTAAAAAAGTTTATTCTACAATATTAGAACTCGTTACATAAAAATCTTTATCAACTTCTAAAGTTCTGTTTTCATTAGTAGTTTTCTCAGATTGCCATTCTGTAGTTGGTTTCAACCATGTTTCTACCCCGTTAATTTTTACTTTTACCGGCATATCAAACTTCGAAACACAATTTGTCCAATGATAACCTAATGTTCCATTTTTAAAAATATATTCAAAAACCGGAATTTGAGTTGTAGTCAAATATTGAGCAAAAACTCTGTTGAAATTAATTCCTGATTGTGTATTGATATAATCTTCAATTTGTTTAGAAGTAACTGTTTGGTGATAAAACGTACTGTTTAAACCTCTCAAAATCGATTTCCATTTTGCATCATTATTGATAATCTGACGAATCGTGTGCAGCATATTTGCACCTTTTGGATACATATCGCCAGATCCTTCATTATTTACATCATAATGTCCGATAATTGGCGTGTCGTTATGAATATTTTTTCTACAGCCTCTTACGTATTCAGCTCCGGCTTCTTTACCATAATAATATTCCACAAAAAGACTTTCAGAATAGTTTGTGAAACTCTCGTGAATCCACATATCAGCAATGTCCTTATATGTAATATTGTTCGCAAACCATTCGTGACCAGATTCATGAATAATGATAAAATCAAATTTTAATCCCCAGCCCGTTCCGCTTAAATCACGACCTAAATAACCATTTTTATATTCATTTCCGTAAGTTACGCTGCTTTGGTGCTCCATACCTAAATATGGCGCTTCTACCAATTTGTAACTGTCTTCGTAAAACGGATAAGGTCCAAACCAGTTTTCAAACGCTTTTAGCATTCTTGGTGCATCTTTAAATTGTTCTTTGGCTACAGCCAAATTATCACGTAAAACATAATAATTACAATCTAAATCACCTTTTTCACCTTTATATTTCTCAGAAAAATTAACGTAATCACCAATATTAATGTTTACACCATAGTTATTAATTGGGTTTGAAACATACCAATTAAAGGTTTTAGTTCCATCTTTTTGTTTTTTAACGCTTTGTAATCTTCCATTAGAAACATCCGTTAAATCTCCCGGAACATTTACGCTAATCAACATATTTTCGACTTCATCATACATATGATCTTTGTTTGGCCACCAAATACTTGCGCCTAAACCCTGACAAGATGAAGCGATAAAATCTTTTCCGTTTTTGTCCTTTTTCCATGTAATTCCTCCGTCCCAAGGTGGTTTAATGGCTTCTTTAGGTTTTCCGCCAAATGAAATTACGATTTCTTTCGTTTCACCTACTTTTTGAGCAGCTGCTAAATCTATAAAAAAAGCATTTCCGTCTCTTTTAAACTTCAATTCTTTTCCGTTTTGTGTTACTTTGTAAATTTGCATTGGCTCCTGCAAATCGATCTGCATTTTATTATACGAAGTCAAAACAGTATAACGAACGGTATTTGAACCTGTAATCGTTTTTTCAGAAGGATTTACCTTAACATCAAGATGATAGTATTTTAAATCCCACCAGGCTCTTTCTTTTGTAATGCTTCCGCGAAGTGTATCCTGATGTGTAAAAACCGTTTCAGACTTGTTTAAAAGTCCTTGGGCATTTGTAGTAAAACAAACCAAAAAGGCAATAAAAAAGCCTCCAAAGTAATTTTTCATAATGGTAGAAATTGAAATAATAACGTATTTATAGAACTTAATCTTCACAAAAGTAAACATTCGAATTAAGTTTTCTCAAATTTTATGATTTAGGGATAAAAAAGAAACCCAACAAATATTAAACTTGTTGGGTTTCTTTCTAAATATATTAGAAATCTAATTTGTAATATTAAATTCTGTGATATAAAAGTTTTTATCAACGATTAGAGTTGGTTTATCACCTTTTATATCTTCTATTTTCCAGTCTGGTGTAGGTTTAAGCCAGGTTTCAACACCGTTTAAAGTTACTTTTAATGACAAATCAAATTTTTCGACACAATTTATCCAGTGATAAACTAATTTTTGATCCTTAAAATAATATTCAAAAGTAGGCACATTTGGCGTTCTTAAATATTGATTAAAGACATTACTAAAATCAATTCCTGCTTGCTTACTGATGTAATCTTCAATTTGTTTTGTAGTAACCGTTTGGTGATAAAATGTACTATTCAAGCCTCTTAAAATTGATTTCCATTTTGCATCATCATTTATGACCTGACGTATTGTATGAATCATATTTGCTCCTTTCGGGTACATATCTCCAGATCCTTCGACATTAACATCATAATAACCAATAATTGGTTTCTTATTGGTAATCATTTTTCGAATTCCTCTTATATATTCATTCGCAGCTTCTTTTCCATAATAATATTCCACAAAAAGCGCTTCAGAATAAGTTGTAAAACTCTCATGAATCCACATATCAGCAATGTCTTTATACGTAATATTATTGGCAAACCATTCATGTCCAGATTCGTGAATGATAATATAATCATACTTCAATCCCCAGCCGCTTCCGCTAATATCAGTACCATTATATCCTTTTGTATAGTTATTTCCATAAGTCACACTACTTTGATGCTCCATTCCTAAGTACGGCGCTTCTACCAACTTGTAACTGTCTTCGTAAAACGGATAAGGTCCGAACCAGTTTTCAAACGCTTTTAGCATTCTTGGCGCGTCTTTAAAATGTTCTTTGGCTTTAGCCAAATTATCACGTAAAACATAATAACTACAGTCTAAATCGCCTTTTTCTCCTTTATATTTTTCAGAGAAATTTACGTAATCTCCAATATTAATATTAACTCCATAATTGTTAATCGGGTTCAAAACATACCAGTTAAAGGTCTTAGTTCCATCTTTTTGCTTTTTCACACTTTGCAATCTTCCATTAGAAACATCCGTTAAATCTCCGGGAACATTTACACTAATTAGCATATTTTCCACTTCATCATACATATGGTCTTTGCACGGCCACCAAACGCTCGCGCCCAATCCCTGACAAGTTGAAGCAATAAAATCTTTTCCGTTTTTATCTTTTTTCCACGTAAGCCCTCCATCCCACGGCGGACGAACGGCTTCTTTAGGTTTTCCTCCAAATGAAACTACAATTTCCTTCGTTTCACCCACTTTTTGTGCAGCCGTTAATTCAATAAAAAAAGCATTTCCATTTCTCTCAAATTTCAATTCTTTACCATCCTGCGTTACCTTGTAAATTTGCATTGGTTCCTGCAAATCAATCTGCATCGTATTATTTTCTGCTAAAACAGAATAACGAACTGTGTTAGACCCTGTAATGGTTTTCTCAGCCGGATTTACTTTAATATCAAGATGATAGTATTTCAAATCCCACCAGGCTCTTTCTTTTGTGATGCTTCCGCGAAGTGTATCCTGATGTGTAAAAACTGTTCCGGACTTTTTTAAAAGTCCTTGAGCATTGGCAGAAAAACCAATCAAAAAAGCGATAAAAACGCCAACGAAGTATTTTTTCATTATTGATGAATTTGGGATAAATAAGCTGTTAAACTGAATTTAGTCTTCAACAAAAATAAACATTCGAATCAATTTTTTAATAATTTTGCATTTTATCTTCAGAAAACTTAATATTAAAATTTACTTGTTTTTTGGTCCACTAAAATATTTATACGCCTTATGAAAATTCAAAAAATTGTCACTTTTTTATTTTTAATGTTTTCTTTGATAAACTACGCGCAAATCATTCCGATTTATAAAACAAATGATAAAATAATGATCGATGGTGATTTATCAGACTGGAAAAAACCTTTTTTGGGTCCGTTTGTAATTCACAATTCGGGAGAAAAAGCTACTCAAAATACATTTGTTTCACTTTCGTGGAATGACAAAAACCTTTATATCGCCTATCGTACTGAAGATTCTACAATAATTGGAAGTTCACAAAAGAAAGATTCTAAAATATATGAAACGGATGATTTGGTAGAAATTTTCCTGGATCCCGACGGAAACGGGCAAAATTATCTTGAAATTGGCGTAAATGCTTTCTCTGCAAATTACGATATGCTAATCAATTGCCCATCATCAAATTGTGGTGGCTGGAAAGCATCAATGGCTTTTGATATTTCAGAAATGGAAGCCGTAAGTAAAACAACTCCCGAAGGTTTTTGTACCGAAATTAAAATTCCCTTTTCGAGTTTAGAAAAGATAAAAAACGGCAATTTTACCCAACCAAAAGTCGGCACAAAATGGAATGGAAATGCTTTTAGAATTGATTACGGTAACACAACAGAATATCTTGCATTACAATATTATAAGAGTTTAAAATTTGGTTTTCATCAGCCGGAGGAGTTTGCGGTTTTTGAGTTTATGGAATAGCGATTAAATGGGACGCGGATGACGCGGATTCGCTAAAGCGAAAACGCAGATTAACACTGATTTTTCTTTTTATTATTGTTAGGCTGAGCGGAGTCGAATTGTCAGACCGAGCGGAGTCGAAGTCCAGTTTGCTAAATCATTTTGTGTGGGTTCGACTCCGCTCAGCCTGACACTCAACCACGCTACAAATGACGTTTTTGAATTAAAATAAAATCCGTATGAATCCGCGTCTTTGCATAGCAAATCCGTGTAATCTGCTACCATGACAAAGATTAATTACTTTCTTTAAACTACTTCTGACGCTTTTTCAAAACATCCACAACATCATTCAATTGAAAACCTTTTGCCTGCAATAAAATCAAATAGTGAAACAATAAATCAGCGCTTTCGCTAAGAAATAAATCGTCATTATCATCTTTAGCTTCAATCACAACTTCTACAGCTTCTTCGCCCACTTTTTGAGCAATTTTATTGATTCCTTTTTCGAATAAAGAAGCTACATAACTTTTCTCAGAATCCGCGTTTTCTCTTCTAATTTTGATTGTGTTTTCAAGATCAGAAATAAAACCATAGTTTTCTTTGTTTTCTTCTTGCCAGCAAGTATCTGCGCCTGTGTGACAGGTTGGACCAACAGGTTTTGCCTGAATTAAAAGTGTATCACCGTCACAATCATTTTTGATGCTTACCAGATTCAAAAAGTTGCCACTCTCCTCGCCTTTTGTCCAAAGTCTTTGCTTAGAACGGCTAAAGAAAGTTACTTTTTGCGTTTCTATTGTTTTTTGAAGCGATTCTTCGTTCATATAACCCAGCATTAAAACATTTTTTGTTTCTGAATCCTGAATTATCGCCGGAATCAATCCGTGTGAGCTTTTTATATCTATGTTCATAATTATTTTAGATTTTAGAGTTCAGATTTTAGATTTCTACACTCTATGATTATTTCTTTTAGAATTCGACTTTCGGCTTTAAATCTCCCAGCTAAATTCTTTATTCTATTCTCTTTATTCTATTCTCTTGCTTCTTGCTTCTAAATCCTTACCTCAATATCATTCTTCCTCAATTCTTCTTTCAAACCCTTAATTTCAATCTCCTTAAAGTGAAAAACGCTCGCCGCCAAAGCTGCATCTGCTTTTCCTTCTTTAAAAGAATCAACAAAATGCTGAATATTTCCCGCTCCGCCAGAAGCAATAATCGGAATATTAATTAGTTCTGAAAGTTTAGCCAAAGCTTCGTTTGCAAAACCGTTTTTAGTACCATCATTATCCATTGAAGTGAATAAAATTTCACCTGCACCACGTTCTGCCACTTCTACAGCCCAATCAAATAAATTTAATTCAGTTGGAACTTTTCCGCCAACCAAATGTACAATCCATTGTCCGTTAATTTGTTTGGCGTCTATAGCGACAACAACGCACTGACTTCCGAATTTCTGGGCTAAATCATTAATCAATTGCGGATTTTTTACTGCCGATGAATTAATAGAGACTTTATCAGCGCCGTTATTCAGCAGGATTTCAACATCTTCAACGGATGAAATTCCACCGCCAACCGTAAACGGAATATTGATTTTTTCTGCAACGCTTCGCACCATATTCACCAACGTTTTTCGACGTTCTTCTGTTGCAGAAATATCGAGAAAAACCAATTCATCGGCTCCTTCAGCCGAATAAATTTCTGCCAGTTCTACAGGATCTCCCGCATCGCGCAAGTCAACGAAATTAATGCCTTTCACGGTTCTTCCGTTTTTTATATCCAAACAAGGAATGATTCTTTTTGCTAACATTAATTTAATGTGTTAATTTGAGAATTAGATAATTAGATAATTTTTCACGAAACGCATAAAATTATCTAATTATCTAATTTTCTCATTATCTAATTTTCTTTACTCGAATACAGGACTCAAGAAAGTTCTCTCGTAACTGATGATACATCTGGTATCTTCTGCAAGTTTAAAAGCTTCTACGCATTCTTTATCATCTTTCGAAAACATTTGCTTTCGGTAATTTTCATAAGCTGTTAAACTCGGAAAAGAAAACAATGCATAAGCAATATTATTTGCTCCTTCCGATGGCATAAAATAACCATGATGTTGGCCTCCCAAACGATTTACAATCTTAATCCATCTTTTGCCGTAATCCTCAAAAACGGATAATTGATAAGGATCTATAACGTATTTTAAGTGACATGTTATCATAATATATTTTTAATGTGACAATGAGATAATTAGTCAATTAGATAATTTTAAGCGTATTTAAATAATTATCTAATTTTCTAATTGACACATTATCTAATTGATTCTTATTTTCTAATTATATAATTCTCCAATTGTTTAAGAGTGATTCTACCTTCATAAATTGCTTTCCCAATGATTGTTCCTTCACAGCCTAATTCGGCTAATTTTGGGAGTTCGTCAAAAGTTGAAATTCCTCCCGAAGCAATTAGTTTTACACCTTTGGCTTCTGCTAAAATTTTCTCGTACAAATCAAAACTTGGTCCTTCCAGCATTCCGTCTTTGGCAATATCGGTACAAATAACGTACTGAATTCCTTTGGTTTGATAATCCTGAATAAACGGAATCAAATCTTCATTTGAATCTTCTAACCAACCTGAAACTGCTATTTTTTCGTCTTTTGCATCAGCGCCCAAAATAATTTTATCAGATCCGTATTCTGAAATCCATTTTTCGAAAATGGCTCTGTTTTTTACGGCAATACTTCCGCCGGTTATTTGGTTTGCACCGCTTTCAAAAGCAATTCTCAAATCGTCATCAGATTTTAAGCCTCCGCCAAAATCAATTTTCAAACTGGTTTGATTCGAAATTTGTTCTAATATTTTATAATTAACGATTTTGCTCGATTTTGCTCCATCAAGATCTACTAAATGTAAATATTCGATTCCGTGCGCTTCAAATGATTTCGCAACTTCAAGCGGATTTTCATTGTAAATTATTTTGGTATCGTAATCCCCTTTTGATAAGCGAACACATTTTCCGTCGATGATATCTATGGCTGGTATTATTCTCATTTTTGATATTTTAGATTTTAAATTATTTAAATTTCTGATTTTCTAAAATTGATATTTTGATTGAAATTGATTTTTGATATTGCAATTGGAATTTGGAATTTAAGAAATTGGAATTTTCAAAAAGTTTTCCAGTATTTTCTCCCCAACCGCACCACTTTTTTCCGGGTGAAACTGAGTTCCGTAAAAATTATCTTTTTGTAAAGCCGAAGCATATTCCAGTTCATAATCCGTAGTAGCAATGGCTTCATCGCAATTTGGGGCGTAAAAACTATGCACCAAATACATGAATTCATTCTCCGAAATTCCTTTAAACAAATCCGATTTTAAATCATAAATCTGGTTCCATCCCATTTGGGGCACTTTTACTTTTGAAGTAAATTTAATAACATCAACATCAAAAATCCCCAAACCTTTGGTGTTTCCTTCTTCAGATGATTTGCACATCAATTGCATACCAAGGCAAATACCCAAAACCGGCTGTTTCAATTTCGGAATCAAACTATCCAAACCGCTTTCTCTAAGTTTAGCCATTGCAGAACTCGCCTCGCCTACACCAGGAAAAATAACTTTATCAGCTGCCAGAATTTCTTCAGGATTATTACTCAAAATCGCCTTAAAACCCAGTCTTTCAATAGCAAACATGATGCTCTGGATATTTCCTGCTCCGTAATTTATAATTACTATTTTCATTATCTTTTGTTTCAGGTTTCAAGTTTCAGGTTTCAGGTTGCTGTGCAGAACTTGAAACTTGAAACTTGAAACAATTTTTAACCTAAAGCATTCCCTTTGTCGAAGGCAAAATCATTTTTTCTGTATCTCTTTTCACCGCTACTTTTATTGCTTTCGCAAAAGCTTTAAAAATCGCTTCAATTTTGTGGTGTTCGTTTGTTCCTTCGGCTTTGATGTTGATGTTGGCCTTTGCACCGTCAGAGAAGGACTTAAAGAAGTGATAGAACATCTCTGTTGGCATTTTACCTACCATTTCGCGTTTAAATTCCGTTTCCCAGACCAGCCAGTTTCTTCCACCAAAATCAATAGCAACCTGCGCTAAACAATCATCCATCGGAAGGCAAAATCCGTATCGCTCAATTCCTAATTTGTTTCCTAATGCTTTTGCAAAAACTTCGCCTAAAGCAATTGCGGTATCTTCAATCGTGTGGTGTTCATCAACCTCCAAATCACCTTTTACCAAAATTTCCAAATCCATTTGACCGTGACGCGAAATCTGATCCAACATATGATCAAAGAAAGCAATTCCGGTTTCAATTTTACTTTTTCCAGTTCCGTCCAGATTCAAATCGATAAAAATATCCGTTTCATTGGTTTTACGTGTAATCGATGCTGAACGCGCTTCGAGTTTCAAAAACTCATAAATCCTCTTCCAATCTGTTGTCTGCAAGATAATTGTATCGTTCAGTTCCTCTCTTTTCGTCGAAATTTCATTACTTCCAATTCCGTCAGTCATATTCATGAAAATCGCTTTTGCGCCAAGGTTTTTCGCCAATTCAACATCCGTTAAACGGTCTCCCAAAACAAAAGAATTCGCCAAATCGTATTGCGGATTATCAAGATATTTTGTCAGCATTCCCGTTCTTGGCTTGCGTGTTGGCAAGTTATCTTCCGGAAAAGATCGGTCTACAAAAATTTCATCAAACAAAACTCCTTCATTTTCAAAGGCTTTTAGAATAAAATTCTGCGTTGGCCAAAACGTATCTTCCGGAAAACTATCCGTTCCCAAACCGTCCTGATTGGTTACCATTGCCAATTCATAATCTAATTCACTGACAATTTTAGCCAGATATTGAAAAGCTTTTGGATAAAATTCTAGTTTATCCAAAGCATCTAACTGATAATTTTCAGGTTCTAAAACAATCGTTCCATCACGATCGATAAAAAGTACTTTTTTCATATTTTATATTTTGAGAATAAAGAATATAGAGTAAAGAGAATAGACTTTTCATTCTATATCTAAAGTTGTTACATTTTTTTTATTCGTTCTTTTCTCTATATTCTTTATTCTATTTTCCTATTTCAATAACTTTAATTCTTTAATCAAAATAGCATTTTCCTCTGGAATTCCAATCGTAAAACGCAGACAGTTTTCGCATAAAGGCTGAGTTGTTCTGTTACGAATTACAATTCCTTTTGCAATTAATTCATCGTATCTTTTGTTGGCATTGTCTACTTTCACCAAAACAAAATTCGCTTCTGTAGGATATACTTTTTCCACAAAATTTACCTCAAGTAAAACTTTAAGCAACTCTTCTCTTTGTTCAATAATAGAAGCTATTTCCTGTTTTATTTTATCCGAATCTTTCAAACGTTCAATTGCTCTTTGCTGCGTTAATTCGTTTACATTGTAAGGCGGTTTTATTTTGTTTAAAACTGAAATTACAGCCTCAGAAGCATAACAAATTCCCATGCGAATTCCCGCCAAACCGTATGCTTTTGAAAGCGTTTGTGTAATCACCAAATTTGGATATTCATCAATTTCTGTTAACCAGCTTTCCTTGGCTGAAAAGTCAATATAAGCTTCATCAATTACAACCAAGCCTTTAAAATTCTGAAGCAATTTTACAACGCTTTCATCAGAAAAAGAATTTCCTGTTGGGTTATTTGGCGAACATAAAAAGATGATTTTTGTTTTTTCATCTACAGCTTCTAAAATTTTCTCTACTTGCGGCTGAAAATCTGTCGAAAGCAAAATTTCTCTATTTTCTACTGCATTAATGTTTGCCAAAACACCGTACATTCCATAAGTTGGCGGTAGTGAGATAATATTATCTGTTTTTGGCTCACAAAAAGCCCTGAAAAGTAAATCTAAAACTTCGTCGCTTCCGTTTCCTAATAAAATCTGACTTGATTTTACCATTTTATTCTTTGCCAAAATCGCCTTAACAGAACTCTGCTGCGGATCAGGATAGCGGTTTACACCATTTTGAAACGGATTTTCATTGGCATCCAAAAAAATCATTTGTGCAGTATCAAAATCTTCAAACTCATCTCGCGCAGAAGAATACGGCTTTAATGTTTTTACGTTTTCACGTGTTATTGTATTTATATCGAATTTCATTATCTTAATTTTTTAGAATATAGAAAATAGAATAAAGAGAATAGACTTCTCATTGTATCTGCATAATTCTCTATATTCTTTATTCTATACTCTTTATTCTATACTCTTTATTCTATTTTCTTTACTCTAAACTCTTCAATCTCAAGGTAACAGCATTTTTATGTGCCTGTAAACCCTCGGCTTCAGCCATAACTTCAATGGCGCCGCCGATATTTTGAATTCCTTTTTCTGTTATTTTCTGAAAAGTCATTGATTTCATAAAACTATCCAGATTAACACCGCTGTAATTCTTTGCATATCCGTTTGTTGGCAAAGTATGATTGGTTCCTGAAGCATAATCTCCGGCACTTTCAGGCGTATAATTCCCAATAAAAACCGAACCGGCGTTTACAATTCCGTTGCAATAGAAATCATCAAATTCTGAACAGATAATAAAGTGTTCCGGTCCATATTCGTTGATTAAATCCAAAGCGATCTGATCGTTTTGCACATAAATCAATTTTGAATTTTCAATTGCTTTTTTGGCAATTTCTTTTCTCGGAAGCTCTTCAATTTGAATTTGAATTTCGTTTTCGACAGCATCAATTAATCTTTTCGAAGTCGAAACCAAAATAACCTGACTATCTGTTCCGTGTTCTGCCTGAGATAATAGATCTGAAGCCACAAATGCAGGAACGGCAGTATCATCAGCCACAACTAACAATTCTGATGGCCCTGCAGGCATATCAATCGCAACACCAAACTGAGTTGCCAATTGTTTTGCCACAGTTACAAACTGATTTCCCGGTCCAAAGATCTTGTATACTTTTGGGATTGATTTCGTTCCAAATGTCATTCCGGCAATCGCCTGAATCCCGCCTACTTTTAATATTTTGGTAACGCCGCACAAATTGGCTGCATACAAAATTGCAGGATTTATTTTTCCGTTTTTATCCGGTGGCGAACATAATACAATTTCTTTAGAACCAGCAATTTCTGCAGGAACAGCAAGCATCAAAACGGTCGAAAACAAAGGCGCCGTTCCACCCGGAATATACAATCCTATTTTCTGAATTGGACGTTTTTCCTGCCAGCAATTTACTCCTTCAATTGTTTCTATAGAAATTCTGTCTGTTTTTTGAGCCGCGTGAAATTTATAAATATTGTCTTTTGCTAACTGAATCGCCTCTTTTAATTCGCTTGAAATTAAACTAATAGCTTCTTCGATTTCTGCCGGAGTAACTGCGTAATTTTCTAAAGTAATTCCGTCGAAAATTGAAGTGTATTTTGCTACAGCTTCATCTCCTTTTTTCTGTACTTCTTTAAAAATTTCTTTTACCGTAACTTCGATATCATCGATTGTTTTGGTTGGTCTTTTTAATATTTCTGACCAGGTTTCTGGTTTTGGATTGTCTATTTTATTCATTTATTTTTTGCTTTAAGCTATAAGCTGTAGGCTTTAAGCTTTATTAACTTTATGTTTTTTTGGCTTAAAGCATATTGCCTAAAGCCTAAAGCGGGCAAAGCCCTAAAGAACCATTTTCTCAATTGGGCAAACTAAAATTCCTTCGGCTCCGGCTTCTTTTAGTTTGTCGATTACGTCCCAAAAAGTGTCTTTATCAATTACAGAGTGTACACTGCTCCAGCCTTCCTGAGCCAATGGCAAAACGGTTAAGCTTCGTAAAACCGGTAAAATTTTCCCAATTTCATCGATTTTATCGTTTGGAACGTTCATTAAAATGTATTTTGAATTTCGGGCTCTTAAAACAGATTGTATTCTGAATTTTAAAGTATCGATGTGTTTTTGAATCTCAGGAGAAACTTTTGGTGAAACGGCTAAAACTGCTTCACTTTTCAAAATTACTTCGACTTCTCTCAAATTGTTTTTGAATAAAGTGCTTCCGCTTGAAACAATATCAACGATAGCATCTGCAAGACCAATGTTTGGTGCGATTTCTACAGAACCTGAAATTTGGTGAATATCAACACTTAAACCAAAAGAATTAAAGTATTCGTTTACCGTATTGGGATAGGAAGTTGCAATACGTAAACCTGCTAAATCCTGAATCGAATTGTACTCAAAAGTTTTAGGAACAGCTACAGAAACTTTGCATTTTGAGAATCCAAGTTTTTGGATTACTTCAATATGTTTTCCTTTTTCTACCAATAAATTATCGCCAACAATGGCAAGATCTACTACTCCATCGATTAAATACTGAGGAATGTCTGAGTTTCTCAAGTATAAAACTTCTAAAGGAAAATTGGAAGCTTCTGCTTTTAACTGATCGTTTCCGTTGTTGATCGAAATTCCGCAATCTTTTAAGATCTGAATGCTGTCTTCGTTTAAACGACCTGATTTTTGAATTGCAATTTTTAAAGTACTCATTTTTTTAGTTTTTGTTGAAATTAATAGTTTGAGTACAAAGGATAAGAATTAAAAAACCCGTTTGATGTACTCAAACGGGTTTTAAAATATGATGATTTACATGCATACCATTAACACATCGCCTGAGAGCAATAATGAAAATGATGATGATGTAATTGAATTGAAATCATGATTTGTGTTTTGTTTTATTCTTTGATTCGGTTGCAAATATAAAAGATAATTTCATAAAAAAGCAATTTTTAATTTAACTTAACGATAGTTTATTGTTAAAAAAGTTCACAGCTACTAGTTTTATTACATTTTTTCAATTTACTATAACGTTTTCAAAATTTAGCTGAATATCAAAATTACCGTGGTTCCTTCTCCTATTTTACTATCAATTTTAAACTCCACCTGAAGCAATTCTGTAATTCTTTTTACGATAGACAGCCCCAATCCTGTTCCTTTAATTTCCGGATGTTCCGTCGAACCAGATCTAAAGAAAGGACTAAAAACCGATTCTAAATCTGTTTTTTCAATCCCGATTCCGTTATCAGAAATTTTACAGACTGTTTTGTTATTCTGTTCCGAAAGTAAAATCGAAACTTCGCCATTATCATTCGTATATTTTAAAGCATTCGATAATAAGTTTCTTAAAATAGTAATTACTAAAAAATTATCTGATTTTACATAAAAATCCTGTTGGGCATCAAATTTAATGTTGAGATTTTTAACCTTTATTTTCTCTGCATTTAAGGTTAAAACATCCAGAATAAGAGCATTCAGATATACCGATTCTGTTTGTATATTCTGCTTTTGATTTTCGTAACGAGCCATCAATAAAAGCTGATCTACGAGCGTATTTAAATGATCTACTTCTTTAATACAGTAATTTATTTTCTCTTCGTATTCTTTATTATCACGAGGTTTACGAATTAATACTTCAAGTGTTCCTTTAATAACGGTTAAAGGCGTTCTTAATTCATGTGAAGCATCAGATGTGAATTGTTTTTCGCGTTCAATTGTGTCTTCAATCCGCTCTAATAAATTGTTTATGGTTCCTGAAAGTGTATATAATTCATCCCGCGTTTTAGGCAGCGGAATCCGTATTTTTAAATTATCTTTTGTAATAATTCTCGAAGTATTAATTATCGAATTTATGGGTTTTATACTTCTGCCAGCGAAGAATCTCGCTATAAAAAACAGCAATAATAAAATTGCCAGAAACGACAAGCACATAATGTCAAACAAGTTATTAAGCACCGATTTTGAATCGGCCAATGACATAGCTACAATTATATATCCTATTTTTTTGTTTTTTACATTTAGCGGAACCTGAATTTGCCTGATCGCGTGATCTCCCATTTTGGTATCAAAAAGTTCGTAATCTTCTACAGAATCCTTAAATTCAAGTGCCTGAGACTTTAAATTGGGAGCTTTTTCAATAATTTTTTTATTTAAATCCAGGAATTCAACAAAAACAGGATTTACATCAACAGTATTGTGTTCCCGTTCATCCCACTCTTCTTTATCAATTAGGATTACTTTGTTTCCTTCGACTTTAATTTCAGCTAGATGGTTTTTAATTTCAGCTTTTAGATTTTCATCAATATCGCTGTAAACAGTATGTTTTACAATAGAATAAATGACTGAGAAAACTACTAAAATCAGTAAACCAGTTGTAATAATATAATTTAAGGCAATTCTATTTTTAAAAGAAAGTTGTTTCATTTACAGATCGTTGGCGATATAACCAATACCGCGAATTGTTTTTATATAATCTTCTTCAATTTTTAAATTAAGTTTTTTGCGAATAGCATTCATAAAAACATCAATTACACCGGTATCATATTCAAAATTAATATCCCAAACATCTTTTAAAATCTGATTTCTGCTACAAACTTTTCCTTTATTCCTGATTAAATAAGTCAGTAACTCAAATTCTCTTTGGGTTAGCGAAACTTCTTCTTCATTTTTAAGAACAATATGTTTAGATAAATCGATTTTTATTGTGCCTAAAGTCAGAATTTCAGCTTCTTTAGGATTTCTAAAATGAATTTTTATTCGTTCTACCAGTTCTTCAAAACTAAAAGGTTTTTTAATATAATCGTTGGCTCCGGCTTTTAAACCTTCTATTGTTTCCTGAACAGTATCTTTTGCGGTCAGAAAAATAATGGGTGTTTTTTGATCTTTAAATCTAATGGCTTTGCATAAATCGAGACCATTAATTTTTGGCAGCATCCAATCCAGAAGAATTAAATCAAACTTTTGATTCTGAACTAATTCAAACCCTTTTGAGCCATCATTTGCTGTAGTAATCTGATAGCCTTCTTCTTGCAGGCCTTGTTGCAGGAACTGAACAATTCCTAACTCATCTTCAACTATTAAAATATGCATCCAATTTTTAATTAAGATTATAATGTATTCCTTTTTTATTAACCAAAGATAATTCAGAAATACCTAAAATTCACCGTAATACACCAAATTCAAAGATCTTAAGCAAATATTAAGCTAACACTAAGTAAGGTAAAAGCCAGCTTAATCCTGAATTAATCTGCCAAAATTAATTTTGCATAAATTATAGTATCATGACTTTATATAAGAAGCTTTCTCCCTTTTACAACCTTGCTTTGTTTTATTTCATTATTAGTTTTGTGTTGCGAATTGTTTTGTTTTTCCATCCGATAACACAAAGCTCATTTACAATTTTTGAAAGCCTGAAAATCTTTACTTTAGGATTAATATCTGATGTTTTTGTTTTTGTTGTTGCCAGTATATTTTTATGGATGTATCTGATTTTTATCTCCAATTTAAAATACAACAAACCTTCTGGATATATTATTCTTGGAATTTTTACTGCATTATTTCTATATGTGGCTTCGGGTAAAAGTATTTTTGATGAATATGGAGGTGCCTTGCCAAAAATTGTTTTAATTTTTATCGGAATTAAAACAATACTTTTTGCCCTTTTGCTTTTTTTACCAAAACTAAGAGCAAAAATAAGGTTTTGGCTGTTTGCTTTTGTGATCTTTTTATATGTTTTCCTGATTCTTCAAAATGGTTTAAGCGAATATTTCTTTTGGAACGAATTTGGAGTAAAATACAATTTCATTGCTGTAAATTATCTTATCTATACCAATGAAGTTATTGGAAATATTATGCAGTCTTACCCTGTCATTCCTTTATTTTCGGCTTTATTTCTGATTACTGGAATTGTTACCTATTTCATTCTCAAAAATTCTAAAAATTTCATCAATGAGATTCCAACATTAAACGAAAAAATAAAACTTACAGTCCTATATTTGGGTTTATTTTCAGTTTCCCTAATTGCTATTCCCACTTTTGCCAAAACTGAAAATTCAAAAAATATTTTCGTTAATGAATTACAGGCAAATGGATTATATAAATTTTATCTCGCATTTGAGAATAACAAATTAGATTATTTTAAATTTTATAAAACACTTCCCGAAAAAGAAGCTTTTTCTGTTTTAAAACAGCAATTTCCTAATATTACTGAAGAAAACACAAAGCAAACAATAAGTAGTGATTCTACTGAAAACCATAAAAATGTAGTATTAATTACGATAGAAAGTTTGAGTGCAGATTTCATGAAAGCATATGGAAATGAACAAAATATAACGCCATTTTTGGATAGCCTGTCTCAAAAAAGTTTACAATTTACGAATTTGTATGCTGCCGGAAACAGAACTGTACGCGGACTTGAAGCTGTTACTTTGTGCTTACCGCCTACCGCCGGTGAAAGTGTTGTAAAAAGGGAAGACAATAAAAATAAATTTTCTACAGGCTTTATTTTTAAACAAAAAGGATACGACGTAAAATTCATGTACGGCGGAGACGCTTTTTTTGATAATATGCAGGATTTCTATTCCGGAAATGGCTATACAATTGTAGATCAATCGAGTTTTTCACCAGAAGAAATCACATTTTCAAACGTTTGGGGCGTTTGTGATGAAGACATGTACAATAAAGCTGTAGAAGTAATGAATGCCGAGGCAAAGGAAAATAAGCCTTTCTTCAATCATATTATGACGGTGAGTAATCACAGGCCTTTTACTTACCCGAATAATAAAATTGATATTCCGGGTGATATTAAATCGCGTGATGGAGGTGTAAAATATACAGATTTTGCTTTGAGAAAATTCTTTGAAATGGCGAGTAAACAATCATGGTTTAAGAATACCGTTTTTGTAATTGTTGCAGATCATTGTGCTTCAAGTGCCGGAAAAACACAACTTCCGTTAGACAAATACAGAATTCCGGCTTTTATTTACAATTCTGATATAAAACCAGAAAAATGCAATAAACTAATGTCGCAGATTGATTTAATGCCCACGCTTTTCGGACTTTTACATTTTGATTATGAAAGTAAATTTTTCGGTCAGGATGTTTTAAAACCTGATTATAAACCGCGCGCCTTTATTGCAACTTATCAGGATTTAGGATTGATAAAAGACAATGTTCTGACCATTTTATCTCCGAAAAAAGTAGTAAAGCAATTCAATTTAAAATTAAAGCCAAAAGCTGGTATTCAGAATGATTATCAAATTTATTATGATGAAATTCCGTTGAAAACAGAAAGAACTGATTTAGTAAATAATGCGGTTTCTTTTTATCAATCGGCCTCATATATGTTGAAGAATAAAAAATATCAAAAATTTTAAATTCCAATTTTTTAAAATTACAAATTCCAATTTAACCGTATAATTTTGTCATTTCTGATAAACGGAGAGAAAGAGCTAAAACAAAAGAGTCTCAAATTCATTTGAATTTGAAACTCTTTTGTTTAGATAGAATTTTCAGCATTTATTATTCGTATTTCAACTTGAAACTTGAAACTAAAAAAACTTTTTCTTAGTCGTTCTGATTTTTCATACCAAAAAGATCTCCTTGTTGATATAGTTTTAAATCGTCTTTTAATGCCTGATTATTTCTTTGTGTAACCGCTGGTGAATCTAAATCACTTAAATCAGGTTTTCCGGCATTGACCCAGGCAGTATACCAATAACTCGCAGTTGCTGTAATGGCTTTTCTCATTTGGCTTTCAACCATTCCGTTTAAATCTTTATGCAGTTTCTTAGCATATTCATCAGAAAAAACAGCCGTATTGTATTTGGTTTTCAATACTTTTCCATCTGCATCCATTTTAAAAACTTCATTTTCAGGAGTTGCAGTTCTTAGTTTTTTATCAATATCCAATAAAGGCTGAGCTAGACTATGTGTATCATTAATCATATCCCAGGTTGCTTTATGAACATCTTCATAATATTGCGCCTGAGGAACATTTAATTTATAATTTTTTGCGAACAATTCCGGCAATCTGCTTTCCCAAAGTGAATGAATCCCTTTTTGGTCACTCAATTGTCCGTCGTGATTTGCAGATGTGTGTAATGGCATATGTGCATCACCTACATAATGACCTAAATCTGCAGCAAGAAATAAAATTTCTGCTCTGTTTTTATCTTTAAAAGCTTTGGTTAATTTAACCATTAAATCTTCAATATACCAAGGCAATATTCCGTTGTCGTTCAGGAATTTCGCATCGTATTTTTTCTTTGCGTCTTCCATGGTTTGTGGCCAGGTGTCTGCCGAACCAAAATTTTCCATATCAAAATAATGTCTCGGATTCTCCTCTTTATAATTCAGGGCGTATTTACGAATGTCCGGAACCGAAGCTTCCTGTGTAATAAAATCAATATGATTATAAAAGAATACTTGCAGTGGATGAGGCAAAGCCATAACTGCAGCTTTGTTAATACGTTCATGGCCAACGATTCCCCATGATAATGTCAAAAATCCAATCCCTAATGCAAAAAAAGCGATTAGTTTTGATTTCATTTTAAAGTTTTTCATTTGTAAATTTGTTTGAGGGGGCAAATTTATCTCATTTAAATATAATTCAAAAGAATACTTGCAAATATTCTGTAAATTTAATTTTTATAATTTTTTGAACCCTATAAATGATATAAGTTCATATTAAAAGTTTCTTTGTAACTTCGTTTTCTTTTTATTCTAAATTAAATATATGCGCCTTATTCGCCTGAGTTTTCTTTTTTTGATATTTACCTCTATTTGTTCGGCACAAGATGATATTGTGCAATTGAAAAGTGTTAGCGATACCATTTTAAATCCCAAAAGAACTTTGTCTATTGCTGATCCGCTGGATCCTGCAAAAGCAATGCAAAAATTATTTCCTGGAAAACTATACAATCTTTCTGATCATAATACTTTTTTAAGCTGGAAATGCAAAAGCTGCAAACCTACCTCTTATGTTGATGTTAATGGTGAAGAAGCCGATCCATTATTTCCTTATAACCAAGGTGTTTCAACCAGACTTCTTTCTAATATTGATTATACGGATTCTAAAGGAAATCAATTTAAATTATTGTTTTTTAATCATTCTGTTTATGATGAAGATGGTTTACAAACCAGCAGATTTACCGGCGGTCTTTTAGGCGTTGCTAAATTTGCCAAAAATGATAAACTGTGGGAAATGAGATCTTTTCAACCGGCTGTTGCTGCATTCGGGGCTTTTGCACAATCTCCTAAACCTAAACTTTTAGAAATTGGAGATGATCAGTACGCTTTTACGTTGTTGCATGTAAATGGCGGCGGCGGTGGACCGTTTGACGGAACTTTGTATCTTGTTGTTGGTTTGGATGGAAAATACCAACCCATCATGGAAGCTTTTCAATATCAGCTTACAAATGTTGAAGACGTAAGCTGGTCCAGTTCGTATAAGGTTATAAATGATAACAATAAAAAATATTTCCGAGATATTCTTATCACTACAACTGGTACCTACCATAAACCGGGAGCTGATGCAGAATTTGAAGTTAGTTTACCGGATGAAGTGGCACAAATGGCTAAAACAAAAAAGCAATTTACATTTACCATCGAAAAGCGATATACATTTAGCGGCAAACGTTATAAAGTTGTTGGTAAGCCGGTTGTGAAAATAAAATAATCTTTTTTTACCATATAAGTTAAATAAGTTCATATTAAAGCTTTATTTGTTTTTTGAATTCTTTTTTTAATAAAAGCAGCAAATAATAATATATTAAATGAACTTATATAACTTATATGGTGAAATAAAAAATTAATTCAGATATAGAATTGCGGTTAAACTTAAACCTGCAATAAAAATCCATAAAAATATTCCCTGAAATAAAGGCTTCACTCCTACTGATTTTAATGTGTTTATATTTAATGTTGCACCAATTAGAAACAAAGTTATTGTTAAACCAATTTTAGCAATACCCACAATTTGAGGCGCTATGATTGCTGTTGCAGGTACATAAGTATTAAAAAGCATTGCCAGAATAAACAAACCAATAAAATAAGGAATCTTGATTTTTGTTCCGCTATTTTCAGATTTTTTATTAAAAAGTAAAGCTGTTAAAAGCGAGATTGGAATGATCCATAAGGCTCTGGCTAACTTTACGGTTGTTGCAATTTGCAAAGCTTCGGCACCGTATTTATTGGCCGCACCAACTACAGAACTTGTGTCATGAATGGCAATAGCGCACCATAAACCAAATTCTTTTTGTGATAAATCCAGCTGATGTCCAATAAATGGGAAGGCAAATAACGCAATAGAATTCAGAATAAAAATAACGCCGAGCGCAATTGAAGTTTGGTTTTCGTTTGATTTAATTACGGGAGAAATTGCGGCAATGGCACTTCCGCCACAAATTGCAGTTCCGCATGAAATTAAATGTGATGTTTTTCTGTCTGTTTTTAACCATTTCCCTAAGAGCGTTCCAAAAACTAAAGTGCTGAAAATAGAAAGTATAGTCAATAAAAAACCTTCTTTTCCGGCTGAAATGGCAGATGCTGCATTCATCCCGAAACCTAAACCAACCACAGAAAATTGCAATAAATAAGTAATCGCTTTATGATTGAATGCAATAAATGGATTTCCGAAAACATTTACGATCAAAACGCCCAACAGCAAAGCAATTGCCGGAGAAATAATCGAAAACAAACACAAAATAATCACCAATGCAAAAACGGCTTGTTGGATATAAAGGTTAACTTCAAATAAATGTGCTGTTGTATGTTGTTTCGTTTTCAAAATAAGGTACTTGATATTTTACCTTACAAAGGTCTGCCCTTTATATTGAAAACGCCAATCGTAAAATACAATCGGCTATAACTTCAGGTTATAGTAAGAAGAAATATTTTGAATGAATAATTCAGACAAGGCGTCTGATTTTCCGAGTAATGTGATGATATAAAAATATCTTTCAACAGATAATTTTTCAACATCCAAAACAATTAATTCTTTGTTTTTCAATTCTTTATCTACAGCATGAATTGACATAAAAGCAAAACAATCTGAATTTAAAAGATAGGATTTTATGCTTTCTGTGCTTCCTAATTGCATTTCGATTTGTAAGTCAGATAATTTTACCCCAACTTGTTTTAAAGCAAATTCTATAACTTCAAGTGTTCCTGAGCCACGCTCTCTGGTTATGAATTTCATTGATTTTAAATCATCTACAGTAATTTCACTTTGTTTTACTAAAGGATTTTTACTGCTGCAAACCAAAACCAATTCGTCTTTTAAAAACGGAATATACTTTATAGACTGATTTTTAGATTGTCCTTCAACAATGCCAATTTCGATTTCTTTGTTAATTAAAGAATTTTCGATTTGTTCTGTATTTCCGTTCAGCAAATTGACTTTTATATCTTGCTGTTTTTGGTGAAATCGTGCTAAAACGGGAGAAATAATATATTGTGAAATGGTTGTACTTGTCCCTAATCTCAGTAATCCCTGACGTTCGCTACTAAACGAACTCATATCAAAATCGATTTTACGATAAACTTCAAAAATACTTTTGGTATGTTTTAGCAGAATTTCTCCTGCGGGAGTTAGTGCTATTTTAGAACCGTTTCGTTCAAAGAGTTTGGTTTTGTAGGTTTCTTCGAGTTCCTGAATGTGTTTCGAAACTGCCGGCTGTGTAATATACAGTTCTGTTGCCGCTTTAGTAAAATTAAGACGGAGTGCAACGGTGTAGAAAACTTTTAGGCGGAAATCCATGTTATTTAATATTTTCCCATTGCTTCAACTCCAGTTTCTGAAAATTTCAAAATTTCAGTTGTAATTGGATATCCTGATTTCTCATATTCTTCAACTACGACAGAACCAAGACGTTCAGAAAAATACCCAAAATCTTGTTCTCCAAAGATATAACAAAAATCTCTCACAGGAATAACAGCATAAAATGGGAAACCAATATTATTTTTAACTAAATCCTTAATTTTTGATGAAAAGAGACAAGCACTTTTAAGCCAAACTTCTTCAATATGAATCATTCCTAGTTTATGATTATCAACATCTTCAATCTCTATCTGAACTTTATCTAAAAAAGTGTCTAAATTTAAATCAACTTGTTTTTTTAGTTCTTCTAAGTCTAAGTTCCAGTCTATCAAATCATCATCAGAAATAAATGAAAAATTATTATTAGTATTTAGCATAAAAACTTTACTAAATTCATTTGTTACCTTTTCATATATCAGGTTTTCAAACTCAAAGTCATTAGGGAAAAATTGTACGTAAATTTTATCTTTTATATTCTCCCAATCTTCTTTTTTTGATGAATGTGAAACAATTGTATTAACTAAATCTGTAATATAACTATCATCATTATCTCTTTCGTAATTGCGCCTAATATTATCTAAACTTACTTTTAATTCAGATTCTTCTACATTTATAAGAATAAATCCATCTTTATCAATAGAATCAATAGTTAAGCCTTTGTTTTCAAGTTGCATTTTAAACTTATTAAAAACAACATCTTCTTTACTATTACTTTTGAATGAATCTAGCATATATTAAAAATTTTAGATTTTACTTAATTTAAATGTTTATCGAAGCTACAACAATCCATTATGATTTTAAAAAGCAGTTACAAACAAAAAAATAACTTGATCTTTTTAAATATTACTTTTCTAATTTTCAAAAATTTGCATTTTTTCGATCGTTTTCCAAGATTTTCCAAATATTAAATCATTATCTACCAATTCATAATGATAATAAAATGTAAAAGCTTCCATTTCTTTTTTATGCTCAACAAAAACAGCAATAGCATCAGTTTGTTGTTCTTTTACTTTAACATCATAAAAAATTGCTATAGCCAGAAATTCATCTTTTCTCCAACGTAATTCTTTTTTTAGTTCTGCTATTACTGAATTTGATTCTGGATTGTCATTCTCTTCATCTTCTTCAAGAATAACATGTTCAACTTTTTGTTCAATATTTACAGCAGAAGATAATGGATAGAACTCACCATACTCTTTTAGTAATCTTTCAACTAAAGGAAATGTTTCATCTAAAATATTCTGGATATCATCCATCTTATAAATTTATTTTATTTGATTGAGAAAAAACATTTTACAACAATCCATTATATTTTCTAATAAACCATTCCGTAGTCAATAAAACGGCAATTAAAATCAACAACCAAACCCAGTCAATTAATGGTGTTTTAGTTGAGATGTTTTTTTCGATTGATTTGTATTCTTTGTTTTCTATTAAAGTTTTAATCAAATCATCAACTTGGTTTTGGAAAAATGCTGTTCCGTTGGTTTGTAACGCCAATTGTTTTAGTTTTACAACATCTGGATTTACAAATTGTTTTTCGATATCAAAATCTAAAATCTCAAAATGACTTGAATAAACGGTATTTGAGTTTAATTCTTTTACTGTAAAATTATATTTACCGGCTTGCAAACCGTCCAGATTTGCTGAGAAAGAATTATTTCCTTTTAATAAATCGTAGTTTTTAACTTGTTTGGTTTCAGCATTTGTAACGGTGATTGTTAATCTTGCTTTTTCGTCGAACTCGTAATTTTTGTTGAAATATTGCGCATTGATTACAATGGCTTCTCCTGAATTGTAAAAGCTCTCGTGCGTTACAACCAATGATTTTCTTGAAGTTGATGTTGCCAAAAACTGAATTATCTTATCTACAAAAACATCGTATTTATCAAAGGATTGATTGTCGATATGACTTTGCATACGCCATTTCCAGCTGTTTTCTCCTAAAAGAAAGGCGGTTCGTTTTCCTTGATTTTCGGCGAAAGCCAATAAAGGAGCATTTGTAGATACGTTTCTAATTTTAGACGAAAGTAAAACAGATACGTTTCCGTTTGTGGTAATTGTTCCGAATGGATTTTGCAACGGTGGAAAATTTTCGAATCCGATATTATCTATCGCAAACAAATTAAATTGCGATTGAAATTCGTTTAAATAATCTTCTCTTTGATTGCTCATTTTAAAAACCAAATTATTTTGCTGTTGGTTTAAAAAATTAAAATCGGTATTGTTTCCGGTGATGATAAAGGTGTTTGTTCCGGCTAATTTATTGTTGTCGAAAATAGCCTTAAAAGCTGTTGTTGGCTGATACAAAACTAAAACAGAAACATCTTGTAACTGATTAATATCATTTGGTTTAACCAAAATCACTTTACGCTGTGCATTAACTTCTATCGAACGCTTTAAAGAAGCAATATCGGGATGATTTATTGATGAAACTATTGCAATTGTTGACTTTTGATCGATAATTTCGACTGCAAAATTCTTGACGTTATTGTAGTTGTTTTTCTCTTTTATATTGGTAGAAATGGTTGCTTTAAAAATTTGCAAGCCTACTTTATCTGCTGGTAAAAGTAAATTTAAAGTGGCTGTTTTTTTAGAAGGTGAAAAAGAAATTTTTTCTTTTGCTACAACCGAATTTCCTTGCGAAATGGTAAAATCTGCATTTATTGTTTTATCTCCGGCATATTGCAGAAAAACTTCAACCGGAAATTTATTTTTATGAAAAGCGTATTTGTTTACGTTTAACTGATTGATTTTTAAATCTAAAAACGTGGTTGTATCTCCCACAACCAAAGGATAAACTTTATTGACAGGATCAAAGCGATATACATAATCGTTTCCTGTAGTTTGATTTCCGTCGGTAATAATAACGGTTGGGAAAATCAGGTTTTTGTTGATGCTTTTTAAGTTTTTGGCAACTTCATCTAAGTTGGTTTGTTTTCCTTTAAAATCAAATTTATCTGAAGGTTTAAAATCTGCGTCGAATTGATAGGACTGAATTTCAAATTTTTCCTTAAGCGCAGGATTTGAAACCAGAGCTTTATATAGTTCAGCAGTTTTTTCGTCTGATTTTAAAGCAACTATCGAACTTGAATTATCAACAGCAATTGCCAAAGGTGTTTTGGTAATTTCAAGGAAATTCTTGGTCATTATCGGATTTATCAATAAAAGCAATAATCCGAAAATGGCTAAAAAACGTAAAAAAGCCAAAAACCAAATCACATTGGATTTGTTTTTGGCTTTGAAAAAATATTGAAAATACGACAAGCCTCCAGCGATTACTAAAGATAGTAATATTAACAGAATCGTATTTGTAGTCATATTTATTTAGTATTCAGTATCAGTTTACAGTAATCAGATTTTAAAGTCAGTATTTTGACTGTTGTGTTCAGTTTTTATTCTAGAGCCAGATAAAACTGATTACTAAAACCTTTGAACCTTTGTAACTTATAACCTCGGTACCTTATGTTAGCATTCCTCCACAAACATTAAGTACTTGTCCTGTAACATAAGCACTTAAATCTGAAGCTAAGAAAAGACATGCGTTTGCTACATCTTCTGTAGTTCCGCCACGTTTCAACGGAATTCCGTCTCTCCATCCTTTTACTACGTCTTCTGGTAATTTTGCAGTCATTTCGGTTTCGATAAATCCCGGAGCAATTGCATTGCAACGAATATTACGTGAACCCAACTCTAATGCTACAGATTTTGTAAAACCAATTGCGCCGGCTTTTGAGGCTGCATAATTTGTTTGTCCCGCGTTTCCTGATACTCCAACTACTGAACTAATATTGATAATAGAACCTGCGCGTTGTTTTAAGAATGTTTTTTGAATTGCCTTTGTCATATTAAATACTGACTTTAGATTTACAGCTATAACCTGATCAAAATCAGCTTCTGACATACGCATCAATAAATTATCTTTTGTGATTCCGGCGTTGTTAATTAAAATATCAACTGTTCCAAAATCTGCCAAAACAGCATCAACAAAAGTTTGCGCTTCATTAAAATCAGCTGCATTTGATTGGTAACCTTTTGCTTTAACTCCTAAACCGTTCAATTCTGCTTCTAAAGCCTGAGCTGACTCTACAGATGAACTGTATGTAAAAGCGACGTTTGCACCATGTTTAGCGAAAACTTCAGCAATTCCTTTTCCAATTCCACGACTAGCGCCTGTAATGATGGCAACTTTTCCTTCTAGTAATTTCATATTCAAAATTAATATTAATATTTATTTTAGTTATTTCTGCAATTAATCACAGAAAAATCTTAATCATTCGGGGTCTTTGAATGATACGTCAAATATATGATAATTCCTTTTTTAAAAAAATAACAATTGCAAAAAAGGTTCAAAGTTGCAAAGGTTCATAGCAACAAAGCTTTAGAGATACTGATTTTTTGAGTTTAAAAAAAGGATTTTTAGAACGGATCAGTTTCAAAATAGCAAAAACTAATAATAACAAGCAATTCTAAAATAAAAAAGCAGTTCGTCTGAACTGCTTCATTTAAAATAAAAACAAATAATGTTTAGATATGATTTTGCCTAGTGATAAAAAAGAAAACTATTAGCACTACTGCCATCATAAAAAACATTTTATAAACAGATGCCGGAAACTCTTTTGTATCATTTAGTTTGTCTTCTTTTCTTTGTTTTATCATCTTTAAAACCATAAATGTAATCATGATAATTATAGAGAGATATAAATAATATCTTGTATAATCCGGATAGAACCGTGAGATCACAAGGAGTATTGGCCCCCATAAAAATAATGTGATATTTGTTTGTGTGATATACTTTTTCATATTTACAGGTGTGAAGTTTAAGTTAAAAAAGCAGCCCAAAATTTGAGCTGCTTTTTCTTCAAAATAAATAAAAACTAAAACTGTTAATTAAGCTGCCAAGTAGTCATTCTAAATGTACTTGATAAACTTTTAAATGTGTAAACTGTATTTGAATATCCTAATTTAAAGCTTTCCTTTTTAACGTATATTCCGTTAGTATCCATTAAATAATTATCGAAACTAGCAAGAAATGCAGGCGTTGCTACTGTTGTATTTCCATTCCATGATTTATGTTTTAAGATGATTTTTTTACCAGCTACATCTTCCTGTACATCAACAAAATGCTGAAGTGCTCCTCGTCCAACGAAAGTGTAGTAAATGAAATTTCCAAGTGAGTGGTTCATATACAACTGCACCCCTGTAATATACTGACCAGCAGGTAAACTGGCATCTATTTTTGCTATTTCTTCATTAAACAATGCTGAATTAGTAGCTGCATCTACAGTATAATCATCTGTATAGTAACCAAATCTCGAATATGCTCTTCCTGAAAGTAATATTTTATAATCATCGGTAAGTAAAAATGGAACATCAGAGTATTTTATTGATGCACTCACACTACCTGTTCCTGTAGCAGTAAAACTTCCATCGGTTTCATTAAAAATGAAATTACTTAGTTTCTGATTTCCAACAACTACGGGAGGACTAACTACCAAACCGTTTGGTGCATAACCGATACCCATATCATATGAACCTGCGGCGTCGGTGATTGTAGTGTGACGTGTAACTGTAGAAAACGGATTAAAATCGTAAGTTGTTTTAGTTGTTCCGTTATTTACTTCCAAACCTCTGTAAAGTCCTAATGTTGGGTCTCCAATGATATTTGGGATCATATCAAAATTTAATACTAGGTCATCCCAATCTTCTTTTGTTGCTTTTACAAAACGCAATTCCTGGTTGTTTCTATTTGTTCTGAAAATAATTTCACCATTTTCTTGTCCGTAATACAAAAACTGAAAATCACCACGATATCCCTCTGATGTTAAAGCATCAATTGGGTAATCGTTTGAGTCAGATAATAAGTGTATTTTGTTTTTTGTTGTAAATACCAGACTTACAGTACTTCCTAGCTGTATCTGATATTCACTCACTTCACTTAGATACGTTTTTGCAACATCATCAAAATCAGAAGCCATTTCGACAGTTCCGTTAGCAGCAAATTTAAATAAATGCGTATAGCCACCTAAAACGGTGTTATCTGTAAAATAAACTGCTTTCCAGCCTTCCGGAGAAGAAAGTAATGCTTCATTCAACTCTGCTTTTTGGGCATTTAATCGTTCAGTTGGTGTTTGATCAAATTTTGGTTCTGCATCAGTATTATTGTCGCAGGCGCTCAATTGCAGTGCCAAAAATGCTGCAAATAAGAACATATATATATTTTTAATTTTCATAATACTTGGTTTAATTAGTTATTACAGTACTTGTATTGATTTCAGCGGCATCTCGTAATGCATAAAAATCCATATCAAATGCTTCTTTAAAATATTTCACTACCAATGCTTCTTTTGCTTTTAATGCTGCATAAGCTGCAGGGTCTTCAATACCATCCAGAAAAGCAGCATATTCATCTTTTGAATAGATCAATATCATTGAAGCTGTTTCAGCAAAATCTTCGTTAATATTTGATCTTGCATAACTTGTAATGAATCCAATTTCGTTTGATTCGGGAATTTCATAATTGTACCAATCTGCTACATATCCTCCCGGAGTTATGGCCGACCATGATTTTTCGTCAAAAGGTTTGTGCTGATTCAAAATGTGGATATACTCATGTTGTATTGTATGAATAAATTCTGAAACATTCTCACGATCTGATTGGTCTATATAATCTGTTTCAAACAAAGTAACACGCTGTCCTCCTTCTGCAATACCAAGTGTTCTGGTTCCTACACTATTCAAGTTTACACCTCCTACCAAAACAATTTCTCTTGGAGCAATTTTTTTAACAAAATCTGCACCACCAACTGTGGCATAACTTTTAAGCCATATTGTTTCAACAATTTCAAGCGCTGGCTGAACTTTTTCTACTGTTGGAGGAAATAAAAATCGACTATTGTCTACTGTATTTTGATTCCATTTATATTGTACATTAATATTGTATGGATTTAAATAAGTGGTTGCAATCCAGTTATCCAATGCTGTTTTTTCGGGCTGTGTATAATCTAATTGACTATCACCCGGCTGCTCATCTTGTGCGCATGAAATTGCAACTATTGAAACAAGAAGTAATAATGCTATATTTTTATATTTTATTAGTTTCATAAGAATTTGCTTTTAAGATTATCTAGGATTTAACTCTACACCTGTATTTGTTGCATGAAGCGGAATTTGCAATGCTCTTCGCTTATCATCTTTTACTAATGTGTTTAATGGTTTGTTGGCAGTTTCGTGATTAACTACGATATTAAAACGTTTTACATCAAACCATCTCATTCCTTCATGTACAAAATCTCTTCTTCTTGTTTCTGCAATTGCTTTTACATACGATGTTTGTACGGGAGATATTGCATAGAATGGAGTATATTCATCGGCAATAACTGGATATTTTGCTACAACTTTTGCTTCTGTAACTTTATCGGTTGCTGCATAGCCTACAGTTCTTGTTGACCAAAAGTATTCAAGCTCATCATTGGCAACATTTATTTCGCCTTTCATTACGTGAGCTTCAATTCTGTTAAGGAAAAATTCGTCATTGCTTAATAAAACTTCAGCAACATACGGATCTCCAATTCCTGCCGTAACATTTGAGTATTTAAAATACTCGTAAAATTTAGGCTGAAATACAGTTATACTACTATTTGATGAATAAAAGTTATAATACCACGCTTTTGCAAAAATATTAGTCGCTGGTCCAAATATTTGTTGATAACGTGGACCTGAAAGATAAAAACGGTTTGAGTAATACGATCTGCTTACAATAGAATTTGCAGAAACTATCAATAGATTTGTTTCGGCATCACTACTTGCATAAGCTAATCTTTGGTCATTTACACCTATACCTTCATATACTAAATGATTTCTTAGTTTGCCAACAGGCCTGTTTCCTAAATCATCAGATAAAGAAATTACTTTGTCCCAATCTCCTTTTACTAAGTAAAAACGGCTTGCAAAAGCTTTTGCAGCATTTTTAGTAAAATGAAATTTTGGTTCTTTGTAATCATTGGCAACATATTTTAAACCTTCTTCAATATCGTTTTCAATAAATTTAAAAACTTCAGCTACAGTATTTCTTGTATATTTTGTTATTAATTCTGTTTCAGGTTTTGTAACATATGGAATACCTAAATCTGTAGAAGCTGTTGCAGGGTTATAGCGTTGCGACCATAATGAAACCAGCATAAAATGAGCATAAGCCCTAGCTATAAGTGCTTCTCCTTTTTGAGGGTTTAAGTCAGCTGTATTTCCCAATTGATCTATTGCTTCCAAAGCCTTGTTTGCATGTGCAATTGCTTTATAGCAAGCATCCCAGTAATAGGCCTGAGTATCAATATCAGTTGTTTCTGTCTGAATTTCCCAATTATAATTTTGTTCGTTTTTTATTAATGTTTCTGCCATACCACTATCAAAAACATTATCTGACATTGTTTCAGCAATATCAAAATAACTCATTTGAGGATACGCTCCCACTAATATTTCTGATATTTTATCCGGGGTATCTATTTCAGTTCTGTTATCTGGCTTCTCTGACAAGAAATCATCACAACTAGTAATACTCATAAGTATTAATAGCGATAAAGTTATTTTTAATTTTTTCATGTTTTTGAACTATTATAATGAAATGTTTAAAGTAAAAGTGTATTGAGACGTAACCGGCATAGCAACACCTCCAGAATTACGGAACTCAGGATCCTGACCATTTAATTTTTTGTCTGAATAAATTAACCATGGGTTAACTGCAGATCCTTTTAAAGTAAATGTGCTTAATCCTAATTTTTTCTTGAAATCATTAGGAAACTCCCAGCTTAATGAAATATTTTTAAGCCTTACAAAATCTCCATCGGCAATACGAGCATCAGAATAATTATAGGTATTATAAGCTCTTGCCAATGTACGTTCTCCTCCATAATTTGCATTCAAACGTCTGTCTGCAATAACAGGTACATTTGTAAAGTTTTCATCACCCGGATTAATCCAACGGTTTGTAAAATCTTTAGTGAATACTGTTAAATCATCATAAGTACTATCATAAATAGGATTTAAACGTACTTTGTTACCTCCTGACCCTACAAAGAATACGTATAAAGACCAATTTTTATATGTAAATGTATTGGCTAAACCAAGTGATTTATTTGGCTCAATAGAACCTTCGTATTTCAAATATTTAGTCACATCCAAATTGTCCTGAAAATTCGCTTCTGTAATATTATTATCTGCTCCGTCTTGTAGAATAAAAGTTGGTAATCCCTGATTATTTAAACCCGTAAATTGATAAGAATACAATGAATTTCTTGGATGACCAATTGAATTTCCTCCGTTTGCATCTACTAAATCAAATGCAGTTGGTGTATTTTCAAGTTTTGTGATTTTTTGAGAATAAACAGAAAAATTAAGTGTTGTAGACCATTTAAAATCACGATTATCAATGTTTTTGGTTGTAAAACCAATCTCAAGACCTTTGGTTTCCATATCAGCATTATTTCCTTGTCTGATTCTTTGACCACCAATTCCTGAAGTAATTACATAATCAACCAAATCAAAAGCTTTACGGCTGTAAATGTCCGAAGTAAACTGTACTCTGTTGTTAAACATTCCAAGATCAACACCAATGTTGGTTTCGAATTGTTTTTCCCAGGTTAAATTTCCATTTTGTAATTCTTCAATATTAATCCCTGATTCTCTGTCGTCAAGGCCAAAACGGTCTGTGATATAACTTTTGTAAATCGCCAATGAGTTTGTTGCAGGTCCTGCAGTTGCAGTAAGTCCGTACGAAGCTCTTAAAGCTAAAGTATTTACAGATTCAACATTTTTCATAAACTTTTCTTCGGCAACATTCCATTTTCCACTAAAAGTATAAGTTGGCAGCCATCTTGATGAATCACTGTTTCCTTGTCTATTTGATCCGTCATAACGTCCTGTAACAGAAGCTGTATAACGACGATCATACGTATAACCAACTTTTCCGAAGAAACCTACTGTTCTTTCTTTTTCTTCATTAAATCCGTAATAAGAATCTCCTCCGTTGATAATTTTTTCAATTAATCTTGGGTCTGTAAAAGCAGTTAAACCTCTGTCGTATTGTAAACCTGCAGCGGTAAAATTATCGCTACCTCTGTCTACAACTCTTAATTCTGTACCAAATAAACCTTCTAATTCGTGTTTATCATCTAACGTATTTCTATAACTAACACTATTTCTTAAGTTATAAGAAGTCATGTCATTTGTAAATTTTCTTAAGAAACCTCCATTTGGCAATACAGAAACTTTAGGAGCCGTTAAATCATTCGGATCTTGATATAAAAATATATTTTGATCTCTAACCAATGTATTAACACCGTCTTCACCATCCGGAGTTCCAGCTTTATAAGCTCCAACTACGTTTGAATTTTCCATAATCTTGTGCTCACGACTTGTATTTGCAAAACGTGCAGAACCTGTTAAATTATAGTTTAAGTGTGGATTAATTTTATAATCTAAATCCAATTGAAAACGAATATCTTTAACCTGAATTTCCATGAAATTGTTTGCCAATTCATTGATAATATTCATTTTAGCCCAGTTATTTCTGTAGTATTCCAGATTACCATTTTCATCGTATGGTCTTAAAGTTCTGCTTGTATTTAATACATAGTTAAATGGGTTGATATCAAAATCACGAGTTACTTTACCAAAAACAACATCTTTTTCGCTTTCATAACTTCCAGGCGCGCCTTGGTCACGAACAGAAGCCATAGTAGAAAGCGTAACATTTAATCTGTCATTTACATAAAATGTACCTTTAATATTTGATGAAATTTGTTTCACATCATCGGCAATAGTCCATCCCGGATCTGTATAATATCCCAAAGAGGCATAAAATGTATTGTTTTTACCACCGCCAGAAAAGCTTAAAGAGTGATTTTGTGTAATAGATGGTCTAAATAATACACCAAACCAGTCTGTATTTGCCTGTTCGTATTTCTTTAAGAAATTATTACGGCTAACAGGATCATTATTAACCAAATAACTATCTGTTTCTGGCACATAAGTATTTATTGCTCTACCTAAAATATTGTAAGCTCCTCCATATCTTCCGTTTACTGTTGAAGGTAAATCCAGATATCCTTTAGATTCCATTTCTTTGAAGATACTCATAGATTCCTGAGAATTCAGGATATCATACTGGCTGTAATTTGGAACTGCCCTAACAGTTTGTTCCAATGAATAACTCACTTTTAATGGTGCATCTCTACGACCTTGTTTTGTAGTAATAACTACAACTCCGTTTAATGATCTTGAACCATAAATAGAAGTTGCTGAGGCATCTTTTAAAATCTCAATATTTTGAATATCATTGGCATTTAAACCAGCAATAGACGAACTCAATAAAGTCTCTGAATTACCAGACGCTAAATCTGCAAATGTCAAATTGATAATATCTTCCTGAACAACACCATCAATTACCCATAGCGGTTTTGTATCTCCAAAAATAGAAGAAGATCCACGAACTGTAATTTTTGGAGCTGTACCAAATGTTCCTGTAATGTTTTGTACTGTTACACCAGCAGCTTTACCTTCAATCATTCTGCTCACATCTACAACCCCGTCTACTTTTAATTCTGCTCCCGAAATTTTACTTATTGCTCCTGTAAAAGTTCTTTTTGAAGTTTTTTCGTAACCTGTTGTAACTATCACTTCTTTCAGGTTTTGGCCTGATTCGTTCAAAATTACTGTAGGTGAAGTATTTTCAATACCAATTTCTTTGGTTTCCATTCCAACATAAGAAATCACCAAAGCAGTACTATTTGCAGGCATTTCGATAGAAAAATTTCCGTCAAAATCTGTTAATACAGCAATTTTAGTTCCTTTAGCCATAACTGTTGCGCCAGGAAGCGGCACACCAGACGGATCAGTAACTTTTCCTTTAATGATAGGCCCTGCCATTAGCACATCAAATAAAGAATTATTACTATCTAAGTTCGAAAAAGGTTCTAATGAATTGTCCTTCTGTAAAATAATCTGATTACTTACCTCAGAGAAAGTAATATTAAAGGGTTTTAAAATTCGATTAAGTACACTAGACAAAACTTCCTGATTGGCCTCAATTGTAACTTTTTGGTTCAATTGCGGCAATCTTGAATTGTACGAAAACTTTACATGTGCAGATTTTTGCAATTTAGATAAAGCATTATCTAAAGTTAAATCTGAAACAGTAATCGTAACTTTTGTATCTAGTTTTCTTTGTCCATTTACACTGTTCGCCATTGTAACACTTGAAAATACAAGTGCTAAGACAAACTGAAATAGCGTTATTTTCATGATTCGGTGGAGTAATCGTTGTTTAACAACTGGTTTTTTCATAATTTTGGTTTGTTTTGATTAATACTGTTCGAGTGTATTTTAAGAAACACTATGAATTACTTTTTACAGAAAGCAATTCAATTAATTTAAGTGTCGATAATGTTACAGCATTTCGGCACTTTTTTATGTATTTTATTCTTACATAGGCATTTATAAATTTTTAGTTTAAGGGGTTTTAATTAAATTTCTTGAATAATATTTTTTAGTTACAGCCTTTTGATGTTATGGTAATTTGATTTCCATTCATTTCAAAACTCGTATCGTTACCAATGCTTTTACAAATAATTTTAAGTTTCTCCGGCAGTGGCTGATCGCTAAGTGATGTGGTCAAATGGCAATCATTTAATTTATCTTTAGGGTAATCAATATCAACTAAATAAGCTTGTTCGATAGTTTCGAAAATTTGAGCAATCGGAATATCATTAAACTCAAAACTTAATTGTTCGATATTTCCAACACTACGAACCAAAGCTTCATCTTTTGTAATATTGGTTATTTTATTAAAAACCAAATCTTTACGAATAAACCGAAGTGCCTGATTTGGAAGAAGTACGACCTCATGATCTGTAGCATTCGAAATTAAACTATTTGATTTTACCCTTACTTTACCGGTGCGAACAAGAACTTCAACATTTTGCTGGTCCTGATAAGCTTTAATTCTAAAACTAGTACCAACAACTCTTGTTACAATTTCGTTTGCGTAAACAAAAAAAGGCTTTTTGGGATTTTTACTAATTTCAAAGAAACCTTCGCCGGATAAATAGACCTTTCTTTCATTCCCGGTAAAGATTTTAGGATAACTTAATTTACTTTTTGGCTGTAATAAAACCGAACTTCCATCAGATAATGTGATTGTTTGAGAAATGTCTGAATTATTAGTCTGCTCTACTAATCCCTCATTATTTTCTTCTATCAATTCATTATAAGTAACAACAGTATTGTTGATCAGGCTGTTATTTCTAAAAGCCAAAACTGATGATAATGAAATGATTAAAAGAGCAGCAACGCCGCTTAACCAATATTTTCTTAGATAGAAAATTTTTGATCTCGTATTATTAAAATGTTCTTTTTCTTCGATTTTTTTCCAGGTAGATTCCAATGCCTCATGAATCTCATTTTGAGACAGATTAACATCGGTAACTTTCATCGCTAACAATAAAAGTCTGGCATCTTCAACTAATTTGGCTCGTTGACGATTTTCTAAAGTCCATTCCTCCCAGCCTTGTTCATCAATTTTAGATAAAATCCACAATTGAAATGACTGATCAGCTAAAAGATCTTCGATTTCGGTATAAGTATTACGTTTTTGCATCTTAGAATTAGGGTTACAAAAACATAGAGGACACTTTTCTTATTGTATACTCACTTAATTATGATTTTTTTTAAGTTTTTTTTAAGAAATTCAAAAAAGGCCTGAAGATAGCAGTAAAATATAGGACAAATTGCCTTTCCATTCCTTACGAAGACTCAATAATCCGCGGTATAATAAGTTATTTGCCGATTGATAATTAACATCTAATAATTCTGCAATTTGTTCTACAACAAATCCCTGATGATATCGCAGATATAAAGCTTCTTTTTGACGAGGGGGCAAATCGTTAAGTAATTTATTTAAATATAAAACACGTTCTGCAGTCACTTCATCTTCAACAAGTTCATTTTCTATAGAAAAGTCAAAAAGAAATTCGATTGCTTCCGTCGAAGTTGTCTTGCGAAAAATATGATCTCTTTGAAATAAACGGGCAATTCTTTTTCTTACGCTCGATAATAAATACGCCTTTACAACAACATTTTCCTGCAATGTAGTTCTATATACCCAGACATCTGCAAAAACATCCTGTACGCAGTCCTGCACCTTTTCTTCAAAAGGAGAAAGAGAATTTCCATAACTAACTAAATCTTTATAATATCTTTCAAAAAGTTGGGAAAAAGATTTTTCATCACCGGCTTTTAAATTACTCCAAAGAGTATTATCATCTAAAAACTTATTGTTTAAAGTTTGGCTTTTCATATTTATCGAGGCGTGGGAATTATCAAAACAGGCTTTTCTTAATACAAACAGAATAGTATTTTAACATTATTCTTTCGTATTGTTCGATAAATATATAAAAGCAAAAATATAAAAGCAATTTATTTACAAAAAAGGAGCGGTTTCTTAATATAGAAACCACTCCTAACCTTTGACTGTATCAGGGATCTTAAATAAATGTTAAAAAATGTTTTTATTTGAAGAACCTTACAATTGTGAGATTTTACAGCTATTAATATAGGTTTATTCCTTAATAAATTTTGCAAGACTGTATAAAAAAACCTTACTAAATTTTAGCAAGGCTTTTGATAGTTTTATATTGAAAAAACAGCTTTTAGAAAGCTACATTCCATCTTGGTAATTTTGCATTTTCATCTAAGAAATTTTGCAAAACCTGTCCTTCAACTGCAGTTGGAATTGCTTTTACATCTGCATTAAAAGTTTCGTACCAAACTACTTCAAGAGCTTCAATACTTTCTAATTTCATTTGTGCAGGCCAAGAATATTTTCTTCCTGTTTTTGCAAATTGGTGTCCGTTTACGATTTTATCGTATAAACCTCCATTTTTGCTTTTCAAAGTCCCGTCGTTTTGAACAGTCCCTGTAGAAGCAACCATTATTAATTCTTTCGCATCACCTTCAACAGCATATACAACAAAAATTCCTGCGCCACCTTCGGGAGCATTACAAACTTGTTCTAAACTATCTTCGATTGTAAAAGTAAAACTGTTGCTTACTTTAAACTTTTTTAATTCTTTGTACATATTTCTTTTTTTAAGCTTCTGAGGTTCTAAGAAACTGAGTTGCTAAGTTTTTAATTTATTCCTCTACATTTTAAAAATGTAAAAAAGTCTCAACAAATATTGAGACTTTTTTGGAATTTGTTATTTAAAACATTGGAGATTAACCCAATACTTCTTTTACTTTTTTACCAATTTCAGCTGGTGAATCAACAACGTGAATTCCGTTGTCTCTCATAATTTGTTTTTTAGCAGCAGCTGTATCATCAGAACCACCAACAATAGCACCTGCGTGACCCATTGTTCTACCAGCAGGAGCAGTTTCTCCAGCGATAAAACCAATAACTGGTTTACGGTTACCATCAGCTCTAACCCATTTAGCAGCATCAGCTTCTAATTGACCACCAATTTCACCAATCATAATGATGATTTCAGTTTCTGGATCGTTCATTAATAATTCAACAGCTTCTTTAGTTGTAGTTCCAATAATTGGATCTCCACCAATACCAATAGCTGTAGTAATTCCTAAACCTTGTTTTACAACCTGATCTGCAGCTTCATAAGTTAAAGTTCCTGATTTAGAAACGATACCAACAGTTCCTTTTTTGAAAACGAAACCTGGCATAATACCAACTTTAGCTTCACCCGGAGTAATAACTCCCGGACAGTTTGGACCGATTAATCTTGAATTTCTTTCTTTAACATAATTATTTGCTTTAATCATATCTGCTACAGGAATTCCTTCTGTAATAGCAATAATTACTTTAATTCCAGCGTCAGCAGCTTCCATAATTGCATCAGCAGCAAAAGCTGGTGGTACAAAAATAATAGATGTATCAGCTCCAGCTTGATCTACAGCATCTTTTACTGTATTAAAAACCGGACGATCTAAATGGCTAGTTCCTCCTTTTCCCGGAGTAACACCACCAACAACATTAGTACCGTACTCAATCATTTGAGAAGCATGGAAAGTTCCTTCGCTTCCTGTAAATCCTTGAACAATTATTTTGGAATCTTTATTAACTAAAACACTCATGATATATATTTTATGTAGTTTTTAAAATTGTGTTGCAAAAATAAGGTTTTGTAATCTATTTTAACCTTTTTGTCATCAAAAAAATTAAGAAAATTGACTCATTTGATAACCGCGATAAAGTTTGTCATCTTTAATTTGCCAAATTGTAGCAAAATGAGCTAATAACATTTCTTCTCGTGGGTTTTCAATCGTTTTCACAAAATGTGAGTAACGTATTGAAACTAAATCATCTTCGGCAATTATATGGCTAATTCTCACTTTAGATCGCACATAAGCACGACTTAATTCATTGGCCATTGCGAGCATCGAATCATAATCCATCTCAATCAATCCTTTGGTACTATTCCAATCCAACTTTACATCGGGATGCAAATAAGTTTTCATGATTTCGCTATCAATTAAGGCATCCGACTTATAAAATTTTTGAACAAATTCTTTTATAGACATATTACTTCAATTTACTTAGAATTTCAGGAATCTTTTTGATATTGGCTAATTGTTTTAACTTTTCTCTTGATTCTTCTATTGGAGTTCCAAAATAAGATTTTCCGCCTTCTACCGATTTAGTAACACCGGTTTGTCCCATAATAACCGCCTTCGCTCCTATTGTTATACCACTTGTGGTACCAACTTGTCCCCAAATAGTTACTTCATCTTCAATAACAACGCAACCAGCAATACCGGTTTGTGATGCAATTAAACATTTTTTACCGATAACTGTATCATGACCAACATGTACCTGATTATCAAGCATAGTTCCCTCACCAATTGTTGTATCTCCTGTTACTCCTTTGTCTATTGTACAAAGAGCGCCAATGCCAACATTGTTTTCGATTACCACTCTACCACCAGAAATTAATTGGTCAAAACCATCCGGACGTTTTTTATAATAAAAAGCATCGGCTCCTAAAATAGTTCCCGCGTGAATAATCACATTATCACCAATTACAGTATGATCGTAGATAGTAACATTTGGGTGTATTATACAGTTTTTTCCAATTGTTACATTGTTTCCAACAAAACAATTAGGCTGAATTACAGTTCCTTCTCCAATATTTGCAGAAAGAGCAATTGAGACAGTTGTTGCCTGAAAAGGTCTAAAATGTTTGGTTAGGGTATTGAAATCTCTGAAAGGATCATCAGAAATCAAAAGTGCTTTACCTTCAGGACAATCTACTTTTTTATTAATTAAAACAATAGTCGCGGCAGATTGTAAAGCTTTATCATAATATTTAGGATGATCAACAAAAACAATATCGCCAGGTTCGACAACATGTATTTCGTTCATACCTAAAACCGGAAAGTCTTGGTCTCCTATAAATTCGCAGTCAAGCAAATTTGCAATTTCTCGTAAAGAGTGAACTTTTGGAAATTTCATATTTTATAATTAGAAAATTTGTCAATTAGAGAATGTGTCAATTAGGAAATGTGTCAATTAGAAAACAAAATTATTCAATTTTCTGCTGCTGCATCAATTTTCTAATTGACTCATTGACAAATTATCTAATTAAAAAACTACTCTTTTACACGCTCCATGTAAGAACCTGAAGCTGTATCAATTTTAATTTTATCACCTTCGTTGATGAATAAAGGAACGTTTACAGTTGCTCCTGTTTCTACCGTAGCAGATTTTGTTGCATTTGTAGCGGTATTTCCTTTTACTCCTGGCTCAGCATAAGTAACTTCAAGAACTACAGAAGATGGCATATCTACAGATAAAGGCAAATCAGTTTCAGTATTCACCTGAACCATTACACTTGTTCCTTCTTTTAACAATCCCGGAGCATCCAGAATATTTTTATTCAAAGAAATTTGCTCATAAGATTCTGTATTCATAAAATGAAACTCATCTCCTTCAGCATATAAAAACTGATAATTATGTGTTTCTACACGCACATCGTCAATTTTATGTCCTGCAGAAAATGTATTATCTAATACTCTTCCTGTAGTTAAACTTCTCAATTTTGTTCTTACGAAAGCTGGTCCTTTTCCAGGTTTTACGTGAAGAAATTCAACAATTTTATAAATATCATGATTGAATTTAATACACAATCCGTTTCTAATATCTGATGTAGATGCCATTTGTTTTTATTTTATTTAGTATTTTGTTTAATCGTTAAATCGTTTATCTGTTTTCGACTTAACGAATTAACAAATAAACGATTAAACTTTTATTTAATAGTTTCCTGAATAACCTTTCATGATTCCTCTGGATGAATTTCTGATAAAATCTAAAATTTCATCTCTCTCAGGAGTAGCTTCCATTTCTGCTTCAATAATACTTAAAGCCTGAGTTGTATTGTAATTTTTTTGGTATAAAATTCTGTAAATCTCCTGAATTTCTCTGATTTTCTCAGTACTAAATCCTCTTCTTCTTAAACCAACCGAATTGATACCAACATAAGACAATGGCTCTTTTGCTGCTTTTGTATATGGCGGAACATCTTTTCTAACCAAAGATCCACCAGAAATCATAGCATGATCGCCAATATGAATAAATTGATGAATCGCTGCCAAACCTCCAATTACAGCATGATTTCCTACCACAACGTGACCTGCAAGAGCAACTCCGTTTACGATAATAGCATTGTTTCCAATCTCGCAATCATGCGCAATGTGTGCGTAAGCCATTACTAAACAATTGTTTCCCAGAATAGTTTGTCCTGAAGCAACTGTACCTCTATTTATAGTAACACATTCTCTAATGGTACAATTGTCACCAATTATAGCAAGAGAATCTTCTCCGCCAAATTTTAAATCTTGTGGCACCGCAGAAATTACCGCTCCTGGAAAAATATTGCAATTTTTACCAATTCGGGCGCCTTCCATAATGGTCACATTTGAACCAATCCAAGTCCCATCACCAATAACAACATTATTGTGAATTGTTGTAAAAGGCTCAATTACAACGTTTTTAGCGATTTTAGCGCCAGGATGAACATATGCTAATGGTTGATTCATCTGTATCTTTTATATTTTATTAAAATAATCTAATTTGGGCAACAAACGTAAACAATAAATTTGATTAAATTATTATTGTTTTTTTACAATTTGTGCCATTAATTCTGCCTCGGTAACTAATTTACCATTTGCGTAAGCATTTGCCTGCATATGACAGATTCCTCTACGGATAGGAGAAATCAATTCGCATTTGAAAATTAATGTATCTCCAGGCAATACTTTATGTTTAAATTTAACATTGTCAATTTTCATAAAGTACGTTAAATAATTCTCAGGATCCGGAACTGTGCTTAAAACCAAAATTCCTCCTGTTTGAGCCATTGCTTCAACAATTAAAACACCTGGCATTACCGGAGCTTCCGGGAAATGTCCTACGAAGAAATTTTCATTCATCGTAACATTTTTCAAACCAACTACATGGCGATCAGACATTTCTATAATTCTGTCAATCAACAAAAACGGTGGACGGTGTGGTAACATCGCCATGATTTTGTGAATATCCATCAAAGGCTCTTTATTTAAATCATAAACAGGAACATGATTTCTTTGTTCGATTTTTATGATTTTGCCAATTTTTTTAGCAAACTGAGTATTTACGTAATGCCCTGGTTTATTAGCAATAATTTTCCCCTGAATTCTAACTCCGATTAAAGCTAAATCTCCCACAACATCTAATAATTTATGACGTGCAGCTTCGTTTGGATAGTGTAACGTAAGGTTGTCTAAAACACCATTTGGTTTTACCGAAATTTTATCTTTGCCAAATGCTTTCTTTAGATTTTCCATTGTAGACTCAGATATTTCTTTATCTACATAAACAATAGCATTGTTTAAATCTCCACCTTTAATTAATCCGTGCTCTAATAAAGATTCTAATTCATGAAGAAAACTAAAAGTTCTTGAATTTGCGATTTCATCTTTAAAATCGGCAATGCTTTTCATCGTTGCGTTTTGTGTACCCAAAACTTTAGTACCAAAATCAACCATTGCAGTAACCTGATAGTCGTCGCTTGGCATTACCAAAATCTCACTGCCAGTAGCTTCATCAGTAAAGGAAATAACTTCTTTTACCACATAAACATTACGTTTAGCATCTTGTTCTTCGATTCCGGCATTTTCTATAGCTTCAACAAAATATTTTGAAGAACCATCCATAATAGGTAGTTCAGAAGCATTTAATTCTATGATAACATTATCCAAATCACATCCAACTAATGCAGCCAGAACGTGTTCCGGAGTTTGAATTTTTACACCTAATTTTTCTAAATTTGTACCTCTTTGTGTATTAACAACATAATTAGCATCAGCCTCAATCACTGGTTGTCCTTGCAAATCTACTCTTACAAAAGTGAAACCATTATTAATTGGAGCTGGTTTAAAAGTCATTGTAACTTCTTTTCCAGTGTGTAATCCAACTCCTGTTAGCGAAATTTCATTTTTGATGGTCTTCTGTTTAACCATTATTTCCATTTTTTGGGTTTATTATTTGTTTTTTTAATTCGTCCAGTTCGGCAACAATTTTAGGTAAATTCTTAAAATGAACATATGATTTGTTAAAATCACCATATCCAAGCGATGGAGATCCTTGTAAAATCTCATCATCTTTGATGTTTCTTGCAACTCCCGACTGCGCCTGAAGTCTTACATTATTACCTATTATTAAGTGGCCTGCGATACCAACCTGCCCGCCAATCATGCAGTTTTCGCCAATTTTTGTAGAACCCGCAACGCCTGATTGAGCGGCAATTACAGTATTTTTACCTATTTCTACATTATGGGCAATCTGAATTTGATTGTCTAATTTAACTCCTTTTCTAATAATCGTAGAACCCAGAGTTGCTCTGTCTATTGTAGTATTGGCACCAATATCTACATTATCTTCAATAATAACATTACCAATTTGTGGTACTTTACTATATACACCTTCTTCATTTGGTACAAAACCAAAACCATCTGCACCTATAATAGTTCCTGAATGTATGGTGCAATTATTGCCAATTACGGTTTCAGAATATATTTTAGCCCCGGCAAAAATATACACATTATCGCCAATAACAACATTGTCGCCAATAAAACTGTTTGGATATATTTTTACATTATCCCCCAAAACTACATTCTGACCTACATAACTAAAGCTTCCTAAGTATAGATTTTCTCCATATTTAGTACCCTCAGATATAAAAGAGTGAGCTTCAATTCCATTTTTATTCAATTTTACCTGATTATAAAAATGCAAAAGTTTAGAAAAGGAAGCATATGCATCCTCCACTTTTATTAAAGTTGTAGTGATTTCGGCTTCGGGTACAAAGCTGTCGTTAACAATAGTTACGCTCGCTTTTGTAGTATATATATAGTTGATATATTTCGGGTTAGCCAAAAAAGTAAGCGATCCTTCCTCGCCTTCTTCAATCTTAGAAAGTCGAGAAACTTCTGCATTGGGATTCCCAACAACTTCTCCTTCTAAAATTCCTGCTATTTGTTCTGCTGTAAATTTCATCGCGACAAAAATATAAAAAATAGATTTTAAATGTTAATTTTAGATAAGTTGTTTTGGAAAACAGATGTAATATTTTGTGACCAGTTTAGATAACGATTTCAAATTCAACTGATCAGAGGCTTCAACAACGTCTTCAATTGTTTTATCTTTTTTCAAAATTCGTATCGGTTCTGCCTCTTTACTGTATGCCTGGTTTTTTATTTTACCTCTAAAAATAAAATATCCGGCATCTACAGCCGAAATATGATGTTCCTCTGCGAACTCTTCTTTTAAAGATTGGGATTCTTCCATCGGAATCTTTTCTGCACTCAACTTTATCTTCAGTAAATCTCTGTTAATGATCATTTTACTTAATGTAGAAAGTATAAAATCATCTTGTTTTTGCCAGGCTTTTAAAGCGCTAATAATATCAAAATCATCTAATTGAGAAAATAAATCCAATTTTTCTGCATCAAAATTCTCTAATGTAATTTTGTTTTTCATGAAATACAAAAGAGGTTCACTGCAAGGCAAATTCACTCCTTTTAATGTAAGTTCTTTGGCTCTTTTTAAAACCTTCATCAAAATTAATTCGGCAACCAGACTAGTTTTATGCAAATATGCCTGCCAATACATTAATCGTCTTGAAAGCAGAAATTTTTCAACAGAATAAATTCCCTTTTCTTCAATAACCAAAACGCCATCAACAACATTCATCATCTGAATCAAACGCTCAGAATTTACGTTTCCTTCTGCAACTCCGGTATAAAAACTATCTCGTTTAAGATAATCCATTCGATCCATATCTAACTGACTTGAAATCAGTTGTAACATAAATTTTCTATGATATTCACCTTTAAAAACCTGAATGGCCAAACTCAATTTACCGTCAAATTCATCATTTAACTGATTCATGAATAATAAAGAAATAGCTTCGTGATTTACATCCTCTACAATACTTTTTTCCATGGCGTGCGAAAATGGTCCATGTCCAATATCATGCAGCAAAATAGCAATCAGCAAAGCGCATTCTTCCTCCTGAGAAATTGCAACTCCTTTAAATCGAAGTGTTTCAATAGCTTTTTGCATCAAATGCATACATCCTAAAGCATGATGAAAACGGGTATGATTTGCTCCCGGATATACCAAATAAGACAATCCCATTTGCGAAATACGCCGCAAACGCTGAAAATACGGATGCTGAATTAAATCGTAAATAAGTTCGTTTGGGATGGAAATAAACCCATAAATGGGATCATTAAATATTTTTAATTTATTTATGTGGGTCACTATGTGGTTATTTTTTGGTCAACAAATATAAGTAATTAAGTATAAACAGCTTTGGGTTTTTAACTTAAAAAAATGCGATTTCACCTTATTAATTTCCTTAATTAAAATAGATCTAAAATTAATTTTGAAAAAAAACTGAATTTGTTATTCTGAATTTTATACTATTTTTAATACTTTTTAAGTTCTATACCTTTAAATTGCATTAAAATTAATTTGTTTATGGATAAGATTAAAATACTTTGGGTTGATGACGAAATCGATCTTTTAAAACCACATATATTATTTCTGGAAAAGAAAAACTACACGGTAACAACTTCTAATAACGGACTGGATGCCATAGCTTTATTCGAAGAAGACAATTTTGATATTGTTTTTTTGGATGAAAATATGCCGGGAATGAGCGGCTTGGAAACACTTTCTGAAATGAAAGAAAAAAAGTCAGCCATCCCAATGATTATGATCACCAAGAGTGAGGAAGAATATATAATGGAAGAAGCTATTGGTTCTAAAATTGCTGATTATTTGATAAAACCGGTAAATCCAAATCAGATTTTACTGAGTTTAAAGAAAAATCTGGACCATTCAAGATTAATTTCAGAGAAAACTACTTTAGACTATCAAAAAGAATTTAGAAAAATTTCTATGGAATTGGCCATGGTTAATTCTTATGAAGATTGGGTAGAATTATACAAAAAATTGATTTTTTGGGAATTAGAACTTGAAAACATTAACGATCAGGGAATGATTGAAATCCTTGAATCACAGAAAGTTGAAGCCAATTCTCAATTCGGAAAATATATTGAAAGAAATTATGAAGATTGGTTTGAACCAAAAGCCGACAGGCCAATTCAATCTGATAACTTATTTAAAGAACTGGTTGTTCCCGAAATTAAAAAGAAAGACAGACCTGTTTTATTTGTTGTAATTGATAATTTGCGTTACGATCAATGGAAATCTTTTGAAACCGTAGTTGCTAATTATTACAAGTTAGAAAAAGAAGTTCCCTATTTCTCCATACTTCCCACCGATACCCAGTATGCCAGAAACTCAATTTTCTCAGGTTTAATGCCTGTTGAAATGGAGAAAAAATTTCCTGAATATTGGAAAAATGATGTTGAAGACGGAGGAAAAAACCTTTATGAAGCCGAATTTTTATCGGCACAATTAAAACGTTTAGGTTTAAATATAAAAGAAGATTATTTTAAGATCACCAATTATGCTGGTGGTAAAAAATTAGCCGAAAACTTTAAAGCCCTAAAAGGCAATGATTTGGTAACTGTAGTTTACAATTTTGTAGATATGTTATCGCACGCCAAAACAGAAATGGATGTTGTAAAAGAGCTCGCTTCTGATGATAAAGCCTATCGCTCGTTGACATTGAGCTGGTTTAAAAACTCACCGTTATTAGAGATTATTCAACAAGCTCAACTTTTGGGATTCAAATTAATCCTGACTACAGATCATGGAACGATCAATGTAAAAAACCCTTCAAAAGTTGTTGGAGATAAAAATACAAGTTTAAATTTGCGTTACAAAACGGGACGTAGTTTGACTTACGAGCAAAAAGATGTTTATGTAGTCAAAGAACCTAAAAAAATTGGTTTGCCTGCAATAAATATGAGCAGTTCGTTTATTTTTGCCAAAAATGATTTGTTTTTGGCCTATGTAAACAACTATAATCATTATGTAAGTTATTATAAAAACACATATCAGCATGGCGGAATTTCGTTAGAAGAAATGATTATTCCGTTTTTGGTATTCAACCCAAAATAAAAATATAGCTACGAATTTCACTAATTTTCACGAATTGTTTTTTTCTTTCAATGTGAAAAATTTGCGAAAATTAGTGAAATTCGTGGCAAAAAAACACCAAATACAAGCAATGAATATCGTTTTTTCATTAGATCAGATTCAAGAAGTAGCAGAGCAGATTTTAGCTCAAAATCCTAAAAAAATCATTCTTTTTAACGGAGAAATGGGTGTTGGAAAAACTACTCTCATCAAACAATTATGCAAAAATTTAGGAGTTGAAGATACCACAAGCAGCCCGACTTTCTCTTTGGTCAATGAATACTATACCGTTAGCAATGATATAGTGTATCATTTTGATTTTTACAGATTAAACAAAGAAACCGAAGCACTTGATATGGGGGTTGATGATTACTTATATTCAGGAAACTGGTGTTTTATTGAATGGTCTGAAAAAATTGCAAATCTAATTCCTGAAGAACATTCTACGGTTACAATTGAGTTATCTGAAGATGGAAAACGTAAACTTGAATTGGTTTAAAAATTATTTCACAGAGTTTCACAAAGTTACACAGAGAAACGTAAAAGAATAAAAAAACTTTGTGTGCCTCTGCAAAATCTTAGCGAATCTCCGTGAAACAACACACATATATAATGAACATCCAAAATACCGTAGAAATAATTCCCTTTTCAGAAGATTTAAAAGAACACATCAAGATCTTAAACTTTGAATGGCTAAAAAAATATTTTAGAGTTGAAGATCAGGATGTATTAACACTTTCAAATCCGCAGGAAGAAATTATAAATAAAGGCGGAATGATTTTTTTTGCCAAATATAACGATGAAATTTTGGGAACAGTTTCTTTAATGAAAATTGATGACAAAACTTTCGAATTGAGCAAAATGGCTGTTTCCGATAAAGCACAAGGACTGGGAATTGGAAATAAACTTTTGGTACATTCTATAGCTGTCGCAAAAGAAAATAACATCAAAAAACTGCATTTATATTCGAATAGAATCCTGCTTCCGGCGATTCATCTCTATGAAAAATTTGGCTTTGTCGAAGTTCCTTTAGGAAATGTAAATTATGAAAGAGCCGACATCAAAATGGAAAAAATAATTCCTTAATATTAGCTTTTAGTATTAGCAGAAAATTTGCACTAATTTTAAAACTTTTTACGTAATTTGTACCTCTAATTTTTCGCACAACCCATGTCAATAACCTTAACTCCATTTACGAAACAACAATTGTTGCCACAAGAAGAAAAACTTGAAGTTGGCCGATTTAAAAGAGAACTATTCATAGGAATACCGAAGGAAACTAGTTATCAGGAACGTCGTATTTGCCTGACACCAGACGCAGTAAATTCGTTAACATACGAAGGACACCGCGTTATGATCGAGTCAGGAGCCGGAGAAAGTTCAAGTTATTCTGATAAAGAATATAGCGACGCAGGCGCGGAAGTAACAAAAGACACTAAAAAAGTTTTTGGCTGTCCAATGTTGCTTAAAGTTGAGCCGCCTACTTTGGCTGAAATCAAAATGATTAATCCCGAAACGATTATAATTTCGGCTATTCAGTTAAAAACCAAAAAGAAAGAATACTTTGAAGCGTTAGCGCAGAAAAAGATAACAGCACTTGCATTTGAATATATCAAAGATGAAGACGGTTCTTACCCGGCCGTAAAATCTTTAAGCGAAATTGCAGGAACAGCTTCTATCCTAATTGCATCAGAATTAATGATTACAGATGAGTTTGGAAAAGGGCTTTTATTCGGAAATATTACCGGCGTTCCTCCTACCGAAGTTGTAATTTTAGGAGCCGGAACCGTGGGCGAATTTGCAGCAAAAACAGCAATTGGTCTTGGTGCAAACGTAAAAGTTTTTGATAATTCGATTACAAAATTACGTCGTTTACAAAATAATTTGAATCAAAGAATTTTTACTTCTACAGTTCAGCAAAAAGCACTATTAAAAGCTTTACGACGTTGCGATGTTGCCATTGGTGCGATGCGTGGTAAAGAGCGCTGCCCGATTATTGTTACAGAAACAATGGTAGAGCACATGAAAAAAGGTGCCGTAATTGTAGACGTTAGTATTGATACTGGTGGCTGTTTTGAAACTTCGGAAGTTACTACACACGAAAAACCAACTTTTATAAAGAGTAATGTTTTGCATTATTGCGTACCAAATATCCCGTCAAGATATTCCAAAACTGCTTCATTATCAATAAGTAACATCTTAACTCCTTACTTACTTCAAATTGCCGAAGAAGGCGGTTTAGAAAGTTCGATCAGATGCAATAAAGGACTTAAAAACGGGGTTTACTTATATCACGGAATCCTAACAAATAAAGCAATTGGCGAATGGTTTGATTTACCGGATAACGATATTAATTTACTTGTATTTTAAAAGAACTTTAATGTACCTTTGCCAAAAAATTTACTCATGAAGTTCGTACATCGTTTTGCTTATTATTTAATTGGTCTTATTATGGGATGCTTTTTTGTAGCCCTTGTCTTTAGCGGAAAAGATACCCGTTGCAATTATTTTCCAAATGCCCGAGTTTTAAACAATTTAAGAACCAAACCTTTTCAATATTCTGATAAAGCAATTCAAACTTTAAACGAAAAATGGGTTGATACTGCAGATGTAAAAAATACATTGACTTACGGAGATGTTGATTTTGACCAAAGTAATGTGCCACTAAAAAAAGGAAAACTTTACATTATAGAAGGAAAAACAGTTAAGAATCAAGAAATTATTTTAAAAGTAATTAACTATGAAAACAAAGCTGTTTTAGATGAGATTATTAAAAAATAAAAAAAGAAAGCCAGTTAATATATAACTGGCTTTCTTTTTTTATTTTTTAATAATACTTCTTACATCAACTTTATTCTCTGAATCTATAATTTTAATGTAATAAATTCCTTTACCAAAATCTTTTATAGAAATTTGATTATCATATCCTTCAGAATTCTTATTCAATAATAATTTCCCATTACTGTCATACATAAATATAGTATGTTTACCAACATCAGTTAAAGTAATATTAATAATATCTGATGTTGGATTTGGATAAACTATCGTTTTAAGAGCTTTTTCAAAATTTGCAACATCCAAAGTATTACAATTTTCAGAAAATTTAATATCTAAATAAGCCAATCTATTAGTTAACCAGGTTGAAATATATTCTATTTCACCTTCGTCAGCATTATAATCTGGCCAGGCTAAATGTTCTCTTTCATAAACTCCATTTTCTTTCAGTGTATTATAATTACTTGTAAGCATATCCATTAACTTATCATGAGTAATTAATGTACTTCTTAACTCCTGCCATCTTAAATTTAGCTTTTCACGAAAACCACCTGTCGAACAATCATTTAAAAGACGATTGTATAAACCATTTGAAATCAAATCATTTGTAACATTTCCTTTTTCTCCATTAAATATTCTTCCTAAAGTACCATCTAAATCCCACGGGATAAAGAAGAAAGGCTTATTTGAATCATATTTAGCTAAGTATGTATTTTTTCCACCATTATCAGTTGCCCTAAGCAAATTAAGAAAGATAAAGTAATCTACAGCATTATCAATTTGCACTTTATTTTTATATTGACTATAAAAACTATTATCTTCCTCATTAATAACAAAATAAATAAAATCATATAAATTTTTCCAATCTATTACTTCATTTGGGTATTTATATTCAAAACCTCCCCATAATAAATTATTATTATCATATTCATAAATACCGGCGAATGTTGTATTTGTTGCCCAATCTACTTCCTTATATAATTCACCTCTAATATTTCCATTGTGTTTTTTTAACTTTAAAAGTTTTCTATTGACCTTTTCACCAACACAATATACACCTCTATATTCACCATTTAAAAATAATTCAACATATTTCATTTCAATACCACTTACTGCTTCTGGCTCAGAATTAATATAATATGGTTTATGTATTAATTTCCATAAATCATTATTAGTCTTACTATGAAACCTAAGTGGTTCATTATACATTGCTTGTAAATTCCAACCATCATCAGAATGCATTCCTAATAAGCTTTCATCATGACTTTCTAATCCTTGTGGGTCATTCAAAAATTTAACTTCCATAGATTTCTTATCAAAGAATTGCGAATAACCTCCTCTATATTGGATACCAACGTACGAGTTAATATTTTTTTGATCGCTCTCAATTAATCTGAAATCAGCCAAAACATTAGACTCATCAATGATTGCATTATTTGCAGTAATTGTAATTAAAGGTAATGCAGTAAAATAAAGAATGTATTTTTTGCTATCGCTTGGATTAATTAAACTATATGGAGTTCCTAACTTAATTACACTAACAGGAATTTCAAAATTATAACTAACATCCAATGTTATAGAAGATTTTTCACCTTCCCACGTACTGTTAACATAATTTACGTCCAGATTGGTTACAATGAGTGACTTGTTAATATCAATATTATATTGATTAGAAGGAATAATAATTATTTCTTGTGCATAAGAAATATAAAAAGAAAAAAAAAGAAAAATTAAAAGTAGTTTTTGTTTCATAGGTGGCATTTTATCAAAAATGCAAAAATAGTCTTAACCATAACAAATCCTAGTTTACACAAAAAAAATGCTTTACCTTTAAAGATATTTTTACTCCTAAAAAAAACCTTTTTAAGACACAATTATATAAATATCAACACTTTGTATTATAAAATATAATTTTAAAAAAAAACTTTTAAAAAATTAATTTAAAAGCTTTTTTCTGATTAAATAAATATTATAAATATCAAGAATAAAAAAGATAATTAAAATAAGCATAAAAACCAATTAACATCTACGCCTCTTACCACTCAATTTCTTTCATTTCCTTCGATTTCAGAAACTCATTTGTCAGGCTAAAATGTTTATTCCCAAACCAAAATCCTCTATTTGCACTTAAAGGTGATGGATGCCCTGACTTTAAAATATGATGTTTTGAAGCATCAATTAATGCCGCTTTCTTTTGAGCAAAGCCTCCCCAAAGTAAAAAAACAACATTTTCGCTTTCTGCAGAAATTTGTTTAATAACAGCATCTGTAAATTTCTCCCAACCTTTTCCCTGATGGCTTCCAGCTTCAGATTGGCGAACTGTTAAAGTAGCATTTAAGAGAAAAACTCCCTGATCTGCCCAACGCACCAGATTACCTGTTTTAGGCATTGGCTTATTTAAATCAGTTTCGATTTCTTTAAAGATATTCTGAAGAGATGGAGGAAACGGAATTCCGTCATTAACCGAAAAACATAGTCCATTTGCCTGATTAGGTCCATGATATGGATCCTGACCAATGATAACAACTTTTACCTGATCAAAATGACAATGATCAAAAGCTGAAAAAATTTGACCGCCTTTTGGATAACAGACCTTGGTTGTATATTCAGATTTCACAAAATCAATTAATTCTTTGAAATATGGTTTTTCAAATTCTTCATTTAAAACTGGTTTCCACGAAGAATGCATTTTTATGTCCATGATAATTTTTATTGCGAATTTCAGAAATTTTTAAGTAAAATCATATTTACAAAGCCATAAAATTTAGGCAATAAGTTTGTCGAATTCAATCATACTATTTTCGTACTTTTGTACGTACTTTATTAAAGGAATTAAATGATTAGTATTACCGAAAAAACATTACAAGATTTACAATTTCCAACAGTTCTCGAAACCATTTCTGCAGGCTGTAATACCGATATTGGAAAAGAAAAAGCTTTACAAATAACACCATTTAGAGATAAAGAAACATTGATGCAGGCTTTAATGCAGACATCAGAATATGTTTCGTCTTTTGAAAATAATAACGCAATTCCGAATCACGGATTTGATGCCATTACACATGAAATAAAATTTCTGGCAATTGAAGATAGTTTCCTTGAAGTTGGAAGTTTTAGAAAAATTGCAACGCTTTCATCAACAGCAAATTTCTTATTGAATTTCCTTAAAAAATTCGACGATTATTATCCCAATTTAAATGCAAGAGCTTCAAGAGTTGAATATACCAAAGATATTGTTACTCTCATTGATGCGATTGTAGACAAATATGGTGAAATAAAAGACAATGCCTCACCTGCTCTTTTGAGTATTCGCCAAAATATGAATATCGTTCGCGGTAAAGTAAACCAAAGTTTTGGAGTTGCTCTTTCTCATAACAATAGTCTTGGTTATTTAGATGATATCAAAGAAAGTTTTGTTCAAAACCGTCGTGTTTTAGCCGTTTTAGCCATGTATCGCCGTAAAGTAAAAGGTTCGATTTTAGGAAGTTCTAAAACAGGAAGCATTGCTTACATCGAACCAGAAGCTACTTTGCAATATTCCAGAGAATTAGCGAATCTTGAATACGAAGAAAAAGAAGAAATTACCCGAATTTTAAAGCAATTATCAAATCAAATTCGACCGTTTTTACCAATATTAATTGAATATCAGGAGTTTCTAAGCGATATTGATGTTGTTGCAGGAAAGGCAAAATATGCTAACAGAATCAACGGAATTTTACCAACTATTACTGAAGAAAGAAGATTGTTTTTCAGAGAAGCATATCATCCGATTTTATATCTGAATAACAAACAAAAAAATGAAGTTACGCATCCGCAAACAATTGAATTAAAACAAGATAACCGAATTATTGTAATTTCGGGACCTAATGCGGGAGGAAAAACAATTTCGCTTAAAACCGTTGGCTTATTACAATTGATGTTACAATCAGGAATGTTGATTCCGGTTCATGAAAGAAGTGAAACTTTCTTATTTGATAGAATTTTAACGGATATTGGAGATAATCAATCTATTGAAAATCACCTGAGTACCTATAGCTACCGATTAAAAAACATGAATTATTTCCTTAAGAAATGCAATAAAAAAACCATGTTTTTAATTGATGAATTTGGTACGGGTTCTGATCCTGAATTGGGTGGTGCTCTGGCTGAAATTTTCTTAGAAGAATTTTATCATCGTGAAGCTTTCGGAATTATCACAACGCATTATTCAAACTTGAAAATCCTTGCAAACGAATTGCCTTTTGCTACAAATGCGAATATGATGTTCGATGAAAAATCACTTGAGCCAATGTATAAACTAGCTTTAGGTCAGGCCGGAAGCTCGTTTACTTTTGAAGTTGCCTTGAAAAATGGAATTCCGTTTGGATTAATAAATCGTGCCAAAAAGAAAATCGAAGTTGGAAAAGTTCGTTTTGATAAAACCATTGCAACACTTCAAAAAGAGCGATCTAAATTGGAAAAAACTTCTATAAATCTTAAAGAAGAAGAAACAAGAGCTCGTGAGGAAAGTAAAAAGATGGAGAACATCAATGTAAAAATCAAACAGAAACTGGAAAGCTATCAGGAATTATATGACAGCAACCAAAAGACAATTTACATTGGTCAGAAAATCGAAGACATTTCAGAAAAATATTTCAATAATAAAAACAAAAAAGAACTTATTGGAGAATTTTTGAAAATCATAGAAATTGAAAATTCAAAACGTAAAAAAGCTACTCCAAAAGAAGCCAAAGCTATAATCGAAAAGAAAAAAGAAGTTATTGCCGAAGTTTCAGTTCAAGTTGAAGAAATCAGAAAAGAGAAAAAAGAAAAGAAACTTAAACCTGTTATCGAAAAACCAAAACCAATTTTAAAAGTTGGTGACAGAGTAAGAATGCTTGATGGAAGATCTGTTGGAAGTATTGATTCAATCGAAAAAAATAAAGCTACAGTCAATTACGGAATTTTTACTTCGAAAGTGAGTCTGGATGAATTGGAATTTGTAGAAGCCGGGAAGAAATAAGTTTTCAGTTTTCTATCGGAGTTTTCAGCGTTGAAATGTCAAATCTTACTCAAAAATCAAAATAAGACGATTTAAGAACTGATTTTAAAAAATACGATTTGGAAGATGTAATTTTTTATAAAATTAATTATAAACAGTTTATGGATGCGTTTTTTGATTTGTAGAATTTATAATAATTTTAGTTTTAATAGAATTAATCGATACATTAAAAAAACACAATCTTCTCAGAAATGACAAAACGTATCCAGCTTTGTCAAAGTTTTAAGCTTTGACAAAGATTTACCTAAAATATACAAAATGCAAAATCTTCCAGAAAACAAAAAAATAATCCTCTTCGATGGTGTTTGCAATTTATGCAACAGTTCAGTTCAGTTTATCATCAAACATGATAAAAAAGATATTTTTCGTTTTGTAGCATTGCAATCAGAATTGGGAATTGAGATTTGTAAATATATTGGTGTTGACCAAAATAAGATTGATAGTATCATTTTATACAATCCTGGTGTTGCTTATTATTATAAATCAACGGCGGCTATTGAAATTGCGGAAGAACTTGGCGGAATTTATAGTTTGATTTCTGTTTTAAAAATATTCCCGGAAAAAATTCGAAACTATATTTACGATTACATTGCTAAAAACCGTTACAAGTGGTATGGCAAAAAAGAAAGCTGCATGATTCCTACCCCGGAATTGAAGGCGAAGTTTTTATAAAAATCAGCCCACGGATTTTTACGGATAAAGCCGATTTACACAGATTTTATTTATTATTTATTCTCATTTTATGTCATCCCGAGGAACGAGGGATCTTATCTTCGTAAGTAGCTCTACAATCTTAATACATACTTTACATTATTTCTTTGCGGACTTCGACTTCGCTCAGTCTGACATAGAATACGATTGATAGAAAAAATTCTTATGAAACCTAGTGCCCTAGCCCTGATAGAAGCGGTATCCTTTTATTTTTTTTCTTTAGAAAAAATAAAAGATACAAGCGGATAGCAGGAAATAGCTCCTTACTCTTCGACTTCGCTAAGAGTGTCATTTGGGTGAAATTTTCCAATAAAAAATCCCAAACTCCAGTTTTAAATTGGAATTTGGGATTTTTAATTTAAAAATTCATCAGAAACTACCTAATCAACTTTCTGTATTTCAAACGTTTTGGAGTTAAATCACCACCTAAACGTTTCTTTTTATTTTCTTCATATTCAGAGAAACCTCCTTCGAAATAATAAACTTCAGAATCTCCTTCGAAAGCTAGAATGTGCGTACAAATTCTGTCTAAGAACCATCTGTCGTGCGAAATAATTACAGCACATCCAGCAAAATTCTCCAAACCTTCTTCAAGGGCACGAAGTGTATTTACATCTAAATCATTTGTAGGCTCATCTAATAAAAGTACGTTTCCTTCTTCTTTCAAAGTCATTGCAAGGTGCAAACGGTTACGCTCACCACCTGAAAGCATTGAAACTTTTTTGTTTTGCTCGCCTCCACCAAAGTTAAAACGAGATAAATAAGCTCTTGAGTTTACTTGTTTTCCACCCATCATAATCAATTCCTGACCATCGGCGAAGTTTTCCCAGATTGATTTATTCGGATCAATATTAGAGTGCGACTGATCTACATAAGCGATTTTAACCGTTTCTCCAACAGAAAATTCTCCGCTATCCGTTTTTTGTTCACCCATAATCATTTTAAAAATGGTCGATTTACCAGCACCGTTCGGTCCGATAATTCCAACAATTCCGGCTTGTGGCAAAGTGAAATTTAAATTATCATATAATAATTTATCTCCAAAAGCTTTGGCTACATTTTTTGCTTCAATAACATTCGTACCTAAACGTGGACCATTTGGAATATAGATTTCCAAGTTTTCATCCAGTTGTTTTTGGTCTTCGTTTAATAATTTGTCGTAATTCTGTAAACGTGCTTTTTGCTTTGTCTGACGACCTTTTGCTCCCTGACGAACCCAGTCCAACTCGCGTTCCAACGTTTTTCTACGTTTAGAAGCTACTTTTTCTTCTTGTGCCATACGGCTTGATTTTTGGTCTAACCAGGAAGAATAATTTCCTTTCCACGGAATACCTTCTCCTCTATCTAGTTCTAAAATCCAACCAGCAACATTATCTAGGAAATATCTATCGTGCGTTACCGCAATTACAGTTCCTGCATATTGTGCCAAATGTTGCTCTAACCATAGAACAGACTCAGCATCAAGGTGGTTGGTAGGCTCATCAAGAAGTAATACATCTGGCTGTTGCAACAACAAACGACATAAAGCTACACGACGACGCTCACCTCCTGAAAGGTTTTTAATTGGTGTATCACCTTCTGGTGTACGCAATGCATCCATTGCGATTTCTAATTTTGTATCGATTTCCCAGGCACCAAGAGCATCAATTTTATCTTGCAAAGCAGCCTGACGATCCATCAACTTATCCATTTTATCAGGATCGGAATAGTTTTCTTCAAGACCAAATAAATCGTTAATTTGATTGTATTCTTCTAAAACTGCCATAGTTTCAGCAGCTCCTTCACGAACAATTTCGATAACTGTTTTAGAGTCATCAAGAATTGGCTCTTGTTCTAAATAACCTACAGTATAACCAGGTTGAAAAACAACATCTCCCTGATAGTTTTTATCAACTCCTGCAATAATTTTTAATAAAGAAGATTTTCCTGAACCATTAAGTCCTAAAATACCAATTTTAGCACCATAAAAGAAACTCAGGTAAATATTTTTAAGTACTGGTTTGTCTGCTCCCTGATAGGTCTTACTCAATTTCTGCATTGAGAAAATTACTTTCTTATCGTCTGACATTTGTTTGTTTTTATTTTAATTAATTATTTTCTATTGATTGTATATTGCAATTGATTTTTGCAATTAATGTTTTTTTTAGACTCTACCTTTTAATGCATTAAAAACCCAGGCATTAGCAAAAAAGCCAACACCTACTGCTACAAACCCCCAGCCTGAAACATCTCTGTATCTAAAAGCGCCAAGACCTATAAGCAACAATCCCATAAGTATCATTATAAAAGTAGCCCATCCTAAAACGGTATTTTTATTCATTCCCATAATTGTGTAATTATTATTTTTAAGTAGTAAAATTTTTAGAAAGGCAAATATCGTGAATTTTAACGGCTTAATTAAATATTTTGTAAAGCATTTCTTTTAGTAAATCTGATTGTGGTAAAGCATTTGCTCCTACTCCCTTACTTTTAACATCTACATCACGCAAAGCCCCAACAATCTGACTCACTTTTCGCATCGGATAATTTTTAATTGCCAAATCATATTCCTTTAAAAAATAAGGATTTACGCCAATTGCCGCCGCTACGTTTTTAGGATTTTTATCTTTAAGTCCGTGGTATTTTAAAAGCTGAACAAAAAATCCAAAAACCAGTCCGGTTGTCATTACCAAAGGATATTCTTTTGGATTATGGGCAAAATTTTCTGCAATTTTATAGGCTTTCAATTGATTACGTTCGCCAATTGCTTTTCTAAGTTCAAAAACATTGTAATCTTTACTAAAACCAATATTTTCCTCAATATGCTGCGGTGTAATCATCGTTCCTTGTGGCAAAATGATTTGAAGTTTCTCCAGTTCATTGTTGATTTTACTCAAATCAGTACCCAGGAATTCCACCAGCATGGCGTTTGCTTTTGGGTCAATTGTGTATTTTTTTCCAGCTAAAACACGTTTAATCCAATCACCAACCTGGTTTTCGTACAATTTTTTACTTTCGTAAACAATTCCGTTTTGCGCTAATAATTTAGTGACTTTTTTACGTTTGTCAAGCGTTTTATATTTGTAGCAAAAAACCAAAACAGTTGTTTCCATTGGGTTATTTACATACGATTCGATTTTATCAATTGTTCTGGATAAATCTTGTGCTTCTTTCACGATAACAACTTGACGATCAGCCATCATAGGATAGCGCTTGGCCGTTGAAACTATATCCTCCACAGAAACATCTCTTCCGTATAAAACAGTCTGATTGAATCCTTTTTCTTCTTCAGAAAGTATATTTTGTTCAATATATTCAGATAATTTATCGATATAATAAGGCTCCTCGCCCATTAAAAAATAAATTGGTTTTATATTTCCTGCTTTTATATCATTAACAATTTTTACAACTTCGTCCATTTAATTTTGATTGCAGATTTTAGACTTCAGATTTCAGATTGAAAACCATAATCTTTAAACTTATTTTATATTTTTGCTTTATGTTAAAGCTAAATTTTCCTTCATATACTTTCCGATTCAAAAATAGCGAAAATAAAGTGTCTATTTTTGATGAAATCAGGAAAAAATTTATCATTCTTACTCCAGAAGAATGGGTTCGCCAACATGTTGTTCATTATTTAATGAATGAAAAAAAATACCCAAAATCACTCATAAACGTAGAGAAAGTTTTGACAATAAACGGATTACGAAAAAGATATGATATTGTAGTTTTTAATTCTGATGGTTCTATACATATATTGGTAGAGTGCAAAGCTCCAGAGGTAAAAATATCACAAGCAACTTTTGATCAAATTGCCCGTTATAATATGACAATGCAGGCACGATTTTTGAAAGTCACAAATGGTCTGACTCATTATTACTGTCAGATGGATTTTGAAAACGAAAAATATGAGTTTTTAAAATCTTTACCGGATTATAAAGAAATTTACTAAATAATAAAAAATACTTTTGGATAAAATAGCTGTTGTCATTTTAAATTGGAACGGAGTAAAATTGTTGGAACAATTTTTACCTTCAATAATTCAATTTTCAGAGGAAGCCACTATATATGTTGCAGATAATGCTTCTACAGATAATTCGATAGATTTTGTCAGGCAAAATTTTCCAACAATAAAAATCATAAAAAATAGCGGTAATCACGGTTTTGCAAAAGGCTACAATGATGCCCTGAAAGAGGTAAATGCAGAAATTTATGCCTTAGTTAATTCTGATATTGAAGTAACAGAAAATTGGCTAAAACCTATTATTGATACCTTTGATTCTGAAAAACAAACCGCAATCATTCAGCCTAAAATCCTGGATTTTAAAAACAAGGAATATTTTGAATATGCCGGTGCAGCAGGTGGTTTTATAGACAAATATGGTTTTCCATTTTGTCGCGGAAGAATTTTTGATACACTAGAGAAAGACAACGGTCAATACGATGATAATTGCGAGTTATTCTGGGCATCCGGGGCTTGTTTTTTTATTCGAAAAGAGGTCTATGACGAATTAAAAGGATTTGATGAAACTTTTTTTGCACATCAGGAAGAAATTGATTTATGCTGGCGTGCTGCAAATGAAGGCCATATAATCAAATACAATTCACAATCTGTTGTTTATCATGTTGGAGGCGCAACACTACAACAAGGGAATCCTAAAAAAACATTTTTGAATTTCAGAAATTCATTATTGATGTTAGTCAAAAATTTACCTAAAAAAGGTTTATTTTTTGTAATTTTCTTCCGAATGATTTTGGATGGTATTGCTGGCATCCGTTTTCTTACGCAAGGAAAATTTAAACATACTTTTGCTATTTTAAAAGCGCATTTTTCATTTTATTGTATATCTTTAAAATATTTACGCGAGCGAAAAGATTTTCAGATACAGCAATACTATACCGTAAAAAGTATCGTTTACTTGTATTACATTAAGAAATTGACTGTATTTAAGGAAATCTTTAACAGTAATCAAAATATTAAAAACTAAATTTGTAATCAACGTTTAATTAAATATAATACCTATGAGAAAAATAGTTATCGCACTATCAGTATTAATGGCCTTAACTTCGTGTGTATCGAAAAAGGAATATGCGGCGCTTGAAGCTAAACAAAAAGAGACACAAGATTTATTAAACTCTTGCACAGTTAAATTAAATTCTTGTCTAGAAGAAAAAGCAGGATTAGCAGCAACAGCTGAAAGTTATAAAGCACACAATCAAGACTTAATTAACAGCTCAAAAGATTTAACAGTTTTAACTACAAAAGGTGCTGAAAACCTTGAAAAATCTTTAGAAAGCTTAAAAGAAAAAGATTTAAAAATCTCTAGACTTCAAGATGCGCTTACTAAAAAAGACAGTGTAACTTTAGCATTAGTTACAAGTTTAAAAGGTGCAGTTGGAATCAACGATCCGGATATCGAAATCAATGTTGAAAAAGGAGTTGTATTCATCTCTATCGCTGATAAATTGTTATTTAAAAGTGGAAGTTATGACGTAACTGATGCAGCAAAAGGCGTTTTGGCTAAAGTTGCAAAAGTTGTAAACGACAAACCTGATTTTGAATGTATGGTTGAAGGTCACACAGATAATGTTCCTTACAAAAGCAACGGTGTTTTGTTAGACAACTGGGATTTAAGTGTTAAACGTTCTACTTCTATCGTTCGTGTATTAACAAATGACCTTGGTGTTAACCCTGCAAAATTAATTGCTGCTGGTAGAAGTTCATACATTCCATTAGTTGCAAACGATACTCCTGAAAACAAAGCACGTAACAGAAGAACTCGTATTGTTGTTATGCCAAAAATCGATCAATTCTACGATATGATTGAAAAAGAAATGAAAAAACAAGCTAAATAATCTGGCTTTTCATTTTATAGAATATACAAAAAGCAGGTCAATTGACCTGCTTTTATTTTACTCTTAACTTTTTTTAATAACCAATTAAATATTAATTAAGAATAGCATTATTTTTAAATTAACTAACTAAATTTTAACTATCCTAAAATTAGTTAAATATTTTAAATAATTATACTATTTCAGTATTTTTTTACAAAATATCGATATCGCCCTTCCCTTCTCTTACAATAACCGGTTCATGTTCGGATAAATCTATAATTGTCGAACCAACATTATCCCCATAACCACCATCAATTACCATATCAACCAGATTTTGCCACTTCTCAAAAATTAACTCAGGATCTGTTGTGTATTCAATTACATCATCTTCATCACGAATAGAAGTCGAAACAATTGGATTTCCTAATTGGCGAACAATTTCCAAAGCAATATTATTATCAGGAACACGAATACCAACAGTAGTTTTCTTTTTAAATTCTTTTGGTAAATTATTATTACCGGGTAAAATAAATGTATAAGGTCCAGGCAAAGCTCTTTTTAGAATTTTAAAAGTAGAAGTATCAATCTGACGCACATAATCTGATAAATTACTCAAGTCATGACAAATGAATGAAAAATTTGCTTTTTCTAACTTCACTCCTTTAATTTTTGCGATTTTCTCCAAAGCACGAGAATTGGTAATATCGCAGCCCAAACCGTAAACAGTATCTGTTGGATAAATTACCAAACCTCCATTTTTAAGCACTTTTACAACTTTTGCAATTGCAGCTTCACTAGGTTTATCGGGATATATTTTTATAAATTCGGCCATTTTTAATTTTGTTTAAAATTTAATTTTGTTTCTGGTTTCAGGTTCAAGTTTATCCAAGTCCGTTTAACCGCAAAGTTCGCAAAGATTTATGCAAAGCACACAAAGCTTTGTGAACTTTAAAGTAAAACACAGCTTAATTTATTTGCGTAAATCTTTGCGAACTTTGCGGTTAAATTTATGTTCAAAGTCAAGCAACCTGAAACTTGAAACTTGAAACTTTTTTTACCCTATAACATCCAACTTTGCAAATCGCAGCAATAGCTTTTTAATTCCGCCAACCTCAAATTTTATTTCAGCTTTTTTATCAGCTCCAACACCTTCAAGATTAACAACTTCACCTTTTCCAAAACGTTCATGCATAACAACATTTCCAACCGTTAATTTACTGTCGAATAAATTTGCACCAGAAGAAGTTGGCGCATTTCCAGCAACAGGTTTTAGTTTTCGAATATTCAAATCCGGTTTTGGCTCGTTATCCGTAATGTGTTTAGGCGGAGTTCCTCCAACCGGTTTTGCCAATCGTAATTTTGATTTATCAACATCACCAAAAATATCACCGTCAATCATTGGTTTATAACGGTAATTACTTTCTGCAGGCGTTAAGTATTCTAAATATTGCGGATCAATTTCTTCAATAAAACGAGACGGTTCGCTGTCTGTCAGTTTTCCCCAACGATAACGAGATTGTGCGTAAGTTAAATACGCCTGATGCTCTGCACGGGTCAAAGCTACATAAAACAAACGACGTTCTTCTTCCAATTCACTTCTTGTACTCATACTCATCGCACTCGGAAACAAATCTTCTTCCATACCCACTACAAATACATGCGGAAATTCAAGTCCCTTTGCAAGGTGAATTGTCATTAACGCAACACGATCCTCGTCACTTGTATCTTTATCTAAATCAGTAGCAAGTGCCACATCTTCCATAAATTCAGAAAGTGCTCCTCTTGCTCCGTCAATTTCTCTTTGTCCTTCAGTAAAATCTTTTATACCATTTAAAAGTTCTTCGATATTCTGAATTTTTGCCATTCCTTCCGGCGTAGCATCTTTCTTTAATTCCTGTACCAGACCTGTTTTTTTAGCCACGTGATCTGTAATATAAAAAGCATCCTGATTTTCATTGATTACCTGAAAACTCTGAATCATCGTCACAAAATCATTCAATTTATTTTTTGTTCCGGAATTGAGTTTCAAATCAATTTTATCAATATTCACCATTACTTCCCAAATCGAACGTTTGTAATGATTGGCAGCAATAGTTAGTTTTTCAACAGTTGTGTCTCCAATTCCACGCGCCGGATAATTGATCACACGAATCAACGCTTCTTCATCTTTCGGATTAATTATCAAACGCAGATAGCACAAAACATCCTTGATTTCTTTACGTTGATAAAAAGACAACCCGCCATAAATTCTATACGGAATATCACGTTTTCTTAAAGCATCTTCCATCGCACGCGACTGAGCATTAGTACGATACAAAATTGCAAAAGCTCCGTTATGAAGCTGATTTTGCATTTTCTGTTCAAAAATGGTACTCGCTACAAAACGCCCTTCCTCGGCATCGGTCAAACTACGATGAACTTTAATTTTTGCTCCAAAATCATTCGCCGTCCAAACTACTTTATCCAGTTTGGTTTTATTATGCTCCATGATAGTGTTTGCCGCTTCAACAATATTTCGTGTCGAACGGTAATTTTGCTCCAAACGAAACATTACAACACCTTCATAATCCTTCTGAAAATTCAGGATATTATTAATGTTCGCCCCGCGGAAAGCATAAATACTCTGAGCATCATCTCCAACCACACAAATATTCTGAAATTTATCTGATAAAGCCCTAACAATCAAATACTGAGAATGATTGGTATCCTGGTACTCATCAACCAAAATATAACGGAAACGATTTTGATATTTCGCTAAAACTTCCGGAAAACGAGTCAGCAATTCATTGGTTTTCAATAATAAATCATCAAAATCCATTGCACCGGCTTTAAAACAGCGCTCTACGTATTGCTGATAAATCTCACCCAATCTTGGTCTTTTTGCCATTGCATCGGCTTCAACAAGCTCAGGATTATTAAAATAAGCTTTTACAGTAATTAAGCTGTTTTTATAACTCGAAATTCGGCCTAAAATCTGTTTAGGTTTATAAATATCACGATCCAGCTGCATTTCCTTAATAATCGAAGAAATAAGTCTCGCCGAATCCTGTGAATCGTAAATTGTAAAATTGGAAGGATAACCCAAATGATCTGACTCTGAGCGTAGTATACGGGCAAAAATCGAGTGAAAAGTTCCCATCCATAAGTTCTTAGCCTCAGTTGCACCCACAATATCCGAAATCCTGTGTTTCATTTCACGGGCTGCTTTATTCGTAAAAGTAAGTGATAAAATGTTGAATGCATCAACACCCTGCGCCATCAAATAAGCAATTCTAATTGTTAAAACACGGGTTTTTCCAGATCCTGCACCAGCAATAATAATCATTGGCCCATCTTTCTTTAAAACGGGTTCTCGTTGCGCTTCGTTGAGCTGGTCAATATATTTTTGCATGAAATTTTTCTCCTTTTAATGCAAAAATAGCAATTATAGATGTAAAAAGAAAGATACTAAGGTACTAAGGTTCTAAGTTGCTAAGATATTTTAGAATTAGTGAATAAAGTCATTATAAAAGATTGTCCGAAGCAAAACAAAGGGCTCTTTTTCAGGCAACATTCCCGCTTTCGGCTATATCTCTTCGTTTCACTTCGAGGATACCGCCTCTATCGGGGCTAAGTTCAAACATTTCGCTTCTTTTAAACAAGCTTGCTGATCCTCTAAGTTGCCAAAGTTCTAAGATTCATGCTAAAAACTTAGAACCTTAGCAACTTAGTATCTTAGCAACTCTATTTAAAAAACACATCATAAGCAAAACGTATCAAAGTCCCAATTACCACAACTAAAAAGAAAATTCGAATAAAACCATTTCCTTTATTTATTGCCAGTTTTGCACCAAGCCATCCTCCTAGTCCGTTACTAATTGCCATCGGAATTGCTATTGACCAAATGATTTTTCCTTTTATCATAAACAAGCAAATCGAACCAAAATTAGTGGCAAGATTTACCATTTTGGCATTTGCAGAAGCATGCAAAAAATCAAAGCCCAATAAAGCGATAAAGGCAACTACAAAAAAACTGCCCGTTCCAGGACCTATAAAACCATCATAAAAACCAACAATTACACTAATTACAACTGCATAAATTATCTGAGTTGTTGCCGAATGGTCTTTTTCAACATGCTGACCAAAATTTTTCTTTGCGTAAGTGTAAACAAACAATAACGACAAAACTACAAGCAGCAGTGGTTTCATAAAATCATTGCTTACCATTGTCAAAATCGTAGAACCTAAAAACGCAGATGGAACCGCCAAACACATCATTATCAAAAGTAATTTCCATTGAATCACTACTTTTTTCAAATATTGGAAAGCTGCAAAAGCAGTTCCGGTAAAAGCAGGTAATTTTAAAGTTCCAATAACGGTAGAAACAGGCAAATTTGGCAATAAAATCAAGCCCATTGGTGTTTGAATCAATCCGCCGCCGCCAACAATGGCATCAATAAATCCTGCAGCAAAAGCCGCCAAACAAAGCAAAATTATGATGTATGATTCCATTTATATTGGGTTTCAGTCAGTTTAAAGAATTGTGCACAAAAGTAAGTTTCCATTTCATTTATTACAATAAAAAATAATGTTGTTTTCTCCTCAAAAAGTATATTTTTGTTGAAAAATTATTCAAATGGATTTTACAAGAATTATAGAATTAGCCAGTTATACTTTACCAGCCATTGTTACCGGATTTGTAGCTTACAGTTTTTTTGAATTGCATATTAAAAACAACGATAAAAAACGTGCTTTTTTATTGAATAGAGAATATCAGAAACAATCATTACCAATACGTTTACAGGCTTACGAACGTATGACTTTATATTTAGAGCGTATCAACCTAACAAAATTATTGATTAGAGTTGCGCCAATTTCAAACGAAAAACACGATTATGAAAACTTCGTAATCGACCAAATCGAACAAGAATTCGAGCATAATTTAACACAGCAAATTTACATGTCTGATGAATGTTGGACAATTATCACAACAGCTAAAAACTCAACGATTCAAATTATTCGTAAAGCTGCCATGAGCGACCGTGTTGACAGCGCAGATAAATTACGTGAAGTAATTTTGAATGATTTATTAGAGAAACAATCTCCTAGTAATGCTGCTTTGGGTTATATTAAGAATGAGGTTTCGGAACTTTGGTAGGATTAAAATATTTTAGAGTTCAGATTTTAGATTTTAGATTACCCTAGCAATCTAAAATCTAAAATCAACAATCTAAAATTACCTATTATCACTCATAACCTCAGACTTATTCTGAGCATATTCATAACCTTGCTCCCACCATTCCTTCATCACTTCTTTATTAAAAATAAGCGCATTATCTGTAAGTTTTGTCGGAGTATAATATAAGTTAAGTTTCACATTTTTATTGTTTGCCATAAGTTTCCCTATAGCAATATCATGTTTCTCCACCTGATCCAGGGCAATTCGGAACAAATCAATCATTAACGAAAACGGGTTTTTTCCAATAACCATTTTATCCATATTCACTTCAGTTTCCAAAATAATTACATCAATTTCTGTGGCTCCACGGTTAATGGCTTCACGAATAGGAACCAAACTGGAAAATCCTCCATCACCATATTCGCAATTGTCCTTTTCAACCAAACTCATAAACGGAACATAATTACTCGAAATCCACGACCAGTCACAAAACTCTTCATAACTACAATCTTTTATAGATTTATATTCTGATTCGTTTTTAGTAAAATTGGTTACGGTAATAATAACATCATTATTCAGTTTCTTCAGCTTATTAAAATCAGTAAGGCTAAAATTATTCTTAATGTATTTTCTTAAACCTTTGCTTTCGCCAAATGTTCTTTTCCCTTTAAAAAACTGACGCAAAACATTAAAGTGGTTTATTGTTACAATATCAACTCCATCTTTGTTTTTAACCACAAACGGACAAATATTAAAAATACTTGACATGGTAACATTGGTATAAACAGAGTGAATTTTTTTAATATGCCCCAAGGCTAAATGCGGAATCAGCAAACTTCCTGTTGAAGTTCCCAGAAACAAATCATATTCGTGATTTTTTTCTTCTATTAAATATTGTGCAACTCCGCCGGCAAATGCGCCTTTGCTGCCACCACCTGAAATAACCAATGCTCTCATAAATTTAATGTAGGTATTTATTTTGTTTTTGGGCTTTTTTTTAGAGAATAGAGTAAAGAATATAGAAAAAAGACTAAAAGCTACACGCAAAAATCTATTTTCTTTGCTCTATTTTCTTTGTTCTATTTTCCATTCTCTTTCTTCTACTCCTTCAACAAACGATTCAATTGAAACTGTTCATCGGGGGTCAAATTAGGTAAAATTCTATCAAATGAAGCACGCATTTCAGGTTTTTTTAATAAAAATCGAATCGTGTCTCTTCCAAATTTCGAAAATTGCCACATATGATGCGTTGTAGAACTAACCAAATTACTGAGAACCTGATCGTTAATTATTTTAAATGCGATTAATTTTTCAAGAGCATTTTGTCGTGTCGTAGCTTCATATTTATTAGAAGAAAACGAAATTAGTTCAGCAATTAAATCTTCTGAATTAGGAGCATAATCCGGAGTTGACAACGCCAGTGAAAGCCACATAGTACGAAGATTATAATCATTAAAACCTATCCATTTTTTTGATTTATCTAAGTAAGCCGTGCGATGATCCGGAAAATTTTTCCATAGCCAATACAAAGCAATTTCCTGTGTTTGATATGATTTATCATTTAATAAGGTTTCATAATCTGATCTAAATTCTTCCGGGATTTTGGTTAAAGTAGTCGCAACAGCCTGTCGAATTTGTATATTATTGGTTTGTAAAGCCAAAAGTAAAAGTTCTTTTTTTGTTTCAAATTTTTCATTTTCTAATTGATCAACAATTGCTTCTTTAACCGCATAATAAACATCTGATTTCAAAGTGTTTCTTAAAAAATCCAACTTTTCTGCTATTGGTGTCTTTTTCAATTTATCAACTTCTAAGCGAATTTGGATTGCTTTATTTTTACTCAACAAAGCATTTGCTGCAGGAGTATCAAAAACAGTAGATTCTAACCAGGTTTTTTGAAACTGAACGAGGTCAAAATTCGAAACCTTTTTAATTTCATCAAAGAAGTTTTGAGTATTCACATTTTGATATGCATATTTTTTTAAATAACTTTTTACGGCCTTCTTAAATGCTTTATCGCCAATAGATTCATGTAAAACAAATAAAGCCCAGGCGCCTTTTTCATAAAAAGTAAGCGAGCTCGCTTTGGCATTCAAAACTGGAATTGTGTCAGTTCTCGAAGCAAATTTTATTTGTTGGGCTGTGTCGTATAATTTCGAGTAAAAATAGTCATCACCATAAATTTCTCTTTCGGCCAAAGCAGCATAATAAGTTGCAAAACCTTCCTGAAGCCAATGATGTGTGCTGCTTTCGGCTGTTATTAAATCTCCGAACCAATGATGTGCCAATTCATGCGCGTCAACATTAGTATAATTTCGGTCTTCAAAACCAATTGAATCAACCACATAACGGGTTGCAAAGAGTGTTGCAGTTGTGTTTTCCATTCCCGCATATAGAAAATCGCGAACCGGAATTTCTCTGTAAATTTCCCATGGATAACTGACCCCTATTTCTTTTTCTAAAAAATCAAAAATACGTTTCGAATATCTGTATGTAGGTTCAAAACGGTTTACATCCTTATTTTCCAGATAATATTCTAACGGAATTTTAGATTTCGCAATCAATTCTTTCTTGTCATATTTTCCAATGGCAAGCATCAATAAATAAGAACTCATTGGATTTTTCATCTGGTATTGCCAATGAACTAAATCTCCGCTTGACGATTTATCTTTCAAAACTCCGTTTGAAACAACCTGATACTCTTTATTATAAGTAATCCCCAGATTAAAAATCAATTTTTCATTCACATCATCAAAGCTCGGAAACCAATTGCTGGTGTATCTTCCCTGCCCTTGTGTCCAGATTTGAACTTCAGCATTTTCGATAGCTACAAAATACAAAGCCTGTTTTGGTTTTACAACATAATCAAAAGTCAGATGATTTTGCCCTTTTTCAAAATTGTAAATAATTTGCAATTGTTTTCCTGTATTAACAAAAATCGCCTCTTTTTGGTTGATTGCAACCTTAGAAAATTCCATATTTTTGGCATCTAATTTTATGGTATCCAAAGGTTTTAGAACCTCAAATTCATAATCTACAGATCCTGAAACAGATTTTTCTTTGGCATCTAATTTCAATTGTCCGTTTACCGATTTAAAATCGACAAATTGGGTTTGTTGTGCAAATATGAAAGTGGTAAATAATAGTAGGATGTATTTCATTGAAAATAAATTTGTGGCAAAATCCCAAAGTTACAAAGGTTTAATCAACAAATCGAATGAAATTTGTATGTTTACGATAGAAAATTACAACATCGTGTCAAAACAAAAAAAAGCCATATTCAATTGGAGCAGCGGTAAAGATTCTGCACTTACATTATATAAAATACTGCAAAATCCTGAATATAAGATCGAATATCTTTTAACAAGCGTAAATCAGCAATTTCAGAGAATTTCAATGCATGGTGTTCGGGTCGAATTGTTAGAATCACAATCGAAAAGCATCGGAATTCCATTAAAAATTTTACAGATTCCGGAAATGCCATCCATGGAAGTTTACGAAAATGTAATGACAGAAACTTTAACGGAATTAAAGAACGAAGGAATTACACATTCTGTTTTTGGAGATATTTTTCTCGAAGATTTACGAAAATATCGTGAAGATCAATTGGCTAGAATTGGCTTTGAAGGTGTTTTTCCTATCTGGAAAATTCCAACGCAAAATTTGATACAGGAATTTATTACTTTGGGATTTAAAACTATTGTAGTTTGCGTAAACGAACGTTATTTAGATAAAAGTTTTGTGGGACGAATTATCGATCAGGATTTCATTAATGATTTACCTGATAATGTAGACGTATGTGGCGAAAACGGTGAATTCCATACTTTTACTTTTGACGGACCTATTTTTTCAGAACCCATAAATTTTGAAATTGGAGAAATTGTTTATAGAAAATATGAAAAATCCGGAAATGAAGATACTTCAAATACAGCCTGTGATACAAATACAGACGATCCTTTTAATTTTGGATTTTGGTATTGCGATTTGATACCTAAAAACTAAATTAGACAATTAGAAAATGTGTCAATTTGATAATTTTAGAACGCTTTGTAATTGTCTCATTTTCTAATTGACACATTTTCTAATTTTCATCATACATTTTAAGCAAATTCGTAACCGTATTCCAATTTCGCATTGTTACTATAACATTTAGTTTTTTCTCAATATATTTACCTTCTAATCTGGTTTTTCCGGCTCCAATTTCATATTTAATAAAAATTCTGTTTCCGTCTATACTTGCTTCATCAGGTTTAAACTGACTGATTTTTAGGTCATTTATGTTTTCTTTTTTCAAAACAGTTGAAACAAAAGCAACATAGAGTTTTTTGGTATCTATATCTTTTTCTTTAAAAAACGGATTGTTAGCAAAACACAATTCCAAATCTTTTTTCGTAATCACAATCGTAGGAACTTCGTGTCCAAAAACTTTAAAAATTTCCTGTTTGATTATAAAACCTACTTTTGAAGCTTCTTCTTCGCTTTCTACAAAAACATTTCCGGATTGCAGATACGTTCTCACGTTTTGAAAACCAATATTCTCTAACATTGTTTTCAAAGCTTCCATTTTCATCATGTTGTGTCCCGAAACGTTGATTCCGCGCAGAAGTGCTAAATGTGTTGTCATTTTTCAAAATTTAAAAACTCAAAGATATAGTTTTTAAACTTTGGCAACAATTAAAGAAACAGTTTCACTTTAAAGAATATTTTTTTCTTATAAATTCTTTCTTCCCGGTTTTTAAATTCTTTATTAAATATTTTCATTTACAAAGACAGTATATTCTTTACCAGATTCCAGGCGCTTTCTTCCATCCTGAGTGTAAAAAACAGGTGGAAAATATTGATATGTATTTTTAGCATCAGGTGAAGATTGGTTGTTTTGTGAGTTTACAACATCTTGAGACAGATAAAAAACATCAAAATCTAATCTATAGCTCTTCAAATTATATTTTTCAATTATTCCTAATTCAGTCTGTTGATTAACTGTCTGTCCAAGTTCTACAAAGATTTCATCTTTTTGGAAACCTTTATACATTGCAAAAGTTCCATCTTCATGTTCTATCACTACTTGATTTCTTCTGGAAGTAAATTGAGCGTCTAAAAGAGAGTTGTCGTTGTATTGATTATCTATCAAAACCACAATACCTTTTCTCATGCTATATACTGTATCCGGCTTATTTGAAGCTACTGCATACGATTTCCAATCTACAGATTTTTTCAAACCAAAATATTTTTCACCTGCAGATTCTGATTCAAATATTTTTATTTTTTTGCCATTTTTGAAAGGAAGTATGTAACGAAATAAATTATCGATTTTTGGATTTACAGCTCCTAAAGTAGCAGAATATCGCATCGAATAAGTAATATCCTGATCTTTATTTAATGGCTCAAGTTTCATAATAAATCCTGAATCTTCGCTTACTACTTTTTCGTAAGTACTAACATTACAATTACTTAAATTTGAAAATTCAAGGGTTAGTGTATAACTTCCCGGATTTTTCTTTTCATATAATAAATCAACACTTCTGTCTGAATTTTCTATTGATAAAATGGTAATGTTTTGACTTTGAGCTGATAAATTTGAATTGGATAACAAAAAGAATGAAACAATTAGTAAATAAAGAATTTTATTATTCATTTTGATGCTGGTTTAATAGTTTAGTATAAAATTAATCTTACAATAATACAATAAAAAAATAAAATACAATATTTTTCTTACATTTTTTTCTATTGTTATTCATTTTTAAAATTCCTAATTAAAATCTATCTTCGCTATCCTAAAGAGAAAAGAATATAGAACAAAGAATATAGAGTAAAGACTTTTGTCTATATTCTTAATTTCTATTTTCTAAAGTCTATCCCGAAGTTTCGGGACTAAAATCTAAGAAGTCTAAAAAATGTCTAATAATCTCCTCGAAACCCCAATCGAATACTTAAAAGGTGTTGGCCCAAGCCGTGGTCAGTTGCTTCGTAAGGAATTGGGCATTCATAAATATGGCGATTTGATTAATTTTTTTCCAAATAGATATATTGACAGAACGCGTTATTATAAAATAAATGAACTACAAAACACAGGCTCTGAAGTTCAGATTATTGGAAAAATCATCAATATTAAAACGGTTGAATTTGCAAAAAATAAAAAACGTTTAGTTGCCACTTTCGTTGATGATACAGGACAAATTGACCTGAATTGGTTTCAGGGACATAAATGGGTTCGTGAGAGTCTAAAACTAAATGAAGTTTGTGTGATTTTTGGAAAATGTTCCCTTTACGGAAGTCAGTTTAGTATGGCGCATCCGGAAATTGAATTACTCAGCGAGCACGAAAAAAGCCTTCGTTCTGCGATGCAGCCTGTTTATCCTTCAACAGAAACACTAACAAATCGCGGAATTTCGAACCGAACGATCAATAAATTGATGCAGCAATTGTTTATTGAAACTCAGGCATTATTTTCTGAAACATTTCCGGCTTATTTAATCGAAGAATTAAAACTGATTTCAAAAAAAGCCGCTTTATTCAATATTCATTTTCCAAAAAGTACTGAGGCTTTGGCGAAAGCCCAATTTAGATTGAAATTTGAAGAATTGTTTTTTATTCAATTGCAATTAATCACAAAAAACCTCATTAGAAAACATAAAATAAAGGGACATCCGTTTACTAAAGTGGGTGAATTTTTTAATGAATTCTACCAGAATCATTTGCCTTTTGAACTTACAAATGCACAAAAACGTGTGGTTAAAGAAATCCGTTCTGATATGGGAAGTAACGCCCAAATGAACCGATTATTACAGGGTGATGTAGGTTCCGGAAAAACAATTGTGGCATTTTTAAGCATGCTTTTGGCAATCGATAACGGGTTTCAGGCTTGTTTGATGGCACCAACAGAAATACTTGCCAATCAGCATTTTATTGGTTTATCAGAATTGGCTGCAACTTTAAACCTAAACATAAAAATATTAACGGGTTCAACCAAAACAGCAGCCAGAAGAATAATTCATGAAGAACTTGAAAACGGCAGTTTACATATTTTGATTGGAACGCATGCTTTGCTGGAAGATAAAGTAAAATTCAAAAATTTAGGTTTGGCCGTAATTGATGAACAACATCGTTTTGGAGTTGAACAGCGTTCTAAACTGTGGAAGAAAAATGATATTCCACCACATGTTTTGGTGATGACTGCCACGCCTATTCCCAGAACTCTGGCGATGAGTTTATATGGCGATCTGGACATTTCTGTTATTGATGAATTGCCTCCCGGCAGAAAACCAATTCAGACTGTTCATCGATTTGACAGTAATCGATTGAAAGTCTGGAAATTTCTAAAAGATGAAATTGCAAAAGGAAGACAAATTTACATTGTTTATCCGCTAATTCAGGAATCAGAAAAAATGGATTTTAAGGATTTGATGGATGGCTACGAAAGTATTTCACGTGATTTTCCGCTTCCTCAATATTCAATTTCAATCTTGCACGGAAAAATGAAACCTGCGGATAAGGATGCCGAAATGAAACGTTTTTCTGAAGGGAAAACCAATATTATGGTCGCAACGACTGTGATTGAAGTTGGTGTAAATGTACCCAACGCCAGTGTTATGATTATCGAAAGTGCCGAACGTTTTGGTTTGTCTCAGCTTCACCAATTGCGTGGCCGCGTGGGTCGTGGCGCCGAACAGAGTTATTGTATTTTGATGACAAGCCATAAATTAAGTGCCGATAGTAAAACGAGAATGGAAACAATGGTGCAAACAAATGATGGTTTTGAAATTGCCGAAGTCGATCTTAAACTTCGCGGTCCGGGAGATTTGATGGGAACTCAGCAAAGCGGTGTTTTAAATCTGCAAATTGCTGATATTGTTCGTGATCGTGATATTTTGGCACTAGCAAGAAATTATGCCATGATGGTTTTAAAAAATGACGCACCACTCCAAAAACCTGAGCATGCAACCCTGAAAGCTGTTTTTATAGAATTAACTAAGAAGAAAAACATTTGGAATTATATTAGTTAAGGTACAAAGGCGCAAAGGTACAAAGGAACAAAGGTTTAATTTCAAACTAAAATTAAAAGCGTAGGTTCTCAATATCTTTGTGCCTTTGTACCTTTGCCACTTTGAGCCTAAAGAAAAAAATACTTCACTGTATCAAACATTCATTTACCGCATGGTGACTGATTTAAATTTGTTGGGGAGCAAATTTGAAGTTGAATAATTTTACCGATACAATGAAGTACACCGTCATGTTTTAATCTTCAAAATAATTTACTGTTATTTTTTTGTATTTTTCTTTTCAAAAAAACCATTAAAAAAGCCTTTACTTACTTTATTTTTGTCGTCTTTGCCTGTTGCAACAAGATGATCAACATATTCCATGTATGTTTTTTTACGTTCTTCAAGAAAACCTGTCAAATAATCTTCAGAAGCCCCTATTCCGCTAACTTCTTCAATATGTATTAGTTTTTTGTACAAAGGTTCTATAAATTTAATGATAATAGTCTCGGGCACCGATTTTCTGGTTCCAAAATATCCAACAATTTCTCCATCTTCATCGGCTATGATTTTAAAATCGGTAATTACCCAATAGTATCTGCCTGTTTTAGACATGTTTTTGATGATCGCATGAATATTTTTGCCTGATTTAATACTATCCCATAAAAATTTAAAAATAACTTTTGGCATATCCGGGTGACGTATAACGTTGTGCGGCTGTCCGATCAGCTCAAATTCATCATAACCAGAAACATCGATAAAAGCTTCATTGGCGTATAAAATGGTTCCTTTTGTATCTGTTTTACTTAGTAACACTTTAGTTTTATTCCAATCAACTTCTCTATCAGATGGAGTCGGGCGAGTAATTCTGGTATCCATAAATCTTGTGTTTAAAATTAATATGTACTTACGTTTTTACGTATAAAATGATATTTCTTACGTTTTATTTTAATTAAGTTCTTCTTCTAAAATCTTTAATAAGTCTTTGATTTTTTTAAAAACAGATTCCAGTTCATCTTCCAGCCAGTCTGGCAAAGTATCATCATTTACAGATTTTAAATGCTGAATATCGTTTGCTATCTGAATGATTTTTTTATACTGAAAATCTAATTTTTTTGCATTTGGATTATCCTGGTTCTCGTCAAAAATTTTAGTAACTTCTTTACCAAAATCAGTTTTAAATTCTGTTTTTGACGAAACATCATTTTTTAAGAAAACATCAAAAGAGTTTTTTAAGTCTGTCAGCATAGTATTTGCCGATTCAAAATCGTGTTTGGACATAAAATAAGATTAAGTTAAAATTGATTTGGAAATCGTCGAAGTATTGAAACTACTCAATTTTAACCTCTGCTATTGGTTGATTTTACGTGAATATCATTCACCAAATCATCAATTTTTTTGGCACTGTCTCTCATCATTTCCAAGTAGCTCAGCAATTGGTCATTGTCAGTATGTCCTTTAGAAACATCAATCAATTTTAATACAGAGCTTACAGGAAGTTTTAAATCCAAGGTAGTTCTATGAACAAAGTCATTGTATTCTTTAGTTGCAGAAAGTGAACTGTATTTTGCCGAAGCCAATTTGATGTTTTCCAATTCGTATTCGTCAGATATTTTAGAAATATGATTCTGACTGTGTTCTTTAAAATAATAAGCCCAATAACCATTCATAAAAAACACTACGGCCGCCAATATCACGTGAATAATTAACGTTTCCACATCAAAATTTACCTGCGAAAAATAAATTTGTAAACCATTTGGATCCTGGTAAACAAAATTCTGCATATAAGCCAAACCTGCGTGATGTATTACTACCAAAAGCGTAAGCGGAATTTGTAATTTCCAGTTTTGATAAATAATAAGAATCGTACTGGCAATAAATACTGTAAAATGCATTTCAAACAAACCGTGCATCTGGTAAATGTATTGTGCCATAAAAATAGCCAGCACAACGGATAAAACATACTGGTAAAAATTTGATTTTTTAAGTAAAAGTTTTGCAGAATAATACATTAGGAGATTTAATGTACCAACTCCTACTCCAATTTCAAAGGTGTCGTATTTAAAGGAAAGGCCAATTCCCAGAAAGAAATAGGCTGCAAGAACATAATTGATAATAGTATCAGACTTTTGCGTCATTGTTGACATAAAACTGTGCAAATAATCCTGTTCGTTTAAACTGGCTTTTGTTTTCATAATTTTGGTAATTTTGGTTAAGGTTAGATTTATTTAGAACATTTTGGTAATGAACATCCGTAAGCTCTTAGAGCTAAAGCATCAAATGATGGAGTTTTGGTTTGCTTTAATAATGATTCTAATGCCATTTGTGCATAATTACTGTCGGCATTAGTACAATATCTTGTTTTATTGTAGTTTCCTCGATAATACAAATTATGCGACGGATCAACGATAACGGCTTGCGGAGTTGAGAAAACACCACAATTTTTAGCAATACTTTCGTCAAAATAAACGGGAATTTTGGCATCAAACTTCTTCTGAATTTCTTCTATGGTAAAATTCTTTTTTTTATTCAGTACAACAATTTTAAAATTAATCCGGTCTCCGTACTTTTTAATCAATCCACTTACATGCGGAATATTAAATCGGGAACATGGACAATCTGGATTAAAAAAATGAATAAAAACAGGTCTGTTATCAGTGATACAGCATTTTAGGTCGACTTTATTTCCTATTGCTATCTGGTGGAAATTTTGAGGAATTGGTGTGGGCAAAGTATACTTTATTTCATTCTGCCAAAACAAAAATGAAATAGCACAAAACAATAACGAAATCCATAAACCAACGAGTATTTTTCTTCTCATAAATGGGTAGTTTTTTTCTCTAAAAAGCAAACAATTAATAAACACTTGTTAATTAAATAGTTTTAAAAAAGTAGTTTTTTAACTTAAAATTAAATAAAAAACTTACATACTTTAACACTTAACCGCCGAAAACATTAATATTCTCGCAAAAAACTACCATTTTGTTTAAGCTTATCAATGTTACAAATAAAAACGATAAACTGCAAAATAAATCATACAAAATGCAAAAAAAATGTTTGTTTAGAATTATTATAAAGCATTTATAAAGTCTAATTAATTGATTATAAATATTTTAAACATTATCATCCGGAAATTGTTAACTTTAACAGAAAAAAAAATCAAATTCAGTTTAAACCTTTTATCAAGAAACCAGTCTAAAGGCAAAAGTTTGCCCGAATAATCTATTAAACAGCTGTTTAAATTTATTGTTAAATAAAAGCTAACGCCTTTTGATTTCAATACAAAAAGTTAAATTTGCGAGCTACTAAAAACACCAAAAAAATATCTTTACCTCAAGTTTATGAAACTGAAAAACCTAATTTACGCCCTTATTATTATAGTACTCGGAGGGTTTATCACTTATAGAGTGATGTCTAACAAAAGTAAAAATGATGAATCTAAAAAATTCGGCGATAAAGACAAACCTACAACTGTAACCGGAATTGTTGTTCAAACTTCAACTTTTGATAATAATTTATCATTATCAGGATCTATTGAAGCCAATGAACAAGTAGAAATTCATAGTGAAGTTTCGGGAATTGTTGAGGGGATTTATTTTACTGAAGGTACATATGTAAATAAAGGTCAGGTTCTTTTTAAAGTAAACGATATTGAATTAAGAGCTCAGTTAAAGCAGGCACAGACAAAAGAAGGTTTAGCCGCTGAAAACGAAAGAAGAGCAAAATTACTTTTGCAAAAAGAAGCTATAAGCCAGGAAGAGTTTGATGTTGCCAATGCAGATTACGCATCAATGAAAGCTCAAACACAATTAATTAAAGCACAAATTGCCAAAACTTCTGTGAAAGCTCCTTTTTCAGGAAAAATTGGTTTGCGCTCTATTTCACCGGGAACTTATATTACACCAACTATTTTGGTTGCAAAATTGGTTAATACCGGAAAATTAAAAATCACATTTTCTATTCCCGAAAAATATGCTTCGCAAGTAAAATCAGGTTCTATAATTGATTTTACTGTTTCGGGATCTGATAAAATATATACTGCAAAAATTTACGCCATTGAGCCGGAAGTTGAAGTCGCAACCCGTACTTTAAAAATACGCTCGATTGCCGATAATGTTGAAGGAAAACTTTTTCCCGGAACATTTGCCGATGTAAAACTGCCTTTAAGCATTATTAAAGATGCTATTGTAGTTCCTTCTGAGGCTATCATACCAATACAGGATGGTAAAAAAGTCTATATCGCAAATATGGGCAAGGCCAAAGAAGTGATGGTAGACGCTACAACAAGAACTGATGCTTCAATCTTAATCTTATCAGGATTAAAAGCAGGCGACACTTTGATTACAAGTGGTGTAATGTCATTAAAAAATGAAGCTCCTATAAAAGTTAACGTAAAAAAGTAGTTTTGAATTATGAGTTAAGAGTTATAAGTTAATAATGATGAAGTTTAAATCTTAAATCTATTCTCTATACTCTATTTTCCTTATTCAAAATCTAAAATCTAAAATATAAACATGAGTTTATCAACCACAAGTATAAGAAGGCCCGTTTTAACCATTGTACTGAATCTTTTGATTATTTTATTCGGTTTCATTGGTTATACCTTTCTGGGTGTTCGGGAATTCCCTTCTATTGATCCGGCGCAGGTTTCTGTTAGAACCAACTACACCGGAGCCAATTCTGACATTATTGAATCACAAATTACAGAACCCCTTGAAAAAGCAATAAATGCTATTGATGGAATCAGAAATATTACTTCGTCAAGCAATCAGGGAAGCAGTAATATTACCATAGAATTTAATTTAGATAAAAATTTAGAAGAAGCTGCAAACGATGTTCGAGACAAAGTTTCGCAAGCCGTTAGAAGTTTACCCCAGGATATTGATGCGCCTCCGGTAGTTTCTAAAGCTGATGCTGATAGTGAATCTATTATTTCGATGACAGTTCAAAGTGACAGCCGAAGCCCTTTAGAATTAAGTGATTATGCCGAAAATGTTATTTCGCAGCGTTTAGAAACTATTCCAGGAGTAAGTGGTGTTCAAATCTGGGGACAAAAACGTTATGCGATGCGTTTGTGGATCGATCCGATAAAATTAAATGCTTATAATTGTACTGTTTCTGATGTTCGCGATGCTTTAAACGCACAAAACGTAGAACTGCCATCAGGAAAACTAACAGGAAACAATACAGAACTTACCGTAAAAACAATTGGAAATCTTTCTAAACCGGAAGAATTCAACAATATTATCATTCGTACCGATGGTGATAAAATTGTTCGCTTAAGCGATGTTGGAGGTGCCGAATTAGGCCCTGAAAATATTGAAACTTCTTTAACATCGTCCGGACTTCCAATGATTGGTTTAGCCATCGTGCCGATGCCGGGAGCTAATTATTTAGATATTTCATCTGAATTTTATAAAAAATACGAAGCTTTAAAAAAGGATCTCCCAAAAGATATTAAACTTAATATCGCACTTGATAATACACTGTTCGTAAAGAAATCAGTACTTGAAGTTGCCGAAACATTGGGAATTTCAATCATTCTGGTAATTATCATCATTTATTTATTCTTTAGAGACTGGGCAATTGCTTTCAGACCTTTAATTGATATTCCTGTTTCGTTAATCGCTACGTTTTTTATCATGTGGCTTTTCGGATTCTCTATCAACGTATTAACTTTATTGGCAATTGTTTTGGCTACAGGTTTGGTGGTGGATGACGGAATTGTGGTAACCGAAAATATCTTCAAGAAAGTCGAAGAAGGAATGTCGCCAATTGAAGCGGCAATAAAAGGATCAAACGAGATTTTTTATGCTGTAATTTCGATTTCGGTTACACTTGCTGCGGTATTTTTACCTGTAATTTTCTTAGAAGGTTTCGTTGGCCGACTCTTTAGGGAATTTGGTGTCGTAATTGGTGCCGCGGTATTAATTTCTGCCTTTGTATCCCTGACTTTAACACCAATGCTAAACGCCTATTTGATGAAAGGCGGCGAACAGAAAAAATCGAAATTCTATATTAAAACAGAACCGTTTTTTGAAAAATTAAACAGCGGTTACGCAGATTCTCTTGGCCGTTTTATGGATAAAAAGTGGATCAGTTTCCCTATTTTGATTGTTTGTTTTGGATTGATTTATTTGTTCTTTACCATTCTACCAAAAGAAACAGCTCCATATGATGACCGTAGTTCTGTAACAATGCGTATGACCACTCCAGAAGGCTCTTCTTATGAATATACCAACCGTTTTATGCAGGAAATGTCAAAATTAGTTGATGATTCTATTCCGGAGAAAAAAGTTAGTTTAGTTATTACCGCGGGAGGTTCCGGAGGTTCTGCAACAAATTCAGGTTTTATTAGACTTTCACTAAAAGAACCAGACGAAAGAGCCAGATCTCAAAAAGATATCGCTGATAAATTAACCAAATGGACTAAAAAATATCCAGACGCTAAAACATCTGTAATTCAACAGCCTACAATTTCCGTAAACAGACGTGGCGGGCTTCCGATTCAGTATATTATTCAGGCGCCAACTTTTGATAAACTTAGAGAAAAAATTCCTGCTTTTATGGAAGAAGTCGGTAAAAGTGATGTTTTTTCTACGACCGATGTAAATCTAAAATTCAACAAGCCTGAAATAAACGTAAGTATCGATCGTGCAAAAGCCGAAAGTTTAGGTATATCAATTATGGATATTGCGCAGACTTTACAGCTTTCTTTAAGTGGACAGCGTTTTGGGTATTTCATTAAAAACGGAAAACAATATCAGGTAATTGGTCAGTTTGATCAAAAAGACCGTTCGAAACCTTTGGATTTAACCTCGATGTTTGTGAGAAACAAATCCGGGCAATTGATTCAGATGGATAATGTTGTAAAAATACAAGAGCAAAGTAATCCACCGCAATTATACCACAATAACCGTTATATGTCTGCAACTGTTGCCGCAGGTTTGGCACCGGGAAAAAGTATCAGCGATGGTATTGAGGAAATGGATCGAATTAAAGCTAAAGTTCTAGATCAGAGTTTTACAACCGATTTAAGTGGAGAATCGCGAGATTTTGTCGAAAGCAGCTCTAATACTTCTTTCGCCTTCGGGTTGGCTTTATTATTAATATTTTTGATTCTGGCTGCTCAATTTGAGAGTTTTATAGATCCGTTAATTATTATTTTAACTGTTCCAATGGCTGTTGCCGGCGCATTATTTTCTCTATGGCTATTCAACCAGACATGGAATATTTTTAGCCAGATTGGTACCGTAATGCTTATTGGTTTGGTAACCAAAAACGGTATTTTGATCGTAGAGTTTGCCAACCAGTTGCGAGAACAGGGCAAGCCAAAACTTGAGGCTATTTTAGAAGCTTCGGAAGCGCGTTTACGTCCAATTTTGATGACCAGTTTAGCTATCGCATTAGGAGCTTTGCCAATTGCAATGTCACTTGGAGCGGCTTCTACAAGTAGAATTGGAATGGGAGTTGTAATTGTTGGAGGAACAATTTTTTCATTAGCATTGACGCTTTTTGTTATTCCTGCAATCTATTTAATGTGGTCTAAAGCCAGAAAACATTATCCGGAATTTGACCATATTGACGAATACGAAAGAGAAAGTAACAAATAATTTATTGGCTGTAAATTCCTGATTTAGTTTCTGAATTTACAGCAAAAGAAAACCAATATGAATATTAAAATTTTATTTAGCAGTTTATTATTCTTCTTATGCATTATAAAAATAAATGCACAAGTAACGCTGACTATTGAAGATGCTATGAAAATAGCTTTGGAGAATAACTTTGAAATTAAGATTGCAAAAAATAATACCCAGATAAGCGAGACAAATGTAACCATTGGAAATGCAGGAATGCTACCCGTTGCGACTGCCTCAATTGTTGATAATAACAGCATTACCAACTCATCGCAAACACGCCAGGATGGAACTTCAACCTCTTTGGATAATGCAAAAAACAACAGTTTAAATTATGGTGTAACACTGGGCTGGACGGTTTTTGACGGTATGAAAATGTTCGCCAGATTAGATCAGTTAAAAGAGCTTCAAAAGCTTGGTGATTCTCAGCTTAAACAAACCATTTTGGTAAAAATTGGTCAGGTCAATTCTTCTTACTACGATTTGGTTCTACAGCAGCAGCAATTATCGGCTTTGGACACAACTATTGTAATTTCAAAACAAAGACTGACATTGGCACAAAACCGTTTCAGTATTGGAAAAGCTTCAAAATTAGAGGTTTTAAATGCTCAGGTTGATTTAAATTCAGATCAGGTTGCTTTGTTGAGACAAAAAGAATCTTATGCGAATGCCAAGATTTTATTGAACCAATATTTGGCGCGTGATCCAAAAATTGACTTTAAAGTTACTGATCTGGTTACAGTTGACAGTACTCTGGTTTTAGCTAATTTAATGGATTTGGCACAAAAACAAAATCCGGCTCTCGAAGCTCAAATAATCAACAAACGTATTGCCGAATTGCAGCTTAAACAAGTAAAAGCAGACCGTTATCCTGTTGTAAACCTGACCTCGGGCTACAATTTTTCTGAAAGCCAGTCGAGTTTGGGTTTTACAAGTTCAGCATCTTCAAAAGGTTTAAATTATGGTTTTAATGCAACGCTTAACATATTTGATGGCTTTAATCAGCATCGAAATGAAAAAGTAGCAAAATTGCAAATCGAGAATTCTCAAATCGCAATTGAGCAGCAAAATATGATTTTGAACACACAATTAAGCACGGCTTTTCAAACCTATTTAACGAATTTAGAATTAATTGATCTTGAAGAAGATAACGAAGCGATTGCCAAACAAAATTTGGATATTACTTTGGATAAATTCAAAATTGGAACAATAACAACGATTGATTTCAGAACGGCACAGCTTAATTATGTAAACGCAAAAGTACGTTACAGCAATGCGCAATACGAAGCAAAATTATCCGAAATTGCATTAAAAGAATTGGCGGGAACTATTAATTTTTAAGTAAATTTGTTTCAAAACAAACTTTAATGATCTCATACAATACCAAGGACTGGTTTACTTTTATATTCCATTTTCATAAATCTGATACTGTTAGAAAGTTATTGCCTATTATGCTTGCTATCGGAATATATGCGGCAACGGTTGGTTATCTGGAAGTTGAATATTTTAAATTTGGTAAAAACGACTATATACACAACATTCCTATTATGCACGGAATGCTTGGTTTTGTCATTTCATTATTGCTTGTATTTCGTACCAATACGGCTTATGATCGCTGGTGGGAAGGACGTAAATTATGGGGCGGTCTGGTAAACAGCAGCCGTAATCTTGCGATTAAACTTTCGGCAATGCTAAAAGACGAGAATGACAGGAAATTTTTCAGGAAATTCATTCCAATGTATGCCGATATTTTGCACAAACATCTTAAAGATGTAGATACGAGCAAACAGCTTTTTGAAGATGTAGATTTGGAAATTGATCATCATAAACACAAACCGAATCAGTTGAAAAGAATGATGTTTCATAAAATCAATGATTTGTATGATGACAAAAAAATTACCGGCGATCAATTGATTATTTTAAACGAAGAATTACAATCTTTCACCGATATTTGTGGAGCCTGCGAGCGTATTAAAAACACACCTATTCCCTACTCTTACAGCGCTTTTATCAAAAAATTCATCTTTTTTTACACGATGACTTTGCCATTTGGATATTCAATTAGTCTGGGATATTATGTTGCACCGGTGGTCGTTTTTATTTTTTATGTTTTGGCGAGTTTAGAACTTATTGCCGAAGAAATTGAAGATCCGTTTGGTGATGATGAAAATGATTTGCCAACCAGAAAGATTTCTGAAAACATTAAAAAACACGTTGAAGAATTGATTTAGAAGAAAGTTAAATCCTACAATTTTGTTTTATTTGATTAAATTTAAAAAATACACTTAAAAATTTAATTAAATGAGCAAGCAACCTTTTCTCATCAATCCTCCAAATTTGTCGAATGAAAAATCATTAAAAACACTTGTTGAAAACAGAACAGTTTACACACTAAATCAATGTGAGTTAAATATTTTTGAAACTTACCAATCTTCTAGTTTGGTGCCGCTAAAATTTAATGATTTTGTTATAACAAGTATGTTAAAAGGAAAAAAGACAATGCATCTTTTTGACGATCCCGCGTTTGATTATCTGCCCGGAGAAACCGTTATAATTCCTTCAAACGTAGAAATGAAAATCGATTTTCCCGAAGCATCAGAAAAAAAACCAACACAATGTCTGGCATTAGCAATTGATAAATCGAAAATAACTGATACATTAAATTTTTTAAATGAACATTATCCAAAAGAATTTCATAATGAATATTGGAACTTAGATTATCAAAATTATTACTTTTATAATAATGCTGATCTGGCGACAACGATGAATAAACTTCTTAAGGAATGTATGAGCCCCTCGATTACAAAAGATGCCCTGGCCGACCTGACTTTGCAGGAATTACTGATTCGGATTATACAAACTCAAAACTTACATGCTTTAGACAAAGGAATGATTATCCAGTCTAATAACCTGATTTTTGAAATTACTGAATTTATCAAACTCAATTTAAAAGAAAATATTAATCTTAAAAGTCTGAGTGAAAAAGCCTGTATGAGTAACGTATCATTTTACAGGTTTTTCAAACGAGAACTGGGAATGAGTCCGATTGAATATATTTTGAATGAAAAAATAAAACATGCTAAAAAATTACTCCGAAATCCTGAATTACAAATTAATGAAGTTTGTTATTTAGTTGGCTTTGAAGATGCTAATTATTTTACAAGATTGTTTAAAAAGTATGAAGGAATTACTCCAAAACAATATCAGATGTTGCATGTCAATTAATCTTTTTTAAGGTTTAGGGCTACTGATTTAAGGGACAGAGGTTCAAAGTTGCAAAGGTTTTTCAGATCTAACTACAGAAAACCTTTGCACCTTTGCTCCCTTCTAATTAATATCCTGATTGATTAATATATGATTTAATGCAAATAAGACAGCGCCTTCAATAGCTTTATCAAAAAAATCATCATCATGATCCGCCACAGACGGGTAGTAAATATCTGGAATTTTTTCTTCAGCAGATGAATTCCCAAATGCAGTTTTATTTGCTTTTAATGAATCTGTAAGTTCGATATCCAGACCGTTTACAATATTTAGAACTCCCGGAGGAAGGACGGCTCCGATTAACTTAATTATAACTAATATTGAAATAGGTAGTCTTTTGGTGGTTTTTAAAACAATTGTATTTCCTGCTGCCAATGCGGGAGCAATTTTCCAGACAGCCAGTAAAATCGGGAAATTCCACGGAATTACTCTGGTAACAACACTTAATGGCTCACATAATACAATAGAAACAATTTTGGAATCAAGCTGGGCAATTAAAATTTCTTCTGTGCGAATTAAACCTGCAAAATACCTGAAATGATCAATTGCCAGAGCAATATCAGACGCGGCTTTTTTATGAATCAATTTACTGTTGTCAAGAGTTTGTACGGTTTTAATATATTCTATATTATCTTCTATTTTTTTAGCGATCTTATTTAATAATATACTTCTTTCTGCGACAGACATTTTTTGCCACGGTCTAAGTGCCTCATAAGCAGCTTCGACGGCCAGTTCTAAATCTTCTTTTCCCGAATGCGCGGCTTGTGTAAATACTTTTCCGTCAATTACCGAAATGACATCCAAATATTTTCCTTTAAGAGGAGCTGTAAATTTTCCATTTATATAATTATTGTATTTTGCCTTAAATTCAGGTCTTTCTGTGGTATTGCTCATATTATTATTTTTTTTGATTCATTTCAAATTTACCTTCATGAATCGAAATAGAATAGCACTTTTCATTCATTTAATAGCACAAAAATTACATATTCATTTTTATAACCAGCTTTTAATATCTATTTAATAAAATATTAATAATAAAAATGAAAAATACTCAATTCAAAACACTTTAAATCATATATTGGCAATCTAATACACTAATAAACAAACCTTTAATCGCCTAAATAATACATTAAACGATTATATTTTGAAATGTTAATAATAAGCGATAAAATTTGTGATCGATAATTTATATGCCTGTTAAAATCTGCGCAGATGGTATTGAATTGTTCTTTACTAATTTAATTCCTTATTAAAATGAAAAAAATTATTTTAATGCTGGTTTTAGCTTTTGTTTCTGTCAATTGTGCTAACGATCCTGTAAGTAACGAGACTCCAACAGAAGCTAAAGAATCGAATAGTTCCAGTTTAACCTCCAAAGGAACTTATTCAGAATGTGATCCTGTTTCAATTGACATTATGGCCGGGCAATTTACAAACTCGGGAAAAATTTTAGTTGAAAATGATGCTACCAATCTTTATGTAACCTATACTGCACTTAGCAACTGGTATTTTAGTGAACTGCATTTATTTGTTGGTCCGTATGCCAGTATTCCAACCCAAAATGGAAACCCTGTTCCCGGACAATTTCCGTATAAAAAGACTTTTAACCCTTTAGTTCAGAACTACACTTTTACAATCCCCATTTCCAGTATAACGCTGGATGCAAACAAATGTTTTTACATTGCAGCACATTCCAGCATGAAAAATGTTATAAACGGAACTATTGTAAAAACTGAAACTGGCTGGGCCGGAGATATTAAATTTCCCGGAAAAAACTGGGCAACTTATTTTAATTATTGCCTGAGAACCTGCACAACGCCTCCTCCTGATGTAACAACTTGCGACACAGCGTATATGTACGGAAACTATACTTTTAATGCCTTACAAATCTCAGAAAAATGGGGCTGGGCAAATTATTATGACAATGCTCAAAATGGCATTTATACTTATAATTTATATGCCGGAGCAGGACAAAATGATATTACTAAAGGATATTTGGCCGGAACAGTTACGGTTACTATTCAGGGTGCTAATATAGGTATCGAAATCAACGCAACAAATCCGGGAACTGTATTTACAGAAACGCATGTTTACTTATCTGATAGTCCTCCTACAACTGCGGCGCCGGGTCAATTTGGAAATCAACATACATTAAACAATACAATGCTAGATAATTACAATTTAACTTATAGTGGTGATGGCACTTTTTGGTTAATTGTTCACGCTGGAGTCTGTACTACCAAATAATTTTAATTTATAAAAGAGAGAGCTTAGGTTCTCTCTTTCTTTTTAAATCCAAACTTTAATTATTTATTTTTGAAAAAAAAATCCTAATCAAAAAACAAAAAAATATTTCCAACTCCCACGATCAATCCTTATATTTACACCCTTATTCAAGAATAATATCACTAAAATGAAAATATCTTACAACTGGTTAAAACAATTCATTAAAACAGACTGGACGTCTGAGCAAACTTCGGAATTATTGACAGATTTGGGTCTGGAAGTTGAAGTTGTCGAAAAATATGAATCTGTAAAAGGTGGTTTAGCAGGAGTTGTTGTAGGACACGTGTTAACATGCGAAAAACACCCTGATGCCGACAGATTAAAAGTTACAACCGTAAATATTGGTCTTGAAGCGCCTATACAAATTGTATGTGGTGCTGCCAATGTAGCTGCGGGACAAAAAGTACCTGTTGCTACTATTGGAACAGTTTTATACGATAAAGACGGTGTAGAATTTACTATAAAAAAAGGAAAAATTCGCGGTCAGGAAAGTCACGGAATGATTTGTGCCGAAGATGAACTGGGATTGGGTTCAAGCCATGACGGAATTATGGTTTTGGATGAAGCACTAACGCCTGGAACTCCTGTAGCTGAAGTATTTCAAATTGTAAATGATGAAGTTTTCGAAATTGGCTTAACACCAAATCGTGCTGATGCCATGAGCCATTTTGGAACCGCACGTGATTTAAGAGCAGGAATGCTGCAGCGTGGTGTAAACGTAGAATTGATTACGCCTTCTGTAAGCAATTTTAGAGTTGACATGCGTACTTTAAAAATTGATGTAAGTGTCGAAGATTCTCATTTGGCGCCAAGATATTGTGGTGTAACAATTTCAGGAATTTCTGTTGGACCATCACCAGCGTGGTTACAAGATCGTTTAAAAGCAATTGGATTAACTCCAAAAAATAATATTGTTGATGTTACTAATTATGTTTTACACGAATTAGGACAACCTTTACATGCTTTTGATGCAGCAAAAATCAACGGAAAAGTAATTGTAAAAACACTTCCGGAAGGAACTAAATTTACAACTCTTGATGATGTCGAAAGAACATTGCATGCAGAAGATTTAATGATTTGTGATGAAAAAGGACCGCTTTGTATTGCGGGAGTTTTTGGAGGAAAAAAATCTGGTGTTACCGACGGAACTACAACTATATTTTTAGAAAGTGCCTATTTTGATGCCGTTAGCGTTCGTAAAACAGCAAAAAGACATCAATTAAACACAGATGCTTCTTTTAGATTTGAAAGAGGAATTGACCCAACGATTACAGAATATGCTTTAAAACGTGCTGCCCTTTTAATTCAGGAAGTAGCGGGTGGAAAAATCACATCTGACGTTGTAGAAGTGTATCCTAAAAAAGTAGAAGATTTTTCGGTTTTACTAAATTTCAGTCACGTTTACAAAATCATCGGACAGGAAATTCCTAAAGATACCATCAAAAAAATATTAGTTTCTTTAGATATTAAAGTAAACAGTGTTTCTGATTCTGGTTTAGGATTAACAATTCCGGCTTATCGTGTTGACGTTCAACGTGAAATTGATGTTATTGAAGAAATACTAAGAGTTTACGGTTACAACAACATTGATTTTTCTAAAAAATTCAACGCAACAGTTTCTAATTCACCAAGAACTGAAGATTATAAAGTACAAAATGTAATTGCATCACAATTGAATTCTCAAGGTTTTCATGAAATGATGGCAAATTCCTTAACAACAGCAGCTTATGCAAAATTATCTACTGTGTTAAAAGAAGAACATAATGTTACAATGCTTAATCCGTTGAGTAGTGATTTGTCTACAATGCGTCAGTCTTTATTATTTTCAGGGCTTGAAGCAATTTCATACAACATCAACAGAAGAAATTCGGATTTAAAATTATTTGAGTTCGGAAAATCATATCATAAATACCTAAATGGTTACGAAGAGCACAAACATTTGTCGCTATCAATTTCGGGAAACAGAAATAAAGAAAGCTGGACAAATGCCCAAAAACCGACTGATTTCTTTTTATTAAAAGGATATGTGAGTGCAATTTTATCACGTTTGGGAATTGATAAAATCTCAAATGCACCGGTGCAATCGGATGTTTTCTCTGAAGGGACTTCTATTTGCTACAACAATGATACATTGGTAGAAATGGGTGTTGTAAAAAAATCAATATTGAAACATTTCGGAATTAAACAAGATGTTTATTATGCTGATTTTAATTGGGATTTGGTTTTAAAAATCATTACAGGAAAAATTAAATATTCTGAAATTCCTAAATATCCAGAAGTTCGTAGAGATTTAGCTTTGTTAATTGATCAAAATACAACTTATGAAAGCATTTATAATCTGGCCAAACAAACGGAAAAAGTACTTTTGAAAGACATTAATTTATTTGATGTTTATGAAGGTAATAAACTTCCGGAAGGCAAAAAATCTTATGCGTTAAGTTTTACTATTCAGGATAATACAAAAACGCTTACAGATTCTCAAATTGATAAAATCATGTCGAAATTACAGCAAACTTTCGAAACAGAATTGGGAGCTAGTTTGAGATAAAAATTTTATTTATACATAATTCAGACCCGACAGGTTTTAAAACTTGTCGGGTTTGTTTTTGTTTTTTTGTTTCAAGTTTCAGGTTTCAGGTTGTTGGAACGTGTAATTAACCGCAGAGTTCGCTAAGATTTACGCAAAGTTCACAAAGCTTTGCGAACTTTAAATTTAAAACTTATTTTAATCTCTTTGCGAAACTCTGTGTAAATCTTAGCGAACTCTGCGGCAAAAATTATGTTCAAAGAAAAGCAAACTTGAAACTTGAAACAAAACCTACTTAAGCAGAAAATTTAGCATACGCTTTCATCAATTTTTCATCGTATTTATTTGTTTTATAAGCCGGGCCATTATATTTCAAAGCAAAATCTGCCCATTTTTTGTTTCTCAAAAGACCAATCAAATTATTCGTTGCCAAAAACATGCCGAATGCCTTTAATTGTTCGCCTTCGTTTAAGTACATCTTTTTCACATATTCATCTATAGATGCATAACCAATAGAAACTGCGTTAAAACCCATTATTTGGTACAAACCCCACGATGCCGAACATTTTGCTGCATCACTAAATTTCTTGTCAGGATTTAAACGTATTGCTTTTTCCAATCTCGTATATTCTGCCGCACCTCCCAAATAATACTTTTTTGTATAATTTTTATATAAAACATCCTGATTGTTGGCGTTAGCATAATTAGCGGGATCTATATTTCGTTTTTCGAGTTCTTTCCAAAAAATATGTCCTTCAAATAAAATCTTCGGACGTCCGTCTACTAAAAAGCCCTTCCCTCCGCTTTCAACTTCATTAACGGCCTTAACAACAGCCAATTCGAGATTGTGAGCCTTTGAAAAATCAATCAGATTTTGTTCTGAAAGCAATTTATTATTCGAAGAAAACTCTTCTTTGCTTTTCTCGATAAGTGCAGACCACGTTTTAAGCCCTACAATTCCATCTACAACCAAATTATTTTTTAGCTGAAAATCTTTAACAGCTTTGTTCGTTTGAGTCCCAAAGTAATCAGAAACAATAACGCTGTATTTTAGTTTTTCCAGAAGTTCATTTAGATAATAAACTTCGCTTGACTTGAGTCCAAATTTTATAGTTTTCATACTTTTTATTTATAATTATTTTTGGTGGTGGTTTTTATTTATTTTATCTGCTTTTTTTTTTGCATGAAATAAACAATACAAAAGTAATCCTTATTAAACAACTATAAAACAGTACTTTAACCTGTTTTTAAAATAATTCAAACTAATGAAAAAAGGGTAAATTCACCCTTGTGTTTCTGCAACGATTAAAATACTTTTGGCAGAAATATTTAATAAAAATATTGTTAACTAAACCTTTAACCAATTACATTAAAAAAAATGAAAAACCCTCCCGCTAAACCAAGTCAGTTAATTACCAGAGAATTTGCTCAGGTATTAAACGTAAATTACAACAAAAAGAAAGCCGATTTAAAAATCGGTAAGTCTGCTAAAAAAGAAGAAAAAGAAGAAGCAAATGCCATTTGGTATTCGATAGAAGCTTTAGAAAGTTACATTCATTATGTAAAAACTCAGGGCGCACAAGATGGCTACAATGTTGATGGCATTCGTTTTTATTTTGGCGTTTATCCTGAAGATGAAAAACACGAAGAAAAAGCAGGACAAACAACTTTATTTTTAGTCCCGACTGGTAAAAAAATAGAGACTGCCAATACTGCAAAAATTCAAAGCTTTGTTGCCATACAAGATGATGCACCAAGCGATATACAAAGCCTTGAACCAATGAATTATGGAAATATTGGCAGACCGCCAAGTTTAACATATTAAAAAAAATTTATGTTTGAATTTTTAAGATCTTATGTTATCTATTTTGCTTTATTATCAGGAATTATTGGTTTGATTTCATTACACAAACTTCCTGATACTAAAGCAAAATCTTTAGTTATTTTAATTTGGTTTTCGATACTTATAGAAATTGTTGGCTACTATTTTACGTACTGGACAGGTTTATTAAATTATTATGTATATAATTTTTACATGCTTATCAGTATTTCTGCCTACATATTGATTATCAGGAGTCTTTTGCCAAAACGAAATAACAAAATATCAGCCATGCTGTTTTTAATCTTGTTTGTGTTTTCTTTTTTTCTCAACCTTTTATTTTTTGAAAAAGACATGAACAACTCTTTTATTTATAGTTTTGCCGTAGGCGTTTTGGTAGTTATGATATTATCTTGCTTATATTTGGTAGAAATTTTTAATTCAGACAAAATATTAAACTTTAAAAAATCAGTTTTCTTTTGGTATATCTTAGGAATTCTGGTTTTTCATGTACCTTTTTTACCTTTCATGCTTGCCATAAAATGGTTCTTGGTGAAACAGGATGAATCCATTTTTAGTCTGGTATTGTTTATTCTGAATTTTTTAACGCATAGTTGTTTTATCATCGGGTTTTTATGGAGCGAAAAGAAGTACAATTATTAGTTATTTTGTTAGGTATAGTTTTCTTAACTTTACTAATCATTTTGCTTGTCATATTCTTTTATTTCTTAAAGAAAAAAAATAATTATCTCGTTGAAAAAATGGAAGCTAATCTTTATTTTCAATCAGAATTAATCAAAACCAGAATTGAAATAAAAGATCAGACGCTTTCTGAAATCAGTAAAGAACTTCATGACAATATTGGGCAAATCGTCTCAGTTGGTATTATGCAGCTTAATATGTATCTCAACAGCGAAAAACCCATTCAGCAAAGTGAATTAAGTGATTTAAAAGAAATATTAGCCAAATCGCTGGACGAAATTCGAATTCTGTCCCGAATTATCAATAAAGATAATTTACTGCAAAGCAATTTTATCGAAGCCATAAAACAAGATTTAGAGCGCATAAAAAAACTAAAAAGCATTCAGTATAAATATACTCTTTCCGGAGAAATACCTGAGATTAGCGGAGAACATGATTTGTTTATTTACCGAATTTTTCAGGAAGCTTTGCATAATAGCCTAAAACATTCTCACAGTGATAAATTTGAAGTAAATATTACCACAACAGACGACGTTTTTTGCCTGAAAATTAAGGATTTCGGAATTGGTTACGACGCGCTCAATACAAATTCAGGCCAGGGATTGGGCAATATGAAATTAAGAGCTAAATTAATTGGAGCTACTTTAATTATGGAATCAGACGCATCAGGAACTACCGTAACTTTAGAATACCCTTTAACTAAAACCAATGAAACCTAAAAACAAAATTATTATTGTAGATGATCATTTACTGTTTTCGCAATCGCTTGAACTTTTGATCAATAGTTTTAAAGATTTTGAAGTAATAAACCGCTTTGAAAATGGTAAAGTATTTATTACCTACTTACAGGAAAATGTAGATACCAATGTGGATTTAATTTTACTAGATGTAAATATGCCTGTTTTAGATGGCATTAGCACCATGAAATGGATTAAGGAAAACAGGCCGGAACTTAAAGTTATTGCACTTTCTGTAAATGACGACGAAGAAGTTATCATAAAAATGATTACCAACGGTGCCAAAGGATATTTACTAAAAGATACTTCACCCGAAATATTTAAGGATGGTATTGTATCTGTTATTGAAAAAGGCTTTTATTTTACCGAATTGGTTTCGGGAATGCTGGTGAAGAAAGCCAATGACGATTCAAAAAAAGTCAATTTAAAAGAAAAAGAAATTGTTTTCATAAAACATGCCTGCACTGAGAAAACATACAAAGAAATCGCTTCGGAAATGTGTTTAAGTCCAAAAACAATTGATGGCTACAGAGAGTGTTTATTTGATAAACTAGAAATTAAAACCCGAATAGGCTTAGTGCTATATGCTATAAAACACAAAATTGTCTTAGTTTAACCAACTAAGACAATTTTTTTTTGAACTTAATCAAACGGAATTAATCTGTCGTTTGGTAAGTCGTATTCGTATAATTTACCGTTTGTATCATCAAGATATAACCATTGAATTATATTAGTATGATGCTCAAAATCATTCGATATTCCTAAAACAATATAAGAATGGTTTTCTCTGTCTTTTTCTTCAATTGAATAGCTTAAATCGGCGTTTGCATCTTTTATAGTACTTTTTACCACTTCGCTTTTAGAATTTGCCAGATAATATTCGACTTGTTCGTAGATATGATCTTTAAAATCTGCTGTAAAATCGTTTTTCTCTGAATAGTATTTTATTGGTTTAGGATGTTTTTTTCGAAACAAACTCACATTTCCATCTTTTATTTTTTTTGCATTTACAAGCCATTCAGCAAATTCCAGTTTTTCTCCTTCGCCCGCTTCATAAATGGTATCCATTTTCCAGGATACATCAAGTAAATCTCCTCTTTTAAAAGCTTTGGCATTTGCAAGATCTGTATAAAACGAAATCAGTTTTTTGTCTTTCTGAACCGTAAATAAAGCATAATCTCCATTTCCATCAAAATTAACAAATTGAACAGTATCTTCATAAACCTGTTCCAGCTGTAGCTTCTCGCCAGTTCTTAAATTACTTTTCAGGTTTAAATCTGAAGAATTATCAGTTACATCCTTTACAACTGTTGTATCTTTCTGAATGTTATTATTCAAATTTTCAGCAGTAGTTTCTTTATTGTCTTTACAGGAAAATAATACGGCAAGTAATGCCACACAATACAATTGCTTCATAGTAGGTTTATTTTAAATGATTTGGGTCATTAATAGGTAATTGCAGCAAATATAGGATTATCCTTTATTTTTTCTCTTCCATTTAAAAAAGAAAGTTCCATTAAAAAATTAAACTGAACAATTTCGCCTCCCAATCCATTTACTAAGTCGGCAAGTGCTTTTGCTGTTCCGCCGGTTGCAAGAACATCATCGTGAATTAAAACTTTATCGCCTTTTTTGATAGCATCAATATGTATTTCTAAAGAATCAGTTCCATATTCTAATTCATAAGAAGCAGAAATTGTTGTAAAAGGAAGCTTTTTAGGTTTACGTACAGGAACAAAACCTGCATTTAAACGATCGGCCAATAACATTCCGAAGAAAAAACCGCGACTCTCTGCTCCTATTACCACATCAATTTTCTGTCCGTTTAAAGAATTTAGCAATATTTTAAGGCATTCTTCTCTTGCAATAGGATCATTTAGTAGCGGAGTGATATCTTTAAATAAAATTCCTTCTTTAGGAAACCCCTGAATATCACGTATATAATTTTCAATCTTCATTTTTTTTTATTTTTATGTTATTTTTCGTTTGTATATGTCACATTTATGCCTATATTTGCACCCGCTAACAGCAATCAACAAAGGTATAAAAAATACCTTATTGAAAAACAAAAGGCCTCGTGGCGCAACTGAATAGCGCACTTGATTACGGCTCAAGAGGTTACTGGTTTGAATCCAGTCGAGGTCACAAAATTAAAATCCCATTTCTAACGAAATGGGATTTTTTTTGCTTTTTTTTTTATTAGCCTGTGAATAACAATATTTCCTGATGTTAGGATTTGGGATGATACTGATTCAATTTCTTTTAGTTTTTGGTTGCATCTTATAATTTGGAACCTTTATTACCCTTTACTTTTTAATTATCTTATTAGAAGTCTATATTTTTACTATGATAAAGTGAAATAATGAAAATAAATTTAAGGATATGACTAAAGTAAATTTTCTGCGAAAAGTATTATTTGTTCTATTTTTAATTTTCTGTATTCAGAAAATTAACGCTCAAGCCACGCCTTTAAGCAAAGCAAAACCAATTCCCGGGAAAGAAAATTGGCAGCCTGCAGTTCCTAATCCTGAGCAGGAAAAAATTGCAATTGATAAACTGGCGGCACTTAAAAAGAAAACAGGTAAAAAACCCAATATTGTTTGGTTTTTAATTGATGATATGGGATTTGGTGATCCGGGATTTAATGGCGGCGGCGCTTCTATTGGAGCAGCAACACCCAACATGGATCGATTAGCACGAGAAGGTTTATTATTAACTTCTACCTATTCGCAACCTACCTGCACTCCTACCCGCTCGGCAATTCTAACTGGACGCATTCCAGCCAGAACTGGGTTGACAAGACCTATTTTAGCCGGCGATGTTTTAACAGCAAATCCCTGGGCAGATGAAATTAGTTTACCTAAAATACTAAGTCAGTCAGGTTATAAAACCGTCTTGACCGGAAAATGGCATGTAGGAGAATTAGAAGGCATGCGACCGTTTGAGGTTGGTTTTGATGAATATTACGGGTATTATGCTGCCGAAAAAGAAATCACACAATCTTTTGATAAACGACGTTATCCTGATTTGGTTTTGGATCCTTTCAAATTAGAAGCCTACAACAAAATGGGCGCTTCTAAAGATTTGGTTCACGGCAAAAAAGGCGGGAAAGAAGAATTGGTAATCGCTACAAAAAGCACAGACGACATTGCTGAAGCGGATGAAAGACTAGAAGCCTTTTCAATTAAAAAAATACAGGAATTTGCCAAATCCGGAGAACCTTTCTTTTTAGAGCATGCTTTTATGAAAGTTCATACCGATAATTTTGCTTCTAAAAGATTTGAAGGAAAAAGCGACAGTAAATATCCGTACAAAGACGCGGTTGTTGAAGTAGATGCCATTATTGGAGAATTGGTAGCCGAATTAGAAAAAAATGGCTTGCTTGAAAACACTTTTATCTTCATCACATCAGACAATGGTCCGCAAGGAGATTCATGGCCAGATGGTGGCTATACGCCTTTTAGAGGAACAAAGGGATCTGCCTGGGAAGGTGGAACACGTGTTCCGGGTGTTGCGTACTGGAAAGGCATGATTACACCGGGAAGACAAAGCGCCCAGTTATTTGATTTGATGGATTTATACAATACTTCAGCCTTTATTGGTGGTGCAATTGATAAAGTCCCTACAGATCGCCCTATTGACGGTATTAACCAAATTTCTTTCTTATTAGTAGATAACGGTCTCTCAAACCGCGATCGTGTCTATACATGGGTTGAAACGCAGTTAATGTCGGTACGTCTTCATGAATACAAAATGTATTTCAATATAACGGAATCTGATGATCCCCATTTAATGATCGATCAGTCTACCGTTACTAAAACCGGACTTGCTCCATGGTTGTTTAACTTGTATGTTGATCCAAAAGAATCTCGTGTTATGGGTCACGCACTTAATGCCTGGACGGCTTCCCTGGCCGCTGAAGCAAAATATCACGCCGCTAGTTTTGTAAAATTTCCTCCTAAAAAAGTGGGATTGGGTCAATAATACAAAAATAAAATCTCCTTCAATGAAGGAGATTTTATTTATAAATAATTGATAGACAAATTATTTCATTGCAAATACCGTAACATCTGCTTTACCATTTAAAAAGCCTTTGGTATCATACCAGAACTCAATTGATTTTAATTTTCTTTTTCCACCTTTTAAATCAATAACCCTGCTTTCTCCTCCTTTAGGTATTTCTACTCTCGTATTGATATTTTCTGGCGCACCATCATCATAACGAGCCACTAAACGTTGAATATTGACAGGGGAATCGGTTACTTTAAACTTAATTTTTCTATAATAATCGTGTGGACCGGGAACATTAAGTGCATCATGATCTGCCGTATGTTTGGCATGGACCGTTCCTAGAACTCGCCAACTTCCAGCTTTAACGTTGTTATTATGGTGAGGATGAATAACCTTTTGTGCTTGTAGAGTATTAAAACTAAAAGCACCGATACAAATCAATATTAAGATGTGTTTCATTATAATCATTTTTTAATTAAACGCTAAACCATTTTTCTCACAAATCTATATTGTATATTCTCTTACTTCTTCCTTCCTGCCTTTCTCTACTCTCTTGAGCATCTCCAAAAAATTACTCCGGTTTCTGCAACTTTTTCAAATTAGCATAAGAAATAACAGCTGTAATCCTGATCATATTGGATTGGGCACCATTATCACCTGCAATTATTCCTCCGTAGGAGGCATTCAAACCTAACATTTTCATTACCTGATATCCGGCAGTAATTCCTCCGCCCAAAATATTCTGTTTATCATTTTGATCAACTCCATCTAATTTCACATCACCTCCATATTGATATCTTAAATCGGCACTAAGCCAGAAGTTATCAGTAAAATTATGTGATAAGTGATTCTCTACTGAGTATAAAGCATGTTGTTGTGACTTATTAGCCATTGAAATGAATAAAGGATCATTATTAGGCGTATACATATGAATAGCAGGATAAATTTCAAGCCAGGTTGGTCTTTTAGGATCTTTACTTAACCAAAGATCTATAGGGAAACCCAGTTCAAAAGTTAATCTGTTAGAACCTAAATTAAGCGGTTTTGTACTGTCGTAGGAACCAGAATACCATAATCTGCCATAAAACATCATCGAGAATGTCTTTTTTTCATAGTGACTGTATTCAATAACATTCAAAGCAGGCTGATTTACCAGTCCGATTTTAAAACCTATAAAACCATCCGCAAAACCAGACGAACTTAAATGCGGAGCAGGAAGTCCGGGCTGGCTGGCTTGTAAAGTTCCGGACACAGAACCCGGCACCGCATTTAGCATTACCTGAGCATATCTATTAGCCAAACCAAAATTATAAACCAATGTTAGCGGAAAGGCATCAATATGCAAATCGGCATCTTTAATAAGTACATTCCCCGGAGTGATATTTTGGTTCATTCCCATCCATTTTGGAAGAAATGCAAAAGTGTTTTTTGGACTCCATAATAAATTTCTTGGTCCATCGCCTTGTGCTATTGCTGATAAACTAACACTTAAAAATACAATTAAACTTAAACCAAAATTGAAACTTACTTTTCGCATATATTTTATTATTAAATTATAATAAATTTACTTTTACACTATTGATCTTTCCTTCAAACTTATAAGGAGCCTTTTTATAATAGCGCATCGAAACGGAGCCTCCTAAATCTTCGCCAACATCAAAAGTTTCACTCGCTGTAAAAGCCGCAGGAACTGTTCGTTTTACTTCGCCTTTGGCATATTCTTTTCCATCAATTGTAATGGTAACTTCAGCTGGAGCACCGGGTTTTGCTATTGTAGTCAAAACCTCAATGGTATGTTTTCCTGCCGGTATTTTTTTATCGGATTCAACCGTATATCTTTCAATAATTAGCATGTTGTATTCGTAAACTAATTTTCCGTTTTCCATGAATAAAGTAACGCCTCCTCCATTGCCACCCAATGCATATAATACTCCTGAAGTATTCTCTTTTATCTCCATATCAATTAAAACTTTGTTGCTTTTTTTTCCTAAACCGGGCGCACTAAACTCTGGCATTCTTTTCGTGTTTTCATCAAAAACCCATGAATTATAAGGCGATCTAATTACATCTTCCGGATGAATACGCAGCCAAATTCCGGCACCAATTGGATAATCTTTATTGTCTTTCGCCTGTGTATTGAAAATCTCTTTGAGTTCTTTTAGTTTCTCCGGATTTTTGGTCGCTAAATCATTAAACTGAGTAAAATCTTCTTTGATGTTGTAAAGTTCCCAAACATCCTTTTTTGAATCCCATTCTGCCAAACCTTTCTGAGCGGGAATCCAAGGATATAAAGGTCCGAAAGTACAAGCGTACCAACCATCTTTGTAAACACCACGGCTTCCGTTATTATCAAAAAACTGAATTTTGGATACTTCTTTTGCTTTAGCATCATTAAACGTATATTTCATACTCACACCGTCCAATGGCATTTGGTCAAAACCATTGACTACTTTTGGTGCTTTTATACTTAAAATATCATAAATCGTTGGCACAATATCGTTTATGTGATGAAATTGACTTCTAGGAGTTTTATCTGGCTTAATCATTTTTGGCCATCTTATCACCATGGCGTTTTGAGTTCCTCCAAAATGAGAAGCAACCAGTTTTGTAAACTTAAAAGGCGTATTTCCAGCCCAAGCCCAGGAAGAATGATAATTATTTTCTAACAGAGACCCTCCAATAGCATCCAGACCTCCTAATTTATCTAAGGCGGCCAATTGCTGTTCAATAGTATTTGAAACGCCATTTTGAGCTAATAATTCGCTGATAGAGCCATTTTGTCCTTCGGCACTTGATCCATTATCTCCCCAGATAAAAAACACGATCGTATTGTCTTTTTGTCCATTCGCTTCAAGTGCATCTAAAACTCTTCCTACTTCATGATCGGCGTGTTCTACATATCCGGCAAAAACTTCCATCATTCTGATTTGGAAAGCTCTTTCGGATTGTGGAATACTTTCCCATGAAGCCATAGTTTTATCACGTGCAGTAAGTTGTGCACTTTTCGGAATCCATCCTAATTCTTTTTGGCGTTTGAAAACCTTTTCACGATATGCATCCCAACCATCATCAAATTTTCCTTTGTATTTATCAGCCCATTCCTTAAAAATATGATGCGGTGCATGACCAGCACCCGGAGCGAAATACAGTAAAAAGGGTTTATCAGCCGCATATGCTTTATGCTGACTCATCCAGGTAATAGCGTGATCAGCCAAATCGGTTGTTAAATGGTAATTTTCTGTTTTTGGAGGCTCAACCGGTGTAAAATCATTAACCAAACGCGGTTCATATTGCGAAGTTTCTCCGGCAAGAAACCCATAAAAGTGCTGAAATCCATAATTTACCGGCCAATAATCAAAGGGTCCGGCAACAGTAGTTTGATTGGCAGGCGTATTGTGCCATTTTCCAAAAGCGGAAGTACTGTAACCATAATTCTTTAAAACTTCTGCAAAGGTCGCTGCTTCTTTTGGAATAATTCCTGTATATCCGTCCCAATCAACGGCCCTTTCGGCAATAGTTCCGCTGCTGACTCTGGTATGATTACGTCCTGTAAGCAAGGCGGCACGTGTTGGCGAACATATAGAAGTGGTGTGAAATTCATTGTAAGCAATTCCCTCACTATAGACTTTTGACAAGGTTGGCGTATTGACACCACCGCCAAAAGTAGCAGGAGTACCAAAACCGACATCATCCATTAAAACAATAATAATATTTGGAGCATCTTTCGGTAAATGCTCGGGCTGGGCCCTGCGTTTATGCGTGCTTTCTGCAAGCGTTTCATTGGCAGTACTGGCACTTGGAACTGGTGGAAAAGGTAATACTTCCTGGGCATGTATATTGAACATTCCACTTAATACAAATAACAAAATGAAAAATTTTTCTTTACGAAAAAATTCAGAAAAAGATATTTTTCCAAAATTTTTGAACTCTTTTAAATAAATTTCAATCATACATACGCGATTTAAAATATTATACATAAAAAAATCACTGAAAATTCTTGCAAATTTCACTGCAGCTAAATTAGATTAAATTAATAGGACCGCTAAATAAAAGGATGAAATTATGGGTTCATTTTATAATATGAAACCAATTTCTAACTGAATTTAATTTGAATTTTGTAAATGTAAATAGTGACACAAGTAAATATCATAAAAGAAGTGAAGCGGATATCGTTTTTCCAAAGAAATTTAAATCAATCCCCAACAGGACATCCAAACCAAATTCTTTAAGCCAATGAAAGTCATACCCTACCAGTAGTAAGCCAATCTCTTCAAATCTTCCATAAAATTTATAGAAATTTGTTCCGTCGAGGTCACAAAAAGAGACAACTATAATAGTTGTCTCTTTTTTTTTACACACTAATATGTAGATTTTTCAAGCCTTTACAACCTAACATTTCATGGTTCGAGTTTTTCTAGTTTGTTTGAAATAAACAATCTAAAAGTGGTTTTATCTGAGATTTAAAGAGCTGAACGGTGGTTCGAGGTCCAGTTAAGGATATAGGATTTTTTCTCTTTTAGTTTATACAGTTTTTTGATGTTAAATATAAAATAATTCCAAAATGGACTTAAAATACATTTTCTGTCACAAAAGCTAAGGCGAATTTCAAATAAATAAACCATCGCGGAACTATCCGTAGAGATTTTTTATCTCCGACATAACAAAGGTACTTTGGGTACTCCCTATACTTTCAACTGATCCCAATTTATTAAACACAAAATCCTGATAATGCTTCATGTCTTTGGCAGAAACCTTCATTAAAAAATCGTAATCACCAGAGATATTGTAACATTCTACAACTTCTTCTATTTTCATAATATCACTAACAAACTGATTGCCAATATTACGATCGTGTTGTTTAAGTTTGATATTACAGAAAACAATGAATCCCCTGTTTAATTTTTCTGCATCAAGCAGGGCAATATATTTTTTTATATAACCATTGTTTTCCAATCTTTTAATTCGCTCAAAAACAGGCGATGCCGAAAGATTTACCATCTTAGCAAGCTCTTTTACAGTATATTTAGAATTATCGTGAAGTATATTTAATAACTGAAGATCAATATCGTCTATTTGTTCCATAGAATATTTACTTTAAAGAGGTTTAATTTATTTTTCAAAACAGAATAAAATTCTTCAAATATAACCAAAAACAACACAAAAATCTTATTTTGCACAAGTTAAAAAAACAACATACTGCAGCGTTTATCTTCACAGTATAAAAATCTAAAAGGCATTATTTTATAGCAGGGAGCGTTATCCTTGGTACCCTTTATCAAAAAAAGATAAAGGGCCACGTCCTAAATAAAATTATACTTTTTTTCGTCGAGCCATACCCTGAGCGATGATACTAGCGGCAATCAATTGCAAGGCATGGTAAAGCATGAGCGGCAGCAATACGATGCCGGTGATAGTACTGTGCTGAAAAAGTACTTTTGACATAACGGTGCCGTGTACCAATGACTTTTTAGAGCCGCAGAATAAGACAGTAATACGGTCTTCATCTGAAAAACCAAACAGGCGGCTCAGTAGTCCGACACAAAAGAATACGGCAAAAAACAACGCCATCATCCCTGCAGCGAGTCCGGCAAGTTCAAGGGCAGTGAAGCCTTCAAAAAGATGTTCGGAAAATGACTTGCAAAACGACGTGTAAATAATCGTTAGAATAACTGCCTGATCGAAATATTTGAGCTGTTTCTTGTATTTTTCGGCAATGGCGCCGAAACGGGAATTGAGACTTATGCCAATGATGACAGGCAGCAAAACTTGAAGAATCAACTTTATGACGATTTGAGTGACATCAAAATCGCCTGTCGCAGAAGCAATAAACATCCCAACCCAGAGAGGCGTAACGACTACTCCAATCAAACTGGAAATGCTTGCATTGAAAATGGCTGCAGGAATGTTTCCCTTAGCAATGGAAACCATGACCACCGAAGATGAAACTGTGGACGGTAATGCTGCCAAAAAAAATACGCCCAGCCAAAGCAACTCGAAGCCGTTATTAACAAACAACGGGCGAAATGCCAAAACAATGAGCGGAAAAAATAAAAAGGTTGTCAACTGTACGATAATGTGCATTTTCCAGTTGGAAAGTCCGGCTTTTAGTTTCTCAACACTCAGTCGCATACCATAAAACAAGAAAATCAAGGAAACCCCAGCATTGGCAATCTCCTCCAGCGAAACAGGTTCTTTGACCATGCCTGGCTTTGGCAAAAAATAAGCCATCAAAATCATGGTGGCTATCATTAACAGGAAACCGTCGAAACCTGCTTTTTTTAATACTTCTAATAATTTCTTCAATGTGTTTAAATATTATTCCTCCGTGGAGGCACGGAATTCATTATTAATATATTGAGACTAAATCCCAAGTTCTTTACGTATAATTTCTGCTCCTGCGCTTAAAGCACTTAACTTGCCTCTGGCTATGTTTCGAGATAGCGGGGCCATACCGCAGTTTGTAGAAGGGTAAAGATTTTCGGCATCTACAAACTCAAGAGCTTTACGCAGGGTATCAGCTACTTCTTCTGGTGTTTCGATAGTATTGGTTGCCACATCAATGGCACCGACCATTACTTTTTTACCGCGAACAAGTTCCATTAAATTTAAAGGCACATTGGAGTTGTGACATTCTAAAGACACCACATCAATTTTAGATTTTTGAATTTTCGGAAAAATTTCTTCATATTGTCGCCACTCTGAACCTAATGTCTTTTTCCAATCAGTATTTGCCTGTATTCCATAACCATAACAAATATGGACCGCAGTTTGACAATGTAAGCCTTCAATGGCTCTTTCTAATGCTGCCATTCCCCAATCGTTTACTTCATCAAAGAACACATTAAATGCAGGTTCATCAAACTGGATAATATCTACACCTGCGTCTTGAAGTTCTCTTGCTTCTTCATTGAGTGCTTTCGCAAATTCCCACGCCAATTTTTCCCGGCTTTTATAATGGTCGTCGTACAAGGTATCTACCATTGTCAGCGGGCCTGGCAATGCCCATTTTATAGGCTTATTAGTCTGTTTACGTAAAAATTTAGCATCTTCAACAAAAACTGCTTTTTGACGTGCAACCTCACCTACAACCACTGGAACACTCGCGTCATAACGGTTACGGATTTTTACTGTTTTACGATTTTCAAAATCTACACCGCTTAAATGCTCGATAAAAGTCGTTACAAAATGCTGGCGTGTCTGCTCGCCGTCACAAATAATATCAAGATCTGCCAATTGCTGTTCCTGCAGAGAAATACGCAAAGCATCTTGTTTTCCTTCAAGTAGCTGATCACCTTCTAATTTCCATGGTGACCAAAGTTTTTCGGGCGGTGCAAGCCAGGCAGGTTTGGGTAAACTTCCAACAATAGAGGTAGGTAATAATAATTTCTTCATAATAGTATAATTTTAATGCGTTGTAATCAATTAAAGGGTAAAATTAGCAGACCATTGTTCCAGGAGACTTTTGTAAGGCTTAATGAAATGCTCTTCTGCATATTTACCCTGTTCAACAGCCAGTCGGCTACGCTCTTCGCGGTCATAAACCACGCGAGTCAGTGAATAATCTTCGTGTTTAAGAGTAGGTTGATAGATTTTCCCAGCTACTGAATTTGCATTGTAAATTTCAGGGCGATAAATCTTCTGGAAAGTCTCCATCGTGCTGATTGAGCTGATTAATCCAAGATCCGTATAATCAGCAAGAAGATCTCCGGAATGATAAAAAGCCATCGGTGCCACACTATTTGGAGGCATGAAAAAACGAACTTTTAAGCCCATTTTAGAGAAATATTCATCAGTGATAGAATACTGATCCTGCAGATACTCAAAACCCAGAACCGGATGCTGATACGCAGTGCGAGTATAAGTTTTGTTGCTCGATACACTTAGACAAATGATTGGTGACATCTTAAAGTGCTCTTTATAAGTGGCTGAATTGACAAAACACTTATAAAGTTTTCCGTGCAAATCACCAAAATTTTCAGGAATACAAAAATTAGCTTTATTTTTATTGTGCTCTATCAATAAAATACTGAAATCATAATCACGAACGTAAGACGAAAAATTATTTCCGGCAATACCTTCGATACGCTGGCTAGTCTTGTGGTCAAAAATATTCGTTTTTAAAACTTCAATCAACGGCAGATTGTTAATACCATTCTTATCATCAATACTCATCGTTACTGTGATGATTTCAAGTTCTACAAGGTAACGATCAGCTTTTGGATTATCCAAATGAGCCAATGCATTGAATCGATTGTTAATCATATTTAAGGCATTACGTAAGTTTTGCTGGCGATTAGCTCCTCTAGCCAGGTTTGCAAAATTGGTTGTCAAACGCGTTTGACTTGAGGGGTGATAGTTTTCATCTAAACAAGTGCTCTCTAATGTGAATGCAAAATTATTCTGGGTGTTTTCAATATCTTGCTTTTCGCTTATTCTTAAATCTTCTTGTATGTTCGCTTTCATTTGATGACAAGGTTTAGTTTTTTTACCCTGCAAATTTGAAAATAAAAGATTTAATATTTTACAAAACAAAAAAAATCAGATAATTATTCTTTTTTAACACTATTTTGAAGATTATTAATCTTTTTATAAATATAATAACAAAGGAAAACAGATAATTATTCTTTAGAGAACTAGGATATGACTGATTTGAAGTTTCCCATAGCAATTCAAGCCTCGAAAAACAAAACAAATAAATTTATATTTGCCAAAATTTAAGACAGACATAGCAATGAATTTGATAGAAAATTTGAAATGGCGCTACGCCACAAAAGCTTACAATAACATTAAAGTAACAGAAGAGAAGATCGATCAGATCTTAGAGGCTATAAATCTTTCAGCATCTTCTTGTGGTCTGCAATCTTATCGTGTTTTTGTTGTAAGCAACCCGGAAATCCAAAAGAAATTAGGTGCTGATTCGTATAATGGACAGATTAGCTCTTGCTCTCATTTGCTGGTTTTTGCGGCATTCACTGACATGTCTTCGACTTACATTGACGATTACATGGCAATGACAGAGAAACAAAGAGGTCTTGATGCTGGTGCCTTATCAGGATTTAGAAATGGACTGCATTCCTATTTCAGCGCTATTAACGCAGAACAAAAAGCTCTTTGGGCAGCCAAACAGGCTTATATTGCACTAGGAACTGCACTTATTGCTGCGGCAGAATTGAGAGTGGACGCCACTCCTATCGAAGGATTTAATGCCGCGACTATCGATGCCGTTTTGGGTTTAAAAGAAAAAGGGCTGCATTCTACCGTTATCCTCGCTTTAGGATATCGGGATTCGGAAAAAGACTATATGGCAGCTATGAAAAAAGTTCGTTTACCTATAGATGAAATGATAACTAAAGTTTATTAATAATCCCCAACAGGACATCTAAATCAAAATATTGAAGACATGTAAAGACAGCCTCTACTTCCAATAAGCCAATCTCTTCAAATCTTCCATAAAATGTTTTGGAATTTGTATCGTAGAGGTCACCACAGCCAAATGGCGTCAATTGAAGACAATTGACGCCATTTTTTTATTCATACTATTAAATAAAATAACTTTGAATCATTTTTGCTTTTATTTTCTATTTTAGAATCGTGCTAAAAATAAAGAAGCAAATTGCAAAAGAATACATATTTACATGAAAAATTAGATAAATTTAAATTTATTATGTGATAACTTAGCAAGATTCGAACACAACGAATATAGCTGAAATTATGTTTATAGTCTCCGAGATTGTTTTCGATTGCTTAAGATTGATTTTTAAAATGAAATCCCATCTTTCCACATGGTCATTACTTCCTCTTCACTGCGGGGTAATAATTTATCTAAAGTCTGCACAGCATCTGCCTGTACCTCTTCTATAAATGATCTGAGATTTTTGTTATATGTATCAAACGCCTGTTGATAATCATTTTGGCATAGAGCAAATGCGTCAGCCAAAGCAGTTGCTCCTATTATTGCCAATGAGCCGCCCATTCCTGCAGCTGGGGAAGCACAGTATCCTGCATCACCGACCAAAGCAACTCTGCCTTTTGTCCAGGACGGCATTTTTATCTGGCAGAATTTATCGAAGTAAAATGCGTTGGAATTCAATAATTCCGATTGAAGTTCATCAGATCGCCAGCCCATACCTTTCATTTGGTTCGATACAATTTCTTTGATCTCTTTCTGATTTCGAAAATCATACGCAATCTCGTTTTCAGACCTAAAAGTAAAAATCACATCAGTCTTGTTATTGTGGGCATAAAGCGCCGCACCTTTATTTGGCTCCGCATACATTTGATACGTGCCATTCTCAACCAATAGTTTATCGACCACGGCAATAGAAAAATACTGCCCTAAATAGTGAGCATATTCAGATTCTTGTCCAAACCAAATTTTCCTGACGGCAGAATGTATTCCATCACATCCAAAGACATAAATATACTGATTTGTAGAGCCATCTTTAAAAGATACTTCGATATGATCCTGAGTTTCATGTATTGCATCAATACTGTTATTGAATAGGATTTCTACATTTGTTTTTATCTGCTCATACATCATGCTTAGTAATGAATCCCTTTCGATTTCAAATTCATCATCGGGCAATTCTTCTCCTGGCTGCCTTAATATCAACCTGTAGCCTGTTTGATCATTGGCATTTTTAAACTCCCACTTTTCAGGACCAATTCTGCGCTTCTTTATCTCTTCAAAAAGTCCCATTCGTTTTACAATCTCCACTGTCTGATCCTTTATATCAACAGGTGTTCCGCCTTTTTTAAGCGCATCACCAAGTTCTACAATAGTTACCTTGTAACCAAATTTATTCATCCAGTAAGCAGTAGTTAACCCAGCAAAACTTGCTCCTGATATCAGCACTTTTTTATTTAGTTCCATTTCCTTTGTTAATTAATATTTACACTGCAAAGCTCATCGATTTACTGCGTACAAAAAATGGTTAAACAAAGTAAGGATTGGACTAATCGTGGTTTTTTCTTCTGAATGTTATTGCCGAAATTCCTGTTACTTTAGAAAATAAACGCGTGAAATAAGGATAATCAGAATATCCAAGTTCGAAGGCAATTTCTTTTACAGATTTATCAGTATGATAAAGAAGACGTTTCGCTTCTAAAATGATTCTGTCCTGAATAAGGTAAGAAACAGAATAGCCGGTACTTTCTTTTACACACTCGTTTAGATAAGATGTAGAAATGTGCAGTAGAGCAGCATATTCACCAGGACGTTTTAAAGTACAGTAATTTTTTTCAAGCAATTTTCTGAAAGTTTTGGCCACTTTATCAAATCTTGAAAAATTATCTTCTAACTTTTTTATAATTAAAAATTGTGATAGTAAAAAACCAATCAATGTATTACAACTGTCTTTTAATAGTGGAAAATACATTTTACTCTCCTTTTGTCTGTAAAACTTAAGACAAAGCAAAAAGATGCTCGATATGGTTAAGGAATCTTCGCGGCTTAAGGATAATGGAGCGGTCGGGCTAAGATCTTCTAATATCTTTAGGTATCCTTCATTTAGGTTTGCATTGCTAATAGACATTGTACACACAATAATATCATCAATATCCAGCATTTTATGTACCTGATCTGGATGAAGGTATACTACTGCCGGAGACGAAATACAATAGGTTTGAAAATCGATTTCAATTGTAACCTCGCCTTGTTCAAGGATATGAAATGTGTATCCTTCATCCCGATGCGCCTGAGTTGCCTCTTCTTCCTGATTCGAAGTTTTAAAATCAGACTTTTTAATACTGTTTTTATCAATTGAAATACCTAACCTGAAGGTATTATCCATAGTATTAACAGGTATCTTATTTTTATTTTTTCGCATGCGAAAGGATTAGACAAATCACGGTATAAAACTACGTCAAAAATATTGATTTATAAAAAAGCATTTAAGTTTGTTAAGATTTAAATTCTAAACGATTTTATTTTTGTGGCAAAAATCGTGGCAAATCGCAAATGGAGTGGCCTTCAAATTTGCCACATAAAGTGAAGGAAGTTTGTTCTACTTTAAAATAGATTATTATAACTTTTTCTTGCAGTCAAATCAATATTTACATCAATCCCCAACAGGACATCCAAACCAAATTGCTCAAGCCGCTGAAAGTCATGCCCTACCAGTAGTAAGCCAATTTCTTCAAATCATCCATAAAATTTATAGAAATTTGTCCAGTCGAGGTCACAAAATTAAAATCCCATTTCTTATGAAATGGGATTTTTTTATGCGTTTTTCTTGCTATTTGACCTTTCTGTAATCTTATGAAACTCTTAAAATAGTAAAGTTTTAAAACCAAAAATATTCACAATCCCTAAAACTCATGGGAAACTACTTACGATCAAATTCAAATTCTATTTATTCCATTTTTTTACATCGCAATAAATCTTCTGTTTATTAATTATGGTTATATCGCAAGATAAATTCGTAAATTTGTTATTCTTTTTGGAAATTCTATCTTCCTAAAGCCTTACCTTAAATATCAAATTACCAGTTGTCCATAAATCTTGTGAAAGAATCAGAAAGTACAATGCAATATCACTATGAAATAAATACCCCGGAAAGAGATGTACTGCTGCTCTACATTCATCAATACATTCATTTTTCTTCTTCAAGTGAAAAAATACTGCAAAAAAATTTATGGCCAAGTGCTAATGCTTCACTTATATTTAATTTCAAAAAAACAAAATTAAATAACAAATTAAGCCCTATTGTTGCTATAGTAGGATTACATGATAGTATTCATACAATACAACCTGATGAAAATGATATTGATACTATTATAGTTCATTGTTGTCCTGCCGTTTTCTCTATTTTAAATACTACACAGACTTCTTTTCTGACTAATAGTATTATTGATGCAAAAGATGTATTTGGAGAGTCTGTTGACTCACTTGCCACAGCGCTTCAGCTGACAAAAGACACAAAAGAAGGACAAAATTTACTAGATACTTTTTTTACCGGTTTACTTAATAATACTACTGAACAAATTTCTTGTTTTGCAAAACTTGCAGCAACTATTCAAGCAGATCCTGAATATAAAATAGCATTAGGAACAGAGATAAGCTATCGTCATTTATCCCGAATGTTTAAACAGATAATAGGAGTTAACATTCAAACCTACAGGCGTTTAGCCCGATTTGAATTAGCCAGGCAATTGATTATAAAAGAAACCACTCCTTCGTTAACAGATGTTGGCTATCAATCTGGTTATTACGATCAGGCTCATTTTGCAAGAGAATTTAAAAAACTATCCGGTTTAAGAGCTAAATATTTTGGCCCGCTGTGTTCCATTTAATTTTTCAATGTCCATTGTGTACAATTTTATGTTTTTAATGCGAAGTAATTTTGCTTAAAAATATATAACCAATGAAAACAATTATTTATGTAGCCGTTTCAGCTAACGGACTAATTTTACTGACAAGCGAAGGCAATTATCAAATACCAGTCGAGTTATTTCAGGACTGTATAGGTTTAGCGCACCAAACAGGAAATATGGTGATCGGATTAAATACATACCGCCTCTTTTCCAGTAACCCTAATGCTCTTGAAGCCTTTAAAGGAGTAGAAATCGCAGTACTTTCGGCAAATTGCAAAGAAGAACTCGAAGGGGTAACCGTTTTAAAGAATATAGATGCGGTTATGGAATTTTATAAAACAAAAGGATATTCAAAAATATTTGTTGCTGGGGGTACCTATACCTATCAATCTTTTCTTAAAGAAGGTCATGCAGACGAATTTTACATTACCTATCTTCCAATTTTAACAGTATCGGGAGCACTTCTTGTTAGTCAAATCCCCGCTGATAAAATTCTTGAAGTAAAAGAAAACAAACTAATTGCACAAAATATTCTTCAACTTCACTTTACAACAAAATAATGTCAATTTTAGAAAACAATAAAATGAAAAAAGCGATATTATTTGGAGCTAGTGGCTTTGTTGGTTCTGAATTACTTTTGGAATTATTAGACAATCCAATTTACGAAGAAGTAACTATTGTTGTAAGGAAACCATTAAATACTACCCACCCTAAGTTGAGAATTTTACTAGGAGACTTTAATTCTATGCCTGGGCTAATTGAAAAAATTAGTGCGGATATTGTTTTTATTGCGCTTGGTGCCATTCAAAACAGCAAACAAAACTCAGTTGAATTTTATCAAATTGATCATGATTATCCTGTTATAGCAGCAAAAATATTGAAAAAAAATGGAGCAAAATCTGTTTTTCTGGTAACAGCAGCCGGAGCAAATCCAAATTCAAAATTCAAGTATGTAAAAACAAAAGGAGAAACAGAAAGAGACATTATTGCATTAGATTTCGAATTCACCCATATTTTCAGACCTACAATGATTGTTGGAAATCGAAAAGATAAACGTCCGTTCGAAAAAATCGGAATGAAAATATGGAAACTTATTCATCCTGTTTTTATTGGCCGACAGACTGATTACAAAGAAATCGACGGAAAAGAAATTGCAAAAGCAATGAATAATGCTTCTTTAAATCAGACAGAAAAAATTAAGATTTATAATTGGAAAGAGATGAAAATTTACTCCAATTCTAAAGAACAAATTACACTGGTATAAAAAATAATAATAAACTTTTTCTCTAACTTAATTTTCTAAATGAAATAAAATGAATCACATAATTTCTTAAAGCTCAAATTTAGTAGATTTGTATTAATCCATTCCAATCTACAATGAGTGAAAAAGATACCGCCACGAGATCATTATATGATTTGTACATCGAATTAGGTGTATCGGTAGATATGCTTGACCCTAAAGCCGGCTTCGCTGTAGTTAATTTAAACGATGTCGGTTTTGAGCTCCCTTATAAATCGCCTCCATTTCGACCCAACTATTTTTCATTTCTATTTGTAAAAAAAGGTTCCGGACAATACACCATTGACAATCAAACTTTCCTGACAGAACCCGGATCTATTTATTTTACAAACCCAAGTAATTACAGAACCTTTGAATGGAACACAATTGATGAAATTTATCTAATTTGTTTTGATGAAACATTTCTGAAAGAAAATGTACATCAGAATGTTTTTAATGAGTTTTCGTTTTTATTGACCGAAACGGTACAGCCTAAAATATTGAATGCAGTGTTTTATCAGCAAATTGAACAACTCTATCTTCAAATTCATAAGGAATATTTAAACAATTCCAGATACAAATACAAAATAATAGGCAGCTTGTTTGTGGTGTTATTAATAAAGATAAAGGAATATTTTTGGGAAGATTATAATCCTATATATGAAGGTAATCGATCCTCACAGATTGTAAAAGATTTTAAGCGCACATTAGAACAGCATTATCGCGATTTAAGCAGCGGTAAAACTCAGACTGTTTTTAGAGTGCAGGATTATGCCAACGTCCAAAATCTGCATCCCAATTATTTGAGCACGGTAATAAAAAGCAAAACAGGAAAACCTATCGCCACTTGGATTGCCGATAAAACAATATCGGAAGCCAAATCTTTATTACAAAATTCAACAATCTCAATTAAAGAAATTGCTTTCTTGCTAGGTTTTTCAGAAGCGGCACATTTTAGCAATTATTTTAAAAAACATACCAATTCCTCTCCTGTACTCTATCGAAAGGAACAAACCACTCGCTAAAAATTATCACGCCTGCAAATTCAAATTTTGCAGGCTTTTTTATTAATACCCAAGCCATTTCTGGAAAAACTTCAGCTGCAAATTTTAAATATTTAAAATTTGCATACAATGCTTTATTTCTTACAATATTCAACGCTTACCACCGCCATACATTTGTCCTGTCAAATTAAAACAACATTTTAAAATCATTTAAAAAATTAAAATTATGAAAAAATTAAACAACAAAGTAGCGGTAATTACAGGTTCGGTTAGAGGATTAGGAAAAGCAATTGCAGAAAGATATGCAGCAATGGGTGCAGACATCGTAATTAATTATTCCAAAGACAAAACTTCGGCAGATGCGGTTTTAAGTACTATTAAAGCAATGGGGGTAAAAGCAATTGCTGTTCAGGCTGATGTGAGCAAAGTGGCCGATTTGGAAAGATTGTTTGCAGAGGCAAAAGCAGCATTTGGAAAAATTGATATTGTAGTGGCCAATGCAGGAATCGAAATGGTAGAAGTTCCTGTTACTGAATTTACAGAAGAACAATTTGATAAAGTATTTTCTATTAATACTAAAGGAACTTATTTTACGCTTCAGCAGGCTGCGAAACATGTTGAAGATAACGGCAGAATTATTTACATCGCTTCGAGTACTACTTCTTTCCCTGTTCCCGGAATGGCTGTTTACGGAGGAAGTAAAACTACACCAAGATATTTAGTCGATATTTTATCTAAGGAAATAGGACACAGAGGTGTAACCGTGAATTCAATTATCCCATTTGCTGTAGATCACTCTGGAATATTTGCAGAAGCAGACAGCTATCCGGAACTAAGAAAACAACTGTTAGACAGCTGCCCGATGAGACGATTGGCAGAAGTGGAAGATGTAGCAAATGTGGCTGAATTTTTTGCAAGTGATTTATCTTCTTTTGTAAGCGGACAACACTTATTGGTAAATGGTGGGGCTACAAACTAAAATCAAACCGTCTATGAAAACATTAATAATGGGGCTGCTTTTTACTTGCCTCACCTGCGGGCATGCCTCAAATAAATTAGAGAAAGTGAATTTAGATAAAATAAAAAATCAAACGGTAAAAAAAGCCATTGAGGCTTTGCAAAATGCCGATGAAATTACATGGTTTTCATTATTTACTGAAGATGCTCAACTGTATGATGATGGGAATAAAAAGAATTTTAAAAGTTTTTTTGGAAGAGCATTAGGACATGAACAATTTACTTCGATCGACAAAACAGAGAATAATTCACTTGACATTTACGGAAAATTTCATAGTGATGTGTGGGGTAATTTTAAAACTTATTTCAAATTTCAAATCAATAAAGAGGGAACAATTACAAGACTAGATATAGGACAGGCAAATTATTAAGGTTTTCTTTTTTTTAGAATAAACCGTAGAAGCAATCTTTAAAATGTATACGCAATCCTTTAGGATTTGCATTTTTAAAAATAAAAGAATAGCAATCTTTGTATCAACAGATTAAAACAACAAATAATAAATTAAAAAAGATAATTATGAAAAATTTAAACGACAAAGTAATTCTGGTAACAGGAGCTTCCAGAGGAATTGGTGCAGCAGTAGCTAAAAATTTAGCCGAAAGAGGCGCAAAAATTATCGTTAATTATTCCGGTAGCCTGCAAGCTGCAGAAGAAACTGTGAATGCAATTAAAAATGCCGGAGGCGATGCTATTGCTGTTCAGGCAGACGTTAGTAAATCAAACGAAGTAAAAGCAATGTTTGACTTAGCCATTTCTCATTACGGTAAAATTGATGTATTGGTAAACAATGCCGGTATTATGATTACAAAATTGGTAAAAGACACAACAGACGAAGATTTTACAAGACAATTTGATATCAATGTAAGAGGAACTTTCAACACCCTTAGAGAAGCTGCCACAAGATTGGCGGATAATGGAAGTATTATCAATTTTTCTACTTCTGTAAATAGAATCATGTTGCCTACATACAGCACTTATGTCGCTACAAAAGCTGCTGTAGAACAATTAACCCGAGTAATGGCTAAAGAAGTTGGCGCAAGAGGAATCAACATTAACTCTATCTCTCCCGGTCCAACAAATACAGAGCTCTTTACAAACGGAAAACCACAGGAAGTTATAGATAGATTGGCCTCACTTTCTGCTTTTAATCGCCTTGGAGAACCGGAAGATATTGCACAGACAGTTGCTTTTTTAGCCAGCGACGATGCTAAATGGATTACAGCTCAAAACATTGGAGTTAATGGCGGAATGGCATAACTCCCAGACATACTAATTAGTTTAATCAATTAAAAATATAAATACTCATGAAAACTTTTCAGACCGCCATCATTTTTGGCCTTTTTGGAGCAGTTGCTGTTTCCATATCGTTCGCGGCACAATGGCCAACTTGGGTTATGTTTATTGCCTGGGTGAGTTATTACATTTTTGGCAGAAATATCAAAAACTCAATCTTTGCTTTTATTCAAATTATTTTAGGAATTGTAATGGGCGCTATGATCCAATTAACCGGAATGTTTTTTGGTGGCTATCTTGGTGCATTTGGCCTGCCTTTATCCATATTTATTTTCATTGGTTCATTGGCATACATTTCAAAAATAAAAAGCTTAAGTACTATCCCTGCTTGGTTTCTTGGACTTATCGTGTTTTTTGGTATTCACCCTAAAATTGAACTTTTGCCACTTTTAGAATTAGCAGTACCACTAATCTTTGGATTCATATTTGCCCTTCTAAATGATACTGCTGTACATAAAATTCAATCTGCTTCTGAACATTAAGTAAGATCTTTATTTCTTATTCAATTATAATACTCGATGAGTAAAAGATGGCGTCAACCAAAGAAAAATGACGCCATCTTTTTTTTATAAAAATCAGTAGAATTGACCATTTATTGTTAACATCAAATGACAGAATTAATTTTTAAAGCATAGTTTTACAAAATTTGATGTATGATATATTATTGGGGTTCTGTCGCATCTGTCAGAATCAAATATAAGAATTTAAGTAATCTAAAATTTAGCCCGAAAATTTGTAGATTGATTTAAACATAGATATCCCTGGTTTGACCATCTGATTCTTTCTAAGCATATGCATAACTTCAATTCCACTCAATGTTTGTCTGGCCGATTCAAAGCTTTTAAAGCCTAACCCGTTTTGTATTCTCCATTTTTCAAATCGATGGTCCTGTTCTACAATATTGTTGAGATATTTACACCGTCGAATTTTAATCTTTGAAAACGAACGCTTGTTATAGACTTTGATCGCTGACAATTGGCTCCATTTTTTTTACCCCTTCTACTAAATACGATAACTTTGAATCATTTTTTGCCTTTATTTCTTTCTCTAAAATAATACTAAGAGTCAACTGCATCAGTGTATATATTTATATGAAAAATAACACAAATAGTGATTTATCGTTCGATAACTTAACAGGATTCGAACACTAAGAATTAAGAGAAACTATAACTTTATAATATCCTACTTTTTTCTAGTTACTGTTCAATTTCAGAAAATGAAATCTCATTTTTAAATGATTTAATATTTCATAATTATTTGAATTTCCTGCTCTCATTTTTTCAAATATAAACGGTTGCTCGATTGAATCAAAAAATTGGTTTTTCCATAACTAAAATAATGAAAGAATCGCGACTTCATAATTTGTAATTCCGGATCTTATTAATTGTTTTTTTATTTAGTTTTAATTGTATTTCCTTTAACATAAAATGAAATGAATTAAGTATAGTTTCGTGGAATAAAATGTAGGCAATAGACTAAAAATAATTTTGTACTGAAAGCATTATGGCATCAGTATATTAAAACAACAGCTATATAGATTGATCTTTACAATATTTTTTAACACAGCAATTTTTCAAGGAATAGTTTTAGGAGCAATAATCTTAAAATCACCATTGTTCAAAAGCAAAGCCAATAAATATTTGGCCTATGCAATATTTACGCTTTCCATTCTTATTGCTAACCTCGTCTTTGAAATAATTGATCTTTACAGCAGTATACCTTTTCTGCATTTTCTTGATGATGTCGAATGGGCATTTCTCTTTCCTGTTTTAATTTTTATGTTTGTTGTACATCAGTTGAATCATCCTATCAGAAATTCGAAAAAGATTCGATGGTTGTATGCACCGTTTCTATATTCAGCCATTACAAATGTTTTTTATGACTGCGATGCTGTAGCGCATATTTTTACAATTCCGCATTTTCTTAAAAGCATTTTAGAAACTATTGGAAGTTTTGATTTTTATCTTGTTCTGGTATTTATGCCCTTTATGGCTGTTTATACCTTCGGATTTATTAAATTTTCAAAAGATAAACAGGAAAAGAAATGGATCACTTTTTTATGGTTTTTGGTTTATGTATTAATGCTTTCCTGGATGGTGGCTATTCTGACAGGCTTGCTTTTTGAATATGATCTTTCGTATGTTATGCAGATTCTGGCATTGTTTGCTACATTTTTAATTCATTGTACAGCTTATTATGGTGTGTTTAGATACAGGCTGGCCGACAATAAAGTAGGAATAGAAGAACTGTTAAATAAAAAGACTTTGTCAGAAGATGAAATATCTGTCGAAGAAGTAATCCTTAAAAAAGGAAATGATACAAATGGTTTAGATCTCTTTACAAAAGAAAACCCTTATTTTAAGAGGCTGGAAATACTTTGCGAAGAGCATCAAATTTATAAAGATAGCAATCTAAACAGAGAAAAAGTAGCAGAACAGCTCGGAATAAGTGCAGGATATGTTTCGCAACTCATTAATATGATTACGGGTGATAACTTTGCCAATTATATAAATAACTATCGGGTCGAAGCCGTGAAAGAAATGATTCTGGATTCAGACTATGAAAACTACAGCTTACTGGCAATAGGATTAGAATCTGGATTCACTTCGAAGACAACATTTCACAATGCCTTCAAAAAATCTACAGGTATGACACCAAACAGTTTTCGGAATACCAATAAATAAGTTCGGATTTCTCCAGTCTTAAGATATTTGGACTTTATCGGTTTTTATTTCATTTAGGTTTGCCATCATAATCAACTTAATCATTGCAATTTATATGAAATTAAATCGACTCATTTTTACGACTGCGATTTTGTCTGCAGTCTCGGTCCAGGCACAAACTACCGAAAAAAAGAACCAGCTGGAATTTTCGACAGGCTATAATTTTGGCTATTTGAAAAACCTCGAGTTTGCGCCAGTGTCAATGTATGAGTATGAAGGCTCGGTGTCTAAATTAAATTACACACATACTAGTAAAAAAGAAAATCTATTTGAAATTAAGATGGATTATCTTTCATCTGAACTAAAAACCGATAAACTTTCCAATCTCAATAATGATTTTGCGAAAGTCGGGTTGGGTTTTTCTTATCTCAAAAAGATTTATGATAAAGATCGATTTGTTATATATGGAGGACTTCAATCACAGACCACTACTTCTATTTATAAAAATCCAAACACTTCTTCTTTTAATAATGAGGATTATTATACGCTACATCAGGAATTTGGAATAACGGTTAGATTTAGATACCAATCTAGTAAAAAACAATATTTATCATCAAAATTAACTCTTCCTGTAGTGTTACTTAGAGTTACTAACGCAGAAGGTAAGTTTTATACCATAGACAACTATCAAAGTGTTTTATGGGAATTGGAGTATGGTTATAAGCTTTCTAATCATTTTGATGTAAAAGCAGTCTATAATTTTAATTATGCGAGGCTTCAGGTGCCAAGTGCATACAGAGAACTGCAGCATCAATTAAATCTGGGTATTAACTATAAATTTTAATTATGAAACAAATTAAATCTTTGGGATGCTTTTTTGCAATTATCTTTATGGTTTTATTTACCTCCTGTGCAGACATGCTTATGGGTGATGAAGGAAAATATGATGAAGACATCTATTTAAATTACAAGACAAAAACAGTATTAGAATTGCCTTTTGAAGATGACTGGTATATAGTCGCAGGAGGGAAATCTCTAGAATTAAATCATCATTTTATGCCTAACCGGCACCAGAGATATGCACTGGACATTGTTCATATAATAAACAGAAGAGGGAATACAGGAGACGGAACCAAAAATGAAGATTATTATTGTTTTGGGAAACGTTTGAATGCGCCTGGAGACGGAAAGATAATAGCGATGGAAAACGCAATTGAGGATAATGTTCCCGGAATTAAAAACAGTAAGCAATCGTTAGGGAATTATATTATTATTGATCATTTGAATGGGGAGTTTTCCTTTATGCTTCATTTAAAAAAGAATTCTATAATAGTAGCGGTCGGAGATACGGTAGAGAGAGGCCAGCAGGTTGGTCTGGCTGGAAACAGCGGTTATTCTACAGGGCCGCATCTGCATTATCATCTGCAGACAACTTCATCTCTTACAACTGGTGTTGGTCTCCCTATGCAATTTCAAAACTACTATGCCGACGATGTTTTTACAGAGAGAGGAGAGCCAATTACTTCCCAGATAGTGAGGAAAAATTAAAAAATGATAATTTTAGAATCTGCATTTATTTAGTAATTTTATCCTTTTTAGAAAAACAATCGAAACCTAATACTAGGCTAAAAAATGCTTTATATGGACCAACTAATGAGCTTTTTTGTTGCAGGAACTACTTTACTGCTGGCATTTTTAATCTTTACAAATATCAATCAGACAAACAGTAAAGTTAATCGATGGTTTGTTTTTTTTATTTTATGCATTTTCCTTATTCAGTTTAATGATCTGTTAGAAAAAACGGAGTTTCTAAAAATAAGAAGGATTACAAATGATTTCTTGGGTATAGTAGATTTTATTGTAGCTCCGGTTTTCTATTTTAGTGTAATTTATTTTATTACGCCTAATAGAAAATGGCAAATAAGAGATCATTTTCATTTTGCATTTGCTTTTATAATTTTAGTACTGCTTTCAATCTCGCTCCTAATAGAGATAAAAGATCCTCCTAGAGCAGAGGATAAAGAAAATGCCGCTATAATTATTACTGTTTTTAATTTAGTCTTCTCTTGTCAAGTTGCCGTTTATTGTATTGCTGCTTATAGAGAAATCACAGTTTATCAAAAGAATTTACTTCTGTACACTTCAGACACATCGGAAACCAATTTAAAATGGCTACAAAAAGTAGTAGTTTGTGTATTAATCATAACTGGGGTGTGGTTAATTGATAATGTTTTTAAACTAGCAAAAATCTATGCTTTTTTTGACATTATCGCTAGTGCTATCTATCTTTTCGGGATTTTTTATATTTCCTATTTTTCTTTAAAACAAAAAAAATATTATCCACTTAATAAACAGGAAAAAGAGCAAATAGACACCATTATTTCTGAGAGTTCTGACTTAGAAGGCAAGCCCAAAAAACTGATCTCTGATAAGGATTTACAAGAAATAAAATCTGCTCTAATTTACATAATGGACAATGAAAAACCTTTTTTGAATCCTGAATTGAGTTTATTTAAATTAGCTTCTCAATTGGATATTTCATCTCATCTGCTTTCTTATGTCATCAATAATGGCTGTGACGAAAATTTTTATCAATTTATCAATAGGTACAGAATCGAAGAAGCAAAAAAAATGATTCAGGATCCCGGTATGCAGTATTTAAGTTTAATGGGAATTGCTTTTGAAGTTGGATTCAATTCTAAAACGGTCTTTAATACTACTTTTAAGAAAAGTACCAATCAGACCCCGTCTGAATTTAAAAAATCTAACCTTTTAATATAACTCTTTTACACTATTATTATTATTTTTCTGTGATAGTGGCTTTGCAGCTTATTTTAAATAGGTTCTGATTCATAAATCAGAACCTATAATGGCTAAATTATAGCAATATTTGTGTTCTATTTACTAAAAAATACACACATGATTTTTACAAAAGCATCCTGGAAATTAAATCCAAACAAAACCACAAACGTTACATTATTATGTACTTTTATACTCACTATTTCTGCTTTTATTTTTACTTCTTGTTCCGATGATGATAAAAATAGTACTGCCGAATATCCGGGAACTACAGTGAATTTAGGAACTCATAAACTCATGGCCTATACAGTAGCTAAAAACTCAAAATATCTGGTTGTTTTTGAATCCGGGCATGGTAATGATCACACGTCCTGGTACAGCAGCGGAAAATCTTCTGAGATTTTATCTATCGCTGATTTTTTAGATTCTGACGTTTTACTATACGATAGAGCCGGTTATGGGAAATCAGAATTCAATACTGAGCCCAGAGATATTAATAAATTAAGAAGTGAGCTTGAAACAGTTATTGATCAATTTGCAAAAGGCAGAAAAGTAGTCCTTGTAGGTCATTCACTAGGAGGAATGATTATTAGAGATTATGCAATAAAAAATCCTGCAAAAGTTGCAGGATTATTATTCGTTGATTCTTCTCACGAAAAAAAAAATCATATTTCGCAAGACGAACTAAATACATTTTATAATAATTATAAAATTACTTACGGCGCAAATTCAGGCATAGCACTGGAAACTCTGCAATTAATTGAAGATTTTAAATATATGGAAGTTTTGCCTAATTTACCTGATGTTCCAACCATTATACTGACAAGTATGAAAATTGATGCCCAAAATGATGCCGCATCAAAACAACAATGGTATGATGCCCACCAATCTCTAAAGGTTGGAGTAACTGATTTTACACATATTACCACAGTAAATTCTGGACATTTTATCCAACTTGACGAGCCTAAACTAGTTTTAGAGAATATTAAACTATTGTTATTTAAATAATTTCTCATATTACTGGAGTTGCCTCAAATTTTACCACAAAACATAAAGGCGATTTTTAAAGATATCTCAGTTATATTTATTGCAAAATCGTGGCACTAGGGGATTTTAAAAACAGAAAACACAATAAATAAATAAATAACTATCAAATTGAGTTCGAAGCATGAAGCGATCTTATGAGTTTTATCAATCCCCAACGGGACATCCAAAATAAAATCATAATTTCTTCGTAAAAAATGAAACTTCAATTTGCCAAAATCTCTGCGATTGCGGTTAGAGACTATTGGCAGTACTTTAATTCTGATCTTTTCTTTTTAATGTTTTCGGGTAAACAATACTTATTTAATGAAATAATCTTACGTGTAATATTATAATTAAATTTCCACCTTATATTTTGTATTGACTTAAAAATAATAATACCTTTAATAAAGACTGATCAATGTATATTAGCAACAACAAACCAATCATTTGATGAGAAAAATAATTATCCTTGTTATTTTACAGTTTTTATCCTACTCTACTTTAGGGCAAAATGCCTCTCCAACGGATTCTATAATAAATGATACCGTTAAAAATATCAGGTTTAATTACAAACAGCTTATCATTCCGGGAGTTTTAATAGGATATGGTTTTTGGGGAGCTGAAAGCGGCCAGATAAAAAGTTTCAACTTTCAAATCCGTGACGAATTTACAGAGGACATTGATCAAAAGGTTACAATAGATGATTTTTCAAGATATGTTCCTGCTGTTTCTGTTTATGCGCTTAATGCGTTTGGGGTCAAGGGAAAAAATAATATGCGGGACCGATCTGTAATTCTGGCGACTTCAACTATTATAACCGTGGGAACTGTTTTTGCTTTGAAGTCGATTACTAATGTAGAACGCCCGGATGGATCTTCCAACAATTCATTTCCTTCTGGTCATACCGCTATCGCTTTTGCAGGCGCTGAATTTTTATATCAGGAATATAAAGACAAATCCATATGGTACGGCGTGGCAGGGTATGCGGTGGCTGCAGGTACTGGGATATTTCGAATGTACAACAACAGGCACTGGCTTACAGATGTAGCTGCAGGTGCAGGAATTGGAATTCTGAGTACCAAAATTGCCTACTGGATGAATCCCTATATTTCAAGAAAATTATTTCATGGTGAACAAAATAAATCGACATCTTTTATAGCCCCTTCATACGATGGTAAGAATTTTACAATCTGCTATTTTAAAACATTTTAGGATTATTAAATTTTAATTAAGAACCCTTTTATTCAGTTTTTCTTCAGAATTCATTTGTAAATTGCAGCATGAAAATTCTTATTATTGAAGATGAGCGCGAAATTGCGCAAAGCATCAAAGACTACTTTAAAACAAACGGCATTCAATGCGAAACCGCCGAAAACTATAATTTGGCACTCACCAAAATAGACAGTTATGATTACGACTGTATCTTATTGGATCTTATGCTGCCAGATGGTGATGGTTTTGATATTTTAAAAGAGTTAAAAGCTAAAAATAAAACCGAAGGGGTAATTATTATCTCAGCAAAAGAAAACCTTGAAACGCGTTTGGAGGGATTTAATCTGGGCGCTGACGATTATTTGACTAAACCTTTTCATCTGGCTGAATTATTGGTTCGCATGCAGGCGCTTATACGTCGTAAAAATTTTAAAGGAAGCAATAGTGTTGTCTTTAATGAAATTGCGGTCGATATTTTCTCCAAAACAGTAGCTGTAAATGATATAAAACTGGATCTTACCAAAAAAGAATTAGATTTACTTTTGTTTTTAATTGGCAACGAAAATAAAGTATTATCAAAATCTGCCATTGCAGAACATCTTTCCGGTGATATGGCAGATATGCTGGACAATCATGATTTTATATATGCCCATATCAAAAATCTTAAAAAGAAACTAACTCAGGCCGGCAGCGGAGATTATATAAAAACAGTGTACGGCTTAGGATACAAATGGGAAAATGAGCAATAAAAAACTACTTCTTAAAACAACCAACAGTTTTCTTATTTATGCTGTTGTTATACTTTTAATAGCAGCGCCGGTATTTTATTATACCTGCCAATGGCTCTACATTTATGAAACAGATGAAGTACTGCTTTTCCATAAAGGGGCTTTTGTAAATGAGAGCCATAGCAATTATAAAGCTGCTGACATTGCGGCATGGAACAAATACAATCATAATGTTACTATTGTGCCCGATATGGGCGTAACCAAAGATTCCATCGTTGGTGAGATGATTTTTGAAGCCATAGCCAATGAAAAAGAGCCTTTTCGCATACTTTATGCCCCGGTAGAAATAAACGGAAAAAAGTATACTTATATAGAAAAGCGTAATCTGGTAGAAATGGAAGGAATGGTCATTAGCGTTGCGTTCATGTTCCTTTTTATCATCATTATCCTGCTGACAGGGATTATCTGGATATCCAAAAAATCGGCTGCACAAATCTGGAAACCTTTCTATAATACACTGAGCCAGATTGAGGAGTTTGAAATTGATAAAAACAATTCGCCGCAATTTATTGCAACAGATATTGATGAATTTGACAGGCTTAATAAAAGTCTGGAGCGCTTAATAGAAAAAAACATTATTATTTATAAAAGTCAAAGAGAATTTGTGGAAAATGCAGCTCATGAACTTCAGACCCCTTTAGCTTTATTTCAGACTAAAATTGACACGCTGCAGCAATTGGACTTAACCCGCGAACAATCTGCCTTAGTAGGATCTCTTAATAAGGATGTTTCAAGATTAAACAGACTGAATAAAAACCTTTTATTACTTTCTAAAATTGATAATGAAATTTATCTGGAACAGGAAACCATTATTTTAAATGAATATATTGATAAAAATCTTGATTTCTTCATTGAACAGGCACAAGCCAAAAATGTAAAAATCAATACGCATTTTAAAAATATTCTAAGAACAAAAGGAAATACTGCCCTTACAGAAGTATTGCTTAATAATTTATTCCTGAATGCCATTCGCCACAATGTGAAAAATGGTGTAATAGATATTATCATAGAAAACAATTCCCTCAAATTTGTCAATACCGGTCAGGAAACACCTTTGGGAGCGCAGAGCATCTTTAACCGTTTTTCAAAAGTAAATCCGTCGTCTCAGGGAAATGGGCTGGGACTGGCAATTATCAAAAAAATCTGCGAAATTAACCAGTGGGAAATCCGTTATTCTTTTAATGATAATCTACATACTTTTGAGGTGATTTTTTAGAAAATTCAAACTTCCTACAGAATCACTTTTGAGCTTTGTACTATTCTTTTTTTTAAATAGTACAAATGAAATCAAAAACACTACTGCTCTTCTCTTTTCTGCTGATAGCCGTAATGCAATTATCTGCCCAGAAAAAAACTGTAATTCTTTCGGGAATTATTACCGATAGTAAATCCAAAGTTGCGATACCTTACGCCAATGTTGTTTTAAAATCTTCAAAAGATTCTAAAATTTTCTTCGTAACCGTTAGCGGCGAAGATGGACGCTTTACCATAACAGGAGTAAATTCAGGAAATTTTACGCTGGAAGTAACTTCAATTGGTTTTAAAACAAAATCAAAGTCCGTATTTGTTGGCAGTCTTTCTGATTATCTGGATCTTGGAACTGTCGAACTTGAAGAAGACATCAATACTTTATCTGAAGTAATGGTAAGCTCAAACATGCAAAAAAATCCTGTTACAATGGATAAAAAAGTGTTTGCAGTCGCTGATAATATTACGCAAAGCGGAGGTTCAGTTTTACAGTCGATGCAAAATCTACCTGGCGTTACCGTTCAGAATGGTAAAGTTCAGTTAAGAGGAAATGATAAAGTTACCATCTTAATTGACGGGAAGCAAACTGCGCTAACAGGATTTGGAAATCAGTCGGGACTGGATAATATTCCCGCTTCTGCTATCGAAAAAATTGAAATCATCAATAATCCTTCCTCAAAATATGATGCAAACGGAAATGCAGGAATCATCAATATCATTTATAAAAAAAATAAGCAGGATGGCCTCAATGGTAAAATTGGAATCAGTTCTGGTTATGGCGCGTTGTGGGAGCGCAAGGCAAATCTTCCCACGATCAGGGACCAATATCACATGACTCCTAAAATCAATCCGAGTTTATCTTTAAATTACAGAAAAAACAAAGTAAACACCTATTTACAAGCTGATTATCTGTATACCGAAACCCTAAACAAAAATGAGTTTGTAACCAGAACCTATGATGACGGAACCATAATTAACCAGCAAACTAAGCGAAATCGCGACACGCATTTTACCACTATCAAAACGGGAATCGACTGGAATTACAACGACCAGAATACTTTTTCATTTTCCGGATTATTTGGAAGCGAAAAAATTATCGATCACGGCGATGAGCCTTTTTTTAACCAAGATTACTCTCAGCCTTTGCGTTTATGGCAATTTCTTGAAGATGAGCTTAAGACAACCGTCATGGCAAGCGCTTCTTACCAGCATAAATTTAGACAAGCTGGGCGAAAATTAAATGCGGGAATTAATTACACGTACCATCAGGAAGATGAAAAATATTTCTTTGATAATATTCTGCCAGCTTCTACAGGACAAGATGCCTTTAAATTACTTTCAGATGAAAAAGTAATCGACTTAAATTTAGATTATGTTCAGCCTTTAAAATACGGTCGTTTTGAAACGGGAATTAAATTTAGAAATCGGGAAATTCCAACCAACATGCAGTTTTTTCCGGGCGAAAACTCCCCTATCGATGCCAATGCAGGTGGTTGGGCCACTTATAAAGAAATCATTCCTGCTATTTATGGAAACTATATTTATGAAACAGAAAGAATTGAAGCTGAGTTGGGACTGCGTTATGAATATGTACAGCTAAAGTATGAGGTAAACCCCAATCATCCTACTTATAAAAGTAACGGTTATAATTATACAGAACCTTTTCCAAGTGTTAAGCTTGCTTACAAAATAGATGATAAAAATAAATTTACCGCTTTTTACAACCGCCGTGTTGACAGGCCTAATGAAGTCGATATTCGTATTTTTCCTAAATACGATGATGCTGAAATTATTAAAGTAGGAAATCCTGCCCTTCGTCCGCAGTACACAAGTGCCTTTGAAGTGGGGTATAAAACCGATTTTAAGAAGGGCTATTTTTTAGGTTCTCTCTATTACAGAGTTGTAAATGGAACTATTACCCGAATTGCAACAACAGTTCCCGGCAGTCCTAACATTTATAATGTGTTTCAGAATGCCATGGAAAGTTCTTCTTTTGGGATTGAGCTTGTCTTTGCAAAAGAAATTACGCCTTGGTATTCTTTTAATCTGAATGGAAATTTATATAAAAATACAATAGACGCTTTTACGGTTACCAATTTATATCCAGTTGCGTCAACTTATAGCGGAAGTCTTCAGGAAATTACTTCGAGTAATGTAAAATGGAATAATACTTTTCAATTTAACAAAACACTTTCCGGACAGGTTTCTATGGTTTATCTGGCTCCGGACATTATTCCACAGGGAAAAATTGACTCTCGCTTTTCTACAGATCTTGGTGTAAAAAAGAGTGTGCAGAAAGGAAAAGGCGAAGTATTCATAAATGCCACCGATATCTTCGATACACTGGTAATAAAAAAAGAAATTCAGGGTGAAGGTTTCCGCTACACTAGTAAGGATTACTATGAGACACAAGTAGTTCGCTTTGGCTACAGTTATAAATTCTGATTTCCCAATAAAAACCAAAATTCAAAATAAATTCAGAATTGGATTATAAAATTTGCTTTTCAATACTAAAAATATATGAATAAATTATCTTCAAAATACGGCAGATATTCGCTGTTGTTTCATTTCATTATCTGGTTTTTAACCCTTTCACTGTTGCTGAGAATTGCTTTTTTTATATGGCAATATGACGAAGTTTCTTGGAGTTTAATTTCCATTTTAAGAACATTCTTTACAGGTTTGTTTTTTGATTTTGGTACTGTTACTTTCATTTCACTCTGCAGTATATTTTATTATAGTCTAATGCCCAATAAATGGATTGGCTCGATATTAGATAAAATCCTTATTTATTTTTTCACATCACTCACGGTCTTTATTCTTGTATTTACTTTTTTTGCCGAATTGACATTTTGGGATGAATTTAAAACCAGATTTAATTTTATAGCCGTTGATTATCTTATCTATACGCATGAAGTAGTAGCCAATATCAAACAGTCTTATCCGCTTCCTTTGCTAATTGGCGGGGTTTTACTGCTAAGTGCAGCATTTCTGTTTCTTTTTTATCAGCAAAAAGCTTTTACAACAACTTTTACTTCAAAATCAACTTTAAAAACCAGACTTTCAGTTTTATCCTCATCCATTATTGTGGCTCTTTTTTTTGGTTTCTTTATTAGAAATAATCAGGCGGAATGGTCTACAAACCGCTATAATTCTGAAATTTCAAAATCAGGAATTTATTCCTTTTTTGCCGCTTTTAGAAACAACCAGATGAAATATGTTGACTTCTATACTTCAATTCATAATGACAAAGCTTTTGGTGTTATAAGAAAGAAACTGGCAGCTGATAATGCTGTTTATTTTAAAAGTGATTATTCTATTCATAGAAAAATAACAGACAGTACTGCTTCTCTTAAAAACAAAAATGTCGTTTTTATTTTGGTCGAAAGCCTTAGCGGAAGTTTTCTTAAGGAGTTTGGAAATAAGGAAAACATAACTCCATTTCTGGACAGTCTCGCCCAAAAAAGTATCTTTTTTGAGGATTTATATGCCACGGGAACCAGAACGGTTCGAGGCATGGAGGCCGTTACTTTATGTATTCCTCCCACGCCGGGCCAGAGCATTGTAAAAAGACCTAATAACCAAAATCTATATACGGTTTCTAATGTTTTTAAAACCCGAAAATACGATTGTAATTTTTTCTATGGCGGAGACGGTTACTTTGATAATATGAATGCCTATTTTGGAGGCAACGGATTTACGATTTATGATCGTGGACGAGGAAGCGTTTTGAGCGACGAAATCAAAACCGTACGCCATAATATAAATGATAACGAAGTTACTTTTGAAAATGCGTGGGGAATTTGTGATCAGGACATTTTCAATAAAATGCTAAAAGTGGTAGATTTACAATACAAAGCCGGAAAGCCATTTTTTAATTTTGTAATGACAACTTCCAATCACAGGCCTTTTACTTATCCTTCAGGAAAGATTGATATTCCATCGGGAACAAGCCGTGAAGGAGCGGTAAAATACACCGATTTTGCCTTGAAAGAATTATTCAAAAAAGCCAAAACAAAACCCTGGTTTAAAAACACAGTATTTGTAATCATTGCAGACCATTGCGCCAGCAGCGCTGGAAAAGATGAAATAGATGTTGCCAATTACCATATTCCGGCCTTCATTGTGAATTTACCAGAGAATCAGAATCAAAAAATAACCAAACAGTGTTCGCAAATCGACCTATGGCCTACTCTTTTTTCTTTGTTTCACTGGAACTATGAATCTGATTTTTTTGGGAAAAATGTTTTGGATGCCAATTTTGAACAAAGAGCATTAATGGGAACGTATCGCAAATTGGTTTTGATGAAAAAGGAAAAGGTAATGATTTTATCCGATCAGAAGAAACAAGCCTTTTACTCATGGAACAAAAAAGATAATAGTCTTAAAGCTCTTACTATCGATCAATTATTTTTAGAAGAAACTATTTCATGGTACCAGACTGCCGATTTTCTTTTTACCAATAAACTTTTAAAATAATGATTTACATTCATTTTATAATCAATCCTATATCCGGAAGTGGAAAACACAATTTGTCTGCTTCCTATCTTTTAAGTCAATTTCCGAAAGAAAAATATAAAATTGAAATTGATTATACCAATCAAAAAAAGCATGCCATAGTACTCACAAAAGCGGCTATTGTACACAATCCCGATTATATAATTGCTTGTGGCGGAGACGGAACCATCAACGAAGTAGCTTCTTGCCTTGTGGGAACTTCAATTAAGTTAGGAATTATTCCGGTAGGTTCAGGAAACGGGCTGGCCTCTAACTTGAATATTCCCAGAAATTTTGACAAAGCAATTGCTATCATTAAAAAAGGAAATGCAACAACGATGGATGTGGGACAGCTAAATCACAAATACTTTTTCAGCAATATGGGTATTGGCATTGATGCCATGATTATAAAAAAATATGAGAGAGCAGGAAAAAGAACACTTCCCGCTTATATCAAGGCTGCATTATCTTCCAGCTTAGAATTTAAACCGCAAAAAACCATTGTACATTTTAACGATCAAATTATAGAAACAGATCCTTTGATGTTATTCATATCTAACTCAAACGAAATGGGTTATAACATGAGCCTGACTCCAAAAGCAAGTCTTCATGACGGATTATTGGATATGATTATTATACCGAAATTGTCTTTTTTTGAAAAAATTATGCTGGGTTATCATGTGCTTCGAAATTCAATTGAAAAATTTGAAAAGGCAAAACACTTTTTAGTAAAAGATATTCAAATCGAAATGCCGGCCAAAATCTTCATTGATGCCCAAATTGACGGAGAACAGTATAATTTAAAAACAAATGAAATAAAAGTAAGCATACTTCCCAACGGTTTGCAGGTTCTTGTTCATTTATAAAAAACATAAATTCCATAGAGAGACTTACATAATCTGTCTATGGAAATTAATTTTTGTAATTCTTAATTTATATACTGCTTTAAAATTGCCTTACGAAACTGCATCCCAATTCTTTTCCGTTATAAAAAGGCATAATCATCGATGTGGTTTTATTTTCTTTTGAGGATTTAAACACCTTATTCTGCAGATAAGGATATATCCAATAAGCGGCTTTTGTACTTAATATTCCTATACCTGCGCCCGCCACTACATCTGTAAGCCAGTGCCTGTCATTATACATTCTAAAAAGTCCCGTTCCTGTTGCTACTGCATATCCTGCAATTCCGTACCAAATTGATTGGTCCTTATATTCCTGATACATAAATTCGGCTCCCGCAAAAGCAGTAGCAGTATGTCCAGAAGGAAATGAGTTATTCGAAGACCCATCTGGTCTTTCAACTTTAGTAATGTTTTTCAGGGCAAATACCGAAGCGCTCATCATTAAATAAGAACTGGCCAAAATAATAGAGCGGTCTTTTAGGTTATTTTTCCCTTTTACGCCAAAAGCATTAAGTGCATAAACAGAAGCTGCAGGTGCCCACTGAGAAAAATCATCAATAGAAACTTTATGATCAATATCCTCATTTACTTCTTCCTTAATTTCTGAATTATAACTCTTAAGCTGATCACTTTCCAAACCAATAAATCCATATCCCAAAAGAACCCCGGGAATGATTAATTGTTTGTAATTGAACTTTAAATTAGGTACAGTATCTTGTACAGCAATTGTATCACTTATTGTGTTTTGTGCACAAATCGAAGTCATACCAAAAAGGAAAAAGAGGAAGGTTTTTAACATTTTAAAAAAGATTAGAAATTACTAATTACGCTTGTTGAATAAAAAATAAACGTAGTTTTTCCTCATAGAAAACAGATTAAATTAAGACAATAAGTTCTTACTGTTAAAGATTAATAAGGCAAAGTTCAACATGAAATCTGAAGAAATTCTGTATTTACGGTGTTAGTATTTTTTTTAACAAAAATTTAATCAGGCCCTCCATTTTCTTTAAATAAGCATGTATTATCCAATTGATTTTGTTATTGATTTTTATATATTTGCAACTATTTAAATTAAGTCTAAATAATACCAATGAAAATTTATACGCTCCTTTTACTGTTGTGCTTCACTGTAAGTTCAGTCTCTGCACAGCAAGTTTCTAAACCAAACACTAAAACAGAAAAAGATAAAAAAACAGATCCACAAAGTCAGGATAGTATTTTAACCGATAAGCCAGCGGCTGATAATGAATTACAGGAAATTGTAGTTTCCGCATCAAGGAAGGCAGAGATTTTAGATGAAGTTCCTTCTTCGGTTACTTTATTATCCAAAAAACAAATACAGCAACAATTAAGCATTAGTTCTAATCTTAGTGATATCCTGGGGGCATCCGTACCAGGTCTTGGTTTTACTACCAATAGAACTCAGAATTTAGGACAGACTTTAAGAGGCCGTCGTGTATTGGTTATGATTGACGGCATTCCTCAAAGTACACCTTTAAGAGATGGCGCCAAAGACATGCGATCTCTTGATCCTACTGTTTTAGAGCGTGTAGAAGTAATTAAGGGAGCAACTGCTATTTATGGTAATGGCGCAGACGGCGGTTTGATTAATTATATTACCAAAAAAGCCAATACTGATAAAGCGATTAGCGGATCAACAGAGGCAGGAACAGCTTTTTCTCTTATAAAGCCTAAAGGAACCGCCGGTTTCTTTGTTTCCCAGCTTTTTTCTGGAAAAATAAAGAAATTCGATTACGTAGTCAGTGGGCGTTATGAAGAGACGGGACTTTATCGGGATTCGAAAGGACGAGTACTTTCTCCGGAATACGGAATGAATGATCTAAGAAACTGGAATGCTTTTGCAAAAATTGGTTATGATATCAATACCAATAACCGCCTGGAATTAATGTATAACTATTTTCAGAGTACACAGCGTACCGATTATATAGCAAAAGCCGGTGTTTACGGTAATTTTGATTCGCCAACTACCGGAATTAGAGGACAGCGCCCGGGGGAACCTGAAGGAACACCTTATAACCATAATGCAAGTTTAAGTTATACTAGTGAAAATTTAATTGGAAATACGGATGTTAACGCAACACTTTACTTTCAGGACTATCTTACACTAATCAACTACAGTGACTTTTTTGAAAATAACGGACAGCCTGCAACACAAAGCAAGAAACTGGGTTTTCGCTTAAATTTAAACACACCATACGAATTCAGTTCTCTTATATCAGGTAATTTAACTTATGGATTGGATATTCTTTCGGATATAACAGATACACATCTTACGGATGGAAGATTGGTAATTCCTGAAATGAATATGACGAATCTTGCACCTTATTTTCAGCTTAAAAACATGTTTGGACCGAACTTGGTATTAAAAACGGGTTTAAGGCTTGAGAATGTAAATATCGATGTACCAGATTACACCACTATTGGTATTCGTAATTATGTAAACGGAACCTATGTAGGCGGCGGGATTGCGGTAAATGGCGGAGCATTGGATTTCGATGCGCTTATGTTTAATGCCGGACTGCGTTATACAAAATGGGCTCTTTTTAAACCTTTTGTTAGTTTCTCTCAAAGTTTCAGCGTTGCCGATTTAGGTTTGGTACTGCGCGCTGCTAAAGAAAACACGGTTAGCAATACTTCGATAAAAGCGGTTACGGCCAATAATTATGAATTTGGATTTTCAGGAGCTTTAAATAAACTTTCTTATGAAGGCGCTATGTATTACAGTACATCAAAATTAGGCGCGTCTTATGTTTATGTTGATGGTAATCCACAGATTTCCCGCTCACCTGAAAAAATTTATGGCTTTGAACTCTCAGCCAAGTATCGTCTTCATCCAAAAATTGATATTGGAGCAAATTATTCCTTTACCGAAGGGAAACGCGAACTAACCGATAAAAAAGTATATTTAGGAGGAGATCGTATAAATCCGCCAAAAATAGCAGCTTATACTGTATTTAGACCACTTGAAGACTGGTCAATATTTCTACAAATGACAAGTACAAACGGCAGGGACAGATTTGAGCCTGTTAATGGCGCTTACACATACGGAACAGGTCCAATAAAATCTTTCACGGCTTTTAATCTTTCTTCAAGCTATACTTTAAAAGAAAAAAGCACAATTCGCCTTGGTGTCGAAAATTTATTTAATAGAGATTATTATACGGTTATCTCCCAATGGCAGTCCAATAATATGAATTATGTCAAGGAAAATGGTACGCGGATAACTATTAGCTTTACACAGGCATTTTAATAAATTCTCTGACAACCTAAGATACGAATTTACATCAATCACCAACAGGACATCCAAACCAAAATACCAAGAGGAAGTAAAAAGGACAAAGATTAAGGACAAAGATTAACGAAATCTATCATAGTTTCAAAAGCAAAAGGCATACTAAATGGTATGCTTTTTTGTGTTTAAAAGGGCAAAACAATTAAAATAATCACACAATTTTCTGTAATTTGTCTTTTTCTAAAACTCTTTAGCAACTTAAAATCCTTACATTTACCCGCTGGCTAATCAAATTTCGCTGTATAATTAATCAATTTAGCAGCGTCAGGTCAATTAATTTTAAGCAGTCAAGATGAAAAAACATACTGTAACAGTAGCATCGTTACCTTTAGATGATCATACACTATCGAATATTCAAATTAAGAAAGCCAATTTGTTACCAGATCTGCAATCGAGGCTGGATTCTATGGAAATGAAAGAAAAACCAATAATGGATTCTTCCATTCCTTACAGGGACCTGACAGATACAGCGAGTAAAAAAGAAAGTATTGCCCGAATAATTGATAAACTGGACGTTGAAATCAGTCTTAGATATCAAAGAACTGTAGAAGACACCTATTGCAATGTATACTCTTATGATTATTGCTATTTTGCTAAAGTATATCTTCCAACCGTTTGGTGGACTCCCGAATCCCTTGAAAAAATTATACAAGGACAAGATGTAGAAGCTGTTTTTGAACAAACCGTAGACCGCATCTATTCCAGTGCCATACACGACTGGTTTTTAGAATGGGGACCAAATTTTGGATGGGAAAGAATTTCTACTGTTGATGAAATTCAGAATAAGGTAAATGCCAATGGCGGAATTGGAATAATTTGCGCCAAGAGAAGAGAAAAAGGTCTCTCCGGACACATTGTTCCCGTGGTTCCCGAAACTGAGCTGCATAAAGCGTACCGCGAAAATGGTATAGTAGTATATCCGCTACAATCGCAAGCCGGAAAACTGAATTATAATTACTTTGCGGAAATCAGGGAAGACTGGTGGAATGATGATTTGTATTCCTCGTATGTGTTTTATTATCACGAATAAAAACGCAATTTGCCATATCGTTAAATATTCAAAAAAAAATATTGATTACCAACGAGTTAACTACTTGGAAATACGATAATAAAAAACTACTTTTGCAACTTAGAAAAAACAAGAACAGCAAAAATTGTGATTTAGCTATTCTCTTGCCTAAATTATTGATACAAAAGTGATTAATAACGAAAGTAATTTTATAACCTTATTATAAAATTTTACTTCTAAATTGATGTTTCAGTCGATAAAATTGCAAAAAATCTAAAATATAAATTCCTATATTTTTAAAAGTAAACGAAAACTTTTATAATGGAGGCAACAATATGCTTAATCCGTTATAGGTTTCTTGTCTCTGGTTTTAACAGATTGAATTTGTATTCCTGAATAAAAATGACTTTATAAATTAAAATAACCTTAAAAAAGAAAGTAAGTATAAATGAAAGACAATCAGACAAAAAAATATTATTGGGGAATAGGATTGGAAAACGAAACCTACATGCAGTTTGAAGAACCCCTAATAGTTTCTGGTGAATTTATACAAGAAAAAATTGGCTTTGAGAAATATAGTATTGATTACAGAAAATGCTATAAACCCGAAAGCCTGGCTCCTATGCTGAAAAAAGCTTTTAACCTGACTGAAAACTATAAAGTAAGTCGAATGATGAACAGTCATTCGCTGGAAAAGCTCGATATCAATTATCAGCACAAGACATTATCGCCAGTAAAAACAGTAATCGATACGGAAGCCGGTGAGATAATCGCAGAACCGATTGAAAATCCGGAATATCTGGGCAAATCGATCATGGAACTTTTCCTTGAAGATCAGCCATACAACATTCAGAGTATGATTACCCAAAGAAACAAAACGATGGGATCGGTGCATTTTGATGGTGATTCTATTGAATTTGTAACCAAATATTTTGAAAACAGAACCATTACTGATTCCTGCAAAGAATTGAAAGCGACCAAAAAACTGTTTTTGGATAAAATCAACGAATCGTCTGTGTTAAACGGAAAATTAAATTTTCCGGATTACAACAACGGCCTTAATATGTTTATGACCAATCAGGAAAACCTGGTTTTGTTCAATAACGGAACCTACCATTTTCATATCACCTTACCGTCATTAACAGAAGATAGCAGAATTGTGGATTATAATGATTTTGAAAAAACACATGCTAACGCCATTTACTTATTACAGTGGTTTGAGCCTTTTTTCATATCCACGCTCGGAAGCCCTGATATTATGGGCGTGATAAGTGATAAATACAGCTTAGATAAAAAATTCACTTTGGGTTCAATGCGAAATGCCATGTCCCGTTACATTGGTGTTGGAACCTATAACAAATCAATGCCAAAAGGTAAAATCCTAACCTATAAGGTAGACAATTTTAGAAAACTACTGAAATTTACAAAAGAAGAAAATATCTGGTGGCGCGATCAGATTGAAGCCGACATGGAATATGAAATGCTTTCGGAAGTGGGGCTTGACTTTAATCAGGAAAAAATGTACCAGAGCGGTTTCGAATTCAGAAGCTTTGATGAATTCCCGGCGGAGTATTTAAATGATGTTCTTTTTTCTATTATTCTAATTTGCGAACATTCCCTAAACCTGCCTGATGTGCAATGGGGACATGACAGCAAAGCCTGGAATAATCTGGTCTTTAAAACCTTAAAAACGGGTTATGCCACTGAAATCAATGAAGAAGAAAAGAAAGAGCTTTTAAATTTACTGCAACTATTAAATCCTTCAGATTCTAATTACAGTACACTAAAATCAGAATTTGAAGCCATCATCATGCTGGATGAATTTTTCTTTAAAATTTTGGCTGTTTTACATGACAAATACAAGGACAACAACATTTGCCTGGATGCCATGTACGGACAAAAAACAAGTACTGCTCCGAAATGGGACAACTTTAATAAATACCAGACCGAAAGGCATTTAAAGCAAATTGGTTCGTTCTGCGATAATTAAAAAAGTATATCTAAATAAAAATAAGCCAATCTCTTCAAATCTTCCATAAAATCTATAGAAATTTGTTCAGTCAAGGTCACAAATAAAAAGCTCCAAATTGTTGATTTGGAGCTTTTTTATGCCCTTTTACCTCCATTTAATACGTATGAATATATAAAACACCCAGAGGTTTGGTTTCCCCGTAGAGTTACAAGTGATGAACTAAACTGTCATTTATCTTTTTGAGAAAAAATTTCAATAATAAAAGCAAAGAACCTTAATTTTAGAAAATCTTAAAACAATAAAACAAATATCTTTATATCTCCTTAATAAATAAATAATCCATTATTATGTTTCCAAAGCGTGTTATTTATATTCTTTTGACCTCCTTATTATTTATCTCATGTAGTAATGATGATGATACTCTCATTGATGAGACAGACGTCACTGATTCTGTTTTGATTGAAATAAACAAACTTAGAGCAACGGGATGTAAATGTGGAGCCGATGATATGCCTGCTGTACCTGCATTGGTAAGCAATACATTATTAACAAAAACAGCTATCAATTATGCTAAGGATATGAATGCACGTAATTATTTCGCGCATATATCGCCTGAAGGGACAAGTCCTATACAAAGAGCCGCTGCTGTTAGTTATACCGGAAAATATGTAGGTGAAGTGATTGCTCGCAATTACAGTACTTCTGCCGAAGTTGTAATAGGCTGGAAAAACAGCGAAGACCATTGTAAAGCCATGATGAGTAATACTTATGTAGAAATGGGTGCTGGAAAATCAGGAAACATATGGGTTGCAAATTTAGGAAAGTAAACTAATTCTCTTCTAGAAGTTGTTATTTAACCATAACAACACATTGATAAACAATTTATTTTCGCTACAAAAAAATAGACTTATTCTTACGATAATGAGAATAAGTCTGTTTTATTATTTACAAATTATATTATTCTCAGTTTTTTATTTTATATATAGTCATTTTTACCATAACTAAAAAATATTTTTAAATTTTAATGCGTTAAGATCCATTATTTATGATTATAGTTTAAAAATACGCATATTTTTAATAAATATTAATATAAATATTTAATTATCAATACCTTAGTATAACTAATTATTTAACCTTAAAAATTAAAATTTATGAGAAAAACAATTTTATTTGTAGTATTAAGCCTAATGTTTATGGGGTGCGAAACAAGCGATGTAAAGAATGACTCAGAAGTTAAAGCTGCATGGTCATCATCTGATCAATATGCTAGTTGGTCAAATGGCGGTTATACCGTTTATAATAATATATGGGGTTCTGGTGCAGGAAGCCAATCCATATGGGCAAATAATTACAGTAATTGGGGTATTTGGGCAAACCATCCAAATACTGCAGGTATTAAATCATACCCAAATTCAACCAAATATGTAGGTAAAGCATTAAATACAATCAACACTCTTAGTACCAGCTTTAATGCAACTACTCCAAGTGGTGGAGCATGGGTTTCTGCTTATGATCTTTGGGATAGCAATAAAGCCAATGAAATAATGCTGTGGTTAAACTACACAGGAAATTCGGACGGTTCAGGAAATGTAAAACCAATTTCTTATAATTATTCATCAACTGGTGCTTCTGTTCCGGTATACACAAACCAAAGCATAGGTGGTCACACCTGGAACGTATTCCGCGGAAACAATGGATCTAATAATGTTTATTCATTTTTACGCACGACAAAAACCAACAGCGGCACAATAGATGCAAAAGCAATCTATAATTGGATAAAAAATAAGGGATGGTTTGGTAATGTCACTGTTGGAGACATACAATATGGATTTGAAATCTCATCCTGTTATGGGACAAACGGAAATGGGGCAAATTTTACATGTAACAGTTATTCTGTAACTAGTAATTAGTATTTTTTGCAAGATCAAGACTGGCTTAATTTAAAGAATTGAGCCAGTTTTTTATTTTTAAAGTAATTTTAAATTCACATGCTCCTTGTCTATGTCAATGACGCAATGGAACAGTCGAAGGATAAATCGCTTCCGCTAAGATATTTATGGCAAGGCTTTCCTCTGCGCCGCTCTATTAGGAAATGATATTTATACTTGACATCGATAGGCGCAAACTAAAAAATCCCATTTCTTACGAAATGGGATTTTTTTATGTCTTCTTGATACTATTTAACCATCTTTTACGGAATCAATACGAAAACATTATAATTGTTATTTATGTATTTGAATTATAACTTGTAATCTGTAGAAAAAGTAAGTTCTTTATTTGCTTCAATTTCATTTTTCAACGAATCAATTTTATAGGTAGCAAATCCATATGCATCAGATCCTGTCAGCAAACGAAGTGGCGGTTCTGCTTTTTGTGTTACTTTTATAATTAATTCGGCAACTTTTTCAGGATCTCCCGGTTGATTGCCCGGAATATCATTCTGATGTGCCTTTACACCTTCACGTATAGCTGTATATTCTTCAATAGGATTTTTCGAAGCAATTAATGATGAACTATTTAAAAAGTTCGTACGTACATAACCGGGTTCTATAATGGTTACATTAATTCCAAATGGCTTAACCTCTTGCGCAAGTGCTTCAGAAAGTCCTTCTACGGCAAACTTAGTAGCACAATAAATTCCCCAGCCTGCCCCGGCAATTAAGCCAAAAACAGAGGAAAGATTTATAATGTGTCCAAATTGTGCGGCTCTCATATGAGGCAAAATTGCTCTTGTAACATTTAGCAAACCAAAAACATTTACATCAAAATTGGCACGAACTTCAACATCCGAGCTTTCTTCAATTCCGCCTATTAAACCATAACCGGCATTATTGACCAAATATTCAATAGAGCCAAATTGCTCAATTGCTGAATTAACAGCTTGCTTTACGCTTTCTTCACTGATCAAATTGACCTGCAATGGTAAAAACTGATCAGACGAATTGCCGACCGCTTTTTTAAGCGATTCTACATTCCTTGCAGTAGCAACAACATTAAATCCTTGAGCCAATAGTTGTTTGACTAAAACAAGACCAATTCCCTGAGAAGTTCCTGTTATAAACCACGTTTTGCTTTCATTTTTCATAATTGTTTATTTTAAAAGGTTGAATTGTCTTTTAAGTGCTTTTGAATCATTCTCTAATGATATTTTTATCCTGATAAGCCATTTGAGCAATCTCGTCTTTTCGTCTAAAACTAACTCCTTTATGTTTTTGAATATAACTAAGAATTTGTGTCGTGGCTGCAACCATTTGCGGTGTCCCTCCTATTCGATCATGAAAACTTATTGACATTTGTCGGCGCTTTTTTTCAGATTCTATATAAAGCTGGTCAAATTCCATTATAACCTGACGCGCAAATTGATCTGCACTAAAGTTTTTGCCTTCTACCAACACAATATCATTACAGCGAATGGTGTACGGAACCACTACAAAATCATTTCCTTTTACTTTTAATAAAAAAGGCTCGTCACGGCTTAAATCATCAATATGGTATTTAAAGCCCAGTTCCTGTAGAATTTCCAATGTATTTGTTCCGCGTCTTAACCAATTTGCATTATAGCCGACAGGTTCAAAACCAGTAACTTTTTTAATAGCATCTGCACCGTCTTTGATAAACTTCTTTTCTGTTTCATACGGCATAGAATATTGCGTCGCCCAGTCCATACCGTGGGCTGCAGCTTCGTGTCCTCTTTGTACAATTTCTTTGGCAAGTTCCGGATTTTTTAATACTGCCGAACCAACCATGTGCGAGGTAACTTTGATTCCAAATTTATCCCAATTGTCGAGCATTCTGGGAATTCCTTCTTTATATCCATACTGATACCAGGACTCGCCCGGAAGGTCTATAAATCCTTTCTGCATGTTTTGCGGAAATGGGCTTTCAGCATTTACGGGCTGTCCGCCTGCTTCAAATTGCATAGATACTGATACTACCAAACGTGATCCGTCCGGCCATTTGGCATCAGAAACTTCATTATTAGCTGATTTATCTTCTTTGAAATCACTTGCCAGCAATGGGTTTATCGGAACGAATCCCGCGAGACCAGCAAGACCTGCCTGTTTTATAAATGTTCTTCTATCTTTCATATCTCTTGATTTTATTTAAGTACTTTTTCAATAATCAGCGTTTCTTCATAAAGTGAAAATTTGGAGATCAGATTATTTTCAACCGTGATATGAATCGCTAAAGGCATCTTAAAATGTTTTCCGTTTTTTTTCACTGTTCTTTCAACAAAGCCAAAGACAGCCACTTCATTTCCTCTCAATAAAAAAGATTTCGCCTCCAGCTTTTCACTTCCGTCAACAAAATAACTAAAGAGTGTTTTGAACAGCACTGAAATTTCTTCTCGCTTTGAGCGATGTCCTGTCCATGGCATATACTTCGATTCGAAAATATACCAATCTACTTTTTCTGAAACCATGGAAGCAATTCCTTCCGGATTTTTAGATCCTATATAACCAAAAAACTTCTCTACGGTTTCTTTTGTTTTTATTTCTTCTTCAGAATATACTTGTGACTGTGCCGAGAAACCAATCAATAGCATTGCTGTTATTAATATTATTGTTTCCATTTTTGATTTAAAAACAGATTTTTTCATAATGAGATTTTTTAATGTTTCTGATGCAATTCAATTTTAAAACTTAAAAATGGAGCTGCATCGTAATTCCCGTAAAAAATATATTTTTACCGGTTCCTGATGCTTTTATATAATCTTTGGCCTGAAACCAAGTCGCTTCGAGCCTGAAATACAAATATTGGTTTGGCTCCCAGATGATTTCACTTTCTAATTGGTTTCCGATTTTCTTTTCTGTCGTTGTGTCTCCGGGATAAATCAATGCTGTATTTGGTGCGTAAATACCATCGTTGCTGCTGTATCTCCAAAACATATCATAATCAATAACCCAATCGACGTTTTTAACAATTTCAAGACTCAATGAAGGATGAAAATCAATTAAATTCGATGGCCCAATTACAGAAGCTAATCCAAAATAAGCACCTCTTGGAAAAAGCGGATTAAAAGTTTGCAGATTAGAGTCGCCCGCCGTTTTGTCTCCACTTATAATTTCGGTTTTAAAACCAATTTCCGGACGAAATTTGACGGTATTAAAACGATATCCTGCATTTATTGAAGCTGTCCAGGCACTTATGTTTTTGTCAGCAACATCACCAAATTGGTAAACAGCTTCTGCGTCATAACGCCAGTTTTCTGTTTTTCCCCAAATTCTTATTCCAACAGATTGTCGTTTCTCTTTACCTGTTGCGTCAAAAAATGCTGCATTGGCTCTTTCGTAACCTAAATAATAAACATCAATATTTTTGATAATTGGTATTTTGTTAAACACCAAATAACTTCCCCATAATTGTCGGTCTTTATTCGAGTCGTCGTCAAAAATACCATCGTGCGCGACAACGTAATGTGTATAAAACAAATCGGTTGTAAAATTTTGTCTGGATACAATTGCTTTAATTCCGTCAAACGACTGCCTGTTATTCGGTCCTTCCCTAACGGCAACCAAACGCTGCGATCCGTATGTGAGTTCTTGCCTCCCTACTCTTAAAATAAGTCTTTTGCTGCCTTCATTTATAATATTGAAATCAGCAAAAGCCTGATGTACTTCCAGTGGGTTTTGTTCCACAGGATTCGGATCAATTCTGCCATCTGCCATACTACTTTGTGTCTGAACAAAAGCTCTGAAAAATTTTCCTGCATGAAAATCGGCATGAAACAAATATCTTCCTAAAACATAACCATCGTTATCCTGCGGACCATCGCCCCAATTTTCATTTTTAGCATAGAAGTACTGAAAACGTATATCGCCCCCAAAACTGATATACGTTTTTTTAGAAGCAGAAATTGGCAGAAATTTTACTGTTTTATACCAGTCATTGCTTACTGTATCATCTTCCAAAACACTATAATTCTCATCAAACCGAAGTGATTTAAAATCAGGGTACCGCTGTGCAAAACCAGAAAATGAAAGCAATAAAACCACTAATAGGATTTTGTTTTTCATAATTCAATTTTTAATTTTTAAACACATAGAAACATAGATTTTGTAAGCTTAAAAAGGTGTTTCACTTATTTAAACAAACATAGTTATGCGAATTCTGAATATTTTTAATTATTTAACCCCGTTTTGCTTAATATCTTTATAAGCATTTGGAACATTAAAATTGAAATGAAGCCAGTTAAAAAGTTCATATCCTTTATCAAATTCCTTCATGGTTACAGCCGCTTTTGTTTCTTCTAATGTTAAACCTTTTTTTACGGCATTTTCAACATTAGACTGCAAAGCAGTAACATAATCTATTGTATATTTAATTCCTGCTTTATTGGTAATTCTACCATGTCCCGGAACTACAATATCTTTATCAGAAATCATATTGTAAATTTTGTTCAGGTTTTGAACCGGTTCCAAAAAATAGCCGTCAAATAACCACGGAATTGTCGGACTCTCAGCAATAAAAGGATTTCCTGCCCACAACACATTTCCTGAAGGCGCTTTTAAATACACAAATAGATCTGCTGGAGATTGCGCGGTTCCCACATTTATGATCTCAACGATATTGCCTTTTCCCATATCAATTTTCATGGTTTGGTTGATGGCTATTGTAATGTCGGCAGGACGGTAAATGCTCTCTTCAATCCCTCTTCCTTTTCCAAAAAGCATGATCATAAACTGTTTGATATTATCATAATTCTTCGCCAGATTGTCTTTGCAGAATTCATTCTGAATGACAATTGTTTCCTTCGGAAGTAAATAATTCCCGAAACAATGATCGCCGTGATCGCTTGTATTTATAGCATAAACAATAGGTTTTGGCGTTACAGATCGTATTAATTTATAAAGCTGATCGTATAATCCTTTGCTTAACATCGTTTCAATAAGCAAAACCCCTTTATCTCCTACAATAAATCCTGCCGAAGTTGCCTGTGCAATTCCTTTTGTGGTTTCGGTTTCGGTTGTACTTGGAGATATAGCATAAACATTTTCTGAAATTTTATGTAGTTTTAAAGTCACTTTGTTAGCGTCCCAAATGGGTACGTGATTAGGCATTGGAAATTGTGCGTAAGCCTGTGTATTGGCTAACAAACACAATATAATAATTGCCAATCCCGAAATTATTTTTTGAATTTTCATGATCTGAATTTTATAGATTTTGTTTGATTAAATTCATTGGATATAATTGGTTTAAAAACACATAAATCTATGTGCTAGTTTTTTCACGCAGATTTGGCAGATTAAGCAGATTTTTTTAATCTATTTAATACTTTAATCTGTGGCATTTATTTTAAAGTCTGCATTTTATATATTAAAACTAATTACACCCAACGAATTTTATTTATGATTAAAGTTTTTTAGTATATCCGCCAAAGTATTTTACCGGCGACCAATCCGGAATTACCGGTGCAATTTCAGCGTCGAGTGATTTAAAATCTCTTGCTCCATAAACAATTTTGCCGTTAACAACAGTCAGATCCGATTCTATATTTCGAACTTTATCGGCTGGAACTGTAAAATAATCCTCTGATAAAATCGAAAAATCGGCATACATTCCTTTTACCAGTTTTCCTTTCTCTTTTTCTTCACCTGAAAACCAAGCGCTGCCTGAAGTATATAATTGAAGTGCAGTAAACTTATCTAAAACCTGATCTTTCGGCCAAAACTGCATGCCTCCTAATGTTTTTCCTGTAATGAGCCAATGCAGCGCCATCCAGGGATTATAAGTTGAAATACGGGTTGCATCAGTTCCCATTCCGACAGGTATTCCCATTTCGAGCATTTTTTTAATCGGAGGCAATTGTGTTTTTGGGGCGCCATACATTTTCTCGTACAATTCTCCTTGAAAATACATTCTGAATTGAACTGCAATTCCCCCATTTAATGCTTTTACTCTTTCTAATTCCTGAGGTGTAATCGTTTCCGCATGATCAAAAAACCAACGTAATCCGTTAAATGGAATTTCTTTATTTACTTTTTCAAATACATTCAGCATTCTGTCAATCGATTCGCCGTAAGTGGCGTGCAATCGAAAAGGCCATTTGTTTTTAACAAGCAGGCGAATTATAGGTTCCAAATCTTTTTCCATTTCATCAGAAAGAACAATTCTTGGTTCCAGAAAATTTTCAAAATCTGCTGCAGATGCTACTATGTTTTCACCCGCCCCTTCTTCGGTATAACCATTGGCTGTCAAAAGATTATCATTTTTATTAATGACTGTTTCGGCAACCCACTTTTCGTAGTCCTGAAGTTCTTTTCCTTTTTGCTGTGCAAATAAATAATACGAGATTCTAAGATTTAGTTTTCCCTGTTTGGCCAATTCCATCGAAGTTGCATAATCCGAAGGAAAGTTTTGAGAACCTCCTGCCGCATCGATTACAGAGGTTAATCCAAAACGGTTGAGTTCACGATTAAACTGAAGTGAACTGTTGATTCTTTCTTCGGGAGTTAATTTTGTGGTTAATCCCAAAGTGGTATAAATGGCTTTTGGAGTTTCTTTTGCAAACATTAATCCGGTTAAGTTTCCGTTTTTGTCTTGTTCGAGAACACTTCCTTCGTAATGTGTATCTTTGGTATAACCCAAAACTTCGATTCCTTTTTTGTTTAAAAAAGCTTTGCCGTATAAATAGGTTATAAACACAGGTTTATCAGGAACTGCGGCATTTATTTCTTCAATGGTTGGCTGTCTTTTTTCCTCAAAGCCAAATTCATTCCAGCCTCCAATTACTTTGATCCAAACTCCCGGCGGAGTTCTGGCGGCCTGTTCTTTGAGCATTTCCATAGCTCTTTTCAAGGTTTTTACGCCATCCCAACGCAATTCTGCATTATAATTTAAGCCTTCGCGAATGACATGAATATGACTGTCGTTTAAACCCGGAATAACCGTTTTTCCTTTTGCATCGATGCTTTTTGCAGATGAGGTTTTATAACTTTCCAGAATACTTTTTGAAGTTCCTGTTTCCAGAATAATCCCGTCTTTTATTGCCAACGCCTGCACAAATTCGTCTGATTTTTGCATGGTTGCAATTTTTCCATTGTAAATAATCAGATCGGCTTTTTCCTGAGACTGCATTAACAGACCAAAGAAAAATAATAGTATGATAAATATTTGTTTCATTTTATGAGATTTAATTGGTCTGTTTATTTTAGAGCTTTATTTCGCAAGGAAAAATGCCAGCAAATCTTTTTGTACCTGAGCTGTATTTTCCTGAACCAGCCAGTGTCCTGAACCTGCAATTTTAGATTCGGTTACATTTTCTGCAACCAATTTAGAGTGCTCTTTTAAGAAAGCTGCGGCAAAATATTCCCCGCCCATAGCAAGCAACGGCATTTTAAGTTTTGTTTTTGCCAAAATTAAATTGTCTTTCCCGTCCTGCGGAAATGCTCCAAACCATTTAAAACTTGATTTCGCACCATCTTTAACAGCGTAAGCTCTCACGAATTCAGCCGTTTCCTCAGCTGTAAACGGATCTTTTACATGTCCTACCATTGGCCAGAAATTGGTTAAAAACTCTTTTTCTTTTCCTTTTACAATATCTCCCGAAGCTGGCCAGGCAAAAAATCCAAACCACCATGCAGAAGCCGAAACTTGCGACCAAACCGGTTCGATACCAGGAAGAAGTGCATCCATCAAAGCTAATTTTTTAACTTCACTTCCATATTGTGCAGCATAAGCATAAGCCACCATAAGTCCGATATCATGTCCTGCCAGATTGATATTATTGTATCCTAATTTTTTTACCAGTTCATGAATATCTTTTGCCATATTTTTTTTGTCATAACCTCCTTCTGGCTTATCAGATTCCCCAACACCTCTTAAATCCGGAGCGATAACGGTAAAATGTTTTGAAAGTTCCGGAAGTAAACGGTTCCACATGTACCAGTTTTGTCCAAAACCATGAACCAATACCAGCGGATCTCCTTTTCCGCCAATCACGTAATGAATTTTAACTCCATTTACTTCTTCATAGGCATGTTTGAAATTTGCAGGTGGATTTGCAGGTGCTGCCTGAGCTGTTTCGGATGATGTCGCAGGTGTGGTTTCTGTTACAGTAGTTTCTTCTGTTTTTTTATTACAGGATATTAAAACCATTAGTAAAAATAAAAAGGTTAAAATGTGGACTGTTTTACTTTTAAAGTTTAAAAAAGTAGTGTTTAATAAATTCGTTTTCATAATTTAAAATTTTAATTGGTTATTAGAATAATTGGTTATTATATTTTTTTAAGCTGGCAGTTTTCCTATCCAATCTTGTATAAAGACTGCAATTTCCTGCCAGCCCGGCTGATTTAAAACAAAGTGATTTCTTTCGGGAAAAACCTTAAAATCTGTAATAGAATTTTTATCCGTATATTTTTTGTAATTAGAATAGTTAAGTGACTTGGGAATAGTATGATCTGCAGATCCTGCAATTAACAATAATGGATTGTGAGAAGCGTTAAAATCTACTTTTGCAGCCGAGGTTATGGTATCTCGCACGATTAATTTAGATTCGGGAATAACAGAATCATAATATGCTTTTTCCTGCCATTCTTCTGGCATTCCGTTAGTAAATGCATATTGCCATTGGCTAAAAGTCATTAAGAAAGTTTTCTTTGCAGAGGTAAAAAAACCAAGCGGTCCCCAGCCGGCTTTTAAAAATGAAAATTTAAAGGTCATAATTCCCTGAGGAGGAACCGAATGTATGGCAATTGCGGCCGAGGCTAAATTACGCTGTAAAAGTATTTGAGCTATAAGCCCACCAATAGAATGGCCGATTATTATGGGCTTTTGAGGAAGATTTTTTGTGATATTTTCAAAATGATCTATCAAAGCGGTCAAGCGTAGACCGGCAATTTGAGGATCTGGATGACGATCTCGTAAAACAGCAGCCGGAGCGTCTTTGTACGGCCACGCTGGCGCCAGAGTTGTAAATCCTTTACTTTCGAAAAAGACTTTCCAGTCATCCCAGCATTTATTGCTTACAAATGCACCTGTAATAAAAAGTATTGTAGTAGGGTTTTCAGTCAGCATAATACATTGTTTTTAATGTTATGCCAAAGAAGAAACTAAAACCGAACCTATTTTGTACTTAATTGATTTTCAATTAATTAAATATTTAAATTAAAATTTGGAACGACTATATTTCGTCGTACAACGAAAATAAAGCAACTTAATATCGTTTTTTGAGTGATGAATTTTGAGTTATAAGTTAGAAGTAAAAGTAGAAAGCAATTTGAAAAATATACAATAGAAATAATAATATTAAAAAAAATTAAAAGCACATTTTACGTTTCAACTACGCGTTACTTTTCATTCATAACTCATAATTCATAATTCATCATTTAAAAGTGGCTTCTCTTTATACCCAATTTTTGCATTCTCGAAGCTAATGTTGTAGGCGGTAATCCTAAGATTTCTGATGCTCCTCCAATACCTCTTATTCTTCCATTGCATTTTTCAAGCACATTGATAATGTGCTCCCTTTCGTTTTCCTGAATCGTTTTAAAGTACCAGTCATTTGACTTAGTATTTATTTTAGCGTCATCAAAAGCCGGAAGCGGAATGTGCTCTATGGTATTTGTTTTTGCCAAAAGAATACTTCTTTCAATAAGGTTTTCGAGTTCACGAATATTCCCAGGCCATTGATACAATAAAAGACTTTTTAAAGCACTTTCTGATATTTCGGTCACATTTTTTCCCGTTTTAGAACTATAGACAGCAATAAAATGACGGGCAAGAAGTCCAATATCTTCTTTCCGCTCTCTTAAAGGGGGCAGCTGGATTGGAAACACATTTAACCTGTAATATAAATCAAGTCTAAAACGGCCGTCAGCAACTTCTTTTTCAAGATTACAATTTGTAGCTGCAATAATTCGCACATTAACTTTTATTGAGGCATTTCCTCCAACACGTTCAATTTCTTTTTCCTGAATTGCCCGCAGTAATTTTGCCTGCATTTCTAAGGGCATATCACCTATTTCATCCAAAAACAAAGTGCCGTTATCTGCCTGTTCAAATTTACCAATTCGTCTTTCTGCTGCACCGGTAAAAGATCCTTTCTCATGTCCGAATAATTCTGATTCTATCAGACTTTGGGGAAGTGCTGAACAATTAATTTTTACAAACGGCTGATTTTTTCTATTTGAAAGTTCCTTAATACTATGGGCGATACTCTCTTTGCCAGTACCGCTTTCCCCGGTAATTAAAACTGTTGTATCGGCGGGAGCAACTTGTAAAATATGGTCAAATATTTTTAACAACGCCGGACTTTTACCAATGATCGATTCAAAACCTGCATCTTTTATATTATTAACTGACACAATATTTTCAGAAGAAGTGTTTTTTTTATCCCGTTTTTTGTCATGACTGATCAAATTTTCAATTGCAAAAATCAAAGGCTCCTGAAGTCTTTCACACAGCGTTAAATGATTTTTATTGTAATTGTCTGTCTGCCTGCTGAAAAAAGACAGATATAGCCCGCCATTTTCTGTCAATGTCAAGGGAACCGGTAGCATGAGATTCGATTTCATATTCATTGAGGTCGCAATCAATTTTTTGATAGGGGTTTTATCGCATATTTTTATAAAATCCTGACCATTATAGAATGTCGCATCTGTCTCGACTTTGCTTTTGTTTCGCAATTCAGTAATCTCAGATTCTTTTAAGGCGGTAATATTTTGCAACTCCTCAATTCCTATTCGTTGGTATTCGTGTAAACCTGTTCTTGCGTAGCCCAAAACTCTGCTGGATAATTTATTTTCCATATAAAAAACAGCCATTACAAGATCAAAAGAAATAAGAGACTGCAGGGCGGTAATAATATTGAGAACCCTTTCATCCCAGGTACCGCTTTTCGTTACTATAGTTTTTAATTGTTTTTGAAACAAAAGTTCTTTTCTAATTGATGATTCTATTCCATATTGCTGGTGATATTCGGCAATTTCAATTGTTACCAACAAATCTTTTTCTCTAAAAGGTTTTACCAAAAAGCCTTGGGGATGAGTCAGTTTAGCTTTGCTAAGAACTTCTTCGTTAGAGTTGGCAGAGAGATAAATAAAAGGAATATTTTCGTTTTTGAGTATTTCGGCAAGATCAATACCGGTCTCTTTTCCTGAAAGGAAAATATCTAATAATACCAATTCCGGTCTCTGCTCTGCAATATAATATTTAGCATCAGGAACTGACCTTGCCATTCCGATAACAGAGTGTCCGGCTTTTTTCAGCATCAGTCGTAAATGATTTGCCTCAACAAACTGATCTTCAACTATAAGTATTTTTAATTGTTTTGCCATTTTATCGAAATTATAAATGAGAACTATTTTCGTTAAAAATGAATTTCAGCGTTATTTTAGTACCATTTGCATTAGTAATTAGAAACTTTCCATCGATATCAGCAGAAAGTCCATGCATCAATTTTATTCCCAATGAAGGATTGTTATAAGGGTCAAAATCCGCAGGAAGACCAATACCATTGTCCTGAATTATTAAAATATAATTTTGATGATCTTCTGTTTTAAGGGAAATATCAATTATTCCGTTTTTATGATCTGGAAAAGCATATTTAATAGCATTTGTAACTGCTTCGTTAAAAATCAGTCCAATAGGTATTGAATGGGACAAAGGCAGATTAAAGCTGTCAACATCTAATACAAACCGTATTGATTTTCTGATTTCGAATGAATCTTTTAGATATTCTGTTAATTCAAATATATAAGACGGCATATCAATTATCGATAAATTCTCTGATTGATATAATTTCTGATGGATTAAAGACATGGCATGAATTCTGTTCTGACTACTATTAATTGCCTGAAGAGCTTCTTCATTTTTTAAAAATTCAGTCTGACTTGCAAGCAAACCGACCACCATGTGCAGGTTATTTTTTACTCTGTGATGAATTTCACGCAAAAGCCATTCTTTTTCAACGACCAGCTTTTGCAGTGTATTATTTTTTTTGTTGATTTCATTTTTTTGTATTTCGAGTACCTTGTTTGTTTTCTTCTTAAACATAAAACTTTTATAAAGTAATCCAAGTATTATAAGTAAAAGCAAAACAAAAATGACCATGGAATTACGTAAAAACACTTCGTTTTTAAGTTTGCTTTGCTGCAACAGTGTTTTGTTTTTAAGTTTGATAATATCCATGCTTTTCTTTTCAGTTTCATAGATAATATTGAGTCTGGAGGAAATAGGATAAATATCGCTTTCTTTAAGATTGGCTTTTTTATAGAAAAATATAGCTTTTTTGAGTGAATTTAGAGCGTTGTGAAAATCTGAGATTGAAAAATACAATTCGCTGATTTCTCTGTAGCAGTCACCGCTTCTTTTATTATTTCCGGACTTTTCAAATAGAGAAGCTGCTTTAAAAATTGGATCTAATCTCTCTGCTATTGGTGCATTAGTACGCATTTTAGCTGACCAAACCATTACCCATGATTCTCCCAAATCATCTGTTTGATTTGTTTTGGTTAATACTTCTATTGCTTTTCTGGCGTTGACTTCTATCATCGAATTGTTATTTCTCAACTCCTGGACCATCGAAAGTTGAAGATAACATTTACCAGAATAAATATTAGAATGAATGGCCTGACTTATCCTAAGAGCTTCCTCAGCATATTGAAATGCCTTTTGCAATGTTTTAGGATTATTATAAGAAGCTTCATACCAGTCACTTACTTTTAATAAAATTTTGATTTTGTCTGTGCTTTCAGGTAATTTACTTAGTAATTCTTCTGCTTTTTTTACTTGCAGTTCGTTATAAACTACTTCTTGAGCCAGGTCATTTCTCAGATTAGACAGTTCTTTTTCTACAATTCCTATCTCCATTATGCTCTTCGAAAGAGCCAATGCGTTTACTTCTCCAAATGTAAACCATACAAGGAGAAACAGAATTATTCTGTAGTGCTTTAAGAGCATTTTTTTTGGAATTAATCAGCTTAACGAAGGTATTGATAATTCTTTATCTAAATTTAAAATATCTAAAAATTGACTGCCAACGATATATCGTTGCTTTTACTTTTAATTATACAATACTGTTGCATTTAATTAATTCTAACAGTTTGGATTTTGTTTAGTTTATAGGTCTAATTGTGACTAATCAATGATAATTATATAAACCTCCTTTTCGATATTATAAATTAAAGTTTTTTTTTACTTGTACTTTTACCATTATGATAATTAAAAACATTGTAAACTAATATTTAGAAATGTGGAAAACATAATCGATAAGGAAAGTGACGTATCATTATAATAGTCTAATCTAAGGATTCAATAAAATATTTTTTTTTATTTTCATTATAATTATTAACTTTCTATAATGAGATATTGTTAGCTAGGTTTCGTTTACTGATGCGTCCGAAGCATTGCAAAGAATTTCAGGATACGTTAAAAGCGACGGCAGGTTTACAGGATATACCAGTAATTATTCTTTCTACATCTTCGGATTCTGTAACAGCTATAAGCTCAAAGCCAGCGGTTTCCTGACAAACCCAGCAGTATCAAAGAACTTTCGAATCTTCTGCGCCCTTATTTAATCTAAAGTATATGAATATCGAAAACCAACAGGAACTCTATTTACTAGTTATGAATGCGCCGGTCGGCATCTGCGTTTTAGATGCCCAAACGCTGGTTGCCGAAATTGTAAACGACAGCTTTATAGAAGTGGCCGGAAAACCGCGAGAAGAGATCCTTGGTCATTTTTACTGGGATACTTTCGCTGAAGTGCGCTCCTACTATGAAAGTGCATTGGCGGATGTTATTTCTCACGGCAAACCGTACTCTGTCAATGAGGCTGAACTTGTGCTGATCAGACACGGAAAGGAAGAGACTCGTTACGTGACTTTTGTTTATGCCCCTTTAAAAGATGTTTCCGGAGATGTAAAAAAAGTGGCTGTCTGGGTAATGGACAATACAGTACAGGTCAATCAAAGGCATAAAGTGGAAGAAAGCGAAAAATTTGCGCGTACCGTTTTTTATAATTCCCCTGTAGCGAAATTGGTATACACCGGACCTGAAATGGTTTTACGCGAGGCCAATGAGAAAATGCTTGAAATATTTGGCAAAGGAGATTCGATTATCGGCAGGCCTATAACTGAAACAGTACCGGAAATCAAAGAGACGCATCTGTTTCAGGCCTATAGTAATGTTTTAAATACGGGAAAAATTCATACCGAAACCGCCGCCCGCATCATGTTTGTTAAGAATGGTTCGCCATATTACGGTTATTATGATTACACTTACAAGCCATTGTACGATGCAAAAGGCAGAATCCATGGTGTCATCTGTACGGCTATTGACGTAACCGAAGAGGTAATTGCGCGCAATAAGCTGGAAGAAGCCGAACAAAACATGAGAGGCGCAGTTGAGCTTGCCCAGCTTGGCACATGGAGCATTGATGTGGAGTCAAACGGTTTAACCTATTCAGACCGTCTTATTGAATGGTTTGGATATGATCCTGCCGCCCAGGACTATAATGAAGTTATACCGATTCTGCTTGAAGAAGATCGCGAACGAGTAGCAAATGCCGTGGCATGGGGACTGAATCCTGCTTCAGGAGGGTTGTATGATGAGACCTACACGGTAATACATCCCACTACCGGAAAGAAAAGAATATTGCATGCGCAGGGTAAAACTGTTTTTGATCCCGAGGGCAAACCTGTCCGTATGAACGGAACTGCTCAGGATATTACCATCCAGATGGAACTCCAGATGGAACTGGAAAACCAAATACAGCAGCGTACCGAAGAGATTGGCGCAGTTATAGAGGAATTAAGGGCTACAAATGAAGAATTGGAACAGACCAACGTGCAATTGATACATTCTAATCAGGAATTGGAACAGTTTGCCTACATAGCTTCGCATGACCTGCAGGAACCGCTTCGCAAAATCAGCACTTTTATGCAGTTGCTCGAGGGCAAAATCACGGAACATCTTGACGAAAAATCACTAGGATACATAAATAAAATAAAAGACGCCACAAGCCGTATGGGCAAACTTATTCGAGATGTGCTCGCCTATTCTGCCCTGCCGAAAGACGATGCCAATTTCGTTACGGTAAACCTTGAGGATACGGCCAAAAATGCGCTGGAAGATTATGATGTAGTAATGGCGCGCACAGGAGCTAAAGTCACATGGAATGCGCTTCCGGTTATCAAAGGTATTCCCTTGCAGATGTCCCAGCTGTTTTTTAATCTGATAGGGAACGCGTTAAAATTTATACGCCCTGGTGTGCAGCCCAAAATTCATATTCATTGCAGTATTGCCTCTCCCGATGAGATCCAGTCAGTAAATCTAAAAGAAGGGCTGGCTTATTATAAAATTCAATTTACTGATAATGGCATCGGCATGAAGCCTGAAGATACTGAGAAAATTTTCAATATATTCCAAAAGCTGCACGGTAAAAGTGAATTTGCAGGCACAGGAATCGGACTGGCTATGTGCAAAAAAATTGTCCAGAATCATAATGGTGAGATTGATGCCCTACAAAGCAATGAAAATGGAGCGATATTTAACGTCTACCTGCCAATAAACAATTAATAATATCTGAGTGGTGATCGATTCTTTATTAAAAACACAAAGATTGCTGTAATTATAATTTACTTTCAGTCTGAAAGGGAAATGGGTTCGATTAAAACCTATTTAATCCTTCGGAGATATATTCTTTTCAGAAACAAAAAAAATATTTTTAACCGGATTCATTAAAGCTTTTGTCCAGTGCAGAATAAATACTTTTTTCAGAATGAGAATAAAGCTGGTAAAAGAATTTGGTTTTTGTATATAGAGGTTTGCTCCCTTATTGAAAGTATCTTCAATATCTTTAGGGTTATTAGAAGTCGAGAGCATAACCGCAGGAATCTCCTTCAGTTCCTGATCGCTCCTTATTTCTTCCAGCGCCTCCTTACCCCCTTTAATCGGCATATTTATATCGATAAAAACAATATCAGGTTTTGGTTCAGACCCATCCTTTAAGGCATTAACCAGTTCTTCGCCGTTGTCTACTGTAATAACTTCAGTAGGAACTTTTGTTGCATCAAGAGCTTCCTTAAATAATTCCTGATCATCTTTGTCATCCTCAGCCAATATAATTTTTACTGGCTCGATTTCTTTTAAGTCTTTAGTAGTTCCAACTGGGTTTTCAGAATTTATCATGTCAAAACGGTTTTACAATTTCCAAAAGTACTATTTAAATGCTTACTAAAATTGCCACCAGGCAATAATCTTAAAAGCGTTTACAAATTAACAGCCAGCGATATCCTTTATAGCCTTTTATACGATTGTTAAAATTCACAATCTATTGTTTTAAAGCATTTTGTGATTTACAAATTCACCTTTATGTATGGCAGCCTTATTTCCCCATTCCGTTATTGCATTTAGTAATGGTATGCAGGATTTTCCAAAATCTGTTAAACTGTAAACAACTTTTATCGGAGGTTTTTTCCCTTCAACAGTACGTGATAAAAGACCGTCATTTTCAAGCTGCTTTAACTGGAGGCTCAAAGTCATTTCTGTAATAGCCGGAATATCTCTTCTAAGTTCGCTATACCGTTTATCAGTGTCTTTTAAATGATACAAAATAACCGCTTTCCACTTTCCACCAATTAAATCCATAGCTATACTAACAGTACATGGGTACAATTTGCTATCCAGTTTTATATAATCACTTTGACATTCAATTTTCATAAACTTCTTTTTTAGACCAACTATCCAAATAGATAGTTATTGCAAATTTATCTAACTATGAATAGTTTTGCAACTATAATTTTTATAGTCCAAAATTAATCAAAGTAATAGAACTTATGGAAAATGATTTTAAAGCATCCAAATCAATTAAAAGTAGCAAACCGCTCATTACCATTGTTGGTGTTTTAGGCAAACAAGGCTACAGTGTTGCACAGTCGCTAATACAGAGCGGACAATATCAAGTACGTGGTATTACCAGAAGACTCGATTCTCCGGAAGCTGTAAGTCTGATAGAACAAGGAGTTGAACTAATTAGTATACCTCTTACTTTGGGTTATAAAAAAGATTTTGTCGAGGCTTTCCGTGGCTCATACGGCATTTTTTTGATAACGCCCGGTATTGCACCTCCGCAAACGCATGAATTTGCGTTGGGAAAGGAACTTGCAGATGCAGCACTTGAGGCAAAGGCTGAGTACCTAATTTTTAGCAGCCTGGAAAATGTTGATAGAATTACGTCAGGAAAAAAGTTTGCGCCACATTTCACCCACAAAGCCAATATTGAGACGTATATACGAACACTGCCAATTAAAAGTTCATTCATTTATATGGCCTTTTTTTATACGAACTTCCTCGAATTTTATACCCCGATTGTCAAGGACGATATTCTTGTCTTTCCAATTTACTTACCAAAAGACTTTCGTGCACCGTTTGTTGACCCTCTTACTGCTACAGGTCCAGCTGTTTTAGAAATTTTCTCTAACGCAGATAAATATGCAGGCAGCTCATTACCTGTGATTGGTGATATTTTATCGCCTCAGGAAATAGTTGATACTTTTATAAAGGTTACAGGCATGAAAGCTGTGTACAGTTCGGCATATACGCGAAACGATTTTCTGAAACATTTTCCAGAATTCAGTTCCAATGAAACTTTAGTGGATGAGATAATTGGAATGGCCGAGTATGCTGTTGAATATGGTTATTTTGCAGAAAATCGCGATTTACAATGGAGCAAAAAAATTAATCCGCAAAGCCTTTCCTGGGAACAATTTTTAATTCGAACAGGCTGGAAAGGTTTAAAGCGATCCTATTAATTTCGCATGTTTTGTGATAAATCGCGGCCCATCAGCAAACTTAAAGAAATAAATTCTAGTTTTCGCAAATGAGAGTTATTGCACAGTGGCTTTTGTGATCTTGCTTATTATTGCCTATAAAAATCAGTTTTTATCCTATAACAGGATTATTGTCGTGTGCATCCTCAAAACTTCAAATATTAAAGCAAATGAAGTACACACGACATTAGTAATTGTAATTAAGACTCTAAGAGATACAGTCTCAATTAAGTCGTATATTTACGGCCACCTGATTCAACCATAATAATCAAAACACATTACCGTTTATAATTCAAATACAACAAACTGCCCAGCCGTGAAATGAAAAAATTTGCAATTAATAAAACAGCCGACGATCATTGGACTATTACCCATAATGAATTTCCGAAATTTACCTGTAAGTTTGAAAATAAAAAATTTAACATAAGCAGGACCATAAACGGACTTGAAAACCCAATGGGTGACCCAAAAGAAGTAAGACTCCTCCAACGAATGGAACAGTGGCTCCTGCAGTATCATAAGGATAAGACAGTCTAACTAAAGTAATTATTCAACTAGAGCTTATTTTAAAAATTTTCTTTCTAAATATTATAGGCATCTTATTTTAATAACATTCTTTCCGTAATTGTTTTATTTGAGGAAGCATCAATTCCGGTAACTTCGGCATACTTAACATTTGGTAACCAAAAAGAACCTCCTTCAATGCGCACAAATATTTTTTCTACCTGTATTCTTTTCTGATTTAAATTTACAAAAACATGATATTTTTGATCTGAATCTATCTTTTTCAAGGTTAAGGGTAATTTTTTATACGATACAAATTGAAGCTCAAACTCCTCATTATTTGAGGCTTTACTTTCTATTCCGTATGCAAATTTACGTTGTATATAACTAAAATCTTTTTTTTCTCCTTTCTCAGCATATCGAATCCAATACGCTTTTATAGGATTGCTTTTGTTTATTTTTCCATTTTCCTGGTAGTTTATGGCATAAATAGCAGTATTTATATTCGGATCACGCTGAATGTAAAACAGCATATTATCTATATTTTTAGGCGTTGGGAAATGTAATGGTGATGGATTTTTGGTTTGTGCCAATAGATTACCAGAAATTATATTTACTAAGATCGTTATAACAATTAGTGATTTTCTAAAATTTTTAAATGGTAATTTATTCATAAACGAAATTTTCATTGGTTGCAAATATTTTAAACACACTTCTACTCCGCTTAGTGCAGGCTGGAAACATAGATTCAGGACGCTTAAAAAAGACGTTTCACTTGTTTAAAACAAATCCCGAAGCTTCGGGATTATGTGTTGAAACTAAGTTTTTTTTGTTTTCTTCTTTTATATATAAAATCTATCCCGAGGTTCAATGTTATTAAGTTAAGCTTTTAGAAAATAAAATTATTGCAAATCAAATCCGTTTTTATCCGCGTTTTTACGAAGTAAATCTGTTTTATCCGCGTCAAAATTAGACGCTGATTTTACTGATTCGCAAAAGCGAAAACGCTGATAAAAACGGATTTTCTAATTTGATTCAATTGCATTCTCTTTTTCGTTTATCCTAAAAACCCAATATTTAATGAGTGGATAATTAAATCCATAAGAAACAAAACTATCCGTGATTAATCTTCCGATTCTATAATCGATTTGAAATACTTTTTGCAAAATAAGCGTACCAAATGATTTTAAGGAAATGCTTCCCAACACCACCAACGCAAATTTAAAAAGCTGACTATTGATACGGCTGCGATAACCACATTTGTTTTTAAATACCCAAAATCTATTGATGCTGAAATTGACAATGGCGCCAACGGTTCCGGAGATTAGAATTGAAAAGGTAAAATGCAATTTAAATACTTCTGTTAATAAAATCATTAAGCCATAATCGGTAATGCCTCCTAAAAATGCCGCAACTTGTGCTTGTAGAAAAGTGAAAATAGATTTTTTCGGGAACATATCAGTCTTGGTTTTTATCTTTTAAATCGCCCAACTTTAAAAGTTTTAAGCTATCTACGATATTAATTATAAGCAATATAATAGTTATTAAGCCAGCCAGATATGTAATTGATCCATTAAATAAAACTTCTATAATTAAAATTAAGGCAATAATAAATCGAAGTTCAGTTGGACCAACAACGCCAGAATCTATACTGTATTCATTTGTGATTTTGTAGCGTAACTGGCTGATGATGATAGACCAGCCATACAATGCGACAAAAGCAAAGGCTACTATTTGTGTGCCATTTTTAGCATAAATGTAGTAGCCAAAGCCTATAAGTACAATACCAATCCAATCGGCAATAATATCGAGTGCAAAACCATACCAACGACGTGGAATATTTCTATAATAAGCCAATCTTCCATCTAAAGAATCGCCTAACCAATTTATAGCCAAACCGATAATACCCAAAAGCAAATACCAGTTTGCTACATAAATACCTAAAACAAAAGCTAAAAAAACCAATCCAGAGCCCAGTGTCCCCATTAAAGTGAGTAGGTTTGGCGAAATGAATTTAGGCACCTTTGGCAGCAAAAATACAATCGTTGACTGTTCAGCCCTTTTTAAAATATTAGTTCGCTTACGGTCTGAAAATGTTCTTTGTACAATTGCACTATGATCTTCAACCTGTGTTTCTTTTCTCATTAATATCGCAATATTTATAAGCCAGATAGTATTATACCAATTCTAGTTTTATAATTTTTAATTTTATTTTTCTTTGCGTATTTTTAAAGAAATCGGTGGTTCTTTTTAGCTTACCTGATCTAACCAGATAACTAAATGCGAGGACAATCAGCATAATTATTTAACAATACCTGCAAAACGTTGATAGAAAACCGTTGGACTGTTCTCGTTTTTAGGAGCATATTTTCCTGCTATAATTGGAATATAAATAACTCTCCTTCTACTGTCTTCGCCACGGATAGAAGATTCAGCCACTCTGTGCCACAAACGGCCATCGTGAATGGTTAAATCTCCAGCTTCCGGAGTGATGGATACTTCCTGTGGATCGGGTTTATTATCTAAAAAGTACTTTTTACGAAAAAGCATTTGATAAATACTTTGCTTGTGTGTACCCGGAATGATTTTAAGACCGCCGTTTTCGGGTTGTAAAGTGCTTAAGTGAATACCCACATTGAGCATCGGGTTTAATTTTGCACCATAAAAAATATCTCGCAAACCATCTGTATGCCAGCCCATTTTAGTAAACTTACTTTCTGGCCCATTGATGTAATGATTAAAAACCATTCCGTCTTTTTCTTCAGTACCTAATCTTGCGCCATCGCCTGCCAATGGTAATAAACTATTAAATCTTGGATCAAGTAAAAGACCGCTTAAGGTTTGATGATGTTGATTGATAAAAGCAAAACGCTGTACAATTGGAGAACCATCTAAATCTTTTCCATACTTAATCGGAACACCATTTACTTTTTGAAGGTCATTGTCAATCCATTTTTGCTCCACTTGTTTTGACGCATCAATGATGGATGAAACCGTTTCCGGATTTATAAATTTTTTGAAATGGATGAAGCCATGTTCGTTAAAAAAGTTGATTTGCTCAGCAGTTAATTGCTCAGTAAGCGTAAAAGTTTTATAAGAAGATACCATGATAAATATATTTAATAATTGAAATAATAGTGTTTGAAATTTTATCTAAAGGATTAGCAACAGCAACAACAGCAACACATTCGCATAGTGTTGGCGTGCATTCGATCTTTAGTAAAATTAAACTCATTTCTCATATTAGATATACTCTATAGAATTAGTAGACATTTATACAAATGTAATATAATTTCTCATTTGCAAAGAATTTTTTTTTATTTTTTTTTGAAAAAATTAAATTTTATAAATCCCGGCTGCCATTTTTTCGATAAAAGCCTTTGGTAGTATACGGTTGGCATAAACCGAAATGATATTTGTAAAACCCGGAATAACTTCTGATTTTTTGTTGAACATGGCTTTTACAGCCATTTTTGCAACTTCATCAGGCTGCATATTAAACTTTTCAGCCATTTTGCTAAAAGCGTCTAAACCAGCTCTTGAAGCAAAACCAGTATCAACCGGACCCGGGCTAAAACAGGTTACTGAAATTGAAGTTTGGGCAAGTTCAAAACGTAAGGCACGGGTAAACGATAAAACAAAAGCCTTTGTAGCCGAATAAACAGCCAGCGTAGGTACAGCCTGGTATGCAGCAGTACTCGATATATTTAAAATGTAGGCTTGCTTTTCTTGTGAAAGTATAGGTACTAATAAATGTGAAAGTTCTACAACTACATTCATGTTAAGTTGCATCATGCCAAGCTGATCAGTTAGCGAAGATTGACTAAAATCACCCCAAACACCATAACCCGCATTGTTTACTAAAATGCCAACTGCATAGTTATTCATTTTTATCCAATCGGTTACTTTTTGCGATGCATCATTTATAGAAAGATCAATTGATAAAACAGCCACCTTGATGCCGTATTTAGCTTGAAGATTATCAGATAGTGCTTTTAACTCCTCTTCACTTCTTGCAACAAGCAATAGTGGATAACCCTGTTTAGCCAATTCATAAGCAATAGATTTTCCAATGCCTTTGCTGGCGCCAGTAATTAAGGCATACGGTTTCGTTTTTTCGCTCATTTTATTAATTTTAATCTTTCAAATATAAAGATTAATTGTAAACCGTTGGATGTACAACTTACATAATATTTGATCTAATAAAGCAACTGTCAGTGCTGTAAATATTATTTTTCAAAATACTCATCGTAGTAATAAATGGTTAATTTTGACTATTGTTACAAGATTAAAGTTCCAATACATTTGTATTGCTAAATATTTTTTAGTGGATTAAAATCCTCCCCCTTAATTATAAAAACAATATTTTTTATGAAAACAAAAATCACTAGTATCAGTTCGTTGTTGCTTATTGCTCTTTTTGCCAATTGCGAAAACAAGAATAAATCGAGTCAATCTACAGCCGAAACCGTAAACGAAACTAAAATCACAAACCAAGATTCGGCGCGTGTAAATGGAACAACATGCGATATTACCATTTCGGGAATCCATTTTACGAAATCGGTTAATGGTGCAGATACACTTGCTACAGCAGATGCTAATGGCAAAGTAACATTTAAAGCGGGAGCCAAAAAGGATTATTTTTGTGATCCAAACGAAAAATTATCTAACAACACCGCTCCTATTTTGTTATCTAAAATCGACAATAAAAAACCTTTCACTTTAATTTCAAAAGTAACTCCTGAATTTACAAAAGAAGGTTTGTACAATGCCGGTGTATTGTATATTTATGTGAATGATAATTTTTGGCAAAAACTATGTTTTGAACAAGATGAACGTGGAAAACACCGTGTAGTAAGTGTTAGAACCATAGGTACATCTGACGATAATAATCATGATATCGTAACTACTCCATCTATTTACATGAAAATCTCTTCAGATACACAAACAATTGCTAGTTACTACTCTTATGATAAAAAAGACTGGCACATGGTACGCTTATACAAAAACAATTATCCATCTGAAATTTGGGTAGGAATTAGTAACCAATGTCCAGTTGACAAAGGTTCATTAAGCTACTTTGAAGATTTAAGCTTAGTTCAAAATAGTGTTACTGATTTCAGAATGGGAAATTAATTTAAAATACCTTTTGCACTGCGAAGTCTGCCGGCTTCGCAGTTATCCAATAATTTACAACAAATTTAAAGCTCCTGCTGTTCGAACTGCTTCAATAGAATTATTTACATTTAGTTTTTCCAAAATATTTTGTCTGTGCCTGTTTACAGTATTAATACTGATATTGAGTTTCGCAGCAATTTCTTTACTAATGATACCTTTACTAATTAAAACTAAAATTTCTTTTTCACGCAAAGTCAAAAGATCAACACAATTTTCATAGGTATCTACATAAAAGATTTCTCCTGTTTTAGTATTGATAATTTTTCCCTCTATACCATTTGCACCAGCTGTTTTTTCTAATAAATAATTATATAGACACACAGCAAGCCACAATCCGCCTTCTGAACTGTTTTTCATATAAAAACTGCGATGCAAAATATACTGGTATTCCTTTTTAGTATTTAAGGTTCTAATTCTGCATTTTGTAGCATAATTTAATCTTTCCTCAGAAGATATTGTCTTTAAGAAATTAAAAAACTCCAGTTCCAAAAGATGCCTTTGAAAAAGATCATCAGGATGAATGCGGTTATAAATGTCCTCTTCCCAAATAGAATCAATTGTTGTAAAGCCGGATGTATGAATATCAAAAAAACGGCCAAAATTACCCGCAAATATATAGCTCTTATTACTCGCTAAATCTGAGAGTACAGCTACTGAATTATCTAATTTCACGTAGGCCTCCATCATTACTATAGCCTCATTTAATGCTTCTTTACGCTTTTCAGGGCTGTCTATTGATTCAAAAGAAAATTTGTCTTCTAAGTTCGAGATAGGATTCATAACTATAATTCGTTATTACTGTACTAAGTTATAAGAAAGGAGATTAGAGTGATTTTAAAAATGGTTATATTTAACTATTGCTGTAAAAAACTCAAATTACATTCTTTGTAAATTATTAATAAAATCCAAATTTAAGAAATCATGAAGAGAATTCACTTAGTTTTAATATGTATATGCATTATGGCTGTAAAAGGAAACGCTCAAAAACTAACTTCAATGAACTGGCTCAATGAACCGGCTGACTGGGAAATAAAGGACAATAAACTTACTATGCAGGTTACACCACAATCTGATTATTGGAACAAAAGCCACTACGGTTTTACTGTATACGATGGACCTTTTCTCTATACGGAGAGAAGTGGCGAGTTTGAAGTTGTTGTAAAAATGAGCGGTGTTTATAAGACCAGATTCGATCAGGTTTGCCTTATGCTTCGAATTGATGAAAACAATTACGTAAAAACTGGTGTCGAATATGTAGACGGAGTTTATAATATTAGTACTGTTCATACTATCGATAAAAGTTCCTGGAGTGTTCTTGGCTTAAAAGAAAAACCTAAAAATGTATGGATGAAGGCCGTACGCCGACTAGATGCACTGGAGATTTTTTATTCTATTGATGGGATTAATTATACAATGACTAATACCGTTTATTTTCCGGAATTTAAAACGGTACAAGTGGGCATGATGGCTGCAAGTCCTGATGGAAAAGGCTTTACGGCTACTTTCGAAGATTTTAAAATTACGCATCTTCCGGATCAAAGACGTTTGGAGTGGTTAAAAAACAATCAATAGTTTTTGTAGAATCAATTACAACATGCAACTGCTGAACCCGATAAGTTCAGCAGTTTTTTTATACAAAATCAAATTATATGGTAAGGTTCGATAAACCTACGTAAGTTACCAATGCGTTATTGGAACAGGCTTACGTAAAACGTTTTTTTGATTTTTTTAATGGAGAACTGGTTGCTCCACCGGAAGTAACCTGCCAGCAACAGAAGATGAAAATAAATACGCATCTTGATAAAAAATCACAAGCAACTGCTTTGTTAAATTATAATTCCCTATTTTAAGGTTTGTTTTATTTTTATAAATTTACGAAATGAAACAAGCAGAAACCGTTAGCGAATTTTATAAACGACTGCCAAACCATGCACCTGTAAATGTGCCACTTAATAATGCCGGGATCGGCCATATTAATGTTTTTACCAGAGAATCATGTGCCGAAGTAAGTCCTTACAGCCGACGGGATTTTTACAAGATTTCTCTAATCATCGGCAAGGGCAAGATTTATTATGCCGACAAATGGATACAGATTGACAAACCTGCCCTACTCTTTTCTAATCCTGTGGTGCCTTATTCGTGGGAAGCAGAATCTGAGGATCAGTCCGGTTGGTACTGCCTGTTTACCGAAGATTTTATACAGCATAGCGAACGCATGAATAGCTTACTGGATTCTCCTTTATTCAAAATTGGATGTAATCCGATATTTTTTCCCGATGATACTCAATTAAAGGAACTTTCGTCCATATATATGAAGATGCAAGCCGAAATGCTCTCTACTTATCCGCATAAGTACGATATTCTGCGCAGCTATCTGCATCTGATAATTCATGAGGCCATGAAAAATAATGCTGCCACAAATTTTCATACCTATACAAATGCCTCTTCCCGGGTATCAGCTTTGTTTCTTGAATTGCTCGAAAGACAATTTCCAATTGACTCTCCTTCACTCACATTAAAATTAAAAAATCCGGCAGATTATGCCAATTCTTTATCCATACACATCAATCATCTTAATCGTTCGGTAAAGGAAATTACAGGAAAAACTACATCAACTCATATTGCAGAGCGTATTATTAAAGAAGCTAAAACCTTATTGCAGCACACAGATTGGAATATTGCCGATATTGGCTACAGCCTTGGTTTTGAATATCCTTCTTATTTTACACTCTTTTTTAAAAAGCACACCGGTTTGGCACCAACTCAGCTGAGAATAACTGTTTGAATATTATAATTAACTGTTTGATCGCTATAAGTCCCGACTGTGTTTTCAGGTTTACATTTGTAGAAACAAAATTAGATAAAAATGGAATACAGAAAACTCGGAACTACCGGTGAGGAACTATCCGCACTTGGTTTAGGCTGTATGGGCATGAGCTTTGCTTATGGTCCGGCAGACGATAAAGAAAGTCTGGCTACGCTGGAGAAAGCACTTGATTTGGGGGTTAACTTTTGGGATACAGCCGATATGTACGGCAACGGTGCCAATGAAGAACTCATCTCTAAAGTCCTTGTCCCTAACCGCGATAAGATATTTATTGCAACAAAATTCGGATTTCGTTTTAAAGATGGAATTGCGGGGCCAAGCAGTGCTTCAGGAACCTACTTTGACGGCTCTCCTGCCTGGATGAAAGTTGCAGTTGAACAGAGTCTAAAGCGTTTGAAAATTGACACAATTGATCTTTATTATGCGCATCGGGTTGACCCAAATGTCCCGATTGAGGAAACTGTTGGGGCAATGGCAGATTTAGTAAAAGAAGGCAAAGTTCGCTATCTCGGACTTAGTGAAGTCTCTGCCAATTCTTTAAGAAAAGCACATGCTGTACATCCAATCTCTGCTGTTCAAAGTGAGTACTCACTTCTCACAAGAGATGTAGAAAACGGAATATTAAAAACTACTCGTGAGCTTGGTATCTCTCTTGTCCCTTATTCTCCTTTGGCGCGGGGTCTGGTTACCAATAAACTTAATGTGGATACACTTGCCATTGATGATTTCAGAAGAACGCTTCCGCGCTATCAAAGTGAAAATATTGACAACAACAATAAGCTTATAGAAAATTTCGCAGCATTTGCAGCCTCTAAAAGTTGTACACCCGCACAACTAGCTTTGGCTTGGGTGTTAGCGCAGGGTGAAGATATAATTCCTATTCCGGGAACCAAGAAAAGAAATTATCTGGAAGAGAATGTTGGTGCAATTGAAGTTAAATTGTCAAGCGCTGATCTTACAGTTATTAATGAATTAATTAATAGATACCCTATAATTGGAGAGCGATACAGTGAAGAAGCAATGAAGATGGTTAATCACTAAGTAGCTCTTTTTATTTAAAATAACAGCAAAAATAAAGTCTGCTCGCGCTGTGGTGTGAGCAGACTTTATTTTTTGTCAATAATTCCAGAATCATTTTTTATTTAGATAATGCTGAAGATAGCGTTAAAACAAAAGTGAGTTGGTAAAGATTAATTTTCACCTGTACAAAGCTAATAATTATGCAACTATAATTTATTTTTCTATAAGAAATTGAATGTAGCCTATGGTTAAATTTGTAAAATGCAAATTTTTAAAGGCAGCAAACTAAAAGTAAGTAATTATAAAAAATAACGTTATGGAAAAGCAAAACAACCCCGAATATGGTCAGACAGATCCCGATTTTATTGATCAAAATACTTTGGTTGATGGTAATAACATCCTAAACGAAGATCAATTACACCAAGTCATTCAAAAAGAAGATATACCAGAATTTGGAGAGAGTGACCCTGATTACATAGACCAAAATACGCTGGTTGATAATGATAATTATGCCAGAGATGAAGATCCATATCAATATCAGGACGAATTTAAAATCAAATCAGAAAAAACAGATCAGGAACAGATCATAAATAAAAATGATTCAATTACTAATGATGAAAGGAAAAATGATTTAAACAAAGATAACGAGTAATTGTATTTATTATAGAAAGTGCAAAAAAATACAAAACCTTCTTTTTATGAATATTTTCAAAAAAGAAGGTTTTGTGTTTTAAAATGTAGATTATAAGTATATTCTGCACATGGTTATTAATTTCACTTAACCCTTTGGTTCTATAATTTGGTAGTTTCCGCTAAGATGCATTAAACTGAAGAGATACATTAATCCATCATAATAAGGATCAAAGTATCCATCTTCATAAGGTTCAAGTTTTGCATTCCAAACAGCATGAACAAAATCTATACTTGCCTTATCTTTATTTACTAATGATGCTGTTGCTGCAGTTCCTACTAATCCAATCGAGTGTCTTAGTTTTTTCACCGGACCAGCCTGAAGAATAAACTCTGGAGTAGAACCATCCAGATTAAACTGATCTTTAAATGTATTTAATCCTTTTGATCTAAGGAAATTTTGAAATCGTTTGGCATAGTCTTCCTGCCATTCTTTATCTTTTCCGTACCAGGTATAATCCATTGCGATGTTCATAGGAACACGCCAGGAATCATAACGAAATCCCGCAGGCATCCAGGGTGTTGGGTGCGGTTCACCATTAAACTCGCTATAATCTGAATTTAGCCCCGTCACAGGATGGCAGGCTTTATGTAAAAAATTACGCGAAACATCGGCGCATTCTTTATAAAACTTCTCATGACCGTCTTTGGCATACAATGCCCATATTTCGTAAAATGCAGGAACATGATAAGAAGGGTCTGTCCAATTGTAACCACCTCCTTCCGGCACAAATGAAATCTGTTTGTGTTCTGTATTTATAATATTATGCACGTTGCCGGTTCCGTCTTTTTTCCACATGGCATCTAGGATTCTTCTTGCCTCTTTGTAGTAGTTTATTCCTGTATCATTACCCCATTTATTAGAAGCAAAAAGCAGGCTTGTTATATAATACAATTCCCCATCTGAAGCAGAACCGGGAGAGTTTTGTTTTTTGGTCTCAGGATTTACACTCCACGCAAAATACCCTTCTCTTGGTCCTTCCTGATGCTGCATGTATTTTACAGACCATCTCCAGAGACGATCAAAAACATCTTTTTTATTGAGCTGAACGGCAACCATCATTCCGTATGACATTCCTTCGGTACGGGCATCTTTATTTTTAACATCCGAGACGTATCCTAATGAATCACCTTCTTCAAAATAAACTTTATCCGGTCCTTCAAAAACATCGTAATAGGCTTTGGCTAATTTCTTATCTATTTCAATCTGGCTGTACCCTGCTTCTTTAAAAAGATTCCGGTATTGGGGTCTTTTGAATTCTGATTTATCCGTTTTCTTATTATTCTGTCCTATAATTAAACCGGGAGCAGTCAATATAAAAATCATTACCAAAGCTGAAATTTTAATTAAACTCAAGCTTTGATTTTTTTTATCTGTATTTTTCATTTTTTGACTTAATTAAATAATTTGAAAATGCAATTCGTTTTTCTTCAATTGCATTTCTGTAAACAAATAAACAGCGCAGTGAAATGCGCTGTTTATCCAACTTAACTTAAACTAACCAAAATTTAAATTATCTTAATAACCAGGATTATTATCTGTTGGTTTTATTTTAGGATTAGAAGATGTTTCCCTGTTTGGTATTGGCCATAATTCACTTTTACCAGTAGTAAAACCTGTTCCTTGTAATACAGTACTTGCGATACCCCATCTTATAAGATCATCAAAACGAGACTGTTCTCCGGCAAACTCTACCTGACGTTCGTGAACAATTGCAGCAAAAACTGCGTCTTTGGTTGGTGCAATAGTAGTTGTCAGGTTTGCTCTGTCTCGGACTTCTTTAATGTATGCTATAGCTGCTGTCTGCGAACCGCCATCTCTTTGGTTTTCGCATTCGGCTTTCATAAGCAATACATCTGCATAGCGCATTACTTTAAAGTTGATGCTTGATCTCGTTGCTTCATCTTCTCTTGTGTAATAGTTTTGATATTTTTTCCAGCCCGCTCTTCTAATACCTGCAGAGGTAGTAAAATTACTTGCTACCATTACCTTGGTTCCTTTTAAATAAGATGATCCTGGCACATAAAAAGTATCTCCAAAACGGTTATCCCCTGCTTCATACGAATCTAAAATATCATCTGACGGATAAACATTGTACCAGCTAAGATTTCCGTATTCCTGACCTCTAAGTGTTGACTCCTCAAAACCCGTTCCGCCGCTATCACCAACAGCCCCCCATTGATCACCAGTTCCGTTTTTCTCGTCAAACTCAATTTCAAAAATAGATTCTTTACCATGTTCTGTTTCTTCCATAAAGTTGTTGTAAAAATTACCTTTGTCTTCAAGGCTGTAACCTGTAACATTATTAAAAGCTGTTAAAGCTTCATTATATTTCTTTTGATATAACAACACCTTGCCCAAATGCGCATAAGCCGCTTCTCTATTAGCTCTCCCTGCCGATTCTGAAGCTTTTGGCAAAAGATTTTGCGTTGCAAATACAAGATCTTCTTCAATCAAAGCATATACCTCTGCTTTTGGGCTTCTGGCGTTCCCGATTATAGTGCCTGTTTTATAAATTGGTAAATCACCAAAACGTCTTACTAATAGAAAATAATAGTACGCTCTTAAAAAATGAGCTTCTGCTAAATATTTATTCTTTTTTTCCTGAGATAAAACATTATCTGGAAGAGCATTGATTTTCGGCTCGTTATCCAATACAAAATTAGCTCTGGAGATTCCTGTATAACAAGATTCCCAGTAATATTGAATGATATCATTTCCTCCGTTAAAAGAAAAATCCTGAAAAGGTTTCTTGTTACCCTCTAACTGCGGGTTTCCTAAAGCATCATGCCCCATAAGATCCATGGCGAAAAAAAGATTTCTGCCATAGAGTCCTCTTGTCTGAAGATTTGCATAGGAAGCATTTACGGCAGACTGCACCTGTGTTTCGGTTTTAAAGAAAGTTTCAGGCGATAAAGTATTAGGATTAGCTAATTCTAATTCGCTCGTGTCACATGAAGTTATGCTTAAAACTCCGGACAGCACTATAAGTATATATTTAATTTTTTTCATCGTCTCTAAATATTAAAATGTAACATCAATTCCAAAAATCACCGATTTCGGCTGTGGGTATCTTCCTAAATCAATACCTGCTGAATTTGCATTTGCATCAGCACGGGCAATTTCAGGATCTAAACCTGAGTAATCTGTAATTGTTATAAGGTTTTGTCCGCTTACATAAAATCTTGCTTTTGAAAAATAGCTTTTAAAAGAATCTCCTGATAATGTATATCCAATAGCGATGTTTTTTAATCTGGTATAAGAACCATCTTCTATATAACGCTGGTTTGCTGAAGACCAGTTGATATCTGCTCCTTGTGCTCTTGGTAATGTAGCCGAAGGATTTGTAACAACGCCATTTACAACATTTGCCCTGTCTAAAACATCTGTGCTGGAGTTAAACAAGCGGTTCATTCCTTTTAGATCAAAAGTGTTTGCATTATAAATATCGTTACCTGCAACCCCGGTTATAAAACAATTGAAATCAAAGTTTTTATAGGCTGCGCTCAGGTTCAAACCGTAAGTAAAATCAGGATAAGGATTACCTATGTTTGTTTTATCATCTGCATTTATGATTTTATTACCGTCTCTGTCAATTATTTTAATATCACCCGGTTTAATAGTAGTCTGCCCAGGTCCAAAAACAGCATCAACTTCTGCTTGATTTTGATAAATTCCATTGGTTTGATATCCGTAAAAATAAAATAATGGCTGTCCGACTTCTAATCTGGAGAAATTTTCTAAACCTGCTCTGGCAGAAGGACCTCCTAATACACTTGTAACTCCTGGCGCCAAACTCGCTACCTCATTTTTGCTTGTTCCCAAATTAGCCAAAGCCGACCATGTAAAATCACCTTTTCTGTCATTAAAACCAATTGACAATTCATAACCGCTTACTTTTACGTCTGCAATATTTTGAATTTGAGTTCCGCCGCCCGCAGATCCAACAGAAGCTGCAAGAGGCACTGCAAAAAGAATATCACTACTCTTATTATTGAAATATTCAAATGAACCCGTTATTTTTTCATCAAAAAAACCAAAATCTAAACCGATATTCCTGTCTAGTTTTGACTCCCATTTTAAGTTTGGATTAGCCGCAACTCCCAAAGAAACACCCGGCGCATTCCCGCCTCCAATTGGATAATTATAATTTGCCAATAAAGTAGCACTATATTGATAATTGTCTATCCTGTCGTTTCCTGTCGTTCCTGTACTGGCTCTAAGTTTTAATGTACTAAAAACAGAATTTTGCATAAAACTTTCTTTAGCTATATTCCATCCTACAGCAACAGAATAGAAATTACCCCAGCGATTATTGGCCCCAAAACGTGAAGATGCATCTCTACGTCCTGAAACAGCCAGGATATATTTTTCATCATAGTCATAATTGATACGGGCAATATAACCGATGTTTTTTTCCTCGTAATTGGCAGATCCTAAACTTCCCTCATTGTAGCGCAGCTGATCAATTTCATCTGAAATATAATAGCGGCTTCCGGCTGCTACACTTTGTGATTTTCCATCAATTTTAGTAATAACTCCCAACACTTCAAGATTGTGTTTGTTTGCGATAGTTGTTTTATAAGTTAAACTATTGTCAAAAACGATAGTCTGGCCTTGAGAATTTGTTTCGTTTGTTGTAGAAAATGCCTGTTTGTGATAAGAACCATCCTGAAAGCTCGGAACGAAAGTGTGATCCTTACCTGTATAATAATCTAAAGAAACTTGTGATCTGAATTTCAATCCTTTGTAAATTTCTAATTCAGCAAAAATATTTCCAATAATGGATAAGTTATTTATTTTCTGATATCCTAAATTAGCCACACGAACAGGATTTTCTGCGTCATTACCATCTATAGCGCTAGGTCCTTGATAACCGCCTAAACTATTTTCATTGTAAATTGGAAAATAAGGCGCCATTTTAATTGCATGCTCTAATAACGTTCTTCCCCCTGCAGAACGCTCAGGGTTAATAGTACTAAAAGAAACGCCAATGTTACTTCCTATTCTTAATTTACCAATATCCTGTGTATTATTTGCTCTAAAAGAATAACGTTCGAAACCTGTATTAATAACAGCTCCTTCCTGTTTTAAATATTCAGCAGAATAACGGCTTGTAGAATTCTCAGTACCATTTGAAAAACTCAAATTGTAATCCTGCATGATTCCCGTTTGAAAAATCTGGTCCTGCCAGTTTGTATTTATATTTCCAAATTCGGCCGCTCTTGCTGTTAAATCACTCCCTAAATCTTTAGCGTATTGAAGATACTGCTGGGTATTTAAAACATTATATCTCTTTGTCACTTCCTGTCCGCCAACGTAAGTGCTAAAGGTTAGCTGTCCCGGACCTTTTTTTCCTTTTTTAGTAGTAACCACTATAACACCGTTAAAGGCTTTAGAACCATATAAAGCAGTCGTAGAAGCATCCTTTAAAACAGATATACTCTCAATGTCATTCGGGCTTAATCCAGAAAGATTACCCGTTAAAACCCCGTCAATTACATATAAGGGAGCACTGTTTCCCATAGTAGCAAGACCACGAATACTAACGGTGGGATTGGAACCAGGTGCACCATTTACAACTGTAACCCCTGCAGCGCGTCCTTGTAGTGCAGATTCAGCGTTAGTAATCGGTACCGCAGCAATATCTTTTGAACTTACAGTCGAAATTGCTCCTGTAATCTTGGTTCTTTTTTGAGTACCATAAGCTATAACTACTTCATTTAAATTTTGTGTCGATTGAACAAGAGTAACATTAATTGAACTTCTTTCACCCACTGTGATTGTCTGTGAGATTAAGCCAACATAGGAATAAGTTATTTTATCGGTTGGATTAACTCCTTTTAGAGAGTATTTACCATCAAAATCTGTTGATGCGCTATTCTGCGTTCCTTCTACATTAATACTGGCACCCGGTAAAGGAAATCCCGAAGGGTCAGTAATCACTCCATTAATGGTCTTTGATTGTGCCATTATACTATGACTGCCCACGATCAGCAGTCCGATTAGTGCAATTTTGAGTTTTAAATTCATATTAATAGTTTTTTTTTTATTTGGTTTAAATAGTTAATGGTTTTTGTATTCTAATTGATTAGTTCATAGTGGTATTATTTATTCAGTTATTATTTTGATTTAAAAAAAGATTGACTCAATGTGAATCAGTATGAGGTAATTATATTAGTAACAAATATAAAAAAACAATTAATAAAACAATCGGTTGCTTTGTATTTTACTTAAACAATAAACAAAAAATAGTCAAAATAAAAACATTAAAAATATTTATTAACCTAAAAAAATACAAATAATTTAATCTTGAAATAAATTTAAAATAAAAAATAATAATTTAATAGCCAACTGACCTATTTAATACAAAAAATACAAATATTAAAAAAAAGAGTAAATTTTATTAAAAACATCTAAAACATAAGTTAAAAACTACTAAAACAAGTTAAAAAGATAACATTTGCAATTTATCCTATATGGAAATAAGTCAAAAAAGCAAAATGCAGTTAAAAAAACAATCGGTTTCTTAAAAAAGAATATTGTAATTAATATCAAAAAAAGTCTAATTCGATTAGTTAATAATCTGCGCCGGACCAAAATTTAAACATAAATATTTATTTAAACTTTTAGCGATGTTTTTAAACCTTATTCTGGCTTTGATAATTATTTACATATCTCAAATTTGAGAGATAACTAAATAATTACCTAGCAATGCAAAATTATGAATGAAGATTTTTTTAAAACAAAAACTAATTTAGATCCTTCAGATTACAAAAGATTATTTGGAGATCCTTTTTGGAATAAACAAGGAAAAACATACATAGGTTTAGCAATTCTAATTATTTTATTCTCAGTTTATTATCATTGGCAAAACAGGTATGTAGAACTTCGCCCTGTACTTGTAAATGAGGTTTTACATAGACCAATATTTTTTTCAGAAACATTTCATAATCAATTATTTAAAATCGCAAAACCAAACGAAATTCCGCCAAATTTTTATAAAAACATAAAGTGGGTTTTGGAAAGAGAACATCAAGAATATATTGTAAAAAACGGAGTGATTTATATTAGATATAAATACATGAATGATTATGAAATGATATGGAACCATACCACTAAAACTAACAACCTCGAATGGTTCAAATCGCAAAGAGAAATAGATAGTATCAATGGAGATTACGAAAGCAAAGAAAAATTAGATAGAATTATTAAGGGATTTCGTGATTAATACGATTATATATTACATAATGCTTACCATTAGTAATAAATTGCAATCCAGTCGAGGTCACTGGGACAAAAGATAAAAATCTTCTTTTGCCCCGTTTTTTTGCCGTAATCTATCATTTACAAATATGAATTTTATTTTAGGATTTATGTAATTGTTTAAGAACATTTTTTTCCAAAATTCCATAAGCAAAATGTTGAAGGTTTATCAGAACAGAAGTGCCTTTACCCACAATATTTCTAAATTTAGGTTTAGCCGTCTGTACAACTTTAAGCACTTTTTCTGCAACCATTGCAGGATCTTCGGCTTGTTCTACCAAAGTGTTTGTGAATTTTTCAATCTTACCTCTCAGTATATTGTAATCTTCAATTTTATTTAAAGTTGACGATGAGTTATCTAAAATACTTGTTTTAAAAGCAGCAGGTTCAATCATAGCAACACTAATGTTAAACTCATTCAATTCATAACGTAATGCTTTGAAATATCCTTCCAATGCGTGTTTGGAAGCTGCATAATATGCCGCATTGGGAAACGAAACAAGCCCTACAATTGAACCCACCGTTATTATTTTGCCGAATTTTTGTTTTCTAAAATAAGGCAATACGGCATTCGTTACCTTGATGGTTCCCCAAAAGTTAGTTTCCAATTGCTGTCTTCCCAGCTCAATAGGAGTTTCTTCTGCAATACCAGAAACTAAAAAGCCTGCATTATTGATAAGAATATCTAACTGTCCTATTTCCTTGAAAATTCTTTCTGAAAAAGTATTTATGGATTGTTCTGAATCAAGGTCTAATGCTATCATTTTAAAAGGCAACTCTGATGCGTACTTTTCGGGGTTGCGGCTGGTACCAATTACATTATATCCGCTTTTGTGAAGCTTGTTTGCTATTAACAGGCCAAACCCTGATGAAGCCCCTGTTACTAAAATCGTTTTATTCATGATTACTTGATTTAAAATTTAATTTGTAAATTTGCTTGCAAATTGCAAGTGCAAATATATAAACAACTTTCAAAATGCAAGTTGTTTTTTAAAATATTTTATGAAAACAGAAAAAAAAAGATCAGACTGCCCATTGAGCTGCTCACTTGACGTATTTGGCGACAAGTGGTCATTACTCATTATCAGGGATTTAATGTTCGGAAATAAATGTACCTATAACGATTTTTTAAAATCGGAAGAAGGCATTGCAACCAATATTTTAGCATCAAGACTCAAAGGACTTGAAGAAAATGGCGTAATTGAAAAATCAGCACACCCCGACAGTAAAGCAAAAAATTTGTACAAACTCACACCAAAAGGAATTGATTTATTGCCCATAATTATGGAAATTTACATTTGGTCTGACAAATATTACGAAATGCCAGCCGAGTTAAAAGCGACAATCAAAGAAGCCAAAAAAGACAAAGACAAATTTGTAAAACAGGTAACAAAAGAATTGAAAACCAAAATGACTGAGAAAAAAACCTAATAGCCAAAAGGGAGTTTACCCCTAATCTGCTTATAGAACCGTGTATTTCAAAATTGGGATAAGAATATTTTATTCCGTTACAGGAATCTGATACTTTTTCTTGATTTTCTCAACTCCCCTTTCTCTCATTAGTTCCACGGCATCAAGCATTTTGATTAAATGAATATAAGGCGTCGTTAGGTCAGTTTCAGGATCTTCGGCATAGGGAGACAATGAAAGCTCTACGATTAGACATAAAAAGAATTCAAATTCTTTAAGCGTTTTTTCTTCAAATGCTTTTTGAAATACAATAAAAGGATTATCGTATTCTTCCTTTGTTAAATAAGTAAGAGAAAAAACTGTTTCAGAGCACAAAGACTTTTTTACTTTCCATTTTTTGCTTTTCTCTTGCAGGCAGTAACAAACTTTGAGAAAAGAAAAGATAGCCGTATAAAACACAAAAACATCAGAGGGATTGTCCTCTTTGTAAACTTTTGTTTTATAGCTGTAAATTACCATTTCGGTTAAATTTTGTTTATAATAATCAAGACGCGCAAAGGCAAAAAAGGCATCAATTGCCTTAAAGGGATTTCCTGCCACAAACCCTGCCCAAAAGTTAGTTTCTAAGGATACTTTATTCTTTTTCATAGTACGGAAGTATAAAATTTTCCGGCGAAAGTCCATTCTTTGCAAAGGATAATCTATTCGAAAAGGCGGATATAATATCTGACAAAAGTGATGTTTTCTGAGATATTTTTTTATCTTTGAAATTCAGGATTTTTAATCCAAATGGCTTTATCTTTGAGCCTCTAGAAAAATTGATATTCATTATGGAACAGAAAATACATCAGGGAAGAAACGTAAAACGCTTCAGAGAAATGCTTGGCATCAAACAAGAAGCATTGGCTTTTGATCTGGGAAATGACTGGAACCAAAAGAAAATTTCTATGCTGGAGCAAAAAGATGTAATTGAAAATGATATTTTGGATCAAATCTCAAATGCCTTAAAAATTCCTGTTGAAGCTTTTCAGAATTTTGATGAGGAACAGGCGGTGAATATTATTTCTAATACGTTTGGCGATAATAGCATTGGGTATCAAAAAAATGACAATCCTATTTTCAATCCTGTTGAGCAGGTACTAAAACTTCACGAAGAAAAAATTTCTTTGTATGAGCGTATGTTGAAGGAGAAAGATGAAATGATGCTGAGGCTTGAGAGATTATTTGATAAATAATTATGATAATAATATACCCTGTGTACCATTTAAAAATTCTAACAAAAGATATATTTCGTTAATTAAAGAATATGCATACCAAAACAAAAGAGCAAATAGAAATATTTGCTCTTTTAGTATTCTCTTTAAAATCAACTAAAATCGTAGCCCGATATACTGTTTAATTTTAAAGATTATTCTGTATTAGTTTGCACAGGCTTATAATGTTAGGATGATTCTTGTCTTATTTCTTAATGCAAATAACACAATATCAAAGATATGAAAAATAAATCAAATTTAAAGTTTTAACTTACAAAATTATCAATTCCTACTCTTCGAAGTCCTTTCAACGTAATAGAGCTTTCATCAGTATCTGAATTTAATTCTATCATACCATCATTTTCTAAACTAAGAAGTGCATTTAAAACTTGAGCTTGATATTCTCTTTCAGACGAAATATCGTGATTTAAGAGGTCATTCGGAGTTACATCCATTGTTAATTCTTCTAAATTGTATGACTTGTTAGGGACTTGAGCAAGAATTTTGAGCAACTTTTCTAATAATTCAATCTTAACTTCCATATAAAACAGCTTTACTTAAGATATGAAAATTGACAATATTTCAACTTTCTAATTAATCTAAGACTTTGTGAGAGTATTGTTAATTAGCTAACGCAATAATGTCTACTATTTCTTCAACTTTAGCGAAAGTTTGTATTGAAACCACTTTTTCGCCTCCAGCTAAATAGATTATTGTATTTCCATCATAATCTTCATTTAATGGCGCAAATCTAAGTATGTGGTTGATGTTTAAATAATAATCATATTGATTTACGTCTGTTATTTTGATAAATCCTTTCATGTTTTTTTAGCGTTTTAGTTTATCAAATATAGTGAATTGTAACAGCCAATTATTGTTTAATTATACATATATCAATACAATACTAAAAATGATATCATGAAAACACTTTCAAAACACATTCTGGAAAGCTTCACACCAATCAAAGAAGAACAACAAACAGTTATAGAGAATCTAAATGACAACAAAGATGAAGTTGTTACTGTGGAGGAATCTGTAGAAAAAGAAAAACCGTCTGAATAGGGACGGTTTTGTATCAAAGATCAGTAATATTTCTTACTTCATAGTATTGGTGTAAAATTGACAAATCAAAAAATCAGATTTAGAATAAACGGGTAATTATACCTAGTGGTAAATCAAAAAATGATCATAGATTTGTATTGTAATTATAATGGTTATTAACTTTTGATCTTTGTTAGTAAGGTTGATGCGTTGTTATTATGTAATCTTTTATTAAAATTTTATGAGTGCGAAAGCATTACATTTTCTAATTTTGTGTCAATCGAATAGAATAATAATTTGGTAATTTATGTGACATATATAAATATGTGACATAAATTTCTAACTATTACCCATTTTTCATTCTATTGATTTAGAGATAATTATAATCTCTGATTTAATATTGATAATAAAAAATAAAAACTTAACTTTATAGTATAAGTTACAAGAATATGTATTACTATTGCATTCTTCTATATATTATTTATGAGTGAATACATTAAGAAGTCTTTAAATAATTTTGAATCGGCGGAACTTTTATTTGAAAATGGAAAATATTCATCGAGTATACATTGTGTGTATTATAGTACCTATCAACTAATATTATACATACTAAAATATAAATTAAACAGTGAGTGGAATTCTTTTCAGGAAAAAAAATATGCTGAGTCATTAAATAATAAGAAGAATCCTAAAGAGGATTCTCATAATTTAACGATATCATTTATAAAAGAAAATATAACAACTACAAATGAGGTTTTTGGTCGCTTATTTGATTCTAAAATAGGGATCTTGAAACATCAGAGACATACCGCTGATTACAAAGAAAATGCAATTGACATGAAAACAGCAACAAACTCATTAGATTTATCAAAGAGAATTAATGATGAATTAATTAAACATTTTGCCTTATGAAATCAAATACTTACGTACTAACAAAGATTAATGAGTTAGCCAATGCTATTCCTCAATTAACAATTAGATACGAATATGATCAATCTTGCGATTCTCATTTTGTCGAAGTATCACCGATAAATGAATTTGAGAGTAACAAAAAATATATAGCATTAGAGAAAGAAATAAGATTAGAATTTATAAATCTTTTTCCTTTTGACATTCTAACTTTTATTAGTGAAGATGATGGAATAGTTTTAGAATGTCCTATACTAATTAAATCAAAATTTAGAAGTAAGGAAACAAATAAAAAATTCGATTTAGAAGATATTATTTCTGCTTTATTCAAAGATTATATTGTTGATTGGCCAAATACTAGTTTTGAAAAAATTCAAAACCCAGAAGTTTATACTATAGCTGATACAACATTGGAAACAGTAAAATTAGATTATGATTGTGATTCAATTGACAATGATTATCTCTTAGCAGCTTAATATGAGTGACAATAATAAAACTTATAAACTTAAAAGTTTATCTTTAATTGAAAGTAATTTTAGAAGAGAAGCAGAAATTGATTTTTCTATTGAGATAGAGAATGAAATAGATATCGATATTCAACATACTTTAATAGCAAACGATGTTATAATAACTTTACAAGTTGATTTAATCGGAAAATATAAAAGGAAAAAATTATTTAGATTTACAACAAAATACCTTGGAGTCTTTGAAATTGGGAATGAGGATATTTTACCTGTTGAAAAATTTGTTGAGGCAAATGGCCCTGCCATTATGTATCCTTTTATTAGAGAGCATATTGCAGGAACATCTTTAAAAGCGGGTATGAAACCAGTATTGTTGCCACCTGTCAATTTCATTAAACTTAGTTTAGACAACAAAGCTAAAAAAGCCTTATCAAAGTAGCGTTATTTTAGTTGCATGTAAATCATTTTGAAACTAAAGTAAGAACGTCAATGAACAAAAAATCCCGCTTATTGAGCGGGATTTTTATCTTTAATAACTTCTACTCGTACTATTATAAAACGATGATAAACTGTAAGATTTGGTAGCTTCTACTGTAGATACCTTGTTATTGTAAAAATCTAAGAAATCACGTTTATCTTCCAAATCTCCAATTGTTTTCAATTTCCCCGCTCCCCGAAGAGTTCTTATGAAAAGCTGTGCGAAGTCTCCTGACTTTGCACCCGCATAGAGAATCAACAAAGAGAAATATATAAAAATAATAGTATCACATTATAGAATGTTGGAACGGGCACGAAGTCGAGAGACTTCGCACAGCAATGCAACTGTCCAACAATCCCCTCAACAAATCAACAACAACCGATATTCCCCATCCTTTTCTATTGGTGCTCTATGAATACAAGGCAACACTTGTTGTTTTGGATGATCTACAGCCAGTCTCCAAAGATGTCCTAAACCTAAATTAATAGGTTCTACATTGGCATGTACCTGATAATGCAAATCAAAATAATTTTCCATCAAAAAGTCTTCGAATTCTTCCGTTGGTCCGTCGTGTAGTTCTTTTAGCTTTGTTCGAATTTCCGGAATCAGGATTTTTTGTTCAGCCTGCGAATTCGAAACAATATCACTTGCCGCTCCGTGATAGGTGCATAAAAAAGTATCTGTTGCAATGGGCGAACGATCAACGTGAAACGAATATACATCTGTCGATATGAAATCAAATTCATCATCACGTTCGTAACACTTCAGTAAGTTAAGAGCGGGTGAAGCGCCAAAATCAGTTAATAATTGTAAATCATTTAAGATTATTTCTCTTGCTATATTACCCTTTTCTGATAGTTGGAGTGCGATTAGATCTTCAGGATAAACTTCGGTTATATTTTCTGCTATATTTTCTTTTAAAGATAACTGGGCAATAATCTCTTTAAAATCACCACCCAAATTTCTGTACCAGCACAGCGCATTCATTTCTCCCTTGAAATCGGTATGTACAAGATCAGAGAAAGTAGATACTGTTCCAATTTGGCTGTTGTCAGAAAATGTATTGCTCATAGTATAATAGTAAGAAGCTAGTTGCTTCCTGCATTACAAAATTATGCAATAGTAAGCAGTTGCGGTATTTTTCACAAAAAAAAGATCAAACATTATAAACGTTTGATCTTTCTAATCTTATCTAAGATGCCTTATTAGCGATTTTCAAATTCCCTGCGGTTGTAAAAAGCGTCATCATTACTATCATAATTAGGATCATTTTCAGGATAATAGGATTTCATTACTCTTCTTTCATATTCCCTGTCAAAATTATGCTGCGTATTATACCTGCTCGTGTTTCTAAAAGTATCATATCCAATACTATTTGCCATAACAATTTTAGTATCTGTATTTATGTTTACAGATCCAATTGGTATAATAATATGGCTGTCTCCTTCTTTATAGATAAACTCCTTTCCGTTGTCATTTGCAATAACATCACGCACTTCATTACGGTGGTCATCTATTAATTTTTTATCTAATTTTACATCCAGATAAACCACGCGCTGCATGTCTTTATTCACCCATAGATTATCAATTTTACCAATTGTATGGTTTTCTGCGTCTACTATCTTCCACCCTCTTACATCAGAATAATTGGAAGCAACTTTATAATCAGATAGTTCGTCTAGTCTGTATAAGTTTTTGTCTTTATTTTCCATAATTTTTTTTAAATAGTATTATATACTGTTTTTATTTGTCTGTTAACTCCAGAAAACTATTTCTTTTAATTTTCACAATAGCGAAAAAACAAAATTGTCCCACTGTTTTCCGGTTATCTGTTCTATTGTGCACTTGTACTGTTTTCGATTTCTACACTGTTTTCACTATGAGTTTCATGATCATTTACAAAAACATAGTATATAAGTGCTGCTATTAGTAGTAAAGCAACAATCCATGGCCATACTGGCCTTTTTTTCTCAATTTTAATTTCTGCCATAACTCATTTTCTTTTGATTATAAAATAGTTTTTAAACACAATTAAAGATACAAATGAGAAGAGCGTACAAAGTATTTAATTACAGCAGGATCTTACAAAATTCCCATAGATTGATATTGTTTTTATTGTAAGAATAAAACACTTGTCATAAAAACTATTGTAGAAAAATGAAAGGGATTATATTTTGTATATTCTAAAAAAATGCAATGAAAAAGTATCGGGTCCCGGAGGTGCAGCTGAAATTTTAGATATTAATCCCTCAACGCTAAATTAAAAAACTCGAGATCAATAAAATTTAACTGATTTTATCAAGCCACTTTACAATACTTTCTGCGGTTTCTTCCCATTGAGGCTCCAATATCAAAAAATGATCTTTGCCCTCTAGTTTTTTGTAACAGGTGATAGAATGAAAGTTTTTGTATTTTTTGTAATTCCAATACAACGCTTTAGAAGTAACAAATTTGTCCTCCGATCCTGCTACAAAAAAAAGAGGAACATGTCGTTTTTTGAAGTTTACTCTTGTGTTTTTTAACAGCAGATCGCGCAATGCGGTTTGTGATTCAGGGATTATAAAATCTTCAAATTCGATTATCTGTTCTTCTTCTGATGCAGAATTATATAAAATATTCTGCCACTTTTTAAACGTTAGCAAAACAATACTTTTATCTGAAAAAAAAATGTGTGAAAATTGGAGTATATTTTTATAGAATACGAGTTTTTTAAAAGATAAGCCTGCTGGCGGAAAAGAGCTGATACAAACGCCAGCCGCTGCAAAATCCTGCTGAACAAGCAGCTGAACTAAGAGACCGCCGTAAGAGTGACCAATTAAAATTGGTTTTTCCTGAAGCTGTTCTATAATTTCGGTATAATAGCATAAAAGTTCAGACAAACATATTGAGCCAATTTTATTAGAGGAATTTGCGTCTCTCAAATTTTCCGGAGCATCGTTTTTATGAATCCATGGCGGAGCTACAACTTTGTATCCTTTGTTTTTAAAATACCAAAGCCACTGCTCCCAATAATAATGACTCACAAAAGCCCCCGAAATAAACATAACCGTTTTTGTCGTAATCTGATGCATACATTGTTTTTTAAGTCTTAAAAAAAACCGACAGCCGTGATTCTTTTAAAACAGACTTCGGTTCTATAATGAATTTTCAGGGGGTAAATGTGGTATCATCAGGAGAGAAATATTTGTCCCGGGATTTTGAAGATTAAACAAATTCGATGTGTTTTTATACCATGCGATTTCAGGTTTTTGCTGAGAAAACCTGCGAAAGTGTTTTAATCTTCTAATCCGCGGACTTATATAGTGATTGAAGGACTTCCTTCAGAAGTTGTTATATTTCCAAAATCAAATTTTGATTTAATGAAATTTCACCAAAAAATTATAAACGTTCGTACCAGTCTAAAATAAAATCTGCAACAATTTCCCATCCTTTTTCTCCGCAGATAAAATGGCTTTTCCCCTGAAAAATCTTCAGATCGACACGGCTGTTTTTATCTTTATATTTTTTTGCCAAAGTTGTTGTAAGGGACGCAGGAAAAATATTGTCGCTTCCCCCTCCAATAAATAAAATTGGTTCGTGCGGTTTTTTAAAATCAATGTTAGAAAAAGAGTTCAGTACCAGTTCACGGCTTACTTTAAAGCTCTCCGGCACTGCGTAAGTAGCAAAAGCATTCGCTTTTTCGCTTTCAGACTGCAGGGTATTAAAAAAACTTTTATTGTACCATTCACGGCTTCCCATATAGTAATCTTTGCCGGAGAAAAAGCCAAATGCAGGCAATACAGTCTTTAAGGTTTGAAACGGAGGAAATACATTTTTGGGCGGCGCTCCGTCAATACTTATAGCGGCGGCGGCCTTTCCTAGTTCCAACAGTTTCATTACGGCCATTCCCGCCATAGAATGCCCAATAATTAATGGCTTTTCTGGCAGACTGTCGATCAGTTTGGCTATGTTGCCAACCACATCTGTAAATCCTGTTTTAGTAAGTTCCGGATGAACGTGATTTCTTAAATCTGCAGGATTGCCCTGATGTCCAGGATTAGCTGGCGTATAAACTGTATACCCCTTTTTCTCATAGTAGCTTTTCCAATTTGCCCAGCTTAAATCATTCACAAAGTTTCCATGTATAAGAATTATGGATTTTGATTTTGTCATAATATTAAATTTTTAGTGATGAATAAAGTACAGCTTACTGTTTTATAGTTTTTAAATCAGTAAATCTTAACTTAATTGCTTAACATTTAAAACTATAGCAATCTTTACGCCTGAATAAAAAACAACACATTATCAATACTTTACGAAGAATTCATTTTGTTTGATTACTAAATTTCGTGAATCGTAAATAATTTTTTACGATATTTAAATAATTAGCAATTTATAAAGTGGCACGAAGAGTCGTTGCTGGGCTATATCACTTAGCTACGCTAATCATTGAGTTCATACCTAAAAGCTCTTCAAAAAATTAGGCCAACAAATAGTCTAATTTAGTTTTTAATATATTCTCATTTTGATGCCCGAAATACACTCCTAAGATATTATAATTGTCATCGAAAATAATAAATGATGGAGTTCCCTGTAACTGATTGAGTGTAAATGTTTCTGCTATTACAGGTATCTGGGAATAGTATGACTTTATTTTTGTCAATAAAATTTCTTTTTCGTTCTCAGAAAAATTTTCAAAATTGGGAATGATATTGCAAATTAATTCAATCTTATCTGAATTAAGTAATTGTTCAGAAGATGTAATAGTATCAAAAGCTATTGGAAAGTTTGGAATATCTAAATAGTTAGAAAGCCCGAAATTTGTATTGTAATACTTTTTGGTTTCTCCAACTAATGTACCGTTTTCTAATAATAGCTTTAAGTTGGCTTCGTTATTATATTCAAAGTCTTCAAAAGCAGTTGCTACTCCAATAAAGCCAACATTATCCTTAAATGATTTGTAAAGATCGTTCATCATAGGAAAACCATATATAAAACAACCCGGACAATTTACCTGAAATACAAACGCTATATTAACCTTATTTACTTTGAATTCTCCCTGAAGCAATTCCTGAGTATTGAGATGAAATTTTGACATTGGTGAAATTAATTATGTTAAACAATCTAATTACAAGTACAAAAGTAGTTAGGATTACTAACTTGTTAATAGTCCAGTTTTTGCATTAATTCCTGTTTTCTGGTTTTTAACTATCTACAGGCTTTATAGTTAACTTCATTTCAACCAAACAGTAATAAACAAGTAATTAAAATATTTTTTGTAAAAACATGTTCCTATTTCAAAACAATATCGTAATATTGCAATATATATATATATAAAACAATGGGAGCTACAAAAACAGATCATTTTACAGACAATCAAAACGAACTTGCGGTTTTAGCTAAGGCTTTGGGTCATCCGGCCAGAATTGCGATTATGGAATATTTACTAAAAGTAGATACCTGTATCTGCGGAGATATAGTTAATGAATTGCCGCTATCTCAGCCAACAGTATCGCAACATCTTAAGGAACTTAAAAGTGCAGGCTTAATAAAAGGCAGCATTGACGGCAACTCTATTTGTTACTGTATAAATGAACCGGGATTGGAAAAAATAAAAGGATTTTTCGAACACATCAGTGCTCATTTAGAAAAAAAGAGAAACGAGTGCTGTTAAATTAATTACTATGGAAATCAGAAAATTATTGGATACAGATTGGCCGCAGGTTAGATTAATCTATGAAAAAGGCATTAACACCGGCAATGCTACTTTTCAGACCAGCGCTCCTTCATGGGAAGACTGGAACGACTCACACCTTGCTACTTGCAGGATTATTGCCGAAAGTAATGGCCAGATTATAGGCTGGGCAGCACTTACCCCCGTTTCTTCAAGATGCGTTTATGCAGGAGTCGCTGAAGTAAGTGTGTATGTTGACCCTGAGTATTCAGGTAAAGGAATTGGTCTGGCACTTTTAGAAGAACTGGTTCATTTGAGTGAAACTGAAGGCATATGGACGCTGCAGGCGGGAATATTTCCAGAAAATACAGCTAGTCTGCGTATCCATGAAAAAGCCGGATTCAGAACATTAGGTATTCGAGAAAAAATTGGAAAACAAAATGGAATCTGGAGAGATACTGTTCTGCTGGAAAGAAGAAGCCAGCTTATCAATTAAAATTAAGTATTTAATTATAAAAAAATGCGGTAAAAAGAATTTAATAATTCTGTTGTAAACACATCAAAAACTTTAAAAAAATACATTATGAAACTTTCAGAAATTAAAGAAGTACTAAAAACAGTTGAGGCAGTAAATTTTGAATTGCCTAATGGAAATTTTGTTCCGGAATATTTCCATGTTACAGAAGTTGGCTTGATTACTAAAAACTTTATTGACTGTGGAGGAACAGTAAGAAAAGAAACTGTTGTAAACTTTCAGCTTTGGGATGCTAATGATTACGAGCATAGACTTAAACCACAAAAACTGATTCATATCATTGAACTTTCAGAAAAGGTTCTGGGTATTGAAGATCATGAAATTGAAGTTGAATATCAGGACACCACAATTGGTAAATATGATTTAGATTTTAATGGTAAAAATTTTGTTTTACTTAATAAACAAACTGCCTGTCTGGCTCAGGAACAATGCGGGATACCAGCAGAAAAATCTAAGATAAAATTAACTCAGTTAAATCCTGATTCTTCAAATTCATGCGCACCCGGATCAGGTTGTTGCTAATTTTTAAATAACCATTAAAAATCTATTATAAATACCAAACAAACTATGTTATTTACCGAAATTAAAAATACCACCAATTCATTTGATTTTAATCAAATCTCGGAAGAACGCAAAACTATACTGCAGCCTTTAGTTGATTATATTCAAAACAAGGTCGACAATAAACAGCCGATAAGACTAAATTTAATCTGTACGCACAATTCAAGAAGAAGCCATTTGTCTCAGGTTTGGGCGCAGACCGCAGCTGCAAATTATAACATACAAAATGTTTCCTGTTATTCGGGAGGTACAGAAGCTACTGCCCTGTTTCCGATGGTAGTTAAAACGCTGCAGCATTCCGGATTTAAAGTTAAAGCTATTTCAGAAGGTCAGAACCCAGTTTATTCTATAAAGTTTGCATCGAATGAACTCCCGGTTATCGGCTTTTCTAAAACCTATGACGATGATTTTAATCCTGAGAGTGAATTTGTTGCCATAATGACCTGCTCACAGGCTGATGGAGGCTGTCCTTTTATTGCAGGTGCCGAAAAACGTATTCCAATAACCTTTGAAGATCCAAAAGTATCAGATGGCACACCAAAGCAAAAAGAGGTATATCTGGAGCGCAGTCTTCAAATTGGAACCGAAATGTTTTATGTATTCTCACAAATTAAACAATAAAAATGTCAGCAAATAACTGTGCGCCTGCTGCACGCAGGAAATTAGGTTTTCTGGACCAATTTTTAACCCTTTGGATATTTCTGGCTATGGCTCTTGGTGTAGCAATTGGTTACTTTATTCCCTCGAGCGGAAATTTTATCAATTCTTTTTCAAGCGGAACAACCAATATCCCTCTGGCTATTGGGCTCATACTTATGATGTATCCACCACTTGCCAAAGTGAAATATGAGCAGATGGGACAGGTTTTTAGAAACACTAAAATTCTGGGAGCATCTCTATTTTTAAATTGGATTATTGGACCAATTTTAATGTTTGCTTTGGCTTTACTTTTTTTAAATGGTTATCCGGAATATATGATCGGTGTGATCTTAATTGGTTTGGCGCGTTGTATTGCCATGGTTGTAGTTTGGAACGACCTTGCTGATGGAAACAGAGAATATGCTGCAGGTCTTATTGCCCTGAATAGTATTTTTCAGGTACTGCTTTATAGCGTGTATGCTTATATTTTTATTACTATTCTTCCACCCTATTTCGGATATAATGGTTTTGCAATAAATATCAGTATTGGTCAGATTGCCGAGAGTGTCGGGATATATTTGGGAATTCCTTTCGCACTTGGAGTTATAAGCCGTTATGCTCTTATTGCAATAAAAGGATCTAAATGGTTTGAAACTAAATATGTACCGTTTATTTCTCCAATCACTCTAATATCTCTCCTTTTTACCATCATAGTGATGTTTAGTCTTAAAGGAGAACTAATTGTTCAAATCCCTATGGATGTTGTTCGTATCGCCGTTCCATTGGTAATATATTTTACTATTATGTTTATTATCAGTTTTTTCGTTGGAAAATATTTTGGTGCAGATTATTCAAAAGCAACAGCAATAGCTTTTACCGCTACAGGAAACAATTTCGAACTTGCAATTGCCGTGGCTATTGGCGTCTTTGGCATAAACAGCGGTCAGGCATTTGCAGGAGTTATAGGCCCTTTGGTTGAAGTGCCAGCGCTTATTGCCCTTGTTAATGTTGCTTTCTCGTTTAGAAAGAAGTATTATTGATCCATATATAAAATAAAAAAAGAGCTAATTAGCTCTTTTTTTATACTGTTTCTTAGTATTGTAACAATGTCTATGTTTGATTAATAATACATATAAAGCATTATTTTCGAATTTGAACTCTCAATAACTTTTTCAAGTCTTTTAAAAAACACTTCGCTTACCATTGGGCAGCCATGGCTGTTTATAATATAATATTCTTTTTCTTCATCAGGAACTTCTTTATAACGATGCAATACGATAGCTCTTTTCAAGGCGTTGCTATTAGTTTCATCAAGACCATTAAGCCTGAAAGCTTTACCAAAAACACCACTATATGATTTTTCGATAGAATATCGGCCTAGTGAAGAGCAGTTAGAATTTGGTGTATTGCTAAATTGCAGAATATCGCCTTTTATTCCTGTCTCTGATCCTGAACCATGTGCAACAAGCCCCTGGTCAATTATCTGGTCATTCTCAAGATCATAAACAAAAAAACGATTCTTTCCTGATTTGATTTTCATATCTACAAGAAAAGCAATTTTTTTGCTGTAAGTGCGGTTTGCAGAAGTAAAAGATTTGATCTCGCTTACATGATTTGTAAGTCGTGCGAATTCAACTTCAGATAACATTTCTTTTTTATCTGTTACATTATAAGTAGTAAAAGAAGTTAAAGAAAAAAGCAGTGCCATAAAAAATATTTTCATACGCAACAGTAAATTTTAAGTTAAACAGCAGATTGGGATTGCCTTATCACAAATATTATTTTTACTTATATTTTGATGTTGCAAATTTATCAATAAATTTTACACAATTCCCATGTTTCATAATTTAAATATATTATAAATATTTGATAACATGAACTTTACACGCATTTATTTTTCAAAAATCACTCTTTTTAACAAAAACCGTTATATAAATAAGTAGGAAATTAAGTTGTTTTAATTTGGAACAACGTAAAAAGTCCCATTCGCCGCGGCGAATGGGACTTTTACTAAGAGCCATATATGATGAATCTTAAATCTTTTTAACGCCAACCCAATTCTGGGGCGATATATTTTAATATAGAAGATAATATATGTACGTTGTAATCAACGCCCAATGTATTTGGAATGGTTAGCAATATTGTATCCGCTTCCTGAATAGCTTCATCCTGAGCCAGCTCTGCGATGAGTTTATCCGGCTCAGCTGCATAACTTTTCCCGAAGATTGCCCGTTTATCTCTTTCAATATTCCCAAAACTGTCCGAACCCTTAGCCTGATTACCAAAGTAATACTTATCCTGATCGTTGACCAGTGCAAAAATAGAACGGCTTACCGAAACTCTTGGCTGGTGCTCATGTCCTGCTTTTTTCCAGGCTTCTTTATACAGCCTGATTTGTTCTGCTTGTTGGATATGGAAAGGTTTACCATTTTCATCATACTTCAGGGTAGAACTTTGCAGGTGCATCCCGTTTTCGGCTGCCCAGATAGCTGTGGCATTAGAGGCTGCTCCCCACCAGATACGATCTCGCAATCCTTCTGAATGTGGTTCTAAACGTAATAAACCCGGCGGATTTGGAAACATCGGATACGGGTTTGGCTCTGCAAATCCCTCACCTTTAAGTCCATCCAAAAATTCTAAAGCCTTTCTGCGACCCATATCAGCATCAGTTTCACCTTCCTTTGGTTCATAACCAAAAGAGCGCCAGCCGTCAATAACCTGCTCCGGCGATCCTCTGCTGATTCCTAATTGTAAACGTCCTCCTGAAATTAAGTCTGCAGCACTGGCATCTTCCACCATATATAGCGGATTCTCATATCGCATATCAATCACGCCTGTCCCAATTTCAATTTTACTCGTTTTAGCACCGATGGCCGAAAGTAATGGAAAAGGCGATGCAAGCTGTGTTGCAAAATGATGAACACGGAAATAAGCACCGTCTAAACCAATTTCTTCTGCAGCAACAGCCAAATCAATCGACTGAAGGAGTGTATCAACCGCTGTACGAGTTTGATAGGATGGATGATTGGCCCAATGCCCAAACGATAAAAATCCTATTTTTTTCATAGATCCTATTATTATTTTACAATTTTAAATATACGAATAGAAAAGAATTTTTTCCTATTATTTATTCTTTTGTAGTGTATCAGCAAATTTAATTGCAGTACTCTACATCTTATAATTAAGAAATAAAAGTAACGAATTTATCTATTGAAGTTCTCACTTTTTTTAGGTTTACCAGCCAGTCAGCGGTTTCATCTCTATATCCTAAAGGAAGTAATACAACACTTTTAAGACCTTGTTTATTTAATTCTAATATTTTATCCAATTCAAGCGGCAAAAATCCTTCAATTGGTGTAGCATCTACATTTTGCTCAGCGGCGGCCGCGATTGCTATACCAAATGATATGTATGCTTGTTTGGCCGCATGATTTGCATGCCATTCCTGACCTAAAGGTTCGTACATTGACCATAGCCTTTCTTTGTAAGCATCCATTGCATCTAATGGTAAACCGCGTTCCAAAACCGTCTTATTAAATACAGCTTCTATTCTTTCCAGAGAATAACCATCCCAGGCTGCGAAAACTAATAAATGAGATGCATCTGTAATCTGACTTTGGTCAAAACTAATTGCTTTTATCTTTTCTAATAATTCCTTATTTGAGATAACAAATATTTGATAAGGCTGAAGACCTGATGATGAAGGTGCTAATCTTGCAGCTTCTAATATATAATCCAGTTTTTCCTGAGGAATAACTTGTCCATTCATTTTTTTCGTGGCATATCTCCACTTTAGGGCATCTAACAATTTCATTTTAATTACATTTTTAATTCATATCTCAAAAATACAACTATTTTAATTGTTTAAGCATCTTAAAAAACATCTTCATTTTAATAAATAATATTTTTTTTAATGAAACACAGTTGCATTTAAAAATAAGAATTTTATATTTGTACTGACGATTGTTTCAGAATGAAAAAGAAATTTAAATTTATTACTCTTTTTATGCCGCTGCTGGTAGTATTTGCAATACTATTTCCGGCAATACATTCTTATGAACATATACAGAATCATAATTCTGCACATAAAAGTTCAATACAACATCTTTCAGATAAAAGCGAATTTAAAATACACGATCATTCTACTGAAGAATGTTCGATCTGTCATTTTAAATTTAGTCCGGTTAGTACATTCTCTTTTGTACATTTTGATTTTTATAAAAGCTTTAGCATTACTACAAATGTTGGCTTTTATTTCAAAGCCTACTCTTCCTTTTTTAAAGGATCCCTTTTTGCGCTTCGTGCACCACCCGGAATTTAAATAAATAAGCCATCATTTCACGATGAGATGTACACGCATTTTTTATTTAGAATTGAATGCTGTCGAAAACCTAATTGTTTTTTATGTCTTTGTTTTTTTGAAAGTTTTATTTCTTTCAGGATTTCTATATTCATAAATAACAATTTAAGACAGAATTAAACTGATTTGATATTATAAATTCGGCTTCAAATTCAATTCAAAATAAAAACCTAAAAACCATTTAGGTAAATGCCGTATGTTACGTTTTTAAACCAGGTAAAATAGATTTCAATTCTAAATTGATATTGAATTCTTATTTGGTTTCAAAAGTGAAACGCTTATTTCCCAAGATGCTTATTAGAGCATAATCACACCATTAGTTTATAAAATTACGTAATGCCATCATTGCTATTCTGAAATAGCTGTGCTGTATTGTTGTATCGTTTTCTTTCGTAACCCAATTTAATATTTATGAATACAATCCAGACCAAATCAAAAAACATGAAAACACTAAAACTTGTCTTTTCGCTTCTTGTAATGTCTTTTTTTGTTACCGCCTGTTCAAGTGATAATGAGCAAATTGACACAGAATATCCGGTTATTGATATTTCTGCATCGAATACTTTTCCTGTGCAATGCAGTGAAATTATACGCGGACAAAAAATCACCTTCAGAACAAAATTTACAGACAATGTCCAATTAGGTTCTTACAGTCTTGATATTCACCACAATTTTGATCATCATACGCATAGTACAGAAGTCAATGATTGTGTTTCAGACCCTATCAAAAAACCTGTAAATCCTTTGTTATACATCAATTCTGTAACAATTCCCGCCGGGCAAAAAAGTTACGAGGCCGTTCAGGAAATTAGCATTCCGCAGGATATTGATCCCGGAGATTATCATTTTTTAATCCGCCTGACGGATAAAGAAGGCTGGCAGACAATTAAAGGTTTAAGCATTAAAATACTATAAGCTGATTTTGATGTATAAAACCAAATTAAACAGATTCCGAATTTTTTGTCTGCTTTTTTGTTTTGCTGTAGTTTCAAAAACGGCAGCACAATCAGTTCGTATATCAGGTAAAGTACTTTCCAGTGAAAGGGGTTCGCTGGAAGGTCTTACCGTTATTATTCAGCCCGGTAATTTAACCACAATTACAGACAAAAAGGGTCATTTTTATTTTACAAATATTCCAAAAAATTCGAAAAGCTTAACGATAAACTACACGGGTTATCTGCCTTATGAAATAAAGCTTTCGCTGAAAGAAAGTGCTGTTTTATTACCGGATATTTTCTTAAAACCAGACATAAAAGAATTAGAAGAAGTGGTCGTTACAGATCATTTTGGCTTTCGCCGAAAAAAAGAAGAATCGTTAAATATCGAAACCGTAAACAGCAGTTTTATCCAGAGAAACCTTGGCGGAAGCCTGATGCAATCGCTGCAAAGAATTCCCGGTGTTAAAACGATTTCCATTGGTTCCGGAGGTTCAAAACCATTAATCCGCGGCCTCAGTTTTAATCAGGTTATTGTGGTCGAAAACGGCATTAAACACGAAGGCCAGCAATGGGGCGCAGATCATGGACTCGAAATCGATCAATATGCGGTAAATCGCGTCGAAATTATCAAAGGTCCCTCCTCTTTTATGTACGGATCTGATGCTATTGGCGGAGCGGTCAATATAAAACCCGTTCCCGCGCCTGCAAAAAACACATTAGGCGGAAGTATTGATTTTACCGGAAAAAGCAACAACGAACAATTTGGCGGATCGATTAATCTGTTTGGGCGCAATGAAAAATGGTTTTTCGATACCCGAATGACGGTTATGGATTACGGCGATTATCGTGTTCCTACAGATACGGTTCATGCTTACAATTATGCTGTTCCATTATATAAAAATCGCCTGCGAAATACTGCAGGACGTGAACTCGATTTGCACGCAAGTACAGGATATGTTTCCGAAAAATTTAAATCGGTTTTATATGCGAGTAATGTTTATAGTAAAAGCGGCTTTTTTGCCAATGCACACGGACTTGAACCCCGAAATGTAGATACAGAACTTCACGACAAATCGAGCCGCGATATTTTGATGCCTTTTCAGGAAGTTACGCATACCAAAATTAGCAATACAACTTCTTTTCAAATAGGAAATCATCAGTTGGAAACACAATTGGGATTTCAGAAGAATTTCCGTCGCGAATGGAGCCATTATGTCAATCATGGTTTTATGCCGCCCCTATATCCTGATGATATGTATGCACCTCATAATCTGGAAAGACAGTACGATAAAGAAGTTTTTTCTATCGCAATTAAAGATGAATTTTCGATAAATAAACATCAGTTTACTGTTGGAATCAATGGCGAAAAACAGCAGAATACTATTAATGGCTGGAGTTTTTTAATTCCTGCTTTCCAGCAAATTACGGCGGGATTATTTGCTTATGATAAAATCCGAATCAGTGATTTATGGCTGCTTCATGGCGCTGTTCGACTCGATTATGGTAAAATCGAAATGGAACAATATAACGATTGGTTTCCAAGTGAAATAACAGAAAATGGCCAGACAACGTCTCAATATTTAAAACGTTCAGATGATTTGAACAGAACATTTCAAAGTTTTAATTGGTCAGCGGGAGTGAATTATAATCCGGGGAAACTTGCTTTAAAAGCAAATCTGGGAACGAGTTTTAGAATGCCGATTGCAAAAGAACTGGCTTCAAACGGTGTCAATTATCATTATTTCAGATTTGAAAAAGGAAACCCTAATTTATCTGCAGAACGTTCGTATCAATTAGATCTTGGTATGGAATGGCAGGAAAATAAATGGTCTTTTCAACTGAGTCCGTTTTTTAATTATTTCCCCAATTATATTTATCTGAATCCCACTTCGCAACATGATATTTATTACGGAGCAGGAAATCAGGTATTTGAATATGAGCAAAGTAAAGTGATGCGATACGGTGGCGAATTGCAAACGCGTTATCAGTTTATGACTGGTTTAAGTGTCGAAATTCTGGCCGAATATCTTTATTCTGAACAATTATCTGGAAACAAAAAAGGTTATACGCTTCCCTTCTCTCCTCCTGCTTCGGTTTTGTTTGGGATGACGTACAGTCCGGAAATCAAGAATTTGAGAGATACTTATTTTTCGCTTGATTATCGTTATACCGCTGTGCAAAACCAGATTGTTCCTCCCGAAAAGAAAACCGCGAGCAGTAATGTTTTCAACTTTGCTTTGGGAACTAAACTAAAAACCGGAAAACAGGATTTTATAATCAGCCTGCAGGTTCAAAACCTGTTTAATACCAAATACCTCAATCACACGAGTTTTTACCGGTTAATCGAACTTCCGGAAGCCAGCCGAAATATTATTCTGTCGGTAAAAGTGCCGTTTTTAATTCATCAATAAAAATTTTAAATCAAATTAATAAATCCTAAATCTTATGAAAAAAGTAAAATTATTTCTTCTGTTATCCATTGTGGCTGTTTCGTTTACGGCCTGTGATAACGATGACAACCAGGAAGCCGCAAAACCCACAGCTGAAAACATTGAAATTGGAACTGCCAATAACAAACGAGCCTTAATTGGTCGTGATTTTCATTTTAATGCCGATGTTGTTGCCGGCGATAAAATTGCCGATGTACAGCTAAAAATCCTTCCGAAAAGTGGAGAAACCTACACAAAAGACTGGAAACTAGAATTTAAATGGCCAGAATACATCGGAACAAAAAACACCAATGTACACAAACATTTTACGATTCCTGCCGATGCTCCGGAAGGCAAATTTGATTTCTATTTTATTGTCTTGGATGAAAATGGAACCCAACTCGAAATCAAAGAACAAATTACGATTACAGATCCTGCCAATATGCCTGCTGATCCTTTAATTGGCCGCGATATGCTTTCCAGAAACGACGATTTGATATATTATATGGAAACCTGGGTGGAGCCGGAATTAATCTTCAAAAAAAATGATTTGCTTACAGCCCATGCGCAGGTTAGCCAGATTGTGGGCGACGGAATTTTATATTCTGTTTTAATCAAAAAAAGCCTGAATTACCATCCAGAAAGCATTGATAATCTTGATTTTAAAAAAGTAATTGTGATTTCAAAAGTTGAACATAAAGACCTTCCTGCTGCTTCAAAAATTGCTACGCTTCAAAAAACAGATGATGTATGGGGCGGAGAAAGCATCATTATTGGTGCTGATAAAGATGCAATTGGAGAAGCAACAACTTTAGATAAATCCTGGCAATCTGGTCAATACAATTGGGTAATTCTTTGTAAAAATACCACACACAATTTGAGCGTCTATAAATCGATGCCAATTACCATTAGTTTCTAATTAAACCCAAATATTAATTTAAATACATTTTACAATGAAAAACAATTATTTCAAACTGATTTTCTTATTTGCTTTATCGACTTTCGTGATCTCCTGTAGTAATGATGACGACAACAATGTTGAAACTCCCAACGAAACGCTTTCAGAATTTAAATACCTTAGAATTTTACTATCTGACGAAAAAACCAATGAAATTACGTTGGTAAATCCGGTTGATGCCACAACAAGTTCTTTTAATGCAAAGTTTGCAAAATCTGCTCTTTATACTACAGAATCTGGCAGATATGCAGGAATAGTGCATAGAGCTGACAACACGGTTGAAACTTTTGACAGCGGTTTTGAAAGTCATGGCGATCATGTTGATGTAGACGGTCTTCCGCAATTTGGTGCTTTGACAGGAAAATCACTTTTGCCAACACATTTTAAAAGTAAAATAGGCGAATTATTGACTTTTAATGACGGAGACGGTACATTGTCTGTGGCAAAAGAATCTGAAATTAATACTTCAGGTGCGGTATTTAAAGTGATAAATGCAGGACTTTTGGCACATCACGGTGCGATGGCGACTTTTAGTAATGGAGCTTATGCCATTACTGAAAAGGATAATTCGATTACAGGAACACTTCCTGAAAAAGTAAAAATTATAGACAATACTGGTAAAACACTTTTTGATGCCACAATTGTTACCAAAGGAATTCACGGAAATGCTTCTGATGGAACTTATGCTGTTTTTGGTTCTGCAAGCGGAGTTCTTGTGGTTGAAAGTACAGGAAAACAAAAACTAATTGCTCTTCCTGAAGATTTTGGAACTGCTTGGTTTGGAAGTATTTTAGAAACTTCAACGAAAGGGAAATTTGTAGGTTACACTGCCGCAAAAGGGGCTTATTTAATTGATGTTGTAAACAGCACAATTAAACCAATTTTGCAAAATACAACTATCATGCAATGTAAAGTAAGCTACAATGATAGCAAACTGGGAATTTTATTGCACTCCGGTGAATTCAAACTATTCAACCTAAACAGTTTAGCAGTTGAAAAAGAAGCAAAAATAATTGCCGAAACCGCAACTGATGCAACACTAAAACCACAAATCCAGTTAACAGAGAATTTTGCTTACATCACATCTCCAAATACAGGAGAGTTATTGCAATTGAATTTGACTTCTATGGAAATTTCAAAGAAAATTAAGGTTTCGAAAACGCCTTATATGATTACGATTCTTGGATTTGAAAACAGTGAAAGTCACTAATTTTTAATCTGACAATATAAAACAAGCTGCCAATGGCAGCTTGTTTTTTTTAGGTTAAAGCTTATATTTCAGCGGTACTTAATTTGAATATTTTTCAATCTTGATAAATGTCTGTCTACTAAACTAACATTATTTTTTGGTTCCTTTTACAGGTTGTTTCGTGCTTAAGGTATCCTTAGTTTGAGATGAAATAGTATAAGTTGAACCATCTTTCGCGCTTTCTCCGGGACCGCTTCCTGTACCCTGAGTAGATTCTCTCTTGGTAGCAGTTCCTGGGTCCGAAATACTTCCCGCTCCGGTAACCCCTTCAGATTCAGTTCCTGTTGCGCCAGTTGTATTTGTACCGGTTGTATTTGAACCTTTATTTTCAATAGTGTCTGTAGCAGTCGTATCGGGAGTTTGTCTAGTGTCAATTTCATCACTATACCCATCTTTATTGTCTTTACATGAAAGTAAAAGTCCTATTATCAGTACAGTTAAAACAATTTTTAATTTAGATAGCGTTTTCATAATATTATTGTTTGTTCGTTATATTTCAAATTTAGAAATATCATGAACTAACATTTTATATAATTTGAATTGTATTTTATATATTAAAATATCTTTACTGTTCTATTGGAAGGATTTAAAGAACTCATAAGCTCTTGTCTCTGCATAGGAATATGTTGAATTGCGCAGTGGAAAAGCACAATGTCCTCCATACTTTGGTGTTTCAAGATAAACATAGGGACTGTCTTTTGCGATAGCTGTTGGGTAACATCTTTCTCCCAAAAAAGGATCATCGAGAGAATTAATTATTAAAACCGGAATGGTAATATTTTTAAGGGAGAATTCAGGAGAAACACGCTGATAATAGTCGTCACGGCTGGCAAAACCATGCAGTGGTGCTGTAAAATAATGATCCACTTCATCAAAAGAAGTAATGCTGTCAATTTGATCACGGTTTATAAAATCAGGAAACTGTGCTGCTTTGTATTTTAGTTTTCTTTTAATATCAATTGTAAAATTCTTTAAATAAACCCTGTTAAACCCTTGTTTGAGTACAGCAGCACTTGTTGCAATATGAGTAGGCACCGAAATGGAAACTCCTGCTTTTACGCGTTCATCCATTTTTGTCCAGCCAAAATAATTTAAAAGCTGAACACCTCCCATTGAATATCCAATCAAATAAACATCTTCAAATCCTTTTTTCAGGACAAACTGAACTACTTCATCAAGATCATCAACTGCGCCATGATGATAAAGTCTCGGCAATCGGTTCATTTCTCCTCCGCAGGTACGGTTATTCCAGGCGAAAACTGAAAAACCTTTTTCCTGAAAATAAGTTGCACAGCTATTATTATAAGTTCTGCGGGAATCGCCTTCTAAACCATGGCACAAAATCACTGCTTTTTTAGGATCATTTAGAATAAAATCTATATTAATAAAATCCCCGTCATTCAATTCATGTTTTTCTCTTGTGTATCCCGGAACTTCAAACTTTTTAAATAAAGCAGCGTAAATAGTAGAGATATGCCTGTTCCGATGAATAATCGGAGGAAAATTATATTCTGATTGTTCAATTACAGGCATGATAAAAAAGTTTTTGGTGCTTATACAAAGCTAACAAATCAATCAATGTAATTTAAAACTTTCTTTTTTTATTTCATTTTTAATAAATTAAAAAAAATAGACCCGTTTAATAACAAAATATAACTTTTGGTAGGAAAACTCACGATATCAAATTAAATGAACTAATTCCCCAAAAAATGATTATCCGTTAGTGTTTTCATAAACGAAATAAGATTGCTCTTTTCTTCTTCGGTGAGTGGTATTTTGTTGCCATTATTTTTAAAAACCGGGTCAAGATTATCGGCTTCCAAAACGCCATTATCAAAATAATCTAAAACCGATTTTAAGGTAGAAAACTGTCCAAAACTTCCGTAAGGTGCTGTATATTCGATATTTCTTAAAGTAGGAACCCGAAAACCCATATAATCAGAAGCAAGGCCCGTAACTCTTCCTCGTCCGGCTTCGTTGGTATTTGTGTTTACAGGAAAGCCAATGTTTCTAAAACTCTGATCTGTAAACAATTCTGTACCATGACAACTTGCACATTTTTGCTGAAATGTCTCATATCCCTTTGCTTCACTTGTGGTAAAGGATTCTCCTTCATTTCGTTTTACTTTGTCATATTTGCTGTTGGCAGAAATTAGCGTGTACTCAAACTGTGCGATACTTTTGTAAATTCTTTCGGGTGTAATACTTTCATCTCCAAATGTTTTTTGGAACAAATCTTTATAAGCCGGATCATCCTTAATTTTCTCTATTACTTCCAGAATTGAAGAATCCATTTCTTCATGAGTTATAATGGGAACTAATGGCTGCGTTTCAAGCTGTAGTTTACTTCCGTCCCAATTATAAAACTTCATAAACATTAAATTCTGAAGTGATGGTGCATTTCGCAGTCCAATTCTTCCTTCAATTCCAATGGCTTGCGGATTATGATCTGCAAAAGCATTTGACTGAATGTGGCAGCTGGAACAGGAAATGGTATTATCTGCACTGAATCTTTTTTCAGAGAAAAGTTTTTCTCCTAATTCCACACCGTATTTTGTTGGTTTATTTAAACTCACAAAACTATTTACTTCCGGAAATTCAGAAGGAATATGTAATGTAATTTCAGGATTGTCTATAGAAATCATTTCAGAATCATCATTATTACAAGATGTTAATAACGATATTACTGATAAGAAAACAATTATTTTTTTCATTAGAAATGAATTTAAAAATAGAGTTTTAACCCGTTGGGGATAATTATTTTTAACACATAGAAACATAGATTTATGAACTCAAAAAAGGCGTTTCACTTGCATCAATACACATAGCTATGTGTGAGAAACTTGTTTCTTTTTGATTTACTTTTTCAAATCATAAATCTATGTTTCTATGTGTTTAATTAAATTTTAAGGCTACACCAACGGGTAGTTTTAGTTTTCTACGGCAGTAACAGAAAACATTCCGCTGATATCGCTTGAACCATTTCCACCCAAATTATCAACAAACTTCACCATTTGAGCAGCAGTATGAACGTTTGGAGTTGCATTATCATTCATTCCTGTTCCTGTAGACAAGGTAATTGTATTGATTTTTCCGCTTAATAATTTATCAAAGTCAGCTGCAATTTTGATTTTTGGTGCTTTACTTCCAACAATTGCATTTGTACTAAGATTTAAAGTAATATCTCTGTATGCATTTACGCCCTGAGTATAAGCGCCTTCAGTTCCTTCAACAGTACTTCCGGTATGAATTGACATTGCTTTATTGTCAGTATCATAAAAACCTTCTACTTTTGTAAAACGGTATCCACTTCCCCATTCCCACATCATTTCTGTATCGTTAGCCCCTGCAGCTGCATAGAAATTAGGAAATCTAACCTGGTCTAAAGTATTTTGTTCCGGTTTGATTCCTAAACCAAATTTAATCTGCTTATAAGTCGCCGACGGAATATTACTTAAAACATAACTTAAAGAAGCCGTTTTTGCCTGATCGATAACTGTTGCGCCTTTATCCAAATCATTTATGTTATATGGAACTTCATCCCCGTTGTCTTTTATAAGACGGATATTACTGATTACATATTTTAATTCTGAAAAATGATGCACTTGTCCTGCAGCCGAGGTATTGGCTGTTGCAGAAGTTGAAGCTGCATTACCTAAAACGATAGTAGTGTTTTTAAAAGTATTATTGAATTCCAGCGTCACATTGTTTGCCACAGGATTATCATCATCACTAGAGCAAGATACGAATGCCAGCATAGCCACTGAAAACAAAAGGTATTTTTTGAAATTTTGCATTTTTATAATTTTAATTATTGTAATTCTATTTATTGAGTCTTGGTTAACAGCAATTAAAAAGAGGCGGCGGTACAAAGATTTCCAGATAAGGCTCAAAATGAATTCCTTCTTTATAAATTAATATTTTATTTGAATTTATATTTTTTAAGATTTCAGGCTTAAATTTTATTTCCGAAATCAAAACAAAATCAATCTTTTTACTGATACCATTAAGTTCTAAATCGTTGTTTTTTTCTGATTTTTTAAGCTCTTTTTTCAAATGGCATTTACCATGGCATTGCAGTTGAGGTTTAGTTTTATTAATACAAAACTCTTTTTCAATATCATTTTGATTCAGTTTAAAGTGTACAATAATCAATGCCTGCTGGAAAGAAACCAGCAGAAATAGCATTGTCATTGTGATACTAAAAACTTTTTTCATCATTAGAAGTTGAATTTTAAGGAAGTAAAAATATTACGTCCCATTCTCGGAATATTTCCCCAATCTGCATAAGTGCTGTAATATTCATTTAATAAATTTTCTGCACCAACCTGAACAACCGTTTTTACTTTATTAATTTTGAAAGTATAATTGGCAGAAATATTCCAAATGGTATAAGCAGATGTTTGGTCTTCTCCGTATTCCGGACTGTAATTAATTTGTGCAAAATCACCATTTACAGAAGTCTGGATACCAAAATTTTTATGCATAAAATGAAGAGAAGTCTGGTAACTTAACGGACGAATAAAAGGCAGGTTTCCTGCTTTATCATCCATTCCGCGTGCATAGGTTAATGTTCCTTTCCAATGCAAGTGCTGTAAAATATCATAAGCGGCATTCATCGACATATTAAAAAGCGTTGCATAATCTAATGAAGTATACCCTTTTACGCCAACCGATTGATAGTTCATCGGACTTCCCATGCTTAAAACTCTGCCAATAATATAATTTTGAATGTAGAAATAATTTACTTTTCCCTGAATGCTTAATTTTTCGTTTTTAAAACCTACGCTTGCATTTCCTTCATACGAAATTTCATTTTTTAAATTTGGATCTCCGATATAATCATAACGATCAAAACTATTGTAAATGTAATATCCATAACCTTCAGAAACAGAAGGTGCTCTGTGTCCATAACCTGTTCCAACAGAAAAATTAAACTGGTCAATATCCAATTGATATCCTGCATGCAGACTCGGTAAAAATCTCGTTTTTTCCTGAGGCGCACCCGGATGAAAAATCCAGTTAAATTCTACATATTTAGAATAATTGTAATTTACTCCTAAAGATCCCCCTAAACTAAGCTGGCTTTTCTCCGAAATGTCCCAGTAATTATTCATAGAAAGTCCGCCATATCTTGTAGTAACCCACGGCCAGCTGTAAGCAAACATTGATCTTTTGCTTCGGTCCTGTGGGTACATTCGCATTTCTGCAATCGACAAATTATCGTATGCATTCAATTGTATTTCAGAAGAATAACTATTCTTTTTTATGTTTGCTTTAGAAACCAGTCCGTATGTAGTACTCCAGCCCGGCATATCCATGTGAACCAGATTTTCAGGACGCGTTGTATCATCCATATAATGTTCTATCGCATTAAAATAAACCTTACTATCAATAACTCTTACCAAACCTTCTTTAAATAATTGTTTATAAGAAGCCGAAGTTATTAGCGCTCTCGAAAGTGATAAATCCATTGGTAATGCAGGAAAACCAACATCCTTTGCCATATCAAAAATTGCATCTAATCTAATCGATGATAAATCACTGGTTTTGTACGCCAAACCAAGCGAGGTATTGAATTTTTTATATTGTGAATGCTTTACTTCATCATCGTTACCGTCATAATAATTATCTGCTTTTCTATACGAAATGCTTCCATCTGCAACAAATTTATTGCTTGAGTAAGAGACATTTCCAAGATTAAAAAACTGTTTATTATTAAACTCAAATCCGCTTTGATAGCTTCCGTTCCACTTTCTTTCTATGCTAAATGGCGTACTTCTTCTTTTTAAATCAATACTTCCGGCAACTGTTGCACCATGAAGACTTCCTTCCTGCCCTGATTTAATATCAATTGCAGCAAGATTATTGCTTTCTACATACGATGTTATCGGATCCATTTTATCGGTACAGGCTCCAAAAATATGCATCCCGTCGATGGTAACCGTCGAACGTTCTGTACTCATGTTATTTAGCAAGGGTTCCCACGCATAAGCGCCACGTTTTATGAAACTTATATTATCTGAAGAAGACAAATATTCATCTACCGAAACTGCCATTTTCATTTCTGTTTCGATCTTCTTTTTGGCAGCATTTTTTACGGTTACTTCCTCCAGATTTTTTATACTGTCATGATGTACATGTGCATTTTGGGCCGTTACAGATATTCCCAAAAAAAGTAATGCTATTGATATGTATTTCATAATATTAAAATAAAGTATCAATATAAAGTTCACTTTTTACACCTTCAACTCCGGGCGTAAAATCTGTTGGAACAACCGTTCCTTTTAGGATCAATCCGTTTTGGTTCATCATAATTAAATTCAATGTCCAGTTTCCGGTCATGGTATAATTGACCACGCCATGATACAAACCATCACTTTGCTGTGTTAAATCCTGATTATTTGGCGAAGAATGATTTCCCATTGAAGGCTCCGGCATTCTTGGATCTAATTTCAAGGTATAACCCGTTACTTCTGAATACGAAAATTGCGAAGGATCGGGAAAAGTTCCTGCGGGAGTTGTTGGCTTATTGTATTTATAAATTCCGGCAACCAATTTATTTTCTGCAACTGTTGGTTTTTGAGGTGAAACCAATGCAATAAAGTACTGTTCGTTATCTTTTCCCGCAAAAGCCGTCATATTAAGATTTTTGTTGCTTTGTTTTTCAACAGAAACATCTTTATTAATCTCATATTTCTGATTATCAACTGTAAAACTCACGTATAATTTCCAACTTGCAGTTGTTACACTTTCTGATGTAAATAGAGAATAACCATTGTAATAGCCATTTGCAGCATTATATTCTAAATTATATTGATGCGGGCATGAATTTGTACTTCCATCAGCGTTAGTCATTACAGGCAAAAAAGTAACTTCAGAAGTATTTAAACTTTGATTAGTCTGGGTATTGATCACTTTTAAATGAAGTTCATTATAACCTTTGTAAAAAGTTCCGTTTAAGGCCTCAATACTAATTTTATAAATGCCGCTGGTCAACGAAACAGCTTCTTTAAATTCATAATATTCAGGAACTTCAGAGTCAATTTCTGCTTCGTAATCTGTTTTGTCGATTGTACAGGAAGTAATCACAAAAAATATTGCAATTACAAAAAAATTAAAAGATTTCATTAAAATGAATTTTATAAAAACTGTTTAAAATGAGCACAAAGACATTATCTGAAAATCAAACATAAGCTTGTGCAGTGAATTTGAAGAGGTATCGAAAAACACAAATAAAATTGCATTAATCAATTAAGATCAATAGTTTTCAAATAAAATAAGAAACAGAAAAAACGCTGTGTTTAAATACAAGTAAGACAGTAACATTAAAATAGTTACAATGTCAAAATTTTAAATTTGAAAGATTGATCTATGCGAAATAGAGAGGAGGATGAAATGTAAGATTAGAAGCCCCTATTGGTTTCTTTTCAAACAAAATAGAAGAATTATTTTTTGATTCGATTACAGGAACTATATCAAAAGTAACTTCAAGTGTATTTTGAACATATACAAGCTCCGTTTTTTCTTTTAAGCTGTCCTGCATTTTTCTTTCGTTATCAGAATATTTTTTGATGCTTTTTTGAAGTTCACATCGACCATTACAACTGTTAAAAGCTAATTTACGCTGTACACAAATCGTTTTGGCGATCTCTGTCTGATTCATTTTGAAGGAAGCATATATAAACAAACTGCCAAATGACGGTGCCATAATCAGAAAAGAAAGTAATAAGATAAAAAACCTTTTCAACTGTTTGCTTGATTTATATATTCAGCAAAAATACATCATTTTTACTTTTATTTAAGGAAACTTCTTGTTTTATTAAACAAAAAATTATTATTCACTCATTGCCAAGTGTTTATTTATCAGCTATATTTCGAAATCTTGCATAAGCGGTTATCATTCATTAATTTTCCTAAACAAGAATTTCATAGATTCGGGATCAATTGTATTCATTTCTACCAACTTTAATGTCTTAACCATTTTAGTTGTAGTGGTTTTATATTTTTGAAAATGCGGTGTTTTTAAATGTGATTGGTAAGCATCTTTATCATTATATATTTCTATTATTCTTATTTGAGTAGAATCACTTTTTTGATACATAGGAAAGATTGCCAAAACTCCAGGTTCTAACTTTACAGAAGCAGCCGATTCTTCTTTCAATATGACTTTATATTGGGATAAATGTTCTGGATAAATTTCAATTTCTGCAATACGAACCATCATATCTTTTTTTTGGGCAGATATAGAACCGGAAATAAGAAATACGATTGTAAATACTAAACATAAAAATCGACCTTTTGAAAAATTGCTTTGAAGATTCAGTGTTAACTTTTTCATATATAAAATTCAAATTTAATTATTCTATTGATGTTGAATTATCTTAAGACATCTAATAGACATACAATTTACTTATTTTCTTTGTATTATTAATCTATCCTCCTTAGAACTTCATGTTTCAGTTGAAAATTTTTCATTGTATTTACACATACCGATCGGTATTTGCACTATATTTGTCATGAATCGCTAATCAAATATTATGAATACTTCTGAAATTATTTTAGATAAAGTAGCTCCTATATTTAACAAACAAGGATATGTTGGAACCAGCCTGACAGATATAACAAAGGCAACAGGTCTTACAAAAGGTGCTATTTACTGTAATTTTTCTAATAAAGAAGATTTAGCACTAAAGGCGTTTCAACTAAATGTAAACCTTGCAATAACTCCCTTATTCAAGCTGGTTGCCAGTAAAGAAGGCAGTTTAAATAAGCTTCGTACTATAACCGAATATCAACGCAGCTATTATGATTTGGTTAAAGACAGAGGCGGATGCCCCATGTTGCGTGCGGGAGTTGATACCAAATTTATTAATCCGTTATTATTTAAAGCAGCGCAAAATTTATCTCAAAAATTTACTGTCGGTTTAACCAATATTATCAAGGATGGTATTGCTAATGATGAAATTAAACAAAATACCGATCCTGATAAATATGCTAAAATAATTTTATCCTTAATTGAAGGCAGTTCTCTTTTGACTTTTACCCACAATGACCCAACTTACATAAATGACGCAATGGATTTTATAGATCAAACTATAATTGAAAGCATCAGCAAATAAAAATTTTTTAACCTTTCAGATACCGATCGGTATTTGATGTAATAATTATAAAAATGGAAAAAATATTAAAGACAAAAAGAAAAGTAAGGTTTCAGGATTGTGATCCTTTTAATCATTTGAACAATTCTAAATATTTAGAATATTTTATTAATGAACGTGAAGATCAAATTGCCGAAAACTATGACCTTGACATATTTGAATATATGAAAACAACGGGACTTAGCTGGGTTGTTGCATCGAATCAGATCAGTTATTTGAAACCGGCTTTTACAATGGAAATGGTATTAATTGAGTCTCAGCTTATTCAATATACAGACAATCTTTTACTGGTTGAAATGAAAATGTGGAATGAAAATGAAACAGAATTAAAAGCAATTCTATGGATAAAGTTTATTCAGTACAACATCCAGACAAAAAAAGCAGCAAGCCATTCAGAAGATTTGATGAAATTATTTGAATCGGTTGTGTTACCTGTTGATCAGTCTGTTTTTGAAAATAGATATTTAGAAATTATTAAAAATTTAAAAACAAGAACACATGCCTAAACCAGAAACAATTGAACAATTTATAGCAATGGTCGAATCTAACGAACATGATAAAGCGATTGAGAAATTCTACACCATTGATGCTTCTATGCAGGAAAATCAGTCAGAACCACGTGTTGGCAGAGATAATCTTGTTGCTAACGAAAAAAATACACTTCAAAAAGTCAAATCTTTAGTATCAAAATGTATTCGTCCCTATTTTATGAATGGTGATCAGGTTGTTATTCGATGGTATTTCAGATTTGAATGGAAAAATGGAACTATTTCTGAAATTGAAGAAATCGCGTATCAAAACTGGCAGGAAGAACTTATAAAATCAGAAAAGTTCTTTTATGATCCTAAACAGTTTACAAGCATGTAATAATTAAAAAACTCCGCAATGTTAGAGACATTTGCGGAGTTTTTATTAAGGCAACCTATGCTTTTATAATGTTTTTCACTAATTCTGACTTAGCACATTGTTCATCTCTTTGTAATATTCACATTGACTCCACAACTTTTTATTACCAATAACATATAATCTTTTTTTGGCACGAGTCAATGCTACATTCAGAATATTTGGTTTTTGTGAAGCCCATTTTCTTGCTCCTGATGATTTAGGATCACTTCCTAAAACCAGAAATACAATATCAGCTTCTTTTCCCTGAAATTTATGAACAGTTCCGCAGAATACGTTTTCTATCTTTCTAAATTCATTATCACAAGCTCCGGCAACCGACTTAAATGGCGATATAACATAAATATTACCACTATAACCGCTATTAAGTAACTCGGTAATTTTAATTTTTAGCAAATCAATTTCTTCAATTATTACATGTTTATTTATTGGTGGATTTATATTTTCAACATGAAACCATTGAGATGCTCCTATAAAAATTTCCTTAGAATTTTCTTTAACAGCTTTTACCATCTGGTCGCTATAGGCAATTTTGTTTGCTATAGAAAACATAGGCTCATCACATCTTCTATGTGTTCTCAAAGGAAAACCAGTCCATATCGGGTCTGACTCTGTTCCATTTTGCATGTAGGTACCAGATAATGAAATTCTATCTGCAAGTTGTTGTACAGAGGTTTGTAAGGGAGACCATAACAAATCAACGTTACTTAACTGACGTAACTTTGCAACTAAGTTTGCCGGTATAGTAACTACAGGTTCCACCTGCAATGGATCACCTACAATTACACATCTTTTTGATCTGTGAATAATTCCTACAGCAGATTGTGGTGTAGCCTGCCCTGCTTCATCAATCAACAACCAACCGATTTGATTCTCATTTGTGTTTGGAAATAATCTGCTTGCTGAAGCTAAAGTAGTAGAAACAACTGGTATGCAAAGAAAAAAGGTATCCCATAAATTTTGAGCTAGTTTTGCTTCTACTTCGACCCAGCCAAGGATCATTTCAAAAAACAGATTGAGGTTGTTTTTTACCTTTTTTGCATTAGATAATATAACATATTTATGCAAGTTGAGACTTTGAATAAAAATATCACTTCTCAATTTTGCAATTTTTGGTGAATAATAAGGCATTCGAAGATGAATTTCTTCTAAAGATAATTGATGGAACTCTTCAGTAAACAATTGCTTATTTTCAATGCCAAAATCTGTATTAATTTTTATATTAAGTTTCTGATAATTATCGATTATTTTTAATTTATCCTTTAAATTATCCTGGTACCTGTTCTTTTTAGTTTCTAAATCTTTTATCTTTTTTTCCGTATGTGATAGCTCTTTTTTTAAGATCTTTAAAACATTTTGCGAATCACTAAACTGAACTAAAAATAAATCAGCTTGCTTTTTCCATTCTTTAAATGATTTGGTTCCAAAAAGCTTTTGAAAAAAGAAAAACGAGGGTTTATTTGATTTAATAACAGTTAAAGCATTTTGAATTCTCTCGCTTTCTAAAAGCTCATTTTTGATACTATTATCTAATTCTTTCTTTATTTCGAGATTTTTATCTATTTCCGAATCTGTTTTCCGAATCTGTTTTTTCAAAATAATTTCATCATTTTTTGCCTCAATAAAAACAGGTAATGAGTTGTGAAATTTTTCTACTTTATTTATGAATGATTCAAATTCCTCATGAAGTTGTTTTAATTTTTTTCTTGTTTCTTCGAATAAATCCTGATTATAAGCTGTTGAATCATTTTCTTTATCTTTATAAACATTATACAATAAGTCTTCAAGACCTAAAATTTGATTTTCTTTATCTGACTTCCAAATAGCATTTTTAAAAATATGCCGATTTTGATTATTTCCTAGCGCAGCAGCTAGCGTACCCCAGCTTTCTACGGAAATTAGTCTCTCTGAGCATTCTGAAAAATAATCTGCATCAGGAAATATAATGCAATCTATCTTCTCTTTAGCAGGAAGTTCTTTTGTAATATTTTCAACGGCCGAATTATTATTGCTCGCAATCACAATTCCAAAATTATTCTGTAAATCTGATTTTAGATTAAAAGAAAATAAATTGAAACCATTTTCTTTTTCTACTTTATTATATCCTCCTTCAAAAATGTCTCTACAACCTAATTTAGCAATAACCTTAGCTCGGTTAACAATAACATCCGAGATTACGTCTAATAGTAATGTCGTTTTTCCTGTTCCCGGGGGTCCATTGATTCCTTTTACAAAGGGTTCATTTTCTGAAAATAAGTCGTTGACTGCTCCAAGTTGTGCAGTGTATAAACTATAATCTATGTTAGAAGGCCATCTGCCAGCCTGCATTAATTTTGGATTTACAGAGGCAAACAGTTGATTTTTATCTAAAATAATATCTTTTCGAATAGATGTATCTACAGATAAGTTTAGATAAGCTTTTAAAGTTTTACTATATTCCTTCTCATTTAAATTACAGAGATAATTTAAATCACTTAAATAAAAACTGTTTAAAAAACTAGTATCTGATTTATTGTCTTTGGGAACTTCCTGAGAAAACATATAAATTTTTATATCCTCCTTATTCCATATATCAAATTGTTTATGCAGATAATCTAATTCTTCATTTAAATGTGCCCAAGAAATAATATCTCCTTTTCTTGAAGGCTCTTCTTTTTTATCATTTTCGCTGTTATTTATAATTTCAGGGATATTATATCTGATCTCAAAATCTTCTTTTGATTTTTCCAGATCGGCATACACAACAGACAAGTTTTGTTTTTTTATTAATGCATTTATTCCAAAAGAAAATGAAGCCGTTACATAACTTTTTTCATCTGGTCTTCCTCCCTGATCTAGAATTAATGCTGAAAGACACGTATATCCGGAAATAGTTTCTTCCCAATCTCCCTTTGTAATTTCACCATTCAAAAAATGATCAATTTGATCCACAATCTTCTTCTTTTCTAATCTTCCGAAAATTAAAGTGTGTTGCAAAACATAATTTTTTTTGGCAGCTGTTTTATTTAAAACCCAAGGAAATATTTGCTCTGTTTTTAACAAGGCAGCATTATTATTAAAATCCGGTAGATTGAATATTTCAATATTTCGCCAAAATTCCAGTATATCTTTTTGCTTCAAAATCTTTTATTATAATTTATATTCAGAATAGCTAATATAGGAAATATTCTTACATAAATAAGCTATAACTTACAAAGTTAAGTTATTAAAGGATTGAGATAAAATCCCCGCTGTGAAGTCTTGCGGGTGCGAAATCAGGAGACTTCGCAGAGTTTCATAAGAATTCTTCGGAGAGCAAGGATCGGTTGTGTTACCTGTTGATCAGTCTGTTTTTGAAAATAGATATTTAGAAATTATCAAAAATTTAAAAACAAGAACACATGCCTAAACCAGAACATTTCCATCACCTCAAATATCCCTAACTATGATTGTTTATTCTCTATATTTTATTCAAATTTGCACCTCAAAATAACTCAGAAAACGCTGGTTTCAGCATCAATAAATAAATGACAGTACAAGATTTAACAGGCAGTTATTCCATTTCCGGGAGTAATCAGGATGAGAGTCAGGAAATAAACTATAAAGGAATTTTGAATTTGTCTTTGGATGAAAATAACCGAATTGTTGCGCTGTGGCTTATTAACGATACGCAGCAGCAAAAGGGACACGGTTTCTTTAAAGACAATATTTTAGTTGTTAATTTTAGCTATAAAGGCGATGACAGGAAAACCTATAAAGGTGTCGCCGTTTATCGTTGTATAACCAAAGATGTACTGGATGGCTTTTGGTCAGAAAAACACGGAAATCCTTTGTATTTAGGAACCGAACATTGCTTAAGAATTAAAAGCACAGAAAAACTAAGTTCATGATATAAAAAAAGCTAAATCTTTCGATTTAGCTTTTTCATTTTCAATAAATAGCATTCATTTATAAAATACTATTTATGCTTATTTATTTAGCATCAAACCATAGTTTTGTAGTAAGCAAATCTTTTCCCTGAACAGATATTGCGGCCTGATAACTATTTCCGTTTAATGATTGCTCTGTACCCGGATAGAAGAAACGCGAAGGAATCTGTCCATCCAAAACTGTAGCTGGACCAGCTGTTAATACCGGATAATCAAGTCTTCTCCATTCTGCAAAAGCATCAAGACCTTGTCCATAAAATGCAATCCATTTTTGTGTACCAATCGATTTGGCATAATTTGTAGCATCGTACTGTACCGTTGGCTGATTAAGATAATTTGCAACAACTGTTGCATCGGTAATACCAAACTGATTTAAAGATGCCGTAATTGCATTTTTATATAACTGCTCTGCATCTCCGGCAATATAACCGCGTGCTGTCGCTTCGGCAAGATTGAAAAGTGTTTCAGAATAAGAAACAAATACAGCCGGCGATGCCGAAGTTAAAAAGTAAGTTCCCGGTTTTGATGTTTTGGCAAAACCCTGACTATTAGCATCACTGTTTGATAATCCATTGGCTCCTCCAACATATTTACCTACGCTTGCATCCGATGGCAATTGAGCAAAAACAGCTAAGCGCGGATCTGAGAACTCATATAATTTATCGACCATTGTTTTTGAAATACGAAAATCATCGCGTGTTTCAAACCAGGCTGATGCTGGATTTTGCTGTGGTGAACTGGTGTAAACAAATCTAAAGATTTCGCTATTATTGCTAATTACTCCTGCCGGATCTGTTGTTGCTTCAATCGCAGCTTGCTTTGCCAACACAGGTTCTTTATCAGCAATTTTCAACGCTATACGCAAACGAAGCGAGTTTACTAGTTTTTTCCATTTTAAGATATCACCTTTATAAGCTAAATCTCCGGTTACTGTACCATTTGCTGTAGCCAACAAAGACTGCGCTTGTTTTAAATCTTCCAATAATCCTGTATATACTTCTTTTTGAGTATTATATGCCGGTGTTACTTTCAAACCTGCTTCTTTGTAAGGAATGCTTCCATAAGCATCGGTTAACAATAAGAATGTCCATGAACGCAGCGTTAATGCAATTCCTTTATAATTTGAATTTGCCTGTGCATCCGGAAAATTTATAATCGTGTTCAAATCGGTAATCAAAGTCGAATAACCTTTATCCCATAAAGTTGTGAAAGAAGCATTAGATACATCGTATCTGTCCGGTTCAGTATATTGGATTTTAGCCCAATGCTGAACAAATAATAAAGACGAGTTAAAGTTATTAACGTCTCCCCAATATAAATCAGCTCCCTGTTTTAATGTTCCTGTTAACAGGTAAGGCGCTAATGGTGTTTCGGTTGCATTTGGATTTTTATTAATATCATCCAATGTATCGCTGCAAGAACTAAATGTCAATGCAAAAAGCGTTATATAGGCTATTTTTTTTAGCATGATTGCGTGTTTTTAAAATTTAAGATTAACATTAAGGCTGAAATTTCTCGTTGTTGGCAAAGATAAACTCTCCAATCCCTGAGCATTTCCGGTATTAAAAGCTGTTTCCGGGTCAATATTCGGTACATCTTTATAAATAAACAACAAATTACGACCTACTGCAGTAATACTGGCTCCATCTAATCCCAGCTTTCTTGCAAATTTTTTATTGAAATTGTAAGCTAATTTTATTTCTCTTAGTTTCACAAAAGTTGAACTATAGATATAAGCTTCGCTAATATTGTATGATGCTTTGTAATATTCCTGTGCACTAAGAACTGAAGTGTTTGGAGTTCCATCTGCATATACTCCTTTAAAAATCATTCCATCATCATATATTACTGCTCCTGATGGTGCATTACCGCCTGAAACCAGGGTTTTCGTATTTGTGGTACCCGTTGTCGCTACATAATAATTTAATCCGCCATTGGCAGCATCACGACCCGGAAGCGTTTCTGCTAATACACCTGTATAAGTACCCGTTCTGTTAGTTCCTGAAAAAATCTCACCACCTACACTAGCATCAACAAGAAATGAAAGTTCAAGATTTTTGTAAGTCAATGTGTTTGTAACACCTGCTAAATAATCGGGAGTGTAGTGTCCTAATACTCTCTTTGTTGGATCAGCTTTTGGCAATCCGTTTGCTCCCACTACTATATTTCCATTTGCATCGCGCTCATAAGCTGTTCCGTAAAGTGCTCCGTAAGCCTGCCCTACAGATGCCAGTACATCAACACCTCCTGAAGAACCAATTGTGTAGTTTTTAATGCTTCCTTCATAATCAAGAATCTCTACTTTGCTTATATTTCTTGAGTAGTTTCCAGCAATATTCCATTTAAAGTTTTCAGTTTGAACAGGAGTTCCGTCCAATTGAATTTCGATTCCTCGGTTGTTAATTTTACCTGCGTTGATTAACTGAGAAGTATAACCACTCGCAGCAGTTGTTTTAATCTCCAGAATCTGATCAAAACTATTTGTGTTATAGTAAGCAAAATCAAAATGCAGTCTGTTTTTCCAGAAAGAAGCTTCTAAACCTAATTCGGTAGAGCGTGTTGTTTCCGGTTTCAGGTTCTCGTTAAGTTTCTTTTGTGAAGAAGTTTGAATCGGATTTCCGTCGAATGCCGTTTGAAAATTATAAACCGTAGATAATTGATACGGATCTGCATCATTACCAACTTCAGACCATCCACCACGTACTTTTAAGAAATCAAGTGTGTTACTTTTTAAATTAAAAGCATCAGAAACTACGAAACTACCATTAAAAGAAGGATAAAAATAAGAGCGGTTGTTGCTTGGCAATGTAGACGACCAGTCATTACGTGCCGTTACATTTAAGAATGCATAATTTTTATAACCAAATTGTGCGGAAGCATAAGCACTATAAACTCTCAATCTTGATAAGGTGTTTGATGACGTTAACGGATCTCTTGAATTCGTCAGCGTATACAAATCAGGCACAGCCAAACGTGGTGCTTTTTGATAATTGTTTGCATCGCTGTGATTACGAATATTGAATCCCGCAAGAGCATCTACACTAAAATCATCGTTTAGTTTTTTAGTATAAGTAAAAATACCTTCTGTATTTTGTTCGTTTACAGTATAAGCATCTTCTGCATACGATCCAAAAGGAGTTCCGTTTGTACCATATTTAATCTCGTATTTTCTACGATCATTATAATAATCAACTCCGGTACGGAATCTAAAATTAAGTCCTTCGGCAAGTTTTGCATCCAAATGAATATCTCCAATTAAACGATTACGCTGTTGGCTTGTAGTATTGTAATACGCATTCCAGTACGGATTGCTGTAATAGCTGTTGTTCCAGTTAACATCTCTATTATTTCTAAGTGCATTGATATCTACCTGACGTCCGAACCAAAGAAACTGAAGCATTACACCCGCAGCACGGTTACCAGAAGGACCACCCGGAAGTGCCGGAGCATCGGTAACAATATAATTTCCTGTTACCCCTACTTTTATACTTTCAGATATTTGATAATTAGAATTAATAGTAAAGTTTGTTTTATTTACTTCACTATTAGGTACTATTCCGGTTTGTTTTTGATTGTTTATTCCCAAACGGAAATCTGATTTTTCGTCTGATTTTGCTACAGAAACACTATTTTCATAAGTAATACCAGTATTAAAAAAGTCTTTCACATTATTAGGATGAGCTACAAAAGGCACAGCTACACCATTTGAATTAAATTGAGGAATAAGACGCCCGTCCATTTTAGGACCCCAGCTTTCATCAACACCATCATTGATACCGCCACCTTTACCATCTACATAACTGAATCTTCCATTTGATCCTTGTCCAAAAGTATTTTGAAAGCTTGGTAATGTAGCCACTTGAGAGATCGTGATACCTGTACTAAAGCTTATACCCAGTCCTTTTTGATTTTTTCCTGATTTTGTAGTAATCAAAACAACACCATGCGCCGCACGCGATCCGTAAAGGGCTGCCGCATTCGGGCCTTTCAATACTGTTAATGTTTCAATATCATTTGGATTTAAATCGGCAATTGCATTTTTGAAATCCCTGGAAGCATTTGCTCCACCTACGCTGCTAAATTGCGTGTTATCTACCGGAACTCCATCTACCACAAATAATGGCTGGTTATTTCCGCCAATAGACGTTTCTCCACGAATAATGATACGTGAAGATCCCATATCACCCTGCGAATTTGTAATACGTACTCCGGCTAATTTACCGGTCATACTATTTAAAAAATTGGTTTCTTTTGTATCTGATAAATCCTTGTTTTTAAGCGATTGGGTAGTATAACCTAAAGATTTTTTTTCTTTTGTAATACCAAGTGCGGTAACCACTACTTCTGATAAAGCATTTTCTTGCTGTGTAAGTTCAATGACAACAGAATTTGCATTTACCACCACTTCCGTTTGTTTATATCCCATGTAACTTACTACAAGTGAATAAGGAAATTTTTGTCCGGTTTGGAAATAAAACTTCCCATCAAAATCTGTCTGAACACCGTGTGTAGTACCTTTAATATTTACCGAAGCACCAATAACAGGGTCTTTTGTAACCGCATCCACTACTATTCCTTCGAGTTTTGACTGAATTAAGGGTTTGGTCTCTTGGGCATTAACACCAATAGAAATCAACAAGATGCATAACAATGCATATCTATATAATATTTTTTTCATTACTTAGTTTTAGTTTGAATAAGGTGAGCCGAAAATTTAAATCATTAGCTTTCCTTATAGAGATGTACAATTTATTTAAGCTTCACCATTTCTGTTGCAGCAGAAACAGTTTCTTTTTTTTATCTACAACACATTCGTTTTTTCATTTTACTTATTTTTTTGATTACTATTCTTTTAATTTTTTTTGATAGATTTCAACCTCAAGAAATTTTAGGATGCATCTTTTAAAAAATTGTATTATTTAAAAGCTAAAGAATTTTTAACAGCAAAAAACCATAATGTTTAAATACCCAAAATGATCTGTTCTTGTTCAAATAAATGTATTCGAAAGTCCTTAACAGCTGTGTTTATTACCTTAGTTTAAATTCTACCAATTTGATAGAACAAAAGTAAATTAAAAATATTAACTCAAAAAGTTTAAGCATAACTTTTGCAAAAAAAATGTTAATTAAAAGTTTAGTGAAATTTTAATTATCTATAAACAAAGCAGTTAACGTCTTACCGTTTTCTTAAATCCATTAAGATTTTTCCTAAACAAATGAAAAATCAATGCAAATATTACCGTTTTTCGGAGCTGTTTTACTAGCTCATTACCTATAAAATGGGACTTTTTCTACTTCTTTAGCAATAAAAAAAGCGATTTGTTGTAGTAAGATTTTAAAAATAATAAAGTCGTTTCATATTATAAATGGAAACCAAAATAGACAAAGTAATAAACAAAAATGCCAGATCTATGATCTGGCATTTCTTATCTCTGTAGAGACTATTTAAAATTCTAATCAGTTTTTTCGATTATCATTTTACAATCAGTTTTTTAGAAACATTAAAATCATTAGAATTGATTGTAACAACATAAATTCCTGAAGCCAAATTATGATTGATTTTTGCAGATGTATTCAGTTGGTTTATCAAAACCTTTCTTCCGTTTATATCCGTAACGGTTAGTGTTGCGGTATCACCTGCTTTTAATTCCGGAAGCACAATATTAAATTCTTTGTTTACAGAAGGATTTGGATAAATACTAATCAGGTTATCTTCTACTGTTATTTCTGCATCATTGATTTTTTTAGCCGTCGAAGTGCTTTGAAATTGCCATTGTGCGCTTTCCCAATTGTTTTGTCCTCCGGCATATTGAGCAGAACCATTCAGGTTTTCGATATGAATCATACTTCCGGTCTGCCATCTGTTTTTAATTCGAACAAAAGTACCATCCACATTTTCGCTTGACCATTGTGCGCTCCACCAATCAGATCCCGCAGCAGTACACTGTACAGCTCCTGTTAAGTTTTCAATATGCATTACATCTCCTGTACCTACATTTTTTAATACAAAATAAGTGGCGTCGACAGCTACTTTTTCCCATTTGTAATTGTTGTTGGCAACAGTTGCGCCATAACCTACATTGGCACCAGCATCGTATAAATAATTATTTGTCCATCTATTTTTAATGGTAAAGTAGTTTCCTGTTGCTGTACTAACTGTAATTATAGCGGTGCTTGTTTTATTTCCATCTGCGGTAGTTACAGTAATTGTTGCAGTTCCGTTAGAAATTGCCGTTACCAATCCTGAAGCATTAACCGTTGCAACGCCCGTATTGTTTGAAGCATATGAAACAGATTTATTAGTTGCATTAGACGGAAGAATTGTTGGCGTTAATTGCTGCGTTGATCCAACTGATAATGATGCCGATGCCGGACTAAGACTCACACTTGTCACGGCCACATTTGATGAAGTTACCGTTATTGCAGAAGTTGCAATTTTTGCACCATCCTGAGTTGTAACGGTAATCGTTGCAGATCCCGCAGCAATTGCAGTAACTAAACCCGAACCATTTACGGTTGCAACCCCAGTATTGTTAGAACTGTAAGTCACCGTTTTGTTTGTTGCATTTGCCGGAGCAACTGTTGGTGTTAATTGTTGTGTCGCGCCAATACCTAAAGAAGCTGTCGACGGTGCAACCGATACTCCTGTAACCGCAATAATTGGTGTGCCAGAACAGCTTGTACTTTGTGTCCATGAAAAAGTACCAATAGCGCTAAGTTCCTGATCTGTTGTTGCACTACCGCCTCTATTAGAATAATTCATATTACAATAAGTTCCGTTTCCGGCAGGAGAACCAGCTATAAGTACAAAATAGCCTCTGCCCCAATTTCTGTTAAGGGCATTATTGTTTGGAAATTCTTTACCGGTTCCGTTAACGGTTATATCTTTAAAACTAAGATTATAAATACCGTCTCCAGATCTTTTACTTATCGAAATTGCATCATTTCTTGAATCTAAAATATCAATATTATAAAGCTGAACATTTTTTACCTGAGTCCCGGCATTCGTAGCGCTAAAAATATCTACAGCAGCTACAGGATTGTTATAAGTATCATTAAAAGTTCCGCATGTTGATACCGTAATATCGTGTATTTCATGCATTCCATCATTGTTAAAGGGTGCTCCGGGAAAATTATTACTTACTCTGATTCCTGCTTCCAGATTGTCTTTTATAATCAAATTGTAAGCTTTGTTATTTTTTCCGCCATAAATAGCTAAACCACAGGCACGCCAACAGTTTTCGGAAGTATTGTATCTAAAAGTATTGTTGATACATTCCAGTCCGTCGGCAGACCAGATTGCCTGATCGTCATCGCCATTGTTTCTAAAACTGCAATGTTCTACAATTGCGTTTGCCGTTCCTTTACAAAGATTAATTCCGTCAGCATAATTATTTCTAAAACGGCAATGTGATACTGTAAATCCATCTGCAATTGCCGGGCCTCCTGTATTGTATTGTGCAATCCAGGCACCGCATTCAAAATGTTCTGCCCAAATATTTTTTACAATTGAAGTTGATGTAAAAACCCCATTTATCGCTTTATAAGAATTACTTCTAGAAGCCGAATTTGTCGTTAAATAAAGATCTGTAAACGAAATTCCTGCCGCATTGGCACGCAATCCACCGTTTAAACTGCTGGTATTGGTAAAATTAATTTGTGTATACCACATTCCCGCACCGATTAATGAGGTATTGGCAACACCAAAATACAGTTCGCGGTTTACATTATAAACTCCACCTGGAACAAATATTTTTTTACCACCGTTTGCATCAATAAAGGTTTGAAGATCGCTTCCGTTTCCGGTATAGGTTACTGAACCTGTTGGTGCTGTAAGAGCGGTAGGAACTGGCTCCATCTCAGCAAAATCGACATGAACATTGCCCGATTCTCTAACCAATTTTAAAGTTCCCGATGCCGAAATTTTTGCCGGAAGTTTATAACGTACTTCATCAAATCGCATTCTTGGATTTTGATTCGTGATTCCGTTATTATTAGGATTTCCGTTGCTCCACAAATATTCCCACGACCAGGTTGAAGTTAAAGTTAGCGTGGTAATTTTTGTGTTCCCATTGTAAACACCCAAAGTAGCCGATTGTCCGTCGGGAACGCTGTAGCGAATAACAAGTCCATCAGCAGCTTCTGTAAGTGTCCATTGCACAGTAGCATTCGTAGCCGACATATTCACGCATTGCTGGTCTGTAGCTTCAGACTGAAGATCTGCCTGAATGTATGACTTTGAAGTAGTTAAAGCGCCATTCGACAATTGTCCTGCGTTTGCTTCGTACCTTTTATATGGCGCATCATAATAACCGCGCTGTGCATATAAATTTGAGGTTAAGAGAATGAAAAAAATCCATACGATATGGAAATATTTTTCTCTTTTAAAAAAGGCAAAATGTAATTGATTGTTCATAATCTGTGGTTTTAAATTAGTAAGGTAGTTCCTAAAAAAAGAACATAACGAAACTAGATTTAAAAAAGAGATTATAAAAAATATATGTTAAAAATCAAGATTCTAACGATATACAAAACACACTAAAACATTAATAATCAGGATATTAAATTTTAAATTGAAATGAAAAATCAAGAATATGTATAGATGTGAAGTTTGTAATTTTAGCCAGCAATAATAAGAATGTGCAAAAATTTTAACATCGAAATTGAGATATTATCTTTTTATAAGTAATTACATAAAATTTTAACTTGAAAACTAAATAAAAAAATCCCACTTCAATTGAAATGGGATTCTATAATCGTATGAATCTAAAGTCCGTAACTTTTAAACCTCAGAAAGCTTAAACGGCAAAGTCCTGATTCGCTTTCCGGTTAAATCAAAAATGGCGTTGGTTAAAGCCGGAGCAAAAGGCGGAAGTCCGGGTTCTCCAACTCCACCGGCATCTTCTTCGTTATCTATAATATATACTTCTATAGGCGGAATTTCGTTAATTCTTGGCAATGGATAATCATAAAAATTATGCTGTTCTACAACATTATCCTTAAATGTTATTTGATGCGTAGTCGCTGCACCCAATCCCATGACAATGGAACCTTCGACCTGAGCATGAATGATGTCAGGATTTACATACCACCCACAATCCATAACTGCCCAGACTTTATCGATTTTCACACCACCATGAAGGTTTTTAGAAACTTTGACAACATGACCAACAGTTGAGTTAAAACATTCTGTAATGGCAACACCAAAACCTTCATTTTTTGACCGATTTTTCCAGCCTGATACTTCTTCCATTTTATCTATTAACTTTTGACAGCGCTCTTCCTGCAAATGTTCTCTGCGAAACTTCATTGGATCTTTACCGGCTTCGTATGCCATTTCATCAATAAAACTTTCATAGGCAAATCCGTTTGTAGACGCATAGACAGATCGCCAGAAGCTTGTAGGAATCGTAGTTTCAAAAAGAACATCACTAATGCTTAAGTTTTTAATACTTTCGTAATACGGTTTCAAAAATCCCTCGCTGGTGCTTCGGTTGGGTTCTGTTTTTGAGCCTCCACGCCAGTGATCATTATTTTGCCCTGCCATTCTAAATTTCAGAGCCTCAATTTTTCCATCGGCAATTGTTCCTTCACAGCGGTACGAAATCCCGGGGCGAAATGGTCCTAAAGTAGCATCATCCTCACGTGTCCAGACAACCTGAACCGGACCACCCAATATTTTTGAAATACCAACAGCCTCGCTTGGATAATCGATCATCGCTTTTCTTCCAAAACCGCCTCCAAGAAAAGTCATGTTCACAATCACTTTTTCTTTATCAATTTTAAATTGTTTACTTATATCGTCCTGAATCCAACCCGGAGCTTGTATTGGTCCCCAAATTTCAATCGAATCTTTTTTATAATGCGCAATGCAGTTTATCGGTTCCATAGCAACGTGTGACTGATACGGCGTTTGGTAAACTACATCTAATTTTTTAGTTTTTTTTGATAATATTTCAGTTGGATTTCCCTGTGTTTTAAGCGGCATTCCTTCCTGAGTTTTCAATAATTTATTTTGAGTTTCAAATATTTCCGGAGTACTCCAATGTTTAAAACTACTTGTATCCCACTCTACTTTTAAGGCTTTTCTTCCCTCAAGTGCTGCCCAGGTCGAATCAGCAATTACGGCAACGCCTTCACGGATGTATTCGTAATAGCCCATATTTACTTTAAAAACGCGTTTTACTCCCGGAACTTTTAATGCCTTACTCGCATCAAAGCTTTTTACTTTTCCAAAATAACGAGGGTCGCGTTCTACCGAAGCAAACAACATTCCCGGAATTCTTTTGTCTAGTCCGAAGATTAATGAACCATTGGTTTTTAATGGCGTATCGATTCTTTTGAGCGGTTTTCTAATTAATTTGTATTCGGATATTTTCTTCAATTTAGGTTCTTTTGGTGCCGACAATTTTGAAGCAGCTACGGCAAGTTCACCATAATGTGCTTTTTTTCCGGATGGTTTATGAATAACGTGTCCGGATTCGGCATAACAATCTGCAACAGAAACATTCCATTTTGCGGCGGCGGCAGCAATCAGCATTTCTCTTGCAGTTGCACTTAATTTAAGCAGATTTTTATATGAGGACCGAATTGTTGAACTTCCTCCGGTAACTTGTCCACCGTATTTTTTTTCGTTTCCTATAGCAAAAATAACGTTGATATCTTTCATATCAACTTCCAGTTCTTCAGCTACAATTTGCGGAACCGAATGATACGAACCTTGTCCCATCTCTGCCCTGTGATTCACAATAGTTACTTTTCCAGACGGATTGATAATTATCCACGGACATAATTCGATATCAGATTCGCTCAATTCAGAAGGTCGTACAAGCGTTGGAACTCCATCAGCAGGAAAATAAAAACCAAGACAAAGTGCTGCGCCTCCTAAACCCGTTAGTTTTAAAAAATTTCTTCTTGTAGTATCTACGTTGTTATTTTTAGTCATCAGATCATCATTAAAATTAAAGCAATACTATTTTGCAGGAGCATAAGCGCCGGTTTGAAGCCAGGTAATCCAGGCTTTTTTAAACTGTGCATGCGTTAAAGGCGGAACTGTTCTTCCTTTTCCGGGATTCCAGCCTGCTTTTACCAAACCATCATCTGCGTGAGCGATTAATTTTTCCAGGTCTTTATGTCCGTTAAGTTCAGGATTAACCAATTGTTTGGCCAATTCGTGGGCTGTTTTACCTTCAAATACCATTTTCATATCAGCAGGCGGTAAATGCCATTCCGGATTTCCGGGAGGTGTTTGTAATCCGGGACTATTTTCGGGTTGATGGCAATTGGCGCATTTCATCGCATATACGCCTTTTCCATCTTTTCCTCGTTTAGGCTGCATGGTATGTACCACACTATTATCGCCCTGAAGCGGAATATCGCCTTTTGGATGACAATTAAGACAACGCGGACTCATTAGTACTTTATAAACTTGTTTGAATGCCGCGACAGAGGCTACACTGTCTTTTTTTATCGGCGTAATGCCAATATATTCTTTTTCCGTTATCCGATGCATCGAAACGGTAAATGCCAGTCCAATAGTGGAAACCAGTATTACGGCTATCAATATAATTTTAGTTTTTGTCGACATAAGCTTTGAGTTTGTTCCTTTTTGGATCATATTCTACTTTTTTCCTGCATTTGTGAAGCCAGTTGTATGGCTTTACGAATTCTCGGATAAGTACCGCATCTGCAAATATTTCCTGCCATTGCATCATCAATATCCTGATCTGTCGGATTTGGATTTTCGCGAAGCAAAACAGCAGCCGACATTATTTGTCCCGAATGACAATAGCCACATTGCGGTACGTCTATTTCCTGCCAGGCTTTTTGTGCCGGATGATCATTATTTTCAGATAATCCTTCTATAGTAACTACGTTTTTACCTTCGGCACGGCTCATTTTTGTAACACACGAGCGTACAGCTTCACCATTTAGATGGACAACGCATGCTCCGCATTGTGCAACGCCACAGCCAAATTTAGTTCCCGTTAAACCAAGTGTGTCGCGTATTGCCCACAACAAAGGCATTTCAGGACTTACGTCAAGATTTTCGGTTTTGCCGTTTACAGTTAATTGTATCATAATAAAGTTATTTCAGGATTAACAATCATTCAGTATTATAGGGTCTTATTCTTTTTCTAATTTACAAAAAAAATAAACTATTGAATATTAATATTTTACATTATTTAAAATTACCAGCCTTCTTTTAATCCATTCTGAAGTGCGCTATTGTATTTCTCCATATTAAATCGGTATAAGTTGGGTGCTTTATGTGCTTTTCCTTCCATTCTTGGTTCGTCCATTTTATCCAGAATATCATACGCAATCATTTTTCTATAGAAATTTCCCCGATTCAGTTTTTTATTCAGTATGATTTCATAAAGCCTTTGTAATTCCGGCATTGTAAACTCCAGCGGAAGAAGATTATAGCCAATTGGTTTGTAATTGAGTTCCTTTCGTAAATTTAACAATGCCTGATCTAAAATCGATCTGTGGTCCATCATCATTTTCGGCAAATCATTAATATCAACCCATTCGCAGGCACTTGAGAAAATATCTGTAACAGGAGTTACTTTTTCGTAATCAGCAAGAGCATAAAATCCTAGCGAAATAAAACGCTGTTTGTTCCATAATCCATCTTCATAATCTTTAAAGAAATCTTCGCTTCTGTTTGCTGCAGCAAAAAAATTAAACTGCTGTAAATAAATATCATTGGCACCTGTTCTGTCTGTTAGAATTCTATTTGCGGCTTCTTTAATATCCTCTTCTTTTTTGATGTATCCGCCCGGTAATGACCAAAGTTCCTGATCTTTGATTTTTACTAACAGCACTTTAATATGAGCTGTATTATAGCCAAAAACAGTACAGTCAATTGACAAATGTGGCAAATATTCATTCCAGGCTTCACGGGAAAATTCCCAAACAAGTTCCTTTAATGTGTTTTCCATTGGTATAATTTTCTTTCTCTGCTGTTTTATATTTTAATCATTTTTGTATTTACTGTACTCTTCATCACTAACCGACTCAAGCCATACTACAGTACCATTATCAGTGTTGGTACTTATAGCAACATGTACTAAAGTATCTGTAGGCGTTGCGCCGTGCCAGTGCATTACATTGGGCGGACATTTTATTACTTCTCCTTTTTTAATTATTTTTATTTGCTTTCCTTTTTCCTGATAATATCCTTTTCCTTGCGTAACCAAAAGAATCTGACCGCCTTTATGATAATGCCAGTTTGTTCTTGCACCAGGCTCAAAAGTTACGTTACCAATTTGTGTATTGTAGATTGTATCATTTTCTGTCAGCATGGTAAGCCAGGCGGTTCCTGTAAAATTAGTATTGCCCACTTTTTTCCCTTTTGGAAAAACAACATTTTCATCTGAATGATTTTCTTTAGTACCATTACAAGATAATGCTGCCATTATAATACAGGATAGAGAAGCTATTGTTATATTTTTTCTGAAATTTATATTCATCATAATTTCATTTCTATTAATTTTTCTTTTTGGCTTTTAAGACTTCGTTTAACACTTTTTGTGCAGCCAAAGCCTCTTTATTGCCAAGTATTGTCTTGATAATTTCTACAAATTCCTGTAACTGACCTGGTGTTAAACCAACATTCAGTGATATATTAAAATGCGCCTGAAGCATTGGTTCTGCATCGCCAATACTTGCAATTACTGATATTGTTGCGAGTTCTCTTTCAGCATAGGTTAAAACATCTCTTTCGAAAATATCTGCAAAAAGATGCTCTTTCAGGAAAGTATCCATTTCTGGAGCAAATGCCGAATAACCCGTTTTTGGTCCGTCTTGTGATGTCTTTGTAAGTTCTGCCAAAACCGCTTTGCCTCTATCATATTTTGATCCTTCTTCTTTTATTGGAGATGCTTCTGCGCCAGTGGTATCCATAATTCCTTTTGCTTTGCGTTCTTCTAAAACCGTCATAAAAGTCTGCAGTCCACGAATGCTTCGCGGGAATCCGCAATACGCATACAGATGAACAAGAACTTCCTTAATTTGGTTGACAGTTAAACCAGAATCTAAGCCGGAATTTAATTCTGTTTTTAATTTTACTAAATCACCTTTGGCCGTAACTGCAGCAATTTTGATAATGGCCTGCTGTTTTTTGTTTAATTTTTCATCAGTCTGGGCATTTCCAGTTACGGCAATAATTACTGTCATTATTAGTATTGAAAGTGTTTTCATTTTCTTTTATTTAATCAATTCATAAAACCTATTTTCTTCAGCCATTTTTGAACTTCAACTTCTACCTGTTTTTCTTTTTCACCTTCCATTACAAACAATACGCCGTCTCTTTCTATTCCGCCTTTTGTAGAAAACCCTTCTAAAACCTTACTTTTCGAGCAAAGTTCTTTTACGGTTTGAAAAGTGCTGCCAACTCCATAACCTGCATTGGTATTAAACGGAATAACTGTTTTTCCTTCTAAATTATATTGTTTCAAAAAACTTTTCATGGGTGGCGGTAACTGCATTCCCCAGGTTGGAAAGCCTATAAATACAACATCATATTTTTCAATGTTTTCGATTTTTGTTTTTAGCGGAGGCAGAAAACCGGTTTCGTTTTCATTGGCAACCTGACTCACAATTGTTTTATAATCTTCGGGATAAGGATTTTGCAATTCGAGTTCTACCAAAGATCCGCCAACATTTTTATGGATAATCGTCGCAACCGCTTTTGTGTTTTTAGTTCGTGACAAATACACGATCAAAATATTTTTGTCCATTAGGGATTCCTTTTCATCCTGAGGCTTTTCCTGTGCTTTACTGCAGCCTGAAAATAAACAAACTAGTGTCGTTATTAAAAATAAGAATGCTGCTGATTTTTTCATACAGCTGATTTATTTACCCACTCTTTCCTGCAATTGCTGTGGATAACGCGCCCCAACAATTTCTATATTTTTAAGCGCTTTGTCTATATTATTTAATTCTTCTTTGCTTAAATGAATTGCTGCGCCTCCAATATTTTCTTCTAAACGATGCAGTTTTGTAGTTCCCGGAATGGGCACAATCCAAGGTTTTTGAGCCAAAAGCCAGGCTAAAGCAATTTGTGATGCGGCAGCATTCTTTTCTGACGCGATTGATTTTACTAAATCTACCAGGGTTTGATTGGCTTTTCTGTTTTCTTCAGAAAATCTCGGAACAATATTTCTAAAATCCGAAGCTTCAAATTTTGTTTCTTCATTTATAGCTCCGGTCAGAAACCCTTTTCCTAATGGGCTAAAAGGCACAAAGCCAATTCCTAGTTCTTCTAAAACGGGAATAATTTCTTTTTCCGGTTCACGGTAAAATAAGGAGTATTCGCTTTGCAATGCTACAACGGGCTGTACAATATGCGCTCTGCGAATGGTTTCTACACCAGCTTCTGAAAGCCCAAAATGTTTCACTTTGCCTTCCTGGATTAACTCTTTTACTGTTCCTGCCACTTCTTCGATAGGTACATTCGGATCAACTCTGTGCTGGTAAAACAAATCAATATAATCTGTTTTTAATCTTTTAAGCGATGCTTCAACAACAGCTTTTATTCTTGCCGGACTGCTGTCTAATCCTTTTTTAGAATCGCCATCCTGAAAACCAAATTTTGTAGCAATGACAACTTCTTTACGAAATGGCGCTAAAGCTTCGCCTACTATTTCTTCGTTTGTAAAAGGTCCGTAACATTCTGCAGTATCAAAAAAAGTAACACCTTTTTCAAAAGCTGCCCTGATTAACGCAATCGCTTCCTTTTTTTCTGTTGGTTTTCCGTAACCAAAACTTAATCCCATGCAGCCTAGACCCAATGCAGATACGTCAAGTCCGTTATTTCCTAAAATCCTCTTTTCCATTTTTTTGTCTTTAATAATTTGAATTATTTATTTCTCGTTATCTGTTTAATGTGCGCTCACTCAGCCATTTTACCATATTTGGATCTCTGTGATCAAAAAACAGACTTGCATTTGTATCTAAAGTTTGAATAGCATTCAAATCTTCCTGAGCTAATTCAAAATCAAAAATGTTGAAATTTTCTGCCATTCTTTCTTTACGAACTGATTTCGGAATAGCAACTACACATTTTTGGATCAGCCATCTCAAAATAACCTGTGCGGTTGATTTATTGTATTTTGCTGCAATTTTTAATAAAACTTCATTGGTAAAGATTTCATTCTTTCCTTCTGCAAAAGGTCCCCAGGATTCTATTTGTATGTTGTTTTCCTGAAGGAATTTCTGGGTTTCATTTTGTTGGTGAAAAGGATGCGTTTCGATCTGGTTTACTGCCGGAATAAAACCTGTATTGGCAACTAAATCCATAACTCTGTCAGGATGAAAATTGGAAACCCCAATTGCTTTTACTTTCCCTAACTTATACAATTCCTGCATCGCACGCCATGAACCATAAATATCGCCGTAAGGCTGATGTATGAGGTATAAATCCAGATAATCCAATTGCAATAATTCTAGTGATTTATCAAAAGCTTTTATTGTGTTTTCATATCCTGCATCGCTTACCCAGAGTTTTGTCGTAATAAAAAGTTCTTCTCTTGCTATATTACTTTTTTTAATCGCATTCCCCACAGCCTGTTCATTCATGTAAGAAGCCGCAGTATCAATTAATCGATATCCTGTTTCAATGGCATCTGTAACAGCCTGTTCGCATTCTGCCATATCCTGCATCTGAAATACTCCAAAGCCTAAAATGGGCATTTCTACTCCGTTATTTAATTTTATATTGTACATTGTAAATTGATTTTTAATACTTTATAATTCTATTATTACAAATTTCCGAAGTAAATATGAGGCCTTTGGTATACAGATTACGGAATCTTCTACCAAGATTACTGATTGAGGACAGACTAATACTAAAGCTACAATCTATTCCTTAAATTTGTACAACAAAACAATAAAAGACATGGAACAAGTATTTAACTTTGAAACCATTAGTGAGTACAATGACTTTAATAATCATGAAACCTTACATCCTTTGGTAAGCATAATCGATTTTTCGAAAGCAAAACCAAGAACTGGTTCTAAAATGAACTTTGAGGTTTACTGTATCTTTTTAAAACAAGTAAATTGCGGAGATTTAAAATACGGACGTAATTATTACGATTATCAGGAAGGAACTTTAGTGTTTGTATCACCAGGTCAGACCATTGATGTAGAAAATAAAATTGATTATTACCAGCCGGCAGGACACGGACTGGTTTTTCATCCTGATTTAATTCGTGGTACATCACTGGCAAAACTTATGAATGACTATAATTTTTTCAGTTATAATACTAGCGAAGCCCTGCATTTATCTGAAAAAGAAAGACAGCTTGTACTGGATTGTTTTTCTAAAATTGAAATTGAATTAAAACAAGCCATCGACAAACACAGTAAAAAACTTATAGCTTCAAATATCGAATTGTTTTTGAATTATTGTGAACGCTTTTATGATCGCCAATTTATCACCAGAGATAACGCCAATAAAGGAATTGTCGAAAAATTTGAAGAATTACTAAACAGCTATTTTTCTTCGGATAAACCGCATACTTTGGGTTTGCCTTCTGTGGCACATTATGCGGGCGAACTCAATTTATCACCCAATTATTTTGGTGATTTAATAAAGAAAGAAACCGGAAAATCGGCACAGGAATATATCCAGAATAAAATTATTGATGCCGCCAAAAATAAAATTTTCGATTCCTCGAAAACCATTAATGAAATTGCGTATGAGTTGGGATTTAAATATCCACAGCATTTTACACGTTTTTTTAAACAGCATGTCGGCAATACGCCCAATGAATACAGAAGTTTAAATTAAAAAACTTCCAAAATTAAATAATGGAACTCCTGAAATTTCCATCATCAGGAGTTTCAATTTATAAAAAAGCAATTTGTAATTCGATAAAATGAATTACTACTGACTTCTGCTTTCTTATTTATAGCTGTCTGCTATTTTTTACTACTACTATTTTTATATCTTTGGTTCTAATTCCAATCTGGAAATACAGATTCTTTAGGCGTTATTATTATCCTAAATTGGAATTATTTCCGTTAAAAAAACAAAGATTTTTCTTCAATAAATGCCACCAATCGATCTGAAATTATGACTAAAAGCCTTCAGAACATTTTCTATATAATCCTGTTCAGTTTCTTTGTTACCAATATTTCTCATGCGCAAAAATCCAAACAAGAACTGCTTAAATTAATTGAGCAGGCAGCTTTGTCTCCCGAAGCAAAAGGTGATTACTTATGCCAGCTTAGTTCGTGTTATAAAAAAACTGATACCATAAAAGCGTATCACTATGCAAATCAGGCATTAATACTGGCTCGTAAAGAAAACGACATAAAAAGCCAGGCGATTGCTTATGAAGCACTTTCAGACGTAGCCCGATTTCTGGATAATGTTTCACTGCAAATCAAATATGCCGATTCCAGTTATACTTTAGCCACAGCATCAAAAGATCCAAAGGCCATCGCATATGCCAATTATGCCATTGCCTATAAAAATGAATTTATCGGAAATAAGGAAAAATACATTGAGTACATGCTAAAGTCATTGGCCTATTTTGAAAAGAACAAGATACGATATGACAAACTGGTAAACGGATATGAAAATCTGGGTGCCTATTATATCGATCATAACGATCTTGTATTCTCTAAAAAATACAACAAAAAGGCTTTAGATTTGGCTTACGAAAGTAAAAATCAGGTTAATATTGCCAATGGTTTAACCAGTTGGGCGCTTTTTTTGGTAAGAGACGCAGAGCAAAAAACTCCTGCCGATCCGGATTTACTCAAAACTGCAGAAAAAAATTACCTAAAAGCGATTGCTATATTCGAAAATGAAAAAAGAAAAGGAAATATTATTGGCTCGTACGGCAGAACCTGCCTAAATCTTACCAGCCTTTACTTGTATCATTTTTTTGAAACCGAACCCGAAAAAACTTTAGCACATTTAAAAAAAACAGAAGCCGTTTGTCTCGAACTAAACGAGCCCATGCAGCTTATGGTGATGTATGGCCAGCAAGCGCAATTTTATACGAACTTAAATGATATACCCAATATTGAAAAGGTGTTGAAAAAAGTGTCTGATATTATTGAAACACATCCAAAGATAAACCCTAGATATTTTGCCCTGCTTTATAAAAACTACATGGATCTGGCAGAGATCAAAAATGATTTTGCTTCTTATAAAAAATACTTCAATCTGTATGACAAAGCGGTTGCAGTTATGATGGAAAAAGAAAACAGAGCCAGGGATTACAACGCTTCCGTTCGTTTTGAAACAGAGAAAAAATCACAGCAAATTCAATTGCTTACAGACAATATTGAATCCAGAAAAAAGATAAATTATTTGTATACGGCGCTTGTTGTTCTGGTGTTTTTTATGCTTCTATTTATGCTGCGTTCGTATCATTTTAGACAAAGATCTTATATAAAAACCAACCTTTTGCTTCAAAAAGCCAATGAAGAAGCTACTCTTTTATCCAAAATAAAAGAAGAAGAAGCGATGATTGCTTTACTGGAATCTGAATTAACAGAGAAAGAACTTCAAATTGCCATTCAGGAAAAAAAGTTAAATGAACAGGAAAAGATAAAACTTCAGCAGGAATTAATGACCAATAACCTGCAGTTAGAAAAGAAAAATGAGATTTTAAAAGACATTCAGAATAAATTGTCAACGATGAAATCTGAGAAATCATCAGATATAAAAACAATCTCAAAAACGATCGACAAAAGCATGGAAGTTGATGATGAATTTGAGCTATTAAAAACAAGTCTTGCCAATACTAATCCTGTCTTTTTTTCGACTTTACAGGAAAAAGCTTCGGGTACCTTAACAAAATTGGATTTTAAATATTGCGGTTACATAAAGTTAGGAATGAGCACCAAAGAAATTGCCAATCACATGAATATTGAAACGCAAAGCATGCGAATGGCCCGATATCGAATTAAACAAAAACTAAATCTGGACCGCGAAACTGATTTAGACACTTATATCACTTCTGTCCAGTAAAATAAACACTTACGGCGTTTTTTTATCTGCAAAATATTTTTCTTGTAGATACAAAATAGATACCATATTGACCGTTGTAGATGGTTAGTATATACAAGATTTTATTTTTTTGATCAATACATGATTAGTTTTGAACTTGAATTTAAAACTAAAAATCATGAACAAAAAGACGCTTTCAATTATTTCGTACATTACTATTATCGGCTGGGTTATTGCTTACGTAAACTACAATAAATTAACAGTTAAAGATTCTCTAACAAGATTTCATCTTAAACAAGGTTTAGGAATTGCTATTTTAGGAATTATAATTTCTGTTGCTTTAACAATTATTGCAGCTGTAGTACCAACGTTGGCAAGCATTTTAAGTCTGGTAAATCTTGTCGTTTTAGTATTATGGATTATGGGGATCATCAATGCTAATAATGAGCAGGAAATTCCGGTTCCTGTAGTGGGAAAATTATTTACTGATAAATTTGATTTCATTAAGTAATTACTAAATGCCAGTATGAAACCTACGTCTAATACTGGCTTTTACAGAATTTAAAGTTGCATAAAAAAATCAAAATCATGAAAAAATTCTATTATTTACTGCTCCTGATTTCATTTTCAAATTTGGCAGTCGGTCAGGTTATTGATAATAATATTCAGGGATATTATCAGGCAAAATCGGATTCTAATATGTATTCTTTTTTTGAATTTGATGGCAACGGAAAAGTAAATATTACAGGAATCGGAGCCGGTGATTATTTTACCAAAGGCGATTCGCTGATTGTATATCCTGATAAAAGCATTTTTAAATTTAAAATAAAAAATAACACTCTTGTAGGAGCTTCAAACTGGGTCGATAATGAAACATGGATTCGAAAAGATACCATTGTAGCAAATAATCGAAAAAACGAAGCTTTGTCTAAAAAGAAAGCCGCTTTGCTGCATGAATATTATAAGATATCAAGCGAAAAAATGGCACTTGAAATGATGATGGACAACACTGCAGCCAAAGCAAAAAAAGAAAAAATAAGCAAACTTTGCAATGAGGGGTTAAGTAAAGCCTGTATGGATTATTTCGGAATCCTGCTTATTGAAGATCAGGGCATGAATGCTTTGCTAAATCCTGAAAAAAACACAAAACCAAAAACGCTGAATCCTGAAATTGTTTCCCTTGGAAATAAAATAATTTCGCAGGAGGAACCTGAAGGTTACACGCTTCTGGGAACTTATTATTATATCTTAGGTCAAAAGGAAAAAGCTGTAGAACAATGGAATAAAGGCGTTGATAAAGGAAGCCAGAAGTCTGCAATGGCTTTAATTCAAATTGAAATGGAATAAATACAGAATTAACATGATAAGTTTAATTACCGCTTTATTGCTTGTATTAACTCGTTGGGTATAATACCTTAAAAATTTAATTAAACACATAGAAACATAGATTTTATGATTTTGAAAAAAGTAAATCAAAAAGAAACTCGTTTCTCACACATAGCTATGATTGTTAATGCAAGTGAAACGCCTTTTGAGTTCAATAATACTATATTTCTATGTGTTAAAAAATAATTACAATCATATTGCTATCAGTCATAAAATTTATTGTGAATCATTATTAAGTATACGCCATATAAAAGAAAAATAATTATAAAAAAGAAAATGAAAATGAAAACAACAAATATACTGATAGCATTTTTGCTTTTAATCGTTTTGCAATCGTGCAAAATGGAAAATACGCCAGAAGAATATTTTGATATATCTGCCTTAAACACAAATCTATTTATGGAATTTGGTTCTAAGGATTTTGAGACAATGCAACAAAACAAAAACGCCAATCAGCTTATTGCTTTTGACGAAAAAGGAACGTTTCCGGCAAAATCTTATGAAGATCATATTTTGAGATTTAAGGTTGCCTATCTCAATCAATCTATTAAAAAGATCGAAGACTTAAAACCTACGGAAGAAACCAAACCCATGATTGATGCTTCGCTTGATCTTTTTAATTTCGTGAAGAACAAATATGAAAATGATTATGTAAAAATTGCCCGTTTAATGGATAAAAAAGCACCAAAAGAAACGGTAGACAAAGCAATTGCAGATATGGAGGCTACCACATTTCCTGTTTTTGAGGCAAAATATAAAAAACTATGGGATCTTGCTTTGCCTTACGCAAAAGAGCACGGAATTGATGTGAAGACGTTTTAATTTTTTTGAATTTGTTTTTTAGACAGCCCATTTCTCGCGAAATGGGCTTTTTTGTTTATTTTCTAATTTTTTAAAAAAACTTTTTATCCTCTAATTAAAAGTCTTTCAGTCATTTACAAAACATTAAAAATGATTATATTTATTTCTTAATCTACATTAATCAACGCCCCGCTCCTGCCTCAGTAAATTTGTATCAGAAATCAAAACAAATAAATAATATTTAATTTAAAACGAAAAAAGATGAGCACATTTACAGTAAAAGACGGAACAGAGATTTATTACAAAGATTGGGGAAATGGACAACCAATTGTTTTTCACCATGGCTGGCCTTTATCAAGCGATGATTGGGATGCTCAAATGATGTTTTTCCTTAAACAGGGATACCGCGTAATTGCACATGATCGCCGTGGGCATGGCCGTTCTGGTCAAAGTTCTGAAGGAAACAATATGGAAACATACGCATCAGATATCGCTGAATTGACAGCTGCTCTTGATTTAAAAAACGCTATTCACGTTGGTCACTCAACCGGTGGAGGTGAAGTAATACGATATGCTGCAAAATACGGAAAAGAACGTGTTGCAAAAGCAGTAATAATTAGCGCAGTTACACCAATAATGATACAATCTGAAACAAATCCGGAAGGTGTTCCATTGTCTGTTTTTGATGAAATAAGACAAGGCACAGGATTTAACAGAGCACAATATTTTTATGATTTTCCGATACCTTTTTACGGCTGGAACCGCGAAGGAAAACAAGTTCAGGAAGGTATTAAGCACAATTGGTGGCGTCAGGGAATGATGGGGTCTGTATTGGCGCATTATGAAGGCATAAAAGCTTTCTCTGAATCAGATTTTACAGAAGATCTTAAAAGCTTAGACATTCCTGTTTTGGTTTTGCACGGAGAAGACGATCAGATCGTGCCTTTTGATCAGGCACCAAGAGCGGCTAAGCTTTTGAAAAATGGAAAACTAATTTCGTATCCGGGATTTCCTCACGGTATGCCAACTACAGAAGCAGAAACCATCAATAAGGATATTCTTGAATTTATCAAATTATAATAAATAATCTACACCAAGTATATAACCTTCAAAATCAGTTGATTTTGAAGGTTATACTTTTTAATTAAACAAATAAACATCTCATTTAGCAAAAATTTCTTCTAACTAAATCCACATAAAATACATTAAGAAATAGTAAATTTTCTAATTTTATTCAGGTTGTTTTTATTCCTTTATCCTATATTTGTTGTTTACACTTTACGACCACTCCTTAAACACAATTACAATTTAGGTTTTTTACCCGTTTTTTTCTAAAATTTATTTTTAGTTAGAGGCAATTTTTAATATAATAAAAATGAGCAAAGATTTAAGGATATTGTTGGTCGATGATCATAGTGTAGTTCGACATGGAGTTTCGGTGTTATTAAAAAAAGCCTTCGACGGCGTAACTGTAACACATGCTGATAGTTTTGAGGATTTACTCACTAAACTGAGTGAAAAACAGGATTTACTTTTTCTGGATATAAACCTTCCAGGAGGAAACAGCACCAAAATGGTAGAAGAAATCAGATCAAAGCACCCAAATCTATTGATAATGATGTTTTCGGCTTATGACGAGTCCCGATATGCTTTACGGTACATACATGCGGGAGCAAATGGTTTCTTAAATAAATACAGCAAAGACGAAGAAATTATTAAAGCCGTAAAATCGCTTCTTGAAACCGGAAAATACATCAGTGATGTCGTTAAGGAAATAATCTTAGAAAATGCTTTATTAAAAAAACCGATCAATCCTCTGGAAAAATTATCCGACAGAGAAATTGAAGTGGCTGAGCTTTTGGTAAACGGAGACGGAAATCTTGAAATTTCGAATAAATTAAACATTCAAATGTCTACCGTAAGTACTTTTAAAACGCGAATTTTTGATAAACTCGGAATCAATAATATCGTAAAACTAATTGAAATTTTAAAGGTCTATAAAAATTAATATTTGTTTTAATTTTAAAATATAATTACTGCTCAATTTTATTTCTTAAAATCGGTAAATTCACTTTTTTTCAGGTTAAAATCTGATATTTTTTTTCGAAAAAATCTTACTTCTTACTACATTTTAATTTCTGAAGTTTCTTTTATTTTCACTATTTCCACGTTGTTTTCTTACCAAATATTTTGAAATTTTTCTCACTTCAAAAGAAATTATTACTACTTAACTTATAGAATAAAATTAGAGAACGAATGTAGAATTAATTCTACAAGCGATTTAAAATTTTGCTACAAATTTTTAAGTATTTAAAGATGACTTTTGCACGCTCTTTTATTCTAAAATATTACTACACTATTTTACTAAAAAAGTAAAATAGATGAGAGCATTATAGTTGCTGAAAATTATATAATTAGGACAGTTACAAACCAAACCAAAACTATTTATATCTAATTATCGAATTAATAAACCGTAATTAAAAAAATTACGTATTTGATTGAAATACAAAAGCGCTTAAAAAATTAACACTAAGAATAGTATGCAAAATAAATACTTTTTGAAAGCTTACTTTTTACTTTTTATTCTTTTCATTTCTTTTGGGGCATTTGCTCAGGATAGTCGTTATGCGGGAATTGAAATTGGAAGTAAGGGAATCAAAATTTCGGTAATCGATGTAAATAATATCAAAAAAGGAGATTATGATATTCTTGGATACTGGACAGAAAATGTTGGTATTGCCAAAAGTATTGCCATTGATGGTAATCTTGCTGTAGAAGATATAGATAATGCAGGTGCAGTAGTTTTGAGTAATCTGCAAAAAATTAAAAGCCAATATGGGGTTATTGATGAAAATATTTACGTTGTAGCTTCTTCCGGAGTTGCAGTTGCCGATAATAAGCAAACATTAATAGATAAAATAAAAACACTGACAAATAAAGACCTTGATTTTATCACTGCCGAAACAGAAGGTAAAATGTTACTCAAAGGTTCTATTCCTCCATCAGATTATCAGGATGCTATTGTTTTGGATATAGGCGGCGGTAATACAAAAGGTGGATATGTTGATGTACTTAATGGTAACAAATTTGAGTTTTTCCCTTTAAAATTAGATTACGGTACTATCACTCTTACGGAAGCAATTAATAAAACAATTGTAATCCCGAGAGAAACAAATGATATGCAGGTATACAAAGAAAAATCTTTTGAATACTCTCCTGTTTTAAGAGAAAAAATTCAGCAGATGCTTAAAACTAAACCATTATCACTTCAAAAAAAGAAACTTTACTTATCTGGAGGAGCGATTTGGGCATTTGTAACTCTTTATTACAACAGTAATAATGATGATCATTTTGTGCCGCTAAAAATGGAAGACATTATAAATTATGATGCGATCCTGAAAAATAATTTTGTTAAGTATGAAAACTTAGCGAAAACAAACAAACAAGCCGATAAAGTAATAAATACTTACAGCCAGAAACATTTAATTTCAGGAAACACCATTTTGATTGCCTGTCTGGAAAGTATTCCTGATTTGAAATCAAAGAAAATCTATTTTGCAAAAGAAGGACAAATAGCATGGTTGGTTTCTTATGTAGTTGACCGTTCTAAAAAAATAAAAAATAATTTTTAGTCCTAAAAAATAGCTTTTTAAAAACAAATTTAATCTCTGTTTAATTGTTATCAAGCTATTAGACGCCATTGAATAAATACAAACAATAATTTAAAACAATTTAATATGTCAGATTTTTTACAACAATTTGGGGATGAAGTTAAAAAAAACATTCCAGGTTATATTGCAGTTGCAGTAACCGAAATTAAAAGTGGTATTTCTTATTTTAGTGACTCTGCTGTTAGTAGTTTCGATCCTGAATTGGCTTCAGCTTTTAACTTAGAAGTAGTAAAAGCTAAATTAAACGCAATTAGCGCTTTAGGTTTAGCCCAAAATATTGATGATATCATGATTACATTAACGAATCAAATTCACATTATTGATATTTCAGAAAACAATGAGTATTTTATTTATTTAGCTGTAGATTCTAACAAAGCAAATTTAGGAATGACAAAAGCTCTTTTGAATAAATTTAAAAAGGATATTACTGAAAAAATGTAATTCATTTTAAATCAGAAATCTCCATAAAATCGTTTTCTGTTAAAGCTGATTTTTATTTGTTATTTAAAAATCCGGATATAAAATCAAAATAAAAAAGCTCGTTGAAAGGTAATTTCTACGAGCTTTTTTTTATAATGACTGTATAAAAATTTAACCGCAAGGTGCGCAAGGTTTTACGCAATGATCGCTAATTTATTTCTCGCAAAGTCGCAAGTCGCAAAGTTTTTCTTTTTTTAAGTTTTTCTTTGCGACTCTGCGACTTTGCGAGATTAAATAAAAATAGCTTTGCGAACTTTGCGGTAATTTTTAAACTACTTAGCAGTAGTCGTAAAAAGCGAGTTGACAATTTTCTTTTTGATGGTTTCACTTTCTTTTGTTACAATAAAAACCAAACGGTAAGCCAAAAGAAAACCTACAAATCCTAAACAGGTTAAAAATACCCAATTGACTTTATATCCATAATCAGTTACAATTGTCATACCTGTTTTTGTGCTTAAAATATGAGCAACACTATAACTCATTGTAAAAGCAGCCATAAATTTACCTTCCCGTTTTTTAAGAGATCTGTTTTTTACAAATGAATTTGCAAAAGGGAAAGTAAGCATAATTCCGATAGTCATAAAAACCATCATTGCTATCAGGGCAAAAATGCTGTGTTCGATTAACAAAAACAAGTAACTCACCGCCATAGCCAGTACGCCATACGACACCATTAAAAGTTTATTGATGTTTTTAGATTCTACATAACTTACAATAGAAAGTTCAAAAAGTAATATTAATACACCGTTTAGTGCTAAAAACAAACCACTTTCTACACTTGTAAAATTGAATACTTCCTTGTAATAAAGAGAAAGAGTTGTAAACATTTGAAAAAACAAAATACCTGTTATTAAGGTAACAACCAGATGAATCAAAAAAGGTTTGTCCTGCAAAATCGAATTTCCTTCTTTTAAATATTTGAAACTATTAAGTTTAAAAGGCAATTTTTTCTCTTTTACATAAATAGCAAATAACAAAATACTCAAAATACAGGTTAAGCCGTCAATGTAAAATAAAAAAGTGTAGTCTAAAACAGTGATAATGATTCCGCCAATCAGCGGGCCAAACATAAAACCCAGATTTACCGAAGATCGAATTAACGATAAGGCTTTTGTTCTTTCGTTTTTGGTCGCATAAGTATCCAGTGAAACCAACATTGCCGGTCGATACATATCTGAAACTGTGGTTAGTAACAAAACCCCGAAGCAAAAACTGTAAAAAGTTGTTAAAAACTGAAGCAAAATAAAGATAAGTCCGCTTGTGAATAAGCTAAAAACCATGACTTTATAAAAACCAATTTTATCAGATAATTTACCGCTAATCCAGGTTCCGATAAAAGAACCTACACCAAAAAACACCATCACCCATCCGATCTGACCGTAGGTAAAATGAAGTTGTTCCATCATGTATTTAGAAAGAAACGGTACAACCATCGCACCTATTCTGTTAATAAAAGTTGTAATGGCTAAAACTTTAACCTCTACAGAAAACTGACTGAAATTTTTTAAATAATTCTTAAGTAATGTTGTAATCATAAAATATAGGTTTGGGTAATAAGTAATAATAGATTTTATAGGCAGGCTATTTCAGGAAAACTCTTTTATTGTTCATACGATAATTTCATTTCGTAATAATAATAGTTAGAGATAAAATTTTTCCGGACAAAACCAAAACTCTCATAAAGCTGGTGTGCAGCATAATTTTCAGTGTCCGTATTTAAGGAAATATGATCAACTTTTGTTTTTTTAGCATAATCAATACATTTCATTATAATTTCTTTACCAATATATTTTCTTCTAAAATCTGGTTTGACATATAAATATGAAATATGCCAATTGTATTTTATTTTAGAAAGTGGATTTACTTTATAATAAAGTACTATAAATGCTACAGGAATATCATCTTCTTTTTTGACAAAAACTTTAGCTTTATTCCGGTCTAATTTATACTTAATAAATAGCACGGCATTTTCTAAATTTAACAGTTTTTCATCTATTAATTTTGACTCAAAAATGATGTCTTTTACGGACTCAAAATTATTGGAATCTATTTCTAAAATCTCATGCAAATTCACCATAATAAAAGTTTAAGAAAAATCTAGCAAAAACCCTCATTTACAATGAATTATTAAGTAATTTATCTTGTATTTTTAAAGCCGTAAATGTACTTTTTTTTAATGGAAAAATCATCATTTTTTAACCTAAAATAGCATGTTTTTTTCAGAAGATTTTGTGTGTTTTTTAATCGTAAGAAAATGGAAATAAAAGGCAAAAAAAAACGTCTCAAATTCTATTTTTGAGACGTTTTTCTAAGAGTTTATTTTTTCTCTTCATTGTTCAGTTTATCATCTAATTCAGGTTCTTCTTTACCTTTAAATTTTTTAGTGTCAACATCATAATTTTCATCGTTTGTCAGAACTTCATCATGTTCTTTATATTGATGTTTTCTGGTGTCACTTCGATTGTCAAATCCACTTTTATCAGAGTGATTTGAATTTTGATTATTCGTTTTCATATCTCGTAAATTTTAATTTTCCTAAAATTACTTGATATAGAGTCATTTACCTTTATACAATCCTTGCTAAAACTTATAAAAATAGCACTAAAAATAAAGGCGAAACCAATCTTTTAATTCCCTAATTTTGAATCGGAAGAAAAACAAACATCAAATTCAAAATCGAAATTGGTGAATAATAAACATGTCATTCTTACAATTTCACACAAAAAATATTTTCATATAAATGGTTACTGATTATAAAAAAATTGATTTGTTTGGAAAAACCCTAATGCAAAAAGTTGCAATAAAAACGCCATTTCAATTTGATTTTCCTGTTTCAGATTACGCTTGTTTTTTATTTTCTCTTGAAGGTGATATTCAATTTCATGTAGATGAAGAACAAATTGATATCCCCAGAAATTATTCGGTACTTTTAAATTGTTTAAATACAGGAAAAAAGATAAGCAATTCAAATTCAAATAGTTCCAATGAAATAGTTGTGATTAGTTTTCACACTGATATTTTAAAAAAAATCTACGATCGGGAACTTCCTTTCCTGCTTCAAAAACCAAAAAATAGTGTTACAAATCAGTCAAACGAAAAAATAAATAATGACTTTTTGATTCGGAAATATATTGAAGGGCTTTTATTTTATTTCGAAAATCCATCTTTGGTAAATGATGAAATTCTGATTTTAAAATTAAAGGAAATCATACTTTTATTATCGCAGACGCAAAATGCAGAAACGATTCAGGTTATTTTGTCCCAGCTTTTTTCGCCAACTATTTATACTTTTAAACAAATTATAGAAGCCAATTTATTTTTACAGGTTAGTATTGAAGATTTGGCACAAAAAACCAATCTTAGTATTTCTTCTTTTAAAAGAGAGTTTACAAAATTGTACAACGCTTCTCCGGCCAATTATATCAAGACAAAAAGGCTTGAAAATGCAGCCGAACTTCTTTCATTTTCTGATAAACGCATAACCGATATTGCTTTTGATTGCGGTTTTAATGATCTGGCGAATTTCACTAAAAGTTTTCACGACAAATACAAAATGACACCTACAAATTATCGATTGAAGTTAAATAACAAGCAATAGACAAAGTTTATTTCAGTTGAACCGAATTGCCAAATAATTGAACTTTTTTACAAAATCATTCCACTTTTTGTATTGCAAATTTGCATTGTCAATAATGACATAGAATTTTTAAATATAATTAAGATGGGACTATCAAATTTAGGGATTTTTCACACCCTTATTGGTGTTGCTGCTATTGTAGCTGCACTTATATCATTCATAAAATATGGCAAAATAGATTTAAGCAAACTTACCGGAAAAATCTATTTTTATACCACTTTGATTACTTCATTAACCGCTTTGGGATTATCAAAACATGGTGGTTTTAACCCGGGTCATGTTTTGTCGTTACTTGTTGTAATTTTAATTTTGGCGGCCTATTTTCTTTATTCCCGAAAAAAGGAAAATGGCAAAGCACGCTATTTTGAAAACTTCGCCCTTTCTTTTAGTTTTTTACTGTCTATGCTGCCTACGGTCAACGAAACGTTTACCCGTATTCCGGTTGGGCATCCTTTGGCAAAAGACATCAATGATCCTTTGATAGGGAAAACATTACTACTTCTTTTAGTATTATTTATTGCGGGATCTGTCTATCAATTTATTATTCAAAAGAAAATTAATAAAGCGGTTACCAACTTATAATCATCTCATAAACCGTAAATTATATAATTACATAGTATAATAACTGTAAAATACAGCCTTGCAACTTTTCTAATTTTATAAAAAGGAAAAAGAGGTTCTGTAATAGAACCCGTAAACCTGTAACCACAATAATTAAAAAATTATATTATGAATTTAGATGAATTAGAAAACAACCGTCAGGATGACCAGAATTTTCAAGATGATAAAATAAATAAGGGAATGGAAATTGAATTTCCTTCAACAGATCATTCCATAACAGAATATGCCGAGCCGGATTACGGAAATGATTTAAGTACCGAAGAAATAAATCAAGAGAATCCTCAGGAATTTGATAACGAAGAACCTGAAGAGGAATTTGATGATGAAACGCCGGATGAATTAGATGAAGACGATGAAGAATTTACCGATCCTAATCGAAACGAATAACGTAAAACCGTCTGTAAATCAGGCGGTTTTTTTTGTGACTGTTTCTGTTTTCTTCGAAAATTCCTCAACACTTTTGTACTGGTAATCTTTTGCTTAAATTTGCCAACTGCCAACGTCGGAAAAAGAATAAACTTATAGATTATTTTTTCTAATAAAAGGCAATAAAATCAAGTGAAAAAAGAGGACGTGAATAAAATCGAAAATGAAGAAGGAAGCTGGACTATTTGTCCGGAATGTCAGGGACGAGGCAAAAAAAGTCAAAGACTTAGTAAAAAAGTACGACTACTTTATCAAACAGCACTAGAGCAATTTGAAAAAACAAACGGTGAAGGTACTGCTCCTATTCGTCCTAAAGCGCATTTATATACCTGTTTAAATTGTTCCGGATCCGGATTGCTTTCTTCTGTTACTCCTCCGGTTGCAGATAAAGAAAACTATCCTCATGTTGCTATTATTGGCGGCGGAATTGGCGGCGTTGCTCTGGCTGTAGCCTGCCTGCACCGGGGAATTCCTTTTACGCTTTATGAGCGCGACAGCAACTTCAATGCCCGATCTCAGGGTTACGGACTTACATTACAACAAGCTAGTAAAGCAATTGAAGGATTGGGTATTTTCTCGTTGAAAGATGGCGTGATTTCTACAAAACATTTGGTTCACACTACTGAAGGTAAAGTAATTGGCGAATGGGGAATCAGAAAATGGATAGATCCAGACGCAAAAACGGCTCCCAAACGCACCAATATTCATATTGCACGACAATCTTTGCGTTTGGCACTACTGGAGCAATTAGGCGGACACGATGCTGTACATTGGGGACATCAATTAATAAATTTTAAAGAATCCAGTGATAACGTTGAACTTAACTTTCAGGTAAATGGCGAGATAAAAACCGCCAAAGCAGATCTTGTAGTTGGAGCCGATGGAATTCGAAGTTCTGTGCGCAGGTTATTGATTGGCGAAGACAATACGCCTTTGCGTTATCTTGGTTGTATTGTAATATTAGGAATTTGTCCTTTAAGTTCTCTAAAAAATGTAAATAATTCTTTATTAGACTCTGCGACGGTATTTCAGACCGCTAATGGAAATGAGCGAATTTACATCATGCCTTATACAGCAGATTCTGTGATGTGGCAGCTTAGCTTTCCTATGACAGAAGATGAGGCTAAGACTTTAAGCGATCAAGGACCTCAGGCACTGAAGGAAGAAGCTTGCCGCAGAACGCAATGGCACGACCCTATTCCGCAAATTATGACGGCAACACTAGCAGCGCAGATTTCCGGTTACCCAGTATATGACAGGGAATTACTCAAAAAAGAATTATTAGAAAAAAGTGAACAGGTAACCCTAATTGGAGATGCCGCTCACCCAATGAGTCCGTTTAAAGGGCAAGGTGCAAATCAGGCGTTGCTGGATGCACTTACATTGGCTCGGGGAATCACAAAAGGATGTAATCCAAGGTCACAATGGCGAAAAGTGGGAATAAGAAAAAGTGTTTTAAATGAGTTTGAATCTGCCATGTTAGAACGCAGTGCTACTAAAGTAAAAGATTCTGCCGAAGCCGCGCAATTTCTTCATTCTGAGATTGTACTTTATGAAGGCGACGAACCAAGAGGACGTTGTTTAAAGAAAAAAAATAGCGAAGACTAGTTACTAATTTCTGATCTTTGTAATTGATTATTAAATGTTTGATTAAAATAAACGCAACAAATAATAAACAAGTGATGAAATTTAACTATGCCGATTTTGAAGTGGTAAAAAATATTGCCCTGACATTTCCTAATACCGAAGAAAGTGTTTCGCATGAAGGAACTCCATCTGTAAAAGTACGGGGAAAATTAATGTGTCGACTTCATGACAGCGGAGAATTTATTCCGATAAGGCTTGATTTTGAAATACGCGATAAGTATTTAGACAGTCATCCTGAAATTTTTCATTTACCGGACCATTTTAAAGCTTATCCTTACATCTGCATGTGGATACACAACTATAACAGAAAATTGCTGACTGAAATACTTGAATTGAGCTGGAAAGGGCTTTCGACAAAAAAACAAGTGAAAGAATATGAGGAAAGAAATAAGTAATGAAGCAATCCTTTATAAGCTCTTCTTACTAGTTCACAAAATAAAAAATCCCATTTCATAAGAAACAGGATTTTGGTTTTATGATCATTTTCATCTTAAATAATAAACTGAAAACTATATATGTCGGTTGATAATATTTTCGAAAAGTTCTTGTTTTCCACTCTGCAATTCGAGTTCACCATTTTCAATGGCAATATCATACAAATCTTTAAAATTTAATTTTCCTTCTTCAAATTCTTTTCCTTTTCCGCTGTCAAATGAGCTATAACGCTGTTGTCGTAAACTCTCATAAGGAGAAGATGTTATAATTTTATCTGCAGCAAGCAAAGCTCTTGCAAAAACATCGGCTCCACCAATATGTGCCAGAAAAATATCTTCTACATCTGTTGAATTCCTTCTTATTTTAGCATCAAAATTTACTCCGCCACCCTGCAGACCGCCTGCTTTTAAGAAAACCAGCATCGCTTCTGTAACTTCTTGTATATTATTTGGAAATTGTGCTGTGTCCCATCCATTTTGGTAATCTCCCCTATTGGCATCGATACTGCCTAACATACCCGACATTGCTGCTACCTGCAACTCATGTTGAAAAGTATGTTGTGCCAATGTTGCATGGTTGACTTCGACATTTATTTTGAAATCTTTATCCAAACCATATTCGCGTAAAAAACCAATTGCAGTTGCACAATCAAAATCATACTGATGCTTAGAAGGTTCCATTGGTTTTGGCTCGATTAAAAAGTTTCCTTTAAAACCCTGTTGTCTCGCATAATCTCTTGCTTTGGATAAAAATTCTCCCATATGATCCAGTTCGCGTTTCATATCGGTATTAAGTAAACTTAGATATCCTTCACGTGCTCCCCAAAAAACATAATTTTCACCATCTAAAGCAATTGTAGCATCCAGAGCTAATTTTACCTGAGCGGCGGCTCTTGCAACAACCTTAAAATCAGGATTTGTTGCAGCTCCGTTCATGTATCGCGGATTAGAAGAGCAATTGGCTGTTCCCCATAAAACTTTGATTCCCGAAACTGCTTTCTTTTCTTTCAAATAATCAGTCATTGTTAGTAATCGCAACTCTGATTGTGTGAAATTTTGTCCTTCCTGTACCAAATCATAATCGTGAAAACAGAAATAATCAAAACCCATTTTACTTATAAATTCAAATGCTGCATCTGCCCTGTTCTTTGCCGCCTGAATGGGTTCCCTAAATTCATTCCACGAAAAATTGTGAGTAGCCTGCCCAAAAAGATCTGCGCCGTTTCCTCCAAAGCTATGCCAATACGCAACTGCAAATTTAAAATGCTCCCGCATTGTTTTGCCTGCCACAATTTGCTCTGGATTATAATATCTAAATGCCAAAGGATTATCTGAATCCTTTCCTTCAAAGTTAATTTTACCAATTCCTTTGTAATATTCTTTGTCTCCTAAAACTATCATCTGCCCTCTCTTTTTATAATTTTAAACAATTTATCGTAATAATAGGGCAAATATATAGTCAAAAAGACTATTTGATAAACCAAAATTCTTTCAAAAATATAACTTTAACACATATTTGCTCAACTTACATCACTTCGTTATTCTGTTTATAACCGAAAAACCCCTTTTACCAATTTGGTAAAAGGGGTTCTTTTTAATCTAAAAACTGTATTAAATTAATCTACACGTTTTACAGAAAGCTTATCTAAACAGAAATAAGCCGCCGTATTCATTCCGTAAAGTGGATCTGAATCTGTTGAAGCCATTTGGAAAACAAGGTATTGAACGTCTCCTAAAGCCTGAAGTTTGCTGGCAGCAACAGTAATCCATCCGGTTGGCATAACCAAAGATGATCCTGTATAATCTGCCAGAGTCTGAGTTACCGGATTTGTAATTACTCCATTTTCATCAACACCATAAATCAATAATTCAAAATGATCTCCGGAAGCAAAAGGCTGAGCAAATCCATCGCCATACAAACAGCCGTAATAGGGCCATGGATGCATGTTGATTTTTAAACCTTCAACAGTATATATTCCTGTATTTCCAATTTTAATCCAGTTAGAAAAACCGCTTTCGCTAAAGGTGCTTGCTTCAGGGTTTTGAGGATCTAAATAGCTCGACCAATAGGCCACAATATAAGGATCTCCCGGTGTTCCCGGCGTTCCTGGTGTAGTTGTAGAAGAAGTTCCAAAACCACTTCCGGCCATAGTTCCCCATTGATGAGGCACCCAGCCATCTGATCCGCCAGAACCTGAACCAGAGCCATAATTTGTAATATCATTTACATTTGATACAATAAAACCATCCCAATAATTATAACCCGAAGATGTCGCAGTGTGCGAAAATGTAAAAATATCTACACTCAGGTTGGTGTTAGACACATAAGTGTTTTGCCAGTACTTTCCTCCTGTTGTTGTAATACCGCTGCTTAATAAAGCACTGGTAAGATTAAGAGTTGTCGTGGTTCCTATCGAAGGATCTGTAACAGCTATTTTTGCTGTTTTTGATGACGTTTTTACTGCTGAATTACTTTCGCTGCCTAAAACATCATCGTCGCTACTACAGGACGAAAATCCCAACATCAAACCGAATGTCAAAAAATAAACTACTTTTTTCATGATTTATAAAATTTATGGATTAATATTCATTCTTAATTATCTCAAATTCAACAGTATTATAAATTACTTCTTTGGAAAATTTAAATCCGATACTTCCTGAAAAACGCTCGTTAATAGATCTGCAGCTCCCAATGCTGTAAATGTTGGCACATATACTTTTACAAAATCAACTCCCGGTAAATGCACTTTTTTTCCATCTTTATCTACTGCCCAGCTAATGTCTATTGATGGATCTTTAATACCGCCGTAACCCCATTCAAAAGTTCCAACATTGTAAGCTGTACCGGCACCGTCACTTACATCTTTTACCGGTATAGATACTTTTGTTCCTTTTAAAGTATAAGTATCTGCTGCCCATGCCGGATAATAATTAACTCGTCTGCGATTATTGGTTTTGGTAATTGTACCAGATCCGTTTTGGTTGTCTGTCCACGGAAGATAGGCTGTATCATACTGCCAGGTTGCTGTTCCGGTTACCGGACTCGCCGTGGCATCAGGTTTATGATACGTTACTTCGTAATTTTTAACTGTTGTAGCTTTATAATATTCGCTTCCTGCTATTTCGTACCATTCGTTTTCATCCGCAATCCCGTTTTTATTCGCATCATAAGCTACGGCTATACTTACGGGAGAATATTTAATTGAAGCAGTTCCTGTTGCCATCTGAACAGTAAAATCACGTTTATCATAAGCGTTAACAACTGTGTGGTCAAACGCTGTAATAATATATCCTCCAAATGTTCCCAAATAAACAGAACCTCCTTCTTTTATAGTTGCCTGAGTTTGCTCCAAAGCTTCTTCTTTTGTAGTGTAACTCGCTACACTAAAGCTTGGTGCTGGTAAAAAATCAACAAGTGTTAATGCTTTTGCTGTATATGTTTTTCCGGTTTCTGAAACGGTAATTTTAGTCGAAGCCTGTTTTACAATTTTGTCTACTGTTACCGTAAAATCTAACACATAATCAGCTGCTTTTGGTGTAACAAATAATAAAGTTTTGCTATCGCCGATGATAGAATCTTTTGCAACACCATCTTTATCAGAAACTTTTACTGACCATTGGTATTTGGCAGTTTTTCCGTCACCATTTTCGATTACTACTTCCGGAGTTATTTCTGTAACATTATATTGTTCTATTGCAAAATCTGAAGCTAATTTTATAGCAATTGTTGGGTCTTTAACAGGCTCTTCTATAACTTCTTCCGGCTTTGGATCGTCATTGCTGCACGCGTAAAAACAAACAAAAGCGATTAGAAATAAACTATACTTTAAATACTTTTTCATGGTCTTACTTATTTATTTTTAGATTGTATTTTTTTAATATATGAAGGTCTCCTGCTCCTGCAAATACAGTCGCCATTGAAGATTGCTGCTGGCAAAGTCCCATTGGTTCACTCACACAGTTAACTACTTTAATAAAATTGATTCCCGGAAGATTGGCTTTATTTCCGTCTTTATCTACTGCCCAGTCAATATCAATATTCGGGTTTATGGCATTTGCATATCCCCATTCCGGAGGAGTAGAATTCCACAAAGTAGTCTGACCTGCACGTGCGGTTTCAAAATCTACATCTAGTTTCATTCCTTCATAAGTAACTGTAGTCTGTGTTGCCCATAACGGATAAAATTCCTTTTTTGCTCTGGGTCTTGCCAAATAATAGGTTTCGTTCTGATTGTTTTCGCAGAACAAATGTTCATAATCTAAGAAAAGAGCACTTGATGTTACCAGAGGTTCTCCGGCAGCTTTTTTATGGTAAGTAACTTTAAAATTCTTAATTGTATTGGCTTTCGAGTGCTGGCTTCCCATAATTTCATACCATTCGTCTGCATCGGGTTTTCCGTTTTTATTTTTATCATAGGCGACATAAATCAATCCCGGTGCCGGCGGATTTGCTTTAGATGATGTTGGATTTGATACATCTCCTCCATACACTCTAAAATCTTCGGTTCCTGCAACATTAACAACGGTATGGTCAAAACCAACAATTATAGAACCTCCAAAACCTCCCAAATCTAATGGGTAACCTACACTGGTTTCGTTGATTCTGCCTAAAGCCGTTTTCATTATGTCTTCTTTAGAATTGCCATCTTTGTACAAATCGTTGGCGAACATGCCCGGCGCAGGATCAAAATCAAAAATGCTTGTTATGTAAGGATTATAATTTGAAGTTTCGTTTGTAACGGTTACAGTTGTCGTTTTGCTTCCTTTTTTTTCTGCAGCTGTAACATTCAGAGTAAATTCATAAGAACCTGCATAAATCGCTGTAAATCTTAAATCTTTTGTATTTCCAACAATAGAATCTGTTACCTGGTTAACAGGATTTTTTGTCATGATCCACTCGTATTTGGCAGTAGTTCCGGCATCAGAAGCTGCAATATCCAAAACTGTGAAAGTTGGAATTTCATATTTTTCCTGAAGCGTAATTTCAATTACATTGGCATTTTCATCCAGTTTATCGTTATCACTGCTGCATCCGATAAACGCAAATGCGAAGGCAAGCAATAAAAAATGGGTAACATTTTTTTTCATAATTTCTGATATAATAATTTTGATTTGATACTTTTTGATTTAGCGTGTAGGGATATTTTCTCCTAACAGATGAAGATCTGTTGCACCCATTACTTCGGTTGAAGTTTCTCCCAGCCATCCCGCCTGCTGATTAAGACCGTTGTAAACTTTTACGAAATCTATCCCAGGAAGCTCTACTTTTTTTCCGTTTTTGTCGATGGCCCAGTTAATGTCTATTCCTGAATCATCATCGGCATTTGGTGCATTATCTGCGTACCCGTATAAAAAAGCATACTGAACAAAATAACTTCCTGTTCCGCTTTCATCTACAGCATTATCGGGTAATCTCGTTCCTTTAAAAGTGATTGTTTCCTGATCTTTAAGCCATTTCGGCCAATAATCCAATGAATGATTGTAAGCGTTGTTTTGTGCCAAATAACCATTTTTACCCTGATTATCTGTCCAATAAATGTATTCCATATCTGTAAAAAGCACGGTTCCGGTTCCACCGCCCGGAACAGGTGTTTTGTTGGGATCTGGTCTGTGATAGGTTAATTCATAATTATGAATTGTTTTAGCCATTTTATGTCCGCCGCCTTCAATTTCAAACCATTCATCATCCGGAAGTCCGTTTTTATTTTTGTCGTAAGAAACCATAATAACGCCCGCTTCACTGCTTCCGCCACGCAATTCTGCATTCAGATTCGGATTGGCATCTGCCCAAAAAGCATTACCCAGAACTCTAAAATCACGCTTTCCTTTTAAGTTTACAATTGTGTGATCAAACCCAAAAACAATATAACCGCCAAATGCGCCAAGCGAAATAAGATCTCCGTTTTTCTTTGCCAGATACGAATTGGCTCTGCTTAATATTCTCTCGGCAGTGTCACCATCATTTGCCACAGGAAGATCATTGACAAATTGTCCCGGAGCCGGTTTAAATTCGAATACTTTTTCGATATAGCTTTTTAATTCTTTAGCTTCTGCGCTTACAAAAACCTTAACTGTTTCTGTTTTTGTATTTCCTTTGTCGTTGATGGTAACTTTAAATTCATAAGTTCCAACTTCTGTCGCTGCGAATAATGCTTCTTTTGAGCTATTATTAGTCAAAGAGTAATTTTCTGAAGAAGCATTTACTGCCGTCCAACTGTAAGTGGCATCTCCGCCAACATTTACTTTTGAACTTAAAGACACTATCGCAAAACGCGATGCATTATATTCATTGTTTTCAACTTGTTCTTTATCTGGCTGGGTGTTATCGCTGTCAGAACAATTGGTTAAGATTACTGTTGCAAAGAAAAAAAGCAGTAATAACTTTAAATGTTTTAAAGATTTGTAATACATGTTTCTGGTTTTATTTTTTGGTTATAAAAGCGATATGTGCGGGGATATTTCCTGCTGTTGTTTTCCATTTTAATTTTCCTTCGGGGGTAAAACAGTAGATATATCCGGTTACTACATAATTTTGGGCATCGGTGATGTAGATTTCTTTGGTTTCAGGATTTACCTGAAGTCCATACGGAATCATGATTTGCTTATCTGTACCATCCGTAATAATTTTATCGCTTATAATTTTCTTGGTTTTGGTGTCTAATATCCCGTAAGTAATTTTGTTGCTATTGGTGAGGTAACTCCACTGAACGCTGTAGAAATAAAGTAAATCGTCTACCAGGCACATTCCTAAAACCGGAAGATCCAACTGCATTTTTTTCTCATCGGTCTGGGTATCTATTACAAAAAGATTGGATGGTGTATTGTAATAATCCCCTCTTGAACTTACATAAATATCTCCCCTGCTGTCTATTTGCATGCCGTAGAGATTAATACCCACGTCTATTTTTTTTATTTCTGTAAAAGTTTCAAGATCAATTACAGAAACTGTTCTATCGTAGTTAGGAACTCTGTAACCACCGGAATTGGCAACATAAAGTTTACCGTTATGCACCACCATTTGTTCGGGCTGATATCCTACTGTAACTTTTCTTGTAATTTCTAATGATGTGGTATCAATTTCTGCAACAAAACCAATTTCTGCATTAGGGTCAATAGCAACGGGACCCGAATAAGAACTCACGTATGCTTTATCTTTATAAAAAGTTACATAACGGCAATTTGGAATATCAATTTTTTTGATGCGTTTTGCCGTCCATTTATCTATAACTTCTACTTTATTAGAAACATTTATTACCGCGTAAACCTTGTTCCCATAAATTTGAATATCATTTCCAACATCGCCTAATTCTTTTACAACTGTCGGATTACGTTCTGAGTAAATATCGGTTGTATAGTTTCCTGTTCGGTAATTAAAAACATCTATACTTGCCCGGTTCATTCCCATATTTCCCTCGTTTAGAAGATAAAAACCTTCTATATTGCCATCACTTCTGGGTGCTGCAACACTTACATCCGAAGATGGAAAAATGGTTTCTTCTTCTCTACACGAAACAAAAGCAAGGGCTATAAATAAAGGAAGTACTAATTTTGTGGTTATCTTTTTCATAGCTCAATACTGATTATAAATTTTAGCGTACGACCCGGCATCGGATAATTGTAAATCACTTCATATTGCTGATTGAGTGCATTATTGAGTTCTACCGTTCCTTTTAATTTGTAATTATGAATTGCAAATGCTTTTTGTACCGATAGATCATGTGTGTACCAAGGCTGTACTTCGTTGATTCTGATGTTGTTTACATTACCATTATATCGTTTTCCGACGTAGATAAAACTATAGTTGAAATTCCACGATTCATAATTGGCATTTAGTATTCCGGACCCGCTATGCCAGGGTGTGTACGGAATCTGATCGCCGTAAGAAGACAATTCCAAACCTCCAAATTTGGTATAATCCCGACTTTCAGAATACGTATAAGTTAGATTTGCAACAAGGTTCAATTTGTTAATATGCATCCCCATATTAATAACAGATTCGATTCCGTGCCCTTTTACCTGTCCCATGTTGGTCATCATCCATCGGAACAAATTTCCGGTTGGAGCGGCGATTATTTTGTCTTTGGTATTGGTGTAATATCCATCGACCTGAATAGAAAATTTGTCGAAAAAGCTTTCCTTAACAGGCAAATTATAAGTAAACCCAACATCATACTGGTTCATATATTCAGGTCTTAAAGTGCTTGAACCAACCATTGTATAATATAAATCATTAAAAGTGGGCATTCTGAAAATGCGTTTTGCAAATGCTCTCAGATTAAAATCGTAAGCGGCAAAAGGTGTATAACCCAGAAATAAGGCCGGAGTAAACTCTGTTTTATCAGGAGCTTTTGCATTGTATCGTACTTCTTCATGCACGTGCGTACCAACAACGCTTCCTAAAGCTTTAAATCTGCCTACTCTGTAAGAACTTGCGAGAGAAAATAATGCTGTATAACGTTCCGGATAAGAAAACAAGGTTTTAATTCCTTTTCTGGTTGCATTTAATCTGTTGTATTGAAAATCTGTAGAAAGAGAAATATCCCAGGTTGGCAAAATGCTGTACATGTTTACTGCCGAGAAATAATATTCCTGCTGGTAATAACTATCGTCTGACTGCGCTCCTTCGGTTACGGTTTCTCCAAGCACATTTGTGGTATCTCTGGCCACGTAATGTGTATAATCGTAGGCGTATTTTGCCTTTGCCTGAAATTTATATTTATCGGTAAAGTCTTTTATAAAAGTACCTTGCGAGAAAAAATTCTTGTCGTATTGCCTAAAACCGTCTGAGAATTTATTTTCGACAATGGCGCCTGGAGCACCTCTGTCAGAATCATAATAATACACTTTTGCATCCCACGAACCATTTTTTATTTTTCCGTAAAGACCGGATTCAAATCTTAGTGCTTCTATATCGCTGTTGTGTCGGGTTGCAGTGGTGTCATAAGCCACAGTTCCGTCCAGATTATTTCTTTTGTACCTGAATTTATATTGCCCATTCGATTTTATGTATTCAGAACTTACACTCAGGCTAACTTTGTCACTCAACTTTTGTTCCCATCTAAAAGACGGATCAAAATAATTGATAGACATTGTTTTGAAACGTACTAATACATTTGTTTTTTTATCATCTAAAAAAACAGGTCGTTTCGTTCTTAAATAAATAGTTGAAGCGGCCGCAAAGTCTTTTGCAGACTGAAATATTTCACTTTTTTGCCCGTTATACATGGTTAGGGATTCCATGTCGTCTAGCGAGTATTTTCCCAGATCTGTAACTCCGTTTTGGGCATTTCCCAATTGAATTCCATCGTAAAAAACCCCCACATGATGTGTACCCATGTTGCGTACATCAACGGTTTTTAGTCCGCCAAGACCGCCGTAATCTTTAATCTGTGTTCCGGCAAAATAACGAAGTGCATCGGCAACATTATGGCTCGCGAGATTTTCAAGCAATACTCCCGAAAGGTTTTGTACAGGAATTACTTCCTGATAGGGTTTTCCTTTTAAAATTACTTCTTTTAAAACCCGCAAACTATCGTTAGATACTTGAGAATGAAGTATAACAGGAGATAACAGAACAATGAATAAAAGTATTTTTTTTGTATTATACATCACTTATTTAATTAAATAAACTTCGGGATGTAATAATCAAAAAAGCAATAAGAAAGAATCCCGCCATATAATGACAGGTCCGTTTATTGTTGTTCAACTTTATTCCACGAAAGTCTTAAACTATGTGATTGTGGCAGGTCTCCTGACTTGTTCCATCTTTAAACAGCCTTCTCATTCGCCGCGGCGAACAATGGCATTGGTAACGTTTAAAGACTTATACAGAACTTACAGTAGCGGGTCTGTTCAGGATTTACACCTGATTCCCTTTTAACTATTTTTTTCTAAGAAAAATAGACCAAAATCTGGCGCAAATATATAACTATCTTTATAAAAATAAGTATGAATGTATTAATTTACATTTTGTCCTACATATTTGCAAAACTGAATATTTTATCAAGTTCGATAATTGAAGTGCCTTTAGGCAGCGCTTTTGGCGCCTTAGTCAATTTCTTTGCCAGCAAATCAGTTGGCAGTGGTTTGAACTTTTTAAATAAGCCAATTGAGTTAACTGCTTTTAATATTTTTGCCATGGCATATTCGCCAAAACGATCAGAATTTGCTCTTAAAAGCAATCCTGGTCTAAAAATAATATACTGTTCGAAATTGAGCTCTGCAATGCTGTCTTCGAGTTCTCCTTTTATCTTCGAATAAAAAACTTTACTCTTTGAAGTAGCGCCATAAGCAGATAACAAAACAAAGGAAGAAACTCCATTTTCTCTGGCTAATTTTGCAAATGTTGCAGGAATATCAAAATCTATTTTCTTTTGATTTGCCTTTGATCCTGCTGCTTTGAGCGTCGTTCCTAAACACGAGAAAATGACGTCGCCTACAATCAAATCTTTATAATTGTCTATGTTGGAGAAATCAACAATTTCTTCTACGAGTTTTGGATGCTTTTTGTTTGTTGCTCTTCTTACAAAGATGGTAACAGATTCGTAATTTTTATCTGCCAAAAGTTCATCAACCAGAAATTCTCCCGTTGAACCTGTTGCACCAATAACTAATGCTTTCATAATTTTAATTTTTTAAATAATAATTTCTAATAAAGTACTAAGGCAGACTAATAAATTTCGTCAATATTAAAATCAACAGTATAAAGTTTCATTGGTTGCGCCTTTCCTCTTAAAAGTATTTCTCCCTGTTGCAAATAAGTTACAGGTAAATCTTTTGGCAGAGCTTCTTTTATGGCTTCAGAAATAACAAAATCATGATTAAAATCATTGCATTTGCATTGAATTCTTGACGTTGTATTAAGAAGATCTCCATGATAAACAATTTCTTTTTTTACTTTTCCAACCCAGGTTGTTACAGCATTTCCAATATGCATTCCGGCCTTGAACTTCGGAATCCTATTATAGGTTTTTAAATAATATTCATTTCTGTTTTTAATACATTGTTTAAGAAGATAAAAGCAATACAAACACCGTTGGTCTTTTAAACCCGTTGCTGTTTTCCAGGTCAGAATAATTTCGTCTCCGGCATATTGATAAACTTCTGCACGTGAAGCCAGAATGGCGTCGGTAAAATCGTTGAACAAATCCTGCAGTAATTTGCTATACAGAATATCTCCCAACTCTTCTGCCATTGTGGTGGATGATTTGACATCGACAAACATAAAAATTCGCTCTTCCTGCATCGGACGATGATATCGACCTGTAAAATAATTAGAAAAAAATCGGTTGCTTAACAAACTGCTAATTTCTAAAAACAAAATCAGGAAAATTGATGCGCCAAGCGAAAAGATAAAATCTTCAAAAAGACGATTATTAATGTATTTACTTAAAGCTTCCTGATAGGTAAGATGACCCAAAATCTCTGCAAAAACAATCACGAAAAACAGTAAAAACAATATTATACAGAAACTATAAATAAGCGCTTTTAAAATCATACTTCCCAAAAAGGAATAGTTATTTAGATGAGTAAGTGTCTTCTCAAAAATAATTACAATAAAACCAATAGAAATTCCAATAATGGTACCGGGCAAAAGTTTTAGATATTGATAATCTGCTCCGGCATTACTAACTGCGGTATAAAGCAAACCCATTGCTCCACCAGCAACAATTGCTTTAAAAATGAGACTGTATTTTTCATAAAAAGGTATCTTAGGCAATTCCATATAACTAGATATTGATGAATTTCAAGGTACTTTTCCTTTATCTTGTAGAAATTTTAAACTTCTTCAATAAATAAAAAATACTATTCTAATCAAAAGTAATATAGAATGTTAAGTATAAAAAATTAATCAATAACAATATCCGGATTAAATTTCAAACCTAAATAAAGCAAATTTCAACGTTAATAAACGGTAACAAAACTGTCTCTGTTACCGCTTTTAATCAGATTTAAATTGTTGCCGGCTCTTTATAAGTTTTCCAATCTATATAACCGTGATTTCCTAATCCATAATGCAAATCACGATTTGGCGGCGTTAATTCCCAGTTGTTTTCCAAACGTTCTACTAAATCCGGATTAGAGATAAACGGTTCGCCAAATCCCGCAATATCAATTGTTCCCGCATCGATAAGCTGCTCAGATTTTTCTCTGGTCATTCCGCCGGCAAGAATAATTACACCATCATACCAGGAACGAAAACGCTCTATAAAACCATCTGGCAACGCATGGCTTCCTTTAGATTGCTGATCCATTAAATGGATGTAAACTATATTTCTTTTCTTTAATTCTTTGGCTAAATATTGATAAGTTGCTTCTATTTCATCATAATGAGGCAAATCTCCCAAACCTCCGTATGGCGTTAATCTGATGCCTGTCTTTTCATTTCCAATAGCTTTGATAGTGGCATCAATAATTTCTAATAAAAATCTGGAACGGTTTTCAATGCTTCCTCCATATTCATCTGTGCGGTTGTTTACAAAAGGATTTAAAAATTGCTCTACCAAATAACCATTTGCGCCATGAATTTCTACACCATCAAATCCCGCTGCAATTGCATTTTTTGCAGCATTTACAAAATCGTTTACAACATCTTTTACTTCGCTTGACGAAAGCGCTTTGGGCTTTGATGCTGCTACAAAACCTTCAATACCATTTTCGTTATATCCCCAGGCCGAAGTATTTTTTGCCTGAATATCTGATGGACCAACGGGCGTGATTCCGTTTGGTTGATTTGAAGTGTGAGAAACCCTGCCCACGTGCCACAATTGAGAAAATATAATGCTTCCTTTTTTATGTACCGCATTGGTTACTTTTTTCCAGCCTTCAATTTGTTGTGGTGTATACAATCCCGGAATGTAAAGTACTCCTTTTGCTGTTGCAGAAATTGCTGTTCCTTCTGTTACAATCAATCCTGCTCCTGCGCGTTGCTTGTAGTAGAGAACATTATTTTCGTTGGGAATACCATCTTCATTTCTTGCTCTTGTCATTGGTGCCATTGCAATACGATTTTTTAATTCTAAAGAGCCAATCTGTGCCGGCTTAAATATATCTGTTTTCATATTCAATTTTAATTTGAAATCTATTATTGTATTTTTTTTAATGATTTGATAGTGAAGAAAAAGCTGTTTCTTCACTATCAAAATCTCTTGAAATTATTTTTTAATCAACCAGCTTTCAACAGCTCTTGAAAAATCTGCTACATCAATAGGATGTCTGCTTGTGATAATGTTTCCGTCAGTTACAACGGTTTCTTCTAAAACGATTCCACCCGCATTTTTTAAATCTGACTGAATGTTCCAGTAACCTGTTAATTTTCTTCCTTTCAAAATATCTGCAGATGCCAATACTACCGGAGCGTGACAAATAGCTGCAATTAATTTTCCTGATTTATTAAAATCCTGAATAAATTTTATCACATCTTTATCATAGCGAAGATTATCCGGATTCCAGGCTCCACCGGGAATAAATACAGCATCATAATCACTTACTTTTATCTGATCTGCCGTGCGGTCAAATTTTATCCAGCCCACTGGCTGTAAGTACTGAATAGCCATTACATGTGTTTTTGACATTTCAGGAAATGCAAGTCCGTATCTTTCAGGAGCCGGATTGAATTTTGGAGAAATGATCTCTACCTCTGCTCCCAGTTCTTTAAAATACCAAACCGGACCTGTCAATTCAATTTCCTCAAAACCGTCTGCTACAAGAACAGCTATTTTTTTTCCTTTAAGAACCGTTTTGTCTTTTACAGGAGTAAAAAAGAAAGCTTTTAAGGCTTCGTTTCCTGGTGCATTCAATAATTTTGTTACGGGCATATTTACCACTGCCGATTGAGTAGATAATTGATTTACAACTTCTAACTCGTTAGAATAATTTGTTTTCATTTCTTTAGTTTTTACTGTTACCTGAGCTTCTGCGTTTGATAGTGCAAATAGGCTTACTATACTTGCTACAATGATTTGTTTACTTGTTTTCATTTTTCTTTAGATTTAATTGTTACTTGTTCTGTTTAAAATTGTTATTCACGAATAAGCGGTGCAAATTCGATAAGGTTGTGAATTCCGTCCTGAAAAGGCTGTTTTTTTATACTCGTATTCAGATAATCAAGTACAGGTTGAATGGGCGGAAAATTGAGATGATACTGAAAAGCATCATTACTTCTAAATTTTTCAAAAGTCACAAACTGGGTTTTATCATTATCTAACTGTGATAACTGATAGGTTACTACGCCCGGTTCGCTTCGAAATTCTGGCATTGCAATGTGATAAACATCTTTGAAGTTTTCCTCTGTGCCTGCCTTTGCATCCACAAAAAGCATAATGGTTAATTGCTTATCTTCTGCTTTGCTGGCTCTTCGCCATTCTTGCTTAGAAATAGGTTCTAAATCTTTTACGCTGATTACCTTTTCAGGCTTTGCCAATGCAGATTTTTCTAATTGTATTACTGCTTTTGACTCTGAATTTCTATTGAAGTTATTCAATTTGTTTTGATTTGTCCAACGCTCGAATAACCAAATAACTGATTGATTATCTTGTTCAAAATAAGCTTCTGCCATAATATTACTATCATTTGAAAGCGATTTTAGAACATAGTCTCTTATGGCTTTTTCAAATTCTTGCAGATATTCCTTCTTTACCTCGTAACGAGTAATTTTAGCCACTATAACACTTTCTTCAGGTTTAGCTGAAGTTTGTGCGCTTGCAAACGCACTTGCTAACATAAACAGCGTTGTAAAAATTACTAACGCTCTTTGAGAAATAGAGAGATTTGTTTTTGCTGTCATAATTTTAAATATTTAAGGATTATTATTTTTAAAGATTACTTGCTGATAATGATCTTAATTATAAACCAAAATTACTACCACAACCAGCCTCGCACCAATGAGGCAAATCACTAAAAATGTGTGATCGAAATCACTTTCAATAATTTCAGATTAATGATTTTGATTTTTGAAAATAAAAACGCCCAAATAATGAAACAGTAAACCCACAGCCCATGCTGAAGTTTGCCATAAAGGCCATAAATAAGTTCTGCTGGTAAAAAACCATATTGCCCAAATGATCGGAATCGTTAATACAAATACCAATAAGTGAATTCTAAAACCTTTTGTTGGATTGATTTGAGCAACTGTGTGCCCGTTTGCTAAATTTTTCATGATGTTTAATTTTTATTGTTGATTTTTATTGTTGATTGTTATTATTTAAGTTGTTTTCCTAATTGTTCTACTTTTTTCAACCACTTATTTCTTTGGTTTTCTGTTGATTTTCTCATAAAACCAAAAGTTGAAAATTTGACAGGATCAAATCCCACGTAGCCAAAAACAATGTCTTTGAGAATTTGATATTGTGATGCACGATAGATAAGGTAAAACCACCATTTTGGTGTGTCCATCGTAACGAGGAGTCTTAAGCTTTTTCCTTTTAAGAGTTTTTCGGGAAATATTTTTCCTGAGTGATGTTTGAATGCGAAGTCCGGAAGTAGAATTCTGTCTATAAATCCTTTGGTAATAGCGGGCATGAAACCCCACCAGTTTGGATAAGACAAAACAACGTGATCTGCCCACAAGATAAGTTCCTGTGATTGTACTAAATCTTTTTCGAGTTCTAAAGTTTCTCCGTTTTTATATCCGTCAGAAAGATTTACATCAAAATTTAATTTAGAGATATAAATCGTTTTACAGTTTGCTCCTGTAGTTTCTACTCCTTTTCTGTAAGCGTCTAATAATGCATTACAAAAAGAATTTTCAGAAGGATGCCCTAGTATAAGTAAGATATTCGTTTTCATTGCAGTTTCATTTAATTTGACACTGCAAAGATTTTAAATAATCAAAAGGTACTCCTGACACAAATGTGTCAAAAACTATTTATGGGCTAATTTTTGACGAATTCTTGTAAGTGATTGTCTTTCAATCCCCAAAAAACTGCAAAGATGAGATACGGATATTCTGTTAAACAAATCTGAATGGCATTTTATAAAATCGAGATAACGCTCTTCGGCAGTTTGAAATATGAAACTTTCAATACGAGCCTGCTGACGTTTTAAAATTTCTTCGGCAACTAATCTTCCATATTTTTCAAAGCCCGATAAGTTTTCATAGATCCATTGCAAATTTTCATATGAAATGCAAACCATAGTGGTTGGTTCTAAGCATTGAATCGAATATTTACTTGGCTGTTGTGTTATAAAAGCAGGATAATGCGTTGCGTAATCGCCTTTGGCATAAAAACCTACGGTGATTTCATTTCCATCATTGTCGATAAAAGAAGAGCGCACTAAGCCATTGGCAATAAAACCAATTGCTTTTTGAACTTTGTTGATAGGAACAAAAAAGTCCTTTTTATTTAATTCTTCAATTGTAAGTTTTGAAGCAAACACAAAAAGCTCATCATCAGTAATATCAGGACAAATTTCCTTAACTGATTTTAAAAGTATTTCTGCTCCTGATTCCATTTGATGATTTATTTTAAATAAAAAATTATCTACGAATGTTGGTATAATCGACTTAATGTTTCGCGGCTTACGCCCAGATATTCAGCAATTAATTTTTTTTGGATTTTTTGCAACAGACTTGGATATGATTTGGCAAACTCTTCATAACGCTGTTGCGGATTACTGGATAAAAGCAATTTAATTCTTTGTTGTAAAGCAACATATCCATTGGTGAGTTTTATTCTGAAGAAATGCTCCATCTGATGAAGATCAGCTGCTAATTTTTCTCTTGAATCGAGTGTTAAACAAATCACTTCTCCTTCTTCAAGGCATTCAATATACATTTCTGCTTTTTGCTGTTTAAAAAAAGCATAATAATCAGACATCCACCAGTTTTCCTGAGCAAACTGAACAATATATTCCTTGCCCTGATTATCCAGATAAAAAACTTTATAGATACCGGATATGGCTAAAAAATCATATTTCACCTCATCTCCTTCATGAATTAAATATTGGTGTTTACGTACTTTTTTTACAGAAAAAAAAGATTTGATATATTCAAATTCTTCATCGGTAATTGGTGTTATTGCTTCTATATGTTTACGTAACTGCTCCATAATTTTGATAAGTTCCTTAACAAAAATAAAGAAAATTAGCTTATAACTATGTAGACATACAGCCATTACTTTTAAAAATTAAAATGAATTAAGAAATTTTCAAAATAAAAAAACTCCATACTAAATGGAGTTTTTTATAAAACTTAAATCTGTTTTGTTTCAATTAGCAAAAAATGCTATTTTTTAGGGGTTTCTCTGTCTCCCGGAGCCGGATCTCCGTCTTCATTACCTTCATTGCTTCGAGTTGTGCCTCTTGTTCCGGAATTTAATGATGTGCTGTCTCCTGCTTTTATAGCATCAGAATCTGTTGTTGTAGAAGTTCCTGAAGCAGAATTTGTTTTACAAGAAAAAGTGAGTGCCATTAAAAGAACAAACACTAATAGTTTGAATTTGAATATCGTTTTCATAATGTAATTTTTAAGTTTATATAAAGCTTTTCTCAAAGTTACTTAGATGTAAGTTTTTTTTGTTTCAATATTTTAACTTTTTGTTACACAATTAAATACAAATCAACATATTACATATTTTTATTTAATTATGTAAATTGGTAATAGTAAAAAGAAATAAAAATGGATAAGATAGAAAATAGCAATTTTAAAAGACTTGTTGGTATATGGAAAACCAGTGGAAATATAAAATCAGGTCATGAAAATCTGGAATTAAACGGTATTGACAGTTACGAATTAATACTTGATGGAAATTATATTTTGCATAAAGCAAAAGTAAAAATGGGGAACGATATTAGTGAAACATTTGAAATCTTTAAGTTACAAAACTCAATGGATAAGGCTAAAACACAATATTTTGATTCAAAAGGTGAAGATGGAATAATGACAAGTTCGTTAGTAAAAAATGAATTTAATATCGAAGGAAAAAATTTGAAGTTTACAGGAAACATTAATGATCACAGCACTTTAATAACAGGTAATTGGTACGCTCAGACTCAAGATGGAAACTGGAATGACTTTATTGAACTGAAACTAGAAAAGCAAAAAAGTAAATAGACTGCAGATCAAAACAGGTATTTTTACTTTAGATCAAAAGCATCAAATAGCTTATTTTTGAAATTACTAAAAATTAAACAACCAAACTTCAAAACATAAACCACCAAAAAACCATGCCCTGGACTATTCTTGAAAAATTATGGGAACGTACTTTGCATCCCTCCGGCCATACTTCTGCAAACACTGCCCAAACCTGGGACAGTGAAATTAAAACTTTATATCAATTGGGTATTAGTATAGAAGATGTTTTGCAGTTTTTGTATTTTGAAAAACCTGATTTTGAAACCTTTAGAATCTGGGTTACGAATAGGTTAAAAAATGAAAATACTAATATTGAAGATTTTGAAGATAAAGTGCTTTCAGAACAAGATCTTCAATTTTGGAATAAAAATGGTTATGTGATTGTAAAACATGCTATTTCAAAAGAAGATTGTAAAGAAACCCAACAAGCCATTTGGGATTTCTTAAAAATGGATCCAAATGATAAACAAAGCTGGTATAATAGACATGAGGATCAAAAAGGATTAATGCTTAATTTTTCGAATCATGAAACTTTAAACAAAAACAGATTTTCTCCAAGAATAAAAAAAGCTTACGAGCAACTTTATCAGACAGACAAAATATACAAAACGATAGACAAAGTAAGTTTTAATCCTCCCGAAACCAAAGATTTTCGTTTTTTAGGAAGTCCGCTTCATTGGGATACCAGCTTAAAACAACCTATAAAATTTGGATTGCAGGGACTACTCTATCTTAGTGATTGTGGTATTAATGATGGTGCTTTTCATTGTGTTCCGGGATTTCATAATACTATAAATGATTGGCTAAATGATCTTTTGCCCAATGAAAATCCAAGAGAAAAAGCTTTAACCTTAAAAGCTGAACCGATAATTGGCGAGGCTGGTGATTTTATAATCTGGAATAATGCGCTGCCACATTGTGCAACGCCAAACAAGGGCGAAAAGCCAAGAATGGTTCAGTACCTTACCTATTTACCAGATGATTATGATACTTATGGAGAATGGCTGTAGCTATTTCAAAAGTTTACTTATTTCAATACAATAAAGAGTAGCAAAATTTATTCTAACAATATATTTAATTAAAACAAAATGACATTTTAAACAAAGTAAAATGACATTTTGAACAAACTCATTGCTTTAACTTACCGATAACTTTGCCTTATAATAATCAACTAAATATTATAAGAAATGGAAAGTAATAATTATCAGGGAGCAATGCAAAATCCGGTTGGTTCGGGATTTAATGCACAATCAACAACAAATGATGTAATAAAAGGAATTGATCTTACAGGCAAAATTGCTATTGTAACCGGCGGAAATACAGGCATTGGTTTAGAAACTGCCAAAACCCTTGCCTTTGCCGGAGCAACTGTAATAGTGCCTGCCAGAGATATTGAAAAAGCAAAAAAGAATTTACAGAATGTACCCAATATAGAATTGGCAGAAATGGACTTGATGAATCCTGATTCTATAGACGCATTTGCACAAAAGTTTTTGCAGTCAGAAAGGCCTTTGCATTTACTTATTAATAATGCAGGTATTATGTGGGTTCCTTTTCGAAGAGACAATCGTGGTATCGAATCGCAATTGGCTACAAATTATTTAGCTCAGTTTCAGCTTACAGCGAGATTGTGGCCTGCATTAAAAAAAGCCAATTCTGCACGGGTAATAAATGTATCATCGCAAGGACATCAATTTGCTCCTTTTAATTTTGATGATCCTAATTTTCTACACAGGGAATATGAAACTTTACAGGCATACGGACAATCAAAAACAGCCTGCAATTTATTTGCTCTTGAGTTGGATACTCGTGGTAAAGAATTTGGTGTAAGGTCTTATTCTCTTCACCCGGGATCTATCAATGGAACTGAACTTGGCAGGGAAGCATCATTAGAATTATTTCAAAAAATGGGTTTCTGTGATGCAAATGGTGCTATTTTGCCGGAGATTTTAGCCAACTTAAAAACGATTCCACAAGGTGCTGCAACAACTGTTTGGTGTGCAACAAATGCTCTTCTGGATGCTGTTGGAGGTGTTTACTGCGAAGATGTTGAGGTCGCTCCTATAGCAACAGAAACGTCAATGTCTTCTGGTGTAAAACTATATTCGCTGGATGAAGATAATGCCAAACGTTTATGGCTACTTAGTGAAAAAATGAGTGGAATTACATTCAAGGTTAGCTAATGAAATTAAAATAATGTTGTCGGCTTTACTGGCGGCAACATTATTACAAATATAATTTTAATAAATTTGGTGTATGTGTTTTCCAAATAACTATTGATTTAGTCTCTTACATTTTTATAAAACTTAATAATCGCAGACAAATGGAATTTGAGGCAAAATATATTACTCCGGACATTAAGCTTTCTTCTTATGAAGACAAGTTTTTTAAATCAGATATCATATTCGATCAGCATATGCTGGTATGGTTTATTTCGGGGGAAACAAAAATTGTTCAGGCAGATACTATTCACATTTTTAAAAAAGGAGATATTTTTCTTATTCCCAGAAATCAATTGGCCACTATTATCAATTATCCAAAAGATGGTGAGCCGCACAAAACGGTGGTAATGCATTTAACTACTGCCAGACTTAAAGATTTTTATGCAAATCTCGATATTAAGCCCAAAACTTCAATCTCTCCAAAAATAAACCATTACAATAATCATCCCTTATTAGAAAGTTGTCTTACTTCATTGATTCCGTATTTTGATATGACAGCACTTCCGGAAGATATTGCTTCACTCAAAATAACCGAAGCGATCACTATTTTGAGAACTATTGATAAGGAAATAGATAATATTCTCGCAAATTTTGAGGAACCCGGAAAAATTGATTTAGTACATTTTATGGAACGCAATTTTATGTTTAATATGCCATTAGACAGATTAGGATATTTAACGGGTCGCAGTTTATCGACATTTAACAGAGATTTTAGAAAGTATTTTGGTACTACTCCTCAAAAATGGCTCACTGCAAAAAGATTGGAATTAGCACATTATGAGCTAACAAAAAACAAGAAAAAAGCCATAGATGTTTGCTATGAAGTTGGCTTTGAAAACCTTTCTCATTTTTCTTTTGCCTTCAAAAAACAATTTGGTTATACTGCCTCAGAATTAGTTACTGCCAACCTGAATGTATTGACTAAAAATGGAGATTTGATTGTGTAAAACAAATTTTCGCTTATCTCTTTCATAGCAGTAGATCGCGCGACTATTATATTCTAAAACAATGTTTAACAATACTTTATAATCGGTTTTTTTTCAAAATATTATATTTTATCTGAACAATAAACTCTAAATATTCCAAATTTTAATTATCTTTAAATCCTCCCCAATTTTATAAATCGTTTCCTTGCTATTACAATTATGACCAACCAAAAACCAAAAGATATGAAATGGTTCAACAATTTAACGCTCGAAAAAATTAGAGGAAAATTTTCAAAATCTATTACTGCCGGCGAAGAATCTGTTCATTTTGAAAAGGGAAAAGAACTTTATGCCGCAAACCAGTTTCAAGAAGCTATTATTCATTTAGACAGCGCTATTAATTCAGGTTCTTATCATGAAGCTTACAAGTTAAAAGCAAATTGTCTGCAAAAAATGGACTATCATTACAATGCGATCGAAGATTTTGACAAAGCAATTGAAGAGAATCCTCTGGATTTTTCGAGCTATTACAGTCGAGCGGTTTCTAAAAAAGCTATTTTTGATTTTACCGGACAAATTGAAGATCTACATAATGCCATTTACTACTATAAAAAGAATACAATTTTAGAAAATTCGATATTAAGATCGTTTGAAAGTGATCTTTTATTTGCTAAGATGAGCATTGACGGACTAACAAAAAATGCTGCTGAAATTGCCAAAATTCCTTCTTTGGAAATTAAATCACTTATTACAGATTCATTACATCTTATCAAACAGGTAAAGTTAAAAAATGCAGCTGTGAAATAGCTATAAAAAAAATAAGCCCTGAAATTCAGGGCTTATTTTTTATTTTTTCTTTTTCGATTTTGACTTCGATTTTTTAGCTTTCTTTTTAGCAATTTTTTTCGCTTTTGCTTTATCTTTTGCTTTTTTCGCTTTAGCTTTCTTTTTCGCTTTAGCTTTTTGTTTTGCTTTTTTAGCTTTGTCTTTCTTTTTATCCAGTTTCGCTTTTTCTTTTTTCTTAGCTACTTGTTTTTTCTTTTTCTCTTTTTCTTTTTCCTTTTCTTTCATCTTTTTATTCTTCTTTTTAGTATTAGATTTATCTCCTTCTTCTGAAACAATTTCCTCAGTTTCTGTTGAAACTTCAGGAGAAATCGCTTCTTCTTTTTGTTCTGCTGTTTCTGTTGTTGAAACTGTCGATGTTTTAGCAACTTTAGCAGCGGGTTTCTTTTTTGTATTTGCAGGTTTAGTTTCAGTTTCCTCGGCAATTATTTCATTTCCTGCTTCAACATTGGTTGTGTTTTCATCAGTAGTAATCAAATTGCTATTTTCTGTTTGGTCCTGAGTGTTTGTAATGTCTTTTTCTTTCATGCGGCATGTATTATTTTAGGATTTTACGTGGTTTTTAGCATTAAAGTTATCTTTACTTTATTTTAATGTTATCAAATTATTAACAAATATACTGTTAATACACATTGTCCAATGTTAAGCTTTTAGTTTGAGTGAAAGCTTAACATTGAAAACCTTAAATAATTGATAATCTGAGCATTTATATTTTATTATAAACTTCTTTTTTGACTTTAAAAGCAATCAAAATTAAAAGTGGTATAATAAATATTATAACATTTATATCATGATATAAATAAATTTTGAATAAAAACAAGAGGTAATCCTGAAAAAGGTTAAAAAGACAAAAACCACTTAAAAATTTTAAATGGTTATTCAATTAATTAATAGTATCATTTTCGTTTTGCATCGCCGGCATTAATTTTCGGATGCTTTTGTTGATGATGCTGCGTGTAGATTTTTTTTTGAGTTCATAATCTCTGGTGCATTTCTCCAATTCGCCAAATAAGATTTGGAACTTGTCATAAAGCAAGTCAAGTTCTTCCATTGCCTTTCTTGTTTTTACATCTTCTGTCTCTCCTATTTTGTCGCCGGCAATTTTTGACATGTACTCAAATTTACGGAATGCGGCCAATAAAATTCGATGTTCTGCAGAACTTATTCCTTGCATAGTAATTCTGGATATTGAATGGAAATTTTAATTTACGGAGTAACCAATAACGGATCGGCATCGGTATAAACTTTTGAAAGCGGTAATGCGTGCGATTTCACCATTTTTGCTTTGCCTGCGTTTCCTGATATTGCATTTATAGCTGTATTTAATAAAATTTCAGAACGATTTCCTAACGCAAAAACCTCAGGATTTTCAAGTTCATCTGCATTAATTGAAGGATTTATTCCCGCAGCATAACCTCCTTCGTGCTTTGCATTAAATAATTTATAGATAGAAGGATATAAAACCCAGTCTTTTTTGCCCGAAATTCTGTCATCTTCTACAGGAAATCCCGCAACGTCTTTACCAACCGTTTTCTCGCCTATTGTAATTACATTTATAAACGGACTTAGGTTGTTTATGATTATTTCTGAAGCCGATGCAGTATGTTTTCCGCATAAAATATATACTTTTTGAATATTTGGATGCGTGTTTTTAAGCGCTTCAAAACTTATATTTTTTTCATTACTTTCTAATGCCTGCTGAAAAGATTGTTTTACAATACCACCGTTTTTATTTCCTTCAAACTCAATAAACAAATCACCTGATTTTATGTTGGGAGCCAAAATAATACTTAACGCCGTTGCCGAAGCTATATCTCCTCCGCCGTTGTAGCGAAGGTCTAAAACTAATTCTGTTATTTGTTTGTTTTTTAATTCCTGAAAAGTCTGCAGGAATAATTTGGCCATACCAACATCAAAATGCGGAATTTCAACATACCCAATCTTTGTGTTTCCATTTGTAATAACCTGGCTTAAAAGTGGCTGTGTAAACGAGAAACCCTGAGAAATAGCAACTTGTTTTTCATTGTAAAACCCCAACTGTGCTGAGTATGAAATTAATTTTAAATTTAATTGCGTTGCTGCTGTCATATTTTTGTAGAGGCTGTCGTAATTATTTAAAGTCAATTCGACACCATCAACACTTGTGATTAATTGTCCTCTTGCCAAACCATTATTTTTGGCCGGAGAATCATACAATGCATATAAAATTACCCCGAGAACCTTGCCTTGATATTCTATAAACGAAATATCAAATCCAAATTTTTGCCGCAGGCTTTTTGGTGCGGTTTCCGGTAAAGCGGGATGCATTGCATACGAAAAAACATCATCTGTTTTTAATAACCTTGCAAAATACTCTTTGGGATTTACTGATAAATCGCCCTGATTTGGCATAGCGTCATTCCAACGGTAATATTTTTTCATTTGCCCGTACATCCATTCATTGGTGTATTCATTTGTTCCTTCTGTGTAAACCTGCTCCGGATCATCTGAAGAGCAGGAAGAAAGAATGATAACTTCTATCAAAAGAATAATGCCATAAAAAAGATAGCTTAACGCTTTATTTTTCATTTTAAAATCTATAAATATGAATTCAATTTTATTATTCCTGATATTATTTTCTTTATTTAAAAACAAAATAATCTACCAAATTTAAATTTCCGTCTACGCTGGCAAAAGCACCGTTTGCGTCTTGTTTTTCATCTAAAACTATTAGTTTAGATTTGTTAACAGACATGGTTAAAATAACGATAACTTTTTTTCCCGGAACGTACGATTCTGTTGTTCCGTGTTTTACCAATTCCATTAAAATTGTTGGAGGCGAACTATACGGAAATTCAATAAAAGAACTAAATTGATCTTTGTTGATATTCTCAACTTTGCCAATTGTCTGGCCGTTAATTTTACGCAGGATTCCGTCAAGATTCCCTTCATATCCGCTTTTAGAATATAAATTTTGAGTAGGAAATATAAACTTATAACCCGTATTTCCCGTTTTACTTAAAACCCCTGGCTTTATTACTGAAATGTTCTCTATCCAGATATTTTCTTTTGCAAAAAATGAAATTGTATCAATGGTTTTTTCGGCAGTAAAATTATAGCTGCGAAAAACTTTTTTCGTTACTTTATCCGTTATTTCAAAAGTTTTTGCTTTATCCCCAAAATAAATAAACTGATACTCTGTCTCAATTTTTTTTGTGAAAGCCGTTTTTTTATCTTTCTCTTTCCCTATTTCAATAAGTTTTCCGTTTACATTTATTTGTATAGAATCATTCAGGGCGCTATAACCTGTTATAACGACTTTTCCGGGTACATTGGTTTCTGTACCATAATACGGAATCAATTCGTCGTTGGTACAAGATTCAAAAAATGCAATTATGATAGAGAAAATTAATACTCTTGTCAAGATATTCTTCATATTCAGTTTTATTTATTGTAAAGGTTTTAAGTATCGGAAATCATAAAAATTCCAAATTTATTTTTTGATGAATTTTAATTTTTTAGAAACACCATTGTTAGAAACTGCAAGGAAATAAAAGCCTTGTGGCAAATCGCTAACTGATAAATTTTCTGGTTTATATGGAGATTCTTTAACTAAAATTCCGTTTGAATTATAGATTTTTAATGCTGTTTCTTCGTTTTGGTATTGTTCTGCCAATTGCAATTGTAAACTTTCCTGAACCGGATTTTGATTTATTCTGCAAACTTGCGATTCTAGTGTTATATCATCAACTCCTAAAAGTGACTCAGCAACAATAGATATTTTATCAATTTCGTAACCTATGAATTGTTTATCTTTAATAGTACCAAACGCTATGTAAACTGCCGTTTCACCCTTAAACTGCGAAATATCAACTGTATAATCTTTAAATTCTGCTTCTTCAGTTGATGTTCTTTCTAAGGTTATTGTACTTATAAGTGTAAATGTAGTAGGATCCGGCGAAGTAGAACCATATACAAAAAGATCTTGATTACTATCAAAAATACTAGGTTGTGCATGTAGAGTTAAGGATAGTTTTCCAGAATAAAAGGAAGCATCTATGGCAGGTGATATTGCAAAATTATCTTCTGTAGTGGGTAAATATCCTAATGTAGCAAAATCTATATTATATGTACCTAAAACATCAACATTACCACCTACAATAGCACCTGTATTTGGATCAACCTGAATGTTTTTTCTTGTAAACCAATTGCTGCCATTTCCATCTCTGTCTAATAAAGTCCAGTCAGAAGCATCGGCATCATCAAAATCATCTTCCCATATTGTAAATTGAGCAGATGCTATTGTTGTCATCATTATAAATAATACTAAAAGTAGATTTTTTTTCATTTTTTAAAATTTTAAATTTTATTTTAAAACATGGGCAGATACAGATCTGCCCATGTAGTTTTAATAATTAACCTCTGTATAAATTAAAAATTAGTAAACTTTGTCCAAGTGTTAGTCCAAAGAGCCTCAGTTTTAAATGCACCTGTATTACCTGTTAAGTTAAGCGCGCCATCATTAAAGAAAGGCTGTGTAAGACCCCATTTTGGAGCTGGATTTGCAGTTGAAATACTTGTACCAAGACCTGAGAAAGTTGTTCCAGTTGGCAGAGCTACATTATCAAACCCGTGGATTGATACTCTTAAATAAGAAGAGCTAGCCTGAGTTGATGGAGCTTCATATCTAACTCCTGTGTTGTATCCTGTAACGGTTGCATCAGTTAAACTTATTTGTCCTAATCTGCGTACGTGAATAGCATTTTCGTATAAATCAGCAACTGTAGTTGAGCTTACACCAATAATTGACAATTGATTAAGAACAGGACGTGTAATGATACCAGTTGTAGCAGGTGTTCCTGAAGCATTATTATCTAACTCAATACCGTTAGAATCTGGATTTCCGCTGCTCAAACTGTGGCTAGAATTACTATCAGCAATTGCAATCGCTTTTGTAATTGTACCTGTGTAACCAAAATCGAAATCGAAGTTATCATCATCCGGAGCAAAAGAAACTAAATGTGTAGCACTTACTGTTCCTCCAAAAAATTCGAATGAATCATCTCTTCCGTAAGATACCTGAATGTGGTTAACTGTTGTACCAGAACCAACTCCACCAAATGTTAATCCGTTGATTTCTATATCAGGAGAAGTAGTTATAATACGTCCTGCAAATTCGATACGAACATATTGTAAAGTTCCTGCATTATGAGCATTGTTAGAACCTCCATAGTAAAAATCAGAAACATTAGGCTGATCTCCTAATCCTTCTATAATGTTATTATCCAATCCGTTATTTACAACAGCGTCACCTAATATAACAACACCTCCAAAATCTCCAGGAGTAGCTGTAGTAGCAGCACCGTCTAATAAATTGTAACTTGTAAAAATAATAGGAGCAGTTGCTGTTCCTTGTGCATCAATTTTACCTGTTTTAGTAATTACAAGAACTCCTGTAGCAACTCCTACGGCTAAAGGTTTTGCCTTAATGAATGTACCTGCCTGAATCGTTAATGTAGCACCAGATTTTACACGAACTACACCTTCAATTTCCCAAACTTTATCGCTTGTCCAGGTAGTGTTTGTTGTAATATCACCACTAACAGTTTGTACTGTTCCAGGATATCCACTGTAGTCAGCACCAGCAGCTTTCATAGAAAAAGAAGAATCAGCAGTTGAATCATCATTTTGGCAAGAGCTCACAGCCAGAGCAATCATTGCACATAGAAAAAATTTTTTCATAATAATTTATTTAATGCTATATTTGCTGCAATTACAAACTAGGCCTTTGGAGAGAGCAGCAAAATATCTTTCCTCAGGTCTTTCTCTTTTTTGGTAAAGTTCTTTTCAATAAACGATCCCGCTTTACCATCGGGGTTTATACCTAATATTCCGTCTTTTACTCATAGGATTTTTTTAACGCAGTAAAAGGTTTGCTTTCCATTCTTCTAAAATTTATATCAAATTATTTAGAGAACATCTTAAAGTACTTTATTCCATTTTTGCTTCATGCACTAAACAAAAAAGAAATCTAATACTTACAACTAAATACATTAGCGTTTGAAAAATCAAAATATCATCCCCTGATTTTATTGTTAACGGTTTCTTAATATGCATAACAATCACCGCCATAAAGCACCAAAATCTTCCTGATTATTAAATATTTAAAAGGAATAATTAATGGATATACTTATCGTTCTTCCATTTTTTGCTTTAAATAATTCCTGATCAATATCCTGATCGAATTTATCTGTCGCTCCGGCTCCAAGAGCAAATCCCTCCCTTGGGTTAGATCCAATAGGAACGTCTTGTCTCTTACTGTAACTATTAAAGTTGTTGTAGGTTTCTATACTGGTATCAAACAGGTTTTTTAGACTGCATTTTACTTCCAGGTTTCTTTCTTTAAAGAATTTATAACTCACCTGCGCATCTGTTATACCATAAGGTTTACGAATTTCCTCGGCACCGTATTCAAATCCCACCAGTATATATTGATCGCCAACCGCACTATGCTTAATACTAAATCCTAAACGCTCACCCACATAGTCTAAACCAAAATTATAACTGTAGGGCGATTGCCCATACAATGGTCTGTTTGCCTCATACAGAATACCAGATCCGTCTAATCTTTGATACGATCTTACCTTGGTAGAATTTACAGTAGCGTTACCGTTAATAAACAAGTTTTTTAGGGTTTGGCCTTCGCCTAAAAAGGAAAGACTTTTATAAAATTCTACTTCAAAACCCCAAAGTTTAGCGTCATAGGAGTTTATGTTATAAACATTTCTTTCTAAAGATGAACTTAATGCCCCAACACTTTCAATAGGATTATCGATATCTTTATGATACACACCAAAGGACAAAATTTCGCCACCGGAAGGAAACCATTCCATTTTAAAATCATAATTATTGGCAACACTTGAAACAATTCCACCGGTATAATTATAAATAAAATAAGAACGAATAGGATCAAAATATGGGATGTTCAAACGTTCTGCAAACTGAGGGCGTAAAACAGATCTGTTATACCCTAATCGAACATTCATTTTATTTGTAGGGCTAATAATTAAACTGGCTGAAGGTAAAAACTGCCATAACTTATCATCTTTTTGTTCTTGTTCAAAACTACCAGAATCTATAGACTGACTTTCAATTTGCGTGTAAAGGTAACTTTCTGCTCTGGCGCCCCAGACAAAGCGTACAAAGCGGCCCATTTTATTGTCAAGCATTAAAAACGGCGAATGTACTTTGATATCTCCAACATATTGATTACCATATTTAAAGCCGCCAAACCAACCATAACCACCGTAGTAATAGTTTGATCCGTCTAAAAATTCTTTCAGTGAACCATAAATATTTCCTCTGTCGGTTTCCTGACCAAAGGTTTCTAATTTAACGGATACCTGTTGATTGGTTGCTTTTTTATAAGTCCCGAAGTATCCGGCTTTGATATCGTTTGTAAAAGAATCACTAAAATTAAACGAGTATTTAAAATTAATAGCCGCATTATAATCAATCTCATCATTTTTAAAATTACTTCTTCTAATATTTTGGGTTGCATTATAAACATCGTAATAAACTAGTATATCGTCACCAATTTTTCTTCGATCCATATTTATAAATGTGGCGTCTTTAGTGTCTTTTGTAACATTTCCGTAAGCACCATACCAGTTGATTTCAAGCTTATTAAACTTGTGATTTCCTTCAATTTTATTCTGAATAAAAGTCGTATAAACCGGATAATTAGTCTCTGCCGTTCTGGCCAATGTAGTTTTATCCAATATATCATCAATAGGAACTCCATTATCCCAGCCAGTAATCTGGGTTAATTGACTGTTATAAATGTGCATTACAGTATTACGAGCTGTAATTTTATGATTATCAAACTGAATTGCCGCATTAAACATCCCGCCCAAAGTGGAATTAAAATTATAAGTAGCTCCGGAATTCTTAAACCCGTATTTGTTAAAGGTAGAATAGGCCACAGTTTCGTTTTCTGCCGAAAACTCTGAATTGCTTTTGTATTTCCCTCTTTCTGTATGCTCAATATCTAATTTTTCCTGCGTATTCTTAAAAATTAAAGACCCTGTAAATCCCCATTTATTATTGTCTTGTAATTTATAATTTCGTCCAATACCAAATTGAAGTGTAGTACCGGGAGCCGCATACGTTTTATAAGTAGTTAAATTATCCTCTGTAAATTGTTTTGATTCGCGGATAGAAATATTCGGATCTGCTGCATCACTTTTTACATTTTGCGCAGTAAGATTGTCAGCACTGGGAAAATCACGTCTTCCATCATCAAATCCCCAATAATCATAATCGCCTTCCTGCTTTGTAAGTCGTTCTTTAAACGTGCTTCTGCTATTGTATGAAGTACTGATAGAAAAATTGGTGAAATTTTCTTTTGGAATGTCCTTTGTTTTTATCTCCACATAACCTCCGGCAAAATTCGCGTACATATCCGGAGTGGCCGATTTGCTCACCACAATACTTTCTACAATCGAAGTTGGAATAATATCAAAAGAAAAGTTTTGCTGATAGGCATCTGTACTTGGCAGGGCAATTCCATCCATAACAGCCTGGTTCCATCTTTCGCCCATAGAACGCACCACCACGTATTTATCACCCACAGTTGTTACTCCCGTGATACGTTTTAATGAACTTGCCACATCTCTGTCCGGCGTTCTGGCAATTTGTTCCGCAGAAATACCATCAGAAAATTGAGGCGCTTTTTTTTGCTGCAGCAACATTCCTTCAACCGAAGCCGTTGCTTTTTTATAATCCTGAATAATCACGACTTCTTTCAATGATTGTGTATCTTCTTTTAAGGATACAACCAATGGCGTTTCCTGATCTTCAAGTACTTTTACACCGGTAACTTTTTGTGTTTGAAACGAAATAGCGCTAATCTCGATTGTATAATCACCCGGTTCCAATTCCAAAACATAATTACCATCAATATCAGACTGCACGCCATAATTAAGACCTGCGACTTTTATATTTACGCCCGGGAGCGAAAGTCCGTTTACATCAACGACTTTACCCGTTACTTTTCCTTTCTTTTTTTTTTTGCCCGTATCTTTACTGTTTACGGCTATATTATTTTGATTTCTTCTGAAATTTAAATTGGTCATACTTTGCAAATCCGTCAAAATTTCATCGATAGAAACATTGTCTTTTTTTAATGTAACCAATGGCAAACTCAAATCGAGATCTTTTTGATAGATAAACTGATACGGAGTCTGGGATTTTAAATTATCTATTATTTTTTGAGGCGTAGAATTTTTAAAATCAACCGAAACGGTGCCGGTTTGCGAATAAATAGTGTGCGTTCCAAAAAGGAAACCGAAAAACAAAATCCAAATGGCAAACTGCCTGGAAAAATCATTGTTCATAATTGATAATTGTTAGTTTATTAGAATTAATTTTAGTATGATATTTTGGGTTAATATTTTAAAAATATTGCAATACTTGCCTTGTAGCTCAAAGTTGATTTTGGCTAAAATGTTATTTTAAAATGTTTGTAATTTTATATTTAGTGACTAATGAGATAAGTCTTATTTCCTGTAGATTGAATCTTGATTTCCAATGCAAATGCAATAGTCTGCAGCATTTCATAAAAACCTTGTCTCGTATCCAGCGTTCCCTGCATTTTTAAGTTTCGTAAATCTTCATCGAGATAAGTCACTTCAAAATGATGATCTGTTTTCAACTTCGTAATCACCTCTTCCAGTGTCAAATCATCAACGTACATCAGCACTTTTTTCCATTTTGGTTCCAGCACTTTTGTTTTTTCTTTAAACACCATCGAAGTTCCGGCGCCATAAACGGCTTTGTCCCCGCGTAACAGGAAAACCGTGTTTTCTTCCGTTTCTACTTTTACTTTTCCGGTTCTCACGTTAACTTCCGGCTGATGGTGATCGTAGGCTTTGATATTAAAAGAAGTACCTAAAACAGTAGTTTTTATAGGTCCCGAACTAATAACAAATGGATGCGACGGATCGCGCTTTACTTCAAAAAAGGCTTCTCCTTTTAAAGTAATTGTTCTTTCTTTTCCTGTAAATTCCTTCGGATATTCAATTTCTGTATTTTCATTCAGCCAGACGCGTGTACCATCAGGCAAATTCAAAAGTCGAATATCTTTATTGAATGTTTTTGTCGAAGCAATTTCAATTTTAGCCTGAGGGATCAAACTATAAACGCCAATTCCAAGAACAAATACGGCACAGGCAACAGCTGTCCAATTATAAAAGTTTTTGTATTTATCAACAGTAACATTTCGAATATTCTTCCACATACGAGATGAAGTTTCACCAGGAAGAATTCCTCTGTTTGGTATTGCATTCCATTCGTCTTTTAATCTTTTTGACTTCATTACAATTTAAATGTTTGTTGTTGAAAATTAAACCTAATCTTATCGATACAACTACATTAGATTTCCAATGAATCAAATATCATAGGCTAACATTACTATTAACGTTTTCTTAATGTAAAAGAAGATTTGCAATAACATTATTGAATGCCCGAAGACTGCAGAATATTACAAAATCAGGTTTTGCTGACTCATAAAAAACAACGCAAACCAATACAATTCATGATTTTGCACCGAGTTCTTTTTAAGAAACTGCAGTGTTTTCGATATTTGATTCGCAACCGCACTTGGTGACATATTCATTTCAATGGCAATCTCTTTATAGCTTAAGTCTTCAAACCTGTGAAGGTTGAAAATTTTTCTTCTTTTTTCGGGAATTTGATCCAGTAATAATTGTATTTGTTCCAGCTTTAAATCAATATCATCGTCTGATTCTGAGGGAGAATCCAATTCTTTAATCAACTGTTCGTTTTCTACAGAAAAAATCCTGTTTTGCTTTTTATACCATTTCGAAATTTCTTGTTTCGAACTTTTAAATAAAATGGCTTCCAGACTTACGTTTGGGTCTAATTTTGTGCGATATTTCCAAAGATGAATAAAGACGTTTTGAGTAACATCTTCTGAATCTGCCAGTTGTGCAGTATATTTTTTTACAAAACAAAATACTTTAAAATGATATAAATCGTAGATTTCTCTAAAACAGGAATCATCTCCCTCTCGTAACCTTAATACCAAATTAGAACTCATGATGCAATTTTAATTGTTAAAGAAGACCCTTACAAATGTAAGATAAACGGTTATTGATATTTTTACGATTTATTCATTTAATAATTTATTAATATTCGCAAATTCTTTTTTGATTTCTGGTGATATATCAATTCCAGTCTCCTTTTGTAAACTCAAAACAATAAAAGATTTTGTAATATTGAGGTTTAATAGTAGCAATTCTTAAAGATGAAAATTCACATTTTTGGTGCCTCCGGAAGCGGCGTAACAACAACAGGAAAAATATTGGCCGAAAAACTTAGCCTGACTTATTTTGATAGTGATAATTATTTTTGGGAAACTACCGAACCGCCTTTTACAGTAAAACGAAATCCTGATGAAAGAAATGCTACGATAAAAACAGACCTGAATCTAAAAAACTGGATTTTAGGAGGATCAATTTTTGAATGGGGAGAAAATATATTTCCTGATTTTGACCTGGTAATTTTTCTTTGGATTCCTCCTGCTATTAGAATTGAAAGATTAAAGAAAAGAGAATTTGAACGATACGGAAACATTATTTATACTGATCCCGCCAGAATAAAACAATTTGGAGATTTTATAGAATGGGCAACCGATTATGATAACCATACAGGAATTGCAGGCCGAAATTTTAATGCTCATGAAAAGTGGTTAAAAACCATTCCGTTTCCGATTTTAAAAATTTCCGGCGATTTAACTATTGAAGAAAGAATTGCACTTATTCTGGAAAAAATAAATAGCATAAATAATAAACAATGATAATTAAGTAATTTTTTCTGTTAATGCTATAAGACAATTTGTTGTCTTTGAGGTTAATTTTGATTGAAAGCTAAAATTCAGCAATAATAAATCAACTTTAAAAAACATCATTATGACAACAAATAGCGACAAATATTACGATCAAAACGATAATAATACAGAAGAAAACCAAAGTTATGTTGATCAATACCAACAACAACATATTGGTGACCAAAATACTTTTGAGCAGGAAATGCTTCTAAACGAAGATCAGAGTTATTTAGACAGCGAGTTTTCGAATGCACTTGAAAGAGACGATCAGGAAGATCTTGAACAAAATTATGACGACAGCGAATTAAATGAAGATGAGTTTGAAGAAGATGATTTGGAGGAAGAAGATGATTTAGATGAAGACGATCTGGATGATGATTTAGTAGAAGATTATGATGAAAATGATCGTGAACCAGAAACTTTTGCAGACGACGGTTATAAAATTGACTAATCCTGATTTTAGAATCGTATGAGTGCAATTGATAATAAAGAAATTCTAAAAAAGGCAAACTTAGCCATTACTCAGGGTGACAATGAAGGTTTTTTAGCCTTTTGCACCGATGATACTGAATGGACATTTACCGGCGAGCAAACTTTAAAAGGAAAAGAAGCCGTTAGAAACTGGATGAAAACCGCCTACAAAGAACCGCCAAATTTTGAAGTAGAAAATTTAGTGGCCGAAGATGACTTTGTTATTGCAATTGGCAAAATCAAAATGAAAGATGAAAACGGAAAAATAACAGCTTACGATTACTGTGACGTCTGGAAATTTAGGAACGCAAAAATGGCGCAATTAAACGCTTTTGTTATTGAACCTAAATCCTGAACCTTATATTCAAATTGAAAGTCGTAATGGATTTTAAATTTCATGCTTTTAATTAAGGTTTAATGTTACTTAAATCTGGTAAAGTTTTTTTAAACCATCTTTTCCTTAATTATTAAAAAACCAATTCTCTTAAAGGCAATAAATGCCAGAATTAAATGTTATATAAAGAGATTAAAATATTTAAAAAGTATGAAAAAAATATTGTTTTTGATTATCATCATTAGTGTTTCAATGCATGGATATGCACAGGACGAACTCAACAATAAAAATAAACCAATCCAATCTAAAAATTTAGACAATAAAGAAGCTGTTCCGCCAACGGAAGACGCACCAAAAGCAGACGATCCTACGATTCCAAAAGAACCGGTTACTTTAAAAATTAATCCGGACGAGCTTTTTAATAATAATGTTTTATATAAAAGAGAAGCCAATGTACCGGGAATTTTTTATCGTCGAAATGAATATTTAGGAGGTTTTGTAACAAAATCTATTACATCGACAATTCGTTATAGAGATGCCGCTTTTGTAGATGGCGATAAAATTAAAGTTTACCTTAATGATAAAGTTATTGAACCGGAAGTTTCACTTGATGGAGAATTTAAGGGATTCAAAATAACTTTGGTAAAAGGGATCAACAAAATTGATTTTGAAGCTTTAAATGAAGGTTCTGCCTCGCCAAATACGGCTGAATTTCAGGTTTATGATGATCAGGGAGTAGCTATTGAATCAAGCCAATGGAATGTTGGTAAAGGTTACAAAGCGGTTATTATTTTGTATAAAGAATAAAGTTTACAGTTATAAATATTATTAGTTCAATTAATTAACGGGAAAAAAAGAAAACCTCTTTTATCCCGTTTTTTTCTTTTTACACATTTAGGTTTATTTAGAAATGAAAAATATTTTATTGAAAATCAAACAATTATAAATAATTTATTTATTCTTTTTTGTAAATTTGATATTCCCTCTTTACATACAATTCAGCCTTTACAAATTGATTTTTCCTAAAAGCAGTTTGACAAGTAAGCATCGACATAAAGTTTTAATAAAAAATTAAGTTTTTTTTCGTTCACAAAATTACTAACTTAGAAATAGTAATAGAAAAATACTGTTCCTGTTCTAAACATCTGTATTTCTATATTTATCTAAACGAAACAGGTAATCCTGAAAAGCATTACTTAAAAAAAAATATACTTATTTACTGTAATTAAAAAACAAAACTATGCGAGTACCAATCATTCGAAAAAATATAAAATTTACCCCAGATTCTAAAAGAGTTGTTGCACGATATTTTATGAATGGTGAAGAACGGACACAACAAATGGTAAGCCGCATAATGTTGCTCGACGAAAAACAGGTTTTACAAACCCTGGAACAAACACTTCGCGAATTTGCCAGGCGTCACCGAAATATCTCGAATATATTTTTCAAACATTGCGAAAAAATCAGATACATTATCGAAGGAATGCAAATAGACTATGATGCACTTTCTGTAGATAGAAAAATGCTTATAGGTTCTTTCTGTACAATGGAATATGCTATTGAATCGGCAGCAATTTTCAATCCGTCTATTATCGAAGATTTTGATCAGTCTGGTCTGGAAGCAGGAGCAAAACGTGTTATTATTTCGTTTCGTGCCACAGGAGAAGGTCATATTTCTTCTATTGTTTTTAGACGAGGAATTCTCGATAAAGACAATAATCTGCAGATAATGAAAAACGGTAATAACATTGATAAGGCAGAGATTGAACACAAAAGCTTATACAATAAAGAAAGATTTTTATTAAAGCTTTCAGAAATGCATACGCAGGACAAATATATTACCCAAATCATGCAGGATTTACCGGATGAATTTGAATATGCTGTTTTAAAAAGTATGGTAAAAGATGCCTTGCAGGATCCTTCTATACGTCAGGAAAGACGAACAGCACTTGAAGAAATCATCTGGCTGGCAAATTCCTTTTATGATTTACAATTTAAACATGATTCTGATATAACAGAACGTGTTATATTTCCAATTTCCGATTCTGAAAGCCGTGGTATTGAAGATGCCCGTTTTGTACGTTTTACAGATGATGACGGTTCTACGCGCGTCATGGCAACTTATACAGCCTATAATGGTCATGCAATACTTCCTAAACTTATTTCGACCGAGGATTTTTATAATTTCAGGGTAATGCCTCTGCACGGTGCTGGTGCTCAAAATAAAAACCTGGCTTTATTTCCAAGAAAAATAAAAGGAAAATATGCAATGCTCTCCAGAATCGATGGTGTTAATAATTACATCATGTATTCTGACAGACAAACACAATGGAACACTCCTATTCTTTTGCAGGAGCCCCGATATACGTGGGAACTGACCCAAATAGGAAATTGCGGATCACCACTTTGGACAGAAGAAGGCTGGCTTGTTATTACACACGGTGTAGGTGCCATGAGATGTTACTGTATTGGTGCTTCTTTATTTGATCTTGATGATCCTTCTAAAGAAATTGGAAGACTTAAAGAACCTTTACTTTCGCCTCTGGAAGATGAAAGAGAAGGTTACGTGCCCAATGTTGTGTATTCCTGCGGGGCGATTATTCACAACGGTAGTCTTATATTACCTTATGCAGTCTCAGATTATTCGTCGACTTATGCTGTGGTAGATATGGTAGAATTACTGGATGCTTTAAAAAACAGTAATAAATAAAAATATTTCAAACACTAACAAATAAGGCTGTCAATTGACAGCCTTATTTGTTTTTAGGCATTTACGTAATATCCCTTGTTACCTAAAAACATAACTGAAAATCTTATAAAACTTCCCTTTAAACCTGTAAACGTTTTGTTTTTATAGCTAGTAGCTTTGATATCAACCTCTTAAAAATGAATTTATACAGATTTTAAATTTCTCCTGTAAATTCTAAATTCTAAAAAATTACATTATGGATGAATCAAACAATACCTTAAAAAGCTCCAGCATCACTTCGGGTGAAAATGTTTCATTTTGGATTGACTCTGCTCCTATTATTTCTTTTGAAAAACCTGATCAGGATATTCAAACGGAAGTATTGATAATTGGTGGTGGAATTGCGGGATTAACAACTGCTTATAAATTATTAAAAGCAGGTAAAAAAGTTGTACTTGTTGAAGATGGTTTTATCGGCAGCGGCGAAACCGGACGTACGACGGCTCATTTAACCTGCGCGCTCGACGATCGCTATTTTTTTCTTGAAGAAACCTTTGGCGAAGAAAATGCAAAACTTGCTGCCGAAAGTCATGTTGCCGCTATAGACGAAATTGAAAATATTGTTACTTCCTTAAATATCGATTGCTCTTTTAAAAGAGTAAACGGTTACTTATTTCTGCATCCCACAGACAAGGAAGAAAATCTGGATAAAGAATTTCAGGCGACACAAAAAGCAGGATTGCAGACTTCGGTTTTAGAAGAAATTCCTGCTTTGGCCAATGCAGAAAAACAACGATGCATCGTCTTTAACAATCAGGCACAATTTCATATACTGAACTATCTTAAAGGACTTGCCGATGCTATCGTTTCTCTTGGCGGAATTATTTATACCGAAGCTCACGCAGAAGATATTAACAAAAAAGGGGCGAAAGTAAACGGTTTTACTTTTTCTGCAGATTATATCGTGGTGGCAACAAATACGCCTATAAATGATGTTTTAACAATGCACACCAAACAACACGCGTACAGAACTTATGTTATTGGAGCCAAAATTCCGAAAGGGCAACTTCCCTACTCGCTTTGGTGGGACACAGGCGATCAGGAATCAAAATGGGTTTCTCAGCCTTATCATTATGTTCGTTTGGAAAATTATGATGACGAATACGATTTATTAATTTCCGGAGGTGAAGATCACAAAACGGGTCAGGCCGATGAAGAAGGGATTTCGGAATTTGAAAGATATGAAAGACTTGAGGCCTGGACACGAAATTATTTCCCCATGCCGGATGACATTTCATATCGCTGGTCTGGTCAGGTGATGGAACCTGTGGATTCTTTAGGTTTTATGGGGAAAAATCCCGGCGATGACAATATTTATATCATTACGGGAGATTCCGGAAATGGAATGACACACACAACAATTGGCGCCATGATTATTTGTGACAGCATTATGGGCATTAAAAACAAATGGGAAGACTTGTATAGTCCGTCAAGAATTACCTTAAAAACTACCGGTGATTTTATTAAAGAAGCAAGCAACATGGCTTCACAATATCTGGATTGGATTAAGGGCTCTGATTTAAAAAACACAGCCGATTTACCAGCGGGAGAAGGCGCAATACTTTCTTCAGGCTTAAATAAAATTGCCGTTTATCGGGATTACGACAATGCCTTAAAAGCATTTTCTGCCGTTTGTCCGCATTTAGGCTGCATCGTACAATGGAATAATGATGAAAAATCTTTTGATTGTCCTTGTCACGGTTCACGATTTGACGCAGAAGGTATCGTCATCAACGGTCCTGCAGAAACTGATCTATCCAAAATCCATATCAAATAAAAAACATATGAAAGCTATCATACTACTCGCCACCTTAAAAAATAAAGGCAGATCTAACACAGAAATTCTTATAGATTTTTTTGCTAAATATCTGATCCGGCAAAAAATTGAATTCGAAATAATAAAACTTGTTGATCACAATATTGTTCCGGGAACTTATACGCAAATGGACACAAAAGATGACTGGCCGGATATTTACAACAAAATTCTGCAAGCTGAAATTTTACTATTTGCAACACCCATTTGGTGGAACAATCACTCCTCTGAACTGCAAAGATGCATTGAAAGGCTTGATGAGGTTTACGACATTATTTTGAGCGGAAAAGATTCTCCGCTTGACGGAAAAATTGGCGGTGTAATTGTAACAGGCGATTCAGATGGTGTAGAACATATTACGGGAAATATTGCGAATTTCTTTTGCAGCATTGGTGTTACGGTTCCGCCTTATACTTCACTTGGCGTTATTTGGGAAGGCCATGCCAAAGATGCAAAAAAGACCAAAGCAGAGCTTTTAGAGTACTACAAAAGCACCTACGAAAAAGATGCCCAGGCTATGGCAGAATCTTTGAAAAAAGCAGCAGGCAAAAGCTGATAATACTTTAAATAAAAGCAAAATATTAAAATTACTAAATAAGAATATCGTGGATAACAAAAATAATAATATGATTAATGAGCATATGTCAAACGAACGCACGTTTTTGTCGTGGATTCGTACTGGCATCGGAATTATGGTATTTGGTTTCGTGATTGTAAAGTTCTCATTATTTGTCAATCAATTACCGTCCACGTTTTTTAAAGATTCAAATATTCCAAAAAATGGACTAACTATATTTATTGGTATCTCTTTAGTGCTTACGGGCGCTATTACTATCTTGTTATCCTACTGTAAATACAGACAAGTACACAGACTTTTACAGCGTGGCGAATATTTATATTCTACAATGCTTTTAACAATCCTTACGGTCGTTATTTTTCTTATGAGTATTATTATAATTACCTATTTGATAATGGCTGCCTATCCCTTTACATTTCTCGAAATCTAACAAAAACAACTGATATACTGTAAATTATGTAATTACAAAATATCTGTTTTATAAAATTTTGATTTTCTGTACGTGTAACTTTACAATCATACAAAAACTTAAAATGACTATTATGAATTTAAGAGAAAAAGAAAATTACGGTCAAACTGACACGGATTTTCAAGACAATACAAATCCATCTAACAAAAATGATACTATCCCTTTTGATAATTCGGTCACCAATGACATAGAGCAGAACTTAAATCGAAGTTTTAGTAATCAACAGGATCGTGATGATGAGCTCGACGATGAAAATGACAATGATTTACGCACAAATCCTGATGAGGATTATGACAATGATTTGAATGAGGATTATTTGAGTGAGGATGAAAAATTACAAAATGAAAGAGATGCCAGAAATGATGATGGTTTTGGAAAAAGCGATGCTGAAGATAATGATGACTCATTAGAAAACGACAAGCAAGATGATGAAGACAACGAAAATCCTGATAATGAAAAAAGACAAGATTATGTTTCCGGAGATGCTTCGTTAACCGAAGATATTGATCAGGATCTTGAAGAAATTGATCCGGTAAATCATCCGCGTCAATTCTCGAATAAAATAGCGATTAAAAAAAGTCCTGCCAAGTAATGAAACCTAATAAAGATATTGTACTTCCTTGTCTCAACGTTGTTTTTTTCATGCTGATACTTTAATAAAGTTGATGACCTGGAAGTACATTTTTTAAGTAACCTAATTTCAAAAAAGTACTAATATGAACTTTCATGCATTTTTACAGATCCTCATTTCTTCCATCGCAGCAACAAGCGTAATGACGCTGTTTAGTTATGCCGTTTCGGCAAGCGTAAGAGAATTATACAAAGAGCCTGTACTACTTACGTACATCCTGACAAGATTTCACATCGAAGTATCTCTAAAAACAAAAAGAGTATTAGCATGGATTTTACATTATATTATCGGAACTTTTTTTGTTATTATATATCACTATTTGTGGCTGTATGATGTTGTAGAATTTTCGTGGCAAATTGCATTACTTTTTGGTGCAATAAGTGGTATTATAGGCATTTTGGGCTGGATGATTTTATTCAAAATTATTCCGCAAAAACCCAATATCGATTTTAAGGGATATTATACACAGCTATTTATCGCGCATGTTATTTTCGGTTTGGTTGCTTTTTTGGTTTACAAAACTTTCTTATAACTATTCTTAAAATAAATAATAAAATTAAAAATTAGAAATTATGGAAACAAATACATCAGCTTCGATACAAAAAAAATCAAAACTTAAAACAAATGTATCTACTCTCGAAAGAGTTTTAATGGTTACAAGCGGAGCATATCTTTTATATTCCGGTTTATCTAAAGAAAATAAAAATGCCGGAAAAATTGGTGTTGGTGGATCAATGCTTTTACGAGGAATTTCCGGATATTGCCCTGTTTATGATGCAGTTGATCATTTAAAAAACGACAAAGCATCAAATGTAAACATCCGAATTAATAGCGTGATCAAAAAACCTATTAGTGAAGTATATGCTTTTTGGCGTGATTTCGAAAACTTACCAAAATTTATGAATCATATTGAATCTGTAAAACCTTTGAACTACACTACTTCTGAATGGACAGCCAAAGGGCCTATTGGAATTGGAAAAATAAAATGGAAGGCAGAAATTGTGAAAGATGAAAAAGAAAAATTAATCAGCTGGAATTCCCTACCCGATTCTACAATAAAAAATGCCGGAAAAGTAACTTTTAAACCAAAAGGAAACGCTACAGAGATTGATGTTACTATTTCATATCACGCACCATTGGGCGTTGCAGGAGAAAGTGCCGCAAAACTTCTTAATCCATATTTTGAAAAACTGGTAAAAGACGATATCCTAAATTTTAAAGCGTATTTGGAGTCTGTTTAAAATATAATTTTCTCCAATTAAAAAAGCCTGTAATTAATTATTACAGGCTTTTTCAGAATTAATCAAGTTGAGGGAGTGAAATTAGTAATCAATAAAAAAGTAATAATAAGTCGGTTATTTGCCTTTTGCAGTACCTGTAGAATCTGTATTTAGAGAACTATTCCCTTTTTGTGTAGTTCCTGCAGATCCTGATCCGGTCGAGCCTTCGCCTGTTGCACCGGTCGTACCATTTGTGGCAGAATTAACAGTTGTACTGTCTGATACAGAACTTACTGTATCAATTGTTTCTGTAGTAATTGTATCATTTGCGGAATCACCTGTATTGCTTCCATCAGCCTTTTTACAAGAAAATAAAAGTCCTCCAAAAAGTAAAAACAATACAATTTTTGATTAAATAAAGTCTTCATAATATTAAAATTTTTCTGTTAGTACTATTTCAAATATAAAATTCAGCTAAAGCAAATTTTTATACAATTACTCCTAAATCTTATAGAATTATTAAATGTATTTTCACTAATACTCAGATTTACAATTACTTATTCAGTAAATAATATAAATATTTAGGTAAATAGTATAAGTATTTGATATTCATGGTTTTTAGATTTGTAATGTAAACTTTAAACTTTCTTTATCATGAATACTTCAAAAAACAGTTATGCTGAAAGTTCCAGAACTTCAGATAAAAAACACGAGTCAAAAACGACATCGTCGAGAAGTAATGAAAAACCACATACCGATTATAAAAAATCGTCTTTAAAAAAATAAATAACTCTAAAAATTCAAATTATGATACAAGAACCAAACGAAAATTTTGATCTGGAAGGTCACAATTTTCAATTAGCAGACGAGGGAATTAATTCTGAAACTATGGAAAACCAGGATCCTGCAATCAATCAGCACGAAATAGACAATTCTGATTCTGTTTATGAGGAATCGGATTTGGATACAGAAACCAGAAACGACTACGATCCGTATCAGGATGATCTGGACGATGAAGATATTGACCAGAATATCGATGAAGATTTAGATGACGACGGTGATGGTGACGGTTTTGAAGAGGATTTTGACGAAAAAGACCGATCTGATTACTAGACTGAAAAACGATTTATTATAACTTTAAAATGTACTATTATGCCAAGAAGAGATCCGGGTCCTTCAATTAAAGACAAGGACCAATACGAAGCACTGCGCGATAAAGGTTACAGCAAAGAAAAATCTGCGCGTATATCAAATAGTCAGGGAGCCGAAAAAAGAGGCGGAAAAAGTGGTGACTATGAAGACAGAAGCAAACAGGACTTGTATACCGAAGCTAAAAAAGCAGATATTAAAGGAAGATCGAAAATGACAAAAAAAGAGTTGATGCACGCACTGCGCAATAATTAAATTCTCGATCCAAAATGTATTACACAACAATTATAAGCAATTAAAAAGCCTTCATAATTTGAAGGCTTTTGATTTTTTCTATTGATTTAAATTTGATTTGGTTACTTTGTCATTTTGTGAACGATAAAGGTTTGAATATAATATTCATTTGGTTTATTAATGGCTTTTGGTTTTAAATAGCGATCTGTTTATCTGAAAACAGTTATAGTGTCTGCTAAATTTTCTCTGTTAATGAAAGCCGCAATAAATTCCTGAACTTCGGTAGTACTTTCTTTTGGGGTTTCGAAAGAATTAATATGAAATTCATCGTCCTGATCAAGAATATGAATGATTTCCGTATAGCCCTTAGAAATTAAACTACCTTTTAATTTAATTATATTCAACTGCTGTTGGCTGTCCAGCTCTTTGCGAACTTTTAGTTTTATAGCTCTTTCCATAGTTAATATTTTAAATTATTAGACGTATAATTATATTCAAATATAGCTATTAATTGTTTTGGCGCATAGGTAAAAAGCAGTTATAAGTCATTATTTATCAACATATTAATAAACAATATGTTAAAATCCGAAGTTATTTTTATTTTAACATATTATAAGTTATTTCTTCAAATTGAGACATAAAAAATCCCACTTCATTGCGAAATGGGATTGTTTTTATTCAAAGTTTAAACAAAGTTTTAAACATTAATTGCCCAAAATTGACATTATCTTCCAATAATTGTTTTTTGCAAAACAAGATTTGTCGTATTTGGCTTCTAATTTACGATTCACAGCTGCTGCAGGAAACAAGACTTGTAACAAGTTCTTTAGAAACACTTTGGCTTCGTTGGTAATACAAACTTTTAATTCCAAGTTGCCACGCTTCAATAATCAAACGATTCACCTCTTTAATCGCTAATTCTGAAGGAATATTAAGATTGATACTTTGCCCCTGATCTACAAATTTTTGTCTTATTGAAGCTTGTTGAATTATTTCAAGCTGACTGATTTCTTTAAAGGTTTTAAATACATCTTTTTCTGTTTGCGAAAGCTGTTCCATATGTTGTACGCTTCCGCCGTTTAACATAATTCCTCTCCAAACCTCTTCATTATCAAGACCTTTTTCTTCAAGCAATTTGGTTAGGTATTTATTTTTTCTCATAAAATTCCCTTTGCTTAAACCTGCTTTGTAATAATTACTGCTAAAAGGCTCAATTCCCGGAGAAGTTTGTCCTAATATAGCAGATGATGAGGTTGTTGGCGCAATCGCCATCGTCGTAGTATTGCGTCTTCCGTAGCCTTTTAAAAGTTCCGGTTCACCGTAAATACGTGCTAATTCCTGAGATGCTTTATCGGCTTTTTCACTAATGTGTTTGAAGATTTCCGTAGTTTTCATTTTAGCTTCCAATCCTTCAAACGGAATCATATTTTTTTGCAGATACGAATGCCATCCCAAAACTCCAAGCCCAAGTGCGCGGTGTCTTTTTGCAAAACGATTTGCTGCAGAAAGATAATAATTCCCTTCTGTTTTTTCTATAAATTCCTGCAATACGGCATCAAGGAAAAAGATGGCCAGTTTTACAGCTTCGGTATCTTTCCATTCTTCGTAAAGCTCCAGATTCATAGACGAAAGACAGCAAATAAATGATTCGTCGTTTCCTGACGGAAGCATAATTTCACTGCATAGATTACTGGCATTAATAGGAAGGTTTTTATCTTTATAAACCTGTGGCTTGTTTTTGTTTACATTATCAGTAAAAAAGATATAAGGCAATCCTTTTTGCTGACGGCTTTCTAATACTTTTGCCCAAACCTGACGTTTTTCGATATCACCATCAATCATTTCCTGCATCCAGTAATCGGGTACACAAATTCCTGTAAACAAGTTCTGAATCGGGTTTCCGATGCTTTTTATCTTTAAAAATTCTTCAATATCCGGATGATCTACATCAAGATAAGCAGCAAATGCACCTCGACGAACGCCACCTTGCGAAATCGTATCCATCGTAGTGTCAAAAAGTTTCATGAAACTTACCGCTCCACTACTTTTTCCGTTATCGGTTACGGCACTTCCGCGTCCGCGTAATTCACCAAAATAACCAGACGTTCCGCCGCCAATTTTGGTCTGCATGATAACTTCGCCTAATTTATGGGTAATTCCTTCAATTTTATCCGGAACGTGAACATTAAAACACGAAATTGGTAAACCGCGTTCTGTTCCCATATTTGCCCAAACCGGCGAACTAATACTCATCCATCCGCGCTCAATCATTTCTACAAAAGAATCTTTCAATTCGGGTTTGTAAAGTCTTTTTGCAGCAGCAGTACAAATTCTGTCAATCGCACCTTCTACGGTTTCGCCTTTTAAAAGATAACCACGATTTAATATTTGTTCACTTTCAGAGTTTTTCCACCACATTTTGTTATCGGCATAACTTAATGGCGGAATATTTGTTTCGGTTGTATGTAGTGTACTCATAATATATTCCGTTTAAAAAAGATCGTTTGCAGTAATACTTTTGTCATGTTTGGTATATTCTACCGGTCTTTTTGCAAAAAAATCATCAAGACTATTTGCAAAAACTTCTTCTTCAAACCAAGCCATATTTTTATAGTCTTCTGCAGGAACATTAAATATGGTTGGAATCCCAATTTGTCCTAAACTCTCATCAATTCTAAATTTCATGAAGTTTACCAAATCTGCTTTTTTTATCGTTTCGATTTCACCTTCCTCAAATATCCAGTCTAAAATATCAGACTCTACGCCTATCGAATGTTTTACTGTTTCTCTAATCATTTCTAAAGTATCTGCATCAAAATAATCCGGAAATTCTTCCCGTATTTTATTGATGATATAAATTCCGCCATTGGCATGAATTTGCTCGTCGATAGAAGTCCAGGCAATAATGTTGCTTACATTTTTCATATAACCTTTGAATCTTGTAAACGATAAAAGAATCGCAAACTGACTAAAAAGTGATACATTTTCGATCAAAATACTGAATAAGATCAGCGATACCATATATTTTCGGTTGTCTTGTGAACGTGTATCTTTAAGAACATCCGAAAGATAATCTACACGTTTACGAACCACCTCAATGTCCATTAATTTTTCGAATTCATCATTATATCCCAAAACTTCCAAAAGACGCGAATAAGCCTCAGAATGCCTGAACTCACATTCGGCAAACGTACTTCCCAAACCATTAAATTCAGGTTTTGGAAAATGCTCATAAATGTTGCCCCAAAAACTTTTTACCGCCACCTCAATTTGTGCAATTGCCAGTAAACTATTTTTGATTGCCGTTTTTTCGGCTACATTTAAATGAGAGTGAAAATCCTGTGTATCAGCAGTAAAATCAACTTCGGTATGCACCCAATATGCTTTATTGATTGCTTCTGTAAATTGTAGTACCTCTGGATATTCAAAAGGTTTATAGTTGATTCTCTTATCGAAAATAGACATAATATATAGTATTTAATAATGAACTAAACAAGAATAAAAAGCCAGTTACGAAGTGGGAATAACGGCGTTTCTATACTTACAAAATTAAGCCACTGTTGCTTTTTTGTTATCCTTTTGATGTTAAAAAACCAGCCAATTATCAACAGCTGTCATCCTATTGAAACAGACCAAAAAATTAGTTTTTATGAACAGGGAGATTAGTCTGGCTAATGCCCGAATTATCAGTTATTTATAAAGAATCTAAATAAAGTTATCAACAGGAAAAAGGATATCAAATTGACCTTTTAAAAAAACACTTATCAACAGCATTTTTTAAAAAACTGACTTTTTCTTGCCAAAATCCTTCTTTTCAAAAGAAAAAAAAGAGCGGGATTTTGTTTTTAAATCAGCTGAAAAATTAAATCATTTCAATCTGAATCATTTTAGAAAACAAAATACAAACAACTTATTTACAATGATTTAAATCTAAAGTTTAACCGCAAAGAGCGCAAAGATTTTACACAAAGTTTGCAAAAGTTTATTTTGAGTACACAGAAAGGTCACAAAGCTAAATCAATATAAAACTTTGCGAACTCTGTAATTTATAAAATCTTGTAAAAAACTTCGCGTCCCGAGGCTTCGGGATGCGTAAAATCTTAGCGTACTTTGCGGTTAAAAACAATTGTTATGTTATGTTTTCTTCCCATAAAGCAAAATCCTTTTAAATGAATATATAGCAGGAAGTTTAGGAAATTCAGCCGCAATTCTCTCTTTATAAGTTTTAATAAAAAGTGTTCTCTCATCTCCGTCAAGTCTTTCTATATAAGGAATTAATGCCGAACCCGAAATAAAATTATAAAGCGTCTCGTGATCGTTGGCAATAATTGGATATACTTTTTGCATGATCTGAATATCTTCGAGTCCGCCATCAAAAAGTATTTGCGCATAATCATCAATACTCAAAACGGGAGAATCCCTTTTGAAACCGTTTAGATAGGACTTAAATGGTTCTTCATCAATCAATTCAGAAAGGATTTTATTGAGTTTGTTTTCTGGCTGAACTGGCATTTGCACCGCAAATTGTCCTTTCGGATTAAGTAATCCTATCAATTCAGAAAACAATATTTCGTGATCGTTTGACCATTGCAAAGCGGCATTGCTAAAAATCAAATCCCATTTTTCTCCCGATTCAATTGTTTCTTCTGTAGTCGCTTTTTTAAAATGTAAATTAGCTGTTTCTAATGATTTTGACTGTTCCAGCATTTCATCAGAAGAATCGACTCCCAGAAAATTGGCATTTGGAAATTTATCTGCCAAAATCGCCGTTTGTTCGCCTGTTCCGCATCCCAAATCAATGGCTTTCATAGATTCCATCGGTTTAATAAAATCGATTAAATCATAAAACGGCTGATAACGAATGTTTTTGAATTTATTGTAGATTTCAGGATTCCAGGGCATTTTGTATTGGTTTTAATTGTGTTATTAGCTAAGATACGAAATTATTCATTCTTCAATTTCTTAATCATTTCCTTTCCATTCTCATTCTGTGGATTTATGGCAATTGATTTTTCATAATTTTCAATAGCCAAAGATTTCTGTCCGTTTATCATATAAGCTTCCCCCATACTGTCATAAACATTAAATGAATTTGGATGCAATTTGATATTCTGCTTAAAAAATTCGATAGCTTCATCAATATGTTTAAAACGAAGTTGTTGATAACCAAGTTGATTTATAAAATCCTCCGTTGGATTTATGTTATAGCCAAATTCGCTGGATAATTTTTTAAAATGCTCTTCAATATCTTTATACAAAATTTTATTTGAGTTCAAAAAAACTTCTGTATGCCAATCTTTGTAAATAAACCGAAGTCCGTCATACATGCTTTTATATGGCACAGAAAAATGATTTTCTTCTTTGTATTCTTTATAATTCCATTGAAAAGATTTTGAAGCAAACATTTTTAATTGTTTCGTTAATAAGTCAACAGCCTGTTTATCTTCATTGGCAATTGATACAAAAAATTTTCTCGAAAGCTGCTTATTTTTCTTAAGATACAAGGCGTATTCTTCCATTACTTTATCTCTGTTTTTATCACCTGTCAAAGCCGGACTAATAAAAATTGATGCCTGAAATAATTCTGGCGCATTTTCATTGGCATAAATTCCAAAGAGTCCGCCAAGTGAATGCGCTTCAAGAATTCGATAAGGCTGTGTTCTGTAGTTTTTGTCGATGTACGGAACAAGTTCGTCTTTTATAAAATGGAGAAAATTATCTGCTCCATTTTCTTTTGAATCAAATATTGGTGTAAAATCCCTTCCGCGTTCTGTATTGGGAATTGCTACAATAATCATCTTTGAAATAAAATTAGTCTCAAAATCAGAAAGAAAATCGACCATTTCTGAAACGTACTTAAAATGACTTCCGCCGTCAAGCAAATACAAAACCGGATAAGTATCTGTCGAAGCGTTGTATTCTGGAGGAGTATGAATCCAGATTGTTCTGTCTTCGTTAATTGCTTTAGAATGAATTAAAAATTGCTGTTGATTTGCCGGAGGAATGGAATCTATTGTTTGTGCAATGGCATTTTCCGAAGAGAAAATTAAAAAAAGCCCGCAAATGCAAACAATAAATTTATGAATTTGAGTTTTCATACTTTTGAAGAATTCGTTAAAACTAACCTCACCATAAAGACCGCAGATATCATAAATTGTTACATTTTTTATATTTTAATTGTATTCTTTTTACAATAACTAAAAACCCTCGATATGAGGGTTTTTAGTTTTATATTCTTATAAGTATTAAGCCGGAATAAGATTCGTAGAAATACCAATTCTGTTCCACGCATTAATAGTAATGATAGCTAAGATTACTTGTGCAAGATATTTTTCGTCAAGAACTTTAGCCGCTGCTTCATAAGTTGCATCGCTTACATGATGGCTAATTAAAGTAACTTCTTCTGTTAAGGCTAATATGGCACGTTCTTCATCTGTAAAAAACGGAGTATCGCGCCAAGCGTTTAAGGCATAAATACGCTGTTCTGTTTCGCCGGCTTTACGCGCCTCTTTGGTGTGCATATCAATACAAAAAGCACAGCCGTTTATTTGCGAAGCCCTAATTTTAATTAGTTCTTTATGAGTGCGGGTTAAAGAAGTACTTTCAATAAATTTTTCTAATCCTAAAATGGCGTTATATCCTGCAGGCTCTACTTTGTCAATACGAATTCTTGTTTTCATTTTTCTAAAATTTATATAATTATTGTTTCTATTTAAGCTGTTCTGTATTTTTCTAATAAAAAATTAAGGTTTTCAAATTCCTTCAAAGTCAGTTTATGAGAAAGTTTTTCTTCATAAACATCCATTCCGGGTTTTAAATCCCTCAAAATTTCCATTCCTGATTTAGTAATGAACACATCAACTTTTCTTCGGTTTTTACTGCAAACTTCTCTTGTAACATATCCTTTTAGAAGTAATTTATCGACTAAGCGGGTTGTATTGCTTGTTTTCGAAATCATTCTTTCCTGAATTTCACACATATTTGTTGGCTTGCCTTTTTGATCCTCTAAAATCTTCAGAACATTAAATTGTTCCGATGATAAATCAAAACATTTTAAAATCTCGTTGAAATTTTCGGCCAAAACATTTTGCGTATGCATAATATTGGTGAGAGTTCGTTTGCTTAAAGATCGTATTGCAGTAAATTCATTTTTTGAAGTTGTGCCCATAACTTGTTTTCTTTACAGCAAAATTAGAGCAACAATCCGGATACAAAATATGCCAATTTTAAAATAAAGACTAGCCCAGAAAAGTTACTGGACTACCTTTTTAAGAATACCTAAAGCTTTCACCATTTCTTTTTCTTCAAGTGAAGCAAAACCTAATCTCATGGCGTTAGTAACAAACGATTCATTTTTGTAGAATTTTCCATTATCGATAGAAAGTCCATTTTTTAAGGCGTTTTCAGACATCTTAACCAAATCAATTTTAGAATCAAAATGAGACCATATTGCAAGGCCGCCTTCTGGTATTTCAAATTCAATTGTATCTCTAAATTCTGACTGCAGAATATCACAAAAAAGATTTCTACGCTGTTTGTAGATTTTTAGCGATTTACGAAAATGCCTTTCCATTTCACCATTATTAAACAAAACAGAAAATGCGTCTTCCAGAAGGGTATCTCCTTGTTTGTCAATTAATTCTCTTAAAGAAGCCACAGCATCAATAAAAACTGAAGGCCCGGTCATAAAACCGATTCTTAAGGCTGGCGCAAATGTCTTGGAAATCGAACCAATATAAATGACATTATGATTGTGATCAATACTTGCCAAAGGTAAATATGGTTTGTTTTCATAATGGTAATCAAAATCGTAATCGTCTTCGATAATAGCAAAACGAAATTCTCTGGCCAGGTTTAACAGTTTTAACCTGCGTTCCATACTCAGTGTTACCGTTGTTGGAAAATGATGATGCGGAATTATATAAACTACTTTTATTTTTTGCTTTTGCAGAATTTCCTCCAGATAATCAATGTCCATTCCGTTAGCATCAACAGGAATACGCACTAAATTAGCGCCGGCATATTTGAAAGTATCATCGGCATAACTATAATTCGAAGTTCCAACTGCTACAACATCAGACGGATTTAAAAGCAATTGAGCCGTCAGGTAAATCCCCATTTGGCTGCCTTTTGTAATCAGGATATTTTCAGAAGAAACAGCTAAGCCTCTGGTGTTTGAAAGATAATTAGAAATCGAAATACGAAGATGTTCAGATCCTTTTGAACTGCCATATTTCAGGAAATTTTTTCCGTAAAATTTCTTCGAAAGACTTCGATATTCCCGCATAAGCTGATCTACGGGAGCCAAACGCACATCTGGAAATCCATCGTCTATGCTGAGACCGGCTTTTTGAAAATTCCTGACCGGACGGGCTTCTTTAAATTTATTGGTCCACAAAAATGATTCTTCTTTACTACTATTTTTATTGGTTTCCGGAAGTTTGGTTTTTGAGATTACAGGCAATTTCGAAAGTACAAAAACACCTTTTCTCTCAACAGATTCTGCCCAGCCCTGACTAATCAATTCTTCATAAGCCAATTTTACCGTATTTCTGTTAATGCCAATTAATTCGGCAAGAATACGAGAACTTGGTAATATATCAGACGGCTGCAGTGTACCATTTGTTATCAAAGAAATAAAGCTGTTGCATACCTGTATATAAATAGTAACAGGAATGTTTCGATCAATTTGAATTAAAGATTTATATGGCAACATCTGGGCTGTAGTTTTTATCAAAATTGGCATACAAAGTTAATCCAAAATCAGGATACATTTGCTCAAAATTATTTAAAAATGAAAAATATATTAGTCATTAATTCAAGCGCAAGAACGCTTAATTCTCAAAGCAGAAAACTTACTGAAGTATTTGTTGAACAATGGAAAAGTATTCATAACAGCTCTCTTATTACTCTCCGTGAATTGGGCAATCATCCTGTTTCACATATTGGCGAAAAGTGGATTACCGCTGCTTTCAAACCCGAAAATGCAAGATCTCAAGAAGATAAAGAGGCACTAAAAGAAAGCGATAATTATATTGCCGAATTACGTCAGGCGGATGTTATTGTTCTCGGTGCCCCGATGTATAACTGGTCGATTCCAAGTGCGCTTAAAGCTTACATTGATCAGGTTTTAAGGGTTAACGAAACCTGGAAACTCAATCCTGAAAATATCGCGAATCCCTACGTTGGATTACTTGAAAATAAAACTCTTTTTTTAATGCTTTCAAGAGGTTCTCACGGTTATGAAAAAGGAGAATTTAACGAGCATATGAATTTTCAAAGCGATTACTTAAAAACGGTTTTTAATATCATGGGAATTCATAATATTCATTTTGTAGCTGTTAACGGTTCAGCGCTGAGTCCTGAAATACTACAACAGTCTACAGAAGATGCAAATCAAAGTATAAAATCTCTTATTGAAAGCGAACTTTAATCAGCGATATTGATCAAATAAAAACATCGAAATGAAAAATAATGTACTCAAAGGAAGCCTTTTTATTGCACTTGGAGCCACAAGTTACGGCATGCTGGCAACCTTTGTAAAAATGGCATACCAAGAAGGTTTTACAACCGCCGAAGTCACGATTTCGCAATATGGTCTTGGCTTTATCGGACTTTTAATTTTGAATTTATTTCGCAAAGAAAAACCGATTTTAAAACCTGAAACTTCAAACTTAAAAAGTACTTTCAGGCTAATATTTGCAGGAACTTCACTTGGTTTAACAAGCACTTTTTATTACCTCTCAGTGCAGTATATTTCTGTTAGCGTAGCCATTGTGTTATTAATGCAAACTGTTTGGATGGGTGTTATTTTTGAAATCGCGGTGCATAAAAAAATGCCCGGATTGCGTAAGATAATTTCTGTTTTCATCATTTTGGCAGGAACATTCCTTGCCACAAACCTGTTTCAGGAATCAGTAATTATAAACTGGAAAGGTTTTTTGTTCGGCATTCTGGCTGCAATGTCTTATACCGCAACAATGTATTCCTCAAACCATGTTGAACTTCATTTTCCTCCATTAAAAAGAAGTCTTTTTATGATTATTGGGGGCTGTATTGTAGTAGCTTTTATTTTTAATACGTCGATCAACTCAGATTTTTCCTTTGCTGTTATTCTGCGCTGGGGTATTTTGCTTTCTTTGTTCGGAACCATACTTCCGCCGTTACTTTTTACCAAAGGAATGCCTCTAACCGGAATGGGTTTGGGAGCTATAATTGCTTCTGTCGAAATTCCTGTTTCTATTGCAATCGCTTATATATTCCTCGACGAACCTGTAAGTTTTCTGCAATGGATTGGTGTAATATTGATCTTATTTGCTGTAGCATTTATGAACCTTCAGAAAAGATAAAATCAATAAAATTCCAATTTAAAAAATTCCAAATTCCAATATGAGTTGGAATTTGGAATTTTTTATTTGAGTTTTTTTACTTGGAATTTGGAATTTTTTTATTTGGATTTTTAATTTTTAACAGTTTCCAAATGCACCGCTCTGTATCTATTAAAAACGATAAAAATAATTCCAATAATAAAAATCAAAGAAATATTTGTTAACCCTAATAAAAACTGACTTTTAACGGCGTATAAATTAACAAATCCGTAGCTAAATATAGAACTCACCATGTACGTTGCACCGCCTGTAAGTCCGCTGGCGACTCCGGCATTTTTAGAGAAACGGCTTAAACAATAGCCATAAATAATATTAAAGATAAAGCCGCCGCATATATTGATTCCCATTGTAAAAGCGATTAAAGTATAAATATTACTTGCTATTGAAGAGGTAAAAATCATAAGTAAAACCAAAGTAAGCTGTATTGAAACCGCAATAGTTATTTTTTTAGCCAAAGGTTTATGAATAAGAGATTTAGCCGTGATTCCGCCCATCATAACAGCTAAACCTGACAATAACGAACTGTAACCTGTAGTAACGGCAGAATACCCAAATACGCGTTCTACAATAAACGGACTCGATAAACTGTACACTACAACAAGACCAAAGCAAATACCAAGAATTATGATTCCCAATGTAAAATCGGGTGATTTTAAGATGTTTGTGTACGTTTGTGCGATAGACTTTAGTTTAAATTCATGAAAGTATTTTAAAGATTCTCCGCTATACAGAAGTTCCAGAATTAAGAACAATAATGACAATCCGCCAAGAAAATAAAAGTTAGATTTCCATCCAAAAATATTCTCTAAATATCCCCCTAAAAATGGCGCCATAATAGGCGCGCAGGCCCAAATGATTGAAAATAAACTAATGTAACTTTTTAGTTTTTCGCCAGAATAAAGATCAACAAAATAAGCACGTTTTGCAATTACAATAAAAGCAATGGCAATACCCTGAATAATTCTCATGGCATAAATAACATAAATATCCGGCACCAATGCAATTACAAAACTGGTTAACGAAAAAACGGCAAGCGATGCAATGCTAATTTTAAAACGCCCGAAACTATCGAGTATGCTTCCTATAAAAACCTGGCTAATTCCGAGGCTAAACATAAAAAAGACAAGCGAAAGCTGAATGGCTCCTGCCGAAACCTGTAAATCTTTTGCCATAGCCGGCAGCGATGGCAAATAAATATCTGTTGCAAATCCCGATAACGGAATTAAAGCAAATGCTAATTTGGTGCTAAAACCCTGATGATTTTCTTGTAAATTTCTCATTTTATTAAATTAATTAGTAATACAATAGACCGATCGGTCTAAAATTTAGTATAAAAAAACACTGATTTCACGAATTAGCACGAATTTAGTTTGTGAAATTAATTACACAAACTCAGTTAACCATCCAGATTTGTGCAAATTCGTGAAATTAGTGTTTTATAATATATACTTTTCGAATTCTTCTTTTATACTTTGCAGAATAATCTTCATTTGCTCATTATTTCCCAATATTTTTCGGCATAAAATACCGCCTTCGATCATAGCAAAAGCTTTAATACTAAAATGTTCCGGGTTTATTTCTGCTGATAATTCTTTATTATTAATTCCGTTTTCAATAATGTTATAAAATCTTTTCTGGGCAGCCAGAATCGCTTTTTTTACCTGCTCTTTTATAACGGGGTTTGTATCATCGGCTTCGATCCCGAAATTTAAAATCGGACAGCCTTCCGTCATATTTTTATCATTTTCATACACGCCTAATAAGCTGAAGAGTTTGGCTTTCGCCGAAGTTCCCTGCGCGACTGCTGTGTCAAGTTTACCGGCCAATTGCGATCTTAGGTATAAAAATGATTCTCTGCAAATTTCTTCCTTATTTTCAAAATTGCCGTAAATTCCGCCTTTTGCCAGTTTTGTGGCTTCCATAATATCCGTCAATGAAGTTCCCGCCATTCCTTTTTTGTTAATGATGGGTGCCGATGCTTCGATAATAAATTGTCTTGTACGATCTGCTTTACTCATGATTTCTAAATTTTACAGTGCAAATATAGACCGATTGGTCTAAAAATACAAATATTTTAACTTTTTATTTTTATTACTCACTCCTGTTTCAATAATAATTCAGTATAACAGCACTCAATTTTTGTCATATAAACTAAAAATCAGGTCTTAAATTTTAAAATCCCTAAACACTAATCGCAACCCATAAGATTTTTTTTACAGCCCAGCAATTCCGCGGAAAAAAAGCAAATTATAAAGATTTGGTAATGTAAATCAAGATATATTTTGATTAGATTTACCACCAAATTGACCCCAAATAATATTCCAATACAGAATGGCTTACAACACAAATGATCTGATGCGCTTTTTAGACGCTCAAAATAAATTGTACTTAGTTGCACTTGCAGAAATTAAGAAAGGGAAAAAAGAATCTCCCTGGATGTGGTTTATTTTTCCGCAGATAAAAGGTTTAGGTTCGAGTGACACTTCGAAATTCTACGAGATTAAAAATGCCGACGAGGCAATGGCTTATCTGGAGCATCCTATTCTTGGAAAACATCTTCTTGAAATTACTAAGGAACTCATTAATACCAATGAAAAAAGCGCCCTGGAAATTCTTGGTGATACTGATGCCGAAAAATTAAAATCGAGTATGACATTATTTGCTAATATTCAAAATACAGAACCTGTATTTGAACAGGTTATTAATAAGTACTTTGGCGGATCGTACGATTTTCATACGATTCAGCTTTTATACAGCAATTTATAGTATAAGAAAAATTTTACCGCAAAGTGCGCAAAGTTTTTTTTAATTAAGTTTATACAAAAGGCAAAGTTCGCAAAGCTGAGTCTATTAACTTTGCGAACCTTGCGTAATCCTTTGCGAACTTTGCGGTTAAAATCTTCACCTCATAAAATTAATTATATCTTATTCTTTATTATTTGGAAATATTCTAAATAAGCAATAACTTTCGCCCTCGAAATCCCGAAGTGGAAATTTCATTACATAAATACCCATTTGCTTATATCTCCAATATGAAAAAAACAATCTTTGCAGTCCTATTATTTGCTTCGCTTTTTGTTAATGCACAGCAAAACAAGCTTCTGGATGCTAATTTCTGGAAAACTTCTCCAGATTTAGCCACTTTAAAATCTACAATTGACAAAGGAAATAACCCAACAGAATTAAATCAATTTGCGTTTGATCCAACCGTTTTAGCGATTAATAATGGTGCTTCAAACGAAGTTGCGAAGTATTTAATCGAACTTCCGGGCAACGGAGTAAACAAACTTACACATGACGGTCGTATCTATTTACATTGGGCGGCCTATAAAGGAAATGCTGAATTGGTAGAATATCTTATAAAAAAAGGTTCTGATATTAATCTGGAAGACAGCCACGCCGCCACACCTATTGCATTTGCTTCTGGTACAGGAGTGGTAAATCCTGCTACTTATGATGCTTTTTTTAAAGCTGGAATTGATCCTAAAAAGAAATACGACGGAGCAAGTTTATTATTACTTGCTATCCCGAACGATAAAGATCTTACAACAACAAATTACCTGGTATCACAAGGTTTATCGCTAAAAGACGTTGATAAAAACGGATACACGGCTTTTGATTATGCTGCAAAAGCAGGAAATATTGCACAGCTAAAAACCCTTGTTGAAAAAGGTGTAAAATATACAGATTATGCCTTAATTTCTGCCGCTCAGGGAATGCGTCGCAGTGCCAATCCTATTGAAGTTTATAAATATCTGGCAGATGATTTAAAATTAAAACCAACCGTTACGGCTTTAAACGGGCAAACGGTTCTTCATATATTGGCACGCAAAGAAAAACAGTCTGAAATTGTAAAGTATTTTATTGACAAAGGTGTGGATGTAAACAAAGCCGATAAAGACGGAAATACTCCTTTTATAATAGCATCAGAAGGAAAAGATATCGAATTATTGCAAACTTTATTGCCAAAGGTTAAAAATATTAATGCCGTAAATGCTAAAGGAGAATCGGCGTTGACACAAGCTGTAAAAGGCAGTTCGGCAGAAATTGTTTCGTTTCTTTTAAGTAAAGGAGCTGATATTAATGTGAAAGATACTAAGGGAAATGATCTGGCTTTTTATCTTGTAGATTCTTTCAGAAGTTCTGGTGAAGCATCGCAAAAAGATGATTTTGGTGATAAACTGGCTGTTTTAAAAAGCAAAGGAATAAATTTCGCAACGCCTCAAAAAGACGGAAACACCGTACTTCATACAGCCGTAATCAAAAATAATATTAACCTGCTAAAAAAACTGGAAGGACTTAATATTGATCTAAATGCCAAAAATAAAGAAGGCTTAACTGCATTGCATAAAGCGGCTATGGTGGCAAAAGACGATGTTGTTTTAAAATATTTGGTAGCATTAGGCGCAAAAAAAGAAATCAAAACCGAGTTTGACGAAACTGCCTACGATTTGGCAAAAGAGAATGAAGTCCTGAAAAAAAATAATACATCGGTTGAGTTTTTAAAGTAAATAATTATACATGAAATCATTATCAAAAATCTGCCTTGTGGCAGTATTCGCGTGTCTTTTCTCATTTAAGGCAGCTGCACAAACTGACAAATACAAATGCCTTTTACAAATGTCTAATTATGTAGGCGAAGGCGCTTATATCGTAGTATCGCTTATTGATCCTAAAGGAGAATACGAAAAAACATTATATGTAATGGGCGATGACAAAAAATGGTACAAAAGCATCAAGGAATGGTATAAATTTTATGCTAAAAAACCGGATATCAGTGCCAAAACAGGCGCTTCTGTAACAGGTGGTGACCGAAGCGTAACTACATTTGAAATCGAAGCTTCTAAATTTGACAAAGGCTATAAAATTCGTTTTGAAACTGCCGTAGAAGACCAAAAATATCATGTAACCGATGCAGAAATTCCGTTTACAACAGAAGGAATTGCTGAAAAAACAGAAGGAAAAGGGTACATCAGATATGTAAAATTAAATAAGATATAAGGCATAATGACATTATCCGTTTGGAGATACGCGCATTTAACTCTCGCTGTATTTTCTTCTCTATTTCTAATTCTGGCATCAGTTACAGGAACTGTACTTGCCGTAGACGCTGCACAGGAGAAAATACAGCCTTATGGCGTGACAAATTTTGATGATTTGACTCTTGCTCAAACGCTTCCCATATTGCGTAAAAACTATATGGAAGTGACTGAAATTAGTATCGATCACAATAAATTTACAACACTAAAAGGCCTTGATGACGATGGCAATGATATTGATGCCTGCATAAATCCTCAAACGGGAAAAATTATTGGCAAAACTCAAAAGAAAAGCGAGTTTATACAATGGGTAACTTCGCTTCATCGTTCGCTTTTTTTGCATGAAACCGGACGATTTTTTATTGGTGTTAATTCGTTTTTGCTTTTTCTAATCGCCATTTCCGGTATTGCTTTAGTTGTACAAAGGCAAAAAGGTTTTCGCCGATTTTTTTCTAAAATAGTCAAAGATAATTTCAGTCAATATTATCACGTTGTTTTAGGAAGATTCATGTTGATTCCTATTTTTATCATTGCACTTTCAGGAACGTATCTTTCACTGTTACGATTTAAGGTTTTCACCGAAAAGCCAATCCAGCCGAAAGAAATTAAAGCAGATACAAAAGATTCTAAACAAAAGAATATTGCCGATTTTGACATTTTCAAAAAGACAAAACTTTCTCAGGTTCAAAAAATAGAATTTCCTTTTGACACAGAAGATCCCGAAGAAGTTTTTATACTAAAACTGAACGATCGCGAACTAAAAGTGAATCAGTTTACAGGTCAAATTGTAAGCGATGCACCCTACCCGACCACCGTTTTACTTGAGAATTTAAGTCTTGATCTTCATACAGGCCGTGCCAATATGGTTTGGTCAATTGTTTTGGCTTTGGCGTCATTAAATATTCTGTTCTTTATATATTCTGGGTTTTCGATGACCTTAAAACGCAGGGAAACCAAAATTAAAAACAAACATAAACCCAAAGACAGCCGTTTTATTCTGCTTGCAGGATCAGAAAACGGAAGTACTTTTCGCTTCGCCAATGCAATTCATACACAATTGATTGCCAACGGATATTCTTCTTATTTAGGAGGATTAAACCAATATACGGCATTTCCCGAAGCCGAACATATTATCATTTTCTCTTCGACACATGGTTTGGGCGATGCGCCTTCAAACGGAGGTAAATTTTTAACGTTGCTAAATCAATATCCGCAGAAAAAAAAGGTTAATGTTTCTGTCGTTGGATTTGGTTCTAAATCATACGCCGATTTTTGTGGTTTTGCCAAAGAAATAGACAATTGTCTAATCAAACAAAATTGGGCAAACAGAATTTTAGATCTGCATACTATCGACGACAAATCACCGGCACAATTTACAGATTGGGTAAAAAACTGGAATGCACATACAGGAATAAAACTCGCGACAGCTCCCGCTACTTATGCCCAAAAACCCACCGGATTGCAAAAAATGATGGTGGTAGAAAAAACAGCATTATCTGAAACGGATCATACTTTTATGATGACTTTAAAACCGAGAAAAAAAGTCAAATTTACATCTGGAGATTTACTGGCTATTTATCCTGACGGAGATGGCAGGGATCGTTTTTATTCAATTAGTAAAAGTAATGGCAACATACAATTGGTTGTAAAATTGCATCAGCATGGTTTTGGTTCGGGATATTTGTACAATCTTGAAGCTGATTTTGTTATCAAAGCGAGAATTGTTCATAATGAAGGATTTCATTTTCCTAAAAAAGCTCCAAAAGTGGCTTTAATCGCCAACGGAACGGGAATTGCCCCATTTCTGGGAATGATTGAAGGCAACAAGAACAAAACAGAAACGCATTTATACTGCGGTTTTAGAAATGAAACTGAGTCTGTTGCCCAATACAAACAGTTTGCAGAAAATCAAATTCAAAGTGAAAACCTAAAAAGTTTTCACATTGCTTTTTCGCGTGAGCAAAACCAATGTTATGTTATGGATTTGATTCGAAAAGATGCTGATTTCTTTGCCGATTTATTGAAAACCGGTGGAAAAATTATGATTTGTGGTTCGCTTGCGATGCAGCAAGATGTTGAAAAAGTGTTGGAAACCATTTGCATGGATAAAAACAAAACCAATCTTATGTATTATAAAACTAATAAACAGATTCTTGCAGATTGTTATTAATTCGTATTAAAAGATTTATTTCACGCAGATTTTATTCTCATTTTTGTCATTTCGACAGAGGAGAAATCACATAAAGTAAAGACACGCAGTACGTCGCTCTCTGGATGTGATTTCTCCTCCGTCGAAATGACAAACCAGACTTAAAAATCAGACTAAAATCTGCTTAAATCTTTTTAAATCTGCGTGAAAAATAAATAATTATGAAAACTAAATCATATCTAAAATATTTCGCAACTCTTTTATTAATGCTTTGTTGTTTTACATCAAATGCACAAATTTTACGTAAAAGAACCACCCTTCTTATGGGAGGGCGATTCGACATTAGCATTGTTGCGAAAGATTCTATAACCGCAGAAAATTCGATTGATACTGTTATTGCAGAAATTACCAGAATAGAAAACCTGATTTCTGACTGGAAACCAACTTCTCAGGTTTCTGAAGTCAACAGAAATGCCGGAATTGCTCCTGTAAAAGTAGACCGCGAAGTTTTTGAATTAACCCAGAGAGCACTTCAGTTTTCGAAAATTACAAATGGCGGTTTTGATGTGAGTTTTGCCGCTATGGACAGAATCTGGAAATTTGATGGTTCGATGACAACAATGCCAACGGATGAAGCTATTAAACAATCTGTTGCAAAAGTGGGATATCAAAATATTATTCTCGACAGTGTTCAATCGACTATCTTTTTAAAATTAAAGGGAATGAAAATTGGCTTTGGCGCTTTGGGCGAAGGTTATGCAACCGATAAATGCCGTGATATGATGCTAAGCAAAGGAATAACAGCAGGAATTGTAAACGGCTCTGGCGACATGACGGCCTGGGGAAAACAGCCAAATGGCAAAGACTGGAATATCGGAATGACAAATCCTTTTGATACGAATAAACTTTTTGCCGTTGTGCCTTTAAATGATGGCGCGGTAACAACATCAGGAAGTTATGAAAAGTTTGTTGTTTTAAACGGAAAACGATATTCGCATATTATCAACCCTGCAACGGGATATCCGTCTACAGGGCTTTGCAGTGTTACAGTTTTTGGTCCAAATGCTGAAATGGCAAACGGTTTCAGTACATCGTTAATGGTTTTAGGAAAAGATGCGGGATTAAAATTAATCAATAAATATCCTGAATATTCATGTGTTATGATTACCGATAACGGGAAAATTATTAAATCGAAGAATTTTAAGATTGCTAAATTTCATCCTAAAATTTGAGTGTAATCCCTACGGGATATTTTTGTTTGGGGATTTTATTTTTTTCTACCAATATGTAAATCCTAGCGGATTATTATTATTCATGATATTATTTTATTGATATCACTAGCTATTTATTACAAATAAATTAATCACAAAAAATAACTAAACGTACTGTTTGTCATTTCGACGGAGGAGAAATCTCCGTGAGAAGCTCGACAAAGATTGGATTTTCGTTGCGGAGTTACTTGCGGAGATTTCTCGTTCCTCGAAATGACAAACTGCACGGAAATATTCTAAATGACAAACTTTGTAGACTATTGTTAGTGAGGTTGCTTCGTTCCTCGCAAGAACAAACTACACGAAAATACTCTTATGAAAATGATTGTCCTAGCCCCGATAGAAGTGGAAATCCTTTTATTTTTTTTCTTTAAAAAAATAAAAGATTGAAACGGATAGCGGGATTAGCTCCTGAAAAAAATTATAATCAATGCGGAATATAAATATTAAACGTCGCCCCTTTCATTGGTTCTCCGCTTGCCGTGATAAAACCGTTGTGATTCTCCACTATTTTCTTAACAATGGCAAGCCCAATTCCGGTGCCTTCGTAAACATCTTTGCTGTGTAATTTCTGGAAAACACCAAATATTTTTTCATTGTGCTGCGGATCAAAACCGATGCCGTTGTCAACAAAACGAATATGACAGTATTTTTTATTTGGAACTAATTTTTCATCCAATTCTGCGCCATCTGCTACACGGCTGCTAATTTTTATAATTAAAGATTCGTCTTCTTTGGCAAATTTAATAGAATTGTAAATTAAATTTTCTAATAATTGCATAAACTGAAATGGAATAATACACGCCAATCCATGCAAATCGGTTTCAATTACAGCGTTTTTTTCTAAAATATTTTCCTGTAAAGCTTCCTGAATATCTGCAACAATTTTATTCAGATCAATAGTTTCAAAACTCCTGTCTACAATAGTGGTGCGGGAAAAAGTAAGCAGACTATTGATTAATTCTCTCATTCTGTTTGTCGAATACAAAATTCGGTTGAATTTTGCTTTTCCGTCTTCAGATAAATTCGGATATTCATTTGAAAGTATCAGATTTGTAAACGTTTGTATTTTTCTTAGAGGTTCCTGAAGATCATGACTTGAAATATAGGTAAAGGCATCCAGTTCTGTATTTTTCTTTTTGAGTTCTTCGGCATGTTTTTCTATCGCCGCATATTGAGCCTCAAGTTTGGTATTGGCTTTTAAAATGATTTCGTTTAAGGTTCTGGTTTCTTCTTCCTTGGCACGCAGTTCCTGATTTTTTCTAAATAATTCTGTAAAAACCATTACTTTGGCCTGCAAAATTTCCGGAGATAAAGGTTTAATCATATAATCTACTGCACCAGATTGATATCCTTTAAAAATATACTCGTTGGTGTTCATGTTTGCGGTCAGGAATATAATTGGAACATGTTTTAATTTATCACTCTGACGAATCAACTCAGCGGTTTCAAAACCATCCATCAGGGGCATTTGCACGTCCATTAATATAATTGCAAAATCCTGATTTTTCAATAGAATTCTCAAGGCATCTTTTCCCGAAGATGCCTCGACAAATTTGTAACCTCTGTCGGCGAGAATTACCTGTAATGAAAGCAGATTTTCTTTTTTGTCATCTACAATCAAAATTTTGATTGGATTATCTGCAATGTTACTTTTCATTGAATATCTTATTTAAGCCACACACGCATCAACGTGGATAATTGTTCAACATTTACAGGTTTTGTCATATAATCTGAAGCTCCGGATTCGATACATCTTTGTCTATCGCCTTTCATCGCTTTTGCGGTTACTGCAATAATTGTCAGATCTTTATGTTTTTCGTCTTTTCTAATACGTTTCATGGTTTCGTAACCGTCCATTTCGGGCATCATAATATCCATCAAAACAATATCTATCGCTTCGTCATTGTTTAGTATATCAATTGCTTCCTGACCGCTTTCTGCACTTATTACATCAAGGCCGTAACGCTCTAAGGCCGTGGTTAATGCAAATAAATTTCGGACGTCATCATCAACCAAAAGCACTTTTTTGCCCTGTAATACATCTTCTTTCAAATAGAAAGACTCAATTCTTTCTCGCATTTGTTCCGGAAGTTCCTTATGCACACGATGCATAAATAATGCCGTTTGATCTACAAGTTCATCCAGAGAATCGAAGCTTTTTAAAATAATACTATGTGCAAACCTGTTTAATCTGGCCCTTTGTTTATTATTTACATCTCCTGCTGAATGTATAATAATGGCGGTTTCCTGCCCTGCAATGTTATTCTCCAGGTCAGTAATAAGATCTAAACCGTCTGCATCTGGTAAAACCAAATCTAAGATAATACAATCAAATGATTTTTTGCTAATTAAAGTAACCGCTTCTTTGGCTGTTTTTGCACTTAAAACCTGAATATCATCTCCACGTACAGCGTCGAGGATTCTTTGAAGATCGGTTTCATTATCATCTACAACCAGCAGATTTTTGGTTTTCTTATTTTTAAAATCATGAATATCATTAAAAAGATTTGTTAACGAATCATTTTTAACGGGTTTAAGAAGAAAGTTTCTTGCACCACGTTTAAGGCCTTTGTTTCTTTCATCTTCACCAGAAATAATATAAACCGGAATATGACGCAAATTAAAATCAGTCTTCAGTCTGTCCAGAATTTTCCAGCCGCTCGTGTCCGGCATATTCAAATCCATCGTAATGGCGTGCGGATGAAACTGATTGATGAAGTCAATAACGTCATTTCCTTTTGTAGTAACAATAGCTTTTATGCCATTATTGTGTGCTTGTTCGAGCATAATTTTGGCAAAAGTCAGATTATCTTCTGCAATCAGTAAAACTTTATCGCCTGGTTTAATGTCGGTTCTGTCATCGCCAACTTCATCGACAAAGAACAAATCAATATCAGATCGATTAAATCTTTCTGACGGCAACGATTTAATGCGGCCTTTTAGATCTGTTTCTTCTGTTACGTCAATGTTTTCAATTTCGGCAATATGAACGTATTTCAATGGAAGGAATAAGGTAAATTTACTACCAATGTTGGTTTCACTTTCCAATTCGATACTTCCTCCTAATAAGTCAGAAAGTCCGCGGCTAATGGATAATCCTAAACCTGTACCACCGTATTTACGGCTTGTAGAACCTTCTGCCTGTTGGAAAGCTTCGAATATTATGTTTTGTTTTTCTTTAGAAATACCAATTCCCGTATCTGAAATTTCGAAAGCAACCACCGCTTCGGCATTTTCGAGATTTATATTACTCGTTTTCCAGTTGTTATTTGCTTTGTAAATTTTCAGTTTTACTTCTCCTTTTTCGGTGAATTTGAATGAATTTGAAAGTAAATTTTTCAAAATCTGATTCAATCGCTGCGAATCTGTTTCAATCAATTCAGGAAGATTTTCATCCATAATAATATTGAAACGCAAATGTTTTGCTTCTGAAATCGGGTTGAAAGTAGAAGCCACAAAGTGACTGATTTCATCAAAACTAATCGGATTATAATCAACCGAAATATATCCTGATTCGATTTTTGATAAATCCAGAATGTCGTTAATTAACTGAATAAGGTCATCTCCGCAAGAGTTGATCGTTTTCGCAAACTGAATTTGTTTTTCGGATAAATTTCCGTCGCGATTCGCAATTAATTCATTGGCCAAAATCTGCAAACTGTTCAGCGGAGTTCTTAACTCGTGCGACATATTTGCAAGGAATTCAGACTTATATTTGGATGTCAATGTAAGCTGATCGGCTTTTTCTTCCAACGCTTTTCTTGCCACTTCGACCTCTTGGTTTTTAAGCTCTACTTCTTCTTTTTGATTCGCTAATAAGAATGCTTTTTCTTCCAGTTCTTCATTCGTATTTTTCAATACTTCCTGCTGGCTTTTTAGCTCGCTTGCCAACGATTGTGATTGTACCAATAATTCTTCGGTTCTTGAATTTGATTCAATCGTATTCAATACAATACCAATACTTTCTGTTAATCCTTCAAGGAAATCTAAGTGGGTTTCGCTAAAAGTATCCAATGAAGCCAGTTCGATTACGGCTTTTAATTGTCCCTCAAAAAGTACGGGTAAAATGATAACGTCTTTTGGTTTTGCATCTCCAAGTCCGGAGTTTATTTTGATGTAATCTTTAGGAACATTACTCAGAATAATTCTTTCTTTTTCAACCGCAACCTGACCAATTAATCCTTCGCCCATTGCATATTGCGTTGGCGAGTTTTTTCTTTTGATGTAAGCGTATGATGCAATCAAATTCAATTTTGAATCATCAAAATTTTCATCTTCCTGCAGAATATAGAAAAGTCCGTGCTGAGCGGTTACAACCGTCGCCAACTCCGAAAGGATTTTTTTTGTAACCGAATTCAATTCTTTTTGCCCCTGAAGCATTTGGGTAAATTTAGCCAAATTCGATTTCAGCCAGTCTTGTTCCTGATTACGCAATGTTGTTGCTTTCAGGTTCGAAATCATCTGGTTGATTGTATCTTTTAGGGCCTCAACCTCACCTTTGGCTTCAACACCAATAGTTCGCGTTAAATCCCCTTGCGTTACCGCCGATGCCACCTCAGAAATCGCACGTACCTGCGTTGTCAAATTCGCCGCAAGCTGATTTACGTTTTCTGTTAAGTTTTTCCACGTTCCTGATGCTCCAGGTACATTCGCCTGACCTCCCAGTTTTCCTTCTGCCCCAACCTCACGTGCCACAGTGGTTACCTGATCAGAGAAAGTTGCCAGCGTATCAATCATTTCGTTGATTGTATCTGTTAATTGTGCTACCTCTCCTTTGGCATCAATTGATAATTTTTGTTTTAGGTTTCCTTTTGCTACGGATGTTACTACTTTTGCGATTCCACGTACCTGACCCGTTAAGTTCGAAGCCATTACGTTAACCGAGTCTGTTAAATCTTTCCAGGTTCCGGCAACCCCTTTTACTTCAGATTGCCCTCCCAGTTTTCCTTCGGTACCTACCTCACGCGCCACACGAGTTACCTCGGATGCAAATGAGTTTAGCTGTTCTACCATCGTATTAAAGGTGTTTTTCAAATCCAAAATTTCCCCTTTTACGTCTACGGTAATTTGTTTAGAAAGGTCGCCATTAGCCACGGCTTTGGTTACATCTGCAATATTACGCACCTGATCCGTAAGGTTGGATGCCATCTGGTTCACCGAATCCGTTAAATCTTTCCAGGTTCCGGCAACTCCGGGAACGAACGCTTGTCCGCCCAGTTTTCCGTCCGTTCCAACTTCACGCGCCACACGAGTTACCTCTGATGCGAAGGCACGAAGCTGATCCACCATCGTATTTACGGTTTCCTTTAATTGAAGAATCTCTCCACGAACGTCGGCCGTAATTTTTTTCGACATATCCCCGTTTGCTACGGCAATCGTAACCTCGGCAATATTACGTACCTGCGTGGTTAAGTTACCTGCCATCTGATTCACAGAATCCGTTAAATCTTTCCAGGTTCCTGCAACTCCCGGTACATTTGCCTGGCCTCCCAGTTTTCCTTCGGTACCTACCTCACGCGCTACACGAGTTACCTCGGATGCAAACTCACGAAGCTGATCTACCATCGTATTTAAGGTTTCTTTTAATTGAAGAATTTCCCCGCGAACGTCAACGGTAATTTTTCGGGACATATCTCCGTTGGCTACGGCAATCGCCACATCGGCAATATTACGTACCTGAGCGGTTAAGTTACCCGCCATCTGGTTAACGGAATCTGTTAAATCTTTCCACGTTCCGGCAACTCCCGGCACATTTGCCTGACCTCCAAGCTTTCCTTCTGTTCCTACCTCACGCGAAACCCTTGTTACCTCCGAAGCAAAGCCTCGAAGCTGATCCACCATCGTATTAATCGTATTTTTTAATTCTAAGATTTCTCCTTTTACGTCTACGGTAATCTGGAGCGATAAATCTCCTTTTGCTACCGCAGTTGTTACCTCTGCAATATTACGCACCTGACCTGTTAAGTTCGATGCCATCTGATTCACCGAATCTGTTAAATCTTTCCAGGTTCCACCAACACCTTCAACCTGCGCCTGACCTCCCAGTTTTCCTTCGGTACCAACCTCACGCGCCACACGGGTTACCTCGGATGCGAATGAGTTCAGCTGACCCACCATCGTATTAATGGTGTTTTTCAACTCCAGAATTTCCCCTTTTGTATCTACGGTAATCTGGCGTGATAAATCTCCTTTTGCTACGGCCGTTGTTACCTCGGCAATATTACGTACCTGACCGGTTAAGTTGGATGCCATTTGGTTCACAGAATCTGTTAAATCTTTCCAGGTTCCGCCGACACCTTTTACTTTGGCCTGACCTCCCAGTTTTCCTTCGGTACCAACCTCAAGTGCCACACGCGTTACCTCAGATGAGAAAGAGTTCAGCTGATCCACCATCGTATTAATGGTTTTCTTTAGCTCTAAGATTTCCCCTTCGGCGACAGCTGTAATTTTTTTAGATAAATCGCCATTTGCAACGGCCGTTGTTACCTCGGCAATGTTACGCACCTGACCCGTTAAATTCGATGCCATTTGGTTCACCGAATCGGTTAAATCTTTCCACGTTCCTCCAACTCCTTTTACTTTTGCCTGACCTCCCAGTTTTCCTTCTGAACCTACCTCACGCGCCACACGGGTAACCTCGGCACCAAAAGAGTTCAGCTGATCCACCATGGTGTTGATCGTATTTTTAAGTTCCAGAATTTCTCCTGCAACGTTTACTGTAATTTTTTTAGATAAATCTCCTTTTGCCACGGCGGTTGTTACCTCGGCAATGTTACGCACCTGACCGGTTAAGTTGGATGCCATTTGATTTACCGAATCGGTCAAATCTTTCCAAACTCCACCAACACCTCGCACTCTCGCCTGACCTCCCAGTTTTCCTTCAGATCCTACCTCTACTGCCACACGGGTAACTTCAGAAGAAAATGAATTCAGCTGATCCACCATCGTGTTGATCGTATTTTTAAGTTCGAGGATTTCTCCTTTTACGTCTACGGTAATTTTTTTAGATAAATCTCCTTTTGCCACGGCCGTGGTTACATCGGCAATATTACGTACCTGACCTGTCAAGTTGGATGCCATCTGGTTAACCGAATCTGTTAAATCTTTCCATGTTCCGCCGACACCTTTTACCTGCGCCTGACCTCCCAGTTTTCCTTCGGTTCCTACCTCTCTCGCCACACGGGTTACCTCAGATGAAAATGAGTTCAACTGATCCACCATCGTATTGATTGTATTTTTCAGCTCCAGGATTTCTCCTTTTACGTCTACGGTAATTTTTTTAGATAAATCTCCTTTTGCTACAGCGGTTGTTACATCGGCGATATTACGTACCTGACCTGTTAAGTTCGAGGCCATTTTATTTACAGAATCGGTCAAATCTTTCCAAACTCCACCTACACCTCGCACTTTTGCCTGACCTCCCAGTTTTCCTTCTGTACCTACCTCACGTGCCACACGGGTCACCTCCATCGAGAATAAATTCAGCTGTTTTACCATTCCGTTTACCTCTTTTGCAATCCTGAGGAACTCTCCCTGAAGTGGGTTTCCTTCAATAGAAAGGGGCATTTCCTGAGATAAATTTCCTTTTGCAACCGATGTAATTACGTGTGCAATTTCGATCGTTGGATGCACCAGATCTGAAATTAGCGTATTAACCGAATCCACACAAGAACTCCACGAACCTCTCGCACCATCAAGCGCTACACGATTGGTTAGTTTTCCTTGTTTACCAATGCTTTTCCCTACTTTCTGGAATTCAAAAACCATTCGTTCGTTAAGATCAATAATTTCATTTAAAGTATCACAAATCGAACGTTTTACACCGCTTTGATCTGTTGGAAAACGCTGTGTAAAATTCCCGTTTTTAACTTTAATTAAAATCTTTAAAAATTCAGCATCTGTTAAAACAGATTCTTCGAATTCTTCATTTGCTTTTTTCATAATTCTTAAAATGAATTAAATTTATCTTTTGCCTGAATAGTTTATTTGTTTGTAACTATTCTATAAAATCTTGCTTCTTTCTTCTAAAATCTTGCTTCTAAAATCTATCTTCTTTCTTCTAACGCCTAACATCGAACTTCTCACATACTTTCAATCAAAATCTTCCTTAAATGAAATTGTACAAAAGCATCCATAGAATCTGATCTTTTGGTATTGTCATTATAATTTAGAGGTTTTATGATATAGCCTGAAATCCCAAGTTTTTCTGCCCCAAACCGATCTTCTCCTTCAGAAGAAGTGGTCATTATAAAAACTTTCAAATGTTTCAGTTTTTCATCTTCCCGAAGCACTTTCAAAAACTCTATTCCATTCATTCTTGGCATGTTAATATCCAAAAGAATCACTTGCGGATTCAGGTTTAAGTCCGGATCGCGTAACAGTTTTAAGGCTTCGATACCGTTGTAAGCGGAATGAAGTTCATACTCAATTTCTAATTTTTTTAATGATCTTTCTACACTAATAATGTCGAGTTCATCATCTTCTACTAATAAAATGGTCGGCTTTTTCATAATTCTAACTATTTCTCCAGGTAAAAATAAATTCTGTACCTTCTCCAACTTTAGAGATCACAATAATATGTTCTTGTTGATCGTCGATAATTTTTTTAACAATTGCAAGTCCAACACCTGTACTTTCCTGTTCGTTTTGTTCACGAAGTGTCTGGAATATTTCAAATATTTTTTGATGATATTCTATTGCAATACCAATTCCGTTATCTTTTACCGAAAACTCATAAAAATGAGAATATTTTCTACAGCTAATTTCAATTACGGCATCTTCCCGAGTGGTATATTTTACGGCATTACTAATTAAATTAGCAAAAACCTGTTCGAGTTTTATTCGTTCTGTAAATAATTCAGGCAAATGCCCTATTTCTAATTTGAAATTCCTTGGCACAATCGAATCTGCAATTTCATGCACCAGATTGTTGGTATCAATGTGTTCTGGCGGAACTTTAATATTTAGTCGTGCATAATCTAGCAAACCATTAATTAGGGCTTCCATTCGTCTGGTTTTTTGCGGAATAATAGCTAAATATCTTTTTAATTCAGGAGAAAGTTCTCCATCCAAATCTTCTTCAATCCAGGTTATTACGTTATGAATTCCGCGTATGGGCGCTTTTAAATCGTGAGAAACGACATAAGCAAACTTATTAAGTTCGGCGTTTCTGTTTTTAAGTTCGTGGATGTTTTTATCAAGTTTGCCGGACATACTGTTTAATGATGATGCCAAAGCCGTTAATTCATCATTTCTGGTATCTTCAATACTTGTGAATTTTCCCTTAGAAATATTTTCGGCCAGACTAACCATCGATGAAATTCGTTTGGTCGTAATTTCCATGATATAAAACGTGCTGGAAACCCCTACTATAATAGTCAAAGTTAGGAAAATGAGAGAAAAAATTCGGGTGTGCCTGAGAGAAATAAGCAACTCTTCACTATGATGTTTTCTTCTTTTATATTCTATTCGGTCGAATCTTGTGAACTTTTTGGAGATTTCATCGTTGATATTTTTACCGATGTGTTTTTTTAGTGAATTTTCGAAGAAATTATTAAAAGAATTAGGATTTTGTTTTCTTGCCTGAATGAGTTTTTCAGAATAATGAAGCCAATTATGATGAAGCGTATTAATCGAATCAAAAATAACGCGCTGCGAATTATCATTACCAATACGCAAATTTTGCTCATTTACTAAAAGCGGTACAATTTTAAGGCCTCTAAAATAAGAATCTAAAAAAACACGATCATCTGTAAGCAAATAACCTCTAAAGGCACTTTGCATTTCGATAATTGCTTTATGGGTTTTGTTTGAAGTACGGATTATTTCTTCTGACCTGGCTAGAAAATGGGAGTTTAACTGTACTTTTTTTGACATCATATAATTGGTATATGAGTCTGCAACAGAGAGCAAAATTATCAGTGTAAATGCTAAAAGGATTTGGGTAGATAATTTCATTTTCGAAAATTAAACATACATATGATTACTCTGGACTTATTTCTGCAAATAAAAATAGTAAAAAAAAACAGATAGCTGTACTAAGTTTTTTAAGTTATCTGTTCTGAGTAATATCATATAATTCTAAGAATCTAAAAAAATTATGCATGCTTTGATTCGTAAGCATACTTTCTTAAAATTTGTTTTAAGTCGTTAAAATTATTTGGTTTCGAAATATAATCGTGTGCTCCAAGTTGTTTGGCTTCTCGTTTAATATCTTCAAGCTGTGAAGTTGAAAAAATAATAATTGGAATTTGCTGTAGTACGTCCTGTTTTTTTATTTCGGTCAAAAGTTCTAAGCCGGACATAACAGGCATATTGAGATCAAGAAAAATTACGTCAGGTTTTATTTCCATCATTAAAAGCTTTTGGTAAGCTTCTACAGGATCATTTATTCCTGTGTATGATGAGTGAGAAACCGCATTAAGTGCTTCCATAAACAATTCGCAATCATCTAAATCGTCATCGATTTGGAGAAACTTTTTATATGCCATTGGTTTTAAATTTTTGGAATCTTATTAGACAATATTCTAATGTTTTTTCCTAATATTTTGTGGTATTACTTAAGCCTTACTTTATAAAAAATTCATGATGCCAATAAATAACGTTTTATGCTTATTGCCTTCTTACCAAATGTAATAATTTAATTATTAATACAACTATTAACGGGCAAAATAAATATTACCACAGAACATTTAGTTGTAAATAATTCCTGATTTTACTAAAAGAATAAATTTTGCAGTTATTTTTGATTTTTTACTAAATACTGCTGTTATTTCTTTTTTGAAGAATGCTGTTTTTTTCTATTTCTTTCAAAAATTCGCTGTCAAAATCAGTATAAGCTTTTAATCTGTATTTTTCATCTCTTGTGCGCATGACGAGATGAATTTTCTGAACCATTAGCCAAATTGGTTCATAGCGTTTGTGCCCTAATAAATATTGAATTTGTAATGCCGAAAATTTTCGTTTTGAAAGTGTCATCAATTCAATACAAATCATCCAGTGCCTAAATGGTAAATTTGAATTTTCCATCACGGTTCCTGAACGAAGTCCTATTCGAGTGCCACATTTTTTACACTGAAATTTTAAATCAGTTCTTCGAAAAGTGTGTTGGTTATGTTCGCATTTTTTACAATCCAAACCGCTTTCAAGACGTTTGTTTTTAAATTCTTCGATACAGGTTTCTTCATCCGGATATTTTTCAAAAAACTCACGTAACTCCATTTATACAATTTATGTTTTACGCATTAAATATAAATCAATCCGAATAAAGCAGCATCATTAGTATTTAATTTTTAGGCAAAAAAAAAGGGAATACACCAACTGATATTCCCTTTTCAATACTAAAAAATAGTATTACAATTTTTCTTCAATTTCTTTTTTGTATTTATTCAGAATAGATTTTGTCATTCCTAAATTTGCCTTTGTAGAATCTACTGCCAGATAGATAAAATAATCTCCATTATCTGATACATCAATAATATGAATTTGAGATGTTAGGGTGATCATTACATTATCAATTGTTTGTCCTTCCAGACTTAGTGCTTTTATGGCATTCATCTTTGCTTTAACTACTTCAAGATTATAGGCAGATGCTAATTCAGGATCAAAATCAGCCACTACAGATTGTGAGTGATATGACATTCCGCTTTTAATTTCAGCTACAGAAACTGCAATAAAACCTGGTACATTTTTTTGAAGATCTTCTCCAAATTGTTTTAAAAAATCAGACATGGTATTTTTTTTAGATTGGGTATTTGAAACTTTTTTTTAGGATTTCGTGCAAAATTATAGATCCATTCCTATATAATTATCCGCTTTACGTACCTTGGGTTATTTTTTTTATTCAATAATTCATAATTCTATTGTAATACTTCAACTCCATAAAAAAACTCCTACTTTATCAGCAGGAGTCTTTCAAACAAATAATCTATTCTAATTTTAATGCAGTTTTATTTTAGCGTTTTTATTTTATTTTTTGTTCGGTTAAACCACGTGTTAACCAGCCTCTTTTATTTGCCGTTGCAATTGCATATGGCGTAATCCAGAATAAACTGAAGGTATAAAAAAGACTATATGAATATGCCCAAAGTGATTCTCTTAAATTATATCTTTTTGCATAAAAGAACACTGGGAAACTAGATACGATTAATATACTCAATAATGTAGAGCTTAAAAATAATACCGGGTGAATGGCAATAAAAAAGAACATGAAAGCTAAAAATGGATAAGACATTAACATTTTTAAAGACTGATTTATAAGTAACAATCTTGAGCCAAATTTAGATCCTTCTCTGAAATTTTTAAAAACAAATTTAGACATCGCAATATTTTCACGAACATTACTTCTCGCCCATCTAATGAACATTTTGTACAGACCTGTATATTCTTCAGGAACGTTTGTTAATACAGTAGCATTTCTTTGAAACAATACGTGATTTCCTTGTTTTAAAATCATGTTTGTCATAGCGCGGTCTTCACCAATATCCGATGGCTGTCCCATAAAAGTTTGGTTGATCCATTCGTCAAGACATCCAAAAACAGCCGTTTTACGATAAGCTGCAGCAGCACCCGGAGTACAAAGTACAGATCCTAACATACTTTCTGCAGAACGCATGAATTCAAAACTCATTACAAAACTTACGTTTAACATTTTAGGAAGAATTGCTTTTTTATTATTCAAAACCTGAACGTTTCCTGCAACTGCCCCACATTTTTCATTTGTAACAAACGGACTTACTAGATTTCGTAAAGTATCTGTTTTTACGATAGAATCGCTGTCTACCGTTACAAAAATTTCTCCTGTTCCTAATTCAAACCCACGGTAAAGTGCGTGACGTTTTCCTCTGTTTTCAGGCTGTTGAAAAATCGTCAAACGATCCCCTAATTTAATTTTTGCCTGTTGCATCCAGTACCATGTATCATCTTTGCTACCATCATCAACGGCTAATAATTGCATTTTTTCTTCTGGATAATCGCTGTTTGCTAAACTTAATAAAGTATCCCAAACTAATTTTCCTTCGTTGTATGCAGGAACAATTATAGTAGTAGTTGGCAATAATTCATCACTAACTGATTCGATCGGTTTGTATTTGAAAAATAAATATACATTATAAAGAAAAGCTCCTGTTTGGAAGAAAAACAATAATATGGTTACGATTAAAAAAGGATAACCCCATGTTGAATTGATTCTGTCTAACTGAAACTGATCAAAGTCATCTTGTAATAGATAAACTGCAAAAGCACCTGCAAACATTAAGATAAAAGTACCCGCAAGTACAAATAAATTTAATGGGTTTGATGTTCGTGCAATATTTTTAGTGGTAGTGTCGTTATTAATGCGAAAAATGGAACTTTTTAAAGTTTGTTCTACATTACTGGTATCACTTGAAGAATAAAATTGTTTTGAGATAATTGTTTCACTTTCCATGTTTGTCTTCTATTTTATTTTTATCTGAAATGGCTTTTAATTAAATTGTGCTCTGTTTTATTAAAATTGTATACAGAATCACATTATCTCAGTAAGCAACCCTTATGCCATTATGCTTTTTCGCTGTTATAGAGCTATTTATCTAGCTTCACAACAAAACAGTGTGTGTAAATTTTATACAATTTGGTATACAGTACACACATTTTGTCCCAATAAACAAAGGCGTTTCTGCCCAAATACTTTACAGATTATAAAAAACATAGCCAACGGTTTCAACCGTTGGAACGCAATATATTTCCACATACATGTCCCCACGGTTGAAACCGTGCGCTATATTTTCATATCATAATCCCATGTTTCAAACTTTCATATCACAATCCACACGGTTAAAACCGTGCGCTATGATTAAATACAGAATTCACAAGCTTTGTGTTGATTTAACTTTGCGTCCCGAGGCTTCGGGATGTATTGTTAACACACTTTAAAAAAACCTTTGCGTCCCGAGGCTTCGGGATGCTGTTAAATATTTTTTATTTTTTTTCTAAAAATTTGTCCAATTCTGAAAGTTCGGTTGTCATTAGGGTATAACATTTAAAACTATACACGATGGAAACTAGAATTAATTTATTCGAAAAAGGTCAAAAAGCATTAACTCCTTTATTTGGAATTACTGTTTATTTAAAAAAATCAGGTCTTGAAAAATCACTTGTAGATTTAGTAGATTTTAGAGTATCACAAATCAATAGTTGTGCTTATTGTCTGGATATGCATTCAAAAGAAGCTTTGGCGGCAGGAGAAACCCCGCAACGTTTGTTTGGTTTAAGTGCATGGAGAGAAACTCCTTTTTATACAGATAAAGAAAGAGCCGCACTTGCCTATGCTGAAGCTGTAACTGCCTGTCATGTATCTGATGATGTTTATAATGAAGCAAAAGCACACTTTTCTGATGAAGAATTGATCGATCTTACTTTGGCTATTACAACGATCAATACATGGAACCGTTTAAATCTTGCTTTTCCAAACAATGTAGGTTCTTACAGAGTTGGGCAATTTGGATAAATAAATCAAGCTGTTTTTTATATGAGGTAAAATAGTAAATTTATCTCTTCAATGTAAAACAGCTTTTTTATAGCCACAGATTAAAAGATTATTATTTCACGCAGATTTGGCAGATTAAGCAGATTTAAATTTGGAAAATTATCTGCGTGAATCTGCTTAAATCTTTTTAAAATCTGCGTGAAAAAATATTCAATATTAAAAAGATTTTTAATTTAAAAACATAAAACAATGAACGAGTTTTTATTAATTTTCAGAAGAGATTTTACAACTAAAGAAATACAGCCTTCTCCGGAAGAAATGCAGCAGCATTTTCAGCAATGGCAAAATTGGTTCGGAAGTCTGGCTGCACAGGATAAACTGGCAAGACCGTTACAACGCTGGGACGGACAGGGAAAAATTGTCACCAATAACAAAAACGTAACAAACGGTCCGTACGTAGAAATCAAAGAATCTATTGGCGGAATGATTATCGTAAAAGCCAAGGATTATGACGAAGCGGCCGAAATCGCACAGAATTGCCCAATTTTGAATTTAGGCGGTAATGTAGAGATTAGAATGGCGGTGAATAGTTAAATTCCAAATTTTAAATTCCAAATTCCAATTATAGAAGACTGGAATTTTTTTAAGAGTTTAGGCATCTTTGTCAAAGTTTAAAACTTTGACAAAGATTTACGGTTACAATAACCGCAGTTTATGTTGGAATTTGGTCCCGAGACTTCGGGATAAAAAATTTGAAATTTTATATTTATGATGGAAAAAGAACTCATACCAAATTTATTCAGGACAGAATACCAGAAAATAGTTTCGGTACTTAGTAATCTGTTTGGTATTCATCATATTGAGATTGCTGAGGATATTGTGAGCGATACATTTTTGGCTGCAGCCGAAACCTGGGCTATAAAAGGAATTCCGGATAATCCTACTGCCTGGCTTTATACAGTTGCGAAAAATAAAACCAAAAATTATTTTAAACGAAATGATGTTTTTGAAAAGAAGATTGTAACCGAAATAAAATACAACACACCTCTTAATAATCCGGAAACAGAAATTGATTTATCGGAACAAAATATTGCCGATAGCCAATTGGCAATGATTTTTACGGTTTGTAATCCTTGTAATTCAAACGAAGCTCAGATTGCATTGGCGCTAAACTTATTATGCGGTTTTGGAATCAATGAAATCTCAGACGCTTTTTTATCTAATAAAGAAATAATTTATAAAAGAATCAATCGTGCCAAGGAAAAGCTCAAAGAAGAAAACATTAAAATTCAGCATCCTAATTCGGCAGAAATTAACGACCGAATTGAGACAGTTTTAAAAACGATTTATCTGCTATATTCTGAAGGTTATTATTCTACATCGCAAAATACTACTTTACGCAAAGATCTTTGTGCAGAAGCGATGCGCCTCACCTATTTATTGATTCAGAATGAAAGTACCAATTTACCTGCAACGAATGCTTTAATGGCTTTGATGTGTTTTCATTCTTCAAGATTTGAAGCACGAACTTCAGAAAACGGAGAAATTATTTTATATCAGGATCAGGATGAATTACTTTGGAATCATGAATTAATCGATAAAGGAACGTATTTTTTAAGTAAATCTTCAACCGGAAATACACTTTCTAAATACCATCTCGAAGCCGGAATTGCCTATTGGCATACACAGAAAAAAGATTCTCCCGAAAAATGGCAGCATATTCTGGAATTGTACAATAATTTGATTATTTTAGAATATTCACCAATTGTGGCTTTAAACCGCACTTTTGCCTTATCAAAAGTAAATGGTAAAAAAGAAGCCATTATTGAAGCCGAAAAACTCAATTTAACCGATAATCACTTCTATTATTCTTTACTCGGAAATTTATATACCGATGTTGACAATAAAAAAGCGCATCAGCATTTTGAAACTGCTCTTGGCTTAGCCAAAACAACAGCTGAAAAAAATATCATCAGTAAAAATATTCTTCAGCTTTCTTTTTTTTGATTTAAAAAATTCTTAATTTCAATAGTAATTCGAGAGTATTTGCATTAATCATTTATTATTCGTGAAATAAGGCAGTTTTTTCTAAATAATGACCTCAAAATTATTTAAACAGCTGTTAAATCTTTAATAAATGTTAATGTTAAATATTGTAGGAAAACGTATATTTGAGTAAACAGAATATTTTATATCGTGCAAAAACAAACAAAATCACATAGTTTTATTTTTCCAAAAACTCCTTCAGGAATAGACGGCCTGGATGAGATTACAGATGGTGGATTTCCTAAAGGACGACCAACTTTAGTCTGCGGTGGTGCAGGTTGCGGAAAAACATTGTTATCTATGCAATTCCTTATTAAAGGGATTACAGAATATAACGAACCCGGAGTTTTCATGTCTTTTGAAGAGCCTTCGGATGATCTTACATTAAATGTCAAATCACTTGGTTTTGACCTCGAAAAACTAAAAGCAGATAAAAAGCTTGTAGTGGATTATGTAAGAGTTGAAAGATCGGAAATTGAAGAAGCGGGAGAATATGATCTCGACGGTTTATTTATAAGATTAGGACATGCCATCGATTCGATAAAAGCAACCCGAGTGGTGCTGGATACGATCGAATCTTTATTTGCAGGTCTTGACAATCAGGCGATTCTTAGAGCTGAGTTACGAAGATTATTTCATTGGCTTAAAACCAAAGGCGTAACGGCAATTATTACAGGCGAACGCGGAGAAGCAACACTTACGCGTCAGGGACTGGAAGAATATGTTTCGGATTGTGTTATCGTTTTAGACCATCGTGTTATCGAACAGGTTTCGACCAGAAGAATGCGAATTGTAAAATACCGCGGATCGACTCATGGTACCAATGAATATCCTTTTTTAATTGATGAGGACGGAATTTCGGTATTGCCTATCACATCATTAAAACTGAATAATGAAGTTTCTTCGGATGTAATTCCTACGGGAGTGCCCGGATTAGACAACATGTTTCAGGGTGGTGGGTTTTATAGAGGAAGTAATATATTGGTTTCCGGAACTGCAGGTACAGCAAAAACAACGGTTGGATGTTATTTTGCCAATAAACAATGTGAAAATAACGAGCGTGTTATCTATTTTGCCTTTGAAGAATCACCACAGCAATTGGTTCGTAATATGAAATCTATAGGTGTTGATCTTGGAAAATATATCAAAAAAGGCAATCTGCAAATTCATTCTTCCCGCCCATCCTTAAATGGTCTTGAGCTGCATTTGCTTACACTACGAAAATTTATCAAAGATTTTAAACCAACTACAATAGTAATCGATCCTATAAGTAATCTTATTAATGTTGGTAGCGAGCAGGAAGTTCGTTCGATGCTGGTAAGGCTCATAGATATGCTAAAAGCAAATAATATTACGGCACTTTTTACTTCTTTAAACAAACAAACAGACAATTTCAGACCTGATCTTGCCGAAGAATCTGTATCATCTTTAGTTGATACCTGGATTACGGTACGCGATATGGAAGGAATTGGCGAAAGAAACCGAGGAATTTTTATTGTAAAAGCCAGAGGAATGGGACATTCTAATCAGGTTAGAGAATTTGTCATTACAAATAAAGGAATTGAACTGCTTGATATAGAATTAGGCCCGCAGGGAATACTTACAGGATCAGCGAGAAAATCACATTTGTTCAAAAAAACAATTTCAGATATTAAACTGCAAAACGAAATAAGCAGAAAAGACAGAGAAATTGAGCGTAAACGCAAAGTACTTCAAGCTAATATTGAAGCGCTTCGAAACGAATTTGAATCGGCAGAAGAAGAATTAAGTATCTTAAAAGCAACAGAAGAGTTGCAGGAAAAACTGAATCCTAAAAAAAAATAGCAATAAAATGAAAAAAGAAGCTGTAGCCGAATGGCAATTGTTGCTATATATCGCAGGTCAGACACCAAAGTCGATTAAAGCACTCGAAAATATAAAGAAATACGCCGAAGAATACTTGGCGGGTAAATATAGTATCGAAATTATAGACTTACTTAAAAGTCCGCAGTTGGCCGAAGGAGATCAAATCCTGGCCGTTCCTACGTTGGTCAGAAAATTTCCTGAACCAATTCGTAAAATAATTGGGGATCTTTCTAATGAAGAAAGAGTTTTGGTGGGGCTCAATATTAAACCTTTAAAAGCGTTATAATGAGCAACTCATCTGATGTTACAAAACCGGAAAAACATAAGTTTATGCTTTTTGTTTCGGGTATGTCTGTAAAATCAGGGCATGCAATAGAAAATTTACGAATAATATGTGATAAATATCTCGCCGGTAATTTCGAACTGGAAATTATAGATATAAGTCGGGATACAGAACAGGCCGTAATACATCAAATTGTAGCCATACCAACATTGATTAAGATAGGTCCTGCACCAAGAAGAATCATTTTAGGTGATTTGTCAGACAGGGAAAAAGTATTACAAATACTAAATTTAAGGGAACAAATTTGAGCGATAACAACAAACATATCGAATCTTTATTAAAAGAGATAGCAGCATTAAAAGAGGAACTTCATGAGTCTAATAGTATTGTTGAGGCCATTAAAACAGGAGATGTTGATGCATTAGTAGTAAGCAATAACGGAACACCACAGCTTTATTCTCTTGAAACTGCAGATTATACTTTCAGGCTTTTAATTGAAAAATTCAGGCAGGGCGCTTTGAGTATTTCAAGGAATGGTTTGATCCTGTACTGCAACGATTATTTTTCTGAGCTTTTGGGTGTACCTTCGGAAAAAATAATTGGAAACTATTTACAGGAATATTTTAATAATTCGGATCATTTTACTGCTCTTATCGAATCGTTAAAATACGGCATAACTGCTCACGAAATCTTATTTAAAACCAATTACAGCACTAAAACTTTTTTGGCCTCAATATCTGTAACTGATCTTGAACCAGCTGTACAGGGATTAGGAATTGTCGTTACTGATTTAACAGAAAAGAAAAAACACGAAAATGCTTTAATTCAGCATCAAAAAGAGCTTGAGGAAAAAATAAACGAACTAAACCGTATAAACTCTAATCTTGAAGAGTTTATTCATGTAATATCTCATGATCTTAAAGAACCGCTTAGAAAAATAGTAATGTATAACGAAAGAATCAACAAAACAGATCTTTCAGAAACAGATACTAAATATCTGAATGTAATGAAATTATCTGCTTTAAGATTAAATTCTCTCGTGGATGATTTGGTAAATTATTCCTCACATAATGCACAGGAAGAGCGTATACAGGTAAACCTGGTTGAAATAATTGCTGAAGTTAATGAGGATTTGGAAATTATAATTAATGATAAAAAAGCTAATTTTGAAATAGGAAAACTCCCTGTATTACAAGCTTCAAAAGTGCAAATGCGACAACTTTTTTCTAATTTAATCTCAAACGCAATTAAATACAGTAAAACAGATATTCCTCCTGTTATACAAATTTTTCAAATTGATGATTTTGAGTCTGCTGATAAATTTGTAAAAATTCAAATAAAGGACAACGGGATTGGAATGGAAAAAAATCATCTGCTCAAAATTTTTACAATATTTCAGCGTTTACATGCTAAGAATGAATATTCCGGAAATGGTATTGGCCTTGCCATTTGCAAAAAAATCATGGAAAATCACTCCGGGAATATAACTGTAGAAAGTACTCTCAACCAAGGCACCACATTTAATCTTTATTTTCCAATATAAAATGACAAAATTAAACAATCTACATATTATTATTGCCGAAGATGACGAAGATGACGCCGATGTAATCTCTGAAATCTTTAATAAAAATCCTGATTTTGATAAAGTTAGCTTAGTGTCAAATGGCGAAGAACTTTTAAATTATTTAAAAAACACTTCCAACGCAACTCCTGACGTTATTCTTACCGATATAAATATGCCTATAATTGATGGTATTGAAGCGCTACAGCAAATTTTAAATACCGAAACATTAAAAAGTATTCCGTGTTTTATTTATTCGACAAGTATAAATCCTGCTTATAAGGAAAAATGCGATTTGCTTGGTATAAAAGGTTACCTCATTAAACCCTATTCTATTGAAGGTTTTGAAGAAATTCCCAAACAAATCATTAAAATCATCGAACAGCAATAATAATATCTAAAGCCACAGATTAAAAGATTAAATGATTTTTTTTCACGCAGATTCTACAGATTTGAGCAGATTTAATTTTAAAATTATCTTCTTGAATCTGTACAATCTGCTTTAATCTTTTTAAATCTGCGTGAAATAAATAAACTTTGCACACCTTGCGTATCCCGAGGCTTCAGGATAGCGCACTTTGGAGTAAAATTTACACCCAAATTTATAAACTCTATAGGTTTTTAAAACATTTCTCATCTTCCTTAAACATTCAAATAACCCAAAACAATCAAATAATAATCAAAACGGTGTAAATAATAATTGGTGTTATGATAGTTGAAAACAAATTATACATTTGTCTCACAACAACCAAAAAACCAAATCAGGTGAATCTAAAATTACGTTTAACCCTTTTCTTATTGCTCAGTTTTATTGGCGGTATTGCAAATGCTCAAAATAGTCAGATCGATAGTTTGCAGCGCATTTTGCGTGTTACCAAAATAGATACTTCAAAAGTTAATCATTACAATGTAATCGCTGATTTATATAAGGAAATTGATACTGATTCCACTTTATTTTATGCTCAAAAAGCAGCCTTTTTAAGCACTAAAACAGGATATAATTTTGGTCTTGCAACTGCTTATAACAACAAAGGAAATGCCTCTATCATTCTGGGCAATTATCCTGTTGCCCTACAATATTTTAAAAAAGCACAAACCGAATTTCAAAAATGCCTCAATCAAAATCCTGATCAAAAACAATATAAAAAAGGACTGGCAAGAGCGTATGCAAGTTCTGGCGTAGTATATTCAGAACAAAGTAATTATCTCTTATCGTTGAAAAATTACGAACAGGCTTTGTCATTATATCAGGAAATTAAGGAAGAACAAAGCATTTCTAAAGTACTCAATAACATGGGAGTCCTCTATAAATCGCAGCAAATTTATCCTAAAGCTTTGCATTATCTCAAAGAAGCTTCAAAAATACAAATCGCTCTTGGCGAACAAAATGCGCCCATGACGCTGACCAATATTGGTGTAATTTATTTTGAATTGGGCAACTACAAAAATGCCATTGAATATTATCAAAAAGCAGAAAAAGGTTTCGAAAAAAACAATAACAAACGCGGATCTGCACTTTTAAATAATTATTTGGGAGATTATCATACCAAACAAAATAATCTTTCTGTGGGACTTGGTTATTATCAGGAATCACTAACATTATACGAGGAAATTCAGAATAAATTTGGTGCTTCTCTTGCTCTGTACAATATTGGTTTATTATTACAAAAACAGAAAAAATATAATGAAGCGCTTTCTTTCGCACTTAAATCATTAACGTATGCAAAAGAAATTGGCGTACAAGATCAAACCTATCATACCGAAAAGCTGCTAAGCGAATTGTATGAATCATTAAATGAAACAAAATTAGCCCTAACACATTACAAAAATTACGTAAGCTCACGTGACAGTATTCAAAATCAGGAAATTAACATGAAGTTTGCCCGTGCAGAAATGAATTACGAGTTTAAGAAAAAAGAAGCTTTACTTTTTGAAAAACATAAAAGAGAAACACAATTCGTTATTTTTTCTATCCTTGCAATATTATTATTAATTGTTTTAAGTATTGTAATTTATAACAGAATGCAGGTTAAACGGCAGCTCACACTTAAAAAAGAAGTAGCAGAATACGAACAGAAAGCACTGCATTTACAAATGAATCCGCATTTTGTTTTTAATTGTCTGAGTTCGATTTCGAGTTTTATTGTTCAGAACGGAACTGACTCTGCTTTAAAATATCTGTCTAAATTTTCAAAATTAATGCGTCTCACGCTCGAATACTCAAAAGGTTCATTGATTCCAATTGATAAAGAAATCGAAAGTTTACAGAATTATCTCGAACTCGAACAGCTTAGGTTTCATGATAAGTTTGAATTTGAAATTCAATCCACAGAAAATGTAGAGTTTAATATGGGGTTACCGCCATTATTGATTCAGCCTTTTGTCGAAAATGCGATTTTGCACGGCATGGTTCCCAAAGAAGGAAAAGGAAAAATCAGTGTGAATTTTGATGTTCAAAAAGAGCAATTAATCTGCACGATTACAGATGACGGAATTGGTTTATCAGAATCCAAACTTTTAAAAGAAAACTCCGTTACGGCACATCAGTCTATGGCGTTGGAAATTACAAAAAAGCGTTTGAAGATTATGGAATCGATCACTTCCAAATCGGCTAAAATAGAGATTATCGAACTCAATTCGGCACAACAAAAAACAGGTACAAAAGTTACTTTATATCTGCCAATTCAGTATATGTCTTAATTCGAAAAACAATATCAATTTCAATATCAAAAAGCATAAATAACCGACCATGATAACAGCACTATTAATCGACGATGACAAGCATTTACGAACCGGACTAAAAGCGCTTTTAGAACGATACACAAATGATATTTTTATTGTTGGCGAAGCCGAAAGTGTAAAAACCGGAATCGCTGCAATAGAAAAACTGAATCCGCAGGTTATTTTTCTGGATATTCATTTAACAGACGGAACCGGTTTTGATATTCTGGAACGTCTTTCTAAAGCAAACGGAAAACTGAAATCGCATGTTGTTTTTATTACCGCGCACGAACAATATGCCCTGAAAGCTTTTAAATTTAGTGCTTTAGACTTTATTCTAAAACCTGTTGATCCCGAAGAACTGCAGCTTACAATGGCCAAAATAAAAGAAGCAGTGGGAAAAAATAATTCGTTTGAAAACATTGATTTATTATTGGAAAACATCCGTAAAAAAGTCGACAATTTTAAGAGAATTGCCTTATCAACAAGTGACGGAATTCATTTATTTGAAGTTTCGGATATTATTCGATGTGAAGCCAAAATAAATTACACCCAATTCTTCATCAAAAACCACAAACCTGTTTTGATATCAAAAACACTTAAGGAATATGAAGAATTATTGGCAGAACACGGTTTTGAACGTATTCACCAATCGCATTTAATCAATTTATCGTATCTCAAATCGTACATTAAAACAGATGGCGGCTATGTGATTATGGCGGATAATGCCAATATTCCGATTGCACAAAGCAAAAAAGAAAAGCTGCAGGAATTAATCAATTCACTTTAAAATCATCCCCAAAATTTTCTAACGAACAACTCAAACCATAATAATTATGAGAAAAAAATTACTCTTAATGATCTTGCTTTTTACCGGTCTGGTAAATGCACAGATTCTTACTTTTACAGATACTACATTTAAGGCCATGCTGGTAAATGGCGGTGCAAATAATTTTACAGCATCTTCGGGCGGTGTTCCTGTTACGAGAATAGACACCAATTTTAATAATGAGATCGAAGTTTCTGAAGCGGCTTTAATTGACAAACTTTGGATAGAAGGTGCCAATGCTCCGCAAGTGACCAACATTCAGGGAATTGAAGGTTTTACCAATTTAACCGAATTAGGTTTTAGGGAAATCAGCGTAACTTCGATTAACTTAAGCGGAATGCCGAATTTAAAAACGCTTTTTGTAAAAAGTCCAACATTGGTAACAGCAACCGTTTCCGGAATGAATGCTTTAACAGGCGTATCTTTTATGGAAAATCCGTTACTTGAAACTTTAAATATTTCAAATAATCCGTTGCAAACAACTATTCTCGCACAGCAAAATCCAGATTTTTCTACTTTTAATGTCAACAATCTTCCTCTTTTAAAAGATTTTTATGTGGCAGATAATGTTTTGACAGCTTTGGATATAACTGGCTGTCCGAATGTAGAATATTTCAACGCCGTAAACAATCAGTTAACGTCAATAAATGTTTCGGGTTTAACAAAACTGACTACTTTTCTAATCGAAGATAATACCAATCTTTCTTCAATAAATGCAGCAGGCTGTACGTTGCTTAATTTTCCGCAATCTGCCTTTAATTCAACGAAAGTATTAACAACCGCAGATTTTTCAAACTGTTCAAGTTTAGAATATATATTGTTTCCGGATAATACGCTTACTTCGTTAAATCTCTCAGGCTGTAGTGCTTTAAAAGATATAAATGTGTCAAATAATGTCTTAACGACATTATCACTTACGGGTTGTACCGCATTAACCAATTTAAATTGTAACAACAATCAATTAACGGCACTTAATTTAAGTACATCACCAAATCTTGTACAGGTTCAGGCTTCCACAAATGCTATTTCGAATTTAAACTTAACAGGAACAACAAATTTGAAAAATGCCTTTTTAAAATCAAATCAAATTCCGTCGTTAAATCTTTCCGGAAATACAAATTTAGAAATCCTGGATTTAAGCGAAAACCCAACCACAAATCTAAATCTTTCGGGTTGTACGGCATTGAATAATGTTTCATTAGTTGATACAAATCTTTTTACTGCCGACTTTTCAAATTGCAGTTCACTAAAGTATATTGGTAATATTAGTACCGCATTAACATCAATAAATGTTCAGGGCTGTACAGCTCTTGAAACGCTTTCTATAAGTGGAAAACCGCTTGAAAAAGCACCGTTAACATCGTTGAATGTTGCTGGTTTAACCAATTTAAAAAGCCTGGATTGCAGTTATAATACTGTTTCTTCTCTTAACCTTTCGGGCTGCAGTGCTTTAACGTCTGTTTTTTGTATTGAAACACCAATTACGGCCATAGATTTCTCTGATTCACCAAATATTATAACCCTAAACGTAAACGGAAGCGCCTTAGAAAACATTGATCTTTCTGGTTTTACAAATTTCCAGACTTTATCTGCAAGCAGCAATCCAAATCTTAAAATGATTTTTGCCAAAAACGGAAAAACCGAAACTTTATTTTTAGGCAATGCCAATACCAATCTGGCTTTTGTTTGTCAGGACGAAGCAGATATTATTGCAACAAAAAACTATTTGTTAACCGTTGGCTTATCAAATGTAGAAGTAAACTCGTATTGCTCTTTTACGCCGGGCGGAAATTACAATACAATTACAGGAACAATTGCTTTTGACCTTGACAACAATGGTTGTGATGCCTCAGATGCCAAACAGCCAAATTTGAAAGTTGGACTTCATGACGGCACGACGCAAAATGAAGCCTTTACCAAAGCCAGCGGAAAATATGTTTTTTATACTGGTGCAGGAAATTTTTCACTAACACCACATCTTGAAAACCCAACACTTTTCAGTATTTCTCCGGTTAATCCGTTGCTTTCTTTTGCAGATAGTAACAATAATGTTGCAACTCAGGATTTTTGTATTACCGCAAACGGATCTCAAAGCGATATCGAAATTGTTATTGTGCCAATTGTGCCTGCAAGACCCGGATTTATGGCCTGGTATGAAATCGTGATTCGAAACAAAGGAAATCAAACCGCAAGCGGAAGTTTTAATTTTAACTACAATCAAAACTTAATGCATTATGGTTTGGCAACTTTGGCTCCAAATGTGCAAAGTCCGGGATTATTGGGCTGGAATTACAACAACTTACTTCCATTTGAAAGCAGAAGTAATTATTTTGGACTGAATGTAAACACACCCGTACAAACGCCTCCCGTAAATATAGATGATGTATTGAATTTTACAGCGACAATAAACCCAATTGCAGGCGATCTTAATCCGGCAGATAATACATTTAATTACAATCAGGTTGTGATAGGTTCTTATGATCCTAATGATATCGAATGTCTTGAAGGAAAAAATGTTTCTCCGAGTACCATTGGCGAGTATTTACATTATGTAATCAATTTTGAGAATACAGGAACGGCTCCTGCAGAGAATGTAGTGGTAAAAGTAGCGATCGATCCAACCAAATACGATATTAATTCGCTGCAATTATTAGATACTTCGCATCCGTCTCAAATAAACATTCACGGAAATGTTGCTGAATTTATTTTTACCAACATCAATTTAGGTACTGCTAAAAAAGCAAAACTTACAGCAAAGGATCCTCCTGTTAACAATCATGGCAATATTTTATTTAAAATTAAAACACTGGACGATCTGATTACCAATGACAAGGTTGAAAAACAAGCCGATATTTTCTTTGATTATAACGCGCCAATTGAAACCAATAAAGCCGAAACTATTTTTAAAAATTTAGGAACCAAAGATCTTGAAGTTGATAAAAGTGTGGCATTATATCCTAATCCTACAAAAGGAAATATGAATATTAATAGCGACAATACTATAAAACTTATCGAATTATTTGACGTTCAGGGAAGAATCCTGCAAACAAAAATAGAAAGCAACAACAATACAACACTTGATATTTCAAACAAAGCAAACGGACTTTATTTCATCAGAATTACAACTGAAAACGGCATTAAAGTCGAAAAAGTAATTAAGGAATAAAGAAATAAATTTAGGTATTTCATTTAAAAAGCCTTCTGAAATCGAGAGATTTTGGGAGGCTTTTTAAGTATGTCAATTAAGTTGAGGAAAAATTTTAGGAGCTATTTCCTGCTATCCGTTTCAATCTTTTATTTTTTTAAAGAAAAAAAATAAAAGGATTTCCACTTCTATCAGGGCTAGGACACCCGTTTTCATAACAACTATTTTTGTACTTTTAATCCCAAACAAAGCCAAATATTCCATGCCATTTTACATCAATAAAGAGCATTTATTAAACGAAATTGAATATCCAACCCGATATCAGCCAGAAAATCTCCTGAAAAGTTCTGCGATTGTATTTGCTTCTATTTTTGTATTTCTTTTATTATTTGCGCCATTTGGCGTTTATGAGCCTGAATTTAGACTTAATTATTTTTTGATTTGTTTTTTTCACGCTTTTTCGCCTGCATTAATCTTGTTTTCATATTTCGGAACATACAATTACATCACACGGAACCAACTCAAAAACTGGACATTGCTGAAAGAATACATTCACGTTGGCATTTTTTTGCTTTTGTCCGGAATTGCCAGTTTTTTAATGCGCGATTTAATATATAATAATCCAAATAACTGGTCATGGCGTTATTTGTATGAAGAAATACGAAACTGTTTTCTTGCCGGAATCCTTTTTTATTTTTTCCTCAGAATGGCTGGTTTTTATTTTAAGTCAAAAAAAGGATCTCCTTTTGTGCTTCAGTTTACTCCTCTTGAAAACAAAACACAAAAAACAGCAGTATCTCCTACCCTTTTTATCAATACCCAAGTCAAACAAGATGATTTTACTTTAAACTTAGAAGATTTGCTATTTGTAAAAGCCGATGGAAATTATATCGAACTCACAAAGTCAAACAACGAAGAAGCTACCGTAGAACTCAAACGAATTTCGCTCACACAATTCGAAAAACAAATCGCCGATTATCCGCATTTTTTCAGATGCCACAGAACCTATTTGGTTAATATGTTTAAGATCGAAAAAGTAAGTGGAAATTCTCAGGGTTACCTTTTATCTTTTCCTAATACCAATGCAAAAGTTCCCGTTTCCCGAAACCAGATTGAGAGTTTCAACAATTGTTACAACCAACTCCGAAACCTGCAGATAGCTTAAGCTTGTCGTTCGTCACAAAAGCTTGTTGGTGATAACAAGGTCGTTTACAACTGTCTTTTCTTGTTGTAGGTTTGTCCTCAGAAACACTAAATCAAATCTGTTATGACAACCCAAAACGCAACTTTATCTAAAGATTTGCAAGAACCAAATCAGCTCGTTTACATTAGCAACATCAAAATACTATTGACCATCTTGGTTATTTTGCACCACACTTTTATAGCGTACAGCAATTCAGACGGCTGGTATTATACAGAACCCACTACTATTTTTGGCGTGCTTATTCCGGTAAAAATGTTTATTAGCGTCAACCAGTCTTTTTTTATGGGCTTTTTCTTTATGCTTGCCGCCTATTTTACCGATTCATCTTTTACCAAAAAAGGCACTTTTAAATTTATCACAGATCGTTTAATCCGTTTAGGAATTCCGTTAGTATTTTATTCCCTTGTAATTTCTCCTTTTACGAGCTATCTCGTGTATTATTTTGCTCAGGAACATCATATCACCTTTTTGCAGTATTTAAGCGGTTACGATACCTGGATAGATGTTGGCGTAATGTGGTTTGTATTGGCTTTGTTGGTTTTTACCTCTATTTATGTAATCGCAAAAACGGTTTTCAAGATCAGTTTCGAAAACACATTGCCCGTTCCCACATCACGAAACATACTTTTATTTGCATTAATATTGGGACTTGTAAGTTTCGCCGTTAGAATTATATTTCCCGTAGGCTGGGTTCTCAAACCATTCGGATTTCAATTAGGTCATTTCCCGCAATACATCGCCTTTTTCATCATCGGATTATTGGCTTCCAAAAACAATTGGTTCCAACAGCTTTCAGAAAAAACCAGAAAACGTCTTACCCTTTCTTCATGGTTGTGTTTGGTCTTTTTTCTTGTCTTTTTCGTGATCAGACTCACCGTAAAAATGCCTGTAGAATGGTATTCCGGAGGTTTTCACTGGCAACAACTACTCTACGCCATCTGGGAACAATGGATCGGACTATCAATTTTAACCGTCCTTCTCATCAAAGGAAGAACAAAATGGAATCAATCAACGCCATTGCTTGCCAAATTATCCCGTTACAGTTTTGCAACTTATATTTTTCATCCCGTAGTCATTGTCGCATTTACCCTGGCCGTAAGAAACTGGTCTGTAGATCCTGCTGTAAAACTTCTGGTAGTTTCACCGTTGATAGTTGTGGGGAGTTTTGTTTTTGGGGGATTGTTGGTAGCTATTCCGGGAGTTAAGAAGATTATTTAAATCATCAATCAAAAAACGGATTTGTTAATTGTGGAAAGCTCAACTTTTATTGGTTGGGCTTTTTTTATTTAGTGTTTTTTGTAAAACCCGTATAAATACTTGGTCTGTTGGTTTTATTTAGTGGTATTCTTGTTGGGAATAAATATTTGGTGAGATTATGGTTTTCCGTAAAGTGGTTGATTATTAAATATTAATCTTTGTTGTGCTAATCAATGAATTAAAAATTATAAAATTAAATTTTACTAACAAATAATATAATACTAACTAAAAATTTATTAAAATGGGACTTATCACAAAATCAGATCTACATTACAAAGATTATACATGGACAACAGTTTTAGGAGATGATCCAACGGTATCAGGAGAACCTGACAATACTTTATTAAGCAGAAAAGAGGGATATGAAATTTTATATTTTGTAAATAAATTTTCAGAAAAAAATAATTTCAAAAACAAAGATTCTGCTATAAAAGTTGAAAAAATGATTAGAAATGAAGTTCCAAAAGAAACGAGAAGCCAAAAGGACATTAAAACTTGGATTGAGCAAAATTGGACAAAAAGTAAATTCTAAAAAATATTTGATAGCATGGATTTACAATCCGTGCTATCTATTTAGCTTACATTTAAATATTTATTAATAGCTGAATAAGCAATATGTTTACTTTTTTTAATCTGTTTTTGAAAAGAATTTGTGTCAAATTCGTTGCAACATCGTTTAATATAGCTATGATAATTAGCTTGCTTTTTATTTTTTCGCTCACTAAATTTAAATTCATAAAATCCTCTATCATTTAAAACAAGATTATATCTCATTTTCTTATTAACTCTTTTTTCAGTCAAATCTCCATCTCTAAATTTTACTGGTAGATTGTAAATTTTTCTAACTTGATTTTTAAAAATTGCTTTTTTAGCGTGAGGATTTTCTTCAAGCAATTTTAAAGTTCTTTTACTTTTTCTTTTGACAGTTGAAATAATTTTTCTGTAATATTTTGCAAGATTAGTAGATTTTATACCAGTATGATAGCCTCGAAATTCAAAACCTAAATAAGACATTGCTGATGAAATTTCTTTTCCCTCTTTTAAAACTCTAAAACATTCTAATCTTTCACCATCTTTATGACTTACATTTTTAAAAACAAATTTTTCTGTTTTATCTGTGCTTATTTTTATTTTATATTTTTTAATTAAATCATTAATATCCTTTTCAATCTCATCACAAAGATTTTTTTCACATACAATAAATATATCATCTGAATATCTTCTATAATAAATATTTTGAGATTTTACCCAACGATTAACAATGTCTAAATCGAAATCAAAAAGATAAAGATTAGCTAAAACGGCACTAATTGGTAAACCTTGAGGTATTCCATTTTTAACAATTTTACCATTATCTAATTTTTTTGAGAATGGATTTGAGTAAATAGGTAATTTCCCTTCCTTTATATAATTTCTAAAATCTTCATTTGACTCAAAAAAGCATCTAAAACCTTTTGTTTTACGAATATTAGCTAATTTACTTTCGTCATAAGGTGCTTTTTTACCATTCTTGTTTTTTTTAATTCTTAAATCATCTAATAAAACGTATTTAAAATTTGTACACGCTTTAAAAACATTATAATGATCTTTAGGCAAATTTTCATTTTCATATAAAACCTTTTCCCATTGCTTTTTTAAGATTTTATGATCTAAAGTAGAAAAGAAACTTTTTAAATCAATAGCTAAAACACCTACCTCATTATTATTTCGAGTTCTATTTTTAATTTCATCAAAACATTCTTTTGCAAAGTGAATATTAGACTTGCCAATACCTGAACCTTCAAATGTTTCAATTTTTCTATATGCAATTACAGCTTCATCTTGTAATGGTTCATTTTTTAATAATTTTTCATATTTATCTCTTAATATACTTGCATAATAGCCATATACTAAAGCATCCATATGACTTGCATAATGTAGTGGTCTATCTTTTGAATTTCTAACAGGATGAGAAGTTTTTATACGATAATGTGTGTGTCTTCTCTTGTCAGTAGTGAATTTTTCTAAATTCCCTTTTTTAAATTTTCTATCAGAAAGTATTGTATGAATTAATGGATAAAAAGCATAGCTTTCAACATACTTTTTATTAGTGATTTTTTTTACTGTTTGAAACCAATTATTTCCTAATTCTAAGGATGGAGATAAATGTATATAACCTTTTTCTTTTAGCCAACTTGGTTTATCCATAATAGAAATTAAAAAAGAATCTGCGATCAGCAATAGCGTTAATAAATTACATACTTCATAAAATGAATTGGACCGGTACCCAATTACTGAGTCATTGGTGATGCGAGTAAATATATAAGAATGTCTATGAAATATCTAATTAATGTGCTAACTTTGCTGGTATCGTGTTTAACGAACGAACCAAGTATAATACTAATTGAAATAATAGTTCTTCTATTAGAGGGTAGTTTAAAGCTAAACAGCCCAAGATTTGTTAAATCTCATTTCCTAATATACCTTTTTGTATAATAGTAAAACAGAATAAAATTCTGTTTTTTGATCCACTCAGCTGTAATTTACTCATCACGCAGATTCTTTTCAAATTTAACATTAAAATTCATATATTCGGTATCTTAACTATAAAAAGATTTTATGTCCGAAATTAAACCTGGAGAACTTATCGTTTTCAAAACACATCCATTTATAAATGATCTTACGAATGTTAGAATTGCTGCTTACTCCGAATATACTTCACCTCTATTAGTAGTAAAAGAAATAAAAGAAAAATCTTTTGATAAAGAAAATGGTAGAGATATTGGACAACAACTAAACTGCATTTACTACAATTCAAAAGATGGTAAATTTATAGATAAGTGGATTAGTAGCAAATTAATAAACAAAGTATTTTTCTCTGTGGTGGATCATAAATTACTTTCAGAATTTGATTTTAAAAAGAAACTACTTGATTCAAATAAAGAACTTTCAATTAGAAATTACGAAAATCTAATTAAAGAACATTACTTAAACAAAAAAGTGATTTTAAAAAGTGTAGATATAGAATTATTTAAAATTAAAGTTAACCGTACTAAAGAGAATGGAGAATTAGTAGAAACAAATCATTTAGAGTTTTTACCTCCTCTAATGTCAGTTATTGGATTTAAATTTAATGATGAAAAAAATAAATTTTCCGAGAAAACTGGTTTACCAATGATAGAATTAAAATGTAAGTGGTACAATTCTAGCGCTAAAACATTTTCAGAATCTTTCTTTCCAAGTGAGATCCTATATTCAGTTAAAGATGTAGAAGATTTATTTCCAGAAAAAGACCTACTTTCTGATATAGCTGAATCAATAGAAGAAAATTCTTTTTTTAATTTACCAATAATTAAACCTTTTAACTTAGAAGGAAACAAAAACAGTACAGTTATAAATTATAGTATAGGACGCTCTGAATCAATTATTTATAAGCACTATTTTTATCAAATGAATTATTTTGATTACATAACACAAAATAAATCTGTCATTACAATTGATAATGATCAAGTTTTTAATAAGATTACAGAAAATACCATCTTTGGAAAAAAATATCCTGATTACATCAACGGCTTTAGATTAAAAATAATCGATTGTGCTTTTAGTATTGATTCTTATTATTTAATTATATATAAAGACGCATATAAAAATATTACTAAACGAATTGTAAAAATTTTAGAATTATATATTTATGTAAAAGATTTTAAAGCATTTAAAGATACTTATAAAAATTTAAGCTCATGGACTCTTGATAAAAATCCTTCTTTTATTAATTACAATTATCACAATGACGGAAATATATTTATTCATTTAGAGGGAGAAATAATTCCTTCTAATACTCTACCAAAAACAGTTTTTGAAGATCCAAATGTAGAAATAATATTAAAAACAAATTGTCTTCTAAGAAAAGGAAAAATTCGTAATTTTAAGATTAATAGTATATTGGAAGTCCAAGAAATAATAGATGGTAAAACTCTTTTTGAAGAGGATTTATTTTAATAAATATTATATAGCTCGGATTTACAATCCTTGCTCGCAAAGTAAATCACATTTTCAAAATGCTAAGTTTTTTTTATCGTTGCGGGCACGGATTACAAATCCGCGCTATCTTACCAGAAATAAGGAATATAATTTGATAATCATATCTAAAAATCATCCAAAACCACAACATCCAAAATTCCCAATAATTTTCCCTAATTTAGTTTCCACAACTAAAACTTCATGGAAACCATTCTAGCCTACATAGACCTACTCGGTTTTACCAAAATGATCGAAAAAGACCATCAAAAAGCAGAGGAATTGCTTTTGAGGTTTTATGATATTGCTTTTGAGAGTATCAACGATGATAAAAGGCTAAAAGGCAATATCTCATCTGATTGTTTATTGGTTTATTCGACCAATTATTCGGTGCTAATTAATTGTCTTGCGAGTATTTACAGACAGTGTTTTCTTCAAAATGAAACTTTGCCCGATCCTAATTTCTATTTATTGCCCAGAGGTGCTGTGAGTGTTGGCGCGATGACGATTGGCGAAAGAGATACTTCGGTCAGTATTACCAAAGATTTTATGATTGGAAAGGCGTTGGTACATTCTTCAAAATTGGAACCGCAAATTAAAGGCAGCCGACTTTTGATTGCCGTAAACAGTAACGACGAAAATCAGGTTTCAGAATTACTTCAGAATAAAGAAATCAATAGCGTTTTGTACCAAAACTGTACGTTTAAATTCTGGCCGGGTTATAGTTACGTCGATGCGTTATGGTTTCTGGATCTCAACAAAACGCCCGAAGAGCAAAAGAAAGAAGTCCTTCAACTTTTGCAAATCGCCCTAAAACTGACCAAAAACAACAGTAAAAACGCAAAAATCGCAGAACATTATATCAACATGCTGAGAATTGGTTTAATAAGCTACTCCCGATTTATCGAAAACGGAAATGATCCTGTTTTAAAAACCATTATTACCGAATTTAAAAACGGTCAATATTGGTTTTTATGGCTTACGGTTATCGAAATTTCCCTAAATCGAAAAACCGAAAATCCCGACGCCGACTGGTCTTATATTCTGGCTTTTTATAAAAAAGTAAGTCTCGAAAAAAGCTGGGTTCACGTCATCGAAGAAATCAACAAACCCGAAAAAGCGTATCTTAAAAAAGCCTTCAAATTATTTTTAGGATAGTTTCTATAAATTTGTATTTTCGTCTGGCAAAAAACTGAATCTCATATGAGAAAATTTCTATTTCTGACGATTTTACTAGTTCAATATTCTTTTTCGCAATCTCAATACGAGAAAAATGCTCAATGCATTCGAACAAAAAACCTTTCAGAAAAAGAAAGATTAACTCACTTTCCTTTTTCTAAAGCTGCACAAATCAAAATTATTTCTTTTAAAGACAAATCTGACGGTACTTTGGGACATGATCTCATGAATTATATGAATTCCATTGTAATCGGAAAAGATACATTGGCATCAAACTTATATGACGAAATTACTAATTTGACTCCACAACAAATAAATCAATTAACAGATATTATTTTTAATTACTCACATAAAAAAGAACCTTATGCAATAGCACAAGCCGGATGTTACATGCCAAGAAACGCGATCTTTTTTCTGGATGATAACAACACAATAATTGCCTGGCTTGAACTTTGTTTTGGCTGTGATAATTATAGAACAAGTGATAAGAAATTAACTATTGGTGAATATTGTGATCAAAAATACGATATGCTAAAATCAATTTTCAAAGAGGCAAAAATTCAATATGGTATTACTATAACTGAATAGAAAATATTTCAATAACTTTGGCTTCTACTATGCAGGCAAATCTTAGAGAACATATCGAAAAAATAATTCCGCTTACTGATGATGAGTTTGCGTTTGTGGCTTCTCATTTTACCACTAAAAAATTCAAGAAACACCAATTTTTAATTCAGGAAGGCGATCCTGTTAAGTATTCTTATTTTGTTATTTCAGGACTTTTAAAGTTGGTTTATACCGATAATTCGGCCAAGCAGCACATTGTTTCTTTTGCTATGGAAGATTGGTGGGAAAGCGATTATTATGCCTATTTTACACAAACCGAAGCCACATTATCACTCGAATGTCTGGAAGATACTGAGGTGCTTTGCTGTACGCTCGAGGATTATAAAAAGCTTTGCGATGGTTTGCAAAAAATGGAACGCTTTTTTCTCGAAAAAGCCACTTCCGGTTTTCTGGGATCGCAGCGCCGTATTATTTCCTGGCAAACGTCAAATTCTAAAGAAAGATACGAACAGCTTCTTAAACAATATCCTTTACTTTTTCAGCGTGTTCCAAAAAGCCTGATTGCTTCATATCTTGGCGTTTCCCGCGAAACGTTGAGCCGTTTATCTTCTTAAAGTTTAGTTTCCGTTTTCAGTCTCAGTCTCAGTTATAATTGGGCTGAAAAATTGGTTTCACGCAGATTTTGCAGATTTCACAGATTTCATTAATACTTTCTTCTTTCTTCTTTCTTCTATTCTCTATTCTCTATTCTCTATTCTCTATTCTCTATTCTCTATTCTCTATTCTCTATTCTCTATTCTCTATTCTCAAAATGTGACATACCTCACTTCATAATCGTGAGAAATGTCAAGAGCTTTTTCCTGATGTTATACCCAACTTTGCAGTATTAATTTTAAACTGTAATCGTGAAAAAAACATCAAAAATTTTAGTATTACTACTATTAACCGCGATGCCAATATTCGCACAAAAAGCTAAACAAATGGAAAAAAGAATCATCAATCCCTGGGAGTGGCAAAATGAACGTAGTTATAACCAGGCCGTAGAAGTTAAAAATCCGGAAGGAACATTGTACGTATCAGGACAAGCAGCCGTGAACGCCGATGGAACTTCAAGCAATGAAAACATGGAATCGCAAATAAAATTGGCCCTGAATAATCTTGAAACGGTAATCGCCAAAGCCGGATATGAACCTAAAGGAATTGTCAGGTTAACTATTTATACAACCGCTACCAATGAACTTTGGCCCCATTTCAATATCATTCAGGATTGGATTGCCAAACACGGTGTTCAGCAAGCTACAAGCTTAATGGAAGTAAAAAGCCTGTTTGAAACCCTGAAAGTAGAATTTGAAGCTACTGTAGTGAAATAATTATTTTCTGAAAGATAAATAAGCTGTGTTTTTAATGAAAAGACACAGCTTATTTTTTGTTTTAAATTTCCCTTCGTTCTTAATAAAACTTAAAATTTTAAAAATTTTCGATAAAGCAAAAACCAACTTCACGATTTGATCGTATGTAAGGGTAAGACGACGTTTCTGAATGAGATAAATTCAATAACGAGATAAAGTTCAACATTGTCACGTTTTTTGGAAAGACATTGAAATTTATCTTATGCCTGAATTGTCGTCTTATTTTTTATTCACAAAAAAACTTTCGGGAAATATTTTAAACAACCGGAATAAACGCCGCAACAGGATTCTTTAATTTCCCAACAAACTGAAGACTCTCAATAGGATCTGCTAAATCTAACATTTGCTTATTATTTCGCAATTGCAAACGGTTTAAACAACAAGCATCAAACTCAGAAACAAACAAATTGTATTTTTTGAATTGCTCTTTTAAATGTGGCTGATCTTCCTGATATTGCGTTATACAATCTGCAACGCACGACCAGAAATCTTCTTCAGAAAGTGTTTTTGATTCTGCTAAAATGGCTGAAAGAAAACGGAAATAAAACTGAAAAACATCATTAAAAAGACATAATACTTTCAACGGTTCTTTCATGTTGATGTGAATGCGTTTTACTTTTTCCGGTAACGGAATTTCTCCATTAAAAACCATTACTTCTTCGGTAATATCTTTCATGATTGCTTTTAAGGGAACGTGATTTTCTAAAACCAAAATCAGGTTTTCGCCATGTGGCATAAAAACCATTTCGTGCTGGTAAAAACAATGCAATAATGGCGACAGATAAGCGTTGAGATAACTTTTAACCCACAATTTGGCGCTAATTCCCGATTCTTTTATCAACTCACTAACAAAAGAATTCCCTGACTGATCCACATGCAACAGAGCAGCCATTGTCATAATCTTTTGATTTTTAGACAATTTCGGTATCGGACTTTCGCGCCATAATGTGGCCAGCATCTTGTTATGCGGAATACTTCGGCCCAAAGGCTCGTATAAAAAATTGCGATAACCAAGCGTTGCAACTTCGCCTAATAATGTAAATCCTTTTTGTTGCAGATACGCATCATTTTCAACCAGATTCGCCACCCATTCGGTAATTGCAGGCGTACTTTCCATATAATATGGCGAAAGTCCGCGCATGAAACCCATATTGATAACAGAAAGTGCTGTTTTTGCGTAAAATTTCTCCGGCGAAGAAATATTAAAAAACGTTCTAATCGATTGCTGTGCAGAATATTCGTCTTTTCCATAACCCAGACAAATCAAATGTGCTTCAGCAACATCCGGAGCAAAAATCAAAGCCAGTTTATTAAACCATTGCCACGGATGAACGGGAAAGAAATAATAATCTTCAACATTTAAATTTTGAGATTGTAAAACATTTTCGAATCGTGAAATTGTTTCAGCATCTAATTCCTGCTGCAATACTTTTTGATAATCTAAAGTTTCAATTGCCGTAAAAGTAGCCTTGCTCCTATGCCCTGCCAGCCATAACAATTGTACAGGCGCATTGGCTTCCGGAGAAAAAGCCGCAAAATCATCAATATTAAAACCGTTTTTACCGCTATTGGCCACAAAACACGGATGCCCTTCTGTCATCGCATGTTCAATGATTTGGTAATCAAGATCTAATAAATCTTTTGAATTGTATTTTTCGTTCGCAATTTTATATGCAGTGCTGTACAACGTACTTGTAATTTCTTCTAAGTACGTTGGTAAAAGGCTTTCGCCTATGCCTAAGTGATCTTTAAATTCAATTATAAATTCTAATAAACGCAATGGAGATTCAATCCCGTTTTTTGTCTTTTTAATTGATTCAATGGCAATTGACCAATGATTTAAGGCTAAAATTGAAGCTTTAAAAGTATATTCAACTGTTTTATCAGGCGAAGAAATACTATATAAATTATCGCTTTTTAAAACAGGAACAATCAGTAATTCGTGTGCAAATTCACTTAACGTTTTTTTGAGCAAAAGCGCATTGGCTTTGTCCCAATTTTGTTTTGTTAAGTGCTGTATATTCTGGGTTGGTGTTTCCATTTTCATAAATTAAACCGATTGTAATGCCTTGTAATAATCTTCACGGGTGCAAAACTCTAAATGCGCTTTTTTGTGTGGTAATTCTAAAACGTGTTGAAATACAAATCCTGCTCTTTTATTCAGTAAATGAATTTTATGATTTCTTGCGTCGGGTTCAACCACAATACGCTGGCTTTTTGAATCTGAAAAAATGAAGTCTAGAATTACGGTAAAAATATTCCAGGTAAAATTCGGGATTACTTTTTCTGACGGCGCGACCAGTATGTGCATACCTTTATCGCCTTTTTGCGATTCGTAATATTTACCTACAATATCATTTTGAGGATCGTAACATTCTAATAAAAAAGCTACTTCCTTATTAAAAACGCCAATATAAACCTGCGTTTTTTCCAGAATATTGTAATATGTATTTTTTACTTCTTCTACAGAAAAACCATTCATTTCCCAATAAACGGCATAATCGCGATTGACCCAATTGTGAATCAACGGAATATCGTTTTCCATATCAATTGGTCGCAGCTCAAAAACACCTAAACCGGGAATCGTTTTTACAAAAACAACATCTGTCGCGACATCATTTTCCGGATGCGTTATTATACTATTCATCTGTTAAGTTTTTAAGCGATTATTTTTTTATACGGCGCAATTGGGTTTTGCAGTTTTCCCTGAAATTGTAACAACGCCACAGGATCGTCAAGATCGATCATGGTTTTGTTATTGTTCAATTGCAAACGGTTTAGGCAAGACAATTGAAATTCATTAGCAAACAAATCGTATTTCTCAAATTTTGCTTCCAAATGCGGATTAGCTTCCTGATAATCAGAGATACATTCTGCCACCAATTCCCAATAACGATCTTCAGAATAATTATCACTCGTAACCAAAATGGCAGACATGAAACGGAAAAATCCATCAAAAACATCAATAAAAATCGATAATAGTTTTACGTCTTCGGGAACTTCAGCATAAATTCTGTCTATGTTTTTCGGGATTTCTACGTCTGGATTTAAAATCACAGCCTCTTCGGTAATATCTTTCATGAAAGAACGCACCGGAACGTGATTTTCTAATCCTAGAATCAGGTTTTCGCCATGTGGCATAAAAACCAAATCGTATTGGTAAAAACAATGTAATAACGGACTCAAATAAACTTTGAAATATTCTGAAAGCCATGAATCTATTGATAACGAAGAAGCTTTTATAATTTCTGACAATAATGAATTTCCATCTTTATCTAAATGTAAAAACGCTGCCATTGTCATTAATTGCTCGTCGTTTTTGAGTTTCGCAACCGGACTTTCTCTCCATAATGAAGCAATCATTTTGTTGTATGGATTGTGTTTTCCAAAGCTTTCAAAATACGGATTGATGTAACTTACAGAAGCCACTTCGCCCAACATTCCAAAACCAACTTTTTGCAGATATTCGTCACCGCTCAAAAGCTGATCTAACCATTCGGCCATTTCCGGCGCAGTTCCCAAATAAAATACCGGTAAACCACGCATAAAGCCCATATTCAGGATTGAAAGTGATGTTTTGGTATAGAATTTCTTCGGATTACTTAAGTTGAATAAGGTTCTGATCGATTGTTGTGCCTGATATAAATCGGGTCCGTAACCCACACAAATCAATTTTCCTTTGGCAATTTCTGGCGAAAACAAATTAGCCAGTTTATTGAACCATTGCCACGGATGCACGGGAATAAAGAAATAATCATTCGGATTTTGTCCTTTTTCCTTGATTGTAGTATTAAATTTTGAAATGGTTTCTGCACCTAATTCCTGCTGAATCAAAGTATCGTAATCCAATTTTTTTGTTCCCGCATAAACCGTTCTGTCACGATGTCCGGCAAGCCATAAAATTTTGAATGGGTTTCCGGCTTCGGGCGCATAGGCTTTGTAATCCATGCTGTTGTAGCCAATTCTTCCGTTGTTGGCCACAAACCCAGGATGACCTTCCATCATAGCTTGTTCAATGGTTTGAAAATCAGAATTGGCCAATGATTTTGAAGTAGAATTTTCCTTTAATAATTTATAACAGCTTCCGTAAAGTGTGCTGATAATTTCTTCGATATACGACGGCAATAATTGTTCTGAAATTCCTAAACTATTTCTGAATTCCTGAATAAAATCAACGGCATCCAAAGCTTCCTTTTTTTCATTTTTGTATTTTAAAATAGAATTTACTTCTATATTTAAATGATTCATGGCAAGCTCTTGCGCCTTAAACGTATATTTCACCGAATTATCATCAGAAACCAGTGAATATTTGTTTGTGTTTTGTACGCCAAATTCTAAAACGGGTTCGATTAAAAGCTCGTGCGAAAACTCACAGATGGCTTTTTTAATCAATAAACGATTGGCTTTTTCCCAAACTTCGGGCTGTATATGTGTAATGGCTTTTTCGGGAAATTCTAATTGATTTTCGGTATTCATTTCGGTATAATTAAGGTTAAATGAATCTATTTTTTTGATGAATTGTTCTCGCGTACAAAAAGCAAGCAAGGCTGTTTTATGTGGTAAATTCACAACATGTGCATCTTCAAAACCTACGCGGTGACAGATGTCGAACATTTTTTTGTTTCTGATATCCGGCTCAACCACAATACGCTGAATGGTTAAGTCCCTGAAAACAAATTTCATAATGCTCGAAAAAATATGCCACGTAAACTGATGCACTGGTTTTGTTGACGGCGATACAATTACATGCATTCCGCAATCATATTCCTGAACGGCATAATAATTTCTGATTATATCTTGTTTTGGATTGTAACGTTCCAGTAAAAAGGAAACTTCACCATTTACCAATCCGATAAAAACATCCGATTCTTTGGTTATTTTTTCATATTCCAACTGAACTTCTTCTAAATTTTTTCCCTGCATACCCCAATATTGGGCATAATCACGATTGACCCAATCATGAATTATCCTGGCATCAGTTTCCAATTGCAACGGACGAAAATCTATCGTACCGAAATCCGGAATTGTGGTGCTATAAATAGGATTATATGTATTCATTTTTATACTATTTTAAATTAATATTTACTTCATTCGTAAATGAAGTTTGCCACGAATTACACTAATTTTCACTAATTAATTAAGCGTAACGATTTGTGGCAATTGATGAAATTCGTGGCAGAAATACTTTGCGTAGACGTACTGCTGTGCGCCTCTACGATAAAACCATTTTACATATTAATAAAATGATTTCAACTATTTACAAGTACTTCAGTACGATTTTTTCGTTTAGAGCGTAATTGTGTTTTGATTTCGTTGTAAACCAATTGAACAGTAAGAGTGGTTCCGATAACAACCGGAAATAAACCTAAAACAATCCATTGATCATGTTGCCAGAAACCAAAAACATACATTCCCCAATTGATCAAAACCCATTGAATTACATATAAACTCGTAACGTTTTTACTGCAGAAAATCAGCACATTAAACACATTATTATTTTCTTTAAACAGATGAACAACGATGTTAACAAACCAATATAAAACCAGATTTAATCCAAGTAATAAAATACTTCCGCCTGGTCCTAAATGGTAATAATCGCCAAAATGATATTCAGGATTAGAGAAATTTAAAATTCCGCCAACAGCCATAAAACCAAGTCCGGCAAATAACATTTTCTTAAAAAATACTTCCTGATTTTCGTTTAGTTCTTTGTACCATCTTCCCAAAAACATTCCGACTAAAATAAACGCACTCCATGGAAAAACAGGGAAATAGACATTAAATTGATTGCTAAAAAATAAATCACAGATATAATCTAAACCAGAAATACCAATTCTAAATCCGCTTAATTCTTTTGAAACAGAAATAATTAATAAGGCGACTGCAAGTGGCACGTATTTACTTTTACTAAAATGATTGATCAATCCCATGATAAACAAAGTGATTCCGGCCAATTGCAAGATATCGCCCAATAGCAAAAAGAAAATTCCTGTTTCTAAAGTCCCTGATTTTAAGCCGTAAGCCGAAACAAAAGCTTCGGGAAGCCCGCCAAAAATGAATTCGGGAACGAGGAATTTTAAAAAATTCATTCCGTAACCAACTGCCAGAATGTATAAGGCTCTTTTGCAAACGGCCAGAAAACTTTGTCGTCTTGATAGCACAAAAGAAATTCCCATACTAACCAAAAACATCGTAGTGCCGCGGCCTAACCATAAGATAATTTCTCCTAAAACAGTATTTGTCTGAGTCGCAATTGTGCCGTAAATCAGCATGGTGTGAATCATCATCATTAAAATCACACTCGTACCTCTGGCAATATCGATCGCCAAAACTCTCTTTTTTTTCTGAATTGTTTCCATAATTATTCGATTGTTTCAAATACCGGAGATTCGATAACTTCTGATACCGGAACACCAAATTCCTGAAAAGCAATTTTGGTTTCTATCGCGTAATGTTCAACTCCTGTAATTTCTTTGATTATATATGAATTTCTGTAGCACGCCATTCCTAAATCGGGCGTAACAAAACCGTGTGTGTGCAATTCGGCATTCTGAACAAAAACTTCACTGGCATTATTGTCAATGCTGTAGTTTCTGTTGGCGGCAAAACGTCCTTTTTCGTCCCATTGAATTCTGTTGGCAATGCCTTCCAAAAACTGTGGTAATTTATAACCGTAACCTGTCGCTAAAACCAGGGCATCGGTTTTATGGCGATATTTTTTATCTTGCTCCACCTGATGCAGTTCCAATTCAAAAGACTGCTTATTTTCATCAAATGAAGCTTTTGTACAAGCAGCGTTTGTTCTAAGGTTTACATCAATTTCTGTAATTACTTTTTTGTTGTAAATCGTGTCAAAAATGGTTGCAATCAAGTCTTTGTTGATTCCTTTGTACAATAATTTTTGATTTTTTAGCAGATGATCTCTTTTGTCTGAAGGAAGGTTGTAGAAATAATCCACATATTCCGGAGACGTCATTTCGAGTGTTAACTTGCTGTAATCCATCGGGAAAAAGCGCGACGATCTTGTAATCCAGTTCAACTGATATCCGTAAACATCAATTTCCTGCAAAAGATCATTAAAAACTTCAGCAGCACTTTGTCCGCTTCCTAAAACCGTGATTGATTTTTGTTTTTGAAGTTCCGCTTTATTCTGAATATAGGTTGAAGAATGAATTGCTTTTCCTTTTAAATTTTGGCAGGATTTCGGAATGTGCGGTGCAGTTCCGGTTCCTAAAACAATCTTTTTTGTTTTGTAAATTGTTGTTACATCTGTCTTGGTACAAAGGGTATTTACGATATAAAGTTCCTGATTTTTATCGTATTCGATTGCCGTAACTTCGGTATTAAAAAATACGTTTGGTAATTTTCTAATCGCCCATTGGCAATATTGATTGTATTCGTTTCTTAACAATAAAAAGTTTTCACGAATGTAAAACGAATACATTTTGCCTTGTTCTTTGATGTAATTCAAGAAACTAAACGGACTCGTCGGGTCTGCCAAAGTCACTAAATCGGCCATGAACGGAATCTGCAATGTTGTGTCCTGCAACAACATTCCGGGATGCCAGTTAAACGATTCGTTTTTATCAAAAAATAAACCGTCGAGATTTTCGATTGGTGCTGTCAAACAGGCTAAACCAAGATTAAAAGGTCCTACTCCAACAGCTATGAAATCGTATGTTTTATTTGTCATGATAATTTTAATTTTTTAATGAATATTCGGTTCCGTGGTGTACAATCAAATCGATAACTTCTTCGATATCCTGAGGCGTTGTTAGCGGATTTAAAAGGGTGAATTTCAGGAATACTTCATTGTACACTTTTGTGCTTGTAATAATGGCTTTTCCTTCATTAAAAATTGCTTTTCGGATGTAACTGTTTACGCCGCAATACGAAGTTTCTGTTCCGTTTTCAAATGGCGTGTAGCGAAATACTACAGCGCTTATTTCTGGTTTATGAATGATTTCAAAATCGTCTCTGTGGCGCAGTAAGTTGGCTGTAAACTGTGCATTTTCAATCGCTTTATCCATATAAGAACTTAAACCTTTTGTACCGATCATTCGTAGTGTAAACCACAATTTTAAGGCATCAAAACGGCGTGTTGTCTGGATTGATTTTTTTACCATGTTTGGAATTCCTTCGTCTTCCTGTTCTTTAGAATTCAGATAATCAGCGTGGTATTTTATATAATCCACAAATGATTTGTCTCTCATAAAAAATCCGCTTGAACTTACTGGCTGATAAAAAGTTTTGTGGTAATCTATTGTAGCTGAATCTGATAATTCGATTCCGTCGAGTTTATATTTGTGAATATCACTAATCAATAATCCGCCGCCATAAGCTGCGTCAACGTGAAACCAAATGTCGTTTTCGTTGGCTACGGCCGCTATTTCAGTTAAAGGATCAATCGAACCAAAATCAGTTGTTCCGGCCGTTCCTACAATGGCGATCGGAATATTCCCTAAGTCTTTTTGCTGTTGAATTACTTTCTTTAAAGCATTGGTATTCATCCTGAAATCAGGATCTACCGCAACCGGAATTACAGCATTTTGTCCTAAACCAAGCAAACTCAGGTTCTTCTTCAAACTAAAATGACTTACCTCGGAACATAAAACCCTGAATTTTGAGGCTTCAGGTGGTAATCCATCCATTTTTGGGTCAATTCCGTAATGTTTTTTGATGTAATGATCTCTTGCCAAAAGCAACCCCATCATGTTCGATTGCGTTCCTCCGCTGGTAAAAATTCCATCAGCATTTTTTGGATAACCTAATTTTTCAAGCGTCCATTCCACCAGTTTCAATTCGATAAAAGTGGCTCCGGTACTTTGGTCCCAGGTATCCATTGAATAATTCAGGGAAGATATAAAAGCTTCTGCCACAAGTGTTGGCGTAAGAATTGGACAATTAAGATGCGCAATGTACTTGGGATTGTGAAAATGAATACAATCGTCGAGATAAATATCTTTTAATTCATCTAAAACATAATCCAGACTTTTGCCTTTTTTGTTTTCTTCGAGATAAATGTTGTCAATTTTTCTTTTTATAATAGAAATACTTGTGCCGGTAAATGGAGTATTTCTCTCTTTTAAGTGATTTCCAATTGTTTTAATGGCCTTTTTCATGCTTTTTCTATAAATCCCGATCGATTTATTATTGTTAGAAAAAACATGCTTTACATGCACATTATCAATTACAATTTCTTGTGGTAATGTTATTACTTTTTCTTGTGCTTCCATTTGTGGTATTTATTTAGATTGATTCTAAAGAATAATTTTAGCAAATGTATATTTGTCAGAAAATTAAATCAATACCACAAAAAAGCGAAAATTGTTTCTATATATGAGGTAGATAAAATACCTCATATATAGTAGGAAATAAAACATAAAATATCTTTAAATTATACGAAAATTATGCTATTTTCTTTTCTAAAGCGTAGAGAATCAATTCAGAAGTAGTGTGTCTGCCTGTTTTTTTCATAATGTTTTTACGATGCGTACGAAAGGTATGAATGCTTATAAAAAGATCAGAAGCGATGTTTTTACCATTGTTTCCTTGTGCTATTTGTTTCAGGATTTCGAATTCTCTAAGCGTTAGTTTTTCATCATCTGCAGACGGTAAAACTAAAACATCCATAAGCGCATTTAATGTTTTGGGACATAAATAACGTTCTCCGTTTTGAATTTTATACAAGGCATCATAAATGGTTTGCTCTTTGCAATCTTTTGATATAAAGCCGTTTATATTATCTTTTAAAAAACTATCAATGGTTTGTTTGTTTTTAAAATAAGACAGAATAATGATTTTACATTTAGGAAAATTGGTTTTGATAATTTTCAAATCGTCATCATAAAACAAAAAGATATTGTTGGGGTCGATAATCAGGCAATCGACATCATTTTTATCCAAACTCTTAAACAATTCTTCTCTTGAATTTACTACTCTCAAATTTGGTGTTTTCACCATCTTTTTTAGTGTGTGCCTCAATCCAATTATATGTAGGTTTTCAGAATCGGCAATCAGGAAATTTTTCATTACTATTTAGATTTGTTCTAAACAAAATTAGTAATTAAATTGATTTATATAATAATTTATAGTGAAAAAATAGTTATTTTCTTATAATCAATGTGACCAATAGTAAAAAGATGTAAGTAAAATGAAGGAATGTAAAAGGGATTTATTTAAAATTAAATATTAATTTCGTAAATTAAATCTTACAAATGAATTACCCGAAATACGACTTCATCTCTAGTACTGAAAATATGACATTTGAATTTATTAGTAGTGGAAATAATGGTAATATTGAAAAAACAATAAGATATCAATGTATAAATGAAGAAATTAAAATATACAATTTAACTTTTGGAGATAATAAAGGGATGAATAAGGAAACAGGAGAATTGAATATTGATGATATTACTGTTAGTAACAATGGTGATTTAGAAAAGATTTTAGCAACAATTGCGAGCTCTGTTAATATTTTTTCAGAAACTTATCCGGATCGACTTATTTTCTTTAAAGGAAGTACTCCTGCGAGGACAAGATTATATAGAAGAGCTATTTGTAAGGAATTTAACTATATTTCAAAAACATTCGCTATATTTGGTGCAGTAAATATCGATGGGAAAATTATCAATGTACCTTTCAATACAACAGATGATTTTTATGGATTTTATATTAAAGCTAAATGCAATGAAGAAAATTAAGATGCTCACAGATACTAAGACAGGTGCAAAATATAGCATAGACAAAAAATTAGATCTCGTCAAAACTGTAAAAACAACTTCGAATAAATTAGAAGAATTGAAAACGATGACTTTTCAATTTACAACATAAAAAAATGCCTCAATTATTGAGGCATTTTCTTTTTTATAAATCAAAAAATTACGCTTTCGCTTTTCTTTTCACCGTACAGCCAATTTCTTTAGTCTCGGTTATAGCTGGTTTTTGATTGTTTTTTAATGATGCAATTACATCTTCAACATACTTCGTTTTTTCGTCTTTAGTTCCTTCAGGATCGTTATCGATAGCGCCTGTATATTCTACAACAGTTCCTTTTGCGGTTTTTGAAACTACAAAAAGATGTGGTGTATGTTTTGCACCATATTGATCTGTAACGATTTGTCCTTTATCAAATAAATAAGGGAACGCATATTTTTTTTCTTTTGCCAAATCCTGCATTTTATCAAAAGTGTCTGCTTTTGATGCTTCGGGATCATTTGGGTTTATGGCAATTACAGGATATCCTTGTGGCTTGAATTTTTTATCCAAATCGATAATTCTTTGTTCATATGCTTTTGCGTACGGACATGTATTGCACGTAAACACTACAATAAAACCTTTTGCATCTGGATAACTGGCAAAAGAAACTTCTTTATTATCAACATTTTTCAGTTTAAAATCCGGTGCTGGCTGTCCGGCTTTAAGAGTTGGAGCTTGTGCCTGAGCAAGAAAGGCACTAAAAATTAGTGCAAGTGTGATAAACTTTTTCATAATTATAGTTTTTTATATTCGGTTAGTAATTGTTCGTAGGTAAGTTCGCTTTCTATAAATTTTCTTTTATCGCCTTTTATGAATAATGTAGCGGGGATACTGCCTGACCACGACGGGTCAATGCGATCTATATATTCCTGCGGATTGCTTTCGTTCAATAAAAATACTTGGTTTTTGAGATTTTTTCTTTTTACAAAGGGCACAACTGCTGAAGTAAGTTTCGATTTAAAATCGACGCTTACTAATAATACAGCCAGTTTTTCTGCTTTGTATTCTGCACCCAGTTTTTCAAAATGAGGTAATTCTTTAATACACGGCGCGCACCAGGTTGCCCAAAAGTTAACAACGTAAGTGCTGTCTTTTCCGGCTTTCATTCTTTCCTGAAGCTGGTCTATATTAATCAGCTTTACTTGCTGGCTATAAGACTTTAAGGAGAAAGCCAGCAACAGAAAAACAATAATTGTAAAAGCTTTGATTTCTTTCATACAAATGGTATTTGGCTTTTATGGGCAAATGTTCATTACAAATATAAAACTAATGGAATTTTAAAAATCGTAAATTCTTGTTAATAAAGTTCTTTTTTGGCAATGAATTCTTATCAGGTTTGAGATTGCCTATTTCACCTTTTAATTTGTCCGGTTCAGCAAAATAGCACTATTTATTTTCCTGCTTTCAACGCAATTTTGTCTCATCAAATAATTAAAAATATAAAAATCATGAACACAAAAACAACAAAAATTATTTACTGGACTGGCGTAGTATTAACTTCTTTATGGTTTGGCGCAAGCGGATTTTTTGAACTTACAACCAATAAAATTGTTTGGGAAATTACACAACAACTGGGTTATCCTGCACACTTTATTTACATCTTGGGTGTAATGAAAATCTCTGGAATTATCACTTTATTGATTCCGAATAAATTACTTCGATTGAAAGAATGGGTATTTGCGGGAATCTTTTTCGACATCATTTTTGCTTTCTTTTCGAAATTGGCGGTATTTGGTTTTGGTGCTACAACCGATGCTATTATTGCTTTTGTAATGGTAAGTGTTACTTATTTAATGTTTAGAAAATTATATACTGCGACTTATGTTGCTGCGTAATATTCGTTGAACATTTTAAATATAGCCACAGATTAAAGGATTAAAATGATTTTTTTTCACGCAGATAACGCAGATTTGAGCAGATTTGAGCAGATTTAAATATTAATAATCTGCGTAAATCTGCTTAGATTAAAAAAAATCTGCGTGAAACAAAAACTTTTATGACTTAGTCTTTTGTAAAATCTTTAAACAAAAAAATCATGAAAAAACTTATCTTAATCGTCTTTGCAATTGTTCTTTCTATCTTATTCTTTCTGAGCTGTTTTATGTTTCAGGAAAATGATGAAATCGCCATAAAAAACGCGATCGAAAAACTGAAATAATTACCTGTTTTCCAGCCAGCTCAAAAAGGCGGTTGCTTTTTCTTTTCCTACCAGTAATTTTTCTTCGGTAGGAATTGTTAATTTGATAATCAGCTTGCGCGAAAAATAATGCTCTGCTTCTCTAATAGCCGAAAAATTGATCAAATATTGTCTGTTGATTCTAAAAAACTGAGTTGTCGACAATAGTTTATGAACCTCATCTAAGGATTGTGTAATTTGATATTCTGTTTTATCAAATGTCAATATAGTTGGGGTTTCATTTTTGATATAAAACAGTGCAATATTCTCTGTTAAAACGGTTTGGTATTTATTATTTTTAAAAACCAAAAAACTGCTTTTACCTTTATTTTCGCCAGTTCTGGTCAATAAATAATCAAAATCAGGCATGGCTTTTTTATTTCTTTGGAAAAAATTTTTCAATTCTCCCGCTTTTTTAATCGCCTGCGCAATGCTTTCTCTTGAAAAAGGTTTTAGTACATAATCAATTCCGTTTGACTTAAAAGCTTCAATTGCATAATCATCAAAAGCGGTACAAAAAATTACTGGTGAGAGCACCTCAACGTTTTTAAAGATCTCAAAACACAAACCGTCTGCGAGCTGAATATCCATAAAAATAAGATCGGGCTGGTCGTTTTCCTGAAGATAACTCACCGCTCCGTCAATACTTTGTATGTACGATAAAATCTGGGCATCTGGCCTGATACTCAATATAAGCTGACCAAGTGCTTTGGCTGTTTTTACTTCATCTTCAATTATTACGATAGTCATAAATCATGGGTATTTTTACTTTAAAAGTAGTTTCGGTTTTGTCTATTTCTATTTCTTTGTGAATTAAATGCATAAAACGCTGGTTGATATTATCCAAACCAACGCCTGTGGATAATGCGCCTCTTTTGAGCTGAATTCGGTTTTCGATTACCAGAAAATCACCTTCGGTATATAATTTAATTTTCAAAGGTTTATCTAATGAAACAACATTGTGTTTAATGCAGTTTTCTATTAATAATTGTAATGAAAATGGCGGAATTGCCGAGTCGTATTGTTTTGGATCGATTTCGTTTGTCACTTCAAATCCATCTTCAAAACGGGCTTTTAGCAAATAAACATAGGAGTCTAAAATTTGAAGTTCTTCGCGAAGCGAGATTAAATCCATTTTTCTGCTTTCGAGCGTAAAACGATAAAAATCAGATAATTTGAGAATAAAATCAGAACTCTGCGGATCCTGAATATCAACCATCGATTTTAAAGTGTTGAGGCTGTTAAACAAAAAATGCGGATTTACCTGCTGTTTCAGCAATTCGTATTGTGCGCCCAGATTTACCGCCTGAGTACGCTCTAACTCTACCGCAATTTGCTGTGTCTGATAATTTTGAAACAACAGATGCAGAAACATATAAACGATCAAATTGATTAAAACGCCTCGTAATTCGAACATAATTGGCGCGTCCATTTTGGATACCTGAAACAATTCCTGATGGGCAATTACCAAAATAACCATTACCAGGATTCCCATTAAAACACTTAAAAGCAGTTTCCAGTTGAATAAGCTTTTATGTGTGCGCTGTGCCGTAAATTTTGGCAGACTGTAAATATTATAATACCAGATAAATATCGAAAACATCAAAGTAATCGACGAGTTTATAACGATGTCTGAAGCTGTAGAAAAAGCATCAAATAATTTGGGTATTGAAGCAAGAATCGCCAGCGCAACGGAGCTTCCCCATATAACACGGCTCGATACCTGAAAGCGTTTTACTTTTTCCATTTTTTGTGTTTGTTTTATCTTGCTTGTCAAAGATAGAATATTGAGTTTTAACCGCAAAGTTCGCAAAGATTTTACGCAAAGTTCGCGAAGTTGTTTATAAGTGAAGTTTTGTAAAAATATAAGTTCGCAAAGCTATTTGTAGACTTTGCGAAGTTATATTGTGTTTTATTTCACGCAGATTTTAAAAAAGATTTAAGCAGATTCAGGCAGATGATTTTAAAATTTAAATCTGCTCAAATCTGCAAAATCTGCGTGAAACAAAAACTTTTATATTGATTGAAAGACAGCTTTATCTGCCCCTAAAACATTTCCGGTTTTAAGATCCTGAACAAAACCAATTACTTCAAAATCTTTGGTGTTGAAATTTTTAGGCAAATGAATTACAGAGGTTCCTTTTTTATCTTTTGCAATTTCTATTGAATTTAGCTGATGCACAATTTGATAATGCGATAAAACGCGATGTGCATTCTCTCCTCTTTTTACATTGCTTTTTGCTGATTTTTGAACTATGGCGATCAACAATTTACTGTTTTTGGTATTTCCTTCAATACTATAATTTACAGTAAGATTGGTATTGGCTTGGCTTGCCTGCAGCGATACATCGACATTTGCAGGTTTTAAAAGTGCTGTTTTTACAGCGTTTCTAACAATTGTTTCCTGCGAACCTACATAATCTGCTTTTCCGTTGATGATTAATTGTGGCGTATAAATAGGCTCTTTCCCCAGAAATTGGGCATAATCATATTGTCGTTTGGTGTTATTAGCATTGCTAAAAATATCTTTCCAGCCTTGTTTGTCCCAATAATCAACATGATAAGACAATACGTAAACATTGTAATCCTGATATTCGTTTTGAATTTTCCCCATCAATTCATCAGCAGGCGGACAGCTTGAACATCCTTCGGAAGTAAATAATTCCAGAACGGCAAAACCTTTTTTACTTGTGTTATTTTGTGCAAAAGCAGTTATTCCTGCCAGGAGAAATAATGCACTTAAAATGGGTATTAATTTTATTTTTTTCATGTTGTGTGTTTTTATACGTTCCTGCAAGGTTTTCAAAACCTTATAGGTATAATGAGTTTAGAATGATTGATCTACACGTTAAAAATCAAACCTACAAGGTTTTGAAAACCTTGCAGGATGATAACAGAGAGTTAATTACAGAATATTAATTTCAACATCAATATTGCCTCTTGTTGCTTTAGAATACGGACAAGTTTGATGTGCCATATCGGTAATTTTTTTGGAAGTTTCAGCATCGATTCCCGGAAGACTTACGTTTAAGCGAGCCTGTAAAGAATATTCGCCATCTGCATTACATAAATCTACTTCTGCGTCTACAGCGGTTTCTGCAGGAAGTTTTATATTTAATTTTCCGGCTGCGATTCCCATTGCACCAATAAAACAAGCCGACCAACCCGCTGCAAAAAGCTGTTCCGGATTTGTTCCAGGACGTGAAGATCCCGGAGAACTTAATTTAATGTTTAATTGATCATCAGAACTTTGTGATGCTCCTTCTCTTCCTCCTGTTGTGTGTGTTTTTCCTGTGTATAAGACTTTTTTCATGATTAATTTAATTTTAGATATTAGACTTTAGATTTTAGATTATTGGATTTGTTATTGAAATTGATTTTTTGGGCGTGTAATTTTACCGCAGAGTACACAAAGTTTTTTTATAGTGAAGGTTTATTAAAAACACAGAGATCGCAAAGCTTTGTGTTTATATAACTTGTGTTCTTTGTGTAAATCTTTGTGTTCTCTGTGGTTAAATTTTAAGCGCAATCCATAAAAAACTTAGCGAACTTTGCGGTTAAATTTTGGAATTTGGTCCCGAAGTCTCGGGATAAAAAATTGGAATTTATTATTTCGCCACATCAATAATCGCCTGAGCAAATGATTTTGGATCTTCTTGTGGCACATTGTGTCCGATGCCTTTTAGAATTCTGTGTTCGTATTTACCTGTGAATTTGTTGGCGTAGGCTTTTCCATCTGCGAAAGCGCCGTCAAAATCGCTCCCTATTGTTATTGTTGGAACTGTAATTGCAGGTCTTTCGGCCAAACGTTTTTCCAACGCATCATATTTAGATTCTCCACCTTCAAGTGATTGTCTCCATCTGTAATTGTGAATCACAATTGCCACATGATCCGGATTATTGAATGATTGTGCTGTTTGATCGTAAGTGGCTTTGTCGAAATTCCATAATGGCGATGCAATTTTCCAGATTAGTTTATTGAATTCGTATGTATTTTGACTGTAGCCTGTTTTTCCTCTTTCTGTAGCAAAATAATATTGGTACCACCAACCTAATTCTGCCTGCGGAGATAATGGTTTTAAGTTCGCTTCAAGATTTACAACCAAATAGCCGCTTACAGAAACCAATCCGTTTAAACGATCCGGCCAAAGTGCCGCCATAACTACCGCCGTTCTTGCGCCCCAGTCAAATCCGCCTATAGTAGCTTTTTTAATTTTTAAGGCATCCATTAAAGCAATAATATCACTTGCTAATGCTGCTTGCTGACCGTTTCTAAAAGTAGCATCCGAAAGAAAACGAGTTGTTCCAAAACCTCTTAAATAAGGTGTAATTACTCTGCAACCTTTTGCAACCAAAACAGGCACTACTTCATTATAACTATGAATATCATAAGGCCAGCCGTGAAGCAGGATTACTACATTTCCGTTTGCCGGACCTGCCTCTGTGTACCCCACATTTAAAAGTCCGGCGTTGATTTGTTTTAATGTTCCTAGAGAACTATCTGATTGTGCAGAAATTTGTGTTGTTGTAAAGAAAAGTACCGCAATTAAAATTAATTTAGAAAGTACTAAAGCTGATTTTTGATTTATTGTTTTCATAATATTTTGTATTTAATGTTTTGATTATTAGTTAATTTCTTCGTCAAAAGTATCGCGATTACCATCCTTTTACAATCACAAAAAAGGTGAACCGGACAAAGTAAAAGTTGAAATGGACAGGCTAAATCCTGAAATTATTTCACCTCAACAAGAGTTTTTATTTTCTTAATGATTTAAAAGCTGCACGAAGTTCGATTGTAAAAAGCTGTGGTTCTTCCCACGAAGCAAAATGCCCGCCTTTGTTTACTTCATTAAAATAAATCAGGTTTTTATATGCTTTCTCGGCCCAGCTTTTTGGTGCCTGGTAGATTTCTCCCGGAAAAACAGTTACAGCAACCGGAATTTTAATGTCGTGTGTTTTTTGTTCTACCACATTAAAGTTATTCGTATTGTTTTCCCAATACAATTGTGCCGATGAATTGGCTGTGTTTGTTAACCAATACAATGAAATATCGTCTAACATTTCATCTTTGGTTAATGATTTTTCGGCATTTCCTCCGCTATATGTCCATTCGTTGAATTTATCTAAGAAGAAAGAAGCCAACCCAACAGGAGAATCAGTCAATCCGTACCCTAAAGTTTGCGGACGTGTTACCATCATTCCGGCATAACCGCCGCCTTTTGTGTATAATTTATTAAGCGAAATAAAAGCTGCTTTTTCTTTTACAGATAATCCTTGAGGTGCAGGATCTCCGTCTTTAAGTGCTTTCGCAACATCAGCCGGAACTGTCGCAGGCATATTAACGTGAATACCCAATAATCCTTGTGGAGCCTGACGCGCCATCGCATCTGCAATTACTGAACCCCAATCTCCTCCCTGAGATACGTAGTTTTTATATCCCAAACGTTTCATTAAAACATCCCAGGCATTCCCTATTTTTTCTGGTCCCCAACCTGTTCCTGTAGGTTTTTCTGAGAATCCGTAACCTGGCATTGACGGAATCACCAAATCAAAAGCGTCTTCGGCTTTTCCTCCGTAAGCAACAGGATCAGTCAATGGTCCGATTACTTTTATAAGTTCAAAGAAAGAACCCGGCCAGCCATGTGTAATAATTAATGGCAAAGCATTTTTGTTTTTAGATTTGATGTGGATAAACTGAATATCCAAGCCATCAATGTTTGTTACGAATTGTGGCAATTGATTTAACTTAGTTTCTGTTTTGCGCCAGTCATAATCAGTTCCCCAATATTTTACAAGGCTTTGAATTTGCTGTAGTTTTACTCCTTGTGACTGATCGGTAACCGTTTCTTTATCCGGCCATCTTGTCGCATTGACACGATTGCGAAGATCTGTTAATGCATCTTGCGAAATACTAATATGATAAGGTCTAATAGACGCGTCGCTGGTTTTAGTTGCTGTCTGATTTTTTTGTGCAATGCCTGTAGCGGCAATCAGCATAAAAGTTCCTGTAGCAATTGTGCTTAGAAAACTGCGTTTGTTTTTTTGAATTGTTTTCATTTTTTTTGATTTAAATTATTTGTTATCAGTTAATTTCTTTGTCAAAAGTATTTTGATAACAAGCGTTTTAAAATCATTAAATAAGTCAAATGGACGAAGTTAATGCTGAAATGGACATTGAAGAAGTTGAAAGTTTGGTGTTGATATTGTAATACTCGGTTATCTGGGTTTACCTTTGTCAAAGTTTGAAACTTTGACAAAGGTTTGCGCAATTATGTAGTCCCTACGGGACATTCTAAAAACTACAATTCATATTTCTACCAATATGTAACTCCTAAAGGAGTATTTATTGTAATACCTCGTAGAGGTTACATGTTGGTAGAAAAAAATAACCGCACGCAAAATTGTCCTGTGGGGACTACATATATTTAAATATTCCTTGATACGTTTTAGGGTAAACCCGACAGTCCCAAAACTTCGGGATCGAAACCTGGCGGGTTTCGTACTAATTTGCGAAAATAAAAAAGGCTACCTTTTGGGCAGCCTCGTCTCAATTCTTTTTTATCAAATTAAGCTTTCAAATCATTGAAATAACTTGTTGTTTCTTCAATCAGCGAATGCATTAGATCTTTTGCTTTTGTATGTTTTAAAATGGGAGAAATTTGTCCGCCCCAAAATAAGATCATATCCCATTTTTGCTGCTCAAGTGCTGCTTTTCGCAATGGCGAAATTAAAGTCGTTTGTAGCGGAAAGGGCAGAATATTTTCTTCTTTGCCAATTAAATCTTTTGCAATTCTGCTGGTTATTCCGCGTCCGAGTCTGCCAGTATAGGCTCTTGATAAAGTGGTGTATTTGGATGCTTCGGAGAATAACATTTCTCTGTGAATGGGTAATGCATTCGATTCATCGGTAGCAAGAAACGCGGTTCCTATTTGGGCAGCGTCTGCACCTAATGCCAAAGCTGCTGCAACACCTTTTCCAGTTGCAATTCCGCCGGCGGCGATGATGGGTGTTTTTATTTTTTCCCTCATTAATTGTACTAAAGCAAAAGTTCCCATTAAGGATGATTCGGCAGAAGCCAAAAAAGAAGGTCTGTGTCCGCCTGCTTCAAAGCCCGAAGCAATAATCATATCAATTCCTGCAGCTTCCAGAAAAATGGCTTCGTCCAGAGTCGTTGCGGCACCTACCGTAACGATTCCTTTTTTGCGGCATTCTTCTAAAACATCGGCCGAAGGCACGCCAAACATAAAGCTAAATACTTTTGGGCGAATGTCTAAAATAACGTCTAATTGATTTTCGAATCTGGATTGAAACGGCGCTGGTTTTTCCGGTAACGGAATACCAAGTTCATCAAAATAAGGTTGATATTGCTGGATGGTTTTAGCAAATTTATCATCTGTTAAACCACCTTGCGGAATATCATGATCTGAAACCCAAAGATTGATGTTATACGGTTTATTGGTTGCCGCTTTTATTTGTTTGTCTACATCAAAAATCTCCTGTGGGCTCATGGTATAAGCACCATATCCGCCCAATCCACCGGCATTTGATACCGTTGCAGTTAATTCAACCGAAGATAAATTTCCGCCAAACGGCCCCTGCATAATTGGATAATCAATACCCAATAAATCTGTTATTTTTGTATGATTCCACATTGCTTTTTCGTTTAAAATTATTGACTTAAGTCAGTCAGCATTTTATTGACAATAAGCCATTTTCCGTTAATCTTATGAAAAGATAAAAAATCCCGATAATAAAAGTCATACATTTTAACATTAATTTCGGCTACGGCAATTGAATTTACAACCCGAATATCCAAAATTTCTCCTTTAAAAGGCTTTCCGGAATCCTTCGGACTTTGTCTGTTTTTTACACCGTCCAGATATAAATCTACGGTCTTGAAATAAGGTTGTCCTTTTATATCACCGTAAACCAATGTTCCGGGATAAAAAATGCTTCCCAAAATCCTTACATCTCCTTCATAAATGCCTTTCAAATAATTGTTTTCAATGGCATTTGTAATTGCTGCAATATCTTCCTGATTTTCCATTGTGATCTTATTTTGTGCTTTTATGCCCTGTAAATTCCAGAGCATAAAAGCAATTAATAAAAAAGTTTTCATTATTAGTTTAAATTGTGTCCGGCACCTTTTCCGCCATCAACATTAATGATTGATCCGGTAATAAAAGTGCTTTTTGCAACGATATACACCATTTCAGCAACATCATCTATTTCGCCAACTCTGTTTAGCAAATGTAAACCCGCATTCTGATCGGCTTTGTCTCCGTGCATTGGTGTGCGAATTACACCCGGTGCGACAGTATTGATACGAATGTTTTGTTTTCCAAATTCGGCTGCCAGCTGAATTGTAAGCGCATGAATTGCACCTTTGCTTGAAACAGGTGCCGAAGCCGGCCATCCGCCTAATCCGTGGTTTACCAACGGTGTTCCGATATTGATTACAACACCATCTTTTTGTTTCAGCATTTGCGGAATCACGGATTGTGTTGTAAAATAAGTTCCTTTAAAGTTTGTAGTCAGGAATTTATCTAAGTAAGCTTCATCAACTTCAAGAAATGGTTTGCTGTCAAAAATTCCGGCATTGTTGACCAATACATCTACAGAACCAAATTTTTCAAGGGCAATTTTCACCAATTGTTCTCCGGTTTCTTTTTTGCTTACGTCTCCGGCAAACATGGCCAGGTTATCGCCTGCTCCAAATTCTTTATAAGTGTTTTCTAGTGCACTTGGCGTTACTGAATTGATGACAACATTATCACCTCTGTCCAAAAAGTATTTAGCGATTCCTTTTCCGATACCAGAAGCTGCTCCGGTAACGATTATAGTTTGTTTTTTCATGATATTTATTTTTTATCGGCTGTAATGCCTTTTTCTCTTAATACTGATACTTGATCTCCTGCGTAACCCCAATCGTCTAATTCTATTTCCTGAATCACGACATGTGTTAAATGCGGATCTTTATTTAAAACATCTGTAATTAAATTGGTTATGCCGCTTATTAATTCCTGTTTTTGCTCGCGGGTTACTCCTTCGCGGGTCAATTCGATTTTTATGTAAGGCATGGCTTTAGTTTTTAGATTGTTCTGAAAAAGCCGCTTCGGCAGTAATAGTAAAATCTAAGTCAAAGTCGTTGTAGATTAATGTGTCGCCCAAATCTGTAAAGAAATTTCCAGAACGGAATCTAATATCGTATTTGGTACGGTCAATAATCAGTTTACCAGAAAGTTTAATTTCGTTTCTGCTGTTTTCTACTTTGGCATCAAAACCAACAAGATGTGTAATATCTTTTATGGTCAGATTTCCTTCAAGATGATAAGTGTTGTTTGAAATTTCTTTTACAGAAAGAATATCCAATGTTGCGGTAGGGAATTTTTCGATAGAGAAAAAATCATCCGAAGCAAGGTGTCCGGCAAATTGTGCATTTGTAGCCGGATCTGTAACATCCAGAATTTTTATTGTCGAAGTATTAATGATGATGTTTCCACCATTTATTTTTCCATCATTCAGGATAAAATTACCTTCTTTGATACCAATTGTTCCATTATGTGCGCCGGTTACTTTTCTTCCGGTCCAATCGATTTGGCTGTTTGCGCTTACGATTTTAAAATTTGTTGTTTCCATTGTTATTGTATTTAATTGTTGTTGTATTTAAAGTACAGTACAAAGGAACGGCGACTATGGAAGTTGCTTACGTGATGTAGATCACATTCGGATTTTGGGGTATTATTTCACGCAGATTTTAAAAAAGATTTAAGCTGATTTTTTTTAAGATTGTGTTGGTTTTTAATCTCGCAAAGACGCTAAGGCGCAAAGTTTTTTTACGCAGATTTAAAAAAAAATTTAAGCAGATAATTTTAAATCTGCTCAAATCTGCCAAATCTGCGTGAAAAAAAAATCATTTTTAATCTTTTAATCTATGGGAAACTTTATGAATTATAAAGCCTGCTTAAAGTTTCTCTGGAAACACCCAGATAAGCAGCAATTAAATGTTTGGGAACAAGGTTGTAAAGCTGAGGATATAATGCCAAAAGTTCTTCGTAACGTGTTTTGACATTGTTATTCATAAAAGATAAAAGGCGTTTTTGAGAAGCAACATAACCTTTATTAGTTCGCCAACGGAAAAAGTGTTCGATTTGATGAAATTCGGCACAAAGTTTTTCACGATCGGCATTGGAAAGGCAAAGCAATTCTACATCAGAAATACAATCTATATTAATAGTTGCTTTTGTTTGATTGTATAAAGCCGCGTAGTCCGATGTCCACCAGGTTGGCATTGCAAACTGCAGGATGTACATTTTAATATCGTCGTTGATGTAAAAAGCCTTTACACAACCCGAAATTACAAAATACTCACAATCAACTTTATCACCTACGCTAATAATCGTTTGGCCTTTTTTGAAAGACTGCGGTTTAAAATGCGAAAAGAAATAGTCAAACTCTTCATCTGTTAATGAAACGGTTTTGGTGATGTGGTCTTTTAGGAGTTGTTTCATGAAAAAAGGTACAAAGGTTCAGAGGAACAAAGGTACAAAGGTTTTTTTTGAGGAAGGTTCAAAGTAGCAAAGGTTCAGGGGGAGAAAGGTTTTAAATTTAATTATTTCTTATGAAAACGAGTGCCCTAGCCCTGATGGGAGGGAAAATCCTTTTGTGCCGGTCCCGAGGCTTCGGGAGGCACAAAAGATTGGAAGGACAGCAGGAATAGCTCCTAATGAAAATTAAATTCCAAATTTTTTTAAATTCCAAATTCCAAAAAGCAAAGCCTATGAACCTTTGTCGCTATGAACCTCTGAACCTTAAATTATGCTAATACCATCCCTCCGTCCATAATAAAATCGGCTCCGGTGATGAATTTTGAGGCGTCGCTGCTTAGGTGCGAAACCATTTTGGCAACGTCTTTAGTGGTTCCCATTTGTTTTAGGGGAATCGTATCAACAATAGCACTCATTAAAGTTTTAACTGCTGCTTCGTCTAATCCCATTTTTTTCATTATTTCAGTTTCTGTCGGACCGGGACTAACCGAATTCACTCTGATTTTTCTTGGAGCCAATTCTAATGCTGCAATTTTTACTACAGAATTCAGACCGGCTTTACTTGAAGAATAAATTGAAGTTCCGGCATAACTCATACTTGCGGTATTTGAAGAAAGAAATACAACTGAAGCGCCATCTTTTAAAATCGGAATAAATCTGCTCAGGGTGAAATACGCGCCTTTAAAATTAATATCCATAACACTGTCAAATAATTCCTCTGTTGCTTCTTCAATATTTCCTTTGGTCGTAATTCCGGCATTGATAAAAAGGATATCAACATGACCGAAATCTTGTTTTACTTTGGCAACCAGATTTTCGGTGTCTCCAACATTCGACTGATCTGCAACAATAGCTGTTACACCCAATTCTGAAGCTGCTTTTTCTATCGCTTCTTTTCTTCTTCCGGTAATGATAATCGTTGCCCCTTGTTCTTTTAATTGTTTTGCTGTTGCGTAACCTATTCCGCTATTTCCTCCGGTAATTACGGCAACTTTATTTTTTAAATCGTCCATTTTATGTTTTTTAAATTAACGGGACAAAGTTAAATGGGAAAACATATTGCTTTTTTAATGGTATCATGGAGTATACCGGAATTGTTTTTTTTACCATATAAGTTATATAAGTTCATTTAAAAAAGTTTGCTTATAGTTGCAGTGATATAAGTCTAACAGAAACTTTAATTAGATTTGCTCTTATATTTACTTATATCACTTATATGGTTTAAAATAAAAATAAAATGTTTTTTATACTTTTATTGAAAAATAAACAGCATGGCTAGAAATCAGAAAGAAGAGTTTCAGGCACTTCAGGATACAATATATGTTTTGGGTGGAAAATGGAAATTACCCATCATCAATTCTATCTGTAATGGCAATACGCGTTTTACAGAAATTCTGCAAAGTATTCCCGGAATTACTTCGCGCATGCTTTCGAAAGAATTGAAAGATATGGAACTCAATAATCTTGTAAAAAGAACCGAAGATCGTGACGCGAAAGTGCCTATACTTTATGAGTCAACGGAATATTGCCAATCTTTTGGACCTATTATATCGGAAATGATTAGTTGGGGAATTTCGCATCGTGAACATATTAAAAATCAGAGAGAAGTTAAATCTCAATAAACGAAGAAAGCAAAACTTTCATGATATGTTTCTTTAGATTTTTTTTTTATAAAATTACAAAAACAATGGACAATTCGCCTGTGATAAATGGTTTTTAGTCACCAAAACAACCCTTTTTTTATTTCTTATTTCACATATAATGGTAAAAAAAAGTTTTTTATACCTTAGTAAAATAATTAAGATCAGGAAATCAGAAAGTATGGATTACGAATTAATGCCGGATAAAATAGCCACAAGAGAAAACCCAAAATCGAAATTGAGTTTTGTTCCGTATGTTTCTGATGCTCCGCTTGTAAAGGGAAAAAGTCAACTAACACAGCACATGATTAGCCTGATCATGAAGGGCGAAAAACATATTTACAGCGACGGCAAACCTATTGTAATTAATCCTGCAAACATCTTGCTGCTTTCTGCGGGTAATTATATTTTTACAGAAAGGCCAAATGGGAATCCCGGAATAAGAAGTATTCTTGTTTTCTTTGATGACGATTTCCTGCAGGACGCCGTGCGCAATAGCATCAAACTGCCGAAAGATCCTGCTAAAAAAACACCTAATGTTTTAGTTCCTAAAGACGATTATATCAATAATTTTATTGGTTCTGTACAATCACTAATTAATGATACCGTTTTTACGGAATCTATGCAGATCGCCAAGCTAAATGAGTTACTGGTTTATCTGTGTATGCGATTTCCGGAGGAACTTAATAACTTTCAAAATGTATCAGTCGCAAAAACGCCCGAAGAAAGGATTCAGAATGTGATGCAGCAAAATGTTTTCAATAATTTTTCAGTCAGCGAACTTGCGTTTTTCTGCCATATGAGCCTTTCTACTTTTAAGCGTAAATTTCAGCAAATATATAAACAGCAGCCAGCCAAATGGATGCAGCAGCAAAGATTAATTACAGCCGCTGATTTATTAAAAAACGGATCGAAACCAAGTGAAATATATATGCAGGTGGGATATGAAAATCATTCCAGCTTTTCTCAGGCTTTTAAGACGCATTTCGGAAAATTACCAAAAGACTACAACTGAAAATGAACTTTTTGCGACAGGAGTATGAACTTTTTGCGCTATCAGTTCCACACTGTCTCAGAATAACTTTGTGCTATAAAATTATATATTATGAGCACAGCACAAAACAAGAATTTACTTCTACAATACAATAAAGAGGTAATCGAAAAAGGAGACATGGAATTTTTTCAGCAAATTGCCACAGTCGATTTTATCAATCATTCCGCTCCGGAAGGAATGTCAAACGGAATTGACGGTGTTATTTATTTTTTCGCCAATGTTATTCATACTGCCTTAACGGATATTACGGTGCATGTTTTGGACATGGTGGCCGAAGAAAATAAGGTTGCCACCCGAAAAGAAATAAATGGGATTCATACAGGTTCGCTTTTTGGAATACCGGCAACCGGGAAAAAAATTACGATAACAGTCATTGATATTTTTACGGTTCTGGATGGAAAACTGAAAGAACATTGGGGCGAAAATAATTTTGCTTCTGTTATTCAGTCCTTACAATAACTAAGATTTAAGTACTTTAAAAGGGTTTTCTAAAATATAGAAAACCCTTTTTTTACTTGTTGATACAGCATCAAAATAAAATAAATACATTAAAAGTTTATAAATTATACCGATTGGTATATATTTGTATTCTCAAATCATATTATTATGAGTAAAGCCGAAAAAACCAAACAATTTATTATAGAAAAAACTGCGCCTATTTTTAACACAAAAGGATATAGCGGTACTTCTATGAGCGATATTACTAATGCTACCGGACTTACAAAAGGCAGTATTTATGGTAATTTTGAAAATAAAGACGAAGTGGCAATTGCTGCTTTTAAATACAATATCAAAAAACTTCAGGATACTTTTGCCAATGAAATTGAGAAACAAAAAACCTTCAAAGACAAATTAATGGTTTATCCGCGTTTGTATTCAAATTATTATGATTTAAAAGTTACAAGCGGCGGCTGTCCGATTTTAAATACGGCTACCGAAGCTGATGATACACATCCGATTCTTAAAAAAAATGTGGAAAGAGCACTTCTTTGGTGGAAAGAAAAACTCATATACTTTATTGAGCAAGGCATTCTTGCCGGTGAATTTAAAGCCAAAGAAATTAATCCGGAACAAATTGCCTTAACTTTTATCGCCATTATCGAAGGCGCTGTTATGATTGCAAAAGTGACCGGGGATTTTAACAATTTACCAACGATTATGCTTTCACTAAATAAAATTATTAATGACCTGGAGTAACTTTTTTTTAAATTAAAAATATACCGATCAGTATAAAAACAGTTAGAGGTAAAATATAGAAATAAATGTCAAACACAAACTACATTTCCATTTTTACATCTAACATTTTGCAAATAACAAATAACAATTATGGAAAGAAAAACTAGATTACAAGTATTACAAGATCACCTTGATAGAGAATTTACGGCTTCTCCCTCGCCTTTTATGCTTTGGATGAAACCGATAGTAGTGGTTGCCGAAGAAGGAACAGTAACTTTTAAATATGTGGTAAGAGAAGAAATGTCGAACCCGATAAAATCGCTACACGGAGGCGTTACAGCTGCCATTGCTGATGATTGTATTGGTGCCACTTTATTTTCTTTGGATGAAGAAAACTTTTACACCACCATAAACTTAAACGTAGATTATTTTGCTCCGGCTCATGTGGGTGATACTATTTTAGCCAAAACATTAATCATAAAAAAAGGCCGACAATTTGTAAACGTACAATGCGAAATCTGGAACGAAGCACAAACCCGATTAATTGCCCGCGCCTACTCTAATTTATTTAAAACCAATGTGGTAAAAAAGGTTTTAGAATCTGATAAATAAGCCTTTTTGTGTACTTTATTTAACACATAGAAACATAGATTTTTTTAGCCACGAATTCACGAATTTTTTATAATTATATACGCAATTATTCGTGAATTCGTGGCTATTTAGCACATATAAATTAATCTAATCTGCTCAATCTGTGGCAAAAACTCAAACCTAGCCCAAAAAAAATCAGCGAAAATCTGCCTAAATCCGTGTCATCTGCGTTCCTAATCATAAATAAATCATAATAAATTTGTTTTTTATGACCAATCGGTCATATATTTGCATTGTAATTCAAACGAACAAATAAAAAATCATGTCTAAGGGAGAAGAAACCAGACAATTTATCATAGAAAAAGCCGCCCCTATTTTTAATGTAAAAGGGATTGCAGCAACAGCTATGAGCGATATTATGGAGGCTACCAAACTCTCAAAGGGAAGTATGTATGTTCATTTTGAAAACAAAGAAGTTTTGGCCTGCGCTGCCGTAGATCATAACATGAAGGTTTTGGGTGATAAAATCCTGGCTGCGATCAGCAAAGCTAAAACGGCAAAAGAAGAATTATTCATTTATATTGATTTTTTTGATAACCCACTAAATCCACCAATTACGGGTGGTTGTCCTCTATTAAATTTTGGAATGGAAGCGGATGACACCAACCCAATTGTAAAAGAAAAAGTAAACGGGGGAATTAAATTTACACAGCAGATATTAGAAAACAGCATTAATAAAGGAATTGCCAACGGCGAATTTAAACCAGATTGGAATGCCTCAGACTTTGCAACAATAATTTTTGCTATGCTCGAAGGCGGGAATCTAATTTCGAGAACTTCCGGAAGCAACGATAAAATGAAGGTCATTATTAGAACACTAAAAGAAATGATTGAAGAAAAAAGCTATTAACTTTTTTTTTATCCAAAAAATGACCGATCAGTCATTTTATAAAAACAATATCAATGTCAAAAATCAAATACACAGTTAAACAAATAAACGATTAAACAAAATTTACAATTCACCATTAATAATTAACAATTAAAAATTTAGAAATCATGTCAAAAACAATTTTACTTTCAGGAGCATCAAAAGGATTTGGAAAAGCCTGGACAGAAGCATTTTTAGAAAAAGGATATCAGGTAGCTGCAACAGCCAGAAATATTGATACACTAAACGATTTAAAAGCAAAATATGGCGATGCCATTTTACCGCTTAAATTAGACGTAAACAATCGCGAAGAATCGATTGCAATTGTAGAAAAAGTAAAACAACACTTCGGGAAAATTGATGTATTAATCAACAATGCCGGTTATGCCTTAAACGGAGCCGTAGAAGAAGCCAGCGAAAAAGAAGCGAGGGCACAATTTGAAACTAATTTCTTTGGAACTCTTTGGTTAACTCAAGCGGTTTTACCAATTATGAGAAGCCAAAAAAGCGGACATATTATTCAGGTTTCTTCTATTTTAGGAATCGCAACTTTGCCCAATTTAGGTCTTTATAACGCTTCTAAATTTGCTGTTGAAGGTCTTACTGAAACATTGGCTCAAGAGGTAAAACAATTCGGAATCAATGTTACTTTGGTAGAACCAAATGGCTATTTTACAGATATTTGGGGTAACGGTTTCAACAGCGAAATCATCGATGATTATGAAGGAATGAGAAAAGCGATTGCAGAAGGACATGATCCTGATACTTTCGGAAAAACGGAATTTACTGTACCTGCCATTCTTAAATTGGTTGATGCTGAAAACCCACCTTTACGCCTGTTTTTAGGAAAAGTGGCGCTGCCATTAGCCAAACATGTTTACGCGCAAAAACTAGCAACCTGGGAAGAATGGGCTGATGTTTCTGTAGCGGCTCACGGGTAATTTATATTTCTGATTTTTTTAAGTTGATGAAAACGAGATTGTTTCTTTTAGGAGAAATGGTCTCGTTTTTTTATGGAGCTATTTCCTGCTGACTTTATCATATTTCTTGGGAACCTTAAAGAAGGATCTTCTATTCATTATAGGCTAATACATTTTGAAGTAAATACTTTATAATGGAATTTAATATCTTAAAATCTATTTAAATCCTGAAAAAATTTAGTGATATTTATCGATAAACAACTAACAACATGTGAATTACATAACTATTCCGGGTTTATATATAAGTCTAGAGGCAACTACTGCTGTACTTTTGGCGTATCTAAACAAACAATCATGGAAAAGTCAATAAAAAATAGCGAAATTCATAAAGTAGATTCATTACACAGCGAAATTTGTGTAGCTTATAACAATGATTTTACCTATCGAAAAGCCTATAAAGGAGATTGGGGTCATTGGGATGATTTGCCTGAAACTTCCTCATTAAACTTAAGTTGTGCTGAAAACGACGGAAATTCTATTGGACAAAACGAAAGTCCAAGTGGAGACACCTACCTATAATGTAATTAAGTCAGTAGTTCATTAAGCCCTGCTTCAGTAGTTTGAAAAAGCTGCTCAGGGTACTGTGTGCGGCTCATGGGTAATATTATTTAACCGCAAAGCCCGCAAAGGCTTTATCTCAGTTTGTGCTTAGCAAACGCAAAAGTTCGCAAAGCTTTGTGTATAAAAACTTTGCGTAATTCTTAGCGGCCTTTGCGGTTAAAAAAACCATCATAAATAAAAACGAGACTATCTCTGAAAAGAAATAATCTCGTTTTTTTATTTTTATAAAGAACAGAAATTTAAATGGGTAATGATTTTAAATTCTGTAACGTTTTTTTAGCCAGTTCAATTTTATCTGTAAACAAATCTCTCCCTTTTATCTCATCTGCTACTTTCGAAATCTTTTTCTTAGTTGCAGTTGACATAGAAATGATTTTTGTGACTTTATCGACTTTTTTATTTTCCATCACTCTCCTATTTAATTGATTATTAATTACAAACGTCAACTATTATACAAAATTATCTATTTTTTTTTATAAACCAGTACCGCGATGTAATTATTTTGCGGAACATACTCAACAAAAGTCTCTTTTTGTTCGTCATATCCAAAAAACAGATACTCTTTTGATAGCGCTGCAAAGTGTTTATTGACAAAATACGTATAGATTCTTATTCTTCGGTTTCTGTTTTTACAAGCTTCATCGCAGTTTTTGAAACACGAAATTCGGCATTCTTCTTCAAACAAGTCTGAACTGTCACTGCCCTGAACATAAATAGGGAATCCCGGATTGTCCTGAAAAAATTTTGGCACTGTATTTAAAACCGTATTAAACACGGTTCGCATATCGCCATTATTACTGCTTTCGTTGTCTGAAATACTTTTGGTTTCAAAATCATAATCGCCAAAACCCAGATTATACATAATCAAACCTGTCTGCGTTTTAAACCCCGAATACTGAACGGCTTTAATGAGCTTTTTTTCGCCATTACTCTCAAAAAGATATTGAACAATAGTACTTTCTATTGATAAATTGGTTTCGTAAATATCTATTTTGTTCAATTGCTTTTTTATGCGAAAATATTAAAATTTTCTTACAGTTTTGAGAATGAAATTTAAAATATAACGAGAATTTCTCGCATTATTTTATTTAAATCTTTTAAGCCATCATTCCTTTAACAAAAACATCTACAAACTCTTTCATTTTTGCAATTATACGATCGCCAATTACTCTTGCCTGCAAAATGCTAGGTCTGTTATCTAAACATTGAAAAACTTCATCCTTTATAGGTTCTCGACCACTGTATATATAAGCATCTATCAAGGATTTGAATTGGGCTTTATCTAAATGTTCTTCTTCGCATAGTTTTCCTAATGCTAAAACTTTTTGATCTTGCCAGAATTTTTCAAACTCATCTTCGATAGAATCACCATCTTTTATGAGAGGCATATTCTCATCAATGAATTTTTGAATTAACTCTCTTTTACTTCTTAATTGAATATCGCCACCTAATAAATCAATTATAGCTTTTCTTTGTGTCGCAGCTGCATTAGGGGTTTTAGTTCCTTTCAATTGTGCTAATAATTTCAGAATATAAGCAACATTGATTTGATCTCTATGAATTAATTCTAATTCAAAATCGATATCGTCAAGTATAGATGTTTTTTGTTTTTGATTGTCTTGTTTTACTTTTTCGTACAAGTCAAGATATTTGCTTTTGTAGTCTTCAAATTCCTGCTCATCAATCAGTAAATCTTCCCAATTAAAATCAGAGTAGGATTGCAACACATTCATGGCTCGCATTAATTTCCTGAAAGCTTGTACAAATTGCGCATCTTCTTCTTCATTTTCTAAATAACTTACGCTTTGAGAAGTTGGTGCAATTTCTCTCAACAGTTTTAATGCTTCATCAAACTTCTCTGCTATCTTTTCATAATCAGGCATAGTAACAACTTCTATTGCATCTTTATTCGAAAATAAAGTAATTGCATCGTCTGTTGCCTTTTTAAGATTTCTGAAGGACAAAATATTTCCCTGCGACTTCTGTTCTCCTAAAATTCTATTTGTTCGTGAGTAAGCTTGTATTAAGCCGTGTTGCTTTAGGTTTTTATCGACATAAAGCGTGTTCACTTTTTTGGCATCAAAACCGGTAAGCATCATATTAACAACAATGACAATATCCAAGCGATCTTGGTCATTGTTGAAATTTTCTTTTTCACGGTTTTTTAATCGTTTACTTATATTCTGGAAATATTTTTCGAATGACGAACTGTCTTTGTTTGTAAAACTCGTGCCAAACATTGCGTTATAATGGCCAATGTATTTTTCGAGTTTGTCTCTTGTATGACTGGATTCATAAAGAGTTCGTGGTTCTGCCAAAACATCAAAATCTACTTCTTCAGCAGGAAGAAAATCTTGTGCTTCGTCTGAATCTTCATTAGTACCGTATGTAAAAATAGTTGCAATACGCAAATCGTGTTCTCCCGCTTCTTTCTTTTGTTGAAAAAGATCATAATACTGAATCACATTATTAATACTACTTACGGCTAAAAGTGCCGAATAATCTCTGCTAAATGTTTTTTGATTGTGATAGGCAATAATGTAATCAACGATTTTATTAATTCTTTTGTGAGAATCTAAAACTTCCTGCTTATCGATATCTTCAACTTCAATATCTATAAAAGTATTGCTCTTGTTTTTGTATTTACCTATATATTCAATTCCAAAACGCAACACATTTTGATCCCGAATTGCATCGGTAATCACATATTTATGCAGACAGTTGCCAAACAAATCCTTAGTGGTTCGTTTTCCTAAATCATTTTTAGAGGCGTTTTCTGCAAATATGGGCGTTCCTGTAAAACCTATTAATTGGCTCTTCTCAAAGAATTTTGTAATGCGTTCGTGCGTTTCCCCAAACTGAGAACGATGGCATTCATCAAAAATAAAAACAATTTTCTTATGTCGTAAAGGCTCAATATTACCTTTGAAACGTTCTGAAACTGCATTGTTTAATTTCTGAATAGTAGTTAATACCAACTTCGTATTATCCGTCAACTGTCTGATCAGCGATTGTGTATTATCAGTAACATCAACACTATCTTTTTTAAAAGCGTTGAACTCGTTCATGGTTTGGTAATCCAGATCTTTCCTGTCAACTACAAAAACAACTTTATAAACGTCTGGCAATTCCATCAAAATTTGGCTTGCTTTAAACGAAGTCAAGGTTTTACCCGAACCTGTAGTGTGCCAAATATAAGCGTTGTCATCAGAATTTTTAACCTGATGAATAATTGCTTCAGTTGCAAAATATTGATAAGGTCGCAACACCATCATTACCTTGTGAGTCTCGTTTATTACGATATAATGTGCTATCATTTTACCCAAATGAACAGGGTTCAGAAAGGCGGAAGTAAACGCGGTTAATTCAGTGATGTTTTTATTATTGGTATCTGCCCAAAAGAAAGTCTGCTTAACAGATTGTAATTTGTTGTTTGCTAAATATTTGGTATTAACACCATTACTTATTACAAACAATTGCACGTATTGAAACAAACCATGATTGCTCCAAAAAGAATGCATTTGGTAGCGATTGATTTGATTGAAAGCTTCTTTGATTTCAATTCCAGAACGTTTCAACTCTATTTGTACCAAAGGCAAACCGTTGACTAAAAGCGTTACATCAAAACGGTTTTTGTAACTTCCCTCTAAACTGATTTGGTGGGTAACCTGGAATAAATTTTGACTGCTGTCTTCAGTATTAAAAAAGCGAACATAAAACGAACTTGCATCTTCCTTAGTCAATTGAAAACGATCACGAAGGGTTTTGGCTTTTTCAAAAACATTGCCTTTGGCTAAATGATTCAAAATGGCATCAAATTCTTTAGCAGAAAAAGTAGTTTCGTTAAAAACTTCGAGTTGGCTTTTTAAATTAGACACCAAAGCGTCTCCATCTTGAATTTTCACAGATGCATAATTTAAACCAACCAATTGCCTGATTAATTTATTTTCTAAAACTGCTTCAGATTGATGGCTCATTTATACAAATAGTTGCTGAAAAATTATTTCTAAATGCTTATTGTAAATTCAGCATCTTTGTCTACTAACTCATTGACATTAATCACAGGAAGAATAAATTTATTAAATTCTGTGCCTTCTGTTTTAGCGTGTAATACCCCTCTTGCAGTTCCTATTGTTAACATTGTTAAATGACCAATAAAACTTTTAGGAAATATAATCAAATCGTTTTTAATAAATGATTTCCAGGAATTAGGATCTATTACAAAATGGCAGCTAACTTGTGTTTTAACAAAAGGTTTTTTTGTTTGATCAAATGTAAAGGTCGCAAAAACACCAATTCTTTTCTCTCCTTCATTAATTTTGAATTCTAATGAAGTAGTAACATTCATTTCTTTTTTTGATGAGTAATTTTCTTCAAATAAAGCAAATTGTTCTGTTTTAATAGCTATTAAAGCAAAACCTGCAGATTCGTTTTCCATTATGCAATTAATTCAAAATAGTTATACTTTTCGGTAACAATATTGTAATCCATTTTAATTTCTTTTTTGCCCAATAAAATTTTATCTTCCTGGCTAAATTTACTTTTTGGAGCAATGTATGTTTGAGTTGCTTTTATAACTAACTCTGAATTACTTTTTTGCTCTACAGTATCGTAATACGAAGCTAAAATTGGAATATCTAAAATGCGTTGAAGCTTAATTTGAGTTTCTAAGGTAAGATTCTCTTGTCCTTTTACAATTTTGGTGATTTGTTGAGGACTTACTCCCATTTCAGCCGCCAATTTTTTCTGAGACCATCTTATTTTTTCTAACTTATCTAATACTTTTAGAGCAATTTTTTGAGATTCTCTCAACATTTCTCTGTTTTTTATTCTGTCTCTATTTTTGGCTACAGTATTGGTTTTTTCCTTAGAAACCAGAGCTAAAAATTTTTCTTTATTATTCATTTTGTTCGTTTATAAGTTCGTAAAAAGAATCTTCATCAACAACTGAGTTTTCTTGTAAATAATCTTTTGCGTTCTTAATTTTTGTTAATTCGTTATTAGAATCGGCATGGTCTTGCATCGCCTGACTCATTTTTATTGCGCCTCCTGTAATTACAAAACAGTTCTCATCAATTTTAACAGCATACAATCGAATACCATTTTTTTTTATTTTTCCTTTTTGTAAAGAAAGTGTTTTTATTCCTCCTTCATTATCAAAAAGAGGTCTGAAATAATATTCTAATGGCTGCTGATTTGTTGTAATTTCATCTAGTAAGTCCTGTATTTCTTCTGCATCCCTTAATCTATCATTTACAAATTTAGTTACATCTGTTATCGCATTACTTATTGCATATTTTCTAAGATAGCTAACATCTGTCCAATTATCCATTAGTCGATCGTATTCATTATCCACTTCTTCATCATAGTGAAAAGAAAATAATGCTGGTGCAAATATATCAACTATTTTCATTTAATCAACTTATAAGTTTACTTTTGTTATTGTTTTTATAAATGCTTTATATAAACATCTGTTGCAACAAACCTTTTTTAAACGTTTGTATTTTGATGATTTGTTTGTTGGTGCTTTCTATTTTGATATCGATGCTTGATAAAAAATTGGCAATTTTTTGTTGTTCTTTTATTGAACTTGTCATTTTTAATAAAAACGCATTCAAATCCTTTTTTTGAATATTTGGTAAACCAGATCCAACTCTCAAGCTCATTATTTCTGATTGATTATATTTTAATAGTTGAAATATAAAATTGTTATCTGTTTTATTAAGGTTTATTATTTCAATAGAATAATTATGACCTCCACTCCAAAATTTACATTTAAAAAAATTTATAAATCCACAAGAATTGCCTCCCTCACTTATAGTTATTGTATTTTCTAGTGTATTAAAGTTATCTGTATAGCCCGAAGGTAATATCCCCCCATTAATGCAGGGATACAATCCAACTTTTGTAAGCTCAATTTTGTTTAGTTGCTTTCCTTTTTTAATATTGGATATTGATCCCAACTTCTTCTCCTCCCAATCCGGATAATCCTCTCCATTCTCATCCTTAAATCGCAATTTACCAGAAAACAATTGTTGCATTACGCCTTTTTTGTATTGTTCTAATAATTCTTTTTTGCGCGAAAGTTGTCTTATTTTTTCATCGACTGCAATTAAAAAAGAAGCTATTTTTTGTTGTTCTGGGAGGGTTGGAAGTAATATTTTTAAAGTTTTTAAATCTTGTAAATCTAATTTTCCTGCACCAATACCTGTACCAGTAACCATATTTAAAATCTTTGATTCAAAAGCTGTAAACCAATTCAAGATAAATTCAGATGTTGAATTATTATCAACTACAATAGATTTAACATCTTGATTAAAAGCAACGTCTTTTGCAACAATTCCGATTGGAATTTTATTAAAAAGCATACTTCCACGAACTAAAATGAGTAAACTTCCTTTTTTTGCTAATTTTGAACCTTTTTTTAATCCTGCATCTGTTATTTTAAGTTCCGAATCTGAATAGATTATCCCTCTCATACTAGATGCGCTAATCCAAGAAATATCACCATTCCAGAATAATGGATTGTCCTTTGGAGGAGTTCCTCCAGATGCCCAATTTGTAATTTCTCCTAAACTTCTCAATCTCCAATCTTTGTCAAACTCCTGAAATCTCAATTTAGGAACAAATAGTTTTCTTTTTTCAATATCTAAAGTTGCTGTACTCATTAAAATGGTCTTTCAATTCCTAATTCAGCACAAAACTCGGCAATAGTATTATCTGTTGTTTTACCTAGAATGGCTAATTCTCTTAATTCATCCGTTATTGCTTTTAAATCTATCGCATCTTCTTCTTCAAAAGTATCTACATATCGAGGAATGTTCAGGTTATAATCGTTGGTTGCAACTTCGCTTAATAATGCAACATGACTATATTTTGGCTCTCCCATACGATTTTGATAAGTACTAATAATTTTATCAATATCTTCTGTACGTAACACGTTTTGGGTTTTGACCTTTTCAAAGTGTTGGCTTGCATCAATAAACAAAATGTCATTAGGATTTTCTCTCTTTTTCTTTAAAACCAAAATACAAGTCGGGATACTCGTTCCGTAAAAAATATTGGCTGGTAAACCAATTACAGCATCGAGGTAATTTTTGTCTTTTATCAAATATTCACGTATATGTCCTTCGGCACCACCACGAAACAAAACGCCATGTGGTAAAACAATTGCCATAGTTCCGTTATCGTCAAGTTGATGAACCATGTGTTGTACAAAAGCAAAATCGGCTTTACTGCCTGGGGCTAGTTTTCCGTAAGCAGAGAAACGTTCGTCGTTCATAAACAAAGGGCTTGCGCTCCAATTCGCAGAAAATGGAGGATTGGCAACAATAGCCTCAAAACGCATATCATAATGTTGTGGGCGCTCTAGCGTATCTTCGTTTTTAATATCAAAACGTTTGTAATGCACATCGTGCATAATCATGTTCATACGACATAAATTGTACGTCGTAGGGTTCATTTCTTGGCCGTAAAAAGCATTTACCGTTTTTACTTCTTTGGCAACACGCAATAATAATGAACCAGAACCACAAGTTGGGTCGTAAACACTCTTCAATTTGTCTTTGCCAACGGTTACCAATTGTGCCAAAACACTGCTTACTTGTTGTGGTGTATAAAACTCACCTGCTTTTTTTCCGGCACCACTAGCAAACTTTCCAATTAGATATTCATAGGCATCACCAAGAACATCACTATCGACATTTTCTAAATCAAAATCAATTTCGTCCAAATGCACAAGTACTTTTACAATCAATTCATTTTTATCAGATTCTGATTTCCCTAGTTTATGAGAAGTTAAATCCAAGTCAGAAAATAGGTTTCCAAAATCTTCTTCACTTTCAGTACCCATTGTACTTTGCTCGATATGAGTAAGCACTTTTGCTAAATCGCCAAGAATAAAATTGTTTTTCCCGCCAGCGTTTCCTCTTCGTGCCAATTCAGAAAACAATTCAGATGGTTCTAAGAAAAAGCCAAGTTTGTCAATCGCCAATGATTTTAATTCCTGCTTCAATAAAGCTTCATCAGCATGTCCATCTATTTCCTGAAAAGTCAAACCGTCTGGTTTCAATATTTCATTAGCATACAAATCCATTTTTGTACTCAGGTATTTGTAGAAAATAAAACCTAATATGTAATCCCTGAAATCATCGGCATCCATTTTCCCACGAAGTGTGTTAGCGATATTCCAGAGTTGTTGTTCTAATTTTTGTTTTTGTTCGGCTGCCATTAAGCAATTATTATTTTGAATTTATTATGAGTGCTAAAGTATTGAATATATACCGAAGACTAAAGAGGAAAACCATAAAGTCAATAAAAATATATACTAATTGCATTATTTTAGTAAATTTTGAGGCGAATAATTTCAAAAACAAATTTCATATAATCATAGGAAAAAACATGATAATTATTAAAATTTGATTTACTTTGACGCAGTAACTAAATCATATCCAAATAATGTCAGTACCCGATTTTCAAACCATAATGCTACCATTTTTACAAAACTTAAACGATGGAAATAAACAATCTATGAATCAGGTTATGGAGAATTTAGCAAGCTACTTCAAATTAACTCCTGAAGATTTAGCTTTACAGGTTCCTAGCGGAAAAATGGGGTTATTCCGAAATCGTGTAGGGTGGTCGAGAAGTTATTTGAAAAATGCTGGATTAGTTCATTACCCTGAACGTGGTGTATATCAAATAACTCCGGTGGGATTGGATTTTCTAAAAACAAATCCTAAAAAATTAAGAATGCAGGAATTATTGCAATTCCCTATGTATAATGAATGGAGATCTACTTTTAACTCAAATACAGGTTCACAAGGATTAGAAAGTGAATCAACTAAAATTGAGGAAGAAGAACTAACCCCACAAGAAAGACTTACTAAGACAATTGATGCAATTAATCAACAATTAGCATCCGATATATTAGATGCCTTAAAAGGAAATACTTTTCAATATTTTGAAAAATTTGTAGTTCAATTGCTTCAATCAATGGGATATGGTGGTTTTAGAAAAGATTCCGGAATGGTAACAGGTGCAAGTGGTGATAATGGAATTGATGGTGTAATTCTGCAAGATGTACTTGGTTTAGAATCAGTTGGCATTCAAGCAAAGCGATATACTGGAAATAACGCAGGTTCCGGAGATATAAGAAACTTTATTGGTTCGCTAGCTATTAAAGGTTTTAGTAAAGGTGTTTTTCTAACAACTTCTTCATTTTCTCCAGATGCAATAAAAACTGCATCAGAAAGCAAACAACACAAGATAATCCTTATTGATGGTAAAAAATTAGCCAATTTAGCTATTGAATTTAATGTTGGTGTCCAAATTGATGAAACCATTCAATTAAAAAGAATTGATATGGATTTTTTTGATGAGATAAATTAGAAATTCTATTCTCAAAATATTTTAGCGCAAACTCAATTGAGTTTGCGCTTTTTTTTTATTCTATAAATTATAAGTTTCATATCCTTTAAATTCAACCATTATAAATATTTTTAATAACCATGAAAAATTATTAATTTGATTTATAAACACCTTCCCCATACCTTTGCTTCATCAAAATCAAATAACTGATTTGAAATAATTAAAAACAACTTTAAAAAATAGAAATCATGAAATTTACAAGAAGAGCAAACGCAAACTGGAAAGGTACAGGAATGGAAGGAAAAGGAACCATTAGTACACAAAGTACAACGCTTAACGAAGCACAATTATCTTTTAAAACCCGTTTTGAGCAAGGTGTAGGTACAAATCCTGAAGAATTAATCGCAGCAGCACATTCTGGCTGTTTTACCATGCAATTAAGCTTTTTACTTTCTGAAGCCGGTTTTGTTCCGGAAGATTTAGATACTGTAGCAAAAGTTACTTTCGAAGACGGAACTATTACTTTAATTCAATTAGAACTGACCGGAAAAGTACCTGGAATTTCTGCAGAAGATTTTCAGCAAACTGCTCAAAAAGCAAAAGAAATTTGTCCAATCTCAAAATTGTTGAATACTGAAATTAGCTTATCTGTTACTTTAAACTAAATTCCAATATTTTATCCCGAGACTTCGGGACCAAATTCCAATTTAAAAATCAATTATCAATAATAATTTCAGACAATCTAAAATCTGAAATCTAAAATCTAAAATTATGAAAACACAATTGAATCGTTATTTCATGTTCGCCGCTTTGATCTTAAGTTTATTATTTACAACTGTAAATGTTAATGCACAGGCTAAAAATGCTGCGCCACAAATTAAAAACGTAGTATTGGTTCACGGGGCTTTTGCAGACGGTTCGGGATACAGAGCACTTTACGAAGTTTTGACTAAAAAAGGATACAATGTTACTATCGTTCAAAATCCGTTGAGCTCTTTGGAAGATGATGTTGCTGCAACAAACTTAGCGCTTGACAAACAAGACGGACCAACTGTTTTGGTTGGACATTCTTGGGGTGGAACTGTAATTACTGAAGCCGGAAATCACCCAAAAGTAGCCGCATTGGTTTACATCGCAGCTTTACAGCCTGATAACGGAGAAACTACTGTACAATGGCTTCAAACTGCGCCTCCTGCTCCAGAAAATGGTGTATTGCCTGTAGACGAAAAAGGAATCGTATATTACGATAAAGCGAAATATCATGCGGGTTTTGCTGCTGATATCAGCAAAGAACAAGCTGAATTTATGTATGCTTCGCAAGGTGCTTTTCACGCAAAAGGTTTCCTTACACCTGTTACAAAAGCAGCCTGGAGAGACAAACCTTCTTACGGAATTGTTGCTACAGAAGACAAAAGCATCAACCCTGATATCGAACGTGCGATGTACAAACGTTCTAACACAAAAATTACAGAGATAAAAGGAAGTCACGTGGTTTTTATGTCACAACCGGTAAAAGTAGCTAATGTGATTATTGAGGCTTCTAGAAATTAAATTCCAATCTTTTTAAATTCCAAATTCCAAACTAGGAGTTTTAAATTGAGATTATTGTTACCTAAAATCTTTGTCAAAGTTTTAAACTTTGACAAAGATGCCTAAAATGTGCAATAGGATAAATTCCAAAATAAAAATTCCAAATTCCAATCGCAACAGATTTGGAATTTGGAATTTTTGTATTTGTAATTTCTTTTTAAAAATTGGAATTTGGAATTTTATCCAGACACCTCGGGATTGGAATTTCATGAAAATTTGCTGACTTCTTTCACAAAATAAGGCGAGTCGTTCCAACGAATTTTTCGATAAGCGAAATCTTTTTTGAGGGAATCCGGAAGGCAATTCCAAATGGCTTCGTTCATTTTTTCTAAGAGTAATTTCTTTGAGAACGAATCTGAAACTACCAAACTGATTTCCCTTACCGGAATTGGTTCTTTAAAGGGTTTAAAAAGTCCGCTTGCCGATTCATTCATAACCGAAAGCTGTGGAATTATAGCAAAACCCAATTGTGCGCGAACGAGATTTTTTAAGGTTTCGATCGAACTGATGTCGTATGTAAACTGTTCTTTTATTTTGTCTGAATTTTTTAATCCGCAAATGTCTAAAAGCTGTGCGTTGTAGCAGAATTCGTGATGAAGCAACAATAATTCAGTTTTATCTCCGGGCTGTAATTCATAAAAATCATTGTTTGCCATTGGATGGGTTTCATTCAAATAGGCCACAAAAGGCTCTTTAAAAATAGGATGTTCTATTAAATTCGTATTTCCTGTAGGCGTTGCCATAATTGCGACATCAATGGCACCGGTTTCTAAATCTTTCATCAATTGTCCCGTATTCGATTCCCGAATGATAAAACGTACTTTTGGCGTCGCTTCTCTCATCGCATTAATAAACAACGGAATCAGATACGGCGATAATGTGGAAATAATACCAAGTTTTAATTCTCCTTCCAACAGATTTTTTTCATTGACCACAAAATCCCGAATTTCATCGGCTTCACGGAGAATCTTTTTGGCTTTATTGATTATTTCAATTCCCAGTAACGTTGGCGTAAGCGGTACTTTATTGCGATCAAAAATCTTGATTCCGATTTCTTCTTCGAGATTTTTTAACTGAATCGTAAGTCCGGGTTGTGTTACCATGCAGACTTCGGCGGCTCTTGCAAAATGGCGTTCTTCGTCTAAGGCTACGATATATTTTAATTGCTGAATGGTCATTGCTTATAATTTTATTTTATAAAGATAAGTAAATATCAATTTAAATTATAACATTGAAGGTTTTTACCGCAAAGGCACAAAGGTTTTACGCTAAGTCCGCTAAGTTTTTTTTAAGCTGGTGCGAAATAGGCTCGCAAAGTCGCAAGGGCGCAAAGTTTATTTTCTTTATGTACTTTGTGTAAACCCTTTGTGCCTTTACGGTTAAAAAATCAATTAAAGCCCAACCTTCCCTTCTGCCCAATACGGCTGAGTATAAATATTTTTGTTGGAAACACCTTTTTCTCTTAATGCTTTTCTAAAAGCCTGAATTGATTTCGCATTTCCCAACAAATAAAATTGACCGTCTTTCCATAAGTTCCAAATTTCAGTGTCTAAATTGTGAAGCGATTGTATGGCAAATTCTGCTTTGTTTACTGATTTTTGCACGATGTCTGTAATGAGTCCTAATTTTTTCGGTACTTCTGTCGATTCAGGATCTAATTCTAAAATACCCAAATAGTTATTTTCAGAGCGGTTAATTTCATCTTTCATACTATTAAAAACACTCATACAGGTTTCATCCCCAAAAAAGAAATGATATTTAGCCGCTGCATTAAAAACAGTAAAACCTCTCGGCAAACCAACCGTTATCTGGTCATTTGGTTGTAAGTTTTTAATGCATTCACTTCCCGGACCATTGTTATGAATATGAAAAATCACTTCGAAAGTTCCTGCTTTGCTATTCCATTTGCTTGGCGTGTAATTTCGGTAATTGGTTTCATCTATTCTGATGACTATTGCTTGCCCGATTTTAAATTTTACATGAGGAAAAACACCTTTGAATGTGATTATTTTTATATTAGGACCTGGCATTTCTATTGTAGTAACTTTTACTTTGCAAATTTTATTGCTAAAAGCTACTTCCATAAAATCACCAATAATTTTGGGCATAGAATTCATAATTTTTATGTTTTAAATTTCAATTCAAAATTGAAACTAAAACATTAAAAATACATTGCATAACAAATGGAGATGATTGGACTATTCACGGAATTTTTTCCGAAAAGCAAGTGGCGTTACGCCCGTAATTTTCTTAAATAACCTTGAAAAGTAAGTATGATCTTCGAATCCTAACATAAAAGCAATTTCTTTGACTTCGTTTTCAGTATAATACAATAATCTTTGTGCTTCAGTAATCATAGCATTTTGCAGCCAGTACGTAACCGATTTTCCCGATGAAGCCTTTACACAATCATTTAAATGTGAGGTAGTAATATTTAATTTCTTTGCAAAATAAGAGGGGCTTTCCAAAAAACTATTTTCTGAAAGCAGCTTTTTGAAATTGGCATAAATTAATCCTGATTGGTTTTTTAATTCCTTTACCTCATTTTTTGAGCCTGAATATATATTCGCTAAATTATAAACTAAGGCATTAAAAAGACCGTTAATGATCTGTGTTCTATTAGGATTCGAGCTTTTAAACGAACGATGCATTAAATCAATGGTATCTAAAAGTTCTTCCCGGTACGCCGGATCAATTGTATTGAGTTGTTCTGCAATTTTTAGATTCTGAAAAATTTCAATACAGTTATTTGGAATAAGAAATGGTGCTACGCCTATATAATATCCCGCTGCGTCTGTTGAACCATCCTGCCCGTGATGAATTTGAAGCGGTTTTATCATCAATACATTAATAGGATTTATTTCGATATCAATCATATCACATTTCAAGACCGCCTGTCCTTTGGTAAGTACAAAAAATATAAAAAAATCATCCCGATGTGCCTCTAATTTATCATCGAAACCGGCTAAATCTTCAGCAGAATGATAGGCAACAAAAATACCGCCAACGGCTTCGGGACTTTGATTGTATATTGGGATTTTTTTCAATGAAAAGCATTGTATTACTTAAAATAATTTCTACAAATATCAAGAAAAAAGCGATCTCGAATAGATCGCTTTTTTTATATTTTAACTAAGAATTTACATGGGTAATTTTACGTTTTGCAATGTTTTTTTTGCAAATTCCGTTTTTTCCGGAAATAAATCTTTCCCTTTAATTTCATCCAAAACTTTAGAAAGTCTCTTCTCAGTAGCTTTAGACATAGGGATTACATTTAATTTTGTCACTATTTTTTCTTCGTTTCTCATAACCATAAATCTTGGAATTATACAAAATTATCTATTTTTTCTTATAAACGAGTATTGCTGTATATTTATTTTTGGGTTCATACTCAACAAACGTTTTTTTCTTTTCATCAAATCCATAAAATGTGTAATCTTTTGAAAAAACTTTAATTTTTTTATCTAAAAAATGAATATATGTTCTAATTCTTCTGTCCTTATTTTTACAAATTATATTACAATTTTTAGAACAAGAACTTCTACATTCTTCTTCAAATGAATTATGACTATCACTTCCTTGAATGAAAATGGGAAAATCTGGAAATTCTTTTAAAAATTTAGGAATTGTATTCAAAACTGTATTAAACACCTTCCTTGCATCACCATTATTACTACTTTTTCTATCAAATATTCCTTTGGTTTCAGAATCATAATCTCCAAAACCTAAATTATATACAGTTTCTCCACTCTTAGTTTCAAATTTAGAATATTGAACTCCCTTAATAAGCTTCTTTTGCCCAGAACTTTCAAAAAGGTATTGAACAATAGAATTTTTTATTGAAAAGGTAGTATCGTAATTTTCAATATTTATCAAAGCTTTTTTTATGCAATGATAATATATTTTTAAAAAATATAATACAAAACTTACAAAAATAAATATTTTAAAATAGTTTATTGTGCCTTCTCACTCTTCAATTGCAAAGCCCGCTGCAAAAAACTCTGATGCACTATCTTGTTTTCGGCTTCGTTAATAGCCTGAAGTAAGTTGTTTTGGTTATCAGCAATATCACTTAAAACGCTTGTCATGACAGACCAGACGGGTTTCATTTTTTCGATAAGCTCCTGCCCTTTTGGAGTTAACTGAAGCAATCTTTTGCGTTCGTCGATTTTGTCTTTTTTAGATTTAATGAGTTTTTGTTTTTCCAATTCTTTCAATAAACTGATGGTTGAAGGATGTGTGTAACCAATTTCGTTGGCAATTTCAACCACGCTCAAAACTTCTTTATGATATAATGTATAGATTACAGGAAACCATTTCGGCTCAAAGTCAATTCCGTATTCTTTATAAAGCAAAGCTCCGTCTTTACGCAATTGCTCGCTCAAGCGCTGCAATCGCGTTGAAAGGGCTAAAATTCCTGATTCATCTATTATATTCATTCTTCTTATTTTAAAGGTAAATGACGGAAAACATGGTCTGGTTTCATTAACGGAAATTTCTCCGGAAGCAATTCCTGTTCGATGGCTACAAAATGATTTCGCTCATAAAAACGCAAAGCCGCTTCTAGTTTAGAAATGGTTCCCAAATATATGTCATCAATTTCGTTTTCTTTAGCATATTGAATTAAAGTATCTAATAATTTTTGGGCAATCGAGAATTCTTTTCCGCGATACTCTTTCTTTACAAACATTTTTCTAATGGCTGCTTCTTTTTCATTAAACTTTATTAAAGCAATAGTTCCTACCAATTCATCATTTACAAAAGCGCCCCAAAAACCTCCGCCTCCGGCATGATAAAAATCTTTTATATTTAATAAATCCGGCTGGTCTTGTATGGTAATAGGAACATTAAATTCTTTCTGCTGAATGTTTAATATTAAATCTATAGCAGCTTCTGAATATTCATTTTGGATGGGAATAATTAACGGTTTCATATCTTTTATTTTTTTTACAATACAAAACTACGTAGTTAACTACATAAAAACAAATTTTATTGATAAAATGTGTGTGAGGTTTAGAATATTAGGTTAAATTTGTAGTATGCAGCCAAGAAAAAATCAAAATCATGAATATTACATGAACAAATGCATTGAACTTGCAAAAGTGGCCAAACTTAATGGCGACAGTCCGGTTGGTTCTGTTTTGGTGCTAAATGGTGAAATTGTTGGTGAAGGAATTGAAGGCGGAAAAACATTTAAGGACATTACTTTTCATTCAGAAATTGAAGCTGTTCGAAATGCCAGAAAGCTGCTTCAAACTCCGGATCTTTCAGATTGCATTATGTACACGACACACGAACCTTGTATTATGTGTTCGTACGTGCTTAGGCATCACCAAATTAATACGATCATTATTGGTTTAGCTTCGGGAGATATTGGTGGTTTTAGTTCGCAATATCCTTTACTCAAAGATGAAACTATTAAAAAATGGAAAAAACCGCCGACACTTGTTTTTGGAATTCTGGAAGAAGAATGTAAACAATTGTCTTTATAATTTGAGCTTATATTTCTCCCGTCATCAAAATATTTTCTTTTACACCTTTGTTTTTTAGCATTCTAAAGTGAGAACGCACCGCATGGTAAAAAGGATAAGAAGTATAAGGAAGATCATATTCCTGAGCGTAACGCCTTATAATTGGCGTAATATAAGGATAATACGTATGACCAACTCCCGGAAAAAGATGATGTGCAACATGATGCGTGAACCCGCCGTATAAAAAGTTAGCCAATTTACTATCTGTACTAAAATCCTTAGTTACAATCATTTGATGCAAGGCCCAGCTCGCAGATAGATTTCCTTCATCATCTGTTACGGGAAAATGGGCGTCTTCGTCAACATGTGTAGATACGAGTGCTACAACTCCCAGCATGCTTCCGCATAAATGCATGGCAAACCAGGCGCCTAAAACAACGTACCAAGGCTGATTTAAAACCAGCATCGGAATAAAAAGCAAATAGATAAGATTGAATACTTTTGCTGCGAATAACTTATAGATTTCTTTTTTCGGAATTTGATCCACTACTTTCTTTACATAATTGTCTTTCTTTCCAAAAAAGTCCTTAAAATCGCGAATATAAATCCAATTTAGGCTATACAACGGATAAATAAACCACATATAAATATGCTGATATTTATGGTAATTGAACAGCGGACTGTTGGGGAAAATCCTGATGATATCACTTTGCTTAATATCAATATCCCAATCGGGAACGTTAGGATACGCATGATGAAGACCAACATGGCGACGTATCCAAAGCCAATGATTACTGCCAAAAAGTTCTAACGCGTAAGTAAACCATTCGTTATGTTTTGGCTTTTTAAATAGTGCTCCGTGCGCCGCATCATGAAATGCATTGATAAAAAGTACAATCATGTTTATACCGCACAAAATATAAAAGCTATAAAGTAAAGGTGTGCTTTTACCGAATAACAGAATACAGGTATAAAATAAAAAAAAGAGTACTAAAAGTCCAATAGACTTAATGATATTCAATCGGTACAAAAATGAATTTTTCAAAACTGTTTCTCTCACTTCTCGTTGCAGCATTTTAAAAAAATCATCAGTACCAGGTTTTAGATAAACCGGGCGTTTTAATTTTTCCATAATGGTTATTGGATAGAAATTCTTACATCAAATTTATTAAAAATCTTAAAAATAAATAATAAATTTTGCAATTATTTAAGGATAAACCATTATTTATTAGCCTTTTACATCTATTCACAAGCTAAATACTTTATCAAACAAAAAATAAGTTTAGTAGTAAAAAAAATGTTAATTTTGATTGCCCCTTTACCACAATCTACTAAAAATAACTTATGAAAAAAAATTTACATCTTAGATTAAATCAGATGAAAAAATTGAAGCCGCTATTCATTTATGCTTTCTTTTTACTGATTTCATGGCAGGCAAATTGCCAGTACATTACAGAAACCCTTGCTCCTACGGCGGTTATTAAAGAAGGTTTGTCATTAGAACAATCTTCAGACGGACGAATTTTTATCGCTGAAAGAGCAGGAATCGTCAAGGTTTTTCAAAACAATGCTGTTTCAACCGTTTTTACTGTTACTACTGTTACAGATGCTGAACAAGGACTTCTTGGACTTACACTTCATCCTGATTTTGCTACAAACGGTTATGTTTATGTTTTTTATTCTATTGATGACGCAGGTGTAATCAGACACCGAATTGAAAGAATACAAATCAATGCAGCCAATCAGGTTTTAGGAAGACAGGAAATTTTATTGCTGGAACCTATTGGCGGCGGATTTCACAACGGTGGAGATTTAAAATTCTTTAACGGTTTTTTGTATGTAACTGTTGGTGATAGTCAGCAAAATACAAACTCGCAGGATTTAGATACTTATAAAGGAAAAATTTTACGTTTGACAGAAAACGGATTGCCAGCACCCGGAAATCCTTTTTACGGTAGCGGTTCTATACAAAGACAAAGCATCTGGGTGTATGGTTTTAGAAATCCATGGCGATTGGTTCCAAATGTAGCAGCCAATAAATTATTTGTTTTGGATGTTGGAACTTCATGGGAAGAAATCAACGAAATCAGCAATCCAACGATTCGCAATTATGCCTGGGGCCATCCTCAGGGTGGTGACGGAAAACAAACGGAAACGAATTTGTTTACCAATCCCATATTTACTTACGGAACCGGAACTATTGGAAATGCATTAACAAACGGACTTTTATACAACCCAACAACGCCGCGTTATCCTAATCTTGCAGGCAAATTTATCATTAAGGATTTTGTTCGAAATGCCATTCGGTCTTTTGATCCCAATGTTGAAGATCCTGTTTCTACCGAATTTTATGAAGCTCCGCAACAGCAGGCACTTGGAATGATGTTAGGCAACGACGGTTATATTTATTACTGCGCTTACGGAAATAACGGTTCTTTAATCAAACTGGATTATATCGAAACGGCAGCACCAACAATTGTCAATCATCCGCAATCGCAAACCATAATGGAAACGTATCCTGTAACTTTTAATGTTACGGCAAGCGGCGTGGGACAAACGTATCAATGGCAATTTAATAATGTAAATATCAACGGAGCAACGGCTGCCAGTTATACGATTACAAATGTAACCAATGCAAATACAGGACAATACAAAGTTATTGTAACTAATACTGCAGGAAACGTAACGAGTAATCCGGCAACACTTACGGTAACACCGTTTAGTAATACACCAACCGTAGATCTTAAATTTCCGTTAGCCACCCTAAAATGGAATGCTGATGATGTTGTTAATTTTGAAGCTACAGCAACCGATATAGAAGATGGCGTATTGCCTGCCAGTGCTTTTTCATGGAGTATGGATCTTTTTCACGAAGATATTCCCGGAGCCGGACATTCACATCCCGGTGCAAGCCCGCAAGGGGTGAAATCAGGAACTTTTGTGGCATCTAATCAAGGTGAAAAAACACCAAACGTTTGGTACAGGTTTACCGTAAAAGTAACCGACAGCAACGGCTTAACAGCAACAAAATTTGTTGACATAAAACCCAATTTGGTTGATGTTACCGTAACAAGTTCTCCAGCATTACTTAATTTAGAATTCAATCAAAAACCGGTTACTGCACCTTCGACCAAACAAGTTGTGGCCAATGCAAAACTACAAACCCTTAATGCGCCAACTCCACAATATGTTGGTAATATTAGATATGATTTTGATCATTGGAGCCAGGGCGGAACTGTAAACCAGACTTTTCAGGCACCAGTAACGGGAACCATAACTTATACCGCATTTTATACAGCAACAGCGCTTCCTTCTGCACCATACCAAGGATTAATTGCACAAATTCCAGGACTTATTGAAGCTGAAAACTATGATATTGGACCTTCTGCTTTTTTTGACAGTAATGGCGGTGGAGACATGGCTTACAGAGCAGGAGACGGCGTAGGAACCGAAGTTTGTAACGAAGGCGGATTTAATATTTCGTATGTAGCTAAAAACGAATGGCTTAAATATACAGCAAAAGTAAACACAACCGGAAATTATGACGTAAAACTAAGAGTTGCAACGCCATACAATAATAAAGCACTTCATATTGAAGTTGACGGCGTAAATGTTTCCGGTCAATTTGCGGTTCCTAATACAACCGGTTTTCAGGCATGGCAAACGGTAACAATACCAAATATTCCGTTAACTCAGGGCGTTCATGTGATCACGCTTTGGTTTGACGAAGCCGATGTCAATGTCAACAAAATGGAATTTTCATTATCAGGAAATGCAACAACTCCGGTTGCTGATTTTGAAGTTAATCAATCAATGGGATGTATCAATACTGCGGTTACTTTTACCTCTGTTTCGATTGGCACAGTTGATACTTATCTCTGGAATTTTGGCGAAAATGCAACACCAACAACCGCAACAGGTGTTGGTCCACATACTGTATTATATGGCACAGAAGGCGACAAAACCGTTTCTTTAACCGTGACTAATACAGCAGGAAATAACAAAAAAGAGATTACTTATATGGTTCATAGTTGTACTCTTGATGTTGATTTCCCATCAGAAGATTCAAAAAAAGTAATCGTTTTCCCGAATCCTTCAACAGGAGTTTATCATCTCTCAAAGGAAATGGAATGGAAAATTTATTCCTCTTCTGGAGCTAAAATTCAGGAAGGAAAAGGAAATCTGATTAACATCTCTGATCAGGCTTCGGGAGTCTATTTCATTAAAAATAATGAAAGCAGTAAAGCTATTCATATTGTGAAACAGTAGCATTTATAAAACACAAATTTCACTAATTTTCACTAATTTAAATTTGTGTTAATTAGTGAAATTCGTGTTTAAAAGAGAATTTAATATCTTTACTAAATGATAGAAATAGGAATAGACAGTTTTGCTTCGGCAATGTATGGCGACAATAATACGCTTAGTAGTGTTGATGCTATGGAGCAATTGCTTCAAAGAATTGAGCTTGCCGATCAGGTGGGCCTTGATGTTTTTGGAATTGGAGAACATCATAAAAAAGAATTTTTAGATTCGGCTACAGCTGTAATATTGAGTGCGGCGGCTGCGCGAACAAAAAACATACGATTGGCAAGTGCTGTAAGTGTTTTAAGCGCTGCAGATCCGGTTAGGGTTTATCAGGAATTTGCTACTTTAGATTTAGTTTCAAAAGGAAGAGCCGAAATCGTCGTAGGCCGCGGATCTTCTATTGAAGCTTATCCCCTTTTCGGATTTAATCTAAATGATTATGATGCTCTTTTTAAAGAAAAATTAGAGTTGTTATTACAAATTCGCGACAATGAATTTGTAAGCTGGTCAGGAAAATTCCGTCCTGCAATAAACAACCTGCCTGTTTACCCAAGAGCCTTACAGGAAAAATTACCAATATGGCTTGGCGTTGGCGGAACTCCCGAATCTTTTGTACGTGCGGGATCGCTTGGTTTGCCTTTAATGGTGGCAGTTATTGGCGGACAAACGTATCGTTTTCGTCCGTTGATCGATTTATATCGCGAAGCCGGAAAAGCAGCAGGTTATAAACCGGAAGAATTAAAAGTAGGTTTGCATTCTCCGGGTTATGTTTCGGGATCTACCGAAAAAGCAATTGAAGAATATTATCCGGGTTATGCCGAACTTTGGACAAAATTAGGACTGGAACGCGGCTGGCCACCTGTAACAAAAGATAAATTTGATGGCTTAATTGACGATAAAGGCGTTTTAGTTGTGGGAAGTCCGGAACGTGTTGCCGAGAAAATTTTAACTCATAGCGAATCGCTTGGAGGTATTTCGAGATTTACCTTTCAAATGGATAACGCGGGACTTACGCACAATCAATTAATGAGCGCCATAGAATTCATTGGAACAAAAGTTATTCCTTTGGTTCGTAAGGGATAAAGTCTTTTTTACCGCAAAGAGCGCAAAGGTTTTACGCAAAGAACGCAAAGTTTTATCTTATAAAGAAAGCAAAGTTCGCAAAGCTACATATTGAAAAAGCTTTGCGAACTTTGTGTTTTTTCCTCTTCCACTCTGTGGTAAAATATTGTAGTGAATAGAAAACTTGGCGAACTTGGCGGTTAAATACGCCACGAATTTCACGAATCTACACGAATTATTTTTATCGCTAATTAGCATAAAACTTGTCTAATTTTACAGCTAAATCTAAAACGCTATTCCTCATACATTTCCATCCACAAACGCGTTTCTTCCAAATCAAGTTCTTTTTCTATTTTCCTGAAAATTTCCTCGTTTACAGAACCTGATTTATGCATTGTTTCCAGTTTTGCACGTTCTACATTCAGCAAATCGATTTGTAATTTGGTAAAATCATTGAAGATCTGCCCTCCCATTACATTTCCTTTTCCGAAGAAATTCGCCGGAAGTTCTGTTTTTTGCAGTCGATTGAATTTTACTTCGTATTTACTCTTGATATTATGAAGCAAATCATCATTCAATAAAGAAAAATTATCTTCGATATGTGTAATAGTTTGAGAAACAATACTATTTCGAATTTCATATTCTTCAGCTAAAATAGAATAACGCTCAATTTTTAATTTTTTAATTACCCACGGAAGTGTCAATCCCTGAATTACCAAAGTCGAAAGTATTACACAAAAAACCAGATAAATAATAAGGTTTCGTAATGGAAATACTTCACTATCATTATTAATTGTTAACGGAAGTGCCAATGCAGCCGCCATGGATACAACGCCACGCATTCCGGACCAACCGAAAATAATCATATTGCGATAATCGAATTCTTCTTTTTGCCTGATTTTTTTACTGAGAAACCTTGGAACCAATGTTGCCGGAACTACCCATAAAAAACGGACTAAAATAACCACAGCACTCACAGAAGCTCCCCAAATAAACAATGACAGACCAGAATAATCGCCAATTCCCGAAATAATCTGACGTAATTGAAGTCCGATTAAAATGAAGATTAATCCGTTTAGAATATTCGTAAGCACGCTCCAGATTGTATTGGTCATAATACGGCTTTCGTGTGTGAAAATAGTTCCTGATCTGGCCGAAAGAAACAAACCGGTAGTTACAACGGCCAAAACTCCCGAACATTCAAAATGTTCTGCTATTAAATAAGAAGCAAAAGGCGTTAAAAGTGTTAATGTAGCCTCGATAACATCGTCACACACAAACCTTTTATGAATGATACTCATCGCATACCCTACAACTAAACCAATGGCGATTCCTAATGTCGACATGATAAAGAAATTTAATCCTGCCTGCCAAAGCACAAAATTACCCGCTGTAATAGCTGCAAGTGCATATTTGTAAGCTACAAGTCCGCTTGCATCATTCAGCAAACTTTCGCCTTCTAAGATCGCAATAAGGCGTGGATGCAAGCCTAGTCCTTTTGTTATGGCTGTCGCCGAAACAGCATCGGGAGGTGAAACAATCGCACCCAATAAAAAAGCCAACGGCCAGGAAATATCATCAATAAGATAATGCACGGCTACTGCAACAGAAACTGTTGTAAAAAGAACCAACCCAACTGCGGCAAGTGTTATAGGGCGAATGGTTTGTTTAAACTCAGACCAGCTTGTATACCATGCTGCATGATACAAAAGCGGCGGTAAGAATATAATAAAAACGACTTCGGGATTTAATGCAATAACCGGAAGCCCGGGAATGATACTAATTGTAACACCACAAAGAACCAATACAATAGGAACCGGGAAATTATACCTTTTACTTAAAAGACTCAGGAATGCAACCCCGAATAACAACATGATGATTACTGTGATATTCTCCATTTTTTAAATTTACTTTCTTCTGATTTTATAACTCATTTGAAGAGTACGAATATAATATTTTACAAAATAACCGCCAATCTTTGTCAAAGTTTAAAACTTTGACAAAGATGACTCAGATACCAAACAAAAAAACGCCTCATTTCTGAGGCGTTTTTCAAGTCATGTTTTTTAATTAGTGGCGATCATCGTGGCCATGATCCTTATTTTTATCGGAATTATTTCCTTTTGAGTTTTTTGAATTACCCTTTTTTGTATTATCCTTTTTTGCATTATCCTTATTCGGTTTCTGCTTGCTGTCAGGTTTGTTTCCTCTGGTTTTCTGAGGTTTTCCTTTATAGCCTTTTGGATAATTGGTAACGTGTTTTTTATGATATGAATAAGGAGAATCTCCTTTGTAATCATTCAAAACTACTTTGTAACCATCGTAAAGATCATAATTTCTGTATCTTGAAGGCAATCTTTTATCACGAACCCATTTACCGCTATTTTCATAAATATATTGGCTTTGAGCAACATCATAATAGATATCAATATCCGGCAAATAGTAATATCTGCTTTCATCATTTCCTTCAGGTCCCCAGCTTGGCGGTGTACCAATATTTACGTTTATTGATACTTGTGCATGTGCAAAAACACTCATTAAAAGCATTAGAGCAAGTCCTAATTTTTTCATTTTTTTTAGTTGTTAAGTTTAAATTTGATTTGAATAAAGCGAAAGTAATGCCATTTTTCAGGTTTATCGAACTCATTATACAGAACCTCTAAACCAATCGACGAACACCGCTTTTTAACCGATACTATTTATCAAATTTCAATCTTCAACTCAATATTTTTAAGAACTTTATTTCCATCCACCGCCTAAAGCGCGATACAAATCAACCAAAGCCTGCAGCTTTTGCAAATTATCATTTATACCGTTCAATTGTGCCGATAAAAGATTTTGTTCTGATGTTAAAACATCAGTATAATTTGTTGCTGAACTGTACTCTAAAAGCTGTTGTGTAAAATCAACTGCTTTTACTAAAGATTCAATTTGTTTTTCTCTCGAATCTTCTTTTTCAACAGCCATTTGGTACGAATACATCGCATTCGACACTTCCTGTCCGGCAATCAAAAGACTTTGCTGAAAACTATTTAAGGCTTGTAATTGTTGCGATTGCGCCGTTGTTAATCTCGCTTTGTTTAAACCCTGATTAAAAAGTGGCTGTGTTAATCCTCCAATTATCGAATAAAAAATAGAATTATCGAAGAAGTTTTTCAACTCTAAATTCGAAAAACCACCGCTAGCTGTAAGCGTCAAACTTGGATAAAAATAGGTTCTGGCTAAATTTGTATTTTCAAAAGCAACTCTGAAATTAAACTCTGCCTGACGAACATCAGGACGATTTTGCAATAACTGAGATGGTAAACCTATCGCCAGATTATCAGGAGTTTGCTGTTCTCCTAAAACGCCTCTTTCGATTGGTCCCGGAGCTTGTCCTAATAAAATATTCAAAGCGTTTTCGGTTTCACGAATGCTTTGTTTAATGTCCGGAATCAATACTTCGGCAGCATAACGATTGGCTTCACTTTGTACCACTGCAGCCCCTGTAACAATTGCACCTTCTTTTAAGGCTTTGATCGTTTCTACATTTTTAACACGGGCTTCTAAAGTTTGCTGTGTAATTTCAAGAGATTTATCATAAGACAACAATAAAAAATAATTGTTGGCAATATCAGCAATCAATTGGGTTTGAACCGCTTGTTTTGCAGCATCTGTCGCAAGATAAGTGGCCAAAGCTGCTCTTTTAGTACTGCTCAATTTTCCCCAGATATCTGCTTCCCACGACGTACTTAAACCTAATTTATAGGTTGTCGTTAAAGTATTAATATTGATTCCTGCCGGAAAGTTAAGTCCTGCTTCTGATTGTTTGGTGCGTGTTACATTGGCATCCAGATTTAAATTTGGATAATAAGCCAATTTGCTTTGGCGTAAACTGGCACGAGCCTGAACAATATTTTCAATTGCATTTTTCAAATTCAGGTTCTGATCCAGACCTTTCTGAATTAAGGCACTCAATTTTGCATCTTTAAAAACACTTTGCCAAGGCATATTCGCCAGATTTGTAGAATCGGCTGCAGCCTGATCACGAAACAGCTTATCTGTAGAAAGTGTCGTGGGACGTTCGTATTTTTTGGTAACACAGGCACTTAAAAGCGTGGCTGCGATTACCATTAAAATATATTTATTTGAACTATGAGTCATTTTTTGTCTTTTAAATTACTACTCTTTATGAGCTTCTATCAATTGAACTTCTTCATCATCATCTTCATCGTAACCATCTTTTGCAGGTCCGCTCACTTTTTCCTGTAAAGTCTGGAAAACGATAAACAATACCGGAATTACGAATACTCCCAAAATGGTTCCGATTAACATACCTCCAACTGCTCCCGTACCAATCGATTTGTTACCAACAGCTCCGGCTCCTGAAGCAAACATTAAAGGCACAAGTCCTAAAATAAAAGCAAAAGAGGTCATTAAAATTGGTCGTAAACGCGCTACAGCTCCTTCTATAGCAGCCTGAACAATTGGCAATCCTTTTCTTCTTCTATCCAAAGCAAATTCGACAATCAAGATACCGTTCTTTGCCAGCAATCCAATCAACATGATTAAGGAAATCTGCAAATAAATATTACTGTTTAATTTGAATATAATCGAGAACAAATAAGCTCCGGCCAATCCAAACGGAATGGAGAACAATACAGCAAAAGGCAAAATATAACTCTCGTACTGAGCACTTAACAAAAAGTAAACAAATACAAGACATAATATAAAGATGAAAATAGTTTCACTTCCTGATGCTAACTCTTCACGCGTTAAACCTGAAAATTCATATCCATAACCTGCAGGTAAATTTTCGGCCGCTACTTCCTGAATCGCTTTAATGGCATCTCCTGAACTAAAGCCCGGATTTGGCGCTCCTGTAATAGAAATAGAAGTAAACAAGTTAAATCTTGAAATAGATTCCGGACCAAAAACCCTTGTCATTTTTACAAACTCTGTAATTGGCGCCATGTTTCCTGAAGCGTTTCTAACAAAAATTTTATTTAGTCCTTCTGTATTAGTTCTAAATTCTGGTGATGCCTGAATCATGACACGGTATTGTTTCCCGAATTTATTGAAATTCGAAGCGTACAAACCTCCATAATACCCTTGCATTGTAGACAAAATCGTATTGATTGGAACTCCTGCATCTTTGGCTTTTGCCAAATTTATATCCATCATATATTGAGGGAAACCAGGATTAAATGGCGTTGTAGCATATTGTATTTCAGGACGTTTTGATAATTTCTCCAGAAAATCAACATTTACTTTATAGAATTCGGCCGTTGTATGCCCTCCTTTATCCTGTAATTGGAATTCGAATCCACCACTTTGTCCAAATCCCTGAATGGTTGGCGGTGAAATGAAGAATATATTAGCTTCGCGAATACCGCTCGTTTTGGCAAAAAGCTGACCAATTACGTCATTAACACTTAATTCACGTTTGTCCCAGGTTTCCAGTTTTACAATAACCATACTATAAGCACTACCTGCTCCGGCTGTAAAGTTTTGCCCCACAATACGAAGTGTATTTTTAACTCCCGGAATGGTCTTAGCAATACTATCGACTCTTTTGGCAATTACATCAGAACGTTCCATCGAAGCTGATGGCGGTAAACTAATATTGGCAAAAACAGTTCCCTGATCTTCCGCCGGAACGAAAGCAGACGGTGTGGTTTTCATCATATAAAATAAAGCTGCACCGGCAATTAAAATCGAAGCCAATACAATCCATTTTTTAACAGAAAGAAAACTTACCGAACGTTTGTATCGCTCTGTTACATTATCAAATGCAACGTTAAACGCGGTATAAAAACGCTGAATAAAACTTTTATGCTTGTGATCGTCTGCATGTGGTTTCAATAATAAAGCACATAAAGCCGGACTTAATGTTAAGGCGTTAATCGCCGAAAGAATAATTGCAACGGCTAACGTAATACCAAATTGTTTGTAGAAAACTCCCGTAGATCCTGTAATAAAGGTAACCGGTATAAATACGGCCGCCATTACTAATGTAATCGAAATAATTGCTCCCGAAATTTCGTCCATCGCATCGATTGTAGCTTTCTTAGCCGATTTATAACCGTGATCGAGTTTGGCATGCACCGCCTCGACGACCACAATCGCATCATCGACCACAATACCAATGGCAAGAACCATCGCAAAAAGCGTCAATAAGTTAATGGTAAATCCAAATAAATTCAGGAAGAAAAATGTTCCAACAATCGCAACCGGAACCGCAATTGCCGGGATTAATGTAGATCTGAAATCCTGAAGGAAGATAAAAACTACAATGAAAACCAGAATAAAAGCTTCAATCAAAGTATGAATTACTTTTTCGATAGAAGCATCCAGATTTTCGTTAACATCCACAAGAAGCGTATATTTTACTCCTTTTGGGAAATTTTTTGCTGCCTCTTCAATCAGTTTTTTAGAGTTGTTAATTACGTCACGGGCATTAGAACCAGGTGTTTGGCTAATTGCCATCGCTGCAGATTCTACACCGTTTGTTTTAATTGTTGAAGAATAGCTCAAAGATCCTAATTCTACTTTTGCTACATCTTTCAATCGTAAAACCTGTCCGTTTCCAACAGATTTTATAACGATATCTCCAAATTCCTGAGCGCTTGTTAAACGTCCTTTATATTTAATTACGTATTGAAAAGCCTGGTTTCCATTTTCACCAAATTTACCCGGCGCAGCTTCGATATTTTGTTCTGCCAAAGCAGCCGAAATATCACTGGGAATCAGTTTGTATTGTTGCATGATATCCGGTTTTAGCCAAATTCTCATGGAGTAATCTTTGGCACCAAAAACGGTTACATCTCCTACCCCAACGACACGCTGAATTTGAGGAACAAGATTAATCTTAGCATAATTTTGAAGAAAAGTCTGGTCGTAAGCTTTATCATCGCTATATAGCGAGAATATCAACAAGTTACTACTCTGGCTTTTTGTAACTGTTACACCGGCCTGAGTTACCTCTACAGGTAATAAACTTGTGGCTCTTGAAACCCTGTTTTGCACGTTTACCGCAGCCAAATCGGGATTTGTTCCTACTTTAAAGAATATTTTTATAGACGCATTACCATCATTTGTTGCTGTAGAAGTCATGTAAGTCATGTTTTCTACACCATTAATTTGCTCTTCCAGCGGAATTACGATACTTTTTAGTACCACATCTGCGTTAGCTCCTGTATAACTTGCCGAAACGTTTACCGTTGGCGGAGCAATATCAGGATATTGGGAAATAGGAAGCTCTATAAGCCCTAAAACACCTAGAATGACAATAATAACAGATATTACTGTCGAGAGTACAGGTCTTTGAATGAATATTTTAAACATGTATTTTTATTTTAAGTCTGCGTAAACAGTTTCAGCATTCTGATTTTGAGTTTTAATCTCAGTTCCTTCTTTTAAAGAGGCAACTCCTTCTAAAACAATCTGATCTCCGGCTTTTAAACCGCTTGTTACCACATAATAGTTTCCGGCTTTATTTTCTAAAATCGTAATATTTGCGTTTTTGGTTTTACCGTCTTTTCCAACTGTTACTGCGAAAATTTTATCCTGAAGTTCAAACGTAGCGCTTTGCGGAATAATTAATCCCTCTTTTACCTGAGTCGGAATTCTAACTGTTGCGCTGCTTCCGCTTCTGATGATTCCTCTTGGATTTGGAAAACGAGCTCTGATATTTACAGAACCAGTTTCTGTATTAATTAATCCGTTTACGGTTTCAATTTTTCCTTTTTCTCCGTAAATTGATCCATCAGATAGTAGTAAAGAAACCTGTGGTAATTGTTTGATTTTTTGTGCCAATGTTCCGGAACCTTCACTAAAACTTAAAAGTACTTTTTCGTTCATTGCAAAATAGGCATAAACGTTTCCGATACTGGAAACTGTCGTTAACGGTTCTGTATTATTTGAGCTTACTAAACTTCCTAAACGAAACGGAATTGAACCTACAACACCATTAACAGGGCTTGTAACCGTAGTATAGCCCAAATTAGTTCTGGCATTTACCAGGCTTGCATTGGCCTGAGCCAAAGTTGCCAAAGCAGAATCATAATTATACTGAGCTGTTTCCAGTTCGTATTTACTAATGATTTCTTTCTCAACAAGCGGTTTTACTTTATTTACAGCCAATTTTGCTGAACTTACCGCTGCCTGAGCACTTTTAATGCTTGCTGTTGCGGTACGAACTTCCTGCTCATATTCCGGAGCGCTGATTTTAAACAAAGGCTGTCCTGCTCTTACAACCGCACCTTCATCAACATAAATCTTGTCAATGTAACCTTCTACTCTAGGACGAATTTCTATATTCTGCTGTCCCTGTATACTTGCCGGATAATCAGTATTTAAAGTTGCTGATTCTGGCTGTATTACCAGTGTTTTATATTCTTTAACTTGTCCTGCAGCAGCGGCCTGAGCTGCTTTGTCATCTTTTTTACCACACGAGACGATAATAACAGATGCTGCGAAAATGCTTAAAAGTGATTGCTTATTCATTGGATATAATGTGATTTCTATAATTACGCTAACAAAATAAATGAATTAAGTTACGTAAAAATTTTCGAATAGACGAAGAGCGACGCACAATCGATAGAGATAACCTTAGAACCGATGGATTTTTATTTAAATTAAACGAGTGTTTAATTTTAAAATTCGTCGGCTCTAATATCGTTTTTAAAGGCTGTAAATCTCTCTATAGCGATTGCTTTAAAATTGCATTCAAATAAAATGTAATATTGCCCTTAAAAAAAGAAAATATAATGTGGACAAACATCTTTAGACCCTATTTATTTGCAGGATTACACCTTCTCGGCTGGTTGTTATTGGGATTTCTAATGTTGTTTTACATTCCTTTAACCTGGAATGTAATTCTGCCTTCTGTTTTTTGGCTTTGGCAGATTATTGTACTCTTTTTGCTGATTATCATATTTTATTCTAATGCTAAAATCATCGTTCCAAAAACTATTATAAAAGACAATACTTCTCTGTTTTTAATCTGGGCTTTTCTCGCAATTGTAGCCATGCAGCTTATCGCCTATTTTTATACTTCGCAAACAGATCTTCATGCAAAAGTGAGTCTTGTTTTGGGTTTTAAAAAAAATAGAAATCCTTATTTTGATAATTATGCTTTTATGCTGACTTTAATGGTTTTAGGCATCAGTACAAGTTTATCGATGTTACAGTATTGGCAGAAAGCCGCGCAACACAAGCAAAAACTGGAACAGGATAAAACAATGGCCGAACTGGCAATGTTGAAAGCACAGATAAATCCTCACTTTTTTTTCAATTCGCTCAACAGTATTTATTCCCTTACTTATACTGATATCGAAGATTCTAGAAATGCGCTGCATACTTTAAGCAGAATGATGCGCTATTTACTTTATAGTACAGAAGAAACTACGACTTTGTTGAAAGAAGCTGAATTTATGAGGGATTTTATTGCTTTGATGAAACTTCGTGCCAACAGCAAATTAACGATTACAACAGATATTCCGGAAAAAATACAGGATTATCCAATTGTTCCAATGTTATTACTACCTTTAGTAGAGAATGCTTTTAAACATGGAATTCATGCTACTGACAAAAGTGAAATACATATTTCACTTAGGCAAAATGGCAGCAATCTTGAATTTGAAGTCGAAAACACGTATTTTGAAAAATCTGCCACAACAAATGAAGGAGGTATCGGTTTAACAAATACAAAACGCAGACTTCATTTAATTTACCCGCACAGGCATTCACTAACCGCCGGAATAGCCAAAAACGGCATGTATAATGTAAAACTGCAAATAACTTTAGAATAATGACAATATTAAAATGTATAGCAGTCGATGATGAACCTCTCGCATTAAAATTGGTGCAGACCTTTATTGAACAAACACCTTTTTTAGAGTTAACAGCGAGTTGTGATAATGCCGTTGAAGCCCTGACTTTAATTCGGGAGAAGCAGCCCGATCTTGTTTTTTTGGATATTAATATGCCTAATTTAACGGGAATGGAGCTTGCCAGACTTTTGCAGGAACAACCTGGAGCAGTCCCAAAAATTGTTTTTACAACAGCTTACAATCATTATGCTATTGAAGGTTATCGTGTAAATGCCATAGATTATCTTTTAAAACCTTTTAGCTACGAGGAATTTTTGCGTGCTGCCAATAAAGTATTGCAAATAACAGAAGAATCTTCAAATCAATATCAGCCTATTACGGCAGATGACGAATTTATCTTTTTGAAAGTCGAATACCAATGGGTACGAATTTCCCTTAAAGATATAACCTATATCGAAAGTTTAAAAGATTACGTAAAGGTACATTTTGACGATTCTCAAAAAGCCATCCTTTCACTGATTTCCTTAAAAGCACTGGAAGAAAAATTACCATCATCAAAATTTATGAGAGTACATCGTTCCTATATTGTGTCTCTCGAAAAAATAAGCGCCATCAGTAAAAACTCAATATTTATCGATAAAGCCGAAATAACTGTTGGCGAACAATACAAAGAAACCTTTAAGGCAATTGTCGATAAATGGATTAAATAGATTAAATGTTATGGAAAAAAGAGCAAACAAATATTATCTTACACTAAGCCTGAAAGAATATGCAGACGGTCAAACTGAACCGGCAAAAGAACTTGGAATAGAGTTTACAAATCACGACGAAATATTTAGTATTATTGAAAGAATAAAAGATAAAAATATATTCGAAAATGATTCTGAAGCCACACAATTTGCACTTGGTTTGAAATTGTTTAGTGAAATCAAACTGAAACATCGCAAAAATCCGTTGTTTGAAGAATTAAATGACGTGTTTCCTGTATTTATGAAGAAACTTAAGAGTTTGTAAAAGTTTGCCACGAATTACACTAATTTTCACTAATTATCTTTTTGATTTTACCCAAAGTTTAATTTTTCATTCGTGCAAATTCGTGCAATTCGTGGCAAAAAAAGATTAATATTTCTTTTAAAATTTATGCTGTTCGCAAAAGAGCCTTTATCTTTGGGAAAAAAATAAAAAAATGCCATTTGTACGTATCAGTCTTCCTAAAAAGCTTTCGCAGGAAACAAAAAATAAAATCTCACAATCAGTTCATCAGTCATTAATAGCAGAATTTCATATTCCAAAAGATGATTATTTTCATGTTATTGAAGAACTCGAAACACAACAAATAAAATATCCTGAAAGTTATCTTGGCATTTCACATTCTGAAAATATAATCTACGTTCAAATCATTGCAGGACAAGGAAGAACATTAGAACAGAAAAGGAAATTATACCATAAAATTGCTACTACAATTTCCTCCGAAACTGAAATTACCATTAACAATATAATTATCGTTCTTTTAGAAAATAACGGATTAGAAAACTGGTCTTTTGGCAATGGCGAAATTCAGGAACCCAAACATTTAAAGTGAAAAAATTTGGCCACGCATTACACTAATTTTCATTAATTTTTTATTTTTTTGCGTAAAGTTTTTTCGTGTAAATTAGTGTAATTCGTGGCAAACCTTTCTTCTAATTATGAAACAATTTTAAAATTTTATGTAAATCTAAGCTCATTAAATTTCGGTAATTTTAGATTCCAAAATAAGAGATTATGATACGCAAACACGGATTAATTATTACAAAAACAGCATTAGATTTTGAAGTTGAAGGAGTTTTAAATCCCGCTGTTATTGCTGTCGACGGAAAAATTCATATTTTTTACAGAGCTGTTGCTTTAGGAAATCATTCTACAATAGGCTATTGCCGGCTTTCTGATCCTCTTACTATCGAAGAAAGATACGACCATCCTGTAATTGTTCCCGAAATGCCAAATGAACAATACGGCGTTGAAGATCCGAGGATTGTGAAAATTGATGATCTTTATTATCTTTCCTATTGCGGTTATGACGGCGCAAATGCTTTTGGCTGCGTTGCCACTTCCAAAGATTTAAAAACTTTTGAGAAACATGGTATTATAGTTCCACAAATGAGCGGTGATGAACTTCGGTCACTTATCAAAAATCAACAGGATTTAAATATTAAATATTTTCAGCCAAGTACCGGAAGCGCTTATGTCTGGGATAAAAACGTGGTATTTTTTCCACGAAGAATAAACGGAAAATTGCACTTTTTACACCGCATTCGTCCCGGAATTCAAATGGCTGCTGTAAATACTCTTGATGAATTAACTCCCGAATTTTGGAGAGAATATATGCTCGATTTTAAAAATCATATTGTTTTAGATCCAAAATTTACCCACGAATTAAGCTATTTAGGAAACGGCGCACCGCCAATAGAAACCGAACATGGCTGGCTTTTAATTTATCACGGCGTTCATGATACCGTAAACGGCTACATGTACGTGGCTTGTGCTGCACTTTTAGACCTTGATAACCCTACAAAAGAAATTGCACGTTTGCCTTTTCCCCTATTTATTCCCGATCAGCCCTGGGAACTAAAAGGATATGTAAACTACGTTTGTTTCCCAACCGGAACTGTTTTAATTGATGACGAACTTTATATCTATTATGGCGCTGCCGATGAAGGTATTGCATGTGCATCTGTAAGTGTCAGTACATTATTAAAAGAATTACTGGCGAATAAAATTTAAGATTCTTATGCTTTATTTGAAACAATAAGAATTATAAAGCAGTTTATTTCTTAAATTAGTTTCAAAATTAAAGTCATGGAAAAATTAACCAAAGAAGATATCAGTCAGGAAGTATTTGATTTATATGACGATTATGCGCATAATAAAATCAACCGAAGACAGTTTGTAAAAAAACTTTCCATTTTTGCGGTTGGAGCTGTTACATTGCCTTCGCTTTTGAGTTTTATGACGCCCAATTATATCGACAGTATTTTAATTCAACCCACAGATCCCAGAATAAAAAGCGGTTACATCAATTATGATTCTCCAAAAGGCGGTGGAAGCATTAAAGGGCTTTTGTCTCAGCCATCAGATACCAAAAAGAAATTACCCGGAATAATTGTTGTTCACGAAAATCGCGGTTTAAATCCTTATATCGAAGATGTTGGAAGAAGAGCCGCTATAGAAGGATTCATAACCATTGCTCCCGATGCATTATCGCCATTAGGCGGTTATCCCGGTAACGACGACGACGGACGTGAATTGCAAAAGAAACGAACCCGCGAAGAAATGCTCGAAGATTTTATTGCCGCATATGAATATCTCAAATCACATAAAGACTGCAACGGCTCTGTTGGTGTAGTAGGATTTTGCTTTGGTGGATGGATTTCGAATATGCTGGCGGTAAAAATACCAACTTTAAAAGCCGCGATTCCTTATTATGGCGGACAGCCAACAAAAGAAGAAGCTGAAAAAATCAAAACACCATTATTATTACATTACGCTGGTTTAGATACACGTGTAAACGAAGGCTGGCCTGCGTTTCAGGAAGTTCTCAATAAAAATAAAGTCGAAAATACGGCTTATTTTTATCCCAACGTAAATCATGGTTTTCATAATAACACAACTCCAAGATATGATGAAGCTGCCGCTACTCTATCATGGACAAGAACAATTGATTTTTTTAAGGAAAAATTGAAATAAAGTACACATTCTCAAATGACAAAATCAAAATCTACAGTTTGTTTTTATATCCCTAAAGACATTTCTTTACTTGATTTAAGCGGTGTTGTCGAAGTTTTTCAGGAAGCCAATAATCTTGGTTTTGATTATGAACTGAAGTTTGTTAGCAGTGAAACTTCTATAAAATCAAATTCAGGTTTAGAACTTTCTTCTTTAGTTCATTTTTCTAAAACTGCTCCGCAAAAAGATGACATTGTCATTATTTCGGGATTTAGCACACAACAAATAGATTTACTTCAGGAGGATCATTTGTTTTTTAGTTGGCTGCATAAAGCAAATGCTAACCAAACCACGATTTGCAGTGTATGTACGGGAGCATTTTTATTGGCAAAATCAGGGCTTTTAGATCATAAAGAATGTACAACACACTGGAAACTTCTAGAGAAACTCAAAAATGATTTTCCACTTTTAAAGCCTCAAAAAAACACACTTTTCACCAAATCAGATAACATTTACACCAGCGCCGGAATTGTAACCGGAATTGATTTGGCTCTATTTCTAATTGAAGAAAGGCACGGAAAAGACATTACAAATAAAATTGCCAAAGAACTTGTTGTTTATAAACGACGAAACGGAACTGACGAACAGGAAAGCGTTTATTTGCAAAACAGAAACCATCGCGACGAAAAAATTCATACTATTCAGGATTGGATTATCTATAACTTAGAAAAAACATCAACTATTGATTCCTTGGCCGACTTGGTATATGTGAGTCCGCGAAATTTAACACGCATTTTTAAAAAAGAAACCGGAATTACTATTGCCGAATACCGCACAAAACTACGAATTGAAAAAGCCAAAAGTCTGCTGGCCAATTCAGATTATAAAATAGAACATATTGCCCATTTATGTGGCTACAAAACTTCAAAACAACTAAGAGCTGTGCTGGAAGAACACCTTGATGCCTTGCCAACTGCACTTAAAATGATACTGTCTTAAAAAACACGAATTGCACGAATTTGCACAAATTTCAATGGTTAACTTAGTTGTTAAATTAATTTCACAAACTAATTAGTGTCAATTAGTTAAATCTGTGTTTGCCTTTATAGTTTCAAATAGTTCGTCTCAAAACGACTATTGTTTGTCCTTTTTTTGTAATTAGTTCACAAGTACATTTGTATCAAACAATTAAAAATAACATGTTTGGTGTAATTGTTTTAACACATAGCTATGTGTGAAGAAACGAGTTTCTTTTTGATTTACTTTTTTTCAAAATCATAAAATCTACGTTTCTATGTGTTAAAACAAACACAATCAAACACTTAAAAAAAAATACAAATGAAACTTAGAGAAAAAAAAGCCGCGTTAATTTTAATTGATGTTCAAAAAGGTTTTAATGACGAAGATTACTGGGGCGGCAACCGAAATAATAAAGATGCCGAAGCTAAAATTGCTCAAATCCTTGAAAAATGGAGGTCACTTCAACTACCTGTTTTTCATATTGTTCATAGTTCTGTACATCCAAATTCAAAACTTCATGCCTCAAATCCGGGATTTGAAATCAAAGAGGAAGCAAAACCAATTGACGGTGAACCCGTGATCGTAAAAAACGTCAATAGCGCTTTTATTGGAACAGATTTAAAAGAAAGGCTCGATAATCAAAAAATCACAACCCTTGTTATTGTGGGCTTGACCACAAATCATTGCGTTTCTACAACAACCAGAATGGCCGGAAATTACGGATACGACAATTTGCTTATCGCCGATGCAACTGCCACTTTTGACCGAATTGGGATAAATGGGGAGAAATTCGATTCGGAATTGATTCACCAAACTTCTCTCGCTAGTTTAAATGGCGAATTTGCAGAAGTAATCACTACCGAAAAATTGTTGGAATTGGTATAAAAAATGTAAATTTGGACTATTAGTTTTGCAACTTTTAAACACAAACAAATAGTCCAGATGTTACGACCTTGGGAATTTGAAATTCAATTGAATAAAAAATCAGATAAAGCACTTTATCTGCAAATTGCCGATGCTATAATTAATGCCATTAAATCCGGTAACTTAACCAGTGGCAACGCTTTACCAGGAAGCAGACAGCTTGCAGGTTTATTAAACGTAAACAGAAATACAGTAATCGAAGCACTTGATGTTTTAATTGCCGAAGGCTGGTTAATTACGATGGATCGAAAGGGAACTTTTATCGCCGATATATTGCCCGAGGTGATTTTAAACACAAAAAATCAGGAAAAAACTACTGTAATTGTTGAAGAAACAAAACCGCATCTTGTTTTTGATGACGGACTTCCGGACACCCGTCTCGCTCCTATGAATGATCTGGCTCGTGCGTACAGAGAAATTTTCAACAGAAAATCGCGTTGGCAAATAATGGGTTACAGCAACGAACTTGGTGATATTGAGTTTAGAAAAGCCATAGTGCAAATGCTAAATTTTAAAAGAGGCATGAATGTTTCTCCGGATCAAATTTGCATTACCCGCGGCAGTCAGATGGCGATGTATCTGGCGGCACATTCTCTGTTTACAAATGGTGATTATGTGATGATTGAAAATCCCGGATATAAACCTGCCTGGGAAGCTTTTGAAAATGCAGGAGCAAATTTGCTTCCCGTAAATATTGATTCAGACGGCCTAAACGTAGACGAAGTCGAAGCATATTTGCAGCAATACAATACCATAAAAGCTATTTATGTAACGCCGCATCATCAATTTCCAACAACGGTTACGATGAGTTTAAAGAAAAGATTGAAACTCATCGAACTCTCTAATCAATACGGTTTTACAATTATTGAAGATGATTACGATAACGAATTTCACTTTGGCCAGCGCCCTATTTTACCTATTTCCAGTTACAGCAACGCCGAAAACTTCATTTACATTGGTACATTGAGCAAAATTGTAGCTCCGGCATTAAGAATTGGCTATTTGGCGAGTTCTGCCGAAATCGTACAAAAAGTAGGCAAACACCGCAAAATGATTGATGTTCAGGGCGATAATATTATGGAAGAAGCTATTTTGAACCTTATAAATGAAGGTAAAATCAAAAGGCATCTTAAAAAAACAAACCTTATTTATAAAGCAAAAAGAGACTTGTTTGAAACACTTTGCAATCAGCACCTTAAGGGCAAAGTTACGTTTACAAAACCAGAAGGCGGTTTGGCTTTTTGGATGGTTCCAAATGCTAAAACTGATGCAAAAGCAGTTTGTGAAAAATTGCTAAGCAAAGGCATAAAACTAATGGATCCTGAAAAATTCAGTTATGGAAACCCCATTTCGGGTTTTAGATTGGGGTATGCTTCTTTAACCGAACAACAAATGGAAGAAGGAATTATAGCACTTTCAAAATTGCTGTAAAAGTGCAGGCTTATAATCCTACTGCGAGAACATAAGTATAAAAACAACACGAATTTCACTAATTGCTACTAATTTTCGTTCGTTAAATTAATTTCACAAACTAAAGCTAAGTATTGAAATTTGTGCAAATTCGTATAATTTGTGTTTAAAATTGATTATACTATTTGTGTCCAGATAGTAGGTTTATGATCCGAACAATCTATTCTAATATCATTTGATTCTAATTTGATATTCATCAACTGACAATATTTTGCTTTATTTTCTTCAGAATAATAATGACAATTAGAACACGTATTCTGAAGATTAATAATCTGCAAATGGTTCAATTGCTGAAGTAACGAACTAATAGTTCTCCACAAAATCAATTTATCATTTTTACTTGTTGAAGCCACGATATCGTATAACGGATCTGTAAAGTCTTCGATTAAAAGCACCATTTCCAGGCCTTTCGGCGTTAATGCAACTGTGTAACTTCTGGAATCGTCAGGCTGTATTTCTTTCGATATATATTGTTTGTGTTCCAAAATCTTAATCGTATCGCTTACAGTGGCTTTGGTTAAATTAAATTCTTTCGCCAGATAACTTACAGTCGATTTGTTTTTAGAATGGTACTTTATAAATATCAAAATCTGAATCTGTATTGGGCTCAAATCATATTTCTTTGCCTTTTCCCACAACAAAACCTTGAAAACCTGAGACAACCGTTCAAATCCTGTCACAATTTTCCCTTCAACATTGCTGTTTTGAATCTCTAAATCAAAAATATTTTTCATAATAATAACAAATAAAATAGACTGAAAGCCCCCAAACTTCCAGTCTACAAGATTAATCCGCTGGAGCTTTAGCCACAGATTATAGGATTAAAAAGATTTTTATTTCACGCAGATTTTAAAACATAAGCAATTAAATTAATAACAATTCTCCATTTCAATAATCGAAAATCCATTTTTAAGAATCTGATTTTCAATTTCCTCTGGAGCTTTATCGATGTGACAAAATCTGCATTCGTTTGAAGTCAAAGGCTGACCGTCTTGTAAAACAGTTTTAAGGTAACTTTTCCCATATTCAAAAACCTGTTTTGTATCGGTTGTATTTTCGTCAACAAGAATATCAAAATGCATCACTTTTCCGTCTTTTCGGGTTACATAAGTATCCCATACTGCTACTTTCATAATGTTATATTTATATATTTCTAATAATTTATTTTTGTTAAAATGATATAAAAACCTCTCTGAAATTGTCCAGAGAGGTATTTTATTTACCCGATTACATCTGCCATTGACGCACCAAAATTAATATGCAATACATTTCCGTTTGGCGTTACCAAAGCCGGAACAGATTGTATACCTGCTTTTTGAGCTTCGGCAATTCGGAATCTGTCTTCTCCAATATTAACTACTTCAACATCTTTAACTAAATTTAAAATGTCGTGTTCTGCGCTTACACAAACCGGGCAGCCTGCGTGATAAAAAATTGATTTACTCATTTGATTTGTTTTTAGTTAAACTTATTTTCTGAGACAAAATTAGTCAGGATACCTAACCATTAAATCATCCAGTTTTATCATTTATAAGCGATTACTGGTCCAGCAATAATTTTTAAAACAGAAAAATCACCTCAAAACTGGACTGTATAAAATAGTACAAACTGGATCATAAACACGTTCCAGATGATTTGTAATTTTGCGTTATGAAAGAGAATATCCTATATAATTTGAAACAGGTTCACGCCCGCATCGAAAATGCCTGTAAAGCTTCTGGCAGAAAAGCATCAGATGTTCAGCTTTTACTGGCAACTAAAACTGTTCCTGCAGCAAAAATCAGAATTGCAATTGAAGCCGGAGAAAGCTTAATTGGGGAAAATAAAATGCAGGAATTCCGCGATAAAGATGCTGAATTAAAGGATTTAAATATCGAACGGCATTTTATTGGGCATTTGCAAACCAACAAAATAAAAGACGTGTTGAAATACGTAACCTGCATTCAGTCTTTAGACCGTTTGAACCTTGCAGAGGAATTACACAAACAATTGCAAAAAGAAAACAGAAATCTGGATGTTTTTATACAAGTCAATACGTCATTTGAAGAAAGTAAATTTGGATTATCCCCTGCAGAAGTAATTCCTTTTATCAAAGAAATAAAAAAGTATGAAACTTTAAAAATCAAAGGATTAATGACAATTGGTTTATTAGATGTAGAAAAAGAAAAAATGCTGCCGTCACTTCGCCTTTTAAAAGAAATCAGAGATGACATTTATGCTGAAAAAACAACCGGAATAACTGATTTAAAGCTTTCAATGGGAATGTCACAGGATTTGGAATTGGCTATAGCCGAAGGTTCCAATTTGGTAAGAATAGGAACTTCTATCTTTGGAAATCGGTTTTTAGGAAAAGAAATCTGGAATGAGAATATTGCAGAATAAAATCTAATTTTGCAGCAAATAAAATCCAAATGAATCTATACGAACTAACCGTAAACGATACTGAAAAAATTGCTTTGAATGATTTGCTTTTTAGTGATGAAAACAAAGCTGCCTTATTGCAAACCATTAAAGAGCATCAATATCTTGACGAATTAAAAAAATATAATCTTCAGGTTGACAATAAGATACTGCTACACGGGCATTCCGGTTGTGGCAAGACGACAACTGCAAAAGCGATTGCTACGGCTTTAAACAAAAATATCGTCATCATCAATTTAAGTACTTTAATTAATGCGCGAATTGGAGAAACTTCTAAAAATGTAAAAGCTATTTTTGACAAAGCAATTCGCGAAAAAGCAGTTTTATTTTTAGATGAATTTGACCAGATAGGAAAAAGCCGAGACAGCGAAGACAAAGATGTTGCAGAAATGAAACGTCTCGTAAATACCATTATTCAGTTGATGGATTATTTTCCAAGCGAGAGCTTACTTATCTGTGCAACAAACCATTATCATAACATTGATACCGCTTTATTGAGGAGATTTCAAATAAGATTAAAGTTTGAAATGCCAAATGAAAGCGAACTTGATGTTTACTATGATAAAATCCTTGCTCCTTTTCCTATTCATTTACAAGATATTAAACGCAAATACAATGTTTCGTACGCAGAAGCAAAAGATTATGTTCATACTACAATGAAAAAACAGATTATTGCTGAATTGGAGCTTAGAAATAATTAAACATCTTAAAAACCAATAACATAGCCAACCATTTCAACCGTTGGAGCGCAATCCATTATCACGTTATGTTTTTCTTTATTGCGTTTTCATGAGATGTTCGTGATGTGTTTATCATACGTCTCCCACGGTTGAAACCGTGGGCTATATTGAAATACGTTGAATTTCAACAGATATAAATTAAAAAAAACAGAGTTTAGAAGATGAAATTCTAAACTCTGTTGCCAATAACTAACCTAACCAAAATAAAGTATAAAATATTTTTATCTGCGTCCTCTAAAACCGCCTCCGCCTCTAAAACCTCCACCATTTCTAAATCCGCCGCCATTGACTCCGCCGCTTCGCTGTAAATTTTGAAAATTTCGAGTTTGTGTTTCTCCTCTGTCCCTTGCAAAATCAGAATGATTAAGACCATCAATTGTATTGGAATGACCTGCTTCGCCAAGTGGTTTATTGGGTTCACCTAAAACTCTGTCTTGTTTTTGCAGATTATTATTTTGAATTTTATTTCCCGCATTCTGAATTTTATCTCCCGAATGTTGTGTAGATCCTAAAGTTCCGGCCTGAGTCCAGCCTCCGTTTCCGTTATTATAATGGCTCCAGTTCCCGTTGGCGTCTTTTTTATAGACATGACCGTCATGTCCGGCATATAGTCCATTATCCGTACGTACAGTAGTTCCTCCACCTCTGTGATGCGTAATTACACCCTCTTTTCCTCCCGAAGTTTGATAACCAACTACAGTTCCCCTTCTTGTGGTTACGTGTCCAGACTGCACCCAATCGTGTCCATTTGACGCTGCAGAATGTCCCCATTGTGCATACGCATTATGCCCCTGCGCTGTAGCACCGTAATTTCCTGTCCACGGATTATAAGAATGCGCCACCGTACGACCTCCATACCAGCCTTGTACGCTCGCTGCACGTCCATATCTTCCGGTTGCAGGATTGTACCATGCAGCACTTCCTGCCGATCCGTATGGGCCATAAACTGCTCTTCCAGCCGCCCAGCCGCCTGTCCAGGGGTTATAAACTGCTCCAACACCGTACGTACAAGGCCATGGACGATAGATTGGATACATTGGACCATAATAAAAATACGGCGGATAGTAAAACCCTGTTCCGTAAGTCAATATAGCTCCAAACATAGCTCCAACAATAAAAGCGCCAAAATAACCTGCTGTTGTACTGCTTTCTACGGTTGTATCTGTAACATTTGTCTGGGTAACATACGTAACATTATAAACCGGAGAGCTAGGCGGAATAGTATAAATCTCTGTGGGAACTGAATTTGTAACTTTCCAGGGACCGTTTGGCGTTGTAGACATAAACCAAACTGCCTGAAAACACAGATAATACAAATCTCCAACCTTTATTACTTTTTCCTGCGTATTGCTCGCATATTGAAGCGACGTTCCCTCAATTGGCTTAAACTGAGGAGTTCCATCATAATTTACTTTTGCTTTAGCTTCGGCATCAGCTTTTTTTACGATTGCCGTTGTAGGTACCTGAGCCAATAATACGGCATCAGACGCCTCCTGAGTTCCGGGTACGGAAGGTAATACGCTTGCACGGGGAGAATCTTTTGGGATTTTTGCAAAATCTGCAGGTAAACTAGTCGTGGCATAACTCCATGGCCCGGTTAATTCTTTAGATTTAAACCATCTTCCTGATAGCAGAACATAATATTGTCCGTCTTTTTCATCGGCAAAAACATCATTATCCGTATTATCAATATACATCAGTTGTGTTCCCGGTATTTTTACAAATTTGGGAGCGCCATTTACTGCAATAAGTTCTGCTGGTTTGTTGCTAAAGAAAACCTCCAAATTTACATTTGCCGCTGGAGGCGGAACCACTTTTTTGACATCATCAAAATTTTGGCCCGAAGGTAACTTACTCATTTCCTTTGGCAGGCTTTGTGTTTTTGCCCATTTTCCTTTTAAATCTGTGGCAGTAAGCCATACATTTTCTACCAATAAATAGTATTTTTTTGAAGGTTTATCAAAAAACAAATCCCAGTTTGTATTTACCACATAACTCAGGTTTGTTTTTTCTATTGGGGCCAAAACGGGTTCGCCCTGAACAATCAGTAAAATAGATGGATTAGCACTGTAAAAAATCTCCGGAGGGTCATTTTTTACAGCCACACCTTTTGGCGGATTGTTGGTATGGCTTAAATCTGCCATAATACGATCTAAGGCAATTGGGTTTCCTCCTTTTGGAATCAGTTCTTTGAAGAGTTTTTCCATCTGAGGTTCTGATTTTTCATCAAGAGCAGGAAATCTCACGTCTGTAACTGTCACATTTTTAAGAAACACATTTCTGGTATCTTTATCTACCAGCGTTTCTGATTTCATAGAAGCAACGCCCAAAACCTCTTTCCCTCCTTTTGGAGTAAGAGAAAAGGCCACATCTGCTGTTATTTCCTTAAAATCTTTCCATTGATCCACTTGTGGCTGATAATAAACCAGTTTTGATCCATTAAGGCTTACCTCGCGCGGCCATCCAATATCTGTTGCTGCAATTGAATCTGAAGTGGTTGATTTTACTATTTGGGCAAAATTTTCATCTTTTTTGTCCTTTTTACAGGATAAAACAATAAAAACAGTACTAAATACCACTATTATAAAAAGTCCTTTTTTCATAATTTATTTTATTCTTTGATTTGATTTTCAATTCTTGATTATGGGTCTGTATTATTCTTTTCTGATAAGATAAATAAGTATTTCTTCTTCTAATTCTTTTGATAAATTTTCGAATTCTAATTTATGGCGAAAGTCTTTTTCAAACTTTTTCCTGTATTTTTCAGTATTTGCTTTACTATCACAATAATCATCACACATGGTTTTAAATTTATCATCTATCAAATACAAGATCTTTAGGGATTCTATATATTCGGCAAATTTTGAGTTATATAATTCGTTGGGAAGAGACATAAATATTATTTTGTATTTAATAATTAGGTTAAATTTAAATCCTCAAAACAATACAAACAGAGTTGAAACAGTCCGGTCAACACTTCATTTTTGGTTCCCCTAAATTATAAATAACTCTTAAACAAAATCTTACAAATAGGTTTCATTTTATAGAATGAAACATCAACTATGCTATTTTGAAACATCAAAAAATGAAAAAAAGTCATTTTTAAAGATCTGGGCGTCTTCAAAATATATTTATATTAGCATTGCAAATTCCACCAAATCATAAGATTAAAATCAATTTTAATTCAAAACAAGCCCAACAATGACAACAGATATTATCGAATTGAATGATTTTATTGTTTTGATTGAACAATCGAATGCCGAAAAAACATTCATCCAGAAATGTGAAATTGATGGTGATGCCGTAGGATTTGCTTTTTATGGTTCGGGAAATGTCGAATTGGAAATAAAACACAACCAGCAAACCAAATACCTGACCAATACAACCGGTTTGGCGATTTGTTTTTTTGGAAATCAGAAGGTAGAATTCTCTCATAAAATTGAACCAGACAAACCTTTACAGTCGATTAGTATTTTTTCTAAACTAAAAAACATGCACTTATTATCTCAGGCAGAAAAAGAGATTTTTGAGAAACATTTGCCCGATTTATTAAATCCGAAAGAACATTTTGTAAAAGGTCCTTCGTTTTATATGACCCTTGATATGCAGCTTGCGGTTCAAAAAATCTTCAATACAACTTATACCGGAAATACGAGATTACTATTTTTGAAAAGCCAGATAAACGAGCTTCTTTCTCACTTTTATGGATTACTGTCAAGCGATCAAAAAAGTGATTTTTCGGAAAAAGATAAAAACAAATTATTTCAGGCCAAAGAAATCGTAACGCATAACTATTCGCAACCGCCATCGATTACACAACTCTCTAAAATGGTTGGACTTAACAGCAACAAGTTAAAAAAGAACTTTAAGGAGTTATTTGGCATTCCGGTTTTCAAATACATTCAGGAAGAGCGACTAAACAAAGCTTATGAACTTTTGCAAAATACTGACAAAACAGTCCAGGAAGCAGCTTGGGATGTAGGTTATGAAAGCCTCAGTTCTTTCTCCAATGCCTTCTTTAAAAAATTTGGAACCCGCCCAAATGACGTCAGACAAAAATGCTTTTCAAACAAATCATAATTCTTTTGCAACAAATGATTTGATTCATTACTAAACACCTTTGTATCAGTATTCACTTTAAAAAATATTGATATGAAAACACAGAAAATTTTAGTTCTTGGAGCTAACGGAAAAACAGGAAGCCGTGTAATTGAACGCTTACAAAACAATAAAAATGTCGAAATTAAAATAGGCTCTCGTACTGCAGAAACACCTTTTGACTGGGAAAATCCTGAAACATGGAACGCTGTTTTAACTGGCACAGATGCCGTTTATATTACTTTTCAACCCGATTTAGCAGTTCCCTCGGCGGCAGAAATCATTCAGAAATTTACCTTTTTAGCCTCAAAACTAGGCGTTCAGAAAATGGTTTTACTATCCGGAAGGGGCGAAAAAGAGGCGCAGGTTTGTGAAGAAATAGTAAAAAATACAGCCAAAAACTGGACGATTGTCAGAGCAAGCTGGTTCAATCAAAACTTTAGCGAAAGCTTCTTTCTAGACCCGATATTGTCCGGTTTTGTTGCATTGCCAAGAGCAGAAGCGCTTGAACCTTTTAGTGATGCCAATGACATTGCCGATGTTGTTACAGCATGTCTTTTGCAGGATAAACACAACGGTCAGACCTACGAACTTACAGGTCCGGAACTATTAACATTCCCGCAAGCTGTTGCTAAAATTGCAGCAGCCAGCAATAAAAAAATTGAATTTCAGGCATTAAGTTTAGAAGAATATACCCAAATGTTACAGGAATATCAGGTTCCGGAAGATCATATTTGGCTGATTAATTATCTATTTGAACAGGTTTTAGACGGAAGAAATTCTTCGGTAACAAATGACATTGAAAAGGTGCTTGGACGTAAAGCTACTGACTTTTCAGCCTATGCAAAAGAAGCAGCAAAAACTGGAATCTGGAATGCTGTAAACGTCTAATTTTATTCTGATGAAGTATCTTAAAATTCTGCTGCCTGGTATCTTTGTATGGCTTTCCGTAAGTGTTTCTTTTTATATTTTAGGCTTTGTTCCTTTAATAAATGGTTTCTTTAAATCACAAGCTGTAATAGTTATGATATTCATTGTATTATACGCTAATGAAAGTGCATTATTTTATTATAAAAACGGAATAAAACTGCACGGATTGCTGCTCGGAATTATAATGTCGTTGACTGCATTGCTTTTAGACGCTTTAATAACAGTTCCGTTTATCGAAATCCCCAATGGAAGGAGTTATTATAGCTTTTTCAGCAGTCCTGTTCTTTGGATTTTAGCAAGTATAAATTCCATAACAGTTTATTGTTTTTGGAGGAAGAAAATTAAATCTAAAGTATAAGTTCGTACCGGAAAGGCCTTTTTTAAACTTACAAAAAATCCAATTTTTATGAATTGGATTTTTTTTACTCAATATTAGATTATATATTCAAGTAATTAATTTTAAAAATCTGGTTTACAATATACTTATAAAAAAGTTACACAAAAGTTACATTCTTAAATTGAGTATAAAAAGGAAAAATACGGTCTTAAAAAAAACTTACTTTTTTATTTTGAATAACTCAATCAAAATCTTAAGATAAACTTCACCTTAAATCTTCTATTTTTGTACCGAAAGTTTACCAAAAAAATCTAAATTTGGAAACCCTAAATTCACACGAAACATTATGATTTTAAAAAGAAGTTTTATTGCTTTATTGACTCTGTTTGTCGGATTGTTTTTTGCACCACTTTCCTACTCGCAAACGGACACTTTAAAAAAAGAAAATCCAAAAACGGAAACTCCGAAAAAAGAAACGCGTTCAAAGTTATTTGAAGACAGCGCCACCGACAGCGATTATTTGATGGCGATTGAAAAAGCAAGTGCCGCTATGGAAACTGCTTTTAACGATGCCGATTTTGATGGCGCAAGTCATCACTTGTTTGGCGAAATCAAAAGAACCCAAAGCAAACTCGATTTAATTTTAAACAGCCTGAAAGGCGCAAACCCAAATGCGCGCAACCAGCAAATGTATCGCATTGTTCTAAAAGAGATTCAGCTGGAACTTGAGGAACAAAATACGGCGATTAACCTGAGAAATCAGAATCTTGAAAAAATCAAGAGCCGATTTATCGAGCTGCGCAAGGATAAAGCCCTGATGACGCTGATAAAAGATACGATTCGCCGTAAGCAATTTAAAAAAGAATTTGCCAATCTTAGAAGCAGATATAAAGCGACAGACAGCCTGATGACGAAAAATCAGGGAATTTTAAACAACAACAAACGATTGACTGTAGAAAGAAAAATTGCAGTATCAAATGCTTTGATTGCTGTAGACAATAAACTCGAACAGTCTGGAATTAGCATGCGCAAAAAAGAATATCCATTTTTGTGGAGCATCAACGATTCTGTGCCAAAAGAAAAAGTAGCGCAAAATATCGGCGCAAAAGTAATTATCGAAGAAAGTGTCGCGGCATATTACCTAAGCTATCGCGCCGGTGGATTAATTACGCTTTTATTTTTTATGGGAATTCTGGGCTGGTATATTTCTCGCAATTTGAAATACCTGAAAGAAAACGGGCACGCTGAAAATTTATCGCTTTTTAATTTCAAATATCTAAACCGAGGTATCATCATTCCGGTTGCCGTAATTGGGCTTAATATTGCCGTTGTGGGTAATTTATATGCTCCGGCATTATTTATTGAGTTTCTTCACCTGATTCTACTGGGACTTCTTACGATACTTTTCAAAAATCAATGGTCTGGAGTTTCGATGAGAAACTGGCTTTTACTTTTAGGATTGTTTTTTATTCTTTGCTTCTTAGATCTATTTATTACTGTAGGCTTATTTCAACGCTGTTCTTTTATCGTAATTAATATTTTGGGTATAAGATATGGTTTAGTACAAATTAAGACCTTAAAAGAGCAATTATACATCAAAGGATTTTTTAAATGGGCTACGATTCTTTTTATCGGGCTGAATGTACTTTCGATATTGCACAATATTTTTGGAAGAGTTTCAATCTCAAACATGTTAAGTTTAACCGCTTTTATTTCGCTTACGCAGATTGTGGCATTGAGTGTTCTTTTGAAAATCATTCTTGAAATCATCATTTTACAGATCTACACGACAAGAGTTAAACGCGGAATCGAAAAGATTTTTGATCACGAGCATTTATCTGAAACGCTTAAAAAACCTTTTATTATCGTAATCAGTTACATGTGGCTTGTTGTGATTGCTTCAAATTTAAATGTCTGGGAATCGCTACGAACTTCGTTGGGATCTTTACTTAGTCATCCAAACACGATTGGAAGCATCACTTTTACGCTAGGAAACATTATTTTGTTTTTCATCATCATCTGGGTTGCGCATTTACTTCAAAAATATGTCGCTTACTTTTTTGGTGAAATTGATGACGAAAACGAAGAAAACATCAACAAAAGACAACACTCAAAATTGCTTATTACGCGACTTGTTGTTTTAATCATTGGATATCTTTTGGCAGTAGCCGCTTCAGGAATGCCTCTGGATAAATTAAGCATTCTTTTAGGAGCTTTAGGTGTCGGTGTTGGACTTGGACTTCAAAACGTGGTGAACAACTTCGTATCGGGTATTATTTTGATTTTCGATAAACCAATCCAAATTGGAGATGTTATTGATATTAGTTCAGAATCCGGTCGTGTAAAATCGATGGGATTACGTACGACTAAAATCAACGCGCCAAATGGTGCCGAAATTATTATTCCGAATGGTAATTTGTTATCGCAAAATATTACGAACTGGACCTATACTGATAATTTTAAACTGGTAGATATTTCAATTGAAATAACCGGCGAAACAACTCCCGAAGCCATTAACGAAACTATTAACAAATCTCTGGAAAGTCTTCCACTTGTAAATAACGCCAAACCTTCGCAAATTTACTACACTTCGATTTCTGAAGGAAAATATAAAATCCAAATCAAATTTTGGTGCAGTATTTACAAAACTGAAGAAACTGTTAGCGGTGCTCGTCAGACTTTGTTTAGTAATTTTAAAGCAAAAGGATTAACTTTTTCAACGTAAAAACGAATTCGATTATATATTTTAAAAGCCGTCAAATTAATTATTTGACGGCTTTTTTTATTGAGCTGATTTCTGATATCACAAATATGCAATTTAGTTGCATTAAACTACTAAATCCTTATTAATAGACTGACTTTCAACATTATGTTAAACAATAACTTTAAGTGTTCGAGCAAAATTAGGTTTATATATTCTGCTAGATATTCAAATTACTAATTCAATATATGTAATCCCTACGGGATATTTTATCTGTGTACATTTATTAATTTCTACCAATATTTAACTCCTAGCGGAGTAACTTCCGAAGTAATATCTCGGAGAGATTACATATTGGTAGAAAATCATTATTTTTCATATTGTTTTTTGTCCCGTAGGGACTACACTTTATGAATTAAAATTTTTCAGCAAATTCTTTTGCAAAATCTTCTAATTTAATTTTCCCATCAACAGAAAAATTATTGCTTAAAAAATGCGCTGCAATTTTTTCACTTCTTAAACCTGAACCCATTTCGGTGTACATACTTGCCATTTCTTCCGGCAATCCGGCTTGCGTCATTCCTTGTAGAGATTGTTCATCTGTAAATTCAATCCACGGTAAATCGGTTTTACCAATCGCGTTTCCTAAAACATTGGCAACATCATTTGGCGTACGCACATCGCTAATAATATAGCGGATATTTTTTCCGGATGTTTCTTTTTGTAATTCTTCTGCAACAGCAGCAGCAATATCTTTTGGATGCACAAATGGTATTTTAAGACTTGCAGGATAATTAGCTCCCACAATCCCTGCTCCTTTAATCATTGGTACATCGTTATACAAATTAGTAAAGAAGAATCCGGCACGTAAAAAAGTCACCGCTGTATTTTCTAATCCATTGTATATTTTTTCGATTTGGTGCAATCCGGCGATCGGACCGGTTCCTTTTTCTAAATCAGCACCAATACTACTTAGCATAACAACACGCTTTACTCCTGCTTTACTAATTGCTTCTGCAAAAGCTTTTCCTGCATTTACTGTATTCGAAATTATATTCGAACCTCCCAAATTTGGTGGCGTCATCGCAAAAAGGGAATCAGCTCCGGCGAAAGTGTCTGCCAAAAAATCAGCATCGCTAACAGAACCAATTGCTGCTTTTGCGCCTAAATTTTCTATATCCGATTTTCTGTCAGCACTACTGCTTACTACTGTAACATCATGCCCCGAAGCAATTAAATTTTGCGCTAATGGTTTTCCTATATTCCCTAAAGAACCTGTAATTATAATTTTCATCTTTAAATTGTTTTTTATTTATAGAAACAAAGGTATATTTGTACTTACTTTTATACAAGTACTTACCCTAAAGTATGCATCATGACAGCAATTAAAGAATCATCAACAATACAGGAAAACAAGCAATATGCCTTAGACACTTGTCCGGTAACTTATGTAATGGAAAAAATTGGCGGTTATTGGAAACCCATTATTATCCACCATTTATCGATTGGCACCATGCGTTACAGCGAATTAAAAAGAACAATTCCGGCTATAACCGAAAAAATGCTGATTCAGCATTTGAAACAGTTAGAAGCAGACGGTATTGTTATCAGAGAAGCAAAACCGGTCGTGCCTCCTTTTGTAACCTACAAACTGAGTAATTCCGGAAGAGGTCTATTGCCGGTTATCGAAGCAATGGCAGTTTGGGCGTTTAAAGAAAAAGATGGCGTTTTTAGTACCGAAAACTAACAAATAATAAACTGGCTTCTTAATAATGAACTGCCAGTTTTTTTATTATTGTTTACATTAAAACCTACCCATTTTAAAAATCGGTTTAGTACATCTTGCTTCTATTCAGAAAAATGTTCTTTTTTAATTCCGAGTTTTTTCATTTTTGAAACCAGAGTTGTCGAAGGAATTTCCAATTTTACAGCAGCTCCGTTTGGACCGGAAATTCTGCCATTGCAAATTTTTATAATTTTAAGAATGTATTCTTTTTCAATTTCTTTTAATGGTTTTACCTGAAACGCATTAAAATTGTTCAACGCCAGAATTTGTTCGCTCTCTGATAAAAAACTTACATCGTTTATCATTGCCCCTTCTGACAAAAGAATACTTCGTTCGATACAATTTTCCAGTTCTCTGATATTTCCGGGCCAGGAATGGTTCTGTATTGCTTTTAAAGCATTTGCAGATAATGTGATATTTTTTTTATTGGTATTTTGCGCATATTTATTCAGGAAATAAGAACACAAATCAACGATATCATCTTTTCGGTTTCGAAGTGGCGGAATCATTATTGGGAATATATTTAGTCTGTAAAATAAGTCTTTTCTAAATCGCCCTTCTGCCATTTCGACTTGCAAATCACGATTGGTTGCGGCAATAATGCGAACATTTATTTTTATGGCTTTTTTGCCTCCAATTCTTTCAATTTCCTTTTCCTGAAGTGCGCGCAGTAATTTTGTCTGCATTTCCAGAGGAAGATCTCCAATTTCATCCAGAAACAAAGTACCATTGTTGGCCAGTTCAAATTTTCCGATTCTTTTTTCTATCGCGCCGGTAAAACTGCCTTTTTCATGTCCAAATAATTCACTTTCGATAAGATTCACCGGAATTGCAGCACAATTTACCTTAATCATTGGCTGATTCCTTCTGGATGAATTATAATGAATTTCGCGGGCTACGACTTCCTTTCCTGTTCCGCTTTCGCCCAAAATCAAAACTCCGCTGTCTGAAGGCGCCACCTGACCAATCAGGGTTTTTATTTTTTTGATCTGGACGCTTTCTCCAATAATTTCAGTTGTTTTTTGATTCTGACTTTCATCAATAGATTGAAATAGCTTTTGAGAAGAGACATTTCCATTCTCTATTTTGTGTTTGATCAAAATATTAGAAACCGCCAAGGCTAAAGGCATCGACAAACCTTTAAGCAATCGAATTGCATTTCTGTCGAGATTTTGTGTTTTTTTAAAGAAAAGAAATAAAACCGAAGGATTGTTTTTATGGTATTGCAAAGGTATTGCTGCCATTTCGCGTATTCCCTGCAAATTTATATTCGCTATAAAAGAATCAGACTTTGTTTTTTTGTTTAAAAAAACATTATCGAATACAACAGGATCTGCAGATTGCATTGCAATATTAAAAAGATCATCCTGAGTATCGTACAACTTTCTCTCGGTTGCCCTAAAAATTTTCTGATCGTTGTGGTAAAACAAATAATATTGTTTTTCGCTGCTGTCTGTTGTTCCAATAGCAAAATAATCAAAAGATAATGCCTCTTTTAATTGTCCGTTTACAATTGGAGAAAGTTCATTGTAGGCAGAAACATTGACAAAACTGCTGCTTAAAGAAAGTAAAAGATGATGTTCTTTTTCGCGTTCCTGAATTGATTTTAATATTGCTTCTGTTTTGTCCATATTTATAATTTCAGAAAAGAAGTAAATTTAAGATCAATAATGATTTACTTAATCATCAAATCGTAATAAAAATAGATTTTCTGGGCTTGTTTTCTATATTTTTAGTTTTATGTCCTTTTCCGGTTGTGTCTTCTACCAGAAGAATCTCTCCGGTTTTAAAACTTCTTTTTTCTCCCAAAGAAGTTTCAATTTCTACACCGCCGTCCAACAAAATGATATATTGTTTTTGCGGGGCGTTATGAAAATTATAATCGTATGAAGCCAGAACTTCTCTGAAAATAATATTTTTGACTGGCTGTGATTCTGAGAGAAATCCAATTTCGCCTTTATCTATAAGCGGAATCATCACATCTTCAAAATGACTTTCTCCGGCGTCATCGCTGTATATCCGGGTTAATGAAAACATATTTTACCATTTAAAAATTAGTTTATTAAAAGTAACCTTGTTTTATGTTGAGTTTTTTCATTTTTGAATATAAAGTCGAAGGCGAAATCTTCAACATTTCTGCCGCTCCGCCCGGGCCAAATACTTTTCCGTTGGCTGCTTTTAAAACATTCAAAATGTGCTCTTTTTCCATATCTGCCATGGATAAGATTTCGTTATCATTTTCTTTTTTTATGGACGGAATATCATTTGAAATATCAAATGCTGTAATTTCATTTCCTGTTGCCAGTAAAACACTTCGTTCTATCAGATGTTCTAATTCTCTAATGTTTCCCGGCCAGTCGTATTGCTGCAGTTGTCGCAAGGCATGATCTGAAATTATTCTGATATTTCTTTTGGCTTTCTCTGCATATTTATGGAGAAAATAATAGGCTAAATCTTCTATATCTTCTTTTCGTTCTTTGAGAGTTGGCAATTCTAAAGGAAAAACATTCAAACGATAATATAAATCCAGCCTAAATCTACCTTCGGCAACTTCAGAGGGCAAACATCTGTTTGTGGCCGCAATAACCCTGACGTCCAATTTGATTGTTTTTTCGCCGCCAAGCCTTTCGATTTCTTTTTCCTGTAAAACCCTTAATAGTTTTACCTGCGAATCTAGCGGCAGCTCCCCTATTTCATCCAAAAAAATAGTTCCTCCGTTGGCTTGTTCAAATTTTCCAATTCTAACAGTATCTGCTCCGGTAAAAGCTCCTTTTTCATGACCAAATAATTCTGATTCTATCAAAGATTCCGGCAATGCAGCACAATTTACAACCACCAAAGGTTTTGCTTTTTTTGGCGATAAAGAATGAATTAAACGGGCAATTTTTTCTTTTCCTGTTCCGCTTTCTCCCAAAATCATTACAGAAGTTTCTGTTGGCGCCACAATCTCAATTTTTTGCATTAAATCGAGTAGTTTTTTGTTTTTGCCAATGATTTCTATCTTTTTATTTTCCTTTGATGAAGGTTTTCCAGAAATGTCATTGTTGAGATTTCCGTTTTCTACGCTGTATTTGTATCGTGCAATATCCAGCATAACAAACAAATCACGTTCTCTAAACGGTTTTACCAAAAAACCATAAGGCTGGGTTTCTTTTACGGCATTTAAAATAGAATGATTGGTATTGGCCGAGATGTATAAAAAAGGAATTTTTTTGGTTTCCAATTCCCAGGCAAGATCAATTCCCGTAAGGTCACCTTTTAAAATAATATCGAGTAAAACCCAATTTGGTTTTTGTGCGTCAATCAAAATTCGGGCTTCTTCAACAGATGCGGCAATTCCGCAAACTTCGTAACCTGATTTTACCAGAATCATTTTTAAGTCATTTGCAACAATAAATTCATCCTCAACAATTAAAATTTTCTCCTTCATTATTTATGATTTGATTCCATTTTTCTTAAAGTTTAATGTAATCGAAAGTCCGTTTTTACTTTCGACTTCAAAAGAACCATCAATTTGATTGCTTAATCCGTACATTAAATTCATTCCGAGCGAGTTTCTGTTTTTCAACTCAAAATCAGGAACACCTACTCCATTATCCGAAATAATAAGCTGATATAAATTATCCTGCTTTTCTTTTAGCAAAATTTTCACTTCGCCTTTGTGTGTTTCAGGATATGCATATTTCAGGGCGTTTATGATGGCTTCATTTAAAATTAGGCCTAAAGGCATTGCCTGCGCCACATCTAAATCGACATGATCTATATCTAACAAAAAAGCAATTTTATGATCTGCATCAAAAACAGTTTTTAAATAACTTACCAGTTCAGGAATGTACCAGTGCATGTCTATCGTAGATAAATTATCGTTTTGATATAGTTTTTGATGTATCAGTGACATCGCAAACATCCTGTTTTGACTGTCTTGTATGGCTAAAAGTGCATCTTTATTTTCAAGATAGGCCGACTGGGTGTTTAAAAGACTAATTACAACCTGCAAATTGTTCTTTACACGATGATGAAGCTCTTTTAGCAGCCATTCTTTATCCAAAAGTAGTTTTTTTAGGCTTATACTCTGTTCATTAATTTTTTCCTCTTTTAAAACTAAATCCTTATTTATTTCATTTTTAGAACTATAACATTTGTAGATGATAACAAAAATTAAAAAAAGTAATCCGAGTATTATTACAACATGGTATTTTGCAGTTTCCTGATAGAAATTACTTTTTTTAATGTCTTTATAATTTAAAATATCAAAAGCCAGTGAAATCTGTGTGAAATCAAAAAAGAAGAAAGCTTTATTGGGTTTTACAATTGTTTTTTGAGAGTGCTCAATTTCATGAATAAAAACCGGATCGTTTAAGGTATTGGTTTGCATAAAAAGGTTTTGATTCGTAATCCAGAACAGGATCACGAACCAAAAATGTATATGAAATTTTTTAAGGCAACTTTCTTTATACATAACCTGCAGCTCTGTTATTTAACTCATAACTTTGTTTCCACTTTGATATGATTGTTTTTTAAATAGCAAAAAATCATAAATATTCCCGGAACCAAAACAGGTATCAATCCCCATTTTTTTCCGGCAATAGCGCCTAAAAAACAGCCCAGTAAAAAACCTCCAATGGTAACAAATTGCTTTTTAAAACTTAACTGACTGTTGGCGTCCTTAAATTTTGATTTTAATAAAGTGCCAATATCAAGAGCTGCCTGTGTAACATTTCCGGTCATCATGGTAGTTGGGCCGTGGGTTTCTTTGCTGAAGATTTTACCAAAAGCATTTTGCAGTCCCATCGCAAAAACGATTAACATAGCTATGATATACATGGTCCATAAATTATCCATTTTTAGATAATGGAATAAAACTGCCAATAATCCGCTGAGTGTTAAAATGCAGCCTTCCCAAAACAATATTCTATATTTTAAGCTGGATTTTGAAGCAATATAACCTCCAATTATTACTGAAATAATAAATATTGGAAACGTTAATAATTTTATCCAGGCATAAATATCATTTCCGTTAATGACCTGATATGCAAAAACAATAAAGTTTCCCGTTACGTGGGCAGAAAATAAAGTGTCTGCCGCAACAAAAGTCAGCGTATCACAAAAACCGGCTATTGTGGTGAGCAGCAATGTGATGTACCAAATGCTTTTAGGCTGTTCCATACTATTTATTTTAATATTTATCTTAAATGAGAGCGTAACATCCACGCCATTTTTTCATGTGTTTCCATCAAACCTGTAATATAATCGCTTGTTCCTAAGTCCTGATATTCATTGGCATAAACAGTAATATTTTCACGTAAGTGTATAATAATACTTTCATGATCTATTAAAAGCTCTTTGATGAATCCTTTACTGTCGTTATTTTCTTTTGTTTGTTCGGTAAGATGTGTCAATTCCAGAAATTCTTTTAATGTAGCCGGTGCATAATGACCTAACATTCTGATTCTTTCTGCAACGCCATCGATTATTTCGTCAATCTGATTGTATTGTTCTTCAAAAAACAAATGTTTGTTATAGAAATCATCCCCTTCAACATTCCAATGTGCTTTTCTGGTTTTAGTGTATAAAATGAATTCATCGGCCAAAATCTGACATAATGAATGTGCGATTTTTGATAAATTTTCCTGCTTGATTCCGATTTGAGTTTGCATGATTTTAATTGGTTTTATAGTAAATTTAAAATATAATGATCTAAAGAATAAGTCCCTGAGCCCAATGCTAATAAAAACAACAAAGTGACGGTGTATATGTACGGAACATCTCTAACTTCAAGAGAATCTTTTCTGTGAACGACAAAATATCCAACAGCTGTAACGCCAATTGTTGGCAAAATAAACAATCTTGTCCCTAAACCAAGAATGATAAAAAAGGGCACAACAGTATCTGAAAACGTGGCAACTAAACCATTTAGTTTTTCCGGCAAATGCAACGGATTGGGTACATGCTCGCGTTCTCCGTTTTCGACCCTGAATTTTTTCATTCCGTGAACCCTGAACAATTCAACCGCAATTAAAATTCTAAAAACCAATAAAGCAATGTTGTTGATGTCGCTTCCGGCATCTGAATAAAGTAGTAATTTAATTATTTCCATTTTTTTTAATGTATTAAAAAGCAAAACATGAGCATCCTAATGCGCCCCAAAAAGCATTGTAATTATTGATCGGAACAGTACTCAGCCGTGCGGCATTATGATCGTGGGCATGAATATCACAACTTCCGGAACAGCAATGAATTTGTGCAGCATTATTTACAGTTGAACTTGATTTTTTCAATTTTAAATCAATGGCATTTTTGTTGTGCGATTCGGCGTGATAATAACCGTTGTAAATATTCGTTGGCGACCAGTCCGGAAGTATCGGAATTGATGGCGGTGAAAACGAAGAGAAATCTCCTTTTGCATACACAATTTTTCCGTCAACAACTGTAAGAACCGATTCTATATTTTTAATATCTTCATCGTCGACTGTAAAATAATCGCGGTCCAAAACCACAAGATCTGCAAGCATTCCGGTTTCAATATTTCCTTTTTTATTTTGTTCCTGCGAAAACCAGGCACTTCCCTGTGTATAAAGCTGTAACGCAATTTCGCGGCTTAAACGGCTTTCATTGTACAATTGCAAACCACCAACGGTTTTACCAACTGTAAGCCAATACATTGAAACCCACGGATTGTAACTGCTTACTCTTGTTGCATCTGAACCTCCGCCAACCGGAATTTCCATTTCGAGCATTTTCTTGATTGGCGGTGTGTTTGCGGCGGCTTTTGCACCGTAACGATCTGTAAAATATTCACCCTGATACGCCATTCTGCTTTGAATTGCGATTCCGCCGCCCAAAGCTTTTACTCTTTCGATATTGCGTTCATCGATCGTTTCGGCATGATCAAATATCCATGGTAAATTATTGAATGGGATTTCTTTGTTTACTTTTTCGAAAACATTCAAAAAACGGGTCATACTTTCATTATAAGTTGCATGAAGTCTGAAAGGCCAGCGATTTGCGACCAATAACCGAATTACTTTTTCTAATTCTGCTTCCATATTTTCCGGAAGATCGGGTCTTGGCTGCAGAAAATCTTCAAAATCTGCTGCCGAAAAAACCAGCATTTCCCCAGCTCCATTATGGCGGTACATATCATCGCCCTGATATAATTTTACTTCCTGAATCCATTCATCAAAATCTTCAAACTCTTGTTTTGGGCGTTGCGTAAATAAATTATAGGCAATACGAACGGTTAGTTCTTTCTTTTCATTTAATTCATTTACGACTTTATAATCGTCCGGAAAATTCTGGAATCCGCCGCCGGCATCAATAACACTTGTGATTCCGAAACGGTTTAATTCTTTCATAAAATGTCGGGTCGAATTAAGCTGATGTTCATATGAAAGTTTTGGGCCTTTTGCCAGAGTCGAATACAAAATCATGGCATTTGGCGAAGCAATTATCAAACCTGTTGGTTCTCCGTTTGCATCTTTTTGGATCACTCCTCCAGCAGGCGCCGGAGTATCTTTGGTAAAACCAATTACTTTTAATGCCGCGCGATTCATAAAGGCACGATCGTATAAATGCAATATAAAAACGGGTGTTTCGGGAGCAATTGCATTAATTTCCTCAAGGGTTGGCATGCGTCTTTCGGCAAACTGAAATTCAGACCAGCCTCCTACTACACGCACCCATTGCGGCGATGGTGTTCTGTCAACCTGTTCTTTCAACATTCGCATTGCATCTGCTAACGACGGAACTCCATCCCAACGCAATTCAAGGTTATAATTTAATCCGCCGCGAATCAAATGAATATGGGAATCATTTAGTCCGGGAACGACTCTTTTTTGATGCAAATCTATCAATTTTGTGGCTGCATCACTATATTCTAAAATTTCGCTATCGCTGCCAACTGCAATAAATTTCCCGTCTTTAATGGCGACCGCTGTTGCGTTTTTATAATTGGTATTGAAGGAATGTATTTTTCCGTTGAATAAAATTGTATCTGCTTTCATATTCAAATCCTTTGTTGATTTTTATTTCCGTAAACACCCTATTCAATAAAGATACCTAAAGTTTTAAACAGTTATAATACAAGCTCTTTACCATTTTTTATCTAATTAAATTTTACGATATATCGCTAATTTATGATGCGTTTATTATATTCAGTAATTGTTACTTAATATTGTGCTTGTTTTTCTTTACTGTTATATACATTTTCAATTATAATAAATCAATCTTTAAAGCTTTTATTAATTCAAAATTTGATTGGCTTTTTTACTAATCGTGCACTTTTTTAGTTTTGAAATATTTAAAAGATAATTATGGTCAAATTCTTGTTTTGCAAAAGGATATTAATCAAAAAATGACATAGCTTTGCTATCCTGTAGTAAGATTTATATCTTCTGAAAAAGCAAATTTATTAGCCTCAGAAACTATTTATGCAGTAGTAAATTAAAACTAATTACAGCATTCAACTTTACCCTTTATGTATCATTTACTTAAAAACTGTTTTTTAATTTTTCTTTTTCAATTGAATTTTACTGCCTTGTCGCAACCCTTATTAAAACAAGAAAATGATAAAATAAAAGCTGAATTAAAAACAAAACTAAATGATACCACACGTGTTTTAAAATTACAAAAACTGAGTTTATACTATGTTACAAAAGTTGGTGAAGAAAGAGTCGATATGGACAGCAGTTATGTTTTTGCCAAACAAGCTGAATTAATCAGTGACAAAATCAGGTTTTATAAGGGAAAATGGATGAGTCATATTTTATACTCACAAATATATCGCGAAGGCGGAAATCCTTTTAAAGGCAAAAGAGAGCTTAAGAAGGTTTTTGAAATTGCACGAAAAAACAATATTTTCTGGCTCGAAGGCGAAGCTTACCGGGAATTGACCAATTATTATAGTCTTGACAGCGAGATTGGCGAACGAATAAAAGTAGTTGAAAAGGCTTATCAGGCTTTTAAAAAAGGGGGATCTAAAAAACAAATTGCCGATATTTTACTTTATTATGGCGGTCATTATTTTTTTATGGGAGATTTTAAAGCCGCTCTTCAAAAATTTAATGAAGCCAAAGCTATGTATGAAAGTATTGGCAGCAACAATAATCAGACTTTATACAGTCAATTGGCCGAAACGTATTCGAAACTGGGTTTGTATACCGAAGCTGTAAAATTTGGACTGCTCTCTATAGAAATTGGGGAACAAAATAAGGATGTCTATTATATGACAGAAGATTATACCAATCTGGCGCTTACGTATTATAAAATGGAGAATTATGAACTGGCGTTAAAATACCACCAAAAATCTTTTGATGGCAGTTTAAAATTATATTCTGAATTTTTACCTTTTTACAATGCCAGTTACATTATTAAAGATTTACTGAAACTTGGAAGGAAAAAAGAAGCCAAACACTTTTTAGATACAAAGGTTAAAGATTTGAAGGTAAAGGATGCGAGGGATTTAATCTGGCTTCAAATATGTTATATCGCTGTTTATGATGATTTGGGCTGGTATAAACTGGCCGATAAATATTGTAATAAACTAATAGAACTTCAAAAAGAGAATAAAACGCTTTTGCCCGTAATTTCGAATCTTGAAATTAATGACAACATTGTAAATCACTTATTTAAAACTAAAAATTATCAACTGGCGACAGAATATCTGGATCGCAATAAAAAATTGGGTGCTTCTATCAAAGACATTAATATGATAATTAACAGTCATAGGATGGTTTTCAAATTAGATTCGGCTTCCGGGGATTACATTTCGGCAATAGCCAATCTTAAAAAATATCAAAAAGCAAAAGACAGTATTTTTAATGATGTAAAGTTTTATCAGATTTCAGATCTGCAGATAAAATACGAAACAGCAAAAAAGGATAAAAACATTCAATTATTAACGAATGAAAGTGAACTTCAAAAAGTTAAAATAAAAAATGATAAAGTAGTAAAACTTATTGCGGGTTTAGTTTTAATTTTAGTACTTATTATTACGGCATTGATTTTTAGAAGTTATAAAAACAAAAAAGAAAGTAATAAACAGCTCCAGATCAGTAAAAGCAGAATTGAAAAGAAAAATAAAATCCTTCAGAATGTTGTAAAGGAGAAAGAATGGCTTTTGAAAGAAGTACATCATCGTGTAAAAAATAATTTGCAGGTTGTTATGAGTTTATTAAACACACAATCTGTTTATTTAAAAGAAGAATCGGCTGTAAATGCGATAAAAGACAGCCAGAACAGAATCAATTCGATGTCGCTGATTCACCAGCGATTGTATCAGTCAGAAGGGCTTTCGTGCATTAAAATGCCGGAATATATAAAGGAACTTATCAGCTATTTAAAAGACAGTTACAATACAAATCACAGTTTTGTAGTTGATGTTGAATATATTGAAATGCATGTTGCGCAGGCGATTCCGATTGGTTTAATTTTAAATGAAGCCATTACAAATGCCATAAAATATGCTTTTACAGACGAGAAAAAAGGAAAAATTACCATCTCGCTAAAACATTTTCAGGGTGATTCGTTTTTACTTGAAATTGCCGATAATGGCGTTGGGATTGAAGGAGAAATTGATATTGAAAAATACGATTCGTTTGGTATGAAACTAATGGAAGGCCTTAGTAAAGATTTAAACGGAAAGTTCAGTATTACAAGTTCAAACGGATTAAAAGTGTCTGTGATTTTTGTTTACGATTATGCTTTTACGGTCAAATAAAATTAAAATATCCAATATAAATTTAACTAAATCATTACTATGGAAAATCAGGGTAAAATTAGAAAAGTAGCCATTGTAGGTTATAACCGAATTCCTTTTGCGAGGGCAAATACTTTTTATTCAGACGTTAGTAATTTACAAATGATGACGGCAACGCTTGATGGTCTTGTGGCAAAATACAACCTGAAAGGCGAATTACTTGGAGAGGTTGTTGGCGGTGCTGTAATTAAACACACAATGGATAATAATTTGATTAGAGAGTGTGTTATGAAAACTGCTCTTGATCCTGCTACTCCTGCCTGCGATTTACAACAAGCCTGTGATACCGGTATTGAAAGTGCCATTTATATTGCCAACAAAATTGCTTTGGGTCAAATTGATTCGGGAATTGCGTGCGGTGTCGATTCTATTAGTGATATGCCCATTGCGGTGAGCGAAAAGCTGAGAAAGATATTGCTGGATGCCAGAAAAGCAAAATCGCTGGGAGAAAAAATAAAGATATTTTTAAAATTGAGGCCAAAAGATTTAACTCCGCTAGTTCCCAGAAATGAAGAAGCTCAAACTGGGCTTTCGATGGGCGGACATACTGAAATTACGGCTAAATATTATCAGATTCCGAGAGAAGATCAGGATAAACTGGCGCTTCAAAGTCATTTGAATATGGCAAAAGCATACGACGAAGGTTTTTTTGACGATATGATTACGCCTTTTAACGGACTTGAAAGAGATAATAATCTTAGAAAAGACAGTACGCTTGAAAAACTGGCAAAACTTTCTCCGGCTTTTGATAAAGTAAACGGAACGCTTACGGCAGGAAACTCTACTCCGCTTACTGATGGCGCTTCGAGTATTCTTTTGGCTAGCGAAGAATGGGCAAAAGAACATAATTTGCCAATTCTTGCTTACATCACGCATGCCGAAGTTGCCGCAATTGAATATGTAAAAAACCAGCAGAATTTATTGCTTGCGCCGGTATTTGCCGCGACAAGAATGCTTGAAAAAGCAAACTTAACATTGCAGGATTTTGATTTTTATGAAATTCACGAAGCATTTGCAGCTCAGGTTTTGGCTACTTTAAAAATTTGGGAAAGCCCGGAACTTACCACAGCATTGGGATTAAAGAAAAATCTTGGCGCGATCGACAGAAGTAAATTAAATGTAAAAGGAAGCAGTCTGGCAGCCGCGCATCCGTTTGCAGCTACAGGTGGGAGAATTATTGGCGTTATGGCAAAATTGCTAAACGAAAAAGGTTCCGGAAAAGGTTTTATTTCTATTTGCGCCGCAGGTGGTCAGGGAATTACTATGATTATTGAGAAATAATTATTAATTGTTAATGGTAAATTATTAATGATGAATTTTGAATTCGATCCTGCAAGGTTTTCAAAACCTTGTAGGTATTTCTAAGTCTTATTAAAGGTAATTATTAACTGCTATAATTTCTAAAACTTAAAAATTCATTTCTAATTGCTTTAAAAATATACCTACAAGGTTTTGAAAACCTTGCAGGAATATAATTAGCCATTAACAATTTATAATTAACAATTATTAAAACGCATATTCTTCAACGCTTGCTAAGGCTTTTGGTAAAGCACCTTCTGCAAAATCAGGAATTGCTGTTCCTTCTACACGGAAAACAGTAATATCTGTCATTCCCAAAAAGCCAAGTACGGCACGTAAATAAGGTTCTGAGAAATCGTAAGCTTTGTATGGACCATCAGAAAATATAGCTCCTGAAGCAATTGACAAATACACTTTTTTATTCGTTACCAATCCTTTTGGCGAGCCATCTGCATAACTGAATGTCGCCCCTGCCCTTGCAACCTGATCAATCCATCCTTTTAAAACTGCGGGAATTCCGAAATTGTACATTGGTACACCAATTACAATAACATCGGCTTCTAATAAATCTCTTATCGCTTCGTTTGAATATTTAATCGTTTCTTGCTGTTCTGCTGTATGTGCATCTGCCGGCGTGTAAAATGCCGCCAAATCCAATCCGCTTAAATATGGTGAAGGCACTTTAGAAAGATCAGATGTTTTCACCTGACTTTCCGGATATTCTGCTGCCAATTTTTCCAGAATGGCATTTGATAATTTAATGCTAAACGAAGCATCTCCTTTTAGACTTGAAGTTATATTCAGAATTTTTTTGCTCATGATTATATATTAATTTGTTTTATGATACAAACTTATATACATTTACTATCCCTTTTATAGTACTATCCTCAAGGATAGCGCTATCCTTGAGGATAGTAACACAATTGGTATGATAAAAAACGACGAAATAAAAGAATTTGCCCATAGACCACAAGAATGCATGGCCGCATTATTGCCGGTAAGGGATGCTTTAGAAGTTTTAAACGGAAGATGGAAACTGCCGATTTTAATCACTTTATCTGACAGACCAAAACGATTTAAGGAGATTTCGAAAGACATTAACGGAATTACGGATAAAATGCTTTCGAAAGAACTTAAAGATCTGGAAATAAATAAATTGGTAACGAGAACGGTTTATGACACGTTTCCGCCAACGGTTGAATACGCGCGAACGGAACACAGCCAATCGCTTACCAATGTAATTATGGCATTGAAAGATTGGGGCACATTACATCGCAAGGAAATTATTGGGAAATAATTAAAAATTGAGAATTAAAAATCTTTCTCATAACTATCTCAAAAAAAAGCGTTTCACTTCATATTTTTTCACGCAGATTTTAAAAAGATTTTAGCAGATGCACGCAGATTATTATCGAAATCTAAATCTGCTCAAATCTGCCGAATCTGCGTGAAATAAAATCTAAAATCTTTGTTGTTTTAAACTCTCACACTCGTAACTCTACTAGGATTGGATTCACGGGATGACAATATTGGGGTTACTTTGCGTTCAAGGGATTAAAATCCCTGGCTACAAAATAAATCATTCCTCCGGAATTTTATAAAGAGTTCCGGAGGAACGGATCATATTGTAGGGATGGATTTTAATCCATCTTGTAATTAGAATGGCCAATCATTGCGGAGTTTCTTGCGGAGATTCCTCGTTCCTCGGAATGACAAATACGTGTGAAATCAAAAATCTAAAATCTTTCCTTAATGCGAAAATCCGAATGAAATACTAAGGATAATTATTCCGATGACAATCGCAGTAATAGTAACATACAGATAATCTTTCTCTAAAAGAAAAGAAAACAGCGAAAGCAAAACACGAAATACGGGCGTAAGAAATAATAATATTACTCCGAAAAAGATAATCGATTCTCCACTTCCGTGAATTACGCCGTTGTAAACATTGGCAAATACTTCAAAAATATTTCTGTCGTTTTCTTTAAATACCGAATAATCTTCGATGTCGCTGCCGTGGTGCATCAAATAAACAATTCCGCCAATAAAAGCTACTGATAATGAAATCCATACACCGTAGCGCAATAAATTACCTATAATGGTTTGAAAATCTTTTTCTCCAAATTTTTCCTGTGTCATAGTTTTAGATTTTTCCATTAAGTCCGTTATAAATCATGTTTACTGCCAATACAAAAATCAGGCAGGCAAAAAAGATACGCAGTTTTTTAGGGTTTGTTCTCACCAATATTTTTGCTCCGGCCATAGCGCCAAATAATACCCCAATTACAACCGGCATACATATTCCGGGTTCGATATATCCTTTTTGAATATAGATTACAGAACTCGCCATTGCAGTAACGCCCATCATAAAATTGCTGGTTGTGGTAGAAACCTTAAACGGAATTCGCATAATATTGTCCATCGCAATAACTTTAAAAGCTCCTGAACCTATACCCAGTAAACCAGACATCATTCCGGCAAGTCCCATCATGCTGAAACCGCCAATTACATTTTTGGTTCCGTAATGTACAACTTGTCCGTCGTGCGTAGGATATGTTCCCTGCAGATGAAGTTTTTTTGCTAAAGGACTTGATTCTAAAACAATATGTTCTTCTTTTTTTCTTAAGGAATTAATAGCCGAGAAAATTAAAGTCAACCCAAATAAAACGGCTATAAATGAAGTTGGTGCAATAGCAGAAAGTAATGCGCCGCCAACTGCGCCAATTGTAGTGGCGATTTCGAGAAAAATTCCCAAACGCATATTCGTTATTCCTTCTTTTACATATGCCGCTGCAGATCCTGAAGAAGTTGCAATGACCGAAACTAAAGCCGCCCCAATGGCGTAATGAATATCGACGCCCAGCACAACAGTTAAAAGTGGTATGATAATTATTCCGCCGCCAAGTCCTGATAATGAACCAATAAAACCGGCTAAAAAAGCACCCAGAATCATAATCAGGGTAAATGTAAGTACTGTCATGTGGATATTATTTGGCTACTAATTTACGAATACATATTGGCTATTACAGTATTATACTTTTGATTATTATAATAAAATGCTCACATTTATTTTAAACTGCTTGTTTCTCAATTAAATAAGCACAACTTAAAAATGCCTTAAAAATTTAAAAAAATGCAAAAAATAGCCATTTGATTACGAAAAAAATGATTTGACAATAGCATTTATTAAAAATGAAATAAATACTGCATTTTAAGTTTACAAATGCAGAGAATCCGATTTAAAAAATAATTAGCAAAAATGACACTGTTTTAATTGTTTTACACTAATTTTAAGCCGCAAAAAAAAGTTGCGTTATTCTTATAAACCCCAAATTTACAAGACTTTAACTGTAATGTTTTTATTATTGATTTATAAAACTAAAATGTATGGTACTTTGTTTTAAAAGGCTTTATTTATTGTTGTTTTTATTTGTATCAATTGGTTTGCAGGCGCAAACGGAAAGTACAAAACTGCTTATTTCTTCTTCAATTCACAATTCACATGCTTCTCTCATTTTTAATGCTGTTGTAAGCAATTCTGTCAAGAACTTTTTGCTTGCAAGTAATGAAATACAGGATACACAATTGTTTATTATCGTTACTTTTTTGTCACTTTTGATCTTGATTTCGGGGCTTTTATTTCAAACTTACAGAAGTTTAAGCGCACAACGTTTATTAAACAGCAAACAAGAAGAAATCAATTCTCAAAGAATAGACAGTTTGCTAAAAGAACAGGAATTAAATTTGATTAAAGCCTGGATTAATGGCCAGGAAAAAGAACGTGAGCATATTTCGCAGGAAATATACAATACGATCGGCAAAAATTTGGCTGCTGTAAAACTCCAGCTAAATCATCTGAATAATAGTAATTTAAAAAACATTACGAAGATTAATCTGCAACTGGAAGAAACTTACAAACTAGTACGAAACTTATCTAATTCTTTGGTTCCCAAGAAATTTAGTCCTGACAAGTTTTGCGAAGTTTTAGAAACATATATCATCAATTTAAGTGCGGCGAGCCAATTAAAAATATCGTTTCTTACTTTTCCGAAAAAAGACATTAATACTATTAATGAACTTATTCAAATGGAAGTTTTTAAAATAGTTCACGAGCTTTTAAACCATACAATAAAATATGCAAAAGCTTCACAAATCGAAATTCAGCTCAATCTTGTTGACAACTGTTTAAGCCTTTTATTTAAGGATAACGGAACTGAATTTCATACTAAAAATTATATTCTGGGATTTGGTTATATTAATTTAGAAACCCGAATTCATAATTTAAAAGGTTCTTTTCTGATTGACTCTAAACCCAAATCAGGAACTGTTATTGAAATAGAAATTCCGACTTTAATTGAAACATCAAATTCAAAAAATAAATTTAAAACCGTAAAAGGTATCAATTTAAAGAACCAACTGGATGAATTGAATAGCAGGCTTTAAATAAGACAATAATATTACTTAACAAGATGCACTTCATATATTTTTGAAGTGCATCTTTTTTTATAACAACCTGTAAATTATGAAATTATGAAGCATTTTTGTGTAAATATTTAAAAATCATAGCGGTTAAATTTGTAATATTAATTATTTAAACCTTATTATTATGAATACTTCAAATCACAAAACCAGCAGCACTACAGGTGCAAAAATGTCGGACAAAAAATCTGATATGAAATCTACTACTTCGAAAAGCAATGCAAAGTCTGCAACAGACAAAAAAGCGAATTCTAAAAAAAATTAATTTCATAAAAATAGTATTATGGAAATAGAAAAAAGAGAAGATTACGGTCGTCGCGACCGTAATTTTCATAATTCAGAGAACGTTACAATTAGCGCCAGAGAACGAAGCATACAAGAGTTAGGATATTGGGACCTGGAAGATGATTTGAGTATTTATAGCCAAACAGATAGCCATCACCCAAGATTTGCTAAAAACCCTGATGAAGAAGAAAAAATCATCAATCAGGACGATGCTATTACGAATGATGAAAATCAGGAAGAAGCTGACCAAAAGCTTGAGGATTATTATGATGAAGAAGAAAATGATATTTATGAAGAAGAGGAAGAAGAAGACTTGTTTAGAGATGCAGATTTATCAGGAAATGGCAAATTTAGAGTTGAATAAAACTTTACTTCAAAAAACATAAAAAAACCGTTAGCAAAAACTAACGGTTTTTTGTTTTTATACAACTTCTTAAAGCTGAGTCTCTTCATAGACCAAATTTGCGACTGCATCTACGGCCTGTGCGATAATTTGTTCCGGATTTCCATCGAATTTAAATCTTTTTGCTATTTCTTTATCCGGAAAAATAATATCTACAAAAATAGTTCCAACGGGCTTTGAGGGAGTTTCGCTTCCTCCTGGACTTGCTAACCCTGTTAAGGCCACACAAATATCCGAAGTAACAAAACGATGGAAATTCTGCGCCATTAATTTTGTTACAATGGCAGATTCCGCTGTGTGTTGTTCAATAGTTCCCTTTGGTATCAAAAGTAAATCTTCTTTCATCGATACATGATAACAAACCAGGCCTCCAATTAAGATTTGTCCTGAATTAATAACTGTAGAAAATTCATTACACAGTTTTCCTCCCGATGCGCTTTCTACAAAACTTATCGTCCATTTTTTCTCTATTAGTGCCTGGCAGCACTGTATTACTTTTTCACTTGGCATATTATTGAGTCATTTAAAAGTTATTACATGTCAAAATAATTTAGTTTCGGTTTACTGTAAATTACAAATTCGCTTCTCTTTCCCAAAAACGGTGGTTGGCCAATGCATTAATAAAAGAAGCCGATAGATATTCATCGCCTATTTGATCGCTTACCAAAATACCAACATCTCTAATAGGTTTTTCTGAATCATTATTATTAACAAACGGAAGTATCTCTATTCCCTGACCTTCGGCGGCAATAAACTTGCAATGTTTGTAAGCATCGGTAAGAAATTCTTTGACATCGCCATTGTTTTTTAGATCCAGAATTCCTTTTCCGGCAGGTACAAACACGGCATCAAAAAGTACAGAAGCTGCCGTTAGGTAACTTTGATCAACCGGAATTTCCGAATCATCTTCAGAAACTATGGATCCTAAATGCGGCGCTATAATTTTTACAACCGCCCCGGCCTTTTTTAAAGCTGCTTTCATATTGTTTACTGATGCCGCATTTACGCCATCTGCACATAAAAAAGCGATTTGTCTTGTTACAATAGAATCTTTACCGGTTTCACTTTTTAAAATACTTAAGGAATCTGAAGTTTCTGTTGGTCTTTTTACAAAAGTCGGCTCGTGTTTATTAGGATCGGCATCTGCTCCTACTCCATGATTAATAGGTTTTTCGAGTTCTTTTGGTACTTTTAAACCTAAACATTTCGATACTTTGCTTACCAAAATAGGATCTACTCTTGATAATAAACCAAGCATTCTTTCTCTAATGGCTACTGTTTCTACTTTTCCTAATTCAAAAGTCAAAGCTTTAATAATATGTTCTTGTTCTGTATCGGTCTGGCTTTGGTAAAAAAGCGTTGCCTGGCTAAAATGATCTGAAAAACTGGCACTTCTGTCGCGAACTTTATGCGCATCGATTCGCTCATTAAAACTTGCAAATCCTCCTTCGTCTATTTTTGCCTGAAACGGACATCCGCCTCCTAATGAATTTGGGTGATAACTCACTCTGCCCGTTGCAATTTCCTGACGCATATGTCCGTCACGCTGATTATTGTGCATTGGTGCAATAGTACGGTTAATGGGAATTTCATGAAAATTAGGGCTTCCTAATCTTGATAATTGCGTATCTGTATAAGAAAATAAACGTCCCTGTAATAAAGGATCATTTGTAAAATCAATTCCGGGAACAACATGTCCGGGATGAAAAGCAACCTGTTCTGTCTCTGCAAAGAAATTATCAGGATTTTTATTTAATGTCATTTTACCAATAATTGTTAACGGAACAATTTCTTCGGGAACTAATTTTGTGGGATCCAGTAAATCAAAATCAAAAATATGTTCGTCTTTTTCCGGAATAATCTGCACTCCTAATTCCCATTCAGGGAAATTTCCAGATTCTATGGCTTCCCATAAATCCTGTTTATGAAAATCAGAGTTTTTACCGGATATTTTTTGTGCTTCATCCCATAAAACACTATGGGTTCCTAATTTTGGTTTCCAATGAAATTTTATAAAATGAGATTCGTTTTTATCATTTACAAATCTAAAAGTGTGTACGCCAAAACCTTCCATCATTCGCAGGCTTCTTGGTATTGCGCGATCGCTCATTACCCACATAATCATGTGCATGGATTCTGGCATTAGCGAAATAAAATCCCAAAAAGTATCGTGTGCAGAGGCCGCCTGGGGAATTTCGTTATGCGGTTCGGGTTTTACGGCATGAATTAAATCGGGAAACTTCATGGCATCCTGAATAAAAAATACAGGCATATTATTTCCTACCAAATCAAAAATTCCTTCCTGTGTATAAAATTTTACGGCAAATCCGCGAACATCACGTGCCAAATCTGTAGAACCTCTTGATCCCGCTACTGTAGAAAATCGAACAAAAACCGGTGTTTTAATACTCGTATCGTTTAAAAAACCCGCCTTAGTATATTTGTCTAATGGTTTGTAAAGTTCAAAATAACCGTGTGCTGCAGAGCCTCTGGCATGTACAATACGTTCTGGAATGCGTTCATGGTCAAAATTGGTGATTTTTTCTCTTAGAATAAAATCTTCTAATAAGGATGGACCTCTTTCACCGGCTTTGGCAGAATTATTATTGTCATTTATTTTAACCCCTTGGTTTGTGGTAAGAAACTGATTTTCGGCATTTGATTTATTGATATCCAGATCTCTTTCCTTATCATTTGGATGATCCTGGTTTGGCGTGGAATTTTTCATTTTAAATGGGTTTTATATTTTTAAGTAGTATCGTGATTTGATCTGATTCATTTGGCCAAATGACAGTTGATCGTTCAACAAAAGTAATTTACAAACAAAACCAAGCCATTACATGATTGTTTACAAAGCTTACAATATTTAAACATTTGATAATCAAACAATAATTTCTTTATTTTCTATAAAGTATGAATTGAATAAAATAAAGATCAACTGTTAATTATGAAAATACAATTGATTTTTCTGTAAGAAGTAAAAGTGATTTCGATAGTAGCTTTGTAAAGAACATTTTTACAGACCTGAATTAACATTCTTCACTGATTATGAGAAATCTTTATCAATTAAAACAATTTCAAATTTTACTTGCTATGAAAAATGAAAACAATAAAAATTACGGACAGGTTGAACGTAATTTTCACCACGACGATACTATTACAGAGACACATAATGATGCTTCGGTAAAAGATTTATTTGATAACGATAAACATAAATATCAGGAAGATGATCTTCAATATAAAGAAGATGACCTTCAATATAAAGATGAAGAGCTGCATGATGTAAATCATGAAACAAATGATTTTAACCGAAATGAAAATATTCCGAATGAGGAACGTGTGATTGATGAAGACGACTTGTCTACAAACGATAATCCGGAACGCAACGAAGAAAATCTGGATCAGGAAATTGAAAAGGATGGAGATCTTGACAACAACGAAAATGAAAAACTAGAAGAAAATGACGAACATTTTCACGAAATCCATCCGCGCGAATAACATAATGCCAAAAAAATTGTAAACTGTAAGCCGTTATATTTAAATATGTAACGGCTTTTTGGTATGCGGAATTCTGTAAAATTAACAGAAAACTATATAAAGGCAAAAAACAGGACGAATTGTAACTTTAAAAGATTGATTTCATACAAGTTAATCTAAAACATACAAACATGGATATTACAACTCAAATTGTCTGGCTTTTTATTCTTGCCATTCCCATATCATGCATTGCGTGGACTGTAACTCATGAAGAAATTTTTAAGGAACCACGAGAATGGTGTGTAAAACGTTCTCAAAATGGCCGCACAATCTTAGTTAGAAAAGCCTTTTATCTTTTTACCTGCGAATATTGTTTTAGTCATTATGTCACTATATTTTTTATTGCTTTATGTGATTATAAACTTTTAATCGACGATTGGCGCGGTTATATTATTGCCGGTTTTGCATTGGTTTTTGTTGCCAATGTTTATATGAGTCTTTTTGGTTTATTGAGACAGGCAATTAAGAAAGAAAAAGTCGAAATCAAACAAATTGAAACGTCTGAAGAAGAACATAAAATCCTGTTTTAAAGACCTGAACATAGAAATTATGTAACGATCTGAAAAAATTATGTAAACCCGGAGTTATTGCCACTTATATTTTTGTTTTAATCCTTAAAAATAAACCCATAAAAATCAAACAAAATGAAACATTTAAACTTAAAACTTATCTTTTTTATTATTGCTATTTCGTTTCTAAACATCTATTGCAGCGGTTATTGTGACGACGAAGATCTAAGAAGGGACCAAAACCAAAACAAAAACAAAAAAGAAGCCGCAATAATAAAACATCAGGATTCTTTAAACCTGGATATTGATTAAATAAAAAGCCTGTAAATATACAGGCTTTTTCATCTTCAGTTTTTCATTATGGTTTCTTTTTTGTATCAGTTCCTGTTCCTACGCCGCCATCACTTCCTGAACCAGTTCCATATCCGGGTTTTGTGGTATCTCTGGGTATTGTAGAATTGGGAGTAGAAGGACTTGTTGTTTTAGACTTATCTGTATGCTCCTTATGGGCAGGATCATTTTTATAAGTCGTTGTACTCTTTTTATTCGTCTTTTGTACGGTAGTAGTATCTGTCGTACTTTTAGATTGCTTTTTTTTCTGGGTATCTTGTGCCATAGCTGCACTTCCTAGAAACATAATCATTGCACATGTTAAAAATAAATTTTTCATAATATAGATTTTACAATTAATAATTTGATTATAAACTATTTACATTTTGTAATTAAGCTTACATGTACAAATTTTATAAAGAATTATAACTCCTGCTTATATTTTAAAGTTTTCATTTTTATAAGATTTCCACTTCATGCATTCCTTTTTTAATTGTAAAAGGATTCATACCTTTATCATATTAATACATATGTTTTTATGAATATTCCTGATAATACACGCCCAAAAAAAACAACTCAGGATTTTCCCGTAGTTGGTATAGGAGCCTCAGCCGGAGGTTTGGATGCCTTTAAAAAAGTACTTAAAACCATACCCGAAAATTCCGGAATGGCTTATGTTATTGTACAGCATTTATCATCGGATTATCCTAGTAATTTAACCGAAATATTAGCCCAGCACTCTAAAATACCGGTTCATGAGATTGTTAATGACATTAACCTGGCTCCCAATCATATTTATATTATCCCGGAAAGCAATAATTTAATTGCCGAAGACGGAGTTTTAAAACTCTACAAAAGAACACGCAGTGATAAAACAAATAAAAGCATTGATATCTTTTTTGAATCGCTTGCGCAGGTACATAAAAGTTTTGCCATTGGGGTAATACTTTCCGGAACCGCTTTTGACGGTACGATTGGGTTAAAAAAAATAAAAGAATTTGGCGGAGTAACAATTGCGCAGGAGCCTGAAACTGCTGCTTTTAAAGGAATGCCGCAAAGTGCCATAGATGCCGATGTGATCGATTACATACTTGCTCCTGAACAAATTGCTTCCCAATTAATCGAAATTCGCAAAAGTTATATTACCAATCATGCTTACAGCGAGCAAGAACATATTCCAAAAGAGGAAGAAGACATTCTCAATCAAATTATAAATCTGGTGTTTTTAAGAACCGGAAATGATTTTCGTCATTACAAACAGCCTACAATAAGAAGACGTATTGCCCGCAGAATGGTTATTTTAAGAAGAGAAACCATGCAGGATTATTACAATATTCTTCGAAATGATAAAAACGAACAGGATGCGCTTTTTAACGATTTCCTGATTCCGGTTACGTATTTTTTCAGAGACGAAAAATACTTTGAGACCTTGCCTACTCTGGTATTTCCTCAGCTAATCAATAATATTGTAAACAATAATTTAAGGATCTGGGTGGCAGGATGTGCTTCTGGAGAAGAAGCGTATTCATTGGCGATCTGTCTTCATGAATACTTATCTCAAAACAACCTTAAAGAAGTCAGAGTTCAGATTTTTGCTTCGGATATTTCCGAAAAATGCATTGCAAAAGCCAGAGCAGCCTTATATACGCCCCAGGATGTACAGCAAATTTCTGAAATGAGACTGCACAATTATTTTACAAAAAGAGATGGGCATTATCATATCAATAAGGTAATTCGTGATATGTGCATTTTTGCTGTTCACAATTTTATAAAAGATCCGCCTTTTGCCAGAATCGATTTGGTTTCATGCCGAAATGTTTTAATATATTTTGATCCGTTTTTACAAAATAAAGTATTGAGTTCTTTTCATTATTCCTTAAAAGAAAAAGGTTTTTTATTTCTTGGAAAATCAGAGACCGCAAACAATGCTGCAAATTTATTTGAAAATGTAGGCAAACATGAAAAAATATACACACGTAAATTTGCTCCCGGACGTTATGTACCTGAAGTATTTAAGCCTGCACATATTACTGCGCGCGAAAAAACGACGAACCACGACGTAAAAAATGTCCCGGAAACCGATTTTAAAAAAATAGCTTCAGATATTTTATTTTCAAAATACACGCCGGCAAGTGTTATCATAAACGAGCATTCAGAAATTGTTCATTTTCATGGAGATACAAGTCCGTTTTTATTGCCTTCTCCGGGAAAACCGAATTTTAATATTCTAAAAATGGCACGTGAAGGCATTAGCTTTGAACTTCGTAATGCACTTTTGAAAGTAAAAAAAGAAAAGGAAAACCTCATAAAAGAAAATATCAAAGTTAAGGATCAGGATTATCTGGCTTCTTTTGAGATACTTACGCTTCCTTATGATGATTTGCATTTGATGGTTCTTTTTCATAAAAAACCTGTTCCGGAAATTGACAATGATGCAAAATTAAGTTCAAGTACATCTGATAAGCAACGAATTAAGGAACTGGAAAAAGAGCTTAATCAGATGCGCGAAGACATTAAACGCGTTACCGAAGAACAACAGACTGCTTTTGAAGAACTGCAGACTACAAACGAAGAATTATTAAGCAGTACCGAAGAACTTCAGGCAATGAATGAAGAACTGGAGACTTCTACAGAAGAACTTCAGTCGAATAATGAAGAATTAATGTGTGTAAATGATGAACTTATGGATCGTCAGGAACAGCTTATTTCGACACGCAATTATTCTGAATCGATTGTAAAAACAATTCGCGAGCCTTTGCTTATTATCGATAAGGATTTTATTATAAAAAGTGCCAATCCTGCTTTTTACAAATATTTTCAAACAACAGAAGCAGAAACCGAGGATCATTCCTTTTTTGAAATTGGAGACTGTCAATGGGATATTCCTGAATTTAAAGAACTTATCTTTACAATGCTGGAAGAAAAAAACATTATTGAAGATTATAAGGTTGATACCTTTTGTTCGGGAATTGGCAAAAAAGTATTGATGGTAAATGCCCGTAAGATTATAAATTCAAAACCAGAAGGAATGATTCTTTTGGCACTCGAAGATATTACAGATTTAAGTGTCACAAATGAATTACTCAAAACTAAAAATGAAGAATTAGAAAGATATAACAAACAGTTAGAATTGTTTACCTCTGCTGCAAGTCATGATTTACAGGAACCGCTGCGAAAAATTAATATGTTCTGCAAAAGAGTTTTTGATACGGAAAAGAACTTATCCGAAAGCGGCAGACATAATTTAGAACGCGTTTTGTTTTCGGTAAACAATATGAGTCAGTTAATTACCGATTTGATCAATTATTCGAGAATTAATTTTATTGAAAAAGAATTTAAAAAGACCGATATAAACTTACTTTTAAAGAAAACAATTAATGATATGAAAGATGTAATTGCAGAGAAAAATGCGATTGTCATCACAGATCCAATTCCGCAATTGACTGTTATTCCTTATCAAATACAGCAGTTGTTTACCAATTTAATTTCAAATTCAATTAAATATACCAAAGAAAATGTTGTTCCTGAAATAAAAATAATTTCGCAACAGCCTACAAATGAAGAAATAACCGAAGCCGGAGGAAATCTCCAGACACATTATGTCAAGATTTGTGTTATGGATAACGGAATTGGTATTGCTGAAAATTATGAAACTAAAATTTTTGAACCTTTTTACAGATTGCATAATAGCGATCAATACAGCGGCAGCGGTCTTGGACTGACTTTGGTACAAAAAATTGTCAACAATCATCACGGCTTTATAAAAGTTTCAAGTAAGGCTAACGAAGGAACAAACATGATTATTTATCTTCCTTTCAATTAATTCAAACACTATTTAAGAACATAAAAAAAGCGGTAAACATAATTTACCGCTTTTTTGTTTCTAATTTGCTACATCTTTCTGGCCTTTACTTTTGCCATATTGGGTTATAGATTCAGTTTTACTCCAATATTCGACTATAGTACGAATAACTTCTTTGAATTTTTCGTACGTATAAGGATTTACAACGTAACTTTGTGTTGGTACTGAATGTACATCAAGCACAAAACACTGATTAAATACAGTTGTAAAAAACAAACAGGGACAATTTAATTCTATACTCAGATTTTTGTACGGAATATGAGCTGTTTGTTTATCATCCATATGAAGCAGTACAATATCTGCAAAAATTAAAAATGCTGAAACATCATGTGTTGTCAGATAATTATAAGCATCATTCCCCGAATTAAAGCATAAAATTTTATTAGAAATTTCTAATTCAGAGAAAATTTGTGTAAATAATTTACGATCTCCCTGATTATTTTCTATAAGTACAATAGGTCCCTTTTGGTTCATAATAGTTCTTTTTTAGTTATAAAATAAGATCGAAAAAACATCATAATTACTGCCTTATTTTGGTGGCAGAAATCTTTAAACAAAGATTTTAAATTTTATGAAATTTAACATTACAAAATAATTTTGAAAAATTATATAATTTTCATCGCGTAGTTTATACAAAATATTCCTACATTGTAGTAATTAAATTTATTTAGATTTATACACAAATTCTCAGCAACTACAACTGTTACCCTGATAATTATATAATTAGAAAATTAAATTCTATAAAGAAAAAAGAAGCTTGCGGGCTTAAATTTGGAATTACTAGAAATTTAAATCGAAAACGTCATGGTCGAAAAGAATTACGATCCGGATAATGACAATTGTCCTGAAAAAGATACTGTAGAGAATCTCTTAAAATCAAAAATGGATTCTGATAAAAACAGCCAAATGGAAAAAGAATTAATACATGATACTCCAAATCGAATTTTAAAAGAAAAGAACGATTTGAAACATATAGAAAATTCAGACGATACTAAAAGATAGAAAGATTTAGAAAAATAAAATCTGATGAAATAACCAGTCAGACCTTTTACAAATGTTAAATTAAAAAAACAAAAAATCATGGAAAATTTAAATTTCATTAATCCATTACTACACGGAATTATTCCTGAAGAATTAGAAAACAAAGCGCTAAGTTTTTCTACTAAACAATTGGTATGTGCAGGTGTAGGAACATTAATTGCCGGTGCTGTTTTAAAAAAAGCAGGCCACCAAAAAACCGGGGCAATGATCGCCGGTCTTGCTTTACCTATTCTGGCAACTGCGATTTATAAAAAGATCAAAAAATCGTCTGACGAAAAAGCTAATTCGGGATATACTGATGCTGATAATGTAAATGAACATGCATAATATAAATTTTGTACTTCCGGGTTTCACTTTTGTTTTTGGTTTTTTAAAATTAAATAGCAGAATGACAGCTGGGAAGTACATTTTTTTTTACAGACTTAAAAAAAACAGACTATGAACCCATAAATACTTTATATATGTCACTTTCCAAATACAACCAAAAACGTAATTTCAAGCAAACCGAGGAGCCTGAAGGCAAAATTGGCAAATCTGAAAAAGACCTCATTTTTGTGGTTCAAAAACATGCAGCTTCGCATTTGCATTATGATTTTAGGCTGGAACTGGATGGTGTTCTTAAAAGTTGGGCCGTTCCCAAAGGTCCGTCTATGGATCCCGAAATAAAGCGACTTGCCATGATGGTCGAGGATCATCCATATGATTATAAGGATTTTGAAGGCTCAATTCCAGAAGGAAATTATGGTGCCGGAAATGTTATTGTTTGGGATAACGGAACTTATACTACTGCAGATGAAGATGCTGTTTCTGCCAGAAAAGCATTAAAAGCCGCATTGCACAAAGGCCATTTGAGTTTTGTTTTAAAAGGAAAAAAACTCAAAGGCGAATTTTCTTTGGTAAAACTTCACGGCAAACAAGAAAACGCCTGGCTTTTGATTAAAAAAAAGGACAAATATGCCACGGATGATGACATTTTGAAGAAAAACAAATCAGTTATCTCCAATCAGACTTTAGAATCGTTAGAGAAAAAAACGGAAAGTGCTTCAAAAAAAAATGAGATTGAAGATGAAGATACCTCTGAAGAAACTACTCCCAGGAAAACCAAAACAGCAAAAACCAAAACAGACAAAAAAGAAACTATAGGCTTTTTGTCGCCCATGCTGGCCAATATTGTCGATAAACCTTTTGATGATCCTGACTGGGTTTTTGAAAATAAATATGACGGTTACCGCACTCTCGCTACTATTACACCAGATGAAGTGCATTTGTTTAGCCGAAACGAACTTTCGTTTGATAAAAACTTCAAACCTGTTTTAAAAGAACTTGAAAAAATAAAACATGAAGTCATTCTGGATGGCGAAGTCGTTGTTGAAAATGAGGCAGGAAAAGCCAGTTTTCAGCATCTTCAAAATTATCTTAAAACTGGCGAAGGAAATCTAAAATATTATGTTTTTGATATTTTAAATCTGGATGGTTTTTCTACTGTCAACTTAACCTTACTTGAGCGAAAAGAGCTTTTAAAAATGTTATTGGACAAATATTCTTTTTCGAATGTTTTTTACTCTGAACATACTATCGAAAACGGACTTAAAAGCTTAGAAATTGCCACAAATAACAATAGCGAAGGTATAATGGCCAAGAAAGCTAATGGCACTTATTTGATTGGAAAAAGAAGCAATAACTGGCTTAAAATAAAAATTGCACAGCAGGAAGAAGCTGTTATTATAGGAATTACTGAACCCAAAAATTCCCGCAGTTACTTTGGTGCCTTGCTTTTAGGACAATATTACGGCAAAAGACTTGAATATATTGGTAAATGCGGAACTGGATTTACAGAGGAAGTCCTGAAGGATTTATACACGAAATTTAAACCTCATTTTATAAAGGAATCTCCGGTTGTACAAAAAATAAAACTTCGGGATAAGATACAATGGTTAAAACCAAAATTTGTCTGCCAGGTTAAATTTACAGAATGGACGGATGATATGCGACTAAGACATCCCGTTTATCTGGGCTTGAGAGTGGATAAAAAAGCAAGTGAAGTTTTTTTGACTTCAAAAACCAAAACTTTAAATACGGAAGTTATGAAGACTAAAGAAAAACCAGAAACGGCTAAAAAAAAACCAGAAACGAGTAAAGAAAAGGATTATGATTTGAAGGTGGGTACAAAAACGCTCCATCTTACCAATCAAAACAAAATATATTTTCCTGAAAGCGGAATTACTAAAGGCGAAATTGTGCAATATTACAATGAAGTTGCTGATTTTATTTTGCCTTATTTAAAAGATCGTCCGCAGTCTATGAATCGATTTCCTAACGGAATTGATGCGCCAAGTTTTTATCAGAAAGATGTTGATGTAGATAAAATTCCGTCGTGGTTAAAAACCAAAAAAGTATACTCAGAATCCAACGATGAACATCTGGATTATTTGATTTGCAATGACAAAGCGACTTTGCTTTATATGGCAAATTTGGGCTGCATTGACATAAATCCATGGAATTCAACCATCAAACATATTGAAAATCCGGATTGGCTCGTAATCGATATTGATCCTTCAAAAGATAAATTTGAAGAAGTTGTACAAACTGCTTTAACCGTAAAAGAAGTTATGGACGAATTTGAAACCGAATGTTACTGCAAAACTTCGGGCGCTTCGGGCTTGCATGTATATATTCCGCTTGGCGCGAAATACGATTATGATTCGATTAAAATTTTCGCACAATTAGTGGCAACAGAAATTCAAAAACGAATTCCCGAAATTACTTCTCTGGAACGAAGCATCAAGAAAAGAAACAATAAAATTTATGTGGATTATCTGCAAAATCGCCGCGGACAAACTTTGGCCGCACCCTACTCTGTTCGCCCTGTGCCCGGAGCGCAGGTTTCAACGCCTTTAGAATGGAGCGAAGTAACTCCAAAATTGCATCCGTCTCAATTTACCATTAAAAATGTCTTGTCAAGATTTGAGAAAAAAGGTGATTTGTGGGCGCCTGTTTTAGGCAAAGGAGCGAATATCCAGAAAATTATTAAGAATTATGGGTTGGGAGTTAAAAGTTAGTTATGAATTGTCAATTATGAATTATGAGTTTTGAGTTTTGAATTATAGCTTGATGCGTTTGATTTTTAATTAAAATAAAAAAGAGACAAAAGTCTATATAAACTTTTGTTTCTTTTTTATATAATGACATTCAAACTCATAATTCATAACTCAAAACTTTTAAGACGATTTCTTATTTTCTAAACTTGCTTTCAGCATATCTAATAAATCGTCGCTTTGTTTGTGAACCACTTTGAGTTTTGGTGCTTTTACTTTTTTACCTTTTGCTTTATTTTTGATTATTTTGAGGAGCTTATCTGTATATTCATCTTTAAAATTGCTAATGTCGAACTTCTCAGTAAGCTGATCGATTAGTTTTTCGGCCATATCCATTTCTTTTGTTTTCTTTTTAGAAATTGCCGGAACTTTAAGTTCGTCTGTACTTCTGATTTCCTGCTCAAAGCGAATTCGGTTTAAAAGAATTATATTTTTGTACGGTCTTAAAATCGCCAGGCTTTCTTTATTCCTTAAAACAAAACTCGTCACTCCTACTTTTCCAGTAGATGCCAGTGCATCACGAAGTAAACCGTAGGCATTCATTGCTCCTTTATCAGGTTCAAGAAAATACGGCTGTTCATAATAAATGCTTTCTATTTCTTTTTCGTCAACAAAACTCTGAATATCAATAGTTTTTGTTTTAACGGCATCTGCAGCTTCAAAATCTTCATCTTCAACAATTACATATTTATCATCAATTTTGTAGCCTTTTACAATATTGGCAAAAGTGACTTCCTTGCCCGTTTTTTCGTTTACACGTTTGAATTTAATATTAGAATGATCTTTTGCATCCAGCATATCCATATCAAGCGAGCTCTCCTGCACGGCAGAAAACATCTTTATGGGAATATTGATTAACCCAAAACTAATCGAACCTGTCCATATTGACCTCATGTGTGTTTGTTTTTAAATTCCAAAAAATCTAAATTCCAAATTCCAATAAATAATAAATAAATTCCAAAAATCTTAAATTCCAAATTCCAAATTGAATTTGAGATTTGTAAGCAAAGCAGTTGGAATTTGGAATTTATTTTTTGCAATTTTATGTCTAAATGTTCCCTTCAACCCAATTTAAAGCTTTATTGAATTCCAGTTTTTTAAAGCCCTTAAACTCTCCCGGAACGATATAACTGAATCCGTTTGTAAAAGAAATAATCTCTTCAGAATCTGAAACAATAGCAGCTCTGTTCCATTTTCCCAAATGCTTAAGTCCGATCATGGCATCCTGAAGCCAGGCGCCAGCGGTAAAATTTTCAAGATCAGTATCTAAAACCAATAAAAAATTGATTTCGTTTAATTGCTTTACCAGTTTTTCTACAGCCGGAACAACCACTCTTTGAAAATCTTCTTTAGTAACTTCTGCTAATGCTCTAAAAGCAACAACATTATCTGTTGTATCAATTTGATGTATCATTTTTTCTTTAATTAAATTATGGTAATTTTTAATTCAGTCGAATTTTTTAATGCTGATTTTTTAAAGTTAATCAGGCATTTTTTACGTTGACTCAAATGTAAATCAGAGGCTTGTTTTTTCTCTTATATTTTATGAGTTAAATTTTACAGAATATCAATTTATGAATCTGATTTCGTGATCTTTTGCGCTAACTTTTGATTTTTTCAGGTCACCTTATTATTGAAAATGAGACTATTTTAGGAAGTTGATAAAGACCCAAAAAATAATTAATCATGGAAAAAGAAAAACCAAAGAAATTTCCCGAACAAAAGCAGAATTTGCCGGGAGATGAACATAAAATGCATCCTCAACCTGAAATTATCAGGGAGAATTATACCGGGAGCGGAAAACTGCTTGGAAAAGTTGCTTTTATAACCGGCGGTGACAGCGGTATTGGCCGAAGTGTTGCGGTACATTTTGCCAGAGAAGGTGCAGATGTTGCCATAGTTTATCTTAATGAAGATAAAGATGCTCTTGAAACCAAAGAGTTGATCGAAAAAGAAGGTCAGCAGTGTTTGATTATCAGTGGAGATTTAAAAGACGAGAAATTTTGTAAAGAGGCTGTAAAAAAGTGCCATACAAAATTTAAAAAAATTAATATTCTGGTAAATAATGCAGCTGTACAATTCCCTCAGGGCGAATTTAAAAAAATAACTTCGAAACAGCTTCACGAAACATTTGAAACTAATATTTACCCGTATTTCTATATCACAAACGCTGTACTGCCTCTTTTGCAGGAAGGTGATACGATTATCAACACGAGTTCGGTTACTGCATATCGCGGCAGCGAACATTTGGTTGATTACGCCAGTACAAAAGGTGCGATTGTAAGTTTTACAAGATCGTTAGCAACGATGTTGGCCAAAAAGAAAATACGCGTCAATGGCGTTGCACCAGGCCCAATCTGGACGCCTTTAATTGTTGCCAGCTTCGATAAAGTATCAGATTTTGGAAAAGATAATCCGATGGAACGAGCCGGTCAGCCCTCAGAAGTTGCGCCTGCCTATGTTTTTCTGGCCTGCGAAGACAGTAGTTATATTACAGGACAATTTATACATATTAATGGTGGGGAAATTGTGGCTTAGTTTTTTTGTCACGAATTTCTTTGTAACGTTTTGTTTGCCAAGAATTTCACTAATTTTCTCGAATTTTTATTTAAATATAAAAGCGGATATACTTAATTGGTATATCCGCTTTTTTTATTCTTTTCGATAAACCGGACAGGTTTTTAAAACCTTTCCGGTTTTAGACGTGACGTTATTTTGTTGGGCAATCGCCTTTATATTTTCCTTTGATATATTCTGTAATAGGTCTTAATGATCTTTTTGTTTCAGGATGTCTTCCGTTTCCATTTGAATTAAAAAAATCTGCTTTGTCTCCTGTTTTTGCATACCATACAATTGCTTCTCCATCTGGTTTAAAACAAGTTGTAGTATCACAAACTATTAACTTTTTGAAATTTAAAAGATTATCGTCTCTTAAAATTACCTCATTTAAATTTCCTTCCATTGGTTTATCACAGTATACCAATTCATAATGATTATCAGACCATTGCATGCAACCTTTTTTGAAGAAAAATAGACAAACAGCAGTTCCAATCATACAAAAAATAACTATCATAGCAATTATTGTTTTCTTAAGCTTCTTCGAAAATTTTTTAGAAAATTTATTTTTAAAATTTCCAATAAAACCTAGTTGATTATTAGCGATTAAAGCATCATCAAATATATTTTGATTTTCATCATAATTTTCTTTATAGTCTTCGTTCCCTTCATTTTCGTGTTCTTGCTCATTATCGGTATTGTTATCAAAAGCAAATGGAACTTTTGGAGCATCAATCGGTTTTTCCGGTAGAATAATTCCTGCTTCTCTAAATTTTTTAAAAGGTCTTGGTTGAAAATCAACTAGAATAGCAGCTAACTCAACGGCATATCTACTAGCCGTCTTTTTTTCTTCTTTTAAATAAAAAGAAGCAATAGTTCTAAACCTATCTGTTTCATCTCTAAGCTTTTTCTTTGTTACTCCATCTAATTCAAAACTAAAGGTGAAGAAAGAAAAAAAAGTGCTTGAGTCATCTTTATTCTCATTCTCTTTAAATCTTTCCCAGCATAAATCTCTAAGATTTGCTTGTGCTGTCGGATTGAAATGCTTAGCATATTCTCCATCTTTTTCAATCAAATATTTTGATCGTATAGCTTTTTCGTAATCTTTAAAAGTAATTTTTTGCATAAGCTTTCAGGAATTTTCAGGAATAATTAGGAATTTTTAAGAAAGTCAGGAAATGATGGGAATTCCCGGAATTCCTTATAAACACTGGCTTGTAAGCGTCGCATCTTTGCGATATCAAATTAGTTAAACGTTTTAATCTGCAGGTTAAAACAAATGTACAAAACTAGTTCTATTAACAAGTGCGGAAAACCGTAATGATCATTATCCGGGAAGTATAACACATTCTTTACGGTCGACCGCACTTCACTTCCCAAAGCAATTTGGTATTGCCTTAAAAAGATCTGGAAAAGTTCCGGACAGCAATACTCATGTCCAATTTTTAAAACTAAAAAACATGAAAAATTTATTTGTGATGGGTGCATTTGCACTATTAAGTACTACGTTATTTTCTTGCACAGCTGACGAATTTGAAACGGCTGAGACAAAAACTGAGATAAAAAAGGATTCTATTCCTGTTCAAGCAGACGCACCGCCTGATGGGCCTGGGGATGATCCAATTACTGTTAAACCACCAAAAAAATAACAGAATATTCTTTACAATATTTAATTATTGCTTAATTTCGGGGAAAGTAACTCTTATGCTACGGTCCCCGATTTTTTGTTTATTTATTTTTCTTCTTTTTGTTTCCTGCAAAGAACAAACAACCATATCTGTTCAACCAAATACTCACAAAAGTGAAGCCGTTTTTCTTCGAGAAAAAGCCATAAATCTCTATGAAAACAAAAATTTTAATAGCTCTTTTTATTATTTTAATAAATCAAAAATACTATTCGAATCTTTAAAAGACAGTGCTAATATTACTTTTAATCTTATTCAAATGGCTCAAATACAGCAAATAAATGGAGATTATTATGGAAGTAAAGAAACATTAACAGAGGCCTTACCTTACACAAAAAGTGATAATAATTATAATGCCGCAATCAATAATTTTTTCGGAATTGCAGATAAAGAGCTTTCTATTTATGATGACGCAGTATTTTATTACAAACAGGCTCTTAAAGATGCAACCGACTCTGTATCAAAACAATCTCCTTTAAATAATATTGCTGTTGTTTACATCAAACAAAACAAAATCGATAAAGCAATTTCTATTTTAGAATCTATTTTAAATAAAAAGGTTTTAAATGATAAAGATCCATCGATTATCAGAAGTAAATCGCGAGTTTTGGATAATCTGGGTTTCGCCTATTTTAAAAATGGAAATCCGGATAAAGGTCTGAAATTTATGAATGAGGGTCTGAAATTGCGAAATCAGTCTGAAGATTTTTATGGAAGCATAGAAAGCTATCTTCATTTAGCCGAATTTTACGCAAAAACCGATGTTAAAAAATCAAATCAAAACGCTCAGAATGCGTATCAAATTGCAACCAAATTTCATAGTATCGATGAACGTTTAAAAGCATTGTCTCTTTTAATTTCTAATGGTTCAGGTACACAATATGTCCAAAAATACATTTCCTTAAATGATAGTATTATTAAAATCAGAAACAATTTTAAAAACAAATTTGCCAAAATTAAATACGATTCTAAAAAGGAAAAAGACGAAAACCAGAAACTAAAATTAGAAAAGGCAGAGAATTTACTGGCGCTTCAGGAAGCAAAATACCAAAAGATAGTGGGTATAATTTTCCTTATTTTTCTGGGAATTGTAATTGTCGTCCTGGTACGATATTACAAAAATAAAAACAGAATTATACGAATAAAAACCGCTTATGATACCGAAACCAGAATTGCAAAAGATATTCATGATGAATTGGCAAATGATGTTTTTAACGCCATAACTTTTACACAAACACAACCCTTATCTGTAGAAAACACAAAAGAAACTTTGATTCAAAAACTGGATCATATTTATACGCGCGTTCGCGGAATTTCGAGAGAAAACAATGATATTGAAACTGGAGTAAATTATTCTGATAATTTAAAAGAAATGCTTTCTACCTATAACAGCAAATCGACAAACGTGATTATCAATAACATCGAAAAAGTAATTTGGAACGAAATCGACGAAATAAAAAAAGTAACCATTTACAGGGTTCTTCAGGAATTAATGGTAAACATGAAAAAACATAGCCACGCGCCGTTAGTTGCTTTAACTTTTGATAGCGATCAAAAATTTGTATTTATAAATTATGCCGATCGCGGAAAAGGTGCCGAAAAAAATAAAATTGTGAAAAATGGTCTACAAAATATGGAAAACCGTATTCTGGCCATAAAAGGAACTATTACTTTTGACACTGAACCTGATAAAGGTTTTAGAGTCAATATAAAACTGCCAAAATAAAAGCCCTATGTTTAAAAAAGTAATAATAGCTGAAGATCTTGATGCAATGAATTTAGGAATTCAGCAAGTCTTAAAAGATGTAAATATTGAAAATTTTCAGCATTCAAAATACTGTGATGAAGCTTTACTGAAAGTGCGAAAAGCAATTCAGGATAACGAACCTTTTGATTTATTAATCAGTGACCTTTCATTCAAAACAGATCATCGCGAACTAAAAATTGCTAATGGCGATGAATTGGTACAAAAAGTGCGCGAATTACAGCCTAATATTAAAATTATAGTCTATTCGGTAGAAGATAAAAGTTACCGTATCAAATCGCTTTTTGATAATGCGGGAGTTGATGCTTTTGTTCTAAAAGGCCTAAACAGTATTGAAGATCTAAAAAAGGCGATCAACTTACTGTATACTTCAAACGAAACCTTTATTTCTCAAGAAGTTGCTTTTGCTTTACAGGAAAAAAGCAATTACGAAATTGATGATATTGATATTCATATTCTAAAACAATTGTCTATAGGAACTCCGCAAGACGATATTTCGAATACGTTTAAAGAATTAAATTTTAAAACAACCAGCAAAAGCACAATCGAAAAAAGAATCGCTAAGCTTAAAGATTTCTTTAAAGCCAATAATACGACTCATCTCGTTTCAATTACAAAAGATATGGGGATTATTTAATAAAATCTATTAAAAAATAACAAAAACAATTATAATGAACATATTGTACATTGATGCCAATATTTTTCTAGGGTTCTATAACTCAAATAGACCTGAATTTAAAAAACTATTGGATTCCATAATAGAAGTTAAAGATAAAGTCTTTTTTACTGAACAATTCAAATATGAAATCGATAGAAACAAACTAAATGTTTTTAAACAATCAATCGATAATTATATAAAACAAGTATCAATAGTAAATACAATACTCCCAGAACATTTAGATAAAGATAATTCGTCTAAATTAATATCTTGGAATAGTTCAAGGAAAGAATTAGAAATACAAATTAAAAACTCTAACAATGAACTTCTGCAGATACTAAATGAAACACTTCAAAATGTTTCATCATCAGAAGATAACGTCTCTAAAGCATTGTCATTATTATACAATACATCCAAAAAGGCATCAATTGATAATTTAAATAAAGCAAGACTAAGAAAAGAAATTGGTAATCCACCCGGAAAAAAAAATGATCCATTAGGTGATCAATTATCTTGGGAAATGCTTTTAAATATAGTTCCAAATGTTAATCGCGTTTGGATAGTTTCAAAAGATCAAGATTATTATACCGAAAATAAAGATATATTATATTTAAATCCAATTTTAAAAAATGATCTCATTCAATTAAATCCAAATATAGAAATAAAAGTTTTTAATAAATTATCACAAGCATTAAGAGATTTTAATGATCTTGAATCAATAATATCAATTCCAAGTAAAAATGAACTAGAGCTCATTTCAATATCAGAATCTTTTGAACCAAATAATTATGATAACATGAGGGATTTTAGAATTATTAATGATCAAAGAGAAGATTTCAATATTGATGCAAAGGATATTGAAATACTTAAATTACTAGCAAATGGTAATAATACATCTGAAATAAAAGAAATACTGAACAACAAAGGGGAATATCTAAGTTTATCGGGCATTGAAAAAAAAGTTGCCAAGTTAAAGTTTTTTTTTGATGCAAATAATACAATTCATTTGGTTTCCATAACTAAAGATATGGGGATTATTTAAATCTCCATATTCGATCATTTATTTAAGCTCCTTCGGGGGCTTTTTTTATTTCTAGAATTATTTTTTTAGCCGTTATGGTTTTCCGTAAAATACTGATTTTTAATGACTATACATTTGAATAATTAAAATTTCAAACAATAATAATCTAAATTAAAAATCATGAAAAAGTATTATGTTAATCAAACTAAACAATCAAATGGAGATCATGAAGTTCACACAGACGATTGTCGTTATTTACCTTCTGCAAATAGAAAATATTTAGGAGAATTTTCAAACTGTAAACCTGCAGTTACTGAAGCAAAAAAAACTTATTCTAAATCAAATGGCTGCAAAACTTGTTGCAACGATTGCCATACAAGCTAATAAACATGGGCTTTCGATTTCAAAAAAGAATAAAACTTGGAGGAGGACTTGGATTAAACATTAGCCAATCCGGAATTTCTCCAAGTTTAAGAACAAAAATGGGAACATTTGGTAAAAACGGATATTCACTAAAAACAGGTATATCTGGAGTACGATATCAAAATAGCGGATGCATGTTACTATTTGCATTTACAGGAATAATAACCTTTTTAATTTATATAATATGAAAACATTAAATATAATGAACAGCAGAATAAAATATACAGGAATTTTTTTAGCCATACTACTATTGGGATTAATAATTTCATGTTCAGAATCATCAGATTCAGGAGAAACAACCAGTAACGCAGGTGGATCTGGTTCAAATTGCCCCACAAAAACATGCGGCGATTTTTCTAGTCGTGCTGCTGCACAAGCAACTTATGATAGCAATAAAAGCTGTTATAAAAACCTGGATTCTGACAGTGACGGAATCGCATGCGAAAATTTAAAATAAGATCTTAAACAATGATAACACTAGAATTAAAAAGCCATTTTTTAAGATTGTATCAAATGGCATTATCCGATGATCAGTTTGATGTATTAGAATTGCAAATGTTATATCATTTTGCAGATGAACGCGGGATTCCGAGGGAAGAACTGGATAAACTTTTTCTCAATCCAATTACCACAGAATTACTTATTCCAGAAGACTTAAACACTCGTATTGAATATTTATATGATTTTACGAGAATTATTTGGGCAGACGGAAAGATTACTGAAGACGAATTAAATATGCTTAAAAAGTATTGCAGAAAATTTAATTTTTTGGATGAAAACATCAATGATCTATCGGATTATTTGATTGACTGCGTTCAGAAAAATATTCAGAAAGAAGAAATTATTAGTCAATTAAACGCTTAAGTTATGAAATCACTTACACAACTATTTAGTCTTAAAAAAACAGAAGATTCTCCTGTTGCTTTTGAGGAAAACGAAGATGACAGAGAACAAATAAGAATAACTTATTATCAAAGTGGTTTTGCTGCATCTGTAAAAGCAACAGGTAAACCAATTGTTTTAAAAGCATGCCTTCAAAATTTATATATGAGCTTTGAAGATCAATGCAGAAAACAAAAACTGGAACAAGATAAATTAAAACAGCCTTATCGAGAAGAACAGGAAAAAAACAGAACTGAGCTCAAAAAATCGGAAGCTGCGATTGGTATTTTTGAAAAGAAAGAACAAGATATTAATGACCAAATCGATCTGATCAAAACCGAAATCATCGAAGTAAAACGCAATCCTGATAAGTACGGAATTGAAGATGGTAAAGATTTAAAGGCGCAGTTTTATATTGGCTTATTTCTTTTATTACCAATTACGCTTTATTTATTGGTGTTTTATATTTCTGCTTCCTATTCTGCTTTCTTCAAAGAATTTGCTGATGATAGTTTAACTGCGGCAATTTTTGATGCTGACGCCTTAAACAATTCATTTAAAGCAAGCTGGCTTGAAGGAGTTTTGGTAGTAACAATTCCGTTTGTATTTATGGGATTAGGTTATGTTATTCATATGGTACAAAAAACAAAAGGTTATAAAAATATAATCAGAATGATTGCCCTTTTCACCACAACATTTTTGTTTGATGGATTATTAGCATATATAATTGAGAAAAAAATATATGAATTCAATAAAACTCCAGATTCAGATCCATATGATTTAAATATCGCATTAGGAGAATCTGAGTTCTGGATGATCATTTTTGCGGGATTTGTAGTGTACATTATCTGGGGATTAGTATTTGATTTTGTAATGAAAGAATTTGAAAACATTGATAAAATCAGAGCATTTATAAGAGGCCGAAAAGAAAAACAAATTGATTTGGAAAAATTAAAAGTTGATATAATCAATAAAATCAATGATTTCAAACAACAAGTAATTACAATCAACGGAAAAATCTCCGAATTGCAGTCTAAAATAGACGGATTTGTTTTTCCGGTAAAAGAATATCTTCATTATCATCATCAATATAAAGAAGGATGGTTTCAGGCAATTAATACAGAAATTGCATTGGCACATAATCAAAAAACTGAATTATTAGAAAATTGCGAAACTTCATCTGAAGAGCATCTTACCAAATTAAACCTGGTTGATCCTGATTTTCAACACTTGGTTTATTCTAAAAACTAATTATCATGAAAAAAATTTTACCTCTACTATTTGTGTTATTATTTTTTGTTTGCTCATGTAAAAAAGATCCAGATAACACTGCAAAAACTGTTACAATTAAAAAAGATGCAAACGAAAATTACAATATCAGTTTATTGCTTGATTTATCGGATAGAATTAGCCTTGCAAAAAATCCAAATCCTACAATGGAATATTATCAAAGAGATTTGGGTTATATAAAATCAGTTGCGGAAACTTTTACGCAACATCTGAAAGTAAAAAAAATAAAACAAATGGACGATAAAATTCAATTGTTTTTTAATCCTGAACCTTTAGATCCTGCAATTAATTCGATATCTGCGAGCTTAAAAATAGCTGTTGACAAAAATAATGCTTCAAAAGATTTTCTGAATTCCATCAATAAAAATTACGCAGCAAAAACGTCCAAAATATATAATTCTGCCATAAAAGATGACAATTATATTGGTTCTGATATTTGGAATTTTTTTGATACTAAAGTAAAAGATCAATGTGTTGAAGATAAATATCGAAATATATTAATCGTATTGACAGATGGATATATGTTTCATGAAAATACGGTTGTAACAGAAGGCAAAAGAACCTCTTATATTACACCTGAACTGATTCGGAAAAACGGCTTAAATACACAAAATTGGAAGAAAAAATTTGATGAACAGGATTTTGGTTTTATAAAAATTGAGGGTAATTTATCAAATTTGGAAGTATTAGTTTTAGGTATTAATCCTGATAAAAAAAATCCGTATGAAGAAAAAGTAATCAAGGCATATTGGACAAAATGGTTTACAGAAATGAATATAAAGCATTTTGAAATTACAAATGCTGATTTACCATCTAATATGGAGAAAATTATTCAGGACTTCATCTTAAAAAAACCTAATTAATCACGTATAACTACGCTATCCCAAAACATTCCTTCTAATTACATTTATCAAAAAATGCCTGTGAAATTTAAAATTACATTATTTGCTTTTGTTCTCTCGTTTTTAAGTTGCAAAAGAGAACTTCCACCACCTGAAATAAAATCGTTTTACAAAGAAGTAATCACACCTGATGACAGAAAAGTGATTACGCCGCAGGAAGCAAAAACATATCACGTAGACACAGAATATCAATACGAATACAGAACCGGAAACTCTGGTCATTACGAGTATAATTATGATGTAAAAGGCGTGAATACCAAAGGTGATTCTGTTTACGGAAACATCAATGTTGAAGGTAAATACGGCGCTGGAATTTTACTATTTGATACAATTAATGATATCGAAATTAACACAGAATGGATTGATTACGGAAAACTTAAAGCTACAGACAAAAATGGAAATGAATACTACTTAAAAGTTGAATAATTGCCTTAATCACCAAAAACCTGCTAAAATGAAATATAGTACAATCCTGCTTTTTATAGTTCTGAGTTCTTTTCGGCCTGTTGAGACTAAGGTATATATCTGCGGGCCAACAGGTGCAAAAAAATACCATTATAAAGAACATTGTCGTGGTTTAACGGCCTGCAGACATGAACTAACTAAGGTATCTGAATCTCAGGCACAAGGTTATGGTTTAACGCTTTGCGGATGGGAAGATTGATTTAACTACAGATTTTTAAAACTATTTATTGAGGACAAAAGGAAATTTTTCTTTTGTCCTTTTTATTTGTAAGAACTACATATACACCTATAAATTAACATTTTACCCAACCATTAAAATTTATTTTATTAGAAAAATATTACAATTTAAAAGAAAATTTGTTTAACTTTAACAATAATTAACATATAATTCTGGCTACAGAATTCAGAAACATCCTAAAAATTAAACCCAATTATTTCATTTGAAATAACAAGATTTCCAAGATTACATTAGTACCTATTTATTTTACGCAGTTCTATTAATTAACGTTATAACACTAAGTCAATGAAATACAATAAACTAATATTCGCCTCTTTATTATTTTGTAGTATCCATGTTTTCGGTCAGGTTTACACCGAAAAAATTGTTGGACAAAAAAATCAACAGCTTAAAGACAGCCTTAAAGTAGAAGAATACCCATATGCCTTACCTATTTGGGGCGAAAAAGTAGCTCAAAAAGGTTACAAACTGCCCTACTCTGCCGGACTTTCGGTTAATTATTTCTGGCAGGATTCTGAAATTGTAATCAATGGTCTGGAAGTTGGTTTTAATAATGGTCCTCAATATAACTTAGATGAAATTGTACGATTTGATAAATCTACTGTAGAAGCCGGAGCCCTTACGATTAGGCCTGATATCTGGCTGCTTCCTTTTTTAAATATTTATGGGATTTTTGGTAAAGGTACATCAACAACAAAAATTAATGCCGGAATCTGGGTTCCTGACGCAGATAATAACTGGTCGCAAATAGCCAGTTTTAATACAAAAGCAAATTTTGACATCACTACTTTCGGATTTGGGTTAACTCCCACAATTGGTATTGGCGGCGGTTGGCTGGCACTTGATATGAATATGTCCTGGAGCGACGTGAGCGCGTTAGACAAACCTGCTTTTTCGTATGTTTTTGGACCACGATTGGGTAAAACTTTTAAACTACCTAAACCAGACAGAAATATTGCTGTTTGGGTTGGCGGTTTTAGGGTTCATATCTCCGGTGACACACAAGGAAATATTCCTTTCTCGGATATTTTTGACGTAAATGGTCTTCAGGAAAAAGTAGATAATGGTTTTGCAAAAGTTGATGAAAACCAAACTAAAGTCGATAATTGGTGGGACACGTTAACACCTGCGCAGCAAAATAATCCGGCAAATATTGCCAAACATAATACTGCAAACCGCGCGCTGGAATCTGCAGGGAACATTTTAACTTCATTGGATGGCGCTATAAGTACAATAGATAATTCGTCTGTTCAATATTCCCTTCAGAAAAGACCAAAAGATATGTGGAATTTTATTGTTGGATCTCAATTTCAATACAATAAGCATATTATGCTAAGAGTAGAATGTGGTTTTTTAGGTAGCCGCACTCAGGTTTTAGGTGGTCTTCAATATCGTTTTGGACTTTAATCTATTCTTATGAAAAAAGGTTTATTATTACTCGTCGCTTTCTTTTGTATGACTTCGGCACGATCGCAGGTATTAATTTCCTTGATTTTTGGAGATAAACTCAACTCGCCCTTTTTAGAATTTGGTTTGGATGGCGGTCTTAATTTTTCGACGATTTCTAATATGGAAACTTCAGGAACGGAACTGGGTTTTAATCTTGGTTTTTATTTTGATATTCGGTCTAAAAAAAATCCTGCATGGATGATTAATACCGGAGTTATTGTAAAATCGCCAATGGGTGCGCACGGATTGCCTGTTTATTCTTTAGACGATGCTAATCTGGATAATACATTTGCGGGAGGAAAAGTCGATAGAGAAATTCGGTATTTTAATGTTCCAATTTTAATTAAATATCAATTCAAAAATAATATTTATCTCAAAACAGGTCCGCAATTAGGACTTTTGGCGAAAGCTTTTGATAAATTTCATCAGGAATATAATAAGGAAGATGTTGTTTACAAAAACAATATCAGAGATAAAATACATGTTATTGATGCCGGAATTGCTCTTGGCGCAGGTTATCATATGAATGTTGGAAATGGCTTAAACATTACGGTTCAGTATTATTACGGATTAGTTCCTGTAATGAAAGGCGACGGACCAAACCAATACAATCGATCGCTGTATGTAACCGCCGGAATACCAATTGGAAAAGGAAAAGCTGCTCAAAAAAGAGCAAAAGAAGAAGCTGAAATGTATAAGGTTATTTTGCCTGAGGAGAAAAAATAAAATATTCACATTTTTTGTCATCCTGAGGAACGAAGGATCTCCGCAAGAAACTCCGTAAAGTAAATTACCAATCTTTGTCGAGCTACTCGCGGAGATCCTTCCTCCGTCAGGATGACAAGATTGTGGTTAATGTACTGGTTACTTTATGCAAAAAGCTTTGTCAAAGTTTTAAACTTTGACAAAGCTGCCGAACAGAAGTTTTAAAACATTTATATAAAATAGAAAAAACCTGCTCAAATAACGAGCAGGCTTTTTACTAAAAAAATAAACTAACACAAAACTTAATTATATCCTTGATTTTGTTTAAACACTTTCTGGTCTATAACGGTTTGCGGAATTGGAAATACTCTTCTAAAAGGTTGAGAAGCAGCTTTTGCAGTTCCCGCCAAATCAAATTTTCCAAAACGGATGCTTTCCGGTCTTCTTTGTAATTCCCAATATAATTCGAAACCTAATTCTTTATACAATTGCTCTGAGTCTAAAGCTGTAAGTGTTTTTCCGGGAGCATTTCCGTATAGGGATTCTCTTTTTCTGCTGGTACGCAATTTGTTCAAATCGTCCATTGCCGGACCTACACTTCCTTTTCTAAAATAAGCCTCGGCTCTCATTGCATAAACTCCGCCTAAACGAAATAACGGAATATCAACATTACTGTTACCATTTCCTCCTTCAGGATCAAATTCGTATTTAAAAACACGGGCTCCCTGATTGATTTCGTTTTGGGCAAAAACAGCCTTAGTAGGATCTGCAAAGGTTAATTTTGGTGTAAAATCCATTTTTGTAGTCGTACTTTTTTCCATAACCAACGGAGAAACTTTAATACGGTTTCCTACCATTTCAAAAGCTGCCGAAGTTAATAATACAGGACCATATTGAGGCCCGTACTGAATACCTCTGTTAAAATGGAACCAAGGCGTAGCTGGACTACTTTTTGGCACAATGTCTGTTGCAGGAACACTTACATCTGTTCCATCATTCATAAACCACGTTCCATCAGCATATTGATAATGTTGTTGAAATCTAGGATCATCATGATTACCATTCCATGAATTATAAAATTCTTCTGTTGTACAAGCCGCATTTGTTCCTCTGTTTCCAGCAGATGTTCTTTGGTTACGCTCCATACATACATAAGCAAAACTGTTAGAACCATTACGGATGTAATCTATCTTTTGAGAAATCGCAAAAATAAGTTCTTTTCCATTTTCGTTATCTCTTGCAAAGTTTTTGAAGAAATCACTTTCTAAACTATATTTTCCAGAGTCGATTAGCAAAGAAGTGTAATAAATAACACGGTCCATGTCTGTTCCTGTACCACTTACCGCCGCTTCATTAAAATTGAAAGATGATCCTGCATTATAACGATCTTTAAATACCGCACGGTTCAAATACATATTTGCTAAAAAAGCATAAGCAGCTTGTTTTGTAAAACGTCCGTGGTGTGTTCTTTGTGTACCAATGTCGGCCAAATCCGGAATTAAAGCTTCAACATCAGTGATTAATTTATCAATTTGAGTATCTGCTTTTAAAATTTGTATTGGTGCGTCTACATTCAACGGATCTCTAAAAGGCGCTTGTCCGTAAAGATCTAAAGTTGTGTAAGTGTAATAGGCCAAAAGTGCTTTTGCTTCTGCCAAAAATAACGCCTTTTCCGGAAAAGTATTTTCTTCAGATGACTTAATTGCCGTCAAAGAACGAGTGATTCCGTTTGTCAATAAATCCCAGTTACCCACTATAATAGCATTACTGGAACTCCATGTAAATTCATGCATATCTCTCCATTTTCCGCCATCTCCCCAGTCACTTCCGCGGGTTGGCAAAATAGCTTCATCTGTAGTGTATTCCTGCATGGCAAAAACCGCTCCGTGATCTGTAAAAGTTCCGTCTCCAAGTCTGTCGTAAGCTGCCGCAAGTGAACCTGCAGGATCTGTAGCGTCGGTTCCTAATTTTTCATCTAATACTGCTTCATCAAGATCCGTACAGCTATTTAAAAGAAAAATAAAAGAGAATATTGTTAAAATTTTTATGCTAAAAAATGTCTTTGTCTTCATGATAAATTATAATTTTAAAGTTGCTCCAAAACTGAAAGTTCTCGAAGTTGGGTAAGCAGCGTAATCAATACCAATAGATTGGTTTCCACCATTCGATTTCGGGCTGTTAATTAACGGATCGTAACCTGTATAATTCGTAATTGTTATTAAATTTGAACCCGTTACATAAAGCGTTAATCCGTTTAACCAGCTTACGTTTTTTAAATCAAAATTGTATCCTAAACGCGCTGTATTTAATCTGATAAAATCTGATTTCTCTAAGAAAAGCGTAGATAATGTTGGTGCATTTGTTGCATTTGCGCCAGACTCATAATATCCTGTTGCAACGTTTCTGTCAGAAGCTAAATTATTGATATTTAAGGCATTCAATCCTGTATTATTCAACAAATAACCACCTGTTTGACCAATAATTGAAAACGAAAAACTAAAGTTTTTATAGGTCATATCACTATTAAGTCCGTAATAAAAAGTTGGCAACGCCCCTTCTATAATAATTCTGTCACTGTTATCAATTTTTCCGTCTCCGTTTTGATCTTTAAAGATATTTGCACCTTTATCATCAAAACCAACATGTTCTAACAAATAAAATGAACCAGCGGCATAACCACTTTTGTAAATATTGGCATTTACTCCAGATTGTCCAGGTCCTGAAATAGTTCCTGTTAAGATTTCTGAAACCGGTAAATCTTCAATTTTGTTTCTTAATGTTGCTCCGTTTACATCAACATTCCAGGTAAAATTTTTAGTATTAACTAATTTTGAACCCAACATAATTTCCAAACCTGTATTAACGATTTTTCCGTCAATGTTTGTCCAAACTGTTGTTGTTGGTTTTAAAGGGCTTGACGGAACGTTTAAGATTGCATCTGTAGTTGTTTTGTTGAAATAATCTACAGTTCCGTACAATTTATCACTCCATAAACTAAAATCTAAACCTATGTTAGCTTGTGTAACAACTTCCCATTTTAAATCAGGATTTGCAGTTCTTGTTACCGAAACTCCGTTTACCAAATTCAAATCATCATATAAATAATATCCGTCTGGGCCAGATAATGAATAACTTGCCTTAGTCAATTTGTTTTGAACTTCCTGGTTTCCTGTTTCTCCCCAACTTGCTCTCAATTTTAAGTTGTTTACGGCTGTAACATTTTCCATGAAGCTTTCTTTAGAAATATTCCATCCCAAAGCAAATGAAGGAAAGTACCCGTATTTGTTATTATCACCAAAACGAGTAGAACCATCAGCTCTCATCGAAGCCGTTAAAAGATATTTATCGTTGAAAGTATAATTCAATCTTCCAAAGTAAGACTGTAATTCATTTTCCTGAGCATAACCTGTAGTTCCTGACTGTGTTCCTGCAAAACCAGGATTAATAGACGGTTTTATACCAACGCCCTGAGCAGAAATTCCGTCGATACTGAAACTTGTTCCTGATTTTTCAAATTTTTGATACGAGAATCCGCCCAAAACTTCAAATTTATGTTTGTCTAACAATAAATTATACGTCAAATAATGCTCAACCAAAGAGTTTTTAGAATCTAAATTATTCTGAACATATTTTCCTTTTGGATTCAAATCGGTTAAGTTTGGATAAATCGTCGTATTACGTTCAGCGCTGGAACGATCTACACCCACATTTAATTTATATTCTAATCCGTCGATGATTCTAAAAGAAGCTTCAAAATTTCCTAAAACTCTCAACGTACGCGTTTGATCCTCATAAATGCTCAATAAATAAGCAGGATTATAATGCGCGTTCATGTTAAAGTTGGTGTATTTTCCATTAGCATCAAAAACAGATCTTGTTGGGTTTGCCATCAGGGTGTGTACGATTAATTGTCCGTTAGAACCACCGTCATCACTTGTAGGAACGCCATCATCTTTAGTTTCACTTGCTGTAAGATTCACTTTTATTTTTAAACGTTTGTTGTCTAAAAATGATTCTGCCGCATTAATTCTACCCGAAAGACGTTTGAAATTACTGTTACGAATAATTCCTTCCTGATCCATTTGCGCAACAGATGCATAATAATTTCCTGATTCTGTTTGTTTTGCAAAAGACAAAGCGTTGTTTGTAGTAACGGCACTTCTGTAAATTACATCCTGCCAGTCTGTGTTTCCACCATGATCAAAAGCCGGATCTTTAATTGCACCTCTGTACTCCTCTGCGCTTAAAACATCTAATTTGTGAGCAACTTTCGAAACTCCCATATAAGAATCAAAAGTTAATGTTCCCTCCCCTTTTGATCCTTTTTTTGTTGTAACCAAAACAACTCCATTAGATCCTCTTGCACCGTAAATAGCCGCTGCAGAAGCATCTTTTAAAACTGTAATCGATTCGATATCACTTGTATTCAAAAAGTTTAATGGATTTTTTGCAGATGATGCCCCAAAACCAACATTACTTCCCGTTGGGCTTACGTCATCATTAGACAACGGCATTCCATCTACAACAAACAAAGGCGTACTTCCGCTTCTGATAGAACCAACTCCACGAATCGTAACATTTACACCAGCTCCCGGCTCACCGCTTGTGTTAACAACACGAACACCGGCAACTTTTCCCTGAATTAAATTATCTACAGAAACGTTAACTCCTTGTTTAAAATTTGCTGCTTCTAATTGTGTTACAGCTCCCGTAACATCTTTTTTGGATTGTTTTCCATAACCTACAATCAAAACTTCGCTTAACTCTGATGTATTTGGCTCTAGTTGAATTGTCATGAAATTCTTTTGTACACCAACCGTTTTGGTTTTATATCCCAAATACGAAACTTCGATCGTTTTTCCTTCTGTAACAGAAAGTTCAAATTCACCATCAAAATTAGAAACAGTAGCATTTTTTGTAGCAGTTTCCAAAACCGTTACACCCGGCATTGGTACTCCGTTTTCGTCAATAATTTTCCCTTTAATTTTAATTTTTTCTGCTTCAGATGTTGTTTTTACGACAACAGTTGTTTTCTGAATCAAAACCAATTTTCCGTTAATATTATAATTGAAATTAGCTTTTCTAGAAAGATCACTTAAAATTACATCAACAGATTCGTTGCTATAATTTACCGTATAGGTTGTGTTATCTGCAATAATTGCTTGCCCGTAACTAAATTTATAGTCCGTTTTTTTACTCAGTTTTGAAAAAATAGATACTAAAGTTGCTTTTTCTATTTTATTTTCTATTTTTGATTTTTTAAGAACAGTTGTACTGTAACCACTTTGAACGCACAGCAACGCCAGAATTAAAAAGAAAATTCCCTTTAGAAGATTTAAATTGATTCGTTTAAAATACATGATTTAAGTTATTGGTTTTTCGATACTTAATTATTAATCGCAGTTGTTCTCAGCAACTGCTTTTTTTTTTGATTTTAGTTCACTTTTACTATTTCGCCATAAACTTTAAATTTTAGGTTTGTGATATAATTGATTTGCTCTAAAACATTTTCTAATGTTGCGTCCTTCTTTATGAACACCGTTAATGGCGTTGCTAATACAAGTTCATTATCGTATTGAAATGAAACTCCGTATTTATATTGTAAAATGGTAATTACCTGTTTAAGTGTAGTTTGGTTTAGCGTTACATCACTCGCATACCAATTGACCAAAAATGATTTGTCTGCCAGTAGTTTAGTTAGTTTTTTATCTTCAAACAAAGCTTCCTGATTGGGAACCAGATCAACGCTTTGTCCATTTGAAGTAACATTTACTTTTCCGGTTACGACAATTACTTCACATTTTGATTTTGACATTTGAATGTGAAAAGAAGTCCCTACAACCCTGGTTTTAATTTCGCCGGATGCAATGATAAAAGGATGTTTTTTGTCTTTTGCTACCTCAAAAAATGCATTTCCTTTTAGTAAAGAAACTTTTCTTTCGCTTCCGCTAAATTTTTCCGAATACTGAAATAATGAATTTGCTGCCAGATAAATTTTCGAACCGTCACTTAATTGGATAGACTTGGGGATGTCTGACGTTTTAAATGTTAATTGCTTTTCGATTGAAAAGTCAGGTTTGAAGAAAAATCCCAAACCGGCAAGAAAAAGAATACTGGCAACGGCCATATATTTTAAATATGAATTGAAGTTTTTCTTCTTCATTATTCGAAGTTGAATTCCTTCATATATATTTTGAGAAACTTCAGTAGAATTTCCCATTACATTATCATCCCATTTTGAATTTTGATATTCGCTTAAAGCAAAATCAGTCAGCAAATTTTCTTCTGCCTCTGATGTTTTATTTCGAGAACTTTTATCAACAAGATATTCTAAACTGTGTTTTAATCTTTTTATCATAATACTTATTATTACCTATAAGTACCGGAAACATAAAATCGTACTATCCGGAAATATTATGAAACCATTAACAGAAAGTTATCTTAAAACTTTTGATGTAAAATAATGAATGGAGCAAGCCAGGCAAGGTCTTTCAGGCCTTCTCGCAATTGTTTTAATCCCGAAGAAATTTGATTTTTTACCGTTTGTTTCGATATTCCAAGTTCATCGGCAATTTGATCAATCGTCATATCCTGCATTTTATACATCAGTAAAACTTCTTTTCTTTTTTCAGGAAGTTTGTCTAATAAAGAGTAAAGCAAATCCATCAATTCAGGATCGATCGTTGCAAAATGATCAATTACATAATCTTCGAATTTATCTTCAAGAATTGTCTTGTCGAACTTATTATTTTGGTAATGTTTAAAAACCTGATTTTTTACGGCTCTGAACAAATAAGGTTCAATAGCATTAATTTCGATATCATTTTTTCTTTCCCATAAATCGACAAAAACATCCTGAACAATATTCTGTGCCAAGTCGTTATCCTGAGTCATCGTATACGAAAAAGCCGTTAGCTTTTTCCAGTACAGCGTATACGTTTCTTCAAAAATTTCAGGATTCTTCATAGGTTATCTGGGTGGCATTTGTTGATGTAAAATAATAAAATGTTATACCATTGTTTTTTTCCTGAAGATTATCTTTCAATTAAGAAATCAATACGTTTGTTTTATTAATACTACGATTTTGAAATAAAAATGATAATTGGTTTGTGATTTCTTTTTCTTTAACTAACACATAAATCAAATAGTATTTTTAAATTAGTGTCATCCAAAAAAGGTAATTTTCTTTTGCTGCGTCCTCAGTATTAATAATTTTACACTTAAAAATCATGAAACAAATTTTGTTTACATTATTTCTTGCCGGAGCGATTTCTAACGCTCAGGCACAAAATGACACGCTAAAAATTAACCAATTACAGGTTATTGGTTCTCACAATAGTTACAGACATGCCATTGAAACCGATTTGTACAATACAATTCAGGCAAAAGACACTTCGCGTTCTCTAAAAGGCTTACAATACACACACATTAGCCTTACAGATCAATTAAATAAAGGATTGCGAAATCTTGAAATCGATGTTCAGGGCGATCCAAAGGGCGGAAAATATGCGCACCCAAAAGGTTTGGACCTTGCAAAATCTCAGGAAGCTTATGACCCAAATGGAGAAATGAAAAAACCGGGTTTTAAAGTTTTTCATATGATAGATATTGATTTTAGAACTTCTTGTTACACACTTCAAAATTGCCTTGCAGAATTAAAAAAATGGTCTGATGCAAATCCTGATCACGTTCCGGTTTTTATTACGCTGGAACCCAAAGATGACGACAGTTTTTTAGGTACAAAAGCAGAGAAATTCACACCCGAATTGTTCGACGCATTGGATAAAGAACTTCGAAAAGGTTTAGGAAATAAATTGATAACGCCGGATATGGTGCGCGGCAAATACAAAACGCTTGAAGAAGCGGTTTTAAACAACAACTGGCCAACGCTTAAAAAAGCAAAAGGGAAATTCTTATTTATTTTGGATAACAACGGAGCCAAAAGAGATTTATATGCTTTGAATCATCCATCGTTAAAAGGACGCGCCGTTTTTATTAATGCCGAACCCGGAAAACCGGAAGCTGCAACTTTGTTCCGCAATAACGCTGAAGATCCTACAATTGCTGATTTAGTTAAAAAAGGATATATCATCAGAACCCGCGCAGATTCTGATACTAAAGAAGCACGCAAAAATGATTATTCCCATTTTGAAGCGGCTAAAAAATCTGGAGCACAAATAATAACAACTGATTATTATTTGCCAAGTACGTTTTTCGATTCTCCTTATCAGATAAAATACGATGACGGAACTTATGTAAGGGTTGATCCGATCAACGGAGTTAAATAAGTTTTTTTTGTTTCAGGTTTCAGGTTTCAAGTTATTGAAATGAGGAAAATTTAACCACAAGGTTTACGCAAGGTTCGCAAAGCTATTTGACAAAGCTTTGCGAACTTTGCGTTTTAAAAAAAGATTATAATTATAAATCTAGTTTTCAAATATAGCCCGCGGTTTCAACCGCGGGATTCCAACGTATATCGTAAAATAAATATCTGGACGTTCCTGCGGTTGAAACCGCAGGCTATATTCGCAAAAAATTCGCAAATCTTTTTGCAGAGAGCTTTGCGAACTTTGCGTTTTCTAACCACAAGCTAAAGCAAAAAATTTTTGCACCCTTCGGTTAAATTATCGAACGCTTTTAGCCACGAATTCACGAATTTTTTCTATTTGATTATAGATAATGATTCGTGAATTTGTGGCTATTTTTTTTGCATTTTAGTGAGGTTGCTTCGTTCCTCGCAATGACTTTGCATATAAACTTTTGTCTATAAAAAAAATCCGCGCTAAACCCGCTTAAATCCGCGTCATCCGCGTGCCATTTTTTCTCATTTCAAACTTTTAATTTTTCCCGTTTTCAAATCAACACTAAAATGATCTGCAGGAACTTCATGCATGAATTTATTGAAGATGATTAAAAATAATCGAAGTTGATTTTGAAGAGGTTTTTCTTTAGAATTATCATCTTTATGATTTTCGAAAAACATTTGTGACAGAACTTTGTATTGTTTGGCTCTTTTTTCGCCAACATCGGTCAGAGCCAGTTCATCAGCGCTTCTAAAACGATAAAAATCGACCAGAAAATCATAACCCGTCCAGTTTAAATCTTGTTTTTTGATATTGTTTTCGGCTAATATCTTGTTTGTTTTTTGTTCTGCTTCTGCCCATTCTTTTGCGGCACTTTCTTTGTTTTTCAGAATAAAATCAAAGTCTTTATCGGATTGAATATTAGCCAAAACCAATAATTCTGAAGCAGAAATATGCAGAAAAAAATCTTTGAAAGCAGAAGGCCAATCATCTGATAAAAAGCGAAGGCGAACTAATTCTTTCAAATGAAAATCGGTAAAATCGTGGTAGTTTTTGGTTTCTAAAATGGCTTTGTTCCAAATATCTTTAGTATGCTGCGATTCTAAAAACTGATATTCCATTTTATACAGATCAAAAAGTTCATTATAACCTTTCACTTTATCAATCGTAATCGTTTGAATATCTACCAAATTATCTTTTTGAATTGTCAGTAATTTATAAGCGGGAATATACGCCGCCAAAGATGGCGTTTGAATATTGACCAATGTATTGCCTTTTGCTGTGGTGCGAATTCCGGTGTCGTTAATGTGCATGTGTCCGCCAAAATGAATTTTTAAACCTGCATCTGCAAAAGTTTGCGCCACTTCTTCAACCGGAACTCTGTTCAATTGCCATTTGTTTGGTCCAAGCAGTTCTTTTATTTCTGCGGAAGCGTCATCATTAAAATCAATCATCGGAAAATGACTAAAAGCAATTAAAGTTTTGCCTTGTTTTTTGGCTTGAGCCGAAATCTCTTCAACCCATTTTATTAAATGTTTTTTATTCGAAAGTACATTGTTGTATCCGGTGCTGGCTTCTGAGTAATTTTTAGAATCTTTTGCGTCTGCGGTAGCATTTTTCTTGGGAATATAAACATTGCCGTCTATCGCCATAAGCCACAGTCCATCAACAGGTTCAACAACGTAACTTACGTCCGGAACCTCGTAACCTGGTGCAACTTCATAAACTCTGTTTGATAATTTTGCGGCTTCGGATGCTTTTCCGAAACTATAATTTTCAGCTGTATAAGTTGAAAAAGGTGTTGCCCAGAATTTGTATTTTTCATTAGGATAAAAACCAAAATTTTTCAAGCCTTCTGTAATTCCCAAATAACCCATTTTAGCAATATCGGCTGTTATTACAACAGGCTGTTCAATAGTTAAATTTGGCTTATACAGGCCTTCTTTGCTATAAATGGGCTGGCTTTTACCTTCTTTGCCTAAAAAATCTTCTTTGCCGGATTCCTGTGCAAATGGCCCAACAGGATCGTGATTTCCGGTTGTAATGAAAAATTCAATGCCGTATTTTTTTCTGTATTGATTTAGAATCGCTTCTAATCCTCGCACGTGAATAGGCTGACCGTCATCTGTATAATCTCCGGGAAGCGCGACGTATTTTATTTTTCGCTTTGCGATATCATCAAGAGCAGCGATAAAAGCAAAATAGTTTTCGTTGAATATTCGGGTCGAATGCAATTGAGATGCCATGGTTCTCAATAAAGTATATTTTCCTGTTTTTGGATTTAAAACACCCCGATAATCATTATCTGAAAATTTACCAAATAAATCCTGCAAATGCACATCTGATAAAAAAGCGATCTGAACTCCGTCGAGTTTGGTTTGTTTTTGTGCCAAAACCGTACAATTACAAATGATAAATAGTAAAAATAGAATTGAATTTTTAGAAAGGGAAAATATTTTGGAAATCATAGGTTATGTTTTTGCAAATGGAGAATTAGAAAGTATTTTGGGATCACTTTCACTTGCAATTTTATGGATTATAACCGAGAGTTGGTTTATGGTATCGTTATGGAAATGATAATGTTTAAAACGACGGTTAGCGTCCTGCAAGGTTTTTGAAACCTTGTAGGTTTGATATAGTAATACATAAAAGGTTGTGAAATTTTGCAGGATTGAATATAGTAATACCTACAAGGTTTCGAAAACCTTGCAGGATTGAATATTAAAAAACATAATTATTTATCTATAGAAATTATAAATTTCAATATTTCTTCGGGGCTTAAAATATAATCCGGAGTAGTATTTAAAATAGCATTAGAAGGCATATAAGGCATTTCTGCCGATTTTGGATCCTGAATTACCACGATACCGCCTGCGTTTTGAATGGCTTTTAATCCTTCTGTACCGTCTGTATTGGAGCCTGAAAGTAAAATTCCGATTAGGTTAGAACCATAAACTTCTGCGGCAGATTCGAAAGAAACATCAATGCTTGGTCGGCTGTAATTTACTTTTTCTGAAGTATCGAGGGCAAAAAAATCATCTTTTTCAAATAATAAATGATAGTTTGATGGTGCAACATAAATAAATCCATGCATTAATTGCACTTTGTCTTCAATCAGTTTTACCTCGGTTTGGGCTTTAAGTGTTATTAATTCTTCGAGGGTCAAATCATCTGTTCCTCTTCGATGCAGGACAATTACGAGCGCAAAAGATTTAAATACGGGCAAATCGGGTAAAATTTGTAATATTGCATTCAAACTTCCCGCCGATCCTCCTATAATAACTACTCTTTTGTTCGATATTATTTTACTTTCCTCCATATTTTCTCTTTCTCTAACTGCTTGTATTTAGTTGTAGATATCGAATATTTTATGGTTTCTTTGGTTCCGAGCGCCAAAAAACCCAAAACTGCTAAACTTGCATCAAATAAATTGATGACTCTTTTTTGTAAATCATTATCAAAATAGATTAAAACGTTGCGGCATAAAATAAAATCAAATTCATTGAATGAATTATCTGAAACTAAATTATGCTGCGAAAAAACCATTTTTTGGGCCAGTTCATCATTGAATTTTGCAATGCCGTAATTGGCGATATAATAGCTTGAAAAATCTTCCTGCCCGCCAGAATCTCTGTAGTTTTCTGAATATTCTTTCATCATTCGTAAAGGAAAAATACCTTTTTTGGCTGTTTCCAATACTTTCGAATTAATATCGGTGGCATATATCAATGATTTGTGCAAAAGTCCCGCTTCTTTTAACATTATGGCCATCGAATACACTTCTTCGCCGGTGGAACATCCTGCATGCCACAAACGTATGAATGGTTTTGTGGCAAGTAAGGGCAATATTTCGGTTCTGACAATTCTATAAAAAGTCGGGTCCCGAAACATTTCTGTAACGTTTACAGTAATTTCGTCAATTAATCTTTTATAATAATCAGAATCGTTTCTAACTTTTGATAAAAACTCATAAAAATTCCTGAATCCATCTAAATGGTAAAGTCTGTTAACGCGCCTTTTTAATGATGCTCTAGAATAACTTCCAAAGTCAAAACCGTAATATTCGTAAATATCATTTATAAGGGTTTCTAACTCAATGTCTTCTATCATAACAATTTTAAATTTTATTTAAAACGTGCATCAATTTATCTACGTCTATAGGCTTTGAGACATAATCATCTGCGCCTGCTTCAAGGCATTTTTCCTTGTCGCCTGTCATAGCCTGGGCTGTAACGGCAACAACTAATGTATTTTTTCGTGACGGAATATTTTTTATAATCGGAATTGCCTCATAGCCATCCATTTCAGGCATCATCATGTCAATTAAAATAGCATCAATATGTTCGTCTGTTTTTAATAACCGTATTGCCTCTTCGGCACTTAAACTAGACAAACAATCGAATGATTTGGCACGCAAAACGTTTACCAAAGCAAAAATATTTCTTGAATCGTCGTCAATAATCAAGAGTCGTTTTTTCTCCATATCTTCAGCAATTATGCATTAAATTTTATCGTATAACCACACACGCAATAACGACAATAACTGATCTATATCTACAGGTTTTGTAATATAATCTGATGCTCCTGCCTTAATGCACTTTTCTCTGTCGCCTGTCATTGCTTTTGCTGTTACGGCGATTAATGGCAAGTTCAGGAATTTAGGAATTGTCCTTATTTTTTCGGCAGTCTCATAACCGTCCATATTCGGCATCATCATGTCGAGTAAAACAATATCAGTATCGGGATTTTCTTCTAATACTTTTATTGCGTCATTACCGTCAAAAGCGGTAATTACATTCATTTTAAAGACTTCGAGTGCTTTTGTTAATGAATAAATATTGCGAACATCGTCATCTACGATCAATACTTTTTTATCATGTAAAATATTGTTTAGTAAATTTAACTTTTTGTAGCTTTCTTTTTTGCCATTTGGACCTTTATTTTCTTCTACCAAGTGTAAAAACAAGGAAACCTCATCAAGCATTCTTTGATAAGAATGTGCTGTTTTTACGATAATAGAATCGGCATATTTCTTAATTTTTACTTCTTCTTTAAGCGAAAGGCTTTTTCCTGTAAACACAATTACGGGAAGATTTTCTAATCCCGGGCTTTTTTTAACTCCATCTAAAATTTGATAGGCTTGTTTATCCGGAATTCCCATATCGAGAATCACACAATCAACTTCTGTTTTATTCAACGCTTTCAGACCTTCAGAAACTTCACTTTTTATCTCAGAATTAATATTATAACTTTCTAAGAAATAAGCTAACGCTTTGGCATGTTTAGGGTTGTCTTCGATAATTAAAACCTTTTGGGATTCTTTGGTAATAATATGTTCGATACGCATGAAAACCTCCGGAATTCTATCAAAAGCAACTGGTTTGTCAAGAAAATCAACGGCCCCTTTAAGCAAACTTTCCTGTTTTAGTTTGTGCGATGACATTATATGTACCGGAATGTGTTTGGTTTGAATGTTGTTTTTTAATTCTTCCAAAACTTCCCAACCACTTTTTATTGGCAATTCGATATCCAGTAAAATACCTACTGGTTTGTACATTAAGGCAAAGTTTAAAGCATAATCCCCGCGAACGGCAACTACAACTTTATATCCGTTTTTTCGGCTAAATGCCAAAAGTGATTGTGCAAAATTGATGTCATCTTCTACAATCAAAATAACTTTATCTTCTTCGGTAATTACATCCCTGTCATCTTCAATTTCATCAGGGATTACGGCAGACAAATATTTATTTTTTATCTTTTTCAATTCTTCAGTTTCAACTGTAGAAATTTCCATTGGCGGCGGCGCTTTATCAACAATTACTTTTTTGCTTATCGTTCCATAAACGGGTAAACATAAAGTAAACGAGCTTCCTTCTCCTTCTTTACTATGCAGAATAATTTCTCCTCGAAGTAATTTTGCCAATTCTCTACTAATAGATAATCCTAAGCCTGTTCCTCCATATTTACGTTTTGTAGATCCGTCTGCTTGTTGGAAAGCTTCAAAAATTAACGGTTGTTTTTCTAACGGAATTCCGATTCCTGTATCTTTTACAATGAAACAGATTACTTTATCATCGTCATCGTTTATTTTTATTTCGACACTTACAGAACCTTTATCTGTAAATTTAATAGCATTTGAAATTAAGTTTTTCAGGATTTGCTCTAATCTCATTTTGTCTGTTTTAATGACAATTGGAGCATCTTTAGACATAATTTCGAATTTGATTCCTTTCTCTTTGGCAACCTGAGAAAATAAACTGGAAAGTGTATCTGTAATTTCTTTAGTAGAAACATCTAAAAATTCAAGCTCCATTTTTCCGGCTTCGATTTTAGATAAATCCAAAATTTCATCGATTAAACCAAGTAAGCTGTTTCCTGAACTCTGAATCACTTTTGCAAATTCAACTTCTTCATTGTTCATGCCTTTGCCATTATTTTCAGATAATAATCGGCTTAAAAGTAAAATAGAATTTAAAGGTGTTCTTAACTCGTGCGACATATTCGCCAAAAACTCTGATTTATAACGAGTTGTAAGCTCCAATGCTTCTGATTTCTTTTGAATTTCGTTGTTTCTTTCTTCCAATAAAACACTTCTTTCTGAAAGTTCCTCGTTGGTTTGCTCCAGTTCTTCCTGTTGCACACGAAGTTCTTCTTCAGATGCCTGCAGTTTTTCTGTTTGTGCTTCTAATTCGGCGTTAATTGCTTCTAATTCACTATGCTGAACACGTAATTCTTCTGATTGTGATTGGGTTTCTTCTAACAACTCCATAACACGTTTACGGTTTTGCGTTGATTTGATGGAAATACCAATATTATTTGCTATGGTTCTAAGGAATTCTAAATGTAACTCAGAAAAACCATAAATACTCGCCAGTTCCAGGGCTCCTTCTACTCTGTTATCGATCAACGGAACTGCCACAATATGCGTTGGTTTTATTTCGCCCAAAGCATAATTTATATGAATAAAATCTGAAGAAATAGTTCTTAATTCTAAAAGTTCGCCCGAAATAATTGCCTGGCCTAACAGACCATCGCCTTTTTGAATTGTTTCTCTGCTTTTTGTCGGGATATAACTATATCCTGCTGTAAAAGCAAGTTCATCACCTTCTATAACATAAAAAACGCCGGCACTGCTGTTTGTATAATGACACAAATATTCGATAACATCTTTTGCGAGTTCTTTCAACGATTTATCGCCTAACATGACATTATTAAGACCTGCAACACCACTTTGTATCCATTCTTTTTCTGATAATAAACTAAACGATTGCTTTAGCGCACCACTCATGCTGTTTAGAGATTCTCCTACGCTCCCCAATGCATCTGACTTGGTATCGTCTACTCGAATATCATAATTACCATTTGAAATATTTAATGCTATAGAACTGATTGCTTCAATCCTTTGAGCAGTTTCTATATCTTTTTGTTCTAATTCTCTCTGAAGCTCAGAACGTTCGTTGTAATCTTTTAAAATTCTGATTAAAAACACGATCGAAATCAAAAATGCAATAATAAATGCGACAATAATTAATATTGTGCTGTAAGTTCCGTAACGTTCTGAAGTTTCATTTCGTTCCTTTAAAAGTGCTTGTTCCGTACTTTCAATTCTTTTAAAATAAGTACGAAGTTCGTCCATCATGGCTCTTCCTTCGTTTAAGTCGAATGTAGTATTGTTTTTCCCTAGTCGTTTTTTTACAATTTGATTATTTAAGTATTTAAAGAAATTAGATCGAAGCGTTTTTAATTGCAATAAAGCTTTTTGCTGTGACGGATTATCAGTTGTAAGTTCATCTAACTTATCAAAATAACCATTTGATTCTGCTTCATATGCGTTATATCTGTTTACAAATTGTTCGTCTCCGGTTATCAGATAGCCTCGCATACTGGTTTGGGCATCTGTAAGCGACGAAGATCCCTGGTTTAAGTTGTAAATAACATCCTGGGTATGGTTGACCCAAAAATTACTTTTCAATAAGTTTTTTATACTAATAAACGACGCCGTAGAACTGATCATTAATACAAGTAATGAAACCAGGGAGCTGATTAGTAAATTTCTTTTAAAGTTGTTTTTCATAGGTTGTAATCCGATTTGATTAGTTTTCGTATTGTAGGGGAAGAATGATAATAAAACTGGCGCCTTTGCCTAATTGACTTTTTGCGGTGATTAATCCGTTGTGTTTATCAACAATTTTTTTTGCAATGGCAAGACCAATCCCGGTACCTTCATAAGTTTGACGGTCGTTAAGACTTTGAAAGATAATAAAGATGCGGTCGAGATAAATTTCGTCAAAACCTATTCCGTTATCTGTTACAGTAATTCGGCAAAATTTTCCATCAGGAGCAATTTCGCTGTCAAAATCTTTCGTTTTTATTAATTCAGAAGTGATTTCAATAATCGGAATTTCCACATTTCCGGAGAATTTAAGCGCATTTCCAATCAAATTCTGAAAAACCTGACGCAACTGGCTCGGAATACTGTCTATTGTTGGCAGCTGGCTTGTTTTTATAACCGCACATTTGCGTTCTATCAAATAATCAAAATCCGACAGGACTTCCTGTAATACAACATTTAAGTCTGTTTTTTCAGGTTTAACTTTTGAGGAAAGTCGCGAGTAAGCAAGCAAGTCTGTAATAAGGGTTTGCATTCTTTCGGCAGCTTTTATGGTTCTGTCCACATAATCAATTCCTTTTGCATCTGTGGTTAAATAAAGCTCTTTTATGATTTTAATAAAGATTTGAATTTTTCGGATTGGCTCGTTTAAATCATGAGAAACCACCCAGGCGAATTGCTGCAATTCGTGGTTCTTCATTTCCAGTTCTTCATTTTTAGAAACCAGTTCTTTTGTTCTCTCGCTGATTTTAACTTCTAAATTATCCTGAGCTTCTTTACGAATTTTAATCTCTTTTGAAAGTAAGTCTTTCATAACTTTCAATTGATTTTGCTGATCGTAAATTTTAAGGAAAGTTTTTACTTTTAAGATCAATAAATCAGTGTCAACAGGTTTTGTAATATAATCGACAGCTCCTGTTTCGTAACCTTTAAAAATGTATTTTTTTTCGATGCTTATCGCCGATAAAAAGATAACCGGTATGTCTTTGGTGCGTTTATTTCCGGAAAGAATTTTTACAACTTCAAAGCCGTCAAGTCCGGGCATCTGAACATCCATTATTATAAGGCAGTAATTTGTTTTTAGGATTTTCTTTAAAGCTTCTTCTCCGGACTCTGCTGTGTCAACCTCAATATCATGCAGTTCAAGTGTTTTTTTTAAGGCAATTATGTTAGCCCGAATATCATCTACAATTAATATCATTTTATTTGGGGAGTAAAACGTTATGAATTAAATTTTAATTAATTCGGATTAAAATTGATTATATTTTTTAAAAGTTGATTATTCTTTTAAAAACTTTCGCTCAAACTTTCAAATTTATAAAAAAAAACAAGTTCCCTCTTTTATCGTAATTAAAATAAGTTTCATAATTCCCATGTTGAGTTTCAGAATTTCCATTTTAGTGTGATATATAAGATATTAGATTTGTGCTATAAGCCTCAAACCCACTTTTGAATGTGGCTATTTTCATTCAAATAATAAAAAATAAGAATTTATTGAGGTATTCTTTTATGTATTGAAGTTAAGCTTATCAGGAAAACAGAATTAAATTTAATATGGAATTTTGATAGAGAATTTATCCTGAAAAAATAGATTTAAATAAAAGGCTTATGAATTTAACCGATATTATTGGACTCTTTGCCGGAATCTGTGTAACAATATCCGTTGTGCCACAAATCGTGAAAGTTTGGAAAACGAAAAAAGTAAAACAAATTTCTCTTTTAACTTTCAGTGTTTTAACTTTCGGAATTGCCGTGTGGGTTGTTTATGGTATTCTTAAAAATGATATGCCAATTATCATCACCAACAGTGTTTCCTTATTTCTGAATTTGATAATGGTTTATTTTATTATTTATTACGAAAAGGAAAGTTAACGAATAAAAAAACAGTTTATAAAAGCTGTTTTCTGTTTATCTCATTTTGTTATAAAAATCACTTTCGCGTTTGTATAAATAAATGGCTGGATTCTTTAGATTCTCATTATGAGTTTCTTCTTTAGTATTTGATTTTCGATATAGCTTTTTTGTAGCATATCCTTGTTTTTTCAATATTATATTCGCAGAATTTGAATTTATTTTCAAGCTAAAAAATCCTAAACTGTCTGTTCGGGTTATATTATTGTTAATGATAATTTCTACATTTTTAAGCGGTTTATCTGTGTCATAATCATGAACATTACCTTCAAAGGTGTAGTTTTTGCAACTGCAGAAAAGTAGTATTAGTAAAATGAATTTTATTTTCAATTTATTGTTTTTTGGTTGATATTTTTTGAATTGATTTGTAGGCGGTTTTATTTAGATAGCTGCCATTCTTTTTGTTCACGAGCAGGGCGCTTGTATTAAGTGATCATTATTTGATATAACTTATCTTAAATTAATTTTAGAATAAGAATCCAAAATAGTGTCAGTAGAAGTACTATCAGTAATTATTGTTTTTATTTTGGAAACATTTTACCTTGATTAAAAATTCTCAGGTTTGTAATCAGAAATAAAAAATGAGATTAATTTACTATCGTAAAATGTAAAACTAATATATCCTGTCCTTTTTTTGTTTACTATAAAAGCCGATATAAAAGCGGCTCTCTCAAGTGGAGTCACTGGTAATCCTGATGCATTTTTATATGAGTTTTTAAAAACTTTCTTAAATTGAGATAATGTCAGGTTTTTAGATAATATGATTTTCTTATTTTTATAATAAATAATTCCAGTTTTTTTAGATAATTCAAAATCAAAATAATCCACAAAAGCCTTATTTTTAGTCATTAATAATGAAACTTCATCATTAGAAAATGAATTGATAAGCTTTGAATTATAATGTAAAGGAATCTTTTCCGTAGTTTTCATTCTTTTTAAATTATTATTCAATTTCCCGTAGATTGTCTCTAAATCTTTGAAATTTTTATATTCAAAATATAATTCCCGATTATCAATTTTAATATTTTTAAACAATATTGTATCATACTTTTTATTTTGAGAAAATAAATTGCTTACAATTAATACAAACCATATTATATAATATTTTTTCATAATTATTTTAGTTCTTTGTAAAAAATGCTTCCGGCATGCGTTGCTAATATCTCAAAACAAGGTGTGTATTTAAGTTTGTCTTGTTTGTTTACAACTTCGTATTCCTCTTTATAAATTATTAGGTCTTTTAAATTGTCAAGTTTATTTTGATAATCTTTTTGCAATGATTCACTTATTTTTGGATTGCTAATTTTATTTTCTAATGCTTTTTTTACATTACTATAAAAAGTTTGAGACAAATTTTTAGGATCGGTTATTCCTTTTCTTTTGCCATGTACTCTTTGCCTAAAATGATTTTCTTGTTTCCATTTAGCATCAAATCTTCCTGTCAATACATCAACCCCATCCCATGAATCAGCACCATTACTATAATCTGTGCCGTTGGTCAGCGCATTAATGACTGCTGCAATAGCAGTTTGCATTACAGTACCATTCCTTTTTTCATTTTCTCTTTTTCTAAATGATATAGCCCCAGCACTATCTTTTCCATATGCTACATTATTTGAATGCTTAAAATTTACATATGCGATAGCAAATAATTCCAATTTAACATCTAAGTTGTATTCTAATGAACATTCTCCATATGCTATTGATGCTAAATTTATAAATTTCTCATGAGTAATCTTCACATCGTTTTCTTTCAACAATTTAGTATTATTATAAGTCACCAAATCATTTCCATTTTTATTTTTTTGGGTTGATTTCCCATCACAAACATAAACATCCTCTACACTTCCTTCGAAATCAGGTTCGTTTATTTTACCTTCAAAAGTACCATCTTTATTATAAAAATGTCCGTTTATGTATATTATACGGTCTTCGGTTTCTTGTTTGGGTTGATAATAAGTGGGCTGAGTTGGTAACGATGATATCTGCCAATGTTTTACAAAGTCTTGTGAATAACCATAATTTTGAATCGCAGGTGAAATTGTCAAAATAATTTGCATATTTTCTGTTCCCCAGGAATGAAATATTTCTGAGAATTCTATCAAATAGGCATCATTAAATTTATACTTTCTTATTGCACTATCCTCATTTCCTTTGTTATAAAAATGTATTTCTCCTTTTTCCATTCTCTCTGTTTCCTTATCGACTTTTTTGACCATATTATGCCAAAAAACCTCATCGCTTTCTTGTGAAACAAAACTTAACCGAAGCAATCCTCCTTCAAGATCACTGCCAGGCGAACCGTCTCTTGCTACATATCTGGAATAATTTGTGTCTACCCATAGTAATTCCCGCTCCATGCCTAAAAGAAACAATTTTGCTGATGTCAAAGTACTTCAATTTTAAATGTTATTTTTTTTATAAAAATAGTAAAATTCTTATAATTAAAAATAATATTTAAAATAAAATACGTTTTTTCATACAATTTAACATTAATTCTTTTAGAATCGATTTATAAATTAAAGGAATGAAATATAAATAAACAAAAAAAACAGCTTATATAAAAGCTGTTTTTTGATCTTACAAGTTAAAGGTATATTAGGCTGTTTTAGCTAGCGAATTTTGGTGATAATGCTTATTTAATGTATTATATCTCTCTTTTATTAATCTTGGGAAATAACTTTTGCGTCCAAGACCAATTGAGAATAAAACTTCAGAAAAATTCATGTTCGAAATTCTTTTTAGTTCATCAAATTGTTTTGTCGCCAAATTCATAAACGGAGCAATCATTGTCGCATAGTTATAACTATGTTGGGCTATCTCCAGATCCAAAATTGTACTCATAATACTTCTTTGAAGCAAACTTCTAACCGCTCCTTTTTGCGGAATCGTATGAAGTTCTTTTAGCTTTTGGGTAATTTTCGGATTTTGTTGTCCGATATAAATATAATTTCCGGATTCGCTTGTAAAAACTTTTTTCAAATGAGAAATCAATTCAAAACTCTCTTCTTTTAAAGTAACCGCTAAAGGCATCACGATCAATGAAAACTGAATGCGTTTGAAACTTTCAAAATACAAAACGCTATTGATTGTAGATGTGTTGTTTAAAATACCGGTTTGTTGTTTTTTAAGGCTTTTTTTCTCGCCATTGGCACCAAAACTATGTGTTAGGCTTCCTTCTTCACAATAAGCAAAAAATATTGGCGCTCCCTGAAAAGATTCTATGCTCAAACTTACTTCGTTATGAAACGTAAGGTCAAAATGCATATATGATATTTCTTTTTCAAAATGAGTTCCCGTAATTTTTCCTTTTGCCCACTTTGATTTTATAGCTAAATTATAGTCATTATTATTAGTGGTTAATTCACCTCCGAAACTATCGGTCAGATCATTAAAAATTGTATTGAATTCTCCTGTATTTAAGTAAAGTTTTTTCATTTTGGTTTGGCTTAATAAATTGGTTAGTACTTCTTTATGTACAATCTTATTATTACTTATTTATTAGGTTTGTCATTCCTGTTTTATAATATTCAAATTTCGTACATATCTACAGGCAATTTATTATACAATTTCAGGCAGATTTTTCATAATTAATATCTTACGTTTAAAAACTGTTTGGATTAATCAATTTACCGCAGAGCGCGCAAAGGTTTTTCGCAAAGTGCACTAAGAGTTGTATTTATACAATATAAGATCGCAAAGCTTTGCGGTTTTTGCGTAAACCTTTGCATGCTTTGCGGTTAAATTATCTTCAGAAAAATGCAGGTTAAATTATCCCGCTACAATTAATCTCATAAAAAAACAGCTATTCAGGAATTAATCCCGAATAACTGCTTTCCTGCAAAATAAAATAGTCCAACGTCTAAGTCAGTTCGTTTATATCTGAGTTTTGAGCGTAATTCTCTTCAGGAATGTCTTTAAAGAATTCTGCTTCTTCCAGATCTGCCATTGGTCCATAACCAATTAAATGAGTTCCTTTTATTTTATCTTTCGTTTCTATAACATATAAAATCGACATATCATCCGGATCGCTCATTCCTTCATAACGGTGATGGGCTACAATAGTTATATCTTCAGGTTTATAAACCTGTTTTGTTTCTGAATCTATTAAAGAATTGTTATCGAACAAAAAATTGCTTGTATATCCTTCTTCTTCATATTTCTTTATGTAGTCTGTTTCGTGTTTTGACATTTCCTTTTTCATGACCTGATATTTTTAGTTAAATGTTAGCAATCTGTTTATTCAAATTTCTTCATTAAAAAAAGATATGCTTAACTCAAAAGATTTAAATTTTATCTCAATTAAAAAATTTAAATTTTAATTACTACTTGCCTAATTCCCTTAAAAAATTGTGCAGTTTTCTTGATAAATTAGTATATTTATTGAACATTATTAACAGACCTTGGTTACTTAAAGTAAAAAAGAAAATACACTTTCATGATAGATATGAATCAGGATTTCCTTTCGAAAGGAGGCGAAATGGGAGCATTAACCCGTGCTAAAGATTGGAGTAAAACTGCTGCAGGTTCAGTCGAAACATGGCCGCAAAGTTTGCGTACAACATTGGGACTTTTACTAAATTCAAAATTTCCAATGTTTTTATTTTGGGGACCGGATCATATTTGTTTTTATAATGATGCTTACCGACCAAGTTTAGGTAATGATGGCAAACATCCTTCTATTTTAGGTCAAAAAGGTGTAGATTCCTGGCCGGAAATCTGGGATTTTATAAAACCGCTTATAGACCAGGTTATTTTAGAAGGTGAAGCAACCTGGCACGAAGACCAATTGCTGCCTATATATCGTAACGGAAGAATGGAAGATGTTTACTGGACTTTTAGTTACAGCCCCGTAAATAACGAATCCGGAAAACCTGCAGGAGTTTTGGTTATTTGTAATGAAACAACCGAAAAAGTAAAATTAGTAAGGAAATTAGAAGAAAGCAATTCACGCTATCTCAATAACATTTTGCAAACACCAAGTGCAATGTGTGTTTTTAGAGGTCCTGATTATATAGTTGAAATTGCAAATACACTTATGCTCGAATTATGGGGACGAAAGGAAAATGAAGTAGTTAACAAACCCATTTTTGAAGGACTTCCGGAGGCTAAAGGACAAGGCTTAGAAACTATTCTTGAAAATGTTTATCAAACCGGACAAAAATTCGAAGCACACGAACGTCTGATCAGGCTTCCCCGTGAGGGAAAAGTCGAAGATTTCTATATAAACTTTGTATACGAAGCTTTGAAAGAACCAGATGGAACAATTTCTGGTATTGTGGCTCTCGCAAGTGATGTCACTTCGCAGGTAATTGCTCGAAATACAATCGAAGAAAGCGAGAGAAGATTTAGAAATACAGTACAGCAGGTTCCGCTTGGCATTGCTATATTAAAAGGTCAGGATTTGATTGTCGATATGGCCAATCCTACCTATTTACAAATTATTGATAAACAGGAAAATGATATTCTGGGAAAACCTTTATTTAATTCTGTTCCCGAGGCCAAAGAAACTGCTCAGCCACTTCTTTTGAAGGTTCTTGAAACTGGAAATCCTTATTTTACAGATGAATTTTCGGTAACCCTAAACCGCTATGGAAAACAGGAATTATGCTATTTTAATTTGGTTTTTCATCCTTTAAAAGAAGAAAACGATACTATTTCGGGAGTTATTGTTGCCGCTTATGAAGTTACAGAAACTGTAAAAACACGTCATTTTATATCAGAAAGTGAGGCCGCTTTTAGAAAATTAGTTATGCAATCACCAATTGCGATGGCCATTTTTAGAGGAAAAAATCACACCATTGAAATGGCCAATAATACTATGATGAATGTTATTTGGCAAAAAACGGAAGAAGAAACTATTGGAAAGCCAATTCTGGAAGTTTTTCCGGAACTCTCCGAACAAAAATATCCGGAACTGCTTGACGACGTTGTAAATAATGCAAAGATTATAAAAGAAAAAGAAGCTGTTGCTTATGTAGATATTAAAGGAAAACTGGAGAAATTTTACCTTGACTATCAATATACTCCTTTGTTTGAAAAAGATGGCGAGATATCCGGAGTAATGGTTACTGTTAATGATGTTACAGATAAAGTAGAAGCCCGGAAAAAAGTAGAAGATGCAGAAGAAAGAGCACGTTTAGCGGCCGAAATTGCCGAAATCGTAACCTGGGACCTGAATATACCAACACAGGAATTAATTTATTCTGAGAATTTACCTTCGCTTTTTGGTCTTGAAAAAGAAACAAAAGTAACAAGACCCGAAATTCTGACTATGATATATCCTGATGACAGGCCTATTTTAGAAAAAGCATATGAGGTTGCGCTTACTACCAGCATTTATAAATATGAATCAAGAATTATAAAACCCGATAATTCGATTAGCTGGATAAAAGCACACGGAAAAATATTTTTTGATGAAGATGGAGAACCCGCAAAAATGATTGGTACTATTATAGATATTACCGATGAAAAAAATGCGCATCAGATATTAATGAAAAGTGAGGAAAAATTCAGGCTTCTTGCAGATTCTATGCCACAGCATATCTGGACAAGTGATTCATTGGGTAATATAAATTATTTCAATCATTCTGTTTATTCTTATTCAGGACTTACTTTTGAAGATATTGATAAAAATGGCTGGCTGCAAATTGTTCATCCTGATGATCGCGAAGAAAATATTAAAGTTTGGGTAGATGCCATTATTACCGGAAAAGACTTTTTATTAGAACATCGATTTCGTCGTTATGATGGTGAATATCGCTGGCAATTAAGCCGGGCAATTCCGCAAAAAGACGCACAAGGAAATATACAAATGTGGGTTGGAACAAGTACTGATATTCAGGATCAGAAAAATTTTACTGAAAATCTCGAAAAACAAGTATACGAACGTACGGCCGAATTGGAGCAAAAAAACAAGGATTTGATTAATATGAATATTGAATTACAATCCTTTGCCTACATTTCCAGCCACGATTTGCAGGAACCTTTACGAAAAATACAAACTTTTGCCAGTCGTCTTTCTGATTTGGATGAACAGAATATTTCGGCGAAAGCCAAAACATATTTAGGCCGTATAGAAGTTTCGGCAAAAAGAATGCAGACTTTAATTCAGGACCTCCTTACCTATTCCAGAACAAATTCGGCCGACAGGGTTTTTGTAAAAGTGAATCTGGATGAAATTGCCGAAGAAGTTATCAGTGATTTCTCTGAACGTATTGAAGAAACAAATGCAATTATTAATTTAAATCCTTTGGGAGAAGCAACTGTTATTCCTTTTCAGTTTAGACAGTTACTGCATAATTTGATCGGGAATGCTTTGAAGTTTTCTAAAAAAGGCCAGGATCCATATGTTGAAATTAAAGCCAGGAAAATTAAGGGTTACGAAACAAAAATCCCTGTTGATTATCCTGATAAAATGTATTATCATCTGACAATATCTGACAACGGAATTGGCTTTGCAGATGAATATAAGGAACGAATTTTTGAGGTTTTCCAGAGATTAAATACCGAAAGTGAATTCTCCGGAACCGGAATTGGTTTAGCCATCGTTAAAAAAATAGTAGAAAACCACAAAGGAATAATTCGTGCCCATAGCGAAAAAGGCAAAGGAGCAACTTTTGAAATTTACTTACCAGAATAAAATAAAAAAACACCAAAACTCTATTTTGAATTTGGTGTTTTTTTTATCTGTTACACTGTTTATTTATGATTTGTAAACAAAGTTTTTAGGTCCGGGAACGAAGTTTTTCCAATCAATTTCCAGAGCATGTTCTATAGATTTTACAATATCTTTCATTAAAACTGGCTTGGTAATAAAAAAATTAGCACCAAGTGTACGGCATTTTTCTATAATACCAGGCTCATTTGAAGTAGAAAAAATAACAATTGGAATGTCTTTTTTATCTTCAGAATTTCTAAGTTCTGCCAAAACATCAAAACCATTTTTACCAGGCATATTTAAATCTAAAAAAACAACATGTGGAGTTGGCGGCGGATTATAAATTGCCGTTAATAATTTCTCTCCGCCATTATAAGTTAAAAGATCAATTTTCTTAGGCAATGATTCAACAGCATCGGCGAAAATGCTCAAATCATCTTCATCATCATCGGTATAAAATACGGTCAAATCTGTCATATATGTGAAAGTGGTATAATTACGGACCAAAGATAATTCAAATAAATAAAATATAACAATTGATTTTAAATTCTCACAAAAAAGTAAATAATAGAAATCTCATAACTTATAATTTTAATTCTATAAGAACTAAAAATCTAAAAAACAGCAACTTTACATATAATAATTTTTCAAAAATACCTTTTGTACGACAGTCAAATTAGTTTTGAAAAAACTTTACAAATAACTTAAAATATAGAGCCATGGGAGATCATAAAGACCTTACAAACGAATTTGCTGTAGATAAAATAAAAGATCTTGCAGAAAATATAAAAACATGCATGCTGTGTACTTATAATCTTGAAAATAAATTACAATCGCGACCAATGTCTGTTCAAAAAATTGACGATCTGGGTCAGCTTTGGTTTTTATCTGATAGAAATAGCAGCCAAAATGCAGAGATTACACAAAATCCAACGGTTGAAATATTTTTTTCTGAACCGCATGATAAATTTTTAACCTTACATGGAACTGCCAGCATTTTGTACAATCCTGAAATAATTCACGAATTATATGATCCTATTATAAAAGTATGGATGCCGGGCGGCGAAGATGATCCAAATTTGAGCATTATTAAAGTAATTCCTGAAGATGGTTATTACTGGAACAATAAAAACGGAAAAATGGTTGCTATTGCAAAAATGACCGCCGCTTTTGTTACCGGAAAAACAATGGATGACGGAATTGAGGGAAGTTTGAAATTATAGTTATTTCAAACACATAAATTTTAACCGCAAAGTTCGCAAGGATTTACGCAAAGGTCACAACGCAAAGCTTAAAAAACTTTGCTAACCTTGCGTAAATCCTTGCGAACTTTGCGGTTAATTTTTTACAGTTAATTCCATATTTTTAAACTCCAAAGCATTCAAAATTCCTGCTTCGCTTGCTGTGTTATTAAAATAAACGAAACCTGATTTATCCTCAATTTTCTTTTTTACATTTTCTAATTCTTCAGAAGAATAACTCGAATAAAACAGTTTTTTATTTCCATGAAAACGAACATAGATAAGCGGAAATTGGGTTAAAATATCTTCTGGCAATCCTGGATAACTTACACTGCAAAAGGTTATTTTGTTTTGTTGAAAAGCATTCCAAACTTCCTGATTCCACCAGCTTTTATGCCGAAATTCAACTACATTTTTAAAGCTTTTATCTAATGTTTTAATAATAGTATAAAGCCTTTCTTCGGTATAATCAAAACTTGGAGGAAACTGAAAAAGAATACAGCCTAGTTTTTCTTCTAAACCATCATCACATACATTATAAAATTCTGTGATTTGCTCTTTGCAATCCACCAGCTTTTTAATGTGCGTGATTTCTTTGGGAACTTTTACTGAAAACAAAAAATTATCCGGTGCTTTTTTATACCAGTTTTCCATTATTCTGATTGTTGGAAATTTATAAAAAGTACCATTCATTTCATAGGTCTTAAAATGGCGACAATAAAAATTGAACCAATTTTTGGTTGGTAAATCTTCCGGATAAAAAATACCTTTCCAAAAACGGTTATTATAACTTGAACATCCTATTTTTATTACTTTTTTCATATGTATAATTGTTGACAGTTGGTACAGAAAAAACTACTGCGTTTTTTTGTGCCGGTATGTTTTTTTATAAAAGGAAGACTGCATCTTAAACAAATTTTTTTTGTATGTGCCAGCCAGTGTTTTTTTAATTCAGATTTCTTTTTCCATTCTAAAAATTCGAAACTGTAAATGGAGCATTCATCAATTATTTCGTCTATTTTATCGTGTGGAATTTTCCCTGTTAAAGATTCCGGATGAACATGGCATCGGTATAAAACTTCATTTTTAATAATATTACCAACGCCAGAAAATATATTCTGATCTAAAACCGCATCACAAATCATCTTATTCGGAATTTTCTCCAGACTTAGCTTTGCTTTTTCAGGACTCCATTTTATATTCATTACATCTTCTTCCCAATCATAATGCAGATTAATATCACCTTCTAAAATTTTAACCGAACAGGTATAAAAATTAAGTTCTCCATTTGAGAAAACGATACTTAATCTGGGTATGGTTTCTTTTCTTTCATTAATACGATAAGTGCCAAACATTAGCAAATGAATCTTAACCGTAAAATCATCAAAACAAATTAAATAATGTTTTCCCCATGTTTTAATCGCTTGTATAACTTTACCTTCTATTCGCTCTAAATCAATAGCGCTGTTTCCAGAAACCGAAATCACTTTTTTTCCTGAAAATTGCTCAGTTTCTTCTTTTAGAATTACGATAGACGGACCTTCGGGCATAATGAATAATATTTTTTGATTTAAATTTTAAAAAATGAAAAAAAAGTGCAGCTTTTATTACTGCACTTTTTAGATATTTTGAAAACTAAGCTTCATCTTCTTCGGCAGCCTCAACATTAATTGCATTTACAGCAACTTCTGTCAATAGTTTATCTGCGCCTTTTTCTTCGTCAAGAGTTAATTCTAATAAGGAAGCGGCTTCTGTAAGACCAAGTGTTTCTGCAAATTGTCTTAAAGTTCCATAAGTCGCAATTTCATAATGTTCGATTTTCTGGCTGGCAGCAATAATTCCTGCATCACGAACAACGCCAACTTCAGTTTCTTCAAGGATACTCTTACCTTCTTCAATTAACCCCTCCATTGCATCGCATTTTTTTGCAGTTGCTTTTTTACCAATACTTGCAAAAACCTGTTCCAATCTGGCTACATGTTCTTCAGTTTCTGTTAAATGGTTTGTAATCGCATCAATTAGTTCTGCAGATGTTGCATTTTTTGCCATTAGGGGAAGCGCTTTTGTCAAAGCTTTTTCTGCCCAATAAATGTCTTTTAATCCATCTTCAAACAGTTCTGTAAGTCCGGATGCAGCATTTGATTTTGGTTTTGTTACTCCTGCTTTTGTTGTTTGTTTTGGTGCAGCTTTTTTTGTCGTAGTCTGTTTCTTATTTTTAGTTTCCATGATAAATAATTTAATTGTTATTAATAATTGTAAAAGTACTTTTGATTAGTAGCAATCAGTTATAGTATTTCTTACATTATTTACAATATAATCATCTGTGAATTATAGAATTAGCGATTTTAATTCTATAAGACAATCCTACACCTTAGTAATTAGATTTGTATTATACGAACAATAAAATTAACTTGTCATGGAAACTACTGATAAAAGAAATAGTACTGTAGAAAATAGAGATCCGCGAAATCAAAATTTAAACAGACAAAACAATATTATGAACGAGAAGCTCTATAATAATGACGAAATCAGAAGAGCTAGTCATCAGGGTGATGTTAAAAATTATGGTTTTACTATAAATGGATATGATCCTAATAAAGCCATTCCGGATCAGGAACGTATTACAAATGAAGATGATTTAGACGATTTGGATGACGATTTTCATCAACCGGGCGATCTGGTAGATGACGCAGATGATTTAAATGATGAATTTGATAACCCATCAGATAATGTAAATGATGATTTTACCAATTCTGCAGATGAATTTGATGAGGAAGATGAGGAAGAATATGAAGATGACAGAGAAGAAGAAGAAGAACTTGACGATCACACGCACACTACAGGAGATCTTCTTTATGATGAAAATGCAGATAACCTTAACGATGAATTCGACAATCCTTCAGACTCTGAAGAATTAACAGAATCAGATGAGGATTTACAGGAATTAGATCCTGATGATGACGATGATGATTTAGAAGACGATTTGGAACCGGGAGAAATCGAGGAAGAAGATTCTGGAGATGATTATAATGATAACGATCCCAGAAAATTCTAATCGAAAATATAGATTAAAAAAACGCCGTTACTAAAATTAGTAACGGCGTTTTTTTGCCTTAAGCAGTTTTTTTAGTCCCCAATTTTAGTTAAAGTTGGGATATCGTCCATTCTCTCCAAACGTTCTGCAAGACCTAATCGGGCTTCTGTTAATTCGATTTCGGCTTTGCCTAATTCTTTATACCATTCTTCTTTTCCGGTTTCTGAGCTTTCGATTTTTCGCATAATCTCAAAAATTTCGCCTTGTGCTTCCATAACGGCCAGTCTTTTGTAATACGTTAAACTTTCTGTCATATGTGCAAGCGCAATCATAGCGGTTAAAAACGGATGATTGTTGGTTACATTTACGTCTCTTACCCTGCCATGTTCAAGTTCTACTTTTAAGGCAAAGGCAAACTCTTCCATATTAAATCGTTCGTGCTTGCTTTTTGGATTCAAATAAGCCTTAATAGCTTCAACATTATCCATAGTCGAAAGATCAACATCTGTATCTTTATCTTCGCTTAAATCTCTGTAAACGACAGCCGCAATAGCACGCGCTTCATCAATTGTTGGATCATTTTCAGGATTTTCAAAATCTCTTACCGACCAATCCCAATTTTCAGGATGAACAGGTTTTATATATTTCTCACAAAAATCTGTTACATCATTTTTTAAGCTTACGATTTTGTCATCTCTTTTGATATAAACATCCTGATAAGCGCCACTTTTTGTTCCCATTTTATTTAGATTATTAGTTTAAATTAAAACGACACATGTACCAATGGTAATGTGTCGTTTTGTCCCCAACTTGAATCCTTTTATATTTCTCAAAGTTGCTACATAAAAAAGGAAACTGTTAACTCAAAACGTTCAATTATTAGCTCAATCCGTTTCATTATGAAAATTCGGGCTGAAAATTGCCTATTAATTCTGAAAAAGCAATTTCAGAATGCGAAAAATGCGGCTGATTGCTTCGGCATTTTTTTGCGCGATCAAAATATTGCTGAATTGATCCATCTTCATAACTTGCCACAATGAGCGGATGTACATAATAGTTTTTACATACATTTTTTGTATTTCCCAAAGACTCGGCTGTAGTTTCAAAAGCGTCCAGAATATTCTTTTTAATTTCTTTTTCTTCGGTTGTTGTCCCGATTTCCATTAAAGTTTCGAAAAATATTAAGGATGCTCCCCATGTTCTAAAATCCTTGGCGCTAAAATATTTTCCTGTAATATCATGCAGATAAGAATTCACCATATGACTATCTAAAACTTTGCGTTCGCCATTTTCATCATAATATTTAAAAACTTCCATACCCGGAATTTCTTCACATCGCCCTACCAGTTTAACCAGTTGTTTGTTTCTGGTCGTTATAGTATGTTTTACGCCTTTTTTTCCAACGAATTCAAAACGTAGCGTATTTTTGTCGATGTTAATGTGCTTTTTTCTTAATGTCGAAAGTCCGTACGATTTGTTGTCTTTCGCATATTTTTCATTTCCGATTCTGATATGCGTTTCTTCCATTAAGCGAATTACAAGTGCTGTAACTTTGTTTTTACACCACTCTTTCTGAGCAAGATCCTGATCGACCTGTTCTCTTATTTTTGGGAGGTATTTTCCAAATTCGGCTATTTTATAAAATTTAGTCTGATTTCTGATAAGATTCCATTTTGGATGATAACGGTATTGTTTTCTGTTTTTAACATCCGTTCCAACAGCCTGAAGATGACCGTTTGACAAATCTGCAATTCGCACTTTTTCCCACGCAGGCGGAAGCACGAGGCTGTTAAAGCGTTTTATTTCGTTTTTTGCTTTTATACATCTTCCGTTTTTTTTATAAACAAACCCCTCGCCTTCTCTGCAACGCTCGATCGTTAAGCTGTTATCGCTTACATATACTAAATCTAATTTTTCTAGAACCAATTGAGGTGACTGTATCAATTGTTTCATTAATTTTTCCTGAGAGAGTTTGGCATTCATAATTTATTGAAGATATAAATTTTGCATTCTAGTTATTTCGTAATGATTTGATTAAGTTTCTTTTATTCATATAAGAGCGGCCTTCCACACCAACTTTTCTGGCTTGCTGATAGAGCTCTTCTTTCGTCCATTCCTCATATGGTTTTGTTCTTCCGCTTTTTTCTCCAACGTTAGAAGAATTAGCAGTTTGTCCATATTTTTCGTTACTTAAAACCTTGTGTATAAGAGTCTCGTAATGTTCTTTGTTCTTAATTCCTGAATTTTGCATGACGATTAAATTTTGTGGTTAGTACTCCGTAAAGCGTAATATCAAAGTTCCTTAAAAACAGCCTGGAATTCGTTATATAATTCTTTTGCATACTTTCATAATTAACTATACATCAAAGGGTTCTTAAAACAAAAAATCCCAAATTCTGTTGAATTGGGATTTTTTGTTTTGAAGTTATGAGTTTTGAGTTATCTTTCCGGAGTTACACAAGAAACCAACTTATCATCTTTAGTCGCACCAATGTAACCATGACCCCTAAAATAATAAAATTTAAAATTTCCATAACTCACTTTGGCTTCGATTACCAGTAGGTTTTTATATATGCAATACGGAGTTCTTAACTCTCCGGTAAATGAAATAATTTTATAGTGATCTTTTCCATCTGCTGTTTCCCATTTATCTCCTTCTTTAAAATTAATGCTATATCTAATAGATTCTTCTTTTGTATCTTGATTATATTGATATATAACACCATTTTCTTCTCGAAAATACAATAAACTAATCCTTTTATCTTCCCATTCTTGTTCAAATTCAGTGTACGTCTTTCCATTAATAATTTTTGTACCTTTTTTTACTTCATAATAAAAAGTCTTATACCAAAATATTTTTTTATTAAAATTATAGGAGGTGACGGGAAAATAATTACCGATTTTAGACTCTTCACAAAACTTTTGCCCTTCACCTATTTGCGAATGAGAGTTGTAACTAACTAATAATAAACAGACAAGTAATGTTTTATTCATTTTTATATTTAATTATTTTTATTCTGAAGATAAACATCAATTTCAAGATATTTTTCTTTCATTAAGCTCAAAGAAAAAGCTGCTGCCGCAGATGTAAAAACCGAATAATCAAAAGCGCCTTTTATTCCTGTTGAAAATGTCATGGATAAAGCAAATAACAATAATAAGAAACCGCTAAGTCTTGCAAACAGTTCAGTCTTGAAACCTAAAAGCAGAAAGACAGGAAAAATAATTTCTGCTGCTGTAGCAATAATTCCAACCGGATTAATCAAACTTTCAGGAATTAACGGATTTAATACTTTGGTATATGCTACGAAGTTTTCCCAATTTCCCCAAGCTGAAACCTGTTTACTCCAAAGTCCGAATCAATCTGCAACTGCCGAAAGAAAACTAATTGAAAGTGCCAAACGTAGAAATATTTTGACTGATTTTTGATTTATTATTGATGGCATGGTTTCTATTTGTTTGTTTTTTACTAGTATCTCTTTATTCAATATTAATCTCTATAAGACTTTTTACCAAAATACCTTTTATGTTTTTATCTAAAATATCCTTTATGGCTTTTTTAGACTTGTAAATAGTTTTAGTGTCTTTTGTTTCAATTTCAAGATTATTTATCGAATTGGCAAATTTTACAGTTTCGTTAGTTGACCAGGTTCCAATTCCACAATAAATTGTAGCGGTGTCACTTTTCTTTAAATTATAAACAATCGAATCATTTTCTGCATTTTGATAAAGTTGAATATCTTTTACTTTAGGATCTAAATTAATTTTAATCTTTACATCAAAATCTGTTTTGTTTATAAATGAAATATGCTGTGAAGGATCGCAGCTTATCAGAGCATTCGAGAAGAAAATTAATAACAATAATCTAAGTAGGTTTTTCATTTTGATTCGGTTTTTCTGCTGTTGCGAGAACGTAAAGAATATAATTTTTAAAAAGAAGTTTTAATTTTTGATTTTAATTCTTTAATAAAATCAGATTCTTTTAAATCTTCATTTTTAATGATAAATGAAGTCCTATTTTTTAAAGTTATAAAACTGTAATTTTTCGTGATATATGTCTTTTTAATAGTATGCCACTCATACACTTTGACAACATTGTTATAAAAATTATTAAATTCTATTCCATCTGGTTTTATTTCTAAAGACTTTTCCCCTAATAAATCAGGTTGTGAATCTATTAGTTTTTTGATTTTTGAATGTTTTATTAAATCAGGAATAATACTAATGACAATCAAGGCAAAAAAGAAAAAAATAGCTGAAATAAATAAAAATTCCGACCAATTAAAGTCTTTGTATACAAATGTATAACTCACTATAACTGAAACCAGAGAAAAGTAAGTTATCAGAAATATGTACCTTTTCGTAATTAATTCTGTTCCTGCTTTTTTATAATCTTCCCGATCTAAAGTATAGTTTATTTTCAATGTCATTTATTTATTTGCTAATATAAAAATATAATAAATATTATGACATTCCTTCTCATTAACTATTTATGCTTAATCATTTCTGGTTCGAATTCGAAAACTGTTACTTTAATATTCAAATTTAACTGTTTTGACCAATAGAATAATTGAAGTCCTTGAGTTCTATTTACTTTATAAAAACCTAAATGTTGAATTAATCTTCCCCAAAAGTGACGCTTAACTTTGCCTACATAAAGTATTTTACTTTCTGGAATAGTCTTTTTTATCGCAGGAATTGATTTGGAATTTTCACTATTTGAATATTCTTTTATTTTATCAATTATATCAGATGTTAGATTATCAGATAGAATTTCAAAAAAATATAGACATGGCCCATCCATTTCTTTTAATTCTTTATATAATGTTTTATGTTTTTCAGATTCTGTAATATCAACATGATTATAATCTTCCAATTCAGAGCAATTGATAAAGAATTCTTTTATTTTTTTAGCCCCATTATTTGAAACATTAAGTAATGGAATAACTGCATTTCCACTAATTTCTTTAATCGTTGTTTCCATATTCAATCCTTTTTTTAATAATAATTATTTCGTTACAACTTTAATGTAAGCATATGATATTTTATTTGATCCATCGTTGAAAATATTGATCTCATTAATATTCTCAATATTTTTCCAGCGAATTACATCTTGTGGATTTTTGAAATCTGGCGTAGCAATAGAAAGTCCGAGTAGTTTAATATTTTCTTCATCAAAATCATATTGAGATAAATCATTAACAGTAATCCAATCTGCTTTTCCATCTATAAATATTATCTCAAATTTGTCTTTTTGATAATAGGCTTTTTCACAAGGTATATCTTTACAAGGAGTACTACTTTCTTTAAAAGTTTCAACATTATCTGGTTTTCCTAATATTTTATCAACATCTAGTTTTCTTTTCCCTGCAATATTTTTAAGATTAATTACAATCTGGTTTTTAGATATTATTGGTTTTTCAGTTCTTACTTGATTACAAGAAGACAAACATATAATTATAATAAATGAGAATACGATTTTTTTCATAATGAGAATATTTTTAATTAAACAAATATCATAATTCAATTTCCAGCTAGTTTATGGAAAACCGTAATCGCTATAATTAAATCCTCAGCAAGTGTAGTTATAAATTAAAAATTAGCACTAAGTATTTATACGGTTTATTCAAATCAAAACCTCAATCTTGAAATCCTGTAACATTATCTAAAAATGCTGTAAAACATTCCATCTACATCCTATATAATTTTACATCATAACATTTAAACCATAAAATCATGAAAAAGTTACTATTAGCAGGAAAAGTTATTTTAGGCGCCGGACTAATCATTATATTTTTAAATTCTTGCAAAAACGAAACTAAACAAGAAGATCCAAAAGAGGTTGCTGAAGATGCTAACGAAGCTAAATTTGACTCTATCGACAGCAAAGAAGATGATTCTGAATTTTTGGTAGATCAGGCTGAAATTAACCTAGCTGAAATCGAAATTGGAAAACTAGCGCAAACTAAAAGTACAAATGCAGAGGTAAAAAGTTTTGGTAAAATGCTTGTTGATGAGCACACTAAATCAGCATCTGAAGTAAGTGCTTTGGCTAAAACAAAAAACTTTACGTTACCAACTTCGTTAACTGAAGATGGTCAGGAAGAATACAATAAACTAAACGAGAAAACTGGTGTTGATTTCGACAAAAAATTTGCTGACATGATGATTGATGGTCATGAAAAAGCAATTGATAAGCTTAAAAAAGCTTCTGAAAACGCAAAAGATGCAGATATTAGACTTTGGGCTTCTAATAATATCGCTGGTTTAACAGCACATTTAGAACATGCCAAAATGCTAAAACAAAATCTGGATAAAAAATAAAATAATTGGTACTGGTATTTTTTTTTGAGAAACCCCTTAAGAGTTGAATTGCTTAAGGGGTTTATTTTTTTTCTTTAAGGGACAAAGGTACAGAGTTGCATAGGTTCAAAGGTTTAGTTTAGTTTAGTTTAGTTAGTTTGTCTATTTCTACCACAAAGTTTAAAAATCTCTAAACCTATGTCCCTTTGCTACTTTGAACCTATTTCAAAGAAGCCATATCAATCACAAAACGATATTTAATATCTCCTTTAAGTAATCTTTCGTAAGCATTGTTTACATCGTTTACTCCAATTAATTCAATATCTGCGGTGATGTTGTGTTGGGCGCAGAAGTCCAGCATTTCCTGAGTTTCTGCAATTCCACCAATGTTTGATCCAGCGAAGCTTCTTCTTCCCATTAAAAGGCTGAAAGACGTTACAGGAAGTGGTTCCATTGGAGCGCCAACCAAAACCATATTTCCATCTACTTTCAATAAATTTAGGTAATCGTCTATATTATGCTGAGCCGAAACACAATCTAAAATAAAGTGTAAACTTCTGGCATATTTTGCCATTTGTTCAGGATCTGTAGATAAAACAACTTCATCTGCGCCTAAACGTTTTGCATCTTCGGTTTTAGATAATGAAGTCGTAAAAACAACAACATGAGCGCCCATAGCTTTCGCTAATTTGATTCCCATATGTCCTAAACCACCAATACCCACAACTCCTACTCTTTGTCCTGGACCTACTTTCCAGTGTTTTAACGGAGAATAAGTCGTGATTCCGGCACAAAGTAAAGGTGCAACTCCGGCAAGATCAAGTTTATCTGAAATATGCAACACATAATTTTCATCAACAACAATACTTTCAGAATAACCCCCAAAAGTTTGTCCGCCCAAATGAGTGTCAGGAGAGTTGAATGTCAATGTATTTCCAGGCTCACAAAATTGCTCCAGGCCTTCTTTACAATGTTCGCATTCTCGGCAAGAATCAACCATACAGCCTACTCCGGCTAATTGACCCACTTTGAAGTTTTTTACATGCTCGCCAACTTTTGTAACTCTTCCCACAATTTCGTGTCCGGGAACAATTGGATAAATAGTCCCGTGCCACTCGTTACGGGCAGAATGCAAATCAGAATGGCAAATTCCACAATATAAAATCTCGATTTCAACATCATGTGCCAATACGCCTCTTCGTTTGATGTCTAATGTTTGTAAAGGTGCTTCAGCAGCTTCTGTACCAAAGGCTTTTATGTTTTTTGTTTCCATTTTAAGGGGGTTTAAATTTGTTTCAGGTTTTCTTTGTTTCAGGTTTCAGGTTACTTTTTATAGCCACAAAGGCGCCAGGTCGCAAAGATTAAAACTTAGGACCTTAGCAACTCAGCATCTTAGAATCTTATTTCACTCCGTAACTAAAATACTCTTCATCGGTTACGCTTTGTAACCAGCTTCCTGAGCCTTTATCAACTTCTGTGATGATGATGATGTAAGAGAATTTACTAAATGGCGTTGCACCGTACCAATGTTCTATTCCCGGTAAAATAGTAACCACTTCGTCTTTATGAAGTAATCGTATTGCTTGGCCTTTTTCCTGAAAATAACCAATTCCGTTTGTCGCGATAAGCAATTGCAAACTTGCATTTACGTGCCAGTTGCTTCTTGCGCCAGGTTCAAAGGTTACTTCTTTGATCATTGTATTTTCAGGGTGAATATCGCTGGTTTGTTTTTTATAGGAAACATCACCAGTCATATAAGTATTGGGAACTTTCCCTTCTTCGATAACGGTAGAATAAGTTGTTGACATAATAATTGGTTTTGAGTTTGGTTATTAAAAACTATTATATTGTTCATCAGTTACAGGCTCAAGCCAGTCTACAATTCCCAGTTGAGTATTTGTACTGATGGCAATATGGGTAAATTCGCTTTCTGGAGATGCTCCGTGCCAATGTTTAACTTCGGGTTGAATATTTACCACATCACCTTCCTTTAGCAATTGAATTGGTTTTCCAATTTCCTGATAGTAACCTGTTCCGTGCGTTACAATCAAAATTTGTCCTCCGGGATGTGTGTGCCAATTGTTTCTTGCACCGGGTTCGAAAACGACATTACCAACTGCAGTATTTAAAATTGGGTCGTTTGGCACCAGCATTTTAACCCAGGCTTTTCCCGTAAAGTAATCTGCCGAAGCCAAATCGCCTTTAGGAAAAATTTCATTTAATTGATTTTCTGTAGTTTTCATAATTATTTGTTTTTTACTATCGGGAAAACTAAATCAGCAAAGCAAGAATGTGCTTTAAGAAGTTTTATTTAGTTTGCAGAAAACCGATAAAGGATTAATACTAATTATTTCGACGCAAAATTACTTTAGTAAAGCGAACCCGAGATAACAATAATCAAACAAAAAATTAAGAATATGAAACAATTTACATTCTTAACGATTTCGGAATTGTTCCGGTAAGTCTTTTAAAGTAATTATTAAAATAGCTCGGATATTCAAATCCAAGTGAATAACCGATGTCGGCAATACTCCAATCTGTGTGTTGTAACAAGGCTTTGGCTTCACCAATAATTCGTTCAGTAATATGGGCTGTAGTAGGTTTTCCGGTCACTTCTTTAACCGAACGATTTAAGTGGTTTACATGTACGGCAAGACTTTGAGCATAATCTTGTGGAGTTTTTAAAACAAGTGGCTGATCTTTAGTTTCAACGGGAAATTGTCTTTCCAGCAATTCCAGAAATAAAGAAGTTATTCGTGAAGAAGCATTTTTATGTTTAAAGAAATTTTCTGACGGCTGCATTTTCATCGATTCATGCAAAATCAAATTGATATAATTGCGCATTAAATCATCTTTAAAAACATAATCTGTTTCTTGTTCTTCAATCATTTTTACAAAAAGAGAATCAACAAAAACCTTCTGTTGATCTGATAATGAGAAAATTGGAGTTCCGCCTATTTTAAACAAAGGCGACTCATGAAGACTTTCTGAACGGTCGTTTACCTTTAAAAAATCTTCGGTAAAAACACAGGCGTATCCTTCATAAGTAGGTGAAAGTGTATCCCACGAATATGGAATATGCGGATTTCCAAAAAACAAAATAGTTCCGTCAGTTTCGATTCCCCGATCTGCATAATGAATAAGACTTTTGCTGGTATTAATGCAAATTTTGTAATAATCCCTGCGGTTATAGGTTGGAATTTTACTTACATCACCATTTATCTCATAAACTTTAAACCCTTTTAACTTTAAATCGTTAATTCCGAGTTCTGTTGCCTGACATACGCTTTGCTCTTTCATTTTGCAAAGTTATGAAAATCAAATAAAAATTAATAAGTTTTTTTGTTTCAAGTTTTAAGTTTCAAGTTTTCACTTTGCTCAATAAACCCGACAGGTTTTAAAAACCTGTCGGGTTTTGTTCTTAGTTTGTCCACAAAGATTGAAACTTGGAACCTGAAACAAAACAAACCCTTTTCTTTTTTATCTTTGTTACATGAAAGAAGTACAACCCGTAATAGACTATATATCAAGATACGTTGATTTGACAGACGCTGAAAAAACGCATCTGGCGACTTTTTTGAAGATTACCAAAGTCAAAAAAAGACAGTTTATCGTGCAGCCGGGTTTTGTATGCAAACACAAAAGTTATGTTGTAAAAGGCGCATTTAGAGGTTATTTGGTCGATAATGAAGGAAAAGAACATACACTTTCGTTTGCTATCGAAGATTGGTGGATTTCTGATTACAGCAGTTTGATTTATCAGGAACCTGCAACTTTATTTGTAGAAGCTCTGGAAGATTCTGTTTTAATTCAAATTGAATACGAAGACGAACAGAAGTTTTTGGAGGAAATTCCGAAACTTGAAAAATTCGAACGCATTATTACCCAGCGTTCCTTGGCTTTTCATCAAAAACGACTTTTATCTAATTTTACCAAAACGGCCGAAGAACGCTACGACGAATTCATGAGCAAATATTCGGCAATTGCAAAACGCGTTCCGCAATATGCTTTGGCTTCTTATCTTGGTTTTAGTACCGAATATTTAAGTAAAATTCGCAACAGAAAAACTTCAAAAAGTTAAACCAGTTCAACCTTATTTCCTAAACCAGTTCATTTTTATTCGTTTTATTCTGTCTCAAATTTGCATTGTCAATACCGACAAAATAATTTAATTCAAATAAAAATGAAAAAGACAATTTACCCAAACCATACGAGAATATTTTCATTATTACTATGGTTTTTATTTATCACTTCCAGCATTACGGCACAAAACAAAGACAATAGTAAAGTTGAGATTTTCCATATTCAGAACTATTTTACTGAAGCTTATCTGGTAAAAGGAAATTCAGAAAAACTGATTTTAATTGATACCGGAGTTCCCGTTGCCGGATATCAGGATAGTTTGATAAGTGCTATCAAAAAATTAGGTTTTAAACCCGAAAATATTGCTCTTGCCATTGTTACACACGGACACGGCGATCATGCAGGAAATGCGAGATTTCTGCAGCAAAATTTCAAAACCAAAATTGCCGGAAGCAAAGCCGATTTAAACAAATTTACTTCAGGCAAAACCGAATTATCAAAATCTGAAGATGTGAGCATTTGGGGAACAAGACTTCGCCAGTATTCCGACTTAGATTATCCCGCTTTTACGCCGGATATTATTGTCGAAAATGCCAATATCGATCTTAAAAAATATGGCTTTGATGGAAAAATAATTCCAATAAAAGGCGGACACACTCCGGGAGATTTATTGATTTTGATTGGCGATAATCTTTTTGTTGGAGATGCTTTCGTAGGCACATTTAAAGCGCAAGGCGGAGGTTTAGCACCTGACGGTCATCATGTAAGAGAACATTTTTATCATGAAAACAGACAACTCGCAGATCAAAATTTAAAACTAATCGAGAAAATTGCATTAGATAACAAAGTAAAAACAATTTACCCTACTCACAATGGACCTGTTTCTACTTCTGAATTAACAAAATACATTAAAGAAGAACCATTATTGAGACTTTTATCACAGCAAAATGAATCTTTAAATACCGAAGATTTCAGAATTGTTTCTTCTGATGAAAATACGGCTGTACTAACTTATATCGAAGCAATTAAACTTGAAGGAAAAGAGGCTAAAAATGTTTTTATAACTGAAACTTATTCTAAAGAAAAAGGAAGTTGGAAAATGGTTAAGAAAGAGGTGAATTAGTTTTTTTGTTTCAGGTTTCAGGTTTGCGTAATAAACCCGACAGGTTTTAAAAACCTGTCGGGTTTGATATACGTTACTAATTTACGCTCAGTTTGTCATCTCGACGGAGGAGAGATCACACTAGAAACTCCGCAATCAAAATCGCCAATCTTTGTAGACTTACGCGTGTGATCTCTCCTCCGTCGAGATGACAAAACTATGTGTAAACTTTAGTTTATAGACAAAGTTTGAAACTTGAAACAAAACAAACCTGAAACCTGAAACAAATTTTAAAGGAAATGCAATTTCTCTTCCTCAAGATCTAAATGCAAAATATGCTTGCGCACAATTTCTTCATCAATTCGGTGATCTTTGTTTTTATCTGTAAGCCATTGTCTTTGCAGGTTTAATATTTCTCTGTAAACTTTTTTGGCTTCTTCGGTCATTAAAATATCTTCGTTGTTAGAAACACTTGCATCTTCCCATTTTACAGCGAGTTGCTGCAATACTTTTTCAGTTTCAAGATGTTGGCTGTAGTTTGTTTTTAAATGATTCAGAGCCTGTTGAGAAAGCATTCGTCTTAACTTATTATACATTTCATCATCGGGCATAATAAAATCAGGATCCGGCATATTTAATTTTTTAATAAGCCACGGCAACGTAAGTCCTTGTAAAAGCAATGTGGTCAATATAACAACAAAAGTGATGAAGAGAATCAAATTTCTTTGCGGAAACTCAGCTCCGCCCTGCGCATAAACGGGAATAGATAACGCCGCTGCCAACGATACAACACCTCGCATACCAGACCATCCAATAATTACAATTCCTTTGTAACCCGGATGTCTGGAATCTGCAACTGTTATAAAATTTCGGGCTATCAAAGTCACAATTACAGCCGCATAAGCCGATATTAATCTCGCAATAATCAAAACCAATGTAATCAAAAGACCATAACCAATCGCTGAGGAAAGACTCACATCTCCCAACCCTGAAGTAATTTCGGGTAAGTCAAGACCAATAAACATAAAAATTAATCCGTTGAGGATAAAGCAGAAACTTTCCCAGACATTAACGCCGCGCAATCGCGATGTGCTGCTTAAAAACGAAAGCCGGTTATTCGATAATAATAATCCGCCACTTACAACGGCAAGAACACCAGAACTGTGAATTTCCTCGGCAACGAGATAAATAACATAAGGCGTTACGATAGAAAATACGATATCTATATTGGCATCTGTGGGCAAATATTTATGCAGTTTCATGAAAATAAAACCAATTGCTACGCCAACTCCAACTCCCGCAATTACCATCCATCCAAAACTCGTTACAGCATTATACCAAACAAATTGTCCCGTACCTGCGGTTATTAGCGCAAAGCGAAAAATAATCAGCGATGAAGCGTCATTCAACAAACTTTCACCTTCTAAAATAGAAGACATTCGGCGGGGTACTTTTACAAATTTCATAATGGCGCCCACACTTACAGCATCAGGAGGAGAAACAATTCCGCCAAGCAAAAAACCTAATGCGAGTGAAAATCCCGGTATAAAATAATTCGAAAAAAGTGCAACAGAAAGTGCTGTAAAAAAGACCACCAAAAAGGCAAAACTGGTTATAATGCGTCGCCAGCGCCAGAGTTCTTTCCATGAAATTTTCCAGGACGCTTCATATAATAATGGTGGAAGGAATATGAAAAAAATAAGTTCGGGATCGATACGCAATTTCGGAATTCCGGGAATAAAACTAATCGCCAATCCCGCCAAAACCAATAAAACCGGATAAGCAACTTTTATTTTGTTGCTCGCCATAATCAGGAAAAGGATAACAATGACGATACCGATATAAAACGCGAGATTATCTAACATTTGAGGGTTTTATTAAAAGTAAAAATAATTATTAATCTTTTGAATATCAAGATAGGAAATATTTTTTGGATAAAGTAATTTCAGTTTAGGAGTTTTAGAAATGAGTGTCACCCTGAGCGGAGTCGAAGGCTTTTTACCTGGAGAGGGCTTCGACTCCGCTCAGCCTGACACAAAACATAAATAACTATTTTACAGTAATTGTTCCCGTTTTTAATCCTTTGGCTGTAGCCGATAAAATAACTTCGGCTGCATTTTCATCTTTCTGAATAATGATTTGTGCGTATCCGTTAAATAATTTTCGTTTCCATTGTTCTGCAGGTGTAATTACCTGAATAATTCCCGGATCTGTATTCATAACATCCCAGTCTTTATTTTTTTGCAAAGGCGGCGCAATAATTTGAATTGTGTTTAAACCTTGTTTTAAAACAGCCGCATTCAAAATATATTTTTGATCATCATCTGTACTTGCCGGAATTTTATTTCCGTTCACAAAAACGACTGCGTTTATTCCGATTTTTTTGTAAAAGAAAGTAACTGTGTTTGTTTTAATATTGTTTTTCAAATCAAATTTTCCGCGATACACATATGCAGGAGCTTGATTTTTATAATCTCTGTCTTTAAAAGCTTCTTTCCAGTTATTATCAGCTTCAACAGTAATTTGGTTAGAAATATTAGCCGAAGCTAATTTCTTCTCCTCAAAATTAGTTATAGCTAACAACTCTATGTTATCAATAAATTTATCTCTTTCTAAAGATGTTGGGTTTCCATTTCCTACTCCAAGAATCTTTCCGCCTTTTATAGAAAAAGTCATTTCGTGATTTGCAGTTGGTACATGTGCTCCTTTTTCATCAGTTGTTTCAGCTGTAATAACCACAACATTTGCATTCGAAATGTTTTCTTTATCAACAGAAAGTTTGATGTTTTGAGCATTCTCTGTAGTTTTTTGAATGTCCGAAAGCACCTTTTTTCCATTTTTATAACCAACCGCTTCAAGCGTCCCCGGAATATATTTTACCTTCCATTCTAAATGTCCGTTTTGTTCCATTTTCTTTTTACCAAGACTTTCTTTATTCAGGAAAAGTTCTACTTCATCACAATTAGAATGTACCCAAACATCGATTTCTTTTCCTGTACTCCAGTTCCAATGAGGCATAATGTGCAAAACAGGTTCAGTTCCCCACCACGATTTCAAATAGAAAACATTGTCTTTCGGGAAACCGCAAACATCCATCATCCCAAAATACGAAGTAACCGATGGCCAGCCGTAAGGCGTTGGCTCTCCGCGATAATCAAAACCCGTCCAGATAAACATTCCTGCTAAATATGGTCTTTCAGCATAAAATTTCCAGCCTTCTTCAATACTAAAAAAACTTGGGCGCGGTTTTTTATCGTAAGCGCTTTGGTAATGTTTGGCATCATCTGTAAAATAAACTCCTCGCGTTGCAAAAGTAGAGCCTTCCTCTGTTCCCATTCCCGGCTGTTGTTTAAACTGATTTCTGTGTGCATCAATATCGCCGTTGCCCATGTAATTATATCCCATAATTTCTACAACCGATGAAATTCCGCTTTTAAAACCGCTGCTAATTCCCACCGTTACAGGTCTTGTAGCATCGATACCTTTCGTAAATTCCTGCATCACATTCGTAATACGTTCACCTGTAATATTGCCTTCAATATTCCATTCCTCATTTCCAACCGACCAGCAAAAAATACTCGGATGGTTGCGATCGCGTTTTATCATGCGCTCCAAATCATTCAAATGATAATCATTAATTCCCATCAAACGGGTTTCATCAATAACCAGCATTCCCAGTTTATCGCAGGCTTCAAGAAGTTCCTGCGTTGGCGGATGATGCGAACAGCGATACGCATTCGAACCCATTTCTTTCAGTTTTTTAATTCTGAAATACTGCAATTCATCCGGCAAAGCCGTTCCAATTCCTGCATGATCCTGATGGTTATTTGTTCCTTTTAGTTTTACCGATTTTCCGTTAAGGAAAAAACCTTTCTCGGCATCAAACTTTATGGTTCTAATCCCGAACGAAGTTTCATAACGGTCTATAATTTTTCCTTCCTGCTTAATTTCAGTTATTAAACGATATAAATTCGGATTTTCAATATCCCATAATAATGGATTATTAACCGTTAATTTTGAAGTGTAATTTGTTGTTTGATAAAAATTTGGAGCAGTTCCGTTTTCAGAAACCGTTGTAATTTGTTTTCCCTGAGCATCCAAAATCGTCTGAATAATTTCGATTGCTCCTTTATAATTTCCTTTGTTTTCGATAGTAACTTCGGCTGAAACTTCTGCCTTATTTTCTTTTATTTCAGAAGTCACATAAGTTCCGTTTTGCGCCACATGAAGCGGATTCGTTTTTTTCAAATAAACATGTCTGTAAATTCCAGCGCCTTCGTAAAACCAGCCTTCTTCCATTGAGGCATCAACACGCACGACAATCGTATTTTCTCCACCGTAATTCACATACGCCGTTACATCATATTCAAAACTGTTGTATCCGCTCTCTTCTGTTCCAAGGAAATAGCCGTTAAAAAACACTTTCGAATTTCTAAAAACGCCGTCAAATTTTAGCGAAATAATTTTGCTTTTATCACTTTCCGGAATACTGATTTTTTTTCGGTACCAGCCAATGCTTTTTTCAGGAAAACCTTTTCCTGCAGTTTTAAAACCATGACTAAAACTCGCTTTTTCGCTAAAGGATTGTTCAACCGCCCAATCGTGCGGAAGATCTAGTTTTCTCCATGCTCTGTCATCAAAATTGCTGGATGCAGGACCATCTCCAAATCCCGTTTTGGTTAAGTAGGAAAAATATCCCGTTGCATGACCAAAATCTTTTCCGGTATCAAATAAATGTCCAAATGAAAATCGCCAATCTTTATCGATCAGGGTCAAATCTCTTTCTGATTTATTTTGTGCCGAAGCAGAATAAGAAATCAAGAAAATAAAACAGAACAGAATTCCTTTTGGAAAAATAGCTTTCATAAAAACGTGGTTAACGGATAATGGTTGTAAAATAGCGATAAAAATATTGTTTTTAATTTGATTAAAATAATAGTATTTTATCAAATCATAATTTATTGTTCTTAAATAAGACTGAAAATTAGGTGTTAAAAAATTTAGAATGATTCTATTAGGGTTCTTTTGGCAGTTCTTGTTCTTTTGGCGTAATTTTATATTGAAATTCAACTAAAAAAGTAGTACCATGAGTGTTATTAAAGATGAAGATACGCTTCTTAGCACTATTAAGCGTATAGATCAGGAAATTGACAAACTAAATGATCAAAAAATAGTTGCTTTTTTTGATCATCTTGGCTTGAGCGAAAGGGACGATGTGCCAAAGAATTTTCTGGATTTTGAAACCATTCTTATCGTTGTGCCAAACCGACATATTTCGCATGAATTAAAATATTTTAAATATTCAATCGCAAGACTTTCTTTCGTTACCAATCCGTATGCGAAAAATATTCACGTTTATGATTTTAAAGAATGGGATAGCGTGACCCGAAATAAAACACAATTTCAGGTAAGAGAAATGCTAAAAACCAATTTTGGAGGCGTAAGAACTATTATTGATGGGTTAAATTAATCTATTTAAATAAAATGAAGTGGATTACAAGAGAAAGGCCAAAGATTGACAGAATTGCTTGTCCATGGCTGATTCAAAAATTTGTTGATCCTGAAGCTGATTTTTTTTATGTTCCTTTTAATGAAGTCATTACCAAAGCAAAAGAATTAAACGCAATTCCTTTTGATATTCCTGATGTAGAATTTACGCATTATAATGAAGAATGTACTTTTGATTACATCATTAAGAAATATCAAATTAAAGATCCTGCGGTTTTAATTATGGCAAAAATTGTTCGTGGCGCGGATACAGACCGACATGAAATTGCAAAAGAATCATCTGGCCTTTGGGCAATTTCGGCCGGACTTTCTCATAATATCACAGACGATTTAGAATTGCTAAAAAACGGAATGATTCTCTACGATGCGCTTTACAGTTGGGCTACGCATCTTTACAAACAAAATCATCTGCAAAATAGCCCTTTTGAAAATTTGCTTCATGAAGTCTATAATAAATTTTTAAGCGAAAAAAAAGCAGGTAAAAAAACGCCTTCCTGGGTTAAAGATTTAAAAGAAATAATTCAGGATCAAATCGACGCACAATTTACTTTCGATCTTAAAAAAATATCAAATGATTTAGAACTCAATCCTTCTTATTTATCACGGGAGTTTTCTAAATACTTTGAAGATTTAAATTTTGGTAAATATGTTCGAAAATTAAGAATCGAAAAAGCCATAAATCTTATTCAGAATTCAACTTACACGCTTACTGAAATCGCTTACATGACAGGCTTTTCAGATCAAAGCCATTTTACGAGAATATTCAAATTACATACAGGGAAAAATCCTTCTTCGTATAGAAAAAATGCACTGAAAAGTAATTCTGATGGAAAAAGTAAATAGCTCGTACTTATCTTTTTATTTCAAAAATACTGATAAACTTTTTTTCTAACTTTTGTCTCTTCCGCTCTTCATACCATCTCGAATAGAAAGCCAAAAAAAGTAAAAACAAATTCACAATGGTAGACGCTCGTCTTAGTCCTCTTGCGAAAAAGAGAAAAAATATATTAATGGCCACAATCAAAATTATTGGAGAATAGTGTGACCAAAATTGCTGGTATTTATTGCCCGATTCAACAATATAATCTACTTCTACTCCATTATTACCATTCTTGTAGTTTCCTTTCACAATAAAAAAAGTTGATGATTTTAATGAATTTATAGTTAAACTAAAACTGTTGTCATCAAAAAATCCATAAAAAGGCTTTACTGCACCAGATAAAGCAAAAACTCTAACCTGCCCCAATGCTGCTTTTGGAGAACCAATTTCTGTATTATCGGTCAATCTTCTACGAAATTCAGACAAACTGAGGTTTGATTGCATAAATTGATTTGTTTCAGGTTTTGTTTTGTATTAAGTTTCAACAAGAATCTTTGTCAAAGTTTTAAACTTTGACAAAGATCGGCAATTCATTCAAAATAAGTTTTTCTCCGTAAAGCGATTAAACCCGACAGGTTTTATCCCGAGGCTTCGGGACTGTCGGGTTTAACGTTTATCCGCTTTGTGTAAACTTTAGTATATAGACAAAGTTTCGCAATCCAAAACCTGAAACTTGAAACCTGAAACAAAAAAACTCTATTGTCCTAATATACTCTTCACCATTTCATTCAAAGCATTTCCATGAATATTTTTGGCGACGATAATTCCGTTTTTGTCAATTAAAAAATTTAGCGGAACAGATTGCAGCATATAATCGCCGACAACTGGTGAAGTCCAGTATTTTAAATCGCTTACTTGAGTCCATGGTAATTTTTGTTTGGCAATTGCAGCCAGCCAAAGTGGTTTTTTAGTATCCATCGAAACGCTGTAAATCGAAAATTTTCCCTGATAAGTATTGTATAATTTTATAAGTTCAGGATGTTCTTTCGTACAAGGCCCGCACCATGATGCCCAGAAATCAACCAAAACCAAATCTCCCCTTAAAGAAGAAAGTACAACGTTGTTTCCTTTTGGATCCGGAAGATCTATTTCTGGTGCAATATCTCCAACATCAGTTCCAATAACCTGAGCTTTCGAACTTGTTAATACACAGAATAATAATCCTAAAATAAGTAAAGTTTTTTTCATAATCGATTAAGTTATTTATTGGGGTTCGTTTCAATTCTTACAAAGTCGCATCGTTTTTTTATGCTTCAAATAAATGCTTAAAAGATTTTTTCACGCAGATTCAGCTGATTAGGGCAGATTTAATTTAAAAAAATATAAATACTATCTGCTTAAATCTTTTTAAATCTGCGTGAAACTAACTTCGCGACTTTGCAATATTAATCCACAAAACAAATATAAACTTTCTCCTCTCCTTCTTAAAATTATCCTAAAAAAAAATCTTTAAATTGGTATATCGGGAAAAGTCGATATATTTGCACCATGGAAAATATAGAAATCTTTAAAGCATTATCTAATAAGTCCAGATTGCAAATGCTGGAATGGTTAAAAGAACCCGAAATAAACTTTCCGGATCAGCTTCAGCACGCCGGATTTGAACACGGCGTTTGTGTGGGACAAATTCAGGCCAAAGCGGGCTTGACGCAATCAACAGTTTCAGAATACCTGTCTATTTTACAACGCGCCGGATTCATAGAATCCAAACGCGTAGGACAATGGACTTACTATAAACGCAACGAAGGTGCCTTTGAAGCACTCAGTAAATTAATTCAATCTAATTTGTAAATTACTATGAGTACAAACAACCTGTTTTCTCCATTTAACTTAAAAACGTTAAATCTTAAAAACCGAATCGTAATGGCGCCAATGACGCGCTCATTTTCTCCAAACGGAATTCCAACTGATGAAGTAGCCGCTTATTATCAAAAAAGAGCTGAAGGTGAAGTTGGTCTAATATTATCTGAAGGAACTGTAATCGACAGACCTTCATCATCTAACGACGGAAATGTTCCTCATTTTTATGGTGAAGCTTTAAACGGATGGGAAAAAGTAATTAAAGAAGTTCACGCTGCAGGTGGTGCAATGGGACCACAAATCTGGCATATGGGAATTATGGATAATCACCATTCAGGCTGGGTTCCTCCAGTTCCTTTTGAAGGTCCATCTGGGTTAAACCGACCAGATTTCAGCAACGGAAACACAATGACTGAGAAAGATATTGAAGATACTATTATTGCTTTCGGAAAAGCTGCCGCTGATGCCAAAAGATTAGGTTTTGATACCATTGAAATTCACGGTGCTCACGGTTATTTAATCGATCAGTTTTTTAGAGCTGAAACTAATTTACGTACTGATATTTATGGTGGAAAAACTTTGCCGGAACGTAATCGTTTTGCAATCGAAATAGTAAAAGAAATCAGAAAACAAGTTGGAAATGACTTCGCTGTTATCATGCGTTTTTCTCAATTTAAACCTTCTGATTATAATTATAAACTAGCTAAAAATCCACAGGAATTAGAAGCGTGGCTTAATCCTCTTGTTGATGCCGGAGTAGATATTTTACACTGTTCTCAACGTCGTTTCTGGGAACCTGAATTCGAAGATTCTGATTTGAATTTTGCTGGATGGGCTAAAAAAGTAACAGGCGCACCAACAATTACTGTAGGTTCTGTTGGACTTTCTGGTGATTTCTTCGGTGCTTTTGCAGGAGAAAGTTCTGAGCCAACTTCTTTGGAAGAATTAAACAGACGTTTCGACCGTGGCGATTTTGATTTAGTTGCTGTGGGAAGACCATTATTATCTGATCCTAATTGGGTTGCCAAAATCAAAGCCGGAAAAACAGATCAATTGAAAGGTTTTAGTAAAGAAGCTTTAGGAGCATTGGTTCTTGAATAAGTTTTTTTTTAAAGGTTCAAAGATGCAAAGGTTCAAAGGGACAAAGTTTTCCTTTGAACCTTTGTTGTTTTTTACATTTACAATTGTAGACATGCATAATCGTAGAGACGCACAGCAGTGTGTCTACACAATGCATATCCACAAAGAAAATAGACAAAAAGGGATGAAACGTTTTTATATGTTTCATCCCTTTTTTTAATCATCATCTTCATCATTTACATTCTTTGTCGATATCCTGTGCGTAGATGCACTACTGTGCATCTCTACGATTTGGAATGTGTAAAATTTGATGTTTACTCTATTACCTTTGAGCCTTTGAGCCTTTGAGCCTTTGAACCTTTGAGCCTCTGAACCTTTGTTACTTTGAACCTTTGCTCCTTCTAAGAAGCCAATTCCTAACTGGTTCATCATATAATTTTAAACATAAATACGCCATTACAATACTGGCAATCAAAACTCCGATTCCTACTGCATAACCATCTGCAATTGAAACTTTATTATCTACAACCCAAGCCGTAAACCAATAAATTAGAGGATAATGTGTAATATAAATTGGATATGAAATATCTCCTAAAAGCTTGCATATTTTAGTCGAAAACGCACTTTTAATTTCTCCGCCCGCACCAATCGCAACAATAAGAGGAAAAACTAAAATGATACAGATAGATTCATATAAACCGTTCATCCATAAACTATTTTCGTCACCAAATCTTGGTAGGGCAAGCACAATTGTGATTAAAATACTGCAAACCCAGAAAGCGCCTTTTATATGAATTAATTTCCCTAAACGGGAAAGCAAAACTCCGGCAAAAAACGGATACAATAAACGGGTGAAACCAACATTCATTTGTTCCAGATTTAACGACCATCCGCCAATAACATCGCCTTTTGGACCAAAAACGGTATAATTAATAAGTAATCCGGCAAATATCAGCACAAAAAAGCCCAAAACTTTATTGGAGAACTTACGGAAGATTAAAGCGTACAAAATATTCGCAATATATTCGAAGAATAATGACCATGCAGGTCCATTTAACGGGTGCATTTCTCCCCAGCCTCTGATTTCTAATGATGGCGGAATTGGTAATAATGTAAACCCAATAACCATGGTCAGAATCACTTTCCAGGCTTCCATTCCGGCAATCATCGGAAACAAAATATCCGATGCCTGAAAATAATAGAAAATGGCTCCAATGATCATTCCCATAATTACCATGGGCTGTAAACGTATTAAACGGCGTTTGTAAAATTCCCATTGCGTCATTCTCGCCCAGCGATCGTCATACGCATAAGCGACAACAAATCCTGATAAGAGGAAAAAGAAATCAACGGCAAGATAACCGTGATTGATAATTTGTATAAAACGATTTCCACCGCCAAAGGCTTCAAAAATATGGAAAGCAACGACTAAAATAGCCGCTACTCCACGTAAACCGTCCAGGATTTCGTAATGCTTTTTTGGTTGAATTTCAATAGAAGTTGAACTCATAAAATGGTTAATTGTTAATGGTTGATGGTTAGTTTTTTTTTATTGGTAATTTAACGCAAAGATCTCAATGAAAATTTTTGAAAACTTGTAAAAAGTTCGCAAAGCTACACAATTATCTAATTTTCAAATTATCTCAATTATATAATTAATTTTAAAACAATAAAGTTTTTATTTTTTTGAACCATTAAGATATTAAGTTAATTAAGCTTGTTGAACTTAATTTTTTTAGTTCTTTAACTACAACGCTTAATTAACTTAATATCTTAATGGTAAAAATTATTTTAACGTAAAATAATTCTAAAAGCAAAGCCGCAATTTTTTACAATTGCAGCTTTACAACCAACCAATTTAGAAATAATGAAACTATTGAAGTGAGAATCCCACTTTAGATTTTATATCTGTTGAAGATGCACCAACGATTGCTTCAAAAGCGCCCGGTTCTGCAACCCAGTCGTGTTTTTTATCATCAAAAAAGCTCAAAGCTGTTTTATCAACTGTAAATGTCACTGTTTTTTCTTCTCCCGCTTTAAGCGAAATTTTCTCAAACCCTTTTAATTCCTTAATCGGACGAACCAATGAAGATTTTAAATCACTGATATAAAGCTGAACAACTTCTGAACCTTCACGAGTTCCTGTATTTTTTACTTTTACAGAAAACGTAATTTTACCATCAACAGAAACTTGTTTTTTATCCGCTGTCACTTTTCCGTATTCAAAAGTCGTGTAACTTAATCCGTGACCAAAAGAAAATAATGGTTTTGCTTTTTGTTTATCGGCATAACGATATCCAACAAAAATGCTTTCATTGTATTTAACTTCATCGCCACCTGGGAATTCTCCCAAAGCGTGTGCACCATTGTCAGACAATTTTACAGGGAAAGTAAAAGTTAATTTTCCAGATGGATTTACATCTCCAACTAAAACGGCTGCCAAAGCATTTCCTGCTTCTGTACCTAAAAACCAGCCTTGTACAATTCCCGGAACTTCTTTTACCCACGGCATTGCCACAGCATTTCCTGAAATATTTACAAAAACTATATTTTTATTTACTTTCGCCAACTCGCTGATTAATTTATCCTGACCATACGAAAGTTCTAATCCTTTACGGTCGTGGCCTTCTGCATCCTGATTGTCGCTTTTGTTTAAACCTCCAATAAAAAGCACAATATCAGCATCTTTAGCTACTTTTAAAGCTTCTGCGGTTAGTTCAGCAACAGAACGTTTGTCTTCTAAACTTACTTTTGCGATAACGCCGTTATAATTACTTGTCGGATCTCCCACATAACCACGAGCGTATACGATTTCAGCCTGATTACCTATTCTTTTCTTTAATCCTTCAAGTGGTGTGATTTCATATCTTGCTTTTAATGAAGAACTTCCTCCACCAACAGTCATCATTTTAATGGCATTTTCACCAATTACAGCGATTTTTTTAGTTTTAGAAAGATTGATTGGCAAAATATTATTGTTGTTTTGAAGCAAAACAATTCCTTCTTCAGCAATTTTCAAACCTGCTTTTGCATGTTCTTCTGTTCCGAAAGACCCGAAAGGTCTGTTTTTATTCATCGTTGTAAGGAAAGATAAACGTAAAATACGGCTTACTTTCTCGTCTAATTCTTTCGTTCCTACTTCGCCTCTGGCAATCATAATCGAATATGGTTTTGCCAAAAAGTAGTTGTCATAAGCATTGCTTGTTCCCCATGAAAGTCCGTTTGTCCAGGAGCCAAATTCCATATCCAAACCGTTATGAATCGCTTGTTTGGTATCATTAACGCCACCCCAATCTGAAACTACAACTCCTTTGAAACCCCATTCTCCACGAAGAATATCGTTTAACAAAAATTCGTTGTGGCAACATTGCTGTCCTTTATATTTATTGTAGGATCCCATAATTGCCCAAGCATCGCCTTCTTGTACTGCAGCTTTAAAAGCCGGAAGATAAATTTCGTATAACGCTCTGTCATCCACAATTACGTTTACTGAGTTACGATTGGTTTCCTGATTGTTTAAGGCAAAATGTTTTACACAAGCCGCAACTCCGTTTGACTGAACTCCTTTAATATAAGGAACCACCATTTTTGAAGTCAGGAAAGGATCTTCACCCATATATTCGAAATTACGACCGTTCAATGGTGTTCTGTAAATATTAACTCCGGGTCCTAATAGTACATTTTTGTTACGGTAACGTGCTTCTTCACCAATTGATTTTCCGTATAAAGAAGCCATTTCTTTGTTCCAGGTTGCAGAAAGCGCTGTAAGAGCAGGAAATGCAATGCAAGAGTCGTTTGTCCAGCCTGCCTGATCCCATTCGTCCCATTTAACTTCGGTACGAATTCCGTGTGGTCCGTCGGTCATCCAGTTTTCCGGAATTCCCAAACGAGGAACACCCGGCGAACTAAATTTAGATTGTGCGTGAATCATGGCAATTTTTTCGTCGGTTGTCATTTTTGAAAGTGCATCTGCGACACGCTCTTCAATCGACTTTTTATCATCAAGATAAACCGGAACTTTGTTTTGGGCATTTATCCCAATCGAAGCCAACAAAAGTAAAACAACAATTGTTTTAACGTTTTTAAACATAACTATAATTTATTAAAGCATTAATTTATATATAAGATAGCTTTGTGTCAAAAGTACCCTATAATAATATTGTAAAGCTAAAACGTTATAGTATGCATGAGATTTTTAAACGAAAAAAAGTAGTGAAATAAAAATTTAAAATATTGATTTACAAATATTTAATAAATTTTAAAGCCCAAAAAAAGTAGTGGTTTTAAAACAAAACGTTACACTTTCAGCGAAATTAAACCTATTTTCATGACCATTTCTTCAAAATCATTTCGCGAAACTGCGGCTTTATTTCGAGCTCTGGTTCTATAGTTGTAAATTGTGCTTAAAGAGTAACGAAGAAAGGCAGCAATTTTTACGCTGTCTGTAATTCCAAGTCGGATTAAAGCAAAAATTCTAAGTTCAGTATTTAGCAATTCGCCTTGTTTCAAAACGATTTGTTCTTCTTTAATCAGCAATTCGTTAAAGTCTTTCACGAAAGTGGGATATAAATTCAGAAATATAATATCGAAGTTTTTATATAATTCTTCCAATTCATTATCTACCAAAGTGGTTGATTTTAGTATTTTATAAATTTCATCAAACTGTTTTGCCGTCGCTTTTTTGTTTAGAATAATGCGATAGTTTTCTAATTTATTGATGTAAGCCGAACAAAGATTGAAAAAATGCGCTATATATTCTTCCTTAACATGATTAGATTCTGATAATTGCGAATTACGTTCCTGCAACTGATTGTTGGTTTCGGTAATATCTTTGTTTAACTCGGCTAGTTTTTGACTTGTTTCGTATAATTCTCCACGGATTTTCGAAACTTTTTTCATTTGTTTGTAAACGTAAATAACCGCTACAATCAAGAATACAGAAAGTAAACTAATGCATAAAAGATACAATTGCAATTCTGTTTTTCTTTTGGCTTCTTTTTCTAAATAAACCGTATTGATGATCGAATACACTTCTGACATTAAAAGTGTTCGGAATTGTACATTGCAATACAACGCGTCTTCAATGGCCGATTGCGTGAGCTTGTACGCCATATCGACATCCCCAACTTCATAAAAAACCAAGGCCAGTTCCTGAAGCGATGCATTGTCTTTATTGGCATTTTTAATATCTGCAGTGGCAGAAAGTGCGTAGTATTTTTTTCGTAATTCTAATTGATGTGTTCCCTCATAAATACTTCCTAAAAGATAAGTAATCATGGCATATTGCGGATTATCTTCTTTGGTATTTTTCAATAAATCCAGTAATTGTTTTTGCGAAATGTCTGTTTTTTCCTCAGACATTCGCTGCTGAATTTTATTGATTTGATAGTTTAAAGTACTGGGATCTAAAACCATTAGCAATGAATCACGGTATTTTCGTATTTGCTCAATGTATTTTATATCGTAACTATTGGCGGCATAATGCTCAAAAAATTCGCGATACGCCACATAATAATTAGGAAGCAATGTTTTTGATAATGTTTTTTTGTTGATGCTTTTTAAAATGGCTTCAGATTCGCGGTATTTTCCCGAAGAAGAGAAAAGTGTAACCAATTGAATGTTGGCCAAATCTGAAAGTTCTTTATTTTGAAGCTCTTCGGCAATTTTCAGGTTCTTTTTTACATAAAAAATAGCCGAATCTGAATTGAATTTTTGGTATTCTGTATATAAAGTTTTGTTGTAATTGTATTCCTGTTCCTTGCTTAAATCTGCCGATTTGATTTTTTTGAAATTCAAAATGCGCTCTTCTTTAAGCTCCACATATCGCTGTTTGTTTTTTAGCGCGTCGTTTAGTTTCTTCAAAATAGTATCTGTACTATCCGATGAATAAACAGGATTTCCTAAAAGAACGAACAAACAAAACAACAGATAATTTTTCAAACCAATTAAGATATAATGAGACTTACAAATATAAGAAAGTGTGCAAACAAAAATGAATTATTTAGTAAGTCGTAAAATTTGAATTTAGTAACAAAAAATCGAATAAAAACGTTTTATAAAAAGTCATTTTTAAATAATACCAACTAATGTTTTCCTAATTTTGTTTTAAACTGAATTTCTACACTTAAAACTAATATCAACATGCCACATTTTATTATTGATTGTTCCGAAAACGTAATCCGAATGAGATCTGCTGATGAAATAATGCAGGAAGTTTTTGATGCCGCTTTGTCTACGGGTCTTTTTATTGCTTCTGAAATTAAGGTCCGCATAAATCCATTTAGCTATTATAATAACGGAAATAGTTTAGACGATTTTATTCACGTCTTTGGATATATTATGGAAGGTCGAAATACAGATCAAAAATCAAAATTATCAAAAGCAATTGTAACCAAATTGAATGAAATTCTTTCTGAAGTTCCGGTAATTTCAATCAATATCAAAGATTTTGAAAAAGCCAGTTATTTTAATAAAACCATGATTTAAAACCTAAAATCACAATACAATGATATTATTAAATTAATTTCATTCCCATTTTGTTATAAAAAAAATAATTCCACTTGTTTATTCAAATCTGAATATCCAAGCGGAATTTGTAGCCTTAATCCATTTTTATCTAACCAAAAATATACTTGTAATTAAGGTTTAAGCTCTGTAAACTTAGTATCTGCTTCAAAAGCTTTTTTTACTTTTTCAACTGTAAGTTCGTTCGGTACCGAAAATTCAGCTGTTTTTTTAATATCTTCAGATGAAGCTCCAACCAAAACTTTATACGTTCCGGCTTCTGCAATCCAGGCGCTTTTATTTTCTAAAAACGAAGCCAGATCTTTTGGAGATAAAGTCAATTGCAACGTTTGAGTTTCGCCCGGTTTTAATTCTTTGGTTTTACCAAAAGCTTTTAATTCTTCTTTTGGTTTGTCAATAAATTTTGCCGGAGCCGAAAGGTAAACCTGCACTACTTCTTTACCGGAAACTTTTCCTGTGTTTTTTACTGTAACAGAAACCGTCAGTTTATCTTTAAAAGTTGGTGAACTTACTTTTAGATCTGTATAATCAAATGAAGTATAAGAAGTTCCGAAACCAAATTCATAAGATGGTTTTACATTGAATGTATTGTAATAACGGTATCCAACATAAACGCCTTCTTCATAAGTTACTTCTTTTGGATTATTAGCAGGAATTCCAGGGAAATTTTTTGCCGAAGGTGTATCAGCATATTTTACAGGGAAAGTCATCGTCAATTTTCCTGATGGATTTATTTTTCCTGAAACTACATCTGCAACAGAATGTCCTCCCTCCTGACCCGGCTGCCACGCCAATAAAATAGCATCAACTTTATCTTTCCATGAAGCTGTTTCAATTACACCGCCAATATTTAAAATAACCACAACTTTTTTTCCTTTCGCATGAAAAGCTTTTGAAATTTTATCCAGCATTTCAATTTCTTCTGTTGCGATATTAAAATCATTATCGACAACTCTGTCTCCGCCTTCACCGGAATTTCTTCCTAAAGTCACAAAAGCAATTTCAGAACTTGCAGCTTTTTTAGCAATAAAACCATCTTCCATTTTTAGCTCAGGAAGTCTTTCAGGCAAAGCCAAAATTCCTCTTGCTTTTCTTCTTTCTTTTTCGGCAACAACTTCTTTTTCAGCGTGCGGTTTGTACAAATCAACCAATTCTTTGTCTAATTTGTAACCTGCTGCAGTTAAACCTTCTAAAAGAGAAACAGTGTGTTTGTTATTCACGCTTCCGCTACCTGTACCGCCCGTAATCCAGGCGTAAGAAGTAACTCCAAATACAGAAACTTCTTTTTGCTTGTCAGCAAAAGGCAATGCGTGATTCGTGTTTTTAAGTAAAACCATTCCTTCCGCTGCAGCGTTTCTGGTTACTTCAGCATTTTTAGTCAGGTTGGGTTTATCGCTGTATTTATATTTGGCAAAGGTTGGCGTACGAAAAATATATTCTAAAATTCTTTTTGTGTTTGTATTCGCCACTTCCTGAGATAATTTACCTGAATTTAAGGCTTCTAACAAAGCTTTTTTCTGAACCGGAATTCCCGGCATCAAAAGATCGTTTCCGGCAATCATTTGTTTGACAACATCCGAACTTGACCCGTTTTGTATACTTTCAAAACCCGGAAAACCTCCGAACCAATCCGTCATTACAATTCCTTTAAAACCCCATTCGTTTCTTAAAACTTCGGTAATCAAATCTTTTCTGGCAGATGTATATTCGCCATTCAGTTTATTATATGAAGACATTACAGTCCACGGCTGTGATTCTTTTACCGTGATTTCGAAACCTTTTAAGTAAATTTCTCTAATTGCTCTTTCAGAAACGTGCGCGTTAATCGTTAAACGGTTGGTTTCTTCGTTATTCACAGCAAAATGTTTGATAGAAGTTCCAACGCCTTGCGACTGAATTCCGTTTACAATTGCGGCGGCGGTTTTTCCGGAAATCAACGGATCTTCAGAATAATATTCGAAATTTCTTCCGTTCAGAGGATTTCTGTGAATGTTTAAAGCCGGAGCTAATAAAACATCAACACCATATTCTTTTACCTCATTTCCCATTGCTTTTCCAACTTCTTCCAAAAGCGCTTTGTTCCAGGTCGAAGCCAAAGCGGTACCAACCGGAAATGCCGTTGCATAATACGTTTTTGTATCATTTTCTCTCGTTGGCTCGATTCTTAAACCGGCTGGACCATCGGCTACGACAGTTGCAGGAATTCCGAATCTTTCAAAAGCAGCAGTTCCGCCCGCAGCACCGGGAACCAAACCTTGTTTAGAATCTCCAACGGGACCCGTTAAAACTTCAATTCCGGGCATTCCTGTACCAATAAGCAGTTCTGCTTTTTCTGCATTGGTCATAGCTTTGATAATTTCATCAATTCTTTGATTAACAGAAAGGCGTGTATCTTCCCATGGGTCCAATTTCCCGTTTCGGTTAAAATCGGCAAACGTAAATCCTTTAATAGTTATAAGCGGCGGATTCGTTTCATCATTTGGGATGGTATTCCATGATACATTAGAAATTACCAACGCGGTCAAAAGTGATAATCGCGCTGTTTTTATAATAGTTTTTTTCATAAGTGGAAATTTTAGAAAGTGGTTGAAAATAGTAAAGTTGTAGTATTTTAAATTTCATTGCTTCATTATGAAGCAATATTAATTACTTTTTTCCATATCAACAAATAAAATCCCTTAAATTTTCATTTATCACAAATGGAAACCATAAAACTTAATATATTCTTAGTCGAATAAATATTTAATTAAACATTAATCAGAATAAAAAAAGAGTTAAAAGGATTGATTTTAAAGGAAATTTTTGAAATTTTGCAGTATTACACGGATTTATAATTTTCAAAAAGAGTAAATTTGAAAACAAATCAATACAATGGAATTTAAGAAATTACTTGAACAACAATCTGAAGAAGCGTTTAAAAAATATATTCCGACGCTTTCTATTGACTGTGCTATTTTTAGCTTTCATGAAAATTCGCTTCATGTTTTGACTGTAAAAATGAAGGATCAGGAATTTTGGGGACTTCCCGGAGGATATGTAAAAAAAGAGGAAAACGTAGATGATGCGGCAGTTCGCATTTTAAAAGACAGAACCGGAACTGAAAATATTTACCTCCAGCAGTTTTATACTTTTGGAAACCTGCATCGCTCTGAAGATGCTTTTGCAGACTACCATGACACGATTTGGAACAAACAGCGCTTTGTTTCTATTGGATATTATGCTTTGGCTGAACATTCAAAAGTAAATTTAGTTATTGACGAATATTCTACAAATGTGCAATGGCATTCTATTGAAAATCTGCCGTCATTTATGATGGATCACAGAACCATTTTAGATAAAGCACTTTCGACACTTCGTGAACAATTAAATAATCATCCTATTGGTTATAATCTTCTTTCGGATAAGTTTACAATGCCGGAACTTCAAAAATTATATGAAGCTATTTTAGGAAAAAAATTGAACCGCGGGAATTTCTATCGCAAAATACTTCGTTATGATATTCTAACCAAATTAGACGAATCGCGAAAAGGCGGCGCCCACAAAGCTCCTGATTTGTATAGTTTTGATTTAGAGAAATACAACAGTGCCCTTAAAGAAGGTTTAAAGGGAAGTTGGTAGTTTTTTTTAACCATATAAGTTATATAAGTTCATTTAATTTTAAGCTGTTTTATTGCCATAGATCAATTAACAATACGAAAGCTGTGGAGAAGAAAAAAATTACCACGGAGATCACAAAGTATTTTAAATATGTTCAGTTTAGTAAAAAACACAAAGTTCACAAAGCTTTGCGGACTTAAATTGTGCAAACACAGCTTAAATCTTAATGAATTCTGCGAAAAACCTCTGTGTTCTCTGCGGTAAAATTTTCGCTACCAATTCACGAACTTTTTTTGATGATCATTCGTAAATTCGTGGCTAAAAAAAAAGCTTTGTCAAAGTTTAAAACTTTGACAAAGCGCTTAAAAAATCTATATTCTTTACTCTATATTCTTTACTCTATATTCTTTACTCTATATTCTATATTCTCAATTAACAGCAATTGGCGCTGCCAAACAACTCTCCGGAATATCGAAAGCGTTTACCAATGCAACTGCATCGGGACGAATATCCCAACAAAGCTGGTTGACTATTTTACGAACTGCTTTTGTTTTAACAGCTTCCATATAACCGTCTTCAAGATACCATGCTTTGTTTTTTTCTATTTGCGAAAGCGCATATAATTGGTATAATTTCGTCAATATTTCTTTTGATTTTTCATCTTCAACCGTTTTTATGGCTTCCTGAAATTGCTCTAAAACAATTCTTTCCAAATAGGCCTGAGCGACATCGATCATTTGATGTTGAACGACATTAAACGCATCGTAAGGTTCTAAACCGCCATCGACCAATTTTTTGATACGTCGGGCTGCAGAGGCCAAAATTGTTTTTTCTCTATGGATAAAGGCCTGTAAATGAAATTCTGAATCTAATAAATGTTCATCATCTGTTCTTCTGGTCGCGATTGGGTTTTTCTCAGAAATCGCCACTTTTGCATTTTCATACACATAATTGATGATTCCCAATGAACCCATTTCTCCAAATGCTTTTCTGAATTCGGCCAAACGATTTTTAGCAACCAATTGCATCAAAACAGTATTATCACCTTCAAAAGTGGTGTAAATTTCAGTATCATTTTTTAAATCGTCGATTCTGTTTTCAGATAAATATCCTTTTCCACCAATAGCTTCACGACATTCCTGCAGAATATCTCTGGTGCTCCAGGTTGAATACGATTTCATTCCGGCTGCAAGAGCTTCAATTTCCTGCATTTCGGCTTCGGTTTTATTCAGGAAACGTTTCGTAAGATATTGTAATGCAAAATGAACCGCGTAAGTTTTCGCTAAATGCGGAAGCAATCTTCGTTGGTGCATTCTGTAATTTAAAATCGGAACTTCAGATCCGCCTTCGGGACCAAATTGTCGGCGTTGATCGCTGTATCTAATAGCAATTGTTAATCCGGATTTGGCTGCTGCCAAAGCGGAACGCGGAATCCCGATTCGGCCACCAACCAAAGTGCCTAGCATCGTAAAGAAACGTCTGTTATCACTCGGAATTGGACTTTCAAATTCTCCTTTTTCGTTTACTGAAGCAAATCTGTCCAGCATATTTTCTTTTGGAATCACAACCTGATTGAAACTAATCGTTCCGTTATCAACGCCATTTAATCCCATTTTATGACCACAATCGCCAATGGTAATTCCGTTTAGCGTATTTCCGTTTGTGTCTCGCAACGGAACCACAAAAGCATTAACGCCATAATCGTGATCGTTAATAATTAATTTAGCAAAAACAGTAGCCATTTGTCCGTGAACAGCTGCGTTACCAATATATTCTTTTTGTGCTTTTTCATGCGGTGTATGAATCGTAAACGTTTGATCGTTATGATTGTACGTTGCGGTGGTTTCTAATCCTTTTACGTTTGAACCGTGATGTGTTTCGGTCATGGCAAAACAGCCCGGGATTTTTAGCGAACCAATATCATTTAAATATTTAGCATAATGCTTTTCGGTTCCTAACGATTGAACACTCATTCCCCACAATCCAAATTGAACGCCGAATTTTATCACTAAACTTAAATCATGATAACTCAACGTTTCCATAATCGCAAAATAATCAGCTATGTTTTCTCCTCCGCCATATCGCTTTGGATATGCCATATTTCCTAGATTTTCTTCGGCTAAAATTTTACACCAATTGTAAACCGTTTGGCGATAAACGTTAATATCTGTGGAAGTTTCATAGGCAAATTCAGGTCTTGAAATCACTGATTTTACCTTTTTTATAATCGCAGCTTCTTTTCCGTCTAAAAGATCTGTTATTTTCTGAATATCAAAATTAGAAGTCGTTTGTGAAGTCGCTGTAAAGGATTCTGCTTTTGTTTTAAAGTTCTGAATTACTTCTTCTCCCAAAACACCCAAATCATTTTCGAGTTTTAAAAATTCCGGTCTTAACTTCGAAATATCTATGTCTTTTTCTGAAAGTGCTTCGGCAATATCAAAAACCGATTTTATGGAGTATTTACCTTTTATACTTTTTTCAATATCCAATTTCCATTGTGTGAGTTCATTTCGCGTAGGCGGATTTGAAATATCAACTTTAGAAAGAAGCTGTTGTTTTTCTTCCGGCGAAAGCCAGGTTAAATTATTTATAAATGTTTGAATGGTGGCAAACTCTTTTTGTGTTAAAAGATCGTCTGACCACACTAAATAAAATAACGGAATGAAGGCTTGTAATTTGGTATTTTTCATAAGATTTGAATCTGGTTATTTATATTTTTGCCACGAATTACACAAATTTTCGCTAATTTTTATATTCTAATTCTAAAACTTTAATTCGTGAAAATTTGTGTAATTCGTGGCAACTTTTTTCACGCATTATCGCATAAAAAAACAGAAATGAAAAATACTCATTCCTGTTTAAATATCCTGTTAAGATTCTGGTAATTTTATGAATTACATCTTCAAAAATAATCGCCACGAATTCACGAATTATTATAAACTAAATTCGTGAATTCGTGGCGGAAAAATTTATTAAACTTAAACTTCTAAATTAATTTATAAAATTAGCCACAACTTCACGAATGTTCATCAAATATCATTTGAAATCTGACTATGTCAATTTGGAGTTTTCAGGTCCGTGAAGTTTGTGGCAAAAAGTTTAAGCGCTTTTTGAAGCTGGTGTATATCTTTGTTTTAGCGCAAAAAGATGATGCGAGTTAAAGACTATAACAGCTATAAAAATAATGCTGTAAGCCGTGATTTGTAATACGGTTATGTTTTCGTGATAGACAAAAGTTGCCAACCCAAAAGCAATCATTGGGTTTATGTTTAACAACATGCCAACTGTTGATGAATTAATGCCGGAAAGTGCATATAAATTCAGGAACAACGGGAAAATAGTAAACAAAATGGCAATGGTTTCGATACAGAAATAAAATTTAAATTCTGTTGGAACAGGGCCACTGTATGCCGGATAAAAAGGCAATAAAATCAAGGCTGCCAATGTAATATGAAAGGTTAGAATGATAAACTTATCAAAACCTTTATTGACACGCTGACTTACTAAATAACAGGCATATGTAAAACCTATTATGATGCTGAAAAACATATCCATAATATCAGCATATGACAAAAGTAAACAACCGGAAATACTTAATCCGACAGAAATCCATTGGGTTTTGCTTAGTTTTTCGTGCAACAGAAAATACGCCAATAAAGTGGTTAATATTGGGCAAACCAAATAGGCCAATGAAGTTGCTTTTACGCTAACATGATTCATTACATAAATGAATGTGAACCAGTTTAGCATTAAAAAAACGCTTCCTCCAATGTTTAGTAAAAGTGCTTTTCGTTTTTCTGATTTTGGTAATGCTTTGAAGATTTCGATTGTTTCTTTTACTTTTTTTCGTTTGAAAGCAAAAGAAATCAATAACATTAAAATACTACAGCTAAAAACACGAAAGAACAGAATATCCAAAGAAGCATATTCGTGAATTGGTTTTAGCACAAGGCTAAAAAATCCCCAAATGGTGTACGCCGTTATGGCTGCGATGTAGTATTTTGTTGTTTTCACGGATTATTGTTTTTTGGTTTGTTTTGTGATGAAACAAATTTCTTAAAAATAAATAAGCAATACAGATACAGTTTTTGTAAATTGCACCATAACAGTTTTTTTTTTATGAGAAATTCTAATTACTTGTATCTGCAGTTTGCCGACCGAATTGAAAAGCAAATTAAATCGGGGGTTTTATGTGTTGGCGATAAACTGCCTTCGATTCGTGAAGTAGTGGCCGAAACCGGTTACAGCATGAGCACGGTAAGTAAAGCCTATTACGAAGTCGAGAGCCGATCTTTGATTGAATCGAGACCACAATCGGGTTATTATGTGAGTAATACTTCGGCCAGAATTATTACGGAACCTTCGCCGAGCAGTCCGGTTTTGAAATGCCTGAACATTGATCGTGAGGACTTAATAGATCAGGTTTACCGCAATATGACGGATAAAAGTATTACTATGCTTTCTTTGGGTTTTCCGTCGAATGAGCTTTTACCAATTGCGAAATTGAACAAGGGAATTATTCAGGCTACGCGTCAGCTCGCAAATAGCGGAACGAGTTATGAGGAAGTGCAGGGAAATCTTAATTTAAGGAGAGAAATTGCACGCTGGTCTTTTACTTGGGGTGGTTCTTTGACCGAAAATGATATTATTACAACTCCGGGTTGTACAAGTGCTATATCGCATTGTTTGATGACTTTAACGAAACCCGGCGATACTATTATTACAGAAAGTCCTGCCTATTTTGGGATTTTGCAATTGGCTAAATCACTCGGTTTGTATATTATGGAATTGCCGACAAATATGACAACGGGGATTGAACTGGATGCTTTAAAAAAGGCGCTTGCTACAAAAAAAGTAAAGCTTTGTTTGCTGATGAGTAATTTTAGCAATCCGTCTGGAAGTATGATGCCTGCAGAACATAAAAAAGAAGTGGTGAAGCTAATGGAATTCTATGATATTCCGTTGATTGAAGATGATATTCACGGCGATTTGTACTTTGGCTCAAGCCGACCAACGAATTGCAAAACCTACGACGAAAGCGGTATTGTGCTTTGCTGCAGTTCGGTTTCTAAAACTTTGGCGCCGGGTTATCGCGTGGGTTGGGTTTCGCCGGGGAAATTCAAAAAGCAGATTCTGCGAAATAAAATTTATCACACACTCTCCTCGCCTACTATTACGCACGAAGTTGTGGGCGATTTTTTGAAAAACGGACGTTATGAAAATCACCTTCGTAAAATACGCCAAATCTTACATCAAAATTGTAATAATTATATTAATACGGTCCTGGAATCTTTTCCGGAAGGGACAAAAGTGAGTCAGCCTCAGGGTGGTTTTTTTCTTTGGATTGAATTGGATAAAAGCATCGATACGGCGACTTTTTATCATTTGGCGATGAAACATAATATCAGTTTTGCACCGGGAAGAATTTTCTCTTTTCAGGATCAATTTTCGAATTGTATGCGTTTGAGTTTTGGTTTACCCTGGACAAATGAATTGAGACATTCTATACAGACTTTGGGGAAACTGCTTAAAACTTAATTTTTTTTTTTGCTAATCGAGATAAACCCGACAGGTTTTAAAAACCTGTCGGGTTTGATGTGTGTTGAGTTTGTCATTTCGAAACTCAACAAGGATATTTCTTATGAAAACGATTGCCCTAGCCCCGATAGGAGTGGAAATCCTTTTGTGGCGGGGTTCGCCACAAAAGATTGAAACGGATAGCGGGATTAGCTCCTAAAAATTTAAATTCCAATTTTGAAATTCCAAATTCCAATCTCAAATGTGAAAAATAAAAAAACCAGACAACACAAAAGCGTTGTCTGGTTTACAATTAAATAGACTAATATAATTAAAGAACAAAGTACTCGTTTCCGGTAAGTTTTGCAGGTTCTGGTTTAAGATCAAATTCTTTAATGATATCAAACTCAACCTGAAACTCATTTAGCATTTGCATTAAATTCTTTTCGATTGCCTGAGAAATAGCCGTTACTGGCGTATCTGTTGGTCTGTTTTCGAAAGGATCCTGCAAGTGAATTGCCATTTTTTCGATCAAAAAGAAAGTTCCTGCAATAATTGTAATTAATGGTATTGCGAACCAACTTAATAAATCAATTAATCCAAAAGGCAATAAAATAATAAACAAACACAATGTCATTCTGATGTACATACTATATGTGGTTGGGAAAATTGTGTTTTTAATTCTTTCACATTTACCCATCGCGTCACATAATCTTGTCAATGTATTATCTATTTCTACTTGCTGATAAGTGTTGAAACGTTTGTCTTTTCTGGCGTTTCTCAAATCTCTGGCATGCAGTAACAAGATCGCGTTTGGAACGTTTTGATGATTTTTTACAAAACTTAACTCTTCTTCATTTATCAAATTTTTGATAGGCTTTATGGCATCTTTATTTCGCAAAGCCTGTCCTAAACTATAACACCAGGCAATTTGTCTTTTAGTAAAATTTTCCTTGAAATCATTGGCTTCAACAGAAAAATCAGGGTCTTTATAAAACGTTAATACTTGTCTAATCAACGTTCTGGATTCATTTACGATTGATCCCCAGATAATTCTTGCTTCCCACCATCTGTCATACGCCTGATTTGATTTGAAGGCCAATAATAAGGATATAATTGTACCAACCATCGTTGGTATTGCGATCGGAATATCTACAGAAATATTGATGAAATAGTGGTGAAAAACTTCAAATAATATGGTATAAGCCACTACAAGACCTAATTCCACTTTAATTTTTCCGAGAACGTACCTCATTGGAATTCTTTTCTTTAATAACATATCTTTAGTTTTAAGTTAAACTTTATTTTATTGAAAAAGCGGCTATTAAGCTAGCTCTTCGTATAGCGATAAAACAGGAAGCCCTAATTTATCTGTGCTACTTTCTTTTTTTGTTTTTTTGAATTTGATTTTTTCTCCTTTACGGGTTTCTACCAATAAATCAATATCATATTTTGAAATGGCTTCAGACAAATAAGGTGCAAATTGTTCGTAATTGTCATCAAAATTGGCCGTTTGGCTTACAATTTCATAAGAGAAATTTTTGCTTAAAAACTGCTGAACATCTTTTACATGCATGTTTGCTTTTGCATTTTCGATGTAAAGCGCTTTATTGAAATCATTTTTAAGTGATTCTGCACCTAGATGTAAAATTGGGCATTTTTGATTCCCTGCTAATTTTACTGCATATTGATGAATACGTTTTGTTTCTTGCTTATAAGAATGTGTCAGAATAACCAGTTTAACAGCAAAAGCATCGATAATTCCTTTAAAAATAGGTGCAGAAAGTCCGTATTGATTGTGAACTTTTATTTTGCAATTATCTGTGTGTGAAATAATGTAGCGGCACGTTTCAAGAACTTCTTCCTGACTTGTAGTTAGGCTTGTTTTCATTTCACGTAAAAATTGTGAAGATGAAAAAGTATCCGGAGTATCAGAAACCATCATTAATATAATCTCGCAATTGGTATTTTTTGCCTGATTAACTGCTGATTTTACAGCGCTTATAGTGTCTTGTTCTAATGTGGTAGGTATAAGGAAATTTTTCATATGTATAATCGTTTAGTTTATACATACAAAATAACATCGTGCAGATTAGAAGGGTCTTAATCTAAAATTAGAATTTCCTAAGATTCAACATTAGAATTTTTAATGTTGGTTTTCTTGATATTTTTTTTGATGTTTTTCTTAAAAGTAATGGTTACGATTGTCCCTTTGTTTTGTTCCGATTGTACCTGAATTTCGCCGTCGTGCATTCTGATAATTTTGGATGCCAAAGGAAGCCCTAGACCGTAGCCAATATATTTGGCAGCAATTTTTCCTCTAAAGAAAGGTTCGTATAAGTGCGGAATATCTTCTGGCGGAATTCCGATTCCGATATCGTTAATCGAAATTTTAATCCATTCATTATTAGCCGAAAGCGTAACAAAAACTTCATTATTATCGGAGTATTTTACACCGTTTGTAATAATATTATTGATTGCCAGTTCTAAAAGCGGTTTATTACACGGAATTAAAAGTAAATTAGAATCTGTTGGAACAAAATTCAGTTTGATACTCACACGATTGTCCGGATAAATTTTATCCAAATCAGATTTTACATCCATTAATAACTCATCGATTCTGGCGATATCCAAAACCTGTTTTTTGCCATCGTAACCTGTTTGAGTAAGTTTTAATAAACTTTCGGTTAGATTTCCTAATCTTGAAGCCTGACTGTAAATATTTTGCAATGATTCAATATATTCTGAAACTTCTCTTTCTTTCAAAAGCATAATTTCAGACTCGGCAATAATAGTTGTTATTGGCGTTTTTAATTCGTGAGAGGCATTATTGATGAAGTTTGCCTGAATTTCGAATGAAGTTTCTAATCTATCCAGCATATCATTAAAGGTATGGGTAAGATCTGAAATTTCATCAGAGTTCTTCACTTCAGGAAGTCTGTTATGTAAATTTGAAGCGCTAATTCTATTTACTTCTCTCGTAATTCTCGCCACAGGATTAATGACGCGTTTGGCCAGAAGACGTCCCAAAAAGAAGGCAAGAATTATAAAAGCAAAACCGCCAAAAACCAATATTTTTACAATATAAACAGTTGTAGTTTTTCCGCGTCGATCTCTGGCGCCCACTATTACAATATATTTCTGATTGTTTTCGGTAAAAACCTGACCTAAATAATACTTACTGTTTATTTCAAAATAGTCTTTTCCAGTTTCGAGAATAGTAGAATAAAATGAATTGGGTAAATTTAATTTTGTGTTATAATCAAAACTATTGGCACTGTTAATTTTAAGAACATATTCTTCTTCTTCAATAAGTTCTTCCAGTCCGTTTTTTTTAAGATTACTGTAATATTTTATTTTTTCGGGATCGTCCTGAAAATGAATTGAAGCTACGATTTTTGCCCTGTCTTCTAATCTTTTTAAAAAATGATATCTGTTGTTTTCACGAAATAATACAAAAACTACAACACACAGTAACAGTGTACTAAATGTAGAAAGTGCAACATAAGTAAAAGTAATTTTTTTTCTTATATCCATTTTATTCTTGTATAACGTAACCTAAACCTTTCATGGTATGAATAAGTTTGGTTGTAAAAGGTTTGTCTATTTTTTTTCTTAAATAATTGATATAAACATCCACAACATTGGTGTTCATATCAAAATTAATGTCCCAGACATTATCTAAAATCTGGTCTCTGGATACAATTCTGCCTGTATTTTTAGCCAGATAATATAATAATTTGAATTCTTTGGCGGTTAAAACAATTGGTTCTCCTTCGCGTTTTACTGTTTTTGCCTGGCTGTTTATTTCTAAATCTCCAATTATTATGGTATCTGCTTTTTCAGTTTCCTGATGAGCTCTTCGGTTTAAGGCATTTACCCTTGCATCGAGTTCGCCAAACTTAAAGGGTTTTACCAAATAATCATCGGCTCCGGCATTGAGTCCGGTTACAATGTTTTCTGAAGTTCCAAGGGCTGTTAAAAGCAAAATTGGAACGAAATTTTTATCGGCACGTAATCTTCTGCAAATTTCAATTCCGTTAATATCAGGTAACATTACATCTAAAATTACTACATCAAAAGTATAGTTTTCAATCATTTCCAAAGCCGTTTTTCCATCAAGAGCCACGCTGACATCATTGTTGTTTTCAGCGAAACCTTTGCGTAAAATGGAGAGTAGATTTGGTTCGTCTTCGACTATAAGTAGTTTCATTGATAGAGGTATTATTAACAAAAATAGCAATTGAGTTTAAAATATAAATCACAATAATTTAGAATTATGAATTTATTGTGAAGAAATCAATTTTCAGGTCATAAAAATGAACTTCTCATTATTAAAGTTAGTAAAATCATTGAGTAATCTGTTTCCTGAATTTAAATAAATTTAATTAAACACATAGAAACATAGATTTTCCTTTGCTTATAAAAAGATTAGTAAAAGAAACTAGTTTCTCACACATAGTCCCGATAGCTATCGGGATTAATACAAGTGAAACGTCTTTATTCATTTCTATAAGCTATATTTCTATGTGGTTAAAAAAATTACAATCAACAGTTTGAAGTAATCTTTTAAAATGTTTCTCCCGCATTCAGATAAAAGCCTTTTGACTGGTTTCCCCAGGCGTAATCTACAATTAGATTTGTTCTGGTGCTTTTATCAATTAAAATTCGTAATCCAATACCAGCTGCGGGTTGAATTGAGCTAAAGAGTTTTGTATTGGTATCCGGATTACTTGTAGTTACGAAGTTGGTAAATACAGTTCCGCTAAACATTTGATTGCAGGTTATTGGAAATCTAAATTCTGTAGCCAGATAAACTAAATTAGTTCCTCTAAATAATCCTTGTGTGTAGCCTTCTCCACTCCTGCTGCGCTGATCCCAGCCAATTGCAGGTAAATTTAAATAAGGCAATTTCCCTCTGGTTACAAATTGCCCGTAAGTCCAAATGGCCAAAATATAACGTTCGCTTTTCTGCGAAAGCGGGATAAAATTACGGTATTCGGTATACAAAACATTACTATATCGCTGATTATCAAAAAATACAGGATTAAACCGATAATTAATATTGGCAAACCAGCCGCGAGTCGAATTAACCTGATTATCTCTCGAATCATATACTAAATTTAGACTCACGCCAGTCAAAAAATACTCTGAGTTATTAAAACCATACTTTTGGTTATAATCGTAATGATACGTAAATTTTCCGTTTTCAATATCTAATTCCTTATCTGAAATTTTAGAATACCAATCGATATTGATACCTCCTCCAACATAAAAATTCTTCTTTACTTCGAATGAGGCAGTCTGATGAAATTTGAAATAATTATAATCCATGGGCTGTGCCAGAGAATCGAGACTAAATCCTGGATCATGATTACGCTTTCGCGGAATAATATTAGTTCCTAATCCATAATTAGGCTGTGAAAAAAGATATATTCGATAATCTCCGCTTAAAAAAATTCTGTTATTTTTTAATAAAATATTATTCTTGACATTTACCAGCCATTGATTTTTTACGGTATAGGTGATACCGAGATTTGCTATTGAATATTTATCTGCTTTTTGCTTTCCTTTGAAAGTATACTGAGCCACACCACCAAAAAAAAAGCCTGTTGCAGGCTGTGTGCCGATTGCCGGAATAATTAAAAAGAAACTGTTTTTTACGGGTTTAACAACATACACAGAATCTCTTTTTTTAAAGATTTCTAATATTGTTTTTGGCGGACAAATTTCTTTACTGATGGAATCGTTTTGAGCAAATAAAGTAAAAGAAATGAAAAATAACAATCCGAAGATTTTATCTTTTTTATGAAAGAGATTATTTTTTAAAAATTTTACCATTTGAAAGCTTTAATTTTTTGGAGTAATAATTAACCTTACCGTAAATATAAGCCTTATTTCCAATATCTTACACTAATACACTTACAAATTAAATCGATGTCTCAAGTAAATATTATAGAAGAGAAGTAATAAAAGAGATCAATTATCTGACTTAATTATTATAATTTCGCTTTAAAATAATCAACAAGCCAGCATTGAAAAAAGAATCAGAATATTTCCTTGATAAAGAATATAATACCATTACTTATGGTAGAGACGATCTTAATTTTAAGGATTTTGAATGCTGTATTTTTAATAATTGTAATTTTTCTGCCTGTACTTTTCTCGCAGTCACTTTTATCGACTGTGTTTTTAATGATTGTATTTTTAATGAAGCCAAAATCAATTATGTAGCTTTCAGAACTGCTACATTTAATCGCTGTGAAATTAAAGAAGTAAATTTTGCAATGTGTGATAAACTTATTTTCGAAGTCCATTTTCACGATTGCATTTTGGATTTTTCGAAGTTTTATACTTTAAAAATTAAAGGAACGACGTTTACCAATTGCAGTTTAATTGCCGTAGATTTTATGGCAACCGACCTTACAAGTGTTTTGTTCGAGAATTGTGATTTATACCGATCAGAATTCGACAAAGCCATCGCGAACAAAGCCGATTTTAAAACGAGTTACAATTACACTATTGATCCATCGAAAACTAAATTAAAGAAAGCTGTTTTTGCTTTGAAAGACGTGAAAGGGTTGCTGTTTAAGCATGATGTGATTGTAAGTTAGAGTAATAAAAAAAGCCAGTATAAAACTGGCTTTTTGATTAATATATTTTTTTTGTTTGGGAATTTACCCTACTATAACGTCTCTTTTCATGATAAATAATTTTAAATTAATTTATAAATACAATATTATTGAATATTTGAGTCTTTGGCAAGTTTAATGTGTTAAAAGTTATGCGACATCTAAGTCATCTCCAGACTTAAACTTTTTTGTTGTAATAACATCTTTAGAATAAAAATCTCTTACAAATATATCTGTAAAACCGGATAATGAATGTTTAGCAATTACTGTAAGACGAATATAAGACGATGCATCACTCCAGTTTAATTCTATATCTTCGGTTGTACGAACCCGCATTGCGTGAAGACTATTTGTATCACTTTTTTTCTTGCAGGGGATATATGAAATAAAATTATCTTTTAATTCAATATCCTTTCCCTGAATATTCATTCCTCCAACACCTCCAACCTGTCTATAGAAAGTAGGCTCAATTCTTATATCAAAAATTTCTGCATTGGTTTTATTAATGAACTTAAAAAAGTAATTTGTCTGTCCCTCAAAGCTTACTTTACTAATATGCGATGAAATCTCAATTTTGACTCTTTTTCTGTTCAAAAAGTGCATTAAAAACAAATAAGAAGAAGCTATACCTGCCATGATGCTTATTATCACATTCAAAATTACATCTGCCATTTAAAAAACACTCAAATTATTAAGCAAATATAAATTAAAAATTTAACAAGTAAAATATTATTCAAAACTAAATTATATTTTCTTCTCCATCACATAATCTTCCATCAAATAGCCATTTCCAATTTCGATATTTACTTCATCAATAACTTCAAAACCTATTTTTTTATAAAAACCTAAAGCCGAATTAAATCGGTTTACATTTAATAATAACGTTTTTGAATTATTTTTTAAGGCTAATATTCCAATTTCATCAATCACTTTTTTACCAATTCCTTTTCCTTGAGTTTCTGGTAAAAGATATATTTTATGAATTTTGGTTACAGCTTCTCCGTTATAATTATGTTCAATTCCGATAAATCCTATATTATCAGTTTGATCTTCATAAATCATATAAAATAATTGTTCTTTTTTATTGTATTGAAGAGTTAAAGCTTCATCAGAATAAAAAAGATCCAACATATAATCTAATTGTTCATTAGATAAAATTTCACCATAAGTAATTGGCCATGTTATATATACTATATTCTGAATTTGTTCAATATCGCTTATAGTTGCTTCTGTGATTGTAATCATATTATATAAAATGCTTTTATTATTATTTGGTGAAAATTTGATTTTCCTGTTCGCTTACACGGATGAAAGTAGTTCGTTTTGTTAATTCTTTTAATCTTGAAGCGCCAACATAAGTGCAGGTACTTCTTAATCCGCCTAAAATGTCTAAAACTGTATTTATGACTTTTCCTCTAAAAGGAACTTTAACTGTTTTTCCTTCACTTGCTCTGTATTCTGCTACTCCGCCAACATGTTTGTCCATTGCGGTTGTTGAGCTCATTCCGTAAAATTGTTTGAACTTTTCGCCATTAATTTCGATCAATTCACCTCCACTTTCTGTATGCCCGGCTAACATTCCGCCCAGCATTACAAAATCGGATCCTGCTCCAAAAGCTTTGGCTACATCGCCCGGTGTACTGCAGCCGCCGTCGCTTATAATATGTCCGCCTAAACCGTGAGCGGCATCGGCACATTCTATAATTGCGGAAAGCTGAGGATATCCAACGCCGGTTTTTACACGTGTTGTACAAACAGAACCGGGACCAATTCCGACTTTTACGATATCGGCTCCAGCCAAAAGTAATTCTTCGACCATTTCTCCTGTAACAACATTTCCAGCAATAATTACTTTATCAGGATATTGCTTTCTGGTTTGTTTTAAAAACTGTACAAAATGTTCTGAATATCCGTTTGCTACATCTATACAAATAAATTTAAGCAAAGGATTTTCTGTAATGATCTGACCAATTTTAGCAAAATCCTCTTTTCCGGTTCCGGTACTAATAGCGATATAATCGTAGAAATCCGGTGTAACTTTCGATAAAAAAGTCCTCCATTCTTCTGGTGAATAATGTTTGTGAATGGCTGTAAAAAGTTTTTCTTTAGCCAAAACTTCTGCCATTTCAAAGGTTCCAACTGTATCCATGTTCGCTGCCATAATCGGAATTCCTGTCCAATTTGTGGTGCTGTGCAAAAATTTAAAATTTCGTTCTAAAGAGACTTCAGATCTGCTTTTTAGTGTTGATCTTTTTGGTCTAATCATTACATCTTTAAATCCTAATTTGAGATCAGTTTCTATTCTCATGAGTTTGGAGTTTGGTTACTTTCAAATGTAAGAATTTTTGATTTTAGATTGCCAAACTTTGTGGTAAATTTGGAATTAAAATGGCACGCGGATGACGCAGGTTCGCTAAGCGAAGACGCGGATTTATGCGGATTTTTTATTTTAGAAATTTCGCAGAGATACACTAAGTGTCTCAGAGATTCACAAAGTTTCTTCAATTTTGGAATTTGGAATTTAAAAAATTGGAATTTTAATAAATTTATCCATGAATCGTTTCGCCTTTTCCGTAGTTGGTAATTATCGATTCTTCATAAGCTAACCATTCTCTCCAACGTTTTTCTACGTCAATTCCAACGCCATATTTTCTTGCGTATGTGATGAATGTAACGTAATGTCCGGCTTCACTTTCCATTAAATCTCTGTAGAAAACGGCCAATTCTTCGTCCTGAATATTTTCAGATAAAACTTTGAAACGTTCGCAGCTTCTGGCTTCGATCATGGCTGAGAATAATAATCTTTCTACAAGACCAGAAACTCGGCTTCCATCGCCGCTTTTTTTCATATACAAATACAATTCATTTACATAATCGTCTTTGCGTTCACGTCCTAGTTTTAATCCTCTTTTGATGATAATATTATGAACCTGCTCAAAATGATCAATTTCTTCTTTGGCCAAAGCCAATAAATCTTTAACCAAATCCTGATGCTCAGAATTGTTAGTAATAATAGTGATCGCATTTGTTGCTGCTTTTTGCTCGCACCAAGCGTGATCAGTCAGAATTTCTTCAATGTTTTTTTCTACAATATTTACCCATCTTGGGTCTGTTGGCAATTGTAATCTTAGTACGCCCATAATATTTTTGTTTATTTTGTTTCAAGTTTTCTTTGTTTCAAGTTCTTTTAGGAACGAAAAAAGTTTAAAGTTTTGTTTACGTATTTATTACGCGTCACAAAACTTTAAACTTGAAACCTGAAACTTGAAACAATTAAGTTTCAACCTTTTTAATTAGTATACGAAAATCGGTCTTTCGCTCATCATTTCGTTTACTTCGTTTGCTACTTCTTCGATAACTGCTTCGTTTGTGTGGTCAGCAAGTACTCTGTCGATTAAAGCTACGATAGTTTCCATATCTTCTTCAACTAAACCACGAGTTGTGATTGCAGCTGTTCCTACACGAATTCCAGACGTAATAAATGGTGATTTATCATCAAACGGAACCATGTTTTTATTTACTGTGATTTCTGCTTTTACTAATGCATTTTCTGCTTCTTTACCAGAAATATTTTTATTTCTTAAGTCAATAAGCATCATGTGGTTATCAGTTCCGCCAGAAATAATTTTGTATCCTCTTTTTACAAAAGCATCTGCCATTGCGTTTGCATTTTTTTGCAATTGCATAGCATATGTAAAGAACTCATCTTTAAGAGCTTCACCAAAAGCAACCGCTTTTGCAGCGATAATATGCATTAAAGGTCCGCCTTGATTTCCTGGGAAAACAGCAAGATCTAATAAAGATGACATCATTCTGATTTCTCCTTTTGGAGTTTTTAATCCTTGTGGGTTTTCAAAATCTTTCCCCATTAAGATCAAACCTCCACGTGGTCCACGCAATGTTTTGTGTGTTGTTGTAGAAACGATATGACAATGTGGAATTGGGTCATTCATTAATCCCTTAGCAATTAAACCTGCCGGGTGAGAAATATCAGCAAATAAGATTGCTCCTACGCTGTCAGCAATTTTTCTGAAACGCTCAAAATCCATATCACGAGAATAAGCCGAAGCTCCTGCGATGATTAGTTTTGGCTGTTCTTTTGTTGCAATTTCCTGAATTTTATCATAATCTAAACGGCCAGTTTCTGCATCTACGCCGTAAAAAACCGGACGGTACAAACGACCTGAAAAGTTTACCGGAGAACCGTGAGTTAAGTGACCACCGTGAGATAAATCAAAACCTAAAATAGTATCACCAGGATTTAAACAAGCGTGATAAACTGCTGTATTTGCCTGTGAACCTGAGTGAGGCTGTACGTTTGCATATTCAGCACCAAATAATTCTTTTGCTCTGTCAATAGCAATTTGCTCAATAACGTCAACTACTTCGCAACCGCCGTAGTATCTTTTGCCAGGATACCCCTCAGCATATTTATTAGTTAAAACAGAACCAGCTGCTTCCATTACTTCATCACTTACAAAATTCTCAGAAGCGATAAGTTCTAATCCGTGAATTTGTCTGTCTTGTTCCTCTAGTATAAGGTCAAAAATTTGTTCGTCGCGTTGCATTTTTTCGTTTTTCGTTAATTTCCTGCAAAAATACAAAAAAACGTTTGTCAAACTGTTAGATTATGATATATTTGACATAGAATTTTTCAACAAATAATTAACATTCACATGCCAATAACCGCCAACGATACCAAAAGAAAATCATGGTTAGAAGTACCAGAAAATAGTGACTTCCCTATTCAAAATATTCCTTTCGGTGTATTTCTTACTAAAGAAAATGTCGTTACAGTAGGAACTCGAATTGGCGATTTCGCTATAGATTTAGGGGCTTTACAACAATTAAACTATTTTGAAGGAATAGATTTAACCGATGATATGTTCATGCAGGACACGCTAAATGATTTTATTTCTGATGGAAAAAAAACATGGCGTTTGGTTCGAAACCGTATCGCTGAAATTTTCGACGAAACAAATCCAAAACTTAGGGATTCAACAAAAGACAGAGATATTGTTATTTTTAAAATCGACGATGTCGAGATGCAATTGCCCGTTTTAATTGGTGATTATACTGATTTTTACTCCAGTAAAGAACATGCTACAAACGTAGGTAAAATGTTTCGTGATCCTGAAAATGCATTGTTGCCAAACTGGTTACACATTCCTGTAGGATACCACGGAAGAAGTTCAACTATTGTTCCGTCTGGAATTCCGGTTCACAGACCAATGGGACAAACTTTGCCTGCAGGCGAAAAATATCCTGTTTTTGGTCCGTCTCGTTTAGTAGATTTTGAATTGGAAACTGCCTTTATAACAACTGACGTTAATATAATGGGAGAAAATATCCCAACTTATGAAGCCGAAGATTATATTTTCGGAATGGTTTTATTGAATGACTGGAGCGCGCGCGATATCCAGAAATGGGAATATGTGCCTCTTGGACCATTTTTAGCTAAAAACTTTGCTACCTCAATTTCTCCGTGGATTGTTACTATGGATGCTTTGGAACCTTTTAGAACTAAAGGACCAAAACAAGATCCGTCGCCGCTTCCTTATTTACAAACTAAAGGAAAAAAAGCTTTTGATATTCATTTAGAAGTTTCAATACAGCCTGAAGATCAGGAAGAAACTGTTGTTTCTAAATCAAATTTTAAATATTTATACTGGTCTATGGCTCAGCAATTGGCGCATCATACTTCAAACGGATGTCGTGTAAATTCTGGCGATATGATGGGTTCAGGAACTATTTCTGGTCCAACTCCGGATAGTTTTGGCTCAATGTTAGAATTAACCTGGGGCGGAAAAAATCCACTTAAATTAAAAGATGGTAGCGAACGTAAATTTATCGAAGATAATGATACGGTAATCATTAGAGGTTTTTGCGAAAATGCCGAAGTTAGAATTGGTTTTGGTGAAGTTTGCAGTCAACTATTGCCACCTTTTATCAGACCTTGAAGAGCAGATAAAAAATCTGAAGAAATATAAAAATAGAAAAACCTTGGTTCTCACCAAGGTTTTTCTATTTTTATACAGGAAAGAGTTGTTTACTCCAAAAGAACCTTCACCCAAACTAAACGATGATCTGAACTTGATTCACGTTTTTCAACCAATTCTGACATTGGTTCAACTTTTGCAGGCCAGAACACACCGCTGTTGATAACCTTAAAACCAAATTTAGAAGGTAACACATAATCAGCGCGCATTCTCCAAAATGCTGTATGGTTAACTCCAAAAGGGTTTTCAGGACTGTATTCAGCACCACCTTTACTGGCAGGTGTAAACTCGCTATTAATTTTCGGATGAGCAAGTAATGACTTTATACCTTCAGTAATAGCGTTACCTTCAACCGGCGAAGCATTTTGATCACCCATTATAACAAATTGAGAATTTGCAGGCAAACCGCCTTTTACGCCGCTATCATCATAAATGTACGAAGCAGAATTGTCTGAAATATAGTCTTTCCAAAATCTGATTTCATCATGATTTCTTTTACCATTACGATCTTCAGCACCATCAAAAGAAGGAGGAGTGGGATGGCTGGCTAAAATATGAACCGTTTTTTTGTTAATCTTAACAGGAACGTCCCAGTGAGATTTGGAAGATAATGGAAAAAGCTCCCATGCCTCCTTGCTATACCAATCCGATCCATCCGGCTTTTTAATAAGCAATGCCCCCGGCATATCTTTCCATTTGAAATTTTGAAAAGTGCGGACTGCCTTAACATCAATAGGATATTTTGACAAAAGCATCATCGCATATTGACCTGGATACATACCAAATCCCCAGGCATCATTTCCGAAATTTTCCAACTTTCCGTCATTGTTCAAATCGTAAGGACTTGACTGACCGGTATTCACGGTTGAGTAATAGTAATATGGATAATCAATAGCCTTTGCTCCGCCTTGACTCACTTTTAAATAGTTTTTAATAAATGCCTTTACACCAAGTTTAGGATTTTTAATGTAGTCAAACTCGTTTAGCAGAATAACATCCGGTCTTACGGTCTGAATAATCTGGGCGATATTTCTGATTTGAACATTATTTCCCGAATGAAGCTGATTGATCAATACTTGTTCTGAGTTTCCCTTTGTACCTCTTGGAAAATAATTCTCAGATTCCATACTCACATTATAGGTAGCAAATGTAAGTTCTTTTTGTGGAGCAGTCTGTGGAAAAAGAGTTCCTGCAAAAAGCATGGAAAAGATAAAAAATATTTTATTCATAAAAAAATTGAATCTGCATTTCTGCATTTATTGAATACACGAATATAAGAATGTTGTTGGGACGTTCGCCAGCCAGTATGTTAAGTATATGTCAATAAAAAGGCTGTCAATAAAAGTGACAGCCCAAATAATATTAAGAAAGGTTATTTTTCCTTCCAGTTAAAAACTTGAAGTTATTGAATAAATTTAAACTTAAAAAACTTAGTGTCTTTGTGCTTTAGGGAGCAAAAAATCAAGCAGGAATCTGCTGACTCAAACAATGCAAAGTTCCAAATCCCCAAATGAAATCGATACAGCTAATTCCGATTACTTCTCTATCCGGAAAACATTCTGAAAGTATATTTAAAGCCACACGATCGTTGCTGTCGTTAAAGGTTGGCACTAAAACGCAATTATTCAGAATTAAGAAATTAGCATAACTTGCCGGTAATCTTAGATCTTCAAAATCAACACGTTTTGGCATTGGCAATGCTACAATTGTTGGCGATTTTCCGTCTTCTAATTTTGCATTTTGCAAACGTTTCAGATTATCTTGTAAAGGCTTGTAATTAGCGTCGTTTTTATCAGTTTCAACAATAGTGACAATTGTATCTTCGTTTACAAATCGGCATAAATCGTCGATATGTCCGTGAGTATCATCACCTTCTATTCCATCTCCCAACCAAATTACGTTTGTAACTCCAAGATATTCTTTAAAAACAGCTTCGTAATCTTCTTTGGTAAAGTTTTTATTTCTAACCTGAATTGAGGGATGCATCAAACATTCTTCAGAAGTTAATAATGTTCCTCTTCCATTTACATCAATTGCACCACCTTCAACAATAACCGGTTTTCCTTTATACATTACTTGTGTAAGCGGAACTTCAATAAAATCAGCAATTTTACTCGGAACAAATTTATCTAACTGGTAATTTTTATATTTCGCCCAACCATTAAAATTGAAATTTAATGCTTCTCTTTTCGAACCATTTTTTACAACAATTGGTCCGGAATCACGCATCCAGCTTCTGTTTGTTTTATGAATAATGAAAGAAACGTTAGCTGTATTTACGCGGGCACGTTCTAACATTTCTGCTACTTTCTCTTTTAATTTTTCATCGGCTACGACCAAAAAAACGGTTTCAAAAGTGGCTACTTTTTTAATAAATTCTACAAAAGCCCATTGAACTGCTTCATATTTTCCCGGCCAATCATTTCCGTTATGCGGAAAACACAATACAATTCCTTGTTGTTTTTCCCATTCTGCCGGAAATCTTCTATTATTTGTGGTCATAAAAAAGTTTCTAAATTTAAAGTGTACAAAGATAATCATTCGTAAGGATTATAAAATAGCTTAAAAGACCTCAAATCTATATTTACAGCATTATCTTCTAAAAATTAAGTTAAAGATTAAATAATGAAGCCTTAATATACACTCCGGAATCGCTAATTACTTTTGGCGAAACTAAAAACTAAAATAATATGAAAAAAGTAAGTCTTTCATTATTAGCATTACTAACCATTTTTGCTAGCTGTAATAATGACGAGAATTCTAACAACGAAGAACCTGAAGTTGTTGTAAATGAAAATCCTGCAACCTTTAAAGAAATTGGCTCTATAACCATTGGCGGAGAAGCTGCTGCGGAAATTTCGGCTTATGATGAAAAAACGAAAAGATTATTTACAGTAAACAATAGCGGAACAAATCAGATTGATGTAATTGATATCACTGATCCGACAAAACCAACAAAAATTGGTAAAATTGATTTAACTACTTATGAAGGTGCTTCAAATAGTGTTTCTGTTTATGACGGAAAACTGGCTGTTGCACTGGAATCAACCGCTAACAAACAAGGAAATGGAAAAGTTGTTATTTTTAACACGACTGATTATAGTTTAATAAAACAAGTTACTGTTGGCGCTTTACCTGATATGATTACTTTTTCGCCAGACGGAAAATATATCATGACTGCAAATGAAGGTGAACCAAATACTGATTATTCTCAGGATCCAAACGGAACGATTTCTATTATAGAAGTAGCTAATAATTATGCCGTTACAACTCTTGATTTCGCTTCTTTTAGCGGTCAGGCCGAAACTTTGAAAAAAGACGGATTTAGAATTTCAAAAGTTGCTAAAAGTTTTGCTCAGGATATTGAACCGGAATATGTAACAATTTCTGATGATTCTAAAACGGCCTGGGTTACTTTACAGGAAAATAATGGTGTTGCAAAAGTTGATTTAACTTCAAAAACGATTACGGCTATTTATCCTTTAGGGTTTAAAGATTTTAATACGGCTGATAATGCAATTGATGTAAGCGATAAAGATGATAAAATTGTTTTTAATCCGTGGAAAGTAAAAGGTATGTTTATGCCGGATGCTATTAGTCATTTTTCTGCAAACAATGCTCCTTATTTTGTTACTGCAAATGAAGGTGATGCGAGAGAATACACTGCAAACACAGATATTAAGAGAATGAAAGACATGACATTAGACGCTACTGTTTTTCCTGATGCTGCTACTTTAAAATTAGAACCTAATTTAGGAAGATTAAACCTCATTACTGATATGGGCGATACTGACGGAGATGGAGATCTGGATGAAATGGTTGCTTTTGGTGCACGTTCTTTTACAATATGGAATGGAAATACCGGGAAAATCGTTTATGACGGTAAAAATGATGTTGATAAAAAAACAAATGAATTAGGAACTTATGATGATAAACGTAGTGATGATAAAGGCTCTGAACCGGAAAGCTGTTATTGTTGCAAAAATGGGAAATCAAAATATATTATTTGTTGGTCTTGAAAGATCTGATGCTTTTATGACTTATGATGTTACCAATCCTGCATCTCCACAATATTTGCAAACCGTAAAAACTGGCGATGCACCAGAAGGAGTTTTATTTATTCCTGCTTCAAAAAGTCCAACTAAAAGAAGTTTACTTGTTGTAAGCAGCGAAGGTGATGGAACTATTAAAATTTATCAGCCTGATTTAAAGTAAATTTATACTTAGTTAATAAAAAAAGCGGGCAAAATACTTTGTTCGCTTTTTGCTTTTCCCCTGTTTTAGATTTATTTAACATATTCTCATAAAATCAAATTAAAAGATGGAAATTATATAATATTGACAATAAATATATAGAAGCTGATTTTGAAATTCATATTCTAAGTTTGTGGTGAGTTTAAAAATACCTCACCAAAACAAATTTAAAATTAAACGAATCATGAAAAAGAAATTAGCTTCCATATCAATTTTACTATTATCATTTGCGGCTGGAGCTCAAAATGTGGCAACAACATCTAATCAACCTTCTGTTGAAATACCTGCATATAACAAATGGTCTATTGAATTGAATGGCGGTGTCGGAAAACCATTGAGAGCTATGACTCCGGGTTATTCTACCGCTACACTTAACCCTTTCCACGCAGACCTTGGGGTAAGATATATGTTTAGTCCAACTTTTGGTATGAAATTAGACGTGGGATATGATCAATTCCAGGAACGTGATGACACACCAAACTTTGAAAGCAGATATGTTAGAACAAGTTTACAAGGTGTAATAAACCTTGGTAGAGCTTTAAATTTTGAGACTTGGACAAATACAATAGGCATATTAGCACATGGTGGTGTTGGTGTTTCACAAATTAGCACTGAAACCGGGTATGGCGGACAAGATTACATGGGACATGGGATTTTGGGATTAACAGGACAAATTAAATTAAGTAACAGAGTTGCCTTAACAGGAGATTTAACCGGAATTGTAAATGGAAGACAAAACTGGAACTTTGACGGAATGGGACAAGCAAGAACAGGATCATTAGATGGTATATTATTAAACGCATCTGTTGGTTTGACTTTTTACTTAGGTAAAAATGAAAAACATGCTGACTGGTATGCGGAAGAAAATGACAGATTAAATAAATTAGAAGACAGAGTTGGCCTTATCGAAAATGGACTTTTAGATACTGATAAAGATGGCGTTGCTGATTTATACGATTTAGAACCAAATAGTATTACTGGTGTTGCTGTAAATACAAAAGGACAATCTATCGATACCAACCAAAATGGTGTTCCTGATGAATTAGAAAGCTATTTAGACAAAACTTATGCTAAAAAAGGCGATAATAATCTAACAAACAGTACTGTAGAAGAATTAATTAACGGTGGATACGTAAATGTATACTTCGACTTTAACTCTTCTAAACCAACGAATGCGTCTTTATCTGGTGTTGATTTCTTAGTTAAATACTTAAAAAACAATCCTGGAAAATCTGCAGATATCATTGGATATGCTGATGAGATTGGAAATTCAAGTTACAATACCGAATTATCAAGAAAAAGAGCTGAAGCTGTGAAAAAAGTGGCAACAAATGCCGGAATCGATGCTTCGAGACTTAATGTAATTGCTAATGGAGAGGATACTTCTGTGAATAAAAATTCTAAGGAAGCACGTCAAATCGTTAGAAGAGTTACTTTCCAAGTGAAATAATAAATCAGAATCTATATTAATTTCAAAAAAAGGCGGTTTCAAATAGTTGAAACCGCCTTTTTCTTAGCAAAGAAAAAGGACAAAATTTTCATTTTGTCCTTTTTTTATTTATTTAAAACATATTATTTATCTATTGCTCTTTTTGTAATATCTCCAAAAGCATCAATTCTTCTGTCTCTGAAAAATGGCCAGTTCTGACGAACATTTTCCTGTAAATCCAAATCAACTTCTGCAATTAGGATTTCTTCTTTATCGTGAGAAGCCTGAGCTAAAATTTCACCTTGAGGACCAGCGATGAATGAAGCTCCCCAAAACTGAATTCCTTCTGTTCCTTCAATGTATTTTTCTAAACCAATTCTGTTTGCTGCAGCAACAAAAACTCCATTAGCAACAGCGTGACCTTTCATAACATTCATCCACGCTCCATATTGATTTTCTCCGTATTGTTCTTTTTCTTTTGGATGCCATCCAATTGCTGTTGGATAAAATAAAACTTCTGCTCCTTTTAAAGCTGTAATACGAGCTGCTTCCGGATACCATTGATCCCAACAAATTAATGTTCCTATTTTTCCTTTTTTGGTTTCAATTGCCTGAAATCCTAAATCTCCCGGAGTAAAATAGAATTTTTCATAAAAATGCGGATCGTCCGGAATGTGCATTTTACGGTATAAACCAGCTTCTGTTCCGTCTGTATCTATTATATAAGCACTATTGTGGTAAATTCCAGCCATTCTTTTTTCGAAGAAAGGGACAATAATTACAACTCCTAATTCTTTTGCCAATTCGCTAAAAGCAATAAATGAAGTACTGTAAAGTGGTTCTGCCAATGCAAAATTGTCTACATCTTCGCTTTGGCAAAAATAATGGCTGCTATATAATTCAGGTAATAAGATCACTTCGGCACCTTTATTGGCTGCATCTTTTACCCAGCTGATACATTTTTTAAGATTATTTTCGGCTACGTCGTTAAGATTCAACTGAACAACGGCTATTTTATATTTTCTTTTCGGCATGACATAAAATTTTAGAAGTGCAAAAATAGTAATTTTTAGAGGAATGACAAAGGGAGTTAATACGGTCTTATGAAAACTAAACCTCTCTTATAGCCCCGATAGCAGCGGTATCCTTTTTCTGTCCGCCGCGGCGGACAGAAAAAGATATAGCGAATAGCGGGACTGATGTTCTTTTGAAAACAATTCTTCTGCTTCAAAAAAATAAAAAACCGTTCTATAAAATGAATTATAGAACGGTTTTAAAATATTAATTTATTAAAATAAATTATTCAATAACAACTGTTGTTGAAATATATTCTGTTTCTGATTTGGCAAGTCTTAAATAAAAAGTTCCTTTAGTTTGTGGAGTAATTTTATAGACTGTTACTCTTCTTTCAGGAGTTGTTTTTGCGCAAGTGGCTATAGGATACTGAGCTTCTACCTGATAAACCAGAACTTTATTATATTCTACTTCTACTAATTGGTGAAATTCTCCACACCCATTTTCAGACGTAAACTCTATATCATAACTAAGTTCCTGACCTACTTTTCCAGTTGTAGGACCTACAACAGATGTCGCATAAGCTGTTTTATAAATAACTTTTGGATCTTCAGCCGTATCATTATCACTGCTGCATGAAGTTAACACAGTTACGAATAACATTATAAGTGCAATGGATTGTAATTTAAAATTTTTCATAGGGTAATTGTTTATTCTTATTTTTTACATAGATACTAATAAGTTGTTTTGGTTGCTTGAAAAAATTGTTAAAATTGAATTTTTAAAAATAATCAACAACAAATCAACGTTTTATATCATCAATTATTTTGCCACTTCTTTCTTTTTAAATATCATTTTAAAAAGATTTACAATTCCTAAAACAACAAATCCTAATGCCAGACCGATTACAAATTCTTTTAAAATAGAAGGCAATTTAATTGTAGGCACTACATGATGGAAGAATGGAATATAATGAACGAAGATGCCTCCGGCAACTAAAAGTAATGCAATTGTACCAATTACGGTTAAACTTTTAATAACCAATGGAAGCGCTTTTACCAATATATTACCTATAAATTTTGAGATACTTTTTTCTTTTTTACTAAATTTAATAAGTTTATAACCCGCTTCATCCATTCTTACAATCAGAGCGACAATACCATAAACTCCAACTGTTGCAATTACGGCAATTATTGATGTTACCACGATTTGTTGCATCAAAGGCTCATCGATTACTGTTCCTAAAGCGATAATTACAATTTCGACAGATAATATAAAATCGGTTACAATTGCTGACTTTATTTTACCTTTTTCAACAACCAGGATTTCTTCTTCTGTTAAAACTTCTTCTGTTATTCCTTCTGATTCTTCGTGCTTGTGTGGAAAAATAAATTCGTATATTTTTTCTGCTCCTTCGTATGCCAGAAATAATCCTCCAAGTACAAGGATTACAATGATTGCAACGGGTAAAAATGCACTTAATAAAAACGCAATTGGCAAAATGATAATTTTGTTAAGAAGTGAACCTTTACTAATTGCCCACAACACCGGAAGCTCTCTTGAAGATGCAAATCCTGAAGCTTTTTCGGCATTTACAGCTAAATCATCACCCAAAATACCAGCTGTTTTTTTTGCTGCAATTTTGCTCATTACTGCAACATCATCCATAATTGCTGCGATATCATCTAATAGTACGAAAAAACCTGATGCCATTTTATTTTTATTTTTTGCGAATTTAATACTTTTAAATTAATTAATTTCTACAAATTAATGACTGCATTGCCCTAAAAGCACCCAAATAATAATAAATACAAAAATAGTTCCGAAGCATCCGCCTCCTAATTTTTTTGCGCCGTAACCTGCCAATAATCCTCTAAATAAGTTATTCATAACGTTTGATTTTAAGTTATAGTAAATATCAGAATTCAAAAAGAAAATTATTTTATATGAATTTTGAAAAAAGTTTCATGATTCACGGATTTTATTATGAACAAAAAACACCAGCCTGGCTGATGTTTTTGTTTAAATCAAAATGATTCAAAAATTTAATTTGTTGAAACGCTATTACCTGTATTTATCAAAGTTGCTTTATCTATAATCCCCTGTCCTGTAGGTGAGGCAGGTGGGTTTTGATCTTGCAATTGGATATATTTTCCTGAAGATGGAGAAATATTTAAGATTCTATTTAAAATCAAATTTATCTGAGAACTTGGAAGTGCATTATTATTAAAATTAAGACTTCCTTGTCTGGCGTAAACTGAAGATAATAATGGTAAATCAATAGAACTAAGAATAGGGTTACTACTAAAATAAATTCCCTTTACATTAGTTAACATTGGTAAGGAAATAGATGTTAAAGATGAATTCCCCACAATATCATTATCAAATCCGTGTATCGTTTTTAAAACAGGAATTAAAATTGAAGTAAGTTTTTCGTTATTACCTATTCTAAAATCATTATAAACTTCAGTAAGACTGTTTAAATTTATGGTAACTAATTTTAAATTATCGCTTATATTTAATTCTATTAAATTTTTTATTACACTTAAATTTAAGGTTGTCAAATTTGTTGTCCCATTAACATAAACATTTTCTGTATTTGGTCCAAATTCAGCCGCTATTTTGGCTGCTGCCTGCTCATCTGTAATATCACCTGTAATTACTATACTTGTTTTACCCTTGTTTTGGCTGCTTCCCGCATATAACGCATATGGCACACTCAAAAGCTGACTTGTACCACTAATGCTATAATTGCTTCCTCCTGCCGGGTCAATTTCAGTTTTTATAAAATGTGATCCTGCACCCCAATCTATGGCTGCAAAAGTTCCTGTAACTGGTGTTCCGCCGCCTATTTCTATTGTTGCTAATCCGTTATTGTTAGTGGTTGTAGTTTGTGTTTCTACATAAGAGGCCGTACCGCTTGCCGAACCTAATAAAATGCTGCTTTTTATACTTACTAAAGTATTTATAACCAATGATCCGTCTGTTTTACGAATAACAGATTGGTAACTCATTTTTTGCGGAGCCTGTGCAAATAAAATTGTAAAAGAACTTAATAATAGTAATGCGAGAGTAATTTTTTTCATGTTTTTCTGCTGATTAAAATGTTATTTTTTTATAATCTTAAAAGTTTTGATTGTTTTGTTGCTACTATTTACTGCCAGAAAATAAATTCCCTGATTTAATCCCTGCATAAGAACAGTTGTTTCAGAGGTTGTAATGGGTGAATTTTTGGAGACTGTTTTTCCATTGATATCAAATAAATTATAAGATAGATTATCCCATTTATCTGTTGTTATCACTAAATTAAGCACGTCTACAGTAGGATTTGGATATGCAGTCAGGGCAAGATTGATTCCGGTAAATTCCTCATTTCCCAATGTAGTTATTTCATAAGGCTGCTGAATACCCTGCACAACATATTGATCTGTACCTGTTAAGCTTGTATAGACAATTTGCCCTATCGAATAACTCGATGTTCCTCCCGTACCTTCGGCACTTCCTCCGGCAACTACTACACTTTCTTGCGAATAACTATTGGTAGTAAACGAAATACTGGCAATAAATAAAATAAAAAAAGTTTGTTGGTTTCTTTTCATATAATTGGATTAATAGTTACTTATTTCCTCCAAATATATATTAATTTCTTACGGAAAATATTGTTACGATATAAAGAATCATAAAAAATACGCAAAAAAAAAACACCAATCTTTACGACTGGTGTTTTTCATTATCTTTTAACAAAAAAATTACTCAACAGACTGTGTTTGATTTCTAAAAACCAATTTACCATCAAAGGCGTCAATTAAAATAATACTGTCTGTTGTAATATTTCCCGCGAGAATTTCTTTCGATAATTGATTCAAAACTTCTCTCTGGATCACACGTTTTACCGGTCTTGCACCAAATTCAGGATCATAACCTTTGTCTGAAAGATATTTGATTCCTTCTGGAGTTGCATCCATTGTAATGCCTTGTAAAGCCAGCATTTTGCTCACACTCTTCAGTTGTAGACTCACAATTCTTGAAATATTATCAACTGTTAACGGCGTAAACATTACGATTTCGTCGATACGGTTTATAAATTCCGGGCGAACAGTTTGTTTCAACAATCCTAAAACTTCCACTTTTGCAGCTTCGGTTGCGGCTTCGACACTTCCTTTTAGGTTTTCAAATTTTTCTTGTATAATCTGACTTCCCATGTTAGATGTCATGATGATAATCGTGTTTTTAAAATCGGCTAAACGACCTTTGTTATCTGTCAATCGGCCTTCATCAAGAACCTGCAATAAGATATTGAAAGTATCAGGATGTGCTTTTTCTATTTCGTCTAATAAAATTACTGAATATGGTTTTCTACGAACAGCTTCTGTCAATTGTCCGCCTTCATCATAACCCACATATCCCGGAGGCGCACCTACTAAACGACTCACACTGTGGCGTTCCTGGTATTCGCTCATATCGATACGCGTCATGGCATTTTCATCATCAAAAAGATATTCTGCCAATGCTTTTGCCAATTCGGTTTTACCAACTCCGGTTGTTCCTAAAAATAAGAATGTTCCAACTGGTTTTTTCATATCCTGCAATCCGGCACGGCTTCTTCGAACGGCGTCACTCACGGCTTCAATCGCTTCTTCCTGACCTACGACTCTTCTGTGTAATTCTTCTTCCAGATGAAGTAATTTTTCTCTCTCTGTCTGAAGCATTTTCATTACCGGAATTCCTGTCCATTTTGCAACAACTTCTGCAATATCTTCGCGTGTAACTTCTTCTTTAATTAATGAATTACCAGATTGATATTCCTGTAATTGTTTTTGTAAAACATCAAGGCGTTCCTGCGCTTCTTTTATTTTTCCGTAACGAATTTCGGCTACTTTTCCGTAATCTCCGTCACGTTCTGCGCGTTCTGCTTCGTATTTAAAATCTTCAATTTCTAATTTTACAGCCTGAATTCCGTCTACAACATCTTTTTCAGATTTCCATTTAGTATAGATTTCGTTGCGTTCTTCTTTCAGATTCGCCAAATCCATGTGAAGAATTTTCAGTTTGCTTTCTTCTTTTTCACGTTTAATGGCTTCAATTTCAATTTCTAACTGCATGATTTTACGATCTAAAACATCCAGTTCTTCTGGTTTTGAATTGATTTCCATACGCAATTTAGATGCGGCTTCGTCCATCAAATCGATTGCTTTATCCGGTAAAAAACGATTGGTAATATAACGTTGCGAAAGTTCTACTGCCGCAATAATTGCCTCATCTTTAATCTGAACTTTATGATGCGTTTCGTATTTTTCCTTGATTCCACGTAAAATTGAAATCGCGCTTTCAGTATCCGGTTCATCAACCAAAACCTTTTGAAAACGACGCTCTAAGGCTTTATCTTTCTCAAAATATTTTTGATATTCATCTAAAGTCGTAGCTCCAATCGCTCTTAATTCTCCACGAGCCAAAGCCGGTTTTAAGATGTTTGCCGCATCCATAGCGCCTTCACCTCCACCCGCGCCTACAAGCGTGTGAATCTCATCAATAAATAAAACTATATCACCCTCGGCAGCAGTAACTTCTTTTACAACTGATTTTAAACGTTCTTCAAATTCTCCTTTGTATTTTGCACCTGCAATAAGCGCTCCCATATCTAGTGAGAAAACAATTTTGTTTTTTAAGTTTTCAGGCACGTCGCCATCTACAATTCTGTGCGCCAAACCTTCTGCAATAGCAGTTTTACCAACTCCGGGTTCACCCACTAACATTGGGTTATTTTTTGTTCTTCGGGTAAGAATTTGCAATACACGGCGAATTTCTTCGTCACGCCCAATAACGGGATCCAGTTTTCCTGTTTTTGCTAATTCGTTTAGGTTTTTAGCATATTTATTTAAGGCATTATAGGTTTCTTCTGCTGATGCTGAAGTTACTCTTTCGCCTTTTCTAAGTTCTTCTATTGTAGCTTTTAAGGCTTTTCCGGTTACGCCCTGATCTTTTAAAATTTGGGCTACTTTACTTTTCGAATCGAAAATTGCCAGAATTAAATGTTCGATCGAAACGTATTCGTCGTTCATTTTTTGCGCGATAATTTCAGCTTCATTCAAAGCTTTATTGGCGTCTCTGGAAAGCATAATATCTCCTCCTGAAACTTTTGGAAAACTCTGAATTGTTGAATCTAAAATTTGCAAAAACAAAGGCACATTTACATTGAGCTTTTTCAAAATAAAAGGCGCTACATTTTCATCTACTTCAAAAATAGCCTTAAAAATGTGTTCGTTTTCTATTTGCTGCTGCCCGTTGCGTTGTGCGAGTTGCTGTGAAAGCTGAATGGCTTCCTGCGATTTAGTTGTAAATTTATTTATGTTCATATTTTTTTACGATTTATGATTGATTTTTTTATTTTTGATATTCGATTAAATTAAAATTAGAATTTATTGCATTAAGTTTTAAACTTTAAATAAGCTAACTTTGCTTCTATATTTCAAAATACATTCCATACTAAAATTACAGACAAAATGGCGCTTAAAATAGCTTTTTAGCTAATTATTAACGTCAAAAAGTCATAAAACAAGTCAAATATGAGTTTTTTAAATTCAATCTTCGGAAATTCAGAGAATACAGATTCTCCTAAAAGCAATGTAAACTGGACAGAATTGACTGATGTATTACAGTTACAGGAAATTGAAGCTATTTCTAACGAAAAGCCGGTTGTTATTTTCAAACATAGCACAAGATGCAGTATTAGCCGAATGGCTTTAAAACAATTTGAACGTGAATTTGAATTAAATGATACAGTTGATGCTTACTTTCTTGATTTAATTGCACACCGTGATATTTCGAATGAAATTGCGCAAAAATTTAATGTATATCACGAATCTCCTCAATTGATTTTAATCAAAAACGGAAAAGCTGTTTATGATGTTTCACACAGCGATATTGATGCAGAAGCATTGAAAACTAAAGTTTAATTTTTTTGCCACAGATTAATGGATTAATTTGATTTTTAAATCCTAAAAATCTTTTAATCTGTGGCAAATATATTTTAAAAGGTTCCTTTTGAGCCTCCTCCGCTAAAACCTCCTCCTCCAAATTCCATTGGAGATTCTGTTTTTGCTTCTGGTTTTAAACCGAAAGTCGAAGCCACAATTAAAGCTTCGGCATTCAATAAAGCATTTGAGTTATTAATTCTGTCCGGTTTAAAAGTCACTCCAACTTCATTATTTTTTAATTTTCTTATTGAAAAATAAGCTATTGTAAATAAAATCATTCCGCCTAGTGTTAGCGCTACTTCTATTGGCAAAACAGAATAATAAAATCGTATTGTGTAAATTGAAAAAGCGATGGCTAAAAAACTAATCCAAAGCATAATTCTGTCTTTGGTCCTTATAGCTTGTACCAAATAAATAGCCGGAACAATAAACGTAAAAGCATAGAAGAAATAAGAAAACGGAATATCCTGTCCGGGAAGAACTTCATTTCCTAAAAGTTCTGCTGAAAGTTCTCTTACTACCAAATAATTACAAGAAAGATAAAAGAGAATCAAACAGAAAGTATTTGCCCACAAAAGACCTTTATAATGATAACTTTCAGTTAGTTTATTGATTAAGTTTTTAGTAAAAAAGTAAAAACCTGCGGCAAATAGCATAGTTATGAATGGTAGTATTGCTTTTCCGATGGCACCAAACTCAAACATTCCGTAAAATAAAAGTGCAGAAACAGCAATACAGAAAATAAGCATTGACACTAAATGCAAATATCTTTTATACATCATAAATGAAGCGATTGCAACAAAAAAAGCAATTACTATTTCATAGCCTTCAGTCGTAATACCAATAGCAAATCCGACATTTAAGAGCGCTCCCAAAATAAAAGCATCATCTAAGCCATGTTCGTAATAATTTTGATTTGCCAGAAACTCTGCGACAGCAAAACCAACTACAGCAAAAATATAGCAGCAAATTTCAAAAAAAATCCTCTCGCCGCTTAAGCCCACTAATGAAATTACACCGCAAACTGAAATGTATAAAAATGCTCCTAAAAGAAAGAATCCTAATCGCACCAAAATATTACTTTGTCTTTTAAAAGCCGGTAATTCTTTTTTGATTAAATCTTTTTGTTCTTTACTAATAAAACCAGCCGATTGTAAAGATTTTGCCTCTTCGACAAGACTTAAATTATCTAATAAATTTTTATCGTATACTATCATGCTGCAATTTCTTTATTGAAATTTTTAATTAGTTTAATAAACAATATTATAGAACCTATAAAATATATTGGAAGTGCTATAATAATAAATATCCATAAATCTCGAAAATCCATAAATTCTAAAACTCTGAAAATGAATATATTTATCCCGATGTAAGCGTAAATAATCATAAACACATATAACGAAATTGCCTTATATTCATAGCTGATTTTATAGAAATAATAAGAAGACCCGGCCAAAGCAATCACAAAAAACAACCAGACTATATCTTCAAAATAATTGATCAGACTACTAATTGCTGCAATGCTTATAATATGCAAAGCAAAAGTTAGATAAATAATATTGAAATGTGTTTTTAACTGGATTCTTGAACTATAAACCGTCCATAAAATCAGTAACACGCCTAACATTATTGCGGAATAGCTTAAAGTTTGATCTTCATAAAAATTAATGTTTTTTAATAAATCCTGAGGTGTTACCGAAAGCCCTATATAGGCCGCTAAACCAGTAATTGCAATGGCTAAAACGCTTTTGTTATCAAAATAATAAGCACAGGAAAAACTGACTATTGTTGGTATTAAAGTTGCCAGACCATAATGCGTACCAAACGCCTCATATTGAAACTGTAAATATCCTATAAAAATACAAGTCAAAATATTACCAGCCAAAACCAAATATTCTAAAACAGGATGTTCAAAAACTGTTTCTGCTTTTTGAAATCCTTTTGAATTTTTAAAACAATAATAAAAGCAAACGCAAATAAGTACAAAGAGAATCGAAAGAATAGCGATATGCCCAATACTGTCAATGTTTTTATAGATTAAGACTCCAATTCCCGAAGTAAAAAGTAAAACAGATAAATAAAGAAAAAATTTTAATTCGGCATTAAGCGAAAAAATATTCAGACCGCGGTAAGTTGTAATTTCCTGATATTGATTTTCAGTAATTAGATTTTTATCTAAAAGTTTTTGTGTTGCCTGCTCTTCAAATTTTATCATAGTATAAATTTAAGATAACTAATTATTCAAATGTATGTATTTCGCCTGAATTTTTCTATTTAAAATTGAGAACTGATTTATTCAAAAAAAATGCGCCAGAAACTACTGGCGCATTTAAATATTATAATTGAGATATGATCCTTAATTATTTTTGGATTTTGATATCTGCAACAATTCTAGGATTAGAACCTACTCTAGTTACAGATTTAACGTAGATAACTCCTTTTTTGCCAGCAGCATTTTTAAACAAAACTACAAGTGGCAAGTTACTATCTGGAAATGATTCACCATCATCTGTAATAGTTAAACTATTTAAATCTTCTCCTTTTTCCAATTTATTGAATTGGTCAATAGTATACTGATTTGTAACATAATTAATAAAATCAGTATTTGTTGCCGTACTGCCAAGACCATCTTCTGAATCATTAGGGCTAACGAAAAAATTCAAAGAAGAACTACCTCCGTAAAAAGCAATATCAACCTTTGGCAAAGTAGCAGTGTCAATTTGGCTCTTTTTGTAAGATTTACCAGTTTCTGTTGAGAAGAAACGTCCTGCATCAAATCCTTCAGAATAGTCTAAAGAAAAAGTTACATCTTTAAAAGTTTTTAAAGTTGCTGTATCAACAACTTCAGTTTCATTTTTGTCATCATCACTAGAACAACCAGTGAAGATTGATGCGCAAATAAATAATACTACTGCAAATTTTTTTGTAATGTTCATTTTCATAAATTTTTAAATTTGATACGAATGTAATCTGAAAATTTAAAAATTTTAATATTTTTTTAACAAAAAAATCACCTTAATTCATTTAACCTGAACTTGAAGAATACTAACCGCTAGAAAATAAGCAGTTTAAATATTTTACTTTTTTATTAATTTTTATAGAAATATTTTTTTAGTTGTAATAGAATTCCTGAATTTAAAAATATCATGTGTATTTTACTACGCTAATCCGATTAAACTGTAAATAAGCTAGACAGTTAACTAAAACTTTAACTTATATACTTTTAAAAAGCGGCTTTCATTTTATCTTTAATAGCATCCAGACACAGATTATTAATACTGCCTTCGTGCGTATGTTTTGTTTCTTTTGGAGACTGATATGTTCCTGCTTCCAATTGTTCTGCAACGGCTTTGTATGCATCTCTAAATGGAATTCCGGCTACAACCATTTCGTTTAGAGTATCAACCGTGAAAAGATAATCGTATTTTTTGTCTTTTAAAATATTGTCTTTTACTGTAATATCTTTTACCGAGAAAATCGCAATATCCAGACATGCTTTTAAATTTTGAAGTGCGGGAAACAAACCTTCTTTCAAAAGCTGTAAATCTCTGTGATAACCGCTTGGCAGATTATTTGTTATTAAAGTGATTTCGTATGGAAGCGCCTGAATTTTGTTGCATTTTCCTCTGATTAATTCAAAAACATCAGGGTTTTTCTTGTGTGGCATAATGCTAGAACCCGTTGTAAGATGTGCCGGCAAACTGATAAAATCAAAGTTCTGGCTCATATACAAACAAACGTCCATTGCAAACTTTGATAAAGTTGCTGCAACGCTGCTCATGGCAAAAGCAACAGTTTTCTCTGCTTTTCCGCGGCTCATTTGTGCGGCAACGGCGTTGAATTTCAACGTTTCGAAACCTAATTCCTGAGTTGTAAAAGTTCTGTTGATTGGAAACGAACTTCCGTAACCTGCAGCAGAACCTAACGGATTCTGATCTACAATTTTTGAAGCCGCATTCAACATCGTTACATCATCGATTAAGCTCTCTGCATAAGCAGAAAACCACATTCCGAATGAAGATGGCATTGCGATTTGTAAATGTGTATAGCCTGGCAATAAAACATTTTGATGCTTTTCTGCCGATTCCATTAACAAGTCAAAAAGTGTTTTTACTTGTTCTTTTAAAGCTTTTAATTCGTCTTTTAAATACAAATGAACATCAACTAAAACCTGATCGTTACGAGAACGCGCGGTGTGGATTTTTTTTCCGGCATCGCCCAGTTTTTCGGTTAGTAAATATTCGATTTTAGAATGCACGTCTTCAAAACTGTCTTCGATTTCAAAATTTCCAACCACAATATCAGCGATGATATCGTTTAGGGCATCAACCAAAGAAGTTGTTTCTTCCTGAGTTAATAAACCAATCTGACCAAGCATTTTGGCGTGTGCAATAGAACCTAAAGCATCGTATTTTGCCAACACTAAATCAAGTTCACGGTCATTTCCTACAGTGAAATGTTCGATTTGTTTGTCTGTTGGTATTCCTTTTTCCCAAAGTTTCATAGATTTTTTTTTTTCGCCACGAATTCACGAATTTATATCTTCAAAGATTATCAAAAATAATTCGTGAATTCGTGGCGGTTTTTCTTTTCTTATAATTTAAAGAAATCTGTTAGTATTTTAACGTACAAATCGACTCCTTCCTCAATTTCGTTAATGAAAATAAATTCGTCTGCTGAATGTGACCGCAGTGTTTCTCCTGGTCCTAATTTTAAAGACTGACAGCTTAAAACAGACTGATCTGAAAGTGTTGGTGAGCCATAAGTGGTTCTTCCTAAAGCAATTCCGGCTTGTACCAAACCATGCGCAACCGGAATAGACGATGCATTTAAATGCATAGATCTTGGTGTTACTTCGGCATTTACGTTTGCTTTTACCACTTCCAAAATTTCGGTATTCGAATAACGATCTGTTACACGAATATCTACAACCAAATCACATTCTGATGGCACAACATTGTGCTGTTTTCCAGCGCTGATTTGTGTTACGGTCATTTTTACAGGACCTAAAACATCAGAGATTTTATCGAATTTATAGTTTTTAAACCATTCCATTACGGGAATAGATTTGTATAATGAATTATCGTCGTTTTGATGCGCGGCGTGACTTGCAGTTCCTTTTACTTTTACGTCCAAAACTAACAAACCTTTCTCAGCTACAGCCAATTGCATTAATGTTGGTTCGCCAACAATAGCACAATCTAACTCTGGTAAATGTTTTAAAACGCTGTTTAAACCGTTTTTTCCGCTGCTTTCTTCTTCGGCGGAAGCCACAATTACGATATTATGTGACAAATTTTGATTTTCGTAAAAGTGAACAAACGTTGCCAATAACGAAACCAGACATCCTCCTGCATCATTGCTTCCTAATCCGAATAATTTACCGTCTTTTTCAATGGCTTTAAACGGATCGTTTGTGTAAGCCTGATTTGGTTTTACGGTATCGTGGTGTGAATTCAGTAAAAGTGTTGGTTTATTTTCGTCGAAATACTTGTTGAAAGCCCACACATTATTGTTTTCTCTTTTAAAAGGAATCTCGTTTTGATTGAACCAATTTTCTATTAAAAGTGCTGTTTGATCTTCTTCACTTGAAAATGAAGGGGTTTCAATTAGATTTTTCAATAAGTTAATTGCCTCTTTGGTAAGCGTTGCTATATTTTTCATAGGTGTAGGTTCTCTGCCACGATCCCGATAGCTATCGGGACGAAGTCACAATGTTTTTAATTAAATCTGTGACATTTTTAATTTGCGCAAATTTCTAAAATTAATATTTAAAACAACTTCCGCAGCTATCTTTTTTTGCCACGAATTACACAAATTTTCGCTAATTTTTTTAAATTTTAAGTCGTAAAAATTTGTGCAATTCGGGGCTATATCTTTTATAATGTAATCGTCGTATGCAAAACATCTGGATTTTGGAGCATTTTGTGATGTCCTATTTTGATTTTTTGAACGCCTCTTGACAAACTATTAAAGCAATTATCCAACTTTGGAATCATTCCGGAATGGATTACTTTTTTTGTTTTTAGTTTATTGTATAATTCTTCGTTTATTGCTGTAATCACAGATGAATCGTCTTCTGAATCTTGCAAAACTCCTTGTTTTTCAAAACAATACGTTAGTGTAACATCAAAAACCTCTGATAATGCAATTGATAATTCACTCGCAATGGTATCTGCATTAGTATTTAAAAGTTGTCCGTTTTTATCGTGTGTAATGGCGCAGAAAACAGGAACTATTCCAGCTTCAAGCAACGTTTTCAACAAAGCTGTATTTACTTTTTTTACATCGCCTACAAAACCGTAGTCAATTGTTGGGTGATTTCTTTTTATTGACTGAATTAAATTTCCGTCAGCTCCCGAAAATCCCATTGCATTGTTGTTTTTTGCCTGCAACTGTGCGACAATATCTTTATTGATTTGTCCGGCATAGATCATCACGACAACATCAAGCATTGGAGCATCTGTAATACGGCGCCCTTCAATCATTTGAGGTACCAAACCAATACTTTGGGCCATTTTTGTAGCCGATTTTCCTCCACCGTGAACTAAAACTTTATATCCTTCTATTTTAGAAAAATCAGTTAAAAACTGTTCTAATTCGGTTGGATTATCGATGATGTTTCCGCCTATTTTTATTACTTTAACTTTATTCATGAGGTTCAAAGGTTCAGAGAAACAAAGGAACAAAGTTTAGATTCAGTTTGTAAAAACCTCTGAACCTTTGCAACTTTGTGCCTTTGCAACTTTATTTATAACTTCTTCAAAATCTTTTGTAAAACTAATTGTGCCGAATACGTTCTGTTATTCGCTTGTTGAATTACGATTGAATTTTCGCTGTCAATCACTTCGTCACTTACAATTACGTTACGACGAACCGGAAGACAATGCATAAATTTTCCATTATTGGTTAAAGCCATTTTTTCGGCCGTAACGGTCCAGTTTGAATCTGTATTGGTTACTTTCCCGTAATCGTTGAAGTTGCTCCAGTTTTTTACGTAAACAAAATCAGCATTTTCGAAAGCTTTGTTTTGATCGTATTCGATTTTACAATCTTGTGTAATTTCCGGGCTCAATTCGTAACCTTCTGGATGTGTGATTACAAAATCCATGTCTTTTTGCATTTGCATCATTTCTACAAATGAATTTGCAACTGCCTGTGGCAAAGCTTTTGGATGCGGCGCCCAAGATAAAACCACTTTTGGTTTATGTTTAGTCTTGTATTCTTCCATCGTGATGGCATCTGCCAAAGATTGCATCGGGTGACGAACGGCACTTTCCATGTTTACGATTGGCACTGTTGCGTGTTTCAAAAATCCTGAAATAACCGTTTCAGCATAATCTTTTTCTTTATCTACCAAACCTGCGAAAGCACGAATAGCGATAATATCACAATATTGTGAAACTACTTCCGCAGCTTCTTTAATATGTTCTGAAGCACCGGAATTCATTACAGCTCCGTCTTCGAATTCTAATGTCCAGCCTTCGTTGGTAAAGTTCATTACCATTACGTTCATTCCTAAATTTAAAGCCGCTTTTTGAGTACTCAAACGCGTTCTTAAACTCGGGTTGAAGAATAACATTCCTAAGGTTTTGTTTTTTCCTAATTTTTGATTTTTAAGCGGGTCCTTTTTTATTTTTAACGCGCTTTTTACCCATTTTGATAATGAGTCGATATCTTGTATTGAAATATAATTCATTGTTTTTTGTTTTTGTTAGTTGGTGTCTAAAATTAGACGCTGATTAAACAGATTCGCTATCGCGAAGACGCTGATTTATACGGATTTCTCTATTCTTAATTTTCTATTATTTTCGAAAATCTTTCGTTTAAATTCTGGTTTTGTTCCAAAATTTAAAAGTAAACCTACTTCACAATTTGTTCCTTTTAAATAATTTAAAATTTGATTTTCGAATTCTTTCACTATACCATCTGCTGCTTTTAGTTCTAATATAATTAAATCTTCTACTATCAAGTCGGCATAATATTGTCCAACTTCAATTCCTTTATAATAAACTTCTATTTTCTTTTGAGCTTCAACCTTTAAGCCTTTACTTTTTAATTCTAAGTATAACGAATTTTGATAAACTCTTTCTAAAAAACCATATCCTAATTCATTGTAAACTTCATAAAAAGTTTTAATAATGACGTCGGTCAATTCTTCATGTAATAATTTCATTTTTTTTTAATTTTGAATGAAATATACTACATAAAAATCAAAATAAAATAAAATCCGTTTTTATCCGCGTTTTCGCTTTAGCGAATCCGTATCATCCGCGTTGTAATTACACAATTTTAGTAAACGGAATTTCGTTCTGTAATGCTTTTAAAATAAAATTATCATTTAATCCGTTTACGATCCAGGTTTCTATGCTGGCTGCTTTTGCGATTCCGGCGGCCTCGATTTTGGATTGCATCCCTCCTGTTCCGTGTGATGATTTTGATTCGCCGATTTCTTTTTCTAATACTTTTAAATCATTTACTAATTTGATCGTCTCAGGATTTTCATCATGAATAGAATCTTTGGTATAAATTCCGTTTGTATTAGTCGCAATAATCAGAATATCAACATTTAGCAGCACTGCTGTTAAAGCGGCTAATTTATCATTATCTCCAAACCGAATCTCATCTGTGGCAACGGTATCATTTTCATTAATAATCGGAATGTAATTGTTCTCGACCAAAACATTAATGGTATTGACAATATTGACTTTCGACTGATCTTTTTCGAAATCTGAATAAGACAATAAACATTGTGATGTCAATAATCCTAAATCGCTGAAATTTTCATGGAAAATCCGCATTAAATGGGGTTGTCCAATCGAAGCCAAAGCTTGCTTTAATGCAATTTCTTTGCCTTTACTTTCTAGTTTTACAAACTGTTTGGCCGCTGCAATGGCTCCAGAACTTACGATTACAAATTCGTAATCTTTGTTTAAAGCGGCGATTTGCATACCAATATCTTCGATCTTTCCCCGCGAAATATGATTGGTTTCTTTGGTTAAAGTATTACTTCCTATTTTTAATAAAATCCGTTTTTTGCTCATTTTGTTTTGGTTTTGCCACGAAGGCTCAAAGGCACTAAGTTTTATTTTTATCGCAAAGGGCGCAAGGTTTATCTTTAGTTAAATTCCAATTTTTAAAATCAGAAATTATTAATCTTTTTAATCCTCAATCTAAAATCTAAAATCAGAAATCTAAAATTCTACCGTATTTGTCCTTCTCCATAAACGTACCATTTATTGGTTACAAGATGTTGTAAACCAATTGGTCCGCGTTGATGCAATTTATCGGTGCTTATCGCTAATTCTCCGCCAAGACCAAATTGTCCGCCATCTGTAAAACGGGTTGATGCGTTGTGATAAACTGCAGCTGCATCAATAGATTCCATGAATTGTTTTGCAACATTTTCATCTCTTGTAATTATTGCTGCTGAATGTCCGCCACAATATTTATTGATTTTTTCGATTGCATGTTCTTCAGAATCAATTGTTCCGATGACGATTTTATAATCTAAAAATTCTTCGTACCAAATATCTTCGTTTTGAAGTGTTTCTGTGTCTTCAAAGCTTTTTAACGATTCGTCTACAATAACTTCTACTTTATTTTCAATTAAAGTTTCTATTAAAATAGCTGTAAAACCTTCAAAATTAGGCAATCTCGAATCTATTAAAACTTTATCTAAAGCATTACAAGCTGAGATTTTAGAAGTTTTAGCATTCAAAATTACTTTTAAAGCCAAATCTGTATCTGCATTTTGATGAACGTAAACAAAATTATTTCCGCGACCGCTTACAATTACCGGGCAAGTGGCGTGTTGCTTTACAAACTCAATCAATTTTTCTCCTCCTCTTGGAACAATTAAATCGACTTTTTGAGTTGGTTTTTCTAAGAAAGCCTGTGTTTCTGCGCGATTAAAATTCAGATACTCCACCCAATCTTTTGAAACTCCGTTTTGTTCTAAAGCCTGATGCCATAAATCAACAATCTTTAAGTTTGATTTTAAAGATTCTTTTCCTCCTTTTAATAAAATCTTATTTCCGGATTTAAAGGCAATTCCGCCCGCTTCGATTGTAACATCGGGACGCGATTCGTAAATAATTAATATGGTGCCGAATGCGGCGGTTTTATTGACTACTTTGATTCCATTATCATGAACAAAATGAAAACGCTCTACTCCAACCGGATCTTCCTGTGAAGCCAATTGATTTAACGATAAAATCATCTCGTCGACTTTTTTATTATCTACTTTCAGGCGCTCTTCCATCGCTAAATCTGAACCATCGTAAGCGAGTAAATCTTCCTGATTGGTGAGAATTATTTGACTCCGCTCTTGTCCGACCAGCTTTGCCATAGAGTGCAAAACCAGATTGCGTTTTTCGATTGATAATGGATTCATTTATTTTGGTTTAATTGGTTAATCGTTTAATCGATTAACCAGTTAAACGATTAAACGAATTAATATATATGGTAACTAATTTTTAAGCTCTTCTAAACTTTCTTTTAAAGCTACAATAAAAGTGTCGATATCTGATTTTTTCACAGTAAGTGGTGGCAAAATTCTTAACAGATTTTTGTTATTTGCACTTCCTGTAAAAATATGTTTCTCGATAATTAGTTTCTTTCTTAAAGCAGAAACATCAAAATCAAATTCAACACCAAGCATTAAACCTTTTCCTTTTACTTGTTTGATTCCGGGAACTTGTTTGATTTGCTCTGAGAAATAAGCCGATACTTCGTTTACGTTATCTATTAAATTTAGCTTTTCTATTACATCAAGAACCGCAATTCCTGCTGCACAAGACAAATGGCTTCCGCCGAAGGTTGTTCCTAATAATCCGAAACTTGCTTCAAATTTTGGAGAAATTAAAATGCCTCCAACCGGAAAACCATTCCCCATTCCTTTTGCAACTGAAATAATATCAGCGTTGATTCCGTGATGTTGGAAAGCGAAGAATTTTCCGCTTCTTCCGTATCCTGATTGTACTTCATCTAAAATCAAAACCACATCGTGTTTTTTACATGCTTTTTCTAAAGCCTGAAAAAATTCTGTTGTTCCCTGATCTAAACCTCCAACTCCTTGAATTCCTTCGATAATTACGGCTGTAACATCTCCTTTTTCAAGTTCTGCTTCAACTAATTCAATTTGATTTAATGGTAAAAAAGTAACTACTTGTTGTGCGTTAATTGGTGCTACGATTTTTTTATTATCAGTAACAGCAACAGCTGCAGAAGTTCTTCCGTGGAAAGAATTATCAAAAGCAAGAACTCTTGATTTTCCGTTATGGAAAGAAGCTAATTTCAAGGCATTTTCATTGGCTTCAGCTCCGGAACTGCATAAAAACAATTCGTAATCTTCTAATCCTGAAAGTTTTCCTAATTTCTGAGCCAATTCTACCTGCAAAGGATTCTGAATGGCATTCGAATAAAATCCTAAATGATCTAATTGATTTTTTAGTTTTTCAACATAATCAGGCTGCGTATGGCCAATCGAAATTACACCGTGTCCGCTATATAAGTCTAAATATTCCACCCCATTATTGTCTGTAATTGTGCAATCTAATGCTTTTACAGGTGTTATGTCGTAAAGTGGGTATACGTTAAATAAATTCATCTTAATTTTTGTTTTTTTGTTTCAGGTTTCATGTTTCAAGTTGTGTAGAACGTGAAATTTTAAACTTGAAACTGATTTAAGTTTCAGTATTTCTGTTCAAGTTATGCACATAACGTGGAACTTGAAACTTTAAACCTGAAACAAATTTTCTCTAAAATCCGCTTGGTTTCAAATGTAAACCAGTGGTTTCTTCCAGTCCAAACATCAAATTCATGTTCTGAATTGCTTGTCCTGAAGCACCTTTGGTTAAATTGTCAATGATTGAGGTAATCAAAATCCGGTTTCCTTTTTTCATTAAACTGATGATACATTTGTTGGTCTGCACGACTTGTTTCATATTGATATTTGTCGTTGTTACGGTTACAAACGGTTCATTTTTATAGAACTCTTCGTATTTGGCAACGGTTTGTTCCAGACTTTCGTCGGATGTTGTATATAAGGTTGCAAAAATTCCTCTTGGAAAATCTCCCCTGTTTGGAATAAAAAGCAACTCGCTTTCAAAATCATCCTGTAATTGCACTAAACTTTCTGAGATTTCTCCCAAATGCTGGTGTTCAAATGCTTTGTAATGCGACATATTATTGTTTCTCCAGCTAAAATGTGACGTTTCTGAAAGTCCGACTCCTGCGCCTGTACTTCCGGTTGTGGCATTAATATGAACGTCATTGTTTAGCAAATTATGTTTCGCTAAAGGCAATAATGCCAATTGAATAGCGGTAGCAAAACAACCAGGATTTGCTATGTAATTTGCTTTTTTGATGTCTGCTTTGTTCAATTCGGGTAAACCGTAAATAAAATCTTTTCCTTCAAAATGAGCGTCTTTGTTCAATCTGAAATCATTTCCTAAATCGATGATTTTTGTATGACTTGCAAATTGATTTTCCTGCAAAAATGAAATCGATTTTCCGTGCCCAAGACATAAGAAAACAACATTTACATCCGGATTTATCTGATCAGTAAAATTCATTTCAATATCTCCCATCAAATCGTGGTGCGCCACAGAAAGCGGTTTACCAGAATTTGTTGTACTATAAACAAAATCGATGTTTACATTGGGATGATACATTAATATTCTGATAAGTTCTCCGGCTGTGTAGCCCGAACCACCAATTATTCCGATATTAATCATGAGTTAAATGGTTTACAGATGAAAATATATTTTGTGCATTTCCTAAAATCTTAATAAATCCTTTTGCATCGTCAGATGTCCAGGCGTTGTTCATTTCTCCGTATTGTCCAAAGCCTGTGTTCATCAAATCATTTTTAGATTCAATTCCGTCAAGCGAGAAATGATATGGTTTTAATGAAACCGTTACAGTTCCGTTCACTGTTTTTTGTGTGTCTTGCAGGAATGTCTCAATGTTACGCATTACAGGATCTAAAAACTGACCTTCGTGAAATAACATTCCGTACCAGTTTCCTAGTTGTTCTTTCCAGTATTGCTGCCATTTACCAAGCGTGTGTTTCTCTAACAAATGGTGTGCTTTGATGATGATTAAAGGCGCAGCAGCCTCAAAACCAACTCTTCCTTTAATCCCGATAATAGTATCACCTACGTGAATATCTCTGCCTATTGCATAAGCATTTGCCAGTTTTTCAAGCTTTACAATATTATTTTCAGGGACATCTTTTTTACCGTTTAAAGCAACTAATTCTCCTTGTTCAAAGTGTAAAGTCACTTTTTCTTCACCTTCTTTTTGCAATTGCGAAGGATAAGCTTCACTTGGCAAAGGCTGGCTCGAAGTTAAAGTTTCTTTTCCTCCTACGCTGGTTCCCCAAAGTCCTTTATTGATCGAATATTGTGCTTTTTCCCAAGAATAGTGAACGCCGTTTTTAGCCAAATAATCAACTTCTTCTTGTCTTGACAATTTTAAATCTCTAATTGGTGTGATGATTTCAATTTCAGGCGCAATTGTCTGAAAAATTAAATCAAAACGAATCTGGTCATTTCCTGCACCTGTACTTCCGTGTGCGATGGCGCTTGCTCCTACTTTTTTAGCATATTTAATGGCTTCAATTGCCTGAAAAACACGCTCTGCACTTACTGACAATGGATATGTATTGTTTTTTAATACATTTCCAAAAATCAAATATTTTATAGCTTTATCGTAATATTTGTCTATGATGGTTAGGTTGGCGTGTTGCGCACTTCCTAATTCATAAGCTCTTTTTTCGATCGCTGTTAATTCTTCTTCACTAAATCCTCCTGTATCTACAAGTACGGTATGAACTTCGTATCCTTTTTCGTTTTTTAAATATTTCAAACAATACGAGGTATCTAATCCTCCACTATAAGCTAATACAACTTTTTTCATTTTTTATAATTTAGGCTAATACTTTCGTATGTAGCAAGTTTGAGATTTCTTTTTTGTTTTATTCTTAGGTTAAAAAAATAAACGACAATAGTTTATTTAAGAATAAGGCTTGTTTTATTTTCTTTAATCTGCTCAAAACAGCTTCGTTAAAAGGATGTCTTGGCGGGCCTTTTGGTTTGTCTTTTGGATCATAAAGCATTCCTGTACATAAGCACATTTTGTTTTCTTTGCTTTGTAGGATTTGAAAATTGGTACAGGTTTTACAACCTGCCCAAAAACTCGGATCTGTTGTAAGTTCTGAAAACGGCACTGGTTTGTAACCCAAATCAGAGTTGATTTTCATTACTGCCAAACCAGTTGTAATACCAAATATTTTTGCGTCTGGATATTTTTGCAGCGAATAATCAAAAACCTTTGATTTGATTTGTTTTGCTAAACCTAAGTTTCTGTAGTCCGGGTGCACAATTAATCCGGAATGTGCCACGAATTTTCCATGTTCCCAACTTTCGATATAACAAAAACCTGCAAATTTTCCATCTGCCAAAGCAATCATCGCATCACCGTTCGACATTTTTTTCTGAATGTATTCAGGAGTTCTTTTAGCAATCCCTGTACCTCTTAATAAGGCAGATGATTCTATCGTATCGCAAATTTCCTGTGCGAATTTGAAGTGTTCTTCCTGAGTTACAACAATAGAGATTTTCATTTCAATAGTTGAAGTTAGAGTTAAAAATTAAAACGTATTGTTTAGTTTGAAATCTCGAAATCAATCCAATAAAAATAGACAAAATAGAAGTAACATTCTCAAAATCAAAAAGTTGATTTAGAAAATAATTAAAATAAGATATACTTTTAGGATATGTTTGTCCAAAGGACAAATAGGTTGATTTCAAAATAAAAAATGAATATAAATAAATACGCCGCGAAAAACTCTGTGAATACTATAGAGATAGTATCCGTACTTCGGGAGAAGTTACAGGTGAGTTTGTCCGTGACAAAGAAGTTATATGTAAACTTATTTTATTCATCGGTGCAAAAGTACACTATTTTTTAATTTACAAAACAAAAAAATAAAATTCTAACATTTTTTTAATGGAATGTTGTTTTTTTCTAAGGTTCTGAGTTGCTAAGATTCTATCCCGAAGCATCGGGACTGAGTTTTTTACTGAACTTGAAACTTCAAACCTGAAACTAAAAAACAAAACCCGACAGCTACTAATAACTATCGGGTTTTGAATATTTTAAGATTTTGTGATTTTATTTTTTAGTAAACGGAATTACTTGTCCATTACCTAAAACAATCATATCAAAACCTGTTTTTGCTTCGTTAAATTTGAATTTTAAACCTGCTCTTTTTGATTCGAATGTATCTTTTTCATTTGCAACAGGAGATAAACTAAATTTTGGATAGTTTGGAAGTTCTGCGCTTAAAACGCTGTTTTTCTCTGTCATTTCAATTGTCAATGGCGATTTGGTAGTAACATAATTTCCTAAATAACCATCAAGAATGATATCTTTTTCAATTTTACCGTTTCCCGCTTTCCAAACATTATTGCTTTCGTTATAATCAGGAAAAGCATGATCTGGATCTAAAGTGATGCTTTCAATTTCTTCTGTAGAATTATGTTTGAAAGACCAATCGTTGTTACGCTGCCAGATTTCTACAGGTAATTTAACTCTGGTTACTTTTCCGCTTTTTGTTTTTACATCCAAAACAATTGGCATTGGCATTTTGTCGAAATTCTCAACTGTAATTACAACTCCTTTTGCAGGATCATTTTTTACATATTTAATAGAGTTGATTCCCTGATCGAATCTCCAGTTGTTTACGAACCAGCTTCTCCAGAACCAGCTTAAATCTTCTCCGGCAACATTTTCAATTGTTCTAAAAAAATCATCCGGAGTTGGATGTTTGTAAGCCCAACGCTCTACATAAGTACGTAATGCTTTATCAAAACGCTCTTCTCCTAAAACCTGCTCTCTTAAAATTACCAATCCTGCGCTTGGTTTTGCATAACATAATACACCAATATTTGCTTCCTTCATATTATCAGGAGAGCTCATAATCGTTTCTAATTTTGGATTTGTATAATATTCTGCATCTTCATGTAAGTTTGAAGCTGGCTGTTTGTATTCTCCATTATTAAAATCGTAAGAACTTACAGAGTTGATAAAAGTATTAAAACCTTCATCCATCCATGCAAAATAACGCTCGTTTGAACCTACGATCATCGGGAACCAAATGTGTCCAAATTCGTGATCTGTAACTCCCCATAAATCATCTCCTTTAGATTTCCATCCGCAAAAAACAATTCCTGGGTATTCCATTCCGCCTTCATTTCCTGCTACGTTTGTAGCTGCAGGATAAGGATATTCGAACCATCTTTTTGAGTAATTCTCGATAGATGCTTTTGTATATTCCGTAGAACGTCCCCATGCATCATTTCCTGAACTTTCTACCGGATAAGCTGATAAAGCCAATGCTTTTTTACCGCTTGGCAGGTTTATTTTTGCTCCGTCTAAGATAAAGGCCGGAGACGATGCCCATGAAAAATCACGTGCATTTTTAATTTGATAATGCCATGTTTTTTCAGCAGTTGCATTTGCATTTGCTGTTGCAGCAACTTCATCTGCAGAACGAATTACAACTGTTTTATCACTTTGTTTGGCCTCTCCATAACGCTTAAATTGTTCAGCAGAAAATACTTCTGATCCATTTAATAATTCACCAGAACCTACAACATAATGATTGGCAGGAGTTGTAATTTTTACATCAAAATCACCATACTCTAAATAAAACTCAGAAGCTCCTAAATAGGGTGCAGTATTCCAGCCTCTTACGTCATCATACACACACATACGCGGGTACCATTGTGCAATTGTGAAGATTTTTCCGTTTTTAGTTTCTAAAACTCCCATTCTGTCTGATCCTTCAAAAGGTGCAATGAATGAAAATTCGATTTTAATTTTTATAGATCCTCCTTTTGAAGCTAATTCTTCCGGAAGAAAAATTTGCATTCTTGTATCTGTAACTACATATTTTACATCAGTTTCTGTTTTTTTCTTTCCAGAAATTACCTTTACCGATTTAATTTTATTTCCTCCCTCAAAAACCTGACCCTGCGCTCCGTTACGGCTTCCTGTTAAAGGCACAACAGCATTTCCTCTTGAGTCTTCTTTGAATAAATTTTGATCTAAATTCAACCAGACAAATGATAATTTATCAGGACTATTATTAGTATACGTGATTTCATCTGTACCACTAATTTCATTTGATGTAGCATTTAATCTTGCCGTTATTTGATAATCGGCTCTGTTTTGCCAATATTCAACTCCCGGCTGACCGCTGGCAGAACGCGTTGGCGTACCATTTTTAGTGTAAAAATGTGGTGCAAAAGCATCGTGGTAATTGTAATTATTAACAGGGGTAACTGCTGTTGTAGCTGGCGTTTGTTGCGCCGAAACAGAAGAAATCCCTACAAACAAAGCCATGGTTAATAAGGCTTTTGAGAATTGTTTTTTCATATTTTTTAGCTGTTTATGTAGCAAATTAATGAAAAAAAAAGCTATTTACAGAGAAAATCTTAACCTTAAATTAAAGTTTAGCAAAAATTTATCAAAAAAATAATTTAAGCGATTTTCTTAAAAAACTAAATTTTATAAAATATATTTACATCACTTTTAAAACTAATTTCTTTCAATTATACTATTTTGAATACAACTATATCAAATTCAACGCTTAAAGCTTCTATCAAACATGCCGGAGCTGAATTGTTTTCCTTAAAAGACAATCAAAACCAAGAATATATCTGGGAAGGAAACCCTGCTTTTTGGGGAAAACATTCTCCTATTCTTTTTCCGATTGTCGGAACTTTAAAAAACAATACTTATACTATTAATGGAAAAGAATATCAATTGCCAAGACATGGGTTTGCGCGTGATATGGAATTTCAATTAATTGATAAAACCGAAAACAGTGCTACTTTTTCATTGCAATCCAATAGTGAAACACTGAAAAAATATCCTTTTGATTTTGAATTGCAACTTATTTATACGCTAAATGAAACCACTTTAGACATTGCATATAAAGTAATTAATAAAGGTGAAACCAAAATGCCTTTTTCTATAGGAGCGCATCCGGCAATTGCTTTACCTGAAAATTTTGAGAATTATTCTTTTAAATTTGAGAAGGAAGAAGATTTAAAATATTCTCTTTTAGAAAATGATCTGATTTCCAACAAAACAGAAAGTTTGCAAACTATTGAAAATCTGGTTCCGCTGAATTATAAATTGTTTGAAAATGATGCGTTGGTTTTTAAAACTTTAGAATCTAATTCGCTTACCATCTTGGAGAACTCAAAACCTTATATAAAAGTTGATTTTGAAGATTTTCCGAGTTTAGGAATCTGGACAAAAGATCAGGCTCCGTTTGTTTGTATCGAGCCGTGGTATGGTTATTCAGACACGGCCGAAAATTCAGGTGATTTATTCGAAAAAGAAGGGATTTTGATTTTAGATGCCAAACAAACATTTAATTCAAAATTTAGTATACAAATATTATAAAAATAAAAAAATGCTGGATTTTAACTTTTCTCCATTTCCAACTATAGAAACCGAACGTTTACTTTTAAGAAGAATTACGAATGACGACGCAAACGAAATTTTTGAATTGCGTTCGAATCCGGAAACTATGAAATACATTCCGAGACCTTTGGTAAAAAATACCGAAGATGCACTCGCACATATTGCCATGATCGAAGAAAAAATTGAAACCAATGTTGGAATCAATTGGGCAATTACTTTAAAAGAAAGTCCTAAACTATTAGGAATCATTGGTTTTTACAGGATGCAGCCAGAAAATTATCGCGCTGAAATTGGATATATGTTATTGCCTGATTTTCATGGAAAAGGTATTATTCCTGAAGCCGTAAACAGGTTAAACAGATATGGTTTTGATGATTTAAAATTGCACTCTATAGAAGCTGTTATCGATCCGGAAAACTTTGCGTCAGAAAAAGTTTTGCAAAAATGCGGTTTTATTAAAGAAGCTCATTTTAAAGAATCTGAATTTTATGAAGGTCGCTTTCTGGACAAAGTAATTTACTCATTGTTAGACAAGTAAACTTTTAAAGATTTTATTTCAAAAAATATAATGAAATACTCTGTTTTTTTTAACATACAGCAAGTATTTGTTGCGTTATATTTGCACCCGAAATAAGTTTAAAAAACTTATTTATCACTATGAAAATCTTGTTTATGAAAAAATTACTTGTTCTGTTTGTTCTTTTCTTTTCTATTCAATCACAAAGTCAGACTTATATTAAATTCAATGCCGCCACGGCTATAGTAGGCATACCTAATATTGGAGTTGAAACAAGCGTTGGAGAAAAACTTACTTTTAGTGTAGATGTTATGGCTTCTTTTTGGGAATCTTTCAACGGTCATAACCCAATGAAGTTTTATACTTTAACTCCTGAACTTCGTTATCATTTTAAAGAAAAATACAACGGATTTTATGTTGGCGGACATGCCGGACCTGATTTTTATGAAATCCAAAAATGGAATTATTTTGACTCAAATAAATATGAACATGGCTTTGGTTACCGCCTGGGTGTTTCAGTTGGGTATAACATCAAACTAAATGATAAATTTCTTATAGATATTTTTGCCGGAGGTGGCTGGCACCAAGGATTTTATCATGGATATTACAATGATGGAACTCCGGGAAGATATGAAACGGCGGCGCATTGGAACAAAAGTGGTGAATGGTTGCCATATCGTGGAGGAGTAATGATTTCGTATAAATTATAATTACTTTGCCAACTTAGGTAGTGTTTTTAGATATAAATCTTCTACTTTTTTGCGTGCCCAGTCCGTTTTTCTTAAAAAGGTTAAACTTGATTTTATACTCGGATTTGAAGTAAAACATTTTATAGGAATTAATTCTGATAAGGTATCAAAACCATAATATTCTACTAATGTTTCTACTATTTTTTGAAGAGTAACTCCGTGTAAGGGATCTTTAGATTGATTTTGCATTTTTTTACTTTTATAATATTAAAAAAGACCATACTCCAAAAAGTATGGTCTTTTCATTTTACAAAATTAATGATTTCAAATTTAATTCAATCTACTACTATTAGAATATAAATTTAAATCCGACAGAAAGTGGAGAAGTTAGATTTGGATTACTTCCTGCCAATGCTGTATTATAAAATGGGTCTACATTTGCCACATGCGCTAATCCAAAATTAGTAACTGTAGTTTTTTCACCAATTTTAGGATCAAGGGTTGTAGAAGTAAAATTGGCCAAATCATAAGAGAACTCGACTGAAAAATTTTTCGTTACGAAATAATCAAATCCTCCTGAAAGAGACAAACCAAATTGATTTACTTTTAAGTCACTTTCCTTTTCTTTCCCAGTAATAACAGGCAAAGCCAACTGGCCAAAGAAATATAATGAACCAGCTACATTCCAATATTTTCTTGCTAATGGCTCAACAACAATTAAATCTGTTTTCGCTGCAGTTCCAGCCTCTGAATCAGCTTTAATATTAATATATCCAAAAGCAGCTCCAACAGCTACCGAAGGGGTCACAAATGTACCTACAATTGGTAAAACAGATAAACTTGTATTTTTTTTATCTGCGGTTTTAGTTTGCTGATAACCAAATTGAGATGTTGCAAACCAGGCGCCTTTTAATCCCTGACCGGTTTCCTGAGCTTTTGCGGTTAAACCTACTAATACAATACTGATTAATGTTACAATTTTTTTCATTTTAAAGTTTTGTTAAATTATTTAACAAACTTAGCAGGAAGGCTTTTCCTATAAAATGATTAAAATCATAGATTAAAAAAAATCTTTAATTATCTTATATTCCCATTTTTAATTAACTTAGGACTACTAAAGTTTTCAATTTTGTTTTACATTTGCACACTATGTTAAAAACAGTCAATATACTTAATAAAAGAGCTCGATTTGATTATGAGATAATCGACACTTATACTGCCGGAATAGTTTTATCCGGTACAGAAATTAAATCTATACGATTAGGAAAAGCCAATATTACAGAAAGTTTTTGCGAATTTAGTAACCTGGAACTTTTTGCTATTAATACTTATATCGAAGAATATTCGTTTGGAAATCAATTCAATCATAAATCCCGAAGTGAGCGAAAACTGCTTTTAAATAAAAAAGAATTAAAAAGCCTTCATAAAAGTGTTCAGGCAAAAGGATTAACTATTGTTCCGTTAAAATTGTTTACCAACGAAAAAGGTCTTGCTAAACTGCAAATTGGTCTTTGTAAAGGAAAGAAAAACTACGACAAACGTGAATCTCTTAAAGAGCAAGACACGAAAAGAGATTTAGACAGAATTAAAAAAGCTTACAACTAAATCTAATTACTATAAAAGAGTAATTTTAAAATATTTTATCTTATTTTTACTACAATAAATCTAATTAGTAAAATATGAAAAAGTACTTAATTCTATTGGCTGCTATTATACTTTCAGGTTGTGGCAGTAATACTTCTATTGTAAGTAGTTGGAGAGATCCTAAAATTACTGTGGCTCAGGAACATTTTAAAAAAGTTTTGGTCGTTGTTCTGGTAAAAGATGAAGCTTCAAGAAGAACGGCAGAAAATAGAATTGCTGCCAGTAATGAAATTTTTAAAACTTCATATCAATATCTAAACGAAAGTACTTCTCAACTTACTAAAGAGCAAAAATTAAAAATCCTGCAAGATGAGAATTTCGACGGAGTGATTACAATGCGCTTAGTAAGCACTGAAAAAGAAACCAATTATGTTCCGGGAACTTATACCGGAATGTATTACGGGGGTTTTGACGGAATGTATACAAATGTCTATGGTTACGGTTTCGGAAATTGGTACGGAATGTATTCTCCTAGTTTTTATGATCCGGGATATTATCAGGAAACCACATCGTATATGGTCGAAACCAATATTTTTTCATTAAAAGAAAATAAACTGATCTGGACAGGAACAACAAAATCAGAATATGTGACAGATTTAGGACAAACTGTTGATGCTATTATGCAAGCAGTTGTTGCTGAAATGAGAAAAGACGGTTCTTTGCCTCCAAAATAAAATTACACAAAGCAATAATAAAATATTGCTTTTTTTGTACATTTAAAAATGACTAAACTTGTCAAGACTTAAATTTTCATCAAAATGAAATCACTTTTAAAAATTGCACGGGAACAAAAACGATTAAAAACTCGCGAAGTGGCACAACTTCTTGGTATTGATCAGGCATTGATTAGCAAATTTGAATCGGGAACACGAAAACCAACAAAGGATCAAATTTTAAAACTGTCTCAACTTTTAGAAATTGATTATGAAACTATAATGACTGCCTGGCTTAAAGAAAAAATTCTTTATGAGATTGGCGATGATGAGTTTGCATTAAAAGCTCTGATTTTAGCAGAACAGGAAATTCAAAATACTAAAAAAGAAATAAATGCTATAATTATATCTTCTGTACAAACTATTTTAGATGAAATTGAAGTATTAAAAAATAAACTACAATCCTTTAATCATTTTGAATTACGACAAATTTCAAAGACTTTAGAATTAGAATTTATTTTTAAAAGTATTTCTTTAAATGGAAATTCTTTAACACTGGAAGAAACTAAATCTGTTATAAACGATGGGTTGACTATCACGGGGAAAAGTATACAAAATCATCTTGAAGCTATTAACTTTCAAGAAGCCACATTATATATCAGAGATTTAAGCCAAAAGAAAACACATTTCAACGAAAAAGATTTTCTCACTATTCATAATTTAATTTTTAGAGGAATTGAATCTGAAACAGGAAAGTACAAAGATGATCCATTGATTACACGCGAAATGAATTTGCTCTTTAATTGGTGTGAAACAAATAAAAACAATTTTCATCCCACAATTTTTGCATGTGAAGTGTATTTAAAAATACTGGAAATAAATCCATTTGAAAAAGGAAATCTTCAAATGGCGAATTTGATTTTAAATTGGATTTTACTTCAAAATAATTATGCGTTTACGTCAATTGAAGAAGATCAAAACAGCAAAAATGAATATTTATCTATTTTGGAAGAAAGTCAAGCCAAGAATGATAAATCTATTTTCATAAATTATATACTCAGAATTGAAAAAGAAAGCCTAAACCGGGCTTTACAAATAATAACGCAATAAAAAAAGCCCTACTAAATGGGCTTTCTCTTTAATTTCTATCTTCTAATAAAGGAACAAATCGAAACTCTCCAAATTCATGTTTTTCGAATTGCGTTTCATTTTTACGAATTAACAATGTCATAATCTGCACGTCTTCACCTAACGGAATAACAAGCCTCCCTCCTATTTTTAATTGTGCCATTAAAGGCTGGGGAATAAAAGGTGCACCCGCCGTAACGATAATACTATCAAACGGAGCATGATTTGGCAAACCTTTATAGCCGTCTCCAAACGAAAGATGTTTTGGACGAATATTTAACTTTGGAAACAAGTTAGAAGTTGCTTTAAACAATTCATTTTGTCTTTCTATACTATAAACTTTAGCGCCAAGCATAAACAAAACAGCGGTTTGGTAGCCAGATCCGGTACCAATTTCCAAGATTTTATGATCCTTTTTTACTTCTAATAATTGTGATTGAAATGCAACTGTATAAGGCTGCGAAATAGTTTGTCCCGCTCCTATAGGAAATGCCTTATCCTGATAAGCATAATCTTCAAAACTTGAATTTAAAAAAAGGTGTCTTGGGATTTTTTTTATCGCATCCAAAACTGCTTTATCAGTAATGCCCTTTTGTTCTAAAGTGCTTACTAATTGATTACGAAGTCCTTGATGTTTGGCAGTGTCTTTCAAAATAGGTTTATTTTATTTTGGTAAAATTAATAAACTAAATACTAAATCAAATATTGATTTTTAATTATTAAATCGCTAAATCTTTACTACATTCATTTTCACGTTCAACAAATAAATTATATTTTTGTTTAAAATACATTCTCATGTTAAAAGTAGGAGTTTTAGGTGCTGGTCATCTTGGTAAAATACATTTACGCTTATTACAACAATCTGACAAATACGAATTAGTTGGATTTTACGACGAAAATCAGGAAAATGCCGAAAGAATTTCAAAAGAATTTGGCTATAAAAACTTCAGCACAATTGCAAAATTAATCCACGCTGTGGATGTAATCGATATTGTAACGCCAACGCTTTCTCATTATAAATGTGCAAAAGTGGCCATCAAATCAGGAAAACATATCTTTATAGAAAAACCAATCGCCAATACTGTTGAAGAAGCTGAAGAAATTATTGCTTTAGTCAAAGAATACAACGTAAAAGGGCAAGTTGGTCATGTTGAGCGCTTTAACCCTGCATTTATTGCTACAAAAAACATGATCGAAAATCCGATGTTTATAGAAACACATCGTTTGGCTGAGTTTAATCCGCGTGGTACAGATGTTCCTGTGGTTTTGGATTTAATGATTCACGATATTGATGCTATTTTGAGTGTTGTACATTCAAAAGTAAAAGATATTCACGCCAGCGGAGTTTCTGTAATTAGCGATACTCCGGATATTGCCAATGCCAGAATTGAATTCGAAAATGGCTGTGTTGCCAATTTAACAGCAAGTAGAATTTCGATGAAAAACATGCGTAAAACACGTTTCTTTCAAAAAGATGCTTACATTTCTGTTGACTTTTTAGAGAAAAAATGTGAAGTCGTTCGTATGAAAGACGCGCCGGAAATTCCGGGAGATTTTGATATGATTCTGCAAAATGCCGAAGGTGTAAAAAAACAAATCTATTTTACAAATCCTGATGTTGAGCAAAATAATGCAATTCTTGATGAATTAGAATCATTTGCAAATGCTATCAATACAAATACAACACCTGTAGTTACACTAGAACAAGCTACAGATGCTTTAAGAGTTGCTTATCAGATTATTGATTGTTTCGATAAATAATATAATATCAAAAATAAAAATAGCCACGAATTCACTACTTAATTGGTGAATTCGTGGCTAAATCATAAATATAATACCAATATATAAAATGAAAACTATAGCTGTAATTGGTGCAGGAACAATGGGTAACGGAATTGCTCATACTTTTGCACAAAGTGGTTTTACCGTAAAATTAATAGATGTTTCTGAAAAATCTTTAGATAAAGGAATGGCAACTATTGCCGCTAATTTAGACAGAATGTTGTCTAAAGGAACCATTACTCAGGAAGATGTTGCAAAAACTATCACCAATATTATTACCTATACTGATATTAAAGACGGAGTTGTTGGTGTTGATTTGGTTGTTGAAGCCGCTACAGAAAATGTAGAGTTAAAACTAAATATCTTCAAACAATTAAACGAAGCTTGTTCTCATAATACAATTTTAGCGACGAATACTTCTTCAATATCCATTACACAAATTGGAGCTGTAGTTGCACATCCTGAACGCGTTATCGGAATGCATTTTATGAATCCGGTGCCAATTATGAAATTAGTAGAAATCATTCGCGGATACAATACCAGCGATGAAGTGACTAAAATTATCATGGATTTGTCTGTAAAACTAGGAAAAACTCCTGTTGAAGTAAACGATTATCCTGGTTTTGTAGCAAACAGAATTTTGATGCCTATGCTAAACGAAGCCATTGAAACGTTATATAATAAAGTTGCCGGCGTTTACGAAATTGATACGGTAATGAAATTAGGAATGGGACACCCAATGGGACCGCTTCAATTAGCTGATTTTATTGGTCTTGATGTTTGTCTTGCCATTTTAAATGTAATGTACGAAGGTTTCAAAAACCCGAAATATGCGCCTTGCCCATTGTTGGTTAATATGGTTAGAGCCGGAAAATTAGGAGTGAAATCCGGAGAAGGTTTTTATGATTACAGTGAAAGTAAAAAGGCTGAGAAAATTTCTAAGCAGTTTGTTTAAAAATCTTTAAATATGATAACATTTGAGAGTGAATATAAAAATTTCAATCAACGCCTTTTTACATTAAGAAATTTGGCATTCCTAATTGAATTCGGTATTTATTCATCTCTAATTATATTTTTTAATCTTTCAAAATTTTATACAATTACAATTGGGTTGTTTCTGTTAGCAATCTGTGGCTTTATAATTATTAACAGAAGCAAAAGTAATGTTGATTTAATAACTTTTGAGGAAAATAGGATTATTATAAATGGTGAAACATTTAATACGAAATGGTTAAAATCACTAAATATAAAAGAAACTTCTATCGAAATCCAGAGTAGTGGCTCTACTAGGCAAGGATTACGTGCTGCAATTTTTTATCTAAAAATAAAAAACAAAAAAGATAATTACATCATAAATTCATTCGAAACATATTCTGACGAAGGAATAATACAAATCTTCAATGAATTTAAGAAATTTAAGGATGAAAAGATAATTGTAGACGAAAGACTAATTATATTGAGAATTCAAGAAAAAATAGAAAAATGTCAATAGCATCGAATTTAAATAGCATTAAAGCAAGTTTACCTGAACATGTAACATTAGTTGCAGTTTCTAAAACCAAACCCGTTTCAGACTTAATACAAGCCTACGAAGCCGGTCAGCGTATTTTTGGGGAAAACAAAATTCAGGAAATGGCTGAAAAATGGGAAGAAATGCCAAAGGATATTCAATGGCATATGATTGGTCATGTACAAACGAATAAAGTTAAATTTATGGCACCATTTGTAAATTTGATTCATGGAGTTGATAGTTTAAAATTATTACAGGAAATCAACAAACAAGCTTTAAAAAATAATAGAATTATTGATTGTTTGCTTCAAATACATATTGCCGAAGAAGAAACTAAATTTGGTTTAGACGAAAACGAATTAAATGAACTTATTTCTTCATCTGAGTTCAAAGAACTCAAAAATATTCGTACCTTAGGTTTAATGGGAATGGCAACATTTACAGAAGATAAAAACCAAATTAAAAAAGAATTTCAACATTTAAAATCGATTTTTGATTCCATAAAAGAAAAAAATGCATTACAAGAAGCATCTACAATATCAATGGGAATGTCCGGTGATTACCAACTTGCTATAGAATGTGGCAGCACAATGGTGCGCATTGGAAGCAGCATTTTTGGAGGTCGCTAATCAAAAATCCACTATAGCTAGACGCACTGCTGTGCGCCTCTACAACAAAACTGAATACTGATACCTGAATACCGAAAACTAAATTTGTACGCAATACTAGACATAGAAACTACTGGAGGACAGTTTAATGAAGAAGGAATTACCGAAATCGCCATTTATAAATTTGATGGACACGAAGTAGTTGACCAATTCATTAGTCTTGTAAATCCCGAAATTCCGATTCAGCCCTTTGTGGTAAAATTAACTGGGATTAATAATGCCATGTTGCGCTCTGCCCCTAAGTTTTTTGAAGTTGCTAAACGAATTATAGAAATCACTTCAGATTGTATTATTGTTGCTCATAACGCTTCTTTTGACTACCGAATTTTACGTACAGAATTCAGACGTTTAGGTTACGATTTTGAAGCCAAAACACTTTGTACCGTTGAACTTGCCAAAAAATTAATTCCTGAACAGCCTTCTTATAGTTTAGGAAAATTGGTTCGCGCACTCGGAATTCCCATGGCAGACAGACATCGCGCCAGCGGAGATGCAATGGCTACAACAAAGCTGTTCAAAATGCTTCTTGAAAAAGATCTTGAAAAAACAATTGTAAAAGATTTTATAAAACTCGAAGTCGAAAAAGGGATATCTCCAAAATTAATGGATTTGGTTGGGCAAATGCCTTCTAAAACTGGTATTTATTATATTTATAATGAAGGCGGTACATTAATTTATATCGGCAAAAGCCAAAACATTCGAAAAAGAGTAAATCAGCATTTTACAGGAATTACAACCAAAAGCAAAAAGATTCAGGCAGAAGTTTTTACCATTACTTATGATGAAACCGGAAGCGAATTAATTGCGTTACTCAAAGAAAGTGAAGAAATAAAAGTAAATCGACCAAGACATAATCGATCACAGAAAAAGACTTTTTTTCCCTTTGCCTTATATGCCGAAAAAGATTCGAACGGATATCTGAATCTAAAACTTCAAAAAGCTGATGGACGTAAAAAAGAAATTACATCCTTTATTTCTTTACAAGAAGGTAAAAATATGCTGTTTAAATTCACTGCGAAATATCATTTATGCCAAAAATTGACAGGTTTATATCAAGCCAAAAAAGAATGTTTTCAATATAAAATAAAAGAATGCGACGGTGCCTGTATTGGCGAAATTAGTGCAGAAGAATACAATAGCCGTGTACAACAATTTATATCAGAACACAGTTTTGAGAACAAAAGCATGATTATCATTGACAGAGGACGAAATGTTAACGAAAGAAGTGCGGTATTAATCGAAAACGGGCAATATAAAGGCTATGCTTATTATGATTTGAATTATCAGATTATGAATATCGACATCTTGAAAAATATTTTAATTCCAATGCAAAACAATCGCGACGTAAAAAACATAATTCAAAATTACGTTCGTAAAAGCAAATCAGTCAAAATACTTCATTTTTAACAAATAAAAACTTTCATTATATTTGTGGTTTATGAAAAAAATGAAATCAAAATACGAACAATTCAGAGAAAAAATCAAGATTGTTCTCTATGGCACAAACACCATTTTAGGGCGAATGTTTGATTTAGTGCTTCTGGGATTGATATTGTTAAGTGTTCTTTTGATAATGATGGAAACCGTTCAGGGAATCAATCAAAAATACCACACACAACTTATTATTTGCGAATGGATCATTACGGTATTTTTTACTATTGAATATATTTTAAGAATAATTTCGATTCAAAAACCTGTAAAATATATTTTTAGCTTTTACGGAATTATAGATTTACTCGCCGTTTTACCCATGTATTTGTCAATATTTTTTCCGGGAGCGAGCATACTTTCTATCGTGAGAGCTTTACGTTTCTTCCGATTATTTAAAATATTACATATTCCGCAGATATCGCATCAATCAATTCAGCTTCGGGAAGCTATTGACGCCAGCAAAGAAAAAATTCTTGTTTTCATTTATTTTGTTCTGATAAGCACCATAATAATCGGTTCAATAATGTATTTAGTAGAAGGAAAAGAATCTGGTTTTACAAGTATTCCGATGAGTATTTACTGGACAATTGTAACATTAACAACTGTTGGTTATGGTGACATTTCTCCACAAACACCTTTAGGACAATTCATTGCAGCTTTAGTAATGATTCTGGGTTACGGAATTATAGCCGTACCAACCGGAATCGTTACAGCAGAATTTGCAAAAAGCAGTTTAAAAAACAGTAATAGCGTGAGCGGAAAAAAAACATGCAGAAAATGCAATTCACAAATACATTTTGATAACGCAAAATACTGTTACGAATGTGGAACAGAATTGCCAAATAATTAATTTAAGAAGCTAATCCAGCTGTACATTGCAACTCCTCCTTATCTTTGTTGTTTTTTTAAGGCATAAAAGGAGCTTCTAAAGTCGCTCTTTTATCCCAAAAAAAACGAACAAACATAAGTCCGGGGTTTCCATTTCCATCTGGGCTAAAAAATATGAAATACTTAATTACCATTGTCGGACCAACAGCTATAGGCAAAACAGCCTTAAGTATTGCTTTGGCAAAACATTTTAACTGCGAAATAATCTCTTGCGACAGCCGTCAGTTTTTTAAAGAAATGACGATTGGCACTGCAGTTCCAAATCAGGAAGAATTACGATCCGCTACACATCATTTCATTCAAAATAAATCTATTTTTGAAAATTATACTGTTGGCGATTACGAAAAAGAAGCGCTTTTAAAATTAGAAGAATTATTTCAAACAAACGATTTTGCAATTTTAATTGGTGGCTCGGGTTTATATGTTGATGCAATTTTAAAAGGATTTGATGAATTTCCTGAAATTGATCCTTCCGTAAGGGCAGAAGTTAATTCTAATTACGAAAAACTCGGAATCAATTATTTACAGGAACAATTACAACTTTTAGATCCGGAATATTTTCAAAAAATAAATTTAGAAAATCCACAAACTTTACAAAATCCACAACGTATGATGCGTTTTGTAGAAGTTTGCATTGGAACACAAAAACCTTATTCCTCATTTCTAAATCAAAAGAAAAACAATAGAAACTTCACTCCTGTTTTAATTGGTTTAGAAGCTGAAAGACAAGTGATTTACAATCGAATTAATCAGCGTGTCGACATTATGATGAACGAAGGTTTATTAGAAGAAGCAAAAACTTTGTATCCTAATAAAGCATTAAATGCATTGCAAACCGTGGGTTATAGAGAATTATTTAGTTATTTTGACGGAGAATTCACACTGCCATTTGCTGTAGATGAAATCAAAAAAAACACCCGAAGATTCTCCAAAAGACAATTAACCTGGTTTAAACGAAATGAAAACACTAAATGGTTTGATTACGTGACAGACAGAAAAAATATAATCAATTATATAGAAAATCTTATAAAGTAAAATCGAAAGTCTTTTTTCTTTACTCTTTATTCTATTCTCTAAAATAAATCTAAAATTACAAAATGCCAATATCTCCAAATTTCACATCGGTTTTAAGCAAAGACTGGGAAATCAATTTCACGCAATGCACCCCAAACGGTTTTTTAAAATACACCGATTTGTGTAATATTTTGCAGTTAACCGCTGCAGCACATTCCGAAGTTGGCGGCATCAGCTTTTTTGATATGCAGGAATTTCATCAGGCCTGGGTTTTAAGCAGAATGCGTGTTGAAATTAGCGCCTTACCAAAATGGCAGGATATTGTTACAGTAAAAACATGGATCAATAGTTTAGAAAATTCCCGTTCAGTTCGTGCCTTAGAAATGTATGTAAATGGTAAAAAAATAGTAGGTTGCGAAACCTATTGGGCTGTTTTCAATACACAATTACGCCGTCCGGAAGCCTTAGCTCTGCCTTATGAACATTTTGAATTGTTTCCCGAAAATAGAGCCACAACTGAAGGGTTTTCAAAAATTAATATCAATCACGAAAAAGGAGCTGTTTTTGAAAAAACAGTTTATTTATCAGATTTAGATATTGTAAATCATGTTAATAACGTAAAATATTTAGAGTGGTGCCTTGATCACGTTGATGAAAAAAGAATTTTAAAACAACAAGTAAAAAGCTTTGAAATGAACTTCATGAAAGAGCTTTCCCTTAAAGATAATGTCGTAATTCACGAAAGCGAAGATGATGATCATACAACCGCGACATTTAGCATTACAAAAGGAGAAAAAACATGTTTTGCTTTAGAATTACATTGGAAATAAACTACTATCCATTCCTGCAAGGTTTTCAAAACCTTGTAGGTATTACAATTGCCAAAATATTTTATTTAAAATTCGATGTCATAATCCAGATAACAAACCTACAAGGTTTTGAAAACCTTGCAGGAAATTATACTTAATAAAAAAAGATGCTAATTGCATCTTTTTTTATTAAAATCACTTTGATTTCTTTTCCGATTTTTTCAGCTTCTTTTTCTTTTTAAGCAACTCAACTTTGCCTTTAATTCTTTTTTCTACTTCCGTAATATCAGAATCAAAAGCAAACTGTAAAGTTGTAAGTTTAGCATTCTTAATCTCCTTTAAAGCCTTTTTAAACTCTTGTTGAGCTTCAAGAAGAATTGCTTTCTTTACAAAAATTTCAGATTTATTTATTCCTTTTATGGTTAAAGCGAAATCGATCAGTTTTTGCGCTTCTTCGTAATCTTCATTCAAAATTAAAACATGCAAATAATAAGGATAAACTTCAAGAGCATGAATATTAATAGCCAAAGCTTCCTGAAAATAGTTTTTAGCTTCTTCATAATTCCATAATTGCTCTGCCTGAATTCTTCCGTACAAACACAAAACCATCGTATTTTTTGCATCATACGAAAAAGCGTAATCTAAAGATTCAATCGTTTCTTCAAGCGAATACGGGTAATTATCCAAAGCCTGAAAAAGGTATTTATCAATTGCTTTCATTTCTCAAATCTGTTTTTAATTTCTGTCGAATTCCTTTGTAACTTTTAAGCACTTTATTTTTCTTGAAATCACTTCCTGTAAAAGTCCTAACCGGATTTCCACGCTGAACATTCAGTTGGTTTTCCCATTGTTTTCCAACATAACTTTTAAGTTGTTGCAAAGTTTCGTCTTCTAATTTTTTTAATAATCTTTCTGTTGCCAGTTTTTTGTTTTGGTGTTGCGAACGGCTGTCCATTGCTACAACTGCAATTCCTGTCGGAATATGCGTTGCTCTAACTGCCGAACTTACTTTATTAACATGTTGTCCCCCAGCACCGGAGCTACGCATGGCCTGATATTGAATATCATTTTCTGAAACTGAACTATTTTTTTGTGGTTCAATCTCAAAAATACCAATAAACCAGTTCTTGCGTTTGTGCATTTTACGAAACTGACTTTGCCCAATCCATTGAATTGTTCCAATCCAGGAATTTACAAATGTTGCTGCATTTTTTCCTTTCACAGCAATTGTTGCCGTTTCAACAGTTCCATTTTCAGAACCAACTTCTCTTTGTAATAATGTCGTTTCCAATTGCTGCTCCTGAGCTTCTTCCAACACTTTTTTAAGCACTTGGGCAACCACCCAAGTGCATTCTGCAGGTCCGCGACCGGCCGTTATCTGAATAATTTTTTCCATTTTTAATTTCTTTTTAGCGGTCCATTCTAACGATTCTCGGAGTAAAAGTTCCCAGAACTTCAACCAAATCCGTTTGATTCGCCATTACTTTTGTAATGTCTTTGTACGCCATCGGAGCCTCGTCAATATTCCCACCAATTAAGGTGACATCGTTTGCCTTCAAAACCTTTTTAATTTCACTTTGGGTAAAAGTAGCTTTGCATTTAGCTCTCGAAAATAAACGTCCTGCTCCATGCGAGGCTGAATTTAAACTTTCAGCATTTCCTTTCCCTTTCACAATATAGCCTGGCGCTGTCATCGAACCTGGAATAATGCCTAATTGGCCTTCTGCCGCAGGGGTCGCTCCTTTTCTGTGTACGATACATTCCTGACCATTTACGATTTCTTTCCATGCAAAATTGTGATGGTTTTCAATCGTAACGACTACCCTCTTTCCTATTGCTTTTGCAATTCGTCTGTGAATATCATCGTGACAAGCTTTGGCATATTCTCCTGCTAAATTCATCGCCAGCCAATATTCCTGACCATCATGTGTGTTTAAATCCAGCCATGCTAAATGCTGTACGTTTTTTGGTAACGGACATTGTTTGGTTGCCAAATACGTGTAATGTTTTGCAATATTAGCACCTAAACCACGTGATCCGCTATGCGAAAGGACAGCGAAATATTCACCGGCTCCTAGCTTCCATTCATTTTCCGGATTGTCAATCTTTGCAATTCCAAATTCTACAAAATGATTCCCCCCGCCAGAACTTCCCAATTGCTTATACGCTTTTGGCAAAAGATTCTTTAGCAACGGAATATCCTGAAATTCACTTTTATAAAAAACATCATGATCAGCTTTTGTGGCATGTGTTTCGTTCATTCCAAATTTGGTATTGTCTTTTAAAATTGCTTCTAACTGATGTTCTTTTCCTTTGAAATGAGAAGCCGGCAAATCAAAAATTGACAAGCTCATTCTGCAGCCAATATCAACGCCAACTCCGTAAGGAATAACAGCATTATCTGTTGCCAAAACTCCGCCAATTGGTAATCCATAGCCTGAATGTGCATCTGGCATTAAAGCTCCTGCAACAGAAATTGGTAATTTCAAAGAATCATACAACTGAAATTTTGCTTGCTGATCAATTTCATTTTCACCAAAAATTGTAAAAGGAGCACGTGTTGTTTTAAGCTGGTGCATTCGAACCTGAACCGGCTTGATTAAACCTTCAGCTACTTTTCCCCAAGTTCCGTTCCCTTCAAATTTTTCAGGATGAAGCAAAACTTCTTTGGCTTCTGCTAAAATGGATTCTTTTTTTTCTCTTTTTCTATATCTGTTTATTTGCCCAAGAGCAATATTTATTGAATTGTTTTTTGGAAAGCCTAACTTAATCAGGTCTTTTCCGGATAATTTATTTCCCATGATTTATATCATTTTCATCTGCATATTGTTGATACAATACATGCAGGCTTTTATTTTTAATTGGGTTTTTCTCTTTCGGGTTTTCATATTGATAATACCCCGAAAAACGAGCTTTCCCCAGAACTAATTTGTTTATTTTGTGTCGTAAATTATGATTTACAATATAATTGTCTAAAATTCGAATTTCACTTTCCAAGAGTTCATCAACCATTTTAGTATGCGTTATCATGTTGGGCCTAACGCTAAATACATAACGCCATGGTTCATTAAATACATAATGAATTTTATAACGTTTACAATTAGGACACCATCGTTCCCTCTTATAAAAATGCATTTTCTCTTTTTCTGTCAATGCTAATTTTGGACTTCTCCATTCTGATTCAGAAAACTCTTTTACTGTTTGAAGTTTTTCAACATATACATGTTTTCTTTTCCTCTTTTTCTTTTTCTTAAAAGATTTTTCAGAAGAATACTGAACCGTATTTATCTTCTCCAGTAAAATTTGGTAAAAAGAAGATTCATTTGATCTTTTAATATCATCTCTTAATACAAAATTGCGTTGCCAACCTTTTTGATAGGGACTTTTTAATAGAACTAATGGTAAATCTCTACGTTTTTTCCAGAGTTGATCTTCAAGCTTTCTTAACTGAATTAATTGTTTTTCAAAATCTTCTTTTACTGCTCTTTTCTTTCTCCTTTTAGTTTTAAAGCGAGAGGATAAAGCATACTCCTCTACTGTATAATTTTCCATAAAAAAATTATAACGTATTAAATTAGTAACCAAACTGGCTACGGCATTTTATCCATACGGATAAATAATAAAAATCGATTATTCGGGAAAATTTGAAGTGTCTAGAATAAAAAAAGCCCGAAACTAAATGTCTTCGGGCTTTTTTATATATCTAAAAATTACTTTCTAAGATTGAAATAAGCCACGAAGAAGCGCTGCACCAAATTCGTTTGGTGTGAAGCTTTGAGATGCTGATGTAAGTACAAACATTTTTCTTCGTTTTTAAAGGGTTATTATTATTTTTTCGTTTGCAAATATTCAGAATTGTTTTTTGTTTTTCCAAATTTATTTTAAGAAAAATCTCTTTAAAATAATTAAGGTAATTTTAAAAAATGTAAAAACAGAATTATGTATCTGGAAAACAAACTACTATACCTTAATATTAAATTTCAAAAATAAATTCCAAATTCCAATTTTCGCAACGTTTATCACTTCAATTCTAGGACAAACGATGCTCAAAAAGTATTATTGACGTGAAATCTTTAAGCAGTAAACTAAAATTTGAACATAAAAAAAGCCCTGATTTCTCAGAGCTTTCTTTTTTTTGGATGAACTAGTTTGTTATTCTATAACTTATTCAGATACTTTGCTTTTAACAACTAATCTGAAACCTTCTCCGTGAATGTTAAGAATTTCAACATCTTCATCAGATTTTAGGTATTTTCTCAATTTAGCGATGTACACGTCCATACTTCTTGAAGTAAAATAGTTGTCATCTCTCCAGATTTTCGTTAATGCTAATTCTCTTGGCATTAAATCATTTTCATGAAGAATTAACATTTTAAGTAATTCGTTTTCTTTTGGAGATAGTTTTATTGGCTCTTCGTTTTCGAAAGTTAAAAATCTAAGTTTAGAATTTAAATGGAATTTACCAATATTAAACTCAAACTGAACTTGTTCTGCTTTTGTATCAGCCGATTTTCTTTGAATGATAGCTTTGATTTTCATTAATAAAACTTCTGAATCAAAAGGTTTATTTAAATAATCATCAGCTCCTGCTTTATATCCTTTTAACACATCTTCTTTCATAGATTTTGCAGTTAAAAATATAATTGGCACTTCGCTATTTTTCTCTCTAATCTCTTTGGCTAAAGTATAACCATCTTTATAAGGCATCATTACGTCAAGAATACATAAATCATATACATCCTTCTTGAATTTCTCGAAACCTTCCATACCGTTTTTAGCTAAAGTAACTTCAAAGTCATTTAACATTAGATAATCTTTAAGAACTGCCCCAAAATTAAGGTCATCTTCTACTAAAAGTATTCTTTTGTTATTATTTTCCATATTTTAATTTATTAATGGTATTTTTATTATAAAGGTGCTACCTTTTCCTTTTTCGCTTTCAACATATACTTGACCATTGTGATCCTCAACTATTCTTTTTACATAAGCCAGACCTAAACCGTGTCCTTTTACATTATGTAAATCTCCGGTATGCTCTCTGTAAAACTTCTCAAAAACTCTTTTTTGAGCTATTTTACTCATACCAAGTCCATTATCTTTAACTTTTATCAGAATCATGTCTTTAACATTTTCCGTAAAAATTTCAATTTCCGGAATATCCGGAGAATATTTTATTGCATTTTCTAAAATATTTACCAAGACGTTTGTAAAATGAACTTCATTTACTAAACATGTTGTTCTCGCGGCATTTAGATGTTTTACAACTGTTCCGTGTCGATCTTCTAATATTAGATTCACGTGTTCAATTGCATCATCAATTATATCATGAATAGCAGTTGGCTCTTTGGTGATATCAAGTTCTCTTTTTTCTAATTTAGAAATTCGGAGAACATTTTCAACCTGAGCATGCATTCTTTTATTTTCGTCTCTGATCATTTGAAGATAGCGAAAAACTTTTTCTTTATCTTCAATAATTTTGGGGTTTCTTATCGCATCAAGCGCCAAGTTTATTGTTGCAATTGGAGTTTTAAACTCATGCGTCATATTATTTATAAAATCGGTTTTGATTTCAGAAATATGTTTTTGACGTAACAATTGATTCAATGCACTCGTATAAGCTACAATTATTATCAGCGTAAAAACGATTGACAATATTGTGATACTTAATAATTCTGATAATAAAAATTTCTTTTTGTGAGGAAAAGTTATAAATAGTTCATATTTACTATTTCCTTCATTATCTGTATATATTGGTATATGATAGCTCGCATCTTTATCATAATGAAAACCATCAGATTTTATTTTTGTTGCTAAACCACTATTAAGAACGCCAAATTCAAATTTGGTTTTTACACCGTATTCTTCCAGTTCCTTTTTTAATAGCTTTTGCAGCTTATCTTTTGTAATTCTTCCTTCGATTGGAGTTAGAGAAGCAATATCTTTATATTGAATCTGTTGCTGAACTTTATTTAAAATATCCAGACTTCCTGATTTTTCAATCTTTAAATCCGGAATAATACTTTGTCCTAAAGCATTATTATCGATATTGTTATTGTTATTATAAATTTCAGTTACTCTTTTAGAGCTAAAATTTTTAAATCTTTCGCTGCTAAACTTTTTATTAAAAAGCGATCCGCTTATGTCGTAATCTTCAGACGTAAGTGTATTCGAATAAACAATTGTTTTATTTGTTTTTGTGTTTCTTTGAACGTAAAGAACTTCCAGTAAATCTTCTTTCTTTGGGATTTTACCTGTACTGTCTTTTATGCGATTGTATTTGTCGTAAAAACTATACTCTTCCTGCTGTTCAAGTTTATCAGCAACACTCCCAATCACTTGGGTAACGTGGTATTTAAATTGTTCGTCGTTATTTTTAAACGAAGAGTTGAACCAAAATACCTGAACCAGAATTATCCCTATTAAGGACAAACTCATCAATAAAACAAGTATTCTAAAAAATAATTTATTCATCGAAACAAAATTAATATTTTAACAATATACTAAATAATACATTAACCAAATATTAACATTTAAGACTGATTTTGTTTAATATCTAAAATTTTAAGAATTTTAACAACTTCTTCTTTAGCATTTTTAAGATTATCGTTATTAATAACAAAATTGCTTCTGGAAATTCGATTTTCATCATTCCATTGCATTTTCATTCGGCTTAAAACTTGTTCTCTTGTGGTATTGTCGCGTTTTAAGACCCTTTCAATTCTAATTTCTTCGGGCGCAGTAACTGTTATAATTAAATCACATTCTTTATAACGCCCGCTTTCAAATAATATAGCAGCTTCATAAATTACATATTGGTAACTTTTATGTTGCAATAACCATACCTCAAAATCTTTTTTTACAGCAGGATGTACTATTGCGTTTAATTCAGCCAGCTTATCTTTATCATTGAATACAATTTCAGCAAGTTTAGCACGGTTCAAAATGTTATTTTCAAATAAGGTTTCACCAAATGATCTTTTTATCTGATCAATAATATCTTCAGATTTCATTACATTTCTTGCACCATCATCTGCGATATAAACTGGAACTCCCATTTCATTAAAGTAATTTGCAATGGTTGTTTTACCACTACCAATTCCTCCTGTCAAACCAATAACTTTTGTCATACTATACTTTAAAAAACATACGAGGAAAAGCTTCTTGTGGTTTTTTCTTTAAAAGGATAATTTTAATAAAAGATTCTAAAAAGCCTGTTCCGTATCCGTAAAATTGTTTCCAGACAGCAATAACAGATAAATATCCAATTTTGATACTTTTATTCTGAATACTTGCTGTAAGAAATATTATAACGAAATATACGAAATATAATTGTAATAAAATATCAATATTAAAAATTAACAGTAAAAAAGCTAATAATAAACCTAATATAAACACGGTCGGAAAGAAGAAGGTAAGCTTATTATGTTCTGGATACCAACTATTTAATATTGGTCTTGCCTTGCCAAATTTGTTTACCTGAACAGCAAATTTTTCCCAGTCAATTCTGCGTTTATGGTACACAAAAGCCTCAGGAAACAGTCTGGTTTGAAAGCCAAGGTTCCATAAACGAATAGATAAGTCGGGATCTTCGCCAGGATGAATGTTTCCAAAACCTTTTGAAGCCTCAAATGCTTTCTTAGAAATCCCCATATTAAAGCTGCGAGGCTGAAATTTATTGATTTTTTCAGATCCTCCACGAATTCCACCTGTTGTAAGAAACGAAGTCATTGCAAAGTTAATGGCTTTCTGAATATCTGAGAAACTGGCTAATGCCCTGTCTGGTCCACCGAAACAATCTACATAATTTTTATCTAACTCTTTATGAACTTCGGTTAAGTAATTTGGTGGAATAATACAATCTGAGTCAAAAATGATAAAATAATCACCTCTGGCTTTTTGCATACCAAAATTTCTTGAATCTCCCGGCCCTGAATTCTCTTTAAAATAATAAGAAATATTTAGCTTTCCCTGATATGTCATCACAACATCTTTGCAGGGAATGGAAGAACCATCTTCTATCAGAACAATTTCAAAAGCTTCACTATAATCAGATTTGGTTAGGCTTTCTAAAAGTTCATCAACTTCATCCGGACGATTATACACGGGTATAATTAAAGAAAAAATCATAATGGAATATGCGTTATTAAAGTGGCGATTGTTTTAAATTTCAAAATTTCAGCAAAGATATGTTATATTAACAAAAAAACCATTCGCCGCAACGAATGGTTTCTTATATGTAGTACTAATTTGTACTTATTTTATGCTTTCAATATTTACAACTTCATTTGCTTCGGCTTTATAATCAACTCCTGCAAATTCAAAACCAAATAGATTTAAGAAATCATTTCTATATCCTGCCAAATCACCAATTGCAGGTAAAGTTTCAGTCGTTGCTTCTAACCAAAGTTTAGCTACTTTTGCCTGAACATCATCACGCATTTCCCAATCATCGATTCTGATTCTTCCTTTTTCATCTACAGGAACTTCTGATCCTGAGTATAATCTGTCTTTAAACAAACGCTGGATTTGCTCGATGCAACCTTCATGTATTCCTTCTTCTTTCATAATTTTATACAAAAGAGAAATATACAATGGAATAACCGGAATTGCAGAACTTGCCTGGGTAACTAATGCTTTATTTACAGAAACATAAGCCTTACCTCCTATTGATGCCAAACTATCTGTAATAGAGAATGCAGTAGCTTCTAAATGGTCTTTTGCACGACCAATTGTACCTTTTCTGTATACAGCTTCTGTCAATGATGGCCCAATGTAAGAATAAGCAACTGTTGTAGCTCCTTCAGCCAGTAAATTTTCAGCCTTTAAAGCATCAATCCACATAGCCCAGTCTTCACCTCCCATTACTGCTACAGTATTTTCAATATCTTCCTCATTTGCAGGAGCTATTGAAACCTCTGTAACGTTTCCTGTGTGAAAATCAACTGTTTTATTTGTAAATGTTTGTCCGATTGGTTTTAGAACAGAACGATGCGTCACTCCTGTAGTTGGATGCACACGAACTGGCGAAGCCAAACTATAAATTACAAGATCAACTTGTCCTAAATCTGCTTTTATTAAATCTAAAGTTTCTCTTTTGATTTCATTTGAAAAAGCATCTCCATTGATACTTTTTGCATATAAACCTGCTTTGTGAGCTTCAGTTTCAAAAGCTGCTGAATTATACCAACCCGGAGAAGCCGTTTTACCTTCAACTGGCGGTTTTTCAAAAAACACTCCAATTGTAGCTGCATCAGACCCGAAAGCACTTGTGATTCTTGAAGCCAATCCGAAACCTGTTGAAGCACCGATAACCAGTACTTTTTTTGCTCCGTTAATTGGACCTTTTGATTTTATATATTCTATTTGATTTTTTACATTTTGCTCGCTTCCTTTTGGGTGTGCAGTCAAACAAATAAATCCTCGCATTCTAGGTTCTATAATCATCTTGTATTATTTATTGTATTAATTCAATTTCAGTTTTAATTTTTCAAAAATAGACATTTTATCCTTAACCCTTTTCATGTTGGCATTCATATTGTCTATAAAATTTGGATTTAAAGCATTTTTCTTCGCTAATTTATAGAAATTATATGCCGCAATATAATCGCTTTCGTACTCTGCCATCCTTCCTAATTCACTGTTAAATGAAGAATAATCTACATTTTCAAGATTATTAAATGTAAAATCAATATGCTCTTTTGCTTCTGCATATCGGCCAATATCTATTAACAAATAAGTGTAGTTTAAATAAGGGGCAGGATATTTTGGCTCAAATTTCATCGCCAGTTTATAATGATAAATCCCTTTATCATAATTACTTAACTTATTATAATAAATCCATCCTAAATGATTGTGGGCTTTTCCAAAATCAGGATATTGAGATAATATTTCTTCCAGCATCTCTTTTCCGTCGGCAATATTTCCTTCAGATATTAATGAATCTGCCTTAATAAATTGATTTTCGTAAAAGCTTAAACTTTCCATACCTATACCTTATATCTTAATTTAATAATTCTTTTGCATGATTTAATGCCGAATCAGAAATATTGGCTCCCGACAGCATTTGTGCAATTTCTGTAATACGCTCATCCGGCAATAAAAGTTTTAATTCTGATTGTGTAGCATCTGCAACAGTAGATTTGAACACTTTAAAATGAGAATCACCTTTTGCTGCAATTTGCGGTAAATGCGTAATGGCAAATATCTGCATCTTTGCACTCATTTCTTTCATGATTTCGCCCATTCGAATGGCAATTTCTCCAGAAACTCCAGTATCAATTTCATCAAAAATTAAAGTTGGCAATTTTGAATACTGTGCCAAAATTGCTTTTACAGCCAGCATAATACGAGACATTTCTCCGCCTGAGGCTACTTTTTTCAGTAAACCAAAATCAGTTCCTTTATTGGCAGAAAATAAAAATTGCAATTCGTCTTTTCCATTTTGAAAATATGTTTCAGATGGTAAAAGTTCTATTTTAAATCGAACATTTGGCATTCCCAGCGTTTCTAAAATCGTAATTAACTGGCTTGATAATACCGGAATAGAATTTAGTCTGTTTTGACGAATTGTTTCTGAAAAAACGTCTAATTCCTGCGCTTTTTGCTCAATTGATTTTGAAAGAATTTCAATTTCTTCTTCTATATTACCCAGTTCAATAACTGCATTTTCAAGATTTGCCTGAATTTCCAATAATTCATCAACAGTATTTGCCTGATGTTTTTTCTGCAAATTATAAATTAATTGCAATTTTTGATTGGTTAATTCTAATTTTTCAGGATCATTTAATAATTTCTCAGAAGCATTTTGTAATTCTCTTGAAACATCATCAAATTCGATAGTTATACTTGTAATTCTTTCAAATAAATTTTGATACTCTACCGAAAATGGAGTAATTTTCTGCAATGAAGCCTTGATTTCATTCAGATTATGAAAAACACCAAATTGCTCTTCATTTGCAATTACTAATGATTTGTCGATTGATTCTTTAATAATTTCAACATTATTCAGCTTCTCAAAATCGGCTTCTAATTCTTCTTGTTCACCTGATTTTAATTTGGCGGCAACCAATTCATTCAATAAAAAAGTATTGTATTCCTGTTCTTTGCCAGAATCACTTTGCTTTTTTAATAAAGCATTTAATTTAGATTTATCTGATTTATATGTTTTTAATAATTTTTGATAAGCTGAAATTGTATCAAAATTATTAGCAATGGCATCAATTATTTTAAACTGAACACTTTCATCTGATAATTCCTGAGTTTGCTGCTGCGAATGTATATCAATCAAAAACAAACTTAAATCTTGCAATTCCTGAAGATTTACAGGACTGTCGTTTATAAAAGCACGTGATTTTCCCGAAGGCAAAATTTCTCGTCTGATTATAGTGTCGTCTTCATAATCAAGATCATTTGCTTCAAAAAATTCTTTTAAGTTATATTTTGAAATTTCAAAATGAGCTTCAATTATACATTTTTCTTCTTTATTTTTTAAGGAAGTCAAATCGGCTCTTTTTCCTAAAACCAATCCTAAAGCTCCTAATATAATAGATTTACCAGCTCCTGTTTCACCTGTAATTATAGAAAAACCTTTTGAAAAATCAATAGACAATTTTTCAATCAGGGCGTAGTTTTTAATCGACAGCGAAGTTATCATAGGATAAATATGTGAAAATAAAATTAATGAATAAAGTTAAAATTGAAAAGTCAATTAAAATTTAATTTGTGACCATTTAGTAGAATTTAATGGCGAAACCTTATTCAAAACGTCTGTTAAATCTGTAACCGAAATACTTGGCCCACCAGAAAAAATAGAAACAATTTCATCTGATTTAGCATCAAAAAATACCCGGGTTAAAAAAGCATTTGGCTTAACTGAGTTTAATTTCCCTATTAGTGCTATAGATGATTTCACTTTTTCTTTTGATGTTTTTAAATCAACAGTCATATTATCCAATCCTGTGTGATATAAAAAACTAGTTTGACGCAAATCACTATATGTTGGTGAAACCAAATCATTTATTAAATAATAACGATTTTGAAGTCCATCAGTCTGGCTCCAGCCTTTAGAACCTCCTTGCTGTGCAACGTTGGCAATATTTTGAGCAGTTTCAAAATACGGACTTCCGGCGCCCATTTGAAAAGTATCGGCATCTAATCCCAAAATTATATAGCTATAAAAAGAGATAACAGATACTAAATTTGATTCAAATGTAGTTGGATTAAACAATAAAGGCTGATACTCTGTATAAGTAAAATTAAAGTCCTTATCATTATAATTTAAGACAGGCGAAGAATATGTCGAATTATAAATTAATCTGGAAGATTGTACCTGAATTGTACCTGTAAACTGGTCTGAACTATTTGACGAAAGTGTAATATACATTGAGCAATTAATTCTTTCATTTTGTTTTAAAAGCGCTCCTGTCCAGTCTGTTTTATTTACAAATTCAGATAATGAGGTCTGAAGTGTTTTAAAAACCTGTTGATTAGGGTTTGGGAGTCTTTCAGTATTTATAGTTACAGTACAATTTAGCTGTTGCGCCTGGGCAAAGCCAAATATTAAAAATACTAAAAGAGTAACTATTCTATTGTTCATACAAGGTAATGTTTGCTTTATCGAAATTCGATTTAGCTATTCTTATTCCGTTTTTTGATTAAAAAATCTGTGGTATTTAAGAAAAATGTAAAATTACTTTATTTAAAATATCAACCGCAACCGATTCTTTTGTTTTTAATTCCATTGGTTCAATTTTAAAATCTTTATCAATAAAGGTAACTTTATTGGTTTCTTTTTTAAAACCTGCGCCTTCATCCTGCAAAGAATTAAGAACTATCAAATCTAAGTTTTTTTTCTGAATTTTCAACTTAGCATTTTCAATTTCATTTTCGGTCTCTAAAGCAAATCCAATTAAAAACTGATTTTTTTTAATGGCTCCCAATGATTGCAGAATATCTTTTGTTTTTTCGAGTTCAATCGAAAATTCATTAGCAGCTTTCTTAATCTTTTGAAGAGCAACTGTTTTAGGTTTATAATCAGCAACGGCAGCAGCAGCAATCGCAACATCTGCATCGTTGTAATGTGCATGACAGGCATCGTACATTTCTTGTGCAGAAACTACGTTTACCACTTCAATTGAAGTATTTTTTGCCTTAAAATGTGTTGGTCCCGAAACTAAAATAACCTGAGCCCCCAAATTGGCTGCGGCATTTGCAATATCAAATCCCATTTTTCCAGAAGAATGATTACCTATAAAACGTACAGGATCTATTGCTTCATATGTTGGGCCGGCTGTTATTAGTATTTTTTTTCCTTTTAATGGCAACTTACTTTCCAGATCAGCTTCAAGAAAAGCAATGATATTTTCAGGTTCTGCCATTCTTCCCTCTCCGGATAAACCGCTGGCCAATTCGCCATTTTCTGCAGGAATCATAACGTTACCAAATTGCTTTAAAGCCTTAAAACTCGATAGTGTTGAAGGATGTTTGTACATATCCAGATCCATTGCCGGAGCAAAATAAACAGGACACTTAGCCGATAAATAAGTAGCAATTAAAAGATTATCACAGTTTCCTGTTGCCATCTTAGATAATGTATTGGCAGTTGCGGGAGCAACTATCATTAAATCAGCCCAAAGACCTAATTCAACATGATTGTTCCAAACTGCATCTTGATCATCCTCATTAAAAAAAGTAGAGTGTACAGGATTTTTTGATAACGTAGATAACGTAAGTGGAGTTACAAAATCCTTAGAAGCAGGTGTCATTATCACTTGGACATGTGCACCTGCTTTTATAAAGAGTCGTACTAATGTGGCTGTTTTATACGCTGCAATTCCACCAGAAACTCCCAGTAAAATTTTTTTTCCGTTTAAAACTGACATTATACTGTATTATTTGTTTGAACTTCTGTGGTAAGTTTTACCGTCTAACCATTCCTGAACAGCTAAAGCGTGTGGTTTAGGCAATTTTTCGTAAAATTTAGAAACTTCAATTTGTTCTTTATTTTCAAAAACTTCTTCAAGACTGTCATTATAAGTAGCAAACTCTTCTAATTTTTCAGTTAATTCTTTTTTAATTTCAGAATTAATTTGGTTTGCTCTTTTAGCCATAATGGTAATTGCTTCATACACATTTCCTGTTGGCTCTTCAATAACTGTTTTATTGTATGTTATTGTATTTACAGGAGCATTCGTCTTTTTTAAATCCATGACTTTATTTTATTTAGTAAATTTTTGTAAATCAGTTTCAACTCTGGCATTCATTTCGTCTGCCTGTTTTTTGTATTTTGTAGCGCTGTTAAACTTAATTAAGTTATTGTAAGCTGCTTTGGCAACATTTAAACGTTCCTGCATTTTTGAGGGAACACTATTTATTGCTAATTGGTATGCTGAATCGTATTTGTAAAACAATGCATCTTCTTTAAAAGGTGTTCCGGGAAAATCAGCGATAAAATTATCAAACGCAATTAATGCCGATTTATAATCTGAAATCGTATTATACCCTTTTGCATTTTCGTATGCTTTTTTCTCAAGTTTACCGTTCAAAATCTGTACAGCTGCATTTGCCTGAGGAAGATATTCTGAATTTGGATAATTGTCTATAAAAGCCTGTAATTTCTCTAAGGCTTTTACTGTATCTGTTTGATCCAGGCTATAAATTGGTGATAATTTTGAATAGCTGAAAGCTCCTAAAAATGCTGCTTCCTGAACTTTTTCGCTTCGTGGATACCCAGAAACAAAACTTTCAAACTGATAACCGGCCAAATAATATTGTTTTGTTTTATAATACGACTGAGAAAACATATAAAACAATTTCTCTGCCTGAGGTTTACCTCTATATGTTGGCGCTAGTTGCTCAAAAAGACGAATAGCTTTATTATATTTACCTGCCTCATACATTTTTGTTGCTATTTCAAATTTTGCCGCAACATCTTCATTTTTCAATGCTTTTTGGTAATCACTACAAGAACAAAAAAGGACAACAACAATTAATAGAGATACTATTTTTTTCATTTTCTTACTTTTATTATGATTTCTTAGACAATTGTGCCAAAGCAAAATCACACCGAAGTTCCGGTGGCAAATTTAGTTATTAATTTAGCTACTACAAAATATTTTTTGGTATATTAAAATACCCTTAATCCTGCTCTACTTTGATGCTGTGTTTTACAAATTCGTTTAATCTGTTTGCCAACGAATCGTCTACAGAAACTAATGGCAAACGTACTGTATTCTCAGCAATACCAAGGGCTTGAAACACTTGTTTGATTCCTGCAGGATTTCCCTGTTCGAAAATCATATCAATACAATCTGATAAAAAGTATTGTGTTTTAAACGCTTCATTTACTTTTTTATTAAGTCCTAAACGAATCATTTCTGAAAATTCTTTAGGAAAACCTTGCCCGATTACGGAAATTACACCTGCTCCACCCGCTAAAACAATTGGTAAAGCGATCATATCATCTCCTGAAATCACAAGAAAATCTTTTGGCGCATTTTTTATTAATTGCATTGCCTGCACAACATCTCCGGCAGCTTCTTTTATAGCCACTACATTGTCAAAATCTTTGGCAAGACGTACTACTGTCGATGGCAGCATATTACTTGACGTTCTTCCTGGTACATTATATAAAATTACCGGAATTGGAGACGCTTCGGCAACAGCCTTAAAATGCTGATAAATACCTTCCTGAGTTGGTTTATTATAATATGGTGAAACAGACAGAATAGCTTCAAAAGCAGAAAAATCTCTTGTTTTTAATTCTTCTACAACCTGCATAGTATTGTTTCCTCCAACACCAAGTACAATTGGCAATCTTCCCTTATTGATATCAATTACCGCATTAATTACCTGTTCTTTTTCGTCTTGTGTCAGGGTAGCATTTTCTGCCGTTGTTCCCATTACTACAAGATATTCAACTCCTCCATCAATCGAAAAATTTACTATTCGCTGTAACGCTTCAAAATCAATTGAGAAATCTTTTTTAAATGGTGTTACAAGTGCAACGCCTGTTCCTATTAATGATTGCATATTCTATTTATAATTTATTTTATACTTTTTAAATACTTAAACAATTCGGAAATGAAAAGTTTATAATTCTCTAAATCAGTATTTATCATCCATCGATTTAATTTTTCATCGACTGATGCAAACCCGACTTTAAACTTCGCTTTTGATTTGCTGGTTATCATCATCAAAATTGGTTTTTCAACTTCATAATAACTAATCAAAAGGTCAAATTCTGTCTCGACAAATTCATTTAAGAAATCTACCGTAATTCTGCCTTTCCAATTGATATGTTTTTTACCAAAAGTAGTTTCTGAATACGTTTTTTTCTTCTTTAATTTGCCTCTATACTGAACAATTTTTATGTTCTCCGGTTTAATTCCTTTTAAGATTAATTCGTTAATTAACTCTTTAGAATATCGAATTTTACTTTCATCAACCAGCAATCCAATTGTTTGTATATTACTTGTAAATACTTCGTTTTTTACTTTATGTAAGTTATTTTTTAATGATTTTTTTACAAAAAATTCCTTTATATAATTTAAAAACATAGTACTTTTACAAATTACAAAATTAATTATTTAAGTCGCATTTAAGATGGTAAATCTAAAAAAGTATAACGGAGTTTTAAAACTTTTTGTTATATTCTTAACACTTTTTTTTATAGTTTCCTGCAGTAACAAAAACTACAACTTAACAAAAATCGAAGGGAAGCAGCTTCCAGTTACCGAAAAACAGGCCGAAACCCCTGAAATTGAGAATTTCATAAAACCATATAGAGATCATATTAATAAAGATCTGGACAGTGTTCTGGCATATTGTCCTGAAACTTTGGATAAAAGTACGGGAAAATGGCAAACTACGATTGGTAATTTAATGGCTGATGTTTGTATAGAAAGAGGAAATCTTGTTTTTACAGCCCGTGAGAAAAAAAGTATCGATTTATGTTTACTGAATCATGGCGGAATAAGAGCGGTTTTACCTAAAGGAAATGTGACTAGCAGAACTGCTTTTGAAATTATGCCTTTTGAAAACAGTCTGGTCGTAATGGCATTAAAAGGAGAACAGATTCTTGAAATAACTTCTTATATTATTAAGGTACAAAAAGCACAGCCACTGTCTGGAATGACTTTTACAATTGCAAAAGACAAGACCGCAAAAAACATTTTGATTCAGGGAAAACCTCTTGACCTTAATAAAATTTATTATGTTGTCACAAATGACTATTTGGCTAATGGCGGTGACAGCATGGTTTTCTTTGCTAAAAGTGTTCAAAAATTTGATTTAAATTATAAAATTCGAAATGTATTTATTGATTATTTTAAGGAAATTGATACAATTCCGGTTCCAAGAGATATTCGAATTACTGAAGAATAAAAAAGTTAGCCACGAATTCACGAATTATTTTAAAAAAATTAGTGCCAATTCGTGCAATTTGTGGCAAAAAAACAAACTACAAGATCTTTCCTGAAAATATATATACAATGAAAAGAAGAGAATTTATCGAAAAAACAGCTGCAAGTACTGCCTTATTAAGTTTAGGTTTATCATTAAGCAGTTTTGAAAGTAACGATATTAAGCATTTAACTGTTTTACATACAAATGATGTTCACAGTCATATTGATCCTTTTCCGGCTGATGATCCTCTTAATCCGAATAAAGGCGGTGTTTCTCGTCGTGCGGCACTTATTGAAACTATTCGCAGAGAAAACCCAAATGTGCTTTTATTGGATGCGGGCGATATTTTTCAGGGAACTCCGTACTTTAATTATTATGGTGGAGAATTGGAGTTTAAATTAATGAGTATGATGAAATATGATGCCTCAACTATTGGGAATCATGATTTTGACAATGGTCTTGATGGTTTGTATGCACAAATGCCTCATGCAACTTTTGAGTTTATCAATTCAAACTACGACTTTAAGAATACGGTAATGAACGGGCTTGTAAAACCGTACAAAGTTTTCAATAAAAACGGAATTAAAGTAGGCGTTTTTGGTGTGGGAATTGAGCTTGCAGGTTTGGTAGACAAACAAATGTATAAGGAAACTGTATATAATAATCCTGTAGAAATTGCACAGGATATGACACAATTATTAAAGAAGGAAGAAAAATGTGATTTGGTAATTTGTCTTTCGCATTTAGGTTATAACTACAAAGAAGATGAATCTAAAATTTCTGATTTAAAATTCGCAGCGTTAACTCAGGATATTGATTTGATTATTGGCGGACATACGCATACTTTTTTGGATAAACCAACCATTGTAAAAAACAAAGTGGGCGAAAATGTATTAGTCAACCAAGTGGGCTGTTACGGAATAAATTTAGGCCGAATTGACTTTTATTTTGATAAGAATAAAGCACATACAAACGACGGAAAATCAATTATCGTATAACATTTTTTTATGTGATTTTCCTTTTTTAAGAAAATAGGCAACCATAAAATAGTACGCCAGAATTTGGGTTATATCACGAATCAAAATAAGCACAATGGAGTACGAGAAGTATTCGCAGAAAATAAAAAACATATCTGACAACATATAGCTAATAGCCATCAGGCTCATTAAAAAAGCTATATAAGTGCCTTTTGTGATGTAATTTACAAATGCATAATAACACAAAAGACTTAGAATTATTCCGTAAAAAGTATAAAGCCAGTTAAACTTTTTCATATTGTCTGATTGCAAACTCAGGACAGAAATCAATAAATAAACAATAAAAATTACTACTATTGATATTGGCAAAATATCTCTTTTTCGGAATTTTATTCTTTCGTGTCTGGTAATGAAAATTCTTAACAGCAATATATAAACAATCAGAAAACTTAATACACCGCCAAGTTCTGAAATTTCTACATCCATCAATTCGAAAACCTGACCAATAAAACAAAATAAGAAAACAAGCGCTTCGGTTTTTCCTATTTTATAATCACTACTGATTAAAAAGTAAAAAAAAATAGCAGGCAACACAATAGATTTAGCGTAAACTGCCATAACATCGTGCTGCATACAATTAAAAATAATTGTAAACAGCAGTGCTAAAAAATATAAAATTAACGACGGTTTATTCGCTTTCATTTAGTTTATTTATAAAATCCTGTTCAGATAATATAGGTATATTTAATTTAGTGGCTTTTTCTAATTTGGCTGGCCCCATATTATCTCCGGCAACTACAAAATCTGTTTTTGCAGAAATTGAACTTCCCACTTTTCCCCCGTTGTCCTCGATTGTTTTCTTTAAATCATCTCTTGAAAACTGCTCGAAAACACCTGAAACGACAAATGTTTTTCCAATGAATTTTTCTGTTGCATCCGGATTTATATTTTCAACAATTTCAAATTGAACTCCGTAACTTTTTAAGCGTTCAATTATTATTTGGTTTTCATCATTTTCAAAAAATTCAACTACACTTCTGGCAATTCTTTCCCCTATTTCATCAACTAAAATTAAATCCATTAAAGTAGCTTTGCTTAGCGCATCGATATTTTTATAATGTTTGGCTAGTTTTTTGGCTACGGTTTCTCCAACAAATCGAATTCCGAGCGCAAAAAGAACACTTTGAAACGGAATTTCTTTTGATTTCTCAACGCCGTTTACCAAATTCTCGGCTGATTTTTGCGCCATTCTTTCTAAGTGCAAAATATCATTTACTTTTAATTCGTATAAATCGGCATAATTATGAACTAAGCCATTTTTGAAAAGCAAGGCAACAGTTTCGCCGCCAAGACCTTCAATATCCATTGCTTTTCTTGAAATATAATGCTGGATTCGTCCAATAATCTGCGGAGGACAACCGTAAAAATTAGGGCAATAATGATTGGCTTCCCCAACATTTCTAACCAACTCGGTATGACATTCGGGACAATATGTAATGTATTGTGTTGGCTCTGAATTCTCAGGACGTTTTTCTAAATCTACTGCAATGATTTTCGGAATAATTTCACCTCCTTTTTCAACAAAAACGGTATCATTTATTCTGATATCTAATTTCTCAATTTGATCTGCATTGTGTAAAGATGCTCTTTTTACAATGGTTCCTGCCAATTGAACCGGCACTAAATTAGCAACGGGCGTTATGGCTCCGGTACGGCCAACCTGATACGTAATTGAGTTTAACTGTGTCGAAACCTGTTCTGACTTAAATTTATAAGCAATTGCCCAGCGTGGTGATTTTGCAGTATAACCTAATTCCTGCTGATGCTGAATGCTGTTTACTTTTACTACAACTCCATCGGTTTCATATGGTAATTTGTGACGGTGTACATCCCAATAATCAATAAAATCGAAAACTTCCTGAAGGTTATTTACCAATTTTGCTTCGCTTGGCACTTTAAAACCCCATTTTTTTGCAGATTCTAATCCTTCAAACTGTGTTGAAAAGGGCAAATTGTTGCTGGTTACTGTATATAATAAACATTCTAGCGGACGCTTGGCAACCTCAGCACTGTCTTGTAATTTTAAACTTCCCGATGCTGTATTTCTTGGATTTGAATAAGGAGTCTCGCCAATTTCGATTAATTCCTGATTCATTTTTTCGAAACCTTTATATGGCAAAATAATTTCGCCACGAATATCGAATTTATCCGGATAATCGCCTTTTAATTGCAACGGAACAGATTTTATGGTTTTGATGTTATTTGTAACCTCATCACCCTGAAAACCGTCTCCGCGGGTTAAAGCCTGGACTAATTTTCCGTTTTCGTATGAAATACTTATAGACGCTCCATCGTATTTTAATTCACAGGTATATTGTAAATCAACATTTCCCAGAACTCTTTGAATTCGGTTTTCCCAATCGACTAAATCTTCTTTTGAATAAGAATTATCCAAAGAATACATGCGATATTGGTGTGCAATGGTCTTAAAATTTTTGGTTACTGTTCCTCCTACTCTTTGCGTTGGGGAATTTTCATCAAAAAATTCAGGATGTTTATTTTCTAAATCCTGCAGCTCCTTTAATTTAATATCAAAATCATAGTCTGAAATTGTGGCATTATCAAGTACATAATAATTGTAATTGTGTTGGTTAAGTTCGTTTCTTAAAGCCTGAATTGTGTCTTGAATACTCATAAAAATATTAAAATGGTGCTGATTGTAATTTAGAATAACTGTAACTTCAAAATTAGGATATTTTTGTTGAAAAGCGTTTAAAAACCTGAAAGTTTTAAAATCAAAAATCAAGTTGCAAAAAGATGCAACTTGATTTTCTTCTTGTCCATTATTCTTTAAAAGAATCAACAAATCTTAAAAAGAATCAAACAAAAACCAACTTCCAAATGGTTTTAACATTTATCAGGACTGATAAAAAAGTTTTAAATAGAAATAGGTTTTATTTTTGGATAATGATAAAATCAGAACGTCTGTTTAGTACATGTTCTGCATCTGTACATTTTACTCCATTTTTACATTTATTGATTAATCGGCTTTCGCCATAACCAATGGCACTTTCAATTCGAGAAGCATCAATATTTTGTGAAATAAGATAATCACGGGTTGATTTTGCTCGGTTATCTGAAAGTTTTAAGTTATAAGCGTCTTTTCCGCGAGAGTCTGTATGTGATTCAATTTTGATACGGATATTAGGAAACTTCTGCATGACGAAAACTACTTTTGTTAATTCTTCAACTGCCAAAGGGGTAATATCAGATTTGTCGTAATCAAAATAAATTGGGTTTACGTCGACTTTTTCGACTCCTTTTTTCTTCACAACCAAATCATCATAATTACTTAGTTCGAAATTAATGTTCGGAATTTCACCTTCATTTTCATTTGTAGTTTCTACCGTTTTTTCGTCGCTGCTGTAATTCGGTTTTGCTGCTATCATTTTAACTGTTTTTCCGCACGGAACTACCAATGCATATTTACCTTCAAAATTGGTTTTTACTTCTCCCAAAACATCGCTGAAAGAGTTGTATCCCATAATGGTAACATCTGTAAGCGGTTTTCTGGTTTTTCTGTCGATTGCAATTCCGGAAATAGTTTGGTTGCAAACCGGATCTCCTTTTATAAAGGAATAAATATCATCATCGCCTTTTCCTCCTTCTCTATTGGAAGACATATATCCTGCATGACCTGTTTTATCAATTATATAAGCAAAATCATCTTTATTACTGTTTATTGGAGGTCCGAGATTTTTTGGGCTTGAAAAACTTCCGTCAGGTAAAAATTTGCTTTCATAAATATCAAGATCTCCTAATCCGTAATGTCCGTCTGAAGAAAAATAGAGTATTCCTTTACTGAAATATGGAAAAACATCATTACCGATAGTATTAATTTTTGGTCCCAGGTTTTGTGGCGAACTCATTGTTCCGTCTGCTGCAATTTTTACAAAATACAAATCACTTTCACCAACTCCCCCTGGCATATCTGATGCAAAGAAAAGCCATTGTCCGTCTTCACTTAAAGAAGGGTGCCCAACTGAATACTCATTACTATTAAAAAATACGTTTTGAGGATTTTCCAGTTTATTTCCATCTAATGTTCCTTTTACGATTTGAAAATTATTGGTTTTTGTTTCGTCTACAACCAATTTATTCTTTTTGACAATATTAGTGGTATAATAAATTGTTTTTCCGCTGGCATCAAATGTGGCTGTTGCTTCATGATATTTTGACATAACGTTTGGTAAAAATACCGTTTCGTTAAACAAACTTGCATCGGCCGGGTTTCTTTCTGCAACATATAAATTCAGAAATGGCTGATTGTTCCAGGTATACAACTTTTCGCTAAATTTTGTAGTATCTCTTGCAGAGGTAAAAACAATTTTATCCTGAAAAAATGCGGTTCCAAAATCAGATTTACTGCTATTTATAGCGAGATTTTTTATTTCATAAAGCGATTTTGATTTTGAAAGACTGTCCAGTTGGTATTTTTGAACCAAGTATCGGTTGATCTCATTTTTATCGCCTTTTTTATCAAGATATTCTTTGGTAACTCTATTTGCTTCGTCATAGTCCATTACGGCTTTCATCGATTGAATATAACGCAAATAGTAGATGTCTGTTAAATTATTCCCTTGGGCTTCATATAACTTTTTGTACCATTTTAATGCATTTCTTGAATCGGAAATAAAGTAATACGAGTCTGCAGCATTTTTTAAAGTTTGTGCCGAAGGATTTTTGATGTTTGCCAAAATTTCTTCGTATGCTTTTGACGCATCAGCGTACGAATAATTTTTAAACAACGCGTCGGCCTTTTTTAAATTGGTAGTCTGAGCAAAACAAATCGTGAAGCTCAATACCAGGCTTAGGATATATAGTTTTTTCATAGGGTTTACTTTTAGAAGAATCGAGGAGATTTAATTTTACTTTCGCCTTTGTTAAACTGATAACGCAATATGATTTCGTGCGAACCGTCGTTGTATTTATTTAATTCGCTAACGGTGTAATCAAAAGCATATCCGATGTAAAAACTTCTGGAGATTTGAAAACCAGCCAGGATGCTTACAGAATCATCTGTTCTATAAGCTCCACCAATTACAAATTTTTCTGCAATCATAAAATTCGCCGAAACATCAGCAGTAAGCGGCGCTCCGCTCACTGCTTTTACTAAAAATGCAGGTTTGAATTTTAAATTAGGATTCAAATCAAAAACATACCCTCCCATTAAATAATAATGTAAACGATCATAATCTACTGATTCCTGTACATCATCATAATAGTTGTTTTCTATAAAATTAGGAATTGAAACTCCTAAATACCACTTATCAGTATAATAATAGATTCCTGCCCCAACCGCTAATTTCATTTGGTTGTCGATATTTTGGTTTAACAAAACATCGTTTTGGTTGTAATATCTTCCTTTAGACCAGTCTACATTTAGCATTCTCATACCGGCTTTAAGTCCAAAGGCTAATCTTTTTTCATAACCAAGAGGTACTGAATAGGCAAAATTTCCGTCAAGATAAAGTTCATCAGACGGGCCAATTTTGTCATTAACGACGCTTAATCCCAAACCGATATTTTCATTGGCAAGTGGTCCGTGAATCGAGAACGATTGTGTTTCTGGCGCACCATCAATACCAATCCATTGTGAACGATACAAAAGTGTTGCTTCTAAGGCTCCTGTAGACCCTGCATAAGCAGGGTTTACAGCCATAGTGTTATACATATATTGGGTATACTCCGGATCTTGTTGTGCACTTGCACTAAATGTTATAATAGAACATATTAAGATTAAATATGTTTCTAATGATTTTATATATAGTTTCATAACGATACTTATTTAGTTTATTAATTAGAGGATTAATTATGGTGCTTATCTCATGATAGATAACCATCCTTTTTTAACCTTTCCGTCTCCCATGTCTATCACATAAAAATAAGTACCTGTTGGCAACATATCTCCTCTATTTATAACTCCGGATACATTTGCTGTTCCGTCCCAATCGTTTTCATAACGTTTTTTGCTGTATACTAAAGCACCATATCTGTTATATACTTTTAATTCGTTGTTTGGATATGATTCGATACAATCAATTCTGAAAAGATCATTTGCTCCGTCACTATTTGGCGTGAACTCATTGTAAACCGTTAAACAAACTGGTTCTACAAAAGCTGAGGCCGTATTGTTTGTTGGATCAACATCTAAAGGAGTTGAAATTTCGATCGTTGATACGTTTGTATATTCACCGTTTGGCATCACAATTACTCTGATTTCAAGTGTTTCGCTTTCTCCTGCATTCAAAGTTGGAATTGTCCAAAGTCCGGTTAAAGGATCGTACACTCCGCTTGATGTAGAAGTTGAAACTAATTCATATCCACTAGGTATTAGATCACTAACAATTGTGTTGATAATAGTTCCTTCGCCAACATTATTGACGGTTATTGTAAATACTATTTCTTCACCAAAATTAGGAGTAGGATTACTAACTGTATTCGTTATTGTAAGATCTGAACATGTCGCTACTGTCACATTTAGTGTTTTTGTAGTAGTTTCATCGCATGTATTAATGTAGGTTACTGAAACTGTTCCTGTACCAACATCTCCCCATGAAATTGTTGCTGATCCGTCTGAGGTTCCTCCACCGGCAGTTATCGTTCCGGTTCCACTTGTAATTGACCAAACATAATCGGATTTTCCATTTGCTACTGAATAGGTTATACCTTGGAAAACACATGGTGTATCGTCACTTGCCGTAATTTGATACATTGCATCATTTATGAAACTAACCGCTATTGCTAAACGTGTTGCGTTGTCACAACCATTTGTTGTATTATTAACCGTTGTTGCATAATAGGTCGTTGCAGTAAGTGCTGTGTTGGCTGCTAATGGAGTTCCTCCTGTTGCAGTAGCATACCAAATTACATTTGGTTCATTTACCTGAATGCTAGCAACTGTTGGTGCTGCTGATAAACAAAATTCCTGTGTTGTATCTGTTGTAGTTACAACTTCCGGTGTATTTACATTTACTGTAACCAATAATCGTAGTGAATTTTCACATCCTATAGTACTTGAAATAGCTCCATAATATGTTCCTGTCACTAAAGCTGTTGTAGCTGGTATTACTGTACCACCAGTTGCAGTACTGTACCAAACTACATTTGCCTCATTAACCTGAATGTTGGCAACTGTTGGTGCATTTATTGAACAGAAATCCTGTGTATCATCTGTTGTTGTTGGTGTTGCGGTAGGATTGTTTATTGTTACTGTTACAAGTAATCTTGTAGTACTCTCACAACCTGAAACCGGATCTAAAATTCCTCCGTAGTAAATTCCGTTTGCCAAAGCTGTAGTTGATGGAATTGCAACTCCACCTGTAGGTGTGCTATACCAAACTACGTTTGCTTCGTTCACTTGAATATTAGCAACCGTTGGCGCATTAGAAATACAGAAATCCTGTGTGTCATCTGTTGTGGTTGGAGTAGCTGGATCTGTAACTGTAATTGTTACTGCTAAACGAACTGAGCTTTCACAACCTGTTACCGGATCTAAAATCGCTCCGTAATATACCCCGCTTGCTAAAACTGTGGTTGGTGCAAGTGCTGTTCCGCCTATTGCGGCACTGTACCAAACTACGTTGGCTTCGTTTACCTGAATGTTGGCAACTGTTGATGCATTTACCAAACAGAAATCTTGTGTATTATCTGTTGTGGTTGGTGTACCCGGATCTGTAACTGAAATTGTCACTGCTAAACGAACTGAACTTTCGCAACCTGTTACCGGATCTAAAATAGCTCCGTAATAAATTCCGTTTGCTAAAGCTGTAGTTGATGCTATTGCTACGCCACTTGTGGCAGTGCTGTACCAAACTACATTGGCTTCGTTCACCTGAATATTGGCTACTGTTGGTGCATTCACTAAACAGAAGTCCTGAGTGTCATCTGTAGTTGTTGGCGTTAATGGATCTGTAACCGTAATTGTTACTGCTAATCTTACAGCACTTTCACAACCTGTTACAGGATCTAGAATAGCTCCATAATAAATTCCGTTTGCCAAAGCTGTGGTTGGTGCAATAGCAACTCCGCCCGTTGCTGTGCTGTACCAAACTACATTTGCTTCGTTTACCTGAATATTGGCAACAGTTGATGCATTTACCAAACAGAAATCTTGTGTATCATCTGTTGTGGTTGGTGTACCCGGATCCGTAACTGAAATTGTTACTGCTAATCTTACAGCGCTTTCACAATTGGTTACCGGATCTAAAATAGCTCCGTAATAAACTCCGTTTGCCAAAGCTGTTGTTGGCGCAAGTGCAGTTCCGCCTGTGGCAGTACTGTACCAAACTACATTTGGTTCATTTACCTGAATATTGGCAACTGTTGGTGCATTTACCAAACAGAAATCTTGTGTATCATCTGTAGTAGTTGGCGTACCAGGATCGCTTACTGTAATTGTCACTGCTAAACGAACTGAACTTTCACAGCCTGTTACAGGATCTAAAATGGCTCCGTAATAAACTCCGTTTGCCAAAGCTGTAGTTGATGCTATTGCCGTTCCGCCTGTGGCAGTATTGTACCAAACTACATTTGGTTCGTTCACCTGAATATTGGCAACTGTTGGTGCATTCACCAAACAGAAGTCCTGAGTATCATCTGCTGTTGTTGGTGTTAATGGATCTGTAACGGTAATTGTTACCGCTAATCTTACTGCACTTTCACAACCTGTTACAGGATCTAGAATAGCTCCGTAGTAAATTCCATTTGCCAAAGCTGTAGTTGGTGCAATAGCAACTCCGCCCGTTGGTGTGCTGTACCAAACTACATTAGCTTCGTTTACCTGAATATTGGCAACTGTTGGCGCATTTACCAAACAGAAATCTTGTGTATCATCTGTTGTGGTTGGTGTACCCGGATCCGTAACTGAAATTGTTACTGCTAATCTTACAGCGCTTTCACAATTGGTTACCGGATCTAAAATAGCTCCGTAATAAATTCCGTTTGCCAAAGCTGTGGTTGGCGCAATTGCCACTCCGCCTGTTAAAGTGCTATACCAAACTACATTTGGCTCGTTTACCTGAATATTGGCAACTGTTGGTGCATTTACCAAACAGAAGTCCTGAGTGTCATCTGTTGTGGTTGGTGTGCCAGGATCTGTAACTGAAATTGTTACGGCTAAACGAACTGAACTTTCACAGCCTGTTACAGGATCTAAAATGGCTCCGTAATAAATTCCGTTTGCCAAAGCTGTTGTTGGTGCAAGTGCTGTTCCGCCTGTTGCTGTACTATACCAAACTACATTTGGTTCGTTCACCTGAATATTGGCAACCGTTGGTGCATTCACTAAACAGAAATCTTGTGTATCATCTGTAGTGGTTGGTGTTAATGGATCTGTAACCGTAATTGTTACTGCTAATCTTACAGCACTTTCACAACCTGTTACAGGATCTAGAATAGCTCCATAATAAATTCCGTTTGCCAACGCTGTAGTTGATGGAATTGCTACACCGCCTGTTGCAGTTGTATACCAAACTACATTTGCCTCGTTCACCTGAATATTGGCAACTGTTGGTGCATTTACCAAACAGAAATCTTGTGTATCATCTGTTGTGGTTGGTGTGCCAGGATCGGTAACGGTAATTGTCACTGCTAATCTTACAGCGCTTTCACAACCTGTTACAGGATCTAGAATAGCTCCGTAATAAATTCCGTTTGACAAAGCTGTTGTTGGTGCAAGGACTGTTCCACCTGTGGCAGTGCTGTACCAAACTACATTGGCTTCGTTTACCTGAATATTAGCAACTGTTGCTGCATTTACCAAACAGAAGTCTTGTGTATCATCTGTAGTAGTTGGCGTACCAGGATCGCTTAGTGTAATTGTCACTGCTAAACGAACTGAACTTTCACAGCCTGTTACAGGATCTAAAATGGCTCCGTAATAAACTCCGTTTGCCAAAGCGGTGGTTGGCGCAATTGCCACTCCGCCTGTTAAAGTGCTATACCAAACTACATTGGCTTCGTTTACCTGAATGTTGGCAACTGTTGGCGCATTCACCAAACAGAAATCCTGAGTATCATCTGTTGTGGTTGGTGTTAATGGATCTGTAACTGTAATTGTTACTGCTAATCTTACGGCGCTTTCACAATTTGTTACAGGATCTAGAATAGCTCCGTAATATATTCCATTTGCCAAAGCTGTAGTTGATGCTATTGCTACACCGCCTGTTGCAGTGCTATACCAAACTACATTGGCTTCGTTTACCTGAATATTGGCAACTGTTGGAGCATTTACCAAACAGAAGTCCTGTGTATCATCAGTTGTGGTTGGAGTACCCGGATCTGTAACGGTAATTGTCACTGCTAATCTTACAGCGCTTTCACAATTGGTTACAGGATCTAGAATAGCTCCGTAATAAACTCCGTTTGCCAAAGCTGTGGTTGGCGCAATTGCCACTCCGCCTGTTAAAGTGCTATACCAAACTACATTTGCTTCGTTTACCTGAATGTTGGCAACTGTTGGCGCATTCACTAAACAGAAATCTTGTGTATCATCTGTTGTGGTTGGTGTACCCGGATCCGTAACTGAAATTGTTACTGCTAAACGAACTGAACTTTCACAACCTGTTACAGGATCTAAAATGGCTCCGTAATAAATTCCGTTTGCCAAAGCGGTGGTTGGCGCAATTGCCACTCCGCCTGTTAAAGTGCTATACCAAACTACATTGGCTTCGTTTACCTGAATGTTGGCAACTGTTGGCGCATTCACCAAACAGAAATCCTGAGTATCATCTGTTGTGGTTGGTGTTAATGGATCTGTAACTGTAATTGTTACTGCTAATCTTACGGCGCTTTCACAATTGGTTACAGGATCTAGAATAGCTCCATAATAAATTCCGTTTGCCAAAGCTGTAGTTGATGGAATTGCTACACCGCCTGTTGCAGTGCTGTACCAAACTACATTGGCTTCGTTTACCTGAATATTGGCAACTGTTGGCGCATTTACCAAACAGAAGTCCTGTGTATCATCTGTTGTAGTTGGTGTACCCGGATCGTTTATTGTAATTGTTACTGCTAAACGAACTGAACTTTCGCAATTTGCTACAAGATCTAAAACAGCTCCATAGTAAACTCCATTTGCTAAAGCTGTTGTTGGAGGAATTGCTGTTCCGCCTGTGGCAGTACTGTACCAAACTACATTAGCTTCATTTACCTGAATATTGGCTACTGTTGGCGCATTTACTAAACAGAAATCTTGTGTATCATCTAGTGTAGTTGGTGTAAGAGGATCGTTTATTATTACAGTAGCAGCCTGAAGTGTTCCTGCAATGTTCTCGCAAGTTGTATCACTTGAAACGCCCACATAATAAGTAATCGGACTTACAGCACGGGTTAAACCTGTGATTGTTAAAACTCCGGCAGCATCAATTGTATAAGTTGCTCCACTTATTACAGCTCCATTTGTAATTGGTTGTGTTTTAGCATTATCTAAATACCATGTAAATACCGGATTTGTTAGTGTAGGTGCTGTTGGTGTCAATACCGCAGCTACATCATGACAAACTGTTATATCATCAACCGAAATATCAGTTTCATTTGATGGAGGCAATATTGTAAATGTTATTTGTTTTCTGTCTGCTTCAGCAGTTTGACAAAATTCATCTGAACTAACTCCTACATAATAAGTATATGTTCCGGGCACTAAACCAGTCACAACTAATTGTGGAGTTGTTTCTCCTGGAATTAACTGAGCTGTTGTTCCGTCAAAACTATACCAATAGTAAATTGGATTTGTTAAGGTTGCTGTTCCGCTTACGCTCGTTGCTAAAGTTACGGTTCCTGTTGGAGAACAAATTGAAGTTGTCAGAGCTCCGTTTAACGTAATATCTGTTAAAGCATTTTCAGGAGTTGAAGCGCTAACCTCAACAGTAACTTCTCCTCTTGCAAAAGTTTCGCAACCATAACGAACAGGCTGTACGTAGTATTTATAAATTCCTGCAGCCAATGTGCCTGGAATTGTATAAGTAACTCCCGTTGCTACTACAGAACCTCCCGTAGGCGAATCGTACCACTTATAAGTAGAACAGGCATCGGCCGGAATTTGCAGTGTGACAGGTGATCCCGGACAAACCGTTACTTTATTATTAAGATCGCTGCCTATGACTTTTGTATTTCCTACACGCTCAACAGTATGAACTCTAAGGAATTCTAAAACTCCTGCGACACCTCCAAAACGAATTCTCACACGATCATAAGGTTCTGGCTGAGAAGATACAAGTACCATTGACATTGTATTTCCCGGTAATAATCTTAAGCTTAAAAATGTACTTGTATTTTGAATAGGAGCTCCTACTGCAACATTACCTAAATAACGTTGAATCGTAAATCCTGTCAATAAATTAACATCTAATAAAACACCCGGTTTTGAAACCACTATTCTTAGTGTATCACTTGCAATTGCCGGTGTTTTAAATGCCACTGTTAAATCGGCTGCAGCCAAAGCCCCAACTCCGCTATACATCGTTGCAAAAGTTGTTATATCATTATCAGCAACATTAAAAGAATCAGTAACTCCAACTGTAGCAGTTAATGCTCCTATTGGAAGGCCTAAATCTGTTGCTCCATAATAAACATCCTGAATATCTCCAGGTGTACAAGTAACTGTAGGAACAGATATGTTGTAATAAGCATCAAATACTTTTGTATTTTGTGCAACACTTACTAGAGATGCTGACTGAATTCTTACCCCGTTATAATCTTGTGGCCCTGTACCATCTGCAGGAACAAAAGTATACTCAAAACTATTATCACCGGATAATAAATTTAATAGTGATCCCGAAACAGATTGTAAAGGTCCGATATCAACTCCGTTTAAAGTTCCAACTACTGATAGGTTTTGTCCCACCGCAACTGCACTATACTCAGATCCTAATTTAATAGTAACCGGAGTTCCTTTTGCAATATTTGCAGGCCAGGTTAAAGTTTGCCAGGTTGTACCAACTCCTAAAAGTCCTAATCCTGTTGTAATTGTTGAATAAGTTTGCGGATTACCATCAACAGCATTTGCTCCGTTGGTTACCCCTCCTGTTATAATAGAACCTGAAGTTTGCGCATTGGCATAAACTCTTTCTGTTAATGATTGACAAGTAGCAGGATTTATAACATTGATAGAAACTGTTCCTGTTATCGAACAATTCGCATTAGTGGCAACTACTGTATATGTGTATATACCCGGAGTATTTAAAACGCCTGTTGTAAACGGTGGTCCTGCCACTGGATTTCCTTGTGCATCAAACCAGGCCAAAGTTCCGTCTGATGTTGCATTTAATGCTACTGTAGATCCTACATTTACTGAAATTGAAGGTGTTACAACCAAACTTGGCAACGGATTAATAGTCACTGTTACTTGTAGAATAGCAGATGGACATGTAACACCGTTACCTTGAGCCTGAATTGAGTAAACACCACTTGTATTTATATTTGCTGCAGCATTTGCAGGTAAAACATTATTTGATGGATCGTAGAAAGTATATGTTGTGTTTCCTGATGTATCAAAACCTGTAATGGCATTTGCTAAATTTACAGTACCACAACCTACTAGAGGTGTACCAATTACAACTAAAGGCGTAACTGTTGGAAAATTAACCACTACTTCTTTTAAAGTATTGATATCATTATCGCAAGTTGCACTGTTTGAAACAGAAACATAATAATTATAAGGAGCTCCTGCAGCATTTAAACCTGCGATTGCTAATGCTCCCGTAGTTGGATCTTTCGTAAAAGTTACTCCCGGCTGCGCTGCAACAATAGTACCTGTTACGATTTCCTGTGTTTTAATCTGATCAGTATAATATCTAAATTGTGCTACTGCTAAAGGAGATGTAGGAGACAAAGTAACTTCTCCTGCACATGAAGCTTCCTGCGGACTTGGTATTGTTACATCTGCAGCAGTTGCAAATGGCGCCACAGTAACCGTTACAGGCTGACGAACGCTATTAGTACAAGCTCCGTCACGTGTTGCTTCTATATAATAAGTTGTTGTTGCTGTTAAATTTGGTGTAGTATATGATGCTGTAGCTGAAAGCTGAGTTCCTGCACTTGGAGCATCATACCAGCTAAATGTTTCACCTGCTACTGTTGAACTAGCTGCTAAAGTTGCCGGCTGTCCGCTACAAATTGAAGACGCAGCACCAGTAACTGTTGCAGGATTGAATCTGTAAGAAGCTCCGTAAATATCCAAACTTGTTAATAAAGTTGCCACTCCGCCCAGTCTAACTTCAACAGCTGTAAAAGGTCCTGCTGCCACAAAACTGGCTTTTAAACGCGTAGATGATAATAATTGAACATCAATTAATGATCCAACATTAACCTGATCTGCATTTGGAGTTCCTCCATTATAACTTCTTAAACTAATATAAGAAAGAGCAGTTACATTGGCAATTCCGGCTGGAATTCCTAATTCTACATCTATAATATCGCCCGCGTGTCCTGCTGTAGAAAATGTTAGCATTTGTTGTATGTAATCATTTACTAAACCAACAGGAACTGAAAGATTTGCTGCTGTTGCATCATTGGCATCAATAGAGTTTCCTTCATTAGCTGAGCTACATAATAAACATCCTGTAAGTCCACCTCTTGAAGTTACCTGAGCATTTACCTGTAAACAAGTGCTCACAGTGTTACTTATTATAACATTTATCGCCGTTCTTGTACTACTAATACAAGTTGAAGTTGTATTTCTTGCAGTTACATAATATGTTTGATTTGCTGTTAAGACAGGAGTTGTATAAGTAGCTGTTCCTGTTCCTCCAGCCAATACTGTTCCTCCAGTTGGCACATTATACCAATCAAATGTAACATTAGAGTCCGGACTTGATACTTGTAAAGTTGCAGTTTGCCCTGATTGAATAATTACACTAGATGAAGCTGCTATTGGTGCTGCCGGTAGAGGATTAACTGTTACAGTAACAGGAGTACGGGTTGCACTTGTACAGCTTCCAATTCCTGCTTCAACATAATAAGTTGTGTTGGCAGTTAAATTTGGTGTTGTAAAAGAATTTCCGGTAAATAATAAATTTCCGGCAGAAGCTGCATCATACCAAGTATATACAGTTCCTACAACTGGCGTATCTACATTTAATACTGTCGTCTGACCGCTACAAATTGTTGTACCTCCTGCAGCAATAACCGGAGCAACCGGATTATCAATTGATATTAATACCGGAAAACGCTCACTATTAACACAACCATTTCTTGCTATTTCTATATAATAGGTAGTTGGTGTTGTTAAAGCTGGTGTTGTATAAGCAGCTGTATTAGCAAGTGATGCACCGCCTGTTGCTACATTATACCAGTTAATAGTTTCTCCAACTGCAATATTAGCAACTAAAGTAGTCGTTTGTCCACTACAAATAGTTGTATTTCCTGCCACAGTTGGCGCTTTATATCTGTAAGTTGCCTGATAAATATCTACACTTGTTAAAACAGTGGCCAAGCCTCCTAATCGAATCTCAACACGATCAAAATTAGCACCTGCAACTACACTGGCTCTAAAACGATCACCTGATAATAATTGTAAAGTTACCAGTGGATTCGTAACTGATATTCTGTCATTATTATAAGTTGCTCCATTATAAGTTGCCAAACTAACCGCTCCTAATAATTGAAGATCAGCAAGTCCACCTGGCAATTCTAATTCTACATCAACAATATCACCCGCTTTGCCAGGATTATTAAATTGTAAGGTCTGTTGAACCCATCCGTTAATTAAACCAACGGGAATCGTAAGTCTAGCTGCTGTTGCGGTATTTCCGTCAACAGAGTTATTAGGATTAGTACTGCTACATAGCAAACATAAACCGTTTTGAAGTGTTTGCTGACTACCTGCTTCTAAACATCCTCCTAAAGCCGATGGTATAACTGTTACTGTTACAGGAACTCTTGTTGCACTTACGCAGTTTCCTGCCGCACTTTGAGCCTCAACATAAAAAGTTTTAGTAGCTACTAAAACCGGAGTTGTATAAGTTGGAGTATTTATAGCCAGTGCCGTTCCGCCTGTTGCAACATCATACCAATTTAATGTAACTCCTGCCTGAGGAGTTGCCGCGGTTAATGTCGCATTTTGTCCAGATTGAATGGTAACACTTTGCGTTAAAACCGTAGGAACAGCAGGAACAGCATTCGAAATTACATCTACCTGAGTTCTTGCAGGACTTAAACAGCTACCTATTGCAGCCTCAACATAAAAACTCGTAGTTCCCAAAGGAACTGTTGGAGAGTAAGTAGTTCCTGATGCTAAAGCCACACCTCCTGAACCTACATTATACCAATTGTAAGTAGTTCCCGGAATAGGATTAATTACTGATAATGTAGTTTGTTGTGTTGCGCCAGCCGAACAGATCGCCGTACCGGTTGTACTAATCGCCGGAGCAACAGGATTTGACACATTAACTACAACAGGTACACGTTCATTTCCTTCACAGCCCGCTGCTCTGGTAACACCAATATAATAAGTAGTATTAGCAGTTAAAACAGGCGTAGTATAAGAATTTGTAGTTGACAAAGCCGTAGTTGAAGTTGGTGAACTATACCAGGCTATTGTAGTTCCAGCTGCCGGAGTTGCTGTTAATGTAGTCGCATTTCCGGAGCAAATTGTTTGACTTAAACCTCCCGTTACTGTTGGAGGTACAAATTCTAAACGAACATCATAAATTCTTAAATCAGTCAGTACACTAACAAGCCCTCCTAACTGAATTTGAACCTGATTTGCAGGACCTGTCAAAGTATATCTTAATACTCCGATAGTGTTTCCCGGCAACAATGACAAATTAAGTAACGGATCATTAATCGCTACTGCAGAACCAACATTGGTACCATTTAATTTGGCCTGAACTGTACCCGAAGATAATAATGACAGATTAAGCAATCCGGCACCACTACCTATATACAAAACAATTTGATCGCCTGCACTTGCCGTTTGGTTAAGAACCAAAGTTTCCTGTGCAGAACACAACACTCCGACGACCGTACTCAGCGTTGCAAATGTCGTTAAGCCTGCGTCGTTATCGTAGGCCGCTGTAGGACTTGTTACACTTGTACCAAGGCAGATCCCGGAAACACTATTGGTGTTTGACACTGGTCTACAAAAGGTTTGCCCAAATGCATTATTACATAGAAGTAATAAAAAAAACAGCCCTAACAATCTCTTCTGAAAGAGGAGATTACAAAAAGTAAAGAATTTTTTCATAATTTGGAAGATTAGAAAATGGACAATAAAATACCTGTTGCGATAGGCACGTATGCCTAAGCAATTATAAAAAACGTTAATAATCAATTGATTAAATCAAATTTTAAAACCTTACCTAACTAAAATTTTAAATTAGATTTTGTAAAAAATTGTATTGTGCATATCAAAACACACTAAAGAGCATTTTTATCCACAACGAATAAAAAATGTTAAGCCTACATCTTTCGCGTAGGCATCTGTAGAGTTCGTTACATTTGAACCAATGCATACACCAGAAATACTATTCGTATTTGATGCTGGTTTACAAAAGGTCGGCTCAAATGCATTATTACATAGGAGTAATAAAAAAAATAGTCCTAACAATCTCTTCTGGAAGATGAGATTACAAAAAGTAAAGATTTTTTTCATAATTTGGAAGATTAGAAAATGGACAATAAAACACCTGTTGCGATAGGTACATATTATACCTAAGCAATCATAAAAAAAATTAATAATCAACTAGTTAAACCGAAATTTAAAACCTTACCTAACTAAAATTTTAAATTAGATTTTATAAAAAAATCATATTGTATAGTATATATCAAAATATACTAAAGAACACTTTTTATCCCAAACGAATAAAAGATGCCTCAAAACTTTTAGGAAATATTGATTTGAATCAATTTTCCAAACGGAGTGATTTGTACCTGCATTAATTTTCGTAAAGAAAATTATAGGCTAAGTAATACGGGGGGAAGTTTAATAATATAGAGTATGATTCAATATCATAGAAAGTTGATTAGGCGATCTACAAATTTGTTTATTTAGAATTTAGGTTCTAAAATTGAATCATGATTTTTTATGCAAAAACAAATTGAATTTAAAATGAAACACAACAATGCTGTTCATTAACAAACCCTCTACTGGGGTTTGGAAATAAAAAGCTTCTATTATGTTTAAAATTATAAAACAAATTTGCCAGTGAATTAAAAATGGATTTTGGAGTAAATTGAATTTTACCCAAAAGAGAAATAAATAAAAACAGAAGAATAAGAATACCTAATGCAAACTTGATAAAAAGAGTAAATTTCAATTCCATAAGTAAATGAATTAAGTTTATATTAAATCTTCAGCTTTTAATCAACCTCAAAAACAATAATTAAGTTCATTTTTTTTAAACCAATTCAATTATGCCTTTGCTGTTTGTTTTTTATTTCAAAAAGTACAAACACATTTTGTTTAACTTTTCTTTTACTAAAATTAAGAAAAACCTAAATATAAAACAAGTGCAAAACTCTTATTTTTTTTAAATCACCAAAATTAAAAAAAATAAAAAACCACGTATATATCAATAAAATCAATGTTTTAGGTCAAAAAAGGAACTGTTACAGAAATCATAAAAAAAACTACATTTTTTTATAAAAACATAAAAATGTAGGTTTATGATTACTTTTTTACTTTTGTAACATATTCAATATCAGGATAAGTATAAAAATTGAAAAGTAAAACCTACATAAACAACGGTAGTGAAGAAAATTTTAAACAATTCGAAAAAAACAGGTAAAAATACGGGGTAAAAAAAACAAAAAAGTTTAAACAAAAGTTAAACAACCTAAAAAAGGTAAATATTTTAACATCAACTATTTACCTTTTTTAATTTTAACTACAACGATTACGATTCAATAATCGTGTTAATTTGTTTAAAAAGTTGTCCGTCACTTAAAAAAGCTCCTTGTTGAATTAATTCAAATATTGAGGCATTTCTATCTTCAGTAAAAACTTTCTTACCTACTTTCATTTCGATTGTTTCAGTAAACATATTGTCGCTAAGCCATTGCAATCCTTCTTTCGTTAAAAAATCAGTATCCGGAACTAATGATTTTAATACTATTGATTGAACATGAGTTTCAAAACATTGAAACAAAAAGATGTGATTTTTAGAAAAATGCTCTAAAAATTCAGCTCTCGACAAAACACCTTCCCAAATTAAATCAGAAAAAACATCCAGCTCCTGCTCTGCCACTTCCGGCTTATTTTCCTTAATAGAATCCCACTCAGCTTTATCAATTGCCTGAGTTGCTAAAAAACTAGCAAATTCCGCATGCAATTCATCAAATTGCTCTTTTGTTAATCTTGCGTATTTCATTTATTTTTTCTTTGATTTAAACGCTTTAAAAAAGCTCTAACAGATTATTCAAATTTTAATCCATAAAAAAGCCCTCACAAATGCGAGGGCAAATTTATAACTTTTTTTTACTTCCTAGAAGATATATCTGATACCAAATTGAGCCTGCCATCTTGATGTTAAACTGGCATCATAACTAAACGTTTTGGTTTGTGTATTATTAAAGGTATAAGTTGGTGTATTTCCTGCAACTGTAACACCAATTGGCTGAACACTTGTAGGAACCTGAACAACTCCCCAATCAGAATTAAGTAAATTACCAAAATTTAAAATATCAATACTAAACTGGATCGTGTTCGTTTTTTCGGATGCAGAAGAAACTCTGAAATTATAATCCTGCAATAATTTAACATCACATCTTCCTCTCCATGGAGATATTGCTCCGTAACGCTCTGCATATTGCCCTCTTCTGTCCCTCATATATTTATCCTGAGAAATAAACTTATCAAAAGCTTCTCCTTGTCCTGGGGCGCTAAAATTCATCGTTGCAATTTCTGCAGTTGTAGGGATATAAATTAAATCATTAACACTTGAACCATCTCCGTTAATATCCCCTCCATAGGTATAATTAAAACGTCCGCCCTGAGCATATTCCAGAAAAGTAGAAACTGTTGTAGCCCATTTGTCTTTTCCGTATTTCCATTTTTTAGATGCAACCCCAATAAAACGATGATTATCTCCATATTTAGAATTCGAAAGTGCCGCAGTATTTACATTCCCTAATGCAGGATTAAAAGAAAAAGCATCTCCGGTAATTTCAGCTTCAATAGAGTTTACATCTTTTGATTTTAAATAATTATAAGCTACACTTGCATACAGACCGTTTTCAAAAGTTTTTTGCAATTTAACAGAAGCATTAAAAGCACTTCCTTTATCAGAATTTGTCATTACATAAGCATTGTTTGCTCCTTTATCTGCAGCAACATAAATGGCTCTGTTGTCAACACCGGCTAAAGTTCCGGTTGGAGGTTTTAATCCCCAGTTTTGAACCTGAACCGCATTTATATCTTTATTATAAGACAAATCAACCGTAACGATATAATTACTTTCAAATCTGTGATCAAATCCTAAACTACTTCTCCAGACTTGTGGCCATTTATAGTCCGGATCCATAATTTGAAAGAAACTATCATCAGCACCACTAACCTGGTTTCCTAACCAAACAAACGGAATTCTTCCTGTAAAAACTCCGGAACCTCCACGAAGTTGAGATGTCGCATCGCCTTTTACATCCCAGTTAAATCCAATTCTAGGCGACCAAAGAATTCTGTCACTTGGTAAATCTGTAGAAATCAATTTAACAGCCTGACCTGTCTGCGGATTATAATAATCAATACTATTATCTCTTCCAGAACCTCCATTATCAGTATCTATATATTTCTGAATCAAATCTGCTGTATTAAAATACAACGGTTTATCAATTCTTAAACCTACAGACAATTTAAAATCATCACTTACACTAATATCATCCTGTGCATAAAAGGCCAATTGTCCTACATTTAATTCCGCCAGTTTCCATCCACCATCAGTACCTACTTCAAAGTTACTTTTGGTATTAAAAACATCCTGAGCATATTGAAGGTTTTGCGCTATGATACTGGTTGCGTATGGTTGAGCAGCATCATTCAGAAAATCTTGTGTTGTGAAATAAGGAGTAAAAAAAGTTCCTGCATAACCATTGGGGTTTCCGAAGTTATCGTAACCACCCAGATTAAATGAATTTTTAAATCCGAATTTTTCAAAAGAAGTTCCAAAAGTAAAAGCATGTTTTCCAACTGTATAAGTCAAATTATTGGTGATTTGAATTACTTTTTGATCTAAAGTATTATTGATCGAAAATGGTTCATGACCAGCAATAATATAATTAGAACCCGCGCCATCCTGAATATTAATTACAGGAGCCGGAACAGAAAATGGAACTCTGTAGTCATTAAAATGCGAATATCCTGCCTGAAACTTATTCGAAACTTTCTCACTGAATTTTGAGTTTAATTCAACTAAAAAAGAACTTAAGTTATTATTAATTTGATATCCCGAATTTTGAAATTGTAAAATTGAGGCATTTGGTCCTCTAAAACCAAGAGCCGTTGGATGGGCAGGTTTATCTTTTGAAGCATCAAGGAAATTATAAATAACGGCCAATTTATGATTGTCACTGATATTCCAATCAACTTTAATAATTCCTTTATTTGAGTTTGATTCGTGAATAAAACCCTGATAAGCTCCTGTATTATATCCCAAACCTGCCAAAGCATTAGAAACCGCAATTAAATCAGACTCCAAAACTCTTGATTCGTTAATTCCTGTAACACCATCATTATTATTCGCAACGAAATTTGAACCTAAATCGCTTCTTTTATCAATTTCAAAATTCCCAAAAATGAATAATTTATCTTTAATAATAGGAGCTCCTAAACTAAAACCTGCCTGAGTTTGTTCTAGTGTTGGTACAAATATTTTTTCACCTTTAATTTTATCACCGGTCAAATCCTGATTTCTGTAAAAAGCATATGCAGTACCATGAAACTCATTTGTTCCGGATTTTGTAACTGCATTTACTGAAGCTCCGGTAAATCCGGATAAAGTAACATCATAAGGAGCAGTCGCTACCTGAATTTGTTCGATCGCATCTAATGAAATAGGCTGGGCACCTGTTTGCCCTCCAGGAGTTGCAGCATCCAGACCAAACGGATTATTGAATACCGCTCCGTTTAAAGAGTAATTATTGTATTGATCGTTTCTTCCTCCAAAAGATCCACCGCTTGCGGTTGGCTCCAAACGTGTAAAATCTTCTGCAGATCTCGAAATGGTTGGCAATGCCGTTAATTCTCTTCTGCCAATTGTAGTTTCAGCACCGGTTTTTCCGCTTTTAAAAACCTTGTCTTTAGCAACAACTTTTACTTCTTCCAGCGCCTGACTCGCATCAGCAAGCAGAACATCTATATTAAATGGTTTTCCTAAATCAAGATAGATATCATTATATTCCTGATCTTGAAAGCCCACAAAAGTTACTACAATTTTGTAAGGACCTCCAATTCTCATATTCAAAATATTAAACCTTCCATCTTCATTAGAAACGGCAGAATATTTACCTCCGGTTGGAGTATGAATGGCTAATATACTAGCACCGGGCAATAGTTCGTTGGTTGAACTTTTTACAATACCCTTAATACTCGAAGTAGTTGTTTGTCCCGTGACCGCGGTTAAGGCCAGCAAACATAACAATAATGCAAAGATTTTTTTCATTTTCTTAGTTTTGAGTGAGTTATTTCCCTCAAAATTAGACAAAAAAAAGCCACTCGTTAGAGTGGCTTTTATATTTTATTAACAAGAAGTTAACAAAATGTTATTTTTCAGCGATAATCTCGTATGGTAAATCAACGATAACATCTCTGTGTAAACGGATGCTAGCAGAATATTTTCCTGTACGTTTTACGATACCACTAGTGATGAATTTTCTATCAATAGCATTACCTGATTTCTCTAAAGCTTCAGCAATATCGATGTTTGTGATAGAACCAAAAAGTTTCTCTCCACCAGCTTTTGCAGTAAGTTTAATTTCAAGAGCTTTTAAAGTTTCAGCTAATGCTTTTGCATCAGCAACAACTTTAGCTTCTTTATGTGCTCTTTGTTTTAGGTTTTCAGCTAAAACTTTCTTTGCAGAAGGTGTAGCTAAATGCGCGAATCCTTGAGGAATTAAAAAGTTACGACCGTAACCAGCTTTAACTGATACTACATCATCTTTAAATCCTAAGTTTTGTACGTCTTGTTTTAAAATAAGTTCCATGTTGTTGTCCTTATATTTTAGAAGTTAGGTTCTGCATAACAGAAACCAGCGACTAGAGTTTTTAATTATTTTAATAAATCGGCCACGTATGGCATTAAAGCTAAGTGACGAGCTCTTTTTACAGCTACAGAAACTTTTCTTTGGTATTTTAATGAAGTTCCGGTTAAACGACGAGGAAGAATTTTTCCTTGCTCATTAACGAATTTCAATAAGAAATCAGCATCTTTATAATCGATATATTTGATTCCTGATTTTTTGAAACGACAGTACTTTTTAGTTTTGTTAGTTTCAATGTTTAAAGGCGTTAAATATCTGATATCTCCGTCTTTTTTTCCTTTTGCAGATTGCTCTATTGTAGACATAATAATTAAGCTTTAGTAGATTTTAATTTGGCTCTTCTTCTTTCAGCCCATGAAATAGCATGTTTGTCTAAACTTACAGTTAAGAAACGCATAACTCTTTCGTCACGTCTAAATTCAGTTTCAAAAGCAATTAGAACTTCTCCAGCTACTTTGAATTCGAATAAGTGATAAAAACCACTTTTTTTGTTTTGGATTTCGTAAGCCATTTTTTTCAGACCCCAATCCTCTTTCGATACCATTTCAGCTCCTCTACTAGTAAGAAATTCTTCAAATTTCGTTACTGTTTCCTTCACCTGAACCTCAGATAAAACGGGATTTAAAATGAAAACAGTTTCATAATGATTCATAAATACAATATTTATTTGTTAAAATTGGGTGCAAAAGTAATCATTATATTTAAATAAACAACTCTTTTTTACGTTTATTCGATGTAAAGTAAAAAATAAAGATCTACTTTAGTTTTTTTCCTAAAAAAATTAATATATTTACTACTGCTATCCTGATTTATATAAATTTAAATGTTATGAAACTAAATTGTGTTGTTGTAGATGATAGTTCTATACAGAGGACAATTATTGCTAAATTAGTCAATAATCACCCAGGCTTGCATTTAATTGGTGACTTTTCGAACGCAATCGAGGCGAAAAGCTGTATCTCCTTAAATAATATAGACTTAATATTCCTTGATATAGAAATGCCGGTTATAAATGGCTTTGATTTTCTGGACGGATTAAAAACTAAACCACAAATTATATTTATAACTTCTAAAGCAGAATATGCTCTAAAAGCTTTTGATTATGATGCCACCGATTATCTGCAAAAACCTATTGCAGTAGACCGATTTAATGCTTCTGTAAAAAGAGCAATTGATATGCATCTGCTTAAAAAAGAAGTAAAAGAAGAAGAAGGCGAACATATTTTTATCAAAAGCAATTTAAAAAAACTTAAAATTTTTACAGCCAAAATCAAATGGATTGAAGCTTTTGGAGATTATGTAAGAGTTGTTACAGAAGATGATAGCAATTTGGTTCTTTCAACAATGAAATCTTTTGAAAACGACCTGTCTAAAGATAAATTTATCCGGGTACACAAGTCTTATATTATCAATATTGACAAAGTAGAGCGTTTCAACAGCAAATTTGCCGAAATTGGAATTACCAAGATTCCATTAAGCCGAAACAAAAAAGAAGATTTGGTAAAAGCACTATCTACATCTTCTTAATCAATAAAAATCGACGTTTACAGTAACTTTTATAGCTCTGTATTGAGCAACCGCTTCAAAACTATTCAACATTTTCTGAATAGTTTTTTTTGTGTTCCCTAAATGTAGTTCCTGCGGAATCTTAATTAATATCGTCCTGATATATTCATTTCTGATTCTGCTAATTGCCGGTTCTTCCGGTCCCAAAACGGGCATACTCAGATTTTGACTCAAAACCTGATACAACCACATAGATCCTTCTTTTAGCTTATCAAAATCCCGATGTTTTAAAGTTAACTTTATAATTCTGAAATAAGGAGGATACCTATAAATCAGACGATCATACAACTGTTCCTTATACATACCTGCATAATTATGCGTAGTAACCTGCTGTATTGTATTATGATTTGGATTATAAGTCTGAATCACGACTTTACCCTGTTTTTCTGATCTTCCTGCTCTCCCCGCAACTTGTGTCATCATTTGAAAACTGCGTTCAAAAGCTCTAAAATCAGGATGATGCAGCATATTATCGGCATTCATGATACCCACCAAACTTACGTTATCAAAGTCTAAACCTTTAGCCAGCATTTGCGTCCCTACCAAAATATCTATTTCGCGGCCTTTAAAGGAATCAATAATTTTTTCAAAACCATATTTGCCCCGCGTTGTATCCTGATCCATTCTTCCGGTTTTAGCATTCGGAAAAAGAGAAATTAACTCCTGTTCAATTTGTTCTGTTCCAAAACCTTTCGTTGTCAAATCTATACTCGAACAACTATGGCAATGCGTTGGTTTTGCAATCGAATAACCGCAATAATGGCAACGCAATTGATTTTTATTTTTATGAAAAGTCAAACTCACATCACACTGCTGACAATGTGGAACATGCCCACAAGTCATACATTCAATAATAGGTGAATATCCTCTTCTGTTTTGAAATAAAATTACCTGTTCACCCAATGACAAAACTTCGGCTATTTCTTCGATTAAAAGATCGCTAAAATGCCCAGTCATCTTTTTTCTAAAGTGTTTGTCTTTTAAATCTACCAAAACAACTTCGGGCATTCGAACATTGTTATAACGTTCTGTAAGCGTTACCAAACCATATTTTGCAGTTTGCGTATTAAAATAGGTTTCAATACTTGGCGTTGCAGACCCCAAAAGAACTTTTGCCTGATGAAAATTAGCCAAAACAATTGCTGCATCCCGCGCATGATAACGAGGCGCCGGATCTGTTTGCTTAAAAGTCTGCTCATGTTCTTCATCTACAATCAATAAACCCAAATCAGTAAAAGGCAAAAACAAAGCCGACCTTGCTCCTATTACAATTTGCGCTTTATCAGAATTCTCAAGTGTTTGTTTCCAAACTTCTACCCTTTCGTTGTTACTGTATTTTGAATGAAAAACCGCCACTTTGTCTCCAAAATGAAGTCTAAGACGAGAAACTAATTGAGTCGTAAGCGCAATTTCAGGCAGTAAATACAAAACCTGTCTGCCCGTTTCTAGATATTCTTCAATTAATTTGATGTAAATTTCTGTTTTACCACTTGATGTTACACCATGAAGCAGACAAACTTCTTTTTCCAGAAAATTATCTTTAATTGCTGTAAAAGCACCTTCCTGGGCATCACTTAATTGCAACTGTTTTTCTGAAGCTTTTCCATCAAAAGAAATCCTGTCGTGTTGCAGAAAATACTCTTCAAAAATTTCTTTTTCAATTAACGCTTTTATTACTGCAGAAGTAGATTTCGAAATCTCAACCAGTTTCTTTACTGTTATTGGTTTCTTCTCTGAAGCACGCAATTGAAAAAAAGCCAAAACAATTTCTTTTTGTTTATTGGCGCTTTTTAATATTTCAAGCAATTGTCCCAAACCTTCATCAGATTCATATTTACTATGCAATTTTACATAACGAATCAATTTTGGTTTGTAACTTTCTTTTATTTCTTCTTCTAAAACAATAATATCCCTGGCCATCATTTTTTGAAGAACCGGCAAAATATTTTTCTTATTTAAAATTGAAATAATCTCCTGAACTTTTAAAGAACTCTGTTGCTGTAAAGCCTCATAAACCAAAAATTCTTCATCTGAAAGTTCGTTTTGATTTACAACAACATCTGTTTTATGCGAAATAATTGTTTCACTTTCAAGCAATAATCCGCTTGGGAAAGCACCGCGATATACATCGCCAATGCCACACATATAATAATTTGCCACCCAAAGCCAGTGTTTAATCTGAATTTCGGTCGCAATAGGTTTTTCGTCTAAAATTTGATGAATTTCTTTGGCATCATATAAAGTCGGAGCATTTTCATGAATATCAATTACCAATGCTGTATAAATTTTACTTTTACCAAAAGGCACCGCGACTCTCATTCCTTTTTTAATGAAATGAAATTCAGCCTCAGAAATACGATAAGTAAAAGTTTTGGCTAGAGAAAGTGGTAGAACGACTTCGACAAAAAACATGTAGATATTTTATAGGATTTGAAAAATAACTTTAGTGATGAAAATTAATAATTTTCTAACCAATTTTCTATTTGGATTACATCCAAAGAAATACTTGTGTCAAGTAAATAATCCCATTAAAATTTAGTTTCAGTATTTTTAAATTTTCGGTCGTATTTAATCTCTAAGACAATTTGTTCTGCAGATTTTTCAGAAGCAAAAGCACCAAACGATTTATAAAAGCCGTTTCCTTTTGATTTATTAACTTTTAAAGATTTTATCAATCTTTCAATAAGTTCAATTTTATTACTAAAGCTAAGTCCTTTAAACAAAATTAAATAGCTTTCAATTATTTTTTTATCTGTAACAGTCATCTTACTCTATTTCAAATATGAACAAAATTAAGCTATTTTTTATTAATCAAAGATAGATCGGAATCTAATAAATAATTACTTTTTTGTTGATTTAGCCGAAGATTTCTGAGCAAGATACTCATCAACCAATTTCAAAGTATGATTCAGCGATTCTGTATTTGTCCAGTCTTCATGACCCGGAATAATATAGATTGGATTTTTAAATTTCGTCTTTACTTTTTCGATTGATTTTTTCCATTCTTTGACATCAGAATCAGCCAGATAACCCAAATCTTTGGCATCTGCACTTTTTATAAAACAAGCTCCGTAAAGTACTTTTTCTTTATCAAACCAAACCACAATATTATCTGGTGCGTGACCTTTTCCTGGATAATATACCTCAAAAGTATGCTGGCCAACAGTAAATGTAGTATCGTTTGGAACTATAAATTCAGCTCTTTTCTCGTTATTTTTTTTAAGAATATTATCAGTTAATTTACCTGAATAAGTCTTCACTCCTTTTTGTCTGTAAAAGTCTAAACCTCCCGCTCTGTCATCATGAGAATGTGTTGCAAAACACATAATTACTTCTTTATTATGCTTTGCCTTAATAGTGTCTAACAAAGGTTGAAATTGCGATTTATCCCATGGTGCATCAAACAACACAACTCCTTTATCTGTAACAAGATACATTGCATTCGCAGAAATCATAGTTCCGTTATAATCATGAAAAGTCCTATAAACATAAAAGTCACCTGTAAGATGACTTATTTGTAATGGTGAATTCTTAGATTGTCCAAAACTGTTTGACAGCGCAACTAAGAATAAAATTATTGATGCTAATTTTCGCATTTTAATTATAAAATTAATTTTTTACTCTCGTCCAGTATTGGGTTCTTCCCATGATAGAAATCCCAACATAACCTCGAAGTTTTAGTTTATCGGCAGACTCAAGTTCAATATAACATTTATATTTTTTTCCGTTTGTAGGATCTAAAATTGTTCCTCCGCTATATTCAGAACCATCTTTTTTAAGTCCGTTAATGATCACCATTCCTAAAATAGGTTTGTTTTTATCTGCACCTTCACATTTGACACATATATCTTTTTTATGATCGGCACGAAGTATATCTGCTACTTTACCATAAATTTTTCCAGATTTTTCGTAAATCTCTACTACTGACTTAGCTTCTCCAGTCGCATCATCAATTGTTTTCCATTTTCCAATGACACTTTGGCCTTGAATTGTGCCTAAGGTTAGAAAACACAATCCAATTGTTAACATCCAATTTTTCATACTATTTATTTTTTTTTTGTTTTAATTTTCTGATAGTAGCATTCAATTCAAACCCTAAAAGCAGAATCATACAGTTTATCCAAATATAAAACATTAGAATTAATAATGTGCCAATAGAACCATAAAGTTCGTTGTATTTTGAGAATTTTATAACCCAAATCCCAAAAAAGAACGAAGATATAACAATTAAGACCGTTGTAAAAACTGACCCAATACTAATAAAAGGCACTTTATTGTATTGTCTTGTTCCGTAACGCAATAATATTGAAGACGTTACCAAAATCATTACCAAAACAAACGCATATCGCCCTAAAATAATCAGCGGAATGTTATCACTTAACACATCCTGAATAATTGTTTTTTGAATAAAAACCTCAAAAACAACAATTGTAGCCACGGTTACAAATAATATAATGGTCATTACAAGTGAAATCGCCAATGCCACTAAATATTGACTAAAAAAACCGCGTTTATCAAAAACATGTTTCGACGATTCAAAACCACTTAAAATTCCGTTTACACCATTTGCCATTAAAAAAATAGAAAGTAAAAATCCTGACGATAATAAACCAGAGTGACTATTATTTAAAATATCACTAATAATTTTATTAATAGCATCGTAGGTATTTGGCGGAACACTTTGCTGCACAAATAACAAAAAATCTGCCTGGAAATTATCAATTGGAATAAATGGAATTAAGTTCAAAATAAACAGTGCAAAAGGAAATAACGCCATAAAAAAGCTAAACGAAACGGCACTCGCATGATACGAAAATGCACCCTCAAGAATACCTAAAGTATACATTTCGAGCAAATCGTATAACGAAAAACCTTCTAACCACGGTAATTTTATCTGCTTTAAAAGCCTTACTACAGAACGCAATACAGGAACTTTTTCAATCCGGGCTTCTATCTCTTGGGACATATTTATGATTTTAATTTTAGAGTTCAGGTTTTAGATTGCAAACCTCACTCATAACTTATAATTCAAAACTCATAACTTCATTAGAAAGCTTTAAGACTCAAATCCATGTTGTAAACAGAATGTGTTAATGCTCCGGACGATATATAATTTACACCGCATAAAGCATATTCACGAATTGTTTTTTCATTGATATTTCCTGAAGATTCTGTTTGGCATTTATTACCAATTAAACTTACAGCTGTTTTAGTATCTTCATAATTAAAATTGTCAATTAGAATTCTATGAACACCGTCGCTTAATAAAATCTCACGAATTTCGTCTAAATTTCTAGCTTCAACGATAATTTTCAGATCTAAATTATTGGTCTTCAAATATTCTTTTGTTTTCTTAATTGCAAGCGTAATTCCGCCTGCAAAATCAATATGATTGTCTTTTAGCATTACCATATCATAAAGCGCAAAACGGTGGTTTTCTCCTCCTCCAATTTTTACTGCCCATTTTTCTGCAACCCTAAAATTTGGTGTCGTTTTTCGGGTATCTAATATTTTTGCGCTGGTACCTTCTAAAAGTTTTGCGTACTGACTTGTTTTTGTGGCAATTGCAGACATACGCTGCATGGTATTCAAAACAACTCTTTCAGATTTTAAAATAGATTGCGAACTTCCCGAAACTTCAAAAACCACATCTCCATATTCTACATGCGTTCCATCTTCAATAAAAGTCTTCACTTTTAATTTTGGATCTACAAATTCAAAAATCATTTTAGCAATTGCAACACCGGCAATAATTCCCTGATCTTTTACCAATAATTTAGCCTGACCATGCGCCGTTTCAGGAATACAGGCCAATGAGCTATAATCTCCCGTACCAACATCTTCGCGAATTGCGTTGCTAATTAATAATTGTAATTCCGTTTGAAATTGTATATCGCTAATCATTTTTTATTAATTTTTTATAAGATGCTAAAGTAGAACATATTTTGTGGATTTGAAAATTTAGACTCTTCGAAAAAAAAATTAACACAATAAATACTTCTTTTTTCCACCATTAGAATATTGAGTTTCATTAAGGATAAAGCCTAATTTTTCTTAATCTTTTAATGGATCAAAAAATAAAAACTTAATGTTTCAAAACAAAAAACATTAAATATCTTTGAAGTTCATTCAAACAAAATCATGGGATTAATAAAAGATATTTACTCCGTTACTTTTTACGAAAAATTTGGTCAGGCCGTTGCCGAAGTACATTCAACATTCGATAAACAAAAATTCATCGAAGCCATTTACGAAGGCAATTTTGCCCAAAAGGAATGGAAAGAACGCATGAAACATACCACAGTTGTTTTGCATCAATTTATGCCTCAAAATTTCCCTGAAGCGGTTTCTTTAATTGATAAAATCATCGAAAATTTAAAGAAAAATAATTTTACCGACGGAAATCTGGCGTTCATATTTTTTGCTGATTATATAGAAACTTACGGTTTAGACGACTTTAAAACTTCGGCAAAAGCCTTAGTATCTATCACACAATTTATAAGCTGCGAATTTGCCGTTCGCCCTTTTATTTTAAAATATCAGGGAAAAATGATAGACGAAATGGTGAAATGGTCTTTACACGAAAATCATCATGTACGTCGTTTAGCCAGTGAAGGTTCACGCTCGAGATTACCATGGGCAATGGCGATTCCGTTTCTGAAAAAAGACCCTGCTTCTATTCTGCCAATTTTAGAAAATCTTAAAAATGATCCGTCAGAATATGTACGCCGAAGTGTTGCCAATAACTTAAATGATATTGTAAAAGATAATCCTGAAATTGTATTAGAAATTGCTAAGAAATGGCGCGGTTTAAGCAAAGAAACCGACGCGATTATCAAACACGGTTGCAGGACTTTATTAAAACAAGGACATCCCGAAATTCTGAGTCATTATGGTTTGGAAAGCACTAACATTGAACTTTCTAATTTTGAAATTAAAACTCCAAAAGTAAAAATTGGAGATTATCTTCAGTTTCAATTTCACTTAAATAATAAAAATGAAGAAGACAAAATCATTCGTCTGGAATATGCCGTTCATTATAAAAAATCAAAAGGACATTTGGCTAAAAAAGTCTTTAAAATCAGTGAGAAAATTTATCAGCCCAATCAATTAACCAAAGTCGACAGAAATCAATCTTTTAAAATTATTACAACGCGTGTTTTTCATAAGGGAATGCATCAATTGTCTATTATTATTAATGGAACTGAAAGTGAGGCTTTGGAATTTGAGTTGATTGAATAAATACTCTAAACATTAAACCTAAAAAAAACTAAAATGACATTTCCCGACTATTTAAAAGAATTTGAAAGTGATTTATTAAAGTATAAGTTAGGCTTTATTCAAATTAATGCAAAACCTATACAAGAAGAAAGTACTTTGCCTTTTACCCAAAGCAAATTTTTAGGAAAACCATATTTGCCAATTAATATAGAATATCCAAAAGACAAAGCAGGAAAACCAATGGTTTTGTTGGCGCAGCTTAATTTTTCGGAAATACCTAAATTAGAAAATTATCCAGAAAAAGGGATATTGCAATTTTATATTCCATCAGAAGATTGGTACGACATGAATGATTATAAAGTTTTATATCATACAGAAATCGAAAACAATCAAACTAATTTTGATTTTCTAACTGAAGAATTATATTCCGATTTTCCTGTTTATTGTGAACATAGCCTAACTTTTTCAAAACAAGAAGAATATGGAGGTGTTCTAGATTTTAGATTTGATTATAGTTTTAACGGTCTGGATTATTGGGAATTTGAAGAAAAATTGGATGATATCCAAAAAAAAGAAATTCAAAAATTGTTGTATTATGAAGGTCATAAAATTGGAGGTTATGCCTATTTTACGCAATCAGATCCAAGAGAATATGATGATAAATTAAAAAATGATGTTTTACTGCTGCAAATAGATACCGATGAAGAAATAATGTTTGGTGATAGTGGCGTTGCAAACTTCTTTATAAACAAAGAAGATTTACTTAATAAAAACTTTGAAAAAGCATATTTTAATTGGGATTGTTGCTAATTAACTAATCTTGTTTTAGCCATAAAAATTATCGCAAATTGCACCAATTTTCACTAATTTATGTGTGTTAATTTGTGCAATTCGTGTTATATTTTCAATTCAAATAGAATCTTTATAATTCTATTTCCTTACTTTTATAATTCATACCAAAAACAAATTTTCTTAATCTAAATTAAGTTGCAGATTGTGACTACAACTGTAATTTTGCTTTCAACTAAAACAAATACCATGTCAAATATCAGTTTAATTATCGAAGAACGTTCTGCCAGTATTGGCAATTTTATGGTAGGCAGATTATTGCCTTTCCGTGAAAAAAGAGCCGTTGGACCATTTGTATTTATCGATCATATGGGACCGGCACATTTAAGTGATCATGAAAATATGGATGTTCCTCCACATCCGCACATTGGGCTTTCGACATTGACATTTTTGTTTGAAGGAAGTATTATGCACCGCGACAGTTTAGGAACAGAATTAGAAATAAAACCGGGCGCCGTAAACTGGATGACAGCCGGAAAAGGAATTGTACATTCTGAAAGAACGCCGGAATATTTAAGACATTCTGATAAAATGCTTCACGGGTTGCAAATTTGGGTTGCTTTGCCAAAAGAATTAGAACAAATGGATCCTAATTTTGCCCATATAGAAGCAGATGATATTCCGAGTTGGGAAGAAGATGGTGTTTCATACAAATTAATTGCCGGAGAAGCCTTTGGAAAAAAATCGCCGGTTCCGGTTTATAGCCCGTTATATTTTATTGAAATTAAAAGTACAGAGGCTAAAAAAATAAATATTGGCAAAGATTTATTTGGCGAAAGCGGCTTGTATATTTTGGAAGGAAGTATTAAAAGCGGAGAACATGTCTATGAGCCAAAACAAATTTTAATTACAAGCGATAGCACTTTATGTGAGTTTGAATTGGCAGAAAATACTACTGTTTATATTTTTGGCGGAACACCATTTCCTGAAGAACATTTTATTTTTTGGAATTTTGTTTCTTCGGATAAAAACTTAATCGAAAAAGCCAAACAAGACTGGAGAGAACAAACTTTTCCAAAAGTTCCGGGCGAAACTGAATTTGTGCCTTTACCAGAACCTAAAATCAAATAATAATGGATACTATATCTGCACAAATTGATACGCGTTTGTATCGAACGGAAGTAACATCTGCCAGCGGAAATATTTTAATTTCTGATGAACCTCAAATATTGGGCGGCAAGAACTTAGGCTTAAATCCAACAGAACTTTTGGCGGCCTCACTGGCTTCCTGCACCGTAATTACTTTGCGAATGTATATTAATCGTAAAGAATGGGATGTTTCTGAAATAAATGTCAAAATTGATTTTGAAAGAGATTCTGATCGAAATGTATCATTATTTACCCGAAAAATCGAAGTAATTGGCGAAGTCGACCAAACACAAAGACAAAGATTAGAAACAATAGCAAATAGTTGCCCAATTCATAAAACACTGACACATTCAATCGAAATTAAAACCACATTAATATAATTACCATGGAAATTCAACAAATTAACGATACAAGAAGAGGCTATTTTGAAGCTGTAGAAGACGGAAAAGAAGCCGGGAAAATGACGTATACCTGGGCTGGAGATTCAAAATTCATCATCGATCATACAGAAGTAAGTGAAGAATTTAACGGAAAAGGTGTTGGCAAAAAACTGGTTATGGCCGCTGTAGAATATGCCAGAACCAATAACTTAAAAATTATTCCGCTTTGTCCTTTTGCAAAAAGTGTTTTTGATAAGGTTGAGGAAATTCGTGATGTGTTGTTTTCGTAAAGATGCTAAGATGCTGAGTTGCTAAGGTTCTAAGATTTAATATTAAGACGTACTATTGTGCGTCTTTTTTTGTTTATAAACAATTGTCGATTTTGATTGTGGAGCTTCTTGTGTGATCTCTCCTCCGTCGAGATGACAAAAATGGCGCAAAGCTTAGTGAACTTTGCCAACTTTTCTACAAACACTCCACAATAAACTTTGTGAACTTTGCGAAAAAACTTTGCGAAAAAACTTTGTGATCTCTGCGGTTAAATTCGCAACCTTAAACCCGCATCCTAAATCAAATTTTTTAATCTCCTCCGAAACTCTTACATTTGCATGTAATTTAAACTTAGAGTATGTCAAGGATAATTACACTTTTCTTTTTTTTCATAGCGCAAATCGGCTTTTCTCAATCGGCTGAAAATTATTTAGAAAAAATCAGAAATAACGAAGCTCTCTTAACAGCTTTTTTTCAGCAAATGCCTAAAGGCGGCGATTTACACCATCATTTTTCGGGATCAATTTATGCAGAACCTCTTTTAGAAAGAGCTATTGCAGAAGATTTTTATCTGAATATAGAAACGATGGCAGTTTCAAAAACAAAACCTGAAATTGGGAGTTGGCACACTTTCTCTTCACTTAAAAACGAAGGTAAACTGGCTTTTTACGAACAGCAAGTTATGCAAACCTGGTCGGTTAAAGATTACAATGGCTCTGTTCCTTCTGATGATCAGTTTTTTGACTCTTTTCAAAAATTTGAACCAACTATACAAGGTCATTTTGCCGAAGGAATACTCGAATTAAAAAAACGCGCCCTCGCAGAAAATGTAAGTTATATCGAAACACAGTTATCAACGATTCCCTGCGATATGAATGTTGCTGATTTATCTGATTTTAATTCGAAATTGCGTCAGGCTTCATCTCAAAAAGATGAAAAAGCAGTTCTAAAACTTTTAGACGATTTGTATAAATCACTTCAGAAAAAAGACGCTAAAAAATATGCAACAGAATTCAATACTAATTTTATAGCAAAACTTCATAAAGACTTAAAAATTGATGATGAGCGTTTTACCATGCGATATCAAAACTTTGTGCTTCGTTTTATGGATCCTGTTGATTTATTTAAGAACCTGATGATTGCATTTATCTCTGCCAACGACAGCAAATTGGTTGCGGGCGTAAACATCGTTTCACCGGAACACGGTGAAAATTCCATGAAAGATTATTGGCTTCACATGGTCATGTTTAAATATTGCCACTCAAAATTTCCAGACGTAAAATACACACTTCACGCGGGCGAATTAACTTTAGGTTTGGTTCTTCCAGAAGATTTAACCTGGCATATTAACGATGCAATTCATATTGCCGGAGCCAACAGAATTGGTCACGGAGTTGATATTGCGTACGAAGCAAATTCATATGATTTATTGCGATATATGGCAAAGAACAATATTCCGATTGAGATTAATTTAGTTAGTAATGAGTTCATCTTGAAGGTAAAAGATAGCCGTCATCCGTTTACACTTTACAAAGAATTTAATGTGCCAATTGTAATCAGTACTGATGATGCAGGAATTTTAAGAACCAATATGACAGAACAATATGTCTTATTGGCTAAAAGATACCCTGATGTTTCATACGCCACTATAAAAGAATACGTTTACAACAGTATCAATTACAGTTTTATTCAGGATGCATCGGTAAAAAAACAATTACTAAAAGATTTGGATACAAGATTTAAAACTTTTGAAGATAAATTTTATAAAAATTAATAAAAATAAAATCTGCGTGAAAAAATTAGCACGCAGATTTAAACAGATTTAAGCTGATCAACACAGATTTTTTTATTATAAATATCAAAAATAAAATCTGCAAAATCTGCGTGAAAAAAAATATAATTATGATTCTAGAAGCCGCATTCCTTTTCGTAAAACCAGATTTAGCAAATCAGTTTGAAATTGATTTTGCAAAAGCAAGTCAATACATTTCATCAATTGATGGCTATTTAGGTCATACTTTACAGAAATGTCTTGAAGTCGAAAATAAATATCTTTTATTGGTTGACTGGAATACACTCGAAGATCATACCGTAGGTTTTAGAACTTCTGAAGCTTATCTGGAATGGAAAAATATTTTGCATCATTATTATGAACCGTTTCCCATTGTAGAACATTTCGAAACCGTTTTTGAGAATAAAAAATAGGCCACTGATTATACTGATTGAACGGATTAACGCAGATTATTTATTTTTAATTCTACTCATTCGTGAATCCCGATTGCTATCGGGAGTGGCAAAAAAACATTACATATGAACATCAAACTTATCGCCATTGGCAAAACCGACAATAAATCGCTGCAGACTTTAATCGACGATTATACGAAACGTTTGTCGTTTTATATCAAATTTGATTTGGAAATTATTCCGGATATCAAAAACGTGAAGAATTTATCTGAAAGTCAGCAAAAGGAAAAAGAAGGCGAATTGATTCTGTCCAAATTAACACCAACAGATCAGTTGATTTTATTGGATGAAAACGGAAAAAACTTCTCCAGCGTTGGTTTTTCTGAAGAATTGCAAAAGAAAATGAACTCGGGAATTAAAACTTTGGTTTTTGTAATTGGCGGTCCTTACGGATTTTCAGATACGGTTTACAGCAAAGCTAAGGGAAAAATTTCACTTTCGCTAATGACGTTTTCGCATCAAATGGTTCGCTTGTTTTTTATCGAACAATTGTACCGCGGATTTACGATTTTAAGAAATGAACCTTATCATCATCAATAGAAAAGCTTTGTTTTTTTTAGTTTCAGGTTTTATTTGTTTCAAGTTTAGAAGATAAATTCTACCGGGAGTTTATCAAGATTGTAAGACACATATTTTTGCAGTAAAATTTTATGTTGGATATATTCTTCATAACTCATGTTCTTATCGAATAAAAATACGACATCCGGCACCCTTTCAAACTTTATACTATAAAAACGTTGTAATATTTCTGATATTTTTATTTCCTTATTTCCCATCAAAACTTCCTTTTTTCCTTTTCTAAAACGAAATACAAAATTTTCTTTATTTGGTTTTTCCATTTTATAATACACTTTCGTGAAAGGCAAAAAGGCTAAATTCTTTCCAACAGAATCTGCGTAGGAATAATAATTCTCGGCTTTTTCGTTTTTGTGGGCTTTTTCGACTCGCTTTTTTTCCTGTAGTTTTATTACTTCCGGAATTACCAATCTTAACGGTAAACGTTTGTCAATATTGAAAATCCAGTTGGTTGAAATAATGCTGTTTTTTCGGTTTACTTCTGCAATTGTATCTTTTTCTTCTATTTTTAAAAAGATATAAATTGGTGAAAGATCTTCGACATTTTTAACGATTGAAATATTTGATTTTGGAAGTAGAACGTCTTTTTTTTCTTCGCAGGAAAAAAGTAAAAGAGCGATAATTAAACTAAAGTATTTCATATTTAAAATTCTAGATTTATAAAAATATCTATTTATTGATTTTGGTGTTTTCATCATCATTTTAATTAAAAAACAAGTTTCAATTAATTATTTTTTATTTGAATTCTTTTCAAAATCAGGAATACAAAAACTTCCTATTGCTCCTGAAGAAAATGTAAAGACAATATTTTCTTTATAAAACATTTGTGAACAATTATTTGAATTTTCTTTTTGTTCGGTTTTACTTAAATTATGGTCAAAAAACAAATAGCTCAAAACTCCCATTCCTCTAAATCCATATTCAATTTTTATGGGTTTTCCACTTGATATTCCCATAGAATTCACATTTTCCAGTTTTTCATAAAGTTCTGTAAAAGTGTTATTGCTCCAATTAAGTTTCTTTTTAACTACATCTAATGATTTCGTTTTTCCGTCATATTCGCTATTAAAATGAGAATCTTTCGGTTCTTCATAATCTTCAAAATCTACATCCCATTGTTGAAAAAGCAAATCATTTTTATCTGGAATATTTGTTGGCTCATAAACAACCAAATTGATATTATCAGAAGAGTTATATCGTATTGTAACGTAATAATTTTTTGGAACTATTTTTTCAAAATATTCTTTCAGCTCTTTTATATCCTTAGATTTATATTCATAATTTTTTTTCAAATCTGATACATTTTTATCATTACAGCCCGATATAAAAATTGCTAGAAAAACTAAATAGAATATTTTTTTTGTCATGTTATTTTCTTTAGATCTTATTTTGAATTCATTTTATCAAACAAAGTCACACATTCCGTCGCCTCTTTTACATCGTGCACACGCAAAATTTTAGCCCCTTTTGTCAATGCAATGGTATTCAGAAACGTTGTTCCGTTTAAAGCTTCTTGTGCTGTATTATTTAGCGTTTTATAAATCATTGATTTTCTGGAAATTCCGACTAAAACTGGCAATTCTAATACATTAAAAAGTTCCATTTTCTGCATGACTTCATAATTTTGATCGGTTGTTTTGGCGAATCCGAAACCGGGATCTAAGATTAAATCATTAATTCCGAGACTTCTTGCTTTTTTTACTTTTTCAGAAAAATAGAAAAGCATTTCTTTTACAATGTCCTCATATTGCGTTAGACTCTGCATTGTTTGCGGGTTTCCACGCATGTGCATCATAATGTACGGAACATTATATTTTGCAATTACATCAAACATTTTATCGTCTAATTCTCCCGCTGCAATATCGTTTATAATCGCTGCACCGCTTTCTATACTTGCATTCGCAACTTCGGCTCTAAAAGTATCGATTGATAATAAAGCTTCCGGAAAATGGTTTAAAATCAATTCAATTGCAGGAACAATTCGGTCAATTTCTTCCTGTTCGGTAACAAATTCGGCACTTGGTTTGCTCGAATAAGCACCAATATCAATAAACGTTGCTCCCTCGGAAAGCATTTTATCTACTTGTGAGATTATTTCGTCTTCATTACTATATTTTCCACCGTCAAAAAAAGAATTTGGCGTTACATTCAAAATTCCCATTACTTTAGGAATCGACAAATCAATAAGTTGGCCTTTGCAGTTAATTAGCATCTCTTGTTATTTTTGTTTCAGGTTTCAAGTTTCAAGTTTCACAACTTTTGTTTCAAGTTATTTTTGTTTCAGGTTTCAAGTTACTCAGCTTGCGCAATCTACTTCAACCTGAAACTTTAAACTTGAAACTTTTTTCATAAACTCTTTAATTTTATCCTTATTTTTGAAGAAATTTTAGCAAATATACAGCAATAAATGAAGAATACTTCCCTTGAATTTGATAATGTAATTACGGTTTGCCGTACTTTATTTATCAATAAAATGAAAGATTATGGTAGTGCATGGCGCATTTTAAGATTGCCATCATTAACCGATCAGATATTCATAAAAGCACAAAGAATCAGAAGTTTACAGGAAAACGAAGTTCGCAAAGTTGATGAAGATGAAAAAGGAGAATTCATCGGAATTATTAATTATTCGATTATGGCCCTGATTCAGTTAGAATTAGGCGTTGTTGACCAGCCTGATCTTGATGTAGAAAAAGCAACCGAATTATACGACGCTAAAGTTAAGTTAACCAAAGAGTTAATGGAAGCCAAAAATCACGATTACGGCGAAGCATGGCGCGATATGCGCGTAAGTTCATTGACCGATTTGATTCTGCAAAAATTACTTCGCGTAAAGCAAATTGAAGATAATAAAGGCAAAACTTTAGTTTCTGAAGGCATCGACGCGAATTATCAGGATATGATTAATTATTCTGTTTTTGCTTTAATCCTAAATCCTATAAACAAATAAAATTCCAATTTTTAAATTCCAAAACCCAAGTTATAGAATTGGAATTTGGAATTTCTTTATTGAGATTTAAATTTTAATACTTTCCCCATGAAAAATATCATTACTCAATTCTCCCGATTATTTGTCGGCGTATTATTTATCATTTCAGGATTAATTAAACTGAATGATCCGGTTGGTTTCTCTTATAAATTGGCCGAATATTTTAGTGAGCCTGTTTTCAATATGCCATTTTTAGAGCCTTTAGCTTTAGGTTTGGCGATCTTTTTAGTGATTTTAGAAGTAGTTTTGGGTGTAATGTTATTGGTGGGTTACAAATCAAAACTTACCATTTGGGCTTTATTGCTTTTAATTGTTTTCTTCACATTCCTTACCTTCTACTCTGCTTATTTTGATGTAGTTAAAGATTGTGGATGTTTTGGAGATGCTTTACACTTAACTCCTTGGCAATCGTTTACAAAAGATATTGTTTTACTTTTCTTTATTCTAATTTTATTCATCAATAAAAAGCTGGTAAAACGTTTATTCTCAAAGACAGTTACCAATATTATTACGCTAATTGCTATCGTATTATGTGTTGTTATGGCTGTTTGGGTTTTAAACCATAATCCTATAAAAGATTTCCGTCCGTTTAAAGTAGGAAGCAACATCGAAAAAGGTATGGAAATTCCGGAAGGTGCACCAAAATCGGTAGTTGAAATGACTTTTATCTACAAAGTAAATGGTGTTGATAAAGAATTTACAGAAAAAGATCTAGCCAATATTCCGGAAGGTGCCACTTTTGTTGACAGAAAAGATAAAGTAATTACAGAAGGTTATGTTCCGCCAATTCATGATTTTTCGATGACAAAAGACGATTCTGATTATAAAGAAGAATTGCTGAAAGAACCAAAATTATTGATTTTTGTGACATACGATTTGGCTTTATCAAATCCTGAAGGAATGAAAAAGTTAGAAGATGTAAATAAAGAGGCAAAATCAAAAGGATATAAAGTTATCGCGATGACAGCTTCCGGAGCTGATGAAATTGCAAAAGCTAAAAAACAATATGGCTTAAATGTCGATTTTTATTTCTGCGATGCTACAACTTTAAAAACAATTGAAAGAGCAAATCCTAGTATTGTGGTTTTAGAGAACGGAACTGTAATTCAGAAAGTTCATTATAATGATGTTGATGATTTAAATCTTTAAGACTCTCGATATAGTATCTAATAAAACATATAATTCAAAAAAGCTACAATTATTTTGTAGCTTTTTTTTTACTTATTTTTTATATTTTTGTAGATTTAAATTAAAATAATGAAACATTTAAAATATGAACTTTATCGAAATACTGAAACAACTATTTTTGAATTTAAAAGCATTGGTCCTAATGGAGAAATAACGAAAGTCATAATCTTTAATGCAACTCAATCTAAAGAAATTTATAATCTGGCATTCGGAGATTTGATATATGATGAAGTTCATAAAAGATATATTTTAGATGATTCAATAATTACAAATAATGGAGACCGAAATAAAATTTTAGCAACAGTTGCCAGCTCAGTTTATATTTTTACAGAAAAATATCCTAAAAAGATGGTCTTTTTTAAAGGCAGTACACTCGCTAGAACACGTTTATACAGAAGGGCACTTTCAATTAATTTAGAAGAATTGTCCGAAACTTTTATTATCTTTGGATCAATAAAGAATGAGTTTGGAAACGTTAACAGCGTACCTTTCAAATCAAATGGTGATTTTTTTGGTTTTATTATAAAAAGAAAAGAATTATGAAAACTACAGTAAAGAAAGTTTTAACTGAAAACAAAAATACTCCTATAAATTCTAAAGTAAAAATTGATAAAAAATTGGACGATTTAAAAATTATACAATCAAATAAACAAGAAGAAGTAAATAAACTCACCTTTAATTTGAATTTTTAACTTTTATAAACTAATACTACACTATAAAGTCCTTTTAAAAATTGGGCTTTTTTTATAAAAAACAATTAAGTTTTATGAAATTACAAAAATTACCGTTTCTTCTACTAGCAATTTTATCAAGCTTTATTGCTGTTAGCCAATCTCAGATCGCAAACAAAGATCAACGCTACATCTTCTTCTTTCATAATAAATTTGTAGAAGAAAACGATTTAAGTGTTGCCCATCCTGAATATGGAAAAGCAGAGTATAACGAGATTATAGATTCATTTAAAAAAGATAATTTTATTGTTATCAGCGAAAAAAGAAAGAAAAATACTAATGCGTATGACTATGCTGAAAAAACAGTAAAACAAATTAAAAAACTTCTTAAAAAAGGTGTTTCTCCAAATAAAATTACTGTTATCGGAACATCAAAAGGCGGTTATATTGCTGAATATGTTTCTACTTTGCTAGCTAATCCAGATGTAAATTTTGTTTTTATTGGATGCTTTATGGACACCGATATCGAACAAATTCCGGATATTAATTTCTGTGGAAACATTTTAACGATTTATGAAGAATCAGATATTTATGGTGTTGATGCTACAAAACGAAAAGAAACTTCAAAATTGAAAATAAATCATTTCAAACAAATCAAATTACATACAAATCTAAAACATGGCTTTTTATATAAAGCTTTAGACGAATGGATTGTTCCAAGTAAAAAATGGGCGAATGGCAATTATGATTTGAATTAAATTCTAAAAATCATATTTAAAAGACTTCGGTAAATTCTAAATTAGAAAATTTTATTGAAGTCTTTTTTTTGCTTTAATCTGACGTTTTTTGGCTCCAAAAAAAACCTTCTTTCATTAAAAATATCTTTTTTCTCATTTTCTTTAGAAAACATTTTCCGGAATATAATATAATTTCAAGTTTTTCAAGTGAACTATTACGATTTCAAAGCGCTTTTTTTAACCGAAATTTCCCGTTTTGTGATAAAATAAACGAGTCTTCAAATTTTGTTAATCTCCATTTGGCATTCGATTTGTTTGTTTAACTTTGTTCGGAACCTTAATTTATGAAATTGCTCTGATTTGAATTTGCAGATTCATTTCCTGAAAAGCAATTTAAAGTACATTACAAATATTATTTTAATATGAAACAAATAGCGCTAATTGTTATTGCATTTATTACTTTTTCATGTTCACAAGCTCAGAAAACAAGTTTTTCAAAAGAGGCTTTGTCTGAAAAATTATTAACTCTTGACGGAGGTCAGACTTCTTTCAAGAACATTCTTAAAAAATACAAAGGAAAAACTTTGGTTATCGAAGTTTGGGCTTCCTGGTGTGGTGATTGCGTAAAAGCAATGCCTAAATTAAAAGAACTTCAGGCGAATAATCCTGATGTTTCTTACTTATTCCTTTCGGCAGATAAAACGGCTGACAAATGGAAAGCCGGAATTGAAAAACACGAATTAAAAGGCGATCACTTTATGATGAACGACGGTATGAAAGGTGTTTTTGGAAAAGCAATTGATCTTGATTGGATTCCTAGATACATTGTCGTTGACAAAACTGGTAAAATTGTATTATACCGCGCCATAGAAACTGATTTTGATAAAATCAATGAAACTTTAAAAGGTTTAAAATAAAATTTGAATGGTAATGTCAATGCTGGATTCAATTTAATATAAGAATAAAAAACAAAAAAAAGAATAATAAAAACTACCAAAATGAGAAAAAAGATTGTTGCAGGAAACTGGAAAATGCATAAAAACGCAGGACAAACTGAAGAATTATTAAGTGAATTAATTACAAAAATACCAGCACAAACAACTGCGCAAGTAATTGTTGCACCTACATTTGTAAATTTACAAGCTGCTGCTGCTAAAGTAAAAAACACAACTATTGGTGTTGCTGCACAAAACGTTCACCAAGCGGAAGGCGGAGCTTTTACAGGAGAAATTTCTGCAGACATGCTAACTAGTATTGGTGTAAACACTGTAATTCTTGGTCACTCTGAGCGTCGTGCTATTTTTCACGAAACAGATGCATTGATCGCAAGCAAAGTTGATACAGCTTTGAAACATGATATGACTGTAATTTTCTGTTTTGGTGAAGAACTAAAAGATCGTCAATCTGGAAATCACTTCAACATTGTTGAAAACCAATTGCGTGACGGAATTTTTCATATTGCAAAAGAATCTTGGTCTAAAGTTGTTTTAGCTTATGAGCCAGTTTGGGCAATTGGAACCGGAGAAACTGCTTCTCCTGAACAAGCGCAGGAAATGCACGAATTTATCAGAGAAACAATCCGTAAAGCTTTTGGAGCTGATATCGCTGATGAAGTTTCTATTTTATACGGTGGTTCTGTGAAACCGGATAACGCTAAAGAAATCTTCGGTAAACCAGACGTAGATGGTGGTTTAATTGGAGGTGCAGCTTTAAAAGCTGATGACTTTTTAGCGATTGTAACGGCTATCTAATTTTAGATTTTAGATTTTAGATTTTAGATTTTAGATTTTAGATTTTAGATTTTAGATTTTAGATTTTAGATTTTAGATTTTAGATTTTAGATTTTAGATAAAAAAAACTCCATTTGCTTCGCAATGGAGTTTTTTTATTGGAATTTGGAATTTAAAAATTGGAATCTCTAAATTATATCACTTATATGGTAAAAAAAATTAGTTTATAAATGATTGCAACAACGGACAATTGTACTTTTTAAAAGTTGGTGTTGTTTTATAAAGCGAATAAAAATCTACAAGCTCCTTCCCTGCTTTAAATGGATTTTTTTCTTCTTCTTCGGCAGAAATAATATTAGCATAATGATTGTAATAGTTACATTCAAAAATCATTAAACTGGCCAGAGCTTTTTCATTTTTATTTTTAGACATTTTTAAGGCTTTTTCATAATACATTTTTGCCATTGTTAAACTGTAATAATTGCCTTTTTGGTATGTTTTTTCTTTTTCAGAATTATCTCCATAAACATAATCAACATAGGATTCGCCAGATGTCCAATCATAAGCAACCATCATCCAGGAATTTCCTAAATAAGAAACATTAAAATAAGCATTTGCCAATTGCAGATTGCCCGACGCTGTGTTTTGCTTTTTCAACTGAATTAATTTTGCAATAAATTCGGCTTTATTAAAACGGTAATCAAATTTTCGTTCTTCTTGTTTTTGCAGAATTTTGGGGGTAAAAGGGTTTTCATTTAGAAAATCTGTAAAGGAATAATTCTTTTCCCAAAAATCTTTAGGCATACTTGAAAAGGTTTCATAAGCCAATTCTAAATCATTGTTTCTGAAAGCAATTGTTCCTTTTAGATCTTTGTAATAATCAATATTTGGCGCAATTGTTCCTGAGCAAATGTATTTTTCAAATGGGGTTTTATCTTCTTTTTGTTGTAGTGCAATCAATTTATCAACGTCTTCAACGGTTGCAGTTCGTTCAAAATAACCAATGTAGTTATAGAAATAAGGAGTATTATAATATCCTGAATATTCTCCTTCATTCTTAAGATCCGATTTCATCATTAATAAACCTGCTGTAACGCGATCATTTTTTTTATAGAATTCACCGCTTGCTATTCTATATAAACTGTATAAGTTTTTGAACAATCCGTTATCCGTTTCAATTAAATTTTCAACAGAATCAAAGTATTTAAAAAGCTGATTTTGCACTGTTTCGTTTTTCAAATCATCTTGTTTTAAGGAAACTAATGCTAACTGAATATTTTTCTGCATTTGTATCGATAGATTGGCTTTATCAGAAATCATATTGGTATATTTTTTCCCCAACTCGATATCATCATCCATAAAACAAAGCTGTGCAATTGCAGCGGTTATATACTCTTTTTGTTCACCGGAAGTTTGTTCCCGAATAGCAATCAGAAAATATTCTAACTCTCTTAAATACAGAATGTCTTTATTGAAATTTTCATTTTTAGCATTGACGTAATCTCCGTACCAATCAGTTCCTTCAAACACAACCGATGGACTTCCGTTTGTGGTATATTGCGGTGTAAAAATCCAGTCTTCGAGTTTATTTATTTCTCTTCCAATTAAAAAACTTAAATTCAAACTATTCGGGCTCAATTCGTAAACTTCTTTGATTGTTTTTAAATCGGGAGCCGGATTACGAAAACTTTCAATTGACAGAATCACACTTCGTTCTTCATTATTTTGGACCAAAGCCAAAGTTTCGGCAGTTAATTTCCAATTATAATGCTGTAAAACAGCAAATGATTTTTCTTCGCAAGTAGCAAAAACTTTACTCAATAAATAATTCTGCAAAGGCAAATCATCAATGCATAAGGCTTTATAATACAAAGCCCAAGGTTGAAGAATTGTATTTTTATTTTCTGCAAAATAAGTATCGTATAAGCGAATAACTTCATTTTTATCCTGAGCGTAAAAACTATATCTGAGAATTAAAAAAGCATAACGCTGTTTTAAAAAGGGATCTTTTGCAGTTTTAATTTTCTTTTCGAAATCTTCTAAATCTGCTAATTTATGATCTTTGCTATTGTAACCGACTTGTTCCCAGGATTCCCATTTTACATCGATATTACTGTTATATTCAAGTTTTTTAGCAAATAAAATATAGTTTAAAAAGACTTTGTTTTTTGGCAACAATAAAGCTTCAATAAAAGTGTTTTTTTCGAACGCTTTTTTTAATGATTTAGATTCAAAAGCATTTTCAAATTGTTCAGCATCTGTTTCGTACAAAATGGTGTGAACATCTTTTGGGTTAATTTTATTTCCTAATTTCTTCTGCCATTCTAAACAATTCAGTTCCTGATCTACGCCCGAAACTGTATTGGTTGAATAGTAATAATCTGCAGAATAATAAAACGGGGTTAGTTTAAAAAAACCTTCTCGTTGTGCTTTAAACAATACCAATCTGCTGGTTTCCGGCGAAACACTCCATCCGCAGGCAAATGAAACCTGCAGGCTTAAAAAGAAAAGTAAACTACTAAAAACGCGCATAATAGCTGGATATATTTTGGGTTCCATAATCGTTGATGTATTTTTTATCAAAAGAAAAAAACGTCACTTTGGTTTGATTATCAATCTTGATTTTATCTTTTATAATCGAAATCATTTTGTCTAATTCTTCTTCAGAAATTTTCTCGATTCTAATCTCGTCTCCGTTTCGCAAATAAGTTTGCCCAACCAAAACATCATCTTCTAAAACATATTTAGATTCAGTTGATTTCTTCAATTTTATCGAATCTTTCAGTAACTGATCATAATCTGATAAAATTCCTTTAAACTGATTCCCTCTAAAAACAACTGCCCAACTATATAACGGCAACGCAATATCGAGTTTGAGTTTATATTCGCCGTGTGTAATATATTGTGCTAATTCATTACTTGTTCCTATCGAATTTTTAGTTTTAAAATCATCTGGTTTTGTCAAATTATAACACATCAATAAACCTTTATCTACTGGCGGAATTCCGGCTTTTGAAGCAAATTTATATTGCCAAAGCCTGATTGTAGCAGATATTTGCGCTGTTGGAAATTCTTTTTTGATTTGTTTTAATAAATAAAAATAATTGTCTTTAGATTTTTCAGACCAATCGCAATCAATTAGAATTTCCTTAAAATCAACTTTTAATTTCGCTAATTCTAACGCTTTTATTGAATCGTAATTGATTCGTTTATAGTCTTTTTGTTTGTAATAATCTTTGGGGTAAACAATTGCATTGGCGATTACATCTGCTTTTGTTTCGTTCATTTTTACACCAATTTGATTAACGCGTTGTGCAATTCTAACCACCAAACTATCCAATTGCTTTTTAGTCGATTGTAAAACAACTTCATTGGTAATAAAGACACTTGGTGTAATATCAGGATTGCTTTCGTTTAAACTGACATTTCCAATGGTTGCCACCGGTAAAGGTTCTTTTGCATACGGATTCCAATCTACGTCAAAAAAGCGAACATATAGGTGTTTTACATCCAATTCTCTCATTAAAGAATCATCTTCTTTCTGAAAATTTAAATCAGTTTTCCAATAACAAAAAGATCGGATTACTTCGTGGTCGTTCTCACACGAAGCGCCGTTTAAAACCGCAAAGAGTAAAATATAGATGGTATTCTTCATAAATTAAATCAGTAGAAATTTGAATCAAAATTAACATTAATCTTCTTGAGAATATGATTTATTTTTAAAGAACTTCAACTTTGGATTCTTACCTTTGCAAAAAAATTATTTATGTCGAATATATATTTAGGATATCATTTTACGATTGAACCGAAAGAACCCGGATCAGAAATTTTAATTGCTGAATTAGGCGAAAAAGCATTTGAAACTTTTACAGAAACAGAAACCGGAATTTCGGCTTATGTGAAGAAAGATTTGTGGGATGAGAATATTCTGGATGACATTTATATTTTAGAATCTGAAGAATTTAAAATTGAATATACCGTTGAAGAAATCGATCAGGTAAACTGGAACGAGGAATGGGAAAAGAACTTTGAAGCGATTGATGTTGACGGAAAATGCCACGTACGCGCTCCTTTTCATGAAAAAACCGATGCTGAATTTGATATTGTAATCGAACCTAAAATGAGTTTTGGAACCGGTCATCATGAAACAACACATATGATGATTCAGCATTTATTAGAAATGGATGTTGAAGGTTTAAAAACGTTAGACATGGGCTGCGGAACTGCAATTTTAGCGATTTTGGCAGAAATGAAAGGTGCTCAGCCAATTGATGCTATTGATATTGACAACTGGTGTTATTTGAATTCTATCGAAAATGCTGAACGCAATAACTGCAAACACATTACCGTTTATGAAGGTGACGCCGCTTTATTAGCCGGAAAAAAATACGATTTAATTATTGCCAACATCAACCGTAATATTTTGCTAAACGATATGCAAAGTTATGTTAATTCTTTAAACCCAAAAGGAATTATACTTTTTAGCGGTTTTTATGAAGAAGATATTCCGTTTATTGATGCTTCCTGCACGGAGAAAGGTTTGACTTATGTTAAAAAATTTCAAAGAAACAACTGGGTTTCATTAAAATACGTAAATTAGATAGTAATTACAAACAGTACAAAAACCTAAAAAACATGAGTACTAAAGAAAAAGTAAGAGAAAGAGTTCGCGAGAAAGAAGCGACAGGTTTTAATAACGAGATCATTGTTTATAATGACGATGTAAATACTTTTGATCATGTTATCGATACTTTAATGCGCGTTTGTAATCATACACCTGAGCAAGCAGAACAATGTTCTTTAATTGTACATTACAACGGAAAATGCACCGTAAAAACAGGTCCGATGGACAAACTTAAACCTCAATGTACACAGCTTTTAGAAGCAGGACTTAGCGCAGAGATTGTTTAATTGTGAATAATTTAAAAAATGTTATAAAATATTCTATATTTGAATATTTTATAACATTTTTTTTATGGAAGAATATGGAAAGATATTAATTATCGCTACGCCTATTTTTTTAGTTTTAATTATAATTGAAAAAATATACGGCATCTATAAAAAAGAAGACACTGCGCCTTTAATTGACAGTGTTTCAAGCATCAGTTCCGGAATTACCAATTCTGTAAAGGATGTTTTGGGTTTAAGCCTGACTTTTATTTCATACGAATGGCTGGTTTCTAAAATTGCCGTTTTCCATCTTGAAGCTTCTGTTTTATCTTATTGTATTGCCTTTTTTGTTATTGATTTTTACGGATATTGGAGCCACAGACTGGCACATCAAATAAATTTTCTTTGGAACAAACATGCAATTCATCACAGTAGTGAAGAGTTTAATTTAGCCTGTGCATTGCGCCAGCCTATTGCGAGTCTGGTTAATTTATTCACTTTTTTATTGATTCCTGCTGCATTATTGGGCGTTCCGGCCACAGTGATCGCGATTACTTTGCCTTTGCATCTATTTTTACAATTTTGGTATCATACCAAACATATTAAAAAAATGGGTTTTATAGAACACATTTTGGTAACTCCTTCGCATCATCGTGTTCATCATGCTATAAATCCTGAATATTTAGACAAAAACCATTCGCAGATATTTATTTTTTGGGATAAACTTTTTGGTACTTTTCAGGCAGAAATGGATGATGTTCCGCCTGTATTTGGCATTACAAGACCGGTGCAAACCTGGAATCCGATTAAGATCAATTTCCAACATCTTATTTTATTAATCAAAGATGCCTGGCGTGCCGAAAACTGGAAAGATAAATTTACCATTTGGTTTAAACCAACAGGCTGGCGACCAGAAAATTTTGAAGAAAAATATCCTGTCCATAAAATTGAAAATGTGTATGATTTTGAAAAATACGGAACTCAAAATTCACAAAAACTAGTTTATTGGTCGGTTACTCAAATGTTGATTACCCTTTTGTTTGTCACTTATTTATTTGATAATATTGCCAAAATTGGTTTGCCCAATATTTTTGTTTATGGCTTTTTTATCCTGATAACGATTTACAGTTATAGTGAATTAATGGATAAAAGTAAATATGCAATTTTTTGGGAAGGTTTCCGTTTTCTAATTGTCATTGCAATCATTTCTTATTATGGCGACTGGTTTGGGCTAAATCAGGTTTTTCCATTTTCAAATTACATCATTTTAAGTTTTTTAAGTTTTTCATTTATAGCCACAATTTATTTTGTAGCTATCGATTTTAAATCTCCCCCCGGTATAACACTCAATTCCTGATGACTATGAAACACACCTTATTTTTCAAAATTTATTTTTTTATCAGCCTTATTTATTTGCTTGCGCTGCTTTTGGGATATGAATATTTGGATCTGTATTTAAAACCTACTTTGATTCCGTTATTAGGTTTTGCGGTTTACGCTTACAAAAGATTCCCGTCGCGAAATTTACTCTTAGCTGCATTAGCATTTTCTTGGATTGGCGATATTGTTTTATTATTTGCAGATATAGCTGAAATTTATTTTATTCTGGCGTTAGCTTCTTTTCTGATTTCGCATCTCCTATATTGTACACTTTTTAACAAACAAAAAACCGTTGAAATTAGAAACAATATAGTTTTTAGAATTGGATGTCTTATTATTTTACTTTATGTCGTAGGAATGATTTCTTTTTTACTGCCAACTTTGGGCAGTTTAAAAGTTCCCGTAATCATTTATGCATTCGTGATTTCAACTATGCTTTTATTTGCTTTTAATGGTTTTTTAAGCTGGTCGAAACCGGGAAACAAATATGTTTTTTACGGGGCTATTATTTTTGTCATTTCTGATAGTATTCTGGCAATTAATAAGTTTTATACTTCAATAGAAAAAGGTTCGTTTTTTATTATGCTTACTTATCTTGTGGCACAATATCTGCTTGTACTTGGAATATTAGAACTGAATCCACAAAAGGAAGAATAATTTAGTTTAATTTTAAAGTCGATGACATAGATTACACAGATTTGCGCCTATAACAAATTATTTTATTCTTTTTTAATTCCTTAATCTGTGGCAAAACTATTTTACTTTTACATTTGTACGACCAATACTCTTAAACCATGAAAAAAATAGCATTTTTTATCATTTTACTTATAACTGCAACCTCGTGTATAAGTACTAAATCGACTTTGAAAAATGTAGATGACAATGCTCCTGATTTAGTTTTAAAAAAAGACAATACTTTTGTTATTACGCTTTTTAGTAAAGACAAAAAGTACGGTTACGATCCTGATTATCCGATCAATATTTTTTTCAGAAATACGAGAGATGAGGCTTTAAACGAAACTCGTTTCCTGAATGCTTTAGCCGGACCAAATGGTGAAAAAATCACGTATTCAAGATTGGAAACCTGTTGCCCCTTCCCAACCAAACGAAGCGATATGGGCGCTGGATTCCTTAATGTTTATGAACTAAAATGGGAAGGCCAAAAAAAACCTGTCATACTTTATTTGAATATTTATGAGAAAGGAATCTTGATGGTTCCTATGGGATTGAGTTTGAAGAAGGAGTAGATTTTAAATTATTAATTCCTTGTTTTCGCTAGCGCGAGCGTCCCGCTCGTGCCCGCATGCTTGTCTCGTCCTGAAAAAAGTTTACATATTTATACTTAATCCTAAAATAGATTTACAGTCATATTTTAGTCCTGCTATTGGTTTACAATAGTAGGGCTTTTTACATAATAATTCTTCCATAATTTTTCTGTTTTTATATTGTATTGATGTACCTGGTTTGGTGTAAGGTTACCTATGCTCATATGAGGCCTTTCGTTGTTATATAACTTAATGACGGCGTCCAATAATTCCTTGGCTTCTTGTATATCATCGATCTTATAATCATCCAAATATTCTTCCTTTATAATTCCATTAACGCGTTCTGCTATTGCATTTTCTAAAGGATCTCCATTTTCTGTCATACTGATGCCAATATTATTGGTTTCTAATAACTTTACATATTCATTACTGCAGTATTGTGAACCTCTATCGGAATGATGTATTAATTGCAATTTATTTTCTTCCGAAAAATTAGATATTGCCATTTGTAAAGCCTGAATTGTTTCTGCGGTTTGTAAATTATCGCCTAAATGATACCCAACAATCTTTCTGGAGTAAGCATCAGTAACAAAACTTATGTATGCAAAACTATCTTTAATCCTCCAATAAGTTATATCGCTTACCCATAGTTGATTAGGACTCGTTGGAACAAAATCTCTAATAAGATTGGGATATTTCCTAAACCTATGAAATGAATCAGTAGTAATAGTTGGTTTTTTCTTACGCCTAATTAATAGATAATTAGCAGATAAAACATCAAAAAGCCTATCTCTACCCATTTTTATTTGATGCTCTAATAAGAAAGGTTGTAAAAGTTCATATAGCTTTCTTCCTCCTATATGACGATGATTTTTTCTAATTTTTAATACCTCACAAACAATTAATTCATCTTCAAAAGCAAGTTGTTCCTGATACCAAAAATGTTGATAATATGCTTGTCGGGTTATACCAAGTAATTGGCAAAATTTGCCTAAACCAATTTTAGGATAATTGTGTTTCAACTCCTGAATTACTTGGTATTGGACTTTTTTACAATTTTAATTTTAAATTCCTGTTCAGCTATCTCTATCATTTTACGATAAGCTTCAGCTAAAAGTCGAGCTTCTTGAAGTTCTTTTTTTAGCTGAGATAAAGACTCTTGTCCTTCTTTATCAGATAATTTATTTGTTTGCTCTTTCATCCTAGGTAAAGATACTATACTAGGATTTGAATAATCAAAACCTATTTCTTTCAGCCAATAAGTTAATCTTGTATGTCCAATATTGTATTTATTCTCAATTTCTCTTTTTGTCAATGTTCCGGTTAAAAAATCATTACAAACAAATCGTTTAAATTCTTCACTGTACTTAGATTGCCATTTTGAAGATGATGTTTTTGAATATCTTTCCATATTTTTACACTTTTGTGTAAACCTATTTTAGGACAAGACAAGATTGGAAATACAGCTCTGCTCGAAATTATTCTGATAATAACCATACTGTTTTACAAATAGATCTAAATTGATTTTGATTGCGGGCACGAGCGGGACGCTCGCGCTAGCCATGGGAAATTGAAAATGATTAAGTTTTTTTTATAAACTTATAGAAATCAATCACTTTGAAAATCCTTGAAAAATAAGTTAAATTATCTCTTTACTTACATAAATGCCTTAATTTTGATTGTATTCATAAAATGCAAAAAAAAATAAAATGGAACAATCGAAAAATCATAAAATTGAAGCTTCAAGTTTCGATTTACAGCAATATTTAAAGAGAATTAATTTTGAAGGAGAAATTCAATTGAATTTAGAAGGTATAAAAAAATTGATGCAAAGCCAGATTTTTAGTGTGCCTTTTGAAAATATTGATGTACAGGCCGGAAAAGTTATTTCCTTAATTGGTGATGATATTGTAAACCAAATTGTGACTAAAAAACGTGGCGGATATTGTTATCAAATTAACGGTATCTTTTCGTTATTGCTTCAGGAAATTGGTCTTCCGCATTATTATATTGCGGTTCGCCCTTTGGTAAATCCAGATCCGAATGCTAAAACACATTTGTCCATAGTTGCTACCATCGAAAATGAAGATTATCTTATTGATCTGGGGTTTGGCGGCAACAGTATTAGAGAACCTTTAAAACTGAGTGAAATTGGAACTGAGATTCAGCATGATTTTGACACTTTTACTTTGGTCAAAACTGAAGAAAATGAATTTTTACTGCAAATTCTAATCGGAAAAGAATGGTCTAATCTCTATTCGTTTGATCTTAATCCTCAACGATGGATCGATTTTAAACCTGCCAATCATTATAATTACTCACATCCTGATTCTGTTTTTACCCAAAAATTGATTGTGGTTTTACAAAATCCGTTGGGCAAAAAAATATTATCAAAAAATTCGTTAAAATCAGTGACAAACGGGATTGCCGAAATTATTTCTTTTGAAGATGATCAGTTGGATGCTATTTTGGAAACAGAATTTAATTTGAAGGTATAATTGAGAAATTGTTTTGAAGAGATATTCCTAATCAAATCCCATAATTCCACTACAATTCTAGCCCTGATAGCAGCGGAAATCCTTTTTTGAGAAAGCCTATTTTTTCTGGTTTTTGCAGAGCGACCAGCGGAAGCTCCTGCAAAGACCTAGAAAAAAAGGGTTTGGAGAAAAAGATTGCAGCGGGCAGTCCCGATAGCTATCGGGAGGCTTCTTAAAATAATCTTAAATCTTCATCTTGTATTCATAAATCATAACTACCTTTGCACTGTCAAAAAATCATATTATGAACATACAACATATTCCACAAATTAAGCATACTGATAATGGGAATTTCTTTTTATTGGCGGGACCTTGCGCTATTGAAGGAGAAGAAATGGCTCTCAGGATTGCTGAAAAATTAGTTGGTATTACCGACAAACTTCAGATTCCTTATGTATTTAAAGGATCATTTAAAAAAGCGAACCGTTCGAGAATTGATAGTTTTTCTGGAATTGGTGACGAAAAAGCATTAAAAATTTTAAGAAAAGTTTCTGAAACTTTTCATATTCCAACCGTAACGGATATTCATACTAATGAAGATGCTGATATGGCTGCGCAATATGTAGATGTTTTACAAATTCCGGCTTTTCTTGTACGCCAGACTGATCTTGTTGTTGCTGCAGCAAATACAGGAAAAGTGGTGAACTTGAAAAAAGGACAATTTATGAGTCCGGAAAGCATGAAACATGCTGTACAAAAAGTATTAGACTGTCAGAATGAGAATGTTATGGTTACAGACCGTGGTACAATGTTTGGTTACCAGGACATGATTGTTGATTTTAGAGGAATCCCTACTATGCAACAATATGCTTCTACTGTTTTGGATGTTACACATTCATTACAACAACCTAATCAAACTGCGGGTGTTACCGGAGGAAGACCTGATATGATTGAAACTGTTGCCAAAGCGGGTATTGCTGTGGGTGTTGACGGTATTTTTATCGAAACACACTTTGACCCTGCTAATGCAAAAAGTGATGGTGCTAACATGTTGCATTTAGACTATTTTGAAGATCTAATGACTAAGTTAGTTGCTATAAGAAAAACTGTAAACGCCTTTTAATTTTTATTATACAATCAATTCATTGAAAAATAAATTTTTATTCTTGCCTTTCTTTTTAATGTGTTTTGCTGTAAATACATTTGCTCAGGAAGAAATTGCAATACAAAATAAATATACAGCACACAATAAAGGAAAGTTCTTTGTAATGTGGGGTGGAAACAGAGAAAGCTACTCAAAGTCTGATGTAACTTTTAGAGGAAAAGATTATAATTTTACTGTTGATAACATGCAGGCGCATGACAAACCGAAAGGCTGGCATGTAGATTATATTAATCCTGCTAACATGACTATTCCGCAAACTAATTTGAGATTAGGTTATTTTTTTAGTGATCATTATAGTGTTACAATTGGTGTTGACCACATGAAATATGTAATGTCACAAAATCAAATTGCAAATGTTACCGGAGACATCAATTTGCCAGCAGATCAGGCTGGTTCAATTTACAATGGAAATTACAACAATACACCTGTAGACATGTCTCAAGGTGGTGCTATGGAAGGTGGCGGTACTCTTAACGGTGGTACTCCATTTTTAATTTATGAGCATACTGATGGTTTAAACTACATTAATACTGAGGTTTCAAGATTTGATGATATTTCGAAATTGTTTACTCTTCCGAATATTGATAAAGTTCAAATTAACTTAACTGAAGGTTTGGGTGCAGGAGTTTTATATCCTAAAACAAATACAACACTTTTAGGAAAAGAGCGTCATGATGATTTTCACGTTTCTGGTTATGGTGTTTCTGCAAAAGCAGGTATCAACGTTACTTTTTTCAAACACTTCTACATTCAGGGAGAGTTAAAAGGTGGTTACATTAACATGCAGGATATTAGAACTACAACAAGTAATGAAGATAAAGCTTCTCAAGATTTTTTCTTCTTTCAGCGTATTATTGCCGTTGGAGGTATATTTAGAATCTAATATTTCTTAAAATATATTTATAAAATAGCTGTCATTTTATTTGGCAGCTATTTTTTTTATTATTTACTTTGTAATTCAAAGTACTTTATATAATGTTTGTTTTTTTTAGTTAATATTAAAAAACTGAAATAAGAAATGATGGAATTTAAAGTATATTTAAGATTTAAAAATTCAACATGAAAAAAATGAAATACATCTTTTTAGGAACTACATTTTTAATTAGTTTTTGCTGTGCTTTGTATGTGGCAACATTGGTATTTCCTAACAATCCGTTTTCTGGAACAAAACCGCAAAACACACTATCTGATAAAGTTCAGGATGGAGATATTATTTTTCAAACTTCAGAATCTAAGCAATGTGAAGCGGTGAAAATTGCGACTAACTCAAAATTTTCACATTGCGGAATTATCTTCTTTATCAATGACAGGAAATTTGTTTTTGAAGCTGTTCAGCCTGTCAAAATAACGTTGCTGGATGAATGGATAAAACACGGTAAAGAAAATAAATATGTTGTGAAAAGATTGAAAAATGCAGAAAAAATTTTGACTGCAAATACTTTACAAAAGATGAAAGATTATGGACAGCAATTTAACGGTAAAGAATATGATGCTTATTTTGAATGGACGGATAATAGAATCTACTGTTCTGAATTGGTCTGGAAAATATATAAAACGGGAGCCGGTATCGAATTGTGTCCATTACAGGAATTAAAAGATTTTAATTTGAAAGATGAAAGAGTTCAAAAAATATTAAAGGAAAGATACGGAAATGATATTCCGCTTACTGAAAAAGTAGTCTCACCTTCTAACCTAGCCGATTCTAATTTGTTAAAAACTGTAATCGATACTTATTAAAAAAGCATACAAAGCTAATTTAAAACTCAAATTAGCTTTTTTATTTATTATTTTACTTTGAGTTTCAAAGAACTTTTAAAATTATTATATGAAAGATTATATTATTGAAAAAATGTATGAATGGTCCAGAAAACCATATCAAAAGTATTTTAAAAAGAGTATTCCGTGGGAAATTGATAAAGATGAATTATTACAATATCCAGTAGATTCTCTTGGGTTTGGTTTGGGTAATTTCCTTGACAAAAATCATTTTGATATTCAGCCAAAACTAGAAGATCACGACATTATTCATGTTTTAACAAACACGGGGATTTCGGTTGCTGATGAAATCGGAATGCAATATTATCTTTTAGGAAACGGGAAAAGAAGTTTGTATCTATTTATGGTTATTCTTTCGGGCACTCCTTTTTATCTGCGCCATATCAATTATTTTTTTCAACAATATAAAAGAGGCAAACAAGCTCTTCCCTTTCATTATCTCGATTTTTCAAAAATGCTTTCCATATCTATTCAATCAATTCAAAAAACATTTAAAATTTAATTTTATGAAAACAACTGAAAAACCTTTTGAAGAAAAACAATCGACAGAATTGGCTATCGGCAGTTTTATTGTCAGCACCATTTTATTTGTACTTTATATTGCTACAAATGCCAATCCGAATATTTTAATTGTTGCTTTTCCATTTGTGGCATCAGCAATAGTACTTAACGCTATAATGTTATTCCATCTTATTGATAAGTTTATTGAACTCACAGAACAGAGAAAAGACATAGCGGTTAAAATTTTAATTCTTTTGTCTAATATTCCTGTTACAATGTTGTATTATTCGATCGTAATGAAATTGTAATTATAAAAAAAAAGAAGCTATCTCAAAACGAGACGGCTTCCTTTTCAACAAAAATGAAAAATGAATTATTGTAAAAAATAACCAAGCGTTAATTGAAAAACTCTGTTTTTCATATTATTATCGATGTAACGATTTGCATCTCCATCTTTAAATACATTAGAATAAGAAATATTGTATCTTACATCTGTATAAAATTTATTTTTTAATTGATACCCCAAACCGAAGTTTACAGAAGTATCTATACCGCTCGAATACTCTTTTAGATTAAAACTCTCTTGATTTTCGTAGCCTAAAAAATTATCGTGATATTTATTATTAGCTTTCAGTAATATTCCTATTTGAGGCCCGGCTTCTAGGCTTAATCCTTTTATCACGTAATATTTCAACATTACGGGAATATTTAAATAATTCAATTCAATAGTGCTTTTATAATGGGAATTTGTTACTTCTTCATCAGAAAAAGTAATTTTTGTTCCTTGTTGGCTGTATAACAATTCAGGTTGAAGAGAAAAATTCTTCGCCATAGGAATCTCGACCATAATTCCTGCAGTAAATCCTGTTTTACCTGATGAATTCAATTCGCTTTCATCAACAGTCAGATTTGAGATATTTAAACCTGCTTTCACGCCTAGTTTTACTTTTTCAGTTTGTCCCATAACAGTCACGCCAAAAAAAAGTGTGCTTAAGATTAGTATATATTTTTTCATAGTATTTTTTTGTTTAAGAATGGTAACTCTCAAAAATGAGAGTTACCTTATCTATCTGTAATGCTGTTACTTCTTAATGATTTTGGCTGTATATTTCTTGCCATTTATAATACAGTCTAAAACATAAACTCCAGCATTTAATTCGCTTACATTTATATTTGATGGAATATTGGCATACTTTTTATTCCACAGTACTTTACCATCCATTGCATAAATATTGATTTGTGTTTCTCCTTCATTTTTATCGGCCAAAAAGATATTTACCGTATCAACTGCCGGATTAGGAAATACTCTAAAGGGATTTGTTATTTTTCCAACAAGCATACCTTTTGAATCAAATGAAATTGATTTACTGCTACATCCATTATTATTGGTTATCTGAAGGCTGTAATTTCCTTCCCAAATTGTGATTATAGATTTTTCGGTTGCATTTGGTATAGGTCTTTCATTTAGAAACCATTGATACGAAACAGCCTCAACCGAAGCAGTTAATTTTTTATTTCCTACAACCTGAATCTCAGGTACGATATTGTTTTCAAGAATTGAAATGGTAGTACTAAAAGTTTTACCGATGCCATTTTCATTGTAAACCGTTACATAATAATCCCCACTTTCTGTTATGGTAATAGTTGGTTCTGTTGAGCCGTCAAACCATTCGTAAGATTTGTATGTTCCGGGAGACAAAACAACCTCAGGACCGCATAAGTCTCCGCTTTCCAATTCAGATTCGAAAGTATCAAATGTTGCAGTTATGGTTTCTGTTAGCTTGCATCCGTTTTTCATTACTAATGTTACGGTATAATCTCCTGCTTTATTGATTTCTATACCATTAGAAACATCACCGGTATTCCATTTATAGGAAACAACTTCTAATTTATTAGCCCTAAAATTCGTCGCTGCATCGATGTATAAACTTTTACCTTCATATCCATGAATTACTGAATTATCAAATATTTTAAAATCTCCCGATACTTCTTGGTAGATATAGTTTTTTATTTCATTGTTTTGCGGAATAAGATCATTATCTAATTTTGCAATAACATTAAATACATGAGAATCACCACTTGTATCAAGTTTAGGCTGTTTTTTTAAAATATATTCTATGCTTTCACCTACCGGAATCGCTGCTTCAATCACTTCTGAAATAGTTTCATTTGTATTGATATATTCCAGATTCAATTGAATTGCCTTTTCCTGAATTGCAATTTGCCCTTCATTGGTCAGCTTAACTTTCACTTCAGATCCGCCACATACATCTTTTGGCGACAATATCTGTACAGATAAATCTAAAACAGGATCAGTGATTACTTTTAAATCATCCAATACCATATAAGAATATCCCCCTGCTTTGGCATGTCTAAATCGCAGCATTACAGATTTACCTGCATATTTACTTAAATTTACTATTCCTTTTTGCCATTCAGTGTCTCTATAATTTCCTTGTTTAGAAGCTCTCCATATTTCATTCCATTCGCCTCCTGCCGTTTTAACATCTATAATAAAAGCATTATTATAATTACTTTCAAGTCCGTAATAAAATTCTAAAGCAGTTGTATTTTCAGATAAATTATACAACGGAGAGATTAATTCTCCATAAGCTGCATAACCTTCTAGTTGATTGTAAAGCATTTGCGCTGCAATATCGCCAGTATGATCTTTTTTAGGAAGACCCAGATTTGCATTATCCGGTTTAATAACTGCTCGCCATGGATAATTTTCATCACTTTGATTGGAAACAAATCCCTTTGATCCAAATATTGATCCCGCTGATATAGTAGAAAAAGTTTCAACATCTAAAGTTGGTGCTTTTTCCAAAACCTGAAAAGCTCCTGTAAGATTCTCTGCCAATGCTTTTGGTTCTCCTTCTGCAATTACTTTTACATTAATCTCATAATTTCCTGCTGATAACTGCGGTATACCATCTACTGTATAAACAATAGTTTGATATCTGAATATCTGATCATTTCTTTCTCGTACAATTGGCTCCCCTATAGGTTTACCATTTTGGGTAATTTGATATTCGATAGTTGCCTTATTAACTGTACTATAAGATAAATTTTTTGCACTTATAAAAAATTGGTGTGATGGCGCATCTTCATATACATTTTCTGGTACACTTAAATTTGAGAGCTGTAAATAATCTGCTGTGTCTTTGATTTTAATATTATCTACTGCAAAACCATTGGCAAACAATCCGTTATCATCATGTACAAATGCTACAAGAACACAAGATTTTCCGGCATATGGAGTTAAATCTACGTGATATTCTATCCAGTTTGTAATATAAGACATTTTAAAAACCTCTTCCCAGGTTTTACCTCCATCCGTACTCACTTTTACATATCCGTCTGAAAGTCTTTGTCCGTCTCCAAAACCATCAAATGACAAATGTGCTTCTTTATACTTGCTTAAATCTAATACTGGAGAAATCAACATATCATTTGATGCATCACAATTACATTTATCATCATTACTTGCCATAAAATGCTCATGGCCTTCTAAAAACCAACCCGGAGATCCTAACTCTTTACTTGTTCCATATTTCCATCCTCCACTATTATTATTTTCAGAAGTTCTCCATCCTTTGTATTGAGTGCTATCTTCAAAATCCATTGTATAAGGCAATGAATCTATCTTCATATCTTTATTATCCCAGTTATCGAAACCAAATGTTAACGAATTATTTTCTGGTTTAACATCCTGAGCTACATCTTCAGGAAAAACTGAAACTGTGATTGTATTTTTACCAATGCTTTTTAAATTAATATTTGAAAGAGAATATGTTAGCGTATCTCCATATTTTGTAAATGTTAAAGCTATTTTTTCGATATTTGAAAAAACTTCATTTTTTTCCTTATCAAGAATTTTAACTGTTACATTAACCTGCTCTTTAGTAGTTGCGAAATTATTAATGATCTTTGCACTAATTGTTATGTTCTCATTGTTAACAGCACAGGTACCGGCGTCTAATTTTGCACCCGTAACTCCTAAATCATAAGGCGCATTACCTACACGAATGTTATCTATAAAAGCACCTAAAAAGTTACTGGCATAACTATCTGTAACAACTCGAAAACGAATAGCCGCCTTTTTACCTGCAAGTTCATTTAAACGTATTCCGATTGGTTTTTTATCCGTACGGTTATTAATTCCGCTAAACCATGGGCCAACTACTAAATCATTGTATTGCAAAGTTTCTGGATAATCTAGGCCTGTAGCTTTTTTCCAGTTTTGACCTTTGTCTTCAGAATATTCAACAATTAATCCGTCATATCCTTTATAAAACAAATGAATCATATCAAACTCAACATAGGGAGAAGTAATATTGGTAAAGTCAAATATTGGAGATTCTAATGTAAAATCAGAATTGGGTGGTACTCTTTCAGAAGTGCCATAATTTACAGTACCCCATAAATATTTCGAATTAGTATCTCTAAATGAAATCGCGGAAGTTTGCTGCCATACAAATTTTTGATTTGTAAGTATTGATTTTGAATACCAGCCACCAGGTGTTTTTTCGAAATCCTGAAAATATGGAAATTGAGTTACAACCCCATTATAAACCGAATTTGTAATACTGTTATTCGTAGTTACAGGATCCTGGCTATAGGTTACAAAAGCTTCATAATTATACAAGCCAGCTGCTGACAAATCGATATTATCTAAAGGAATTATCATTTCTGAATTGCCTTTAAAGACAGCTTGCAGTGTAATATCTTTCCAGATAGTTTCGCCTCCCGAAAGTGTATTCAAATATCCAACTTTCAATTGAGATCCTGCTGGTATATCCTCACAGCCCAAATTATAGATTGTTACAGCTAATGGATGATTGGCTGATAAAGCATCACCAGAGTACACGGGAAGATTTAGTCCCATAAGTTTAAGGTCAAAATCTTTTTGTGCAGGAGGAACTATTAAATTTGAAACAAAAGAAACTCCATCTTTTGCGCCAAATTCTGTAATAGGATTAAAATCAAATTTAACTTCAACATAATTTACTGTAGTTAAACTTATTACATAAGGAATATTGTCCTGAATTTTTATAATCGTTTCTTCTCCTACGCCAAGATCTTTGGTAAAGCTGATAGTACTATCGTTGGTGTAAAGAACATTAAATCTGCCGCCAAAACCTTGTGTCATCAATCTTAATTTGTAATTTAAGGTCTCATTTGTTTTAATTACAGTAGATCCTGTATTTTTAATTTTAATATAAAAAGGCTCATCCCCTTTTAAAGAACCACAAACAGCCGAAGGTTTTTCGACAGAAACAAGAGATATTTGCTTGTCTGCATAAGCTGCCCCAATACCAATAGCGTACCAGGCATTGGTAACTTGTTTGTATTCTTCAGAACCTAATCCGTATAAATCTTCGGCAACCATTAAAGTTGCCCGACGCATATCACTAAAGTTTGAAGAGGGAGATAAATACTCTGTAAGCGTTATGTAGGCAATTTTCTCTGCTTTGGCAAGACCAATAGCTTTAACATTATAACTGTTATTAAGATCATTTACACCTTGACCGCCTTCACTTAAAAGGTAAAACCAGTAATTTGTGATTCCGCTGTTAATGTGCACACCACCATTATCGTAATTTATGTTTGATGTATTTGCCCAATTTATTCCTCCATAAGTGTCAGGCTGTCCTTGGGCTTTCGGATTAGACATACTCCTCATACTTCCGTGGGTATACAATTCATTTCCCAACATCCAAATGTCATCTTTTTTGTCTTTTCCAACATAAAACTCAACAGAAACACCAAAAATATCACTGAAGGATTCATTCATAGCACCTGATTCTCCCTGATAAATTAAACCCGCCGTAAAACGTGTTACACCATGCGTCAATTCATGAGCTGTAATTCCCAATCCAACATAAGGCGTGTCGTAACCATCTCCAAATTGTGCCCATCCTCCAGTCCATGAAGCATTTTCGACATTATTGCCTAAATGTGCAAGACCAATAATTGTCATTCCTTTATTGTCGATACTATTTCGATCAAATTTTTCACCATAATATTCTATGGTTTTTTGCATACCCCAATGAATATCAATGGCAACTTCATCGTTATTTTTATTGTGCAGTTCATTCCAAATATTATCTTCATCAATAAAATCAGTAATTACTTCATCTGAAGCCTGATTATTGTGATTCAGATTCATAGTATACATTGGCACATTATATTTTCCCTGCAGACCTTCTAATCTATAACCATCCGCATATTGTTTGGTATTAAAACTTACATCTCCGGCGTATCGTGATTTACCTCTACCCAGCCTTTGGCCTTCGAAACTGGCATCCCGATTTAAGTCGATGATAAGAATTATTTTTCCGGAGTTTGCATCTACATAAATAGTCTGGCTTGATTGTGGATTAATTGCATAAATATCAAATTTCCATGTCAGGTAATATTCCTTTAGTTCAGAAGAAAAATTAGGACCCACATAAACCAATTCTCCTTCTGGTTTTGTACTTATATTTTTATCAAGTAAAGCACCTAATTTTTTACTTTCCCAAATATATTGTTTGGCGTTTACTTTTCTAAGTGCATTTTCTAAAGCAGCTGTAGCACTTACTTTATAACTGCTGCTTACAGACAATTTTTTAGCAGTATAACCAAATGCGTCTATCTTGGTTTTATTTTCTCTAACCTTGTAAATTGCTCCTTCTACCGGAACAGAATTATGCAATTGCTGATAAGTAGCCAATGTTCTTCCATGATTATCAGAGATTGATTTTAATTGCATTTTATCTGATGCAGACAAATCAAAAGCTTCTTTTTTAACTTCGAATATGTTTTTGGCAGTTAAACTTGATGATTTAGCAAAAGATTTAACCTTCGTGCTTACAGTATCCTGTGCGTTTGTTTTCTCTGAATCATTTAGTTTTTGTCCAAATAATTGCTGGCTTTGCTGTAGCTGTTTTGTTATCGATTCACTTTCTGCTTTAGAAAGTTCTTTGCCACTTATCTTTTCTTCTTCCTGAATTAGAAGATTGCCAGCATTGTTACTCTGAGTAGAATTTGGATCATTATTTATCTTACTAACTTGATCTTTTGTCTGATTTGGTGCTGGCTCGTCGACAGCCATTTTCACACCATCCTTTTTTACGCTTTGAAAAGGAGACTGAGCCATTCCTACGGAACAGGCGAAGAAACTTAACAAAACAAACAAACACTTGGTTTTTAGGTAAATCTGGTTCATTTCTTTAAATTTAAAATTAATATTATGGTTAGTTTGGTTATAATCGCACTTTAAATGGTATAGCAGCCACTCAAGTGCCTTTCTAAAAATCAATTTGGAGTTTGATCTTCAGGATTTTCTTTTGTTATTTTTTCAAGAATCTTTAAGAGGATTTCCTTTTGGGTTTTTGTTTCTTCCAAAAGCTGTTCTAAACTTTTAGGAGGTACTTTTTTTTTCTTCTCGTTCATTCTAAATTTATTTGCATCGATTTGGTAAATGTAGAATGGACATTACATATTTTTGAAAAACGGACTATTACAAAAACACTCACAGGTAAAAAATTGTCACTCAAAAAACACTCAAAAAAAAATAACCCAAACTAAATCAGACGATTAGTTTGGGTCATTTTTTACATTTATTAGGTTTAAAATGTATTGAGATAAGTGGAGAGATTTACCTTTTCGTTAGTCAAATCAAACTTTTTCCGAAGTCTTGTTCTGGAATTTTCGATCGCTTTGAAAGATTGCCCCGTAATCTGAGATATTTCTTTTGTTGTTAGATCAAGGTATAAAAGAGCGCATAATCTGCGGTCTTTTGGAGTAAGGGAAGGATAATCGTTTTTTAGTTTATCAAAAAAAGACTGGTGGACCTGTTCAAAACTTATTTCGAATTCTTTCCAGATATCGGTATTTAAATTCTTTTCCAAACGCTTTAAAACTATATCAATAGCCTGCTGCATTTCTTTATTAATAGCTTTGAGTTTAATTTGTTTAAGATCAGTAAGGATTTCATTAATGCTGTCTGTACGATGTATTTCTGACATAGCTTTTCCTACCAGAACCATATTTTTAGCTTTCAGGTTTTCCTTTAAACCTTGCATTTTGGTGTTTAATTTTTCTTTTTCCAGTTGATTTTTAATGTTTCTATTTCGGTATTTTATTAGTAAAATAATTAAAATTAAAATGCCAACTACCAATATCAATCCCACCACAGAATACTTAAAGAGTTTCTTTTGTTCTATAAGTGTTTTTATTTGTGTGCGAACTTTGTAATCCTGTTCTAATTTTATTCTTTCCAGATTTACTGCTTTTTCTTCAACATTAATACTGTCGTTGATTGCATTGTATTTCTGAAAATAATGTACCGCATTTTTATAATCTGCCGTACTTATATAGACCTCATAAAGCATTTTATTAAGGTTTAAACCTGAAAAGCTATACACATTATCTTTACCTAATTCTAATGCCTTTTTTGCATTTGCAATTACGGCATCATAGTTTTTCTCTTTTAATTTATATTGCGAAAAAGACTCATATACAAAAGCTTTTACAGCATTATCAACTGGTTTATCTACTAAAGAAAAAGCCTGGTCAAAATAATATTCAGCATTTTCTTCATCATTTTTTAATGCATACGCTCGCGCTAAATTAGTATAGACATAAATTTTTAAGGTGTAGTCTTTTATCGTTCCGTTTATAGCTTGAGCCTTTTGGTAATAATGCAAAGAAGAATCTACATTTTTATCTAAATATAAAGTACCAATATTGTTTAAAATTTTTACGAGCTTAACGCGGTCATTCTTAGACTTTTGATAGTGATATACGTTTAAGAAATATTTTAATGCTTTTTCCTTATTTTTCCCGAGTGAATAAATAATGGCAAGATTGTTTTCTAATTTTGATAATTCTTCAATATTATTGTTTTGCTTGTAAATATCATGCGCTTTAAAATAATATTTCAAACTAACATCAAATACTTCTTTGGAGGCATACATTTTTCCTGCCGTAACATAAACATACGCCAGCGTAAGTTCTGGATTTTCTGTTTTTCTGGCTTCAGATTCGGCTATTTCAATATATTTTATAGCTCTGTCCCAATCCGATTTTTGCAATCTTAAAGCAATTTTTCGACAGAGTTCTACTTTTTTCTGATGATCATTAATAGTATTTAGACCATCAATCAGCTCCTTTGTCGATTGTGAATGAATACTCAAAGAAAGAATAAGAAAAAAGAAAGAAAATAATCGTGTAGCCATATTAATAACTCTAAAGAAGGATTCAAATTTAAACAAAAAAAATAGGATTAATAAGACATAAATAATAAAAAGAAGAATTGTCGGTTTAGTCCTGAATTTGAAATTATAACTGCTTTAAGCGATTAATATTATACTCTAAGGAATCAATTATGAATTAAATTTAAAAGCCGTCTCAAACGTATTTGAGACGGCTTCATTTTGTAAATATCTATTTAAAATTAATTAGCCTTTGGCATTTCAATTCCGGTTTGGTCTAATAAATAAACTAAGCTTGCCATTGTTGCTGCTCCAAGTTCTAATTCTCTTTTATTAACAGCATCAAATTTGTCGTTTGCTGCGTGGTGATAATCAAAATAACGTTGAGAATCAGGTTTTAAACCAGCTTTAACAATCGCTTTAGATGTTAAATGGCTAATATCAGATCCTGCATGTCCAATTGTAAAACTATGAACTAAATAAGGCTCAAAAAGATCTCTGAATCCTTGTATTTTTTTTAGGTTTGCATCGTCTGCTTCAATTGAAAAACCTCTTGGTGAAAATCCGCCTGAATCACTTTCTAAAGCAAAAATATGGTTCTCATTTTTTTGTTTTGAAACTTCTTCATATTTCGCTCCACCTTTTCCACCATTCTCTTCATTCATAAATAAAACTACACGAATTGTATTTTTAGGTTTGTAGTTTAAATTTTTAAGAATACGAACTACTTCCATACTTTGTACTACTCCTGCTCCATCATCCTGAGAACCATCAGCCAGATCCCAAGAATCTAAGTGACCACCAACAACCATAATATTCTCCGGAGTTACTGTTCCTGTTAATTCTCCAATAACATTATATGATAATACATCAGGCAATGTTTCGCAAGATTGTTTGAAATAAAATTTTAAAGACGGATTGCTTTTTAAGGTTGCACTTAATAATTCAGCTCCGTTTGTACTAATCGCAGCTGTAGGGATATATTGTTCTTTCGTCAAATCACCATAACTTTGGGCGCCTGTATGAGGAAAATCGTCTAAACGTAAATTCATCGAACGTACAATTGTTCCCACTGCTCCAAGTTTAGCGGCTTCTTTTGCACCAGCAAATCTTTGATCAACACAAGCTCCGTATGAAATGAAAGTTTCAACATTTTCAGGATTCATTGGTCTGTTAAAAAACACAATTTTTCCTTTTACTTTATCTCCTAATTCGGCAAGTTCTTTAATTCCCTGAACTTCTATAACTTCTGCCGTAAGTCCTGTTTTTGCAGTTGCAACAGATCCACCCAAAGCACAAATTGGCACAGCAGTTTTAACTTTTCCGTTTAAGATAAAAGCACTTTCTTTTTCGCCACGAACCCAATGCGGAACCATAACTTCTTGTAAATATACTTTGTCAAGTCCTAAACTTTCAAGCTGAGATTTAGTATAATTAACAGCCAGCTGTGCGTTTTGAGATCCCGATAAACGAGCTCCAATATCGTTAGATAAATACTCTAACCAAGTGTAAGCTTTAGACTCGGTTAAGGCCTTTTTATAAAATAATTTAATATTTTTTTCATCATTTGACTGGGCAAAAGATGTCAATCCGCTTAAAACTAATGCAGTTAAAAGAATTGTTTTTTTCATAGGTTTAATGGCTTTTTCGGGTTACTTAATCTGCTACATGATAGCTATGCAAAGGAACAAATTCTTTTATAAATCGTTGCCATTTTAGTCAACCTTTTATGAAAAAATAGTTACAAAATTATTTTACTTCAATAAGCTTCGTTTTTGAACTAATACCATTTTCGTTAAAAGCTTCAACCGTAAAATAATATTTTGTGTCTTTATCCAAACCTCTAAAATCATACACACTTTCATCATAAACCATAATGGTATTGTATAATTTATCCGGAGCAATTCCGTAATAAATATTATATCCAATTGCGTCAGTTTGTTTCTTCCAGGAAATCATTGCATTACGAGAATCTTTGGTATTTCTATTTACTTTAAAACCAGAAACAGCTTTTGGTTTTGCCATCAATCCGTTTCCAAAAACCCTGAAATCTGAAACCGCAAATAATCCCGAAGCATTATGAATGTTTTCCATTTTGATGTAACGCGCTTCGATTGATTTTGTTAATTCAACATAATCATGCGGAGCATCTTTATCATTTTGAGATTTATCTACAACCAATGTCCAGTTTACAGCATCGTCAGACATGAATATTTTATACTGATAATAAATATCCATCGCTTTATTGTATTGTGTTGCTTTATGATCGGCATAATTAATTTGCAACGCATTTACCTGCATTTTTCTCCCTAAATCAAGCTGTAACCATTCACCCGGATTATTTGTTTTTGCTGACCAATAGGTTTGAATATTTTCATCTGTTAAATTATTCGCGCCATAGCAAAATTTCTCATATACTTTTTTGCCTCCATTATCCATTCTGTGTGTTTCCACTTCCATACAATCTTCTGAAGAAGAAGCTGTAGCTGTTTTTTTATAAGATAATAACATCCATCCGGAAGAAGCTCCATTTTCATGATTGCGTTGTTCTGTAGGAAGTTTTATTGGAAAATCTCCGTACGATGTGTTCGAATACATGACATCATCTTTATCAAATCCGGCAGGAAACATATCAATACGACGCTCAAAACGGTCTTTTATTGAAATTTTACACGTTCCTGTGTTCCAATAATTTCCATAAATATCTGCAAAAGTGTTTCCGTGTCCGGCACCAATTACAAATCCTCCGGGCTTATACGACATCGGATTGTGCTTTTGATACACAAATGGCCCTAACGGATTATCACCAACGTGAACTCCGTTTGCATATCCTTTAAATTCAGTAGCAGGAGCGCCGTATTGCATATAATATTTACCGTTGTGTTTGGTCATCCATGCGCCCTCAATAAAATTACCCCAGGGCGCAGGTTCCATATCATTGTTAGGTCCAAAACGTTCCCAACCGTGTGAAGCAGGATCTAAACCAACAACCGCTTTTGCCTGACCGTAAGGTTTTTGAATATCCTCAACTTCTGTCGCTGCATACAATTGTGCATAATCTGCCTGATTTCCTTTTGGTAACCATGTTTTATAATCTACCTCTACACCTACAAGTGGTAATTTTCCGCTTGAACCGTAATACATATATACTTTTTTATCATCATCCTGAAAAATAGCTGGATCCCAGGTTGGTAACATTGCTTTATCGACATGTCGCAACCATTTTCCTGATTTTGGATCGGCTGTTTTCCAAATCGGATGATCTTTTTTCCATGTTGATCCAACATAAAACAAAGTATCGTTTACCACCCATGCAGCAGGTGCACACTGGTCATCATCTCCCGGTTGTCTTTGAAAACTTCCATAAACAAATTTCCAGTCAGACATGTCTTTACTCCAAAAGAAACCTGCCTGATTGGTAGCAAATAAGTAATATTCGCCTTTATAAGTAATAATAACCGGATCGGCACTTGAACGACGCGATTCAGGAATCCCGTTGTGCTTAAAGGTCGTGTAATTGTAACCAATATTTATTGGATTACAATATGTTGAAGCTGGTTTATTAGGATCAAACCATTCTGTTTTTCCAGGAATGGAATTTTGCGCCGAGATATTAAATCCTATCAAAAGCAACAAAAGCGATATAGACGATAGTTTATACATTTCTTTATTTTTATGTTATGAATTATTCGTTAGGAGTTTTGTGTTAAAAGTATTATTAACGCTTAATTTCTAATCTTTACTCTTTATTCTTTACTCTTTCCCCCAATAATTCCGGTTCATTGGTTGTAATATAATCGAATTTATTTTCGATAATCCAATCCATTACTTTGGCATCGTTAACCGTCCAGACATTTAGTGTAATATGATTTTCTTTTGCTTCTTTGATCCATTCCGGATGTTTTTCAAAAACTGAATAATGGAAATCAACTCCCGTTATTTTGTCTAATTTCACTTCTTTTGGAGATTTATTTCCTTCCAGATATTGCAAAGAGGTTTTAGTATCGACTTCTCTAATTTGTTTCAAAATGTCATAATCAAAACTGATGTAACCCGTAATTTTATCAGCTTTAAGTCTTTTGATCATTTCAACAGTTTTTAGTGCCGTTTTCTTTCCTCTTTCTTTACTTATTTCCGAAGGCTTTATTTCACAGACTAAAAGTGTGTGGTTTTTATTTTTTTTGCCTTCAGTGATATATTCATGTAAAGTTGGCAGCTTCTCTCCGTTTGAAAGTTTAAATTTTATTAAGTCGGCATAATTTGTTTCCTCAATAAGAAGTTTGTTATAATGAGCATCATGATTGATTACCAATGAATCATCGGCTGTTCTCCATACATCAAACTCTGATCCTGCCAATTTTAAATCAATCGCATGTCGAAGTGAAGCAATTGAATTTTCAGGAAGATTATTTGTTTTCCAGGCTCCGCGATGCGCAACAATCGCATTTTTCTTTGCCGTACAAGAAGACAAAACAACTATTGCAAACAAAAACAGGAATATTTTAGATGTTTTAATGGTTTTCATTGTATAGAAAATTAAATTATTTGAAAAATTTGAGTTTTTATTGATCTAAAAATCCGTACTAATTTTAATACATTTTAAGACTAAAAAACTATAAAAAAGCCCTCCGTATAACCAGTACGAAGGGCAATTTCTAATTAACAAACCAATTATTTAGTTAACTCAAAACTAACTTTCTTATCGGCATTTGAATTTCCACCAATGAAAACATCAAACTGTCCAGGTTCTGCTACGAATTGTAGATCAGAATTATAAAATTTTAAATCTTCAACAGTAATCTCAAAAGTCACTGTTTGTTTCTCCCCTTTTTTAAGGGTTATTTTTTGAAAGTTTTTCAATTCTCTAACGGGTCTTGTTACTGAACCAACTAAATCTCTGATATATAACTGAACGGTTTCTTTACCGTCATAATTTCCTGTATTTGCAACATCAACAGTAACTTTTAGTTTTCCGCTGAAATTCATTTTATCCGATGAAATTTTCAGGTTTGAATATTCGAAAGAAGTATAACTTAAACCAAACCCAAATGGAAATAATGGCTCGTTTCTTTCATCGATATAATTTGATCTGAATTTCTCGAATTTTCCTTCTGTATTAGAAAGTGGTCTTCCTGTATTTTTGTGTGCATAATAAATTGGCACTTGTCCTACGCTTCTTGGGAAAGTTGTTGTCAATTTTCCAGAAGGGTTTACATCTCCAAATAAAACATCGGCGATAGCGTAACCCGCTTCTGTACCGGCGAACCAAGCATTTAAAATTGCCGGAACTGTTTTTTCTTCATCTGTAATAACCAAAGGACGACCGTCAAATAATACTAAAACAACCGGTTTTCCTGTTTTTAATAGTGCATTTAATAAATCTTTTTGCGCTTGTGGAATTTCCAAATTTGTACGGCTGCTTGATTCTCCGCTCATTTCTGCAGATTCTCCCAGAGCTGCCACAATTACATCTGACTGATTTGCAACTTTTAATGCTTCTGCTAATAAATCTTCTTTCGAACGTGCATCGCGGTGCAAGGTTTTACCAAACATTGTAGCATTAGTTTCAAAAGTTTCATCATAATCTAAGTTGCTTCCTTTTGCATATAGCACTTTCGTGGATGCTCCTGCAACTTCTTTAATTCCTGCTAATAATGAAATAGCATTCTCCATTTTTGTAGCTACACTCCATGTTCCAGGCATATTTTCTTTTGCATCTGCCAATGGTCCGATAAGTGCAATAGTTCCAGATTTTTTAAGAGGTAAAACCTGATTTTGATTTTTTAATAAAACCAATGACTGAGCAGAAATCGATCTTGCTTCTTTTCTGCTATTTGCTGTAAAAATCTCCGTTTTAGCTCTTTTTTCGTCGCAATATTTATAAGGATCTTCAAATAATCCTAAGTCATATTTTGCCTCTAAAATAAGTCTTACGGCATTGTCAATTTGTGAAATAGTAACTCTGTTTTCATCTAAAGATTTTTTCAAAGTAGTTAAAAAACCTTCTCCAACCATATCCATTTCAACACCTGCGTTTAAGGACATAGCCGAAACATCTTGTAAATTACCCATTCCGTGTTCAATCATTTCAGGAATTCCTGTAAAATCTGTTACTACGAAACCTTTAAAACCCCATTGTTTTCTCAAAACATCGGTCATTAACCATTTGTTTCCTGTAGCCGGAATTCCGTCAACTTCATTGAAAGAGGCCATAACCGATCCTACACCAGCATCAACAGCCGCTTTGTAAGGAGGGAAATAATCGTTAAACATTCTGATATGACTCATATCAACAGTATTGTAATCACGTCCACCTTCTGGAGCTCCGTATAAAGCAAAGTGTTTTACACAAGCTAAAATTGAATTGTTTTTAGATAAATCGTGTTGTTGGTAACCGTTTACCATCGCTTTTGCGATTTGGCTTCCTAAGTAAGGATCTTCACCTGAACCTTCAGAAACTCTTCCCCAACGCGGATCACGGGATATATCAACCATTGGTGAAAACGTCCAGTTAATTCCGTCTGCACTTGCTTCCTGAGCGGCAATTTGGGCACTTCTTTCGATCAAATTCATATCCCATGTACAAGACAATCCTAACGGAATTGGGAATGTAGTTTCGTAACCATGAATAACATCCATTCCAAAAAGCAATGGGATTTTCAAGCGGCTTTTTTCAACAGCAATTTTTTGAACTTCTTTAATTTTTTGTACCGATTTGATGTTGAACAAACCTCCAACTTTTCCCTCGGCAATATTTTTTGCAACATTAGAACTATTAGCTTGTCCTGTAGTAATATCTCCAGAAGTTGGTAAATTTAACTGCCCTAGTTTTTCGTCTAAAGTCATTTTTGAAATTAACTCGGCTACAAACTCAGATTTCGGTTTAATTTTTACTGCATTTTTAGTGTTCTTTTTTTGGGCGTAACCCAAAACAGCACATCCTAAAAACAGTAAGACTAATTTCTTTTTCATTCTATTGTTTTTATTTATTTGTATTTGTTTTCATCTGTTTAAGCATCCAGTCATAAATTTCCGGATTATCATAAACTCTTGTCCAGCTATCATGACCTGCATCATCAAAAATGGTCAGCTGAACATCTTTTGCATTACATTTTTTTAATTCTTTATAAATCGCAATTGCATAATCTACTTTTACCACATCATCCAATAATCCGTGATAAATTCTGGTTGGTATATTGGCTATTTTACAAGCACTTTCTAATTCAATTAAATCAACAAAACCAGAAATTGGGACTATTGCTGCAAACATATCCGGATACGAAAGTGCTAAATTCCAAGCGGCCCAGCCTCCTGAACTTAAACCTGTAACATAAATTCTGTCTGGATCTATTTTGTTCTCTTTCTGAATTTTTAAAATCAATTCATAAATAGATTCAATACTCCATTTTTCACCTTCCTTACATTGTGGAGCCAAAACATAAGCATCTAATTGATGTGTTTTTAAGTACTTTAAAGGCCCGTGAATTTTTACTTTTTCAATATCAGTTCCCTTTTCTCCATCGCCGGAAATAAAAACTATTAAAGGTCTTTTCTCTTTTGTATTGGCTGGTTTATGTAAAGCATAACCTAATTCATAATTGGCAACCACAACCGTTTTTAGTTTTCCGTTTGTCTCACTTTGTGCAAAACCAATCACAGAAAAAAGAATCAACAATAACGTTATACTATTTTTAATTTTAAATGCCATTAAAAACCGTATTTACCTGATTTAAATCCAAGTTTTACTAAACCTTGTTTTACTTCGGGAGCATTCATGAATAATTTCCATAATAATCCAGTTCTATAATTTTCGATCATCACAACTTCTGGTCCCTGATCGATTGCTAAGTAGCGTTTTGCAACCCAGTTATTATTCTGTAAACTCAAAGCATCATAAAAACCGGCATTTCCCCAAGTTTCTTTTTTATGATTATCGTATAAATTACGAATTACAGCCATAGATTCTTTTGGCGTATAAACAATCGAGCTTATAGCAGCAGTTGGCGACATAACGCCCTGATCGTTGCTTGGCATGTGTGCATTATAACCTATTGAGCCATCAGGATTTCTTGAATACGAAGCGCTTAATCCCCAATAATCAGCACTGTAGCCTTTCTTAGGATTCTCTACACAATATTTATAATTGATTTTGGTTTGATTTACGTTTAAATCCCAATAGTTCGCATATTTATCGCTTAATTGAGTTGGATCAAGTCCTACATAAGAATAATGCGCCCAGAATAATGGTCCGCCAAATTCTTCTGCTCCGTTATGCTTTAAAATTAACGGAAGATTGTATTTTGTTTTTGATGAAACGATTCCTCCGCTTCTTGCCCAGCCTTCGTGATAAACTTTTGCATCAATTCCATGAGTTGGCGAAGAAGCTGCCATTACGTAAGTAATTAAACATTCGTTGTATCCTTCTAATGCAAAATTCATTTGCCACGCATAAGTTGGCGACCAATGCCAGTATAAAACATTTTTGTTGTTTGTGTACCAGTTCCATTCTACACCTTTCCAAAGTGCGTCATATTTTTGAGCTACTGCTTTTTCTTTTTCAGAACCGTCTTTTAGATATTCGCGAACTGTAATCATTCCCGCAACCAAAAATGAAGTCTCGACTAAGTCTCCGCCATTATCCTTGGTTCCAAAAGGCTTTACTTTTCCTGTATTTCCGTTTATCCAGTGTGACCATGCTCCGTGAAAACGATCGGCTTTGCCTAAAAAATCCGCAATTTTGTTTAATCTTTCAACACCTTGATCTTTGGTAATATAGCCTTGAGACATTCCAGAAACAAGCGCCATCAATCCAAAACCAGAACCTCCTGTAGTTACAATATTCGAATCATTTTCAGGATAAATTCCATCTGGATGATAACGTTCTCTGGCTAATCCAGAGTTTGGTTCAGCATAATCCCAGAAATACTTAAAGGTTTCTTTTTGAACCACGTTTAAAAGTTGCTCATCAGATAATTTCTCCGTTGCAGTATTTTCTTCTGCATTTTCTTTTGGTTTGTCAGTATTTGAACCACAACCAAAAAAAGTAAAAACCATTAGTAAAACTGAAATTCTAATCATTATAAAAAAATTATGGGAATTTGAAAATAATCACTCCTTTCAAGTTTCGAAAGGAGTGATTTTGAGATTTTAATTAGTAACCACCAGGGTTTTGTTGTGAAAGCGCTCCGGCTTCTCTTAAGAATGAAGTTGGTATAGGCCATAATTCATGTTTTCCAACAATAAAGTTTTTCCCGTCTGCTGTCATGGCTGCTTCAGCTTGTCCTGTTCTAACAAGATCAAACCATCTGTCATGCTCAAAAGCAAATTCTACTCTTCTTTCTTTCCAGATTGCTGTTCTCACATCTGCCTGTGACACTGCTGATGTTTCTCCTATTTTAGCTCTAAGTCTAATTTGATTTAATAATGGAATGGCTGCATCAGTCTGACCTAATTCATTTAGCGCCTCAGCTTTCATTAATATAACTTCAGCATATCTTAAATATCTAAGATTTGTATCTGTAAATTCCTGATTATAAAAAGATGATGAGTATGCTTTATAATTGTATCTTGGATTTGCTACAGTTGATGGTATTTCTCTACCATCGTATAAAACTGAACCTCTAAAAATGATAGTTGCTTCTCTTCTAACATCTCCTGGCTCATAAGCATCTGCTAAACCTTGAGTTGGTGTGTTGAATCCCCATCCCCAACCTCCGGCACCACGTGGTGCTTGAGAAACAGAGTAATTTCCAATTCCAAATCCAGGTGTAGAAGTAGAACCAACTCCATTAATTTCGAAAATAGATTCTGGACCAAATTCTCCTTCTTTTTTAAATTGTAATGAATAATCAGAAACTAAAGAATAACCCGTTACTTTATCGCAATTGTCAATTACTTTTTGCCAATTTTTTTGATATAGATTTACTTTTGCTAATAAAGCGTATGCAGATCCTTTAGAAACTCTGACAACATCTGCCCCTGTATAAGCTGATTTTAAAGGCAAAGCTTCTGCAGCATCATTTAGGTCTTGCTCTATAAAAGCATAAACTTCTGCTACTGTTTTACGTGTCAATTGCATTTTTCTATCATCCTCAGAGATTGGAACTGTAGCTAAATGATCTATAATTGGCACTCCACCATACCCTTTTACTAAAGTAAAATACATAAAAGCTCTCAGGAATTTCGCTTCTCCTGTTAATCTCGCTTTTAAACTAGGTGTTACAAGATCTAACTTAGGAAACATTGCCAATGCCTGATTACATCTGTTAATTCCAGCATAATTAGCCTCCCAGGTAGATTGAAATGATGGCGTTGAAGCGTTATAAGTCAATGCATCAACAATATCTTTATCTCCACCAGCATCTCCCGGGTCAGATCCTTTATCTGCATCATCTGAGATAATACTTGAAACTGCATTCCACCCAAAAGAGGACATTTCCCAGCCTAAAAATTGATTGTAAATTGCTGTTACAAAACCTGATGCTCCCGCATCACTATTAACCAAAGCCGGATCAGCCGGAATAGCTTCTGTTGAATCTACATCTAAAAAATCATCTGAACATCCGGAAAAAAATAATCCAGAAAGCACAAATATTGATATATATAATCTTTTCATGATATTAAAATTTTAAATTAGCACCTATAACAAATGATCTCAATGATGGGTAAGCATCTAACTCAACCCCTTGAGTGCCTTCAACTAACTTACCATCAGACACAACATCTGGTGAAAATCCTGAGAATTTTTGTGTGATAAATGGGTTAATTGCGTTTACATAAATTCGGCAAAAGCTAATAAACTGATCTTCTTTAAGAGGAAGTTTATATCCTAAAGTAATGTTATTGATTCTAAAAAAATCTGCAGACTCCAAGTAATAAGTTGAAGCAAAAGGAGTTAAATTAGAAGGTGCAGGATTAGAAGCTGTAGTATTAGTTGGTGTCCAGAAATCACGAGCTGTTGAAGCCTCTATGTTTTCACCTCCAAAACGCTGCGCTTTTTTTCCATTATATACTTTTGATCCTCCAACACCGTAACCGTCAACAGAAAAATCGATGTTTTTGTAATTTACTCCTAAAGTAACTCCATAATTAGAAGTAGGTAAAAGAGAACCTACATACTTTTTGTCTTTAAGTTCGTCTAATCCTGATTGAGCAACTTTAGAACCATCTGCTTTGTAGTACAACATTTGACCGTTTGTTGGATCAACTCCTGCATACTCATACATATAAAAACTACCTAATGGCTGACCTACAGAAGTGTTATCAAGAATTTTGGTGTTTTGACCATTTCCTAAACTTCCTCCAATAATTGGATTTAACTGAACATTTTTAAGGCTTGTAAGCTCATTTTTATTATGAGAAAAATTTCCGCCTACCCAATAGCTTAAATTGTCGTTTATTTTATCATCCCAACGTAATGCAATTTCATAACCTTTGTTAGATACTTCTCCAACATGTGCAGGTGTAGCTACAGTAATTCCTGAGCTTGAATATGGCTTAACATTCAAAATTGTATTTGTTGTATTTTTATCATACAAATCAAAAGATCCTTTTAATCTACTGTTCAATACTTCAAAATCAAAACCTCCTGAAAGTTCTTCAACAATTTCCCAAGATAAATTAGGATCTACCTGAGAATTTACGGTAGTACCAGAACCTAAACCACCATAATCTAATCCAGAAGTTAATAACTGAGTATTAAGAGGCACATTTTGATTTCCTAATCTACCCCAAGATCCTCTAATTTTTAATAAATTAATTGGTTCTACATTACTTAAGAAGCTTTCTTTAGATACAATCCAACCTAAACCAACTGATGGAAATGTTCCCCAGCGTTTGTCTTCAGCAAATTGTGATGATCCGTCACGTCTTACAGTACCTGTAACCAAATATTTGTCTAACAATTTATATTGAAAACGTGCAAAATAAGATGCCAGTCTTCTTTGATTCAAAGCTTCATCTTTAAAACCTGTAACAGATCCTGCAACATTAACATCTTTTAAAGACCAGTAATTTGAGTTTGCATTTACATTCTTTCTGTCAATAGTTAACTTTTCTCTTGTTCCTTGTACATTCGCCTCAATACCCGCTGTAACTTCAACGTCATGAATATCAGCAAAAACTTTATTATAAGTAAAGTAATTGGACAAATTCCAGTTAAAGTATTGATCTCTGTTTCTTGTCAAAGTGTTTGTGTTCAAACTATTAGTATCGTAACCTGATTGTACACGAGTTGGATCAGCTGATAACCAAAGTGCTAAATTATCAACATAATTATATTGTTTGTAGGTATAAAATTCTCCATTGAATTGTGAAGTAAATTTTAAAGATTTGATAATATCATAATCTAATTTCAATCCACCTTGCAACATAACAGTTTGTTGCTGCTCATTTGTATAATCCAATTGAGCTACCGGATTTCCAACATTGTTAAAAGATGCTCCGGTTTCAGCTACAACTCCATTAGAAACAAATGGCACACCATATTTTCCATCAGCGTAACGCACAGGAACTAGTGGAGATTGTCTGTAAGCATTTGTAAATGCGCTCAAAGGCATTGGTGTATTCTTAATAGTACTTACACTTAAATTCTGGGTTATTTTAACTTTTTCTGAAAGTTTAAACTCATTATTGTTTCTGATAGTAGTACGTCCGTAATCAGATCCGTTTAAAATTCCTTTTTCTTCATAATTCCCAACACTAAAAAAGTATTTTACATTTTCTGAAGATCCTGAGATTGCAATATTGTTTTGAGTATAGGTTCCTGTTCTTGTAATCGCATCTAACCAATCTGTATTATAAGGCTGATTTGCAGAGAATCTGCCTTGCGGAAAATCGTTGCTGTAAGCAGCATTACTATAGCGAACATACTCGTCACTATTTGCCATTTTTACTTTTTTCAAAGGGCTTCTAATACCAGCAAAACTTTCAACATCTACAGTAAGTTTCCCTTTTCCGGCTTTTGTTGTAATCATAATTACTCCATTTGCCCCTCTGGTTCCATAAATAGCTAATGAAGAAGCATCTTTCAAAATCTCGTAAGATGTAATATCATTACTATTAATGTTATTGATGTTATCAGTTGGCATACCGTCTACAACATATAAAGGATTTCTTCCTCCTAATGCAGTACCAGCTCCCCTGATTACAACTGAAGGTGTACTTCCAGGCGCATCTGAAGTAGATACCTGAACACCAGCCGCCTTACCTTGTATAGCCTGCGATGCATTTGCAACCTTCATTTTGGTAATTTCCTCCGATTTAATTGAGCTTACAGCCGAAGTATTATCAATTTTCTTTCTTGTACCATATCCAATTACTACAACTTCTTTCAAGGCAGTATCACCTGATTCTTTTAATGTAATTGACATTGGTTCTGCTGTTGCGGGTACAGATACAGCGTCGAAACCAAGCATTGAGATTTTTATAATCTCACCCACTTTAGCATTTATTGTAAAATTTCCGTCGAAATCAGCATCAGCAGAAGTTCGTGAATTGGGAGCGCTAATAACTGCTCCGGGAATTCCCATTCCACTACTGTCTACTACTTTTCCTTTAATTGCTTGTCCAGACATATAAGCCGGAAGAAGCAAGAGTGCTAAAAAGCTAAAAATAAAATTTTTCATACAGTTCGTAATCGTTTAAGTTAGTAGAGCCAAATTAAACAATTACAACGTTGTAGTACATCAAATACCACTACTACATAGCTACATCATTATGTTAAAACATTAATATATTGTGCTAAAAATCAAAGCTTTAAATGTTAATTTCATTTCCTTAACATAACCTTATGATGTAGTAATGATGTATTGTAATTCTATAAAAAATGATGTAGAAAAATATAAAATATGTAAAAAACAAATGCAAATCTTACAGACTTAATAAAAACTTTGACAGATTTTCTTCCTGTGAGAGATTTAATTTCTTTCTAAGGCGATATCTATGTAATTCTACACCTCTGAAAGAGATATTCATCATAGGGGCAATTTCCTTTGATGAAAGATTCATTTTAAGATAAACACACAATTTTATATCTTTTGGAGTTAAATTTGGAAACTTCTTTGAAAGATTTATAATGAACTCATTATGGATTTGGTTCAGATTGGTTTCAAAAATTTCCCACTCGTGTTTATTGACTTCATTTATCTTAATTGCCTTTTTAATTTCACTTTTAAGTTTGTTGAAATCTTTTTCAGAATCCAAAATGCTTTGGATATTTTCAATCATCTCACTTTGTTTGGCTATAGACAATGACTTTCCGGCAACTTCGGATGATTTAGTTTGTAGTTCCAATTCTAAAATATGTTTTTCATACTCCTGAATATTTAATTCGTTTTCAGCCTTCAACTCCATTTCAAGAATTTCTCTTTGATGTTTTAATTCCTCGGCCTGCAATTTTAATTTTTGCATATAACGAAGTTTATTCCATTTGTAATAGAAAAATAAAACCGCTCCAATTATTAAAAGATACAATAAGATCATCCAAAAAGAAAAGTACCAGGGCTGAGCTACTTTAAATTCAAAACTTGATACTTTGTCATAATTAGCACCATCGTGTTTATAGACTACCATTGAATGATAGCCACTGCTCAAATTATTCAGCACAATCAATCCATCTGAAATTGGACTAAAATCTTTGCTATTATTTAATTTGTAAAACAAATTTGGTTTGCTGGCTCCATAAATTCCAGATATAACATTAATTTTCAGCTCGGTGTTGTATTTAATTTTAGAATCATCAGGAATTAAATTTCCATCATTAAAAGCTTCAACTTTTATCTGTGTATTTTGCTTATTTTCATACTTCAATTGAAGAGAAATAAAACCATCATCAAGATTTAATAAATAATGATTCTTGTTTTTAAAAATTCTCAGGTTGTCATTGATTAATTTTCCTTTATAATATTTCTCCTGAATAATATTCCAAACAAATTTATTTCCCTTAACATATATATGGTATAAAATTCCATCCTGAAGTACCATAAAATGATCTTCATCTATGCCAATTACATCAGAAACGTTCTTGAAATTTTCATTAAACAATTCGTTTTCTTCAAGTTTGTTGGTTATCGAATTATACGTATACCAAGAATTGTTGATTAAGAAGAGTATTTCATTTCTAAATTCAAAAATCTTAACTCCAAAGTCATTTTTGATTTTACTTTGCTGGGTTACATTCTCAATTTTCTTAGTTTTATAGTTATCGTCGTATAAAACACGATACAAACCACGATAATTATCTGCTGCCCAAATTTCATTCTTTTTATTTTGGGCAACGTATTTAATTGGTTTAGTAAAATCGTTAATTACTTTATATTTAGTAAGGTCTAAAGGATTATCATAAACCAAAACGCCACTATAAGTAGATTGAAAATAAGTATCATTGATGCTGCTTTTCGATAAATTCCACCCTCCGCTTACTTTATTTATCTTGCTTAAAAATCCATTATCATATGAAAATGTTCCGTCATTATGACCAATAATATATTTTTCATTTATTTTAGTAATATTCCAGCCCTGACCCTGTGTGTTAGGTATCATTTTAAATTTTCCGGAATCAAATTCAAAAACACCGTGATTTGAAGCAATTAAATATCCCTTATTAGTTGTAGCAACAGAATAAATAGAACCTAACGTTCCTGAATTATCGTAAAAAAAGGAGATTGGCGAATTTACTTCAACATGTGCAATTCCGTTATCTAACCCCAGCCACAAATCATTTTCTTTATCAAAGCCAATACTTAAAATAGAATTATTCATTAAAACATTGCTTCTATCAATGTTTTTATAGGTGTCTGTATTAAAATCATAAATAAAAACTCCCCTGTTTCCGGTTCCAACAACCAGTTTGTTTGTTTTTATAAATTTAGCAATATTAATTGTAGCTGCTTTTAATGTTTCATTCAATGGATTGTTCCAGGGTTTTAATCCATTATTTTCAATGATAAAAATTCCTTTTTTCTGAGTAAAAATATAGAACTTGTCATTATATTTCTCAATTGCATGTACAACTGTGTTTTTTAAAACATTCCAGCCTTTTGGATTCGAAATTTTGGAGCCATCCATTTTAAAAAGACCTTTTTCAACAGAAGCAACGTAAACATTCTTATTGATTACAAAACAATAAGAAATTAAAAATGGAAATTTAATTTTTTGAATATGTTTTCCGTCATAAATAAAAACATCGTTAAACGACTGGAAATAAATAGAACCATTAAATCTGAAAATTTTCCAGATTTCTTCGTTATCTTTTTCATCAAACAAACGCAGATTTTTGGTAATCGAAACATATCGCATTTTACCATCTTTTCTGTACCAATAACCAAATTCCTTATAAGAACCGGAATAAATCTTATCGCCTTCGATCATAATTGAACGAATAATGGTTTTATTCGGCAATGTATATTTTTCCCACATTACACCATCATATCGCAATAAGTAGTGATTATTAGCAAAATACATCGCATTATCCTTTCCCTGAGCAACATTCCAAATTTGATTATCACCCTGATAATCTGATTTATTATAGTTTTCAACGAAAGGAAGTAATTCTTGTGCTTGAATTTGAGAAGCGATGAAAAAGAAGAAAAATAATTTTAGAAGTATCGATTTCAAAATATTCAGATTTATATTCAAAGATAATGACAAATATTCAATTCTTATAAGTAAAAAAGCTTCTCGGTTGAGAAGCTTTTTTACTTATAAAGTGGATTTTAAATTTAGTTTTGAAGCAATTGATAAACCTGATTGGCAATTTCATATTCTTCATCTGTTGGTATAACCAAAACTTTTGTTTTTGAATTTGGCTTACTAATTTCTCTGATTGATTTCGAACGAACCTGATTTTTTTCTTGATCTAATTCAATTCCGAAATAGTCCATATCAGTACAAACCAATTTTCGCATATAAGATGAATTTTCACCAATTCCGGCAGTAAAAATAATAGCGTCCAGACCATTTAAAGCTGCGGTATAAGAGCCTATATATTTTCGAATTCTGTAAGCGTTCATTAATAAAGCCAATTGACAATCTTTATTTCCTTTCTCGGCTTCTGCTTCAATATCACGCAAATCACTATAACCTGTAAGCCCTAGCATTCCGCTTTGTTTTAGTAAAATTGCATTTACTTCATCTGCAGTGTAGCTTAAATTTTTAGTCAGATAAAAAATTACCGATTGATCGATATCTCCGGCACGGGTTCCCATAATCAAGCCATTTGCAGGCGAAAATCCCATGGTATGATCGATACTTTTTCCGTCTTTAACCGCTGTCATACTACACCCGTTCCCTAAGTGAATTGTGATTATTTTAGAATTATTTTCTAAATAACCTATCGCTTTTTCAGATACATATTTGTGACTTGTTCCGTGAAAACCATAAACACGAACCTTATTCTCTGTTAAAAGGTAATTTGGAATCGCATATTTGTATGCTTCAACCGGAATTGTCTGATGAAAAGCTGTATCAAAAACTGCGACTTGTTTTGCATCCGAAAAAATTTCTTCGGCAACAGTAATTCCAACCAAATGTGCCGGATTATGTAAAGGCGCTAATTCTGAAAGTTCTTTTATTTTTTCTTTAACCTCTTCTGTTATAATTGTTGTGTCAGAGAAATAACTTCCTCCATGCACCACACGATGTCCAACTGCGCCAATTTCTGAAGTCGATTTTATAACTCCTTTTTCAGCATCTAAAAGCATATCGGCAACTTTTTGCAAACCTACTTTATGGTTCGCAATTGGAAGCAATTCTTCTAATGAATCTGAAGCTGTTTTGAACGTAACATTTGAAGTTTCTAAGCCAATTCTATCAATCATACCGCTACAAATTACTTCGTTTGTTGGCATAATCATTAATTGGTATTTTATTGATGAACTTCCTGAGTTTATAATTAATATTTTCATTTTTTATGTTTTTGCCACGAAGGCACTAAGTCACTAAGTTTTTTTACTAAAGGGTCAAGCCTATATTTTTTAAGAACGCAAATTTGGACGCTGATGACGCAGATTGCTAAAGCAAAACGCGGATGAAAACGGATTTTTTAAAATTATAATGTGAAAAACTAATGATTAATAATTAATAATTCACAATTAATAATTAAAGTCCCTGCGCCTGAATTGCTGTAATTACAACTGTATTTATAATATCATCTACAGTACAGCCACGGCTTAAATCGTTAACAGGCTTGTTTAAACCTTGCAACATTGGTCCGATGGCTAATGCTCCGGTTTCTCTTTGTACGGCTTTATAGGTATTATTTCCTGTATTTAAATCAGGGAAAATAAGTACGCTCGCCTGCCCTGCCACTTCAGAATCCGGCATTTTGCTTTTTCCTACGGCGCGATCTACTGCGGCATCATATTGAATTGGCCCTTCGATTTTTAAATCAGGACGTTTTTGTTTTACAATCTCAGTTGCGGCTCTTACTTTTTCTACTTCATCTCCTTTTCCTGATGAACCGGAAGAATAAGAAAGCATGGCAATTTTAGGTTCAATTCCGAAAGCTGAACTTGATTCTGCCGAAGAAATTGCAATTTCTGCCAATTGTTCTGCGGTTGGATTTGGGTTAATAGCACAATCTCCAAAAACAGAAACACGATCTTCCAGACACATAAAAAATACGGATGAAACTACAGATGAATTTGGTTTTGTTTTAATGAATTGTAATGCCGGCAAAATAGTATGTTGTGTTGTATGCGCGGCTCCGGAAACCATTCCGTCAGCGTGACCTTTATACACCATCATGGTTCCGAAATACGAAACGTCTTCCATTAAATCTCTTGCCATTGTAATACTTACATTTTTGGCTTTTCTAAGCTCATAATAAGTATTGGCGTAATCTTCATAATTTTTTGATTCGCTCGGATTTATAATATTTACTTTCGAAAAATCAAATGTGATTCCGAGTTCTGTAACTTTACTTTCAATTTGTTTTTTATCTCCAATAATCGAAATATCAACCACATCCATATCTAATAATCTTGAAGCAGCAATGATAATTCGATCATCATTTCCTTCTGGCAAAACAATATGTTTACGATGCTGTTTGGCTCTTTTCACCATATTGTACTGAAACATTTTTGGTGTCATTCCTTCAGGTACAAAAGTGATTAACCTTTCGGATAATGCTTCATTATCAACATATTTTTCGAATGTTGTAATGGAAGTTTCTATTTTGTGGGTGTTGTTGGCATAAATTTCAGATTTTATCGCACCAATTCGGTTTGTAATATGATACGTTCCGCCATCAACAGCAATAATTGGTACAATTGCAGAAAGTCCTTCAATAAGCTTTAAAATGCTTTCCTCGGGAACAATATTTCCGGTTAAAATAATCCCTGAAATAGTCGGATAATTTGCTGATTCATTGGCTTGTAAAGCACCTAAAATAATATCAGAACGATCCCCCGGAGTAATTACAAGTGCATTATTATGCAAATGCACTAAATAATTATGCAATTGCATTGCTCCCACACTAAAGTGCCCGATTTCATTGTTCAGATAATTTTCTCCAAACAAAACTTTGGCATCCAGTTCATTTACAATTTCCTGCATTGTTGGATTATTCAAACTTGAAATAAGCGGAATTGTATTAATCAAAACATTCGCTGGTAAACTTTTTTGAAGACTTTTTGTAACCAGCTCAATATTTTCCGGCTGAACTTTATTGGCAAAAACCGATAAAACCTCAACTTCTTTTACTTTGAAAGAATCATAAACCAAATAAAGGCTGTCTACCAATTCTTCTAATGTTTTACCAACTCCTGAACCAATAATTATAGTAGGAATTCCGAGATTTTTTGCAATTAAAACATTCAAATCCAATTCGATTGAAGTTCCTTCGCCCGTAAAGCTTGTTCCTTCCACAAGAACAAAATCAAAACGTTCTTCCAGCTTTTTATATTTCTCGATAATAAGATCCAGAACCTCACCTATTTTTCCTTTATTTTTCTTCTTGATCAGCTTGCTTTTTGTAATGGCATATGCGTCTTCAAACTTAATATCAAGGTTAAAATAAGAGAGAACAGTTTCGATATGATTGTCTTGTTCTCCATCGACAAAATCTTCAACTATAGGCCTAAAATAACCTACTTTAGCCGTTTTACCAATCAAAATGCTCATCAAACCGAGTGTAATAATCGATTTACCGCTATTTTGATCGCTTGTGGCTATATATATTGCTTTACTCATAGTTATTTATATTGATTCTAAACAAAGATAATCTAAATGAAAAATTTTCAACTGAAACAAACGTTAAAACCAACGTCTTTTTTTGAAATAAATGATAAGGGCAATTACCAATAAAAACATGGCTCCCATGACCATAAAATAGCCATTTCTGGCACGTAATTCCGGCATATAATCAAAGTTCATTCCATAAACTCCCACAATAAAAGTAAGCGGAATGAAGATTGCAGAAATGATTGTTAGCGTTTTCATGATCTCATTCATTTTTCGGCTTTGTTCCGAAAAATAAAAATTTGAAGCGCTTTCTAATGAACTCATATCCGATTCAATTTGTTCTAAAAGTTCTAAACTTTTTTGATGCAATCTGATAAAGAAATTGAACGTATCTTTTTGAATGAGTTTATTTGTATCATCATCTTTAATCGTTTTCAAATAATACAGTGAATCCCGAAGCGGCAGAATGGCACGTTTTAGAAAATTGAAATTATCACGATGATTTTCAATCTTTTCCAGAATAATCGGATCTGCTCCTTTTTTGGTCAAATTGATTAATTCTTCAATTTTATCCTCTTCGTCTTCAATTGTAATGTAAAAATTTTCCATCACAGCATCCAACAGTAAATACAGTAGATAATCGACTTTTTTTGTGCGAACAATTCCTGCATGTGTGCGAAGACGCTCTCTAATGTGGGTAAAAAAGTCGCTACGTTTTTCCTGAAATGAAATTAAAACTCCATCTTTTAGAATAAAACTAAGCTGTTCAACACTTATATTATCTGAATATTCAGATGGCAAAAGCGATTTTATATTAAAAAACAGGATATCCTCTTGCTCTTGTAATTTGGTTCTTTTAGTGGTATTCAAAATATCTGCCAACAAAAAATCATCAACTTTAAAATGCGCTCCGATAGTTTTCATCAGATTAATATCATTTAATCCGTGGATATTCAGCCAGTTATTCTTAGAGTAATCTATACATGTATTTAAAGCCAGAATAGTAAATTTATCGTATTCAATAACGTCTTCATTATCATATACAAAAAGCTGCATCTCAGATTCATGATCTTTATGTGAGCCAGTATACTCTAAAGTGATATGTTGAAGCTTGCGCCCTTTCTTGTATTTTATCTTTCTCATTCAAAAAATCAATTATATAGTAATATTACAAAAAAGAATTCGAACGCGAAATGACAATTGTCATTTTGATGCGAGATAACTCAAAATACAATTAATTAATTTGTACTATTTTTACTACTTTTAATTAAACCGGACAGGTTTTAAAAACCTGTCTGGTTTGTCAACCAATAACCAATCGATGCAAATAATTGAACCACTTGAATTTGGAAAATATTACCATATTTATAATAGAGGAATTAACAGTGAAAATATTTTTAAAGAAAATAGAAATCATGAATATTTTTTAACTTTATATAATAAACATATCAACCCAATTGCTGAAACTTTTGCCTGGTGCTTACTCAAAAATCATTTCCATTTATTAGTTAGAATTAAAACAAGTGAAGAGATTCTACAAAATCAGCAAGAAAATGGAAGCAAAAAGATTATTGCACCATATCAATCCTTTGGTAATTTATTTAACGCCTATACAAAAGCAATCAATAAAGGATACAATAGACATGGAGCATTATTTGAACGATCATTTAAAAGAAAACTAATTGATAATGAATATTATTTACGATCTGTGATAAAATACATTCATTACAATCCTGTAAATCATGGATTTTGTCAACATCCTATAGAATATCCGTGGAGTTCTTATTTAACTTGCGTTTCTGAAAAACCAACTAAACTAAAACGTGAAAAAGTAATTTCTATATTTGAAAATATTGAGGGTTTAAAAATCTCTCATAGCAAAAATGAACAATTTGATTCTTTAGAGCGCTTTCTTAATTTATAAGTGATTAAGGTTATAAAAAACTAATACCCATAATCAAAATCCGCAAAAGAAACCGGACAGGTTTAACAACTAACCTGTATTAAGACTAAATATCCACAATCAAAATCCGCAAAGAAACCCGACAGGTTTTAAAAACCTGTCGGGTTTAAACCACAACGTAAAAATACCCCACAAAAAAACCGGACTATCACTAGTCCGGTTTTTCATTATCATTAAAGAAGAATTATTTTACTTCTTCGAATTCAACGTCTTCAACATTGTCACCTTGCGATTGCTCTTGTTGTGGAGCTGCTTGTTGACCTTGATCACCACCTTGAGCATACATAGCTTCTGTAGCTGTTTTCCAAGCTGCATTGATGTTGTCAAGAGCAGTTTGAATAGCTGGAATGTCTTGAGATTGGTGAGCCATTCTCAATTCAGTTAAAGCGTACTCTACAGCAACTTTGTGGTCGTCAGCTAATTTGCTTCCTAACTCTTTCAATTGAGACTCAGTTTGGAAGATCATTCCGTCAGCTTCGTTCAATTTTTCAGCTCTTTCTCTTGCGATTTTGTCAGATTCAGCATTAGCTTCAGCATCTTGCTTCATTTTTTCAATTTCTTCAGAAGTTAATCCAGAAGAAGCTTCGATACGAATATCGTGAGATTTACCTGTTCCTTTGTCAGTAGCAGTTACTTTAATGATACCATTAGCATCGATGTCAAAAGCAACTTCGATTTGAGGAACTCCTCTTGGTGCTGGTGGAATACCATCTAAGTGGAAACGACCGATAGTTTTATTATCAACAGCCATTGCTCTAGCTCCTTGCAAAACGTGAAGCTCAACAGATGGTTGAGAATCAGAAGCAGTAGAGAATACTTGAGATTTTTTAGTTGGGATAGTTGTGTTAGCCTCAATTAAGATAGTCATTACACCACCCATAGTTTCGATACCTAAAGATAAAGGAGTAACGTCAAGTAACAATACATCTTTTACATCTCCAGATAAAACTCCACCTTGAATAGCTGCTCCAATAGCAACAACTTCATCAGGATTAACTCCTTTAGATGCTTTTTTACCAAAGAATTTTTCAACTTCGTCAGCGATTCTTGGCATACGAGTAGAACCTCCAACAAGGATTACTTCGTCGATATCAGATGTAGATAAACCTGCATCTTTTAATGCTTTAGCAACTGGCTCCATAGAACGTTTTACTAAAGTATCAGATAATTGCTCAAATTTAGCTCTGGTTAATTTTTTCACTAAGTGTTTTGGTCCAGAAGCAGTAGCAGTTACGTATGGTAAGTTGATTTCAGTTTCAGCAGAAGATGATAATTCAATCTTAGCTTTCTCTGCAGCTTCTTTCAAACGTTGCAATGACATTGGATCTAAACGTAAATCAATACCTTCTTCAGATTTGAATTCGTCAGCTAACCAATCAATAATAACCTGGTCAAAATCATCTCCACCTAAGTGAGTATCACCATTTGTAGATAATACTTCGAATACACCGTCTCCTAATTCAAGAACAGAAATATCAAAAGTACCTCCACCTAAATCGTAAACAGCAATTTTTTGATCAGTTCCTTTTTTATCTAATCCATAAGCTAAAGCTGCTGCTGTAGGCTCGTTGATGATACGCATAACTTTAAGACCAGCAATTTCACCAGCTTCTTTAGTAGCTTGACGTTGTGCATCGTTAAAGTAAGCAGGAACAGTAATAACCGCTTCAGTTACAGTTTGACCTAAATAGTCTTCAGCAGTTTTTTTCATTTTTTGAAGTGTCATTGCTGACAATTCCTGAGCAGTGTATAAACGACCGTCAATATCCACACGTGGTGTATTGTTGTCACCTTTTACAACACTGTAAGGAACTCTTTTTGCCTCTTCCTGAGTTTCAGCAAAAGTGTGTCCCATAAAACGTTTAATAGAAGCAATCGTTTTTGTAGGATTCGTTACCGCTTGTCTTTTTGCAGGATCACCTACTTTAATTTCTCCACCTTCAACAAAAGCGATGATAGATGGCGTTGTTCTTTTTCCTTCTGCGTTAGGAATAACAACTGCTTCGTTACCTTCCATTACAGAAACACAAGAGTTCGTCGTACCTAAGTCAATTCCGATTATTTTACCCATTTTTTATATATTTAATTTTGATATACATTTTATAACTCAGGTGGCATAAGTCAATCTTTGTGCCAATATAAAAAACCAAAGTAAATTGTCAGTTTCATGTCGGCGCAATAAAAATCATCTGACAACATGACATTTTCAAAACCTGACAATCATGGCATATCAGTACTTTACGTGTCATTATAAGGAGCTGTTTCCTGCTGTCCGCTATATCTTTTCCTGGCTAAAGAAGCCAGAAAAAGCATGACTCCCGAAGCTTCGGGACCATCAGGGCTAGGGCAATCGTTTTCATCAGAACATATTCTTATTTTGACAGTTTATGTCTTTCAATATTTTCAATTAAATTCCGAAATACTTACATTAGCATTTTTCTAAAATATAAAAATGGAAAACTACAGCATCATTATTTTTATACTCGCCATCGTAATTGGTCTCTCTGCATTTGCAGATAAAGTAAAATTACCCTACCCAATTCTTTTAGTAATTGCCGGAATCGCAATTGGCTTTATCCCTTCAATGGGTGAAATCGAAATCAATCCCGAAATTATCTTTCTGATATTTCTACCGCCACTTTTGTATGATGCTTCTTTTAATATTTCTCCAAAACATTTTAAAACAAACCTGGGTACAATAAGCAATTTGGCAATACCATTGGTTTTTCTAACCACATTTTGGATCGCAGTCGTTTCACATTACATGATTCCCGGCATGAGCTGGCCGCTGTCTTTTGTACTCGGCGCCATACTTTCTGCCACAGATGCCGTTGCAGCAGTAAGCATAACAAAAGGTTTAGGAATACCCGAAAAAACCATTACAATACTCGAAGGAGAAAGTCTTATTAATGATGCCTCAGCCTTAGTTGCATATCGTTTTGCCGTAGCAGCCGCAATGGGCTCTGCGTTTATAATCTGGAAAGCCACACTTAACTTTGTATTATTATTAGGCGGAGGTTTTTTAGTTGGTTTTGTTATGGCAAAAATTTTATCCGTCATTCTTACCAAAGTCCATAAAAATACCAACGCTACCATTGGATTTATGCTTTTAATGCCATTTGTAACATATTTAATTGCAGAACATCTTCATGTTTCCGGAGTAATTGCTGTTGTAGTATTAGGTTTGGCAATTTCCCGTTTCAGTAATAAAATTTTTCCTCAAAACTTAAAAGACAGTTCAAAAAGCCTTTGGGACATTATTATTTTTCTTCTAAACGGATTAATCTTTATCCTAATCGGACTAAATTTTAGATATATCCTAAAAGATATTGATAACGATATGATTTTACCATACATTGGATATGCGCTTATTATTACTATTGTAGCATTATTGACCAGAATGGTAAGGATATTTTTTCAGAAATCAAGTCTTCAAAAAAGTTTCCTGAAGAATGACAAAAAAAGACGAAAAGTAAGCAAACACGCCTTACTTGATACCAAAAATAGTTTCATTATCAGCTGGTCCGGAATGCGCGGGATTGTTTCTCTTGCAATCGCTTTAGGTTTGCCAAAATTCCTCGAAGATGGAACTCCTTTTCCCCAACGAAATGCCATAATATTTATTTCTGTAGCCGTTGTACTTTTAACGCTTATTGGGCAAGGACTGACACTTCCGTGGATTGTAAAAAAGCTGAATTTAAAAGAAGAAGAGCAAAAAGAATAACAATTTGCAAATAACATATAATACAATTTTAGCTACATTAGCGTTCCATTAACAAAACCAAAAACCTAATGAAAAAATTACTTGTATTTGCATTTTCTCTTCTAATCTATTCAAATTCATATTGCCAAAAAACCGAATTGAGAGTGTCGCTGGATTCAGGACTTTCTTCTTTTAGTGGAGAAAGCGCAGAATCTTCTTCGTCTATAAATCTTTATAACAACTCAGATTCAGGATATACAAACAACCCTTATGGCTCAAAAAATGTACTTTCTTATGGTGTTTCTGTAAATTTAAAAAGAATAACCAAAGCTAATCTTATATACGGGATTGGTTTAGGTTACGAAAACATAGGAAGTAAAACTTCCATAACCTCTATATCTGTTTATGATGAAGTAAATAGTTTTAACGTTCCTGCTTCGGGAAAAACAATTATGAGTGTCAATACCATAAATGCAAATCCTTTTATAGGATATCGTTTTAATGCATCAAAATTACCAATTGATTTAGTAGCCGGTTTTGATTTCGCAAGCATTTTAAACACTAAAGAATGCGGAGACGCAACTGATGAAGACGAAAATAACTATACAACTTCTATAGACAGAAAAACAATAAGTACCGATTTTCGCCCGAGGATTCAGGTATCAACAGATTATAAAAAATTTGGGGTTTATCTGGGATATTCTTTCGGATTGCTAAATTATATGGAAGGATATGTTGGAGGCACAAATACCGTATATTCTAAAATTTTTAGATTTGGAATAACATATCAGGTTTTTTAAGAAAATAATTTTACAAACAAGAAAAATAAATATAATGGATCAGGAATTAGAAAGCCAATTTAACGAATTTGAAAAACCTCCTGTCATCAGAAGAAAACTTTTGCCCTTATCGGACAAGGGCTTACTTTGCCATGGATTGTAAAAAAATTAAATTCAAAACAAGGAACCTGAAAATTAATTACATTCGTTAAAAAAACATATGAAAGAAAAATACCCTTTTATGATAGAAAGAATACAATCAATACTAATTGATTCTGTTTTAATAATAGCATGTATGATTATTTTTTCTGATGTTTTATCTAACTTTAAAAATGTACCAGATACATTAAGAGCTTTTTTATTGATCTCTCTTTTCTTATACGAACCTATTGCAACAACTTTTGGCGGAACAATTGGTAATAATATTAAAGGAATCAGAGTTCGTAAAATTTCGAATGAAGATCAGGGAATTAATTTTTTCCAGGCATTAATTCGTTACTTTTTTAAGCTTTTATTAGGTTGGCTTTCGTTTGTTTCAATATTCTCAAGTAGTAAAAACAGAGCTCTTCATGATATCATAAGCGGAACCGTAATGATTAAAATTCAGCCAATATCAGTAAAAAATTAAATTTAAAGATAATCAGCATTATTTAAATATATTAAACTTATTTAATCGATGGAAAACAGCATTGCAATTTACGGCGCTTACGGACATACCGGAAAATTTATTACAGCTGAACTTCAAAGGCAAGGCTACAAATTAATTCTTTCCGGAAGAGATTATGAAAAGTTATTATATCTACAGCAACAATATCCGGATTCAGCGATAAAAGCCGCAGATATTAGTGATTCAAAATCATTAGACGAAGCATTTTTCGGAACAAAAGTTATTATAAACTGCGCTGGTCCTTTTTTAGACACGGCAGAACCTGTCATTCAATCGGCTTTGCGATTAGGAATTCATTATATAGATTTAAGTGCCGAACAAAAAGCTGTTTTGGATGTATTTGAAAAATTTTCGGAAAAGGCAAAATCAAACAAAATTTCAGTAATTCCTGCCGTTGCTTTTTACGGCGGATTAGCCGATTTATTAAGCACTGCCATAACTAAGGATTGGGACACAATTGACGAGATAAATGTTTACATTGGCCTGGATTCCTGGCATCCTACAAAAGGAACAAGATTAACCGGAGATAGAAATCATTACACAAGATTAACGGTAAAGGACAGCCGTTTACAGGAACTCCAGCCGAGTACTCCAATACAGTGGGATTTTAAAAATCCAATCGGAATTAAAGATGTTGTGGCTTTGCCTCTTTCAGAAATCATTACAATCTCGCGTCATTTAAAAGTAAATTCCATTAATACTTTCCTGAGCCAAAACTCATTAGATGATCTTCGAAATGCAGAAACTCCAGAACCAAAACCGACCGACGAAAAGAACAGATCATCTCAGCTTTTTTGTTTGGAAGTTGTTGCTACAAAAGACAATACAAAAAGAACTATTTTGGCACAAGGCCAAGATATATATGCCGTTACAGCGCCATTGGTTGTTGAAACTGTAAACAGAATGCTATCAGGAAAATTGAAGAAAACCGGTGTAACAACAATTGGTGAAGTATTTGACGCCTCTGATTTTTTACAATCATTAAATGAAGATGACATAACAATTTCAGTCATTGAAGAATCAAAATTAAAATAATTTATAATGCCCAAGTTTATATTTCCGTTTGTCTTTCTTTTTTCAGTAATGCTTTCTGCTCAAAATAATTTCACCAAAGAAATTACAAAAGTAAAAGGTGATTTAAATAAAGATGGTTTAATTGATTACGTTCAGGTTTTACAAGATACTATAAGTGAAACAGCGCCATATAAACTCGAAATTTATTTCGCAGAAACCAATGGTACTTTCAAAAAAATAATTTCTACAATCAAAGCAATAGATCAGCAATTTCCAGAAGGGAGAAACGGTTATTACAACGGAAATTCTTTTTATGAAATAACAATTATAAAAGGAATTTTAAGCATTCATAATGAACTTATTCGTGGGAATTTTGAACACAAATTCAGATATCAAAATGGAAATTTTGAATTAATTGGTTTCTCTCAAGTGTATTCTGACGGGCAGGGAACAATGGGAATGATTGATTTTAATCTTTCAACGGGAATCAGAATAAAAACAACAGAGCCTTACGGCGAAGACGATTTTCCGAAAACCAAAAACCAAACGAAAATGATGATTCGGCCGTTGCCAAAACTACAGGATTTTACGCCTTTTAAAACAGAGTATTACTAAGATTTAACTTTTCAAAAAAGTTGCCTTTCCTTTTTTATTTGTAATTTCGATTTTCATAAAATTATAAATAAAAAATGGCTTCATTTATCAAACAAATATCTTTTCGCTGGTCAGATCTTGACCCTAATTTTCACGTTCGTCATAGTGCTTATTACGATTTTGGTGCACAGCATCGTATCGAAATTTTAGAAGAATTAGGCTTAACTTTAAAAGTAATGCAAACACAGGGTTTTGGTCCTGTTTTATTTAGAGAAGAATGTGTTTTTAGAAAGGAATTAAAACTTTCAGACAAAATATTCATTCATACTAAAACATCAAAAATGAAAGCCGATGCTTCACGCTGGTCTATCATTCATGAATTTAGAAAAGAAGACGATACACTTTGTGCCGTAATTACCGTAGACGGGGCCTGGATGGATACGAAATTGCGTAAATTAGCTTCTCCAACGCCGGAAATTGCTATCGAAGCTTTAAGTATTTTTCCGAAAAGTGATGATTTTGTTGGACTTTAAAAAGAAATAAAAATTTAAAATCCAAAAACATAACCTCAATTATGTTTTTGGATTTTTTTTTTAGATCTTAATTATCCCAGATTGTAGAAATATATTGCGCTCCAACGGTTGAAACCGTTGGCTATGTGAATAGCTTTTCGTTTAATTCTATTATTCTGCAATAACCTTAAAATTAGAATTTAAATCTTCTCCTGAAACATTCAAAACATACATTCCTGCTATTTTTCTATTCGAAATATTCAAAGCAAAAAGTCCGTTTCCATCAGAAGTAATTTTTTCTTTCAGAATAATTTTCCCCGTCATATCGCTCAAAGTTGCCGTTGCATAAGACAATGCATGATCCGGAATATTAATGAAAATTTGGTCTTTCACGGGATTTGGATATACAATTCCTGCATTTTTATTCAGGCTAAATTTTTCGGTACTTAAAAATTCCTGATTAAATAATCCCAATACTTCAGTGGCGTTTAAAGGATAATTAAATATCTGAAGTTCATCAAATTGTCCCTTATAAGGTGCAGGCGCAGTTCCTGATGCAAGTTCCAATTCTCCAATATTTCCAATTATTAAATCCGTTTCTTCAGAAATTCCGGTTACGGCAGTTTCATCCAATTCAGCAGAGAATACGCCATCGGTATAAATTCTCATTTTATGAGCAAGAACATCTCTCATAATCACAACATTTACCCAATCATCTGTAAAATATTTGACTGCCGCCGTTGTTACTTCTTTTTTCGTTTTATCATCATCAATCGCAAAACGCAAGAGTCCGTCCTTTATTTCTATATTATATCTTCTCCCTGTTGCTCCTGTTGTTGTGTTTTTGGTAAACGAACCTTTACACAAAACATAAATACTCGTGGTTGAAGAACTTGGCAATAAAGCCGGAGCCGCTTTCATCCAAAATGAAATCGTAAACGAACTTTTATCAAACAACAAATGATCCTGATTTGGAATCCTCACCATAATTTTATCACTTGCCGATGTTGCAAAATCAATCGCATTATTTGCTTTTCCGGCCACTCTTACATTGGCATTATCAAAAGCAATATCCAAAGTGCCAGGATTGGTATAAGATGTAATATCCGTAATTTGTTCTCCCTGAGAAGCAGTTTCTTTAAACGGCCAATGACCAACAAGACTTGGTGTAAGCGCACGGAAACTCCACACATCTCCCGTTGTTGTTCCTTTATCATTTACGGCATCGATTCTCCAATAATAATTTACTGCCAAATTTAAACCCGTAACCTGATAAGATGGATTTGCAGTATAAGCAACATCTCCTAATTTGGTTAAGTTTAAAGAATCTGTGCCAAAATATACAGCATAGTTTACTGTATTTGAACTCCCACTCCATTTTAAAGTTAAATTACCACCCGACAATTCAGCATTAATAAATCCCGAAGCAGGGCTTGGAGTTGCTGCCTTAGTTGGTGCTAACGGAATTGGCGGTGTAGTTAAAGATGTAGTTTCATAAACCGATGATTCAGTACTATTTGTTGCTTTAACACGATAATAATAGGTAGTATTTGGTACTAAACCAGTATCATTATAACTTGTAATATTAGCGCCTAATGTAGCAATTACTGTAAAATCTGTACCATTTATTGAGCGCTCCACAACATAATGATCTTCATTTGTGGTTCCATCAATCCAGTTAACCGTTAAAGAACTGGCAATCGGAATTTCTGTCGATACAACATTTGTAAAATTTATATTTGAGGGCGGAATAATAAAAGAGGATGGCGTTTCATTTGTTAATCCGTTAATGTAAACTTCAATATTCAGATAAGGTGCCTGCGATGTACTAACCAATAAAGCATCCGCAAGGTTTTTATTCAATCCATTTGCATCTTCCCACGCATCCGGCATTCCATCATTGTCAGTATCCAAAGGAGCCGGAGCACCGTAAACATGACCTGCGCCGCCGTTAATAAATCCAAATTGGGTCGTCAAATCTGTTTGAACATAAACATAAGTCGCCGTTGTTCCTTTCGACATCAAATCAGAAATCATTAAATCATCAACCTGATCACGTCTTGGATAAGAAGCCCCAACATCTGAAACTATTTTACTATAAGCATCCTGAGCGCTTAAAGTAGTGTTCTTCATTGGATAATCATAGGGAGTTGATAATATCGTAGAAATATCTCCTGTAGGATATCCGGTTAAATCTGCGGGAACCAAAGTTCCGTTTAAAACCCCATCTTTATTGTTATCAAAGTAATTTCCTGATCCGTATAAGGAGAAATTATTGTTACCGCGGTTAAAAGGTGTCGAAAGTGAATTGCTTGTATTTGGTCCGCCAATAAAGTAATTGTTGATAATGTTTACATCAGAACTTCCTGCAGAATCGCCACCCATAATATAAGCATCACCAGATTCAGTATGTCCGTAGGTATTACCGTAATTTCCCCAATTGTAAACAACATTATTTACAAACTCATTAATTCCCTTAATTTTATTGTTACGTGTTTTATTGCAGATATATAAATTTCCAATCAAACTTATTTTTCCGCCCGAAGGCTGTATCAATCCTCCCGCCGAATGATTATGGCGATGCAATCCCTGCCCAATAATAGAATTCTGAATCGTAATATTATCAGGGCTTACTCCTTTACTATCCCAGTTTATCGAAAAAACTTCATCTGTTCCCCAGGTAAAAGTCATGTGATCAAAAATCATATTGGCACCATTTGCAAGTCCCGATGCATCCTGATTTTGGGCAGTTCCGCCATACCGAATTCTAAGGTATCTGGCAATAGTATTATTGGCTCCTGTAAAAGTTACTCTTGGTCCTAAAAACACAATTCCTTCTCCTGTTGCAGTTTGTCCTGCAATCGTCGTATTACTTGCCACAACAATCTGAGTTTGCAAGTTTACAATACCCCCAACCTTAAAAATCACAAATCGTCCTTCCTGACTAACGGCATCGCGAAACGAACCCGGACCGCTGTCGTTTAAATTGGTTACCAAATAAATTTGAGGATTTGCAGCCCCTCTTGCTCCTGTTGTAAATCGCCCAAAACCAGTTGCTTCAGGAAATGCTAATGTTTGAGCCTGCAGATTAACAAAACTATTAATAAATCCGAAGATCATAAATAATTTAAGTAAAAACTTAAATAGTTGGTTACTTTTTTTCATGAATTTTGGTTATATGTTAGTAACTAAATTTACTTATAAGCTCAAAAGAGACCATCCTGTTCTATCCTGCTTTATCATATTAGTTATCAATTAATTATAATTTTAAAATCAGCAAAAAATATTTTTTTTTAAGCAAAAGCCTCGTAATACTTTACACAACAATTACGCTAATAGCTGGAAAACTTCGTAAATTAGCTTTTCTAACTTTTTAGATTTTTAACAAAACTTAAAGTGCATGATCGATTTTACAAAAGACTTTAGAATTGGCTTTTTCATTGCGATAATAGCTCTTACAACCATTGTTTTGGGTGCAGTAACAGATAAAGTACTTCGCTATTTTTTGTATCGAAAACAAAGCAATAAAGAATATGATGCCACTGGTTTTAAGTTTTTAAAACACTTAATTATTACCGTAATTTATATTCTGGGATTTGCTTTTGCTTTAATTCAAATTCCTGAATTTAAAATCATTGGGCATTCTTTTCTGGCCGGAGCGGGAATGATTTCCCTGGTCGCCGGTCTTGCTTCTCAACAAGCTTTAAGTAATATTGTAAGCGGCATTTTTCTGGTGATTTTTAAACCTTTTCGAATCAACGATAAAATCACCATCAACAATTTTGTGGGTACGGTTGAAGATATAAACCTGAGACAAGTTGTTTTAAAAGATGCCGAAAACAACCGGATCATTATTCCCAATTCCGTCATTAGCAATCAGATTATTGTAAACACGAATATGCACGATACTAAATGCTGCAAAATCATTGAAATTGGTATTGGTTACGAATCAGATATTGACAAAGCATTGGAAATCATGAAAGATGAAATTGCAAAACATCCTCTTTTTATCGATACCAGAACAGCCGAAAACAAGAAACAAAAAACACCTTTGGTTGTAACACGCGTTGTCGCTCTTGCAGATTCGAGCGTTACCTTAAAAGCCTGGGCGTGGGCCAAAAATTCTACGGATGGTTTTGTCATGTATTGCGATTTGCTGCAAAGTATTAAAAAACGTTTTGATGAATCTGATATTAATATTCCATATCCGCAACAGGTTGTAACACTTAAAAATAATGACATAAAAACATCAAAAGCGAATTAGTTTATGAAATCTTCTGAAATTGTTCCGATAAAAACCTTACCACTTTTTTCTATTCTTGATGATTTGTTAATTCAACTTTTAAAATCATTAACCGAAGATGAATGGAATGCCAGAACTGTTGCAAAAAAATGGATAGTAAAAGATATTGCCTCACATTTACTTGACGGAAACCTGAGAGGTTTATCTTTTTCAAGAGATCATTATTTTGGAGAAAAACCCGAAAATATTAATTCATACAGTGATCTGGTCGACTTTTTAAATCAGCTCAATATGACCTGGACAAACGCTACAAAACGACTTAGCCCGAATGTTATAATTGAATTATTAGAAAGTACCGGGAAACAATATTCGGCTCATTTAAAAACATTAGATCCTTTTGACGATGCCATCTTTTCAGTCGATTGGGCCGGCGAAGAAACTTCATTAAACTGGTTTCATATTGCCCGTGAATACACTGAGAAATTTCTGCATCAACAACAAATTCGAAACGCTGTTGGAAAACAGGCACTTTTTACCAAAGAATTATTCTATCCGTTTATCAGCACTTTCATGTATGCTTTGCCTCACACTTATCGGGATGTTTCGGCACAAAAAGGCACAATTGTAACTTTGATTGTAAAGACTGAAATTGGAGGTGAATGGAGTATTATTAAAAAAGAAAAACAATGGGAATTTATTGAATCCTTTGAAGAAAAACCAACTGCTATTATTAAAATAAATCCTGACGACGCCTGGCTTTTGTTCTCAAAAGGAATAACGCCGGATGATGCAAAACAAAAAGTAGAAATTATTGGTGATCAAAAATTAGGTGAAGTTGCCTTAAACATTATTGCAGTTATGGCCTAGCGTCTGGATATAAAGTATAAAAAGCAAACACAAATTGCACGAATTGTCACTAATTTTAGTTTGTGAAATTAATTTCACAAACTAAGCTAACTATTAGAATTTGTGCAAATTCGTGCAATTTGTGTTTAAATTGATTTAAATATTTGCGTCCAGATGGTCGTTTATAGGGTAATACAAAACTGTTATTTTCTGATAACTTTAAGATTTTAAGTTTTGCTTTTAAAATGGTAAACTTTAATTTTATAGTTAATGCAAACCAATACTAAACTGAAATGAAAAATCTGAAATTTATAATTCTCCTCCTTCCCTTTCTTTGTTTTTCGCAGAAAGAAAATATAAAAGCACTTGACATTAATTTAACCAATTATGAATATCCTTTTCCTGTTCAGTTTTTAGAATTGAGCAATCAGCGCCAGCTTTTAAAAATGGCGTATATGGATATCAAACCCGATAATTACAACAACAAAAATATCGTTTTACTACACGGAAAAAATTTCAACGGAGCTTATTGGGAAACAACGATAAAAGCTCTGACAAAAGAAGGTTTTCGTGTTATTGTTCCAGATCAGATTGGTTTTGGAAAATCGACAAAACCAGAAACTTATCAGTATAGTTTTCAGCAATTTGCCCAAAACACCAAGAAATTATTAGATCATTTGGGAATTGAAAAAACAACTATTCTAGGGCATTCAATGGGCGGAATGTTAGCCACAAGATTTACCTTGATGTATCCTGAAACAGCTGAAAAATTAGTATTGGAAAACCCAATTGGTTTAGAAGACTGGAAACTTGTTGTTCCCTATCAAACCATAGATTCGTGGTACGAAAACGAATTAAAACAAAATTACGAAGCCATCAAAAAATACCAAATGGCGAATTATTATGACGGAAAATGGAATGCAGATTTCCAGAAATGGGCAGAACTTAGCGCGGGCTGGACATCGGCACCAAATTACGACCGGGTGGCCTGGAATTCGGCATTGATGTACGATATGATTTTTACACAGCCAGTTGTTTACGAATTCAAAAACATCAAAAGTCCTACTTTATTAATCATCGGAACACGAGATAAAACTGCAATCGGAAAACAATTTGTATCTGAAGAAGTTAGAAAAACAATGGGAAATTATGCCGAATTAGGTAAAAAAACACAAAAGACAATCCCGAATTCAAAATTAATAGAAGTTCCAAATACAGGCCATTTACCACATATTGAATCTTTCGATCAATTTATAAAACCATTAATTGTATTTTTGAAACAATAATTTTATTTTTTTTCGCCACGAATTCACGAATTATTTTTAATTAATTTATGAATAAAATTCGTGAATTGCTTCGCCTGTTCGCTATCGCTCGGGTCGTGGCAGAAAAACTCGACTTACTAATCTAAAAACTAAAATATCATGTTTACAATCGAACAAATAAAAGAAGCGCATGCCAAAGTAAAAAGCGGAGCCGATTTTCCAAACTATATACAAGACTTAATTATTCTGGGTGTTTTAGGCTACGACACTTTCGTAAATGACGGTCATGTTGAATATTACGGCGTTAACAATTACAATGTTAGTGCTGACGAAAAATATCCTGAAATTAAAGTTGAAGCTGTTGCTAATAAAGAACGTTTTATCGAATTTTTGGTAATGCACCAGAACGGTCAAACAGATTATCTTACTTTTTGTAATCACGCAGCACAATGCGGAATCGCAAAATGGAGAGTGGATATTATCGCCATGACCTGTACTTATTTTGATAAGGCTGAATATGAAATATTGATCGAAAAAATCCCTGATTAATAAACAACGGTAATTTTTATTTGAGCAATACCAGAAAACAAACCCATACCAAATGAAACTTTCTCCCATTATAAATCCCGAAGAACTTTTAAATTTAAAAGATTCATCTGAAATTGTTTTAATTGATGCACGAGCCGGTGCAAATGCCGAAGAAAATTATAGAAACGAACATTTAAAAAGTGCTCGCTATATCGATTTGAATAAAGATTTGGCTGCTGTAGAAAAAAACCCGGCAAATGGCGGAAGACATCCTTTGCCATCAGTAGAAAAATTTGCAGAAATACTTTCAAAACTCGGAATTTCACCTCAAAGTCACATTATTATTTATGATGACAAAAACGGATCGAATGCCGCAGCCAGATTTTGGTGGATGCTAAAATCAATCGGACATAAAAAAGTTCAGGTTTTGAATGGCGGTTTACAGGCTGCAATAAAAATTGGTTTTGAGACAAGTTCTAAAATTGAAAATTTTGAACCAACTGAAAAATATCCCATCACAAAATGGAATTTGGCAGTTGCCGATATTGAAGACGTCGAAAAAGCCCGAAATAATAGTCAAAATATCGTAATTGACGTAAGAGATAAAAATCGTTTTGATGGCTTAACAGAACCATTAGATTTAATCGCCGGACATATTCCGGGCGCAATTAATGTTCCGTTTAGTGAAAATTTAAACGAAGATGGTTTTTACAAATCACCTGAAGTTTTAGCTGAAAAATATACTGAAATTTTAGGCGATATAAAACCAGAAAATGTAATCGTACATTGTGGTTCAGGTGTTACTGCCTGCCATACTTTATTAGCAATGGATTATGCGGGAATTGAAATTCCAAAACTTTATGTGGGATCATGGAGCGAATGGTCGAGAAACGATCGCGACATGTTTACACAAGAAACAAAATAAACTAAAAAACATTTAAAGCGTAGATAATCTTTAAAATTTATTTGCCACAAATTAAAAGATTAATCATTCTAATCTGTGAAATCTGTGGCAAAAATATAATTATCTATGTCGACATAAATAAATATTTAAAATGCAGCATTGGGATATACTTTTATCAAATCTGGTAAATAAAAAAGCCTTTATAGAAACAATACTTTCAGGCGAAGTAAAAGGAGAATTAGCCGTTTTTAACAATCAAAAAGGAATTTTGTTTTCTGATATTGCGATTGAAAAATTCATCGAAAAAGAATACCAATACGATTCTGTTGAAGCTTCTCCGGAATCACACAGGCAATTACGCACTTTTTCTTCTGGAGAGCGTAAGAAAGAGTTTTTAAAATACTGTATCAATCAAAAACCTGATTTCATTATTTTCGACAATCCTTTTGATCATTTAGATCAGGCTTCGCGAGTAATTTTGGCAGAATCGTTAAAAGATTTATCCAATATTATTGCTATTATTCAAATTGTAAATCGTGTTACAGACGTATTAAATTTTGTTCCGAATAAAGCCCAGATTAAAGACAATACATTTGAACTGCATCCCATTTCAAAAACCGAAAGCCACTTTAAAACCTTAAATACGGCTGCAATTCCAAAAGCCATAGAAACGCATTCCTTCCACGAAAGTGTATTAATAAAATTAGAAAATGTTTCTGTAAGTTATGACGAACGAAAAATCGTCGACAACATTTCCTGGACCATAAAACAAGGCGAATTTTGGCAATTAATCGGCCCGAATGGTTCCGGAAAAAGCACGATTTTATCTTTAATAACAGGCGATAATCCAAAAGGTTTTGGCCAGGATTTATTTTTATTTGGAAGAAAAAAAGGAAGCGGTGAAAGCGTTTGGGATATCAAAAAGCAAATCGGAATCTTCGCCACTTCAATGACAGATTTGTTTCAAAAAAGTCACACTTTAGAAGAAATGATTCTCTCCGGATTTTTCGATTCTATCGGGCTCTACATTGAACCAACCACACATCAAAAACAAATTGTTTCGCAATGGCTTGAAGTAATTGAAATGACACATTTAAGAAAAAAACGTTTCATCGATCTTTCCATCGGGCAGCAAAGAGTTGCGTTAATTGTTCGTGCCGTTTTAAAACATCCGCCATTATTAATTCTCGACGAACCTGTAGAAGGTCTGGACGATGAAAATGTAGATTTAGTAATTCAGCTTATCAACACTATAAAACAAGAAACAAACGTGAGTATTTTATACGTTTCACATCGTATAGAACAAGGCCTCGCTCCTACTTCTGTTTTTGAACTTATTCCTACTCCGACAGGATCAATCGGAAAAATAAAATACCATTCAGAATTGAATTAAAAACACATAAATGAATTTCAAACACCTCTTATTAATAACAATAACATTATTAATTTCTTCATGCGCAAGCACAATTTCAACCACAGAAAAACAATATAAAATAACAAACACCTCAAAACTTAAATCAGAATGGAATTTTAATTCCAAAGAATGGATTCTTGCAAGCGATACTTTAACAGGATCCGGAGGACCAATGCATTGGGGCGTTATAGAATCTAAAAAACAACTTCCGGAAAACTATGAAATCAATTTTAAAGTAAACATGACAAAAGAATCTTTATTTGAAGTCATGCTAAACATCGATAAAGAAAACTACATCAGAACTTATCTTTATCAAATTGAGCAAAATATCGTAATCGGAAAAGGTACTTACAAAAAAGGAAGCGATGAATATAATAAACGAGGCGGACCAACTTTATTCAAAAAATCATTAAAATTAGAAAACAACAAATGGTACGCTGTAAAAATAAGAGCAATAAATAATCAATTATTCTATTCCGTTGATAACGAAACTATATTAGAATGCTCTCTCGAAAAAAGCAATTTGAGCCAAAAAGGAAAGCTGGGATTTATAACAAACGGAGAAGCCAAAATAATTGATTTAACGATTAAAGCCATTCAATAAATAACATTTTGAACTAAATAAAAACACAAATTCCACTAATTTACACGAAAATTAATCTGTGTAAATTAGTAGAATTTGTGTTATATAAAATTATCTAATTGCCTAATTGACAAATTATCTAATTAATTCTCTTCGTCTTCAATGTTATGCGTCTTTCCGTAGTTGCGCCATTTCTCAATACAATCCTGAAAATCCTGAGGTAATTCAGTATCAAAACGCATCATTTCACCTGTATTTGGATGCACAAAACCAAGTGTTTTAGCATGCAAGGCCTGACGTGGCAACGCTTTAAAACAATTCTCGATAAACTGTTTGTATTTTGTAAACGTAGTTCCTTTCAAAATCAAATGACCACCGTAACGCTCGTCATTAAATAACGGATGCCCAATATGTTTCATATGTGCACGAATTTGGTGCGTTCTTCCCGTTTCTAACTTACAAGAAATCAACGTTACATAACCGAAACGTTCCAAAACTTTATAATGTGTAATTGCAGGTTTTCCTATTTCAGGATCAGCAAAAACCGCCATTTGCATGCGATCTTTCAAATGTCTGGCAAGATTTCCTTCAATCGTTCCTTCTTCTTCGGCAACATTTCCCCAAACAAGGGCAATATATTCACGTTCAGACGTTTTAGCTTCAAACTGTTTTGCTAAATGCGTCATTGCGGCTTCCGTTTTGGCAACAACCAAAAGTCCAGATGTGTCCTTATCAATTCTATGAACCAATCCTGGGCGTTCACTGCTGTTCATTGGCAAATTATCAAAATGATGTGCCAAAGCATTAACCAAAGTTCCCGTATAATTTCCGTGACCTGGATGCACAACCATTCCCGGTTCTTTATTAATCAGTAAAAGTGCGTCGTCTTCATACACAATATTCAACGGAAGATCTTCCGGCAGAATATGGTTTTCAAACGGCGGATGCGATAACATAACTGTCACGACATCAAAAGGTTTAACCTTATAATTTGATTTTACCGGAATATCATTTACAAAAATGTTTCCTTCAGTTGCGGCATTCTGAATTTTATTTCGGGTCGCATTCTGAATCAAATTCATTAAATATTTGTCAATACGCAAAAGCGCCTGACCTTTAGGTACCTCAAATCTAAAATGTTCGAATAATTCGTCTTCCAGATCTAAATTTTCAATATTATTGTTCATCTTGTGGGGTTTCTGCAGGCACAGCTGTACTATCTGTCGCCTGACTTTCATCTACATAAGTCGCTTTTCCATCTCCTAAAACCAAATCAATTTTAGAAGCTTTCAATACACGATCTCCAACTTTTAAGTTTCTTCCTTTATAACGCATCTCCAAAACCATATCTTTCCCTAAGTTTGGAATATAGGTAATCGTTCCCTCTTCAAGCCCTAAAGCTTTCAAAGTAGGAACCGCTTCACGATACGTTTTTTCGATTAAATCCGGAATTCTAACAGAAGAAAAACCGGAAGCATTGATTTTAATATATATTTTTCGACCTACTTTTACTTTCGTTCCCGGCAACGGATCTTGCTCAACAACACTGTATTTAGGAAATCCGCTTCGGTAATCAACACTATCCAAAAGCACATAATCAAGGTCTAATTCATCTAATTTTGATTCTACTTGCTCCTCCGTCAATTTAGACAAATTCGGAACCGTAATTTCATGTCCGTGATCAGTTGTAAAAGTCAGCCAATGCATAAACAAATAGCCTAAAACGGCAATAATTGCAGCCGCACCCAATACTTGTAAAAAAAACACACGGCTAGTTAAATACTTACGTAAACTCATAAATTTATTTTTAGTTGTCGCAAAGATAAAGCTATTTCGTTTCAAAAAAAATGATAATTTTGTTTTAAGTAATATTAATAATACTAGTAATACTATATTACCAATATTAAAAAAATTGGAATTTCATATGTCACTCTGAGCGGAGTCGAAGAGTTAGGAGCTGTTTCCTGCTGTCCGCTGTATCTTTTCCTGGCTAAAGAAGCCAGAAAAAGGATGCCGCTCCCATCAGGGCTAGGGCTTTAGGTTTCATAAGACGTTCTTTTTATAAGACATTGAGAAATTCGTGGCAAAAAAACCTGAAACCTGAAACAAAATAAAACTTTAAACAAAAATATAAAAATGAAAAACATAGCCATTATAATGGGCGGATATTCAAGCGAATATAAAATCTCACTTATCTCAGGAAACGTAGTACACCAATATCTTGACAAAACAAAATACAACGGATTCCGCATTCATATTTTTAAAGAAAAATGGGTTTATGTAGACCAAAACGACGCTGAATTTCCAATCGACAGAAATGATTTCTCTGTTACCGTAGACGGAAAAAAAATCACTTTTGACTGTGTTTTCAATGCCATTCACGGAACTCCAGGCGAAGACGGATTAATGCAGGCGTATTTTGAATTATTAGGGATTCCGCAATCATCATGCGACTATTACCAATCGGCGCTTACATTCAACAAACGTGATTTATTATCGGTTTTAAAACCATACGGAATCAAAACGGCAATTTCTTATTACCTAAATAAAGGTGACGTTATCAATACTGACGAAATCGTTAAAAAAGTAGGTTTGCCATGTTTTGTAAAACCAAATAAAGCCGGTTCAAGTTTCGGAATATCAAAAGTAAAAACTGCTGCCGAATTGCCAATCGCTATTGAAGTGGCTTATAAAGAAGACAACGAAATCATCATAGAAAGTTTCCTTGACGGAACAGAAGTTTCCGTAGGCGTAATCAATTACAAAGGAGAAATTAAAGTTTTACCAATCACAGAAATCGTTTCAGACAATGATTTCTTTGATTACGAAGCAAAATATGAAGGAAAATCACAAGAAATCACTCCAGCAAGAATTTCAGACGAACTAACACAAAAAGTGGGTGAAACTGCCAAACGTGCTTACGAAGTTTTAAAGATGAAAGGTTTCTCAAGAAGCGAATTCATTATTGTAGACAACGAACCACATATGCTTGAAATGAACACAATTCCGGGTTTAACAACCGAAAGTTTGATTCCGCAACAAGCCAAAGCAGCCGGAATTTCTCTTGAAGATTTATTCACCAATGCAATTGAGTTAGCACTTGCTTAAAAGATGTTAAGATAGTAAGGTTCTGAGGTTCTAAGACTTCAGAACCTTTTTTAATATAATAAAAAAACTTAGTAACTTAGAATCTAAGAACCTTAGCAACTAAAAGAAATGAAAGAAATCTTTGAATGGAATAGATTATTTTTTAACGAGCTTCCCGAAATTTTTATTCTGGAAGTAATATTTCGTTCAACTGTAATGTTTACTATTTTACTGCTTACGCTAAAATTGGCAGGTAAAAGAGGTGTAAAACAATTATCAATTTTCGAAACTGTAATTATTATCGCACTTGGATCGGCAGCCGGCGACCCAATGTTTTATGAAGATGTCGGAATTGTACCCGCAGCAATTGTTTTCTTGACAATCATTATTTTATACCGCGCCGTAACCTGGCTGACAGGAAAAAGTAAAAAATTTGAAGAATTTATAGAAGGAAAAACCGAATGTTTAATCCAGGACGGAAAATTTTCTATATCGAGTTTCAAAAAAGAAACTTTGGCACAGGATGAATTTTTCTCAGAACTTCGTATACGATCCATCGAACATTTAGGCCAGGTAAAACATGCTTTTATAGAAACCAGCGGAGAAGTAAGTGTATTTTTTTATGAAGATAAAGATGTACAATTTGGCTTGCCAATTTTGCCAGCTGCATTCAATAAAAAAAGCAAAATTATTGCAACCGATGGTATTCATGCCTGCACTTTTTGTGGCCATACCGAAGAACAAAAACCCGGAACTTCCGCATGCAAAGTCTGCAAAAAAGAGGAATGGGTTCCTGCGATAAAAACACTCAGAATAACTTAGAATAAATTCCAAAATTCAAATTCCAAATTCCAACAACAAAGCTTCAAAACATTTTAATTTTATTTAATCATCTTTGAGCCTTTACAACTTTGAACCTTAAAAAAAATGAGAAAAGCCATATTTCCAGGATCATTTGATCCCATTACACTCGGTCACGAAGATATTATCAAAAGAGGAATTTCACTTTTTGATGAAATCGTAATCGCAATTGGTGTCAATGCCGAAAAAAAATACATGTTTTCACTTGAAGAAAGAAAACGTTTTATAGAAGAAACTTTCAAAAATGAACCAAAAATATCTGTTATTACTTATGAAGGTTTAACGATAGATTTAGCCAAAAAACTAAAAGCAAATTTCATATTAAGAGGTTTACGCAATCCAGCCGATTTCGAATTCGAAAAAGCCATTGCACACACCAACAGAAAACTTTCTAAAATAGAAACTGTCTTTTTATTAACCGCTGCAAGTACTTCATTTATAAGCTCAAGCATTGTTCGTGATGTATTACGAAATGGCGGTGAATACGAAATGCTGGTTCCGGATGCAGTTAGAGTGAAGAAATAATATATAATTATAAAATATTAGGATAACTTTTTTTGGCATTAGTTTTAATAAAATAACAAATGATAGGAGAAAACATTTTAGGTAAAATAAAGTATAAAGTAACCAAAAAACTTTTAGAAGACCAAGGAAATAGACCTAACGCTAATATTTACATTTGTGAGGATGAAAAAGGCAAAAAATATATTTTAAAACATTTTTACAGCAAATCTCCTGTTTCTTTTATAGGCTATAGTAAATATAATCACTATGGCCGCAGAAGAGACGGAAGCTCTAAAGTGTTTAATGAAATTCAAGAAAAAAATTCACAATATCATTTTTTATTAAAACATATTGAGCGCATAAAACACAAAAATAAATGGCTTATAATATTAGAATATATTGAAGGAAGTACGTTGTCTGAATTTATCAAAACAAACCATTCAAAAGACTTTAATAAAGTAAACATAGTAATTGAACAATTTGGTTTAGAACTAAAAAAATGGCATGCTTCTAAATTTGCTCATGGCGATCCTCATTTAGATAATGTAATGGTGTCAATTCAAAACAACGAAACCTATATTATAAAATTAATTGATTACGGTCAGTTACATCATCCAGATTTTCATTATTGCAAAAAAGTAAATTGTTTTCATAATACAGGTAAAAGAATAAATGAAGACCTTAAAAATAATTCTAATAAATTAGGAAAAGGTTTTTTAAATGGTTTAATTGATTTAGAGAAATCTTTAAATATGCCAAATATGTTAACTCCTATTTTCAACAAAGCCTACAATTAAATAAGTCAAATTCAGAAATACACCGGCTATGTATTTTTAATAAAATAATCACTTCAAACATAAACTTGCAAGCGAAAGCAATTATAAGTAATTTCGCATTTTTAAACAAACAGAAATAATGAGCATCGAAAGAGAATTAAACAAACGCAGCGGATCTAAATGTGAACTTTGTGGAGCAGAAGAAAACCTAAAAGTATATCAGGTATTACCAACTCAAAAAGGCGGTCTTGATGAAAGTATCCTTGCGTGTACTACTTGTATTGACCAAATTGAAAATCCTGATAATGTAGATTTAAATCACTGGAGATGTCTTAACGACAGCATGTGGAATGAAAACGTTGCTGTACAGGTTGTTGCCTGGAGAATGTTAAGCCGTATGCGCGCTGCAGGATGGCCACAGGAATTATTGGACATGATGTATTTGGATGAAGATACTCTTGCATGGGCACAAGCAACCGGAGAAGGCGAAGATGATGAAAACAAACTGGTTCACCGCGACAGCAATGGCGTAATTTTAGAACATGGAGATTCTGTAGTTTTAATCAAAGATCTTAAAGTAAAAGGATCAAGTATGGTGGCCAAACAAGGAACTGCTGTACGTAACATTCGTCTGGATCACGAAAACGCTGAATACATTGAAGGAAAAGTAGACGGTCAGCAAATTGTAATTATCACACAATACGTGAAGAAGATATAGTTTTTTTTTGAGGTTCAAAGGCTCAGAGTTGCAAAGGAACAAAGTTTTTTGTTTCTAAGATTCTAAGGTTTAGAACCTGAAACTAAAAAACCTGAAACCTGAAACTAAACAAAAAAGGCTATTCAAAATCTGAATAGCCTTTTTTAGTTTTATACTTGAAGTAAATTATTTTTGGAATAATTTATTGATTTGATCTTTTACGAATGGCTCAGAAACACTGCTTGTTGCAGAAGTAGCTTCTTTGCTTGAAACCATAAACTGAACTGTAGCTTTCTCAGGAAGAACACTTCCTGTGTAGTGCAACCAGATATAGTTATTAGGTAATTCTAATTTAATATCATACAAAGGGCTTGCAGTAAAGCCTCCCATGATAATACTATAAAGGCTATTGTAATCATTGTTTACATTTTTAAATGAAAACTTTCTCATTGGTGAAGAATCGTCATCGTTTTGAATACTTGTGTAATAAACAGTATATTCATCTCCAATTTTTTGAATATAGTTGTTATTTACTTTTCCTAATTTTTCAACAGGAACAGTCTCAAGAACCTTAATCTGTGCAAACGAAACAACACTAAAGAACAAAGTGGCAAGGGTAATAATCTTTTTCATAACGGAATTTGGGGTTAATTTGTACTACTATAATAAACGCCGAAATTATGAAAAATTACTTCTAAAAACACTCTTTTATTAACATTAAATTGTGATTTTTGTTTAAATTTATTTCAACTTAAGGCAAAAATATTGCAACTTTTTAATTATCAATAAATTATACACAAAATTTTAACTGTAAAGTGTGTACATTTAATTAAAAATCTAATTGTTTTTAAAATTTTAACGCTCTTCTTCTTTCTTCACGACTTTGCGGGCAACTTCAATTTTGAACTTTTTGCCTTTCATTTTCTCGTCTTTTACGTTTTTAAGCAAGTCTTTTACTTTATTGTATTTTACAGCTGCAAACGAAATAAAATCTTTAACTTCGATCAAACCCAAATCGCCTTTTTCCAGTTTTCCTTTTTGAGAAAAGAAACCAACAATATCAATTTTATTCAGTTTTGTTTTCTTTCCGCCACTAATATAAATGGTTTGGTATTCTGGAGGTTTTGGTAAAGTAGTTGCATTTTCTACATTCAAAACATCCATTCCGTAATCAATATAATCTAATTGTTTTTCACTTTCGTGGATGATGATATATGCCGTTCCAGAAGCCTGCATACGTGCTGTACGACCGTTACGATGTGTAAATTCATCTTCTTTTAAAGGTAAATGATAATGAATTACGTGTTTCATTTCCGGAATATCCAGTCCACGTGCCGCTAAATCTGTTGTGATTAAGTAACTCATACTTCCATTTCTAAACTGAATCAAAGCACGTTCACGTTCGTCCTGATCCATTCCGCCGTGATAATAAGTAGAATAAATTCCTTTTTCGTTTAAGGTATCACTAATACGTTCTGCGGCGTCGCGATGATTGCAAAATATAATAGCCGATTCTGATTTCAGCGAACAAAGTAAATTGAACAAACTTACTAATTTATCTTTTGCTGGCGAAACCACCATTTTCATCGAAAGATTTGCTTTTTCTTCTTCCTCAGGAATAAAATCTAAAACCGTTGGATTTATAACTCTCGTATATCTCGGAATCTCAATATCTGAAGTTGCCGAAACCAAAACACGTTTGTTCAGTTTGGTTAATTTACCAATGATATAAGACATTTGTTCATGAAAACCCAATTGCAATGATTTGTCAAATTCGTCCAGAATTAAAGTCTGAATTTTATCTGTTCTAAAAGTATCTCTGTCAATATGATCTGCAATTCTGCCTGGAGTTCCAATTAAAACCGCAGGTGGATTGCTTAAATTTTTGATTTCTGTATCAATTGAATGTCCGCCGTAGCAGATATTTACTTTGTATTGCGTTCCCATTTTTTTCCAAACCTGCTCGATTTGCAAACCTAATTCGCGTGAAGGCACTAAAATTAAACACTGAACCGAAAGAATTTCGGGTTGCAATAATTCTAAAACCGGAAGCAAAAAAGCCAATGTTTTTCCCGATCCTGTTGGAGAAAGCAGTAAAACATTATTATCGTTCAAAATTGCGTCCTGAGCAACTTCTTGCATTTCGTTCAGGCTTTCAATGCCTAAATTCGAAAGTATATTATTGGAATGGTGATTTTTATTCATTTTGCAAAAGTAGTTAAAAAAAGTTGTTTCAGGTTTTTGTTTGTTTCAGGTTTGATATACTGTGCGTTTTTTTACCGCAGAGTTTAAAAAGGTTTTTCGCAAAGTTCACAAAGCTGTACGTATGCAATCTTAGCGAAGGCAAAGTTCGCAAAGTTATATTTACAAAACTTTGCGATCTCTGTGTTTGTCAACACAATCTATTATAAAAAAATTAGCGAACTCTGCGGTAAAAAAACGCACAGCATGTCAAACTTTAAACCTGAAACAAATTTTACCGCAGAGTTTGCAAAAGTTTTTCGCAAAGTTCACAAAGTTGGGCGTATACAATCTTGGCGAAGGCGAAGTTCACAAAGCTATATTTACAAAGCTTTGCGAACTTTACCTTTTATAAAAGCCTTTATAGTAAAAAAAACTTTGCGTCCTTTGCGGTAAAAATGCCAAAGTTGCTCTACTCCTACTTCAACCTGAAACAAATAAAACTTTATATTTGACTTTTCTATTAAAACCAAAACCATGAAACTTTTTACCATTATCATTTCACTTTTCACAATAATTATTTCCGCTCAAAACAATAAAAAATACGATACTTTTTTTGAGAAAGGAAACGGAAATCAATCCGCTTCTTATCCCGAAACTATAGCCTATTTCAAACTTTTAGCCAATGATTTCCCAACGATTGAAATGAAAGAAATGGGATTAACAGATTCTGGTGAGCCTTTGCATATGGTGGTTTATAATCCTGAAAAAGAATTTGATTTTGAAAAAATCCAGAAAAACAAAGCGGTTCTTTTTATCAATAACGGAATTCACGCCGGAGAACCTGACGGAATTGACGCTACAATGCAATTTTATAGAGATTTAGCAACCGGAAAGGTAAAAGCTCCAAAGAACACAGTTTTAGTTTGTATCCCGGTTTATAATATTGGCGGCGCTTTAAACAGAAATTCAACTACAAGAGCCAATCAGGACGGACCGGAAATTTATGGTTTTAGAGGAAATGCCAGAAACTATGATTTGAATCGAGATTTAATGAAATCTGATACCCGAAATACAAAGAGTTTTGTAGAAATTTTCCAGAAAATAAATGCTGATGTTTTTATCGATAATCACGTAAGCAACGGCTCTGATTATCAATACAAACTTACCTATATTATGACACAGCATAATAAGTTAGGAACCATTTTGGGAGATTTTATGAATAACGAAATGATGCCGGCTTTGGTAAAAGATTTACAGCAAAAGAAAATCGAAACAACTCCTTATGTAGATTCTTTCAAAGATACACCAGACAAAGGTTTCGGTCAGTTTGTTGATAGTCCGCGTTATACAACGGGTTATACTTCGCTGTTTAATACAATTGGTTTTGTGGTGGAAACGCATATGCTAAAAAAATATGCCGAACGTGTAAAAATGACGTACGAATACATGAAATCTACAATGGATTTTACCGATGCCAATTATCAGAAGATAAAAGAGCTTCGAGTGAAAAATCTCGAACAATATCAGCCAAAAAAATCATATACCTTACAATGGGAACTGGACAGCACAAAAGCAACGACTTTTTCGTTTTTAGGGTATGAAGCGGGTTACAAAAAAAGCGATGCCACAACCGGAAATCGTTTGTATTACGACCGAAACAAACCGTATAAAAAAGATGTTCCGTATATCAAAGAATTCAAATCGATTAAAGATGTTGTTATACCTTCTGCTTATATCATTCCGAGAGGTTATTGGAATATTATTGACCTTTTGAAGAACAATAATATCTCGTTTAAACAACTTAAAAACGATACGATTATAGAGGTTGAAAGTTATAGAATTGCTGATTTTAAAACAGCTACAAATGCTTACGAAGGACATTATATTCATAGAAATACAAAGGTTACTTCTAAAACAGTAAAAATGGCTTTTGCTAAAGGCGATTATCTGGTTTCAACAAAGCAAAAAGGTGTGAAATATTTGGTAGAAGCTTTTGAACCAGAAGGTGTTGATTCTTTCTTTAATTGGAATTTCTTCGACCCAATTTTACAACAAAAAGAACATTATTCTGAATATATTTTTGAAGATACGGCAGCCAAATTATTAAAAGATAATCCGCAATTAAAAGCCGAATTAGAAACCAAAAAACAAAACGACCGCGAATTTGCTAAAAACTCCGAAGCACAATTAGACTGGATTTATAAGCATTCAGTTTATTATGAGAAATCTCATTTGCAATATCCTGTTTATCGATTGCTTTAATTTTTTACCGCAAAGTTCGCTAAGGTTTTTTGTTTTAGCTTGAAATGCTTTGTGTAGAGGTTAAGATCGCAAAGCTGTGCGTGAAGATCTTTGTCAAAGTTTTAAACTTTGACAAAGATTAGATAATTATCATTTGAAAAATAAAAACTGCAAAATCTAAGTCAATAAAAATTACATTAAATATGAAAAATATCTTTCTAACTCTTTTATTATTACTGTTTTCAAATTTATCATCTGCACAAAAATTAATTTCAGGCGAATATGATTCAGGAATGAAACTTTCGTATGATGCATCTTCGAATATTCTGACTGGTTATTTTGAAAGTTATACGGGTTTGGATGAACAAACCCAAAACCCTAAGTTTTCCTGTATTTTTTATATTGAAGGAAAAGTTACGGGAAAGAAATTCTCGATTAAAACGTATTATCCAGAAAACAAGAAAGATGATGTTATTTCTGGTACCATTGAAATAATAAACAATAAAACCATAAAAATCAAACTTCCCGAAGAACATGGAGGTTGCTGGAATGTGCAGCATTTTGCCGATAAACCTGAAGAATTTGGTTTAGATAAAAAAACAAATTGGACACAAATTCGATATATTGATAAACCAAAATCTTTCTTTTATAAAGATCAGTCAAACACTAATAAAACAAAAATATATTTAGTAAAAGGAGATGTTGTTTGTATTGAGAAAATAGAAACCGACAAAGTATTTTGTACTTATTTCGGAAAAAAAACAACAAAAGGCTGGATCAATATTAGTGATTTAAATAAGGTATAATCATGTAATAGATTTCGTTTACTAGCACGAGGAATCAAAAGAAAACTAAAAATGAAAAAAAAGTTGCTTTTATTTTTAATATTAAATCTCACAAATTTTGTTTATTGTCAGGAAAATCTATTTGATGACAAATATAAAAATGAGACGAAATTGGTGATTAGCTATATTTTTAGAAATTTTCTACAAGAAAGTAATATAAATATTGATAAAACTGCAACAATTGTCGAAGTTAATAATTGTACTTCAACTTACGATTCACCGATGCTATACTGCAATGAAAAAGAATATGTCCGTGAATGTATTAAAAACCCAAAAATCAAATATTGGACAGAAGATTTCTTTCCTAATTGTAAAATTATTGAAAGCAAAAAAATTGATGAAATTTTTAAAGACAACGCAAATGGTTGGAATGAATTTCAAAAAAAATATGGAGGCTCAATTGCTCAATTTTCTTCTCCCATATTTCTAAGAAACTATGAAATTGTGATAATCAAATTTTCAATAACTTCAGATTATCTTGCAGGATTGGGATATGAAGCCATTTTTATGAGAAATGGTGATAACTGGGAAATATCTGCCTGTAGTTGGGATAATTAAAAACAACTAAAAATCTCACCAGCTAACGCGAGCCCCCAATCTGGCGCTAGCGGAAAACCTGAAACCTGAAACTTGAAACAAAACCACTCTCAAAGTGTAGCTCGCATGAGGGATAGAAGCAAGCTACCGAAGTAGCGCGGATAGCCCGACAGCAATTAAGAAAAGGCCTAATGAACGCAAAGTTGATTAGGCCTTTTTTTAATTGGTGGCATGCCCAAATTATTTTAAATCTCAATTTTTAAATTCCAAATTCCAAATCTGAAACTTAATTACGGTCTATATTGGAATTTGGAATTTAAAAATTTTGGAATTTATTACTGCAATTGATTCTCTTCTTCAAAAAGCAATTTAATATTTTCGTAGGAGTTTTTAAGGGCATCTTTGATTTGTTCCGGGTTTAGCCAGGCTACTTTTTCGATGCCTTCGTTTTCCTGACCGACCGGAGTTCCTTCAAAATCAGATTGCATTTCGAACCAATGTGTGATTTTGAGTTTGTATTTTCCGTTGCGTTTGAAAACATGATAGGTTTTTTCGAGTTTATTTGTGATTGTGAGTTTGCCTACGCCAGTTTCTTCTTCTACTTCACGCATGGCGGTGTCTTCAATTTCTTCGCCTTTTTCGATTCCGCCCTTTGGTAAATCCCATTTTCCGTTTCTGAAAATGAATAAAACTTCTCCTTTTTTGTTATAAACTAATCCCCCGCCGGCTTTATTTACGGGAATTTTAGCCTTTAAGGTCTTCATGATTTCCTTTTCGTCAGGATAATACAAATAAGCCTTTTGAATTTTATTTTGAAACATTTTCACTATAAGATGCTCAATATCAATACTCTCCAATAAGAACAATTGAAAATCGGTCTCTTTTGAGATTTCATTTGTCAAAAAAAGTGGTTTGTCGTTCACAAAAACTTTATACATTTGTACTATGATTTTTAATAAAGATACTGCCGAAAAAACAGCCGAATTACTTTTGCAAATAAATGCAATTAAATTGAATCCAGAAAATCCTTTTACATGGGCTTCTGGATGGAAATCTCCTATTTATTGTGATAATAGGTTAATTCTTTCATTTCCGGCTATAAGAAATTACGTTCGCGACGAGTTTGCGAAGAATATTGAGAAACAATTTGGGAAACCAGATGTAATTGCCGGGGTTGCCACCGGAGCGATTGGAATTGGAATACTTGTTGCTGAAAGCCTTGGATTGCCGTTCGTATATGTGCGCCCGGAAGCGAAAAAACACGGAAGACAAAATCAGGTTGAAGGATTTTTGCAAAAAGGTCAGAACGTGGTTGTCGTAGAAGATTTAATTAGTACCGGAAACAGCAGTTTAATGGCTGTAGAAGCTTTACGCAACGAAGGTGCTAACATTAAAGGTATGGCGGCAATTTTTACATACGGTTTTGGCGTTGCCGAAGAGAACTTCAAAAATGCAAATATCGATTTGTTTACGTTAAGCAATTACGAAAACTTATTAGACTTAGCCGTTCAAAAACAATATATTACCGAAGACCAACAGTCGACTTTACAAGAATGGAGCGAAAGCCCTTCGACGTGGTTGCAGGAGGAGTAATAATTTTAGATTGTTTTTAGATTGATGCAAGATGCAAGATTTTAGATGCAAGATTTTGGATTTTGGTCCCGAGACTTCGGGATAAAAATTGGAATTTATTAAATCCAGCTTTGCGAACTTTTGTACATAAAGATTTACAATCAAAATCAAAAAACCTTGCGCTCTTTGCGGTTAAATAATTTTAGATTGTAGATTTACTTTTGATTTAACAAAAAATAAAAAAATAAAATATGAACTTAGAAAGTCCAAAGGTTACTGTTCAGAAATCAGCTCAGGATTTATTTGATTTATTGACTGATGTAAAGAATTTTGAAAAATTAATGCCGGATAATATCGCTAAATTTGAAGTAATTGGGGAAGACGCTTTTATTTTTGGACTGAAAGGTATGCCGGAAATAAAACTAAAAATGAAGGAAAAAGTAGCGCCAAACAAAATTGTTTTGGGTGCTGCAAGCGATAAGCTTCCTTTTACTTTAGTTTCGAACATCGAAAGTGTTTCTGATGCTTCAAGCGCTGTTCAACTGCAATTTGAGGGAGAATTTAACCCAATGATGGCCATGATGATTAAAGGACCAATTAGCAAATTCATTGAAACTTTGGCAAACAATATGACCAAATTATAATTGTGAATTGTAAATTATAAATTTTTAGAAAGCCTGATCTTAAAAGATTGGGCTTTTTTTTATGCTACAAAGGCGCTAAGACACAAAGTTTAATTTCTTGGCTTCTTTTCGAAATTCTTTAAAAAACTTTGCGTCTTAGCGCCTTCGTGGCAAAACTTCCTCAATAAAGCATTTGAACTTCCTTTATATCAAACTCTGAAACAGAATCATCTTCTAATAAAATTTGAATTTTTCCGATGGAAGAAACGCCCTGAATAATTCCCATGAAGTTTTGCCCGGCTCCATTTTTAAACGGCATTGGAATTCCTTTTTTAAATAAAGTATTGAAATATTGTTTCCAAAAATCGGTTGAATTGGTTTCCCATAATCCTATTTTCTCCTGTATTTTCTCGATGATTAAAGCGGGAAGAATATCTTTATCAAATGTGTTACCTGTAATTACTGCCAATGAAGACGCATGTGGCAATTCGGTGAAGTTGGTTTGATTTACATTTAAGCCTAATCCAACTACTGACACGATTCTGCCATCACTTTTGAGGGTATTTTCAATAAGTATGCCACCAATTTTTTTATTGTATGACATTATGTCGTTAGGCCATTTTATACATAAATTAGGAATATCAAAAGATTTTAAAGTTTCAATTACGGCTAATGAAACTACAATACTCAGATTAAAAACCTGTTCATTATTATACAGAAAATCCTTTACCAAGGCACTCATAATTAAGTTTTTACCTGATTCAGACTGCCATTTCGACCCCATCTGCCCCTTGCCTTTTGTCTGATTTTCAGCCGTTACGACGGTAAAATTATCAAGCTCGTCCTGACTTGCTAAAGCTTTTAAGAAATCGTTTGTAGAATCTATGGCATCGAGTTTGATTACTTTCATTAAAATAATTTATTTATACTTAATTTAATATTTTGTTAAGGTTCAAAATTAATCACAAAAATTGGTAACTTTACAAAATCATATAAAATAATTCATGGCGAAAAAGACTATTAATAATGATGTTCTATTGGCGAACATAATCAAAGGGATTGAAGAAGTAAAGGGAAATGATATCGATATTCTTGACTTAAGAGAGATAGACACGGCTGTTTGTGACTATTTTGTTATCTGCAACGGTAACTCTAACACTCAGGTTAACGCCATTGTAAATTCAATTCAAAAAACAGTATCAAAAGACTTAAAAGATAAACCGTGGCACGTAGAAGGAACCGATAACGCGGAATGGGTTCTTATGGATTATGTGCACATCGTCGTACATGTTTTCCAGAAACACATTCGTGAATATTACAATATCGAAAGCCTTTGGGGTGACGCCAAAATAACTACAATCGAAAACAAATACTAAAGAAAATTTCTTCTAATGGCTAAAGATAATAATCCAAATCCGAGTAAATTTAAAATAAGTCCCTGGTTAATATATACTGCAATACTTCTAGTTTTTTTATTTATAAGTTTTGCAACCGGTGGATCTAACTTAAGCGAACCTGCTCAATTAACCTCTTCTAAATTCAATGTATTATTGGAAAAAGGACAAATTGAAAAAGTAATCGTTTATAATAAAGCTGAAGCTGAAGTATACTTAAATGCTGCAGCTCTTAAAGATGCTGCCAATAAAAAAGTAGCTAAAGATATTTTTGACAGACCAAATAAAGGCCCTCATTATACTTTAGAAATTGGTAACGATCAAATTTTTCAAACAAAACTAGAAAAAGCAGTTGGCGAAGGCAAACTGAAAGATTTTAACTTCCTTCAAAAAAATAACTGGAGCGATATTTTAATCAGCTTACTTCCTATCATCATCATTATTGGTGTATGGATTTTCATTATGCGTAAAATGTCAGGCGGTGCCGGTGGCGGTGGCGGACAAATTTTCAATATTGGAAAATCAAAAGCAAAGTTGTTTGACGAAAAAACTGATATCAAAACTACATTTAAAGATGTAGCTGGTTTAGAAGGTGCAAAAGAGGAAATACAAGAAATTGTAGAATTCCTTAAAAACCCTGAAAAATATACAAATCTTGGAGGTAAAATTCCGAAAGGGGCCTTACTTGTAGGACCTCCGGGAACTGGTAAAACTTTGCTTGCAAAAGCGGTTGCCGGTGAAGCTCAGGTTCCATTCTTCTCATTATCAGGTTCTGATTTTGTTGAGATGTTCGTGGGTGTTGGTGCTTCACGTGTTCGTGATTTGTTTAAACAAGCTAAAGAAAAATCTCCTGCTATTATTTTCATCGACGAGATCGATGCTGTTGGTAGAGCAAGAGGAAAAAGCAATATGTCAGGCGGAAATGACGAAAGAGAAAATACTTTGAACCAGTTATTAACAGAAATGGATGGTTTTGGTACAAACTCAAACGTAATTGTTTTGGCTGCGACAAACAGAGCTGATGTTCTTGATAAAGCTTTAATGCGTGCCGGTCGTTTTGACAGACAAATTTTTGTTGACTTGCCAGACATTCGCGAAAGAGCTGAAATCTTTAAAGTGCACTTAGCTCCTATCAAAAAAGTTGAAGGTCTTGATCTTGATTTCTTAGCAAAACAAACTCCGGGATTCTCTGGTGCTGATATTGCAAATGTATGTAACGAAGCTGCCTTGATTGCTGCCCGTAACAACAAAGCTGCTGTAGACAGACAAGATTTCCTAGATGCTGTTGACAGAATCATTGGCGGTCTTGAAAAGAAAAACAAAATTATTACTCCAGAAGAGAAAAGAGCAATCGCAATTCACGAAGCTGGTCATGCAACTGTAAGCTGGATGTTAGAGCATGCTGCACCACTTATCAAAGTAACTATTGTACCTCGTGGACAAAGTTTAGGAGCTGCATGGTACTTACCGGAAGAAAGACAAATCGTGAGAACAGATCAAATGTTGGACGAAATGTGTGCTACTATGGGCGGAAGAGCTGCTGAAAAGGTAACTTTTGACAGAATTTCTACGGGAGCATTAAGCGATTTAGAAAAAGTAACGCGTCAGGCTCGTGCGATGGTAACAATTTATGGTTTGAATGATAAAATCGGAAATGTTACTTATTATGATTCAAGCGGACAAAGCGAATATAATTTTTCTAAACCATATTCTGATGAAACTGCGAAAGTTATTGACAAAGAAATTTCAGAATTAATTGAAGGTCAATACCAAAGAGCAATTCAAATTTTACAGGAAAACAAAGACAAGTTAAATCAATTGGCTGACATCTTAATAGAAAAAGAAGTTATCTTTAAAGATGACTTAGAAACGATTTTCGGAAAACGTACTTTTGACAAAAATTTAGAAGAAGTAGTTTCGTAAATTATTCAGGAAATATACATTATTTATTAAAATCTTAATTCAAAATAGCCTTTTGAATTAAGATTTTTTTATCTTTGAACGTTTTCAATTAACATGTAAAGTATTTCATATAAAAATGAATTTTTTCAAAAAAATATTTGGTTCCAGCGACGCCGCTTCTGATGAAGAAAACGAAAGTGAATATGCAGGCTCTCCCGTTCAGGATAGTCATTTGTCTATAGATGAAAGATTCATTTTTAATTTCAAGAAAAATGGCGGTAAATTTTTGTATTGTGAAAACAAACAGGAAGTAGCTGAACAGTTTGAAAATATCCTTGAAGAAAATGATTGGTTTGAAAAAGAAGTTTTATGTTATGAACCTGCCTTATTTAGCTTATTAGAAGAAAATAAATTGTCATATCTTTCTCCTTCAAATCCAAAATTTTTATTTGCAACCTGCGAAAATTTAATTGCTGACGAAGGATCAATATTATTTTCATCAAAACAAATCAAACAAAATAAACCAAACGAACTACCTCCAAACATTGTTATTGTAGCCACAACAAGCCAGATGCTGCCAATGAAAAGCGACGGACTAAGTGCTATCAAACGCAAATACGAAAGAGACTATCCTACCAATATCACCACAATAAAATATTTCGAAAAAGCAAAAGAAGAAGATTTTACACAATACGGAAGTGTTGCCAAGAATTTGTATTTATTGCTTTTAGAGGACCTTTAAGATGAATGAAACACTCAAGAGAACCATTTCTGGTGCTGTTTATATCGCTTTACTTTTAACTTCAATTCTGTTTTCTACAGAGAGCTTTATCATTCTTTTTGGTATATTTCTGGTCATAGCAACTTATGAATTTTGTAATTTAGTAAAAATCAACAAGTACTTTGCTATACTATTTGTTTCGCTTTTTTATTCAATTGTATCTTTAATCAGTTTCTATAGAACTGAAACTGAAAGTTACATCAGTAAAATTTTAAAAGAGAACACCCTTCTTACCGTTAATACAGATAAATTATTCTCTGTACTACTCATTATTACATTAATTATTTCCATAAAATGTATCGTGTTTCTGTTTGATGACACTCAGATTATAAGTAAAGTATCAAAATACATTTACTTAATTGGGTACATAATGTTACCATTTCTTTTTATAGTCAAAATTTCTTTTGGAATTGCAGCTTATAATCCAAAAATCATAATTGGCTTATTTATCTTAATCTGGACCAATGACACTTTTGCTTATTTGGTTGGTAAGTCTATTGGAAAACATAAATTATTCGAACGTATTTCTCCTAAAAAAACCATTGAAGGTTTCTTTGGAGGAGTTGTCTTTGCAGCTTTTGCAGGTTTTTTAATTTCTAAATTTTATATTCAGCCTACTCCTGAGTTTAGCAATAAATCTATTTTAATTTGGATGATAATTGCCCTCATTGTTAGTGTTTTTGGGACAATAGGAGATTTGATTGAATCAAAATTTAAGAGAATTGCTGGCGTAAAAGACAGCGGTTCGATAATGCCGGGACACGGAGGTGTTTTAGATCGATTAGATAGTGTTATATTTGTAGCACCAGTTATATATTTATTTTACCAAATTTTATATTATGTTTCATAAAGAGGGAGGCCCATCCATTTTATTAGGTACTGTTTTTGCAGTTGCTGTGCTTTTAATTGCTGACAAATTCATTGATATTACCTGGCTAAGAATGCTGGTACAAATTGCCGGCGTTGTAGTTTTGATTATCATTTTGCAATTTTTTAGAAATCCTAAAAGAATCGCAATCAGAAACAGCGATCACATTCTTGCTCCGGTAGACGGGAAAGTTGTGGTAATTGAAGAAGTTTACGAAGGTGAATTTTTTAAAGACAAACGTTTACAGGTTTCTATCTTTATGTCGCCTATAAATGTGCACGTTACGCGTTATGCTATGGACGGTATTATTAAATTTAGCAAATACCATCCGGGAAAATTTTTAGTAGCATGGCATCCAAAAGCAAGCGAAGAAAATGAAAGAACAACGGTTGTAATTGAAAATGAAACTTTTGGACAAATATTATACAGACAAATTGCAGGTGCTTTGGCGCGTAGAATTGTAAACTACGCTCAGGAAGGAATGCAGGTTGTTCAGGGTACTGATGCCGGATTTATTAAATTTGGTTCTAGAGTAGATTTATTTTTACCTTTAGGTACAGAAATTAATGTAGAGTTGAACCAAAAAGCAATTGGAGGAAAAACTATTATCGCTACAAAAGCATAAATGACTCAAAAAGATTTAGATACTCGCTTTTTAGAGGCTGTAGAAACTGCTTTAAAAATGACTCAGGCCTCGCTGCCGCAAGATGTGCAGCTAAGGCTTTATGCGTATTACAAACAGGCAACTTTTGGAACCGCAGTATACAATCAATCTGAAAATTTTGATTTGCGCGATGCGTTCAAAACAAATGCATGGATGCAAATTAGTCATATTTCGATTGATGAAGCAAAAGAAAATTATATTGCAATAATTAATTCTCTAACATCAAAATAATTTCTATCATGAAGAAAATCATCACCTGTTTGACAATTTCGGCTTCATTTTTAATATTATTTTCTTGTAACGACAATAATAAGCTAACTGAAGTTGTTGAAGTACCTTTGCCAACAAAGGAGGAAAAAATAACCATTGGTTCTCCAGACGAAGTAAAAGCAGAGCCTGGTTCTTTTGGACTGCTCAAATTACCTTTTTCTTACGATGCACTGGCTCCCGAAATTCGTTCTCTAACTTTAGAAACGCATTATTCGAAACATTATGTATCGTACACAAATAATCTGAATAAAGAGATTGTGTCTACGGAGTTTGAAAATATGCCAATTGAGGATATTTTAAAAAAGTTAGATCTTAATAATGCTAAGCTTCGTCAAAATGCAGGTGGGTATTACAACCACACGATGTACTTTAATCTTTTAACACCTAAGGAACAAACGCCACAAGATACTTTAGCAGGATCTATTAATAAGGAATTTGGTTCTTTTAATAATCTTACTAATCAGTTTAAAGGTCAGGCTACAAAACAATTTGGTTCTGGCTGGGTTTGGCTGGTAGTTGATAAACTAGGCAAACTTCAGGTAACTACTACTGAAAATCAAGACAATCCGTTGATGCGAAATGCTTTGGTTCCGGGAACTCCAATTTTAGGGATTGACTTATGGGAACATGCTTACTATCTTGACTATCAAAATAGAAAAGGAAGTTATATTGATGCTTTTTACAAACATATCAATTGGGAAAAAGTAAACGAAAACTACATAGAAGCCTTAAAAAAGGTTCGAAAAGTATAAAAGAAAAAAGCTGATACAAATTTAAGTATCAGCTTTTTTTATGCATTAAAAGTTCTCGACTCCGCTCGAACTGACAAATCTATTTTAACTCATAAATAAACGATTCTGAAGGGCTGATTTTAACTCTTGCAATTCCTTCTCCATTTGTTACTTCTAACTGAATAGAACTCTTTTGATACAATTGATCTGTTAGCTGATATTTTCCGTCTTTTAAATTCCATTTTGAAACAATATCTGCTGGAATCTTCAAATCAAATTCGCTTGTTTTTTCAGATGAAAAATTTGCAACAATAATCAATTTTTGATTTTGTGACCAGCGAACATAAGAATAAATCAATTCCTCATAACCCGCATTATTCTGGCGATTTACAGATTGAATTTCCTGAAAACTCCCCATTAAAGCAGAGCTGTTAATCGAAAAATTCAATAATCGCTTGTAAAAATCACGTAAGTTTTTTTCTGATTCAGAAAGTTTTCCTCCATCAAATTTTCCTTCATTCATCCAGCGTTGATGATTTGGAACTCCGATATAATCAAAAATTGAAGTTCGGGAACGCGTACCGAAACCTGCATTTTCATTTCCGGCCTCTCCTACTTCCTGTCCAAAATAAATCATTGTTGGTGATGTGCTGATTGTCGTAGAAACCACCATTAAAGGTTTTCCTCTTTCGGGTGTTCCTGCAAATTCAGGACTTGCCAAACGCTGTTCGTCATGATTATCCAAAAAATGCAACATATGGTGCTCAATATCCGACATTCCTTTTTGAATATCTGACAATCCATCCGGCGATGATTTCCCTCTTATTATATCTTTTAGTTTGTCATACGTCTCTACTTTATCATACAAATAATCCATTTTCCCTAAACGAATGTAATTGCGATATTCATTTGGATTATAAACTTCTGCCAATAAAAAAGCATCTGGATTCTTCATTTTGATAGCCGAATTCATATAACTCCAAAATTCATACGGAACCATTTCGGCCATATCATAACGAAATCCATCAACTCCTTTTGCTGTCCAATACAAAGCGATAGATTTGAATTTTTCCCAGGAATCCGGAATGTCTTTTTCCTGCCAAAAAGCAAAATGTTCCTGATATGACTTTTGATCAAATCCCGAAGGAAGGTCAGGAAAATCTTTTGAGCCATCCGGACGAATTCCGTAATTTACTTTTACGGTTTCGTACCAATCATTTTGATCCGGTTTTACCTTTCGAGATCCATTTCCTGTCCATTTAGCAGGATTTTCATCAAAGAAACCGTCAACCATTGGATTTTTTTCTCCGTTTAAAGGAATATCTCCATCCGGGATTTCAAAATGATTTTTCGGTATATAATAAAAATTATTATCGCGACTATATTCTACATTTATATTATCATCGGCACCAAAATCTTTAACTCCTTCGGGATTCTTTTTCCCTTCGTATTTTCGGGCAATATGATTGGGCACAATGTCTATTATTACTTTTAAACCTGCTTTGTGTGTTCGATCTATTAAAGCCTCAAATTCCTGCAATCTATTTGCCGGATTTACAGCCAAATCAGGATTTACATTATAATAATCTTTTACCGCGTACGGCGATCCTGCACGGCCTTTTACTACTTCGGGATCATCATTTGAAATCCCGTAAGCTGTATAATCCCTAACCAAGGCATGATGCGGAACTCCGGTATACCAAATATAAGTAACACCCAAATCTTTAATTTCATGAAGCGCTTTATCTGTAAAATCATTAAACTTTCCTACTCCATTTTCTTCAATTGTTCCCCAAGGTTTGTTGGTTGTATTTTTATTTCCAAATAAACGTGTAAAAACCTGATATACTACAATTTTTCTATTTGCAGTATTTTCTTCATTTGCTGTATTCATTCTAAAATCGTTTGTTTTGCATGCCGAAAACAGCATTGTTGCAGCCATTCCTGCAACCAAAATTCTTTTATTTATCATAATCCATTTATAAACTCCAATTTTTAAATTCCAAATTCCAATTTTAGCGAAATGGGATTGTTTTTTACTGAGTTATTCTTTAATCAATAGAAACCATTTTTTAAATTTAAGCTAATTTTTAAAACTCAAAAGAAACTGATTTCGATTTATAATCACAAAACCAAACTACAACGAAATAGTTTTAAATTTTGTTGGTAACTTAAAAGAGGTTCATAGGTACAAAGGTTTTTCTTGCTCTTCTTTGGGTTAGACGCACTGCTGTGCGTCTCTACGCTATATATTGCCTATAAATTTGATTCTGTTAGAAGATACTACTTTGCACCTTTGCCACTATGAACCTCTGAACCTGATAAAAAATATAAATTAATCCTAATATCCTCAAAGGTTGTAACCTTTTTCATAAATTTGACAAAAATTTAATCAATTGAAGAAATTACTCTTTTTCATATCTTATTGTTTGCTGTTTTTAAGTGTTCAAAGCATTTTTGCGCAGGCACCTAAAAAAATTATTGTCGAAAATGCTGATTATTCCGATGTCAATCAGGAATTAATGCCTGATGCACTTTTACTAACCGGAAATGTAAAAGTAAATCATGATGGTGTTGTGCTAACTTGCAATAAAGCTTATTTTTTTCAAAAAGAAAACTACCTAAAAGCCTTTGGTAATGTACAATTGGTACAGGGAGATACTTTATTTCTTAATAGTAAATACGCCGAATATAACGGAAATTTTAAAAAAGCTTTCGCCACAGGAGATGCTGTTATGAGTTCTCCGGATGCTACTTTGCAAACAGATACTATTAATTTTGACCGAAATGTTCAGGAAGTTTTTTATAACTCAAAAGGAACAATTGTAAATAAAGATAATACTTTGGTAAGTAAATCAGGCCGCTATTATGTTGCTCAAAAGAAGTTTCAGTTTTTAACCGAAGTGACAATTACGAATCCAAAATATGTTATTAAATCAAATCATTTAGATTATTATAGCAATTCAGGCCATAGTTATTTACTTGGTCCGTCGACAATTACAAGTAAAGCCAATTATATTTATACCGAAAAAGGATTTTATGATACGAAGAAAAACATAGCCCATTTTGTTCGAAACTCGTACATAAAATATGATGACAGGCGAATAGAAGGCGATAGTTTATTTTATAATCGAAATACCGAATTTGCTTCGGCAACACGGAATGTAAAAATCACGGATTCTATTAATAAAGGAGTTGTAAAAGGCCATTATGCAGAATTATACAAGCTAAAGGACTCTATGTTTGTAACAAAAAGAGCCGTTGCGATCAACCTGGTTGAAAATGATTCTGTTTATATTCACGGAACTAAATTGATGGTTACAGGAAAAGAAGGCGAACGCATTTTGAGAGCTTATAATAATGTTCGTTTTTACAAAACTGATATGAGCGGAAAATGTGATTCGATTCATTCTAATTCTAAAACGGCTTTGACAAAACTAATTGGAAATCCGATTTTATGGAATGGCGAAAATCAAATTACCGGAGATATCATGCATTTAATTGGTGATAATAACACCAAAAAACTGGATTCGCTAAAAGTCCTCAATAATACATTTCTGGTCTCACGGGACACGCTCAGCACCGGTTTTAATCAAGTAAAAGGACTTAATTTATTTGGAAAATTCAAAGAAGGAAAACTGCATGATGTTGACGTCATCAAAAATACCGAAGTCATTTATTATATGCGAAATGACGCGAATGAACTCATTGGAATTAATAAAAATGTAAGCAGTAAAATCAATCTTATTTTAGAAAATAATGCGGTTGAAACCATTACGTTTTTCAATAAAGTAGATGGTGATATTTATCCCGAAGCTGATTTACCCGAAAATGCCCGTAAATTAAGAGGTTTAGTCTGGCGCGGAGATGAGAGAATAAAATCGAAAGATGATATTTTTACTGCCGAAGAAAATGAAATGAATGAGAAATTAATTCAGGAAGGGAAAGACGAAAACGCAAAAGAAAATGTCCCGATGAAAGTCAGGAAAGAAACACTTGATTACGGTAAAAAGAAACCCGCTGTAAAAACAAATACAGCTAAAGCGGATACGACAAAAACTGCCAAAGCAAAAAAGTAGTTTTCAGTCGCAGTTTTCAGTTTTGTATCCAAAACTAAAAAAACAGAATCTTAGTAGCTTAGCAACTTAGAACCTCAAAAAAATGAATCCAGATTTTATAAAATACCAGGCACAAACTTCTCCTTATCCGTTAGGAATGGAAGTTTCACATGCCATTGGCTCTTACATTTACGATACTAACGATAAAAAATATTTAGATTTTGTTGCCGGCGTTTCTGCCTGCACATTAGGGCATCAGCATCCGAGAGTAAATCAGGCTATAAAAGATCAGTTAGATAAATATTCGCATGTAATGGTTTATGGCGAATACTCTCAAAGTCCGGCCGTTCAGTATTGCAAATTACTGGCTTCACTCCTGCCGGAATCTTTAAATAAAACATATTTGGTTAATTCAGGCACAGAAGCGATTGAAGGTGCACTTAAATTAGCCAAAAGAACAACAGGTCGCAGTCAGCTTATTTCATGTCATAATGCATATCATGGCAACACAATGGGTTCTATGAGTGTTATGGGATTTGAAGAACGCAAACAAGCCTTTCGACCATTGCTTCCTGACGTTGATTTTATTACCTTTAACAACGAAGAAGATTTACAAAAAATAACAACCAGAACTGCAGCAATTCTACTTGAAACAATTCAGGGCGGTGCCGGATTTATTCAGCCTCACGATAACTTTTTACAGAAAGTTCGTAAACGTTGTGATGAAGTTGGTGCCATGATGATTGTCGATGAAATTCAACCTGGTTTCGGCAGAACGGGAAAACTTTTTGGTTTTCAAAATTACGATGTGGTTCCGGATATTGTCGTTATGGGTAAAGGAATGGGCGGCGGAATGCCTGTAGGAGCCTTTACAGCTTCAGCAGAAAAAATGGATCTTTTGACAGAAAATCCTAAATTAGGGCACATAACCACCTTTGGGGGTCATCCTGTCATTGCGTCAGCTTGTTTAGCTACTTTGCAGGAATTAACTGAAACTAATTTGATGCAGGAAGCATTAGAGAAGGAAAAGCTGTTCAGATCGCTTTTGGTACATCCTTTGATAAAGGAAGTTAGAGGAAAAGGATTAATGCTAGCCGCAATGACCGAAACAGCCGAAATAACCAATGAAGTTATTTTAAGCTGTCAGGACAAAGGTCTTATTTTATTCTGGTTATTATTTGAAGGATGCGCGATACGAATAACGCCTCCGTTAACCATTTCTGAAGAAGAAATAAAAGAAGGCTGCGCCATAATTTTAGAAGTTATGGATCAAATCATTAAAAGACAACAAAAAGCTTAATTAAAGCTTTACATTAAAAAGAAGAATAATAACGAATAATCTTTTACATTTCAGAAGATTATGATTAAAAACAGAATGTAAATTCTGTCCATATTGTTAATTAAATTGTTCAAAACAATTAATTTCCATTCCACACAACAATAATATGGTTGCCTAAATTTATAACAGGCTAATTTCAAATAAAACAAAGTATGCAATTAAGCAACGAAGAAGAAGATTATAACCTATCCCTATCCAAATTTGAGTCGATGTTAAAAACTAACAAAGTACTCTTTTTTGATTCTGAAGAATTTGAAGAAATTATTCTTCATTATTTAGATATAGGTAAGGCTAATTTAGCAAAAAAGGCCTTAAAACTTGCATTAGACCAACACCCAAAATCTACAGGCTTAAAATTAGTACAAGTAGAAATGCTGGTGTATGACGACAAACTTGAGATCGCTGAAAAGCTTTTAAATGAGTTGTATGCAATTGAACCAAACAACGAGGAAATTTACATTCAGAAAGCCAATATCTGTTCTAAAAGAGATCAACACGAAAAAGCTGTAGAATTGCTTAAAATTGCCTTGCAATATACTGACGATTACGCTGACGTGTACAACCTGATTGGAATGGAATATCTTTTCATGGATAATCTCGAGATGGCAAAAGACAGTTTCATCAAATGTCTTGAAGAAGATTTAGAAGATCAATCTGCCTTATATAATGTAGTTTACTGTTTTGAATTTTTAGATCAAAATCAGGAAGCTATTCTTTATCTTAACGACTATATCAACAAAAATCCATATAGCGAAATCGCCTGGCATCAACTTGGACGTTTGCATTATGGGGTAAAAGAATACGAAAACGCCATTCGTGCTTTTGACTATGCAACTCTTATTGACGATGAGTTTTTAGGGGCTTTTATGGAAAAAGCAAAAGCTTACGAGCGTCTTAAAAAATACAACGAAGCAATTGAAAGCTACAACCGCACCATCGAATTGGACGATGCGACTTCGTATGCTTTATTGAGAATTGGTAAATGTTACGAGAAACTTGGAAATTATGTAAAAGCGCTTCAATATTACAATCAAACTGTTCACGAAGATCCGCTTTTAGACAAAGGCTGGATTGCAATTACTGATTTTCATGTTCGCCAGAAAAACTTTCAAAAAGCATTGTTTTTTGTGAATAAGGCATTAGCTATCGACAATCAAAATCGTTTGTATTGGAAACGTTACGCAACGATCAACAAACAAATGAACTTTTTTGAAGAAGCAGAATTTGGATACAGAAAAGCGGTAGAATTTGGTGATTATGCATTAGATACCTGGTTATTCTGGGTTGATATTTTACAATTTTTAGGAGAATTTGAAATTGCAATTCAAACTTTATTGCAGGCTACAGAGTATTTTCCTGAAGAAAACGAAATAGAATATCGTTTGGCGGGATTGTATTTTATGATTCAGGACAACACAAAAGCAAAATTCCATTTAAGCAACGGGTTACGTTTAAACTTTGATAATTATATTTTAATCGAAGATTTATTTCCGGTTGTCTGGGCAAAAAAAATGGTTAGAAATTATATTGAGAAACATAGAAAACAATAATGGTTGATATTTTAAAAAGACGTTTTGGCTTATTAGGGCGTAATATTAGTTACTCATTTTCAAAAGGATATTTTACTGAAAAGTTTAATGATGAAGTTTTTTTAGGCAATAGCTATGAAAATTTTGATATTTCTGAAATCAATCATTTCAGCGGATTAATCAAAAACAATCCTGATTTAAATGGTTTAAATGTAACAATTCCGTACAAAGAACAAGTTATTCCGTTTTTAGATACATTATCAAAAAAAGCAGCCTTAATTGGGGCTGTTAACACCATTAAATTCACCAAAAAAGGAAAATTAAAAGGCTACAATACAGATTATTATGGTTTTAAAAAATCTTTAAAGCCCTTATTAGAATCACATCATAAAAAAGCGCTTATTCTGGGTACAGGAGGCGCATCAAAAGGTGTTGCCTTTGCTCTTGACGAACTTAATATTCCTTATACTTTTGTTTCCAGAGAGGCAAAAGAAAATATTATTGATTACGATTTGATAAATGCAACTACATTTGATAATTTTCAAATCATAATCAACTGTACTCCAGTAGGAACAAGTCCGAATATTGAAGCTTGTCCTAATCTTCCGTATGAGTTTTTTACAGATAAACACATCGCTTACGATTTAATTTATAATCCTGCCGAAACGCAATTTTTAAAAAATGCTAAAGAAAAAGGAGCAATAATTAAAAACGGTTATGATATGCTTATTTTTCAGGCTGAAAAAGCATGGAAAATATGGAATAAATAAAAAACAGCAGAGAATAAAATATTAAGGTAATTTTCGTACTTTTAGACTACTCATTTATAAGTAGTTATGAAAAAAATCTACCTTTTTTTACTGCTATTTTTTTTTATTACTTTTTTCGCAAAAGCTCAGGATACTGAAGAAGCTGCCAAAAATGTATATACAGAGGCGCGCTATCATTATTATCTAAAAACCATTTTATTATTTAATGAATATTTAGATACAGATTCCGGGTCATTTAATACGACCGAGCTTCGATTTTTACACCCTATCGCCAACAAAGCATGGAATTTAAGATTAGATCTTCCTTTAATTTCAACCAACTCAAGTTCTGATAATAAAACCGGAATTGGTGATATTGGTGCCGGAATTAGTTATATCCCTTATTTAGAACATCAAAATGGCGGAATTGCTTTTCGCGCCAGAGTCATTTCTAATTCTGCAACTGATCCCGCTCGCGGATCCGGAAAATGGGTTTTCGCTCCCGCAATTTTCTATGGAAAATATTTAAAGAAAGATAAAATACTATGGATTTCTTCTTTAGAAAACCAGCTTAGTTTTGCAGGTTCTGACAATAGAGACGACATAAATACGACCTCATTTGAAAATTATTTCATGTTTATAATGGGGAAAAATTGGATTGCCGCAGATGCTGCGTTTAGATATAACGCTACAAACAAGGGATTCCCAAACAATGCTTTTTTAGAATTTGGCAGAAAAATAACAGCAAACGATATGGCATATATTCATCCAAGCGTGGGTTTTGGAAGTCATAAGTCTTATAATTTTGGTATCGAAGTTGGAATGCTAATTCTATTTTAAGCTTTAATTAAAATAAGAACTTCTTTACTAAAATATTATTTTATAATTGTTTTTCTTAAAACGATATTGTTTTAAAATTTAAATTTACTTCAAAAATAAAGCGAAAAAACAAGTATCATAATCTTAAATCACTCCAATAAATAAGAATTTCACCGCAAAATAGCAGATAAACAAACGATTTATTTTGTATTTAGAAACACCTTTACTATCTTTCGCAATGTTTAAATCAATATACTTATACATTTAAAATGTTAGAAGAAAAGAATGATAACCTGCAAGAGGCAGACGGAAAAGTTGGAATCGAAATTAGTGATTCTATAGAAAATGATGCAATTGAAACATCAGACACAGTGACAGCACCCGAAAATGAAATAGAAAGTGCCGATGAAACTGAGGAAGCAAATCATCAAACAGCATTAGACGCTATTACAAATTCGAATGCCGAAGAGAGTGAAGATGAGACGCTAAAAGAGCGTCATGATATTCCTATGCAGGATTATGACACTTTTTCAATGGATGCGCTTGTTGATGAATTGAAAAAACTTGTCAATACAGACAAAGTAATGTCTGTAAAAGATCATATTGAAGAAATTAAAAAATCATTCTTATTACAATACAACCATCTTATAGAGGAGAAAAAAGAAGAATTTAATGCTTCTAAAGAGGATCCGAATGAAGAATTTGAATATCATTCTCCTTTAAAATCTAAATTTGACGAATACTACAACATCTTTAGAGAAAAAAGAAATGTTCATTTTAAACATTTACAAACTAATTTAAAAACAAATTTAGAGAATCGACTTGCTATTGTTGAAGAACTAAAAGAGCTTATAAATCCACAGGAAAACATCAAAGACACGCTTAAACATTTTAATGATTTAAGAGAAAGATGGAAAAATGCAGGATCAATTCCGAAAGATAAATACAATCACGTTTGGAATAATTATCACTTTCATGTAGAAAATTTCTATGATTATCTGCATTTAGATCGTGAAGCTAGAGATCTGGACTTTAAATATAACTTAGATCAAAAGCAAAAAATTATTGCACGTGTTGAAGAACTGGTTAATGAAACTGATATCAGCAAAGCTTTCCGTGAGTTACAGGATTTACACAGAATCTGGAAAGAAGATATCGGACCGGTTTCTAAAGAACACCGTGATGTGATTTGGAATAAATTTAGTGAGTTAACTAAAAAAATTCATGATAAAAGAGAACTTTTATTTGAAAGCCAAAGAGCAAACGAGCAGCAAAATCTTGAAGTTAAAAAAGAAATTATTGCAAAAATAGAAGTCTTGGGTACCGAAAAAGTAAATTCGCATTCGCAATGGCTGTTACAAATACAAAAAGTTGAGGCACTTAGAAATGAGTTTTTTGCAGCTGGTAAAGTACCTTCAGAAGTAAATGAAGAAACATGGGCCGCGTTTAAAACTGCTGTTAGAAACTTTAATTCATTTAAAAATTCGTTTTACAAAGACATTAAAAAAGACCAAAACGATAATTTAAATAAAAAAATGGCTTTGGTTGCTAAAGCCAAAGAATTACAGGAAAGTACAGATTTTGCTGCCACTACTCCAATAATGAAGCAAATTCAGGAAGAATGGAAACAAATTGGCCATGTTCCTAAAAAATATTCTGATAAAATCTGGAAAGAATTTAAAGACGCCTGCAATCATTATTTTGATAAATTAAAAGAGCATAAATCTGAAGAAAACGGTGATGAAGTTGCCGCTTTCGATAATAAAAAAGCTTATTTAGATATTTTGAGAGCTTACCAGTTAACTGGTGATCACAAAACAGATTTAGATGCAATAAAACAACATATTGAAACCTGGAAAGGCTTTGGAAAAGTTCCTTTTTCAAGACGTCATATCGAAGGTAAATTCAACAAAATTCTGGATGCGCTTTTCGAAAAATTAAGTTTGAGTAAGAAAGAAACAGAAATGATGCGTTTCTCAAACAGAATTGATTCATTATCTGAAAGTAACGACACGAGAAAACTAGATAACGAAAAGATTTTCTTAATGCGTAAAATTGAAGAAGTACAAAACGAAATATTCCAATTAGAGAATAACATTCAGTTTTTTACAAATACTAAAAATGCTAAAAAAGAGAATTCAATTGTTCTTGAAGTTCGTAAAAACATTGCTATTCACAAAGAAAGTCTTGACGTTTGGAAAGACAAACTGAAACAATTGCGAAATTTAGGTCAGGAATAAGATGAATTATTAGATTGAGTAATAATTAAATTGTCAGGTTGAGCGGCAATTGCCAGGTCGAGCGGAGTCGAAACCCACGCAACATTAAGTTCAATCCTAAAATATAGAAGCTGCATTGAAAATTTTCATTGCAGCTTTTTTTTATCGTGTTTCAAACCGAAGACATCATAAAGTTTTTTAATATCTTCCAATAGTAACGGGCTTCGACTCCGCTCAGCCTGACAAACGTTGAAGCTTAAACAACCCCAAACTTAACATTCTAATTAAATTCCATAAAACTATTCTGTAAAATATTGATTATATTTGAGTATCAAAAGATTATAAACCTTAATATAATATCACATGAAATTTACAAGAAAAGCAAACGCTAACTGGCAAGGAACCGGTATGGAAGGAACTGGAAAAATTAGTACTCAAAGTACCACACTAGATAACGCTCAATTATCATTTAAAACCAGATTTGCAGATGGCGTTGGAACAAATCCTGAAGAACTTGTTGCTGCAGCTCATTCGGGGTGTTTTACAATGCAATTAAGTTTTTTACTAAATGAGGGAGGTTTTACTGCAGATGATTTATCTACAGAAGCGACTGTAACTTTTGAAGATGGTACAATTACTTTAATTCATTTAGATTTAAAAGGAAAAGTTCCTTCTATTTCTGCGGAAGAATTCGAGAAAACAGCAGCAAAAGCAAAAGAAATTTGTCCGATATCTAAATTATTGAATACTACAATTACTTTATCTGCTACTTTAGTAAGTTAATTTAAAAAGTATAAGGCATAAAAAAACCATTCGTTTCAACGAATGGTTTTTTTTATATAAGAAATAGTAGACTTCTTAGTTCATTGTAGCTTTTAATGCTTTTGCTTCAGCAGTCATTTCTAAAGCTTTGTAAACCCCTAATAATGTTTTAGAAACATCATCATTTTTAGGATCTAATTCATGTGCTTTTTTAAGATAAGGAATAACTCCTTTGAAAACATTTTCTCTTTCTGTTTTTAAAACATCATAACGCTTCATATCTTTTGCAGAAGTTCCCAATTTATTCATTTCGTCAATGATTGGTTTCTCAGCCTCTAATTTTAAAGCTGCAAGATTAAGATAAGCATTTGTATAGTTTGGATCAATTTCGATTGATTTCAAATAATATTTTTCAGCATCGGCATTGTTTTTAGCATTTGCGCTAATAACTCCTAAGTTGAAAACTAAATCAGCATTGTTTGGATCTTTTTGCAAAGCCTCTCCAACTAATTTTTTGTAAGTATCAAAATCTTTAGTTTCTAAATATAAATTAGCTTCTGAAAGAATTAAAGAAGAATCATCAGGATTTGCTTTTCTTGCATCTGCAATTGCTTTTTTAGCATCTTCAACACGTCCTTTTTGTACTAAAATCAAAGCTAAGTTTTTGTAGATCTCACCTCTTTTAGAAGGAATTGCTTCTGTTTTAGGTTTTTCGTGAGTACCTAGTTTAATAGCCAAATCTCTTTCGCTAGCTGTATTAAAACCATCTTCATTACCAGAAGCTTTGTTGATTGCAGTATAGCTTGTTCCTTTTCCAGAATAGTTTAATTTTTTCAACTCTTCATACATTGGTAAAGCTGTATCGTAATCCTGAGCATTTACAGCTGTTGACGCAGCATAATACAAGTTAATTGTATCTTTTCTGTCTAACAAATAAGCATCATACAATTTTTTTGCTCCGTCAGCATGTTTGTTTGCCTGAGTATCAGCAATTGCTGAATTAATCAACAAACCTTTAATTTGAGTAATTGAAGCTGCAGCCTGAGTTGAATACTTTTGTTTTCCAGATGCTTTTTCAACTTCAATCAATTTATTATAGCTTTGAGCAGCTGAAGATAAATTTTTACTTTCTTCTACTTTTTTATTTGCTAAATCAAGGTAAGCATTACCTTGTACAAAATAGTATTGAGCCTGTTCAACATCTTTGGCATTCACCACCATGTTTTCAGCATCTTTTAGTATCGTAATTGCTCCTTGAGCATCTCCGCCTTTTAATGCTTTTTCAGCACTTTTAATTTGATCTTTTTGAGCAAAAGTAGCTACCGAAATCAATAATGCTGATGCAAGTATTACATATTTACTTTTCATAATATTCAATTTGTGTATTTAATTTTAATTTTCGTGGTTATATATTTTTACTCTTCCGATTCTTCTTCAGAGTCATCTTCGTCTTCTACTGGTTCATCAGTATCGTCGTCATCGTCTTCAACTGTACCATCGTCTTCAAGAACTTCTAAGTCTGGCTTAATTCTTTCTATAACTGGCCCAACTACGTTTCCGTCTTCATCAACAACAACTTCTTCAACATCATCTTTCATGACTTTTGTTACGGCTGCAATAGAATCTTTACCTTTTAAGTTAATTAATCGAACCCCTTGCGTTGCACGACCCATTACACGTAAATCTTCAATAGCCATTCTAATTGTCAATCCTGATTTGTTGATAATCATTAAGTCATCAGCATCAGTTACGGCGTTGATAGAAATCAGTTTTCCTGTTTTTTCTGTAATGTTAAGTGTTTTCACACCTTTTCCACCACGGTTTGTGATTCTGTAAACATCTTCTCCATCTTCGTCAACTAATTTGGTACGTTTTCCGTATCCATTTTCAGTTACAACTAAAATTTGCGAATCGTTAACATCATTTTTACCAACAGTAACCATACCAATTACTTCATCAGTATCATCTTTTAAGCTAATTCCACGAACTCCTGAAGCTGTTCTTCCCATCGGACGTGTTTTAGTTTCTTCAAAACGAACTAATTTACCAGATTTAACTGCCAGGATAATTTGGCTTTCTCCATCTGTTAATTGCGCTCCCATTAATTCGTCGCCTTCCTTAATAGTAATAGCTGCAACACCATTTACTCTAGGTTTAGAATATTTCTCTAAAGAAGTTTTCTTAACCTGACCTTGTTTGGTAACCATTACAAGATTATGACTGTTGATATAATCTTTGTCTTTTAAGTCTTGTGTACAAATGAAAGCTTTTACTTTATCATCACTTTCAATGTTCACTAAGTTTTGAATTGCTCTACCTTTTGCAGTTTTACTTCCCTCTGGAATTTCGTAAACACGCATCCAGAAACATTTCCCTTTTTGGGTAAAGAACATCATATATTGGTGGTTGGTCGCAACGAACATGTGCTCAAGGAAATCCTGATCTCTTGTTCCTGCACTTTTTTGTCCAACTCCTCCTCTGTTTTGAGTTTTATATTCTGTTAAGTTGGTACGTTTGATATAACCTGCATGAGAAATTGTAATTACTACATTTTCATCGGCAATTAAATCTTCGATACTTACATCTCCACCAGAATATTCAATTTGAGAACGACGCTCATCTCCGTATTTCTCACGGATTTCTTCAAGTTCTTCTTTAATTAAATTAGTTCTTAAATTAACGTCTGCTAATAAAGCTTTTAAGTGCTCAATTAATTTCATTAATTCTTCAAACTCGGCTCTTAATTTGTCTTGCTCAAGACCTGTTAACTGACGCAAACGCATCTCAACAATAGCACGAGCCTGAATATCTGACAAATTGAATCTTTCGATTAATTTCTCACGAGCCTCTTCTGTATTTTTAGAACCTCTGATTATTGCAATTACTTCATCAATATTATCAGAAGCAATAATTAATCCTTCTAAAATATGTGCTCTTTCTTCTGCTTTACGTAATTCAAAACGAGTTCTTCGAACAACAACATCATGACGGTGCTCAATAAAATAGTGAATCATATCTTTTAGATTCAACATTTGTGGGCGTCCTTTTACAAGTGCAATATTATTTACACTAAAAGAGGATTGTAATGATGTAAACTTATATAAGGTATTCAAAACTACGTTTGGCGTAGCATCACGTTTCAGGATATAAACGATACGCATACCGTTTCTGTCAGATTCGTCACGAATATTGGCAATACCTTCAATTTTTTTATCGTTAACCAAATCAGCCGTACGTTTGATCATTTCGGCTTTGTTTACCTGATATGGAATCTCGGTAACGATGATACATTCTCTTCCGTCAACTTCTTCAAAACCAACTTTGGCGCGCATTACAATACGACCTCTACCTGTTTTAAATGCTTCACGAACACCTTCGTAACCATATATTATACCACCGGTTGGAAAATCCGGAGCTTTAATATAGGTCATTAATTCCTCTATTTCAATATCATTATTATCAAGGTAAGCTAAAGTACCATTGATAACTTCAGTTAAGTTGTGTGGCGGCATATTGGTTGCCATACCTACCGCGATTCCTGTTGCTCCATTAATTAATAAAGTAGGAACTCTGGTTGGCATTACTTTAGGCTCATATAAAGTATCGTCAAAGTTCAATTGAAAATCAACTGTTTCTTTTTCGATATCTGCCATAATATCTTCAGATATTTTACGCATTCTCGCCTCAGTATAACGCATTGCTGCCGGACTGTCTCCATCCACAGAACCAAAGTTACCCTGACCATCAACTAATAAATATCGTAAACTCCATTCCTGAGCCATACGAACCATCGCATCATAAACAGATGTATCTCCGTGCGGGTGATACTTACCCAGAACCTCCCCTACAATTCTCGCAGATTTTTTGTGGGCAGATCTTGATGTTACTCCTAAGTCATACATTCCGTAAAGAACTCTTCGATGCACTGGTTTCAAGCCATCTCTAACATCCGGAAGTGCTCTTGATACGATTACTGACATCGAATAATCGATGTAAGCTGATTTCATTTCATCTTCTATGTTAATAGGAATTAACTTTTCTCCTTCAGACATAAGTTGTTATGTTTAATAATTATATTAGTTTCAAAGCGTGCCAAGATACGGTTTTTTGAAATTTTTTCAGCTATTTACTTACACTTATTTCAATGATTTATTAACAACTTTATTTTACTTTTTAGTTAATAAATTAAGCGTTTTTTAACGCTTTTATTGTTATTTTTTTTGTCTATTAGCTGACAGGAGATTCGGAAGGGTATGGTTTTTGTTTTTCAAAGACTAATTCACTAAATTTACAATTACAATTATATATTATGGATGATAATTTTTCACCAAGAGTAAAAGATGTTATTACCTACAGTAAAGAAGAGGCCTTACGTTTGGGTCACGACTTTATTGGTACTGAACATCTAATGCTAGGCATTTTGAGGGATGGAAACGGTAAAGCCATTCATATACTTAATAACCTTGCAGTCGATTTAGATCATTTGCGCAGAAAGGTAGAAATACTGAGTCCGGCCAATCAAAGCGTTGAAGTAAATGCTGAAAAGAAAAATCTTCATCTTACCCGTCAAGCGGAAAGGGCACTGAAGACAACTTTCCTTGAAGCTAAAGTATTTCAGAGCTCGTCAATTAGCACGGCGCACCTGCTTTTATGTATCTTACGAAACGAAAACGATCCAACAACCAAGCTGTTGAATAAACTAAAAATAGATTATGACATAGCTAAAGAACAATATTTAAATATGACTCCAAACGAAGAAGAATTCTTAGAAAACTTGCCTAGAAACGAATCATACAATGACGATTCAGGACAAGATGACAGTCTTAAGGAAAGTAGTTTTAATAATCCAGCCAATAAGTCAAACAAAAAATCTAAGACCCCGGTTTTAGATAATTTTGGGAGAGATTTAACAGAAATGGCCGAAGAAGGAAAACTAGATCCTGTTGTAGGACGCGAAAAAGAAATTGAGCGTGTATCGCAAATTTTAAGCCGTAGAAAAAAGAACAACCCACTTCTTATTGGTGAACCAGGAGTTGGTAAATCTGCTATTGCTGAAGGATTAGCATTGCGTATCATTCAGAAAAAAGTATCACGTATTCTTTTCCACAAACGTGTAGTAACACTTGATCTGGCAAGTTTAGTAGCCGGAACAAAATACCGCGGTCAGTTTGAAGAAAGAATGAAAGCCGTGATGAACGAACTTGAAAAAAATGATGACATCATTCTTTTCATTGATGAAATTCACACTATTGTAGGTGCCGGCGGAGCAACAGGTTCTCTTGATGCTTCAAACATGTTTAAACCTGCATTAGCAAGAGGCGAAATTCAATGTATTGGTGCAACAACGCTTGATGAGTACAGACAATATATTGAAAAAGACGGAGCTCTTGAAAGACGTTTTCAAAAAGTAATTGTAGAACCAACTTCTGTTGAAGAAACAATCGCGATTTTGAACAATGTAAAAGACAAATACGAAGATCACCATAACGTAACTTATACGCAGGAAGCGATCGAAGCTTGTGTTAAATTAACCAACAGATATATGTCTGAGCGTTTTTTACCGGACAAAGCTATTGATGCTCTTGACGAAGCTGGTTCTCGTGTACACATTACTAATATTGATGTTCCTAAACAAATTTTAGATTTAGAGCGTCAGTTAGAAGAAGTGCGTGAAAACAAAAACATGGTAGTGAAAAAACAAAAATATGAAGAAGCTGCCAAACTTCGTGATGATGAAAAACGTATCGAAAAAGATTTAGCTGTTGCGCAAGAGCAATGGGAAGAAGATTCTAAAAACAACAGAATTGAAGTTACAGAAGATAATGTAGCCGATGTTGTTTCTATGATGACTGGAATTCCTGTAAACAGAATTGCACAAACAGAAAGCAATAAATTAGCCAAATTACCTGAATTGATTCAGAATAAAGTAATTGGTCAAAATGAAGCTGTTTTAAAAATTGCACGTTCTATTCAACGTAACAGAGCCGGACTTAAAGATCCGAACAAACCAATTGGTTCGTTTATTTTCTTAGGTCAGACCGGAGTTGGTAAAACCCAATTGGCTAAAGTTTTAGCAAAAGAATTATTCGATTCTGAAGATGCATTAGTTCGTATCGATATGAGCGAATACATGGAAAAATTTGCTATTTCTCGTTTAGTTGGAGCGCCTCCGGGATACGTAGGTTACGAAGAAGGTGGACAATTGACAGAAAAAGTTCGTAGAAAACCTTATTGTGTTGTACTTTTAGACGAGATCGAAAAGGCGCATCCGGATGTGTTTAATATGATGCTTCAGGTGCTTGACGATGGATATTTGACTGATAGTTTAGGTCGCAAAATCGACTTTAAAAACACTATCATTATTATGACATCTAACGTTGGAGCACGTCAGTTAAAAGATTTTGGACAAGGTGTAGGATTCGGAACTGCTGCAAAAGTGGCTCAGGCCGATGAAAACTCAAAAAGCATTATCGAAAATGCATTGAAAAAAACTTTCGCTCCTGAATTCTTAAACAGAATTGATGACGTAATCGTGTTCAATGCATTAGAAAAACATGATATTGATTTGATTATCGAAATCGAACTTACAAAACTGTACAATCGTATTGCTGAATTAGGATATAAATTAAGTCTTACTGATAAGGCAAAAGCATTTATCGCTGAAAAAGGTTTTGACAGACAATTTGGCGCAAGACCTCTAAAAAGAGCGATTCAGAAATATGTTGAAGATTTGTTAGCAGAAGAAATTATTACCTCAAAAATACATTCAGGTGATGAAATCTTAATGGATTTAAAAGATGATTCTCAAGAGCTTTCTGTAGAAGTACACAAAGCCGAAGAGCCAACAAATCTGTAAATCGATAAATTTTATAACAGAAATAACAAACCCGTTACGTTTTTATAACATAACGGGTTTTTTCTTTGGATAAAATCGTATATTTATTAAAAGCAAATAGCTACTTTTGAATATTAAATTTTATAACAAATAATAACGTATGCTTCAAAATAAAGTCATTTTAGGTAGCGAAGAATGGTGCTCATTTCCAGAACTAGGAATCCCTACAATCAAGGCTCGCGTCGATTCAGGCGCAAAAACTTCGGCAATGCACGCCATAAACATAGCTCCTTTTATAAAAAATGATGCCAATTGGGTAAAATTTGACATTAACCCAATTCAGAATAATATTAAAACCATTATTCATTGTGAAGCTCCACTGGTTGATAAACGAATTGTAAAAAGTTCAAGCGGTTTTAGAGAACATCGTTATGTTATTCAAACGAACTTAAAAATTGGCGATGCAAAATGGCCAATCGAAATGACATTGACCAATCGTGACTCAATGGGTTTTCGTATGCTTTTAGGCCGTGAAGCCATGAGCGGACGTGTATTGGTTGATCCCGAAGACAAATATATGTTGGGGCAGCCAACAACCGAAGCATTAAAAGAATTATACCAAAACTCTGAAAAAGCAAGTTCTGGTTTACGAATTGGACTTTTGGCCAGTAATCCTGAATTATACAGCAATAAAAGAATTATGGAAGCCGGCGAAATGCGCGGTCATGAAATGCATTTTTTGAATATTAAAGAATGTTACATGAAACTGGATGCTAAAACTCCTGAAATTCATTATCGTGGAGGAAAAATATTGAATCAATTTGACGCTATTATTCCGAGAATCCGACCAAGTATTACTTTTTACGGTTGTGCTTTAACGCGCCAGTTTGAAGCTTTGAAGGTTTTCGTTTTAAATTCGGCTACAGCCATAACACAATCACGTGATAAATTATATTCACTGCAATTGCTTTTGAATAGCGGAATCGATATTCCGACAACTGGATTTGCGAATTCGCCTTTGGATACTGACAACCTGATCAAAATGGTTGGAGGTTCTCCTTTAATCGTAAAATTACTAGAAGGAACACAAGGAAAAGGAGTTGTTTTGGCAGAAACCAAAAAAGCGGCAGAAAGTGTTATCAATGCTTTTAAAAGCTTAAATGCAAACATTTTAGTTCAGGAATTCATTAAAGAAGCCAACGGAAAAGACATTCGTTGTTTTGTAATTGACGGAAAAGTAGTTGCAGCAATTCAACGTGAAGCAATGCCGGGCGAATTTAGAGCCAATATTCACTTGGGCGGAACAGCCTCTGTTATCAAAGTAACTGCCGAAGAGAAAAAGATTGCGATTAAAGCCGCAAAAGCAATGGATTTAAAGGTTGCAGGTGTAGACATTATTCGTTCTTCAAAAGGCCCGTTATTACTCGAAGTAAACTCTTCTCCGGGACTTGAAGGAATTGAAGGTGCAACAAATAAAGATATTGCCGGAGAAATGATTAAAGCGATTGAGAAGAATTTTAAATTGATATAAGTTCATTTAAACTTAACAACACATAATTAATTTAGCAGCTTTGTCAAAGTTTAAAACTTTGACAAAGCTTTTTTATTAACTTTAAATAAAAAATATGGTTTTCCCTTATTTAGACATTATTCTTAGAAGCACCGCTGTTTATTTTTTCATGACAATTGCACTTAGAATTTTCGGTAAAAAAGAACTTTCGCAATTAAATACGGCTGATATTATTCTGATTTTACTGATTAGCAACTCTGTTCAAAATGCCATGGTGGGACCCGATACAAGTCTTTGGGGAGGTTTGGTTGCGGCTTTGGTTTTGTTTGTAATCAACTTTGTTATAAAAAAACTTACGCACAAATACAAAGTGCTCAACGATTTACTTCTGGATAAACCCGAAATCCTGATTCACGACGGGAAACTTGATTTTAAAGCTTTAAGCAAATTAGACATTTCACACGACGAATTGAAAGAAGCGATGCGTGAGCATGGTTTAGAACATTATACCGATGTAAAGCTTTGTATGCTCGAAATTGACGGTACAATCAGTGTAATTTCTGAAGACAAAAAGAATCTGAAACAAACGCATTATAAAAGAAAGCACAATCATAAGAATTTTAGAAAATAAAATTTATTAAAATTCCAATATTTTTAAATTCCAAATTCCAACTGAAAAGATAAATTCAAGTAAAAAAAATCAAATAAAAAATTCCAAATTCCAACGCTTTGTGCTTTTCACATTTGCCTTGGAATTTGGAATTTAAAAATATTGGAATTTAGTTCTGAAACCCGCTTTTTTATTTCCAAAACTCAAACCATTTCTTTTCATTAATTACATCAATGTTAATGGTCTTTATAGTTGTAGTCGACAATCCAAATAACTTAAGATTTTGATTTAAATTGGATAAAATATAATCCTGCTCTTTCGGGAATTTCTCAGCAATCATCTTATAATGAACTAAAAGTTTTTTATCGTTTACTCCATTCACAGCCTGCAACGCCGCATGAATAACCTTATTTGAGCTATCTTGTAAACCTACTATAAAAGTATCGACATAGTCACTTTTATTTTCTAATTGCCCAAGTGAATAATATGCAGCCTTTTTTATTTCTTCATTTTCGTTATATACAAATGGAACAATAACAGCTCCGTAATCGAATTTCATTTCTTTCAGTAAATAAGTACAGAATCTAAAGGTTTCTTCATCGTTTATTCTGTCAATATTGTTTTTGATAAATTCTTTCCAATCATCACTTTTATCTTTTGCATACCAAAACACAAATTGAAACACAGATAAAACATCTTCTTTGGCAAAATCTGCCAAATAAGGATAAGCCCTATTATAGTTAAACTTAACAAGTACCTGAAGCAGTAGTTTTTTAATTTTACCACTACCCGATTTATACTGTTCTTCCAGAAAATCGAATTCGCCCGAATCTATTTTTTTCTTTTTTAAGATTCCATATAAACATTCTAATTTTGTCTCTTCATTATCCGTAGCAGCATAAACATTTAAAATATGCGACACAACACCGCCTAATGTATAATTGAATAGCTCAGTTTCTGTTTCATTTTCAGAAGTAATTTCATCAAGCCAGCGTTCGTACCAATCTAGAAAATTGGATTCAAAAACAAAAAATGGCTTTTGCAGATCTAAATCAATATTCACAATTCGGCCTTTAAATTCTCCGTTTAAAATAAGTCCATAATAATAAGTACAGCCTTGAGTACCAATAGGTAAAATACCTGCATATAATTTCCCTGATTCAGCATTAAAATCCTCGTCAGACAGATTTTCATTTTCATCAATATTTTTTGTCAAATCTTTCCAGAATTCATCGCTCATTTTTGGATTTAACTGACATTCTTCTTTTAAATATTTTTCGGGATTGGCAGAAATAAATTCTTCAACATTTTTCCCCAGAGGAAATATTCCATAACCGGGACCCGCAGCAGAATCCTGATAAGATATTCCGCCATTTCCAATATGCAGTAAAAACGTCTTATAACAGTCCGGAAGAGAAAGATTGTAATCACTTTCAAATTGTAAAACATCGTTAACATCTGCCGTTTTATCTACAACATATTTATGACTATCGGCACCAAATACTTTTAAATCTTTATCGGTATTTTTTGCTATAACCAACTTCTTTTTTATTCTCTCTATTTGATCTGAAGTTTTTTGATCTATCATAATGAATTTTGAATTTGTATCAAATATATTACTTTATAAGTATTGAAAAGATGTTCAACAAACAAAAAAAAGCCGCTTTCGAATTGAAAGCGGCTTACTATATTTTGACAAATGTGATGATTACTCTCTCACATTTTATATTAATCTGTTTACGAAATAAATAAACTTAAAACAAAGTAAACCAATCCTGCTAAAATAGCCGAAATAGGAATTGTTAATATCCAAGCCCAAATTAAACTTACTGTTACCCCCCAACGAACGGCAGATACACGTTTTGTTAATCCAACCCCGATGATAGAACCTGTAATCGTGTGGGTTGTACTTACTGGTATTTTTAAGTGTTCTGTAAAATACAATGTTAAAGCTCCTGCAGTTTCAGCAGCAACTCCTTCAAATGAAGTTACTTTTGTGATTTTAGAACCCATTGTTTTTACAATTTTCCATCCTCCGCTTAATGTTCCTGCAGCAATTGCAGAATAACATGCTAACGGAATCCAGCCTGGCATTACACCTTTAACACCTAAATCATCATTTGGTAAAACAACATCTAACCAGGAAGCCATATGAACTCCAGGATTTGTATGGATATAAACGGCTACAGCAGCAGCAATAATACCCATTACTTTTTGTGAATCATTTCCTCCGTGTCCTAAACTAAAAGCAGCAGAAGAAAGTAATTGCATTTTTTTCAAAGCAGCATCTGCCTGATGTAGATTTAAACTACTGAAAATTAAACAAAAAGCACTTACCGTTAAGATAATAAAAGCAACTAAAAACCATTTAATATTGTGCGGATCAAAAGCTACACTCCAAAAATGAGAGTCAAAACGAGGTTTATCAATTTCTGAATATGGAACCATTAAACTGCTTACAACCCAAATTGTAGCAATCATTAAAGCAACAGTAAATATCTTAGGAAAAATACTTTTACGAGAAGCATTTAATAACCATATCGAAATTAAATAAGAAGCAAATGCTCCCAATAATGGTGCTAAAACAATAAAAGCAATAATGATAATAACGCCCGAAGGCATTCCGCCATCTTTTCCGGCCTTATACCAGCTTACGATTTCATACCAATAATGAGTAGCTCCATCTTCGCCAATATAACCTGAAAAACCGTGTACAGCGATCGCATGAGCAACTGCTGCTCCTGCAAAACCACCAATTAAAGTATGTGAAGAACTTGAAGGAATTCCTAACCACCAGGTTAATAAATTCCAGCAAATAGCTGCAATTACACCGGCAAGAATTACAACAAGGTTGATTTCCATAGTGTGCGCTGTTTTGGCAACAGTATCTGCAACACCAAATCCGAAAACCCAATAAGCTAAAAAGTTAAAAAATGCTGCCCAAAGTACGGCCTGAAAAGGCGTAAGTACTTTTGTTGCAACAACGGTTGCTATAGCATTTGCTGCATCATGAAAACCGTTGATGTAATCAAAAATTAAGGCTAATACTATAATAATTATAAGTAGCGTCATAAATTATAACTTCAGAATGAAATAAATTGAATTTAAGAATGTTTTACAGAAATAGATTCCAGTATGTTTGCAACGCTCTTACATTTATCTGTCGCTGATTCTAAAACAGATAACACTTCTTTATATTTAATAATATTTTTAGCGTCTGTTTCGTTCTCAAAAATTTCAAAAACTGCTTTGTTATAAACGTTATCTGATTTATTTTCCAACTTATTAATTCTGGCGCAAGCCTCCTTAATAATATTCATGTTTTTCAAATTGCTCAACTCTTTTACAGCGCTGTCAATGTTTTGACAAGCTTCAAGGTTGATTTCAGTCATTTTTCTGATTGATTTTGTAATTTTATCAACCTGATACAATCTCATTCTGCTCGCCGCACCATGCAAATAATCGGCAACGTTATCAATAGAAGTAATAAGCGTGTGAATATCCTCTCTATCAAATGGAGTAATGAAATTTCTACTCAATTCAAGATTGGTTTGACGTGTAATGTCTTCTCCTCTTTGCTCTAACTCATCAATTTTTTGAAAAAGAACTTCTCTTTCTTTCAATGGAAGATTTACAGCTTCGTGTAAATTAGAAGCTAATTCAATTAAATTGCTTGAAGCCTCTTCAAAAAGTGGAAAGAATTTCTTGTCTTTCGGCACTAAAAATTGGAAAATACTGTTTATTGACATTTTTATATTTTTGATAGTGCAAAATTACTTCAATATTATTCGGTAATGTTAAGCCATTGTTAACAAATCGTTTTCAATTTGGAAACTATCCAAAAACAAAACTGTCTTTTCAATGTCATAATGTAAGATTCTGTCTTCTTTTACCAAAGGCACAACTTCTCTGTAACTGCTCAAAAACATTTCGATGAAATCACTTGATTTTAAAGGCTCTCTGTAAGCAATTGCCTGCGATGCGTTCATTAATTCGATAGCCAGAATTCGCTCTAAATTATCTAAAATACGCAACGCTTTTGTAGCTCCGTTTGCGCCCATGCTTACGTGATCTTCCTGTCCGTTGCTCGACACAATACTATCAATGCTTGACGGTGTAGCCAATTGTTTATTTTGACTTGCAATGCTTGCAGCGGTATATTGCGGAATCATAAATCCTGAATTTAATCCCGGATTATCTACCAAAAATGCCGGAAGATTACGCAATCCCGAAATTAACTGATACGTTCTTCTTTCAGAAATGCTTCCTAATTCTGCCAAAGCAATTGCCATAAAATCTAAGGCTAAAGCCAACGGCTGTCCGTGGAAATTTCCTCCAGAGATAATTTGATCAGCTTCAATAAATATATTAGGATTATCGGTTACCGAATTAATTTCGGTTTTAAATACTTTTCGAACATAATCAATCGCATCTTTTGAAGCGCCGTGAACCTGAGGCATACAACGGAAAGAATACGGATCCTGAACGTGTTTTTTCTCCTGAGCGATAATTTCACTTCCTTCTAAAAACTCATTAACACGCTGTGCTGTAATAATTTGTCCTTTATGCGGACGAATAAAATGAATCAATTCGTTAAAAGGCTCGATTCTTCCATCAAAACCTTCTAAAGAAATGGTTCCGATTAAATCTGCCAAATACGAATATTTATATGCTTTAATCAAAATATGCGCTCCGTAAGCACTCATAAATTGAGTTCCGTTTAATAAAGCCAAACCTTCTTTTGACTGTAAAACAATTGGTTCCCAGTTAAAATGTTTCAAAACTTCGGCAGAAGCCATTTTTTTACCTTCAAAATAAACTTCTCCTTCTCCTAATAATGGCAAAGATAAATGTGCCAAAGGAGCTAAATCTCCAGATGCGCCAAGTGAACCTTGTGTATATATTACTGGTAGAATATCATTATTATAAAAATCAACCAAACGATTTACAGTTTGCAGCTGAATTCCTGAATGTCCGTAACTTAAAGACTGAATTTTAAGAAAAAGCATCATTTTTACAATCTCGGCAGGAACTTCTTCTCCCGTTCCGCAAGCATGCGATTTTACTAAATTCTCCTGAAGTTTTGATAAATTTTCATTTGAGATTTTCACACTATAAAGCGAACCAAAACCCGTATTGATTCCGTAAATAGGTTCTGAATGTGAAGCCATTTTTTTATCTAAATAATCACGGCATTTCTGAACATTTACTTTTGCTTCTTCAGACAATTCAAGCATTTTTTGGTTTACAATGATCTCTTGTAAATTTTCCAAAGTCAATGTTTCAGTACTTATATAATGGACTTCTCTCATGGTAATATTTATTTTAAGGCATCAAAATTCAGCAAATCAATATTAAAAAGCAACATTTGTTCATAATAATTAAAAATTAAACAATTTCAGTTTATTCCTTTTGCCTATTTCATAATCAAAATTGGTATTAAAACGGTCTTCTTCTTGATTTTGCATTATGAAACTTACATTTCAAAAAAAAGATTCCTATTTAACATATAGACTAAATTATGTGTTTTTCTTCTTTTCAAAACAAATAAATCAGTTCCTTACCGGTAACTATATTGTCAAAAGCACATTAAATATACGAATAAGGCAACTTTGAAGATCGAATCTTAACAAATGCTCAATATTGAAATTGATCTTTTGGAAATATTAAAATATTCGTAAAAAGGAAATAAAGATTTTTAACTTTTATAAAAAGCTGTACTTTTGAAAAATCAAAAATGAAAAGTAACAGCACAAAATATCAATCTACAATGACAACTCAAACAAGAGTTGCAATTGCTGTTACAACAACTTCTACTACAACAACTACCCCTTAGGGGTATACATTTTTACATATAATCCTGGTTATCTATACTTTTTTCATGAAAGAAGAAAGGCATTGGATACATAAAAACATTTGCAAAAAGAAAAAAAATCATCAAAATGAAAGTATTAAAATTTGGCGGAACTTCGGTTGCCAATGCTCAAAATATAAAACTCGTTCTCGAAATAATAAATCAAAAATCTAAAAATGATAAATTAGTTGTAGTTGTTTCTGCTTTAAGCAAAGTAACTGATTTATTGCAATTGGCAGCAGCAAAAGCCGCAGCTAATGACGAAAGTTTTAGGGAAATTGTTGCTGAAATAGAAAAAAAACACCTTGACACTTTAAAAGACCTGATTCCGGTAAGTGAGCAAAGTAGTTTGCTAAGCCACGTAAAAAGAATCATTAACCACTTAGAAACTTTATTAGACGGATGTTTTTTATTGGGCGAATTATCTCCAAGAACGGCTGATACCATTTTAAGTTTTGGAGAATTGCTTTCGTCATATATCATCGCACAGGCTTATCAGCAAATCAATAAAAATGTAGTTTATAAGGACAGCCGCGAGATCATCAAAACAAATGCTGATTTTGGAAAAGCCGCTGTAAACTTCGAAATATCAAACCAGTTGATTCAGGAATATTTCGATCTAAACGAATCACAAATCAATATTTTACCGGGTTTTATCGCCTTAACTCTTGACGGAATCACAACTACTCTTGGTCGTGGAGGTTCTGATTACACAGCAGCCATTATCGCCGGAGCTCTTGATGCTGAACAACTTGAAATCTGGACAGATGTAAACGGAATGTTTACTGCCAACCCAAAAATCGTAAAACAAGCACAGCCAATTGCTGCAATTTCGTATCAGGAAGCGATGGAATTATCGCATTTTGGTGCAAAAGTGTTGTATCCGCCAACAATTCAGCCTGTTTTAAGAAAAAATATTCCCATTTTAATTAAAAATACATTTGAACCTGAAGCCGAAGGAACTTTAATTTCCAGTCATGTTTCATCAAAAGATACAGTTGTAAAAGGAATTAGCCATATCGATCATATTTCGCTTGTAACACTTGAAGGTCCCGGAATGATTGGAGTTGCAGGCTCATCAAGACGTTTGTTTGAAGTATTGTCTCAGGAAAAAATCAACGTAATTTTTATCACTCAGGCTTCTTCTGAACATTCGATTTGTATCGGAATTTTAAATTCTGATGCTGAAAATGCCGAAGCTGCAATCAACAGAGCTTTTGAAGTGGAGATTCTTCAAAACAAGATTGATCCTGCCATTGTCGAAAAAGATCTTTGCATTATTGCTTTGGTGGGTGAAAACATGAAAAATCACCAGGGTTTAAGCGGAAGAATGTTTAGTACTTTAGGAAAAAACAACGTAAATATTCGTGCCATTGCGCAAGGTGCATCTGAACGTAATATTTCAACTGTAATCAACGAAAGAGACGTTAAAAAAGCGTTGAATACATTACACGAAAACTTCTTTGAAGAAAACACCAAACAGCTGAATTTGTTTGTAATGGGTGTTGGAAATGTGGGTGAAAAATTCATCGAGCAAATTCATACTCAAAAGAAATTTTTAAAAGATAATTTAAAGATAAATGTTCGCGTAATTGCTTTGTCAAACTCCAGAAAAATGCTTTTTGATGAAGACGGAATTTCTTTAAAAGAATGGCAGGCTGATTTAGATAAAGGTGAACCAGCCAATAAAGAAGCTTTTATCGAACGTGCCAAAGAACTGAATTTACGTAATAGTATTTTTGTAGATATTACAGCAAATGCAACGGTTTCTGAAACTTACGAGCAATTCTTAAAACAAAGTATTGCGGTTGTAACTTGCAATAAAATTGCCTGTTCATCTGCTTACGATAATTATAAAAAACTAAAAAGTTTATCACGCCAATACAACGCTCCGTTTTTGTTTGAAACGAATGTTGGTGCGGGATTACCAATTATAGATACTGTAAAAAACTTAATTGCCTCTGGCGATAAAGTGCATAAAATTCAGGCGGTTTTATCGGGAAGTTTAAACTTCATTTTCAATAATTTTGATGAGAAAAATTCTTTTCACGATGTTGTAAAAGAAGCCGGAGTTCAGGGATTTACAGAACCGGACCCAAAAATTGACTTAAGCGGAATTGACGTGGCACGTAAGATCCTGATTTTAATTCGCGAAAGCGGTTACGAAATGGATATCGACGCCATCGAAAACGAATCGTTCCTGCCTGCAGAATGTCTGGCAACAACAAACAACGATGACTTTTTTGCTTCGTTAACCAAACATGCGGAACATTTTGAAAACATTTATAAAGAAGCTTTAGCGAAAGATTCGAGATTGAAATACGTAGCGCAATTCGAAAACGGAAAAGCAAGCGTAGGCCTGCAATTCATCCCAAAAGATCATCCGTTTTACAATCTTGAAGGAAAAGACAATATCGTACTTTTCTACACAGATCGTTACGTAGATCAGCCGTTATTGATAAAAGGCGCCGGAGCCGGAGCTGCAGTTACGGCATCAGGAATTTTTGCGGATGTAATTCGCATTGGGAACGATTAGAAGGTACAAAGGTGCATAGTTACAAAGGTTCAAAGGTTTTTCTCTTTGTCGCTTTGAACCTCTGAACCTTCGAACCTAAAAATAAAAATATTCAGTAGCAAAAACCTCTGAACCTTTGAGCCTTTGCCACTTTGAACCTATAACAAATGACACAAATTAAACTATTTTGCCCGGCAACTATTGCGAATCTTTCGTGCGGATTTGACGTACTTGGACTTTGCTTAGACAATGCGGGCGATGAAATGATTGTTCGAAAAACAGAGCAAAAAGGCGTTCGTATTACTAAAATTGTAGGTGCTGATTTGCCTATGGAAACCGAGAAAAACGTTTCCGGAGTTGCGGCTTTGGCCATGTTAGAAGCCTATGAAAGCCATTTTAATACGATAGATTTTGGATTTGAAATCGAAATCTATAAAAATATCAAAGCCGGAAGCGGAATTGGAAGCAGCGCCGCAAGTTCTGCCGGAGCAGTTTTCGGAATTAATGAATTATTAGGACAACCGTATTCCCGCAAAGATTTGGTACAATTTGCCATGCAGGGCGAAAAACTAGCCAGCGGAAACGCGCATGCCGACAACGTTGCCCCTGCCCTTTTAGGCGGATTTACTTTGGTAAGAAGTTATGCTCCGCTTGATATTATCAGAATTGATAGTCCGGAGGAATTGTTTGCCACAGTCGTTCATCCACAAATTGAATTGAAAACATCTGATGCGCGTTCGGTATTGAAACAAACGGTTTCCTTAAAAAGCGCGATTATGCAATGGGGAAATGTGGGCGGATTAATTGCCGGTTTATATACCAAAGATTACGATTTGATTGGGCGTTCGCTTCATGACGAAATCGTTGAACCTTTAAGAAGCGTTTTGATTCCGGGTTTTGATTTAATCAAACAAACGGCTCTTGAAAACGGCGCTTTAGGTTCCGGAATTTCAGGTTCTGGTCCTTCGATTTTTGCTTTAAGCAGAGGAAAAAATACCGCCGACCAAATCGCCAAAGCCATAAGCGAAGTTTACGAAAAAATGAATTTGCCGTATGAAATTCACGTTTCGAAGATTAATCCGGATGGAGTTCGTGTTCTTTGAACGCCGTAAGCAATAGGCTTTAGGCAATAAGCTTAAAACTATTGCGGAAATATAAATAAGAAAAAATTAAAAAAGCAATAAGCTGAACGCACTAGGAAAAGCCTAATGCCTAATGCTTAAAGCTTAAAGCCAAAAAAAAAATGAAATACTATAGTTTAAACCATAATGCCCCGGAAGTTTCGTTTAAAGAAGCTGTTATACAAGGATTAGCGAGTGATAAAGGATTATATTTTCCGCAAAATATTACCCCTTTAAATCCGGCATTTTTTAATGTAATCGAAAATCTAACGCATCATAATATTGCTTATGATGTGATTCAGCAATTTGTAGGTGATGATATTCCGGAGGATCATTTAAGAGAAATTATTGCGGAGACTTTATCATTTGATTTTCCGGTTGTGGAAGTCGAAAAAGGCATTTATTCGTTAGAATTATTCCACGGACCAACAATGGCTTTTAAAGATGTTGGAGCGCGATTTATGTCACGTTGTCTTGCGTATTTTAATAAAGACAAAAAAGACAGTAAAAACACGGTTTTAGTAGCGACTTCGGGAGATACGGGCGGTGCGGTTGCAAGTGGATTTCTAGGCGTTGACGGTGTTGACGTTGTGATTTTATATCCGTCAGGAAAAGTGAGCGATATTCAGGAAAAACAATTGACGACTTTAGGACAAAACATTAAAGCCCTTGAAGTAGACGGCGTTTTTGATGATTGCCAGGATATGGTGAAAAAAGCGTTTTTAGATGAAACTTTAGCGCATAAAAACCTGACTTCGGCGAATTCTATAAATATTGCGCGTTGGCTGCCGCAAATGTTCTATTTTTTCTTTGCTTACAAAGCTTTGAAAAGCCAAAACAAACCGTTTGTTTTCTCTTGTCCAAGCGGGAATTTCGGGAATATCTGCGCCGGAATTATGGCAAAGAAATTAGGTTTGCCAATTGAACATTTCGTTGCTTCTACAAACGTAAACGATACCGTACCAAGATTTTTAGAAAATGGAAAATACGATCCAAAACCTTCTAAAGCGACAATTTCGAACGCTATGGACGTTGGAAACCCAAGTAACTTTATTAGAATTCAGGAATTATACAACAATGATTTAAAAGCTTTCGAAAAAGATTTCTCATCCTACAGTTATACCGATGAAGAAACGCTTGAAGCTTTAAAAAACATCTATAAAGCTGACGGTTACATCGCAGAACCACACGGTGCTGTTGGTTATTTAGGTTTGAAAAAAGAACTTCAAAAACACGAAAATGCGATTGGTGTTTTCTTAGAAACGGCGCATCCTATTAAATTCCTTGATGTCGTTGAGCCTGCTTTGGGAATTACACTTCCTATTCCGGAACAAATTGAAAGTGTTATTAATGAGGAGAAAGTTAGTGTGAAGATTTCTAGTTATGAGGAGTTGAAGACTTTCTTGGGGTAATCAATTATATCATATTAAACAAAACGACTGAGACTTATTTCAGTCGTTTTGTTTGAGTCAATTATTCTTTATAAAATATTCTTTAGATTTATTTTGTTTCAAAAAATAAAAAGAGAATTCTTCTATCTTAAGTTAGAAATTTAGTATAAAAAAAACATATATTTGAAAAGTAAGAAAACAAAACTTGTCTTATCTACCCGAATTTAGATATATATACGAAGATATGTTTAGCCTATAAACTAGTTGGTAGTAATTTTAGAAACATTAAAATAAAATAGAACAATATGGAAAAATTTCAACCTCAGATTTACAGAATTAATGATATCTTGAGTTGGTCAGAAAGAAAAGAATTAATCTTATCTCCTAAATTTCAACGAAGAACAGTTTGGAGTCCAAGAGGAAAATCGTATCTAATTGATTCTATTTTAAAAGGCTTTCCAATTCCTCCTTTCTTTATACGTGAAAAAATCTTAGTCCGTGAAAGAAAAACTGTTCGAGAAGTTGTTGATGGCCAACAGAGATTGAGAACAATTCTGGAATTTGTTGCTGATGGTTTCAGTGTCATGAAAATTCATAATGAAGAAGTTGCGAGTTTAAAGTATTCACAATTACCTGAAGAATTACAACAAATAATTTTATCGTATCCATTATCCGTTAATACTTTAATTGGAACCGATGATTCCACTGTTTTTGATATTTTTTCAAGATTAAACGCATATTCAGTTCCTCTCAATGACCAAGAAAAATTAAATGCATTATATGTCGGTGTATTTAAACAATTCATAGATAAACTTTCAAAAAATCAATTGATATATTGGGAGGAAAATAAAATTATTTCTAAAAGCCAAATTGGTAGAATGAAAGAAGTTGAATTTACTGCAGAACTAGTATGTGCAATGCTCTTTGGAATACAAAATGGGAAGAAAATAATTCGAGATTCATACAAAAAATATGACGATGAATTTGTCAATACAGAAATATTAGAAGAAAGATTTGCTCAAACACTGGAAGAATGCAAAATTCTATTAGATGATAATATTAAAGAATTGGAATTTAAAAGAATGCCCTTATTTTATTCTGTATTTACAGCTTTATACGATTTAAAATATGGTTTTGGTGATTTGGAAGCAAATACAGGAAATGAAATGAATTTAGAAAATCTTGCAGATGTTCAAACTGAACTTTACAAAATTAATTCAACAATAACTGGAGATGATGAATATGAAGAATATGAAGGCTTTAAAAATGCTTCAACCAGTAGTACAGATAAAATGACAAATAGAACGTATCGTCATGGGATTTTAAAAGAAATTATTAGACCTATATATTCTTAACTATGACATTGCAACAAGTTAGAAATAAATTTATAGCTACTATTACAGAATCACGAGACTTATATACTCATTGTCTAAGTCCGGTTGGCTTACATACTGATAGTGGTGTTGAAGCTGCTTTTATACAATTGCATAAAAATTGGGAAGTTTTTTTGGAAGAAATTCTTGTTTGTTTATTAAATGGCCAAACGGTTATAAATGGAGATCCAATAACTCCTAAACTGACTATTGGTGACAGAAATCTCATTCGAACTATTATATATCAAGATAAAAACTATATTGAGTGGACTGATGAAACTGCTGTAAAAAGAAGATTTGAAAGACATTTAAATACTCCAAACAGAATTATAAACACCTTAAATATAATTAGTACTGAATTAAAAGATCTAACAAAAGTTCGAAATTTTATTGCACATAGTTCAGGAACAGCAAAATTAAATTATGAAAATCTTGTCAGAGCGAGATTAGGAGGAAATCCTAATACAACAAGAGCTAGTTTTTTTTTAAAAGCGATTGATACCGATGATCCAACTCAAACATATTTTGACAAATATGTTGGGACTTTAGAAATTGCAGCAGAAAATATGATCGGATCATAAATTATTACTGTCAATAGCTCTTTTTGGCGTAATAACCCGGCTAGCCGAACATAAGAATAAAAAAAAGAGATCTTAAATTAAGATCTCTTTTTTTTATTAAAATATATGTTCAAAAACGTCTATTTCCCATTCAATAATTTCTCTAAATACTCAACTTTATCTTTTTCAGCTTGCACCAAACGTTCGTAAAGTTCAACTACTTTATCTAAAGGATTAAAAGTACAATTACAATTGTAAATTGCACTTTGATCTTGAAAAGTATTTCCAATAATGTTAAAAACCGCTTCTTCCGAAAAGTTTTTAATGGCTTCAACAGAAACTCCAAGAGCATTTGCTATCTCCATTAATTTTTGTTCGTCTACAGTTTCGCTGTTTTCAATAGCCGAAATGGTCTGTTGATTTGTTCCTATAGCCTGTGCCAGTGCTTCCTGTTTCATATCTTTAAGCTCTCTGATACGGCTTATATTTCTGCCGATATGTTTTGGTTTTATTGCTGTACTCATAATTCAAAGATATTTAAAATTCTTAAACGAAAATAAATTTCAGTAAAAAACAAACTGTTTTTGTAAGATACTATTTTCATAATTCATATAAATTGATAAATTCGGCTTTAGCCAAAAAACATAAATGATTTGGCTAAAGTTATTTTCTAGTGTAATTTTGTTTCTTCTCGTTAGCGTGAGTGCAATGTCATTAAGTCAAGGAGAAATCAAGAAAACAATTAGAAAAATTCGTTTTTATCAGCGTTTTCGCTTTAGCGAATCAGTAAAATCAGCGTCTAATTTTGACGCTGATAAAACAGATTTACTTCGTAAAAACGCGGATAAAAATAGATTTGATTTACACTAATTTTATTTTTTTAAGCTTAAATTAATGACAGTGAACTTGAGCATCCCACTTATGAACGCAAAGAGAAAGAACTTTCAAAATCTCGATATTCGTATTAAAAAAATTAAAAATGAACATACGCCTTTTTCCTAAAAAAGATTGTACAGCCGCTATTTGGAGCGGTGGATTTACATATGAATATCTGATATATCCCGAAACAGCAAGCTATGGCGATAGAGATTTTCTATTCAGAATAAGCAGTGCCACAATAGAGAAAGTGCCTTCGGAGTTTACTAAATTTAAGGGCTACTATCGATATTTGGTTATGCTTGATAACTTCTTAGATATAGAGGTTAACAATGAAAAAAAAGTATATGAAAAATATGAAATCATGGAATTTAATTCGGATGATGAAGTGACTTCTTATACAAAAGGTATTGATTTTAATTGGATGGTTTCTGAAAAAATAGGCCATCACAAACTGCAAATAACACAGCGTAATCAGAATTGTAATGCTCAAATGATACTTTTATTTTCTTTAGATACAACCCTTATTAAAATTAATGAGAAACTATACGATCTGGAACGGTATGATTTATTAGTGATTGAAAATCCAAAAAAGGAAAATATAAAGCTCGATTTTTCTAATGAATGTCTTTATGGAATATTGGAATCACTGTAGTTTTTGCAGTCGCAGAAAATATCTTTAATGCAATCAAAATCTCAAATTGACTTTAGCAAAAAACTCAATAATTTTGGCTAAAGCCATTTTTCAATATTGTAATTTTGTTCCGCCAGCTAAAGCAGGAAGCAATTCAAAATATTTAAAACAATATAATTACAGCATAAAAATTCCATGATTACAAAAGTAACATTACAAGATATTCCATCATTAACAGCCTTAATTAACTCAGCTTACAGAGGCGAAACTTCAAAAAAAGGCTGGACAACAGAAGCTCATTTATTAGAAGGAAAAAGAACAACCGAAGAAGAATTAACAGAAATCATTGCTGATCCTAAAAATACATTCCTGAAATATACCGAAAACGATCAAATTATTGGGTCGGTTTTATTGGTCGAGAAAGAACATCAATTGTATTTGGGAATGTTAACTGTTTCACCGGAATTACAAAATAGCGGAATCGGGAAAAAGTTATTAGCTGAAGGCGAAAAGCATGCTAAAACTCTGGGATTGTCGAGTATTATTATGACGGTAGTTTCGGTTCGTTCAGAGCTTATTGCGTGGTACAAACGCCACGGTTATGTTGAAACCGGAGAAAGAGAACCTTTTCCTGCAAGCGACATACATATTAATGTTTCTGATAAGCCTTTGGAGTTTATATATTTAGAGAAGCGCGTTTAAGTTTTTGCCACGAAGACACAAAGGCACTAAGTTTTTTTTAGCTGGTGCGCGATATGCTCGCAAAATCGCAGAGATGCAAAGTTTTTATTTTTCTTTGCGACTTCGCGAGATTTTACTTTCGCTGCTAAAAAGCTTAAAACCTTAGCATCTCAGCAACTTTCTTCAGCAACTTTTTTTAATCTTTGACAGAAATTCGTGTGAAACACCTAAATAGGATGATAAATTTTTATTGTTGATTTTATCAATCTTATGCGAATATCTTTCTACAAACTCCAAATACCGTTGTTTTGAGGTTTTGTTTAAAACATCTAAAAGTCTTTGTTGAATGTTGATGTTGGCTTTTTCTACCATAATAATATGAAACTGCACCAGCTTTGGTACTTGTTCAAACAAAAGTGCTTTGTTGGCTTTACTAATTACCAAAATCTCGCTATCTTCTATGGCCTTGATATTGTAGGTTGTAGGCTTTTGATGATAGAAACTTTCGAGATCGCACATCCATTCGTTTTCAAAAGAGAAGAAAATAACGCTTTCTCCTCCGCTGTCGTTTATAATGTAGGTTTTAAAAGCACCTTTTAAAATAAATCCTTCATAAGAACTGTTTGAGTCCTGAATTTGCAGGAATTCATTTTTCTTAAGTTTTATAAACTCGGTTTTTTCTATAATGCATTTCCATTCTTCTTCGGTTAAGTTAATTTTACGTTCAATGTTTAATCTGAGGGCTTTGTACATGTGTTTTTACTTTTATTCTTACTTGGGGGCGTAAGTATTTGAATGAATTAAAAAAAGATGTAATCGATTACGTAAAAATACTTCTTTTTGATATTTTTGTCTCTTAACAATTGTTAAAAAAACATTTTATCCGAAAAAAAATACAAAATATTGAACTTGTTCAACTTTTTTAAGAATTATTATAAGCAGATTTGTACTGTTAAATATTTTAACAAAAAACCCCAAACTTAAATTATTATGAAATTAAAATTAAATTTGTCAGTCTTGGTATTGGCACTTACTTTAGGTTTTACAAGTTGTAATACCGAAGAAATTGCTTCATCAACAGATGCAAGCGCTGTTGTTGAAACTACACCTGCTTCAGGTAATTTGACAGCAAAAATTGGAAATTGTGCACAGGTTCCGGGATGGGCTTCTCAAAATGGTGGTACAACCGGTGGTGGAAGTGCTGCTGAAACAACTGTAACTACTTATGCTCAATTGAAATCAGCTATCGAAAGCAGCTCTGTAAAGGTTATTAAAGTGAGCGGAACTATTACTGTTACAACCAGATTGTCTTTTCAAGATCAAACCGGTAAAACTATTTATGGTGCCAGCGGTGCAAAACTGGTTTCGACTAATCAAACCAAAGATGCTTCTGGAATCATTAACATCAAAAGATGTAAAAACATCATTATCAGAAACCTTATTTTTGAAGGCCCTGGTGCTTATGATACTGATGGTTGGGATAATGCAATTCTTGACGAATGTACAAATGTATGGGTTGACCACTGCGAATTCAGAGACGGTGTAGACGGAAACTTTGACATCAAAAACAAATCAGATTATATTTCTGTTACTTATTCTAAATTTCACTACCTAAAACCACCAAAAGCAGGAGGTTCAGGAGGATCAGATGATCACAGATATTCTAACTTAATTGGTTCAAGCGACGGTGCTACGGGAGATCGTGGAAAACTAAGAATTACTTTCGCTCGTTGCTGGTGGGCTCCGGGATGTAAAGAAAGAATGCCAAGAGTTCGTTTTGGAAAAGTGCATATCGTAAACAGTTTCTTTAACAGTACTGTGAGCAATAAATGTATCGCTGCAGGTTTTGAAGCTGATATTCGTGTAGAATCAAACGTTTTTGAGGGTGTAAAAACTCCTATTGATTTAATGACTGGTTATACGGCTGTTACAGCAGTTGATAACGTTTTCACTAATACATCTGGAAATCAGGCAGGAAGTAAAACCGCTTTTACACCTCCGTACACGATTGTAAAACTTGATAAAGCTGCTGTTAAAGCTGATGTTTCTGCAAATGCAGGACCAACTTTAGGCGGAAATGTTTGCGGATCGTTTTAATAAATTTTCATTTTTAAATTTCATAGTTTCAAATTCATCACTTGAAACTATGGTTTTAGAGAATGTGAGTTAGTTAGTTTAGTTTTGTCAAACCCTATAAGTGTAAATTCTTATAGGGTTTGACTTTTTTATTTTGTACAGAGTTTTTTTGTTTCACGCAGATTTTGCAGATTGAGCAGATTTAAATTGATTGAAATTTTATTATAAATCTGGGTATTTTTTTATCTGGTTTCATTATCTCCGCGAAGTTCGCTAACCTTTGTTTTTTGAATCGCGCAAAGTAGCAGTCCCGAGGCTTCGGGAGCAAAGTTTTTTAATTGATTGCGGATAAACTTTATGTTAGACGCACTGCTGTGCGTCTCTACAGAAAACCTTTGTGCCTTTGAACCTTTGTTGCTTTGAACCTCCTTTAAAGAACTAATTCTTCAAATAATCTCTGAATTGTTTTTTCTAAATCTTCGCACAAACCAGAATGTGGTCTTGATGTTTGAATTGCCGAACTGCGAATCGCGGTTAACCAACGAAAACGCGACGGAATATCCATTTCCCCAATTGGCCCACCATCTTTATCTCCGGCTGCGATTTTCTTTAATGCGGTAACATTGCAATGTAATTGCTCAATATCAAAGTCGTTTGAAAGTGTTTGAATTTTATCATCGTTGATGTGTGACAATACTTTTATAAATTTGGCTTTTTTGCAAAACAAAATGATTCCGATATTCAGGAATTCTTCGCGTTCTACTCTTGGTACTACACGAATTACGGCGTACTCATATAAGTGACTATCTTGCATTTTGAGCCTGATTTACAAAGATTTCGGAATTATTTAATCGGGTTTGCAAAAATTGTAGATATACATTTCGCAAGGTTTCCGGAGTTTCGTCGGTATCTTCCCATTGCAGCCATTCCAGAGGAATTGTGTTTACAATTTCTTCCAGAATTTCATTGGTTAAAAGTGCTTTAAATTCGGCATCAACTTCTTTTAAAAGTGAGGCTTGTGGCAATAAAACGTGATCTTTTATCAATGCAAACGGACTTTTGGCATGCTGTTCCCAATTGTTCCAGGAATGATGAAAATACAAACATGCTCCGTGATCGATTAGCCATAATTCTTTATGCCAAATCAACATATTGGTATTTTTGAAAGTTCTGTCAACATTCGTAATATAAGAATCCAGCCAAACAATTTGTGATGCTAATTTATCATCGACAGTTGTTACAACAGGATCAAAAGTTATTGCACCGGATAAAAAGTGAAGTGCCAGATTTAATCCCTGACTTCCTTGCAGTAAATCCTGAATTTCTTCGTCGGCTTCTGTTCTTCCAAAGGCTTCGTCGAGATTAGCGAAAACCAATTCCGGAAGATGTAGTTTTAAGGCTTTTGCAATTTGTCCGCCAACTAATTCGGCAATCAGGGCTTTTACGCCATGTCCGGCTCCTTTAAATTTTAAGACGTATTTAAAATCGTCGTCGGCTTCTGCCAAAGCGGGTAAGGAACCGCCTTCGCGTAATGGCGTTATATAACGGGTAACGTTTACGGATCTGAGATCGAAGTTGTTTTTCATATTTGTAAAATGAATTACAAACTTACGGATTTTGATTCTTATTTTTTTAACCGCAGAGATCACAAAGTTTTTTCGCAGAGTTCGCTAAGGTTAAATTCTAAGTTTGCTAGCTTTTGGAAGTTCGCAAAGCTTGATGTTTAACAATTTGCTGCCGTTTTTGTCATCTCGACGGAGGAGAGATCACACTAGAAGCTCCGCAAACTGAATCGACAATCTTTGTAGAGTTCCGTGTGTGATCTCTCCTCCGTCGAGATGACACAACTATGCCGAATTTTATTGACTATACTTTAATGTAAACTTTAGTTTATAGACAAAAGTTGATAGATAAGATTTCATTATCTAATTATCTAATTGTCCCATTCTCTAATTGTCTAATTCCAAAAAAGCTTTTCCTAAGTTCTTAATAATATCTGAGGCTGTAAACGATTGATATCCGGTTTTTGGCAACGCAATATCTGCCGTTAAACCATGGAGAAAAACGCCAAGTTTTGCGGCATACTTTGGCTCGTAGCCTTGTGCCAATAAACTGGTCAGGATTCCGGTTAGGGCGTCGCCGCTTCCTGCTGTTGCGAGTGCAGCGTTTCCGGTGGTGTTTTCGTAAATTTTACTTTGATTGATGATGTAGGTTGGTGCGCCTTTCATGACAATGATTACTTTGTATTTCTCTGAAAATGCAATTGTTTTTTGAAACTTTTCAGATTCTGAATTCCATTTGCCTATTAAGCGTTCGAGCTCTTTTGGATGTGGTGTCAGAATAGTGTTTTCGGGAACTAATTCGAGCCACGATTGGTTTTCTGATAAAATATTTAAGGCGTCGGCATCAAGAACTAAAAGCGCTTTGTTGATTCTTAAAAATTCGAATAGTGCTTTTTGTGTTCCTAACTCCTTCCCTATTCCGGGACCTATTCCGATAGCTTGCGGTGTTAACGGAAGATGAATATGTGTGATGAAATTGGTATTTTCGTCGGTGATAACCATAACTTCGGGAATGGAAATTTGAAGGATCTGATAACCGCATTTTGATGTAAAAGTGGTTACGAGTCCGCATCCTGTTTTTAAGCAGGATTTTGATGCGAGAACGGCTGCTCCGATTTTACCGTAACTTCCGGCAATAATTACGGCATGTCCCTGAAGTCCTTTATGTGTGTTAGGATTTACTGGCTTATATAATTGTAGAATTTCTTCTTTTGTAATTAAAAATGGATCTTTCATTTGGCTTATTATCTATTTTAATATTTTATTTTTAATTACTTATGGATTGTGGTTAATTGTAACGCGGATAAAACGGATTTACTTGGTAAAACGCGGATAAAAACGGATTTTTAAATTTGGTGACGCCTGTACATTCTGCCTTAATTTCAATAAGAAGAAAAAATTTAATGACTTAAAGTTACATAAAATTCGAATAAGAGAATGTTTCTTTTGAACGTAAATCCCTAGCCCAGATTGTAGAGGAAAGCCCGGAGTAAAAAAAGCAAAAGTTTCTTGTTCTAAAAAAGCGACCAACGGAAGCTCTTTTTGGAACATTAGAAACTTTGCTTTTTTTATGAGGACTTGTAACGGAAAGCTGGAATTGCTTCATATTATTGCGAAATTTATAATTTAGACTATCATTTTTAGATATTTTTTGAATAAATTTGCGACACAATTTTATAAATCAACACAATGAAAAATACTGCGCTTACGCACATACATGAAGGTTTGGGAGCTAAAATGCTGCCTTTTGCTGGTTATAATATGCCTATTACTTATGAGGGCGTGAATGCTGAACACGAGACTGTTCGTAATAGTGTGGGCGTTTTTGACGTTTCGCACATGGGGGAATTTTTGCTGACGGGACCAAATGCTTTGGCTTTGATTCAGAAAGTGACTTCGAATGATGCTTCGACTTTGACGATTGGTAGAGCGCAATATTCTTGTCTGCCAAATAATGACGGCGGAATTGTAGATGATTTGATTGTTTATAAAATGAAAGAGGAAGAGTATTTACTGGTTGTAAATGCTTCGAATATCGAAAAGGACTGGAACTGGATTTCGGCTCAAAATGATTTGGGTGTTGAAATGAAAAACCTTTCTGATGATTATTCTTTATTGGCAATTCAGGGTCCAAAAGCGGTTGAGGCTATGCAGGCTTTGTCTTCTATAGATTTAGCTGCGATTCCGTATTACCATTTTGAAGTGGCTGATTTTGCCGGAATCGAAAATGTAATTATCTCGGCTACAGGATATACAGGTTCTGGCGGTTTTGAAATTTACTGTAAAAACAGTGAGGCTGAACAGGTTTGGAATAAAGTTTTTGAAGCTGGAGCGGCTTTTGGAATTAAGCCAATTGGTTTGGCAGCTCGTGATACTTTACGTCTTGAAATGGGTTTTTGTTTGTACGGAAATGATATCAACGATACGACTTCTCCACTTGAAGCTGGTTTGGGTTGGATTACGAAATTCAATAAAGATTTTACGAATTCTGAAAGTTTGAAAAAACAAAAAGAGGAAGGTGTTTCTAAAAAATTAGTTGCTTTTGAAATGCAGGAACGTGCCGTACCAAGACACGATTACGAAATTGTAGATGCTGCAGGTGCTGTAATTGGTATTGTAACTTCTGGAACTATGTCGCCTTCTATGAATAAGGGAATTGGTTTAGGATATGTTACTGTAAACAATACTGCTGTTGACAGTGATATTTTTATCAGAATCAGAAAAAATGATGTTCCTGCAAAAGTGGTTAAATTGCCTTTTTACAAGAAATAATTTTTATATAAATTTTAAAAGCATCACTTAAATGATGCTTTTTTTTTCGCCACGAATTCACGAATTTCTTATTGTAAGAATTGGTGAATTCGTGGCGAATACTTTTATAATAATAGCAATAAAAAAATGATTTTCTTGTAAGATATTTTCGAAAAAATATAAAACGGTGTCAAAAAATAAGCGTAATTTTAATATAGCAAATTGATCTCCGCCTTTTATGAAAAGAATATTATTAGTATTAATGTTAGGTACAAACATTCTGTTTAGTCAGAGTGGTGATCCCACATGCGAAATATTAAACAAAATAAATGCCCTGATTCAAACCGAACATATACGCCCAAAACCGGTAAATGATAGTTTGTCTGTTTTTGTTTTTGACAATATTATTGATGAATTGGATCCGTCACGAAATATCTTCTTTAAAAGTGAATATGATGAGATGGCGCAAAAATATCGCTTGAAACTCGACGACATGATTCTTAGTAATGATTGTAGTTTTTTAGCAGATATTACAAATAAATATAAAACAGGCCTTTTGAGAACAAAAGCTGTTTTAGAAAAAATAGATTCAGGAACTATTGATTATAGTAAAAAAGATACGATTCGGTTTTATAAAAAATCATTCGATTTTTATCTCAAAAAAGAAAATCTGGAGAAAGTCTGGCTTAAAAAACTTCGCTATCAAATATTAGATGATATTGCAGAAACAGGTGATAACCTGGATTCTATTAAGGCTAATTTTGCTACAATTGAATTGGCATCCAGAAAATTGGTTTTATCTAATGAAATTTGCCGAATTACTACGCTTTTGGAAAATAATCTGAAGCAGGAAGAAAAATTATATAATTTCTTTTGCTTGTATTTTGATCCGCATACGGCTTATTTTAGCAATGACTCGAAATCGAGTTTTGTTGCTTCGCTCTCAAAAGAGCATTTATCATTGGGAATGACCGTAAACCTAAATGAGAAAAACGAAATTATAATAGATGAAATTGATCCGAATGGTCCGGCTTTTAAAACGGGACAAATAAAAAAGGGTGATCAAATTCTTTCGGTATCCAATCATAAGGAAACTTTGCAGGTTTCCTGTGCCTCATTAGAATCAATTTCTACGATGATTTTATCAGAATCGAACAAAAGTATTGTTCTGACCATAAAACGTAATTCAGGCAAAAGCTTTGATGTTTATATTGAAAAGCAGGTGATGAAAGACGAAGAAAATTCGGTTTTTAGTTTTATCGTGGGCAAAGAAAACAAAATTGGTTATATTAAAATTCCGAGTTTCTACGCTGATTTAGATGGAAATAGCCGAAAAGGCTGTGCCGATGATGTTGCCCGCGAAGTGATAAAACTGGAAAGAGACAATATTAAAGGTCTTGTTATTGATTTGATTGATAATGGAGGCGGATCTATGGAAGAAGCCATAAAACTGGCGGGAATGTTTGTTGATTATGGTCCTATTTCGATTGTTGTTGATAACAAACAAGAAAGATCAGTAATCAATGATCCGTATCGAGGCGTTATTTATAAAGGCCCGATGGTTGTTTTAATTAATAGCAATACGGCTTCTGCAAGCGAGTTTTTTTCTTCAATATTGCAAGACTACAATCGTGCCTTATTATTGGGCAGTAATACACTTGGGAAAGCAACCATGCAGACTATTCTTTCGCTTGACGAGGAAAAAAATACTGATTTCTTAAAAATCACCATTAATAAATTTTACAGGGTTACGGGTAAAAGCCATCAATATATTGGGGTTAAACCCGATGTTGTACTTCCGGAATTTTATGAAGGTATTTATCAAAAAGAAAGCGATTTTCCGACTGCCATAAAAAATGATAGCATAGAATCACTTTTAAAATATAAAACTTATGTAAAAAGAAGTGTTATTGATAAAATTGCTAAAAGCAGTACGCTCCGACTTGCGGATAATTATTACTTTAACAACATCAAAAAAATCAACTTAAAAATTGATGAAATGGTGAATGTTCCTAAAGCTGAAATCCCGATGACTTTGGATGCGGTTTTTAAACAGAAAAAAAACGTGAATTATATCTGGACAGAAATTAATACATTCAATGACGAAAATAATCCGCTGGATGTTTATAATTCGAGTGTAAACCAGTTTCTATTAGGCGCCTACCCGAACGAAAAAACAATTAATCAATATCAGATTGATAATCTTAGAACGAATCCTTATTTAAACGAAGCTGTAAATATTATTACGGATTTTAATGCGGCGAAGTAGATTTTAGATTTTAGATTTTAGATTTTAGATTTTAGATTTTAGATTTTAGATTTTAGATTTTAGATTTTAGATTTTAGATTTTAGATTTTAGATTTTACTACTTTTTCAAAATCTTCGATTTTGAAAAAGTAAACTTTGCGATCTTATCAAAACTTCGATAAAAAGCTTTGCAAACTTTACGTAAATCTTAGCGAACTCTGTGGTTAAATATTCACACAAAACATAATTTAAAAAAGAATTGAATTGATTTTGGAAAAATAAGGAATAACCGTATTTTTGCATCTCAAAATAAAAAACTAGTAATGGGAAGAGCGTTCGAATTTAGAAAAGGAAGAAAAATGAAACGTTGGTCAGCAATGGCTAAAACATTTACCCGAATTGGTAAAGATATCGTTATGGCCGTTAAAGAAGGTGGTCCTAACCCAGATGCCAATTCTAGATTAAGAGCTGTTATACAAAATGCAAAAGCCGCTAACATGCCTAAGGACAATGTGGAGCGCGCGATAAAAAATGCAAGTAATAAAGATACTGCCAACTATAAAGAAATTCTGTTTGAAGGATATGCTCCGCACGGAATTGCTATTTTAATTGAAACGGCATCTGACAACAATAATAGAACTGTAGCCAATATTCGCAGCTACTTTAACAAATGCAACGGAACAATGGGAACTCAGGGTTCTGTTGAGTTTATGTTTGACCATACTTGTAACTTCAGAATTGCAAAAGGAAACCTTGATCCTGAAGAATTAGAATTAGAATTAATTGATTTTGGTGCCGAAGAGGTTTTTGAAGATGAAGACGGAATTTTAATCTACGCTCCTTTTGGAAGCTTTGGTGCTTTGCAAAAAGAATTAGAGAACAGAGGTCTTGAAATTTTATCTTCTGGTTTTGAGCGTATTCCACAAATCACCAAAGAACTTACTGAAGCTCAAATCGCTGACGTTGAAAAACTAATTGAAAAAATTGAAGAAGATGATGACGTTATGAACGTTTATCATACTATGAAAGAGGAATAGTATTTTCTTTTTATAAATATCAAAAGCCCTGAATTTTTCAGGGCTTTTGATATTTATTTTATTTCTTATTTTTTTAAAAATCAGATTTCTTTACTTGCTTTTTTATCAATATAATTAATTCCCAATCCTCCCATTATCATAACTTTAGTCAACTCTTCTGTTTCAATAATTATGTCTTGCTTTAAAACATTCCCTTTAACTGATTTTATATCAAAAGGTATTGTTTTAGATAAATAATAATCACCGCTTACAATACTAAGATAAAGATTATCACTATTTTTTAAAACTTTTAAAGGAATAGCAAATTCACCCGTTTTTGCATTTACTTTAAACGGAGTTGGCGAATCATTTATAGTCAGCATTAAGTTTGGATATGTTTTATTATTTAAAGGTTTATTTGTTTTTGAATCTAATATTTTTCCTTTTACAATAATTGAAACTTCCTCTTCAACTGGCTGCTTAAAGGCAATTTTACCTACAATGTGATTATTTAATTTCGGAGAAGTAATTTCGGTTTGAATTGGCTCTTTTTCTTGCGCTGAAACATTCGAGGCTAATAAAACAGATGCGGCAATTGCGGCATATTTAAAATTGTTGATTTTTGATGTTTCATTATATGCAAATTCTTCTTGTAACTGTGTTGATTTTATTCGTGCACAAATGTTTTTACCTTTGTTTTCTGCAATAAATTTGGCTACTTCAGAGTTTGATTTACTACTTAAATCAATTACGTTTTTAGCGCACGAATTACAAAACGAACCTTTTGAATTCGGAATCATTTTATCAAAATTTTCAGAACAAGGACTTGCTATTTCTAAGGTGAATTTCTTTTTCATAGTATATATTTTTAAGTTAAAATCATTTCAAAATGCTTTCTACTTATATAGAGAATGTTTTTCCCGAAAAGGTTGGGAAGAAATAAAAATATTTTTTGATTTTTATAATTTATGGTTAATTTAAATACCTGTAAGATTAATAATTCAAATAAACTATTATATTTGCGGCAATTAGAAGAATAAATAATTTAAAAATAATATCATGCAAACATCAAAATACACAAAATTCGCCGTAATTATTCTGGTGATATTATTTGTTGTTATAAGCGTTATAAGCTAAAAAGCAAATAATACTAATAATTGAAAAGCCTTCTAAAGTTAAACTTTAGAAGGCTTTTTTACATCATTTTAAATTCATAATCTTTGACTGTCTATATACACTCTAAATAGATTCAAGGTTTCAAGAAAAAAAACATAATCTCTTATATTTGTAAATCCAAAAACAAAAAAATAAAAAACATTTTATGAAGACATCAAAATACACAAAATTCGCCGTAGTTATTATGGTTATTTTGTTTGTAGTCCTTAGCGTTATTAGCTGTGTTGCACATGTGCATAACGATGGTGGACCGAAAAAAATGCCACCGGGACAAGCGAAAAAAATGTCGGGAAGTCAAAGCGCCAAAGCTTACGCACCAGGACAACAGAAAAAGCATTAAAAAAAGAAGCCTTTCGATTTATTTCAAAAGGCTTCTTTCTTATAGAAAAATAAGTATTAATGAATAATCTTTTTTGATTATTTTTTCGGATTATTGGTTACTTTCAATAAGTAAGTTCCTTCGGGTAAATCACCAATATTTGTAGCATTTGCCCCTGCTACTTTTGTTCCTTGTGAAAAAACCTCAACAATTTTAGATGCATTTTTTGTATCTGTTGCTGATGCAGTTGCCGGAGCTGTCATTTTTATAGGAGCTGCAGTTTTCTCTACTACTACAGGAGCACTTTTTTGAGTTGAAGTACTTTGTTGAGATGCTACAACAGCATTCGTTGGTTTTGAGCTATTATAAGACTCCATAACCTGCTCGTTTGTCATGGCAACGGTATATACTTTTACATCGTCTATATCGGCATTAATTCCAACTGTTGTATTCAGTTCTCCGAGTCTTAAAATATATCCTTTTGTTAATCGTGAAATTCCATCAACTGATTTTAGTAATTCGCCATTACGATATATTTTTGAGGTATTTCCGTCATAAGTGATGGCATAGTGATACCAAACATCTTTAGCAAGCGGAACTGAAACAATAACATCATTTGTGGCTCCCCAGCCTGCAAGACTTAACTCAGAATTGCCTGCGGATACAGCTTGTTGGAGTAAACCAAAATATTGCGCATTGGCCGGGCTGCCATAACCCAGAATATAATTTGGTGTAGTAATAGTATTAAATTTCACCCATACAGATATTGATCTTGGTTTATTTCCCTGCGGAAGATCACCTACTACAACTTCAAAACCTTTATTAGTTAATCTCAGAGCACTTTTAACAGCACCCGTTCTGTCATTTACAAAAATAGGGGTTCCCAAAAAAGAAATTGTATTATCGGTACTTTTTAAATTTCCATCAAACTTGAACTCCTGAATGGGATTTTGGGCATTAGTATTTAAAAAACTTACAAACATTAATGTTAGTAATAATTTCTTCATATTTTATAGATGTTTGGGGATTTAAAACTTTATATTTTAACAATACTAAACTATATTATAATGTCTGTGACTAAAAATATAGTCGACAACAAACCTAAATAACCGTCAAATAACCAAAATTGATTATTTAAAACTCTTAATTAAATTATTTTATACTATTATAAATTTTGTTAAAACTATAAATTTAATTCAACATAAACAAACACTTACCGCGTATAAATACGTTATTCTCATTCAATCAAAATATTTTAACATTTAAAAATAGTAAGATTAGAGATTTGTAAAACGATTCTTAAAAAAAACTCCATTCGTTTACACGAATGGAGTCATATATTTTAAAAAGTAATCTTTAATTTACTTTACAAATTCAATTTTTTGAACTTCCTCTTCATTGATACTGTCAAAGAATCCTTGTTCGTTCATCCAGTCATCACTAAATACTTTACTCATATAGCGAGAACCATGGTCCGGGAAGATTGCAATAATATTACTGTCTTTTGTAAACTCTCCTTCTTCTGCATATTGTTTAATCGCCTGCATTACTGCTCCTGAAGTATATCCAACAAATAAACCTTCTTTACGAGTGATTTCTCTTGCAGAGTGAGCACTTTCTTCATCGGTCACTTTCATGAATTTATCGATGATATCAAAATCTGTAGCAGATGGAATCAGGTTTTTTCCTAAACCTTCAATACGATACGGGTAAATTTCTTTGTTATCGAATTCTTTTGTTTCGTGGTATTTTTTCAATACTGAACCAAAAGCATCTACACCTAAAATTCTAATGTTGGGATTTTGCTCTTTTAAGAATTTTGCAGTTCCTGAGATTGTTCCTCCGGTTCCGCTACAAGCAACAAGGTGTGTAATTTGTCCTTTTGTCTGTTCCCAGATTTCAGGACCTGTAGAGTTGTAGTGGGCATCAATATTCAATTGGTTAAAATACTGATTAATGTAAACTGAACCTTTTGTTTCTTCGTGCAAACGTTTTGCAACGTTGTAATATGATCTTTCATCATCTGCAGAAACGTGTGCGGGACAAACATACACTTTAGCTCCTAAACTTCTCAGCATGTCAATTTTATCTTTCGATGATTTTGAACTTACTGCCAGAATACAGTTATAACCTTTTATAATGCTTACCATGGCTAAACTAAAACCTGTATTTCCAGATGTTGTCTCGATAATGGTATCTCCTGGAGAAAGTATTCCTCTTTTCTCGGCTTCTTCAATAATATATAACGCTATTCTATCTTTTGAGGAATGACCCGGATTAAAAGCTTCTACCTTTGCGTAGAAATTTCCTTCTAACTCTTCGGTGATTTTATTTAGCTTAATAAGTGGGGTGTTACCTATTAACTCTAAAACATTATTATAAGCATTTATTTCTTCTTTCATAAAAAAATAGTTAATCGAAGGCAATTTTAAATATACCTTGATAGGTTGCAAATTTAACAAAAAATTTCTAATTAGCTTTTAATTTTCTCTAAATCTAATAAAAAACTAAATTCTTTTGCTAAGTCTTTTAAAGCTTCAAATCGGCCTGAAGCACCGCCATGTCCAGCATCCATGTTGGTATCTAAGAACAAAAGATTATTATCTGTTTTTAAATTTCTCAACTTGGCGACCCATTTTGCTGGTTCCCAGTACTGTACTTGCGAATCATGCAGTCCTGTAGAAACATACATATTAGGGTATTGTTGTGATTTTACGTTATCGTATGGTGAGTACGACAACATATAATCGTAATATTTTTTATTGTTTGGGTTTCCCCATTCGTCGTATTCTCCCGTTGTTAACGGAATACTGTCGTCGAGCATTGTTGTAATAACATCTACAAAGGGAACCTGAGCGATAACACCATTATACAATTCTGGGGCTTCATTTATGATAACTCCCATCAAAAGTCCTCCGGCAGATCCTCCTTCTGCATACAAATGATCAGCAGAAGTGTATTTCTCATCTATTACAAATTTAGAGCAATCAATGAAATCTGTAAAGGTATTTTTCTTTTTTAACAGTTTTCCATCTTCATACCATTGTCTTCCCAAATCTTCACCACCTCTAATATGAGCGATGGCATAAACAAATCCGCGGTCTAACAGAGAAAGTCGTGTAGAAGAAAAATAGGTGTCCATAGTTATCCCATAAGAACCATAGGCATAAAGCAATAAAGGGTTTTTGCTGTTTTTCTGTAATCCTTTTCGGTAAATTATCGAAATTGGAACTTTAACTCCATCTCTCGCAGTTGCCCAAACGCGCTCTTCGATGTAATTTTCTTTATCAAATTTTCCACCTAAAACCTGTTGCTCTTTTAAGATTTCTTTGGTTTTGGTTTTCATATTAAAATCAATTACAGACGATGGCGTTGCAAGCGATTGATAACTGTAACGTAAAACATCTGTATCAAAATCAATATTGGTTGTTGTATAAGCATTATAGGTTTCGCTTCCAAAAGGCAAATAGTAATCCGCCTCGCCATTCCATGGCATAATTCGAATATGATTTAAACCGTTTGAGCGCTCCTCTACTACTAAATAGTTTTTGAAAATTTCGATATCTTCCAATAAAACATCTTCGCGATGCGGAATAAGATCTTTCCAGAATTTCTTTTCTGTTCTGTTTTCAGGCGTTTTCATCAACTTAAAGTTGGTTGCCTTATCTTTATTCGTTAAAATATAAAAGGAATCTTCATAATGAGAAATACTATATTCTAAACCACGAACACGAGTTTGAAAAACTTGAAATTCCCCATCAGGATTATCTGAATTTAAAATTCTATATTCTGTTGTTAAAGTACTTCCAGAACCAATAACAATATATTTTCTTGATTTTTCTTTACTTATCGAAACATTAAAAGTATCATCGGTTTCATTAAAAACCAAAACATCTTTTTCCGAACCTGTATTTAATTTATGTCTGAAAACTTTATCAGATCGCAAAGTAACTTCATCTTGTCTGACATAAAAAATAGTATTGTTATCATTTGCCCAAACAGATCCTCCGGTTGCATTTTCGATTTTATCTGAAAGAATTTCTCCGGTTTCTAAGTTTTTTATCTGAATCGTATAAATTCTTCTACCTACAATATCAACTCCAAAAGTGGCAAATTTGTTATCCGGACTAATACTTAATCCTCCTAATTTAAAATAAGCGTGATCTTTTGCCAATTCATTGCAATTGAACATAATTTCTTCATCTGCTGAAAGGCTTCCTTTTTTTCTTGAAAAAATTGGATAATCCTGACCAGTTTCAAAACGAGTAATGTAGTAATAACCGTTATAGAAATAAGGAACAGAGGAATCATCTTCTTTAATTCTGCCTTTCATTTCTTCGTATAAAGATTCCTGAAGACCTTTTGTATGCGAAGTCATACTTTCGTAGTATGCATTTTCCTGATTTAAATAATCAATAACTTCTGGATTTTCTCTGTCGTTCAGCCAAAAATAATTATCAATTCTGGTTTCTTTGTGTTTTTTTAGTGATTTTGGAATTACTTTGGCCTGTGGAGCCGATATATCGTTTTGCATTGGTTGAGCATTAATTTTTATATAAGTCGAGGCAAAAATACTATAAACACAATAGAACAGAATTAATTTTTTCATAAAATATTGTATTGATATAATACAGCAATATAGTAATTTTGTCTGAAATAATTTAAAAATCAACAAAAATGGATTTAATGGGAATGATGGGAAAACTTAAAGAAACCCAACAAAAAATTGAAGATACCAAAAAACGTCTGGATACTGTTTTAATTGATGAGCAAAGTGCTGACGGATTATTGAAAGTAACATTAACGGCTAATAGAAAGATACAATCAATCTCTATTGATGATTCTTTACTTGAAGATAAAGAACAATTGGAAGATTATTTAATTGTAACCTTAAACAAAGCTATCGAAAAAGCAACAAGCGTAAACGAAAGAGAACTTGATGCCGTGGCAAAAATGGACATGCCAATGATTCCTGGAATGGATAATTTGTTTAAATAAAGGTACAAAGGTTCAAAGTGGCAAAGTTTCAAAGGTTTTTGATTTTGTAAACTTTTAAACAAAAAAAGATGCACAAAACTGTGCATCTTTTTTTTATGTCCCTCTGAACCTTTGCAACTTTGAACCTTCTTCCTAAAACTTTTGAAGCGTTTCAATCACATAAGTATGCATTACTTCTCTGTAATCTAAATGCGTTACGATACGAAGTTTATTATGTCCCATTGAACTGATGGAAATATTTTTCTGTTTTAGTTTTTCTATTAAAAGCTGATCGTTATAACCTTCGGCCAATGAAAAAATCAAAATATTGGTTTCAACAGGTTCAATTGCCGCAACCCATGGTTTTGTACTTAAAACTGCTGCAATTTCTTTAGCTCTTCTGTGGTCTTCGGCTAATCTTTCGATATTATGTGCCAAAGCATACAATCCGGCTGCTGCCAAATAACCAACCTGACGCATTCCTCCGCCTAATATCTTCCTGATTCTCAACGCTCTGTGAATATCAGCTTTACTCCCTAACAATACAGAACCTATAGGAGCGCCCAATCCTTTTGATAAGCAAACAGAAATTGTATCGAAAATTGCTCCAAATTCTTTCGGATTTTGTCTTTTGGCAACTAATGCATTCCAAATTCTGGCACCATCTAAGTGAAATTTCAGATTATTGTCGTCGCAAACCTTTTTTATTTCTCTTAAATCTTCTAATTCATAACAAGCGCCACCACCTTTGTTGGTTGTATTTTCTACACAAACCAAACTCGTTAACGGACTGTGATAAAACTCAGGATCATTGATTGCCGCTGCAACCTGCGCTGCATTGATCATTCCCCTATTTCCATCTATTAAACAGCATGAAACACCGCTGTTAAAAGAAGCCCCTCCTCCTTCATAATGATAAACATGTGCATATTTATCTGCAATTAATTGTTCGCCGGGTTGTGTGTGTAATTTAATTGCGGTTTGATTGGCCATAGTTCCGGATGGAAAAAAAAGTCCTGCTTCCATACCAAAAAACTCAGCTACCCTTGTCTCTAATTCGATAACTGTAGGATCTTGTTTGTATACATCGTCACCAACCTGAGCGTTAAACATATACTGCAACATTTCATAGGTAGGTTTGGTAATGGTATCGCTAATTAAATTTATTTCCATATTCTAAAAACTATATCTTATTTTTGTACAACAAAATTACGTATTACTTATAGTTATTCTTGGCAAGTTTTAGTAAATTTTAACTTGGGAATATCCTAGAACCAAATTAACGTAATATTTATAAAAAACATATAAAACTAATATTAATTTATGACAACTACCGAACAAATAAAAGGTATTGTGGAGCGCCTTGGTGCGTTGAGGAGGTATCTTTGACGTCGATGCCAAGCTAATCGAAATTGCCAACGAAGAGGAAAAAACCTTCGCACCCAACTTTTGGAACAACGCAAAAGAAGCCGAAGTCATTGTAAAAAACCTTCGAAACAAGAAAAAATGGATCGAAGATTATAACAGAGCAATCGAACTTACTGATGAATTGCAATTGGCGTATGATTTTTATAAAGAAGGAGAACTTTCTGCAGAAGAATTAGACGAGCATTACAAAACAACGCAGGATCATATTGAAAACATCGAGTTCAAAAACATGCTTTCTGATGAAGGAGACAGTTTAAGCGCTGTTGTTCAAATTACTGCAGGAGCCGGAGGAACCGAAAGTTGTGACTGGGCCGGAATGCTAATGCGTATGTACATGATGTGGGGAGAAAGTTATGGCTATAAAATAAAAGAACTGAACTTTCAGGAAGGTGAAGTTGCCGGTATTAAAACGGTTACTTTAGAATTTGAAGGTGATTATTCTTTTGGTTACTTAAAAGGAGAAAATGGTGTACACAGATTGGTGCGAATTTCACCTTTTGATAGTAATGCCAAACGTCACACGTCGTTTGTATCTGTTTATGTTTATCCGCTTGTTGATGATAGTATCGAAATTGACATTAATCCTGCCGATATCGAAATTACAACGTCTCGCTCAAGTGGTGCTGGAGGACAAAACGTAAATAAGGTTGAAACCAAAGTACAATTGGTACATAAACCAACCGGAATCCAGATTCAATGTTCTGAAACGCGTTCTCAGCAAGATAACAGACAACGTGCCATGCAAATGTTGCGTTCTCAGTTGTACGAAATTGAACTAAAGAAACAACAAGCGCAACGTGCCGATATCGAAGCCGGAAAGATGAAAATCGAATGGGGTTCGCAAATACGTAATTACGTAATGCAGCCTTATAAATTGGTAAAAGATGTTCGTACAGGTTATGAAACCAGCGATGTTGACGGCGTGATGAACGGAAATATTGATCCGTTTCTGAAAGCTTTCTTAATGATGATGGGACAAAAAGAAGAAGAATAAATTTTAAAACATTTAAAATTTTTCTTTAAACCATTAAGATATTAAGTTTCATTAAGCTAAAACTTAATTTTTCTTATTATCTTAATGGTTTAAAATAATAAAGAACCAAGACTTATTTTTCTTAATGTCTTAATGGTTAAAAAAAATACGACTATGATAAAATGGGCAGATATAATTCGTTTTTCGAATAACGGAAATCCAACTCCTGAAAAAAGAGTGGAAAAAACCGAAGAAGAATGGAAACAAGTTTTAACTCCTGAAGAATATCAGGTAACACGTTTAAAAGGAACAGAAAGATCTTTTAGTTCTGAGCTTTGCAGTTTGTTTGATCCGGGAATTTACGAATGTAAATGTTGTGGCACTGTGCTTTTTGATGCTTCTGAAAAATTTGAATCAGGAACCGGATGGCCTTCTTTTACACAACCAATTCAGGAAAATGCAATTGCATATCACGCCGACAAATCATACGGAATGATTCGTGTTGAAGTAGTTTGTAATACCTGCGATGCGCATTTGGGTCACGTTTTTCCTGATGGTCCCGAACCAAGCGGTTTACGTTATTGCATAAATGCGATTTCTCTTTCTAAAATAAAAGAGTAAATAACCTTTACTTCATTTTTAAAGCGATTCATTTTTAATTAAATGAGTCGCTTTTTAGTTTCTTATTTTCACTCTAAAGAACTAAATATGAAGCGTTATATATTAAAAACAAAAAAGCAAAATAGAAGAATTGTCCTGCAAATTTCATAGCTTTTAAAAATAAATCTCTATAATTAAGATTATTCATTTTTTTAACTAAAACTTCAACTACCGTTTTTGTCGATAAATTTCAAAAAACATTAAAAATGAATTTTCGCAATTGAAAAAAAATAAAAAATTCACACAACTGAATACTCGTTTATTTTATAAAAAACTGCAAGAGTGTGTATTCTCTTATTGGTTTATATCAAATTGAAAAACAACCAAATAGAAAACATTTCAGCACTAATTATGACAGATAATTTTATTTAAAAAAGATGTTTTGAGCATTAATTTAAATTTAAACAAAGTTCAATAAATTAAAAACATATCAATATTTTAATAGCTTTTATGTTAATTTTGTAATATTTAAACTATTATTTAAAAAAGAATTTAAAAAACTTCAAAATAAGATTAGGTAATTCGAATCTAATTGATTTTATTTGGCAAAAAATAACCCCACAATCTATTAAATTCATTCGATGAAATCCTATTCAATTCAAGAAATTAATGAAGTAATTAATGGTGTAATTTATGGCACAACTTCACAATGCGTTACAGCAACAGAGCAGTTAGAAAAAGCTACAACTTCAGAAATTTCATTTATAGGAAATAAAAAATATGAAAAATACTGGGAAGGTTCAAAAGCCTCAATTGCAGTTGTAAACGAAGACATTTCGATAGAGCCGGGAGACAATCGTGCTTTTATTAAGGTAAAAAATGCTGATTTGGCTATGTCTCAAATCTTAGCCCTTTTTGCTCCGCCTACTCCAATATTCCATACTAATATTCACAAAACTGCAACAGTTGATGAAACAGCTATTATTGGTGAAGGAGCAAGAATTGGTGCGGGTTGTTATATTGGCCCAAAAGTAGAAATTGGTGCTAATGCGACCATCTATCCAAACGTAACAATTCTTGATGAATGTACTATTGGTAAAAATACAATTATCTGGTCCGGAACTGTAGTTCGTGAGCGTTGTCATATTGGCAGCGATTGCATTATCCATCCAAATGCGACAATTGGTGCAGATGGTTTTGGTTTCCGTCCTTGCAGTGAAAAAGGCTTGGTAAAAATTCCACAAATTGGAAACGTAATTATCGGAAACGGAGTTGAAATTGGTGCAAATACTTGTGTCGATCGTGGCAAATTTAGTTCAACTGTTCTTGGTGATGGTTGTAAAATTGATAACTTAGTTCAAATTGGACATAACAGTAAATTAGGTAAATTTTGTATCATGGCCGGAAATAGTGGTTTGGCCGGGTCAGTAACTTTAGGAAACGGAGTTATAATCGGCGGAAGTGCATCTATAAAAGACCATACTACAATTGGTGACGGCGCTATTGTTGGTGCTGGTTCTGGTGTTACCGGAGATGTTCCTGCCGGAAAAACCATGTTAGGATATCCTGCAGTAGAAGCTCGTGATGCTTTGAAACAATGGGCTATTTTAAAAAGAATGGTTTGTGATTCTAAAAAATAATCCAAAAACAATTATATAAAAAAACAGAAGGTGACTTCTGTTTTTTTTGCTCTATACAGTAAGTGAAAGATTTATTTACAAGGCTTCACATTCAAAACCTAAAATTTTCATCAAAAAAATAATCTCTTTCATAATATCATTCTCCGATTCAAATCGTAAAATTCGATCACAATCCTCAAGATCAAAATTCCATTTTGAATTCGGAAATAGGGTATTCAATTTTGGAGCAATTCTTTTTACTTTCGAAGAAGAATTGACATTTGTTTTAAATACTAAAACCATAATTTAAATTGATTTTACTGTTGAGACATTATTTCAATTTTACTTAGAATTTTAGCATCAATATAAAAAGTTCCAAACGGAATTATACAAGCTAAAAGGACTTTCCATGTTGTATCTTTAAATTTCCAGTTCTGCTCTACTCCTACGCTTATTGTATTAAAAATAAAAAGCAAAAATAAAGCGCCATGAATTGTCCCCATAATTCTGGTTAGAAATGGTTCTGCAAAAACATACTTTAAAGGAACAGCAATAAATAATAATATCAATAAGGATGTTCCTTCTAAAAATCCAATAATGCGTAATCTTCCAATGTTTGTCTGAAGTAAATGTTTCATAATTATCTAAAATAAGGTCGGTTTGAAAATGGAGAAAATGGCCAGGGAATGGCAATAAAAATGATCAATAAGGCAACTGAAAACCACAATAACATAGTTTTAAACTTATCATTGTCTGCTTTTTTTCTTTTGGCTAAAGCCGAACCAATTGTAATTAAAACAATTCCGGTTAACATCAGGAAAATATGAAGTATTCCAAAAAATGCAGTTTCAGAATTTTGAATTCCTTCTGAAAAATTCTTCCAAAAATATTTCACGATCGGACTTTGTACATAAATTAAAATCCCAAAAATTAATTGAATATGCGCAATTGTTGCCGTCCAGTGTCGAACAGCATTATCAGTTTTGGTAAATAATAATTGCGAAGTGTAACCTTTATAAGCCCTGAAAATAGAATACAATAAGCTTATTAATACGAGCCATCTAAGAAAAGAATGGCAAATTAAAAGAGTTTGATACATTGTTTTTTGATTTAGACAATGCAAATATATTCAAAAACATACTAATTAGTATGTTTTTGAAATTGATTTTATTTCAAACTATTCAAATAATTCCTAAACTCTTTTAAATAAACTATATAGCAGGAATTATTATCTTGTAATTTACCAAAATTTCGTATTCCCCAATAACCGGACATTATAAAATAAGCAACTTGTTCGCCATTTACATCTTTCCTTATTAATCCTGATTTTTGAGCATTTGCAACAGCTTTTTCAATAGTAATTTTCCATTGATCGACCAATTCAGTCAAAGCTTTACTAAACTGGTTATTCCACGGTGTCATTTCCTGCGTTAAATTCCCAACCGGGCAGCCATATTTTACCTGCAAAAAAGGATCATCGAGAAGTAAATACGAAATCATGTTATAAAAATCTTCAATTGGATTTGCTGAATTTTCTACTGGTTTTATAAAACTTTCCAGCATTGTAGGTCTTAAAATTTCCTCAATAATAGCAACACCCATTTCGTCCTTTGTTTTAAAATGGTAATAAAAAGCACCTTTTGTAACCTGAGTTGTCGCAATAATATCATCGATACTCGTGGTTTGATAACCTTTTGAATAAATCAGTTCAAATGCTTTTTGAAGAATTGTAAGTCGGGTGTTTGCAGCTTTAGACATAAAAAATACCAATTAGTATGAAACAGCAAATTAAGTTAAAAAAAGTGAATTTAGTTTAAAAATTCAAATAGCAATAAATCTGATTTTATTCTGCGTAAAGAATATAATTTATTATGTGGGTTTCAATTGATTTTGTAAATTAGCCAACACTATTTTGTAAAAACCTCAATTTCTTATGGATTTAAACTTCAATAAAAACGAAGATCACAATAAACTATTACTTTCTGAATTAAAGCAAAGATTCACCAAAATAAAATTGGGCGGAGGAGAAAAACGTATTGAAAAACTACATGCCGAAGGCAAAATGACAGCGCGTGAACGTATCGCCTATTTGCTTGATGAAAATTCAAAAAGTATTGAAATTGGAGGATTTGTTGGAGACGGAATGTATGCTGAACATGGCGGCTGCCCTTCAGGCGGAGTTGTGATTAAAATAGGATATATTCGTGGAAAACAATGCATTGTAGTGGCCAATGATGCTACTGTAAAAGCGGGAGCCTGGTTTCCTATTACAGGAAAAAAGAATCTTCGTGCGCAGGAAATTGCCATGGAAAACAGATTGCCAATTATATATTTAGTGGATAGTGCCGGGGTTTATTTACCGCTTCAGGATGAAATTTTTCCTGATAAAGAACACTTTGGCAGAATCTTTAGAAACAATGCCCAAATGAGCAGCATGGGAATTACGCAAATTGCTGCCGTAATGGGAAGCTGCGTTGCCGGAGGAGCTTATTTGCCTATTATGAGCGACGAAGCTTTAATTGTAGATAAAACCGGAAGTATTTTCCTTGCTGGAAGTTATCTCGTAAAAGCGGCCATTGGAGAAACTATTGATAATGAAACGCTTGGCGGAGCAACAACACATTGCGAAATCTCCGGCGTGACAGATTACAAAGCAAAAGACGATAAAGACGCTCTTGATAAAATAAAAAATATTGTAGATAAAATTGGTGATTTTGATAAAGCCGGTTACAGCCGAATCAAAGCTGAAAAACCAGCTCTTGAACCAAAAGATATTTACGGAATTCTGCCAAAAGCACGAAACGAGCAATATGATATGATGGAAATTATTAATCGTTTGGTTGATAATTCTGAGTTTGAAGCTTACAAAGACGGTTATGGCCAAACTATTATAACAGGTTATGCCAGAATCGACGGCTGGGCTGTTGGAATTGTTGCAAATCAAAGAAAAGTTGTAAAAACCAAGAAAGGAGAAATGCAGTTTGGTGGCGTAATTTATTCTGACAGTGCCGATAAAGCGACACGTTTTATTGCCAATTGTAATCAAAAGAAAATTCCGTTGGTATTTTTACAAGATGTTACCGGTTTTATGGTGGGTTCAAAATCTGAGCATGGCGGAATCATTAAAGATGGCGCCAAAATGGTAAATGCAGTTAGTAATTCAGTAGTTCCAAAATTTACTGTAATCGTAGGTAATTCATACGGAGCAGGAAATTATGCCATGTGCGGAAAAGCTTATGATCCGAGATTAATTTTTGCCTGGCCAAGTGCAGAACTTGCCGTTATGGGCGGAACTCAGGCTGCAAAAGTATTAGCACAAATTGAAGCTTCTTCGCTTAAAGCAAAAGGAGAAATCGTAGACGAAACCAAAGAAGCTGAATTATTCAATAAAATAAAAGCACGCTACGATGAGCAAACTTCACCTTACTATGCTGCTTCAAGATTATGGACAGATGCTATTATTGATCCTCTAGATACACGTACCTGGATTTCTATGGGAATCGAAGCTGCCAACCATGCTCCTATTCAAAAACCATTTAATTTAGGCGTTATTCAGGTATAACTTTTTAGTTTTTTTTCAAATGCGTAAAAAAATAATACATAATTTATTTTTAAGTCTCTAAAAAATAACTATCTCATTAAAAATTAGTAACTTAGTGTGTAATTTTTAATCAGCGTAGTATCATGGAAAATGTAAAAAGTTTAAATAAATGGGCCAATTCGCACACTTATTTACCAGTAGATTTAGTACGTATTGTATTGGGTGTTTTTTTATTTATGAAAGGAGTTTCATTTGTAACGAATGTCCAGTATTTACATGATTTGATTTCTCCTATTGATCGTTTTGGCGGCGGAATGTTTCTTTTGCATTACATCGCACCAGCTCACATGATCGGCGGGATTATGATTGTTTTTGGATTGCTAACCCGTTGGGCAATAGCTGCTCAGTTACCAATTTTATTTGGAGCTGTCCTTGTTAATTTTATGGGACACATGCATTCTCAAAGCTTAATTTTGGCAATAGCTGTATTATTACTTTGTATTTTCTTTTTGATTTATGGAGGCGGAAAACATTCAGCCGATTATTATTTCAAAATGCAGCAATAACACGATTTATCCTCGACTTTTTACATTTGTTGGGGATAGATATGTCTTCTTTTAACATTAATTAGCATTTTAAAGTTTCGTTTATTGTATTTTATGAACTAATTTCGCCACCATGAATTGGATTCGTAAAACAATTATTTTTGTATCACTTTTGATCATCACTTTATTTGCTTTTCAGGCAAATGAAGCTGGTGTACCAAAAATTGAAAATAAAAAAACGAATCCTGCCTTTTCAGTAGAAAATGTTGACACATCAGAATTTATACAACCACAAGCCAGTTATCATTTTGCGGCTAATATAAAAACAAGCCAATCAGTTTTAATTAAATGGTTTGAAACTTTATTGATGACAATTCCCGGTCATCAGGTTGTAAAATCAACAACAAATTTTGCCAATCAATTCTCAAATCAGAGTAAGAAAATATCTTTATTGCTCTATCCCTTCCATTATTTCTGGTAATTAAATTAATGAAACTTATCGGGAAGAATATCTTCTTCCAAAATTAATCAGGCCGTTTTCAACAACGAAAACAGTTTGTTATTTCATGTAATTTAATTCAAATTTAAAAACATAATGGATACAAGTGTAACTGTAATTGGTATTGTGATTGCGATCATAGTAGCCATTCCGGTATATTTTTCTGCACGAACAAGTGCTGCAAACAAATCAAAGATCTTAAATATCAAAAAGAAATTCAATCCGGTAAATCCGGAAGATTTTGATTTAACAGAATCTCAAAGCAATAAAACGCTGACGATTGATCAAAAAAACAGAAAATTTATTTTAATGAATTTCAATCCCAATAAACAAGAATCAACGTTTGTAGATTTAAAAACGGTTTCATCCTGCAAATTAATTCCAACTACTGACGGAAATTCAGATACAATCTTAAAAATTGATTTCGAGTTTCAGGAAAAAGAAACATCAAAAAAAATCACGATTCCATTCTACGATTTTGACGACGACAGAATTAAGCAAATAAGTGCTTATCAAGATCATCAGTTTGCAAAAAAATGGCTTAAAATCATTCAGGATTCTATTTAGTGTTAGTTATTTAATTCAGTAAAAAGAGGCTCATTTTGAGTCTCTTTTTTTTTACGATAAATATGACATTTATCATTTTATATTTTAAGCCTGTTAATTAATTTTGATAGTCCAAAAATGTACTCTTATGAAGATTTCACTGATCCAAAAATACAATGTCCCTGGTCCAAGATATACGAGCTATCCAACTGTTCCGTATTGGAACGAAGCTGGTTTTAGCCAGGAAAAATGGATAGAATCGTTTCAGAAAGCTTTTTCAGAAAGCAATTCTGAAAACGGAATTAGCTTGTACATTCACTTGCCTTTTTGCGAAAGCATGTGTACTTTTTGCGGATGCAACAAACGTATCACAAAAAATCATTCAGTCGAAGAAACTTATATAAAAGCGCTGCTAAAAGAATGGAGCCTTTATTGCAGATTACTTCCGGAAAAACCCTTAATAAAAGAGATACATTTAGGCGGAGGAACACCAACATTTTTCTCAACAAATAATTTAGAACATCTTATAAATGGCATTTTTTGTTTTGCCAATAAGGCAAAGAATTACGAATTTAGTTTTGAAGGGCATCCAAATAATACAACTTACGAACAGCTTAAAAAATTATATGATTTAGGCTTTCGCCGAGTAAGTTTTGGCGTTCAGGATTATGCTGAAAAAGTACAGAAAGCAATTCATCGTATTCAGCCTTTTCACAATGTTGCAAAAGTAACTTTTTGGGCAAAAGAAATTGGATACACTTCTATAGGTCATGATATTATATTCGGACTGCCATTTCAAACAATTGAAGATGTTGTGGATACGGTTGAAAAAACAAATTCATTAAGACCAGACAGATTAGCTTTTTATAGCTATGCACACGTGCCATGGATAAAAGGAAATGGTCAGCGTGGATTTGATGAAGAGAACCTTCCAAAAGATGCCGAAAAAAGAAAACTATACGAAATAGGAAAACAAGTACTTTCTAAAAATGGTTATCACGAAATTGGAATGGATCACTTTGCATTACAATCAGATAGTTTGTATAAAGCATCTCAAAACAAAAAGCTTCATAGAAATTTCATGGGATATAGTGCCTCAAAAACACAATTGATGATTGGTTTGGGTGTTTCATCGATTAGCGATAGCTGGTACAGTTTTGCACAAAACACTAAAAACCTGGAAGATTATTATCAATTATTGGAATGGGATAAACTGCCTGTTGTAAAAGGGCACATTCTTGATAATGAGGATTTGATTATTCGAAAACATATTCTAAATCTAACATGCGAATTTGAAACTTCATGGAGCAATGAAGATCTTTATTTTAAAGATCTTGGAAATGTAATCTCAGATTTAAAAGAAATAGAAAACGACAATTTAATTGTGATTGAAGAAAATAAAATTAAAATTACAGAAGCCGGAAGGCCTTTTGTACGCAATATTTGTATGGCTTTTGATTTACATTTAAAAAGAAAATCTCCAGAAACCAGCTTGTTTTCTATGACGGTTTAGATTTAGTGACAATTAGGAGCTTGCTGCACAAATAAACTCATATTTGATGGAGATAAATACGGAATTCCAAGTCCCAGACCTCTAAGAATAAATAAAATACCAATAATCACAGCAACATAAGGAATTGCTTTTTGTATTTTATTTCTAAAAGACATTTTTAATAAAGAATGTAAATATACTACCGCCGTCATTAAAGGAATGGTACCTAATCCGAATAAAAGCATGTACAAAACTCCATAACCCGCACTTTGCATTGCTATTGCTCCAAATAAAGCTACATAGACCATTCCGCATGGCAAAAAGCCATTTAAAAGCCCGATTATAAAAAGCGATTTATAACTTTTGTTTTTAAAATGACTTCCTAAATTAGATTTGATTTTTGAAATGAGCTTATAAACGGGTTTTGAAAAATTGTATTCTGAAAATATTTTTTCCGGAATCAAAACAACGATTATCATCAATATTCCAATAAAAATAGACATTTTTTGTTGTAACCCCGCCAGAAAGAAACCTCTCCCTAGTAATCCAAAGATTAACCCAATTGTTGCATACGCTGTTAAGCGGCCAATATGATAGGTAACAATTTGAGTTGTTTTCTTCACTTCATTTTGATGATCTACAGGCAACATCATGGCAATTGGACCACACATTCCTATACAGTGAAAACTACTAATTAGTCCGAATATGAAAGCAGAATACAACATTTTTCATCTTATTAATTTACATAAACAACCTCTTTTGACAAGTATTTTTTACCATCGTATTGCCATTCCATATTAACATCCCAGCGGCCTTTGATGAGTTTGTTTTTAGGAATTAATAATGAAGATTTTGTTAAAGCGATAGGCGTATTAAAATCGAATTTCTTGTTTGAAGGTCTGTATAATAATATGTTTCCTTTTATTTTATCACTTTCAAATTTTACAGGAAAAATTATTTCTACTCCGTCCGCAACATATTTTATAGTTGGTCTTTGCTGCAAATCATGTGCATTTTGAATTCGGGCCATTTCATCCTGAAAATGCGAGTCATGTTTGTAATATTCCTCTACAACCAAATCATTATCATATTTACTATTTGACTGTACTTCAAAAACAAAATATAGAATAAAGGTCATAAATAACCCAAATGCTATCACTATTCCGGTTCCCCAATTTATTTTCATGGTATTATTTTTTAATTAAAACTTCGCGGTCCTAAAAAGTTTGTTGTGGTGGTTTCAAGCAACTCATTTCCGTTATAAACACCTATTTTTACTTTGGTTTTATCACTTTCTAAAATAGCCTGATCAATTTCTATAAAAAGAGTTCCTTGCGAAATTCCTTCTTTTATAATTTTAAAATGCTCACTACCAACATTTTTAATATCTCCTTTTTGATCAATCAATTCAAAATGAATATCATTATAATCCTTCATTGTTTTATTGACGATCTTATAGGTATAAACATTACTAATTTTATCGCCTTTATGTTGAAAAAGCTGTCCCGGCAAACGCAAAATAATAGCCTGAACATCGGCACGTAAAAAAAGCATTCCAACAAAAACACTCAATAAAATAAATAAAACCGCAGTATAACCTTTCATTCTGGCAGTAAACCTGAAAGGCTCCTTTTTTACAATTTCATCTTCAGATGCATAACGAATAAGTCCTTTGGGCAAACCAACAGAATCCATTATAGAATCACATTCATCAATACAAGCAGTACAATTTGTACATTCTAATTGTGTCCCGTTTCTAATATCGATTCCCATCGGGCAAACATGCACACACTGATGACAATCAATACAATCTCCCTTTCCGGTAGTAGCCCTGTCTTCCTTTTTATTAAACTTGGCACGTCCTTCTTCTTTTTCACCTCGCACAAAATCATACGCGACGTTTATCGATTTATTATCTAAAAGTACGCCTTGCAAACGACCGTATGGACAGGCAATGATACAAACCTGTTCGCGAAACCAGACAAAAACAAAATAAAAAACGCCTGTAAAAATTAGTAACGCAATAAAATTACTGGCTTGCGAAATAGGACCTTGCTCAATCATTAAAAAAAGAGCATCGCTGCCAACCAGATAAGCCAGAAAAACATTTGCTATACCGAAAGAAATTAGAAAAAAAACAGTCCATTTAATGACTCTTTTTCTAATTTTTTCAGAATTCCATTCTTGTCTCGACAATCTTAATTGTGCACCACGATCACCGTCTATCCAATATTCTATTCTACGAAAAACCATTTCTAAGAAAATAGTCTGCGGGCAAATCCACCCACAAAATATTCTTCCAAAAACTACTGTAAACAATATTATAAAAACAATACCAACGAGCATTGAAATTACAAAAAGATAAAAATCCTGTGGCCAAAATGGAAAACCAAAAATATTAAAACGACGTTCCAAAATATTGAACATCATAAATTGATTTCCGTTTATTTTTATAAATGGATTAGCAACTAATATTGCCAATAGCACATAACTAACCCATTTTCGATAATCATAGAATTTACCAGACGGTTTTTTAGGAAAAATATATTTTCTCTTACCACCTTCGTCAATAGTTCCAATGGTATCTCTAAATGCTTCGTCTGGTAAATTTGACATGACTTATTATTTTTTAACTTCTGTACTATCAGCTGGTTTTCCATTTGCTATATCGGGGTGCGGAGCGTTTTCATCAACCCAAACTTCCCCTTCTGCTTCTTTTGGATCTTTTGGATCACTTCCTTGTAAAGACAAAATATAACTGGCTACTTTTTGAATTTCTTTAGGTTTTAAGGTTCCTTTCCATGAAATCATCCCTTTACCATCACGGCCTCCATTTGTTATAGTATGAAACAAGTTTTTAATTCCGCCTCCTAAAATCCAGCGATCATCTGTTAAGTTTGGTCCGATTTGTCCACCACCATCAGCTCGGTGACAAGCGGCGCAATTTGTTATGAAAATTTCTTTTCCCGCATCTAAATTTTCTTTATCGGTAAGCAAAACAACTGTTTTTTCATCCATTAAATCAGGTGCGGTTTTAAGATATTCATCAACATCAATTTTCGCCTGAGCCATTTCTTTTTTAAGCTCCATTTCCTGATCATCGGCACCAAAAACATCATAACGGGCAACATAAATTACTCCAAAAATAATGCAGGCATAAAACAGATAAACCCACCATGGCGGCAAATTATTATCCAATTCCTTAATTCCGTCATAATCATGATCCATTAGCAAAGCCCCTTCATTTTCGATAGGCTGGGTTTTAGTAAGCTTATGCATTAGATCTTTGTACCAGGTACTTTCTTTTAGACTTAAACTGTTTTCATAGTCTGACTGCGCCTTTTCTTCCGGTGACATTAATTGATACATCACACGATTTACAGCACTTAACGTAATTTCAATTGCAATTAGAATGAAGAGAAATACAAATAAAAAAACTGAAACCATTGGGTATTTTATAAAAGCGGCTCTGTCACCTGAATCTATAAAATACTCCATCAATCCGAAAACGATGAAGAAAATCACCGGTACTCTTACATATACTGGGAAAAATTTTTTCATTTTAAATATCTTTTGAAATTAAACTATTTCCTTCATCTAAAGGTATTTGACTCATCTCCTTAATTTTTTCTTTTTTATATGTAAAGACCCAAAGACCTAAGAATACAAAAAAGAAGAAAAATATCAGCAGAGAGAGAATCGGGTAAATTTCGATACCCGATATATTCTCCATATTGTGTTTTATTTGTTCGAACATAATACTATTATTTAGTCTCTTTTACTTTTATATCTGTTCCAAGTCTTTGTATATATGCAATTAAAGCAACAATTTCTCTTTCATTCATAGGAACAAATTTTTCTCCTCTTGCAGCAGCATTTTTCTTGCTTTCCTCGTAACTTTTCACAAAATCAGGATCGTTTTCTAAGTTTTTCTCGATTGATATTGCCTGAGTTCTTAATGTTTGCTGCGCATTTGAAATTTCAGATTCAGAATACGGAACACCTAAAGAAACCATTGCCTGCATTTTCTTTTGAGTTAAAGAAATATCCATTGGTTTATTATCAAATAACCATTTATAACCTGGCATAATTGAACCTGCAGAAATACTTTGTGGATTCCAAAAGTGGTTAAAATGCCAATTATCATTATATTTCCCACCAATTCTCAACAAATCAGGACCTGTACGTTTTGATCCCCAAAGGAATGGATGATCGTATACAAATTCACCTGCTTTTGATTGTGGTCCATAACGCTCCACTTCACTTCTAAATGGTCGAACTGATTGTGAGTGACAGCCTACACAGCCTTCTCTGATATATAAATCACGGCCTTCAAGTTCTAAAGGTGAATACGGTTTAACACTTGAAATAGTAGGAATATTAGATTTTACCATAATTGTTGGTACAATTTGAATTACACCTCCAATTAAAATGGCAATGGTTGCCAAAATGGTCAATTGAATTGGTTTTCTTTCTAACCATGAATGGAATTTTTCTCCATTTATTCTACCACTGCTTATTCTTTGTAATGCCGGAGCCTGAGCTAATTCATCTTCAACAGTTTCACCAGCTTTAACTGTCATGATAATATTGTAAACCAATGTAAGCATCCCAACTAAATACAAAGTACCTCCAATTGCTCTCATCCAATACATTGGCATGATTTGCGTAACGGTTTCAAGGAAGTTTCCGTAAGTCAAAGTACCATCAGGGTTAAATTGTTTCCACATTGAGGCTTGAAGAAACCCTGCAACATACATAGGTAAAGCATATAATATAATTCCTAATGTACCAATCCAGAAATGGAAATTAGCCAATTTAGTAGAGAATATTTTACTTTTTGTCATTCTTGGAACTAACCAATAAATGATACCAAATGACATGAAACCATTCCATGCTAAAGCTCCAACGTGTACGTGAGCAATAATCCAGTCCGTATAGTGTGCGATAGCATTTACATTTTTTAACGAAAGCATCGGGCCTTCAAAAGTTGCCATTCCGTATCCGGTAATTGCTACTACGAAAAACTTTAAAACCGGCTCTTCACGCACTTTGTCCCACGCACCTCTTAAAGTTAAAAGTCCGTTGATCATTCCTCCCCAAGATGGTGCGATCAACATAATAGAAAATGCTACTCCTAAGTTTTGCGCCCAGTTTGGTAAAGCTGAATATAATAAGTGGTGTGGTCCTGCCCAGATATAAATAAAGATCAAAGACCAGAAATGTATAATTGATAAGCGATAAGAATAAATTGGCCTATTGGCAACTTTTGGAACAAAGTAATACATTAAACCTAAAAATGGTGTCGTTAAGAAAAACGCAACTGCATTATGTCCATACCACCATTGTACAAGTGCATCCTGAACTCCTGCGTAAACTGAATAACTTTTAAGAGCAGAAACCGGAAGTTCGATATTATTGAAAATGTGTAAAACAGCAACTGTTACAAACGTAGCAAGATAAAACCAAATAGCTACATACAAATGACGTTCTCTACGTCTTAACATTGTACCTATCATGTTGATTCCCATTACTACCCAGATTAACGCTATGGCAATATCAATTGGCCATTCTAATTCAGCATACTCTTTTGAAGAAGTATATCCTAAAGGCAAAGTAATAGCAGCGGCAACAATAATAAGCTGCCATCCCCAGAAGTGTAAATTACTTAAAAAATCACTAAACATTCTGGCTTTTAGCAATCGCTGTAACGAGTAATACATACCCGCAAAAAATGCATTTCCAACAAAGGCAAAAATAACCGCATTGGTGTGCAAAGGCCTTAAACGACCATAACTAAGCCATGAGATCCCATCTGTCATGTTGGGAAAAAGGTACATAACCGCCAGGGTTAGCCCCACTAACATACCCACAACTCCAAAAAGGATAGTGGCGTAAATGAATTTTTTTACAATTTTGTTGTCGTAATAAAACTGTTCCATTTCCATAATTATACTTGTTTTTCTTCGGTTGGTGAAATATTATTTTTTGAAGTAATTTTGGTCTCGTCATCAAAAAGCATTCTGACCGAGGGCGTATAATCATCATCATATTGTCCCGATTTTACAGCGACAATAAAAGCAATAAAGAAACAGATTGCGACAAAAATACTTACTGAAATTAATAGATAAATGACACTCATACCCTAAATTTATGTTAACAAAATTAATAGGTAACAGGCTTGTAAAATATGATAATTATCATGATTGAAAAGATATCCTAAAAGTAGGAAAAATTACCTTATTATTATTTATAATTATTTTAAATTACTATTACTGAAATAGTTAGACATAAAAGTCACAAAACTTACAATCGTAATTGTACTTAATGGCATAATAATAGCCGCGACTAAAGGAAGTAAATTGCCAGTAACGGCAAAAGATAAACCAACAACGTTATACAGCAATGACAAAGTAAAACTCATCTTGATTATTGAAATTGATTTATGCGATAATTTCAGGAAATAATCGAGTCGCGAAAATTCGCCTGCATCTAATATTGCATCACAAGCCGGAGAAAAAACATTGACATTTTCTGAAATAGAAATTCCAACATTACTTTGCGCCAAAGCACCGGCATCATTTAAACCATCGCCAACCATCATCACGTTCTGTCCCTTTTCCTGAAGTTTCTTGATAAAATCAAGTTTCTGCTCTGGTTTTTGGTTAAAAATCAGCTCTGTATTTTTAGGCAAAATGGCTTCGAGATTTTCTCTTTCTCCATCATTATCACCTGATAATACTTTGATTTGATATGTTTTACTAAGTTCTAAAAACAACTCTTGCAGACCTTCCCTATATTGGTTTTTAAACACAAACCTGCCATAATAAACATTATCAATTTTAATATGAAGTGAAGTTTTTTCAATTTCTGATGTATCTGAAACCGAATTCCTAACAAATTCAGCAGAACCAATCTGAATTTGTTTATTCTGGATTATTGCCTGGATTCCTTTTCCGGTTATTTCCTGAAAATCATCTGTTTTAATTTTCTTTGTTTCCGGTAAGAAATCATATAACATTCTGCTTAAAGGATGATTTGAAGCCCGAAGTACATTTTTGATAAGCACATTATTTTCTTCAGAAATTAAATCTCCTTCATACGTAATATTGGCTTTTTTATTTGTTGTAATTGTTCCTGTTTTATCAAAAACTATCGTATCAACTTTTGCCAATTGTTCAATTACCAGAGCATTTTTCAGGTAAAATTTTCGCTTTCCTAAAATTCTCAGAATATTTCCAAAAGTAAATGGCGCTGTAAGAGCCAATGCACAAGGGCATGCTACAATAAGTACCGCAGTAAAAACATTAAAAGCAATATTGGCATCAATAAATATCCAATAACCAAAACCTGCAAAAGCAATTAATAATAATATTGGTGTAAAATATCGGCTAATAACATCTGTAATGGTTTTATGTTTTTGATCTACATTTTTTTGAAAGATTTCATTACTCCACAATTGTGTCAGGTAACTTTGTGAAACCGAATGCAAAACTTCCATTTCGATAATTTTACCAATTTGCTTTCCTCCTGCAAATATTTTATCTCCCGATTTTTTAGTTATCGGAACTTCTTCTCCTGTTACAAAACTATAATCGATCTCGGCTTTTTCACTAATCAAAATTCCATCAACGGGAATTAATTCCTGATTTCTGATTAATAAACGATTGCCTTTTAAAATATCATATATAGGAACGCTTTCTTCAGAAATATCCTGATTAATTCTGGTAACTGCAATAGGGAAATAGGATTTAAAATCTCTTTCGAAACTTAAAAAGCTATAGGTTTTAATTTGAAACATCTTTCCGAGCAGCATGAAGAAAACCAAACCTGTTAAGCTGTCAAAAAAACCAGGACCATAATCCATAATCATATCAAAAGTACTTCGGATAAACATGACAATAATCCCTAAAGCGATAGGAATATCAATGTTTAACATTTTAGCTTTAATACTTTTATAGGCAGAAACATAATAACCACTTGCGGAATATAAGAAACTAGGCAATGACAGAACAAAGATTAAAGCTCTAAAGAAAGGTTTATAATTGTCGAGCCAAAACTCTTTTATTTCAAAATATTCAGGAAATGACAGCAACATTATGTTCCCGAAGCAAAAAAATGCAACTCCTAATTTATAAGTAAGCGTTCTGTCAATATTGCTTTTTCCTGTTTCGTAATTTTCTAAACTAATATAAGGCTCATAGCCTATTGAGCTTAGCAAATACACAATTGTTTTAAGGGAAACAACATCTGAGTTATAGGTAATTCGAACTCGTTTTTCGGGAAAATTAACCTGAGAAATACTTATTCCTGACTGTAATCGGTTTAGGTTTTCAAGAATCCAAATACAAGAACTACAATGAATGTGAGGGATGTTTAATGACGCAATGGCTGTGTTTCCTTCTTGAAATTCGAGGACTTTTGATAAGATGGCTTCATTATCAAGGAAATCATATTTACCCTGAATATCTTGTGGAGTAGCGCCAGGGGATTTTTCAAAATCGTAATAGCAGGTTAGATCATTAATACTAAAAATTTCGTAAACTGTTTTACAGCCATTACAACAAAACTTTTTTTCATCAAAATTGATTTCTTCATTTTTATCTATGGTCAAGCCACAATGAAAACAACCTTGCTCGTTCATAATTTGTTTTTTTTAACTTATGCAAAGTTTATAAATTGCAAAAGACTATAAATATGACATTTATCATAGTTTAATAAATTATGATTCTAATTTAGTAAAATAAAAAAGGTAAATTACTGACGTACATTTTTTATTATTTTTTTTATCGAATAATTATGTAATTAGATACTAATATTGGTTAATTTTGCATAAAATTTCTTGTCATGAGTAAATGTGACCAATGTATCGTACGCCAGCTTACTTCTTTACAAGCCTTAAATAAAGATGAAGTCATTAAACTTGCCAATAGCAAAACTACTTATACCATTAAAAAAGGAGACGCTATTTTTGAGGAAGGTGAAGTAACCAATGGTGTTTTTTGTGTTAAGGATGGAGTTGGAAAACTTTCAAAGCTGAGCGCCAACGGAAAAGACCAAATTATAAAACTCGTTAAATCTGGAGAACTTTTGGGGCAGCGTTCTATGATTAGTAACGAACCTGCTAATTTAACTGCAAAAGCTGTTGCTGATATGGAAGTTTGTTTTATTCCAAAATCTGAAATCATTGGCTTTTTTAATAACAATAATCAGTTTTCTATGAAGTTGATGCAATCTGTTTGTGAAGATTTGAAAGAATCTGAAAACGATAAAATTGCATTGGTACAAAAAACCGTAAAACAAAGACTGGCAGAAACATTGCTTTATTTACATGATTTTTATGGAGAAAACGCTGATAAAACATTAAAAATACAACTTACCAGAGAAGAATTAGCCGGTATGATCGGAACTGCTACTGAAAGCTGTATTCGTTTATTGTCTGATTTTAATAAATTAGAATTGATAGAATTGGTTGGTAAAAAAATTGTTCTTAAAAATGTAAAAGCATTAAAAAAAATAGCTGATTAATCAGAGTTTTTTAGCTTCATTCCAAAAAACATCCATTTCTGCAAGTGTCATATCCATTAAAGGTTTTCCTAATTCACCTGCTTTACTTTCAAGGTATTGAAAACGTTTAATAAACTTTTTATTTGTTCGCTCTAAAGCATCTTCAGGATTTAAATTTAAAAATCGGGCATAATTAATCATGGAGAATAATACGTCTCCAAATTCAGCCTCTATTTTATCCTGATCGCCGGCAGTAACTTCTGCTTGCAATTCTTGTAGTTCTTCCTGAACTTTATCCCAAACCTGATGTGGTTCTTCCCAATCAAAACCTACACCTTTTACTTTATCCTGAATTCGGCTTGCTTTTACAAGTGCAGGCAAACTTCTTGGAACTCCTTCTAAAACAGATTTTTTACCTTCTTTTAGTTTTAGTTTTTCCCAGTTTTGTTTTACTTCTTCTTCATCTTTTACAACCGTATCACTATAAATGTGCGGATGGCGATGAATTAGTTTTTCGCAAATTTCATTACAGACATCTGCAATATCAAAATCATTGGTTTCTGAGCCTATTTTTGCATAAAAAACGATATGCAGCAGTAAATCTCCTAATTCTTTTTTTACTTCATTTAAGTCATTGTCCAAAATAGCATCTCCTAATTCATAAGTCTCTTCAATTGTCAGATGTCTAAGGGTTTGCAAAGTCTGCTTTTTATCCCAAGGGCATTGTTCGCGCAACTCGTCCATAATAATTAATAATCTCTCGAAAGCCTGAAGTTGAAGTTCTTTACTCATTTTGATGTTTTTTTGGGTTGTAAACCTAATATTGTAAAAGTAAAAAATCCTGTTAAGAAAACTCTTAACAGGACTAGTATATTTAATTGAAGATATTTACTATTCTTCTTTTTTTGCTTTTGCTTTTTTTGCAGCCGGAGCTTTCTTTGGTTTTTCTTCAACAACTGGAGCTTTTTCAGCAGTTTCAGCGGGAGCCGGAGCTAAATCTGTAACTAAACCTTTTGCCTGAAGTGTATTATACCAGTTTAATACTTTTTTAATATCTGAAGGATAAACTCTTTCTTCATCAAAATCCGGTAAAATTTCTTTAAAGTAAGCTGTTAATGCAGCATTATCTTCTTTGTGCGAAATCGCCTGACCATTTTTCTCTTTCTTCGCAATAATTTGCATTACTTCTGTTAAAGGTTTTTCTCCTTCGTAAGTGTAAATTGAGATCTCAGATAGTAAGCTTACATTACTTTTTAAGTTTACTGTAATTTTTTTACCGTCTATTAATGATTCTGCCACAAAACCTGTACGAGTTTGCACTTTCAATACATATAAACCAGGTTTCCCTGAAATGGCTAAAATTTTCTCTAAATTCATGTTTATTAAAATTAGTATTAAGAATTTCTTTTTTGTTTAATGTTCTTCGCTAAGAACATCGTTTTTATCTTCCTTTTTTTGCCGCTGCAAACTTCATTCTATATTCCTGAAAAGTTTTACCTTCAGTAATATTTTTCAATTTCTTTTGAATCAAACGCTTTTTCAAAGAAGATATTTTATCTGTAAACAAAACACCTTCAATATGATCGTATTCGTGTTGAATAACTCTTGCAATCAATCCGTCAAAAACTTCGGTTTTCATTACAAAATCTTCTTCACAATATTCAATTGTAACAGTTGGTTTTCTGTAAACATCTTCACGAACATCCGGTATACTTAAACAGCCTTCGTTAAAACTCCACTCCTCACCTTCTTCTTTAACAATTTTAGCATTGATAAAAGTTTTCTTGAAACCTTTTAGCTCTTTTTGCTCTTTTGTCGAAACATCTTCATCATCGCTAAAAGGCGTCGTATCAATAACAAACAAACGAATCGCTATACCAACCTGGGGTGCAGCCAGACCTACGCCATAAGCGTTGTACATGGTCTCGTACATGTTTGCTATTGTTTCTTTTAAACCGGGATAATCTGGCGTAATCGCCTCACCCACTTTTCTTAAAACAGGATCACCATATCCTACAATTGGTAAAATCATTACTATTAATTTAAGTATTATCTACTGAAAAAGATCGAAAATTTATTCTTATAATTCAGTTTGCAAAAATAGTAAAAAATAGTCAATGAATAATTGTAAACACAGATTAATCTCATTTTTGCTTTATGCTCAAAAACTCATCCATAATTGTGCCAAAGTTATTCGTACAATTCTTACCTTTGCTAGTAAACCTGATTATATGTACGAACGTATCACGAAATTTACCAACAGCACTTCTTTTTTAAATGCTTCAAAAGTAACTATTGCTTCTGTTGTTCCTGTTTTAATTTTGAACTTTCTGGGATATTTTGAACTTGGTTTTACAATTGCTTTAGGTGCTTTTTTTACATACCCAAGTGATATCCCGAGTACTTTAAAGCATAAGATCAAAGGACTTATAGTTGCTTCTTTTATTGTTTCGGGTGTTAATTTATTGGTCAATTTTGCTTATCCGTATCCGTTTTTATTTTATCCGTTTTTAGCCATATTACTTTTTTTATGTTCGATGATTTCTGTTTACGGGCAAAGAGCGACTTTAGTATCTTTTTCTGCTTTACTTTCTATTTCGTTATCATTTGGGCATTTACATCAGGGCTGGGAAGCTATTGAATATGCTGGTCTTATTTTTATTGGAGGTATTTTATATCTAATAGTTTCACTTGTTTTTCATTTTGTGCAACCTTATAAGTATGTTGAATTGCAGATTGCCGAAGGCATTAAATTAACGGCAAAATATTTAAAATTAAGAGGGGATTTATGGAGCCCCGAAGCTAAAAGAACCGCCATTATTGAAAAACAATTAGCTCTTCAGGTAGAATTAAATTTAATTAATGAAGATTTAAGAAAGGTACTTATTGGAAATCAAAATACTTCTGCTGCAACCAGTCAGAACAGAAAAATGTTACTTGTTTTTATTACTTTGATCGAAATTCAGGAATTAGCATTATATACCTCATTTGATCATAGTAAACTTCATGAAAAATTTGACAGACATCCGGAAGTTTTACGCACTTATCAGAATGTCGCTTATAAACTGGCTTCGACCTTAAAAAAACTTTCTAAAAATGTACATCATATTGCCGTTTATGTTGACAAACATGATTTGAAAAATGAGCTTGACGCACTTGAATTTGCCATTTTTGATTATGAAAAAACATTAGGAAAAGAAGCAGCTGCCGAAGGTGTTTTAATGTTAACCAACATGCTTAAATATGCAAAAAATCAAGTTGGAAAAATCAAGACTATTCAAAGGGCATTTTCGCTCGCAATGCAATCTTATAAATTAAAAGATAAGGATAAAGAACTGGAAAAATTCCTTACACCTCAATATTACCCGTTTCGAACATTGGTAGAAAATATGAGTTTTTCATCTTCAATTTTCAGGCATTCGTTACGTTTAACGATTACTATTTTGATTGGTTTTATTGTTGGAAAATTTCTTCCTTTTCAAAATGTTTACTGGATTTTGCTAACTATCGTTGTAATTATGCGACCTGGTTATGGTTTGACAAAAGAAAGATCTTATAATCGAATTTTCGGAACTATTTTAGGAGGATTACTTGCTTTCGGAATTGTTTCATTAGTTCAAAATCATGTTGCACTGAGTATTTTTTCTATTGTTTGCATGTTACTCGGAATTTCATTTACACAAATCAATTATAAAATAAGTGCCACTTTTGTAACGATGTATGTGGTTTTTATTTACGGAATTCTAACACCAAATGTTGTTGAAGTTATTCAGTTTAGGATATTAGATTCTCTTACAGGTGCTGTTTTGGCCTTTTTGGCCAATCAGTTTTTATGGCCGGCATGGGAATTTATAAATACACCGATACATATTGAAAATTCTATACGCTCTAATAGAAATTACTTAAAAGAAATTGCCGATTTTTATAATAAAAAAGGAGAAGTTCCTACTTCTTACAGATTAGCCAGAAAACATGCCTTTGTTGAAATTGGAAATTTAATGACTTCGTTTCAACGCATGATGCAAGAGCCAAAATCAAAACAAAAAACAATGCCTTTGGTGAACAAATTAGTAGTTTTAAATCATTCTGTACTTTCTGCATTGGCTTCTTTATCAACTTATATTCAATCGCATCAGACAACTTCTGCCTCAGAATCGTTTAATTATATTATAAAGACCATTCTATTAAATCTTGATCATTCGATTTCAATTTTAAAAAATGAAGCTATTGTAACCGATACTTTTTTTGATAAGGAAGATGTGACTTTGCAATTTGAAGAACTAAAACGCATCAATTTTAATCGTTTGGCTACAGATGATGAACTTGATAAAGAAACGCGTCAGGCTAAAATGCAGGAAGCCTCTATGGTTATCGAACAATTAATCTGGATGAGCAATCTTGCAGAGAAAATTTTGAAAAACACGAAAGATCTTAAAACAACAAATCCAGATTAATTCATCTGGATTTGTTGTTTATATAAGAATTAAAATATCTTAATTATTCAATTTTAAAACTTCAGAAGTATGCTTTCTGATTTCTTCTAAAAGCTCTGGTTTATCATTTAATGTTTTCCCGTAAGAAGGAATCATATTTCTCATTTTAGCTTCCCATTCCGGTGTTTTAATTTGGTTGGTAAAACATCTGCTAATTAAATCAATCATAATCGAAACTGCTGTTGAAGCTCCTGGAGAAGCTCCTAATAAAACGGCTAAAGTTCCATCATGTGTATTAATTACTTCTGTCCCAAATTCTAAAACTCCACCTTCTTTTTCGTCTTTTTTAATAACCTGAACACGTTGTCCTGCTCTTTCTAATTTCCAATCTTTAGAGCGTGCCGTTGGTAAATATTCACGAAGTGCATTCATTCTGTCTTTTGGAGACTGACGAACCTGCTCTATCAAATATTTTGTTAATGGTATATTGTGATATCCCGCTGACAACATCGGAATTAAATTGTTTGCTTTTATAGATAACGGTAAATCAAGATAAGATCCGTTTTTTAAGAAACGTGTCGAAAATCCTGCAAAAGGTCCAAAAAGAAGTGCTTTCTCTCCATCAATTACACGTGTATCAATATGCGGAACTGACATTGGCGGAGCACCAACACTTGCTTTTCCGTATACTTTTGCCTGATGTTTTGCTATAACTTCCGGATTGGTACATTTCAACCATTGCCCACTTACCGGGAAACCGCCGTAACCATTTCCTTCGGGAACATTTGCTTTTTCTAATAATGGTAATGAACCTCCACCTGCTCCAATAAAAACAAATTTGGTATATGCTTTACGTTTTTGACCAGTAGCCAAATCAGTAATTTTAATTCGCCATAATTTATCTTCGCGTTGTTTTAGTTTTTTAACCTCATGGTTGAAGTGTAAAGAAACACCCTCCAGTTTTTCTAAATAATTAAACATGCTTCTGGTTAATGCACCAAAATTCACATCGGTACCAATAGCCATATGTGTGGCAGCCAATTTTTCATTAGCTTCTCTTCCTTCCATTACAAGTGGCATCCATTCTTTTAATTGCTCAAAATCAGTACTAAATGTCATTTGAGAAAAAATTGGATTGCTTTGTAAAGCTTCAAATCTCTTTTTAAGATATTCTACATTTTTATCTCCCCAGACAAAACTCATATGGGGAACACTTTTTATAAAATTATCAGGAGACGGAACTTTGTTTTGCTGTACTAAGTACGCCCAGAATTGACGTGAAACCTCAAATGATTCTGCTATACTTATTGCTTTTTTAGAGTCAATACTTCCATCAGCTTTTTCGGGAGTGTAATTTAATTCACAAAAAGCAGAATGTCCTGTTCCTGCATTATTCCAGGCATCAGAGCTTTCGGCAGCAGCAACATCTAGTCTTTCGTAAATTTCAATTTTTATATCAGGTTGCAGCTCTTTCAAAATTAATCCAAGAGTTGCGCTCATAATTCCAGCTCCAATAAGCACTACTTCACTATTGGAACGTATTGTATTGTCAGGCATAACAGTAATTTATTTTTAAAGTGCAAAGGTAATTTTTATAATTGCAAAAAAAAACTAAAATAGCATGATAAAAGTTATGTTTTTCTAAAAATTAAAACATCATAAGATTATGATTAAAAAAAACTAAAATCGTTTTGAAGAAAGATAATCCTGGAGCATTATTGTAGCAGAGATTTCATCAATTAAACCTTTGTCCTGACGTTTCTTTTTACTCAAGCCGCTATCTATCATGGTTTGAAATGCCATTTTTGAAGTAAAGCGCTCGTCTACACGAACAACTTTCATATCCGGAAAAATATTCGAGAAATGAGTTACAAATCCTTTGACTATTGAAGCACTTTCTGAAGGCTGACCATTCATTTGTTTTGGTTCTCCAATTAAAACAGCTTCGACTTTTTCTTTTGCAAAATAATCTTTCAGAAAATCAATTACAGTATTAGTTGGAATCGTAGTTAAACCCGACGCTATTATTTGCATTTCGTCAGTAATAGCAATTCCTGTTCGTTTTTGTCCGTAGTCTATAGAGAGAATTCTTGGCATTTTTTAATTTTTATCAAAGATAAGTTATTTTAGTTTTTTTTCGAATTCTCGGCAACCAGAAAAAATATAAATTTAAATTCATAAAAAATCCGCTTTGAAAACTCAAAACGGATCCTTTTCCCAAATATTTAAAAACCTAAAAATTCAAATATCTAAAACCTAAAAAAATATTATCTATTAAATAAACGTTTAAAAAAACCTCTTTCTTCTTCCTCTTCTTCAATATGCTGTTCTTCATACTGAACAAATTTTGCATGACCTTTTTCATGTTCAAAAATCAACTCTTTGATGTATTCTACGTAGCTTTTCTTTTTTTCTTCCAAAAAACCAATTAAATATTTTTCACTAAATTCTACTCCGCTTGCCGCTTCAATTTGCAGTAATTTTTTATACAACGGCTCAATATGCAAGGCAACAACTTCCTGTGGAACGGCTTGTCTTCTTGCGAAGTAATTTACAATTACATCATTTTCATCACGCGAAATCTCAAAATCAGTAATTACCCAATAATACCTTCCAGATTTGGCTAAGTTTTTTACAATTGCATGAAAGTTTTTTCCGTTTTTTAGATTTTCCCAAAGCACTTTAAAAATCACTTTTGGCATATCCGGATGGCGTATAATATTGTGTGGCTGCCCCATTAATTCATAATCTTCGTACCCCGAAACATCGACAAATACTTCATTGGCGTATTCTATAATACCAAATGCATTTGTTTTACTCATAATAACCTGAGTTTTGTCCCACGAAACTTCTTTATCTATAATAGTTCGCTGTTGTCTCTGAAGTTGATTTTCCTGATTCATATGTATGTAAATTTGTTTCTGGATTGGCATTTAATAATTCATTTGATGTTTGAATTATGCGGCGAAATTAAGTTGAAGGAAAATCACAAAACCTGACTTATGTCATATTTTGATATTAAAAAAACTTTTAGAGGTTGTTTATAACTTTTATCAACTGAAACAAATCGTAATATTTATCAAATTAAAAACAAAAAGTTACATCTGTAACATTTTCAAAGGTTTTTACTTTTTTGCTTTTACCCAAATACGCTATCTTTGCAAAAAATTAAAACTTATGAATTCTTTACAGACTATAATTGAACAAGCTTGGGAAAACAGAGCTTTATTACAAGAAACAGCAACAACTGATGCTATTAGAGAAGTTATTGAATTGGTTGATGCAGGAAAATTACGTTGTGCTGAACCAGTTGGTGACAAATGGCAGGTAAACGAATGGGTAAAAAAGGCTGTTGTAATGTATTTTCCAATTCAAAAGATGGAAACATGGGAATCTGGTATTTTTGAATATCACGATAAAATGTTGCTAAAAAGAAATTATGCTGAAAAAGGAATTCGTGTAGTACCAAATGCTGTGGCACGTTACGGAGCTTACATTTCAAGCGGTGTGATTTTGATGCCAAGTTATGTAAATATTGGTGCATATGTAGACGAAGGGACCATGGTTGATACCTGGGCTACTGTTGGTAGTTGTGCTCAAATTGGTAAAAATGTACACTTAAGTGGCGGAGTTGGAATTGGTGGAGTTTTAGAACCTCTTCAGGCTGCTCCAGTAATTATTGAAGACGGTGCTTTTATTGGTTCTCGTTGTGTTGTTGTAGAAGGTGTACATGTTGGTAAAGAAGCTGTTCTTGGTGCCAATGTTTGCTTAACTGCTTCAACTAAAATTATAGATGTAACTGGTGACGAGCCTGTTGAAATGAAAGGTTTTGTGCCTGCACGTTCTGTTGTAATTCCTGGAAGCTATACTAAAAAATTCGCTGCCGGAGAATTTCAAGTTCCTTGTGCTTTGATTATCGGTACTCGTAAACCATCTACAGATTTAAAAACTTCATTAAACAATGCACTTCGTGAGTACGATGTTGCTGTATAAAAGTTTAAGATAAAAGAAAATTTACATTTTAATAATCCAAATTCCGATCAATAATATGATTGGAATTTGGATTTTTTTGCTTCAATTTGTAATCGCTTAAAAAAAGATTTAATTCTATCTATGAAGATACTTGTAATTCAGCAAAAAATGATTGGTGATGTTTTAGTCAGCAGCATTATATGCAACAATTTGCGTACTGCCTATCCTGACGCTCAAATCGATTATTTGGTTTATTCTTCAACAACTCCTGTTTTAGAAGGCAATTCAAGTATTGATAATATTATTCTTTTTGAAGAGAAACATCGAAAAAGCAAAAAGGAATTATTAAATCTTGCCTTTCAGATTCGTAAAGAAAAATACGATCTGTTAATCGATGCTTATTCAAAATTAGAAAGCTGGATTTTGGTTTTATTAAGTAATGCCAAAAGAAAAATATCATATAAAAAACCGGGAAGAAACTTTCTATATACAGACAACGTTCCGTTTGAACCTTTTCCTAAAACAAATTTAGGCTTGGCAATAGAGAGGCGACTTTCGTTATTGGAACCTTTGGATTTAAAAATTAAAATAGATCCTATCCCTAAATTGTTTGTTTCAGAAAAAGAAAATCAGGAAGCGATTGCAGTTTTTGAAAAACATCTGGTTCGAAAAGATCGAAAAACAGTTATGATTAGTCTTTTGGGAAGTGAAAAGCTAAAAACATATCCTTTAGACTTCATGGCAAAAGTTATTGATTATGTTGCTGATAATGCCGATGTAAATATTCTTTTCAATTATTTCCCAAAGCAGCTCGAAGAGGCCAAAACTGTTTTTAATGCCTGCAAGCCTTCAACTCAGGAAAAAATTTATTTTGATTTACTAGGGGGCGATTTACGTTCTTTTATTGGTATTGCAAACCAATGCGATTTTATAATTGGTAATGACGGAGGAGCTATAAATATGGCAAAAGCGCTCGAAAAACCTTCGTTTATTATTTTTTCTCCGTGGATCGAAAAGAAAATCTGGGCCACCTTTGAAGACGGAATCCATCATCTTTCGGTACATCTAAAAGATTATCGTCCTGATTTATTTGAAAATAAAACTGAAAAAATGCTCAAAAAAGACGCATTATCTCTATACAAAGAATTTAAACCAGAATTTTTTGCAGCTAAAATTGAGTCTTTTTTAATCCAAAATCTTAGCACAAAATAAAATGATTTTGGCAGAAAAACAGCGGTTAACAGTTTTAATCATTACTTACAACGAAGAGTCGAATATAAAAACACTTCTTGATGATTTGGCTTTTGCCGATGAGATAATTGTGGTAGATTCTTTTAGTACCGATAAAACTTTTGAGGTTGTATCAGGATTTAAAAATGTAAAAATATTTCAGCGCACATTTGATAATTTTGCCTTACAACGTAATTTTGCATTAAGTCTCGCCACAAATTCATGGATTCTTTTTATTGACGCAGATGAAAGATTGACGCCTAAACTTAAACAAGAAATAGATTTTACGATAAATCAAAAAGACAGCGCTTCGGCTTATTTTGTTTATCGAAATTTTATGTTCAAAAACAAAAAAATACGTTTTAGCGGCTGGCAAACTGATAAAATCATCCGACTTTTCAAAAAAGAACATGCACATTATAATGTCAATAAAATTGTGCATGAAAAATTAATCGTAAACGGAAAAACAAAAAAATTAAAACATAAACTAAATCATTACTCATATTCCAGTTACAACGAATACAAGCAAAAAATGATTTTTTATGGAAAATTAAAAGCACAGGAACAATTTATAAAAAACACAAAACCAAGCTTTTATCATTTCTATCTGCGCCCTGCTTATAAATTTTTAAATCAGTATTTTTTACGATTAGGAGTTCTGGATGGCCGAAAAGGAATTATTATCTGTTATTTAAATGCTTTAAGCGTTTTTGTACGCTATCAGGAACTTAAAAAAATTATTAAACAAGCTAAGACTTCCAAAATTTAAGCTTCTTTTTCAGTCTTTTCTTTCTGGCGAATTCTTCTTGAAAATCTACCGTTGCTTTCCACATAGTGTCGAAAATTTCAGCTTCTGTTTTATCTTTATAAAACTTTGCATATTCATTACTCATAACTGCAATCATTTCTTTATGAGGCGTTAAGCGTCTAAAATTATTCATGCGCTGTTCAAAAGTCATATCTGCATGAAAGTTCATTCGGTTTAAATCAACCAGAAAAAAATCATATTTATTGTCAGTCGTTTTTTTGATTAAAGTATTTCCTGGCGAATGATCTAAAAATTCAACCCCTTTTTGATGCAAATCGAAAGTAAATTTCGAAAACTGTCTTAATATGTTATCATGATCCGGATAATCAGGAATTTCTACTAGTTCTCTATAGGTCAATTCAGTAATTAAATGCTCACTTGCATAATAACTGTCTTTTAACCCAATAGCATTAAAATTTTCAAGAAATGCAATTGGCTGCGGAGTTCCAATACCTTTTTCTAATAAAATAGTTGCAAATTCAAACGAACGTCTTGCTTTTGACTTTCGAAAATATTTGTAAGCAATTTTATTTACGATATTTGGTATTTTAAAAGATTTGATATTAATTGTTGTTCCGTTCAGTTCAAACAATTTTATTTTATTTCGATCACCATTTCCAAAAAGAGTTCCTGAATTATTAAACGTTTTAATATTATCAAGTACAGATAGGGTACTATTTTCAAAAGCGGGATTTACTTTAAAATTCATCAGTATATTTTTATGAACAACAAAAATACATATACAATTTAACACATCAAATTAATATTGTATTTTCGTGAAAAAATTAAGTAATGTCACAGCAAAAGAGTGTTTTTTTAGAAACTCATAACATAAATAACCGAGCAACCGGGTTAGGAACTTTTAATTATGAATTAATTAAAGGTATGGAACAACTTTCTTTTGACAACTTAAAAATCTACCTTAATTCCGGGAAACCGAATTTACTTAAAAATGAATTTGGAGACAAATTCAAATACCACCAATACAGATCTTTTCACAGGTACAAGTCCTTTAGACCTTTTGGCAAGTATGATTTATGGCATGCTGTAAATCAAAACACTAAAATTGAACCGCGTACAAATACAAAATATTTATTAACGATTCATGATGTAAATTTTGTTGAGGAAATATCTAAAGATATGGATCACAAAAGAAATTGCTTATTTAAAGAAAAACTGGAAAGAGCTACTGCAATTACTTATATTTCTGAATTTGCAAAAAAACAAACACATGACTATTTTAAAATTCCGGATGTTCCCGAATATATAATCTATAACGGAAACCCAATATCTACTTTATTAGATACATCTAATTTTGTTAGTAAGGTTCCTGTCGACAAACCATTTTTTTATACAATTGGTGACTTTATTGAGCGAAAAAATTATATCGCAATTATTAACATGATGAAGTCTGTAAAAGATTTTAACTTAATAATTTCAGGAAATGATACGAAAGAATATGGCGCAGTAATAAAAAAATTAATTGCCGATAATGGTCTTGGAAACCAAGTGTTTTTAACCGGAAGGGTAAGTGATGAGGGCAAGCAATTTTACATGAAAAATTGTGTTGCTTTTCTATTTCCTTCAATAAGAGAAGGTTTCGGACTTCCTCCTATCGAAGCAATGAGTTTTGGAAAGCCTGTATTTCTATCTGATAAAACTTCTTTACCGGAAATTGGCGGAAATGCAGCCAATTATTGGACTAATTTTGATCCTGACTACATGAAAACAGTTCTTTTTGAAGGATTGAATTATCATGAAAACAATAAAATTGAATGTCAGACGCTTTTAAAAGACAGAGCTGCCAGCTTTAATTGGAAAGAAGCAGCTGCTGCTTATTTAAAAGTTTACAATGATATTTTATATTAATTTATTTAAATAAAAATTTAAACCATTGTCCAAAGTTCTTCAAAGCTAAGTAAACTGGTGAAATGGTCAATACTTTAGAATTTACTACAAAATCCTTGATTTCTTTCAAATCTCTGCTCGGAAAATAATTTAGTTTTTTCCAGCGGTTCGGTTCTATGTAATAAAAATCTCTAAGTTCAGTATAATTTTTTTCGTTTACTTTAATCCACTTATCAATAAATCCGGCATTAACCTGACGTTTATGCCCCCAGTTTTCTAATTTAAAACGCAATTCTTTCTCTGTTCTTGACAAAGATTCGTGCAAAACAATATTATTGGTATAAATGACACGAGAACTTGTTCTTCTGGCTAAGTTATAGTTAGGATAATTTGTTGCAAATATTGCTTTCATTGGCAAATCAACATACAAAATTCCATTGTCTGTATATTTGTATAGTATAACCCAGAAAGCGGCTATTTGAATTTTATTTTTTTCGGGATTATCCAGATAATGATCGTGTTTTCTTAAATCTAAAACAAACTTTTCAAAATCAAAAAAGTACTCATCACTATCTACCTGAACAAGCCAATTTCCAATTCCCATTTTTAGGGAAAGCAAATGGCGCTCGCGGGTATCCATCTCTATTTCGGTTAAAGACGGCACGTAAAAATTATCCCTATAAATCTCGATTTTATTGTCGGTATCTATTTCTTTAAGCCATTCAAAAAAATCAGGATCAACCTCAAACTTATTTCCAGACCATGTAATATAATTTTCATCTATCGCAATAAATATTCTGTCAGATGCAGCATAAACCGGTGGGATGGATAATTTTAATTTTTCATAATCGTGCGAAAACAAAAAGCCTACATGTATTTTTTTCATAAATTCTATATTCAGGAAAGAGTATAAATTGAAATTACTTGTTAGGGGTTTTAGGCAAAAATAGTAATAATAAGCTAATAAAAGCTTTTAATAGTTTCCAGGGAACTGTAAAATTTTTAATATGCTGAAATTGTAAGAATCTTTTTGAATTTAAAACTTCTACTTCTTTATAATCCTCCATAAAAGCTGGAAAATATTTTTGAAAAGTTATTTTTTTCTCTTCATTATATAAATCCCTAAACTTTGGATTTGAAGAAATTCCGGTAAAATCATAAATAGCAATTGTTCTCTTCAAATATTTATAAGAAACATTTTTATAGCATATTGCATAAATAAAAAATTCCCAATCTGATGCAATTTTATAGTTTTCATTATAATAGAAATAATCATCAAAAAGCGTTTTTCTTATAAAAGTCGACTGATGATTTATTGAACTATTATAAAAAAAAGAAAAACTTAATTTTTCAGGATATGTTTTTAATCTTTTCGAACCATTACTTTCTTTATAATTATCACCATAATAAATATCATATTCTGATGTAAAATCCGGAATAGTATCTTCTAATACCGAATTATTATAAAAACAATCTCCACCATTCATAAAAATCACAAAATCTCCGGTAGCGATTTTAATTCCTTTATTCATAGCGTTAAAAACACCATTGTCTTTTTCGCTGACCCAATGTGTAATTTTATCCTGATATTGTTCTATTAATTCTTTGCTTCCATCATTACTTCCTCCGTCTATTACAATAAATTCAAAATCTTTATACGTTTGGTTGGTTACACTTTCCAGCGTTTTGCTTAATCCTTTTTTATCGTTAAAATTTACTGTTATAACAGATACTTTACTCATATCAATTAATTATTATATTTTTTCCAAAATTTTAATTTTCTCCACATTTTTTTTCTCTTTCTTTTTTTTACTTTAAACTCTCTGTTTAAAGTAAAAAAATCGGCCTCTTTATTAGGAAGCATTACTAATGGATGAGTTATCTGCAAAAGTTTTTCGGTTTTCAGATTCGAAAAAGCATCATTAGAATTGTCTGTATGTGTAGCATTTGCACCAAAACCAATATTACTGATCAAATTTACGTTTGGAATAATCGACAAGCCATTATTAAAAAAATTCGTTATTGTCCATTGATAATCCCAAGTGTCGATTTCATTTTTCAATAATTTATTAAAAATGCTTCTCCAGCTTTCTACTACAATGATATTATTAAAAATAAATTTGAAAGTATTCTCAATATCAGCACTTTTGTATTTCGCTAATTCGACATCATAATCAATCCATGCTCTTCTCCAGGATGCCCAGCCCCAAACATGAGTTAAATTTGAAAAATAATAACTATCATTTCCACGTTTTTGACCCATTTGTAAATTGGTACCTCCAATATGTCTTATTCTTGTATCAAATCTGTATTTTTCGAGCATAGCATCACAAAAAACAAAAAAATCTTCAGAGGGCAAACAATCATCTTCTAAAATAATTCCTTCTTCTTCATTTTCAAAAAACCAGTCAATAGCAGATGAAACAGCGTATTTACAACCTAAATTTTCCTCTCTAAATAATGTTTTAACCTCACAATCCCAATCAATTTTTGCTGTAATTGCCCTGGTTTCATTGCAAATTTCTATTTCATTTGGCCTGTCTTTTCTTGCTCCATCTGCAGCTATGTATAACTTAGAAGGTCTGTTATTTCTAATTTGTTCAAAAACTAATTCAGTTACATCCGACCTGTTAAAAATTAAAAATAATACCGCTGATTTTGTTTTGTAGTTATTCATTTTTCAGATTATTTCTTCAATGCTTTTTGATACACAGCCAAACATTGCAAAGCTGCATTTTCCCAATTAAATTTCTTGCTTTGTTCCAATCCTTTTACAGCAAAATTTGCTCTTAAAGCATCATTTTCCAGAAGATCATTAATTTTATTTTTTAAATCTTCTTTACTATTTACATCAAAATATACACCGGCATTTCCTGCAACTTCAGGAAACGAACTATGATTTCCTAAAACAACAGGACATCCACAAGCCATAGCTTCTAAAACCGGAATTCCAAATCCTTCATACAGAGATGGAAAAACAAAACATTTTGCATTTTTATAAAAACTGCCCAACTCTTCTTCTTCAAAATCTTTCTGAATAATTTGATTTTCTAAACCAATTTCTTTTATAAGGTCATTCTCAGCTTTATTAAAATTTCCGCCACCAGCGCAAACTAAATACAAATTCGAATTCTTCTTTAAAAGCTCTTTGATGGCATCAGCCAGAAAAATAAAATTTTTATAATCTGCTCTGGATCCAACAAATAAAATATAATTAGATGGCAAATCCACTGCTATGTTTTCATTTACATTGATTGAGGTTCCATGATAAACCACTTCTATTTTTTCTTCTTCTATATGTGGATATAAACGTAAAATATCATTTTTCGTATTTTGAGAAACGGCAATTATTTTTGTTGCTTTTTCTATTAATAACAACTTATTTGTTGCCATTTTATCTGCATCTGAAAAATACTGTGGAAACAATTCATGAATCATATCATAAACTGTTAATACAAAAGGTTTATTGTCTATATAATTTAAAAAATAAGGATCATAATACGTTGGAATAAACAAATCAAAATTGCTTCCTGATAAACCTTCGTTTATTGTTCTTGCATAATTTAATTTTTTGCTTTTTTTTCGAATACTTATTCCAAGTTTAGATAGAAGTTCCAGAAAAGAATTATGCTTTTTTTGTCTGCTATTATATAAGACACTTTCTTTATAATAAATGTTTTTAGTGTAAAACCATGGTATAATAACTTCTACATCGGGATTTCGGGATAAAACAGAAAATATCTCTGTATAATATCTTGAAACGCCTCCATATTTTTGATAATTAAAAGCTTGTGAATCGAGTATTATCTTCATTCCTAAATTTACTTTTTTATATATTTTACATTTAAAAATAAATGTTTAAAATGACTGTACTAATTTTCAAACAAATTTGTTACATCCAATAAACAAAGTACAAACGTACATTAATAAAATGCTTTTTACATACATATTCGAATACTATTAACACATCAGATTCTTAGAGTTTATTAGTATCTTTGCGCCACTTTTATTAAATATATTGTTGTTATGGAAAATCTGAATCAGGAGATAATAAATGCTTATGAAGTTATTAAAGAAGGCGGAATAATACTTTACCCAACTGATACCGTGTGGGGAATTGGTTGTGATGCTACAAATCCTGAAGCTGTTGCCAAAATATACAAACTTAAACAGCGTGCCGAAACACAAAGCATGATTGTTTTGATGAATGGCGAAAAAATGATGTACAATGTTTTTAAAAATATTCCTGAAGTTGCCTGGCAAATTTTAGATTTGTCTGAGAAACCAACTACCTTAATTTTGGATGAACCAAGAAATGTCGCTCCAAATATTATTGCAGCAGATAATTCATTGGGAGTTCGTGTAGTAAAAGAACCTTTTTGCTTTAAATTATTAGAAAGAATGAAAAAACCATTGGTTTCGACTTCGGCTAATATTTCTGGACAGCCAACTCCAATTGCATTTAAAGATATTAACCCTGAAATTGTTAAAGGTGTTGATTATGTTGTAAAATTAAATCAGGATAAAGTTGCAGGAAAACCTTCTACGATTATAAAACTAACAAACGATTCGCAGGTAAAAGTGATTCGTAAATAATTTTAGATTTTAGAGTGTAGATTTTAGATTATAAAATCTACACTCTAAAATCTTTGAACCTTTGCAACTCTGTCTCTTTGTACCTTTTTAAAGAGTTTTCAAACTTTGAATCAGCCAATCAATATCTTCTTTGGTATTATAATGACTAAATGAAATTCGAAGATTTGGTAATTTTAAATCCGTTTCCGAAAGCATTTCTTTTAAAACATGCGAAGGCTTTATACTTCCTGACTGGCAGGCGCTTCCTCTGGAAACGGCAATGCCCTTCATATCCAGACTAAATAATAACATCGAAGTTTTATCTTCAGAAAAAGGCAAAATGATATTGATGATATTATAGAAATCTTCTTTTTTACCGTTAATTCTAAAACCCGGAAAATGAATTTCTAATTGTTGAATAAGATACATTTTCAAGTCGGAAATATATTTTCTTTCTTCCTCTAAATTTTCATAGGTAACAGACAACGCTTTTGCCATTCCGGCAATTTGATGTACCGCTTCGGTTCCTGCGCGAAGTCCTTTTTCCTGTTCTCCACCAAAAATTAATGGCTGCAAACCTGAGTTTTTACGAATAAAAACAAAACCAATTCCTTTTGGCCCATGAAATTTGTGCGCGCTGGCAACAATAAAGTCAACAGTAGTTTTTTGCAAATCGATTTCGGTTTTACCCACAGACTGAACAGTATCTGAATGAAATAAAGTATTGTATTGCCTGCAAATAACACTAACTCTGTCAAGATCTAAAATAGCGCCTGTTTCGTTGTTTACGTGCATTAAACTGACAATAGTTTTTTTATCCTCAGATAATAAACTTGATAAATGGGTTAAATCGATACTTCCGTCATGATTTACATCAACATAATCAACCTGAATACCATAATCTGATTGTAAAGCTAAAACGGCATATAAAACCGCATGATGTTCAATTTTTGAAGTTATAATACGGGTTACTTTCAAATCTTCAACAGCCGAACGAAGAATCCAGTTATCAGCTTCTGTACCGCCGGATGTAAATATAATTTCCTGTGCAGAACAATTTAACTGTTTAGCAATACTTTTTCTGGAAAGTTCTAAAATAGTTTTTCCATTTCGTCCAAAACTGTGCGTAGATGAAGGATTACCAAAATCTTCAGTCATCACTTTTGTCATTTCCTGAATAACTTCAGGTCGCATGGCTGTAGTTGAGGCGTTATCGAGATATACTTTTTTCATTAGTGCAAAGTTAAGAAATATCAATTGTGAATTCTTAAATATCATTTGCCAAATTTTTCACTATTTTTGACCCAAATAAAATTATGATGAGAAAATATGCAAGCTTACTGTTATTCGCATTTTTATTAAATGGCTGCGATGATGGTGATATAACTGTTGATAACGTTGACTTTAGTACAATTACAAACTCTGCAAGCTGTACTGATGAGAATTTATTGGTTTATAAACTTAAAACTCAGGAATCATTACTATTGCAAGTACCTGAAAATACTTTTCCGGAAAACCCGACACCTATAGATGTGCCAAATCAATATAATATTGACAATAGTACTTACAGACTTGTTTACAGAGGTTATGACGGAACAATAGCAGGCACATACATTTGTAGTTTGATACCGCCAACATCACCTAAAGTTATCGATGAATGGTATGCTAAATCAGGGTTAATAGAAATAAAAACCGTACAAACAGCAACAGAACCTGACGCTAATAATGCTACTAGAATTAATGGATATAGTCATAACATTATAATTAAAAATGTTACTTATTCTGTTTCCGGTGTCGATGTAACTGTACCCGAAATTGTATTTGGAGACTTTGCTACAAAATTGGAAACCACATTAGATTTAACATTTGATGAAACAGCAGCACAATGTACTACATCAGGACAAATTTATAATTTTATTGTATCTGGAGCAGCTATAACAATTGATGCTGTAGAATCTGGTTTAATTCAAAACACTGTTACTCCATTAAATCAGCCAAGAACTGCGGTAATAGGTGCTACCAATAATAAACTTTTATACCGAGTTTACAACAGTACTTTGACCGAAGATTATTTTTGCCAAACTACTACTCCATCTACTCCATCTTTAAAAGAAACATGGACTGGAGCTACAGACACAAATGGTTCTATTGAAGTAACAACTACTACGGATGGACCAAATGCATTTAAGCACACAATTGTACTTAAAAATGTAACACTTCAAAAAGGAAACAGCAGCTTTAGATTAGGAAACACTTTTGCAATTGGATCGTTTTCAACAAGTGTTGCAAACTAAGATAATCCAATTCTTTTAAAGCTTTAAATTCTTACAAAAAAACATCCGTTTTTAAAATTGATTTCTCATCGAAATTGACTTTAAAAACGGATGTTTTTTTATGCTTTATTTTGAGTTTTTTCAATTCAATAAACAATCTTATTTATTGTTTTGCTTAATATAAACTTCTGTTGCTCCCAACCCATATTTTTGATAATTGGCATCCTGAAAATCTATTCCGTCATAACGGCCTAATAAAAAGTCAAGTTCCGCTTTTAAGATTCCTTCGCCAACTCCGTGAATAAAAACAATTTTCGGAATTCGATTTCGAATCGCAAATTCGATATGTCTTTTTGCCGTTTCTGTCTGCAGAGTCAAGATGTCATAATTTGACATTCCACGTTTATTAGGAACCAGTTTTTCAATATGCAAATCAAATTCCGGAGCGGCAATTTCGCGTTTATCTTTCTTTTCTTTTACAAAACTTCTTGGTTTTGGCTCCGTTTTCTCTTTGGAAATTTCTTCTAAATTAATTCTTTTAATAGAATTCATTAAATTACTGGAATCTTGCATTTTAAGCAATTCATTGACAAAAAATGTCATCAAAAATCCATCTTCAGTTTCGATCAAAACTTCCTTATTTTTTACCGAAACAACTGTTCCGTTTATGGCTTCGTCTAAAACAGAAACCTTATCTCCTTTATTCAACATCATGCTCCTCTTTTTCTTGATTTTTACTTGGCGTTTTTGCACTCAACTGCATCATTCCATACATGAAAACTGCAATAGCAATTACCATAATATAGATATTTTTTTCTGCCGAAACCTGCTCATATAAGGCAACCGAAATGGCAAGTATCATTATTAAAATTTTAAAAGCTTTCATATTTTAAAGTATAAGAATCCAAAAGTATGAAACTTTAAAATACTAGTTCCTACCTCCTGAAATGTTATCGGATATTTTTTTGTAAAATTGTAAAAAATAATCGCTTTGAATTTAGAGAAATTTATGCTGCCTTGTTTGTTCAAAACGCTGTTCGGAATCGAGTGTCTGGGCTGTGGTTTTCAACGCGCATTATTCTTACTTTTTCAGGGTGACTTTTTTGCTGCTTTTAAGATGTATCCGGCACTTTATTCTACCCTTTTATTTTTCGGATTTGGAGCTTTATATCTTTTCCAAAAATCAAAAAAAAATCAAAAAATGCTTTGGGTTTCGGCTGTCATAAATGGCCTATTTATGGTTGTCGGATATTACTTCAAACACTTTTATTTTTAATTTTTTAACCTGAATTATTTCTTAATCTGATTCAGAATATCGTTCATCATTTCGATTTGTACTTTCTGAATTTCGATTAATTCCTGTTGCTGGTGCATAATCATATGATCAATTTTATCATGAATCATTCTAATTTCCAATTCTGATTTCAGGTTGATCATGTAATCTTTTTTGGCACGGGTTCTGTCTTTTTCTTCCTGACGATTTTGGCTCATCATAATTACCGGAGCCTGTAATGCCGCAATGCATGAAAGAATCAAATTCAGCAAAATAAACGGATAAGGATCAAATCCTTTATTCACCAAAATATAAACATTTGAACTGATCCAAATGACAATAAAAAGCAAAAACGAAATTATAAAAGTCCAGCTTCCGCCAAAGTCTGCCACTTTATCGGCTATTTTTTGACCAAAACTTCTCATTTCTTCTTCATCTTCTACAATACTTACAATTGATTTATCTTCTTTTAAAGAGGTAATAACACTTTTTTCAAGATCAGATAATGTACCAATTTCTGTAGATAAATAATTTGAAACATATTTCTGGCGGTAGTCATTTAATTCTTTAACAGCAATAAAATCAGCATCACAAAAAGAAGGATGATCCTGAATAATAAGTCCTAAAATAGGATCATGGATAGATTTTCCTGAAACTTTTTCGTTTGCAGGAAAAGACAGGTTAGAAATAGCACTCTTAAAAGTCTGATTATTTTTCATTTTTAATATATTTGACTGGCTAAATTACACATTTAACTTCTTAAGAATCATATAAATTATTGCCTTTCAAAAATCTTTTATTTATCACAAATAGAATTCTTAAAACAAAATTTCTTTAGTTAATTCGTGCCTTTATTTACAAAAAACGCCTTACTTTTAACGTTTCAAAATTATTCATCCAATTTTTATAATTGTGTCAAAAAATACCATCATAGAGAATATAAAAGCTTTAAAAAGCCATTTAAATATAAATTACGGAATCAAAACTAAAACTGAAGATTTTACCGAAAAGCTTTTTTATACTCTTTTTGATTCAAATGCGCCTTTAGACCAAAGTATCGACGAACTCGAAATACGTTTTAAGGAAATAGCTGTTCTGGCCTGTAAAAAGCCTCAAAATATGTGCGAATCTATCTGGGATCGTTTCCTGGAAAAATTGCCTGGTGTTCTGGAAAAACTAAATCAGGACGCAGAATATATCTTAGAAAATGATCCGGCATCAAATAGTATTGATGAAGTTTATTTAGGCTATCCCGGTTTTTATGCCATTGCGATTTACAGATTAAGCCATGAATTATATCAGCTTGATTTGTTATTGTTTTCGAGATTAATGAGCGAATATGCACACCGTATTACCGGAACCGATATTCATGCCGGAGCACAAATTGCCTCGCCATTTTTTATTGATCACGCCACAGGAATTGTTATTGGAGAAACCACTGTGATTGAAAAAAATGTAAAAATTTATCAGGGAGTTACACTTGGTGCATTGAGCGTAAGCAAGGAAATGAAAAATGCAAAACGTCATCCAACTGTAGAAAAAAATGTTTGCATTTATGCCAACGCCACTATTTTGGGTGGTCAGACTACAATTGGCAAAAACAGTATTATTGGCGGAAATGCCTGGGTAACAAAATCTATTCCGGCAGGTTCTATTGTCATGAATACCACTACAACTGAAGTTAAAATAAAAGAAATAAAATAATGGGTCCACAGAAATTGCTAAACCTAATTGGAAATACTCCATTGATGGAAACTGTCAATTTGGTTAAAAATAAAAACGTAAAACTTTTACTGAAATTAGAGGGAAATAATCCGGGCGGAAGCGTAAAAGACAGAGCAGCTTACAATATGATTGCATCGGCTCTTGAAAGAGGTGACATTAAAAAAGGAGATAAACTAATTGAAGCTACAAGCGGAAATACCGGAATTGCTCTTGCAATGATCGCGCAATTGTTTCAAATTGAAATAGAACTGGTTTTACCCGAAGATTCTACAAAAGAACGTACTCAAACGATGCGTGCTTATGGCGCTACAGTGATTTTAACGCCTGCCAGCGAAGGAATTATTGGTTCGCGTGACTATGCCGATAAAAAAGTCGCACAAGGCGGATATATCATGCTAAATCAGTTTGCAAATGAGGATAATTGGAAAGCGCATTACAAAACTACAGGTCCGGAAATCTGGAATGATACTGAAGGAACTGTAACGCATTTTGTTTCGGCAATGGGAACGACAGGAACTATCATTGGAACTTCGACTTATTTAAAAGAAAAAAACACTGCGATTCAAATCATTGGTGCACAGCCAAGCGACGGATCTCAAATTCCGGGAATCCGCAAATGGCCACAAGAATATCTACCGAAAATTTTTGATGCTTCGAAAGTAGATACAGTTGTTGATGTAAGCGAAGAAGAAGCCAGAGAAATGACAAAAAGATTAGCTCTTGAAGAAGGTGTTTTCGCCGGAATGAGCAGCGGAGGTTCTGTTGCAGTTGCCCTAAAAATCGCCGAACAATTAGAATCCGGTGTTATTGTAGCCGTTATCTGCGACCGCGGTGATCGTTATTTATCTTCGGATTTATTTGATTGAGGAATTAGCCACTAAGTCGCTAAGGCACTAAGTTTCTAAGTTTCTTATTGAGCTAAAAAATCAGCAACTTAGAAACTCAAATTCTTACAACTTTAAAAAACCTGTGTTAACCTGTTCAATACGTAAAACCCGTGGGCAGAAAAAAGACGCTCTGCTGTGCGCCTCTACAAAAAACCTTTGAACCTTTGCTACTATGAACCTCTCAACCTTAAAGAAATGAACTACAGAAAACTAGGAAAAACAAACTTCAATATATCAGAAATCTCACTTGGCACCTGGCAAGTTGGAGGGAAATGGGGATCTGCGTTTGATAATAAAACAGCAGATGAACTTTTGAATACAGCAATTGATAATGGTGTCAATTTTATTGATACTGCCGATGTTTACGAAAATGGATTGAGCGAAACTGCCGTTGGGCGTGTCGTTCGTTCAAGATCTGAGCGTATATATGTCGCTACAAAATGTGGGCGACAAATTAATCCGCATGTAAATGAAGGTTATCAGCCAAAAGTGCTTCAGAAATATGTTGAAGACAGTTTAAAAAGAATGGGATTAGAAACACTTGACCTGATTCAGCTACACTGTCCTCCTACCGAAGTTTATTATCGACCTGAGATTTTCGAAATGTTTGATCGTTTAAAAGATCAGGGCAAGATTTTAAATCTTGGCGTAAGCGTCGAAAAAGTCGAAGAAGCTTTGAAAGCAATCGAATATTCGAATGTTACAACGGTTCAGATTATTTTTAATTTATTTCGTCAGCGTCCGTCGCAATTATTTTTCTCAGAAGCCAGAAAAAAAGATATCGGAATAATTGCCAGAGTTCCCTTAGCAAGTGGACTTTTAACAGGCAAATTTGATGCAAAAACAACTTTTGAAGCAGATGATCATCGTAATTTTAATAGAAATGGAGAAGCCTTTGATAAAGGTGAAACTTTTTCAGGAATTGATTATAATTTAGGCTTAAAAGCAGTTCAGGAATTAAAAGCATTATTTCCCGAAGCTGAAAATCTGGCACCGTATGCCTTGCAATGGATTTTAGGTTTTGAAGATATTAGCTGTATTATTCCTGGAGCTTCAAAAACAAGTCATGTTTTGTCTAATTTATCAGTTTATGATCAGCCAAAATTAACTCCTGAAAAAATTTCAGCTATGAACGCCATTTACGAGGAATATATAAAACCTTCTGTTCATCATTTATGGTAACATTATAAGGTTCTGATATCCTAAGTCACTAAGGAACTAAGTTTTTTTTAGAACTTTTGCTAGTAATCTTAGTACCTTAGCAACTCAGAATCTTAGAATCTTTTTTTCGAAATGCTTACAAAATCAAATTTTAAAGAATGGTTTAACCGGTATAAATATGCTGAATTAGCCAGTACAAGTGCTGCACTTTTAACATCACTTTTCAGTAAAATTTATAGCGGATTAACAACTGCATATTTGATTACGTTTGCAGAATATTTTGCTTTTTATGGTGTAATAATCTTTACTTCATACAGGAAATTAGCGAGGCAAAATAAGATTTTAGAAAAAACCACAACATTAAAAGATGTTATATCTCTTATAAAAAACCTGGCCTTAGAATTTGGGTATCCTGCATTTCTGGACTTTTTGGTAGTTCGCCCTTTTTGTATGTATTGGATGCCGATTTTATGCGGAAATTATTTCTTCGGAATTATTCTTGGAAAAATTACAGCCGATTCTTGTTTTTATTTCTTTACAATTATCAACTATGAAATTATAAAAAGGAGGAAAAACTAAATTTCAAATACAATTTTAAATTCAGCTCCTCTGTTTTTACCTTCGCTGGCAGCGGTTAATTCACCTTTGTTTCTTTCGATAATTTTTTTGCATAAATACAAACCAATTCCGGTTGAAGTTTCTTTTGCGGTTCCTAAGCGGCTCATTTTGGTAAATTTCTTAAACAATTCATCAATTTGATTTTTATCAAAACCAATTCCGTTATCTGTAACAGTAATAATCAATTGTTCCGCTTGAGTATAGATTCTCACTTTAATTTCACTATCAAAATAAGAAAACTTAATAGCATTACTTATTAAGTTAACCAAAACCTGAACCAATAAACCTTCATCAATTCTAAGTTTAGCTTCTTCCAATTCTACACTCAGGCTTAATTTTATATTTTTATCTAATAAACGCTGCTCAACCTGTTCATTAATAAAGGGCAAAATATTCGGAAAAACAATCGTTTTTAATTCCTGATTTAATCTTACAACCTGATCTTGTTCGTTTAATAGCTTAATAAAGTTTTCGATATATCTAAATTGCAAATCAGTCGATTCGCAAATTAAAGCAGCCATATCTTTTACAGATTGTGATGGATTTTCCTCAATAATTAATTTTGCCAGACCCTGCGGATTTCCTGCAAAGTTTTTCAAATCATGCGAAAGCATATAAATCAGATCCTGTTTTTCGTTGATAAAACTTTCGGCTTCATAAATAGATTCCTGAATATTACACATTAACAATCCCGCTTCATCAGAATATCCGGTTGGTAAAACAGATAATCTTCGATTGTTTCTGTAATCGTTCAAAGATTTTGATGCAATTGCTATAGGTTTTATCAATTGATTCAAAATCAACAATGTTATTAAAGTAGCCAACAAAGTCATTATCAAAGAAAAAACTAAAATAGAAGTTGGAGAGATAGCACTATTATAAAAAAGGACAAAAAACAAAATTCCGATTAGAGGAATATGTATACCAATAAACGCAACAAATAAAAATTTGAAGGCATAACTCTTTTTTAAAAAGCTAATTTGTGAAAGCTTGTGGTACAACTTCATAAAAAAACAATACAAATAGGTTAAAAATGCAGCATTTGGGGATTGTTGCAAAGGCAAAGTTACCTTTTAAACGTTATTAAACTCAATAAATTGATAAAATTGGTAAAATATTTTGAAAATTAAATTTGTAAAAGTTTACAAACCCTTATTTTTGCGCTATGGGAAGAAAAAATACAGACAAAGTTGTCTTTCATCAAATTCCGGTTCTTGATGCCGGAGCAAAAGGAGTTTCAGTTGCGAAAGCTCCTGACGGAAAAGTAATCTTTATTCCGAATGTCGTACCGGGAGATGTGGTTGACGTACAAACTTTCAAAAAAAGAAAGGCTTATTACGAAGGTAAAGCCGTAAAATTTCATGAATTATCAGAACATCGCATTGAACCTATTTGCGATCATTTTGGAGTTTGTGGAGGTTGTAAATGGCAAAACATGAAATACAGCCAACAATTGTATTACAAACAAAATGAAGTAAAAAATCACTTACAACGTATTGGAAAAGTTGAACTTCCTGAATTTGAAACTATTTTAGGTTCAGAAAAACAGTTTTTCTACAGAAATAAAATGGAATTTTCGTTTTCTAACGCTCGTTGGTTAACCGAAAAAGAAATTGGAAGTACAGAAGATTTAGGAAACAGAAACGCACTGGGATTTCATATTCCGAAAATGTGGGATAAAATCCTTGATATCCAAAAATGTTATTTGCAGGAAGATCCTTCAAATGCGATCAGAAACGAAATTCGAGATTTTGCCAACGAACATAATCTGGCATTTTTTAACCCAAGAGAACAATCAGGTTTATTAAGAACTTTTATGATTCGTACTGCTTCAACGGGAGAAATCATGGTTTTGATTCAGTTTTTTGAAAATGACAAGAAAAATCGTGAACTTATTCTGGATCATTTATACGAGAAATTTCCGCAAATTACTTCATTGCAATATGTCGTAAATTCGAAGCAAAATGATACTATTTACGATCAGGATATAAAATTGTACAAAGGAAGAGATTATATTCTGGAAGAAATGGAAGGTTTGAAATTTAGCATCAATGCTAAATCATTTTACCAAACCAATTCTGATCAGGCATATGAATTGTACAAAATAACACGCGATTTTGCCGGACTTGCAGGCGACGAAACTGTTTATGATTTATATACAGGAACAGGAACTATTGCTCAGTTCGTTTCGAAAAAAGCAAAAAAAGTAATTGGCGTAGAAAGTGTTCCGGAAGCAATTTTGGATGCTAAAACAAATGCAGAACGCAATAATATTACAAATTGCGAGTTTTTTGTTGGTGACATGAAAGTAGTTTTCAATGAAGCTTTTATCGCACAGCATGGAAAACCTGACGTTATTATTACAGATCCGCCAAGAGATGGAATGCACAAAGACGTTATTGATCAAATCTTAAAAATTGCTCCTAAAAAAGTAGTTTACGTAAGCTGTAACTCGGCTACACAAGCACGCGATTTAGCTTTAATGGATGAAAAATACAAAGTAACCCGTGTTCGTCCGGTTGATATGTTTCCGCAAACGCATCATGTTGAAAATGTTGTACTTTTAGAACTTCGATAACTAAATTATAAATGAAAAAAATAATCTCATTTTTATTACTCTTTGCTTTTGGATTATCAGGTTGCGAGAAGGATGATATTTGTGACGCAAATACACCAACCACTCCCCGATTAATAATTTCGTTTTACGATATTAATAATCCAACTGTAAAGAAAAAAGTAACAAGATTAAAAGTAATTGGCGACGGACAAACGGAAGGAATCGTTTTCAACAAAAGTGCTCTTGATGATGAAAAGTACATTACCAGCGGTGATTCTATTGGTATTCCATTAAAAACAGATGAAGATACAGTCACTTATAGTTTTATTTTAAATTCAGATAATACAAATGCAGATTTGGTTAATACTGATAAATTAAAATTTAATTATACCAGGCAAAATGTGTATGTATCAAGAGCTTGTGGTTTTAAAACTATTTTTAAACTGGATACTCAAACACCTTACGAACAAACAGATCCTACCAGTGATGGTTTATGGATGCAAAATATCGCCCCAATAAATCTTAACATTGAATACGAAGATGAAACACACATTAAAGTATACTTTTAGTATTTGCTTATTGCTTTCAATGTTTTTGGTCAACGCCCAAGATTCTACAGCAACAAAAAAAATCGTTCAGGAAAAATCAAAAGCTGCAACGAAACCAGTAATTCAGGAAGCAAAAACCGATACTGTTGTTCCTCCAAAAACAAATCGTTATGGTTTGCGCGTGGGTGTCGATTTGTATAAACTAACCCGTGGTTTATATGATAAAGATTATAAAGGAATTGAAATTGTAGGTGATTTTCGTTTAACGAAAAAATACTATATAGCAGCAGAACTTGGTTTTGAAGATAAAACTACAGACGACGACAGATTAAATTCTACCGCAACCGGGACATATATTAAAGGTGGTTTTGATTATAACCTATACCAAAACTGGCTTGATATGGAAAACATCATAAGCATAGGTTTACGTGGTGGTTTTAGTACCTTTAGTCAGCAATTGAACAGTTATAAAATTTATAACGCAAATCCTTATTGGGGTGAAGAACCTGCAATTGCTGCGGGACAAAAATTTGACGGCTTAACAGCAGGATGGCTTGAAGTTACAGCAGGTTTAAAAGCAAAAGTTTTTAATAATGTATTCGTAGGTTTCTCTGTTCAGTTAAAGCTTTTGGTAGCCAATAAAACACCTGATGGCTTTGACAATCTTTATATTCCAGGTTTCAACAGAACGTATGATGGTAATTTCGGAATTGGATTTAACTATACTGTTTCTTACTTTATTCCGCTTTATAAGAAAAAAGTAATTATACCTGAAATTCAAAAAAGCAGTCCAAAGAAATAATTTTTACAAATAAATAAAAGCCACTAATTCATGAATTGATCATTTAATTCGTGAATTAGTGGCTTTTAAATTTTATATTTTTTAATTAAGACAATTGAAATTCAACTGCGGCTTTTGAATGAATCAGAGTTGTATCAAAAACTGGAACGTCAACATCTTCAGGTAAAATCACTAGCGGAATTTCGGTACATCCTAAAATAATACCCTCAGCTCCTCTTTTTATTAATTCGTTTGCAATTTCCAGATAACGTTTTTTGGTTTCGGGAGTTACAAGTCCTTTTCCTAACTCTTCAAAAATGGTGGTGTGAATAAAATATTTATCATTTTCACTTTCCGGAATAATAGCTTCAATTCCCTGAGCGATAAGTTTATCTTTAAAAAAATCCAGTTCCATTGTAAATTTGGTTCCCAATAAACCTACTTTTTTAAGATTTTGCTTCTGAATTTCTTTCGCCGTTTCTGTAGCGATATGAATTATTGGTAAATCAATAGCTTCTTCAAGTTTGTCGGCTATCAAATGCATTGTATTAGCACATAAAATAATGGCTTCTGCTCCACCTGCTTTTAAAAACCGGCTGCCTTTTAAAAGCATCTTAAAAGTCGAATCCCAATCGTTGTTTTCGTTATTCTTTTTTATATCAGCATAATTAAAAGAATAAAGTAAACATTCTGAGAAGTTTAAATCTCCCATTTTCTCATTTATTCCCTGATTTATAAGTTTGTAATAATCTGCTGTAGAAACCCAGCTAATTCCGCCTATAAGTCCAATTATCTTCATAAATAACTATCTTTTAAATATTACTTAATTATTTTTAACGCAGAGAACGCAAAGGTTTTTCGCAGAGTTCACTAAGATTTAAGTTGTATATACACAATTTAAGTCCGCAAAACGTTGTGTAAATATTTTTTCACGCAGATTTTAAAAGATTTAAGCAAATTTACGCAGATAAATTATCTAGATTAATCTGCTCAAATCTTTTAAAATCTGCGTGAAATAAAAAATTTTATAATTCTTTAATCTGTGGCTAATTAAATTAACCTATTTCTCTAATTCCTTTTATAAAAATCCATTTCATAAACAGCTTTTCACCGTCTTTGGTTTTTACCGCCTGAAATTTAGGCGAAATCAAAGTCGCCACAATAAAAGCCGTCATCGGAATCCAAAGTCCGGTTAATTGTGTGTATGTTGCTACCAAAAAGCGACCTAAAATAAATAAAATCGCGAAACATCCTAATTGATATAAAAAAGCTCTTACTTGTAGTTTTGACATTTTTTTTAAAGTTGCTAAGGTTCTGAGATGCTAAGTTGCTAAGTTTTTATTTAGCAACTTAAATTCTTAACCTTAAATTATTTTTTTTAAAGTTTCTAAGGCTCTGAGGTGCTAAGTTTTTACATTAGTAATTATAAAGCGAAGCTAAAAACTTAGAACCTTAGCATCTTAGTATCTCAGAATCTTATTCAGAAACCTGAAACTTTGTTCTCTTACTTCCTTCGTACATTTCGTATTTTACCAAACGGGCTTCAAGACTTGCGTTGAAAAGTTTGATTTTTCTTGAAGGTTTTAATCCCACAAATTTTAATGCTTCAAGATTTGCTGTTATAAACCAGGCATTTGTTCCCGGGTAACTTTTCTTTAAAGTATCACCAATATTTTTGTAGAATTCTTCCATATGAATATCCAGACGCTCATCATAAGGCGGATTGAAAACCATGTGCAATTTTCCTTCAACAGCTTTTTCGGTATCAAAAAAGTTATCTTCAGAAATAGTAACGTAATCGTCAAGATTCGCATTTTTGATATTGTCTTTGGCTTTGTTAACAGCACTCGGAGCTTTATCAAAACCTTTAATAGTATAATGAAACTCTTTTGTTTTTTTCATTAAACTGTTTACAATCTGATCGAATAAATCATTATCCCAGTCTTTCCATTTTTCAAAAGCAAATTCTTTTCTATTGATATTTGCCGGAATATTACAAGCGATCATAGCTGCTTCTGCAAGGAAAGTTCCAGATCCGCACATTGGATCTAAAAAGTGACTTTGACCTTCCCAACCTGATAACAACAAAATTCCTGCTGCCAAAACTTCATTGATTGGCGCAATATTCGTAGCCGTTCTGTAACCACGCTGATGCAATGAATTCCCTGAAGTATCCAAAGCCACCGAAACCTGATCTTTATCGATATGAACGTTGATTCTTAAATCAGGAAAAGCTTTATCAATACTTGGGCGTTGTCCCGTTCTTTCTCTAAACTGATCCACAATTGCATCTTTACATTTTTGAGAAACGAATTCTGAGTGATTAAAATATGTTGAATGCACTGTAGCATCAATAACAAAAGTTTGGTTGGCGTTTAATAGCTTAGACCAGTTTACACCCGAAATTCCTTTATATAAAGCCTGTTCGTTATTAGCTCTAAATGAGTAAATTGGTTTTAAAACTTTAAGTGCTGTTCTTAGCGATAAATTGGCTTTGTACATAAAACCTTTATCACCTTTAAAACTCACCATCCTTACCCCTTTCTCGACATCCTGCGCACCAAGATCACGCAATTCTTTTTCTAATATTTCCTCAAAACCAAAAAAACATTTGGCTATCATTCTAAAATTTTCTTCCATCTTTATTTTTGTTTAAAAAAAACTCCGATCGCATACACACATCTGATTATTCAGGTATCGTCACGAAATAGTTATTTTTCGGCAAAAATACACTAAATTTGCCGGACTTTGAATTAATTGAAATAGAATAAATGTCTGAAGCACCAAACTCATCAACACCAAATCAGGAGCGTAACACAGAAAACTGGTTTACATCATGGTTTGATACTCCGTATTATCACATTCTTTATAAAGACCGAAATTACAGAGAAGCGCAGATTTTTATGGATAATCTTACGCATTATTTAAACCTGCCCGAAAAAGCAAAAGTTCTTGATTTAGCTTGCGGAAAAGGGCGCCATTCTATTTATTTAAATCAACTTGGTTTTAATGTTTTAGGAGCCGATTTATCTGAAAACAGTATTGCCGAAGCCAATAAAAACAGCAACGAAACCCTGCATTTTAAAGTGCATGATATGCGCGAACCTTTTGAAGAAAAATTCGACGCAATTTTTAATCTGTTTACCAGTTTTGGTTATTTCGAAAGTGACGATGACAATCTAACAACCTTAAAAGCCATTAAGGAAAGTTTATCAGAATATGGCTTTGCCGTAATTGATTTCATGAATGTTAATCAGGTAATTGAAACCCTGGTGCCGGAAGAAACTAAAACTGTTGAAGACATCGATTTTAAAATAAAAAGATATGTTCAGGACGGTCATATTTTTAAGGAAATAGATTTTGAAGATCAAGGCAGAAAATACCATTTTACCGAAAAAGTAAAAGCTTTAACCCTAAAAGACTTTGAAGAATTAATGGCCGAAGCCGGAATTTTTCTATTGGATATTTTTGGAGACTACAAACTCAAAAAATTCCACAAAACCGAAAGCGAACGATTAATCATGATTTTTAAATAAATTGGTGAATCGTTTAATTGTTTAACCGTTTAATCGCTAAGCAAAAAAACAATTAACCGATTAAACGAATCAACGATTAAACAATAAAGATGAACTATTTATTACCCTTATTTTCTGTACTTCTGGGCTATGCTGTGGCTTTGTTTTTAAAACCAAAAAACAAAACCAATCTAAAACTATTGTTGGCATTTAGTGGTTCTTTTTTATTATCGTTAACCGTAATGCATTTATTGCCTGAAGTTTACGAATCTCACAATCACAATATTGGTTTATTTATTATGATTGGGATTTTATTTCAGATCATTCTGGAGTTTTTCTCAAAAGGTGCCGAACACGGACACGTTCACGGGCATGCACAAATGTCTCAAATTCCGTGGTTATTATTTATTAGTTTGTGCATTCATGCTTTTCTTGAAGGTTTTCCGGTAAGCCATCATCATGGTTTAGCGGTTGGAATTGCGATTCATCATTTGCCAATTGCCGTGATTTTAACCACGTTTTTCATCAACGCAGGTTTAAACAAAAAAGCCATTTTTGCTTTTATGCTTACTTTCGCCATTATGACGCCGCTTGGTACAATTGCTTCAGAATATTTACCCGTTTTAAATCACTATTATACTGAAATTACAGCCATTGTAATTGGTATTTTATTCCATATTTCGTCAACAATTATTTTTGAAAGCAGCGAAGGACATAAATTCAATATCGCCAAAGTCTCCATGATCGTTCTCGGAATTTTATTGGCATTTCTATTATAATAAGGGCGTGACCAAATTCACAAAAGGCGCTATTTAACAAGCCGCTTATGAGCGCCTTTCGCAAATTCGGTCGGGCTATCCGCTCCGCCGCGGCGGATTGCTCCTATCCCTCACGCAACAAAACAAAAGAACATCCAGTGCATCCATTTTCATAATTCAATTTTCTAATTGACTAATTTTCTAATTATCTAATTAGTTTCCAGTTCTCTTTTTCTCTTCCTGGTTTCCAAAAGCACGTTCTTTCACATTAATCTTTTTGTTTCCAAAATTATAAACCAGAGACAAACGTACAAATCGATTGCTCTCTTTTTGGTCATAAACTTGTTTTACACCATTAACAACAGAAGTAAAATCTTTTAAGTAAGACGTATTAAAAATATCATTTGCTAAAAATGCAATCTGCATCGTTTTATTAAACAAATCCTGTTTAAAACCAATATCAAAGCTAGACGTATATCCTATTTCATATAAACCACTTTTAAAAGGTGTGCTGTACTCAAAGTCAATTTGCAGCTTTGTAGTTTTCCCTAATATAAAAGTATTATTTGTCGAAAAATCAATTTGTAAACTATTTGATGGCGTGGCATCGATATCTTTAATAAATTCAGTTTTTGCCCCTAAAAAGTATAATGAATTTTCGCTTGACCACCAATCTGCAAAAGTTGCCGAATAACTCTCTCCAACTCCGTAACTCAAATTTTTAAAATAATTCTCACGTGTTACAATTTGTGTATTTGTTTCAGGATTTGAAGTAAATAAAACACCGTAACCATTTGTAACAGAATTAATAAAAACACTTGTTCTCAGGATTTCTTTATACGAATGCGCAAACTCAAAATTATCACTAAAAGAAGGTTTCAAAAAAGGATTTCCTTCAGAATAACTATTACTACTAATGTAAATTCTAAACGGATTCAATAAATCAAAACGAGGTCTGTTGATTCTTTTTCCATAATTTAAACTGAATGTATTATTTTCATTTTTCTTGTAAGAAGCATAAAATGTTGGAAACAATTTCAAATAATTATTCTCTGTTTCCTGATTCAGCGTTTCAGAAAATCCTGTAGTTTGAGTATTTTCCAATCTCAATCCCAATTGAAAATTCCATTTCTCATTGATTTTTTTATCTGCATTAACATAAACTGCCTGATTATTTTCGGTATACTTAAATCGGTTTGATTGGTTAGGATCAAGTTCCGGTGTTCCTGTAATTGTATTGTAATAAAGTATATCGCTAATACTATTTGTAAAACTCATTTTGGCACCGTAAGACAAATTGATCGTTTGAAGCGGATGTTCCATATCGGCCTTAAAACTCCAGTTTTCAATATCCTGATTCGAAACATTTCTTCCCGCCTGATTTACATCTGTAAATATCATATCTGGCGTATAATTATTAGCTATAAAATTTCTGTCGAATTTTGAATCGTAATTAAAATAATCCACATCAAAAGATAGTTTTCTTTTTAAAGAATCCAGTTTAGTGATCAAATGTGCGTTATAAGTTTGATTTCCTGATCCTCTATCGGTATTACTTTTATTCAACGTAATTTTGTCCAATTGATTTTGAGTATTGTAGTTATGAATCGAAATATCCGATTTAAAATCAGGATTGTTTCTGTCATTCAAATATTGAAAACCAATCGTAGTACGCTCAGAAAGGTCATAATCTAAAGCCAGTTTTCCGGAAAGGTTTTCCGTTTTTACCTTCGTTACACTTTTCATATGCGAAAGTCCGTCAGGAAAATATATCTTTAAATCGTCAGTAGCATTTATATAACCCGTTTTTGCATTTACGCTGGCAGAAAATCTAAACTTGTTTTTATTGTAAAAGAAATTATCTCTTAAAGTAGAAACACCAAATTTGTTTTGATCGTAAGAAACTGTCGTCGTATTTTTCCAGGAATCACGAACTCTTTTTTTCATAATAATATTAATCAGTCCGCCAGTTCCTTCAGCGTCATATTTTGCCGGCGGATTGCTGATAATTTCAATATTCTTAATATCACTTGCCGATATCGATTTTAAGAAATTATTCAGCTCTTCTCCTGCTAATTCAATCATTCTTCCATCAATCATAACTCGCGAAGTTCCTTTTCCTAATATATTGATCGTGTTATTCTGCACCACAACGCCAGGCGCGGTGTTAATAGCACTTAACGCATCTCCTCCAACATTAGTAACATTATTTTCAAGATTGTAAACCAAACGATCTGTTTTCTGTTCGACTGTTTTCTTTTTGGATTGAACGACAACTTCGACTAAATTGTTTGTATTTTCTTTTAGGATGATGGTTCCCAAATCAATATCCTTTTCTATTGAAATTTCTTTTTCGTATTCTTCAAATCCCAAAAGACTAATATTTATTTTATAAGAACCATTTTTAACATTGAATTCAAAAGTTCCATCTTGTTTGGTTGTCGTTCCGTCAATAATTTTACCTTCTAAATTTGATATTGAAACATCAGCCCATTCTAAGGAAGCTATTTCGTTTGTTATTTTTCCTTTTAATTTTAATGTTGATTGTGCTATACAAAATAAAGGCAATAATAAAAAGATAAGGAGGTTTGCTTTTTTCATGATTTCTAATTTTTAAACTTGTTTCGATTAATTTGAAGCAAAGTTGCCTTAGAAATTTTCCGGAATCGACCGACAAAAAAAAGTCGAACCATTTTCTATTGAAGAATTTGGTTCGACTTTATTGCGTGTGACGTACGACTTTTTACAAACCCTTTATTATGAAGCGTTTCGGTAAGCTGTCGGCGTTAAATTCGTGTATTTTTTAAAAGAAGTATTAAACGAAGATTTGGAGTTAAAACCTACTTCATATAAAATTTCTAAAACCGTAAGCTGATTTTTAGACTGATCTTTCAAAATATTCATTGCTTTTTGAATGCGATATTCATTCACAAAATCAAAAAAGTGCTGATCCATTTTATGATTAATCAAAACCGATAAATCCCGAACCGGAATATCAATTTGATTGGCCAATTCCTGAATCGTAAGCGACGGATCAAGAAAAGGTTCTTTCTCCGCCATATATTGTTTCAAAGTCGAAATTTGACCCGTAATCAAATCATCCTGAACATTTGTTGAAACAGATTTATCATCAACTTCCGGCAGAATCTCTTTTGTTAGTTTTAGTTTAGAATTAACTCCTCTAAAAAGTTCTGGATGATTGAGCGCTTTCATTATAAACCAACAGGTTATAAACAAAGCGATACTTCCTACAAGTACATTTGCCCAAACAAATATTTCCCTAAATCCGCTGTAACGCAATACATTTTTTAATGCCACAATTGAATGTGCAGTAAGAAACACACAAGTAATCTGAAAAAGCCATTTATAAGTTGCTGCACTCGGATTTGCATAATTTTCTAAATAGATATCACGATATTTTTTTAAGATCAAAAATACGCTGACAATGTAAAATATATATTGAAATTCAATTAAAATCTGGATAAAATAAATCTCAGGCAATTGATTAAACCTTGAAAGAAAAGTATCTTTATCTGTGTCAAGGTTTAAATAAATTCCTGGAATAAAAACTAAATTGACAACTATAAAGGGCAGTAAATGCACTAAATGTTTCCATTGTAGTCTAAAATCAGAATAACAAACCGCTAGTACAAAAAGATAAAACAAAGGCATTCCGAATAAACATGCAGTTGACCTGAAAATCTCCCAATTTAATTGAGTTCTCGTTACAGTAGTAATAAAAAATCCACTGAGATCGACAGCCGAGAAAATAAAGAACCAGGCAAATAATCTGTTCGCCAATTTATTTTCGGTTTTAACCGTTAATAAAAAAAAGGCCAGCAGTAAAGAAACAAAAACAGAGATCTTACCAATCCCTTGCAGAAAATCTAATTTATCCATTCTCTTTTATTAATTAACAAATATAATATTTTAGTTCTTTTAACAAGATTCTAAAACTAGTTTCCTCAAAAGAAAAGTCAACAAAAAAAGATTAAAAATCTTTATGAGTTTGGCTTGTACTTTTTCCTGATTTGGAATAAAAAAGTTTAATTTTGGAGGATAACTATTTCGACAAAAAATGACGTTTATAAAAACCACAGAACAAGCATCAAAATACGAACATTTAGAAAAAATGTCGGTTCATGAATTGCTTATTAATATTAATAATGAAGACAAAACCGTTCCAAATGCGGTTGAAAAAGCAATTCCTCAAATCGAAGCTTTAGTGGCTCAAGTTGTTGCTAAATTAAAATTAGGAGGAAGAATTTTTTACATCGGAGCTGGAACTTCAGGGCGTTTAGGCGTTGTTGATGCTTCAGAATGTCCGCCAACTTTTGGTGTTCCGTTTGATTTAGTAAACGGAATTATTGCCGGTGGCGACACCGCAATTCGTCGTGCTGTAGAAAATGCGGAAGACAATGCAACTCAAGCCTGGATTGATTTACAGGCTAATAATATTGGCGCAAATGACGTCGTTATCGGGATCGCTGCTTCTGGAACAACGCCTTATGTTATTGGTGGTTTAGAGACTTGCAATCAAAATAATATCCTTACGGGATGTATTACCAATAATGCGGGAAGTCCGCTGGCTTTAACGGCTCAGTTTCCTGTTGAAGTTGTGGTTGGTCCTGAATTCGTTACCGGAAGTTCGAGAATGAAAGCCGGAACTGCTCAGAAATTAGTTTTAAACATGATTTCGACTGCAGCCATGATTCAGCTTGGAAAAGTAAAAGGAAATAAAATGGTTGATATGCAATTGAGTAACATCAAATTGGTAGATCGTGGCGTAAAAATGATTATGGGAGAAATTCCGGTTTCGTATGAAGAAGGATCAGAATTATTGAAAAAATATGGCAGCGTTAGGAATGCTGTAGATAATTATAATAAATAAAAAGGTTTTATCTAGAATGTTTGCTTAACTGCATGATTTTTACCGCAAAGTTCGCAATCCCGATAGCAATCGGGATTCGCAGAGATCACAAAGCTTTAAGTTAAAAAAAGTTTTTTAAGATCGCAAAGTTGATGTCGATCTTTGTCAAAGTTTTAAACTTTGACAAAGATTTCGCAAAGTAAAACCTGAAACTAAAAAAACCTGAAACCTGAAACTTTTCAAAACAAAATTTTAAAATGGCAACAAATAAAGAGTTATTGGGAAAAGGAGTTAAATATCTATCGGGTTCATTGCCGCTATTATTTATTGGGCCTTCTTTAATATATAATGCATTTATGAATCAGCATACAAACTGGCATTATCTGGTTTTAGGAATTGGAATTGTAGCTTGTTTAAGTGCTATGTTTTTGATTTTTTATGGATTGAAAATTATTATGAAGGGTTTGTTTAATGACTAATTTGTATCTTAAAAAAACATATGAATTGGAGAAGAATGAAAACCGAAAAAAAAAAGATGTTAATGATAATTACAATTTAGAAATTGAAAATTCATTAAAAAATATAAAAGAAGGTAAATTTTATACTGAAGATCAAGCCAAAGAAATTGCTAAAAAATGGGCAAGGAAATAATTTGGTGTATTTAGCAATCTAAAATAACATATAATACACCCTCAAAAATCTAAAAAACATTCATGGAAAGCCTAATTCACATTCAGAAAACATTCGAGAAAGTCGTTTACATCGACAAAAAAATAAACAATCGGGAGTTTGAAGATTGTGTATTTAAAAACTGTGATTTCTCAAACAGTAATTTTGGTTATAACACTTTTTTAGACTGTGAATTTATTGATTGTAATTTGTCTATGACAAGTTTATTCAGCACGAGTTTGAAGAATGTGACTTTCAAAAATTGTAAACTTCTTGGAATCGCTTTTAACGAATGTGATGATTTTTTGTTTCAGGTTTATTTTGAAGAATGCACTTTGGATTATGCCATTTTTTCGAATAAAAAAATGCCTAAAACCAAGTTTATAAATTGTTCGGTTAGAGAAGTAACTTTCATTGGAACCAATTTAACGAGTTCGGTTTTTGATAATTGCAATCTGGAAGGTGCTATTTTTAACGATACACAATTGGCTGCGGTAAATTTTAAAACTGCCTATAATTATAAAATAGATCCGGAATTTAATCCGATGAGGAAAGCGCAATTTTCTAATGATGGAATTGTTGGGCTTTTAGATAAATATGATATTAAAATTGTTTGATTTTCGTTAGATTATACCGCCTCTACGAGGCTAAATCCACTTGAAATAAATGATTTTCTATAAATATTATACTCCTAAAGGAGTATGTTTTTAACAGTTTTGATTATAATTTTCTAATAAAAGTAAAATACCCCGGCGGGGAAATATATTTATAGGAAACAACAAATCCATTGCTAACAGCTCCATCGGAGCGAAATGTTAATTTCTTTAAACACCAAATTATGGAAGCAACTGAATCCTATTTAGAAAGCGTTAAAAAGCAGTTTTTATATTATAAAATGCTTGGCGAAAAATCCATCGACCAATTAGAACCGCAACAGCTTTTTGTTTCTGTAAATGAGGACACCAATAGTATTGCAACAATTATAAAACACATTTCCGGTAATATGTTATCGCGCTGGACAGACTTTCTAACATCAGATGGTGAAAAAGAATGGCGTAACCGTGATGCTGAATTTGAAAATGATTTACAATCTAAAGAAGAAGTTCTCGATGTTTGGAACAAAGGCTGGGATTGTTTTCTTGGTGCATTAAACGGTTTGAACCCAGAACAGCTTTCGGATATTATTTATATTCGAAATGAAGGACATACTGTTATTGAAGCCATAAATCGTCAATTGGCGCATTATCCGTATCATGTTGGGCAAATTGTTTTTTATGCCAAACAATTGAAAAATGGAGATTGGGATAGTTTATCGATTCCGAAAAATAAATCAGGAAATTACAATGCTGAAAAGTTTGCCAAAGAAAAAGAAATCAAGAACTTTACCGATGATGAATTGAAGAGATTGAAATGATCGAATATCATGCTAATTTAGGTGGTCTTTGGTGGTGGATTCTGATTAAGTTTTGTAAAACAAAATTATCTGATGAACAAACCAATGAAAAAAGAAGAAGAAATTTATATTTTCTGTTCTTTATAAATATATTTTTTGTTTCGATAGCCACTATATTTCTAATTTACCCTATATATTTCTAGCCCTGATTGCAATGGAAATCCTTTTTGTTTTTTCTTTAAAAACAAAAAGATTGAAATGGAAAGCAGGAAACAGCTCCTAAAAAAACAACTTATATTTAAAATGAAAAAAATTATATTTCTTTTACCGTTAGTCACATTATTCTCCTGTTATAACGCAGAACACAATTGCAAAGATTTTAAAACCGGAAAATTCAAATTTGAGTTTGAAGTAAATGGTGTTAAAAAAACAACCGTTTTTGAGCGTAAAGACAATATTGAAATAGAGACTTTTGAAGGAAAAACAGACACATCAACAATTCGCTGGGTAAGTGATTGCGAATATGTTTTGCAGAAAAAACACCCAAAAAACATGGCTGAGGAAAAAGCAATCAGCATGAAGATTTTAAATACTTCTAAAGATTCATATACTTTTGAATTTGGAATGGTAGGTTCTGAAGAAAAACAACGTGGGAAGGTTTATAAAATTGATTAAATAAACTACCAATTCTGCCACAAAGGCACAAAGACGCAAAGTTTATATCTTGGTGTTTTTGTGCCTTTTTTGTAAAACATAAATATTTTATTCGTGTTTCTTTTACATTTCTATTTTAAATGTTAAATTACAACTCAAATCTTACACATGAAAAACACGATTTCACATAGAGTTGCCGACTTTTTAAAGGATTATCCGCCTTTTAATTTTATGCATCAAAAGGATCTTGAAAAATTATCTGAGCAAATTTCTATTGTTTACAAAGATAAAGACGCTGTTATTTTTGCAGAAAATGATAAAACGCACGATTCTTTTTATGTGGTTCATAAAGGGGCAATTGCGCTTAAAAAAAGTTCTAAAAACAATGTTTTGGACATGTGTGATGAAGGTGATATTTTTGGATTGCGTCCGCTTTTGGCACAGGAAAATTATATTATGGAAGCCGTTGCTCATGAAGAAAGTATTCTTTATGCGATTCCAATTGCTGTTTTTAAGCCGTATGCGCTGGAAAACAGAAATGTTGGTAATTTCCTGATTGAAAGTTACGCTTCAAATACTCGCAATCCTTATTCGGATATTCATAAAGATAAATTATACGGTGACGATTTAGGAAACGACAATTTACATTCTACAAAAGATTCTTTCGATTTACAGCCTATAAAATATTCGAAGAAAATTGTGACTTGCAGTCCGTCGACAACAGCGAGAGATATTGCGAAAATCATGAATAAGAAAAAAGTTGGTGCAATTTTGATTGTTGATGAAATGCTTCCGATTGGTATTATTACCGATAAAGATTTGCGTAATAAGATTGTCACCGGTGATTATTCGATCCTGACTACGGCCGAAACGATTATGACGAAGCCTGTGGTTACGTATCCTAAAAAAATGACGGTTACAGAGGCGCAAATGGCAATGATGAAAAGCAACATTAACTATTTATGTCTTACAAAAGACGGAACTGTAAATACGAAAGCCGTTGGTATTTTATCTAAACATGATGTAATGGTGGCGTTGGGCAATAATCCTGCTGTTTTGATAAAAGCTTTAAAAAGAGCTAAAAAAGCAAAGGAAATTAAACCTATTCGTGCCAGAATTATGCAATTGCTTCAGGGATATTTAGATCAAAATATTCCGATGACATTGATTTCAAAAATCATAACCGAATTGAACGAAGCTTGTACAACGCGCGTTATTGAAATTTGTATCGAAAAAATGAGCAGTCCGCCACCTGTAAAGTTTGCATGGCTGGCACTTGGAAGCCAAGGAAGAAGCGAGCAAATGCTGCATACGGATCAGGATAATGCAATTGTATATGAAAATGTTTCGGAAGTTTTTAGGGATGAAACAAAAGTCTATTTTTTAAAATTTGCCGCTCTTGTTAATAAAGGTCTTTTTGATATTGGCTACGATTATTGCCCTGCAGAAATGATGGCCTCAAATCCAAAATGGTGTTTGAGTCTGGATGAATGGAAAACCCAGGTGCATCATTGGATTACGAATCCGGGAAAAAATGAGGTTTTACTCTCTTTTATTTTCTTTGATTATAGTGTTACTTATGGTGATACAGAGATTACTAATGAACTTTCTGAATTTATTTTTGAAAATGTAAAAGCAAACCCTATTTTTTATGTTCACTTAGTGAGCGGCGCTTTACAGAGTCCTTCGCCTACGGGCTTTTTTAGACAATTTCTGGTAGAACAAGACGGTGCAAATAAGGATAATTTTGATATTAAAAGACGTGCTTTAATGCCGCTAACTGATGCAGCACGAGTTTTGATTTTATCACACTCTGTAAAATCAATTAGTAATACTGCCGAACGTTTTGAAAAATTGGCAGAACTGGAACCCAACAATAGAGAGCTGTATTTGTCCTGTTCTTATTCATTTAAAGCGTTATTAAAATTTAGAACGAAACAAGGGCTTTTACATAATGATTCGGGTCAATTTATAGCGTTGGAATCTTTATCAAAAATGGAAAAAATAAAACTCAAAAGGACTTTTAAAACGATCAAGGAACTTCAGGAATTAATTAGTGTTAGATTTAATGTTTCAAATGTGGTATAAATATGAGTTTATTTAATTTTTGGAAAAAAGAAGATAATTTATTTGATGAAAATATCAGTATTGAAGAAACGAGATTTGTTGTTTTAGATACAGAAACTACAGGCTTTGATTATGACAATGATAGAATACTATGCATTGGCGCCTTGGTTTTGCAAAATAATATGATCTCGATTCAGGATAGTTTTGAAGTTTACATTCAACAAGATCATTACGACAAATCGACTGCTCAGATTCATGGTATTTTGAAAGATTTTGTCTTAAAACGTCCTAATGAATTAGAAGCTTTACAGCAATTTTTGACTTTTTTAGGCGATTCAATTATTATTGCACATCACACTATTTTTGATATTACAATGATTAATAAAGCACTGGAAAGAAATGATTTACCTGCTTTAACGAACAAAACTTTAGATACAGCACATTTGTATAAAAAGACTTTAATTAAATCGCATTTGTTTGAAAGAAAGGATCATTATACTTTAGATGATCTTGCTGATAAATTTGATATTTCAAAAAAAGACAGGCATACCGCTTTAGGCGACGCTTATATTACTGCCATTGCGTTTTTGAAAATTGTAAAGAAATTAAAAGAGAAAAAAGAAATTAATTTAAATCAGATTTTCAAATAATTCACATTTTTTTATGAAGCTAAAATTTACATTTAGTACCACTTATTTACTATTTAATAATATATACCTTATTTTTATTAGCAAAAAGAAAAAACTAGCATAACATCTATATTGATTTTGAAAGATAGCTTTGTTAAAAAACAAAAAACAAACTATTATGAAATTTAACTTTTTAAAATCAGTAGCATTACTGGGATTTACAGGACTTTCTGTAATTAGCTGCCAAAATGATGATTCAAAAGACTCTTCTAACGATGTCAATGCAGATATTGATTTTACATCACATTCAAAAGTTCCAGCTTTTGTATATCCAATGACTGGCTTCGAAAATCTTAAAATCAGTACTTTAATCAGTACTACCGATGTTTTACCAGAATCGCCAGCTTTTATTTACGGTGCGCAGCCTGACGGTGCGGGATTAATGAAAAATCCGACCGGAGAAGGTTACATCATGATTACAAATCACGAAATTTTGCAATCGGTTTCACGAGTTTATTTTGATAAAACGTTTAAACCTGTAAAAGGAGATTATCTTGTAGATGGAATTGGCGGATTAACACGTTTGTGTTCTGCAACTTTGGTAACTCCTGAGGTTCATGGATTTGGCCCTATCTTTTTAACAGCTGGAGAAAGTGGTCAGGAAAGTATGGTTCACGGAATTAATCCTCTGGGATTGTCTACAGACAAAAGCAGAACCGACAGAGTTTTACCTGCTTTAGGAAAAGCGGCTATGGAAAATGCAGTTCCGTTAACAAAGGAAGCTTATCCGGGGAAAACAGTTATAATTATTGGTGAAGATCAATCTTATGCTACTTCTCACGCAAGTGCCGGTCAGTTAATTATGTATATGAGCAATACTGTTGGTGATCTAACTAACGGAAAATTGTATGCTTTAAAAAGAACAGACGGAAATCAGGTAGAAACCACAATGACTTTAAACAATTCATACCCAGTTTCATTTGTCGAAATTCCGGATGCTAAAAACTTAACCGGTGCTGTAATTAATACAACTGTAAATGCATTGGGTGCTATCCGTTTTTCAAGAGTCGAAGACGTTGATTACAGAAAAGGTAGTGCAAGCAATAATAGAGAAGTTTATTTTACGGCTACAGGTCAGGCAACTTCAAACGTTCCTGTTGAAGGCTACACAATGTGGGGAAGAGTTTATAAATTAAAAATGGATGCCAATGATCCTTTAAAAGGAACATTAGAACTGGCTGTTGAAGGTGACAGTACTCCAGGAACGGGAATCATTAATCCTGATAATCTATGTGTTACAGAAAATTACGTTTACATTCAGGAAGATGGTGACAGCTATTATGCCGATGCCAAACACGATTCTTATATCTGGCAATATAATATTGCTTCAAAACAAAATAAGCCTTGGTTAAACATGAACCATAAAAGAACTGATACAGCGTGGAATACATTGTACAATCAAACAGGCGAAATGAGATTTGGAAGCTGGGAATTTGGTGCAATGCAGGATATCTCAGAAATTATTGGTGTTCCGGATACTTTTACGGTAAATATTCATCCTCATACGTGGCAAAGCGATGCATTTAAAAATGCAGATGGTTCAGGAATTAATACAAATAAAGAAGGCGGTCAGACTGTAATTATCAGAAACGTGCAACGTTAATCTTTTTAATCTAAATAATTCAACCCTTATTTTAAAAATAAGGGTTGTTTTCTTTTATAGTAATATTATGAAATTGAAACATTTTATTCTTCTCTTTTTATCGCTTTGCTTGTTTTTTTCATGCAAAGAAAATAAGGTTTCACAAACCACCATTAAACAGGATATATTAGTTGATTTAAGCAAATTAAACAATGAAATTGAAAAATTTATAAATCTTGCAGATCATAATAAATCACAAAAAGAAATTCTGGAACAGTTTAAAAAGTCTCGTCTTGCTTATAAAAAAACAGAATGGGCGATTGAATATTTCATTCCTGAAACAGCCAGATTTATGAATGGACCTGCATTGGACGAAATGGAACTTGAAGAAAACAGGTCGTTTGAACCACATGGTTTTCAGGTAATGGAAGAATTGATCTATCCTGAATATGGAATTGAAAATAAAGAAAATCTAATCAGAGAACTCAATATTTTTAAATCGAATATTAAACAGGTACAAAGCACTTTTGAAGTTATAACAATTAGTAATAATTATGTTTTAGATGCGGTACAACAAAACGTTTACAGAATCATTGCTTTAGGAATCACTGGTTTTGACAGTCCTGTTTTACAATCTTCAATTCCTGAAACCAGTCAAAGCTTAATAGAGATTCCGGTTATATTTGAAAAAATAAACTCAAATAGTAAAATACTGGCAGATTTAAAAAAGCTAACACTTAAAGCGCAAAAGTATTGTGTTGACAATAATAACTTCAACGCTTTCAACAGGGTTTTTTTTATAACCGAGTATTTAAATCCAATTTCAAAGAAAATTAAATTTTTTCAACAGCAGGAGAATATAAAAATTGTAACAAAGAATAGTCCCTTAAAACCTAGTATTGCTACTTTATTTGATAAAGATGCTTTTGATGTAAATGGATTTGTTCTTTCAAAAGATTATAATTTTACGGCTGACAAAGCAACTTTAGGAGAAAAATTATTTTATGACAAAAGCCTTTCTAAAAACAATGACAGAAGTTGTGCCTCTTGTCATCATCCGGAAAAAGCTTTTACAGATGGCTTAAAAACAAATCTTTCATTAACAGGAATCAATTTAGCAAGAAACACTCCTACGCTAACATATGCCTCATTACAAAATGCTCAATTTTGGGATATGCGTCAGCTGGATTTAGAAAAGCAAAGTATTGATGTTATTCAAAATAAGGATGAAATGCATGGCTCTATGGAAAGTATTCATGCAAAAATTTTATTAGATCAGGATTATATAAAATTATTTCAAAAAGCATTCCCAAAAACTACTAAACCTGAGGCGTGGCAAATTCAAAATGCTATTGCCAGTTATGTCAGATCTTTAAATTCTTTTGATTCGAGATTTGATCTTTACATGAGAGGAGAAAAAAATGCATTGAATAATGAAGAAATTGAAGGAATGAATCTTTTTATGGGCAAAGCCAAATGTGCAACTTGTCATTTTACGCCTTTGTTTAACGGAACTGTTCCGCCAAACTACTCAAAAACCGAACATGAAGTTATTGGAACTCCTGCTGAAGCAAACGGAAAAAAACTGAGCCCGGATTCTGGTCGTTATTTATATAATAAAATGCCGCAGCTAATTGGAGCATTCAAAACTCCGACAGTTAGAAATATTGCAATTACAGCTCCATACATGCATAACGGAGTTTTCAAAACTCTGGAAGAAGTTGTTGATTTTTACAATAAAGGCGGTGGAAAAGGTCTGGGATATGAAGTAGAAAACCAAACACTTCCTTTTGATGAATTAAAGTTGAATAAAAAGGAAGAAAAGGCTCTTGTTGCCTTTATGAAAACACTGACTGATAAAAGATATCAGTAAAAGATATTGTAAAAAAAGCGCTAAGAAAATCTTAGCGCTTTTTTAAAATTTATTCCAAAACTAAACCAATCTGGCCGTCGTCATCTAATTCTGTTTCAACCGAATCATCCTCTGAAATCTCCGGCGTTTCAGGAATTTCTTCAACAGGCTCTTCGTAAGGTAGCGGGTCTAATAAATTAACTTGTTTAAGTTTTTCAGTTGTTAACTGATTTCCTAAAGCTTTAAAACCTTTTACAGCTATAAATTCCTCAACATCAATATGTAAATCTTCTTTTTGAACTCCTTTTACTTTAGCAAAAACCAATTGTGCCATCGGACGATAATCTGTCGAAACAATTTCTAATTGCGAATTTGGATGTTCTGTAATGAAACTTTCTTCTTTTCCTTCATTTTCGACTAAAAAGCGTTTCAAATAGTAACGCTCTTTTTCTCCGTCATAATAAATAGCAGAAATTGGTTTCTTAGGATTCCATTTTTCCAACACAATCATATCTTCATCAAAATGTGTCGATAACTCCGGAATTATAACTTTCAGTTTACCACTTTGATTAATAATCAAGATTTTATCACTTGGTTTAAACTCACCTAATAATTCTCCTCTTGCATCAACATTCAAACGTTTTACGGTATCATCAAACCAAACTTTTCTTGGTAATAGAGTTGAAATTCCTTTTTCTTTTAATTCAATTTTCTTGATAGGATATTTGGTTACCAAATTTCCTTTTGATGCACGTCCTTTAATGGCTAGTTTGGCAAAATCAATATCAAATTTCAATTTTTTGATCGTTCCAACCTGACGTAATAAGATGGTAATTACCTCAGCTTCTCCATTTGGGTTATGCGAAAAATAAACCACCTGGGAACCAGCTGTTTCGTTGGTTAAATCATAAGGCTTATCACGCGTTACGCCCGACACATTAAAACGTTTAATGTATGAAGGCCCTGATTTTCCATCACGATAAATCATGTTGTAAATCGTACGTTTATCACTCTTATCAAAAATAGCAACATGAATAATATCTTTTCCAACAAATGTCTTTGCATCAACTTTTGTTACAAGCATTTTTCCATCACGTAGAAACACAATAACATCATCAATATCAGAACAATCCGTAAGATATTCATCTTTTTTCAAGCTTGTTCCAACAAAACCTTCTTCGCGATTTACGTAAAGTTTTGTATTTCTTAAAACTACTTTTGTAGCCTCAACATTATCAAAAACACGAAGTTCTGTCTGGCGCTCGCGACCTTTTCCGTATTTCTCTTTTAATTTAGTAAAGTATGCAATTGCAAAATCAGTCAGGTTTTCTAAATTATGCTCTACTTCCTTCATTTCATCCTCTAACTTAGCGATAAAATCATCGGCTTTATCAGAGTCAAAACGGGTAATACGAATCATCGGAATCTGAGTCAAACGCTGTAAATCATCGTCATTAATTTCTCTGACGAATGATTTTTTGAAAGGCTCAAATCGATCGTATAAATATTTATAAAGAGATTCTCTATCAGAATACAATTTGAAATCAATGTACATTTCTTCGCGAATGAAGATTTTCTCTAAAGTCGAGAAATGCCATTTATTTTTTAATTCTTCTAACTGAATTTCTAATTCCTGACGAAGTAAATCTACTGTTCTGTGCGTTGAAATTTTCAACATTTCAGAAACTCCGATAAACAAAGGTTTATTGTCTTCAATAACACAACCCAAAGGTGCTACAGAAGTTTCGCAAGCTGTAAAAGCAAATAAAGCATCAATAGTTTTATCTGGAGAAACGCCTGGAAACAAGTGAATTAAAATTTCAACATCAGCCGCCGTATTGTCTTCAATTTTCTTGATTTTGATTTTACCTTTATCATTGGCTTTCAAAATACTGTCAATCAAAGTAGTCGTATTGGTCGAAAACGGAATTTGCGTAATCACCAAAGTGTTCTTGTCTAATTGTGAAATTTTCGCACGAACACGAACACGCCCGCCACGCAATCCGTCATTGTAATTTGACACATCGGCAATACCTTGTGTCATGAAATCAGGATATAATGTAAATGCTTTTCCTTTTAAAATTTTGATCGAAGCATCAATTAATTCATTGAAGTTGTGAGGTAAAACTTTAGTCGAAAGACCAACCGCAATTCCCTCTGCTCCTTGTGCCAAAAGCAACGGAAACTTTACCGGAAGATTGTTTGGTTCTGCACGACGACCATCGTATGAAACTCCCCAATCTGTAATTTTCGGCGAATATAAAACCTCCAAAGCAAATTTAGATAAACGTGCCTCGATGTAACGAGAAGCCGCAGCTCCATCGCCCGTTAAGATATTTCCCCAGTTTCCCTGACAGTCAATCAATAAATCTTTCTGACCAATTTGCACCATTGCATCACCAATACTCGCATCTCCGTGAGGGTGATACTGCATGGTGTGTCCTACAACATTGGCAACTTTATTATAACGACCATCATCCAACTCTTTCAGAGAGTGCATAATACGACGTTGAACTGGTTTAAAACCATCTTCAATCGCCGGAACTGCACGTTCAAGAATTACATAAGAAGCATAATCAAGAAACCAGTCTTTGTACATTCCCGTTACTTTCGTAATAACGTCTTCTCCTTCTTCTTCCTTATTCTCGTAAAAATGCTGTCCTTCAAAATGTTTAGCGTCTACGTCAATAATTTCATCGTCTCCTTCCTGATTTTCATCAAGTTGGTTTTCGTCTGAATTATTTTCGTCGTCGTTTGGAATTATGTTATCGTCTTCTTCGTCTTTCATTTATTTATATTCGAAATTATAAATTTTATATTATTTGTTTTCGATGAGCTCTTTTAAAACTTCAACACTCGGCAATATTGTCTTGTATTTACTTGCAAAAATTTGTTCGTTATTTTCAGGTAATGTATATTTAACTACAGCTTCACTTTTATTTTGACAGAGGATAATTCCGATAGTTTTATTTTCATCTTCCAATCGCATTTCTCTATCATAATAGTTTACATACATTTGCATCTGCCCTAAATCCTGATGCTTTAATTCTCCTATTTTTAAATCAATAAGAACAAAACATTTTAATATTCTATTATAAAAAACTAAATCAATTCTAAAATGTTTATCATCAAAAGTAATTCTTTGTTGTCTTCCAACGAAAGTAAAACCATGACCTAGTTCTAATAAAAAATGTTCTAGTTTATTTATTATTTCTTCTTCGAGCTGTGATTCTGAATATTGAGGCAATTCAGGCAATCCTAAAAACTCTAAGATATAAGGATCTTTAATAAGATCTTTAGGTTTTTCGATAATCTGACCTTCTTCTGAAAGTTTCAAAATACCTTCTTTATCTCTGCTTAATGCTAATCTTGTATAAAGTGCCGAATCATACTGACGTTTTAATTCCCTTACACTCCAATTGTGTTTTTCAGATTCTATCTTATAAAAACATCTTTCTTTTTCATCATCAATTCTCATTAAAAAAATATAATGGCTAAAAGTCAATTTAAAAAATGAATCCAAGGTTTGATAATCTAGTTTCTTGAATTCCGCAGACACTGTCTGCGTTTTTTGAGATTTGAATTCCGCAGTCAGTGACTGCGTATTTTTAATCCCTAAAATCCGAGTCAATGATTCGGATTTTGAATAAATAATATAGAATTGTCTTATTTGCTCTAAATTCCTGATAGAAAACCCTTTTCCAAACTCCTTTGTCAATTGTTTAGAAAGATTTTTTAAAAGCTGTTTCCCATATTCAGCACGATCTTTTCCATTTTGCTCTTCTTCAACGATAATTTTTCCTATTTCAAAATAGGTAATAGTCATTGTTGAATTTACCGTACGCAAAACCTGTTGTCGGGCATTTTGAAGTAACTCGGCAACTTGATGAAATATAACTTTATTTTGAAGATCGTTTGGCAATATTATACTTTTTTATTTTTTTTTAAATAGCAACATCTTCAATCGTATCCAACTCCACCTTCAAATTCTTGATAATGAATTCTTGCCTGTCCGGGGTATTTTTCCCCATATAGAACGACAATAATTGCTCTATCGAAGTATTTTTATCCATCATAATTGGGTCAAGACGAATCGTTTCTCCAATAAAGTTTTTAAACTCATCCGGAGAAATCTCTCCCAAACCTTTAAATCGAGTGATTTCCGGTTTTGGTTTTAGTTTTTCGATGGCGTCTCTTCTCTCTTCTTCAGAATAACAATAGATGGTTTCTTTTTTATTTCGAACCCTGAAAAGCGGTGTCTGCAAAATGTATAAATGCCCTTCTTTGATTAATTCGGGAAAGAATTGCAAAAAGAAAGTAATCAACAACAAACGAATGTGCATTCCGTCGACATCGGCATCGGTTGCGATTACGATATTGTTGTAACGTAGTTTTTCCAGTCCGTCTTCGATATCTAAAGCAGCTTGCAATAAATTGAATTCTTCATTTTCATAAACGATTTTTTTCGTCATTCCGTAGGAATTCAAAGGCTTACCACGCAAACTAAAAACGGCTTGTGTATTTACATCACGCGATTTGGTGATCGATCCGGAAGCCGAATCTCCCTCGGTAATAAAAAGTGTACTTTCTAAGTTCCTAGGGTTTTTTGTATCCGGAAGATGCGCTCTGCAATCTCTTAATTTTTTATTATGAAGATTGGCTTTCTTTGCACGATCTGTTGCCAGTTTTCTGATTCCTGATAACTCTTTTCTTTCGCGTTCTGCCTGCAAAATTTTACGTAACAAAGCTTCTGCTGTTGGCGGATTTTTGTGCAAATAATTGTCAAGTTTGTTCTTAACAAAGTCATTTACAAAAGTACGAACCGAAACCGCAGGCGTTCCATCATCAGAACCCATATCTGTAGAACCTAATTTTGTTTTGGTCTGAGACTCAAAAACCGGTTCCATAACTTTAATACTAATCGCACTTACAATCGATTTACGAACGTCTGAAGCTTCAAAGTTTTTGTTGTAAAACTCACGAATGGTTTTTACAATTGCTTCTCTGTAAGCCGCCAAATGCGTTCCTCCTTGTGTCGTATTTTGTCCGTTTACAAAAGAGTGATATTCTTCGCTATATTGTGTTTTACTGTGTGTTAAAGCGATTTCGATATCATGATCTTTCAAATGAATGATCGGATATTCTAAATCATCTTCATTAATGGTTTCTTCTAATAAATCTCTAAGACCATTCTCAGAAATGTATTTTTCGCCATTAAAAATAATCGTTAAACCATTGTTTAGATAACAGTAGTTTTTGACCATTTTAATAACATATTCCATACGGAATTTGTAGTTTTTGAAGATCGTTTCATCTGGCGTAAAAGTTACTTTTGTTCCTTTACGTTTGGTTGTCTCGATTACATCTTCTTCAAGAACCAGATTTCCTCCTGAAAATTCTGCTGCTTTTTGTTTGTCATCACGAACAGATTCTACACGAAAATAGTTTGAAAGTGCATTTACCGCTTTTGTTCCGACACCGTTTAGACCAACAGATTTCTGAAAAGCTTTAGAATCGTACTTTCCTCCGGTATTCATTTTCGAAACTACATCTACTACTTTTCCTAACGGAATTCCACGTCCGTAATCACGAACCGAAACCGTTTTATCTTTGATGGTAACTTCAATCGTTTTTCCGGAGCCCATGACGAACTCATCGATACAGTTATCTAAAACCTCTTTTAATAGAATATAAATACCATCATCCGGCGAAGATCCATCTCCCAATTTTCCGATATACATTCCCGGACGCATACGAATATGCTCCTTCCAGTCGAGTGATCGGATATTATCTTCGTTATATTGATTTTGCTCTAGCATAAATGAATTGGATTTTCGGCTAATGTACCATTTCTAGCTAAAAAATAAAAGCGTATTTTCTTTTTGTTACGAATAATAACAGCTTTGAATTCTATTTAAATTGATTTTAAAATAATACAGACTTTAAAAGTAGAAAATATCAGTTCTAAAATAAAAAAATACTATTTGATTCCCAGGACTTCTTTTGCCAAAGCAATCATTTCGGGAGTTCCCGTATTTTTGTTTTTTTCGTCAGAAAGCTTCACGACGCCCTGCCAATGGGTATTATCTGGCTTTGTGTCGGTTAATTTTATTACCATATTCATGGAAGGCAATCCAACATCATTAGTAAAATTGGTTCCGATGCCAAATGACATTTTAATTTTGTCTTTACAAAAGTCCGCGATCGTTTTTACTTTATCAAAATTAAGCGAATCTGAGAAAACAATAGCTTTAGATTTTGGATCTATTCCCATTTTGACATAATGAGAAATTACTTTTTGAGCAAACTCAACAGGATCTCCACTATCGTGCCTTACACCATCAAAAAGTTTAGAGTATTTTTTATCAAACTGATTGAAAAATATATCTGTTGTGTATGTATCTGTTAAAGCGATTCCGAGGTCACCGCCATAAACTTCTGTCCAATGTTCGAGACTTATCGAATTTGCCATTTTAAAACCGTATTGTGCGGCATGAAACATAAACCATTCGTGTGCGTGAGTTCCTAAAGGGCGTTTGTTGTTGAGCATAGCAAAATGGACATTGCTTGTTCCGATGAAACTTTCTGAGCCAAAAGTTTGCAGCGTTTCGTTGACCAAAACATGTACATCATAAGAATGACGCCTTCTTGTACCAAATTCTAAAACAGAAACCCCTAATTTATTATAGTTGTCAATCTTATTTTTAGTGAGGGTTTTTATAGCCTCATCATTCAGTCGAATTAAGTGATTTGATTTATAAAAAAGTTCAGAAATCAAAGCCATTAAAGGCACTTCCCATAAAATGGTTCGGTACCAAAAACCTTCTACAACAACTTTAATTTCTGAACCTTCCTGAGTAATTTTAACTTCTGCCGGATCAAAACTATATCCCTGTAAAAAATCTAAATAAGTAGGATCGAGATATGGACAGTAATGTGACAGATAATGCTTTTCATCTTTTGTTAGCCGCAAATCTGCCATGGCATCAACCGATTTTCGAAGCAAATCTGCAAAACCGGGCGGAAAAACATGTTTGCCGCGATTTATAAATCCATAACGCACTTTAGCCTTTGGAAAAAGTCTGATTACGGCATGCTGCATCGTAAATTTGTAGAAATCATTATCTAAAATTGATTTCAAAAAAGTTGTTTCCATAAGGCAAGTTGCTATATATTTTTTCAAATCCGTAACAGCTAAGATACGCCAATTCGGTAAAAGAAGAAAATGATATAAATCAACTTTGCTTAAAAAATCTTACTTTGAAACTATTTTAAAGGCTGCAATACTATTTGTATCTACAAAAAAAGTAATATACTCTCCTATTGTATTATCAAAAGTTATCTGAAACTCTAAACCGCCTTTTCTCTCTCTTCCGTTAGTGATTTTAACGGGTTGATTTCTTTTGTTTAAATAATAAAACTGATCTGATTTTGAAATGTTTTTGATTTCAAAAGTGATTTTATCGCCATTTCTTACTTCAATTATTCCAGAATCCGGCGATTTGATTTTATAATCTTTTTCAATTGTTTTATTATAAATTAAAGGTCCATTCAGGAAATCTTCTTTGCTTAATTTATCACCTAAATAAGATTCGGAATCTGGGAAATGTTTGGCAAAAAAATAATCAGGATCGGTATCAAAATAAACAGAAGAAAAATCATTTGCCATTCGGCCTTTGCTGCTGTCATAATAGCCTTGGCCCCAGGTAACGTCTACCAATCTCCATTTTTTATCAATCAAAACCATATTCCATGCATGATTTGAAGAAGTATTTTTTCGTCCAATATCTACTAATCTGGTTTTAGAATCTCCACGAACAATTTCACATTTAATTCCAACTAATGAAGCCAAATGTTGATACAAAACCGTAAAACCTTCGCAAACGGCTTTTTTAGACTTAAATGCTTTTTCAACCATTTGATCATTCAGCGCCTGAATCTTTCTTTGTTTTTCGGCTTCTGAACGATAGCTAAAGCCCTGCGTTTTTGGAGGATTCAAAAACGCAGCATAATCATACCTTACATTAAGAGCAATCCAGCTATAAATTGCTCTCGCTTTGTCGTAATCAGAGGTAAAATCCTTTTCGATTCTCTCTGCCAATTTTTCGGTTGTACTAAAACTTTTTGGGTATTTTAAAACGATGTTATCAACTGCATTATATTTTTGTGCAAATGAAGAATACAGGAAAATAACATTTATAAGGAGTAAAAAAACAATCTTTTTTGGTGTCATAAAATTAGAAACAATCTTTTATAATATCTTTTAATTCTTTGTCTAATTCAGCGTTAGAAATTTGATTTTTTTCTAAATCGAAATTAGCATTGAAGGCCGGTAACGAAAATGTAGCTTTTATTTCGGCTCCATATCTTGGCAAAGCATTACGCGCAATTTCTAAAACAGAAGCTCCGCCTCTTGTACCCGGCGAAGTTGCCATTAGTAACATTGGTTTTTGCTGAAAAACTTCTTTCGTAATTCGGGAAGACCAATCGAATATATTTTTAAAGGCTGTTGAGTAGTTGTTATTATTTTCAGCCAAAGAAACGACTAAAATATCTGCGCTTGCCAGTTTGGCTAAAAACGCTTTTGCTTTTTCATGCTGACCGATTTCTTTCTCTAAATCAACGCTGAATAATGGCATTGCGAAATCATTTAAATCTAAAATTTCAACTTCTCCATTCTCAATTAAACCTGCAGCATAAGTTGCCAGTTTTTTATTGATTGATTGTTGACTATTACTTCCTCCAAAGGCTATAATTTTCATATTGTGGTATTTGTGTTATATCTGACAGCAAAGTTCTTGCCACAGATTACATTCTACAGATTAAAAATATCATAGCGAAATCCTTCTAATCTGTAAAAATCTGTGGTAATATCTTATTTTTCTATTTCAAAAATCTCTTTCTGTATTTCTACTGAATATTCATTTGGATAAATTTTTCCTCCGTATGACTTAGCGTATACTTTGGTAAATTCTGCCCCAAAATACAGAATTATTGCTGAATAATACACCCAAACCAAAATAATAATTACAGAACCTGCCGCACCATAAACTGACGCCACTGTGGAGCTTCCTAAATAAAACCCTATAGCAAATTTACCAATCATAAAAAGTACAGCCGTAACTGATGAACCGATAATTGCATCTTTCCATCTTATTTTTCCGTCTGGCAATGTTCTGAAAATAATGGTAAAAAGAAGCGTAATACTAGCCAAAACAATGAAAATATTTACGACGTAAAACAAATAAACAGTACTTTCCGGGAAGTATATTTTTAAACGGGTACTTACCAAATCTAGAGTTGTATTTACCAAAAGACTAACGAGCATTAAAAATCCAACCGAAGCAATCATTGAAAATGACATTAATCTGTTTTGTATGAATTTCTTAAGGCCTTTGTCTGGTTTTGCTCGCAAACCCCAAATAAAATTAATGGAACTTTGTATTTCTGCAAAAACCCCCGAAGCCCCTATTAGTAACATTACAATACCAAAAACGGTTGCAAAAACATTACTTCCGGAAAGTTGTACGTTTTTTATAGCTTCCTGAATCTGAATTGCTGCTTCATTTCCAACCATCTCGTTAATCTGTCCGTATAATTGTCCCGTTACTGCTTCTTCACCAAAGAAAAAACCGCAAATTGTTATGATAATAATCAATAAGGGCGGCAATGCAAAAATGGTATAATAGGATAATGCTGCACTAAGTTTAATAGCGTTGTCATCATTAAATTCTAAAAAGGTATTCTTGAGCAGAAACCACGTTTTGGAGAATATATTCTTAATTTTCACGATACTTCGATTTTTGGATATTCTCTCAAATTTAAGTAATAAGTTAAAATTTTGAATTGTTGCTTTTTGAGCAAATTTTACATTTTTACCATGTTTATTTATATTGAATTCTTTGTTGTGATTTTATATAGTCCCTATGGACATTTATAAAATGTATTCTTTTTTCTACCAATATCTAACTTCTAACAGAGTATTAAACAGAGTTATTTAATACAATCCTTTTGATATAATCTATAAAAATAATATCTCATAGAGATTATATATTGGTAGAAAGATATTATCGTTGACCATTTTTGTCCCGTAGGGACTACATATTAAATAAAAACGATTTATTTATAATGACAAAAAATCCCTTTATCATAAACCGTCCATAAACTGGCTTTTTGATTGGCGGCTTTCAACGCATTATTCGCCCAGGTGTTACAAGTGTAAAACAGACTGTAACTTCCTTTTGCTTCATAAAAAGCATCTTTTTTTCCGTAGCTGTGTCCTTCAATCCATTCCGGATTTGTTGGATTACTAAAACTTTCTGAAATATAAGAAACCAGCTTTTGATAGTTTTCTTTAGAGATTAAAATTCGCTTACAATCTTCACCCTCTTTTAATTGTTTGAAAAATGTAGTGTGCATCGCTGATGAACTGACTCCGAATGCCGCTTTTAAGGCTGTACTGGTTTTCAAATCTGACCATTCGGGCGTGTCGAGATAAAATCCTTTATCGCCCCAGCCGAAAGCGATATAATTCATCAAAGAATCTTTGGATTGTGTCTGGCTAAACTGAATTTGGTTGCGCCAGTCTTTTATATCATTTACTACAGGAACGACAATATCTGTATGAACGCCGTTGGAGAGAATATAAATTGGAATTGTTTTTTGTTCTTTAATAAATGCGCTATCCGAGTTAACGGTAATTTTAGAAATCAGATAAACTGCAATTATATATAGGACAAGAAAAGTAATAATGGCAAGAATAGTCCAGCCCAGAATTTTGAAAGTTTTTAGCATTTGATTGGTTTGTTTTTGGTTGTTAAAAATATACTTTTTTCTGATAACCAATTTTTGAGCCAAAAAATTAAACTTTAAATTTTTATTGATTTTTATTGATGGGAGAAACTGGATTGCGTTAAAAAATTCAACGCTGATGACGAGGATTCGCTAAAGCGAAAACGCGGATTTTGACGGATTTTTATTTTTATGCTGTGTTTATTTTTTCACGCAGATTTTGCAGATCTTATTTTAAAAATGAATGTCATCCTGAGCGGAATCGAAGGCTTTTTCTACTTTGAAGGGCTTCGAACCCTGACATTTGTAATTTTTAAACACAAAAAAACTGCTGAATTTCTCCAGCAGTTCTATCTATTCTCTTTATTCTTTATTCTTTATTCTATTCTCTAAAGTTCTATTCTCTTAAAAAAAAATTAAACGTTGAAACGGAAGTGCATTACATCACCATCTTTTACAACATATTCTTTTCCTTCTACTTTGAATTTTCCTGCTTCTTTTGCTTTTGCTTCAGAACCGTACTGAACGTAATCTTCGTATGAAATAACTTCTGCACGAATAAATCCTTTTTCAAAATCAGTATGAATAACTCCGGCTGCTTGTGGCGCTGTAGCTCCAATGTTGATGGTCCAGGCACGAACTTCTTTTACACCTGCTGTAAAGTAAGTTTGCTGTTTCAATAATTTATAAGCTGCACGAATTAAAACTGATGCTCCCGGTTCTGTTAATCCCATATCTTCAAGGAAAACCTGACGCTCTTCGTAGCTTTCTAATTCTGTAATATCAGCCTCTGCTCCTACAGAAAGGATAATAACTTCAGCATCTTCGTCTTTTACTAATTCACGAACCTGATCTACATATTTATTTCCGTTTACAGCTGAATTTTCGTCAACATTACAAACGTATAAAACTGGTTTTGCCGTAATCAACTGAAAAGATTCCATTAAAACTTCTTCATCATTTCCTTGAGGCACAACAGTACGAGCTGATTTAGCCTGCAATAATGATTCTCTGATTCTGTCTAAAAGTGCTTTTTCAGTCTGTGCTTCTTTATTTCCGGTTTTAGCGGCACGATTTACTTTTTCCAAACGTTTTTCAACGGTTTCTAAGTCTTTCAACTGTAATTCGATATCGATAGTTTCTTTATCACGAATTGGGTTTACATTTCCGTCAACGTGTACAATATTATCATTATCAAAACAACGTAAAACGTGAATAATAGCATTACACTCTCTGATGTTTCCTAAAAACTGATTTCCAAGTCCTTCACCTTTACTCGCACCTTTTACCAAACCTGCGATATCTACAATATCAACAGTTGCCATTTGCACACGTTCTGGTTTTACCAACTCTTCTAATTTGTTAATTCTTGGATCCGGAACGTTAACAACACCAATATTAGGTTCGATTGTACAAAACGGAAAATTCGCACTTTGTGCTTTTGCATTCGACAAACAATTAAATAAAGTCGATTTTCCAACATTTGGTAATCCTACAATTCCTGCTTTCATATGTAGATAATATTTGTTTTTTATTTGATTTTATCTCTGTCAGACGCCGTCATTATTGATTTATGTATCAAATATTTAGCCTCTGATTTGAACGTTTTTTCTTCTTTTTAATTTTTTGCTAAAATGATAGATTTTAGCCTTAAAATTTTGCAAATATAAGATTTAATACCTCTTAAGTAAACAAAAAATGACGATATATGTTTTTTTACGACTTTTCTTAAAAAAAATCAAACTTTTTTATAATGTTTTGTTAAATAACGCTATTTTTATCACAATATTTAACAAACCAACATACAAATTTTAACCAAAATTAGATTAAACATGAAAAAAATTGCAATTCTATTATTTCTATTTAACACAGTCGTCATTTTTGCACAACAGCAAATTTCTGGTGTAGTAAAAGACAATACAGGCACACCGCTGCCTGGTGTTAACATTGTCGAAAAGGGTACTAATAATGGGGTGTCTACAGATAGTGACGGATCCTATAAAATTACAGTTAAAGAAGGAGCTTCATTAATTTTTACTTACATGGGGTATAACAGCGTAACCAGGCTGGCAAACTCTCCTCAAATTGATGTTGCTTTATCTGAAGAAGGAGGCCAAAATTTGGATGAAGTTGTTGTTACAGGTTCCAGAACCGCAGCCAGAAGTAATACAACAAGTGCTTTACCTATTGATGTTTTATCTTCCAAAGATTTAACAGCCACAGGACAGGCCACATTTGATAAGGCTTTGCAGTACAAGATTCCGTCTTTTAACACAGTACAAACTCCTGTAAATGATGCTACATCATTACTGGATCCGTACGAAATTAGAAACATGGGACCAAGCAGAACTTTAATCCTTATTAATGGTAAACGTAAAAACTTAAGTTCATTGCTTTATGTGCAAACTTCTCCGGGACGTGGAGAAACGGGTGCAGATATCTCTGCGATTCCTACAGACGCTATCGAAAGAGTTGAGATTCTTCGTGATGGGGCTTCTGCTCAATACGGATCTGATGCGATTGCGGGTGTAATGAACATTATTTTAAAGAAAAACAGAACTGATGGATCTTTGACTGTAAGAAGCGGAATTACTTCTGAAGGTGATGGAGAAATGCTGGGTGTAAGTTTAAACCAAGGAACTACTGTTGGCGAAAAAGGCTTTTTGAATTACACTATAGATTTCTCTAAAGTAAATTTAGCTAACAGACCTGGAACAGTTGATGCTCAGGGTGAAGCAAATGACTTTTTAGACGGATCACCAGCTGCTGTTGCAACCGTAAATGAATTCTTAAGCAGATATCCTGATGCAAGAAACATTAATGGTTCGCCTGAAACAGCTGCTGCAAAATTTCTTATTAATGGTGGAAACGAAATTAGTGATAATACAAGTTTGTATTATAATGCTGCCTATGTTTACAAAAAAGTAAACTCGTTTGCGAATTTCAGAACACCTTATTGGAGACCTTTGTCTGATGATCCTTATTTGAATGATTTCTTCGGAAATGGTGATGACGTAAATCCTTCTTATGATGGATATGGCCCAACCTTCGAAGGAGATTTAAGTGATTATAATGGTACTTTAGGTTTTAAAACCGTTAAAAATGGATGGAACACAGACGCAAGTATAACAGTTGGGGGTAACAAACAAGTTTATTCGGTAAACAACTCAGTAAACAGATCTTCGATTCTTGATGCAGACGGAAACAATGTTTACAGAGAAAACAGCCCAATTTCGTTTAAACCAGGAGGAACATCTTTTAATCACCTGGTTGGAAATATTGATGTTTCTAAAATTATATCTGACAAAATCAGTATTGGTTTTGGTACTGAATTTAGATCTGAATATTTTACCGTTATGGAAGGTGATAAAGCTTCATGGGATGGTACAGGTGCTGACTCATTTGCAGGAAACAGACCTGAAAATTCAGGAAAATGGAACCGTTACAATGTAGGGGTTTATTTAGACGTTGCTTATGATATCACAAAAGACTTCTTAATAAACGGAACAGTTCGTCATGAAGAATATAGCGATTTTGGTGGCGCAACAGTTTGGAAAGCAAGTACAAGATATAAATTTCTTGACGATAAAATTACTTTAAGAGGATCAGTTTCTACAGGATTCAGAGCTCCAACTTTACACCAAATTTATACTCAAAAATCTCAATACTCATTTGTAGCCGGACAAGGAATTCAAATAAGTGGTATTATTAATAACGTTTCTCCTCAGGCGCGTCAATTAGGAATTCCACAATTAGATCCTGAAAAATCAACTAACATAACTGTTGGTATTGGTGCAAAACCTTTTACAAACTTCAATTTTACAATTGATTACTATAATATTAAAGTAGAAGACAGAATTGTATTAGGAGACAGACAAGATACTGAATTTGGAGACGTGGCTTGGTTTTCTAACTCATTCGATTCCAGAACTTCTGGTTTAGATGTGGTAGCCAATTATAATAATATTGGAATTGGCGAAGGTAAATTAGGATTTAACGTATCTGGAAATATTACTTTAGAAAATAAAAGAATTTCTCCTGTAACTAACAATTCATTCGGGGATATTTTAAATTCATTGACTTTTACTTCAAGACCTGAGACAAAATGGATTTTTGGTATAAACTACGAAATTGGTAAATTCGGATTTTCTCTGAACAATACATATTTTGGAAAAACTACTTTTAATCAGGATGGTTTAGCTACAAATGATCCAAATGCACCAGTTGGTTCTGCAGAATATTTGGCAGCTAACTTAAAAACTGAATTTATTCCTAAAATTGTTACTGATTTAGGTGTTAATTTTAGTGCTACTGAAAAACTTACAATTGCATTAAATGTAAATAACTTATTTAATGTTCTGCCTGAATGGAAATTCGTTGCAGAAAATGAAAATGGAGCAGCATTATTAGCTGATCCTGTACAAACCAAACAACAATCTAACTTACTTACATTTAACCAACGTTATTCAAGAATGACTTACGATGGTTTCCATTTCAGTCAGTTAGGAACGATGTTTAACTTATCTGTAAATTATAAATTTTAATTCATATTTAGTTAATAACGCTAAAGGGTTGTCGTTATGACAGCCCTTTTTTATATTTTTATATTAAAATTTTCAAATTATGGCAAATTTATATGATGGAAAAATGGCAGCGATATACGATGCGATGTACCAGACTTTTGTTGATTATGATGAAGAATATGCTTTTTACAACAAGCTAATTCAGGAAAACAAAGCTTCAAGCATTCTTGAAATTGGAAGCGGAACCGGAAATCTTGCAAAAAGGTTCGACCAAAATAATCAAAATTATCAGGGTTTGGATTATAGTGATGATATGATTGCAATAGCCAGACAACGAAATTCAAATTGCTCTTTTACTCAGGGCGACATGCGTGATTTTAAACTTGAAAATCCTGTAGATGCTATTTTAATTACAGGAAGATCTACAAGTTATCTCATTACAAATAATGACATGAACAGGACTTTTGATTCGCTGCATAAAAACCTGAATGATGACGGTGTTATCATTTTTGATTTTATAGACGCCAACAGGTTTATTCCTTTTACCAAAGAAAACCCAATTATTACGCACGAAGCCAAATACGAAAACGTCAATTATATCAGAGAAAGTCATTGGGATACAAATAATTCCTTAGAAAATTTTATGCTCGAATGGACTGCTCAATATTACACTTTGGTGGATGGCAAAAAGGAAATTATAGAAAATGATTTTTCGACCGTTCGCGTTTTTACTCTTAATGAGATACAGCTGTTTTTATACCTGAATAATTTTGACATAATCAAAACTATTGACCGCAAAACATACGCTTACGATACTTTTGTAATTGTTGCAAAAAAAAGAAAATAAAATTAAAGTTTAAATTCTAATGAATTTATAATTCCTTTTTCTTCTTCAGTAGCTGTAAACCCAGATAAATCCCAATACTTGGTCAGGATTTTGTTCTGCTTATTAAAAAGTGTTTTCTCCTTAAAAACATCGCTTTCTTTATAAGTAAAGTTTTGTCTGTTAAAATTTGTTGTGATAAAGTTATTTCGAACCTGAATGTTTTTTTTAACCTGATCTTTTAAAATAAGATCATACGCAATTTCTTCATTTGAGCTTAGTAAATAATAATCCTCATCATCAATTCTGTACGTTACTTTAACCTGTGATCTGGTAACATTCTTTGAACCTACTTTTGTTTGTTCTTCTATTTGAGCAAGATCACCAGGCTTTATAATAATAGTGAATTCTACAATTAACTTTTTTGTCGGATCGTAAATAATTTCAAAAGTATCCAGTGCCTTTTTAGATTTATCCAACGGCGTTACAGACATTATATAATAATCCTTATTATTTGGATGTCCTGTTGTTGTAAACTCATATTCTTTCTTTGTTTTTGAATCTAAAAGAGGATCAAAATATTTTAAATTTGAATAATTCTCCATAATATTATTCAAATTATATCCAATTAAATCGGCAGAAACATCATTTTCCAGCAATCCATAAGATCTGTTTTGCTCTACTAATAAGGTTGTTGTTGATTTCTTTTGATCGCCATCAAATTGAAAATTAACCAATCCGTCATTATAATAAGAATATTTATTATCCAGCATAAAAAACTCTCTTACATAGACTTTTAATCGGTAAGCATTGGCCAATTTCTGCCTGGAATTAGAAACAATTCTTTGAAGGTTTTTTTCTGGCTTTTCTTTGGATACTACAATTTCTTCTAATTTATTGTTGTTGTTGTTATTTTTAAGATAAACAACAAATAAATCCGGTTTTAAAGATCCCCAACGAAGTGTCACTTTCTCGTAATTGGTCTCCGAAACCTGAACATTAGATGCACCTTCCAATTCAAAAGTTACCTTTCCGTCCTGATTACTTATTAAAGTTTGTTTCGTTTTCATAATTAACACAGTTGCATTTTCTATTGGTAATTGTGTTTCAATATCTTTTACGACAATAGAATACTCCACTTTTTGAGCAAAAATGGCAGTATTAACGAAAATAACAAATAAAAGCAGCAGTCCTCTCATAGGCAATTATTTAAATATTGCCATCAAATTAACAAAATAAATCATTATAAATAGCATAATACAGTGTAAAAATAATAAAAAACTTATATTTCGTAAATAAAAAAATCCTGAACAGCCAAGTTCAGGATTTTTTGATCTTTAAATTAGATTAAAGATATTATTCACCGTGTAAAAACGCTTGTCTATTCAACAAGGTTTCTTCATCTTCTACGTGGTTATCATCTGGTACACAACAATCTACAGGACATACAGCAGCACATTGAGGCTCATCATGAAACCCTTTACATTCTGTACATTTTCCCGGAACAATATAATACACTTCGTCAGAAATTGGCGTTTGAGCATCATCTGCGTCAACCTCAGTTCCGTCTGGTAAAATTACTTTTCCTTTAAGACTCGTTCCATCTTTATATCTCCAATCATCGGCACCTTCATAAATTGCTGTATTTGGGCATTCTGGTTCGCAAGCCCCACAATTGATGCATTCGTCAGTTATAATTATTGCCATTTTTTTCTTGGTTATGAGTTAAAAGTTACAAGTTGAGAAATAATAATGTGAAGATTTTATTCTGCTTTGTCTTATAACTTAATATAGCTTATTTTTGTGCAAAATTACAATCAAAACTCTTCATAAACAAACATTATGACATTAGAAACAAAAAAAAGTATTTTTGTTGAATTAGGAAAATTTCTGAAACAATTTTCTGAAAACGATACAATTAAAAAATCGGATGTTCTGCATAACGATTTATTTTTTGATGATTTCGAAAAGCTGATCTATTTATCACAATCTCATAATGGATGGTATACACCTGAACAAGTGTACTTTGCAATAAAATCATGGGCAGATGCGCTGACCGAAGAAAATATAGATAAATGGCTTTCGGCATATTCCTTTGACACTCAGGATGACAAAAACGAAAAAACAGTAGCGCTAATTTTAGCCGGAAATATTCCATTGGTAGGTTTTCATGATTTTCTTTCCGTTTTAATTACCGGAAATAAAACTTTGATCAAAACTTCTTCAAACGATCAGCACTTATTGCCTTTTCTAGCCAAATATTTGATTGCTGTTGATGAAAGTTTAAAAGAAAAGATCACTTTCGTGGAAGGAAAACTGGAAAATTTTGATACCGTAATCGCCACCGGAAGCAATAATACAGCCAGATATTTTGAATATTATTTTAAAGATAAACCTTCAATCATTCGAAAAAACAGAAATTCGGCTGCTGTTTTAAACGGAAATGAAACACATGAACAATTAGAAGCGCTGGGCGAAGATATTTTCAGGTATTTTGGCTTGGGATGTCGTAATGTTTCTAAACTTTTTGTTCCGAAAGGCTATTCATTTGATGCTTTTTTTCAGGCTATTTTTAAATATCAGGACGTTATTCACTACGAAAAATATGCAAATAATTACGATTATAACAAAGCCGTATTTTTAATGAGTAATTTTAAATTACTGGACAATGGTTTTCTTACTTTAAAAGAAGATTTGAGTTACGCCTCACCTATTTCCAGTGTTTTTTATGAATTTTACGAAAACATCGAAGATCTGCAAAGTCGTCTTACAACTGATTCCGAACAAATTCAATGCATCGTAAGCAACGATTTAATTAAAAATAGTATTCCCTTCGGAGAAACACAAAATCCTCAATTGTGGGATTATGCAGATAACGTTGATACTATAACGTTTTTGTTAACAACAAAGTAAAAAAATGTTTAATTATTTCGAATAATTTATCGCTTTTTCAGCTCCTATTGCCGAAATTTGCATCTTTAAAATTTCCGACTATTAACAACAACCATGAAAAAACACAACTACAGCGCAGGACCAAGTATCTTACCTCAAGAAGTTTTTGAGAAGGCATCAAAAGCAATATTAAATTTTAATGATTCAGGACTTTCTATTCTGGAAATTTCGCACCGAAGCAAAGATTTCGTTGCAGTAATGGAAGAAGCTCGCTCCCTTGCTTTAGAACTTTTAGGACTTCAGGGAAAAGGATATCAGGCATTATTTTTACAAGGTGGCGCAAGTACAGCATTCTTAATGGCTCCCTATAATTTAATGAAAGAAAACGGGAAAGCCGCGTATTTAGATTCAGGAACATGGGCAACAGCTGCTATAAAAGAAGCTAAATATTTTGGAGAAACTGTTGTTGTAGCTTCTTCAAAAGAAGAAAATTACAACCATATTCCAAAAGGATACACAATACCAAGTGATGCTGATTATTTTCACTGTACAAGTAACAATACCATTTTTGGAACTCAAATGAAAGAATTTCCAGCAACAAACGTACCTGTTGTTTGCGATATGAGTTCTGATATATTTTCACGCAATTTGGATTTCTCTAAATTTGATTTAATCTACGCCGGAGCTCAAAAAAATATGGGGCCTGCAGGAACTACTCTTGTGGTTATTAAAGAAGAAATCTTAGAGAAAAACGGAAGAACAATTCCTAGTATGTTAGATTATGCTAAACATATTAAAGGAGAAAGTATGTACAATACACCTCCGGTTTTTGCTGTTTATGTTTCTTTATTGACCTTACAATGGATTAAGGAAAAAGGCGGAATTGCTGCTGTTGAAAAATTAAACGATGCAAAAGCAGATTTACTTTATACTGAAATTGACAGAAACCCATTATTTAAAGGTGCTGCAGCAGTAGAAGATCGTTCTAAAATGAATGTTACTTTCTTGCTAAACAACGCTGATCACACAGAAACTTTTGACGCTTTATGGAAAGCCGCAGGAATTTCAGGATTACCGGGACACCGTTCTGTGGGTGGTTACAGAGCTTCTATTTACAATGCTATGCCTATCGAAAGTGTTCAGGTTTTAGTAGATGTAATGAAAGCATTGGAATCTAAAGTTTAATTTTCAGTTTACACGAAAATTTGTAATGAATACGGGATTTTTAGCCCCGATAGAAGTGGAAATCCTTTTATTTTTTTTCTTTAAAAAAATAAAAGATTGCAACGGATAGCGGGATTAGCTCCTAAACAAAAAGAAAAAAATATCACATATGTTAATTAACGAATCTTACGATTTAACGATTAACCAAATAAACACATAAACTAAAATGAAAGTATTAGCGAATGATGGAATTTCTAAAAGTGGAATTCTGGCTTTAGAAAAAGGTGGATTTGAAGTTATAACTACAAAAGTAGCTCAGGAACAAGTGGCTAATTTTGTTAATGAAAATAATGTAGACGTTGTTTTGGTTCGTAGTGCAACCAAAGTTCGTAAAGATATTATTGACGCTTGCCCAGGATTAAAAATTATTGGTCGTGGTGGTGTTGGTATGGATAATATCGATGTTGAATATGCAAAAAGTAAAGGAATTCACGTAATTAATACACCGGCTTCTTCATCGGAATCTGTTGCTGAGTTGGTATTTGGACACTTGTTTTCTGGTGTTCGTTTTTTACATGATTCTAACAGAAATATGCCTCTTGAAGGAGATTCAAACTTTGACGGTTTGAAAAAAGCGTACGCAAACGGAGTTGAATTAAGAGGAAAAACACTTGGAATTGTTGGTATTGGCCGTATTGGTCAGGCTACTGCAAAAATGGCACTTGGTTTAGGTATGAAAGTTATCGCAGCAGATAGTTTTATTCCTAAAGTAGATATCAAAGTTGAGTTTTTTGATGGTCAGTCTATCACTACAACAATCGAATCTCAATCATTAGAATCACTGTTTAAAGAAGCTGATTTCATTACATTACACGTTCCTGCTCAGGATGGTTACATCATTGGAGAGAAAGAATTAGCAATCATGAAAGACGGTGTTGGAATCGTAAACTGTGCTCGTGGTGGTGTTATTGATGAAGTTGCTTTAGTAAAAGCTTTAGATTCAGGAAAAGTTGCTTTTGCTGGTTTAGACGTTTTTGAAAGCGAGCCAAAACCAGAAATGGCAATCTTAATGCATACTAAAATTTCGTTGACTCCACACATTGGTGCTGCAACAGGAGAAGCACAAGACAGAATTGGAACTGAATTAGCCTCACAAATTATTTCTTTGTTGAGCTAATTATAAAATAAAAAGATTAACTTTAGAGGGATTTACTACTTTTTTTTGTAGTAAATCCCTTTCTTTTTTATTAATTTTGTTGTGTAATTTTAAACTTTAAATATCATGTTTGAACAATTAACGCAGTTAGTACAACAATACGGAGGTGATGCCATTGTAAAAAACAATGCAGTCCCAAATGAACACAACGAGGCCGTTGTAAATGAAACAAGTAATTCTATTTTTGCAGGATTGCAAAAAATTGCTTCAGAAGGTGGTGCAGAACAATTAGCTGGTCTGTTTAGTGGAAAATCATCAATAGACAGTTCTAACCCGATTGTTCAGCAAATTACGCAACAATTATCAGGAAGTCTGGGCCAAAAATTTGGTTTAAGCAGTGAAGCTTCTTCCGGTGTTGCGGCAAGTATGATTCCACAAGTTTTAAATTCTTTAGTAAATAAAGCAAAAGACCCAAATGATAGTGGTTTTCAAATTTCGGATATCATCAGTGCAATTTCAGGAAATAGTGGGCAAGCGTCAAGCATCATGGATACAATTTCTAAATACGGAATGCAATTTGGCTTAGATCAAAACGCAGACGGAAAAGTTGATGTTGCCGATGTTTTGGTAGTAACACAAAGCAAAGGTGGAATTTCGGGATTTATTGGGCGACTTTTTAAGAGTAAATAATTTTTTAAGTTGCTAAGATGCTAAGGTTCTGAGATTTTTAAAATCTTTGTCGAAAAAAAAATAATGCAAGCTGTTTACATTTAAGTAAACAGCTTTTTTTATAAACTAAGGAAAAACTTAGAATCTTAGCGCCATTTTAAAAAACTTAGGATCTTAGTATCTCAGAACCTTAGCATCTTAAAAAAAATCCGTAAATTTAAGCTATGAAAAACTGCATTTACATATTAATTGTTTTGTTTACGATTATTGCATGTTCAACGTCTCAGAAGACGGTTGACAATGCAGTAAAACAAAATGTTGCCGTAAATGATACCGTTAGAATTGCAAATGATTCTCTCGAATATGAAGTAATAATTATTGATAACGGATTTAGTACCTGGCTGGCTTCGAGAGCTTTTCCTAGAAATTATCATTCCCTGTCTTATCTGGAAAACAAGAACAATTTGTATGTTACAGAATGGAATAACAGGGTTTTACAGCCACAACGCTACAATCCTGACTTGTATGAAATGAGCATTAATTACAACCCGACTATTAAGTACGGTTACGAGGTAAATTATCTAATTTACAACTACATGATTTATTTTCAAAATACTTACAAACAAAAGCTTTGGGGATATGTACCATCAAGATAATGTTGCTATATTTGTAATCATTACTAATAAAAATGAATAAATTAAAGCAACGTTGGGGCATCACCTCAAATTTTCAATTGGTCATCATATTTATTGTTTTTGCCATCACCGGATCGGCATCTGCATGGTTGTCTAAACCTTTTTGTGTATGGTTAGGCATTACAAAAGAAGATTTTGGAGGTTGGTTTACTTTAATTAGGCTAATTATTATTTTCCCAATTTATCAGGTTTTATTGGTTGCTATCGGAACTGTTTTTGGACAATTTCGTTTCTTTTGGGCTTTCGAAAAAAGAATGCTTAAAAGTATGGGATTGGGATTTTTATTTAAAGACTAAGCATCTTTGTTAGTGTTCTGAAAAAAATAAGTGTAAATCCACGTAATTGTAAATGATGGAATTATATCTGTAAACGGAATTATTTCTTCAACAAAAGTCAAAAAACCGGCAACCTTCCCTACTCTTCCCTTGTACATTCTGCTCATAATAAAAGCCGCAATTGGCGCCCAGATTACATCTGAAAATTCACCAAGTACCGGAATTGAAAAGGAAATCATTCCGATACCATCAAAAAGAAGCCCTAAAAGAAGTTTTCTCATTCTTTCGTCATTCGTAACATTCAAATCCTGCATTTTGTTTTATTTAGAGATTAATCGAATTTAAAAATAATTCACTAAGTAAATTTATTTTTAACCGCTATATTTTTTCTTAATTACCACTTCTTCAATTTTCAAGCCAAGTTTTTTTAATTGTAGATTTTAGATTAAGAATTGGAATTTGGAATTTTTAAACTTTGGAATTTAAATTTAAGAATTTGATTCTAATCATAATCTTTGTTTCTTTGTAGAAACAGTTTCAAAATGATACACGCAAAAAACATACATAAATTCTACGATAAACTCGAAGTTTTAAAAGGAGTTGATTTACATATTAAAAAAGGAGAAATTGTTTCGATTGTTGGTGCTTCCGGTGCCGGAAAAACTACTTTATTGCAAATTTTAGGAACCTTAGATAAACCCGAAATAAATACAGAATCATCATTAAGTATCAACGGCGAGAATGTATTAAAATTACAAGATGTAGAAACTGACAATTCAAAAGAAGAAAAAATATTCAAGATTATTACCTGGACTGGTTTCATTTACGTTATAATTCTGATCGTTTGTTTTTTGTTTTTAAGAGCTAAAATCTACGATGATAATTTAAGGTTAATGACAGCTGGTATTCTGTTATTACCTATTATTTCCATGATAATTTATTACACCCGATATTTCAAAAAGAAAAGCAAAAAAGACAAAACCTTATCCAATTTCAGAAATTTAAATCTTGGTTTTATCTTTCAGTTTCATCAATTATTACCTGAATTCACAGCTTTAGAAAATGTTTGTATTCCTGCTTTTATGGCCAATAAATCAAAAGCAGAAGCTGAAAAAGAAGCAAAAAAACTGTTGGAATATTTAGGTTTATCACATAGAATCAATCACAAGCCAAACGAACTTTCGGGCGGAGAACAACAAAGAGTTGCCGTAGCAAGAGCTTTAATCAACAAACCAGATGTTATTTTTGCCGATGAACCTTCCGGAAATCTCGACACACAATCTGCCGAAAATTTACATCAGTTATTTTTTCAGCTTCGCGACGAATTTGGGCAAACCTTTGTAATCGTAACCCACAACGAAGAATTGGCCAATATGGCCGATAGAAAACTCGTAATGGTCGACGGACAGATTAGTAATTAGAAAAGCAAACACGAATTTCACTAATTGCCACTAATTAGTTCGTGAAATTAATTTCACAAACTAAGTTAACCATTGAAATTTGTGTAAATTAGTGAAATTCGTGTTTAAAAATTGATTTATAATATTTTGTCCAGCATGTAGTTCCCATCAAGGCTAGGGCATTCGAATACATAAGAACATTCATTTCAACATGAACCAAAAAGAACTCAAAGAATTTCTTGACGAAAAAGTCATTCAATATAATAATCAGGATTTTATCGAAAGTGATCCTGTACAGATTCCGCATTTATTTTCGCAGAAAGAAGATATTGAAATTGCCGGTTTTTTAAGCGCAACAATTGCTTGGGGGAACCGCAAAATGATTATCAAAAATTCACATCAAATGATGGAATTAATGGGTAATACACCTTATGATTTCATTATGTCACACTCTGAAAACGACCTGGAACGTCTGGAAAATTTTGTACATCGCACCTTCAACGGAAAAGATTTTAGTGGATTTATAAAAGGTTTACAGCACATTTATAAAAATCACGGCGGTCTTGAAACTGTTTTCGCCAAAAATCAGGAAAAAGACAGTTTGCAGAAAAGCATCAGCGAATTCAAGAAAATATTCTTTGAAATTGATCATTTGCCAAGAACACAAAAACACATTTCAGATCCCTTAAATAATTCCGCAGCAAAAAGAATCAACATGTATTTGCGCTGGATGGTTCGTCAGGATACAAAAGGAGTAGATTTAGGAATTTGGAAAACCATTTCGCCAGCCGCATTATCTTGTCCGCTAGACGTTCATTCCGGCAACGTAGCCCGCAAACTTGGAATACTTTCGCGAAAGCAAAACGACGGAAAAGCATTGGCAGAATTGGATTTGCAACTCCGCAAAATGGACGCTGCAGATCCGGTAAAATATGATTTTGCGTTATTTGGTTTAGGCGTTTTTGAAGGGTTTTAATTTGGATAAATTATTTACTGAGTTAGCGTTCCTAATGTCAGGCTGAGCGTCCCGAAACTTCGGGAGAAGCCCGATTCCAATTGGAGCGCCCTTCGACTTCGCTCAGGGTGACACCCAAAAATCGAAAACATAACAAACAAATTAACCATTGAAATTTGTGCAAATTTGTGAATTCGTGTTTAAAATTCATTTATAATATTTGTGTTCAAACGATACGTTCCAATGTGTACATTGCTATCAATAACAGAAATCTAACAAAAAACCACGAATTTAACGTACATTTGCACAAAATTTAATGTAAATGAGCACTTTCGAAAAATTCAATCTTCCAAAATCAGTACAAAAAGCAATCGACGAATTAGGATTTGTTACGCCAACTCCTATTCAGGAAAAATCCTTTTCTGTGATTATGTCAGGTCGCGATATGATGGGAATTGCGCAAACCGGAACCGGTAAAACATTTGCATATTTATTGCCTCTTTTAAAATTATACAAATTTACCCCAACCAATACGCCAAAAATTGTAATTCTGGTTCCAACCCGTGAATTAGTAGTTCAGGTTGTAGATGAAATCGAGAAATTAACCAAATATATGTCGGTTAAAACACTTGGTATTTTTGGTGGTGTAAACATCAATACACAAAAAAAAGCTGTTTATGAAGGAGTTGACGTTTTAGTTGGAACTCCGGGTAGAATGATGGATTTAGCTCTTGATGCTGTAGTTCGTTTTGATGAAACTCAAAAATTAGTTATTGACGAGTTTGACGAAATGCTAAATTTAGGTTTCCGTACGCAATTGACAGCACTTTTGGCGATGATGAAAACCAAACGTCAGAACATTTTATTCTCTGCAACTATGACGGATGAAGTTGACGCTGTTTTGAATGACTTTTTTGATTTTCCGGAAGAAGTTACACTTGCTGCTTCAGGAACTCCGCTTGAAAATATTACTCAGATTACTTATAACGTTCCTAATTTTAATACAAAAGTTAACCTGTTAAAGCATTTATTAGAAACAAACGAAAACATGGAACGTGTTTTGGTTTTCGTTAATAATAAAAAGATTTCAGACATGCTTCATACCCGAATAGAAGAACATTTTGAAGGACAATTTGGGGTAATCCACTCTAATAAATCTCAAAATTATCGTTTGAGTACAATGGCAGAATTTCAGGAAGGAAATCTTCGCGGATTAATTACAACTGATATTATGGCGAGAGGTTTGGATATTTCGAATATCTCTCACGTTATCAACTTTGAACTTCCGGAATTTCCTGAATTATATATGCACAGAATTGGTCGTACAGGTCGTGCAGATGCAACAGGAACCGCAATTAGTTTTATCACGCCTCGTGAAGAAGAATTTAAAGTGGAAGTGGAAGTTTTAATGAATCAGGAACTTGAAATAGCAGAATTTCCTGAAGAAGTCGAAATTTCAGCCAAATTAATCGAACCTGAAAAAGACAAACAGCCGATCAAGTTTTTAATGAAAAAAGTAAAACTGGATGGTGACGGTGCTTTTCATGATAAAGCGAAAAAGAATAAAAAAGTAAATCTTGGCGGGCCTTCAAAAACCAAAAAGAAAACTCACGGATCTGTTAACAGAAACATGTTGAAAACGAGAGACAAGAAAAGAAAAGATAAGGACAAATAGTTTCTTTAAAGATACTAAGGTTCTAAGTTACTAAGATTCTAAGATTAAAAAAAGCCCAAAAGGTGATAAGAATTTATCTCACATCTTTTGGGCTTTTTTTAATTATAAACTTTTGTCTATATAAAAACTTAGATTCTTAGTAACTTAGAACCTTAGCATCTTAAAAATTATATCTTCGTAAAAATCAATCCTACCGGAGAACACAATTCAATCTTTTTCCCGGTATTTTTAAGTTTACCTGTGATTTTATCTCTTTTAAAAATGATAATATCGTTTGTGTATTGATGTCCAACTAAAAGGAAATTTCCTGTAGGATCAATTGCAAAATCTCTTGGCCCTTTTCCCAAAGTGCTTTGTTGTTCAACCAATTCAATACTTCCGTTTTTAAAAATTTTATAAACCGAAATATTGTTAGCGTCAACACGATCCGTTACGTACAAAAATTTTCCGTCAGGTGAAATTTTTATTGCTGCAGCACCCGTTCCTCCGGTAAAACCTTTTGCAAGAATACTAGTTTCGGCAATTAGTTTTAGATTTCCGGTTTTATCATAACTAAAAGTTGTCAAAGTGCCATCCAATTCCTGAACCAGATAAACAAACTTTCCGTCTTTGCTAAACGTTAAATGTCTTGGCCCGCTTCCTGCTTTTACATCAACAGTTCCTTTTAAAGTCAGAATTTCATGTTTTGAAGCTGCATTGTATTTGTAAATAAAAACCTTGTCTTGTCCTAAATCATTCGATAAAACAAATTGTTTATCCGGAGAAAAAACTACCATATGCACGTGCGCTTTTTCCTGACGCGCTGCATTTGGTCCTTTTCCTTCATGCTGAATTAATTGCTGTGCTTCTGTTATACTGCCATCAGCATTCTTTTTAAAAACAGCAATACTTCCGCCGGAATAATTAGCAATAATTACATTTTTATCATCATTAATTAAATGACAAGGATCTGCTCCTAATGAAGCATTTGTATTCAATAATTTAAGTTTACCGGTTTTTGAATCGTAACCAAATGCACTTACCGAACTTTGAGTCCCGTTTTCGTTTACCGCATATATAAATTTATTATTTGCAGAAACTGATAAATAGCTCGGACTTACCACTTTTTCTGTAGAATTTTTTAATTTAAAATCTCCTGAATTAGCATCAAAATCGTAAACGTAAATTCCTTTACTATCGCAAGTATTGGTATAGGTTCCTACCAATAAATTAAATTTGTTTTGTGCTTCCATATTCGTAAAAGCTAAAATTGAAAAAAGCAAAATATACAATCTTTTCATAGTTTTTTTATAGTTTTTTGAATTAGCTAAAATACTGAATATTCTTATTACAAAGTTTCTTTTTTGTTACAAATGAAATTCCAAAAGTTACATTTTTCAAACTGGAATTTGTTCTTTTCTACCATATAAGATATATAAGTTCATTTAATTGACTCATAATGAAGCTTTACTTATGATATCTTATATTACTTATATGGTTTAAAAAATATCCCTGTAAGGTTTAACTAAAAATTTGTATTTTTGACCAATATCTCCGCGAAAAACAAAACGTAGCGAAGTAAATCAAAGCCAGAATGCACTTTAAACAGCCCGAAATTCTATACTTTCTCTTTTTATTGATTGTTCCTATTTTGGTTCATTTGTTTCAATTACGACGTTTTAAAACCTCTTTTTTTACAAACGTCCGTTTCCTTAAAGAACTTGCCGTACAAACACGAAAAAGTTCTAAAATCAAAAAAAGACTATTATTAGCGACACGTTTATTGTTACTTACATGTGTAATTTTAGCCTTCGCACAGCCATTTTTTGAAGCCAAAGACAGCAAAAATGCAACAAACGAAATGTATATTGTTTTAGACAATTCGTTTAGTATGCAGGCAAAAGGCAAAAAAGGGGAATTATTAAAACGTGCCGTTCAGGAATTATTGGAAAACACGCCCGAAACTACCCAATTTTCGCTGTTAACAAACACCGAAAATTTTTGGAATACAGATATTAAAGCCTCTAAAAATTCTTTACAAAACTTAAAATACAGCGCAACACCTTTTGAACTTTCGTCAATAATGGCGAAAATAAAAGCACATAAATCGGCGCATAAAAAAGACATTGTTATTATTACAGACGCTGTTGGTTTAGCAGAAAAAGATGTAAAAAATATTGATACCGAAGAAAAGCCGTATTTCATAATTCCGGAAGCCGAACAAAAAAACAACGTTTCGATTGACAGTGTTTTCATCAATCAGACTTTAGAAAATTTCTACGAAATCGGTATTAATTTATCTGCTTACGGTGAAGATTTCAAACCTATTTCGATGGCATTGTACAATCAGAAAAAATTGATTGCCAAAACGATAATCAATTTTGATTCGAAGAAAAAGAAAATCAATTTTACGATCCCAAAAGAAGCTTTTCACGGATATGTTACCATTGAAGATAATGGTCTCACTTATGACAACAAACTTTATTTCAGCATTTCAAAAGCTAAAAAAACAAATGTGATTAGCATTGGCGAACCTGAAAAAAGTAATTTCTTATCCAGAATTTATACTTCTGCCGAATTTTATTACAGCAATTATTCGATCAGCAGTTTAGATTATAATAGTTTAGAAAAACAAAACACTATTATTCTGAACGAATTAATTGAAGTTCCTCAGGCTTTGCAAACCACTTTGAAGGCCTTTGTTTCAAAAGGTGGAAATCTGGTTGTGATTCCTGCTGAGAAAAGTTCCATTTCAAACCTGAATACTTTTTTAGGCAATTTTGGAAAAATTCTGTTTAAAAACCTTGAAAACAAAGACAAATTAATCACCAAAATCAACTTTGATCATCCCTTGTTTTCAGGCGTTTTCGAAAATAAAATTACTAATTTTCAATATCCGAAAACAAGTAAATCATTTGATATTTCAAGTGCGTATCCCGCTGTTTTATCTTATGAAGATCAAAGCGTATTTGTAACGATGATTCAAAATCCGGTTGCGGGAATTACTGTTTTTTCGGCACCTATAAATACAACCAATTCAAATTTTCAGCAATCACCTTTAATTGTTCCGCTTTTTTATAAAATGGGACAAAATAATCAAAAAACGGGTGTAAATGCTTTAACGATTGGCAATAATCAGCCTTATTTTGTTGATGTTTTATTGAGCAAAGACGCCATTTTAGAAGTAAAAGGAAATGATGATTCGTTTATTCCGATTCAGCAAATATTGAATAATAAAGTCAAACTAACATTCAATGATTTCCCTGAAACTTCGGGAAATTATAGCGTTTTTGATAAAAAAGAATCAGTCGAAAACCTGAGTTTTAATTATAAAAGAAGTGAAAGCGATTTAAATCAGGTAAATACAAACGTAGTTTCAGATTTTAAAACTGCAGATACTCTTTCGACCATTTTTAACACGCTACAAACTGAGCGAACTGACAGCCAAATTTGGAAATGGTTTGTTATCTTTGCACTGTTATTTTTAGCATTAGAAATGGCGATCATCAAATTTGTAAAGTAAAACATAACGTTTTACTTTTTTTTGAACCATTAAGAGATTAAGATAATAAAGTTTAGTACTTCTTAATCTAACTTAATTCCTTAATGGTAGAAATAAAAACATTTAATGTTTGAATAAAAAAAATCTACATATGAAAATAATCATCAGAAGCGCCAAAATTATAGATTCAGAAAGTCCGTTTCATAATCAGACCGTTGATCTTTTAATTTCAGATGGTTTAATTGAAAAAATAGGAACTTCGATTCTTGATATTGATGATTCAACCGAAGTAAAATTCGACAATCTGCATATTTCTCAAGGTTGGTTTGACAGCAGCGTTTCGTTTGGAGAACCAGGTTACGAAGACAGAGAAACTATTGCAAACGGATTGAACGTTGCGGCAAAAAGTGGTTTTACAGCTGTTGCATTACAGCCCAACTCCTTCCCTGTTATCGATAATCAATCACAGGTAAATTTTGTAAAAAATAAAGCGAATGGTTTTGCTACAGAACTTTATCCAATTGGTGCTTTGACCAAAGCGAGTGAAGGAAAAGATATGGCGGAATTATTTGACATGAAAAAATCCGGAGCGATTGCTTTTGGAGATTATAATAAAAGTATTGATAATGCCAATTTGCTAAAAATCGCTTTGCAATATGTTCAGGATTTTGATGGTTTAGTAATCACTTATTCTCAAGATCCAAATATAAAAGGAAACGGAGTTGCGAATGAAGGAATTGTTTCTACAAAATTGGGCTTGAAAGGAATTCCGAATTTAGCCGAAGAACTGCAAATTTCAAGAAACTTGTTTTTATTAGAATATACCGGAGGAAAACTTCATATTCCAACCATTTCTACAGCAAAATCAGTAGCATTAATTAAAGCAGCTAAAGCAAAAGGTTTACAAGTAACTTGCAGCGTCGCTGTGCATCACTTGGTTCTTACAGATGAAAAATTAGAAGGCTTTGATACTCGTTTTAAAGTAACTCCGCCTTTAAGAACCGAAGCTGATAGAAAAGCACTTATAAATGCTGTTTTAGACGGAACTATCGACATGATTACTTCAGATCATAATCCAATTGATATTGAATTCAAAAAAATGGAATTTGATACAGCCAAAAATGGAACAATTGGTTTAGAAAGTGCTTTTGGAGCTTTATTAACCGTTTTACCACTTGAAACTGTAATTGAAAAATTAACTTTAGGGAAAACAGTTTTTGGTCTTGAAAATACTTCAATTGCCGAAGGTTCAAAAGCTAATTTTACTTTCTTTACTCCGGAAGGAACATCAACTTTTACGAAAGAAAATATTCTTTCAAAATCTAAAAATTCTGCTTTTTTAGGAACTGAAATTAAAGGTTCTGTCTACGGGATTTTAAATCAAAACCAACTTGTTATCACAAAATAATTACAATGAATAATTCAATCGAAGAGGGAAAATCAATCGCAATTACCAGTTATATTTTAATTATTGGAGTTTTAATTGCAATGTCCATGAACTCTGAAAATAAAAATAGTTTTGCTTCTTTTCATATTCGTCAGGCTTTAGGTTTATCGCTTACGTTTATTTCTTTCGGAGCTATAATCAGTAATTTTGACAGCTTTTTTATCACTTTCCCAATGTGGATTTGTATTTCTATTTTATGGACTTACGGAATTTTCAGTGCTATTCAGGGACAGATGAGACCGATTCCTTTAGTTGGAACTATATTTCAAAAGTGGTTTAAATCGATTAGATAATGTTTAAATTCCAATTTTTAAAATTCCAAATCCCAATAAATATCAAGTTTTTAAAAAGAAATCCGTTAAAATCCGCGTTTTCGCTTTAGCGAATCTGTTTTTGTTAGCGTATTAATTTGAACACGGATGACGCGGATTTGCAAGCAAAAACGCAGATAAAAACTGATTTTATTTTACACTATATCAACTTTAAAGGAATCTCATAACTCAAAACTTATAACTCATAACTTCCAAAGAAATGAATCTATCTTTAGAATATAAAATACAAGAACCAAAAGTAATTTTAGATAAAAATCCTGTTTTACTTTTATTACACGGATATGGCAGCAACGAAGCCGATTTGTTTTCGTTTGCTACAGAACTTCCAGATCATTATTATATCATTTCAGCAAGAGCACCTTATGATTTACAATACGGAGCTTATGCCTGGTACGCAATTAATTTTGATGCTGATCAGAATAAATTTTCGGATAACGAACAAGCGAAAACATCTCGTGATGTAATCGCAAAATTTATTGATGAATTGGTTACCAATTATCCAATTGATGCTAATAATGTAACGTTGGTTGGTTTTAGTCAGGGTTCTATTTTGAGTTATTCTGTTGCGCTTTCTTATCCGGAAAAAGTGCAGCGAGTGGTAGCAATGAGCGGTTATTTTAATGAAGAAATTATCAAAGAAGGTTTTGAGAAAAACGACTTTAAAAACTTAAAAATATTCGCTTCACACGGAACTGTAGATCAGGTTATTCAAATTGACTGGGCGAGAAAAACTCCTGCAATTCTGGAAAAATTAAATATCCCGGTTACTTATAAAGAATATCCTGTTGGCCACGGAGTTGCGCCTCAGAATTTCTTTGATTTTAAGAATTGGCTGGCTTCTTAAAGTTTTCAGTCCCAGTTTCAGTTTTCAGTTATAGTTGTTGATAAAAGTAAATTTACCTTCTTAATATATGAGTAATTATAAAATTCTCAATTCCCGAAACATTTTTATAATTACTCTTATTGTCATAAGCTTAACGATTATATCTGTATGGATTTTTGGTTTTGGAAATCATAGATCACTTTTTGAAAACTCATTACTATCAACTACAATTTTATCTTTAGCCTTCTTTTTATTTATATCAATTGGATTGTATAACGGAGTAAAAATAAAAGATAATTTAGGCGAAATAACAGATCGTTTTGATCATAAAAAAATTGATTTTCTAAAAAATTCTCTAATGGAAGGCGACTGTTCTTCTGTTGCAGAATCTAGTGATAGTATTTTAGGAATTATCGTTAGCCTTATTTTGTGGTTTATCGTGGCTTTTATAATCAGCTATTTATTATGGGCTTTTGGAGCAGTTTTATGGATCTCTATATTGACTTTTACAGCAATGCTTTATTGGATTTTTTTTAGAGCAATGAGACTTGTTTTTAAAAAATCCTCAAAATGCAGAGGCAATTTTATAAACAGCGCTTTGTACGGATTCAGTTTTACAATCCTTTATAATTTTTGGATTTATGCGATCATTTTTATGACACATCAGATTTTGTAAAAGTCGCAATTTTCAGCCCAATAACTGAGACTAAAAACTGCGACTGTAAACTTTATTGTCCTGTATAAATTATCTTCCCCGCTTTTTTCAAAACATAACCTTTCCAGGGAATTAATTGTAAATCACCATTTACCCACGAATCACCTTCAGATTTTCTTTCTAAAATGATCGATTCTTTTTGAGTATCTAAAAAAAGTTCTGCTTTGTTGCCTTCAAAAACTACGTAGGCAGCTGTTGTATATGTTTTTCCGTTTTCTTCGGTGTGAGATAATTTTGTGCCTTCAAAAATTCGAATACATTTGTTTTTAACAATAGACCAAGTATAGCCTGCCGAAGCTTTACAACCGTGGCTGTCAACATCACCACCAACCATCACTTTTTCGGGTTTTGTTTCTGTTTTATTTTCTTGAGATACTTTTTTGGCACAAGAAAATGAAAGACCTATAATAACTGAAAATAAAAATACTTTTTTCATTTTTCCTATTTATTGATTAAACACAAAAATAGGAAAAATCTTTCTTATTTTTGATATAAAAGTGATTGATTTGTTTCGAAAGAAATGCTTTCGTCATCGTTAACAAAGTATTTCAACAGAGCTTCTCCCCACAATTCTCCGTTACTAAAATCAACGATAATCCATCTGTGATTTAAGATTTTGACTTTGTTGATGATAAACTTCTTGCCATCAATCATATCCTGTCCTGTATAAGGATTCCCTTTTGGATTGGAATTTAGGTCTAATAATTTTTCGGTTACAATTGGAATTAATTTTTCGTATAAAATTACTTTCCCGCCAGAAGCGCTGTTGTCAAAATAATTTTGCGCATTTTCATTATGAGACAGGGAAAAATAATCCGCCTCGGCTAATTGACCTGAAACCAAATTGATACTATCTCTAAGCTTTTTTGTAGTTTTCTCATATCTCTCTTCACCAAATTTTACTTCTCGGCTATAAAACATGTAAGTAAAAATATTCATTAATATCGCAAGGATAAAAAGGTAAAGCATTAAGGATTTTTTCATTTTGTAGGTATAATTAAATTGTAATTTCTAAATTGTCGTAAGCCAGGAAAACGTTTTTAGGCAATTGTTTTTGTACTTCTTCGTGAAATCCTAAAACGTGGCTAATATGCGTTAAATAAGCAACTTCAGGCTTAACCAGATTGATAAAATCAAGCGCTTCCTGTAAATTAAAGTGTGTGTCATGAGGTTCTACACGCAAGGCGTTTACGACCAAAACTTTTAAATTCTGCAGTTTTTTAATCTCAGTTTCATGAATCGTTTTTACATCTGTCAAATAAGCAAAATCATCGATTCGGTAGCCAAAAACCTGTAATTCACCGTGCATTACATTTACGGGAATTGCCATTTTATTGCCAACAGCAAAAGGTTTGTCATTTACAACTTCGATGGTTTTTACGCTTGGCGCACCGGGATATTTATTTACGGTTTCGAAAACATAATCAAAACGGCGTTTTAGATTATCAATTACACGTTGATGCGCGTAAACCGGAATTTCGCCTTGTCTAAAATTAAACGGACGAATATCATCCAAACCTGCCGTGTGATCTGCGTGTTCGTGCGTGAATAAAATTGCATCGATATGCCTACAGCCGCAAGAAAGCATTTGCTGCCTGAAATCGGGCCCGCAATCTATGACATACGAATGATTATCCCACGTAATCCAGATGGATACGCGGAGCCTTTTGTCCTTAGCATCAGTGCTTTTACAAACAGGATGATCGATTCCAATAATTGGAATACCTTGAGAAGTACCGGTACCTAAAAAATAGATCTTCAATTGAACTTGTTTTTTTTACAAAAATAGGGATTATTTCTCTTTCATTAGAAGCCTAATTTGCTAACTTTGTAACAAATCTATTTAAAATAAAATGGGTACAGAAATAAAACTCAAAGGTGACAAGGTCATCGAACAGATTCCTTCTATAAAAGACAAAGCGTTACGCATTAATTTAAACGAGAATATTTACGGAACATTTGCTGAAATTGGTGCTGGACAAGAAACGGTTAGGCATTTTTTTAGATCCGGAGGTTCATCGGGAACTATTGCAAAAGCAATGTCTGCCTATGATAAAGATTTTAGTGATGCCGTTTACGGTATTGAAGGCGACGGACGCTACGTGACAGAAAACCGACTTAAAAAAATGTTGACCTTTGAAGGTGAATTGATTGAAGAACGTTTGAGCCGCGAAAAACACCCTAATAAACTTTTCTTTAGTTATGCCAATACGGTTGCCACAATAGATTTTGCCAAGCAATTTAAAGGTCACGGCTGGGTTGGAATTCGTTACCAAATTGAACCGGACGAAGCTTACAACGAAATTATCCTGCACATTCGTTTTAAGGAAACTGACGCCAGACTACAACAGGAAACACTAGGAATTTTAGGTGTAAACTTAATTTATGGTGCTTTTTACAAATACAATGACCCTAAACGATTACTTCGTTATTTATACGATCACTTAGATAAAGACCAGCTTGAAATAGATACTATTAACTTCTCTGGACCACGTTTTGCTGATGTTGACAACCGTTTGATGAGTTTACAGCTTGTTAAAAACGGAATGACTGATGCAGTAATGTTTAACCCTGAAGGAAAAAATATTCTGCCTGCTGCGATTTTATACAAAAAGAACTTACTTGCTTTAAGAGGAAGTTTCCGTCCGGTTACGAAAGTAAATATGGATATGTACGAGAAATCATTAAATATGTTTCTCGAAGAAAATAAGGTTGAAAAAGACAATACTTTAGTGGTTTTCGAAATTACACTTTCCAATTTACGTTCGGATGGTGAAATTGATGAACGCGATTTTATGGACAGAGCCGAATTGCTTTGTTCACTTGGTCAAACTGTAATGATATCAAATTTTCAGGAATATTATAAAGTGGTTGAATATTTTGCTAATTATACCAAAGCGAGAATGGGATTGGCAATGGGAGTTAACAACCTTGTTGATATTTTTGATGAGAAATATTATCGTCATTTAAGTGGAGGAATTCTGGAAGCTTTCGGGAAATTATTTTACCGCGATATGAAAGTTTTCTTATACCCAATGCTGGATGAAAATGGTGTATTGATGAATTCAAGCAACTTAAAAGTACATCCAAGAATGAAAGAATTGTATAAATTCTTTAAATTCAACGGAAAAGTAGTGGATATCGCTAATTATGACCCAAATAATCTGGAGGTTTTCTCTCGCGAAGTTTTAAAAATGATCAATCAGGGAAAAACAGGCTGGGAACATATGCTTCCTGCCGGTATTCCGGAAATTATAAAGGAACACCACCTTTTTGGATATCATCCGGAAAAGGAACTGGAACAAAACGCTTAAAAAAAATCCCCGAAGAAATTTCTTCGGGGATTTTTTTTGATTTTTTGTTTCAGGTTTTACTGCAATCTTGTTTGAACGCAGATGACGCGGATTCGCGTTGCGAAAACGCAGATTAACGCGGATTTTTTGTCTTTGCCTGACAATTGTTACGTTTAACGTGAAACCTGAAACAAAATATCCTATTTCAAAATCTGCGCTGCGTGTTCTTTTGTTTTTACCTGGGAAATTACCTCATCGATAATTCCTTTTTCATCGATTACGAAAGTCGTTCTATGGATTCCGTCATATTCTTTTCCCATGAATTTCTTTGGCCCCCAAACACCAAAAGCATTGATTACAGACTTGTCCTCGTCTGCTAATAATGGAAAAGGAAATTCATATTTCTCTTTGAATTTTAATTGTGCTTTTGCACTATCGGCACTTACTCCTAAAAGTTCATAATTATTGGCTTTAAAACGCTCAAAATTATCTCTTAAATCACAGGCTTCTGTGGTACATCCCGGCGTACTTGCTTTTGGATAAAAGAAAACTACTAACTTTTTTCCGGCATAATCTGCCAGCTTATGTGTTTTTCCGTCCTGATCTGTTCCTGAGAAATTTGGTGCTTTATCGCCTGCTTTTAATGTTGTCATATTTTTTTATTTTAGATTTTTTTTTTAGAATATAGAATAAAGAGCCAAGATTATAGATTGGGCTCAATATTTTCTATTTCAGATTTTTTTAGAACATAGAATAAAGAGTCAAGATTATAGATTGGGCTCAATATCTTCCATTGATAACTTATAACTTGCAATTCATAATTCATAATTCATAATTCATAATTCATAATTTATAATTTATAATTATCATGCCCCAGATTGAAGTGAAAACCCCGGAATTGTGAAAGTTTACATTTTTTGCATTAAGAAAGCGACTGGAAGAAGCTCTTGTTAATGCTTAAAAATGTTACTTTGACAATGAGGAGTTGTAACGGAAAGCTGGATTAGGCACATCATGAAAATTATGCTATTTTTACATCAATAAAAATACGGAAATGAATAAAGAAGCCCGCGTACAATTTGTTATAAATACGTTAAAAGAACTCTACCCTACTATACCTGTTCCACTAGATCATAAAGATCCTTATACTTTACTTATTGCTGTTTTGTTATCTGCACAATGTACCGATGTTCGTGTAAATCAGATTACGCCTTTGCTTTTTGCCAAGGCTGACAATCCGTATGATATGGTGAAAATGTCGGTGGAAGAAATTAAGGAAATTATTCGTCCGTGTGGATTATCACCTATGAAATCGAAAGGAATTCATGGTTTATCTGAAATTTTGATTGATAAATATAATGGTGAGGTTCCGCAGAGTTTTGAGGCTCTGGAATCTTTACCGGCTGTTGGACACAAAACAGCAAGTGTGGTAATGTCTCAGGCTTTTGGAGTTCCTGCTTTTCCGGTTGATACGCACATTCACAGATTGATGTACAGATGGAATCTTTCGAATGGAAAAAACGTGGTTCAGACTGAAAAAGATGCTAAACGATTATTTCCTAAAGAAACATGGAACGATTTGCATTTGCAAATTATTTGGTATGGACGTGAATATTCGCCTGCAAGAGGCTGGAGTTTAGAGAAAGATATTATTACGAGAACAATTGGCAAAAAATCGGTAATAGAAGAAGCTCTTAAAAAGAAAATCTAAAAGTGATACCTATATTATAACACGAATTTCACTAATTTGCACAAATCTAAATTGTTAAACTTACTTTGCGAAATTAATTTCACAAACTAGTAATTTAGTGCCAATTCGTGAAATTCGTGTTTGTATCTTTATTGACTGCTTTTCAATGCGTTATATTCTGTCGTCATATCGAGTGATCTGTAAATTCCTAAAAGTGATTTAAAGGCGTCTTCATTTTTTGGTTCGATGACTAATACTTTTTTAAGATATGGAATGGCACTTCGTACTATTTCATCTTTTTTAGCATCCAGTTTATCGTATTCTTTCATCTCCTGCGGACTATTCCCAAGTAAAGCCATCTGATCTACTAATACTCTCTTTAATTGGATTTTAACATAAGCTAGGTTGATATAACAGTCTATGCAGTTTTGATTTAACTGTATTCCTTCTTCATAATATTTTTCGGCATTGGTATAATCTTTTGTTTCCATATAAGAAAATGCCAATGAGTTTAAAATTTCTTCCTTTTTAGAAGGTGGCCAAACATCTCTTGGCTTTTCATAAAGACCAGCAGCGATATTTGATTCTCTCGCGCTTCTGGAAATAAAAGATTCCTCTGCTTTTGTTTTTTTATTGGTAGCGTAAAACATTATCCCTTTTCCGCTATAATTTATTTTCTTTAGTTTCTCATAATATTTAATTGCAGAAGAATAATCTTTGCCTGCTAAGGAAGCCGAAGCTGCATTAAGCAAGTTTAGTGTATCTTTTTTATCAAACTGGTAAACTTCGTTACTCTTATCTGCACTTTCTTTGTATTTTCCTGCTTTAAAATCATTGTATGCTCCATCTACAAGTTTAGACTTCATTTCTTTTAAAGCTAAATTTGCTTTAAAAGCGTATTTGTAATTGCGGGAATCATTTTCATACAAAAGTACATCCTGATATGCACCAGAAGCTATTGCGAAATTTGCTGCAGCATCTATGTTTTTGGTTGCCAAATCCTTATAAACATTTCCTTTTGTAAAAAAGAAATCGGATTTTACCTCATCGGGTGCATTAATTACTAAGTATTCTACTTTTTTTAAAATCGCACAAGCTTCTTCAGGTTTTCCTTTATCAAAATAAGATTGTGCTTCTTTGATTTCCTCTTTTTGCGCAAATGCTGCGTAGTTTATCAATAGTAAAATTGATAATATTTTTAGTTTCTTTTTCATTTCATTTTAGTTTGGTTGTTAAATAGATTTGAACGGCTATTGTGGTTATTTATAGTCGCTTTTGGGGACAAATAGCACTTATAGTATTAGTACGCAAAAAAATCTTTTGCTTAACAATAACATTAAGATGCACAACAAATAAAATGAAATTGAGTAGTGTAATTTTTCTTCATATATTATTGGTTATTGGTTAAACATTTATTTACCTGATATTTAGCTTACTTTTGAGCAATTTTTAGCATTCAAAGTTTTTTAATACGAAAAACTCTTCAATAAAGTAATTTACTTGAATAAAAAAAAACTTTTTAACTAAAATAAAACAAATATTGAATAAATCAATAAAAATTACTTAAAATATCAAACTTTAACAAACTCAGGCATTAAATCAAGAGGAGATCCTGAAAATTATTTTATTAAAAATTAGAAAACATTACGATAACAATAACAGAAAAAAGAGACTTAAAATTACGGCAAAAAAAAAACTCACTACCTGTATTTACATACAAATAGTGAGCTTTCAACCAAAACGACCATTTGGTTTTTTCTTTCGAAATAAACATCCGACCAAAGTAGTGGGCTGTTTAATTAGCTATAATCTCAAAACTTTTATCTTCAATTTTCACAACTGTAAGAGCTTGTGAATAGTTTAATAGAAAAGAAACTACTTCTTTCTTAGGTTTTAAGTTTTTAGAAGCTAATGCTTTCTTAGAGTAAATTTTCGCCATACTATCAAAAATGTTTTATAATAGTATAACGCACTAATGCTCAAAATATTATTAGTTGGTCAAAATAATTTGATGTTTATCAATTATTTTTCTTAAATTCATTAAAGCATAACGCATTCTTCCTAATGCTGTATTGATACTTACACCGGTAAGTTCTGAAATTTCTTTGAAACTCATATCCTGATACATACGCATTACAAGAACTTCTTTTTGATCTTCAGGAAGCTCTTCAATTATCTTTTTGAGATCTACTTCAACCTGATCAAAAATCATTTTATTTTCGATTGTTAATGAATCATCTGACATAATTGAAAAAATAGAAAACTCTTCTGTTTCTCTATACATTGGCATTTTTTTGGTCTTGCGGAAATGATCTACAATTAAATTGTGAGAAATTCGCATAACCCAAGGTAAAAATTTACCTTCTTCATTATATGAATTGGATTTTAAAGTTTTAATAACTTTAATAAATGTATCCTGAAAAATATCATTTGAAATATCTCTATCAGCTATCTTAGAATATATAAATCCATATATCTTAGACTCATGCCTTTTTATCAATGTCGCAAGGGCATTTTCATTGCCTTCGACATAGTTTTTCACTAATAGAGCGTCTGGAATATGCAGATCAGCCATAATACTACTTTTTTAGTTTTTGATTAAAATTTGGAGTAATTTTTCTAAAAAGTAATTTTATGTAATAGGCCTATCGTGAGTTATGTTAATATTGAGTCCAAATTTAACAAATATTTTTTTTAAAAAGCAAATGAATGGAGTAATAATTAATAATAAAATTACAAATACGATACATTAAAATTAAACTTTGCCATGAAAGTGCTTAATAATATGAAAGAATTAGAATGTTTTAACAAATTAAAAAAAGAGGCGTAAATAATTTAAATATCTTATTTTAAACAACTTACACCTACTTTTTAGTAGTATTATTAGTATTTATTTTTTTATTGATAGACACGAACATAGTCTATATAATACTTTTGAGGCAATATAGAATCATCTACATCTGGTCCTCCAAAATTACCTCCGATAGCTAAATTTACAATTATATAAAATGGTTTATTAAAAGGCCACGTATCTTCGTTTTTAACTTCGGGATTGAAGGTATATACCAAAGTGGTATCAACAAAAAAATCAATCTTTTCTTTTGTCCATTCAATGGCATAAACATGATACCCTTCTTCTATAGTTGGAAACTCAGTTCTTTTTGTATTGATTGTGTTTCCGTGACTATCTTGTGTATGCAATGTAGTATATACCATGTGCGGATCACGGCCAATATATTCTAATATGTCTATTTCGCCTGTTTTAGGCCATTTTACGGCATCAATATTGGCACCCAGCATCCAGAATGCCGGCCATAAACCATGACCAACCGGCAGTTTAGCTCTTGCTTCGATGCGACCATACAAAAACTCTTTTTTGCCTTTGGTTGTGATTTTTGTCGAAGTATATTTATTTCCTTCTTTTTTGGCTTCGATAATTAAATTACCTTCTTTGATCTCATGATTGGTTTTGGTATAAATTTGTCTTTCATTGTTTCCATAACCGCATAAATTTGGACAGCCATCACCGAGTTCAAAATTCCAAAAGGACTCGTTTATTTTCTTTTTATTGAAATTTTCTTCCCATATTAGTTTTCTCTCTACCTTTTGTGCAAAGCAAAAACTAACCGTTAAGAACATTATTAGTACAACTATTTTTTTCATCGTATAGTTTTAAATTTTAAAAATTAGAAGGCCAGCCTGAACTGACCTTCTAATACTTTCTACTAATTAATTATAATCTATTGATAAACTTTTACATAGTCAATCTCCATTGTCGATTGTGTGAAGGCGGGATCAATAGTGCCTCCAAGATTTCCTCCCATCGCTACATTTAATATTAAGAAGAAATCGCTATTAAACGGAAGAGTGGCATCATTGGCAACTTTGTGAATTTGTACATCATCGACATAAGTAGTTACTGATGCCGGACTCCAAATTGCTTTATAAACATGAAATTCTGTCGAAACATTTGGAATCGTTTTAGAACCCGTGTTTCCGCCGCCGCCAAAATGTCCCGGATAATGAAGCGTACTTAAAATCACGTTTTGATTGTTTCCTACGTGTTCCATAATATCAATCTCTCCGCAAGCCGGCCATGGTTTGGTTAAGAAATTAGATCCAAGCATCCAGATTGCAGGCCATGTTCCTTTTCCAATAGGCAATTTGGCGCGGATTTCAATTTTTCCGTACGTAAACTTAAATTTACCATCCGATTTTAGTCTTGTCGAAGAATAATCTACACCTCCGGAAGCTTCTTTTTTAGCGGTAATTTTTAAGTTTCCGCCTTCAACAATAACATTTGATGCTGAATTTGTATAGTTTTGTTTTTCATTATTTCCCCAGCCATCATTATTAGGTCCTCTTCCTAGATCGTAATTCCATTTTGTTGCATCTGGAGCTCCGTCAACATTAAATTCATCTGACCAAACTAAATTGGTATAATCAATTTCCGGACCTGTATTTTGAACCGGTTTTGTAGTCGTAAAAATATGGTACCAGGCTAATGAAGCATTACCGCCCATTACAGCTCTAACTACCATTCTGTTGGCTGTTATAGATAGAATTTCATATGAATTCTGACCAATATAATACCCCATAAATCCGTTGTCAGAGAAGTTCATCATTGTTCCGCGAGTTTGCTTAGCATGATCTTTATTTTTTGTAACAACAGATTCTGAAGGACTTAAAGAAACGGTTTTTATTCCGCCGGTATCATAAGTCAAACAAGAATCACTTGATCCACTTCCTCCTGCTACGCTTGCAAATGCAGTATTAAAAAATGTTGCTCCTCCGTTATTTAATTGGTATTTTAATTGGTCACCATCAAGAGAGAAAGTCAATTCATTGTCATACAAACAACTACTTGTCGGCGAACCTGCTTTTTCAAAAGCTCCGGCCTGATAATGGTTTGGATAGAAATTTTTAGTCTCATCACCATCATTTTGACCTACGCCTAAATGCCCTGGTTCTGAAGCTGACCAATACCATTTTTTAGAAGTTCCACCCGTTAAAAACTGAACCGCTTCGTCGTCACTAAAGTTACTTAAAACCTTAACATCAAGTGTAATATTTGATGCTACTCCTCCTCTGCCTGTTGCAATAAGCGTTACAGTATAAGTGTTTACTCCTGTTTTTGTAAAACGTTTGGTAAACTTGCCGTTTGGTGAATTTTCAGATGTTCCGTCGCTAAATACATATTTATATGAAATTGCATTATCTGCAGTTGCGGTTAATTTTACCATTCCTGAACCGTCTCCATCTGGAGCATCGGCTGTTTTTCCAACAATTTCAGCAGTTAGCTGAAGATTTGTTGGCGTATCTATTGATCCAAATGCGAAATCATCTTTCTGACAACCCGCCATAAGGAGAATCGTAAATAAGGATACTATCTTTATGATTATTTTTTTGTTCATGATTTCTTCTTTTAATTGGATTGTTTGATGTCATCAAAGTAAAAAGTTTCCCCTGCCCCCGTTTTTCCAAAATCCGGAAATAAAATTACTCTGTCGTATTTAATGCCTGTGCTAAAACCTGGTGCCGTTGTAAGATCAAAGGTTAATTCCTGCCATGCATTTGCTACCGTAGTTTTTACCTTTACTTCTATAAATACCGTTGGATTACCGTTTCCATCTTTTGGAGAGGTCGAAAGTTCCATTTTGTATAAAATATCAGTACCTACTCTAGGCGACCAGACATTTATCTTTACAGTAGTTCCCTTTGTATAATCAAGTGTATTTTCTAAATTCAGGCTTGCTCCTCCCCAGGTTTCTGCTCCTGATTTTTTGTCTAATTTTAAAACTTTATCAGAAACATTGGTTCCGGTTTTATTTGGATTTGTAATAACTGATGCATCAACATTTCCAAAACCACCCCACGTATATGTTAAAGTAGAAGATTCAAAATCAAGTGGTAATTTAATTGCCTCTGCCGGTTCTTTATAGAAATAAAAATTATCTATGTACACTGTATGGCTTCCGCTAGGATTTCCTGAAAAAATTAACTGTGCAATATGGGCGCGGGTTGTTAATCCTGTAAAATCGCTTAAAGGAATATCTAAACTTACCCATTTTCCCTGCTCAGGAGCTGTAATTTTAATTTCGTGTTCAACATTATCTCCTCCTGTTTCATAAACGCCATTAGCTCCAAAATCAACTAATTTGATTCTGAATTCTGAAAAATCTAAAGACCAGACATCAATATGAAGATATGTCATTGCCGAAGCGTCTATTGTGGCTGTTGGCTCTGCACCCACAAAATTTAAATTTGAATATTTTTTTACTGCATTTTCTGCAATACTAATATCATCTAATACAGCATCAGACCATGAAGTTCTCCAGGTGCTCATTGGTACATTTGTGTAAGCATCACTAAACAATGAAATAACATTTGCCGCAGATCTGGTTGGTGTTGGTGCTGCAGAAGTTGGTGCCAAAATTAAAATTGCTTCAAATTGCTCTGTATATTCTGTTGTTTTAATGGCAGCACTTTTTGAAACCACACGAATCGTGTAAACTCCCGGGTTTTGATAGGTATACGAAACAGATTCGCCATTGTTTGCCGAAATTGGATCTGGTTTTCCTGTTTCTCCAAAATAAACATCATAAAACAACGCAAAATCTGCTGTTGCCTTAACTGTTACTTTTTTAGAAACCGTTAAATCATTTGTTATTTCAACTACTAAATTTTCTGGTGCTTTAAACGAAACTACTACTTCTTTTTCTACTTCGGTAGTTTTTCCGTTAAGTCCCATTGCCGTAATTTTAGACTTATAAACGCCTTCTTTATATACGTGTGCAACTGTTGATCCGGCTCCAATATAATCAGAATCTGCGCTTCCGTCTCCAAAGCTAATTTTGTATTGTGTTACGCCTTCGCCTTTTGGCACAAAGGTAACTTTACCTGTATTGTCCTGCGTAACTGTGGTCAAAGCCGATACATTTGTAGGGGCTTCTAAGCCATCCAAATCAATATCGCTGTTATCGCTTGAGCAACTAAAAAATACTGCCAAAACGAAAAGACTTATAATAGAATGTAATTTTTTCATAATTGATGTTTTTTAATATCCAGGATTTTGTTCCCAATTTCCATTTGCAAACTGAATTTCTTCAATTGGAAGCGGAAATAACTCGTTTTTGTTAGCTGTAAAACCGGGAATAGTTCCGGCTGCTTTTCCGGTTCTTACCAAATCGAAAAAACGATGTCCTTCTCCAAAAAGTTCTAGTCTTCTTTCTGCTAAAATAAAATCAGTTAACGCTGCTCCGGAAGCTGCTATATCATGATTATTATCTCCAAAAGCACGTCTTCTAACCTGATTAAGGTATTCTCTGGCTTTCGCATCATCGATTTCACCTCTGTTATAAGCTTCTGCAGCCATTAATAAAACATCTGCATAACGAATTGCTCTGTAGTTGTTCGGGTTTGTTAAATTCAAATCTCCGGCAGCATCTGAGCTTCTTTTTCTTGGAAGATATTTTCTGTTGAAGAATCCTGTATCCTCATTTCCTTTTCCATAAGTTACTCCACTATTAGCCCCGGCCCAAGCCGCAATATCCAAAATAGCAACCGCTTTACGTTTGTCTCCTGTTTCAAAAGCATCTGCAGATTCCTGAGTAGGAAGATTAAAACTAAATCCGGAAGAGAAAACTGGTCCTGAATAATTTCTGATTCCGCTAAAACCTACGGCAACGTTTCCTTCACTACATTGTAAACAACCAAAACCTGCTCCTTCAACATCTGTATACTGTACTTCAAAAACAGATTCTGGTCCGTTTTCTCCATCTAATTCAAACATTTTATTATAATCTGTTTCTAAGGAATAAGGTGAAGTATTTATTAAAGCTTGCAAAGTACTGGCTGCCTGCGAAAATTTACCCTGAAACAAATACGCTTTTCCTAATAATGCCTGAGCAGCCCCTTTTGTAACTCTGCCTTTTTGAGCTGCAATTGGAGATAAATTTGCCGACGCAAAAACCAAATCAGCCTCAATAGAAGCATAAACTTCTGCAACTGATGAACGCGGAATTGTTTTTTCATCGCCAATTTTAAACCTCACATCGCCTTTCATCGGTATACCACCAAACCATTTTACTAATTCAAATTGGTAATATGCTCTTAAAAAACGAGTTTCGGCTATAAGCTGGGTTTTTCCTTCAAAATCTGTTTTGTTTTGAAATTCAAGTATATAATTGGCTCTTTGAACTCCTGCAAACATCCAGTTCCAGACATCTCTTAAGTTACTGTTTACTTCGGTGTGGATCATGTCGTCTACTTGCTGAAAACCAATTACATCTGTAGGACTTTCTCCTCCTGCCAATGTATTATCCGAAGCAATTTCTCCCAATAAAACATTTACATATGTTGATTGCAGCAAATCATAAGTGGCAATTAATGCCTGATCGTAATCTTCTTTAGAATTAAAATAATTCTCAGAGTCGATTGAATATTCAGGTTTTGGATTCACAAATTCGTCTGAACAAGAAGTTGTTACAGTTAGAATTAATGTTATCATTACCAGAGTGATAAATAAATATTTTTTCATTTTAATTGAAATTAAAAATTAATGTTTAAGCCCAATAAATAAGTTCTTGGAACAGGATAAAATCCGTAATCGATTCCGGCACCAATTGGCGATTGAGAAACTCCGTCTCGATTTGTAGGTCCAAATGAAGCACCCGGATCAAACCCTTTGTATTTAGTAAATGTGTATAGATTATTTACTCCGGCATAAAGTCTTAGCTTTGTAATTCCAGCTTTTTGAGTCACTTTCGGATCAAGTGTATATCCTAATTGTACATTTTGAATTCTGAGATAAGATGCATCTTCAACAAAATAATCTGATAACACATTGTTTGCCGTAGCTCCTGTAGTTACTTTTGGTACAGAATTACTTGTTCCTTCACCTGTCCATCTGTCTAAAACATAATCAAGACGATTGGCATCTGAAAGTGTTCTTTCGTAGTTACGAACCATATCATTTCCTACTGATGCAAATGTATATACGGCAAAATCAATGTTTTTATAATTTAACTGAATATTGAAACCCATTGTAGCATCTGCGATTGGATCGCCAATATCTGTTCTGTCTTTGGTATCAATTACTCCATCACCATTTATGTCTACGTAACGAATATCACCCGGAGAAGCATTTGCTCCTAGAGCTAATTGCGATGGATGAGCCTCAACTTCGGCCTGATTCTGAAAAATTCCATCGGTTTTATATCCATAAAAATATCCAATTGGTTTTCCGGCTTCCATGCGTGCTGCAGCTGGTTGACCTACTCCAAAAGAACCTTGTTCGATAAAACCGGTTCCGTTATTTACTTCTATAACTTCATTTTTAAGAAAGGTTACATTATAACCTAATGTCATTGAAAATGAATCTGAAAATTTCTCTTTGTAGTCTATTGCAAATTCAAATCCTGAATTTCTCACAGTACCAGCATTCATTGTTGGAGCACTTGCCCCTGGAGCACCAACTCCTATAATTCCTGAAACCGGAATATTTGGTATTAATAAATCTTTTCTGGTATCGATAAAATAATCTGCGACTACAGAAACTTTATCATTGAATAATCTTAAATCTAAACCAGCATCAAACTTTTTGGCTTCTTCCCATTTTAAATCCGGATTTGGTATTTGTCCCGTTGCCGCACCATTTACTAATAAACCATCAAATACATAAGTTGCTTCACCATTTAAAATACTTAAATACCCATTATTCGGTATTTGATCATTTCCTAAAGTTCCATAACTAACTCTGAATTTTAAGAAGTTAAACGTTTGTGATTCTCCAAAAAAACCTTCGTCAGAAGCAACCCATCCTGCTGTAAAAGACGGGAAATATCCCACTTTATTACCCGGACCAAATTTTGTTGAGGAATCTCGTCTGATCATTGCTGAAAAAAGATACTTTCCTTTATAATCATATTGTGCTCTTCCAAAATAAGAAATCCTTCTTTGATCGTAAACGTAACCACCCGTATTTAAAGCAGTTGGCAAACCTTTAGTTAAAGAAAGATCTGCAAACTCCCATGAATTATTTGGCACATCATAACCTGTTGCAACGGCAGAATTTCCCCATTGTTTATAGATTGTATTACCTAATGTTGCTGTAATATTATGGTTCTCTGCTATTTTAGTATTATAAGTTCCATAAATATCAAATGAATAGTCATTATCGTTTACAGTTCTTTGCGTTACAGAACTTCTCTGAACATCAAAAACTTTTCCTCCATAACTTATTTGCGGATCAAATGTTTTGCTTTCACTATTTGCGGTATTAAATCCTATGGAGCTTGATAACACAAATCCTTTGAAAATTTTATAATCTAAACCAAAGTTTCCGTTTAGTTTTTTATAATTATAATCGTTGTATGTGTTTTCAATTTGTGCCAGCGGATTAATAATTTCTGTTCCAAATCCTGTTGTACTTGGCACTAATGTAAAATTGCCGTTTGCATCGTACGGACTTAATGTAGCCGGTACGTTTAAGGCATTAAATAATACAGATCCTAATCCGTTTTCATTAATTGTTTTTCTGTTAAAATAGGTATAGATTACATTCGTTTTAAGTTTGAATTTATCACTTAAATCTGCTCCTAATGCTATTCTGGCAGTATTTCTCAGATAACCTGATTTGTCGCCGCCAACAACACCTTCCTGATCCAGGTGTGAGCCACTAATAGAATAGGTAATTTTTTCAGACCCTCCGGAAATTGTCAAATCGCTGTTTAATAACGGAACGCCTTTTCCTAAAACTTCTTTTTGCCAGTCTGTTCCTTTTCCTAAACCGCTTACATTTGGATAAGGAATTGCTCTTCCGCCATTGGCATAACTTTCATTTAATAACAAAGCATATTCTGTAGCATCAAGGATCGACAATTTTCTCGAAGCTTCCTGAAATCCGGTGTAGCTATTAAAAGAAATTCTTGTTTTTGAGTTTTTCTTTCCCATTTTGGTTGTAACCAAAATAATCCCGTTTGCACCAATAGTTCCATAAATGGCTGCTTGAGCATCTTTTAAAACCGTTATGGTTTCAATATCGTTCGGGTTTAAAACATTCAGGTCTCCAACATAGCCGTCAATAATCGTAGTGGGTCCGTTTTGTCCGTTTGTAGCAATACCACGAATACGAACATCTATAGGCGCGCCGGGAGCTCCAGATTGTGTTGTAACATTTACACCGGAAATTGTTCCTTGTAATGCCTGCTCAATTCTTGCCGGTTTCAGGATATCAAGTGTTTTACTATCCAGAACAGAAACTGCTCCTGTTAGTTCTCTTTTCTTTTGGCTACCATAACCAATGACAACAACTTCGTCTAGAGATCTGGTGTCGTCGCTCATCTTAACAGTAACTTTTGGTCCTGAAACCACAACTTCCTGCGTTCGGTAACCAATATAACTTAAAACAAGTGTGGTGCCGTTTGAAACACCGCTAAGTTTAAAAGATCCGTCGAAGTCTGTGGTTGTGCTTTGAGACGAACTTTTAACTTTTACATTTACGCCCGGCAATGATAAACCTGAGCCATCCAGTACAGTTCCGGTTACATCAAAAGTCTGCGAGAACGCAAAAGATGTAAACAGTAACAATACCATTAATAATAATTTTGGTTTCATAATTAGTTAGTTTTTTATTGAAGCTAAAATATCCTATCCTTTTAAGAATACGATAAAACTAACCACAACAAAAAACATACATCACAAAAAAAATTACTTAAATTTAATATATGACAAAAAATAGCGCTATTTACCTAGAAAATCATAATGTTAATTTCTTTAACAAATAAGTGTAATAAATACAAGAAAACGTTAATGTTGTGGTCTTGTATAGGTGTTTTTGAAGGAATTTCTGACTTCCTATACAGCTAGGATATATTCGACCAAACCGATTTCATGCTGTAGATCCATTTTTTTACGCAAACGATATCTTTTAATTTCAACACTTCGAACAGAAATATTAAACAAAGGCGCAATTTCTTTAGACGAAAGGTTCAGTCTAAGATAGGCACAAAGTCGCAAATCATTCGGAGTAAGTAACGGATGCAGCTGTTTAATTCTCTTTAGGAAATCTTTATCGGCATTATCAAAAGCTTCTTTAAAAACCTTCCAGGAATCTTCTTCGGTAATATTATCGTTGATGGTTCTTATAACAGATTTGATGTTTTTATTATCGTCTTGCGAAGTCTTTTTTAAATCCTCTTTTATAAAAGCCAAAAGTTCGTTTTTGCTATTTAAACTCATTGTCGAGACTGCCAATTCCCTATTTTTATTATCCACATCCTGAGATAATTGTTCGTTTCTAAGTTTCATTAATTGCTGCTCGTTTTCAAGCTCTTTAATCTCAAGCAGAAGATTGTTTTCTTCAATTAATTTCTCTTTTTGCTTTTGATAAAAATTACGATAGGCTTTATTGATAAAATAACCAATAACAATCAACAGCAGCAAATAAATAAAACACGCCAGATTGGTTAAATACCAAGGCTTTAAAACCACAAAAGTATAAGTTGCCGTATTTTGCAAAAGTGTATTAGCATATTTCGCACGAACTTTGAATGTATATTTTCCCGGAGATAAATTTTTAAAATTAACCGACGATTTCGTGCTCCATTCGCTCCATTCATTCTGAAAACCTTCTAATAAATACTGATATTCAGAGTTGATGTATTTGTTGTATTCCGGAACGGTGTAATTTAAAGTAATGTTATTTTCATTTGATTTAAAACTTCCTTCATCATTTAAAACAACATTCTTTAAAATCTGGTTTTGCTTATTAATAAAAATACCGGATATAGAAACAGCATAGTTTTTAAAACTCAAATCGTCAATATTAAGCGTATAATAACCATCTGTAGTTCCTATTAAATACGTTGATTTTGAAATTTGTGTAATATTCTCAAAACCCAGCATCGAATTAGTTAAAGAAGACGGAATCGGAATTACATTCTGTTTTAACTGATTACTCAGTTTGCTTGAAGAAAAATAATGAATGTAATTTTTAGAAAACAGCCAGATTTTATTCGACTGATCTACAATTAATTTACCCGAAGTATATTCGTCTTTTTCAAAAATAGAACTTAATAATTTATCCTTTTCAAACTGTTTTGTAGTTGGATTTAATTTAAAAATCCCGCCTTTGTATGCGTAATATATCGCATTATTAAATTTTGTTAAACTGGCATTTTTTCCTTTTTTTGGAGAAGAATAAGCATGAAATTCTTTGATTTTTGAAAACGAATTATCCAGTTTAAATCTAAAAATCCCTTTGTATTCATGGCTTACATAAACTTCAAGATTTGGCGTTATTTCAAAATATCTTGATGAATAATTAAAACCTTCTATTTTATTTCTGAATTTCCATTGCTTATTAACTTTCTCTAAAACTGAAATTCCGTAGTAATTTCCCTGAAGCAAAATGTTTTTATTATTTGGCGAAGGCTCAAACTTCCATGTTCCCGAACCTCTAAAAATAGTATTGGCCGAAGTATTTTCTACAATAAAAGTTCCCGAATCATGGGCGCAAAAAAGCGTATTATCATAAGCAAACAAAGACCAAACTTGTCCTTTTGTTCCGTTTATAAACTGAAAATTATCTTTGCTTTGGTATTTTTTACAAAACAATCCCTGATTTGTTCCCACATAAAGCATTCCGTTGTGAGAGATTGAGGCGTAAACGGTTCCTAAAACCCCTGTATCGTCTGTAAAACTATGCACAGGCGTTTGCAGATTGATGCAATTGATTCCGTTATCAAGACCCACCCAAACATTCTGATCTTTATCTTCAAACAAAGACAAAGCTGTATTGTTACTCAGTCCTTTGCTTTGTGAAATATGATAATTTAATTTTCCCGTATTCGATAAAATAAAAATTCCGTTAGAAACAGTTCCCAAAGCATAACTTCCGTCCTGAAGTCGTTGGCTGCTGTACACAAAACCCGATTTTATCTGCGCATCAACTTCTGTTGCAAAAGGCGTTAAAGCTGTTCCTGTAAGTTTATAAAACCCATCTAATTGCGTCTGAATCAGCAAACCATCATCAATAGTAAAAACATTAACAATTGTATATTTTTTCAGAATTGGGTTATCAGAAATCAATTTTCCTTTTCCTCCTTCTATTTCAAAAAGACCTTCGTTTATGGTTTGATAATAAATTGAATTTTTAGTGCTAAATGATTTTATAACACCATTTTTAGGTGAAATAATTTTAAAGCTTTTTGTTTTGGTATCATAAATATAAATTCGGTTCAAAGACTGAAATAATATCCATTGATCGTATTTTAAAATGTTCCAAAACTGTTCGTCATCAAGGATTTTATTCTTGATTGTATCACTTAGCGAAGTATATTTTAATTTTCCGTTTGCCTGTCTTGTCCAATAACCAAAATTCATATAACAGCCTGTATAAACCTTGTTGTCAATCACTTTTACAGATCGCATGATGGTTTCATTTGGCGTTGGATATAATTCCCAATTTGTGCCATTATATTCTAAAAGTCCATCATTATTGGCAAAATACATGCGATTTTGGTCGTCCTGCGAAATCATCCAGCTTTGATTTCCGGCACCGTAAACAGTTGAAGGATATTTTACAATTGGCGGTAATTCCTGAGAAAACAGGACAAAACCCATTAAAAAACAAAGAATAAAAAGTTTAGTTTTCAAAATTTGGTCAGAATATTAAAATAGTATTAAAGCAGTTCTAAAATAGGGTATTTTTCTATTAAAACAATAATTAATTTAAACACATAGAAACATAGATTTTGGAATCCTAAAAAGGCATTTCACTTCATTTAAATACACAAAGAATCGTAATTTATTTCACGCAGATTTAAAAGATTTAAGCAGATGGACGCAGATTATTTATTTTTAATTTAAAATCTGCTCAGATCTGCAAAATCTGCGTGAAACAAAATTATTCAGCTAAGCAATTAGTTAAAATTTGTAACAATCTCATTAACAAAACTCAATTCAAAATTGATTACTTTTGTAAAAATTGACTTTTTTTATGCAAATTGATCTTTCTACACTAGACCCCAAACATAATATCATCATTAAAGGAGCGCAGGTACATAATTTAAAAAATGTAGATGTTGCTATTCCCCGAAATAAACTTGTAGTCATTACAGGGCTTTCAGGCTCAGGAAAATCGAGTCTGGCTTTTGATACTTTATACGCCGAAGGACAGCGTCGTTATGTGGAGAGTTTATCATCATATGCACGCCAGTTTTTGGGCAGATTAGACAAACCAAAAGTAGAATATATTAAAGGGATTGCTCCGGCAATTGCCATTGAGCAAAAAGTAAATACAACAAACGCGCGTTCTACAGTAGGAACTTCTACTGAAATCTACGATTATATTAAACTTTTGTTTGCCAGAATTGGGCGTACTTATTCGCCAGTTTCAGGTCAGGAAGTCAAAAAAAATACCGTTACCGATGTTGTTTCTGATGTAAAAAATTTTGAATTAGACAGCAAATGGCTGTTACTTTCCCCTATTCATCTTGAAGAAGGGCGCCAACTCGAGGATAAACTTAAAGTGCTTTTGCAACAAGGTTTTGCGCGTATTTTGGTTGATAACGAAATGGTTCGTCTGGACGAGTTTACGCCAACTGATCTTCATAAATTAGACAATAAAGATATTTTATTGATCATTGACAGGATTGTTGTTAAGGATGAAGAAGAATTCTACAATCGTCTTGCAGATGCCGTGCAAACAGCTTTTTTTGAAGGAAAAGGAATTTGTTATCTTCAGGAATTAGGTACAGATAAAAGATTCTCATATTCTAATAATTTTGAATTGGACGGAATTACATTTTTGGAACCTAACGTGCATTTGTTCAGCTTTAATAATCCCTACGGAGCTTGTCCGGTTTGCGAAGGCTACGGAAATATTATTGGTATTGATGCTGATTTAGTTGTTCCAAATACCTCTTTATCCGTTTTTGAAAGTGCTATTTATCCTTGGCGAGGCGATAGTATGAGCTGGTATAAAGATGAATTGGTAAAACATGCCTATAAATTTGATTTCCCTATTCATAAACCTTATTTCGAGCTTACAGATGAGCAAAAAGATATAATCTGGACAGGAAATAAATATTTTCAGGGATTAAACGGTTTCTTTAAAGAACTTGAAGAAAAAAATTATAAGATTCAAAATCGTGTGATGTTGTCTCGCTACCGCGGAAAAACAAAATGTCACGCTTGTCGCGGAAAACGTTTACGAGAAGAAGCATCATATGTAAAAATTGGCAGCAAAACCGTTTCTGATTTAGTTGATTTACCAATTAAACATTTGGTTACTTTTTTCAAAAATCTTGAACTAAATGTTTACGAACAGCAAATCGCAAAACGTTTAATGCTTGAGATAAACAATCGTCTATCATTTTTAACAGAAGTTGGTTTAGATTATTTAACCTTAAACAGAAACTCTGCTACACTTTCGGGAGGAGAATCGCAACGTATAAACCTGGCAACTTCATTAGGAAGCAGTTTGGTTGGTTCGATGTATATTCTCGACGAACCAAGTATTGGTTTACACCCAAAAGACTCTGAAAGACTGATTAAAGTTTTGCTTTCACTTCGTGATTTAGGCAATACGGTGATTGTCGTTGAGCATGACGAAGATATTATGAAAGCTGCCGACATGATTATAGATATTGGTCCGGAAGCTGGAACTTTTGGAGGAAATCTTGTCGCTCAGGGAACTTATGATGAAATTTTAAAATCAGAATCCTTAACCGCTAAATATTTAAATGGAGATTTAGAAATTTCAGTTCCGAAGAAAAGAAGAAAATTCAAAAATCACATTGACATTATTGGCGCCAGAGAAAACAATTTAAAAAATATTAATGTAACCTTTCCTTTGGATGTTTTAACGGTAATTACCGGAGTTTCAGGAAGCGGAAAAAGTACCTTGATTAAGAAAATTTTGTTTCCGGCCATGCAGAAAAAACTGGAAAGTGCTGCCGAAAAAGCGGGTCAGTTTAGCGACATAACAGGTTCTTTTTCGCAAATAAAACATATTGAATATGTTGATCAAAACCCAATTGGAAGAAGTTCAAGATCGAATCCTGTAACTTACATTAAAGCATACGACGACATTCGTGATTTGTATGCCAAAGAAAAATTATCTAAAATAAGAGGTTATCAGGCCAAACATTTTTCTTTTAACGTAGATGGCGGCCGATGCGAAACCTGTAAAGGAGAAGGCTCTATAAACGTCGAAATGGTATTTATGGCCGATGTTTCGTTGCCATGTGAAACTTGTGGAGGAAAACGTTTCAAAAAAGAGATTCTGGAAATTAATTTTGACGAAAAAAACATCAACGATATTCTGACAATGACTATTGATGATGCTATTGTTTTTTTCGAAAAAAATAAACAAACCAAAATCACTCAAAAATTACAGCCGCTTCAGGATGTTGGTTTGGGATATGTGCAATTAGGACAATCTTCTTCTACCCTTTCCGGCGGTGAAGCACAACGTATTAAACTGGCTTCATTTCTAGTAAAAGGGGCTACAAAAGATAAAGCTTTATTTGTTTTTGATGAACCAACTACGGGTTTACACTTTCATGACATCAAAAAGTTAATGGCTTCGTTTGATGCACTAATTGAAAAAGGACATTCTATAATTGTAATTGAACACAATCTTGACCTGATAAAATGCGCCGACTGGATTCTGGATCTTGGTCCCGAAGGTGGAGAAAACGGTGGTTATTTATTAGCATCCGGAACTCCTGAAGATATTGTAAAAGTAAAAGAATCTGTAACGGGAATTTATTTAAAGGATAAACTTTAATAATAAATTCCAAATTAAAAATTCCAACCATCACGCTCTTATTCCTGCAAGGTTTCCAAAACCTTGTAGGTATTACAATATTTAGATTTTAAACTTTATGTGATTTAAATCTATACATACAAGGTTTTGAAAACCTTGCAGGAAAGCAAATCTTGTTTTAAGAATATTTCCAAATTAAAAAATTCCAAATTCCAACAGCGTAATTACGTATTGGAATTTGGAATTTATTTTTTGAAATTTAATTTCTTTTAAGCAACCAAACATCTTTCTTCAAACGGCAAACCATCCTCGTCAATAGCAACCAGTATTTTTTTCTTTTTTGATGCTTCCAAAGTAAGGTAAAGCCATGCAAATGACCATAATCCTAAGGTCAGGCAAAAAATGGTAAAATTCAGACCATGATTAACGACCTTTCCTCCTTTAGAAAGAACGGCAAAAAGCAATTTGTCATTTCTTTCTTCAAGCGTAAATCCATTATGAACTTTATTTGATATCATATTAGAAAATACCTGTAAGCTCTGTTCCTGACTAAGTTGACTCTTTTTCATAATTATCAATTAATATTAACCAAACTATTACTGCAATTATGTTTGTTTGAGCAAAAACAACCAGTAATACTCTCAGAATAAAAACATTACAACTTTACTTTTATTGCATTTTATAAGATATTATTTATTTAATGAATTAAAGCAATGATAAATTCTTATATAAAATTAAATTTTATAATAGTAATAACAAACAAACCACTGTTAAAATTTTAAGGTTTCAATCTGTACAGCAACACTTTAACCTTTATTTCTAATACTAAAAGATGGCGCTTCATAATCTTTTCCTAAATAGTTCACTGGAATCGTTGTCGTATTTCCGTCTCTCAAAGCATTATAATGTGGTGACATAATTTCAATTCCTGCAGCATTAAAGGAATCCTGGATATTTTGATGCAGGGAAGAATAAATTCTGGGTTGTTTTGTAGGTTCTTTTGTATAGACATTTATTTGATAAGAAACATAGAAATCATCCAAACTGGTTTGCAGCACAAAAGGTTCCGGTGTTTTCTCTGTCATATCTGTTTTTAAGGCGGCCTCTATTAATGCTTTATGAATAGCTGCCCACGGAACATCGTAACCAATTGTAACAGTTGTATGAATTAAAAGACCGTTTGTAGCCTGCTTTGTATTTGCAGAAAAATTGGTTGAAGTACTTGATAAAACGGTCGCATTTGGTATTGTTATGTCTTCAAATTTTGGTGTTCTTATTCGGGTTACTAATGCTGTTTTTTCAATTACTTCTCCGCTTACATCACCAATTTTAATAAAGTCGCCAATTTTAAACGGACGCATATAAGTAATTACCAATCCCGCTACCATATTTGCAATTGCATTTGAAGATCCTAATGAAAATAAAACCCCAACAAATACAGAAACACCTTTAAAAATTGGAGAATCAGATCCTGGTAAATACGGAAAAATAATAACGAGCATAAAAGCATACATTAACAACCGAATAATATTAAATGTTGGCATTGCCCAATCGTTATAAAAGCCATCTATTTTTATGTTTTCCTTTTTTATCTCATCAAAAAAGAACTTAATGATTTTTATAGAATATCTAAAAATGATAATAATAACTATTATTGTTACCAAGCTTGGCAAGAAACCAACAAATCCCATTACGGCTAATTTTGCAGGGGTTAAAATCCATCGTAATAAAGTTGTGGTATAAGCTTCTGTAGCAGGAAAAATACTAAACAGAACAGGCAGCGAAAAATAAACTATTAAAATCAAGGTAAAGATCTTAACAAAGCCAAACAACCGTATCAACAAAAATTGCTGTTTATGCGGCGAAAGAATATTAATATTGTTATAATTAAAGCCTTTGAAATACCTGTCGCTATTTTTTAAAAGATAAAGTTTTATACGATTGAAAATTTTTCCAACCACAAACAAAACAACTCCAATAATTAAAATTAATAATGCTGTATATCCAAATCGTTTAGGCAATTGCGAATAGTTTTCATTTTGATAAATAACTGCTTTTTTGATCAAATTCAGATTTCGTTTTGCAATATAAGCAGCAGTTTGATTTTCGATTTTTGCATCAATATCCAAAATAGACATGATAATAAAATCACCTTTATACGTGATATCCTGAGAAATATCTGAAGGAACAACTATCAGAGAATCTGATTCAAAAAAAGAATCATGATAAAGTTTTCTGATTTTTTCTGTAATAGCATTTGCTCTGTTCTCTGCAGAAAAAGAACCAACTTTATTATATACATAAAAAAGGGTATCCTTAAAAGGAGAAACCGGATATCCTTTTAAGGAAACAGTTTTCTGTGCCGTTTTTATGGTATCATTTTGGGCAATCGCGAAGGAAGAAAATAAAACAACAAACAATACTAGAAAACAAAGTAATTTATTTTTCATATTCTGTTATAAATAAGTTAGTTATCCTTCTAACAAATATAAAACAAAATAGAATTGAATTTAGATTACTTTCTGTTTTCTCAATAAAATCGTACTAAATTTTAAAACCTATTTTTCTCAAAAGACCATCAATTACCTTGTTGATATCTGGAGAAATATCAAACTTATAGTTTAAATAAACATATAGGATTGTTACCAATATCGATTTTAAAGCAATACTAATTAATTGATAAAAAGGAAATTCCCAAAAATAAAACATTAAAAACAATACAAAAGTTAGTAGCATTGAATAAATAGTTTGTTTTGTAAATGGATATAAATCAATCTTTTTTACCACAAAAAGTAATTTTGCCAAACTATATAATGTAATAGATAATAAAGTCGCAAATGCAGAGCCTGTAATTCCAAAAATTGGAATAAAAATCATGTTTAAGACTATTGTTAAAAACACTAAAAGCAGTCCTAAATACAATACCATTCTGTAATATTTTGTATTAAAAATAATAGCGTTATTGTTTCCTAATATCAAATCAAAATATTTCGACAAACCAATCATAAATACAACTGAAATTCCTCCGCTGTATTCTTTTGGAACTAATTCATACAATTGATTGATATTTACAAAAATGCATAACATTACATAACCACCAACCATTTGTAAATTTATCGATGTCTTTTTATATAGGTCATTCAATTCGTCATGTTTGTTGTCGTGCATTAATTTTGCCGTAATCGGGTATACAATTTGGTGCATCGCGCGACTTGGAACCGAAATTACCAAAGCAATGTAAGTTGCTACAGAATAATAAGCAATATTCTCAATTTTCATGTATTGATTCAGCATCAATTTATCGCCGTCTAAAAGTAAATTGGCCACACTTCCTGAAAGAATAATGAAAAAAGTGTACTCCATAACATCTTTTACATTCTGAGGAATATTAATCTGAAACTTAGGCTTTTTAATGTAAAATGCATAAAACATGGTTATTAAAAACGCAATAAAATATATCGCTGCAGTTAAATAAACAAACTGCACTAATGTTATCCAGTCAAGATATAAACCTACCAAAGCTACTGTCGAGAATAATCTTAAACCAACTTCCTTAATAAAATTTCCAAAAACAGAGTGCATATGAACTCTTGCCCAGGCATAAAAAATCTCAAAATACGCCATGCAAATCCCAATAAACGGAATTAAATACATAAACTCTTTTACAACAGGATTTTCCTTAGAAACAAAAGCGGTAATATCATCAAAGAAAAAGATTCCGATAATCCCTAGAGGAATACACATTAAAACGGGAAACAAAGCTGTAAAGGACAGAAACTGTTCTCTTTCCTCTTCTGTTTTATACTGTGAATAAAATTTTACCAGCGTATTTTGCATTCCAATGGCAAATAAAGGCATAATAACATTTGCTGCCGAAAGAATATAATTAGTTAAAGCATAATAGGTTGCACCTAAAAAAACAGGGTATAAATAAAGTGTATTAATGGCCCCGATACCGAAACCTATATAAGTAATTATAGTATTTTTGAAAGACTGATTTAAAACAATACCCATTTTTGGATTTCTGAATTTAGATTTTAGATTTTTGCACTATCCGTTAATCAATTGTGCTAATTGTTTGGTGAGGTTTTTTCGTGAATATTGTTGCAAACCAACGCCATTAGACTGTAATTTTCCTTCCAAAAACTGATTATAAAAGTCCAAAATTACACTTTTTAATTTCGCTTTTTCAGAATAATCAAAAAATACTCCTGTATTTGTTTCTTTTATAATATCTGCAAAATCAGAACCTTGCGGGCCAATTGCAATTATTGGTCTGTTCGAAACCATATATTCAAACAATTTACCCGGAATAATACTTTTCGTATCTTCAGAATTAATTTCGATTAAAAGCAAAACCTGTGACTTTTTTTGATGAGCAATTGCTTCATGATGTGAAACATAACCTAAAAGATTCAAATACTCCGTTAGATTAAATTGTGAAATAGCATCTAAAACTTCCTGACTCACAGCACCAATTAATTTAATTTCTAAATGCGTTTTAAAATCAGGGATTTCGTTTAGTAATTCAACCAGACATTCCCATAAAAAAGGAGGATTTCTATCTGATAAAAATGAACCGATATGCGCCAGAGTAAATTTGGTGTCTAAAGTTTGCTTCTCTACATTTTCGATATCATAGCCGTTTGTAATTACCGAAATTGGTTTGTTAGTAATTGCTTCAAATTCTGCTTTGGTTGTTTTGCTGGTTACAATAATTGTATCAGCAGTATTTAAAACTTTACTTTCTAATTTTTTATGTTTTTTAGCAGCGTAATTTGACAAACGCAATGCTTTATGATATCCAATTGTTGTCCACGGATCACGGAAATCAGCAAACCATTTTACATTTAATTTTTCTTTTAATTCTAAACCTATTAAATGCAAACTATGTGGCGGACCAGACGTTACAATGGTATCAATATTATTTTCCCTGATGTATTTTTCGAGATAAGATACAGATGGTTTTACCCATAAAACACGTGCATCAGGAATAAAAAGATTTCCGCGCACCCATAAAAATGTCTTGTCCAGAAAGGTTTGCTTTTTCTTTTGAGGAAAAATTCCTGAACTGATTTTCTTGGTTTTATTCTTCGAAAAAACAGAAGCTAATTGATAAGGTTCTAAAATTTTATTTTTAAGAATAATAACTTTGTCTGAAATTTGACTGACCAAACCCTCATCAATAATTGGATATGTTGGATTTTCCGGAACATACACAATTGGCTGAACATCAAATTCAGGTAAATATTTTACAAATTTCAACCAACGCTGTACGCCGGGACCCCCGGCTGGCGGGAAATAATAAGTAATGATTAAGAGCTTTTTTTGTTCCAATGAAAATTTGGTTTATTATTTTGAAGTGTAAATAGGCGTTCTAAGAAACATTTTTATTTAAATGGAATTCTGTTAGCAATACGTAATGTATAGGAAACTTCAATAAGTATCATTAATCGTTCTAACCTTTCAAGATAAGAAAGTGATTTTATTTCAACAATTCTTTGATCTTCAACTGATTTTAGGTTTAATTGTTTTATTTTATTCATTTTCAAATCTGAATTTCTTATATAATTTAAATAAAACATATACAAAAAGTACACAATTTAAAATTATCCACAAATTATAAAATCCCCATACAATTTTATATTCAGTATTCATACTTGAAAAACTAAAATATTCTCCCTGACTTTCATTATAAAAGTCATCGTATCCCATCATATAAATTCCGAAAAAAGCAAATACCAATAAATCAAAAATGATAAAAAGAATTATTTTAAAAATCTTTGAAATACGCATGCAAAGAATTTAGGCTTTATCTTGATTCTTATTATTACTGGTGTTTTTTCTTTCGAAATAAACTCCACCAATTAAAAGTAGCAACATTCCAATTGAACTTGCTAATGCAATCGTTCCTCCGGTTTTTACAACTTGTGGTTCAAATTTAAATTCTATAGTATGTTTTCCTCCCGGAACTTCCATTGCTCTTAAAACGTAATCTACAGGAAAATGATCTGTTAATTGTCCATCTACATAAGCGTTCCAGCCATTTTTATAATAGATTTCAGAGAATACCGCTAAACCATCTTTTTTATTATCTGATTGATATTTAATGTAGTTTGGTTTGTATTCCACAACTTTAATAGTTCCGGTAGTATCCCATTGTTTTTTTAATCTGGCACTTTTAAATTTACCTTCATAATCATGAACATTAAAAACCGCAACATTTTTTGTATCGATTTTATCTAATGCTTTCATAACATCATCTGGCTTGTTTACTAACTTTAGCGAACTTACAAACCATGCATTTCCGTTTGCATCGGGATTTGCAACAGGAACCTGATTTCCTTCTTTATTAGTTTGGATAACATACTTAACATTTAACATATTAAGTACTTCAATATTTCCTTTTTGAATTTGATAATCCATTAATTGCTGCATTCTTCGTGGTCTTACAGCGCTATATCCTCCAATTGTTTTATGGAAATAAGAAGATCTTCCTTGTAATTGTCCCTGCACATCAAATACACGATATATTGATTTGTCTTCTAAAATTTTAGTATCGATAGGAGTTTCCTGAAATGGAGATGCAATTTGAACCGGACTCACAAAATCTTTTGCGGAAACATATCTTTTATCCACAAAAAACAAATCGAAGATCATCAAAAGCCCTACAATAATTAAAGTAGTATTTTGTGAAAATTTATTTTTGATGAACAACCATAAAATTCCAAATGTTACTACAATAAAAAATCCGGAACGCAATAAATCAGCAGAATATAAACTCTTTCTGTCGTCTTTTAAAGCATCAACAAAAGCTGGTCCGTAACTTTCCATATATGCACTGTCGCTCATTCCCGTAAAATGAAAAAATCCTTTGGCAATTACCAGAATAGCAATAACTCCCAAACCAAAAACTCCAGTTTGAACTAGTGCTTTTTGTTGTAATTTTGATTCATCTTTAAACTTGAAAAAAGATTGTAATCCCATAACAGCAAGTACAGGAATACATAATTCTAAAATAACCTGAATAGAAGAAACTGCCCTGAACTTATCGTACATTGGAACATATTCTATAAAAAAGTTAGTCAGTAATGAGAAATTTTTTCCCCAGGAAAGCATCAATGTAAATAACGCACCTGCCAGAAATACATATTTTATTTTTCTATCATCTATAAATAATGCTAAAACCGCCAGAAAGAAAACTACAACCCCAATATAAGCTGGCGCAGAAACAATTGGCTGATCTCCCCAATACGTTGGCATTCCGGAAACGAAATCTTGTGCCTGATCTGATGGAACTCCCTGCTCAATCATAAAAGAGTACATACGGCTATCGGTTCCCACATTTTCATGGCTGGATCCTCCAAAAATTCTTGGGGCAATTAAGTTCAAACTTTCTGCAATACCATAACTATATTCTGTAATATAATCAGTTGTCATGGAAGCTGTTGTTTGATTTTTAGATCCGTCCGGATTAAAAGTCAATTCGCTTTTATCACGAATACTAAATTTAGCATATTCGCTTGTCGCCATTAAATTAGTTGCATTCGCACCAATAGCAACAATCCCTGCCGCTGCCAAAACTCCAAATGATATTAATAATGGCTTATATTCTTTGTCTTTAATAAATTGAAAAGTAAAATATCCTGAAAGAATTAATAAGAATATCAATAGATAATACGTCATTTGAAAGTGGTTTGCATTCACTTCAAGTGCAACTGCAAACATGGTGAGTAAGCCTCCCCAAATGTATTTTTTCTGGAAAACAAGTATAAAACCGGCAATTACAAGCGGCATATAAGCAATAGCATGCGCTTTTGCATTATGACCAACTCCCAAAATAATAATTAGATAAGTAGAAAAACCAAACGCAATCGCGCCAATAAATGCTTTTAGCGGATCTGTTTTTAAAACTAATAACAATCCGTAAAAACCCAGGAAATATAGAAATAAATAATCTGCAGGACGTGGTAAAAAACGTAAAGCATCATCTAGTTTACCTACATAATCATTTGGATAGTTTGCCCCTAACTGATATGTTGGCATTCCGCCAAAAGCCGAATTTGTCCAATAAGGTTCACTATGTTCTGCAGCTCTAAAATCATTTTGCTCTTTTGCCATTCCGGTATATTGTGCAATATCGGATTGGAAAATTTGTTTTCCCTGTAAAACCGGGTAAAAATAAATTAAGGAAACGAGAATAAAGCCCAATATAACAAGGGCATGCGGATAGAACTTATTTACTATTTTCAATTTAGGTTAGTTTAGGTTAAATGATGATTCCTATTATTTAGGGCACAAACTTAATCTATTTCTTCGTAATCAACATAATCACCCACTTTTTTGGTTTCGCGTGGATTTTTTGCATTAGCAGTATTGATGATTATTTCATCATTATTGTTACGAGTTTTTTGCCAGCTATTATCCTGGCTATATTGTTGTTGTTTTTGAAAATTCTCTCCTGCTTTTTCAACCGCTTTTTTTACCAATACAGGCAAAAAGATTCTGGCTAAAAATTTAAAAATATAATAAAATGCTATCATGTATACAATAGCTTTTATTAAACCTGAAAAAGATGCTTCTTGCATGATCATATAATTTTTTTCCAAAATTAATAAATCCATTGTTTAAAATTAAAATATGAATCTTAAATAAATAATAAAATATGTACATTTGAAATGCGTTATATCTTTTTAATCCCAAAAACAGATTTATGTTAAAAATTAAATACCTACTTATTGCATCTCTTTTTTTTGCACCACAATTATTTTTTGCGCAATATACCGATGTTATTAACTCAAACAGGCCAGGTGAAACGATGTCTGCCTATGCAGTTGGTAAATCAGTAATTCAGGCCGAAATTGGCGTTTACGGCATTAAAGAAAAACATGATTTATTAGATTATGATGCAAGTGGTTTTGGAACGGATTTAACGTTTAGATACGGCGCTTTTCTTGAAAAACTAGAATTTATTCTGGACTTGCAATATCAAATGGAAAACTTTGATACTCCGTATACAAGCTACAAAAAAAACAATTTCAGACAAACCGTTTTGGGAGCTAAATATTTGATTTACGATCCTTTTAAAAATTACGAAAAAACAAAAAACATCTACAGCTATAAAGCCAATCATCGCTTTGACTGGCATTCTTTAATTCCTGCTGTTTCGGTATTTGCCGGAGCAAATTTTGTCGGAGCTGACAACCCGTATTCTTTTTCTCCGCAGTCAAGTATTTCTCCAAAGATTGCATTGATTACCCAAAACGTTTTTGGAGACGGAAAATGGGTTTTTGTAACTAATATTATCGCAGATTATATTACAACAGACTATCCAAGTTACGGATATGTATTAACTTTGACGCATGGATTTAATGACAAATGGTCTGGATTTATTGAAAATCAAGGATACAAAAGTGATTTTTACAGTGACGCTATTGTTCGTGGAGGAGCTGCTTACTTAATTAATCCAAATTTGCAGGTGGACGCATCAATAAGTACAAACTTTAAAAATTCGCCTTCTATTATGTATGGCGGAGTTGGAGTTTCATGGCGTTATGACGGTAAGTACAAGGAAAAGCAAATGGAATTTAAAAGAGAATCCAGAAAAGAGAAAAAAGTAAAAGATCCGAAATCAAAGAAATCGGAGAAAGAAACTGATTATCAGGAACAAGAAAGAAAACGTAAATCTAAATACGAATAAGAATTAATAACCAACTTCTCTATATAAAGAGATTTTACAATAACGATCTTAATGATTACAATTAAAGAAGCAAAAACCAAGAAAGAATTAACAGAATATATCAAATTTCCGTTTTCATTATACAAAAACAATCCTTATTGGGTTCCGCCTATTATTGCAGATGAATTAGAATCGTTTGACAAAACAAAAAATCCTGCTTTTGATAGTGCCGAGGCGTACTTTTATCTGGCTTATAAAAATAATGAAATCGTTGGTCGAATAACAGCAATTATCAATTGGTCTGAAGTCAATAATCAGCATAAAAGAAAGGTTCGTTTTGGCTGGTTTGATGTAATTGATGATATTGAAGTTACAAAAGCATTATTAGAGAAAGTTTACGAATTAGGAAGACTACATAATCTGGAACATGCTGAAGGTCCGATGGGATTTTCGAATTTAGATAAAGTTGGAGTTCTTACTGAAGGTTATGACCAAATGGGAACTATGATTACCTGGTACAATAATCCGTATTATGTAACTCATTTTGAACAATTAGGCTTTCAGGTCGAAAAAGAATATATCGAAAGTATTTTTCCGTTTTCAAATGTGAAGCCTGAATTTTTCCTGAAAGCTCAGGAATTAATCAAAAAAAGATATGGCTTAAGAGCATTGACATTTACAAAAACAAAAGACATTATGCCACACGTTGACAAAATGTTTGATTTGTTTAATGAATCCTATGCAAAACTAGCTTCGTTTGTAGCTATTTCAGATGTACAGAAAGAATATTTTAAGAAAAAATACATCAGTTTTATCAATCCTGAATACATTAAATTTGTTGTTGATAAAGAGGATAATCTGGTTGCTTTTAGCATTGTAATGCCAAGTTTTACAGAAGCATTACAGAAAGCAAAAGGGAAATTATTTCCATTTGGTTTTATTCATTTATTAAGAGCCAGAAAAAAGAGTAAAGATGTGGTTTTTTACTTAATTGGTGTTCATCCTGACTACCAAAACAAAGGTGTAACAGCTATTATTTTTGATGAATATTTTAAAACTTTTTCTGAAAAAGGAATTCAAAATTGCATCAGAACCCCGGAGTTAGCCGAAAACACAGCTATTCATTTACTTTGGAAAAACTTTGATCCAAAAATTCACTGTCAGAGAAAAACGTATCTGAAAAACTTATAAGAAAACAATCTATTTATCGTTTACAAAAAATCCCTTCTACGAAGGGATTTCTTTTTTACAATTTTTTTATTTCTTTATTTCTTATTGCGGGCAATCAACTTTTGTCAATGTATTTTTTGCATCAAATTTTAATTTTGTTTTATCTTTAAAAGACACTTTATTGTTAGCATCAACTACATCTCCATATCCTTCAATAAGAGTTCCATCTTTTTGCAAAAAGACTACTTCTCTAACAGAAGAAACTCCTTCAGACATGAAAGTATAATCTGCAATTAATGTATCGCCTTTCATATTTCCTATTAAAGTACCTTCGTTTTTATCTTTTCCTGTTAAGTTATAACTCAATTTTCCGTTTACTTCCTGATGAGAATTAACATTAAAACTTAAGGCTACTATATTCCCATTAAGTCTTGATGCATAACATTGATCTCCTGCCGGTTCTACAAGTTCTGCTTCTTTTGGAGCGCTTGGTTCTATTTGCGGAGGTGGAAGCGTGGTCTCCTTTTTACAGGAAATAAAAAGGGTTAAAATCATTATTGTTATTGCTGATACTTTTTTCATAATCTGATTTTTTAATAATTAGTACTATAAAGTTAGTTCAAATAAAAAAAATCCATTCGCATAAACGAATGGATTTTTTATATAATTCCCATATGAGGGAATCGTTATTTTAAAAGAAATTAAGCGTCTAAATCAACTGTTGTTCTGCTTGCGATTTCTTTATATGTACCGTTTTCTAATTTTTCACGAATTGCTTCAAAAGCAGTAAGTGTTTCATCAATATCAGCTAAAGTATGTGATGTTGTCGGGATCATTCTCAATAAAATAATTCCTTTTGGAATTACAGGATAAATTACAATCGACAAGAAAATACCGTAGTTTTCTCTTAAATCGTTTACCATAACCATTGCTTCCGGCACACTTCCTTCTAAATAAACTGGTGTAACACAAGTATTTGTATCTCCAATATTAAAGTTTCTTGAACGTAATCCGTTTTGTAATGCATTTACATTTTCCCAAAGTTTATCTTTCAATTCCGGGTGATTACGCAATAATTCCAAACGTTTTAAAGAACCAATTGTCTGAATCATCGGTAACGCTTTTGCAAACATTTGCGAACGTAAATTATATTTCAAATAATCGATAATATCTTTATCTGCAGCAATAAAAGCTCCAATATTTGCCATTGATTTTGCAAAAGTTGAGAAATAAACATCGATACCATCCTGACATCCCTGCTCCTCACCTGCTCCGGCACCTGTTTTTCCAAGTGTACCAAAACCGTGTGCATCATCAACCAATAAACGGAAATTATATTTTTCTTTTAAAGCAACAATTTCTTTTAATTTACCTTGCTGTCCTCGCATTCCAAAAACACCTTCAGTAATAAAAAGAATACCTCCACCTGTTTCAAGTGCCATTTTGGTAGCTCTTTGCAGGTTTTTTTCCATACTTTCAAGATCGTTGTGCTTGTAAGTAAAACGTTTACCCATATGCAAACGAACACCATCAATAATACAAGCATGTGAATCTACGTCATATACAATAATATCATTTTTAGTAACCAGTGCATCAATAGTAGAAACCATTCCCTGGTAACCAAAATTCAACAAATAAGCTGCTGGTTTCATTACAAACTCAGCCAACTCATTTTCTAACTGCTCATGGTATTTTGTATGTCCTGACATCATTCTGGCTCCCATAGGATAAGCTGCGCCAAATTGAGTAGCTGCATCGATATCTGCCTGACGAACCTCCGGATGATTTGCAAGACCTAAATAGTCATTCAAACTCCAATTTAAAATATTTTTTCCACCAAATTGCATTCTTGGACCAAGTTCACCTTCTAATTTAGGGAAAACAAAATAACCCTCAGCTTGCGAAGCCCATTTTCCTAATGGTCCTTTATTGTTCTGAATTCTTTCGAATAAATCTTTTACCATAAATATATTTTGAAGTAATAATTTTTATTTATACAGGGTGCAAAAATAATGATTATTATTCTAAAATAGAGTTAGCCAATTATTTTTATTAAAAAATATTGAAAATATTGAACTTTAGCTTCAATACTGTAACCTTTTTGCAAGAATTAACCAATCAATTATTTAATTATTAAATACAATTTTTAAAAAAATATAAGTAATATATGACTTTTATCATAATAAAAGACAAAACGGTCTTTTAATTTTACTTCAGATTTAAAACTAAAGTAAACCAATTATTATGAAAAAGAAGAATGATGCCCTTATTGTTATCAGGCTATTTGTATACACCTTTTTTTGTGTACTAATTTTATCTTCATGTAAAAAAAGTGAAGAACCAGTCGATTACACTACAATTAAAACAGAAGGACAAATGGATGCCGAACTTACTGCCCCGCCAATGGTACCAAAACCAATTGGAAAAAGAGCAGCCATGAAACTGAAGGTAAACATGGAAATTAAGGAACAGGAAGGCACAATGACAGATGGTGTAAAATATACGTACTGGACATTTGGAGGATCTGTTCCCGGAAGTTTTATCAGAACACGTGTGGGCGATGAAGTAGAATTTCACCTAAAAAATCATCCGGACAATAAATTACCACATAACATCGATTTGCATGCCGTTACTGGCCCTGGTGGAGGTGCAACATCATCTTTAGTAGCTCCCGGACATGAAAAGGTGTTTAGTTTTAAGGTTATAAATCCGGGGCTTTACGTTTACCACTGTGCGACTGCTCCTGTGGGAATGCATATTGCCAACGGAATGTACGGTTTGATTTTAGTTGAACCTGAAGGCGGACTTCCTCCGGTTGATAAGGAATACTATGTAATGCAGGGCGATTTTTACACGCAAGGCGAATATGGAGCCAAAGGACTTCAGCCTTTTGATATGAATAAAGCGATTAAAGAAACTCCTGATTATGTTGTTTTTAATGGAAAAGTAGGATCGATGACAAACGGAAATGAACTTACCGCAAAAGTGGGCGAAACAGTACGTTTATTTGTGGGGAACGGTGGCCCGAATTTAGTTTCTTCTTTTCATGTTATTGGAGAAATCTTTGACAACGTGCATGTTGAAGGTGGCGCTATGATGAATAAAAACGTTCAGACTACATTAATTCCGGCGGGCGGATCTGCTATTGTTGATTTTAAAGTAGAAACTCCGGGAAATTTCATCTTAGTTGACCACTCTATCTTTAGAGCCTTTAATAAAGGTGCTTTGGGAATATTAAAAGTTGAAGGTGCCGAAAATAAAAACATTTATTCAGGAACTATTCAGGAAGGGATTTATTTGCCGGAAGGCGGAACTATTCAAAAAATGCCCGAAGAAAAAGCTACAACAACAGCTGTACCTAAAAGAACTTTGGCTGATAAAATAAAAATTGGAAAAGAAATTTTTGGAACAACCTGCTTTGCCTGTCACCAATCTGAAGGACAAGGAATTCCGGGAGCTTTCCCTCCTCTTGCAAAATCAGATTATCTAAATGCAGATTCAAAAAGAGCTATCAAAACAATTTTACATGGTTTAAGCGGTGAAATTACTGTAAATGGTAAAAAATTTAATAGTGTGATGCCAGCGCAAAATCTTTCAGATGATGAAATAGCCAATGTTATGACTTATATATATAGCAACTGGGGTAATAATAAAACAGAAGTTACACCGGAAATGGTTAAGGCACAACGCTAAAATAGAAACAATGGCAAAAAGCATTTATATTATTTTTCTATTCTTGGTTCAGATTGGATTCTTAAGAGCACAAGAGTCGAAAATGGTTCCGGTAAAAGAGGGTTCATTTGTCCCTCTTTACGGAGCCACATCGAAAAATCCTGTAAAAGTAAAATCGTTTTTTATAGATGTTTATCCTGTTACTAATGCTGAGTTTTTAAGTTTTATCAAAAAAAAACTAAGCCTTAGCAAATCTAAAATAAAAGGCATTTTTGCTGATAAAAGTTATTTAGCTTACTGGAAAAATGATCTTGATTTTGGAAATGTAAACCCTAAATCGCCTGTAACAAATGTTTCGTGGTATGCCGCCAAAAAATACTGCGAGTGTCAGGGAAAGCGTTTACCAACAATGGATGAATGGGAATATGTAGCTATGGCTGATGAGAAAAAAACAGATGCCAGAACCAAAACAGAATTCAATAAGTACATTTTGTCCTGGTATGAAAAATCAAAAACCTACGAAAACCCAATTGGCCAAACATTCAAAAATTACTGGGGCGTTTATGATATGCATGGATTAGTTTGGGAATGGACAGCCGATTTTAACAGCATTTTTTTATCGGGAGAATCCAGAAAAGATAAAAGTGAAGACAAAAACCTTTTTTGCGGCGGCGCATCTGTCAATGCAACTGACTTAATGGATTATGCTGCATTTATGCGATATGCTTTTAGAGGAAGTCTAAAAGCGCAATATTCGACCCGAAATCTTGGTTTTCGTTGTGCTGATACAAAGAAACTTTAATTTTAAATTATTAAAAATGAATAAAACTATACTGGTGCTCTTTATTCTTCTTTTTACTTTACAAAGCTGCAAAGACTCTGAAAAAAAAGAAAGCCAACCGATACCAAAAAGCAAAGAAATTAGTGATTTATCAATCTATAATTTACCCTCTGAATGGACAACTCAGGATGGAAAAAATATCGAATTAAAAAGTTTAAATGGTAATGTTCTTGTCATGGTAATGATTTACACATCGTGCAAGGCTGCCTGTCCAAGATTAGTGGCAGACATGCGATCTATTGAAACAAAACTGGACAAACAAACTAAAAAAAATATAAAACTTATATTGGTAAGTATTGATCCTAAAACTGATACTCCGCAAAGATTAAAGGCTTTTGCAATAGAAAATAAAATGAATCAGTATCCCTGGATTTTCCTTCGCTCTACAGAAGAAAACACACGCGAATTTGCTGCTGTACTTGCGGTAAATTATAAGCAAATTTCGCCAATCGATTTTTCGCATTCAAATATTATAAGTGTTTTTAATCCAAAAGGCGAATTAATATACCAGCAAGAAGGTTTAGGAGTAAATAACGATAAAACCATAACGATAATAAACGAAGAAGCTAAAAAAATTAAATAGGTTGATTAGTCGAAAACAAGAGAAGATTTTAATTAATCAACTCTTGTTTTTTTATTTATAATTGAAATTACAATCAAAATTAATCCTGATACAATTAAAAAACTTGCCGTAAAAATACTTTCGTAATATGCGGGAAGTTTTTCTCTGTTAAAATAAAAAAATGATCCCTGAAGAAATAACAAGACTTCAGTTGCAGCATATCCTAAAATAAAAAACTTCATTCCTAAGCGAAGTATAGAAGATTGATTTGAAAGCATTTTATTTTGAATTAATATTCCGAACAAAAAACCGGTAATTATACCCAATGATGTTAAGTGGATAAATCCAATTACAAAATTTCTCACCTGATGTGAAGTTTCAGCCAGACAAGGTAACAAAACCAATAATTGCAAGCTTATTTTTAGAAATAAAGAACTAAAAGCTAACCCATAAACTATTTTGGTTGTTGAATTTAAACTGGTTTTAAAAGTCTTTATTTGAGTTTTTAGCATTTTATAGAAATAAACAAAAGCCAAAAGCTGGAGCAAAACGCCACAAGCATTGATCCACCTTAATATTTTCATATCAACAAACCAACTAACAGGAAATGCAACCGTTAAAAGGATTGAAATAATTAGCAAAATTTGGAATATTCTAAAATGTTTTAGATTGATTTCAGCCTTAAATTGTTGTAAAAACAATGCTAAAACTGCTATTAAAAACCAGCCATTGAATTGAAAATGAAGAAAAAACTGAATTGCAATTTGATAAAAAGCACTTTGCTTACCCAATGTACTTATTGCCGGACCAAGACACCAGACGCCAAAAGTGGAAAAAACCATAAACAGAATCGAGATCAATAAAAGCCTTTTATTATACGTTTTATCAGCTACTGCATCTTTCCAAACGAGCCAGCAAAAAACATAACTTAATAAAATATGTGCCGTCGAAAATATAATTGAAAACAATCCATAACCCTGAACAGGAAAAGCAATCATCATTCCGATAACTGCACATTCTGTCGTCCAGAACAATTGATTGTAAATTGGTTTCTCTCTTTTATCATTTGGAACAAAAAAATGAATGATTAAAATATAAATCATCATGTAAATCCAACCTAACATGGCAACATGAGAATGTGCATGAAGCAGATAAATATAATTTACATTTAAAGGAAAAAGGTATGAAAAACGCAACAGCAAACCCATAATTGAAGCTATGAGAAAGTTGAGAAAACAACAAAGTACCCAACTTTTTTGCGAATTCATTTTAAGAGGTATTTTCATTTCTTTTCAAATAAAAATGCACCAAACATAAGTCAAATTTGTGATTTAGTTGGTGCATTAATTTCTAAATTAACCCGTTGGATATAATGCATAAAATTTTAATTAAACACATAGAAACATAGATTTTATGATTTTGAAAAAGTAAATCCAAAAGAAACTTGTTTCTCACACATAGTCCCGAAGCTTCGGGATTTGTTAATGCAAGTGAAACACCTTTTTTGAGTTCAATAATTCTATGTTTCTATGTGTTAAAAAATAATTACACCCAACGGGTTTCTAAATTAGTTAGTGTTAGGCAAATTCTTCTTCCAGAATTACAGCTTTAGGAAACAGGATATTATTTTCAAGATGAATGTGCTTGTGCAAATCTTCTTCAAATTCTTTTAACATGGCAAATGTTACTTTATAAGTCGTACATCCATCGCTTGGCGGCGTATAGTTATTGGTCAAATTTGCAATTTCTCTAAAACGGTCTCCTTCATTATCATGTTCCTGCATCATCATCGCAATAGGATTTGATACGGTTCCAAAAGACGGCTGAGACAAAATCCCATTAGATTCTTTCGTTTTTACCATTCGTTTGATAAAAGGAAATAACATTAATTCTTCCTTTTTCATGTGCTGTGACAATTCGCCTGCACCTGCGGTAAACAGTTCATTAATTCTAAATAATTCCGGATGTCCTCCACCATGAACTTTACATAATTTATCTAAAAACTGTGTCAAAATAGTTGTTTTATCTTCAACATAACGATGGTGTGTTTTTTCAATATAATCGACCAATAAATCTAATGGCCAGGAATTAAAATCTATCGTATTTCCGTTTTCAGACTGTAGTACATCAAAAACGTTTTGCATTAATACATCTGCATCAATATCTTGTTTTTCGCAAACTTCCGTTATGGTTCTGTTTCCTTTACAACAAAAATCGATTTGATATTTTGTAAAAACTGCCGCTGTTCTAAAATCCTGTGCTACAAATGAGCCTACTGTTTTATTCTTTAAATTTTCCATTTTTCTTAAAAATTAGTTATTGTTATTTCTAATCAATTTCAATAAAAGACAATATTATCTTTTATTGAAATATAAAAAAACTCTAATGCATTAAAAAACATTAGAGTTTTTTATGTTTATTCTACAATTAAAACACCTTTCATCATGGCAAAATGCCCAGGAAAAGTACATAAAAAGTTATATGTTCCTTTTTTATCAATTGTAAATTCTATTGTATCTTCTTCTCCTCCACCAAGTAATTTAGTATGGGCAATAATTGATGCTTTTTCTGAAGCAGGAATATAATCAGTATCTTTTGCTGTAATTGCTTTTGAGGCAAAAGCAGCTTCATCTGTACCTTCCTGTAAAATAACCAGGTTGTGTCCCATGGCTTCTTTTGGTATTTTACCTACATGTTTTAAAGTTAAAGTTATTGGCTTCCCGGCAGTTGCTCTTAATTCGCCTGTATTAAATTGCATTTGATCGTTTCCTTCAACAACCAAAACGTTGTTTACTGCGGTTGCCGCCTGCCCTTCTCCTTCTGTAGTTTCATTTACTTCTGTTGACTCCTCAGTTGGTGCAGTTTCTTTTTTTCCACAAGAGGTTATGGCTAAAAATCCCATTAGCACAAGCATCGAAATTTTGACTTTTTTATTCATTATTAAGTATTTAAATTATAAAATTTTATTCGTTTTTGTTCAATATTTTAAGATGAAAATCGCCCGAATTAACTCCCGACGCCAACTCTTCTAATGTTGTATTGGTTAACATGGTAAGAAGCAATTCACGTATTTTTTTAAATTCATTATGAACCGGACAAGGATGTGTTTCTGAACATTCTTTTAATCCAATTCCGCAACCTTTATATATAGTGTTTCCGTCAATTGCATCTACAATCTGAATTAATTTGATTGATTTTACGGCTTCTTTTGAAACTTCAAATCCTCCACCCACTCCTTTTGCAGAAGCTATGATTCCGTTTTTGGTTAAAATCTGCATTATTTTGGCCGTAAACGGTTCAGGAGAATCAATTTCTTTTGACACATCTTTTATTCCAACACGAACACCTTCTGATGATTTGGTTGCGATAAATATAGAAGCCCGAATACCGTACTCGCACGCTTTTGAAAACATATAAAGTTGATTAAATTCCATACAAATATATTTAAACCTATATTAAAAGACAAATTTATCTTTAATTAATTTTTATAAAAAATATCTTATTTATAACCAAAATAATTTATTAGTAACAAAAGACATATTTATCATGAAGTCTAAATAAAAACCAATTTTAGTTTTACCTTTGTTTTCTAACTTGTAAATAATGCCTTTAAATAACGTAAAAGACTTAAAACTAGCTGTTCTTATTGATGCCGACAACGTTCCGTACAGTAACGTAAAAGGTATGATGGAAGAAATCGCTAAATTTGGCACACCAACTACCAAGCGTATTTATGCAGACTGGACCAAACCAAACTCAAATGGATGGAAAGGTGTTTTACTCGAACATGCCATTACTCCAATCCAACAATACAGTTATACGGTTGGAAAAAACTCATCAGATTCTGCATTGATTATCGATGCAATGGATTTACTTTATTCAGGAAAACTGGATGGTTTTTGCATCGTTTCAAGCGATAGCGATTTTACCCGTTTGGCTATTCGTTTGCGTGAATCAGGCATGAAAGTTATTGGTATTGGCGAAAAGAAAACTCCAAACTCTTTTATTGTTGCCTGCGACAGGTTTATTTATATTGAGGTTTTGGATGGCGCAATCCAAAAGAAAAAACTTAAAGCTACCGCAGATGCTAAAAAACCTGTTGAAAAGCCTGTTGAAAAACCTACCGAAAAAGCACTACACAAAATAGACAAACAAACTATTGACCTTATAGAAGCTACAATTGAAGATATTGAAGATGATGACGGCTGGGCATTTTTGGGCGATGTTGGAAATTTAATTGTGAAGAAAAAACCAGAATTTGACCCAAGAAATTATGGCTTTTCTAAGCTTACGCCAATGCTAAAATCTTTAACTGATATTCTTGAAATCGATGAAAGAGAATCAGATAAAAAAGGAATCAAACATGTCTATGTTAGATTACGATTCAATTAATTATTACTTTATTACTTTTTAATTTTTTAAAAACATGAGAAAAAAATTCTTTATCTACGGATTCTTATTGTTTCTAATTGTTGCAGCAACTTATTATTATACCGAGCGCGGTTTTTTACTCGTTATAATTTTACCAATACTATTAGTGGTTGGTGTTTATAACGCCATTCAAACAAAACATGCCATATTAAGAAACTTTCCGGTTTTAGGTTATTTCAGATATTTATTCGAAATGATTGCACCGGAAATTCAACAATACTTTATTGAAAGATCTACAGACGGAAAACCGTTTTCAAGAAACCAGCGTTCTTTGGTTTATCAAAGAGCTAAAAATATAGATTCAAGTACTCCTTTTGGAACGCAGCTAAACTTAAATCATGATAGTTACGAAGGAATAAAACATTCTATTTTTCCGGCAAAAGTAAACGAAGAACTGCCACGTGTATTGGTTGGTGGAAAAGATTGCAAACAACCTTATCTTGCTTCTTTATTTAATGTTTCGGCCATGAGTTTTGGTTCGCTAAGCGAAAATGCGGTTCGCGCCATTAATATTGGTGCTAAAAAAGGAAATTTCTACCAAAATACCGGAGAAGGTGGTTTAACCGAATTTCATCTTGCAGGTGGTGGCGATATTACCTGGCAAATTGGTACAGGTTATTTTGGCTGTCGCGATGATGATGGAAATTTCAGTCCTGAAAAATTCTCAGAAAAAGCCAATCTGCCAAACGTGAAAATGATTGAGATTAAACTTTCGCAAGGTGCAAAACCAGGTCATGGAGGTGTGCTTCCGGCGGCAAAAAATACAGAACAAATTGCCAAAATCCGAGGTGTTAAACCGCATACGATGATTCTTTCTCCTCCGGGTCACCATGCTTTTTCTGACGGTAAAGGACTTATTCATTTTATAGCACAATTACGTAAATTATCAAACGGAAAACCAATTGGATTTAAATTGTGTATTGGTAACACTAACGAATTTGAAGCTCTTTGTCATGAAATGATTGCCGAAGATATCTATCCTGATTTTATAACTGTTGATGGTGCTGAAGGCGGTACGGGAGCAGCTCCTTTAGAATTTGCTGATGGTGTTGGAATGCCGTTTGAACCTGCATTAATTTTTGTCAATAAAACACTTATCGCATTAAATATTCGTGATAAAATAAGAATTATTGGAAGCGGAAAAATCATTTCAGGCTATTCTATTTTACATGCAGTTGCCCTGGGTGCTGATATGTGTAATAGTGCGCGCGGATTTATGTTTTCACTAGGTTGTATTCAGGCGCTTCGTTGTCATAATAATGAATGTCCAACCGGAGTTGCGACCCAAAATAAAATGCTAATGAAAGGTTTGGTTGTCACTGACAAATCAGATCGTGTGTATCATTTTCATAAAAACACTTTACACGCTGCCAATGAACTTTTGGCCGCAGCCGGCAAAACATCTTTTGCAGATGTTGGCCCTAATATTTTTATGCGTGGAGACGAATTCACACATCTTTCAGATATTTATTTTCCTGATATTCTAACCAATGTTAGAAAACATTAGAATAAAAAATCCTCTTTGTTATCTCAAAGAGGATTTTTTATTTTTTGCAAATTATGTTTTTGACATTCATCCAAATTAAAGCTTTGCTGTTTCTTTTCCAACTACAGAACCATTTTCTAAAACAGCCAATTCTTCTTTATCAACTAATTGCTGAGCAAGAATTATATTGTTGTAGGATAAAAAGTACACATCAAACTTTACTCCTTCTTCAATTAACGATGGAGAAATTTGATCGTTTTTAACCATTTCTTTAAGCAAATCAGGAAAAGTATCTTTATAAGCCAGTTTGTTTATTTCAGTTCCTTCTAAATTGGTTTCAATTCTTATTTCAATTTTATTATCATTTAAAAATGCCTTAGCACTGGTACTAACAACATTTCCTCCTTTTATAGAAGATGAAGTGTTATAATTACTTACATGTTCCTGGATTTTCTGCTTGGTATTTTTACAGCTTATCAACAACAATACAAAGGCAAAAGCAAATACGATTTGAGTAATTTTTTTCATAATTTTTTGGTTTTATGGTTAAATATTAACTCAAACATAACAAACTTTATAGACAAAAACAATATAAGTTAATAAAAACAAAAACCTAACCAGTTGAATATAAATAAATTATTACAAAACCAAAAATCCTCTACAGATACAAAAAAGCCCTTTAAACATATTTTAAAGGGCTTTAATTTTTTAAACCAAATCGATTATTTTTTTATTAATTCCGGCATAGTCTCAGCGTTTACTATTTCTTTTACAAACACGGTATTGTCATCAGCCAAAAAATAAACATCAAATTGCACGCCTTCATTTACTAATTCTTTCGGAATTTGATCTTTATTAAGCATCTCCCTCAATAAATCCGGAAATCGTTTTATAGTTGCATTTTTATTAGATTCGTTTTGTTCTAAATTAGTTTCAAAACGCAATTCGATTTTGTTGTCATTTATATATCCTCTGGCAGTCGTAAGCGTTACATTTTCTGCTTTAAAACTGGGAGCGGTACTATTATAAGTGGCAACATATTCCTGCAGTTTCTGTTTTGTGTTTTTACAGCTTATTAGCGTCAATATCACAATAATTGCAAACAAAGATTGGGTTATTTTCTTAATCATAACATTAAAATTATTTTAGTTTTTGAAGTCTTAAAAGTGCCTCAAGATAATAATAATCGGCGTAATTAATGGAACAATCTATTTCGCTTCCGGCAGGCTTATGTCCGGTTGAATGCAATAAGAATGCTGAGTTCACTTCATGACTTTGATAATGCTCCGAAAGTTCCACAATCATCTTTTTAGATTTTGAAAGATATTCATTTTTCAGGTTTTTATCTTTTGTATAAGAACTCAATTCGATAAGTGCCGAAGAAACAATTGCTGCTGCAGAAGCATCTCTTGGTTCGTTTGGAATATTGGGCGCATTAAAATCCCAATACGGAATTAAATCCTCAGTCGTTAATTTATCCAGATAAACACGAGTTAATTTATGAGCAAAATCTAGAAATTTAGGATCTTTTGTTTCTCTGTAAGTCATTGTAAAACCATAAATTGCCCACGCCTGACCTCTCGCCCACATGCTATCGTCGTTATAACCTTGTGCTGTTCTTCCTTTTATTTTTTTACCTGTTTCATAATCATAAATTAAAACATGATAAGAACTGTAATCAGGCCTAAAATGATTGTTCATTGTAGTTTCGGCATGTTTGACTGCAATATCGTACAGCTTTTTATTTCCTCCGTTTTTAGATGCCCAAAAAAGCAATTCTAAATTCATCATATTATCAATAATCGTATTGTGGCCTCCATATTTATTATGCGGCCAGGACTGAATTGTTCCAACTTTTGGGTTAAAAAGTGTCGCCAAAGTATCGGCTGTTTTCAGGATAATATCTTTGTACGCCGTGTTTTTCGTTAATCGATAACCGTTTCCGAAACTATTAAAAATTTGAAATCCAAGATCGTGATCATTTGCTTTGCTAACAGATAAAGGCGTCAAAAATCGGCTGAATTTGTCTGCTTCTCTTTCCCATTTTTTATCTCCGGTTGCTTCGTACAAATACCATAATTCTCCTGGCCAGAATCCACTTGTCCAATCTTTATAATCGACAAATTTCCATTCTTTACTTCCTGTTGGGATACTTCTTGGCGAGGTTCCGTCATTTGGAATTACAGTTAATGTTTTCGATGCTTGTTCTGCACAATAATCGAGTTGTTTTTTAATATCAAACGAATTATTTTTTTGTGAATAGGCCATATTCATAAAAGATAAAAAGGTCATTAAGGCAATAAAAATGAGTTTTTTTGTAAACATTGTGGTTATAATTTTGGGTAGATAGTTTTGTTTTTAATTGATTAGATAAATTTATAAAATAAAGCTGACCTTTGTGAATCTTTGTATTTTTGTCTACCTAAAATGTACGAATGATTTTTGTACGTCTTCATCTTTGTCAAAGTTTTAAACTTTGACAAAGATGAAGACGCGTAATGCATTCGATAAATTATTCCTTATTCAAGTGTCTGTGTAATTTTATCAATGTTTAAACTATTTGCCATCGCTGTAAATATTTGATAATAAACATCTTTATTATCATATAATTCATCATGTGTTCCTTGCTCTACACATTCTCCTTTTTCTAATACAATAATATGCGAAGCATCAATAATTTGAGAAATGCTATGCGAAATAATAATTACGGTTCTGTCCTTTTTTATAGCATCCAGAGATTTTTTTATTTGCTCTGTTGCAATGGCATCCAAACTTGCTGTGGGTTCATCCAGAAAAATAATTGGCGGATTTTTTAAAAACAATCTGGCAATTGCAATTCGCTGCTGTTGCCCGCCTGAAAGCAAATGTGCATCAGAATCATATCCTTTTGGTAATTGTATCACTTGCTCGTGAATATAAGCTTGCTTGGCTGCATCAATAATTTCTGATTTTGTAGCATCCGGATTTCCATAAAGAATATTCTCGGCAATTGTGCCTTTAAAAATGTGATTTTTCTGCAAAACCAAACCAATATTTTTACGCAGAAAATCGGTATCGTAATCATTTAAATCTACCCCATCCAAATAAATTTTTCCTGATGAAGGCAGATAAAACTTATCTAACAAATTGATAATAGTACTTTTACCCGCACCGCTAAGTCCGACCAACGCGCTGGTTTCATTTGGTTTAATGGTAAAATTAATATTCGAAAGCGCTTTGGTCCCATTCGGATAAACAAAATCTACATTTTTTACTTCTATAAGCCCAACAATTTTCTCCGGGATATAATCTCCGCTTGTTTCTTTTTCCTGATCAGATTCTAAAATTTCAAAAAATCCTTCCGAATAAATCAAAGCATCATTTACTTCATCGTAAATGCGATGTAATTGTCTAATTGGAGATGAAACATTGTTAAACAACATGATATGAAACATAATCGCACCAATTGTCATCGTATTATTCAAAACAAAATAAGCGGTCAGGATAATGATAATCACAACTCCTATTTGTTCAATAAAACCTTTTATACTTTCAAAAATGAAACTCGTTTTTCTGGTTGCTAATTGATTTTCGGTCATTTCAAATTGAATATTTTTATGACGATCGGCTTCCATTGGTTCACGAACAAAAGATTTAATAACCGTTATAGATTCAATTAAACTTATAATTCCGTTATTTTTAGTTTCACGATAATTACGCATTCTCCTTCTAAAACCACTTAATTTACTGGCTTGCAATTGGCTTACATAAAAATAAATAGGAATAATACATAAGCTTACCAATCCTACATACACATTGGCATAAAACATCAATATTAATGCAACAAAAGCATTTGCAAATAAGGGCAGGATATCAATAAAAAAATTCTGAACCAATCTTGTCAAACTGCTGATCCCTAAATCTATTCTGGTTTGAAGTTTTCCGCTTTCATTTTCGTTTGAGGTATAAAACTCCATTCTGTAAGTCAGAATTTTTTCGACTATTGACTGAGAAATATCACGGGTTATAAAAATTCGCAGTTTTTCTCCATAAAACTTCTGTCCAAATTGTACTATCGAATAAACCAACTCTTTAGTAAGCAATACAATACTAATAATTTCTAGTAAATGAAATCCTTTAGACAAAGGTTCATGCGCTACCATCAATTTACTGATAGAATCAACTGTATACTTTAATATTAAAGCATTTACCTGTGCCGCAAATGAACCTAAAAAAGTAAGCAGTAAAGTAGCAATTACCATTTTTCGATACGGTTTAACAAAAGGTGTTATTTTTTTATAGAGTGCGGATATCTGCATTTATTTATTTTTTTGGCAACATATCAAATATAAGAATTCTAAATTTGTGTTTTAAAATTACTCATATCTAAACTCATAATTATGCAACTTGTTTTCGCATCAAACAACTTAAATAAAATCAGGGAAATTCAAAGTATCCTAAACGGATCAATACAATTACTAAGCCTCGAAGAAATTGGCTGTCACGAAGAAATTCCTGAAACAGCTGATACTATAGAAGGAAATGCGATTTTGAAAGCCAATTATGTGACTGAAAAATATGGTTACGATTGTTTTGCAGATGATACAGGTTTGGAAGTTAAGGCTCTAAATGGAGAACCTGGTGTATATTCAGCAAGATATGCGGGCGAACAAAAAAATGCTGACGATAATATGAATAAACTTTTAGATGCCTTAAAAGACAAATCAGATCGCAGCGCACAGTTTAAGACCGTTATTGCATTAAATATAAAAGGAGAACAGCATTTATTTACCGGAATTGCAAAAGGTGCAATTACTCTGGATAAAACTGGAAATCATGGTTTTGGATACGATCCTATATTTCAGCCTGAAAATTATACTGAAACATTTGCCGAATTATCTTCAGATATTAAAAATAAAATCAGTCACCGTGCGAAAGCAACTCAGCAACTAATTGATTTCCTGAACTCCACAAAATAATTGTTTTAAATACAACATATTAAAGGGTAAAATTTATATTACTAGACGTAAAATTATTCATTCTAACATTGAATTGATATTGCGACAAACATAACTTTTTGATAATCAAATCATAACAAATGCATAATTCTTAAAAATGCATTAGTTTATGTGAAATATTAACAGTAATTTTGCACCCTATTTTAAAAATATATATGAATAAATTTGAACAATTAGGATTGAATGAATCGTTACTGAAGGCGATTTTAGATCTAGGATTTGAGAATCCGTCAGAAGTACAGGAGAAAGCGATTCCCCTATTATTGGAAAAAGATACAGATATGGTTGCGTTGGCTCAGACAGGGACAGGGAAAACGGCAGCTTTCGGTTTTCCGCTAATTCAAAAAATTGATGCTGACAACAGAAATACACAAGCATTAGTTTTATCGCCAACACGAGAACTTTGTTTACAGATTACCAACGAACTTAAAAACTACGCAAAATACGAGAAAGGTATTAATGTGGTAGCAGTTTACGGCGGGGCTAGTATTACAGAGCAAGCTAGGGACATTAAGAGAGGCGCACAAATTATTGTGGCTACTCCGGGAAGAATGCAAGACATGATTAACAGAGGTTTAGTAAACATTAAAAATATAGATTACTGTATTCTTGATGAGGCTGACGAAATGCTAAACATGGGATTTTATGAGGATATCGTTTCGATTTTATCAGATACTCCGGATCAAAAAAGTACATGGTTGTTCTCTGCAACTATGCCACAAGAGGTTGCCAGAATTGCAAAACAATTTATGAGCGACCCGGTTGAAATCACTGTTGGAGCTAAGAATTCAGGTTCTGCAACAGTTTCTCACGAATTTTACTTAGTAAATGCACGTGATCGTTACGAAGCTTTGAAACGTTTAGCTGATGCTAACCCGGACATTTTCTCTGTGGTTTTCTGTCGTACTAAAAGAGATACTCAGGCCGTAGCCGAAAAATTAATTGAAGATGGATACAGCGCTGCTGCATTGCATGGAGATTTATCTCAGGCGCAACGTGATGGTGTAATGAAATCTTTCCGTGGAAGACAAATTCAGATGCTTGTTGCTACTGACGTTGCTGCACGTGGTATTGACGTTGATAATATTACTCACGTAGTAAATTACCAACTTCCTGACGAGATTGAAACATACAATCACCGTTCTGGACGTACTGGTAGAGCTGGAAAATTAGGAACTTCTATTGTAATTGTTACAAAAAGTGAGTTACGTAAAATTTCTTCTATCGAAAGAATTATCAAACAAAAATTCGAAGAAAAAACAATCCCGTCTGGAATTGAGATCTGCGAAATTCAATTATTGCACTTAGCAACTAAAATTAAAGATACTGAAGTTGATCACGAAATTGACAACTATTTACCAGCTATTAACAATGTTCTTGAAGGTTTATCTAAAGAAGAATTGATTAAGAAAATGGTTTCAGTAGAATTTAATCGTTTTATTGCTTACTATAAAAAGAACAGAGATATTTCTACCCAATCTGGAGAAAGACGCGAAAGAACTGATTCTGAGCCAAGAGAATTCAATAATAACGGAGCAGTTCGTTATTTTGTAAACATTGGTTCAAGAGACAATTTCGATTGGATGACTCTTAAAGATTACCTGAAAGAAACATTAGACTTAGGTCGTGATGACGTTTTCAAAGTAGATGTAAAAGAAGGTTTCTCTTTCTTTAACACTGACCCTGAGCACACTGATAAAGTAATGGAAGTATTAAACAACGTGCAATTAGAAGGACGTCGTATTAATGTTGAAATTTCTAAAAATGATGGTGGCGGAAGACGTGACCATAACGGACGCTCTGGCGGTGGACGTTCTTCTGGAGGTCCAAGACGTGAAGGTTCTGGCGGAGGAAGTTTCGGACCAAGACGTGAAGGTTCTGGTGGCGGAGGTTTCAGAAGCGACAGAAATTCAGCTCCAAGAGAAGGAGGAGGTTTTAGAAGCGACAGAAACTCATCTGCTCCAAAAAGAGAAGGTGGTTTTAGAAGCTCTACTCCAAGAACCGAAGGAGGAAGTTCAGACAGAGCTCCAAGACGCTCTGAAAGCTTTGGTGATTCACCAAGACCAAGAAGACCGAGAAGAGACTAATAAGTCAATATCTTAAAATACAAAATCCCAAATTCCAGACATACTTGGAATTTGGGATTTTTTTTATATAAAATCTGCTTCTGAATTGACTAGTCTTGTAATTCAAACAAAATTTAAATCTCCTTGCTCCTTTTTACTTAAATACTAAAAGCAACAATTCTTGCTTTGTTAATTTTCTTATAATTATATTCGAAGACTGCGAAATATTTAATCCCGATTTACTACTTTTAGTGCTTTAAATCAGGATATGAAATATTTCGCAGTTTTCTTTTTTACACTATTCTCAACTTTTGGTTTTGCACAAGACACAGAATCTAATGTTCCGCAAAGAGTATCAGGATACATTATCAATGACAATAGTAAACAACCTCTTCCTAACGTAAATATCATTAACACAAACAAAGTTCGTGGCGCAAAATCTGACGCTAAAGGATACTTTGAAATTGATGTACAGCCAAATGATACAATTCACTTTTCGATTTTAGGTTTTCAGTCTTTGAGAATCAGAGTTACGAATGACTGGATAAAAAATAAAGTAACCAGAATTCAGCTTACTGAAAAAGCGATTGCACTTGAAGAAGTTATCATTGCGCCTTTTAGTTTAACCGGTTATCTTGAAGTTGACTCAAAATTAATTCCTACCAAAGAAAATTATCGTTACAGCATTTCAGGTCTTACACAAGGTTATGAAGCCGGAGAATATTCGCCAAATGCTTTTGGAAAGGTATTAGGATCTATTTTTAATCCAGCTGACGTTTTATATGGTTTCTTTGGAAAAAATGGAAAAGAGCTCAAGAAATTAAAGGAAATGAAGAAAGACGATACGGTGAGAAATCTTTTGGAATCAAAATACGATCGCGAAACTGTTTCTGTACTTTTAGGCGTTAGTAAAGATGAAATTCCGGAGATTTTGCAGCGCTGCAACTATTCTGATTCCTTTATTCAAACAGCAAATGATTTACAAATTATGGACGCAATTAGCGCCTGTTACGAACAATACAAAGTATTAAAACGTAATTAATTTTACTTTTAAATAAAATCAAAATCCTCATTTGCCATTGGTAATTGAGGATTTTTTGTTTTAAAAACCAGAATCAATCCTAAAACCTATGTAGAGAGAAAAAAAATACCACAGAGAACTCTAAGTTTTTTTAATATGCTAAGTTTAGTAAAAAACACAAAGTTCACAAAGCTTTGCGGACTTTGATTGTGTAACACAACTTAAACCTTAGTGAACTCTGCGAAAAAACCTTTGCTTTCTCTGCGTTAAAAAATAATTAGCCAGTATAAAATTTTTAATATTCCCCCACAACATTTAGCATAGATCAAAAAAACATCCATCAACTAAAAACAAAAAAATATGATTACAATACCTTTTCAAACTATTGACTGGAGTGAGATTGAAAAAACAGAACATCCTGGAGAAACCGGAACAGCTTATTGGCAAACATTACAACTAGGCGGGTTACGCATTCGAAAAGTTACTTATTCTGAAAATTACATGGCAGATCACTGGTGTCAAAAAGGGCACATTGTACATTGTCTGGAAGGTGATTTTATAAGCGAATTAGAAAACGGAGAAAAATTTGAACTTTCAAAAGGAATGACTTATGTGGTTTCTGATGATATAAGTTCGCATCGTTCTATAACAACAAAAGGCGTAGAATTACTAATAATTGACGGAGACTTTTTAAAATAATATTCTAAACAAAATCAGAATATTATAGTTATATTTACTTACATAAAAAAAAGAAATAACTAAATTTAAATATCATGGCAAAGAGTCAAGACGCTAAAAAAACAGCAAAAAAAGAACCGTTAAAAACGGCTAAAGAAAAGAAAGAAGAAAAAAGAGAAAAGAAAAATTCTCCTAAAAGAGACTAATTTTTGTATTCAGTCACAGTTTACAGTTCAGTCAAACTGAATACTGTAAACTGTGACTGTAAACTTTATTTTACCGGTATATTCGAAAGAATTTCTAATACAAATTTCCAATATTTTTGAGCAGATGAAATACTTGCTCTTTCATCTGGAGAATGGGCACCGTGAATTGTTGGTCCAAAAGAAATCATATCCATATCAGGATAATTTGTTCCTAAAATCCCACATTCTAAACCAGCGTGACAAGCTACAACTTTTGGCTTTTCGCCGTTTTGTTTCTCATAAATCCCTACCAAAGTATCTAAAATTTCAGAGTTTACATTTGGTGTCCAGCCTGGATAAGAACCAGAAAGTTCTACCTCGCAGCCTACCAATTCAAAAGCAGAACGCAATGAGTTTGCTAAATCAAATTTTGAACTTTCAACAGAAGAACGTGTTAGGCATCCTACTAGAATTTCACCATCTTTTATAACAACTCTGGCAATATTATTTGAAGTTTCAACTAAGTCATCCATATCAGCGCTCATTCTGTAAACACCATTATGAGCGGCATAGATTGCTCTGATGATTCCTTCCTGAACACCCAAATCCATTACTTTCTCTGGTAAATCGCATTTTACAATTTCAATAGTAAGGTTTGGTTCTGTTGTTTTATATTCAGCTTTAATGTCATTGATAATTTCCTGCATATCAAAAATGTAGGCTTCATCAAACATTTCAGAAATAATTACTTTAGCAACACTTTCTCTTGGAATCGCATTTCGTAAGCTTCCACCATTGATCTCAACAACTTGCAATCCGAAGTTTTCAAAACCATCAAATAACAAGCGATTCATAATTTTATTGGCATTACCAAGACCTTTATGAATATCCATTCCTGAATGCCCTCCATTAAGTCCTTTTACGGTAATAATATGACCAACTGAACCTTCAGGAACTTCTTCTTCATGATACGTTCTTGTAGCCGTTACATCAATTCCACCAGCGCATCCTATATCAATTTCATCGTCTTCTTCTGTATCTAAATTCAATAAAATCTGACCTTGAAGAATTCCTCCTTTTAAATTTAAAGCACCTGTCATTCCTGTTTCTTCATCAATTGTAAATAATGCTTCAATTGCAGGATGCGGAATATCTTTGCTCTCTAAAATGGCCATAATTGTCGCTACTCCTAACCCATTGTCAGCTCCCAGAGTTGTTCCTTTAGCACGAACCCAGTCACCATCAACATACATGTCAATTCCTTGCGTATCGAAATCAAAAACGGTATCTGCATTTTTTTGATGCACCATATCAAGATGTCCCTGCATTACAATTGCTTTGCGATTTTCCATTCCCGGCGTGGCAGGCTTTCTAATGATTACATTTCGAATTTCGTCTTCAAAAGTTTCTAAACCTAAGCTGTTTCCAAAGTTTTTCATAAACTCGATTACGCGTTCTTCTTTCTTAGACGGACGCGGAACGGCGTTTAAATCTGCAAATTTATTCCAAAGTGCTTTCGGTTCCAGATTTCTTATTTCCTGACTCATTATATTTTGTTTGAAGTTTAACAATTAAGAGTTCCAAAGTTACAAAGTTTAGCAGGATTGTTTTCGTTTTTTTGCCACGAATTACGATAATGAGTGCAAATTATAATTAATCTTTAAACTGCGTCACAAGAATTATTTAGGATATTTTGATGGATTTAATGATGTATTAAAAACAGATATAATGTAAATTGTTTTTAAATTTTCATCAATAAAATAAAAGATAATAAAGGGGAATTTTTTCGTGGGTAAACCGTGATAATCTTTATATCTAATTTGGAAGAAAGGATTTTTTGTCAATGTTTCTATATGATCATCAATTATCTGATGAAAATATTCACCTAATCCGGATTTTTTAGCTTCATAATAATCAATTGCATCTTGTATATCAAGAATTGCTCTTGGCTCAATTACAACTTCAAAAATCATTTTCCGGATTTAAAACGCAATTGTTTTTTTGCTTCATTCCATGGAAGAAAATCCTCAACTTTGGATGTTGATCTTCTTTCATCTAATAAATTTTTCATTTCTTCAGTTACAGAAAATTCGTTAATTACGGTTTCGTAATTAAATTTTTCTATCAACTGCATAAAGAATGACAATTCATTGTCGGGAATATTTAAAGTGATTTGTGTCATTTTTTTCCTTTTATCAAGTAACAAATTTACAAAAAAAGAAAGCGAACTACTATATTAATTATTATTTTTATACCAAAAGCAAAATCGTGAGAAGAAAATATATCCTTCCCTTATTTCTATTAATTCAAATTATCTTTTTAAAAATCCTGCGCTATTTTCCGGATTTTGTTGAAGGCTTTTACAGCAACAATCTCTTTGTTAGAATTTCGCATTTTTCAAGATCTGTTTTAGGAAAAATTCCGTTTTCAGTTGGCGATTGTATCTATGCTGTTTTGCTTTTGTCTATAATAAGCTGGTTTTGGAAAATACGAAAAACATGGAAAACAGATTGGAAAGACCATCTTTTAAAAATTTTAGGCAAAATTTCAGTTTTTTACTTTTTCTTTCATCTACTATGGGCTTTTAACTATTATCGCGAACCTCTTTTCGAAAAAATGGAAATCAAAAGAGAATATAACGATGCTGAATTTTTAGCTTTTACAAAAAGACTAATAGTTAAGACGAATGAAATTCAGTTTTCCATCACAAAAAATGACACTGCAAAAATTGTTTTTCCTTACTCACAAAAAGAATCATTTCAAATGATTTTAAATGGTTATGATAATTTAGCCAAAGAACATCCTTATTTTAAATATAAAATTTTAAGCGTTAAGAAATCACTATTCAGCACGCCTCTGACATATATGGGGTTTGGCGGTTATTTAAATCCGTTTACTAATGAGGCGCAGATTAATGATTTACTGCCAATGTACAATTTCCCTCAAACGACAGCTCACGAAATGGCACATCAAATTGGTTTTGCCAGTGAAAATGAATGCAATTTTATTGGTGTTTTGGCTTCTCTTAAAAACGACAATCTTTACTACCAATATGCAGGATATAGTTTTACATTACATTATTGTCTGGGAATTTGGAAATATAAAAACGAGAAAGTTTTTGATCAATTAAAGAAATCAGTACATATCGGAATTTTAAAAAACTATAAGGAAAGCGAAGATTTTCACAAAAAATATAATACTTTTCTCGATGAAGGTTTTTATTTTCTTTATGATAATTTCCTAAAATCAAACAATCAAAAAGACGGTATGGACAGTTACAGTAAATTTTTAGATTTGATGGTGAATTATTATAAAAACAGAGAATTATAAGAGTCTGCCACAAATTTCACGAATCCTTCACGAATTTTTATTTTTATAATTATAATTACAAATTATACAGAATTGGGGAAATTTGTAAAATTCATGGCAAAAAGAAAAACTAGTTGTAACAAAAATGATTTCATAACTACTAATACATTATGACCGAAAACCTAGAACAATCATTTGTTGCGCAATTGCAGGCAAATCAGAATATAATCCACAAGATTTGTAGATTATATACTGCCGGCGAAGATGCACATAAAGATTTGTTTCAGGAAATAACAATTCAGCTCTGGAAAGCGTATCCAAAATTTAGGGGCGACAGCAAATTTTCGACCTGGACGTACCGCGTGGCCTTAAATACCGCCATTACTTTATACCGCAAAACCAAACGAACCGTATCGACAGTAGAATATGAAAGCCATCAGCATTTTGTAAAAGATGTTGATTATAATTATGAAGAGGAAGAACAAATTAAATTGATGTACAAAGCAGTTTATCAACTTAATGACATCGAAAAAGCATTAGTTTTTATGTATTTAGAAGACAAAGATTATCAAGAAATAGCCGAAACTCTCGGAATCAGCGAAGTGAATGCACGTGTGAAAATGAACAGAATTAAAGGGAAACTCAAAAAAATACTAAATCCTTAAAAATTATTTATGAAAGAACTGGATTTATTAAAAAAAGACTGGAAAAAGAACTCGGATTCTTTTGAACAAATTTCGGAAAATGAAATCTACAAAATGATTCATAAAAAATCTTCTTCAATCGTGAAGTGGATTTTGATAATCAGTATTTTAGAGATATTATTCTGGACAGTTTCAAACTTCTTTTTTAGTACAGATGAAATGCTGATTAAGATAAAACACGCAGAAATGATATTTTATCTTGAACTTTTAACCTATTTCAATTATGTAGTAGTACTGATATTTGTGTACTTTTTTTACAAAAATTACAAAACAATATCAACAACAGGTTCTACCAAATTATTGATGAGCAGCATTTTGAAAACCAGAAAAACAGTTCAATACTACGTTTGGTACAATTTAGGAATGGCTGTTTTAAGCTCAATTATTAGCTTTTTTATTGCCTTTGTATATAATCCCGAAATGGAATTTTTAAGAGATAAATTATCTGCAAACGGAAAAGCAATGATGATGACGGTTGGTATTTTATTTCTTGTAACTCTGGCGTTCTTAGGGATATTCTGGTGTTTCTACAGATTGTTGTACGGAACTCTATTGCGAAGATTATATGCTAATTATAAAGAATTGAAGAAGATAGATTTTTAAAAAGGTTCAAAGGTACAGAGTGACAAAGGTTCAAAGTTTTTTTTAAAAGTCTCTATCCCGAAGCCTCGGGACTTAGCTACTAAGTCCCAGTTTTCCAACCTAAAACAAAAGTTTTTCAATCTAAAATCTAAAATCTAAACTCTGAAATCTAAAATCATTAATATTCCCATCTTCTCAATTTGTTAAGTTCTTCTTCCGCTTTAATTTCTTCAGCAGGAATAACTTTTAAAAATGATGGATGCTGTTCGATGGCATATTCTACTTTTTCAACTATTTCGTCGATCGTATCATTTTCATAATCAATATCAAGAGGTTCTTTGATGATGAAAGACTGCAAAATTCCTTTCTTTTTCATTCGTAAACCTTTTTTATCAAATGAACGACGGAAACCATCAATTACAATAGGAATTACAATAGGTTTATGTTGTTTGATGATATGTGCAGTTCCTTTTCTAACGGGTTTAAAAGATTTTGTAGTTCCTTGCGGAAACGTAATTACCCAGCCATCTTCAAGCGCAATTCGAATATTTTCGGTATCATTTGGGTTTACATCACGTTTTTCTGTTACATCGACGCCTTTAGCGCGCCAGGTTCTTTCTACGGTAATAGCACCAACATATGCCAAAATTCTTGGCAATAATCCGGCCTGCATGGTTTCTTTGGCTGCAACATAATACAAATTCATTTTAGGTTGCCACAAATAACCGATATTCTTAATTGTATCCTGACGTCCGCTTAAACTTGCATTAAACACATGAAACATAGCTACAACATCCGCAAAATAAGTTTGGTGATTGGATATAAACAAAACATTTGTATCAGGTAATGTTTTAATTATTTCAGATCCTTCAATCTGCAAATCATTAAACCCTCTGTATCTTCGGTGCGTCATAGCACCCAAAATACGGATTAACCATTTCTTGATAAATAATATATGTCCGAAAGGATTTCGTTTAAACAATCCCATAGCAGTGTATTGTGTTATTTTTTGTTAGTTCGCAAACATACAAAAATTATTCGTTTAGCAATAGCAATAAGCAATTTCGGAAAAATTTTGTTATTCTTATGAATATCAAATTGTTAATTTTATGTTTTTACAAACTTTCCTGAAAACTCGTTTTCAAAACTTCTCTAAGTTCGCTTAAAATCATGGCTGTTGCCCCCCAAACGATATGATTTTGAATATTGAATGCGGGAACTAAAATATTAGATCCGTAAGAAGTTGACAATGTGGCTTCCATAATTATTTCATCGTCTAAAAAAATTGAAAGCGGCAACTCTATAATATCTGCTACTTCACGAACATCCGGATAAAATGAAAGTTCATCACGCGAAATTCCTAAAAAAGGATGTACCAAAAAATTACTTGGCGGAATATACATTGGAGAAAATTCCTTTATAATTTCTATCTTTTCAGATAGAATTCCCACTTCCTCCTGCGTTTCCCGCAGTGCAGTTGCTTCGTAACTGATATCAAAAGTTTCATATTTTCCTCCCGGAAATGCTATTTGTGACGAATGAACTCCTTCATAAGCATTTCTGACTATCAAAACCAAATGTGTTTCTTTATTTTTTGGATACAAAAGCATCATTACAGCAGCAATTCTGGGATTTACAGCTTTTAAATCAAGGTTTTTTAACGCTTCGGTACGCTCTTTTGGGGCCATTTTTATATGCGCAGCCTCTGCCGGAAGTTCAACTGGAATTAAATTAGGAACATATTGCAAAAAATCTTGAAAATCCATATTCAAAGTTTATTTTTGTACTTTCAAATAAAATATAAATATAGTTCAGAAAACGCGGTTCTACAAGTTTTCACAAATCAAAGCCATAAAAATGTACAGTAGAGAAGAATCACAAAAGTTAAAAAGAGAATTTTGGGTGGCTTTCGCCGAAAAACATCCACGTAAATGGGTACTTTATGACACCAAAATCAAAGACTTTTCTTTTAAATTTTATGTAGATAATAAAAAAGCACAGGTCTTAATTGATATTGAACAGCGAAGCGATGAAAAACGAACTGCTTATTTCGAAAAAATAGAAGCTTTAAAAAATATTCTCGAAGAAGAATTTATAAAAAATCTGGTTTTCGAAAAGAACTATACGCTTGAAAGCGGTAAAACCATTAGCCGAATTTGGGTAGAAAAACAAGGTGTTGGTTTTAGCAACCGCAATAATTGGGATGCTATTTTCGATTTCTTCTTTGAAAACATGCACGCTCTTGAAATGTTTTATCTGGAGTATGATGAGTTTATAAAGGATATATCTTAATGAAGGTTCTGAGATTCTGAGAGGCTAAGTTTCTAAGTTTTTTATATAGTTAACCCGACAAGTTTTTAAAAAACATGTCATGTCGGGTTTTATATCTCAATAAATATTTTATTACTTTAAAGACCTAGTTTCTGAGCTAACAAAACTAAAACAAATACAGTCGCAAGACTGTAATAATTATTCCAGCCTTCTTTCTTTTTTTGATCTGAAGTAGCACGTTGATTGTATTTATACCAAAAATATCCATTCAATATTAATAGCAATACATAAATTCCAATTAGCAAATTACTTGAAAACATACTATATTTTTTTTATCATTTATCCTTTCATTGCTTGAAAAAGTATAAGTTCCGTTATAATCATCTTCAGCTGTAATAATCCCATTAGCATGTACAGTATATTGGATACATAAAATTTGGATTCTAAACACTAAAAATATTATAAACAATAATACGATCATCGTAATTAATATATAATTGCTTGCGATAATCTTGTTTTTTACGGGTAATGATAGAGACTTTGCAGTCCATTCCATTATTGTCTTTACACATAAAAGAATATACTATGTCAGTATCATTTTCTTCTCTTTCTATATAATCCAAAATACTAAAAAGCTGAATTTCCTGTGAATAAACTACAATACGGTGTTTATTAGTATCAAGTATTACAGAAAGATTTACTAAATCAAGATTGGACCACTCGCCCCATTTTCCTCTCTCATTTTTCTCTAAAACACTAAAACCAGATGTTTTAAATTGGTATGCCTGACTATAAGTTTGTTGCAAACCAAGTCCTAAAAAAAATAATATAATATAATAAGTGCGGATAATTTTCATAATATAATTCTTGCAGATAATTAAAATTCAAATTTAGCCTTTTCCTGAAGCGCAATTTCAAAATCTGCTATCATTTCTTTAATAATTTGTTCAACAGGCAAAATCTCATGAATCAACCCGGCTACTTGTCCAATTTCAAGTTCGCCTTCATCAAGATCTCCTTCAAACATTCCTTTTTTTGCCCTCGCTCTGCCTAATAACTGAACTAAATCTTCTTTTGAAGGACATTTTTCATATAAATCCTGAACATCCTGATAAAATTTATTTTTAATCAATCTAACAGGAGCTAATTCTTTCAATGTCAATTGCGTGTCTCCTTCTTTTATATCAACTATCTTTTGTTTGAAATTATTGTGTGACGATGATTCAATTGATGCTGCAAAGCGACTTCCAACCTGAACTCCGTCTGCACCCAAAATCATGGCAGCCAGCATTCCGCGTCCAGTTGCAATTCCACCCGCTGCGATAATCGGAATCTGGATTTTTTCTTTTACCATTGGAATCAGCGTCAAGGTTGTAGTTTCGTCACGACCATTATGACCTCCTGCTTCAAAACCTTCCGCTACAATAGCATCCACTCCTGCATCTTGTGCTTTAAGAGCAAAAATACTGCTGCTTACAACATGCACAACCGTAATTCCTTTTTCTTTCAAAAAAGAAGTCCACGTTTTAGGATTTCCTGCAGAAGTAAAAACGATTTTTACGTCTTCTTCAACAATAATATTCATTATTTCTTCGATGTTTGGGTATAACATCGGAATATTAACTCCAAAAGGTTTATTCGTAGCCTTTTTACATTTTTGAATATGTTCCCTTAAAACTTCAGGATACATGGATCCGGCACCGATTAATCCTAAACCACCGGAATTACTTACGGCAGAAGCTAATTTATAACCACTATTCCAAATCATTCCTCCCTGAATTATTGGATATTTTATATTGAAAAGTTGCGTAATTTTATTCATTAAAAAATATTATTGCTTGATAATCTTTCCGGTTTTATGCAAACCTTCGGCTTCAAAAGTATAAAAATAAAGTCCGCTTTTTAAAGGCTGAACAGAAACAGTCGGATTTTCGTTTGTTATTTCCGTTTCAATAAGCTTTTGTCCTAAAACAGAATAAATTACAATCGAAGCTTTACTATTTTGTTCTGAAAAAGAAAAAGAAACATCTGTTTTTGCCGGATTTGGAAACACTGAAAAAGAAGTAGCTGTTTGAAAATTTTCTACTCCTAAAGTCGACCCAAAATTAGGAATTCCATATCCGTAATTATTATCCGGAGTCGCATATTGGTTTGATGATTCTAAAATCATTTGTCGAATTTCTTTATTGGTTTTAGATGGAAAAGCCTGCCATAAACAAGCGACCATTCCCGCCATGATCGGGCATGAAAACGAAGTTCCGTTTGATGTTCCTATAGTTCCATTCACGTTAGCAATTACCGAAGCTGTTCCTTGTGCCATAATATCCGGCTTAATTCTGCCATCAGAACTTGGCCCAATAGAACTAAAACTCGATCTTACTTCAGAAGCCGTAACAGATCCGATTGCCAATACTGAAATCGCATCAGCCGGAGAACCAATATGTGGTTCAGCCTTGGCTCCTTCATTTCCGGCAGAAGCCAAAACTACTATTCCCTTACTAAACGCTATTTCTGCACCACGCGAAATAAAATTGGTTATTCCGTTCATATCACTATAAGTATGATTGTACCTTGCTTCGTCACGCTCACCAAAATAGCCTAATGACGAAGTAATAATATCAACCCCTAAGGCATCTGCTCTTTCGGCGGCTTCCACCCAAAGTGATTCTTCCAGAGGATTTTCCAGAGCATCAATTTCTGTAATAAAAAGATAATACGAAGCGTTTGGAGCAGTTCCTATCAAAGCATTTTCTTTGTAACCACCCATAGTAGAAAGTACGAGGGTTCCATGGCTGCCTCCTGTGTAGAAATTCGCATTTCTCGTGGTAAAATCGTAACCGCCTAAAATGCGATTATTATTTCTAAGATTTTCAAATGGCTGTGCTGTATTAACGCCCGGAAATCCTGCATCTAAAACGGCAATAATTTTTCCTTCTCCGGTAAAATTCTGCTGATGCAAAACCTGTCCGTTGAGCATCTGAATCTGACTAGCAGAATTACCGTATGCATAATCGATGGTGGTTTCCAGCTTATTCTGCGTTTGACTTGTTCTGGTTTCTGAAACTTTTTTTGATGTTGTATTTAAAGTTTTATCAGCAAAATCTACTTTTTGTACAAACGATAATAATTTTAAAGCATTAATATCAGTTTGTGTACCACGAATATGAAGTGCATTTAACCATTTTGACTGCGCCATTACAGTTATTCCTGTACTTGCCTTAATTTGGTCGATAAAGGAAGTTTCGACAGGTGCGTCTGTAAAATCCAACGCTATGTTTTGATTCGTTCTTCGATCTAAAGCTTTTTGCGAAAGTTCTGTCAACGGATTATTAAAGAACAATTGAGCATTAGGTTTTGCATTGAAATAAACCCAGGCTTCTTGCTGCGAAAATACGGTGATAGAAAGAAGTAATAAAAGAAATGTAAAGTTGTATCTCATAGTTTACTTTTTTAAAGGCTAAACCTCTGTAAAAAAGTATAAAGCTAAGAAATTACTCCCGAACCAACTAATTCATTTTCTAAATACCAGGCTACAAACTGACCTTCTGTAATAGCAGACTGAGGTTCTTCAAATTCAACATACATTCCATCTTCAAATTGATGCAAAACAGCTTTTTGCAAAGGCTGGCGATAGCGAATTCTTGCCATTACTTCCATCGTTTCTCCTTTTTTCAATTTCAAATCTTCACGAACCCAGTGTACTTCAGAATCTCCAACAAATAAAGCTTTTTTAAACAAGCCCGGATGATTGCTTGTTAAACCTGTATAAATCGTATTGGTATCAACATCTGTCGCGATAACAAATAATGGGTCCGTTGTTCCACCAACATTAAGTCCTTTTCTTTGTCCATTTGTAAAATAATGGGCTCCCTGATGTTTTCCCATCACTTTTCCCATTGTTTGAAGGTATGCTCTTTTTTGGGCTTGTAGTTTTAATTCTTCTTCTAAAGATAATCCAGCCGGTATTTCCAGATTGTAAATCGGATCATTTTTATCAATTTGAACAATCTTTCCTTCTTTTGGCTGTAATTTTTGTTGCAAAAATTCCGGTAAACGTACTTTTCCAATAAAACATAAACCTTGAGAATCTTTCTTTTCGGCAGTTACCAATTCCATTTCAGCAGCAATTTCGCGTACTTCCGGTTTTGTTAAAGCGCCAATTGGAAACAAGGATTTTGCTAATTGATCTTGTGACAACTGACATAAAAAATACGATTGATCTTTGTTATTGTCTGCTCCTGCAATTAATTGGTATACAGGTTTTCCATCAACTTCAATTTCATTTTTTTGACAATAATGTCCTGTCGCCACATAATCGGCACCAAGACTTAAAGCAATTTTCATAAAAACATCAAATTTGATCTCGCGATTACAAAGCACGTCAGGATTTGGAGTTCTTCCTTTTTCGTATTCGTTGAACATATAATCAACAATTTTTTCTTTGTATTCTTCACTTAAATCAACAGTCTGAAACGGTATTCCTAGTTTTTCAGCAACTAATAAAGCATCGTTACTGTCTTCTAACCAAGGACATTCGTTAGAAATAGTAACCGAATCATCGTGCCAGTTTTTCATAAAAAGACCGATAACTTCGTAACCTTGCTGTTGCAACAAATAAGCAGCAACACTCGAATCTACTCCACCAGAAAGACCAACAACTACACGTTTCATTTTAACTCCTTTATGTTTTTATAAGGGTGCAAAGGTAAGTCATATTTTAGAAAATTTTGTTGGTTTTAATTAGTTTATATAATGCAAGGGTAGATAAAACTTATTGCATTTTTTAATTACTTTTAATCATCAATTAAAATGTCATGTCAAAACAGTTTTACACCTTTATTTTCTTTATCATTTTAAGCACTTTAAATGCGCAAAGTTATCGTGCTTCTTTGCAAAATTATTCAGAATATAAAGCATTTAAAGGCAAACCGTTATCTGATAAATTTTCGAATATCGAATCGGTAAAAGTGATTTACGATTTGAAAAGACAAAAGATGTACTATTTCAACAGTACATTGATTCGCTTGCATTTTGACTTTGTAACCAATTATTTAGGATACACCAAAGACCTTGACGTTTTTAATGATAATAATTACAGCGATACCGAAAAAGGCCGGGAGTTTTTATTGGGAAATCTCAATCATATTAAAGGATCTGATAAATGGATTTTTGAATTGGCAGCTTCAGATCACATGCCAATTGTGTTGCTGGAACGTTTCTATCATTTAATTGTAAACTCTACTTTCATAGGCAAAGATTTAAAATTTTATCTCAATAATCCGGAACAAATTGAATGGTTTCAACAAAATAAATTTAAAATCCCCTGCGTAAAATCAGATTATATTTTTAATGAATTGAGTTATCAGGAAGTCGTTCCTGGAAAAAATATTGGTATTCTAAAACAATATAAAATCAAGGAATTAGAAACCATAAAACCCAATCCTGACGAAATAATTATTCTGGACGGAACACCGGATATTCTGCCAAATGTGCGCGGCATTATTGTAAATGAGTTACAAACTCCGTTAAGCCATTTGGTATTGTTGGGAAAAAACAGAAAAATTCCGATTATGGCATATACTAATGTCTTTAAAGATTCGAATATCAAAAGGTTACTTTCTAAAAAAATAGAATTAAAAATTGCAGTTGATACTTTTTACATCAAAGAAACTGATAAAAAAATAACACAAAAAGTTATTAAGAAAAAGAAAAAACTAATTATCGATAATAGTGTTACTGAATTAGTCAACTTAACAACAATTCCTAAAAAAGGCGTAAATTATATCGGTTCAAAAGCGCAAAATATGGCGTATTTAATTGCCATTGCAAAAGAAACGCCTTTTAAAACACCTGAAGATGCACATGCCATCCCATTTTATTTTTACACCAAACACATTCAAAAGAAATCAATTTCGCCTTTAATCACGGAGCTTTTAAAATATCCCCACAAAGATTCAACTGTTTGGATTAACAAACAATTAAAAAAAATACGTGATGCTATTAAAAAAGAACCAATTGATCCTCAATTAATAGCAAAGCTAAATCAAACTTTTAAAAATGCTGCTTTTAAAAATTTCCGATTCAGATCTTCTACAAATGCCGAAGATATGGATGATTTTAATGGCGCCGGACTTTACGATTCTAAAACCGGAATATTAGGTGACAGCATCAAAACTTTTGAAAAAGCCATTAAACAAGTTTGGGCAAGTGCGTGGAATGAAAGCTCTTTTATAGAAAGAGAGCTTTTTGGTATAGATCAGGAAAGTATTGCAATGGGCGTTTTGGTACATCGCTCTTTTCCTGATGAATTGGCTAACGGAGTTGTAATCACGAAAAACATATTCAGGGAAAATTTTTCAGGAATTACAGTTAATGTTCAAAAAGGAGAAAACTCTGTTGTAAAACCAGAAAAGGGAGAAGTTTGCGAACAGTTTATAGTTTATCATTTTAATGAAGGCAAAAATGAAAGCGACTTTGATGTAGATTATACTTCAAACTCCAATCTCAACAACAACGAACCTTTATTGAATAGGAAAGAAATAAGTAATTTGTTTCTGGTTAGTAAAAAAATCGAAACTAAAATGTACCGTTACTGGAGAAAAAACCAATTTCATCCCATAGACATTGAATTCAAAATTGTTGGAAAAAACAGGGATTTATATATCAAACAAGTACGGCCTTTTAATGAATAATTAGTATAAAACTAAAAGATCAATTTCATTTGAAACCGCATTAATATTGACAATTTTAAAGTCGAAATTTTCGATGTTTATTTTTTCCTGAATAGACTTTCTAATGCTGTTATTGTCTAAAGAAAAATTGCTGTCTAATGCAATTTTGACATTAATTGTATTAAGATATTTAGATACTTTTTTATTTACTATGATAGAAGCAATTATATAAAATCCGATTATCATAATTTGAAAAAAGAGCAAAACTTCTATTTTTTCATAAGGATATAAAATATCTAAAATTGAAAGCGTAATCGTTGCAAAAAGAAAGATAATCGCATTGACCGTAAAGGATTGCGTACGAAATCTCAGAATTGAAAAAATGGCAAATAAACCAAATCCAATTCCTACTCCAATCTCAATTTTTGTAAATACATAACAAAGTGAAAAAGTACAAAGCCCAACAATAACCATCAACGGATTTATGGTTTCATTATCCTTTCTGTTTGAGAAAAAATATAAAATCAGAATTGAAAAAAACAGCAATAAAAATCTTCCTGAAAGCTCGTTTAAATCCATTTTGGCTGAAGTGTTAGTGAATCAAATTTAGAAAAAAGTTGCCACGAATTTCACGAATTTTCACTAATTATTCTACTTGGTTCAAGTTGAGAAAAAAAACAGCAAAAATTCGTGGCAAAAAAAATGCCCGTAAAAACGGGCAATATGTAAAATAAATTATTCTGTTTTAGGTTTTGAATCGGCCTGATAATTACTTTTAGGATCACTCATATTCACCTCTTTGGTTAATTTCCCTTTAAAGTAAAACTGCCACATTCCGACCTTCTTTCCGTTCAAAAATTTTCCTTTAGACGCTACAACTCCATCAGAATCGTAGAAAACAGCTTCGCCATTGTATTCGTTATTCTTATATGTTGTCTGCTCTAAAATGATTCCGTTTTGCCCCCATTTTTTATAAATGCCTTCTTTCTTTCCGTTTACATACGTCATTTCTTCGGCAACTTTTTCATTTGGATAAAAAACGATTCTTGCACCTTCCAGTTTTCCGTTTTTGTAATTTTCGATTGCCATTACGATTTTAGAAGCTTTATGGTAATATTTCCATTCTCCCTCGTAATTTTTGCCTATAACTTTACCTTCACTTACTTTATTTTTATTCTGATCGTAAAAAATATTATAGGCACTTCCGTCATTGGCACTAAAATCACGTGTTGCAATTACATCGCCTTTTTTAGTATCATCAAAAAACTTAAATATTCCGGTTTCTTTTCCGTGACTAAAAGTTCCTTCGTAACGCGGACGTTTAGAAACTTCGTAAGTTCCTTTCCACAAACCGTCTTTTTTACCATTAGCGTCCAGCTTATTAATGTCTGTCTGAGCGTTTATAAAAAGTACATTTAGTAATGCTAATCCAAATAATAGTCTTTTTAAAATCATATGTTTTTTAATTTTAAACTTAAACGAAAATTGTCTTGTATAAATTATATTGAGGGTATAAAAAAATCCCGATAAATCGAGATTTTTTTATTTGCTATTTCTTTTTATTCTGCGCTTTTGCAGCTTCTTGTTGCTCCATCACATCCTGAAGACGTTGTTGAAATTTACTTGGCTTTTTAGGCTCTTTCAATTTATTCTCCTGAATTTGAGCGTGAATTTTATCAGTATCAACAATATAGTTTTTAATTACAAACATGATTCCGATTGTAATTAAGTTGGAGATAAAGTTATATAAACTCAAACCTGCACCGTAACTATTAAAGAAAATCAACATCATTAATGGCGAAACATAAATCATGATTTTCATCATTTTTGCCATATCCGGCATACCTTCTTGCTGAGGCGCTGCCATTTGCTGATCTCCAGATGTCATTTTCATATAGAAGAAAATTGCAATTGCAGCCAAAATTGGAAACAAACTAATATGATCTCCGTATAATGGAATATGGAATGGCAATTTTACAACCGAGTCAAATGATGATAAATCGTCTGCCCAAAGGAAACTTTTTTGTCTTAACTCAAAAGCTGACGGGAAGAACTGGAATGATGCATACATAAACGGAAGCTGAATCAATGCCGGAATACATCCTGCCATTGGGTTTACGCCCGCTTTGTTATACAACTTCATTGTTTCCTGTTGTTTTTTCATTGGGTCTTTTTTGAATTTTTCTCCCAATTCTGTAATCTCCGGACGTAAAACTTTCATTTTAGCCTGAGACAGGAATGACTTATAAGTAATTGGCGACATGGCCAATTTGATAAGAATAGTAAATATGATAATCGCAATTCCGTAAGCAATATAAGAACTTAAAAATCCGAATAATGGAATAAAAATTAACTTATTTATCCATCCGAAAATTCCCCAGCCTAACGGAATAATTTTTTGGAAGTTCTTATCGTATGATTTTAATACTTTGTAATCAGATGGTCCAAAATACCAGTTCATTTTATAATCAATCTCTCCATTTGAGAAAGCCAAAGGAACTGTCGCTTTGAATTGTTTAGTAAATACTGTATCTATTTTTTCGTCTTTAACTAAATCATCTGATTGTAATTTTGATTTTTCAAATGGTTTATCAGTTGACAAAATAGTAGTAAAGAAATGTTGTTTAAAAGCAATATAGCTTACTTTTTCAGGAGTTTCTTCTTTTCCTTGACCATGATTACTTACGTTACTGTATTTTTCATCTCCATACTCATAATCAAGCTCGGTAAAACGATTGTCGTAAGCAACGCTTTTTTCGTTTCTATACGTTTTCAAATCCCAAACTAAATCTAATGGTTTAGATGAATTTAAAACTTTATTCAATCCCTGAGAACGAATATCAAAACCAACTAAATAATCGTTTGGTTTTAAAATATATTTGTATTCTAAAAATTCGTTAGCTCCTGCTTTTAAACGCATTGATAAAACCTGATCTGCACCAACTTTAGTTAGTGTAGGTTCAAAAAATAAATCTTTAGAATTTAAAGTTCTGTTATCTGTAGTTTGTAACTGAATATTCAAATTAGCATTATTGTCTTTAATCAATTCTACTAATTGTTTTGAACCTTTATGAAACTTTTCAAATTCCTTAAGTGTAGCTTCAACTATATAACCACCTTTATTAGCGATTTTCAGTCTGATCTTTTCGTTTTCAATAGTTGTAAAAGACTCTTTTGCAGAAGGAAGCGTAGCAGAATAAGCGAAACCACCTAAAGTTTTTTGCAATTGTGCCAATTGAACTGTATCACCCGGAGTTGCAGCAGCAACCGGCAAAACAGCGGTTTTAGTTTTGTCAGCTTTAGCCTGAGCTTCTTGTTTGGCAACTAATTCTTTCTTGGCTTTTTCAGCAGCAATCTCTTTATCAGAAGGTTGATTTTGGTACATTATCCAAATCAAAATTCCAAATATCAATACAAAACCAATGATTGAATTAAGATCAAATTTTTTTTCTTCCATTATAATTTTAAAAAGTTATTCATTAAAGGCTATTAGTAATGAGTTTTACTCAAAAGTTACACCTTTTAGAATTAATTATTATTTTTTATGCGCAATTACTGCAGCAGCCACAAAGTTTACAAAAATTGGATGTGGGTTTGCCACTGTGCTTTTGTATTCCGGGTGGTATTGTACTCCGATGAAAAACGGATGATTTTCTAATTCTATAATTTCAACTAAACCTGTGTCAGGATTTACTCCAGAAGCAATTAAACCTGCTTTCTGCAATTCATCTTTATATTTATTGTTATACTCATAACGGTGACGGTGACGCTCTGAAATTGTTTTTTGACCGTAGATTTTATGTGCCAATGAGTTTGGTTTGATGTCACATTTCCAAGCCCCAAGACGCATAGTTCCGCCTTTATCTGTAATTGTTTTTTGCTCTTCCATCAAATTCACAACCGGATGTTTCGTTTTATCATTCATCTCAGTAGAATTCGCTTCTTTGTAACCTAAAATATTTCTTGAATATTCGATAACAGACATTTGCATTCCTAAACAAATTCCAAAAAACGGAATATTATTTTCACGTGCAAAACGAACTGCTTCAATTTTTCCTTCAATACCTCTTTCACCAAAACCAGGCGCAACTAAAACTCCATCAAGAGTGCCTAATTTTTCTTCAATATTATCGCTGGTAATATGTTCTGAATGTATAGAAATTACGTTTACTTTAGTTTCGTTTGAAGCTCCAGCATGAATAAATGCCTCTAAAATAGATTTGTAACAATCCTGCATTTCTACATATTTTCCAATCAAACCAATATTTACAGTATGTTTTGGGTTTTTTAATCTGCGTAAAAAAGTATTCCAGTTTTTTAAATCCGGAGACGCTTTTTTAGGTAAATCTAATTTTTTTAATGCCACAACATCTAATCCTTCTTCAAGCATTAAATTTGGAACTTCATATATTGTAGAAGCATCAATAGACTGAATTACTGCTTCTCTTTTTACATTACAAAATAATGCTAATTTATTACGCAACTCATCAGAAAGTTCATGCTCTGTTCTGCAAACTAAAATATCAGCCTTAATACCGCTTTCCATCAACGTTTTTACAGAGTGCTGTGTTGGTTTTGTTTTTAACTCACCGGCAGCAGCCAAAAATGGAACTAAAGTTAAATGAATAACAATTCCGTTATTTTCTCCCAACTCCCAAACCAACTGACGAACAGATTCTATATAAGGTAATGACTCAATATCCCCAACAGTTCCACCAATTTCAGTAATTACAATATCATAATCGCCTGATTTTCCAAGCAATTGCATTCTGTCTTTGATTTCGTTTGTAATATGAGGAACAACCTGAACTGTTTTTCCTAAAAATTCTCCCCTTCTTTCTTTCTCAATAACCGAAAGATAAACTCTTCCTGTAGTAACGTTATTAGCCTGAGAAGTCGGAACATTCAAAAAACGCTCGTAGTGACCTAAATCCAAATCTGTTTCTGCACCATCATCCGTAACGTAACATTCTCCGTGTTCATAAGGATTTAATGTTCCCGGATCTACATTGATATACGGGTCAAATTTTTGAATAGTTGTACGATATCCTCTTCCTTGTAACAATTTTGCTAAAGATGCTGCGATAATTCCTTTTCCTAAAGAAGAAGTCACACCACCTGTAACAAAAATATATTTTGTTTGATTCATTCTGTTGTTGTTTGTATTGTAGTTGTGTAAAAAACTTGGCAAAAGTACAAATTTAATTAGACAATTTATCAATTAGAGATTGAGATAATTTGCAAATTTTTAAACAGAACGATTACTTGGTTTTGTAATCGATAATTTTAAGGATTTATTAGGATTTTTTTTGAGGAATGTCTTTAAATCTAACTTAATTACTTTTTTCTAATTTAAAAAAGTTAATTTACTTTATGTCTTAAATTATCCGTTTATAAAGGTATTTTTTTGGCATAAAAAAAATATTATAATTTTAAAACATCGACTTGTACACATTTATAAATTCAGTCTTGAATTCTGTGGTGCCAATTTGTTTTTAAAAATTATAATATTTTTTATTTATATACTCTAATTTCAAAACACTGACTTGTACACATTAATAAATTCAGTCTTGAATTCTGTGGTATCACTTTGTTTTTGGAAATTATAATATTTTGTACTTCAAATATATACAAAAAAATTAAATAACAAAAGATTTTTCTTACTATTTAATTTGGTTTTGGATATTGTTTTTTAATATTACGGATTAATTCCTCTAATCCGTTCAATTTTAACTCGTAAATAAGCTGTAATTGCTGGCCTAATTCTCCTTTAGGAAAACCTTTGTTGTGATACCAAACCACATAATATTCTGGTAAATCGATTAAAAAACGTCCTTCGTATTTACCGAAAGGCATTTTGGTGTGAGCTAATTTTATGAGAAGTTTTTTGTCTTGTTCCATAGTTTAAAGAAAAAAGAAGCAAGAGAAAAGAATATAGACTGATTCTCTTTCTTGCTTCTTAATATGCAAAGCTATTATTTTTTTGCCACTCCCGATAGCTATCGGGATAAAAGATTTAAATGATTTCGCCACAAATTCACGAATTAGTTTTAAATATAATTCGTGAATTCGTGGCGAATATTTCAAAGTGCTAAAACCTAAGAAGCTTAGCAACTCAGCATCTTAGTTCCTTAGTAACTTTTTCTAGTAATGCCATCTTACAAAAGCCTCCATCGCAGCATACGTTGCCAAACCTAATTGTTGGTATAAATCTGCAGTCTCAGCGTTTCTGTCTTCGGCTCTTTGCCAAAATTCTCTAGCGTCGGTTCCCTGAAAAACAACACCATCTTTTTGAGATTGATGTTTGAAAATTCCATGACGTTTTGCTAAAACCTGATCCGGACTCATTGGTACAGCCATTTCAACTTCGTCAATTCCCCATTCCTGCCAGGCTCCTCTGTACAACCATAACCAGCAATCATCCATAAACGATTTTGGTTTCAATACTTTTACAGCTTCAAAAATAGCATCCAGACAAACTTTGTGCGTTCCGTGTGGATCTGCCAAATCTCCCGCTGCATATATTTGGTGTGGTTTTATCTTTTCAATTAAATCAACTGTTAACTGAATATCTTCTGGTCCAATAGGTTTCTTCTCAATTGTTCCGGTTTCATAAAAAGGTAATTCCATAAAATGAATCTGATCATCACTCAAACCAACAAAATGGCTTGTGGCTCTCGCTTCTCCTTTTCTGATTAATCCTTTGATGTAGCGAACTTCGGGAATATCAATTTCACTATTCTTTTTGTTCTCTAAAAACGTTTGTGCTTTTTGGTAAATGTTATCGGCTTCTGCACTTTTGATTCCGAATTTCTCATTATAATCAATTACGAATCTTGCAAAACGCAACGCTTCATCATCCGCAACAGCGATGTTTCCAGAAGTTTGATATGCAACATGCACTTCGTGTCCTTGTTCCTGCAAACGCATGAAAGTTCCTCCCATACTAATAATATCATCATCAGGATGCGGACTAAAAATCAAGACACGTTTTTTAGCAGGCTCTGCTCTCTCTGGTCTGTTTGAATCATCAGCATTTGGTTTTCCACCTGGCCAGCCCGTAATTGTATTTTGTAACTTGTTGAATATTTTAATATTGATGTCGTATGCCGGACCTGAATCTGCTAATAAATCGCTCATTCCGTGTTCGATATAATCAGCATCTGTTAGCATTAAAATTGGTTTTTTAAGCTGAAGTGCTAATCCTAAAACCGCTTTACGGCTAAGTTTATCTGTCCATGTTACTTTTTCTACCAACCACGGTTTATTGATTCTGGTTAGTTTGGAAGAAGCTTCTTTATCTAAAACAAAAACGGCATTATTATGTTCCTGCAAAAATGACGCTGGTACACGATTCGTAACTTCATCTTCTACAGATTTTTTTACAATATTTGCTTTACCTTCACCCCAAGCCAAAAGAATAACTTGTTTGGCTTCCATGATTTTTTTCACTCCAAGAGTGATTGCCGTTCTTGGCGTATTGCTCAATCCGAAGAAATCCTTGCTGGCTGCTACTCTTGTAATATGATCTAACGCTACCAAACGTGTTTTTGAATTTTGAAGTGAGCCAGATTCATTAAAACCAATGTGTCCGTTACCACCAATTCCAAGAATTTGAAGATCAATTCCGCCCAAAGCTTCAATTTTAGCTTCATAATCGTGACAATAATCGGCAATTTGTTCTTTAGTTAAAAGCCCGTCCGGAACATGGTAATTTTCAGGTAAAATATCGACATGATCAAACAGTAATTCTTTCATAAAACGAACATAACTGTTGATTGAGTTTGGTTCCATTGGATAATATTCATCCAGATTGAAACTAATTACGTTCTTAAAACTCAAACCTTCCTCTTTATGCAAACGCACCAATTCAGCATACAATCCTTTTGGAGAAGATCCTGTCGCCAAACCTAAAATACAAGGTTTGTTTTCTTTTTGTTTTTCCTGAATTAATGCTGCAATTTCCTGTGCAACTGCTTTTGAGGCATCTGTTGAATTTTCAAAAACAACAGTATTGATGTTTTCGAATCGTTTTTCGAATCCTGTTGCTTTGTCGATTTTACTTTTTAACATGATATAGTTTTTTTTAATTCTTTTTTGGTCGTTTATTTTAAGATAAAACACTTATAATCAATTCCATATAAAGATAACATCTTTAAATTTGAATAACAAAAAGATTATTATCTGACTTTTTTTAAGTAAATCATTGTGAGAGAGCATGATAACTTAAAAAAATAATAAGTGTATATTTTGCATTTTTTACGCATTAATCTGCATTTTTTTTGCATAACAAAATTACTCCAATTAGTTCTTTATAACTAATATCCGGCAATGAAAATTTTGTTAATTCTTGATTTCTCAGCTGAAAAACAAAAAAAAATCTATTGTCATAAAAAAACCGTCAATTTCTTGACGGCTTTTAAATTGTATTTATGATATTATTTCCAATTGAAGGTAATTAGTTTTTCAATATCCGGATTCAAACTTAAAAATACCGGACAAGTCATCCCTGCACGTTCAAGAATAGTTCTGTCTTTTTCATTTACTGCACCTTTCAATTCAAAAACAATTTCGATTGCACCAATTCTTCTTGGTTCCGCATTCATTATTTTAGTTACTTCTGCTGTAGAATCCTGTAAATCAATGTTCATATCACGGGCCTTAATTCCGATAATTGTAAACATGCAGCTTGCTAAAGCATTGGCAACTGTATCTGTTGGAGAAAAAGCTTCTCCTTTTCCGTTATTATCTAATGGTGCATCCGAAATAATTTCGCTTCCTGATTGCACATGAATTGATTTTGTTCTTAAATCGCCTAAATAGGTTACTTTCGATGTCATTAATTTGCTACTTTTAAAGTTAAGTCTGAGTCGTAATATAAAATGTAGACACCTTTGTTTGCGTGTCCGCCATCATCTTTTTTATAGTATTGAAATTTATTGTCAACTTGTTCCGTTGTTATTAAATCTGTCGTTTCCTGATAGGTTTTTCCTTGTACCAAACGCATCATCGTATCAAAAGTAACATCAAAACCACGAGTAGCATACGAATTTGGATTCACTTTATTTTTCAGTCTGTATTCTTTTTCAAAAATTAAAACTGGCTGCTCATCACTTTCACGAGTTACAGAAGGATACATTAAATTTAATTTTACCAAATTCTCAAAATTAATTTCATCTGTATCAAGTGTACTATTTGGTTCTAAAATCACCAATTGAACCTGACAGGTTTTTTGAGCATCGATTAAAGCTTTTATAGTCGTTTTAATCATCGCTGTGTTTGCCGTTTCCATTACAACATAATTAAGTCTGTTTGGCAATAATAGGCTTTTTAAATTCGCCACATCCAAACCTCCGGTTTCAGACAAAGCTGCAAATACAACTCCTTTTTGATTTTGCTTGATATAATTTATAACCGATTCTTTCTTCTTATCTACAACAGCAACAATGTTTCCGTTTTTATTTCGCATATAGTCAAAAATAGCGTTTCTAACTACATCATTTGTTGGTATTGATTGGTATAAATTATCAATTGGGTTTGCCGTATCTTTTGATAAAGGCGAAATTACAGGCACATTATACAAACGCAATGAATTGGCGGTAGCTTCGGCATTACTTTGATAAAATGGCCCGATAACTGCATTTGCATTTTGAAGTTTATTTTGCGAAATCAGGCTCGAAATATTCGACGTGTTTTTTGTTTCCTGCGAATCGTAAATAGCAACATCAATTGGTAATTTTAAAACTTTCGCCGAATCGATTGCCATCATAGCTCCTGAATAAAAATCAAGTGTCATATTCAAAAACTTATCTTTTTTCAGGCGAGTTGCTGTACTTGTTGTGTCATTTTGCATTTTAGCAATATTAAAAGGTAGTAGCAAAACCACTTTTTGACGTTCTGTTTGTCCTCTTTTTTTAGTTAACTCAACTACTTCCGGATTAACAGAAACTTCTTCAGATTTTACTTTTTCAAGAATTCTGATTCCTCCGCCTGTATTTTCAACTGGCTTATCAGCCGTTTTTTCAACCGATTTTTCAATTACTGGCTGCTGTTGTGCAATAATTGGCACTGGAGCCACATATCCAGATGGTACTTTTAAAACCATTCCTTCTTTAACACCTTCAGAAAGCGACGGGTTTAATTCCGTTAATTCTTCCTGAGTAATGTGAAATGTATGTGTTAAACTATAAAAAGTTTCCTTTGGTTTTACCTGATAATCCATGTAAGTGGTCCCTTTTTTAGCAGTTTCAGAAGGTTTCGCAACAGTTGTTACAGCCGAAGCTGAAGTTTCTGTTTTTGGCGCCGTACCTTTTATTGTTAAACGATAGCCAACTGGCAAACTTGTTACAATTTCGGGATTACGTTTTTCTAAATCCTCAACTGTGGTTTTATATTGTTTAGCAATAGAATACTTCGTTTCTTTTGCCACAACATCGTGATAAACATATTTTTCAGCAGCAGACGATTTCGCCGGTTTTTCTGTTTTTGCAGTTACTGATTTTGCTGCTGATCCTTTTGAAGGAATCACCAACGTTTGCCCAATTTGCAAACCATTTGTAATCAGGAACGGATTTGCCGCTTTTAAAGCTTCATCAGAAACACCATATTTTTTTTCAATTCCAAATAATGTTTCTTTTGGCTGAACTTCGTGCGTTTTACCATTTTCTGAAACAACATTTTTAGAAACAGATTCTGCTTTAGCTACTGCTTTTCCTGCTTTCGTTGGAATCAACAAAACAGAATTTGGCGAAATTCCGGTGCGGGCATCAGGATTTAATGAATAAATATCATAAGGTGTAACCTTAAATTTCTCTGCAATCTGATTGATGGTTTCTCCAGCAGAAACTTTATATTTTACCACTTTCTCCTGCGAAAAGGCAGAAGTGTTAATAAAAAAAACAAGAGATAATAATGCTAAATAATATTTCATAATATGGCTAAAACAATTTAATTTTTAATTCAAAAAACAAGATACTAATTTTGCTTAAAGCAAGATTCGGGCCAGTGTTAATTTTTACACAATAATTATCTAAGATCTATTTCGGCCTTAGCAATAATGATGTTTTTATATAACTCATCTTCTTCTCTTTTCTTGCATTGATATAAAACTTCTTCCATATTTTGATACTTATCTGAGTAAACATAATAGGAAAGACTGTTTATATTAAAGAAAAAACTAGCATTAAAATCGCCCGAATCAATAAGTTGCATAATTAACTTATCTCTTGGCACTGCATCGGTAAATATACCTAAAACTAAGTAATAGCCATTTGAAACTTCTTTAAGATTATCAAAAACTTCAATCTTTACATTTTTTACATTTTTCAGCGGGTTTTCTTTCAATTCTCGTCTCATTTCTTCTATTGAAACTGATTTAGAAACTACAGCCGAATTTTCTTTATTCTGATTTTTAATCGCTTCATCCTGATATTTTTTCAGTTTAATCAAAGCTACTTTATCATCAAATTTTCTGGCTTCCATACTATAATAAGAAGCTTTACTGATATGACGTTTTATTTCAATTGTTTTTTGAGTATCCAAAGAATCAATTTTAGAAATCAGTAATTGATTTTGTGCATCGCCTTTTTCCTGCTCAATTTTATATCTTTTTATTTCGTCAAGCGAAAGTCGTTGCTGCAATCCTGTTTTGTTGGTGTTTTTTTCGCTTTCGCGGATTTTCTTCTTGTACTCCTGATTTTCCTCGACAGCGATTCTTTCTACTTTATTCATTAAACCGGCATATGCTTTTCTATTTTCAGCCAGTTCTTTCTTTAATTGAGAAGATAATTCGTTTGTTTTTCCAATGCTTTCATACGATTGTTTTTCTAATCGTTTTGATTGGTCAATATTTAAAACATCCATTCTTTTCAATTCAACCAAATCATTGTTCATTGTATTAACCAAAGAATCTAATTTCCCCATTAAAATATCCTGAACATTTTTATTCGCTTCTAAAACCAATCTCAGTTTTTCAACCGAATTATCTTTAGAACCACTCATATCATCCAGATTAAGTTTCAGATCATTAATTTTTATAATTTTCTGATTCATTTCTTTCTGAACAACCAATCTGTCTTTTAAATCATCAATTTCAACAGTTTTGGCTTTTGTTTTTTCGACAACAACTTGTTTTTCGGCAAGAGCCAGCATCAATTCTTCACTCTCGTTTGCCGGTTTTATTTCTTTTGTATTGATGGCCAATTTATTGCCAACAACCAATCCGTTTACAATTTCGGGATTTTGAGATTCTAACTGATCAATTGAAATTCCATATTTTTTAGCAATCGAAAATTTGGTTTCCTTTGGTTCAACCACATGAAAAACAGTTTCCTGATTAATTACACGAACTCTGCCGTCGAGGGTTTTTCTTTTATTCGGAATTGCAATTGTCTGACCAATCTGCAATCCGTTTTGTAGTAAATCTTTATTTAAAGTTTCTAAATCCTGAACAGAAACATTGTATTGTCTGGCAATGCTAAATAACGACTCTTTTGCCACAACCAAATGGGTTGCTTTTGAAGAACTTGTAATTTCAGTTTTTGAAATATTTGAAGCATTTTGCGGAATAACTAATTCCTGACCAATCTGAAGTCCGTTGGCAAGAATTGGATTTGCATTTTGAAGCGCTTCTACAGAAATCCCGTATTGTTTTGATAAACCAAAAAGAGTTTCTTTTGCACCAACAATATGAGTAGTTTGGTTTTGGTTTGGTTTTTCTGCAGCATGAACCGGAATTTTAAGAATCTGATTGTCTTTTATTCCGCTTTGCGATTCGGGGTTGAGTTTGTAAATTTCATCAACAGAAACCTTATATTTTTGGGCAATAAAATAAGCCGTTTCTCCTTTTTGAATTTTGTGTTCAATAATTGAATCTTGCGCAGTTATTTTGTTAAAAGACAAAATAAACACAAGAGAAATCGTTAAAAGTTCTCTCATAAATAGTAGGTTATAAAAAATTAAGGCCTTACAAATGTAAGACCTTAATTTTAAAAATGGTACTATTCCCACTCAATTGTTGCAGGTGGTTTTGAACTTATATCGTAAACTACACGATTCACGCCTTTTACCTTGTTGATAATATCATTTGAGACCTTCATCAGGAATTCATAAGGTAAATGAACCCAGTCAGCAGTCATTCCGTCTGTAGATTCAACAGCTCTAAGCGCTACTACTTTTTCGTAAGTACGCTCATCGCCCATCACACCAACAGAATTTACCGGAAGCAAGATTGCTCCTGCCTGCCAAACTTTATCGTATAATCCCCAAGATTTTAATCCGTCAATAAAAACAGCGTCAACATCTTGCAAAATCTGAACTTTCTCCGGAGTAATATCTCCAAGAATTCTAATTGATAATCCTGGTCCCGGGAAAGGGTGTCTTCCTAATAATTCAGGATCTATTCCTAAAGTAGCACCAACTCTTCGAACTTCGTCTTTAAACAACATTCTAAGCGGCTCTACAATTTTTAATTTCATATAATCCGGCAATCCACCCACATTATGGTGCGATTTAATTGTTGCCGATGGTCCTTTTACAGAAACTGATTCGATAACGTCTGGATAAATAGTTCCTTGTGCCAACCATTTTACATCTTCGATCAAGTGTGATTCATCATCAAAAACTTCGATAAATACACGACCAATTGTTTTACGTTTGGTTTCAGGATCGCTAATTCCGGCTAATTCACCAAGAAAACGATCTCCGGCATCTACTCCTTTTACGTTCAATCCCATTCCTTTGTATTGATCTAATACATTTTGGAATTCGTTTTTACGAAGCAATCCGTTATTTACAAAAATACAGTATAAGTTTTTTCCAATAGCCTGGTGTAATAAAACTGCGGCAACAGTAGAATCTACTCCGCCGGAAAGTCCTAAAACAACTTTATCGTTTCCTAGTTTCTCTTTTAATTCTCCCACCATTTCTTCTACGAAAGCATTTGGTGTAAAGTTTTGAGGAACTTCGGCAATTTTTACTAAAAAGTTTTCCAGCATTTTTGATCCATCTGTAGAATGGAAAACTTCTGGATGGTATTGAATAGCATAAGTAGTTTCGCCTTCAATTTTATAAGCTGCATATTCTACGTCATGCGTGCTGGCTAATTTTACCGCATTGGTTGGCAAAGCTTTGATACTATCGCTATGGCTCATCCAAACCTGACTGTTTTCTGAAACGCCTTCAAAGAAAGTTTCATTGTCTTTAATATAAGACAAATTAGCTCTACCATATTCTCTGGTGTTTGAAGCTGCTACTTCACCTCCGCTAAAATGCGCTAAATATTGTGCTCCGTAACAAACTGCCAACATTGGCAATTTGCCTCGAATTTGAGATAAATCAGGATGTGGAGCATCTTCTGCACGAACAGAAAATGGGCTTCCTCCTAAAATTACGGCTTTATAAGGTGATAAATCACTAGGAAAGTGATTGTAAGGAAAAATTTCGCAGAATATATTTAATTCGCGAACTCTACGCGCAATAAGCTGTGTATATTGCGATCCGAAATCTAAAATAAGTACGTTGTGTTGCATGCGCAAAAATACTTTTTATATTCGAAATTGAAAAATCGGAACTGTGAAAAAAAAATATTTTTTTTTCACAGTTCCGATTTTAGGTTCAAAGGTTCTGAGATTCAAAGGTTCTGAGGTTTTAAATCTCATAATTTGAAAGATTTTTCTTTGTCTATTTATTAATTTTAATCTTTTTGCCTTAAAATATATATTTCTTTTATTTTCAATTTTAAATTGAAAGAATCTGATTTACAAAGGTTGGAAGATTTTAAAATTTATGATTTGAAGGATTTTTCCTTTAAACCTTTGTGTCTTTGAAACTTTGTATCTAAAAAACAAAAATCCAATAATCCCAAAACTTCGTATCTATGCAAAAAACCATTCAAGTATGAAATCAAAACTAATTGCCTCAACACTTTTATTATCCTTATTTTTCACATCTTGCGATGCTATTGACGATTTATTGTCATTTACAATTTCAAACGAAGCCTCAATTCAGATAAAAAGTACCTCGCCTATTAATTTACCTACGGAAATTATTACGCCGGATGTTACAACAAATTCATCGGCAGAATTTAAAAACAATAAAACAGAAGCGGGGTTGGTCAAAGATGTAAAATTAAAATCGCTCAACCTAACGATTACAACTCCTGACGGAAAAACTTTTACATTTCTAAAATCAATTCATCTTTATATTTCAACTACAGATTCTGATGAAATAGAATTGGCGTATCAGGATAATATCACCGAAACAACGAATATGATTGAACTAATTAGCACCAACGCCAAATTAGACAAATACATAAAAGCTGATCAATATAAAATTAGAACACAAGTTACCTTAAAAGAAACACTTACAAAAGATGTAACCGTAAAAGCAGATATGAAGTTTGGAGTGACTGCGGATCCGTTCTAAATTTCTAAGGTTCTAAGATGCTAAGATTCTAAGTTTTCTGTTAGCATCTAAAATTACAAAGCGCCAAAGGTTCAGAGTTTAAAAAGTGTAGTGGCTTTTACAGCTTTGTTCCTTTGAACCTTTGCCACTTTGAACCTAAATTAATGTAGATTATAAAATATAATTCTTTAAATATAAAACAAACCCAATCGAAATGAGTGTTACCTTTAAGAGGAATTCTAAAAACACATTCGATGAGTAAAATAGTTGCAGAACAATTAGTTGAAATGTTGGTAGAAGCCGGAGTAAAACGTGTTTACGCAGTTACCGGTGATAGCTTAAATCATTTTAATGATGCGATACGAAGAAACGGAAAAATAAAATGGATTCATGTTCGCCATGAAGAAGTGGGCGCTTATGCAGCTGCTGCCGAAGCCGAATTAGACGGTTTTGCTGTTTGTGCAGGAAGTTGCGGCCCGGGACATGTTCATTTAATTAATGGATTATATGATGCACATCGCTCACATGTGCCTTTGTTAGCCATTGCATCCACAATAAATACAGGAGAAATGGGGATGGATTATTTTCAGGAAACCAATACCATCAAACTTTTCGACGATTGCAGTTGTTATAATCAAATGATTATGACGGCTGAACAAGCTCCAAGAATCATACAAACTGCCATACAACACGCTTTAGGCAAAAAAGGTGTTGCCGTTATTGGTTTACCCGGTGATGTTTCTGAATTAAAAGCAGTTGAAAGCAATATATCAACTCAGTATTTTCATTGTAATCCCGTTATCCGCCCTTCTGATAATGAATTACAGCATTTGGCAAAAGCCATAAATGAGAGTACAAAAATCACTTTATTCTGCGGAATTGGAGCTGAAAAAGCACACGATCAGGTGGTACAATTATCACAACATATTAAGGCTCCTGTAGGATATTCTTTTAGAGGAAAAATGAGTATTCAGCCTAATAATCCTAACGAAATAGGAATGACAGGCTTACTTGGACAGCCTTCTGCCTATCATAGTATGCATGAATCCCATTTGGTTTTATTGTTAGGAACTGATTTTCCGTATGATAAATTCATGCCTACTGATAATAAAATCATTCAAATTGACACCAGCACCGAACGTTTAGGCCGAAGAGCCAATCTTTACATGGGATTATGCGGTGATGTTGCCGATACAATAGAAGCTTTGCTGCCCTTGCTGGAAAACAAAACAGACGACAGTTTTTTGCAGGCTCAGCTTAAATTTTATGCAAGTGTAAAAGAAAACATGAACATTTATATCGATGACAATGGTGGAGAAGACACAATTCAGCCCGAATACGTCGCTCATATTATCGATAAATTAGCCAATAAAGATGCCATTTTTACCGTAGACACAGGAATGACCTGTGTTTGGGGAGCTCGCTTTATTAAAGGAACCGGAGAACGAAAAATGCTGGGTTCTTTTAATCACGGATCAATGGCCAATGCAATGCCAATGGCTATTGGTGCAGCTCTCGCACATCCTGAAAGACAAGTTATTGCCATGTGTGGCGATGGCGGTTTGTCTATGTTATTGGGTGATTTGGCAACCATTCATCAATATAATATTCCGATCAAAATTATTGTTTTTAATAATCGCGCTTTGGGAATGGTAAAACTCGAAATGGAAGTTCAGGGATTGCCGGATAACGAAACGGATATGACTAATCCTGACTTTGCTTTAATAGCTCAGGCGATGGGTTTTCAGGGTGTAAACGTACATAAACCCGAAGAAGTTGAAGGAGCAATAGAAAATGCATTCCGACATAATGGTCCTATTTTGCTAAATATTTTTACGAATCCGAATGCGCTGGCAATGCCTCCAAAAGTAGAATGGGAACAAGTTGTGGGTATGGCAAAATCTATGACAAAATTAATGCTGGGCGGTAAAATGGATGAAGTTTTAGATACCGTTAAATCAAATTATAAACATTTGAAAGAAGGCCTATAAGGTTCAAAGTTGCAAAGTAACAAAGGTTCAGAGGTTTCAAAGTATAGCAACTTTGTCCCTTTGAACCTTTGTTGCTTTGTACCTCAAAAGTCACTCTTTCGTAACAACAATCGAAGCTTTAAAACCTGCCGCAAGATTGTTCCAATAATCATTGGTTATTAAGGCTCCTTTATCATCGTAAACCTGAATTTCTGCGGTGTTTCCTCCTAATGTTCCAATGTTTAAGGCTTCAAAATCGAGTTTATTAAAACCATTAACAAGGTCAATTTTTACCTGTTTAAAGCTTGCATCCAAAAATAATTGATTTGCAATAACTCTATCATTTGACGAAACTCTGACCAAATCACCATCAATGGCACCAAAATCCCTGAATTTTACAATAAAATATTCTGATTTGGTTCTAAAATCTCCTAGGGAAATGTTTTTCTTAACCAATTCTCCCCTTCCTTCTTTTAGTCCGGCATCTTTTAAGGCTTTATCCAGTTCTTTCTCCATTTTTGGCACATAACGATCGCCTGGATTGGCAAAATCAGTTTCTGTAGACATGGTGAATTTACTTTTTTCTTCTCCAATCTGAAATTTTGATTTTGGAGTTATACTTGTATTCTCAAAAACGTTGGGTGTCTTTATACTCGGAATATCTGAATTTTCTCCCTGAGGATCTTTTACTTCAGGAATTTTCTTTGGCTTTGCACTAAACTTTGGTGCAGGAATACTTTTGTATTTAGTACTAAATTCAGTTTGTGCCGACATTGCTGCGGCAGTAAAAAATAATATGAAAAATAAAATATGTTTCATTGAAATAGTATTATCGAATCGGCTTTTAAAATTTTATAAACCCAAAAAGTAGCTTCACAAAAATAGCATAATTTAGTTAGGCACTACAGCTTTAAGATTTTTATAACAATATATTAGGCTAATTTTTAGAATCAAAAAACCTGCCAAAAAAGCGATCGTAATTTTACTCTCCCAAATTATATAAATAAAAAAATCCGACTCATTTTCATAAGTCGGATTTGTCATTCTCCTTTAATCTTTAACAATTACGGCTGTTAGTGTAGAAACATCTAAGGTTTTATTTGCACTAAAATTCAGATGAACATAATCAGAATAAGTAACTCCGGTTTCAACATAATCGACATACGTTATTCGTTGAAACACCTCACCATCAGTGCTTTTTGCAGTAAATTTTACAGAGAACGTTCCTTGCTCATAAACACTATAGGATGTTTTTGAAGTGTTTTTTACATCAAAATCTATGGCGAGATAATCACCATAAAGTTGTTTTCTTGTTATGTTTAAAGAAAAATCGGCTACATTAAATGCCATATTATTTGATGGAATAATTTCGTCATCATGGCTTGAACTGCAATTAATAAATAATAACGACATTGTAACTAATAGCACAACATTCCAAATTGGTTTTTGAAAAGATAATTTTCTCATAGCTAAAATATTAGATTTTATTTTTCTTTATAATTTTTTAATTGCCCTAAAGAAATAGACAATAGTCTATGTTATTTTGCGATAATAGACAAAATCCTATATTAATAAAATTAAATTGTAAGAATTATTTTATTTTAACATGATGAGAAATTGTTTTTTTTATAAGAAAGTGCTAAAATAAAATTTTGAAAATCATCAACTTATTCCTAACTTCAATACCTTAATTATTCCACTAAAAAACACAGAAAATGGATTATATAGACTATTATAAAACATTAGATGTTTCAAAATCAGCCACAGAAACTGAGATTAAAAAAGCGTATCGAAAACTGGCCAGAAAGTACCATCCTGATTTGAATCCGAATGATAAAGAAGCGGAGAAAAAATTCAAGGAAATCAACGAAGCGAATGAGGTTTTAAGCAATCCCGAAAACCGAAAAAAATACGATAAATACGGAAAAGACTGGCAACATGCAGACGAATTTGAGAAAGCGGGTTACAACCCAAATCAACAGCGATCAGGACAACAAAGCAGTTCTGATTTTTCGGGCGGAGACTTTTCTGGTTTTGGCGGTGATTTTTCTGGAAGTGATTTTTCAGATTTCTTCAATTCTATGTACGGATCTGCAGGAAGAAGTTCAAGAGGTCAGGCAAAATATCGAGGTCAGGATTTTAATGCTGAACTGCAATTAGATTTATCTTCGGCATATACCACTCACAAACAAAATCTGGCTGTAAACGGAAAAAATATCCGAATCACAATTCCGGCAGGTGTCGAAAATGGTCAGATTATAAAAATTTCCGGTCATGGCGGAGCCGGTGCAAACGGTGGCCCGAATGGTGATTTGTATATTACTTTTAATATCGAAAATAATTCTGATTTTAAACGTGAGGGAAATAATTTATATTCAGATGTTGATATTGATTTTTATACCGCAATTTTAGGCGGAGAAGTTTACGTGAATACTTTTGATGGAAAAGTAAAAATTAAAGTTCCTGCCGAAACCCAAACCGGAACGAAGGTGAAACTGAAAGGAAAAGGATTTCCGGTTTATAAAAAAGACAATCAATTTGGCGATTTATACATTACTTATAATGTAAAAACGCCAACAAAATTATCTCAGAAAGAAAAAGAATTATTCGCAGAATTAGCTAAAATCAGAAACCATGAATAGTAAAAATTTAATCCAGATAAAACAATTTTGCCTGTATCACGAAATTGAAAATACTTTTATAACAGAGCTGAATAATTATGGTTTAGTTGAAATTATTATTCAGGAAGAAGATGAATATTTACAGCCGGAACAATTGCCAGCCATCGAAAAAATGATTCGTTTGCATTATGATCTCAAAATCAATCTGGAAGGAATTGATGCCATTTATCATTTACTGAATAAAATTGAAACTTTACAGCAAAACTTAACGGCGACGCAAAATAAATTGCGTCTTTTTGAACAGCATCAAATCGAATAATCATTTCAATTTTACGATTTAAAATATCACAAAAAACAATAATTTACAGATGGATTTTAAATAAAAAACCTCCTTTTCAGCTACATATTTTATAAATTGCAGCAGAATTAATTAACCCGAATTTGTTTTTAAAACTGACAAAAACGATTCAGAAAAACTAACAAAATGAAAAGAGAAAACATCTTGACAGGATCACCATGGGAAGATAAAATGGGATATTGCCGTGCTGTAAGAATTGGTAACATTATCGAAGTTTCAGGAACTGTGGCAATTGTTGATGGCGAAAAAGTAAAAGCTGACGATGCTTATGCTCAAACGTATAATATTTTGGAACGTGTTGAAAAAGTTCTTGAAGATTTGAATGTTGGAATGAAAGATGTAATCAGAACGCGTATTTTTACAACCAACATTTCAACTTTTGAAGATGTTGCAAGAGCACATTCTGCTTTCTTTAAAGATGTAAAACCTACAACCGGCTTTTATGAAATCAGTAAACTGGTTGCTCCTGAATATTTAGTTGAAATTGAATTTACAGCTGTGATACAATAATATTTTTTTAGCCACGAATTCACGAATTACTATTCTAAAAAGATCAAAACAGATATTTTTTTCTAAATTCGTGAATTCGTGGCGAAAAATCTGCCCGCATTTACATTAATGACTTCTCAAAAACCAAAAGAAATATTCCTTACCACTTTCAAATGGATTTTGATCTGTGTTTTGATAGGTGTTTTTTCAGGTTCTGCGTCGGCGTCTTTTTTAGTTTCTTTAGAATTTGTTACTCAATTTAGAATTCATCACGACTGGATTGTCTGGTTTTTGCCTTTCGGCGGATTATTAGTCGGACTGAGTTATTATTATTGGGGAGAATCGGTTGTAAAAGGCAATAATTTATTGCTGGAAGAATATGAAAATCCGCAAAAAGTAATTCCGTTCAAAATGGCTCCGTTAGTTCTTTTTGGAACTTTAATTACTCATTTATTCGGAGGTTCTGCAGGCCGTGAAGGCACCGCTGTACAAATGGGCGGCGCAATTGCAGATCAATTCACAAAAATTTTCAAACTAGACAACTCCGAACGCAAAATCTTAATTATTCTCGGTATCAGCGCTGGTTTTGCATCTGTTTTTGGAACACCTTTGGCGGGCGCTATATTTGCTTTAGAAGTTTTATATTTCAGTAAAATAAATTTTAAAAGCATTCTTTTATCCTTTTTAGTAGCTTATGTCGCTTATTTTACGGTAGAATTCTGGCAGGTAAAACATACACATTATAGTATTCCTGAGATTCCACAAATTTCAATTTCCACCATATTTTATACCATTATCATTGGCGTTTTATCCGGACTTGCTGCTTTATTATTTTCGAGAAGCACGCACTTTTGGGGTTCCCTTTTTTCAAAAATTAAATTTCCACCTTTAAGACCTTTCATTGGCGGAATCATTTTAGCCATAGCCATAGCAGGTTTTGGATTTACAAAATTCTCAGGATTAGGAGTTCCGGAAATTGTGGATTCATTTTCAAATCAAAACCAATGGTATGACTTTTTACTCAAAATATTATTTACCGGATTTACGTTAGGAGCCGGGTTTAAAGGCGGCGAAGTAACTCCGTTATTCTTTGTAGGTGCCACTTTAGGAAGCGCTTTATCTGTAATTATTCCAATGCCAATTGCACTTATGGCAGGTTTGGGATTTGTAGCTGTATTTTCGGGCGCTACCCACACTCCTATTGCCTGTACCTTTATGGGACTGGAATTATTTGGTCTTCAACCGGGAATTTTTATTGCAATTGCTTGTATTGTTGCCTATTTTTCCTCTGGTTCTGTTGGAATTTATAAATCACAGGTTGTAAAAGGGGCAAAATACAGACTTTATCGGGGATTAAATTCCAATTTTTAAATTCCAAAATCCAATAGGAAACGAAATTCCAAAAATTAAATTCCAAATTCCAAACTTTCGTGAATCTTTGCGAAATTTCAATCTAAAATAAATCTGCTTAAATCCGCGTTTTCGCTTTAGCGAATCCGTTTCATCCGCGTTTCAATTAAATTCCAAAAAATAAATTCCAAATTCCAAAAAATTCGTGAATCTCTGTGAATTCTTTGAGAATCTTTGTGAAATTTCAATCTAAAATAAATCTGCTTAAATCCGCGTTTTCGCTTTAGCGAATCAGTTTCATCCGTGTTCAATTTTTCAAAATTCAAACCAAGAATTAACCAATTCAAAAAACTTTTAATCAATAACCCATAACATCTAACTTAAAATATAAAATGATTTCAGCATTACATTAAAAAAATGTAAATTCGCACACTATGAAAATACAAGATATTCAAGCGATACAATTGTTGCTCGCAACCCCAAAGAAAATCGCCATAATTCCGCACAGAGGTCCAGATGGCGACGCCATGGGATCGACGTTAGGTTTATACCATTTTTTATTAAAAAACAATCATCAGCCAACGGTGATTGCGCCTAATGATTTTCCTGATTTCCTAGCCTGGTTACCAGGTTCTGAAACCGTAAAAATATTCGAAAAAGACACTGAAAACTGCACCAAAATATTAGAAGAAGCCGAGTTAATTTTTACACTTGACTTTAATGCTTTTCATCGTACAGGCGAAATGGAACATACTTTAGCAAAACTAACTGCGCCATTTATCATGATTGATCATCACCAAAAACCTGATGATTATGCTACTTATATGTACTCTGATACCGCGTTTGGTTCTACCTGCGAAATGGTTTATAATTTCATTTCTTTTTTAGATAAAAAACAAGATTTAGACAAAACCATCGCAACTTGCATTTATACCGGAATATTAACTGATTCCGGATCATTTCGTTTTCCGGGAACAACAGGAAATACACACCGCATTATTGCCGAATTGATAGATTTGGGTGTTGAAAATACTCAAATTCCGGTTCTTTTATTTGATAATAGTTCTTACAGCCGTTTGCAATTATTGGGTCGCGCATTGCAAAACATGAAAGTTTTTGAAGAATATAAAGCTTCTTATACAACACTTACACAACAAGAATTAGATACATTTCATTATGTAAAAGGCGATACAGAAGGAATTGTTAATTACGGATTAAGCATAAAAGGCATCTGTTTTACTGCTATTTTTATAGAAAATAAAGACGAAAACATTATCAAAATATCTTTCCGTTCGCAAGGAGGATTTGACGTAAATCAATTCGCCAGAGATCATTTTAATGGTGGAGGCCACAGCAACGCCGCCGGAGGAAGATCTGAAGTTTCTATGGAAGAAACGGTGAAAAAATTTGAAGATTTAGTAACAAAACTAAAAATATAACCCAAATGAACTACTTAAAACTAAGCATTTACACCCTACTTTTTGCTGTTTTATTGGTTAGCTGTAAACAACACGAAGAAGCAAGAAGACCTATTTCGAGATCTTCAGGTTCTTTTATGAAAAAATCGGCTGACCGTAATAAAAAACTGGTTGCAAGCGAAGAAGATGTTATTAAAAAAATCATCAAAAGCAATCCGAAAGTAAAATATTATGCAACCAGAAAAGGTTACTGGCTTTCATATGATGAAAAAAATCTAACCGATACACAAACTCCCAAAAAAGGAGATATCGCTTATTTTAATTTAGAAATAAAAGATATTGAAGGTAAAATTATTTATTCTGAAGCAGAGCTTGGCCCGCAAACTTATTATGTTGACAAACAAGATATCATGATGGGATTACGTGACGGTATTAAGCTGATGCATAAAAATGAAACCGTTACATTTTTATTTCCATCACATATTGCATACGGATATCATGGCGATAATAAAAAAATCGGAACCAATGAATCGTTAATTTGTACTGTTACACTAAGAAATTTTGTTCCGGATCCGGCTGTTGCAACAACTTCAACAACAACTCCCGCAACTACAGGTACAACAACTGCCGCTGCAACAAAGACTACAACAGTTCAGCCAACAAAACCGGCTGTTAAAAAACCAATCACTGAAACTAAAAAAGACACTGTAAAACCATAAAAACAATATTTTAAAAATGAAAAAAAGTATTTTATTATTACTATTAGCCGTTTCCTCATTTTATTCTTGTAAAGACGAGCATAGCAATTTGCCTGATGGTTTATATGCAGATATTGAAACCAACAAAGGTCATATTATTGTTGAATTAGATTATAAAAAAGCACCTGTTACTGTTGCTAATTTTGTGACTTTGGCCGAAGGGAAAAATGAATTTGTAACCAAAGATTATCTAAAAGGAAAACCGTTTTACAACGGATTAAAGTTTCACAGAGTTATCGAAGATTTCATGATTCAGACAGGAGATCCTGAAGGAACAGGTTCTGGTGATACAGGATATAAATTTAAAGATGAATTCACTGATTTAAAATTTGACAAAGCCGGTGTTTTGGCAATGGCAAACAATGGTCCAGGAACAAACAGCAGTCAGTTTTTTATCACACATGTTGAGACACCGTGGTTAAACGGAAAACATACTATTTTTGGTCATGTGGTTGAAAAAGGACAAGAAGTTGTCAATCAGGTAAAACAAGATGATACTATCGTTTCTGTTACTATTATCAGAAATGGAGAAGCTGCTAAAAAATTTGATGCTGTAAAAGTTTTTAATGATTATTTTTCAGATATAGCAAAAGAAAAAAGCAAATTTGCAGGAGTTCAAAAAGAAAAAATTGACTATTATGCTGCTCAAAAAGCAAAAGCAACTAAAACTTCAACAGGTTTAGAATATGTAATTACTGAAAAAGGAGCCGGTAAAAAACCTGCAATAGGAACACAGTTATACATTCACTACGCAGGATTTCTAGAAGACGGAACTTTGTTTGACACAAGTATTGAAGACGTTGCCAAAACTTTTGGGAAATTTGATCCTGCAAGAGCCGAAGCAAAAGCATATTCGCCAATTCCTTTTCAGGCAGGTAAAAAAGACGGTATGATCCCAGGATTTATTGAAGGTATTGAAAAGCTTTCTTTTGGCGATAAAGCTGTTCTTTTTATCCCTTCTCATTTAGCTTACGGAGCTGCGGGAGCTGGTGGAGTTATTCCTCCAAATGCTAATATTATTTTTGAAGTACAATTACTAGAGAAACCGTAATAATATTCTTATTTTTGAAACATTATTACAGACTTAAATTCTAAAACACGATGAAATTTAAATTTCTATTTTTATTTTGCCTTGCAATAATCAATGTTCAGGCACAAGCAACAAAAAAAACTACTGCTAAAAAGCCAGCTACAACAAAAGCAGTTGCACAGGCCAATCCTAATGAGGGGATTTTTGCCACCATTTCTACAACTAAAGGTGATATTGTTTTGTCTTTAGAATATGTAAAAGCGCCAGTTACTGTGGCTAATTTTATTTCTTTGGCAGAAGGTACAAATCCTAATGTAAAAGTAGAAAGACTAAAAGGAAAACCATTTTACGACGGTTTGAAATTTCACAGAGTTATCAATGATTTTATGATTCAGGGTGGAGATCCTGATGGAAACGGTTCCGGAGGACCAGGATATTCATTTAAAGATGAATTTGTTGAAGAATTAAAATTTGAAAAAGGTGGTGTTTTAGCCATGGCAAATTCAGGTCCGGCAACAAACGGAAGCCAGTTTTTTATCACACATAAAGAAACACCTTGGTTAAATGGAAAACATACTATTTTTGGTCACGTAGTTTCAGGAATGGACAATGTAAATAAAATTGTTCAGGACGATATCATGACAAAAATTACTATTACTCGTAAAGGTGCTGCGGCTAAAAAATTTGATGCTTTAAAAGTTATAGCTGATGATGCAAAAAAAGATGAAGCTAAAAAAGCGGAAAGTAAGAAAGTAATTGCTGAAAAAGCAGCTTATTTTGCTGCTACTAAAGCCAAAGCAACTGCAACACCATCTGGTCTACAATATGTTATTACACAAAAAGGAACCGGGGTAAAAGGAGCTGACGGATCTACAATTTATTTTCACTATGCAGGATATTTTGAAGACGGAAATCTTTTTGACAGCAGCATGTCTCAGGTAGCAAAAGCATATGGTAAATATGATGCTAACAGAGATGCACAAAAAGGATATCAGGCTTTTCCTTTTACAGTTGGTAAAAAAGACGGAATGATTCCTGGTTTCTTAGAAGCATTAGGTATGATGACCGATGGAGAAAAAGCAATTTTCTTTCTCCCTTCAAATTTAGCTTACGGAGAAAAAGGTGCAGGAGGAGTAATTCCGCCAAACGCAACTTTGGTTTTTGAAATCGAAACTTATCAAAATCAACCAGCTTTAAAATAATTTATTTTAAATTTTAGATATAAAAACCCATCATTATTGATGGGTTTTTTATTTTATTAAATCAAACATAAATCTATCAAATTCACAATTTTACATTTAAAATTTAGCCTGAAATCGCAAGACTAATAATGTTTACAACTGTTTTCTATTAAATCCTAAACAAAATAGCTTACCTTTGCCGGCTTTTATTTTTAATTAAAACAATTTAAGATGTCACAAAACAATGTATTAAAGGGAGTATTTTTAGTTGCAATTGGTGCCACAACTTATGGAATGCTGGCTACTTTTGTAAAAATGGCTTATTCTGAAGGATATACTACTGCAGAAGTAACAACATCTCAATTTGTATTGGGAATTATTGGTATCTTATTAATTAATACATTTCAAAAAATAAAGCATAAAGATAATGTTGTAAAAGCAACACCAAAAAACATATTTAGCTTAATGCTTGCGGGAACTTCATTAGGAATGACCAGTTTATTCTATTATTTGGCTGTAAAATATATTCCGGTTTCTATTGGTATCGTTTTATTAATGCAAACCGTCTGGATGGGTGTTTTGCTGGAAATGATTCTGGAAAAAAAATTACCTTCAAAACAAAAAGTCATTGCCGTATTTATTGTTTTGATCGGAACTGTTTTGGCGACCAATATTATCAATAATGATATAAAATTGGATTGGAGGGGTATTGCATGGGGAATTATGGCAGCAGCATCTTTTACGACAACTATGTTTACTGCAAATCGTGTTGCAACTGAAATTTCATCTGCACAGCGTAGTTTGTATATGCTATTAGGAGGAGCAGTAATTGTATTTTCATTTGCATTTGCTACTCAGACAACTGCTTTTAATCTTGCCATTTTCATGAAATGGGGAATCATTTTATCTTTATTTGGAACAATAATTCCTCCAATGCTTATGAATGCAGGGTTTCCGTTAACGGGAATTGGTTTAGGAAGCATTGTTTCTGCTCTCGAATTACCAGTTTCGGTAATGATGGCATATGTTTTATTAAATGAAAAAGTTATCTTTTTACAATGGGTTGGAATTGTTTTAATCATTCTTGCCATTATTATAATGAATATAAATTTCAAACGTAAAAATTAACAAATTTACGTTCTATTAAAAATAAAGTAATTGTAAATCATTTTTTGTTAATTTTTTTTATAATTTCGTGATAAATAATTATATCATGAACCTACCCTGGCATTTATATTTAATGGCTTTTCTTTATATAATTGCGGGAATTAATCATTTCAAAAATCCGGGAATGTACATTAAGATCATTCCCTCCTATCTGCCAAACCCCAAACAATTAAATATTTTAAGTGGAGCTGCCGAAATTATTTTAGGCATCCTGCTAATAGTTCCTTTTACGACAAAATTGGCCGCCTGGGGAATTATAGCATTATTAATTGCTGTTTTTCCTGCAAATGTTCATATGTTTTGTAAGAAAAAAGGAAGTTTTTCTTTGTTAAAAATTATTTTATTAATACGTTTGCCCTTACAAATTGTATTGATTTTATGGGCATATAAATATACCCTTTAACAAACAAACTATTAATTAAATTTATTTACTATGAAAAAATTATTTGCAGAGTTCTTCGGAACTTATTGGCTGGTTTTTGGTGGTTGTGGAAGTGCACTTTTTGCGGCAGGATTTCCTGAATTGGGGATTGGTTTTGCAGGTGTTGCATTGGCTTTTGGTTTAACGGTATTAACGATGGCATATGCTGTTGGTCATATTTCAGGCGGACATTTTAACCCCGCTGTTTCGTTTGGTTTGTGGGCCGGAGGAAGATTCCCTGCAAAAGATTTGATCCCTTATATAATCGCGCAATGTATAGGTGCAATTGCAGCAGCAGGTACATTATATACAATTGCTTCGGGAAAAGCAGGTTTTGTAATTGATGCAACCAAAGCAGGAGCATTTGCATCAAATGGTTTTGGTGCTTTTTCTCCGGACGGATATTCTTTAGCAGCAGCTTTTATTGCTGAATTTGTGCTTACCTTGTTTTTCTTATTAATCATTTTAGGTGCTACAGATAAATTTGCAAACACCTCTTTTGCTGGTATTGCAATTGGTTTAGCCCTAACATTAATTCACTTAATAAGCATTCCGATCACAAATACTTCTGTTAATCCGGCAAGATCATTGTCTCAGGCAATTTTTGTGGGTGGAGAACCTCTTTCGCAAGTCTGGCTATTTTGGGTTGCACCAATTTTAGGAGCTATTGTTGCCGGATTTATTTATAAAACATTATTACAAAAACAAGACGATACAGAATAGTATTATTTACAAATAACATTAAAATTTAAAATATGGAATTTTTATATTTCTTACTTATTGGAGCAATTTCAGGATGGCTAGCAGGTCAGGTTTGGAAAGGTGCTGGCTTTGGATTAATTGGTAATATCATCGTTGGAATTATTGGTGGATTCATCGGTGGATGGATTGCCGGTAAACTTGGAATTGGCGGAGGCGGCCTTTTATGGCAAATACTAATCGCTGTTGGAGGAGCCTGGGTTTTATTATTTATTATCAACCTTATCAAAAAGTAATAAATCTTTATTAAGATAATTTATTCAAGAGAAAATCTTATATATTTATATTTGATTTTCTCTTTTTTTTATGAAATATCAGTAATTTTAATACGCTTATAAAGCGACAAAGTTTATTCTATTTTAAATTAATAGTTTATTATGAATGAAATCATTGCTTATTTCAGTACGATTCCATCTTCACACCGAAGTTTAATTTTGGTTGGAGGAATAACTATTTTTTGGCTTATCGAAAGTACATTTCCACTATTCCGGATGCAATATAGAAAATGGCATCACGCAGGAATAAATATCTTTTTTACGATTACAACTATTATCGTAAATTTCATTTTAGCTTTTATACTAATTAAAACTGCTGCCTGGACAACCGAAAATAATTTTGGAATTTTGCAATGGCTCCCAAAAATTCCAATTTGGCTTTATACCCTTATTGGTTTGCTTTTATTAGATTTAATAGGCGCTTATTTAGCGCATTTTATCGAACATAAAATAAAATTTTTATGGCGTTTTCATTTAATTCATCATACAGATACCTGGATTGATACTACAACGGCAAATCGACATCATCCGGGTGAAAGCATCATTCGTTTTTTATTTACAACTGCAGGCGTTTTAATAGTCGGAAGTCCGATGTGGATGGTTTTTCTTTATCAATCATTATCTGTCATAGCTTCTCAATTTAATCATGCTAATATTTCGCTGCCTCCTAAATTAGACAATATTCTGAGTTATTTTATCGTTTCTCCTAATATGCACAAAGTACATCATCATTATGTTTTACCCTATACTGACAGCAATTATGGAAACATTTTTTCTGTTTGGGATCGACTTTTTGGCACTTTTACAACGTTGCCAAAAGAAGAATTAATATACGGAGTAGATACGCACATGGCAGCAGATGAGCATAACAAATTGAAAAATTTATTAAAAATTCCGTTTCAAAAATCAAGATCCGAAAAAAACAAGCAAAATCATTAAAAAAAACACACCTGATCGAACCAACTAATTATTTTTTTTATTAATATTGATACTTAAATTGAAAATCAATCTATTAATCATTAACCCCTATTTTGAATTAATTTTCACGTGATGAAAAAGAGTAACCGCAAAGAGTTGAGCTGGGAACAAACGGAAAAACTTGTTTCGTTGGCATTGGAAGAAAGAAATCCATTTGAAATTATAAAAAAAGAATTTGGATTGGCAGAAAAAGAAGTTCTGGAAATCATGAAAAAGAAAATGCCACTCGAAAAATTTGAAATGTGGAAAAAGAAGGCGATCGCAAATAAACCAAAACCAAAACCCGTTAAAATAGATGATTTTGATGAAGATTTGGATGGAAAATATTACATAAAGAACAAACTTGACTAGCATAAAACTCCTGTGAATCGGGAGTTTTTTTTTATTTTTAATTTTATGTAACATTATTACATTTTATAAGTCAAATACACATAACTAAACATAAACAAATGAAAAAAATACTTTACACATTAGCTCTTGCGGTAACGTTTTGGAGCTGTAAAACCGGTACGGGTTCCGGAGCTGCAAAAAATAATACCGTAGCTGTTACTATTAATCTTGTCGATGTAAAAGACGATAAAGTTTTGGTAACCGTTACTCCGCCGGAAATAAAAACAGATGAAATTATTTATAGTATCCCAAAAACAGTTCCCGGAACTTATTCTACAGATAATTACGGTAAATATTCTGATGATTTTAAAGCTTTTGATGCTAAAGGAAACGCTTTAACAGTAAAAAGAATTGACGATAATTCATGGTCCATTTCAAATGCCAAAACATTAACGAAAATAACTTATTTAGTTGGTGATACTTTTGATACTGAAAAAGGAACCGGCTTTGGTAATGATGACGTTTTCTCACCAGCAGGAACTAATATCAACGCAGGAATCAATTTCATGGTCAATACACACGGTTTTGTGGGGTATTTTCAGGATAAATTAGATGTTCCGTATAAAGTTACCATTACGCATCCTGAAACACTTTGGGGAGCAACTTCTATGAATGATGAAGATGCAAGCAAAACAAGTGACGTTTTTACAACTCCACGTTATGCTGTGTTGGTTGAAAATCCAATTATGTATTCTAAACCTGACTATACAACTTTCAATGTAAACGGAATGGATATTTTAATCGCCGTTTATTCTCCAACAGGAAAATTTACAGCCGAAAGTATAACACCGGAAATGAAAACAATGATGACGGCGCAAAAAAACTTTTTAGGAAAAGTAAATGCGACTAAAAAATATACTGTTTTATTGTATTTATCAAGCATGGCAAAAGATGATGCACATGGTTTTGGTGCCTTAGAACACCCAACTGCTACAACAGTTGTTTTGCCGGAATCAATGCCAAAAGAAAAATTGGTTGAATCTATGAAAGATGTAGTTTCTCATGAGTTTTTCCATATTGTAACTCCGCTAACTGTACATTCAAAAGAAATTCAGTATTTTGATTATAATGCACCAAAAATGTCAGATCATTTATGGATGTATGAAGGTGTAACTGAATACTTTGCAAACCTTTTTCAAATTAATCAGGGTTTAATTGACGAAGCCGAATTCTATACTCGTATTGCTGATAAAATAGAACAGGCAAAAGGTTTAAACGATACAATGTCGTTTACGGTAATGAGCAAAAATGTTTTAGAGCAACCTTACAAAGACCAATATTTAAATGTATACCAAAAAGGAGCTTTAATTGGTATGTGTATAGACATCATTATTAGAGAAAAAAGTAATGGAGAAAGAGGAATTCTTGATTTAATGCATAAATTATCCAGCGAATATGGCGTTGAAAAACCATTTAACGATAATGAGCTTTTTGCAAAAATTACTCAATTGACATATCCTGAAGTTGGTGAATTCTTAAAAACTTATGTTGCAGGAACTACTCCTATTCCTTACGAAACTTATTTAGCAAAAGTAGGCGTAACAAAATCTGTTGAAAAAGCAGCCGGAACAATTTTCATTAAAGGACAGCAGCCATATATTGGTGTTGATAAAGCGACAAAAGCAATAAGCATTCGCCCTGATGTTGACTTAAATGTATTTTTTACAAGCTTAAATCTTAAAGCTGGTGATGGTATAACAACTGTAAATGGTAAAACTTACAACCTTGACAACATATACGATTTGATTACAGAAAGTGAAAACTGGAAAGAAAATGATCCTATTACTCTTCAAATAAAGCGTGATGGAAAAGAGCAAACTATAAAAGGAACTGTGAAACTTCCATACGAAGAAAAAGAAACTTTTAAAGCTACAGATGCTTCAAAAGAGAAACTTAAAACTGCGTGGTTGAAAGGGTAAATTTCTTTTTTAGTTACAAAGACAAAAAGCTCCAATCAAAAGATTGGAGCTTTTTTTATTCTCATTTTGTCATTTCGAGGAACGAGAAATCACATAAAGTGAGAACATACAGTTCGTCGCTCTCTGGATGTGATTTCTCGTTCCTCGAAATGACAAAATTGAGTTTATTTCTTCACCGGAAACTTCCAGTCAAATTCATCTTTATCATTAATGATCGCTCCTACTTCAAACTTCACAACTTCATCAAATTCAGTTTGAAGAATAAACCAATTGTCTTCATTGAAATAATTTTCGAAAGTATCAAAGGTTTCCTGAGTATATTTTGTAATGCCTTTTGCAGCAAAATCTTTCTTTACATCAGCAATTTTTCTATCAATTAACTTGAATCCAAAAACTTCTAAATCAGTACTTGAAGCTACTAAATATCCTAATTTTAAATCTTCTTCCTGATAAAATGTCAATCTGATTTTTTGTGCATTATATACAAAAATCACATTATCATCTTCGTCTTTATAATTTTTATCAGGTTTTCCTAAAGCAGCCGTTACATCGTTTTGCTTCATTCCGAAAAGCAATTTATCAATTCCTGATTTTAGATTTATTTTCATAATACGTGTCTTTTATTTGAGGTGCAAATTTCGTGAAGTTTTTGCAAAGTTTGTTATGTTTAGAGTTTTTGTTTGCTGTATTTTTTCGCCACGAATCCTGCAAGGTTTTCAAAACCTTGTAGGTATTTTATATCCATCACCAAAATAGACCTACAAGGTTTTGAAAACCTTGCAGGAAGTCAAAAATCAATCCTAATTTTAACACAACCTAGTAATTCCTCTTATTCGGTTTCGAACTCATATAAAAAGTAATTTTCCCGCCATTCACAACGTCCGAATGTTTTAAGAAAGGTCTTGAAAGCTCTTTTCCATTTAAAAATACTTTACTCACAAAAACATTCTTATCCGATTGATTTACGGTTTCAACTTCGAAGTTTTTTCCGTTTTCTAAATTAAAAACCGCCTTTTTAACTAACGGACTTCCTAAAGCATATTCATCAGAACCGGGCGCAACTGGGTAAAACCCTAAACTGCTAAAAATATACCAGGCGCTCATTTGCCCGAAATCGTCATTTCCTCCTAAACCGTCAGCACCATTTCGGTACATTTTTTTCAGGATCATTCTAATTTTGTCCTGTGCTTTCCAAGGCGAATTTGTCCAATTGTACAAATAAACAACGTGATGCGAAGGTTCGTTTCCGTGAACATAATTTCCTATAATTCCTTCTCTGGTAATATCTTCTGTATTTTCAAAATATTTATCCGGCAAATGCATGTTGAATAACGAATCTAAACGAACATTAAATTTGTCGTTTCCGCCCATCATTTTAATCATTTCTGCAGGATCCTGCGGAACATACAAACTATAATTCCATGAATTTCCTTCTATAAAACCTTGCCCGTGCGTGTCTAGCGGGTCAAATTCTTTTTTGAAAGTTCCGTCGTTTAATTTAGGACGCATGAAACCTGTTTTCTCGTCGTAAACGTTTTTATAGCTTTTAGATCTTTCGATAAATTCATTATAAATTTCAGTTTTGCCTAATTTTTTAGCCGCCTGCGCTATTGCCCAATCATCATAAGCATATTCTAAAGTTTTAGAAACCGAAGATCCATTTTTGTCTTCAGGAACGTATCCTTTTTTCATATAATATTCCAATCCATCGTAATAAGAAACTTTCGCAGTATTCACACACGCCTGAAGTGCTTTTTCAGAATCAAAATTGATATTGCCTTTTACAATCGCATCCGCCACTACAGATACAGAATGATACCCAATCATACACCAGTTTTCATTGGCATAATGCGACCAGATTGGCAGCATTTTGTGCACACTTTGGTCTGAATGTGCCAACATCGAACTAATCATATCTGAGTTTCTCGAAGGCTGAACAATATTAAACAATGGATGCAAAGCTCTATAAGTATCCCATAATGAATAGCTTGTATAATTTTTAAAGTTTTCGGCTTTATGAACATTCATATCCAAACCTTTGTAATTTCCATCAAGATCCATGTATTCTGTTGGACCTAGAAATGCATGGTACATTGCCGTGTAAAAATTCACTAAATCTTCTTTCTGAATAGTTTCAATCTGAATTTTATTCAATTCTTTGTTCCAAATTTCCTGACTTTGTTTTTTTATTTTTTCAAAATCCCAACCCGGAACTTCTTTTTTCATATTCTCAAGCGCACCGGCAGAACTCACCGGAGATAAAGCCATTTTTATTTTGATTTTTTCGCCTTCTTCGGTATTAAAATCAAAAAACAGTTTTAGGTTTTGACCTGCCATTTCCGGAAAGTTTTTGGTTTGATCAAATCTTCCCCAAAAACCCCTGTACACACTTTTTTCCTGCGCCGCCTGACCGTAGCTTTTAATTGGTTTACTGAAAGACATTGCAAAATAAACGGTTCTTGTTCTAGCCCAACCATTTGTCTGGCGATATCCTGTAATTAAAGTATCGTTTTCTACACGAACAAATGTCCAGACATTCTTTTTATCATAGTTGTAAATTCCCGAAGTTAAATCAAGAATTATATGTGCTTCATCAGATTTTGGAAAGGTATATTGATGCATTCCTACGCGGGTTGTTGCCGTAAGTTCAGCTTTAATATTATGATCTTCAAGAAGAACGCTGTAATAAGCCGGTTCTGCTTTTTCTGTCGAATGCGAAAACGCAGATCGATATCCGGATAGTGGTTTTGAAGCGACTCCGGGGTTCAGTTGTAATTTTCCCGTTGTTGGCATTATTAAAAAATCCCCCAAATCAGAATGTCCTGTCCCGCTAAAATGGGTATGACTAAAACCTACAATCGTTTTATCTTCATATTGATAGCCTGCACAATATTTGTAGACTTCACCATTGTATTTTCCGTTTAAACTATAAGCAATTGTATCTGTTTCAGGGCTTAATTGTACACTCCCAAACGGAACTGTTGCGCCAGGATACGTATGTCCCATTTTGGCTGTACCAATCATTGGGTCAACGTATTGAATTAAATTTTTAAAGCTGTCTGTTTTCTTTTGAGCATTTACTTCATTCGTAAAACCAAATAGCAAAACTGATAATCCAAAAAGAAAGTGTTTTGTTTTTATAATATTCATTGGTGTGTATTTAATATTATTTGCAAAACTGAATTAATTTCAATTTCACGTTAGGAAATTACGACAAAAATGGAATTTAAAAAATATAAATATTCGTAAACTGAAAAGCTTTTAGATATCTTTGATTTATAATTTATATACCACATGAAACGATTTATTTCATTCCTTTTTCTTTTACATTCAATCTTTGGTTTTTCACAAAAAACAGAAAGTTCTATTTTAGATAAACAACAAATAAAACAAAGAGAATTAGAGAATCTTTCTGACTTCCCTATTTACAGAGCTTATGAATATCAGGATAAAGGCGGAGTTTTTGAATTGGTTTTATGCGAAAATCAAACAAATAAAAAAGACACGTTAAATACCAAAATCCAGGCGATTTGCGGTATGAACGATCACGGCGGTTTTCTTGAAAAATGGAGAATTAACGATTTACTTGAAGATTATGAGCCTAAAGAAACCAATATTTGGTTCTGGACAAAATATTGCAGCATCAAAGATATTGATGGAGATGGCTATATCGAGCCTGTTATTGTATATGGAACAAGAAATGAAAATGATGAAATAAGACGGGTTAAAATTATTACCGTGTATAAAAACAAGAAATATGTAATTCGTGCTGTAGAATGTGATCTTGATATTTGCAGAAGTTTTAAGAAAGACTCAAACTGGAATTCTTTACCTCAAAAAATAAAACTTTACGTTGATCAATTGGTCGTAAAAATTAGAAAGGAGCAGGATTTATTGCTGAAAGATGGGTAATTTTTTAAATATTAATGTCAATATTAATATCAAAATTCAATAGCAATTTTTTGAAAACTGAAATTCAATATATCCGCTTGCTTTGCTAAACTGGATTAATCCCGAAGCATCGGGACATCCCTAAAATATTGGTCGAGCCTATGGCTCTTTTTGACGTTGGCATCTTTTAAAGCTTTCGCTTTAAATTTTCTTTTACCTCGGCAAACCATTCTTCTTTTAGGATACTTAAAACAATCGAATCACGGCGCACTTCTCTATTTACTGTTGGCATGTGGCTTCTCAAAACACCTTCGACTTTACAGCCAATACTTTTCATTGCGGCAATACTTCTGTCGTTATTATTATCAGCACGGAATTCTACTCGCTCCATTCCAAGAGTTTCAAAAGCAAATTGCAATAATAAAAATTTGCAATGTTTGTTTAGTCCGGTTCCTCTAAAAGCAGATCCGTACCAAGTGTAACCTAATTGCACGGTTTTATATTCAAGCTGAATATCGTAAAAACGTGTTGAGCCTGCATATTTTTGAGATTTTTTATCGAAAACTATAAACGGAAATTCTTTTTTATCTTCTCTTGCTTTTATAGCCGATTGAATATAATTGATCAAATTGTCTTTTCCATCTGCACCAACTAAAGAGTATTTCCAGGTTTCTGGTTCGTTTATAGAAAATTCCAATAAATTATCGACATCTGATTCTTGCAATGGGCGCAATAAAACTAAATCGTCTTCTAAAATAATGTTGTCTGAGAAATTGAAATTTAATGTTGGATTCATAATTGAAATTCTTTGAAAAAAATTTTCTGATTAAGTACTGATTAGTAAAGATATTTGAAAAAATTCAAGATTAAAAAATTAATCTCATCTACTAATGAAATTTTAAATAGTTTATGGAATAAAATATAAGATTATTCTTTCTTTATTTGTATTATTGCAATCATTTAAAGTTTATATTTTTTGAATATTTTATTAGCCACAGAAATAGTATTAGAAAAGAGTTTTGGAGATACTTTTTGGTACGACTTATTAATTGCCTTATTTACAGGAGTATTATCTTGTTTAATATTTTATTTGGCACTTCGCATATTTAAACCCAATATAAAAACCTGCAGTATTCTTTGCAAAGAAATTGAAACTTTTGATGACAAAACTAAAACAAGATATTATTTTAAATTTATAAACAAAACGTATTCAGATATTGAAAATGTATCTATAAATTTATTACTTATCGAAGATTATATTCATGGAAGTGGTAAAAATTTTATTGGCAAAGAATTGAAACTTAAAAGATATGATTTCAAAAACATTCCTGGTAAGCGGAGAAAAAACAAGGAAATTCACAATAACTGCGTGCAGATGTTAATTGATGAAGATTTAGAAAAACTTTGGGATGGAAGGAAAGAATATTTGGAATTACAAATTGATTGTACACATTCTAAAAGTGGAAGAAGACTTGTACATGTACAAAAATATACAGATGTAAAGAACACGATCAAAAATGGGCGCTTTGATTCGGGCGAAAACTTTAACATTATATAAATGTAACCTACTATTTATATTTGTAAATTTATACTTTAAAACTTAAGATTATGAAAAACGATATTATTTGGAAATAGTTGAATATACAGTAAACTATTCCTTTTTGATTATAAAAACAAAGCCTCTAAATAGATTAGAGGCTTTTATTTTATATACTGAAATGATCAATAAAATTTCACTTTTAATGAAACAAAATTACTCACTCATTTCATCATAACGTTCCGGAACTTGCGGATCATACAACGGACATTTGAATTCTTCCATTAAACTGACTAATTTATTCATGGTTTTCCCTTCGGTTCCATAACAGTCAATTTTAATACTTTGTGGAGTTGAAATTACCTGAAAAGCACCCTTTCCTTTAGTATTTTGCCAGCTATTTTCATCGACTTTTTCCCATTCAGAAAATACCGAAGCAATTCGGTTAAAAATTACTTCTACAGGAAGTGTTTCTAATCCTTCAACTTCCTCTTTTTCAAGAAGTGCTTCGTAAACTTCGTGATGATTTAAATAAATCTCATCTAAATATCTCCAAAAAAGTAGCTCGTACATGACTCTGGTGGTTTTTAGCCCCGATAGCAGTGGAAATCCTTTTGTTTTTTTCTTTAAAAAACAAAAGATTGTAACGGATAGCGGGATTAGCTCCTAAAAAAACTAATTATTAATAAAAAAGGTCCCATTGAAACTCCAGTATAAAAAACCTTTGCAACTCAGAACCTTTGAACCTTTGTAACTTAAATAAAAATTAATATTCAAATGTTCCGTATTCGCTTGTAATTGTCAATTTCTTAGCATCTGCTGCTTCTACTCTACCGACGATTTGTGCATCGACATTGAATGATTTTGAAATCGCAATAATATCCTGAGCAATATTTTCGGGAACATAAATTTCCATACGGTGACCGCAATTGAAAACCTGATACATTTCTTTCCAATCTGTTTTTGATTGTTCCTGAATTAGTTTAAACAATGGTGGAACCGGGAATAAATTATCTTTTATAATATGTAAATTCTGAACGAAATGTAGAATCTTAGTCTGCGCTCCACCGCTGCAATGCACCATTCCGTGAATATCGTTTGGTGTATATTTATCTAAAATTTTCTTGATAATTGGCGCGTAAGTTCTTGTTGGAGAAAGCACCAACTGACCTGCGTTTATTGGGCTGTTCTCGACTTCATCAGTTAAATTTACCTGACCAGAATAAATTAATTCTTCCGGAACAAGAGCATCGTAACTTTCTGGGTATTTTTTAGCTAAATATTTTCCGAAGACATCATGACGTGCAGAGGTTAAGCCGTTGCTTCCCATTCCTCCGTTATAACCTTTTTCATAAGTTGCCTGACCAAAAGACGCCAAACCAACAATTACGTCTCCCGCTTTAATGTTTGCATTATCAACAACATCGCTTCGTTTCATGCGTGCTGTTACCGTAGAATCTACAATAATAGTGCGAACAACATCTCCAACATCGGCAGTTTCTCCTCCTGTTGAATGAATGGTTACTCCGAAAGTTTTTAATTCGTTGATTAATTCTTCGGTTCCGTTGATGATTGCCGAAATAACTTCTGCGGGAATTAAATTTTTATTTCTTCCGATTGTTGAGGAAAGCAAGATATTATCTGTTGCCCCAACACATAATAAATCATCTATATTCATGATTAACGCATCCTGAGCAATTCCTTTCCAAACAGAAATATCTCCGGTTTCTTTCCAGTACATATACGCCAAAGACGATTTTGTACCGGCTCCGTCAGCGTGCATAATTAAGCAATGTTCTGAATCCTGGGTAAGATAATCGGGAACAATTTTACAGAATGCCTGAGGAAATAAACCTTTGTCAATGTTTTTTATGGCGTTGTGTACGTCTTCTTTTGATGCCGAAACACCTCTTTGTGCGTACCTTTTGCTAGAATCTGAACTCATGAAAATTAGTTTGTGTTGATGTGGTGCAAAGATAATCCCTTTTTTTAATTCTTGGGTTTATTTATTAAAGATTGCGTAGAATTATTTACCACAAATTACACAAATTAGCACAAATTTTTATAAAGCAAAAATCATCCTTTGAGGATGATTTTTGAGTATTTAGATTTTCATTTATTAATGAAAAAAGAATTCGTGAAAATTAGTGTAATTCGTGTTTAAAAACTATTTAGTAAACAATAATTCTCTGTATTTAGTAAGTGTCCAGCTTTCGTCGTCTACTAATAATTCTAATTTATCACAGTGATTACGGATGTCTTCAAAATAGGGTTTCACTTTATTGCAATACGCCTCTGCCATTTTTTGAGCATCGGTTAAGTGATTTGCAATTCTTCTTTCATTTGTCATTGCCAATACTTTAGAATTGATTCCTTCTATATGACCAGAGATTTCCTTAATTAAAACGATTTGCTCTTTTGCAATAGTTTCAAACTCTTTTCCGAAGATTTCTTTAAGTCCTTTTACGTTTTCAATCAATGTATTTTGATAACGAATTGCTGTCGGAATTACGTGGTTTCTGGCAATATCACCCAAAACTCTTCCTTCAATCTGAATTTTTTTAGTGTATTCTTCTAATTCTATTTCGTAACGCGCTTCTGCTTCAACATGATTCAAAATTCCTAATTCATCAAATAAATCTAGTGCTTGTTTAGAAATTTTAGCTTTAATCGCTTCGGGTGTAGTTTTAAAATTACTTAAACCTCTTTTCGCAGCTTCTTGTTCCCAAGCGTCAGAATAACCGTCACCTTCAAAAAGAATCTTTTTCGATTGTTTGATATATTCTCTTAAAACATTAAAAATTGCATCGTCTTTTTTCATGTCTTTCGACTCGATCAAAGTATCTACTTCTAATTTAAAATCTTTTAATTGTTTGGCTACAATCGCATTTAAAGTTGTCATCGCGTTAGAACAGTTCGCATTTGAACCAACGGCTCTGAACTCAAATTTATTTCCTGTAAAGGCAAAAGGCGAAGTTCTGTTTCTGTCTGTATTGTCAAGAAGAACGTCTGGAATTTTTCCAACCACATTTAGTTTTAAATCTGTTTTTTCTTCCGGAGATAATTTACCTGTTGTAACGCTTTCTAATTCAGACAAAACTTTGGTTAATTGCGCACCAATAAAAACCGAAATAATAGCCGGTGGCGCTTCGTTTGCTCCTAACCTATGATCGTTACTTGCCGTTGCGATTGAAGCTCTTAATAAAGTTTCGTAATCGTTTACCGCTTTTATTGTATTAATAAAGAATGTCAAAAATTGCAAATTGCTCATTGGCGTTTTACTCGGACTTAATAAGTTAACCCCTGTATCTGTTGCCAACGACCAGTTGTTGTGTTTTCCTGATCCGTTTACTCCTTTAAATGGTTTTTCGTGAAATAATACTTTAAAATCATGACGTTCTGCCACTCTTTGCATCACATCCATTAATAAGGAGTTGTGATCTACGGCAAGATTCGTTTCTTCAAATATAGGTGCCAGCTCAAACTGATTTGGTGCTACTTCGTTATGACGCGTTTTTACAGGAATTCCAAGCAACATACATTCTTGTTCTAAATCTCTCATGTACGTTAATGCACGAGTTGGAATAGATCCAAAATAATGATCATCAAGTTGTTGTCCTTTTGCAGAAGTGTGCCCTAATAAAGTTCTTCCGGTCATCATTAAATCCGGACGAGAATTTGCCAACGCTTTATCAATCAAAAAATATTCCTGCTCCCAACCTAAAGTTGCTGTAACTTTTTTAACGTTTTTATCAAAGTATCTACAAACTTCTGTTGCAGCTTCATCCATTGCAGATAACGCTCTTAGTAATGGAATTTTATTATCTAAAGCTTCACCTGTGTAAGCAATAAAAACTGTTGGAATACATAAGGTTGTTCCGTAAATAAATGCCGGAGAGGTTGGATCCCAAGCCGTATAACCTCTTGCTTCGAATGTATTTCTGATTCCGCCATTCGGGAAACTTGACGCATCGGGTTCTTGCTGAACCAATTGTGCTCCGCCAAATTTCTCTACAGGATCACTTCCGTCATACGAAGTTTCAAAAAAAGCATCGTGTTTTTCTGCAGTTGTACCTGTAAGTGGCTGAAACCAGTGTGTATAATGCGTTACTCCTTTTGATAAAGCCCATTCTTTCATTCCCATGGCAATATAATCTGCCAGTTTTCTGTCAATTTTAGTTCCGTGCTGAATGGCATCTCTTACTCCTTTTAAAGCATCAGAAGTTAAAAACTGCTTCATTGCTTTCTCATTAAACACATTTGAACCAAAAATGTTAGATTTTCTATCAATTTCTTCAAAATGTACCGGCTTTCTTGTAGAAGCTTCTTTTAAAGCTTGGAAACGTAATGTTGACATGTATATAATTTTTAAAAATTCGTAATTATTTTTATTGAAAAAAGAAGGACAAAGATAAAGAATAAAAAAGCCTGTTTGAAAGATAAATAGTAGATTTTTATACAAGGATTTTTCAATAGATAATCAATTTCACAAAGAATAATTAATATGAATTGAAGAAATATAACAAATTAACTCAGTATTATTCATTAAATAAACATTTTTTCATAATTACATAACCTTTAAACTCAGAAAAAGCACGTTATTTTTACGAATTTATTTTTTTAAGGTGTTAAAAATTACTTTTTTCAAAATATACCCCTATCAAAATTGCGCTTCTCTAAAAAATTATAGTCCACCCAACAAAATAGCCCCCTAATTTTTAGGACTAAAAAAATAAATCTATATTTGACCCAGCGAAAAAACAAAAAAAATAAAATTTATATTATTATGGCTAAAATTAAGTTAGAGTACATTTGGTTAGATGGATATGAACCAACTCAAAATCTTAGAAGTAAAACTAAAGTTGAAGAACACGAAAATTTCAAAGGAACATTAGAAGAACTTGGAAACTGGTCATTTGATGGTTCATCAACAAAACAAGCCGAAGGTGGTTCATCTGACTGCTTATTAGTTCCTGTTGCAATTTACCCTGATCCAACACGTATTAACGGATGGTTGGTAATGACTGAAGTTATGTATGCTGATGGTACTCCTCACTCTTCTAACGGTAGAGCTACTATTGATGATGATGGTGATTTCTGGTTTGGTTTCGAACAAGAATATTTTATCATGGATACTAAAACTTTATTGCCATTAGGTTTCCCTGTTGGAGGTTATCCTGCTCCACAAGGTATGTACTACTGCTCTGTAGGTGGAAAAAACACTCACGGAAGAAAATTAGTAGAAGAACATGCTGACTTATGTATCGCTGCCGGAATTAACTTTGAAGGTATTAACCAAGAGGTTGCTTGCGGACAATGGGAATTCCAATTATTCGCTAAAGGTGCTAAAAAAGCCGGAGACGAAATTTGGGTTGCCCGTTACTTATTAGATCGTTTGACTGAAAAATATGGTTACTATATCGAATACCATCCAAAACCTCTAGGAGATACTGATTGGAATGGTTCTGGAATGCACGCTAACTTCTCTAACGAGGTGTTAAGAACATGTGGAGACCAAGCTACTTACGAAAGAATTTGTGAGGCTTTCCGTCCTGTTACTGCTGAGCATATCGCGGTTTACGGAGCTTACAACGACCAACGTTTAACTGGTAAACATGAAACTGCATCTATCCACGATTTCTCTTACGGAGTTTCAGACAGAGGATGTTCTATCAGAATTCCTTTAATGACTGTTCAAAAAGGATGGAAAGGTTGGTTAGAAGACAGAAGACCAGCTTCAAACGGTGATCCATACAAAATCGCTGCAAGAATTATCAAAACTGTAAAATCAGCATTGTAATTCGAAGCTTAAATTATATTAGAAAGTGCCATCTTAATTGATGGCACTTTTTTTTTGACGTATAGTTTATTACGTCGACGAACGAAGATCTCCGCTAAAAACTCGACAACAACCTTTGTAAAAGTTTTAAACTTTGACAAAGGTATCACACACCAAACCCGACAGTCCTGAAGCCTCGGGATAAAAACCTGTCGGGTTTGTTGCCAAGACCCAAATCTTAACTAAAAATTGAAAGTTATTTTCTAATAATTAATTTTTAAGTTAAACATCAAAACTTATCTTTGTAAATCATTTAAAAATTATCTTATAATGGTTTGGATTTTATTTTTAGTAGGCGTTGTACTTATTCTTGCTTTAGATTTGGGAGTTTTCAATAAAAACCCTCATATTATTAGTACCAAAGAAGCAAGCAAATGGACCCTGATTTGGGTTACACTTTCATTTTTATTTTCCGGAGTAATCTACTGGCTTTATACTACAGATTATATTGCAAACCCTGACGGATTAAAACCTGCCGTTGCTTCTATGAAGTTCATTACAGGTTATTTAATTGAACTTTCTTTAAGTGTTGATAATATCTTTGTTATTGCTATTATTTTCGCTTCTTTCAAAATACCACAAAAATACCAGCACCGCGTTTTATTCTGGGGAATTATTGGCGCCGTAGTTTTCCGCGGACTAATGATTTTCTTCGGAGTTATGCTAATCAATAAATTCACCTGGACAACCTATTTATTTGGTGCCTTCTTATTATTTACAGCGATTAAAATGTTGTTTTCTGGTGATGATGAAGATTTTCATCCAAAAGATTCTTTTATCTATAAAGCGTTAGGAAAAGTAATTCCGATTACTTCTGAATTTGATAAAGAGAGATTTTTCATTTTAACCGAAAAAGGAAAAAAAGCCGCTACTCCTCTATTTGTTGCTTTAATTGTAATTGAAGTCATGGATGTGCTTTTTGCTGTAGACAGTGTTCCGGCAATTCTGGCTATTACCTCAGATCCGTTTTTAGTATTTAGTTCGAATATTTTTGCTATTCTGGGTTTGCGTTCTATGTACTTTTTCCTGGCAAATATGTTGGCAAAATTCAGTTATTTAGAATACAGCTTAATCGCAATTTTAAGTTTCGTTGGATTAAAAATGCTACTTCACGATTGGATTCACGTTCCGGAATGGGCTTCTTTAGGATTTATCGCGCTATCTCTTTTAGTTGGAATCTTGGTTTCTCTTAAATTTGGAGAAGAAAAAGAATTAACAGATTTAGATCAGGAATAATTTTTTGAGACATATATTCATAAAAAAAGGAAATCTTACGATTTCCTTTTTTCTTATTTACAAACTAATAATTAGTTGATTCTTTTAACATTACTGTCATCAATATTATACTTTTTAATTACAGTATTGTAATCTGAATAATCTGCTTTATTTATTGATTTTGAATTTGGCCCTCCTGTATTTACTCCATCATCTCCAGGAACAATAACAACTCTAAAAATTTTCGCTGTCGTAAAACTAGATGGTAACTGAGTCAAAGGAAAACTAGCGTCAATCAATATAGAAAACTGATCAAAAGAGAATTCATAATTGTATTGAGCAGTACCATTTGCAAAATAATAAAGTTGCGGTAATAGTGCCCAAGTGTCAATACCATTATTAGTATTTACTAATTCATAAACTAATAAATTATCACCTGAATATATCTTTGGACTTAAAGGAAACGTTTTTCCAAAATTATTGCCCGTATTAAAGTCCATTTGCACTTCAAAAACTTCTGCAACTGGTCCTTCTGGCCCTTGTGGTCCTTCTGGCCCTTGATCTCCTTCACAGCTTGAAAATGCAACTAATCCAACAACTGCGAAAAGTATAAATATCTTTTTCATAATTTTTATTTTTTATGGTTATATACATAAAGGTATTTCAAAAATCAAACCAAAAAAAATATTTACATCATTCTTTGTTAAAAATCTCCTTATTTTTTTGCAACCAACTGATTCTTAAGCAGAATTTTATTAAAAAATAATACGTGATATGGCAATGAATTTTCCCAGTAATCCCAAGTATGAGAACCTGGTCTTTCTGTATAGTCATGCTCTACCTTATTATACACCAATCTTCGATGCAATTCTTTATTTGGTTCTATTAAAAAATCATCTACTCCGCAATCTATTATTAAAGGTAATTTGTTTGCTTTTATTTTATCGAGCATATTGATAACGGCATAACGCTCATACATTTCAGAACTATCACTTTTGTCTCCAAAAACGGGCTGCATAAGTTTCACAACTTGTGCAGAAGAATCTCTGTTTAACATTACACTCATATCTACTGCTCCGCTCATACTTCCGGCAGCGCAAAATAAATCGGGATGTTTGGCAGATAAATACAAAGCTCCATGTCCGCCCATAGAAAGTCCGGTTATAACTCTCCCATTTCTATTACTAATTGTTCTGTATGTTTTATCGACTTTCTGAATCACTTCTTGTGTAATAAAGGTTTCAAACTGACTCCCTTTATTTACCGGACTGTCTAAGTAAAAACTAAAAGTTTCTCCTTCGGGCATTACGATAATTATATTGTATTGATCTGATAAACTTTGAACTAATTTTTTGTTTGGAGTATTTTTTAACCAATCACTAAAATGACCGTAAGCACCATGTAATAAATACATTACCGGAAATGCCGTTTTACTTTTACTATAAGAATTTGGCAATACAACAGCAGTTTTATAGGTTTTGCTCATTGCTGTACTGGCGATTTGCAATGTATCTACTTTTGCAGCATAACTCATAGAAGAAATGCATAGAAACACAACAAATACAAGGAATTTAAAGTTTTTCATATTGATATTTTTTTCTGATTAGGGATTGTAAATATACCTTTTTCCGAATAAAATATATGAAAAATCCGACTAGTTTATCAACAGGTTTGATTATCAACTTTAGTCTATGTTTTTTGCTACCACAGAGTAAAGATTAAAAATTGTTTGCCACGAATTGCACCAATTTTCACTAATTTAATTTCGTTGTCTTTATTTAAACACATAGAAACATAGATTCATAAAATACTGCAAAAGGCGTTTCACTTGCATATAAACACATAACTATGTGTTATTACAAAGTGAAACGCCTTGTTTACTTATTTAGACAAAGAAAGAATCTATGTCTCTATGTATTTTAAAATTATTCACTATTTAGATGATTAGTGAAAATTGGTGCAATTCGTGGCAAACAAAAAAAATTATTTAATAATAATCTTGTGCTCGTTACGGTATTGCGAAGCGCTTTTACCGGTATATTGTTTAAACGATTTACTAAAGTGACTAAAATTATTAAAACCACTTTCGTAGCAAACTTCGTTGATTGTTATTGGTTTTTCGGCCAGAAGTTTTGAGGCGTGAACCAAACGATATTCATTAACAAACTCTGTGAATGTTTTATTTGATATTTTTTTAAAATATCGGCAAAACGAAGGCGTTGTCATACTAACCAAACTCGAAACTTCATCTATAGCAATAGATTCCTGAAAATGATCTTTTACGTAATTAAAAACCACATTAATTCGATCACTATCCTGCGTGTTTAATTCGATAGCAAAACCATCGGCATTTAATATTGTATATTCTTCTGATGATTCTAATTCATCTAAAATACTCAAGAGTGTCAGCAAACGTTCAAACGGAAGCTGATCATCCATCATCTCGATTTTTTTACCTATTCTTTTTTTGGTTTCTCCACCAAAAGCGATTCCACCTTTAGACTGAGCCAAAATATTCTGAACCTTTTTCATTTCCGGCGCTGCAAAAAATCCATTACCCAAAAATTCAGGTTTAATATGAATCACGGTTTCATTTACATTTCCTGTTTGTTCATTTGTAAAACCACAATGAGGTAAATTAGAACCTATCAAAATCAAACTGCCATTTGTATAATAAGAAACATGGCTACCTATTTGTCTCTTTCCTGCGCCACCATTAATATAAACCAATTCAATTTCCGGGTGATAATGCCACAAATGAGACTTAACGTTCGTCTTTTCAGCATGTTTGGTATACGTAAAAGAACTTCCATACGAGTTGGATATCACTTCGAGAGCTGGGGCGATTGTCTTCATGATAAAAGTCTTTAAAAAATAATAGCAAATTTAACAAAAACACCTACAATAATTCATATTTTAACCTATAACGGTTTCGTAACTGAGGATATTGCATTAAAATCATCTAATTACAAAACTTAAAATCACCAACATTTAGTCGTTTTTTTCACGACCCGTATTTTTATTCACTTTTTTTTCAATATATCGTATTTAATTCTCTCTTTTAATACATATATACTATTATTGTAAGAATTTTACATGTTTTGCGAAAATGTTAATTTTTTAAAAACATTGAAAAATAATAACTGAATTAACTAAAACACCTAAAATAATTCAAATTTTAACCTATAACGGTTTCGTAAATGAGAATATAGCACATAAATCGGAAAATAGAGTTGTGATAAAAAACAGATAACTGAAGTAATTTTACATCACAGAAATGAACTAATAATTTAAAAGAAAGACCACAATGAAAAAGATTATAAAATTAAGTTTAGTATGCGCAGTGCTTTTTTCAGGAATCAGTACTTATGCAATTGATGGAAATGAAGATTTTAACCTTCATGTATTGAAAAACGGAAAAGTAATAACATTTGGTTTAAACCAGACTCAAAAAGCTAGTTTAGCTATATACGATAAAGAAGGTACTTTATTCTATTCTGAAAATGCTTCAGGTAAAGATGGAATTTTAAGAACTTTCAGTCTGCAAGATTTCCCTAACGGAACTTATTTCTTGGAAATTCAAGACAATGCAAAAAAAGTAAGATATGAAATTACTGTAAATGATAATGTTACTACTTTATCTCCAAAAGCAATTTCTTCAGTTTACAAGTCATCAGATAAAAATACAAGCGTAGCAGTACGCTAAAAGAGTTTATACTTTTACAGTATAAAAATGAGGTTAGATAGTTAGTAAAGTAAAAAACAATTTTTTGTTTTGAAACAGCTCTTTGTGGTTATTGAGCTGTTTTTTTTGTTTTATACTTTTTTTGCCACGAAGGCACTAAGACACAAAGTGTAATTATTAAGCTTTGCGTCCCGAGGCTTCGGGATGCGTAAATCTTTGCGTTCTTTGCGGTAAAATCTCAAATATAATTTTTGTAAGAAATTACAATAAATTTACATTCCCATGATTTAAACAAAATATTAAAAAATAATAACCATATTAACAAAAACGATAAATATAATTCAAATTTTAACCTATAACGGTTTCGTAAATGAGAATATAGCATCGAAATCAGCAAATAGAGTTGTGATAAAATCTGTAATACTAAAGTAATTTTACATCAGAGAATTAGAACTATTAATTTAAAAAAACTAATACGATGAAAAATTTAAAATTAAGTTTAGTATGCGCAGTGCTTCTTTCAGGAATGAGTACTTACGCAATTGATGGAAATGCCGATTTTAACCTTCATGTGTTAAAAAATGGAAAATTAATAACGTTTGGTCTTAATCAGGTTCAAAAAGCAAACCTGGCAATTTATGATCAGGACGGAAATCAGTTCTATTCTGAAACTGCTTCAGGTAAAGAAGGAATCTTAAGAACTTTTAGTTTAGAGGATTTTCCTGATGGAGTTTATTTCCTTGAGGTTGAAGACAATGCAAAAAAAGTAAGATACGAAATTGTTGTAAACAATTCGATTACTACTTTATCTTCAAAAGCAATTTCTACAGTATACAAATCATCAGATAAAAATACTAGCGTAGCAGTACGCTAAAAAACTTTTATACTCTACATACAGTATAAAAATGAGGTTAGATAGTTAGTAAAGTAAAAAACGTGATTGTTTTAAAACAGGTCTTTGTGGTTATTGACCTGTTTTTTTATGCTTTTTATTTTGCCACGAAGACACGAAGGCACAAAGTTTTTTATTTATTCGACGTTTTGTAATTTTTTGATTTTGTATTCAATTTGGTTATTTCAGACATTCTAAAATTGTAAGAAAAAATCAAAATACAACCTACCTTGTTTTAAATAAAATGTTATATTATATTAATCATATTAACATAAACACTAAATATAATTTAAATTTTAACCTACAACGGTTTCGTAAATGAGAATATAGCATCGAAATTAGCCAATAGAGTTGTGAGAAAAAAGCAATTACATAAGTAATTTAGCATCAGAGAATTAAAGCTAATAAACTAAAAAACTGATGTTATGAAAAATTTAAAATTAAGTTTAGTATGTGCAGTACTTTTTGCAGGAACAAGTACTTATGCAATTGATGGGAATGCGGATTTTAATCTTCATGTATTAAAGGGAAATGGAAAGCTAATTACGTTTGCCCTTAATAAAGTGCAAAAAGCAAATTTAGCAATTTACGATACAGACGGTACTCTTATTTATTCTGAAACTGCTTCTGGTAAAGATGGAATTTTGAGAACTTTTAGTTTAGAAGAATTTCCGGAAGGAACTTACTTCTTAGAAATTGAAGACAATGTAAAAAAAGTGAGACATGAAATTACAATTAATGACGGAACTTATGTTTTATCATCAAAAGCCGTTTCATCAGTTTATAAAGCAGGTTTTTCTGCTAAAAATACCAGCGTTGCCACACGCTAAAAAAGTTATACTTATATAGAGTATAAAATTGTGAAGTTAATTTGAAGATATTGTTTTAAAAAACAGCTCATTGTGGATATTGGGCTGTTTTTTTTATGCCTAAATTTTACTAAAAAAACCGACTCCATTTTTTTTTGAAAAATTATTCTTAATAAATGAAAACAAGCCTTGTAAGAGGCATAAAAAAAAGTTCAGGACAAAACATCCAGAACCCCAACAAATACGTACATAGTTCAAACAAAGCACAGAAAGAGTTTTAATTCAGCAACTTATGTCTTTAAAAAATAGATTTTTTTGCATAAAATTCAAATTGTATTTGTTAGTTTTACACATCCACGATTAATAATTAATTTAAAAAAACATGACAAAATTTACCAAAATGGGCCTAGTTGTTGCCGTATTTTTAACAACTATCTTTACTTATGCAATTGACGGAAAAGGTGATTATATCTTGTATATTAAAACCGGAAATGGAAAAGTAGTAAGCTTTACTTTAAATACCGTTGAAAAAGCAAATTTTTCAATTTTAAGCGAAAACAATACTTTGTTGTATGCAGGAGTTCCATCTTCTGATGAAGACAATTTAGAGGTTTCAAAAACTTTAAGTTTAGAGGCTTATCCAGCCGGAACTTATTATTTACAATTGAACGAAAATGGTAAAGTAGTAAAACACAAAATTACAGTTTCAACTAAAAAGGTAAAAACAGTTGTGCTAGATGAGTCAGTAAACGAAAGTCCTGCATTTCGTCGTTAATCGTTGTTTGCCTCAAACGTAAAGCATCAGCCGCGGCTGATGCTTTTTTATTTTTATGAATGAACGTTTAAGAATATTATTTCCCTTTTAATAATTTTTCTAAATATTCGATTTTATCTTTTTCCGCCTGAAGCAAACGTTCGTAAAGTTTTTTATTTTCTTCTACCGTTTCCATTAATTTATCTAATGGATTGAATGTACAATTATTAAGTCCAAAATAATTATTAGGACTTTCATTAAAAGTATTGAAATAATTAATCACTCCTTCTTCCGAAAAATTCTTAATTGCTTCCACCGTTACACCAAGTGCTTTTGCCACTTCAATCAATTTTTCTTCATCAATCGTTTCGCTATTTTCTATAGCCGAAATTGCTTGTTGGTTGGTTCCTAAAGCCTGTGCCAAAGCTTCCTGTTTCATATCTCGAAGTTCACGAATACGGCTTATTTTTCGCCCTATATGATTTGGTTTTGTTAGTGTGCTCATAATTCAAAGATAATAATTAAGTATAATAACTGGCAAAATGTAAAAAACATATTTAGCGCTGTACAATACGGCAAAAAATGATTTGCTACCGTATAATCTATTGCTTTCTTCGCTGCATCAAACAAAAGTACGATTTTTCTTTCTATAATAAATTCTGAAAGTGAAATTGTAAAGTGATTAATTGATACAATTTTAAAAATATACACGCCATGGAAAATGAAATTAAAAAACTAGAAAATCTTAAAATATTAACTGCCCGATATTGCAATACGCTAACGCCATCTCCTGACAATAAAGGAATTTACACCGCTAAAATCAACATGCTAAATTATTATGAACTTGCAGCAACAATTACCGAAATCCTAAAATTATGCATTATAGCACTGGATTATGATGCACATAAACCGGCAACTACAAAATATTCACCTATTAATGTGGGACTAATTTTAGAAATGGTATTAGAAATGTTTCCTACGGATGAATTTGAATTGATAACTGAGATTAATGAGATGCTTGGTGGGGAGTTTGAGTGAACGGAAAACTCCACTAATTAAGTATTAGCATTTGCTATGCGAAGTCTCCTGACTTCGCATAGCAAATGCTATATTCCGTGACAATTATATTTTTTATTCTCTTTGTAGATTATTGGAACGGGTACGAAGTCGGGAGACTTCGTACAGCAATCAACGAATTTTATAAAATGAAGACTTTGGAGAGCTGGGTACGAAGTCGGGACACTTCGCACAGCGGGGTACGAAGTCGGGACACTTCGCACAGCGATCGTCAAATTTTATGAATGAAGACTTTGAAGAGCTGGGTTAATGTTTTATAAGGTTAAAAAAAGCAGATCCTTTAAAAACTGCTTTTTTTAAACCAGTAATTCATTTATAAAGTATTAGTTGAAAGCCGAATATATATGCTATTTATAGCTTCTGTAATGGATAAAATAGTATCTGAAACTTTATTTTTATCTTTAATAAAATCACCTAGAGTAATTGTCCCTGAACTAGTCGATACATTTTCCAAAAGTGCATTATTTGATAGATGAATTAAATTATTTCTTACTGTTTGAATAACATTATCAGAATCACTAGGCAAATCTAAATCTGTTAAAAAATTGGCATGATTTCTTGCAATATTAATAGCAGCCCCTAAGCCACTAATATTCATAATTGCAGGTGTTACGACATTATCTGAAGACCAATAATCTATAATATTACTTACACTTCTAATCTCCAGAAAAAAATCGGCACCTTTTTGAAACCTTTTTATCCTGCATGTATGATGTGTTGGATCTGTAGGGTTAGTTAAATATCTACTGTAATTATTAGGCATAGCATTGGGAAAACTAACTCTAAATCCATTTGGATCGGGAAAAATATTCATATCAGAAATATCATACACGTCTTGAGTTGGTGCGCCATAAGTATAAGTATAACCTAAATGATGTAATGCATCTCGTAATGTTCCTTCTAGTGCTATTGAAATCAATGCTAAAGAAGCTGCATTTCTATTATTATTAAAAGCTATTATACTTTGCTGTATATATTGTAATACATGATCAGGTACTATTTCATTGATATGATAATTTTTATTTCTCAAACCAATTTTTATTTCTAAATCATACTCTTGAACTGATATTCTCCATTCCCATTCCCATTCAGCATTAGGTCTATATCGAATTTTATTGTCTGTAGACAAATTAAAGAAAGCGTTATCAAGAAAATTATCTTGAGAAACTCCAATTACACCATTTGCTAATAGATAATCATATAATTCTTCGATAATTTTAATCAATAGATTTTGTCCTAACCTATCAGCAGTTCTCCTAATTTTATTCCTAATAACTGTTATTTGATTTTCAAATGTATCTGCAGTAATTCTGTAAGGAGAAATTTGCCCAACCATCGCACGTTCTGTAGCTTCTAAAATTTTTCTTTTATCACTTACATATATATTACACACTCGATCGAAACAATTTTGCAATTCTTCAATACTTATTATAGGAAATGAATTCATATTTTTTTCTCCTCCTTTCCTAAAGTATTTAGTTTCTCATTTAATTCACTCTCAAGATTGGAAATTTTAACAAGGGCAGTACCATATTCTTCAGAAAGGGCGTTAAATTCTAAAATCGTTTTTTCCTGAATTTCTATACTTGGCAAAGGAATAATTATTTCTTCTAAACTTTTAAAATTCAATGAAGGTATCACTGAACCACTACTTTTATCCAAAAATTGTTCTTGTACAATTTTACTATTTATAGCAATTGCTAAATATCCAGGTAGCACTAAGTTTTCATTTACTTTTAGACCAATAATATGCCTGTTTATTAACATATTGGTGTACTCAGAAGAAACCAAAGCCGCTTTTCCTCTATTTGGTCCGATTGCATTTATTAATATTTGACCAAACTCTGTTTTTATATTTTTTTGTGGAATCAATTTTTTAGAAGTATAAGAAAAACTATCTTTTACTATCCTCATTCTTCTGATTGATGCTGGTGCAATATAAGGGATGTCTCCTGCGTGATTATCAGAAACTAATTGATCACCACGAAAAATATTATTTACTAATTCTTTTAATGGAATAAAAATATAATTTTTATTAAAACTTTTTCCATCCAAATTTTGTGTAAAAAGATATTTAGAGAAATGTAAATTTTCAAAATTTATTTCATCTACAACAAAACCAAACTTTGACGGATCAATTACCTTAGAAGTTTTAAACTTTATATAATTTTCTAATATATTATTAATATTTTCAAATTTAGAACAATCGATTAAATATTCTTTCGGACTATCTTCTAATGCAGCAAAAAAAGTATTCAAATTATTTTGCCCTTTTATAATTGTAATAAGTGTAGTTTTTACAGAAGAATATGGTTTAAAACTATCTTGTGGAAGACTAATTATGGACTCAATATTATTGCTCTTAATAATATGTTTTCTAAATTTTAAAAATTGATTTGAAGATAAAAAGTTATCTGGAACAATTACAACAACCTTACCATTTTGTTCAACAGCATTTAATGCATTTTCAATAAAAAGTGAAGTACTATCTTTAATTCCAGTATAATCATAGTTTCTAGTTAATATTTTAACATTAAATGGAGCTGCTATCAAAAATGCTTTAGGAGAAGTGCCTGAATAATTAAATTCTTCATCAATTTGAGCAGAATCTAAAACAATATTAGCTTCCCTTTTTAGAAAAAGTAATTGCTGTATTTTAATCCAATAAAAATACTCTCTGTTTGTATAATATGTTATAACATTCTCACTTTGATTAAAATAAGCAGAAGAAGAAACAGAACCATTTCTTGCAAACATATCGATAATTTTATCTGACTTATGAGGATTCAAAATCTTGGACATTAAATCTGCTAACCACCTAGGAACTACTAAATCTCTAGAGTTCTTTAAAAATAAATTATCAATAAATTCAATTACAGCTAATTTATTTTCAATTAGACTAATAGTTTCTAATCTTTCAATTGCCTCAAAAATAATTTCAGTATCAGAATACTTTTTATTAAGTAAATAATTTATTTCATTATTAACAAAACGATTGTATTCAATTTGATTTAAATTAAAATCAAGATTAATTTCCTTTTTTAATTTGCCATACAGTACTATAGACATATCATATAGTCTATTACCTGTTATCGGAAAATTTTTTAAGTACTCAAAAACATGATTTAGAACTATATCTAAAAATTGTTTATCTGTATTTTTAATTATATTAAAATCTGAATAAAAAACTTTCTCAACTTTTTCTGGACGACCACCAATCCCAGTTTTCATCCACAAATATTTATCGCCATTTGTCAGTACAAAATATTCCGCATTTACTTCCTGTGCTTCTTTTTGCACTCTTCTTGTTAATGGATGATACTCAATGTCATCAATAGAATTTAAATTTAAACTATTTGGATTTTTAACTTCGATAACAATGTAAATCCCATCTTCTTTCTTAACAACAACGTCAATTCTATTTCGATTCTCTGTATGATATTCAAAAAAAATACTTTCCGGGGGATAACCGAGATCCTCTAGATATTTTTTCACATATTTAAACAATTGTAATTCTTGCTCCATAAATGTTTTATTAAGTTTTTCTTTAAATAGTTAGTTTTTATATTTCTTATCAGCTAATATATAGAAACATTTTCCTATAAAAATGAGAAAAACCGTAAACATTGTGATTTTCAAAAAAACAACTTCCAAAAAAAACAAAAAAACCCCTCATATCTGAGAGGTTTTTCCATAAAATAAAAATCCAAAAAGATTCTACATATTCCTTCTATACTGCCCACCCACTTCAAACAAAGCCGAAGTAATCTGACCTAACGAACAAACTTTTGTAGCTTCCATTAAATGGTCGAATAAGTTTTCGTTTTTAATGGCGGCTTCTTGCAGTTTATTTAAATGCTCGTTTACTTTTGCTTCGTGAAACTGGTGCAAATTATCGAGCATTGTAATTTGATATTGTTTTTCTTCTTCGGTGGCGCGAATTACTTCTGCCGGAATTACCGTTGGAGAACCTTTTGAACTCAAGAAAGTGTTTACACCCACAATTGGGAAATCTCCGTTGTGTTTTAAGGTTTCGTAATACAAACTTTCTTCCTGAATTTTAGAGCGTTGGTACATCGTTTCCATTGCACCCAAAACTCCGCCACGTTCTGTGATTCTGTCGAATTCCTGTAAAACGGCTGCTTCTACCAAATCTGTCAATTCTTCGATGATAAACGATCCCTGAATTGGGTTTTCGTTTTTCGCCAAACCTAATTCCTTATTAATAATTAACTGAATCGCCATTGCTCTACGTACAGATTCTTCTGTTGGCGTTGTAATCGCTTCGTCATACGCATTGGTGTGCAATGAATTACAGTTGTCGTAAATTGCATACAAAGCCTGCAAAGTCGTTCTAATATCATTAAAATCAATTTCCTGTGCGTGCAAAGAACGTCCGGAAGTTTGAATATGGTATTTTAGCATTTGTGCTCTTTCGTTGGCTCCATATTTGTTTTTCATGGCTTTTGCCCAAATTTTACGCGCCACACGACCAATAACCGAATATTCAGGATCTACTCCATTCGAGAAGAAGAACGATAAATTAGGTCCAAAATCATTGATACTCATTCCGCGGCTTAAGTAATATTCCACGTAAGTGAAACCATTAGAAAGCGTGAAAGCCAATTGCGTAATTGGGTTTGCTCCCGCCTCTGCAATATGATATCCCGAAATTGAAACCGAATAAAAATTACGAACATTTTTAGTAATAAAATATTCCTGAACATCACCCATTAATCGCAACGCAAATTCAGTTGAGAAAATACAGGTATTTTGCGCCTGATCTTCTTTTAAAATATCAGCCTGAACGGTTCCACGAACTTGTGATAATGTTCTGGCTTTTATTTCATTATAAACTTCCTGAGGCAAAACCTGATCTCCGGTAACGCCCAAAAGCATTAATCCTAAACCATTATTTCCTTCGGGTAAATCTCCTTGATATTTAGGGCGCTCTAATCCGCTTTCTTTATATATTTTGTTGATTTTTGCTTCAACTTCTTTTTCTAAATCATTCTCCTTAATATAATACTCACATTGCTGATCAATCGCGGCATTCATAAAAAAGCCCAACAACATTGGCGCTGGCCCGTTTATGGTCATACTTACAGATGTTAAAGCATGAACCAAATCAAAACCTGAATACAATTTTTTGGCATCGTCCAGACAACAAATCGAAACTCCGGCATTTCCAATTTTCCCGTAAATATCAGGACGAATATCCGGGTCGTTTCCGTATAAAGTTACACTGTCAAAAGCGGTCGAAAGTCGTTTTGCCGGCAATCCAGCACTCACATAATGAAAACGTTTGTTGGTTCTTTCCGGTCCGCCCTCGCCCGCAAACATTCTCGACGGATCTTCGCCTTCACGCTTAAACGGATATAATCCTGAAGCAAACGGGAATTCTCCGGGAACATTTTCCTGTAAATTCCAACGTAAAATATCGCCCCAGGCTTCGTATTTTGGCAATGCAATTTTCGGAATCTGAAGGTGCGATAAACTTTCGGTATGGGTTGCGATTTTGATTTCTTTATCACGCACTTTAAACGAGTAAACCGGATTTTTGTATTTGTTTACTTTCTCGTCCCAATTCAGGATAATTTCCCAATTGTACGGATCTAAATCCATTTTTACTTTATCAAACTGATTTAGTAAAAGGTTTAAGAAAATTCTATTTTCGTCGTGTTCCTGGATTCCGGTTGATAAAACAGTTGAATCATCAATTCCTGCTTTATTGATTTGTGGAACTTTCCCGGAAACTGATTCTATCGTTTTAAAGATTCCATATAATTTCTGCGCTACTTTTTGCTGCGAAAGCGCACTTTCATCATAACTTCTGTTATTTTCTGCAATTTCAGATAAATAACGCGTTCTGTGTGGCGGAATCACAAAGATTTTCTCGCTCATTTCTCGCGTGATTTCAAAAGTCGAAACTAGATTTGAATCTGTTTTTTCGACAATTTTATCCATAATCGCCTTGTAAAGCGTATTCATTCCAGGATCGTTAAACTGCGAAGCGATCGTTCCAAAAACCGGCATTTCGTCTGGATTTTTATCCCATAAATTATGATTGCGCTGATATTGTTTCTTAACGTCACGAATCGCATCAAGTGCACCTCTTTTATCGAATTTATTCAAGGCTACTAAATCAGCAAAATCAAGCATGTCGATTTTTTCTAATTGTGTTGCAGCTCCAAATTCCGGTGTCATTACATATAAGGATACATCAGAATGATCCATAATCTCGGTATCAGATTGCCCAATTCCTGAAGTTTCAAGAATGATCAAATCGTATTTTGCGGCTTTTAAAACCTGAATCGCTTCGGCTACATATTTAGACAATGCCAAATTCGACTGACGTGTCGCCAGCGAGCGCATATAAACTCGTGGATTATTAATGGCATTCATACGGATTCTGTCTCCTAAAAGCGCACCTCCGGTTTTTCTTTTCGAAGGATCGACAGAAACCAATCCGATTGTTTTTTCAGGAAAATCAATTAAAAAACGACGAACCAATTCATCTACCAAAGATGATTTTCCGGCTCCGCCCGTTCCGGTAATTCCCAAAACAGGAATTTTAGAATCGGCATTATTTTCGTGAATTTGATCAAAAACCGGTTTTGCAATTTCCGGGAAATTCTCTGCTGCCGAAATTAATCTCGCAATTGCCGTTGGAATTTTATTTTCGATGTGATCTATTTCTCCATTTAGTTTATCTCCTATCGGAAAATCAGAACGCTCTACCAAATCATTTATCATTCCTTGTAAGCCCAAAGAACGGCCATCATCCGGAGAATAAATTCTGGTAATTCCATATTCATGTAATTCTGAAATTTCGCTTGGAAGGATTACTCCGCCGCCGCCGCCAAAAATCTTGATGTGCCCCGCTCCTTTTTCATGAAGCAAGTCATACATATATTTAAAGTACTCATTGTGCCCACCTTGGTAGGATGTCATGGCAATAGCATTTGCATCTTCCTGAATAGCGGTATTTACCACTTCTTCTACACTTCGGTCGTGACCTAAATGAATTACTTCGACTCCGGTGGACTGAATAATGCGTCGCATGATATTAATCGCAGCATCATGTCCGTCAAAAAGAGATGCAGCAGTAACAATTCTTACTTTATTTTTAGGAATATATGGTATTTGTTGGTCCATTTTATGAATATGATAATTTTAAGGGAGCAATTTACAAAATATTTTAATATTTGTTTATACCTGAAGCTTTATGTTAATAAAAAAAAGAAAATCATTTTTATTTTCTCGTCCGGATGGGTAACAATTTTCATATCTATCGTATTTATCTTATATAAGTCTTATAAAAATGTTAATAACATGGCAATCTTGAAAGATTTAAATTTAATATAACAAACTGTTTTCCAGCATACTGAAGTAATTTAGCAATGTAAAAAATCCCCAAATTTTTACCCAAAACTTTTACCGTCAAGTAATTAACGTAAAAATTTTAAACACAATGAAAACATTATATCCACTATCACTAATTATAGCTGCAAGTTTTTTTCTATCTTCTTTTAACAGAGCAGAAAAAGACATTAATTCTTCTAAAAACACCACAAATATTGCAGCTGTTTACAATTCAGATACTGATAATCTGGAGAAGCTTTCAAAAGAATTCTTCAAAAGATATTCGGATTTAAAAAAGTATAAATCTGATATCATGTCCTTATACAAAAAAAGAGCCTTGGGAACAATTTGGTTTGATGAAGATCAGATCAATGAATTTGGTTCTGTATTATACGAAAAAGCAAAAAAAACAAATGATTTGAATATCCCATATCAAAAAGAAATTGACGAGCTTTTTTCTTCATCTGAAACAAAACTATCTAAAATAGATGCTGATATGCTCTTGAGCTCTTTATATGTTATTTATACTCAAAAAAATAATTCAGATTCTAAAAAAAAAATATCCTATAATGATACGCTAAAAGATTTCCTTAACTATAGCACTATCGAACAGGCAACTGCTTCAACAACAGAAAATGTTAAGGTAGAATATGATCAATATTACAAATTACAAGATGTTCTTAAAAAATATAAAAAATTAGACCGATCAAACAAATGGAAACCTATTGTTCCGGAAGAAGTGCCTTATAAAGATTTGCGTCCCGATGCTGTTTCCAGCACTATAGTACAAGTGAGAACTCGTTTGTATTTATTAGGAGATCTAAAAAATGATTCTAAAAGTAATATTTACGATCGTGAACTGATGGATGCTGTAATGAAATATAAAGTTCGTAACGGATTTAAACCCAACTATATTTTAGCAGAAGAACATATTAAAGAAATGAATGTACCGCTTTCTGATAAAATGGAAACGCTAAAACTTAACATGGAAAGATGTCGCGCTATTTCGGCTCAAATTGCGAGCAGCGATGAATATGTTTTGGTAAATATTCCTTCGTACGAATTAGTTTATGTTAAAAACGGAAAAATACAGTTGACCTCGAATGTATTTGTTGGTGCGCCATTAACTAAAACAACAATTTTTAACGGTGAAATTGACAGAATTGTTTTTAGCCCATACTGGACGATTCCGCAAAGTATTGTGAACAATGAATTAAAAAGTAAAATGGCTGAAGATAAAAATTATCTGGCTGAAAAAAATATGGAAATAGTAAATGGTCAGGTAAGACAAAAACCAGGTCCGGATAACTCTTTAGGATTAGTAAAATTCATGTTTCCAAACCCGGATGATATTTATATGCACGATACACCATCTAAAACTTTATTTGATTTTGAAAAAAGAACTTTCAGCCATGGTTGTATAAATGTACAAAAAGCAAAAGAATTAGCGGTTGCAATGCTTGCCGATTACCCGGAATGGACTCCCGCTAAAATTGATAAAGCCATGGATGGCCAAAAAGAAAACAGCTTTAAATTATCTAAAAAAGTGCCAATCTACATTAGTTATTTTACTTCATTGGTAAATGAAAATGGTGAAGTTGGTTTCTATCAGGATGTTTATGAAAGAGATAATGAATTGGACAAAATTTTGCATACTGAAGAAGCCGTTGGCATTAAATAATATTTATTAGTCAGTACAGACTTAAGTTTTAATTAAAGATAGCTTTTTGTTACACCTTTTAGAAATTGATTTTTTGGAAGGGTAACAAGAAGCTATTTTTGTTGTTTTTATTTTTAATTATTTATCGAATAAAAGATTGTCTTAAAACACAAACTTTAAAACTTTTATAGCTAATTGATCCTACCCATAAAAAAGACCTTTGCACGTATTTTCTACAAAATATTTGAAAGTACTTTTAATTGGTTTAAAAATGAAAAAACACATATTAATTTTCAGCATTGCAGCTGTTTTTTTTATTTCCTGCAATAAATATACTTCACCTAAAACAACATCTGAAAAAAACATTCCACATCCTAAACCTCCAGAAACAAAAGCGCCTCAACGCATATTGTTTATAGGAAACAGCCAAACAGAATATTTTGTAAGCGCTCCAATAATGTTTGAAGAATTTTGCAGAGCGAATAATCAACGAATGAATGTTGACCAATTAATTACAGTAGGCGTTTCGTTACAAAAAGTTTATACTACAAATAAAACAGAAGCTAATCAAAATTTTTCTAATAAAGATAAAGATGGCAATTACTACGATTATGTAGTTGTTCAGGAGGCAACTGACATAGCCTTATCTGATATTGAAAATTATAAGGCGAATGTAAAAATGATTGTCGAAAAAATACATAAAAACAGTCCAGATGTGGCCGTCTATATCTATCAGGGAATTCCGCCTGTCTCTTATACTGATTCTGATTACCTGGAAAATCATGATAGAATGCGTAAAAATGCCATTTCAGTTATGGGATTTATAAAAAATGCAGGATTATTAAGAGTTGGCGATGCTATTAAAGATGCTTACGATGGTAAAAACGGTTATAAATATCTGGTTGACAACAAAGACAATCTGCGCTATGGAAAACATACCCTGCATCTTTTAAACGATGGTGGTTTTCTACAGTCAACTTTGCTTTATGCTACCATTTTTGACCAAAAGCCAATTATTCCAAAAAAACTTCTGTTAATTACTGGTACAGGATATTTTGATTCAATGAGAAAACAAGAAGTTACTAAGGCAATTAGCAATCCCGAAGCCTTAAAAGAAATAGCCTTCAATAATCGTTAATTACAACTTTTATTGATTTTTCAATATAAAAAAGTTTGAAGGCTTGCTGGAAGCTATTTTTTTTGCGCTTCTATATCTATATTTTTAATCAGCAACAACATACTGTAATCTATTTACTACAAATGTATCCTTCAGAATAAAAAAAAGCCTAACTTGTTAATTTCAAACCTCTTAGAGGATAATTAAATTCAAAAATCGACGGAAATTTGCATCATAATAATACCACTAAAATTAATTATCATGAAAACAGAAAATATCGAAGGATTATCACTTTTTGAAATAAATATGTTACTTCAACAAGGCGGAAGATTTGTAATGTTTCCAAACTTGATGACCAAAACTAAAAGTTCAACTATCTATTTTGTTCGTCCGGAAGAAAAAGTATTCAAGTACAGTTTAAGACATTTCCTGAAAAATTTAAAAAACGCCTGGCGTACGTTGCCCTTAAGACCCTTTTATGTTTCCAAATCTTTATTTTATTTAGCAATTGGCGGTAGAGTTTATACTCACAACATTTTAGCCGATTTAAAACAAATGAATCCTGTTTATAACCCTAATTTATATTGCTTACAATACGTATAAATTTTAATTTTAATTCAAATATACACAAAATCCTACTGGTAAATCCCATTGCTTTAATTAGTAATGGGATTTTTCTTTTTGTAAAATAATGAGGAGGAAAATGATCCGTTAAATCTAATAAATTTCCATACATTTATTTTTTATTACCCAGCAAAAAAAATTAAAGATTCTATGGAAGATTCAAATAGCGAACATATTAAAAAAGACTGGTTTACCCGAAACTGGAAATGGTTTGTACCAACAGGATGTTTAAGTATTTTAGTGCTTTTTGGCTTGTTTATAGCAGGAATTTTCTTTGGAGTAACCTCCATAATGAAAGATTCTGATGCTTACAAAGGTGCAATGACAGAAGCACAAAATAATAAATTAGTGATTGAAAAATTAGGGAATAAAATTGAATCAGACGGAATGGTTTCGGGCAGTATTAATGTAAGCAATAATACCGGAAACTGTGACATACAAATTCCCATAAAAGGATCTAAAGGAACAGGAACTTTATTTGTAGTTGCCACTAAAAGAGGAAAATGGAAATACAATGAATTATCTATTTATATTGAAAAAACCGAAGAAGAGATAGATTTATTACAGAAATAAAATCATTTATATAACACTTAAATTATTTACGCTTGAGATTATTTTTACTTTTTAATTTATTTCTTTTTCAAAGCACTTTATTGTTTGCCCAGTCTGATGCCAAATATCATGGCTTTGCAGATCGAATTTCGCAATTTTCAAAACCAAACAAAGTTTTATATAAACATATTGATGCACAGGGAAATGGTCCTATCGAATACACAAATGCAAAAAAACAGATACTTCGTTTTCGGGTACTTAATCATAAACTTCAAATATTACATGGCGGAATTGCTTATCAATTGTTTATTTATGAGAATAACTATTTACAAAAAATGGCAACTTTTGACAGCAATGGAAAACTAGCCGGCGAAAGAGAATCTCAAAATGAAGCAATAGTCGAATTTATTGTAGAGAAAAAAGAAGAATATCTCAGGAAAAAGAAAATATTAGACGATGCCGAGGGTAATATTGATATGAAAGATGACAGTCAAGAACAAATAATCAGAATAAAATTATTCGATTCCAATAATCGCCCGATAATAGATTTGCATTCTAAATATATTTCGAGCAAAGAATATTATAATTATTGCCATAGAATGTATTGGCCGTAAAGAAAGTTGCTATCCCGAAGTTTCGGGACTAAGATGCTAAGATAATGCGTAGAATTTTATCATTCAAACAACCTGAATAGTAAAAACTCAGAACCTTAGTATCTCAGAATTTTAGAACCTTAAAAAAAACAAACAAAATCTTTCTGCTCCCGAAATAAAATTGTGGCTTTGTTTTTGAATAAGTAGTATTTTTGAAACTTAAAATAACCCCCATCTAATGAAAAAGATTTTATTATTGACTATTGTTACATTTTCTCTTGCTTCTTGTGCGCAAGTACAACAAACCCTAAACCAATTGCCACAATTGGCATCACAATTACCTAGCGGAAGTGTTGATATTGCTTCTGGATTAAAAGAAGCTTTAAATAAAGGAATTACTCAACAAGTAAGTAAATTAACCGCAGTTGATGGTTTTTATAAAAACGAAGCTGTAAAAATTTTAATGCCAGCCGAATTACAAAAAGTAGATGCAACTTTACGTAAAGTTGGTCTTAGTTCATTGGCAGATGAAGGAGTTAAAATGCTAAATCGCGCTGCCGAAGATGCTGTAAAAGAAGCAACGCCAATATTTGTATCGGCGGTAAAAAATATGTCTTTTACAGATGCTAAAAATATTTTACTTGGAAATGACAGTGCTGCAACAACTTATTTACAAGGAAGTACAACAACAGCTTTATACGGAAAATTTAATCCGGTAATTAAAAGTTCATTTGAAAAAGTAGGTGCTGATGTAGTTTGGACAAAAATTATCAATAAGTACAACACAATTCCATTGGTAAAAAAAGTAAATCCTGATTTAACAGATTATACAACAACTCAGGCTTTGTCTGGTGTTTTTAAAATGATTGCTGTTGAAGAAAAAGATATCCGTAACAACATTAGTGCAAGAACAACGCCTTTATTGAAAAGCGTGTTTGCTATGCAGGACGGGAAATAATTTTTCCGAAGGTTCAAAGGCTCAGAGTTGCAAAGGTACAAAGCAACCTTTGTCACTTTGAACCTTTGCAACTTTGTCACTAATCAAAAACCAACCAAAAAAATGCAAAAAATTACCATTCTGATTCATTGCAAAGACCAAAAAGGTATTATTGCCGCAGTGACTACTTTTATTGCAAAAGTAGAAGGAAATATTACCTACATTGACCAGCATGTTGATGTAGAACAAAATGTATTTTTTATGCGATTAGAGTGTGAATTGACAAATCACCACATTACTATTGAAGGCTTAAAAGAAGATTTTAATCAAACTATTGCAACAGATTTTAACATGTCATGGGATTTGTACAATCAGGAACAAAAACCAAAAATGGCTTTGTTTGTTTCTAAGTATGATCATTGCCTTTTTGATATTTTAGGCCGTTACAGCGCAGGAGAATTAAATGTCGAAATTCCGGTAATTATAAGTAACCATAATGATTTACGGTCGATAGCAGAGCGTTTTGATATTCCGTTTCATTGTGTTCCTTTTACAAAAGATAATAAAGAAGAAGGCGAAGCCAAACAAATAGAATTACTAAAAAGATATCAGATTAATTTTATTGTACTGGCACGTTATATGCAAATTATAACGCCAAATTTGATCGCACTTTACGAGAATAAAATTATTAATATCCATCATTCGTTTTTACCTGCATTTCCGGGAGCAAAACCTTATCATTCCGCTTTTAAGCGTGGCGTAAAAATTATTGGTGCAACAAGTCATTATGTTACGGCAGAATTAGATGAAGGTCCAATTATTGAGCAGGATATTGCGAGGGTTTCTCACATACATTCTGTAGATGATTTTATCATGAAAGGACGTGATTTGGAACGCATTGTTTTGGCAAGAGCCATAAAACTACATGCCGAACGTAAAACAATGGTTTATAGTAATAAGACTGTTGTTTTTTCTTAGGAACTAAGGTTCTGAAATACTAAGTTTTTTTACCGAAGAGCGCAAAGATTTACGCTAAGTTCGCTAAGCTTTCTTTAATTCTTTGAACTTAAAAATAATGTTGAGTAAAGTTCGCAAAGCTTTGTCAACATCAAACTCTGAGCCTTTGCTTCTTTTAAAATAGCAAACCCGACAGGTTTTAAAAATCTGTCGGGTTTTATTTATAATAATATAATCTCGTTTTTTGTTATTTCGATTAAAGAAAACATATAACGTAATGTGCACCTTTAACAGGGATTAAAATCCCCGGCTACAATATAAATCGTTCCTCCGGAACTTTTTAGACATGTCGGGTACTTTGAGACAAAGTAAAAAAACTTTGAACCTTTGCCACTCTGAACCTTTGAGCCTTTTCCTAAACTCTTGGATCGGCAAAACTATTTACTTGTTCCATTGTTAATCCCAACGCATTTGCCACACCTTCTCCATAAGCCGGATCTGCTTTATAACAATTTCTGATGTGACGAATCTGAATAAATAATTGTGCTCCTCCTACTTGCGCTGCAGTATTTTTGAATAACAATTGTTTTTTCTCCTCTGTCAGTAAACGGAATAACAAGCCTGGTTGAGTAAAATAATCTGCATCATCTTCTCTAAAATTATGCGCATAGGCATCACCGTGGAGTGCTAATGGCGGTTCTTTAAATTCTGGCTGTTCCTGCCACTCGCCAAAACTGTTTGGTTCATAATGTTTACGGCTTCCAAAATTACCATCTACACGCATGGCTCCGTCTCTGTGAAAACTATTATAAGGGCATCTGGAAGAGTTTACCGGAATTTGATAATTATTTACACCCAAACGATAACGATGGGCATCTCCGTATGAAAACAAACGTGCCTGAAGCATTTTATCCCGAGAGAAACTTATTCCCGGAACAATATGTGCGGGATTAAAAGCGGCTTGTTCTACTTCTGCAAAATAATTTTCAGGATTTTTATTGAGTTCGAATTCTCCAACCGGAATAAGCGGAAAATCTCCTTTTAGCCAAACTTTTGTCAAATCAAAAGGATGAAAACGATAAGTAGCGGCTTGTTCTTCGCTCATTATTTGAACAAACATTTTCCATTTCGGAAAATTTCCTTCTTCAATAGCATCGTATAAATCTCTTTGGTGACTTTCTCTGTCACCGCCTACTAACAAGGCAGCTTCTTCATCAGATAAATTTTCAATTCCTTGTTGCGACACAAAATGAAATTTTACGTAATTTCTTTCATTTTGAGCATTTAAAAAGCTAAATGTATGGCTTCCAAATCCGTGCATTTCACGATACGATCTCGGAATTCCCCTGTCGCTCATTACAATTGTAATCTGATGCAGGGCTTCGGGCAATAATGTCCAAAAATCCCAATTGTTATCGGCACTTCTTAAGTTGGTTCTTGGATCACGTTTTACAGCATGATTTAAGTCTGGAAATTTCATCGGATCACGAAAAAAGAAAACCGGAGTATTATTTCCTACCAAATCCCAATTTCCTTCATTTGTATAAAATTTCATTGCAAAACCGCGAATATCCCTTTCAGCATCAGCAGCACCTCTTTCTCCTGCAACAGTTGAAAACCGAACAAACATATCTGTTTTTTTTCCAATTTCCGAAAATATGTCGGCTCTGGTATATTTTGTAATGTCGTGAGTTACAGTAAAAGTTCCGTAAGCACCTGAACCTTTTGCATGCATTCTGCGTTCCGGAATTACTTCACGATCAAAATGTGCCATTTTTTCTAAAAACCAAAAATCTTGTAATAAAACAGGTCCGCGAGGACCAGCAGTCTGAATGTTTTGATTGTCCGGAACAGGGGTTCCTGTTGCAGTTGTTAATTTTTTGTTTGTTTCCATGTTGCTGACATTTAATATTTTATCAAATATACAAACTAATCTTACGAAATATATAAGTGAAAATTGATTGTCGCTATATTTTAATAACCAAAAATTATTTATAGCTACAGAATCCTCAAAACAGAGATCTTAAAAAATCTTAACTTATGTCCAACAAAGTAATAACAAAACCTTAACAGCACAACATTCATATATGTCTGATCTTTGTAATGTAATAAACTGGTTATTTATTATTTTGGTTTTGGTTAGTTAAATGATGCCGGCGTCTTCGAGATGCCGGCATTCTTTATTTATATAAGTTTTGTTTTTAGTTTCAGGTTTCAAGTTACCATGCTTTGAACATAAATTTTACCACAGAGATCCACAAAGTTTTACCACAGAGATCCACAAAGTTTTTTTTAGCCACGAATTTATATTGTAAATTGTTCAATTATACTTTGAACGTAATTTTTACCGCAAAGCACACAAAGATCTTTCGCAAAGGTTTACTTAATATTATAATAAGTAGGCAAAGTTGTCAAAGCTAAATCAACACAAAGCTTTGTGAACTTTGGCTTTTTATAAAATAAATAAAGAACTTTGCGAATCTCTGTGAAAAAACTTTGTGGATCTCTGTGGTAAAACTAAGCTCAAAATAATAAACTAAAAACTCTTTCCTCATTTTGGATACAACTACAAGGGATTTGGCTACTTTACAACCTTATTGTTGATGGATCTTTGTGTTATTAAATTAAAACACAAAAATCTAGCAAATTATGAGTACAATACAAAAATTTAAATTAGGAAATCAGGGGCTTATCGTTCCGAATATTGGTTTAGGGTGTATGGGAATGACCCAAATTGCAGGAATGGATATTTATGGCAAAGCCGATGAAAAAGAAGCTATTGCAACAATTCACAGATCACTTGAGTTAGGTGGAAATTTTCTGGACACAGCCGATTTATATGGTCCGTTATTGAATGAAAGATTAGTAGCAAAAGCTATAAAAGGCAATCGTGATGCTTATGTTATTGCTACAAAATTTGGCTATGAAATTGATGATAACGAACAACTTACCTGGCAGTTTAACGGCAAGAAAGAATATGTAAAAAAAGCGGTAGAACGTTCTCTAAAAAACCTGGGAACGGATTATATTGATTTGTATTATTTACACAGACTTGACCCAAATACCCCAATTGAAGAAACTGTGCAGGCAATGGCTGATTTGGTAAAAGAAGGAAAAGTGGGCTATATAGGATTATCTGAAGTTTCATCTGAAACGATACGCAAGGCACACAAAATTCATCCTTTGACTGCAGTACAAACAGAATACTCTTTATTTGAAAGAAGTGCTGAAGAAGCTGGTATTCTGGATACGTTAAACAAGTTAGAAATTGGTTTTGTTGCCTATTCACCACTAGGAAGAGGTTTTATTTCAGGAGATATAAAAAGTCCGGATGATTTTGATGATACTGATTTCAGAAAAGCAATTCCGCGTTTTCAGGGAGAACAATTTTATAAAAATATAGAATTGGTAAATGAAATTCAGAAAATGGCAAACGAAAAACAAATCACCGCTTCTCAATTGGCACTTTCATGGATTGCATCAAAAAATATTTTAGCCATTCCGGGAACGAAAAGAGTCAAATATGTAGAGCAAAATATCGCCGCTGCGCAAATGGTTCTTTCTGCAGATGAAATGAATCGATTAGAAACCATTATTCCGCTTGGTACACAAACCGGTGCCAGATATGATGCTGCTAATATGGCTGGAATTGATCAATAATTTACCTAAATAAATCACTCAGGAAAAGTTATCTTTACGGTAGCTTTTCCTCTTTTATATTGTTTTAATATATTGTTTTAATATATTGTTTTAAATATTCGCTATGAAAAAAGAAGTTCATATTCCCTATACCATTCAATCCATCTCAGAATTACACTCTTTACTCAAAATTCCAAAACCGGAACATCCTTTAGTGAGTTTTGTCGATTTAAGTAAAATAACCTGCCATTTTGATGACAATCTAAAAAGTGTTGTTTATTCTTTTTATACCGTTTGCATCAAAAAAGGTTTTACGGGAAAAATGAAATACGGACAAAATACTTATGACTTTGATGAAGGTGTAATGACTTTTATGTCACCGGGACAAGTAATTTCTACAGAAGTTAGCGTTGATACTGCAGTTTATGGCGCAATGCTGGTGATTCATCCAGATTTTATTCAAAACTATGCTTTGGCCAAAAACATAAAAGATTATGGCTATTTTTCATATGCCGTTAGCGAAGCTTTGCATCTTTCTGACAAAGAACAAATTATGATTACCGGAATCATGAAAAACATCGAACAGGAATATTGTTCTTCTATCGATGCTTTTAGTCAGGATGTAATGGTTTCACATATCGAATTGCTGCTTAATTATTGTAACCGTTTTTATAACAGACAATTCATTACCCGAAAAAATGTCAATAACACTCTTTTAAGCAAACTTGAAACTTTGTTATCTGATTATTTTGAAGGAGATAAAGTTCAAAAATTCGGATTGCCCACCGTTGCTTATCTTTCAGATGAACTGAATGTTTCTCCAAATTATTTAAGTGATATGCTGCGTTCGTTAACGGGACAAAGTACACAGCATCATATTCACAATAAAATTATCGAAAAAGCAAAAGAATTACTAACAACAACTTCGTTAAGTGTGAGCGAAACGGCTTTTCAATTGGGATTTGAATATCCGCAGTCTTTTAATAAATTGTTTAAAAGCAAAACCAATGTATCGCCGTTGGAATTCAGAAGTTCGTTTAATTAAAGTAGCTTTATTTAAGGTTTTAAGTTTCAGGTAACTTTTGAACTTAATTTTCTACCACAGAGATTCACAAAGGTTACGCAAAGTTTCACAAAGGAAAAAACAATTACTTTGTGAAGCTCTGTGAAAAAACTTTGTGAATCTCTGTGGTAAAATCTACATCCAACAAACCTGAAATTAATTCTTCAATCTTTCATGCAGGATTTTAAAATACGGAAATGCCTTTAACAATCGGCTGCCATGCCAGGAGAACATTTCACCGTCAACGAAAATAGTTTTTGCGTGATGCGTAAAACGTCCAATTTCAAAAGCATCTTCTTCTTTAAAAGGATAAGGCTCTGAGGAAAGAAAAACCAAATCAGGATCGCCTTCCAATCTCATTTTTTTGAGTTCTATTTCAGGATAACGGCCTTTGTCCTCGTATATATTCTGAAAATGATTCAGTTTTAATAATTCATTGATGTAGGTGTCATTTCCGGCAACCATATAAGGATCTTTCCAAATAAAATAAGCGGCTTTTTGCACCGGAATATCCTGAATGTATTTTTTGAAATCGCTTAAAGCAAAAGCCAGTTTGTCGTTCCACTTTTGCGCTTCGGTTCTGCAATTAAAAAGCTGCCCGAAGTCAGAAATCATCTGAAAATTATCTTCTACAGAAATAATATTCGTTACCCAAACCGGGCAAATTGCACTTAATTGTTCGACAATTTCAAGCGTATTTTCTTCTTTATTGCAGATAATAATATCGGGCTGCAAGAGTTTTATTTTTTCAAAATGAATCTTTTTGGTTCCGCCAACCATTTTTTTGGTTGATTTAAAATGATATGGATGTACACAAAACTTAGTTATTCCGATGATTTTTTCTTCTAAACCTAAATCAAACAACAACTCGGTTTGAGATGGCACTAACGAAATGATTCGTTTTGGAGAACTTTCAAAAGAATGTAAAGTGCCTATTTGATCTTTGAGTTGTTTCATGTTTGTTTTGTTTCAGGTTTCAAGTTATTGGATTGTGTGTGTTTTTTACCACAGAGTTACACAAAGTTTTTTCACGGAGATTCGCAAAGCTTTTTAAAACTGTTTAAATTACCTTAGTGCAACTCTCCGTGAAAAACCTTTGTGCAACTCTGTGGTAGAACTATTCTCAAAGTAAAGCAATGAAACTTTAAACCTGAAACTTAGAATTAATTATCTCTTCCATTTCTTTTTGAACTGAAAGCGCTTCTTCCCTTGCCTTTTCAGCAAAATCTGTTCCTTTTGAAGCGTAGATAATCGCTCTTGCAGAATTGACTAATAAACCAACTTTGTCATTCATTCCGTATTTGCATACTTCAGATAAGCTTCCGCCCTGCGCGCCGATTCCGGGAACTAATAAAAAGCTATCTGGAACAATTTTCCTTATATCGGCAAAATATTCTGCTTTTGTAGCGCCCACAACGTACATTAAATTATGGCTGTTTTTCCATGTTTTAGACGTTTCTAAAACCTGTTTATATAATTCTTTTCCATTTACATTTAAAGTCTGAAAATCAAAAGCGCCTTCGTTTGAAGTTAAGGCTAACATTATAGTATGCTTGTTTTCGAATGCCAAAAAAGGTTCAACTGAGTCTTTTCCCATATATGGTGCAACGGTTACACTATCAAAATTTAAATCTTCAAAAAAAGCTTTTGCATACATACTTGAAGTGTTTCCGATATCACCACGTTTTGCATCGGCAATGGTGAAGATTTCAGGAAAATTCTCGTTGATGTAATTGATTGTTTTTTGTAATGAAATCCATCCTTTTATTCCGTACGCTTCAAAAAAAGCTGTATTTGGTTTGTATCCCACAGCCAAATCGTGTGTTGCATCAATTATTGCTTTATTGAACTCGAAAATAGGATCTTCGGTTTCTAATAAATGAGGTGGAATTTTGGTTAAATCAGGATCTAATCCAACGCATAAAAATGATTTTTTTTGAAGAATTTGTTCGTGTAGTTGTTGTGTTGTCATTCTTGTTTTTTTAGTTCTTCTAATTTCAAAGAAATGGCTCTTTTTAGAAAGTATGCAAAAATAAAAAAAGCCACTCAATTAAGAATGGCTTTTTGGTATTATATTCAGTTTGGTTTACAAATTACCTAAGTAAACAATTTCTGTTCTTCTGTTTTCTGCTCTTCCAGAAGCGGTTTTGTTTGATTTAACCGGTTTTGAAGATCCAAATCCCTGAGAAGTTAGATTTGCAGGGTTAACACCTTTTTCAATTAAAAGGTCCATTACTGCTTTTGCTCTGGCTTCAGATAATTTTTGGTTTGCTTTTGCATTTCCAACATTATCTGTATGACCGTTAATGGCAAATTTAGCATTTGGATAATTTTTCAATATCTCTTTTATAGCGTCTAATCTTCCAGAAGTTACACCTTTTTTAGCGTCATTTAAAGTCGCTTTTCCAGTTACGAAGAAGATCGATTTTGCTTCTACTTTTAATTGCTCTAATGTTGCTTTTGTTACTTTAGGACAACCTTTGTTTTCTGCAGGACCTGCAATTAAAGGACAATCATCTTCTTTGTCAGAAACGCCGTCTTTATCAGCGTCTAGATCCGGACAGCCTTTATTTTCAACTAAACCTGCAACATCCGGACAAGCATCATCTTTATCTAAAACGCTGTCTCCATCTGTATCCGGCCAAGGACATCCTTTGTTTTCTACCGGACCGGCAACTGCTGGGCAAGCATCAACATTGTCTAATAAAGTATCTCCATCTGTATCTTTCCAAGGACAACCTTTGTTTTCTTTTGGACCTGCAACAGCTGCACAAGCATCGTCTTTATCAAAAACTCCATCTGCATCAGTATCTGGCCATGGGCAGCCATTATTTTCTGCAGGACCTGCTACTTTTCTACAAGAATCCTCTTTGTCAATTACACCATCTTCATCAGTGTCTTTAAATTTCTTTTCGTAAACCGGAATTTTCAATCCAAGGTAAAAATCAGCTGCTTTAGATTCTTTCGAAACTAAATTACTAAGAATCGATCCCGAACCTACGAAGAAAGTTCCAACACGTAATCCTGAACCAACTTGTGTTCCGCTGTATTCCATCCAGGTAACCGGCAAATAAAAACTAAACCATCTGCTTTCGTAACGAGGTGATAAACTCACTCTGTTTGCAATACCATTTCCGTTTAGTTTACCTGAAGATACCATATTAATATCTCCATTAAGATTCAGGTAAAACTTATTGTGAATATTCCAGTCAACATCAGGATGAAGTGCTGTTGGCAAGTTTGTTTTTAATCCTTTTGAAGTTGAAACTTTTGTATAATGTTCATTCAAAAAGTCGTAAAAATCATCTGCATTATCAATCATTTCCTGAGTGATAGATCCATTTACGTTGTAAGTATCCTGTTTAGCATCTTTGTAATTGATAGATCCAATATCTGTTACAGACAATCCAAAACGTACTTTGTATTTATTTAAATCCCTGAAATTATTATCAGCAGGTTTTGCTTTACTTAGATCATATTTATCATAATCCGGTCTCCATTCGTACACAAGTCCGAAATCAAAACCAAAACCTCTTGAATTAGCATCAAACTCATAATCCTTGTTGGTTTCCCAATCCTGGCTTGTACCAATAGTAAGCTGTCCTTGAGAATTTAAGGTTCCATTCTCAGGATTCGTAGTATTTTCAACATAGGAAAGATTGATATTATTTCCCTGAATATATCCGTTTGTTCCACCCTGAAGGTATTTTGCCGTAATACCACCTTTTAAAAAGTGTTGGTCTTTTTGATATAAAACTGCGGCATAAGAAATACCCAATTCTCCCCATGAGTTTGAAGATCCATTGGCATTTCCGGCATTAAAATTAAAATTACTTGCTTTATCCAGACCATCTTTCACCTGATCTACAAGGTTTCCGTTAATGTTTCTCAAATTACTTACAGATCTGGCTCTTGTAAAAACCGCGATAGTATGTTTTGGCGCAATGTTGAACATAAATGACGGTCCCATAATATCAAAATTAATCACCGCATTGTTTGCATTTGATGGGCTTACTTTAGACTGAGTGTCAAAATCATATCCGTCTTTATAAACATCAGAAAGTTTAACTCCGTATAAATCATTTTGCACAGACCCGCTTATAGAAAACAAGTTAATATCTGTTTTAAAACGAGAATCGGCTATAGAAGCCGGATTGAAAAGAACGCTTTGAACTCCGGCGTAATTGTCCTGAAAATACCCTATGTAGGATTGGGCATTAACGGTTAAGGTGCATGTAAAAAGAAATAAAATAAGTAGTGTTTTTTTCATTTAGAATTTGGTTTAAAATTTAGTTGGCGGCAAAACTACAACAATAGATTTGTTATTATGTTATGCTAACATTGAATTCATGTAACATCTTTAATAAATTATGTAAATAAAAAACTTAGTGTATTTTTTAATTTTGGCCTAAACCTAAAATAAAAGGATTATGAGCCCAAATATTGGAATTACGCCAAAAAGTTTAAAGAAAAGTACAAGTATATTAGCCACGATTTTATCTAACGAAATGACCTTATATGTAAAAACCAGAAAATTTCACTGGAATATTTCAGGAAACAGTTTTATGGAATTGCATAAATTATTTGAGGACCAATACCGCGTTTTAGAAAACAACATTGATGAGGTTGCTGAACGCATTAGTCAACTTGGAGAAAAAACTATTGGAACAATGAAGGAATTTATTGAAAACTCTACCTTAAAAGAATCTCCAAAAGAATACGCTTCACAAAAAAACATGCTGGAAGAACTTTTAGAAAACCACGAACAATTAGTTACAGAATTTAGAGACTATATTCCGGTTTTTGAGAATGATAATAACGATATAGGATCTGCTGATTTTATTACAGGTTTATTACAACAACACGAAAAAATGGCCTGGATTTTACGTCGTTATCAGGTTTAAAGCTTAAAAATGTGAATTATGCAACAATCCTAAAAATGGATATAACACATCGTTATGGATTAATTTGCAACTTTACAATACTATAAATTACTAAATAAAACTATCATGAATACGACAGAGATAAAAGGAAACTGGAATGAGTTAAAAGGGAAATTAAAACAAAAATACGCTGATCTGACAGATGATGATTTGATGTATGCTGAAGGTAAAGAAGACGAAATGTACGGAAAACTTCAGCAAAAATTAGGTAAAACTAAAGAAGAATTTCATCAAATGTTATCGGATTTGTAATCCTTTTTGACCCAATCAAGATACCGTCTAATTTTTTAAACTTAGACGGTATTTTTTTGATTAGCTCAGTGAACGAATTGACAAATAAATTTCACTTAAATCTGTAAACTCAACAAAAAGTCCAAAAAATTTAACTATCTTTAACCCTATTTCGATCCTATGAAACTATTTATAAAGTTTGACATCAACACAATTTGTTCTCTATTTTTAAAGCAAAAATTAGAAGAACAAAACATGAATTTTACCACATTAGGTTTTGGCGAAATTGAACTAGATGAAAATCTGAGTGTTGAAGCGCTGGAAACTTTAAAAAATGATTTAAGCCCATTTGGTTTTGAAGTTGTTGAAAACCAAAAAAGCGTTTTAGTTCAAAAAATTAAAGACGCTATTATTGAGCTTGTTTACATGGATGACAATAATAATTTTAAAAGTTCTGTATTTTTGGCAGAGAAATTAAATCATAGTTACGGTTATTTATCTAATGTATTTTCGGAAGTAACTTATTCTTCTATCGAAAATTTTATTATTTTGCAAAAGATAGAAAGAGCCAAACAATTGATGCTAGTCAATGAAATGAGTTTAACCGAAATTGCTTTTTTACTTAATTATTCGAGTGTTGCTCATTTAAGTACCCAGTTTAAAAACACAACAGGAATAACTCCTTCGGCTTTTCAGAGAATTATTAAAAAAAGAAGAGAGAATTTAAAATAAAATACACAACCAATAAACCCACTAATTCGATGCAAAAAAACGCATTACACATTTTACTCGCTGATGACGATGAAGACGACCGCCTTTTCTTTAAAGATGCCTTTGAAGAAGTAAGAGTGCAAACCAAAGTAACATTTGTTCATGATGGTCTTCAATTAATGGAACATTTAATGCAACCGGATGTAAAATTGCCTGATATTTTATTTCTGGATTTGAACATGCCTAAAAAAACAGGAAAAGAATGTTTGATCGAAATTAAAAAAACCGAACATCTTAAAAATATAATTATTGCCATTTATTCTACCTCATCGTCTGAAGAGGATATAGAAGACACTTTTATTGAAGGAGCTAATATTTATATTAAAAAGCCAAGTGATTTTAACACTTTAAAGAAAATTATTAATGAAGTCGTGACGTTAAATTGGCACTATCACACGTCTGGTTTAAATCGTGATAATTTCCTGTTGCGCCTAAAATAATAATGCTTAATGAAATGGATACCCAAGTTTAATTCTTCAAACTCATTGAGAGTTATTTTTGTAATCGCAGTTTTCATTCTGTTATTTCTTTCCTCAATTGCTTACAAACACAACCAGGATTTAAACGAATCCAGTAAACTTGTAATGCATACTTATGAAATAAACATTCAATTAGAGCGGTTAATGTCGGCGATAAAGGATGCCGAAACGGGACAGCGTGGCTATATAATAACACGTAACGGCCGTTTTTTAACTCCTTATATTTATTCTCGCGACAAGGTAAATACTTCATTTATTACATTAAAAAAACTTACAGCCGATAATCCGAAGCAACAAAAAAACCTTCAAAAATTATTCGGGCTTATTACACAGCGTTTTACTTCATTCGAAAACTGTTTTAAATACAGCAATCCACAAACATATGATAAAAGAAAACTCGACAATCATATGTTTGGCGGACGAATTTTAATGGATAACATTCGTTTTCAGGTTGATGAAATGAATGATATCGAAAAAAGATACCAGCAAAAAAGATTAAAAATATACGATCAGGAAATTTCTTTAAGTCCTGTTTTCTCTATTTCACTATTTTTAACCGCATTAATCTTTATTATTCTTTCTTATAGACAAATCAGCAAAGACATTAAACGATTAAAAATATTCAACAAAAAACTTTTGATTTCTTCCCGATTAATGGCCGAGTCTGAGGTTATTGGTAAATTCAGCACCTGGCAATGGGATCTTGATCTTAATAAAATCGATTATTCAGATAATCAATATCGTTTATTAGGTTTTAAACCAAATGCTTTTGTTCCCGAAAAAGATACTTTTTTAAATTTTGTACACCCGGATGATAAAGAGGCTGTGGCAAAATCTATGGAAGGAATTGTCAATAAAAAACAATTACCTTTTATTTACTATAAGATTACGCTTCCAAATAATGAAATAAGATATTTTAAATCGACAGGAAAATTATTGACCGATCAGCAAGGAAGCCAGATTTTGCTCGGAATCAATTTTGATATTACCGACGAGCATTTATTAAACATAGAACTTCAGGAACGTAATAGAGAACTGGAAAAAAGCAATCAGGAACTTGCGTCTTTTAATCATGTGGCAAGTCATGATTTACAGGAACCTCTTCGAAAAATTCAAACCTTTATTTCAAGGGTTTCTGATGCAGATAAAGCTGTTTTATCAGATAGCGCCAAAGATTATATTAGTAAGATTGAAGTTTCGGCAAAAAGAATGCGTGTTTTAATAGACGATTTACTTTTATTCTCGAGAACGAATACTACTAAAAAGGAATTCATAAAATCGAATTTGAACGAATTACTCGAAAATGCCAAATCTGAATTAACTGAAATCATTGACGAGAAAAAAGCAACCATTACGGTTTCAAAATTACCGAAGCTCGATGTTATTCCGTATCAAATCGAACAGCTTTTTATCAACCTGATTGGAAATTCCTTAAAATACAGTAAGCCTGATATTCGACCGGAAATTGATATTGTGACCGAAAAAGTTTCATCAAAAGATTATCCTGATTTATTAGAACCAAATAGTAAGAAATTCTATAAGATAACTTTTTCTGATAACGGAATGGGATTTGATTCTCAGTTTAAAGAAACCATCTTTATTTTATTTCAGCGTTTGCATTCTAAAACAGATTACCCGGGAACAGGAATTGGTTTAGCGATTTGCAAAAAAATTGTCGAGAACCATAAAGGTCATATTACTGCTGACAGCATCTTAGGGAAAGGCTCTGTATTTACTGTGTTTCTACCAGAATAAAACTTCCAAAAAACTACATAAAAAACGTTATATAAATCCATTATGGGAATTATATAACGTTTCTTTTTTATGCTGTAAAGCAAAACGCTTCATTCGTTAGCATCTTTGTAATGTAATACTTTAACAAGTAATTAATGAAAGCAATGCCCATATTGAGAGCAACATTTTTAAAAATATTCTTTTTAATAATTATCCTTTGCAACACGTCTTGCAATAAAAATAATCTAATAGAAAGTAACTTTAAAAACGAAGCTTTTAATACAAATGACAGAGAGCAAATGGAAGCTTATTTTTTTATTGCGACGGCAAATTTAAGTAAAGCTATTATTTCTAAAAGTCAGATTGCAGAACAAAAAACTTCAAAAAGTGTTATAAAGCAATTAAGCAGGAAAATTGAAAATCACCAAAATAATTTGTTAAGGGATATAGCAAAAATAGCCAATAAAAGGCTGGTGATTGTTACCGAAATAAACAACTCCAGTAAACTGGAATTATATAAGTTAACTGATACAAATGCTGCCAGCTTTGATGGAGTTTATCTGGATTCATTATTAGAATCATTAAACGAACAAATTGAAGCATTAGAATCAGTTTCTAAAGAAACAAATGACGAAGTGATTTTGAAATTAGTATTGCATTATTTGCCAGAAATGTATCAGCTTTTGAGAGAAACTGAACAAATTAAACAACAAATTAATTAAATGCCTTTAGAGCAATCATTAACCTAAATTAATCACAATTATGAAAATGCAATCAAATTTATTATGCGCCTTAGTCCTATTTATGACCGCTTCTTTTGGAGTACTACACGCTCAGGACGAAAATGTTACAACCGAGTTTGGTGTAAAAGGAGGTTTTAATATGTCTAATTTTTTATCAGACGACGATGAAGCAACTGACGAAAATATTCTGTATGGTTTTAATGCCGGTGTTTATGCCACATTACCAATATCAGATTTTGTCGCTATTCAACCAGAGGTTTTATTTACCACAAGAGGTTCTAAGTTAGAATATAACAATGAGCTTGTAAGTGGAGACGCAAAATTTAAATTAAACTATATCGAAGTTCCTTTATTAGTTAGAGTTAATATCACTAAAAACTTTAACCTTCAGGCTGGTGGATATGCATCTTATTTAGTAAGTTCTAAACTTACCGGAGACGGATCTGCTGAATTTGACGAAGATATTGACACAGATGACTTAAACAAATTCGATGCTGGTATCGTAGCAGGTGTTGGAGTTGACTTTAGCCCAATAAGTATTGGTGTTCGTTACAACTATGGTTTAACAACTATTGGTAAAGAAAGAACTGTTGCAGGACAAACTTATACATTCCCGGATACAAAAAACAGTAACCTGTCTGTTTACTTATCATACAAATTAAATTAAAAAACAAATCAATTAATTATTAACCATAAATAATAAGACCATGTCAAATTTATTATACACAATCGCAGTGATTCTGGTTATTCTTTGGGCCCTTGGGTTCTTTGTTTACAGCGCCGGAAGTATTATTCACATTTTATTAGTAATTGCCATTATTGCAATTCTTTTCAGACTTATTAAAGGTCGAGAAATTTAAAAAACACAAACAATTAATTAAATATACATTAATCCATTAAATCAAATATTATGAAAACTAGTAGCACAATTTTAGGAATTTTAGGAGCCGCAGCGGCGGGAGCATTTTTAGGAGTTTTATTTGCACCGGATAAAGGTTCAGAAACAAGAAAAAAAATAAAAGATAAATCAAAAGATTACGGAGATAACCTAAAAGGTAAATTTGACGGAATTGTAAGCACTATTACTTCAAACGGTAAAGATATTATCGAAGAAGGAAAAGCAAAATTCAATTCTGTAAAAGAAGACTTCAACACTGTTAAAGATGAAGCTAAAGCTGTGAAAACGAACTATTAAAAAAGTGAATTTTTTAAATCATAAAATACCTTTATCATGGAAACAAATGCAACAACAAGAGACGACGAAAACATTTTTGAAAAAGCTGAAAATTATACCAGAACAAGTATTGAATTAGTCAAACTTAAAACGGTATCTGCATCAGCAGATGTTCTTTCAACATTAACATCTAAAATTGCCGTTGGTGCTGTTGTTGCATTTTTTACCTTGTTTCTTAATATTGGGATAAGTTTATGGATTGGAAAACAACTTGGAGAATATTCTTACGGCTTTTTTATATTGGCGTTATTTTACCTGATTGTTGCCATTGTGTTAAACACATTTCAACATTCGCTAATAAAAACACCGATTGGAAATATGATTATTTCCAGCATTTTAAAAGAAACTAAAACTGATTCGAACGAAAGTGACAAAGCTTTAAATTAACTGTTATGGGAACCATTAAAGAAAACATTTTTACTGTTGACAGATTAGAACAAATGATTCTTGAAACAAAGGCGCAACAAAAACAGGACTGGATCGCTATTAAAGATGAAGTTGCAGAAATTAAGCACAATCTGAAACCGCTAAATCTGATTAGAAATACAGTTGAAGAAATCAATGAAGCAGTTGGCGTTAAAAGCCATTTGGCACAATCGGCAATCAGTATCGGAATTGGTTATCTCGCAAAGAGATTAGTAGTAGGAAAATCCGATTCGGCGTTTAAAAGCATATTCGGATCAGTAATACAATTGATTATAACCAATTTAGTTTCAAAACCTCATGAATCTGAATCTTCACATGAAGATAAAGATCCATCACAATACGAACCATCACAAGAGTAATTGTACAACCTTAAATTATGTATCATGGAAAAGTTAAATGAAATAATTATCAAAAATGGTGTTTACATGTACTCTAACCTATATAAATGTTTTGAATTTACGAGAGTATTTTTAGGTATCTAACTTGATTATACGTTTTATAAACAAACGGTTAATCAGTTAATATCCTTCACTATATATCTTAAAAGGTTCAAAGATGCAAAGGCTCAGAGGTACAAAGATGCCAAAGATGCTGAGTTATCAGATTTGAATCTTATAAAAAAGGGACTGTTTCACAAGTGAAACAGTCCCTTTTTAAATTTTATTAAATCGTAAGGCAGATTCTAAACCTTTGTACCTTTGTTCCTTTAAACCTCTGTACCTTTTTTAGAAAACCTCCGACGCTTCTTTTAATTTCTCCATATTGTTAACCAACTGTAATTCGGCAACAATTTTTTGGATATCACCGTTCATGATGTTTCCTAAATCATATAAAGTTAAACCAACTCTGTGATCGGTTACACGACCCTGAGCGTAGTTATAAGTACGAATCTTAGCCGAACGGTCACCAGAACTAACCTGAGATGTACGTTTTGTAGCATCTTCGGCCTCTTTCTTAGCCAATTCCTGTTCGTATAAACGAGAACGTAAAACGTTCAACGCTTTATCTTTGTTTTTATGCTGTGATTTCTGATCCTGACATTGCGCCACCAATCCGGTTGGAATGTGAGTTAAACGTACCGCAGATTTCGTTGTATTAACCGATTGTCCTCCAGGTCCTGATGAACAAAAGAAATCCACACGAACATCGTTCATATCAATTTGTACATCAAATTCTTCCGCTTCCGGTAAAACCATAACTGTTGCTGCAGATGTATGCACACGACCTTGCGTTTCTGTTTGAGGAACACGCTGAACACGGTGAACACCGGCTTCAAATTTTAAAGTTCCGTAAACATCTTCACCCGAAACCTCAAAAATTACCTCTTTGAAACCTCCTGAAGTTCCTTCGTTCATATCTACAACCGAAGTTCTCCAGCCTTGATTTTCACAATATTTAGTATACATTCTGAATAAATCTCCGGCAAAAATACTCGCTTCATCCCCACCCGTTCCGGCACGAATCTCGACCATTACGTTTTTAGCATCTTCAGGATCTTTAGGAATCAACATAAATTTGATTTCTTCCTCAAGTTCCGGCAATCTTTCTTTTGCTTCGTCCAATTGCATTTTGGCCATTTCGGTCATATCTGCATCACTTCCATCAGCAATAATTTCGTTTGCCTCATCTATATTAGCCATCAAAAGCACATATTCATCACGCTTTTCAGCCAATGCTTTCAGGTTTTTGTACTCTTGATTCAATTGCACATAACGTTTTTGATCAGAAATAACATCCGGCTGGATAATCAAATCTGAAATCTCGTCAAAACGCTGTTTTACTATTTGAAGTCTATCTAACATTTTCTAATTCCTTTTATTGGAGTGCAAATTTACGAAATTTTTGTTGAAAATTCTATTATTGATTTTTTGAGTTTTTTAATGGTGATTTCACAGATAAGTTTAATATTTTTTTGGAGCTGTTTCCTGTTATCCGTTACAATCTTTTGTTCCGCTAAGCTTCACAAAAGGATTTCCACTTCTATCAGGGCTAGGGGTTTGTATTTATTAAGGCGTTTATGGTTTTCCGTAAAATCATTCAGTTAAAGGGATTTATTTTTGGCAAAACTATTTTAAACAATTGACAATTAATCTTTTCATAAAATCAGGTGTTTTTACTTGGTGCTTAATTTAAAATAAAGACGATGTTTGTTTTTATAATTCAATTGACACATATGGCTATAAAATGATAGGGATTCATGAGCTAGTTAGCAAAGTTTTTTACATACTTAGTAACTAATAATTTTCAAAAAAATGACAAAATTATAAAAATAACTATGAATGATCTTTTAAACAAACTATCTTCTTACAACTTGTTTAACAATCTTCTTCCTGGAATATTGTTTGTAGTATTATTAAATCACTTTACTAATTATCAAGTTCCACAGGATAACTTATTACTTAACTTGTTTTTGTATTATTTTATTGGGCTCACAATAAGTAAAATATCTTCTATTTGTACTGAACCATTTTTAAAAGGACTAAAATTCGTAAGTTCTCGGGAATATAGATTTTTTGTAAACGCAACCAAAATAGATAATAAACTTGAAATTTTAGTAGAAACAAATAATAAAATTAGAGCCTTATTAACTATGATCTTAATGATTATATTTTCTAAAATATTTTATTCAATAAACATCAATTGCCTGAATCTTTCTGAAAACACCCGGCAATATTTGCTACTTATTTTTATTGCGATAATCTACTTATTTGCATATCGCAAACAGACTAATTATATAATTAAAAGAATTGACGCTAATAATTAAACTATGGATTTTGTAATAGACTTTTTATATGTTGGTGATGGTGACGGGATTATAATTTGGGGTAGAAACCCAAATGAAGAAGATTTTGTTTTCTTTCTTGATGGCGGAAATCAAGGGTTCGGAACTAAGATTATTAATCATTATAAAGAATGGATAAAACCTTATTTATATAAAACGAAAACAATTGCTTTTATTAATAGTCATCCTCATGCAGACCATATAAATGGCCTAATTGAAATTGTAAAAGAACTTGGAGAAGAAATGACTTGGGGAATTTACAATGACCCCGTTAAGTTTATTTCTGAAGAATTGAGAGAAAATATTAAACAATCAGCATTGAGAAAAGAAGATGCCGACATTGATCACTTATATAAGTCATTCCAAAAAGTTCAAGAATTAAATGAATTATGTGAACAATATAATATACAAAAATTTGAAGCATTAAGTGATGCTTTCAACTATGAGGAAATTAAAATTGTTTCACCATCTAGAGAATTTTACACATCTAAAGTTCAATTATTTACCAACATAGATTTCCTTAAAAAAGTCGACTATTCAAAATCCTTTACAGAAGTTAATGAAATATTAGAATCATTAAAACCTTGTGATATTGTTGATGAAAAAAATGATGCTTCACCTGAAAACCTTTCTTCGACAGTAATTGAGTTAATTGATAGTAATAACGAAAGATACTTATTAACGAGTGATTCTGGTGTAGAATCATTTGACGATATGGAAAAAAACGGCTTCAATACAGAGAACTTAAATTTTGTTCAATTACCGCATCACGGAAGCAGAAGAAATATCAGTACAAATTGGATTGGAAAGTTTGCACCGAAAATGTTTTTGATTTCAGCGGAAGGAAATGAAAAACATCCACGTAAGGCAGTTTTAAATTGTATAAAGAAGAATCTGCCCAATTGTAAAATATATAGTACTCATAAAAACAAAGGAACAATTTCATACACTACTAACAAAAGTGTATTCCCAGATAGAAATTGGGGAAATGCAGAACCAATATAAATACGCTACTAACTCAATTATATATGTCAGCTCTAATAAGTCTCCTTCATTTCCCTACTCTTATCTAATGAGTAAATAATCTATGCAATTAAGCTAATATAAATGAAAAAGAAAAATGATCTGAATTCGTAAAATTTTGTACACCATTAAGTAATTAAATATAATTTGAAATCAAAAGATAAAAAATATGCATATAGTAAACAGTTTTGAAGAATTAAAAAAAGTAGTTGGATATTCTTTTAAATATGATAAGAATAAATCAAAAATAGTTGGATTATTATTTGCACAACCTGATAGCTTTACTCAAGATGAAATTTTAAAAAAAGTTGATTATTATAATAATCGATCAAAAGAAACAATTGACTTTTTTTGTGTGGGTCATCAACCTCAAATGTTTGAACCTAATCTTCCTGTTGTGACTATAGTTGATGGAGAAAATTGGACATTTAATTCAAAAACATTTAATCAATTAAGAATTCAAACTGAGGAAGTAACAAATTGGGAATACTCTGGAAGTGTAGAATTGGTCTTATTTAATGCATATTTAGAGGATTCAAATGATAAAGTTAAACTTGATTTTTCAGATGCAATTTCAATTGATTTAGTACAAGCAAAAAATGAAGAACTAATAAACAGTGTAAGCGAAATATTCGAAAGAATTTTTAAAATCGCTGAAACGATAACAACCGATAATCCAACTAAAGAAATGAGTATAAAATTAATAGGTAATACTGGAAAAAAATCTTTCGTAAATATTCTTTTCAATCTTTTACCAGAAGTTATTAGAAAAGATACTAAGAAAATATATTTATATGGAACAAGTAATTATGATAAATAGACAGATGGCGCGGATATGTTATCAAGTTCTATAGCGCGGATTTTCAATCCATGTCCACAACGGTAAAGACAAGGAACTAAAACTGATATAGTTTGCGGGGCATGGATTGCAAATCGCACCCTATCCAGGTAAAAAATATTAGTAGCTATATATGTTCAAAATCACATCATACAGGATAAAGCATTCTGAATTAATAAAATAACACAAAATAATTAAATGACGCTTATATTAATATTACTTACTGTCATTGCTGTATTTAGTTGTATTTCAATGATAAATTTAATTGAGCTTAAAAAAAGATCAAGAAATCAAAATTCATTTACAGACGAACGATATTTTGAAATAAAATTTAAGTTACAATTCATTACTTCTATTGGAGCTATTATTATTACAGTATTTGGCTATATTGGATATGAAAATTATAATGCTATTCTCATAAAAACAGATGAACTTAATAATAAGCTCAGTAGGTTGGATAATCAAATTAATGATTATGATAAGAAAATAGAAACTTTAAATCTCTATAGTAAGGATATTGAAAAAATAATGGGTGTTTCTAAAAGTGATTTAAAATCTCTTAATGCAACAATTGCTAATATTAGGGATAAAAATGTATTAGATAAAAACTTTTATTTTATTGATAATTTATCTTTATTGTCATCAAATGAATTGAAAAAAATTTATTTTAAAGATTTAGTCACATCATATGGAGATAGGTTGCCAATATTTACTATACCGCCAACAATAATTGTAGCGCCAAGTACGGGTGGAAATTTCTTTATAAATAAAATTACTAATGAATATGTTGAATTAGGAATTGGCAGTTCGGTAGGAATTGATGATGATAAATTCCCTTTTACACTTATTATATCAAAAAGAAAATAATTAGTAATAATAGTTAACTCGATGACTTGGATCTATTTTAATGTTTGATAGCTCTGATTTACAATCCCTGCCCTCATAACACTAACATTCAAATAGAAAATCCATTCTTTGTGGGGCAAGGATTAAATCCTTGTTATCAGGTTTTTAAAATATTATATAATTAAAATAAACTATGAGTAATCTAGAACAATTCAAAAAAGATTTAAATGTGCATCTTGAAAATGAATTCAATGTATCAAATGAAACTGATAGCATTAAAAAATTAGCCGAAGCAGAAAATACGGTACATGACTTTGTAGATAAGTATATTGAAAAATTCGGACTGAATAGAAGCGATTTAAACATCACCTCTAGCGATTTAATAAGTGAATTTGCAAAAAGAAAAATCAAATACATAGAATAACTCGCTGTGCGAAGTATTCCTTCTTAAATGTCGCGATCGCTGTGCGAAGTCTCTCGACTTCGTACCCGTTCCAATAAGCAAATTTAGAATATAATATATTTTGCAAAAAGTCATTGTGCAAATAGAAAAATTACATAACGAATAATAGCAATCGGTACGAAGTCGGGAGACTTCGCACAGCGACACTCAGACGTATCAGCCTTGCAAATAAATCTTATACAAATCATCCAAAACCCCCCGCTTGCGCGAGCGTCCCGCTCGTCAACGCAATCTAAATCAATTTCAAATAATCTTATTATCCAAAGCAAAAGACAGCGCTTCGGTGAAATTTTTAACTTCAAAAGTTTCAAAAATTTTTCTTCTGTAATATTTTATCGTATCCGGAGAAACAAACATTTTTTCGGCAATCTGATTTATGGTTAAACCCTGAGCATATAAGCGAAGTATTTCCAATTCTTTGTCTTTTAATTTTAATTTATTTTTTGCAATCCAGACTTTGTCCGATAAATCAAATTTCCACAAAGTATCTGAACCCTGTTTGTTTATAATGATGTTTCCGGCTTTTTTATTGTGTGAAATAGAAACCAGACACAACGATTTCCAAACTGCTCCTTGCTGATTAAGAAAAAGTGGCGTCAGTTTATGATTAATAAGAATGGGTTTGTCATATTTCCCTTTTAAATGAAAATCATAAGATATGCTGTATAATTTTCGTTCGTCATTGTTTGGCAGTTTATCATAAAAATCAAATCCGGCATTATTGATGGTATTTAATAACTCCAGATCTTCCTTTGGAACATTATTAAAATAGAATTCATATCCCATTTCAAGCACTTCTTCTGCCGAAAAACCACATAAAAACAAAGGATTATTAGACACATATTCAAACTTCATTTCTTCATAATCAATTACATAAATACTTTGATACGTTATTTTTGCAAAAGATTTTATCACTTCCAGATAATTACCAAACTGAAATCTGTCTGCCTCCGATGTAGCTTCTATTTTGTTGCGGCTGAGTAAAGATCTTTTTTCATTTTCCATCTTATAAAAATACTAAAAACTACACAAAAGTGTAAAATGAATTTAAAATCTATTACTTTTTTTTGTACTGAATTTTAACTTTTTTTATTATGAGGAATAAATCAGTATCAGATTCTAGTTTAAAAGAACTAATTAAGAATAAAAAAGCGTTAAAAATAATTAGTATCGGATTAGGCATTTTATGGATTCTTATTCTGACCTGGATCGTTAGTATACCAAAATACAAGTTAATTTTTACGTTGTTGATTCTTGCCATTACAACAATAATCCCTATTTTAATTTTTATGAGTCATATAGATTCCGAAATTAAAAAACGTAATTCGCAGAACAGTTAATTAATCCCCGCTCTCCAAAGTCTTCACATTATCTCTCCACTCACACGTATCAAACTTGTAAATGCAGTTTATACAAATCATCCAAAACTTCCATTTCATCTTCTGGTAAAAGCTGTAAAGCAATTTCAAGTAAAGTCATTACATTATTATCAGCTTCATTAAATGAAAAACACGCCTGACTTCGGGCATCATCATTAAGCAAAATAATACTTGCTTTTAAAAGACTTGAAACCATTAAATTTAATTCGTTATAACCTGATACTTTTAATTTTACGCTAAACGAATTGTCACTATTATTTTCTGGTTTTAGTTTTTTGAATTTATTTAATCTTTTCATTGATTCTAGAAATTCCGTGACTTGTTTTTTATGTTCTGTTTCCATGATTTTCTGTTTTTTTCTTGAAAACAAAACTACAAGTAACATATTACTTTTAAGTGATCGTATACAATCGGTTGTATGCAACTGAAAAAGTTATGTTAGAAGTAAAAAACTAGGTAAATTCATTTAACATTCCTACTTTTAATCTCTCTAAACATACAAAATCAAACAAATGAAAACATATTTTGTAGACTCGTTTACAAACGAAAAATTTAAAGGAAATCCGGCTGCAGTCTGTTTACCAAACACAGAACTAGACACCAAAACGATGCAAAGCATTGCAACAGAAATTGGTTTTTCTGAAACTGCTTTTATAAAGCAAATCTCAGACAATGTTTACAGCATTCGATTTTTTTCGCCAAAAACAGAAATTCCATTATGTGGTCATGCAACATTGGCTTCATCTAAAATTGTTTTTGATACTACTTCATTTGAAAATATAAAGTTTATTAACCGTGATAATGTTGAGCTGCTTATTGAGAAAATAGGAAATAAAATCAAAATGCAATTTCCTGTTTATGACACCGAAGAAACAGAAGTTCCTCAAAAAATGATAGAGGCCCTTGGGATTTCTGAAATTGTAAATAAAAGATACAGTCCGAAAAATAAAATAATTTTAATTGAAATTAAAAGTGCAGCAGAACTGGCCAATTTGAAACCTGATTTTACCGCCTTACTAAATTCACACACCGGAATAAGTGGTGTTTTAGTAACTGCTGTTTCAGACAACGAAACTTTCGATTTTCATTACCGCTATTTTTGGCCTTGGGCAGGCACTAACGAAGATCCTGTAACAGGTGGTATTCAAACTTTTTTGACTAAATATTGGGCAGAAAAGCTCAATAAAACAAAATTTAATGCATATCAGTCTTCCTTAAGAACAGGAACGATGAGTACTGAACTTGTGGATGACAAAGTTTTCATTTTAGGAGAAGCTGTAAAGGTTTTAGAAGGGGAATTTGTTTTGTAATTTTACAATGTTGATATTCAAAATTATTTTGCTTTAAAAAAATAGAAAAAGTAAATATTTGTAAACTAATATCCAAATAAATGCTATTTCAGTTTTTTCTCACTACTATATAAATACAGAATAATATTAATATAAGTAAAATTTTAAAATATATTTTATGAAAAACATTGAACTTTACAAGGAATGGTTAATTAGTAGTGATTTTCATTATCAAAGATTCGATTCATTAGTTTATGTTTTGACAAAATATATTCAAAAAAAATTAGATGATGAAAATTTCGCAAAAGAAGTTGCTTCTAAATTTTCTGATGTAATTAAATCATGTGATGAAATTGACTATGAAGAAGATTCTACAGCAGTTGCATATGCAATTATTCATTTCCTACCAAGATATCATAGATTTCAAATGATTTTTGATACCCTTTTAGAGAAAAACTTAATTCCGATAAAGAATAATCCAATTAACATACTTGATATAGGAACTGGACCAGGGCCAACATTATTTGCATTATCAGATTTATATTTATCTCTAAAATTATTTGGTCAAGATAAAAACATTTACAAGCTAAAAAATCAAGAATACATTCCAGATTATGTTGAAAGAAGTAGTGGTTTCAGAAATTGGCTTCATCATTTTACAGAAATTGCAAATTGGCTTAGTAATGTAGAACATAAATGGATTGTTCCTTATCACCATGGTACCTTTCATGACTTTAACAATATAAAATTTGAAGAAAATTTTTTAAATCATTCATTTAATTATGATGGTGATCAAATTATTGAGTCAAGAATAAAAAAGTATAGATTTGATATAGTCTTACTTAGCAATTTTTTAACACAAGTTAGACAAGTAGATGATTTAAGTGAAGAGCTTCAAAACTGTATGCGCTTTATGCGCCACAATGGAAAACTAATTGTAGTAGGCGCAAATGGCTCTGTAGATTCAAATAAAGATTACGTAGAAATATATGAAACATTGAAAAATATAATTTTGAATGGAAAATATAGCAATCATCTTTTTCAATCTAAAGTAGAATATTTAGAAATCCTCGATAATAAACAATCCTTTTATTGTAATGATAGATATGGAACAAGAATCAAAGATTTCAACAAAGCAGTTTTGGAAATATTAATAAAACATAACGCTTTAGAACAAATAGAAAGCAAATTTAGAAATGCTTTTAAAAAATCTACGTTAGATGATTATAAATATCAATATAAATGGCAATTTCACGTTTTTGAAAAACATGGAATACCTAAACATGGATATTCTAAAGTTACTTATAACCCTAGATAAAATCCGATTGATCTGATATATTTTCAATATGACATGTACATATGCTTTCATCACTGGTTGAAGTTCCTCTCATGAACATAATCTTGAATTAAGCAACAGCAGCACATTCAATCCCTTTTTCTTCGGCAATCTGCATATCAGTTATTTTTTGGGCAACAGTTCCTTTTTCAAATAAACGGATGAATTTAAAAACGGCACTAACAAAATATCCGGGGTTCGAAACTAATCTGGCAATTTCTGTTATCCTTTCATCTCTAAGCTGTAAACAAGCTTCTCTTTGGTTTTCCGGAATCGCCACAAATTCATTGGCAAATTTCCAGGCACCGTTTCTGGCGGTTTCCATGCTAAAATCAATAAAGAAATTGTCTATTTTGCCTGTAAATTTAAGTATCCAGGTAAGTGTTGGCCAAATTTTGATTAAGCATTTTTCTACACCTCCAACCAAATTGCTCAAAATGGCGTTTATTTGGTCAAAATCATGTTTTAAATCTTCGATATCTTCTACTGTACTTACTTGAGCCGAGGCTATTCCTAAATCAAGATTCACATGCGCATTAATTCCGAGTAGTAAATGCTGAAGCACTATTGGCCAAAAATCTTCTGCCTGCTCAAAGGCAAATCCCCAACATTCTGATGGTTTTTCTTTGGCTATATATTGGTAATACGCTTTCAAATACCGATTGGCAAAAATGACATCCAGTTTTTCCATTCGCTCCCCATTTTGAAAAGAACCATTCTGAATTCCTTCTTTTACTTGTACCGTAACTTCACGATATAGCATGGTAAACAAACCTATAGCGCTTTGGTCTAATTTTGCTTTCTCTATTATTTCATCCAATAACTGAATTACTTCGTCTATAGTAGTGGCTTGTTTCATACTCATTTATAATTAGTTAGGATTAAATTAAGAAGAACGAATATAATTATTTTAATTTTCTAAAACGCACTTTTTGAAGCAATTATCTTGTTATTTTTCTATTTTATTTATTTCTGAATTGGCACATTTTTTTTGTGTTGTTAAAAATTATAAATTTGGTAAAAGTCTCCTGACATTATTTTCTAATAAAAACCAATATTTAAATACTAAACGCCAATAAAGATGAGAAAACATTAAAAAAATCTTCTGCTTGTTTACCTTCATGACAAAATTTACAAATAGAATTACTATAACAAAAAAAAATGAAACCAAAAAACCTACTCTTCATCCTCCTCTTACTATTTGGAAAAAACTTAACTGCTCAAAATAAAATTGATACTATTTTTAAAATTAAAATCGAACGCGCCATGATTTCGCGCGGAGATAACTTTCCTGATTTTAGGATTAAAAATGACAGTTTAGATAAATTTTTATTTGCACTTCACAAAGGTTTCTCACCAAAAGATTTTCAGGAGTATGTAAAATTCAGCGACGAAAAAATGGCTAGCGCTAGCGTACTTTTAGAATCCAAAAACTGGCTTCATAAAGTAAACAATCAATACAAGCCTACAGTTTTTATTGCCGATGCAAAAGACGGTGAATTACTTTATAAATATGCAAAACCAATTTCGGAAAAAATAACAAAATCCATTCAAAAAAACTTAGCCAAAATAAAAGAGCAATTCGGCAAAACAACAATTGCAAAAACGCAAGATTTTCAAACCTGGTCCTTTTTAGTTTTGAGTGATGTTCTGCTAGATTCCTGGCAAATTGATAATGTCGAAAAAGATTTTTTAAAACAGGAAGACAGACCTTTAAGAAACGGCAAACATTATTATTTTAAAATCGACGAAAATACAAATCAACAAATAGAATCTTTTGGAATCTACGGCAATCAAACCGAACAAATTGACGGTCGTTATGTAAGCGTATATGGAAATAACCGAAACCATTTAAAAACTGCTGCTTCTGAAAATTTAATTTCACAAACAGACAACCAGATTTTTGATAAAATGGCTAAAGATTATTTTCCAAACTTGCTGAATATTCTCGAAGAAGAAAGAAATTACAGTAAAAAGATATACACTAAATTAGGCTACGACAAGGAAATCTCTTTTGAGGAATTTTTTATTTGGTGGTATCATTTCATTTATACTCAAGCCACTAATGAAATGAAGGAAAAAGGGATTTTGACTATTCCAAAAAGTGGAAATTTTAGTTATATACTTGAAGAATAAGACAAACAAAGCTTCCAAAAAAATAACTAAACCCAGATAATCAAAAAATCCTTATATTTCATTTCGTGATTAGTTGTTAAATAAAATGCTTTAATTAATTATGGAAGCAAGATAACTGCTCTGCAAAATACTCCTTTTAAATTCGCAATTGATATGTGAAAATACATTTTCAAGTATAAAGTTAAAATACAATGGATAACTACCTAATAAACCTAATTGACAGAATGTTGGATACAAGCGACCAAAATAAGGAAGCTGGTTATGATAGTTCCAAAACCATTTCCTGGAAAGCTTTAAGAGAAGCCGAAAATGTTGAAAACACAGAATACATTCCACAACTAATTACCTTTATTGACAATGAAAAAGACAAAAAGAAACGAGACAGGTCTTATTTTCTCCTTGGTCATATTGCAAAGAATACAAGTGATTTAAAAGCACTAGATTACTTAATTTACCGCATTCAAAAGGAAACAGACAAATATATAATTGCATCTCTGCTTGACAGAATTGCAGCTATTAAAAAACCAATTGGAACAGATTTGCTACCATTAATTCAGGCAACAAAAAGTGACAAATGGTTAATTCGGCATAGTGCCATACAATCCTTAAAAAACGCATTGGATAGCGTCGCAGAAACAGCATTAATTGAAATTCTTAATGATTCTGATGATCCATACGACTTAGTTTATACAAATGCTACGATTAATACAATAGGAACACTAAGAGCTATACCTTTTTTAGAAAAACATTTAAAAAGCAGGAAAAGAGATGTAAAGGATTCTGCAAAATATGCCATTGAGGAAATAAAAAAAAGACAGGAATGATCGTGTTTTCCTGATTGTTATTAATTTTATATTAAAAGAAAAAAAATATGGAAACAAGATTTGAAGCCGGAATCAATATCGCCATTAAAATTCCGAAGCAAAAATATAACGAAACTGTAGCTTTCTACCGTGACATTTTAAAACTGGAAGTAAAAGAAGTTCCAATAGATAACCCAACAGTTTCAAGAACCCATTCGGTTCAGTTCGGGAACAATGTAATTTGGCTGGATTGTGTAGACAATTACACACATTCTGAAACCTGGCTGCAATTGACAGTTCCTGATGTCGAGGAAGCAACAAGTTATTTAAAACAAAATGGCGTCGACACCTGCGACGAAATAGAAGAAATTCCCAAAAACATGCATTGGATTATGGATCCTGCCGGTACAGTTTTTAACTTGCAGAAAAAGGGTGAATAAATAATTTAGATTATCTTAGTGAGATTGCTTTCGCCCCGGCGAACACGTCTTCCTCGCAAGGACACAGTCTATAAAACTTAAAAAAAACTTAGTACCCTAGCGCCTTCGTGGCCAATCCCTCCTATATGAATAACTTCTACTACAAAGCCTTAGAACCAGACCAATCTCTCACTGACTTTGTAGAAAATATTGGAATGTTCCACAACAAGTCAGACAAGGACATGGAAGTGGTTTTAATGCCGGACGGGAGAATTGATTTGTTTTTTATGAAAACGGAATCAGAGCCTTTTCAGGTTGCGCTTATTGGTTTGGAAAATGTACCTGAGCAACAAGTTATTCAGGCCAATACACTGGCATATAAAATTAGTTTTAAACCGCTTGGCGTCGAATATCTTTTACAAACATCAATTGCTGATATTTTAAATAGTGCCAAAGTTTTACCTCAAAACTTTTGGGAAGTGAACGACGATGATCTGAAAAATTTTGATGCCTTTCATAAAAAAATAACAGAAAAAATCAACGAAATTTTGCCCGACAAAATCGACGAAAGAAAACGTAAACTTTTCAAACTGGTTTACGAATCAAACGGTGAAATTAAAGTTCAGGAACTCTCCGAAGAAATAAACTGGAGCAGCCGCGAAATCAACCGTTATTTCAATAAGCAATTCGGACTTTCGTTAAATGCATTTTGCAAAATATTGCGTTTCAAAGCTTCATTGGAACATATTGCAAAAGGCAGACTTTTTCCCGAATTAAACTTCACAGACCAAAACCATTTTATAAAAGAAATCAAGAAATTCTCCGGCGTAGTTCCCAGCGAATTACTAAAAAATACGAATGACCGATTTATACTATTATCCGTCCTGAAAGCGCAATAATTTTGTCCCGACATAAGGCTGAAAAGCCAATGGGAATAAAATTAATTTAAAACTTCTAAGGAATGTTACTAGAAAATAAACAAGTTGCCATCATTGGCGGCGGTCCCGGCGGACTTACTTTAGCCCGACTTTTACAATTGCAAAACGTAAATGTAAAAGTATACGAAAGAGATTTAAACAAAGATGCACGTGTTCAGGGTTCGCCTCTCGATTTGCACGACGGATCTGGTTTGGCAGCCATCCACAAAGCCGATTTATTTGAAGAATTTAAAAGCAATTTTCTGCCGGGTGCCGATAAAACCTTAATTTTAAACGAGAAAGCTGAAGTATTTTACAGCGATCACGAAACAAATGTTCATGAAGATTTTGGCAACGAATATTTCCGTCCTGAAATCGATCGTGGTGCATTACGCAAAATATTATTAGAATCTTTACAACCCGAAACCGTGATTTGGAACAGCCATTTTGTTTCGATGGAAGCTCAAAACGAAGGCTGGTTATTGCATTTTAAAGATGGAAATTCGGTTTACGCAGATATTGTTATTGCTTCTGATGGCGCCAATTCAAAAATCAGACCTTATATTACAGACATAAAAGTTTTTTACACAGGCATTTTAATGCTTGAAGGTAATATTTATGAGTCAAAAAAGAATGCACCCAATATCGCTTCGCTAATCGATGGCGGAAAAATAATGGCTTTTGGAGACACACAAAATATTTTACTTGGACAAAAAGGCGGCGGTGATCTTGGTTTTTATGTCAGTTTTAAAGCCAATGAAAACTGGACTAAAACAAACGGTTTGGATTATGCTAATAAAACACAAATGCTGGAATGGTTTAAAACCGAATATCCAGAATGGAGCAATATTTGGTATGAATTATTCGAAAATGTTTCAGCACCCTTTATTCCGCGTCCAATTTATTGTATGCCTCTTGATCAAACCTGGGAAGCGTTGCCAAATTTAACTATGATTGGCGATGCAGCGCACGTAATGCCTCCTTTCGCCGGTGAAGGCGCAAATATGGCGATGCTTGATGCTTTGGAATTAAGTGAATGCCTTGCGTCTGATAAATACAAAACCGTTCAGGAAGCTATTTCCGATTATGAAAATATCATGCGCAAAAGAGCTTCAGAAGCCGCACAGGAATCTATTGAGAATGGCGAAAAAATGCACTCGAAAGAGGCATTGAAAACGATGTTGGAGTTTTTTAGTCACTAAGGTGCTGAGGTTTTAAGATTCTAAGAAAAAACTAAAGTCCTCGCGAGGAAGAGTTTTCAACAAGATAAAGCAATATCGCTATAAAAAATCAGTATCAAATTTTCGCGCAAAGACGCAAAGGCGCAAAGTTTAAAAATAATACACAAAAAACTTTGCGCCTTTGCGTCTTTGCGCGATTAAAAAAACAAACTTAAAAAACTTCATATCCAGCTCATTAATGATAATACAAAAACTTAGCATCTTAGACCCTTAGCGCCTCAGTACCTTTAAGAAAAATTGCCTAATTTCGCTCTTCAAATGTAAAAGAGAAAAATGAAGGTCTGTATTGCCGAGAAACCAAGTGTAGCACGTGAAATTGCATCCGTTTTGGGTGCCAATAACAAGCATGACGGATATTACGAAGGCAACGGCTATGCTGTAACCTATACTTTTGGGCATTTATGTACTTTAAAAGAACCTAACGATTATAAACCGCATTGGAAAAGCTGGGATTTGAATAACCTGCCCATGCTTCCTGATAAATTTGAAACCAAAGTGGTTGAAAATTCAGGAATTCAAAAGCAGTTTAAAATTGTAAAAAGTTTATTCGACAAAGCAGATGTCGTTATAAACTGCGGGGATGCCGGACAGGAAGGAGAATTGATTCAGCGTTGGGTAATGAACGAAGCCAATTATAAAGGCGAAGTGCAGCGTTTGTGGATTTCCTCTTTAACAACCGAAGCCATAAAAGAAGGTTTTGAGAACTTAAAACCGTCTGCTAATTACGATAATTTATTCTATGCCGGATTTTCGAGAGCCATTGGCGACTGGTTATTGGGGATGAATGCTACGCGTTTGTATACCGTAAAACATGGCGGATACAAACAAGTTTTGTCTATTGGACGAGTGCAAACGCCAACATTGGCAATGGTTGTAGACCGTTTTAAAGAAATCGAAAATTTTAAACCACAACCTTATTGGGAATTACAGACTTTATACAGAGAAACGCTTTTTAGTTATGAAGAAGGTCGTTTTCTAAATAAAGAAGACGGACAACTTTTAGCCAATAAAGTCAAAGAAAGTGATTTCGAAATTGTTTCGGTCGAAAAAAAGAACGGAAACGAATATGCGCCTAAACTCTTTGATTTAACAGGTTTACAGGTTTATTGCAATACAAAATTTGGATTTTCGGCAGATGAAACACTTAAAATTGCACAAAGTTTATATGAACAAAAAGTAGTGACATATCCCAGAGTTGATACTACTTTTTTACCAAACGATATTTATCCGAAAGTACCGGGAATTCTGCAGAAATTATCTAATTATAGCACATTAACCCAGCCGCTTTTAGGAAAAAAGATAAAAAAATCGCCAAAGGTTTTCAACGATAAAAAAGTTACAGATCACCACGCGATTATTCCAACCGGAATAGAAATCAATTTACCGTATAATCAGCAACAGGTTTATGATATTATTGTAAAACGCTTTATTGCTGTTTTTTACGATGATTGTTTGGTTGCTAATACAACAGTTGTTGGAAAAGCTGCCGATGTGATGTTTAAAACCACGGGGAAAGAAATCTTAAAGAAAGGTTTTCGCATCGTTTTTGAAGACCCGAATGCAAAAGAAAAAGAAGCAGATATTTTACCCAGTTTTGTTGTGGGAGAAAAAGGCCCGCATGAACCTTCGTTTTTAGAAAAGGAAACCAAACCGCCTAATCAGTTTACAGAAGCAACTTTATTACGTGCAATGGAAACCGCCGGTAAACAAGTCGATGATGAAGATTTGCGCGAATTGATGAAAGAAAACGGAATTGGTCGCCCGTCTACGCGTGCGAATATTATTGAAACCCTTTTTAAACGTCAATATATTGTTCGAAATAAAAAACAGGTTTTACCAACTCCAACTGGAATTCAGCTTATTGAGACGATTCAGAATGAATTGATAAAATCGGCAGAACTGACCGGTTCCTGGGAAAAGCAATTGAAAGATATCGAAAAGGGAACTTTTACCGCCGGAGCTTTTATCAAAAATATGAAGCGAATGGTCGAAGCTTTGGTTACTGAGGTTCGAAGCGAAACCAGACATGCCAATATTTCGCATGCAGGAAATGTTCAGAAAGAAGCTGTAAAAGTCGAAAAAAAGAGAGCCGATGGAATTTTGGCGGAAGCCTGTCCTAAATGCAAAAAAGGAAATCTGATTAAAGGAAAATCGGCTTACGGATGCAGCGAATATAAGGCTGGTTGTGATTTTGTCCTGCCTTATGTTTTTTCAGATAAAAAAATAACGGAAAGTCAATATTTACGATTGCTCGAAAAAGGCTCAACAGTAAACATAAAAGGTTTTAAAACCGAAGATGGTGCCGTAGAAGGTTTGATTCGTTTTCAAGAAAATTACAAACTTAAATTAGAGCCGAAAAAAACAGCATCGAAAACGAAAGCAAAAGTAAATACAGGTTCAAATACACCATCTGATTCATTAACGTGTCCGAAATGCAAAAAAGGAACGATTATGAAAGGCAAAACTGCTTACGGATGTGGCGATTATAAATTAGGCTGTGATTTTAAAGTGACTTTTGATCTAGTCAGAGAAAAATTAAAAGATCAAAAGCCTAGTAAAGAATTAGTTTATGCGATTTTACAGGAAGGTTTTTAATTTTTTTTACCACAGATTAAAGATTTTTTTCACGCATATTTAGGCAGATTAATTTTGATTTAAATTTATATGAATCTGCGAACATCTGCTTAAATCTTTTTAAATCTGCGTGAAATAAAATCATTTTAATCGTTTATCCCGATAGCTATCGGGAGTGGCAAATTTTTCACATTTTGCATTAAATATTCTCAATAATTAATTCGTGAAAATTTGCGAAATTCGTGGCTAACTTTTTAATAACTTAGCTTTTCTATTTAACATCAAAAACCAAAAATATGTTTCAAAAAATAACCATTTTAATGCTTTTGTTAGCAATTGTTTCGTGCCAAAAAAAGGAAACTATCGAAAAAGATAAAATCAAAATTGCCGACTGGCTTCTCGGAACCTGGGAAAATAAATCTCCGGATGGCGTACTTACCGAAAGCTGGCAAAAAGTAAACGATAGCACTTTTACCGCGACATCTTATTTCATAAAAACAGATGACACGCTGCATTATGAAAAAATAACACTGGCACAAAAGGGCGAAATGTTACTGTACAGTGCCACTGTAAACGGACAAAATGATGACAAGGCAATCGATTTTGGTTCTACTTCAGAAACGGAAAAGAAATTGGTTTTCGAAAATCCATCGCACGATTATCCTCAAAAAATCACTTATACAAAAGGCGCTAATAATACTTTAACGGCTGAAATTACTGGAAATTTACGTGGAAAGAAAACTACGGAAAGGTTTATTATGACTAAGAAATAATAATCTTCCGAACTCGTTTTTTTTTTATTTTAAACTGGACTAAAGTCCAGCTCTACAATATTTATCGAACCTCTGGTTCTTTAGATACTGAAGCTATAGGAATGATTTTTAGCAATGTATAATTACAGATTTAAAGACAATCAAAATAAAGAACCAGAGGTTCGATTTATTTTATAGGGCTGGACTTTCAGTCCAGTTAAAAAAAACGAATCCAAATAATTATTCATTTTCCCCGATTTTATTCACCATAAAAATCATCAAAATTCCTAAAAGAGACATAATCAAAAAGGCAAATTTCATACTTAGATATTCAGAGATAAAACCAACCATTGGCGGAACAAGTAAAAATCCAAGGTAACCAATAGTCGATATAGAAGTTAGTGCTGAACCACTGCTTAATTTTGATGATCTTCCGGCAATACTAAATACTAACGGAACCACGCAGGAAACCCCAAATCCAATTAAAACATAACCAAAAATGGTTGGATATACATATGGCAGAATAAAACAAATACCAAATCCTAAGGTGATCAATATACCGCTGTAAAGAAGAATTTGTTTAGTTCCAAATTTCATAACTCCGTAATCTCCAAATATACGTCCTAAAGTTACGGCTGTTGCAAAAAACACAAATGCAGCACTCGTTAATTTTGACGAAGCATGCAATATGTTTTCAAAATAAATACCGCTCCAGTCATACATCGTATTCTCGCAAGCCATCGAGACAAAACAAATCAAGGCAAACTTGACCAGATTTTTCTCGGGCATGGAAAAGAATTTCTTTTTAACAGGAACAGGTTCATTATGAATGCTTAATGGGTAAAAACAAGCTGTAAGTCCCATCATAAAAATACTTACTCCTAATAAGTGATATGAGGGCGCAATATGCTGTGTAACCATTATATAACCCAGACCAGCACCAGAAAAAACGGCTATACTCCAAACGGCATGAAAACGGGTTATAATCGATTTTGGATATAATTTCTGAACCTCGAGAGATTGTGCATTAATCGATAAATTAAAAATATTACGAGAAGCTCCAAATATTAAAAGTATCATAACCAACTGCCATACAAAAGCGGCCAAACCCGGTAAAGACAAAGCAATATTAAACATAATTGCTCCCAACAACATAATATAACGGCTGCTGTATTTATTTAATAACATTCCTGTAAAAGGCATGGTAAGCATTAAACCTATGGGAAATGCAAATAAAACAGCTCCAAATTCTGCTTCAGACAAATGCAATTGTGCTTGTATGTGCGGAATTCGGGATACCCACGAAGAATATCCAAAACCGGAAACGAAAAAAAATACAGTATTGGCTATTCTAAATCCTTTTGGTGAATTCTGGATTCTTTTAAAAAAAGGGAGAATCATTATTTGTGAAATTTATTTGGCTGCAAATTTAGGCCTTTTAAACCAAATTCTATTCTTTTAATTTTTTTCTTACGAATACAAAAATGATATCACAAATTACAAATAAATGATTATCAACAACATATAACACAATCATTAAAATAATAACAAAATTGACATTATCTATTTGAAATAATATTTGTTAAAGAAACAATAATATTTACATTTACACTGTTTTTATTCATTCTAAATAAAAACATTCCTAACCAAATTTATAATTATAATGAAATATCTTAATTTGAAAACATCTTGTTTTCTATCTGCAATCTGCTTGCTATTTTCAATTAGTACAGCGCTGGCCCAACAAACTAACGGAAAAATAAAAGGAACAATCACAACTTCAGAAGGTGATCCTGCTGCTGGTGTTAACGTTGTTCTTAAAAATTCAAAATACGGTACCGTTACCAATGATGATGGTACTTTTGAATTAAACAGAGTAAAACCAAATACGTATTCTCTGCAAATCTCTTTAACTGGTTACGAAACAACAGAACAAGAAGTTGTTGTAGCCGAAAGTGAAACCGCAAACGTCAATTTACAACTAAAGGTTTCTAATAAGGAATTACAAGAAGTGGTAATTAACAGAAAAAAAAGCATCTTATCTAAAAAAACAGATTACGTTGCGAGAATGCCGTTAAAAAATCTAGAGAATCCTCAGGTTTATAGTGTAATTCATAAAGAACTTTTATTAGAGCAGGTGGCCGTAAATATTGAAACTGCTATACGAAATTCACCTGGTGCAATACCTGTCACTTTTCCTTCTGGTGGAATTGGTATTACATTTAGAGGTTTTACAACAGGAGTGAATGCCAGAAATGGTATGGAGACAGCATCTGGGCGTTCTTCTATAGATCTTTCAAACGTAGAAAGAATAGAAATCATGAAAGGACCATCAGGAACTTTATTTGGATCTTCGGTATCTTCTTTTGGCGGTGTTGTCAATCTGGTTACTAAAAAACCATTTGAAACTGCAGCAAACGAAGTTTCATATACCACAGGAAGTTTTAATACAAACCGACTTACTGCCGATATCAATACCCCGCTTAACAAGGATAAAACGGTTTTGTTCCGAATTAATATGGCAGTTAACAGAGAAAAAAGCTTTTTAGACTATGGTTTTAATAATACGCTGGCCATTTCTCCAAGCTTAACTTACAAGGCTTCTGATAAACTTACTTTTAATATTGATGCTGAGTTATTTAACGTTAATAATACCAGACGTACTTATAATACTTATACTGCTGCCTCGGGAATAACAAATCCGACTGAATTGAAAATCGATTATAAAAAATCGATGTTTCATGATGATAATGATGCTAAAACTTCTGCTACTAAAATTTTTGCGCAGGCAGAATATGAAATTTCTGAAAACTGGAAATCTACAACTGTATTTTCTTTTGTAGACGAAAATGTAGAACGCAGTTACCAGAGTTATGCAGTTTGGAGTTCTCCTACTCAGGTCGCCAGAAGAGTTGGTTTATGGGGGCCTGTTTTTAATACTTATACTAATATTCAGGAAAATATTAACGGACAATTTGCTACCGGAAGTATCAAACATAAACTTTTAGTTGGTGGTAATTACAGATTGTACAGTTCAAATTTTTCTGGCGGTACAACTTTTACTCTTGATAATATTGATGTAACGACAAACTTTGCTCCTATCAGAAGAAAAGCTGTTGATGCCGGTTTAGTTTTAACTACAATTCCGGTTGCAGATCAGGAAACAATTAGTTTCTATGCTTGTGATGTTGTTAATTTTACAGATAAATTATCCGCTATGCTAAGTTTACGTTTAGACAATTTTAACCGTGAAAAAGTAGGTACTACAGAAGGTTATCATCAAACGGCATTATCTCCCAAATTAGGTTTGGTATATGAGATCATTAAAGATCAGGTTTCGGTATTTGGTAACTATATGAATGGTTTTCAAAATTCCGCTCCGGTTACACAGCCTGATTTAACGCAGTTAGTTTTAGATCCAATTTATGCAGTACAATATGAAGGTGGTATTAAAGCAGAAGCTTTTAATAAAAAACTGAGTGCTACGGCAAGTTATTACAATATAAAAATTGATAACGCTACAAGAACAGATGCTGCCGGAGTTACTTATCAGGATGGTGTACAGGAAAGCAAAGGAGTTGATTTAGAATTAATCGCCAATCCGTTTTCTGGTTTAAACATTGTAGCGGGATATGCTTATAACGAAAATAAAATCCTAAAAGCATCTGATGCAAGTATTGAAGGAAACATCGCTGCGGGAGCACCAAAAAATGTTGTCAACTTTTGGACTACTTATACTTTACAAAATACACTAAAAGGTCTTGGTGCCGGTTTTGGAGCCAATTATGTAGATAAAAGTTATTTTGCAACAGATAATAATTTTTACATGCCATCTTACACAACTTACAATGCTACTTTTTTTTACGATCAGTCTTCATGGAGAGTTGGTGTTAAATTTAATAACATGAGTAATAAAAAATACTGGGATTTTTACGGAAATTCTCAAGCACCTAGTAATTTATTGGTGAACTTAACTATTAAGTTTTAAAGATTACTTTGTTATCAAACAAACACCTCTTTCTTCGGAATAGAGGTGTTTGTATTTTTAAATAAATCATTTACTTAAAAAACTATTTAATGTCTTTTAAAAAAATCATTCTTAAAATTCACTTATGGCTAGGCATGGGTTCCGGTTTAATTATCTTTATTCTGGGCATTACGGGCTGCATTTACGTCTTTGATGAAGAATTAAGACCTGTCGTTTATCACAGCCGTTATTACACTGATGAAACAAAAAACGATAAGAAAAACCTAAGCCAACTTCTAAAAATTGTACAGGATTCTATTGGAAAAGATAAACCCATTAATGCTATACGAATCAGAAATGAAAAAGATGCTACAGTAACGTTTTTTACCAGTAAAGAAAAAGAAAACGAAAATGCCATTTGGTATTGGGATAATCAGGAATACAATTATGCTATTTATGTAAATCCCTTTACAGGAAAAATTCAAAAGATAGAAAATACCACAACAGAGTTTTTTAACGTGATTGTATTTCTACACTGGAGCCTTTTGCTCACAAATAAAATCGGTCAGCCCATTGTAGGAATAGCGGTAATTATTTTCATTATTTCACTTATAACCGGACTTATTCTTTGGTGGCCAAAAAATAAAAGCGCTGCCAAACAACGATTTTGGTTTCGATGGAAAAACACCACGCAATGGAAACGAAAAAACTATGATCTACACAATATTCTCGGATATTATGTACTGCTTTTTGCTCTCGTTATTGCATTTACAGGATTGGTCTGGTCTTTTAAATGGTTTGACAATAGCGTAAAATGGATTGCCAACGGAGGTCAGACTATTGAGAAAAAGAAAGAAAATCTCACCTCTGATCTTTCTCAAAAAAATGATAAAAATCTAATTGATAAAATCTCGAATACCGTAGAATACTTTTATCCAAAAGCAGAAACGTATATGATTTCAATTCCCGAAGATTCATTACAAACACAATTTGTATATATCGAAAATGGTGGAAACTTTGACAGAATCAATTTGCAGTTTGATCAGTACACAGGAAAATTATTAAACACAAAAACCTACGCTGACAAAAACAATGGAGAAAAAATCCGTTCGCTCAATTATGCCATTCATTCTGGTGGAATATTAGGGTTGCCCGGAAAAATACTCGCTTTTTTTGCCAGTTTTATTTGTGCAAGTCTTCCTGTTACCGGTTTTTATATTTGGTGGGGAAGAAATAATAAAAAGAAAAAAGCTGTTGTAACTAAATAGAGAGAATTTTAACGATTCATTTTTTATGTTTTATTTTTAATTGTTCTAAATAAGAGTTAAGTTTGTAAAAAATATCATACTTAACAAAATTTAATTCTTGATCTTATGAAATCAAATACTTTAAAAAAAATCACCTTTTTTCTTTTTATGTTAGTTGCAAGTCCGCAATTGTTTGCTCACGCACTTTGGATCGAAACTAAAGCAACCGGAACAAAAGGAAAAGCACAGGAAATTTCTGTTTACTTTGGGGAATTTTCAGATAATGACATTACAAAAGCTGATAAATGGTTTTCAGATTTAAAAGATTTTACATTAGTAGTGATTAGCCCTTCTAAAAAAGAAACAAAACTTACTGCCAAAGCTTTAGACAATAAATATCAGGCCTTTTTTACTCCGGATGAAGATGGAGTTTATACAGTTGTAATGCACCATACCGTAAAAGATGTTTACGGAACTATGAAATTAGATTACAATTCGAGCGCAACCGTTACTGTTGGAAATGCTGCAAAAGGAAATGAAGCTGCTGCTAATACCAACATTATTAGTGTATTTGCAAAAGATGTAGTGGCTGCAAAACAAAAAACGAAAATAAACGTAAATGCCTTATACGAAGGCAAAGAAGCAAAAGAGCAAAAAATCAAAGTAATTGCTCCAAATGGCTGGGAGAAAGAATTATGGAGTAATGATAAAGGAGAAATCTCTTTTACTCCAATCTGGCCAGGAAATTACATGGTAGAATTTGCTTATACTGAAAAATCAGCCGGAGAACACAATGGCAAAAAATACGATGAAATCTGGAAAATGGCTACTTATTTAATTTCAGTTAAATAATTTTCAAAATCTTTTTTAGATTTTAATCTTCGATCAAACCTTGCTCTTTTTGGCAAGGTTTTTTTTTGTTTTTAGGCATATAATGCGGTATAAAATAAAAATAGCAAAAGCAAAATCTTAAGCTAATCTTAAGACAATATTAATGAAACTTTAATCAAGATAATTACCTCATAATTTTTTGTTAAGGTCATCAGATCTCTATATTTGCATTCGTAATTTTTATTGAATCTAAATAAATACCATGAAACATAATTTAATACTATTCTTAGCCTTGATAAGTTTTGCTGCTTCTTATAGCCAAGATTACACAAGTATAGATAATAGTACAGCAAACGATACTGTAAAAAACAAAAAAGGAGAAACTCTTAATGAAGTTTTAATCACAGCCAATAAACCTAAAAAACCAATTTCGGCAGCACGTTCGGGAATTAAAGTAATGGACTTGCCACAAAGTGTTCAGGTTGTTGGCAGCGAAGTAATCGAACAACAACAAGCAATTAGATTAAGTGAAGTAGTAAAAAACCTTAATGGTGTTTATGTAGGATCTGCTCGTGGTGGCGCACAGGAATCATTCTTTTCAAGAGGATATGATATGAGTGCCAATAATATGTTTAAAAATGGTTTTCGATATAATGCCGGTTCTATACCTGAAGTTTCTTCTTTAGAAAAAGTTGAATTTTTAAAAGGAGGTTCAGCTTTATTGTATGGAAATGTTGCTCCTGGCGGAATTATGAATTTAGTTACCAAAACACCAAAATTTACAAGCGGTGGAGAAGTTTCTATGCAAATGGGAAGTAACTCTTATTATAAGCCATCTATTGACTTTTACGGACCTTTAAATAAATCTATTGCCTACAGATTTACAGGGTCGTATGAAAACTCAGAAAGCTTTAGAGATTATGTAAAAAACGAACGTATTTATATCAATCCTTCGTTTTTATTTCATGTCTCAGATAAAACACAAATCACATTACAAGGAGATTATTTAAGTGCTGACTGGACACCTGATTTTGGAACCGGAATCTATGGAAAAACAATTTTAGACTTACCTCGTAACGAATTCTTCGGAGCACTTTGGTCTACTGCAAATACTAAATCTTCCAGCGCTTCTTTATTATTTAATCATGATTTTAATAAAAATTGGAAATTAAATTTTAACTCTTCTTACCAATCTTACCGCAGAACTCAAACATCTACAGCACAGTTAAGTACAATCGATGCTAATGGAAATTGGAAACGTGGTTTAACAAAAGCTGACGCCGCCGAACAAATTTTTGGCGACCAGTTAAGTTTACAGGGAACTTTTAATACAGGAAGTGTAAAACACCAAATTTTTACTGGTGTGGACTACGAAAACTCTTTAGCTCCAAGTTATACTTTTGGCTTCTATGCTCCTGGAAAACCTGCAGACCTTTTAACAACAGAAGCTACCGCTATAAACTTATATACTTACGATTATAGCACACAAAATACTGTTATTCCTTATCCAGCAAGAACTACTCAATTAACAAGTACAGAAACGCAACGTTTTGGAGCGTATTTTCAAGATTTAGTTTCGATAAATCAATATATAAAAGTTCTGGCGGGATTACGTTGGTCATGGCAGCAAGGCGAAGCTACCACTACAAAAGAAGTGATAGAGAAAAAGAATAATGTAAATGTAATTACTACTGCTTACGAAGATGCACTACCAGTAATTGGTGCTAAATCTATTAGCAAAGCTTTTTCACCTAAGGCAGGATTGGTAGTTCAGCCAACTAAAGATTTATCTTTGTTTGCAAGTTACTCCAACTCTTTTACCCCAAATACAGGAACAACCGTAGATTCACAACCATTAGACCCATCTATTATAGATCAGTATGAAGTTGGTGTGAAAAAAGATTTCTTCAAAGGTCTTTTGACTACAAACGTAACATTATATCAAATTACCAATAATAATTTAGCACAAACAGCTCAATATTTATCAGACGGTGTTACACAAAACGTTAATACCAATCTAAAAGAATTAGTTGGGGCTACAAAAGGAAAAGGAGTCGAAATAGATATTACTGCGACACCTTTAGAAGGCTTGAACATTATGGCAGGTTATAGTTTTAATGAAACCAAAGTATCTAAATCATCCGGCACAAGCGGAAGTCTTGTTGTTGGAGATGTTTTAGCAAGAACTCCAAAAAACACTGCCAATTTGAGCTTTTTCTACAAATTGCCAAGCGGTTTATTAAAAGGAGTAACTTTTGGAGCGATTGGAAATTATGTTGGAGATCGTACAGGTGGCTGGAATGATGATTATTTATGGACAGAAAACACACCTTCAACCAATCCAAAAACATATACTGTAACGATTAGAGATCGTGATATTCCTTTAGAAGGTTATGTTACTGTAGATGCTTCTCTTGGGTATGAATGGAAAAAATTCTCAATCTTATGCCGATTATCAAACATTACAAATGAATTGAATTATACAGTTCACGAAAATTATAGTGTAAACCCAATCGCACCTCGTCAGGTAATGACTAGTTTACGTTATAAATTCTAAAATTTTGAATTAGTTTTTCCCCATACAGCGTTTTCTGATTATTAAAAATTAGAATGCTCTTTTGGAAATTTTAAACCTCATCTTGCAAAAGGTGAGGTTTTTTATTTTGTTAAAAATGTGTCTCATTTTATAATTACTTTTGTTTGTATAAATCACTACAAATTTAAACCCCAAATATGTCAGATTCCAAAAAGAACCAATTAAAGAAAAGTTTAGGATTAAGTTTTAATATTGCCGTATTAATTGGAGGAACAATTGGAGTTGGAATTTTAAGAACGCCGGGCACAATTGCAGGAATGCTTGATAATTACTGGCTTATTATTACTTCATGGCTTATTGGCGGAATTTATGTTTTAATTGGTGCCAATTCTTATGCAGAACTGGCTACAATGTTACCAAAAGCCGGAGGATCTTACAATTACATCAAAAGAGCTTTTGGAAATTATGCCGGGTTTCTTTCGGGTTGGTTTGATTATATTACCAATGCCATTCCGCCTGCTTTTTATTGTATTGTAATTAGTGAATATCTTATAATTTTGTTTCCGGGTCTGGCAAATTTTTCAACTGAAATTGCCATTTCACTATTAATTGCCTTTGTATTATTGCATTTAAGCGGAGTAAAAAACGGAAGCGTCATTCAGCAAATTACCAGTTTTCTGAAAGTGATTTGTTTTGTAGCTTTAGTTGTGGCCTGTTTTATGTATTCAGGCGTAAAATTAGATCCAATTCCAAAAAATAATACTGTCTTTCAAATAGGGTTACTATTTGGATTTTTTAAGTCGCTTCAACTAATCATCGGAACTTATAACGGCTGGAACAGTGTTTGTTTTTTTGCCGAAGAAAACGAAGATCCGGGCAAAAATATCCCGAAATCTTTATATAGTGGCGTATTGCTTGTTATAGCTATTTATGTTCTGATAAATATTGCTTTTTTCTATATTTTGCCCATTGAAACTGTAGCAAAATCTAATTTGGCTGCTGCCGATGTTGCCAATATTATTTTTGGAAAAAACGGTGCAATTATCGTTACCGTAATTTCTATTTTTTCTTTGATTAGCATTCTGAATGCCTTTATGATGATCCCTCCAAGAATTTTATACGGATTAAGCCGCGATGGTTTTTTTATCGAAAAAGGTACAACAGTCAACAAAGGCGGAACTCCTATTGTTGCGCTTTTGGTTTCGTCACTTTTCAGTTTGTTTTTAATTTGTATTGGTTCATTTGAAGTCCTGTTTTCTTTTGCCGCCTTCACCTCTATTATTGTTTGGGGATTGGCTTATTTTTCTTTGATAAAACTAAGAAAATCAGAACCGGATTTACCAAGACCTTATCGCTCCTTTTGGCATCCGTGGAGTACGATAATTGCTATTATAGCTTCTTTTGCATTATTGATTGGTTTTATTTTTAGTGATCCTAAAAGCTTTGTGATTATTGTGGGAATTACAGCCGTTTCTTACCCTTTATTTTTGGTTTTAAATCGAAAGAAAAACACATAATACTATTCTGAATCTTTAAAATAAAGTTAGAACCGTTTCTTAATTGAGACGGTTTTTTTTTGCTCTTTTTTGAAGCCTCATTTACTTTTTCTACATAAAAGGGAAAAGTTCAGCTATCTATAAAAGGATCTCACGCCTTTATTTATTCTTCTTAAGCAGGATTTTGGGGAATTATTTTTAAAAAATATCAACAACTTAAAAATCAGGTATTTATACGCTATTTCACTTCGTTTACTTTAACGAGATTTGTTATTGTTGAAGTAAATTCATACAAAACTATATTAGTTTGTAAATAAAATTATAGAAACAATATTTTAAAAGTTTTTCTTACTAACCATTTAATCCTCAGAATTATGAAAATGAAAACCACTTTGTTTTACGTATTCTGTCAAATCACAAATGACAGAAGTCCTCCCTTTTTTTTCCAAAGAACAAATCATGAAAAAATTTATCCTTAAAAATCAAAAAATCATATGAAAAATTTATACCAAATTATTCTCTTCCTGATTTGCGGAATCATGTATTCCCAAACGCAAAATGATATTGAAAAGATTAAGTCTGAAACAAATGTCGCAGAACTCGAAGCTTTAAGTATAAAATACAAAGCGGAGGCAGATAGAAATAAGGAAAGAGCAATAAGTCTTGCCCGAACTAATGGCTGGAGCCTGACCATTATTAATAAAGACGGGACGCAAAGTGAGTTGATGGACGTTACTCCGGACGGAAAGTCGCCAATTTACTTTACTCCTGAAAATGCCGACGCAGCAAAATCAACCCGAACAAATTATTTAAATTCCGGTGGTGGTTTGGGTCTTACACTCAACGGACAAACCATGACAGCCTATGTTTGGGATGGTGGCGCTACACTACCTACTCATAACGAATTTGGCGGAAGGGTTTCTATTTTAGATGGTGCCACCGTTATTAATCCGGCAAACAACAATAGCCAGCATGCCAATCACGTTACAGGTACTATCGTTGCTGCAGGTGTGGTAGCGCAGGCAAAAGGAATGGCTTATCAGGCAAATGCCAGAACCAACGATTGGAATAGTGATTTGTCTGAAGCCACAGCAGCAGCTGGTTCAAGCGGAATGTTATTATCCAATCATTCTTATGGATGGGCAACAAGAAGTTCTCCGGGAGGGCCTATTTTAATTGCTCCATGGCAATTTGGTGCTTACCAAACCATTGCAAGAGATTGGGATAACGTAATGTTTAATGCGCCGTACTACTTAATGGTAAAAGCTGCGGGAAATGATGGTAATGACAACACTGCAAATCCAAGCCCTATAGGAGGTGCAAGCTATGATAAGCTGACCGGATTTGCTACCTGCAAAAACAATCTTGTAATTGCAAATGCTAATGATGCTGTAATAAGCAGTACTGGAGCATTATCAAGTGTTACTATTAATGCCTCCAGCAGTCAGGGTCCTACAGACGATTTAAGAATCAAGCCGGATCTTACCGGAAACGGGACTTTGCTGTATTCGACCGCTACGCTTACATCTGTAATAACACCACTAACAAATAGCAGTTACGGAAACGCAACCGGAACTTCGATGGCGTCTCCCAACGTTACCGGAACATTGCTTTTGCTGCAACAACATTACAAAAACAAAACCGGCGGGTTTATGCGTGCTGCAACCTTAAAAGGATTGGCATTACATACCGCAGACGATGCCGGTCCGGTTGGTCCTGATGCTATTTTTGGATGGGGATTACTAAATGCAAAATTTGCAGCCGAAACTATTACAAAAAAAGGAACGAATGCTATTATCGACGAAAACACATTAAATAACGGAGCAAATTATAGTTTTACGGTAACATCTGATGGTGTAAATCCTTTGATTGCTTCAATTTCATGGACAGATCCCGCAGGTGCAGCTTATTTTGGAAGTACACCAAATATTGGTACTGCCAAATTGGTAAACGATCTCGATATTCGCGTAACCAATACAGCGGGAACTACTTTTCCATACAAATTGTTAACAGCCACCACAAACACATTGGGTGATAATACCAGAGATCCGTTTGAGAGAATCAAGATCATTGGGGCTGCAGGCAACTACACCATAAGTATTTCTCATAAAGGAACTTTGGTAAACAGCCTTCAAAAATATTCTGTTATTGTTACCGGAATAGTGCCTCCGCTGGCTGATCTTTATATAAAAGACAGACCATTTGATACAGGTGTACAACCCAATCCGGATTCAGGACCTATGTGGATAAGCGATGATATTTGGGTAAGACAAAATATTGATGCAGGACTTGTACATGAAAATCCTGAATATAAAACAAGTTCACCAAATGCCGTATACATTAGAGTTTACAACAGAGGAACTGCTACAAGTTCTGCTTCAAAAGTAAAACTATATTTTGCAAAAGCTTCTACAGGACTAACATGGCCTACTAACTTTATTAATTTTAGTGTACTTGGCGTATTGCATGGTGATCTAATAGGCGAAGTTAATATTCCGGCCATAACTGCAGGCAGCAGCGCAATTGTTATGATTCCTTGGTATCCGCCAAACCCAGGTGATTTTTCATTTGACCAGCATCATTTTTGTTTAGCAGCCAGAATTGAATCTTTTGGTGATCCAATGTTTAATGAAGTTAATGGCAGTATTGCTCCAAATGCTAAAAACAACAATAATATTGCCTGGAAAAACCTGAGTGTTTACAATTTAAATACTACCGATGTTGTAGCGCCAACAGCCGTTTTTATTAGAGGAATAAAATCTAAATCTGTAAATATTAGATTTCTGGATAAAGGATTTAATGAAAACCTTAAAAACAATTTCTTCGAATTAGGCGGAACTATAGAAGCTACTCTTGATGCACGTTTATTTGAAAGAGCAGAAGCTAATGGAAGCCTGAGAAGTGTAAAAATTATCGATAAAAATAAAATTCTGATCACTTCGGCAGAAGCGGCAATTACTAATTTACCTATCGATAATGGAGAAACTTTTGGGATAACATTTGATTTTAGGGTAGCAAGAGACTTTCCTGCCGAGGAACAAATTACTTTAGATGTCATTCAGGAAGATGCCTTAAAAGGTGAATTAGAAGGCGGTGAACGTTTTGCTCTTGTAAAAGCTGACAAACCTAACACTAAAACTGATGAAATCGTACTTAAAGAAGCAGAAGATTCCAGAGTATTTACGATTTATCCTAATCCAACAAACGGCATTTTTAAAATTAGCATCAACAATGCCGAACAGGGAACTTTAAAAATATCAAGCCTTTATAATGGTGTTGTTTTTGAAGAAAAAACCAATAAAGAAACAGAATTTAATGTGAATATCGCAAAACAAACTCCTGGAATCTATATAGTTCAGTTTATTTCTGATAAAGGAATTGTAACTACCAGAAAGATCATTAAAAACTAATTTCTGAGATTTAAATTATTTTAAAAAAAATCCCAATACTAAATTTAGTATTGGGATTTTATATTTAAAAGAAAATCTGATTCTTATTTCAATCCAGCAATACTTTGCTCGATTGTAGCAATCTTTGCCAAAGCATCAGCTTCTTTTTGTTTTTCGTTTGCTAAAACTTTTTCAGGAGCTCCGGCAACAAATTTTTCGTTTGATAATTTTGCCTGAACCGATTTTAAGAAACCTTGTGTATAAACCAACTCTGCAGATAATTTTGCAATTTCAGCTTCAACATCAATATTTCCTCCCGAAATTGGAATGAAATATTCGTTTGATTTAACACGGAAAGATAATGCTCCGTCTACTTTAGCAGAAACATATTCGAAAGCAGAAATGTTTCCTAATTTTGTTACGATTGAATCAAAATACGCTGAGATATTCTCGCTATTGATCGCTTTTAATTCGATAGCATCTTTAAACGGAATATTTTTATCTTTTCTGATCGTTCTTATTCCAGAAATTACTTCAATTGTATTATCAAAATCAGCAATTAAACTCGCGTTAAATGGTTTTAATTCTGGCCATGTCGAAACAATTAATGCTTCTTCCGGAGTTCTGTCAGCAATTAAATGCCAAATTTCCTCGGTTAAGAAAGGCATAAATGGATGAAGTAACTTCAAGTTGCTTTCTAACATTTCGATTGCTTTGTCAAACGTTGCTTTATCGATTGGCTGTTGGTACGCCGGTTTGATCATCTCTAAAAACCAAGAACAGAAATCATCCCAAACCAATTTATAAATGGCCATTAATGAATCTGAAATTCTGTATTTTTCGAAATTATCTTCAATATCAACTAATGTCTGTTGCAATTTTGCTTCGTACCATTCGATCGCTACTTTTGATGATTCCGGCTGTGGAATAGTTTCTGAAACTTCCCATCCTTTAATCAGTTTAAAGGCATTCCAAATCTTATTCGAAAATGCTTTTCCCTGATTACATAATTCTTCATCAAACATAATATCGTTTCCTGCAGAAGCGCTTAAAAGCAATCCTACACGAACTCCATCAGCTCCGAATTTATCGATTAAATCTAAAGGATCAGGAGAATTTCCTAATGATTTAGACATTTTGCGGCGTTGTTTATCACGAACTAAACCAGTTAAATATACATTTGTAAATGGCTTTTCACCTGCATATTCGTAACCTGCAATAATCATTCTAGCAACCCAGAAAAACAAAATATCCGGGCCTGTTACCAAGTCGTTTGTTGGATAATAATATTTATAATCTGCACTTTCCGGATCCATTATTCCACCAAAAACTGACATCGGCCACAACCATGACGAAAACCACGTATCTAACGCATCAACATCCTGTGTTAAATTATTAATTGTTAATTGTTGATTGTTAGTTTTTTCCTGTACTAATTTTAACGCATCTTCGATGTTTTCTGCAACTACGAAATCTTCTTTTCCGTCTCCGTAATAATAAGCCGGGATTTGTTGTCCCCACCATAATTGACGTGAGATATTCCAATCACGGATATTGTTTAACCAATGCGCGTAAGTGTTTTCGAAACGTTTTGGGTGCAATTTAATTTCTCCTGTTTCTAAAACTGATTTAATGGCCGGTTTTACTAAATCTTCCATTTTTAAGAACCATTGGTCTGATAATCTTGGTTCGATTACCGCTTTGGTTCTTTCAGATGTTCCAACTTTATTCAAATGGATTTCGGTTTTTGCCAAAGCTCCAATTTCTTCTAATTCTTTTGCAATTTCGGTACGAACCACAAAACGATCTTTTCCCTGATAATGTAATCCGAAGCTGTTTAACGTAGCATCTTCATTAAAAATATCAACGATTTCAAGATTGTGTTTTTCTCCTAGTGCTTTATCGTTTACATCATGCGCCGGAGTTACTTTTAAACATCCGGTTCCGAATTCTACATCAACATACTCATCTTCGATAATCGGAATTACTCGACCACAAATAGGAACGATGGCGCTTTTACCTTTTAAATGTGTAAAACGCTCATCATTTGGGTTGATACAAATTGCAGTATCTCCAAAGATAGTCTCAGGACGTGTTGTGGCAATGGTTAAAAATTCCTCAGTTCCCTCAATTTTATAGTTTAGGAAAAATAATTTTCCTTGTTGTTCTTCGTAAATAACTTCTTCGTCAGATAAAGTTGTTTTGGCTTCCGGATCCCAGTTCACCATTCGGTATCCTCTGTAAATTAATCCTTTGTTGTATAAATCTACAAATGATTTAATTACAGATGCTGACATGTCAGGATCCATTGTAAATTTGGTTCTTTCCCAGTCGCATGATGCTCCCAGTTTTTTAAGCTGATCCAGGATTACTCCACCGTATTTATCTGTCCATTCCCAGGCGTGAGCCAAAAATTCTTCACGGGTTAAATCATTTTTATTGATTCCTTCCGCTTTTAATTTTGCTACAACTTTTGCTTCGGTTGCAATAGATGCGTGATCCGTTCCCGGAACCCAACAAGCGTTGAAACCTTTAAGACGCGCTCTACGAATTAAAACATCCTGAATTGTATTATTCAACATATGCCCCATGTGCAAGACTCCTGTCACGTTTGGTGGCGGAATTACAATTGTATAAGGTGTTCTATGATCTGGCTCTGAATGAAAATAATTATTTTTCATCCAGTAATCATACCATTTATTCTCGATCGTTTTAGCGTCAAATTGTGCTGGAATACTCATTTATAGATTGTTTAATCGTGGATATGTTTAATCGTTAATTTGTTACTTCGTTTAATCGTCTAAGCTTAATCAATTAAACGATTAAACAGTTAAACAAATTAACAATAAAAAAATTGGTTCAATTTTTGTAATTATAACTGACAGCAAAAGTAAATAATTAAGTACACTATAAAAAGCGAAATAATAATTTGTGTATTAATTAAAACAAAGTATATTTACTTACAACTTAAAAACAATTTCAAAATGAAAAATGTTGCCACTTTTATTGTAATAGTATTATTTAGTGCAATAGGTTATTCGCAGAACGGTCCAAAAATTGAATTTTCGGCACCGGACAATACAGTTGATTATGGGAAAATATCAAAAAGTGATAATGGAGTTCGCTCTTTTGAATTTACGAACACCGGAGACGCCCCATTATTAATTACATCTGCAGAATCAACAGTAAGCACAATCGTCGTTACAAAACCTGCTGCTGCAATTATGCCGGGTAAAAAAGGAAAGATTGATGTGAAATATAACATGGCTGTAGGTCCTATTCGTAAAACAATTACTGTAGAAACCAATGCTGTAAATTATCCTGATGGTAGAGTTGCCCTAAAAATTAAAGGGGAAGTTTTATAAAAAATTACATTCTAAAAATAGTAAAGCCGCTTCAAAATGAAGCGGCTTTTTTATGTCTTGTCATAAATGACAAATACATTACATATTTTAATTCTTTTATCTTTCCAACCATAGCCCGTGGTTTCAACCGTGGTGACACAATACAAGGCGTAACAATGTTGCGCTCCAATGGTTAAAACCATTGGCTATATTTACAATATTACGGTTGCTTTTATGTGTAAATCTTTGTCAAAGTTTAAAACTTTGACAAAGATAATTACGCGTAATAAACCCGACAGGTTTTTAAAACCTGTCGGGTTTGCTATGACGTTTTACTTATCAGAACATTCAACACTTTCAAATTTATATTTTACACTTTCAAAATCGATAGGTTTGTCTTTTACTAAGTACGTTACCCCCATTGTTGTCTGCATTGTACCATTTCCTAAAATCAACTGTTTATCACGTTTTAAAAGTGCCATTGGATTTTTGAAAATTCTGTCTTTGCTTGCCAATTCTTTAAAAGTATAGTCTACAAATAATGTATCACCATGAAATTCTCCTGCAACTTCACCTGTTCTTACTGTTGAAGGCGCAACTTTCATCACCATATCTCCGGTTAACTTTCCGTTTTTTAAGGTATTCAATTTTAAATCTATTGTGTCTTTTTCGTATATGGCCTTATAGCATTCACTGCTTACAATCTTTTCTCCCTCAGCTTTAACTGCTTCGGTTTCTTTTTGTTTTTCTTCTTTTTTACAGCTTTGAAATCCGACTAAGGTCAGAAGCAAAAATGGTATGACTAGTTTTTTCATAATTATATTAAATTCAATAGTTATTATACGTCGATGAATTTACAAATTTTTAATTACAAATTCACTTCTTCTGTTCAATTCATGATCTTCTTCTGAACAGGCATCATCGGTTTTACATTTTATAATGGGCACAGATTCTCCGTAACCTTTGGCTGTAACTCTGTTTGCATTAATGCCGGATTGTATGATGAATTCCCTTGTTGAACTGGCTCTTTTTTGAGACAAATCTTCATTGAATTTTGCATTTCCACGCGAGTCTGTATGTGATCCAATTTCGATTACCATTCCTGGATATTTGTTCATTAAAAACACAACCCTGCTCAAAACCACTTTTGATTCTTTACGGATGTACCACATATTGTAATCAAAATAAATCGGATCTGTTTTGATGATCAATCTGTTTTTATCATCTTTTATAACATCTTTTTCCTGTTCTAAAATCTGTTTTACTTTTTCATTCTTTTTAACTTCGGCCGCGACAATTGCTGCTTCTTTGGCTTTTTTCTCTTTTTCTTTTAATTGAACAGCTGCCAAGGCCTCTTTTTTCTTATTCTCTTCTTCTATAATGATTTCTTGTTTTCTTTTCTTTTCGGCATTTTCTTTTTCTTCCAGTTTAATTGCATCTACAGATTTTAGCGCCAAAGATGCATCGCTTGTTTTATTTCTGGTTTTGTCTAAAGATAAAGTTACAGACTCATTTGTGTATTTTTCCTTGAAAGCCGAAACTTTATAAGCAGCTTCACAGGCAACTGTAAAACTAAATTTTCCATCTGCAGATGTTGTAATTGTATTCAGGGTTTTATTCTCTGAATCCTGCAAAATTACTGTTGCATTTTCAAGCGCCAGTTTTGTATCAATATCTGTAATTGTTCCTGCGATAAATTGTTTACAATCTTCGACAATTAAATCCTTGATTTCCTTAAATTGATAAATATCGTCGCTTCCTTTTCCTCCTTCTCTGTTTGAGGCAAAATATCCTTCTTTGGTATTTGAATTGATGTTAAAGGAGAAATCATCCAAATTTGAATTTAATGGTAAACCGATATTGGTTGGTTTCGAATATTCATTTCCTGTAATATCAGAAACAAAAACATCCAGCGACCCATATCCCAAATGTCCATCTGAAGAAAAATAAAGTTTATTATCATCCGAAACAAACGGAAATTGTTCTCTTTTATCTGTATTAATAATGGGCCCTAAATTTTTTGGTGTATCAAAAGCACCTCTATTAATGTTTACCGAATAAATATCAAATGAACCTAAACTTCCGGGCATGTCAGACGCAAAGTACAACACTTTTTCATCTGCACTCAAAGCTGGATGTTCTACAGAATAATTCGGACTATTGAATGGAAGTGAAACAATATTTTTCCATTTTCCTTCTACAAGTTCAGCCTTGAAAATTTGAAGATTTGAAATTTTTTGATCGTTCTTTTTCTTGCTGCCGTTTTTAGAATTATTTCGGGTAAAATAAATTGTTTTACCATCTTTTGTAAAAATGGCGTTGGCTTCGTGTACGCCTGTTTTTAATTCATCGGCAAAATAAGTCACAATTGTTTCTGCAGAATTACTGTTTTCGACCGGAACTTTTATCAGATTCAAATAAGTTTCATTGTCCCATTTGTATTTTTTGTCGAATAATCCGGGTTTTAATTTCACGCCTGCAAAAACCAGATTGTCTTTGTACTTAACGGCTCCAAATTCGGAATTCGGTGTATTTATTGCGAGATTTTTGATGTCAAATCTGTTCCCAATTGCTGATACATTTTCAAGTTCTTTTAATTCTTTCTGAAAATAAACAGAATCCTGACTGTTGGCTGATTTGGAGTAATACTCTTTTAAAACAACATTTGCATCGGCATAACTATTACTTGCTTTTAAGGTCTGTGCGTATCTAAAATAATATTGTCTGTCTAAATCTTTGTTATAATTAGTGACCAAAAGCCTGTAATAACGCTGTGCTTTGATTAAGTCATTTGTATAATAATAAGAATCGGCCAGATTTTTAATTACTTCTTGCGAAGGTTTAGTTTCTGCCAGTTTTTGATATAAAATAATGGCTTCGCTGTAATAGGTTTTATCAAAAAACCGTTTAGCTCTAATCAATTCCTGATCTTGTGCATTTACAAACTGTATTAAAAATACGAATATAATAACGAGTAGTTTTTTCATATTTTTCATTTTAAAAGAATCTAGGTGATTTATCAAATCCTTTTCCTAATAAATCCAGATCAAAAAGCAGCATAATTTCGTGTGTTCCTGAATTAAACTGTCCTAAATTTGAAAGTGTATAATCGTATGCATAACCAACTCTAAGAGACGGCGTAACGTTAATATTTACTAAGCCGCTTATGGCATCATCGATTCTATACGCGGCACCAAGTTCAAATTTATTATTATACAAAACATTGGCCGTAATATCTATAGAAAGTGGTGCGCCAGTAACATATTTGGTCATAAAGGCTGGTTTTAACTTCACCTTGTCATTGATTTGAAACACATATCCGGCGGTTAAAAATGTATGAATATCTTCTGATCCGAAGGCGTTTATTCCTGATTTTTCTTCGATATGTTTCGTATTTAACAAGTTTGGCGCTGATAATCCCACATAAAAATTGTTTCTGAAAAAGTAAGCTCCTACTCCAATATTTGGTTTGGTTACATTGACATCTTCGGCGAAAGCCAAATCTGTTGAGGTATCGCCACTTTGCAAAACAAAACCATTAAAATTTGTCTGAATAGATGAAAATCCTGCTTTTAAACCTAATGAAAGCCTGTTTTGTCCTCCCAAATTAAGTACATAGGCAAAATCAGCGTAGACATTATTTTCCTTTTTTGCCCCGTCGCCAATATCATCAGATATTAATGACAAACCTACTTCGACTTTATCATTTATGGCTGTGTGACCAAAAAAGGTAAATGTTTTTGGAGCACCAACTGCGCCCACCCATTGTGTTCTGTATAATCCGCCTAGATTTAACATTGCCGGCATTCCAGATGCATATGCTGGATTTACTACACTCATATTATACATATAATGTGTGTATTCAGGATCCTGCTGCGCGGATATTGATGTTATATAAAAGAAAAAACTTATAAAAATTATGATTTTTTTCATTGAATTTTATATTAATAAGGTAAAGGAATTATCGATTTAAATAAAGGCGGCCTTGTTTAGGAGGTCTGTTATCTTTATTAAAATTGAGAATATAAAAATAGACTCCGTTTGGCGCCATTCCGCTGCCAATTCCTTCTCTTTCATAATTTAAACCATCCCATCCCGGTTTACCATTAAAGCCTTTATACATTCCGTTTCCGTATCTGTTAAAAATTTCAATTGTATAATTTGGATATAAAAATTCAATATTCGGTATGACATAAGTGTCGTTTACACCGTCTCCGTTTGGAGAAAATCCGTCAGGAATAAAAAAGTCATTCGGCACATCATCACAATCTGTTAGTGTAACCGTTACTTCAAGATAATCATAAGAAAAACAATCACTTGTACCCGAAAAATCAAAACCATAATATCTTCCCTGTTCTGTTAAAGCAGTTGTTGACGGCAATAAATTTCCGTTGTTCGGCGCATCGTACCAAACTATTGTTGCAGGAACATTGGTGTTGTTAGATAAATCTGCAACGGTTGGAGTATTTAATCCGCAAAAATTCTGCCCGTCTGTACTTAACACCGGAGCAGGTGTATCATTTACGGTAACTGTTATCATAGTAGGCTCTGATGTACAATCGGAAGCTGTTACTCTTACCCAGTAATTTCCTGACTGTAAAACATAAGTATCTGCAAATGCTGTTGTTGATATCGCTGAATCATACCACTTATACTGCGCACCATTTGGCTGTAAATTAGCAATCGTCGCACCATCAATTTTACAAAATTCCTGATTAATAGCGGTTGGCGCCACAGGAATCGGGTTTATAGTAAACGGATCGGCAACACCACTTATATTAATTCCACATGTGGCGGAGTTATTTGTTAAATTTGTAACTGTTGCAGTTGTAGTTCCTGTATTTAAAAGTAATGCGGAAGGAATTACAAAAGAAGCATTTCCGCCTATTGGATTTAACACAATAGTCTGTACTGTCGATGTATTACTTCCGGAAAGCGTATAGGATAATGTTACGTCTGTCAAATTTCCTAATCCTGAAACTGAAGCCGAAACCACATCTCCAAAACAAACATTAGCAATTTGTATTCTCAAATTGGCAATATTCGGTAACGGATTTATAACAATATTTCCTTTTAAATTTGCCGTATTTGTACATAGCGATATTACATGGGTAATATTGGTAATTGTAATTACTCCGTTTCCACTTCGTGAATTTAAAATATCCGGAATTGTAAAACTTGCCACGCCGCCTGTAAACGTAACTCGTACTGTTTGAAAATTGGCAGTATTGGCTCCGGAAATATTATAACGAAGGTCATAAATACCGTCAATGATTTTTACTGCATTTGATATTACTGCTACAGCGTCAGCATTCTGACACGTTTTTATTTGATCAATTTTTGCTCCTGTCAGATCTGGTATTGGATATATGTGAAGTATATCTGATAAATTATTAGTAACATTGGTGCAGGCTCTTTTGCTATTCTGGGCAAATACATCAATTATTGTTACTGTAAAATCTCCAACCTGTTTAAAATAATCTGATTTAATTGGAAAAAGAAGAATTCCGTTAGTAAAATTTGCTGTAACCGTTTCTATACCACCATTTGGTCCTGAAACACTAAATATCACGTTATAAGTTCCATTTGGAATCGCAGCCGGTCCTTTTGTAAGTCTGGCAGTATACGTTGCCGTTGGAATTTCTGTTTCGCATATATCAGGGCTAACAACAAGCGTTGCACCAGTAAGATCCAGTTTTCTTTCGATTATAATTGTTATTTGTTCATCATCAGCATTACAAACTGCCTCTGGAGATGGAACGCTGTAATTGAAATTATAGGTACCTGCTCCAAATCGGTTGTAAATTTTTTCAATGTCTATAACATGATCTCCGGCAAAAGTTAATTCTCCGGTTGGGCGAGGCCCCATATCGGTCCAAGTACCATTGGGATCTGCACCTGTAAGCAAATTATACAAGTCATAATTGGTATAATTAGTTATAGCATCGCTACAAATCAATAAAGGAGGTTTCGCATCTCCGGCTTCTGGTGCCCTTACAACTTTTACAAATACAGTTGCCTGAGGTGGAGCTGCACATGAACCTATAGCATCCATCCTGTAAGTAAAAGAGTAAAGTCCGCTTAACTCTTTAACATTAACAGATTCCTCAATATCCTTATTAGTCCTGTTATCATGCCATTTTCCATTAAGCAACGGACTGAGAAATCTACCATCAAAAGCCTGAAAAAGATTATAAGTACCTAATGCAGAACAAATTATTGTTTGAGAAGGTTTGCCTGTATAACCGCCAATTGTAACATAAACGGTTGATGAATTATCTGTACAGCCTGCAATGCCATCTACTGTATAGGTATAACTAAATACACCACTATAGGAAATAGCATGTACATTTAAGAATCCAGTTGCAGGATCCAATCCTCCCATATCATAATCATCAGACCATGTACCACCCGGAGTCGCCGATGGTCCTAACAAAGAATATAAATTAACAGATGCGTTTGCAGCACTATCATAATCACAAATTGTCAATGCTGCATCATTTCCCGCACATTGAGCGTATGAAGCTATTGGTAAAAATGATAAAAAAACAAAAAACAAGAAAACTTGTAAGAAATTAGCGTATTTTTTGACCATAAATTATATTTTTGATAAACATAATAAAAATATTACGCCAATTTATCAAAAAACTTAATTTTCTTATTAATTTCGTCAAAAAATAAGAGCAAGGTCAAAAAAAATCTCGTTAACTTCTCTTTTAATACGAATATTATAATTCGTCTTCCAGCCTGAATCGAAATTTTAAAATCAAACTATTTCTCTCTATTTCCATATTAATCCAGGCATCCTCTTCAGACTTTAAAAGATTATTTATTTGTTGAAGAGAATATTTATAAGGTAATATTTTATTGATACTTACTATTATATCTCCCTTTTGAAGTCCGCATTTATCAGCCGCAGAATTTTTACGAATATTTATGATTTCATACACTGGCTTCAAAAGAAATTTATATCTGAAATTATCATTATTTTTTTCTCTATCCTCCAACTCACTTACTGATGATGCAACTTGTACTGTTTGTAAATGAACTGTTTCCTGAACCCATTGTAAACCATTATGCTGAATCGTAATTCCGCTTTTATTATAGGTAAAGGGTTCATAAAATTTGGTATTTTTTTTAAGATATAATTTTCGGTCTGCATAATCTAAAACCAAAGTAAATCGTTTTAAAATTTCACCGCCAACAGAACCAATACGATCCGGCACCATTTTTACATTTCGAATAGAAGTCGAATCCGGAAAAGAAACAATTGGATTTTTAAATTCGAAATCGGCAATAGAAAATTTTTCCAGTTTTGCCCGATGTCCTTCAATATCACCACTAAAACCTTTTCCTAAAAAATCAGGAAAATTCTTTTGTGGCAATTTTATTTTATTATTTTCAAAAATCCAAAATGCATCACTATTTCCTATATCAATAAGCAATTTAGCGGGTATTTCTTCACCATTTGAAACTGCTGTTGTATAAATATAAGGTTTCGATCTTTCAATCGTAATAGGAACTGCTTTAAATTTTTTATCTAATTTTTGCCTTGTTTCTTCGTTATTTAAATGAACGATAACCTTCTTTTTTTGATAATTAATTTCGACTAAATTATTTTTAAAAAATTTATGTCCGATAATTCCGTTTACCGGAATACCGATGTGAGAAGACAAGTTAAAACTCTGATCTAAAATAATATAAACCAAATGATTGCTGGATTTTATACCATGAGTTTCCAGAATATTGTTTGTTGATTTTAATCCTTCGATTTCTTCTTCACTTCCTAAACCTCTCAGCTTTATTTTTTCTATGTTATTAAAACTTACTTCCTGCATTTCTTCCATACTAAACAAAATGGTTTCTTCGACTCCTGAATCGAGTAAAAAATTCAATTCAACGCCGTTTACTTTTATCGGAATAAAAACAAGATTATTAATCAATTTAAAAGGAATAATAACCTTTTTACGATTGTTTTCAATTAAAAAATCACTTTGTGCTTTTAACGATAAAACTGACAAAAGCCCAAAAAACAACACAATATATTTTTTCATTGATAATATTTTATTATAAAATTAGTAAATATATTGATTATTGTTACATTTTTATAAGAGCCGTTAATGTTTACGTTAAATTCGAAAAAAAAATGCAAATTTGCACTTCAATAATTAAACACATGCCAACAATTTCAAACAAAGGCAGAAACATGCCCGAATCACCGATACGTAAACTTGCTCCTTATGCAGATATTGCAAAACAAAAAGGACATAAAGTGTATCATTTAAACATTGGTCAACCGGATATCAAGACACCCGAAGTGGCCATCGAGGCGGTAAAAAATATTGATTTAAGTATTATAGAATACAGTCCGTCTGCCGGATATGAAAGTTATAGAAAAAAATTAGCTAAATTTTACCAACGTCAAAATGTAAATGTTAACCCAGAAGACATCATTGTAACAACTGGTGGTTCTGAAGCTTTACTTTTTGCACTGGCCACAATTACAGATCCAGGAGATGAAATCATTATTCCGGAACCGTTTTATGCTAATTATCACGCATTTGCATCATCAACAAGTGCAACAGTAGTACCCGTAATTTCGACAATCGAAACCGGATTTGCTTTGCCAAGTATTGAAGATGTTGAAAAATTAATTACTTCTAAAACAAAAGCTATTTTAATTTGTAATCCGGGAAATCCAACCGGATATTTATATTCTGAAGCTGAAATTAAACAATTAGCGAGTTTAATTAAAAAACACGATTTGTATTTAATTGCAGATGAGGTTTATCGTGAGTTCTTGTACGATGGCGATGATGAGCATTTTTCTGTAATGAATTTAGAAGATGTAGACCAAAACGTAATTATGGTCGATTCAGTTTCAAAACGCTACAGTATGTGTGGCGCGAGAATTGGCTGTTTGGTTACTAAAAACAAAATGGTTCTTGCAACAGTAATGAAATTTGCCCAGGCACGTTTAAGCCCGCCAACTATCGAGCAAATTGCTTGTGAGGCCGCTATAGATACACCTCAAAGTTATTTTGACGAAGTTATTTCAGAATACAAAAGCCGTCGTGATACTTTGATTACGGAATTAAACAAAATTGAAGGCGTAATTGTAACCAAACCAAAAGGTGCTTTTTACTGTATTGCTCAATTACCAATTGACAATTCAGAAGATTTTGCACAATGGCTTTTAGAAAGTTACAATCTAAACGGCGAAACCGTTATGGTCGCTCCCGCAGCCGGATTTTACTCTACTCCGGGAATGGGATTAAATCAGGTGCGTATTGCTTATGTTTTAAATAAAAAAGATTTAATTACCGCTGTAAATATTTTGAAAGAAGCGCTTTTGGTTTACAACAAATAGAAAATAACAACTAAACACATCAACAACCATTAAAAAGACAATAACTTAACTGTTATTGTCTTTTGTATTTAAAAAAAATACAGGTTTTGCTTTAATTAAATTATATCCAAAAATGGATGATTAAATAGTAAAAACGATAGAAAATGTTTCCTTTTTATTAATTATCTTTACCGCCTTAAAAAGATATACCCATTATAATAGTAGTTTTTAATGACAAATAACGAAGATTTTTTAGACGAAATAGGAGACAATCATTTTAGTAGTAATGCGAAAAACCCTGTGAGACAGGATGCTTTTGATTTAACTGATGATGAAAAAATAGAAAAAATAAAAAAAGATGTTGAAAACATTCTACAGACTCTTGGAATGGATTTGACAGATGACAGCATAAAAGGTACTCCAAACCGAGTAGCAAAAATGTTTGTAAAGGAGATTTTTGGTGGTTTAAATCCTGCAAAACAGCCAAAAGCTTCTACTTTTGATAATAATTACAAATATGGCGAAATGCTGGTAGAAAAAAACATCACTGTTTATTCTACTTGCGAACACCATTTACTGCCGATTATCGGTAGAGCTCACGTTGCTTATATTTCCAGCGGAAGAGTTATAGGTTTATCTAAAATGAACCGAATTGTAGAGTATTACGCAAAAAGACCTCAGGTTCAGGAGCGTTTAACGATGCAAATTGTTCAGGAATTACAAAAAGCTTTAGGAACTGAAGATGTAGCCTGCGTTATCGATGCAAAACACCTTTGTGTAAACTCAAGAGGAATTAAGGACATTGAAAGCAGCACGGTAACTTCTGAATTTGGTGGAAAATTTAAAGATCCTCAAACTAAAAGAGAGTTTTTAGATTATATTAAATTGGAAACCCAATTTTAGTTTAATCCGTAAATCGTTAATTTGTTTAATCGCCTCGTATAATTCCGATTAAACGGTTAAACAAATCAACAATTAAACAGCAAAAAATGTATATTTTTTCCTTTGAAAAACTTGAGGTTTGGCAAAATGCGCGAATGTTTATTTTGGATATTTATAAATTAACTAGTAAATTTCCATCAAATGAATTATTTGGTATCACTTCTCAAATAAAAAGAAGCTCCTCTTCAATTGCAACAAATATTGCGGAAGGAACCTCGAGAAATACGAATAAAGATAAAGCTCATTTTTTGACGATTTCGTATTCATCAGCAATGGAAACTTTAAATCATTTGATTATTTCGAAAGATTTAAATTATGTATCAGAAAATGAATATCTGGGATGCAGAGAGAAAATTAAAAAAATCTGTAATCAGATAAATAGTTTAAAAAAATACTATCTTTCTAAAGAAACATAGTTAACAAAAAAAAACAATTAAGCGTTTCCACGATTAAACAAATCAACAATTAAACGATTAAACATTAAAAACGAATATGCCATTATATACAACACAGCCTCTAAAAATATACAATTCACTTTCGGGTGAAAAAGAAAATTTCAATCCAATTCATGAAGGAAATGTTGGAATGTATGTTTGCGGACCTACCGTTTACAGCAATGTACACTTAGGAAATGTGAGAACATTTATGTCGTTTGACGTTATTTTCCGATATTTTTTACATCTGGATTATAAAGTGCGTTATGTTCGAAACATTACTGATGTTGGTCATATTGTAGATGATGTTGATGAAGGCGAAGATAAAATTGCCAAAAAAGCACGATTAGAGCAACTTGAACCTATGGAAGTTGTGCAGCGATACACGGTAGATTTTCATGATATTTTGAAATCATTTAATTTTTTACCGCCAAGTATTGAGCCAACAGCAACCGGGCACATTATTGAACAAATCGAAATCATCAAAAAAATTATCGATACCGGAATTGGTTATGAAGCCAACGGATCTGTTTATTTTGATGTTGTAAAATATAACGAAACCAACAATTACGGAGTTTTGAGCGGTCGAAACATAGAAGATATGCTGGCCAATACCCGTGATCTTGATGGTCAGTCAGACAAAAGAAACCCACAGGATTTTGCACTTTGGAAAAAGGCAGAACCGGAACATATTATGAGATGGCCTTCGCCATGGAGCGATGGTTTTCCGGGCTGGCACTTAGAATGTACTGCAATGAGCACCAAATATCTTGGAAATCATTTTGACATTCACGGAGGCGGAATGGATTTAAAATTCCCTCACCACGAATGTGAAATCGCACAAAACGAAGCTTGTACAGGTCAATCGCCGGTAAATTACTGGATGCATGCCAATATGCTTACCTTAAATGGTAAAAAAATGGCAAAATCAACCGGAAATAATATTTTACCAGGTGAAATTTTAAGCGGAGACAACAATATTCTAAGCAAAGCTTTTTCTGCTTCTGTAACACGTTTTTTCATGTTACAGGCGCACTACAGAAGTATTCTGGATTTTTCTGATGATGCTATTGTTGCTGCAGAAAAAGGATATAAAAGATTGATGGAAGCGGTTGATGCATTGACAGATATTAATGCAGGCGCAACAAGCTCTATAGATATTGCATCATGGAAACAATTGTGCTACGATGCAATGAACGATGATTTTAACACGCCAATTTTAATTGCACAATTATTTGAGGCAGTTCGTTATGTCAATTTACTTAAAGAAGGAAAAGAAACCATTTCTGCAGAAGATTTAAAAACATTTTTAACAGCAATGAATGCTTTTGTTTTTGATGTTTTAGGTTTAAGTGACGATAAAGCTGCTGACAGTAATAATGATAAGTTAGAAGGCGTTGTAAATATGCTGATCGGAATGAGAAATCAGGCCAGAGCCGATAAAAACTTCGCGCTTTCAGATCAGATTCGTGATCAGTTGATTGCTTTGGGCATTCAGTTGAAAGACGGAAAAGAAGGAACCAGTTTTTCAATATAACAAACTCAATTTCTAATAAATCATGAAAGTAACTACTCCATTTGTTTTATTAGTACGTTTTTACCAAACTGCAATTTCGCCTTTTACACCGGCAAGCTGCAGATTTGAACCAACCTGTTCCAGCTATATGATTCAGGCTTTACAAACACACGGATTGTTTTATGGAGGATATCTGGGAATGAAACGCATTTTGAGCTGTCATCCGTGGGGAAGAACAGGTTACGATCCGGTTCCGGAAAAGAAATGCTCGCATAAACATTAACTTTAAATAAAGATTTACTCTGTTTTAAAGTTTTATTTTTACAATACAAAAAACAATATAATTATATGACACAAGCTTTAAATATCATTTGGAATCCTTCAGAAGGAATCGATTTAGGATTTTTTATGATTCGTTATTACAGTTTAATGTTCGTAATCGCCTTTGGATTAGGATGGTTTTTAATGAAGAAAATTTTCGAACGCGAAAATGAACCTTTAGACAAATTAGATTCTCTTTTTGTATGGACGGTTTTAGCGACTTTAATTGGCGCACGTTTAGGTCATGTTTTATTTTATGATTGGGAATATTTTAGAAATCATTTACTTGAGATATTTTTACCCTTTAAATTCGAACCAAAATTTGAATTTACAGGATTTCAGGGATTAGCAAGTCACGGTGCTGCAATTGCAATTATCATTGCCATGTATTATTACAGCAAAATAATCTTAAAACGCCCGTTATTATGGATTTTGGACCGCGTCGTAATTCCGGTGGCGAGTGGAGCAATATTTGTTCGTTTAGGAAATTTTTTCAATTCTGAAATTATCGGACATGAAACTACATCTGCATTCGGAATTCGTTTTTTACACGACCAGTTCAGTAAAGCTGAAGCCGTAAATGCTACACAAATCGCAAACCCAAAAGATGCTTATACAGCAATCGCAACAGATCCTAAATTTGCTGATTTATTAGCTCAGGTTCCTGCCAAACATCCTACTCAATTATACGAAGGATTTTGCTATATTTTTGTATTCGCTATCTTATACTTCTTATACTGGAAAACAAATGCAAGATTAAGATCAGGATATTTATTCGGATTGTTTTTAGTATTATTATTTGTGGTACGTTTCATTGTAGAATTCGTAAAAGAAAGCCAGGGCGGAATTGAAGCCGAATTAGGCTATTTTTCAACCGGACAATGGTTAAGTATACCTTTTATTATTATTGGTCTTTTCTTTATCATTAGAGCCAAAAGAAATCCTTTAGCTGCTTCTTAAGAGTCAGCTTCAAAATATAAAATGCCCGATAAGTAATTAATTTATCGGGCATTTTTTTTATAAAAAATATGAAATTCCAATTTCTATATTCTTAGTGTTGTATCCAGCGTTTGCTGAACCCAAACCAGCGTTCGAAACATGCCTTACACTTGGACGCAAATCAAATTGAAATTTATTTATGTTTAACGAAAAACCGACCGCAAGAACATCCGCGAAAGCGAAACCATCAGACATTCTTTCGGTATCTGTATCCGTAATCATCGGACCTATACTTCCCAAAATATAAAAAGAGCACCTTTTACCAATTGGTTTTCTGGCTAAGAAACCAATGTTTAAAACATATTCGTGAACATCTTTTAGCTGTGTATACTTTTCTCTTTTTTTAATATAATCCGGTTCTTCCGGCTTTACAAAATAAAAATTCAGCAATTGATGTTTTCCGAAATTGACTTCCGGCTGAACTAAAACTTCATATTGAAAATGTTTTGTTTCCTTCAATTTATAATACAATTGCAGTTTATAAAAATGATTTGTAAAAGTGTAATCTTTATTATTGAATTCGCTTCCGAAACCATAATTAAAACCAATGGCAAGCTTAGATTTTCCATCTTGTGCCGACATTTTTATTGCAAAGAAAAATACCAAAATATAGAGTAGTTTTTTATTCATACACGTGTTTTAAAACTATTTAAATATAGCATAAAAAAAGATCCGGCTTTCACCGGATCTTTTTAATATAATGTAAGCAGTTAATTATGCTTTGTTGTGCTTGTCTTCGATGTTATGTTTATCATCTTTAGAAATCGTGTCAACCAATACTGGTGTAGCGATAAATAATGAAGAATAAGTTCCTACAACAATACCAACCAACATCGCGAAGATAAACCCTCTGATAGATTCTCCACCAAAGATAAACATCGTTAATAATACAATGATCATCATTAATGATGTATTCAACGTTCTTGATAATGTAGTGTTAATAGAAGCATTTACAATATCTTCAAAAGATCCTTTACGGTTTCCGATGATGAACTCTCTAATTCTGTCAAATACAATTACAGTATCGTTCATTGAGTAACCAATAACGGTAAGAATCGCAGCGATAAAGTGCTGATCCATTTCCATGTGGAAAGGCATGAATTTATAACATAAAGAATAAATTCCTAATACAAAGATAACGTCGTGCGCTACAGCTGCAATCGCACCTAATGAATATTGCCATTTACGGAAAGACACCATTAAGTATAAGAAAATTGCTGCCATTGCACCAAGAACCGCCCAGTAAGAGTTCGTTTTAATATCTTCAGAGATAGAAGCTCCAACTTTAGACTGTTGCAATACACCTACTTTTTTACCATCAAATGAGTTGATAAATTTATCGTAAGTAGTATTTGGATAATATTTTGCTAATGCTTTAAATAATATTTGATTCACTTCTTCATCAACAGCTACTCCATCTTCTTTGATTTTGTATTTTGTTGTGATTTTTAACTGATCGTCATCACCTAAAATTTTAGCTTCAACCGGAGTTCCGAAAGCAGCAGATAATTCATCTGAAACTACAGTTGCATCAACCGGTTTTTCAAATTTAACCTGGAATGTTCTTCCTCCAACAAAATCAACACCTTCATCTAATCCGTTTACAAAGAAGATAGAAGTTAAACTTACTACAACTACAATAGAAGAGAAAATGTATGTGAATTTTTTAATTTTGATAAAATCAAAGTGGAAATTAGTAAACCAGTTTTTAGTAATATTTGTAGAGAAAGTTAAATCTCCTTTTCCTGCAATATTTCTATCGATGAAAATTCTTGCGATAAAAATTGACGTAAACATTGAAGTTACGATACCAATTAATAAAGTTAAAGCGAAACCTTTAATTGGTCCTGTACCAAAGATGAAAAGAATAGCTCCGGTTAAAACGTGCGTAACGTTTGCATCAATGATAGAACGCATTGCACCATGCCATCCGTAAGATGCAGCAACTGCTTCTGCCAATGATTTACCTTCACGTAATTCCTCTTTTGCTCTTTCAAATATAATAATGTTGGCATCTACCGCAGTACCTAATGTTAATACTATACCTGCAATACCTGGCAATGTAAGTACAAAACCAAAACTTGCCATAATTCCGAATAAGAAAAGTAAGTTTAATAATAATGCTAAGTTAGCATACCAACCTGCTTTACCATAATAGAATACCATCCATAAACAAACTAATAAAAATCCTAATACAGATGAAATTGTACCCGCATCAATTGCAGCCTGACCTAAAGATGGTCCTACAACTGTTGATTGAATAATATCTGCAGAAGCTGGTAATTTACCTGCGTTTAATACGTTTGCTAAATCTTTAGTTTCAGCAACATCAAAAGAACCTGTAATTTCTGATCTTCCTCCTGCGATTGGACCACTAGTAACTCCAGGAGCAGAATAAACGATGTTATCTAAAACAATAGCAATGTAACTTTTTTGAGAAAAAGCTCTTCCTGTTAATTCTTCCCAAACTTTAGCTCCCTGACTGTTCATTTGCATAGAAACAGCTGGTTTACCCATTTGGTCAAATGTATCTTTTGCATCAGTTACAAGTCCACCGTTCATAGCTGGTACATTGTCTCTGTTTCCTTTTAAAGCGTATAATTCTACAACTTCAACATCTTTTTGTTTTGCATCTTTAATTGTAGTTGGTTTACTCCAAACAAATTTTGCATAATGTTGGTCAGCACCTAATAAAATTCTGATGTCAGCTCTTTTGAAATATTCATTTACAACAGCTGTATCTTTTGGAGCGAAGTACCCTAAAACTGGTCCTCCACCTTGTCCTAAAATTTTATCAAATAATGGGTTGTTTCCTTTTTTAGCTTCAGTAGAATCTTTAGTATCAGTTAATAAAGCATTCAATGAATCTTTAGCAACTGTTTTAGTCTCTTTAGTTTTAACCTCAGTCTTTTTTAGAGCTTCGTTTGCAGCTACTAAAAAGTTTCCGATTTCTTCTATTTTATAAGTTTCCCAAAACTCTAACTGAGCTTTTCCACCTAATAATTTTTTAATTCTATCAACATCTTTAGCACCTGGAAGCTCTACTAAGATTCTTCCTGTAGCACCCAATTTTTGAATATTTGGCTGTGTTACACCAAATTTGTCGATACGCTCTCTTAATACTTTGTAAGCACTTTCGATAGACTCATCAACTTTTTTTCTAATTACTTTTTGTGCTTGTGCATCCGTCATTTCGAAAGCAATTCCGCCTTCTCCCTGTAAGTTTCTGTTAGCAAAAATTTCTGGAGAAGCTAATTTTGTAGTACCATTTGAATTTGCATCAAAAGCTTCAAAAAATTTATCCAAATAACTTTTATTTCCTTCTAAATTTGCAGTTGCGTCAGCTAATGATTTATTAAAAACCGGATTTTTAGAATTGTTTGCTAATCCTTTTAAAACATCTTTAATAGAAATTTGAAGAATAACGTTGATTCCTCCTTCTAAGTCAAGACCTTTATTGATTTGCTTATTTTTTACTTCATTATAAGTAAAATCAGTAAATCCAAGATTCAATACTTTTTCTTTTCCAATAGAATCTAAATATTTTAGCTCTTTGTCAGGATTATCTCCTGCAATAGCTTTAGCTTCACCTTTGACATTACTTGCCACGTAAGTGAACGAAAGTTGGTAAATACTTACCAATGCAAATAGAATTGCGAAAAATTTAATAAGTCCTTTATTCTGCATTATTACTAAAAATTAATTATGTTTTATTGTTTGTTTTTGTTTTAAAGTACCATAAAATAAGCCCTGACATCATTTTTATAAAACTAAAAAACTAAATCACGAATTACCACATTTTTTTTAAATCGAGCAAATATATAATTAACGGAAAGATTAACCAATTTATTTATTGATTAATCTTAAAAAAAAGACTGCAAAAGTGCAGTCTTCTCCTTTTTTTACGGAAATATTTATACTAAAATCGATTTTAGAGCATCATTCATCCCTCTAACTGCATCTGCACTTTTAGCGAATAAAGCCTTCTCCTGCTCGTTTAAATTGATATCTAAAATTTCTTCTACTCCATTTTTACCTATTATACAAGGCACTCCTATACATATATCATTTTGTCCATACTCGCCTTCTACGAAAACAGAACAAGCAATCATTTTCTTTTGATCGTTTAAAATACTGTCTACTAAGTAAGCTACAGAAGCTCCCGGAGCATACCATGCCGATGTTCCTAAAAGACCTGTAAGCGTTGCTCCGCCTACCATTGTGTCTGCAGCAACTTTTTGAAGCACTTCTTCTGAAAGAAATTCTGTTACCGGAATCCCGTTATAAGAAGCCAAACGCGTTAACGGAATCATAGTTGTATCGCCATGTCCACCAATAACCATTGCAGAGATATCATTTGCAGGTTTATCTAAAGCCAAAGATAAATAAGTTCTGAAACGAGAACTGTCTAACGCTCCACCCATACCAATAATTCTATTTTTTGGTAACCCTGTAGATTTTAATGCTAAATAGGTCATCGTATCCATAGGATTTGAAACCACAACTATTATTGTATTTGGAGAATGTTTTAGCACATTTTCGGCAACTGTTTTTACAATTCCGGCATTGATACCAATTAATTCTTCACGAGTCATTCCTGGTTTTCTCGGAATTCCAGATGTAATAACCACTACATCACTTCCGGCAGTTTTAGAATAATCGTTGGTTACACCAGATACTTTGGTATTAAAACCTGTATTTGTGGCACATTGCATAATATCCAACGCTTTCCCTTCGGCAAAACCTTCTTTAATATCCAACAACACTACTTCGCTTGCAATTCCTCTATAAGAAATAACATCAGCACATGTAGCTCCAACATTTCCTGCTCCTACAATGGTAACTTTCATATTTTATACTTTATCGGTTATTAATTTGTTTGTTTATTGTATAAACTAACAATTCGTTTAATTGTTTAGTAAATTTAAACAATTAAACGAATCCTGTAGTGTTAAAATTTATTAGGCATCGATGTTTGCATAAACGGCATTTTTCTCGATAAATTCTCTACGTGGTGGTACTTCATCTCCCATCAACATTGAAAAAACCCTATCAGCTTCTGCCAAACTATCAATTGTTACCTGACGTAAAGTTCTGAAACTTGGATCCATTGTAGTTTCCCACAATTGCTCAGCATTCATCTCTCCAAGACCTTTATAACGTTGAATAGCGGCACTTCCTCCCATTCTTTCATTCGCCTGATCACGTTGAACATCATTCCATGCGTATTCTTTTTTGTTTCCTTTTTTAACTAAGTATAAAGGTGGTGCTGCGATATAAACGTGACCTTCTTCGATCAATTCTTTCATGAAACGGAAGAAGAACGTTAATATTAAGGTAGAAATGTGACTACCATCGACATCGGCATCACACATGATAATTACTTTATGATATCTTAGTTTTTCAAGATTTAAGGCTTTACTGTCTTCTGCAGTACCAACTGTAACTCCAAGAGCAGTAAATATATTACGAATCTCTTCGTTTTCGAATACTTTATGGTGCATCGCTTTCTCCACGTTCAAAATCTTACCACGTAATGGTAAAATTGCCTGAAAGTTACGATCACGACCTTGTTTTGCTGTTCCACCAGCCGAATCTCCCTCGACAAGGTAAACCTCACATCTTGCAGGATCCTGCTCAGAACAATCTGAAAGTTTTCCTGGCAATCCGCCACCGCCCATAACGGTTTTACGCTGTACCATTTCACGTGCTTTTTTAGCAGCGTGACGTGCCTGAGCAGCCAAGATTACTTTTTGGATAATGATACGGGCATCATTTGGATTTTCTTCCAAATAATTTTCTAACATTTCTCCAACTGCCTGAGAAACCGGAGAAACTACTTCTCTGTTTCCAAGTTTTGTTTTTGTCTGACCTTCGAATTGTGGCTCTTGTACTTTTACCGAAATAATAGCTGTTAATCCTTCACGGAAGTCATCTCCCGCAATTTCGAATTTCAATTTATCCAACATTCCGGATGCATCTGCGTATTTTTTAAGGGTTCTTGTTAAACCACTTCTAAAACCCTGTAAATGCGTTCCTCCTTCGTGTGTGTTGATATTATTTACGTAAGAAAAAATATTCTCTGTATAACTTGTATTATAAATCAAGGCAACTTCAACAGGAATTTCACCTTTTTCGTGATCCATACTGATAACGTGTGAGATAATTGGCTCACGGTTACCATCTAAATAACGAATATATTCTTTTAGACCTTCGTCTGAATGAAAAACTTCAACTTTAAACTCCCCTTTTTCATCTACTTCTCTTTTATCAGTAAATGTAATCGTGATTCCTTTGTTTAAGAAAGAAAGCTCACGCATACGAGCTGATAAAGTATCATATGAAAACTCTGTAGTTTGAGTAAAGATTGTATCATCAGGATAGAAAGTCTGACGTGTACCTCTTTTATCTGTTTCTCCGATTTGTTTAACCGGATACATTGCTTTACCTCTTTCGTATTCCTGCTCGTAGATTTTACCGTCTCTAAAAACAGTAGATTTCATATGAACAGAAAGGGCATTTACTACAGAAACCCCAACACCGTGTAAACCTCCGGAAACCTTATAAGAATCTTTATCGAATTTACCTCCGGCACCAATTTTAGTCATTACTACCTCAAGTGCCGAAACACCTTCTTTTTTATGTAAATCAACTGGAATACCACGACCGTTATCTTCAACTGTTACCGAACCATCTTCATTAATTGCAACACCAATGGTATCACAATGTCCGCCCATCGCCTCATCAATAGAGTTATCAACAACCTCATAAACCAAATGATGCAGACCTCGAACTCCCACATCTCCAATATACATCGATGGACGCATTCTTACGTGCTCCATTCCTTCTAATGCCTGAATACTATCTGCTGAATAATTGTTCTTCTTGATTTCTTCGCTCATATAATTTATTCTAAAAAAATGTAATTAGTGTCTAACACGCAAATATATAAAAACGCAAATTATATATCCGTTAAATTCCCATTTAAAGCACGTAAGTTATTAACATATTATCAATAAAACTCAATAAAAAATAGAACTATCGGTTTTAAATTCCAATTTTTTATCCCGAAGCATCGGGACCAAATTCCAAAAGCTAGAAATAAAAAAATCCGAGTCTGATTTTAAATATCATCTCGGATTTTATATTTATAAATTCCAACTTGGAATTTGGAATTTCAGTATTGAAATTTATTGTTTTTTTGGAATTTAAAATCTTAAATCGTAATTCCTGATTTTGAAATTTCAACATCAGCTTTTACGTGAGCCGCATTTGCTCTTCCGCTTGGATCAAGATTTTCCTGCCATTTCGGAATCCATTTTCTAACGGTTTGCGCCGCACTAATCTGTGGGTAAAATTTATGAAAGATAGAACGATATAAATATGCTTCTTTTGTTGTTGGAGAATTGTATGGAAATTCTGCAGCAGCACCTTCTAATTGAGCATCTGTAACCTGAGTTGCACAATATTCGATCAATTCATCAATCCAGCTATATCCTACCCCATCAGAAAACTGCTCTTTTTGACGCCATAAAATTTCTGTTGGCAAATACGGATTTTCAGGTGTATCAAATGCTTTTCTTAAAATGTATTTTTCGATACCATCGTACGTTTTTGGCTGTTTTTCTTGTGGTTTAATTCGAATAGTAGCATCCAGAAATTCTTTGTCTAAAAACGGAATTCTGGTTTCGATACCATTTGCCATTGTTGATTTATCAGCACGAAGCAAATCGGCAGTAAATAATTTCTGAACTCTTTCGATAGTTTCTTTCTGAAATTCTTCTGTAGATGGGGCATTTCTAAAATACAAATGTCCACCAAAAATTTCATCAGCTCCTTCACCCGAAAGAATCACTTTTATACCTTTTTCTGAAATTACTTTTGACAACAAAAACATTGGCACACTTGCCCGTACCGAAATAATATCATAAGTCTCAATATTCCAGATTATTTTTTCCAGAATTTCAACACCTTGCTGAACCGTAAAGTGAATTTCATGATGATCTGTACCTAAAAACTCCGCTGCTTGTCTGGCTGCTTTTGCATCTGGCGCATCAGCATTTAAAGCAATAGAAAAAGATTGTAGTTTTTTACCATTTTCTGCTGATAATCTGGAAGCAATTGCAGAAAGCAAAGAAGAATCCAAACCTCCGGAAAGTAAGACACCATAAGGCATTTGACTCATCAGACGTTTACGAACAGCCTCTGTAAGGCTTTCTCTGATTAATTGTAAATCCAGATCCTGATTTGCATTTTCATAATCCTCATATTCAGGCTGGTAATATTTTACAAAACCTTTTTTAGGTGTATAATAATGCCCTGGAGGGAAAGTTGAAAATGTTTTGCACTGATCTGCAATTGATTTCATTTCAGATGCAAAATAAATCCTTCCTCTTTCATCCAGACCGTAATACAATGGTTTTACTCCCATTGGATCTCTTCCCGCAATATAATCGTCTCCATCAACAATTACAAAAGTCCAGTCACCATCTAATTTATTGCAAAAATCATATCCAAATTCTTCATATAAATGCACAATAACTTCAGAATCTGACTTTGTTCTAAACGTATGCTCTTTCAGAACTCCGTTTTTCAGTTCCTGATAATTATAAATTTCTCCATCATGAATTACCCATGCATCTTTTGTCCCCTGAATTGGCTGTTTCCCCGATTGTAAATCGACAATCGCTAAACTTTCATGACAAATAATACTGCCATTTTTCAGGATTTGAAAATCACTTTCATCAGGCCCACGATGCGACATTCTTTTAGAAAGCTCTCTTACGAGTTGCGGGTCTTTTCCTTTGCCTATAACGGCCAATATTCCAGACATACGATTGTATTTTTTATTCTTTATTTTTTTAAATAGTGGTGCAGGTTTATTTTAGCAAAAAAAACTAAATTTAAAATATTCTGTTGGGGAATGTCAAATATAAAAAAGAAAGTTAAATAATTGCTAATAATTATCTTCAAGTAATTGAAATATTACAAATTAACATTTTTAGACAAGAAAAACGTCCTCAGAAACTGAGAACGTTTTTCTAATAACTAAAATATTAAGTAACTAAGTTTATGCTTTTTCGTAAGCATCATCATGCACACTTGCAACCGCTCTACCAGAAGGATCGTTCATGTTTTTGAAAGCTTCATCCCACTCCAACGCAATTTTTGTACTACAAGCCACACTTGCTTCCTGTGGCACGCATAAAGCAGCTGCATCACTAGGGAAATGTTCTGCAAAGATAGAACGATAGTAATATTCTTCTTTTGAAGTTGGCGTTTGTAACGGGAATTTATATTTCGCATTTGCCAATTGTTCATCTGAAACTTCTTTAGCTACCACTTCTTTCAAAGTATCAATCCAGCTGTATCCTACTCCATCAGAAAATTGCTCTTTTTGTCTCCATGCTACACTTTCAGGCAGCATGTCTTCAAAAGCTTTACGAACAACCCATTTCTCCATCGGGTGTTCTTTGTTGATCATTTTATCTTGTGGATTGATGCGCATCGCAACATCCATAAATTCTTTATCTAAAAACGGCACACGACCTTCGATTCCCCAAGCTGCCAAACTTTTGTTGGCACGCAAACAATCGTACATATGTAATTTACCTAATTTACGAACGTTTTCTTCGTGAAATTCTCTTGCGTTCGGTGCTTTGTGGAAATATAAATAACCTCCAAACAACTCATCTGCACCTTCACCCGAAAGCACCATTTTAATTCCCATTGATTTAATAACTCTCGCCATTAACCACATTGGTGTTGAAGCTCTTACCGTAGTTACATCATAAGTCTCCAAGTTGTAAATTACATCACGAACGGCATCTAAACCTTCCTGAATTGTAAATTTAATTTCGTGGTGAATTGTTCCGATATGTTTTGCAACGATTTGAGCTGCAGCTAAATCAGGAGAACCATCCAATCCAACTGAAAAAGAGTGCAATTGTGGATACCAGGCATCTGTAGTATCATCAGATTCAATACGTTTTTGCGCAAATTTTTTGGCTACAGCCGAAGTAATAGACGAATCTAAACCTCCAGAAAGTAAAACTCCGTAAGGAACATCACTCATCAATTGTCTGTGAACCGCTGCTTCTAAAGCTTCTTTAATAGCAGGAATACTTGTTTCGTTGTCTTTTACTGCATCATATTCTGTCCAGTCTCTTTTATACCATTGTACAAATTCGCCATCTTTACTCGTCATATAATGTCCCGGAGGAAACAATTGGATTTTTGTACAATATCCTTCTAAAGCTTTTAATTCAGAAGCAACATAAAAAGTTCCATGCTGATCCCACCCAATGTATAATGGAATAATTCCCATATGATCACGAGCAATAAAATACTCATCTTTCTCAACATCATAAATTGCAAATCCAAAGATTCCGTTCATTTCATCAATAAAGTGAGGTCCTTTTTCCTGGTAAAGTGCCAAAATAACTTCGCAGTCACTTTCAGTCTGAAAGTTATATTTTCCTTCAAATTGTTTGCGTAATTCTCTGTGGTTGTATATTTCACCATTTGCAGCCAAAACCAATTTTTTATCTTCTGTAAATAAAGGCTGTTTTCCCGAAGCCGGATCAACAATCGCCAAACGCTCGTGAGAAAGAATTGCTTTATCATTGCTATAAATCCCGCTCCAGTCTGGTCCACGGTGACGAATGATTTTAGACATTTCTAATACTTGAGGTCTTAAGGTTTCTGCTTTTTGTTTTAGATCAAAGGCACATACGATTCCGCACATAATTATATATTTTTTATTTGTAAATTTTATTTTGATAGGGCAAAGATGCGGTATTGGTTATAATTGAAAAACACAAAGACCTATTTCAGTTATAATTTTAAACCATAAACTTAATTTTACATATTAAATGTAAAATTTTAGCATAAAAAAACGCCCCGAACTTGAAAATTTTAATTTTTGAAGTAAAACAACGATAAAATTTACTGTTTTTGATGATTCTTTGAATTATACTTTCGGATATTTAAGATATGATGAAAGATTGTTAAGGAAACGAATCACAGTTGTTCTGAAATTATTGTTTACGTTTTTTCATCTGAGAAACGAAGGATAACAAGATTGTGCGCATGCGCACCTTTGTCAAAGTTTAAAACTTTGACAAAGGTCTTATAGAATCTTTATCTACAAAACACTCTCAATAGTATAATGCGTTTTATTAATCTCAAATTGAAACCCAACCTTATTCCCCATTAAATGTGCCCCCAAAGGAGATTGCGGAGAAAGCGCAATTACATTTATACCGTCAATTGTAATTTTAGGAAGTGCAACACTCAAATACAAATGAATTCCGTTTGCTTTAACCAAACTGCCTGAAATAATATTCTCCGTTGTTTTTGAGGGGTCTATTTTATCTAAAATAGCTTTTTGAGTTATAGCTTCTTTTAATTTATTGGTTAGTTTTTCCTGTTCGATATGCATCATCGACAAAGCCGTTTCATGCTTATCGCCGGCAGAACCTTTGGCATCGTTTTTAGAATCTTCGGTCAAAGCCGAAATCATGTCTCTAAAAACATCTATTCGGTCCTGAACCATTTGTAAATAATAAGAATGTATTTTTTGCTTAAATGTCATAATATTTTGCCACAAAGGCGCTAAGTCGCAAAGATCGTAAAAAAAAGTAAGCCACAAATTCACAAATAAGATTAATCTAAATTGGTGAATTCGTGGCTTAAAAATTTTAAAAAAAATCTTCGTGCCTTAGCGCCTTCGCGGCAAAAAACTAAAAGTCGAATTTATAATTTGCTCCGCCTAAAACCTGGAATCCCTGAACAGGATAATTTAACCATTTTTCGTAAGCCTGATTTCCGATATTATTTAATTTTAAGAAGAAAGTCAAACGATCGCTGAATTTATATCCCAAATGAGCATTCGCATCAAAATAACTTTTTAACGAAACTACAGTTGGTTCTGTAGGTAAATCTAAGTTAGATTGCATGTCCTTACGTTCTCCCACATAAAAAACATTTAAACCAGCGTACCATTGTTTTGTAATATTTACATCCAGACTAGAACTTAACTTCATAGTTGGTAAATTCCATGCTTCTAACTGGCCATCTGTTTTATAACTATTGAAGGTTCCGTTGATTCCGAAAGTTACATTTTCAGAAAAATCAGCTTTTAATTCTCCGTAAAAACGAAAAGTTCTGATGTCTTCATAAATAACTCCAAACGAATTTCCGTAAGCATAATTTTGATTTGTAATATCTTCTGTATAATCATTGCTTTTAAACAAAGCTTTATCTTTTTCATTCAAATAAGACCCTGTCAAATTATAGCTTACATTATTTGCTAATTTACCTTTTAAACCTGCAAAAACATTGTATTGCGTACTTGATGGTCTCATGTTTAAAGTTGGTGACAAAAACGGATTTTCGGTAACAAAATCAGCATATGAATTTTGATTTAAACCACCATTTACTCCCGTGTAAAAAATCATTAAATCTCCAACCAATTTATACGAAGCATTTACTTTTGGATAGATATAAAACTTGTTTCCGCTGTTTTCAGAATCTAATCCATAATATAATCCCGCTCCCAATTCTAAAGTCCAGTCATTTTCATTCACAACAAAACTTGGTTCAACTCCAAAATTAGTAAGACTGTATTTTATAGGTTGTCCGCTATTTTGAAAATAATTATTCTCAAAACTTCCGCTTACGTGATCAATAATAACATTAGTGTTAATTGACTGATCCATAACATCAACTTTAAAAGTCGGTTTTACGTAAAAACGATTTTCTGAAGAAGAAAAACTATCCGAGAAATGTGTAAATCTCGTAGCAACTTTACTAAAAATTCCGTCTGTAAAATCGATGTTTCCTCCTAAAGAAATAGTATTATAAGAATGATTAGGATTAATTTTATCTATTAAAATAAAACGATCCTGCGGCAATAAAGTTGAGCCAAAATCGACCGGTAAACCATACCAATTGTAAATTTGATTTTGATATCCTAAATCAATATTCCATGACATATCGCGATTGTTTTGTCCGTAACCCACATTTAATGCTGTATCATAAAATTCATCATTCAAAAACACATCTTTAATTCCGCCTTGCGATGAGTGATGGCGAAACATTCCCGCAACATAATCGTTATTTCCCAAATCCTGTGTAACGAATAATTCAGCATTTAATGTACCATAATTTCCAACACCCAAAGTCGCATAATTATTAAATAAACGTTCTTGTTTTGATTTATCAACACCGGCTGCTTTACCTTTTGATGGAGTAAATGTTGACGCTACAGGAACTGATAATATACTGTATTTTATAGTTTCTTTTGCCTGATTCCCCGAGTCGTCCAACGATGGTGTTTCTTTTACTTTAAAAGCATCCGATATTGTTGGCGAATAAGGTTTTACCACATTTACAGTTTCAGTACCAATGGTTTCTTCTTTCTTTTGTGCAAACGAAAGCTGAAAAACAAACAGCAAAATCAAAATGATAGTTTTATTCTGGAAATTAATTTTCATATTTATTTTTTTTGAGAGTATAGAGATTTAAGAGTATAGAGAAAATAATAAAGAAAATAGACTTTTGCCTACATCTTGATTCTTTCAACTCTTTGTTTTTTTTTATTTTTAAATCTATATTCTATTCTCTATGTTCTTTATTCTAAAATCTATTTTCTTTATTCTATTCTCTTTATTCTATATTCTTAATTAAACCTCCCACTCCCCTTTTGCGACAAACTGGGCATTCCCTCCTATTTTAATATCAAATTCGTTTTCGGTTAATTTTCCTTTAAAATGAATTTGCGACGGACGGTTGATATAATCTCCCTGATAATTGATTAATTCAAATTCAGGTTTATGATATTTCAAAAGAAAAGCCTGAAGACATGTACTTGCACTTCCTGTTGCTGCATCTTCAACTAACTGATTATGTTCAATACACAGCATTCTGCTGAACAGTTTTGAGCCTTCCAAATAATAAAAATACAAACCTCTGTGTGTTGTTTTGCAATGCTTTTTCAGCCATTCATCTGTTTTATCCTTATCTAAAACCAAATTTTCCAATGCTCTTTTACTGCTTAATCCAACCATGACAAAAGCGCTCCCGGTTGTAACTTCCTGAATTGGAAACTGATTTTCGAAATCTTCTTTTTTCAGATTACTAAACGATGGGAAATCTTCTTTCGAAAAAACATCCCAGAATTTTGGCTGTGCCGCTTTTAACCAAATCAAATCACTCGACTGATGAATTGAAATTGGTCCAATCGGAACATTTAATGTTATGCTTTCAGGAGAATTATCAAATATTTTATTGATCAAAACCCATGAAGTTCCAATTATCGGATGACCCGCAAACTGCATTTCCTGAGATGGTGTAAATATTTTAATTTCTGCCTTATTATTTTCTTTATCAAGCTTGGTTACAAAAGTACTTTCGGCAAAATTAATTTCGCGCGCAATCTTTTGCATTTCTTCCGAACTCAAATTTCCGGCATCTAAAAAAACTGCCAACTGATTTCCGGCATATTTTTTATCTGTAAAAACATCAACTATATAAAAAGGTAAACTCATTTTTCTTAAAAGATTTTAAGAGAATAGAATATAGAGAATAGACTTTCCAATCTTTGCTCTTATATCTATCTTCTTTATTCTATTTTCTTTATTCTATTTTCTATACTCTTTGCTCTATTTTCTTGCTTCTTACTTAGTAATCGACGAATTGGTTTTAGACTCTTCCAATTTGATAGCGCTTAATTCTCTTTTTGCTTCTTCAACCACATCCGGATAATCTGTAAAATTGTTTATTACGTTATCCAAAATATAAGTTGCCTGATAACTGTCTTTTAATCCGTAAAAGTTTTTTGCCATCAAGACTAAACTTTTTGCTCCGTAATATTTGTAACCAGAATAATTTTTAGCCAATTTTTGAACCGCAACATTCGATGCATCAAATTTGCCTTCTTTCGTTTTAAAATAAGCATCATAATACAACGCTTCTGCCGCCAATTCTCCTTTTGATGTCGCCGATAATTTAGCGTAAGCTGCTTTTGCCTTGTCTTCGTCGCCGGTTTGCATTGCGGCACGCGCCACGATAATTTGTGCATCCGATTTTACATTGGCATCTGCTTTTGCATTCTGTAACACTTTGTCAGCATAAACAACTGAATTGTCATAATCTTTTTTGTCATAATAACATTTCATCAAATTTGCCTGAGCAAAACTTTTATTTTGAGGATAGTCTGCTTCATTTTCTAATCGCAGTAAAACCGGAATCGATTTATCGCAGTCTTTCGCTTTTAAGAAAATTTGAGATAATCTCGTCAATGCCTGTTCTGTAAATTCGTTTCTTGGCTGACCAATTACGTATTGATAATTAGCAACCGATTTTGTTTCTGAACCTTCTGCATAAAGCAATTGTGCCAGATAAAAATTAGCTTCAAGCGCATGCATTCCTGATGGGAATTTGGTAACATATCCTGTAAAACCAACGATTGCCTGTTTGCTGTTGTTTTGACTGTATTGTTTAAAAGCACCTTCGTAAGTATCGTTATCCAAATCAACATCTGTTACGGCAACAAAGTCTAAAGTACGTACCCAGGTTGCATATTCATCCACTTTTCCTGAATCTACATAGATTAATCTTGCTGTAGAAACTGCTTCTAAAGCTTCGGGAGTTTTAGGAAATTCTGCCGCTACTTTTTTAAATTTTACCAAAGCCTGATCATCACGATCTGAATTGTAATAAATTAAACCTTGTCTTAAAATTGATTTTGAAGTAAATGAACCATTTTTATATTCAGAAATTAACTGATCGTAGGTTTTTATTGCCTGATCGTTCTTTTTGTCTGTTACATAAGTATTGGCCAATTCGAACAAAACATCATCACGATATTCTGATTTTTTATACATCTGAAGGAAATTATTCAACTCATCGATTTTCTTATCGTTTCTCGACATAAATCCGTACGAAATCGCTTTTTGAAACTGCGCATAATCTGCATCAACACCTTTCGCTTCAATTGCTTTTGCGTAAGCTTCCATCGCCTGACTGTACTTAGAAGTTACAAATCGGCAATCACCCAAACGTAAATAAGAATCGTTTAAGCGAACTTTATCTTGTTTTGAATTATCAATCTGCGCCTGAAATGAATTGGCTGCCTGATCGTATTCTTTCAATTTAAAATACGTGTATCCAATATTATAATTGATGTTTTTGTATTCGTCTGTAGTTTTAGCTCCTGATAAACCTGCAAACTGTTTATAGCTTATTAAAGCCGCCTGAAAATCGTCTTTAAGATATTCACATTCAGCTTTCCAAAAAGTTGCACGAGCTGTATACTCCGGATTTTTTTGTTCTTTAACTGCCCCATTAAACATCTTTAATGCTTCTGAATAATCTGATTCATTATATAATTCCAAACCTCTGTAAAAAAGCACTTTTTGGTACGCTAATTTATTCTCCGGTGTTCTGTTTTTCTCTAATAAAACCAAAGCTTCTTTGTAGTTTTTAGAAGAAATATAAGAGTCTACTAATAATTTTTCTACTTCGGCTTTGCTTGGATTATTTGGGTATTTTTTTAAGAAATCAAGTAAAATTCCCGGAACGGTTTGATAAGCATTTCCTATTTCATAACTTAATTTAGCGTAATTTAAAGCTGCATCTTCCTGAATTTGTGCGTTAAAATCCATTTCAGAAGCATTTTTAAAAGCATTTAAAGCTTCTTGCTTTTTGCCTGTATTTAAATACGCCAAACCTAAATGATAATACGCGTTTTGTGCCACGAAATCTTTTCCTTCAATAATTTTATTGAATTGTGAAATGGCTTTTTCATATTCTTTTTGTTCGTAATAAGCGTAACCTAATTGGTAAAAATCGGTATTATTCCATTTTCCTTTTCGGCCTGCGTATTGCTCTAAATACGGAATTGCTTTACCGTATTGTTTTAGGTTGAAATAACTTTCTCCGATAATTTTATTCAGTTCCGATTTTTCAAGTTCATTCGATTTACTCATCGCAGCCTGTCCCAAATCGATTGCTTTTTGAAAATTTCCTAATTTAAAATTCATATCAGCCTGAAAATAGGAAAGCTTTTCTTTGTATTTTTCTTCGCCTGAAACTTCGTCAAAATATTTGGTAGCTTCTTTATAATCGTCGCCTTCATAAGCCATAAAACCTAAATAGTATTTGGCTTGCGAACCAAATTCCGGTGAATTCACGACTTTGTTAAAATACGTTGTAGCTTCTTTTTTATTTTTAGCATTAAAATAGCTATATCCTTTCTGGAAATTAAATTTATCCTGATCAGATTTACTCATATAACTTTCATCCACTCTGTCGAACCATTGCAGGGATTTTGGGTAATTTCCCTGTTCGAAGAAAAAATGAGCAACCTCTATATATGCCTGATTTTGTTTGGTACTTGTTGGATAATCTGCAACGAATTTTTCCATCAATTCATCGGCATTTGCCTGATTGGTCCTAATGGCGCAATTTGCGATATAATAAGCACAATCTGACTGAACTTCTTCAGTCGTGGCGTGGTTTTTTACATACTCAAAAATATGTTGTGCCGAAGCGTATTGTTTGTCATTATATAAAGCCAGTGCTTTGTCAAAATCCTTTAAATCGTAAGTATATATAGCTGATTTTTGTGCCGAAACTATGGTCGAAAAAAGGACAAATTGGAGTAAAAAGAACCAGGAAAGTTTACGCATTTTAATTATATTTAGTATTCAAATGTATCATATTATACCGTTTATAACGAAACGTTTCAGGCTTTTATTATGAACAAAATTTTTAATAGTTGTTATTTTAAAGCTTGTGGCGTCACAAAATATTGGTTTTCAAACTTTCTAAAATAAACATTTCTAAGGAATAAAAAAAGAACCTATTTGTAACTTCTTAAAAAACTGCATCTTTATTCTGTATTTTTTTTGGGGAGCTTTAGATCAACTGTACTTTTATGCCTCAGGTTAGATTCTATTTCGTATCTTTATTTTATTGGCCCTTCATGACAAATCATTAAAATTTATTTTGAATCCAACCGTTATCTTCTTACTTTTACCATTAAAATTGAATTTATTATGTCACAAACCGTACTATCTCTTAAGGAAGTCACTATATATCAGGAAGGAAGAAAAATTTTATCTCATATCAATTTAGATGTTCAGCATGGCGAATTCATCTACATTATCGGAAAAACAGGTTCAGGAAAAAGTAGTTTCATGAAAACTTTGTATGGAGATTTGCCTTTAACGGAAGGTGAAGGTCATATTGTTGAATTTGATTTGGCAACTTTAAAAGAAAGTGAAATTCCGTATTTGAGACGTAAAATCGGAATCGTGTTTCAGGATTTCAAATTGCTTCCGGACCGTTCTGTAAAAGATAATATGCTTTTTGTTCTAAAAGCAACCGGCTGGACTGAAAAAGAAGCCATGGAACATAAAATTGATGAAGTTCTGGACAAGGTAGGAATGAAAGATTTTGTGAACAAAATGCCACACCAACTTTCTGGTGGTGAACAACAGCGTGTTGCGATTGCAAGAGCTTTGCTTAACGATCCTGAATTTATTCTTGCCGATGAACCAACCGGAAACCTTGATCCTCAAACAAGTTCTGAAGTTCTTGAAGTGTTGAAAAAAATCAACGCAAACGGTAAAACGGTTATTATGGCAACACACGATTATGCCTTATTGATGAAGTTTCCATCTAAAACATTAAAATGTGAAGATGAGAGAATATTTGAGGTGGTGCAACGTAGCGTATAATGCTTTCTATTTTAATTCCGGTTTATAATTATAATATTTTACCTCTTGTAAATGAGTTAGTAAAACAATGTAGTTTTAACGGAATTGATTTTGAAATTCTATGTCAGGACGACGCATCAAACTCTTCTGTAAACATTTTAAATCAGGAAATTAATCTTCTTCCGAATTGTTCGTTTTTTGTAAATGAAACTAATTTGGGACGAGGAAAAAACATTAATTCCCTTTCTCTAAAAGCAATTTACGATTGGTTGCTTATTTTAGATTGCGATACTTTTCCAGCTCAAAATGATTTTGTAAAAAAGTATATTGATGCTATTTCAAATTTGAAAAATAATATCCTTTTTGGGGGAATTATTTATGAAGATAAAAAACCGGAAAATGACCAGCTTTTACGCTGGGTTTATGGTAATAAAAGAGAAACGGTGACAATTTTGACTTCTAATTTAATAATTAAAAAAGAAGTGTTTCTTCAATATCCTTTTGATGAATCCATTACAAAATATGGTTATGAAGATTTGCTTTTTTTCTCGGTCTTGAAAGCCAGTCATTTTAAGATTTCTCAAATAGATAATCCAACCTTTCATCTCAATTTAGAAACTTCAAAAGCATTTCTAAATAAAACAAAAATTGCTTTAGAAAACCTTGTGTTTCTTTATGATTCAAAAAAAATAAAGAAAGAAGAAAACAAAATTACAACTTCATTTGAATTTTTGAGAAAACTAAAATTAACGCAATTTTCGGCTTTTCTTTTCAGGAAAAATCAAACCAGAATTGAACGGAATTTATTTTCAAAAAAACCTTCTTTGTTTTTGTTCGACCTTTATAAATTAGGTTATTATTGTACTTTAAAAAAATAATCCATGGCCTTTTCGATTGTTATTCCGTTGTACAACAAAGCCAATTATATTGAAAACACTTTAAAAAGTGTTCTCAATCAAACTTTTGCAGATTATGAAATTATTGTAATAAATGATGGTTCGACAGATGATAGTGTCACAAAAGTAATAGGATTTAACGACAGCCGCATACAGCTTTTTAACCAAAAAAATCAAGGCGCATCTGTAGCCCGAAATCTCGGAATTGAAAATGCAAAATATGAATATATTGCTTTTTTGGATGCAGATGATTTATGGATGCCCAATCATTTAGAAATATTAAATGCCCTAATCCAAAATTTTCCAAATGCCGGAATTTTTGCCTCACGCTATGAATTAGTATTTAATAATGGAAAAAATGACATTCCAACATTTAAAGGAATTTCTGCAGATTATGAAGGTATTATTCCAGATTATTTTGAAACCAGCCTGCCTTATCCTATTGCTACATCATCTTCAATTGTAATACCTAAAGGTGTATTTGAAAAAACAGGTTACTTTAAACCTACCATATCAAGCGGGCAAGATGTTGATATGTGGATTCGAATTGCATCAAAATATCCTGTAGCGATAAGCAATAAAGTTACAGCATCTTACTTACATTATATTGAAGACAGTCTTTCAAAAACTCCAATATTAGACAAAAAATTGAACGATTTTAAGGATTATAAACAAGAAGAAAAAAGTAATCCAAGCCTAAAAAAATATCTTGATACTTACAGATTAGAATATGCCTTGCAATATAAAATTGCCAGGAATGACAAAAAATCGAAAGAATTATTTAAAAATATTTTAAAAGAAAATATTCCTTTTAAAACCAGATTAATATACTTTTTACCGAGGTTTGTTTTAATTTTTTTATTAAAAATAAAACAGTTTTTAAGAAAGAATGGTTTTAATTTTTCTATTTATAATTAGAATACTTTATAAACTCATCAAAGTCTCTAATATAATCGTCTTCAATATAAACTTCTGAAGCTACGACTAAACAAATTGAACCTGAAGAAAAATTTCGAAGTTCTCTCCAAATCCCCGAGTTAATCAATAAACCTTCAAATGGCTTGTTTAAGGTAACAATTTGTTCTTCTTTCCCATCATTTAAGACAACATCAAAACTCCCGCTTAAAGCCACCAAAAATTGTTGAAGATTTTTATGAGCATGCCCACCACGCTCTGAACCTGTTGGCACATCATATAAATAATATACCCTTTTAATATCAAAAGGAATTGTGTCATTTTCTATCACAGACAGATTTCCTCTTCGTTCTTCTATTTTTGGGATTGATATAATTTGAACTCCTTTATTATTTGTTTTCATATTGCATTCTTTCAAATTTTTGATGTCCCTTTTTGGCACTTTTTAGGGCATTTTTGATATTTCTAAATTCTATTTTACGCTGCTTTAAGTCAAAAAATAATTTAATAAAGATCCAAAAAATATAGTTCCTTTTGAAAATTCTTGTAAATAATGCGCCCTGTATATAATATCTTTCAGGAATACTTTTTTTATCTGAAGAAGAAAGGTTCTCATGTTTAACAATGATTTGAGGTTCAAACAAAAGCTTCTTATTTTTTTTCTTAAAATCAAATAGAAAAATAGCTTCTTCACCCATTTCGAAAATAGCTCCTAATCCAAAATTTTCATCAAACCGAATTTTTTCTTGCTCAAGAATTGATTTATTAAGTGTTATCTCTATGGAACTGGTATTTAAAATATCAAAAGTATTCAAATCCTTTTTAGATTGAGAAGGATAATTCTTCATCAAATTTCCGTCTGAATTTATAGCACAAAAATTTATTACCGCTGCATGTGGAAATTTATTGTAAGCATTTATTATTTTGCCGATAAATCCTTCTTGATATACTACGTCATCATCTGCTATTACAAGAATTTTTCCGATAGCATTTTCAAATGCTAAATTTCGGCTTTTAGATAACCCATTTTCAAACGAATTTATGACTCTGACATTAGGAAAACCTGAAGTTAAAATTGTTTCGCTTGTTGTTTGATTGATAATTAAAATTGAAAAATTAGAGAAATGCGAAATCGGAAACATCGGCAACAAAAAATCTAATGAATTTCTATTCATTGTAGAAATTAAAATTTCGACGTCTGTATCATTAAAAAAGCTACTCTCTGTATGTTTCATATTCAAACAAAAGTAAAAATACTAAACGAAAAAGAGTATATTTTAAAAACATCTCTTTTAATTTTTACTTAAGCTTAATATTAGAATAAATAAAATAGTATCATAAACCAGTATAATATTTTTATTTTTGATCTTTTCAATCAGAAATTCCATTTCAACTTTTGATGATTTTTATGCAAAACCTACCTTTAGTCAGTATTATTTGTTTGTGTTACAATCATGAAAATTTTGTAATTGAAGCTTTGAATTCAGTTTTGAGCCAAAGTTATGGAAACATCGAACTTATTATTGCCGATGATTATAGTACTGATGGCTCTGAAAAAACAATTAAAAATTGGCTGGAAGATCATCCTAATATCAAATTTATTGTAAACGAAAGTAATTTAGGGAATACCAAAACTTTTAATAAAGCACTTCAATTTACCAAAGGTGATTATATAATTGATTTAGCTGCTGACGATATTTTACTGCCAAATTGCGTGGAGACACAAGTAAATACATTTTTAAATTCTAAACAGAAAAAATTAGCAATTGTTTATGGAAATGCAGAAATAATTTCAGAAAACAAAGATCATCTTCGTTATTATTATAAAGTGGGTGTTGAAAAAAAAGCATTGATAAAGCCGGCATCGGGGGATATTTATTTATCAATGTTAAATCAAAGCAGTATGATCTGTTCTGTTTCTTCGATGGTAAAACGAGATGTTTTACAAGAATTAAAAGGCTACGACGAAAATTTGGCTTACGAAGATTTAGATCTTTGGATTAGAACTTCCAGAAATTATAATTTTGAATTTATTGATGCTGTTTTAGTTCAAAAAAGAGAAGTAAAAAATTCATTAGGAAATCAGTTTTATAAAAAATTTAATCGAAGAACCAGAAAAATAAATCATTCCAGCTATCTTGTTATTAAGAAAGCTATCGCCTTAAATAAGACCAAAATCGAAAATAAAGCATTATTAAAAAGGCTGCATTATGAAATGACGAAAGCTTATAAAACATTTGACATTTGGTTGTTTATTAAATATATTCCTTTAGAACTAAGATTGAGGTTTTCCTAAATTCATTACATTTTCTGTTTTAAAAATCATTTACAATTCCCGAACATTTTGGAAAACGAAGTTATTTCTTAAAATTCAATTTGTTAGAATGTTATTCTTTCTTAAACTTCAAAAATAATTGCCAAACCTCTTTTAGTTCCTCTAACTTTAATAACCAGCAAAGGAATAAATAAGTTGTCAATCCAAGGATACCTCCAAAAAATAACTCAAATACTAAATTATCTACAAAGCAAGACATAACAAATACCGAGATTGCCATTCCTATTGTGGCTATCAAAAACGGTAACATATCCTTTAATTGACGTATTAGGCCATAACCATAAAGCTTTCCTGGAAAATAGGTATTCATAACAAAAAACAGAGCCGAAGTAATAACATGTCCAATTACTATGGCTTTTATTCCTAAAGGAATTGTAATTATCATTGCTATCAGAGTTATAGGCAGTTTAGACAAATCAACTTTCAGGTATAAATCAGGTCGTCCAGCAGCATTTAATAAATTCAAATTCATTACACTTATAGGCAGAAAAACACGTGAAAAAACGAGCCATTGTAAAAGTGGAATTAGAGAAATCCATTTATCAGTAAGTAATAGAGTTACAATTGGCGTAGCAAGTAAAGCTATAAGAGTCATAAGGGGAATGATGAAAAAAGCTGACATACGAATCATTCTGCTACAAATAGAGGCTAATTTCTCTTTATCATGTTGAACCGATGTTAGAATTGGAAATGTAGCTTGCTGTAATATACTTCCAATTGTACCCGCAGATACATCCGCCATGCTCTTCGCTCTTGTATAATATCCTAATGAAGCGGTAGAATAAAATTTTCCTAAACAAATATTATAAACATTATTTAGCAATTGAGCATACAATCCGGCCATTAAAAGCCTTGAACCATAGCCAAATAAAGATTTAAAAGATTTTTGAGAAAAAGCAATGGAAGGTCTCCAATTACTTAAAAACCATAAAGACATTGACGAAGCCAAAGAACTCATAAGCATTTGAATTACTAATGACCAAACTCCAAATCCATTTACAGCAGCCATTATGCCACATAAACCTCCCGCGACCATTCCAATTACATTGCTTTTTGCTATGGATTTGAAATCAATCAGAATTGTCAGTTTTGTTCGTTGAACTATTGCAAAAGCATTTAAAAACAAACTTAAACTCAGAATCCTCGTTAAGTCTGTTAAACGGGGCTGCTCAAAAAAAGCAGAAATTAAAGGTGCTGAGAAAAACAGAACTAAATAAAAAAAACCACTTACAAGTAAATTAAACACAAACAAAGTGGAAAAGTCAACATCTGATCTGGCTTGACGCTGAATTAAACCTGTGCCCAGTCCGCTTTCAATAAAAGTTTGGGAGATCGCTATAAAAATGACCAACATTCCTATTAAACCAAAATCCTCAGGAAGCAAAATCCGGGCAAGCACTATACCTACAACAAACTGCCCCAACTGAACTGCAAATTTGTCCACCGCTGACCAAAGAATCCCTTTTGTTGCAGTTGATTTTAAAGAGGTATTTTGCATTTATGTAAATTTTTTTCGATCAAATTATAATAGTCATCTTTTTCATAACTACGTATCAAATACCTTTAAATATCTGATCCTCCAAATATTCCAATATATTTTCGGATGCAGTTAATTTATTTTTTGGAATAAGATTAGTTTGTACAAAATTATTTCTTTCCTCTTTCATCCAGTCATTTTTGTTCAATACAACATTTTCGATAAAATTTATCAATTGTTCCTTATTTCGGGATTGATAATGTGCCACTATTGCTTTTTTACCAAAAGTATTCCAATGTTCCATAACAGATTCATTTCTAACCATAAAAAGGGATGGTTTTTCTGTAATAAGATATTCAGCCATAAATGAACCGCAATCGTGAATCAATGCATCTGATGTTAAAAAAAGATCAATATAATCTCCATTCTCACATTGCCCATTTGCAAGTTTTGCCCATTTATTATAATAAATATCTGTTTTTTCCTTGCCCCAGTACTCTTGCTCTAACTTAATTCTTAATAAATGATGCGGCTTAAATGCAATCTGTATTTTATCACTGTACTTATCGGCCAATTCAAAAAAGAAATCATAATATTCTAAAAAATTTGCCACTTTATTTAACTCGTCCATTGAATGGTGTGGTGCCCATATAATCTTTTTTAAATTAGGATTTTTATTTTTCCAAACAGCATCATTAGGTTTTTTATTGATTAATAACTGATCAAATCCCGGATAACCCGTTAAAACAGAATTTTGGCTTTTAATTTTTTGTTTTTGTGATGCTATTTCTTTGTGAATAGGTGTTTCTGAAAAAATTCTCCAAACAAGATTGTGAAATTTTAAATTATAAATAAACTCAAAATCAACCATCATAATAGCATAAGGAACATAGCAGGTTAAAGTATCTGAAAACTGAGTTATATAATATCTATAATCCTGTAAACCCTCGTAAGGATTAGTGTAAAATACTATATCCGGAGAAAAAAAAATTTTAACATCTAAATATTCTCCTGTTGCCTCATTATAGGTTTTAATCGGGTTAAATCCTTTCTTTTTAAACGCTTCAAATGATTTATTCATTTCAAACAACATATTTTCCATACCAAAATTTACGGCAGGACAAACAAAAATTTGGGGTTCAAATCGGGGATGCTTCAACATTAAATCAAAAAGTACATCATATTTCCAAACAGATTGATGAATTAAAAAGAAAGCAACTTTTACTTTCTTTTTTTTTCTCACAATTTGAAGTGCTTTTTGATGTTTTTTGGGTGCACTTTTTATCAAATATAATTCATATAAAGCTCTGAGCTTTGTAAAATTATAAATCTTAATAAGCGAAAACCATATTTTTTTAGGTACATATCTCTTAATAATTAATTTTAATTCTCTCATTTTTTTATCAAATCAAAACTAATATCTATTTAAAACTTCAATTACAAAACTAACTTCCCTTTCTGTCAAAACAGGACTAATCGGCAAACTCAAAACTTCATTTTGAATCTTCTCTGTAATTGGAAAAGACAAATTGTTCCATTCCGGAAATGCTTTCTGTTTATGTGGAGGAACTGGATAATGAATTACAGTTTGAATATTATTCTGCTTTAAATATTCTTGCAATTCTTCTCTATTTTCTGTTCTAATAACAAATAAATGAAACACATGATTTTCTGAAAAATCCCAAAAAGGCAGGATAATTTTTTCGTTTTTAATTTCAGCTAAATAACGCTTTGCAATCTTTCGGCGTTTATCATTATCAGCATTTAAATTCGGTAATTTTAAATTTAAAAAAGCAGCCTGAATCTCGTCTAATCTTGAATTTACGCCAACATATTCGTTGTAATATTTTTTTTCAGAACCATAATTTCGAAGCGAAAAAAGCACTTTTGCCAATTCTAAATCGTTGGTTGTGATTGCTCCTCCATCGCCTAGACAACCTAAGTTTTTCCCTGGATAAAAACTATATGCTTTTGCACCTGATGACTCTTCTCCCGAAGCTTCGGGATCGCTCAGCGTAACATTCGATGCATTTGGAATTTGGTCCCGATGCTTCGGGATAAAATTATTGGAATTTGCAGCCGCTCCATGAGATTGCGCTGCATCTTCTATTATTAAAAGATTATTTTGGTCTGCAATTCTATTTATTTCAGCCATTTCAGCCAATTGTCCGTATAAATGAACAACCAGAATTGCTTTTGTTTTTGAAGTGATTTTTTCCCTAATCAAATCAGGATTGATGTTGTAGGTTTCTAATTTTGGCTCAACCAAAACCGGAACTAAATCTGTCTGCAAAATCGCCAAAACACTTGCAATATAAGTATTTGCAGGAACAATAACTTCGTCTCCTTTTTGCAATTTCCCTAATTGAATATAACCTTTAAAAATTAAAACTAAAGCATCAAAACCATTCCCAACTCCTATACAATATTGGGTTTGGCAATATTCGGCGAAAGCTTTCTCAAATGTTTCAACTTCTTTTCCTAAAATATACCAGCCATTACTTAAAATTGATTTCAGTTTTTCCTGAAAAGCAGCTTCGTATGGTTCGTTTACTTTTTTAAGATCAAGAAATGGTATCATTCTATTTTTAATTGGTTAAACAAAAATACCATTTAACTTATTATAATTTGAAGTTTCAACTTCGTAAAAATCATGAATTATTGTACTTGCGCCAAAACTTTCTTTCCAGTATGATAATCCTTCATTGAGGTTTTTTCCTTGATTTTCATTTGAAATTCCAAAATCAAAAAAACGTTTTTCAGCAAATCTTTCTTTTATCAAATATTGAAACAAAAAATCTAAACTTCCCAAATTTTCCTGCTTTTCATTTTTTGAGATATATTGACAATGTGCAACGGTTTTAGTTTCAAAGATAGTTGTTCCGGCCACAATTTTATCTTCTGAATAAACATTAAACTGATGAATATTTTGAGGAAAATGAGCTTTTAAAGAATTCATCTCTTCTACTGAATGAACAGGTTTTGCATTATGTTTCGTTTTTAAATTTGGAATTAAAACTTCATTCCAAAATAATTCAAAATCATTTTCTTCCTTAATAATTAAACGATTCGAAACTGCTTTTTGAATACCTCTCTTGCGTATTTTCGAAATTTTATTTTCTTGTAATAAATCAATAACCGAAAGCGAATCGCGTCTTATCATTTTGGCTTCTGCCAAAAACAAACTGTATAAAATTTCATCAGAAGGTTTAAGATGATAAATAGACGGAAGTGTTTTTATATGTAATTTTTGAATGTTATTTTCATTCAAAAAAAACAAAATAGCCTGAAAAATTTCGATTATCGAAGCTTGTTTTGTTTCTTCTTTATAAACCAAACCTCCATAAGTTAATCCCTGATGCGAGTACACAAAATTTTCTTTTATGTTGGCTGGCAAAACAGCTTTTAATTTTTCATCTTCAAAAACTAAAAGCGAAAAATCTTCAAAACGATCCTGATGGTATTCCATAAAATTACGATGAAATAAAAACGTTGCATTTTTGGCCTGAGCAATAAACTCATTCCAGGTATTGCTATCGTTTTGTTCGTATTTCTTTATGGTATATGTCGCCAATATTTTTGCTTTTTTTTCTTATTTATGATCAAATGCAGGTAAATACCATTTGAATTTTACGGCCATTAATCGTACTGTAATAATTACAACCGAAGTTACAAGATATAAAACATCATCTTCTAAATTCAGTTTTCTTAATCCAAAAAACACTATTCCTCCAAAAATACAAATCGTTGCATAAATTTCCCTTCTAAAAATAGTTGGAATTTCTGTACACAAAATATCCCTGATTACACCGCCAAAACAAGCTGTCATTGTTCCTAAAGCAATACAAATCACAGGATGTAAACCTGTCATAATTCCTCTTTCAAGACCAATTAAAGTAAAAACACCAAGACCAATTGTATCAAATAAAAATAAGGAAGTACGCAGTTTATCAAACTTTTTTCTAAAAAGAATCGCAAGACCAAAACCTAAAATAATGACATAAACATATTGCAAATTCAGCATCCAGCCCACAGGCGTTCTTCCTATTAAAACATCACGAAGCGTTCCGCCGCCAACTGCTGTCACAAAAGCAATAATAAAAACACCAAACGGATCCAGTTTTTTATGCATTGCCGTTAAAGCACCAGACATGGCAAAGGCCATTGTACCAATAATATCTAATAAATGAAACATTCTTTTTTGAGGTTCAAAGGTTCAGAGGCCCAAAGGTACAAAGGTTTTCTTTACTTTCTTCTTACTTCTTTCTTCTTACAAAATTTTATTTTTTCACGTAAATCGGACTTCTTTTTAATAAATAAGAAACTGAATCTATCCAGCTATCTTTCAGTTTAAGGAAAGGCTGACGCGTTTGTGAGTAAATTTTCGTGCCGTTTTTATACATATCAAAATACACGTTGTAGTAATAATACATTTGTGTATTGGCAGTTGTAGTCGAATAATCTGTAGACTTGACTTTTTTATCATTGTTGCTCACCGTTGTACTTCCGCTTCCGTAAGTCGAAGCTGTTGAGCTAGATGACATTGTGTACGAGATTTTAGCCGCCACTATATTGTCGACACCCAGAATTTTTTGAAGATCTTCAATTGGTGTTTCATCAATATTATTATGGTCAATTCCGGCTTTGTGCAATAAACTATTAGTCGTTCTTAAATCCTGAACAGTCAGTGGAAAAATATTGGCTGACTTGTCTAATAACTTATTGTACGTATCATTTTGAGCAAATTTCGCCATATCTTCAGAGCTTTGTTGGGTATCTGAATTTATATACGGAATTGGTAAAACTGCAATTGTATTGGGTTTAATTTCCTGAACAGCGATATTTTGATTTGAAGATGTTTGAGTCGTATTTTCAGGCGTTACATCAAAAGTTTGAGAACGACCGCTGGCAAATTCAATTCTGGCAATTTGAGAAACATCCAGCGAAATTTGTACTGTTTCTCCCGGTAAAGAATATTCTACGGTTTTATCGGATATTTTTGCAATTGTGCCTTCTATTATCTGATAATCTCTTTTTATAATTTTATCCAGTTTTTTTGTTCCTTGTGCAAAATTAACAAACGGAATAAGCAACAGAACTATAATTGTCAAAGCTTTTTGTAATTTCATAGTATTTCTAATTTAAGTCAAATAATAAAATATTAATGTTTTACTTACAAACAAAGTTAAGAAAACTTCCTACTTAAATCATTTAAATTAAATTACTTAATTACATATTTTGTGTATAAAAATTATAATCTTTTAAAATTGTACGAAGAAAATCTTTCGAATTTCCTGATTGGTTTTTAATTCCCGTTACACTTTCAATTTTAGAAACCAATTTAACAATTGTTTCATAATCATCTTTAAGATCTGCTTTTAAAAATGTTTCTTTAATGATTCTCATATCATTATCAGTCAATTTTATAACCAAAGGATACGTTGGCACATAAGCCTCACCTATTTCTTCGAGAATGGTATGACTAATATTAATTTTATTTTTTAAAGTAATAACGGCCGTACCTGCAACCATATCTCCTAAACGTTGTCCTTTTTTACTTATTATGACTGTTACCAAGGCAATAATTCCAAAAAACAGACTAAGATCGATAAGCCTAAAAAACCAGCGCATTAAATAATCACCAAAACCTGCCTGATAACCATCAATTTTAACGACTTTTATCTTGACTATTTTTTTACCAATGGTTTGTCCTTCAAAAATGCTTTCTAAAGTGATCGAATAAATGATAACAGGAAAATATAAAAGTAAAAGAATGGTCATTCTGGACCATGAATCTAAACTATCCAACAATCTGTCTAATTGAAGCCAATAAAAAACGATGCTCCAAATCACGATTACATAAGCTATTTTAATACCAAAATCAATGAAATGAGACCCTATTCGCTCGCCCGCTGATGCTGCTTTAAAATTTATTTTAACATTTTGTGTTGTATTTATTGATAATTCTGACATATTTTATATTTTAGCCTACAATGAGAGAAGTCGCCTTCATAAAACAAAATAAAGAAAAATGGCTGGAATTTGAGCTAGCTATTTTTGGTAAAGCTAAAAAAAATCCTGATGAGTTAGCTAATTTGTACATTCAAATGATGAATGACTTATCGTATGCCCAAACTTATTATCCAAAAAGCAAAACCGTAATTTACTTAAATCATCTTGCTTCGCAGATTTACCAGAAGATTTACAAAACCAAACGATCCGAAAAAAACAGATTTGTAGAGTTTTTTAAAACCGAAGTTCCGCTTTTGGTTTACGATTACAGAAGATATTTAATGTATGCTTTTGTTCTGTTTTTTATAACAGTTGGTATTGGTGTAATTTCAGCACGATACGATCAAAATTTCGTTCGCTTAATTTTAGGCGATGGATATGTAAATATGACTTTGGAAAACATCAAAAAAGGAAATCCAATGGCTGTTTATGGTTCCGGAAGCAATTGGGGAAGTTTTGTTGGCATTACCATGAATAACTTATATGTGGGTGCAAAATGCTACATCTATGGCATTTTTGGCGGACTGGGAACTTTTTATATTTCCCTGCAAAACTGTATTATGCTGGGTGCTTTTCAATACTTTTTTTACGACCAGAATGTTTTCTGGAAGAGCGTTCGCGGAATCTGGATTCACGGTTCTATGGAGATTTTTGCCATCGTTATCGAAACAGCAGCCGGGTTTATTTTAGGAGCTTCAATCCTTTTTCCAAAGACTTTTTCGAGAATCAATTCATTTAAAATAGGTTTCAAAAACAGTTTCAAAATATTCCTGAGTACATTTCCATTCACGATTAGTGCCGGATTTCTTGAAGGTTTTATTACCCGATATTCTATTGATATGCCCAATTGGTTAAGCAGTTTAATCATTCTGGTTACACTTGGCATCATCTCATTTTATTATTTGGTTTATCCTTTTATTGTATACAAAAAAACACAACCGCTATCTGCCAAATTGAATTAATAAGGAACCAGTAATGAACAAATTTTTCTTCGTTTTATCTTTTCTATTTTATTGCAGCATTTCGCAGGCGCAGGATTCTTCGGCTACGGTTGATCCGCCAAAAGTCGAATCTGTAAAATATACCGAAAAAGATATTCATGTCGATTCAGATACTATTGAGGCAAAAAACTTCAAACAAGATTTCAAAAAAAAATATAAGGACGCTGATTTCGTTTACGAATATAAAGCACCCGAAAAAGGCGCCTGGGATTATTTTAAAGAATGGCTCGCCAGTATTTTTAGAAGATTGTTCACTTTTAGCAATCCCGAAGCATCACTAAATTTTGTTGCCATTTTATTAAAAACAATCGCAGCTTTGGTTATTATTTTTGTAATCTATTTGATTGTAAAAGCAATAATAGCCAAAGAAGGACAATGGATTTTCGGAAAAAATGCACACAAAAAAACAATCTATTATTCTGATATCGAAAAGAATATTCATCTTCTTGATTTCGAAAAATTAATTAAAGAAAGTATTGCAGCCGGAGAAAAAAGAATCGCTGTCCGCTATTATTATCTTTGGCTTTTAAAGGTCATGGCGCAAAATCATTATATAGAATGGGATATTGAAAAAACAAATTCTGATTATTTGTACGAGCTTCAAAAACCCGCACACAGAGAAGAATTCATGTATTTATCTTATTTATACAACCATATTTGGTATGGCGAATTTGAAATCGATGAAACCACTTTTATAAAAGCCGAAAACCGATTTAAGAAATCTTTAAAAACATTTAGCAATGAGTAAATCCATTAAAATTTATATTGCTATTTTGATTTTAGTTTTCGTCATCATTTTAATAGCAGATCATGATAAGCAAAAACCAATCGATTGGCGACCAACCTATTCTGTCAATGATAAAATTCCGTTTGGATTGTATGTTTTTGACAAAGAAATAAATGGTCTTTTAAAAAATCAGAAGATTGAAAGAGTTTCTGCCGTAACACCTTATGAATTTTTAGATTCAAAATATGTTCCTGATACAACTGCAGGAAAATACAAAATAAAAGGTACCTTTTTTAATATTTCAGAATACGGTCAAATAGACGATCAGTCAATTACAGAACTTTTCTATTTTGTTTCACACGGAAATAATGCTTTCTTGAGCATGAAAAACTTCCCAAAATCATTATTAGACAGTTTAAAAATCGAAATAAACACCAGTTATCCAAACGAAAAAATGAATTCGGTTTGGATGGCCAATAAAAAACTAAATCCGAAAAAGTATTCCATAACAGAAGAAGAAATGGGAAACTATTATTTTTCGAAAATTGATACTCTGATGACAACCGTTTTGGGATATCAGGGAAATAAAAATAAAAAGCAAATTGATTTTATAAAAGTGCCTTATATCAATGGTTATTTTTACTTGCACACAAAACCTGTGGCTTTTACTAATTATCATTTATTAAAAAAAGACCACTATAAGTATGCAGAAAGTGTACTTTCGTATGTTCCAAAAGGAAATGTTTACTGGTACACAAAAGGGCAAAATAATGAATCGATTTCAGATTCGCCTTTGCGTTATATTATGAGCCAGCCGGCATTAAAATGGGCCTGGTATTTATTTTTAATCGGAATTTTGATTTTTATTATTTTTAATGCCAAACGCAAACAAAGAATTGTTCCGATAGTAAAACCATTGCCTAATTTAACACTTGATTTTACAAAAACCATCGGGAATTTATATTATCAGGAAGGCGATCACGACAATATAATCGATAAAAAAATCATTTATTTCCTCGAAAGAATTCGAAATGAATATTTAATCGATACAACAAAACTAGATGACGATTTCATTAATAAATTGCATCATAAATCAGGAAAAGATGAAAATGATATTCGCGAATTGGTATTTTTAATTAACGAACATCGAAAAAGTTATCACGGAAGTCTCGAAGAAGATTTAATCAGAATTAATAATGCAATCGAGAAAGTTTTACATTAAATAAAAAATATTTTGCCACAGATTTAAGGATTAAAATGATTTTAAAATCTGTGAAATCATTTAATCTGTGGCAAAAAAAAATAAACCCAAAAGAAAAAGACCAAAACATGGACGATTTTAATACACCAGAAACAGAAATCACAAACGAAAACGTGAATTTTGAAACAAGAATAAACCTTGCTCCACTTTTAGAGCATGTTAACAGCATCAAAAAAGAGCTTGAAACTGTTATTGTGGGTCAACACAAAATGATCGACCAGCTTTTGGTTGCCATTTTATCAAACGGACACGTTTTGCTTGAAGGTGTTCCGGGGGTTGCCAAAACGATTACTGCAAAATTATTATCAAAAACGCTTAATATCGGTTTTAGCCGAATTCAGTTTACGCCGGATTTAATGCCTTCGGATATTTTAGGAACTTCGATTTTCAACTTAAAAAGTTCAGAATTTGAATTCAAACAAGGACCAATTTTCTCTAATTTAATTTTAATTGACGAGATCAACCGTGCGCCTGCCAAAACCCAAGCCGCATTATTTGAAGTAATGGAAGAACGCCAGATTACAATTGACGGTTCTGCGTATCAGTTGGAAACTCCGTTTTTGGTAATTGCTACACAAAACCCAATCGAGCAGGAAGGAACATATCGTTTGCCGGAAGCGCAATTAGACCGTTTTCTATTCAAAATTACAATTGATTATCCAAAACTGGACGAAGAAATCCTGATCATTCAAAGAGAGCATTTATTGCAGGATCATGGAAAATTAGAGGCGATAAAAACCATACTTTCAGCACAGGAAATAAAAGGATATCAGGCTTTAATCAAACAAATCAGGGTAGAACAAAATCTGTTGGAATATATTGCAAGAATTGTGGTAAACACCAGAGAAAATGCCTTTTTATATTTAGGAGCTTCGCCTCGTGCATCGATCGCAATTTTAAACGCTGCCAAAGGTTTTGCCGCTATTCGTGGTCGTGATTTTGTAACTCCCGAAGATATTAAAGAAGCTTCAACTCCGGTTTTACAACACCGCGTTATTGTAGCTCCCGAGCGTGAAATGGAAGGAATTACAAGTGCTGAAATTATCAAGCAAATTATTGAAACTGTAGAAATTCCACGATAGTTCTCATTCCTGCAAGGTTTTCAAAACCTTGCAGGAGAACTTAAAATCTGAAAAATGAGATTAAATAAACTGTTTTTTTTACCCTTATTTGTAATTTTATTTTTCGTATTTCAGCCTATCAAAGCTGCTGAAAACACAAATATGTCTGTCTATTTCGAAAGTGATAAACAACAAATCGAAACCTTAATAAGAAAAGCTTATGAATGGATTGAGACTAAAAAAACACAAAATGATTTTGATGTGGTTGCCAACAAAAAAGGCGATAAATATGTTGCTTTAAATGTAAAAACACACAACAAAATAGTCGAAGAACTTAAAAAATCGAACTTTTTTGCGCAGCAGTTTATCGACAATTATAATAAAATTGGGTTAAAAATTGGTGATAATCTTAAAACCAATAAAGCAACGTATTTTGTGGGTGAACTTCCACCCTATGGCAATGACAGTAATCCGTGGTGTGATTGTCAGGATAATCCAGAGAAGTTTTGGAAAACCCTGAAAGTAAACAACCTCAAAATTGAAAATAATAAAGCTACTTTTTTCTGGACGTGGACAGAATGGAAAGAAACTCCTAAATATAAAGTAACGGCAGTTAAGGAAAATGGAATCTGGAAAATAGCTATTTTAGATGGTTTCGGTTATTCTAGTTTCACTAAAATACAGGAATAAAATTAAATTTTAAATTCTTTTAAATTGAAATTCATAAAAAGTCTATATCTCAACAACTTCTTTTTCTATGTGCTTTTGGGCATTATAGGATTGTTTGTTTGTGCTTTTATTTTTCCGAATTTATACAACGGAGTCTGGTTTATTATTTTGGTACTAATCACTTTTCTGGCACTTGATCTTTTAATTTTATATCTGGCCAAAACCGGAATTGAAGCTTCAAGGGAAACACCTGAAAAACTTTCGAATGGAGATTTAAATCCTGTTAGTATTTCGATCAAAAATCATTATACATTTCCAATTTCGATTAAAATTATTGACGAAATTCCGTTTCAGTTTCAGGTACGCGATTTCAAAATAATTAGGAATATAAAAGCTTCCGGTCAGGATAAAATTGGATACGATTTGCGCCCAACAGAACGCGGAGAATATTACTTTGGAAATTTAAATATCTATGTTTCTTCGCCTTTAAGATTAATTTCAAGACGATTTACTTTTGATAAAGATAAAATGGTGCCAACGTATCCTTCTTATATTCAGTTAAGAAAATACGATTTACTGGCTTTTTCGAATAATTTATACCAATACGGAATCAAGAAAATTCGCCGAATTGGTCACACAATGGAATTTGAACAAATTAAAGAATATGTTCAGGGCGATGATCTTCGAACTTTAAACTGGAAAGCCACAGCGAAGAAAAATGCCTTGATGGTGAACCAGTTTCAGGACGAAAAATCACAATCGGTTTATTTGGCAATTGACAAAGGCCGCGTGATGCAAATGCCTTTTAATGGTTTGAGTTTGCTTGATTATGCGATAAACTCGACGTTGGTTCTGGCCAATGTGATTCTGAAAAAACAAGACAAAGCCGGAATTTTTGCTTTCTCGAAAAAAGTCGAAAACAGAGTTTTTGCCGAAAAAAGAGGTTCGCAAATGCAAAAAATCCTCGAAACTTTATACAACATCAAAACAGACTTTTTTGAAAGTGATTACAGCCGTTTGTATGTTGATATCAAAAAGAATATCAACCAAAGAAGTTTGATTATTCTGTATACCAATTTTGAAACAATGGATGGTTTAAATCGCCAAATGCCTTACTTAAAAGGAATTGCAAAAAGTCATTTATTGGTTGTTGTTTTCTTTAGCAATACGGAACTAAACGAAATCATCAATAAAAAAACTGATACGATTCAGGAAGTTTACGACAAAGTAATCGCTGAAAAATTTATGTTTGAAAAGCGATTAATCGCCAACGAATTGAAGAAATACGGAATTCACTCTGTTTTAACGCAGCCTGAAAATCTGACTTTGGATGCTATTAATAAATATTTGGAGATTAAAGCGAGAGGAATTTTGTAAGATGTGAAATGTATGTTGTGAAAATGTAAAATGAGTATTATCAACACATCAATTTCATGAGTTAAATGTAAGAATGTTCAAAAATCTTTGAACCTTTGTTTCTACGAAATTTTATAACTCTAAAAGATGAAAAAAGCACTTCTATTTTTATTCGTTCTGATAAACTTTTTGGCTTCCGCACAAAAAACAGAAAACATCATAATCATTACCACAGACGGTTTTAGATGGCAGGAAGTTTTCAAAGGAATGGATTCCCAAATTGCCAATGATAAAAAATTCAATCAGGACGACAGTACTTACATTTATAAAAAATACGGAAGTACAGATTTTAAAGAACGCCGCCAAAAACTAATGCCTTTTTTATGGTCTGAAATTGCTGCGAAAGGACAAATTTATGGCAATCGCGATTTAGGGAATAAAGTTGATGTTTCAAATCCATATTGGTTTAGTTATCCGGGATATAGCGAAATATTTACGGGAAATGTAGATATTGCAGTCAATTCCAACGATTACAAACCAAATCCGAATGTGAATGTTTTGGAGTTCTTAAACCAGCAATCTAAAATTAAAGGTAAGGTTGCAGCTTTTGGAGCCTGGGATGCTTTTGATCGAATTTTAAACGAAAAAAGAAGTGGTTTTCCTGTAATTTCTGCGTTTGATAAAGTGGGTGGAAATAAGCCAACTGAAATTCAAAAATTACTGAATGAAATGCGCGACAATTCGTTTAAGCCTTTTCATGAAGATGAATGTCTGGATGTTTTTACACATTATGAAGCGCTGAACGAACTTAAAACCAACAAACCAAAAGTGCTTTATATTTCCTATGGTGAAACCGATGAATGGGCGCATCACGGACATTACAGATCGTATCTCGATGCTGCAAACCAAGTGGATAAATGGATTAAGGAAATCTGGACTTTTGTACAAAACGATCCGCAATATAAAAACAAAACGACTTTACTAATCACTGTAGATCACGGTCGTGGCGACAAAGTAAAATCTGAATGGACAAGTCACGGTGATAAAATTGCGGGCGCATCCCAAATTTGGTTTGCTGCAATTGGTCCTGAAATTGCTCCAAAAGGCGAAATCAAAACAGATTCTCAATTGTACCAAAAACAATTTGCGCAGACGATTGCAAAAATTATGGGCTATACTTTTACGGCGGAACATCCTGTTGCTAATGAAGTTAAAGAAGTCTTCGAGAAATAAGTTTTTTTTGCCACGAATTCACGAATTATATTTGTTTTTTTTTTAATAAAAATTCGTGAATTCGTGGCTGTTTTTTTCCTCCATCCTATTAAAAACCTACAAGGTTACGAAAACCTTGCAAGAAGAAAAAAACCTCTGTACCTTTGAGCCTTTGCAACTTTGAGCCTCTAAAAAAATGAAACAAATCACTTCAATTCAAAATCCGTTTATAAAATCACTTGTTTTACTGCAGGAAAAAGCAAAAGCCCGTAAACAAACCGGAACTTTTTTGATTGAAGGATTACGTGAAATTTCATTGGCTATAAAAGGCGGTTACGAAATAGAAACGGTTTTATTTTTACCGGAATTGGTTTCTGAAAATGAAATCAATAAATTGGTAAATTCGCCAATTCAAATGATAGAAATCAATAAAGAAGTCTATCAAAAACTGGCTTACCGTGATACTACCGAAGGTGTTTTGGCAATCGCCAAAACCAAATCAATGCAATTATCGGATTTAAAATTATCAGCAAATCCATTAATTTTAGTAGCTGAAGCACCGGAAAAACCTGGAAATATCGGCGCACTTTTACGTACTGCAGATGCTGCAAATCTGGATGCTGTTTTAATTGCAAACCCAAAAAGCGATTTATACAATCCGAATATTGTCCGTTCAAGCGTTGGCTGTTTGTTTACCAATCAAATTGCAACGGGAACTACAGCCGAAATTATTGCTTTTTTAAAAGAAAAAAAGATTGATTTTTATTGTGCTACTTTACAGAACTCAACTTCATATCACACTCAAAATTTCACAACTCCAACCGCTTTAGTTGTAGGTACCGAAGCAACCGGATTAACGCAGGAATGGCGTGATGCCGCTACACAAAACATCATTATCCCGATGCAGGGAGAAATCGACAGCATGAATGTTTCTGTTGCTGCTGCGATTTTAATTTTTGAAGCGAAACGTCAGAGAGGGTTTTAGATTTTAGATTTTAAAATTTAAAATCTTCTTCTCTATGTCAGACTGAGCGTAGTCGAAGTCCTTTTGAAAACAAAAAAATCTCGCCTTTGATCAATATTCTTATATCAAATTCAGTTAGAAAAATCTAAAATCCAATATCATAAATCTACACTCCATTCCCTTGTGTATGTTGGAACTTATTCTTATTTTTAGTACTTGAACTATGCCGTTATGATAGAAATAGATATTGAAAAAGAAAACAAAGCAATTGCGCAGGAATACAAAGAATTACTCCGAATTAGCTACCAAACTTTAAGCCCAACTGATAAAAAACTTATTCGAAAAGCTTTTGATGTTGCAGTTGATGCGCATAAAGAGCAGCGACGTAAATCTGGAGAAGCCTATATCTTTCATCCTATTGCAGTTGCAAAAATTGTTGCCTCAGAAATTGGTCTGGGAGCGACCTCTATTGCTGCGGCTTTATTGCACGATGTTGTTGAAGATACACCCATGACGGTTGAAGATATTGAACGTTTATTCAACCCAAAAGTGGCGCAATTGGTTGAAGGCCTGACTAAAATTTCGATGGTTCAAAAGGATTTGAATGCGTCGATGCAGGCCGAAAATTTCAGGAAAATGATTCTGACTTTGAACGACGATGTCCGTGTTATCCTAATCAAATTGGCCGACCGTTTGCATAATATGCAAACCATGGATTCGATGGCGGAATACAAACAAACCAAAATAGCTTCTGAAACTTTATATATTTATGCCCCTCTCGCCCATCGTTTGGGACTTTACAATATTAAAACCAAGCTGGAAGATCTTGGCTTAAAATACACTGAACCTGCTGTTTATGATGACATCGTAAGCAAAATCAGGGAAACAAAAGAAGAACAGGATGCTTATATCAAGGATATTTCTGATGTTTTGAAAAAATCTTTGGATAAGGAAGAGATTGATTATATCATAAAAGGCCGTCCGAAATCTATTTATTCTATTCGTAGAAAAATGCGCGCTCAAAATGTAAGTTTTGATGAAGTGTATGACAAATTTGCCCTTAGAATTGTCTATAAAGCAGATCCGCATGACGAAAAATTTGTGGCCTGGAAAATTTATTCGATCGTAACAGATCATTACAGACCGAGTCCGAGTCGTTTACGCGACTGGATTTCATCTCCAAAATCAACCGGTTACGAAGCTTTGCACATTACCGTTATGGGACCAAAAGGTCGCTGGGTCGAAGTTCAGGTTCGAAGTGAGCGTATGGATGAAATTGCCGAAAAAGGTTACGCTGCTCATTATAAATACAAAAACGGAGCAACCGAAGAAAGTGGTTTAGATGTCTGGCTGAATTTACTTCGCGAGGCTCTTGAAAATCAGGAAACGAATGCGGTAGATTTTGTTGAAGATTTTAAAATGAATTTATATTCAAAAGAAATCTTTGTTTTTACTCCAAAAGGAGAAATTAAATCGTTGCCAAAAGGGGCAACTTCGCTGGATTTTGCTTTTAGCATTCACTCTGAAATTGGAATTAAAACCAGAGGAACGCGTGTAAACGGAAGATTGGTTCCCTTAAATCATGAACTTAAAAGTGGTGATCAGGTTGAAGTGATTACTTCGGCCAACCAAAAACCAACTGTAAACTGGTTGGAATATGTTACAACTTCGAGAGCAAAAAATAAGATTAAAAATGTTCTTAATGAGAATACTAAAAAAATTGCCGAAGAAGGAAAAGAACTACTTACGCGAAAACTTAAACATCTAAAAATAACAATCAGCGAACAGGTTATCAATGAATTGGTAAACTTTTTCAAGCTAAAAACAAGTTTAGATTTATTTTACAGAGTTGGAATTGGTGCTATCGAAAATCAGCAATTAAAAGATTATGCTGCGCAAAAAGGCAATACGATTATCAATTTCTTTAAAAATAAAATTAAGCGAAATAAAGATACAACTGCCGCCGAAGACATTCATAAACCGGTCATTAGCAGTAATTATGACATGCTGGTTTTTGGAACCGAACATGACAAACTTGATTACAAACTTTCGCAATGCTGTAACCCAATTCCGGGTGACGATGTTTTTGGATTTGTAACCATTAATGAAGGAATCAAAGTGCATAAAAAAGATTGTCCGAATGCTATTGGAATGCAATCTAATTATGCATATCGTATTATGAGTGCCAAATGGATTGACTCTTCTCAGGAAGAATTCAAAGCCATTATCAACATTACAGGAATGGATGTTTTAGGACTTACAAATCAGTTAACAAAAGTAATTTCGAACAATATGAGCGTAAATATTCAGAGTATTTCGCTGAGTACTGATGCGGGAATTTTTCACGGTCAGATTGCGGTTATTGTGAAAAATAATACCATTTTGAAAAAAATGATCAACGCAATTAAAAAAGTAGATGGTGTTGACAAAGTCACTCGCGAATACAGAACATAGATTTATTCTTTAAAAATGATTATGAAAACAGATTCTCTAGAAATTCCCGCAATACATTTTGATGAAAATGGCGAACTTATAATTATCGCTTCTGAATCTTCATCCAAAGATGATTTTGATTTTTTTCAGGGAAAATCTGTTATTAGAAACAAAAAATTAAAAAAGAGATTTGCGAATTCTAACGAATGGATTGAATTTCCTTCAACTCAGGAAATGTACAAGATTTTAAACGGAATTGGGAATATTGATAATTTCCTGGCCACTTTTGACGGAGAACCTTTTGAAGGAATGACAGTTCGTCTTTTTAATCCAAAAACAAAATTGTGGAGCATTTATTGGGCAGATTCGACTTCGGGAACTTTAGATAAACCGGTTGTAGGTTCTTTTGAAAATAAAGTTGGGCATTTTTTTTCGAAAGATGTATTTGAAGGAAAAAATGTAATCCAGGTATTTCGATGGGATGCACGAGATGAAAACAATCCGGTTTGGAGTCAGGCAATGTCTGATGACAAAGGAAAAAACTGGGAATGGAACTGGTTCATGTATATGTCCAAAACCAACTAAAAATTTGTTAGTTTTATCATAAATAAAAATAATTATGTTAATTAAGTTCTTGTGAACTTTCTAAAATTTATCGTTGTAAAACCTTGTATTTAATGTGATATTCATAATCGAATATAGATTTGAACGTTAAACTTTAAACCCGAAACTTTTATTCATTAAAAATAAAAAATTATCTTTGCCGGATATGACACTCATTTCAACTGACAACACTAGAAATCAAGAAATTGTAAAAAACGTTTTTACAATGTATCTTGAACAAAAAGGGCATCGCAAAACTCCTGAGCGCTATGCTATACTTCAGGAAATTTACGATAGCGAAGAGCATTTTGATATAGAAAACCTTTATATCAAAATGAAAAACAAAAACTATCGTGTGAGTAGAGCAACTTTATACAACACGATTGAGTTATTGTTAGACTGCGCATTGGTTAGAAAACATCAATTTGGACAAAATCAGGCTTACTACGAAAAATCATATTTCGACAAACAGCACGATCATATTATCATGACTGATTCTGGCGAAGTAATTGAATTTTGTGATCCAAGAATTCAAACCATCAAAAAAACAATCGAAGAAATATTTGATATCGAAATCACGAATCATTCACTTTATTTCTACGGAAACAAAAAACAAAAACAATAATCCGGAAAGGAATTATTCAAAAAATAAAAAAAAAGAAAATTAACTACATTAATCAGTAGGGCGACTTAGATTGCCTCAACGCAAATTAAAACAGAATGACCGTAGATTTATTACTAGGATTACAATGGGGAGATGAAGGTAAAGGAAAAATTGTTGACGTTCTTACCTCAAATTATGATATTATTGCACGTTTTCAAGGAGGACCAAACGCAGGACATACATTAGAATTTGACGGAATTAAGCACGTTTTAAGAACCATTCCTTCTGGAATTTTTCATAAAAATTCAGTAAATATCATCGGAAACGGGGTTGTAATTGATCCTGTAGTTTTTCAAAAAGAAATTGAAGGTTTAGAGAAATTTAACCTTGACATCAAAAACAAATTGATCATTTCAAGAAAAGCACATTTAATTTTACCAACGCACCGTTTATTAGATGCAGCATCTGAGGCATCAAAAGGAAAAGCAAAAATTGGTTCTACATTAAAAGGAATTGGCCCAACTTATATGGACAAAACCGGTAGAAACGGTTTGCGTGTTGGAGATATTGAATTAGAAGATTTCAAAGAACGTTACAGAGCATTAGCTGATAAACATGAGGCAATGATTGCTTTTTACGATGTAGCGATTCAATATAACTTAGCTGAACTTGAAAAAGAGTTTTTTGAAGCTATTGAAGAATTAAAAAAATTAGATTTTATTGACAGTGAAGAATATATGTACCAGGCTCAAAAAGCGGGTAAATCTATTTTATGCGAAGGAGCTCAGGGGTCTTTATTAGATGTTGACTTTGGAACTTATCCTTTTGTAACTTCATCAAATACTACTGCTGCAGGAGCTTGTACTGGTTTAGGAATTGCTCCTAACAAAATTAAAGAAGTTTACGGAATTTTTAAAGCTTACGTAACACGTGTTGGTAGCGGACCATTCCCTACTGAACTTTTTGACGAGGTTGGTGCAACAATGGCAAGAGTTGGTAACGAATTTGGATCTGTTACAGGAAGACAAAGACGTTGCGGATGGTTAGACCTAGTGGCTTTAAAATATGCTGTACAAGTAAATGGAGTTACGCAATTGATGATGATGAAAGGTGATGTACTTTCTGGTTTGGAAACTTTAAAAGTTTGTACTGAATACAACTATAAAGGACAAATCATTTCTCACTTCCCTTACAACATCGAGCCTGAAAATGTTACTCCGATTTATAAAGAGTTTAAAGGATGGCAAGCTGATTTAACAGGATTGACTACTTATGATCAATTACCAATCGAGCTAAAAGAATATATCGAGTTTATTGAAGCAGAAGTTGGTGTACCAATCAAGATTGTATCTGTTGGACCAGACAGAAAGCAAACAATAACAAAATAATACATCTAAACGCTCTGATAACCAGAGCGTTTTTTTATACAAAACATTTCACACATGAAAAATCCAGAAATTAAAATTACTGAAACTAAGTTATTATCAGACAATTGGTATGTATTAAACAAAGTAACTTTTGATTACCAAAAGAAAGATGGCAATGTAGAATCGCATATTCGTGAAGTTTATGATCGAGGAAATGGCGCCGCTATTTTATTATATAATACCGAGAAAAAAACCGTAATTCTAACGAGACAATTTCGTTTGCCAACTTATCTTAACGGAAATAAAACCGGAATGATGATCGAAGTTTGCGCCGGACTTTTAGATCAGGACAACGCTGAGGAAGCAGTTATTCGTGAAACGGAAGAAGAAACGGGTTATCGCTTAAACAAAGTTCAAAAAGTTATTGAAACTTATATGTCTCCGGGATCTGTAACAGAAATTTTATATTTATTTGTTGGTGAATATGATGAAACTATGAAAGTAAACGATGGCGGCGGATTAGATGCTGAACAGGAAAATATCGAAGTTCTGGAATATACGTTTGATGAAGCTTATGCAATGTTTGAATCTGGCGAGATTACTGATGCTAAGACTATTATGTTGTTGCAGCATGCTAAAATAAAGGGACTGATTTAAATATACTTACATACTTAACTTAACCTCAATAAAAACTCATTATAGTGAGAGAAAAAAATACAAGAATTAAAAATATTGATTTATTAAAAGGTATATTAATTATTTTAGTAATAATAGGGCACGTAATTCAGGGAGCATTAAGTGAATCAATTTGGCGAACTCTAATTTATAGTTTTCATATGCCTCTTTTTATTGGGATAACCGGATACCTCCTAAATATTAATACAATTTCAGAATTAAATCTGTACGATCTCTTCAAAAAATACTTTTTAAGAATAATACTACCATGGATTATTGCTTTTATATCTTACTATATAATATCTTGCATTTTAGGAACGAATTTATTTTCTATTGCAAAATTTAAAAATTCTATCATTTATCCCTTCTATCATTTATGGTTTATTCCTGGTTTTTTAAGCTGGATACTACTAACATGGCTTTTTAAAAAACTTTTCACAAATTATAATATTATATTGATTTTAGGCCTTTTGATATCGATAACCTTCATTATTTTATATAAATATTCCTCAATCTATACACAAATCCCTTTTTTGAATAGAATATTTTCAATTCTCATATATACCTTCAGACCTTATTTTTATATATTTTTTCTTATTGGAATTAGTTATAGAAATAAAACTATAAAAAAATTAAGATTAATTGAAATTATAACCCCTTTTATTTTTCTAGGCCTTGTTGTTTATTTATTTTTTTATGATAGTGTGATATTATCAATTCTAAATTTCTTTCTATTAAATCTTTCAATTTTGAATCTTTGCTTAAAACTAGCCCTGACAGATTCCTTATTTGAATCTAAATCGATTCAATGGTTAGGAATAAACTCTTTGGGTATCTATCTATGGCATGTTTTACCAATCTTAATTTCCAAGTATTTAGTAGGAACGCAATCTTTAATTAAATTTTATCTCATAACTATTATTCTTGAAGTTCTATTTATAATTTTATATAAAATATTAGTTAAGGTTAATTTTTTTAAAAAGTATATATTCGGAATGTAATGTGTTTAATGATTTTTAAAATTATATGCACTTCAGATCTATAAAAAATAAAATGTTAATAAAATAAACAATTCCAAAAATTCTGTAATTCGTTTAAGCTGTAAAAAAAATAACTTTACTCTACTAAAAAATCCCAATTATGAGAAAGTTATATTACACATCAAATATTTTGCTTCTATTAATTTTAACCTTAATAGTTTCTTGTAAGGAAAGCAAAACTACAAGAACAACTGAGGAAGAAGCAAAACCACATAAAAAAATTGAATATAAAAAACCTGCGTCATCTGTTAGTTTTCATTTTGAAAAAACAAAAGAATGGCTTGAAACCAATAAAAGTGATTCGACTAAATTAGATATTGCATACGCCATAAACAGAACTGACAAAGCCAATTTTGCTAAAATGGACTCTGTTGTGATTCCATCAGATTTTAGTGGCGATTTGCCGTATTATCTTCCTTTTCCTATTCACGTTTCGAGTTTAGAAGAGGTTGAAAAAGTGTTGATTTTTTCTTATCCAACGCAAACATTTGCTGCTTACGAAAATGGAGAATTAGTTTATACCGGTCCAACGAATATGGGAAGAAAAAAAGATCCAACACCAACCGGATTATTTTTTACCAATTGGAAAGCAGAACAAACAACAAGTACTTTTAACGACGAATGGGATTTAAAATGGAATTTTAATATCGAAAATAAACTCGGAGTTGGTTTTCATCAGTATGAATTACCGGGATATCCTGCCTCTCATTCTTGTTTGCGATTGCTCGAAAAAGATGCAAAATATTTATATAAATGGGCAGATGAATGGATTTTGAAAGATAAAGAAAACGTAAAAGTAAAAGGAACTCCTGTTATTGTTTTTGGAAGCTATAATTTTGACGGTCCAAAACCTTGGTATGAATTAGTTAACGATCCGAAAGCATTGGATATTTCTGAATCTGATATTGAAAAAGAAACACAGCCTTTTATTCAAAAAATATTAGATAATCAAAAAGTAAGAGCAGGAGAAGAAGCTGTTTCACCTTAAAAATTATATATTTCTACGCAGAAAAAAGCTAATGCAATTTTAAAAATTGTGTTGGCTTTTTTATTTTGAAGTAAAGATGAGTTACAAAGTTTTTTGTTTCACGCAGATTTAAAAAGATTTTAGCTGATTTGTGTAGCTAATTAAATATTTAAGATCTGTTCAAATCTGCAAAATCTGCGTGAAAAAAATCTCTTAAATATTTTTATCCTAAGTAATTTTTATTTGCTACTTTCGTTTCATATTATTAGCCAAAATTTAAATATCACATGTCAAAAAATCTACTTTTCCTATTTTTACTATCGGGTTTTATTTCGATAGGGCAAACAAAAAAGAATTCAAAACTAGAAACTTATACAAGCCGAAAAGAAATTTATCAAATTAAATACAATCCTGATCACTGGATTAAAAATACAGATTCTATAGACTGGGATGCACAATTTCATGACAAGTATAATTTAGTAAACGCGTACTTTATTGAATATGATTATTTTATTACTGATAAAAATCTTAAAAGTACTATTCAGGATGAATACAAAGAGTTTGGAAAGATCAAAAACCTGAAAATATACAAAAAGAAAATAAACGATATTACCGTTAATTACTTTGAGTGTGAGTTAGATTACAATGATATTTTGTACAAATACCAAGGTTTTATCTACAACGGAAAAGGTGGCTCTATACAAATGCAATACGGCGCTCAGGCCGAAGCGATAGAACCAAATCAAGGTATAATTGATGAATTGAATAATGGGATTTCGATTATTCAATAAAAAATCAAAAAAGGCATAAGAATTAAATCTTATGCCTTTTGTTTTATAGTGAAAGCTGAAAATTATCTTGAATAATTCGGAGCTTCTTTTGTAATAGTAACGTTGTGTGGGTGACTTTCAGTAATTCCGCTTGACGTGATTCTAACAAAACGTCCGGATTCCTGTAAAGTTGGAATATCTTTTGAACCACAATATCCCATTCCGGCACGAAGACCTCCGATAAACTGAAGCATGCTTTCGTTTAATTCTCCTTTGTAAGGAACACGACCAACGATTCCTTCCGGAACTAATTTTTTAACATCGTCTTCAACATCCTGAAAATAACGGTCTTTAGAACCTGTTTGCATTGCTTCAACAGAACCCATTCCGCGGTAAGATTTGAATTTTCTTCCTTCAAAAATAATAGTTTCTCCCGGAGATTCTTTTGTTCCTGCTAATAATGAACCTAACATTACACAATCGGCACCTGCAGCAATTGCTTTCGGGATATCTCCTGTATAACGAATTCCACCATCTGCAATAACCGGAACTCCAGTTCCTTTAATAGCCGCAGCTACTTCAAGAACGGCTGAAAACTGAGGAAAACCAACACCTGCAACGATACGTGTTGTACAAATAGAACCAGGTCCTATTCCTACTTTTACACCATCGGCTCCATTTTCTACTAAATATTTAGCTGCTTCGGGAGTTGCGATGTTTCCAACAATTACATCAATGTTTGGGAATTTTGCTTTTATTTGTTTCAATGTGTTTACAACACCTTCTGTATGTCCGTGTGCTGTATCAATAATGATTGCGTCTACGCCTGCAGCAACTAACGCTTCAGCTCTTTGAACTGCATCGCCAGTAACCCCAATTGCGGCAGCAACTCTCAAACGACCAAAAGTATCTTTATTAGCGATTGGTTTTTGAGTTAATTTTGTAATATCTCTAAAAGTAATTAGCCCAACTAATTCATTTTGAGCATTTACAACTGGTAATTTTTCTATTTTATGGCCTTGTAAGACTACTTCGGCCTGTTCTAATGAAGTTCCTTCTGCAACAGTAACTAAGTTTTTACTGGTCATTACTTCTATAATTGGTCTCGCTCCGTTTTTTTCGAAACGTAAATCACGATTTGTAACGATTCCTTTTAAGATTCTGTTTTCGTCAACAATTGGAATTCCGCCAATTCCGAATTCTTTCATGGCGTTTTTTGCATCTGCAATTGTTGAAGTCATTGGTAATGTTACCGGATCGATAATCATTCCTGCCTCAGCGCGTTTTACTTTTCTAACCTTCGCTGCTTGTTGCTCGATGGTCATATTTTTATGCAAAACACCAATTCCGCCTTCTTGCGCCATAGCAATTGCCATTGCACTTTCGGTAACGGTATCCATAGCAGCTGATACTATAGGAACGTTTAGTGTTATATTACGGGAAAATTTTGATTTGATACTCACTTCGCGAGGAAGCACATTCGAGTAGTTAGGTACTAATAATACATCGTCGTAAGTTAAACCTTCGCCGATAATCTTGGAGTTGTGTGCTATCATGGTGCAATTTGTAGTTGAATTGCGTGCAAATATAGTGAATAAATTGGAAACTTGAATACTAAGTTTTTCTTAATTTTATCTCTATAAGAAAGGTACTACATTCGTAATCTTCAAAATCCAAATAAAAAATTCCAAATTCCAATTTTGTTGCTGCATATTTTCAAATAGAGCAACAAAATTGGAATTTGGAATTTATGTATTGGAATTTTATAAAATTAATCTGAATCTGGAAAAATAAAATTTAAACCAAATTGAAACGCTATACTATTGGCTTTGGTGACATCTTTATATTCAAAAACATTATCGACCAGTGCATAAATATTGAATTTTCCAATTGTTCCGGAAAGTCCTAATCCCAAATTTGTATTCGAAAAAGTATCAAAAGTATAAGTAGCTTTAAAATCTAATTTTTCGAAAATACTGCGTTTATAAAAAGCAGTAAAAGCTGTAAAAGGTTTTTTGGGCATACTCATTATAAACAACTGACCTCCGATAGAATTTGCATATCCTCGCTTACTTTTAGCTCTGCAATCACATTCTTCACCATATCTTGATTCTCCAAACGAATATTGAAGAGAAGAATAGAATTTTGTTGGCCTCCAGGTTGTGTATTTGTTATAGAGTGTATCTCTCGGAATAGCTTTATCAAATTCTCCTAAAACATTTCTTGGTCCATCTATATCATCAAAATTAGGATTTACTCCATTATAAGTATAACTTCCTTTATAGGTTCGTGTTTCTATATCCTTAGATTGCCTCACAAAACCCAAATCTATAACACTTGCTGTAAACTGAAGATTATCCTTAAAATAATAGGTAACTCCGGCATCTACCCCTAAACCTAAACTTCCGTTAAAAAAACTGTTATGTATAATATCTTCGGTCTCACTTCCTCTGTATTCATCTTTTGTAAAAGTGGCAATACCAGAAGTTTTAAGTTCTAAATTTGAAGAAATTACCTGAGTATAAATATTACGTGTGCCTTCAATTTCGTCTGTATAGATAAATCCCGAATTATTTGTTGATGTTGCATTGGCGCCACTCGAATAAAGTTTGGCGCGGCCACCCAACACTAATTTTTCACTTATTTTTTTATGAAAACCAACGTGAAGCACCGAAAGCGCTTCGGCTCTAACATTTAAATCAGCAAGATTAAAGGATTTGCCCATGTGATCCCGATTTCCATCTAATGCCAATATTGCTAAATCTTTGGGCACATACATCAAAAAATCAAATTCCTGATAAACTCCAAACGACACATACGACTGGCTATCTTCTCCTCCAACCCTAAAACCTCCTGAAAACACTTCGAGTTGCTCGTTAACATGGGTTTTATCATTGGCTGATGATTTGTTTATAATGTTTCGGACTTTTTCGGTAAAATCAACTCCGTCATTAGCAAATAAATCATACGCAGAGAAGCTTTTCGAACCTACATTAGCTGAAACTCCGGATAATAATGGAATTCCAAAATAATATTTATACGAAACATCGGCACCCGGATTAACTAGTGAAGCTTGTGGAATTGAAGTAAAATTATATAATAACGCTTTGTTTTGCGCAAAACCAAACTGGAAAACAACCAGTATTATCAGATATGCTTTTCTCATTCGATTTCCATATATGCGGTTGCGCTCGATCGTAATTTCAAATTACCTAGACTGTTTTCATTTAAGGCTGGACCTGCACCTATTCTAACAGTAAAACCAATTTCAACTGTTTTTTTTAAAAGTTCCAATCTTTCTTGTTCAAAAACTTCTGTTGGAAATTTTATAACATTAGGACTTCCTGTGTATGCCGGAACTTCAAAAGTTATGGTTTCAACGATTTGATCATTTTTATCATAAAGCACAAAATCAAGACTAAAAGATCTGTTTATAGTATTTTCTATTTCGAAATTGAGTTCTGCCTTAACCAGATTATCTTTAAAAAAGTTTTGTTTAAAAATTTTAAAAGGCTGAACATCGACTGCAATTTGATGTGCATTTCCATCGTCTATGAATTTATTTGCAGGAACATCAAAAAATGCCAGGTTAGCTACAAAAACAGGTTCGAGTTTGATATTATTGAACTGATCAATATCTAAATCGCTTGCGCATGAAGAGAATAAAAATGCCAAGCCTAAGAATTTATGAATTCTTCTGATTGAGTGTGGTATTTCCATAAAAAGTAGATTAAATAATAAGAAACAACGTAGATTTGATGTAACTTATTATAAATTGAGTAATAAATATACTACTTTTTTTCTAATGAAATTGTCCAAACAGTTTTGAAGCTTCATTATAGGCACTTTCAAAACTTAAAGAATTTAGTCCTGTTGTTTTTTTATTTGAAGTAAAATAGGAAATTAACTTTTCGGTAGGCATATTCCCCGTTAATTTATCTGTAGCCATTGGGCAGCCTCCAAAGCCCTGAATTGCGCCATCAAAACGAGTACAGCCGGCTTTTGAAGCTGCTTCTATTTTTTCGAACCAGCTATCTGGAGTTGTATGTAAATGCGCACCAAATTCAATTTGAGGATATTTCGGAATTAAATTCGAAAAAAGATATGTGATTACTTCTGGCGTTGAACTTCCAACGGTATCAGAAAGTGACAGGATTTTTACACCCATTGTCGACAGTTTTTCTGTCCACTCCCCTACGATTTCAACATTCCACGGATCTCCATACGGATTTCCAAAACCCATTGAAAGGTACGTTACCACTTCTTTATTTTTTTTATCAGCAATTTCCAGAATTTCTTCCAATGTAACCAAAGATTCTGCGATGGTTTTATGTGTGTTTCGCATCTGGAAATTCTCGGATATAGAAAAAGGAAAACCTAAATATTGAATAGGTTCATGCTCTGAAGCCATTGCAGCACCTTGTGTATTGGCAATAATAGCCAGCAGTTTACTTGTAGTTTGTGACAAGTCGAGTTGTGCCAAAACTTCGGCTGTATCCTGCATTTGCGGAATCGCTTTTGGAGAAACAAAACTTCCAAAATCAATGGTATCAAAACCCACTCTAAGCAAAGCTTGTATGTATGAAACCTTATTCTTGGTAGGAATAAAGGTTTTGATACCCTGCATGGCATCGCGTGGACATTCGATAATTTTGATTTCTTTATTCAAAGTTTATTCTTTTGTGAAGGCTAAGTTAGTTTCTTTTTTAAAGAAATAAAAGTTATAATTTTCTTAAGCATTGAATGCAATCGTAAAAACCTAAACTAGACACATAGAAACATACATTTGTCATACTTTAAAAAAGGCATTTCATTTGAGTTTTTCTAAAATCTATATTGAGTGCCTTTAAATAATTACACAATATTGTAATTATAAATAATATTACCAAAAAACGTAATACTTATAATTATTACGTATATTTGTAATACATAAGTTAATTAATTTTTAATTATATTTGAATATGACAAGCGTAATTACAGGAGACATAATTGGTTCAAGACAGCAAAAATCTAAACATTGGGTAGAGGATTTAAAAAAAATCCTGTCGCGGTTTGGCGAAATGCCTGCTCAATGGGAGATTTACAGAGGAGATGAATTTCAGGTAGAAGTCAAAAATCCTGAAGAAGCTTTATTGACAGCTATTTTAATAAAAGCACATTTAAGAGCCATAAAATCTGATGCGAGAATGAGTATTGGTTTTGGAGATAAAACACATAATGCCGAAAAAATATCCGAAAGTAATGGAACTGCCTTTATAAATTCAGGAGAACTTTTTGAAACTTTAAAAAAACAAAAGGTGACTTTAGCTCTTAGAACCGAAGATATTGTTTTTGATGAAAAAATAAATTTAATGCTTCGTCTGGCATTAACTTTTATGGATACTTGGCTTGTACAACCGGCTCAATTTGTTACCGTTGCAATAGAAAACCCAAACTTGTCGCAAGAAGAACTGGGACAAAAATTAGGCATTAATCAAGCCGCTGTAAGCCGAAGACAAAAACGTGCTCAGTTTGATTTGGTTATGAATTTAGATCGATATTTTAGAACACAAATAAAAGAACTCAAGTCATGATTTTATTTATAAAACTACTTTTAGCACATTTATTAGGCGATTTTATATGGCAGCCAAATTCGTGGGTTGCAGATAAAGAAACTAAAAAACATAAGAGTATTTATTTATATTTTCATATTCTTTTACACGGTATTCTGGCAGCGATTTTAGTATGGGAGATTGCTTTTATTCCTTATGCTATTTTAATCGCAATTTCGCACGGAATCATTGATTTAATCAAACTCAATTTTCAACAAAATAAAACAAAACGCACTTGGTTTATTGCAGATCAAATTGCACATATTTTAGTTTTAATTGCGATCGTATTACTCTATCAAAACAAAACCATCAATTTTATTTGGTTTGATAATCAATTCTGGATTTTAATAACTGGATTTTTATTTATTACAAAACCAACTTCTATTTTTATTAAAACCATTATTTCTATCTGGAGTCCGGAAAGTCAAGATAGTAATCAGGATAATTCACTAGCCAATGCAGGAAATTACATTGGCATATTAGAACGCTTATTTGTATTTTGCTTTATATTAACCGGACATTTTGAAGCAATTGGCTTTTTATTGGCCGCTAAATCTATTTTTAGGTTTGGAGATCTAAAAGAAGCCAAAGACAGAAAACTTACCGAATATGTTTTAATTGGTACCTTAATAAGTTTTGGTGTCGCTATAACTGTCGGACTTATTGTCCAGGCCTTGTTATTACAATTGCTTTAAAACTTTTTTATTTATTGCTTTTATCAACGCCGGGCCTTCATAAATAAATCCGGTGTATAATTGCACTAAACTCGCTCCGGCATTCAATTTTTCGATAGCATCATCTGCAGAATGTATTCCTCCTACTCCAATAATCGGGAATGCTTTATTGCTTTTCTCAGAAAGAAAACGAATCACTTCAGTAGAACGTTGCGTTAGCGGTTTTCCTGATAATCCGCCCATTTCAGATTGATTTTGAGATTGTAACCCGTCTCTGGAAATAGTAGTATTTGTAGCGATTACACCTGCAATTTGAGTAGTTTTTAAAATATCAATAATATCTAATAATTGCTCGTCTGTTAAGTCCGGTGCAATTTTTAAAAGTATTGGTTTTATTTTTTGAGTGCTCGTTTTTTGCTTTTCTACATTTCTGTTCTGTAAAGTTTGTAATAAGGCTGTCAAAGGTTCTTTATCTTGTAAAGCTCTTAAATTTGGTGTGTTTGGCGAACTCACATTTACCACAAAATAATCGACATGATCAAATAATGCATCAAAGCAAATGATATAATCGTCAACGGCATTTTCGTTTGGCGTTACTTTATTTTTTCCAATATTTCCACCAATTAAAACATTTGAATTCTTTTTTAAACGCTCAACAGCTTCAAGAACTCCGCCATTATTAAATCCCATTCGGTTAATAATTGCCTGATCTTCTTTTAATCGAAACAAACGTTTTTTAGGATTTCCTTCCTGACCAACCGGCGTTACAGTTCCTATTTCGATAAACCCAAAACCAAAGTCTGAAAGTTCTTTATACAACTTTGCATCTTTATCAAATCCTGCCGCAAGTCCAACCGGATTCTTGAATTTAATTCCGAAAACTTCACGCTCTAAACGGACGTCTTTTACTTCGTAAATTGATTTTATAATTGATGAAACTCCTGGGATTTTTGAAATGAATTTAACAAATGAAAAAGTAAAATAGTGTACTTCTTCCGGATCAAACCAAAAAAGTATTGGGCGAATTATCAATTTATACATAAGAGTTGTGTTGTTGTTTTTTCGGTTGCAAATTTAATTATAATACTTGAAAATGGCTCTTTTTTACAAAAACAAATAAATAAGAGATTAAAAACCAACTTATAAAAACACAATAACATTATAATCAATTAATTATAAGTTTTGACGGCTAAAAATCGTGATACTTTTTAAAGAAACCAAAAATCAATATTTAACGTTGCAAGTTATAAAATGAAACAATGTAGCGACTTTGAGCCAACTTTTTGGAAGTTTTAATACTTAATTTTGAAGGACTTATTTGATATTAAGAAAGATCTTGTTTGCGATATTCGAAGTTATACAAAATAGATTAAGAATGTAAAACTCCATTAAGTTTATGTACATCATACGCCATTTCAAAAAATATCTGTCGGTTATTCTGTTATTATTGAGTATTTCAGGCTTATCACAACAAATAAAAGATACAACCAAACTCATTCATTTTAGATATGGCGAAAAAGGAATTGAATTACGAACCAACGATAATAAATTTCTTTTTCAGCTTCAGAGTCGTTTACAATTTCGGTTTTCTACGCCAAATGACCAGGATCCGTTAACATATGACGATTATAGTCAGGATAAACAAACGACTTTTAAAATCAATCGTGCGAGGTTAAAAGTGGGCGGTCATGCTTTTGAGCCCTGGCTCAATTATTATTGGGAATATGAATTGAGTCAGTCGAATTTGCTTGATTTTAGAATCATGGTCGAAAAATACAAATGGCTTAGCTTGAAAGTAGGACAATGGAAAGTTGAGTTTACCCGGGAACGTTTTATTAGCAGCGGAGAGCAGCAAACTGTAGACCGGTCTTTAATCAATCGTCCGTTTACGGTAGACAGGCAAATGGGAGTTGAATTGTATGGGCATCTGAAAGGAAAAGGAATTGCTGATTTTAACTATTGGGCGGCAGCTTTAACAGGAACCGGAAGAGGAAATACTTCAAACGATGATAACAATCTCATGTACTTTGGTCGTGCTCAATGGAATTTTCTCGGAAGATTTCTTGATTTTGAAGGAAGTGATTTAGAATTTCACGAAAAACCGACACCAATTATTGCTTTTTCTGCCATTACAAACCGAAGTCCATATACGAGGTTTTCGCAATCCGGAGGCGGTTATTTAGACGGATTTGAGGACGGAGCGCCGGGACAATATCGCGTTAACCAATGGAATTTTGAAAGTGCTTTTATGTATCGTGGATTTTCGTGGCAAAGCGAATGGCATACTAAAGAAATTATTGATAAACTGGACAATAACAAAACCACTACGATGAAAGGTTATTATGCTCAGCTTGGTTATTTTTTTCATAATGCTTTTGAATGGTGGCCAAAACATTTGGAAATGGCAGGAAGACATGCCGCCTACAGACCTGACAACTCAATTAGACAAAATTTGCAGGATGAAACTACCATTGCTTTCAATTGGTTTTTTAAAGGCCATAAAAACAAGCTCACATCAGAGTTTAGCTATTTTAGTTTTCAGGATAAAACCCTGCCGTTAGAAGCAGGCTGGCGTCTTAGAATACAATGGGATATTTCGCTATAAATCACAAAACAAAATTCGCATTTAACTTATTTACAATCACATAGCACAAACAAAAACTAAAAATGATTTTTAATTTTTACGATTATTCTTATTTTTTTTAATAATTTTAATACACCATAAAACACTGAAAATGAAAAGTATAAATAAAACACTAAAAAAAGCGGCACTACTATGTATTGCTGGATCATTTTTCTTAATTTCTATTGATGGTTTAGCACAACGACGAGTGGGCGGCAACGGCGGCACAAAGCGAGCTGGTGGAGCTGTAAAAACAAGACCTGCAACTCAAAGACCTGCAACGCAAACAAGGCCAGGCTCTAATAATTCTGGTGTTAGAAAATCAACCAATACAACTACGAGACCTGCCAATACTTCAAACACAAATGCTGGAAATAGAAATACAACTACCAACAGAAACTCAGCAACCAGAAACAATATCAATAATAGTGGTAACAGAAATACCAATATTAGTGGTAATACCGTGAACAGAAACAATGTAAATATTAATGTAAACAATAGTGTACATGTTCGCAACAACCGTAATACTGTTGTAAGACCCGGTCCTAGACCTTATGTTCGCCCTCCTTATGTTTATGGCGGCTATAGATATCATGCTTACAATCCTTATTTCTTTCATCCATACAGACCATTTTATTGGGGTCCGGTTTGGCATCCATGGGGATTTTTTGTAGCAACTTTGGCTGTTACAGCGATTGTAGTAAGCGTTGAAAGCGCACAATATCATTATGATCAGGGAGTTTGGTATACCTCGACAAGTGGTGGTTATACAGCTGTACCTGCTCCGGTTGGTGGAACCGTAAATAATATTCCGAGTGGTGCCCAAACTGTAAATACCGGAACCGTCAATAATTATTATTACGGTGGAACGTATTATGAAAAAGACGGCAGCACCTATAAAGTTGTTGCACCAACAGCCGGAACCTTAGTAGATAACTTGCCCGAAGGCGGTGAAGAAGTCACTATAGGAGATGTAAAATATGTAAAATTTGGAGAAACCTACTACCAACCCGTACAAGTTGATGGAAAAGATAAATACGAAGTTGTTCAGGTTGAAGAAGATAAATAATAAATATTTATTTTTATTAACCCTATAGAATAACTAGAATAATTATTTAACTTTGACCAGATTGTTTTCCGGCAATTACTTTCAATTAAAATTGATTAATATGAAAAATAAAACCTATTGGATATTTGCAATACTAGCCCTTTCAATTATTTCTATTGCATTTGGTTATACTAAGATTATTCCAAAAGAAAAAAATGAAATAGCCGCAGCAAAAGATTGTGCCGAAACTCCGCATGCTACTGGCGAATCTGTTTTTAAACCCACCATTGAAAATAAAAATAAACCTTCCGGCAAAGCACCAAAAGGCATGGTCTGGATTCCGGGAGGAGAATTTTCTATGGGAAGTAACGTCGAAGACGAAAGTTTATGCAGCATAAAAGGTGTTACAAAAGATGCCGCGCCAATTCACAGGGTTTATGTTGATGGCTATTATATGGATCAAACTGAAGTTACTAACGAGCAATTTGCTGCTTTTGTAAAAGCCACAGGTTATGTAACGCTGGCCGAAAAAAAACCAACACACGAAGAATATCCTGATGCTCCATTAGAAAATTTAATAGCAGGATCGGCAGTTTTCACCCCTACTCCGGCAACTGTAGATTTAAATAATTACATGCAATGGTGGAGCTACGTTGGTGGTGCCGACTGGAGACATCCCGAAGGTCCAATGAGTTCCATTATTGGCAGAGAGAAATATCCTGTTGTGCAAGTTTCTTATGCTGATGCAGCTGCTTATGCAAAATGGGCCGGTAAAAGACTACCAACCGAAGCCGAATGGGAATTTGCAGCTCGCGGAGGAAAATCTGGGCAATTGTATGCTTGGGGAAATACATTAAAACCTAAAGGAAAGTTTCAGGGAAATATTTATCAGGGACATTTCCCTATTGAAAAAGGCGATACCGGCGAAGATGGTTATATTGGTATAGCACCAACGGCACAATTTGAACCGAATTCTTATGGTTTATATGATATTGGAGGAAATGTATGGGAATGGACAAATGATTGGTACACTCCTGATTACTATGCCACTTTAAGCGAAAGCGGACAAGTGACCAAAAACCCAAAAGGTGCCGAAAAATCATACGATCCCGCAGATCCTGGCCTACTGAAAAAGGTACAGCGCGGAGGTTCATTTTTATGCACAGATCAATATTGTTCCCGCTACATGGTAGGAACACGTGGAAAAGGCGATTATCAATCTCCCGCAAATCATATTGGTTTTAGATGTGTGCAGTAAAGTTTTTTTGCCACTAATTTCACTAATTAGAAGTGTCTACAAATAAAAGTTAAATCCAGTTTCATGAAATATAATTCGTGAAATTGGATTTTTAAATTATAAATGATTCGTGCTAATTCGTGAAATTCGTGGCGAACTTTTTTATCTCAACCTTCAACCATAAATTAGTAGACATTCGTGCAATTCGTAACGAACTCTTTTTCCTTATATTTGCTAAAAATTAAAGAAATGCAGCATATTATAGATCGTTTTATCAGTTATGTAACAATTGATACAGAATCAGACCCAAACTCACAAACTACTCCAAGTACAGAAAAACAATGGAATCTTGCCAATAAATTAGTCGAAGAACTAAAAACAATTGGTTTACAAGATGTAACTATAGACGATAAAGCCTATATCATGGCAACTTTGCCAAGTAATGTAGATCATGAAGTTCCCGTAATTGGTTTCGTTTCGCATTTTGACACCTCTCCTGATTTTAGCGGAGCAAATGTAAAGCCTCAAATTATTGAGAATTACGACGGTAAAGACATAGTTTTAAACGCAGAGAAAAACATTATTTTATCTCCAAACTACTTTAAAGATTTATTACAATATAAAGGACAAACCATCATCACAACCGACGGAACAACTTTGCTTGGCGCAGATGATAAAGCGGGAATTACCGAGATTGTTTCGGCAATGGAATACTTAATTCAGCATCCGGAAATTAAACACGGAAAAATCAGAATTGGCTTTACTCCAGATGAAGAAATTGGTCGTGGCGCTCATCATTTTGATGTAGAAAAATTTGGCGCTCAATGGGCTTATACAATGGACGGAAGCCAGATTGGTGAATTAGAATACGAAAATTTTAATGCCGCCGGAGCCAAAATTACTTTTAAAGGAAAAAGCGTTCACCCAGGTTATGCCAAAGGAAAAATGATCAACTCGATGTTGATTGCAAATGATTTCATCAACGAACTTCCGAAAGGAGAAACACCACAGGAAACTAAAGGTTATGAAGGCTTTTTTCATGTTCATCATTTAACAGGAAGCATTGAAGAAACGGTTTTAGAATTGATTATTCGTGATCACAACAAAGTTAAATTTGAAAAAAGAAAAGATTTAATTGGAAAAATTGCCAGGAAAATCAACAAAAAATTCGCCAAACAATTTGGTGAAGATATTGTAACTACTGAAGTAAGAGATCAGTATTATAATATGAAAGAAAAAGTGCTTCCGGTAAAACATATTGTTGATATTGCTGAAAAAGCAATGAGAGAACTAAACATCAAACCGATCATTAAACCTATTCGTGGCGGAACTGACGGATCTCAATTATCCTACATGGGATTACCTTGTCCGAATATTTTTGCGGGCGGACATAACTTTCACGGAAAATACGAATATGTTCCTGCAGAAAGTATCCAGAAAGCAACCGAAGTAATTGTAAAAATTGCGGAATTAACAGCCATTCAGGGTGCTTTTGATGTAACTGAAAAACCTAAAGGAAAAAGATAAATTGGAACCGAATTCTGATAAAAAACATGTTTGGGACAAAGTCAATAAATGGGAAGAAGAACTTCTTTTCCTAAAATCAATTATTGATAAAACCGAGCTTGTTGAAACCATAAAATGGGGTGCTTCTATTTATGTTTACAACAAGAGAAATGTTATCGGTCTTGGCGGTTTTAAGGATTATTTTGCCATTTGGTTCCTCAATGGAGTATTTCTAAAAGATGAAAAAAAGAGACTCATTAACGCGCAGGAAGACAAAACGAAATCGATGCGACAATGGCGTTTTACCTCAAAAGACGAAGTAAACGAAAAAGAAGTTTTAGAATATATTCTGGAAGCCATTGAAAATGAAAAGCAGGGAAAAATCATAAAACCTTCAAAAAAAGAAACAATTGTTTCTGAATTGCTGCAAAAGGAAATGGATTTGAATCCGGCTTTAGCAGAAGCTTTTCAAAAATTCGCACCTTATAAACAATATGAGTTTTTAGAATACATTGAAACAGCCAAACAAGAGAAAACTAAACTAACAAGAATCGAGAAAGTGATTCCGATGATTTTAGGGAATGTTGGTTTGAATGATAAATACAGATAAATTAAATTCCAATTAAAAAATTCCAAATTCCAACCTTTGTCAAAGTTTTAAACTTTGACAAAGGTTTTTTTTATAGAAAAATGCACAATCTTACTAAACATAGCCCGTGGTTTCAACCACGAGGATAGGAATTGTGACTATGATTGTGTATCCGTGGTTGAAACCACGGGCTATGTTTTTTTCATACAATGAATTTAAAATCTTTGTAAGGTTACTTGCAAAATTTCAAGTACAAAAAATCCCAAATTCCTCCCGATAGCTATCGGGAGGAGTTTGGGATTTATATTTTATTTGGAATTTTAAAAAGCGTTAAGCTTTTTTATTCAAAGCAGAGCTCAATTCTAAAGAAATAGCTGAACGCTCTAATTTTAATTTTCCAGACATTGTTTCGATTACAACTGTTGTTTCTGCAAGTTCAACAACTTTACCGTGAAAACCACTTTTAGTAATTATTTTGTCACCTACTTTTAGGCTGCTTTCAAATTCTTTTTCGTTTTTTGCTCTTTTTTGTTGTGGTCTGATCATGAAGAAATAGATCACTACAAACATTAATAGAAATGGCGCAAATTGAGTTAATTGTCCCATAATTTAATTTCTGTTTTTGATTTGATTTATTATTAATATTTTATTTTAACTCTTTGACTTCGCTCAGAGTGGCATTGGATTTTGGAATTTAAAAAAATTGGAATTTCTTCTAAATTTTTACATCAACCCTCTTCCTGCTTTTACCATCTTTTTGTTGGCTTCAAGTTCTTTTACCAGATTATCTAAAATTCCGTTGATAAAAATACTACTTTTTGGTGTAGAATATTCTTTCGCAATTTCTAAATATTCATTAAGAGTAACTTTTACCGGAATCGACGGGAATTTTAAAAATTCGCAAATTGCCATTTTCAAAATAATTGTATCAATTTCAGCAATTCTATCGCTGTCCCAATTTGGCGTTTTATCATCGTATTCTTTTGCAAAAATAGATTCGTTTAAAACTGTTCTTCTAAATAAATCTTTTGCAAAGTCTTTATCTTCAACATCTTTATACAATTTTGGCACTCTAAAATCGTCTGGATCTTCGGTTTTTATAGCTTTCAATTGTTTGATAATATGTGTATTTACAACCGGAATATCATCAACCCATGTTAATTTATCGTCTTCTAAATACTCATATAATTTTTCATTGGGAACAATAACTTCTGCAAACAAATCAATTATAAACTGTCTGTCTTCTTCAAAAGTATTTTTTGTTGTGCTCATGTATTTTGCATACAAATCACTCGCTTTAATATCATTTAAAAGTAAAATGATATAATCGTCATTTAAAGACCAGTTGTTGATTTTACGATTTTCTAAAGCAATACTAAGGGAATTGCTTTCGGCAAGAAGCTGAAAAATTTTGTTCTTGATAAATTTTTCATTCGGATTACGTTCTGCAGCAGTTGCAAGATGTTTTTTGCTTGAAAGATGTAAAAAAACAGATTCTTTTTTGCAAATTTCAATCAATGAAGAAAGCATTATAAGATATAAGTCCTGAATATTATCAATGCTGTAAAAAAGAAACTTCTCTTCTTTTTCCATATTATCAGAACCGCTTTGATGCATTGCATAAATGGATTGCATTACTTTAACGCGTATGTGTCTTCTATTTACCACCTTGTAAGAACATTTAAAAATTAGTTTGCAAAAATAAGAATTAAAGAGACGATATTAAAATTTAATTCCATAAAAATATCTCAAAACTGTAATTCATAATCGATATAAAAAAAGTCCCAGTTTTCAGTCGCAGCCTTTGATACATCAAAAAACTGTGACTGAGACTGAGACTCTCAACAATAAAACTTGTCTTTATTATTTTTTGCTGTTTTCAATTTTTCTCAAATCGATACGATTTTGAGCAATTGTAAGGGCAGCTTTATGTGTTGTCATTCCGTTTTTCACGGCATAATCGATAATTTCTAAAGTTGTGTTGTAGATATTTTCGGTTTTTGTCATGATTTCGGCTTTTCCGTAGTGCTCTAATTCAGCATAAACATTGATAATTCCACCAGCGTTAATCAAGAAATCCGGAGCGTATAAAATACCTCTTTCCTGCAATCTTGGCCCGTGAACATTTTCATCCGCTAATTGGTTGTTGGCAGCACCAGCAATTACTTTCGCTTTAATTTTGTTTACTGTATCATCATTAATGGTAGCTCCCATTGCACATGGCGCGTAAATATCAACATCGGCAGTATATAAATCTTCGCCTGTAAAAATTGTTGCGTTGTATTTTTGAGCTACTTCGTATAATTTTTCTTCGTTGATATCAGCAATTGTAACGATCGCTCCTTCTTTAGTTAAATATTCAACCAAAGCTTCACCAACGTGACCAATTCCCTGAACCAGAACTTTTTTACCATCTAAAACATCAGAACCAAACTGGCTTTTTGCAGCCGCTTTCATTCCTAAATAAACACCGTAAGCCGTAATAGGAGAAGGATTTCCAGATCCGCCTCTTTCTTCAGAAATACCCGTAACATAAGGTGTTACGTCTCTAACAGTGTCCATATCTTTTGTTTCCATTCCAACATCTTCGGCAGTAATATATCTTCCGCTTAAAGAGTGAACAAATTCACCAAACTTACGCATCAATTCTGGTGTTTTCTGCGTTTTAGCATCTCCAATAATGACAGCTTTTCCACCACCAATATTAAGTCCTGTAATAGCAGATTTATAAGTCATACCTCTTGAAAGACGCAAAACATCGTTTAAAGCTTCCCATTCGGTATTATAATTCCACATTCTAGTACCTCCCAAAGCTGGACCCATAACCGAATTATGAATACCAATAATTGCTTTTAAACCTGTATCTTTGTCATTGCAAAATACAATTTGTTCGTGATCGTCAAAAGATAACTGACCAAAAACAGGATCCATTTTTTGAAGTTCCTTTCCAGTTGCGAAAGTTGCATCCATAGCGTTACTATTTATTTGTTAAAATTATGAATTTGTCAAAAAGACTTCTCAAACTTAATCAAAAAATACACTTGCGCTAATTTTTTATCTTTAAAATAACAATTACACAATATTTTTATTTTGATTTAATTACAATTTATTATACTTTTAATTAGGGATAATTCACAAAATCAAATAAACTTAATATTGAATCTCTTAAAAAAATGAAAGAATTAAGCTATTTAAACAAATATTTTATTAAATATAAATACAGTTTTTCCTTTGGAATTTTAATAACCATAATCGCACAAATTTTTTTCTTATTCACTCCAAAGCTTGTCAGTCACTCTTTTAATGTTATTGAGCAATTTTTAAAATTGTCTGATGCCGATCAAAAATCTTCCATAATAATTAATTATTACAAGCAGGATTTAATTCACAACGTGCTGTTAATCATTGGGAGTGCAATTGTTGCTGGTTTCCTGACTTTCCTGATGCGCCAGACTTTAATTGTAATGTCGCGACATATTGAATTTGATTTAAAAAATGAAGTTTTTAAACAATATGAAAATCTTTCGCAAAATTTCTACAAACAAAACCGTACGGGAGATTTAATGAACCGTATTAGCGAAGACGTTTCTAAAGTTCGCATGTATGTTGGTCCCGCGGTAATGTACACGATCAATACGTTTATTCGTTTTGCCATTGTTATCTTATATATGTATAATGTTTCGCCTTTGTTGACTTTGTACACGATATTGCCGTTGCCTATTCTGTCTTATTGTATTTTTAAACTGAGTTCAGAAATCAATAAAAGAAGCACCACTTTTCAACAATATTTATCAAAAGTTTCTAGTTTTTCACAAGAGATATTTTCCGGAATTCGCGTAATAAAAGCATATTCATTAGAAAATCAACATCAAAATAATATGGTAGCTCTTGCCGATGAAAGCAAAAAGAAAAGTTTGGATTTAGCCAAAGTTCAATCACTTTTTGGGCCTTTGATGATTGCCTTAATCGGAATTAGTAATTTGGTTGTGATTTATTTTGGAGGCGTTATGTACATCAACGGAACGATTAAAAATATTGGTACAATTGCCGAATTCATTCTCTATGTAAACATGTTAACATGGCCTGTTGCTTCATTAGGATGGGTTTCATCGATGGTTCAGGAAGCAGAAGCTTCTCAAAAACGATTGAATGAATTTTTGAAAATTGAACCGGAAATTAAAAACAACAACGAAAACCCATCTACTATTCAGGGCTCGATTTCTTTCGAAAATGTAAGTTATACTTATGAAGACACCAATATTGAAGCTTTAAAAAATGTGACTTTTACAGTAAAAAAAGGAGAAACGCTTGCTATATTAGGAAAAACGGGTTCGGGAAAATCAACAATATTATCTTTAATTTCTCGTTTATATGATGTTACCGAAGGAAGAATTATAATTGATGGAAATGAAATAAGCACTTTAAACCTAAATGATCTTCGAAATAATATCGGAATTGTGCCTCAGGATGCGTTTTTATTTTCGGATACCATTAAAAACAACATCAAATTTGGCAATCAGAATGCGAGCGACGACGAAGTTATGGAAGCAGCAAAAAATGCTGTAGTTCATGACAACATTATAGCTTTTAACAAACAATATGAAACTATTTTAGGAGAAAGAGGAATCACACTTTCGGGCGGACAAAAGCAGCGTGTGTCTATTGCAAGAGCGATTATTAAGAATCCTGCTATTCTGCTATTTGACGATTGTTTGTCTGCCGTTGATACTGAAACCGAAGAGACGATTTTGAACAATTTATTTGAAATTTGCAAGGATAAAACTACGATTATTGTAAGTCATCGGGTATCTTCAGCAAAAAATGCCGACAAAATAATCATTTTGGAAGATGGTAAAATCATCCAACAAGGCTCTCATAATCAATTAATAAATCAGGAAGGATATTATGCATCGTTATATTTAAAACAACTTTCGGAAAAAGAATTACTTTAATTGTTGCGTAATAGATAAATTTTTATGATTTTTGAGTACTATTAATTCCAAAAATGATAGAACGTATTATGAGAGAAAATGACATGTTAGAAAAAGAAGAGATTTTTTCTAAAGTATTACGAGCAGGAAGAAGAACTTATTTCTTTGATGTGAGAGCTACTAAAGCAGACGATTATTATATCACGATTACAGAAAGTAAAAAATTTACCGAAGAAGACGGTTCTTTTCATTTTAAAAAACACAAAATTTACTTGTACAAGGAAGATTTTGGTGCTTTTGCCGAAATACTAGAGGAAATGACTTCATATGTCTTGAACCACAAAGGCGAAGAAGTAATCTCTGAAAGGCATCAAAAAGATTTTAAAAAAGAATATGGTTCTGATAAACCTGAAGGCCAAAGATCTAGCTTTACAGATATCGATTTTGACGATATTTAGTCCAATATAACTTTTTAAAAAGTACGAGTCCAATATGTCCTGCATTTTGGACTTTTTTTATATATTTAATTTAAAAAAAGCTAACCTTGAAAACACTAACCACAAAACCACATTATTGCTTATTATTGTTTCTCTCCATAATATCAATATCCTACAGCCAAAAAACCGATTTAAATATTGAAAAGAAAATCGGCAACATCATAAAAAACATGACCCTGGAACAAAAAATTGGTCAGGCATGCCTTAAAGGAACTTCAAGCCGCAGTAAAGGTTTATCTGAAGAACTTAAAAATGATGTTCGAAAGGGTTTAGTAGGTGCTATTTTAAATCTTACAGATCCAAATCTTGTTTTTGAAATACAAAAAATTGCAGTCGAAGAAAGTCCCAATCATATTCCGTTATTATTTGGAAGAGATGTTATTCACGGTTATAAAACTATTTTTCCGATCCCCTTAGGCTTAGCCGCTTCATGGGATATGGATTTGGTCGAAAAAACATCAAAAATCGCCGCTAATGAATCGTATTCAAGATGCATTAACTGGACGTATGCCCCAATGGTTGATATTGCCAGAGACGCCCGTTGGGGAAGAATTGCAGAATCGCCAGGTGAAGATCCTTTATTAGCATCACGATTGGGAGTTGCTTATGTAAAAGGATTTCAGGGAAATGATCCTGCTGTTCCCGGACAAATTTTGGCTTGTGCTAAACATTTTGCCGCTTATGGAGCTGCAGAAGGCGGACGAGATTACAACACTGTAAGCATGTCTGAATCTTTGCTTCGAAATGTATATTTAAAACCTTTTGAAGCCGCAGCAAAAGCTGGAGCCGCTACTTTCATGAGTTCTTTTAACGACGTAAACGGAGTTCCGGCTTCTGGAAACCCTTTTTTACTTAAAAAAATATTACGCGAAGAATGGAAATACGATGGCTTTGTGGTAAGCGACTGGAATTCGGTTACTGAAATGATTCCGCATGGTTTTGCAGCTGACGAGAAAGATGCTGCATTAAAATCTGCCTCAGCAGGACTTGATATGGAAATGACCAGTTTATCGTATGCCCATCATTTAAAAACGCTGATTGCTGAGAAGAAAATCTCTGAAAATCAACTGGACGAAATGGTTCGTAATATTCTACGAATAAAATTTAGAGCGGGAATTTTTGAAAATCCATATTTTAAAGACCGCGAAAAATTTTCGTTATTAAGTGCCGATGCTTTACAAACTGCAAAAACAGCAGCAAGTAAAAGCTGCGTTTTATTAAAAAATGAGAATCAGATTTTACCTTTAAAATCCAATCAAAAAATAGCGGTTATTGGTCCTTTGGCAGATGCTTCACGAGAACAATTAGGAACCTGGATTTTTGACGGAAATAAAGAAGATTCTCAAACCCCACTAAAAGCACTACAAAATAGTTTTGGCGCAAATAATGTATTTTATTCCGCCGGGCTTTCGCATAGTCGATCTTTATCTGAAGAAGGTTTTGCAGCCGCAATTGCAGAAGCTAAAAAATCAGATGTGATTTTGTTTTTTGCAGGAGAAGAAGCTATTCTTTCCGGAGAAGCACATTCAAGAGCCAATATTAATTTACCAGGTTTGCAGGAAAAATTAATTGCTGAATTACAAAAAACAGGAAAGCCAATTGTATTGGTAATAATGTCCGGAAGACCTATTACATTAGGTGCGGTTTTACCAAAAGTAAATGCCTTAATCATGGCATGGCATCCGGGAACTATGGCTGGCCCTGCAATTTCTGATGTACTTCTGGGAGTTGTAAATCCGTCAGGGAAATTGCCTGTAACATGGCCAAAAGAAGTGGGTCAAATCCCTATTTACTACAACCATCCAAATACTGGAAGACCTGCAGATCCTAAAACTTTTGTCGCTATTCAGGATATTCCTGTCGAAGCCTGGCAAAGTTCTCTGGGAAATAATTCTCATTATCTTGATGCGGGCTATGAACCTCAATATCCGTTTGGATTTGGTTTGAGTTATACAACCTTCTCTTATGAAAATTTAAAAATTGAAAAAGCAATTCTTAAAAATAATAATACCGAAAAATTAAACGTTTCTGCTGTAATTACGAATACCGGAAATACGACAGGAACAGAAACGGTGCAGCTATATGTGCGAGATATTACAGGAAGCATTGTAAGGCCGATTAGAGAACTTAAAGATTTTATACAAATCGAATTAAAACCTAAGGAATCTAAAACCGTACAATTTTCAATTCCTGTTTCTGAGCTTGCTTTTTATAATGATAAAATGGAACTTAAAACAGAGCCGGGCGATTTTAAAGTGTGGATTGCTTCGCATGCAGAAAATGGTCTGGAAGGTGATTTTAAAGTGGAGTAAAATTTATATTATGAAGAAAATAACCGTATTACTTTGCTTTTTTATTGGAGTTTCGGCTTTTGCCCAAAAAGCAGAATATGAAACTAAAACCAATATTCAATATTATAATGCAGCAACCAATAAATCTGACAGTTACATAAACGAAAGATGTGTTTTGGATATTTATTACCCAAAAAACACTAAAAATTTCGCAACAATAATTTGGTTTCATGGCGGAGGTTTAACCGGAGGAAGCAAAGAAATTCCGGAAGCTTTAAAAAACAAAGGTTTTGCTATTATTGGCGTTAATTACAGATTATCTCCAAAAGCAAAAGCCGCAAGAGCCATTGATGATGCCGCTGCCGCTGTTGCGTGGGCATTTAATAATATTATTAATTATGGCGGTGATAATTCCTCGATTTTTGTTTCAGGGCATTCTGCAGGAGGATATTTAGCTTCGATGATTGGTTTAGATAAAAAATATCTTCAAAAAGAAGGAATTGATGCTAATAAAATTGCAGGATTGATTCCGTTTAGCGGTCAGTGCATTACCCATTTTGAAATTAGAAGAGAAAACGGAATTCCTGAAAAACAGCCAACAATTGATGAATTTGCACCACTTTTTCATGTTCGTGCTGATGCTCCTCCTCTTTTATTAATTACCGGAGATCGCGAATTAGAAATGTTAGGGCGCTACGAAGAAAACGCATATATGGCACGCATGATGAAATTAGTGGGACATAAAGAAACGAAGCTTTACGAATTAGACGGATATGGTCACGGAATGACAGAACCTGCATTTCCGTTGCTTGTAAATGAAATAAATCGTATTTTGAAAGAGAAACAAATCAAAAAATAATAATTTAAAAAATCCACGGCAATGGAAGCAAACTTATTAATATTACCCGGACTGGGAAATTCTGGTGACAAACACTGGCAAACTTTTTGGCATAAAAAATTCGAAAATTCAACCCGCCTTGTTCAGGACAATTGGGACGAACCTGTTCGTGAAGAATGGCTTCAAAGATTGAATGAAGAAGTGGCAAAATTGGATAAACCAACTATTTTGGTTGCGCATAGTCTTGCGGTTTCATTGGTAAACCATTGGGCAGCATTAAACAATAATAAAAATATTGTTGGCGCATTATTGGTAGCTCCCGCCGATGTAGATTCACCTCAACACACGCCGGAGATTATTAGAAATTTTGCTCCAATGCCCATTTCAAAATTACCTTTTCCATCAATAGTTGTGGCGAGTGAAAACGATCCTTACGCTTCTTTCGAAAGAAAACAATATTTTGCTGAAATGTGGGGAAGTGATTTTGTAAACGTAGGACAAAAAGGTCACATTAACTCTGATTCTGATTTAAAATATTGGGAAGAAGGGCAGGTGATTCTACAGAAATTAATTTCTAAAATAAACCAATAAATTTTACCGCAAAGTTCGCTAAGTTTTTTTTTTCGGGCTGATTTAAGGATTAAAAGTTCGCAAAGCTTTGTGTATTAAACCTTGCGGACTTTGCGTAAAATCTTTGCGAACTCTGCGGTTAAATTTAATACACTAAAAACTAAAATTAACCAATACGCAAACCGTTTTCTATTTTAAAATCTGGAGCTAATAAAATCACGTCTCCCTCCTTGCCTATTGCGCCAAGAACAAGACATTCGCTCATAAATTTTCCAATTTGTTTTTTTGGAAAATTCACAACCGATATAATTTGTCTATTTATTAAATCTTCTTTTTTGTAATGTACTGTAATTTGTGCAGATGATTTTCTGATGCCAATTTCGGCACCAAAATCAATTGTGAGTTGATAAGCAGGTTTTCTGGCTTCAGGAAAATCATTTACCTCAATGATGGTTCCTACGCGCATATCGGTTCTTTCAAATTCATTCCAGGTTAAATCCATTATTTTAAGATATTAATATTGTAAGTATTGACTCAAATTCTATAACTTTTTTTATCGATGAAGCTTTTAATTTTACAAATGTAAATGAATAAAGCTAACAATTAAAAAAATATAAAATGGAAAATGTTTTAACGAATAGCAGCCCGTCTCTTAGAGATTTAAATTGTGATATTTCCGTACAATGTACTGATAAGTATATAGAAACAGATCCAAATGTAAAATTATATGTAAGAGATTATGGTAAAGGAAAACCGGTAATTTTAATTCACGGCTGGCCGCTTTCTAATGAAATGTGGGAATATCAAATCGACTTTTTAGTGCAAAATGGCTTTAGGGTAATTGCCTACGATCGCCGTGGTTTTGGTAAATCTTCTCAACCTTGGGAAGGCTACGATTATGATACTCTGACAGATGACTTAAAAGAAATTATCGAGCAATTACATTTAGAAGATGCTACTCTTGTAGGTTTTTCTATGGGTGGTGGCGAAGTAGTTCGTTATTTTAGCAAATATGGTGGAAAAGGCGTTACAAAAGCTGCCTTAATCTCTTCTGTTGTTCCATTTTTATTAAAAACAAATGATAATCCGGACGGACATCCAAAGGAAAAAAGCGATAATACTGCCAATGCAATTAAAGAAGACAGAATAGGTTTTGTAGATAATTTTGGAAAAACCTTTTTTGGTGTAAATATTATTAATAAACCATTAAGTACGCCATTGATGGAATATTACAGAATGTTGTGTTCTTTTGCTTCTCCAAGAGCGACTTTAAAATGTGCTGAATCTTTTTCTTATACTGATTTTAGAGATGAACTGGATTTTGTAAAAGTTCCTACTTTAATTATACATGGCGATGATGACAAAATTGTTCCAATAGATTTAACATCTAAGAAAACAGCAGAGGCCATCCGTCAAAATATATATATTGTGTACGAAGGCGCTCCACACGGATTGTTTTACACACACAAAGACAAATTAAACTCAGATTTATTGGATTTCTTAAATTCATAAAATCTTCTATATATATCATTTCCTAAATACAATAATATCCAAAGAGCTATTTTTAATAATATGTCTCTTTGGATATATTTTTTTGAAAAGTTGAGAAATAGAATATGAAAAAAATTAACCGCAAAGTTCGCAAGGATTTTTTCATCTGTATGTGATCTTGTAAAAATTAAAGTTCGCAAAGCTGTATATTGATTCAGCTTTGCGAACTTTGCGGTTAAAAACAACCAACAGTACAAAAAAACTTATGTTTGTCCACAACATTCAGAATTTAAATTTACTTTTGAATAAAGACTTTAAGAAAATGGCACAAACTTCTTCAAATATGCTTCCGCTTGGAACAATTGCTCCAAACTTCAAACTAAAAGATACTAATTCTAATAACGTTTACTCGTTTGAAGATGTAAAAGGATCAAAAGGAACACTTGTGATTTTTATCTGCAATCATTGTCCGTTTGTGCATCATGCATTACCGGAAATTATTATGATAGCTAATGATTACCGTGTACAAGGAATTGGAGTAATTGCAATTTCCAGCAACGATGTCAAAAAATATCCACAGGATTCACCGGAAATGATGACAGAATTTGCTTTTCAGAATAAAATAGATTTTCCTTATTTATTCGACGAAAGTCAGGAAGTTGCCAAAGCTTATGACGCCGCATGCACACCAGATTTTTATTTATTTGATAATTTAGATCGCTTATTTTACCGTGGTCAGCTTGACGATTCAAGACCTAATAACGGAATTCCTTTAAGTGGAAGTGATTTAAGAAGCGCCATAGATACCCTGATTTACAACAGAAGTTTAAACGAAACTCAAAAACCAAGTATTGGCTGTAGTATTAAGTGGAAATAAGATTTTAGCTTTTTTAGAAAACTTTTCCTATATTTGCAGATCAATAAACATTTCTCATTGTGAGTACTATAAATATATTTACAGCTACATCTTTGTTGTTTTCTTTGAAAAGAAAACCGCTTGCTGCTGCATTTATTTCACATAGTAAGGCCTTTATTAATTAGGCCTCCGTCTATTTCAATTTCTTCTTTCAGGCGGAGGATTTTTACCAAAAAACGAATCATTTATTTTATTTGAAAGAGTAAATTCTCTCTCAAATAATTTTCTGGTTCTTTCAATTAAAATTTTTCACAACATTCATTAGCCTATTTCGAATGCAATATGCATTTGAAAACAATTTAAGCTTTATCAAGCGTATCAATCAATTATTCAAGTTTAAAATTCAATAAATAATACATATCATTATGAAACCAACACCCACTTTCTGTAAAACAGATTATCAGTTTTTAAGAGAACTGATACTAAAAAGTAAAAATTCAACAAACACAAAAGAAGCCAATCAGCTTTCGCAAGAATTAGATCGCGCAGTTATAAGTAAGGAAAGCGAATTAGATCATTCTGTTGTCAGAATCAATTCGTTTGTTACAATTGAAGATGTCAAGGCAAAAAAACAAATGAAAATTCAAATTGTTTTACCTTCTTTATCTGATGTAAAATCAGGAAAAATTTCAATCTTAGCGCCTTTAAGTGTTGCCATTATTGGTTTTAAAGAAAATGACGAAGTCGATTGGGAATTGCCTGCCGGAATAAAAACTTTAAAAATAATTGCTGTAGACAATACGGCTGTACATCATTCTTAAATTTTAAAACACCTCATTTGTGAAGGTGTTTTTTTTGTTCTCAACTAAAATAAAAAAAGCATCCCGTTTAAAGAATGCCTTTCTAAATACACTTATAATTGGGATGTAATATAGTTTGATATCGAAGCCATTTGAACATCATCTAAATGTGCTTTCTTCTGCATCCTTGTCAAAATTGGCTTCCATTCCTCCTGACTAAATTTCTTTGGCTCGTAAAGTTTGTGGCATCTTGCGCAACTGTTATCATAAAGGTTTTTTCCTTCCGCCAATTCAGGTGTTAATTCTGTGGCTTTAGTTTCGGTAACTGTAGGTGTAGCTGCTACAGCAGGAACCGATTTTTTAGTTCCGCATGAAACTAAAAGTAGAGTTACAGCGGTTAGGATTAGGATTTTTGCTTTCATTATTTTGCTTTAATTTTTGAGTAAATATAAAAAAATCCCACTCGGCTGGCGAATGGGATTATTATTTAAAACAAAACTAAATTGTTTTGTAAGCTTCTTATTTTACGTCCATTAATTCAACGTCAAAAATCAAAGTTGCGTTTGGTGGAATTACACCTCCTGCACCTGCAGCTCCATAAGCTAAATCAGACGGAATTACAAAACGAGCTTTGTCACCAACTTGTAATAAAGCAATACCTTCGTCCCATCCTTCAATAACCTGGCCCTGACCTAATCTAAATTCGATTGGTTTTTTTCTTGGATAAGATGAATCAAACACTTTTCCGTTTTCTAATGAACCTTCGTAGTGTACAGAAACTGTTTTACCTGCTTCTGCTTTTTTACCGTCTCCTTTATTAATCATTTTGTAACGTAATCCGCTTTCAGTTCTGTCAAATCCAGCAGCTAATTGCTCCATTTTAGCTTCAGATTCAGCTTTTAAGGCAGCGTCTCTTTTCAAACGTGCACCTTTTAAACCAACAAAAGCTTCAATAGCATTCCATTTTTCAGCTTCTTCACCAACTCTGATGATTTCTACTGCATCAAGATTATCACCTTGAGCAACAGCATCAACAACGTCCTGACCTTCGATTACGTGACCAAAAACAGTGTGTTTTCCGTCTAACCAAGAAGTTGGAACGTGAGTGATGTAAAATTGAGAACCATTACTTGCAGGACCTGAGTTTGCCATAGCTAAAACTCCCGGACGATCATGTTTTAAACTTGGGTGAAATTCATCATCAAATTTATAACCAGGATCTCCAGTTCCTGTTCCTTTAGGACATCCACCCTGAATCATAAAATCAGGAATTACTCTATGAAATGTTAATCCGTCATAGAATTTTTGTCCCTGTGGTTTTACTTTATTTTCCATATTTCCTTCTGCAAGAGCTACAAAATTCCCTACGGTTCCTGGTGTTAAGTCGTGTGTAAGTTTTACTAAAATCGAACCTTTACTAGTATTGAATTTAGCGTATATTCCGTTTTCCATGTTGTAATTTTTAATTTTGATTGCAAATTTACAAATTAATTCTGTATCAATTTGTGCTTTCTATTTTTTAGTCCCGAAGCGTCGGGATGATTTATAAGTAAGTCCGTAAACTGTAAATGCTAATAAAGACAATCCAACACAACCAATACTTACGGCGTGCCATCCTCCTAATTTCCATAATAATAATCCGTATGCAGATCCTGCAGCCGTTCCTAAAAAGCTAAACGACATAAATACGGTATTCAGTCTATTTCTTGCTTCGGGAAGTAGAGAATAAACACGGGTTTGGTTTGAAATATGAACGCCTTGAATTCCGATATCAATAAATACAATTCCAATCGCAATACCAATTACGCTTTCTACTGAAAAGTAAAAAATTAAAAAACTTATTAATATCAGCAAACAGCCGTAACCAACCGCTACTCTAGACCCGCCTTTGTCACCCATTTTTCCAACTAATGGCGCTGCCAAAGCTCCGGATGCACCAACAATTCCGAATAAACCAATTGTTGCACTATTAAAATGGAAAGGTTCTCCGGAAAGCAGTAATACCATTGTAGTCCAGAAAGCACCAAATTGTGCAAAACTGAATACATTGATTAATGTAGCTTCACGCAAAACCGGCTGTGTTTTTATTAGTGTAAAAAGAGAAGAAATCAATTGACCGTAAGTTCCCTGAAACTGAGGTTTATTAATGGGGAATTTATTCTGAATTACAAAAAAGATCAAAAGACAGATTCCGGCTGCGATATAAAACATCGATCTCCAACCCAAAACCTGACCAATGAATCCGCTTAAAGTTCTTGAAAGTAAAATTCCGACCAATAAGCCGCTCATAATAGTTCCAACAACTTTTCCTCGTTGTTCCTGCGCACTTAATGAAGCCGCCAATGGCAAAATAAGCTGTGGAACTATTGAAGTGATTCCTATTAATAAAGAAGCTATTTGCAAAAGAAAGAAACTCTTTGCTGTTGCAGCTAAAATTAAGGCTATTACCGACGCAAAAGTGGTCATCAAAATTTGCTTTTTACGCTCGATTTTGTCACCTAACGGAACCATGAAAAATAAACCAATTGCATATCCGGCTTGTGTAAGATATGTTATGGTTCCTGCATTGGCTTCCGGAATTTTAAATTCGTTGGCAATTAAAACAATTAAAGGCTGGCAGTAATAAAGATTTGCAACTATAAGTCCAGTGCAAACTGCCATAAATAAGACATTCGTTTTGGATAAATTCATTTTGCAAAAATACCAATCTAATTTTAACCAAAACTTTAAAAATTGTAAAAATTTTTCAAATTCAGAATCAAATCAGAGATTGATTTTAAAGATTATATTGATTTTAAAACTTTATGATTTCATAAAATCTTCACGCATCGGGCTAAATACATCTGTTAAAAGTCCGCTTTCGAGACAAACAACACCATGAATTGCATGTGGCGGAATATAAAAGCTATCGCCTTCTTTTAATGTTTGGGTAACACCAGAAATTGTAACATCGAATTTACCGCTTGAGACATAAGTTACCTGAGAATGATAATGCTCATGTAAAACACCTATTCCACCTTTTTCAAAATGAACATTTACCAGCATTACTTTATCATCATAAGCCAGGATTTTGCGTTTAATTCCTTCACCAACCACTTCCCATTCAATATCATCGCCTTTTATAAATTCTTTACTTGTTCCGAAACTTTGCATATTTATTCTGATTTTATTCCTACAAAAATAAGGTTTCTAAATGAATTATTCTAAAGCAATTCTTTGGAAATAAAATCATAGCTGTTTTTTATAGACTCAAAAGAATTTGGATTGTAATTATTCTCCTGTTCAACAAAAAAATGTTTCATTCCTGATTGTTTTGCTTCCTTAAAAATAGTTTTAAAATCAATTGAACCCGAACCAACTTCAGTATTTAAAGCTTGATTTAATTTGTTCATATCTTTAACATGCCACATTTTAAAACGTCCGGGATTTTCCTTAAACAATTTCAACGGATCATTTCCTGAGCGAACCACCCAATATAAATCTAACTCAAAATATACTAAATCTTTGTCTGTTTCTTTTAGTAAGATTTCATATCCGGTAATTCCATCGTGTTCTTGAAATTCAAAATCATGATTATGATACGCTAATTTTAAGCCTGAAGCTTTGCACATTTTTGCAGCTTCATTTAATCGTGACGCTATTGTTTTAAAATCTTTTCTAAATGGCTCATCAACCCAGGGAATTGTCAAATACTCGCTTTTTAAAACTTTTGCTGCTTCAATTGCCGCAATAAGCTCTGTTGTGTTTCCATCATATAAAAAACTTCCTAAATTATAATGTCCGCTTACGGCTTTTAATTGATTTTCGTCTAAGATTTTTTTAAGTGCTGTTGGCGAAATTCCCCAAAACTGATCTTTTATAGAAAATCCATAAGTTTCAATATTTGTATAACCTGCAGCGGCTACTTTTTGCAAGGTAGATTTTACATCTTTCGAAATTTCATCTCGCAATGTATATAATTGTAAACCAATTTCTTTTTTGTTCATAGTAAAAGCTAAAGATGGCATCGCTAAAACTGCTGCAGTAGCTAAACCGGAATTAATAACAAAAGTTCTTCTGGAAATCATCTTATCTTTTTTAAGTAAAAATAATCTTTTAAATAAAATCTTTAATTAAATTGACTTTCAAAATTACATATAAAATCCTGAAGTTCAGATTCTGTTTCTTCGTTTATAATTTTTCCTTCTTCATTAATTTTTCCACGGATGCCCTGAATTAAAAGTTGTGTATTATCCAGAAATTTAGCTTCGAGCGTTTTCATTATAAGCAATAATTGCTTGTGCCCCATTTCTCCAGAAGCCGAAGCGGTTATTAATCCAATATTTTTATTTGAAAAAATAGTAGTCGAAACACACCATTCTAAAGCATTTTTTAAACTTCCCGGTAAACTAAAAACATATTCGGGAGTACAAATTAGCACGCCATCTGCCTCATTTATTTTATTCCTAAAAAAAGTAACCATATTTGGTGGATTCTCATTATCCAAATCAGGATTGAAATGTGGTATTTCAGTTAGATCTTCAAATATTTCAACTTCGAATTCTGTTTTAATATTATCCGAAATATATTTTAAAATTTTGAAGTTGCTTGAATTTTTTCTGGTACTGCCGGTTATTGCAAGAATTTTTGTTTTTTTCATTTCTATTTATTGAATAATTCCAATATCTTTTTTCATCAAATCAAATTCGTCGTTTAAGTCATTCTTTTTAAAATATTTCTCTAAATCACTCAACCTCTTTTTATTATCATATTGTATACACGAATTCAATTTTCTTTGGCAGACAGAACATAATCTTATCGAATGCCGGTCGGTTTCTTCCATACTATTAGTACCATTCATTACACAATCAGCCGCAATACAATGATGCAAACCAAACATATGTCCGATTTCATGAGAGCTTATTTTAAGTAATCGTGATAAACATAAATTGAAGTTTTCAGATGTTAATTCTCCATCCTGCAATCTATAAATTGAACTCACAGCCACTTTATCATGATAAGAAGCCAAACCAAAAACATAATTCCATTCAGGCTTAGGATATAAATCCAATTCTGAAAGCCCCATTAAGGCAATTCTGTTTAAAGGTTTTTCTTCTTTCAAAACATCATTTAAAAGATAACCTGCCAATAACTGTTCATGACCATACATCATTCTTCTGGAAGAATTTGGAACCACGTCATTAGAAATAGGTGCTAACGTTTTTGTTTTTAATTGAAAGTAAATTTCTAAATATTCATTAGCGAGCTTAATTTGTTTTTTTTGCAAAGAATTAAAATTTCCAATAGGTCGGATGTAAATAATATTTGCCTCCTTTGTTGGCACAATATGTTTAGATGTAAAGTATTGCTCAAAAGTTTGTCCTTTTTCTTTATGAGAAAACAACCAATCTCCATAAACAGGTTCGGCCAATTTAACATCATTACTTTTAATGTGTTTAAAATAAGACGCTTCTTTCGGAATTTCTTTTGGGACTTCTTTTGGAATTTTATTTGTTTTTTCTTTACTGCAGGAACAAAATATTATAAAAATAAGAATAGCTATTTTTCTCATATACTTTTCGTTAAATATATTCAAAAAAATAGCTATTCTTATTTTCTATTTGGATTTCTTCTCAACTTTTTTTTTCAAATTTATATTTAGAAAAAAATATTGCAATTACGATTATATCAACTAACAATAATCCCTCAAATTGTTCTTGTTATATTTTCAAAGTTCTCAAATATTACTTTGTATCTTTGCCGCTTAGAAAATATTGAAGAAAAATGCGAATTGATATTATTACGATTTTGCCGGAATTATTAAAAAGTCCGTTTGAGGCTTCGATTATGAAACGTGCCATCGACAAAGGTTTGGTTGAAGTTCATTTTCATAATTTGCGAGATTATACAACTAATAAACAAAAAAGTGTCGACGATTATCCGTTTGGCGGTGGCGCCGGAATGGTAATGACCGTTCAGCCTATTGATGCTTGTATTACTCATTTAAAAAGTGAGCGCGAATATGATGAAATCATTTATATGTCGCCAGATGGAGAAACTTTAAACCAAAAAATGGCGAATACAATGTCGATGTATGAAAATATTATCATTTTATGCGGGCATTATAAAGGTGTAGACCAGCGTGTTCGTGATCATTTTATTACCAAAGAAATTTCGATTGGCGATTATGTTTTATCCGGAGGAGAATTAGGCGCTTTGGTTTTATCTGATGCTTTAATTCGATTAATTCCAGGAGTTTTAAGCGATGAAACTTCGGCATTGACAGATAGTTTTCAGGATAATTTACTTTCCGGACCTATATATACAAGACCTGCAGATTATAAGGGATGGAAAGTTCCGGAAGTTTTAACCAGTGGTCATTTTGCCAAAATTGACAAATGGCGAGAAGATATGGCGTATGAACATACAAAGAACAGACGCCCGGATCTGTTAGAATAAAATCCAAATTTTTAAAATTCCAAATTCCAATTGATCAACTAGTTAAAAGATTGGAATTTGGAATTTTACTTATATTGTAATTTGACGTTTTGCATTGGAATTTGGAATTTTAAAAATTTGGAATTTGAATTTATTTAACTACATTTGCACCCGAATTAGACTAACCTCTGGCGAGATCCGTGAATGTTGCTCTATTATAAAAAACCATAATTTAAGATATCATGGCAGATTTAATGAAATTCGTTCAAACCGAATTAGTTGCTAAAAAAGATTTCCCTGTTTTTGGAGCTGGAGATACTATCACAGTTTTCTACGAAATTAAAGAGGGTGAAAAAACAAGAACTCAGTTTTTTAAAGGAGTTGTTATTCAAAGAAGAGGTTCTGGTAACACAGAAACTTTTACTATTCGTAAAATGTCTGGTGCTATTGGTGTTGAGCGTATCTTCCCGGTAAACTTACCAGCTTTACAAAAAATTGAAATCAACAAGAAAGGTGCTGTACGTAGAGCTAGAATTTTCTACTTCAGAGAACTTACTGGTAAAAAAGCTAAGATTAGAGATAAAAGAAGATAATCATTTATCTCTTTGTTATAAAAAAACTCGTTTCATATTGTTTGAAACGAGTTTTTTTTATGCTTACTTTTTTAAAATAACAAAACAGCAATATTTTAATATCAAAATCATCGAATTAGCAATTTAACGTTGCCGAAATAACAATTTCGTAATTCCTGTATTTATCCGGAAAACTACACCGTTTTCGGACTGTTTTTATTATATTTGCTCCGCTCATTTCGAGCCAACTATACCTTTTACATCGCGTACCCTTTGCGATACGATTATAAAAAAAAAAAAAATGACACAGAATTCAAAAATTTATTACACCTTAACTGATGAGGCGCCATTATTAGCGACTTATTCTTTTTTACCAATTGTTCAGGCATTTACAGCTACGGCTGGTATCGCTATCGAAACCAGAGACATCTCGTTGGCAGGTAGAATTTTATCAAATTTTCCTGAGGTTTTAACAGATGCTCAAAAAACCGGAGATGCTTTGGCTGAATTAGGTCAATTAGCTACACAACCAGAAGCTAATATTATTAAATTACCAAACGTATCTGCATCTGTACCGCAATTAAAAGCGGCTATTGCAGAATTACAATCTCATGGTTACAAAATACCTGATTTTCCTGAAGAGCCTCAGAATGATGCTGAAAAAGAAATCAAAGCTAAATACGCTAAAGTATTAGGTTCTGCTGTAAACCCTGTTTTGCGTGAAGGAAATTCTGATCGTAGAGCGCCAAGAGCAGTTAAGAACTTTGCAAAAGCAAATCCACACTCTATGGGTGCTTGGTCTGCTGACTCAAAAACTAAAGTAGCTTCTATGCCAAATGGTGATTTTTACGGAAGCGAAAAATCACTTACTGTTGCAGACGCTAATGATGTAAAAATTGAATTCGTTGCAAAAGATGGAACAACTACTGTTCTTAAGGCAAGTACACCATTAAAAGCTGGCGAAATAATAGACAGTTCTGTTTTAAGTGTAAAAAAATTAAAATCTTTTGCTGCTGAAGCAATCGCTGAAGCAAAAAAAGAAGGTGTTTTACTTTCTGTGCATTTGAAAGCTACAATGATGAAAGTTTCAGATCCAATTATCTTTGGCGCTATCGTTGAAGTTTATTTTGCTGATCTTTTCAAAAAATATGAAACTTTATTTGCTGAATTAAATATTGATACCAGAAATGGTTTAGGTGATATCTACGCAAAAATTGCAGGAAGACCTGAACAAGCTGCAGTTGAAGCTGACATTACTAAAGCAATAGAAAACGGACCGGCTTTGGCAATGGTAAATTCTGATAAAGGAATTACAAACTTACACGTTCCATCTGATGTTATTGTTGATGCTTCTATGCCGGCAATGATTCGTACTTCTGGACAGATGTACAATAAAGAAGGAAAACAACAAGATACAATCGCTGTTATTCCAGACCGTTCTTATGCCGGAATTTATACTGCAACTATCGATTTCTGTAAAAAACACGGTGCTTTTGATCCTAAAACAATGGGAAGTGTTCCTAACGTAGGTTTAATGGCTCAAAAAGCAGAAGAATACGGATCTCACGATAAAACTTTCCAATTGCAAGCTGACGGAGTTGTTCGTGTAGTTGATAATAAAGGAACTGTTTTAATGGAGCAAAACGTTGAAGCAAATGATATTTTCAGAATGTGTCAGGCAAAAGACGCTCCTATTCAGGACTGGGTTAAACTAGCTGTAAACAGAGCTCGTTTATCTGATACTCCTGCTGTTTTCTGGTTAGACGAAAACAGAGCGCATGACAGAGAATTGATTGTAAAAGTTCAAAAATATCTTAAAGATTATAATACTACAAACTTAGACATTCGCATCTTAAATCCTGTTGCTGCAACTGAATTTACTTTAGACAGAATTATCAAAGGTTTAGACACTATCTCTGTAACAGGAAACGTTTTACGTGATTACTTAACAGATTTATTCCCAATTTTAGAATTAGGAACTTCTGCAAAAATGTTATCTATCGTTCCGTTAATGAATGGTGGTGGATTGTTCGAAACTGGTGCCGGAGGTTCTGCTCCTAAACACGTTGAGCAATTTACAGAAGAAGGATATTTACGTTGGGATTCACTAGGAGAATTTTTAGCTCTTGGTGCTTCATTAGAGCATTTAGGACAAACTTTAAATAATTCTAAAGCAATTGTTTTAGCTGAAACTCTTGACGAAGCAAATGATAAATTCCTTGCAAATGATAAATCTCCAGCTCGTAAAGTAGGTCAGATTGATAACCGAGGTTCTCATTTCTACCTTGCTTTCTATTGGGCTCAGGCTTTGGCAGCACAAAATAAAGATGCTGAATTAAAAGCTATTTTTACTCCAATTGCAGCTCAGTTTGAAGCTAACGAAGCTAAAATCGACGCTGAATTAATTGGTGCTCAAGGAAAACCTCAAACTCTTGGCGGTTACTACCAGCCAACTCCGGAGTTAGTAAGCAAAGCAATGCGCCCAAGTGCGACATTCAATGCAATTCTTGCCGAAATTAAATAAATAAAATGTTTACACATTAATAGTAAAAAAGACAACCCGAAACGGTTGTCTTTTTTTCTTAACTAATGTTTAACAAACCTTACTCTATAATATTTAGTAAGAATTATTATCTATGTAAATCAAAATCAAAACAATGATTACAAAAAAGTTTACTACGTTTCTAATTATTATTTTTACAATCTTTACTTCATTTGCTCAGGAAAAATTTACTTTAAGCGGCACCATAACCGACTTTAAAAATAATGAAACCTTAATTGGCGTCAACATTTATATTCCCGCACTAAAAATTGGAACTACAACTAATGAATACGGTTTTTATTCGCTTACCATTCCATCAGGTGAACATCAAATCGAGATAAGTTATGTTGGTTACCAAACCATTCAAAAAACAGTTGTTTTAAATCAAAATACCAAAAATAATTTTGCCTTAAACGAAGGCAGCGGCGAAGAACTTCAGGAAGTTGTTATTACCGACAATAAAGGAAAAGTCAACATCAAATCGCCGGAAATGAGTGCCAATAAACTTTCAATTGCCACCATCAAAAAAATGCCGGTAGTTTTAGGTGAAGTCGATGTTTTAAAATCTATTTTATTACTTCCGGGAGTTACAAATGCAGGTGAAGGCGCATCCGGATTCAACGTTCGTGGCGGAGGTGCAGATCAAAACTTAATTTTATTAGACGAAGCAACGATATTTAATTCATCACACGTATTTGGATTTTTCTCCGTTTTTAATCCTGACGCCATAAAAGATTTAAAATTATATAAAGGTGGAATTCCTGCACGCTATGGAGGAAGAGCTTCCTCAGTTTTAGATATTTATCAAAAAGACGGAAGCAGTAAGGATTTCCATGTAAATGGGGGAATCGGATTAATTTCGAGCAGAATTCTTGCCGAAGGTCCGATAGTAAAAGATCGAGGTTCGTTTTTAATTGGAGGAAGAGCGTCTTACGCACATTTATTTTTAAAACTATCCGAAGAGAACAAAGATAACTCCGCTTATTTTTATGATTTAAACACCAAATTGAGTTATAAATTAAATGACAATAACAGTTTGTATTTATCCGGTTATTTTGGCCGTGATGTGTTTAGTTTAAATAAAAGTTTCACGAATATTTACGGAAATTCAACTTTAAATCTTCGTTGGAATCATTTGTTTTCTGATAAATTATTCTCGAATTTATCCTTGATTTATAGCGATTATTATTACGGTTTAGATCTTGATTTCGTTGGTTTCAAATGGGATTCGGGAATCAAAAATTATAATATTAAATACGATTTCAAAAACTATATTTCAGATAAATTCAAATTGAATTACGGCTTAAACGGAATCTATTATGAATTTAATCCCGGAACGATTAAACCAAGTAATGCAGAATCCGGAATTAACCCGGATCAATTAGATAAAAAATATGCTTTTGAACCCGCCATTTATATTGATGCCGAAAATCAGCTTTCGAAAAAAATCACAGTCGCTTACGGATTGCGTTATAGTTTATTTTATCGTTTAGGCGCTTCGACAATCAATTTATACGATAATAATAATCCTGTTGTTTTCAATTCAGATTTAGAAATTTACGAAAAAGGAACTCCTATTGGAACCGAATATTACGGCAAAAATAAATCCATAAAAAACTATAATAATCTGGAACCAAGATTTTCAATTTCTTACCAGCTAAATGACGATCAGGCGGTAAAAGCGAGTTATAACCGAATGGCACAATATCTTCAGTTAATTTCGAACACCTCATCACCTACTCCGCTCGATGTCTGGATGCCAAGTGATACTTATATCAAACCACAGATTGCAGATCAGGTTGCTTTAGGTTATTTCAGAAATATAAATAATGGAGCATATTCCCTCGAAGTCGAAAGTTATTATAAAGAAATTCAAAATCGTCTCGACTATATTGATGGTGCAGATTTGATTGCTAATAATGCCATAGAGCAGGTTATTTTAAACGGGCAAATGCGCGCTTATGGTTTAGAAATTATGTTCAAGAAAAATGAAGGCAAATTTAATGGATGGATATCCTATACATTGTCAAAATCAGAACAGCAAACTCCGGGAAGAACACCTGAAGAAACGGGAATAAATAACGGACAATGGTACAATTCTGCTTATGACAAAACACATAATTTAGCCATTACCTCTGCTTATAATTTAAACGAAAAATGGTCTTTTGGGGCTAATTTTGCCTTACAATCGGGACAGCCCGTTACTTATCCGAACGGACAATACGAGTATCTTGGCATTACTGTTCCGAGTTATGGTTTGCGAAACGAACACCGTTTACCGGCATATCATCACCTTGATGTTTCGGCTACTTTAACACCACGCAGCAATAAAGACAGAAACTGGAAAGGCGAATGGGTTTTTAGTATTTACAATTTATACAATAGACAAAACGCAGCGTCTATAAACTTCCGTCAAAATGTGGATACAGGGTATAATGAGGCTGTAAAAACATCTATTTTCGGAATTGTTCCTGCTGTTAGTTATAATTTCAAGTTTTAAAAATCACTTTTCTGTCAAAGAATTAAAAATACAAATCATGAAAAAAGCAATCTTGTTAATCGTATTTTTCATATCGATTTTCTTCACAAGCTGTGAAGAAGTTGTTGATGTTGACTTAGATACTGCTCCATCAAAATTAGTAATCGAAGGCGCCATAAACTGGCAAAAAGGAACCACAGGCGCACAACAAACAATAAAACTAACCACTACAACGGGTTATTTTGAAAATGTAATCCCAACTGTTTCAGAAGCAATTGTATTTGTAAAAAACAGTGCAGGAGAACAATTTGATTTTGTTGAAGTTCCTAATTCAGGCCGATATGTTTGTAATGATTTCAAACCTGTAATCGACGAGCAATATACCTTAACCGTTATTAGCAACGGAAATACTTATACTGCAAGCGAAATCATGAAATCTGTTGCTCCAATAACCCGAATGGAACAAAATAACGAAGGAGGATTTACAGGAAAAGACATTGAAGTAAGGGCTTTTTACAATGATCCTGCAGGTGTAGACAACTTTTATTTGTACAATTACGAATACTCCAATAAGATTACCTCAAATTACTATGTTGATGACGATAAATTTTTTCAGGGCAATGAATTTTTCAGCCTTTCAGATGATGATGAATTAAAACCCGGAGACAAAATCAACATAACACATTATGGTATTTCAAAACAATATTATAACTACATGAGTATTTTGGTTAGTATTGCCGGCAGTAATGTTGGCGGACCATTCCAATCCCCACCTGCCACTGTAAAAGGAAATATCATCAACACGACAGACAAAAGCAATTATCCTTTGGGGTATTTTTCGCTTAGCGAAACCGATTCAAAAACATTTACTATAGAATAAACATGGAAGCCAGAATTGAAAATTTAGCAGAAAAAAAATTAATCGGCAATTACATTAAAATGAATTTTATCGAAAATAAAACATTTCAGTTATGGAATGGTTTTATGCCACGCCGAAAAGAAATCAAAAACTCAATTGACTCTAATTTGTATTCACTTGAAGTATTTCCGGTTGGGCATTTTGATAATTTTGATCCCGGTAGTTCCTTTCAAAAATGGGCTGCGATAGAAGTTACAGACTTTGAAGAAATCCCTTCTGAAATGGAAACATTAATTATTCCGGCTGGTTTATATGCAGTTTTTACACACAAAGGTCCGGCAAGCGAAGGTCACAAAACCTATCATTCTATTTTTGTTGAATGGCTTCCAAATTCAGCATATACGGTTGACGAAAGACCGCATTTTGCAATTATGGGTGAAAAATATAAAAAAGACGATCCAAATTCTGAAGAAGACATCTGGATTCCGATAAAAACCAAATAATAAGATTATGCTCATCGAAACTTTAAAATCGTTATTTAACCGCGACCTGAACAAACTTAAAATAGAGATAGAATCGTACCAAAGTGAAAATCAGCTTTGGGCAATTGATAAAAATATTTCAAATTCTGCAGGAAATCTTTGTTTGCACTTAATAGGAAACATCAATACTTATATTGGTGCAGAACTTGGGAAAACAGGTTATATTCGTGACAGACCTTTGGAATTTTCATTAAAAGATATTCCTAAATCAGAATTAATCAGCAAAATTGATGCTACAATTCTGGTAGTCAATAACGCTCTCGATTCATTAACAGAAGCAGATTTAGAGGCTGTTTATCCACAAATTGTTTTTGAAAAAGAAATGACAACAGGATATTTTCTGGTTCATCTTTCCACACATTTGGCGTATCATTTAGGACAAATTAATTATCATAGACGTCTTATTTAATTTTAGATTGCAGATTAGATTTTAGATTAAAAAAACGCATACTTAAAAATATTTGCCACAGGTTAAAAGATTCATCTATGCTAATCTCTTAATCTTTGACAAAAAATCTAAAATATGAACTCTAAAATCTAAAATACTACCCGTACCTTTGCATCACAAAAAAAATCAGCATGTCATCACACCATATAGTTCGCGACGATCAGGAACCTGCTTTAATTATTGCCAACGGAGCTGCTTGCAATCCCGAATTATTAGGACAATTGCTGGAATGGTCTCCGCTTGTTGTTGTGCTTGATTCTGCTATTGAAAGAGTTATCGAACTGGACATTAAAGTCGACGTACTTTTAGGAGATTTTGATCGTGGTTTTGATCCCGAAATTTATAAAACCTCACAATATCCAATTGAAATTGTATATGCACCGGATCAAAACAAAACAGACCTTGAAAAAGCTTTTGATTATTTGATAGAAAGAAAAATTCCTGCTGTAAACGTTGTCTGGGCGACCGGAAAACGCGCAGATCATACCATTACAAACCTTACCAATATCGTACGTTATCGCGATTTACTTAAAATTGTAATTCTAGACGATCACTCTAAAATATTTTTATTACCCAATAAATTCGAGAAATGGTATACCACCAAAACGCCAATTTCTTTAATACCGATTGGTGTCGTAAATGGTATTTATTCAAAAAACTTACTGTATGAGCTAGAAAACGATACACTTACAATGGGCTACAGAACCGGCAGCAGTAATTCAGTCGCTCAGGACGGAATTGTAACAATCACACACAATAATGGCGATTTATTATTGATGGAATGTATTGATTGATTTGTCATCCTAAGTGTAACATTAACTAAAATTAATCATAGAATTAAAGTTGGAATTTGTGATTTAAAAGAATTGGAATTTACAGAAGCACTTTCCTCCAAAAGGAATGACTATCTTTGCACCCAAATTCACAAAAATGAAAGCAACAGACAATTCTGAAAAAAATATTTTACATCCTCGAAATCTTCATCGCTCCCGTTATGATTTTGAACTTCTTATCGCGAATTGTCCAGAACTAAAAAATCACGTTGCGATCAACATTCACGGAAGTGAGACTATTGATTTCAGTAATCCTGTTTCTGTAAAATTGCTTAACAAAGCATTATTACAAACGTATTACGATATTCAAAACTGGAGTATTCCTAAAAATTATCTTTGCCCGCCAATTCCCGGAAGAGCAGATTATATTCATTATTTAGCTGATTTACTAGCAGAAACCAATAACAGAATTATTCCGCAAGGTTCTTCAGTTTTAGGTTTAGACATAGGAACTGGTGCCAATTGTATTTATCCAATTTTAGGAAATGCCATTTACGACTGGAGTTTTGTAGGAACAGATATAGATCTAAACGCTATTCAAAATTGCAGTAAAATTATTGAGGCAAATCCAAAATTGATCGATGCGATAAGTTTACAGCAACAAACCGAATCACGTTTTATTTTTAAAAACATTATTACTCCGGAAGACCGATTTACCTTTACGATCTGTAATCCTCCTTTTCATTCTTCTGCCGAAGACGCCAACCAAAGTACTGTACGCAAAGTGTCTAACTTAAATCCAAAGGAAAAGAAAAATACAAATCCGGTTTTAAACTTCGGAGGACATAATGCCGAATTATGGTGTGACGGAGGAGAACTTGGCTTTGTAACCCAAATGATTTTTGAAAGCGCCAAATATGCAATGCAATGTTTATGGTTTACAACTTTGGTTTCAAAAAGAGATAATCTTTCGAGCATTTATAGAACCTTAAACAAGGTAAACGCAGCTTCAATAAAAACAATTGATATGGCTCAAGGCCAAAAAACAAGCCGAATTATAGCGTGGACTTTTTTGAGCGAGGCGCAGCAAAAAACATTTAAAATAGAATAAAATTCTTACATATTTATTTTTGCTTACTTTTTTGCATTATTTTTGTACAAATAAATAGGTAATACCTCATTCAGCGTGGCGGTGAAACATCTACCATAAATGTATTTTGGATACATCGCTTTCAGGGTCTATTTTTAAAAACACCAAAGGGCTTAAAAAGCCCTTTTTTTATGCTTATTAATTAAATTGTTTTGTTGTTTACAAATTATAACTTTATGAATACCCTTGAACTTAAAAATATTTTGATTTCTGAAGTAGCAAAAATTGATGATGAATCATCAGCTTTGAAAACAATTTTGGATTGCCGAAAAACCACTCCTAAAAATTATGAGGAACAATATAATGAAGAACTAAAAGTAGCCGAACAAGAAATTCAGAATGGAAATTTTTATTCTCATAATGAGGTTAAAGAGAAAATTAAGACATATCAGCAGAAATTCAAAAATATTATAATTTTGATACTTTAAATCAAAATTATAATACTCGTGAAATTTATATTAATGTTACCTTTAATGTAAATTGAATTTCACCATTATGTCAAAATTACTACCTAAATTTCTTTTATTGTTTCTAATTGTTGGTTGTGCTTCCTCCAAAAAAGTAAAATTTGACGATTATGTTTTTCAGACAAAAAAAGAAAAAAACGCTTATATAACTTCTTACAACAAGGCACTCAAACTTTGGGATGTTCCTTATACCGAAGAAGATATAAAAACTAGTTTTGGAACAGCTCACGTTATTATGGCCGGACCAAAAAATGAAAAACCTTTGGTTTTACTTCACGGAATGGATGCCAGTTCAACAATGTGGTATCCAAATATTAAAGCTTTAGCAAAAAACCATCGTGTTTACGCCATCGACTTTATGATGGAACCTGGAAAATCTACCTTGAGCGCAAAACCCCTTTCACCAGAGGAAATTATTACTTTGTATAACGAAATTTTCAATCATTATAAATTAAAGAACTTTGATATTGTTGCGGCATCACGCGGAGGCTGGATTGCTACATTATTAGCCACACAAAGAAAAAATTCAATAGATAAAATTGTTTTACTGAGTCCGGCACAAACTTTTAAATTTATCGATAAAGTCGGCAAAACGTCATCAGCATTAATGCTGAAACTTTTTCCCAGTGAAAAGAAATTCGGCAAAACATTAGAAACGTTTTCAACGCATCCCGAAAAAATTAGTCCTGTTTATAAAAGACAATTTTATTTGGCAAACAAATACGCAAAATCAAATTCGAGCATGCTTAAAATGCATCCTTTTTCAGATGACGAATTAAAAATGATTGATAATCCGGTTTTGGTTATAATTGGCGATCAAGATGTTATAAATGCCGAAGATAGTTTAGAGCGCGCACAAAAATATTTATCCCACAATAAAACAAAAACAATAAAAGATGCGGGGCATTTTCTAAGTATTGATCAGTCGAAAATTGTGAATGATGCTATGATTGATTTTTTAAAATAGTTTTTTAGCCACAAATTACACGAATGTTCACGAATTATTTTATGTAAAAATCGAAATTCGTGAATTCGTGGCGATCCTTTTTTATAGATTCCAAACTTCGTATATTTACAAAACCAAATTTTTCATACGCCAAAAATGAAGTTTCAAGTTTCCTCAGAATATAGTCCGAAAGGCGATCAGCCACAAGCCATACAAAAATTGGCACAAGGTATTGTCGATGGTGATAAATATCAAACTTTATTGGGAGTTACAGGTTCCGGTAAAACTTTTACAGTTGCCAATGTGATTCAGGAAGTACAAAGGCCTACATTAGTTTTGGCACATAACAAGACTTTGGCGGCACAGTTGTATTCAGAATTCAAACAGTTTTTCCCTAATAATGCTGTTGAATATTTCGTTTCTTACTACGATTATTATCAGCCGGAAGCTTTTATGCCCGTAACAGGTGTTTTCATCGAAAAAGATTTATCTATCAATGAAGAGCTTGAAAAAATGCGTTTGAGCACTACTTCTTCCCTACTTTCAGGACGTCGTGATATTTTGGTCGTAGCTTCGGTTTCTTGTTTGTATGGTATTGGAAATCCTGTTGAGTTTAAGAAAAATGTAATCGAAATTTTCAGAGATCAGGTTATTTCAAGAACCAAACTATTGCACAGTTTAGTACAAAGTTTATATGCCAGAACTGAAGCCGATTTTAATCCCGGAACTTTCAGAATTAAAGGTGATACTGTCGAAGTATATCCAAGTTATGCTGATGATGCATTCAGAATACATTTTTTTGGTGATGAAATTGAAGAAATAGAATCCTTTGATGCTAAGACCTCACAAGTTATTGAAAAATTCAAAAGACTTACGATTTACCCTGCCAACATGTTTGTGACTTCTCCGGAAGTTTTACAAGGTGCTATTTGGGAAATTCAGCAGGATTTGGTAAAACAGGTTGATTATTTTAAAGAAATAGGAAAACATCTCGAAGCAAAACGTTTGGAAGAACGAACCAATTTCGACTTAGAAATGATTCGCGAATTAGGTTATTGCTCCGGAATTGAGAATTACTCGCGTTATCTTGACGGACGCCAAGCGGGAACAAGACCTTTTTGTTTGTTAGATTATTTTCCGAACGATTTTTTAATGGTGGTTGACGAAAGTCACGTAACTGTTTCGCAAGTTCATGCCATGTACGGAGGCGATCGCAGCCGTAAAGAAAACCTGGTTGAATATGGTTTCCGCTTACCTGCCGCAATGGACAACAGACCTTTGAAATTTGAAGAATTTGAAGCCTTGCAAAATCAGGTCATTTATGTATCGGCAACTCCGGCTGATTATGAATTACAAAAATCTGACGGAATTTATGTCGAGCAAATCATTCGTCCGACAGGATTATTAGATCCGGTTATTGAAGTTAGACCGAGTTTAAATCAGATTGATGATTTAATTGAAGAAATTCAGGTACGCTGCGAGTTAGATGAAAGAGTTTTAGTAACTACCTTAACCAAAAGAATGGCTGAGGAACTAGCTAAATATTTAACCAAAGTAAACATTCGCTGCCGTTACATTCACTCAGAAGTTGACACTTTGGAACGAATCGAAATTATGCAGGATTTACGTAAAGGTATTTTTGACGTTTTAATTGGCGTAAACTTACTTCGTGAAGGTCTGGATTTACCCGAAGTTTCGCTTGTAGCAATTCTTGATGCTGATAAAGAAGGTTTTTTACGTAATCATAAATCATTGACCCAAACAATTGGTCGTGCAGCAAGAAATTTAAATGGAAGAGCCATTATGTATGCTGATAAAATTACGGGAAGCATGCAGAAAACCATTGATGAAACGAATTATCGAAGAACAAAACAAATAAACTATAACGTCGAAAATAATGTTACGCCTCAGGCTTTAAACAAAAAAATCGAAAGTGCGTTTACCAAAAATCCTTTAGTAGAATACGAATTAGGACATACACTTTCTGCTGCTGCCGAACCGGAAACGGCTTATATGTCAAAAGCAGAATTAGAAAAAATGATTCGTGAAAAACGAAAATCGATGGAGAAAGCGGCAAAAGAATTAGACTTTCTTCAGGCTGCAAAATTGCGTGATGATATTAAAAAATTACAGGAACAATTGCCTTAATTGTGTTGTTCCTGAAAAACTTTTAATAGCTTTTTAGGATCAATCATTGCATTTGGGGCATTTTTCATTAAATCTAAAACACGTTTTGTAGCCGTTGGGTTTAATCCCATTTCAATGGCAATTTGCTGAATTGCTTTTGCTTCTTTTTCATGCAAAATTCCATCGCAATGCATAATCAAAGCCAATCTGTAAAACTGCTGAATACGCTGAAATTCTGATTTTATAATTTGCGGAATGTTTTCCTGATGAAATAAATCCTGAAAAAGCTTCTGGTCAATATTTAATTCCTGTGCTACAAGCCACAAGAATTCTAATTCGCGTTTGTGCAACTCACCATCGACTGTCGAAAAAGCAATCATTTCTAAAAGTAAACTTCTCTTTTCTTCTTCGGTATTCATCAAATTTATTATTTTTAGCTAAAATATTGTTTTTAAACATAAAACACAAAAAATAGTACGCTTCAAATATATTTACTGTCATATATGAAACTAATAATAAGAGCCTACGACCTTAAATTAAAACATACTTTTAGAATTTCAAGAAAATCAATCGATTTCCAGCCTTCTCTTATTGTTGAATTGCAAGAAGATGATTTTTCAGGTTTTGGAGAAGCAACTTCTAATCCGTACTATAATATTACAATTGAAATTCTTCAAAATGATATTGAACAGATCCGAACTTTAATTGAAGCAACATCAAACGAAACTCCTGATGAATTCTGGAACAAAATAAGTTCCCATTTAGTCCATAACCCTTTTGCCTTATGCGCTTTAGACAATGCCTATCATGACTTATATGCCCGAAAAAAGGACAAGAAATTATATGAATTATGGAATTATGATATTTCACATAATCCGTTAACGAATTATACAATTGGTATTGGAAGCATTGAAAATATGATTGCCAAAATGGAAGAACTTCCGTGGCCAATTTATAAAATAAAACTGGGAACTCCTGATGATATTGCAATCGTAACAGAATTACGAAAACACAGCGACGCCATTTTTAGGGTTGATGCCAATTGCGCCTGGACAGTCGATGAAACTTTGTCGAATGCTGAAATTTTAAAAAGCTTGAATGTTGAATTTATTGAACAACCCTTAAAAGCAAATGATTGGGAAGGACAACGTGAAGTTTTTAAAAACTCGGTTTTACCTGTTATAGCCGATGAAAGTTGTATTACTGAAAGTGATATTACGAAATGTCACAATCATTTTCATGGAGTTAATATAAAACTGATGAAGTGCGGCGGAATTACACCCGGAAAAAGAATGATTGCCGAAGCTAAAAAACTAGGATTAAAAACGATGGTGGGCTGCATGACAGAATCGACTGTTGGAATTTCTGCAATCGCACATTTGCTTCCTGAATTAGATTACGTCGATATGGATGGCGCATTATTATTGGCAGAAGATATTGCCAGCGGTGTTACTATTAAAAATGGAAAAACATATTATCCTGAGAGAACGGGAACGGGAGTAATTTTGTTCTGACATTCTTTTTAAAATAATGTACCTTTGTAAAAAATTAAACGATGACGAACAACGATATCTTAAAAAAACTTCGCGTGGCTTTGATGCTCCGTGATGACCAAATAGTTGAAATTTTAGAATTAGTCGATTTTAGAATTACAAAATCAGAATTGGGAGCTTTTTTCAGAGCTGAAGATCATGAAAATTACATGGAATGCGGAGATCAGGTTTTGCGCAATTTCCTTAACGGATTGGTAATTCATTTGAGAGGTACAAAAGAAAACCCTAAAAACCCTAATGATGTTTTAGCCAAACATAAAGCTGAAATCCCAAAAAAGGAAACTTCTAAGGAAAGACCTGAATTTAAAGCAAGCGCTAAAGATGCTGAAAAAGGAAGAGGCGATAAAGCACCTTCTAAAACAGGAACTGCGGCTAAAAAACCTTTTAAGAAAAAACCAGCTTCACCAAAAATTCAGGTTGTAGAAAAAGTGGTTTACAAAAACGGTAAAAATAAAAAATAGTTTCGTTCGATACGTGGTTTAACCGCAAAGAGCGCAATGATTTACGCAAAGTTCGCAAGGCTATATTTAGCTTTGCGAACTTTTCCGTTTAAAGGGATTATAACTATTATAACTACAATCCTATCTTCAAATATAGCGCGGTTTCAACCGCGGGAACCCAACGCATATCATACAATATATCTGGACATCCCCGCGGTTGAAACCGCGGGCTATATTCGCAAAGTTTTATCATAAAGCTTTGCGTCCCAAGGCTTCGGGATGCGTTTATATAAAATCCTATAAACAAAAAACTTGCGCTCTTCGCGGTTAAATCAAAAAACCTAAATTTTATTTTCTTCTATTTTCTCAAAGAAAGAATCCTTAAAAGTGGCACCAATTGGCAGTTCTTTTCCATTTATAAATACAGAAAAATTATCTGTTGATTCAATATGTTTCAAAGAAATAACATATGATTTATGTATCTGAATAAAATCTGCTAAAGGCAATGATTCTACTACATTTTTTAAGGATGAATGTGTAATGATCTGTTGTTGGTTCGTATGAATACAAACATAATTCTGAAGGCTTTCTACATACAAAATATCACTCAGGAAAATCTTCTGAAATTTATTCTTTCCATCGGTTTTAATGAATAAAAAATCGGGTGCAGTATTCTGAGCAGCAACAACTGTTTTTTGTTCGGAATTCAATTTTGTGACAGCCTGATAAAAGCGTTCAAATGAAATTGGTTTTAATAAATAATCAACCGCATTTAACTCAAATCCTTCTAAAGCAAAATCAGGATATGCTGTGGTAAAAATCACCTTTATATCTTTTGAAATGATTCTTGAAATCTGTAAACCTGTCAATTGAGGCATTTGAATATCCAAAAAAATAACATCAACATTTTGTGTATTTAAAAATTCTAATGCTTTTAATGAATCATTAAAAACGGCTGCTTTTTCTAAGAAATTTACTTTTCCAATATAATTTTCGAGAATACGCGTTGCAGGCGGTTCATCATCAACAATAATACATTTTAAAGCCATAAATTATTTTTTTAGGGGTATTTTCAAGTAGGTTTTAAAGATATTGTTTTCTTCTGTTTTTTCAAGTACAAATTGGTCTTTATAGGTGTACTCTAACCTTTTTGTCAGGTTTTCAAAACCAATTCCGGTTGAAGAATAATTTTCACCTCCAACATTATAATTAAAAGTTGAAATTTCTAAAAAATCCTCTTTTATGCGGATTGAAATAACTGCTTTTTCTTCTTCACTATTAAATTTTCCGTGCTTAAAAACATTCTCTACAAAATGAATTAACGCCGACGAAAGAACTTTTTCATTCGAATAATTTCCTTCAATAGTAAAATCCAAAAACAACTGATCTTCAAATCGTTTTTTCTGTAAATGAATGTAGTTTTGAATAAATTGAATTTCTTTTAAAAGCACCGCTTCATCTTTGTCAGTTTCTGTAATCACGTAGCGAAGCAAATCGGAAAGAACCAGAACGTCTGCCGCCATTTCATCCTCTTTCAGAATCAGCTGACTGTAAAAAGAATTTAATGTATTAAACAAAAAATGGGGACTAACCTGCGCTTTCAGCATTTGAAATTCAGCTTTTTTGTTTTCTAAAAGTAATTCCTGATTTTGTTGCTGTGTATGCTGGAACTGCCAAAACAAATAACTCAGCATGCTAAAAATAACAGACGGTAAACCAAAGAAAAAATTGTCTTTAATGTAAAAGATTATTTCTCTGCTTCTTTCAGAATAATTATGAACTCCCGTAAATTGAAACATAATCACTTCCTGAAAAAAGTATCTGACACCCGCAAAAATGAGTAAAGAAAATGGAATACTCAAAAAGTAAAAATGAATTTTCTTTTTATTGAGAAACCAATCGCATACCGTATAAAAATTGATAATATAAACCACAAAAACGGAAAGAATAAAAGTCGAGGTCATCCAGAAATAGAACGTGGTCTCCTGTACCATCTCAATTCGGTTGTTGATTCCGTAATCCCAGAGACAGTAAGTTAAAAACAATCCGAGAAAAAGAATGATATGGTAGTAAAAAGGAATTTTAAGCTTCATAATATCAGTTATAAGTTCAAAAATACAATTATGACTTTAAAGAAAAACGTTGTTTATATAAAACCTTACTTTTTTACTGACCAACCGTGGAAAACGTTACACGAAAATTTTTAAAACAAAATTTCAGCAGTTGATCCAATGAAACTTGTGGTTCATCAAAAACGAAAAAAAAGCTTGAAATCTGCCTCTACATTTGCAATGAATTTAAATACAAAATCACCATGCAAAAAATCATTTTATTACTAGTCCTTTTTACATTTAACCTATCATCTGCTCAAACGAAAAAGAAACAAATTCTGTTAATCGGAACTTTTCATTTTGCAAATCCGGGAAATGATATCGCTCAAATCAAAACGTTCAACATTATGTCTGAGAAAAGCCAAAAAGAACTTGAAACTATAAGTGACAAAATCAAGAAATTTGGGCCAGATAAAATTTTTGTCGAATGGAAATTTACCCAACAAAATGAATTAGACAAGTTTTATAATAAAAACACAGACAGTCTTTTTAAAAATAGTAAAAATGAAATTACGCAGTTAGCACTTCGTACTGCTAAAAAATTGAATCACAAAAAATTATATGGAATTGATTACCGCACCCGCTTTCCATATGACAGTTTAATGATGAGCATGGAAAAAGCTGATCAGAAGGATTTAATGGAAAAGAACACAAAAATGACGGAAAAATTCGAGAAGGATCAAAACGAAAGAATTTCAAAAAGTACTTTAACCGAACTTATGCTTTACTTTAATAAAAAAGAAACTGACAGAGAGAATATACAATGGTACTTAGAAGTCGCAAACAGAACCGGAAAACCAGATGATTTTACAGGTGCTTCTTTAGTTGCAAATTGGTACAAGCGAAACTTATATATGTATTCTTTAGTTCAAAAATTAACAGAAAGCAAAGACGAAAAAATAATGGTTTTACTTGGTGCAGGCCATGCTGCAATGCTGAAAGAATTTATCGAAAATGATCCAACATTTGAACTTGTAGAATTGTCTACAGTTTTGAAATAATTAATTTAACCGCAAAGGTTTACGCAAAGCACGCAAGGTTTTTTAGCCAAACAACTTTGCTTTATAAAAAAGATTGTAACTATAATCCTATTTTCAAATATAGCCCGCAGTTTCAACCGCGGGAGCCCAACGCATATCATACAATATATCTGGACGTCCCCGTGGTTGAAACCACGGGCTATGCTGAAATACAATCCGTGAAATTTTATTGATTTAGCTTTGTGTTTGTATTCACAATCCTTCAAAAAACCTTGGCGTCCTTTGCGGTTAAAAACAAAAAAAAATCCCTTCGAATATCGAAGGGATTCCTAATATAATTGAATTTCTTATTTGATTAAGATAATGCAGCTTTAACTTGGTCTGCAGCTTCTTGAAACTGAACAGCAGATAAGATTGGCATACCAGAATTGTCAATTAATTCTTTTGCAATTTCAGCATTTGTTCCTTGCAAACGAACGATAATTGGCACTTTAATAGCATCACCCATATTTTTGTAAGCGTCAACAACTCCTTGCGCCACACGGTCACAACGAACGATTCCACCAAAAATATTAATTAAAATTGCTTTTACGTTTGGATCTTTTAAGATAATACGGAAAGCAGTTTCAACACGTTTTGCATCAGCAGTTCCACCAACGTCTAAGAAGTTAGCAGGCTCAAAACCAGCATATTTAATTAAGTCCATAGTTGCCATTGCAAGACCAGCTCCGTTTACCATACATCCTACAGTACCGTCAAGATCTACATAGTTCAATCCTACTTCTTTAGCTTCAACTTCGATTGGGTTCTCCTCACGGATATCTCTCATTTCAGCATATTTTGGTTGTCTGTATAAAGCATTATCATCGATATTTACTTTAGCATCTACAGCCATAATTTTGTTATCAGATGTTTTCAAAACCGGGTTGATTTCAAACATAGAAGCATCAGAACCAATGTAAGCATTGTAAAGTGCGTCGATGAATTTCACCATTTCTTTGAAAGCATTTCCAGAAAGACCTAAGTTAAAAGCAATTCTTCTTGCCTGAAAACCTTGTAATCCAACAGATGGATCAACTTCTTCAGTAAAAATTAAGTGTGGTGTGTGCTCAGCAACTTCTTCGATATCCATTCCACCTTCAGTAGAATACATGATCATGTTACGACCTGTTGCTCTATTCAATAAAACAGAAACATAGAATTCAGAAGTTTCACTCTCACCAGGATAGTAAACATCTTCAGCTACTAAAACTTTGTTTACTTTTTTACCCTCTGCAGAAGTTTGAGGAGTAATCAATTGCATTCCGATAATTTGTCCTGCAATTTCTTCAACTTGTTGCAAGTTTTTAGCTAACTTAACTCCACCACCTTTTCCACGACCACCTGCGTGAATTTGTGCTTTTATTACGTGCCATCCTGTTCCGGTTTCGGCAGTTAATTGTTTTGCAGCAGCCACAGCTTCAACTGCATTGTTAGCCACAATTCCGCGTTGAATGCGTACTCCGTAACTTGCTAAAATTTCTTTTCCTTGATATTCGTGTATGTTCATAATATAGAATTTGTCTGGTTCTGAATTTAGTTCAGAATAAAAGTGCGACAAAAATAGCAAAATTCAACTTAATAGTAAAATGTTTTTCAATTAAAAAAACCACTCTGATACATATTAGATTGTTATTCTTTTTAAAAGAAAACAAACGGTTAAACAATTGTATGTAAATTGTTAACTAAAAAACACTATTTCGTTTGAAATTTAACAAAACCATCAGTGATTTCAATAGCTCCCAAAGGATTTTTCCTAATATAATTTAAAACATATTGTGATTTTATCATTTAGCAATGGTTTCTATAATATTATTATCATTTAAGAACTCTTTTTCTACTATTACAACAAAAATGTAAGTGAAAATAGATTTTTGATACATTATGTTTAACGAAATCTTTATTTTTGTAGAAAAAATATCAAGAATGAGAGTTAAAGAACAAGGGCTTTATTTGCCTGAATTTGAACACGACAATTGTGGTGCAGGATTTATTTGTAATTTGAATGGTATTAAATCTAATGACATCATTCACAAAGCATTGGACATCTTAATAAAATTGGAACATCGTGGTGCAGTAAGTTCTGACGGACGAACTGGTGATGGTGCAGGAATTTTATTTGATATCCCTCATGACTTCTTTAAAAAAGTATGTGACTTTGAAATCCCTGAAACGCGTGAGTATGCAGTAGGAATGGTTTTTTTACCAAAAAGCAAAAACCAGGTATCTTTTTGCATGAAAACATTTGAATCAACAGTTAAAGATCAGAACTTAAAGATCTTAGGCTGGAGAGATGTACCTGTTGAAGTGGAGAATTTAGGGCAGATTGCCGCAGAAAAAGAACCAACAGTTAAACAGGTTTTTGTTAGCAAAAACGGTCAGGAGTTAACTGAAAATGAATTTAATGCAAAACTTTTTGCAGCTAGAAAAATTGCTGAACATGCTATTAGAGGATCAAAAACCTCTGAAAGCCATATGTTTTATTTCTCTAGTTTATCGACAACTACCATAATATATAAAGGTTTATTGATGCCGGAAGACATCAGCCGTTATTATGTTGACTTAAAAGATCCCGATTTAGTGACGCGTTTGGCGCTTGTACACCAACGTTTCTCTACAAATACTTTCCCTTCATGGGATTTAGCACAGCCATTTAGATACATGTGTCATAATGGTGAAATCAATACGCTTCGTGGAAACGTAAGCCGTATGCGTGCCCGTGAAGAATTAATGCAAAGCAAAGTTTTTGGTGATGACATCAAAAAATTATTCCCAATTATCTTAGAAGGAAAATCAGATTCTGCTTCTATGGATATGGTGGTGGAACTTTTATTAATGACTGGCCGTTCATTGCCTGAAGCGATGATGATGGTTGTTCCTGAAGCTTGGGAAAAACACCAAACCATGTCTCCTGAAAAAAGAGCATTCTACGAGTTTAACGCTTGTATTATGGAACCTTGGGATGGTCCTGCTTCTATTCCGTTTACAGATGGTAACGTAATTGGTGCTTTATTAGACAGAAATGGATTGCGTCCTTCTCGTTATACTTTAACAAAAAGCGGTTTTGTAATCATGTCATCAGAAATTGGTGTATTGGATATTGATCCCGAAGATGTAATTCAGCACGGTCGTTTAGAGCCAGGAAAGATGTTCCTAGTGGATATGAACGAAGGTCGTATTATTGAGGATGAAGAAGTTAAAAAAGCGATAGTTACAAAACGCCCTTATCAGGAATGGCTAGACGCAAACTTATTGCCTTTATCTAAAGTTCCGTACACAAATAATCCTACTCCGGTTGAGAAACTTGATTTCTTAACGAGACAAAAATTATTTGGTTATACAATTGAAGATTTAAAAACAATCATCAACCCAATGGGTGGCCAGGGAGCTGAAGCAATCAGTTCTATGGGTAACGACACGCCTTTGGCGGTTTTATCAGATCAGCCTCAATTGTTGTACAACTATTTCAAACAATTATTTGCTCAGGTTACCAACCCGCCTTTGGATGGTATTCGTGAAGAAATCATTACTGATATCAGTTTAGCAGTTGGTGGAGATTTCAATATTTTTGAAATTGAATCAAAACAATGTAAAAAACTAAAAATCCAAAATCCGGTTATTTCTAACGAGGATTTAGATAAAATAAGAAACATTGATCACGCAGATTTTAAATCGGCTACAATTTCTACTTTATATAAAATAGAAAAAGGAGTTAATGGTTTAGAGCGCGCTCTTGAAAAATGTGTTCAGGCAACATACAAAGCAGTTTCTGAAGGTTGCAATGTTATCATATTATCAGACAGAGGTGTTAGTGAGCAAATGGCTCCAATTCCTATGTTATTGGCTTGTTCTTACATTCACCACTCTTTGAACATTTTACAGGTTCGTTCAAAATTCGGAATCATAATCGAATCTGCTGAACCTCGTGAACCGCATCATTTTGCTTTATTGTTCGGATACGGTGCAAGTGCGATCAATCCATACATGGTAAATGAAATCATTCACGATCAGGTAAACCAAGGATTTATTAAAGGTGTAAAAGCTGATTATGCAATTGTAAATTACAACAAAGCGATTGCAAAAGGAATCGTTAAAATCATGAACAAAATTGGTATCTCTACTTTACATTCTTACAGAGCTGCCCAGATTTTCGAGATTTTAGGTTTAAACAAAACATTTACTTCTAAATATTTCCCTTACACACCTTCAAGAATCGAAGGAATTGGTTTGATGGAAGTAGAAAAAGAAGTGAAGAAACGTTTTCAAAAAGCTTTTCCAAATTCAAAAGTGGCCAATTTGCTTCCTTTAGAAATTGGAGGAATTTACAGATGGAGACGTGGTGGAGAAAAACACATGTTTAATCCAACAACTATTGCTAAATTACAACAAGCTGTTCGTTTGAACAGTCCTGAAAGTTATAAAGAATACTCTAATATGGTTAATGAGCAAAGCTCTAACCTAATGACTATTAGAGGAATGTTTGAATTCAATAATTTAGATCCAATTTCTATTGATGAAGTAGAACCTTGGACAGAAATTGTAAAAAAATTCAAAACAGGTGCAATGTCTTACGGATCTATCAGTAGAGAAGCACACGAGAATTTAGCAATTGCAATGAACAGAATTGGCGGAAAAAGTAACTCTGGAGAAGGTGGAGAAGATCCAAAACGTTTCCAGAAAGAAATTAACGGAGATTCCAGAAACAGTGCGATCAAACAAGTTGCTTCGGGACGTTTTGGTGTTTCGATCAACTATTTAACAAACGCTAAAGAAATTCAGATTAAAATGGCTCAAGGGGCAAAACCTGGAGAAGGTGGTCAGCTTCCTGGAGAAAAAGTAGTGCCTTGGATTGCCGAAACTAGAAACTCTACGCCTTATGTAGGTTTGATTTCGCCTCCGCCTCACCACGATATTTATTCTATTGAGGATTTATCTCAATTAATTTATGATTTGAAAAATGCAAATCGTGAAGCACGTGTAAACGTAAAATTAGTTTCTGAAGTGGGTGTTGGAACTATTGCTGCCGGTGTTGCCAAAGCAAAAGCTGACGTTATTCTTATTTCAGGTTATGATGGAGGAACGGGTGCTGCACCATTAACTTCATTACAACACACTGGAATTCCGTGGGAACTTGGTTTAGCAGAAGCTCAGCAAACTTTGATCTTAAATGATTTAAGAAGCCGTGTGGTTTTAGAGTGCGACGGACAATTAAAAACAGGTCGTGACGTAGCTATTGCTGCATTATTAGGAGCTGAAGAATTTGGTTTTGCTACCGCTCCGCTTGTTGCTTCTGGTTGTATTATGATGAGAGCCTGTCACTTAAATACCTGCCCGGTTGGTATTGCAACTCAGGATCCTGAATTGAGAAAAAATTTCAAGGGAACTCCAGAGCATGTAATCAACTTTATGTATTTTATTGCTGAAGAATTAAGAGAAATCATGGCGCAATTAGGTTTCAGAACCTTAAAAGAAATGGTAGGTCAGTCACAAAAATTAAATGTGAATAAAGCGATCAAACATTACAAAGCCAATGGTTTAGATTTATCTTCAATTCTATACAAACCGGAAAAAGCGAAAACGGTTCCGAATCACAATACGACTGAGCAGGATCACCAACTTGAAAATGTATTGGATTTTGCAATCATCAAAGAAGCGATTCCTTCTATTTATAGAAAAGAAAAAACAAGAGTTACATTTAAAATTAAAAATACAGACCGTTCTGTAGGTGCCATTTTGAGTAATGAAATCTCAAAAATCTATGGTGCACAAGGATTACCTGATGACACTATTTTAGTTGATTTTGAAGGTTCTGCCGGACAAAGTTTTGGTGCTTTTGCAACAAACGGATTGTCGTTTAAAATTCACGGAAACTGTAATGATTATTTAGGAAAAGGGCTTTCCGGAGGAAAATTGATTATCAAAGTCCCTCCTACAGCAACCTTCAAACCTGAAGAAAACATCATTATTGGTAACGTTGCCCTTTACGGAGCTATTACCGGAGAGGCTTATATTAATGGAATGGCCGGAGAGCGTTTTTGTGTGAGAAATTCTGGAGCAACTGCTGTTGTTGAAGGAATTGGAGATCACGGATGCGAGTACATGACCGGTGGTACAGTGGTTGTTTTAGGGAAAACAGGAAGAAACTTCGCGGCTGGTATGAGCGGTGGTGTAGCTTATGTTTACGATCCAAATCAAAAATTTGATTCAACATTATGTAACATGGAAATGGTTGCATTTGATCCGATAGAAGAAGAGGATGTTACAAAACTAAGACGATTGATTAAAAACCATTCATTGTACACAAGCAGTCCATTAGCAAAAAGAATTTTAGCAGACTGGGAAAATGAGCAGAAACATTTCGTAAAAGTAATGCCAACTGATTACAAAAAAGCATTACAACGAATTGCAGAAGAGAAAAAAATAGAAGAATTAATAGCTGGATAAAAATCAATTTCAAAAAATAAAATTCCAAATTCCAATGGCAATATCAATGCCTATAGTAATAAAAAATTGGAATTTGGAATTTAAAGAAATTGGAATTTTAATTAAAAATGTCATGGGTAAAATAGGCGGATTTAAAGAATATAACAGAGCCGACGAAAGTAATCTTGCAGTAGCAGAACGTGTTTCTAACTACAACGAATTTACTATTCCGTTAGCAAAAGATAAAGTAAAAGAACAAGGTTCAAGATGTATGGATTGTGGTATTCCTTTTTGCCACAGTGGTTGTCCGTTAGGAAATTTAATTCCTGACTTCAACGACATGGTACATCAGGAAGAATGGCAGGGTGCATTAGAAATTTTGCAGTCTACTAATAATTTCCCGGAATTCACAGGTCGCTTATGCCCTGCTCCATGTGAAAAAGCATGTGTATTAGGAATCATAAAAGATCCTGTTTCTATCGAAAACATCGAAAAAAACATTGTTGAAATTGGTTTTGCGGAAGGATGGATCAAACCACAAGCACCAAAAACAAGAACAGGAAAAACTGTTGCCGTTATTGGTTCTGGCCCTGCCGGATTAGCTGCTGCTCAACAATTAAACAGAGCCGGACACACAGTTACGGTTTTTGAAAGAGACAATGCAATTGGAGGTTTATTACGTTACGGAATTCCAAATTTCAAATTAGAAAAAGGAATTATCGACAGACGTGTAGCAATCCTTGAAGCTGAAGGAATTACTTTTAAAACCAATGTAAATGTTGGTGTAAACTTTAGTATTGAAGAACTAAACGCTTTTGACTCTATCGTTTTATGCGGAGGAGCAACAGAAAGAAGAAGTTTGCCAACTAAAGGAATCGAAAGCAAAGGTGTTGTTCAGGCAATGGATTTCTTAACGCAACAAACGAAAGTTTTATACGGAGAGTCAATTCCTGATCAGGTTAAAGCAACCGGAAAAAATGTAATCGTTATTGGTGGTGGAGACACAGGATCTGACTGCGTTGGAACTTCAAACAGACACGGTGCAAAATCGGTAACAAATTTTGAGATTTTACCAAAACCTCCGGTTGGAAGAAGCGAATCAACTCCTTGGCCTTTCTGGCCGTTGCAGTTGAAAACATCTTCTTCTCACGAAGAAGGTTGCGACAGAAACTGGTTAATTAATACTAAAGAATTCATTTCTAATGATAAAGGAGAATTAACTGGATTAAAAACCGTTGAAGTAGCATGGAAAATGACTCCTGGACAAAGACCTGAATTAATCGAAAAAGAAGGTTCTGAAAAAATCTGGCCTTGCGAATTAGCTTTATTGGCTCTTGGATTTACAGGCCCGGAGAAAACGTTAAGCGAGCAATTAGGTCTTGAATTAGATATGAGAAGCAACTATCAGGCAAAAAATTATCAAACAAATGTTCCGCACATTTTCACTGCAGGTGATATGAGAAGAGGACAATCGTTAATAGTTTGGGCAATTTCTGAAGGTCGCGAAGCGGCAAGAGAAGTAGATTTGTTCTTAATGGGATCTACCAACCTTCCAACTAAAGGAAACGGAGACTTACCGAGTTTATAATTAAGATTCTAAGTCGCTAAAGTTCTGAGTTTATATGCTTGGAATTTTAGCGGCTTTTTTTGCAGAAATTTAGCCCGCGGATTGCACGGATTCAACAGATTTACGCAGATTTTTTTTTATCTTTATATTAAAATCTGTGTCCATCCGTTGAATCCGTGCAATCCGCGGGCTCAATATTTTTTATAAAAATTCGAAATAAGTCGATTTTTGTTTAAAATTAAACAATTTGTTATAATTTGTTATTTTTCTACAAAAAATTTGCTGTTACTCAAAAGTGTAATAACTTTGCTCAAAATAGTTTATAAAAATGCAAGCAAAAGATCTACTGCAGTTAGCAGACCAATTTGGAAGTCCATTATATGTTTATGATGCCGAAAAAATCCAATCACAGTACAATAGATTAACTAAAGCTTTCTCTAAGGTAGAAAACTTGAGAGTTAATTACGCCATGAAGGCATTGTCTAACGTTGCGATTCTTCAGTTATTAAAGAACATGGGGTCTGGTTTAGATACTGTATCAATTCAAGAAGTTTTATTGGGACTTCATGCTGGCTATGATCCTGACAAAATTTTCTTTACACCAAACGGAGTTTCTCTTGAAGAAATCGAAGAAGTTGCCGCAATGGGTGTTCAAATCAATATTGATAACTTATCTATTCTGGAGCAATTCGGAACAAAATATCCACAAATTCCGGTATGTATTCGTATCAATCCGCACGTAATGGCGGGAGGAAATGCTAATATTTCTGTTGGACATATCGATAGCAAATTCGGAATTTCGGTACATCAAATACCGCACATTTTGCGAATTGTCGAGAATACTAAAATGAGTATTGTTGGAATTCACATGCACACAGGATCTGATATTTTAGATATCGAAGTATTCTTGTATGCAGCTGAAATCCTGTTTGATACGGCAAAACATTTTAAAGATCTAGAATTTTTAGATTTCGGAAGCGGATTTAAAGTTCCTTACAAAAAAGATGATATCGAAACAGATATTGAAGAATTAGGTAAAAAATTATCAAAAAGATTCAATTCTTTCTGCGCAGAATATGGTAGAGATTTAACCTTGATTTTCGAACCAGGAAAATTCTTGGTGAGTGAAGCTGGTTTCTTCTTAGCAAAAGTAAACGTAGTAAAACAAACAACATCAACAGTTTTTGCCGGAGTTGATAGTGGTTTCAACCACTTAATTCGTCCGATGTTTTACGGTTCACAACATTATATCGAAAACATCTCAAACCCAAAAGGAAAAGAGCGTTTTTACTCCGTTGTAGGATACATTTGCGAAACAGATACTTTTGCCAACAACCGCAGAATTTCGGAAATTACTGAAGGTGATATTTTAGCTTTTAGAAATGCCGGAGCATATTGTTTCTCAATGTCTTCGAACTACAATTCAAGATACAAACCAGCCGAAGTTCTATGGAAAGACGGAAAAGGAATCTTGATTCGTCAACACGAAACTTTCGAAGATTTACTTAAAAATCAAATTCCGTTGCCACAAGAAATTGCTGCAACAGTTTAAAATAAAAAAAAAGAGAATATCTATTGAATCCCGTTTCTTAATTGAGGCGGGATTTTTTGTTTTACACAGATTTTGCAAATTCAAACAAACTTTTTATCGAACAATCTTGTCATTTTGAAGAATGACAAGATTGCGAATAATTTTGCACAACTATTTTGCTATCTTAAACTATTTTACAATAAGTTTTTGTGTCTGAGATCCATTTTTTCCTGTTGCCTTAATAATATATACACCTGATGACAACATTTCTTTTACATTTATAACTAATTGTTTGTTTGTTAAAAGGGGCGATTCATACAACTGCTGACCATTTAAATTAAATATCCGAACTTTTGTGTTTTCTGCACTAGTCAGGTTAATACTTATAATATCAGATGTAGGATTGGGGTAAACACTAAATACATTATTAGAAATATTATCTTCTTTTAATTCACTTTCTAAATTCGATGTCAGGCTTGCTTTTGCAGTATTTACTAACCCTGGTGTTTTAACTACAAAGGTTGTAACAGACCATGCAGGAGCAGTATAAGCAATTTTATTTGCCTCAAGTTTACCTTTATTTGTCTGGGTTGGGGTAGTTAATTCTGTTGCATTTTCACAACTATTATCATCACCTGAAGTTCTATATGTATTAAAACTGCTAATATTTTGAAATTCAGTTAGATCAATTAAGTATGATTTAGAACTTGTACTATTGTTTACCAAAACAACCACCACTTCTTTATTATTGGGTTTTAAAAAAGTCATGCTATTTCCATTGTTATTTCCTATTTGTGTATAACCTACTTTTGCATAGTTTGTAATCTGTTGATAAATATAGAGACTTCTAGTGTTTTTTAATGTTGCAGCCTGATAAGGATTATTAGGGTCCCAATTTGTTTGTTGCACTAATGCCCAGCCGTCATCGTATGACATTGCCTGCCAATCGCACCATACCTCACTTTGCAAATTGCGAATATCTTCAATCATTCTGTAAGCCATATCATAATGTCTCCACCACCAATCCTCCCCTCCAGCAGGAGGAGACCAATCTGCAGGACCAGTCTCTGTTTGCCAAACCGGTTTGTTTGTTCTGGAAACTTCTGTATATAAATCAGCTTTATTCTGCCAACTTCCTGCGTAAGTATGAGTTGCTATTGCTGATAAACCTTTATATTCGTTAAAATGATTTGCCCATAATTCATAAGCATTCGTTCGTGCTTCTTGTACTGTATTACAATCCGAAGCTACAAGACCTATATCCTCAATTCCATAAACTTGTTGTCTTTGCCATAATCTCCATAATACTGTTGCTTGGTTATTCTGCAATATTTTACACCCTTCCTGAGATGCGCCGGCTTTCCACCAGTCTGAATATGGTTCATTAAATGGTTCAAGATATTTGATATTCCAATTTGGATGTGCTGTTCGCAAAGTTTTAGTTACAGAACAAAGATAATCCGCAAAATCATCTTCATATCCAGGTTTGAGATTTTCACCTCCATTTACTCCACCAGCCGCACAGGAGGATCTAGTCATAAAATAGGGTGGCGACGTAGAAAACATTTCGGTAATAATATCACCATAGGGTGCGCGTAAACTCGCTAGTTTATTCATGACCGCTATTTGTCTGTAATCATTGCTTACATCAACAACTCCCCAGCCTTGTCCATTTGGATAAATTGATCTGTAACCTGGCATTTCTGCACCATCTTTTCTCATGTGATTGCCCCAAGGACAATTTGGATTTTCACCGGCACCAATATTAAATCTAAAAAAATTCAAATTCGCTTGTATGGCTACTCTATTTGTAATGTCATCAATTGAAGCTTGTGGCATTCCTCCAACAAGATTTCCCCACCATGCTAACGAAACTCCCCAACCTTTCATAGTTTGATATTTTATAGAAGGTGTATTGGTAATGGTTGTTTGTGAGAAACTAATTCCAACACTAAAAAGTGCAATAAAAAATGTATGTTTAGCTTTTTTCATATTCCTGATATTTGATTATTATTTGATTGTCCGTTTTTATCTTAATCCTAAAATAATCTGTCCTAAAGTACTTAATAACAGAGTTGCCCATCGAAGTCCTGACTCAACTTGACTGAAGTCAAAGTTTTATCAATCTTGTCTTTAAAATATCAACACTACTTTAAATATGAAAGACATTTATCTTCTATCTCAATATAAATTTGAAATAAAATGTAAAGATATTGATATTGTAGCTTTTTTTCTACAAAAAAAACTGCAATATTTTTTTCTTTAAAATTATTTAACTGATAATGTGGCTAATAGATAAAATTAAATTACCAATACTTTTTTTATTTACTTTTCCAAGCCTCTTCGATAGTGTTTCAAACAATTAACGCTCTGGAGATTAACAAATCATTTTATCTTCTTAAAATACCCCATTTATCCCCCAATAAATTCAAAAAAAAATCGTTGTTACTAAAAATCTTACATATTTTTTTCCTATATTAGATATAAGGAATCGGTTAATTTTTAAACTATAAGATGCTCAATTTTAACATCTTGGCAAATATTTTTTTTATTACAATTAATCGAACCCGATATGTTAACAAAATTTAATTTAATCTTTAAAAAATGGGATAATAAGTTTGAAGTTTTTTGACAACTAAACAAAATGAAAAACATAATCGCCTAGTTTTAAATCCATAAAAATTACAAAAAAGCATCTTTTTTGTGTTATATGAAGCTTAATGAATATTTAAATAAATTTTAATTTCAAATTGTTTTACTATGAAATTTTACACCCTAATCTTTTTTAGCATACTTTCTATTCCCTGCTTTTCTCAACATGACACTTTAAATATTAAAAATGACAGCCTAAAAATTAAAAAAGAAAATCGGTTCAAAGTAGCAGGTTCCGTACTTGCAAATGGCGTTCTTAGTGTACCAGGTGATTTTTCAGCGATGGGACACACTATATCAAGTGATTGGAAAAGAACTGCTATTTATACCGCAGGAATAATTGGTTTAATAGCCGTTGACAGACATACTACCGGTTTTTGGCACGATAATGTAGAACCTAATATCAAGTATAGTTTGCCTAAAGTTGAAAGCTCAATTCCTCACGTTATCGGAACTGACGTCTATATTGTTTACCCAATCATTGGGTTATATGCAGGTTCACTAGCTATTAACAACAAAAAAGGTCAGGTTGTTGCTGTAAATGCAATTAAATCTTTAGCCTATTCTTATGTTATAAGTCAAGTAGTTCTAAAAACTATAGCATCACGAAAAAGACCTCAAAGAAGAATAAATGATAATAATCCTGTCGAAGAGCCCTGGACAAAAAATCCTTGGGATTTTGGAAACTACAATCAAGTTCACCTGACACATGGAGGTGATGCTACTTCATTTCCTTCTTTTCATGCTACCTCTTATTTTGCTGTTGCCAAAGTATTTCAAATGGAATACAATAATTATTGGATACCGTATACATTTGTAACCGCAGTATTTCTTTCAGATATAAAAAGCCACGATCACTGGGTTTCAGACTTATTGGTAGGTGGATTAATAGGTACAATAATCGGGCGATCTATAGTAATTAGTAGTCGTAAGCAAATGGCAAAAAAAGAATCTAATGCTTTTAACGAAAATCCTAAAAAATTTTCAATGCAAAAACAATTAATTCCTCAAATTTCAAATTCTATGATTGGGCTGCAATTTATTGGAACTTTTTAGACTCTAAATAACACAAAAAATTATTCCCGTTCCCGAAAGGCAAATGGGATTTTTTTTGGCGTTCCCCTCCGGGTCGTCCCGAAACTTCGGGATCGGCTATATCTTTTGTTCCGTTCCACTTCACAAAAGGATAACGCCTCTATCCCTAACTTATTCTGGTTTTCATTAGAAAAATAAATTATAACAAACTTTATGAAACAGAATTCTAATTAATTTCATTTTTATTAATAACCAGTTTTTTAATAAAAATAGAATAAATTTGACGAGCTCTTCAAGACGTAATACATGAATAATTTAAGCCAAAAATTGAAAATATTAATAACTGCTATTTTGTCTTTCTATATTTTTTCAGCTAATGGACAAAATACTGAGTTTGATAAACGTTGCAGAATAATAGAATTCATAAATAAAGATTCTATAAACTCAATATCCAAACTTACTCCATTATACAATAAAAGAGGATTTTATTTACTTCAAAATGGAGTTTATGATTTTGTAATTGACGGTAAAAAATATTTTCAATCATTAATTTTAAAAATAGAAAAAGACAGATTTTTTATAACGAAAAATTGGCAATCTGAAGAAAATAACGAGATAATATCCGATTCGATAGAAGTTCTAATTAATCAAGAAATTCAAGTTAGAATGGTATCAATAGACAAAGGAGTTGGAAATTTACCGACTAGAACAAATCTAAAAAAATACAATGTTACAATAATACCAAATGAAAATTATTGCAGCCTAAAAAATATTGAAATTATAAGCAAAGAAAAAACATACCTTGGTCATTATTACTTTACAGAAAGAGGATTAAAGAAAATTAAAATCATAAAAAACACTCCTTATTTATGTGAAGAAAATGGAGAATTTATTTTGAGAAGAAATTAAATTATAGCCAGCAATGCGACGCTATATGTTTTTTTGACTCTTCTACAATAAATCCACTTCAATTACCTCAAATAAAAATATTATTTTAGCTTGGTAAAAATTCAATTACCACTAAAATCAAAACCTATGAAAATTACGATTCCCCTGTCGGTATTATTTCTGTTATTTACTACTACTATATTCAGCCAGACTATTGCTGATTTAAAACTAAAGGGCAAAGAAATTCCCAAAAGCTATACTTTAAGCGATGGTCATGTTTGTGTTTCTCCGCAGGCTTGTAATTTTTATAATGATATTGCCACGTACGCCAGTTTTGTTGGAACTGTAAAAAGTAAAGAGATTCAAAGTTTTAAAAGTAAAGGAGATAGCGGTTCTATCATGTATTTTGAATTTGAACACAGATTTAAAGGTGATAGTTTTCTACAGGGATTACTTTGGGGAAAAGCCAAAGAACCAACAGACGAACATCCGGAAGAATATCTTGCAATAGGAAAATTTCTAATCATCTGGAGTTTTCATCCTGATAGCCCTATTAAAGAAAAATCGGAAACAAAAATAAATGCAATTTTGCAATAGTCAAATTGCTCATAATAATTACAAAATCAAAATGCGAACAATATTTCTAACATCAATAGTATTTAGTCTCTTTTCGCATTCGATGGTTAGCATGTGTAAGTTCAAATCAGTACAAGACACAATTTTTATTAAAAAAGAATGTTCTGTCAAGAATTTAATGATAAAAACGGAAAGAAGAGAAAGAAATCGAAAATTTATTTTTTGGAAATTACCTCACAAAAAAATAACTATTGTTGACAAAGTAATTAATACAGATGGAAAAGTGATTTTTAAGAAATCTACAATTCTAGTTTGTTCTGCTGATGCTTGTGGCGATACAAAATTTCGCAGAATAAAAATTATAGAAAACGAAATATGGATCTTTCAATATAATAGGAATCCAGATAATGCAGTAATAAAACACTATGATTTTTGTGGGAAATATTTAAATAAAACAGATTGGAATGAAAAATCTTTTGATGAATATTAGTCCTCTAAACCCCAAAGTGTTCCCAACTTACCACATAAAACATGTTTAAAACTCAACTTTAATCTTAAGTAACTTAATAAATGAAACCACAAATTAGAATCCTGCTCTACTCCATATTATTTTTTCTATACCTTACTTCAACTCCTCTTTTATTGTTATTAGGTGAAAAATTAAAAACAGATCCTTATATAACTTTAGGTTGTGGTTTTGCTGTTTTAAATATTATTTATTCTTTCTTAGGACTAAAATGGACAGCTTTATTAAATATAATCTGCTCTGTTGCAATTGCTGCCCTATCTCTATTCTTAGCTTTAAAATTCACAAATTTACACCTGTTTTTAAATTACGATCCGTATCAGGTTAAAACAGCAATATTTGCCAATGCCGTTTTTTCAATTATTTTTTGGGAGATTGTTTATCAGGTAAAAATTAGAATACAGAAATAAAATAAATCAGATTACATGTCCTTGTCATACGTTAGGCGCACAGCAGTGCGTCTACATTCCTATTTTAATTTAAAATTCCTTAAATTTAGTATCAGAAAAATTTTAGTAGAAATAAATCTAATTTTTAAAAAACTAATCTTATGAAAACTAAAAAAATATGGGCCAATTTAGGCGTCGAAGACCTCGCGCGAACAACCAAATTCTATAGTGAATTAGGATTTAAACCAAACGGAACAAATACTGAATTGACAAGTTTTATGTTTGGAGAAGATAATTTTATCATTCATTTTTTTGTAAAAGAAAGATTTAAATGGGCTGTTAATAGTGAGGCTGCCGACCTTACCCAAGGAAATGAAATTATATTTTCGATCTCGGCCGACAGTACAGATGAAGTTCATCAATGGCTGCTGGCTGTTAAAAATGCAGGCGGAGCAATTTTTGCCGAACCACAAAGCTTTGAAAAAGGATATTTCTTTGGATTTGCTGATCCGGATGGTCATAAATTTAATGTTTTGTATTGGCCGCAGTAAACTAAGAAGCTCTAAAAATGAAAAGGGAAAATTCAATTGATATAGTACGGGGAATTGTAATGATAATTATGGCATTAGACCACGTTCGCGATTTAATGCACGTTGACGCTATCACGCAAAATCCTACAGATTTAGCAACTACAACTCCTTTGCTGTTTTTTACGCGTTGGATTACACATTTGTGCGCTCCAACTTTTGTTTTCCTGGCAGGAACTTCCGTCTATCTTTCGCTGAAAAGCAAAAATAACGTACAAGAAGTAAGACAACATCTCATTAAAAGAGGTTTTTGGCTGATATTTCTCGAATTTACTGTTGTCAATTTTGGTTTATTTTTTGACATTGGCTTTCATACCTTATTGTTTCAAGTCATAGCCACAATAGGTTTTGGGTTTGTTATTTTAGGCTTACTTTTAAAAATACCCGCAAAACAATTAGGTATTACGGGACTTATTATCATTTTTTGTCATAACCTTCTGCCACTTATTCCATTTGCCGAAGGATCTGTTTTAAAAGCCGTTTTAACTCCATTTTTTAGTCCAATTGCGGTTCCGCTTTTTGCCGGAAAAGTTTTTGTTATGGGTTATCCGCCAATTCCGTGGTTAGGAATTATGTTAACCGGATTTGGTTTTGGAAGGTATTTTGAAATGGTAAAAGAAGAAAGAAAAAAAGTATTTATAAAATTCGGTTTTGGCGCATTAGTATTATTTATTATGCTGCGATTTATCAATATTTATGGAGATCCTGCATTATGGACATCCCAAAAAGACGCGGTTTTTACATTTCTTTCCTTTATGAATGTTACTAAATATCCGCCTTCTCTTCTATATTGTCTGGTTACTTTAGGTATTATGCTTTTACTTCTTGCCTTTGCTGATCAATTTAATAACGGAATAAAAAAAGTGACTGCTGTTTACGGCAAAGTGCCTTTGTTTTATTTTATTATTCATTTTTATCTAATTCATACTATAACACTCATCATGCTTTTTGCGCAAGGTTTTAATTGGTCACAACTCGAATTTGCAACCGGAACTTTTGGCAGACCCAAAAACATAGAAAGCGGATTACCGCTCTGGGGAATTTATTTAATTTGGATAAGTATTGTCGTTATTCTTTATAAACCTTGCATTTGGTATGGAGACTATAAAGCGAAAAAAACAAACTGGTGGCTTCGATATATCTAAAGTTATTACTTCTTTTTTCGTTCTTTTCATGTTGCATAAATCTCAATTTCTTATAAAAAATAAATTTATAATCTAGCCCCGATAGAGCCGGTATCCTCGCAGTCCCGATGGCTATCGGGACGAAGAGATAAAGGCGAAAGCGGGACAGGTGGTTATTATGGAAACGAAAACTTCTGCTCCTTAAATTTTAAAATGATATTTCTCTTACAACTCAATTAATCTAAAACAGATATATTTACAGCTGAAAAAATCAATTGATCTTTAGAATGAAAAAAATTACTTTACTTTTTTCTGTTTTACTTATACTATTTTCTTCGTGTGGCGTAAAAACCACGCAATCAATGTTAAGCGACGGAAATTACGACGGAGCAATCGACCGCGCTGTCGAGGCTTTGAAAACTAAAAAAGATTCGAAAGGAAAACAGGATTATGTGTATTTGCTTGAAGAAGCGTTTGCGAAAGCAAAAGACAGGGATTTGCGTAATCTTGAAGTGATGATAAAAGAGGCTAATCCTGCAAATTCTGAGCGCATTTATAATACATATCTGCAATTGAATAATCGTCAGGAAAAAATAAGACCTTTATTGCCGCTGCCTTTATTGAAGCAGGGCAAAAATGCCAGCTTTCCGTTTGATAATTATTCAGATCAGATTGTGAGCAGCAAAAATGCGCTTTCTAAATATTTATATGAAACTTCTTCGGTGCTTTTAAAATCAAAAAACAAAATGGATTTTAGACAGGCGTATGATAATTTATTCTATCTGGAAAGTATTAATCCGGGATATAAAAATGCCAAAAAACTGATGGAAGACGCACAGTTTAAAGGGACTGATTTTGTGGATATTTATGCTAAAAATGAAACCAATATGGTGATTCCGAAACAACTTCAGGATGACTTATTGGATATTAAAACTTACGGATTAAACGATAAATGGACGGTTTACCATAGTGTTAGACAAAAAAATATTGTTTACGATTACAGTTTAATTGTAAATTTTATACAAATTAATATTTCGCCTGAGCAAATTAAAGAAAAAGAATTCATCAAGGAAAAACAGATAAAAGATGGTGTAAAAACGCTTTTAGACAGCCGTGGAAGACCTGTAAGAGATAGTTTAGGCAAGGAAATAAAAATAGACAACTACCGAATGCTTCGCGCTAATGTGTATGAGTTCAGGCAATTTAAATCTTGCCAGGTAACAGCAAAGGTTGATTTTGTTGATTTAAAAACAAATCAATTGGCACAGACTTTTCCTATTACAAGTGAATTTGTTTTTGAAAATATTTATTCGACTTACAAAGGAGATAGAAATGCTTGCGAGGATAGTTATATTTCTTATTTTAACAAACGCGCAGTGCCTTTTCCGAACAACGAACAAATGGTTTACGATACCGGAGAAGATTTGAAATTGAGGCTTAAAGATATTATTGTTAAAAATAAATTCAGGGGTTAATTAATGATTACCAAGCAAGGTGATAACAATTAAACCCCAATACAATTAAAAAATAAATGCTAAAAAAATTATTACCCTTTGAAGAACTAGTTTACCGTTCGACATTTACCAAAGAAGAATTAATTGCGCATCTTCAAAATGAAATTGAAGCTGAAAAATCTTTTGGTCTTGGTGCCAATAGATTTTCTTATTCTAAGCCATATATTGGTAAAGTTTATCAAAATCGATTTGAAATTAAAAAAGCGATAAACTACCGAAACTCATTTTTACCTGTGATCAAAGGTGAAATTACAGATGACATCAATGGTTCGAAAATAAATATCAAAATGGGTTTGATTGATTTTGTAAAAGCCTTTATGATTCTTTGGTTAGGCGGCGTTTCTATTGCTTGTTTAGCGGTATTGTATAATATAATATTCGGAGAGGGTTTAAATTCTGAAACCGGAATATTTATGTTAATTCCGTTTTTTATGCTCATAGTAGGAATTGTAATGGTCTCTTTTGGTTTTAAATTTGAAAGCAGAAAAAGCATTATTGACCTGGAAGAAATATTGAAGGCTAAAATAGTACAGTGATAAAAAACGTTAATAATGAAAACCTTAGAAGAAAATAAACTAGACAATCCCGTTTGGCATTCTTTATCAGAAACCCATAAAGGATTTGCGATTGATTACGGAAACACCAAATTCTATAATCCTGATTATTGTCCGTTTGGCGGTTTTATTGAATCTGAAAATATTGCTGGTGCAATCGATCATTATTCGACTTTAAACAATAACTTTTTTATAGTGGGTGAAAAACCTGAAATCTCTGATACTGTAAAAATTACCAAAGAATTAGTTTGTCTTCAGATGATTATTTACGAGAAAATTGAGCTTTCTATTGACACTGAAATCGTAAGACTAACAGAAATTCATAATGAAGAATTATGTGCTTTGGTGAATTTGGTGCAGCCGGGATATTTTAAAAATAAAACACCTTTATTGGGAAATTATTTCGGAATTTTTAAAGAAAATCAATTAGTTGCCATTACGGGTGAACGCATGAAAATGAATGATTTCACCGAAGTCAGCGCGATCGTTACGCATCCAGATCACACCGGAAAAGGCTATGCAAAACAATTGATTACGCATGTTGTAAATGCTATTTTTGAAGAAAATAAAACTCCGTTTCTGCACGTTGTTGAAAGTAATATTGGAGCTATTAAACTTTATGAAAAACTAGGTTTTGTAACAAGACGAAAAATGAGTTTGTGGAATATTACAAAGTAATTAAATTAAGTATTGACATTTTAATCCTAACTTTGATTTCAAAATTTCAGTACCTATTCAAATAAAACAAATGAACAAAATCTTAATTTTCTCTTTCTTTATTTTCTCATTAACGATTTTTGGGCAAAAAAATAAATCAACAGCAACAACAAAACCCTTTGTATTAGGTGTAATTGAAGAAATTGATTCTAAAGAATTAGGAGAAAAAAGAATTATAAACATTTATTTACCTGAAGGTTACAATCCTGCAGATGCTGTAAAATATCCTGTAATTTATTTATTGGACGGTTCGGCAAATGAAGACTTTATTCATATCGCCGGTTTGGTACAATTTAATAGTTTCGAATGGGTCAATAAGGTTCCAAAATCAATTGTTGTGGGAATTGCAACAGTAGATCGCAGGAGGGATTTTACTTTTCCAACTACAATTGAAAAAGACAAAGAAGCCTATCCGACATCTGGCCATTCAGATAATTTTATTTCTTTTATTGAAAAAGAATTACAGCCTCTTATCGAAAAAAAATACAGGACCAATAACTCGAAAACTATAATCGGGCAATCATTAGGCGGATTATTAGAAACTGAAATCTTATTTACAAAACCATCCCTTTTTAATAAATATATCATCATAAGCCCAAGTATATGGTGGGATAATGGCTGTATATTAAATGATGATCAGTTGCCTTTGCTGGCCCTTTTTAAACAGCCTATCGATATTTATATTGCAGTTGGTAATGAAGGAGTTACACCAACTGAAATCCCGAGAGTTATGGAAGATGATGCTAGTTTCTTAGCTGACAAAATCATGTGTGTTGAGAATAAAAATATAAACGTGCATTTTGAATATCTCCCTTTCGAAAACCATGGTACTATATTACATCAGGCTGTTTCTAATGCTTTTAGAGTTTTGTATCCAAAAGAAAATAAAGAATAAGCAAACCTTGTAAAAACTTATAAATAGTGTAAAAAAATATTTTTTATATCTTTGCACAGATAAATCAACTACTACATTCTATGTGAAATACAATTTCTTTCAGACAATTATAAAAGCAATCTCCTAACAGTTTGCTCATTTGTTTATTCTTTAAAGAAAGAAATTATGCTTATTTTACAAAACATTTCATATTTACATACGAATAGAGATTTGCTATTCGACAAAATTACTTTTACTGCCAATAAGCAGGAAAAAATCGCTTTGATTGGCAACAATGGCGTTGGCAAATCGACCTTACTAAAAATTATTTCGGGCGAATTACAGCCTTATGAAGGTTTGCTTAAAGCCGATGCAAAACCCTATTATATACCTCAGATTTTTGGGCAGTTTAATCATTTAACAATTGCCGAAGCTTTGCAAATTGATGATAAACTCAATGCTCTAAAAGAAATTCTTAACGGTAATGTAACCGAAGAAAATCTGGAAATCCTAAACGACGACTGGACTATTGAAGATCGCTGCAATGAAGCTTTGCAATACTGGCAATTGCAGGATTTAGATTTATCTCAGAAACTGGAAACGTTGAGCGGCGGACAAAAAACAAAGATTTTCCTTGCCGGAATTTCGATTCATCAACCTGAACTTATTTTGCTGGATGAGCCAAGTAATCATCTTGATTTTGAAGCGAGAACATTATTGTACAGTTTCATTCAAAACTCTTCGGCTACTTTATTGATAGTAAGTCACGACAGGAAATTATTGAATCTTTTAAACACGGTGTACGAATTAACTAAACACGGAATCTCGGTTTATGGCGGTAATTATGATTTTTATGCAGAGCAAAAACAAATAGAAAACAACGCTCTAAATCAGGATATTCACAGTAAAGAAAAGGCTTTGAGAAAAGCCAAAGAAAAGGAACGCGAAACACTTGAACGCCAGCAAAAACTAGATGCACGCGGAAAAAAGAAACAGGAAAAAGCCGGAGTTTCGAGAATTATGATGAATACTTTACGTAATAATGCCGAAAACAGTACCTCAAAAACAAAAAGCATGCATGCCGAAAAAATTGGCGGAATTTCTGGAGAATTACAAGAATTGCGTTCGGGTTTGCCCGAAATTGATAAAATGAAATTTGGTTTTGATAATGCGAAACTTCATAAAGGAAAAATACTTTTTACGGCAACTGATATTAATTACAGCTACAATAATGAATTGCTTTGGAAAGAGAATTTAAACTTTCAAATTTTAAGTGGCGATCGTTTTGCTTTGAAAGGAAAAAACGGTTCAGGAAAAACAACTTTGATTAAAATTATTACTGAAAAATTAACTCTTAAACAAGGAACTGTTTACAAAGCAGAATCGACAATAGTTTATATCGATCAGGATTATTCTTTGATTGATAATCAGCTTACAATTTATGAGCAGGCAGAAAAATTCAATAATTCTGGTTTGCAGGTACATGATATACGAATGCGTTTGAATCGGTTTTTGTTTTCGCAAAATGATTTAGAAAAATCATGCAGTGCTTTGAGTGGCGGTGAAAAAATGCGTTTGATGCTTTGTTGTTTAACCATAAGTAATAAGGCACCGGATATTATTATTTTGGATGAACCAACGAATAATTTAGATATTCAGAATATCGAAATTCTGACTCAGGCAATTAATGAATATCAGGGAACTTTAATTGTTGTTTCTCATGACGAATATTTTTTGGAACAAATTGATATTCAGAATACAATTGAGGTTAATTAAAAAATTGAGAATTAAAAATTAAAAAATTCAGGAATCGTGATCTTATCTTTTCATATCGACTTTCCACATTATATAAAGCTATGTTTCTATGTGTAAAATTAATTGCGCTCAAAGTGGGTTAATTTTTTAAATTTGTTTAAAACAATCAACCTAAAACTAATAATCATGACACAAAATAAAGAAACCGTAAACGAATATATGGCCGCTTTCAGAGTGAGCGATCATGAAAGAATTCTGGCTTGCCTTACGGATGATATTGTTTGGGAAATGCCTGGAATTTATCAGCATGTTGGTAAAAAAGCTTTTGATAAGGAAATTGAAAATGAAAATTTTGTTGGAAGCCCCATTATTCACATTGTAAAACTGATTGAAGAAAATAATATTGTTATTGCCGAAGGTTCTGTTCAGGGAAGTATGAAAAACGGAGGTCTTCTCGATGCTGTTTTTTGTGATGTTTTTGAAATGGAAAACGGCAAAATCAAAAAACTAACTTCGTATTTAATGTCGAAGAATTCTAGTTTGAAGTTTGAGTAAAAGAGCTGAAGTATTAATCTCGAAGTCGCGAAAGTATGTTTCACGCAGATTTAAAAAGATTTAAGCAGATTTTTTTTAAATTAAATCTGCTCTAATCTGTAAAATCTGCGTGAAAAATTCTTTTAATTAAATCTGCGTAAAAAAACTTTGCGGGACTTCTCCCGAAGCCTCGGGACGCTTAGTCTGACAAAACGGTCGAAAAAAAATCTAAAATCAACAACCTAAAATCAACAATCTAAAATCTAAAATCATCCAAGCCATCCATCACGGTCTAAACTTCTGTATTGAATCGCTTCTGCAATATGTCCCGGAATAATTTGTGGCGAAGCATCAAGATCTGCGATTGTTCTGGCAACTTTCAGGATTCTGTCATACGCTCTTGCGGATAGATTTAATCTTTCCATTGCTGTTTTTAATAATTGTTTTGATTGTTCGTCGAGAGCGCAAAATTCCCTGATTTGTTTGGTATTCATTTGCGCATTGTAATGAATGTTTGGAAACGCTTCAAAACGAAGTGATTGAAGTTCGCGTGCGGCAGTAACACGTTTTCTGATTTCGACACTGCTTTCTGCTTTTCTGTCGTCTGATAATTTTTCGAAAGGTACAGGAGTTACTTCTATGTGAATATCGATTCGGTCTAATAAGGGACCCGATATTTTGCTCATATAACGCTGCATTTCGTGTGGCGAAGAAGTATTTGGCATACTCGGATCATTAAAAAATCCACTCGGACTCGGGTTCATACTCGCCACCAACATAAACGATGACGGATAGGTTACGGTAAATTTTGCTCTCGAAATCGTGACTTCACGATCTTCCAACGGCTGACGCATGACTTCTAGAACGTCTCGTTTAAACTCCGGTAATTCATCCAAAAACAAAACACCATTGTGCGCCATCGAAATTTCGCCAGGCTGCGGATAACTCCCTCCTCCTACCAAAGCCACATTCGAAATAGTATGATGCGGACTACGAAATGGTCTTTGATTCATTAAACCTACTTCTTTTAATTTTCCGGCAACGCTATGAATTTTAGTGGTTTCGAGTGCTTCACGCAACGTCATTGGCGGTAAAATACTCGGCAATCTTTTGGCCAGCATTGTTTTTCCGGCTCCGGGCGGTCCGATCAGAATAATATTATGACCTCCAGAAGCCGCAATTTCCATACAGCGTTTTATACTTTCCTGACCGCGAACATCAGAAAAATCAAATTCAGGAAAATCTAATGTTTTATAAAATTCGGTTCTGGTATCTATTACGGTTGGTTCAAGCGTTCCTCTTCCTTCAAAAAAATCAATTACTTCTTGTAAGTTTTCGACACCGTAAACATCTAAACCGGCTACAATTGCGGCTTCTTTTACATTTTGCTTTGGCAGAAAAAATCCTTTAAAACCTTCTTCTTTGGCTTTTATGGCAATGGGCAAAGCACCGGTTATAGATTGTAAACTTCCGTCTAATGAAAGTTCTCCCATAATAACATATTGCTCTACTTCGGGCGCTTTTATCTGATCTGACCCCACCAATATTCCAATGGCTAATGGCAAATCATACGCAGATCCTTCTTTTCGCAAGTCGGCGGGCGCCATATTGATCGTTATTTTTTTCCCCGGAAGGCTTAATCCGTTATTTTTAAGAGCGGCTGCAATTCTAAAACTGCTTTCTTTTATGGCGTTGTCCGGTAATCCAACTAAATGATAACCAATCCCTTTATCCATATGAACTTCCACAGTAATAGTGGTGGCTTCTACACCAAAAACAGCGCTTCCGTAAACTTTAATAAGCATAATATTTCTTTCATTAATTGGTTTAAAACTAATGAAAAATATTAATATGTAAATATTTTATTACAAATAAATACTAAGAAATTTTCTTGGTTGCTATCTTGATGATAATAGATTAAAATAATAGTTAGAAATAATTAGCTTTTTTAGATTCAAACTCAACCTAAAAACTTGTTGAATAGTCCGTTGATAAAAAAAATCTTACTTATAAAAATCAAACTACTAAAATCATACATTAGCAATACTTCAACGAAAAAAATGATAAATGAAAAACGAAAAAAATTGTGCTGTGGATAATGATAGCAGGAATTTTGTGTATTGCTGTTACTCCATATTTGTTTACACAATTAGGAGTTGGAATTGATTTCACTTCTCAAAACGCTAATAATATTGGTGGAACAATAGGTGGCATTACCGCACCATTTACAGGACTCTTGGGTTCGCTTTTAGTTTACTATGCACTACTAGAACAAGTAAAAGCAAACAAACTCATTCAGAAACAACTTGATGAACAAAAAGTCAGTGATGAAGAATCAAAAGTTGTAGGTTATTTAAAAAAGCAATTAGAGATTATAAATTCCGATATAAATGCTATCCACTTTAATTTTTCTCCCACAAAAACAAATGAGGGACAAACATTTCAAGGAAGTACTTTAAATGGAAGCGATGCAATACGAAAATATTTGTATATTTTAAAAAGTGCTAATCGAAATTGTGATAGTGTCTTATTCGCTGAATATTATCAAATTGATTCAATCAAGCATTTACTTAAATTGATTGATAATTTTGTAAAAACAACGATAGTAGAAACGATTTCAGAAAAGGATATGCGTTATCTAACAAATGAAATAAAGTATCATTATATCTCAAAAATTAAAATTCAATTTGATTTATTTGAAGAATATAAAAGTACAAAACTGGCACAATGTCGAGCATGCAACAAATACCACCAAGGTATTCCTAACGAGTTTTTTGATTTAACGCATTCAATAAATAAAGGGCTTAACTTATAATTCAATATGACACCAAAAGATTATCTAGATTTCATAACAGCATTTGCAGCGATAGGTGCTTTATTTATTTCGATTTCAGCAATTTTACGTAGTAGCAAGGATAATAAAAAACAAATTATCGTAGGCAAAATTGAAGAAATATATGAATTAACAATGTTTTTGTTTGTCGAATACAGTAAACTTAATCATTTAGCGACTAAACTTGACGAGGTATACACTTCCAATTTCAACGAATTTGAAGACAATTTAGACGATTTTCGTATATTAATTCAAGAGGTTTCGAAAACAACTAATCTCAATGAAATATACGACAAAACTCTAAGACTTAATGTGCTTGCAAACTCATATCTAAATAATGAAATAAAAATCGAAATAATTGCATACGCACGACTTTTTCAATGCATTCTTGCAACAATTCATTTAGCAACATTAGAACGAAAAAATAAAGAATTTAAAGAGGGATTTCCGATAACTGAAAATTTACGTGCATTTGTGGAAGAATTAACGCCAAAATTAGTTAAGCTAATAAATTTGGGCGGTGAGAAACTACCATTTACAATTTACCAAAAATACTTCGAAAATGAATTTAAAAGTAAACTTGGATTAAAAGATTAAATCAAACACTATAAGTAATGACGGAAAAACACTAGAAAGACTATTCAGTTGATTGAAGAAGCATTTAAACAATATGACAAAAATTAATACACAAATAGAAGTAGACAAACTTTACGAAAAATATGATACCGTTCATTATTTTTGGAGAGATAAAGTTCTAACACAACTTGGAATTTCAATAAATTTATTTCTAACTATAGGGATTGCCGTTATAGGTTATTACTTAACTCAAAACAACGCTAGTGATATTATTGTCTTAGAAAAAGTTAATGATAATATTATTTATAATGTTAAGAAAGCTAATGATGGTTCGTTACATTGGTCGACTATAACTATGCTAATACTATTTTTGGTATCAGTTTTTTGCGGTTGTATGGCTATAACTAGTCGACTTCACGATTTAAGAATTACCAGCAAAACTTTTAAATTACGAAAAATAGGTATGAAAGACTATAATGAAACCTTGCCTGACGAATTTCCTATTGATGAAAAAGAGCTGTTAAATAATTATTGGAAAGCAACATTGATTGCGATGTATGGTTATAAGGAATACGATTTTAGCAATTTTAAAAAGCTGGAGAAAAGTTTTTTAAAATTGAGAAGCCTTACTGAACAATTAGGAAAATTAACATGGATACTACATATGAGCCAGATTATAGTTTTTATATTAGGCATAATAGCATTTTTTGTAAGTTATTTTATTAACTAGCATTAACCTAAAATCAGTTATTTATAAAATATATTTCCGCCATAAAGTAAAGAAAAGAAAGTTCTACCATAATAATAATAATAATAATAATAATAATAATAATAATAATAATAATAATATATTGCTCTACTTCGGGTGCTTTTATCTGATCTGCTTCAACTAAAATTCCAACCCAACCTGATTTTTAATTTCCTCCACAATCTTACTCAAATCCAGACTATTTTGATGTGACCAAAGTTTACTTTCTATCTGATTGTTTCTAATGCAGTTATGGCATTCGATAGCTTCATACGAATATCCTTTTCCTAAATTCGGAAAACTAAAAGCAGTTTCTTTTTCTTCTTTAAAAACAGCATAACCATCTGCCATAAACCACGGCGAGTTGAGTTCTATTCTTCCTTTTGTTCCCGCAATTACGGCTTTCATATCAGATTCTGACACTATTGACGTATGCAAAATGGCTTGTGCATTTTCAAATTCTAATAGTATTGATGTCTGTAAATCGATTCCGTTTTCATGAAAAATAGATTTTGCAAATGTAGTTTTTGGAATTCCACACATTATATAAGAGAGGAATAAAGGATAGACGCCAACATCAAAAAGAGCTCCTCCTCCACTTTTTTTATCAAATAATCGGCTTTCTGGTGTTTCGTTTCCAATAAAATTAAAATCGGCTTTTAGATACTTTACCTCTCCAATTTCTCCGTTTTTCACTTTTGCCAAAGCATCCTGAACCGACGGAATAAATCGTGTCCAGAAAGCTTCCATAAAAAATTTATTGTGCTTTTTTGAAGCTTCAGTCATTCGAACAGCATCATTATATGAAAGCGCCATTGGTTTTTCGCATAAAACATGTTTTCCGTTTTCTAAGGCTTTAATAGAAAGTTCTGCATGAGAATTATGCGGAGTGGCAATATATATAATGTCTACATTCTCATCTGCAAAAAGAGCATCGTAAGAATCGTAAGCTTTTATGCAGTTGTATTTTTGTGCAAACGCATTTGCATTGTCCTTATTTCGGGAAGCAACGGCAACTATTTCGGCATCATCAAGCAATTGTAAATCTGTAGCAAACTGATTTGCAATGTTTCCTAAACCTATAATTCCCCATTTAATTTTCTGACTTTCCATTCTTAAGTTTTAATTATAAAAAATGTTAAAAAGATCAAATATACATCATCAACATAAAAAATAAGACGATTTTCGGCAATAATCGATGTGTTTCAATCATAAAAAATTAATAAAAAAACAGGAAAAGTATGTAAATTCTCAAATGAGGCTAAAAAAATGTTGCCAAATTGTAAATTTTAAGTCCATTTTAACAAATACATTCAAAACTGAGGGGGTTAAAATGAAATATTAACAAAAATTAAACATTAGACTCTATTTTTTATAGGGGTGTTGATTGATTTTATATTTTTATCAAAAATTTAAAACTAAATAACTATGCGAAAAATTATTTTAAGCGTGATTCTTATCACGATTTTATTACTATCTATTTTTTCTATCTCATTTGTTACAGAATCAAAAACATTAGGCGCTCACGTTGTTGAATTAAAACTTGATACAGGTGATACTGCATGGATGGTTGTTGCAACTGCGTTTGTATTATTAATGACTCCGGGATTAGGATTTTTCTACGGAGGAATGGTAGGAAAGAAAAACGTAATTAGTACTATGCTTCAAAGTTTCATGGCAATGGTAATTGTTACTGTACTTTGGATAGTAATTGGATTCGGATTGTGTTTTGGACCATCAATTGGTGGTTTCATCGGAAATCCTTCATCAAATATATTTTTTCAGGGAGTAAGCGCGAATACCGCCTGGGAGTTGGCACCAACAATTCCGATGATACTTTTCGCTTTATTTCAGGCAAAATTTGCTATTATCACTCCTGCATTAATAACTGGAGCTTTTGCAGAACGCGTACGTTTCTGGGCTTATTTATTGTTCATGGTTTTATTTATCATATTTATATACGCTCCATTATGTCACATGACCTGGCATCCTGACGGATTGTTTTTTGGATGGGGAGTTCTTGACTTCGCTGGTGGTACTGTAGTACACATGAGTGCGGGTTGGGCTGCCTTGGCCGGAGCAATCTTTTTAGGAAAACGTAAAGTTCAAAAAGTAAACCCTGCCAGAATTACTTATGTATTATTAGGTACAGGTTTATTATGGTTTGGATGGTTTGGATTTAATGCAGGTTCTGCTGTTGGAGCCGGAAGTCTTGCTGCTCAGGCTTTAGGAACTACTACAATTGCTGCTGCTTCTGCTGCTATGGCTTGGGTTTTCCTTGATAAAATTTTAGGTCACAAATTATCTGCTATGGGAGCTTGTATTGGTGCTGTAGTTGGTTTAGTTGCCATCACGCCTGCTGCAGGTTTTGTAAGCATTCCTCATGCTTTAGCAATTGGTATCATTGCCGCTGTAATTAGTAACCTTGTAGTAAGCAAATTCCCTAAAGGAAAAATTGACGATGCTCTTGACGTTTTCGCTTGTCACGGTGTTGGAGGAATGGTAGGAATGTTATTAACAGGTGTATTTGCGTCTAACACAGTAAATTCAGTTGTTGGTGACAATCAAGGTTTAATCTTTGGTGATGCTACATTATTCTTAACACAATTAAAAGCATTGGTACTTGTTTCTGTATTTGCTTTCGTAGGTTCATACATTTTATTCTTCGTTGTAAATAAAATTACTCCTCTAAGAGTTACTGAAGAAAAAGAAGAATTAGGATTAGACATTTCTCAACACGGAGAATACTTATAATAATCAATTTCCAAAACCAAAAAACAAAACTAACCAAAAAAAAGCGCTCTTATTCAGAGCGCTTTTTTGATTTATTTTAGATCGCAGATTTTAGATTAAAATAGAAGTCTTTCATCTATTCTCTTTCATCTATTCTCTTTCATCTATTCTCTTTCATCTATTCTCTTTCATCTATTCTCTTTCATCTATTCTCTTTATTCTCTTTATTCTATTCTCTTTATTCTATTCTCTTTATTCTATTCTCTTTCTATTCTCTTTATTCTATTCTCTTTATTCTATTCTCTTTATTCTATTCTCTTTCTTCTATTCTCTTTCTTCTATTCTCTTTCTTCTTATTTAAAATTAGAAATCCCTTGTTTCAACCAAACCAAATATTCTTCGGTACTCACATAACTAATTGTTGGTTTTGTATCGTTTAGATTTTTTCCTTCTAAGTCAGTTATAATGTATAAAGGCTGAGTATTCGTTTTATATTTTGAGATCATAAAATCGGTCCATTTGTCGCCAACAGTTATAATTTTATCTCCTGCGGCTGTTACAAATTGTTCTTCTTTTGGCAATTCGCGTTTATCATCAACATAAAGAGAAATCAGTACAACATCATTTTTTAAGATGGGTAAAATTCTTTCGTCAGACCAAACATTGTTTTCCATCTTTCTGCAATTTACACAGGCATATCCTGTAAAATCAAGCATGATTGGTTTATTGATTGATTTTGCAAAAGCTACACCATCTTTGTAATCATGAAAAACCATAATTCCGTGTGGGCCTAACTCTGCTCCTTCTGGTAACCCTTTTTCAGAAACAACACCGTTACCTGCTCCTCCAGAACCTCCAAATCCAAGCGGACTTTCACTATATGTCTGAGGCGGTGGAAAAGCGCTTATCAATTTCAAAGGTGCTCCCCAAAGTCCCGGAATTAAATAAATTGTAAAAGTCAAAACAATCAATCCGAAAGATAATCTTCCTACAGAAATATGATTCGTAGGACTATCGTGTGGTAATGTAATTTTTCCGAAAAGATAAAAAGCCAAAGTTCCAAAAATGGCAATCCAGATCGCTAAGAAAACTTCTCTTTCTAGTAAATGTAACTGAAGAACCAAATCGGCATTTGATAAAAATTTGAATGCTAAAGCCAATTCTAAAAATCCTAAAACTACTTTAACGGTATTCAGCCATCCGCCCGATTTTGGTAATGTATTTAACCAACCCGGGAACATCGCAAAAAGCATAAATGGTAAAGCCATTGCAGATGAAAATCCTAACATTCCAATAACCGGTGCAATTCCTCCGTTTGAAGCTGCTTCAACCAATAACGTTCCCACAATTGGTCCTGTACATGAAAATGAAACAATTGCAAGAGCCAAAGCCATAAACAATATTCCAACAATTCCGCCTCTGTCTGCTTGCTGATCTGCTTTGTTTGCCCAGGAATTTGGCAGCATAATTTCGAAAGCTCCCAAAAATGAAACCGCAAAAACAATCAATAAAACAAAGAATATCAAGTTAAACCAAACATCTGTAGACAAAGCATTTAAGGCATCTGCACCAAATACTTTAGTAACAATTAAGCCTAATATTACATAAATAGCAATAATCGAAAGTCCGTAAATAATCGCATTTCTAATACCTTTCGCCCTACTTTTACTTTGTTTTGTAAAGAAACTTACTGTCATCGGGATCATTGGAAACACACAAGGCGTTAACAATGCTGCAAATCCTGAAATAAAAGCAATAAAAAAGATTGACCATAAACTTCTTGAAGATGCCGGTGCAGGAATTTCTTCTTTTGAAGTTGCAGCAACTTCTGTTTTAACAGTTTCTTTTTTAGCTTTTTCTACCGAAGCTGATAAAGTATCCACAACCAAAGCCGGAACTTTTGTTTCGTCTAATTTTGATTCTGTTATTGCAGGAACGGCATCCATTTTGAATGTTGACGGAACACTAATTGAGAATTTTTTATTTGAATTGATACAAACTTCTTTACAAACCTGAAAGTCAAAATCAACATCGACTGTTTTTAAATTCGGATTTATAATCTTGATTTCCTGCTCGATATGTGCTTTTCCTTCAAAGAAAGTTTCATTTACGCCAAAAACGTCATTAAAAGCGGTTCTGGTTTTTCCTTCTTTGGCTTTGCCTATTAATTCGTAGTTTCCTTTTTGATTTTTAAAGACAATTTCCAACGCAAGCGGGCCTCCTTCCGGAGTAAATTGCGAGTACATATGCCAGTCTTTTTCAATGGTACCATCAAAAATTAAAACGGCGTTATTGCCTTTTTTTTCAATTTTAGAAGTCCATTTTACCGGTTCTAAAATTTGAGCGTTACTATTTGCAAAAGCAAAGATGAAAAATAACAAAAAAACAATGGTTTTATTCCAGACACTTTTTGATATTGAAGCTTGATAGGATTGAGTAAAGTTCATTATTGTAATTCTATTTTAAGTATTTTATTAGTGGTATTTTCTATTTTAAAACGTTCGTCCTGCCTAATTCCTACGACCCAAACAATTTGATTATCAGAAGATAAAATCCATGTTTTTTCTTTTTCAATAAGCGACAATTTCTCATCTTTAAAAAGTTTGCTTACTTTTTTAGATTGGCCATTCATACCAAAAGGATGAAAAACATCTCCCTCATTCCATTTACGTAAAACCAAAGGAAACTGGATTTTTTCGGCGTCCACAAAGATAGACTTATTTGAATCTATTGTAATGTCATCTACCCGACAAAGCTTCAATTTTAAGGGAAAATTAACGTCTTCTTCATTTTCATTGATTTGATATTCTTCTCTTTCGTCTTCTTCAGAAATCGGACTCAAAATCAAGGTATTTCTGTTTTTTAACAGCCTAAATTCTGCAGCAAAAACCTGTTTACCAGATTGACCATCAACCAAATCATAAATATCATTCCAAGCCACAAAACCAAATTCGTTGAGCCATTGGTACAAATACGATTTATAATTAGGTAACTTTTTAAGCTGATTTAAATCAAAATGAATATCATCGCCGACCTCTTTCGCTACCTGCTGATAAATCATAATCGAAGCATCTTCAACCATTTCTTTCGATTCCTGCAAATACGATTGTGACTTTTGAAACGCATTCAAAAAGTTAGGATTGATTTCTTTTAAAATCGGAACCAAATCATGACGGATTTTATTTCGAAGGTATTTATTTGATGCATTACTGCTGTCTTCCCGCCATTCTATATTATTTTCTTCGGCGTATTTCAGGATTTCTTCTCTCGAAAAAGGCAAAAGCGGACGTATAATTTTATCGTTTTGTTCCGGAATTCCGGTTAAACCGTCTAATCCTGTTCCGCGTGTTAAATTGATAATAAAAGTTTCCAGATTATCATCGGCATGATGAGCGGTAAAAATATAATCGAAGTTTTCGGTTTCCAAAAGTTCATAAAACCAGCTGTAACGTAATTCGCGCGCTGCAACTTGTGTCGAAAGTTTATAGTCTTTTGCAAAAGCTTCGGTGTCAAACTGAGTTGTAAAAATTGGAATATTATTTTGATCGCAGTAATTTTGAATGAAGTCCTGATCGCCAAAACTTTCTAATCCGCGAAGTTGAAAATTACAATGTAAAACGGCAATTTCGTAAGGCAATTGCTGAAATAAATGCAACAAAACCATACTGTCTAAACCGCCGCTGACGGCTAGAAATATTTTTTTTCCTTCCAGAAATGGAAATCTTGAAACGATATGATTTTGAAATTTTGAAAACATTTGATAAATGTAAAAAATTAAATTCGATCTATTTTTAAATGAATTGTTAAGCGTGTGTTTTTTTGCTACGAATTGCACGAATTAGCACTAATTTTTTCACGCAGATTAAGCAGATTTTTTTGTCACAGATTAGAAGATTTCAAAAGATTTTTTTTAATCATTTTAATCCTTTAATCTGTGGCTAATATTTTTTTGTCAAATAAAAAATTCGTGAATTCGTGGCTAATATTTCATCTCAAAACTTCATGCATTGCCTTTGCCTTCAATAAACATTCTTCGTATTCTTTTTCAGGATCAGATTGCGATGTAATGGCACTTCCTACTGAAAATGAAACGTATTGATTTTCCTGATTGTACAAAATACTTCTGATTACAACATTAAAATCAAAATCACCATCCGGAGTAAAATATCCAACGGCTCCGCTATACAAACCACGTTTGGTTTCTTCCAGATTTTCGATGATTTTCATTACCGAAATTTTTGGTGCCCCCGTCATACTTCCCATTGGGAAAGTGGTTTTTAAAACATCAATTGGCGAATATTGCGGATCTAATTTTGAAGTTATGGTCGAAATCATTTGATGCACCTGCAAAAACGAATAAATCTTGCAAAGCTCCACAACTTCAACCGAACCTTTTTGCGCTGTATGCGATAAATCATTGCGAACCAAATCGGTAATCATGATATTTTCTGCACGTTCTTTTGCATCTGATTCCAGAAATTGTTTTGATTTTTCATCTTCAATAGGATCAGTAAATCGTTTTGAAGTTCCTTTAATAGGTTGAGAAATTAACTTATCGCCCACTTTTTTCAAATATCGTTCTGGCGATGCTGAAAGCAAATATTGTTTGTGGTTTTTAAAGAAAACAGAAAATGGCGCTTGCGAGATTTCATTCAGTTTCTGAAATTTATCTAACGGATTTATAATTGCATTTTCGGCGAAAAATTCCATACAAAAATTGGCTTCATACATATCCCCTGCGTGAATGTGATTCAGCATTTTTGTTACTTTTTCGATATAAAATTCTTTGTTGATTCTTTGTTCGATCTCTAAAGATTCCTGACTTTTATATTCTAATTTTTCACTTTTAACTATTTCCTCATAATCTTCTTCAACTTCATCATCACAAAGCAATAAATACTGAATTTCAAGCTGATTTTCTTCCAGTATAAATATTTTTTTTGGCTGAAAGAAAAACAAATCCGGAAAATCCAATCCGTCAAAATTTGTCGATTTTAAATCTTCAACATCATTCTTTAAATCGTATGTTAAGTATCCAAAAAGCCAGTCTTTTGTGGTTTGCTGATATTGTTTCAGGTCTTCAAAAGCATTATGAAAATCGGTTTTTAAAGACGTAAAAGCATCTACCGCCAACATACAATTAAAACTCGAATATTCTTGCGGATACGAATTGCTATCCAAAAAAACGACTTCGCGAAATTGCTGTGACCATACCAAAAGTTGCTGCTTAAACTGCTCTGGATTGGGAATATGTTTATGTATGGAAACTCTCAAAAAAGTATAAATTTTAGATTTCAAAATTACGACAAAAAAAATCCTTCAATAAAAGAATACTCAAAAATTATTGGCACACTTTTTAGTATATCGAATTAGCGCGCATTAACAAAATCATTCTTTTTTAACACAAAATCAATATTAATCAGATTCCAAACTTTATTTATTAATCAACTTTAAAAACTTTTATGAAAACAATTGCACAATTAGGCTTGACAACCTTGGTAATCATCGCATTACTATTTTCCTGTAAAAAAGCAGATAATACTTCTGCTGAAGCAACTGCAGATTACGCAACAACAGACAGCACGGCCGTTTCATCATCGGCAGCAGTCGAAAACAAAGACAGCAAACAGAAATTTATTCGAACGGCTGATATTAAATTCAAGGTTAAAAATGTCGTCAAATCTACTTATGCAATTGAAAACGCTGTTGCTAAATTTGGAGGTTTTGTTACTTACACCAATTTACAAAGCAACATTCATGATCAGATTAAAACAAAAATCAGCCAGGACAGTACACTCGAAACCACTAAATATTCTGTCGAAAATAATATTACGATTCGCGTACCCAACACGCAACTTGATACGGTTATAAAAAGCATTGCCAGACAAATTGATTTTCTGGATTTCAGAATCATTAAAGCCGATGATGTTTCGCTTAAATTATTAGCCAATCAGCTTTCACAAAAGAGAAGCACCTTAAACGAAAAAAGGGTTGAAAAAGCGATTGATGAAAAAGGCAGGAAAATAAATGATATTATGGATGCGGAAAATACTTTGGCTAACCAAAAAAAAGCCAATGATAACCGAACAATTGATAATTTATCATTACAGGATCAGGTTAATTTTAGCACGGTTACTTTACAGCTTTATCAAAACGAAACTATCAAACAGGAAATTTCTGCAAGTGAAAAAGACAGTAATGCCTACAAACCTAATTTAGGTATTCAGAGTATTGATGCTCTTAAAAATGGCTGGTATATTCTGGAAGCGATTTTTGTCTTCTTCTTAAATCTTTGGCCGTTTATATTAATCTGTTTGGGAGGTTTTTTTCTTTATAGAAAATATATCATAAAACAATAAAACTGTTAATTAAACGACAATTTAATAAGAAAAAATTCATTATATTTGATATAGGATTAAATTAATCCCAAAATAGGATTGTATTGATTATAAAATTCTCAATAAAACTGGCCGAAAAACAGATTTTTATTTATTAGGGAATTTTAATTTGTAATGTTTATCAGCAAAATAAATTATATTTTTTAACCTATCTTAAATCCTAGTATTATGAAAATTGCAACCATTATTATCCGCGTCCTGATTGGTCTTTTATTACTTTTTGCTTCAATCAGTTATTTTTTCCATTTAATGCCGGAACCAGAAACTACAGGAAATTTTAAAGCCTTTAATGTTGGTTTAATGGCTTCAACTTATCTAATGCCTTTGGCTAAATCAATTGAATTGCTTTGCGGAATTGCATTTGTAACCGGACGTTATGTAACATTAGCAAATATTTTGATCTTACCAATAACGGTAAACATTTTGTTTATCAATTATTTTCTGGCTCCCGAAGGTTTGCCAATTGCAGCACTATTGTTCCTTGCTAATTTATTTTTAATCTACAGATACTGGGATAATTACAGAAGTGTTTTTAAAGCATAATTTAATTTTACTCAAACATAAAAAAACCCGGCACTTACAATGTCGGGTTTTGTTTTTAATTCCTATCCTGTTTTATGGATCAATTCTAAAACTTATGAGGATCGAAAAAAAATGAATCAAAGGCGATTTTTACCGCAGAGATCGCTAAGTTTTTTTTACTCTTAGCTTTTATAAAAAGGCATCCCGAAGCCTCGGGACGCAAAGCTTTGTATTGATTTAGCTTTGCGAACTTTTTGATTTTCAAAGGTATTCTTAGATTAAAATCTTTGTGTTCTTTGCGGTAAAAATAATTTAGCGTTGACCCTGTTTTACCCAAACCAGTTCAGAAGTGTCGTAACCAATTTCCTGAGCTTTTCTAAGGTAATCTAATTTGATGTTTTTCGGTATCGAAGTTTCTCGCGAAAGTACCCACATATATTTGAGGCTTTCACCTGCAACAAGCGCATATTTATAATCCGGATCTATTGCAACTACATTATAACCAGAATAAAAAGGACCAAAAAATGAGACCTTAAGCATACCAACGTTGTCCTTTTTGACGAACTTGGCTTTCCCGATGCTTTCTTCCCATTTGTCTTTTTTGACATTATAGCCCTTATTATCAACTTTTATAGTGCCATCTTCGTTTAGCGAATATTCGGCAGTTACGTTGTTTAAGTCTTTCTCCCATTTATAATCTAATCTGGCAATTTCATACCATTTTCCCAAATACGTTGCTTTATCAAAATTGGTGACAGCAACAGCTTTTTCTGGAATTTTAGATTTGCAGGAATATAGTAAAAGTGCAATTCCTGCTCCTAATAAAACTGGAGTTATATATCTATTTTTCATGATGTTGTCTTTTTTATAATTATAAAGATAACATCAGAATTACACATCTAATTTACAAAATTTTTCTTCAGGTTTATATTTTTTTAGGTATTAAAATTTGATATAAAATGAAAAAACCGTCAGAAATTAATTCTGACGGGTTTAAAATATGACTTTACGTTAAATTACACGTGTATCGCTCTATTTTCAGTTGCTGCCAATGCTGCTTCTTTTACCGCTTCCGCGAAAGTTGGATGCGCGTGGCTCATTCTTGAAATATCTTCAGCAGAAGCTTTAAATTCCATTGCAGTAACCGCCTCAGCAATTAAATCTGCTGTACGTGCTCCAATCATGTGAACTCCTAAAACTTCATCTGTTTTCTCGTCAGCAAGAATTTTTACAAATCCGTCTAAGTCAGCACTTGCTCTTGCACGTCCTAACGCTTTGAAAGGGAAACTTCCAGATTTATATGCAATTCCTTCTGCTTTTAATTGCTCTTCTGTTTTTCCAACAGCAGCAACTTCCGGCCATGTATAAACTACACCAGGAATTAAGTTATAATCGATATGTGGTTTTTGACCCGCTAAGATTTCAGCAACCATAGTTCCTTCTTCTTCCGCTTTGTGCGCTAGCATCGCACCGCGAACAACATCTCCAATTGCATAGATATTAGGAACATTTGTTTGTAAATGGTCGTTTACTTCTACTTGTCCTCTGTCTGAGATTTTAACTCCTGCTTTGTCAGCGTTTAATCCGTCTGTATATGGACGACGACCAACTGAAACTAATGAATAATCTCCTTCAAGAGTAATTGTTTCTCCTTTTGCATTTTCAGCCTGAACAACTACAGCATCGCCATTTCTTTCTACTGATTTTACTTTGTGAGAAACGTAGAATTTCATTCCTTGTTTTTTCAATACTTTAGTCAATTCTTTAGACAAAGAACTGTCCATTCCCGGAATAATTCTGTCCATGAATTCTACTACTGAAACCTGAGCACCAAGACGTAAGTAAACTTGTCCAAGCTCGATTCCGATAACTCCACCACCAATAATTACTAAGTGTTTTGGAACTTCTTTCAATTCTAAAGCCTCTGTAGAAGTGATGATTCTTTCTTTATCAATTTTGATGAATGGTAAAGAAGATGGTTTTGAACCTGTAGCAATTACAGTATATTTTGCTTCGATAGTTTCAGATGTTCCGTCAGCTTTTGCAACTGCAATGTGCGTTGCGTCTACAAAAGAACCTAAACCAGTGAAAACAGTAATTTTATTTTTGTCCATTAAGTAGTTGATTCCACCTACGGTTTGATCTACAACTGCTTGTTTGCGGGCAATCATTTTCTCTAAATTGATTTTTACTTCTCCCGAAACCTCGATTCCGTGATCTGCAAAATGAGCAATTTCTGCATAATGATGAGAAGAAGATAATAATGCTTTTGAAGGGATACAACCTACGTTAAGGCAGGTTCCGCCAAGGGAGTTATACTTTTCTACAATTGCTGTTTTGAAACCTAATTGTGCGCAACGAATTGCTGATACATATCCGCCCGGTCCTGAACCTATAATGACTACGTCAAATGAACTCATAGTTTGTTAATTTTATTTTTAGCGATACAAAATTAAGGAATAAAGTTTTGTTTAAAGTTTAAATCTCAATGTTTTTTGTGTGAAATTTTGGGGTGGAGGTTTTAGCCACGAAGGCACTAAGACGCAAAGTTTTTTAATTTTAATTTAATAGTAAAGTTCGCTAAGAGTTTTGGAAGGATCGCTAAGTTTTTCTTTTTTAATCTCGCAAAGTCGCAGAGTCGCAAAGTTTTTGCGATAACTGAATTGAATAGCATCCAGCTTTAGCTGGATGTAAAAAACAGGTAAGGATAAAAGGCTTTAGCCAAACTTTATCATTTGGCTAAAGCCTTTTCCTTCTCAAACCTAAAATCTCCAGCTAAAGCTGGAGGCAATTCAAAATAAAAAACCTAAAACCTTATCGACTAAAAATCTTAGTGAATTAAAAAAACTTTGTCACTTTGTACATCTGAGCCTTTATTCCTAAACTCAGAACATCAGCAACTTAGAACCTTAGTCCCTTCTTTAAAAAATCACCGTGGAATTCTTTACTTCGCTAATCATAAACATACTTTGTGTACTGCCAATGTGTTGCAGCGAAGTCAGTTTCGTTACCAAAAATTCTCTGTAGGCTTCCATATCTTTTACCAATACTTTGAGAATGTAATCGTAATCGCCGCTTACGTGATGGCATTCTAATACTTCGTTGAGTTTGATGACTTCGCTTTCGAATTTGGTTAGGAATTCTTTGGTGTGCTGAATGAGTTTTAGATGACAGAACACTACAAATCCTTTATCTATTTTGGTTTTATCTACCAATGCGACGTAGTTTTTGATGATGCCTTCGCGCTCTAATTTTTTAATTCGTTCGTAAACTGCTGTTACTGAAAGATTCAATTTTAATGATAATTCTTTAGTCGTTTTTTTACTATCTGTTTGTAATAAAACGAGGAGCTTTTTATCAGTGGCATCTAAAGTCATATTTATAGTTTTTGTTTTGTTGCAGATGAAATAAAATCTATTGATTTGAAAATATTTAAACAAAATTAGATTAATAATCTTTAATAATTAATTTATGTAGTTTTAAAATCTAATTATTAAATACATGGTTGATTAATTTTCTATTAAAACGTTATTTTGAATAGAATTTCTTTTAAAAACGAGTGTCCTAGCCCAGATTGAAGTGGAAAGCCCGGAGTAAAAAAGGCAAAAGTTTCTTGGGCTAAAAAAGCGACCGGAGGAAGCTCTTTTTAGAACATTAGAAACTTTGCCTTTTTTATGAGGACTTGAAACGGAAAGCTGGAATAGCTTCAAATTAAATTCCAAATTCCAATGGCAATTGCAATATCAAAAATCAATTGCAATAACAAACTATAAACAACAAACTATAAACAACAAACTATAAATAAAAAAACTAAAACATATGAAAGACTTTAATCCAGCAGATAAAATTCAGGATTTGCAATACTTTGGGGAATTTGGGGGTGTAAATCCGTCGATTTCTGATTCATCTACTTATACGTTTTTATCGGCCAAAACGATGTTCGATACTTTTGAAGGAAATATGGAAGGCTGCTATTTGTATTCGCGCCATTCTTCGCCAAGTAATTTGTATCTCGATCAGGCTTTGGCAGCGATGGAAGGTACAGAAACGGCAAATGTTTCGGCATCCGGAATGGGAGCCATTACACCTACGCTATTGCAGCTTTGCGGCGCTGGCGACCATATTGTTTCAAGCCGAACGATTTATGGCGGAACCTATGCTTTTTTGAAGAATTTCACACCTCGTTTTGGAATTGAAACGAGCTTTGTAGACATTACAAAACTGGATATTGTTGAAGCTGCAATTACACCTAAAACGAAAGTTTTGTATTGTGAAACAGTAAGTAATCCGTTATTGGAAGTGGCTGATATTACGGGTTTGGCTAAAATTGCAAAAAAGCATAATTTGAAATTGGTGGTTGACAATACGTTTTCACCTTTGTCTGTTTCGCCTGCAAAATTGGGTGCCGATATCGTAATTCATAGCTTGACAAAATACATTAACGGTAGCAGCGATACAGTTGGCGGTGTGACTTGCGCCTCTAAAGATTTTATTAATTCGCTGAAAAATGTAAACTCCGGAGCGAGTATGCTTTTAGGGCCAACAATGGATAGTTTGCGATCTGCAAGTGTAATGAAAAATCTGCGAACGCTTCATATTAGAATCAAACAACACAGTCATAATGCTCATTTTCTGGCGGATCAATTTGAAGCTGACGGTTTAAAAACGGTTTATCCGGGATTGAAAAGTCACCCGAGTCATGAATTGTACAAAACGATGATTAATCCGGAATATGGTTTTGGGGGAATGATGACGATTGATGTTGGAACTTTGGAAAAAGCCAATGAATTAATGGAATTGATGCAAGCCAGAAACTTGGGATATCTGGCGGTAAGTTTAGGATTTTATAAAACATTATTCAGCGCGCCGGGAACCTCAACTTCTAGTGAAATTCCGCTGGAAGAACAACACGAAATGGGATTGACGGATGGCTTGATTCGTTTCTCGATTGGTTTGGATAATGATATTCAGCGTACTTATGAGATGATGAAGGAATGTATGGTGGAATTAGGAATTTTGAAACACGAATTTCACTAATTTTCACTAATTATTGCGCAAAGAGTTTTCGCAGAGAATCGCTAAGTTAGTTCACGCAGATTTAAAAGGATCTAAGCAGATCTGCGCAGATTTATTTATTGCGATTCGCTAAAAAAAAAATCTATTTTAATCTGCTTAAATCTGCAAAATCTGCGTGAAATAAAATCATATTAATCGTTTTAATCTGTAGCAAAATAAAAAAGCCGTTCTGAAATCGATCAGAACGGCTTTTGCTTTAATTTTGTTCAAAATGTCTAAAAGATTGCCAATATTTATCTTTGTAAATCTCATAACTTATTTCAAAAGTCTGGCTGTATTTTTTGATTAAGGCGTCTACAACTTTTGGTGGTTTTCTAAATTCTTTACAAGCAAAAAAGATTTCTCTTTTATTGTTTGCTGTTTCTCTTCCAATATTTAGATATCCATCAGAATCAGGCAGGCTAAACATTATTTCTTCTTCAATTTCATCTAATAATTTATACGTCACATCATCAGGCAAACCTGTTTCGTCTGTTTTTTCAAATGGAATTGCAACAATAAAAATCCAGGGATGAGATGCTTTTTTATCCCACTCTAAAACCGTTGTATTGATTATTGCTAAAATAACTCCACGCTCTTGGCTTTTTCCTTCAAAAGTTGCGTAACCATCATTTTCCGTATTATGTCTTGTCCCTTCATATTTTTCGACAAACTCCTTTTCTCTCCAAATTAGATAATCTTTTAATTTTTCGATTGGTATTAATTCTTGAGAAATATCATTTGTGCCTACCACTTTCATATTATCTATTAGAGTAACAGAGTGCAATTCTCCTAAGTAATTATCCAAAAAAATATAAACACCATTTGTTACAGCTGCTTTTTTATCTTCTTCAAAATAATCGTAAACAATTGTCAAATCAATTTCGTCCGGATAGTCGTTATGAATATTAGGATAAAATTTTAAATTGCCTTTATCAAAATTAAAATTCTCATAAGTTATACCAACATCATTAATATCTGATGCAGATTTAAGAGCCGTAAACTTCCAGCCTTCAATTTTTGGGGCCGCATTGACCAACTCTTCTATCACATAAATATTTTTAATCGCTCCGTCTGGCGTTAGTATCAACTCTGCGGTTTGATTATCAAACATTCCGGTCAAAAAATAAAAACCATCATGAATTTCATCTAATTTTGGTGCAATTTTATCTAAAAACCCTTTGTGTATATTGTTTCCGTCCTGAACAATTTTGAAAAACTCTTTTTCATGTTTTAAAAACCAATTCCAAAAATCACTATACGATTCTATTGGAGCATCTTTTTTGCCCCATACATTTTTCAGGAAACTCATATCTGTTTAAAAAAATTAAATTAAAATTTACAAGCTGCAAACTTAAGAAAAAGACTATAGGAAATAAGAATATATTTTTATAAAAAACAAAATAAAAAAGCCATTCTGATCAATCTCAGAACGGCTTTTCATTTATAATTATAAATCAAACTTATAACTTCTCTACGAAGTTTAGTTTACTATTTTTTCTACTATAAGTAAAATAAATAAACAACCCGATTAGTAACCAAACCGTGAAGTAAATCCAGTTCCAAACACTTAATTCGGCCATCATATAAAGGCAGCAGATTAATCCTAAAAGCGGAATTAAAGACAAGTTTTTTCTGAATGCCCAAACGGCTAATCCAACCAAAACAAAAAGGAAAATCCACATTGGGATTTTGTGTTTGAATAAGCTGAAACCTGATTCGTATTTTAATGAATCATTAATTGGCAAACCTTTTACAACTTCTGCATATTTGGCTTCGTCGTCTTGGTATTGGCTTAATAAATGCTCTAAATCTGAGGTTTCGGCAGTTTTATTTTTAACATCGATGCTTTCTAAATAATTGAAAACTTTCGCAGATTCTTCTTTGTCTAATGACGTAATTATTGTTGTTGCGTCGTTTGTTTGTGATTCATTATTGATAAAAGCCATTGTAGCTTTATTATTGAAAGCAAAAGCATAATACAATCCCGCAATCATTAAAACAGGCATAATAAATTTTGAATTTACATATGGCGTTTTGAATTTTCCTCTTGGAATTTCAGGTTTGTTTTGTAAAACCAAAACTCCGGCGCAAACTAATACAAAGGCAAATAAAGTCCCTATACTGCATAAATCTGTTACCATTGTCAAATTCAAAAACAAGGCTGGAATTGCCACCACAAAACCCGTTACAATTGTCGCAAAAGATGGTGTTTTGAATTTTGGGTGCACTGTAGAAAATTTCTTTGGTAATAAACCATCACGGCTCATACTCATCCAGATACGCGGCTGTCCCATTTGAAAAACCAATAAAACGCTCGCCATGGCAATTACAGCACTTACTGCAATAATTCCAGACATCCATTTTAGGTCTAACTTGTCGAATACAAACGCTAGAGGATCTCCAACATTTAATTCATTATAACGCACCATTCCGGTTAAAACCAAGGCAATGGCTATATATAATATTGTACAAATGATAATTGCCCACATCATTCCGCGTGGTAAATCACGTTGTGGATTTTTACATTCTTCTGCAGTTGTCGAAATCGCATCAAAACCAATATAAGCAAAGAAAACTGCTGACACTCCTTTTAAAACTCCGCTAACTCCATTTGGTGCAAACGGATCCCAATTGGCTGTATCTACATAAAATACCCCAACTGCAATAACTAAAAGAACAATGCAAAGTTTTACAACAACCATGACATTACTCGCATTACGAGATTCTTTCATTCCACGGTAAACTAAGGCTGTAATTAAAATAATGATAAACAAAGCTGGCAAATCAGCCACAAAATGAAAAGAACCAATTGTTGGCGCTGTTGTCCAGGCTGTATACGCGGCTTGCAAAGAAGCACTTAAATTTTCGAAAGATTTTCCGCCCTGCATTAAAGCTGTGGCATCTTTAAATCCGTTTGAAGCAGTTAGATAATCCATCTGAATCCATTGCGGGAGATGAATTCCGCCACTCTGGAGCAGTCCCGTAAAATAATCACTCCACGATATGGCGACTGTTATGTTTCCTACGGCATATTCCATAATTAAAGCCCAACCAATTATCCAGGCGATAATTTCTCCAAAAGCAACATACGAATACGTATAAGCACTTCCGGAAACGGGAACCATCGAGGCAAATTCGGCGTAAGCAAAAGCGGCAAAACTACATGCAAGAGCTGTAAATAAAAACAAGAAAATAACAGCTGGTCCGCCATCTGCACTGGCTTTTCCGATCGTACTAAAAATTCCTGCACCAACGATTGCTGCAATTCCAAATGCAGTTAAATCTCTGGTCGTCAAATGCTTTCCAAGCGCATTATGACCGTCTGCTTCGTTTTTTGCAACTTGTTTCAGAATATCTTGTACCGTCTTTTTTCGGAATAAACCTGATAATGCCATATTGTATTTTCTAGTTTAAAATTAATTTCTTTCGGACTTTATGCTTTTATTTTGCAAATAATGCAAAAATTATCCTGATTTCAAATATATAAAACGATTTTGTTTTGTGTGTACTTTTTGTGGTGAATTATTTTGACCGCGGATGACACGGATTAAACAGATTTACACAGGTTTTATTTTTTCCTATCAATTCCAGAATTATTTTTTCACGCAGATTTAAAATAATTTAAGCAAATGCGCGCAGATTTTATTCATAGCTAAATCAAAATTAAATCTGCTAAAATCTGCCAAATCTGCGTGAAACAAAAAAATCCGCGCTTATCGTTTTCACGAAGTGAATCAGTGTCATCCGCGTGCCATCTCTCAACGCAAACAGCTTCTCAAAATACTTACCGGATGCTGTGCTTCACGTTTTGTTCCGTCATAAATTTGGTGGCGGCAACTAGTTCCTGCGGCGGCGATTTTGACGTTTTCGGCGGTGGCACGTACTTTTGGGAAAAGCGTGTCTTCGCCCATTTGCATACTTACCTGATAGTGTTCTTTTTCGTAACCAAAAGATCCTGCCATTCCGCAACAGCCTGAATTGTAAATGGTAACTGTATTGTTTTTTGGCAAATTAAGCATTGCAAAAGTTGCTTCAACCGAACTCAATGATTTTTGATGGCAATGTCCGTGAATCTTGATTTCTTTCTTTTCTTCCGAAAATGAATCTGGCGTAATTTTACCGTCGATAATTTCTTTTTTAAAGAATTCTTCGATCGTAAAAGCATTTCGGGATAACTTCTCTGCTTCTTCTTTATCATCTGCCAAACGAAGATATTCATCACGGAAAGTTAAAATGGCCGAAGGTTCAAGACCAACTAAAGGTGCATTACCTAAAACCAAATCTTTAAAAATATTGACATTGTGATTTGCTATTTTTTTTGCTTCCTCTAAAAAACCTTTAGATAAATACGCTCTTCCGCTTTCTTCATGGTCGATAACCAGAACCTGATAACCTAATTTAGTTAATAATTCGAAAGCATCTATTCCGATATTTACATCATAATAATTGGTAAATTCATCTACAAATAAATACAATCTTCCGTTTGGAAAATCCGTAACTGTAGGTTTATGATTTTCATGCCATTTTCTGAACGTTTTTTTTGCCAAAAGCGGAACTTGTCTTTCCGGCGCGATTCCCATACTTTTTTTTACAAAAGATTGATTCGAAATAAAATTGGTGATTGACGGAAACAAACTTCCCATTTTATTCAATTTTGCGTTGTGTGCAAAAATCTTATTGCGGGTCGAGAATCCGTTTGCTTTTTGGTATTGGTATAAAAATTCGGCTTTTAAAGTCGCAACGTCTACATTACTCGGACATTCGCTGGCACAGGCTTTACAGCTCACGCACAACTCAAAAACTTCGTATAATTCTTTCTGGTCAAATTTATTTTCCTTTTCCGAATATGTCAAATATTCACGTAACGCATTGGCTCTCGCACGCGTGGTTTCTTTTTCATTTTTGGTCGCACGATAACTCGGACACATTGCTCCTCCTGCCGATGGTAATTTTCGGCAATCACCGGAACCATTGCATTTTTCGGCAGCACGTAAAATTCCTAAACTGTCTGAGAAATCCTGAAACGTTTTAATATCCGGTTCTACCCTGCCCGAAACCACACGATGGTTTTCGTCCATCTTTAAAGCGTTCACAATCTTCCCAATATTTAAAACCGAATTAGGGTCAAATGCTAATTTGATTCTTTTCAGCAGTTCATAATTCGTCTCGCCAATCATGAACGGAATAAACTCTCCGCGCACAATTCCGTCGCCGTGTTCACCGCTTAGAGAACCTCTGTATTTTTTTACCAAAATCGCCACATCGGTCGCGATGGTTCTAAAGAGCTTAAGATCTGATGTTTTCTTTAAATTCAAAACCGGACGCAAATGCAGTTCTCCCGCTCCGGCATGCGCATAATAAATCGCACCTTGTCCGTGACGTAACATCATGGCTGAAAACTCGGCAATATAAGCTGGCAAATCGCTTAACTCTACCGCAGTATCTTCAATAGAATCGGCTGCTTTGTCGTCTCCAACAATACTTCCTAAAAGTCCGAGTCCGGCTTTTCTAAGTTCGTTTACTTTTTCAATATCGGCACCGTAAATTTTTACGAGCGCGTAACCAAAATTATTTTTCTCTAAATCGGCAACTAAAGCATTCGCCTGATTTTCGGCATCTTCCGCATCGTGCGAAGCCACTTCAAACATCATAATCGCTTTGGGTTCTCCTTGCAAAAAGAATCGGTTTTTAATGTGTTCGCGATTCGTTTTGGTACAATCCAAAATCGTGTCGTCGATCATTTCACAAGTGTACAAATGATGTTTCATTGCCACCACAACAGATTCCAGCGATTCCTGAATGCTGTGATAATGCGCCACCACCATAATATTATTCGCGGGCGGCAAATCGTCAACTTTTAAAGTAATTTCATAAGTAAAGGCCAAAGTTCCTTCGCTTCCGCAAAGTAATTTTCCCAGATTTATAGTTGGTTCTGTTCCGCCAAACAAATCCGATTTCAGTAAAATATCAACGGCATAACCCGTATTTCTTCTGTGAATTTCGGGTTTCGGAAACTCTTTTATAATTTCATCCTGCGTTGCTTTTACCGAAAGTTCGTCGTAAAGGCTTTTGTATATTTTATTTTCTAAAGTATCTCCTTTGGTTTTTTCGATAAATTTCGCCGAAGTCAGCTCGTTAAAAACTACTTCAGAGCCATCACTCAAAATCCCTTTGATTTCTACAATTTTATCGCGCGTTACGCCATAGCGAATTGACGTTGTTCCTGAAGAATTATTGCCTACCATTCCGCCAATCATACAGCGGTTTGAAGTCGAAGTATTCGGACCGAAAAATACGCCATGAGGTTTCAGAAACAAATTCAGTTCGTCGCGAATCACGCCTGGCTGAACCGTAACTGTTTTTTTAATCGGGTCAAAATTCAGAATTTTGGTAAAATTCTTAGAAACATCCACCACAATTCCGTCGCCAACCGTTTGTCCGGCAAGCGAAGTCCCGGCGGTCCTTGGCGTAATAGAAATATTGTGCTGCGCCGCAAACCGGATCAGTTTACTAATATCTGCTATCGTTTTAGGCACCGCAACCGCTTTTGGTTTAATCCGGTACACCGAAGCATCGGTCGAATAAAGCGTTTTATGAAGATCATCGTATAAAAGTGTTCCTTCCAACGACACTGATAATTGTTCTAAATCCTTAAGTATTGACATTTATTTATTACCTGAAAATGAATTACAAAAATAGTTTTTTTTTAGGTTCTAAGAGGCTAAGTTGCTAAGGTTCTAAGTTTTTTTGTGATTGGCTTATAAAATTGGGATTTTGGACGGGAGCGCTATGTTTTAATTATTGATTACAATCTATTTAATATTCATTTACCTATTCTACTCTTTCAAACTTTTTAGATAATGGTTCGATAATTTCTTTTTCAAATAATTTCACTTTTTTATATTTTTCAAAAGAAAACCATCCAAAATAATCACTTGATCTGCTATTTATATAATAAAGATAAAAACTTGTAATTTCATCGCTCCCCATATTCCATAAACGTAAATCATAAACTGTTTTATTGCTTTCTTCTGTGATTTGTATTGTAACTAATGTTTTTGTAAATCCATTATCATCAATAGTATCTTTATAGGATAGATAATTAGAATTGCTACATATTGTTGTTAACTCTTTTCGTAAATTCTTTTCGGTTGTTTTAAAGTCATATGCTTCAATCCTTTTAGGTCCGCCTGCACCGTAAGAAAAAAGTAGTGCAAAACCAACCCAGTATAATACAACAATACTAATCGACGTAAAACTCAAAATAGCCAACCATTTTATAACTTTCATTCTAATTTTTCATATTTATATTTCTTTGATAATGGTTCGATAATTTCTTTTTCAAATAATTTTATGTTTTTATATTTTTCGATTGAAAACCATCCAAAATCATCATCGATTTTGCCATTAATTGAGATTAAATTGTAACTTGTATATAAATCCCCACCTTCAGCATCTTTTATTATAAATGAATCCTTCTCTATTTTAATAATAATTAATTTTTGTTTATATCCTCCTCCCAAATCACTTATAGAATCTTTACAGCTTATACTTGATTTTTTATTACAAATCGAAAATATTTCATTTTTAATAATACTTGTACTTATTTCAAATTGATAGTTATTTATCCTGCCTTGACCTCCTGCTCCATAAGAATACAGAATAGCAAAACCGACCCAATATAATACAACAATACTAAGTGCTGTACAGCCTAAAATAGTCAACCATTTTATAATTTTCATTCTAATTTTTTATATTTCTTTGATAATGGTTCGATAATTTCTTTTTCAAATAATTTTACTTTTTTATGCTTTTCAAAAGAAAACCAGCCGAAATCATCTTCGCTTTTTCCGTTGATGTAATACAAGAAAAATGTAGCATGTAAATTTTTATCATCTAATTTTTCATTCAATGTTAGAAAATAAACTAATTTTTCTCCTTCTTTTGTTATTTGAATTGTGTTTGCGTTTCCTGTATTTTCATTTTGATAATATACCGAATCTTTATATGAAAGATGTGAAGATTTATCACATATCATTTTGAACTCTTTTTTTAAGTTAGAGGTTGTCGTTTTAAATTCATATTCTTTTATTTCATCTGAACCGCTTGGATCTGGACGATGAAAATAAAGATAAGTTAAACCGAATATTATTAAATTATATAGAATACAAAGCGAAACAAGAATTATTAATAAATACTTTAATATTTTTTTCATTTAGTTTAGTTTAAATTTTTCACCATCTCCATTAACAGGATTAATAATATCGTCAATTGTAAGATTTATATAATTATCAATTTTAGCTAATAATTTTTGTTGTTGAACTGTTAATATAGAAATCCCTTTGGCAATTTTATTTCGTATTATTCCAGTAAATAAAACGTTTATTTTTTTTGCCCTTGTGTTAGTTTCTTTTGAAATGGGATTTTTAGTATAAGGATCGATTTCTTTTTTAATATACAAATCCATTATTTTTCTAGCTCCTCGTACTAATTGAATGTCAGCCTCAATAGTTATAGAAGCTATAAATGCACCATACGCGCCTTTGGCATTAACTTTATCATATCCTCTATCGTGTGCCCGAGCTGCTGCATCTGCCAAATCTTGTGGCTCTCGACTGTAATCATCAAGAAATTTTTCACCAATACTTTCAAAACCTGAATTCTTAATAGGATTACTAGGTCCTATATAAATACTACCCATCATATTTAGCTTAAAGTCGTCAAAATCTAACGACAGATATTTTCCCGTATTAATCATGGTTAGAGTTCCTATATTTCCATAAAAATTGCTGTTTTTTCCGCCTTGCCATAAAGTATAATTTTCATAACCGCTACTCCATTTATAGCTTTCGGTTGTTTTACTTTGGCTGTAAACCCAAAATCTTTGTTTTATTTTTTTCCACATTTCAGGAGTATAGTTTGGTGACGTAAATAAATCAGTAACTCTGCCTGTTTTGTCTTTTATTACGATTCTGTCTCCACCTCCGGCAACATCTACTTTACCTAAATTAAAGTAAGATTCAGGAGTTAAATCATCATAGTCAAAATCGATTTTTTCAATTTGGGAGATATCATACAGAAGTGAATTAAAATCCCCCTCAGCATCCCCCTGAAACAAATACAATCTAAATTTAGGATCATTAATTTGTTTCCAGTCATTATGCCAAAGATTTAGACCATTTCCATAATCCATTAAAAAGTCTGTTTTGCCTTCTTCTGTTTTATTTTTAAAGGGATGCTCCAAACCAAAAATTCCATGTCCTAATTCATGGCTTGCAATTCTATTGTCACCACTTGCAAAAACATATCCAAACTGTCCTTTTAATGCCATAAATCCTTTAATAGCCGGATTACTTGCAGGCAAATCAGAATAAATTAAATAATAAGAATCTGATTTATAGTTACCGGATTTTTTTATTAAATTATTGATCGTTTGTTCTTCATTTGTGTAAGTTTCAAAAAAATCACTGTCTCCCACTTCTATTTTTCCGTCAGCATCTGTATAATTAATTTTTTCAAATCTTGTAATATTCATTTTTATACCTGCTTTTTTATAAACAGCACTGATCTCATTTTCTGCATTTGGCGGAATCTGAGTTTCTTTATTTAAAGGCACTAAAACCAAATTTACTTCCTTCGCCGAAATATGAACCAGCATAAAAGCACCAATCACTTTCCATCTTTCACCTTGCTGAATCACGGCTAATATTTGCTCCTCTGCATAACTTTGGTTTCCTTTTACAGTAAGTATAAATGTTTTTTCATTTCTGGTAAAGGACACATTCGCTCCGTTTTGGGTTTTAAAAACAATTTTGTCCGGTTTTACAATCGTATCGGTAATAGTTACCGTGGCTACAACTGTATCAGTATCTCCATTTAAAACTGCTTTGTAAGGCAATGCAGTATCATCTACTTTTTTATATAACTTTTGTATTGTGGCTGCTGCGTTATTTGGCATCACATCAAAGGCATATTTACTTCCATTTCCTGAAAAAGCAATTGTAACTCCTTGTGCCGTAAAAGCTGTTGCCTGGCCACTTTTGTCAACGCCATCAGTATTCTCGGGAGTTGGTTTTCCTCCGGGCGCAGGTTCTGTACCCTGACTGCTTCCGTTTCCTTTGCTGTCTACCCCGTATACTTTTCCTGTGCTATCAGTGATTACAGTATCTTTTCCTCCCGGAATTGTTACCTGTTCACCATTTTTACCATTGACTACAATATCGCCATTGGCGTTGATAACGATGTTTTTTATTTCAAACTTGACCGTTTCTTCAATTTGCCCTCCCCGGCCTTCGCCTGTAAAGTCTTCAATATCGGTAACATTCTTCCAATCCGGATTATAACTGGTTTCAACCACACCGCTAATCAATTGATAATCTGTATTGATTAGAATATTATTGAACTCAACGGCAATTTTAGTATCCGCCAAATAAGGCACTATTATATAACCTTTTCCCGAATAAGGACTATGTTGCTCCTGCAGTTCCAAAACAGTTACCGGAAAATCTCCTGCAGTAAATGTTTCGCTCTGAATTAAATTAGTCAGCGGTTTTTGATTTTGAATATTGATTTTCGGAACAATACCACAGTTATAACTGGCGATTCCGTTTTCTTTTTTCGGAATTTTAAAAGTGTTCGTATTAGAATAATTAAAACTCTGCACACCATCACCTTCTAAAGTACAAGTTGAACCTACTTTAAATTCATAGGTTGTTTCAGGTTCTAAATTGGTCAGCAAAGCCTGATTGTTTTGGCTATAAGTAGAGAACCACTCAAAGACTTTCTCTTTTTCCTTACCTTTTTTATTGGTTTCTACGATTGCTTTTTTCCGGTATTGAACCTGATATTTGGTGTGATCCGGCAATCCCTGCCAATTTATTTTTACACTTGTTGGAGAGACAATTTCTGAGAGGGCAAATGTTGGCGGATCACACTTTTGAGTATATTTAAAAGAATAAATCTCACTATATCCGTCATTTTTAAAAACCGCATTTTCTGAAAGTCCCGTGGTGGATATTGCCCTTACACGCCATGCATAACGCATTCCCGGAATAAGAATTGGCCTATTTAAATTGTATAATAAAGCAGTTCCAAAAAGTGTTTCTTCATATAAAATGGGAGACATTTGAAATGCAAACTGTGGGTCTAATGTTGGATCTAATAATTGTTTTAATTCGAACTTATACGAAATATTGGTAGCGTTCTTCTGGCGTGGTGTCCAGGTAAACATGATATTAGGGAAGTCGCTCGAGGCGATCTGCTCGTTTTTCTGTGGCGTATTTAAAAGCGGAGGATCATTTAAAATCAAATATAAGCTCGCACAGCTTTTTTGCGATATTTTTTGATTGGTGATAAAATCATACATTTCAAAACAAAAACTATACATGCCTTCGGGTAATCCATTGGCGTATTGGAGCGCGGTAATTCCCTGCAGGTTTTCGAGTCTGAATAAGGTAAAAATATCCGTATTGGTTAAAGTCTGCAATTCTCCTCCATTAATAAATATTGGCGGCTGTCCCTGCATGTAATCACTACTTTGAATATTGATCCCGTTTCCCTGAATATAAAGTTTCAATCGTACCCGTCGCTGTGATATCGAAATGTCGGTTGGATTGATCATTAACCGCAATTTGGTGTCTGTACTTGTGGCGTAATCTGATAGTTTGACACTATATGGACTATTAAAAACAGGTGTTAACTGAACCGGAAATAATTGGGCTGTACTATCTAAACTACAGAAAAACAAGGCTATAAAAAAGAATAATGGCGTGAACAGTTTCATTAAAATGAGGCGTTTATAAAGCCTCGAATTTAAAACTGTGAAAAGCCAAAAGAATTAACCAAAAGACACAAGTGTATCAGAATGCGACTTATTTTATTTGGAGTTCTTAATTAAAAATTGCCTGTGTAAAATCTTTATTTTTAATTAGAAGCTGTTTCCTGCTGTCCGTTTCAATCTTTTGTTTTTTAAAGAAAAAAACAAAAGGATTTCCACTTCTATCAGGGCTAGGGCACTTGGTTTCATAAAAACTTCTATTTCATTCATAAAAGTATTATTATATTAGCTTACAAATTGAAAAACCATATCTTATTTATATTATTTTTCTTACTTAATGTTGTTTTTTACTACATTTACAATTCTTAAACTACAACATTAAGAGCGAAATAAGATTTGCCCTTGTATTATGTGTGCGGTATCGGAAACGACCGTAGACGCTGTTGTAGGCGTTAGAAACACTAATTTACAAGGGTTTTTTATCTCTAAAACTACAACAATATGAGTACGAACACCCTTTCAGAAGAAGCCGAAAAAAGGCTAATTCATTTTTTTAACGACACCATAGATCCCGAAGAAATGTCCAAAGCAATAAGGAAACTAAATTATGTAATTACCTTAGGAATTCTGCGCCAAGACCCAACTCTTCAAAACGAACTAATCAATTTAGAAAACAGCTTTTTTTGGCTGAATGAATTAGCCGAAGTTTTAAATCCTTATTTGAATTTGGAATAAGTTTTTTTTAGAATTTTATATAAATGGAAAAACCTCGATTTTCAAAAATCGAGGTTTTTTTATTTAATTTCTTTGTTGATTATTGGAACGGATACGAAGTCGGGAGATTTCACTGCGAAAAATAACTTATAACTATATTTTTAAACCTTAAATTTACTATTGTATGATTACAATTTCTTCTTTTTTGAACCAACCAAATTCTATTGCGCTTTTTGAAACTATTTCAGGATTGTCGGTGTAAGCTACGATTGCTAAACTTTCTTTTGCTCTACTACAAGCTACATAGAAAAGTCTTCTTGTTCTATCATTAGCGGTTTCTTTTCCCTCTTCTATATTTTTTCTATCTGTTGGACTTAGATCTTTAGAACCAAATAATTTATCATAACTAAACAAGAAACCTTTCGATTCTTCATCATCTAAAATAACCATTACTCTCTCATATTCTAATCCTTTTACACCTTGATGAGTTCCAAATTTAGAATCTTCAGATATATAATCATTATAATGTTTTATTTGAGAAAAAGAATTAGCTAAAGCAAGATCCCATGCGTCAATTACATCATCACTAACTTCGTCTTCAACTTCAATATTTTCTAATTTATTGGCCTCGAGTAAATCAGATTTTGTTCTTTTAGCAATTGTAAGTAAGCTATCAGGTAAGGGGAATAATTCCGTTTTATATACATTTTTAATTACATCAATTAGAAGAGGATCTGCATTATCATCCCACAAAACCAATAAATCTAATAAAGCCATATTTGCTTTTCTTATATTTTCTATTTGTTGTGCATTTTTAAGAATTTCATTTTTATTTAGATAGGCGGAATATTTTTTGACGATTCGAGCTATAGCAAATTTATCCCCTACTTCATTTGCATTAACTATAGGTAAAATTATTTTTGTGAAGAAATTAGCTCCTGCTAATGTTCCATCGAGTACTCCTGTTGATAATTTATCTTCTTTGTATAAGGGCTCGAAAAATTCTAAAAATCCCATTCTTCTTGCAGCCATATGATGTTCAAGAATCAGTGTTTTTATATTTGCATTATTTATGTCATTATTCCATAAAAAATCACCCGTGATTTCAGACATTCTTTGAGATACATTAACTTCAGTTTTTTGTTTATCTAGACCTCTCTTACAAATAAAAAGTCTCACGAAGCCTTCTTCCTTTTCATTTCTCGGTTCTTGTTTTTGTTTATCAACGGATTGTCTAATACTATTAATTAATGAAATTATTCTTTTATTAGATCGATGGTTCATTTTTTTTACTGGTTTAATCCAATCTTTCGGCAATTCTAGTTCAAGGTTTTCTTTTCCATCGACATATATTCTTTGCATAGTATCACCAAATAAACCTAATGAGAAAGATTCCTTTTTATTTTTTTGTAGTTCAAAAAATGCATTTATAAGATCTTTTTTAGTATCCTGACTCTCATCAATTAAAACTATTGGAAATTTACAAACTAATAAATCCTGCATTAATGGTTTATTCTGTATGAAATTAGCAGCAATACTTATAACTTCGGAATGATTTAATGAATCTTTAGAAATATTATCTCCATTAGGATTATATGTAAATTGTTGAATATTATTTAAATTATCAAGTCTTTTGTTTTTTGACTCAATTTTCCTTGTTCTATCTATTGATGTTTTATTTAATAAATTTTTACTTTTGCTTTGTTCTTCTTCTAACTTATAAATTTCATTAGCTAAATTATTTTTCAACCATAATTTTATATCATGATTAAAGTTCTTAATTAATTCCCACGCATAACTATGAATTGTAGTTACAGTAAAAATTGGGTCATATTTTAATCTGTGAATTATTTCGTCACAAGCCGCGTTTGTATATGTGATAATTGCTACCTTTTTTCTGTTTAATCTCAATTGTTTTCCATATTCAGTTTTAAAATCGGTTAAGACTTTTACAAGAGATCTTGTTTTACCTGATCCCGCACCAGCAAAGAGAAAAAAGCTTTTAGGATTTTCAAGTTTCAAACAGTTATATATCTCTGTATCTACATGATCATCAGTGTTATGATTAGATTTTTCTGCGCTCATTTTTTTTATTTTATACTGTTAAACCATCTTTTTTACCTACTAATTTGGTTTCAAGCCAATCTAATCCTTGTTTTATATATTCTGGCGTTATTAAGTCGTTTGGTTCTTGAAAATATAAAAGTTCTAAAGCAAATTCTGCTTTTTTTGCTCCTTTTTCAGTAATTACCTCATACATTTTTTTAGCAGAGACATTAATATCTTCTATTTTTGATGCATCAATCATTTTTGCTAAAAGTCCAGTCGCTTTTGATATTTTTTCAAAAATTAATTTATTTTCCATTACTAATGAATCTTCAAAAGTATATGGATATACTTCAACATCCATTTTTCCATTATTAATTTGCAATGGAATTTGGTATGCGACTTTAATTGGATAAATCGTATGTTCCTTTTCTGTAGAACTCAATTTAAATAAATCATCAAGTTCAGTTTTTATAGGAAACCATTTTTTTAAAGTATCATTACCTGTTTTATATTTTTTTGCTTTTTCAGGTAGAGTTTTTGCATTATTTCTAGATGGATCGACAGAATCCAAGTCAGTAATTATTAGAGTTAGTATTCCTAAATTTTCAATAAGAGGTTTTAAAGTATGAGCATGGCTACCTCCTATTTCTAATATAGATATATAACATGATGTTAGATTTTTATGATTTTTATTTATGAAATGAGGAACTAGCATTCTTTCAACTGGTCCTTCCACAAGAATTACGGCATCAGCAAAGAATAAATCACTATGATTAGCTTTTAAATATCTAATAGCAAATTTGGTTGAGTCATCAGTTGTCCCAAAAGTCTCTGATAAATTTACTACTTCCGATAAATTTATTGATCCACTATTTCCTTTGATTCTTTTGAAATATCGTAATGAAGTAAAATTTATTTCATGAGCAATGTGATTGGAGTGAGTACTAATTAATAATTGGGTTTTAAAATTACCAATTTTCAAGTCTTTATGATTCCTAAGTACTTTATATGCCTCTTTTATAAAAACTTGCTGAACCTGTGCATGTAAATGTGCTTCTGGTTCTTCAATTAAAACCAAATGTAATGGTTCAAATTCTCCACTATTAACTACTGTACCAGTGTTATGATTCTTTCCCACTTGCATCCACTCATCTCGAAATCTAATTAATTTAAAAATCATAGATATTAAATTCTGATAACCTAAACCATTATATTTTTCAGGAAGAGTAAGATTTGGATTTTCAGTACATAAATTATATTGAACTGCAGAATCGTGATTTAAAGTGTCCACAGTATTAAATTTACTTGATAAATTAATTGTCGGATTACCAAATCCGGGATAATTAAGCATTTGCAATTCATCTAAAGAAGATTTGAAACTCTCTTGTAAATTATCTTCAAAAATCTGTTTAGCTTGTTGTATTGCATTTAAAGCTTTCAGATCGTCTGTTGTTGGATTTTCAGAAGGGTTTAAATGCCTATCATAGTATTCTCTTAATTGGCTTGATAAATTTTTAATGCTAGAGGTATCGTCTGCATCAGCATTTATGTCTGAAAAACCTCTTTGAGCATTTATAATATCAACTTTTATAAGTCCGCTTACTATATCCGTTTCTGTAGGTATATTATCTTTAAGAAGTTCTTGAGTTGAATCTTTTAATTCTGAATTCAATAAATAAGTTTTTATAGAAAATAATTTATTTAAATTGCCTTTTTTATCTAAAAAATCCCATAGATCATTTGGCCATAGCTTAAAATCATTTTCCTCATCACCAGTAATTGATTTTGAATTAGAATAAGAGAACATGAATTCTTCATATACTTGCTCAATATAATTTGGTTCAAACCGCAACCTAACTCCTAAAAAGCCACCATCCCAATCAAGGGTAGGTATTAGATTAATAACATGATGAATCTCATTTTGTTCTATATGAAACCATATGTCTAATGATGGTAAATTATCGGTCCATTTTTCTATTGTGAAATCTAATTTCGATAATTCAGGTTCACTAATCCATAAATTCCCAATTTCATTTATTTCTAACCAATTTGTTAATGTAAAATCTCTACTGGAAAATTTCTTTTTCTTTAAAAATCTAATTAATGCATCCATTGCAGTTGTCTTACCGCTATTGTTTGGTCCCACTAAAATTGTCTCTTCTTTAGAAAAATCAATTCTACACTTTTTTAATTTTCTAAAATTTTGGATATCAACACAATCTATATTCATGTTTGTTTGTTTTTATTAAGTAATTTAAATAAAGGAGATATAATCAATTACTTATGTTTTGATCTTATTATTTACTGTTTCTATTTGCTAATCTAGATATTCTTTAATCAATACTTTTACGGAAAACCATAATCTGCTAAACTTATTTTAAACAAGTGTAGCAATAAATAAAAATAAACAACCAAGTACAAATACCTGATTTTGTCCACAAAAAAAAGCCCAACCAAAACGGTCGAGCTTTCCCAATATATTTTCAATAAAATTTTTATTTCTTCTCTTTCAACAACTTCTCTAATTTCTCTTTTGTTTCCGGAATTGCTTGTAACGTTAACGCTTTTTTGAAAGTTTCAATCGCTTTTGCTTTATCGCCTTTTTCAAGGTATAAATCGCCAAGAGAATCATAACAATTGGCACTTTCAGGATAGTTGGTTGTGTTGAGTTTAAATAAAGTTTCGGCTTTGGTTAATTGTTTGGCGCCCATCATTTGGTAACCCAAATTGTTAATCTGGCTTTCGCCCGGTTTTACGATATAACCCATATTTTCAGAAACATTTTTATAATGCGCTATCAATAAAGAATCTAATTTAAAATCAGGATTTTTTAATTCGCTGTCATAAATTTTAAGTTTGTAGAATTCAAAAATAAATCGAAGCGCGTCATATTCTCCAATCAAACGTACTGAAGGATGATTGTCATCTTCATAAAATTTGTATTTAAAACGCAATTGGTTCTTTTTGTTTTTAGACTGCTCTTTAATAAAAGCTAAATTACTGCGAATAAGTCCCGTAGTTCCGCTTGTATCTTTTTGAACGCTTAAGGTGTCAACGCCTCTTTCTAAACGGTTTGCCATTGCCATGTACAATGTTTTTCCTTTATAATTTTGAGTTGGCAAAATCGTTTTGGCCTCTTTTACCACTTTCTGATTGTCCCACCAGAGCGAAGCATCAAGAGAAACATACGAATTAAATAAAGTCGGATTATGCAAAAAAGTATTCATAACCGTCAATCCTCCAAGCGAATGACCAATAAAAGTTTTATACGATGTTGTTGGATAATTAGCATCGATATACGGAATCAATTCTTTCTCGACATACGACATAAATTTCTCGCCGCCGCCCACAACATCTGGCAATTCTTTATCTCTACCGGTTGTTAAATCAACCAATCGGTTTTGGTGCAGGATTCCAACCACAATCATTGGCGGACAAAGGTTCGACTCTGCCATGTGTTCTGTAATGCTCACAACGGTATTGAAATTTTCGCTTCCGTCTAACAAATAAATGACAGGATAATTACCTCTGTCTTTAATTTTATTTCCTCCGTTACTATTCGGAATATGGATCCAGACTTTGCCTTGCTGTCCTAATATTTTTGAAGAAATGGTTTCTTCAAATCCTGTTGTAAATGGACTGTTTTCCTGTGCCTGCATGCAAAAAGACAGCATGAATAAGGCAACAGAATAAAAAAATGTTTTCATAGTTTTTAAGATTAAATGTTTGATTGATGATTTGAATTCAACAAAACAATTCTGATGAATTTCCGGGCAAACTTAACCAATTAATCATCAAACTTTTTCTGCATTTTTTAACCTTTATAGAATTGAGTTACTTTTTCCGAATTAGTGAATTTTAGAAATAAAAAATTCCTTTTTCACTATATTTATATGCAAATAAATCTGATTTTAGCGTTATCAAATAAAACTGCTTTTCTAAAACTTCATTTTAATGAATAAAAATATAAGATCTCTTTACGAAATTGCTCAAAAAGAGACCCGAAAAATAATCGGTTTAATGTCCGGAACTTCGCTCGACGGACTTGATATTGCGCTTTGTGCCATTTCTGGTGCGGGCGAAAATACGGTTGTCAAAATTCTGGAATTCGAAACCATCAGTTATTCCGAAGAAATTAAAACCGAAATCAGTAAAGTGTTCGCACAAAAAACCATTGATTTTCAGCATTTGGCTTTATTAAACGAATGGATTGGGATTTTGCATGCCAGTTTGGTCAACGATTGTCTCGAAAAATGGAATATTCCTGCGCACGAAGTCGACTTAATTGCCTCGCACGGACAAACGGTTTTGCACGCTCCGAAGTTTTTGCATCAGCAGGAAAAATTTCCCAATGCAACTTTACAAATTGGCGACGGCGATCATATTGCCGTAAAAACAGGAATTATTACTTTATCTGATTTCAGGCAAAAACACGTTGCTGCAGGTGGCGAAGGCGCACCTTTGGCTGTTTATGGCGATTATTTATTGTTTAGCAAAAAAGGCGAAAACCGTATTATGCTTAACATGGGCGGAATTGCGAATTTTACGTATTTACCTGCTTCTCAAAACGCCGAGGAAGTTTTTGTAACCGATACCGGAACCGCAAATACGTTAATCGACATTTTTACGAAAAATTATTTCCCTGAAAAAAGTTACGACAAAGATGCCGAAATTGCCCAGACGGGAACGGTAAATCAAACTCTTTTGACGGAATTAAAAAGCAATGCTTTCTTCACGAAAAGTTTTCCAAAAACAATTGGTCAGGAATTATTCAATAAAGGTTTTGTAGAAAATGCATTGGTAAAAACAAATCTTCAAAATATTTCGGCACCAGATTTGCTTGCCACTTTAACGAGGCTCAGCGCAGAAACAATTGCCGAAGCGATTCAGTTTGCAGCAAAAAACACTTCGTATGAACTTGAAAGTTTCAAGATTTATATGTCGGGAGGCGGTGCAAACAATCCGTTATTGGTAAAATGGCTGAAGGAATTATTGCCTTGCGAATTTTATAAAAGCGATGATTTAGGGATTTTAAGCGATGCTAAAGAAGCAGTTTTATTTGCGCTTTTAGCCAATGAAACGGTTGTGGGCGGCGATTTTAATTTCGGAACAAAAAAAGGAATTCCGTCTGTTAGTATGGGTAAAATTTCTTTTCCCGATTAAAAAGAGTTTGCCACGAAGACGCTAAGGCACAAAGTTTTTTTTGCCACAGATTGCACAAATTTTCGCGAATTATTTTTTCACGCAGATTTAAAAAGATTTAAAAAGATTTAAGCAGATGCGCGCAGATTAATTTATAAAAATCTAAAATTAGATCTGCTTAAATCTGCAAAATCTGCGTGAAATTCAAATTAAAATAATCTGTGCGAAATATTATAATCTGTGGCTTAAAATTTTCTCACACAGATTGGGCAGATTTAGCAGATTTTTTTTATAAAAAGCTTTGTGCCTTTGTGCCTTCGTGGCAAAAAAAACGACACACAATACATTATTAATATTTATCGTAAATTTATTCAAAAACAAATACATGAAAATCAAACAAATAGCATACAAATTATAATTTCTTAATTATTTATTATAGTCCGCTAAAAAAACTATTTTTGATTTCTGTTTAAAAAAGATTGAAATGCATAAAAATCAGCACCTAATATACTCTCTCCTATTTTTATTAACCCTTGGATGGAATGCCGTTTCACAGGAAAAAGTGACGCATCCCAAAAATGAATTTAGAGGTGTCTGGATTGCAACGGTTGTCAACATCGACTGGCCAAAAACCGCCGTTGACAACGTAGAAAAAGAAAAAGCAGATTTTATCGAGATTTTAGATGCTTACAAAAAACTAAATTACAACGCTGTAATCGTTCAGATTCGTAGTGTTGGTGATGCTTTTTATCCTTCGGAACTAGCGCCCTGGTCACGTTTTTTAACGGGAAAAGAAGGTCAGGCTCCGGCTCCGTATTACGATGCATTGGCGTGGATGATTGAGCAGGCGCATTCGAGAGGTTTTGAATTTCATGCGTGGATGAATCCGTATCGTGCGACTTTCGATTTAAACAAAGGTCTTTTGAGTCCAACACACGACATTTTTAAACATCCGGAATGGATGATCGAATATGGCGGAAAATTATATTACGATCCGGCTTTGCCTGAAGTTCAGACGCATTTAACCAAAGTTGTAAAAGAAGTCGTTGATAAATACGATATCGATGCGATTCATTTTGATGATTATTTTTACCCATATGCCGTTCCCGGAAAAGTTTTTAACGATACGGCTTCTTTCAAAAAATACGGTTCTGGTTTAACTCTTGCCGATTGGCGTCGTGCGAATGTGAGCAATTTTGTGCACACGATTTCTACGACTATAAAAACGAGTAAACCGTGGGTTCAATTCGGAATTAGTCCGTTTGGGGTTTGGCGAAACAAATCGATGGATCCAAAAGGTTCAGAGACGCAATCGACTTCAAATTACGATGATTTATACGCAGATCCAATTTTATGGATGGACCAAAAATGGATCGATTATATTATGCCGCAATTGTATTGGAGCATGAATAATCCGCGTGCTTCTTACTCAAAACTGGTAAAATGGTGGTCTGAAAATTCGAATAATACGGCTCTTTATATTGGTCACGCTTCATACAAAATTCGAGGCGATGGCGACAAAAGCTGGAATTATGTAAGCGAAATTCCAACGCAGATTGATTACGCCAGAAGTTTCAAAAAAGTGGGCGGAAGCGCTTATTTTAGTTCAAAATGGTTCATGACCAAAAACTTTGATGTCGTTCGTCTTTTAGAAGAAAATCAATATAAATATCCTGCGCTTCCGCCGGCAGTTCCTAATTTAAAACGAATTGTAATTGATATTCCAACGGTAAATGAATTTTCAAAAGACAGTCTTAAATATTATTTCAACATCAAATCGCCGCTAAATACGAAAGTTCGTTATATGGTGGTTTATGGTGCAGATCATATTTCGAGAATCAATACTAATGATGCCACACAAATAATTGACAAAATTATGGTGCATGAAATCGACGGTACGATCTCATTTTTTATCCCTGCAGAAAAAATGAATCAGTATAAAGCTTGCGCTGTAACTTTTATTGATTATTTTGCGAACGAAAGTACCCCAACTACTATCGACACAAAAAAGACATTTAAAATCTATACACCTGCACAACCGAATGAAAACAGATAAATCTCCGTGGTTTTGGATTCCGCTTTTAAATTTTGCGTCTGGATTGCCTTACGCCGTCATCATTTCCGTTTCGGTTATCATGTACAAAAATCTCGGAATCTCTAATGAAGACATTGGGGTTTACACCAGTTTATTATATCTTCCATGGGTTATAAAACCACTTTGGAGTCCGTTTATTGAATTGAACGGAACCAAAAGAAAATGGTTTTTATCGATGCAATTGCTTATTTCGATTGCGTTTTTATTAGTCGGTTTTACGGTACCATCCAATGGATTTTTCATTATGACTTTGGCTATATTTTGGGTTGCTGCTTTTGCTTCTGCCTCTAATGATATTGCCAGCGACGGCTTTTATTTATTGGTATTACCCAAAGAACAGCAATCTTTTTTCCTGGGAATCAGAAGTACTTTTTACCGACTTTCTCTTTTAGCCGGAAACGGATTAATCGTTTTGTTTGCCGGATATTTAGAACATAAATATGGAGATAACACAAAAGCTTGGTCGTATACGATGATTGCGGTTGGTTTATTAATGACTGTAATTACCGTTTACAATTTTGTTTTTACACCAAGAAATGAAATTAATTCGGTTGAAAACAATAAAGATCACCACCAAAACTTCACCACTATCTTTGTGAGTTTCTTTAAGAAAAAACAAATCGGATTGGTATTGGCTTTTGTTTTATTGTTTCGTTTAGGAGAATCGCAATTGCTTAAAATGCTAAGTCCATTTTTATTAGATGGAAAAAATCTTGGCGGAATGGCTTTAGACACAGAAGCTGTTGGAATAATTTACGGAACTTTTGGTGTTGGCGCTTTAACTCTGGGCGGAATTCTGGGCGGAATTGCTATTTCCAAACAAGGACTTACCAAATGGATGTTTCCGATGTTTTTAGCGATGCACCTTCCTATTATCGGATTTATTTTGCTGGCATTTTTTCACCCTTCTTCTATTTATTATATTTATGCCGTTGTTATTTTAGAACAATTTGGTTACGGTTTTGGATTTACAGGTTTTATGATGTTTTTAATACATGTTGCCGAAGGAGAATCAAAAACAGCACATTATGCTCTTGCAACCGGATTTATGGCTTTAGGAATGATGATACCGGGAATGTTAAGCGGTTATATACAACAATATTTAGGCTATCAGCACTTTTTTATATGGGTTCTGCTGGCGACAATTCCGGGATTGATTTTGTCCCGTTTTTTAATTTTCCCGAAAGATTTTGGGAAAAAATCAGAAGAAGTTTAACCCCAAATCAAACTCTTACTTATGGAAATCAATGAAAATTTGCAAAACGAACGCAACCTAAAAGGCGCTGAGTTCGAAAAGGAAGGAAATTTTGAAAAAGCAATTGAAGTATATGAAGAAAATGTCGCGGAAAGCTTTAAAGGAAACCATCCTTACGATAGATTGGCTACGATCTACAAAAACCAAAACGATATCGACAACGAAATTCGGGTTTTAGAAAAAGCAATTGTTGTTTTTGAAGAAATCACACTTGAAGATCGCCTTGAAGGTTTGCCAAAACTTTTCCGTTTTAAAAACCGACTGGAAAAAGCCTTACACACTAAAGCACAGCTTGCTAAATTGGCTAAACAAAAGAAAAGTAAGCTTTAATATCAATAATTTTACAGTAGTTTTATCATGATTACTTTGAAAAGAACCAATTCTGACGATCTTGATTTTGTAAATCTTGTTGCTTTATTAGACAAAGATTTAGCCATTAGAGACGGAGAAGATCACAGTTTTTATAATCAGTTTAATAAAATTGATAAAATAAAACATGTGGTTGTTTTTTATGAAAATGACATTGCCGTAGGTTGTGGCGCTTTTAGAGAAAAAGAAAGCAATTCGGTGGAAATAAAACGCATGTACGTGCATCCGGATCATCGAAAAAAAGGAATTGCCTCTCAGGTTTTAACCGAATTAGAACGCTGGGCTGCAGAAATTAAATATCCTTACACAGTTTTAGAAACCGGAAAAAAACAACCCGAAGCGATTGCTTTATACCAAAAATCAGGTTACAGTATAATTCCGAATTATCCTCCTTATGAAAAAATGGAGAATAGTGTTTGCATGAAAAAGACTTTATAATAATGAAAATGACAGCCGAAGCATTAAAACAAAAAGTGGGACAATTCTTTTTCCCTGCTGTTTTTATAAACGATACCGAAGAAAATATTCAGGAAACCGAACGTTTGATCAAAGAACACAACATTGGCGGATTGACTTTTTTTCACAGTCGGGCGAGTGCTGCAACAAATTATGAAAGCAAGAAAAAAGTTGTTTTTAATGACGATAGTTATCAAAAAATAAAAGACTTAATTGTTCGCTACCAAAAAGCGGCTTGTACCCCACTTTTAATTAGTATTGATGCCGAATGGGGTTTGGCGATGCGTATCGAAAAAACACCGCAATATCCGTACGCCATTACACTTGGCGCTTTGCCTTCAACTAAAGCTAATTTGGTTTACGAGGTTGGAAAACAAATTGGTCTGGACTTAAAAACTGCCGGAATTCATTACAATTTATCGCCTTTGGCAGACATCAACAATAACCCAAATAATCCTGTTATTGGTTATCGTTCTTTTGGTGAAAACAAAAAGAAAGTCGCTGATTTTGCTGTCGAATATTTAAAAGGAATGTCTGAAGTTGGCATTTTAGGCTGTTTGAAACACTTTCCCGGACACGGAAATACCAATGTCGATTCGCATTTGGGATTACCGGTTTTAAATGAAACTTTGGAAGAATTATTAGAAAACGAATTATATCCATTTATTAAAGGAATCGGAAATAATGTCGACTCGATTATGATTGGGCATTTGGCGGTTCCGAGTTTGAATGACGGAAAAAACACATCGGCAACTTTATCAAAACCTATTATCGAAACGCTTTTACGCGAGAAATTAGGTTATGATGGTTTAGTAATTTCTGATGCCTTAAACATGCACAGCGTTTCTAAATTGTATGAAACAAAAGGCGAATTGGAATGGGAAGCTTTCAACGCCGGAAATGATATTTTATGCTTCGCCGAAAATGTTCCCGAAGGAATTGAAACCATTCTTAAAAATGCTTCGCCGGACAGAATCGAAGAAAGTTTCAACAGAATCCTGAAAGCGAAAGAAAAAGTGGGGCTTTTAAATGATTCTTTTGCTGCAACCGGCGAATTAAATTTCGAAAAAGCTTCTCAATTAAATCTTGAAATTGCCGAAAACTGTATTACAAAAGTTATCGGTAATTCCGTTTCTGACTTGGTTTTCGAATCTCAAAAAAACAATCAATTAGCCAAATTGAGTTTGTACAAAAATGTGGAGAACACATTCTTCAAAACCTTAAATTCAAAATTACCTTCGCCTGAATTTGCTTTTGAAAATCTGGAAATTTCAGATATTTCATCCATCAAAAAAGAACTAGAAAATTTCGAAACTATTATTATTTCCTTATTTGTTCCAAAGGCAAAACCTTTGAATAATTTTGAAGTCAATAATGAAGTATTCGTTTTACTTTCAGAATTGCTTCAAACTAAAAAATGTATTGTTTACGTTTTCGGAAATCCGTATGTTTTGCCTTTAATTCCGAATCTTTCTAAGGCTTCTGGGTTAATTGAGGCGTATCAGGATTTTGATGAGTTTCAAAAAGTTGCAGGAATTTATCTTCTTGAAAATAAAAATTATTCGGGAAGCTTACCCGTAAATATTGACATTCAATAACTTACAACTTTATCAATCATCACCATAACTAAAATTTATTACTTAATAAATATTAATAATTACATCTTATTGTAAATACCTTTACTTATACCCTACTTTTGCACTAAATAAATATTTAACATTAAAACGAAAAATATGTCTTTAGTAGGAAAAAAATTCCCAAGTATTGCAGTAGATGCTATCTCAGAAATGGGTGATAATTTAAAAATCAACATTTTTGAAGAAGCAGTAAACAACAACAAAAAAGTATTATTGTTTTGGTACCCAAAAGATTTCACTTTTGTATGTCCAACTGAATTACACGCCTTTCAAGCTGCATTACCAGAATTTGAAAAAAGAAATACTATCGTAATCGGAGCTTCTTGCGACACAAACGAAGTACACTTTGCGTGGTTAAACACTCCAAAAAACAACGGAGGAATCGAAGGTGTTACTTACCCAATCCTTGCTGATACAAACCGTAACTTATCTAACATTTTAGGAATTTTAGATATTGATTCTACAGAATACAGCGAAGAAACGGATTCAGTTATCATCGAAGGTTCAAACGTAACTTACAGAGCTACTTACCTTATTGACGAAACTGGAAAAATCTTCCACGAAAGTGTTAACGATATGCCATTAGGACGTAACGTAAACGAATACTTAAGAATGGTTGATGCTTATACTCATATCCAGGAAAAAGGAGAAGTTTGTCCTGCAAACTGGGAAGCTGGTAAAGAAGCTATGTCTGCTGACAGAATCAGTACTGCTGAATACCTTAGTGCTAACTAAGAAAAAATAAAATTCCAAATTTTTAAATTCCAAATTCCAATTGGAATTTGGAGTTTAAAAACTGGAAAATTCAATTCAAAAATCAATAACATTTCAGGTATAACATTTCTAAGTTCAATCGCATGATTTGGAATTTGGAATTTATAAACTTGGAATTTAAATAAATAAGGTATGTTAATCGACTTAAACGAAGATACGTTAGCAGATTTAGTTGCTAAAAACGAAAAAGTAGTAGTACAATATTCAGCTTCATGGTGTGGAAATTGCCGTATTATGAAACCAAAATTCAAAAAATTAGCGACAGAAAATGAAGCTATCACTTTTGTTTTGGTTGATGCAGAAAATTCTCCGGAATCAAGAAAATTAGCCAATGTAAGCAACTTGCCAACATTCGCAACTTTCGTAAACGGACAATTAGTTGGAGAAACTCAAACCAACAAACAAGAAGTTTTAATCGACTTGGTAAACGCAATTGCATAATGAGATTAGTTAGACTAACTTAGATTTTAGACTTCTTAGATGTTGTCCTAAATTAAAGAAAGTCTAAGAAGTCTAATATCTAAAAATCTAAGAAATCCAGAAATATGAAATTACCTGTAATAAAGCAATTAACGCAATTTATCGAAGAAAACGATCAGGATTATATCATCGAAACTATTGAAGTTTTAGAAGCTATGACTGAGATTCCATCTTTAAAAGATGAAGAATTGGATGTAATTGGCGAATTGATTTCAAATATGTATGGCGCACTTGAAGTACACAAAATGGTATCTCAGGGCACTGACAAAAAAGAAGCTTTAAATGCGTTCATGAAACGTGTTTTAGGTTCGATCGATAAATAAACTGGCCTCTTTCCTGAAAAATAAAAAAACATGACTAAAGAAGCGTTTTCTAAACAAGAGAGCGCTTTTTTTTATGCCTAATTATTTGGGCGAGACAACATTAGAAAAAGGGGCTAATCTAGCATAGCATTATTCGCCCCTTTCCCTAATGCTGTCGGGCTATCCGCTCCGCCGCGGCGGATTGCTCCTATCCCTCTCGCGGAGCAGCCGTTTTCAGTTTAAAAAATAAACAAAAGTCTACGCCAGCAAAGTCATTGCGATGAACGAAGCAACCGCACTAACAAAAGCAAACTTTGAGGATTTACTAAGTGAGATTGCTTCGTTCCTCGCAAAGACAAAAAAAATCTGCGTTAATCTGTGTTTTCGCAAAGCGAATCAGCGTCATCCGCGTTCCATATCGACACAAAACCACAAAGACAAAATCAGAACATTCACAACATAAATTCACAAATTATTCGTTATCTTATAACTAGCTTAATTGTGATGACAACGCCTAACAAATACTTTTAGATTCAAATATTAATCCTTACTTTTGAACCTCATTAAAAAAAATCACCATGGCTTCAATAACATTAGGAGGAAATCCAGTTCATACATCAGGAGAATTACCAAAAGTAGGTTCACAACTTGCTGATTTCAAATTAGTACAAAATGATTTATCAGTAGCTTCATTAAGCAATTTTGCTGGTAAAAAATTAGTTTTAAATATTTTTCCAAGTATCGATACGGGAACTTGTGCGACTTCTGTTAGAAAATTCAACGAAAGTGCAAGCAATTTAGAAAACACTACTGTTTTGTGTATTTCGAGAGATTTACCATTTGCTCAAAAACGTTTTTGTGGTGCTGAAGGATTAGAGAATGTTGTAAACTTATCTGATTTTAAAGAAGGTTCTTTTGGTAAAACAAATGGTTTAGAAATCCTTGATGGACCTTTAGCCGGTTTACACTCAAGAGCAATCATTGTGGTTGATGCTGACGGAAAAGTTCTTCATACAGAACAAGTTGCTGAAATTGCAAACGAACCAAATTACGAAGCAGCTTTAGCAGCACTATAATATCCAGATAATGGCATTTGAAAAAGATAATACCTTTGTAACAGGTCGATTAAAAAGCATGACTTATGCTTTTAACGGAGCTGTTAAACTTATAAAAACAGAACATAGCATCATGGTTCAATTCTCTTTGGGAATTATTATGACCATTGCGGGGTTCTATTTTAATATTTCACAAACCGAATGGCTTTTCCAGGTATTAGCCATCGGTTTAGTAATGAGCATTGAGGGATTGAATACGGCTGTAGAAAAAATTGCCGACTTTATTCATCCTGATTACAGCAAAAGAATCGGATTTATTAAAGATATTGCTGCAGGAGCGGTATTTTTTGCCGCAATGACAGCAATAGCAATAGGCTTGATTATTTATATACCCAAATTTATATAGGCAATACTAAACGCAAGAATGGCAAAAACAACCAAAAAAGATACTGTAAATAAAAAAACCGAACCAAAAGCTGAGAGTTTAAAATCTTGGAGACCTAACAAACAACAACGTTTTGTTATGGGCTGTCTTTTGATATTATTTTCTATTGCATTATTAGTTGCATTTATTTCTTTTTATGTCAACGGACAATGGCAATTAGATCAAAGCGCTGTTAGCCAGCTTGATGATCGATCTGAAGTTGTACAAAACTGGCTAGGGAAATTTGGCGCTTATCTTGCCGATTTGATTGTATACAGAGGTTTTGGAATCGCATCTTTTATACTTGTGCGATTGTTTTTCCTTACCGGAATGTTTCTGGCTTTGGAGTTATCGCTCAGAAAGCTAAAAAATATCTGGTTTTGGGATTTATTTGCTATTATTATTGTATCCATATTATTTGGATTCTTTGCTACTTCTGCACCAGAATTGGGCGGAACAATTGGCTATGAATTAAACTTATTTTCACAGGATTACATCGGAAAAACAGGGACTTTACTGGCCTTGCTTTTTGGATTAATCGTGTATCTGATTTTCAAAATAAAATTATCTCCAGAGAAAATTCAATCGTATTTTGATTCAACTAAAAAAGAATTAAAAACAGAATTAAGCTCTTTGAATACCCAGCCACAACCTGAAAGCGCGTATAATTTAGAAGAATTTGCTATTGAGGAAGAAGATCCTGAATTAGATAATATTCATTTAAAAACGGAAGATACTCAATTCGAAATCAACAAAGAGGCTTTAAAACCAACTATTACAAATTCATCTGAAATTGATTTAAATCCGGTTTTAAAACCAGTTCAGATGAATATAAATCCGGTAACGGAAACTCCTGTTCACAACGACGAATTAGTTATCGAAAAACCGGAAGAGGAAGATATTATCGAAGAAAATCTGGCTTCTCGCTTGGTTGCTGATTTTGGTTTATTTGACCCAACTTTGGATTTATCAAATTATAAATTCCCAACCATCGATCTATTAAAAGAATATTCGACAGGCGGGATCACAATTAATCAGGAAGAATTAGAAGAAAATAAAAACAAAATTGTAGATACACTTCGTAACTACAAAATTGAAATTGCACAGATTAAAGCTACCGTTGGTCCATCGGTAACTTTATACGAAATTGTACCGGAAGCAGGAATCAGGATTTCTAAAATTAAGAGTTTAGAAGATGATATTGCTTTGTCACTTTCGGCATTAGGAATTCGTATTATTGCGCCGATTCCAGGAAAAGGAACAATTGGTATTGAGGTTCCAAACAAGAATCCTACTATGGTTTCTATGAAAAGCGTTATTGGATCTGCAAAGTTTCAGGAAGCTGAAATGGAGCTGCCAATTGCCTTAGGAAAAACTATTTCAAACGAAACTTTTGTTGTCGATTTAGCCAAAATGCCCCACCTATTAATGGCGGGTGCTACCGGACAAGGAAAATCGGTTGGATTAAATGCAGTCTTAACTTCGCTTTTATATAAAAAACATCCGGCAGAAGTAAAATTCGTTTTGGTCGATCCGAAAAAAGTAGAACTTACGCTTTTCAATAAAATTGAAAGACATTATTTAGCCAAACTTCCTGATGCAGGAGATGCGATTATTACAGACAATGCAAAAGTAGTGAACACGTTAAATTCACTTTGCGTTGAAATGGACAATCGTTATTCATTGTTGAAAGATGCAATGGTGCGTAATATTAAAGAATACAACGAAAAATTCAAATCGAGAAAATTAAATCCCGAAGCTGGACACCGATTTTTACCTTACATTGTTTTAGTTGTCGATGAGTTTGCCGATTTGATTATGACAGCCGGCAAAGAAGTCGAAATTCCGATTGCGCGTTTGGCTCAGTTAGCCCGTGCTATTGGTATTCACTTGATTATCGCAACACAAAGACCTTCGGTAAACGTAATTACAGGTTTGATTAAAGCGAATTTTCCCGCGAGAATTGCTTTTAGAGTTACTTCAAAAATTGATTCAAGAACTATTTTGGATACTCAGGGAGCCGATCAGTTAATTGGTCGCGGAGATTTATTATATACAAATGGAAATGATGTAACCCGTGTTCAGTGTGCTTTCATTGATACACCTGAGGTTGAAAAAATTACAGATTTTATTGGTTCACAAAAAGCATATGCCACAGCATATTTGCTTCCGGAGTTTGTTGGAGAAGAAAATGGCATTAATCTTGATATAGATATTTCCGAAAGAGATACTTTATTTAGAGAAGCCGCTGAAATTATTGTCAATGCACAACAAGGTTCAGCATCTTTATTGCAAAGAAAATTAAAATTAGGATACAACAGAGCAGGTCGTTTGATCGATCAACTGGAGGCAGCCGGTATTGTTGGTCCGTTTGAAGGCAGTAAAGCACGTAGTGTGAACATCTTAGATTTAAGTGCTCTTGATCAATTTTTTAACAATGAACAAAATTAATTCTATCATGAAAGCAAAAATTCAAGAAATCAACAACAATTCTATCAAAAACAGAACTAAAAAATGCTTACAAATAGCACTTTTATTTCTTTTGAGCTTTACTTCTATTCAGGCTCAGGATAAAAAAGCAAAGGATTTATTGAACCAGGTAACAGCCAAAATAAAAAGTTACGACAATATTGCTATTGACTTTAAATATTCTTTGAACAATGCTAAAGAAAATATCAATCAGGACAGCAAAGGAAATGTTGTAATGAAAGGCAATCAATATGTATTAAATTTCATGGGCGTTACTAAAATATTCGACGGACAAAAAACGTATACTATTGTTCCTGAAGACGAAGAAGTTACTATTTCAAAAGTAAACGAAAAAGACGATAATGCTATTACGCCTTCAAAAATGCTTACTTTCTTTAATTCGGGATACAAATACAATATGGATATTGTTCAAAATGTAAAAGGAAGAAAAATTCAATACATTAAATTAGCACCTACAAACACCAAAGATCAAAGAAAAGAGATTCTTTTAGGTATTGATGTACAAACAAAACACATCTACAATTTGATTGAAACAGGAAAAAATGGAACAAAAACCACTTTAACCGTTAATTCTTTTAAAACCAATCAGCCTTTATCAAAAAATCAATTTACCTTTGTAGCGAGCAAATATCCAAAATACTACATCAACAAATTAGATTAAACCAAGGTTGAAAATTTTAGACAAATACTTACTAAAAACATTTCTGATTACATTTACTACGGTATTTGTAATCCTTTTTTTTATATTCATTCTTCAAACTGTATGGCTCTTTATCTCTGAATTAGCAGGTAAAGACCTAGATTTGATATTGGTTATAAAGTTCCTTCTTTTCTCAATGCCTCGAATTATTCCGTTGGTTTTACCTTTATCGGTTTTACTCTCGTCGATTATGACTTTCGGAAATTTAGCTGAAAACTATGAGTTTGCAGCTATGAAATCTTCGGGAATATCATTGCAAAGGGCAATGCGGGTTTTAATCATTTTTATCTTCGTATTAAGTATTGTTGCGTTTTGGTTTGCCAATAATGTGATTCCGTATGCTGAATATAAATTTGTCAATTTCAGAAAAAACATTGCTCAGGCCAAGCCCGCTATGGCTATCGCTGAAGGTCAGTTTAACGATGTTGGAACATATAATATTAAGGTAAACAAAAAATCAGGCGAAAACGGAAACATTTTAACCGGGGTTACGATTCATGAAAAAGCAAATAGTTTTGGCGAAAACAAAACTGTTATAAAAGCTAAAGATGGTGAATTAATCAGTAATGAAAAATCAAGTATTTTAAAACTTGTTTTAAATGACGGTTATTATTATCAGGATGTAACTCCAAAAAAATATGAAGATCGTTCTAAACTTCCTTTTATAAAAAGTGATTTTAAAAAACAAATTATCAACATTGATTTATCCGAACTAAACAAAGTTGATGAGAATCAGGCAAGTGTAAACAGTACAAACGGAATGCTGAATGTAAATGAATTACGCTATACTTTAGACTCCTTAAATAAAAACCTGAATAACGAAATAGTTTCATTTTCAGAAAATATAAATCAGCGTGTTGGAATCAAAGCTTCTCCTAAAGTTTTAAAAACAGACAAAAAGAAAAAAGCATTACCAAATGATCTTTTATCTCTGTACACCAACAAACAAAAGTCTGATATTTTAAAAATGGCAAGCAGTACTGTTACAAGTAACATCTACTCTATCGAATCGACTCAAAAAGATTTAAAAGACAAACAAAGAGATATTAATAAACATTTAAGCGCATTATACGAGAAATTTGTAATTGCTTTTGCCTGTTTTTTAATGTTTTTTATCGGCGCTCCATTAGGCGCTATCATCCGTAAAGGTGGACTTGGTTTACCAATTGTATTTGCGGTTTTGATTTTTATTACATTCCACTTTATTAATACTTTTGGAAAAAGACTTTCGCAGGAAGGCGGTATGACTCCTTTTATGGGCTCATGGATGTCTTCTTTTATACTACTGCCATTGGCGGTTTTATTAACATATCGTGCCACAAACGACAATGGATTAATTAATTTTGATGCCATTACAACTCCAATATCACAACTGTTTCAAAAAATTTCCGAGCGCTTTTTTCCCGCTCAAAACAAACAATAATTATGTCAACAAAAATACAACTTAATACCATTGAAGAAGCTATAGAGGATATTCGTCAAGGTAAAGTAATCATTGTAGTCGATGATGAAGATCGTGAAAATGAAGGTGATTTTTTGGCTGCAGCCGAAAAAGTAACTCCGGAAATGATCAATTTCATGGCTACACACGGACGTGGATTAATTTGCGCTCCATTAACAGAAAGCCGTTGTAAAGAATTGGATTTAAGACCAATGGTTACTAATAATACAGATCATATGGAAACTGCTTTTACAGTTTCTGTAGATTTAAAAGGACATGGAGTAACAACAGGAATTTCAGCAGCAGACAGGGCAAAAACAGTATTAGCACTGACGGATGCAAATGTAAAACCACATGAATTGGCAAGACCTGGACATATTTTTCCTTTGGTAGCCAAACAAGGTGGTGTTTTAAGAAGAACAGGACATACGGAAGCGGCAATTGATTTTGCAAGATTGGCAGGATTTAAATCAGCTGGTGTAATCTGTGAAATTTTAAATGAAGACGGAACTATGTCTCGTTTGCCGGAACTTGTGAACGTGGCTAAAAAATTCAATTTAAAATTAGTTTCGATTGAAGATCTTGTAGCTTACAGAATGCAGCACGACAGTTTAATTGTTAAGAAAGAGGATTTTGATATTGAAACCCGTTTTGGAACTTTTAGATTAAGAGCTTACGAACAAACGACAAATAAACAAATTCATATTGCTTTAACGAAAGGAACGTGGAATCTTGGAGAACCTATCTTAACAAGAATTCACTCTTCGCAGGTAAATAATGATTTATTAGGTACTCTGACAAATAATGCAGAACAGCAATTAGACGATATGTTTAAGGTGATTAATGAAAACGGCAAAGGTGCCATTATTTTTATTAATCAGGATATGTCTGCTGTAAACTTGCTAAACAGAATTTCTGAACTTAAAGCTTTACAGTCTAATGGCACATTGAAAGCACCAAAAATTGTAATTGACAGTAAAGATTACGGAATTGGAGCTCAAATTCTGCATGATATTGATATTTCAAAAATTAGACTGGTATCAAATACAGAACAAACTAAGCGTGTTGGAATGATTGGATACGGTCTTGAAATCACTGAATACGTAAGCTACTAATATGGGGACTTTAGAAGAACGAATTTCAAAAGCAGAGACTCACATATTTAAAGCAGTTTTTCCGAGTACTACAAATCATTATGATACATTATTTGGGGGAACTGCGCTTCATCTTATGGATGAAGTGGCTTTTATTTGTGCCACAAGATTCAGCAGAAAGAAAGTTGTGACGATTTCAACTGGTCAAATTGATTTTAAAAAAGCAATTCCGGCCGGAACTTTAATCGAATTAGTTGCAAAAGTTGATAGCGTAGGAAGAACCAGCTGTAAAATTCACGTTGATATTTTCATGGAACAGATGTATTCGGAGCTTCGTGAAACGGTAGTTTCAGGAACTTTTTCGTTTGTTGCAGTTGATGAAAACAAGAAACCAACACCAATTTTAGATTAATCACGTTATTTAACGTAAAAATGTTTTTAAAATAAATACTGATTATGAAGCACTTGAAAATTAATTTAAAATAATCAGTAAAAAAGCTTAAAAAAAGTTTTGAGAACCGAAAAAGGGTCTTATATTTGCACTCGCAATCAGCAAATGATCGCAACATACTGGAGAAATGGCAGAGCGGTCGAATGCGGCAGTCTTGAAAACTGTTGACTGTAACAGGTCCGGGGGTTCGAATCCCTCTTTCTCCGCGAAGGCGCGAAAACAAAGGAAAAATAAAATTTTCAAAGTTTTCAAAAAAGCCTAAAAAAGCGGTAAACCCTGCAAATCAAACGATTTGCAGGGTTTTTTCTTTTATACCGCTTTTCAATATTTATAAAATCGCGTAAAATCTTTGTGGCACATTCGTGGTACATGGGGTTTTTGAAAACTAGAAACTCAGCAAAATTCAGGCTTATGGAATTAGTTCGAAACTTTATATACTTCACCAAAAAAATAAAAAAGTAATTTTTTTAATCTTTATAAAAGTACAACCAAGTACTGGAAGGATTTCGAAAGCATAATGATGAAATAGCAGCAAATGATAAGGGACTTGAGAGATAAACTGCGGAGTGAGCTATTTCTTAGTATTGAGAGCCATTTTCTATATGTCTATGCAAAGTTAAATCTGATGTAAAAATGCATATTACAAAAAAAACCGCCTTGCATGAAATACAAGACGGCTGTCCATAAAAACATAATCTTCCATTTTATGCTTCTATCTGTTTTATAAAGTTTTAAATATTCTAAAGAGCTTACTTTTTGTTCTTTTTTACCATGGTGATATAGTATCCGTAGGCAATAGCAATGATTATCAGAACCAAATCCGGATTAGCGTTAATGATAGAATTAATCATATTATTAACTTCTGTTACCAAATTAAACAGGCAAATCGCCGAAACCTTTTCAGCAATATAGAAAAGTGTTACCCAACTTTGTAAAAATACGGTAGTTTGACATTATATAGTTGTTGTCCTAGATATAAAATATAACTTATAGTAATAATTAACGATAATGTTTTTAAATCATGAAACATTGCATTACTAAAAAACTGTCAAAGCCAATATTTAAATACATTTATATTTATCCTTATATTTTATAAGTTCTCTATCCGTTATAGCAAGCAGTTTCTCCAGAAGTGCAATTTTATCCCTGTAGAGTGTCTCTATTTTAGAAAGATCGCATTGGTCCAGAGGTGCCTTATACTTTATAAAATCGCTCTTAATATACAGACTGCTTTCAAACTTTATAATGCTAATAAGATCCATTTCAAAAATAGAGACAATCTCTTCTAATTTGTCACAAGTGAGCGGACTCTTGCCTTTTTCAATTCTATTGTAGCTCGTCTGGGTAATGTTAAGCATTAAAGCCATATATTCCTGAGTGTACTCTTTAAGTTCCCTGATTCTTTTTATATTTTCGTTTATATTTCCTGGCATTTGAATTTGGATTTATAAGTAGAAGTATTAGAAAATAACAGTAATCAATTATCGCTAAAATCTCTCTTCCACTTTTTTACCATTGTAATTAATAATCTTTGTCATTCCACTTGGCATTACAATAGTAAATTTTCTACTGGTTAGCATTCCGGTATATTGCCCTTTTCTATTTGAAATCGTTAATGTTTTTGATGCCTCATTCCATAAAAATTCAATTTCAGAATAAAATCCTTTCTCATAATTGTAATTATCAAACTCATCCTCATAAAGCACAAAAGAACAATCCTTGCCCGGATATACTTTTATCTCCAAGTTATCCCACTTTTTCTGGGTTGCATATTGTACTTTGGGACCAAAGGGAATAATTGCTCCTTCCCTTATATAAAGGGGCAGCATATCGATGGCTGTTTTTCTTACAATTTCCTGACCTCCCTTAATTTTCTCATTGGTCCAGAAGTCATACCAATATGTACCAGCAGGCAGATACACATTTTTTGACTTTTCTGCTGTAAAGTCTATAGTTGTTTTTTCTGTATTTTTTTTATCTCCTTGCTGATCCCAGCCCGTTGATTCGTTTACTTTTACTATTTTCTCTGGAGTGTATTGTGCCTCGACAACGGGAGCTACCAATATTGATCTGCCAAACATAAACTGATCTTTAATATCCCATCCTTTTTTATCAGTTGGAAAATCCATAAATAATGCGCGCATAAAACTGGATTTCTTGCTTGTAACTTCCCATGATGTGGAATAAATATAAGGAAGAAGCGCATAACGAAGATTAATAAATTTCTCTATTGCATCATAGATTGGTTCGCCTTTTACACCAAAATTATAAATCTCCCTTGGAACATCGGTACCATGAGAACGCATCATTGAATTAAAAGTGCCAAATTGAATCCAACGCACGTACAATTCCTGATAAAGCGGATTTTTGGCTCCTGATCTTTCATTCCATGCTTGTTTATAGGCGCCTGCAAAAAAACCTCCTATATCTGAATTCCAATGCGGTATGCCAGTAAGGGTAAAATTTAATCCGGCCGGAATCTGATTACGAAGAGTTTCCCAGCTCGAACCTGTATCACCAGACCATGTATTGGCCCCGTAGCGCTGTTGGCCTGCAAAAGCAGATCGGGTTAAAATAAATACACGCTTGTCTGATGTAGTTTTACGCTGATGGTCGTAAACTCCACCCACAGTCATTAAAGGATATGCATTTCGCACTTTTCTAAAAGATCCGAGATATGTTTTTGTATCATAATCTGCTGGTTTTGCCTGGAAGTGATCTGGCTCTGTAGAATCCATCCACCAGCCGTCAATTCCATGAGAAAATAATCCCTTATTGGCATATTTCCAATAAATATCCCTCGCCTCAGGATTGTAAGGGTCATATACTCTAACTCCTGAAGGATAATCTGCATTTGGCGGCCATATTTCTGAACCGGATTCCGGCCAGGTTTTAATATTAAATAACATTCCTTTTTGATCCATTTCCTTATAAGGTTTTGTTTGCGGACCAAAGGAAGACCAAATCGAAATAATCATATGGGCATTAAGATTATGAACCTCATCAACCATTTTTTTTGGATCTGAAAATTCAGGATTCAAAAACTCCATTGCATTCCATAAATAATTGTTGCCCCAATATTGCCAGTCTTGTATTATTCCGTCAAGGGGTACTGATAGTTCACGATACTTTTTAACGACATCTACCAATTCATTCTGACTTTTATATCGCTCTTTACTCTGCCAGAAGCCATAGGTCCACAAAGGAAACATTGGTACTTTTCCGGTCAATTCCCGCATTTCTCCGATTACCCCATCTGCATTACCTCCATACATAAAATAATAATCAACAGCATCGCCCACAATCGATTTAAAAGAAGTTTCGGTGGCATCATCTTTAAATTCTGTTGGAGAATAGTTATCCCAATAAAGTCCATAGCCTTTTATTGATTGAAAAAAAGTCACAGCATCATCCACATTGCCTTGCTCTAGATGATATTTTTGATTTCTTTGGTTTAATTCTCCGCTTTGATGTTGTCCCAATCCATAAATGGGTTCCTCTTTATCTAAGATAAAAGACTGCGTGACTGTAAAGGTATTTACTCCTGCATCATCAAAAGTTTCAAATTTCGTTCCCTGAGGTTTTTCTTTTAATAATTCATTTTCAGAGGATGCAAATGCTACATTTCCTGAATCAGTATTTATACTAACAGTTAATTGATCTGATTTTAAAAAGATAATATTGCCAAGAGTTTTGACACTAAAAGCAGTTTTGGCAGGCTTTAAAACTACCGAGAGACTTTCTTTTGAAAAATTCTTCATTTCAGGAAATTTAATAACCCTGACGATAGCAGGACTGTAAAACTGTATTTCTATGTTATTGCCATTGGCGATAGTCTTGATTCCCTGAATGGTTTTCTCGAATTTCTGCCCATTACTATGAAAGCAAAAAAGCAGCACAGTACATAAAGAGTAAATAATTTTCATTTCAATTGGGTTAATATAGTTTAGTGCAATAAAAATAACTTTTGTCATTTTTAAAGTCTTTAAACTATGTTGAAATAATTATAACTAATGTTGAAATCAGATTATACTTATCACAAAACACAAAAAATCAGCGTATTAAAAAGAACTAATTTATTGTTTTGAAACATTTTTACGATCTGCTCTGGCTGGGTGTTTTACCAAAAGCCTCATGAAAGCATTTGGTAAAATAAGAAATACTATTAAAACCTACCTGATCAGATACATCTGCAATTGTCAGTTTTTTATCCAATAGTAATTCGGCAGCTTTTTTTAATCGAATAGTACGAATAAAATTTGTGGGAGAATGATCTGTAAGTGCCATAAGTTTTCGATATAAACCAGTGCGATCCATATTCATATCTTCACTGAACTTTTCGACTGTGTAATCAGAATTCGACAAATTATCTAAGACACACTGAAAAGTGCGTTTTAAAAACTCCTGATCAATTGGGTTATCTGTTAATGTATCAATTTGTACTTCCTTTTTATTAATGAAAGTTTTTCGTCTCGTGTCGTTTATCTCCAATAGTTTATCAATTCGAAGTACCAGCAAATTAATATCAAAGGGCTTTACCATATAAGCATCGACTCCTGCCTTATAACCTTCAAATCGGGCTTCATCAGAGGTTCTTCCTGTAAGCATGATAATGGGAATGTGACTTACGGCAATCGTATTTCGAATCGCCTGGCTTAATTCCGGACCATCCATTTGAGGCATCATCATATCTGTTACGATAAGATCCGGAACATGCATTATTGCTTTCTTTAAACCTTCTTCTCCATTATGGGCTGTGATAACATTATAATAATTTTTCAATTCATCCAGCAAATAGCCTCTAAAAATAATGTGATCCTCAACAATAAGTATGTTTTTTCTTGTTGCTACTTCTCCTTCAAAAGACTTCAATTCCGTTTTTTTAAGCACTGATAATAGTACCTTAAAACAAGTTCCCTGCTCTGGATTGCTTGTTACGGTGACCCATCCGCCATGCATTGCTGCATAATATTTCACCATGTACAAGCCTATACCGCTGCCTGTTGATATCTCATTTTGATTGTCTGCCTGATAAAAACGATTAAAAATGTTATCTATTTCTACCTTAGGAATTCCAATTCCTGAATCTTCAACTGAAATTATCAGAACTTTATCCAAATTGTCAATTATAGCTGAGAATTTAACTGTACCTCCTGAACCTGTAAATTTAAAAGCATTAGAAAGTAGGTTAATTATTATTCTGGTAATTTTTTGCCTGTCCAGATACAAATCATCGTTTTGCGGGTCTATATCCCAGGTAAAGTCAATTTCTTTTTCCTTTGCTATTGCTACATAGGCTTTACACAATTCAGTCATGAATGAAAGATTATCATAAAAATTGCAATGTAATATTTCTTCTCCCGTATCGATCTTTTTAAAATCAAGCAACTGATTGACAGTGTCCAATAAAAGATCGCTATTGGAGCTAATTTGCTGCAGTTCTCTTTTTATTTTCTCATCTGCCACTTTTGCAAGCAGTGATTTTAAAGGTGTTATTATAAGTGTGAGCGGCGTACGCAATTCATGACTCATATTGGTTATAAAATCTGACTTTGCTCTTTCTATAGCATAATCTTGTTGCCTTTTGCGGATTAAAGTATTATGCTTTATAAGAACTTTTGAAATTAAAGCAATCCCTATACACAATATTACCAAATAAAGTACTTTGGCAAGAGTAGTATTCCATATAGGAGGCTCGATGATAATTAAAAGATTTTTTACTCTTCCAGGCCAGTGTAAACCGTCAGAACTGGCTTGCACCTTAAAAGCATAGTGGCCGGGGGATATATTGGTATAGCTAGCTTCACCTATTCCGGATGTAGAATTCTCATTGCGCCAATTCTTATCAACATGCTCCAATTTATATCTGAAATAAGTGTGTGCTTGATTGACATAATTGAGTCCGGAAAACCCAATGCTAAAAAAGTTTTGATCATATCCCAGCCTTATAGTATCGGTTGATGCTATCGCATTATTCAAAACAATCCCTTTGTTTATTTTTTGCCCACTCGTCACATTCTTTCCAAACAATTTAAAATTAAAGAATATTGGATTAAGAACAAATTGATTGTCTTTTGCATCATTTCTTTTTAGATTGTTCATACCGTCTATTCCTCCAATAAATAATCCATTCTTTGAGGAAATAAGCGCAGCACGATCCACAAATGGATATTCCAGGACTCCGGTAAATTTATCATAATTTACGATTCTAAAATTAAGTCCGCTTGCTGTTCTTTTTTTAATGATATGACTTATACCACGCGACGTTGTAACCCAAAACGAGCGATCTATATCTTCCACTATTGCCTTAATGCTATTGTTTACTAAACCTTTATCGGTATTTATTTCATATAACTTTTGATTTTTATTATCCCAAATTGTCAGGCCATTATAAGTCCCCAGCCATAAATCCTGGTCAGAATCAGATAAAAGGCAACTGTATTTATGGTTCTTTTGTCCGAACATCAGCATTCTTTTATTTCCTTTTAATAGAGGCTTTATAATTTTATCACCAGCAATATTCATTATAAAAGGGCCACTAGAAGAAATGCCAATCAATTGATGATTCCATTGGGTGATTTGAAAGGCATCAGCAGGAGAATCAATCAAAAAGGAGAGACCAAAAGGCTGCAAAGAATTATTCCACTTGAAAATTCCTGTATCAGTGCAGACAAATATTTCGCCTTGAGCGGTTTGGTAAACACAACCTGTGGATTGTTTTGTATATTGTTTTATAAGGCCATTTGTTCCATATATATACAATCCCTTATTGGTCGAAATCCATACTTGACCTGTAGAATCTTTGAACAGAGAATAGCAATGCAATTCAGAAAGCAAAACCTTGAATAATTTACTATGATTGAGAGGAAGTTCGGCTATATAGAGTCCTTTATTTGTACCAATAAGCAATTTCCCATCAAAAGTTTCTTCAAAACAATTTACCTGAAATTCGTCATTATCTTTTAAGTTGAAATTACTTTTCTGATAATATTTAAAACGAGAACGATCCGGATGATAATAGTAAATTCCTTTATTTAATGTCCCGATCCAGAGCCCTCCCTGATAATCAAATAAAACAGTACTTACTTCGGTTTTTATTTTGTCTTTTTCTGTTAAATTTAACTCAGGATAAAAACTGCCAAAAGTACTCCCTGCTCTAAAATACCAAAGCCCTTTGCTACAGCTAATGAAAAAGTCTCCATTTTTATTTGCTGCAAAGGTATTCAGCCAATATGTATCGGCTTGTAATAACACTTTTGACTGCCTGGTCTGAGTATCATATCGAATCAATTGCCCTTTTCCGATTCCAGACCTTACAAGATATAGATATTTACCAACCGCTGTGGTGTGATTCCAATCAGTAAAATCATCCAAGGCATCTTTGACAACAATTAGTTTATAAATCTCTTTTGATGAGGAGCGATCAAAACAACGGATTAATCCCGATTTATAAATTAAATATACCTTTTGCTGATGAACAACAAGATCATAAAGTTGTTCATCAGGGCTTCCCTTTATAAAAATTTTGTTTAAAAAGCAGACTACCTTTTTTGAATCCTGTTCGTAACAAAGCAGTGCACCCAAATCATCTACTACCCATATATCTTTTTTTTCATCAACAAATAAATCGTTCGGGGTGCCTTTAAATCCTAAAAAACGCAGCGTTTTAATTGGATCGGATTCACTCTTTTCTTTAGAGACATTAATCAGGCTGATCTTCCCTTTATGCTTAAACCAAATACGATTGTTCTCAAAATAACTGTGATGGAACCCTCTATATGATATAAGAGCAGCAGAATTATCATCGTCAATTTCTATTGTCTTAAAATCTGCTCCATCGTATAAGTTGAACATTCCCTCAGTAAAAACACCTATTCTGCCATCCTGCAGTTCAATAAAATGCCTAATTCTCTCTTCATTAAGCTGGTGTCTGTTTTCAATTGGAGAGAATAAGAAATCCTGTGCAAAAACTTTGCTGTTAAAAGAAAAAAAGATAGCGAAGAAAAAAAAATACGCATGAAGTGAGAGTCGGAAAACGCCGTTTTCTTTTTTCAGGCCCTGCCACAAAAATTTAAATAATAATTTTGTCATTTGTTCGAAGTTCGTATCTATTAAAAAATAGTAATATGAAGCTGTAAATATACTCTCTAATCTTAATAATGATATTATAGATCAGATGAACATCAATCTTTTATACTTGAATAATTATACTTTAAATAATATTGAATAACAAGAATTCATTCTCTAAATTTACAATCATATATAATCCAACTCTCCTACAAGATGAACAAAGTATTTTCAGAAAATAAAACCTTACTTTTAGGCATAGAAAAATCTGAAAATAATTCATTTTTAGATATGCCGGTACAATTTAGCGAGTATACTGTTTTGCTAATAAGCAAAGGAGAAGGAATCTATCATGCTGATTTTGCCTCTTTTGCATTTAAGGCTCCTGCGATACTGTTTTCGACACCTCAACAATCCATATCCATTAAGGAAATTACACCATTAACCTACACCGCATTACAATTTCACGGTGACTTTTATTGTATTGAATATCATAGAAAAGAGGTTGCATGCAATGGTTTATTGTTTAACAATATTTATGTTGAGCCTTCTATAAAATTAACTAATGAACAGCATCAATTATATTGTCAGTTAGTCGATCAGATTATTGATGAGATTAAACAGCAGACTCCTTCAGAAATTGTCTTACGAGCTTATCTTCAGCTTATACTTGCTAAATCTAGCAGTTTGAAAATAACAGGTGAAAAACAAAATTTTCAAAAAGATGAAAAAATGGACCAGTTTAAAATACTGCTCGAAGAAAATTTCTTAACGCTGCATAAAGCAAGTGATTATGCCTCCTTACTTTCTATGACAGCAAATAATTTTACGAAACAATGCAGCAAGCGTTTCAATAAAACGCCCACGCAAATGATTCAGGAAAGATTAATTTTGGAAGCAAAAAAACAACTTCATCTCACCCGATTAAGTATCAAGGAAATTGCTTATGCCTTAAAATTTCAGGATGAATATTATTTTAGTCGCGTATTTAAAAAAATGACCAAAGTTTCTCCTCAAACCTTCAGGAAAACAACCGGTATCTCTATTGTGGCAGATTTGTCTAAGTAATAGCATTTTTTATCCATTTCTTACTTCTTATCCAGAAGATAACTTTGCATTGTTAATGATGACAAAAAATTAAAAAACAAAGCAATGAAAAATTCTCTTTTAAACACAATAGCAAATCTTGATACGCTTGGAAAAAATGCAGTACGTGCTGGTATCGTAATTGTTTTTTTATGGATTGGCGGACTTAAATTTTTTACTTATGAAGCTGACGGCATAGTGCCTTTTGTAGCAAACAGTCCTTTTATGTCCTTTTTTTATGATAATCCATCTGAGTATAAAAAATACAGCAATAAGGAAGGTGAATTAATTGCTGAAAATCACCAATGGAATATTCAAAACAATACTTATGGTTTTGCAAATGGTTTAGGAATTTTACTAATTGGTATTGCTTTTTTGGTAGCTATTCATAACTGGGCTCCTTTGGCAAGTATGATAGGAAGCATACTAGTATTTATCCTCACCATCGGTACACTTTCATTTTTAGTTACAACACCAGAAAGTTGGGTGCCACATTTGACAGATTATCAATATGGATTCCCTTATTTATCCGGACGTGGACGATTAGTTCTTAAGGATGTTGTTATTCTTGGAGCATCCGTGATTACAATGAGTCAGTCAGCAACACTTTATCTCCAAAGAAAAAATAATTAATATTAACACCCTAAAGAAAGCCCCTGAGATTACAAATAATTTCAGGGTTTCAAAGGGTCGTATTATCCCATGCAGAACACTTAACAGCACTGGCTTGGGTTCTATTAATAATTTAAAATTACAATCTACTGCTGAGATAATTCAGCTTCAGTATGCAATAGACAAGTCCAATTGTTATTTTCTTTTATCCAGGTAGAAGTGCAGGCACATTTCACAGGTGCTTTTTGTTCATCACCCGTTATTCCCAATTCTATCAAATATGCTATTACAGCAGTATTTTCAGCAACTAATTGTGTTTGGACATCAGAAAAATTCAACACTTTTATTTTATCACCATCCCCTGAATCAAACATCTTTTTAAAATTGGCCTCATCTACACTATGCACTCCATTTTTACCAGCGATTATACAAGGAAAACGAGTAAGTTTTTTTACCGTTTCATAGTCGTGATTTTCCATTCCCTGCCAATATTTTTTTTCCAGTTCAATAATTTGCGTTTCCATAATCATCTTTTTATTAATTAAACAGTTATACAAAGTTCAAATTAATATTAAAAGGCAGGAACATTTTTAACATACATTTAATCAAGAATAAACAAACTAAACCGTTTCTTCTTAGTGGGTTTTGCCTTGCTTTTCATAAGGAACAATACGAGGAGCAGAACGATATTATTTCTTTCAAATTTTTACGACAGCTACTAAAATCTGAATAATAAATTTTATCTTTCCTAAATTTGCTCCAATAACTGTAATGTTTTAATTTCTAACTTCTAACAAAAAATGGATTTTCAGAATAGTGAATTTTCAAAAATAGAATCATTAAAATCAAAAAAAATAACTTTTATAGCAAAGGCTATAGGAGTATTTCTTTTTGTGAGTACAATTTTTAGGAATAATTAATTTAGAGATTATTATTATTGAATCTGGAAAATTATCTGCTGAATTTAAAATTTCTTCTGTAATAATATCCGTAATTCTTTCTTCTTTTTTGATATATTTCGTATTAAAGGATGTAATTATTACCCGAAAAAACAAAATTACCAAAGTAATAGTAGATCAAAATGGTTTACATCATTATAAAAATGAAACAATCATTGAATCCCTAACTTTTGAGTCTTTATACCCAAATCCCGATCTAAAAAATTATGATGTAGTTTTATCAGAGGGTGAAGATGTAGCTTATGATATTTGTGTATATTATTTAGATAACTCTACGAATACAATAATTTATAAAGCTATTACATTTAAAACTCCATTTTCAATACGCAATGGAAATGAATTAAAAAGACATTTCATAAAGGGTGTTTTAAAGTTCCGATCTGATTTGAAAGTTTCACCAAAAGTTTTAGATTTATTACATTTAAAGAACTCATAAAATTGCGTTTACAAGCATTTCTATAATTAATAAAGCCGTTTCTGTATAAGAAACGGCTTTTTAAAAACTAAAATTCTAAAATTATTTTATTGCATCAATCCCACTGTGTGTTGGAATTACCTGTTTGATACTTCCGTCAGGATTAAACTCTAGTTTATCCATACAAACTTCACGATGAAAACCGCCGGCATCACCCATTTTTATTCCGGTTGGATAAGAAAAACGATGATAGGTTATGTACCATTCGTCTTTATTTGGAATTTGTAATACAGAATTATGACCTGTAGCATAAATTCCCTGATCTGGAATTCCCTGAATTACAATATTATCTTTCGGAATTTCAATTGGCCCTAAAGGCGATTTTGACGTTCCATATCTAACTTTATAATTTGGACTTCTCGTATCATCTTCACTCCATAAAAAATAGTAGGTTCCTTTTCTGTAAATAACATAAGTTCCTTCTCTAAAAGTATCATCAACCTTGATTATTTTGGTGCTTCCTTCTTTTATCGAAATCATATTGGCATTTAATTCGGCTACAGCCATATAACCATTACCCCAATACAAATAGCTTTTTCCTGTTTTAGGATCTGTAAATACATCCGGATCAATTTCCTGACCTCCCTTTACTCCTTCTGGTCTTGTGCTTACAAGTGCTTTTCCACTATCCGTAAAAGGTCCGTTTGGATTATCTGATGATGCTACACCAATTTTTTGAGCAGCCGTGAAATAATAAAAATAGTTGTATTTTCCTTTTATCTTTTTCTCCACAATACAAGGTGCCCAAGCATTTCTGTTGGCCCAAGTCACATCTTTTCTGAGATCTACAATAATTCCTTCGTCTTTCCAGTCTGTCAAATTATCTGAAGAGAAAGTCTTGAAATAATTTCCTGACCATCCATCAAAACCATCACTTGTTGGATAGATATAGTATTTCTTTGTTTTGTTCGAATATAAGATTTCCGGATCAGCATAATAACCTTCTAAAACCGGGTTATTATTTATTTTTGGAAATTTATCCGGCATTCCCCATTTTGTAATCAGTTTCTTCAATTCAGAACGTGTGATAGGCAAAATAGTTCCGTGGCGCGGATTAAAATCCATTGAAATATCATTATCAATAACAGTGAAATTCTCTAAATCTTTACTTTTTGTAAACTGATATCTTCCTTTTGTGTAAACATCATACATCAGGATATAATCATCCGAATTATTTAGTTTGAAAACGCTGGAACCTTCAACACCATCCTTTGTTTGTTGCAGATAATTGTCATTTTCTGTCCATTTTCCAGAAGTCAAATCAGTTGTTGTGGCTACTTTAATTCCTGGGTTTTCGGTTTCTGTTTTATAAAAAAGATGATAAATTCCGTCTTTTTCAATAATATCACCATCTATACAAGCTCTCTCCGATTTTGGAACAAATAATAATTTTGGAGCACTTTCTAAACCCGTAAAATCTTTATTAGCATAAGCGTAATAAATTTTATCCGGACCTCCTGCATATTGCAAACTAAAGTAAATTAAATACTTTCCTGCTTTTGCATCGTAAATCGTTTGTGGTGCCCAAACTCTTTTTAAATTTTCATTTCCCGGAAAAGCAGTTTGAATATTTACAATACTGCTTTTCCAATTTACTAAATCGGTGCTTTTTAACAAGACCATTGCACGATTGCTGTCCCAGCCTTTTGAAGACGTCATATCTGTCAAAACCATATAAAAAGTTTTGCCATCGTCTCCGCGCAAAATATGCGGATCCCGAACGCCACCAGTTGAACTGATTACTTTACTGTCTATGACTGGTTTGTTATTATTTAAATGATAATAATGATAACCATCTGCGCTAATAGCATATCGAACAGCTTCTTCTTCAACCGAATTTCCGGTGAAGTAAACAAACAAATAAGCCGTTAAATCCTTCTCTGCAATTGCGGGTGGAATCCCTTTTGTATTGTTGTTTTGTGCTTGTGAAAAACTAAAGAGCAATAAAAATAATACAATACTAAAATGTGTTTTCCTCATTATTTTTTTTCTTTTAATTGATACAAAACTGAACTGTGAGGTTTTAATTCTGCTGAAATTGCTGTTGAAGCAACTTTTGATTTCTCACCAGTCCACATATTCAAAACTTCTATATTTCCTGAAATTCCTAAATCAGAAAAATTTACCGAAATAGTTTCTGAAGTTTTATCTGAGATATTAAACAAAGCCAGATAAATACTTCCGTCTTTAGGATTTTTTGAAGTCACCGCAATTTTTCCGTCTTTCTGGAAAAGTTGTTTTACATCGGTACTTTCATTGTGCATTTTCACAACTTCTTTATTTGTTAATAATGATAATGTAAACGCATCATTACTTGGTAAATCTCCACCAAAAAATAACGGCGATTTAAAAATATTGAAAAAGGTAATTAAAGTGTATTGCTCGTCTTTTGTTAAGCGTGTCATTCTGTCTTCGCCACGTTCTCCCCTAACAGAAATGCGTCCTAATGGAATCATATCGCAGTCTGGCCATGTTCCTGGTGCAATATGTGGATACCATTGTTCACTTACCTTCATTAAATGTGTAATATGCGGCCAGGTGTCCCAAACATCATCAACCATACGCCACATATTGGCATGTTCTTTTACGTGAGGAGCTGCGGTTATAGGCGTTTCACCAGGAGAAGTACTCAATACGATTTTACGTCCGCATTTGTCGATTGCATTTCTAATCAGGTTAATTTCGCCTTCGTGATACGGTCTGGATAAATCATCAATTTTGATAAAATCAACTCCCCAACTTGCATACAGTTCAAATATAGAATCATAATATTCCTGTGCTCCTGGCTTGTCTGCAACAATTGTATAATTGTCTTTTAGCCATTCGCATTGCAACACCGTAGTATAAATTTGATCTGCTGTGATTCCGTTTGCGCCTTTAATAGGCATTTTATCTTCAACCGCTTTTTTCGGAATTCCGCGCATAATATGGATTCCGAATTTTAATCCTTTTTTATGAATATAATCTGCCAAAGGCTTAAATCCTTGTCCGTCTTTTGCTGATGGAAAACGATTTACGGCTGGCAAATATCTTCCGTATTGATCGATTACATATCGTGGATCTGTTTGGTTGTATCCTCCTGCTTTATCATTTTCAACAAACCATCTGATATCAACGACAATATATTCCCAACCGAATTTCTTGAGGTTTTTTGCCATATAATCGGCATTGGATTTTACTTCATGTTCTTCTACAGTCGGACCATAGCAATCCCAACTATTCCAACCCATCGGCGGCGTTTGTGCCCATTGTTTGAATTCATCCTTTTTAAAAACTTTTGTCTGGGCATTAGAAGAAACCGATACGAAAACCAACCCCAAAATCAACGGAACTATATTTTTTATTTTCATTATGATTTTTAATAAGTGTTAATAATACACTCGAATATAATAAACTTTTCGTCATTAAATACAATTAACCTGTCTGCTAACCAAAACGCTGACAGGTTAATTGACAATTTAAAAAACAAACTACTAATTTGTGTGAACTAGTTCCAACGGAACAAGCATCCTTTGATAGACCTGACAGGTTTTTAAAACCTGTCAGATCTTCGGTGACGATCTACTATAAATATATCGTTCCGCTGGAACTTATAACTAATTACATTTAACTTCTTACTTCACACTCACAGTAACGTCAACCGGTTTTAACCATTGACTTGTAAACGTAACTTTAATAGGCTGAGACGATTCTCCTGTTGCCTGAACATAAGCCGCAATATGCCCGTGATATACTCTCTGTACATTATCTGTATAATCTGTCATGTCACTATTGTTTCCGGCTTCTAGTCCTAACAATGTTCCTGACCCCGTAATTGTGCAGGTAACTTCATTATCTGAAAGCATTACAGGAAGACCATTTTGATCTTTTAGCTGCACCATAATTTTAGCTACACCTTTGTCTTTTGCAATTGTGATATTAGTATCAGCAATGGTTAATTCAACAGGTTGTTGTGTCGAATTAATCGTGTATCTGCTTACTTCTTTGTCGTCTTTGTTTAGACCAATTGCTTCTAATTTTCCAGCAGTAAACGGAATATCCCAATAAATAATTCCTGTTTTCTCATCATAAGCTTTTGTCTCACCAACTACTTTTCCGTTTAACTCTAAACGAGCTTTTGCAGCATTTGTATAGCACACAACGCGAATCTTTTCACCTTGAGTGTAATTCCAGATTGCCCACGCATCTTTAGAAATATCCTTTTCATTTTTTAAAGGATAAGTTCCGATGTAAGCCATTGGTTTATCAGACCATAAAGATTGACGGAAATACCCTCTCGGTTTGATAATCCCCGCAAAATCAACTAAACCAGAGTAAAATCCTCTTGAAGGCCATCTTCCTGATTCTCCTAAATAATCAATACCTGTCCAAAGGAATTGTCCAAAAATATGTTTGTTATTTTTTACGGCCAGCCAAGGCTCCATATCGTGAACATTCTCGCTTCCGAAAATAACTCTGTTTGGATATTTTTCGTGATCTGATTTATATTTGCTTTCTGTATAATTATATCCTGTAATATCTAAAGCTCCCGGATATTCTGTTTCGTTAGACATTGCTACACCGGCCAAACCAGCAGTTGTCGGACGGGATTTATCGTATTTTTTTACTGCTGCAACCAAGCGTTTTGCAATTACTCCAAGACGCATGGCATCTGGTGCCTCTTTTTTATAACCTCCGTAAGCCGCTTGTCCAAAACCCTCTTTTCCTTTATCTAAAACTGGGTGAGAATAAGGATCGTTTGGATAATCTACCTCATTACCAATACTCCACGCAAAAACCGAAAGATGGTTTCTGTCACGACGCACAAAGTCTTCCAGATCTTTTTCTCCGTAATCTGCAAAAATGTCAAACGAGCCTTCAAATCCCGGTGTTCCGTAATTCCAGCCTTCTAACCATTTACGTTTTGGAAATTCCCATTCGTCATAAGCTTCGTTCAATACTAATAATCCTAATTCATCACACAATTCGTAAAAAACCGGTGCTTGTGGATTATGACTTGTACGGATCGCATTTACGCCAATTTCTTTTAATGTTTTCAATCTGGTTTCCCAAACTTCGCGAGGTACTGCAGAACCTAAAACTCCGGCATCGTGATGCAAACAAACGCCTTTCATTTTCATCCATGTCCCATTTAAAGCAAAACCATTATTTGGATCAAAAGTGAAAGTTCTAAAACCAGTTTTTGTAACTGTTTGATCTATTTGTTTTCCATCTTTCAGGACGGTTGTTTTAAGCTGATATAAATTTGGATTATTGATGTCCCATAATTGTGGATTTTTAACATCTAATTTAGCTGCTATTTTACCACTTTGATTGGCCGCGACCTCAACTTTATTAGAAGCTTTTGCAACAGATTTTCCATCTTTTGAAATCAATTCGTTAACTACAGTTAAAGTTGATTTTGCAGAAGAACCATTCTCTACATCAACCTCAACATTTAGGGTTCCCACTCCCTTTTTTACTTCGGGATAGGCGTAAACACCCCATTGTGCAATATGAACCGGATTTGCATAAACTACCCAAACATCTCTATAAATTCCAGAACCTGTATACCATCTGGAATCGGCACTTTGACTGTGATCTACACGAACTGAAATCGTGTTTTCTCCGCCATATTTTACGAACTGAGTTGCATCATAAGCAAAAGAAATATATCCGTTAGGGCGTTTTCCTAAAGAATGTCCGTTGATAAAAACTTCACTTCTGTTGTAAACTCCTTCAAAATACAAATACACTTTTTCTCCGGCTTTGCTCTGCGGAATATTGATTGATTTTCTGTACCAGGCAATTCCGCCCGGCAGATAACCTGTACAGCTTGCCAGTGTTGGACTTAGCTGTCCTTTTACGCTCCAATCATGAGGTACATTTACCGACTGCCATTTGCTGTCGTCAAAAGTGGTGTTTTTTGCATCTGAAATATCCTGAAGATTAAATTTCCAGTTGTCATTGATTTTTTTTGAATCTCCAAACGAAATCTGGCTGAATGCCGAGACACACGAAAAGAGTAAAACAGGTAATAAGCTCTTTTTTGTAAACACTATTCTTAATTTTTAGTTGTTGTTTTTAGTTTTCTTTGTTTCAGGTTTCAAGTTTCAGGTCTCGCACAGAACTTGAAACCTGAAACTTTTTTTAATATTCCAATTCTCCCACAAACGTTACAATAGATTTTGCAGGGATTTCCAGATTATCAATTTTCTGAATATTGGCTCTTTTTAGGTTTGAATTTTCAGAAGTTACATAAGGCATAACTTCATTGTTTTTGATTGTTCCTTTGGATAAATCAAACTTGTATTTTTGAGATGATTTTCCGCAGTTTACTGCAACGACAATCAGTTTTTTGTTTGCCGTATCTTTGTAGGCTGTTAGCATAACATCGTTTGCTGCATCGAGTTCATTTTGATTTGGAACATCAATTCTCAACATTCCCGGACGCACAAACAAAGAGTAATTTCCTAAAGCCCAAAGCAGTTTTGAATCGTGAAATTCTCCATCGTTTCTCACATAATTCGGTGCAGTTCCTCCATTGCTTTTTCCATCATCCAGATAAATTAATCCGTCTTTGTAATCAACACGGGTTATAGAAGTCCACCATTGCCATGAAGCCGCATTAGCGACAGCAATATCATTATGAATCAAACGAGCTACGAATAACGCGGTTTGCATTCCTAAGTCTCTTCCTCCGCCTGAACCACCCGGAATTTCAGCTTCGCCCGGATTTTCTAAAATACAATATTCAGATTGCCAATATTTTAATCCCGGATTTTGTTTCACATTTGCAGCGATCAATTTACGGCTTAAAACTTGTTTTTCTATTGGCCAGGTTGTAAAATAACTGTGACCTAAAATTACATTTTTAACATTTGGGAATTTCGAAATATTTGTTTTTGTTTTTCCAAAGAAATAGTCAATCTGATTATCGCGGTTTTCGCCATTTACATTTTCGTATAAATAATTGATTTGTGCGGCTTCGGCAATTACAATTTCGGTGTTCATTTTTTGAGCTTTTAATTTTTCCGAAAGTGATTTGGTCAAATCATAAATTTCCTGATTGGTTGCCGGTGTTCCTTCCTGACTGTTGGTATCACCGTGTTTTGGCATCCACTCCCACTGCGGTTCGTTTATCGGACTTATATAATCGAATTTTATTCCTTCTTTTTTCTCTAACCCTTGAATACTTTGAACTAAGAAATCGGCAAATTTTGGAATTGCACCATCTTTTAGATTCAGTTTATTCTTTTGAGAGGCAAAAGATAATCCGTTGTTTGTCATATAAACTGGCGGACTATTGGTAAAAATCAGGAATTTTTCAACACCTCGTTTTTTAGCTGCCTGCAAAAACCATCTTTGTCCTTCCTGTTTCGAAAAATCATAAGTTCCGTCAGCTTGCAGAAAAGATTCGCTTCTTCTCCATTCGTCCGAAACTTTGCTGTTTTCGCCTTGCTCTGTACTTCCCGCACCTAAATTAAATCTCCAGATCGAAAGCCCAATTCCTTTTGGGTTTCCCTGTGCGTCGATTTCTTTGCTAAAAAGCAAATCGGCAATGGCGTTTTTTTTCTGTTCCGGCCATTTACCCACAAACTGGCATCTCCAGGCATCAGAACCCCCAAAACCATCCATGGTTTGTACAACATTATCTGTGCTAATGGTTATGGTTCGCTGTCCGTAAGACAGCGAACTCATTACCAATAAAAGCGAGATATAGGTTTTTCTCATTTTCTTTTTATTCTTTAAGTCTTTATATAAACCCGACAGGTTTTAAAAACCTTTCGGGTTTGCTAATCTTTGTAGAGCTTCTCGCGGAGATCCCTCGTTCCTCGGGATGACATACTTTACGATTAATTACTTTACTTCAAAGTTTTATGCAATCTATTCGTCATCTAAATCCAATAACAAACATTGTGGTTATTTATCTTTGTCAAAGTTTAAAACTTTGACAAAGATTTGCGCATCGATTCTAAAACCTTTGAACCTTTGCCTCTTTGAACCTCTGAACCTTATTATTTATACGTTCCAACATAAGTCACAACCGACTTCGCCGGAATTGTAAAATTAGAAACATCTACAGCTGCACCTTTTTTCAAACTTAAAGTTTCAGAAGTTGTGTACGGCGTCAATTTATTATCTGCTAAAGTTCCTCCCGTAAGATTTAATTTGTAGGCTTTCGTCGATTTGCTAATGTTAACCGCAACAACAACTAATTTCTTTGTTGCCGCATCTTTATATGCTGTTACCATTACATCATTCACGGAAGTGGCATTATCTACACTCGGAATCTGAACTCTAACCATTCCCGGTTTTACGAAGAAAGAGAAGTTTCCTAAAGCCCAAAGCGTTTTAGAATCTCTAATGTATCCGTCGTTTTTGCAATAATTTGCATCTCCCGCTCCGTTGCTTGCATTGTCATCTACGTGAATCAATCCGTCTTTGTAATCACCACGGCTAATCGCTGTCCACCATTGCCATGACGTAACGCCACCAACAGCAATATCAGTACTGATAATACGGGCTGTCCAAAGTGCCAGCTGAATTCCCAAATCTCTTCCCGGACCTCCGCCTCCTGACAATTCTGATGTTCCGGGACTTTCTAAAACACAATATTCTGAAGACCATAAACTAACTGCACCAACTGACTGAATTCTTGAAGCCGCTTGTTGTCTTGAAGAAATCAGTTCGTTCAAAGGCCAGGCCTGCCAGTAACTGTGTCCGGAAATGGTTTTCTTTACGTTTGATAATCCTGTTATTTTTTTAGCAGAATTTGCTGCAAAGAAATAATCAATCTGATTGGATCTGCTTTCTTTACCTGAAACGGTTTTATATAAAGATTCGTAAGCTCCGGCTTCCCCAACAACAATTTGAGCCGTAAGCCCTTTTGACTGCAATTTAGGAGATAATACATTTACAAAACTGTAAATGTTAGCATTGGTAGCAGGAGATCCTTCTTGTGCAGTTCCGTCCCACTCATATTGCGGCTCATTAAACGGACTCACATAATCGATTGTTAAACCTTGTTCTGTTTTTAATTTATCTAATGCAGTAACCCAGAAATCAGCCAATTCCGGCATTTTTCCATCTTGCAAATTATAAAATTCTTTTATGCTGGCGTGTGCTTTTCCGTTTTGAGTTAAATAAACCGGTGCACTGTTGGTAAAAGCTAATAATTTCTCAACACCACGTTCTTTTGCCGCTTTCATAAACCAAACCTGTCCGGCTTGTTTGCTCATGTCATACGAAACTCCATCTGTTGTAAAACATTCTGTACGTCTCCATTCATCTGAAATATCACTGGCATCGCCTTGTTCTGTACTTCCCGCTCCAAGATTAAAACGCCATAATGATAGTCCGATTCCTTTTGGGTTTCCGTCAGCATCCAATTCTCTGCTGAAAAGCAAATCCGCCATTTTATTTCTTTTATCAGAAGGCCAGTTTTTTCCAATGAAATTACATTGCCAGGCATCAGAAGCACCAAAACTTTCCATGGTTTGGAGATTCATATCCAGATTTACACTTAATTCTGCAATGGTGTTTTCAGCACCTGAATCATCTGATTTTTCAGAATCGCAACTAATCATAAAAAAGTTAGCGAAAAGCAAGCCTGCACATAGCAGACTTACTTTTTTGTTATTTATAAATTTCATTAATATCCTGGATTTTGTTTGATTACTCCTCCACTTAAGTCAATTTCCATTTGAGGTATTGGCCACAATAAGTTTTTGGCAGGGTTAAAATTGATTCCTTTATCCTGAGGTTCTCTCAAATTGGTTGTTTCATACGGATCTGCAGAGTTCAGGTTGTATTGAACAAAAGTTCCGTTTGGTCCCATCAAAGATTCAATAACTGGTTTTCCGGTAGTTGGGTCTTTTTCACGACGGATATCGTATAAACGCAATCCTTCAAAAGCCAATTCTAAACGACGCTCTTTATAAATTTGGTTCAGTAGTGTCGGACCAGATAAACCTGTTTTTGGATCTAATTTTACACGTGCTCTGATGATATTGATATCTGCCAAGGCATCTCCTCCTGTATGATAATTTGCTTCAGCTCTGGTCAGATACATTTCAGCCAGACGAATCAATGGAATATTCAAAGGCAAATGCCCGTCTTTATTGTCTAAAGCTCGACGTGTTGCTATCGGAATATAATATTTACGACAAATACGTCCTGATTTATTATCATTTAAACTGAATTTATGTGTTGGATTTAAAACCTCATCACCATAAGCAGCCTCTCCCCATTTTGTGATGGTACTTCTGCGACGGATTACATCATTCTCAGAAAGATAAGCATTTTCTAAATCACTGGTTGGCATACACCATCCCCAGCCGTCTAAAACATCTGCAGCATCATTGCTTGGAAAATTTTTCTTGTCTTCTCCTCTTGCCCCTGCCAATGTTGGCAATGCAGAACCTAAACTTTTATTTTGTACATCTGAAGATTGTGCTTCTAAAATAGATTCTACTCCATTGTGATTGTTTACATTCCAAATGTTTAGGAAATCCGCTTCTAATGCAAAAGGTCCTTCCGTGATTACTTTATTTGAATATAGTTTCGCTTCTGCCCATTTTTCCTGAAATAAAGAAACACGCGCCAATAAAGCATAAGCAGCCCATTTGTTTATTCTTCCGCTTCTGTTTACCGGAATGGTTTCCAGTTTAGCAGCAGACTCTTTAAGATCGGCTTCAATCTGAGCATACACTTCTTCAGCAGAGCTTCGTTCTAACTTTAAATCACCAGTACCTAATGATGTTGTATAGAGTGGAACCCCTCCGAAAAGGTTTACCAGTTCATAATAACAATAGGCACGAACAAATAGAGATTCTCCCATATATTGATTCTTCTGTGACTCAGAGATTGGTGCCTCAGCCATTCTCTCCAAACCAATATTTGCTGATTGAATGGTATAGAAATGCGCTGTATAACTGCTGTTCATATCTCCCATATTATCTGGCGAAATAATGTATTGAGAACTTGGTCTGTGCGCACTGTTGTCCTGACCTGTATTACCCATCCAGGCATCATCTGTTGCCATTTCGTTGGTAACTCTTGGTGCAACCAATACCCACCAATCATTGGTAACTAACAATCTGCGGGTTAATTCGTTGGTATAATTTTCGCATTCCTGTGCCGTTTGAAAGTAGTTTTCTAAGGTTTGCTTTCCTCTTTCGTCTTTTTCAATAAAATCAGAGCAGGAAACTGCAACTGCAGCTAAAGCTATTATTGATAAAATTATTTTTTTCATGTTCGTTTTTATTAAAATGCTACATTAAGACCCATCAAAATTGTTGGCTGTACAGGATAGTTCCATTCTCCAAAACCTGCTCCTTTTACTCTGTCGCCCTTATCTGGGTCTCCCCCTGCAACTTCAGGATCAACTCCTGTGTATTTTGTCCAAGTCCATAAATTCTGGCCTGATAAAGAAATTCTAAGTTTGTCTAATCCAAATTTATTATAGAATGAAAATCCTAACTGTAAGTTTTTCATACGGACATAAGACCCATCTTCTACGTATAAAGAAGAAAATTTAGTGTAGTTCTCATTATTATCATCTTTAGACAAACGAGGAATAGAATTAGAAGTTCCTTCTCCATGCCATGCTTTTTGGTCTAATCCGCTTACTTTGTTGGTTAAACTTGCACCATTGTATAAATCTGAAATAGTTGTGTTTACAATATCATTTCCTATACTGGAATAGAAATTAGCAACCAAATCAAATTGTTTGTAAGCAAAATTTAAATTCAGTCCAATGTTGTAATCCGCCCATGGAGAACCAATTTTAGTACGGTCTTTATCGTCTAATTTTCCGTCTCCGTTAACATCTTTAAAACGAATGTCTCCTTCTTTTGCATAAGGTTGTAATTTAGTGCCGTGCTCATCTGTATGAGAATTTAATTCCGTTTGATTTTGGAATAAACCATCAGCAACGTATCCGTAGAAATAACCCGGTTCATCTCCTTTTACAGTCACACTTCTGTTATTAGCTCCGTACAGTTTTTCTCCATCAGAAGATAAAGACAACATCTCAACATCAACCGTTGTAAAAGTTACATCGGCACCATAAGAGAAGTCCCCTTTTTTATCTTTATAAGAAATCAGCAAATCGATACCGCTGGATTGCATAGAACCAACGTTTGTCCAGATTGTGGCATTTTCAGGAAATCCGCTATAAGCTGGAAATTGCTTTAAGAATAACATATCATTTGTTTTTTTCTGATAATATTCTAATGATCCTGAAAGCTTGTTTTTCCATAATCCGAAATCGATTCCAAAACTCATATCTTCAACAGTTTCCCATTTAATGTCTTTATTGGCCATAGAAGAAGGAAATGAAGTATCTCCCACAACATCTCCGATAGGATAAAATCCTTGCCCAATGTTGGACTGATACACTTGTGTTGGCAATCCCTGATTCCCTACTTTACCCCAACCTGCTCTAAATCTAAGATCGCTTAGAACATCTTTTGTAGATTCCATAAATCCTTCGTTCAAAATTCTCCATGAAACTGATGCCGAAGGGAAATTTGCCCATTTGTTGTTCGTCATAAATTTAGAAGAACCATCACGTCTGAAAGTTCCCGTGAAATAATATTTATTGTCGTAGTTATAAGAAAAACGAGAAATATAAGACATCAATGAACTTGACCAAGTGTTACCCTTACTATCGCGGTTTTTAGTTGCTGCATTTACCTCTCTCATTAAATCTGAGTTATTAGGCACACCTTCACCGTAACCCCAAACATCATTGCCATTGTACTCTTCCATTGTATTACCAATCATTAGGGAAACATTGTGTTTTTCTGCAAATGTTTTAGAATAGGTAATTGTATTTTGCCATGTCCAGTCTACATTATTAGTAGCCCATCTTTCAACCTTATTAATCTCCTCTTTTTCGTGTGCCGCATCAATTATAAAATCGGGTCTGAACCTGCTTCTTATTTTATCACCAACTTCAACAGAAGCCTGTGTACGAAATACTAAACCTTTCATTGGAGTATATTGTAAATACCCATTTGTATTTAAATTATATTGATCTGTAAAATCATCATATCTCTTTACACCTGCAACCGGATTCCATACATACGAAGGCGAACGTGCATAAATGCTGTATTCGTTTTCACTTCCTGTTAACTGATCTGCTGGTTTGTAAATTGGCGTAATCGGATCAATTTTATCAAAATCTGCCCAGTTTCCAGGCTGACCATAGGTTTCATAACGTGGATTTAAAGTGATTCCGGCAGAGAATTTATCAGAGAATTTAAAATCATTGGCAATTCTTAACGTTATTCTTTCCCAACCTCCTACTTCATAAATAGATTCTGCATCATAATAATTCATACTGATTGCATAAGTATGTTTTTCAGAACCACCACTAACACTTAAAGAAGCATTTGTAACGGGAGATCCACTTTTAATTCCGGCTTTCCACCAATCTGTCGTTTTACCTTTGTATTGAGAAGGGTTTGGCAAATAATCTGCATAACCAGAATTGTTGTATGCTTTGTTCATGATGTTTGCATATCCTTCGGCATCGGCCATATGATAGGGATTGTTCATAAGCTGCATCCCTGAACTTATATCAAAGTTGAATCTTGTCTGACCCACTTTCCCTTTTTTGGTAGTGATCAGAATAACTCCGTTAGAAGCACGTGAACCATAAATAGCACTTGCAGAAGCATCTTTTAAAACTTCCATCGATTCAATTTCATTCGGGCTCAAAAAGTTAATACTGGTTCCCATTGGTATACCATCCACTACATAAAGAGGAGAAGTATCCAGATTTAACGTAGAAATACCACGGATCAAAACTCTTGGCTGTGCACCAGGACCTCCTTGGCCTGTAACCTGAACCCCGGAAACTTTCCCTTGTAATGATTCGGTCACATTACCTACTGTCATGGTTTGGAGTTCTTTTCCTTTTATAGAAGAAATAGAACTCGTTACATCGCTCTTTTTTACCGCGGCGTAACCTACAACGACAATCTCTTCTAATGCTTGGCTAGATTCCTCTAGCACAACATCAAAAGTTGTTTTATCGCCAACCTGAATTGTTTTGTTAGAAAAACCAACAAATGAGAATTCAATTTGAGCGTTTTTATTGGATACACTGATAGAAAAGTTCCCATCAAAATCTGTTGATGTTGTTGTTGAAGTTCCTTTTACTGCCAGATTAACTCCGGGAATTGGCACATTGCCTTTATCCTTAACAGTTCCTTTTACCGTTATTTGCCCGAATGTCGTGGCGGTGCACAACATGGTGATAAATAACCATATAAATTTATATTTCATATTAATATATTTTTTTATTAATGCTAAAACTTAAGTTCTAACAAACTATTTTTTTGTGATAAAGACTCTTTCCAATTCTGTATCCAGTACAACTTTGTATACTCCCGGAGCAGCTGGATATTTTGCATTTCCATTTTCACCTGGTGACATTGTAGCAATACCATTTTTGATTAATCTCCATGACGGATTCCACCATTGACCTGTAAAAGTGGCTTCCAATTGTCCTGTCAGCGTATACTCACCAACTAATTGATATGCATTATTTGGGTTATTTGCCAAATGCAATCCGGTTTGTGTCCAGGCTGTCCATGTATCCCAGTCTGCACCCTGAATACCACCGCCACATACGCTCACAAACGGTCTTCTTAAAGCTTCGTCATCACTCCATAATCCATTGGCAACATCTGCCCAAACTTTGCTTGAAGGCGTATATTTAGTAACTGTATAAGCTAGTGTATTTGGGTTTACCTTTATGTTGTAATAGCCTTTTGTTGGTAAAATAATTGGTGTTGCAGTTAAATCGTCTACTAAACCTCCAGCTGCATTTAATCCGAAACAATGTGGGGCAAAGTCGGCTTCCTGACCTAAGAAATAAACTTCTTTATTGTCTTTATCAGCATAATATTTAAACTCAAAATCCTGTCCGTTTTTCTCGTGAAAATACATCGGTACGCCCACAGCATCAGTAGTCAGATTGGTACCTTTTGGCTGATCGCATAAATACAGTGCTGGATATTCGTTTGTTGCTACAATATTGATATTTAAAGATCCGGTATTTGGAATCGCAAATTTATCTTTGGCTGTAATTGTCAATACATAATTTGCTGCAGTTACAGGTAAAGTATACGTTTTATTGAAAGTATAAGATTGAGGCGAGCCCGCTAACTGAATCGTTTCATCAATGCCTAAAGCCTCGCATTTTACCTGAACATAATCTATTCCTGAATCATCGTTTACCACAAAATTTACGGGCATTTCATTGCTTGTTGACAATAAAATAACAGCTCCTTCTTTTGGCGTAACCATGGTTATTGCAGGTGCTGCAAATTCTCCATCCAGACGTAAATTGATATCTTCGTCAATGGCATTTCCTGAAACATCTGTTATTGTCAATTTAATTTTGAAAGATTCTGAGGTTCCCCTGTCCGAAGGTACTTCAAAAAAATAGCTTAAATCATATGATTCAAGTAATGGATCACTTGCAAACGTGATCATTTTATCTAAGGATAATTCAGGAATTTGAATTCTCACACTTTTCAGTCCTAAATCGTCATTAAGCACCGCTTTAATTTCGAATTTTCTGTTTGGTGCTCCGTAAATTTCCTTTGTTGTCACTACAGCTGTAGGATCATCAGAAGAAGGATAACCAGTTTCGTTATTTTGACATCCGGTAACAAGGACGGCAAAAAGGGCAAGAAAAAATAAAAATACATTTTTTTTCATTTCTTTAATTTTAAGGTTAGGTTAGTTAGTTTTTATGCTAAAAAATTGTTTGTTGAAGATGAGATAAACTCATTTTTGAAGAGCATCTAAATTGTCTTTCTAATAATAAAGAAATAGGACAATAAAAGATAATGGTGTGGTTTTTTGTCATTCTAGTAAAGTTTGGTTTATATTCTTTTTTTCTTCTTAAACGTATAAGTGCAAAGAAATATGTAATACAGACTTCTAAGGAGGGGTAAAATGGAAAAAAAAGGAGGTCAAAATGGAAATTAACTATTATTTTGGATTTAAAATTAACAAGTACAAAAAAATAATAGGGTATTTTTCAGGAATTCGCAATTATTAAACAATCCTCAAACTACAACTACAACGTTTGATTTTTTTTAAAAATTTTATACTCTTCTGCATAAAAAGCAAAAGAGTATTCAAAGAATAAAAACATAAAAGGATTGTTATTTGATAATATTCAGGTCAGAATTAAACGAATTTTTATACTTTTTAATGTATTCTGAAGGTGTCATTCCGAAGAGTTTGACAAACTGCTGTCTGAAATATTTTGGATCTTCAAAACCAACTTCTGCACTTGCCTGTGCAATATTCATATCTTCTGTCAACATTAACATTGCCGCTCTTCGAATTCTGAGCGAACGAATAAAAGCATTTAAAGTCTGGCCTGAAATGATCTTGATTTTGGTATAAAGAGTTCTATGGCTCATTCCCATTTCGAGTGCAAAATTCTTAATCGTAAAATCTTTTTTATGAATATTGGCTTCGACAATATCGATACACTTTTTCAGGATTTCCTGATATTCAACCGGAACTTTTTGTGAGTTTTCCCTAAGTGTTATACTGTCTAAGAAATAAGTTCGCAGATTACTTCTGTTTCGCAATAATGACTCCACACGTGCTACGAGTATATCATCATCAAACGGTTTTGTAATATAATCATCTGCACCATCTGTGATTCCCTGTAAATGCGTTTCGGTATTTTTGGACGCCGTCAATAAAATAACAGGAATATGAGATAAACTATCACTTTCTTTTATTTTTCGGCATAATTCGAGACCGTCCATATGTTCCATCGTAATATCGCTGATAACCAGATCAGGCATATGTTTTTTGGTCATTTTCAAGCCCTCTTCTCCATTTTCAGCATTATAAACAATGTAGTTTTTTGAAAATAATTTGATTAGATAGGCCCTAATTTCTGCATTATCATCTATTATTAAAACGGTACGTTTATCAGTAAGCATAATTTTCTGAAAATCACTTTCTGAAACCGTATTATTTAAAGACTGATTGTTTTCTTCTGAATCATCAATGATCAATTCATCAAACAACTGGCTTCTTGTTGCAACAACATCAGTAATTTCAATATCTTCAAAATGACTGTTTCCTTTAAGGAACGTCAAGGTAAAAGTGCTTCCTTTTCCTGGTTCACTGCTACAGTTTACTGTTCCCTTGTGTTTGTTTACAAAATATTTTACAATATAAAGTCCAATTCCAAAACCTGTTCCAACAGACACTTTTGAGTTGATCTGTTTGAATTTTTCAAAAATAACGTCGATATCTTTCTTTTCAATTCCATCGCCACTATCTGAAATTTCCAGGATAACTTCATTTGTATTTTCAGAAAGTTTCAGATTAATTTCCCCTCCAATTGGTGTGTATTTAAAGGCATTTGACATTAAATTAAATAAGGAAATTTCTATTTTTTCATAATCTCCAATAATTTCAATATCATGTTCCGGAATAGAAAATTGATAAGTAATGTTTTTCTCTTTTGCCTGATTTACAAAGCATTGATACACTTCATTGCAAAGATTATTTACATTTATATTTGATAATCTGAGCGAATCAGCGTCATTTTCGGCTTTTCGAAAAAGAAGCAGCTGATCTACCAAACTCAAAAGCCTGCGGGCATTTCGATGTGCAATTGCCAAATCGCTTCCGGAAGAACCATTTTGAACACTTTCTTTCTGAACTGCTTTTTTGAGCGGATTTATAATTAGCGAAAGCGGCGTTCTAAACTCGTGTGAGATATACGTAAACATCGACGATTGTTTTTCGGCAACTTCCTTTTCTTTCTTACTTTCCAGCTCGGCTATTTTTACTTTATATTTTAGTTTTTCCTTATTTTTATGATATTCCAAATAGGCAAAAAGAATCCCTGCCATAGCCAATAAATACAACGTATATGCCCACCATGTTCTGTACCATGGCGGTAAAATTTCGATTGTTACAAGGCTTATTTCTTTGTTCCATCCTCCTTTAAAGTTGGTAGTTTTTACTTTAAAAGTATATTTCCCTTCGGTTAATCTGGCGTAATTTGCTTTTCGGGCCTGACCCACATAATTCCATTGCGCATCCCAGCCTTCTAAATAATACGCATAATTTATTTTGTCGGCATTATTGTAATCTAAAGCAACAAACTCCAGCGATAAAGTGGTTTGATCGTAAGGAAGATTTACTTCTTTTATTTTACCCGATTCCCATTTAGATACCAAATCATTTTTGCTTTCTTCAATAGGCTGATTGTTTACGTAAAAATCGGTCAGCAATAAATTATTCTGCTGATTAAATCCTTTGATTGCTTCGGGAAAAAATATATTGAAACCATTAATTCCGCCAAACAGAAACTCGCCTGTAGATAATTTAATTCCGGCATTAAAACTGAATTGATTGCTTTGTAAACCATCATTTACAGAGAAATTACGGAAAGTTTTTCTTTTTTTATCGAATCGACAAACGCCATTGTACGTACTCATCCAAAGATTGCCTTCATTGTCTTCGAGCATTCTTAAAATTGTATTCGAAGGCAAACCATCATCTGTAGTTAGCCTTTTAAAAGTATTTGTTTTTCGGTCGAACAATAATAATCCGCCTTCCTGGGTTCCCAGCCATAGATTTTTATCCTTGTCTTCATGAATACATCTTACAGGATTCCCGATATTCGTTTTAGTGATTTTTCTGGTGTTTTTCTCCAAAGAAAACAGACTCGTATAATTTCCTCCCAAAAGTTTCCCGTCGCTTGTTTCGGTCAAACATTGCAAATTTGTAATTGATTTATCGAAAAGAATAAAAGTATTTTTTGGTCTGTCGAAAAGATATAATGAACCTTCGTTTGTAGCGCTGGCCCAAATATTTGCTTTTGAATCCTTATAAACGAGCCAAATTTTCTTCTCGATTTGTTTGGTGAAAGGATTAAAACAAGAATATTGCGTAACTGAATTATTTCTGGGATTGATTTTGTTTACTCCGCCATTCCATGTCGATAGCCAAATTTCATTATTAGTATCACGTACAATTCCTGTAATAAAAGAACTCGAAAGCTTGTTGCTGTAATTAGTGTACGTATTGTTTTTTCGGTTCCAATATTTCAATCCTGCACCATCTGTCCCGACCCATAAATTTTTCTTTTCGTCTTCACAAAAAGATAAAATAAAATTCTCTGCCGGATTTGTGGCGTTATAACGAATACTTTTAAAATATTTAGGTGTGCTGCTGAGCATACTTATACCGCCGCGCAAAGAACCAAACCATTTATTGCCTGCTTTGTCTTCGTATAAGCTCCAGACTGAGTTGCTTTTGGCCAGCTGTACGCCATTTATAACATTATATGGAATTGCTTTTTTATTTGTTCCGATGATTTTGTAGATGCCGCAACCGTCTGTGGTAATCAAGATTTCCTTTTTCTTTCCCAATAGAATGTCGGTAACGCTGCATTTATTCGAAAAATAATTATCTGAAAGAACTCCTGATTTGGTATTAAAGAGAAAAATGCCTTCATCAGTTCCCAGCCAAAGATTTCCGTCAGAAGCCAATTTCATTGATTTTACTTCTTTAGAAAACGGAAAAACTACCTTTAAGGTTTTTGATTTGTAATTGTAACTACAGATTCCAATATTTCGTACATGAACCCAACAATGCTCCTTCTTTTTGTCGTCCTGAAGGGCAATTGCATCGTAATTATCAATACTAATGTTATTGTCCAAAACTTTAAGCGGAATTTGTTTTCCGATGAAAGAACCGTTCTCAAAAGCAATTAATCCTAAATTCTGAGAGGCAACTAAAACTAAATTCTCAGACACTGATCGCATCTGGTGAATTATATCTTTTAAAACTTTATTTTTTTTGTTTGAAGAGGTATATTCAACAGGATGAAATGTCGCTGTGGTTTTACTGTAAATACAAATCCCGTTGGAACCTCCAACCCAAATGTTTTTTCGGGAATCGCCTTCGATATTATAAATCGTATTAAAGAGTAATGATTTTTTATCGTTGATTCTGTTACGGAAAACTTTGAAATTATAGCCATCATAGCGGTTCAATCCGTCATAAGTTCCAAACCAAAGATAACCATCACTATCCTGAAAAATGGTGGTTACCGAATTATTAGACAGACCATCAGAAATATCAAGAAATTTTATAGGATTATCTTGTGTAAAACCTACAGAAGAAAAACCTATTAAAAAAAGAAGATGTAAAACAAAATACTTCAAAATAAAATGTTTTTGCCAGGTGTAACAAGTACAATTATAAGTTAATTTTATAGATATTTTACATTAAATTACTCTTAAATTTCATATTTAGTAATTTATTTAATTATTAACAAGACTCTTCTTGTAGTTAAAAAAAACATAATTAGATTGTACTTGTTCAAACATTTTACTGGCAAACAGTAAATCAGTAAAATTTATTTAATTTATACCGAATGATCTTGCTGTCTAAATATTTTTTAATGCATTAAGGATATACAAAAAAATTCTTAGATTAGTCTTTATAATCAGTTGTTTGAATTTACAACTATATTAATCATTGAACAAAGACTATAACTAATACAATAACATATAAATTAGAAAAACGAAACGAATTGAATGCAGGTTTCCCGTTATTTTTTCAATGATATTAATAATCACAGAATTCAATATTAATCAAATACTATTAGATGAAAAAAAAATTATTAATAATCCTATTTCTTCTGCCATGCTGTATTGTTACTGTTTTATCGCAGAATAAAAAACCAAACATTGTACTGATACTGGCTGATGATCTGGGCTACGGAGATGTGGGCTTTAATGGGCAGAAACTGATTAAAACCCCAAATCTGGACCGATTGGCAAATGACGGAATTACACTAAAACAATTTTATGCTGGCACTGCCGTATGTGCTCCATCAAGGTCCTCCTTAATGACCGGTAAACATACCGGGCATACTTTTATTCGTGGTAATTTGGGTGTTGAACCCGAAGGACAGTACCCAATACCTGATACAATTGTAACGCTGGCTGAAGTATTAAAGAAAAGCGGGTACAAAACAGGCGCCTACGGCAAATGGGGACTTGGACCTGTTGGATCACAGGGAGATCCAAACCGACAGGGATTTGATCATTTCTTTGGCTATAACTGCCAGTCTCTGGCACATCGATACTACCCTGAGCATTTATGGAACGATCAGGAGAAAGTAATATTGAAAGAAAATGGTAAATTAGAATCCCTTAAAGAATACGCACCTGACTTAACCCAACAGCAGGCATTAGCATTTATTGATAAAAATAAGGAGGAACCCTTTTTTCTTTTTTTACCTTACATATTACCTCACGCTGAACTTATTGTACCCAACGATAGTATTTTTCGTTATTATAAAGGAAAGTTTGATGAAAAACCTTTTAAAGGTTTTGACTACGGAACAAACGCAAAACCTACAGGATATGTTTCTCAACAATACCCGCATGCCACATTTGCAGCAATGGTAACTCGTTTGGATCTCTATGTTGGACAGGTTATTGCTAAATTGAAGGAATTAGGATTAGAAGAAAATACACTAATTATATTTACCAGTGATAATGGCCCTCACAAAGAAGGTGGAGCAGATCCTGACTTTTTCAACAGCGCTGCAGGTTTCCGGGGCATTAAACGTGATTTGTATGAAGGCGGCATCAGGGTTCCTTTTGTTGCCAAATGGCCGAAAGTTATTAAGGCTGGTCAAAGCAGTGATTTCGTAGGTGCATTTTGGGATATCATGCCTACTTTATCAGAAATCACGGGCAGTAAAAGTCCAGAACACATTGACGGAATTTCTTTTACCAACGCACTTACGGGCAATAAAAACCAAAATACTCATGAATACCTTTACTGGGAGTTTCATGAAGGAGGAGGTAAACAAGCGGTCCGCTATGAAAATTGGAAAGGAATCCGACTGAACGTTATAAAAGATAAAAACGCAGTAATTGCATTGTACGATCTTAGTTCCGATCCTCAGGAAAAACATGATATTGCACTAAAACATCCTGATATAGTTAAAAAAATTGCCCTCTTTATGAATGAAGCTCACATAGAAAGTCAAGTATTCCCGTGGTAGGACTTTATATTTATAATTCTACAACAAAGCTGATTTCCTGGTCTTGGATAAATAAAATAATTCGGATGCGGTAAATAAAACCTGAAAACCAACTATAGATTTATTTAAACTAAAAAAGAGCCTGCAAAATAAATATTTTGCAGGCTCTTTAATTTCGCATCAAACATAAGGAAATTCAATCCTCATAAAAAAATGAACCGAGGTATTTAATTTAAGAAGTTTAGTCTCTTATTGTTTAATAAATGATTTATTTACAATAGTATCTCCTGTTTGGATTTTTAAAAGATAAACACCTTTAATCAAATGACTGCAATTGAACGGAATTTCAATTCTGCCAACATCATAGGTTTGATCGGTAATGACATTTAACTTATGCCCACTAATGTTAAATAATGAAATCGTTACTTTTTGCTGTTCAGTCTGCATAAAGGTTATATTTATACTTCCTGATGTTGGATTTGGGTAAACACTCAAATCTTCTTCTGAATCGACTGCCTTACTTGCAGCAAGCGTGCTTACTGTACAGTTTGGTGTTGTACTAAAAGCCATTTGTGCGGCCGTGAAATTGGTGAAAGTCGCATTTATATCAATGTTCGAAGCATCGCTGGCTCCTTTGCCATCACAATCTGTTCTGCCATTTCTCCAGTAAGGAAATTGCAAATAAACACCCGGAGTTGAGCAACTACCTATTTCTGCATCTCCACCCACTACAACTGAACTTCCAAAATTACCGGCAAACAGCATCGCATTTCCTTTAATATTGGCTGTATTGGCTACAGAACCGCCTTCCATCCAGGCATTACCTTCAACAATGGCACTATTGGATAACGTTGCATTGTAAACACATGCATTTCCTCTTACAATTGCATTACCATTTATAGTTCCTCCATCGACCATTGCATAATCTTCTATACGGGCATTTCCCGAAATACTACCGGCTCTGACAACTGCATAAGGACCAACATAAACTGTTGATGCAACAGTCGCATTATTGGATACCCATCCTCCTCCGTTAGTATGCAAATGACCATTTGTTTTAAGAAAACTTCTAAAATTGGCGGCAGGCTGAAATCCTTCTGGAGTTGCATTTGCAATTTTTAGTTCATAAGGATATCTTCTCTGCTTAGGGTAACCCTCATCCATATTGTAATTGACATGAACTTTTGGTGCTGAGAACACTACCAGAAAAATACCCGTTTCAGTAGAAGTATTTAAGGTAAAAGAAGCTTCTCCATCCGTTTTATACATCGGGCTGTAACGAGATACTGTACCGTCTGCTTTTGTCGTTACAAAACCATATCTCCAGCCGGCCTGAGTTGGATTAACCTCTGTATGTCCTTTAAATTTAATCGTAACTTTCTTCTGTGTTCCCGTACATGTTGGGTATAATGGAATTACATTCATTCCATAATCCTGTGGAGCCCAGTCATTATTGGTATAATATTGATCTGTAGTACCTGCTACTTTTGTTAACAGTGTGTATTGTCTGCTGGTATAACGCGGCATATTGGTTTTTATACTATTGTAAACGTTTCTGATTGTTTTACCAAAATTGCTGGTCGTATTTATTTGGGAATTCCATTGAATAGGATAATCAAATGCCGGTTGTCGTTGGGCATATCCCCAAAGATAATCGTCTAGTTGGTCTTGTGTAAAACCTTTTAGCCTCTTAATTGTTTGAAGCGGATGTTCTTCATTGATAGATTCTGCCCACATTCTTCGGGTAAAATCAAAACCTTCTTTTTCCTGCACATAATACATTAAATGAAAATTGGTGTAATGATGCCTGGTAGAAGACCACATAAAATGTTTGGTCTGTATCCAGCGGGTTAAAGTTCCATCGATCTCTGCCCATTGAGAATAGGCCTGAGCTCTCATGAAATTAGCATGTCCTTCAAAGAAAGGGCCAGCCCAATCATATCCTGAAAATGCGGTTCCGTTACCCGGATTTTCCTGAATACGCATCATCATTTGCAGCGTATGGGCAAACTCGTGGGATAATGCACCTCCATCTCTCGTGGCTTCCGGATGAACAAACATGGCTCCAATCGTATTGCTAAACGAACTTGCCTGCGCAAACGCTTCTAAACGCGGATCTGTAGAATTCCAGGTATTCATCATCATAATAATGATCTTGTACTTGCCGAAATTTGTTGTTGAAGCATTATTAATAAAGTGCAAATCGGTTATATAGCGCTTAAAACTTGTTTCAAGCGTATCGGCAACCGATTTTGGTGTAAACCTCAACGCAGGATCTGAATAAGTTGACGGATTTGTGCCAACTTTATCTCCCCAATAAACCACAAAATTTGTAGATTCATATTTTCTGCTACTGGATACTTTATTATAAAACTCGTTATTGGGATCACTCCATTCTGTGGGCGTAAACAGCGTTTTTTGGCCAATTGCAACATAACTGCAAAGAAAAAGTAGAACTTGTAAGAAAAGTTTTTTCATAATTACATCTTTTTAATAGGTTAAGAATATTTTCTTGTAAATGTAAATATGAAAATGTAGCGCTTGTAATACAATATTACCTTATATTAATACTATTTTACCTATTATAAAACCCTTATCTATTTGCTAAACAATTGTTTACCCAAATTATCTGGATTTTTTAATTTAAAAAGAATAGTATAAAAAATGAATTCTACGATTCTACAGCAATAAGTTCTAATACAATACTACTTTCCCGACTGGAAGAAGAAATTTTTAGTCCAATTTTCATTAAAAAATCGCCAGAAAATACATTGCCTGATTCTTCAAAAGTATTTTTACTTTCAGGCATTATATTGATTTCCTTTACTTTATATTTTCTTGAAGGGTCAAGTCCTTCTAATTTTACAATACTGTAATTAGGATCTGTGAGCGGATGCAAGGTGTATGAAAAAACTACCGATTGGGTTTTATCTTTATTAACATACATTAAAACCGCTCTGGTATCTTCATATGGCGAAATCAATCGGTACAACACTCCTTGCCAAATTACCGGACTTAATCTTTTATAATTCGAAACAGCTTCCTGACAAAATTTTAATTCGTTTGGTTTTAATCCTCCAACATGAATATCAAAACCTAGTTTTCCCATCATAGCGACATCGGTTTTAAACTTAATGGACTGATTTCCCATGGAAGTTACGTGATTGCAGGTTGCCAATGCTGGATAAAAATTAGAATAACCCCATTGAATAAATACACGATCAAAAGGATCTGTATTGTCGCTCGCCCAAAACTCCGTAAAATAGTTCAACATTCCGTAATCTGCCCTGCCGCCACCTCCGGCACAAAGCATCATGGGAAGATTTGGATATTTGGCTTTTATTCGGTCCAAAACTTTATAAAGTCCTTTTGTATATTCAATAAACAAATGAGACTGCTGATTTTTTAAATAGGTTGAATAAGCACTCGTCATCATTCGATTACAATCCCATTTAAAAAAAGCCACACCCGATTGTGTCTGCATAATATCATCTACAACCTTAAAAACAAAATCCTGTACTTTCGGGTTGCATAAATCCAGAACCAGTTGTGTGCGGTAAATACTTTTTTCCCTATTTGGAAGGCTTAAAACCCAATCCAGATGTTTTTCGAATAATTCACTTTTTTCATTGATCATTTCAGGTTCAATCCAAATACCAAATTTGACCTCTGTTTTTTTTGCCTGTTCCATTAAAAAACCAATACCATTCGGGAGTTTCGACTTTGTAGCTTCCCAATCGCCTAAGCCAGATGTAGAACCGCTTCTTGGGTATTTATTACCAAACCAGCCATCATCCAGCAAAAACATATCAACACCCAATGTTTTGGCATCTGTAAACATATTGGCCAGTTTCTTTTCATCAAAATCAAAAAAAGTAGTTTCCCAATTATTCAATAAAGTCAAACGTGGTTTTTCTCCATCTTTAAGCCCATATTTTCTTGCCCAATCATGTAAATTTCTACTCGCCTGCCCTTTTCCGTGATTCGAAAATGTATAGATAAAAGCTGGTGTTTTAAACACTTTTCCGGGTTCTAAATTGTATTCTGATGCAAATTCATTGATTCCCGAAATAATTCTAAGTTCATTATTGTTATCAATATCAAAAGTGTACTTAAAATTTCCCGACCAGGCTATTGAACCCGCAATAACTTCACCATTATTTTCTCCTGCTTTTTCATTTAATGAAAGAAAAAAACTGGGCGACGCAAACATATTGGTTCGAACTCCTAATTTTGAATCGATCACTTTACTTCCTCTTGTCAGCTGGCTTTCTTCCATTCTCATTTCTTCCACAACATCACTGTAAAATTGTGTCAGCCAATATTTATCAGCATCTAAATGCAAAGCCGATGAAGCATAATTATAAAGTGTAACTGTTTTTTTTTCCTGATGCTGAATTTCTGTCCACGCTTCGATTACATCTTCTTTATAAAATATTTTGTAATGAAGATTGACAAAAACAGGATATTGAGGATCCTTTAATTTGACAATGATTTCGGAAGTATTATCATCTATTTTTTGAACATTATGATTTTGATATTCAAATTCTAATGAAGGATTTCCATCGTTATGCGTCATACGAATAGCGGGCTCAAATAAATTATCGGTACCAAAAGTTGGATATGCCGAATGACGCAAATCAATTAAAGGATTGCCGTCATTTACCACAAACTTTTTTGTGTTTTCTTTCGAAATCAATTCATATTCTAAACTGTTATTCAACTTTGTACCAAAATAGGTTTGATACAGTTTTTTGTTTTTACCCACTTTTAAAACCAAAGCCGAACTTTCAGTTTCAATACAAATCAATGCACTTTCCTGTGCCTGAACAGCAGTATAAACAATTGTTAGGAATAACAGTAAAAATCGCTTCATTTTTTATTTTTTTTAATTAATCTTTCCGGATGTAATTACAATATTTTATATAATAGATAGTACAATATGCTTCTTTGTATAAATTTTTCACGCAGATTTTGCAGATTTTAGCAGATTCTTTTTTAAACTTTTAAGATTTAATCCGCTGCATATATTTACTGCGATGTTTGAAAAAAATATACTTCTTTTTGCATCCTATTTAATATAAAAAAAAATCTATATTCAATCTGTTTAAAAAAATAAGAGCTTATAAATAAATCTGCTAAAATCTGCTAAATCTGCGTAAAAATAAACACCGGATTAGCTAATCATCACAGAGAATCTATGTGCCTAACAATTAATAACCAAAAGGATTGTCAACGCTATGCATTGGCTCGGTAAACCACTTTGCTCCGTTTTCAGTCATGTAAAAATGATCTTCATGTCTGATTCCAAATTTTCCGGGAATACAAATCATCGGTTCATTACTAACAACCATTCCTTCAAGCAGTTTTATTTCGCTTCCGCGGACTAAATACGGGTATTCATGAATGTCAAGTCCGGTTCCGTGCCCAACCCTGTGCGGTAATCCAGGTAAATCATAATCCGGACTTAATCCGGCTTGAGCCAATGTTTTTCGGGCTGCATCATCTACAGATCCGCATGAAGAGCCAATTTTTGCAGCTTCAAAAGCAGCGAGTTGTACGTTTTTTTCTAAATTCCAAATCGTTTTATATTCTTCAGAAACTGTTCCGTACACATACGATCTCGTAATATCAGAAAGATAGCCTTCTAATCTACAGCCGGTATCAATAATAACGGCCTGATTTTCTTTTAAATCCTGAGGAACAGAAACGCCGTGAGGATATTGTGTATCATCTGCAAACAAAACAATACAGAAATAAGAACCAGAAGATATTCCGGCCTTTATATGCGCTTTATTTATAAAATCTGTTACTTCGCTCACCGAAATTCCAGGTCTTAATATCTTAGCCGCAGCACGCTGTACTTCCATCGTTATGTCTTTTGCTTTTTGAATGATCGCAATTTCATTTTTAGATTTCTGCATTCGGCAAGCCGACGTAATGTTCTGAGCAGTTGTAAAATCATAAGCTATATTTGCTTTTGAAATTCCATCAACTAAAAAATAAGGAGAAGCTTCATCAATGGCAATTGTACCGCTATTCAGGTTTTTATCTGTCAATAATTTTCCTAATAGAATATAAGGAGATTCGTGTTCTTCCCAACAATTAATACGTGACTCAACCTGCATGTATTTTTTAAAAGTACCTTCTTCAAATTTTGGAACAATGTATTCTAAAGTTCCATCATCAAATAATAACGCTCCCACCATTCTTTCTGAAGCATTCCAACGAGTTCCTGTAAAATAATACAGATTGGTTCCTGCATTTAGATACAATGCTTTTACAGAAAGCGCTTTCATCAACAAAACTGATTTTTTGATACGCTCCAGATATTCCTCTAAAAGAATGGGTTGTACATCCTGAGTTCTGTTTGCTATTTTTCCTAATTCTGTGGCTGCGTCAGAACCACCTATACCTATTGTCATTTTTTTATTTTTTTAATTTAAACGGCTAAATTAATAAGTTTTTAATTATTCCTTTTTTGGTTGAGTCTGCTTCATTAGCTGAAGTAAATCTTCCTGATTCAGCGCATAATCGTACATGCGAAGTGAAGCAATAAATCCGGAGAAATTTTCACCAATATCTGAAGCTCCTATTATAATTTTAGCCTTATCAATTGCTGATGATAACAGCATATTTTGAGAATTATCTAAAATGCTGTCTACATAAATTTTCTCCACAACACCATCAAAAGTCAAAACGATATAATGCCATTTATTAGCTTCGGGAATCTTGTTGAATTTCATATCAAAATGACCGTCTAAATGTACTCCTGCACCATAACTCCCGCTATTGTAAGCCAGCGCATTATAAGAATTTGCCAAACCAAATTCGGTTCTGTCACACCATGATACTATAATCTCTCCTTCGTTTGCAATTTCAGGGTTTTTAACCCAGGCTGCAACTGTGTAAGAACCATTCCAGGCTAAGCTTTTGGGTACTGATTTATTTAAAGTAAAAGCTCCGTTTTTAAAATGAAAAGCCTTAATTCCTTCTGATTTTTCTAAAGATATGTCTCCGCTTTTTGTGAAAATTCCACCAATAGAACCTTTATTAGAAATAGCATTCAGATCAGATATTTTTCCTGCATCAAGATCAACCAATAATTTTTTAGTGCTTTTAACAGCAGGAACTATCTTAGATGCTGTATTTTTTAATTTTAAAGGAAGATCAAATAATGAACTGTATATTTTGATGTTCCAGACTGCAGCATAAAGTCCGGTTTTTTCTGTTGCTAAAACAGTTAGTTTTATATAACGCGCCGTTACGTCGTTGTCATCAATCATTGGGCTTCCCGCTGTACGATTCTTGGATTTATCGGAATATAGATTCCAATTTTTTCCATTTAAAGAATACTCCAATTTGTATTGATAGTAATAACTGGCAAATTCAAATTGGGTCATTATTCTTTTAATCTTTTTTTCAGAACCCAAATCAACAATCAAATCTTGTGGCGTTGTATTATCTGCAGCTTTCCACATTGTGGCATTATTATCATCAGTCGCATACGAAGGCTGATATTGATAATCGTACTGAGTTGATTTTAAATGATAAAATGAAGAAGCTGTTGTTTTTGCCTTAAAAGCAATGTTTTCAGGAACCTCAGACTTTACCAAATCTTCAATCCCTTTATTTGAAGGCACAACCGTTTTAATTGTCGAATCGTTTTCAAAAATCATTTTATCAATGCAAACTTGTCTGGCTAGTCCGCCTCTGGTCATTGGATAATCGTGTTTGTGATATACAATGTAATAATCATCTTTCTCTTGTAATACAGAATGATGCCCGGGTCCATGAACGGTCTGATTTTCATTGGTACTCAAAATGGGATTATTTTTGCCGGGAGTAAAAGGTCCGTATGGCGAATTAGAATACGAATAACGCACATTGTAAGTTTCGTCATGACAAGAGGCTCCGGAATACATCAGAATGTACTTAGAACCTTTTTTCATCATATAAGCAGCTTCAAATGGAGCCGGAGTTTGCGCTAAGGGAATATTGGCAGAATTCATCATTCCGCTCATATTTTTTTTGTTCAACTCTCCTACAGCATATCCGCCATTATAATGCACCCAGGTTCCCCAATATCCATAGATTTTTCCATCGGTATCTTTAAAAAACTGTGCATCAAGTGAAGGGAAATTTTCTCTGGGATACCCATTTGAAATTACCGGAACATCCTGATCACTTAATTTTTTCCAAGGTCCAACAGGCGAATCTGAAACATAGCCATAAATATTACAGCCTATTTCGCAGTTTCCAAAATACAAATAATATTTACCATCATCGCCTTCGATAATATCGGGAGCCCAAAAATTAGTTATTACTTTTGCTGAAAAAGAAGGGATTTCCATGATGTAGTTATACCAATTTTTAAAATCTTTACTATACCAAACGGTTGGCGCTCCGGATGCCAGCATTTCATTGTCTGTAGTGGCATAGATATAATAAATATCTCCAAATTTTTTAATTGTAGGATCTGCAAACCAACCCGGTAAAATAGGATTTCCGGCGCCGGGAGTATTTACATCAACGTCTTTTTGGGCAAAAATAGTTCCCGCAAAAAAAAGTAAAATGAGACTGTATAATAGGTTCTTTTTCAGCATTGCAATTATTAACTTTTGTTGATTTTAAAACGTTGGGTATGATTATTTTGATCCATTTATTCTGTTTTGATTTGCAAATCCTTTGTCTATTTTTCTCGCAGATTTGGCAGATTTAGCAGATTTATTTTATAAACTCTTGTTTTTAGATTTATTAAAAAAATATGTTTTTTTACCACTGCAGTAAATCTATGTTCTCCTGATTAAATTATTAAAATTTAAAAAAAAGAATCTGCACAATCTGCCAAATCTGCGTGAAAAAAATTAAACAAATAAAAATATCAGCCTGAAACCTAATCATTTAATTTACATTCAATGAATTCAATTAATATTTCCAAACCAGTACATCAGCGGTTTTTATTGCTGAAGTTCCAATAATAATTTTGGCGCTTTTTGGTAAATTGAGGTTGTAGATTTTATCCGAATAATTGACTGCGATACCAAATCCGTCACGATACTCCACCATAATACCCTCGGGATAATTTTCTATAGGAGCATTTTGCTTTTGATATAATTTTCTTAATACTTGTTTTTCAAGTTCGCCATTTTTAGAATCTACTCCAATATAAGTAACTGATCCCTTACCTAAATTACGTGAAATAATAGCGGGAGTTCCAGCGTAAAAATCGCCTTCATAGGTTCCCCAGATTTCAGTTTCTTTATTTGGTTTTAGTAAATCTCCCCAGCTTGTCCAGCCAAATTCCTGATTATTAAACTTTATTATACCCGGAGATTGTGGCATTAAGAGATCATAGGATTCTATTTGTGAACCTATTAAATTCCACATGGGTTCATAGAATTTAGCTTCCCAAAGATGGCCTTCACGATTTTGAATTCCGGATCGACAACTCAAGATTAAATTTCCTCCGTTTTTGGCATACAAAGTCAATTTATCAATCATTTTTTGGTCAATCATCTGATAAGCAGGTACTATTAAAAAAGGATATTTAGAGAAATCCGTTGTATCCCGAACAAAATCAACTGGCGCACCCATCGATTTTGTTGCTTTATAATATTTTAAGAAATGCCCAATGGTATTCCACTCTTTTGTTTGCTTGTTTAACTCGATACCCATCACATTATCGGCGTTAAATAGAATTCCTGTTTTACGTTTTAAATAATAATCTGGTAATACTGCTTTAGCATCATACTTTTTTCGTAATGTATCAATTTCTTTTATAAACTGACTGAATTCTAGACCTCCAACAGTTGGTGTTATACCATCTGTGCCTACAATACCATAATGAAATTGCTCATACCCATACAAAGGCGCACGAAAACGATACGTACACGCAAATTTACTTCCTCCGGCAAAAACATGCCAAAGCCACATACGAACACTTCCGGGCAATGGCTGCGGATTAATACTTCCCCAATTCACTTGTCCTGGCTGTAATTCCATGCAGCCATACATACCTTTTAAGGGACGAAAAAAATCATTGGACACACCAATACTGGTGTAATCTCCTAAACGATAGCCTTTTGAGCCGATTCCTAAACTTCCACCATAAACCAAGTAACGGGTGTAACAATCAAAATCTAATTCCTTACTCATCCCCACGAAACTTTCATCATAGTTGGATCTGTAATTAGAGGTAATCCATTGGTCTTTGGTTATGTATTTGCGTATGGTAAGCGCCTGGTTATCGAGAAAAGTTGCCGTTTCCTGATCTGCAAATCGATAATGATCTAATTGGGAGTGTAAGTTCATTCCCCATTCTTTGTGCAGCGGAATATTAATCTGATCAAAATTGCTATAAGTTCCACTCCAGAAATTGTTGCCCCAAGCCTTATTTAAAGCGTCAATAGTTACATATTTTTCTTTTAGCCAATTGCGATAGCGTTGCTGTGCATCTGGTCCATAATCCAGAAAACGAGATGGTTCATTGTCTACCTGCCAACCAATAATGTTTTTATTATTGCCATATCTTTTTGCCAATTGTTCAATCATTTTTAGCGAATAGCTTCGATAATAATTACTTGAAAATGATGCATGTTGTCTCGAACCGTGATCTGTTTTGGTTCCATCTTCATAAGTTGCAAGGATATCAGGATGCTGGCGAACCAACCATACAGGAGGTGTTGCTGTTGAAGTACACATGATAATTTTTAAATTATATTTTACAGCAATTTCAACAGCTTTATCTAACCATTTAAAATCATAAACACCTTCTTGCGGTTCTAATTGCGCCCAGGCAAATTCACCAAAATGAGTAAACTCAAAACCCATTTCGGCAATTTTTTTCAAATCCCGATCCCATTGACTCTGATCCCAATGCTCAGGATAATAATAAACCCCTACTGTTGTCAGGTCTTTTTTTGGGAAATATTTGTCGAAATTTTGAGCACCAGAATTTAAACTGATAAGTACTCCAAATACAGTAAATATTATTTTTTTGAAAAGGTGTTTTTTTGATTTCTGCATTATTTCATCCTTATAAATTAATTTGAATCTCTTTATTTTTCAAAGCAATTTTATAAGCGCCTCTCACTTTTTCATAAGATAATTTCACATCCTGATCTACTCTTAAATAAGCATTTGGTGTATAGGCTGTTTTAGGATCTAAAGTAAGGGTCACTTTTCCTGTTTTAGTATTATAACTTACCTTTTTAAAAGTTCCTGCATCTAATGTTAACCACATTTTTTTCGGTGCAATGAAAATCTTAGATTTTGCTGCTGTTGTAATAGCTACATCAACTACATCTCCTTTTTCTGTTACATTTCCTCCAAAAGCCAGCCAGCCGAATTCTTTTTCATTGGTAATAAAAGTAGCTGTATTAACCGCATACCCAAAGAATCCAGAACCATAATCTCCTGATAAATAATCGATTCTTAAAGTTTCAGGATAAGAGTGAAAAGCCGCTGATCCAAAACCGTCTTCGGTAATATTTGAAATTCCGCCTAATAATCCGCCGTAACCTACTTTCAATAAATGAAAATCATCAGGTGTTTTTCTGAATTGCTCTAAAACCGGAATCGCATTTAAAGCCGAACCATAATGATGAATCTGGCGTTCTACTCTGGATAATTTTCCTCCGTATAAAAAATCCCAGTACCTGCGCGCATTTCCGTTATACGCCCAGTGCGGCATTGTAGGCATATAGGCTAAAATAGCATCAAGGGTTATTTTTGCTTTATCATTGTATCCAAAATAATCAGACCACATATACACTTCTTCCTGACCTGTAGAATCCCAAGGCATTTCACTTCCAAAAGGATAATTAAGCGTTCTCCAGTGATCGGCTCTCACTTTCATTTTAGCCTCCAGATTATTCGCCATTTCAGTATATCCTTCCGTTTTTAAATCTTTTAGAATCAATAAAAAAACCGTTCCTTCCATTTGTCCAAACTGCGCATAATAAGGTGCTAATGTTGTCATGGCAATACTGGTTTCGTAAGCACTTTTTAAATACCAGTCCCAGTCGTGATTGGTAACCAAACCGTCATGATATCTTGCCAAACGATACATTGTCCAGTATGCGGCTGCAACGTGTGGATAATTATAAGATCTTCCCGGATCATCAGAACCTTTTTTGTCCCATGCAGCCCAGGTTTTATAATTAACATCTTTGTTGTATGTTCCTTCTGGCATTAGTTTGGGTTCGTAATAAAAAACACTTTTTTTAACGCCGTATTTCAATGTATCAGCGGTATTATACTGAATTCCGCCCCACAGCGTTTTATCCACAAACTGCTGTAGTTTTTCTATTTCTTCTTTATTGGGTTCTACCAATTGTTTCATGACAGCGCCAAGCCAGCCTCCTGCCCCGCCTTCATCACTTAGACCCGAAATCCAGACACGACTGTCCTGAACAACTTGCTTTTTGGTTTCATAATCATACGAGATTACCGAAGGATTTCTGTGGAAAGGATCATTTTTTTCATCAAACCATTGGGCTGTAGTCAAAAAATGTCCAAAATCGGCTATTACATTAGTTTCTGATTTAATTACTTTATAATTGATTGTTTGCTCTAATCCGTCTTCATAGACTACTGTTAATCTGGCTCTTCCCCATTTTTTTCCGTGTACAGCATATTGAAAATATCCATTTTTATTTTTTGATTTTTCCTCGATTGCCAAAGATCCTTCCGGCTCAATTTTAAAAGATTTTACTGCTTTTTTATATTTCAAAAAAAGCTGACCGTTAACATCCAGAGGCAATACATAACCCGGAACGCCAACTGCTACCGGACGTTCGTTTTGAATTAAACCAGCCTGAATGTTTTCAATTTGATCGACCAAGACAAACTTCAATGAAAAACTTTTTGTTTCTCCCGGTTGAAGCACTAATGAAGTTGGCGTATTCCATTGTTCGGCAGTTTTCCATTCGTTATCGGCATAGGCTTTACTGATAGGCATCCACTCATGAAAACCTTCAAAAACAATACTTCTTGGTGTATCATCATCCAATAACGGACGATATGCTTCAAAAGGCATATTCACTTCCGGAAGTACTAACAATGCCGGACCATGGCCACTTAATCTTTTTACTTCAAGATAACCGGCATCTTTACCAATATAAGGATCAAAAAAGACGTTGTGAAGATGGGTTTCATCTAATGTTTTCCCTTCCAAAATATTATTAAAAACCATAGGAACGCCTAATGCTCCTATTTCCTGAGCCGTAGCCGATTTATTTAAAATTTCAAAACGCAAGATTAAATTCCCGTCTTTTTGCTCATAAAAACGTTTTATGGTTAAAGGAATATCGGCTGGTAATGTATTCGAAAGATCAGCTGCTGCCAAAACATTTCCCGAAACATTTAAAGGAGTAACTGAAGCTCTTTTTGCTGCTGTTGAATAACTTTTCCAGCTTCCATCTACTGCTTTAATTCTCAGATTAATATCTCCTAATTGATAAAGTCCGTCTTTATCACGAATCGAGAGTCGTTCTCCGGGTGTAAAATCGAAAGTTTTATCTGTAACCGGAGACAAAGTGGCAACTGTTTGAGATGCTTTTACTAATTTAAGTTCAAAAGATTTTGTGCTCAAATTAAGAAATCCTTTGTCGATTTCAAGAGTTGATTTTTTAGCTTTAATTTTATCCCAATATTCTTGTGCCTGCAAGTTATTTACAACAAAGGTGCAGCCAATAATTAAAGCAAATAATTTTATTTTCTTCATAATTCCTATTATTTTTAAAGAGCTGAACAGACTTAATTCAGCTTCTTTGTTATACTTTTTACAGATAAATTTCAGCGTATTCTAATTATTTAAAATCAGTCGAAAACTTCCAATTGGTTTTATAATCTTCAGAAACAGGCAAATCTTCTAATAGAATCCGCAGCATTTCTACAGGCATAATATTTTCTTTTAAAACACGGTCGTGAAATTGTTTTTCTGTCCATCCTTTGGCTAACAATTCATTTCTTAAAGCATAAAACTGCAAACCTCCTGTCATGTATGCAACCTGATACAACGGTGCGTCTCCGCTGGCAAACGAACGTCTGACTTCGGCTTCTGCATTTGCTCTTTCGTGTCCTACTTCGTTCACTAATAAATCGATACATTGCTGCGGTGTCATTTCGCCCAAATGATATTTCAGTGAAAATATGATTCTGGCACAACGATGAATTCTCCAAAATAACATGCCTAATTTTTGTTCGGGTGTCTGCGGAAATTGTTTGTTCCAAAGATTAATTTCCCAATATAAAGCCCAGCCTTCCATCCAAAACGGTGTATCAAATGGCTGACGATATGATTTGTAACGGCTGTTCATGAAAAACTGTAAGTTATGTCCCGGAAGTAGTTCATGCTGTACGGTTGCAAAAGAAAAATTCGGATTATTACCGCGCATGCTCATCAATTTGTCTTTCTGATCCATGTCTTCGGTTGGATAGGATATGCTGATTTCCCAGCCACCTGTAAAAAACGGATTTATTTTTTGACGTTCCGGCGTCATCATAATCATCTGCCAGGTTTCTTTTGTCAAATCCGGCAACGTTATTAAATCTCTGTCTTCTATAAATTTTACTGATTGATTGTATAAATTAGTAATCGCTTGTGGCTGTTCACCTGCCGGAACATAAGTATCTTTAACATGTTCGAGTGCTTTTTTCCAATCGTTTCCATAACCCAATTCTGTTGATGCTTTGATCATTTCTTTTTTGCACCATTCAAACTGACTTTGTGCCGTCGATATTAATTCTTCCGGAGAATATGGAATGTATTCAAATGCAAGGCTTTTGATGATGGCATCTCTTCCAATTGGTTTTCCAATAATTCCGCTTCCATCATCTTTTACACTTGTTTTTGGATAATTGGTTTTTAGAAATTCCTCATAAACTTTAAGTTTCTCAGACAGGTTTTTATACGGTTTTTCCATCCACCATGTAAAATCCGGATCATAACTGTAATAAAACTCATAGGCTTCTTTTAAGGATAGTTGAAAAGCAGCTACTGATTTTGCGGCTTTATCGGCTGCAAACCAATCTTTAAATGGTTTTGTTTTTAATAATTCTGTTTTTTTATCGATGCTATTTCCGGCACTATCAAATGCTTTTGCCAATTGACTGGAAACTGGTTTTTTACCTCTTCTTCTTTCCTGAATAAACAGCGAAATATCAGTTGAAAAATCCAACACTGAAGCCACTTCTTTATAGGCTTTATATTCTATCTGCAGAAAATAATCTTCTTTGCTGATCAGGTTTTTCAATAATAAATAATCGACTTTTCCGTCTTTAGATAAATTTTTGAAATCAATATTTTTTACTGTTGTGGACCAATCGGCATAAAATTTAGAAAAACGCACATAATATTCTTCCGATTCATTGTTCGAATAAAAATTTTGCAGCGCGGTTTTATCTGCCTGAAAGGTATTTACAACATCTATAAGTTCGCTGGAAAAAGAAGGCGTTATCATAAATAAAAATAGAATAAGGCTTAGAATTGTTTTTTTCATGCTCGTGGTTTGATGGTTTAGAATGTTTTTTTTGCCACGAATTACACTAATTCACACTAATTTTTGTGAATTTAATTCGTGATAATTTGTGGAATTCGTGGCGAACTTTTTTAGCTATTTCAATCTATTATTTCAACGTAACATCCAGATAAACAGAATGGCGTCCATACGTTTCATAAAACGGTTTATACGAAATTCCGCCTATAGTAAACTCTAATTTTTTCGCATCTCCGGTTATTGATTTGCTGATATCTTTTGCATCAAAAGTTACTTTACGCCAGTCTTTTCGAGGTTCTGTTTCCTGTGCTGCCAATAAGATTGGTCCGTAAAATAAACTGGCTATATTTTGCTGATCCATAACAGGTTCTAAGTGAAACTGAAAAGGCATACGCAACTCAATTACATCTCCATTTTTCCATTTTTTATTTAGCGTAAGATAACTTCCCGGCTGTGCTTTTACTTTTTCTTCTTTTCCATTTATCTTCACAAAAAACCCTTTGGTCGCCCAATGTGGTACACGAACCTTAAGATCGAATTTCCCATCTCCATTGATTTTTAATTTGGTAAAATCTTCATTAGGAAAGTCTGTTGTTTGCTCGATTGTTATCTTTTTTTCTGTCCATTTTAATGTCGAAGGCACATACAGATTTACATAAAGTGCATTGTTATCGGCACTTTTAAAATAAATTGAATTCTGGAATTTGGTATTACTTTCAATCGCTGTTCCATTACAGCAGGTAAATCCTGTCATGTGTGCATTTCCAAATTGTTTTACCGAACCTGGTCTTAACGGTACATGATACGTATTGGCAGGACTATTTTCTGCTACAGAAGAAAGAATGTGATTGTAAAGGCCACGCTCGTAATAATCCATTAACTCTGCACGCTGATCGTATAGAAATAAATCTCCGGTTAGTTTAAGCATGTTGTAAGTGGCACAGGTTTCATTTTGACCTCCCGATGAAAAACCGTTTTCATAAATCGTAGCAGGTTGACTGATAAAACATTCTGCATTGGCTGGATTTCTTGCTCCGGCAACTCCTCCAATACTGTACATATAATCGTTTACGGTTTTGTACCAAAAATTATCAGCAACACGATAATAATCAGGCGTATTAGAGTCACGATACATTTCCAGCGCTCCCATAATTTGCGGAATGTGCTGATTGGCGTGTAATCCTCTAAAAGTATCTACATTTTTAGCGAGTCCGTGTGTGTGATTGGCATCGCCGTAAAAGACTTTAATGTTGTCGAATAATTGTGCTACTTCTAAATAATGTGGATCTTTTGTAATTCTGTATAACCTTGCCATGGCTTCGTTCATTCCGCCAAATTCTCCTGCGATGTAACGGTTCCACATACTGATTAGCGTTTCGGTCGGTAATTTTTTCATACGGGCATATACCCAATTGCCCATTCCTTTTGCAGTTTCAAGCGCTTTTTCGTTACCGCTCACTTCGTAAACATCCATTAATCCGGCCATAATTTTATGTAAGGTGTAATAAGGAGCCCAAATTTGAGTTTTTTGTCCGCCGTAAGTTGCTCCATTTTCGAGCATAATAAATTGATCCGGAGGATAAGCACTAATAAAACCTTCACCCCAATTCCAGTAATCGGTACGAATTCCTTCCGGACTCAAATCTGAATCATAGTTTGTTTTTCCAGGACCAAAAGGAACTGCCGTCGGATCTGACACAAATTTACCTCCGGCTTCCTTTGGTTTTCCTGAAAGCTTTTCTAAGTCGTACAATGTATTAACCATGTACTCCATTTTATCTTTAAAATTAGCCTGAAGCGTTTTATCATATCCTGTACTTGCATATGCCTGAGCAATCGCAGTTAAGTAATGTCCTGTAGCATGGCCGCGTAATTTGGTTTCCTGAGTATCCCAAACGCCAAGCGGTTCTGCTTCTTTGGGTTGTGGCTGCCCAAAAGCGTTGCGAAACATATACAGGAAAGAATCCGGATCTGTCGTTACGAGGGTTGTCAGGAACTTGTCGCGATTTTCTATGAATTTAGTTTGATGACCGTCATGGTCAGCGTTTAAGAATACCTGATCTAATTTGAAAACTTCGAGTTTGCGTTCCGGTGTTGCGGTTTCTTTGGCTTCTTTGACAATTACTGTTGCTTTGGGCTTTAAATCTGTTCCAGAAATGCTTCCGGTTACGGTATATTTTCCGCTTTTAAGTACGTCGCTATTATCCTTCGGCGAAGGCCAAATTACTCTTACCTCTGGCCCTTCAATTCCATTGGTATAAACCCCTTTTATATAACTCGGTAATCTTGGAAGTGTACCCACAACTGTTTCCACTTTTACATCAGAAACGCTTGTAAGGAACTGATTATAAAGCTGTGGTGTTGTTGCTGCAAACTTTGGTAAATCTGCAGTTTGTTCTTCTCCAGATTCTTCTTCCTGGCTTTCTTTCAGGGCATTGTTATAAATTCTGGTAATTTGTTTGTCTGTTAATGGAACTCTGTAAATTCTGAAATCGTGCAATTTTGCATTGAGATAAATATTGCTGTCTGCGAGTGATTTTCCGATGTACAGTTTATTTTTTTCTGCTGAATTATAATCGAATAATTTTGCTAAGTCCAATTCTGCATTCTTGGTATCATTTACCAATAATCCATTCACGTAAGTGCTAATCGATTTGGATGGAATATTAATCACAACTGCAACATAACTCCATTTTCCTGTTTCTAAAGCTGCCGATTTTGTTGTGTATTTTGTTCCTGTTTCTATAATAACCTGCGTTTGAATTCCGGCTTCATTTTCTGTTCCGGCTGGTGCAAAAAACAAATGTGAATTGGTGTTTTTTCCAAAATCAAAAAATCGCTGGTCTTTTTGTGGAGATCTTAAGAAAATCCATCCTGAAATACTCAATGATTCTTCTCCCAACAATCCGTCGGCAGGAATGGAAACAAAAGCTTTACTGTCTGCGGGTAAAGAAAGTACGGTTCCAAATTGTTCGTCGTTTACAAATTTGGCTTTTGTATCGGAAATTTTACCGTGTAAATTATTTCGTGACCAGTCTTTTGCATCGCCATCAAAAACATAGCGGGCAATTAATCCGGTTTCTCCAATCCCGTCCAAAATCTGATCGCCGTTTTGCGCGTTCAAAGTTGTTGTACTTAGTGCACAAAAACTCAAAATCGCACCAATAAATAACTGATATTTTTTCATCACTGCTTCTTTTTCTTATGATTACAAAATCTCTTTTCTTTTCCTTTTAGAAGTTTCTTATTTCGTATAAATTTCTTCCCATGTTGGCGGAATAACTCCTAACAAATGCTGTACAAAATAGTCCCTGCGTTTTCGTTCTCCAAAATCTCCTCCGGCAGAATGTCCCATTCCGGGAACGGTTACCAATTCAAAATTTTTATTGGCTTTTATTAAGGCATTTGCAAATTGCATGGTTGAGGATGGATCGACATTATCATCTAATTCTCCAAGAATCAGCATCAGGTTTCCTTTTACTTGTGCTGCATGCGTCGTATTGGAACAGGCTTCGTATTCTGGTCCAACGGGATATCCCATCCATTGTTCGTTCCACCACATTTTATCCATTCGGTTATCATGACAGCCGCAAGATGATACGGCTACATCATAAAAATCTGAGTTAAAGACCAAAGCGGCTCCTGCATTTTGTCCGCCTGCTGATGTGCCGTGAATTCCCACTTTGTCAATATTCATATAAGGATATTTTGTGGCAGCGGCTTTCATCCAAAGTTTTCTATCAGGGAAACCGGCATCTTTTAAGTTTTTCCAGCAAACATCCTGAAAAGCTTTTGAACGATTTGAAGTTCCCATTCCGTCAATCTGAACCACAATAAATCCTAATTCAGCCAAAGAAGACATCGCCCAGTAATAAGGCTGGAAATTTTTTGGAACAAATGAATCATGGGGTCCGGCATAAATGTATTCGATAATTGGATATTTACGATTAGGATCAAAAGTAGTCGGGCGCACGATCATTCCCCAAATATCTGTTTTGCCGTCTCTGCCTTTTGCTGTAAAAACTTCAGGCGCGGTCCATCCCGTTTTCTCTAATGCCGAAATATCGGCTTTTTGCATTTCGACAATTGTTTTTTGAGAATCTACACTTTTCAGAACCGTAATTGGTGGGGCATCTACACGCGAATACTGATCCACATAATATTTGTAATCTGGCGAAAAAGTTACTTTGTGATTGCCGTTTTCAGTGGTTAATCTGGTGAAGTTTTTTCCGCTAAAATCAATTCGGCATAACTGAAGCAAATACGGATCCTGATTGCTGTCTAATCCGCTGGCCGTAAAGTAGATTTGTTTTTTCTCTTCATCCACTTTTATTACTTCTCTTACCGGCCAGTTTCCTTTGGTAATCTGATTTTTTACTTTTCCGGTAAGGGCATCATACAAATACAAATGATTCCAGCCGTCACGTTCTGAAGCCCAAACTATTTCGTTGCTTTTTTTGCTGTTGTAACGAAATCTTTTCCCACTATAATCTATAAAGGTTGGACTTTTTTCTTCTATAATAATTTTTACATTTCCGGTAGCAGCGTTTAAATCGAGAACACGATACACCTGATGTCCTCTTTGATTGTATTCAAAAGTAAGACCGCTGTTGTCGTCTTTCCATTCTATTTCTGTGAGTTCATATTGCTCCGGAAATAAATCTGTGGCAATGGGAATATGTTTTTTTGAAGCCACTACAAACAACTGCGGACTTTTAAATGGTAATTGATCGCCTGGTTTTAAATAATCTCTGTTTTGCAGTTTTGGCTGAAACTGATCTGCAGGACTTGATTCTACAAAATAAATTTTATGCTCTTCTCCCGGTCTCACTTTGTAGGCCATAATCATTTTACTGTCTGGCGACCATTGCATATAAGACGAATAATAAAACCCTTTTGAGCCATCATAACTTAATTGGGTTTCTGCTTTTGTTTTTTTGTTTTGTATGTATAAATTATAATTTTTTATGAATGCAATATGCAGGGAATCCGGAGAGCCTACGGGTTTATTTCCAAACTCATCAAAATTTCCGCCCCAGTATTCATTTTTGTTTAATGGCAGTTTATAACCACTTACTTTTGTTAGTTCGTATGTTTGTAAATTACAAGAAAGTTTAAGTGTATCTGTTGTAAAAACCAGTTTTTCAAGCATTTTATCAAATTCTAAATTTTCAATTGGAAGATCTTTTGCAGTAACTTCTTTACCCGAAAATTTAGATAAGGATTGTGCTAATTTTGTATGGTCAAACGCCTGAGATTGCTTTTGCTGTTTGGTGTTTACCAAAAGAAATTCTTTTCCTTTTTGCAGGTTATTGCTATACCATACATAATCATTTCCAATCCAATGAAATTCTTTAGGCGTATTAATCACTTTATTCTTAAATAAAGAATCTACGGCATTTGCTTTCTTATACTCTTTCAAAGTTCCCTGAGCGTGAGCAAACAAACACCATGAAAGTGTTAAAAACACACTTATTTTTTTGTTAGTTGTCTTCATAATTTAAATATTAATAAAAATATATATTATTTATTGACGGTTATGGGTTAATATTAACAGATAGTAATATTATATTACCCATCAGAAGAAAGATATAAGCAAAATCAGTTATTAAATGCATATTACAAGTATTCAATATTGCAGAGACACAGTAGTGTCTACAAAAGGTTGTCGATATGCAATGTCTAAGACGCACTGCTGTGCGTCTCTACATTATATTTTGGAATTCGATAGACTTAACAGGTTTTATTTAGAGGTTTTTTCTTTAATTGAATAATAAATTGGAATTCCCAGCAGCATTATAAAAACACCCCAGCCACAAGTTGAAAATTTGGTAAACAATAAGGAAATGCAAACTGCCGAAGCAATTATAATATAGAATATTGGCAAAAAAGGATATCCAATTGCTTTGTATGGACGAACGGCATCGGGCATTTTTTTACGAAGGCGTATGATTCCGTAAATGGTTAAAATGTAGAAAATCAACACGATGATGATTACAAAATCCAGCAAATCACCATATTTGCCTGTAAGACATAATACTGAAGCCCAGATACATTGTGCCCATAATGCCCAGGCAGGAACACTTGAATGGTTTAATACGGCTGCTTTTTTAAAGAACAAACCATCGGTGGCCATTGTATAATAAACTCTGGCTCCGGCCATAATCAATCCGTTGTTACACGCAAAAGTCGAGATCATAATCATTAATGCGATAATAAGGGTTCCGATATCTCCAAAAATATAATCACAGGCTACTACTGCTACCCGATCTGATTTTGCGCCGGCAATTTCGTTTAACGGAATTACGGCTACATACATCAAATTGGTCAGTACATAAATTATGGTTACGATTAAAGTTCCCAGAAACATGCTTAACCCAACATTTCTTTTCGGATTTTTAATTTCTCCTGCAATGAAGGTTACTCCTGTCCAGGAATCACTCGAAAATAAAGTACCAACCATTGCTGCAGAAATTCCCGAAATTAAAGCTGTTGTACCAATTGGCATCCAGGATCCGTTTTCGGTATTGAAAGAATGTGGTGTCCAGGCATCTGTCCAGTTTGCATTCCAAATAGAAGATTTAGCCGCTAAGGTGAATCCGAAAATGATTAATCCTGAAATGGATACTATTTTTATAATGGTTAAAATGGTTTGTAGAATCTTGCTGTTTTTTACACCACGTGTGTTTAGATAGGTAAGAAAAACAATGGTTACAATAGAAACAATTTGTGCTACATTTAGTTTAAAACTGCCCATTTCATACAGGATATTTTCGTCACTGACAGCAGGAATTATATAGGCCGCAAATTTTGAAAATGCTACTCCAACTGCTGCAATTGTTCCGGTTTGGATAACGGCAAAAAAACTCCAGCCGTACAAAAAGGCAATTAATTTATTATAAGCTTCTTTTAGATACACATATTGTCCGCCTGCATTAGGAAACATGGCGCTTAATTCTGCGTAGCTTACTGCCGCAATCATGGTTATGATTCCCGAAATAAGCCATATTAAAATGAGCCATCCTGTTGATCCTACTTGTCGGGCTATATCGGCACTTACAATAAATATTCCGGAACCTATCATGGAACCTACCACAAGCATGGTTCCGTCGAGAAGTCCGAGTTCTTTTTTAAATTCTTCCTGATTATTATCTGTCATTTTGGGTTTGTTTTTTGGTTGTTTTTTGGTTGTTTTTTGGTTGTTTTTTGGTTGTTTTTTGTTAGGTATGCGAAATGGTTGTATTGAATCTAAATTGAGTTAGGATTTAGATTTTCAGATGATCAGTCTGAATGTTTATGCTATAATATTTCAATTTTAAAGCTCCGGCGGAGCAAGATATTTATAGTTGAATTTTAGATTATTTTATATGAGCTCCAGCGAAGCGATATATGTGTTTTACGGAAAAATATTTCACCCCGATGGGTTCAACAAAATGAATGTATTATTTTTCTATACATATTTCGCCCTTTCAGGGCTTGTAAAGATCATTGTCCAGCGAGCTCGGGCGGAACGGAATATTTACGGCAATCCATATATTTCAACATTAGAACTCCAGCGGAGCGACACATTCTTTTTTCTATAAATATTACGCCCTTTCAAGGCTAGCAACCTACATGTTTTGTTCTAAATAAAAAATTCAGCTTCAATCTTTAAAAAATTGAAGCTGAATTTTAGAATTGAAACATTTGGGTGTCTACAGAAGTTTTCTTTTCAGAAATAATCTCTGCGACTATTTTTCCTGTTGCAGGGGCAAGACTTAATCCCATCATGGCGTGGCCTGTAACCAAAGTTAAATTTTTAAGTTTTTTGTCTCTGGCTATGATTGGCATTCCGGAAGGTGTACAAGGCCTGAATCCAAACCAGGTTTCTTCTTCTTTTGGCATTTCGATTTTTAGATCGGGGTAAAAATCATTGATGGAATTAACGATTCCCTGAAGTCTGTTTTGATTAATTTTGGTATCGTTGGTATGGGTGATTTCCATTGTTCCTCCAAAACGTATATCATTGTTCATGGGGGTTACGGCTACTTTTCCTTCGCATAAAATACTTGGAATAGATGGTTTATGGTTTTGATCTTTCAGTGTAAAACTGTACCCTTTTCCCGGTAAAATCGAAATATTGATATTTAATTTTTTAGCGATATGCGGACTCCATGATCCTGTTGCCAAAACTACTTCGTCTGTTGTAAAATTGCCTTTGTCGGTTATAATTTCGGCAATGGTGTTGTTCTTTAACACAAAATCACTAACTGTTGTCGAAGGGTGAATTTGTACATTGAGCTGTTTTAATTCGTCTTTTATAAACTGCATGAATTTTTGCGGATAAACATGTGCATCGCTTTTATAATGTACACCGCCAATTACATTTGTGGCTGTTCCTTTCTCTAGTTTTGTAACTTCTTCTTTGGAAAGAAAATCAACTTCTAAACCTAATGCTTCTGCCAGTTTTCCTTCATGATAAATTTCTTCTGCTGTTTTTTCGGTTTTATAAAGCATTAACAGCCCTTTTTCTTCATAAAAAAAAGAGTTGTTTTGCCTGGCAAGATCCTGATATAATTCTTTGCTCAAAAGTGATAAATCGCAAAGTGCCGGCATTGCTTTCTCAACATGATTTAAATTGGCATGTTTATAAAATTGCAATCCCCATTTCATTAAATCTCTGTTTAATCTGGGTTTTACGTAAAACGGACTATGACTGTCAAACATCCATTTTATTCCCTGAGCAATCATACCGGGTTGTGCGAGTGGAATAATATGCGAAGGGACGATCATTCCGGCATTTCCGTAAGAACAGCCATCATTCATATCAGATTTATCAAAAACAACTACTTCATAACCTTCTTTGGCTAAATAATAAGCTGAACACAAGCCTATTATCCCTCCACCAATTATACTTACTTTTTTCATTAGTCTTATAAATTTAAAAATTCATTGGCCTCGAAAGTTATCTGCAAACCAATGAATTTTTTATATTATTATTTTCTTTTAAATCACCTGAAAACCAAATGCGTACGGATCATCATCTTCGTCAATAATGATATTGTTATAACCGTAAACCTTTGCCCAGCCCTGAATACTTGGTACTATGGCTTTGATATCTCCTATCGAAGTTTCTTCTTCTACCCTTCCAATAAATTTGCTTCCGATAAAACTTTCATGAATATAATCTTCTCCTTTTTTAAGTTTTCCTTTTGCATGAAGCTGCGCAATTCTGGCCGAAGTTCCGGTTCCGCACGGAGAACGGTCGATTGCTTTATCTCCATAAAAAACGGCATTTCTGCCTGATGAAGCTGGGTCGATAGGATCGCCTGTCCACAGCATATGACTTACATCGCGAATTGTATCGTTTTCAGGATGAATGAAAAGATTTGGATATTTCTCATTTATTCTTTTACGAACTTCCTGACTGTACTGCACAATTTTTCCTGCTGTAAAATCCTGAACTCCTGAAAAGTTCTTTTGCGGGTCTACAATGGCGTAATAATTTCCGCCGTAAGCGACATCAAAAACAATTTCTCCTAATTCGGGACAATCTATCGTAAGTCCTTCGGCAGCCAGGTATGATTTTACATTGGTTAAACGCACCCAATCGACTTTTTTACCGGTTTGCTGGTATTCAATCTGAACCAAACCTGCAGGTGCTTCCATTTTAATTTTTCCCGGAATTTTAGGAATTACCAAACCTTCTTCAATGGCAATAGTGATCGTTCCGATAGTTCCGTGGCCGCACATCGGCAGACATCCTGAAGTTTCAATAAATAAGATTCCAAAATCATTTTCGGGATTGCTTGGCGGATACAATATACTGCCGCTCATCATGTCATGACCACGGGGTTCAAACATAAGTCCTTTACGAATCCAGTCAAATTCTTTTAGAAAATGCTGGCGTTTTTCACTCATATTCGCTCCAATCAAATTTGGACCACCACCAGCTACAACTCTTACTGGATTTCCACAAGTATGTGCATCTACACAAAAAAAGGTTTTTCTAGGCATATATTAAATAGGATTGTGGGTTACTATGTCGTTTACTATTCTATTAATTCCTAACGGATTACTATCCTGCAGCGCAACTGGCAATAGCTGATTTGGCCAATCCTGAAAAGTTACCGGACGTACCCATCTTTTAACCGCTGTTAATCCAACTGATGTAAATTTGGAGTCTGAGCTTGCAGGAAAAGGCCCTCCATGTGTCATTGCCGAACAAACCTCAACACCTGTCGGAACATTATTAAAAATTAATCGGCCTACTTTGTTTTTAAGGTTTTCAATTACTTCTTTGAAATCTTCCCATTCGTTTAAATCTCCATTTAAAACTGTGCCGGTTAGCTGCCCTTCTAAGTCAAGAATAATTTCATTAAGCTGCTCAATATCATCACATTTAACTACAATAGAAAATGGCCCGAAAACTTCCTTATGAAATGTTTTGTTTTTTAAGAAGATATCGCCATCAACCGTAATAACATTTTGCAATGCATAATTTGGTTTTACACTTCTCTCTAAATTGGTTTGCTGTGTATACCCTTCTTCTCCAAGTACTTCTGATTTTAGACGCTCATATTGTGCTTTTATATTAGGATGCAGCATGCAAGTTGGCTCTAATTTATCGATCTCTAAAGCTAAAATAGTAATAAAATAGTCCAATTCGTTGCTTTTTATTCCTAAAATAAGCCCCGGATTTGTGCAAAACTGACCCGTTCCTGCCACAATCGATGCAGCATAATTTTGAGCCCATTTTTCGGCATCGGTTTTCAATGCAGAGGGTAAAATGAGTACCGGATTGATACTTCCCATTTCTGCATAAACAGGAATTGGAACTGGTCTGTTGGCAGCAATTTTACAAAGTGCCGTACCTGCTTTTATACTTCCTGTAAATCCTACTGCTTTTATGGAAGGATGTTCTACCAAAGCTGTTCCGACTTCTATACCGCTGCTATTAAGATTAGAGAAAACACCATTGGGCATTCCGGTTCTTTGGGCTGCTTTAATAACTGCAGAAGCTACTAATTCTCCAGTTCCCGCATGAAGCGGATGCGATTTAACCACTACAGAGCAACCGGCCGCCAAAGCGCTCGCCGTATCACCGCCTGCTGTAGAAAAGGCAAGTGGAAAATTACTGGCTCCAAAAATAGCGACAGGCCCTAGCGGAATCTGTAATCTTCTAATATCCAGTTTTCCTTCGGTTTTATTGATAATCGCTTCTACCCAGGAACCTTCTCTCAACATAGCCGCAAATGCCCTTAGTTGTCCGGTTGTTCTGGCTCGTTCGCCGTTGGCTCTTCCGGCCGGAAGGCCGGATTCCTGAATATAAGTGGTTAATAAATCCTCGCCAAGTGCTTCAATTTCTTCCGCTATAGCTTCGAGAAAATCGGCTTTTTTTGCATCTTCAATTACACCGTATGTTTTAAAAGCTTCTTCGGCTAATACTACAGCTTTGGAAATTTCATCTGCGGCAGCTTCGTAGAAAACAGTTTCATTTTCAGAATTTAATTCCGGATTTACGGTTTTGTATGTCGTTTTACCTTTTGCGGAAAGCACGTCTCCAATATAATTTTTACCTGTAGTCATCGCTTTCTATTAAAATTAAATTAAATGTTTTTGTAGGCTGGCAAAACCGGTCTGTTTTTCATGGCAACATCAATGATCGCCAAGACACGTTCTCTTTCTGCTCCTTGTAACGGCAATCTTGGTGCTCTTACGTTTTCGGTTCCAAGTCCTGTGGCTACTTCTGCCAGTTTGATATTTTGTACCAATTGCGGCGAGATATCCAGTTCAAGCAATGGCATAAACCATCTGTAAATCGCTAAAGCTTCTTCTACTTTTCCGGCTTTTACCAATTTATAAATGGCAACGGTTTCTGCCGGATATGCCACTACTAAACCGGCAACCCATCCATCGGCTCCTGCCACTAAACTCTCAAGTGCCAAAGTATCTACACCGCAAAGTACTTTTAAGCGATTTCCAAAACGGTTCCTGATTCTCGTTACATTACTAATATCACGAGTGGACTCTTTTACCGCCTGGATATTATCTAATTTTAAAAGTTCTTCAAACATATCCAGTGTTACCTCAATTTTATAATCGACAGGATTATTGTAAATCATGATAGGCAATGATGTGCTTTTTGCAATTTCTTTAAAATAAACCACCGTTTCGTAATCTGTTGCTTTATATCGCATTGGAGGCAGTAACATTAAACCATTTACCCCAAGTTCTTCTGCACGTTTTGCCAAAGTTATTGCCTCACTTGTAGTTTGCTCAGCAATGTTTACGATAACCGGAATTTTTCCGTCGGCAAATTTTAAAGTAGCCGTTATTAAAACCTCTTTTTCTTCCTTGGTCAATGTACTGGCTTCTCCAAGAGTACCTCCCAGTATAATTCCATTAACACCGGCATCAATTTGTGCTTTAATATTCTTTTCGAACATTACCAGGTCTAACTCTCCTTGTGCTGTAAACTTTGTTGTTACAGCTGGCATTACGCCTTCCCAATTTATTTTCATATTCTTAATTTTTATCAAAAATAAAGCTTAAACAAAATAGCTCCTGTGTCATTATTAGCCTTTATCAATACTATATTACCATATCTGTTGGATAATCTGTTTTTTTTGTTAATATTTACATATCTAAAAACATTACGTTGAAAATCCTACCTTTTAAAATACCTAAAACTGAACGGGAAGCGCTGATATATCAGGAAGATATTGAACGTGTTTTCTATGACCAACTGCATCAGCATGAAGAAATTCAGATCAGTTACATTATGAAAGGTTCCGGTTCACTAATTGTTGGAGATTCTATTAACAATTATAAAGAAGAAGATATTTTAGTTATTGGCGAGAATATACCGCATGTTTTTAGAAGTAATGTTGAAGCCAGTCCGGAGTCTGTAATGCTCACTTTATTTTTTACCAAAACTTCCTTTGGAAAAGATTTTTTCAGCCTGAATGATATGAGTGGTCTCGACGATTTTTTTAAGGAATCTGAATATGGGATGAAAATCTTATCGAACCAAAAGAAAATAATTCATCATTTTACCAAACTTAAAAAACAAAATAAAATACAGCGAATTGCTTCTTTTCTTAAAATTATAAACATCATTATTGGTTCAGAAAAAACACCGCTTTCTTCTTTTGTTTACAAGAAAAAATATACCGATGATGAAGGGAGAAGAATGAGCGCCGTTTTTGAATACGCAATTGAATTTTACCATCAAAATATTACTCTTGATGAAGTGGCGGAAAAAGCCAATATGAGTAAAAATGCTTTTTGCCGTTATTTTAAAAAGCGCACCAATAAAACTTTTTTTCAGTTTTTGATTGAAATCAGAATTGAAAATGCCTGTAAATTACTGCATCATAAAAAAGACCTTTCGATCGCCTCAATATCTGAGCTTTGCGGTTTTCAGGATATTGCCAATTTCAACAGAAAATTTAAGGAGCTAAAAGGAATTTCGCCTTCGCATTATCGCGCTCATTTTTGATTGTTTTTTTGCAATTGATTTAATGTAGAGAAAATGTTATCATGTAATAAAATATAAAATTTATCATGATTCGTTTCCCACGGTTGAAACCGTGGGCAATGTTTGAATATTTTTGTCGCCCTATTTCTATTCTCCGGAAAGGTTTTGGAAATCTGTCAGGTTTGATTATGCTTAAAAACCTTTGTCAAAGTTTAAAACTTTGACAAAGGTTGACACAGAATTATGTCCGTTTTTAGGCAAAAACAATTTATATGATTTTATTTTTCATATCAACATCATTTAAAATGAAAAGCCATTCCTGGGGAGGAATAGCTTTTCACACACTTATAAATTACAAGTAACCAACTTGCAAATTTTTTATATTTATCTAGTACCCCGGATTTTGCTTTAAATTGCCATTCTTAGCCATTTCTGACTGTGGTATTGGAAAAATAGCTCTAAAATCTTCACTGGCATCTCCTTTTTTCGAAAGCCATGATTTTTTTGAATATACTCCAAATCGTATTAAATCTTGTCTTCTATGTGCTTCGCCAACAAATTCCCATGCTAATTCATCAAGGAAACCACCATACAGAATATCTGCACCACCTTCATAATTTGTAATCACTCCTGCCTCATAAGTCCCGTATTTATAAACACTGCCTCCTAAAAGTTTTTCTCCTGTTACGGTTGCTTTGGCAGGATTGGTATTTTTAAAATTTCTTTGTCTAACTTCAGTAACAATAGCAGCGGCTCCTCCGGCATCACCTTTTCTTAATAAACACTCAGCTTTAATCATCATAGCATCTGCTAATCTGTAAAAAGGAACATCATTACTTGCTTGTCCTACAACACCAGGGCCAATTTCATATTTAACCATTCTAAAACATTCATTAGGCTCAGCTCCATCAACATTAGTTATATAATTAATATATTCAAATTGTGTTACTTTGTCATCCAACATTATTGGGTCTCCTTGACTGGTAAATTGTTTACCTCCTAACCAACAGTCTTTTAATCTTTGGTCATCCGGATCATACGTATCTATAAATTGTGGTATTCCGCCAGTTCCGTTCCAAGGACCTCCCGCCAAATCAAAAGTCGCCTGACTTGCAGCTGCCAATGTTCTGTATGGCCAGCTTGTTCCCGGAGCTTTCACCTGATCAAAAGGGATAGACAATATTTGTTCTTTAGAAAGTTCATTTTTTATTATGAAATTGTCCCGATAATTAGGTGTTAATTGAAACCCGCCATTATCTATAACATCATTAACCTGAGCTAAAGCTTCATCCCATTTTGGTGTACCTAAATAAACACCGGAATTCAAATACAATTTTGCCAAAGTCATTTTTACTGCCCACTGGTTAATTTTACCATAAGTCTCAGAGTTGTTCTTATTGCTCAAATAAGGCAAAGCTGTTTTTAATTCGCTTTCTACAAAATCATATACTTCTTTCCCTGTATTTTGAACAGGTAAATAACCCGGAGGATTGATATATGAAGTTACAATAGGTACATTTCTAAAATTATCTAATAGTAAATAATAATAAATGGCTCTTAACGCTTTTAATTCCTGAATGATATTTTCTTTGTTTTCAATACCTTCTAATTCCTCTATTTGGTATATTGCCCTATTGACTTTATTTACTCCGGTATACATATAATACCAATTACCCTCTGCCATTGGAAGTGCAGTTCCCCAAGTATGTTTATGCATTGTAATGTAATAATCGCCCCAGCCAATACCGTTTCTTTGAGGTGTTACCATTAGATCTGACGAATCTTCATACAAGTTGTAAATAGCATCCCAATCTGCATAAATTTGTCTGAATGAGTTGTAGGCCGGCGCAATAATACTCGTTAAATCTTCTGCAGTTAATTTAGTATCCTCTGCACTTACCTGATCATAAACGGTCTCATCCAGATTTGTACATCCTGCTCCTGAAAGAAGCAAGCCGGAAATAAGAATTTTATATACTATATTTTTCATTTTGATTTAATTTAAAAAGTTACATTTAAACCTAGGGTTAAGCCTGTAGTACTTGGATATTTATCTCTATTGTCCATTCCTTGCGACAATGGATCATCTCTCTTTATCTCCGGATCCAATCCTTTGTATTTGGTAATTGTTGCTAAATTATTTCCAGATACATACAATCGCATTGCGTTTATAACTTTAAATGGTTTAACATCAAAATTATACGATAAGGTTACGTTATCTACTTTTACATAATCTCCTTGTTCAACATAATAACTCACATAGGTTTGATTGTAACTTAATACTGATTTATCATATACTTTATCATATGCTGAATCTAACGTATTGTAAGCAATTGTTGGATTTTCGTAAAACATACGCTGTGTATTGAGTATTTGAAAATCGAAAGCACCTGTTAATACAACACTAAGATCAAATTTTTTATAGGTAAAAGTATTCGTCCATCCGGCATAATATTGCGGAATACCATTTCCTAAATATCGCTTATAATCATCGTTATACATTTCTGTAGTAAGTGTTTCTCTTGTGCCGTCTGGCAATTCAACAATCCATTTTCCATCTGTAGTAATATCTACCGATTTTAATCCCCAAAAATTACCTATTGGTTGTCCGACTTCTAATCGGTGTGTTTCAAACGAAATTGGATCTCCTGTGTTTCCGGTATTCAAAAAATCTCCTTCAATTTTATATAAATCATTAGAAAGACTCGTCAGTTTATTTTGATTGTGCGAAAAAGTCATTGAAGAGTTCCAAACAAAATTTTCTGTTTTAACAGGAACCGTATTAAGAAGAATTTCAAATCCTTTATTTTCCATTTTTCCAACATTTGCAGTAATCTCAGGGAACAAATAAGGAGGTGTTGGTACACTATAATCCCATAACATATCACTTGTTTTTTTATTATAGACATCAAAGCTTCCGCTAATTCTATTATTGAAAAAACCAAAATCAAGACCAATATTTATCTCCGTAGTTTTCTCCCAGCGTAAATCAGGATTTGGGTTACTTACCGGTTCTAAACCTTTAACCCATTTTCCATTACTAAAGAAATACCCTTCATAATCATACAATGTCATTGACATATAAGGGTCATTAGGTATTACTCCTGTTTCTCCATAACCTGCTCTTAGTTTTAAAGTATTTACAGCAGAAACGTCTTTTAAGAAAGACTCTTTATTTATGCTCCATCCTGCAGAAGCTGCCGGAAAATTACCCCATTTGTGATTATCTCCAAACTTAGAAGAACCTTCACGTCTGATACTGAATAACAAATCGTATTTGTTATTATAATTATAGTTAAGCCTGGCAAAAAATCCAATTAATTTACTGTCATTTTTATAACTATCCATAAATGCGATACCATCTGACAAACCATTTCCAACTTCTAAATTATTATAAGAAAAGGCATCTGTTGGAAAATCAGAATTTCTGGCTTCAAATCCCTCGTTAAGGGTATATTGATAACTATAACCACCTAATACTGTGAACTCATGCTTACCAAAAATTTTATGGTATTTAGATGTTATTTCCACATAATCATTATCTGTAGCTCCTGTACTTCTTGAGGCAACTCCATTTCTTCTGTTTATGGTATTTGAATAATGCTTTTTACTTTCAACATATCCATTTAAACCTGTATTTTTATTTTTTGAAAGCTGTGTACTTATATCCCATCCCGGTAACAAATCCAGAGTCAGATTAGCCGTAAATCTTTGCCATGTGCTATTTCTATCCTGTGTGGTTTCATTCATAATTGCCACAGGGTTGTAATACTGAAGTTTATTTGGATCTTCATTATATGTACCATTTGGGTTATATACAGGAGCGGTAGGATTTCTTATCATTGCCTGTCTGTAAGCATATGCAGCGATGGTCTCTTCAATTCCCATATCGCTTGTCCCGTTTAGCAAGCTTAAGTTAATCTTTAACTTATCATTGAACATGGTATGATTGACATCAAATGAAAATCGATACTCTTTATTAAACGTATTAACAAAAACTCCTGTTTGATTAACATAATTAAGGTTTACTACATAATTTGTTTTAGCACTTCCGCCTTTTAAAGCTAAATTATGATTTTGAGAAAATCCAGTTCCTGAGATTTGATCTAACCAATCCGTACTGGCGCCACCGTCGGTAAAAGGTAAGGTAACCCCTTGTGAACGCAAACTTCTTTGTTGATTGGCATCCAAAAATTTGGCCTTGTTAGCAAAATTAGATGTTGTAGCAAATGTTGAGTACGTAATTGTGGGTGCTGTTTCTTTATTTACTGTTTTTGTTGTAATAAGAATTACTCCATTAGCTCCTCTGGTTCCGTAAATTGCTGCCGCAGATGCATCTTTCAAAACATCTATCGACGCAATTTCATTTGGAGCCACCGTATCTATACCTCCGGGTACACCATTAATTAAGACCAAAGGACCAGTACCTCCTTTTAAAGTTGAGAATCCACGCAATGTAATATCTGGTCTGGATCCCGGATCTCCTGAACCGTTATTAATTGTTAAACCCGCAACTTTACCTTTTATAAGATCAGAAGCATCATTAATGGCTCCTCTTGTAAAATCTTTTTCTTTTATACTGGCGATAGCACTGGTAATTCTTGATTTTTTCTGAGTTCCGTATCCTACAACAACTACCTCATTTAATTCTTCTTTACTTTCCTTAAGAACTACATTTACTTTATTCTTATTCAAAACAGAAATTTCCTGAGTTAAAAAACCTAAATAACTGATAATTAATTTTGAATCTTTATTTTTAAGCGTAATCTCAAAATTTCCATCGAAATCACTTACAACGCCATTAGAGGTATTTTTTTCTAAAACTGATACTCCAGGCAGAGGAAGATTATTTGCATCTGTAATTTTACCGCTGATTTTCTGTTGTGAAAAAGAGCTAAAAACGACAAACAAAAATAAAATCGTGTACTGCATTTTATCTCTGTAACAGGATGTTGCAGTACTTTTTAAAGCTTGTGTGGCTGATTTCATAATTTAACAATATTGGTTAGTGTATTTTTGACACTTGTAAAATTATGTTAAATTAGAGTTAACAAAAATGTTTATATTACCACATGCTAATACTATATTATCCGTTTTTTATAGTAAATTTTACTTTATTGATAGAATAATAGATAATTTAACAAAAAAAATGCTGTTAGAGTTTTTTTAGGAGATTTTAATTTAACCCTCAAAAATTAATTTCTTAAATGTTAGCTAGTTTAAAAAATTAACAAAATCACAATCAAATTATTAGAAACAATATTGGCTCATTTAAAAACATTTATTTAAAGAATCTTATTTGTATTTAATCTAAATAAGTTTAGATTTGCAGTCTTAAAAATAAATAACCGCCATGAAGTTAACATTCTCATTAATGCTGCTTGCCGTTTTTAATATAGGCCTGGCACAAAACGCCAAAATCACCGGAAAGATTGTTTCCGAAAATAACGAAGCAGTTTCTTATGCTTCTGTCTCAATTAAAAGCCTTAAAAAAAATACTGTTTCTGATGATAAGGGAAATTTTGAAATCTCTAATCTTACCCCTGGAAACTATACTGTTAATTTCTCGGCAATGGGATTTACAGTTGAGGAAAAAAATATCGAACTCCATGAAGATGAAAACCTTGATCTTTCTGTTGTTTTAAAAGAAAATATCAATACACTGCAAACTGTAGAAATTACAGGACGTAAAGAGAAATCTTATCGAAACACAAAATCTTTTATTGGTGCCAAAACAGAAATTGCTTTAAAAGATTTACCACAAGCCGTTTCGTATGCTACCAAAGAATTAATTGCAGATCAGGGTGCTATCCGCGTAGGCGAAGTGGTGAAAAATTTCAGTGGTGTGAGCCAGTTTACTTTTTATGATGATATTTCGATTAGAGGTTTTAGAATAAACGGAGGAAGTAACACGCAATTACTTAATGGTATGCGAACGTCTACAGGATTCTGGAAACAACCGCTTGCTAATTATCTGGAACGTGTTGAAGTTTTAAAAGGGCCTTCATCGGCTTTGTTTGGAAATGCTTCTCCAGGAGGAGTTATCAACAGAGTTACCAAAAAACCTTTGGATCAGGCTGCAAACAGCGTGAGTTTTTCTACCGGAAGTTTTAATACTTTACGCGCTTTAGCCGATTTTACAGGACCATTAACAGAAGATAAATCGCTTTTATACCGATTGAACTTAGGTTATGAAAATGCAAATTCTTTTAGGGATTTACAATTTGATAAAAATATTGTACTTGCTCCTTCCCTGTCTTTCCTTCCAAATGATAAAACGAGTGTCAATTTTGACTTGATTTATACAAGCTCAAAAAGTATACTGGATCGTGGCCAATCGACATATGAAGATGATTTATACTCTACCAAAATTTCTAATTCATTAAACTCTACCAACGATTATTTAAATGAAGAAACTTACATTGTAACGACTTCCTTAAATCATCAATTTACAGATCGTTTGTCATTTTCAGGATCTTACATTCGTACAGGTTATACAGAAGATCTTTTAGAACATCGTGGTGCCAATAAATATGCATCTGCCGGTGACGGAACTACAATTCCGACTTCTATAGAAATGCAGGTTTTTATGCGTAAACGTAAACGTTATATCGATAATCTTTCGACGTTTTTTAAATACGAAGCCAAAACCGGAGCTTTAGATCATAACCTGATTTTGGGTTACGATTATGCTCAGGAAGAAGTTCCTGCAGGAGGTTCGCAATTGCAGGCTACAGGATATAGAAATGCTGCAAATACAGGATCGATTGCAACGTATAACCCGGCTAATAAAGCTAATTATTTATTGGATTCCAAAGGTAATCCTGTGCCAAACGTGGCGCATTTTGATTTAACAAATCCGTCTGGATCACAGCAGTTAAAAGACATGAGCAAGTATTTTTATGCAGCCCGTCCTTTTGATCCTACTTTTTATTCATTATATGGAGTTTATCTTCAGGACCATATTAAGTTTGGTGCATTTCAGGCTTTAATTGGAGTACGTTACGACGAATACAGCGATAAGGAAAACTACAAAAAAACGAATGAAAATAAAGTAAAACAGCATTCGTTTTTACCTCGTTTTGGACTTACATATACCCTTAATCCAAACATTAACTTGTACGGAACTTACGTAAAAGGATATAACCCACAAACGGCTTCTTCTTTATCAAACCCAAATGCGGGTGGCCCTTTTGATCCGTTAGAAAGTAATATGATTGAGTTTGGAGGAAAATCTTCGTGGTTTAAAGAAAAACTTTTTGTAACCGTTGCCCTTTTTAAAATTAAGCAGAAAAACACTTTATATCCGGCAAATGATACTACAAATCCTGATTTAATGCGTGCTATAGGTGAAGAAGAATCGAAAGGTATTGAAATTGATTTGAACGGAAATATTACAAGAAACTGGAGTATCTCTGCTGCTTATTCTTATAATGAAGCTGCAATTTCTGAAAGTCCGATTGAATCTGAAATTGGAAGACAAAAACCAAATACACCGCGTCAGCAAGGTAATTTATGGACACGTTATAATTTTACAGACGGTGCTTTGAAAGATTTTGGACTTGCTTTTGGAAGCAATTTTGCAACCACACGTACACTAAGCCAAACCGACAAGCAGACACTTCCTGGCTATACTTTATTTAATGCGGCATTGTATTACAGCATTAATAAATTTAAAATTCAGGTAAATGCCAATAACATATTGAATAAAACCTACTGGGTTGGTGGCTATGATTATATTCGTTTGTTTCCCGGCGCGCCTTCGAACTGGCTTTTAACTCTTGGTTACTCGTTTTAAAAAGCTTTATTATATTTGAGAATATTTTCCGCCTCTTTTACATGAATAAAACATTTAAAAAAAATATTGGATTTTTACATTTATGGCTCGGACTTTCGTCCGGGCTTATTGTATTTATTGTAGCACTTACAGGAAGCATTTTAGTTTTTGAAGATGAAATTGATGCTTTTGTCAATCCTGAATTTTATAAAGTTTCGACTCTGGGAACAAAAAAATTACCTGTCGATCTTTACGTTAATACCATTCAGAAAAAATATAATATTACTGAATTAGATCGTATTCAAACTTATCAAGATCCGGCAAGAACTGTAATTATTTCCGGAACCGATGCTGATAAAAAAGATCAGATCTTTTCTGTAGATCCTTACACAGGAAAAGTATTGGCGTCTATTCCTGAAAAAAGCAGGTTTTTTTCTGTTGTACTAGATCTGCACAGACATTTAATTTTAGGAGAAGTAGGGAAATTTATTACCGGCTGCAGCTGTCTCATTTTCGCATTTATGCTTATTTCGGGTCTTATTTTATGGTGGCCGAAAAAAATCAAAAACCTAAAACAAAGATTAACCGTGAAATGGAGCGCCTCTTTTAAAAGAGTGAATTGGGATTTTCATTCAAATTTTGGTTTCTACAGCTTTTTATTTCTTCTGATAATATCGCTGACCGGATTAACATGGTCTTTTAAATGGTTTGAAAGCAGTATCTATTTACTCGCAGACGGAACAACAAAAAAGCCTTCGGCCAAAGTTGAAAATCCAACAAAAGTCGATCCTAAACTTGAGAAAACGTTTTTTTATCAAAACATATTTTCAAAAACAGACAGCATTTATAAATATAAAGGCGATACTCAAATCAGAATCCCATCTGATACCATAAACAGTATTATGGTGATTAAACTCAACCTTGAAAAATCGATTCCAAATATTTCAAGTATGGCATATTTTGATAAATATACGGGAGAGCTTTTAAAAATAAAACCTTACGAATCTTTTAGCCGAGGCGATAAAGTGCGCCGTCTTATTTATCCCATTCATACAGGAAGCATCTATGGTTATCCAACAAAAATTCTGGCTTTTTTGGTCTGCCTTTTTGCTGCGACAATGCCTATCACGGGTTTAATAATATGGCTGGGAAGGAAAAAAAAGAAAAAATAATAAGTAGCGATATCATTGTAATTGAGAACAGGAAAGTTCAAACCGCTCATTTCAGCAGAGAATTCAAAAACGTCAATTATTAATGGTTGTTTTTATTTTATCCAGCCGACAGTTTTTTTCCATTCTTCAATTTCCTTCTTTCTTTTTTCAAAGTCTGTCGGTGGTGATTGATTTTCGTTTTTCACCTGTTTTCTTATAATTTCTGTTTGCTCTTCAAGAGTATTAAGTCCGATTGCTTTTCTTCTTTCATTTACTTTGGTTACATGATCAAAAAGATTTGGACTTAAATTTCCATATTCATCCCAATCAAATTGAGTTCCGTAAAGTTGCGGCTTATCTTCAAATACTGCTATTCGATCAGTAAGATACGCTAAATATTTCGGGTCTGCTTTATTTTCACTAACCGCACTTTCCAATAGTTCTGCACACTTTTTCATAAATACTGGTTGTCCAATTGAATGTTGTATGACCAGCCAAGTCGCTTCGTTTGCTTCTTTACCAACTTTATCTATTGTTGGATAACCTATAGTGTCAATTATGTCGTTTAATGTTTTTGCATTTATGTTATGCAATTCTTTCATTTCTTCATTATACCCTTCGCTAAGTTGTCCACTTTTCACAAGTTTATCCCTTAACACCAAGTCTGCGTTTTTCAGGTCAATTATTTTTTTAGCAATGCTTTTATAATCCATTTTTGATATCATTTAATTCTGGCAATCTATCTTCCCAAAAAACAATTAATAACGTTTCTGGTACTACAGCGGGTTAAATTAAGACCATTCTCCGAATTTGCCAAATTTTATCCCAAATACAAACCCACTTTCCATTAAGCCAATTCCCCAAATCCTTTAATAACTCCGTTTCTTCCAAATAACAGATTAGAACCACTAGAAAAGTCCTAATTTTCATTAGGACTTTTTTTTATAGCTAAATTTTAATGTTGAAAATTCGGATTCTAAAAACTATGGCAAAATTTTGGTTCAGCCTTAAGTCTAAAACTCACTAAACTTATAAAACTTCATCAATAATTTATTTTATAAGTACACTTTGGTATTTCGATATATCTTTTAAAACAATACCTGTTCCTCTAACTACTGCTCTTAATGGGTCTTCTGCAATAAAAACCGGTAAATCTGTTTTCTGTGAAAGTCTTTTATCAAGACCGCGCAGCAGTGCTCCTCCCCCTGCAAGATACAATCCTGTATTATAAATATCAGCTGCAAGTTCCGGCGGCGTTATAGAAAGTGTTACCATAAGAGCATCTTCAATTCTTTGTATTGATTTATCCAAAGCTCTTGCAATTTCACGATAACTAACCTTAACCTCCTTTGGTTTTCCGGTTAAAAGATCCCTTCCGCGAACTGTTATATCGTCAGGAGCATCCTCAAGTTCCTCTATCGCGGCACCAACATCAATTTTTATTATCTCTGCGGTTGCATCTCCAATATATAAGTTATGGTGTGTTCTCATATAATATAAAATATCGCTGGTAAAAACATCTCCGGCAATTTTTAAAGAACTGTCACAAATTATACCTCCCAGAGCAATAACTGCAATTTCGGTAGTTCCGCCTCCAATATCTACTATAACGTTTCCCTTGGGAAGCATAACATCTAATCCAATTCCAATTGCGGCCGCCATAGGTTCGTGAATTAAAAATACTTCTTTACCATTTACACGTTCGCACGACTCCTTTACAGCTCTCATTTCTACTTCAGTTATACCGCTGGGAATGCAGACTACCATTCGCAGTGCAGGAGTAAAAAAATTTCTTTTTAATTCTGGTATATTTTTTATAAACCAGTTGATCATTTTCTCAGAGGCATCAAAATCTGCAATAACCCCATCTTTAAGAGGCCGGATTGTCTTAATATTTTCATGCGTTTTACCCTGCATCAAACTCGCTTCTTTACCAACTGCAATAATTTTTCCGTTTCTAATATCTCTGGCTACAATCGAAGGACTGTCTACCACTATTTTTCCATTATAAATTATTAGAGTATTTGCCGTTCCTAAATCCATCGCTATTTCCACCATCATAAAATCAAATAAGCCCATATATAGTATTGTTTTATTTAAACAACGCTAATGCTAATGTTTTTATTCTCTATAAAGATAAATTTTAAATATATTTTACTGTTTTTTCTACTTACTTCAAAGTCCGACAATAATTTACATCATAATGATAATCATATAACTGTATCATTCAATTATATAAAGTGAAAATGTTTTTTTACCCATAATTTTAATTCATATAAATAGAATCACTTAAAAATAAAAATATGGAAAACTTAATCAATCAGGAGAATCTTGAAGACATCAGGGAATTAATAGAATCTAAAATTGCAGACGTTCCCGGAGAAGTGATACTTTTTGGAGCAATTGGTGCTTTGCTTCTGTCTTCGTACCTAAATAAAACAGGCCATAAACAGGCTGGCTCAATAGTAGGAAAATTGTCTATTCCGATAATAGGAATTGGGATTGCCAAATATAAAGATGTTATAAAATCGGAAATTGAAAATTATCAGACAACAACGCACGAAAACTTATAGGAATTCTAATCCACGGAATAATTATTTTAGTTTTTCCATTTTTTTTGTCTTATCAAGATATTACATTTTATAAAAGCCTTCAAACAGATAAGTTTGGAGGCTTTTATTTTGGTCTTTGGATTTCTAAAAAAAATCCCTCTACGGCTTTTATCAATTTATTGAAAATCGTATCCAAAACTTTTAACAGCAATCTCTTTGTTTATTTAAAGGCATGCAAATACATCATTTGTTTTGCAAAATGCTTCAAATCTTGTACTATCGACACTACTGTAAAAGTACATTTACAATCTATATAGATCATACTAAAAAAAATAATACATGATATATACAGATTTTAAAAAATTCGATGCTAACTAAAACACAATGATGAAAAGACCAATTAAAAAATATGCCTTTTTACTGCTAATCGTTTTTGGAAACGGATATGCACAATCAAAAAAACATCTGGATACCAATAAACCAATTGAAGAACGAGTTTCGCTTTTGATGAAAGAAATGACATTAGAAGAAAAAGTAGGGCAAATGAATCAATACAATGGTTCATGGGATGTTACTGGCCCAAAACCCGAATCAGGTTCTAATGAAGAAAAATACAATAATATAAAGAAAGGACTGGTAGGTTCTATGCTAAGTGTAAGAGGCGTTAAAGAAGTAAGAGCCGTACAAAAAATAGCTGTTGAAGAAACCCGTCTTGGTATTCCGCTACTTTTTGGTTTTGATGTGATACACGGTTATAAAACCCTCAGCCCTATTCCGCTGGCAGAAGCTGCAAGTTGGGATTTAGAAGCCATTAAAAATTCGGCGCGCATTGCTGCTGTTGAAGCTTCTGCTTCCGGATTAAACTGGACTTTTGCGCCTAATGTAGATATCTCGAATGATGCAAGATGGGGACGCGTAATGGAAGGTGCCGGAGAAGATCCTTATCTGGGCAGCAAAATTGCTACCGCTCGCGTTAAAGGATTTCAGGGAGAGAGCTTAAGTGCTAATACCGCTATTATTGCCTGCGCCAAACATTTTGCAGGTTACGGTTTTGTCGAAGCAGGCAGGGAATATAATAGTGTTGACATGAGTAATTCTAAGTTGTACAATAGTGTATTACCGCCTTTTAAAGCGACTGTCGATGCGGGGATTCGTACTTTCATGAATTCATTTAATACATTAAACGGAGTTCCGGCAACCGGAAATAGTTTTTTGCAAAGAGACATTTTAAAAGGAGCCTGGAAATTTGATGGTTTTGTCGTTTCTGACTGGGCTTCTATAGGCGAAATGATTACCCACGGTTACGCAGCCGATGCTGCCGATGCAGCTCAAAAAGCCGCTATTGCAGGCTCTGACATGGATATGGAATCAAATGTTTATGTAACAGAATTGGCGAAGCTGGTAAAAAAAGGATTGGTAAAAGAAAGTGTGGTCGACGATGCTGTTCGCAGAATTCTTAGAGTAAAATTTGAATTGGGTTTGTTTGATAATCCATACAAATATTGTGATGAAGCCCGTGAAAAATCAAGTATTGGAAACAAGGCCAATAATGATGCTGTCCTTGATATGGCAAAAAAATCAATTGTTTTATTGAAGAATGCTAGTCCGCCGGGGAGGAATGAAAAACTTTTGCCATTAAAAAAAGAAGGAGTAAAAATCGCTTTAATTGGTGCTTTGGCAAATGACAAAACCAGTCCGCTTGGAAGCTGGAGAATTGCCGCTGATGATAATACCGCAATATCGGTTCTTGAAGGAATGCAGCAATATAAAAACAATACATTAGTTTATGAAAAAGGAACTGATGTGGCTTTAAATAAACAAGTATTTGTTGATGAAGTAAAAATTAATACAACTGATTTTTCCGGATTTGAAGCTGCTAAAAAGGCAGCCAAACAAGCAGAAGTTGTGGTAATGGTTTTAGGAGAAATTGGTTTTCAAAGTGGTGAAGGACGCAGCAGAACAGAATTAGGTCTGCCTGGAAATCAGCAGCAATTGCTAGAAGAAGTTTACAAAGTAAATCCTAATATCGTTTTGGTCTTAAATAACGGGCGTCCGCTGGCATTACCTTGGGCAGCAGAAAATATTCCTGCTATTGTTGAAGCTTGGCAGTTAGGTACCCAATCCGGAAATGCAATTGCACAGGTTTTGTACGGAGATTATAACCCAAGTGGTAAGCTGACAATGTCATTTCCAAGAAACGTTGGGCAATGTCCAATTTATTACAATTTGTACAATACAGGACGACCAACCAATAAAGATCAAAACGCTTTTTGGTCTCATTATATTGATGTCGAAAAAACACCATTATATCCGTTTGGTTATGGATTAAGCTATACTTCTTTCGAATATAAAAATCTGAAATTAGCAAAAACTTCCTTCCAGAAAGGAGAAAAAATTGAACTAAGTGTTGATGTTACCAATACCGGAAATTTTGATGGGAAAGAAGTAGTTCAGTTGTATATAAATGATGTCGCCGCCAGTGTGGTTAGACCTGTGAAGGAATTAAAAGGTTTTGAACTTATTGCATTAAAAAAAGGAGAAACGAAAACCGTTCAGTTTACCTTAACTGACAAGGAACTTGGTTTTTATGACAACAATGGTAAATTTTTAACCGAAGCTGGTTTGTTTAATGTTATGGTTGGCTGGAATTCTAATGAAGGTCTTACGAGTAAATTCGAACTAAAATAAACGCTAACGAACTTAAAAACAAAAAGATAACCCTTATCATTTGATTTATTTTTAAGCAATTTATAGCCTGAGTACGATTAATCCTTTTGAGGTTATTAATCTGCTCAGGTTTTTAGCAATATGGTAAATCTGGATAAAAAAAGTAAGTGTTCTGTTTAGTTTTATTAATATTGTTTTAGATATGATTAAATAAAATCAATTATAAATTTTATTTCTAATAGAATTGATAAATATTAAAATGTAAATGAAAAATATCAAATATATTCTTCTGTGCTTTTTTGGTCTTGTAAATTGTATGTTTTCTCAGGATAAATTTGAAAACTACCAATTTAGAAGCATACAGGAAACTACTTCAAAAAGGGCTATTTCTTCTATCATTCAGGATCACAATGGCTTTATTTGGATAGGAACTAATGGCGCAGGATTATATCGATATGACGGGGTAAATTATTTTGGATATAAACATGATAAAAAACCAGGTTCAGTAAACAGTAACTTTATTTATGCCACTTTTATTGATTCTAAAAATAACTTATGGATTGGTACAGATGAAGGCTTGTGTTTATACAATCGGGATCTGGATAATTTTACTAAAATCAATATTCAGGATGCAATTGTAAAAGGTTACGAACAGCCAATTACTATAAAAACCATTATTGAAGATAACAATGGCGACATACTTTTAGGTGCTTATGGTTTTGGATTATTTAAAGTAAATGTAAAAACCTTAAAAGCGTCTTTAGTGCACTCAAAAGTTCTCGAAAAACCAAACTTTTTAATCAAATGTTCGGTAAAAAATAAACAGGGAATTATTTATTTAGGAACCAGTTATGGACTTTTAGAGATCGATCTAAACGGAAAAGTAAAGCAGGTTTATAAAGACAAGTTTAAAAGAGAACCTTTATTAGATGATATAGAAAGTGTTGTTATAGACAAATTTGGATATTTATGGCTGGGAACAACTGAAAATGGGCTGATAAAAATTAAACCTGAAACGGATAACTATCAATTTGAGAATTTTTTTATTACCAAAAATAAAATCTTATCTATTATACAAAGCAGTCAGGATTATATACTTTGCGGTACCGAAAATGATGGCTTATTAGTTGTAAATTTTAAAGGAGAAGTACTGCAAAAATACCTGCACAGCAAATACAATAATTTTAGTTTAAAGTCGAATTCCGTATGGTCGTTATACGAAGACAAGGAAAAAAGACTTTGGTTAGGTTATTTCAATAAAGGGCTTGGCGTATTTGATAAGCCAAACAATAAATTTAATTCACTTGAGTCGCTTGTTAACAACGATAATTCCCTGCAAACAAGCTATGTAACTTCAGTTATAAAAGATAAAAAGGGCAATCTGATCATAAGTAATGAAGGCGGCGGACTTGATATATATAATCTTTCGGCTAAAACTTACATTCATGTTAACAAAAACAATCAAAGCTACTATTCCGGTCTGGATGCTGTTGATATTCAGACTATCTTCATAGACAGTAAACAAAATATCTGGGTAGGAAGCTGGGATCGCGGCATTTATTTTTTGAAAAATGGAACTACCCGATTCATAAACTACAATACGACAAATACAGCAGGACTGAAATCGAATAGGATTTTTAGTTTTTCTGAAGACTCCGGAGGCCGAATCTGGATTGGAACTTTCATAAAAGGACTTCATTATTTTGACAATAAGAGCAACACATTCGTGCATTGTAACACTAAACCATTTGCAGACAACTCTTTAGACGAAGCCTTTATTCGCAAAGTTTTTGTTGACTCTGATAATATTTTATGGGTGGGAACAATTTTAGGGCTATATCAGGTACACTTAAATGCCGATTCCGGTTTTAGAGTGATAAACATGCGCGATGAAATGTTCAGGGATAAAACAAAATATAGCGGTATTCAGACCATTTTATCAATTTATGAATCCAACGATAAAAAAATATGGATCGGTACAGATGGCGAAGGACTTTTTAGTTATAATAAAAAAAACAAGATATTTTCTAATTATGATGATTTTCCGGGTTTTGAAGAAAAATCAGTTCGCGCCATCATTTCTGATAACAATGGATCTTTATGGATAAGCGGTGGATCCGGGCTAACAAAACTCGATTTTAAAAACAAACAAAGCACCAATTTCAATAAAGATGATGGTCTTATTGACAACGATTTTAATAATAATGCAGTCTTTAAAGACGGAAATGGCGAACTGTATTTTGGCGGTTATGAAGGAGTAAACTATTTTAACCCTAATGAAATTAAAAAAACAGAAAAAGCGCCAAGGCTGTATTTTAGTGATTTCAAATTATTTAATAAATCTGTAAAACCAAATGAAGAAGGTTCGCCGTTAACCAAAGTAATTTCTCAGACAAAAGAAATTATTCTCAATCATGCACAATCGGTTTTTACGATCGAATATGTGGGGATAAACTATAATTATTCTAAAAAAAACCAATACGCCTATTATCTTGAAGGTTTTGAAAAAGACTGGAATTATGTAGACAATAACAGAACAGCTACTTATACCAATCTGGAGCCTGGTAATTATGTTTTTAAAGTAAAATCGGCCAATGCAGATGGTTCGTGGAGTAATGTTCAGTTAGAGTTAAAAATAAAAATCCTTCCCCCGTGGTGGAAAACTATTTGGGCTTATTTAATATACGCCTCAATTTTAGTTTTCCTGATTATATATTTCAACAAGATTTATCAAAATCGTTTTAAAGCCAGACAGTCCATCATTTTAGAAAGAGAAAAAACAATTCAGTTAGAAAAATTAAACAATAAAAAATTACAGTTTTTTACTAATATTTCGCATGAATTCAGAACACCATTAACCTTAATTATTAACCCTCTCGAAGATATTTTAAGGAGTAAAAATGTATCGAGAGAAATACATAATAAATTAAAAACGGTACATAAAAGCTCAGACAGGCTTTCAAGGCTTATCAATGAGCTTATGGATTTTAATAAATTAGAGTTCAACAAAATTTTTCTTCAGGTTAAAAAAATTGAAGTGATCGCTTTTGTAAAAGAAATTATAGGCTATTTTGATGAGGAAGCAGCTGCGAGAAACATAACTATTGATTTTGAGCCATCAATTGAAGAGCTTGAAGATTGGTTAGATCCTAAAATGCTGGAAAAAATAATATTCAATATTATCTCAAACGCTTTTAAGTTTACTCCCGATGATGGGTTTATTACTGTTTCTATCGATAAATTAGATGAGAATAATTCCTTAATAATTAATGGAAGCAAGGTTTCCTCCTTTTCAATAACCATTACAGATACTGGTTCAGGAATTTACAAAGAGGATTTGAAAAGAATTTTTGATCGATTTTATCAGGTTAATAACCTAAATAAAGATTACTACGGAAGCACCGGAATTGGCTTAGAGGTTGTAAAAGAATTTGTTGAGCTTCATAAAGGAAAAATTGATGTTGAAAGCACACCGGGAGAAGGAACAAAATTCATGGTAATATTTCCTTTAGGCAACTCTTTTTATAAGGAAAATGAAGTAGTCAATGAAGTTTTTGAAATTGAAAAAAATAAAAATAAGTTCTTGTTTGAATCGAATAAATATCAGGAAGATGATGAAGAGATTCCTAACGAATCAATAAAAGAAATTGAAGCAGATACTGCAAAAGCATATACCGTTCTGATTGTTGAAGACAATCTTGAATTACGAAATTATCTGAAAACGGAATTGAGTAAATTATATAAAGTCATTACCGCCGAAAACGGAAAAAAAGGTTACGAACTGGCCGTTCAGAAATTGCCGGATATTATAATTACAGATGTTATTATGCCAGTAATGGACGGATTGCAGTTGTGTAAAAATATAAAAGGAGATCTGAAAACAAGTCATATTCCGTTATTAATGCTTTCTGCAAAAGCAATGGTACAGGACAGGATTGAAGGAATAGACTCTGGTGCAGATATGTATTTGAGCAAACCATTTGAATTGGATATTTTAAAATCCAGTCTGGCGCAGCTTATTACAAGCAGACAAATAATGTTTAAGAAATTTTATACCGGCATCACAAAAGACGGAAAGGAAAAAACAACTTCTTTAGACAATGATTTCATTCAAAAAATTCTTCATTTTATTAATGAAAACCTGAGCGAATCTGATTTAAGTGTGGAGCTGCTTTCTTCTAAAGTTTTCCTGAGCAGAAGTCAATTGTATCGAAAAATAAAAACGCTAACAGGTGTTTCTGTAAATGAGTTTATTAGAAATGTACGATTAGAAAAAGCAAAACAATTGCTTGAACAAGGCAATAATACTATTAACATCAATGAAATTAGTTATAAAGTAGGATTCACCTCCCCTTCTTATTTTGCCAAATGTTATAAACTTAAATACGGGCATCTGCCTACACAGGAAACTGGATCTAAGAAATAGAGAAGAAAGATGAAAGAATATAGAAAAAAGAATATAGATGAAAGAATATAGAAGAGAGATAAAAAGATTTTTATAAGCGATAATAATTTTAGAAAGCCCTGATTTAAATTGGGGCTTTTTTTGTTGGTGTGTTTCTAAAAAAGGATTTTTTTTAATTTGCGCAAACTTGTTATTTTAATAAAAATACTACAATATAATTTCGCAAAATATATTTTAAAGCATAATTTTTTGCCAATAATTCATTGGTGGTTTTGTGGTTTTTACCTCTTATTATTTAAATCCAGAGGGTTGAGATGCGGTTTTGCATCAAATGATGCATGATTTGCTTCATCTGTTCTACACTTGGACTGCTGTAGATTTTACTTTCGTTAAGAAATATTTAAGAAATAGTTTTTTACCACAACTCAAATAATAAGTGAGACAAAAACCAACCCATTAAATATTTTTTACAAACTAAAATAACTAATTATTTAACTCAGTCTAACAACCAAATTTTATGCAGAAAAGAACATTAAAAAAACTATTGTGTTTAATAGTGTGTATGTGGGGAAATTTTTTCTTTGCTCAAACTGTTAAAGGTAAAGTAACATCAGGCGGAACCAGTCTGCCAGGTGTTAGTGTAATAGTACAAGGAACAAAAAACGCAACAGTTACCGATTTCGACGGTAGTTTTGCCTTAAACAATGTCGAACCAACAGCTTCATTGCTTTTTAGTTATGTAGGATATAAAAATTTAATACTGCCCGCAAAATCAGTAATGCAGGTGGTTATGGTCAATGATCTGGAAAAATTAAATGAGGTTGTTGTAATAGGGTACGGAACTTCAAAAAGAAAAGATATAAACGGTGCTGTTTCTTCTATTAAAGCTTCTGAAATTCAGGACAAACCGTTTACTTCTATCGATCAGGCTCTTGTGGGTAAGGCTGCAGGTGTAAACGTTACTCAAAATTCAGGTACTCCCGGAGGCGGAATCTCTGTTCAAATTAGAGGAATAACTTCCATTAACGGTAACGAGCCTTTATACGTTATTGACGGAACACCCGTTTTTGCTGATAAAAACAACGACTCTTTTTCTTTTAGCGCTTTAGGTGGAGGAAACGGACAAACTAAAAACTCGGCTTTATCAGGTTTGAATATTTCTGATATCGAAACTATTGATATTTTAAAAGATGCATCGGCAACGGCTATATATGGTGCAAATGGTGCCAACGGTGTCGTTTTGATTACAACCAAAAAAGGGAAAAAAGGAAAATCAAAGTTTACCTATGAAACCTATTTAGGTACTCAGCAGGTAACCAATACTGTTGATGTTTTAAACTTGCCTCAATATGCTGCTTATCAGGCAAAAATTTTCAAATTAAATGGAGAGCCTGTTCCGTATCAATATCAAAAACCTAATTTATTGGGTAATGGAACAAACTGGCAGGATGAACTTTTTAGAACCGCTACCATGTACAATCATCAGCTGTCATTCTCTGGTGAAAAAGACGGAACGCGTTATTATACTTCTTTAAATTATTTTGATCAGGAAGGAATTGTTCTAAACTCAGATTTCAACAGATTATCGATGCGATTAAATGTAGATTCTAATGTTAAATCCTGGCTGAAAATTGGGAATAATTTATCTGTAAGCAAGTCGTCTCAACAAGTAGTAAGAAATGACGACAGAGGTGGTTTGGTAATGAATACCTTAAGACAATCGCCGGAATTACCGGTTAGATACGCCGATGGTTCTTATGCGGGACCAACAAGTGGTTTAGGGTCTTCGGCAAATGAAGCAACCAACCCAATCGCTTTGTCTGAATACAATAATTCAACTACAGAGAGATTTAAAATTAATGGTAATTTATTTGCTGATTTCACGATTATCAAAGGATTGGTTTTTAGATCTGAATTAGGATATGATCTTAATTTTTCCAAAAGCAGTGCTTTTGCACCTAAATATACTTTAGGAAATGTGTCTGAACTTTTAAACAAATCTTTCAAACAGCAAGATCAAAGTTATTATTGGAACATTAAAAACTATCTGACTTATAATAAAACGCTAAATGAAAATCACAATTTTACTTTCTTATTAGGTCAGGAAGCTCAGGAAAGCCGCTATGAATATTTAAGCGGTTACAGAACGGGTGAGTTTTTAAATAAGAATTTTACGAACTTAAACATTGGCGATATTGATACTGCACTTAACGGAAATGGTTCTGGCAGATGGTCGATGGCATCTTATATTTCGAGATTAAACTATAGCTTTTCTGACAGATATTCTTTCTCTGCGTCTTTAAGAGCAGATGCTTCGTCAAATTTTGGTCCTAACAACAAATGGGGATATTTTCCATCATTTTCAGGAGGATGGACAGTAAGCAACGAAAAGTTCTTTGAGCCTTTATCTAAGACTATAAATTATTTAAAATTCAGGGCAGGTTATGGTCTTGTTGGAAATCAAAATATTCCGGCAAACAGATATCAAACCATACTGTCGTTACTTTCATCCCCGTTTGGAGGTGTTTCGCCAACAATTGATAATTTAGGTAATCCGGACATTAAATGGGAATCTCTTAAATCTTTCAATGCCGGTTTTGAATTAGGTTTATTTGATAACAGAGTAAAAATAGATTTTGATTATTATGTTAAGAATTCATCCGATTTCCTGACTAAACAAATCAACGATGAATCGAATCAAAGTGCCCTTAATTACTACCTCAACACAGGTGAAATTGTAACTAAAGGAGTTGAATTTACCTTGAATACAAGAAATATTGTTACCGAAAATTTCACTTGGGACAGTACAATTATTTTATCTAAATACAATAATGAGCTGACCAGTTTTCAGGGTCAGGGCAAATCTTTGTTAGGAAAAGTACAATTTGATTTGTATAACGTTACCAGAACAACAGAAGGACAGCCGGTAGGACAATTTTATGGATATGTTACCGATGGATTATTTAAAAATGCTGCCGAATTAGCTGCAGGACCAACTCAGGAAACAGGAACCGGAATTGGAGATATTCGCTTTAAAGATCTTAACAGCGATGGAAAAATCGATAGTAAAGATCAAACAGCCATAGGAGACGCAATTCCTGATTTTACGTATGCATTTACCAATAACTTTAAATACAAAAACATCAGTTTATCTGTTGTTTTAACAGGAAGTCAGGGTAACCAGATCTACAACTTTACACGTCATTATACAGATGGCATTTATCCGGGATTTGGAGATCGTTTCGGAAACGTTAGTACTGAGGCGCTGCAGGCTTTTGAACCTGGAGTAAACGAAAATACTGATGTTCCAAGAATCACACTTAATGATCCAAACGGTAATGGCAGAATTTCGAATCGATTTGTTGAAGACGGTTCTTATTTAAGAATTCAGAATGTTTCTTTGAGCTATGATTTACCAGAAAAAATATTCGAAAACTCTATTTTCTCTAAAGTAAGATTATACGCAAATGTTCAAAATTTATACACGTTTACTAAATACTCCGGTTTTGACCCTGCCCTTGGAAATTTAGATCAAAATATAACCCTGAGCGGTATTGATTTAGGAAGATATCCTGTGCCAAGAACAATTTCTATGGGAGTAAATTTAGAATTCTAAAATTGATAAAAAACACATTTAACTTAATGATTCATAATCGTTAACATAAAAAAAAGTAGTTATGAAAAAACTTTTTAAACTTTTTATGATGGGAATGCTAATACCATTGCTGTCTTTATTTTCCTGTTCAGATGATTTTTTGGATGCACCATCTGAAAATCAATTAACCCCGGCCGATTTGCCCGAAGGAGTTACCGCTTTTGACGGAATCGCTGAGAGTTTGTACTTTAAGCCGTGGTTTACTTTTAATGATAAATTCCTGATTGCTGTAGGAGATATGTATGCGGGAAATGCTTTTTCGTTTGATGGTGCTTATGCGCAATTTAAAGATGCACAGGTAACCTCGCAAAACCCAATCCTGACAGAAGGATACGTTTCGTTATTTTCGGTTGTCGATCAATCCAATAATTTAATGAGTCTGGTTGAAGAAAGAAAAAGCGAATTGCCTGAAGCATCTTATAAAAAAGCGATTGCAATATCCAGATTTATGAGAGCCAATGCGTATTTCTATCTCGTGAGAACTTTTGGTGCTGTGCCTATTATTAGTAAAGCAGGTTCTGCTGCACAGCCAAAAAGAAATCTCGTTGCTGATGTGTATAAATTTATAAAACAGGATTTGGAATATGCTGTTGAAAATTTACCTGAAAAACCATTAAAAAAAGGGTACGTTACTAAATATGTTGCTATGGGTATTCTTGCAAAAGTGCATTTAACCTTAAATGAATACGGAGAAAGTTTAGCCTTAACCCAGCAAATTATTGGAAACCAATATAAGTTAATCCAGGAATACGGAAACTTATTTAGCAGCCCTGAAAATAATAACAGCGCAGAGAGTATGTTTGCCCTGCAATGGAAAGCGATTGCTACAGAATGGGGAACACAAAACACCAATCAGGCCTATATAGTTCCGGGAGGTACAGGAATAACGGGTGGCGGTGACGGCTGGGGAGTTTACCTGCCTTCTATTTCACTACAAGCTGGATTTGAGCCAAATGATACCAGAAAAAAGAACACGATTATGACAGATGGTGACTTTTATCCTGAATTATTAAAAAATCAAGGTGGTTTCACATACAAAAAAATCCTTTCTTCTACAGGAGCTAATTTCAGAAAATACATTGTAGGTTCTGCAGCCGAAAGAAACGATGTGTTTTTTATGAGAACATCACAAAACACGATTATACTAAGATATTCTGATGTTTTATTAATGCATGCTGAAGCGATTTTGGCCGGAGCAGGTTCTACTACTTCTGCAGATGCTTTAATCGCTTTTAATGAAGTGAGATCAAGAGCCGGATTACCAGCTAAAACAATACTTACGAGAGATGATCTGTTTAACGAAAGAAGAGTTGAATTTGCACTTGAAGGACAATATTTCTTTGATTTAAAACGCCGTGGTATTGCTGAAGCTACAGCAATTATTTCACAGCAGGAAGTTGGTTTTTATTCTGATGATGCCAGAACAGACTTGGTTTCCAGAAAAATAACTCCGGGAAACAATTATTTTGAATTGCCATTACCTCAATCTGCTATTGATACTAATCCATCATTATTAGAACCGCCGGTTCCTTTTAACTTCAATTAATTTTTATACTATGATCAATAAAATAAAATATAGAATTATAATTCTTTTGGCTCTGGTTTCTTTTACAGCTTGCCAAAATGATGATAATAGTACTCTTGCAACTATAGATGCAATGGTTGCTGAACCCGGAGATTTACTTAATCAGGCTTTTCCGTTAAATAAAGTCAGGGTCGAAGGCGAAGGTTTAGCGGGATTAAAAAAGATTACGCTGGATAATAAAATCAATATCAGTTTTAATCCTAATCATAATTCAGACAAAGCGTTTATTTTTACTGTTCCATTTGATGACAAACTAGGAAGTCGATTTGGTGTACAACCCATTACATTTGAAACTGCTGCTGGTTCGTTTACAAAAGAAATTGAAATTTTACAGCCTGTTCCTACCATTACAAAAACAATTCCTGAAATAGCAACTCCGGGGTCTCCGCTTGAAATTGAAGGTACATGGTTTTATAATATTTCTTCGATAACCTTAGACGGAAAAGCAATAAGTTATACTTCAAAATCATCTTCTTCAATTATTATAGGTGTGCCTGAAGATGCCGTCTTTGGCTCAGAGTTAGTACTTACAACGCCGGGAGGTATAGCAAAAAAAGTAATACAGATTCCTCCTCCTGTTACTCCGGAAGTTATTGTTATCGTGTCTGATTTTGACGGAAACGGTGTCAGAACGAGTTGGAATTCGTATGGCGATATCGATAGTTTTAACGCAAATACTACAGGTGGCCCAACAGGTAATTACGCAACACTTGCATGGACTGGTTCAACTGCCAACGGTTACAACGGAAGCAGCGCCGGAGGGGGAACTAGCTTTCTAAGTGCATCAAACACTGATGCTGCAAAAACTTTTATAGATATTGACGTAAGTGCCAATGTCGTAGGCGCTCAATTTGCCATACAATTAAACACTATTGATGGTAAAGACTATGGTTATAATTTTAAAGTAACCGATACAAATTGGACAACAAAAACCATAACCTTAGCTGATTTTAAAGATAATTATGGGTTTGGATTGCCTGCCACTACGCTGGACGCTTCTAAAGTTAATGAAATCAAAGTAGGAATTGTACAGAGTGATACGCCAAATCCTAGTGTGATAAAATTTGACAATATTAAAATTCGTTACGAATAATTGAGGATTATATGCTTTAACTAAAAAAGAGGTTGTTATCAAAAGCAGCCTCTTTATAAAAGCAAATTATATCATAAATAATAAAGAAAATATAATAAGAGTATTCCAGAATATTCTATAATAAAAAAACAGTATGAAAATTAAATTTTTACTAGTGCTCAGCAGTCTCTTCCTTTTTTTAAGTGCCTGTTCTAAAGATGACAATGAAACTGTTGAAACTTTAGAAAATCCAGTTGCAAACGCACCAAAAGATGTGAATGACAATGGGTTTAAAGCTAAATGGAATTATGTTTCGAATTCTAAAAGCTACCTTTTGGATGTTTCTACAACCGAAAATTTTACAGCATTTGTGTCCAATTACAATGCAAAAGAAGTGACTGATTTAAATGAAGTTGTAGTTGGTTTAACAGGAGGCACGCAATATTATTACAGAGTAAGAGCCAAATCAGAAACAGAGATTTCAGATTATTCAAATGTTATTAGTGTTGTAACTACTGGTTCAGATGGTATTCCTGAAGATCCTACTTTTTTAAAAGTAAAAGTCAATAAGGCGGCAAATCCATTTTTTGTTGGTATGGCAATAAAAGCTTCGCAATTAACCAGCGGAAGCCCTTATGATATTATTTTGAAAAATGAATTTAGCAGTATTTCTGCCGAATATGAAATGAAAATGGATCAAATTTCTACTGCAAGCGGTGTTTATAACTGGACGGTTGCTGATCAAATTGTTGCTTACGGAAATTCAAATGGCATCAATGTTCACGGTCATGCTTTAGTATGGCATAATTCAGTACCAAAATGGTTAACCGATTTTTCAGGTACTGATGCTGAATTTGCTGCGGAAGTAAAAAAATATATCACAGATGTTGTTACGCATTATGCCGGAAAAGTAAAATCCTGGGATGTGGTTAATGAATCTGTAGATGACAATGGAGGAAATATGAGAAATACTATTTTTCTTAGACGAATGGGTCCTAATTATGTAAAAGATTGTTTTCAATGGGCAAGAAATGCAGCAACTGCGGCAGATGACACCAACTTATTATTGTTTTATAATGATTATGCAACGTCTGCTAATATCCCAAAACAAGATAAAGTTTTTAGCATTATAGATGATCTAAAAACAAGTAACCTTATTGATGGTGTTGGTTTTCAAATGCATAATACTTATTTAAGCCCAACAAAAACTCAAATCGAAACAGATATTAACAGAGCTGTCTCAAAAGGTCTGAAAATTCACGTTTCAGAATTAGACATTCAGGTCAATCCATTTAATGACATTTCTACTTTTACAAATGAAAGAAGGTTAGCCCAAAAAGCAAAATACAAGGAAATGGTAAAAATCTATAATGCAATTCCGGCAGCAAATAAATACGCTTTAACGATTTGGGGAATGAAGGATAATGAATCCTGGATTCCGTATAGTACAGATCTGAACCATGTTGGAAATGACTGGCCTTTATTGTATGACTCCAATTTTGCTATCAAAAGTTCGCATACCGGATTTCTGGAAGGTTTAGATTAAATTTTAAAGCATAATACTATACTATTAATTAACCACAAAAAATTATGAAAAAATTAAATTTGTTATCATTAGCATTATCATGTGTTTTAGGATTTGCATCCTGCTCAGATAGTACAACTCCTGTATTGGCAGAAGAGCAATTGTCAAGTGTAAATACCGCTGCAAGTACAGGTAAAATAGCCGCTGCACCCTGGGTGAAACAATTTGAAGACACATTCAATGTAGGCTCTAATTTGTCACAATGGACAAAAGAACAGCGAGCGGATTATAATTCCTGGTATTGTGACTATAATAGTTCGGTACCTACCACACAATGGAGAGATGGAAAACAATGTTTAGAAATCAAAACAACCAAGTTAAGTGCTTACAAATATCAATCTGGTTTCATTTCTTCTCATTACCAATACAAACCAGAAAACAATACAGAGTATATGCTTTCTGCTAATATTAAATTAATAGCGATGGATGGCGGAACCTACAAATCTTTCTCAGATACTTACGGTGCATGGCCGGCCTTTTGGTCTGTACAGCAAAACGCATGGCCAACCAAAGGAGAAATTGATATTCTGGAAGGGTATTCTTTTGCACCAAATGCGAGCCGTTATACTTCAAATATTTTTTATGGAACTTCTTCCGGAAACAACTTATTAGGAAATGCTGCCGAAAGAAACTATCCCGGTAGTTTTAATTTAAACGGAAATAACGGATGGCACTTATATGAATCCTTCTGGAAAATGCAAAACAATGTCGTAACAGTAACCATAAAGGTTGACAATATAACTGTTGCAACTTATACGAACAGTAGTGTAGCCAATCTTAATTTTAATAATTTTGGAACACATTCGATTATTTTCAATATGAATGTGGGATCTAAAGACTCTAATTTTATAGATCCTAATAAAATTAACTTATTTTCATCTGTAATGATGTGGGTAGATGATGTTACGGTTTACAAAAGACCAATCTAAAATTATATCGCAATCAGTAATAAAAAAGCTTCAGAGAAATCTGGAGCTTTTTTATGTATATGATTTGCTATTGTCAAAGAAGATATTGAGGATTGTACTTCAGACGAGGCTTATTCTTTTTAAATAATTTGTACCAAAATAAAACAGCCCAATTCTTTCGAATTGGGCTGTTTTAAAATTACATGGATATTATTAAAAATTCACTTCTTCTGTTTAAGAGATGTTCTTCCTCACTACATTTTACACCATCCTTACATCTGTTAAGCAATTTGCTTTCGCCATATCCTTTTCCTTTTAATCGATTTGCGGAAATGCCTTTTTTTACAAGCCACGCCATAATAGATTTTGCTCTTTTATCAGATAAAACCATATTTGATTTTACAGATGATCTGCTGTCTGTATGCGAACGAATATCTATTTTCATTTTTGGATATTCCTGCATTACGGCAAATATTTTCTCTAATTCAATTGCTGCTTTATCTGTAATATTCCATTTTCCTAAATCGAAATAAATCATTGAAATATTTAGCGTTTTGGCCAAATCTGTTCCAATTGCAATTGGTTTTGCTTCTTTAATTTCTGTTTTTTCTTTTTCTAAAGTAAAATCTAACTTATTATCAACAGCGTATGAAATCGTAACCTGATTTTCTTTTATTGGATAACCTTCTCCAATTACACGAACAGTATATGCTTTGTTACAGTTAACTTTGAATGAATAGCTGCCGTCTTTACCTGTAAGTACTTCTTCTAAAACCTGAAGCTTTTCATCAAGCAAAACTACTTTTACATTTTCTATAACAGTATTAGCGTTACCATCATAAATGGTTCCTTTTAAAGTTCTTTCGCAAACTAATTTTCTTGTCTCGGTAAACTTATAAATATCATCATAGCCCATTCCTCCTTTTTTATTAGAAGAAAAATATCCATTACGTGTATTGCTGTCAATGATAAAAGCAAAATCATCAAATTTAGTATTTACCGGTTCACCGATATTCTGTACTTTGTCAAAAGTTCCGTTGTCCAGTATTTTCGAAACAAATATGTCCAGTCCGCCAAGTCCGGGACGTCCATCGGTTGCAAAATACAATTCGTTATCTCCTGAAATAAAAGGAAAAGTTTCCCTTCCTTCCGTATTAATATTGGATCCCAAATTTTCGGGTTTTCCAAATGTTCCATCACTATTAATCGTTACGCTGTATAAATCAGACTGACCTAAACTTCCCGGCATATCCGATGCGAAAAATAATTGCTTTTCATCTAAACTTAACGCCGGATGAGCAGTACTATAAGCGTCGCTGTTAAAAGGTAATTCTGTAATATTATCCCATTTACCATTTAAGAAACTAGCCTTATACAGTTTTAATAAGGTAATATTCTTGTCGTCTTTTCCTCGTTTTCCATCCAAAAAATTATTTCTTGTAAAATACATCGTCTTGCCATCTTTTGTAAAAACAGGAGTCGATTCATTAAATTTTGAATTAACATCTGTATCCAGCAAAACCGGAGTCCCAAGATTACCATCTGGCTGAATAGCTGCAGTATATAAATTTGTAAAAGCTCTGTTTGTCCATAAAAATGTCTTTCCTTCTTTCTTTCTAATTTTACGTGCAGAACCAAATATTAAATTATTATTTAAAACAGTACTTCCAAAATCTGATTGTTCTGTATTAATATTGGTATTTACAATTTCAAATCGGCCAGAGTTTAATTTGATCTGCTCTAAATAATTTCTGTTATTTTCAAATAAAATTCCTCTGGTATCTGTATTTACTTTCTTATTGAATTCGTCGAGCATTTTATCCGCTTTAGCGTAATCTCCTACTGCTTTAAGAGACTGTGCATATCTGTACAAATATTCGGGTTCCTGCTTGGGATTCAGAAAGAAAAGTTCATCATAAGAAACGACTGCTTTTGTTAATTCGGCATTAAAGTAATAAGCATTACCTAATCTCTGAAACATTTTTTCGTCTTTATATCCTTTAACGGCAAGCTTTTCGTAAATCGAAATTGCATCTGCATAGGCATAATTATCATATTGCTTTTCTGCTTTTTGCAAAAGTGCCTTTTGAGCCATTCCGCTGAAAAAGCAAAAAGACATTAGTACGGTATAAATTATATTTTTTATTTTCATGACTAGAAAAATCTTGGTGATGTTATTCGGCTATACTTATTCAAAAACTCGAAACGCAGGAATATTTCATGCGATCCTGAATTGTAGTTCACTAACTTAGTTGTTTCGCGATCGTAGGCATAACCCAGATATAAACTGTCTGTGATCTGAAATCCGGCCAGTGCACTTACTGCAGCACTCCATCTGTACGAAACACCAACAACAAACTTGTCATTAAACATAAAATTTGCCGAAGCATCAACCTGAAACGGTGAACCTTCTATCATCTTGGCCAAAACTGCTGGTTTGAACTTTATTTGCTCATAACGATCCAGATTAAATACATATCCGGCAATCAAATAGTAATTTATCTGCTCTTTATAAATTGCAGTTTCATTATCATCGTAACGATTTGTTTCGATAAAATTGGGTACAGATAAACCAACATATCCTTTGTCTGAATGCAAGTATACACCAGCACCAACATTAGGTGAAAATTTATTTTTAAAATCCTGAAATTGCGGATCGCCCTGATTTTCGGGGTTTAACTTTGTGGGATCAAGTTTGAATAAATTTGCTGATCCTTTTATACCAAAAGAAAGTTTGGCTGTAGCCGATGTTGGAATAGAATACGAAAAATCTGCTGATATGTTGTTTTCATTTGTAGGACCAATTTTATCATTTACTAATGAAACCCCAAGTCCTACATTATTACCTACAGGTGTATTTACAGAAAAACTGCTTGTTTCGGGTGCACCATCTAACCCAACCCACTGTGTACGATAAAGTCCTAAAACACTTATGACTCCTCTTGAACCCGCGTAAGCCGGATTTATACTAATGGTATTATACATATATTGTGTAAACTGCGCATCTTGCTGAGCAAAACTTGCAACCGAACAAAACAATAAAACTAAAACTAATTTTCTCATTTATTTTATTTTTAAAATAATGGCTTAGCTTTCACTAAGCCATTTAATTTGTATAGTATGTTACTTGGTAAGGTATAAATACCCAGCCTCTTGCTGTAGGTTAGATTGCTTATCTTTATATCTAATGATGTAATAATAAGTACCTTCAGGTAATCCGTTTGAGTCTTTAATAGTAGCACGACCTTCTGAAACACCTCTAAAAGCAATTTCTGCATTGTTATAATGCTCTCTTTCGAATACTAAAACTCCCCAACGGTTGAAGATCTGTACGCTATTGTCAGGATAACATTCTAAGCCCTGAATGTAGAATCTTTCGTTTTGATTATCTCCATTTGCAGAAACAGCATTAAAGATTTTAATCACACAACCTCCTAATTCTAAAATAGTTGGTTTATCTCCTTCAGTATCACTAGAATCTGATTTATCCGAAACAATTATTCCGCTTTTCGTCGTACCTGATGCTGTTGCCTGATTGCTTATGCTTCCGGAATCAACATCTGCCTGAGATAAAGTATAGGTTCCTGTTATCGAAGAATTATCAGTTTCACCAACCGCCAGATTAATAGGGCCTCCATTCATAACAATTCCAGGTAAAGGATCTGAAACCATTATTTTTTCCAGAGCAACATTTCCTTTGTTTGTTATCGCGAAATTGTAGGTTAAAGTTTCTCCGGCTTCGGCAAATCCATTTCCATTATCATCATTCAATACAACTGTTTTTACTATTGCAATTGCAGGAATTTCAACAAAAATCTTAACGGTTGCAGTAGTACAATTTGATCCATTGGCTACTTCGCATATTTGATAAGTTAGTGTATGCTCTCCTCCTTTTGTGCCTGGTGCTATATTGATTGTACCATCATTATTAAGGGTAATTCCTGTTGGCCAGTCCAAACCTTTTACTATAACATCTGAAGGTTTAACAGGAACACCGTTTAGCGTATCATTGTCTAAAACATTGATTATTTCTAATGAACCATTAAGTCCGTCAGCAAGAGTTACATCATCTTCATTACCTGCATGAATTCCGAATGTTGGCCTCGCGTTACAACCAGCTACTGCTGCAGGATAATTAACTACAACAGATTGTGTTGGATTTAATGTAAACTGCATGGTAACGGCAGGTCTTGTTAATTCAAAACCGTCATTTCCTTGTATCCATTGTCCGTTTACTAATACCCATCCCGGCCAGTCTGTTGGTTTATTATTACTATCAACGACTGCTCCCGGCCATAAAACAGTACCACTTAATGGCATATTATTTTGGGTTGCCACAATGTTGTTAGCACTGTCTATCCAATTAATAGTTAATAATCCTGTTGGTGTAAAATTATCTGCAACAACATTATAAGAAACATACGGAGCATTATTATCGCAATAACTATTTGTCGTTATTGTCATAGTAGGCGCTACAACCGAAACTGTAACGGTAGCAGGACTACAGTTTGAAGGATTCGCTTTTTCGCAAATTTCGTATGTTAAAGTATAGTTTCCAGCCGGTGCATTTGGAATCAATTCTACAGTTCCATCAGGTTTTAATGTAATTGTTCCTGTTGGATCAGGAGTCAATTCATGTAAATCAACATCTGTAGGTATTAGGGGATTATTGTTTAAAGTATCATTATCAAATACATTTACAATTGTGACTGTTTTATCAATTCCTACTACAGGATTTACCGGATCATTTACGGCATTCAAAATTGTTTTTTCAACCACAATTGTTATTACTGCCGGCGTTGCATCAATAGAGCCGTTATTATCTGTTGCTGTAAAAGTAAAAGTTTCGTTCCCTGAAAATGCTCCGCTAGGATCATATGTAAGCATACTAACTTCTAAAGGTGTCAATACCTGATTTACCGTTACAGGTGTTCCTGATAATGCTAAAGTTCCATTAGCTGGTAATGACAGGATTGTATAACTTACAACAGTTCCATCGGTATCTGTTGCTGTTAAAGGATTGATCGCTGTTGCTCCTGCTGTTGACGGAATACCAGCATTGGTATCGTCGTTTGCAACTGGTGCATTATTTCCAACAGGAATTGTAATTGTTCCCGCTGATAAATCTATGGCACCAAGGTCATCTGTTGCCGTAAAAGTAAAGGTATCGTTGCCTGTAAATGTTCCGCTTGGTTCATAAGTAAGCATGCTTGCTTCTAAAGGCGTCAAAATCTGATTTACGGTAACCGGAACTCCTGCTAATGCTAAAATTCCATGAGATGGTAATGTTAAAACTGTATAGTTTGATATAGTTCCGTCAATATCTGTAGCGATTAATGCGTTTAAGACTGTCGCTCCTGCCGTTGATGAAATTGGGGTATTTATATCATCAGCTGCAGTCGGACTATCATTTACAGCATTTACTGTTACAAGCTGGTTTGCCGTGTCAGTTCCGCCTTTTCCATCACTGATCAGGTAAGGAATACTAATGGCTGTTGCTGAATTGAAATTTGCCGATGGTGTGAAAGTAATCACACCTGCAGCTGAGATATTTACTGTTCCGTTTGTTACAGGGATAGTTTGTGCGCCACCTGTAAGTATTGTTCCGCCAATTGAAGTGATACTCAATGTATCGCCGTCAAGATCAGAATCCAATGCTAATGGGTTTAAGGTTACTGTAGTATCTTCGTTTATCGTGTAAAGATCATCTACCGCTACCGGATTATCATTTACTGCCGTAACTGTAATCAATTGATTTGCCGTGTCAGTTCCACCATGACCATCGCTGATTACATAAGGAATACTGATAGCCGTAGCCGAATTAAAGTTTGCCGATGGCGTGAAAGTAATCACACCTGCAGCTGAGATATTTACTGTTCCGTTAGTTACAGGGATAGTTTGTGCTCCTCCTGTAAGTATTGTTCCGCCAATTGAAGTGATACTCAATGTATCGCCGTCAAGATCCGAATCCAATGCCAATGGGTTTAAGGTTACTGTAGCATCTTCTGCAACAGTATAAACGTCATTTACCGCTACCGGATTATCATTTACTGCCGTAACTGTAATTAATTGATTTGCCGTGTCAGTTCCACCATGACCATCGCTGATTACATAAGGAATACTAATAGCCGTAGCTGAATTAAAGTTTGCCGATGGTGTGAAAGTAATCACACCTGCAGCTGAGATATTTACTGTTCCGTTTGTTACAGGGATAGTTTGTGCGCCACCTGTAAGTGTTGTTCCTCCAATTGAAGTGATACTCAATGTATCGCCGTCAAGATCCGAATCCAATGCTAATGGGTTTAAGGTTACTGTAGTATCTTCGTTTATCGTGTAAAGGTCATCAACCGCTACCGGATTATCATTTACTGCCGTAACTGTAATCAATTGATTTGCCGTGTCAGTTCCGCCATGACCATCGCTGATTACATAAGGAATACTGATAGCTGTAGCCGAATTGAAGTTTGCCGATGGTGTAAAAGTAATCACGCCTGCAACTGAGATATTTACTGTTCCGTGAGTTACAGGAATTGTTTGGGCGCCACCTGTAAGTGTTGTTCCTCCAATTGAAGTGATACTCAACGTATCGCCATCAAGATCAGAATCCAACGCTAATGGATTTAAAGTTACCGTAGCATCTTCTGCAACAGTATAAATGTCATCTACCGCTACCGGATTATCATTTACTGCCGTAACTGTAATTAATTGATTTGCCGTGTCAGTTCCGCCATGACCATCATTGATTACGTAAGGAATACTAATAGCCGTAGCTGAATTAAAGTTTGCCGATGGTGTGAAAGTAATCACGCCTCCAGCTGAAATATTTACTGTTCCGTTTGTTACAGGGATAGTTTGTGCGCCACCCGTAAGTGTTGTTCCGCCAATTGATGTGATACTTAATGTATCGCCATCAAGATCCGAATCCAATGCCAATGGATTTAAAGTTACTGTCGCATCTTCTGCAACAGTATAAATGTCATCTACCGCTACCGGATTATCATTTACTGCCGTAACTGTAATCAATTGATTTGCCGTGTCAGTTCCGCCATGACCATCATTGATTACGTAAGGAATACTAATAGCCGTAGCTGAATTAAAGTTTGCCGATGGTGTAAAAGTAATCACACCTGCAGCTGAAATATTTACTGTTCCGTTTGTAACAGGGATAGTTTGTGCTCCACCCGTAAGAGTTGTTCCTCCAATTGAAGTAATACTCAACGTATCGCCATCAAGATCCGAATCCAATGCCAATGGGTTTAAGGTTACTGTAGCATCTTCTGCAACAGTATAAACGTCATCTACCGCTACCGGATTATCATTTACTGCTGCCACAACAAAAGTAATATCTGCATTATCACACAATCCGAAAGCATCACATAAAGTATAAGTTAATATTGCTGTTCCATTATAATTATCTGCAGGATTAAAAGTTACAATTCCTGTAAATGGGTTTAATGTCCAGACACCTTTAGCATCAGAATACGTTGTTTGAATACCTGGCAAAGCAGGATCTAAATCTACTGTAAACTGCCCAACTCCATTTACGGGAGCAATCGGGTTACCATCTGGATCAGTATCATTAGAAAGTACATTCACCGTACCATTAGCTCCATCTTCATTTAAAGGAGAAGCACTAAGATCATCATCAATAGCCACTGGTGCATGATTTACTGTTGGTGTAGCAGATTCTGAATTATTTCCAGGTGTTGGATCATTCTGTTCTCCTGTAATACTGGCTGTATTGGCATAAGAGCCCGTAGCATTTACTTTTGCAATAATCGTAAGTGTTGCATTTGCTCCATTGGCAAGATTTCCAATAGTCCAGTCTGGTGCTAACCATGTTCCTGTTGAAGGTGTTGCACTAACAAATGTATAACCTGCAGGAAGCGTATCGGTTACTTTAACTCCCGTAGCATTACTTGGTCCTGAGTTAGAAGCTGTGATAGTAAATGTAACGTTGTCCCCAACATTATGTGTACCAGTGCTTGCCGTTTTAGTTACTAAAAGATTAGTATCAACTACAGGTGTTGCAGTTGCTGTATTATTTGCAGAATTAGTATCAGGATCATTACCTGAAATAATAGCCGTATTCGCATACGGTCCTGAAGCATTAACTGTAGCTACAATTGATAAGGTGGCACTTTCTCCATTAATAAGGCTGCCAACAGTCCAATTTGGTGCTGACCATGTTCCTACTGATGGTGTTGCACTTACAAAAGTATAACCAGCAGGAAGAACGTCATTTACGTTAACTCCTGTAGCCTTATAAGGTCCTTTATTAGTTGTCGTAATTGTGAATACACAATTATTACCAACACTTGCATTAATATTATCAACTGTTTTTGTAACCTCTAAATCTATAGGACAAAGAGCAGCTTCAAAATTTTTAGTAGTAACTGAAGTACCTCCACACTCGGTGGTTACGGAGTATTGAACCACTACGGTACCGGCTGATGTAAAACTCAAAGTATTTCCTGTAAGGCTTCCCGGACCGCTTACTATGCTTAATGTACCTCCGGCGGGAGTTGGATTTAGCAAAACAGGATCGCCAACACAGTATTTTGAACCAGGCCCTCCTCCTGTTGAGATAGGCTGGATAACAGGATTTGACTCTGCACCGCAAATTTGTACAGCTGCAGTAGCAAAATTATAAGATTTTTCGTCACTGGTACCATTAGAACCATTACCCATACTTCCTCTTATTCTATGGCCAACATAACCAAAATTAGTCTGACAGCTTTTAACTATCATTGATGTATGCCCTCCTGTTTCAACAGCAAGAATTTTATCTGTAAGAGTTAGTCCGGCTGGAATTGACGGATTACTTGGATCTGAAGCAGTACCAAGCAAAAAGTTATTACTTTGTCCAAAAGCATATAAATTTTTATTGCTGTTAATCACGTTAACACTGCCATATAAATTATCATGCTCCTGTACGCTGAACCATTTAATATCATCCATATTATCCATAAGTGGGCCCGTAACAGATGTATATCGGGGCTGAACCCATCCTAATCTATCAGTAGTTGTCCAGTCTCCCAATTGTCTGTTTGTATTTTCACCTACAGCATACATGTTACCGTCGGTCGCTAAAATATAATAGGATCTTTCGGTACCGCTTCCAGATGAACCAATCATTTTTGGTGTTCCACCAGGCAGTGCCATTTGTATAGCTCTTGTCTGACTCGGAATTATAGCTGTATTATCTCCTAATAATACATTTACTCCCCACACATAGACTGAACCATCTGATTTTAAAGCCATAAGTCCGTCATAATTTCCTCTACAGACTACGACATCACTTAAAAATGGATTACCTGTCCCATCAGTTGTAACTTTATACCAGGTGGTTGCATTTCCTGCTCCCCCATTACCTCGAACACTTGCGGTTTGTGAAATTACCCAAACATCTCCACTACAGGTCGTAATGGCTAATGTCTTGTAGGTTGCAAACAGCATTTTAACATCTCCGGGAGTTACTCCTGTTGGTAAACCATTTGCATTTCCACCAATAGTAATTTTTTGAAAAGCAGTTCCTGAAGTAATTGACCCGTCAAGAACAATCCCTTCTTTTGACCATGCATACAAACCATCTGTAGCTAAAACAATACCCTGAACATTATTCGCAGAAATACTTCCTAATCCGACCTTTAAAGGCGTTGCAGTTGTTAAAGCAGGAAAATTTGCTACATTTATTGTTAGTGGCGAAAATACATCTGCAAGTCCATCATTTCCAATATCTTCTCCCCATACCTGAAAAGAACCATCTGAAGTTCTTACTACTGTTGTATGAAAACTAGAAACAAAATTATCATACTCTATAGTGGCTGCATTGTTATTTGAATCGCTTCCAAAATTCGATAAATCAGTATTTGAGCATCCAACAATGGGCGTCGAACACTGGGCATTGGAAACCTGATTGAATATAAAAAACAAAAAAAACAAGAAGATTGTTTTTTTGAAATTCAATATTTTATTTAGTGTAAAGTAGTTTTTTATCATAAGTTATCTTATTATTTTATTTTCTCAGAAAGATTGTAAGTCTGAACCTGGTTATTGAAATCATAGAAGTCAAACATCAGATAAGCTTCTTTGTCTGCTTTTCCTGAAATTTTATATTTCAATAATTGAATTTTGTTATTTAAGACAATCTCGGTATTCACAGGTTTAGCTGCCAAAGCAACCCCAATACCGCTAACTGACAGTCCCGGCGCCGGTAATTTTGTGATAGAATTATCTTTTGATATAACTTTTGCGGGAACAGTAATTATTAAATCTGAATAGTTTCTCCCTTTTTGCAATTTCTCAGAAAACTGAATTTTAGAAAAATCGAAAACCAATTTAACGGGCTGCACTTTCACAAGTACTTTTTCGGGCATTGCCGGATGACTGCATTCATCTGGATTATGCTTTCTGTTTTCCGTAAAATTTATTTCATAATCTCCGGCCTGCTGGAATACATAATCGTTAATTTCATTACCCTGTAAAGAAACATTAATGTTGTTTTGAGAATTTGTAATCTTCCAAGATACATCTGAATCAAAATGTCCAAAATTCATTTTTTCATCAAATGAAATCACTGCATAAAATTGTTTAATTTCACCATTGATTTGGTTTTGAGCCTGAGATTGATGTATAAATAAGATTAAAAATAAAGAACAGACTAACTGTTTTTTAAGGTTGGAACAGATGTATTTCCAATAAATATTTCTGATCATAAGTGAAAATTTAGTTTAAAATAGCTTTATAGAATATGGCTGCGAAACTAAATTATTTGACCACCGAAAATTACCTTAAACCTTTACCAATTACGTAAAAAGAAAAACATCCGCTCTTCTAAAAAGACATAAATATCTAAAAAACAGACATTTACAAAAAGAGTATTATTTACACTTTTCATAGCTAATTCTTAATATCTGTATATAAGTTGCTCGTACAACTGTTATATTATGGATAAACCTCAAGAAAGAATCGTCCTAAAACGCGAGACAAGATGTATAAATATATTTGTACGCGATCTTAATACAATAATATCTAAAATGAGATCAGACAGGTACAAAGAGAAAATGATATTTTAATACAACATTTTTTTAATTTTGCAATAAGATGACGAAGTTTAAAATGATGATATAAAATGTTAATCCTGTTAGATCTTCAAAAGCATGTCAACTACTATTTTCTAACTTAACAATATAATATTGTTAGAATGCAGATAAAATAGTATCATAATGAAAATAATTGCTTATCTTAAAATTTAAAATATCCACCTAGAAATCTATTATACTTTAATTTCCATACTTATTTATATGCACCTAAAATCTTTTCTCCTACTGCTATTAATTGTTGTTTCTTCTTATTCAGGTTTCTCCCAGTCAAAATACGATAGTGTTTTTTCTGAAACAGCACAAGTCCTTCTAAGTTCAAATCCAAAAAAAGCACTAAAAAATACCGATTATCTCTATAAAATCTCAAGTAATAATGCAGAAAGAATTAAAGCCTGCATGCTTAGAGCAACACTTTTACGTCAATACGGTTTACGTAATGAAGCTATTTTATCTTTAAAACGCGCAGACAGTATAGTCACAATTGATAAAAATTATAATCTGCAGGCAAGAATAAATGGCTTTTTGTCAACGCTTTACCGTGAGAATGAAATTTATAGCCTTGGGAAAATTCATTTACAAAAAGCATTGGCTGTGAGTAAAAAAATAGAGGATAAAAATGAGATGTATAAATTTCAGGGAAATTTATCTCAGGAAATAGCCTACTATGAAATGTACGATAAGAAATACGCCAAGGCAATTGAACATCTTAAAAATGGAAATCAGTTATTTGAAAAGGCCAGTTCCAGTATTGACGAAAATTTTCAGTTTGCAGTGAATGACGAACTTATCGCAAAGAATTATCTTTCATTGCAAAAGATTGATTCTGCTATGATATTCTTTCAAAAAGCAATGACAGAACTTAATGCATCGCAGTCTTCTAACAGTCCGCTAAAAGGTTTTCTATATAATGGTCTTGCAAATGTTTATTACTCCAAGGCTGATTATAAAAATGCAATTTCAAATTATCAGAAAGCAGAACAAATTGCTAATGAATCAAATTTCTTCGCTTTAAAACAGGAAGTATACAGCTCTCTTTTGGAATTTTATAAAAAGACCGATAATAAAAAATACATTCTTTATAATGAAAAAAATCTCGAGCTAAATAAAAATGAAGAACATAGCAGAAAAATTATTGCAGATGATTTAATCAAATCGCTCCGCAAAAAGCAAGTCGAAAACAAATCAGAATATCAAAAGACTACTTTAATAATTATAGGTATTTCCATTTTTATCATTATCCTCATCGTTTGCTTTAATTATTACAGAAGACAGCAGGACTATAAAAAATTCAAAAGCTTTATCAATAAAAGCCAGGAAATTCCAGAGGTTCAGATTGAAGAAAAACCAAAAAAGGAAATTGCCAGGGAATATATGTCAGAGGCTACTGAAAATACTATTCTGGAAAGTATAAAAGAATTTGAAAAATCACATTTTTATTTGAATAAAGATTTATCACTAAATTCTGTTGCGGCAGACCTTAATATCAATCATAGGTATTTGTCTTATGTTATAAACAAACATAAATCAAAAGATTTTGCCGGTTACATCAATGAGTTAAGAATTAATTATATAGTTGATCGTTTGAAAAATGACAGCAATTATTTAAAATATAAGATCAGTTATCTTGCAGATCAATCAGGGTTTTCATCACATAGCAGATTTACAATAACCTTTAAAAAAATCACAGGAGTTTCACCTTTAGACTTTATTACCTATTTGCAAAAGGAAAATGCTAAAAAATAAGCATTGTTTAATTCTGAAGATAATTTTTCTGTAGAAGTTAAAAAAGAAAAAGCCTTTAAATACAATATTTAAAGGCTTTCTTAAAATTTAAAACTCTATTATATTTTAAATCCTCCGGAAACTTCTATTCGTTGTGCGTTAATCCATTTGGAATCATCAGAACAAAGGAATGCTACCACACTTCCAATATCATCCGGCAAACCAACTCTTCCCAAAGCTGTTTCTGAAGCTAAGTACGTATTCAAATCTGAAACATCACGAACAGCACCACCTCCAAAATCTGTTTCAATGGCGCCCGGAGCAACGGAATTGACTCTTATTTTTCTGCTTCCCAATTCTAAAGCCTGGTATCTTGATAATGAATCGACTGCTGCTTTCATTGCGCCATAAGCGGAATATCCGGCAAAAGAAAATCTTGCCAAACCAGAAGACGTGTTCACGATACTGCTTCCGTCATTTAATAATGGCAGCAATTTTTGTGTTAAGAAAAAAGGTCCTTTAAAATGGATATTTGTCATTGCATCCAAAGTTTCTTCTGTTGTGGTTTCAAAACTTTCATTGATTCCGATACCTGCGTTGTTTACCAATGCATCCAATTTTGCAGAAGAAAATTGAGTTTCTAAAACATCTTTTACTTCTGTTACAAATTGGTCAAAACCTGCCGTTGTAGAAATATCCAAAGACAAAGCAAACGCTTTTTTTCCTAGAGCTTCAATTTCTTTTACCACTTGGTCTGCAAATTCTTTTTTGGTTTGATAAGTCAGGATGATATCAAATCCTTTTTTCGCTAATTGTAAAGCCGAATCTTTTCCAAGTCCACGGCTTGCTCCTGTAACTAATGCAATTTTATTTTGATTATTTGACATTCTTATTGTTTTTATATTTGTTAGTATTTTAAAAATTAATCATTACAGAGTCCAGCCCATATAATTTTACTTATACCAGCCAAGATCTATTTCTTTATAACTTATGAGATATGTTGTTAATTTAGCCTGCTTCCTCTAAATTCATTTGGTGTGCTGCCTACTTCTTTTTTAAACAGACGTGAAAAATAAGTTGTATTTTCAAAACCAAGTAAGTGCGAAATTTCAGAAATATTCAATTCCCCTTCGGTCAATAAGTTTTTTGCCTCGCCAATTAAAAAAAGATGAATAAGTTCTAAAGCCGTCTTTCCTGTTTCTTGTTTGAGCAAATCGGTTAAATAGCGCGAAGATATATTTAGCTTCTCTGACATAAGGGATACCGTTGGCAATCCAATGTTTTTTGTTTTTCTTTCTTCAAAATTAGCAGCCAGCAGTGCATTAAACTTTGTGACTGTAGAACCGGTTAGTTGTTTACGGTTAATAAACTGTCTTTTATAAAAACGCTGTGCATATTTAAGCATTGAATCCAGATGACTTACAATAATAGCCTTGCTCAGTTCGTCAGTATTATTATGGTATTCTTTTTCAATGCTGAAATACAAATTCCAGATGATATCTTCTTCTGCAGGCGAAAGATGTAATGCTTCATTGACCTCATAATCAAAATAACCATATTTCCTGATTTCGTTGTAAAGCATTGTTCCCGGTAAAAAATCTTCATGAATAATAATCAGAAATCCCTTTTCCTCTAGTTCCACATTTTTAAAAACCACTTTCTGCTGAGGCTTTACAAACGACATTGAACCAAGGTCATGGTCATATTTTGTTTTTCCATACAACATACTGCCGGATTTCAATTTTTTAAATCCGATGATATAAAATTCTGAAGAAAATTCGAGAATATTACTACCGTTGCATGTACCACGTTCACCGTAAGCCACACTAAAAATCGGATTTTCCGGAGGTTTTACACCAAGAGCTTCATGCAGATCGCTAATTTTTTTGAAATGTCTCATTGTACTCAATTTAAAAAAGAATCGGGTTATTTAGATTCGGGTAGGTGTGTTTTACCAATAATAAGCAGTTTTTTGCAGTAGTAACCTTGGCAGATTTTATGAATCCAACTATATTATCCCGACATCATAAAAATGCTTCTGTCCAGAGCTTCCCAAATCTGCGGGATGTGCCTGTTATAAAAATTGTTTTTTGCCATTATTTTATCTTTAATATTATAATGACAAAGTTCTGCTAATCAGTAATAGCTATTGTGATACAAAAGTAGGCAATAATGAAACGTTTTTACGAAATTCTATCCCTGTCGAACTCGGCACTTGTAACAGATATCAACATAATTTCCTTGCTATTTCTTCTGGATTGTTCTTATATTGAGTTACAAAAAAAATCAAAATAGATCTTTCCTGATCAAAAAGGGAAGATCTATTTATAATCGGTTTTTTAAACAGACTTAGGATTTTTTTGAAACAATCCTCTATTATATTCTACTATATCCTGATGAGATGGATATGATGGCAGCGAAGAAAGATCAGCAATAGCTTTATCTCTTAACAAAGGTGCTTCTTCTTTTACAGCATTAGAAAGTGCCTGTTTTAATTCTTCTGCAGTAAGTTCCGTGCAGTAAGCGGGTGTTCCTGGCTGATGTCTCCAGGATTCAGAAAGATTACCAGAGTCAACTGCATCAAAACCGGCATCATTAATTAATCCTTCAATTATTTTTTTTGCTTTTAAATCATCACCTGCAACAGCCATCGCTATTCTGTCTTTAGCACCAGGTTCTTTTCCTCCGTTTGCTAATGTTTCTGCCAATAAATTGTTGAAAGCTTTTATTACTGGTCTTCCCAGTTGCTCAGACACCCAGACACTTTCTACTTTTCTGTTTTTGATCTCTTCAATATCGGCATCACGAAAAGGATAATAATTTGATGTATCAACCACAATTACATTTTCGGGAACGTTTGCTAATAAATCTTTAGGCAAAGTTGGAATTGCTACAGTCGGCACTGATAAAATGATGACATCTACGTCTTCTATAACATCTTTAATCGTTGCAGCTACAACACCTAATTCTCCTGCAAGAGCCTTTAATTTATCAGTATCTCCTGAATTAGTAACTTTCACGTTGTGCCCCGCTGCTGCCATTTTTTTTGCGATTGTACCGCCTATTGCGCCTGTACCTATTATTCCTATTTTCATTTTATGTAAATTTTATTTTGTTATATCTGCAAATTCATAATTTGCAAATTTTGAAGAGATTATGTTGCAAAATTAAATCAAAATTACTTTCCTTTGTATAGTCCTTTCCCAAAGGAAAGCGAAATAAATAATTGTATGATGTCAAAAAAGAAACCTTATTGTGAATGCCTAAATACCGTCAAGCCAGTGCGTGACACATTGGAAGTAATAAATGGAAAGTGGAAATTATCCATCATTATTTCTGTAGGTGTAGGTAATAGCCGATTTACAGAAATTCAAGAGAGCATTCCTGGTTTGACACCAAAAGTGCTTTCTAAAGAACTTAAGGAACTTGAGCAACACCAACTGATTAAAAGAGTTATAACAAACGATTATCCTGTCAAAATATCCTATTCTCTGCAGCCCTATGCGGATACGCTAACACCGATTATCTATGCTATGAAAGATTGGGGATTAAACCACAAGAAGAAAATTTTTCAGGAAGTTAATCCTATAAAAGTTTAAATATGCAGATACTATCATTTACGTTATCATTCTACATTTACTACTCTAATAAGCTGAATTATATTAGTGAGCAGTTTTGGGGAATTTCAGGCAGCGTCATATTTATAAATAAAATATCCAAAAGAACCTAATATTGTAATTCTGAAACATTCTTTTATATTTACGTAACAAAATGATGAAAACTTATAGCTAGTTTCGTCAGAAATCTAAACCACCAATACTGATGTACGACAACCTAATGCTTTTGAAAAACATTGTGGACAATACCCCTTTGCCAATAGCTGTTTACACAGGAAATGAACTTAAAATAGAATTGGCTAATCCAGCCATGATTAAGGCATGGGGAAAAGGGACTGAGGTAATTGGCAAAAAATATATTGAGGTCGTTCCCGAAATCGAAAACCAGCAGATTTTTGACCAGGCATTAAGGGTGTTTCAAACGGGAATTCCGTTTCATGCCAAAAACAAAAAAGTAGAGCTGGTAATCGACGACGTATTAAAAACATTTTATTTCAACTATAGTTTTATTCCTCTTTTTGATAATGAGAAAAAAATCTATGGCATAATGAATACAGGGGCAGATGTTTCTGATCTTTATGAAGCACATAAACAAATTCAAAGTTCAGATGAGCGGCTCAGAATGGCTATTGAATCTTCGGGAATGGGAACTTACGAAATAGACCTTTCTACAAAAAAGATCAATACTAATGGAAATTTCAATACAATATGGTCTATTGACAAGGAAATTCCAAATGAGCAGCTCATAGCAAAACTGCATCCAGAAGATCAGCTTCTTCGCGAAAAAGCACACCAGGAGGCACATATCACCGGAAAAATAAATTACGAAGCAAGAATTATAAATCAGGATCAGACCGTTAAGTGGATAAAGGTTAACGGTAAATTAATTAATGATCAGAACGGTATTCCAATTACTATTATTGGAATTGTTCAGGATATTGACCAGCAAAGACAATTTGAGCAGGAGTTAAAAAAACAAGTGGATGAAAGCACTCAGGAACTTAGAAGATCCAATGAAGATCTTATGCATTTTGCTAATATTGTAAGCCATGACCTTAAAGAACCTGTTCGAAAAATCAAAACTTTCATCAGTCTTTTAAGGAATAACTCCAGTGCCTATTTTAATGATATATCAAACAAGTATCTTACTAAGGTAGATCAGTCTGCTCAAAGAATGCAGACAATAATAGAAGGAATACTCGCGTATTCTACTCTGGATAAAAAAACTCAGCCTATAGAAAGCATAAATCTTGATGAAGTGATTGAAAACATAAAAGTTGATCTTGAGCTCATCATAAAAGAAAAAGGCGCCATACTTATCAAAAGCGAGCTTCCTGAGATAGAAGGGGCTACAATTTTAATTCAACAGCTGTTCTATAATTTGATACACAATGCCTTAAAATTTTCAAAAGCAGACCAACCGCCCAGAGTTACCATATCATCTCTTATTATAAACAAAGACCAAAGGGAGTTTATTCAAATAAACATTAAAGACAATGGAATTGGGCTTGATTCAAGTCATTACGAAAGAATATTTAATGCTTTTGAAAGACTGCATTCTAAAGATGAATATGAAGGAAACGGTCTTGGGCTGTCACTTTGCAAAAAAATTGTACTAAGACATGGCGGTACTATTACGGCTACAGGCGAAAAAGATAATGGGGCTGAATTTATAGTAACTCTGCCTTTAAAACAAACAACAAATACTATCTAGTATTTTTCAGCAATCATATCAAACAAGATATTATTGATATATTCTTCATTAGTTTTAACAGCAGTTATTTTATTAGCTATTATTTCACCTCAACAATCATTTCTACCTCTATTGCCATATTCTGTGGAAGTGTAAATACACCTACTGAAGTACGAGCATGTTTTCCCTGCTCGCCAAAAACTTCAATTAATAAATCTGAAAAACCATTCATAACTTTAGATTGCTCCGTAAAAGAATCAGCAGTATGTACATAACCATTTACTTTGATTATCCTTTTTATTTTGTCCAGACTTCCAAAAGTCTGCTTAAGTATCGCCAGCTGATTTATAGCTGTTAGCCTGGCGGCCTGATAACCTTCATTCGCAGTTAAGTCCTGCCCTACTTTGCCGATAATATATTTACCATCTGCTTTAAGGGGCCCTCTTCCCGAAAGGAAAACAAGATTTCCAACTCTTACCATATCCTGATAACTTCCTAACGATTCTGGTATTTGTGGCAACTCAACTCCCAACTGCTTTATTTTTTGCTCCGGAGTTTGTGCAAACAAATTAAAACTCAATAGTACTAATACAAAGGCTGCTATATTTTTCATTGTTTCTTTTTATTTGTTTTAAAAAAGAAAGCCATCTTTAAAAGATAGCTTTCCTGATTTTGTTTTTATTTATTTTATGAATTTGATCAATTCGGCATTGAATTTTGGAAGCTCTTCAATAAACAAGGCATGACCGCTTTTTTCGAATGGAACCAAAGTTGAATTGGCAATTGATTTGTGCATTTGCTCTGCTAATTCATAAGAACAGATTTTGTCTTGTGTTCCGTGAAGGATAAGAGTTGGTATTTTGATTTTTTTCAAATCTTCTCTTAAATCAGTATCACGAAGTGCTTTCATAGATTCTGCCATTGCATATGGAGAAGCCTGTGCCTGAATAGTTCCAAGCCATGCACCTTGTCCTGCAGATACGCTTGTTTCATTGGCCGGGAAAATTTTTCCGAAATTCTCAAACAATTGTGGTCTGTTAGTATTATTAAGGGCAATAAGTCCGTTTACATCTTCTTTTGTCCAGAAACCATAGTTAAAGTCGGCTCTTTTAGTCCATAACGGAGCTGCTGCACCAAACAAAGCCAGTTTTGAAACATGGGCTGCATTGTATTTGGCTACGTAATGAATCACTGTTGCGCCTCCCATAGAGAATCCGCCGATGGTTGCTCCTTCAATTTTAAGTTTATCTAAAATCACTTTAATATCATCTGCATAAACATCATAGTTATACGCTCCGCCCGGTTTGTCTGATAATCCAAAACCTCTTAAAGTAATTCCGATAACACGGTATCCTTTCTGGATAAGTTCTGCATATTGGTACTCGTACATGGCATCACTCAATGGCCATCCGTGAATTAGTACTACGGGTTTTCCTTCTCCTAAATCCGTAACATGCAATTTTACATTTTTCTCTACTTCAATATACTCTTCTCTTCCAAGGCTTGCCGGTTTTCTTTGGCTTTGAGAGAATGCAGTTGTTACTGCTAATAAAAAAATGGCGAAGCTTGTTGTTACGATTGTTCTTAAATTGGTTTTCATTTCTTTTGTGTTTTAATTGTTATTTTAAAATTTTGATTTTTTATTCTGTCATTTCTTATTGACAGGACAAAATTGCGGTTTTCTTAATTATAAATCAAATTAATAATTTTTAGCATTTATAAATTTTATTTATAATTTATTTTTTCATTACCAGAACTGGTTTTCCTTTTTCTACTATGTATGTTGCCAGTTCCGAAGCTTTTGCGTGGCTGTTATTTCTTGCAGAGTGAACTACGCCTGCCGGAATAAAAAGTACTTCTCCAGCCTTTAAAATAACAGGAGACTGACCTTCAACTTCATACTCTAATACGCCATCAAGGACATAAATAACTTCCTCACCCGGGTGAGAGTGCTTTCCAAAAGCGGTATGAGCTTCAAAATCAATACGCGCCTGAACTGTTTCGTATCCGGGAACACTAAGATCATAACGTTGTAAATCGGTACGTTTTATTCCTGATTGCTGGGCAGAAGCAGTACTTGTAATAATCAATGCTAAAAAGCTAAGGGCAGAAACTGCGGTTGATGCAAAATTTAAAGTTTTCATGTTTTTAGTTTTATTTAATTTGTTGTTTTATTAATTTCCTTGTCAAAAGTACCAAGGCATTACCTGCATTGAAATGACAACATAGCCCGAATGGACAAACGGAGTAATGAAGTGGACAAAAGTGGAGTTATGAGTATTATGGATTATAAAATCCTGCAAGACTAGCTGTGATAAGATTCACCTTCTTTCCATATACCAGTTATAGATAGAGAATCTGAAATATTTTTGGTAGGATCACCTTTAACTAATAGTAAATCGGCTCTCATTCCTTCAGCAATTAATCCTCTGTCTGATAAATTAAATCTTTTGGAAGTGACTGATGTTGCAGATCTTAGTGCCTCAATTGGGTTTAATCCCGCTTCTACCAGCAGCTGCATTTCATGATGAACGCTCACACCATGTGCAAGACCTCCTAAATGGGGCATCGGTACTGATACATCTGTTCCAACAAGTATATCTACACCTGCATCGCGTAGATCTTTCACATTATTAAAGTTATCTTCCATGTTGCCTTCCGGAAAAGTATTGAAACAAGAACACATTGTCATTTTCCAGTCTTCATTCAATTTATTTTCAACTCTTTCATCATGGGCAACATGACAGGCTGAATTCCCTATAATCGATGAATTCAATACCAGACAGGGTGTTACGAAAATTCCTTTACTAGCGATGGATTCGATAAGATCTTGTGTCCAATCCGGTCTGTCAATAAATAAATGCGCCAGGCCATCTACACCAATTTCGACAGCTGTTTTCGCTGCTTCGGCTGTTAAAACATGCGCTATTGCAATTTTACCTAATTTATGAGCTTCGTCTACTGCCGCTTTTAATACGTGAGTTTCAATAACAGGCAAACCCGGTGCATTCATTACGGTTCCTTCCTCAATCATTATTTTGAAATAATCTGCACCATTATTTACCTGACGATTCACAAAATCTATCGCTCCTTCAAGTGAAGTAACATCGGGACCTAATTCCTCTTCTTCTTTCTGAGCCTGGTGGGCAGCTATAAATATGGCTTTTTCTTCTTCGCTCATTTTCTCCATTTCTTTTAACACAAACTCAGGAATTCCATTCCCTTTAGGAATCAGCTCGTCAGGATGACCGCCGGGAGCTGTCAGACCCATTCCCGCAGAACGAACATCAGCAGCACCGGTAATTCCTTTTAATTGCGTATCACGTCCTTTTTTGGTAAAACCTCCCATCATTTCTAACTCGGTTGTTATACCAAATTTTAATGCATCTTTTAAAAATTCAACTGATGTATGAACATGGGCATCTATTAAACCTGGCAGAAGAGTACATCCTGTTCCATCGATCACCTCATCTATATCCTGTGGCAACTCATCAGAAACGGAAACAATTACACCGTCTATAAAAACAACGTTTTTTTTACCAATCACATTTTTACCATCAAATACATTCGCATTTAGGATGGCCTTACTTTTAGTATTAGTCATTTTGTAGTTTTTTAAATTATTTTTTGCCAAAATTATCTAATCAATAAGGGTTAAAATAGCTACATTTGACACAATAACAGCTCTAAAAGGTCAAAATAAATGGAATTAAATGTTAGGAAGGAATTCGGTTTTTTAGCAGGTTTTGCTGATTTATTAGGTACCGAAGTAAAAAATGGAATATTAGTAATACCAGAAACTAAAGGCAAAGGATATTTAATGGGATTTAGATTAGACAATTCAATAAATATGCTTGTAAGTTTTTATGAGTTTAATGACAATCTGCTTGCCAAGAGATTTGGAGGTCAAAATACATTAAATAGAATTCTATTTTCTTTTAATAATATTTTTCCGGATGTTCATTCAAAAAACAAATATTCAAGAGAAGATTTGCCTTCGATTCAAATTTTTAAAGGAAAACTAAATATTGAAACATTTTATCCGGGCAGAACCAAATTCAATTCTATTTTTATTGGAATTGATTCAGATAAATTAGCCAAAACTTTAGGATTACATATTGATAATGAAATTTTTAAAAATATTATTGATAGCGAACAATCCATTCTTTTTGAAGAGTTAATTTCTCCAAAAATTCAACAAGTAGCTTTGGAAATTATTCAACCTGAAATTCGGGATTCTTTGAGTGATTTTTTCTTTAAAATCAAAGCCGAGGAATTAATATATCTCACTTTAAAAGAACTTTTTAAAAGAGAAAATCCTACCATGCACGCCCTGAACCAAATCGATGTTCAAAAAATTTATAAAGTGAGGGATCTAATTTTAACCGATATTAATGAACCTCCGGTTATTAAAGATCTTGCTTCTCAAATAGGAATGAGCGAATCAAAGTTTAAAAGATTATTTAAACAAATATTTGGCGACAGTTTTTTTAGTTATTACCAAAAATTTAGAATGAAAGAAGCTGCCCGATTACTAAAAGAAAATGAAATGTCTGTTTCACAAGTTGGTTTTAGTCTGGGATTTTCTAACTTAAGTCATTTTGCTAAAGTTTTTGAAGAGCATATTGGAATGAAGCCCAAATCTTTTCAAAAAAAGAAATGGATTCAGGATTAAAATTGACACTTAATTTCTATTTGATTTAAAACAAATTTCAAGCAAAATTAAAATCAATCTCTCTTATTTTATTACCACAAAAATAAAGAAAAGTAATCCAGATACAAAAGGTAAATAAGATTCTATTTACAGTGATTTGATCGTTATAGTTTTGTTTTTATTATTAAAAACAAAAAATATGTCACTTAAATATTCACTCCTTTTGCTTGCCGTGATTACAAGCCCGGTTTTATTTTCACAAACAGTTTATCCAAAAATTACTGGTTATTTTGGGATAATGCACCCGGTGTTTACTTTTAGTGAACATGAAACTAATGTCAATTTTAGAGATTATTATGCTGTTGGTTTTCCGACCGGAATTAATATCTGGAAAAGTGAAAAAATCGGATTCTCTTTTGAAATAGTTCCCAACATAAAAGACGATCAGGGAACAGACAAAGTAACTAACTTATTATTTCATCCAGGTGTTCTTGTGGCTTTGGGCAATGGCTATACTTTTGCAGGAAGAGCTGCTTTTGAAACCAGCGGCAGGTATGGTGTTACTCCCGTATTTAATAAAACCATCATAAAAAATAAAACCTGCAGTTACTATGCGGCCGTACCATTACCGGTTCGCTTTGGCAACGATCATCCGGCTTCTTTTACAATAGGTTTTCAATTTGGGATTGCTTTTTAAATACTAGTATCATGAGCGAAAATCGCTGCCGTCATTGGAGCTTTAGCAAGATCTGTAATTATCGTTGCAAAAAAGGAAAATTATTGATATTCAAACCATTATAAATAACTATTGTAACCATTTTTGCTTTACTTTATATAAAAAAAAATCAAGAACCTTATATTATCCTTATTGCTGCTGTTTTAGGGATAATCATTAAATAGCCATGTTTAAAAAGTAACATAATATTTTTAGGTACGCTTTTTGTTTAACCATCATTATAATAATTTAAAAAAAACAAAATTATGAAATCATTAAAATATTTATTCATAGGTTTTTTCCTTTTGACTATTCATTTTTCAAATGCTCAAGTGAATGTTAATGTGAATATTGGTACACCGCCGGCATGGGGTCCAGTTGGTTATAGTGAGGCACGTTATTATTATTTGCCGGATCTTGAAACTTATTATGATGTGAACACTTCAAATTATATTTACATTAGTAACGGAAAATGGTTAAGAGCCAGAACATTGCCTTCTGTTTATAGAAACTATGATCTTTACAACGAATATAAAGTAGTATTAACAGACTACAGAGGAAACACCCCGTATGACAATTTTAAAACGCATAAAGTAAAATACGGAAAAGGTTATAAAGGGAAACCTCAAAAAACGATTGGACAAAAACCGGGAAAAGGAAATAATAAACAAGGAAAAGACAAAGGAAATAATGGAAATGGCAACGGCCATGGAAATGGTAAAGGAAACGGAAAACACTAAAATTAAGAGGCTATTAAAAGCCTCTTTTTTTATTTAGTAAATAGTCTCATCTTTATTTTTGAGCTCTAGTAATTAAATATCTCATCATAAGTTCAAATACTTCTTTTTTAATAATATGTATTGATCACCAATGAAATAAGAAATTGTTGAACACTTCTAAATTACCATTTACTAAACAAAACCCGCTAAATTAGCGGGTTTTGTTTTAATATTCTGTTTTCCAGATCAATAGGAAACCAAACAGTAGAAAACTCATAATCTTTCAGTTCTTCCCTTGTAATAGGTTCTTCTTCTTTTGTACTAAAATCCCTCAATCTAAAATCCCCATCCATTCCAAATGCCATTTTTAAATTTTCATAATTTGAATCTTTAAACTTATCATAATTTTCCGTTTGCCCTATTATTCTCCATCTTTTTTTTATAATACCATCCCAAAATATTTGTACTGGTGAAATCATGATACCTGAGGCAATTATTTCATTTATATCTGTATTGGCAGAACTAATTTTATTAAATATTTCTACCAATACAGAAGAACTTGTTTCTATTACTCTACCAAATGCAAACTGTTTACCTAAATCTTCATCTGTTAATTTAGTTTTAAGCTTCCAGTCATCTTTTACCATAAACAATGGAATACAAAATATTTCACCGGGAATAACAATAATTTTTTTCATCTTTTTAATTACATTTTATTTTTGTTTTTTGGTGCGCGTCGACAGCATCAAAATATTTTTGTTAGTTTGCATTATTAAGTCCACAGGATTTTGAGCATTAGACTAAACTTCTCCCTGACAATCTTCAGTTTTGAATTTTAAAATCGTCAAAATTACCTCCACATCTTTCTGGAAATTCAATTAAACATTTCGACCTCTCCTAGCACCAGTTATTTCTATTATCTCTTCAATTGTATGTGAATAATGCTTTCTATTAGGATAAAAATTTATTTCTTTTAAGCTTTTTAACTCTAACAAGGGAGTCATATCTCCATCTTTACAATTCCAGAAATTTATTTTTTCTAAGCTGATCATGGAAGAAATAAACTTTATAGAATTTAGATCGTCAATAAATAACTCTTTTATAGAAGTATTCCCTAAAAAAGAAAAATCTGTTAAGAATTTACATTTTTCTATACTTAATTCTTTTAGAAATGTCAGTTGCTTTAATGTCTGAATGTCTTTCAAGTAAGTATTCCTTACTAAAGACAGTTCCTCAATAGGTAGTTTCTCAATGCCCTCTATTGATTGTATTTTAGAACTATAAATATGTAAGATCCTTAAGTTTACTAATTCTGAGAACCTTTGAAGATTAGAATCTGGAATTTTTAAAAGCACCATACTCTTCAAAGAAAATGCCTTATCTATATTATGCAATCCCTTCCAATATTCACCTCCTAAGTGGACAATATTCGGAAATTTAGAAATATCTATTGTAAATTTCTGCTTTTGTTGGAAAGATATTTTCTCAATATTTTCTAGGGAATAAATAGATTCTAAATGCACGACATTTTCTATAGTACCTGCAAAAGAAATTACTTTTAAAATTTTAGAAATTTTTTCAAATTCTTTAAAATTAACTTCGAAACCTGGATTCTCGCTTCCGCTTCCGAGTATCCCTCTTAGCTGGATTTGAGAAATACCAATTTGACCAGCATACTCTATTCCTTCCTGAAAATAATTAGCATGAATAGTTAAATACTTTCCATTCGAATTTTCTCTTATTGTTTTATCTAATGACATTTTATTCCTTCTCCTTTATTAAAATTAACTTCAAATCATCTGCTTTTTTGACTATATCATCATACAAACTTTTATTATTTATTTTGCATCTGCAAAAAGTTTTTCTCACTATTATTTTGCTCATTCGGCGCAATGCAGACATTCTTCCAAAAAAATACAGGACTTTTTCTCCTATTTTGTCGCATAAAAAAAACCGCCATACTGACGAGGTTCTTTTTTATGCTTTGCCTATTCGCTTGTGTTCACGAGCGAGACGTTCATATCAGCAGAGCCAAAGTTTATGTTTTAAGTCTGTCTATTTGTTAACTTTCTATTAACTCAATTATAATTTTTGAATATTTTTTGACGGTAGTTTCATGTAAATTAGAATTAAGTAGAGTTTTATCAAATATTTTTATAGCATCAATTTTATATCTATCAGGAATATTATTAATATTATCATTAATTATTCGGTAAAAAGTATTTATTGATTTTTCCTTAGGTGCAATATTAGGAATTGACATAATATAATCCCATTTATGAGCATAGCTTGCAAACTGAGGCAACTCCGTTATAAAAATTGAAACATAAAAATTCACTTTCTTATTTTTAGTCTGAGTAATAAGAAATTTAAAAATATCATCTGTAATTTCTAAACCATATCTTTTATTCATATTATTTATTGACGATATTATTTCGATTAAAATTTTAGAATTATTATTATACTTATCTCCAATTTCTAACAAATCTTTGGCTAATTCATTATCCGAAAGAATATTTTTTCTTAATAAAGAAGTTTCGTCTCTACATATATTTCCAATTTTTTTTAAGAAGATTTCTAACTCTTTTTCAGTAAAATTATCCCAATTATTACGAATAGGATTAATTATTTCAATAACTTCCTTGTCTACTTTTTCTTGATACTTATTTTCCATTTTTAACCTTAATAGCAATGAATATTCACTTTACCGTTTTTAATATCACTAGTTTTAGCATAAATCATCAACGTTTAAAATATATATTAATTCATAATTTTAAATCTTATTTAAAACACCTCTACTTTACATTGCTCTGCTTTTAAAATCAATTATAGTTTTATTTTTCTCAAACTTAAAATTTAATAAAAACTAAAACTAGCTGTTAATGATCTGTATATGCTAAAATAGGACATAAAAAACCTCGCAGATTGCGAGGTTTTTTTGTTTTTATTCTCGCACTTACGTGCACAAGGTTTAATGGGAATACAAACATCATCCTAAAGTTTATTTTTTTCCGAGAAACAAACAAATTATTTTAGATTACCCCTACATGATTTATTGTTTGTTTCAGGTATTCTTCATCAATTATCAATTTTTTACAAGAATCGATAACCAAATATTCTAATTTTTTAAGTTGCGTTACAGTTGAAGTAATTTCAACTAAATTTTGACAAAATCGAATATCAATTTCTTTAATATTTACACAGCTTTCTAATCCTTTTAAAGATGTAAATTTACATTTGATAAATCTTACTTTTTTTAAGCTTTCTATTCCTGAAAGAAAAAAACAATCATCTGCTTTATTTACATATAATTCTTTAAGAGATTTTAGAGTATTCCAATTTTTTAGTTTTTTACTATAAGTTATATTTAGTTTTTCAATTGATGATAATCTATTAAAATCAATAGTAAAATCATCATCTACAGCCCATCTAAAATCTTTAAGATTTATTAAATTATAAAGCCCTTCTATATTTGATTTTTTTGAGAGGAAAACTAGGCAATGAAAGGTTTTTATAAACGATAATTCCTTTAAAAAATCAAAATTTATTTCTTTTTTACCACTATCCATACCTTGCCAAATACAAACATCTTCTATTTTGTTCTTTCTTGCATATTCTATGCCTTCTTCTAAATATTTATAAAGAATCCTAATTCCCTTAAAAGGAGAACCATCACTATAATCAACTTTAAATTTCTCTTCTTGTGTCATGATTTATTTTAATGTTAATGACATAATATTGCTGCTTTTTTTGCATCAAAATCAGCTTTTAATTGATTTGCTAGATCCGTTGCTTTCTGTTGCAAATGTGGATTTGAGTCCCAAGCTGTCTGACCACTTAGATGACTGTTCAAATAATTCTCAGGAACACTACCCTTCACAAAACCTTCATCTTTCATGATTTTATGTTCAACCATTTTTCCTAACTCATTATCTCCTCCTGTACTTATATGTGATTTTACACTTACAGGTGATTTTGCTTGAGCTGTTCTTTGTGTAATAGATTGTTCCATTCTTGGTGCTTCACCTTTTCCTACATATCTCTTGCCGTTCTCTAATTCAAAGAGATAAGCTCCTCCAGTTCCATGTAAACCAAATATATCAACCCAAGAGTTTGCATTATGCACAAATGCGTAAAGTGCTATACCTCCTAAAAGTCCAATTGGGTCTTGCGATAAATACAATCCTGACTTAGGATTATAATATCTGAATCGGTTATAGTATAAGCCTGTCTCTACATCCTCATACAAAACTACCGAACACTTTAAAGTGTCTAATACTAAACAAAACCCGCTAAATTAGCGGGTTTTGTTGTTTTATTCTCTTATAAAAGCTTGCGCTTACTAAATTATCTAAAATAAGTATTTAATATAGTTTCTTTTTTTTCAGCATTACCTCCTGCTGACAAAATATCTATCGCTACGCTATATTCTTCAGGGATTTCTCTATTGAAAACTAAATCTTTATAAGGATCTACATTTTTATCTAGTTTATAACATAAATAAAGTCTCTCATTTAATGAAGGATAAACAGCTAAATTTGTTAAATCATGTTGATCAATAATAGCATTCGCATTTAATGGTATATCCTCCAATATTACAGAATCAATAACACCGCTTGGATGGGGTCTTGTGGGATTACCATGTGTTGGTGACCACCATAAATTTTTTTTAACTAAACTACCTCCTGATTCCTCCCCTATTATCGTAAATTCTAATTCATTTTCTGTTCCAGTCCATGTTTTAACCTTCCTGAATCCACTATTTTGCTTTATCCAAGTATCTGAATCTTCTCTTTTAGTATCAGGTATTGCTTCTTTTATTATTGATATATTACTAGATTTTAGAAATTGTGCTATTACAGCAGTTACAGTTAATGTATCAAAAATACTTGTATCAACTTTCCCCCAATTCTCATCTTCTCTAAAGGCTTTATAAAACCTTATATAAGGTTCTTTTAACATTTGAGCCAATACAAATATGCCTTTTCTTGTTTCTATACTAATAATTTTACCTTCTTTCCAAGGTGTTGCTCTTTTTGACATATGACATAATCAAATTTATTTTAATTACTAAAAAACATCTAATGGATGATTTATTTCCAATACTTTTCTAATTCTTTATAATCTCCAAACCAAAACTTAAAAGCCTCTTTATTAATACCATCTTTACCAAGCCAGAAATCTACAGGGTAATTCCAATCAGAACTATGGGTTTTTCTTGGGGCAACAGCAAGATTAGTATATTCTTCTAATAAGCCTTTGTATTTTTCAGTCTCCAAAATACTACAGTACCCTAAAGTTTCTAGTAAAACTTTTCGGTCTTCTATTGTTGTCTTAAAGCCCTTAATTTTCCCTATGTTTTTCTGAACTTCTTTTTTTAAGGTATCACCTTCTTCTGCTTTAAGTATAATATCAATTATTTCAGAAAAAATTCGAATATCTTCGCCATTAATCTTTATATTTTCTTTTTCTTTTTTTTTGTTAAAATAATGCAAATAATAGAAATAACTAGTCAGTCGATGACCTATTAATCCCCCTGTATTTACAGACATATTTAGTATTTCTACATCTTCTTCTTCAAGTTCTTTAGGATAACCATAAGCTGTTGAACAAATTCCACATGGAGATTCTCTTTTTAAATCTTGATTTTCCCTTAAAACAAATTTATGATTAGGGAATGTTTGCATTATTGCAAAAACTGGTAAAGCTGATCTCAGATCATGCTTATTGGAGCTAAAACTTCTTATAAAAGATTCAATAACCTTTTCTTTAACACATTGTTTGTATTCTTCAAACAATTTATCAATCCAAGTATCGTGGATATTTTCTAACTCTTCTTGCATAATAATTATTTACAACCTTTATTTTTTTGTCAAACCCAATTCTTGAAGTGCGGTAATTCACTTAGTTTTTTATCGTAAGACTTAGTCTTTCTTTTCCTTTAGAGATAACTTTGTTTAATATCATAATCCGTTTCCATATCACATTTCCCCTTTCACTATAAGCCTTGTGCATTATGAACAATACAATCATAAATGTAATAAAAATACTATTTAAAACAAGAAAAATAGACTTTGATTTTACTAATTTAATCTATTGCAAAATATTTATAAAACAAAACAGGCAACTAAAAAAGTTGCCTGTTTTGTTTTAATCAGCTTAATATAGTTTACCTAATTTCCTCTACCAATTAGCTAAATTATTACAAAAATCTCTTTCAATGGCAATTTTTTCAAAAGCATCATTTTCTGTTCTTGATTTACTTCTAAAATAAAAATTGATGAAATTTAATTTAGATAACTTAATTATATCTTCAAAATTTACAGAAGAATCTGTAATAGCAATTTTACTTAAATTACTCAATTTAAAAATCATTTCGATATCTTTTAATTTTTTGTTTGTTAGCAGTTGTATCTTAGTAACATTACTACTTACTTCAGGAAAAACTTCAATGTTAGTATTGTTTATTATTATAGTTTGCAAGTGTGTTAAATCTGTCAGAAAAGAAAAGTCTATGATTTTTTTACAGTTAACAAGTTCAACATTAACAATATTTGGATATTTTTCAACTAATAATTTTTCATTAACCAGTTCCTTGGAAATTTTTAGATGCTTTAAATTTGGATTTACTTCAACTTTTGCCAGGTCTAATTTTTCTATTGCTAATTTTTCAAGATTAAAATTCTCCAGTAATTTATATTTCTTACCATCACTTAATCCTTCAATTTCAAATATTTTTAAATTTTTAAACTTGTTTAAAACCTCTATGTTAATGTTTTTATTATAAAATCCAAATAATGCAAAACTTTTTAAGTCACTAATATTTTGAACGTTATTTATTTGTTCTAATTCTTTTGAAGAATTAGATAATACATCAACCCCATTAACATTAGTTAAATACTCTAAAACTTCAAGGTTTCTTATTAAAGAATTTTCTGCTGTTTTATTATAATCACAAACTAAAACCAATTTTATTTCTTTATTTCTAATTTGCTCATTTAAAGCAATTAAAAATTCTTTTCTACATCCTTTCTCAATTAATATTATTCTTTTTTCTAAAATTGAATTCAATTTATTTTTTAAATCATCAATTTCAAGATAATCTATTTTCATAATTTTATTTATTATTACACATTTTTAAGTCTAATATCTATTTCTATCTCAAATTGACATCAACAAAAAAAGACCGCTCGAAAATAATTCTCAAGCAGTCTTTTATTATTACTAAGTATATAAACTATATTAATCTAACTCTGCTCTTGAAAACAAATCAAGTATCAATATTTTATCTTCACAAGCTTCTTTAAATGATATAATAAATGCTTTCAAAGCGTCTGCATCAGAAGAGTAGGCACAAAACATACTCCCTTCTGGATCAAACTTAACTATATTGATAAACTCAGGTTTTTTCTCCTCCAAGAAAACTTGTGCCAATGACGCCCAGTCATATCCGTTTCCTTCAAACCCTTCATCTTCTCTTGTCTCAAAAATTTCTGTCTTATATTCTCCTACATTTAAGCATACCGAAACACTTTTATCATGTTCTACCCAAAAAAAAGGGTAAATTACTTTTTCAAAATTATTGATATTCATATTGTTTTAATTCTTTAAAAGTTCGTCATTTTTTACTATTTCTAATTTTCAGCTCAATTGTTCTAATTTCTCAATTAATTCCTTATACATTTTTTTTGAATAATCACTTTTGGCAACAATAATGCATTGTTCAAAAAAAGTAATGGTTTCTTGTACATACATAATAGGTAATTGATCCAAAAAGAATTCAATTCTTTCTCTAAAGGATATTTCTGCATCTTTTAATGGTGTGATTTTTTTAATCGACATAATATATTCCCATTTATTATCATATTTGTCAAATTGAGGTAAATATGGTAAAAAAAATGAGACATATAAAGCAACTCCTTTTATTTGAGTCTTTTTTAAAAAATAATTAAAGATTTCTTCAGAAGACTCTAATTTGTATCTTTTAATCATATTCCCTAATGCAGACACAATATAAATATTCATTTTTGTATTTTCTGGATATTTATTTGCAATTTCAAGTAAGTTAGAAGCTAGTGTTTTGTCAGATAAAACTTCTTCATACCAGAATGATCCTTCATCTCTTGGTTTTTTCTCAAATTCCTTCACTATTTGAAAAAGTTCATCTTCATTATAGGATTTCCAATTCTCTATTTGAGCTTTTAACTCTAAAATAATATCTAATTGTTTTTTTATTTTTGTGCTTATTATTTTCTCCATATCAATGACATTTTATTTTACCTTTTGCATCTACATCAACAACTTTTGCATTCTTCATTTTTGCATCTATTTCTTCTTTACTAAAAAATTTCCTGCCTGGTTTCAGGTTGTCAGGATCATACGAATGATAAAATCCTCCATCTAGTCGTCTTTTATTAAGTTGACCTGCATTATTTTTATTATGATGTAAAGAAGACCCTTCTACATCTCTAGAACCTACCCTTCCATCTAAATCATCAAGATATTTAACTTCATTGAAATTTTTCCCATCTCGGGCATGTTCTGTTAATCTTTCTTGTACATCTCTTTCTGTAATCCCTTCATAGACCATCTTACCATTGTTAAATAATTGATAAAAAATATCTAACCCGAAAAGATCAAATTGAGAGTTCGAATCAAAGACATAAGCGTAGGGATTTGGATTATTACCTTTTAAGTCTTTTCTATCTTTACTCAAATACATTCCATTATCAGGATTATAATATCTGAAACGATTATAGTATAATGATGTTTCAATGTCCTCATACTGCCCCAGCTGCCTAAAAGGTATAAAACTTCTATCGCCTTTTAGATTTCTTAAATCACCATAAATATCATGATCAGTTTCCCAAACTAGCTCTCCCGATTCACTATATGCTTGGATTGGTCTGCCAATATAATCATTAATGATAGAAAATTTGTTGTTGCCAACAATCTTAGCACTTGGCACAAAACTTCCACCTTCATACACCCAAGTAACTAAATTTTCAATTGGCTCAGGTTTATCGTAAACCAAATCATCATCACTAACGATAAGTTTTGGTCTCTCTTTTAAATCATATTTCCACTCATGAATAAGAACATTTCCATCCCAAACATAACGATTTATTTCTTTGTTTGCAATTTTTGCCGTACGTCTTCCAAGTGCATCGTATTCAAAACTTACTACTTTTCCATCCGGGTTGGTTACGCTTTCGAGCATTCCGTTTGCGAGCCAGGTATATGCGGTATCTCCGTCCTGCCACTGCTCATGTTCTTCTTGTAAACTTGCTTCTTCGGCTTTATTACCTAGAAGTTTATCAAAGAAGTTTGTTGCTTTTTCAAAAACAAGCGGTTGGGTAATATCACGGGGGCTTTTGTGTATTAAATTCCCCAGCTTATCGTATTTGTAATAATATTTTTCGTCTTTCAGCAGCTTCCCGCCTTTGCCGTATTTACGGTCACTGCGGTCAGCAGTTTTGTATAAATTACCCACTGCATCAGGGGTTTTGTACAGCTCTTCTTTTCCATCATAACTGGCTTTGGCAAGGTTTCCAAAATCGTCATAATCAAAATAGGTCAAACTTTGGGTCATTTGGTTTACCGCGCTTCTTAATTGCTGGTTGGTGTCCCAGTTATAAAAACGCGCTCCGGTGCGTTTGCCATTGGCAAATACTTCCTGTTCTTTTTGCTTGCCGCTGTTGTTATAGCTGGTTTTTATGTGAAGCCCGCCTGTGGCAAAACGCTCTATTTCACGCCCTGATTCGTCACGTTTCAGGGTAGTTTCCCAAGCCTGGTGCTGTTCCTTAAGTTCGTTACTTTGCGCTTCTATACGCTCAAGTTCTCCTTTTTGGTTGTAATGCGTGTTTATATCTGCGCCAAGACTGGTGCTTAAATTGGTACGCTGTCCTAAAACATTGTAAGTTGATGTCAGGGTTATACCATTTTCATTGGCATCGAGCTGTTGTTTCTGGGTTTCTTTTATGATGCGACCAACGGCATCTCGCTCAAAGTAGATGCTTACATTTTGGTTAACGGCTTCTATCAGTTGTCCGTTTTTATTGTAGGTATAGGTTTCCCAGGTACCGTCATGGTAATCGGCCCTGGTAATACGCCCTAGGGCATCCTGCTCGTATTCGGTATATTTTCCGTCTCCGTGGTCTATTCGCGTGACTTCTCCGGCAAGGTTGCGGCTGTATTTTTTTTCGATACCGTCAAAAGCAGTTTCTTTTACAATGTATCCGGCTTTGTTTCTTGTAAAATAATAGGCTTCGTGGTCTTCGTTTTTAATCCCAACAAGCTGTTCCATCTTATCGTAGTCAAAACGAACTTTTACGCCGTTTTGCTCTCTTGTAGAAAGGCTTCCTAATGGTGTGTAGGTAAACTTAATGCTGTTTTTATTGTCTTTTAAGGCTACTACATCATCATAACTATCGTAGCTAAACTGTATTACGTTACTGTCTTTCTCTACAATTTGCCTTACTCTGTCCAGAGCGTCATAGCTAAAATAATCTGCCATTTGCATTGGAGTGTAGATCGCCCGTACGCGACCACGATGGTCATACTCCCATGTTTTTAGTTTCTTTTCGTTTTCACGCCATTCAATAAGGTTGTACTGCTCGTCGTAAACCAGTTCGAGTTCGTTATTATTCTTGGCAACGGTTGCTAAAAGTCCGTCAGCATTATAAGTAAAATGGGTACTGGTTTTGTCCGGTGCAATTATGGTTTTTAGCTGGTTCGGGTTTTGGGCATGGTACAAATAAATGGTCTTTTGTCCTTCGGGATCAATGGCAATCGATGGGCGGTTCTCGTCATCATAAATCATCATTTCTTCTGTGCCGTCCGGGTAAACAGTACCTGTTTTATTGCCTTTTTCGTCGTAAATGAACCCGGTGATTCGGCCTTCCTGATCGATTTCTCGATAGAGTTCCATAAACTCGGTATAGTCATAAAAAATGCTGTTGCCCATAGGGTCTTTTACCTGGGTTACCAGTTGGCTGGGCTCATAATAGTAGGTGGTTACCGCTCCGTTGGCATCCGTTACAAGGTTATAGCCTTCTTCGGGATGGTATTCGAGCCAGCCTTCCTGCCATCCGCCATCGCCCCAAGTGTGTACACAGCGGTTTTGCGAATCATATTCCCAATAAAAAGTCTGTCCGTTACGATCTGTTTTTTCCACCATAAGATGGTTTTGGAATTTAATAACAGTTGGTTTACCCAAAGCATCTATAATGGCAGACATGTTTTGATGCTCATCATATTCATAAGCGATCAAAAGTTCGTCTCCTTCCGGTCCCTCCAATTCTAATTTCTGGATAAGTCCGTTTATTGTGCTTACTTTTATTTCCCTGCCGGCGGTATCGATAATTTTATTTAAACGGTATGCCGAAAATTCAAAAATAATGCACAGCCCATCGTTATTGGTTATTTGCGTAAGCTGGTATTTTTTACCGTCAAAAAGGGTGAAATCATAAAAAAGTTTGCTTTTATGCTCGTATGCCTGATATCCGTCTGCGGTTCTTTTAAGGGTTGTTTTTTCCTGACGCAGGTAAAATTCTTCTTCGGGCAATAGTGACGGGAATGCCACTATTCTTCCATCATCCATGCGAAGCCCCAAGGCATCATCTTCCGGATATAACTCTACTGCCCTGTCATATACACAATGCACGCCGTGACCAAGCCATCCGATATACTCAGAATCTGAGTACCAGCGACGTTCCCAATTAAGGACTATCGGGCCTGTGATGTCAAAATCGCTGCCTTCGTAGATTACAGCTCCGTTGATAAGGTTTACCGGCTCAAAACCTGCTTTACACAAAAGCTTACTTAGCCAGTTGGGACCAACGGATCCTTTTAGAAGTTTATTGAATGCTTTTTTTCCATATTTCATCAGGGTACTGAATCCTATACTGGCCAGTAATCCGGTTAGCATACCTCCCCAGTCGGGCGGATAAGGACCTCCTACCATTACTGGTTTTCCCGTTGGTATTGGCAAAGAAAATGAGGTTGGCGCAAAAAGCGTTGGCGCAAAAGGAAGCATTTTTTTGCCTATTTTGGTTTTTCCCAACGACAGCGATAACGGAATCCCGATATCATTACAAGTCATCAACATATGTCCTTTTGGACTCATTCTGGTACTGTCTGAAAAAACGGTTTGGGAAGCAAAAAAGTTCATGCTTTCATGACCGATAATAGGCGTCATAAGCCATGGCGGGGTAAAAAGTGGAATGTGCACCAGCGGAATAATGATTCCTCCTGTGTCTGAGTTCCCTCTCTTAAAACCGTTGACATGTACACTGGTACCTAAAAAAGGAATATAATCGGCTGGATCAATAACAATACCTATGTAAGGATGAAACGGATTAAAAGGCGGCAGGGTAGTAAAATGGATATCTATCCCTACGACCATAGTCAAATGATTATCGGTCAATAACATAATTAATAGGTGTTGTTTAATTGATATTCCTCTTGTATTTGTTTTGCAATTTGTTTTGGATTGTCTTTCCAGTTTTTTCCAAAAATTGACTTCATTCTGTCCGAAATAGCTTCTTTTTCTGAATAATCAATTTTTGGGTCATTTTCTAAATAACTGTTGGCTATAAAGGTAAAATTGATGATTTTGAGTACTTCATCTGTCAAGGCATATCCGTATTCGAAGGCATCGTTTAAAATTTCACTATATTGTTGGTCTCGTTTTTTTGCAGCCAATAACAGTGCATAATTATAGCCATTTATTACCTGCATTTCCTGCTGGACTTCTTTGGCTATAACTGTTTGTTTTAAAAAATAATCTATAGCAGTATCGCGTTTCCCCATGATACTGTAATGTGAGCCTTTGTACATGAGCAGCTGCATCAAAATACCTGCAATATCTTGTTTGTCCTTATAAAGAGGTGTTGTTATTTTTATCCCTTTATCCAATAATTGATGAATAAGTTCCTGCTCATCTTTAAACTGAAATAAAAAACTGGCGTAAACAAGATAAGAGGAAGCCCAAAAACTGGTTTCTCCTGTACTCTTGCTAATGTCTATAAGCTCGTTGCCTAGTTTTTTTACTTTTTCCTGCTTTTTATCTTTTGCCGCTTCGCCTATTTCAAATAAACATTTTCTATAGCGCACCTGCGGATCGTTTGGGTTTCCTTGTGTGGCTATTTCTTTGTACGCTTTATTTATTTCCTGATTTGGAATTTCGATCATGATCCCTTTTTCTTTTACTGAGGCAATCACTTCCTTATATTGTTGCCTTTCCTTATAATCAAGAAACAGGAATCCTATATTTTCAGGCAATAAAACTATCAGTTCTTTTATGCTTTCATTTAGTAAATCAAGGCTGCTTACTTTTTTTATTAAAAAACTAACAATTAAAAGATTGCCTGTTCTCGCTTCAAACTTTTTGAAACTTACCAGCATGTTGATGTAAAAATCTTTTAAGCCAGCAACACTTAATTTATCAATCTCCTGAAGAGCAGCTTTAAAAGAAGCAAAATCTTCCCAATTCCATCCAATGTTTTTTTTCAGGTCTTCATCAAAAGCCAGAATCCATTGTTCTATAATAGTGGTGTAAAAGTCTTTTTTATCATAAAAATCAATTGAAAAAGCTACAAACGAATCCTCTGATCTGCCGTAAGCGGAAGATTCTAACCGAATGAAACTATCTACCAATGGATAATCTTCGGTATAACAAACCATACTAAACACTTGCGCTTTTGGTTTGGCTGCTCTGGTCTTATTCCATATTTTTTGAATGTTTTCGACCCTTACAGCAATAGGATTGTGAGCGTTATTCATTTCTAATTTTTAATTTAAATTTACGATTCCGCCTTTAACGTTAGTCATAGTTTTACCATCTATATCAACGACCATTCCTTCTGCCAGAATTGTATTTTTTCCTTTAATATTAATACTTGGTGCTTCATCCGTAATTTGGGTATCACTTTTAACGGTCACTTCATCTGTCCCGGAAACGAGTACTTTTTTACTGTCAACATTTACTTCATTTACTCCGCTAATGCTTACTTTTTCATCAGCAATAAGGTTTATTTCTTTTGATTGTATATCAACCTTATTTGGGGCATAAATAGTCATTGTTCCGTCTCCGTTAAGCATTATCATATTACCACTTGGATCTGTTGCCGTAAAGGTGTTTTTTTCTTCATCGAGAACAAGCGAAGTTCCGCCTCTTGTGGCAAAGCTTCTTTTGTTATTGTCTTTTCCACCGCCGCCGCCGCTTTTTCCGTGAAAAACACTTCCTAAAATAAAAGGTCGGTTAGGATCACCATAACGAAAATGTACCATTACATGATCGCCTACATCCGGAATAAATACCATTCCTCGGTTGGTTCCTACTTTATCACTACTACCCGCATCCGGCGTCATGACACGCAGCCAGGCGGTTTTCATTTGAGTACCTTGCTGCCAAAGCATCTGAACTCTCACTCTTCCTTTATTTTGAGGATCTGTATTGCTTTCTACTACAGCCTGCTGTGTTTGAGCAATTGGATACGCAACATCGGGTTCCGGCAAGCTTAGTACTTTTGAAGGTATGGCTCTGAAATTATTTTCATACTCTCCCAAATGTGTTGCATAATGACTAATTTCGGTAATTATAAAAGAGCCTACTTCTTGTGTCAACATACTTGAGTTTTCTAAAACACTTGATTGTATGGTAACAATACTTCCTACTTTTAGTTTTGAGTTTTTTGTAGTTGCTGAAACATAATTAGTATTGGCTGCTGCGCTTTCCTGTTTCTTTTTTAAGAAAGATTCTAAAACCAAATCATCACCGGTACTCACTATACCATGCGTAAACGCAGGTGTTGCAAACACTTCTTTTGAGCTTGCAAATGCTTCATTACCTAATTTTGGCAATCCGCTTACTGTGTCTTTTGATTTTGCAGTGTAGCGTTTATCAGCACCTTCATTGTATGTAAAAGCACTAAATTTATTAGGTACTGCCTGCACAGATATTTTTAGTTTAGAAATCTCACTATTGTACGTTAACGATATAGGACTATCAAAGCTTTTTGGTTTACCGAATATTAATTTTTCACCATCATAATACAACCATTCATTGTATTGTTTTGCTAATCTCTGGATGAACTGAAAATCTGTTTCGAGATATTGATTCTGATAATCCATCTTACTGGTATATTCAGGATTGATATCATTTTGCAGTTGCTCTCCAGCACCATTTTTTATTACCTCTTTTATGATGTCTTTTAAAGATAGTTCTTCCCAGGAATGTAATTTTTCACCAGACTCTAACAATATGGTTTTAGAATAGCCTGAAACCACAATATGATTTCCCGAATGTCCGTCTTCCTGATCGAAATCTATATTGGTAACCACTCCCAGAAAATTATTATTTTCTTCGAGCACAATGTGTACTACCTTACCTAACCATGCCTGTGCATTTTCGAGCGTATATGCCAAAGGGCTTTCTACAGCAGCATGTGGAACAAGGATTTCAAATCGATGATGGTCGTTTATTACTTGTACCAACTCAATGCTGGTAAAGTGGCTTATTTTTTTAGAATCTATTCCAAAAATTATTGTTGGTGGTGTCATAGTTTATTTTTTTGTATTAGTAGCAAATCTTAAGGAATATTATTGTTATTTGTATTTAAAAACTTAAAAAAAGCTTCATTGCTTTCAAGCATTTCAGCGGTTAAATCCAGGTCTTTAGTTCCTTGATGTGTTATTGTTTTTTTTCCTAGTTTGTAATAATGAACGGTTGTTTTTCCTTCATAATTCAAGCTATTTGTACTTATAATTATCTTGCTTTTTTCATTAAAATAAAAAGAATTGATAGCTGTTGTCAGGATATCATCGGATGTCTCTTTAAATTGATAGTTAATTTGTTTTTTATTTATTAGATCAATTACTATCAGATTTATTCTATTATTAACCTCACTTAATGGTAATAAAAGCATTTCATTATCTGTGATATAACAATCTCTGGATTTATCATTTACAATCAGGCCATTTAAAGGAAATACTTTATCGAATCGATTTAGATATCCTATTTTTATAATATCTTTTTTGTTTTGACTAATATGAATACTATCATTATAATACTTAATCGTATATAAAGCTCCTACCTTGTCTTTAACTTCAAGGCTGTCAATTTCTAATTTATTTTGCTCATTTTTGACTATCTGTTTTGAAATATCTTTTTCTTTGGTCTTTGCATTACATCCAAAAAAAACAAAAACAATTAAAATTATTTTGAGTTTAAAAAAATTAGTTAATTTCATTTGAAATAGAATTGAATTTTTCGTTTTGTCTAATAAGTAATCTCTTTTCATCCTCTAGTTTAATTTTTCCCGGATCTGTGAATAAAATGGAGTTGTTTGTTAAGAGGGCATTTATTTCCTTTAATCTTTCTTTATTTTCCTCAACTTGATAGTCTAAACTCTTTTTAAAACGTTTTTTAAAATCGCTTATCTGATTTAATAAATGCTCTCCATAATGATTTTTACCTGCACTATCCTTATCGGCATTATAGGTATATTTACCAGCATGTCTTTCTTTTTCTGTTGGATAATATTTTCCTGTATTGAAAGCTTTATCAATATCATCTGCTGTTATATTATCCTGAGTTATTATTGTTGAAAAATAACTCCAGTTTTTATTTATTTTATTAAAATAATCTGTCAAAGCCGCCTGATAACCTCCCAAGCTTGAATAATCTTTCACACTACCGTGGGTGGTACTTCTTTTAGAAGGTTTTCCCATTACTCCAAATAAATTATAATCGCCGTTTTTTATTGCAGATACTCCATATCCGCTTTCTAAACTTGCCTGCGCTAAAACTAATAATGCACCCTTACCAGATGCTCCTTTTGCTTTTGCAAAATCATAAATATCAATGGCTATTGTTGTCAAAAACTCGTGATGAAGAAGTTTCTCCTTTTTAAATGTTGAACTTAAATTTTTAGATTTAACATCTTCTGCAACACGATAGCCTTGTACGCTTCTTCGCTGCATCATCGCCGACAACTTATCTGTATTTTCCCATTGACCCGTTTGCCTGTTATATTGAGGACCTTTAACACCTAATGAGCTGGCATTTTTATGTTTTCCTGAGGATGAAGATTTGGCCATGGTAAAATTTATTAATTTGAAATATTTCAATACACATTAAATCATATATCTTATTTCGGTTTATTCAGAATATTATTTTGGTCGTTTACTAGGTTTAGGTTGGTTTTATTTCATTTTACCAATATTTTAGAGCTTCTACTAACAAATTTATTTTTGATCAACAATCCTTTTGCAAAAAAATACGACGAGAAAAAAACAAATACAATTGTTCCACACCAAAGAAATATATGTGGAAATGATTTGATATATAAAACTGATGGATAATCTGGGGGATCCATTATTAAAAAACGCTCCAGATTTTCGCATAATAAAAGTGCAAATAGTGAAACTACTCCTGAGAGACTATTTCCTTTTTCTTTTTTATATATGAAATAAAAAAAAAGTCCTGTTATAATACCAATAGAATATTTCAAAACCCAAAAAGGGCTATTCTTAAACAGATAGACAAATACAGCTGAAAAGGAACTGGCAATAAATAATAGCAGAAGTAATTTTGAAATAGATAAAAGAGGATTTTTTTTATCATAAAATAAAAACATGAATATACAACTTAAAGATGTTGCTATTCCTACTCTCATTATATAGAAATATTCAGCTAAAAAATTCCTGTCAATAGATTCAATAGTCATCAATATAATAAAAGAATACATATAAAAAATTCCAAATAGCATCAAGAATAAAATACCAGACAACATCTTTTTCAATAAAAAGTTCTTATCTAAATTACTATAAAGAAAATCCTGTTGTTGCATATCTTATTATTTAGTATCAGTTACCTTATACATTTCAATTCAAGGCATTAAGAACAAATAAAATTACAGCTAGACAACTACTCATTTTTAGTAATGATTAGCCTAATTTTTGTTTGACATCTTATAATTCTTATTTATTTTTATTCTTCTCATCCGTATAAAAAAGAAGAAAAAAAATATCACCACACAAATAGTTCTCAAAAAATTACAGATATTTTCTTTATAGTTAGAAAACTCCTATAAGTTAGATGAGTAAAAAATATTACTATTTTAAAACACTAAGATTTTATAAAAACAAGAAGCGGTGCTTGACCGCTTCCTGATAATTGAGATAAATTAGATTTTAGCCCAATTGTTATCTAATGTTGCATTACCTAATGTAATTTTTTCTGCTGAGAAAGTGATCTCAGTAGTCATTGGAGTTTCTGCCATAGCATCAAGTTGCTCGCTGAAGAATACAATAAATGCATTTTCAAAAGAAAGTTCTTTCATTACTTGTTCAGAATCTGCTTTGAAAAATTTTACTTTTCCGCTTACAGGTTTGTGCTGACTGTTTACTGCCTGTTCGATAACAGTAGTATTGTCTGTAGATTTTAATTTTAGGTTTAATCTACCTCCTTTAATTTCAGATGAAACTGCTCCTTTACCATCAGTATGTCTTAACATATCGACTTTTGAGAATAATACTTGGTACTCGTTTCCTTCGAATTCTAAAATTGCTTTAAATGCCATAATAAAAATAATTAAGTTAAAAAATGTTTTTTTTTTAGAATCCTCTTTATTTTGTATGACTAGTATTAACAAAAAAAAGAGGTATTCTACATGATTTTAGAATACCTCTTTTTTGTACTAATGTACTTTTTTTAATTGCTTCTTGTAGGAAGGTGAGGGTGATTCGCAATCAATAATTTGTACGAATATACAAATACAAATTAAACAAACAAGTTTATTCGTAATCTTTTTCATCAAAAATAGTAAAATATTTTTTTCACGAAAATTAGAATATGTAAGAATACAGTATTTGCAGGGCTTGCAGAGAATTTATATGGATTTTTTAAATGTGAAATATTAATTAATAATATTTTTCATAAAAAATAATAAAATAAATCCCAGAAGCACAACCGTAATGTGCAAGATGATAGCATTCACCTGAGGCTGCAATGAATTTATCTGAGTTTTTATATCAGAAGTCGCAATTGTATGGATTTCATTTATTTTGTTTACTTGTTTTTGTAAAGAATCAATCGTTTTGTTTAAATATAAAATATTTTGGTGCTGATTAGAAAACAGGCGCTTAACCTCCTTGTCTGATAAAGCCGCTTTTTTCTTAATAACTCCGGTTTTAGGTTCTTTAAGTGTTAACTCACTTACATCTTCAATTTTGCTGTTATTGACTTCAAAACTTTTATTTAGCTTGTTTACCAAAAAAAAGATAAAAACAATATAGGAAAGTAAAAACGTTGGTAAAATGTACTGAACAATTATCTCTATGGGTTTTGGTCTCACCGCACTATGAATATTGTTTATGGTACTGTAATTAGTAAAAAAAATAGGTTCTTGTTTTTTCTCTTTATTCAATCTTTCGTTTTTAAATTTTTCTTCTAAATCTATTAGTTCAAACCGATCCAGGGAATAAACCCCCAGACTTTCGGTTAGTTTTTTATGATGTACCATCCAATTGAGCACTTCTTCCATTTGATATTCAGTAATGCCCGGATCTTTAAGTCTCCATAAAATTTCATTTTTTGTGAGTTCACACGGTTTTCCTTTGCTTTCAAAATAAAATAACTCTAGAATTATTTCATGCAAAGGTTTTGTCATTTCTATCGTATTCATAATCTCCATAATGCTTATTTTATAATAGAAGTTTTTTTGATATATAATAATATTTAGTCTGAGATTCATCGTCAAAAACCTCAAAAGTATTATTGCGCTGCATTTTTTCTAAAACCTCAACCTTACTGTTTAAAGTTGTAAAAATTGTTCTGAATTGGTCCGGTTTTTTCTTAAACTTTCGAATATCTTTTATCCTTATTTCATGCAACTCAGGGCTATTTACAAATACTCTTGTCTTGTAATAAAGTAAATCTGCCAAAGAACTTCTGTTTTTTATTGATTCAGTTTGTCTAATTTTACTAGCAAACATTTTACATCTGTCCCTAAAGCTTAAAATCTCGACTTTATCAATATTTGCGTTTGTATATTCTTTGCTAATTAATTCTCTGTAGTTTTCTATAAGCTGCTTAATTTCGCTCTCGGTCAGTAAAATATGGACTTTGTTTTCTAAACTACTGTTAAGGGTATCTTTTGCGTTTATTACAAATGTTTCGCTTTTATAGTTTTTGGGTATGTCGGTGCTTGTACTGTCTTTTCGAGGATAATTTTGAATAAGATTATTAATCGTTCCGCTTGGCTGACTTCTTAAAAAGCTAAACTCATTTTTGTATTGTGTCAGTGATTTTAATAATGTATTATTTGTTTTAATAGTTTTACTAATAACGCTGTCAATGGATTTATTGATAGTTTCCGGTGTAAGCTCTCCATTTAATTTAGGAAAAATGATACCTCCGTTAAAATTACTTTTTAATGGTGCATCGTAGATATAATCATTATCTACATCACCATTGTATATAAACTCATCGTTTTTTGCTATCAGTTTTGGGTCAACATAATAGTTCTGAATATTTTTTTTATTGGCACTACTTGCCTCGCTTAAATACATTTTACTCTGCAGAATAAAATCCTGATTATCGGAATTGTTTTCATTTTTAAAAATAATGAATAATATTTTAGCATTATTTTTTGCCAAAATATTGAAACTATCCGGTAAAACGTTGTTTATAGATCCATCTAAACCTGTCAGGATAAAAAAGTTATTTTCAAAATTTGTTTCTGAACTCAAAAACTGGCTAATATTTGTATTACTGTTGCGTAAAATATTCTCATCCAAAATTTCATCCGGTGTCTTAATGCTTTTCTCTATTAAATCAAACCATTTTGAAAAAGATTGGGATTTTATCAAATAATAACTTTTAGATTTCCCTTTTGCTATAAACGAATATGTAAAATTATAATTGGCATACAATTCACTACTGGTCGTTAATTTAAGATTCTGTAATGCCGAAAGTGTTTTTTTTAAATATTGCTTTGTTGAGTTGTTGTTCTCAAAAACGTAATAAAAATTAATATTTTTACTTTCCAAAGCGATTTGTTCGATGGTTTTAATCGAAATATCATCGCCTTTTAAATTTGTAATTTTGTTTTTGTCGTGGTTCCAAACATTTATGGGCAGCGATATTTTACTTGTGCTTTCGAACTTGATTGGATCACTTGACTGATTTTCATTTACAAAAAAAGTATTCTTGTACAATTCATTAGCCAGAAAATTAATTTTTCCTGAAGAAAAATGCAGCGTATCTGCAGGATTCAGCCTGACAACCATATTATCTTCTATAGGATTCAAATATTGCAAAGGAACCCAGCCATATTTAAGATTGGTTGTGTCTTTTGGCATAACATCATCAAAATTTGATACAAAGGCTGAATTGGTGGTTTTGTTGATTTTATATACATATACAAAATCATTTAGTTTGATATTTTTTTTAGATGCTGATTCTAAGTTGGGATCGTTCTTTAATAAAAGTGTGCTTTTTTTGACATTTTTACCACTGGAAAACAAGTTGTCTAAGGTATTTGAAGCCACAAAATATTTTACATACTTTAAATTGACCTGATTTTGCATCGCCCTGCTGTATTCAATGACATTTTCTTTTTTAATCCAACCCAAATACTGCACTTCTTTTGCATTAGAAAAATGATTTTTTTTACTGCGTAAAACGGAAAATGTTCCTTTAGGTTTTCCAATCAATTTTTTATCTGCAACCACAACCTCATAATAGTTTTTATCTTCATCGATCACATACATTGGAGACAAAATATTGGCTTTATTGTTTACTTTGGCACCATAAGGTTCTTCGTAAATATTATTATCACTTCTATCTGAAAAAACTAATTTAAGCTGTGATTTTTCACTTTCTTTTTGCTTTTCATTATCATAAGTGTTTACTGTTTTTCCTGTTTTTTCGATAACACTTGTGCTATTTTTAACCTGAGAAAAAACACCATTTGTTACCAATAAGCAAATCAACGAGGTATATCGAAGTAAAATACTAATTTTCATCTATTTACTTTGTTTTTTAGTTTTTTGAGTAACATTTATTTGCTTAAAGCATTTAATGGTATCTAATTTTACTTCCTGAATTATAGTAGAATTTCCGTCTAAGTAATGAAGTCCCTGACAATAACTTAAAAAATCATTGTATTTTTCTTCGTTTACCACTACTACTACATCAGATAAATCATTGCAGATGTATTTATTTTTCAAGTAATTAACCTGTTCTTTATACATTCTTGTATCCCTTGCGCCCAGATTGGCAATAATTTGCAGGCGCTTTTTTATATCGTTCAAAACAATCCCTGCAGAATCTACAACTTCTGGTTCTTTGAATGGTTCGTACAATTGAAGAATCTCTATTTCTTTTGTTATAGGATATCTGGTTTTATCTGTTTCCAATTTTACGGTATAAATACCGGGTTGGGTAAAAATATAAATAGCCTGCTTTTCATAAGAATCGATCGTTCCGGTTTCACCAAATTCCCAATACCAATTGTTTGAACTTGGCGAATATCCTGTAAACACAATTTCTTCGCCTACATAACCAAACTCTGAGCAAAATATTTTTGGAATAGAATCTTTTGCTGTCAATGCTCTTCCATTGACGATATTAATTTGTTTTGAAAAATCGAATTTATTATCAATTTTGAGTGTTACTAAGTATTTGCCTGCTCTGTCATAAGTGTAATTTACGCTTCCTTTACTAACAATCGAATCACCGTTACCAAAATACCAGACTGCTTTTTTATCTGATATCAATGTACTGTCATTTATCTTAAAAGATAATTTTTCATTTAATTCATACTGATGATTATCGTTATCGTCTAATATTGAAAAATCAAGATTACTTAATCTTTTATTGTACGGGAATAATAATGCCACTATAAACAAAATTATTGCAATACAAAACAAAACGATAACTACTGTTTTATTTTTAATGTTCATTTTTAAAATTTGCTTTACATTCGTTAAGACTTGTTTGTACAAGAGTATCGTTCTTTTTCACGGTACTTTCTTCAAGGTTTATCTCTAAAAAAACATTTAACAGGTTGCCGCCAATTAAACAAAAGTTATATGACGAATGAAATTCGTTATCCTTATACAATCGCTTATAATCTGATATTCTTCTTTTTACTTCATCAATACGCTGTACCTGGTTGATGTCATATTTAATTGTATCAATGGTCTGGAAAATTTTTCTGGATTTATTAGCATAATCTACTTTTATCTTCTGCATTTTTTCATAATCATTGATTCTGTTGAGCATATCTGTATTATTAAAATTGGGTGTTTTTAATAAAAACTTGGTAACAACAATAAATATAATACAAGCACTGATGATAAATAATAAGTTGAATTTTACCTTTTTCCAATATGTTTCATCAAATTCTATTGCCTTCTTCATAAAATGGGATTATTTTTTTTTATTTTCCTGATCGTGTTTATCAATACATTTTTTAAGCTGAGTTTTATTTATGTCGTAATTTGTCTCGGCTTCTTTCAAAACGTCAATTTTAGTCTGTATATGTTGCAGTTCGACCAAAAACTCTTCATATAAAACAAAAGAATTTGTCAAATTTGTTTTTGATTTTTGAATCTCATTATTGATAGCAAATCTTTTCTCATTGATGAGAGACTGAAGGTTTTTGCGCTCGTTTAAGGTTCTGTCTTTAAATCTTAAATCGTTGATTTCTATTAATATTTCATCTAAGAGCAGGTTCATTTCGCCTTGTTTTACTGCGATATCATTGTAGTATTTATGTTTTTGCTCCAACTCGGCAACGCCTTTATTTGCAGTTATCAGCGTGATATAGAGACAACCAAAAACAAAAGCGAATGTTATAAAAAACATAATAAAAAACTTGCGCTTTTTACTGACTATTTTAACGTGATTAAGTGGTTTCATAGTTGTATGTTTAATCTAGTATTGACCACGTATTGCTTTTTGGGGCTGACACTTTGGTTTCTTCACTAATTACAATATTTTCTTTTCTGATTCCGATGTATTCTAATTCGCTTAATTTTTGCCATAAGCGTTTTAAAATCCCTAGAAACTGATTTAGTTTTTCCAGTGTTTGCGCAATGTCATTATGGTCATAAACAGCGCTTTTTGCTTCAAACAATACACTAAGTAATTCTGACGGTTTTACATCAATCCATTCGTAATAATATTGTAAAAGCATTTCTTTCTCTTTGTCGTCCATTAGGGTCAATGTTGAGATAAGATGATTGGCCAACACAATTATTTTGTCAAACATATACACCGGAGCTTCTTCAGAAGCTATGTTTTTAAGATAAAAGCAATGCTCTGCATAGTAATCAATTATTTTGGTACACAAACTAAATGTGTTCGATACTAATTTGTTGTTACTGGAACTGTGCGCGTTTTTTTTATGAATTTTTATCGAAAAATCGTTTAACTGATATAATTCGGTATTAACTTTTGTAATGAATTGATTTAAAGTTTCATTGTTTTTTGTTTTTACAACCGGAGCTATATATTTTCCGTCGTCAAGGAATGTACCGTTTTGAAATGCTAATTTTTTTACGATTAAAAAGTAGCCGGATAAAAAATTATCATTCACCTCATTCTTTTTGACAATATGTAACTTTATCTCCGGAAGCGCATGAGGATGATGTAACGGAATTATTTCCGGATCTGGAATACCTACAGGAATTAGATCATAAGGATTTATAGAAACTATAACGTAATAATACTCTGCAGAATTTCGGTCTAAATCATTTGCATTGATACTTGCTTCAGGAAGTTTTGTACCATAAATATCCTGATTGTAAGAAATTACATATCCGTTTTTGGCAATTACATCGCATTTTTTTAAATAGGCAACTAATTGTCCACCTTCAATTTTTATTTCAACATCTATAGATATATTACCTGCTGGCTGAATAGCCCCATAATTAAAGTTGTTTAACTGAACTTTATTATAATCACTGACAATTGTTATAAAATTGAAATAATTATTGATAAAATGGTCTTTTGTTAGTTTTACACCATCTGTCCAGTTAATTGGTAAATGTATGTTTGATTTCATAATTGGTAAGTGTTATATTCTGGTATTAGTTAGTTTTATTTTAGATAATGAAGTATTGAATACATTCATCTTAATTATTCCTCTATTGGATTTTGTTTTTTCAAAGTAACTCTTTTAGCAAAAATGGTTTGTTTGTTTTTTAGTTTACCCTCTGAAATCGTCTGATAAGGACTCAGATTCCTGATAAACAAAGGAAAACTGAAATATTTTGCCGTATAAAAAGTCCATCCCTTATCTTCATGCTCGGCACTGGATTCTATGGCATCATTGGGAAATCTATAATTTTGGTCTTCAATAAACTTATCAAACCAATTACCCAGATTAACATCCTGGGCAATTTTTACATCAAATTTTGAAAAGAATTCAGAATTGCTTTTTTTCTTTATATGTATTGATACCTGCATTAAACGAAACTTATCAATATTGTCCCAATACTCAATGTCTTTACGTTCTTTTCCAACCCTCCAATATTCATAAAATGACTCAGGAATCTGTAAATATTTTTTCTTTGATTCCTGAAAAAAGATTGGCGCAAATAACCATAGGATATTAAGCATACTGATATGAGCATAGCTGGAAATAGCGATATAATTAAACACCAGGTAGTAAATCCAGGAAGAGAGAATTGCTACAATTAAAAAAAGAAAAACTTTTGCCGGGGCACTATTTTGTATTTCTATCTTTTGAAATAAGGCAGAATCCATAAAGTACAACAATCCAACTCCGAGTATTAAGTACCATAATACTGAAAACAATAAGCCAAACCAAATAAACTCATTGTTAAAAAACGCAAACAAACAAGGTAAAGCTGCTATAAGCGAAAAGCATAAAATAAATATTATGGCCGCCTTGGCTTTTATTTTTACACTCGAAAACTGACTCATAATGAGTGTTATAATAAGTATCAAAAACGGCGCTAAAAGGTATTTTAAAAAAAAGGGTAGTATTGTATTCATAAGTGAATGTTATCTCTTTTATTATAGTTTAAAAATTATAAAATGGTATTTATACCTAAATAGTTTTCGTTTAGTTTTATCCCTAATTGATAGTTATTAAAAAAAACAATGTCAACTTTTCTGTTGCTAATAAGAAAATACTCTAATACTTTTCGGGTAAGCTCCATTTTATTTTCTAAAATGGAATAATCAATATTTCCTTCAAAATATAAGGTTACCTCAACATCATCAATCTCACTTTCTACAGCTCCGCTAAGTCCTAAATTAAAGCCTAAAGTACCTTCGCTTAATTTTAAAAAAGGAGATGTCGTAAATACATGTTTTTTATATTTTAGTTTTACTACATTGCCCAATAGCATTTCTAAAACTTTTTCCAGCTCCGGAAGATTTTCTTTTAGCTTTTCGGCCTCACATAAATAAATGAACAGATTCTTTTTTTGTTCTTTAGATAAATTAAAATCAATACCAACTAGTTCATCTACTATATTTAGAAACAAATCAATCTTGTCCTGAAACAAGTGTAAGCTTCTGATCGCATAATGAGTATTAGCAAAGAAAATTTCATTATCAAAAGGCATAAAGAAATCTAGAGCATTATTCTCTGTTTCCTTATTTTCTTTAACTGCCTCTACAATCTCTTTGTTTGACATTGTAGGATTACTAACCGACAAGGGATGAAAAAGCAGTTCAGGTAAATTATGGTAAATGCTGTTTTTCGCCAAATGCAGAACAAGCGCTTCCTTGGTAAATCTGGAATCTTCCTGATATAACATTGAAGAGATATCAATAGCATCTCTGGAATTGTTTCTTTTTGAAAGACCTTTGTGCCTAACAAAAACTTCGGTATCATCTTTTAGAATATTCTGCAATTCATAAAAAAGAATTTCACCTCTTAAATTGAAATTAAGCTGTTGTTTTAAAACTGTAATATCCTGTTCCATAACTTACTTTTTTCCCCAAATAAACTCATCTTCTTTTATATCTAAAACAATAGCTTCATTCTCAAGAATAGCTTCTGATATAATTAATTTTGAAATTGTTTTCTTTAGATACGTTCTCACGATTCCGGCAATAGGTCTGGCGCCATACTTTTTAGAAAATCCTTTATTTGTCAGATATTCTAAAGCTCCATCTGACAGATCAAATGAAATATTTTTGATGCTTATCAATTGCTCTTGCAAGCGATTTAAGTGTAATTTAAAAATGGCTTTGGCAATTTCTATATTGATAGGGGCAAATGGAACAACCTCTGTCAAACGGCCTAAAAATTCAGGTCTGAAATGCTGGCTCATAATCTCAATTAATTGATTAGAAGTCGGTAAATGACCGCTTTCTATTTGCTCCTGAATCCATTGGCTTCCAATGTTTGATGTAAAAATGATGATCGCATTAGAAAAATCTCCTTCACGTCCTAATTTATCATGAATTTTTCCTTCATCCATAATTTGCAAAAACACATCATAAACAGAGCTGTGTGCTTTTTCAATTTCGTCAAAAAGTACAACTGAATACGGTTTTTGCCTAATTTTATTAACCAGCATACCTCCTTCTTCATACCCTACATATCCCGGAGGAGCACCATATAATAAAGCTGCCGAATGTTCTTCTTTAAATTCTGACATGTCAAATCGAATCATCGCATTTTCATCATCAAACAACAATTCAGCCAGCGTTTTTGTCAATTCTGTCTTTCCCGTTCCTGTTGGTCCTAAGAAAAAGAAGGATCCAATAGGTTGTTTAGGATTACTCAAACCACTTCTTGATTCGATAATAGCTTCGGATAACGTTTTTATAGCATGCGATTGTCCTTTTACCCTTTCCTGCAATTTATCCTCAATTGTTAAAAGCTTTTCTTTTTCGCCCGCGCTTATTTTTCCCAACGGTATCCCGGTCGCATTAGAAACCACTGCCAGAATCTCAGATTTTGTTACAACCGTAATTTTTTCTTTTGCTATATTTTCAATGTTCGATGCTAATTTCTCGATATCTTCAAAAGTAACCGGCTCATTTTTTTGTCTTTTCGAATTTTCCGTAACATCGATTTTACTGGTTACAACACAGCTTATTCGATTGTATATTTCCTTTTCAAGCAAACTCATTTTTGATTCATCAGCAGGATCAGATTCTTTTATCTGTTCTTTTATTTTTACAATTTCTACTAATGAATTTGCATTGGAAACAATTACTGATGAAGCCGTTCTGTCTAATAAATCAATGGCTCCGTAAGGCAGTTTTTTTTCTTTATAAAATCTTTTAGACAAATGAATTGCTTCCTGTATTACCTCTTCATTAATGGCTATTTTATAATGTTTTTCTAATTTATTTTTATAAATATTCAAACATTCAACCAGTAAAGAATAATCCAGCTCTTCAATAAAAATGTTCTCAAATTTTCCGTTTATAGTAGTTCCTTCAATTGATTTTCTATAAGAATCAGCATCAATTGAGGCAATAATATTAATATCACCCTGGGTTAATTGTGTATTAATAATATTGATGACAGCATTTGATTTAGAGTTTGATGAGTTTAGCAATACCTGTATATCATCAATAAAAAGAATGCTTTTTCCGTTTTTGGATAATTTTTCGAAAATTTCAATAAGCTTTTTTGAAATCTCATTTTCATTACTGCAATTTGCAACGAGTTTAGAAACATTTAAAGATAAAACAAGTGTTTCTTCAAAGAAATTAGGATCTGTTTCGTGTAAATTGTGAATAAGGTTTTTGATAATACTTGTTTTTCCAATACCGGATTCTCCAATTAATAAAATACCATGGTTTTCATATCTTTCTATATTTTCAAGTATCAATCGAACTTCTCTATTTCTGCCAATGATACTGCTTCCCTCTTCAATAATATTTTTTTTATATAAAGTATCGCAATAGCTAATGTCGATCGTTTCCTGCTCATCGGCATTGTCTACCAGACTAAAACTCTTTTGATTATTTCTAAGTCCAAAGTGTTTCAAAAGTTCTTTATCGCTTAAGTTTAAGCCATCAATTTGTTTGTCACTATAAACTAATCCGGGTTTAATAATGGCAATAAAAACACAAAATGCATCGATAGAATCTGCCCCTAATCTAATTTTATTGAAATTTGATTCTGTAAAAACGTGTTCAACTTCGGTATCACTTGTAATACTATTATCATTGGTTTGAGATGAAGTGTACACTTCTTTTCTCACATCAAACCATTCTTTTATATACTCTATATCTTTAGATAGTGATTTTAATACTTCTACTAATCCTGTTGGTTCAAATAACAATGCATACGCTAAATGAGCTACCCCATATGTACTGTGACCATCCTGAATTGCTAATGATTTAGCAGATTTAATTGCAGATAATAAGCTTGGACTATAATCTAATTCGTTCATAAGTTTAATTAATTGTAATTTGAAACGGAATGTTCATAACCGATTGTTTTTCTAAAGTTTCTTTTAAAAACATCTCTATTTTTTTCTTGTTTTCTATCTGCAAAGCATATTTTTCCTGTAAAACAACTTTGATATCAATGGTTCTGTATACTCCTTGTTTTCTATTGCTGCTTATCCCTACTCCATCTGTAATTAAAACATCTTTAGTAATATTTCTTAAATGATAGTGCACCGCTGATTTTATATCTTGTTTGGTTACTAAGCGCTCTTTTGACAAAAACCCGTAACGCAAATTAATTAGTTTCTCGACCTTATTATTCCTGTAAATCCCTCCGATTGAACTTGTTTCAAAAATGGTAGAATCCTGAGCTAATTCGGATATAGAGGTTTGCTTTAAAACAGTGCCTTTTTTTAAATTATTGGCCACTTGTCCATTCGAAGTCCAATACGAGTAATAAAGAATTTTAGATTTGTCCGTTTCATGAATTAAGGCATATACTTCCTCCTCGTTAACCTGACTGTAACTGCTATTAATTTTGCTTTCGATCGAATTAAGTTCTTCGTTGATTCTGGTCATCGTGGCATCAATATAATCTGCATTTATATTAGAAAAAGAACCAATATCTTCTCGTAATGCCCTTGCTAACTTTTTAAGAAAAAATTTTGCATTACGCGAATCATAATTTTCTAATCCGCCATAAAAAATAGTAAATGTATTTGAGGTAAGCGAATTAGCTTGTTTTATACCATTTGTAAATTCAATGTTTTTTTCGTTAAAAATTTTCATTACATCAAGAAAATGGGTATTCCTTTCTGCTTTCATCGGGAAAAGACGCCCTTCGATCTGAGCATTATGTACTCTGTTGTTTAACTTTCTATTGACAATTGGAAACGTATTTATTTTTATTTGAATTTTATCGAATTCTGTTTTAGTAAAAATTTCAGGAAATATAAATTCTAACCAAATCAATCCTGTGTCTTTTTTGCTGGTTTTTAGCTCTTCTTTGTCTATTTCAAATCTGTTTAATATCGATTCGTAGATCAGGTTTTCTACGTTAAGCTTTACTTTGTAAATAGAATTTTTATAGAATGATTTTATATTTTCGGCATAATGTTTATTATCCTGAACTTCCTCAAAAGTTTCATTTTCGATTTCAATATTATTCCCCAAAGAATCTTTTACTTTTATAAATTGTAAAAAGTTATCTAATGATGAGTTTTCTGTTATAAAAGTAAATTTCAATGAATTAAGTTTTTCCAGATTTTCTTTCGAAACATCTAATCCAACCCAAATACGATGATCTAAAACCTTATTTTGTGCAGATAAATGCTGTACCGTTTTTGAAGAATCTATTAAAAATGAGTCATACATTTGAAAACTAATCTCTCCTTCTACAATATTTTCATTTGTAAAAGGTGTAAAATAGATATCATAATCAACATTGGTGACCATTCCAGATTTTACAACAAATTCAGTATCATTATTTAGTATAACAATACCTTTGGTAGCCGTTGTACTTGCCAAAGTATGAGCCGGCATTGGCAAATTCCACTGACTTGGTACGATCTCCTGGGCAATTCGTTCGATAATTTTATTATCAGATTCTACTCCTTCCTGATACAAATAATAAAGTTCATGAACAAAAACATCTAATAACATCATCACCAAAGGATCTGCCATATTGATATCTTCAATTCCCCAAATTTCCAGGCATTTTTTTTGTATCCTGTTCTTTATTTCGATAAACTTAACGTCTTTCATATTTTATTTTATTGCGAAATTGGGCTAATATTCAACTTTGTGTGAAAATTAAATGGAATTAAACTTTCTATGATCGAACCTTTTACGACTATATTCGCTTTTCTTCTAATACTTGAACCTAATTCTTTATCATTAATTTCATCTAAAGAAATCGAAACTTCACTTAGAATTAGTCTTTTTTCGAAAGCCTGAATTGAATCATATAATGATTTTCTGACCAAATCTTCCCAGTCTCTTTTTTTAATATGTTGATTAAATTCTAAATCCCAAATAATCGTGCCATAGCTTGGTGTCTCTGGAATCTCACCAAAAGAAGTTGTAATTATCATCATAATATTGTACGCAATCGACTCGTCAATCTTACAAAAATTCTCCTGTGAACCTTTAAGCAAAGACTTAAAATTAACGGGGTATTTCAGATATTTCATCTTAAAAAATATTAAGTTGTTTTTTAACAAAAATTATGGTGTTTCTAATTTTTTAACATAGTACGACAAAAATCCAAATAAAATACTTACAAATCAATATTATTTAGAAGTTTTTTTTTATTAGTTTTACAAAATTAACTAAAAATCTTATAAAATTATGAGCATGTTCAATTATGGTATTGGTGGCAATGAAGTGAAGGTTGATGCCAATGAATCAATTTTAGAAATTCCTTCAAACAGAACATTACTAATTCAAAAACTTACAAATGAGCAACCGGTGGGACCCGAAGCTGTGTATGATTTGCAGACAGTAGAAGCTGTGTTTGAAAAGTACAAACCAAGTGTAGATTTTGAATTTACTACTGAAGAAGGTTCGGATTTAAATGAATCTATGGTATTTCAAAACTTAGGAGATTTTGGAGCAAAATCAATTAAGGAGAATAGTCCTTTTTTAAATAAATTAAATACTGAAAAAGAACAAGCTTATAAAATTGTGCGTCAACTATCCAGTAACAGAGGATTAATTAAAGCTATTCAGGACCCTGCTGTTAAAGAGGCTATAATTGAATTACTTGAAAACGCTAAGAATGAAATTAACAACAATAAACTATAAATATGGCAACTCAAACTAAAGAACAAAAAAGTCATGGTTCTTCAACCGAACAATTGCTACAGGAACAAGGTAGCAAAATAAATTTATTAAATGAATATGGCGGTTTTGCCTTTTTAGAAAATGTAATCGACGGATTGTCAAACTTAAACCCTACGAGAAAAGCGAGAAAAAATATTTTTCTTAATGATGCACAATGGGAAAATGAGAGAACAACTCTAACCAATAGACTTGAGTTATGGTTGGATTTATTAAAAGGCAACGATTCTGTTGAATCTATGATTGAAGTAGCAAATGCAAAAGCTACATCTGCAGATTCAACATTAAACAGGAATTTAAAATACGCATTAAATGTTTCAAGAGAACTGGAAACATCTTACCGCAGTGTCGCTTTATTCTATAAAAATGCTGAAAGCGATAAAATTAAAAATGTAACTATCGTAAATGCAGATATATCTCAATTAAAAGATTTAGATAATACTTTGTTTATTGATTATGTTTCAAACGAATTAAAACAAAATTTTGACAGACTAGATTTGAGAAAAAACTACTCCATTCTTTCAGTACCCGGTTATTTAGGTTCTAATGCTGTTTTAGATAAATGGTCTAAAATAGCACACGAAAACAAAACGGTATTATTAACTGATTTTCAAGATCTTGAGACTCCAGATGACGTTATAGATATTTTCTTTAATGCAAATCATACAGGTGGTGATGTATTTAAATCTAACACAATCATGACTTGTAACTATTTACTGGGAAGAAGTAAATATGATGAAGTTGGAGAGGAAGATAATTTATATGTACCGCCATCCACTTCTTTAGCAGGTAAAATCTACAAAACGCTAATGTCTCAGGTTGTTGCGGGTAAAAAATTTGGAGGTCTAAACGAAGTAGAAAGTGTTCGTTTTGATTTGAAAAAGAGCGAAATTTCAGAGCTTGAAAAAATGGGTCTTGTACCAATGGTAAATGAGTATAGTAAAATTATGGCTTTCTCTGCTAAAACATTATTTAACGGAGACAACTTAGGCTTACAAACTTACTCTGTAGTAAGAGTATTTGATCACATTACAAAAGTACTTTTCGACTTTTTAAACAGAAGAGCTTTTGAAAACTGGACAACAAGAACAGAAGCTGATTTAAGAAGCCAAATCATTAAGTTTTTAGATGGAATTAAAGGTCCAACTAATCTTATTGAAAAATTTACAGTGATGAAAATTGAACAAGATAAAACTCAAAAGGACAGAATTTTATTAGACATCCATATCACACCATATTTTCCAGCTAAAAGCTTTGTAATTCAATTAGATGGACATAAAGGAGATGGTCCAGAAGAAGCTGTTTGGCATAGTGACTACAAACAGGTTTAAACATACGTTTACCTATCAAATTTATTTTGACCCCAAAAAGTTTTTTAAAGCTTTTTGGGGTTTTTTAATATAAAATTATTCTTATAATTCCAACACGAATTTTCTTCTATTGTTGTCAAATTTTAAGATAGAAACCAACTAATTAAGTTAAGATAGTCTTATAAAGTTGTTATTATATAACAAGTGACTAAAATTATATAAACAATAAATTGAATTCAGCATTTACATTTGACATGTTGTTAAATTGATTAATAAAAATTAAATTAGACTTTATTTAATCAAGCATAGGAACGCTCAAAACTTTTATGAATCCTTTTAAAATTCAATACAAATGGTTTACTTAGATACTGACTTAATGCGATTTTTAGATGCACAAAATAAACTTTATCTTACTGCACTTTCAGAAATCAAAAAAGGCAAAAAACAAACTCATTGGATGTGGTTTATCTTTCCACAAATAAAAGGACTTGGTACTAGCAGTATTGCAAACTATTATGCTATAAATGATCTTAAGGAAGCTGGCGAATTTTTGCAGCATCCCGTATTAGCAAAACATCTTATAGAAATTTCAAAACTTTTACTGACTTTTAAAAGAAAATCTATTGAGTCTATTTTGGGAGATTTGGATGCTCGTAAACTACGTTCATCCATGAGCCTTTTTTCACAAGTTGAAAATGCTGACCCAGTATTTAAGGAAGTTTTAGATACATTTTTTTCTGGTCAGTTAGATTCACAAACTTTGTCATTAATTAATTCTAATATTAAGCTGGCTGTGGCATAATTAGAATAAAAAAAGTGCACAAAAAATGTACACTTTATCAATTCATTATTTATAATGTCTTTTAGTTTATTTCCTATTTCTATCAATAAGTCTTTTAACTCCTAATCTTGATTTATAAAATAGAGCTTTTGCTGATAATTAGCAATTGAAGTCAAAGTATTATAAATATATTTAGTCACCAATGCTCCACCATCAATGTTAATTAAATCAACATCATCTTCTGGAGTATGATATTGCGGATGCCCTCCGGTATGGAAACCTATTACGGATATTTCCGATTTGTAAAACGAAACATGATCAGATCCTCCAACTTCTCCGGCGTGAATTACGGGATTGAGTCCGCTGTTTTCGCCTAGTTTTTTCATTAGTTCTACTCCGTCGGGGAAAGTTCCGGCGCCACCCATGTAGATTTGTTTTTCTGCATTTAATCTTCCCACCATATCCATATTAAGCATTACTTTTACGGCGGTTTTTTCGACTGGTAAATGCGAAACGAAATATTTAGAGCCTAATAAACCTTCTTCTTCTCCGCTAAAGGAAATAAAAATGATGCTTCGTTTTGGTTTGATTTTCGCTTTAGATAATTCTTCTAATATACACAACAAAGCCGAAACTCCGGACGCATTATCATCTGCTCCGTTGTGAATCGCTACAACGTCTTTCTTTTTACTTCCGGATGCTTGTCCGCCCCAACCCCAATGATCGTAGTGTGCTCCAATTACGATAAATTCGTTTTTTAGATTTTCATCAGATCCTTCGATATAACCGACAACGTTTTGGGTTTTAACGCTGTCTGATTTTACTTTATTCAAACCTTCTTTTACAAAAAGACTGAAAGATTGGTAATAACTATCGTTAAAGTTTTTTAATCCGAATTTCTTAAAATATTTTTCGATATAAGCTGCTGCATCATTATTGCCTTTTGTTCCAGGAAAACGACCTTGCATTTTATCTGACGAAAGATATTTATCGTGTTTGTAAAATGTTTTAGGATTGATTCCATTTTGAGCATTAATTGCAATATTGGCAAATAATGTAAGTAGTAATACGGTCTTAAATTTTGAATTTTTAAAAAGTTTCATCATAAGCGTTTATTAATTTAACACATAGAGACATAGTATTCGTAGCTTAAAAAAAGGCGTTTCACTTGCATTAACAAACATAGTTTCTTTGGGACTATGTGTGGGAAACTAGTTTCTTTTTATATTCTTTTTTACTCATTTCAATATAAATCTATGTTTCTATGTGTTAAAACAAATTATAGCAACGAGTTATGCTATTTATCTAATTCACATCAAAACTTACATGTTTAATGTATTTTCGATTATACGTATACAAAACATGTACTTTTTTATCTGAAGTCTGGATAATAGCCGGATAACTAAATTCTCCTTCGGGTTGATATTCAAGGTCGAAAAGTTTTTGCCAATGAATTCCGTCTTTTGAATGTTCAACATCTAATACATTTCGTCCGTTGAACCAGTCTTTTCCTTGTTTTAGTGGGTTATTAACTACCAGGAAAGACTTTTTAGATAAACTTAAAGCATCAATTCCTGAATTTGAATTCACAACATTTATACTATCTGTTTGACTCCAACTTTGACCGCTATCTTCAGACCAGCTTGTAATTAGTTTATTGTGTTTACTTCTAAACAACATCTGTAGTTTTTTATCAGAATGTACCAAAAACGTTGGCTGAATAATATCGAAATTCTGTTTGTTTTCGATGTTTATTTTCTCCCACTTTCCGGTTGCTTCCGTGTAGGTTTCTACGTGGCTTCTCCATTCGTTTTTTTCTACGCTTTCTGTACTGCTTCCGCATAAAATAACTCCCGGCGTTGCTTCAATCGGTTTGTTTTTTATCGGACCTAAAATACCTTCTGGTAAATATTCGGGATTGCTCCATGTCGTTCCATCATCTTTAGAAGTAATCATAGCGCCAAACCATTCTCTTGGATTTTTACCGACTTTATAAAACAAGTATAAGGTTTTACTTTTGGCTTTAAATAAAACCGGATTCCAACAAGCCAGAGTGTCTTTTTCCTTTATTAAAGGTTTAATCAAGTTTTGCGGTGCAGACCAGGTTTTGTTTTTATAGTTTGAGAAATAAATTCCAACGTCTTTTGCACCTTCGTAACTTCCGCCAAACCAAGCCGCCATGATTTCATTTGGTTTTATTTCGACCAAAGTTGCAGCGTGACTGTTTGTAGTAATTGGTTTTTCTGTTATAAAAGTATTTCTAATATTATAAGCTTGTGGGTTCTGTTTTTGAGAAGTACACGTAATACTTATCAAAACGAATAGTAGTATTGAATAAAATTTTGAAATCATTGTATTGTAAAAGTTTTTAAAGTGAAATTTGAATGGTAATTTCAAATCTCACTTTTCAATTTAATGGCGGGGATTATTTTTTGCTCAGGCCTAATTTATGTCCCCAAACAGCATAGTATAAAATAATGATATAACATGGCAACAAAATCCAATATCCTTCTGTAGCTGCTTGAGCTGTTGCAAAAGTATCATTGATTCCAAACGAAACCATATCGGCTTTGGTTAAATCTACAATTTTTCCATATAAAGGCGGAATAACTGCTCCTCCGGAAATTGCCATAATCAACAATGCCGAAGCTGTTTTGGTAAACTTTCCCAAACCTTTTAATGTTAATGGCCATATTGCAGGCCAAACAAGTGCATTTGCAATTCCTAATGCTGCCACAAAAAGTATGGAAACAAAACCTGTAGTGAAAACAATGCAAAAACAAAATATGATGCCTAAAATAGCACTTATTCTTAAAGCCAAAGCCTGAGTAATAAATTTCGGAATTAAAAATACACCCAAAATATAAGTACCTACCATTGCCATTAAAGTGAACGTTGTAAAGAACTTAGCATCTGCTGCAGGAAAACCTAACGAAATACCATAAGCAATAATAGTATCTCCAGCAATAACCTCAACGCCAACGTACATGAACAAGGTTAATACGCCCAGCCATAAATGCGGAAACTGGAAAATACTTGTTTTTGTTGTTTCGCCTTCTTTTGATTCTTCAATTGGTGCAGCTTCAACATCTGGCAAGGGGGCTTTTAGAATTAAAACTCCCAAAACAAATAAAATAATAGCCATTATTAAATATGGTGCTACTACACTATCAGCCATCGTATCTAATAATTGTGCTTTTTCTGTAGCGTTTACAACACTCAATTTTTGTTGGATTTCATCAATTCCTGATAATAAGATTGCTCCAAAAATTAAAGATCCCAGTGCACCCGCTATTTTATTGCAAATACCCATAATAGAAATGCGTTTTGCAGCACTATCAATTGGCCCCAAAATAGTGATATAAGGGTTTGATGCCGTTTGTAATAGTGTCATTCCTGTACCCTGAATAAAAATACCCATCAAAAACATCCAATATGTTCTCGCTTCAGCTGCTGGTATAAAAATTAAAGCACCTAATCCTATAATAAACAATCCGAGTGACATCCCTTTTTTATAGCCAATTTTATTTAAAATATAAGAGGCCGGCAAAGCCATCACCACAAACGAAATATAAGAGGCAGATGCCACTAAAAGTGATTGCGCAGATGTTAATTCGTTTATTGTTTTCATAAACGGGATTAATGCGCCATTAATCCAGGTTACAAATCCAAAAATGAAAAATAGTCCGGCAATAATTAGTATTGGTATTAATGTGGTTTGGTTAGATGAGGATGGTTTATTGGTATTAGCCATAATTTTATTTTTTGCTGGTTATCTTCTTTCTTCATTTTTATTGACTCACATTAAAATTGAGATAACCTTTTTTATTATTCTGTTTTCATTGTTTTGTTTTTGGCTATTTTAGAAATAGTCGTATAAAACAAAAGGAGAGTTACCTCTCCTTTTATCTTTAAAGTAACGAACCTCTTTATCTTTACTTTATTTATTTATTTGATGTCCCACCAAAGTCTTGTACCACCTGAGTCAGGACCTCCAAGTTTTGTGATAGCATCTGTAACGGCATCTCTGTTTGAAGAGTATTCGTTTGTAACAAAGATTACACGTTTCATTAAACTTTTTCCAACACCTGCTTCAACATTATCTGTGTTAATAGGTGGGTAGATTACTTTTGCATCACTTCTACGTAAGTCAGCCCATGCTTCCCAAGATTCAGGGAATATTGCTAAATATTTTTGAACTGCAATTTGTGTACGTTGGTTTGCTTCAGAAGCATCCCATGCAACAGGAAGTGTTACCGGAACTGTTTCTAACCCTATAGTTGGGTAAAGAGCTGCAGCAGATGGTATAGATGGTGTAGATGTTCCTGCAATATAATTAGCAATTGCAGTTGGATCTGTAATTCCCCATTGTCTCAATGATAATGAAATCCCCTGCTCGTACAAAAATTGTGCACTACCATTCATATTCCATCCATTCAATGCACCTTCAGCTCTGCTTAAATAATTTTCAGAAGCCATGAAGATTTCAATATTTTTAGTTTCGCTTAAAGTTCCGTTAGAACCGCTTCCTAATACGTCATTATTAAACATAGAGAAAGTTGTTGTTCCAAACTGACCTTGTAAACCTCCAACTGGTCGACCTCTATAAAATTGAGCTGCAGGTGCAGCTGTAGGATTAGCTGGTGCGAACCATTTAGCAAGTCTAGGATCACCATATCCTACAAGTAAACTTTCCATAGATGCAGTCATATAATACCCCCATGCATTAACAATCATATTCATGTTGTTTGGTGTAATATTACTAACTTTAAAAGTAGCACTTTCCTCATTATTTTCTATAACACCCGCAGCTACTGCAGCTTCTGCCTGAGTTTTTGCTTTTGCAGGATCTACATCAGAAATTCTTAAGGCTAAACGTAATCTCATACTGTTACCAAATCTTTTCCAGTTTGCAACATTTCCTGAATACACTCTGTCATTTGGCTGAAGTGCTGCCACTGTAGTTACAGAAGTACTATTAAGTGTAGCATTTGCTTCGTCTAACAATTTGAAAAAATCTCCGTAAATAAAATCTACACTATCATAAGGTACTTTTTCTTTATTATTTCCTGCTTCTGTGTAAGGAATTGGACCATAAGCGTCTACCATTTGATTGTACATGAATACTTTCCATATTTTCAATACAGCAAGAGCTTCTGCATTTCCTTCAGATGCTTTAATAGCATTGTTCAAAGCTGGTACAGCAACTGTGTAAAATCTTAACCATCCACGTCCTTCATAACCATTTACGAAAGCATTTCTTTCTGTACCATATCCACAACTAAGATATTGTGTAAACGTTGATGGTAAAATACCTGTTGCAATACCCCAGGTTCCCTGATCATCAACTCCTGGAGATGAATAAGAACCGTTGTGTATCCCTGCATATAATGCTGACGCAAACGCAGGACCTGCAAGAGTTTGATCTAACTGATCTTCTGTTAAGGTATTTTTGTTCGTATTTATTTCATCAAAATCCTTAGTACAGCTTGAAAAAACAGCGAGCATCGACACGACAACTCCTATTGTTTTAATTTTATAATTTTTCATATTATCTCTCTTTTTTTAAATTAAAATTAAAATCCAAACCTTACATTAACACCGTACTCTCTTGTTGAAGGAATGTTAAAAGATTCAATACCTTGTAAATTTCCTGTACCTGCTCCAGCTTCTGGGTCAAAGTATTTTGCTTCATTCAAGAAGAAAAATAAGTTTCTTCCAACTACTGAGAAGTCAATACTTGCGAAACCAGTGTTTTGTAACATACGTTTTGGAAGAGAATATCCAAAAACAAGTTCTCTTAATCTAATGTTTGTAGCATCATAAATAAAAGGTTCTGCTACCGGAGTTCTTTGCCCGATTGCTGTCCAATATTGTTCTGCTGTAATACTTGTTGTATTTGGAGCATAAGTAGTTACACCACCAGTAGTCGTTCCTACAACACCATCAACAACAATTCCGCCTTCTCTTCCTGCCAAAGTAATATCACTTACACCTAAACCAGCTTGTCTTGCTTGTGTATAAGAAATCACTTCTCCACCAATTCTGAAATCAACAAGGAAACTTAGTGAAAAATCTTTGTATTTGAAATTATTTTTTAATCCTGCAGTCCAGTCCGGGTTAAAGTTACCGGCACGAACACTAAAATCATCAGTTGCTAAAGGTATACCTGCAGCATTTACAATCATTTGACCATCTGGAGTTCTTTGGAATCCTTTGATGTATAAATCTCCGTACTCTCCACCTTTCACAACTTTACTTCTAACCAATCTTCCTTCACCAATAACCAATTCCTCTCTGTTATCATAGATAGAAGTAATTTTAGATTTATAAGAAGCATAATTTGCCATAACATCCCAAGAGAAATTCTCTGTTTGAATAGGAGTTGCAGTAAGTGTAAGCTCGATACCTTTGTTTTCGATATCTCCACCGTTTAATACAGCTCTTGATTTTGAAGAAGACTCAGGAGTGTTAATGTAGAAAATCTGATCTGATGTTTTTGTTTGGAAATAGGTAAAATCCAATCCTAAACGATTTTTAAAGAATCTAACATCTGCACCAAACTCAGAAGAACTTGACATCTCTGGTTTTAAATTAGGATTTGCAGCTGTAGTTTGAGAATACAACATACCACCATTACCACCAATATATGATAATTGAGAACTTGTTTGATAAGGATCTGTATCATTACCCACTTTTGCGTAAGAAGCTCTTACTTTTGCAAAACTGATTACTTCCGGCAAAGTAGCCATATCAGAGATTACAGCTGAAAGACCTGCTGATGGATAAAAGAAAGATCTGTTTTGAGAAGGTAAAGCAGAAGACCAATCATTTCTAGCTGTGATGTCTAAGAATAAGTAGTTTCTGAAACCAATTTGAGAGAATCCGTAAACAGAGTTAACTTGTTTTTCTGACATTGCTGAAGTTGATGTAACTGTCGCAACATTGATCAAAGAAAAATAGTTTCTTTTGCTTAAAACTCCTCCAGATGTTAAAGAAGAACTAGACTGTTTCAACATGTTGGCACCAGCATTAAGACCAATTGTGAAATCTCCAAATTTCTCTTTATAAGAAAGTAATGCATCCGTATTAAATTCACTTACTGTTTCATAGAATTCACTATATGAACCTAAGTTGTTGTTAAATGCTCTGGTTGCATATCTGTTTCTAATTGTTTTGTTAGTCATTTGATCTAAACCAGTTCTTACCTGTAAACTTAACGTATTTGTAATATCGTATTTAAGAGATGCAAGACCAATGAATCTGTTTCTTCTGTCATCGCGTGAATCGTCACGTAATGCAGACCAATAAGGATTTCCTCCTGGAGAACCTGCTTCATCAATAAAGTAATTTTGTTGCAATTGACCTGCAGCATCAGTATATTCAAAATCTCTGTATTCATTAAATTTAATACTACGAGGCAATAAATAAGCTGAAGTACCAATAGACTCCTCACCTGTTCTTAATAAATTATCAATGTTTTGAACGATGTAGTTTGTTTTTACATCCAAAGAAAATTTATCAGATAATTTACTAGTCAATCTTAAGTTAAGGTTGTGTCTGTCTAAAGCATTACCCTGAACGATACCTTCTGCACGCGTATTTGTATAAGAGAAATACCCTTGTGCTTTTTCATTTCCGGTAGTGATAGATAATGTATTTGCTAAATTATAACCTGTTTTATAAAAATCAATAACATTGTTTGGCTGTGGGCTGTAATCTGTAGTTGCAGGACCTGCATAATTCGGATTACGTTGCAACTGCCATGCCGCAACTTGTCTTCCGTCTAATTTTCCTCCCCAGCTTGATACAGAAATAGGGTTATAAACTCCTCCATCTCCCTGACCGTACTCGTTTTGGAAATTTGTCAAATTGTAAGCTGTAGAAGCCATAAAATTAGATGACAACGAAACTGAAGTTTTACCAGCTTTACCAGACTTAGTAGTAATAATGATAACACCATTACTCGCTCTGTTTCCGTAAAGTGCTGCAGCAGATGGTCCTTTAAGAACTGTCATCGAAGCAATGTCTTCAGGGTTAATGTTTGAAATACCGTCTGGCTGTGTAGTTCCTCCTGTATCAATATCAGGATTACCAGTTGTAGTTCCGTTACTAATTGGCACACCATCTACTACATATAATGGTTGGTTATTACCATTAAGAGACCTGTTACCTCTTAAAGTAATTCTTGATGAACTTCCTACACCATTTGAAGTCGTAGAATAGTTAAGTCCTGCTACCTTACCAGAAAGTGAGTTGGCAACGTTTAAAGACCTAGCTTGAGATACCTCAGCTACATCAATGTTCTGAGCAGAATAAGTAACCGCTTTTTTCTCTCTTTTAATACCAAGAGCAGTTACTACTACTTCGCCTAACTGATGCGTATCTGCACCTAAAGTTACATTGATAGTAGTTTGTCCTGAAACAGGAATCTCTTTTGAGGCAGAACCAACATAAGAGAAAACTAAAACTGCTGATTGATTGGGAACATTGATACTAAATTTACCATCAAAATCTGTTGATACACTAGTTTTCGTTCCTTTAACGACAACATTTGCTCCAGGGATCGGAATTCCGCTAGAAGCATCTGTTATCATTCCCTTTACTGTTGAAGTTTGTGCATGAAGATTTTGAAATCCAAACAAGCACACCAACAACAATAATTTTAGTACGTCTTTAATCATATAGGTTGTTTTTTGAGTTAATAACATGTTAAATTTAAGGATCCCGTTTGTTAACTAAATCATTATTTCGACAAATGACATCTTTGAAAAGGTGTTCGACAAACTTTTGTTTAAAACCCCTGATTTTACTATTAAAATCCTTACGTTTTCAGGGGTTACATATTATTAATCTTTACGTTTTATCAGTTTCTTAAAGGAATTCGAAATAAAACACTTAAAACACTACGTATTTTACTTTCCCCTTCGTCGAAAATACTATTCCACAACCTTAAAATTTAACTTTTGCAAATCTGTAGAATTCCCGCCTACCATAACTTCAAAGTCACCAGGCTCTACGACACGCTTCATTTCTCTGTTCCAGATAGATAATTCATCAACCGTTAATGTAAATTCTACTTTTTTGGTTTCGCCTTTTTTAATAAACAACCTTTTGAAACCTTTTAATGTTTTTCTTGGAGTCGTTACACTACTATATACATCCTTAATATATAATTGTACGACTTCATCTCCATCATAATTTCCTGTATTTTTAACATCTACACTTACTTTCAATTCACCATCGGCTTTAATTTCTTTCGTGTTGATAGCAAAATTTGAATATTCAAACTTGGTATAACTTAAACCGTAACCAAACGTGTATAATGGATTTTCGCTTTCAGAAACATATCTGTGAATTGCAGATGGTTTTTGGTTATAATATATAGGTAGCTGCCCAACTGATTTTGGAACTGTAATTGGTAATCTTCCTCCCGGATTATAATCTCCAAATAAAACATCGGCCACAGCTCTTCCTCCTGCTTCACCCGGAAACCAGGCTTCGACAAGTGCCGGAATATTTTCGCTAATCCAATTTGTTGAAAGTGGTCGACCGTTTAACAACACACAAACTACAGGAGTTCCTGTTTTTTGAATCGCTTCGATCAATTCCTGCTGCATCCCGTGTAAGTCTAAACTCGCTACGTCTCTGTTTTCTTCAACCAATTCATTTGATTCTCCTAAAACCACAATCGCAACATCTGCTTTTTTAGCAATATCGATCGCCGGCTGAAAGTTTACTTTTTCCAGATTCCAACGCAAGTGTGCTCTCGCTCCCCAACCGCCTTCCCACATTTCTATGCGGACTTTGTATTTTTTACCTGCTTCAATATTTTTTGGCGTTGTCACCATACTTGTAGCACCTTTTGTCCAGTTGTCGATTACCAATTGATCATCAACCCACATTCTGATTCCATCATCTGAACTTAAGCCTAACCAGCCGTCAAATGACTTTTCTGATTGAATATAACCTGTCCAGCGAATAGAGAAATCATCATCTGTAACACCATCGCCAGGAGACCAAGGCCAGTCAAATTCCAATTGACTATCAATACGCGTTAATACCGGATTTCCTTCTACATTTCTATTGTTGAAATATTCTCCTTTTAATCCGTTTTGAGAACCATCAGGAGTAAATAAAAATTTCGACGGAATAATTTGTCCTTTTACAATTAAAGAAACACCTTCTTCATAAAGCACATTTGTTTTTGCACCAGCAACTTGCTTAATGCCTTCAAGAACCGTAGTTCCTACTTTGTTTTTTACAGCATATCCCCCTAATCTCGATGCATCGGCATTTGGTCCGATCACGGCAACTGTCTTAATATCTTTGCTTAAAGGCAAAATATTATTATCATTTTTCAATAAGATAATAGATTTTCGACCCGCTTCTAAAGCAGCTTCCTGATTTTCTTTTGTATGAAAACGCTCTTTAATTAAGTTTTTATCTGTGTATGGGTTTTCGAATAATCCCAATAAAAATTTCAGCCTTAAAACACCGCCGGCAGCACGGTCAATTTGCTCCATTGTCAGTTTCTTTTCGCCTACCAATTCTATGATGCTTTGTTGCCAAAATTCATTTGTAAAATCATAAAATTGCATGTCAACTCCTGCAGCAACCGCTTCTCTAATACTTTCTTTTGGAGAGTTCGTTACATAATGTGTCGTTTGAAGGTATTTAATCGCGCCTAAATCTGAAACTACAATTCCTTTAAAACCCCATTCTTTTCTTAAAACATCCGTCAACAACCAATGATTTGCAGCACAAGGAATTCCGTCTAATTCAGAATATGCACACATGGTTCCTAAAGCGCCGCCTTTTCTAAATGCCTTTTCAAATGATGGAAGATGATCTTCACGAGCCGAACGTTCTCCCACTAAAATTGGAGATGAATTTCCCCCCGCTTGCGGAATTCCGTGAACAGCAAAGTGTTTTGGTTCTGAAATTATAGTACGATCTGATCTTAAATCATCGCCCTGCATTCCCTTAATCATAGCCAAGCCAATCTCGCTGTTTAAATAAGCATCTTCACCAAAAGTTTCTGCAACCCTTCCCCATCTTGGTTCGCGACCTAAATCTAAATTCGGACCTAAACCAAAATGAACTCCGTGTGCTCTGGCTTCCATGGCAATTACTTTACCTACTTTGTCCATAACACTTGTGTCCCAGGTCGCACCCAAACCTATGTTCATTGGGAAAGCCGTACTTCCGTCATCCAGATATCCGTGGAGCATCTCGCACATAATAAGTGCCGGAATTCCCCATTTGTTATTTTTAATTACTTCACTTTGAAGATCATTGATCATTTTTGCCGAACGCGGATAAAGATCATGAATGGCTCCAATTCCTAATTTTCCAATTTTAGCATCTGATTTTGATTTAGAAAAATCTTCTTTTTCTTTAAAAAGTTCACCTCTGTACATATCCATTTGACGGGCTTTTTCCTCCAAACTCATTCTACTTAACAAGTCTTTTACCCTGTCTTCAACAGGTAATTGTGAATCTTGGTAAGGGTATTTTTTCTGCGCATGGCTCTGGTTAAAAAAACCTACAGCCATTACGAGGATAATGGCTGTTTTTTTAATTCTTAATTGTAACATAGTTGTGTGTTTTTAATTTTGAATCACTTTTAGTGTTTTTCCATTCACAAAATCTTCATGAGAAATGAAAAAGCTATTTAGTGTTTTTCCGTTTAATTCAATTGAATTGATTTTTCCATCAGTATTGATTTCTTTTTCAATTACAATATTTTCTTTTTTATAATATTTTGGATCTAACTTGATGGTTATTTTATCAAACATTGGCGTTGTAATCGTATAAATTGGATCTCCTGGAGAAATTGGATAAATTCCCATCATAGAATATACCAACCAAGCCGACATTGTTCCGGTATCGTCATTTCCAGGCAATCCTTTTGGTTTATTTTGAAAATATTCCTTCACCAGTTTTTTTACCATTTCCTGCGCTTTCCATTCGTCTCCTTTTACATAATTAAACAAGTAAGGATTGGCGATATCCGGCTCGTTTGCCATATCAAATTGTTTGATGTCGAATACTTTTTGCAATTGGTCGGAAAACTCTTTTTCACCGCCCATTAATTTGATTAATCCTTTGATATCATGCGGCACCATAAAAGCATATTGCCACGCATTTCCTTCGATAAAACCAACATTTTCTTCAAAGTTTGCCCCGGATACAGGATCAAAAGGTTCATACCATTTTCCGTTAGCCGTTCTTGGTCGAAGTAATTTTAAATCGCTGTCATATAATTTTCGGTAGGATAATGAGCGTTTCGTAAAACGGTTATAATCATCTTTTTTACCCAAAGCTTTCGCTAAAAGTGAAATCGCATAATCTGAAGTATTATATTCCTGTGTGGTCGAAACCGGTCCACGATAATTAGTTGACAAATACCCTTTTTCAATATATTCTTTTAGTCCCGGACGCAACGGATTATTTTCGATTTGATCTGCACCTTTTAACATCGCATAATACGCTTTGTAAATATCAAAATCCTGAATTCCCTTTAAGCAGGCATCAACGATAACGATACTCGCGGGATCGCCTACCATGGTAAATGTTTCTGTCGAATTTAATTCCCATTTTGGCAGCCAGCCGTTTTCATCATACATTTCCAACATGCTTTTTATCATATCAGATTGTTGCTTAGGATAAACTAAAGACGTTAACGGATGCATGTTTCGATACGTATCCCACAAAGAAAACGTGGTATAACGAGTATCTTCGGTTTTAGCAATCTTGGTTCTTTTTATTACAGGATATTCTCCGTTATAATCGTTTAAAGTATTGGGATGAATTAAAGTGTGATATAATGCGGTATAAAAAATCGTTTTATCGTCTCCTGATCCGCCTTCAACTAAAATCTTCGAAAGTTCTTCGTTCCATTCGTTGTAAGTATCTTTATAAACAGCTTCAAATGATTTGTTTCCGGTTTCTTTTTCTAAATTTTCTCTTGCATTTTCAATGCTCACATACGAAATTCCAATTTTTACCTCAACAGTTTCCTGTTTATTAAATTTATAGGTAAAATAAGTTCCAATACTGTCGCCAACAACCGTTTTAATGGTATTGTCCATCATTCTGGTTTTGCCGTTGTAGGTCATCCATTGCGCTTCTGTACCTTCATATTTTGATGGCTTTTTCCAAACGCCGAATTTATCTGCCGGTTTAGAAAACTTCGCCACAAAATATACCGGATAAGCATCTTCGGGACTATTATAACAAAACGAACCAACAGAACGCATTCCTTCAATTTCGGTCGAAGAAACAACTTTTACCATCGCACCTTCTTCATTGGTTAAACCTAAACCAAGATTCAATAAAATATTCGATTGCCCTTTCGGGAAAGTAAATTTGCTTACGCCAACTCTTTTCGATGCCGTAAACTCGGCTTTTACATTGTATTTGTCAATGTCTACACTGTAATAGGCAGCTTTTGCCACTTCATTTCTATAGGCCGAACCGTATTTTAAATGATTGGTTTCAACAGCTCCCGTTGTTGGCATTAGTATTAAAACACCCAACTCCGGACAGCCAACACCGCTTATATTAACCTGACTGAATCCTGTTAAAAATGTATTTTCATTTACATAAGGATTCGAAAGCCACTGACTGTCTTTCTCCAATTTATTTTGCTTTCCGGCAACATTAAACGGACTAATACTTGCCATTCCTCTTGGCGCAATTGGACCCGGAAAAGTGGCTCCGTAATTAGAAGTTCCAATAAACGGATTTACAAAATCAGCGGGCTGCTGTGCAAAAATACTGATGCTAAAAAACAGCATGTAAAAAATACATGCTGTTTTTATAGTGATCCTTTTGTTTAAAAACATAATCTTTTTTCTATCTGTTAATAGCTTCGATTTTTAAAGTCCATGCCTCTTTACAAGGTAAATTATTTCTTAAGTTTTCCGGAATTACAACTTTAAATCCTTCTGCTTCTTTTGTCCATTTCAATGCCGTTTTTGAACCTAACATCGTAATTTTTGTTCCTTTTTTAGGATTGATAGCTTTCACTGTAACTGTTGCAGGAATTTTATCTTCTCCTTCTTTAGCCAAATAAAACAAGAAAACATTTCCGGTTTTGTTTTGCGTCATACAAATATTTTCTTCTTTAAAAGGTTCGATTGGTTTTGTGTTATAAATCGCTGTGCTGTTTACTTTCATCCAATCGCCGTAAGCCGCCAATAAATCGTACGCACCTTGCTGCCATTCTCCTTCAGGGCTTGGAGCAACATTCAATAGTAAATTTCCACCTTTTGCAACAACATCAATAAGCATATGAATTCCTTGTCTTCCTGTTAAATATTTTGCATCCGGAGTATACGACCAACCACCTCCAGAAGTAATACAAGATTCCCACGGGTAAGGCAAGGTCTTTTCAGGAACTCTATTTTCAGGAGTTAAATAATTTTGATTTTTTCCGTGAACCGCTCTGTCAACTACAATTAATCCCGGTTGTTTTTGGCGGGCTTTTACAACCAATTCATCCATTTTAGGATCCTGATCTACAACTCTGTGTTTGATAAAACCATTTTTAGATTCGTTTTCTGCGAATTTTTCTTCGTAGTTTTCTTTTAGGTTTTGTTGGTCTCTTTTTCTAACCCATCCACCATCTAACCATAAAATATCGATTTTACCATAATCAGATAATAATTCTAAGATTTGGTTGTGTGTAAAATCAACATATTTCTGCCATTTTTCAGGATATAAAGACGGATCGTAATTTACGTTTCTGTCGAAAGGAGGAAAATAAGGATCCCAGTAATTTTCGTTATGCCAGTCTGGTTTAGAGAAATACGCTCCTGTTGAAATATTTTCGGCTCTAAAAGCATTAAAAATTTCTTTGGCAATATTGGCTTTTGGGTTTGTACTAAAAGCACATCCTGCGTCAGTTACTTTATAATCAGAATATTTAGTATCGTACATATTAAATCCGTCATGGTGTTTTGTGGTAAAAACCATGTATTTCATTCCGGCATTTTTAGCAGCTTTTGCCCATTTTGCAGGATCAAATTTGGTTGGATTAAATGTTTTTTTCAAGCCTTCATAATCTTTTACATATTGATTATAATTAGCTGGATTACTTCCTTTTTTTCGCTCACACCATCCATAATCTTCTGGGCAAATAGACCATGATTCTACAATTCCCCATTCACTATATGTTCCCCAGTGCATTAACAATCCGAATTTTTTGCCTTGCCATTCATCTAAATTTTTCAACACCAGCGGATCCGTTTCCGGTACATAGCGCTCATCTTCGTAAATGGCTTGTGAAAACATTTGAACCGAAAATAAAAGTGCGATTATGAATATTCCTCTTTTCATCTTTAATCTGTTTATTGTTTATTATTCTTTGTTTTTTGGTTTTATGCGTAATCTAAGCTTTATCAAAGTTTAAAACTTTGACAAAGCTTCTGTGTGTATTTAATTCACTAAAATTTCATCAACAAACAACCATGAAGACTCTCCTTTTGGGCTTTTCTTTAAGTTGTAAGCAATTACTTTTACAAATCTTGCGTTGCGTTTTTCAAAACTGATTTTAAAATCTTTCAACTCCGAACTTACATTCGCAGCATACGGACGTGTTATTTTTCCAACTTCTTTATAGGTAATTCCATCATTAGAAACCAAAACTTTTACCTGAGTTGGGAAATTAACTCCTGCGCCCTGACTTTCTAAAGCTCCAATGGTTACTTCCTGAATACTTTCTTGTTTTTCAAGATCAACTACAAGTTCCATATCGTTTACCAACCAGGCTTGCCATTGTCCGTCATGAAAATTCTTCGAACCCCTAACGGTATTGATCATCGTCGTTTTTCCGTCTCCTTTGTAATTATCATTAAAAGGAGTTAAGTAACTTACTTTCTTGGCAAATCCTTTATGAAAAATAATAGTATCTATAAATGTTTTTCCAACTGGTTTATCATCCTGAAATAAAGATGCTTTAAGAATAGTAGTTTCTTTAAATTCAATTGGACTTGTATATTTTATTGGATTATGTTCGATGTTTTTATCTCCCAAAACATAGCGAATGTCCGGGTTTGGAAACTCATTTTTCAACGTTACATTAATTTGTTTTTTAGCCAAATCTGCAGTTGAAGAAGCAGTTACCAAATAAGCACTTTTTGCATAATTGATTCCTAAATAATTGTAACGCTGCATTAACGAAATCAATCTTGGGGTAAAATCATTCCAGTTACGGCTTTCTTTTGTACTCCATAAAGTTTCTGATAAAGCGGCCAATCTCGGGAAAATCATATATTCTGAATCTTTTGGTCCAGGTAAATGTTCTGCCCATAAATTTGCCTGTCCGCCTAAAACATGTTTGGCTTCTTCCGGTGTCATTCCGGGAACAACAGGATCAAATTTGTACACTTCATTCAAAGGATTATAAGCATCAAAAGCTACAGGTTCTTCATTTTGAGGGCCTTGATAAAAATTAAAATAGCACGGAGATTCAGGAGTCATGATCACATCGTGACCTTGTTTTGTGGCATCAATTCCACCTTGTGTTCCTCTCCAGCTCATTACTGTTGCATCTGGAGCCAAACCACCTTCTAATATTTCATCCCAGCCAATGATTTTTTTGCCTTTAGAATTGATGTATTTTTCCATTCTCTTTACAAAATAACTTTGTAGTTCATGGGTATTTTTCAATCCGTTATCTTTCATTCTTTTTTGACAATTCGGACATTTTTCCCAATTGGTTTTTGTCGCTTCATCACCTCCAATATGAATGTATTTTGATGGAAAAATGGTAATCACTTCATCAATTACATTTTGCAAAAATTCAAATGTAGTTTCTTTTCCTGCACAATAAATATCTGTAATAGGCCATAATCCACCTGACGGAACACCAATACGCTGATCAAAACAAGCTAGTTCCGGATATGATGCAATGGCGCTGCTTACGTGCGCCGGCATTTCGATTTCAGGAATAATTTCGATGTTTTTGGTTGCTGCGTATTTTACGATTTCTTTTAATTCTTCCTGTGTTAAAAATCCGCCATAAGTTCCTTTTTCATCCGGATTTGTAGTCAATCTTGCATTCCAGGCAAGGTTTTCCTGATCCACTCTCCAGGCTCCTACTTCGGTTAATTTTGGATATTTTTTTATCTCGATTCTCCAGCCCTGATCGTCTACTAAATGCAAATGCAAAACATTCATTTTGTGCATTGCTAAACGATCTATGGTTTCTATAACGTAGTTTTTATCAAAGAAATGACGTGATAAATCTAGCATTAATCCTCTCCATTGAAAACGAGGTTTGTCATTTATAACCACATTTGGAATTTGCCATTTTTGGTTTGGCAGCGCATTTTTACTTTCGATAACAACCGGAAGTAATTGTCTGATACTTTCTAAAGCATAAATAAAACCTGCATTTCCTTTGGCTGTAATCGTGATACTTTTAGAATTTACATCCAAAATATAGGCTTCTTTTTCTAAATTCTGATCAACTTTAAACTGTATAAAATTACTTTGTGGAACTGACGTAGAAAGCTGAGGACGAAATCCTCCTGCTTTTTCAAACTTACTGATCAAAACATTTGAAATATCCTTTTGAAAATCTGTAACTGCTACAAATTTTGTAGTAGCAGAAAATTCAAAAACACCTTTATTAATTAATAATTGCGTTGGTTTTGGTATAATCTGAATATCCTTTTCTGTATATATTTTTTGGCTGTAGCCGAAATTAAAAACAGTCAGGAAGATTACGATAAGGAATGGTTTTAAAACCCTCATAATTGAATTATTTTATTGATGGTGTAATTTTAAATTGATATTGATACGCTTTTTCTTCAAGCAAATATTTTTTCATTGGCCACGCTTGCCAACTGTCAATTCCGCCAACTCCCATTTGTTTCGAATCGATTTTTAAACTAGTTAAATCTCTTTCTTTCAATTCGGCAGCGTGCCTTTGGTCTTTTTGCAATCCATCGTCTAAATCTTCATTTAAAAAATGTAAAGCCGTAGTTGCCAAAAATTCATCTGATGTCACTTTTATTTTCAGTTTATCATTTGATAATTCTAACCAGCGAACTTCTGTTTTATTTCCGGTTTCCTGCGGACGGATATAAGGATAATATTGTTCTGAAACGGTTTGATTGTAAATTCCGACTTGTGAACTGTAATTTCTGTCGATATAATTTTCCTGTGGACCTTTTCCGTAATAACTAATTGAGCTGAAATCTTTTGGCAAAATCATTTCCATACCAAATCTTGGCAGCATTGGTATTTCTTTATTTTTATCGATATTCAATTGTTCTTTTACGTTTAATTCTCCATTGCTGTTGAATTCGTAATTTAAGATTATTTTTGAAAAAACCGAAGGTAAATTATACGTTGCCGTTACTAAAATTTTATTGTCTTTTGTTACAGAAGATACCCAGTTTACAAGTATCGGGTTTTCTGTTGCATCTTTCCATGATTTTAAATTTATCTGAAAATTAGCTCCAAAATCATTATCGTTTGGCGCTCTCCAAAGGTTTGGTCGCAATTGATATCCTTCTTTTAAAATAGGTTCATTATTGAATGTGTAACCTGTAATAAATCCTGTTTTTTTATCGAAAGTTATAGTTGCTTTATCGCTTTTAAATACCGTAGCATTGGCTTGTTTCTCAACCGAAATTTTCCCTGTACCTGTTATTTTGATGTCATTTTTCCATGTTCCTGTAAAAGGCAATTGATCTGTTGCAATTTGAAATCCTTTTGGCAAAAATGGTTCTTCTTCTTTTAAATGATATGTTACTACAATAAAAGCTTCCTGAAATTCTTTTTGTTCTACATTAACCGGAAGCTGATAAGTCTTCGTTTCTCTTGGCTTTATGTCTAAATTATCAATTGTTCCCATTGCATCATCTTTTCCGTCCAAAACCAATTTCCAATGTAAACTAACATTGCTTAGATCTTTAAACGAAAATTCATTATATACTTTAATAGTTGCTGTTGTTTTATCTTCCCACGAAGTTAAAATATTTTGCATCACATTTCGCATTTCTAATGCATGTGGATTCGGTTTTCTTTCAACTGTGAATACACCATTATTTACGAAGTTGTTGTCGCTTTTTACATCTTTTGGTCCAAAATCTCCACCGTAAGCCAAAATGCGAGTTCCATCTTCCGTTGTTTTATAAACAGACTGATCGATCATATCCCAAATAAATCCTCCCTGAAAGTTTGGATATTTACGAATTACATCCCAATAATCTTTGAAATTCCCCATAGAATTCCCCATCGCGTGCGCATACTCGCATTGAATGTAAGGTCTTGAAGGATTTGGATTTGCCAAAATATATTCTTCCATTTTGTTTGGAGAACTGTACATTGGGTCAATAATATCAGAATCCCATTCAAATTTTAAATCTTTTCCGTCCCAGGCGCCCGCAGTTGCTCTTTCGTACTGAATTGGTCTTGATTTGTCACGATTTTTTATCCACAAATAACCTCTGTAAAAGTTATAACCGTTTCCGGCTTCGTTACCCATACTCCAGATAATTACCGAGGTATGATTTTTATCTCTTTCGATCATACGCTGCATACGCTGAATGTGCGCTAATTCCCAATCTGGTTTGTTCCCCAAAGTTTTGGTAATATCGTAACCCATTCCGTGCGATTCTATATTTGCCTCATCAACAACATAAATTCCGTATTTATCGCATAATTCATAAAAATATTCATCGTTTGGATAATGCGACATTCTTACCGCATTGATATTAAATTGTTTCATTAATTTAATATCTTCTTCCATTCTATCTCTTGAAATGGTTTGTCCCGTAACCGGATCAACTTCATGACGGTTTACCCCTTTTATGTAAACTGCTTTTCCGTTTACTAAAAGTTGTCCAGCTTTGATTTCTACTTTTCTGAATCCAACATTTTGATTGATAACTTCAATAACGTTTCCTTTTTTATCTTTTAAAAGAAAACTTACCTGATACAAATTCGGAATTTCTGCACTCCATTTTTTAGGATTATTTACTGCGAAATCAAATGTTTGTTTTTCGCTTAAAGCGGAAATAACTTTTGAAGTAATAATTTTATCGCCGTCTTTTAACTGAACATCTAAAGTGTAACCGTCTTTTGTATTTAAATTTGAAAATTCCGTCGAGATTTTTAAAGTTCCGTTTACATAAGAAGCATCTAAATCAGGAATGATTTCATAATCTTTTAAATGCGCTTTGTTTCTGGCAATCAAGTAAGAATCTCTCGTGATTCCGCTCATTCTCCACATGTCCTGACATTCTAGATACGAACCGTCATTCCACTTCATTACCTGCAAAACAATGCTGTTTTTTCCGGTTTTTACATATTTATTTAAGTTGAATTCAGATGGCAATTTTCCATCTTCGCCATAACCTACATAAACACCATTTACCCAAACAGTAAGGTTTGATTTTGCAGTACCAATGTGAAGAAAAATATCTTTTCCTTCCCAAGATTTGTCAATTGTAATTTCTCTTCTGTAAACTCCTGTCGGATTGTATTTTGTGGGCACAAATGGGGGATTTGGTGCCATTAAATAATCAAAATCGTAAGTTGTATTTACATAAACAGGATATCCGTAACCGTTAACATCCCAGCTTGCCGGAATTTTGAAGTTATCCCAGGCTTTATCATCAAAAGTTGTTTTTTCAAAATCTTTTGGTAGTGCAGCCGGACTGTCAACATATTTAAATTTCCAGGCTCCGTTGATATCTAAATAATTTTTAGATTCTCTCCATTCATTTTTAGCTGCCAATGCTTCATTTTCATAAACATAATAAGCAGCGTGCATGGGCTCTCTATTATCTTCATTGATTTTTTCATTTTGCCAAAAAGGAGTTTTATCCTGTCCCTTAACCGAAAATATTGAAGCTATTAGTAATAGTAATATGGATATTCTTTTTTTCATTATTTGTATTTTTATTCTCTCTTTGTATTTTTTTTAAAACACATAGAACATAGATTTTCAAGTTAAAAAAAAAGGTGTGGGGCTTTAATTCTAATCTTATGAGAGAGTAAAATCTATGTTTTTTCTATGTGTTTAAATTTTAGTTTATTCAATTTTCTGCAAAATTTGTCTTTTCGATTTCTATGATAAATCATTTTTTTAGGAGCAAATCCCGCTATCCGTTGCAATCTTTTGCTCCATTTCATTACACAAAAGGATTTCCACTTCTATCGGGGCTAGGGCAATCATTTTCATAAGAAATATTTTCGTCTACTTTGTCATTTCGGCGGAGAAATCACATAAAGTGAAGACATATAGTACGTCGCTCTCTGGATGTGATTTCTCCGCCGTCGAAATGACAAAAAGGTTATTAAATGCGCAGGAAAAAAAATCCGCTTTATCTGCTCAATCCGCGTCATCCGCGTTCCATAATCGCATTCCTATTTATCCCACGACATTTTAAATTTTGCATCTTCCATTCTGTGTCCGTTTTCGTCGTCAGAAACGGCGTAGTTAAACCCAGATCTTAAACTGTAACCAGCGTGTTCTCCGTTTTTATTCAAAGCGATAAAACCAACCTGAAGATATTCCATGTCTTTGTGGTTTTTATGCTTGTTGTAAATACGTTCTGTAATTTCTTTACAGGCGTCAAAAGGCGATTTTCCCTGACGCATTAATTCTACAACCATTGCACTTCCTGCGGTCCTAATAACGGCTTCACCTAAACCAGTTGCCGCAGCGGCGCCGACTTCATTATCCAGAAAAAGACCCGCGCCGATTATTGGGGAGTCACCAACGCGTCCGTGCATTTTCCAGGCGGCGCCACTTGTTGTACAGCCTCCGGCAAGATTTCCATCTTGATCTAACATTAGCATGCTTATCGTATCGTGATTTTCGATATTAATCACGGGTTTATATTTTGAATCTTCTAACCATTTTTTCCAGTCTTTTTCAGATTCCGGAGTTAACAGGTTCTCTTCTTTAAATCCTTCTGATAATGCAAATTGCAAGGCTCCTTGTCCGGCCAGCATAACGTGAGGTGTGTTTTGCAACACTCTTTTTGCAACCGAAATGGGATGCATAATTCCTTGTAAAAAACATACTGAACCACAATTACTATTATGGTCCATAATGCAGGCATCTAATGTAACTTTTCCCTCGCGATCCGGATATCCTCCATAACCAACACTGCGGACATTCGGATCTGCTTCAGGAATTTTCATACCGGCTTCAAGCGCATCTAAGGCTGATTTTCCGGCTTTTAATTCTTTCCAGGTTTCCTGATTAGCTGGCAAACCGTGATTCCATGTTGAAATTACGACTGGCTTTTTTGTCTTTTTCAAAGGATTTTCTATTTCCTCTTTTTCATCTTCCCTGCTATTGGCAAATCCGCTATAGCCTAAAACTGAACTTACGGCCAATGTGCCTAAAGTTGTTTTTTTGATAAAATCTCTTCTATTTGACATATGCTTATTTTTTAGTTGAAATCCCTGTGATATTTTATTTTTGTTGAGTTCTTTACAATTTATTTTAACACATAGAAACATAGTTCTCAATATATAAAAAAGTCCTTTTACTTAAAATAAATCTAATAGTTGTATGCGAAAAAAAATAGGATTTATAAAAATGACTTTTAATTTAAATCTATGTTTCTATATGTTAAACAATCTTCTAACTCTTTATTTTAAACCGTCTTTTGTTTCTTTGATGGTTTTTAAATTACTTGCTGTTAAAGCATTTCCGTCAAAAAACGAAACTCCTGTGGCTCCATTATCTTTTGACAATAAAATCGCTTCTTTTAATTCTTTATCAGATTTTAAACCCGGAATATAAATTCCTGTATTGATTTTAGTCTTTTTATCTTCTAAATCGGCAACGCCTTGTTTTGTTGCGTAACCTACCCAGTCAATTTCTTCGTCATAAAAACTATGGTAAATCATTGGATAAACTTCGTCGATATTCCATTTGTCCCAACGCTGACGTACCATATGATCTGCCATTTCAGGATAAGGAAATACGGCTGCAGTTAATTGTTTATTGTGTTTGTGAACAATTTTATACGCATCGTCAACAACTGCTTTTATGGCATTTAATCTGAAGTTTTTCCACTCCATATCAATAGAAGTGTTATGACTGTTTTTTGGATTTTTATGATGAATTTTTTCGAATGCTTTGATACATTCATCACAATAACAAAAGTCGAATTGAGGTAATTCTGTGTCCTGAACCAGGTTGTATTTTGGCAATAAACTTATTGGTAAAAAGATATCCGGAAAACGAATATAATCTAAATGAACGCTTTCGATTCCGTCTACTTTTGCTAATTCTTCAACTAAATTTAAAACATGATTTCTTGATTCTTGTCTTGTTGGACACAACCATTGGTAATAATCTACATAAGGACGATTATCAAAACAAGATTTTCCGTCTTTACTAACCTGATACCAATCCGGATGCTGTAATGCAATTGAATCTCCAGGTCTGTTCATAGCCATAATCCAGGCGTGAACTTTTAGGCCTTCTTTTGTAGCCAGAGGCACTAATCTTTTTAAGAGTTTTGGGTCTGTTGATGTATTGATTAGTACTTCATCTATTCCGCCATCTTTATATTTTTTAAATTCTTTGGTATAATCTGCATCTGATTTTTTAGGATCGGCAGTTGTCCATACGCCAAATTTAAAAGTGGTTGGTTCTTCTTTCTCAACACATGAAAAAAGGCTCAGCGTTAATAAAAAAAGTAATAGTTTTGGTAGTTTCATAGTTGGTTTATTTTGATATTATTTTGCCATCTTCCCTTATGATCAATGTTTGATTAGAAAAAGGGCTTTTTACTGAAATATTATATCCTGAAGCGTGATTTTCTAATACTGGTTTTAAAATTTTACCGTCGACGCTAATGGCTTCTTTGGTTAGATTTTGTATTGATTTTGCCCAGGTTTTATTCTTCTGATAATATTCTTTTTGAGCTCTGAACAAGGTGTACAATTCCCATCTCACTTTTTCTTCCTGCGGAATTGTAAAGGTCTCTTTTCCTTCTTTCGAAGAAAAATAAACATAACCCCATTTTTCCGGCTCATGCATATTGATTACACCCATTGGCGACCAAACCCAATTGTATTCGGGTAAAAATTTTCCTTCGGCATCTTTCTTTCTTTCGTAACTTCCGTCTTTTATGGTATGCTGCCAATTAACTCTTGAGAAATTGACTCTCCAAAATTTATCTTCGGGTACATTTTGCTCATTATAGGATTTTCTATAAGATGCCCAGGGAATTGCCATTTCTAATACCCAACCTTGATCTGTATCGTTTGGGTTATTAAGCGTTCCGTTGATTTTTACCGCTGATTTCAGGCCCGGAATATTCCAGTCATTTAATACTACGTTATCATTTTCTCTATATGGTTTTGACAGAAACAGGTCCCAAGCTGTATTTAAAGCATTAATTTCTAATTCATAATAGTTAAAAGTGTCGCTATCGGGATCAATGAAAACTTCAAAATCGTTGTTGTAAAAAATAATGGTGTCGCGTTGTTTTAAATTTGCCCAAACATGTGGCTCATCAAGCTTTGCTAATATATAAAAATTGGTTTCATCCCAGAGCATTTTAACTTTTGTTCCATATTTTGGCTTTATGCCATTTTCTATATCTTCAAAAAGATCTGTCCAATCTGTTTTGCTCCAGGCAGCATCAGACTCGTCTCCATCGATTACAATTGGATTTATAGTTTTACCCGCTACGTAAGTTTTAGGTATAACGGTATTTTTTTTCGATTGCGAAAAACCCGCAATCGAAAAAAATACTAAAACAACTGTTAACCATTTAAATTTTAAATGCATGCTTTTTTCTATAAACTATTATCTTTTGTAAACTGAATTACCTCACTTAATTTACCAAATGCCATTGCTACAACAGTATCTGCTGCACCATAATATACGGCTAATTTATCTTCTTCGATGTTATGTAAAGCAGCACATGGGAAAACCACATTTCCTACGTCTCCAACTTGCTCATAAATTTCTGCAGGTCCTAATAAATAAGGCTGTGTTCTGTATTTTACCTGATCTGGTGCATTTTCTTCTAAAAGTGCTGCTCCCATTGCATAACGGAAACCGTTGCAAGTATTGATAACACCATGGTATAACATTAACCATCCTTCTTCGGTAAGAATTGGAATTGGCCCTGCCCCAACTTTTGTACATTGCCATGCACTTTGCTCAAATGGAGATGGTTTCATCACCAAACGGTGTTCTCCCCAATATTTCATATCCGGGCTGTAACTGATCCAGATATCTCCAAAAGGTGTATGTCCGTTATCACTTGGACGGCTTAACATCGCGTATTTTCCGTTTATTTTTTGTGGAAACAAAACTCCATTTCTATTGAAAGGTAAAAAGGCATTTTCACACTGAAAAAATTCTTTGAAGTCGAAAGTGTAACCAATACCAATTGTAGGTCCGTTGTAACCATTACACCAAGTGATCCAGTAACGATCTTCAATCCAAACCACACGTGGGTCATATTTATAAGCTGATTCTATCATTTCTGTATTACCAGACTGCATTACGATTGGTTCATGATTAATGTCCCAATCGATTCCGTTTTTACTAAAACCGGCAAAAATATTCATTTGAACTGCTTTGTTATCACATCTGAAAACACCTGCAAATCCGTCTCCAAAAGGAACAACGGCACTGTTGAAAATACTATTTGATGATGGAATTGCGTATCTGTCAATAATTGGATTTTCAGAATATCTCCACATTACATCATTACTGTTTTCGGGTCTGTCTTGCCAAGGAATTGTACTCATGCTCTCTTTCTTTATTATTATAGTTTGTTTTTTGTTTGCTGTTTTTTTGTTTGTTGTTCTGAAATTTGAAGCTCCGCGCAATCTTGTCATTCCTCGGAATGACAAACCGGGTTGTTAAGCTTTGTCAAAGTTTAAAACTTTGACAAAGCTGTCGAAGTTCTTTTAATTATCTAATCGACTAATTATCTAATTGGCTAATTATCTAATCTTCTATTCTGCGAACTTTATCTAACCACGTAAATTTCAATATCGTTGTTGTTACCAAAAACACAACTAATGCTGTAATTGCTTTTGGATAATCTCTGATGATGAAAAATATCGGAAGTAAAATCATACTCGACTGCCATACAATTCCGATGGCGCAATTAAGCATATCTGTCCAGAAATCATTGTTTTTTTCGAAAGTCAGGTCTTCTGCTTTTAGTGTTTTATAAACCGGATTCCAGAATCCCCAAGGTCTTACGTTTTTGTAAAAAGATCTTAAAACTTCCATATCTGTTGGCTTGCTTAAGAATGTTCCTAAAAGACATCCTAAAATAGAAAATCCAAAAATTACAGGAAACAGATAAATTGCCTGCACATGCGCTAACTCAAATAAGAATGAACCTTCAGATAAACTTCCTTTGGCCTGACCTAAAGCAAATTGCAAAGACGCTACGACTAATCCAGCGAACATTCCCCAGAAATAACCCCAGCCGTTAAATCTCCACCAAATCCATTTTAAGAAATTGGCTGCTACGTAACCTCCGTATAAAGCACTTGTAATCCATAAGGTTAATGAATTAATTGAGTCTGCAAAGAATCCCATGAAAACTCCTAAACCAACAACAAGGAAAGAAGAAATCTGGCTTACCTTAATGTAATGTTCGTTTGTTGCAACGGGTTTGAAGTATTTTTTATAAATATCATTTACGATATAAGCCGGACCTGCATTTACAAAAGCAGAGAATCCAGACATAAATGCGGCTAATAAACCAGCAAGAAGAATTCCTTTTATTCCAACGGGAATGTATAAGTTAACAACTTTTGGCATTAATAATTCTAAATCAGCTCCTGTTAAACCTGTATTGGCATTTAACTCCGGCGCAAGGTTTACCAATGCAATTACTACGATTCCGGTAATTAATAAATATCTTGGAATGAATAAAATAAGGTTGGTAAAACCACTCATGTAAGCGGCTTCTTTTACAGATTTTGTAGAAAGAATTCTTTGTAAATCGTAACTTGGTGTTGGTCCTGCAACACTGGCAAAAAATCCTTTGAACAATGTCATTCCGATAAAAGCACCAAACATTTTGTATCCTTCAGAATCAATTAAATTATTGAAGGTTTGAAATTTATCACCCCATTGGGTCTCAAACTGCCATCCGAAGAAAACATTTTTCCATTCTTCTGTAATAACCGAATTGATTTGTAAATCTGTATAGTTGATAAAAGCGTAACCGGCGATTAAAACTCCGGCAACGATCATAATTAAATATTGCACCACTTCTGTAGCGACTACAGAAAACATTCCGCCTTTTACGGTGTAAATTGTAGTTAACAAAATAATTATTAAGGCATAAGATCTTTCTGAAGTCAGGAGAATTAAATCGCCATAATGAAGCGTTAAATCCCAAGGAAGAATAATGGTTACAAATTTCCCGATTCCTTCAAAAAAGTAAGCGATGAAACCAATTGTAGAAATAATGGCAAAAATGGCAACGATAATATGAGATGCTTTTCCGGCTCTGTCGCTCCCAAAACGGGTTAAAATCCATTCAGAACCTGTCATTACTTTTGACCTTCTGATCCAGACTGCAAGGAACATCATTACAAAAATCTGATTCCATATCGGCCACAGCCACATAAACATAAAACTTTTTACGCCATATAAAAACAGTACGCCAATCATCCAGGAAGTTCCTGAAACATCAAACATTCCAGATCCGTTACTTAATCCCAGGAAATACCATTTAATTGTTTTTCCTCCAAGGAAATAATCATCTAAACCTTTTGATGCTTTTCTTGAAATCCAAATTCCTATTCCTACGGAGAGGAGGATATAGGCTACGATGATTGATACGTCAATAATGTCCATTAATTTTATTTGTTTTTTAGTTAGTTACGTGGTTTTAGTGTTTTGTTCCCCAGTTTTTATTGGGTTCAGCTCCCATCACAAAATGCAAAATTCCGCCTTGTAGTATTTGTTTATGGGTAATGACTGTTGTATTGAAAGGAACACCGTTAAGCGTTGCCGATTGTATATAAAAGTTTTTGTTTGAAACATTTTCTGCTTCGATTACAAAAGATTTTCCTCCTTCGAGATTGATTTTTGCTTTTTCGAAAATCGGACTTCCTATTTCGTATTCGCCAGAAGCGGGATTCATTGGATATAATCCCATTGAACTGAAAACATACCACGCCGACATTTGTCCGCAATCTTCGTTGCCGCTTAATCCGTTTGGTGTTGTGTTGTATTGTGTGTCTAAAATATGACGCACCCAATATTGCGTTCTCCACGGCTGATTGGCGTGATTAAACATATAAGCAATGTGGTGACTTGGCTCGTTTCCGTGTGCATATTGACCAATTAATCCTGAAATATCTGCAGAAACATTGCTTCCTGTGATTTCTGAACTTTCTGTAAAAAGCTGTTCCAATCGTTTTGTAAACACTTCGTTACTTCCATGAAGCGTAATAAAATCATCTACATTATGAGGCACAAACCAGCTGTGTTGCCATGCATTTCCTTCTGTATAATCGGTGTGTTCTCTGTGATTAGAATGTTTTGGATCAAAAGGTTCGTTCCATGATTTTCCATCTTCTGATTTTCCTCTCATAAATCCGGTTTTCGAATCAAATAAATATTGATAAGCTTTTGAACGGTTTAAGAAAAATTGATAATCTTCCGTTTTACCCAAAGCTTTTGCCATTTGTGCCACGCACCAGTCATCATAAGCATATTCTAAAGTTATGGTAACAGATTCGTCAAGTAAATTATACGGAATGTAACCGTATTTTTTGTAAAAATTCAATCCGCGCTCGTCCTGCATCATGGTGACTTTCATGGCTTGATAGGCTTTTTCGGCATCAAAACCTTTTATACCTTTTTGATAAGCGTCAACAATTACCGGAATAGAATGATATCCTGTCATTGTATTTGTTTCGTTGGCGTAGAGTGTCCAAACCGGTAATATTTTTTTAGTATCGTAATACGCTAACATTGAGTTTACAATATCTGATGTTTGCTTTGGTGCCAATAAAGTCAATAAAGGATTTTCGGCTCTAAAAGTATCCCATAGTGATAAGGTCGAATAAGCGGTATAATCTTTTGCTGTAACAATTTGATCATCCTCTCTTCTAAACTGACCGTTTTTATCACTATAGGCTACAGGGGCAACTTGGGTGTGGAACATCGCGGTATAAAAGATGGTTTTTAATGAGTCGACCGGCGTTTCGACTTCTATTTTATTTAAAGCAGCATTCCAGATATTAGCTGCCTTTGTTTTTGTGTTTTCAAAATTTGAACTTTCGCCATCCAGATTGTCTTTTGCATTAGCCACACTAACAGATGACAAAGCTACTTTTACAAATAGTTCCTGATTATTATTGGCATCAAAAAATAATTGTGCTGCTGTGTTTTCTCCTTCTGCAGATTTACCTGTAACTATTTGTTTATTAGCCAATAAAACAGATTCTGTAATAGGTTTTGAAAATTTTGCAACAAAAAATACTTTTTGATTTTTTGCCCAGCCCATACTATATCGATAACCACTTATAGTAAATTGATCTTCAACTGTTATGGAAGTTTTTAAGGCTTTATCCCAATTAATTGCAAAACCAAGATCGATTACAACAGATTGTTTGTCGTTTTTAGCAAATGTATATTTATGGAATGCGGTGCGTTGTGAAGAAGTTAATTCTACATTGATTTTAGGATCTTCAAGAAAAACTTGGTAAGAGCCCGGTGTTGCTTTTTCGTTAACATGACTGTATTTTGATTTATAAGGTAATTGATCTCGTGAAGTTGTTTTTGTAGTTAAATCCAGTTTTTTATTTGTAGGCATAAATAAGATGTCTGCCAAATCTCCAATTCCTGTTCCGCTTAAGTGTAAATGACTGAAACCTGCAACGATAGAATCTGAATAATGATACCCTGAACACCAATCCCAGCTCGAAATGCCATTGTCAGGACTTACCTGAAGCATTCCAAACGGAACAGTTGCACCCGGATAAGTATGTCCGTGACCACCTGTACCAATAAAAGGATTTACGTGATTAGTAAAAAAATTATCTTGTTGGTTATTTTTGTTTACATTTATTTTGCAACTTGTAACCAAAATGACGAACAAAACAAGCAGAGTAAATTTCTTCATATAAAACAATCTTAATTTAACTTTAAATTTAAACAAATACGACTTTTACCAAAACTAATTTAGACGGATGACGTATAAACTTAGATAAACATCAAAAAAAGTCACAAAACGTCACATTATTATGATTTTAAATTCAAGCAGGTTATATCGCATTCAATTGCAGTATCACATTATATTTTGGTTAACTTATTTCATATTTAATACTTTTAGATGGGGAAGTTATTTTAATGATTATGGTTATTCGTTCAAAACAAATTTGTTGGGTTTTCCAATTCACATGGCGTTATGTTATTTGAATATTTTGGTTTTGATGCCTAATTTGGTTTATAAAAAGAAATACCTGCAGTATGTTATTTCTATTTTATGCGCTATCTTTATAATGGTAGTTTTGAAATTTAATCTTACCTATTTATTAATAACACATGAAGTTTGGCCCGAAGGCCCTGAAACGATAGATAAATTGACACTCAATTATACTATTGATATGATGATGGGAGAACTTTATGTGATGACTTTTGTTACAGCAATTAAGATTACTTTTGACTTTTTGAAAGAACAAAAAAGAGTTACAGATCTTGAAAAATCTCAGTTAGAAACCGAATTGCTTTTTTTGAAATCTCAAATTTCCCCGCATTTCTTCTTTAATACGCTTAATAATATTTATTCCTTATCGGTAGAAAAATCAAACAAAACGCCAAAAATCGTTCTTAAACTATCTGAATTAATGCGCTATATGTTGTATGACACAAAAAGCACCAGACAAAGTTTAGAAAATGAAATACTATGCATTCAAAATTATCTGGATTTAGAAAGAATCAGAAACGATGATCGCCTGGAAGTAAATATGGAAATTTCGGGAGACATTCATGATAAAGAAATTAGCCCTATTATATTATTGACGTTTCTGGAGAATGCATTCAAACATGGCGTTAATAAAAACACAGGGAAAGTATTAATTGATATCAAATTCAAGGTAAAAGGAGATTTTCTGCATTTCACTATTAGTAATCCTATGCCCGAAATTACGCAACATAAGGACAATTTTAACAAGTCTAGTGGTATAGGTTTAGAGAATGTCAAAAAAAGACTCGAATTAGGTTATAATAAAAACGACTATAAGCTTTCATTTAAAAATAAAAAGGATATTTTTGTCGTAAAGCTTGTAATCAAGGTCTCTTAGCAAGCATTAGCATCTTTTTTACCAACTATACTTACTAAAATTATTTCTCTCACCAAAATAATCGAAAATGAAAATAAACTGTTTGATCATAGATGATGAACCATTAGCGATTAATGTTATCAAAAACTATCTGGAGCCTATTGAAAATTTTGAGGTTATAAATACTTTTAGTAATCCGATAGAAGGTTTAAATTTTTTAAAAAACAACAAAGTCGATGTCATTTTTCTGGACATTAACATGCCGGTTCTTGATGGTATAAATTTTATAAAAAGTCTGGATAATCCGCCGATACTTGTAATAACAAGTGCTTACAGTCAGTTTGCAATAGAAACATATGAATTGGACGTCTTGGATTATTTGGTAAAACCTATAGAATTTCCAAGGTTAATGAAAACGCTAAACAAAATTAGCAAAAGACTAAACAGCAACAGCAGTCTTCCTCAAGAAAGTAGCCCTGAAAGTCCTTTTATATTTGTTAAGATTGATAAGAAGAGAATGAAGAAAATCTTTTTTAATGAAATCTTAGTGATCGAAAGTTTAAAAGATTATTTAAAAATAAATACCCTGACAGGAAAATATATTATACACAGTACATTATCTGACTTTACCGATTTATTACCTGAAAGAAATTTCTTAAGGATACACAGATCTTACACCATTGCAATTGATAAAATTGATGCCGTTGAAGGAAATAGCATTGAAATTGAAGGCCTTAGATATGTAATTGGAAGATCCTATATTGATCATGTAAAACAGAGAATTTTGAATTCTTCGATTTAAAAATTACTTATTATATTATGAGAAAACCTTTGTCAAAGTTTTAAACTTTGACAAAGGTTTTTTTATTTTGACGTGTATGTTTCTAAACCCGGCAGATTTTAAAAACCTGTCGGGTTGGTTTGTCATTGCAACTTTTTATATTTTTTTATTTTGATTGAGAAATCACTTTGCTGTCCTTCTCCCGAAGCTTCGGGACGCTCAGTATGACATAAAATGAGTTTAAACTTCTACAAGCTTAGCGAACTTCTAAAACTTATAATTACTTTCAGATAAAAATCTTCGCGCACTATGCGAAAAATATTTGCACTCTTTGCAGTAAAACTCACAAACAAAAAAGCAAAAAAAATGCGGCCAAAAGGCCGCATCTTCATACAGGTAACTAACCAAAATAAACCATTTAAAAAATAATTTATTGTATTGTAAAAAAATTAACTAAAAATAATATCTTTTGAACGCCTCAATAGCTGAATAATCTGCCAAACCTAAAGCATGATATTTTTCTGCTGTTAATCTGTTTCTATCTTCAACTCTTACCCAGAATTCTCTGCTATCATCTCCCTGAAACATAACTCCATCTTTTTGAGATTGGTGATAGAAAATGGCATGACGTTTTTTAAGAACCTGATCAGGGCTCATCGGAACCGCCATCTCGATTTGGTATGATTCCCATTCATGCCACGCTCCTCTGTATAACCAGACCCAGCATTCGTCCATAAATTTCTTGTGCTTTAATCTTTTTAAAGCTTCAAACAAACTATCTAAACAAACTTTATGGGTTCCATGAGGGTCTGCTAAATCTCCTGCTGCATATATTTGATGTGGTTTTATCCTTTCGATAATATCACACATAATTTGAATATCAGCCTCTCCAAGGTTATTTTTCTTAACTGTTCCAGTTTCATAAAATGGTAGATCTAAAAAGTTAACATTCGTATCCGGTAAACCTAAATATCTTGTAGCAGCCAAAGACTCGCTTCTTCTAATTCTTCCTTTTAATTTTCTAACTTCTAAAGAATCAATATCATTGTGCTTTTTGGTTTTCAAAAAATTAATGATCTTTTCAGATTCAGAAGAGTTCGGATTTAATGACAACGAAATCTCAGCAAATTTTAAAGCCTCTTCGTTAGAAACTGCAATATTTCCTGAAGTTTGATATGCAATGTGCACATCGTGACCCTGCTCTACCAATCTGTCAAAAGTTCCTCCCATCGAAATAACATCATCATCTGGATGCGGACTAAAAATGATAATTCTTTTTCTATCCGGCGTTGCACGTTCAGGTCTGTAAGTATCATCGGCATTTGGTTTTCCACCTGGCCATCCCGTAATAGTCTGCTGCATTTTATTAAACATTTTAATGTTCAAATCATATGCAGTTCCTTCTTCCGTCAACACACTAGACATACCGTTATCGTTATAATCTTTGTCTGTTAATTTCAGGAAAGGTTTTTTCGTCAATTCACTTAACCAGGCTACAGCTTTCAGTTTTAACTCTTCGTCCCAAATCACTGATTTTACCAACCAGGGAGTTTTTACACGTGTTAATTCTGATGAAGCTTCGGTATCTAAAACAAAAGTTGTGTTGTTGTGCTGTTGTAAATACGTTGCCGGTACTTGCGAAGAAATATTTCCTTCAATTGTTTTTTTAATGATTTCAGCTTTGCTGATTCCCCATCCAAGAAGTACAATTCTTTTGGCATTTTTTACAGTACCAATTCCCATTGTAATTGCTTTTCTAGGTACATTATCTATTCCTAAAAATGATGATGCCGCGTCTGTACGAGTCAAATGATCCAATGTAATACTTCTCGTTCCTGAATTAACGTGAGATCCCGGTTCGTTAAAACCAATATGACCTGTTCTTCCAATTCCTAAAAGTTGAAAATCTAAACCTCCGTAGGCTTTAATTTTCATTTCATAATCGATACAATATTGTTGTAAATCTTCATTACTTATTTTTCCGTCTGGAATATTTACATTTTCCGGATGAATATCAACATGATTAAAAAGGTGCTCATGCATAAAATGATAGTAACTCTGAATATTATTTTTATCCATTGGATAATATTCGTCCAGATTAAAGGTTACTACATTTGCAAAACTCAAACCTTCTTCTTTATGCAAGCGAACCAATTCTTCGTAAACTTTTACTGGCGAAGATCCTGTTGCTAATCCTAAAACACAAGGCTCGTTTAATTCTTCTTTTCTTTGAATTATGTTTGCTATTTCCTGAGCAACTAATATTGAAGCCTCTTTTGATGATTCGAAAATCACGTTATGAATCTTCTCAAAACGAGTTTCTTCGAATTTTCCAGCTTCTTTAAAATTTATGCCTTCTTTAATCATTTGCCTGTTTCATTTAATTTATAATATAAAATTAAGAATTACTCTGCCGATAAAATTAAAAATTCGACTAATGACCCGTTAGCTTCGGTAAAAGACATAATTAGAAACTTTAAAAAAATTTTCTTCTAATTGAGATGTCTTATTTTACTTTTCAACTACATTTATTTCGCTGATAGAAACTGTCTGTCCTTTTCCTTCAGCAGATTTTGCTACAAAACGAAGGTATCTTGCTTTTGTTTCGGCAAATGTTTTTACTTGTTCTATTGGATTATTTTTGATGTTCGAAAACTCACCATCAGATTGTAATGTCCATTTTACATTATCCAAACTTGTATAGAATTCATATTTTGAGATCAAATTAAGATTATTTCCAACTTGCTGCGGAACATAAGTAAAACCAGCAATTTTAAGAATTGTTCCCATATCAATTGATACTTCTTGCGGAAGTTTATTGGTTTCATTTCCAAATCCCCAATCTGTATTTGGATTTCCATCTATTATTTTGATAGATGAATTTAAATCTCCACTCGAAACAGCTACCATTTTCCATTTTTCTTTAGAAATTCCATACTTTGCCGTTTTAACAGCACTATATATTTTTTCTTCTTTATTGAATGCAACCGCTTTTATCTGAACGGCTTTGTTGTATTTAAATATATCTTTATATAATGTGCTTTTTGTTGTTGGATTACTTCCGTCAACGGTATAATAAATACTATTTCCTTCTTCAGATTTCATAGTAACATTTCCGTTTCTATCACGTTGAATTTCCGGCATCCGAACAAAAGTAGGTGCATTAAAAGCCTGAATATTTGAAATTACAATACTTGCTTTCGAATCTGTAATATTCACTTTTAATGCCGAAGCAATAACCCGGTCAATTCTTAAAATTCTTTTGTAACCAATGGTTGTTTCAGTTGCAATAGTTTTCCATTTTCCATTAACTTTGGCTTCAATATTAAAAGCCTTAACGCGCTGTCCTAATTTTATATATTCCTGAAGCAAAACACGATCAATAGCTGTAGGTTTGTCAAATTCAAACACAATTGATGCAGTTTTTACATTGTCATCTGTTGCCCAATATGTATTTTTATTTCCATCAGTAACATTCTTGGCAGTAAATTCTTTACTCTTTCCTCTAACATTATCGGCACTTATTTTACTTCCTGCCAATAATTCAGTTTTAAAATCTTCTTTTATTGTTGCCACCAATTCTTTTAATCTTGCTTCATCATTTTCATGAACCAAACCTCTTCTGTCCACAGGAAGATTCAATAATAAAGTAGCATTTCGACCAATAGATTCATAATAAATATCAACCATTTCATCCAAAGGACGCACTTTGTCATCTTCAACACTATGGTAAAACCATCCCGGTCTTATGGATACGTCGGCCTCACCTGGAACCCATTTTTCACCATTTTCATGTCCTGACATAAATTCGGTATAATGTACTTTACCAGCCAATTCATCTTTCTGGCGTAAAAGCGACCAATTTGTTTTTCCAGCCCGGCCTTCCTCATTTCCAATCCATCTTGCTTCGGCAGGTCCAACTCCCCAAACTAATGTTTTTGGAGCTAACTCATAAATCATTTTATAAGTTTCATCCCAATTATAATATTCAAGCGTATTTATTTTTCTTGTTTCGTTTGCTCCACCATAATATCCATCACCACCGTTAGCACCATCAAACCACATTTCAAAAACATCACCATAATTAGTTAATAATTCTTTTAACTGATTTCTGAAGTAAGTAATATATTCTGGTTTTCCGTATTCCGGATGATTTCTATCCCAAGGCGAAAGATATAAGCCTAGTTTTAAATCATATTCCTTGCAAGCGGCAGCTAACTCTTTAACAAGATCACCTTTCCCATTTTTCCATGGAGAATTTTTGACAGAACGTTCCGTATAAGCAGAAGGCCATAGACAAAAACCATCGTGATGTTTGGCTACTAATATAATCCCTTTCATTCCGGCTGCCTTTACCACGCGCGCCCATTGACGAACATCTAAATTCGTTGGATTAAAAAGTTGTGGAGACTCATCGCCATAGCCCCACTCTTTATTTGTAAAAGTATTTAAGGAGAAATGCACAAAAGCATAAAACTCCATTTCCTGCCAATCTATCTGTTTTTGCGTAGGAAGTGGACCAAAAGGTTCCGGAGATTTTACCAATTCCTGACTATTGACAGATGATGATAGTAAACAAAAAAAACTCAGTAAAAGAAAAAGGTTTTTCATTACGATTGCAATTAAAATTTTGGTGGTTAGCTAATTAAAAATATAAATTTAATGTAAATGAGTATTTGATTGTATAGTATTTCGACCAATGACGTTTTTTAAAGAGTATTGGGATATTTTTTTCTTCGTAAAACATAAATATCAAAGTGTAATTAAAATTTGTATTTTAGATGTAGAATAAATCTACCAGAAACTAATAATTTAATTATAAATATGCGTTCTATCATCCTTCTAGCATTCGTTGCTTTATTTATTTCCTGTAAAAATGAAAATAAATCACAAACACTTTCAGATTATTTTACCTATGGTCAAAATACCGCTGTGGAATCAGCCGGAGTAAAAATGATTCCAATTAAAACACCAGTTGGGGAATTTAAAGTCTGGACAAAACGTTTTGGAAAGAATCCAAAAATAAAAATCTTATTATTACATGGTGGTCCGGCCATGACACATGAATATATGGAGTGTTTCGAAACCTATTTTCAACGTGAAGGTTTTGAGTTTTATGAATACGATCAATTAGGATCATATTACAGCGACCAGCCAAAAGACAGTAGTTTATGGACAACAGAGCGTTTCGTAGATGAAGTAGAACAAGTTCGAAAAGCAATTGGTGCTGATAAAGACAACTTTTATGTGTTAGGAAATTCTTGGGGAGGAATTCTAGCTATGGAATATGCTTTAAAATACCAAAAAAACATAAAAGGTCTATTAGTCGCAAATATGGTTGCCAGCGCTCCAGAATATGGAAAATATGCAGATGAAGTATTAGCCAAACAAATGAAACCGGAAATTCTTGCAGAAATAAGAGCATTAGAAGCTAAAAAAGATTTCAATAATCCACGTTACATGGAATTACTTATCCCAAATTTCTATAAAGAACATTTATGCCGCTTAAAAGAATGGCCGGATGGTCTAAACAGAGCCAGCAAACATGTAAATGGAGAGATCTATACCTTGATGCAGGGACCAAGTGAATTCGGGATTAGTGGGCGTTTAGCCAAATGGGACATTAAGAATCGTCTTCATGAACTTACAATACCAACTTTAATGATTGGGGCAAAATATGACACTATGGATCCAAAAGCAATGGAAGAGCAAAGTAAATTAGTTCAAAAAGGACGTTACCTTTACTGTCCTAATGGAAGTCATTTAGCAATGTGGGATGATCAAAAAGTTTTTATGAATGGGGTTATCCAATTCGTAAATGATGTAAATAATGATAAATTTTAATTTAAAAAGTTTAAAAAAATAAAGTTAACATTGTAACCAAAACTCCTTACTTAGGAGTTTTTTTTTATAATTATTAGTCACTACATTTATATAAAAGAACAAATCAAATGGTTTGAGCAATCAAGACAGAGTCTGTGTTATTATTTGAATTCCGGGTATCTAAAAAGCATATAGCCTACCAGAATTTGTATAATATCTTTAAAAGATAACCAATAAAATCATTGATCTTTCCAGACGATCAAATGGCATGAAAAAGTCAACCAATCGGGATTTAAATCATTCAATGCAATATTAGAACGAGAATAAACCTATCAAATCATATAAACAGAAACACCAATGCTTCCGACAGGCTCTTTTAATGCAAAATAAAAGTTTTAGATCACAATTCAGAGGTGTCAGAAATGTAGATTTTTTTCTTTTTAGACTATACTAAACATTTATGCGTAAATTTTGTTGTTGCACAGATTTGAATTAATCTGTTTTAGCTCTAAATTCCAAAATAAGAAGATTTTATATTTCAAAATGTTTTAAAAACAAAAAACCCTATCCGTATTGGATAGGGTTTTTCAAAAGAAAGGCGACGACATACTCTCCCACATAACTGCAGTACCATCTGCGCAGGCGGGCTTAACTACTCTGTTCGGGATGGGAAGAGGTGAGCCCC
>NZ_FRBX01000011.1 GCF_900142715.1 Flavobacterium pectinovorum | reverse complement strand
TGTGAAAGACGATTATTATTGGATATCTTTTGCAAATATCCCAAGTCTTCCAATTCAATTGTGTATTTAAAGGAGCTAATTTCTTTATTTAACGGAAATACCGGCTCTTTGCCCTTAATTTTGTTATTCCAAAAAAGCTCTGCAATTTTATTAATGTTTTCCATGAAACTTATAACCTTTTATTTAACGAGTGTATCTTTTATATCATCGAGAGAAATAAAGATCAAAATATTCAACGCAGTATTTTAGTAGTATTTTTAATCAAAAATGATAATTCATACTTAGTATAAAACAGTTAACTATTTTAAAAAAATTCATTAATAATACATGAACTTTATTATAGCATAACGCAAAAATAACATAGCGCTTAATAAAAAATTACGGACTTTTTAGGTAAAATTTACGGCTTATTCCAACTGTGTATCAGTTTCTATAAAATTGCCATGGAAAAAACATTTATATAAACGAGAGATAGTCTTGAGTAAAGAATTTTGTTGTTGTCATTCTTATAATGTATTCAAATTTAATTCTTCTAAAACAACAGTTTCATGTTTTATTCTGTCACTATTTGCTGCTATACAGCATTGATAATTTTTATCAATAAAAATTTCTTTCAAATAGAATTTTTCATTTTCTACTATACATTCATTATTTGAAATTTCAAAAGATTTTAATGGAATTAGTAAGCCTTTTCCATGGGCTTTTATGACAGCTTCCTTTTCTGTCCAGTACGAAAAAAAACCCTGCACCGTGTTCTTGGAATTACCTACTCTATACAATTCACTAAATGTCATTTGGGGTTTAAAATCCAGATAGTTAATTTTTTTATCTAAAAATTCCACATCGATTCCTATAGGAAAATCTGCAATGACACATGTCACCAAAGAGTTTGTATGAGATATATTAAAGTATATATTTTTACCTTCTAAAAAAGGTTTTTTATCAGACTGATAACAAATTTCAAATTCTTTTATATCATAAAAAGTGCTTAATCCGTATTTCAGAAGTACTCTTCCCAATAAAGATAACTGAGCATCCTGCCATCTTCTGTATTTTAGAATTTTTTCTTTAAACTCTTTTGTACTAATATCTGAATATCTATTTAAAAGATCCTGATGTTTATCTTCTTTTATAAATGCGTATAAAATAATCATTAAAAATCATACTGGTTAAAATCGTTATTTTTTTTCCATATTCCATCCAAAAACTTTTGGTCAATATTCTCATTATACTCTACCTCACATTTTAAGTCTAAACTATCATAGAAGCTAAATAATAAATGGAATCCCGAATGGGTTAAGTGCATGTACCAATAGAAGAAATATATTTCTTCCGGAAATTTTAAGTATTTCTTATTAAATTATTGAAATAGTTTCTAAAGTAATCACTATGGTTAAAAATAAAAAAGTGATTTCCTTTCAATTGAGTAATATTTACTTCTCTGGTTGTTTCATCCCTCCAACCTGTCATTTCTCCTTCTATGGCATCATCTGATCCATAAAATACGTCAATTGGAATACTTAACTTTTGCCTATTTTCGTATTGGTAACTTTCAATCACTTTAAAATCATATTTCAAAATAGGCAAATAATAATTTATTAGTTCCGGATTATTTTTTATCTCATCTGGTATGCCTCCTAAAGCTATTATCTCATTCCAAAAATCTTCATCATTAAGGTTTACTATTTTTTTATCACTTATAGTTGAGGGTGACTTCTTACCACTGACTATTAATTTTTTTGGCATTGGATAGTTTAATTCTTGCAATCTTTGACAGAGTAAATAGGCAATTAAAGCTCCCATACTGTGACCATAGATGACATAAGATTTTTCTTCCTGCACCTGGTTTTTCAATAAAATCACAAAACGATCTATAATTTTATTGAGTTCGGCAATATTATTATTTCGTTCCAACTCAAAAGGAACGTAATTATTAAAATTAGTAAAAATCTTATTTAAAGAGTATTTGTTTCCACCAGCAAAGTGAAGGGATATAATTTTCATATATTAATTTTTCTTTTTCTCGCAATTATGTTCCAATCATACACATATACATTATTTTCTATAACATGTATATTTTCATGTAAAGCAATTGTAGGACAGATATGATCCGGAATGCCAATTAATACATCACCAATTTTAATGTTTGAAGTATCTGTTATTTCTATCACTAAATGTTCTTCGCTTTGCATTATACTTTTTGCTTCAGGAAAATTTAAAAATTTTAATCTTGGAAAAGGATTTTCTGCAGCTACTGCTTTATGTCCAACATCCAGGCATATTGTTTTAGAATCCAGAATAGAAATCACTCTTGAAATGATATAAACAGCACATTCAAATTTCAAATCCGGAAACAATCTAGAATATTTCCAATCCCAAAACACAAAAGTTCCTGGTGAACATTCTACTCTTGAATTTTGTGAATGTACAGAGAAAGACGGAGAACCTCCGGCAACAATCTGAAATTTACAGTTATGCAAATTTTCTATCATCTCAATCTGTAAATAGGCTTGATTAAAGACTTCTTTTACAATTTCGTTTCTTTTGTCAATATTAGTTTCCCGAATGTGTCCGTCATAAATATGAAACCCCTTAATGTTTATATTTTTTAATTTCAAAATTTTTTGAAAAAAAACAATCAATTCATTACAAGGCAAACCTGTTCTGTTCATTCCAACATTTACATCTATAAAAATGTCCTGTTTAAAATCATAAGAATCAAGAAAATCATCAAAACAGACTAAATTCTCATAATTGTCAAAAACACAAGAAAATTTTGTATTTGGATATTTAAGACTTAGATTTATAAATCGTTCCATTTTTAAGGGAGTAAGCTGATGTGCTAACAGAACATCTTTTGCATCTATCATTCCTAACATCTCTAATTCAGAAATAGTAGATGCTTTAAATTTGGTAACCCCCTTGTTTTTAAGAATTTTGCAAACCTCCAGAATTTTATTTGTTTTAACATGTGGTCGAAACCTATCCAAAGAAACCATCTCTAAAGCTGCCTCAATATTGCTTTCCATTATTTCCTTAATTAAAATAAGGGAAGGGGAATCTATCTCTGATAAATTTTTTATTTTATTCATTTTTATTATACATTATTGCATCAACTTCAATTTGGGCATTTTTAGAAATAGTCGAAACCCCTAATCTGATTCTGGCAGGATAAGGTTCATGAAAAAATTCCGGCAGAACCTCATCCAACGCTTGAGAAAATCTTACATCAGTATAATATACATTGAGTTTAACTACATCATTAATTTCTCCTCCGGCAGCAATACATATGTTACTAATATTGATAAGACATTGTCTGCAATGTTTAACAGGTTCATTGTCTGAAATTAAGTCACCATCTTTTAATGGTAATTGCCCGCTAATAAAAACCAGGTTATCGACCTGAATGGCTTGAGAATAATTGCCAGAAGGCATTGGGGCATTATTAGTTGTAATTTTTCGTTTCATCTAGAAAATATTTTACATCACTGGCTAAATTCTCTGAAACTTCTTCTAGTGCATCACGGGTGCCCGCTGCTATATGAGGAGTATAAAATACTTTAGGGTGATGAATTAAAAAATGATTATAGGTGTTTAAAATAGGATCTGTATTATAATGAGGATCAGGGTAAAGACTGTCCAAAGCTGCATACGCAATTGTATCATCTTTAAAGGCATTCAATAAGGCACTATCCTCAATAATTTTTCCTCTGGCTGTATTAATCAAAATACTTCCTTTGCGCATACATTTAAATAACTTTTCATTAAATAAATACTCTGTTGTTGGATTTAAAGAAGTATGAATAGTGATAACTTCTGACATAGATACCACTTCTTCAATGCTATTGTAAAATTTAACATTACTATGGTTATCATTTTTAAAAGTAAGCTCCTTGTTCGTATACACCAAAATATTCTTGCAAAGCGGAGCTAATAAGTCAACAACTTCCTTACCTATAACTCCATATCCAATAACACCAATACTCAGCTCACTAATATTCCTGCCTTGCCAGGTATGTCTTTGAAAATTATTATTTTTTGCTCCAAGGTGTGATTCAAAAAGTTTGTGAGACAATAAAATCATTGTTCCTAACACATACTCCGCGACACTACGGGCATTTCCTTTTGCTGAAGTAAATAATTTTATATCTAATTCATTAAGTGTATTTATATCAATATTATCGACACCGGATCCTGCTCTGGCTACAAATTTTAAATTAGCTGCATCAAGTAAAATTTCTCTATTAATACGATTACCACTCTTAAATATAACACCATGGTAATTACCAATTACAGATTTAATTTTTTCCTGGTCAAATGCACATCCATCATCAATAATTGAAAATTCTTTAAATCTCTCAAGCCCTTTTTCGGCAATTTTATCTAATAAAAGTATTTTAGTCATATTAATTATCAATTGTGTATTATCTGGTTAAACAACCCCAGTATTCCTTCCATATTTTGCATCATAGTCATATGATTTCCATTAATCTCAAGTAACTCAATTGTTGTATTACCTATTTCATCTAATTGATTCAACTTATGATTATAATTTCTTTCAAAAGAACTAATGATTTTAGGTTTTACTAAAATTATCTTTCGATCTAACTTTTTCGGGTTATAGTTTCTTATTAACTGGTTCGCCTTTAACGCAGCATCAATATAACGATCTGTAAATATTTTTTCCGGATCTAACTTCTCTAAAGAGATTGTAAGTGATGTTCTGGTAACTTGATCATCATAATCCTGATAATAAAACCCTGGGTCAATTAACATTAAATGGTCAAAAACTACGTTCTCTTTCTTAAAAAGAGCGCTTACTTCATAAGCAATAGTGGCGCCCAGAGACCATCCGGCAATACTCACGCTTTCAACATCAATTATTGTACTCAGGTAGTCATTAATTTCCTTTGCATAATGCATTGCAAGAGTTTCCATGTTTACTGTTGTTTCTTTATCCAATCTTACAGGATCAAAAATTACCAGGTTATAGTCATATGTTAGTATTTCATTTATAAATTGAAAATCAATTGCGGCGTCACTTGCAGGTGTTATAACAAAAACAATATGCTTACTTTCTGGTTTTATGATACTATAGCCGGCTTGATTATCAATACTATTTAGAGCATTTGCAAAAAGTCTGATAGTATTATTTTTGTATAATAATATAGGATCTGATTTTATCCCCAGTACATTGTGCAATTTGTGCAGGAAATACAAAGACAGAATAGAGTCTAACCCAAGTGATCTAAAATCATCCATGGGATCGATATCTTCTTCTATTTTTAATAATTCTTTTAAAATATTTTCTATGCTTTTTTCCAATGATTTATCTAGTGGAGTGTTTTTATCCTTTGTAAATATCGGAATAGACATTTTTTTTAGTTCCTGAGCATCTATTTTACCATTTAACGTTAGTGGAAAAACTGAAATGAAAACATATTTATGAGGTATTGCATATTCTGGCAATTCACCTACAAAATATTCTTTTAGCTCTGTACTACCAATAGGTTTCTTTGAAAATGAACTGTAATAAAACACGATAAAGTTGCCATATTCGTTTGTTTCAACATCTGCATATGCGTTCTTTATATCTGGGTGATTTTTTGCAATAACCTCCAATTCATCTAGTTCTACACGATATCCCCTTATTTTTACCATTCTGGTACCTCTACTCACATAATAAAGGTTCCCATCTTCGCCAATATATCCAAGATCCTCTGTGTTTAACCAGACGCTTCCTTCTCGTTCGATAAACTTATTTTTGTTGGCTTCTGCATTTACATAACCAAGCGACAGACAATCTGATTTAATTAAAATAGTACCAATCACGCCAATTGGAACGATTTGATCTTCTTCATTACAAACAATTATTTCTGTATTATAAATGGGTTTCCCGGATGGAATTCTCTTTTCAGAAATCGGTAATTCTTTTGAAAAAGTATGATATACAACAGAAGCTGCCTCTGTACAACCATAACGATTCAATATAATGGTATTTGGCAGTACTTTATTTAACGTTTCTACCAGATCATAAGAATAAGATTCGCCGCTTACTTCTATAATCCTTACTTCTTTTAGATCAACTAATTTGTTATTTGCTATTAGTAATTTAATGTACGATGGAGTAAGAAAAATCCTTGTTATTTTGTTCTTTTTCATAAATGAACAAAACTCATCTACATTTTTTAACATATTGTTATTTATAATATGCAATGTTGATCCCTGACATAAAGGCTCAAACACTTCGCGAAGTGCAGGAGCAAAAGAAAAAGAAGATTTTAGAACATACTGATCATCTGTTGTTGCCGGAAAATTTTGCAATAACCAATTTAATCTGTTTAAATGACTTTTATTATCAATCTTTACTAATTTAGGTACACCTGTGGATCCAGAAGTATAGTTAATTGTTACTAATTCCTGATTCTCTATATTTATTGTTGGAGCATCTGATTTTTTTCCAATTCCTTGCTGTAGATTAATTCTATTTTCACAGGTAAAAAACGGATCTAAATTTTCTGCTGCATTATCTGTTATTAATACAGAAGGTTCTAATTGTAGAATAATTTTTTCAATTGTTTTTTGTGAGAAACTGGCATCAATATTTATAAAATGTAAACCTGTTTTAAGAATTCCTATAATCGCCGGCACATAATTTTGTACTTCAGCAAGACAAACAACAACACAATTGATCCCTTTATAATCCATAAGTTGAGAACAGATAAAATTTGCGTTCTCATCTAACTCCCTATATGTGAGTTCTTCACCAACATACGAAAGCGCTATTTTATCTGGTGATTTCTTTACCCAAAGTTCAAACCCTTCTATAAGTGATTTAAATGGCATTTTTTGTTTATATTCTCCTTTAATAACTGAAAGAGCGGTTTTGGCCTGAGAACATTCCAGCTTTTCCATGTTATCTGTATAAACTTTAATAAAATTCTGTATAAAGTCTTCCGTATAAAATGCTGTATTATACTTTACACGTATGGCAAATTCATGTTCCCCAACTTGGTGTACAACAACCGTTAATGGAAAATGAGAAGATATAATATTTTCATTTAACATTTCTATTTGCAGGTTCATACTGTCTAATTCTGCCTTTTTATAATTCTGATATGTGAATAATATATCGAACAATTTTTTCTGGGCAACAGTAGTTACTATTTCTTGCAAAGAGATATATGAAAATTGTTGAGATGTAATTACTTGTTTTTGCAAAATAGCAATATCATCAAACAAGGTGGTTCCAGGCTTTTTAAAATCAAAACAAACTGGAATACTATTAATACATGGACCTACTATACCGTCCATGTTTTCCATTTCATTTGTTCTGTAATTTACAACGTTCCCCCAAACCAATTTCTCTTCATTCTTTAATAAGGCATACGTGTTTCCGAAGATAAAGTTAAAAGCTGAAGACAGCGTTAATTTGTTAGATCTTAAAGTATCTTGAGTTTCTTTGCTGATTTTAAAGGCCACAGAGTGCTCATTAAAAGTGGCATTGTTATTCAGGTTTGTCGTCACTTTCTCCTTTAAAAACATTGAAAGTGTAGTCTTCCAATAATTTAGGGCTACTTTTTTATCTTTTGAACGAATGTGTTGTATATATTTTTTATAAGGAACATAATGTTTTTCTACAGATTTATTCTCATATGTGTTTAATAGTTCATGCAACAAAATAAACATAGAATGGCCGTCCAATAAAGCGTGATGTGCAGTAATAACGAATATATCTGTTTCAATATCAATATTAATAAGCGAAAATTTCATTAGTGGTTTATCGGCAACTACGGCTATATTTTTTAATTGTTTAAGCGTTTCTTTAAGGTTAGTAACAGCTGAATACTCATTAAAAATAAAAGCCTCCTCAAGGTTCAAAACTTCGCTACGGAAAATTCCTTTTTGTACGTCATAGAAATAAGCCGTTCTTAGTATTTCAAATTTCTTAAGCAGGTTCCTGCAACTATTTATTAATTTAACTCTGTCAAAGTTTTTAGTTTCAAATTCCCACTGAGTAATATAGTTTTCAGATTTGTCCTCATTAATTAAGGAGTGCGCAATTAATTCTTTCTGAAAATCAGATATTGAGCCATCATCATCTGAAAGATCTTTCGGATCATTTTTACTATATTCCAATAAAGTCTTTATTGTTCCACTTAATAGCTCTTTAAAATTATTCCATTCATCATCATGTAAACATAGTTTTTCATTAGCATTTAAATTGATAAAAATTTCACTTGCTATCACGCCACAATTCACTTCCAATAAGTAAAAATTTTTCCTTATTTCTTTAAGACATTCACTATTAATGTGTGTGCTGAGTGGAATCAATGGTCTCGCTAAGGGAGAATTATTTAAGTTGGACTGACTGAATACACCCAGATAATTAAATGAAAATGATAACTCCTTGTTCAGGGCATTTCTTATTGGTTGAGGTGCCAAACGCTTGTATTTATCAAACCATACACCATTATAGCGTCTATTTTCATTGGCGTTTACAACATTATGATACGTTTGCACAAGACTTTCTCTATTCGCAGTATACTTTACAGGGTATTTTGATGTAAACCATCCAATAATTTCCGAACTATCAAATTTATTAACCATCTCTCTACCATGTCCCTCTTTTTCAAAGTAAACATCATCAAATTGAAGTGTCTTGCCAATTGTATATGTTAAAGCTGTCAGAATAATATTTTCGATATTTTTTGAACTTTTATCTACATCTATGTTAGGAATGTTAAGGTTTTCCATTCGATTTTGTGTAATAAAACCCTTCCTGTAAATATTCTTATCAGAAGCCTGTTCAATCCAATAATTAATTTCTTCCTTATTAATATTTCCATTGCTATTATTTAGATGATTTAACAACCACTCTTTATAGGTTTTTGTATAAGTAGGCTTAAGTGACGGATTATTATAATAATACACAAAATCATTAATAAAAATATTCCATGACACTGCATCTATTATTAAATGAGGACAGGTAAAAAATATTGCTGTTTCTTCATTATGTTTAAATAAGGTAACGTATAAAAGTGGTCCTTTTAGTGTATCTATAATTTGTTCTGCTTCTTCTATACAATTTTCTAAATTTTTATCCTTTTCAAATCCAAGATCTTTAAAAACATAGAGTTGTTCTGTTAAAGCTTCCGTATCATAATACTGATGCCAGAAAAGATTTTGTGTGTACCTTAAACGAAAAGAGGAATGCTTTTGACAAATAGCATTTAGTGCTATTTGTATCATTTCAGCCGAATAATTTTCTTCTAATGTATGGGTCGTATACATCAAAAAATTAGCATTACTTGGATTTTTCTCAAAGTACCATTCTTGAATTGGAGATAAAATAAAAGGGTTTTCGTCTAATTGCACAGGTGTTAACTCATCCCCTATCACATTATTAATTATGTTAGCTAAAAAAGGAGCTTCAATAAATGCATCGTATGTAATATGGATGCCAATATTGTTAAGCTTTGAAATTAGGTTTAATAAAGAAAGTGAATCACCTCCATTTTCAAAGAAATTTTTTGAAGGAACAATATTTTTAATATCCGTATCTAATACTTCTGCCCATATAGATAATATTTTATCTTCGTTATTAACATTTATCTGACTTGGTTGTTCTTTTGTAACTTTTTGCTGTTGCAATAATTTATTCCTATCCAACTTTCCATTTATGGTCATAGGAAAAGCTTCAATTCCAATAAAAAAATGTGGTACCATATAATCCGGAAGAAGTTGCTTAACATCATTACGTATAACAGTTTCAATATCTTCTTTATCTATATTCTCAAGAATAAAATAACAGATCAATTTATTCTTTTCATATAATGTTTTACAAGATTTTATATAGTATAGATTTGCGATGACAGAGTCAATTTCATTTAATTCTATCCTAAATCCTCTCATTTTAATCTGCTCATCCTTTCTTCCTAAGAACTCTATATTACCATCTGGTAACCACCTTCCTAAATCTCCAGTTTTATACATTCTTTCTCCTTTTATAAAAGGACTATTTATAAATTGTTGTTTAGTAAGTTCAGATTGATTTAAATAACCTCTCGCTACTCCTGATCCAGATACATATATTTTCCCAAAAACTCCTATGGGGCATAAACTTAATGCTTCATCAAGAATATAGGCCTTTGAATTTGATATAGCACTGCCAATGGGGATATTGAAATATTTTTGGTTCTTTATCTCAAAAGTAGTAGAAAATGTCGTGTTTTCTGTTGGCCCATATCCGTTGACAATTTTTATAGCGGGATAATTTTCAAATACTTTTGATATATGAGTTGCTGAAACAATATCTCCACCTACTATTAACTGCTTGATTGTTTCGAAAACATCAATTTTATTCTCAACCACTTGATTAAACCAAGATGCTGACATCCAAAGACTATTAACATTATGATCTTGAATAACTTTTCTTAAGGCTTCTAATTTTAATAGATTTTCTTGTTTGGTCAATATTAATTTTGAACCATTTAATAATGTTCCGAAAAACTCTATTATCGTTGCGTCAAATGAAATAGATCCAGTACCAAGTAAAACTTTTTCTTCATTCAAAGGAAAAAACGAACAAGGTTTAACTAATCTAATTACATTTCTATGCTCAACCATTACTCCTTTGGGTTGTCCAGTTGTTCCAGAAGTATAAATTACATAAGCTAAATCATTAGGTGTATTAATTTTTTCTAAACTCTCTTGTGAACAATTATTTTTTAATTGTTCAAAATCGTATAGGAATTTATCATCTATTATTATTTTACTATTAGTATCTTTTTCTATATAATCTATCCTTGCTTTGGGATAACTAGGATCAATTGGCACATAAGCAGCTCCTGATTTCAATATTCCTAAAATAGTGATAATTATTTGCTCACTTCGTTCTAACTTGATTCCAATTAAATCATCAGGTGAAATTTGATAATTTTCTCTTAAGTAATGTCCTAATTGATTGGATTTTTCATTAAGCTCTTTGTAAGTAAGTTTTATATCTTCAAATACAACTGCGATATTATTAGCTGTCTTCTCTACCTGTTGTTCAAACAAATCTACAATAGTCTTATCTCTAGGATAATCAATATTCGTATCATTAAACTCTACTAACAATTTGTGTCGTTCTGTGTCACTAATCAATTCTATATCTTGCAATATTGTATTAGGTTCTTTACACACATTTTCAATAAGATTACATAAAGCTTTATAAATAGTGTCAATATAATTTGCACTATATAAAGATTCATTATACTCCATCTTAATATTTATTTTTTCTCCAACTATATCTGAAAATTCAATAATAAGATCATACTTTGCCGATAACTCTAATTTATTATGAATTTTAGTTATAAATTCCGTGGTCTGAAAAGCTTCCTGGTTTTGATAGACTACCATAATATTATAAAGCTCTTTAATATTTTCCTGACCTATTTTTTTCATTAAATATGGCAGAGGATAATAACTAAAGTCAATACATTCATTTAAGTTAGTTTTATTTCTTTTTAAGAAATCATTAAAACTAATTTCACTATCTATTTTTATTCTAAGCGGAATACTATTTACATAATATCCTACCTGATCCTGATGATTAAGAAAGTGCCTCGCAGTAACGGGACCTCCGAAAGTTATATCATTACTTCCTGTTATTTTATTTAATAATAAAGAAACCAGACTAGAAAAGCCTATGTACAAAGACGAATTATTTTCTTTACATATTTTTTTAAATTTTTTTAAATAAACTTCCGGAAAAAAATAATTTAAAGATTTTGCAGTTCCATTCTTAGTTAAAAGATTTATGTCATTCTGTAAAGTGGTAGCTGCTTCGAAATTTAAAAACTTCTGCGTCCACATTTCTTCTGCTTCATTATTATCTGCTAATTTCTTTTCCAACCATAGGCAGTAATCTTTATAATGCTGATTTACAGCAGGTAAATTCATTTTATTTCCTAAATAAATCTCGTAAATCTCCTGAGCAATAATTTTTAATGACAATAAATCACCTACAATATGATGGAGGCTTAAAAGCACCAGACTTCTACTTTTCGTTTGAACTAAAACAACTCGCAAAGGATAGCCTTCTTCCAAGTTAAATCTTTTTTGTGCTTCCGTTCTTAAAGTTTTTACTACTTCATCTTCATCATACGCTTCATAATTAAATAAAACAACCTCAAGTTTCGAGTCTTGAACCGGAACGATGATTTGTTTCAGTTGGTTATTTCTCTCCACAAAGCATGTTCTAAGGGCTTCATGCCTTTTTACAACTTCATTTATGGCATTATTAAACCTGTTTACATCAACAATTTCTTTCAGCTCATTGATATAGGTCATATTATAAGAAGACGAAGAAATGTCCTTTTTATAATTAAAATATAAACTTCTTTGATTAGGAGAGCAAGGGTATTCATTATTATCACTTGGAAATTCTAATGCATTTTTTTCCTGTTTAAGAAATGCAATCATTTCAGTCTTCTTTTCTTTCAATTCCTGTAAAAAATGTTCAGGAATTTCCTTGTCTTCATCAAAAATTATTTTAAGTTTATCTTCATCAACAATTATAGAAACTCCATTTTTTTCTAGTTCTTCAATTAATTTCTCCATAATTATTCTATTATAATTTCCTTTTTTTTACTTTTATCAGCTATTTTGTTGACCATGTCTGAAATGGTATTCATATCCAGAAACTCATTTAAAGTAAGCTCGACGCCTAAGTCTGTTTTTATTCTATTTAAAATGACCATAGAGCTTAATGAATTTCCACCTAAGTCATAAAAATTATCATTCATACTTACAACATCAAGATTTAAAACATTTTTTATAATAGTTAATATTTGGGTTTCTTTTTTTGTTTTAGGCAAAACCAATTCCGAATTTATATTTAAACTCTTTCTTGTATTCGTTTCTTTACTTAAGTGTTGACTATGATTCATCAACATTTTTTCAAAATCATTTTGGGAAGTTTCTATTTCATTTTTAGAAATTACACACCCCTTCTCTTTTATTAAAAGTATATTGCTAATAATTTTGAAGATGAACTTTGGATCTAATGCAATTTCATTTAAATTCTTTTGCTCTCTGGCGGTGCTTGTTTTATCATTTAATATGGCATTATGCGCCATACCAACATCTTTAATTGCGGGCCAGGCTATTGAAAAATATTTTTCATTGGTGTTTTCCGTAAAACTTTCAATAAAAAGATTGGCTGCTGTATAGGCTAATTGACCAGGATAAGTAACTGTTGCTGCTTTAGAAGAAAAATTAATAAAAAAATCTAACTCATCCTGATTTAAGCTCTCACTAAGGTTAATGGTACCAAACACTTTTGGCAAAAACAATTTAATATCATTAATGTCTCTTCTTAATATTATACCTGCAAAGTCTCCAAGACCTGCTGTATGAAACACCCCATGAATGGATTTATTTAAACGGTTTTGAATGTTCTGCAAACTTTCCTCTAGTTCTTGTTTGTTGCTAAGATCTGATTGAATATAAAAAATTTCAGCGCCTAAACTTTCTAATTCTTTTCTTTTTGTCTCATTGTCCTCCTTAGTTCCTACAATAATTATTTGAGCAGAATATTCTTTACCCAGAGTAGAACAAATAGTATAACCAATTCCTCCGTAACCACCCGTTACGAGATATAATCCGTTTTTTCTATATTTAAATTCATATTCTCCAGTTTCCTTTTCTTCCAGATGTTCTATGTAAACATTTTGATTTCTTACAGCAAAAGGAGTATTTACATTTTGAAGAATAATGGAATAAAGTGTATCAAAAGAAACATACCTCAAATCATCTACATCAATTACTTTAGTTTGAATGTTTTTAAATTCTACATTACTTACTCTGGCTACTCCTAACAAAAGTGCCTTAAAAGGATTAATACTTTCTTCTGCTGTTTTAAACAATGTAGACGAAATAATAGTGATATTCGCCTTCTTGCTATCTCCTATAACTTTATCCAATTGTTTTACCAAAAAGGCAATTGATTTGTAATACATATCAATCGCATGTGAGGCAACTGTAATTTCTTCTAGTGTCCAGCTATGTAGTATAGCGTCTATTGTGGGATTCTCTTCGTAAAGCGATTTAAATAATTCATAAAAATCTTCTTCACATAAAGGATTTATAACATAGCTTATGTTACTGACTTTTTTAAACTCGGCACCTATTTTTACTTCTATAACCTTTTCGGCTTGTTCTTCAAAAAAGTTTTGAAGGTTTTGATTACCGGAAAAATGAACAACTGTTTTATACTTTTCTGTATTTTTTATTACTTCTTCCTTTTTCCACTTTTTTTTGTATACGTAATAGTTTTTGAGTTTTTCACCACGAGTCATTAATTCTTTAAAACCATCCACTTCCGCAGGCAATTCAAGAGTATCAAAATAATAATTAGAAAAAGAAATTTTATTGGTAGCTGTATATATTTTACTCCAGTCAACCGGAAGTCCTGCTTCCCAAAGTAATCCAACAGACTTAATAAAGGTTTCCCACTCTTCTTCATTCTCTTTATTTAAACTAATTATTTGTGCTTTATTGATATTTGCCTTAATTAGTTTTGTAATGGAACTACCGGGACCAATATCTATAAATAAACTTTGCTCATCATACTTGAAGTTGGATATTACCTGATGCAAATTAACTGGATTTAGCATTTGATCAGCCCAATAACTATTTGTTAATTCACTCATTCTATTTCCGGTTAAACTGGAATAAAAAGGAATTTGTGGAGTATTAAAGTTAAACTGCTCTAAATATTCGAGAAAAGCATTATAAATTGGTTTCAGCGCATCACTATGAAATGCATAACCTGAATTAAGTTTTATATGAGGTATTTTACTTTCTTTAAACTCTGCCATTAACCTTTTTATATTTTCTTCGGTGCCAGACAAAACCATATTATTTTCAGTATTTATTGACGCAACAGAAACATTATGTTGATCTATAATACTTTGTATATTGTTACTATTCTCGACTGATACCGATATCATGGCTCCTCCTACTGTTTGTTTTATAAGCTTTGCCCGTTCATAAACTATTTTTAAGGCATCTTCCAAGCTCATAATTCCGGCAATAACAGCGCTTGCATACTCACCTAAACTATGCGCCATAAGTGCTTGTGGCTTAATACCCAAATCGATCAACTGGCAAGCTATTGCATGTTGAAACAATAGAATCAATGGATGTGTACTTTCTATATCCAATTCATCTATATTCGCATTCCAACAAATCTGTTCAAAGTCTATAGCTGTATAAGCAGAAAGTAAAGCAAGTCCATTATCTATTTCTTTTTTAAAAGTACTTAACCTATCTGCTAAGTCTCTACCCATATTTAAAAAATGGGTTCCCTGTCCCGCAAAACAAAAAACAATTTTATTGATATTATCATTTTTGTTTGATTCGTTGACTGAAAACTCTAGAGCATTTATTAATTCTGTTTTATCATTAAACGCAATTGCTTTTCTGTAATCAAAGTGATTTCTGTGCACATTTAACGTTTTAGTCAAAGCTGTTAAATCATAATCATACTTTTCAACTTGCTTTTTAATTTTGGTTATCTGTCCATTTAGTGATTGACTACTTTTGGCACTTAGCGCCAGTACTTTTATCTCATCTTTACTATTTTGTAGAGTAGACTGTTGTGCATATTCTTCTAAAATTAAATGTGCATTTACTCCCGTTAAACCAAAATTATTGATCCCAATTCGTAAAGGATAGTTTTTCTCTTTAAAATCAAGTAAGTCCTTGTTAACATAAAAAGGTGTCGCTGCAAAATCAATTTTAGGATTAGGTTCAATAAAATTAAGCTGAGCAGGGATTTTTCTATGCTTTAAACATAAAACTGACTTTATTAATGAAGCTACACCTGACAAAACATTCAAGTGACCTATATTAGCTTTAACAGAACCAATAGGGGTTTCTTTTGAAAAATTAATTTTACTCAATGCCTCTATTTCTATAGGGTCACCAAGAGAGGTTCCTGTACCATGCGCTTCAATATATGATATGCTTTCTGGCTGAATAGAAAACTTCTGATAAGTTTTTTTTATACATTCTGATTGTCCTTTTACACTTGGAGAAGTATGACTAACCTTTCTGTTTCCATTATTGTTTACAAAACTTCCTTTTATTACTCCATGAATAGTATCTCCATGTGCAATAGCATCTTTCAAACGCTTTAATACTACAATTCCAACACCCTCACCCCAAGCCGTTCCATCAGCATTTTTATCAAAAGGTCTGCATTTTCCATCAGATGATTCTACTGAATTTCCATCATATAAATAACCATACTCTGGATTACTCTTAATATAAGAGCCTCCTGCAATTGCAATATTCGTTTCGCCAAGGAGTAAACTTTTAAATGCCATATCTATAGCGACCATAGAACTGGAGCAAGTAGTATGTATGCACAAACTTTTGCCGTTAAAATTTAATTTATTTGAAATTAAACTGGGAATGTGTGTGACATTTGTTAAAGTCTTAAATGTAAATTTATCAACCTCTAATTTATCAATTAGGGAAGAAGCATATACTTTCCAATTAAAATCTTCTTCCATCCCAATAAAAAGTGATGTAAACTCGTTAATTTCACTGGTATTTGTCAAATTACTATCTTCAAGCGCCTCCCATATAAGCTGATGTAAAAGCCTGGATTGTGGTGACAGCAATAAAGCTTCCTGAAAACTATAGTTAAAAAACTTATAGTCAAAGTATTTTTTTTCAGGTTTTTGCCTGTATGTCTTTATATAATTTTTATCATTATAAATATTCGCTGAGATGCCCAAATTATCTAATTCTGTATTCGATAAAGAGCTTATAGATTCTACTCCATTTAGAATATTGTTCCAGAACTCTTCATAATTCTCTGCTCCGGGAAACTTACAAGACATACCCACAATAGCAATCTCTAACCCTGTATACTTGTTATTTTCCATTTAAAAAATCTATAATATAATTATTAATTGTTTCTAGCTGAGATGCCGTTCCTTTATCGTCCATATCTGAATGACGTATATCTTTCAAGTAGATTATTTTCATTTTAAATTTTACCTGTTCTTCTTCACTTGGTAAAACGCCAGGCTCTGGAGGGTAATCACTTCCCCTTAAACTTAAAATTCTTGGGCTTTCTGATCTGGGCAGTAACATTCTTCTATTATCAAGTGATATTGCATTTGTTATAGACTGAGGATATTTTGAAGCAAACAGCATAGTCATGTCTCCACCATTTGAGTGCCCTATCAGGGTAATATCTTTCCAATTCAATGTTGGAAAAATCTTTTTACCTTCTTCAATTACAAATTTTATATTTTGCACTCCACTTTCCCAATTGGGCATTCTGGTCTCATAAAAAATTCCTTCCATTGCCAATGGAGCATCACCAGGAATCTCATGTTGAATAGATATTACAAAATATCCATTTTGTGCCAAGTGTCTGCAAATTTTAGAGTATGTTTTATAACTCCCCGGATTATTTTTTCCGTAACCATGATTGAAAATCACTACTTTTTGTTTCCAGTCATTAGTATTGTAGAAATAGATTGGTATCTGTCTTGCTCTGAGTGTGTCGAATAAAGTAATACCATATTCCCTTAATTCATGTGATTCCTTACTTTTTTTGGTAGAGCAACTACTTATTATCAGAATGAAGCATATAATAATAACTTTATAAAATTTCTGTTTCATTTTTTATATTTTCTTGTTTTAATTTATTCTTACAGCTATTTTTAGCTTGTCATTTAGAGGCTTAGTGATCGTTTTCTTAAATTTACTCTACTAACAATTTCTCTTCAGAGAATTTAGACACTTGATAACAAAAAAGCATTTTTCGTTCCTGAAGTTCAAAATTTTCTACACTTTTACTAATATTTATTTTATTTCTACTAAACATTACATCTTCAATTATAATTGCCAGCTCATCCATTTCTTTTTCATTAAACCCCAGCCTCGTTACTTCTTGAAGACCTATTCTTAAAAAGGTTTGATCAAATATTCGCCTAATATTTATACTTATATTATTCGAATAAAATCGCTGAGCAATTCCTTCGGCATTTTGACCATCAGGTACTTTTATATATAATTGATTAGTAAGCAATTCTCTTTTTTGAAATGGTTCTAAAATAGAAAAACCTTTTTCAACTAAAGAATTGTATAAATACCTTGTGTTTTTAATTATTTTTTCGGCATAAGCTTCACAGAATTCATCCATCTCAAGTATAGCAAGGTGAAGTGCAAGTGTATGATGACTATGTTGGCTGGAGACTAAACTTTTTCCAATTTCTTCTTTTACCTTAGATGCCAAGGCTTTGTTTGCAAAATGTATAATTCCTTTTTGTGGTCCTGGAAATATTTTATGTGTATTGGCCTGCAAAATATCACATCCTTCTAATATAGGCTTCATAAATTGCTGAGCAAATATAAAACCAAAAGGGTGTGATGCATCGTAGACTATAATTGTGTTTTGTCCTAAAATTTCCTTTAATAGCGGAAAGTTTATAGGTTGAAAGGCAAAACTATCATCGATATAAAACATTTTAATTTTTTCTCTGTCCTTCATTTTTGCTATAAAATCATAGTCAAGTGTCAGGGTTTCTCTATTTAAAGGAACAGTCAAAGCTTTTCTTCCTGTTCGTTCAATAATATTTTGTGTTGCAAAGTGCCCGCCTGTTGCAGGATCTACAGTAAGTACATAATCATTTACTTCAGTGACAGCCAAAATTGTGCACATCATGGCATGAACGCCTGAAAGAGGTCTAAAATCAGTGTCAACACCCCCAAGACGATTATTTAATATAATTGATGTAATTCTTTCCAACTTATTAATAGCAGATATACCTTTATATATATTTCCGTTAGAATAAGTAATATCATCATCACTAAATTTGTCTATTTGCCCAAGGTGATATCTGTTTGAAAATGTACCGGACAAACCCTGAGAAACAAACTCTGATATTACATTTTCATTAGCTGTTAGATGCAAAAAACTATTTAAGTTATTTTCTTCCTCTTTTATTAATTGTTCTATTTCTCTACTATTCATTTATGCTAGTTTTCAAGATTTTCGTTAAATAAATTTATTGTATCTAATAATATCTCCATATCATCATACTTTAATTCTTCCTCTGTTTCAGCCACTGTGCTTTCCGAAATAAAGTTGGACATTTCTCTAATATTTGTGTATTCAAAAACAATTACAGCAGATATCTCTTTTTCAATAAAAACTGATTTTAATCTATTTGTCAATTCGATAGCCTTAATTGATGTTCCACCTATGTCAAAGAAGTTATCGAATATACTTATAGGGGAAATATTCAATACACTTTCCCAGATTTGTTTTACTTCTTCTTCGATTTCGTTTTCAGGAGCTACATATTTTGTCTTAGAAAAATGCTCTTCTCCCAATTGGGGTAGTGCCCCGGCATCAACTTTTCCAGTATTGGTCAGAGGAATTTTTTCTAACAGAATAATTGCTTTTGGAACCATGTAAGAAGGCAAACTGGTTTTGAGTTTATCTGTTATAATTTCCTTTGTAAGTTTCGTATCTTGTTTCAAACTCACATAACAAACAATATAATCTGTATTATTAAATTTTCTAAGCAGCGTAATGGTCTCATTTACACCTTCAATCTTTTCAGCAACACAATTAATTTCATTTAATTCTATTCGAATACCATTTAATTTTATTTGACTATCTATACGTCCGATAAATTCAATATCACCATTTGGCAAGAGTTTCCCCCAATCACCCGAATAATAGCATCTTGCAGATAAAGGCGGAGATAAAAAGGATAGCTCATTTCTAAATTTTTTATCTGTTAGCTCATTATCTTTATAATAACCTAAGGCCAGATAATCACTAGCATAAATAATTTCACCTTCTTCATATATGCGTGCCGTTTGATTATTTCCTTTTACCAAATAGGCTTTCGTTCGGCTTACGGGCTTACCAACTGGTACATGATATTTTGTCGAAGATGTTTCGTTTAAAAATTTTTGACATACTATTGTTGATTCTGTCGGTCCGTATCCATTTATTAAAATGGCATGTGACTTGAAATTATTTTTAAAATCTATAAAATCATTATTATAAACTGCTTCCCCTCCTAAAACAACTAATCGTACATATTTTATTTTTTCCTTAATGATCTTTGTTAATGATCTGTATAAAGTAGGAACAGAATGATATATAGATATTTCATACTTATCCAGCCACTCTGGTAAATCGTAAATACCAATAGCATTTATATCATAGGGATACAATGTAGCTCCGTTTAATAAAGCTCCAAAAATATCCATCACTGCAGAATCAAAATTGTAATAAGGTATTAAGCTTACACGATCATTTAAGCTAATGTGTAATTGTGAGGTGTATACATTTATAAAATGCAATACATTTTTATGAGATTGCATTACACCTTTAGGTTTTCCGGTTGAACCGGATGTATATAAAATATACGCTAAAGAATCTGGAACTAAATTTACTTTTTCTAACGCTACATTTAAGTTTTCTTTATTAGATATTTCTTCTTCAATATTTATAATGTCAATTTGAAAATCTTTAGTGATTTTATAAGCAAGTTCCTCTGTTTTATGATCACATAAAATAGTATCGGCATTAATCTCACTTATAATGTCATAAATTCGTGCTGAATTTAGATTTAAGTCTATAGGAATGTATGCTTTACCAGATTTAAGTACCGCAAAAATTCCAACCACAGCATTATAACCATGTGTTAGTAAAAGAAGTATTTTATCATTCTTACTATTTTCAACAACATGTGATGCCAAACTATCTGTCAGCTCATTCAGTTCTTTATAAGTGATACTTTTATTATCTTCAACTATAGCTTGCTTATCTGGATTTGAAACACATATATACTGAAATCGATCAATGATTGAATGATATCCAAGATCCCAATTAATGTATTCATTGATAGGTTTGGGTTCGTTCGTAATTAAAAAATCATCAAATATTTTGATTTCATCAATCCTTACTTGTGGCTCCGAGAGAACTTGTTTCATTACAGAGACAATCCCATTTATCCAATACTCTACTTCATTTTTCTCGTATAAGTCTGTTTTAAATACAGCATTTATTATCATTTTTTCGGAAAATTCTTTGACAAAAAATTCTAAGTCAAACTTTGAATCAACCATTGGTTCTTCATCCATGTCCATTTCAATCTCCGTCTCGTAACTTTCTTCAAGGAAATCAAGAATATTGACAACTACTGGAGTTAAAGGAATACTTCTATGAGAATTTTTAATCTTTAAAGCATCACAAATTTCATGAAGAGAAATATTGGAATATTTTATTGCTTCTATCGAAGTTAATTGTACCTGTTGTAAAAAATCGGCAAAACTTTCATCGCTTTTTATTTTGTCATAATGAAATAGGATATTAGTAAAAAGTCCTATTGTATTAGCAAAAGAATAATCATTTCTATTCGCAGAAGGTATCGCAATATTAATAGAATTACTATTAGAAATTCTGCTAAGTACTATCTTTATACAGGCAAATACAAAAGTAGAAAGAGTTACTCCGCTTTGTTGTGTGTATTTTTTAATACCAGTAACCACTTCATTATCAATAGGAATTTCTACATAATCCCCATTTTTGCTAATTTCTACAGTACTGCTTCCTGCTTTTTCAGGCAGACCTAAGAAACTTGGAACATCTTTAAGTTTTGATTCCCAGTAATTATATATCTCCTTTTTATTTCTAGCTTCAAGCTTATTAACATAGTCTTCATATTGAAATCTGATGTTAACAAGATTCTCATTAGAATTTGTATAAAGCGATAGTAATTCATTTCTAAATACGTTTAAAGACCAGCCATCAAAAATAAGATGATGAATTTTTAAGAAAACTTTAAAAGAGTTTTCTTTACAGAGTACATAAATTTTAAATAAAGGAAACTCTTCTAAGCTAAATTTATGTTCATCCTTCGCTTTTTTTAAATCTTCTTCTGATATAATTTCAATACTATAATTTTCATAACCATGCGAAAGTACTTTTTGCATTGGCTGATTGTCAACATACACAAAAGTTGTTCTAAATGCTTTATGTCTATAAATAATGGTATCGATAGCAGATTTAAATTTACCAGGATCAAAAGCCTGCGGTATTTTTACCCCAGCTACAATAATATTAGATGTATTATTCTTTATTTCAGAAATCCACATACTCATTTGTTGGGGTGATAACCCAATCGAATCAGTATTTGCGCCAAGACTAAAATTATCTTCTGCTTCTGTTAAATGCTCTGCTAGTACTTTAATTTCAGGGTTTTTAAATAATGTACTAATCTCTACATTAAGTTTATAAAGAGAATTAAGCTGCGCTACAAATAAAATTGCTTTTATGCTGTTTCCTCCTAACTCGAAGAAATTGTCATTTATTCCAACTTGTTCAACACCTAATATATTCTTCCATACAGAAGCAATCTTTTTTTCCGTATCGTTTCTTGGAGCAACGTATGCTCTTCTTACCATATCCACCTCTGTTACAGTTGGCAAAGCGCTACGATTTACCTTTCCGTTAGATGTAAGCGGTAAAGTCTCCAGTTCCACAAAATAACCTGGAACCATATATTCAGGTAATTTTGATTGTATGTAATCTTTTAGATCTTTCTTTTCGACGTTTTCTTCCTTATTTTTTAGAATATAATAAGCAATTAGTGTTTGTTCTCCATTTATTTGCTGAGCTACTACAATAGCATTTGCTATATTATCATGACCAGCCAACGCAAATTCTACCTCATTAATTTCTATACGATATCCCCTTATTTTTATTTGAAAGTCTTTTCTACCATAAAACTCAATGTTTCCATCCGGAAGCCACCTCGCCAAATCTCCGGTGTAATACATTTTTTCATTACTTAGAAAAGGATTTTCAACAAATTTTTCTAACGTTAAATCTTTTTTATTTTTATAACCTTTGGCCAATCCAATACCACCTATATATATATTTCCCACTTCTCCTAATGCACATAATGCTTTATTTTTGTTTAATATATATATTGAAGTATTAGCAATAGGTTTACCAATTGGAGGAATATGCATTGTAGCATTTTTTTCATCTATTACGTATGTAGTCACAACGTGAGTTTCTGCTGGTCCGTAATGATTATGGATTTTAATATGCTTCTCTTTAACCTTAGCTAAAATTGCATCATTTAAAACTAATTTTTCTCCTGCTACTATAATATGTTTAACCTCGGTATTAAGTGATTCCAGAAATAAATCATTCTCTGCAAGTACTGTAAAATATGCTGTTGGAAAAAACAAGGAATCCAATTTATTATCTCTTATAAAAGCAGAAAGTTTATGAATATCTTTCTTTATTGCATCTGTTACTGGGAATATCGTTGCACCTATTAATAAGGTGCTAAATATTTCCTGAAATGAAACATCAAAGCTTGGATTTGATAAGAATGTTACCCTACTGTATGGTGTAATTGATTGTATATGATAAATAATTAAATTGAGAATATTTCTCTGCTGCATCATTACACCTTTAGGATGTCCTGTAGTTCCAGAGGTGTAAATTACATATGCCAAACTATCTGGTTTGCTAAGTGTAGAAAGGTTTTCCTTAGTATAAGTATTCTCTCTGTTTTGCCTTGCAAAAGTTTCTAAAAAGTCTTCATCTATTGTAACCTTCGCTTTTGTATCTTCTTCTATATAATCTATTCGATCTTGTGGATAATCCGGATCTATCGGCACATAAGCTGCTCCCGATTTTAATACACCCATTATAACCACTATCATCTTGTCACTTCTCTCTAGCTTAATAGCTATTAAATCATCCGGCTGTATATTATAATTCTGTCTTAGATAATCTCCCAGCTGATTAGCTTGCTCATTTAAATCTTTATATGTAAGCCCCTTACCATCAAAAAATACCGCTACTTTATTCAGATTCTTCTCTACTTGCTGCTCAAAAAGCTGCATAATTGTTTGATCTTCAGGATAATCAGCTTTAGTATCATTGAATTCAACCAGGAGTTTATGACGCTCCTCCTTTGTAAGAAAATCAATATCCTCAATAAATAGATTTGGTATATTTTGCTTCTGGCTGTGTGTTTCTTTTTCTATAACCTGAGTAAGCAGGTTTTCAAGATGTGAAAACATTCTTCCTATTAAAACAGCGTCATAGATATCGGTATTGTACTCAATTGTAAGCCCTAATTGCCCTTTCTCTTCTACAAAAATGTAACTTATATCAAATTGTGAAGTCTTTCTATGATAATCATATCCTTCAACCTGTAAACCAACTATATCTTTTTCTGAATTATTAAATTGTAACTGACTCTGATTCTGGAACACAACCAAAACATCAAATAATGCAGAATGACTGGTATCACGCTTTATATTCAATTTACTTACCAGTTCATCAAAGGGATACATCTGATTTTCATAGGCAGATAACAAAGTGTCTTTTTCCTGTTGCAGTAAGGATTCAAAGCTATTATTGTAATCTTCAAATCTTGTTCTTATAGCTAGTGTATTAAGGTAAAGTCCTATTTGATTTTCCAAATCAGGGTGTTCTCTTCCTGCTATTGGAGTTCCTATGATAATATCATGCTGACCTGTATATCGGTAAAGTAATGTATTAATACCAGTCATTAATGTCATAAACAGGGTTACATCCTGTTTGTCTGAATACTTGATAAGTTTTTCTGTAAATTCTTTCGAAAAAATATGCTTTAAATTATCTCCGTTATAAGTCTGTATTAATGGTCTTGTTTTATAACTTGGTAACTCTATTACAGGAAGATCTCCTTTAAATTGTTCCAACCAATACGTTTCTGCTTTTTGATATTTTTCTCCCTTGATTTCCTGCTGTAGCCATACTGCATAATCTTTGTATTGAATAGATAATAAAGCTGATTTTTCTTCTCCGTTAAGATTACTCCCTCCATAAAGAAGATTATTGTAGTTTCCTACAACTTCTGATATCAATACTTCTGTTGACCATCCATCGCCAATAATATGATGCATGGACAAAAAGAATAAGAACTCATCATCTGCTTTTTTAAGTAACGATGCTCTTATTAATGGAGATTGTTCTAAATTAAAAACTTCACTATTGGCAGTTTGCAAATAATCTTCTATATCAGATTGGTCCTTTTCAGTAAAATTCAAGACCGGTATTTTGAAACTAATCTCTTCTTTTGGTACAACATACTGGCGGATTTCTCCCAATACCTTATCTGTCTTAAATAAAGTTCTGGTAATCTCATGCTTGTTTATGAAAAGACCAAAGGCTGTTTCAAAATATTTAATATTAAGTTTTCCTTTTAATGTAACTACTAATGGCATATTATAGGCTTGTGAACCACCTTCTAACTGGCTTAAAACCCATAGTCGCTGCTGAGATGGAGTTAAGGGATAACTTTCCTGCTCTGCTGCTTTTGGAATTGGGATATAGTCTTTTCTACTAAGATTTTTAACAATTCCTTCAATGGTCGGATAAGCAAAAAAGTCTTTAAAACTTATCTGCATGTTCAAGTTTTGGTGCATTTTGTTCAACACCTGCCCCACCATTAAACTATGCCCTCCCATTTCAAAAAAATTATCACTGATACCTACATTGTCAATTCCTAATACTTCCTGAAATATTACTGTAAGTTTATGTTCGGTCTCATTTCTAGCGGCTAAAAATGCTTTTCTGATTAAATCCCTTCCTGTAACATTTGGTAATGCTTTACGGTCTATCTTACCATTTGTGGTTAAAGGGATACTTTCAAGCTCAACAAAAAATCCCGGAACCATATAATCTGGAAGCTTGCTCTGTAAATATTCTCGAAGAATAGTCTTATTGATCAGCTCTGATTCATCTGTAGTGTAATATGCAATTAGTGCTTTCTCGCCATTTACTTCTTGGGCATTCACTACGATTTGCCTGATATGCTTGTTGAACTGAGAAATCGCAACCTCTATTTCGCCCAATTCTATTCTGTAGCCACGAATTTTTACCTGATGGTCTTTTCTGCCAATGTATTCAATGTTTCCATCAGCAAGCCATTTGGCTAAATCCCCTGTATCATACATTTTTGTGCCCTCAATAAAAGGGTTGTTGACAAACTTTTCTTCTGTAAGCGCTGTTTTATTCAAATAGCCCCTGGCAACTCCAACCCCGGCAATGTATAGTTTGCCAACTGAACCAATGGGTTTTAAAGATAATTTTTCGTCAAGA
>NZ_FRBX01000013.1 GCF_900142715.1 Flavobacterium pectinovorum | reverse complement strand
GGGGCTCACCTCTTCCCATCCCGAACAGAGTAGTTAAGCCCGCCTGCGCAGATGGTACTGCAGTTATGTGGGAGAGTATGTCGTCGCCTTTCTTTGAAGAATCCTCATCATTTATTTGATGGGGATTTTTTGGTTTATAATGAGTTTTTTTCTACCATACTTACATCTTTCCGTTGGTAATAATTGCATTATTGGGTTTAGTGTTGGAATGGCTGGTGAAGTTATTGTTGGCGATTGGGTAAACATTAGTGGTTTAACTGCCATTCATCAATTTTCTATTATTGGAGAACATTCCATGATAAGCGGGTTAAGCCGTGTTGTAAAAGATATTCCGCCATACATAACTGTCGGACGTGAGCCTTTAAGTTATGTGGGTTTAAATCTTGTGGGTTTGAAAAGAAGAGACTTTAGTTTAGAAAAGATAAATGAGTTGCAAGATATTTATAGAGTTCTTTTTCAGGAGAAAAGAAATACAACTTTTGCTTTAGAGTTTATTGAAAATTCATTTGAGAAAACGGTTGAACGTGACAAAATTATTGATTTTGTGAAATCTTCAAAAAGAGGAATTATAAAAGGTTTTAATTATTGATGTTTTTATTCAAATCCTTTTTCAAAAACGGAATCAGCTGTTTTAATTTTTTTTGATGACAATATAGATTTACATTGTTCATTTTCGATTATGGGATTCCAATCTTCTTCAAGTTTGTTGGCTGTAGTTGTATTTGCTGCAAATATTTTTTCTTTTGTGTATTCTGAAGCTTCTGTTTTATTTAATTGAAGTGACCATGAAATGCGAGCTTTTGAATTATAGCCTGGGCCATAGCAGTCATATTCAGCATAAAAAGTAGTTTTCCAATTATTGTATGCTTTATGTTCTGGATCTTCGGACCATACTGACCAGCCTTCGGGTATAATATGTGATTCTTCAAAACAATGAATGAAAACTACATTGGCACCTGCTCCCCATGGTCTTCCTAGAGAAACACTTTTAGTAGCCTCGTTCGGATATGCCATTATAACACAATCTTTAAATACAAAACCAAATTTGTTTTTACCAACATCCTGATTACTGGCTGTGATGTACGAATCTCTTTTGCTTTGTATAAAACAGTTTTCAAATAAAGCGATACCCGAGCCAAAAATAAAATCTGTAGTACCGTCAATGATACAATCCTTAATATATGTCCTTTTGTTTGCCTTTAGATAAAAAGTGTCCTGAAAACCGCTTATTTTGCAATTGTGAAAAATTGATCGGTCACCATTTACCATTAATGCTACTGCCTGACCACCTTTTTTATATTGAGGCAAATTACTGTCTATTGTATTTTCGAAAGTGATATTTTCAGCATAAAAATTATTTGCTTCGATCAGAGTACTGAATGATTTGCTTGTACCTCCTGCAATTTCTGCATAATCATCATAAGTAAGAATAGTGTTTTTATAAGATTCTCCAAGTAACATTACATTTTGCTTGGCAGAATTTAGCTTTATTTTTTCTTTATAAACTCCAGCTTTCACATAAATAATAGTCCGTTTTAAACTATTATCAGGAACAGCATCAAACGCATCTTGCAATTTAGTAAAAGTTCCACTTCCATCTTTAGCAACAATAATGTCGTAAATCTGTTTGTTTTTTTGTGCAAATAATGTACTGTTCAAAACAAGTAGAAGTAGAGAAGTGGTTTTAATTATCTTTTTCATTTTGGGTACAAGAATTTAATTATAAAAGAATTCCCAAGCTGATCTAACTTGGGAATTATAGAAAATCAAAAATTAATTATTAAGAAACGACATTTTTTACTTTATGCCCAAACACTCCAAAATAAAGAATGATAACAAAGCACAACAGTGGAATAATATAGCCGGATTGGATGTCATCGTGCTTCATATCAATTAAAGTTCCCATTCCATATGGCAGGATCGCACCACCTACAATTGACATAACCAGCCATGAAGATCCAGTTTCTGTATTTGATTTTAAGCCAACCAATCCTAGTGAAAAAATAGTTGGAAACATAATTGACATAAAAAATCCAATTCCACCAAGTGCATAAATTACGTAAATTCCAGTTCCGTAAATTGCTACCAAACAAAGGAAGATACTAATAACACAATAGATTGAAAGCAAGACATAATCCTTCACGAACTTCAAAAAGAAAGTTCCAATAAAACGACCAGTCATAAAAAGGAAACCATAGATACCCAAATAATATCCGGCTGTTTTTTCATCTAATCCTGCTCCTTGCTGCGCAATTCTAATAAAAAAACTGGTAATACAAACTTGTGCGCCTACATAAAAAAATTGTGCAACAACTGCCCAACTTAAATGCGAAAATTTTAAAACAGAGAAAAAACCAGGTTTAACTTCAACTTCTGTGTGTTGTGGTTTCATCGAAGGTAAATGCATAAAGTAGAATAATATAGCTACTAAAACCAAAACACTTCCCAAAATGATATAAGGTAACTTTACAGCAGAGGCTTCTTCTAATAAGTAAGCTGCTTTTGTAGCATCCGGCATTGCGGCCATTTGTTCTGGTGTATGTGTTTTTCCGGATAAGATAAATAACGAACCAACAATTGGTGCAACCATTGCCGCTAAGCCGTTAAATGACGCTGCTAAATTCAATCTTTTTGAAGATGATTCAGCGGGGCCTAAAATTGCTGCGTATGGATTTGCGCTTGTTTCTAAAATGGTCAATCCACATCCAATTACAAATAAGGCAAACAAAAATAATTCGTAAGTTCTTGTATTTGCAGCAGGAACAAATAGAAAAGCACCGGTAGCAAAAACTAGTAAGCCGGTAATAATGCTATTTTTATAACCAAATCTTTTAATCAGCATTCCTGCGGGAATCGCCATTATAAAATAAGCAAAAAACACAGCAGTGTCAATTAAAGTAGATTGGCGATTGTTTAATTCACATGCTTTTTTAAGATGCGGTATTAAAATAGAATCCAGATTATGTGCCATTCCCCAAAGGAAAAATAAGCTGGTAATTAAAATAAAAGGCAATAGATATTTATTTCCCGTTCCTTTTTCTGAAGTTAAGACTTCATGTTGATCGCCCGATTGGTTGGTTATTTGCATAGTTAGTTTTTTTGCCACGAAGGCACAAAGTCACAAAGTTTTATTAGAATTTTTCTTTGAGTTTTGTGTCTTTGTGAGATTGTTTTAATGTGTTGGCTTAGTATCTTAGAAGCTCAGCAACTTAGTTACTTTTTTTAACTAATAATAAATGATCGCATACTAGAACCACTTCACCACGTTGATTGATAATTTCTACGTGTTCTGTAACGGTTCCCATATCTGTTTTTTTGGCTTCTCCTTTTTCAGAAATTGTAATTTCAGAATGGATAGTATCACCAATATGAACTGGTTTTACAAATCGCATTCGATCGTATCCTTTAGAAAAAGCTTCAGGATTTATTTCTGATGCGGTCAGGCCGATTCCAATACTAAAAACCATAGTTCCGTGCGCAATGCGTTGTCCGAATGGCTGTGTTTTACACCATTCTTCATCCATATGATGCGGAAAAAAATCTCCGGTATGCCCAGCGTGAACCACAAAATCGGTTTCGGTAATTGTTCTGCCAAAAGTGACGCGTTTATCGCCAATTTGATAATCTTCAAAAAATGTTGATTTGAAATACATAATTTTTTTGTTTTCACCATATAAGTGATATAAGTTCATTTAATACTTTGCGTCAAGATTAACAGACTTATATTAATTGCATGGCTTATTAATTTTTTTGATTGTAGCTTATATGATTTTAAGTTTTTGTCTGCATAAACTGCGTTAAATGAACTTATATAACTTATATGGTGAAATATAATTCATTCAGAGACACTCCACCGCTTTCGTTACTTATATAGCAGGCTTCAACTACTTTCATCGTATCTAAAACATCTTGAACGCTTGCTAATAATTTGGTGTCAGAACCTTCTTTGAAGCGCATTAAGTTTGACATTGTTCCGATGAAAGCTTCGGGAAACCAAGAGCCTTCCAATTCGATTTTTTTCCATTCATATTCGCCATTTTCATTTTGTAATGAATATTCAAATTCGTCTGGCAAACCATCGGGATAATTCATTAATAAACCCATTTTTGCTTTAATAGCACCTTTTGTCCCTTCCCATTTAATATAACTTTCTTCGTGTTTTGGTCCAAAATGATGATCGTGATTCGTATTAATTACCACATGTTTGTCTTCACCATAATCTAAAATAATAGTCGATCGGCTTGATGATAATTTTTTCAAAGGATGTTTGGCTGTTTTTGCCATCACACTTTTCGGATTTCCTAAAAACGAGCGAATGCAATCGATATAGTGAACACTATGAAAAAGAATTTCTAATCTGGGATGTTCCTTAATAAGCGGAAACAACTCCCAAGGCGTATTTACGGTAACTTTAAATTCTAAATCATATAAATCTCCAATAATTCCTTCATTGATTAAATGTCTTGCAGCGCTTACAAAAGAGGCAAAACGCAATTGAAAATTGATTCCGGCAACTAATTTTTTCCTTTCACAAACGGCAACAATTTCTCGGGCTTGCGCCAAATCATTTCCCATAGGCTTTTGAATAAGCACAGCCGCACCATCAGGAAGTTGTTCTAAAATTTCAATGTATTGATCAGGTAGCACCGTAATATCATAAACAGCATTTGAAGGTGCATTTTTTACAGCATTGGAAACATTTTCAAAAACATGCTCAATTTTAAACTGTTTTGCCAAATCGTGTGCTTTAGAAATAGTTCTGTTTGTAATGCCAAAAACGGTAAAACCCGCCATTTCATAAGCAGGCAAATGGGCATCTTTCACAATTCCGCTTGCGCCAATAATAATAATGGGTTGATTCGTTTCCGGTAATTTAGGTTTATATGGAATATTCATATTTAATATTTTTAAGTTCGCTTGGTAATCTTTGTCAAAGTTTAAACTTTGACAAAGATGTCACAACGCGATTAATTCGCTATTTTTTCAATATTGTTCTGAGTTTCTTCTAATAATTTTTCTGATGCAATATCACTTTCAATTGCCTTCAAAACCATTTGATCTATTAACTCTGCTACTTTTGGCCAAACCGGAGTTTGAGGTAAAGTCAATGCATTTTCATGAAGCATTTCAAGTTTATGATAAAATGGAATAATTTTATTGATATCCTCATCATTCCAGGTTGATTTTCTACAGCCAATTCCGCCTTCATTGGTCAATAATTTATCGCTTTTTGGCGAAGTCGCAAATCGTAAAAAATCATAAGCAAGTTCTTTCTGTTTACTTCCAATGCCAATCGTATACAACCAATAAACATTCAAAGAAGCAGTTTTGTGATTCGGATCGGAGGGAAGTTCCGCAATATCAACTTTGCCTTTTACCTTCGATTCTTCAATTACTTCGCACATCGATGCAAAACCGAACCAGTTAATGGTCATCGCAGCTTGTCCTTCGGCGAAAACCAAACCCGCTTCTACTGAACCAAAACTTCTTGATTTTGGATGAACTGCATTTTTATTATTTACAATATTTCGATAAAAATCTAAAGCTTCAATTGCCGCAGATTGATTAATGTTGATTTTATTTTGATGATCTAATAACGATCCGCCTCGTGTCCATAATTGCAGGCAAAAATCAAAAACCATATTGTGACCATCCGGATAATTGGCAAAAACACAACCGTATAAATTCTCTTCTGGACGATTAAAAAACTCTGCTATCTGAACAAATTGTTTCCATGTTTTTGGAGGATTTAATTCATAGCCAAATTGATTTTTGAAGTTTTGCTTTTCAGTAAAATCTTCAAATAAATCTTTTCTAAAAATCAAACATTCCGGTCCATCATGAAAAGGAAGTCCGTAAATACTATTTTTTATTTTCTGCAATTTTAATAACGATTCATGCCATCCTTCAGGATAATCCTGCGGAGGATTTTGATCGATAAATGATGTTAAATCCAGAACCGCTTTTTCATTTACAGCATCAAAAATCCAGTCGGTATTAATGTGGGCAATATCCCAGGTTCCATTTTTTAAACCTTTATTAGTTATGGTTTGTTCATAAAGGTCATGCAATTCAAGAGGAATCATTTCGGCTTCAGCCTGAATGTTATTCTCCAGGCAAAACAAATCCCATAACTTTTGAAGAGTACTTTCAAAAGGATCAAATTTTCTAACTGCAATTCTTATTTTCTTCATTATACAGTTATAAATTCTTTAATAATCTTTTCATTATCCTGTCCTAATTTCGGTGAACCTTTTTCCGAAGTCAAATATTCGCCGTCAATTTTTATCGGACATCTTGTAGTTTGGTACGAATATCCATCCAGCATTTCAACCTTCTGAGTAAAGTCTAAAACTTTAAATCCTTCTTCGGCAAAAAGCTGTTGATAGTTCAAAACTCCTGCACACCAAATATCTGCAGGTTCTAAAATATTCAGCCAAAAATCAGTATTCTGAGTTTGTAAATGTTCTGCCAGAATATTTTTGATTTCATCTCGTAAATGAAATTTATTTTCAGGGAATTGTAATAATGCGTCACATTTTAAAAGCGAAGCCAAAACAGGAATCGAGCCCATTGCCAAAGCCAAATAACCATTCTTAGTTTTATAAATTCCGTAAGGCGCGCCCAAATAAGCATGCGCATTATTGGTTTTGGTACGAACGGGTAATTCACCGCCATCATTAAAAAAAGTAGTAATGGTTTCAAATTGAAAATCAAAAGCAGATTCTAACATACTTACCTGAACAGAAGCTCCGACATTTTGTGTCGCTTTTCGATATAGAGCCGCTAAAATTCCCTGAGCCAAATGTGCTCCGGCCAACATATCGACAATCGATAATCCCATTGGTACAGGGCCATCTTCCTGATTTCCACTCAGCCATGTTAAAGCTGTCAAGGATTGCAATAATAAATCTTGTCCCGGTAAATCTTTTAAATCCGGATGAGTGCCAAAACCAGAGATCGATCCATAAATCACATTTGGATTTATTGCTTTAACTTCTTCATAACTCAATCCAACGCGTTCCATAACGCCCGGTCTGAAGTTATGCATGACAACATCGGCTTTAGCCAATAATTTTTTTAATTTTTCGAGTTCTTCGGGTTGTTTAAAATCAATGGCAAATGATTCCTTATTTCTGTTAATCGTATGAAAAACAGAAGATTCTCCGTTCATAATTAAATCAGAAGTATATAAAGTTCTGCAAATATCTCCCGTTCCCGGTTTTTCAATTTTTATAACGCGCGCGCCCAAATCAGCCAGGCGTAAGCTCGCCGACGGACCAGAAAGAAACTGGCTAAAATCTACTATTAAATAATCTTCTAATGGCTTCATTTCTTTTATTCGCTTAAAAATTGTTCATGTATTTTTATATTATCTTCTCCAACCGAAGGAGCAGCTTTTTTACTAGTTAAAATTTTTCCGTCAAGCTGAATGGGACTTCTTGTAGTAACCAATTTTTCTCCGGCAGAATTTTGAATCGTTTGTTTCAATTGTAATTCACTCACAAAAGATTGATTGTCCAATTCTTCATAATTGAGAACTTTTCCACACCAGATTCCTTCTTTCTGAAGCAAATTCAACCAATAATCGGCTGTTTGCGTTATTATTTTTTCAGCTAATAAATTTCTGATTTCGTCTCTAAAAGTAAACCAATCCTGTTTATCAGAATATTTGGTTAGATCGACTCCCAAAGTTTTTCCAATGAAAATTAAATCACCCATTGCAAGGGAAATATAACCGTCCTGAGTTTGATAAACTCCGTAAGGTGCGCTCAAAAAAGCATGTGCACTTCCTTTTACATCGCCTCTTTCCGGTAATTGTCCGCCATCATTTAAGAAAGAAGTAATTGCTTCAAACTGAACATCCAAAACAGATTCTAACAAACTAACTTCTACCAAAACACCTTTTCCGGTTTTGGCTCTTTTCAATAAAGCCGATAAAATTCCCTGAACAAAATGGTTTCCGCACATTAAATCGGCTACAGCCAAACCAAACGGAACCGGCCCCTGACATTTTCTACCGCTCAACCAGCTTAATCCGGAAAGCGATTGCAATAATAAATCCTGTCCGGGTTTCTTTGCCCACGGACCAATATTGCCGTAACCTGTAATCGTTCCGTATATTATTTTCGGATTAATAGTCAGGGTTTCATTAAAATCCAATCCTATTTTTTCCATCACGCCCGGTCTGAAATTATGCGTCATAATATCAGCTTTGGCAATTAATTTTTTGATTAGAATTAAATCTTCCGGGTTTTTAAGATCGGCCGCAAAAGATTCTTTATTTCTGTTAATCGTATGAAATAATAAACTGCTGTCGTCAACAAAAAGGTCTTTAATACTCAATTGTCTACAAGCTTCGCCTTTTATGGGACGTTCAATTTTAATAACGCGCGCGCCTAAATCGGCTAATTTTAATCCCGCAGAAGGCCCTGCCAAAAACTGGCAAAACTCTAATACAACTAATCCTTCTAGTGGTTTCATGCCGTTATTAAATTTAGAGATTTCGCATAAAGCGAATTCATTACTTCTAAAACCAAATTTTCATCTCCACCTTTCATCAAATAATCACGAACTACATCGCCCGCATGATCCTGAAAATACATATGTCCGGAATATCTTGGACGAAGAAAAGCTCTTTCTAAAGTCGGTAACGTATTTTTAAAATAATCATGAGTTAATGAATTGATTCGGTCACTTTTCCAAGCCTTAAGATGTCCGGGTTGTCCGCCATTATCAGCAAAAATATTTTGTTGCGTATGAGATGATCCCGTAAATTCAGCATATTGAATAGCTTCAGGAATGTGTTTGCTGAAAGAAGAAACTGCCAATCCGGTTCCGCCCAAAGAGCTAATCATTGCATTATTATTCAAACGAACTAAGTCATAAAAATGAAGTAATTTTCTACCGTATCCGGTTCTCGAATAATTAGAATATCCGTAAGCAAAAGGGCAGTAGGCAATTTCATCTGAATTTACCATTGCCTCATAAACCTGAATCGGGTTTCGGTTAAAATTTGCCGGATCAATTAATTGTGCTAATTCTCTAAACATTTGCAAAGCTTTTTTTCCTGTTTCGGGAGAAATAACTTTTTCTGTCGATTGAAAAGGAGCTTCACCCAAACTACAGCAAAACATATAAAAACTCATTAAAACATCCACCGGAATTCCGGCAAAAGCAACCAATCCTTTTTTGGCAAGAGCCAATAAATCATCATAAGTTTGCGGCACTTTTAATCCGTCTTTTTCTAAAATATCCAAGCGAGCCGCCGCAACCGGAGTCGCTGCATCAATAGGCAATGCCCATAATTTGTCGTTAAAAACGTAACTTCCGTAAGAGCGTCCAACGGTATTTACTTCCTGATCTTTTATATATTCTGATGATAAATAATCTGATAAAGGCAAGATGCTTTTTGAGTGCGCACCAAAGCCTGTCCACGGATGATCGATTACAAGCAGATCAAATCTTTTTGCTAAATCTTCGATCGAAGCATCTGCAAATTCCTGTAAACTTCTTTTCTCCCAGGTAATTTCAACTCCCGGATTTAATTCTGTAAATCGCTGAGCCGTAGCAACCATTGGCAATAAACCTCTTGTATGATTCCAGGTTATCCCTTTTAATATCGTCATTTTTGGTAAAATTTATATGGATGGATTTTATTCGAAAAATAATAAATGTAAAAAACACAATTACAAAAATAGAAATAAGATTGAATTGAACAACAGTTGATGACTTTATTAACACTCATTTTTTGAAGTATGTTAATCTTAATGGTAATTTTTTTACAAACGGTGTAAAAAATGTTATAATTTATTAAAGTTTACTCATTTTAGGGCATTCATATGAAAATATATCTCAAATATTAATATTAAAATATACTTTTGTAATTGTGGTTTTCACATTTATTAAATTGAAATGATTTTTTGAATGTTAGAGCGACATCAAATACTAAATGACTTAATAATTATAACATGTTTTCATTAAAAAATAAAAAAGCAGTCGTAACCGGAGGAGGCAGCGGAATAGGAAGAGCAATTGCAACTTTGTTCGCCAAACAAGGTGCAGAAGTTCACATTATAGATTTAACAATCGAAAGTGCGAAAGAGGCATTAGACGAAATTTTAAATTCTGGAGGCAAAGCTTTTTCTTATGCCTGTAATGTGGCAAATCAGGAAGAAGTAGTAGCAACATTCGAAAAAATTGGCAACATTAATATTCTGATAAACAATGCCGGAATTGCACATGTTGGAAAAGTCGATACAACGCCAGCAGTTGATTTTGATCGCGTTATGGATGTCAATGTAAAAGGAGTTTACAACTGTTTGTTTGCGGCGATTCCGCAATTCAGACTTTCAAATGGTGGTGTGATTATCAACATGGCATCTATCGCGGCGTGGGTTGGTATTCCGGATCGCTTTGCTTATTCTACAGCAAAAGGCGCTGTTATGGCCATGACATTATCTGTTGCAAAAGATTATATAGGAGAAAATATTCGTTGTAATTCTATTTCTCCGGCAAGAGTTCATACGCCATTTGTTGATGGTTTTATTTCGAAAAACTACGCAGGTAAAGAAGCAGAAATGTTCGAAAAATTGTCACAATCACAACCAATCGGCAGAATGGGAAAACCAGATGAAATTGCAGCTCTCGCATTATACCTATGCAGCGACGAAGCCGGATTTATCACAGGCTGCGATTACCCAATCGACGGTGGATTTATCAAATTAAATAATTAACAAAGTTGCTAAGAGGCTAAGGTTCTAAGTTGCTAAGATTTTTAGCCTTAGAGCTTTATCAACTAAGAACTTAAAAAAACAAATAATTAACAAAGTTGCCAACAACTAAGCAATAAATTCTAAGCAAAAAAACTTAGAACCTTAGCGACTTAGTGCCTTAGTGGCTAAAAAATAAAAGATATGAAATTAATACGTTTTGGAGAAATCGGAAAAGAAAAACCAGGAGTTTTAATTGGTGAAAAGAGATATGATGTTTCGTCAATTGTAACAGATTTTAACGAAAGTTTTTTTGAAGAAAACGGTTTAGAAAAATTACAAAAAGCATTAGAAAGTAATCCGACTTTACCAGAAGTTGATGCAAATGTACGTTTAGGTTCTCCAGTGGCGAGACCTTCAAAAATAATCTGTATTGGTTTAAATTATGTAGATCACTGTAAAGAAACTGGTGCGCCAATTCCAACAGAACCGATTATCTTTTTTAAATCGACGACTTCATTATGCGGTCCCGACGATGATGTAATTATTCCTAAAAACAGTGTAAAAACAGATTGGGAAGTAGAGCTTGCATTTGTTGTAGGAAAAAAAGCAAGTTATGTTGAAGAGGCAGAAGCTTTAGATTACGTTGCAGGTTACGCTTTATTGAACGATTACAGCGAAAGAGAATTTCAAATTGAGCGTGGCGGACAATGGGCAAAAGGAAAAGGTTGCGACACTTTTGCACCACTTGGACCCTTTTTGGCGACAAAAGATGAAGTGAAAGATGTTGATAATTTATCAATGTGGCTTAGTGTGAATGGTAAAAAATACCAGGATAGTAACACGTTGAATTTAGTTTTTAAAATTCCGTTTTTAGTACATTATCTAAGTCAGTTTATGACATTGCTTCCTGGCGACATCATTAGTACAGGAACGCCTCCGGGAGTTGGTTTGGGAATTAAACCAGATCCAATTTACCTAAAAGCCGGCGATGTTGTAGAATTAGGAATTGAAGGTTTGGGAACAAGTAAACAAACAGCAGTAGCATACAAAAAGTAATTATAAACTTCGTTGGGCGTAATTATTTTAACACATAGAAATATAGATTTTGGATTCTCAAAAGGCGTTTTACTAGTTTTAATAAATCCCGATAGCTATCGGGACTATGTGTGGAAACTAGTTTCTTTTATCTTCTTTTTGCAAGAAAAACCTATGTTTCTATGTGTTTAAATTTTTATGAATTGTGCTTAATGAGTTAGTTAAAAAAATCTAAGATGAAATTTATAGTATGTGAAAAACCACAAGAATTTATTCTGAAAGAAAAACCAATTCCTGAACCAAAAGAAGGAGAAGTTTTACTGAAGATAAAAAGAATAGGAATTTGTGGTACCGATATTCACGCTTTTGGAGGAACACAGCCTTATTTTGAATATCCAAGAATTTTAGGTCATGAACTTGCTGCAGAATATGTAAAAGGAAATGCCAAAGGTTTTGAACCCGGCGATAAAGTAACTTTTATTCCGTATTTCAACTGTGGAAAATGCGTTGCCTGCAGAAATGGATTAACTAATTGCTGCGTAAATATTAAAGTTTTTGGAGTACATATTGATGGCGGAATGGCAGAATATGTAACTATTCCGGAGCAATATTTACTTCACGGTCAAGGACTTGATTATGATCAATTGGCATTGGTTGAACCATTAGCAATTGCAGCACACGGAGTTCGAAGAGCAGCAGTAAAACCAACAGACACTGTTTTAGTAATGGGCGCCGGACCAATTGGTATCGGATTAATTCAGTTTGCTAAAATAGCCGGAGCAAAAGTAATCGTGATGGATATCAACGAATACAGATTGAATTTTTGTAAAGAGGAATTGAACGCCGATGAAACTATAAATCCGTTGCATGATGATGTCGCTCAAAAACTGACAGAAATTACAAACGGTGATATGGCCAATGTTGTGATTGATGCAACTGGAAACAGAAATGTGATGAATAGTGCTTTTAATTATATTTCGCACGGCGGAAGATTTGTTTTGGTTGGACTTCAAAAAGGAGAATTGAGTTTCAGTCATCCTGATTTTCATAAAAGAGAATCGACTTTAATGAGCAGCAGAAATGCGACTATTGAAGATTTTGAATATGTAATGGATTGCTTGAAATCAGGAAAAATTGATCCGAAAAAATACATTACACACCGAACCAATTTCTCAGAAATGATTACTGATTTTGGACAATTAATTGATCCGAAAAATAATGTAATTAAAGCATTGATAGAGATAGAATAATATTGAGTTTAAAAAATTCTAACTATTGATAAAAACTTAAATAACCACAAAAAATGGATTTAAATTTAAAAAATAAAATAATCGTTGTTTCTGGTTCTGCCGGAAAGCAGGGAAGTATTGGAGAAACGATCCTCAACCGAATTGCTGATGAAGGTGGAATTCCGGTAATAGTGGACAGAAACAGCAGAGGATTTGGTTATGCAGAAGCAATTCAGAAAAAAGGAATTGATGCATTATTTGTACAAACAGATGTTACCAATCCTGATGAAGTTGAAAATGCCGTAAAGAAAATCATTGAAAAATACGGAAAAATCGACGCAGTTATCAATAACGTTGGTGTAAATGACGGCGCAGGTTTAGATGCTACTTACGAACAGTTCATGGATTCTTTGAAACTGAATGTAGTAAGTTATTTTTTATTGGTAAAATATGCACTTCCATACCTAAAAGAATCAAAAGGAAATATTCTGAATATTGGTTCAAAAGTCGCTTTGACCGGGCAAGGCGGAACTTCTGGTTACGCTGCTGCGAAAGGTGGAGTTTTAGGACTAACCAGAGAATGGGCGGTAGATTTAATTCAGTTTGGAATTCGTTCGAACGCCATTATTATTGCTGAAAGTTATACACCGGCATACGAAGATTGGATTGAGACATTACCCGACGGCGAAGCTGTTTTGAAAAAAATCAATAAAAGTATTCCGTTTGAGGGAAGAATGACCAAAACTGAGGAAATTGCAGACACGGCACTTTTCATTGTTTCAGATCGTTCATCGCACACAACAGGACAATTTGTTTTTGTTGATGGCGGATACGTGCATTTAGATCGCGCATTAATCAACGATGTAAATTAAAAAAGCATGAATAACCGAATTGATGCACATCAGCATTTCTGGAAATTCGATCCCGTAAGAGATAGCTGGATAGATGAATCGATGCAGAAAATTCAAAGGGATTTTTTGCCCGAAGATCTTTTGCCATTACTTCAGGAAAATCAGTTTTCAGGTTGCGTCGCCGTTCAGGCAAATCAGTCCGAAGACGAAACTAATTTTTTAGTAAATCTGGCAGCAAAAAATGATTTCATAAAAGGAGTTGTGGGTTGGGTAGATTTGCGTGGTGTAACAATCGAAGAACGATTACATCATTTTTCTTCGAATAAAATAATTAAAGGATTTCGACATGTTGTTCAGGGTGAATCTGATGATTTTATGTTGAGAAAAGATTTTCAAAATGGAATCTCGGCTTTAAAACAATTTAATTTCACCTACGATATTCTTATTTTTCATCGGCAATTACCGGCTGCGATAGAATTGGCAAATCAGTTTCCGGATCAGCCTTTTGTGATAGATCATATTGCGAAACCTGATATTAAATCAGGCGATATTTTGTCCTGGAAAAAAGGAATTCAGGAAATTTCAAAAACAGAAAATGTCTTCTGTAAAATCTCAGGAATGGTCACAGAAGCCGATTGGAAAAATTGGAAAACTGATGATTTAAAACCTTATTTAGATGTTATTTTCGAAAATTTTTCTGCAGATAAATTAATGTTCGGATCAGATTGGCCGGTTCTCAATGTGGCTTCAGATTATACAGAAGTTGTAAAAACCTTGGAAGATTATATCGCTCAATTATCTGTCGAAAATCAGAATAAAATCTGGTATGAAAATGCCAAATCATTTTATAGGCTTTAATTTTAAAGTGATAATTTTAAACAAAGTGCTTTCAAGTTGATGAATTTGAAAGCACTTTTTTTTGTTTTTAGCAATTAATTTTTTAGAATTTCGATAGATGAAGTCTATTTTAAATTCATTTCAAAAAACACTTTTCCTAATGACTTTAATTTGTTTTTTGAATGGTAAAACTTTATAGTTTCTGCCTAATTTTCATGTAATTACGAGTCTTTTTTGGATTGCTTTTTTAAAATACTTTCCTCCTTCTTTGTACGATATTTTGTTGTTAATATTTAGTTTTCAGTTGAATACGTTCTTTTTCATAAAGGATAGTACAGGATAGTTATGTTTTTTACATTCTCTTATTTTACACAACAAGATTACAACCAAAACAATTATAGATGTCGAATACAAATACCAAACATATGAATTTTAAGCACGTGAGCTACCTTTGGGATGAAGCCAAAGCAGCAGCCTTGGCAGGGGATGAAGTAGCGCTTTTCATTTATCGTTCTAATTTACTTGGAGCCGATTTAAGATTGACTAATTACGGAGGAGGAAATACTTC
>NZ_FRBX01000014.1 GCF_900142715.1 Flavobacterium pectinovorum | reverse complement strand
TCATCGCATAATAATTAGCTTAGATTTATTTAAGCAAACAATATACGATGAAGAGTTTGATCCTGGCTCAGGATGAACGCTAGCGGCAGGCTTAACACATGCAAGTCGAGGGGTATGGTTCTTCGGAACCAGAGACCGGCGCACGGGTGCGTAACGCGTATGCAATCTACCTTTTACAGAGGGATAGCCCAGAGAAATTTGGATTAATACCTCATAGCATAGCAGCTTCGCATGAAGCCACTATTAAAGTCACAACGGTAAAAGATGAGCATGCGTCCCATTAGCTAGTTGGTAAGGTAACGGCTTACCAAGGCTACGATGGGTAGGGGTCCTGAGAGGGAGATCCCCCACACTGGTACTGAGACACGGACCAGACTCCTACGGGAGGCAGCAGTGAGGAATATTGGACAATGGGCGCAAGCCTGATCCAGCCATGCCGCGTGCAGGATGACGGTCCTATGGATTGTAAACTGCTTTTATACGAGAAGAAACACTCCTTCGTGAAGGAGCTTGACGGTATCGTAAGAATAAGGATCGGCTAACTCCGTGCCAGCAGCCGCGGTAATACGGAGGATCCAAGCGTTATCCGGAATCATTGGGTTTAAAGGGTCCGTAGGCGGTTTGGTAAGTCAGTGGTGAAAGCCCATCGCTCAACGGTGGAACGGCCATTGATACTGCCAGACTTGAATTATTAGGAAGTAACTAGAATATGTAGTGTAGCGGTGAAATGCTTAGAGATTACATGGAATACCAATTGCGAAGGCAGGTTACTACTAATTGATTGACGCTGATGGACGAAAGCGTGGGTAGCGAACAGGATTAGATACCCTGGTAGTCCACGCCGTAAACGATGGATACTAGCTGTTGGGAGCAATCTCAGTGGCTAAGCGAAAGTGATAAGTATCCCACCTGGGGAGTACGTTCGCAAGAATGAAACTCAAAGGAATTGACGGGGGCCCGCACAAGCGGTGGAGCATGTGGTTTAATTCGATGATACGCGAGGAACCTTACCAAGGCTTAAATGTAGATTGACCGGTTTGGAAACAGATCTTTCGCAAGACAATTTACAAGGTGCTGCATGGTTGTCGTCAGCTCGTGCCGTGAGGTGTCAGGTTAAGTCCTATAACGAGCGCAACCCCTGTTGTTAGTTGCCAGCGAGTCATGTCGGGAACTCTAACAAGACTGCCAGTGCAAACTGTGAGGAAGGTGGGGATGACGTCAAATCATCACGGCCCTTACGCCTTGGGCTACACACGTGCTACAATGGCCGGTACAGAGAGCAGCCACTGGGCGACCAGGAGCGAATCTATAAAACCGGTCACAGTTCGGATCGGAGTCTGCAACTCGACTCCGTGAAGCTGGAATCGCTAGTAATCGGATATCAGCCATGATCCGGTGAATACGTTCCCGGGCCTTGTACACACCGCCCGTCAAGCCATGGAAGCTGGGGGTGCCTGAAGTCGGTGACCGCAAGGAGCTGCCTAGGGTAAAACTGGTAACTAGGGCTAAGTCGTAACAAGGTAGCCGTACCGGAAGGTGCGGCTGGAACACCTCCTTTCTAGAGCCCCAATTGTTAGCAGTAATGCACGATGGGGAAAAAAGATGATAATTTAGAAGGTTCTGAATCACGAAGTTCAATTACTCTTGCTGTTAGTTCAAATAATAAATTTTAAGTAAAACAGAGTCTCGTAGCTCAGCTGGTTAGAGTACTACACTGATAATGTAGGGGTCGGCAGTTCGAGTCTGCCCGGGACTACTTTTTTAAGAATTTCAATTGGTAATTTAATTAAAAATTGAGAATTAAAAATTAAAAAAGACTGAAATACTTAGAAAAAAGGAAATTTTAGAAGTTGAAAGATTAAGAATCAAAAAGTTCATAATTTTTAATTCACGATTTTTAATTTTTAATTAAAATGGGGGATTAGCTCAGCTGGCTAGAGCGCCTGCCTTGCACGCAGGAGGTCAACGGTTCGACTCCGTTATTCTCCACTGATTGCCTATAAAGATAGGCAATAAAAGTTCATTGACATATTGAGATAAGAAAATAATAAAAAGTAGAAAGCGTTTTTTGTTATAGTAGCAATACAAATAACAAAAGACAAAAAAAACGGTCTTAATTAATTTTAAGATTGGTACAATAAGCAAAATAAGGGCGTATGGGGGATGCCTTGGCTCTCAGAGGCGATGAAAGGCGTGATAAGCTGCGAAAAGCTGCGGGGACGGGCACACACCGATTGATCCGCAGATACCTGAATGGGGCAACCCACTATGTTGAAGACATAGTACACCGATAGGTGGGCAAACCCGCTGAACTGAAACATCTAAGTAGGCGGAGGAGAAGAAAACAAAAGTGATTCCGTAAGTAGTGGCGAGCGAACGCGGATTAGCCCAAACCAGTGCTGTTACGGCAGTGCTGGGGTTGTAGGACCACGACATTTTATGCACAAGGAACCGGAAGTTGCTGGAAAGTGACGCCAAAGAGGGTGATAGCCCCGTATGGGTAACAAGTGTAATAGATAGTGGTATCCTGAGTAGGGCGGGGCACGTGAAACCCTGTCTGAATTTGGCGGGACCATCCGCTAAGGCTAAATACTCCTGAGAGACCGATAGTGAACCAGTACCGTGAGGGAAAGGTGAAAAGAACCGTGAATAACGGAGTGAAATAGATCCTGAAACCATACGCTTACAAGCGGTCGGAGCCCTTTCGTGGGGTGACGGCGTGCCTTTTGCATAATGAGCCTACGAGTTAACGTTGCTGGCAAGGTTAAGTGGTTAAGCCACGGATCCGTAGCGAAAGCGAGTCTGAATAGGGCGCTTTAGTCAGTAGTGTTAGACGCGAAACCGTGTGATCTACCCATGGGCAGGATGAAGCGCTGGTAACACAGTGTGGAGGTCCGAACCGGTTGACGTTGAAAAGTCTTCGGATGACCTGTGGGTAGGGGTGAAAGGCCAATCAAACTCGGAAATAGCTCGTACTCCCCGAAATGCATTTAGGTGCAGCGCTGAATTAAGTTATATAGAGGTAGAGCTACTGATTGGATGCGGGGGCTTCACCGCCTACCAATTCCTGACAAACTCCGAATGCTATATAATGTTTCTCAGCAGTGAGGGCTTGGGTGCTAAGGTCCAAGTCCGAGAGGGAAAGAACCCAGACCATCAGCTAAGGTCCCCAAATATACACTAAGTTGAAAGAACGAGGTTTGTCTGCCCAGACAGCTAGGATGTTGGCTTGGAAGCAGCCATTCATTTAAAGAGTGCGTAACAGCTCACTAGTCGAGCGGACGAGCATGGATAATAATCGGGCATAAGTGTATTACCGAAGCTATGGATTTAGAGTTTACTCTAAGTGGTAGGGGAGCATTCCAGCAGGGTTGAAGGTGTATCGTAAGGTATGCTGGACTGGCTGGAAAAGAAAATGTAGGCATAAGTAACGATAATGCGGGCGAGAAACCCGCACACCGAAAAACTAAGGTTTCCACAGCTATGCTAATCAGCTGTGGGTTAGTCTGGTCCTAAGGCGAACCCGAAAGGGACAGTCGATGGCCAACGGGTTAATATTCCCGTACTACTAATTACTGTGATGGGGTGACGGAGTGATGAAAGCGCCGCGAACTGACGGAATAGTTCGTTGAAGTACCTACCTATAAGATCTGCAGGCAAATCCACAGATCTTGGGGAAATACGATAGTACTCGGAGTCTTCGGACAAAGAGATAGTGCGCCTAAGGGCTTCCAAGAAAAACCTCTAAACTTCAGGTAATTAGTACCAGTACCGTAAACCGACACAGGTAGTTGAGGAGAGAATCCTAAGGTGCTCGAGAGATTCATGGCTAAGGAATTAGGCAAAATAGACCTGTAACTTCGGGAGAAAGGTCGCCAGCGCAAGCTGGCCGCAGTGAAGAGGTCCAGGCGACTGTTTATCAAAAACACAGGGCTCTGCAAAATCGTAAGATGAAGTATAGGGCCTGACACCTGCCCGGTGCTGGAAGGTTAAGAGGAGATGTTATCTTCGGAGAAGCATTGAATTGAAGCCCCAGTAAACGGCGGCCGTAACTATAACGGTCCTAAGGTAGCGAAATTCCTTGTCGGGTAAGTTCCGACCTGCACGAATGGTGTAACGATCTGGACACTGTCTCAGCCATGAGCTCGGTGAAATTGTAGTAACGGTGAAGATGCCGTTTACCCGCAGTGGGACGAAAAGACCCTGTGCACCTTTACTATAGCTTAGTATTGACCTTGGATAAATGATGTGTAGGATAGGTTGGAGACTGTGAAGTGGCGTCGCCAGGCGTTGTGGAGTCATTGTTGAAATACAACCCTTTGTTTATCTGAGGCCTAACCCCGTTTTGCGGGGGACATTGCTTGGTGGGTAGTTTGACTGGGGTGGTCGCCTCCAAAAGAGTAACGGAGGCTTCTAAAGGTTCCCTCAGTACGCTTGGTAACCGTGCGTAGAGTGCAATGGCATAAGGGAGCTTGACTGAGAGACATACAGGTCGATCAGGTACGAAAGTAGAGCATAGTGATCCGGTGGTTCCGCATGGAAGGGCCATCGCTCAAAGGATAAAAGGTACGCCGGGGATAACAGGCTGATCTCCCCCAAGAGCTCATATCGACGGGGGGGTTTGGCACCTCGATGTCGGCTCGTCACATCCTGGGGCTGGAGAAGGTCCCAAGGGTTGGGCTGTTCGCCCATTAAAGTGGCACGCGAGCTGGGTTCAGAACGTCGTGAGACAGTTCGGTCTCTATCTACTGTGGGCGTTAGAAATTTGAGTGGATCTGATTCTAGTACGAGAGGACCGAATTGGACAAACCTCTAGTGTATCTGTTGTCCCGCCAGGGGCACCGCAGAGTAGCTACGTTTGGAAGGGATAAGCGCTGAAAGCATATAAGCGCGAAACCCACCACAAGATGAGATTTCTTTTAAGGATCGTGGAAGATGACCACGTTGATAGGCTATAGATGTAAAGGCAGTAATGTCATAGTCGAGTAGTACTAATAATCCGTAAGCTTATGTACACCCTTTTCTCCCGACTACGGTCGGGAGAAGAAACTTTCTAAAAAACACTTTTTTCTTTATCTCAGTATGTTAAGATATTACTTCAATTAAAAATTTTGAATTAAAAATTAAAAATTGAAGAACAAATTGCCCAAAGCAATTATAACTTCTTAAGGTGGTTATTGCGGCGGGGCTCACCTCTTCCCATCCCGAACAGAGTAGTTAAGCCCGCCTGCGCAGATGGTACTGCAGTTATGTGGGAGAGTATGTCGTCGCCTTTCTTT